>JAUJNR010000001.1:0-54746 GCA_030448055.1 Pyrinomonadaceae bacterium
CACCACACACCTAGCCCCCTATATCAAACACTCCTCAAGCCATTGAAATACACAAAAAAAATTTCAACCAAACCCCACACTCCCCGCCGGTAAAAACCAGGGTAAAAACCCAAAACCACTCGCCCCTATTATATAGTTGTTTAAAATAAAAAATCGCCCCCCGCTTTTCTTTAGCCGTTCTTTATCAATTGCGAACTTTTACGCCGCGCCAGTCTGCTTTCTCTACGAGTTACGCTGAGCAGCTCCGCCGGAAAAGTCGCAAAGTTTTTAATCTCGATTTGATACTGCTTTTTTTCTCGTTGTAGATGTCTCTCAAAAATTCTGCCGCTCATCGGCGGGGCGGCAATAAATTTATCGGCGAGTGTCCGCGTCCCAAACGTGACGCGGTGCGAATCGCTTCAGTGACAAACGTTTTCGCTGTCCCGACCGCTTCGGTCAGAGTTTTTCCCAACGCCAGATTCGCCGCAATCGCTGCCGCCAAAGTGCAGCCCGTTCCGTGCGTCGCGTTCGTTTCGATAAATTCCGCTTTGTAAACGTGCAATTCATTGCCGACGAATAAATAATCTCTCGCCATTCGGTCTTTGGTCTTCGGTCTTCGGTCTTCGCCGATTTCCAAACCTTCCTGTAAATCCCAAATCCCAAATCCCAAATCCGAAATCGAAAGGTGTCCGCCTTTTATTAACACATTTTTCGCGCCGAAACTTTGCATCAGCTTCGCCGCCTTTTTAATGTCATCCTCATTTTCGATTGTTATCCGCGAAATTCTTTCGGCTTCCGGCAGATTCGGCGTGATGAGGTCGGCGAGCGGAAAAAGCCGTTCGATTAAAACTTCGAGCGCCGACTCGTCAATCAAATCGAAACCGGAAGTCGAGCGCACCACCGGGTCAACGACGAAATTTTTTAAGTCATATTCTTTGACGAGCCGCGCCGTCTCTTCGATGACTTCGCGGTTGGGCAGCATTCCGGTTTTCGTCGCCGCAATCGTGTAATCTTCAATGATCGGTTCGACTTGCCCGCGAATTGATTCAGCCGTTTGATGAATCGCGCCGAAAACTCCGGTCGTATTTTGGAAGGTCAGCGAAGCGACGGCGGCGGTTGCAAAACAGCCGAACGCCGAAAAGGTTTTAATGTCGGCGATGATTCCCGCGCCGCCCGACGGGTCGAGACCGGCGATAGTCAAACAGACTTTCGGGATTTGGGATTTGGGGTTTGGGATTTGGGATTCGTCCTTTTGCTCAACATCTATTTTCATTCTGATTTTTACCTGTTTCGATTGCCGGAATCTACGGCTAGTCTTAAATTTTCTTTGTCATTTAGAAATCTGATGGCGGCGTAACCGCGCGCGCCAACTTCCAAAACTTTAGCAGAATTCGTTTCATCAATTCCGCCGAGGGCAATGACGGGAAACGGTTTTAACTGCTCGCAAACTTCGCGCAGTTTTTCCACGCCTTGCGGCTTGCCTTTGCCGGGCGACGAAAAAATCGGGCTGAAAGTTACAAAGTTCGCGCCTTGCCGTCGGGCTGCTTCTGCTTTTTCAATCGTGTGCGCGGACACGCCGATGATAAAGTTTTTCGGGAAACTTTGTCTGATAATATCGGCGGAAACCGAACGGGAAGCGAGATGAACGCCGTCCGCGCCTCCCGCCAGCGCGATGTCGGCACGGTCGTTGACGAGCAATTTAGTGCTGGTTTTTCCGGTTATATTTTCGGCTCCGGCGACGAGTTCGTAAAGCAGTCGCGCCGGTAATTGCTTTTCGCGGATTTGGATTAAAGAGATTTTCGTACGGACTGCGGCGGTGATGAGTTCGAGGATTTTCGTTTTGTTTTCAGCGAAATTGGCGGCAGTCGCCGTGCCGTCGGTGATTAAATAAATCAAAGGTTTATTATCGAATAACTGCTTGCCGCTCACTGCTTATCGCTCGCTGTTTTTTCCTCTTTTCCTTCAATCATCCGAACGCTTTGTTTGAAATGCGCCATTTCCCAGAAGGCGATAAATAAATTCAAAACTCCGAGTCCGGTAATCGCGCCGCGAAACCAGCCGGAAGAGACGGTGCTTTGCAAAACAGGCAAGCCGGTTTTTTCGGCGACGAAAGCCAGCAGAAAATTGTCGCCCCAATCGCCCAAACCGCCGATACTTATCCACGGCAGAAGCGTCAGAGCGATGCCCGCTTCGAGACACAGAATGATAAAAAAAATGACGGTCAGTTTTGCAACCATAAGAAGTTCGATATTATGTGTTTGAGTTAGTTTGCTTAACTCTCCTTTTGTCGCCGATAACCAACATATCAAAATTATAGTAGTTTCACCGAGTTTTGTTAAGTTTGGTACATTTGGCACACAAGGTTTTTAATTAACCTTTAATAACTCATCCCAATCAGTCACGTAATTTTAACTTTTCTGGTTTGTCCGTATTATCATTCAGCAAAAAGCCCGTGATAAATAAAACATCACGGGCTTTAAGTTTTAATCGTTGCGCCATCAGAAAATGTAACGCAGCGAAATCTGTATATTGCGCGGCGAGTAGGTATTTGACGCGCCGGTAATGCGTCCGAAGTTTACCGAAGCCAAATCGGGATTTGGGAATCCGTATTGGACTTTGTTAAAGGCGTTGAAAAAATCGGCGCGTACCGAGAGGCGATGATTCAAGTTCTCGCCGAAAGGCAAAAGAAATGTTTTGTAAAGACTTAAATCAACATTGTTCAGCGCGTCGCCGTAGAAAGTATTGCGTCCTAAAACGCAGCAGCCGAAATCAGCAACCGTCGCGGTGCGAAAAGCCTCGCGCGGCAGACTTTGAACGGAAGTGTTCGGATTGTTGATGCGCGTTCCTAGAATTGACGGGTCAACCAGCGCCGGGCGAATTTCGGTAAAGCCGTCAAAGTTCAAATCGCCGAAGCCGTTGCTGTTAATAACGGTGAACGGCGTTCCGTGCGCGAATCTCCACACGCCGGAAATATTCCAGCCGCCGAGAAGCTGACCGACGAAATCCTTTCGATTATTAAAAAACGGCGATTGATAAGCCCCGAATAAAGTGAACCGGTGCGGCGTGTGAAAACGCGACAGAGCGCGTGAGTCGCGGGCGTTCGGTCCATTTGCGTTGGTGTCGCCAACGCCGACAATCGTCGCTTCCGAATTCGTATCAATTGATTTGCTCCAGGTGTAAGCCGCAGTCATTGAAAGCCTTCGGCTCAGACGCTTTTTCCATTCGATTTGTAAGCCGCTGTAATAAGTCCACGCGCCGTTGGCGACGAGCGTGTTCGTCGTAAATTGCCCGTCGGGACGCCGCTCGTTGAGGCGCGGCACTCGTAAGCTGAATTCGTTCGGCGCAAGCGGCACGGCAACCGGACAAAGCGCCGTTACCGCAATGCCGGTTAAACCCGTTCCGGCGCATTGCGCGTCAGCCGCCAGGCGAATCACTTGACCGCGCACGTCAGCGCGGCGCGGGTCGTTTGCCGGAAGCGTCGTGCCGTAAAGCACCGTCGGCGCGTTGTTCGGATGGTTTGCCACCAATACGCCGTCCGGCGAAAAAACCGGCAAATTTCCATTATTAAACCGAATGATTCCGATGCCGCGATTGTTTGTATAAGTAAAGCGAATGCTTGACTCAAACGGCAGTTCGCGCTCGTAAGATAAGCTCGCCTGCTGCGTGTAAGGCATCTCCAAATTTGGGTCAATCAAGGCTTCGGCGTGCCGCGTCGTTTGCGGTCCCGGCGTGAACACAAACCCATTAGTCGGGTCGCCCAGATTCGTTCGGTTGGTAAAGCTCAAGAAAATAGCGTTCGGCGGATTAAAGCGAACGGTCGCGCCGGATTGCGAAAAGACCGATTGGAAAATGCGCCCGTGGTAAATACCGTAACCGCCGCGCAGCGAAGATTGTCCGGTTTCGCCGAAAAGCACGCCGAGAATTCCTTCTTTATAATTCGGACTCCAGGCAAAGCCAACGCGCGGTTCGTGGTTGTCTTTATCGTTGCTAAAACCGTAGTTGATACGATTTTCCACTTCGCTCGGCGCGGCGACGTATTCGTAACGATAACCGAGATTAAGCGTTAAGTTCGGCGTCACCTTCCAATTGTCTTCGGCGTAAAAATTATATTCGCGCAAACGGTTTTCCAAAAAAAACGGTCCGTAACCTTTTTGAAAAGTCGCCACGCAGCCGTTCAAAAAAGCGTTGTAAGAAGTGCCGTAGTTCGTGCCGTTGCAGGTTGCGCTGAAACTATAAAAGCCGCGCGAAAAATTGTCGGCAAAATCGTCTAGTGCCGACCGGCGAATGTCCGTGCCGACTTTGAGAAAATGATTGCTGGCAAGAAGCGTCGAAAGATTATAAACAAACTGATGGTCGGTTTGGTAGCGATTAATCGGAAAACCGCCCGCGTTGCCAATAATTGAACCCGCGACGGGAGTTCCCGCGAAACGAATAATCGGCGTGTCGTTCCCCGCCTTTATGCCGACGAGCGTCGTGCGTAAGCCCAAGCCGTAGCGAAATTCACCGACGGTTTGATTCGAGAAAATATGCGTCCACGTCAAACCGATGTTTTGCTGTTTGTTATTTTGTTTGGTCGCTTCGCCGATGATGTTATCGCTGTTGTCGAAAATCTGGCGCGTGTATTGGTAGCGCGCCGAAACCGTGTCCGATTGACGCGGATTCCAATCCATTCTGCCGGAGAAATCGTCGAGCGGGCGGTCAAATCCGACTTGCCCTGCAAAGGTGCGCGAACTGCGCGAATCATTCGGGGCGAGTTCAGCCGGAAAACGGTCAATCACCGATTGAATAAAAGCGCGATTCTCAGGCGTATTGTTTCCCGGAGTCGTCGCAAACCAATTTGCCGAATTGCGCTCAAACGCTGTAAAAACGTCGCGCGTGTAGTTGAGCGCGCCGCTTTCCTTTTTCCAATCGGCGCTGACAAAACCGAATAAATTATTTTTGATAACCGGAAATCCAGTTACAAAACCGTATTGATTGCGGCGATTTACCGGTTTTGCCAAGCCGGTGGCAAAATGGCTTTTCGCGTTCAAGTCGCTATTGTTGTGATAAATGTAGGCTTCGCCCTTAATGCTGTTGGTGCCTTGCTTAGTTTGCACGAGAACGACCGCGCCGTAACCGCGCCCGAATTCAGCCGTAAAATTGTTGGTCAAAACCTGAAATTCTTTAATCGTCGCCAACGACGCGCCTTGCCGGTTCTGATTTTCTGATGAGTCGTCGTTGTTCACGCCGTTGATTTGAAACGTCGCGCCGCGCGTTCCGGTACCGTTAAAATTGATTGACGAACCGGAAGAAGTCGTCGGATTGTTTTGTCCGCTGGTCGGATTTTCCTGAAAGCCGGTGAAGGTTTCGGCGAGCGTTAAGAAATTACCTTGATTAAAAGTCGGTTTGGCTTCAATCTCGCGCTCGGTCAAAGTTCCTTTGACTTCGGCGTTCGTCGTGTTAATCGGCGGCGGCTCGTCGGTAATCACGACTTCGGCTCTGACCGACGGGTCAAGCGTAATGTCAACCTGCACCGTTTCGTTCAGCCGAACCGTCACATTTTCCTGCGTCACAACCGCAAAGCCGCTTTGATTGACCGCCACGCTGTAGCGTCCGAGCGGCAGAAATGTGGCTTGATACGAACCGTCTTCATTCGTGGTCAAACTTCGCCGTAAACCTGTTTCGACATTAATAACCTCAACGGACGCGCCGACGATCAATCCGCCGTTCGAGTCAGCCACCGTTCCTTTAATCGTTCCCGTAACGGTTTGGGCTGTCGGCATAGTGCTGAAAGTCAATAACAATAGTATTGAAAGTAAAACGTTTTGAATTACCGAAAATTTGCTTTTCATAATTCTTCTTTCTCCTTTAAGTTGAAAATAAAGCTACGGGCTATAAGAAAAACTTAGGTTCTCGGAAACATCTCCAAGAATTTGTTATGGATAATTTCACAAAAATCGAAACGAAATTCGTAGTATCAAGAAAATAAGGGTTGTCACGAAAATTTAAGATTATTGAAATTGGTTATAGCTCGAAAACGATTTTTTGTAAAGCATATATCGCGCGACGTTTCAAAAATGCGGCGATGAACCGGCTGACAGGCTAAAAGAAAAATTACTTGATTTTGAGTTCTAAAACGAAGATTCGTTTCCTAATCGGTCAACGTTCGTCACGACAATCTTCTCAATTTTTCTGTCAGCCGAAAGCGCGATTGATTTTTCCGCGGCGGGCAAAATTGAATAGCTCCAGCCGTTTTTGTCCTTCGCGTAAACGACAAACCAAAACGCCTTTCGCGCGCCTTTTTCCGTCCAGGCGGCGCGGACAAATTTTTCACCGCGCACGATTTCGACTTTCGGCGCGCGTGGTTTTGCGGTCTTTATCCAAACGGATTGCGGAATTAACGCATCTTTCGCATAAACTGTTTCGCCCAAAACTTTTTGAATTCCGCCCAAATCGTTTCGCAAAGATTTGAAACTGAAATGAATCGCGCCGCGCGATTCGGGCGATTCTCCGGTTAATTTTATCTGACCGGCGATTTCTGCAGCGGTGAAATTCGCGTTCAAGCCGATGCGATACGTGGCGATTCCCGTCCAAATGTGACGTTTCTTTGTGTTCTGCGATTTCCACCAATCGAGCAGAACCGGAAAAGATTGTCCTTTTCGCGCCGTTTCCCAGTAAAGCTGCGGCGCGAGGTAATCAACAGTTCCGTCCTGCAGCCATTTTCGAGCGTCGGCGTAAAGTTCGGCGTAAGCGTTAAATCCGGCGATGTCTTTTTCGGGAACGGGCTGCCAGATTCCGAACGGCGAAATCCCGTAGAGAATTTCGGGTTTTATTCGCCTTATTTCTCGCCCGACCGCTTCAATAAACTCGCTGACGTTTTTTCTGCGCCAGTCATCGCGCTCTAATTTTCCGCCGGAATTTTTGTATTTTTGCCAATTCGCATCGTCGGGGAATTCGATTTTCGCGCCGCTTTCGTCTTTTTCCGCATAAGGATAAAAGTAATCGTCAAAGTGAACGCCGTCTACGTCGTATCTTTTCACGACATCGGCGACCACGCTTAAACTGTAATCCTGACCTTCTTTGTCGGTCGGATCGAGCCACAGATGTTTTCCGTATTTTCTGACCAAATCGGGACGGCGTTTTGAAATGTGATTTTCCGAAACGGTTTTCGCCGCCGGATGCAGAGCGCGATACGGGTTAAACCAGGCATGAACCAGAATGCCGCGCCTGTGCGCTTCGGCAACGATAAATTCGAGCGGGTCAAACGACTGTGCTTTGCCCATTTCGCCCGTTAGAAATTCCGACCAAGGCTCGATGTCCGATTTGTAAAGCGCGTCGCACTGCGGGCGAACTTGAAAAACGACGGCGTTTAATTTTAATCGTCTGGCGAGTTCTAAATTTTCCCGGAGTTCCGCTTTTTGCTGTTCGACGGAAAGCGTTTTTTTCGTCGGAAAATCAATATTGCTAACCGTCGCAATCCAGACGGCGCGGAATTCGCGCTCGGGTTTCGGCAAAGATTGGCTTTGCGCGGCGATATTAAAAAAGATTAAAAGAAATAACGTGAAAAATAGCTTGAACATTAATGCTCGTAATCAATGATTTTTTGGACAAGTTTAGATTTATTGAAAAAAGGCGATATGGTTTGCAAACCATATCACCCGATTGTAACGCTATTTAGTCGCGGCAGACAACCGCCGAACGTTTAGACCGGTGAATTATTTTCCTGCAAATTTTGCAGTCTCCGGCTGACATCGCGGTAATCAACATTATCGGCGTAGAGTTGTTCAAAATAGCCGGCGGCTTTTTCCTGTTCGCCGCTCGCTTCAAAAGCGTTGCCGAGTTCGTAATAAATCGCCTGTTTTTCTTCGTCGGTCAAATCCGCCACTTCCAAATCGCGCATAAACCACTGCGCCGCCAGTTTCGGCATTTGCTTTTCCATAAAGCAGTGACCGAGCAGATTGGCGCATTGAAAAAACCGCCTGGTTCCGTCGTTGATTTCCACCAGATTGATTGCGTCCTGAAATTCGCGGATGGCATTTTCTATCAAACCCATTTCTTTATAAGCGGTCGCCAGATGATAGTGCATTTCGTAATCTTCGTCGGCGTTCGTCGCCGTTTGGGTTTCTTGCGCGTCGAGTTCGTCTTTAAATTCATCGAAGTTATCAAAAATTTTCGGGCTTTGCGCCGCCGTCGCGGGTGACTGTTCGAGAGCGTATTCGGTTTCGACAGAATCCGTTAGTCCGGTTTCGATTTCGATAATTGATGTCGGCAATCCACCGTCGAGCCGCGCGCGAAGATTAGCGATTTCAGTTCGCGCGCCGAATTCGGCTTCGAGTTCGTCCAAAGATTTCGCGGCTAACTCCAGATAACCTTGCTCGATGTAGAACTCGATACTGTCAAACTCCTTCTGCAACTTCAACCCGTCGGCGAGATTGAGTTCGCCTTCGATTTGCGCTGCCGAAACGGGCGATTCGATTCGATACGCATCAAAATCATCGCCGCCATTCGCCGCGCCGTAAAATTCAAATTCTTTACTGCCGCCGTCCGAAGCGTTTTGGCTCAAACCGTTCGTTTCAAATTCGTAAGAGGTTTTGACGTCCGCAAATTCAAATGCGGTTGAATCTTCGTATTGCCCGCCGGTTTGGTTTTCTGACTCGCCGATGTTTTGAAACTGCGGAATTTCATTTGCGAAATCCGCTTCGACTACGCCGTTTCCGTTTTCCTCAAGCGGCATCTCAAATCCGTGAATCCGGTTTATTTCCCGCAGACGCGCGGCGTAGGCAGTTTCCCAGGGCGCAACCAGCACGAGTTGTGAAAGCGCGTAATGCTCGTCTTCGACCGCTTCGTTGAGCCGCGCGGCTTCGGCTAATCTCTCCAGCGACTGTCTGAGTGCGGTTTCGTCGTGCTGCCAATTACTGAAGCGCACCAATAAACGCAAAGCCTCAATTTGTTCGGGATTTCTGGCTAGTATCTCGTTTGTCAAGTTGAGAAAATCTTCTGCCTGACCGCCACCGAGAAGGTTTTCGGACGACATTGAAAGGATTTGTGTCGCCGCGTCCGTGTTGCCGCTTTTCAGATAAAGTTTGACCAATTCTAAAAACTTTGGATAATTTGCCGGCTCCTGTTCGACCAATTTTATAATCGCGCCTTCGGCTTGCGGCGCGTTTTCCATATCGAGATAACAATCCACCAGCAAGTAGAGAATATCGCGGCTGTTGGGCTGTCCCTTCAGAACTTTTTCGAGCGCGCTCGCCGCTTCGTCGGCGCAGCCCAAACCGATTTGCGCTTTGACCAAACCCTTCAAAGCCTGCAAATCGTCTTTTTTGATTTCGAGGGCGCTTGAAAAAGCCGCGAGAGCCGGTTCGAGTTTGCCGTGCCTGATAAATCGCAGACCGGCTTCGGTGAACGACCGCGCCGCTTCGTCTAATTGTTCTTCCTGCCGACAAGTTTCGGCGATTTTTAAATATATTTCCGTGTTGTTCGGGTCGAGTTCGGCAATCTGTTTCCAAATCGCTAAGGCTTCGACCTTTTGTCCCTTCTGCTGGAAGTGTTCGGCGAGCGTTTTGTAATGCTGGCGCGCTTCGGCAATCGAACCTCTCGATTGGTAAAGTTCGGCGAGCTTTGCCGAGACTTCGATTGACTTTGGTTCGATGCGCGAGATTTTATTGTAAACGGCGATTGCTTTGTGCGCGAAGCCCTGCGTGTTGTAATGTTCAGCGACCTGCGTAAAACAGCCGACCGCTTTTCGCGTGTCACGGTTTTTCGCATACAAATCGCCGAGAATATTTAACGTGCTGAAATCTCTCGGGTCGTTTTCAACGACTTGTTGGTATTCGTTGATTGCCCCGCGAATTTTGCCTTGCGCTAGAAATCGCTCGGCATTTCGCATCGCTTTGTTTTTGTCGAAGCTCATTGTGAATCAAATGCCCCTAATTTCAGGGGTTTATTTAGTAGTAAATTGTTGGTTAAGATTACCGGAGAGCGGTCAGACAGTAATGGCGGGCAGTATTTCCGGCTTCATCTCCAGATTAAAATTATCACGGTCAACAATAGCATGTCAACGAGTTTTAACAAACTTGACAATTGTTTTTCAATAATTTTATCCAAATCCCTTCTTTGATTTTTCGCGCCGATTTTTTTAGTCTTAAACTTGCCTTTTGTAGGATAAATTTATGCAAGCACTAATTTTGGCAGGCGGCAAAGGCACGCGGCTGCGCCCGCTCACGGTTTACACGCCGAAACCGATTGTTCCTGTTTTGAATCGTCCTTTTCTGCTTTATCAAATCGAGATTTTGCGTCGGGCGGGCGTCAAAGACATCACGCTTTCGCTGAATTACCAGCCGGATAAAATCGAGCAGCAGTTGGGCGACGGCGCAAGTTATGGTGTGAATCTGCGCTACATTACCGAGCCTTCTCCGATGGGAACGGGCGGCGCATATAAATATGCGGCGGCGGCGATTCGGGAAACGACCGTTGTTTTTAACGGCGACGTGTTGACCGATCTAGACGTTTCCAAAGTCATCAATTTTCATCAACAAAAAAAAGCGGACGCGACGATTGTCCTCACGCCGGTCGAAAATCCTTCGGCTTACGGTTTGGTCGAAACCGAAACGGACGGACAAGTGCGGCGTTTTTTGGAAAAACCGAAACCGGAGGAACTCGCCGATTTGACGACGAATAATATCAACGCGGGCATCTATATTTTAGAGCCGGGCGTTTTGGATTTGATTCCCGAAGGCGAAAACACATCATTCGAATACAACGTCTTTCCCGATTTGCTGAAGCTCCAAAAAGCATTTTTCGCTTTTGTGATGCAGGGCAATTACTGGCGCGACATTGGCACGCCGCAGAGCTATCTGCAAACGCATCACGATTTTTTGAGCGGGCAGATAAAAAACTTTGAAATTGAAAAATCCGCCGAAGCCGACGTTGCGACGACGGCGATTGTTGACAAAAATTCGATACTCGGCGCGGGCTGCGTCGTCAAGCCGAACGCGCGAATCACAAATTCGGTTATCGGCGCGGGCGTTCACGTCGAAGAAAAAGCGGTCGTGGAAAATTCGGTCGTCTGGGCGCACACGCGCATCTCCAATCAGGCGCAGATCCGTGGTGCGATTGTCGGGCGCAGCTGTCATATCGGCAGAAACGCCTCGGTCGGCGGCGGCGCGGTTATCGGCGACAAAACTTCGCTGACCGATTACACAAAAGTTTAGAGCGAAATTCGCAAGCTGCGAAAACAAGCTCCTAACACGAAATAAATTTTTGATTTGTTTCGTGTTAGGAGCTTGTTTTCGTGATTACTTGTCTTTACGATTCTCTGCTTTTCCATTGACATTCAAAACCGGAAATCTTAGAATTCAGGCAAACGACCGAACGCAGAAAGAAATTTTTCTTCTCCCTGTTTCAGACGGGCGTTTTGTTTCCATCCAAACCAAACGGTATCAAACATTTTAATTTTTTAAGGAGTATAGCAAAATGCGAAGAAAAATTTTCCTGATGCTGGCAATCTGTTTGTCGGCTTTTGTATTCTCAACCACGGCTCTGGCGCAGCAGAAATTCACCGCCAGCTTAAACGGACCACAAGAAGTTCCGCCGGTTAATTCACCCGGCAGAGGCTCTTGCGTGATTACGCTGAACACCGCCGAAACCCAGTTCACCGTTAGCTGCACGTATTCCGGTTTAACCACGAATGTCGTCGGCGGTCACATTCATGATATGGGTCCGGTCGGCGTTAACGGTCCGGTGCGTTTCAATTTCAATTTAACCGGCGGCACGAGCGGCACCGTCGGACCGCTGACCTTCGCCGTTACGCCCGCGCAAGTCGCCGATTTGCGGGCGCACCGCTGGTATGCCAACATTCACACCACGCAATTTACCGGCGGCGAAATTCGCGGGCAAGTCAAACAGGCGACGCAGCCGTTCGATTTTGACGGCGACGGGCGCACGGACATTCGGGTATTCCGTTTAACTGCGGGTACGTTCTACACTTTGAACAGCATCAATAACAGTATATCCGCTAATTTTTTCGCCGGCGCCAGCGGCACCATAAACTCGGCAAGCGACGATTATGACGGCGACGGCAGAGGCGATTTAGTGAGTTTCGTCACTCAGGGAACCGCGCGTCTCTGGCGTATTTTGCAAACCGGCACCAACACGGTTCGTGAAGTTTACTGGGGCTTAACGACCGACCAAGTGCTACCCGCCGATTACGACGGCGACGGAAAAACCGATGTTGCAGTCTTTCGCCGCACCGATGGAGTTTGGTATATCATCCGCAGCTCTGACAATCAAATGCGAGCGGAAGTTTACGGAGCGGTTAACGATTTCGGAATGGTCGGCGATTTCGACAAAGACGGCATAAACGATTTAACCGTCCTTCGCGGAACTCCCAACGGAATCGGCTGGTTTACCCGTCGCAGTTCCGACGGCATGACGCAAGTAATTCTTTGGGGTGGAGCGCCAGCGCCCAACGGAGATTTTATTTTCCCAGCCGCTCAAGTTGATATTGACGGCGACGGCAGACAAGACCATGTGATTGCCCGCGACCCGAATACCGCCGCGACCGGCGACACGATGACTTACTTCATCCGGCGCAGTTCGGACGGACAGGCATTCGTTCAGCCTTGGGGATTGGATACGGACGCGCGTTTGTTCGGCGATTACGATGGCGACGGTCGAACCGACCTAGTGGCGCGACGCACCATCAATGGTCTATACGTTTGGTATATCTACCAAAGTTCAAACGGACAAGGACGCGCCGTTACTTTCGGGCAGACGGGCGACCTGAGACCTGGCGAACCTTCTGATATTCTCAACGGCGAGGAAATTTCCGAATTTGAGGTCAAATTCTAAATTCTGAAATTTACACCGGCTTGATTTCAACTAAAGACCGTTTGCTTATACAGCAGCGGTCTTTTTATTTTGTTAAGGTTGCATTGCGATTTATAATTCTAAAATTATGCCTGAATTGCCGGAAGTCGAACTCGTCGCCCAATCGTTAAATAAATTAGTTGCCGGGCGCGCAATCGTCGCCGCCGAACTGCTGCGCGAGCGGCTCGCGCCGTTTAATCCGCCGCCGGATTTTGCCGAAAGATTGGCGAATGCGAAAATAATCAGCGTCAAACGGCGCGGCAAGCATATCTTGTTCGATTTAGACAAAGGGCAAACGCTCGTCGCGCATTTGCGAATGAGCGGCAGATTTATGCTTTTGCCGGAGACGCGCGAAAATCCGAAATACACGCACGCCGCGTTGTATTTTGCCGACGACACGCGGCTCGTTTTTCAAGACCAGCGTCATTTCGGTTTTATGCGCGTCGTCGAAACCGAAAATCTGTTTGAGGCAAAAGAATTAAAATCGCTCGCGCCCGAACCGTTTTCCGATGAATTTAATAAAAATTATTTCCGCGAGATTTTGAAAACTTCGAAGCGCAGTTTAAAGGAATTTCTGCTTGACCAAACAAAAGTTACTGGCTTGGGAAACATCTACGCTTCGGAGGCGATGTTTCTGGCGCGAGTTAATCCGCAAACTCCGGCGAATGTGGTTTCCGCGCGAAAGGCAGCCGCCCTGTTTGAACGAATCCGTGAAGTTCTTCGAGAGTCAATCGCGCACGGCTCAACCTTAAACGTTGACCCCGAAAACATTGACGGTAGTTACTACGGCGGCGGCTATACGAGCGGCTGGCGCGTTTACGACCGCGAAAAAGAGGCGTGTGTGAAATGCGAAACCGCCGTCGAAAGATTAAAGCAAGCCGGACGCTCGACGTATTTTTGCCCGAAGTGCCAAAAATGATTTTTTCGTTTAACTTGACACTTTTCAAATAAAATCGCAGAATTTATTTTCAATCGTTCGTGGTGAGTTATAGCGACTTGCGACCACGTTAAATAATCTGCTAAACAGTTGTGAAAAAGATTTTAATTAGAAAGTCTCGCGCTGTTTCGGCAGCCGAGATTTTTTTAGTTTTGTTCGCCGTCCAACGTTTTGCCGCTTAATCCTGTCTTCGAGGCAAATCGCCGTTCGGCGAACAATCAGTAGTTATGAAAAATTTTAGAGAAATTTTAGACGGCGACGGCGTTTTTGTTTTTGACGGCGCGGTCGGCACAAGGCTTTACGACAAGGGCGTTTACATTAATCGCAGTTACGACGAGCTAAATTTAACTCAGCCCGATTTGGTGCGCGAAGTCCACGTCGAATACGTCAAAGCGGGCGCGGACATTATCGAAACGAACACTTTCGGCGCGACGCGCCATCGGCTGCAAGCCTATGGTCTCGAAAATCAATTGAGAGAAATCAATATCGCCGGCGTGCGTCTGGCGCGCGAAGCGGCAGGCGAAAACGTCTTTGTTGCCGGAGCAATCGGTCCGCTCGATTTGCGAATCGAGCCATACGGTCCGACTTCTTTCGACGAAGCCAAAGCGATGTTCGCCGAGCAAATTTCCGCGCTTTTAGAAGGCGGCGTTAACCTTTTTCTGCTCGAAACTTTTTCGGATTTGTCCGAAATCGAGCAGGCGATACGAGCCGTCCGCGAGCTTTCCGATTTGCCGATTATCGCGCAGATGACGATTGCCACGGACGGCAAAACCATCTTCGGCGCTGACGCGGAAACTTTTACGCAAAAGCTCGACGAATACGGTGCGGATGTTATCGGTTTAAACTGCGGCGTCGGTCCGACGCACATTTTGACCGCGCTCGAACGGATGCGCGGCGCGACGACGAAAAGATTGTCCGCGCAGCCGAACGCCGGACTGCCGCGCGATGTGCAGGGCAGACAATTTTATATGTGTTCGCCCGAATATATGTCGAAGTTCGCCAAACGATTTATCAAAGCGGGCGCGACGTTTATCGGGGGCTGCTGCGGTACGACTCCGCAACACATTAAATTGATTTCCGACGCGGTTCGCGCCATTAGCCCGCGTCAGGCGAAAGCCGCCGTCAGACAAAAGGAAGTGGCGAAAGTTATTGATTTGAAACCGTCTGACGTTGAAATCGTGCCGCCGGAATTACGCTCGAACTGGTCGCGGAAAATCGCCCGCGGCGACTTTGTCACAAGCGTCGAAGTTCTGCCGCCGAAAGGCTGCGACGCAGCGAAAACTTTAGATTCAATCAGTGCTTTGAAAGAAGCGGGCGTTGATGCGGTAAACATTCCCGACGGACCCAGAGCGCAAACGCGAATGAGCGCGCAGGCAACCGCAATTCTTGTCGAACAAAAACTCGGCATCGAAACGGTTTTGCATTATTGCTGCCGCGACCGTAATCTTCTCGGAATGATGTCGGATTTGCTCGGTGCGGCAGCGCTCGGACTGCATAATCTTTTAATCATTACGGGCGACCCGCCGAAAATGGGACCGTTCCCGGACGCGACCGCCGTTTTCGATATTGATTCAATCGGTTTGACGAATATGGTCAATCGGCTGAATCACGGACTTGATTTAGGTAACAATCCAATCGGCTGTCCGACGGCTTTTTCCATCGGCGTCGGCATCAATCCGGGCGCGATAAATCTAGATGAGGAAATCCGACGCTTCGAGTGGAAAGTCGAAGCGGGCGCTGAATACGCCATCACGCAGCCGGTTTACGATACGAAACAATTGAGAGATTTTCTGAAACGCATCGAGCATTGCAAAATCCCGATTGTCGCCGGAATCTTTCCGCTGGTTTCAATCCGCAACGCCGAATTTATGCACAACGAAGTTCCGGGCGTAGTCATTACGCAGGATATTTTGGAGCGGATGCGAAAAGCGTCGGACATTTCCAAAGAAGCGGCGCGTGACGAGGGAATAAAAATCGCCCGCGAATCTTTGACTGAAGTTCAGGATTTGATACAAGGCGTGCAGGTTTCCGCGCCGTTCGGCAATGTGAAATACGCGCTTCAAGTTTTCGACGTGCTGCCGCAGTTTGCGGAAAGAAAAGAAGCGGCGACAATTTCATAAACTTAAAAAACTAAAACACGAAAAAACACGAAGCAACGCGAAATTTTATTCGACTTGTTTCGTGTTTTTTTTGTTAAGC
Source organism: Pyrinomonadaceae bacterium (assembly GCA_030448055.1). Taxonomy (GTDB): domain Bacteria; phylum Acidobacteriota; class Blastocatellia; order Pyrinomonadales; family Pyrinomonadaceae. The sequence continues at coordinate 15,965 of JAUJNR010000001.1, forward strand.
GCGTGATTCGGTTTTTTCTTCCAAATTTTACTGTCACAAAATCCGACCGCGTGGTGTTTACTGTAGTAGAAAACGCAAGTTTCAAAATTAAACACAATTTCGGAGGGGTTTTAATAATGATGAAAATTAATTTAAGGAATGCTTTTTTCGTTTCGATGTTAGCGATTATTTTATTGTCCGGCGCAACTGTTTTCGCACAGGACAAAAATGACAAGTCGAATAAGGACAGAGGATTTTGTGAAAACTACAATTATTCGAGCGGCGACAAAGTTTCATACAAAGAAGTTCGTGAAACAACTATTCGCGCCGGAAGCCTTTTGGACGTTGACGGCGGACGCAACGGCGGCATTATGGTCAGAGGCGAAGACCGAAGCGACGTGCTGGTTCGCGCCTGCGTTCAAACTGCTGCGTCAAACGACGAGGCGGCGCGGGCGATGGCGAAAAACATACGCATCGAAACCAGCCCGAACGTCCGCGCCGAAAATCCGGCAGAAGACGCGCATTGGGCGGTTTCTTATGAAATTCTCGTTCCGCGCTCGACCAACCTCAAATTGGAGGCGCGCAACGGCGGCATCAGCATCAGCGGCGTGGAAGGCGCGATGGAGTTTGAAACGACGAACGGCGGCTTGCATTTAAGCAATATCGCGGGCGACGTGCGGGGCAGAACGACGAACGGCGGCGTTCACGTCGCATTGTCGGGCGGCAGTTGGAAAGGCAGCGGACTGGATTTGCAAACGACGAATGGCGGCGTTCATTTATCAATGCCGGAAACTTACGCGGCGCGCGTCGAAACCGGAACCGTCAACGGCGGATTCAAAAGCGACATCGCCGCGCTCAACGTCGAAAGGAATGAGCGAACGCGCGGCGCGCGCATCAATACGGAAATCAACGGCGGCGGCGCGCCGATTCGCTTGATAACCACGAACGGCGGCGTGAAAATAAGTTCCGCGATTAAAAATCTCTAAAAAGTTTCAGCGACAAATGAAAACGGGCGCGAAAAGTTTTATAGCTTTCGCGTCCGTTTTTATTTACCGGCGGCTAAAGGCAGAGTTGACGGGGGGCAGAACCGAATCCACGCAACTCCGAGTTCAAAAGACAACGCGATAAGAAAGTCGCTATCTCCTTCTCACGTCCAGTGAATTGTCAGGCTGTCCGTTATAGATAGACATCCAAATCAATTTTTCTTTTACATTTGCGGCATTGTGATTTTAGCGATATAGGTTAATATATTATGCTTTCAGTCGAAATAAAAGAGCCGCAACAAACGACCGATTCAGTTTTGATGATTCGCCCAGTTTCTTTTCAGTTTAACGAGCAAACCGCTTCATCGAACGCTTTCCAAAAGCCACTCGAAAAAATTTCCGCCGAAGAAGTCGGGCAAAAAGCACAAGCCGAATTTGATAATCTAGTCAAACTTTTACGCGCCCGCGACATTTCTGTCTATGTCGCCGAAGACACGCCGGTGCCGCCGAAACCCGACGCGATTTTTCCGAATAATTGGATTAGTTTTCACCCTGATGGCACGGTTTTTCTGTATCCGATGCTCTCGCCGAATCGCAACGCGGAACGCCGCCCGGATATAATCGAAAATCTCAAGCAGCATTTTCACATCCGCCGAGTCGTTGATTTAGCGGCTGGCGAAAATCGGGTTTTGGAAGGCACGGGCAGTATGGTTTGCGATTATGCGAACCGAATTATTTACGCTTGTCTATCGCCGCGCACGGATAAAGATATGCTGCACGAGTTTGCTTCGCGGATTGGCTACACGCCGCTCGCCTTTGTTTGTTTAGATGAAGCGGGCGCGGAAATTTATCATACGAACGTCGTGATGTGCGTCGGCGAAAAACTGGCGGTTGTTTGTTTGAACACAATAAAAAATCTTGAGCAGAGAAAATCGGTCAGAGAAACTTTGGCGAAAACAAATCACGAGGTTATTGAAATATCCGTCGCGCAAATGAACCGATTCGCGGGCAATATGCTCGAAGTCCGCAGCAAGCAAGGCACAAATTATCTGGTCATGTCGGCTTCGGCACACGAATCTTTAGACGAAAACCAAATCTCGCAAATCGAAAGACACGCAGAAATTTTGTCGGCAGACATCAAAACTATCGAAACCATCGGCGGCGGCAGCGTGCGCTGTATGCTGGCGGAAATTTTTTGTGAAAAGAAATAAATGCGCGTCACGAAAGTTTAAGTAACGCGAATCAGCCCAACGGTTGAGTTGGGCGGCACTTAACCACGCAAGTCGCACTACGGATTTATGATTTTGTAGTCTGCGTGCGACTCTACCCACAAACCTTGCTTTCTATCTTGCCATCGTTTAGCTTCAGGCATAAAGTCACACAACTCAACATTCACGACTTCGCTTTCACTCCAATCTGCGCCAACAAAGCGTAACTCAAGCACAACGATATTTCCGCTCATTTCATTTGCCTCAATCGGTGAATCAACCTTCACGACAGCAGCAGACTTCTCATTTTTTCCGGGTATAAAAGCAATTACTTCTCCAGAATACCCTTCACCACCGCCTAACCATACGGCATTTACACTATACCCGCCGGAAAGATAAACTCGATTCCTAACTTCAAGTCTCTGCTTCTTGGACTTTTTCTCAAATTGGTTCCACATCGACATTATCTTTCCATTCACAAAGCCGCCCGTGCCGCCTAACTTTGATTTATACCGAACTTCAATTTTCTTATGCCGAATTTTTATAATTTATTTTTTAGTAAAAAGCAATAAAAATTTGATTTTCGGTTTAGCAGCTTTATTAAATAAAAATTCCGTTGAATTATTTCATCGGAATTCAACCGCGCAGCTTATCAAAGAAAATTTTCTTGCTGTGAATCTTCGTCGTTTGGACATCGGGCGAAAAACTTGGCACAATGTTCTCGTGTAATTTTTCTTCAGAATCAAAACGTGCGTCGCCTTTTCGCCGAAACGAAAATCAAAAAACAAACTGAAATGCAGCTAGTAGATTTAGAAAAAGAAACTTCGGAGGCGGGCGGTTTGCGCCTGGTTTCCGACAACCGCGAGCCGCAGCGTTTTCCAGTCATCGAAAAACAGTTCGTCAATTTTATGTTTCTGCGCATCAATCCCGATTGGCGCAAACTCGACCCGCCGACCAAAGAAATTTTTAAAACCGAATTTCAAAACATCTTCAACGAGTTCAGCGAAAACCTTCTGCTGTATAGTTATTCGCTCGTCGGTTTCGATTCCAAAGCGGATTTGATGTTTTGGCGAATTGGCAACTCACTGGATTCGATTCAGGAAATGACGGCGAAACTTTACCGCACTAACTTGGGAAGCTATCTGGAGACGACCGACAACTATTTGTCCGCCACGAAAAAAATGATGTTTCTGCCGCCCGATGAAAACGGCAATCGGGAAGACCGTTATCACGTCAAAGCAGGCGCGAAAAAATATCATTTCGTTTATCCGTGCGCCAAACACCGCGATTGGTATGACAAATCGGGCGAAGAGCGCGACGCGCTGGTCGAAGAAAATTTTATGGTCGGGAAAAAATTCGAGAATATCAAAATTCATCTCACGCACGCCTTCGGTTTCAGCGAACAGGAATTTATCGTCTCGTTTGAGACGGACGAACCGAAGGATTTTCTCGCGCTGGCTGAAGAATTAAGGCAAACGTCCGCCAGCAAATTAACAATGCGCGGAATGCCCGTTTACACTTGCCGGCAGAGAAGCCTGGGCGAATGTCTCGACGCGCTCGGTTAAATAATGCGCGAATTTCAAATTACGAATTGAAAGACTTTCGTAATTTGAAATTCGCGCATTCGTAATTGATTTATGATTGTTGCCCGGAAATTTATTATCAGCGGAATGGTGCAGGGCGTGGGATTTCGGTTTTTCACGCAACGCGCCGCGGCGCGTCATCAGGTTCGCGGGTATGTGAGGAATTTAGCCGACGGGCGAGTCGAAACTCTTGCCGAAGGCGACGAAAAATCGGTCGAGAATTTCAAACACGATTTGATTGCCGGACCGACTTACTCGAACGTCGAGCATCTCGAAGAAATAGTTTTAGAGCCGGGCAAATTGTATTCGTCGTTCAGAATAGAAAAGTGAAAAATTTTCGATTTGCAATTTTCGATTTGCGATTTTTCTGTTGCTAAAATAAGCGTAACGGCAAAAATATAACCAATCGAAAATTGCAAATCGAAAATTGCAAATAACCAATGGATCATTTAAGAAAACTAATCCGCGAAGTGCCTGATTTTCCGAAAGCGGGCATAAACTTTTACGATATAACCACGCTGCTGAAAGACGCGGAAGGGATGAAACAAACGATTGACGCGCTCGCCGGGCAGTTTCAAGGCGAAAGGATTGATACGGTCATTGGCGTCGAGTCGCGCGGATTTATTTTCGCCGCTCCGCTCGCTTATCACTTGGGCGCGGGTTTCGTGCCGGTTCGCAAACCGAAAAAACTCCCCGCCGAAAAAGTTTCCGTCTCGTATGATTTGGAATACGGACAAGACACTTTGGAGATGCACAAAGACGCGGTTGGAACGGGACATAAAGTTTTAATCGTTGACGATTTACTTGCCACCGGCGGAACCGCCAAAGCGGTCGTTGATTTGGTCGAAGGCTTGGGCGGCAATATTGTCGGGCTGTTGTTTCTCGTCGAACTCGATTTCTTAAACGGGCGCGAAAAATTTAATGGCTATGATGTTCGATCTTTAATCAGATACGATTCCTAAAAAACTGGACAATCGTCAAACACAAATCTAAAATTGAAAATGTCGCGCGCTCCCGTAGCTCAGTTGGATAGAGCGTTCGCCTCCTAAGCGAAAGGCCGCGCGTTCGAATCGCGCCGGGAGCATTTTTATTAACAATAATTTAGGCATATTTACAAAAAGTTGCTTTTGCCTTTTCCCTTACCTTTTCCCTAACGCTAATAAATAAACATTATTTCCCTAAATATACACTTAGAACCAAAATCTTCAACCGCTCGATTCGTAATCGAAAGGTCTCGAGTTTGAGTCTCCAAAAAGTGTTTGGGTAATGATTTGCTTAATTGTTAGTGCCTAACGACGGGTTTTAGCAGGTAACACAGATCGTCCAATAATGTTAATGAGAAAGTTCCGTCGGCTTTTGTTTGAGCCAGAGCGTAACCCATCGAGCCTTCGGCATATTCTGTTTTCTCAATACTGATTAAAGCATTCAGAACTGGAGTGTCACCCGGGTAAACGACGCCGTTGATTTTTCTCGACGCGAGTTTTCGCTGAAGTTTTTCAATGGCGGACGCATTAGCTGAAGGACTTAGCACATGTGCTAAGTCCTTCAGCCGATCTGCTGCTTGCGGTGCTATCTCCTCACGTTGAGCGTCACAGATGTAGTACGTAGCAGACTACCACTGGTGCCAGTGATAGTCAGCACGTAACTACCTGTCGGCGTAATGGAACTTGTACCCACCGTCAAAGTGGAGGAGCCTGAAGTGTTAACCGACTGCGGGCTGAAGCTAGTGCTGACTCCTTCAGGAAGAACACTGCTCACCCTGAGGGTAACATTCCCGGTAAACCCTCCTGAAGGAGTTGCAGTGATCGTGAAGGTCGTTTGACTGCCGCGCCTGATACTACGAGAGGAGGGCGAGGCGGAGATGGAGAAGTCACTGGAGTTACTGTTCACTGTAACGTTCACCGCACTTGACGTTGCCGTGGCACCTGCGTTGTCCGTCGCTCTGGCAGTCAGCGCATAAGTGCCGGCAGCTACGTTGCTCCACGTGTAGCTGTAAGGTGCAGCAGTATCTGTTCCGATCAAGGTTGAGCCAGCGTAGAAATCAACCTTGCTAATGGTGCCATCACTGTCGCTGGCGTTCGCGTTGATGGTAATGTCGGCTGGTGCAGTAAACGTTGCTCCTTCGATGGGGCTTGTCAGACTTACTGTTGGCGCAGCATTTGGAGTAGGTGTAGGAGTTGGTGTCGGAGTGGGCGTCGGCGTCGGCGTTGTGCCTGCTGTGACGCTGACATTATCAAAAGCCGATTGGTTGAGCGCCGAGTTGTTGTGGCTCGTCACCGCCAACCCAATGTAAACGCTGCTCGTCATCGTTATCGTTTCGCTGCCGATCAACATCCACGTCGCGCCGTCATTCGAGGCATACCCGCTCAATGTGTTGCCGCTTCTCGTCAGCTTGACCCACTTCGGCGCCGTCCCGCTCGCCCCAGACCAGCCAGTTGTTCCGCCGGTCGCGCTCCGCCGTAGAAACTCCAGCCCCGCGCCGGGCGTCACGCTCATCGTCGCGTGACGCGAACCAGCCGTCAGCGACTCACGAATCATCACGCCCGCCTTGGCACTCTGGTGCGTGTTCTGCACACTCGCCACGCGCGCCACTATCTCGCCGTCGCCCGAAAGCGGCTGGTATACATAGCGAAACGCATCTGCCGCGCCCCAAATATCCGCTCCCGAACCTTGCACGGTAAAGGTGCCGTTCGAGAACGAAGCGCCGCCGGTGACGCCGACGCTGCCGACGTCCTGCGTTTGCCACGCAGTCGGCAATGGTGTCGGAGTTGGCGTCGCCGTAGGCGTCGGTGTTGGTGTTGGGGATGGAGATGGACTTGGCTCTGGAGCCGGAGATGTGTTGCCACCAAAAGCTGCCTCAATCTTATCGATGTCCGCACCTAAATCCTTACCATCAGTTCCAGCGTATTTGTAAGAACTAGTGGAACTCAGCCGGTAATTGCCCGAAGCATAGTCTACGAATCCAACCGCGCTCTCGCTCGTCGGATAGAAAGTCGGCGAAGAGAACGTACCCGATGCCGCTCCGATAATGGCATTGTTCAAAAACGTGTTGCCGGGAAAACGGCAGTTCAAGCCGGCTTGATTACTACCGCAATCCGTCCACACTCCAGTGTTCACGCCGCCATAATGGGTGATGTTGTTGGTATAGACGAGTCCTGTGGTCGAAGTTCCTAAACCTCTAAGGAAATTGTTGGCATGGAAGATCGTGTTGTGGTCAAACGTGACTTGATCCGACCCCTTAATCTGAATCACACGCGAGCCGTCCATTGAGTAATCATTTCGGATTTTATCGAAAAGATTATTCCTGAAGGTGATGTTGTTCGTGGCGATGTCATTCGGCGCTCCATCATCTTTTCCCAAAATCAGAACACCGCCTCCGACGTTTACAATCTTGTTGTTGGTAAAGGTGATCCTCTGCGCGACAACCCACGGAGCGGTGCCGCCCTCGGAACGGGGAGTCAGAACAATCGCAGTGCCATGCTGGTCTGCCTGATACCAATTGTTCTCCATGATATTCCCATCTACGATAATATCTTGCCCATTCTTTACCTCGAACAAGTTCTTAATCCACGGTTTGTAACTCGTCGAACCCGGCTCACCCGTCTTCCAAGACATCGGCTTGTACAGATGATTACGCCGAATCTCGATATTGGAAGGCACAAGACCGTAAATAGCTGGCGTCGCTCCGCCGAACATGATGTTTTCGGCTGAACCTTCAAGTCGGTTATTGATGATCTTAAAAGGTCCGGGTCCATTCCACCCACAAATTGCCTGCGAATCTTGATAGTCAGAATGAAAGTCAGAGATGTGCGAATTGAGAATCTCAGTGTGTGCGCTATTCAATGCAACTCCGCGCCTGAAGTTTGCGTTCGGGTGACCATGAATAAAGCACCGATCAATGATGATGTGGTGCGGTACCTCGCCGAGCGTATCCTGATCTGAACCGTTCGATCCCAATGACACAACCTCATAAACAACCGAACTTGCGTTGGCAGGCATGATTTCAAGCCCGATCAGGCGGTAGTGATGCGCTCCAGGCTCTGTGCGGATCGCCTGCATACCTTGCCCCGGAGTAATAATCTTTGCCATCTTACCAGCATCGGCGGGCGTGATGCGCTTGCCTTCCGGCAAGTCTGTATCTGAAGTTGAGGTGCGGATGGTGATGTATGCTTCACCGCTTTTATTGGGTAACCAAAAGCCGCCGGTGTAGGAAGCACCGGCTTGAAGGATGATAGTGTCTCCAGGCTGTGCCGCGTTGATAGCTGCTTGTAAATCGCCACCTGCGGGGACGCTCAGGGTTGCTGCCTGTAGAGAACCTTGGGTGCTGAAGAATGTAAGGAGAAAAACGGCGAAGAGAAGAAAGGAGCGTAGGTTAAAGTTAATCTTTGCATTGAAGCCAGTTCGGGTTTGAGCGGTAAGCGGTGTAGCGAGATAAACTAAAGATAACACAAAAGTTACAAATATTCGGTCTACGATAAAATGTTTAATCAGTCCGGTAGGGACTGCAAACATCGTGTGATGTGTGATCAACTTCAAAGGCGTTCTTAGAAGTGGGAAGGCAGATGATGCTAAAAACTTGGATTTCATATTTTTTTCTTATAATTTTTGGATAGATTTCTATTATTATAGTTTCTGGATTAGCTCCTATTTTTCACGATGTTGAATTGTTTTTGTAATCGCGCTTTATTCTCAATCCTCAATCATTAAGGCGCAAAGTCATTTGGAACCGCTGTAAAACAGCATAGTTTACTATCGCTGCTTTTGGGCTTGAGTGTTTCAAGCAGTAACGCAACAAAACGATAAGTTTTATGTCAAAAAAATCGAAAAATCATCGAAAAATCTTTGACGCACATGGCATTTTTGATTAGCGGTCCAGTTAGCGGTTTCTATTTGTTACCGCACGAGAAAAGCAGAAAACTTATCTGATTGAACAGATATTTTTATTAACTACCTTATTAACTGTCTGATCTACGAAACAGAATACAATCAAAAACTTCTAAATTGTAGGTGTTTGGTTAAGAAGCGATTTAGAAAACAGTTAAAGTTTTCCTAAAGGGAATGTATATAAGATTCAAACAAAAAAAATTGAGTTGCATATATTTTATGAGATTTACAAAAAAACCTCCAAAAAACTTCCAAAACGTCCTCCGATGGTTTGCTTAACGCTATTCTGCCGGACATAAATGCAAACGCGCCCGAACTTTCGACGTTTTGACTTCGAATCGCGCCGGGAGCATCTTTGAAAATAAAAAAGGTAAAGGTTAAACAACCTTTACCTTTTTTATTTTAATTTTGAAAATTAGCGGGTGGTTCCTGTGCCGGAACCTGTTTGACCTGTTTGGTCAGTGCGATTATCTCTGAATTGCTGCACTTCCACTTGACGTTTTTTCGGCAAAAGACCCGCCAAGCCAAGCAGACCGAGCAAACCAAGCCAGCCCCAGTCAAAATCATTATCACGTTCGACCACTCTAGTCGTGTTATCGTTTCTGGTATTAGCATTACTTGATTGTGCCGCAGCAGGCAAAACCGTCATCACAGCTAAACCTAAAACCAGCACACAACTTCTAGCTATCTTTTGTAAATTCTCGTATTTCATAATTATTCTCCTTTTTATTTACTTATCCAAAGTAGCAGTTCCTGAAACAGGAAAATTGCCGCTTAAACCGTTTTGTATTAAGCCCGCTTTAACAATATGTAAATTATTCAGCTTATCTGAATGTCTTTATGCTTACCCGCTAAGTTTGAGTTTGACTTATGCAAGTTAAGTTCCAACAGTAGAAAATGTTATTTGGAAAATAAAGAAAACTCTTATTTGCTTCTTTTGCAATAGCTTACACTTATAGCGTTCTTTGGTTTAATTGATAATATAATAGTTTGTTGTTAAATATAATGATTATTTGTATCAATATAATACTCAACAGAAGTATGGGCGGCGGGACATAACTGATATAAAGAAAGAGTGCATTTCCGGAATTCATAATTGCTGAAGCATAAATGGCGTAACAAATCCTAAACTTAAAGATGATTTTTCGTATGAAGTTTTGTCTAGTTCTACATTAATTTCTGGGGCAGATTACTTTCAAATAACATTAAAGTTTTGGAAAGTAAAATTGAATAGCCCTTTTTATAAAGTAACGGAATAAAAAGGTGGTCGAGTGCGATGGCAGGCAAAAAGGCTATCCCAAATTTCCGCCAAAATCTATTTACATTCCGAAAATGTATCGCCTAAACCGCGTTTGTTTGAGCAAGCGCGGTTTTTTTATTTTTTTTATTTTGGTGAAAAAGGTTAAAAGCTAAAAATTGAAAAAGTTAGTAAAGTTAATCAAGTTAGCCTTTTTCACTTTTCCGCTTTTTTGTGGCTAAATTATTTAAGTATGCGTAAAGTTTTGACTGCTGAAGAGATGCGCGAAGTTGACCGCTTGACGACCGAAAGATACGGCATTCCCTCAATTCTTTTAATGGAAAACGCCGCGCACGCCGCCGCGCGTGTAACTGCGGAAAAACTCGGCGGCTCGGTCAAAGGGAAATCGTTTTTGATTCTGTGCGGCAAAGGCAACAACGGCGGCGACGGCGCGGCTCTGGCGCGGATTTTATGGATGCAAGGCGCGAATGTTTCTATTGCATTAACCGCAAATAACAAAAAAACAAAAGGTGATGCCAAGACGAATTTTGAGATTGTTAAAAAAATTCATTCGGGGCTGTGCTTCTCCGAATCGCAAATTTGTTTGATAGAAGACGATGCCTACAAACTTTTTTTTGACGATTACCGTTGGTTAATTTCTCACGACGCAATTATTGATGCGCTTTTCGGAACGGGTCTAATAAAACCGTTAGAAAATTCACTTTCAATTTTGGCAAAAATGATAGCCAGTCTTGGAAAGCCAAACAAGACACCTTTGCGCGTTTCACTTGATTTGCCTTCTGGCTTAAACGCAAATTTAACTGAACCAATCGGCGAACATTTCCAGGCAGATTTAACCGTAACCTTCACCGCGCCGAAACCTGCAAATATTCTCGCGCCCGCGGCAAATTTCGGCGGCGAACTAGTCGTTGCGAATATCGGTTCGCCGCAGGAATTGATTGACGCCTCGCCGTCGCAGTTGTTTATAGCCGAAAAAGAAGACGCGAAGGCGTGGCTGGAGAAGACGAGATTTTCTAGCGATTCGCATAAAACGGCTCGCGGGCGGGCGCTGATTGTCGCCGGTTCAAAGGCGATGGCGGGCGCGGCGGTTTTGTGCGCGAACGCGGCGATGCGGAGCGGCGTCGGACTCGTGCGCGTGGCGACGGCTGAGTCGGCGCGGACGGCGGTTTCCGCGCACGCTACACCGGAGATAATGGTCGCCGGTTTGCCGGAGACGAGCGGCGGCGCGATTTCCGAAGCGGCATTAGAGGAAGTTTTCGAATTATACGAAAAAATCAATGTTCTCGCCGTCGGCAGCGGTCTGTCGTCGGACGACGAATCAACCCAGAGGTTCGTCCGCGCTCTGGTAGAACGAAGAAAATCTCCGGTTGTGATTGACGCAGACGGTTTGAACTCGCTCGCGCCGTTCGATTTGCAAGGCTCGGATGCCTTGCCGATTATTTTAACGCCGCATCAGGGCGAGTTTCTCAAACTCATCGGCGCTGAAGATAAAGACGCAATCAAAGACCGCGTAAAATCGGCGCGTGATTTTGCCGAAAAACATAATGTCATTTTAGTCTTTAAAGGCGAGCGCAATCTGGTTGCCGCGCCCGACGGCAGAGTCGTTGTCGTGCCGACCGGCAACAGCGGTCTGGGAAAAGCGGGCAGCGGCGACACGCTCGCCGGAATCATCGCCGGATTTGTCGGACAAGCCGATGCGATGAAAATTGACGTTTTTGAATCGGTCGTCGCGGCGGTTTATATCGCGGGCGCGGCTGGCGACATCGCGGCTGAAAAATTCGGCAAGCGCACGATGCTGGCGAGCGACGTGCGCGAATGTCTGGCGCAAGCGTTTCTGGAATTGGAAGCGAGTTAAAACAAAGCAGACTGGATTTGCAGAATAAATAAGCACGACAATCCTCGCTGCTCTGTTTATAGTTTCTATGGACAAAAGAAAATTTGTTTGCGCCTCGCCCGAAGACACATTTGAATTGGGTGAAAGATTAGGCGAGCAATTGGAAGGCGGCGAAATTCTTCTATTAAGCGGCGGACTCGGCGCGGGCAAAACACTTTTCACAAAAGGCATTTTGTATGCGCTCGATTATGACACGCGCGAAGTAACTTCGCCGTCTTTTACGCTGGTGAATTTATACCGCGCGAAATTCGACGTTTATCACATTGATTTCTGGCGGCTTGATAACGTCGAAAATGTCGCCGCAGCGGTCGGACTGAGTGAGATTTTAGAGGATGAAACGGCAATCGTCATCGCCGAATGGTCGGAGAGATTAAAGGAGACGGCTTTTACAAATAAAATTATTCGCGTCTCAATTGAAGGCGACGGCGGCGAGCCGCGCAAAATAACGATCAGCGATGAATGAAAACAAAATCTCAACGCTTAACACTCATTACTCTTTCAGGTATTTCTTTCCTTTCAATTTTTTAGGAAGATAATCTTCCTTTGAATACTTTTCGTAGCCTTCGCCGTAGCCCATCTCTTTCATCAATTTGGTCGGGGCGTTTTTCAATATATTCGGTACGGGCAAATTGCCGAGTCGTTTCGCGTCGTCAAGCGCTTCCATATAAGCGTTGTATGCGCTTTTATCTTTTTTACACTGCGACAAATACGCAACCCCGTGCGCCAGATTGATTCCGGCTTCGGGCAAGCCGACGGTTTCGACGGCGCGGAAAACGGCGTTGGCGACGACCAGCGCGGTCGGCTGCGCCAAGCCGATGTCTTCAGAGGCGAAAATCACCATTCGGCGGGCGATAAACTTCGGGTCTTCGCCTGACGCAATCATTCTTGCAAGGTAATAAATTGCCGCGTCCGGCTGGCTCGCCCGCATTGATTTGATGAACGCGCTGATGACGTTGTAATGCTCTTCGCCCTGTTTGTCGTAGCGCAGAAATTTCGATTGCAATGTGTCTTTGAGCGTTTCGAGATTGACGTTTTTCTCATAGAGCCGCGCCGTATTTTCAATCAGCGTAATCGCCTGACGCGCGTCGCCGTTCGCCATCGCAATCAGCCAATCTTTCGCTTCCTCGTCAAGCGTGTAACCGCTGCGGTCAATAATTTCTCTCATTTCTTCGGGCGTAAATTCCTCCAGCACGAACACGCGCAGACGCGACAATAACGCGGGAATAATCTCGAAGCTCGGATTTTCGGTGGTCGCGCCGATAAGGACGAGTTCGCCGTTTTCGACGAACGGCAGCAGAAAATCCTGCTGTGCTTTATTGAAGCGGTGGATTTCGTCCAAAAATAAAATGCGCGGACGATTCGCTTCACGCGGACGGCTGACGATTTTTCGGATGTCGTCTTTGCCCGCCGAAACCGCCGATAATTCATAAAAATCGGCGTCGAGAGCGGCGGCGTAAATACGCGCCAGCGTCGTCTTGCCGACGCCGGGCGTTCCCCACAACACGAACGAAAAAACGTGCTTTTGTTCAATCGCCAAACGCAGCGGTTTGCCCGCCCCGACGAGGTGTTTTTGCCCGACGAATTCGTTTAACGTCTGCGGTCTGATTTGATTGGCGAGCGGCTGCATAATAAAAAGATATTTTAACGAAAAAGGCGCAAACTCACAGAGACGCAAAGAAAAACAAAAGCACTTTTTAAAGTCTTTGCGCCTTCGCGCCTTTGCGTCTCTGCGTCAGAAATTTTACGTTTCGGGAACGAGCGCGGTCCGAAAACCGAGTAATGCCCAATCCGATTCGGTTTCGATTTCGTGAATGTAGGAAAAATCGCCCGGCGCGTTCGAGCCGACGGCGTAGCATTTGGCGTTGTTGTTTTCGTCGCGGTAAAAGCCGAGTTCCAAGGACTCGGTTTGACTCCATTCCGGGTGAAAAATCGTGCCGACGAGATTGAAAATCACCGGCGGGCAAATCGTCAGGCGATAACCCGGCGGCATCAATCCGCGTTTCGTCCAGTCTTGCGTAATGAAATTGACGAGATTTCTGAGCGAGCGATAATTATGCGCGTAGCGCGTGCCGGACATCATTCTCGCTTGTCCGAAATACGCCGCCAGCGGATCGGCGCGCGGTTCAAAGCCGTATGGCGTGCCGTAAAATTGCCGATTTCCCGGCAGATACTTTGGTTTTATAGTGGTTTCGACACCGATGATACGACCTTGATGACGTTCGTGTCCGCCCATAATCGCGCGATACGAACTGGTTTTCTGATAATCGCGGCTGGCGGCGTCAAATTTCAGCTTTGGATAAAGTCGCGCTCGGTAATCGTCGGTGTCAATCGGAACTGCCGCCGCTGACGGGACGACATGCCATTCGATATTGTGTTTTTCGAGATGTTCGGCAGCGTTCGACGACAAGCTAAATTGTTCGACAATCTGGTGGGGAATTAACTCGGTTTGCGAATCAAGCTCGAAAAACTCGCGCAGTTTATTTTGTCGCTCGTCAATCCAATTTTTCATAACATCCCTTTTCGGCTTTCAAAAATAAAATTTTCCGGTAAAATACCCGATTAGCTTTTCCGGGTTTTAATGAAATTAGATTCTATGAAAGTTTTTCTGATTTGTATAACTTTCAGTGCGTTCGTTTTGACCGCGGCTTATATTAGCTTTAGTCAAACGCGCCGACCGCTGCCGCCGATGGAAAATCCGAATATTGTTATCAGGAAAAAGAAGCGTCTGCTCGAAATTTTCGACGGCGAAAAACTCGTTCGGCAATATAAAATCGTTCTCGGATTTGCGGCGCGGGGCGACAAACAAATCGAAGGCGACGGCAAAACTCCCGAAGGCCAATTTTACGTTTTTGCGAAAAACGACCGAAGCAAATTCTACCTGTCGCTCGGTCTGAGTTACCCGAATATTGAAGACGCAAAACGCGGCTTGGAAGAAAAAATAATTTCACAGGAAGAATACGAAGCGATTTTCAAGGCGATTGCCGAACGGTGGATGCCGCCGCAAAAAACCGCGCTCGGCGGCGAAATTTACATTCACGGCGGCGGAATCGAAAGCGATTGGACTGAAGGCTGCGTCGCTTTGCCAAACGAAGAAATGAAGGAAATTTTCGACGCAATTCCTGTGGGCGCTAAGGTGAAAATACTTCCCTGAATTACTCAAGTCAATCAAACAAAATTACCGCCGACACGCCAAAAGTGCGGGAGGAGCTCGATAGCGGGCAGAAAAGATTTTTGGGCGACATCTCACACGAACTAAATTCGCCGCTCGCGCGGATGGTAGTTCACCCTCGGCATTTTGGAAGAGCGCGTGGACGAGAAAAATCAGGCTTACGTCGCCGATGTTAAAGAAAGTCGTGCTGATGTCAAAGCTCGTCAGCGAACTGTTGACTTATTCCAAAGCTGGAATGAAACTGAAGACAATTTTTAAGGCGAATAAAGCGGTTCTTGTTATGTTAGAATAGCTGGATTAAAGAATTAAAAAGGGAGAAACAAATGAGTCAGGAAGATAAAAAAACTTACAGCGTGAATGAAAGCGGAAGCGGCGCGCGAGAAGAAAATTTGAACCCCGAAGAACTGGCGATGAACGTAACCAAGCAGGCGGATGCGCAGGAAATTGATAATTTGCCGATTGAAAGTATCGGTTCATATGCCAAGCTGGAAGAATTGCTCACCGACGAAGAAAAGGAAAATACCAGCAATCCGACAGTTCAAAGTTAAGGCGAAAACGGATGACGTTCGGATGTTCGGCGAGTTATAAAATGCCGCTTTTGCTTGACGAATCGGATGCGAAGTCTCATACTTGAATTTAAAGTAAAGATTTGAAAATTACACGAAGTCAGAGGAATAAAAATTTATGCCATATCCAATCATAATAATATATTGATATGGTTTCCTTAATTGTTGTAAATACTGCTATTTAACGATTCTTTTACCCTTTCCCGAAAATATACTGTATCCGATAATGTAGCTTTTAGATCGAAATTAGACTGCTTTTGCTAGTTTTTCCATTCTCAAAATAGCGTCGTGTTTGTTCGCTTCTGACGGATGACAATAACGGGTGAGCATCTTCAAATTCGTATGTCCTAAAATCGCCGCTAAAGTTACAAGGTCAATGCCGGACTCGACGGCTCGACTGGCGAACGTATGACGGCAATCGTAAATCCGAAAATCAAAACCTAACTTTTCCATTACTTCGGCGTGAACGTAAGAAAGGGAATTTGTCGGCTTTTGAAAGTCCGTGTCGAAATGCGGAAAGAGATTTTCGACCGTGAAGCTGTTTGCCCGGCGCGTCAAAACGGTTTTTGCTTTTTCGGTCAAATATACGCGCCGACGCGCTGCTTTGGTTTTGCCTTTAGCAATTTGGATAAAATTCTTTTCCGAGCGAAAATCCTTTTTCTGCAAATTATAGACTTCGCCGCATCGCATACCCGTTTCGAGCATTAACCTTGCCACGTCTTGAAGAAGCGGCGGACACGCAAGCAGATAAATCTTTTCTTCGCTCGGAGTAATAACGTGAAACGTCGGCGCGTTAGCCGTTAGCCGCTCGACATCATCCGCCGGGTTGCTGGCAATACATCCGCTTTTTTTCAGGCGACGAAAGATACGGCTCAAAACCGATAATTCTTTGTTCACGGTGTCGGCGGTTATCAGATCGCCCGTCTTGACGCTTTTTTGACCTTTTCGCCAACTGACAAACTTTTCTACATCACGCGCCGTGATTTTATCGGCTTTTGTTTTCCCGAAATAATCCGTTAGAGGCTTCACGCCGTAAAGATTGCGGCGATATGTTCCGCCGTCTGACTTCTGGACGCGCAAAAGATTCAAAAATTCATCGGCGGCAATTTCAAATGTCGGTGCTTTCGGTTTCGGCAATGCGTCCAGTTCGCCGCGCAGCAGTTTTTTGTAATGTTCGCTTTCGGCTAACTTGGCATCTTTGATGTTCGTTGACTTGCTCGACCTTTGAACAAGCTCGCCGTCAAAATGAAACTTAAACCAATAAAATTTTGATCCGGCGCGTCTATATAGACTCATTATTTTTGCTCCTGCTAATAATTTAGTAACCGCCGCAATTGAGTTGAGGGCGACCGCATTTCTCACAAAGAACTTTTACTCCTTTGTTTCGGTAGTAAGCGATTCTTCGTTGTATCTTAATTTCGTCTTTGTTCTTAACTCGAAAGCGTTTTTGGCGAATCGCGTTCGCGCATTTTTCACATACTTCATTTTCAACATCTTTATTTAGACGTTTTACCCAATAGAAATCTTTGCAATCAAAGCATTGTTTAATTCGCCTTGTATCTATTTTATCTCTTATCAATTCATCGAATGGATACTCAAAACTAACGCTTATTACTCCCTCAAAAATTCCTAAGCCAATAAAGCTAATTTCGTCGCTTCTCAATCGTAGAAAGGGCGAATTGTCAATCTTTTTGGTCAAATCAGCTAAACGGGTCAAATCAGCTAAACGGGTCAAACCTTTTCTTGCAACTATTGCTGTATTTATGAAGGCGTAAACTAATCGTAGAATGGGCATCTCATGCACGCTTTCAAACAGTTCTACTATCTCTTGGTTAGTTCTATTAGCAATCAACATCTTGACCGTTTCGTGTTTTTGAATAAATGATTCAGGGAGGATTTTACCCAGTGCGTAAATTTGTTTCTGTTGTTCTTCTTTATCATCCGGGAAATTTATTTCCAAACGAAAATCAAACGGCAAGGAGTTAGCTTCATTTATTATTCTTTGAACATTTTCAGGGCAAATAGAAATCTTTTCTCTAGATTTTGGCATAACGGCTTATTTTTCCAGTAAGTAAAACAAATAACTAAACGCAAGCTCAAAAATTATTGCAAGAACTGGTAAATATTCTGTAACGTATCTTAACACCTTATAAAAGGTTGTCAAACTAAGCCGTTAGACAAAATAAAAAGGAGAAATAAAAAAAGATTGAAGCAGCAGAAACAACAAATCTAGTCTCAATGGGCGTTGAGAAAGCAAGCCAGGTAAGCGGTTTGAGCAAGCCGTTTATTCGTCTAGAAATAAAGCGCGGGAAACTTCCAGTTGTAAGACCGGGCGGCTCAAAGCGCGTTTTAATTTTAATGTCCGATTTTATGGATTATTTGAAAGGAGAAAATAACGATGAAAAGTAAAAAAGCCAATGCTCGACACATTGGCTCAAATACTAACTTAGGAAATGAATCTACTATGCACAACTCTACATCAAACCAAATTGAATTTCAATACGAATGCGACTTTTGCCAGCGCGAACTGCCAAGCGGCGGACTCCGCTTTGACGGCATCGGCGCGTGTCCGCTTCATTTTTCGCTTGCCGAAAGATTGATTAACGGCTTGAGAAAACACCGGGCGAACTACTTCAATAATTTGGGGGTGAGACGATGACACTCCAACCCGCAACCCAAAAAATTGATGCCGACGCATTTCAAGCCGAAGCTGAAAGCCTTTTCAATCCGTCGGAAAAAGCAAAGGTATTAACACACGCGGAAATCTTAAACGCGATTTTAGCGACGATTGATAAGATAGAGGACTTTCACGCCGTCGCCGGGTTAGAACCCGGCGACCCGTTACCGCAAAAATATTTGATTGTTATATGCGTCAATGAACTTTTGAGACAGGTTAAGGAACATAATCTTGATCTTGCCCGGAAAGATGATTTTATTTTCGCTTTTAACGGCGCGTGCTGGAAAGAATTTTCACGGGAAACGATGAAACACTTTCTCGGAAAAGTAGCGGCAAGGCTTGGCGTGCTATCACTCGAAGCGCAGCATTACGAATTTCAAAATAAATTATATTTACAGTTTCTCGCAGCCGCTTATTTTGAACCGATCCAACCGCAAGGCGATAAGGTTTTGATTAACCTGCAAAACGGCACGTTTGATATATCGAAAGACTCACAGCGACTAAGAGATTTTTCGGCAAAAGATTTTTTAACTTATCAGTTACCGTTTGAGTATGACGAAACGGCGGATTGTCCGATATTTCAATCGTTTCTCGACAAAGTTTTGCCGGAAAAAGAATTGCAGTATATTATTGCTGAATTTTTCGGCTATGTCTTTACCAAAGGCTTAAAAATGGAAAAGGCTTTGCTTTTGTATGGAAGCGGCGCAAACGGTAAATCAGTTGTTTTTGACGTGATGAATGCGCTGTTGGGTAAAGAGAATATCGCCAACTTTTCACTCTCTAATCTGCTGGAAGAACATAACCGGGCTTTGATAGCTCACAAACTTCTTAATTACGGTTCGGAGATTAACGCCACGCGCACGCGCGACGAATTTAAGAATCTTGTTTCTAGCGAACCGATACAAGCCCGGCTCAAATACGGCAATTCTTTCTTAATGGAAAACTACGCCAAACTTATGTTCAACTGCAATGAATTGCCGAAAGACTTTGACCCGCAACACGCATATTTTCGCCGTCTGGAAATCCTTCCTTTTCGCGTTACCATTCCCGACAAAGAACAAGATAAGACACTTGCCAAGAAAATTATCAAACAAGAATTGCCGGGCGTGTTCAATTGGATTATTGACGGCTTGAAACGGCTGCTCAAAACGGAAAAATTCACGGAAAGCGACCTTGTAAATGAGACGCTCGAAAATTATAAACGTGAATCTGACAGCGTGGCTTGTTTCGTAGATGAACATTCTGCAATTGTCGGTTTATCGCTCAAAACTACTTACGCGGATTATCGCTCCTATTGTCTTGATTGCGGATTCAAACCGCTTGGACGGAATAATTTTGCTAAACGTCTGCAAACACACGGCTTTTTGCTCGAAACGATGCGAAACGGCGTGATAATTACTCATAAAGGAGGCGCGTAGAAAATGTTTTAGAAATCTTCACATCTTCACAAAACCGCAAAAAGCGTGAAGTTGTGAAGTTGTGAAGATAAATAAAACATTTTTTCTTGACCCTATTATGTATCCAACACTGGAAAAATATCGCGGCACAAAATCACGCCACACTTGCCCGGCGTGTAACTCGAAAGGCGTTTTTGTTCGCTACGTTGGCGACGGCTGCGAATATTTATCTTTTGATGTCGGACGCTGCAACCGTGAATCAAAATGCGGCTATCACAAAAAGCCGAAACAATTCTTTGCCGAAAATCCGACCGTCTCAAAATTTCAATCGAAGCCAAAGCAAAAGTATGTCGGAGCGAACCGGGCGCGGCAAACTTCTACATTTGTAGAAAAGCTAAGTGTGGATTCCGCATCTAGCTTTGACTACATCGCGCCGGAACATTTGACGGCAACACTTGGCAATTACGACCGAAACGCCTTTGTGCAATTTCTCTTAAATCTTTTCCCGGATTGCTCCGAAGAAATCAATTCTGTTTTGAAAATGTATTTTGTCGGCACGTATCAAGATTACACTTGCTTTCCGGGTATTGACCGACAAATGCGCATTTGCAGAGCAAAGCTAATCAGATTCAACCCGGCGACCGGGAAACGGCTCAAAGGCGATTACGATACTTCATCTTTGGTTAGAAAATTGAAACTCAAAGAAAATTTCCAATATAAACAAATCTTTTTCGGTGAACATCTTTTGCCGAAATATCCAAACAAACCAGTTGCGATTGTCGAAGCCGAAAAGACGGCGATCATCGCAAGCCTTTGTTTCCCGGAATTTATTTGGCTCGGCAGTAATTCAAAAACTTGGCTTGATGCCGAACGGCTGCAACGGCTCGACGGACGGCAAATCATTCTTTACCCGGACGCGGACGGCTTTAACCTTTGGCAGAGCATCGCGCTCGACGCGCAAAGGCAAGGTTTGACGGTCAAAGTATCGAATCTGATAGAAACGCACGCCACAGATGAACAACGCGCAAACGGCTATGACTTGGCGGATTATTTAATAAACCAGCAAAAAGAAATTAACGAAAGAAACGAATTTATTGACCGATACAATTCAAAAATCGAAATGGTTTTGAATGATGAATCTTTGCGATGCGATTTTGAAACGATTCTCAACGAACAAAAAGCGATTGCCATTTATAACAGCGAATCGGAAGCCGAAGCCGAAAGAATATGCACACGCCCGGAAAATGTCCGAAACATCGTTTTAAGTTTATGAACGCGAAAACAAACGAAATTAAATTGATTCTGCCTTATCCGCCGTCGGTCAATCATCTTTACGCGACTTTTCGCGGTCGGCGCATCACGTCCGCCAAAGGCAGAAAGTTCAAATCCGACATCGCAGTTTTAGCACGGCAGCAAGGCGCACGGATTTTGAATGGCGATTTAATGATTACTTTCCGCGTGTTTAGACCGAAAAAGATAGGTGATTTGGATAACCGATTGAAAATCAGTCAAGACGCACTCAAAGGCATCTGCTTTGCCGATGACCGGCAGATAATCGAAATTCACGCTTTCCGCTTCGATGACCGCGCAAACCCGCGAATTGAAATTGATTTGAAAGAAATCACGCCGAAAGGAAAAGCAGCCGCGAAGATAGATTTTGAAAGATTTTGATAGATATATGCCAAAAGCGACGAACAAAGAAAAAGTATTGATTGCATTGATTGAAACATCTTCAATCCGCGAAGCCGCTAAAAAGAGCGGCATCGGTGAAGCGACAATTTACCGATATTTACAGGATAAAGAGTTTTTAGCCGAATACCGAAACGCGCGCCGTCAAACGGTTGAATCGGCAATCGCGCAAATGCAGAACGCGGCATCCGAAGCGGTTGACCGATTAAAAGAATTGCAATACTGCGAAAACCCGGCGGTTGCGGCTCGTTGCGCTCAAATCATTTTTGAAAATTCTATCAAAACAATGGAGACGACCGATATTTTAGAACGATTGGAGAAAATCGAAGATGAACATCAAAAACAGATTGAAGCGACTGCACAGCCAGGTAATAAAAGAAGATTCTAATTTTTGCGACTGTGAAACTGAATTCAGAACGGTTGTTTTGATACCGACGGCGGACGGCGGCACAACGACGCTCGACGGCAAGCCGTATATTGAACCGCCTGAATTTTGCGCGACGTGTGGTAAACGAAACGGCGAACCGATGCACATTACTTTTAACATTAACCCAAGCGTAGAACTGACTGGAGAAGCCTGATGAATATTAAAAACCGATTGAAAAAACTTGAAAATGAAGTGATTGACGATTCAGTCGTTTGTGCCTGTTATCCGCAATTCTTTGAAACCTACATTCAGGATTTGAGCGCGGACGCAGAAGATAACTCGCCTGTTTTGACGAGCGAGCCAGCCCCAGATGTTTGCCCACGTTGCCGCAAGCATACCGAAAAAAACAGTATCACCGTTCAATTAGTGGATGCTACAACTAAAGACCGCTTTCCCGAAGAATGGAACGCGAACAGAAATAAATAAAAAGGAGAAAATAAATGAATACGACATCAAATCAAATCAAAACCCAACTCGATCAAACAACCTTCCGGCTCGACGAATTAACCGCAATGCGAGACGGCATCAATAACAATCTGCAAACTTTGCAGCAAGGCTTTATTGACGGCAAAACGTCGCTCGACGAACTTCAAACCGAACAAGGCAAGCTGGCAACGCTAAATGAATCAATAAAGGCACTGGAAGCCAAGCAAGATGAAATCCACAGCGCATACCAAAAGGCGAGTTTATCCGAATCGAATCAAAAATTACTCGAATCCGCGACGGCAGTGGCGCACGAAGCCGAAACGGTTTTTAATGAATCTCTCACAATCCGAAACGAACTCGATACCGCAATCGGTCAGTTAACCAAAAAGCTTTACGACAAACTTTTAAGTTTTGACGATAAACGAAAGCAGTATTTAGCAATACGTTCCAAAATTCCGGGAGGCGCAAAAACGCCCGAACTTACCGACGATTTGCTCCGAATGCTCGAAAGAAATCAGATGAACTTTCCGCCCATCAAATTTGGCGCGGCAATCGGAGCGGCTTACGAACAGATTCGCCGTCAAAAGGAAAAACAGGAACTAGCAAAAAGCACAGCGAGCTAAGAAACAGTTAGGCGCTTGATGGTTTGGGGGAAACGAATGGGTTATTTACTGGAAGACTTACCGCGCGCGTAGCAGATCGCGTATTTTATCGGTCTCGACCTGGGGCAGTCGCAGGATTTTTCGGCAATGGCGATCTTAGAGCGCCACGGCACGAGCAAACACGATTACATCTTTCACTGCCGCCATCTGCACCGCTGGAAACTGCGCACATCGTATCCTGCAATCGTTGCCGAGTCGGTTGCCGTCGCCAACGACCCGAAGCTTCGAGGGCGTGACCGTCAGCCCGTGCTTGCCGTTGATGCGACGGGCGTCGGAGCGCCGGTCATCGATTTGTTCAAAAGGGCGACGCTGCACGCCAAGCTTGAACCGGTTCAAATCGTCGGCGGCGCGACGGTCTCAAAAGAGCACGGACTGAACCGCGTGCCGAAGCGCGATTTGGTCTCGGTCGTGCAGGTGGCTTTGCAGAACGGAAGATTGAGAATCGCCGAGAAACTCCCCGATGTCGTAACGCTGACCAAAGAGCTGCAGAACTTCCAGGTCAAGATTACCGACGCGGGAAACGATACATACGGGGCGTGGCGCGAAGGAACGCACGATGACCTCGTGCTCGCCGTGGCACTCGCCCTGTGGAGCGCTGTATCGTTGGAACCGGCACAATTTTTCACTTGTTAGCGGTTGGAAATCAAAAATCAAAAGGAGAGTAAGTAAATGAACGAACAAAACCCAATCATCAAAAAAGACTTCGGCAGACTTGAGCCGCTTATTATTCGTTAACTTCTTTGGGACTTTTGTCAGACTTGCCGGACATCCGCACGGTGTTTAGCCCGAAGTAGTGAGCGACACTCCAATTCTCCCAATACTCCGGGTCTTGGCGCAACTCGTAGTATTGGATAAAAGACTTAGGCTTTTCCGGTAGCGGTCCGACAGTCGCGTCTTGCTCGCCTCTTGCAGCCGCGGCGGCGAGCAAGCGATGACGGGTATTCATCGCTGCACTGTATGCAGGCGCCGCTCCTCCTAGGTCTCGCAATGCCTGCCACGTATTGCCGGTCAGGAGCATAGCAACGACAAAGATTGCAACAGCTATTCGGCGCAGCAATGGCGCCGCGATGACTAGCGGTTTATCCCGCTCGGCAAACCGCCGCATCAGCATAATCAGAACCCAAAACCAGCCCGTGAGGAAGATAAGATAAATGCCGTTAAGCGTACGTGAAGGAATATTCATTCCAATCGCCCAATAGACTGCCACGAACGCCGCGAAGATTGATATTATCCATGTCAGCGCAACGCTCAATACGTCTAGTGACGTGACGCGACGCGATGCGCGATGCTTAATCAATGATTGCGGCGCCAATATCAGCAATAAGATTGTGGCGGCGAGTAATCGAATGTCAATAACCCAGAGAACGACATTAGGTATCCCCTGCTTCACAGTAAACTGCAGCGTCACGCCGAGATTACCCGCGAGATCAAAACCGGCTCGCCGGAGAGCGTTTCCCGGCGCGATGTAAACAATCAGGAATCCGATTGATGCAGCGGCGAGGCAAACGGTCCATAGCCAGCGACGCGGGTCTCCTGCAAGCCACGCCTTGAGCGCGCCTCCGGCGAGAACGATGCACAGTATTAGTCCGAAGACCTCGTGAAAGCCGGTAGCAAGCACCGCCAGCAGGCTCAACCCGATTCCCACAGCAACCGACGAAAATGGCGTCCGCGCCCGAAATCCAATCAGTCCTGCCAGCAGCAGCAGCGATACGACCAGACCCACGACATTATCAACACTACCGGTCAGCCAATAAAAGGTATCTCCCGGATCTGGCAATCCAGCCCAATAAACTGCTAATGCCCCTGCCGCCAATGCCGCGCGCTGCCAGCGTGTAGTGCCGATTTCAGACGCTTGCAGCAACAAGTAAACCGCCGCCGCAAGAGCTAAGGGGATTATCGTCAATAACAATGGATAAAACCGCACAATGTCGAACGTTGTGGTCAAAAAATAGCTCAGACCGCAGGCAGCCCAACGTCCCGTCCAGGTGAAATACTCATAGATTGTTGCAGGAACAATGCCCTGAACGCGCCCCTTATATCCGCGGGCGAAGTCGTCAGCCAGGGGATGAGCATACTGGAACAATGTTACCGCCACCACAAGCACGCCGGTGACTGCAGATATGCACAGCAACTTTTCCCAGAAGAGTATTCGCTCATCGAAATCAAAAGGGACAGCCACAGCGCGTTCCGGAAGCATTTTCGGCGACGAGTCGCTGTTATCAATAGGTCGATTCATTTTTTTTTCTAAATTTAGCCAAAGAAAGCAATATTTACCTGCCGAATTTCACCGTGAGTTTACCCTTCGATATATTTTGACCTTGCCATCAGGAGTCGAGTATACCTGTTCCCATAGGTTAGGATAATTTTGGATTACAGGAGACACATATTGACTAGTCGTCTGTCCGTTTATAGTAAAATTTTCCTCTTCGAAGAAGAGGTAGCTCACCGGTATAGAGTCGAGTTGCTTTTGGGCTTTCTCAGGGTTGATCTCAAAAGGAGGCATTACGGCTTTAAGCCCGGTTCTTAGATATATCCATGGAGGGACTGATGCCGCAACCACTTCGCCTGGTTCTGCTTGTTCCATTAACCAATCTAGCCCTGTGTTCAGATCGCGTTCCGATTGAAAGTAACCAAATGCTAGATGTTGAGCCTTTTTTCCATCGCGTGCATTATAGACAATCTCATCAATCCAACCTGTGTGGGCTTGATAATAAACAATTGATTGCTCTATTAAAATCAAACTGACTACCGAAACGGTAAAAAAAACACCGACAGATTTCGAGGCTCTAGGTAACACTTTTGACAACAGCTCTTTAAAGTAAAGGAGCGAAGTAAATAAAGCTAACGCCAGAAAGGGACATAATGGCGTCAAGTAGCGCACTAACTGAACCTCCCAAGGCGTAAGACATATTGCTGCAATAGTAAGCAAAATATAAATTGGGATAATCCACGGTTGTCTTGCCAATTGCAAAATCACTCCACCGATGATCATACAACCGAGAATAGTTAGAATTATGTTAAGTGCCAATTCGGTTTTCCGAGGATAATTACTGGAAAAGGGTTCTGCCCAAGCCTTTTTTTCGGCAGTGATGACTTCTCCTATGTGGAAAGGCATTCTTTTCAGGTTCCTAAAGAAACGGTATGAAATATCCACGGCTGTGGCACGCCCCGATTCAGGGCGAAAAGAATCCTTCATAAAGACACTTCTAGCATAACTCACGTTGTAAAACAGGTAATCTGCACGCTGGTATACATAGACCGGATTTTTATAATCAGGGCTCGATTCTACATGGTAGATATATCCTTGCCAGCAAAAAATGGGTATTATTGAAAGCGCCAGTCGGAGTACCATCTGCTTGAACTCTTTTTTGAGCAGAGCTTCTGCGATCCATGCAGCGAACAATGCCACACCGATGGTCCGTAGTCCGTATGAAGCAAGTGCCAAAATATATGAAAAGATAAAATAAACGCGCCGATTATTTTGCGTATGACACAGGAAGAAGAGAGTGGTTGTAAGCCCGAACAAAATCTCTGGAGCGAGCATGTTTGACATCAGATAATTGTAAAGGCTTAGTAAACAAATCAATGTAGCAGGAAAAGCATATTGCAGCGGCAGATACCTTTTCAACAGAAAATAAATAGAGAAACTGAAGATGATATAGATGATAAAGAATGTGAATCGTAGCCACTGACCGACCACTATCGCATCGCTGGTTCCAAGTACCGATTGATAAACTGCTACGATGAGCGGGAGAAGTGGCGGATACTGAGTAGCTTCGATGTTACCTGGCTCGTTGAGCAATCTGTATCCTTTCCCTTCTGCTAAAGAAGTTCCTAAAATAAAGTAGACACTCGCGTCATTACGCAGGTCAATTGGAGTTGTTAATCGGGGAACCCAACTTAGGACGGCAACCGCAAATATGAAGATAAGCAAAACCGATTCGTATGGGATACTTTTGGTGGGCGGATCTGCTAATTTTGTAGTATCAGACATAATTAAACCGATGTTACAGAGACTTGTTACATCATCTTTTATTCTTTCCGCTTAGTTATCAGCTTCAACGCATTAAACAGGATCTGTGAAAACTCTTTTGTTATTACAACAGTTTCTTCTTTTCGGTTGCAGATTATCAAACACGATTCATAATCTGATTTCCCTGACTCGACAACTTCAAAGAAATTTCTTTTTGTGATCACCCTTGCATCATTATCAAATATCTTATAATGCCCTTGACCTGCACCCGTAGAATTATCCCGAAAGAATGGCGAGAATCAAATAAACTGAAAACAGGAGATTCTTGCTATGAAAAAGACTTTTACGGACGAGCAAATCGTCGGCATCTTACGCGGCTTTGAGCCGAGCGGAAAAACAATTAAAGAATACTGCCGGGAAAAAGATGTCAGCGAAGGCACATTTTACAAATGGCGTAACCGTTTCGGGACAATGGAAGTTGCCGAGGTCAAAGAATATCGGCAATTGCAGCAGGAAAATGCCCGTTTGAAAAGACTGCTCGCCGAACGGGATTTAGAGATTGATGTAATCAAAGAGGTGCTGGCAAAAAAGTGGTAGGCTGCGCCGCCAAGCGGGAGGCGGTTGCCTTTATGAGAACCCGCCGATTGTCTGAGCGGCGCGGCTGCCGTCTTGTCTCGCTAAATCGGAGAAGCTGTCGATACAGACAAAGGCGCGCGGCGGAGTGCAGTTTGATAAAACAAGTGCGCGCTCTGGCGGTCGAACATCCTCGCTTCGGTTATCGGCGGATTGCCGCTCTGCTCAGGCATATGGGTGCCAAGGTGAATCTCAAACGGGTTTACCGGTTATGGAAACAGGAGAAGCTGAGTTTACCGCTCAGGCGACCGCGCAAGAGGCGCTCCAAATCGGTTGTCGGAATCATGCCGAAGGCTCAGAGGTCTAACCAGGTTTGGACGTATGATTTTGTATTCGACCAAAGTCTTTCGGGTAAAAGCCTGAAGATGCTGACCTTGATTGATGAATATACCAGAGAATGCCTGGCGGTTGAGGTCGGCGTGTCAATAACGAGCGAACGGGTCAGGCAGATTCTGCAAAGAGTTTGCGCCTCTTTTGGCAAGCCGGAACAGATTCGTTCGGATAACGGAAGTGAATTCATCGGCAAGGCGGTCGGCGGCTGGCTTGGAGAGAACGGCATCGAGCCGTTGTTTATCGAACCGGGCAAACCATGGCAGAACGGCAAAGGCGAAAGCTTTAACGGAAAACTCCGGGATGAATGCCTAAGCCGCGAATGGTTCTCTTCGGTTAAAGAAGCGCAAGTGGTAATTGAAGAATGGCGTAGATTCTACAACGAAGGACGACCGCATTCGAGCCTTGGATATTTGACTCCGCTGGAGTTCAAATCAAAGACGGAGAGTAACAAATCTCTCTCCATTCAATTGGGATAACAAACGGGGGCTGGACACCCTGATTCGACTTTACTTTGTGCCAGTAGAATAATTTGATTTTCATAGTGTTGATGTATTTATTCTTCATACAGATAAATTATTCACGGCAAAAGAATAAGCCGCAAGTTTTAACGCTCGGCTTTTCTATCGAATAACTGGAATTAAACTTTGAATGAATGTTTCTGCTGTTAGTTGGGAAGTTGAAAGCTTTCCATCTAGTTCATAGATCTCAAGTTTAAGCCTATCTTTGGTCAGACAGGCTTTTTTTATTGTTGTCTGTTTTCATTGGTGTTACCTTCCATTTAATGGGTCAAATCTTTTCTGATTTGATAGAGAGGCTTTATGCCGCTTATCAAAAGCTATTAGCGCACGCGGAGACAAATTCTAGACGCATATAGGACTTGTCTCCTAGACACATATAGGAGACAAGTCCTATAAACAAACACCCACGCGCACGCGGAGACAAGGTTGGAACAACTTAGAACACAAAAAAAGAGTCTAGTGTGGTGAACTAGACTCTGTAAAAAGGAGTGATACGAACTCTGCTATTTAATTCAGCATAACATTTGAACTACGCTGTGTCTATTGGGGACAAAACGAAAAACCGCGAGTTTTAACGCTCACGGCTTTTGACTGTTAATTTGTCAACGCGATGCGGCGTCTAATCTTTACTCGTCGCGTTGATACTATTCTTTTTAGAAAACTCCTAAAAATCCCAACGGAAAATCACCAGGATCGCCGTGTCTTTGTCCGTTTACTATTGTGTTATTGCTTGAACTTCTCAAGTAATAAAAGGTTTGGTTGCTTCGGCGGTAAACGGCAATATCGTGATGACCGTCGCCATCATAATCGCCGCGTATCGGTAAGTCTGCTGCGGAAGTAAAGCCGCTGATACCAAAACTAAAGGCAGTTGTTGCGCCCGTCGCGGTGTTTCTGATATACCAGTCCATCGGGCTGCCAGTCAGCAGCTGACGAGACACAAGTATATCGGCTCTGTTATCGCCCGTATAATCTGCCGGTGTGATTACATAATCAGTTGCAAAATTACCGTAAGGAATAGTTAAAACTCCGGCACCGGTATTTGCATCTCCGATATAGAAGGTTAGTCCAGCACCTGTAGTAGTTGTATAAGTGAACAAAACCAGTTCATCTCTGCCGTCACCGTTAAAGTCCGCTCCTTCTGTAGCCGCAAAACTAGTTCCTGTCGGGACAGACCCGAACTGAAATGCTCTTTGAGTGTTGGTGCTGCTGCTCATAATATACCAAGTCACGCTGCCGGTAGTGGCGTTTTGGCGCACAACTGTGTAATCAACTTTACCATCACCATCGTAATCGCCCTGAGCCGTTAATCTATCACCGGTTTGTCCCCAAGGCACTGCTTGCTCAAGCGTGATGCCAGCAGTTCCGGTTGGAAATTGTGAGACATAATAAATTCCAGGTGCCCCTGGACGCCAAACCGCAACTTCTGTTTTTCGGTCGCCGGTGTAATCTCTCGGAACAACGACATCGCCTCTTAAACCGTAATCAAAGTCGCGTCTGAAGGCAGCATTCGGAGCTGCACTCGCCGGATTACCGAGTATTTTCCATCTGAGCGGTGTACCGGCAGGAGCAGCCAAATTTGCGATTGTTGCCCAATCGGTTCTGCCGTCACCGGTAAAATCAAGAGGAACCCGTCTAATTGTTTGAGCATTTGTTGTTGTATTTGCACCCCACAAAAAAACAGTTATTAAAAGGGTGAAAATCATCCATACTGTGCGCAGATTTTTTCTATTTTTTGTTATGAACATTTATCCTTCCTCCAAGTTGTGTGTTTAGTGTAAAGACAAACTACTTCGGTCAAACAGTTATTTCTTTGTGATAAAACAACTGTTGTTGACAGAAAAGTGAATTAAAAACGATTGAATGTAGAAACAAAATACGCCCTTCGCATTTTGATGTCAATGAATTTTGGCGGATAACCAGAAGAAAAGCCGCAAGTTTTGACGCTCACGGCTTTCGGTTTCCTTAGTTTTACGCTTCCGAGAAACAAGCCCGAAAGCGCGAATTTGCTTATTTGATTAAAGTCTTAGAACGTGCGTCACTACGCCGACGATTTCAAAAGATTTGTTTTCCTTTTTGGCTTCGACGGGTGCGCCGTTCCGAGCGATGAGCCGCAAAGGATTGTTCACGGTTTTCGCATCTACATTAGTTTTAAGCGTGTATGGGCCGCCAATATCGCATAAAACTACATCGGATAATGTCGGCTGGCGACATCGGTCAACGACAGCTAAATCGCCTGTGTTGATTCCGACATTTTGCATTGGTTCGCCTTTGACGCGGATATATAGAATCGAATCGCTTTCACCTGTAACGTAGTCGTCGAGTGACAGCCATTCGGTCGGGCTTTCCGTTTGTAATGGTTTTGATTTAGACATTTGTCGCCTCCAAACTTTTGATAATGAAAGTAACCACGCCGAAAATCTCGTATTTGTCAATCGGCTTTTCCGGCTCGTCGGTAACGAGACGCAGACCGCGCCGCGCATCCGGCTGGTAGTATGTGATTGTGTATTCGCCGTTATAATCGGTAATCACAATATCGTTTTGTTTCGGCTGTTTCGCCCTATCTATCATCACCCAATCGCCATTGGAAATTGGAATATCGGATAACGAATAACCTTCAATTTGAATGAGCAAACACGAATCAGAGCCGCCGGTTAAGAAATGATTTAGGTCAATTCGTTCGGTCATCGGCTCAATGAACATCGGTTGACTGGCTTGTGTTTTTGTATTAGTCATTTTTCGCCTCCGCTTTTCGTAATTCTTGTAAGTTAATTAAAATGGCTTCCGGCGTTCGCCAATCTTCCGGCACTGTAGTATCTTTTTTCATAATTCATTTTCTCCGTAGGAATTTGATTGAGAGAGGCTTTGATAATTTGCGGTTATCAAAGCCTTTCGTTTTTATGCCGTTTGTTGTTGCCGTCTGGCAAGTCCGATGTGCAGCGAAAGCGCGGCGGCTGAATGGTAACAAACCAAGCCTTTTTCCGCGCCCTTGCAAGTGCAAGCCACCGTTTTATAGCCGCGTTCATCTTTGCGGCAAATGACCTTGTAATAACCTTTTGAACCCGAAACGCTATAACGTCCGAAGCGATCGAACTCGACACGCGGACGAAGTTTTTTAGCCTTTGCGATTGCTTTTTCCAGTTGCTCGATTCCTTTTAATATAAACATTTTGTTTGCTCCGTAAAATTGAATTTGTTAATTGCTTAACTAAGAATAATCTTACGCTTACGTAAGGAATAAGTCAAGCTAAAAAGTGTTATTTTTTACTCTTGCGTAAGATTTTTTTACGTGATATAAATTAAGGTAATGAAAGGCTATCTAACTACAACCCAAACCGCCGAAAGATTAAATGTTTCGCAAACACGCATCCGGCAAATGATTATCGAAGGAATTATTAAAGCCGAAAAAGTAGGACGTGATAATTTTATTTCTGAAAGTGAAGTGAATCGAATTGAGAAACTTGACCGCAAAGCCGGGCGACCGAAGAAAGCAGCCGCGCAAGAATAATTTTGAACAAAGAAAAACGGCTTGAGCCTGTATTCTCAAACCGTCTCTTTCAGTTCTTTGAAAACTGAATATGTATCAAGCAAAAGCAGTCTATCAAACTTCGCCTTGCGATTTCAAAGGGCTGTATCTGATAATGTAGCTATTATGTGTTAGTATGGAATGATACACAGTTAAAAAGTTAAGGCTAAATTATCTGTATATCACTGTATAACATTCAGTCAAACATAAGGAAGTAAAAGAATTATGCCATATCCAGAAATTATGATACACGGAATGCGCCAGGAGTTGGCGCAGCTTGGAATTGAAGAAACGAAAACGCCCGAGGCGGTGAAAGCGGCGGTTGAAAATACCGACGGCACGGTGATGGTCGTCGTCAATTCGGTGTGCGGCTGCGCGGCGGGAGGTGTTCGTCCCGGCATTGCGATGGCTTTGCAGAATTCGCCGAATCAACCGGACAAATCAATCACGGTTTTCGCGGGCGCTGACATTGACGCGACCGATGTCGCGCGCGATTACTTTACCGATTACCGTCCGTCGTCGCCGGCAATCGGGTTTTTGAAAAACGGCAAACTCGTTTCGATGTTCGAGCGCAAAGACCTCGAAGGTCGTCACCCGCAGCAAATCGCGCAGGCGCTCGTCGCCGCATTCGACGAACACTGCGCCAAAACCGAAGCCGCGAATAATTAAGAAAATTTTTTTACCACAAAGGCACAAGGGACACGAAGGAAAATTAAAAATCTTTGTGTCCTTTGTGTCTTTGTGGTGTAAGAACTCGTTTGATTTTTTTCCGAAAAGAGAAAGTAGCCGGAAAAAATAGCTTATTGCATTTCACGTCCCGAACTCTGTAAAATGATTTACGGGTTTAACGACGAACCTTCGCCTCCGCGCCGCCGCGAATATTTCTCAAATGGGAATTGAACAAAGACAATACATCAGATTTTCGCTGGATATTCCCGCGGTTCGCTACACGAGATACGGCGAAGCGGTGGAAACGATGATTAGCCAAATCAGTGTCGGCGGCTGTCTTGCAGAATGGGACGAAAACGTCTTTGTCGGCGACGAATTTCGGATGGTCATCCAACTGCCGAACAAAAATTTTCTGCCCCTCGTCTGCAAGGCGATGTATAAATTTGCCGACAACGGCATCGGCGCTAAATTTTCGGGTATCACGCAGTTTGAACAGGATTTGCTCGCCCGAGTAGTTTCGCACGCGCTCGAAAAACAAGGTCTGCCGCTGCAGGTTGACCCGTTTGCGCTGCCGAAAATGCCGGTTCAAAAACCAGTTCCGAAAATCACCGACAGCCGACGGCAAAAAGACGAATTGCTTGAAGAAATTTTTTCGCTTGGCGGCAAATAGACAGGGCGAAAACAAAAAGGCAAAAGTAAAAAGGTAAAGGCAAAGTCAAATATTTGTTTTCGATAAATTCCTTTGTTTAATCCGGCGGCTTTTCCGCTTTCTAACCGTTTGCTTTTTTCTTCAAAATTTCTATAAAAGAGCCAGAGTTTAACTCTTCGATTGTAAAATTTGTCGCTTCCAAAATTTCCGCTTCGGACATCGCGCCGCAGCTTGCCGCCCGCGCGAAAAAATTCAAAAGACCTTGCGCGCTTGCCGCATCGTCAAAAACGTTTCCCGTCAGATTCGCCTGCGTCGCGCGCTTGATAAAATTGTTCAGACGTTTTCCCTGCTCCGCCGCGCTTTCCAAAAAGAACGCATAAACAGCCGCGTAACGGGCGACGAGTTGCGCCGGATGCAAATCCCAGCTTTGATAAAAACCGTTGATTAAAGAATTGGTGACGTTGTTGTAATGTTTGCGCCAAGCATTGCGGACGACGCGAAAATTTTCCTTTGTCTGTTCCTTCGTCAAATCACCTGCTTTGTGAACGGCAACCGGCATTTCAATCGTTACCGAATCAGACAGTCTGACATTCAAAGGCGCGAGCGCCATTTGCATCATTTGTCTGGCAAAATTACACGCTTCGTGACGCAGATGCTGGTGCGCGCCGGAGATGCCGAAACTCGCCGTGTAGTCGAACGCGCCGAAATGCGCCGCCGCGACGCGCCCGCGTCCCGCTTCGACCAAGCCGCGCAAAGCAATCTCGCCTTTATCATTGACAATTGCCCGCGGCGTTTCAATCATAATCTCGATTTTAACCGCGCAGTTTTCGAGATTGTTCCGCCGTTCAAATTCCGCCAGCAATTCCGCTAACGCTTGGACTTCTTCGCGCCGGGTAATTTTCGGCAAAGTGACGACAAAATTTTCCGGCAGTACGCCGCCGGTTTTTTCTAACAGATTTGTTAAAAACAAATCGAGAGTTCGGGCGGCGCGTCTTCGTGTTTCGACTTGCAGAGATTTGATTCGGAATCCGCAAAACGTGGTGATTGTTTGTTCAAGAAAAGATTTTGCCAATTCACCGGACGCGGACACGGCGTGCGCGTCTTCTTCCTCATCGAGACGAAATCCGTAACCGTCTTCAAAATCAATTCTAAAGTCTTCAATCGGCTCGCGCTGTAACTTTTCAATCGTCCGTTTGTAAATCGTCCACGCGAACCACGCCTCGAAATTATCGAGTTTGACTGCTTCGGCGTCTTCCGCTAAACGCTTTTCCAAATCCGCAATCGGTTCATCATAAACAGGTAAAACATCTGCGCCTTTGAGCCACATCGCGCGGGCAAACTCGACAAAATTCGGCGCGTAAGTCTCAAGCGATCTGAGCGCGATGTTCCCCAGTTTATGCGGCGTGTCGTTGCGGAAAAGATTCGCGCCACCATAGACAACGTGAACCGGACTGCGGACTGCGCATTGTAGATTTGAAGTTTTATTCGTTTCGAGCCTTGAATAAAAATCGGCGAGTTGCGCGTCGGAAAAAGTTTGTTTCATATCTTAAAATAATTCGTCTAACGCTTCGTCCAAATTTCTTACGCCGACAACGCGCGTTCCCAAAAGTTTTTCCAGACCTTTTCGATTCGAGGCAGGCAGAATCAATTTTTTGAAGCCGAGCGTTTGCGCTTCTCTAGCGCGGACTTGCGCCTGCAGCACGCCGCGCACTTCGCCGGTTAAACCGACTTCGCCGAAAACCGCCGTGTCGGGCGGAATCGCCAGATTTCTGAAACTCGAAGCAATCGCCGCAATCACGCCTAAATCCGCCGCCGGTTCGTCAACTTCCAGACCGCCCGCGACGTTGACGAAAACGTCGTCGCCCGCCAGTTGAAAGCCGAGACGTTTTTCGAGAACGGCGATTAAAAGCGACGTGCGGTTGTAATCGAAACCCTGCGCCATTCGCCGACCCGCGCCGAATTTCGTTCCTGAAACAAGCGCCTGAACTTCGACGAGCATCGGGCGCGTGCCTTCCATACAAACCGTAACAACCGAGCCGCTCGCGCCTTCCGGTCGTTCTTGCAGAAAAACCTCCGACGGATTGCCGACTGGCGTTAAGCCTTCGTTCGTCATCTCGAAAATGCCGATTTCGTTTGCCGCGCCGAAACGGTTTTTCGTCGCGCGGATAATGCGATGATTGTGATGCCGGTCGCCTTCAAAATAAAGAACCGTGTCAACGATGTGTTCCAGAGCTTTCGGTCCGGCAATCGAGCCTTCTTTGGTGACGTGACCGATGAGAAAAACCGGTGTTGATGTTCCTTTGGCGAACATCATAAATTGGCTGGCGACTTCACGGACTTGGCTGACCGATCCGGGCGCGGATTCGACCGCGCTGCTGAAAACCGTCTGAATCGAATCAACGATAATCGCGTCGGGCTGTAGTTTTTCGACTTCCGCCAGAATGTTTTCGAGATTAGTTTCAGGCAGCAGAAAAAGATTTTCGGCGTTTAAGCCCAATCGCTCGCCGCGCATTTTTATCTGGCGTTCGGATTCTTCGCCTGAGACGTAGAGAACTGTTGTGTTACTGCGACTCAGTTTGTCTGCGACTTGAATAATCAAAGTTGATTTGCCAATGCCCGGCGCGCCGCCGATTAGAACCAGCGAACCGGCGACAATTCCGCCGCCGAGAACGCGGTCGAATTCCGCAATGCCGGAAGATGTGCGCGCGTCGTCCTGCGATTCGATCTCGCCATAGGAAATCGGTTTCGTTTCACGAAAAGAGTTTAAGCTGATTCTTGCGCCTGCCGTCGCCGCCGAAGTTTTGCCGACTGCTACCGGCGACGGACGAAACCTTTCCTCGACGAAGCTGTTAAATTCGCCGCAGTCAGCGCAGCGTCCAGACCATTTTCTTTCCTGCCTGCCGCAATTCTGGCAGACGTAAATCGTCGCGTGTTGTTTTGCCATAACCTGAATGTGTGAAAATCGGTCAGGCGAATTTGCCGACCGCAAAATGTTCCGTATTTCTTCCGAACAAATTCTATTTTAACAGACGGCGAAACAACCATAAAATCAATGCGCCGATTATCGGCACGCTGATTGTTTGAAGAGAAAAATACTCGATTGTCGGCAAACGAGAATTTACAAATCAAAGGGGTTTATAGATATGGCGAACAATCAAAACACGAATAATTCGGACGAAACAA
This sequence comes from Pyrinomonadaceae bacterium, assembly GCA_030448055.1. Classification (GTDB taxonomy): domain Bacteria; phylum Acidobacteriota; class Blastocatellia; order Pyrinomonadales; family Pyrinomonadaceae. The sequence goes on from JAUJNR010000001.1 coordinate 52,247, forward strand.
ACAGCGAACGCCCCACGGCGGAAAACCGAGGAAAAGGCTTCGAGGTAAGCGATCAGGGACAAGATTTAGGCGGCGGAAAAAGCGAGCGAAAAATTGATGTCGGCGGAACGAGCGACGGCGACGATTTCAGCAAAACCGACCAATCAATCACGCAAGCCGCGCCGGGACAAACGACGACTAACACGACGCAGGGCGGCAGCAACGCCTGATTTTTTTGAATGATTTTGTTTGAACCTGAGAAATAGTTTCGCTTTTTCTCAGGCTTTTATTTTTGGTTTTCAAATTAGTAGAATTTCGACTGGTTTGAACGTTTAATTTTGGCATAAATATACTTGACCCATCTGCACAGCGTAAAACATTGGAAGAGGGTCAACTAGATGATGCGCCTTGATGACTGACGAGCAAAATGGCTCGCGGCAATCTAATATTGGATTTTCAACTCCTAAAATTCTAATTACGGAGAAACCGTATCCTCGCCGAACTCCATTTATTATAAATCCACTTCAGGACCGGCGAAATCTCATACATCTTGCCAAAAAACTTTAGCTAGAAATAGATTGGAATAAGTTTTATACTTACTTAGGATTTAGTCTACTTAAAGATAGCTACCTACTTTTTTAAGTTAAAAATAATAATTCATCTGTTTCTGTCTGTTTAAAGAGAAAATAAAATATGAGTAATGTTACAGCCGAAACCACCGCCTATAAAGCAAAGACAAACGGGCGAGCCAAAACAAATGGACATTCCAATTCCGATTATCTCGATCCGAAACTATTATTAAGTGTGCTGACGGCGGTAAAAAAGGGTGATTTTCTGACCCGTGTGCCGACCGACCAAACCGGAATTACCGGGAAAATTTACGATGTGCTCAACGAAATAATCGAAAAAAACGAAGCTCTTTCCTCTGAACTAGGTCGCATTAGCGAAGTAGTCGGTAAGGAAGGAAAGATCACGCAGCGCGCGAAAATGGATGGTGCGACCGGCGGTTGGGGCGCGTGCGTCAGCTCGGTCAATACTTTGATTACCGACCTCGCTCAACCGACTACCGAAGTTGCCCGTGTAATTGGAGCAGTGGCGGAAGGCGACTTGTCACAGAATTTCAATCTGGAAATTGAAGGACGCCCGCTCAAAGGCGAATTTCTCCGCACTGGTAAAACCGTTAACACGATGGTCACGCAGTTAGGAGCGTTTGCATCGGAGGTAACACGCGTGGCGCGTGAAGTGGGAACCGAAGGCAAACTCGGCGGTCAGGCACAGGTCAAAGGCGTCTCGGGAACGTGGAAGGATTTGACCGACAACGTGAACTTAATGGCATCGAATCTCACCGGTCAAGTGCGAAATATAGCTGATGTGACAACCGCCGTGGCAAACGGCGACCTTTCAAAGAAAATCACGGTTGACGTAAAAGGCGAGATTCTCGAACTCAAAATTACTATCAACACAATGGTCGATCAGCTCTCGTCATTCGCGTCTGAAGTAACGCGTGTGGCGCGTGAGGTGGGAACCGAGGGAAAGTTAGGTGGACAGGCAGAAGTGAAAGGGGTTTCGGGAACGTGGAAAGATTTAACCGATAACGTGAACTTGATGGCAAACAACCTTACCGGTCAAGTTAGAAACATCGCTGAAGTAACCACGGCTGTGGCGAACGGAGACCTTTCAAAGAAAATTACCGTTAATGTTAAAGGCGAAATCCTCGAACTCAAAGACACTATCAACACGATGGTCGATCAATTGTCGTCGTTCGCATCGGAAGTAACGCGCGTGGCGCGCGAAGTGGGAACCGAAGGCAAACTCGGTGGTCAAGCGGAAGTGAAAGGCGTTGCCGGTGTGTGGAAAGATTTGACCGACAACGTGAATCTGATGACCAGTAATTTGACCGGTCAGGTCCGAAACATCGCCGATGTTGCAACGTCCGTCGCAAACGGAGATTTGTCGAAGAAAATTACGGTTGACGTGCGCGGTGAAATCTTGGAGTTGAAAAATACGCTCAACACAATGGTTGATCAGCTCAACTCGTTCGCATCCGAAGTAACGCGCGTGGCAAGAGAAGTAGGGACTGAAGGTAAATTGGGTGGTCAAGCCGAAGTTAAAGGCGTCGGCGGTGTGTGGAAGGATTTGACCGACAACGTGAATTTGATGACCAGCAACCTGACGGCGCAGGTGCGAAACATCGCCGAAGTCGCCACCGCCGTGGCAAACGGAGACCTTTCTAAAAAGATTACCGTACAGGTGCGCGGCGAAATCCTCGAACTCAAAGACACGCTCAACACGATGGTTGACCAGCTCAACTCGTTTGCATCGGAGGTAACGCGCGTGGCAAGAGAGGTAGGAACCGAAGGCAAACTCGGCGGTCAGGCACAGGTCAAAGGCGTCTCGGGAACGTGGAAAGACTTAACTGAGAACGTAAACTTCATGGCATCGAACTTAACTGGTCAGGTGAGAAACATCGCAGCCGTGACGACCGCCGTGGCAAATGGCGATCTTTCAAAGAAAATCACGG
>JAUJNR010000001.1:54846-645285 GCA_030448055.1 Pyrinomonadaceae bacterium
TTGACGTGCAGGGCGAAATCCTCGAACTCAAAGACACCATCAACACGATGGTTGATCAGCTCTCGTCATTCGCGTCGGAAGTAACGCGCGTGGCGCGCGAAGTGGGAACCGAAGGAAAGTTAGGTGGACAAGCAGTTGTGCGCGGCGTTTCGGGAACGTGGAAGGATTTGACCGATAACGTGAATTTTATGGCGTCTAACCTCACTTCACAGGTGCGCAACATTGCTGACGTGACGACCGCTGTGGCGAATGGGGATTTGGGCAAGAAAATCACGGTTGACGTAAAAGGCGAAATCCTTGAGCTGAAAAATACTATCAACACGATGGTTGATCAGCTTTCATCATTTGCATCTGAAGTAACACGCGTGGCAAGAGAGGTAGGAACCGAAGGCAAACTCGGCGGTCAAGCCGTAGTGCGGGGCGTGTCGGGAACGTGGAAGGATTTGACCGATAACGTAAATTTCATGGCGTCCAATCTTACAGGTCAGGTGCGCAATATTGCAGCCGTGACCACTGCCGTGGCAAACGGCGATCTTTCAAAGAAAATCACGGTTGACGTGCAGGGCGAAATCCTCGAACTCAAAGACACCATCAACACGATGGTTGACCAGCTCAACTCATTCGCTTCTGAGGTAACACGCGTAGCGCGCGAAGTAGGAACCGAAGGTAAGCTTTGGCGGACAAGCCGAGGTCAAAGGCGTTGCCGGCGTTTGGAAAGATTTGACCGACAACGTGAACTTCATGGGGTCGAACTTGACGACACAGGTGCGCGGAATCGCCCGCGTCGTGACCGCCGTGGCGAACGGCAATCTGAACCGCAAACTGGAAGTGGAAGCCCTTGGCGAAATCGCCGAACTCTCCGACACCATCAATGCGATGATTGACACGCTCGCCACCTTCGCTGATCAGGTGACAACCGTGGCGCGTGAAGTGGGAATCGAAGGCGAACTCGGCGGTCAGGCGAGTGTGCCGGGCGCATCTGGAACGTGCGCGCGATTTGACGGATAACGTAAATCAGCTCGCCGCCAATCTGACCAATCAGGTGCGCGCGATGGCTGACGTGGCAACCGCTGTGACGAAAGGCGATTTGACGCGCTCGATTACGGTGGATGCTTCGGGCGAAGTCGCGTTTTTGAAAGATAACGTGAACGAGATGATTCGCAATTTGCGCGAAACAACTCAGAAAAATACCGAGCAGGATTGGCTGAAAACCAATCTCGCTAAATTTACCCGCCTGCTGCAAGGACAGCGCGATTTGCTTACAGTTTCGCGGCTTATTCTTTCTGAAATGGCTCCGCTCGTTGAGATGCACCACGGCGTCTTTTACATTACCGATATGGTTGAAGATGAAACCGTGTTGAAAATGTTGGCGTCATACGCTTACCGTGAGCGCAAATCCGTTTCAAACGAGTTCAAACTAGGCGAAAGTCTGGTTGGGCAATGCGCGCTCGAAAAAGAAAGAATCATTGTCACCAACGTCCCACCCGATTACGTGAAGATTAATTCGGGTTTGGGCGAAGCCGTTCCGACCAACATCGTCGTTTTGCCAGTCTTGTTTGAAGGACAGGTCAAAGCTGTGATTGAGCTGGCGTCGTTTAATGAATTCAGCGAAAACCATTCGGATTTCTCGACCAACTGACTGAATCAATCGGCATCGTCATCAATACGATTGAAGCGAATATGAGAACCGAAGAACTTCTGAAACAATCTCAGTCGCTCGCCCAAGAACTGCAAATCGGACAAGCCGAACTGCAGGAAACCAACCGCCGTCTGGAATTGCAGGCGCAATCGCTTCAAACATCGGAAGAACTGCTCAAACAGCAGCAGGAAGAATTGCAGCAAACCAATCTCGAACTCGAAGATAAAGCGCAACTCCTTTCCGAGCAAAAAAGCGAAGTCGAACAAAAGAATCGCCAAATCGAATTGGCGCGCACGGCTCTTGAAGACAAAGCCAAGCAGCTCGCCCTTTCGTCAAAATATAAATCGGAGTTTCTGGCGAATATGTCACACGAATTGCGAACGCCGCTCAACTCGATGCTGATTTTGTCGAAAATGCTTTCGGAAAATCCCGAAAATACTCTCAACGAAAAACAGATTGAGTTTGCCGAAACAATTCATTCTTCCGGCGGAGATTTGCTGGCGTTGATTAACGAAATTCTCGACTTGTCGAAAATCGAATCCGGCACAATGGGCGTTGAAATCGGCGAAGTCTATTTCGCTGAGTTACAAGACGATATTGAACGCACGTTCAGTCAGATTGCTAAGGATAAAGACCTTCGTCTGGTTGCCGAATTGAACGAGCAATTACCGAATCACATAAAAACTGACGACAAGCGTTTGCGCCAGGTGCTGAAAAATCTGTTGTCAAATGCCTTTAAATTTACTCATCAAGGGCAAGTAACTTTAAGTATCCGAACAGCCGAAAGCGGCTGGAGCGTTGATAATGAAAGTTTGAACCAGGCGGCTTCGGTAATCGCTTTCACGGTCGCCGATACGGGAATCGGCATTCCCGAAGACAAACAGCAACTTATTTTTGAAGCCTTCCAGCAAGCCGACGGAACGACCAGCCGGAAATACGGCGGAACCGGTTTGGGGCTTTCCATCAGTCGTGAAATCGCACGGCTTTTAGGCGGCGAAATCACTCTGGAAAGCAATCCGGGCGAAGGCAGTAAATTTACCTTCTACCTGCCGGAAAATTATCAGCCCGTGAACTTAGTTCCGCAGGATGAGGAGTTTATCGAAGACTCAGCTTCGGGCAATAATCATCGTCAGCAAAGTTTGATTTCTTTGGCGAGAGAGTCGGAAGACGGTTTAGCTCCGAGAATACAATACGTCAGCGATGACCGGGCGGACATAACGCCGGAAGACAGAGTATTGTTAATAGTTGAGGATGACAGCAGTTTTGCCCGTATTATGGTTGACATCGCGCACGAACAGGGCTTCAAATGCCTCGTCGCGCAGCACGGCGAGGACGCTCTGATGACGGCGCGGAAATTCCGCCCCGACGCAATTACGCTTGATTTAACCTTACCGGTGATGCACGGCTACGCGGTGTTGGATCGTCTCAAACACGATCCTTCGACGCGTCATATTCCGGTGCAAATCATTTCGGTAATTGACGATTTGAAGCGTGTTTTGAAATTGGGCGCGTTCGGGCATATCACCAAACCGGCGAATCGTGAAAAATTGGTTGAAGGCGTAATCAGCTTGAAAGATTTCGTCGAGCGACCGGTGAAAAAATTACTGCTCGTTGAAGACGACGAAACGCTCCAGCGCAGCATTAACGAACTACTCGGCGGCGATGACATCGAGATAAAAGCCGTCGGAACCGGAGCAGATGCGTTGAGCGTTCTTGAAGCGGAACGCTTTGACTGCGCGATTGTTGACCTAATGCTTCCCGATATGGAATGGTCGGAACTGATTGGAAAAATCAAACAGTCTTCCGGCTTTCCCGAACTCCCCGTAATTGTTCATACAGGGAAAGATTTGACTAAACGGGAAACGAACAAAATCAAAAAACTCGCCGAAACCATTATCATCAAAGACGCAGATTCGCTGGAAAGATTAGTAGATGAAACGGCTCTGTTTTTGCACCGCGATGTAGCCGATTTGAACGAATCGCAGAAGAATATGATGAAGCACGTCAACGTCAACGACCCGCGGCTGGAAGGCAGAAAAGTGCTGGTCGTGGACGACGACATTCGCAACATCTTTGCTTTAACCAGCGTCCTTGAACGCCAGCAGATGCAGGTGGTTTATGCTGAGAATGGCAGAGACGGAATCGAAATGCTCAAGAAAACGCCGGGCATCGAAGGTGTTTTAATGGATATTATGATGCCGGAAATGGACGGTTACGAGGCGATGCACGAAATTCGGAATATCTCAAAATTCAAATCAATTCCAATTATCGCCGTTACTGCCAAGGCGATGAAAGGCGACCGCCAAAAATGCATCGAAGCTGGCGCGTCCGATTACATAACCAAGCCGGTTGAGACCGAACAACTCCTTTCGCTCTTGCGTATTTGGCTCGACAAGTAAAAACAGAAGATGGAAAAGCAAGTATTGTCAGTGTTGAAGCTGCGATACTTGCTTCTTGATTTTTGATTGACGGAGATTTAATGACATCGGAATTGCAAGCTAACGTTCTTCTCGTTGATGATCGCCCGGAAAATTTACTGGCGATGGAGTCTATTCTCGCCGATCTGGGACAAAATCTGGTTCGCGCCACTTCCGCGCGCGAAGCACTGCGGTTTTTGCTCGTCGAAGATGTCGCGCTGATTTTGCTTGACGTTCAAATGCCGGGCATCAACGGTTTCGAGTTGGCTGAATTGATTCGAGAGCGCGAGCGAACGCAGCACACGCCGATTATCTTTGTTTCTGCCACCAGCAAAAACGAGAAATATGTTTTCAAAGGTTATTCGCTCGGCGCGGTTGATTATCTGACGAAACCTTTCGAGGCGGAAATCCTTAAATCGAAGGTTCGTTTCTTCACAAAACTTTTCAAACAGAATCAGGAAATAAAACGGCAAGCCGCACTGCTCGAACAAGCCAACAATGATTTGGACGCGCTCAACACCGATCTCGAAGCCCGCGTTGAGCGGCGGACAGCTCAACTGGAAGCCGCGAACCGCGAATTGGAAAATCAGGTAGAAGTGCGCAAACAATCAGAAGCTCGGCTTGCTACCGAACACGCCATTACCCGCACGCTCGCAGACGCCGCTGATTTGGAAAGCGCCACGCCGTTGATTCTGAAGGCGTTCTGCAATCATCTGCAAGCCAACATCAGTTCTCTCTGGTTGCCCGACGAATCTGGAGACGCGCTTTCCTGCGTTCATATCGAGACTTCCGACAAAGCCGGTGATATCAGCGCTTTTATTACGGAGAGCCGTCGAATTAATCTTTCCAAAGGAATTGACTTGCCTGGTCAGGTCTGGAAGAAGAATTCTCCGGTCAGGTTTGCCTCCGGCACGGTTTCGAGAGAGGATTTTCCCCGCGCCGCGTTTGCCGCTAATGCCGGAATGAATTGTGCTGTCGGATTTCCCATCAAAATCGGAAGAAAATTTTTCGGAGTCATTGAATTTTTCTCGCAGTGCGAAATCAACGCCAACCAGTATTTAATCAATATGTTAGAGGCGACGGGAAGCGAAATCGGTCAATTTATTCAGCGCAAACGGCTCGAAATCGAACGCGAAAATCTTCTTCTTCGTGAGAAATCCCTGCGCGAGCAAGCCGAAAAAGCGAATCGTCTAAAGGATGAATTTCTTGCCACGGTTTCTCACGAACTGCGCACTCCGCTGAATGCAATTTTAGGTTGGGGGCAAATGCTGCGCACCGGAAAACTGCAGGGCGACGGGCAGGAACGCGCGCTGGAAACAATTTACCGCAACGCCAAATCACAAGCCCAATTAATTGATGATTTGCTAGATACGTCGCGTCTCATCACCGGCAACCTTTGTTTAAATCTTTCCCCGACACCAATCATTCCGATTATCGAATCGGCTCTTGATACTGTTCGCCCGGCAGCGGAAGCGAAAGGAATTACTATCTCAACCGTTTATAATTCCGAAGTCAAAACCATAACTTGTGATTCACACAGATTGCAGCAAATGATCTGGAATTTAACGACCAACGCCGTAAAGTTTACGCCGCCAAACGGACAGATAAAAGTATTTCTTGAGCAGAAGAATGATTCAGTCCAAATTATCGTCAGTGATACGGGGCAAGGAATCTCACCCGAATTTTTGCCATTAGTTTTTGAGCGTTTTCGGCAAGCCGACGGTTCAAGCACGCGAACGCATAATGGTTTAGGACTAGGTTTAGCAATTGTACGTCACCTGGTAGAGTTACATGGCGGCTCCGTCCGCGCAGCAAGCGACGGTATAGATAAAGGTTCGACTTTTACTCTTATGTTGCCATTTTCGCTTGTCGCAAACACTCCTATAAAACCGATTCAGGAAGTAAAAAACGAAAACGGACCGAGCGAGAGTTTCAATCCTGAGCTTAAGGATATACGGGTGCTTATCGTAGATGACGATGCGGATACCTGTGAGATGTTGACTTGTGTCTTAAATCAGTTTGGTGCGGTCGCAAAAAATTCAAAATCAGTGTCAGAAGCACTCACCTCGATTAACGATTGGAAGCCGGATGTGCTATTAACTGATATTAATATGCCGGGTGAAGACGGTTACGCGTTAATAAGCCGACTCAGGTCATTAACTCCGGAAAAAGGCGCAAATATTCCGGCAATTGCTTTGACAGCAATGGCGCGTCCCGAAGATAACGAACAAGCAATCTCAGCCGGATTCCAGTTACATCTGGCAAAACCTGTCAACATTAAAGAATTAGCCAGAGCAATTGCGAGATTGACAAAAAACTCGGACAAATCTTTCATAACAAATTAGTTTAGAGGTAATTCATTTTGTCTGGAAACGTAATCGGTATATTGTTTTGGTTATAGCTCTATCAAACTGGAAAGGGCAAGAGTTTGGGCATAAACATACTCGAATCACCTATAAACGGTGAATTCGGGCATGTAACCATCGGCACGGGCGCACCCGTCGCTTGCGCAAATATAATTGCTGGGAAGCCTTCGCCTCCGAGCGTTCGGCGATTGCCCGTTACGTCAAATCTCTGAAAAAACAAAACGGAGCGGCGGACGCGATAAGTTTTGCAGAATTAGTCAATCTTGCTTTGGAAGGCGACGAAAAAGCGCGGACGGCGTTGAAACAAACGGCGTATTATATCGGCGTCGGCATTGCCAATGTATTTCAAGGATTATCGCCGGAAGTCACCATCGTTACCGGCACAATCGTTCGCGCCTGGTCGCTGGCTATCGAAGACGTGATGGCGGGAGCCGAATCCGCTCTCTGTCAGGATTATCCGATGGTGAAAATCATTCCCTCGACGCTCGGCAATTACCCGACGCTGATGGGCGCGTTCAGTTTGATTTTAACTGATAAATTCGCTTCGGCTTCGATTATATAGCCGATAAAATCCGGCAACTGGATTTATTTCGTCGAAAGAATTTAGAATTCAAGTTCGCTCGGCGAACAATCAAAATTCGGCAGTAAGCTAAAATTAACGCTGAAAGAAATTTCAACGCGGAGGCGCAGAGTTTACGCTGAGCTTTGCAGAGTTTTTTCGCGTTTCTCAGCGCACTTCATCGCCTCTGCGGTAAAAGTGTCGCTTTAACCAAAATTTTTATGATTCCTATTCTTGAAATGCGCTCGATTACCAAAGAATTTCCCGGCGTCAAGGCTCTTGACGGCGTAACGCTCGATCTTTTCGCGGGCGAATTTCACGCGCTCGTCGGCGAAAACGGCGCGGGAAAATCCACTTTGATGAAAACCCTGGCGGGTGTTTATCCTTACGGAACATACGGCGGCGACATCGTAGTCGAGAGCGCGGTCAAACAATTTAAAACCGTCCGCGACGCCGAAAACGCCGGCATCGCCATTATTTTTCAGGAGCTTTCACTGGTTAAGGAATTGACGGTTGCTGAAAATATTTTTCTCGGTCGAGAGCCGTCGAAATTCGGCGTGATAAACTGGACGGAGCTTTACAATCGCGCAGGGAAACTGCTCAAAGATTTAAATTTGCCGATCTATCCGAAAACTCCGGTCGGGAATCTCGGCATCGGTTCGCAGCAGTTAGTCGAAATCGCTAAAGCCTTGTCGCAGGACGCGCGCATTTTAGTCTTGGACGAGCCGACCGCCGCGCTGACCGAAGCGGAAGTCGAAACTTTGTTCGGAATTTTGCGCGACCTGAAAGCGCGCGGCGTCGGAATGATTTACATCTCGCACAAGCTCGGCGAAGTTTTTGAAATGTCCGACCGCATCACGGTTTTGCGCGACGGGCGAACCGTCGGAACGAACGACGCCAAAGATTTGACGGTTGAACGAGTCATCGCGCTGATGGTCGGGCGCGAAGTCGGCGACGTTTTCCCGACAAGTCAGCACGAGTTCGGCGAGACGGCTCTGGAAATTAAAAATTTGACTGCGTTTGAAGCCGAAACGAATAAAAAACTGGTTGACGACGTTTCATTCAGCGTGCGGCGAGGCGAGGTGCTGGGCATTTCCGGTTTGATGGGCGCGGGGCGCAGCGAACTTTTGATGGCAATTTTCGGCGCGCATCTCGGAAAATTGAGCGGCGAAGTTTTCGTCGAAGGCAGGAAGGTGAATATCAATTCGCCGTCCGAAGCGATTGCGAGCGGCATCGGTTTCGTGACCGAAGACCGAAAGCGTTTCGGCTTGATTTTAGACCAGACGATTCTCGACAATATGACGCTTGCCGGACTGAAGCGAATCAGCGGGGCGGTTTTGACGCATCGCGCGCGCGAGAGCGTGGCGGCGCGAAAATCAATGCAGAATTTGCGCGTCAAAGCCAGTTCGCCGCTCACCGTCGCCGGAACTTTGTCGGGCGGCAACCAGCAAAAAGTCGTGCTGGGCAAATGGCTTTTAACCCAGCCGAAAGTTTTATTTCTCGATGAACCGACGCGCGGCATAGATGTCGGCGCGAAACAGGAAATTTACGCTAACATCAATGCGCTCGCCAAACAGGGCTTGGCAATCGTCATGGTGTCAAGCGAATTGCCGGAAGTCATCGGGCTTTCGGATAGAATTTTGGTTTTGCACGAAGGGAAGTTGACGGGGGAATTTACGCGTGCGCAAGTTACGCCGGAAAAAGTGATGGCGGCGGCGACCGGACATCATTAAGCGAAACGGCGGAATTTAATTTCAGCGGCGGAAAAAATAATAACAATGAGCGAAACAAAAGAAAACGTCTTCAAAATAGAAACATCGGCGTTGCGGGCTTACACGATGCTCGCCGCGCTCGCCTTGATTTGGGTATATTTTCATTGGGCGACGGATTCGATATTCTTAACGCCGCGCAACTTATCGAATCTGATGCTGCAAACTTCCGTGACGGGAATCATCGCCGTCGGAATGCTGATGGTGATTATCGCCGGACAGATTGATTTGTCGGTCGGTTCGGTTCTCGGATTCGCGGGCGCGGTCGCCGCCATCGCGCTGGTCAATTGGGAATTCAGTTTGCCCGTCGCGCTTCTCTCGGCAATCGTCATCGGCACGTTTATCGGTTTGGCGCAGGGAGCTTTGACGGCGTATCTCAATATTCCGGCGTTTATCGTCACACTCGGCGGATTGCTCGCGTGGCGCGGCGCGGTCAAAGCCATCACGCAGTCGGAGACGATTCCGATTGCCGATCCGGTTTTTAAATCAATCGGACAAAGCTATATCGCGCCGCAACTCGGCTGGATTCTGGCGGCGGCGGCTATTTTGTTTGTTTTGGCGGTCGCTTTCCGGCACGCGCAAACGCAGAAAACATATGAACTCGGCGAAGTCAATTACGCCGGGGAAATGCTCAAAGCGATTCCGTCGGTTGCCGGGGTAATCATTTTTATCTATGTGATGAACGCTTACGCGGGCATTCCGATTCCGGTTTTAATTTTTCTCGCCGTCGCGCTGCTCGGAGTTTTCATCACGAATTTTACGACCTTCGGGCGTTATCTTTACGCCATCGGCGGCAACCCGGACGCCGCGCGGCTTTCGGGAATCAATAATAAACGTAATATCGTCAAGGTGTTTGCTCTGCTCGGCGCGCTGACCGGCGTGGCGGCGTTGATTTTCACCGCGCGCGTCGGCTCTGCAAGCCCGGACGCCGGAACTTTGAAGGAACTAGACGCGATTGCGGCGTGCGTCATCGGCGGCGCTTCTTTGATGGGCGGGCGCGGCACGATTTTCGGCGCGTGTCTGGGCGCTCTGATTATGGCTTCGCTCGACAACGGAATGTCGCTGCTCAATGTCAGAGATTATATGCAGGACATTATCAAAGGCTTGATTTTAGTCGCGGCGGTCGGACTTGATATGATCGGGAAGAAATCGTCATAAATCGGTTATGAAAGAATTTACCGCGGAGACGCGCAGAGAAGAAGCAGAGAAACGCAGAGATTTTTCTCCGCGCAACTCTGGTGAAAAATACAGACCGACAACACAGGTCAACAATCAAATTTGAGGAGATAATTTCAATGAAATTAAAATTTTTATTTTTACTCGTTTGTGTTTTATTCGCGGCGGCTTGCGTGCAGGGACCGCCGGCGACGACGGGAAACGTCGCGCAGAACAACAGCAACGGCGGCGGCTCAGCCGCTAAAACCGACGGCAAAATCAAAATCGGTTTTTCGATGGCGACGCTCAAAGAAGAACGCTGGCAGCGCGACCGGCAAGCGTTTGAAGCGCATTGCAAGCAGATGAACGTCGAATGCGTCATCACGGTCGCCGACAACAAATCCGACAAACAGGCAAACGATGTGGACAATCTTTTGACGCAGGGCGTCAGCGTTCTGGTTATCGCGCCGAATGATGCGACGCAAGCCGCCTCGATGGTTGATAAAGCAAAGGCGCAGGGCGTTCCCGTAATTTCGTATGACCGCTTGATAAACTCGGACAAAATCGATTTGTATGTGTCGCATCAAGTTCCGGTTATCGGTCGAAAAATCGCCGAATACGCTTTGCAGAAAGTGCCGAAGGGAAACTACATCATGGTTTACGGTGCTTCGACCGACAATAACGCCGTGATTATGCGCAAGGAGCAGGAGGCAGTTTTAAAGAACGCAGTGGATTCCGAGGCAATTAAAATCGTCGCCAATCAGCATATTACAGAGTGGAAACCGGAAGAAGCCTTAAAAATGGTGGAAAACGCTTTGACGCAAAACGGCGATAACGTTCAAGCGGTCGTCGTTTCAAACGACGGAATGGCGAGCGGTGCGATTTCCGCGCTCGATAAAAGAGGTTTGAGCGGCAAAGTCATCGTTACCGGACAAGACGCGCAACTTGACGCTCTGCAGAATATCGCCGCGGGAAAACAATCAATGACCATTTATAAGCCGATTATTCCGCTGGCAAACGCGGCGGTCGAAGCGGCGATAAAGCTGGCGAAAAAGGAACCTCTGACCGACGCGAAGCCGTTCAAAAACGACAACATCGGCAAGGAAATTCCGGCGAATCTTTTGGAAATAATCGTGGTTGATAAAGACAACTTAATGAATACGGTTGTCAAAGACGGTTACGCGAAATACGAAGACGTTTACGCCAACGTGCCGGCTGATCAACGTCCGCCGAAGCCGTAACTCTAAAAATTCAAACTTGAATCGTCGTTTTTGAAATGGTTTTGTCCGCCGCGGCAACGCTTTGTTGTGGCGGCGGACAAAATTTTTGTGATAAAATTTTTCCACCGAACAATTTCCGAAAGCATCGAAGACAAAAATTTAATAAATAAAAAACGGCGCGTCAGGGGAAAAGATTGCAGTTTATACGAATTCCATTTTTATCGCGCTCGTCCGACAGCCGAATCACGAAAATGAACCGTTTAAGTTTTTACCGACTTTGTTCAAACCGAATCGCTTTGACCGCGACGCTTATTTTATCAATCGTTTTCGGCGGTTCGGATAAAACTTACGGTCAAAACGGCAAAACCGCGCCGACGACCGAGAAAAAGACAGCCGTTGATCGTCAACGGCTGGAAACGGTCGAAGAGTTGTCCGAATCGCTGGCAAACGATTTGTTGGAGCTTTCGGTTGCCGCCCGCGACCGCGATTTAGAATTGACGGCAGAGTTTTTTCCGCCGCAACTGACGGCTAAACCGTTTCCGACACATCCGTCGCCAATCAAAAATCAAATCAAATGGATCGGCGCGCACGACTGGGAAACTTCCGACGCGAAAATCATCAACGCTTCGAGCGATTCAACGAGCGCGGGAAAAATAACGCGCAAAGCGTTTTTGGGAAATTGGGCGGAGTTTTTAGCGCATTTCTCCGAAATTGAAGACGCGCGCTTCAAGGTCAAAGAAGCGAATTTCGACGACACGGCAAAAGCTGTTTTGGGAGCCGAACAGCCGACGGCGGTCATCGGCGCAACAGGACGGGCGCGCATCGCTTTTTATGTCATCGGGCGCGATATTAACGGAAAGCGCGAATGGGCGCGCGGCAGCTTTTGGGCGAACATGCGCGCCGGTAAAAACAAACACTGGCAATTCGATTCGTTCGACTTAATCAACTTCGATTCGCTGGTCGCCGAAAAAGATATGTTTTCCGAAGTGGCGATTCCCGCCGGTGTCGGCGCAACGCTGCCCGGTTTCGGCACGCCGGAAAACAGCGGTTTCGTTTGGCACGGCGCGGCTGCCGGAGATTTTAATAACGACAATTGGATTGATCTTTTCGTCGTTGGCGGCAATCGCAATTATTTATACCTGAACGATAAAAAAGGCGCGTTCCGCGATGCGTCCGAAGAAACCGGCGTTCGCATTACGGCGGCGGGAACCGCGCCGCTCGTTTTCGATTACGACAACGACGGCGACGCCGACGTTTTTCTTTCATCGGTCGGGCAGCAAACGCTTTTGCGAAACAATTTCAACCAAACCGGCAAACTTGCATTCGACGATGTATCTTTGGAAAGCGGTGTGGCGCGAGAAGCCATCGGTTTTTCGGCAGTGGCAGGCGATGTCAACGGCGACGGGCGACTCGACGTTTACGTCACTTCGTATAATCGTTACGGACAAATCACGCCCGATTCGTGGTTCAGAGCGACAAACGGCACGCCGAATCTGCTTTTTATCAATCAACCTGACGGAACTTTCCGCGAAGAAGCCCAGAAGTGGGGCGTTGACGACCGGCGTTGGAGTTATGCGGCGGAGTTTGCCGACATCAATGCGGACGGCAAAATTGATTTATACGTCGCCAACGATTTCGGCGAAAAAGCCTTTTATATCAACAAAGGAAGCAGATTTGTTGACGAAGCCGCCGAAAGAGGAGTTCTCGATCCGGGCAACGGAATGGGCGTGTCGTTCGGCGATTACAACAACGACGGACGGCTCGATATTCACGCCTCGAATATGAGTTCGACCGCGGGCAATCGTATTTTGTCGCGCCTGTTTCCAAATTCGAGCGCGAAAGACAACGTGCTGAAAAAACTCGCTGCCGGAAACAATCTTTTTGAAAATACAGGCGACGGAAAATTCAAAGACGTAACCCAGGAAGTCGGCGGTTTCGGCGGCGGCTGGGCGTGGGGCGGCGGATTTATTGATTTTGACAACGACGGCTGGGAAGACATTTACACGCCGAACGGGTTTATTTCCGGCAAGTCAATGAAAGACACCTGAAGTCAGTTCTGGCGTCAAGTTGTGACGCATTCAAACGACGGCAAAGACGAAAAGGGCGCATTGCGAAGCGACCAAAATCAATTGATGTTCGGGCAAGGATTTTCCTTTAGCGGCTATGAACGCGACCCGCTTTATTTAAATTTGGGCGGCAAGAAATTCACTGACATTTCGGGCGTATCGGGCATTGATTCAATCACCGACGGACGCGCCGGAGTTTTCGCCGATTTCGACAACGACGGCGATTTGGACGTTTTTTCGACGACGATTCAAAATCAGGCGCATCTGCTTTTCAGAAACAACGTCGGGCAGGACAATAATTTTCTGCGAATCGGTTTGGAAGGCGACCAGAAAACTGGAACAGACGCTTTCGGCGCAGTTGTGCGTATGAAAACTTCCGCTGGAATTTTGACGAAAATAAAATCGGGCGGTTCGGGATTTATCTCGCAACACGACCCGCGCCTGCTGTTCGGTTTGGGCAAAGACGCGCGCGCCGAATGGATTGAAATTACTTGGGCAAACGGCGAAGTCGAACGATTTACCGCCGATGCCGCGTCTGGTTCGACACTGCTTTTGAAAAAGGGCAGCGGAAAGGCGAATAATGTATCGGTCGGCAAAGCCAATTTGCCGAATCCGCTCACGAAAACAGAAATTTTCGCTCGCGGCTTGAAAATCGAAATCGGCAAATCGTTGCCAAATTTCGCGGTCAAAACTTTGAACGGGGCGGCGAGTTCCGTGAGAAAACAATTCAAGTCGGGACGCAGCACTTTGATAAACATCTGGGCGACGTGGTGCATTCCGTGCGCCAAGGAAATGCCGGAACTCGAAAAGATGCGCAGCAAACTCACGGCGCGCGGCGTTGATTTGATCGGTTTGAACGTGGACACGGAAAAAGGCGCCAACATCAAAGGTTACATTGCAAGCAAGCGCGTCACATATCCGAATTTAATCGGCGGCGTGACGGCAATCGAAAACCTTTACGCGACTGACGAACTGAGCGTGCCGCTGACGATTTTAGTTGACGAGAAAGGTATTGTCACCGATTTGATTCCCGGCTGGTCTTTGAAGACGCAACGCAAATTCAACATACTGGTTGGAAGCGAAACAGTCAAAACTTCCGATTCGACGGCGACGACAACAAATAAAAAACGGTAATTGTAATCCGGCAATTTTTTGTTTTACGAATGCAAAGTGATGCAGATGAAACTGGGACAATCGCAGACCGACGCGGCTCTAAGGTGCGATGCCGCGCTCGATTTGCCGACTTTTTCGGCGACGGCGGAGGTGGCTGGCATCTCGCTCGTGACGGGCGGCTATCACATTCAAGCTGACAACATTGCCGATTTAGAATTGGGACGCAAGGTTTCCGTTTACATTTACCCGAAGAGCAAAAGCCGTTTCGACGGCACGGCGACGAAAAATAATTGATAGACTTTACGTGATTCGATTGCTTGACGTTGTTTTTAGATTTTCGATTCGGAACGGATGAAAGTCGATAAATCAGTCAGATTTTATCTGCCATCTTTCATCCGTTCCGAAGAGGTTTTTCATCATCAGTTTTGCGACTAAGATGACTGCAAAAGGAAACAAAAAGCGTCGAAAAATCGCGGTCGCGACCACTTCACGCGCCGATTACGGACATCTCTACTGGACGCTCAAAGAATTACAAAACCGCACTGAAATTGACTTGAAACTCATCGCCGTCGGCGCGCATTTTTCTCCCGCCTTCGGAAGCACTTTCGCGGAAATCGAAGCGGACGGATTCACAATTGACGAATCGGTCGAATGTCTGCTCGGTTCTGATTCGGATGTCGGGATGGCGAAAACAATCGGCGTGGCGGCGCTCGGTTTGGCGGACGTTTTGGGCAGAATGCGCCCGGATATTTTGCTGCTCATCGCCGATCGCTACGAAATGCTCGCGCCCGCGTCCGTCGCGCTCGCTTTGCGGATTCCGATTGCTCACATCGAAGGCGGCGATGTCAGCGAAGGTGCTATTGACGACGCGGTGCGGAACGCTTTGACAAAAATGAGTCATCTGCATTTTACGACGAACGAAAATTCGCGCCGCCGCGTGCTGGCGATGGGCGAAGAAGCGTGGCGCGTGCATCTGGTCGGCTCGCCGTCGCTCGATCATCTGCGCCGCCGCAAACTTTTTTCGCGCCAAGAAATCGAAGCGGATTTACGATTGAAATTCGATCAGCCGACGATCGTCGTCGCTTATCATCCGGTAACGATGCGGCGCGATACGCTTGCCGAAGCCGTTCAGGTTTTCGCCGCTTTGAAAAATCTCACGCCGCAGATAGTTTTCTGCTATCCGAACGCCGACGCGGGCAGTCACCGGCTTATTGAACGCGCCGAATCATTTTGCGCGGCGCGCCCGAACGCGCATCTGTTCGTCAACTTAAATCATTTGAAATACTGGAGTTTGCTCAAATATTCGGATTTGCTGCTGGGAAATTCGAGCAGCGGAATTATGGAAACGCCGTCGCTTCGGTTGCCGACCGTCAACATCGGAATGCGCCAGCAAGGACGCGAACGAGCGCGCAACGTTCTCGATGCCGCGCCGGACGCGGACGCGATTTTGCGGGCGGTCGAGAAAGGCTTGAGCGCGCCTTTCCGAGAATCCTTGGCGGGAATGACGAATCCGTACGGCGACGGACACGCTTCCGAACGAATCGCCGAAATTTTGTCGCAGACGACTCTGGGCGACGAGCTTTTGATCAAACGCCACGTGCCGCTCGGCGCGTTTGATCGGCAGCGCGGCACGGCGGCTGAAAATTTATGAGAATTCCGCTTTCCGCACCCGACATCTCCGAAGCCGAAATCGAAGCGGTCGTCGAAGTGCTGCGCTCGCCGCGCCTCAGTCTCGGTCCGAAGTTAACTGAATTTGAAAAAAACGTCGCCGCCTACGCCAAAACAAAACACGCTGTCGCCGTCAATTCCGGCACGAGCGGTTTGCATCTGTGCGTCCGCGCTCTCGAATTAAAACCTGGCGACGAAGTGATCACCACGCCGTTCAGCTTCGTCGCTTCCGCCAATGTTTTGTTATATGAAAACGTGATTCCGGTTTTCGTTGACATAGATCCGAACACTCTCAATATTGATCCGGAAAAAATCGAAGCCGCCATTACGCCGCGTACGAAAGCGATAATGGTCGTCCACGTTTTCGGTCGCCCGTCGCCGATGCGCGAAATCGTCGAAATCGCCGAACGCTACGACCTGAAAATAATCGAAGACGCCTGCGAAGCCATCGGCGCGGAGTATGAAAATCGTAAAGTCGGCAGCCTCGGCGATGCCGGAGTTTTCGCGTTTTATCCGAACAAACAAATCACTACGGGCGAAGGCGGAATCGTCGTCACCGACGACGACGCAATCGCCGAGAAAGCGGCGATGCTGCGGAATCAAGGGCGCGACGCGAAATCCGATTGGTTTGAACACATTGAACTTGGCTACAACTATCGTCTGTCCGACATCAATTGCGCGGTCGGGGTCGAACAACTCAAGCGGCTCGAATTTATTTTGCGGCGGCGGGAAGAAATCGCCGGAAAATACAACGAGGGACTAGCGGATAATCCGCATCTCGTTCTGCCGAAAATTGATTTTCGAGACGGGCGCCTTAGCTGGTTTGTCTATGTCGTCAGATTGCGGGAGAATTTCACGCGCGCGCGGCGCGATTCGATTGTCGTTGAGATGAACCGGCGCGGAATCGGCGCCGGACGTTATTTCGCGCCGATACATCAACAGCCTTTTTACGTGAAAAATTACGGCGACCGGACGGGCGATTTTCCAATCGCCGAACGCGCCGCCGAGCGAGTTATCGCGCTCCCTTTTTTCAATCGTTTGGCGGACGCCCAAATTGACGAAGTTTGCGAAACGCTCCGGGCGCTCATCGAAACGGCGCAATTGGCGTGAAAGAGTTTTCGACGTTAAAATTGTTATCATAATTGTATGAAAATGTCTTTACGGTTTTTTGTCTTTACGGCGGCGACATTCGTTCTTTTAACGGCGGCTTGGCTGGCTCTACAAGCCGCCAGCAACGCTCAAGCGGCGGACTCAAATCCGCTCGGAGTGACGTTCGAGAAGCGCGAGGACGCTTACCGGCAGAACAATCTCGGCGTGGCTCTGCTCGAACAATTTTCTCATAAAGAAGCGGCGGCAGCGTTTCGCCGCGCCTCAACGCTCGACCCGGATTTGAAAATCGCGCAGACTAATTTGGCGATCGCGCTCTTTAACCAGCAGGAAATCGAAGCCGCCAACCGCGCCGCCGAAACCGCCGCCGAGCGCGCGCCCGAACAATTGCAGCCGATTTACATTCTCGGTTTAATCGCCCGCAATCAGACCCGCACGGATGATGCCGTCAAACTTTTTCAAAAAGTTGTGGCAATTGATCCAAACGATGTCGGCGCGAACGTCAATCTCGGGCAAATTTACATTCAGCAGCGCAAGTTTCAGGAAGCCGAAATGGTTTTGCGCCGCGCTCTCGAAGCCGAACCGTATAATTCGACGGCGATGTATAATCTGGCGACGGTACTTTTGCGAAACAACCGGCGCGAAGAAGGGCAGAATCTGATGACGCGCTTTCAGAAATTGCGCGAAAGCGGCGCGGCGACCAACCTCGGACAGAATTATCTCGAACAGGGACGCTACGCCGAAGCGATTGCCTCGACCGGCGCGGAAACCGAACTCGTTGACCGCGCCCAGCCGCCCGTCGTTTTTCGTGACGCGGACATCGGTTTGCCAGTTGCGGCGCAAATCGGACGCAATCAAAAAAAATCTGCGGGCGCGTCTCTTGCCGATGTGCCGCGCGCGGCGATGCTGTTCGATTCTGATAACGACGGTGATTTGGATTTGGCGCACGTCGCCAGGCAAATTCGTTTTTACCGCAACGACAAAGGTAGATTCGTTGATGCGACGAGCGCTGCGGGCGATTTAACAAAGCTGCTCACGGGGAAAAATTTCGGCGTCGTCGCGGGCGATTACGACAATGACAATTTCGCTGACTTGCTTGTTTTTGGCGCCGGTCAGCCCGCTCTTTACCGCAACACGGGCAAAGGCGGTTTTCAAAATACAACCGTAACGGCGAAGATTCCAGCGGCTGGCGCTAGTTCAATTTCCGGCGCGTTTGTTGACGCCGACCACGACGGCGATTTGGACATTTTCTTGGGCGGTTTCGGCGGCGACCCGAAAAAACCGGGCGAAGCGATTGCTAATCAACTCTGGCGCAACAACGGTGACGGCACTTTCGCGGATATTTCCGCCGCCGCCAAAATCAATGTTTCGAGCCGCGCCGTCGCCGTCGTGCCGACCGATTACGACAACCGCCGCGACATTGACTTTATGGTTTTGAATCGCGGCGCGGCGCCGAATCTTTTCCGAAACCTGCGCGACGGTTCTTTCCGCGATGTTGCCGCCGAAGTTGGATTAAATCAAACGGGCGATTGGACGTGCGCGGCGGCGGGCGATTTTAACAAAGACGCTTACACCGATTTCTTTTTCGGCAAAACGGGCGCGGCGGGCGTGTTCGCCGTCTCCGACGGGCGCGGCAAATTCATTTTGAAAAACGCGCCCGCCGGAACGGAAAACGCCGCGAGCGCGCAGTTTCTCGATTACGATAACGACGGACTGCTCGATTTGCTGGCGAACACCGACAAAGGTTTTGTCGTCGCACGCAACCTGGGCGACGTTTGGGCAAAAGCCGATGCGTCCGTTGTCAAAATCAAAGCGGGCGCGAATGACGCTCTGACGAATTCGCGGCAGATGCTGACGGGCGATGTTGACCGCGACGGCGACGTTGATTTGCTCGCTTTCGCCGCCGACGGACGACTGCGTTTCGTTGAAAACGCGAACGACAGCCCGAACAAATCCGTCACCGTCGCGTTGCAGGGGCGTGTCTCGAACCGCATCGGCATCGGCGCGAAAATTGATATGCGTTCCGGCAGTCTCCAGCAAAAACTCGAAACTTACGCGGCGAGTCCCGCGCCCGCGCCGTCGGACGCGCATTTTGGTTTGGGAAAACGTATCAAGCCGGATGCCTTGCGCGTCATCTGGACTTCGGGCGTGGTGCAGGCGGAAACCGAAATTTCAGCCGCGCCACAACGCGAAGTCGGCGCATTTCGCCCGCCGCTGAAAATCGAAGAACTCGACCGCAAACCGTCGTCGTGTCCGTATCTTTACACTTGGAACGGCGAGCGATTTGAATTTGTCACCGACTTTTTGGGCGGCGGCGAGATGGGGAATTGGAAAGAAGCGGGCGCGTATCATTATCCAGACTCGGACGAGTTTGTGCGAATCACTTCGGATCAGTTAAAACCGAAAAACGGTAAATACGAAATCCGCGTAACGAACGAACTCGAAGAAGTTTTGTTTCTTGATAATCTGAAACTGGTCGCCGTCGAACACGACGCGGGCGCAGAAGTTTATCCGAACGAAGGCTTGGGAATTCCGACCGCCGGAAAGCTAATTATATACACAACGAAAAACGCGCGCCCGTCACTCGCTGCCGTTGATACAAACGGAAAAAATGTTTTGCAGAACGTCGAAAATCTTGACCGCCGATTTTACGATTCTTTTGTATCGCAGAATATTCGCGGTTACGCCGAAACCCACGAATTGACTTTAACTTTGGACGATAAAAAAGGATTTCGGGGCAGAACGCTTTTGCTGCTGACAGGCTGGTCGGATTACGCTTTTTCGTCGGATAACCTCGCCGCTGCGCAAAGCGGCAGAACGCTTTCGATGCCGAAACTGCAAGTTAAAAATGAAAAAGGCGAATGGCAAACCGTCATCGAAAGCATCGGCATCTCGGTCGGGCGACCGCAAACTTTAGTTGTGGATTTAACCGGCAAATTTCTGACCGATTCCCGCGAAGTTCGCATCGTGACCAACTTCAAAACTTACTGGGATAAAATCGCGGTTGACACGAGCAACGAGCAGACGAATGTGGAAACAGTCGAATTAAAACCGCAGCAAGCCGATTTGCGCGAGCGCGGTTTTTCCGAAGAAATAAAATACGGACAAATGATAGCGACGAATTACGACCGCGTTTTGAATGACGGACGCTGGAAATATTTTTCGGGAAATTTTACGAAAACCGGCGCGGTTAATTCTTTGCTCGACGCGACGGACGACGTTTTCGTCATCTCGAAAACCGGCGACGAATTAGTTTTAAGTTTCGACGCTCTGCCCGAACTTCCGGCGAACAAAAAATACACATTTTTGCTTTACGCCGACGGTTACAGCAAAGAGATGGACATCAATTCCGGTTCGCCCGACCAGGTGTTTCCGCTGCCGTTCAAAGCAATGAAAAAATATCCTTACGCGGCGGACGAACAGTTTCCGATGACCGAAGAAAAGCGTCGAATCTATGACGAATATACAACTCGCTCGGTCAGAGGTTTTTTGCCGCGCATCGAAACTTACTTGTCTAAATAAATACACAATAACTAACGATTAATTCGCAATTTGAAATTCGTAATTCGCACATTGAATTTTATGCAACACATCAGATACTCCGCCGCCGCATGCCAGACCGATCAGCCGAATCCGATTGACCGCCGCGGGATGCGGAAAAATACCGACCGCATCGTTTCGATGATTGATTCAGCCGTTGCCGGAGCCGCGCCGTTTCTGCCAGTCAAATTAGTCGTTTTTCCCGAATTCGCGCATGCCGCGCCGGTCTTCCCGACCGCCGCGGAATTGATTGAAAAACTCGCCGTCGAAATTCCGAACGAACACACCGAACGATTACACATGAAGGCGAAAGAATACGGCATTTATATTCAGAGCGGCTCGATGCTGGAGATTGATAAAAAATATAAAAATGCGCTTTTCAACACGACTTGTTTAATCGCGCCGGACGGCATCTTGTATAAATACCGCAAAGTTAATACCTGGATTCCGTATGAAGTTCACACCAGCCCGCACGACATCGCGGGTTACGACGAGCCGCTTTTTCCGGTCGCCGACACCGCCATTGGAAAGCTGGGAACGGCGATTTGTTACGATTGGCTGTTTCCCGAAGTGCTGCGGCAACTGGCGGCAAACGGCGCGGAAGTTTTAATCAGAGTTTCGGCTTATATGGATCCGTGGAACGCCAGCGCGCCGATGGATTGGTGGACGATTATCAACCGCGCCCGAGCAATTGAAAATACAGCTTACGTCGTCGCTGCAAATCAAGCGGCGAGTTTGAAAAACTACCCGCCGTATTCGTGGTCGGGCGGCAGTCAGATTGTTGATTTTGAGGGCAGACTGATTGCCGACGCTTCGCCCGGACCTGGCGAACGAATCGTTGTCGCGCCGCTTGATGTTTCCGCGCTTCGGCACGAGCGGCAGGCGCGTCGCGGACATTCGATGCTGGCACATTTGCGAACCGAAGCGTATCCTATTTACGGGAAACATTTTTACCCGCCGCAACTAGAAGAAGGCGACGAAGAAACGCTTTCTTATGAAAAGAATAATGAGTTGATTGACGAATCCAAAAACCTTCTAAAATCGTTTGCACGTTTATTTTTTGTTTTCGCTTTAATCGCGCCGCTGACGTTGACGATTGTCTCCAAATCTTTCTGAGCTTTTAGCGAATCCGTCGTGTTGACGAGATTGATGTTTTGGAAAATTGAACTATGAACGAATCTATTGACGGACTCGTCCAGAGCGGCGAGCAGTGTTTTTCGTCTTGCGGTTCGGCGGCAATCGGTTGTTTGTTTTTCGCTTCCTTTTTTCGTTCGAGTTCAGCCGGAAATAAATTTGACCGAAGACGCGCGGCGCGGCGATTTACTTCCGAAACGAATTTCAAAACATTAGAATTATTTATAAGAAAAATTTATGCGAAAGTTAAATCGTCGGGAGTTTATCGGCGCAGTCATCGGCGGAACGGGAGCGGCAGCGGCGGGCGCGATATTATGGGACGGACAGACTACACAGAGCCAGCAGCGGAGCGGCGATTTTACGATTGACTCGGCGATCAAAAGCCCGACCGACCGGGTTTCGCTCGGCAAAAGCGGCATCAAAGTCAGCCTGGTCGGAATCGGCACGGGCAGCGGCGGCTGGGCGCGGACATCGAATCAAACTCGCCTCGGTCAAGCGGAGTTTACAAGGCAAATGCGGCACGCTTTTGATAACGGAATTAACTTTTTCGACCTCGCCGATCAATATGGCTCGCATCCGTTTTTTACAAAGGCGATGACGGGCGTCGGGCGCGATAAATACGTGATTCAAACCAAATCAACCAGCCGCCGAGCCAAAGAAGCACGCGCCGACATTGACCGTTTTCTGAAAGAACTCAACACCGATTATATTGACTCGCTGATAATTCATAACGTCACCGAAGCCGATTGGACGACGCGCTTTCAGGAAGTAATGGAAGTTTTTATGGAAGCCAAAAAGACTGGAAAAATCAGAGCGCACGGCGTGACCTGTCACAGCTTCGACGCTCTCGAAGCGGCGGCGGCGAGCGATTGGGTGCAAATCAATATGGTGCGCTGGAACAGCCGCCAGTCGCATATGGACGCCGACGTGAAAACAGCCGGCGCGCTGTTCGAGAAAATGCGCCGCCGCGGTCAGGGAATGATTGGGATGAAAGTCGTCGGGCAAGGTTCTCTGGTTGAGGGCGAAAAGTCTTTAACGCCCGAAGAGTGTTTCAAATTCCAGATAGAATCCGGCGTGGTTGACGCTTTCGTCATCGGCGTGCAAAAAATAGAACACATTGACCAGCTATTAAAAGGAACGCGGACGGCGCTCGGTCAGGTCGGCTACCGAACCGTTAAGCTCGCCGAACAACGGCGGGCATAAAACGAACGATTGCCAATCGAAACGAAACAGCCGGTCTTGTTTTGGAGGTAAAATAGAATTTTAATCGTTCCTTATAGGTTTAATTGATAAAATTCTTCAAGTCCGAGCCCGGCTTTGCACAAAAATTAGCGATTTGCCGCTTTAGTGAACGACAACTGTTCAACGCTATTCATTGTTCGTTATTTTCAATAATTTTCCCTGTTTATCAGTGAACAGTGAATAATGAATAGCGAATAGTTGCCGCTCTCTTTTTTTATGATTTTTGTGCAAAGCCGTCTTTAGCTGTTTAAATTTTTCGTTGACCGTTCGCAGACTTCTTTCCAAACGGCGTCACTCTTTGGCTTATTTTCCGTTTCGAAGTTTTCGTTACCGCCAAGACGGGCTTGCCCAATTGTTTCGTGATTTTGCCAGCTTATCATCGCCGAAACCGACAAACCGACAACCGCCGCTAAAATCGTTCCTAACAAAAAATGTTTGATTTTCATTTTCGCTTCGTTTCTCATTTTTAATAAATTGAATTGATTAAGTCGCGGTCGTGCGTGTTCGGATACGGCGCGGTCAAAATTTGGTCGTTCAGACAAGCGTTGTTTTGTCCGCCATTATGTTCCAGACCGAACAGATGTCGGATTTCCTAACAGGCGACGTGCTTTTTGTTGGTGCGCGTATAGCTTCCGTTGTAGAGATAGCTTTAATTAAGCGGCGCCCGCCCGTTTCCCATCGTGCGCCGCTGATGCTGCGAAGCTCGGCGAGTCCGAACCAGCCGGTTGAGCCGTAATAACCGTTATAGGCGTTGGCGTAGTCGGTCCTTTCTCCTTGATATTTTATGAGAGTTTTTTAGCTTACATTCGAAATCCTACGGGTTATCAAACGATTATTACTTTGCAGCTCAACTTTTCGCTCTTTATTTCAACCCTTGAGGCAAACTTGAGATTTGAGGTTGATTAAATTTCAACCCGCACCGAAATCCGGTCAAGAAATTCTCAAGACGCAAGCGTTAATCTTCTCGCATAGTAGTTTGAAACAGTTTAATAACAAGGAAAATAAAGAGGAAAAGATATGAAGATGAACCGCAACCCATTATTTCGCAAGTTTTCAAGTTTTTTATTAGCCGTCGCCGTCGTCGGCGTTTTGTTTGCGCAGGCGCAGTCGGCAACGCTCAGTCCGAAGCTGCAAAATCAATTGCCGAGTCTCGCCGATTCGGCTTCGGTCGGGATGACAATCGTCGCTTTTAACACTTCCAACGGATTGCAGACATCGCATTTAGATGTTTTGCGCGCCGTCGGCGTGAACGGCGGGCGCACATTCACGAATCTGGGAATGGTAGCGATGCCTTTGACAGCCGGACAAGTCCGCACCTTAAACGCGAATCCGACAGTTCGCTCAATTTGGTCAAACGACCGTCTTCAATATTTTGATGCCGAAGCGCGCACGGTGACGGGCGTAGAAAGAGTTCGCACAACGAGCGCGTTTACGACGGCTAACGGCGGAATGCCTGTTTCCGGCGCGGGTAATTTTTCGGTCGTCATCAACGATTCCGGCATAGACGCCACACACGACGATTTGAAATTGGGCAGCAAAACCGTTCAAAACATTCAGATTTTGACCGACACCGACACTTTGACGGGTTTCACACCGCTTCTGACGGTAGAAAATGTGCCGGATACCGATTTAAACGTCGGTCACGGAACGCATTGCGCGGGCATTGTTGGCGGAACCGGACAGGCTTCGGGCGGTCGCTACGCTGGCGTCGCTCCGGGCGCGAAACTTATCGGTACAGGCTCGGGCGCAGTTCTTTTCATCCTAAACGCGGTCGGCGGTTTTGAATGGTCAATCGCCAATCAAGCGCAATACGGCATTCGCGTTATCTCGAACTCTTTCGGCAGCAGCGGCGCGTTCAATCCTGACAATCCGCTAAATATAGCTTCTAGAGCAGCTTATGACCGCAACATGGTGGTTGTTTTCGCCGCGGGCAATTCCGGTCCGGGCAGAGACACGCACAATCCGTATGCGAAAGCTCCGTGGGTGATTTCGGTTGGTGCGGGAACGAAAGAAGGCGGACTCGCCGGATTTTCTTCACGCGGACTTCCGAAAGAAGAACGGCTCGCTGACAATGACCCGAACAACGATTTTGACGCGCCGACCATAGTTGCTCCGGGAACGGGACGCGAATTTGAAACTAATGCCGCCAAATACAGTTCCGCTTACGTTTCAGCTCGCTCGAAAACCAATATGTTCTCGAACGGCTTGGATTCTGACCTAGAGCTTCCGGTTTCAGCCGTTCCATTTTACACGCAAATTTCCGGCACTTCGATGGCTACTCCGCACATCGCCGGTGTTGTCGCGCTTATGCTTGACGCCGACCCAACGCTTTCGGCTGATGAAGTCAAACAAATTTTAATTGACACGGCTTCAAGAATGCCGGGTTACGAAGAATTTCAAGTCGGTGCCGGCTACGTGAACGCTTTCGCCGCTGTTGACAAAGTTTTCAACCGCGCGAAAACATACGGCACATACAGCACGCCGCAATTCAACGCGCAATTCAACGTGAGCGGTCCCGCGCCTGAATCGTTCCGCATCAATTACAATCCGGCAGTGGCTCCGGGGACAGGAAGCGTTAATTCACGCAACTTCACGGTGCAAGAGGGGATGAGCGTACTTGACGTATTCGCCACATTTGACAACGCGCTTCAAACCGGCGACGGCAATACTATCGGTCTCCTGCTTACTGCGCCTAACGGCACAAGATACTCAAGCGGTATCGCGCTGCCGATTCTGGACGCGCCGACTCGTCAAGTGGTGGTCAAAAATCCGCAACCCGGAAACTGGCTGCTTGAAGTACGCGGTGTTCGCGGTCTTGCTGCCGTTCCGAACTTCAGTTTGCCGACATCCGGCGCGGCTTTGCCCGGACCGGTTGACATCACGCTCAAGCAACAATTGTTCACGCTTGCGCCAGTCGCCGACATTCAAGGTCATGCTGCGCAAGCTCAAATCGAATCGGTTCTGAAAAACCGCGTGATGGACACTTTCAGCGACGGTACTTTCCGCCCTGACACGAACGTGACGCGCGGAGATTTTGCAGGTCTCTTGTTCTTGAACACGCCATTACGCCAGTCGCTTGGCTCAACGGCAAAATTCACCGACGTTAGTGGACCACTTGCTGCAATTGCCGAAGCCGTGACCGCCAAGGGCTCAAATCTGCGTGACTTTAATTTCACGCCGAATGGAATGATGAGCGCTGATGCAACGACCTTTAACCCAGCCGGAAATGTCAGCCGTCTGGACGTAGCAGTAGCTCTGGTTCGCGCACTTGGTCTCGACAACGAAGCAAAGGCTAAAGCAGGATCGAATGTTACCGTAAACTATAACGGTCAAACGCTTGTCCTTACCGATAACTCGGAAATTCCGTCGGCGTTGCGCGGCTACGTGCAATTTGCCCTCGATAAAGGCATTCTGCAGGCATATTACACGCTCGAACAAGGACCGTTCGATTTTGTTCCGACGCTTAAAGCCCGGGTTAAAGCGAATGACAACATGACGCGCGGTTTTATGGCTTTCTCGCTCGATAACTACAGCCGACGCTTCGTCGCCGGTAACTAACAATCTAAAGCGAAAAAAACAATCTAAAGCGAAAAAAAGCGAGCCGAATTTGGTCAATCCAGATTCGGCTCGCTTTTTGTTTATCAATATTGAAATCGGTTTACTGATCTTACGTTTTCTTTATTGAAAAATGTTCTCAACTTTTACTCAAGTCCGACTCTTTAATATCAAAATACGTTGTAAAGGGAATTTTCTTTGAAGATGGTAACGCTCGGAAATAGCCGGAGAAGCAACAGCTGAGAATTTTAGTTAATGATTGGAGATTTGAGATGAAAACATTATTTTCCATAATTTTTTTACTGTTAATTTTGACAATTGGAGAAGCGACCGCTTTAGCTGCACCTTCGGTTGACCGTTTGTTGCAGGAGCAAATTACCGCCGCGCCGCTCGAATCAAAGCCGGTAGTAATTACGTTCGACCACAAGCCGACAAACGCCGATTTTCTTTTCCTGAAATCGCTCGGCATTATGGGCGGTCAGGTTTTGCGCGAGCTTCCGATCATCTTAACAAAAATTAACGCGAATCAATTTAATGTCTTAAAGACGAAAAGCGGAATTCGCTCGCTCTATGCCAATCATATTTTCAGGGCATTCGACAGTCAAAGCAATAAATTTATTGGCGTCAGCAAATTGGAAACCGACAGCGAAGTGACGACTCGTAACGGCGGTCTTCCGGTTTCGGGAAAAAATATCGGCGTGGCTTACGTTGACACCGGAATTGATGCGACACATCCCGACCTGAAGCTCGGAGAAAACGTCGTTCAAAATGTTATTTTCCCGACCGCCGAAGTTCCGCTCAATCTGCCGCCCGAATTTATACCGATTCTGCCGGTTGAAAACCAACCGATGACCGACATCGAAGGCGGTCACGGAACTTTCGGTGCGGGCGTTTTGGCGGGAACCGGCGCGGCTTCGGGCGGGTTTTATCGCGGCGTCGCGCCGAATGCGAAGTTAGTCGGTTTGACCGCCGGCAATGACGCCGGTCTTTCGACTTTCGCCATCGTTCAGGCACTCGATTACGCTCTGGTCACTCAGTTTCTATACAACATTCGCGTTTGCAACAATTCTTACGGAACAACGCTGGCGGATTATCCGTATGACCCGCTCGACCCGATTAACACGGCAACCAGAATGATGCACGACCGTAACATCACGGTTGTTTTTGCTGCCGGAAACGACGGCGAAGGCACGGATAAAATCAATCCGTTTTCCGTTGCGCCGTGGGTGATTTCCGTCGCGGCTGGCGAAAAACAAGGACTCGGAACGCCCGCCGGATTTTCCTCGCGCGGCAATGATAACGGCACCGGCACGGACACGCCGGGACAGCCTGCCGACGAATTTGCTTCGCCGAATCTGCGACCAGATATAATTGGTTCGGGCGTTGATATGAAAAGCACGCGCTCGAAAGGTCCAGGTGTGACGAATATTGCCGGAACGATTCCGCTTTTCGTCGGCGCAAACGACCTTTCAACTATTCCGCCCGCGTTTCTGCCGTTTTACACGACATCGCAGGGAACGAGTTTTTCGACTCCGCAAGTGTCCGGCGTGGTTGCAATGATGCTCGAAGCGAATCCGCTTTTAACGCCCGATCAGGTTGTAACGATCCTGCGACAACAGGCGACGCCGATGCCTTATGAGGAACGAGTCGTCGGTGCGGGATACGTTGACGCGCATAATGCCGTTCGCGCGGCGTTGAATTTAGCGGCAGTTCCGCATCCGGCAAATTTGTTTCCGTCTAATGATCCGAATGCCCCGCAAATTGTTGATCCGACGGACGACCAATTAGGAACTACCGCGCAAGACATTCGTCAGGGACGATTCGTTTACGATGCGGCTTCAAATCAAGTTATTTATACATTAACGCTCGCCGACCTTTCGGTAAGAACGCCGAATATGCGCTGGACGATGACTTCCAAATTCGGCGCGACCGACGTTTTTGTCACGGCTTCGGTTGACGAAACAGCGACGACTTACAAATACGGAAAAATAACTTATCTTGCTACCGGAACGCGTAATCAGCAAACGCTTGGCGCGGTAGATTCAGGTGTTATTCAAGACAATCAAATAATCATTCATTTGGGATTAGACAAAATCAATGCGGCGGTCGGAACGAATGTGCTTGGAACAACCTCGACCGGCACGAAGGCGCAATCGCAAATTTTAATTGGTTCGTCTTTGTCGGGCGGTTTGTTGCTGAACTCCGACGCAGCCTCCGGTTCGGATTTCGCGTTGAACGGTCAGCCGAATCCGGAACCGACTCCAACGCCGACTCTAACGCCGACCCCAACTGTAACTCCGACTCCGACTCCGACCCCGGAACCGACGCCGACTCCCACGCCTGAGCCGACCCCAACGCCGACGCCTCAGCCAACGCCGACACCCACCCCAACGCCGGTAAACGAAACCGGCAAGTTTGAGGAACGTTATTCCGGTACGATGAATACCGGGCAAAACATATCGGAAATTGCCTTTAGCGTTCGTCGTTCAACACTTGACGCTCAAATCAACCAGAATTACGGCAACCAGGAATTGGTTTTAGAATTGCTCGACGGCAATCGAAATCTCATAGCCACTGCTGTGAACAAAAAGATTGCGTTGAACGGATTGAGTAACGGAACATACTATTACCGCGTGCGCGGCAATACGAATCGGGCGGTTGATTTTACAATCAAAAGCAGTCAGGGCAGATAGCCAAACATTCGATTCTGAATTAAAAAGCTGTCGAGAAATTCGGCAGCTTTTTATTGCAAAACGAAAAATTTAGAGCAAGTATTGCTTTTGTGTAAAAGGTAAAGTTAGTTCCCGAATCAGTAATCTCAAAAACGCCCCGATACTGTTGTCGAATTCAATGTGCTAGTTTAGCGAACCTGGAAGTTCTGGTTTTAGCGATTGGCTTACCATTCAGAAAGTTGATTGTCCTCAATAGATTGATGCCCGTTGCCGTTGCTACTTCCTGAAGATGAGTTTTTTGCAGTCCCCGGTATCTTGACCGGCGAAAGCTGCCCCGCCGCACGGCTTGCGAAAGTGTCCCTTCAATACCGGCGCGGTTTTGATATTCACGACGTCCGTCTTCACTTATAAGCAGATTGCGAGTCATCTCCAATGCTTCGTAAAGCGGTCGAGGCGGCAGATTCAAAGATCGCGCCGCACCGGATTTGGATTTAACACATTGATGGCGATTGCAACAATGGCGGCAATCTTTTGGTTTGAATCTGACTGTCACCACCGGGCGCGAATAGCGTTCATTGGTCTGATATTCATGCCAATAAATGCTTTGCTTGCCTTCCGGACACACGGCGATTTGATTAACCCAGTCGATTTGGAACTGCGCTTGATCATAGCCGCCGGCTCTGGTTTGCCAACTCGGATTGAGGCGTGTCGGTCCGAACAGTTCAACCGCATAACGGCTGGAACTTTCCACCAATAAACCGGCATCGACGTAACCGGCGTCAACAAAGTGCCGACCCGGCAATCGATGGCTTTTCTCTAATGACTGATGGATTGCGGCGGTGCAGGCGACATCCTGTTCGGTAGCCGCTGTCGTCATAACATTAGTGATCAGGCGCGGGAGATCGGCATCGCACGTTTCACTCACATGAACCTTATATCCCGTCCACGAAAGCTGGCGTTTATTACTGTGCCGAGCCTCTATATCATACGGTGATTCAATAGCCGTGGCGGCTCTGGAAAGAAGAGCGTTTTTTCGCCAGCCAATCTCGCCGCTTTCATTGCGCGTGTAGTGTCGTTGCCAGACTTTTTGCAGTGTTTGAACCGCTTCGAGCTTTAATAACTCAGGTTGCTGTTTCAGAAGTATGGCAACCAGCTGAAAGCCGTCTTCGCCGACTTGCCGGGCGAACTCTTCGCGCGCCTGCTCGCCGCGCGGAAGGCGCGTATCTTCGATTCTTGCACTGTAACGAGTAAACCATTCGGGCAATGCTATCGAACTTAGCCAGATCGGTGAAACAACAGCTAGTTCATTTAATGCGGCGCGCATTGTTTCGGTCACCAGTTCCAGTCGATTCATCACGCGGATTGCGGCGAGCACATGGGTCGAATCGGTTCTCTGTTTGCCCCGCACCTTCAAAGATTCTTTTCTTTCAGCAGTTCGATCACCTGATCAAGCAGTAAAGCCGGTTGTTCGCCTGCCGCCAACCGCTCACGGAAATTGCTCAACACCGAGTGATCAAATCCGGCATCGGTTAATTCCAAACTTAAAGCATATTTCCAATCAATGCGGGAACGCACGGCGTCACTAGCCTGACGATCAGACAAGTTCTCCAAAAACTGCATAATCGTAATCAATGCCAGTCGCCACGGAGCGAAAGCCGGCTGCCCTCGCTTCGGATAAAGCGTAGTAAAATCGGCATCTTCAAACAAAGTGCCGAGCTGATCGCGGATTGAAATATACAGATTGCCTTTTGGAAATGCCGCTCGCGCCACTCGCGCGGTTTGCTCAGGAACCGGTTCAATAACAGACGGTTTCAGACTCATAACAATATTGCTCCTTTGATTGTTGGAATGGTCTGATTATAAAGGTAAAATCATCTCAAATGAATTCGACAACAGTATCCGACCCTTTTTGAGACATACCAAGTTAGTGCTTTCTAATCTAAGTTTTAAAGTTACTGAAATGATGGAACGACGGCATCTTGCCGGCACATGCCGCGCAAGCGGTGTCAAAGATTGTCTCAATCAAGCATCCTTGAATGCTTCGGCGTTCATAGCCGGCAAGATGCCGGTGTTACTTCAATACAAAAACATAGATTACAATGCACTAATTTGATTTTCTTTACCTGATTTTTAAGCCCAAATGATCGCACGGCGCGTCAGTTAAATCTTGTTCGACGCCCAAATACTTTTCGGTCGTCTGAATCGAATCGTGTCCCAAAGACAATTGAATCTGGTCAATCGGCGAGCCGCCTTTGTGCGCGAGTTTGGCAAATGTTCTTCTGAGGTCGTGCGGAGCGATGCCTTGAGCAGCGAGCTTTTCGGCGTAGCCGACGACAATATTATAAATTGCTTGTTCCGTAAAACCTTCGCCCATCATGCGCATCCCTTTATTGACTCGCCGGAAAATAAAACCTTCTTGCAAATGCGCCGCATAAGTCCAGGCGTCAATCGTCGCTTTCGCCCAAGAAGGCATCGGCACGGTTCGCATCTTGTCCCTTTTTCCGACAATATCAACAATCGCCCAGCGTCCTTCGCGCTGCTCGATGTGAGAAAAGGAAAGCATCGCGGCTTCGGCGCGGCGCAATCCGCAGCCTATCAGAACTGCTAGCAGCGCGCGGTCGCGCACGCCTTTCAAAGTTTTCGTGTCGGGTGCGTCCAGCCACATCTGCGCTTCGTCTTTGGTCAGCCAATTTCCCGTTCGTCGCCCTCGAAACGGAACGCCTTTAACGGCGCGGATGCCGTTAGCAATTTTTGAATCAATTAAATTGTTGTCTTCGGCTTCGGTGGCGAGTTTTCTGATAGCTGAAAGTTTTTGATTGATGTTGGCTGAAGAGAGCTTATGGTCGCGTAGAATTTTAACGTATCTGTTTATCAAAGCCTTATTCAATTCAGGGCGGTTTTCTTCGGCGTGCCAGATAAAAAATTCTTCCAAAGCACGAGCATAAGCTCGACGCGAATTTTCACTCGGCAATCCGTCAATTACTAAATTGATAATTTTGATTTCCGCTGGCGACAGTTTCGGTTTGATTAATGAAACGGAATTTTCCATAAAATTTAGAAACGAATTCCCTCAGCTAGTAACTTACTATAACTATGTTTATCATAAATGCGAATCAGTAGTTGAAAGACAGACAAACGGCTGAATTAGTAGAATTTTCTTGTCTATGGAAAATCAACTGATTCAAATTTACCTGTTTGTCTGTCAAATCTACGATACTTGTTCTGATACCTGTTTTCAAAGAATGAGCAACAATAACGAACCGCTTTTTACCGACCAGGAACTAATCGCAATTTGGTTCTTTGCTCATTTGAACGGCTTGTCGCAGAAAAAACAAATGCACACTTTCATCAAGAACTATTGGTCTGCCTGGTTTCCGCGCTTTCCGGCGTATCAAACCTTTGTTCATCGGCTCAATTTACTGGAGCCAAGTTTTCAAACTTTCGGCAAGGTGC
Organism: Pyrinomonadaceae bacterium; assembly: GCA_030448055.1. Taxonomy (GTDB): domain Bacteria; phylum Acidobacteriota; class Blastocatellia; order Pyrinomonadales; family Pyrinomonadaceae. The sequence goes on from JAUJNR010000001.1 coordinate 87,522, forward strand.
TGCTCAAATCACTGAATCCACAGCCTGAAGCCGGAATTGACCGCATCGTTGATTCGCTGCCGGTAATGTTAGCCCAACACGGTCATTCCTATTCGGCTCGCGTCGCCCGCGAAGTTGCCAACGCTGGATTTTGTGCCGCCAAAAAGACTCGCTTTCACGGCGTGCGCCTGCACTGCCTCGCCGCTGGGCAAATCGGCAGATTGCCTAAACCCGTGCATCTCTGGCTGCGCGAGGCTTCCGCCCACGATTCAAAAGCCCTTGAAAACCAACAACTCCAATTACCAAACGTGACGCTTTTCGGCGACCTCGCCTACCCGACAAGACAGATTATCGCCTTCTTAAGAGAACAAAATACGAAACTGGTTACTCCGGTCAAAAAACCAAAAGGCAAAGAACTCTCTGAAACTCAAAGGCATTACAATCGCCTTGTCAGTAAATTTCGGCAACCGATTGAAAGTTTATTCAACTGGATAATCGAGAAAACGAACATCCAAAGAGCAAGCAAAGTGCGTTCAACCGCCGCCTTGCTAATACATTGCTGGGGAAAACTGGCTTTTGCTTTCTTTTTGCTCGTTTTCTACTACTGATTCACATATAAGTTATTCAATTATTAAAAATTTTGAATCAAATTATCAAAACCAAATGAAAAGTCGAACAAAAGTTTTCAAAAGATAAAAACGCCTTTAAAGGCAAATTTGACTTTTTATATTTTCCGTTTTGCGCTCCGGATTATGCAGTAATTCGGATGACTCATCATAATGCCTGTTTTTATTGAGTGTCGGGAATCCAAAATTCGCCGTTTGCAGTTTTCAATTTTCGCAACCCATTCGCAGGCAAATCTTTTTCTTCCGAACCGAGAAAGGTAAAATGCGGCAAATCGTTTTTGACGGTGCGAAACCAGCCGTGGCGAGCGAGAATGCGGCGCACTTTTTCATTCGCGTATTCGTTTGCGTCAAACGCCAATAGCGACAAATGCTGCGACGCGCCCGGAGGAGCGACTGAGTAGAGAATTGATTTGGAAAAATCGCGGCTGAAGAAAATGCCACTTGCTTCGAGTTCGAGAACCTCTGCTGTTTGCTCCCGAACGGAAAGCGACGAGAGACGCTCGACTTCCGCTGTGGTTAGTTTGCCGTTGCGCCGCCAATATTGGAGCGCGGGCAAAAAAGCGAATTCCACAAGCGTGTGGTGTCGGCGTAATCGCGGCGGGCGGCTTCAGCGCCGTCGCGCGGCGTGATGTCGAGCCCGGCGGCAATCGCTTCGTCACGCGTGGCGAGCAGTGCGTTCATCGCTTCAGCTTGCAGTTCGATTGTCGCGCTGCCGATTCGGGCGCGAGTTATTTGCATTTGGTTTTGAAAATCTGCGACGGCTGCATCGTTCGCAAAAATACAAACGGGCGGCAGCAGCAGATTTTTGTCATCGGTAAGAAAAATCGCTCCGTAATCATTCAAAACGCGGCACGAAACCGCGTCCTGTTCGTCGCAAAAATCAATCGTCCGCAAACCGCGTCTGGCGAGCGACGTTTCCAGCGAGCGGCGGAAAGCGGAGGATTTCGGGATGTTTTCGATTTTCCTGTCGTTTTTGCCGCGCCCGTCCGCCGCCGTAAAAAACGGCACAAAAACGGCTAAACAAATTATCAGTAAGAACGCTCGAAGTAATTTGAACATAATTTTCTCGCTTTTGATTTATTTTTCGGAAACGGACTTGGCGAAATTCTTGTCGGCTTCGTCGAGTTTTGCTAATAAAAGATAAACGGTGGCGAGCATCTGTTTTTGGCGCATCACTCAGCCGTCCTAATCGGCTTCTAGACAGATGTATTCGATGTTCCACCGTCCGGCGTAAACCGAAAGCGAGCCGTCGTCAATCGAGCATTCGGCGGTTTCAAACTGGCTTGCTAATTTTTGGACGACCGCGTTAAAACCGTTTCCGGCGAAAAATTCGACGTAGCGCGGCGACGAAAGAAAAACAGGGTAATAATATACTTGACACACCCATTTTAATTTGCTAAACTCTTTATTATGTTGAATGATAAAGAGTTACCGAAAACATTACAGCAAGCCATTAAATACTTTTCCGACGATTCGGTTTGCATAAACTTAGTTGCCTCGCTTCGTTGGGCTGACGGCATCGCTATTTGTCAGCATTGCGGAAACGACAAAACATCTTTTCTTTCCACTCGCAAAATCTGGAAATGCAAAGCCTGTAAAAAACAGTTCTCAATCAAAATGGGAACTATCTTTGCCGAATCGCCAATCGGATTAGACAAGTGGTTAACCGCGATGTGGTTAATCGGTAATGCAAAGAACGGTATTTCATCTTACGAGATACACCGCTCAATCGGCGTTACTCAAAAAACCGCTTGGTTTATGCTTCACCGCATCAGATTAGCGATGCAAAGCGGCTCAATCGAAAAACTTTCGGGCAACGTCGAAGTTGACGAAACCTTTATCGGCGGTAAAGCCAAGAATATGCACAAGGCAAAACGCGAAGCGATTATTCAAGGTCGCGGCTCGGTCGGCAAAACTGCCGTGATGGGCTTACTCGAAAGAAAAGGTCGCGTTCTAGCCAAAGTCATTGAAAAAACAGACCGCGAAACACTTCACGCGGAAGTTAAAACCAATGTCGAAAAAGGCACAAACCTTTTCACTGATGAATGGCGTTCGTATCGCGGATTAGACGCTGATTATATTCACGAAGTTATCAATCACGGTATTGAATACGTTCGCGGAAACATTCACACAAACGGAATTGAAAACTTTTGGTCACTTTTGAAGAGAACAATTCGCGGCACTTATGTTTCGGTTGAGCCATTTCATCTCGGACGGTATCTTGACGAGCAAATTTACCGATTCGATGAACGCAAAAGCAATGACAAAGAACGATTTCTCGGAATTCTCAATTCCGTTTCCGGCAAGCGTCTCACTTACAATGAACTAACAGGCAGTAGTTACTAGACGCGGAAGGAAGAAAAAGAAGGGTTGAAATTCAGTCTTTCTTTTTCGCTTCTTTCTTTGTTTTTCAATTTTCTCGCGTTCATCTATTTCCTTTTTAGGAACACTTACGACTTGACGTAAAAGTGTTTCAAATCGCTCAAAAGATTTACTGTCTTCTTTTATTTCGGTTTTCTTTTTCATAATCAATTTATGGTGTAAATACACCTGTTTCGTCTAAATGCGCGGCAATATGGCGCATAAAACCTTTGACAGCATCAAAAATGTATTCGGCTTCTTCTTCCGTGTATTTTTTGTCAGCGTGCATTGAAGTATTGCGCCACGCATTTTTTACCGAAAATAAAAGCGGTTGAAGCCCTTCGCAAAACTCTTGCTCTTCCGTTGAACACCAAATTTTGGCGTATTTCTTGTCGTTTCGTTCTCTAATCTCTTCACCTGTGAGTCTTAAAACTTCGCCCCAAGACGGTTGGTTGGATAATGGTAGCCCTAGCAAGAAACCATACGATTTCAGGGCAACTTCCATAACTCGCTGTAAGTGCATTACACAAGCCGTAAAACGCGCCGTTGCAAAACATTTTCCCGCTTCTTCAATATCAAAATTTGCCGAAGAAAAATTGTTAAAAACCTTGTCACCAAAAGATTTGATTTTTCATAATAATCTGCCGCTTTCCTTTGCGGTATGGACATTAAAAAAGCGCGAGATAATTCATCGGTAATTATTTGAATTAAATTACCTAAAAGCGGATTAAAATCTGTTGCCGACATCTCTTGAGAACTCATTTTCACCATTGCTCTTTCGATTCGCATAGCAGACAAGTCAAGTTGTAGTTCCTGGCAAGCCGTTCTTAGTTTTCCAAACTCAATTAAAAGCACATCTTCTTCAGGCGGTTTTTGTGGCTTATAAGTTTCATCTGGGAAATGTTCACAAACAGTTCTTATACAGAAATAATTTAGGTTGGTGTTGTATCCAGCCAACCATAAAAGGTTAATTTTTTCACCCGTGAGCCGTCTTTCAGAAACGGCTCAATTGCTTTTATCACCGCTTCTTCAATCGCTTCGAGACTTTCAAAAACACGATTCTTTAATTCCTTTCGCAGCTCTTTGAAAAGTCGCTCGACCGGATTTAGTTCCGGCGAGTATGCCGGAAGATGTTCAATCAACAGTTCTTCTCTGACTTTCAAACGAGTGCTGCGATGCGCCGCCGCCCCGTCCGTGATTAGTCTGACGGCTGTTTGCTCGCCGACGAAACTTGCAAATTCATCCACAAATACTTGAAAACTTTCCACCGTCATATCAGGCAAAATTAACGCAAACAATTCACCCGAACGGGTTTAAAGCTGCTGACAAATATCCGTATTCATACCCGATGATTTGCTCTCCCGAGGGGCGAACCGCTTTTGCCGTCCATCTCCGCCCCAACTCGGTGCGCGTTCCAAAGCGCATCTCATCCTGAAAATAAAACGCTTCATCGGTTACTCGTGTGGCAAAGTTTTTTTATATTCGAGCTGTTCTTCCAAAGAGGCTTTTTTATTGAATGGGCGCGGCACTTTTGCCTTAATTCTCAACCGGGAAAAGAGCAGTGAAATTCCACCTTGTGTGTAACTGACCGCAAACTCTTTGGTTAAAAATTGACCTGCTTCGCGCTGACTGGCAAAGCCATTTTCCGTCGAGGCTCGCTCAATGACTTTTCTTTGTTGTTCATTACTGAGCTTTGACGAGCGCGGTTTCCAATCAAGCCGCAAATACTGACTCAAACCGTTATCTCGATATTTATGCCATAAATCATAACCGTGTTTTGGCGTGATTCCGCAAATTTGACAAGCATCTTTGATTGAATCGGTTTCCTGACTTTTGAGCAATCGCAGTAATTGAACTCGTAATCTGATCCGCGCATCTTTTTCCTTCTTTTCTTGTTCTCGCAATTGCTCAACGGTTTCAATAATAAGAGCCGGAAAATCTAATTTTCTCATTCGGTCAGCTTAACACACCTACCTTATTTATTTCTGTATTACACGCTCTACTAATACCATTAAATTAACGAATTTATCCGCGTAGAATCGAAGCATTTCTAATAGACTCACTAATCGAAAAGGTGTAAAAATTGATTCTACATCTTGCTCTTTAGGTGTGTCAAGTATATTATTACCTTAATTTTCATTATCGCTTAAATTAAATTCGTGCTAAAATGCCTGACGGTATGAAACTTGACGTTCTCATCATCAGAATCGGATTTGCCGTGCTGCTGGCATTAGTGGGTTACTTGCTCAATCCGCTGGCGCGGACGACGCATCTGCCGGAAACATTAGGCAGAGGAGGCAGGCAATTTGTTTCCGGCATTTTCGCCGTGTTAATCGCTCTTTTCATCATCGGCTTTGAGATGCGCGCCAGACGCGCCAGTTTGAGAACTTTGATTGGCGCGGCGGTCGGTTCGATTTTAGGAATCGTCGGAGCTTATTTAATCGGAATGCTGATTAGCTCGCAGGACATAAATACTGTGCCGGGCGAAATGAAAGTTTTCTCGACGATTGTGTTAGCCTTTTTTATGGGCTATATCGGTTTGATGGTCGGCGCGGCGAAAGGCGAATTTCTTGATTTATCGGCGCTCGGCGGAATTTTCGCCGACAAAAACCCAGTCAAGCGTGATTACAAAGTTCTCGACACATCCGTGATTATTGACGGTCGCATTGCCGACGTTGCCGAAACCGGATTTTTGGGCGGAACTTTGATTATTCCGCAGTTTATTTTAACCGAACTCCAGCAAGTCGCCGATTCGCCCGATTCCTCAAAACGCCAGCGCGGACGGCGCGGACTCGATATGCTGCAAAGGCTTCGCAACAACAGTCAGATTGATATTCAAATCGTGGAAACTGATTTTCCGGCGGTCAAAGAAGTTGATTTAAAGCTCATCGAACTCGGCAAACAACTCGAAGCCGTCATCGTCACCAACGATTTTAATCTTAACAAAGTTTCGCAACTGCGCGGCGTGAGCGTGCTTAATATCAACGAACTCGCCAACGCGCTCAAGCCGGTCGTTTTGCCGGGCGAAGCGATGCGCGTATTTATTTTGAAAGAAGGCAAAGAATACAATCAAGGCGTGGCATATCTCGACGACGGCACGATGGTCGTCGTGGACAACGCGCGTCGTTTAATCGGAAAAACGGCAGATGTCGCCGTTACGAGCGTTTTGCAGACGACCGCCGGAAAAATGATTTTCGGCAGGCTTTGGGAAGAGAAAGAGGACAATTATGAGCAGTCGAACAACATACACGAATCGCGCGCGCCGAGTTTTCGCAAAGCCACGCGCGAATTGCGGCAGACGACGATTATCGAAGAGATAGAGTAAATTTTAGGCAAAGAAAATTTGAACAGAATGGACAGGACGGGCAGGATAAAATCTTATAATCGAAACTCCTGTTCGTCCTGTCCATCCTGTTTTTAATGAATGTTGCAATTATAGTCGCCGCCGGAAGCGGAACCAGATTCGGCTCAGACGTGCCGAAACAGTTTCACGAAATTCTCGGAAAACCACTTTTAATTCACACGCTCGAACGATTTGAATTTTGTCCGGCGGTTGACCGAATCGTTCTGGTCTTGTCCGCCCAAGAAATCGGAAACTTTCGAAACATCCACGAAAAATTTAATCTGAAAAAACTTTCCGCAATCGTTTCCGGCGGCGAGACTCGCGCCGCGTCGGTTTTAAACGGACTGAACTCGATTGCTTCCGAATCGGCGGAAATCGTCGCCGTTCACGACGGCGCGCGTCCGCTCGTAACAGCGAGAGAAATCACAGAAACAATCGAGAAGGCGCGTGAGACGGGCGCGGCGTGTTTGGTCGCAACCGTGACGGACACGATAAAAGAAGTCGCCGACGGGAAAATCGTCGGCACGATTGACCGCACGAAATTAAGACGCGCTTTGACTCCGCAATGCTTTCGTTATGAAATCTTGAAGCGCGCTTTTGCCGCCGAAAACGATGTCGGCGAAACTGTGACGGACGAATGTTTACTGGTGGAAAAACTAGGATATGAAATCTCCGCGATTGAAGGCAGCGCGAAAAACGTCAAAGTAACTACGCCGGAAGATTTTATTTTGGCGGAAAGTTTGTTGAGACATTTGGAAACTGAAAATGTATAGAATCGGTTTCGGCAACGATATTCATCGTCTGGAAAAAGATAAACCGTTGATTTTAGGCGGCGTGCGCGTCGAATCCGAATTCGGCGCGGTCGGTCATTCCGACGCGGACGCGCTTTTTCACGCCGTTACGGATGCGATTTTCGGCGCGCTCGCGCTCGGCGACATCGGCTCGCATTTCTCCGATCAGGATGAGCGCTGGAAAAACGCCGACAGCCTAACGTTTTTATCCGAAGCCGCGCGATTGATGAAAGAAAAAGCCTTTCGGGTCGTCAATGTTGATTCGGTCATAAATTTGGAAACGCCGAAACTGCGCCCGCATATAGACCTGATGCGCGAGAATTTGGCGCGGGCGCTTGAGATTGAAATTGACCGCGTGAGCGTCAAAGCGAAAACCGGCGAAAAGGTTGACGCGGTCGGAAGCCGGCTGGCGATAAAAACCGAAGCGGTGGTTTTGTTAGAAAAGAAATTGTAACCAAATAAAAAACGTCTGAACTTTCCTTCAGACGTTTTGGTGAATTATATTTTATGGTAACTATATTGATCAGTTCTAGTAAACATCCGCTCCATAGTTTGTTCCGGTCTGCAAAACTTCGTTCCATGTGCGCGTGATTTCGCGGTCGTGAAACGCATCGATTTCTTTTAATTCTTTTCCGCTCAAAGCCGCTCGATTTGAAGATTTTTTCATTCGGTTAAGAAATTCCGAATAGTCACGCCAGGCTTTCATATGCTCGCGCCATTCGGTTTGAAAATCGCTTGGCAAATCAGCCGCTTTCATATTGCTTGACAAGTCAACATAACGTTCGACAACTTCAGCGTAACTAAAGTATAACGAGTCGTTAGACCAAAGAATGTCTACATTAAAAGGATGAACGGTTTTGCCGCTTTCGCGTCCGTTAATATGATCTTGACGAATCAGAGCGGTGATTTTATCGGCGGTTGCCGAATTATTTTTATACTTGAAACAGTTTGTGGATTTGTAGCCGCTGACCGGAACGTAATCGGATACAGTTTGGGTTTTGGTGACAAATAAACTTGCAAAAGCGGCAGAGGCGGCAAATGCGACGATAAAGGCGGCGGTTGATAAAATGGTTTTACTTCTCATGGCAAAAACTATTATGACGCATTCAAACAAAAAAATAAATCTTTTTCCACCGATTTTGCTAAAATAACTCGATTTATTTTTTCCCCGAGAATTACATTGATGAATCAACAGGAAATAATCCGCAAAAAACGCGACGGCGCTGATTTGACCGCGCCGGAAATAAACGCTTTTGTAAACGGAGTAACGAGCGGAGCTTGGGCGGATTATCAAACGTCAGCTTTGCTGATGGCGATGTTCATCAATGGTTTGTCGCCGGACGAGCAGAGCGCTTTGACCGGAGCGATGCTCGATTCGGGAGAGCGGCTTGATTTCTCGGACATTGACGCGCCCGTCGCCGACAAGCATTCGACGGGCGGCGTAGGCGATAAAACTTCTTTGATCGTCGCGCCCGTTGTCGCAGCGTGCGGCGTTGCCGTTCCGATGATTTCCGGGCGCGGTTTGGGTCATACAGGCGGAACGCTCGACAAACTCGAAGCCATCAACGGTTACAACGTCAATCTCACAACCGGCGAATTTAAGCAAACAATCAAAACCTGCGGTTTTGCGATGAGCGGACAAACGGCGGAAATCGCGCCCGCCGATAAAAAACTTTACGCGCTGCGCGACGCGACGGCGACCATCGAATCAATTCCTTTAATCGTCGCTTCGATTATGTCGAAAAAACTGGCGGAAGATTTGGACGCGCTCGTATTGGATGTCAAAACCGGAAGCGGCGCGTTTATGCGGCGCTTCAGCGATGCGAAAAACCTCGCCGAAGCGCTTGTCAAAACCGGAAACGCTTTCGGCGTGCGATGCGAAGCCGTGATTTCCGATATGAATCAGCCGCTCGGAAAATACGTCGGCAACACTTCGGAAGTTTACGAATGCGTGAAAATTTTGCGCAGCGAGGCGGACGATGCGATGCAGCCAACGCTTGAACTCGCCGTGGAACTGGCGGCGCGAATTTTAGTTTTGTGCGGCGTTGCCGATTCGGTTCAAAGTTCAAAGTTCAAAGTTCAAAGTTCACTTGATTCGGGCGCGGCGCTGGAAAAGTTTCGGCACAATATCGAACTGCAAGGCGGCGACCCGACGGTTTGCGACCAGCCGGAAAATTTGCTCGATGCGAATTTAATCAAAGCAGAAATCAAAGCGGAAACTTCGGGTTTCGTTTCGGAAATCAACGCGGGCGCAATCGGCGAATGCGTCTCCCGAATCGGCGGCGGCAGAATCAAAATCGAGGACGCGATAGATTTCGCCGTCGGTTATCAATGCGAAAAGAAAATCGGCGATGAAATCCGCCGGGGCGACGCGCTCGGCGTTTTATATTGCCGCCGCGAAAATCAAGCAAATTCAATCCGCGAAAAACTCACAGGAGCGTATAAAATCACCACTGAACGCAACGCGAACGACGCCCGTCTAATCAAAGAAATTATCAGAGGTTTTTAGCTGCCGAAAAATCCAGTCGGCTCTTTAAACGAATCAAAAAGGCGAAATTTCATCTTGTTTTTTGTTTATATCTTTGTAATCTTATTCTCACGGAATTAAACTACGAAAAATTCTATATGAAAATCAAACTCGTTTTATTTATTATCTGCCTGTCGGCTTTTGTCTTTTCCGCCTGCAGCGCGAAAACCGAAGCCAGGAAGGATTGCCAAATACGAGTCGGCATCGTTTTTGACATCGGCGGCAAAAACGACCGTTCGTTCAACGCGGCGGCGTGGGACGGCGTGCGGCGAGCGGAAAAAGATTTGCCGATTTGCCTGCACGATGTCGAACCGGGCAACCCGACTTCGATTGAACCGGCGATGCGCGCGTTTGCGGAAAAGAATTTCGATTTGATAATCGGCATCGGCTTTGCGCAAGGTCCGATTATGCAGAAAGTAGCTGACGATTACCCGAATATTAAATTTGCGATTGTGGACGGCGTGATTTTTGAAAAAGACGGCAAAACGCCGAAACAAAACGTCGCGTCTTTAGTTTTCCGCGAACACGAAGGTTCGTATCTCGTCGGAATGATTGCCGCGCAAAAATCGAAAACCGGCGTTCTCGGCTTCGTCGGCGGAATGGACATTCCGCTCATTCACCGCTTTGAAACCGGCTACGAAGAAGGCGCGCGTTCCGTCAATCCAAACATTAAAGTTATTGATAACTATGTCGGCGTAACCGATTCGGCGTGGAATAATCCGGGCAAAGGCAAAGAACTCGCCCTCTCGCAAATCAATCAAGGCGCGGACGTGATTTTTACGGCGGCGGGAAATTCCGGTCTGGGCGCGTTCGACGCGGTTGAGCAGTTCGGGAAAAACGGGCAGGACGAAGCGAATAAATTCGTCATCGGCGTTGACTCGAACCAGAACGGCGTCAAACCCGGCTTCGTTTTAACCTCAATGGTCAAGCGTGTGGACAACGCCGTTTACGATGTCATCAAAGAAGTTCTCGGCGGTGCGTTCAAAGGCGGCTTTCACGTTTTCGGACTCGACAAAGACGGCGTGGCTTACGCGATGGACGACAACAATAAAAGTTTAATTTCGCCGGAAATTTTGCAGCGCGTTGAACAATCGAGAAGCAAAATCGTCGGCGGTGAAATCAAAGTGACGGACGCGATGGCGAAATAACGGAAGCGATTTTATGAAAGAGAATCAATCTCTGTGTTTTATGTTTTCGACATGATTTTGATTTTCTACAATTTATTCTTTAGCTCAAAATGATAAATGCTCGAACTTAAAAATATAACCAAAACATTCGGCAGCGTCGTCGCCAACGACGACGTTTCTATCCGAATTGAAAAGGGAACGATTCACGCGATTGTCGGCGAAAACGGCGCTGGCAAATCTACGATTATGCGCGTCGCTTACGGCTTTTACACGGCGGACAGCGGCGAGATTTTCATCGGCGGCAAGCCCGCGCAAATCAAAAATCCGCACGACGCGATTGCTTTGGGAATCGGAATGGTGCATCAGCATTTTATGTTGGTGGACTCGATGACTGTCGCCGAGAATATCATTCTCGGCGCGGAAACCGGCGGCGCGGCGAATCTCGATTTGGAGCGGGCTAATAAAGACATTTTAGCTTTGTCTAACGAACTGCGTCTGGGTGTTAATCCGCGCGCGCGCGTCGAAGACATCTCTGTCGGGGCGCAACAGTGCGTCGAACTTTTAAAGGCGCTTTACCGCAATGCCGAATTGTTGATTTTGGACGAACCGACGGCGGTTTTAACGCCGCAGGAAACTGATGAGTTTTTCGGCATTCTGCGCCGGATGCGCGCTTCGGGAAAAACCATCATTATTATCACGCACAAACTCGAAGAAGTTTTAGCGATTTCCGATTTTGTGACGGTGATGCGCGACGGCAAAGTCGTCGGCGATGTGAAAACTTCGGAGACGACACAGAAAGATTTAGCCAGAATGATTGTCGGGCGCGATGTTTTATTAAGAGTTGAAAAAACCGACGCGCAGCCGAAAGAGGCGGTTTTAGCCGTCGAAAATCTGTCGGTGAAAAACGCGCACGGCGCGGCGTTAAATAAAATTTCGTTCGACGTGCGAGCCGGTGAAATCGTCGGCATCGCCGGCATCGAAGGCAACGGGCAGACCGAATTAATTGAAGCCGTCGCCGGACTCATCGCCAATTCAAATCAAAGCGGAACCGTTTATTTTGAAGGGCAAAACATCACGAATTTATCAGCGCGGCGGCGCAAGGAGTTAGGCATCTCGCACGTTCCCGAAGACCGGCACAAACGCGGATTGCTGCTCGACTCAGATTTAGAAGAAAACTCGATTCTCGGCGTTCATTATCGTCCGCCGGTGACATCGGGCGGCTTTTTAAATTCGTCCGTAATTGAAACGCGCGCCAAAGAAATTATCGAACGTTTTGACGTGCGCCCGCCGAATCCGCAACTGAGCGCCCGCGCTTTGTCCGGCGGCAATCAGCAGAAACTTATTATCGGCAGAGAGTTTGAATTGAATCCAAAACTGCTGCTTGTTTCGCAGCCGACGCGCGGCGTGGACATCGGCGCCATCGAATTTATACACCGCAAACTGATCGCTCTGCGCGACGCGGGAACTGCCGTGCTGCTGGTTTCGGCGGAACTCGAAGAAGTTACCGCGCTCTCGGATAGATTGCTGGTGATTCGTAAAGGAAAAATCGTTGGCGAAGTTAATCCGGCTGAGACGAGCAACGAAGAAATCGGCTTGATGATGACGAGCGGAGATTAAGTATTTTTCTGCAGAAGCCCGCACAAAGCAAGGGCGTTTTCCGTCTGCGCCTTTACTTTGTGCGGGCTTCTGCATTTTACACAGCTTCTTTAATAGTCGTTTCAAAAACTTTTCGTATTCGCTCGACCGCCGTTTGCAGATTCTCAAGCGAAGTCGCGTAGGAGATTCGCAAAAATCCGTCTGCGCCGAAACCTTCGCCGTCGGTCACGACCGTGTGCGCTTCGTTCAATAATAACTCGGCGACATCGGCGGATGTTTTGAACTGCTCGCCGAGCATTTCGCGCACGTCAACAAAAGCGTAAAACGCGCCTTCGGGCATCTGGCATTTGAAATTTCGCGTTTGCTGCAAAGCCGGAATCAGCCAATCTTTTCGTCGTTTGTATTCGGCGAGCATCAAATTAACCGCCGCTTTCGACGCGGCGTGATTTTCCATCGCGCGCGCGCAGGCGTATTGCACAAAACTCGTCGGGTGCGAGGTCGAATGGCTTTGCAGCTTCGTCATCTGCCCAGTCCATTCTTCATTCGCAATCGTATAGCCGATGCGCCAGCCGGTCATCGCGTAGGTTTTGGAAAACGAACCGGCGACGCAGACGAATCGCCGCAAATCTTCGGGCAAACTCGCGGACGTGAAAACTTCCGACGGCGGATAAGCGAAAAATAAATAACACTCGTCCGTCAAAACATAAACATTTCGTTCGGCACAAATCTCGACGATTTTTATCAATTCATTTTTGTGAATCACGCGACCCGTCGGGTTGTTCGGCGAATTGATAATAAGAAGTTTGGTTTTATCCGTAATCGAATCCTGAACTTGTTCCGCCGTTAAAATAAAATCACTCGTTTCGGTTTCGATAAAGACGCTCGTCGCGCCGCAGAATTTGACGATTTCGGGAAACGTCACCCAATACGGCTGCGGAATCAAAACTTCGTCGCCTGGATTTAATAAAGTGCAGCAGGCATTAAAAAGCGCTTGCTTGCCGCCGTCGGTGGCGACGATTTGCTGCGGCGAAAAATGCGCGCCGAACTCTTTGGCGTAGAATTCGACGATTGATTCCTGAAATGTTTTCAGCCCGGCGGTCGGCGTATATTTCGTCAAGCCTTTTTGCAAACCTTCCCAGGCGTATTCTTTAATAAATTCGGGCGTCGGAAAATCCGGTTCACCCAAAGTCAAATCAATCACGTCAAACCCGCGCTCGCGCAAAAGACCCGCCGTTTGTCCGGCTTTGAGCGTCGAAGACATTTTCATTCGAGCGACGTTTCGAGAGACTGGGAAATTTTCGGCTGCGGCGTTTGATGATTTCATATTTACCCAAAAGAATTTTGCCGCAACTTACGCTAATAATACAAATAATGAAAATAAAATTAATTAAAAGTATCGTTACTTTTCCTTCTCTAAAAATTCCACGCGATTGCCGAACGGGTCACGAAATTCAAATCGCGAATAATTGGGAATCGGGATGCCTTCGGTAATTTTCACGCCGCCCGTTTCCAATCGCTCGCGCCAGGCGTTTAAGTTTTCGACTTCATAAGCGATATATAAGCGATATGCGCTTTTGTTTTGGTTCGATCAAATCCGTCTTCCGTGCCGACGTGAATTTGAAACGCGCCGACTTCGAGCCAAAAACCGCCGCGCGTTTGCAGCGCTTCCGGTTTCGGAATTTCATCTAAGCCGAGAAACTCGCAGTAAAATTTTCTGGCTTCGGCTTCCGCGCCCGTCGGAATCGTGATTTGCGCGTGCTGGACTCTCAAAATCAGTAACTTCTTAATCATCCTAATTTTTCTCGCATCCGGTTTTCGACCAATTCCGGCACCAGCCCTTCGACGCGCCCGCCCAATGTAAAAACTTGTTTCATCAGATTTGAAGAAACGTAGGCGTATTCTTCCGCCGCCATTAGAAAAACCGTCTCGATGGTCGGCTCTAAACGCCGATTCATCAAAGCCATTCGCAGTTCGTATTCGTAATCGGAAATGGCGCGAATGCCGCGCACAATCGCCGTCGCTTGTTTTCTTCGGGCGAAATCGGCAGTTAAACCCGAAAAACTATCAACCGTCAGACAGCATTTGCCGTTCTCGACTTCGGGAAGAATTTTCTGAATCATTTCGCATCTTTCTTCAACGGTAAACATCGGATTTTTTTCCGGGTTATTCAGAACGGCAATGATGATTTCATCGAAAAGCGGCAAACTGCGCTTTATGATGTCGAGATGCCCGTTCGTAGGCGGGTCGAATGAACCGGGGAAAATGGCGCGTCGCATAGTTTTTTTACAGATTTGGGCGGCTTAACAAAAAGTTAGATGTTCTCTTAAACGAACTATCGAATCTTCGCACAAAGAAAACATTTCGCACAAATAACCTTTTGCAAAAATCTCGCAAAAATTTGTAGAAAAGACACGAACAGGAATGATGAAATCGAGAATGAATCGTAAAATTTACGACGTAACTGAGCTTTGCACAAAAATCAGAAAAGCGGGCGGCAACTGTTCGCTGTTCATTGTTCACTGTTCACTGATAAACAGGAAAAACCATTGAAAATAACGAACAATGAACAGCGAATAGTTGCCGTTCATTAAAGCGGCACATCGTTAATTTTTGTGCAAAGCCACGCAACTGTTAATTTAATTGTAAAATTCAAGTCATTGCTAAAGCGATTCGGCGCGCTCCCGAAAACGGCATCCGACCGTGCGCGGTCAGCATATTGTCGAGAATTAAAATGTCTCCGATTTGCCATTGGTGCGGAATCGTTTCGTTTTGCAGAACCACGCGGATTTGTTCAAGCATCGAAACGGCAATCGGCGAGCCGTCGCCGAAATGCGAGTCGAGACGAAATTCTTCACCATTTGAAACGAACCACTGACGAGTTTCCGCGTCCAGGTTGCTCGGATGAAAACCGTCGGCTTGATTAAACCAAACTTCTTCGCCGGTTTCGGGATGCGTCGCGGTCGCCGGGCGCGTCTGGCTGATGCGCAAACTGCCGTTCGCTTTCCATTCAAAATCCGCGCCGATTACGCGGCAGTGATTTTCCACCGTTTCCTTATCGTCGGTTTCAAACGCCGCCTGCCACGAATAATCCGAACCTTTTTCGTTCGGCAGATTGCGGTCGTAACGCACGCGCTTACGTTTGAACAAACCGACTGTTTTCGGATTGATGTTTCGCAAAATTCGGTGGCTGTCGCCGAGCGTTGTTGCGCCGCCCGCCTCCGGCGCGGTCAGGCAGAAAAAATATAAATGTCGCGGAGAAACGTCTGAATACGACAATTCGTTGTGCAAAGCGAGCGCGAGATGCGGCGGATATTCGGTCGAAGTGTAAACGCCGCCGCTTAAGGCGAGACGCGGCGAAACTCCGCCCGCGTAATTGAAAAAATCTACGCCGGAAAACGAGCGCACGAATTTCTCGAACTCTTCAATCGTCCGCATCTCGAAACCGCGCAGCAGCACGGCGCCGTGCTGCAAAAGACTTACGCGGAAAAAATTCTCTTGCGCGGTGGCGATCTCTGACAATCTTTTGACGCTTTTGTCTTGACCGTTCGATTCGACAACCAAAGGCAATTTTTGCGAATTGAGAAAATACGTTTTAATCATACCTTCCGTGCGAAAAACAGAAAAAATAGTAAAAGGATTTTTGTAGAACGCTTAATAAATAAGGTTGCCGCCGTTTGATAACAATTGTAGATAGATAAATTATTATTATTTGTAATGCAGCATACAGACGGTAAATGCTCGGATATATTTTTATTAAACTACTGATTAAAAAATGTTCGGTGGAAATACACAAACCGTTCTTTGAGCAAATTGAGCAAAATAAGGAGAAATCGGCTATGAAAGCTGCCGTGGTCGAAGATGACTTCAGCAACAATCTTGAACGGTTCGAGGTTGATTCTCGAATCGTTTATCCGTCGTATAAATCGTTCGACGAGTTCCTTGACGTCAAGCGCCTGCGCTCGCTCGACAATTACATTACGAGCGGCATCAAACGTCACATCGAAACACAAAAGGAAGATTTTTTTATAAATTATTATCGTCTTGACGAAACTGCGCCGTATCAACCGGGCGTTCGTGAAATTTGGCTGTCGCGCACCAAACCCGGAACGCCTTACGATTACCTTGATTTAGACCAGACGGATTTGTGGGAGCGGACGGAAGCCGCAGGGGAGTTCTCGCTTTTAATGGACTTTATCGAAACTTTGCCTTTTAAGACGAAAGGAAGGATGTTGATCATTTATGACGATGCGGGTTTGTCCGTTCCGGCGCACCGCGACCACGTTGAGACGGAAATTTGCCACGAATTCATCTGGTTTCGCACGAATCTGAAAAAGCCTTTTTATGTTTTAAATCACGAAACGAACGAGAAAAAATACGTCGAAAGCTATAGCGCGTGGTTCGATTCGGTTAATCAGTTTCACGGCAGCGATGCGGCGACTGGTTTATCATTCAGTATTCGCGTAGACGGCGAGTTTACCGACGAATTTAGAAAACGGATTCCGAAACCGGAAATTAATTTGGCGTCAATGCCTTCACTTTGGGCGTGCGCCGCTTGAAAAAATTTATGACTGAATTAAATACAAAAATGAACGCTGCGGAAACGAGCGGGAAAACCGAAAGCGGCGAGTTCGACGATTTGCCTGACGATACGCCGGTTGATTCGAGCGTCGTTTATCCGTCGTATAAATCGTTCGACGAATTTATTGATGTGACGCGCCTGCGCTCACTCGACGGTTACTTGACGCAAAAAATCAAGCGGCGCATGCAGTCGCAGGAAGACTTGAAATTTTATACCGGACCTTACAAATTAAACGGCGACGTTCCCGACCGCCCGGGTTCGCGGATGATTTATCTGGCTTATTCGGAGAAGCCGGACAGCTATTTCGATTTAGACCGCACGGAACTTTGGCATCCGACGGTTCACGCCGCCGAATTTTCCTTGCTGATGGATTTTATAAAAACGCTGCCTTTTGCCGCGACCGGCAGAATGCTGATTATGTATGACAACGTAGCCAGACAAGTTCCGGCGCACCGCGACCATATCGAAACCGAGCTTTGCCACGAATTTTTGTGGTTTCGCACAAACATCAAAAAGCCGTTTTTTATGCTTAATCAGAAAACCGGCGAAAAGAAATATGTCGAAGGTTACAGCGCGTGGTTCGATTCGGTCAATCAATTTCACGGCAGCGATGCCTACGACGGATTATCGTTCAGCATCCGCGTGGACGGAAAATTCACCGACGAATTCCGTGACAGTATTCCGAAGCCGGAATTTAATTTAGCATCAACGCCCTCGTATTGGGCGGCATTAGAAGGATGAGCGATGAAGGATAAGGGATGATTAAGATTTTAGTTCTATTCATCGCTAATCCTTCATCCCTCATCCCTTAGAACAGGGGAAGGCATGAAAATTTATATCAGCGGACTTTACAGCGGAACGAATCCGCAGCCGGGAATTGGCATTGCGCGTTCACTGCGAGCGGCTTATCCGGGCGCGACGCTTGTCGGCGTCGAATACTCAAATCGGTGTTCGGGAATTCACTGGCAGGATTTTGACGAAATCGTTCTGCACCGACCGTGGGACGAATTGAATTTGGACGCTCACGCCCGCGAAATTAAAAGAGTTTTGGAGTCGGGCGCGTTGTGGGTTTCCAGCATTGATTTGGAAATTATGTGGTTCGCCAGCTTGTTTCCCGGCGGTCATCCGAATCTGCTGACGCCGTCGCTCGCCGCTCTCAATCAAGTCGGAAAACCGGCGATTCCGGCGCACGAATACTTGCCCGTCAAAATTCCGACGTTCGTCACGACCGAGCTTTCAGATTGGGATTTGCACGCTTTCTGCCGCGAACACGATTGGAAAGTCTGGCTCAAAGGTCCGTATTACGAAGCAGTCAGAGTTCACGGTTGGGGCGGGTTTCAAGATATGCGCTCGGTGCTTTCGAGCGCGTGGGCAACCGAGAAACTCTTTTTGCAATCGCACGTCTCCGGCTACGAAGAATCAATTTCGTTTTCCGCGTATCAAGGCGAATTGCTCGACTGCATCCGAATGCGAAAACGCGATTTGACCGAACTCAGCAAAACCTGGGCGGGCGATGTTTCCGAAGTCGAAGAGGAAATGCTCGTCCCGTTGCGCGAAATGATTCGGCGTATAAATTGGACAGGTGGCGCGGAATTAGAAATGGTGCGTGACGCTGACAATCAATTGTGGCTGCTCGAAGTTAATCCGCGTTTTCCCGCCTGGATTCACGGCGCAACGATAACGGGCAGAAACATTCCGGCAGCTTTAGTCGAAGGCGCCTCCGGCGTTAAAGCGGAAGAATCTGTGGCAACCGGCGAGGAATTTACGCGCGTCGTGCTGGAGATTCCGGTGCGGAGCGAGTTTCCTTTATCGCCGCTTCCCGAACCGTTCGGCGGCGGAATCGGGCATTCGCTGAAACATCCATCAGGACTTCTTCAGTTTGCCAACCGATTGCACAAACTTGATTTCGATAACGGGCAAGTTAGTAACGGAAATGGCAGCAAATCGAAAAATCAACCGACAATCGTTCCAGAAACGTTTGTTGACGACCTCAAAGAAATAGACTTTTCAGATATGCAGACACCCGCCAGTTTGTTTCTGAAAAACACCGCCGCCGATTATTTCGCCCGCGCCGCCGCATTGTCAAAAGAGCTTTCGACCGACGAAATCGAGGTGATAAACGCTTACAGCTTTAAAACCAACCCAGACGAACGCCTGATAAAACTCGCGCACGATTCAGGGTTTTTCGCCGAAGCAATCAGTCTTTTGGAAGTAAAGAAAGCGCTCGCCGCGGGATTCAAACCAGAGCAGATTATTTTGAACGGTCCGGCGAAATGGTGGCGGCGCGAAACGCTGCCGGACGCTTCTTTCTACACGATTTTTTGCGATTCGATTGAAGAACTCAATCGCGTTATTGCCGAGGTTGAAAGCGGCGAACTCAAAACCGAGTTTCTCGGCGTCCGCCTGAGAACGCCGAATATTCGTTCGCGTTTCGGCATTGCGATTGACACGCCGGAAACTTTTGAGGAGCTTCTCGAAACCGTCAAACGCATTCCCGAAGAATGCAAATTTGGCGTGCATTTCCACATGGCGAGCGCTAACGTCGGCGTCGGGCAATGGTGGCATTTATTTGAATCAATCCTTCGCTGGTGCGGTTCAATCGAAGCGTTATCCGGTCGCCTGATTGAAATTCTCGATGTCGGCGGCGGCTGGTTTCCCGAAGATTTGGGCAGAAATTCCGGCGAGAAATTCCGCAAGGCAATCGAGATGATTCCCGAATTTCTGCCGAACGTCAAACGGATTTTCTCCGAACCGGGAAAGGCACTCGCGCAGCCCTCGATGGCGGTTGCGATGCAAATTTTGGAAATTCGCGGTCAAAACGATGGTTGGCGGGAAGTCGTCGTGGACGGCTCGATTGCTGAGCTGCCGATGTATTTTTTCTATCCGCACCGGATTTTGTGTCAGGACGCGAACGGCGGCGGTTGGAAATCTTTAAACCGAGGCAAAACGCAGCTTTTGGGCAGGCTGTGTATGGAACACGATATTGTCGCCTCGAATGTTGAATTGCCCTCAACGGCGGAGGTCGGCGATATTCTCGTCTTCTGCGACGCCGGAGCTTACGACAGGAGTATGAGTTATGTATTTGGACGCGGCTAAGCCAGCGAAAGAAACGGTTGTCGAAACAAACGGAAATGGTTTTCATAAACCGGCAGCGGTTTATGAAAAATGGCAGGATTGGTATGCTTCGGAAATTTCACATCACGGAGCGATGTGCTGCGAAATCGCGCGCGAATGGATTACATCAACCGATTTTTCCGAACTCGGCGGCGCGAGCATTCTTACGGGACCGCGCTGGCTGCGGCTGAAATTTAACTGGGGCGCGTCGTCGTTTCCGATTTACTGGTGCGAAGCCGTGCGAAAGAAAACGCTCGACTGCGGCGCGCTGGCGGCGCTCGCCTCGGCAATTTTCACCGCGCGCGGCGTGAAAAATTACCGCGTGCAAATGGTTCAGCGTTTTTCTGAAGCCTCGACCAATCAGTGGTCGAACAGTTGGAACGACACGAGCGAGCAACTTCGCTGGATGAACGATGATTTGATTTATCACGAAGGCTGCGCGATTGCCGCCGGTGACGGCGAAATTAAAATCTGGGACCCAAGCGCGGGCTGGTGGGTTGACCCGAAATCGAAAGACGGTTATGGCGGGCTTCTCGCAGTTCGATTGTCAGCTTTTAATCTTCCTGCGGATGTGAATTTTACTTGGGGAAAACACAGTTTGAGCGCGTATCAATGGACGAATATAAATTGATAAACGGGTGAATTTCAAATGTTACTGGTCAAAACCAAACTCGATGTTAGCCCGATTCACGGCATCGGTTTATTCGCCGACGAATTTATCCGCGAAGGCACGATAATCTGGAAATTTCACGATTTAATTGATTTGCGCTTTGCCGAAGAACGAATCGAGCAATTAACGGAAAGCGCGCGCGAGCAAATCCGTAAATACAGTTACCGGGAAAAACATTCGGGTCTGTATGTTTTATGCGGCGACGACGCGCGTTTTTTCAATCATTCCGAAAACCCGAATTGTTTTGATTTTTATTCGAGCGAAGAACAGGATTTGACCGTTGCCCGCCGAGATATAAATGCGGGCGAGGAACTGACCTGCGATTACGCGCTTTTTGATTTGGATTGGACGCTTGGGAAATATCGAATTCCAGTTTCGGAGGCGTCACAATCATTAACCGCTCAACCGATTTAATAATTACAGCGTCGTTTTCGACAATCAAAAATGACGCTGTAATGCGGAAGTCGAATTGCAACCGGAAAACTAATTTTTTATTTCGTTAACTTTCGAGTCTTTGATTTCAGTCTTAAATTTGCGGTAGTCGTAGGACTTGACGAGTTGATTGACGTTGATGCCTTTGACGAGCAGGACTTTCACCGAAAGGTTAATGTCGGCGACCGACGGCAGCCAGATTTCGTCGTTGACGCGCTCTTGTTCGAGGGCAAACGACGCGCCTTTTTTCAAATTGGCGAGAACTCCGCCGCCGACTTTGAAGTTGTCGAACAGCACGGCTTCGAGCCGCGCGACTTGTTTGTCTTTTTCATCAATCCACATTACGCCCGCCGTTTTGCCAAAAAATTTCAGAAAACTTTTCGCGTTTTTAAAGTGAAGTTTGGGTTCGGCTCGAAATCGAAAACGACGACATCGCGCCTGCGAAAGCGTTCGCGGCGCGGATTGACCAGCCGCGAAGCCCGCAAAACTTCGGCGATTGAAATGCGGCGATTGTCTTCATCGGGCGCGCCGGTTTTCGAATGCGCGACGGCGGCGCGGGCTTCTTTTTTGGCGATTTCCTTTTCAATTTCCGCGACGCGACGCTGCACGTTTTTATCTTCCTCAATTTGTTCCTTTTCCGACAGCGGCTTGCCGTTTTTCTCTACAAGTCGCCGAATGCGGTTGCCTTTGTAAAACGAAAGCTGAAGCGTCTCCGATTCTTTTTCGCGCAAAACGCCGTCTTTGCCGAGTTCGCGGCTCGTGCTTTTTTGCGTGAAAGAATAATTTTCCAAAATCGCTTCAATCCGGTCTTCGTTCGTCTGTAATTCCTTCAGAAGCGACGGAATATCGGGCAGCGGTTCGCCGGAGATTTTCGGAAAATCAAAATCGTCTTTAGCGATTTGCCCGTTATGCGCGATTTGGTCGAGCTTGATTTCGTATACGTCTTCGCCGATTTTTCTCGTAATAGAAAACGGTTCCTGCACGCCGTTCACCTGGCGGTAATCGCTGAAATCGGAAACGCTCGTCGAATCGCCCGCCGGAATTTCTTCACGAACCGGCAAACCGCTCGCCGCGTCGAAATACATTTTCACGGAAACGCCTTTGGCGGTTGTCAGAACGAGCAGGTCGGCGGATTTTCCGTTCACGACGGATTTTCCGCCCGCGACGATTTTCGATTTGTTCTTTTTATAATTGAACCAACGCGCGCTTTTATAAGCGGCTTCAGCTCCAAAATCGCGGCTAGCCTCGCCCGTCAGCGTTCGCAGACCGTCGCGCGAGTCGCGCGCCCAGCCCGACTTTCCGTTGTAACCCGTTTCCGTTTCAAAACCGTTCAAATCAAAAAGGGCGTTGTAGAAATTCGGCTGCGCGGCTTGTTCCTTAAAGTTGCCGCTCGCGCCGTCTTTGAGCCTGGTTATTCTTCCCGTTTTTCGCCAGGATTTAACCGACTGCAAAACCTTTTCGCCGCCCAAAGCCTTGCTTGCTCGCTTTAAGATTTTGTCCGGCGATTGCGCCGCAGTCATCGTTGCCGCTGTCGTCAAAAGGACGAGTAGAATGAATGAAGACAAAATACGTCGCATAAATTTAAAAAAGAATTTCTTTGATTGCCCGTTCGTAAACTTCCGCTTTGCGCCGGGCGCGTTTCACTTCCGGATGGTCGTCTGCATACTGCCGCCGCAGATTCCATAAATCCGTTTCGATTTCAATTTTCCGCACTATCAATTTTCCCAAAGCTAAACTTAGCTTGCCCGATTCGGAAACGTTGACCGCCGTAATTTTGTCCAACTCTTTTTGTAGCAAACCAAGCTCGAATTTGATTTCCTTGACCTTCGGAAATTCCTCGGTATAGTCGAGCAAAAATTCTTCGAGTTCTGATTCGCGCTCGGTGCGGCGCAAAAGAATTTCGGCGTAAGCGGCAGTGAATTTAACTACTGCGCCCGGCGCGCTCGTCGGTGCGGAAGGTTTTTTGATTGTCTGCGCCTGAGACAGTAAAAATGAAAATAAAACAATCGTTAGAACAAAGCAGATTTTCATAAATTTTCCCGGCAGAGAATCTTCTTAAACCGTGACCACCGCTTCACAGGATTCTTCCGCCGCGCACGATTTAAATTCTAAATCTCTGTCCGATTCGATTGAGCCGTCGCCGTAAGTTTCGCCCGCGTTCAAAGTTTCAAAATAAACGCCGATATTGTCTAAAACCTCGGTAACCGAATGCGAATGATAAAGCGTTTGCCGAAACTGCGCTCCGCCGACCAGACCTTTTGTAAACTGCCCGGCGAGTTGTTTCATTTTGCCGATGGCGGGAAGTTCCGGCATATCTTCGCGCAGCATCTCGAAATATTCGAGCAGAACTCGCTGTTTATCTTCAAGCGTCGGCTGAAAAGGTTCGCGTCCAGCCAGAACATCTTCGATTTGCCGAAAAATCCATGGATTCTGCATCGCGCCGCGTCCAATTAAAATTCCGTCGCAACGGGTTTCGCGCCATTTTTTCAGCGCGCCTTCGATTGACACGACATCGCCGCTGCCGGAGACGGGGATTTTTACCGCCGCTTTAACCTGCCGCACATAATCCCAATTCGCAAGACCTTTATAACCTTGTTCCTTTGTGCGCCCGTGAAGCTGCAAATGTTCCACGCCGCAGTCTTCGGCAAGGCGCGCCACATCCAAAAAATTCAAAGTCGTATCGGTATAACCGGCGCGAAATTTTAACGTCAGCGGAATTGTAATCGCTCGTTTGATTTCCTTGAGAATCGTCTCCAGTCGCGGCAAATCTTTTAACAACCCGGAACCGCCGCCGTTTTTGACGACCTTCGGCGCGGGACAGCCGCAGTTTATATCCAAAATATCCGCGCCGACTTCTTCCGCGATCTCCGCCGCCATTCGCATCCGCTCGATTTGCCCGCCGAAAATCTGCACGGCGAACGGGCGTTCCATTTCCCAAAAACGCATCTGCCGCCGCGCCTTCGGATTGTTGCGCGTCAAGCCTTCGACCGAGATGAATTCGGAAACCGTCAGCCCGATTCCGCCACAGCTTTTCGCCAGGCGCCGAAACGAATAATCGGTTACGCCCGCCATCGGCGAGAGAACGAGCGGCGGATTGATTTCGATATTTCTGATTTTGAAAGATTTCATGACCGATTTACCGGTAAATAAAGTTGATTCGCTTTCAGGATAACTTGTTGCTTTATTTTTTAGCAACAATACATCTTTGAATGAAATGCGCCGCTATCTGGCTTTTCGGGTAATGTCGAATTAAAACATCTATAGGTAAGATAATCCAGATAACTCTGATCTAATTGATTAAAAAATTAGTCTGTGCTATAAAATCAGGCGATTAGAAAATCGCCTCAATCTTAAACGAACAACAGACAGATTTATTGATTAAAAACAAAATTGGTTTTGACATCAAATTTTAACTTCGCAAACTTCAAAATCTAATTTTGCCATAAGTTCTATATTCAAATCAGTCATTTAATATGAAAGTTTCAAAATTTTTTTCTAAACATATATTTATGAAAGTTTTTTTCCTTTCTATCAAAATAGTGATTCTTGCTTTTCTGCTGTCAAGCGATCTTTTAGCTCAAAGCAATTTAGACTAAGTAGTCGAGCAGAAATAGGCTATACTATTTCGCATAATGGGTAAAACGAAAGTTATTCAATTGAGCGACGCGCAACGTCAGGAACTTATAGATGGTTACCGAAGCGGCAAAAGTCACGCTTTTCGACAGTGTTGTCAAATGATTTTGCTCAAAAGCGAGAAACGCACCAGCCGTGAAATCGCCCGCTTGTTGGGTTGCCATAAAATCACGGTGAACGGGTGGGTCAAGCGTTTTGAAGCCGAAGGCACTGAGGGATTAAAAATGCGTCCGGGGCGCGGAAGGCGGGCAATTCTGAGCGCGGCAACCGATTTGAATCGTGTGCGGGCGGCGGTGATTCGTTCCCGTCAGCGCATCGGTCTGGCGCGCACCGAACTCGAAGCCGAGCTGCAAAACCCCTTTTCGACCCCGACGCTCAAAAGATTTTTGAAAAAACCATTGCCGCTTCAAACGAATTAGAAAGCGATTGAAAAAGAAACCGCCGGCAGGGGTTTATCGGCTAAAGCGTGAGCTGTTGGGCGAAATGGAGCGGTTAAGCGAAAGCGGCGAGATTGATTTGTATTACGGCGACGAAGCGGGTGTCGCCTTGGAGCCGAACGTGCCGTATGGTTGGCAGTTTGGTGACGAAGAAGTTTCGATGCCGTCTGAGAAAGGCACAGGCATCAATTGTTTCGGGTTGTTGACACGCTCGAATAAAAGTTGGATGGCGACGAGCGAAGAGAAGATAGATGCCGCTTTTGTGGTCGAACAACTAGAACGGTTTTCGTTTTCGCTTTCAAAATTGACAGTTGTCGTTTTGGACAATGCGCGGATTCACACGGGCAAAAAGATGCGTGAACGGATCGGGGCGTGGCAAGGGCGCGGATTGTTCATCTTTTATCTGCCAACATATTCACCGCATTTGAACATTGCGGAAACACTCTGGCGCAAATTGAAATACGAAGGGTTGGCGGCGGAAGATTATGAGTCGAAAGCGCATTTGCAATATGCGGTTAGCCTTGCCCTTTCGACATTTGGAAAAAGCCTGCAAATCAGGTTTTCAGGCTTCAAACATAGTTCAGTTTATTTGTGAACGACTACTTATTCAAAAGAAGCCTATTTATCCTGGAGCGCGGATCAAGCGACAAAAATTCGTGAGTCGTGGCGGATAAAAGGGCGCGTCGGCGGATTTCTTGATACGAGAATTCTCAGCACTGATAAATCATTTAATTATAAATTGCGGGCAACATTGATGTCGCCCGAAGCAATTCGAGCGACCGCCAGAATTGAGCAAATTAATAATCAATTGTCTGATAAAGAAACAAATGCGTTAGTTATTGCAGCCGAAAAGTTCAACAGTTTGATTGTGCTTATAGAAATTGACCCGCGCGAAGGTTCGGGTGTGATTCCTAACAGCTGGCGGGCGTTGCTGAAGCCTAAAGACGCTGAACAGAACTCAAGTTCAGCCATTCGAGGGATTAACAGAAATGATTTAGGCGAAATTGTTGCTTTGAAAGGTTCCGTCAATCGTGATTACGATTACGATCTTTTTACAGTTGAATTTCTTTTGAAAGATGCAGACGGCAATCCTTTATGGAATACAGTTCCGGCTGAAATAGAACTTACCGTCAGAATATATAATAAAGAAGGTCGCGTAAGTTGGAAAATATCAGAAGCGTTGAAAACACGAATCGAAAATTTAATAAGAAAAGTGGAAGGAAAATAATTATGAAAAAAGCATTGCTTACAGGATTTAGTTGTTTCTGTTTATTGGTTTTGGGTCAAACAGTTTCGTTTGCACAGACACAGTTCAAACTTCTTGCAACCAAAAAAACTTCAACGATGCAAAAAGAATTGAATGAAGCGGCAGACGCAGGCTATCGTTACGAGGACGTAACCGGTGGTAAGACTATTTTTGGCGGAAGTGAAGTAGTCGTTATTATGTCGAAGCCGACCCAGAATGAAAGCAAAGGACGCTATCAGTACAAACTTCTCGCAACCTCTAAAACCTCGACAATGCAAAAAGAAATGTAGGAGGCGGGCGACAATGGGTTTGAGTTTAGAGGGCAGACTGTGCTTGACACTTTTATCGGAGGCGATGAAGTAGCCGTGATTTTAGAAAAAGATACTCAAGCCGAAATAAAAAAATACGAGTATAAACTTCTTTCTACTTCAAAAACTTCCACAATGCAGAAAGAACTTAGTCAAGCGGGAGACGCCGGTTTCAAATTTGTCGGCTCAACAGTGGGTAAAACTGCTTTTGGCGGCAGCGAAGTTGTTGTAATTACTCGTCGAGATATTCAGACAAAATAAATTTGTGTTTCACCTTATAAAATTTGGTTGAACTTCTTGGAAATCTCCTGCGCCGGACACGTTCAAATTTTGAGAACATTCTCGAATGCCGCGCGCACCGCCAGACGATGAAAAGTTAATTGTTCAAGCAAATCCTTGACTGAGGCGAGATGCATTCGCTTGGCGATTGTGTGTAGTGCTGAATGATTGGCGGTGGGCAGTCGCGTCGAGCGTCCGACGACGAGGCGCAAATTGTGGTCGAGTTTGGTTAAGAATTCGTAACCGGCGGAAAAATTTTGGAAATTTTCACGACTCAAAGATTTGTTCGCGTAAAGTTTTTCAAGCGTGAAAACGGTTGAACGGTTTTCCGCATCATCGGGAACATTGTCGCGCAACTGCAGAAAGCGAACGGCAAAATAAACGTCGAGCATTCCGCCCGCGCCGAATTTGATGTCAATTTCTTTTCCACGATTGCCGCCGGATTTTTCGGCTTCGAGCCGTTCGCGGATGCGCTTTGTTTCTTCCGTTAAAGTATTGAGACCTGAGTCTTGAGCCTTGAGTTTGCGCGCGTTTTCGTGAATGATTTTTCTGGCGGCAAATTCGGTTTCTTTCGCCAAAATTAAATTGCCCGCCGCGCCGCGAAGTTTCACATAGGCGAGCCATTCCCAAATCGCCGCGCGCGTTTCCAGATAATTTAGAAAAGCCGTTTTGCCGATTGAGTTGGCGCCGTTTTTGCCGTCGGGACGCAGGCGCAAATCCACGCGGTATAGATGTCCGTCGCGGGTCAAACTGGAAAGCGTTGTGACAAAAATCTCGACCGTGCGGCTGTAAAATTCGGCGTGTGTTAGCTTTCCGGCGGGCAGAGATTTTTCGTCGTCGTAAATTAAGACCAAATCCAAATCCGAGCCATAATCAATCGCGCCGCCGCCAAGTTTGCCCAAACCCAAAACGGCAAAAGGGAAATTGTCAATTTGAATGTCGTAGCGTTTTTCGAGTTCGCGGCGGGTGATAAAAATCGCGGCGTCGAGACTCGCTTCGGCTAATTCGGTTTGCAAACGTTTAGCATCGCGGCGCGCGATTTTCTCAAACGCGTCGAAAACGACGATTTCCATTAAAAAGCGCGACCAGTTTTTTCTTAAAACAGCTAATTCCGATTTGAAATCTAGTTCGGCGCTGACGGCGGAAAGAAAAATCTGCCGATAGTTTTTTTCCGCCAAATCGTTTTCGACGTTCGGTAAATCTTTTACCAGATTTGGATTGGCGGGGATCATCTCGGCGTAATGCGGCGTGATTTTCGATAAATGCTCAAGCGTGGCGCGTTTTTCTTTGTTCAAATCAATTTTGACACCAGATTTTCTCAAAGATGAAATAATCGGTTTCAAACGCTCGGCGGCAAATTGATTTTCGATGGAGTTTTCCCGGTTGGTTTTCTCATCTTCGCCTGGCGCGTTTGAAAATTCCGTCGCGCCGAACACCCGTGCGAAGATTCGATTGACATCTTCGGAGTGAGTTTGCAGAGTGTTTTCAAAATCCCGCAAATCGGCGCAGTTCATACGCCGCGCGACCAGCGCACGCCGCTCTGTCTCATTCGGGACGAGATGCGTTTGCAAACCGTTTTCCATTTGCAGACGATGTTCGAGGCGGCGCAGAAATTCATAAGCCTCAAATAGTTCGGTCAATTCGGTTTCGGAAATGAGTTTGCGGTCGGCAAGACGCGAAAGGCTGATTAGAGTGTGCGCGGCGCGAAGCCATTCATCGCGTCCGGCATAGGCGAGCTGTAAGGCTTGGGCGATAAATTCGATTTCGCGGATGCCGCCTTTTCCTAACTTGACATCGAAATTTACGTCGGAAGTTTTTTCGAGGTTGATTTTTTCTTTCGAGAGACGCACGCTAGAAAGGGCGTTTTCGACGGTTTCGTCCGCCGAAAAAACGCTCGACTGCACTTGTTCGTAAAACTTCTGAAAAACTCGCCCGTCGCCCGCCGAGACGCGCGAGCGAATTAGAACCTGACGTTCCCAACTTCTGGCGGTTTTTTTATAATAACCGATTGCTTCGGCGCACGAGATTGCCAGCGCGCCGACGCGCCCGTTCGGACGCAGACGCAAATCCACGCGATAAGCCGCGCCTTCGCCGACTTGTCCGCCGACGAGTTTTGTGACGAGTTCGGCGAGCTTGACGAAATACTCGCGGTTGGTTACCGCCACGCCGCGCGAGCCTTGCCCGCTCGTCGCGCCGTCGTTTGAATACAGAAAAAGCAGGTCAATATCCGACGCATAATTTAGTTCCTTAGAGCCGAGTTTTCCGAGCGCGACAATGCAGAATTGCGCCTGCCGCGTCCTGGTTTTTTCGTCGGTTTCGAGCGGCGCGCCGTAGCGGTTGTCGAGTTCCTGAGCGGCTTCGCGCAGAGCGTATTCGAGAATCGCGTCGGCGAGATTCGAGATTTCTTCGGTGATTTCGACGATTGTGCCGAGCTTGCGGATGTCGCGCAGGTAAATTCTAAGCAGCTCGCGGCGGCGAAACCGCGCCAGCAAAACATTTGTTTCAACGCTCGAATTGACGAGAGCGAACCGCGCCAGCGATTCGACGAGTTCGTCCTTGCCGCGCACTTTCGACGAGATTCTTTGACGATTGAGCCACGATATATATTCGGGATTTTGCAGAATTGTCGTCGCCAGCAAAGGGCTGAAAGCGGCGAGCGTCAGCACGTCGGAAAGCAAGCCTTCGTTTTTGCTGAGTTTCTTCGCTTCGGCGGGAAATTTTTCGGCAAGCCGCGCGTAAAAACGCCTGGCGCTTTCCGCGTCGGGCAGGTTTTTGGCGAGCGATTCGATTTTTTCCGGCAGAGCCATCATCAATTAAGTTTCAGGTTTCAAGTTTCAAGTTTCAAGTCAAAAAATACGCTTTGACAGAAACTCGAAATCCGCGTTGACTTTGCTCTCGATTCATTTTATTTTTGCAGCTTAAAAGACTTTCCGAAAAAAATTAACAGGAGACTAATTTATGAGCAAAGCGGAATCGGCGGATTTGATACTGAAACTTTATGAATTGCGGCGCGAGGCGACGATGCGCGAGGCGCGAAACTGGATGATCGGCTTTTTCCCCGAAAGCGCGGCGGACATTATGCAGGCGATGATCAACCCGGAAACGTCAGCCTTTTATCGAATGGTAACGAGTTACTGGGATATGGCGGCTTCGTTTGTTAATCACGGAGCGATTGACGAAGAAATGTTTGCCGACGCCCACGGCGAACACGTCATCGTGTTTTCAAAAATCGAACCTTTTTTACCGGAACTGCGCCAAATTATGGGCAGTCCGAAAATGTTCTCGAATCTCGAAACGCTGATTATGAAAATGCCCGACGCCAAAGAGATGCTTGCCGGGCGGCGCGAGATGATGAAGCGAATGGTCGAAGCCAGGCGGGAAATGGCGAAAAATGCTTGAGGGCGGCTGAATTTTGGGAAAATTACAAAAGGTGAAAATAAATTGGCAACTGCCGAATTGCATTCCACATCAGAAGTTTTTCCGAAATCACCCCTCCACCATTAATTCACCCCTCGACAACCGACCGACAAGCGAAAGACAAATCAAAGAGATTCTAGTAATGTTATCTCTTTGATTTTTTCGCGCCTTTGAGCTTGATGTCCCGGTTGCTTTCCTCTAAAAACGCTTCCTTGAAAGCGATTGAGCCGTCTTTGAGTAATCTGCGCCCGCCGCTGATTACTTCGCGCAGCTCGAAGGATTTTCTTTCCAAAATTAAAATGTCGGCGGCTTTGCCTTCTTTCAAAATCCCTTTTTCTTCAAGTTTCAAAACTCGCGCCGTGTTCGCTGTAACGCACGCTAAAATTTGTTCAATCGGAAATTTGTGTTCGACGATGCAATGGCGAATTTGCGTCAGAAGATTACGCGGACTGGTTATCGAAGCATCGGTCGAGACGGTTAATTTCTCCGGCGATCCGCCGTTGTCCATATAAAATTTGAACCATTTCGGCAAATCTTCGTCAACCGTATCAATGTCAACGAACGAGCCTCGCTCGGCGAGTTCGATAGCTTCATTCATCAGTTCTTTGCTGCGGGTGATATGCGTCGGGTAAAGCCATTCGGGTTCGATTGGAAAATTTTCAAGCAAATTTCTCAGCGGCTGCAAACGCTCTTCGCCCGTCCCGACGTGAAAATGCGTGACGCCCGCTTTTTTCGAGAGCATTCCGCCGTTGTGCGTGTCTATGACAAGGCGGGCGAGTTCGTGAGGAACGTGGTCGGTCGAGCGTTCGTCGGCGACGGCAATTTCGCCCGAACCGATGATTTCTTCGATAAACATTATATCGTTGCGCGGCGTGCCGATGATGTTCGTCGGCGGAACGTCGTAACCGCCCGTCCACAGAAATGCGTTTAAGCCTTCTTCTTTCAAAGCCTTCGCTTTGGCGAGCAGTCCTGCCATCGTTTTCATCGTCGTATCAACGCCGAGACAGCCGATGACCGTCGTAATTCCCGCACTGACGATCTCGCTCGGATAAATTTCCGGCGTTTGCGTGGCGTAACCTTTTTCGCCGCTGCCGCCCAAAAGATGCTCGTGCGGGTCTATAAATCCGGGCGTGACCAGCGAGCCGGAAGCGTCAATGACATCGAGTTCCACGCCGAGTGATTCGACGGCGCGACGATTAATTTTACCGATTTTCAAAATCGCGCCCGCGCCGAGCAGAATCGAATTTTTTCCGAGCGGTTCGGGAGCGTAGAGTTCGCCGTTTTCAATTAACGTCAACATAAAATCAATGAGCGAATTGCGAATTTCAAATTACGAATTAAAAGAAAACAAAAAAATAATACTTATCAGTTGATTAAATTTTGCAATTGATTTATTTATCATTCGTTTTCGTCAGCGAGCGGCTTGCCGTGCCGAGCAGAATATAAACTGCCAGAGACGCGACGATGACGGTCACGGTGTTGATAAAAAACACGGCGGCGCGACTCGTAATTTCGTTTTGGCTGACAGTCGAAGGGAAACCCAGAACAAAACAAATGCCGAACCAGACGGGAATAATGGCGAGCTGCGCGGTCGCCGCCAGCCCAATCATCTGGCGCACGCCGACATCATCCGAATCAGCTAAACCCGCCGCGATGCCGACCGCCAAGGAAATGAGAAAAGCGACGAGCGGCGTGTTGAATTCGTCGTATTTTATCGGCGGATCGCTGACGGCGGCGACCGCCATCCCGCCGAGAATCAGCAAAATCGTCGCTGTCGTAAATGCCAGCAAGCTTTGCGCGGTTAATTTCCATTTGCTCGTCCACGCGCCGAAACCGATTCCAAGCAGCAGCGGCAGCAGCGGCAGAAAAAGCAATCCGGCGATAATCAGCAAAGTTTTTTGCTCAATCAAGCCGTAAGCCAAAAGACACGCGGCGATAAAAACACGCCCGACAAAAGCGATAGTGATATGGCTGAATTGCCACAATTCCTCAAAAACATCACTTGCCGGTTGAACGAGCGGTCTGGTCAATTCGCGGAAGCCGGTTTTGGAGATAATCGAGCGCGGCTGCCGGATTGTCATCGTGAAATCTTCCGGGTCGTAAAAATCCGACGCGAGAACCGCGTCAACAAAACGCTTGCCGAGCGGCGTTGACGTTTCAACGTCAACCACGTCTTTTCTTTCGACTTTGCCGTCGGCGTGATGGCTTTCAATTTGTCGCCGCGAAACTTTTTCAATGCCGACCGAAAAAGCGGTTCTGGCAACGTCGTCGCCTTTGCCTTCCGGTGCGGCGGTCATAATTAAACGCATACTTTATTCCTCGTTGGTCGCCGCCATCATTTTTTTCTGTGATTGAGCGATAGGTTCGCGCTTTTTCAAATCGTATTTGTAACCTTTGGGTAAAACATGAAAACTAACGTTGAAAATTCCGATAGCTTCGTCCTTTTTGATATACGGCAGATTAGTGTGCGCAGAATCCTTAGCGCAGACGACCGTTACCGAACCTTCGCCGATGACTTCAAATTTCCCGTCGCGCACAATCATCGCCGTGCGCTCATCAATGCCGATGCCCAAAATCTGCGGGTTATGCGCGATTGCCGAAAGCAGCCGCCCGTGCCGACCGCGCTGCGAAAAATGCGTGTCAATCATCGTGTCGTGCAACAAATCCATTCCGGGCGCGACATCCACCGCGTCATGCCGCGGCGCGGTATCGGATTCGCCGGAAACGAGCGTCGCCGACGACATCATCATCGCGCCCGCGCTCGTTCCGGCAATCACCAAATCTTTGTTACACCGCCGGGCAATAATTTCGTGCAGCGGCGTTCCGCCCATCAAAGTCGTGACGTGAAGCTGGTCGCCTCCGGTAAAATACAGTCCGGTCGCTTGTTCGGCTTTCTGCAAAATCTCCGGCGCGAACGATTGTTCGCGCCGGGAAATATCCAGGACTTCAAAGTTGTTAAATTTGACGCGCTCAAAAAGTTTCGCGTATCTCTCGCCCGCTTCTTTCGGGTCGTCGGTTGCGACGGTCATCACAAGTATGTTCGCCTTACCGCCCGCGCCTTCGGCGAGTTCCAGAAATTTTTCGACGATTTCGATGGAATCTTTGGTGATGTCGCTCGATTCGCCGCCGCCGATGGCAATTAAGCCGCATTTCGCTTTTTTCGATTTCATAATCTATACCCTGTATAAAAACTTAAGATATTGTAAAATTTAAAGAATATAATTTCAGTAACCAAGAATACAAATGAAAATTACATCTGCCGAATTTACCAAAAGCGCGTTTAACATGTCGCATTGGACGACCGACGGCTTGCCGGAAATCGCTTTTCTCGGACGCTCGAACGTCGGCAAATCTTCTTTGCTGAATTCTCTTTTGCAACGCAAGGGTTTGGCGCGAACATCAAATACACCGGGCAGAACACAATCAATAAATTTCTTTTTGATAAACGAATCGTTTTACTTCGCCGATTTGCCCGGTTACGGTTACGCGAAAGTTTCCAAAACTATGCGGCAGGATTGGGGTAAAATGGCTGAGGAATATCTCGCCGAACGCGGCGAGTTGGCGTTATCAATCCAACTCGTAGATTCGCGTCACCAGCCGACGACGCTCGACCGGCAGCTGCACGAATGGCTTCGTTTTCATCAAAAAAATCATTTGATTGTGGTGACCAAAGCCGACAAACTTTCAAGCATCAAACTGAAAAAAAGTTTGCAGGAAATTGAACGATCCTTGCCCGGAAGTAAAATAATCGCGTATTCCGCGCTGACGGGAAAAGGCAGAGACGAGGTTTGGCGGGAAATCGCCGATTCTTTGGAAAAAAGGCGAAATTTTAGTTGATTTATTTTATCGGATATAGTAATAATTAAACATTCCCAATTAACTCCGAGGGTTTAACAAGCCGAAAGGCTTGATTTTATTCGCATCACGACGAAATTCCATACAAATTTTCTCCAGACATTTGAAGGCAATTGTAATCTACAAAACTTAATGGGCATCTTTATTTTTGTAATCTTGGAAAACCGCAAAGAGTTTCTCTCAAAATACACAAACGAAAAACGAAAATGGCAACCAGAACAACACGAACCAGAACAAGCAAGGTAACGCAACACGAAGAAAACGGTCACGAGACGACAACCGAGGACGCGGGCGACGGGCAAACCGCGCCGACCGCGGTTGAAACTCCCAGTGACGGAAACGAAAAGAAAACGGACGCTTCCTCAGCGAACGGCACCGTTTTGGATTTGGCGAAACTTAAAGAAATGTCCATCTCCGAACTGGCGCGCGTGGCGAAAGAATTCGAGGTCGAAGGCGCGTCGGG
Organism: Pyrinomonadaceae bacterium; assembly: GCA_030448055.1. Taxonomy (GTDB): domain Bacteria; phylum Acidobacteriota; class Blastocatellia; order Pyrinomonadales; family Pyrinomonadaceae. Next base: position 122,305 of record JAUJNR010000001.1, read on the forward strand.
GATGCGCAAGCAGGAATTGATTTTCAAACTACTCGCCGCGCAAACCGAAAAAAGCGGTTTGATTTTCTCGGAAGGCGTTTTAGAAACGCTGCCCGACGGCTTCGGCTTTCTGCGCGCTCCCGAATACAATTATCTGCCGGGACCCGACGATATTTACGTTTCGCCATCGCAGATTCGCAAATTCGATTTGCGAACCGGCGATACCGTTTCCGGGCAGATTCGCCCGCCGAAAGAAGGCGAGCGATATTTCGCTTTGATAAAAGTCGAAGCGATCAATTTTGAAGCGCCCGAACATTCGCGCGAGAAAGTCTTTTTCGACAATCTCACGCCGCTTTACCCGGACGAGCAGCTAAATATGGAAACCGGTCCCGAACACATCGCGGCGCGGGTCATAGATTTAGTTACGCCAATCGGGAAAGGGCAGCGCGCGTTAATCGTCGCGCCGCCGCGCACCGGCAAAACCGTTCTTCTGCAAACGATGGCGAATTCCATCACGGAAAATCACCCGGAAGTGACGCTGATCGTTTTGCTGATTGACGAGCGACCCGAAGAAGTAACCGATATGCAGCGTTCGGTCAAAGGCGAAGTGATCTCGTCAACTTTTGATGAGCCGCCGACGCGCCATGTGCAGGTCGCCGATATGGTGATTGAAAAAGCGAAACGATTGGTCGAACATAAACGCGATGTCGTGATTCTGCTCGATTCAATCACGCGCTTGGCGCGAGCGCACAATGCGGTCGTTCCCCCTTCGGGGAAAATTCTTTCGGGCGGTATTGATTCAAACGCGCTGCAAAGACCGAAAAGATTTTTCGGCGCGGCTCGCAACATCGAAGAAGGCGGCTCGCTGACGATTATCGCCACCGCGCTGATTGATACGGGTTCAAGAATGGACGACGTTATTTTTGAAGAATTCAAAGGAACGGGCAACTCGGAAATTCATCTCGACCGACGTTTATCAGATAAACGCCTTTTCCCGGCGATTGATTTGCAGCGTTCCGGCACGCGCAAAGAGGAACTCTTAATCAACAAGGAAGACTTAAATCGAATCTGGGTAATGCGGCGCGTTCTCAATCCGCTCTCGCCGGTCGAACAGATGGAAGTCGTACTTGAAAGATTGAGCAAGACGAAAGCCAACTCGGAGTTTCTGGCTTCGATGCAAAGTTAATTTTTTCGCCAATCGAAAATAGTCAATCGTGAATAGAGTCGTTATAATAAAAACGATTTTTCTATTCACGATTTCTTTTTTCTCGAAAAATGCGAGTAGCCGTTCTAGCTGCGGAAGCAGTCCCATATTCAAAAACCGGCGGTCTGGGCGATGTCGCGGGCGCTTTGCCGAAAGCGTTGCGGCAAGTCGGCGTTGATTCGCTGCTGATTGCGCCGCTTTACCGGCAAACCAAAGAAAATCTGCTTGACCATTTGGCGATTGATGATTTGCGAATTGACTGGCGCGGGCGCGAAGTTAGCGCGCAAGTTTATTATTCGGAGGCTTCGGGCGCGCCGACGTTTTTGATTCACCAGCCGGAGATGTTTTTCCGCGATTCGATTTACGGCTACCGCGAAGATTACGAGCGTTTCGCGTTTTTCAATCACGCGGCGATTGTTTTATTGCGGCGCGGCGGAAAGCCTTTGGACATCGTTCATCTCAACGACTGGCATTGCGGCTTTGCGGCGGTCGAAATTGCGAAATTAAGACGTTGGGACGAATTTTGGCGAAATACGCGGACGGTTTTTTCGATTCACAATCTCGCTTATCAAGGCGCGTTCGGAATGGAAGAACTTTGGAAACTCGGCTTCGGCGACGATTTTAGCAGAAACGCTTTCGCGTTCGACGGCGCGGCTTCGGCGATGAAGGCGGGTTTGGCGGATTCGGATATGCTCTCGACCGTTTCTCGGCGTTACGGCTTTGAGATTCAGCAATCGGAAAACGGCTACGGACTCGATTGGCTTTTGCGGCGGCGCAGCGACCGGCTTTTCGGCATCGTCAACGGCGTGGATTACGATGTCTGGAATCCCGAAACCGACCCGGATTTGCCCGCGCATTTTAACGCGCACGATTTAAGCGGCAAGCGTGAATGCAAACGCGCGTTATTAAATAAATTCTTTCTGCCGGAAAATTTAGACCAGCCGATTTTTGCGAGCGTAACACGACTGACCGCGCAGAAAGGCTTTGAATTAATCCAGCAAACCATCGGCGAGATTTTAGCGACGGGCGCGTATTTTATCGCGCTCGGTTCGGGAGAAGGCGAGTCGGAAAATTTTCTGCAGCGATTAAAAAACGCCGCGCCCAATCAGGTCGGGATTTACATCGGTTACAACGAAACTTTAGCACATCAAATCGAAGCGGGCGCTGACGTATTTCTGATGCCGTCGCGGTTTGAGCCGTGCGGCTTGAATCAAATGTATTCTCTGCGTTACGGCACCGTCCCGATTGTCCGCGCCGTCGGCGGTTTGGACGACACGGTGGAAAACTTCGACCGGGTGAGCGGCACAGGTAACGGCTTTAAATTCGACGAGTTTCGCGCCGATAAATTCGTCGAGAAAATCTATGAAGCATTGTTCAATTATCACGAGCCGGATGTGTGGCGGCGAATTCAGCGCAACGGAATGATTGTTGATAATTCGTGGGAAAATGCCGCGCGGAAATACGTCTCGCTTTACCAAATGACGAGGGCGTAAAATGCTCGTGCATTGCCGATGATTAAAAACACCGTCAAAAAACTTATTCCAGCATCGCTTCTCGAATGGCGCAGGCGAAAAGTTTCGGCTAAAAATCAGCAAAAATTTGCGGACAAATCGGTTGCCGAAACTTTCGGCGAAATCTACGAGAAAAACGCCTGGGGCGGCGCCAGAGGAGAATTTTATTCGGGCGACGGTTCGGGCGCGGAATACGCTGACGCTTACGCCGAAGCGGTTCGCCGATTTATCCGGGAAAATAAAATCGGGCGCGTCGTGGATTTGGGCTGCGGCGATTTTCGCGTCGCTTCAAAATTTGTTTCCAAAAATTTTCACTATACGGGCTGCGATGTCGTCTTTTCTTTGGTCAAACATCTGAACGAGAAATACAAAAACGAAACGACGGAATTTCGCTGCGTGAACATCGTCGAAGATGAATTGCCGGACGGCGATTTGTGTTTGATTCGGCAAGTTTTGCAGCATCTCTCGAACGCGGAAATCGGGCGCGTTTTAGAGAACGCCCAAAAATATAAATTTATAATCATCACGGAACATTACCCAAATCCGAAGAAAGAATACACGCCAAATCTCGACATCCCGCATGGTCCGAGCGTGCGCGTGCAGTTCGATTCGGCGGTCGTGTTAGACAAGCCGCCGTTCGATTTGCCGAATGTAAAATTACTGCTCGATGTCGAAGCGGAAGAAGGAACGCGGATTAAAACATTTGTTATTACAAATGTGTAATTACGAATGTCGGAAATTCTCTTTAATTCGTAATTCGTAATTCGATTAAAATTTATGATTATTGTGATAATCGGCGCGCAATGGGGCGACGAAGGAAAAGGAAAAGTCGTTGATTTGTTAGCCGACCGGTTTGATATTGTCGCGCGTTATCAGGGCGGACACAACGCCGGGCATTCGGTTTATGTCGGCGAGCGGGCTTTTGTTTTGCGGCTTCTGCCGTCGGGAATTATTCATGAAGATTCAGTTTGCGTTCTCGGCAACGGAATGGTCATTGACCCGAAAGCGTTTTTCGAGGAAGTTGACCAGATGACCGCGCAGGGAGTTTCCATTACGCCCGAACGCTTGAAAGTATCTTCGAGAGCGCATTTGATAATGCCGTATCACCGCGCGCTCGACCACACTTCGGAAGAACGTCTGGGTAACGAAAAAATCGGAACGACTCTTCGCGGCATCGGTCCCGCGTACGAAGACAAAGCGGGCAGGCGCGGCATTCGCGTATCTGACGCGCTCGTGCCGGAAGTTTTAAAGTTGCGCGTCGAAAGAAATCTCGAAGAAGCCAACCGCATCATCGTTCTCTACGGACAACCGCCGCTTCGCGCCGACGAAATTCTTAATGAAATTTCGCCGCTAGTCGAAAGGGTGCGCCCGTTCGTCTGTGAGACTTCGCATTTTCTCGCCGAAGCGAAAAAGGGTAATAAAAAGATTTTGTTGGAAGGCGCGCAAGCGACTTTGCTTGACGTTGACCACGGAACTTATCCTTATGTTACGTCGTCGAATCCGACGGCGGGAGGCGCCGCGGTCGGCGCGGGCATTCCGCCGCATCACATTTCCGGCGTTTTGGGAATCGTCCGCACTTACGCCACACGCGTCGGCGAAGGTCCGTTTCCGACCGAGATGCTGGATGCGGAAGAAGCGACGGCGAATTTAATCCGTCAGCGCGGCAACGAATACGGCTCGGTCACGAAACGCCCGCGCCGTTGCGGTTGGTTCGATGCGGTGGCGACGCGCTACGCCGCCGAACTCAACGGTTTCGATTCGGTCGCTTTGACCAAACTCGACGTTCTCGACGCGCTCGACGAAATAAAAGTCTGCGTCGGTTACGAGATTGACGGCGAACGAGTGGAAACTTTCCCGGCGGTTTCGCAGGATTTACTGAAAATTAAACCGATTTGCGAAACGCTTCCGGGCTGGAAATCAGAAACTTTGGGCGCGACGAAAATCGAAGATTTGCCCGCCAAAGCGCGCGAGTATGTCGAATTTCTATCCGCGTCAATCGGCGTGGAAATCGGTTTAATTTCGACTGGACCCGAACGCGACCAGACGATTATCTTGCAAAATTCGGTGATGGAAAATTGGTTTAAGGCTTAGCGGGCGCGAGAAAAATTTCACACGAAACTTGCCAACTCTAATCTCAATCTGTAAAATCGTAAATTCGATTGGAAGTTAAACTACGCGCTAAACTTCCTTTGAAAAAGTGGTCCGATAGCTCAGTCGGTAGAGCAAATGGCTTTTAACCATTGGGTCGAAGGTTCGAGTCCTTCTCGGATCACCATTTATTTCAAAAAGATAGGGTAGCTTTAACGGTTACCCTTTTCTCTTCTGAATGCTTATTGAGTGTCAAAGTCTTTGTAACCGTTCAAATTGTGCATTGAGCATTTTTATTAATTGCCAAATGTATAATGTTAAAATGCGCCCGTTTTTCGCATTAAAGCGTGGCACCAGATAATTTACCGAACGGATTTGACTAACGTAACTTCACCTTTACCGTCTTCCGCAGCTCGCCAAATTCCAAGTGACTGTGACCGTCGCTTGACCGTCGCGCTGCCATTCTTTGGTGACGGTTTTGCTCCCCGCAAGCACATTCGGTCTTTTCGGGTCTATTATCCCACCTTCATCTATAGAGAACCCTGGTGAGATTTTATAATCTTTAACCGGATCATTCTGGTTCAGCGAGCGGTTATACGGATTGTTGCAAGTGCCTGCGGGCTTGCTGGTGACCGTATAAGTGCCGTTAGCAATTACAAGTGGCAATGAGTAAGACAAATTATAATTACCGTCCGGACGGACGCTCACCGAGACGCTTGCTGTATCTTCCGCAGTCCCGGAGACCTTCTGAATCTGGTTGTTTATCCTGTAGCAACCGGTGATGCCTTGCCCGCCTCGTTCTTTGATTTCGCTCGCTTGCGCTTTTATAAAAGCCAGCGGTTTTCCGTATTCATCCTTTTTGTCGCTTAGTTCGATAGTTGCCGTGTAATTTACTTCTTCGTTCCAGTAAGATTTGTTGTTTGCGCCCTCGCCCGAACCAGCGTATTTATAATTACTTGAATAAGTTATCGTGCCGCGCCATTGTCCGGTGCAAGACTCGTGATCCTCCACGGGAACGATGAGATAACCGCTCGAAGCCCAATCGGTTCGGTAGAGTAACTCCAAAGGCATTGTAACGAGACCGGAAACGCCGCTTAAGACCTGACCCATTATGTCAACGGCGTCGCCTTTAACGTCGCCGCCCTTCATTTTGATTGTGGCGCTAACAATCGCCTGCTTCATCACGGGCGCGGCAGGCTCTACGACATAAGGTATCTTCGGACTGCCTTCAAGATAGATTTGCGCCTTGCCTTCACTGTTGGTCTTGGTTCTGGTCAAATTGCCAACCGAGGTGCCGCCCCCGCCGATGCCAGCTTGAGTGCCTGCACTCTGTATTCGCGGGCTGTTGTTGCCGGCAAAGCCGACAATCTGGTGCTTGCCTGTTGCGCCCGTCCTGTTGCTGTAAGAATCGCCCGCGCCGCCTTCGTTCAAGTGCCAATTCAGTTCGACGCCTTCGAGCGGTCCGTCTTTGATTAAGCTGAAATCCAGCCCCGTCGCCACATTCAGCGCCGTGCGGTAGCAGTTAATCTTGTCCCATCCGCCTGTGTTCATCCTGACTGTCGCCGTAAGCTGCCGTCGCTCGCCGGGTCTGGAGTTTAGGGTGCGGACGAGCGGCGGGTTCTCGACAGTTATTTCGGTTTCAAGCGCGGCGTAAGTCGCAATAAACTTGAAGTAAGCGAGAAGGATGTTGGCGATGTTAAGGTATGTACCTGCTTTTTCAGCCGAACCATCAGGCTCACCAAGTCCGAGCAATCCGCCCCATCCGGTTGTGATAACGGTTGCGGCGGCATCTAGGATTGTTGCTTCATCACCTGCCCCCAACGACCCGCACGAACTGCCTTGCAGAGCCAATATCGCCGATTTCGGCGCGCGCATTCTTACAAATTGCAGAGAATTGTATCCGTTCCAACCCGCGTGAATAAAAAAAGGCGTCTGCTGTCCTTTATCTATTACCGTGCGTCCCGCTGTTGCGCCGGGCAGATTATCTACACTGAAATCAATGGATGCTTGTTTGCCGCGCTCCGCGAAACCGTAAAAGTCGCCGATGAGTCGTCGCATAATGAGCGCGGACTGAACCGCGTCAAGGCGCACGCTTTTCGGGTCTGCACCGACGAGAATGTCGTAAGGCTCATCCTGTTGACGACCTAACTCGACGATAAAGCGCGCCCAGAAGCGCAGCAACGGCTGTTCGCCTTGCGCGTGTTTGCGAATACCATTTAGTAAGATTGAATCGAGCGGCACACTTTTCAATTCAGGTATTGACTTCAGTCCGTAAGTCACATAAGTCAGTTGCGTGCTTCTGCTTTCGCCGTACATCTTCGCCATCGCCGCCACTTCCCACGTATCAAAAGCAAGCCCTTGACCGGGTTGAACGGTTTGCAAAACGCTTCGGTCTCGGTCGCGCAATCCGAAACCCGCCGTCAAAATTGCGGTGAGCAGTGCCGGAACGGAACTCTCATCGCGCGCGCTCATTTGCTTGGCTAAAGCGGCTGCCATTTCATCAATGCTGCCCGTCGGTTTTCGTAGAGGCTCCGGCAGTTTGCCGCTATTAAAAGGCGCAGCCATTTTCTCATTCTTCGCCGAAGATAAAAGAGTATTTGATTTGCCGTCGGCGCGCGATTCTACTGCGGAGGGTTTCGCCGGAGTCTGCGGCTTGCCGCTGGGAACTCCTGTTCGGCGGGTCTGACCGCCTGCCGGAAGTTGATTTAGTATTAAACTGATAAGTACCAAGCACAACTGGGCTAAATGTTTGGTTTGATTAAGTTTTCGCATTTAACACTCTCCTTCTCACTGTGCAAATTTTTGCGGACATGAAAATTTAGCCGAAGGGCGCTCGCCTGATTAAACAATTGCCTTCGCCCAAAAAGGTTTCGTGTGAGTTGACTGAAAGCCTGAGCAAATTCATCCTCGAATCTCTTCAGTTTCCGCCTCATACGAGGAATTTACTTTTTCGTTACCGCGTCCAAAATCGCTTGAGCAGCCTTTTCGACGAGCGGCGTGAACACATCTTCGCCGTCCGATTTGGCTTTTGCTTTAGTCGTGTTTGCCGCGCCCGGCTTTGCCCCGTCGGGCGCTTCCAGCTTGTATTCAAGCGTGAGTTCATCCTTGGCTTTGATAGAGCCGGAAATGCTGGCTGCCGTATAAACGCCGGTGATTGCCGCTGAACGCGCCGCCGCTTCGCCTGCCGTATTGCCCCCTGGCAAGTGTCCTATTGCAGAACTGGCGATATTGCCCAAAGCCTTGCCGAACATACCTCCCCCACCGCCGCCTTTCTTCTGCGTCAGAGAGGCGGAAAGGACATAATCACACTGACTTTGTTTGGCTTCTTCTAATGCTTGCGAAGGCAAGCGGGCGCCGAGCGCGACCAGTTCTACATTCGGACCATTGAGGTAGCTGGCAAAAGTGTTGCGTAAGGCTTCAGCTGCTTGTGCCGCGTCGCCCGCCGTCATCTGCGCCTTCGGCATCAGAATGCCGATACGCACCGCGCCTTCTTTCTTTGGTGCGCTGGCTGCGACAAAGCCTGCCGGCGTAGCCGCTGCCGAAGAAATCGCCGTGCCGGAAGCGTTGGTAGTCGCGCTACTGTTTGTTCGGCTTCCGCCGCTCCGGGATGCCGTGTCGTTCATACCGTAAAGTTCTTGGTAGTCCTTGGCGAGCGCGTATCCGGTAGGCACGTCGAACAGCGCGGCATCAAGCGGCGTTCTCGAAAGCTCTACAACTTCCTGCGTTACCGTATTTGTCTTTCCGCTGGAATCATAGATAGTGGTGGTTACGGAAACGGGAAAGCCGAGTTTAGCCGTCCCGATTGTTTTTGTGCGAATTTCGTCTTCACAATCGGGTCGAGCCTGAACTGGCGGCGTGGTGACAATCTGTTTCTGTCCCGGACAATCAAAGTCGTATTGAAAATCTATATACCACCCGTCAGTCTCCGACTTGTGATTTACTTTGCGGCACGCTTCCGGGCTGGCTTCCATCACGGTCGAAGTTTTAATATGGCGCGCGGTAAAGCCGAACATCTGTTTGCGCTCGCCCGTATCGGTAACGGTGTTGGTAATGTTGACGACACCGCCGCGCCGCGTTTCCGTCGGCTTCGCGTTAGATGCGGTAGCGGCTCCACCTCCGTCTCCTTCCGCTCCCGACGCTCCAGCGGCAACGCTTGTTCCGTCAGGAGTAACCAAATAAGTCTTGGTCTTATCGCTAATCATCAGCGTGCGCTTAAGGTCGCACTGCCTGACTGTCGTCATCGCCATACCCGTGCTGAGTATTTCATTACGCATCCGCGCGCCCTTGACATAGATGACCGTCTCCATTGCCTTATCGCTGGCGCCGGACACCATCTTCTGTCGAATTTTAACGTCTGATGCGGTCGCAGCGGCGGGCGGCTTCTTTTGCGTTTGAGCGTTTACCGCGCTAAACTTTGCAGCCGAAATTAAAAAAGATATAAATATCAACACTGCAATCGTGCCGAATAACTTCAACGAATGTCTTTTCATAATCCTCCTCCGACCCTTGTCGCGTTTGATTGATGTTTCGTCTGTAATTGCTTTAATCTATCTGCTGCTTCGCCCACCTGTGCAGTAAGCGAATCTAAAAAACAAGCGGAAATGTGCCGTAAATTTTAACAAAAACATAGAATTTACACTAAGGAGAATAGATTTAGCGTGTGAAATATGAACAGGCTTACGAAATGAATCTTCTACCATCCGGCGGGCGCGTTGATTTTGAATTTGCGATTTTTTCCTTTGAAATTTATTCTCATACTCAGTGCTGAAAATAAAAGATAAAAAAGGTTGTCGCTGGGATTTCGTCTCTCTGGGCGAAGTGATGCTGCGTTTTGACCCGGGAGACGACCGCATTCACAACGCGCGAAGTTTTCGCGTCTGGGAAGGCGGCGGCGAATATAATGTCGCCCGCAGCCTGGCGAAAGTTTTCCGACTCGACGCGGCGATTGTCACTGCTCTCGCCGACAATCAAATCGGGCGGCTGGTCGAAGATTTAATCTGGCAGGGCGGCGTTGACGCGTCGGAAATTATTTGGCGCGAGACCGACGGCATCAGCCTCAAGGCGCGCAACGGAATGTATTTTATCGAGCGCGGTTTCGGGCTGCGCTCGCCCGTCGGTTGTTCGGATAGAGGCAATACGGCGATCTCTCAAATCAAAACCGGCGACGTTGATTGGCAAAGAATTTTCGGCGAATCGGACGGCGGCACGCGCTGGTTTCATACGGGCGGAATTTTCGCCGGACTATCTGATACGACCTCGGGCGCGACTCTCGAAGCGATGCGAAAAGCAAGGGAAGACGGAGCAGTTGTTTCATACGATTTGAACTACCGCGATTCTTTATGGTCGGAGCGCGGCGGGCGCGAGGCGGCGAACGCGCTCAACCGCGAACTGCTTCCGTTTGCCGATGTCGTTTTCGGCGTGGAAAATTACAAGGCGGCGTTTTCCGGTTTTACGGAAGAAAATTTCCGCCGCGCCGCGAGCGATGTGTTTTCAAAATTCCCGAATCTGAAAATCGCGGCGACCACTTTGCGCGACGTTCATACGGCTTCGCGGCACAGTTTGAGCGCGGTTTGTTTTGCCGACGGTGAAGTTTTCAAAGCCGACGATTACACGGATGTCGAGGTGCTTGACCGCGTTGGCAGCGGCGACGCTTTTGCCGCCGGTTTGATTTACGGACTGCTCACCGGCAGAGACATACAGTTTTCTCTCGGCTGCGGTTTGGCAAATTCGTTATTGACGTTGACTGCTCCGGGTGACGGTTCAACTGCGACGCTTTCGGAGATTGTTAATCTGGTCGAAGGAAAAAAACTCAATCTGTCGCGTTAAGTAATTCGAGTTGCCGGTTAGCAATTTTCATCGCCGAGAGGCGAAGAAATAGCGGTGATTCACTAAGGTTTTTAATTTTCTCTTGCTTTATAATTGTTCAAATGAACGAAAATCAACGAAAACTGGGAATAATGGTGGTCGGTCTCGGCGGCGCGGTGGCGACGACCGCCGTCGCCGGCGTCGAGCTTTTAAAGTGCAGGGAAATCGGCACGGAAGGTTTGCCGCTCGCCGCTTTGCCGGAGAATCTGACGCGCGGGTTGGCAGATTACGAAAATCTCATCTTCGGCGGCTGGGACGTGAATCAGGACAATTTGGCAATTGCCGCGACGACGCATAATGTTTTGACGCTGCAGCAGTTTCAGCGCGTCAGCGAAGAACTGCAAGCCTTAAAGCCACTCGCCGCCGTTTGCAATGCGGAGTTTTGTCATAACATCGAAGGCGCAAATGTCCTCGCCGGAAATCATAATTTCTGCGTCGAAACAGTCCGCGAAGACATTCGCCGCTTCAAAAATGAGCAGGGCGTCGAGCGCGTCGTGATGATAAATCTCGCTTCGACGGAAAGTTACGTTGATAAGAACTCGGAGACTTTCGCCTCGCTCGAAAATTTCGAGAAAGCCTTGGGCGAAAATTCGCCGGAAATTTCTCCGGCGATGATTTACGCTTACGCCGCCATCGGCGAACGGATCGCTTACGGCAATTTTACGCCGTCGGTCGCGGCGGACATTCCAGCGCTTGTCCGATACGCCGAACAAAAGGGCGTGCCGCTCGCCGGAAAAGACGGGAAAACCGGACAGACTTTTATCAAGACTGTCATTGCGCCCGGTTTGAAATCGCGCGCGCTCAAAGTTGACGGCTGGTTTTCCACGAACATTCTGGGCAATCGTGACGGCTGGGCGTTGAGTCATCCCGATTCGCTGAAGTCGAAAGTAACGACCAAAGAATCGGCGCTCGACAATATTTTAGGCTACAAAGTCGAAGATCATCTCGTTGACATTCGATATTACCGTCCGCGCGGCGACAACAAAGAGGCGTGGGACAATGTTGACATCATCGGTTTTATGGGACAGCCGATGCAGCTCAAAATTAATTTTTTGTGTCGTGATTCGATTTTAGCCGCGCCGCTTGTCATCGAAATCGCGCGCCTGCTCGATTTCGCTCAGCGGCGCGGCGAAGCGGGCGTGCAGCCGCAACTCTCCACGTTCTTCAAATTGCCGCAAGTCGCCGACGAAACGAACGAAAAGCCCGAACACGCGCTGCACCGACAGGAACAAATGCTGCTCGAATGGCTGACCAATCACGCCGAAAAAACCGACGATAAACCGGCGCAGTCGGCGGCGAGCGAATAAAATATCAAGCCGATAAATCAAACGGCGCGAAAAGCGAAATAAATCAACTGCCGTGCGCCGCGCCGCTTTCATTCGGTTTTATCGAGAAAAAGAAAACGTCGAAATTGCGAACCGCCGCGCTCATCTAAAAACTCTTCCGAAACAAATACGAGGCTTTGATAAAAAACGTTCGTCCGTTGCCGCGAAAACTCGGCTCGAATCGTCCGCTGAACGGGTTGTAGCCGTTGTAATTCAAATCGTCGTTGTAGCCGGCGTAAAGAGCCGTGCCGGGGCTTGGCGTCCAACCGACGACGAGCTGCGGGCGCAGGCGCGTGCTTAAAGTCGAGTAATCAACGCGCAGGCGCGCAAAAATGTCGCGCGTGAATTGATACGTCGAGCGCAGGGAAAAAATGTTGTCGTCGAACGCCGTTCTGCCCGTGTCGTATCTCGTGAGACGCACCTTGTTGTAATTCAATTGCGCCTGCCACGCTGAAGTCGGCTGGTAGCGAAAGACTGATTCGATGAAAAGCTGGTTGCCCGCACCCGGGTCGAGCGGATTGTTCGGATTCAATAAAGCCGCGCGGCTGACGCGCGGGTAATTCGGTCCCGCGCCCAAATCGTAATCGAGCTGTCCCCAAGTGTGACTGAGGATGAAAAGAGCGAAAATCTGTTTGTTCGGCGCGGTCTCGACGAAGCCGTAAAGCTCGCGTTTATGAGCGGAGCGTTCCGAGTCGTCGCCGAAAAACGCGCCGCGCCTGAACGGTGAGCGAATCAAGCCGAACTCTGATTCAAACACGCGCTCGTAGCCGAATTCGACTCCGCCGCCGACAAAAGTTTGACGCTGAAACGCGAGCATTCCCTGCGTGTTCGTCTGCCAGTTTTGCGTTTGTCCGCGCCAATTGTGGCTGATAACGGCGTCATTGCTGATGCGTTTGAAAATAATTTTCTTTTTGGCGTCGCGGTCGGTTTGATACTGAATGAACGAGCGGTGCTGGTTCGTATCAACGCGCGGCGTAAAACCGACATCGGCGCGATAATCCCTGGTTCTGCCGACGCCGTTAAATGTGAAGAAAAGATTGCGGTCGGAACGCTCAATCGAATACGAATAGCCGAAGCCGTTGCCGGTGCGATATTGGTTAAAAGTCGCCGGATTGGAATTCGTTTGGTTATTCGGGTTGGTGCCGCAGATTTCACGATTGCGCGCGGCTTGCTGCGGATTTAATGTCGGCTCGAACCTCTGGTCGAAAAAGCATCGGCGCGAATGCGTGCCGAGAATCTGAAATTCCGTGACGATTTTCGGAGTCAGACGGAAACGCCCGTCAAATCCGACGGTGTTGTTATGGCGTTCGGTGAAATTATAAGTCGTAGCGAAAAATCCTAAACTGTGCTGTCTGCCGACATCGCGTTTCAGCCGGATGATTCCGATGTCGGCGTTCTGGTCAACGAAACGCTCGATGCCGCTGCATAAAAGACTCGGATTGGTGAGCCGTCGCTGCTGGCAATTTGATAAACCTTCGCGCTCGTCGAGCGAGTAATTGCCGGGCGCGTTGTCGGAAGCGTAAAGCACACCGAACGTATTTTTCCCGCGCCTGCCCGTGAGTTTTAAGGCGATGTCCGGGTCAACGATGGCGCGCGTGTTGACGACGTTCATTCGCGTATTAAAAATATCAATTCTTTCGAGAAAGAACGGACGTTTTTCCGAAAAGAAAATCGGGAAACGCTGGTTAGCAGATGTAACGGGCGCGTCGGCTTCGACCTGCGCGAAATCTGGATTGTAAGCAAAGTCTAAAGTTATCGTCGGCGTTAAACTAAACTTGGCGGTCATTCCGAATTCAGCTTTAATACCGTCGTTCACGTAACGTCCCGACGGGTCTTGATTAAAAGAAAAGCGAGTGCGTCTGCCCGCTTCGGAGACGGTGAAACTCGGATTGATTTCAAGCTGGCGCGTCGTGGAAATGTCTTCGAGTCCGGTGATGTGACCGGCTTGATTGAGCGAGCCGGAGATGCTGCGATTGTTCGGCATCCACGAATTGTATTCGTTGTTGTTGTATTTGACGCGGCGGAAAATATGGATGCCCCATTGTTTATTTTTGCCCGCTTCATAACGCAAGGACTTAAACGGAATTGCCGCCTCAATCGTAAAGCCGTCCTCGGTCAAGACGCCTTTCGATTCCATCACCAAATCCACGCTATAGTCTTCGCCGCGTCCTTCGGTGTAAGTGCCGTCTGCTTGAATGCCGAGCGGGTTGAAAAAAACGACGTAAGCCTGCCGCTGGTCGTTAAAAGTATCGAGATAAAGCAGAACGTAATCGTCATTAAAAATGTTGTCGCGGCGCGCCACAGTCGCTCGCACTTTGTCGCGGTCTTGGATGACGCGAAAAGCGACGTAGAGATTTTTCGCGTCGTAGCCGATCAGCGTTTCGGTCGGATGCGTCGGCTTGACGTTATCGCCCGGCTGCGTTTGAAAAAATTCGCCGAAGACGGCGGCGTTTTGCCAGACGGCGTCATTTAACTGCCCGTCAATGACCGGCGGCGTTTCAAGACGCGGAATGCGCGCCGGCGCGTCTTTCGCCACGAAACGCGCGGCGGGCGCGGTCGGCTCGACGCTCGTTTCGACGACGGCGGTCTGCGGTTCGGTTTGCGGCTGCGGCACAACCGGCGAAGGAGTCGGCGACGGCTGAACCGTGTTGTTGGCGGGGTTCGACGAAATCGGCGCTTGAGCAAAAACGCAAATCGCGCTCAGAAAAATGATGAGCAAAAACGCCGCCGGATTTTTTATGCAAATGGACGAAAACTTTTCCACTTTTTTCAGTTCCTTAATTCGATTTTGTGAAAATTTATCGGGCAAACCGCTGAAGGAAACTTGGGTTTTCAGCGTCTCGTCTGCCGAGAAGGTTTCAAAGGTAGAACACCGATGATGTGATTTTTATGACAAGTATTTTTGAGATTTACTTTAAAAGATGGCTCGCCACCGTTTGCGCGCTGAAGACGAGCATCACCAGAACGACCAGCCAACCTGTGATTTGCAGAAAAAGCGGATGGCGATAACCGCCGACGATTTTCGTTTTTCGTGAGGCGAGCAGAATCAAAGCCAACCCGACGGGCAAAACGAATCCGTTGAGTGTTCCCGCCAAAATTAAAACTTTGACCGGCTGACCGATAAACAAGAAAACGATGGTCGAAAACACTATGAAAGCGATGGTTAGCCATTTGTCATTGCGTTCGAGCCGCGTGTGAAAAGTTTTAAGAAATGAAACCGAAGTGTAAGCCGCGCCGACGACCGAAGTGATTGCCGCCGCCCACATCACGACGCCGAAAATTTTATAGCCGAGATTTCCGGCGGCGTTTTGAAACACGGAGGCGGGCGGATTTTTATCGTCAATCGTCATTCCCAAAGCAATCACGCCGAGCGAGGCGAGAAAAAGCAGAAATCTGATAATGGCGGTCAGCAAAATTCCCGTCGTCGCGCCGCGATTAACTTCGGGCAGAGAATCTGCGCCCGTCACGCCCGCATCAATCAAGCGGTGCGCTCCGGCAAACGTGATGTAGCCGCCGACCGTTCCGCCGACCAAAGTTACAATCGCCAGCGGCGAAACGGTTTCGGGGTAAACGGTGCGAAAAGCGGCTTCGGCAATCGGCGGGCGGGATTCATAAACGACATAGACGATTAAAACGAGCATCAGCAATCCGAGTAATTTAACGAAAACGTCCATCGCCTTGCCGAATTCCTTGAACAGAAAAAGCGTGATGCCCAACGCCGCGCTCAACGCCGCGCCGATTCTGACATCAATGCCGAACAAAACATTTAAGCCCAAACCTGCGCCCGCGACATTGCCGATATTAAATGCCAAACCGCCGAACACAATGAGCAGCGCCAAAACGTAGCCGCTTCCAAAAATAGTTTCATTCGCCACGTCTTGAGCGCGTTTGCCGCTGACGGTCAACACGCGCCAGATATTTAGCTGCGCGAAAACGTCTAAAACTACCGACAGTAAAATAACGAAGCCGAAACTCGCCAGCAGTTGTTTGGTGAAAACAGTCGTCTGCGTCAAAAATCCGGGACCGATTGCCGAAGTCGCCATCAAAAAAGCCGCGCCGAGAATAACCGATGACAGAGAAGATTTTTTCATACGCTTAAACGGCTCGAATCAAAATTTTATTTTCCTTTAGCCTGCGATTTATTTCGCGCGCGAATTCGAGCGCGTGCGCGCCGTCGCCGTGGATGCAAACAGTATCAGCTCGGATGGAGATTTTCTCGCCGCTCGTCGCCGTGACCGTTTGCGCGGCAATCATTTCTAAAACTTGTTCGACGGATTTTTCGACAGTTTCAATCAAAGCGTTCGGCTCGGCGCGCGGTGTGAGTGTTCCGTCCGGTTGATAAGTTCTGTCGGCAAACGCTTCGCTCGCCGTTTTCAGATTGATTCGTTCGGCTTCGGAGATTAGAAAACTGTTTGCCAGCCCGTAAAAAATTAAATCGTCGTCAATCGCGCGGACGGCTTCGGCAATCGCTTCAGCGACGTTTTTATCAGTCGCTGCTTGATTGTAAAGCGCGCCGTGCGGTTTGACGTGATGAAGCGCTGCGCCCGACGCTTCGCATATTCCTTTGAGCGCGGCGACCTGGTAAAGCACGATGTCGAAAATCTCATCGGGCGACATCTTCATCTGTCGTCTGCCGAAACCCTGCAAATCGGGAAAACTCGGATGCGCGCCGACGGCAATGTTTTTCTCAATCGCCGTTTCGACGGTTTTTCTGATAACCGACGCATCGCCCGCGTGAAAGCCGCAGGCGATGTTTACAGACGAAACATAATCCATCAATTCGGCGTCGCGTCCCATTTGCCACGCGCCGAAACTTTCGCCCATATCGCAATTTAAATCAACCGTCAAAAGCATATTTAGAATTTACGCCGATTCTCAATAAATTCAAATTCTTTTCAAACTCTAAAAGCAATCTTTCGGCTTTCGCCGTTGAGACGATTTGAAAATTGATTTTGTCCGCCGCGCCGAGCTGTGCAAGAATCGGTAAATCCATCGAGACGACGTGCGCGATTCTGGGGTAACCGCCGGATGTCTGATGGTCAGCCATTAAAATTATCATTTGTCCGTCGGGCAATAATTGAACAGTGCCGAAATCAACGGCTGAGGACGCGAGTTCGATTTTATCAATCAAATAAAGCGGCTCGCCCGTCAAGCGAAAACCCATTCGGTTTGAATTCTGATTGATTGCAAAATCGCGTTTGAAAAAATCGCGCTCGCTCAAAGCCGTCAGCCGTTCAAACTCCACGCCCGCGACGACGCGCACCGTCGGATGCGAACTGTAATGCGGAATCAAATTTTTTGAAAGTTTATAATTTGTCGGTTGCCGTTTGCCGTTTGTTCGTTGTTTGAAAAATAATCTGTCGCCTTTCGTTAAACTTCTGCCGTCGAAACCGCCGATGTTCGCCGCGAGATTTGTGCTTCGGCTGCCGAGCCATTCGTTGATTGCAAAATTACCTTTGACCGCCAGATAAAGGCGATTGCCGAAAACTTTTCGGGTGAATTTTAAAGTTTGATTTTGCCTGATCGAAACGGGTCGCCAGTTTTCAATCGGTTCGTCGTCAAGCGTCGCGCCGAAATCCGCGCCGCCCAGCGCGACGGTCGCCGGTTCTTCAAATCGTAAAACGGGCGCGGGAAAGTGCATTTCCAAAACGGCTTCCACGTCATCGTTGCCGAGCAGAATGTTGATAAGGCGAACGGCGGTTTTATCCATCGCGCCGTTCAGGTTGATGCCGAAACGCCGAAAACCCGTTCTGCCCAAATCCTGAATCGTGGAAAGAACGCCGCTTTTTTCGATGCGAATGCTCATTAGCGATTTGATTATAAAAGATTTCTCACCACAAAGGCACAAAAACACAAAGGACACAAAGATTTTTTTAATTGTTCCTTGATTGGTTTAATTCTTGACGGGGAAATTGGCGATGCAGATTCCAATATGAATTTTTAATTTCCCTTTGTGTCCTTTGTGTCTTTGTGGTGAAAATTTCCTGAAGATTTTTTACTCGTAGCGCAGACACTCAATCGGGTCGAGTTTGGCGGCTTTGCGCGCCGGGAGAACGCCGAAAATTAAGCCGACGCCGATTGAAACGGTCAAACCTAAAACCACTGCCCACAGCGGAATCGAAGCTGGAAGGCTCGGAATAATCAGCATCACGAGATTGCTGATACCGACGGCTAAAGTTACGCCGATGATGCCGCCGAAAAATGTTAAGGTCATCGCCTCTAATAAAAACTGCAAAACGATTGAGCCTTTTGTTGCGCCGATGGCTTTTCTGATGCCGATTTCTTTCGTTCGTTCGGTCACGGAAACGAGCATAATGTTCATCACGCCGATGCCGCCGACCAGCAAGCCTAGACACGAAATCGCAATCGCGGCTAAACCAACGCCGCCGATTACCGAGTCGAATTGTTCGATAAAATTGTCAGCCGTTTTGATGTCGAAATTATTCGGCTCGCCGTATTTTACTTCGCGGCGCTGGCGCAGAACGGCTTCCGAATCGAGCAGCGCGGTTTGCACCTGGTCGGTTTTTGCTTTGATGATGTGAAGGAGATAATCGCGTTGCGGCGCGGCTTTGCGGGCGGTGCGATACGGCAGGAAAACTTTGCTGTCTTCTTCGTTTTCACCGAAAAATCCCGCCTTTCGTTTTTCCATCACGCCGATAATTTCCCACGTCGTGCCGTTCATCCGCACGACTCGTCCGACAATCTCGCCTTCTTTATTCGGGAAAAGCGCGTCCGCCGCGTTCACGCCGATGACCAACACATTGCGCCGCTGTTGATTGTCGGCTTCGGTGATAAATCTGCCTTCGCGCAATGTGAGATTGCAAACTTCATCGTAATTCGGCGAAACGCCGTCGGTGTTGGCGCGGCGATAATTTTTGCCCTCGTAAGTGATGTTATCGTCAAAACTCGCCGCGCCGAAATTGCCGATGCCGGGCGCGACCAGCGCGATGTCTTCGACCGCGCCGGATTGATTTAAAATCGCTTCGGCGTCTTCTTCGGTCAGCGGTTTGCGCGAGCGTTCCGAACGGTCGTCGGGACCAAAACCCGTCGAAAGATGAAAAGCGTAAATGTTATTCGTACCGTATTCTTCAATCATTGCGACGATTGATTGGCGCAAACCCGTTAAAATCGAAGCGACGACAATCGCCGTCATCACACCAACAACGATTCCGAGAATCGTCAGAAACGAGCGAAATTTATTCGCCCGGATACTGTCTAACGCCATCCGCAAAACTTCAAATGATAATGACGCGGCGAATTTTGACCTTAATTTTTTCATTAGTTTTTCGTCAGCGCGACAATCGGGTCGAGCCGCGCCGCTTTCCAAGCCGGATAAAGCCCGGCGACGATTCCGATAACGCTTGAAACGATAACCGCTAAAGCGATATAAGTAATCGTAACGGTCATCGTGATTTCAAATAAAAACGTGATCAGTTCGGTGACGCCGACCGCCAGCACAATTCCTAAAATTCCGCCCGCGACGCAGAGCGCCGACGATTCGATTAAAAATTGCAGCAGAATTTGTTTGCGCGTCGCGCCCAGAGCTTTTCTGAGTCCGACTTCAAATGTTCTTTCGGTGACGGAAACGAGCATTATGTTCATCACTACGATTCCGCCGACGACCAGCGTGATCAGCGTAATCGGCACGACGACCGCCGCGATGCCCGCCGTGAATTGATCTATTTGATTGTTCACGCCTTCGACGTCAACGACGCTGAACGTATCTTCTTCGCTGCCGATCAGTTTGCGTTTGTTTCTTAAAACCGTCTGCGCGTCTTCAATCGCCGCCGTCAAAGTTTCTCGTTCGGAAGACTTTCCGTGAAGCTGAATGCCGTTGCCGCGCCCGAACATTTGCAGATGCAGAGTGACGGGAATATAAACGTGACGGTCTTGCGAATTGCCGAACATCGAGCCGCGTTTTTCTTCCATTCCGACAATTTGCAGCGGCATTCCGCGAATCTTCAGAGTTCGACCAATCGCGTTTTCGTTCGGGAAAAACTTTTCTTTGACATCCGTGCCGATAACGCAAACTTTCGCCGAGCGCACCACTTCTTCATTCGAGATAAAGCGACCTTCGGCAATTGTCTTGTCTTCGATTTCGCGCATATTCGCCGTTACGCCGAGAATTCTGGTCGAAGGCATTTCAAGCCCGTCTTGAGTGATGTCCGTGCCGGCGTTATTTTGCGCTCCGACTTCGGTGCATTTCGCGCAGTTGGCTTTGACGTATTCGTATTCTTCCCATTCAATTTTTTTATTCCGCCGGTTGCGCCGTTCATATTCTTCTTCGGACAACCGACCGTTTGAAGCCATCCGCGCAAACATAAAATGATTCGCGCCCAAAACCTTCGCCACTTTTTCCGTCACGTAAGAATTCAAACCGCTAATCGAAGCGCCGACGACGACGACCGATGCCACGCCGATAATGACACCGAGCAGAGTCAGAACGGCGCGGAGTTTGTGTTCGAGAATTGACTGGAGAGCAATCCGAAAAGCGTCCGCGTAAAATGTATAAACTTGCCTCATAATCTTTAGAAACGTCGGCGTTTCAATGCTTTTGTATTGCCGACAAGTGGTCGAGTTCCAACCGGAAAATTGTGAATTGTGAATCCGCTCTGGAATACTTAGACGAAATGGCAAACGTAAATGTTAACGAAAATGTTTCGATGAAAAGTTGCCGAGCGCGAAATTCAGTGTTCTTCCATCAAGACGACGAAAAATCAAGCTGCGAAATAACGCGAAGCGATACGAGGGAATTCTCGGTTTAATTCGTATCGCGCGTATTATTTCGCGGTTCGTTTTTTTCTTTTCCGGCGAGCCTCGTGTTATACTTTGCCATTGTTTTAACCAACCTAAATTCCGAACGGGAGAAAAAATTTGAGCATTTTAGTTGATAAAAATACGCGCTTGATTGTGCAGGGCATCACGGGCAAAGAGGGAACTTTTCACGCGCAGCAGATGATTGAATACGGCACGAATGTCGGCGGCGGAGTCACGCCCGCCAAAGGCGGAACGACGCACGAAGGCGTTCCGGTTTTCAACACGGTCGCCGATGCGGTTGCGGAAACCGGCGCGAATGTTTCGATAATTTATGTGCCGCCGGCGTTCGCGGCTGACGCGATTATGGAAGCCGCCGCTGCCGGACTGCCGCTCGTCGTCTGCATCACCGAAGGCATTCCCGTCACCGATATGGTCGCCGTTAAAGAATTTCTGCGAGATAAAAATACCAGATTAATCGGTCCGAATTGTCCGGGAATTATTTCTCCGGGGAAATGCAAAATCGGCATTATGCCCGGACACATCCACAAGGAAGGACGCGTTGGCGTAGTCTCCCGAAGCGGAACTTTGACGTATGAAGCCGTCGGACAATTAACCGCTCTCGGACTCGGACAATCAACCGCCATCGGCATCGGCGGCGACCCGATCATCGGCACGAATCACACGGACGCGCTTCGTCTGTTTCAGGAAGACGACGAAACCGACGCGATTGTGATGATCGGCGAAATCGGCGGAACTGCCGAAGAAGACGCGGCGGAATACGCCAAAGATAATGTTAAAAAACCAATCGTCGCCTTTATCGCCGGACAAACCGCGCCGCCGGGCAGACGAATGGGACACGCGGGCGCAATCATTTCCGGGGGCAAAGGCACAGCCGCCGAAAAAATGAAGGCGTTGACCGAAGCGGGAATCCGCGTCGTCGAATCGCCAGCCGACATCGGGCGCGCCGTGCAGGAAGTTTTGGGAACGTCGGCGCACGGCTAGATTTTCAAAAAATCTTTTAATGAAATTTTCGCATTCGTTTCGTGTTTCCGCCGAAGATATAGACGCGCAAGGTCACGTCAACAATGTGGCATATGTCAGATGGATTCAAGATGTCGCCGTCGCGCATTGGTTTTCGGCAACAACCGAAACGACGCGCGCGAAATACGTTTGGATGGTGACGCGCCACGAAATTGATTACAAAAAACAGGCGTTTGAAACGGAAGAAATCATCGTCAAAACTTGGGTCGGCGAACCGACACGAATCAGTTGGGAAAGATTTACCGAAATCAGGCGCGGCGAAGATTTATTGGTGAAAGCGAGGAGCGTTTGGTGTTTGATTGACCGCGAAACTTTGAAGCCGACGCGCATTACATCAGAGCTAAAAGAATTATTCAATTAAATATGAACGAAAGAATTTCAGTAAATCCAAACATTCATTTCGGCAAACCGTGCGTTTCGGGAACTCGAATCACCGTGCAAAATGTTTTGGAATTGATTAACGAAGGATTATCTTTCGACGAGATAAAACAAGATTATTACCCGGATTTGAAAACTGAAGACATTAGGGCTTGTGTTGATTACGCCATCGCGCTCGTATCGGCGGAAGACATAAAAATTGCCGTGTGAGATTATTGCTTGACCAGGACGTTTATGAAACGATGGCGCGGTTTTTGATTAACTTGCAGTACGATGTCGTGCGCGTCGCCGAACTCGGAATGGCGCAAGCGTCCGATGAAGAGAATTTGAAAAAGGCTCTGGAGTTAAATCGCGTCTTTGTCACACGCGACCGGGATTACGGAAATCTGGTTTTCGTCAAAGGCATCAGAAGCGGCGTTTTATATTTGCGAATTTTGCTGTCGAGTATCAATGAAGTTCACGCCGAACTCGAAAGAGTTTTAAGTTTATACGATGAACACGAATTGAAGTCGGCGTTCATTGTTATCGAAGCCGACAGGCATCGTTTTAGAAAGATAAAAACTGGTTAACCGTGAGACTTTGAAGCCGACGCGCATTACATCAGAGCTAAAAGAATTGTTTCAAATGAGGTAAGTAGTCGAGCAGAAATAGGCTATACTATTTCGCATAATGGGTAAAACGAAAGTTATTCAATTGAGCGACGCGCAACGTCAGGAACTTATAGATGGTTACCGAAGCGGCAAAAGTCACGCTTTTCGACAGTGTTGTCAAATGATTTTGCTCAAAAGCGAGAAACGCACCAGCCGTGAAATCGCCCGCTTGTTGGGTTGCCATAAAATCACGGTGAACGGGTGGGTCAAGCGTTTTGAAGCCGAAGGCACTGAGGGATTAAAAATGCGTCCGGGGCGCGGAAGGCGGGCAATTCTGAGCGCGGCAACCGATTTGAATCGTGTGCGGGCGGCGGTGATTCGTTCCCGTCAGCGCATCGGTCTGGCGCGCACCGAACTCGAAGCCGAGCTGCAAAACCCCTTTTCGACCCCGACGCTCAAAAGATTTTTGAAAAAACCATTGCCGCTTCAAACGAATTAGAAAGCGATTGAAAAAGAAACCGCCGGCAGGGGTTTATCGGCTAAAGCGTGAGCTGTTGGGCGAAATGGAGCGGTTAAGCGAAAGCGGCGAGATTGATTTGTATTACGGCGACGAAGCGGGTGTCGCCTTGGAGCCGAACGTGCCGTATGGTTGGCAGTTTGGTGACGAAGAAGTTTCGATGTCGTCTGAGAAAGGCACAGGCATCAATTGTTTCGGGTTGTTGACACGCTCGAATAAAAGTTGGATGGCGACGAGCGAAGAGAAGATAGATGCCGCTTTTGTGGTCGAACAACTAGAACGGTTTTCGTTTTCGCTTTCAAAATTGACAGTTGTCGTTTTGGACAATGCGCGGATTCACACGGGCAAAAAGATGCGTGAACGGATCGGGGCGTGGCAAGGGCGCGGATTGTTCATCTTTTATCTGCCAACATATTCACCGCATTTGAACATTGCGGAAACACTCTGGCGCAAATTGAAATACGAAGGGTTGGCGGCGGAAGATTATGAGTCGAAAGCGCATTTGCAATATGCGGTTAGCCTTGCCCTTTCGACATTTGGAAAAAGCCTGCAAATCAGGTTTTCAGGCTTCAAACATAGTTCAGTTTATTTGTGAACGACTACTTAGATTATGAAATTTTTGCGTGTTTTAGTTTTGATTTTTTGGATTCGTTGTTTTTGCAAACGCTCAAAAAGCAATTTTGAACGGAACTATAACAGATAAATGGGGTGCGCTTATACCAAATGCCAAGGTCGAAGCAAAAAGTTTTGACGGTAAAATTATTGTGACTCGAACGAACGATGATGGACATTATCAACTAGAGTTAATCGAAGGTGAATACGATATTGAAATAACATTAACGCCATATGATAAATTTTTAGAAGCTATCTCAAAAATAGTTTCTCAACAAAATAACGATACAAGCCAGATGAACAAAGCCTAAGTAATTGTCCGAATGATATTCGTAGCGAACCACAATCCGACGAAAGTTACCCAGCCACGCAAAGAGGCGTTCAATTTTCCACCTGCGTTTGTAACGGCGAAGTTTTCTGCCGTCCTGCGTCTGCGCCTTTTTGCGGTTGGCTTTATGCGGCGCAATCAGTTCAATATCGAGTTTCGCCAACTCCGCATCGAGCGGGTCAGAGTCATATGCTTTATCGCCAATCATCTTTTCGGGTCGCTCATCGGTGAACCGCTCGCAAACAGTTTCTCGGGCAAGTTTGACTTCGTGCGGCGAAGCAGAGCAAGTGTGGACGCCGAGAGGAAGACCAAAGCGGTCTGCCACTGCCATGAGCTTCATACCTTTGCCCCGCTTGGTCTTTCCGACACAAAAGCCCCCTTTTTTAGCCGAAACAAAGGTTCCGTCAATAAAGCATTCGGATAAATCCAATTTACCGCGAGCCTGTAAGTCATCGGCAAGCGTTTCCAGCACTTTTCGCAATCGCCCGTCTTTAACCCATTCCTGGAAACGGCGATGGCAAGTCTGGTATGACGGAAATCTTTCGGGCAAGTCGCACCATCTGGCGCCGGAACGTAGTATCCAAAGCACTCCGTTCAAGACTTCGCGTTCAGACCTGCGCGGTCGTCCGCGGGTCACCACAACGGGCGGTTTATCAAATAACGGTTCAATCAAAGACCATTGTTCATCGGTTAATTCTTCGCGTCGTGACATAGAGCGAAGTTTATCAAACTATTTTTGAGATGGCTTCTAGTATCTGATTATTGGATAATTTATAAGATGCAACTCGATGTTGCTTTACAATGTAAAAATTGTGAGCCGATTGACCAAGACCTTTTGAAGCCCATAGCAACACAAACAGTTCAAACTCCAGAAGTGAAAAATTCAGACAAACTTTTACAAAGACCTCTGGAAGAATTGCCAAAGGAACAAAATAAACCTAAAAGGAAAAAGAAAAATAATAAACAATGAGCAATTTAACATTTGGAATTATCAAGCCCGACGCAGTAGCGAAAGGGCATACGGGAAAAATTATTGACAAGATTTTGTCGAGCGGCTTTCAGATTCGCGGGATGAAATTGATTCATCAATCTAAAAAGCAATCTGAAGGTTTTTACGCCGTTCACGCCGAGCGTCCGTTTTACAGTGAGTTGACGGAATTTATGTCGAGCGGCGCGTGCGTCGTTCTCGCGCTGGAGAAAGAAAACGCCGTCAAAGCGTGGCGTGATTTGATGGGCGCGACTAATCCGGCGGAAGCCGCCGAGGGAACTTTGCGAAAAGAGTTTGCCGGTTCAATCGGCGAAAACGCGGTTCACGGTTCGGATTCTGACGAAAATGCGGCGATTGAGATTTCGTATTTCTTTAGCAAACTTGAATTAGTTTGAGCATAAGAGTATAAAAAGTCTAGGAAGTTTAAACGGTCTGAAAAGTTTCAGAAACCTAGAACATCAGCCGCTTAAACTTCCAAAACTTCCAAAACTTTCCAGACTTCCCTGACTAATTACAACTATGAAAAAATGCCCGACTTGCGACAGAACTTTTGCCGACGGAATGAAATACTGCCAAACCGACGGCACTTTGTTGGTTGACGACGCGCCGCCCGCCGACCCGTATAAAACGGTAATTGGAAATCAAAACGACATCGCGGCGGCGATTCCGCCGCACGACCCGTTTAAAACCGTGATAGCGAGTCAGCCGCCGAGAGCCAAAGAGGAAGACGTTTTGCAGCTGCCGGATAACCCCGACGCGCAAAAGACTATACTCGTGCCGCAAGGCGAATCAAGAGAAGAATTAAAATCGGGCAGAGCCGAAGACGTGCCGGCATTGGATTTGCCGCCCGCGCCTTCCGCGCCGCTTATCGAACCGAAACTGGCGAGTCAGACCGATTACTCCGCGCCCGCGCAATTTAACAAACCTGCTTTAAGTCCTCCGGTTTTCGAGAATTTATCGTCATCGGAAACGAGTTCGAGCGATGCGACTACCAAGATAAATCAGGGTTTTTCGCAGGAAAACGCGTCCTCGTCGCCGTTCGATTCAAAACCGTTTCCGAACGATTTTTCCGCGCAGTCGCCTTACGGCAATCAGGACAACAAACCGATACCTTCGCCGTTTCAGAATCCGATGCCGCCGCAATATCAGCCGCCAGCCGCTTCGCCGTTCGACCCGCCGAAGCCGCCGATTAAAGAAGCCGAACCAAGGTTCGGCGGGCAGCCGGAATCTTTCGGGCAATCGCCGTTTCAGCCGCCGTCGCCTTTCGGCAGCGCCGAGCAGCCGTTTAATTCGCCGATACAGCAAGCCGAATGGAATCCGCCGCCCGCGCCTGTCGCCGAATGGCAAAATCAGGAGATGAATGCAAACACGCCATTTCAGCCGCCCCTCGCCGGTCAGGGACAAAATCAAACGCTGCCGATTATCTCCTTAACTTTGGGAATTCTTTCCGTCTGTTGTTACGTTTCGCCTCTCACGGGAATCGCAGCGGTAGTTACCGGCTTTCTCGGTATGAAAAACGCCAACAGCAACCCGGCGCAATACGGCGGAAAAACGATGGCGATTGTCGGAATGGTTCTCGGCGGATTATTCTTTTTAATCGGCATAATCTATTATATTTTTGTGCTGATCGTCGGATTTTCAGGGTTTATACCAAATTAAAGTTTAAATGAAAACAATCTGCTCGCTTCAATTTTGGAGAGGCGAGTTTTTTCTTGCTATAATTTTAGCAGTCAGTTTATTGAGAGGAAAAGAATGTCATTAATCAGCGACGTAATTCGATCAACCACAGCCGTCATTAAAGGTATGGCGAATACGATTTCACAAATTCCGAAAGAAAAATGGACGGTGCAATACCCGGACGACCCCGTAACGTTTCAGCCGCGCTATCGCGGAATGCATCTGCTTCACGTTGACGAACACGGCAAGGAAAAATGCGTGGCGTGTTATTTATGCTCGGCGTCTTGCCCGTCCGAGTGCATTTACATCGAAGCCGAAACCGACCCGCGCCCGTATGAAGAACGTATCGGGCGTGACGAGCGTTACGCGAAAGTTTACAACATTGATTACACGCGTTGTATCTTTTGCGGATTCTGCGTTGAGGCTTGCCCGAAAGACGCTATCACGCACGGCTACAATTTCGAGCTTTCGGTTTACAATCGAGCGGATTTGCTGAAAACGAAAGACGATTTATTGATTACGAAACAAAAGCAGTCGAAAAACTACCGCGTCGCACTGTCGGGTGAAGACGTTGATTCGGAATACAAAGAAGTTTAGTTATTCTCGGTTGAAAAATAATTCGCGCCGTCGAATGAAAAAATGAAATGCAAAGTTTTCAAAATTCATTTGGAAAACGATTTTGATGAAACGAAACTGAACAGCTTTTTAGAGACTGTCAATCCGCAGCAGGTTTTCGCCTCAATCGTGGGCGGTGAAACGCATTTCTGGACGGTTTTGGTTTTATACGAAGAGAAAAATTCGGGGACGGCAACGGAAACACCGCGCCGTTCGGAAAAAAGCGATGCGGCGCAGAACGTAAATATTGTAGCGTCTGAAACAATCAAATCGCCCATACCGAAAAGGGAATCTACTCCCGTCGCACTTACGCCCGAACCTGCCAAATTAACCGCCGAACAGGAAAATTCTTATAACGCTTTGCGTAGTTGGCGCAACGAGCGGGCTAGCCGCGACGGAGTGCCGCCGTATTTGATCGCCCACAACGATTCGCTGATGCAGATGGCGGCGATGACGATCAAATCGCCCGAAGACCTTTTGCAAGTCAAAGGTTTGGGCGAGAAAAGAGTAGAGAAATATGGCGATGAAATTTTACGCATTTTATCGTCAATAGAAAGCTAAACAACTGTTTTATAAAAAAGAAAGCGGCGAAAACATTAAAAACTTTTCGCCGCTTTTTATTTGAAAAATACCGAAACCGATTACGGCTGCATAAAGCCGAGGTTGGTGTTGCCCAGAAAGTTATTATAGTTCGGGAAAACCGTCTGCATATCCGCTTCCGGCAATCCATACCAACGCGCCAGAGTCGCGGCGTATTGTTCGACCGAAGTGGTCGGAATCCAGCGCCCGCGCGCGCCCGATCCGCTGTCGGCGTCGTCGGGACCGTTCATCGTCAAGGTCGGATACGGCGTTCCGTTCGACGTATTCACGCCGTAGAAATTACCGCCGTTCACCGCGCCGCCGATAATGAACATATGATTTGCCCAGGCGTGGTCTGAACCGACTATCGCGCCGACGCCCGCCGGATTCAATGTGCGCGAAAAATCGGACATCGAAAAGAGCGTGACATTGTTTGACGCACCCTGCGCAATCATCTCGTCGTTAAACGAGCGAACCGCTTGGCTGAATTGCGCGAGCAAATTGCCTTGTCCGGCAATCTGGTTGTTATGCGTGTCGAAACTTCCGATTTGCACGTAGAAAATCTGCCGGTTGACAGCCAAATCGCCGCGCTTTTTGATAATCCGCGCCACCTGTTTCAATTGATTGCCGATGGTCGTCGTCGGGAAGGGAACCGTCACTTCCTGCGGATTGCTGCCCAACGCTTGATTGGCAATCATCGCCTGGTCGGTGATGTGGCTCGCCGCTTTAATGTAATTCGCTCCCAAATCCTGAGTTCGCAGTTGATTGAAAGCCGCCAGCCGCGCCTGCGACGCCGCCGTCGTGTTGAAGCCCTGCGGATTCAACACCTGCGCTAAAGGAGTCGTCGCGCTGGCGATGGCTAACGGCAGAGTCGTGTTTCCGGCGGTGAACAACTGCGCTCCGTTTATCGAAGTAATCATCGGAATCAAACCGCCCGGATTGTCCGGCGCGGTTCGCAAATCCGACACCCTTCCGCCCCAGCCCGTATAGACCGGCGTGTCGGCGCGACCGCCCTGATACTGCGAAACCTGGTCGGAATGCGAGAACAGTTGAAACGGTCGGCGAATCGAACCGTTCTGATACTGCGCTCTGGTCATCGGCGCGACCAGCGTTCCGACGTTCGTTGCAATCGCCATTTTGCCCTGCGCCCAAAGCTCGTGGATGCCGTTGTTGATAATCGTCGTTCCGCTGGGCGGCAGAATTCCTAAATTCGGATTTAACCCGTAAGTTAAATTGTTCATTCGCGGAACGCTGATCGGCAGCAGCGTGTTTTGCGCGAGCGCCAAGCCCTGTGCGCTTCGCGCAGCGGCGTAAGATTGATAGTTGCTCAAACTCGCGTCCGAATGATTAGGAATAACGGTGTTGTTACCGTCGTTGCCGCCCGCCATAAACACGCAGACCAGAGCGCGGTAATCGCTCGGCGGATTGAAATCCATTCCGTCGTCAGTTTTCTGCGCCAGAGCCGACATCAATCCGAAATGCTCGACCTGCGTCGCTATCGCCGCCATACCCAAGGCGCAACTTGATTTTTTTATAAATTCTCTTCTATCTTGTTTCATAGTTTTTTACCTCTGCACTTGGTATTGCGACGATGTCGCTATTAAATAAATTGCCGCCCGCGCCCGACCGAGCGGGTCGGTCGAAGGAAGCGCCTGCACCGCCGTCATAATCGTCGCCTTGTTTTGCGCCGTCATCGTGCCGTGCATCATTTTCGTATTGAGCGTGTCGAGAAGCCGGTTGCTCGTCGTGTCAGCCGCCGCTAAAGCCTGCATCTCAGCCAGATTGATTGACGTTCCGAGCGGCGCGTTTGTCGAGCCGCCGGCTATCTGACTGTAAACCATCGTATTTACGAAATTAGTGCGGTTGATCGCCGTGCCGGTGGTCAGTATGTTGAATTCAGGTCCGTTCAAACCCGGTCCGGGAACGACGTAATCGGGCGAGTAAAAATTGAAAACCGTCGGCGAGTAAAACGTATTTTGTCCCATACTAGAGACTTGCGGGTTGATATAACCGTCGCTCTGCGATGTGCCGGGATTGGCGGAACGAACTCCGAAGTGTCGCAGCAGATTTGTCGCCAGTTGAACAGGCTCGCGCAGCTTGCCGTAGTTCGGGTCGGTTTTCACATTGCCGCGCGCTTCCGGGTCGAGCAAAATCTGACGGACAACCGCTTTTAAGTCGCCGCGCACGCCCGAACCGTTATTGTTGAAAACTCCCGCGACGCGCCCGACATAAGCCGGCGTCGGATCGCTTGTAACCAGATGCTGAATTAAAATTCGGCTGACAAACGGCGCGACGTTCGGATGATAAAAGATATTATCAAGCGCCAATTGCATTTCGACGTTGCCGTTTAAATTAGCCGCGATGTTTTTATTAACGGCGTTCGGATAATCGAGCAGAGTTTTCGCTTGGACATTGTGATTGTTTTGGTTGAGCAGCATCGGGTCTTTATAGTTTGGCGCGCCCGGAGTTCGATTCGGGCAACTTGCGCCGGTAGTTTCACATAACTGCCAACCGGTAAATACTTTCGTAAAATTATTGACCGTTTCCTGGTCGTAAGTCGGAATCGGTTGGTTATTGTTGTCAAGCTGCAAAGTGCCGTCCTGATTGAGCATAAACAAACCGATGTTGAAAAGCTGCAGAATCTCCCGGGCGAAATTTTCATTCGGATTATTTCTCGTGCTGCGCACCATATCGAGATAGTTGCCCATTCCCGGATTGAGCGTGATGTCGTTCATCAGCGTCCGGTAGTTGCCGAAGGCGTTTTTGCTTAGAAGCTGATGATAAGCAACCATATAGCTTGACTGTTGCGTGTCAACGCCGGAGATGACCCAGAATTGTCCCAATGCCCAGGCGACGCGATGCTTTAATTGCGCGTTGCCGTAAAAGGCTTCTTTGAAAAACCAGTTTTGGACGGGATACATTGTGTAGCGGTCGCGCGAACAGGTCGCGGGAACGTCCGGGGGGTCGGGGGGAGTATTATTTCCGTTGCAATCAGGGGGAGCAGTTGACGGCATTAAAGGGAAATCTGGATACGGATTAGTCGGATACTGGGCGTTGAATTGTTCTTCGAGCCAGATGCGCAAACCGATGCGGCGGATTCTTTCGTCCAATGCCGGTGTCGGTCCGAAGGTTGCCTGCTCCAAAAATCTCGTTCGGTCGCCCGAATACAGATAACCGACTGCGTTCGGCGGTTCGGAATTTACCGAAGTCTTAATCGGCGTCTTCGGAAAAGGCGACGGCGCTGCGCCCGTGTCATCTTTAATCGTGCCGCCGGTTGCGCCGAATCCCAAACGAAGGCGGTTACTCGCCAATCCGCGCCACGCGACGCTGACTAAAACATCGCCTTCGGCGGCAGTTTGCGTGTGAAAACCAAGAATATCCCGCAGCTCGACAGTCAGCGCGTAAATCCATTCCTGTCCGTTAAGCCGTTGAATGTCGAGAACGGGAAAACGATAGTGTCTGCCTTGCGCGTCTTCAACATTCACGCGGAAAGCGTTCGCGCCTTCATCCGCCATCAAATCAAGATTCGTGACATACAGCACGACTTTTGAATTCGGCTCAAAGGCGCGGTTTTTTATTTTTGAAAAATTCCCGCTTCCGAATTTGTCAGGAGCGTTTGCTAAAGCCCGCAGCGAATCGGGTTCGCTGATTAAAATTGGAGTCAGCGAATCGGGATTCGGGTCTTGTTGCGCCGAAACCGAAAACGCTGCCAGAAAAATCACACAATACGCGCTTAAAATTTGTCGCCATAAAAGGGACTTTACGCTCATCATAACGCTTTCCTCCGCAAAGATTATTTTGCTAAAATTCGATTTAAATTTCTGAGAAACAACCTAAACGACAAAGGTAGGGTAATGCCGTTAATTTTCGATTAAAAATGTTACTTAAAATTACCCGAGAAACAATAGGGTTTTTGTTTGTTCTAAAACAATTATTCAAAAATTGCCTTTAAGTCAAGTTAGACGGCGGCTCATCGAGTTTAGCCGAACAAATTTACGGAAAAAATTATATGCCGAAAAACCTTTTCCTCGACGCGCCGGCGAATTTCAGTTTTCGCCGCACGATTTACAGCCATGGCTGGTACGAATTGTTGCCGTTTGAAATTGACCAAACAAATTGGCGATTGAATTATGTGTTTACAGATGTGAATTTGACCGAGCCGGTTGCCGGAAAAATCAGCGAGGCGGACGGAAAAATTAAAATCGAAATCGCAGGCGGGAAAACGAACCGAAAGGCAAAAGAAAAAATTCTGCGCGACGTGCGCCACATTCTGCGGCTCGACGACGATTTGCGTGAATTTTATAAATTCACGCAAATCGAAAAGCCGCTTGCCTGGATTCATAAAACGAATGCGGGCAGACTGCTTCGCTCACCGACGGTTTTCGAGGATTTGGTGAAAACTATCTGCACGACGAATTGTTCGTGGGCGCTAACGAAAAAAATGACGGCGAATCTGGTCGAAAAATTAGGCGAAGCGGCGCGAGACGGAAAACGCGCTTTTCCAACTGCCGAACGTATGGCAAGCGTTTCAGCAGCATTTTACCGCGATGAAATTCGCGCCGGTTATCGCTCTGCCTATTTTGCCGAACTCGCGGAAAAAGTGGCGGGCGGGCGAATCAATCCCGAGAGCTGGCTCGCGTCAGATTTGCCGACCAACGAACTAAAAAAACAAATGAAGTGTATCAAGGGCGTTGGCGATTACGCGGCGGAAAATCTCTTAAAACTCGTTGGACGTTACGACGGACTCGCGCTCGATTCGTGGCTGCGCTCGCAATTTTACAAAAAACACAACGGCGAACAAATTTGCGCGGACAAGCAAATTGAAGAACATTACGCAAAATTCGGCGATTGGCGCGGGTTGGCGATTTGGTGCGATATGACCGAAAGATGGTTCGAGTAAACACGCGGCACAGATAAAAATTTGTTCAACCTTTCGGAAATTTGCAACGTCTAAAACCACGAACGAGCGATTGACGCTCGTCAATTCACAAACTTCGGCGGAGACGACACGCTCCTCAAAATATAATCGCTCTGCCCTAAAAATACGGAGAAAAAATATGAGAAACAACGTATCCAAATTATTCGTCGGCTTGGCGGCATTTTTAATGATTGCGGCGCTGGCTGATACGAGTTACGCGCAGCGAAGAGCGCGCGGAACGGTTTACTCAAAACAGCAAGTCGAACAATTGCTGGAGAGAATCGAGGAAAGAAGCGACGCTTTTTCCAATCAATTGAATAAATCGCTTGATAGAAGCCGTCTGGACGGTAGCGTCGCTGAAGATAATATCACTGAACGGGTTAGCGAATTGGAAAACGCGACCGACGAGTTGCGGCGCGAATACGACCACAACGACACCCAGCGCGAAAACAAACCCGAAGCCCGCAACATTCTAAATACGGCGACCGAAGTAAATCGCATAATGCTCAGACGAAACTTTAACAGACAAACGGAAAACTCGTGGGTCAGACTACGCGCCGAGCTAAACGCTTTGGCGGCAATTTACGGATTGCCGGCAGTCGGCGCGACTTCTTACAGATTCGTGCCGGTGCGAACGACGATTCCCGCCCGGCGAATTACGATTATCAGAAGCATCAGCCAACAGCAAGTCGAACAGTTGTTCGAGAGAATCGAAGAAAGAACCGACGCCTTTTCCGGGCAATTGAATAAATCGCTTGACCGAAGCCGTCTGGACGGCAGCCGCGCCGAAGACAACATTGCCGAACGCGTCAGCGAATTAGAAAACGCGACCGACGAGTTGCGGCGCGAGTTCGACCACAACGATACGCGCGGCGAAAACAGACCGGAAGCAGAGAAAATTTTAACGACGGCAACCGCTGTTGACCGCTTAATGAAAAGACGAAATTTCGGCGGACAACCCGAATCAATCTGGGCGACGCTGCGCACCGAACTCAATGTTTTAGCGAAACTTTATGGTTTACCGGCGGTCGGTTCGACAAATTACAGATAATTCGCGCGAATTTACTTTTTAACTTTAGTTTTTATAAAAGGCAGCCGCAAAATGGCTGCCTTTTGTTCTCTAAAATATGCTATTTTTATAATCTGCGCCTCGAACTGCGCCGCACACACGCCTTTGCCCTTTTCCGCAATTTTCCCTAACATAATTTATATGGATGAAATTGAAGATTTCACTGACAAGCTGAACGAAACTGAATTCGGCGACCCGCAAATGAATATTCCGCCTGATTTGCCCGTTTTGCCGCTGCGCGACATCGTAATCTACCCGTTTATGATAGTGCCGCTGTTCGTCTCGCGCGACCGCTCGATAAAAGCGGTTGACGAGGCACTGAGCCAAAACCGAATGATTCTCCTTGTGTCACAAAAAGATTTGGACAAGGAAGAACCGACGCAGGAAGACCTTTATAAAGTCGGCACGGTCGCCGTTATTATGCGAATGTTAAAACTGCCCGACGGCAGAATCCGTATTTTGATTCAGGGACTTTCCCGCGCCCGCGTCGAATCGGTGGTGACGGACAGCGAATACATCAAGGCGAGTATTGTGCCGATTCCCGAACCGCTCGCGCCGACGAATTCTCTGGAAGTCGAAGCCCTGGTTCGCAACGTCCGCTCTTTGATGGAACGCGCGGCGAATTTGGGTAAAAACATTTCGCCGGAAGTTCTGGCGATTATTTCTAATCTCGACGACGCGGGCAGATTAGCTGACCTTTCCGCCTCGAACCTCGAATTAAAAGTCGAAAACGCGCAGAGCGTTCTGGATAATTTCGACCCGATTTTGCGTCTGCGCCGAGTCAATGATTTGCTCAGCAAAGAAATTGATGTTCTGACGGTTCAGCAGGAAATTAACACGCAGGCGCGCGCCGACATTGACCGTTCGCAGCGCGAATACTTTTTGCGCCAGCAATTAAAGGCGATTCAATCGGAACTCGGCGAAGGCAACGAGCTTTTCGAGGAAGTTGAGCAGTACCGCGACAAGATTTTAAAGGCGAAAATGCCGCAACCGGCGGAAGAAGAATCGCTTAGACAATTGAAAAAATTGGAGCGAATGCACCCGGACACCGCTGAAACCGCCACTTTAAGGAATTGGCTCGACATTATGACCGAGCTTCCGTGGTCAAAATCTTCTAAAGATAATCTGAATTTGAAAAAAGCCGAAAGGATTTTGGACGAAGATCATTATGGGCTTGAGCGCGTCAAGGAAAGAATGGTCGAAGCGCTCGCGGTTCGCAAATTAAAAGAAAAACCGAAGGGTTCGATTCTTTGCCTGGTTGGACCGCCGGGCGTTGGTAAAACTTCTCTGGGGCGTTCAATCGCCCGCGCGCTGAACCGAAAATTCGTGCGCTTGAGTCTTGGCGGTCTGCACGACGAAGCGGAGATTCGCGGACACCGGCGAACTTACGTCGGCGCGATGCCGGGCAGAATTATTCAAGCGATTCAGCAAGCCGAAACGACTAATCCGCTAATAATGCTCGACGAAATTGATAAAGTCGGCGCCGATTTTCGCGGCGATCCGAGTTCCGCGCTTTTGGAAGTTCTCGACCCGGAACAAAATTCGACGTTTCGGGACAATTATTTGAACGTTACGTTTGATTTGTCGAACGTGATGTTTATGACGACGGCGAATGTTTTAGACACAATTCAGCCCGCGCTGCGCGACCGCATGGAAATTATTTCCTTGTCCGGCTACACCGAAGAAGAAAAATTGGAAATCGCCCGCCGCCATTTGCTGCCGAAGCAAATTGAAGAAAACGGATTGGAGAAAAACGACGCCAAATTTGACCGCAAGGCGCTCCAGAAAATCATCGGCGAATACACGCAGGAAGCCGGGCTGCGCCAATTGGAAAGGGAAATCGGGAAAGTCTGCCGCAAAATCGCCCGCAAAAAAGCTGAACTCGAAGACGATTTTGAAGAAATCAAAGTTACTGCGAATACGGTCAAAGATTTTCTTCGCGTGCCGAAGATTTTCCCCGAAGTCGCTTTGAAAAAAGACGAAATTGGAACGGTGACGGGGCTTGCGTGGACAGCCATCGGCGGCGATATTTTATTTATTGAAGCGTTAAAAACAAAAGGCAAAGGCAAACTTCAATTGACCGGACAACTTGGCGAAGTGATGCAGGAATCGGCGCAGGCGGCGTTTTCCTACGCCAAAGCCAGAGCCGCCGAACTCGGCATCGAGGACGACGCTTTTGAAAAATACGACATCCACATACATCTGCCCGAAGGCGCAATTCCGAAAGACGGACCGAGCGCAGGGATAACGCTGGCGACGGCAATCGTGTCGGTTCTGTCGCAGCGCGCCGTCAAAAAAGACGTGGCGATGACTGGCGAAATCACTTTAAGAGGCAACGTCCTGCCCATCGGCGGAGTCAAAGAAAAACTGCTGGCGGCACGACGGGCGCATATTAAGACGGTAATTCTGCCCGAGCCGAATCGCCGCGATTTGGAAGATTTGCCACAGGAAATCGCCGAGGATTTAACCTTTATATTCGTTGAAAACGTACGCCAAGTGTTTCAGGCAGCACTACAGGAGAAGAAGCCGGTCAAACGAGCGAAGGCGCGGACGGCGAAGTAGAAAACACGCAAATTTTTGACACTGTTTGTTAAATCGTGTTAATTTATAAGAGTTTTCTTTCCTAAAGTAAACATTCCGGCAATAATAAAGAAACTTTTTCTAAGCCTCGGGCGTTAGAATTTTCACAACATTTTATAATTTAGGTCGTTTAACGATTCGCCCTAACCCCGAAAATATTTAATAAAGGAGTATAGACGAACTTGATGAAAACACGCCTTTTCAGAGTTTTTAATTTAACCGCAATTTTATTGTTCATATCCGCTTTAGCTGCTTTCGGGCAAACGCCCGAAGTGACGGAAACCGAAGCCCGTTTTAACCAAATTACAGGCGAAGCCGGAAAATTCTTCAAGCAAGGTTTGTTCAATATGCAGGACAACCGCCGTCCGCAAGCCGGCGAGGATTTCAACAAATCGGTCGAAGTTTTTCTGATGTCGGGCGTCAACGTCAGTCGTAATCAAAGACTTCAAGGCTGCTATACGCAGTTGATTGATACGGTTTACCACATTGAATTTCCAGCCGACAAACAACTCGCCCAAAAAATCCGAACGCTTTCGGCAATGTGCGGTTGGAATTGGAACGACAACGATTATAAATTGTCGGACGCGGTAGCGAAAAACATTTTAACCGCGCCGGTCGAAACCAATAATAACAATACGCCTTTAATCGCTTCGGCTGCCGGTCAATTCAACCAGACGCAAGGCTTCAACGAACAAAAATTTGAAGCTTCGCCGCTCGACGAATTGGCGAAACTCGAACTCACGCCCGACGAACAGCAAATCGAAAACAATCCGGTCGCGCAGCAGCAATATCAATACATTCAATACGCCGTCTCGAACAAATCGCTCGGATTCAACTTTCAGGTTCATCCGATGATTCAGCAATTCGTCAATTATTATCGCGGACGCGGAAAAGCGACAATGGAAACCGGACTGTACCGTTCGGGAATGTTTATGCGTATGGCGCGCCGCATTTTCCGCGAAGAAGGCGTGCCGGAAAACGTCGCCTGGCTCGGACAAGTCGAAAGCGCGTGGAAACCGTCGGCGATGTCTTGGGCTTCGGCTTCAGGCTTGTGGCAGTTTATTCCGGGAACGGGTTCGCGCTACGGTCTGCGCCGCACGCCGCATCTCGACGAGCGCAACAGTTTTGAAGCGGCAACTACCGCTTCAGCCAGGTATCTAAAGTTTTTGGCGAACCGTTACGGCGGAAACTGGGAATTGGCAATGGGCGCGTATAATTGTGGCGAAGGTAACGTTGACCGCGCCATCCGCAAAGCTGGTGTCGCCAATTTTTGGGCGGCTTACCCGTATCTGCCGAGGGAGACGCGCAATTACGTGCCGAATATTCTGGCGACGATTTTGATCGCCAACAATCCGAATCAATATGGCTTCGGTCACGTCCGTCCCGCGCCGCAATTACTGTATGAACGAATTCGCGTTCCGGCTTCGACCAATTTAGGGATTCTGGCACAGGCTTCCGATACGACGGTCGAATATCTGCGTTACCTGAACCCGGAACTGCGCACGAATATGTCGCCGCCCGAACCGTATATCATTCGCGTTCCGCAGGGAAAATCAAACGAAGTCGTCGCCCTTTTCAAAAAACTGCCGAAAGCGAGCGTGAATCTGGCGAGCATTACGAAAACGACGGCTGGTGAAAACTGGCAAAACATCTCGAATCGCACGGGCGTCAGCGTTCAGGAACTGCAGGCGGCGAACGGCAATTCGACTGCGCCGAAAGGAAAAGTCGTGATTCCGAAAGGCAACAGCGTTCAAAAGACGAATTATTCGCGTCCGACTACTCCGTCGCCTGTTGCGCGGACGAATAAAGTCCGTGTGGTGAAAGCCAAATCCGGCGATACGGTGGCGAAACTCGCGGCGCGCGAAGGCGTGTCTGCGGTCGAAATTGCTAAATATAACGGATTGCTTCCGGGTTCAGCTCTGCCGGCGGGACGCGAGATTAAAATTCCATAAGATAATCTGTCTTTAATTACAAAAATAAAAAAGGCGAGCGATTTTATAAAATCGCTCGCCTTTTTTATTTATTCAAGCCGATGAATTAATTTTTTGTCAGTTCAACGCCCGTCGCTTCAAACGAGATTTCCGTAACCGTGCCGTCAGAGTTGATTTTGTCAAACTTCGCTCCGTACTCGTTCATCAGGTGGTCAACTTCGGCTTTGCTCAAAGTTTTGACCGACATCACGCCCTCGACCTTCGCTTTCAAACCAGCCGCGTCGAGCGGAACGAAAAAAGCGTGGTCTTTCATTTTAATGCGAACGGCGGAAGCAATTTTCGTCGGGGCGAGTTCCATCCAGCAGCCTTCCATCTTGCACGAGCGAACGATTACGCCCTCAACCAAAATCGGCTGTTTAGCGTATTTGCCAGGATTTTTCATCGCCTCGGCGAGCGAAACTTTTTTCGCCGCGCCGATTGCCGCGCCGCGTTTTATTTTTCCGTCCGCATCGAATTTCGATGTTTTGTCGTTCGCCGACGGTTTTTTCTCTTTCTTTTCTTTGTCTAACTGCTCCTGCGTCACCGGCGGTTTCGGCTCGTCAATTTTCGGCTGTGTCTGCGCTGAATTAACGCCCGCCGAAGCCAAACCCAAAATCATTAATCCTAAAAATTTTTTCATAATAAATATCTCCGTTTTTTATTTATATTTCACACAGTATAGCAGAAATAATTTTTATAAAACTCGCGCGAAAATGAAAGCGCGGTTATTTACCCGCACTTTCATAGATGATTCGTCCGTCAACGATGGTTGTTACAACTTTCGTTTTGCCGATGTCGTTTACATTGATTGTAAAAATATCATCGGACAGAATTACTAAATCTGCCAGCTTTCCGGCAGCGATTATGCCTTTTTCGTTTTCCTGAAATTCCGCATAAGCCGAGCCGTAAGTAAAAGCGCGGACGGCTTCTTCAACTGAAATTTTCTGTTCGGGAATCCATCCGTTCGGGTTTTTGTCGTCCAGCGTTCGGCGCGTGACCGCCGCGTAAAGTCCTAACAGCGGATTGAGCGGCGCGACCGGCGAGTCCGACCCGAAAGCCAGAACTGCGCCCGTGTCGAGCAGCGTTCGGAAAGCGTAAGTTCCTTTCAAGCGATTAGCGTCAAGGCGTTTGAAAGCCCAGCGTCCGTCGTCAATCGCGTGAAACGGCTGCATCGAAGCGACGACTTTGCCCGCGCCGAAACGCTTAATGTCGTCGAGACGCAAATGCTGCGCGTGTTCGATGCGAAAGCGTCGGTCGCGTCCGCCGTTCTCTTTCGACACGCGCTCGAAGGTTTTCAAAACTTCGTCGTTCGCTTTATCACCGATGGCGTGAATCATCACCTGCAAGCCCGCCGCGTCAGCATTTTTCACGCGCTCATACATCGGCGGAATGTCCACCGCCAAACCGGAAGTCTTCGGGTCGTCCAAATACGGCTCGAAAAACCAGGCAGTCGTCGAACCGAGCGAGCCGTCCGAGTAACCTTTTAGACCGCCGACGCGCAGCATCGGCGAACCGAACGCGGCACGCACGCCCGCTTTACTCCAACGCTGCCAATCGCCAAGCGGCGAGACGGCGTAAATTCGCGTTTTCAATTTGCCCTGATTCATCAGCGTTTGGTAAACGCCGACATCGGTTCCGGCGGAAACATCGTGAACGCTCGTGATGCCCAAAGAGGCGGCGTAATCGGTGGCGGCTTGCGCGGCTTCGAGCTTTTGTTCAAAAGAAAATTCGGGAATTACGCGGTTGACGTAAGCCATCGCTTCGTCTTTCAAAACGCCGGTCGGATTGCCCGCCGCATCCCGCACAATCAAACCGCCTTCGACATCTTTCGTGTCTTTCGTCACGTTCGCCTTTTGCAGTGCCAGACTGTTCGCCAGCGCCATATGACCGTCGAGCCGGTCAATAAAAACCGGATGGTCGGGCGTTGCCGCGTCAATCAGTTCTTTGGTCGGCAGATTATTCGGTTTCCAGTTTTCGTGATCCCATTTGCCGCCTAAAATCCAGCGTCCTTTCGGCAGTTTCGCGGCAAATTCCCGGATGCGGCGGACGAATTCTTCGGGCGTTTGCGCGTCGCGCAAATCAACCGACGACAATTGAAAACCGCCTTCGAGAAAGTGAACGTGCGCGTCGTTAAAACTGGGCAAAACAAGTTTTCCTTTGGCGTCAATCGTTCTGGTTTGCGCGTTTGCCAAAGCGCGAATCTCCGCATTTGTCCCGACGGCGACGATACGATTGCCCATCACGGCTATTGCTTCCGCGTTCGGTTTCGTCTGGTTCATTGTTCGCACATTCGCGTTGACGATTATTACATCAGCCGTCAAATTTTGGGCGTTTGTCGCCGCTGCGAAAATCGAACAGACGATAAGCAGCAGAATAAAAATTTCGGTAATTTTTTTCATAGAAAACTTATGATTAAAAGGTGTATTCTAAAAGCGTCCGGCAAATTATAACAGTGAAGGAAAGACATATTCAAATTTTAGGCATTGTCCTGGGAGCATTTTATGCGATTTTTATCGCGTGGCTTTATTGGGTCGAGCCGAAATCGCTCGAACAAGTTCCGGCGAAAGCGCAAGAGAGTATCGAAAACGTGACGACGAAAACGCAAATCGCCATCGGAACTTACGAAATTGACCGGGCGAAATTCAATGAAGGTTTAGCGGCTTTCCGGCAGGACAATTTCATCGTCGCCCGCGATAATTTCGAGAAAGCCGACCCGGAACGGCGCGATGCGCAGACGCAATTCTACATCGCTTACAGCTTTTACCGGCAAGGTTTCGGCAGAGTTTCAAATGACGACGCGCTTTTCAAATCGGGTTTGGAACGAACAAACAGCGTCATCGCGCTGGACAAAAATTTCAAATCCGGTGACGCGAATCTGCAGTTGAAAACGCCAATCGAATTAAAAAACGAATTTGAAGAAGGCTTGAAAGTGACGGCAAGCGATTTTAATCCGCTAAAGGTTTTGCGCGAAAGAAAATAAATATGTCTCAAGTCACAAGTTCCAAGTCCGAAGACAAAGAATTGAGCGATGAAAATTTGTTCGTCGTTGACGGCGAATTATTAGAAACTTCCGAGTCAGCTAACAGGATTTTAATACAAGGCGAAAACCTAGAACTAAAAACCAAAGACCATAAAAACGAAGAACAAAGAACGACGGCAGCGGGCAGTCAAATTCAATATATTTTTCTGCCGTTTATATTTCTGACGGTTGCCTTGCTCGGCGGTTTGCGTTTGAGCGCGGAAGACAATGCGTTCCTTTTTCTCAAACCCGCGCTCGTCTGTCTGATTTACGCGACGCTTTTGCTGATTTTATTTTTCCGCGCCGGTTTGCTGACGCTCGACGGCTGGTTTTCCGAAAATTTCCCGACGCTTAAAAACGTCGCCAACGCGGTGGTTCTGCTTGCGCTTTTTTTCGCCTCGACGCAAATTTTTAATTCGCTATTGCCGGAGAGAGGTTTGCCGTTCTGGGTTTTCGCATTCTGTTTTTTCTGGACGCTCTGGAACAATCTGTTTGTCGAGTTTCACGGAAAACGGCTTTTGCAGAGTTTGGGCAGCGTCTTTGCGCTTGCATTCGTCGCAAAATACCTGCTTTTGTCTTGCCTTACCGCGCCGGCAAGCGCGAATTGGTGGAGCGGATTAATCGAAAATCCAACTCAGGAAGCGTTCACTTGGTTATTGGATTTGCCGCACTTTTCCGCTGGAACAGGTTACATTCAATTTTTCGCAATAATATTTTATTTGCTCGGATTGTTTTTGCTGCCCGCGTCAACCAAAAAATAAAAGCGTCCAAAAAATAAAAGCGTCGGCATCCGAAAGATTTTTAAAGTTGATCCAACAAATTATCGGCAAGCGTTTCTTCGCTGAGGATTTCGTAAAGATTTGCCGCTTCGTGTTTGGCGATTTGTTTTTGAGCGGGAACTTGCAGGACTTTGATGCGCGTCAGACGGTTGCCTTTTTTTATCTCGATTTCATCATTCGGCTTAATTTCGCGCGAGGATTTCGCCTTGGCTGCATTGACTTTGACTAGGTTAGCATCGCAAAACTTCTGCGCTAAACTTCGACGCGCAATCAAACGGCTGGCTTTTAGAAATAAATCGAGACGCATAAATTCAATTACGAATTGCGAATTTCAAATTACGAGTGCTGGAAAGTTTTCTTCAATTCGTAATTTGAAATTCGTAATTCGTAATTCGTTCACTTGTCGCTTTTTTTTACTTCCGCTTTGCGTTCGTCGGCGAAGAGAACCGGCGAGACGAGCGAGCGGTAATTTTCGCTGATTTTGATATAGGCGTCGCCGCGCAAAGTTGACATAAACTTTTTGCGTTCTTCGGGAAGTTTTTCGTAAGTCAAACTTTCACGCACCTTCTTTTCGTCAAAAAACGATTCGGAACTGGCGTTCGTGCGCTCGTCAACGCGCAAAATCTCGATGCCTTCCGGCAATTCAATCGGCTCGCTGATGCCGCCGACTTTGACGTTTTTCAGCGGCTCGGCAAACGTCTTATCCAAATCTTTGATATTTAAAGCGCCGACTTTCCCATTGGTTTCCTTGACGTTCGAACGGTCGGAATTTTCGACGGCGAGCTTTCCGAAGTCCGCGCCGCCGCGCAGTTGCGTCACTAATTGTTTGGCTTTTTCGCGCACTTCCGGCTCATTACGCCCGGCAAAACTCAGGAAAATCTCAGAGATCCCGATTGTTTCGGGCTTGGTAAATTTCGTTTTATTCGCTTCGTAATAGGCTTTAATTTCCTTCGGCGTAAATCCTTGATAAAGTTTCGAGTCAACCTGTTGCTGCAAAACCATATCTTTGACAATTTGTTTGCGCCACATCTCACGAATGTTCTGTGGGTCAACTCCGCTTTCGCCCATCGCTTTGTAAAGCGCGTCGAGCGTTTTGATATTCTGCTGTTTCATAATGTCCAGAAACCGCCCGTTGATTTGCGCTTCGACATCCGCGTCAACGCCCATTTCCTTGCCTTTCTGCAACAGCAATTCTTCGTTGATAATCTGGGCAATCAACTCGCCCTGTTTGCTTTCGACTTCTGTTTTAGCTTGTTCCGGCGATTTTTTGCCTTCTTTGACGAGCGAATCAATCGCTTCGTTCATCTCGCGCTTGATTTGCGAAAGCGTAATCACGCTTTCATTAACCTGCGCGACCACTTCGTCAACGACCTTCGTTTCGGTTTCCTGCGCGAACGCCGCGACGCTGGAAAACGCTAAAATTGCAATTATAAAAATTGCGGAGTTGATATATCTCACTTGCTTACTCCTTAATAAATAAAAAATTAACTTCGGAAATCTTAATCTCGAACGAATGATTTGTGCAACTTGGGAATTTGATGCGCGAAAAAAGATTCGAGTTTGTCCGATTTTAAGTGCGGAAAGAAAACCGCTTTGCTATTTTAAATTACTAATGGGTCGTCCTCTGAAACCCATTTACGAA
Source organism: Pyrinomonadaceae bacterium (assembly GCA_030448055.1). Taxonomy (GTDB): domain Bacteria; phylum Acidobacteriota; class Blastocatellia; order Pyrinomonadales; family Pyrinomonadaceae. The sequence continues at coordinate 166,336 of JAUJNR010000001.1, forward strand.
AATCAATGAACAAACGCTGCCCTAATTGCCGTCTGGTAAATAACCCGCGCTCGTCGGAATGCGCCCGCTGCCGATTCGATTTAATCGAAGTTTCAAGCATCCCGCTGAAGGGCGCGAACAAACCGGCGGTCGAATCAAAAATCCTTCGCCGCGCCGTCATCTGCGCCGCCGTCTGCATCGCCGTTTTATTCGGTTTTTACCTTTCAATGATTTTCACTTCCGACACGCTCAAATACGAAGAAAAAATACAGATTCAAAACGCCGTCGGAGTTTTGAAGGAAAAGGGTTTTGCCGGCGAAGTTTTCCTGCTCAATTACCTGACCAGTTACCGCGCCAACGACAATTGGCTAAACGCCTCGACCAAATTTGAGAATGCCTACGCCGCCACTAATTTTCCTTTCGAGATAATGACCGTTTACCCGGATTTCTTCGTTTACACGGCGGACGACACGGAACGCGCCGCCATTCTGCTGCACGAAGCCCAGCATCTAAAAGGCGCGGACGAAAAAGAAGCCTACGAATACGTTTGGCGCAACCGCAGTAAACTCGGCTGGACGCGCGAGACGCACGGTAGTTCGGTGATTTGGCAAAATGTCAGAAGACAAACCAGAGAATTTGCCCCAAACCTTTTTGTCTGTGACTGGAACGAAGCGGGCGACTGCACGGAAATAAAGTGAAAAAGTGAAAAATTGGAGAAATGAAAAAGTTTTTGTCTTTTTTCCGCATCTTCATTTATTTTGATAACTTTTAGATGCTTTTACTTGTTCGGATTTAACAGCCAACGGCGAAAGTCGTCTTCGCGCCTGAAAATTATTTCGCTTTCCGCCACGAAACACGGCAAATCAATATTTAAATCTTTTAATTTAACCGCGTCCTTCGCCGTCGTCAGCAAGGTCTCGGCGTTTGTTTGTCTGGCTTTCGCAACGAGTTTTTCGATGTCCTTCGGCGCGTAAAAATGATGGTCGGGAAATATTTTGGTAGCGGCTAAATTAAATTTTTCGCCTCGCAGTTGCTCGAAAAAATTATTCGGATTGCCTAACGCGCAGAAGGCTAGGCAACTGCCAGCCAGTCGTCGGTTATCCACAGCGTTCGGCGAAGCTGACGGCTTGGCGAGAAAATCCTTTAAATCAATCAATCTGGAAATTCTGTTCTCCGAAACGAAAATCGGGCAAATATGATTGTATTTTGCGATTTGAGATTTCAAATCCGAAACGTCTTCGATTAAATTCGCGCGGGTAATAACAATCGCGTCGGCGCGCTTTAAATTGTTCAAAGGCTCGCGCAAAATTCCCGTCGGCAGAGTTTTGCCGTTGCCGAAAGGATTCGTCGCGTCAATGCAAACCACGTCCAAATCGCGTTTCACTCGCCGGTGCTGAAACGCATCGTCAAGAACAAAAGCCGTAACTGAGAACTTTTGCCGCGCCCAATTTCCCGCCGCAAGACGATTGGCGTTGGCGACGACAATCGCTTTTCCGAGAAGTTTACCGGCGAGTTCAAACGGTTCGTCGCCCGCCGCTCTGACATCGGCGGTAATTTTTTCGCCGTCGGAAACCAAAACTTGTTTTCTTGGATTTTCGCGCCCGTAACCGCGCGTGAGAATGCAGACTTTTTCGCCTGTTTCGGCTAAAACTTGGGCGACGAAGGCAACGAGCGGAGTTTTCCCGGTGCCGCCGACCGTAACGTTTCCGATACTGACGGTTTTTGCGCCGAGCGAGTGTGATTTGAAAACGCCTTTTTCGTAAAGCGAATTTCGCGCAAAAACGATTGTCTCGTAAAGCCGACTGAGAAGAGGCATAACGAGTTACAAGTTATAATCGCAAATCGCAAATCGCAAATCGCAAATCACTTTTTGTTGGCTCAAATCCGCAGAAAATTTCGCAAAAGTTTTTTGCCTTCGGTCGTCAAAATTGATTCGGGATGAAACTGCACGCCTTCGACCGGGTAAGTTTTGTGTCGCATCGCCATAATCAATCCGTCCGGGGATTCGGCGGAGATTTCCAGACAATCGGGCAACGACTCGCGCTCAACTATCAGCGAATGGTAACGTCCGGCTTGGAAATCGTTTTCCAAATCCTTGAAAATCGTTTGCCCGTCGTGCCGAATTTCGACGGGTTTGCCGTGAACCGGAACGGGCGCGCGCACGACCTTACCGCCGAACAGTTGCCCGATTGCCTGATGTCCGAGACACACGCCGAGAATCGGAATCCGCTTTGCGTAAGCGTTCAAAACTTCGAGCAAAATGCCCGCGTCATCGGGCGTTCCCGGTCCGGGCGAAATTAAAATCTTCTCCGGTTTGAGTTCGGTTTCGATTTCTTCGATTGAAACCGCGTCGTTGCGGCGAACTTCCATCTCCGCGCCGAGTTCGCCCAAATACTGCACGAGATTATAGGTGAACGAATCGTAGTTATCTATAACAAGAAGCATTTTTTTAAATGAGAAGTAAGAAATGAAAGACGAGAATTGCTTTTACCATTCACATCTCGCTTCTCACTTATCGCCTTAAAAGGTTATAATCTAATTTGTCCAAGTTCGCATCCGAAACTTGGATTTTTCAGTTTTTAAGTTATCAGAATTTATGAGCAAACGCGATTACTACGAAATTTTAAGCATCAGCAAAACGGCGACCGAAGCGGAAATCAAAACCGCTTATCGCAAACTCGCCATTCAGTATCATCCGGACAAAAACCCGGACGATCACACGGCGGAGGAAAAATTTAAAGAAGCGGCGGAAGCCTATTCGGTTTTGTCCGATGCGCAGAAGCGTGCGGCTTACGACCGCTTCGGTCATCAAGGAGTCGGCGCGGGCGCGGCGGGCTTCGGCGGCGCTGCGGGTTTCTCGAACATCGAAGACATTTTCGACCTTTTCGGCTTCGGCGATATGTTCGGCGGACAGGGCGGCGGGCGGTCTTCGCGCCGGACGGCGGCGCAGCGCGGCGCGGATTTGCGCTACGATTTGGAAATCACGCTCGAAGAAGCCGCTGCTGGAAAAGATGAGAAATTACGCATCCCGCGTCTTGAGACGTGCGACGTGTGCGACGGCAAAGGCACGGAAAAAGGAAGCGAGCCGGAAACCTGTATTACTTGCAGCGGCAGCGGACAGACGCGCTACCAGCAGGGCTTTTTCTCGGTGATGCGGACTTGCCCGAACTGCGGCGGCAAAGGTCAAATCATCAAAAATCCGTGCAAAAAGTGTAAAGGCGCGGGGCGCGTCGAGCGGGAAAAAACGCTCGACGTAAAAATTCCGGCGGGCGTTGAAACTGGCTCGCGGCTGCGCGTCAGCGGCGAGGGCGAAGCCGGAACGCAGGGCGGCGCGGCGGGCGATTTATATGTCGTCGTTCACGTCAAAGAACACGACGTTTTCGAGCGGCAGGGCGCGAATCTTTACTCTGCCGTTCCCGTTACCTTCGCGCAAGCGGCTCTCGGCGCAGAAATAAAGGTCAAAACCTTGGACGGCGAAGAAGATTTGAAAATTCCGGCGGGAACGCAGACCGGAACGGTCTTTCGCGTAAAGTCTCAGGGAATGCCCGCGCTCGGCGGGCGCGGCAAAGGCGATTTATTTGTTGCCGTAACTTTGATTACGCCGAAAACTCTGACCAAAGAACAGCGCAAACTTCTCGAACAACTCGCCGAAATCGAAGACATTGATTTTCAGGACGCGAGTTTTATGGATAAGGTGAGAAATATCTTCGGGTGACGATAAAGTTGGTAGGTTGACGGACATCTGTCAAAAGTTAAATCGGTGACTGCGATTGAGTTAAAAATTATTCGGACGATTGACTAAATTTGATTGTCCAACCAAACTCAAGATAAAGAAACGAGGGAGAATATAAATGCTTAAAACGAATGGATATGCGGTTAAAAGTGCGGAATCGAGGTTCGAGCCGTTTGAATTCGAGCGGCGGACGCTCGGCGCGAAAGACGTTTTGATTGAGATAATGTATTGCGGCGTTTGTCATTCGGACATACACCAGGCGCACAACGATTGGCGTAATTCGATTTATCCGATGGTGCCGGGTCACGAAATCATCGGTCGCATCAAGCAAGTCGGGGCGGAGGTGACGAAATTTAAGACGGGCGATTATGCGGGAGTCGGCTGTTTTGTTGATTCGTGCCGCACCTGTGAAAACTGCCGTCAGGGAGTCGAACAATTTTGCCAAGTTCACTGCGCGCAAACCTACAACAGCACGGAAATGGACGAAAAAACTCCAACTTTCGGCGGCTATTCGTCGCAGATTGTCGTTGACGAAGATTACGCTTTGAAAATCCGCGAACAGGAAAATCTGGCGGCGGTCGCGCCGCTGCTCTGCGCGGGCATCACGACTTATTCGCCGCTCAAACGCTTTGATGTGCGAGCCGGTCAAAAGGTCGGTGTTGTCGGCTTGGGCGGTTTGGGGCATATGGGCGTCAAACTCGCCGTCTCGATGGGCGCGGAAGTGACGGTTTTCAGCACATCGCCGTCAAAAGAACAGGACGCGCGAGACTTAGGAGCGCATAATTTTGTGATTACGAAAGAGGCGGAAAATATGAAACGGCTCGCCGGACAATTCGATTTTGTTCTTGACACCGTGAGCGCCGCGCACGATCTAAACGGCTATCTTAACCTGTTGGGTTTGAACGGCGTGATGGTCATCGTCGGCGTGCCGGAAAAACCTGCTGAAGTCGCGGCTTTCTCCTTGATTGGCAACAATCGGTCGCTCGTCGGTTCGGGCATCGGCGGCATCCGCGAGACGCAGGAAATGCTTGATTACTGCGCGGAACACAATATCGTCTCAGATATTGAAATGATTCCGATTCAAAAAATCGAAGAGGCGTATGAACGGACAATCAAATCGGATGTGCGCTATCGTTTCGTCATTGATATGCAATCGCTCTCGGCGGCTGAAAAATAAAATTAAAGGGAAATTAAAAAACGGATTGCGAATAACATAATTTACACCTCAAATTAAAATCGAAGTCGCACAACACTTGAGATGATACGGGGCGAAACCGCTATCACGCTACTTGACCAACTCCACTACGCGAATCGTCGCATAATGCGAAAGAGAAGGTAACTTTGCCAACGCTAAACTGTCATACTTGCTCATTGCTGTCTCAAACTTTTGCACTACTGGCAAGACAGTGATCAAACTTGTCGTCGGCAACAAAAATGCTTTCGAGCGAAACGACGCGAAATCTTTGGGGTAATCCGACAATTCTTTGTCGGTCAACGGACGCTCGAACGGCGAAATATCCGGTGCTTGATACGGTATTAGACTTCTGATGAATTTCAGCAAGCGCGAGTTTCGCACCGGCTCATTAAAAATTGCTCGTCCGCCGCGTCGTAAAACGCGGTGAACTTCCCGCGCCGATTGTTCAAGGTCGAGATGATGCAAAATTGCCATTCCGAAAACAACGTCAACCGACTCGTCCGGCAACGGAACTTCGTGTGCCGAACCAACAATAAACTCAACATCAGCTTCCATATGGTTGACTTCAAGACGTTGACGCGCAATGTCAATTAAGTCGGGCGAAATATCAAGAGCTTTCACGGTTGCCCCGAGTCTTGCAAGAACGACGGTGTTTAGCCCGTCACCGCAACCATACTCAAGCACGGTTTTGCCGCGCACGTCGCCGAGCAGATGATACGAATACTCAAGCGGAAAAGCGGTATCGGCTGGCGGATTAAAATAACGCACAACTTGCGTTTCGTCGCAAATAAGACAACTGCGGTCAATAACGTGAGCAGCTTCAAAAGCACTGCGTTCGACTTCGGCTTGTTCCCATTCTTTGTGTGAGGCGTTCGACATACGTTTTGCTTTTGTTTATTTAAAGACTCGTTAAAAACCCAACGGCTGAGATGAGGCGGCTCAAAATCGGCGACACGCTAGCTGAAAGAAACCGCGCAACGTGATAATAAAGTAGCTGTTTTGCGCTTGGAGCCATTGAATTGTTAGTCGCATCTTCGGGTTCACCACGCCATTTGCCTCCGCGCCGCGTCTTGGTTTTCGTTTTCAAATACGCGGCGATTTGAATTCCTGTTCAAGAAGCGGCTAACTTTGTATTCTACTAATTAAAACTTTTTTATACCGAATATATATAAGGCTTTTTCAGCAGAAAGTCAATAAAAACCCAGATTTTCATTTTTTAGAAATTCAAGACATAATTCTGTATAAAATTTATGCCGAATTACAATTCGTTTATTGATTTTGTAGTTTTGCTTTGACGATTTCGCTGACCAGTTTGCCGTCCGCCGATTTGCCTGCGAGCCGTGCCTGCGCCGCTTTTATTACCGCCCCCATTTCCTTTATCGAAGACGCGCCCGTCTCTGCAATCACTTCGGCGACCGCATTTTCTATTTCTTCTTTTGATGCGGCTTGCGGCAGGTAGTCTTCCAGCACGACGAGTTCTGATTGTTCCTTTTCCGCCAATTCGCTGCGCCCGGCTCGTTCGTATTGCTCAATCGAATCCTTGCGCTGTTTGACAAGCGTCTGCAAAGTTTTTGTGATTTCCTCGTCGGTCAAATCCGCGCCTTTTTCGATTTGCCGGTTCATAATGCTCGCCTTGACCATTCGCAGAACCGACAAGCGGTTGGCGTCCTTCGCCTTCATCGCGTGGGTCAAATCGCCGGTGATTTTATCTTTTAAGCTCATATTCATTTATTATTTTCCATTTGTCATCTATCATTTGTTATTCGCATTTCGGTTAACGGTCAATGATAAATGGAAAACGGAAAATGGTAAACAGCACGCGGCTTGCCGCTTTCGCGGCGGCAATTGTTCTGGCGTTTCTCGCCGTGTATCCGCAGTTTAATTTGCAAAAATTGCGCGGCGAAGATTTTCAGGGCGCGTTCGCTTCGTGCGATTTGGACGAGATGGCTTACGCTTCTTATATACAGGCGTTGATTGACGACCGCCCGCGCCGCAATGACCCTTACACCGGACGCGATGCGGCGGCGAATAACCCGCAGCCCGAATCGCTTTTTTCGATTCAATTTTTCCCGGCTTATCTGGTTGCCGTTCCCGCGCGAGTTCTGGGCTGGTCGGCTTCCGAAGCGATGCCGATCGTATCTTTTGTTTCGGCTTTTCTGACGGCTCTCACGCTTTTCTGGCTGATTTTTTCTATCACCAAGGATGCGCTGTTCACTTTTACCGGAACACTGGTCGTAATGTTCTGCAGCGCGTTGGTCATTGGCATCGGCGCGATAAACGGGTTTTACGAAAACGGGGTGGCATATCCGTTTTTTCCTTTTCTGCGAAGATACATTCCCAGTCTCGCCTTTCCGTTTTTGTTCGCCTTTTTCGCTTGTCTCTGGAACGGTTTGCAGTCTGAAACGAAACGGAGGCGCGCGGTTTATTCGGCGGCGGCGAGTTTGTGTTTCGCCGCGCTGGTTTTTTCCTACTTCTACGTTTGGACGGCGGCGGCAGCAGTTCTGTTCGGTTTGACGCTGTGCGTTGTACTTTTTCGTTCGGAACATTGGCGCGGGGATTTTCTTTTTCTGGCAATCACCGGCGCGTTTTGTCTGCTCGCGCTCGCGCCTTACGCGCTGCTTCTGGCGAACCGCAGCGAGACGATGGACAAGGCGCAGCTTCTCGTTTTTACGCGCCGACCCGATTTGTTGCGAACAATCGAAATTATCGGCTATCTTGTTTTGACCGTTACAGCGCTTGCGCTGTGGCGCAGATTTACGACGCTCGAAGATAGAAAAGCGTATTTTATTGCGGCGTTTGCCGCCGCGCCGCTCCTGGTTTTCAATCAACAGGTCGTTACGGGACGCTCCTTGCAACCGTTTCATTACGAGTTTTACGTTATCAATTACGTCGTGCTGCTGGCAGTCGTTTTAATCGCCGCCATTTTCTGGCAGAACTTTGTTGATCGTAGGAAGACCGTTTCGATTATTCTGCTTTCAATTTTAGGTTTAGCGGCAATTTTCTGGGGTTACATTGAAGCGAAAGAGACAACCGTTTTTTGGAATTCGATCAACGTCCGCCGTGACGAAGCGATGCCTGTCAATCTGTATCTGCGCGAATTGGCGGGCGGAAACATCGAAAACGCCCGGCGGCAAACGACGCTCAATCTCGAACCGCTGCAGGCGGACAGCCAGCCGACGGTTGCGCCGCAGGCGGTTTTGTGGGCGCGGCATCAGCATGTTTTCGCCGGGCTGGAGAATTGGGAGGAAAATAAAAAGCGTTATTACAAAATGCTTTATTATTCGGATTTGAATCACGATTGGCTGCGGCGTTCGCTGACCGGCTGCCGCGACATCGAAGCGTGTATGGCGCTTTTCGGCTGGGATAGATTTAACGCGCGGCTTTCCGCCGCCGCGCGTCCACTTACGCCTGGCGAAATCGAAACGGAAGTGAATAATTACGCTCGCTTTTCGCGCGATTTCAATCTCGCCGACGTCGAAAATCCGACGCTTTCATTTTTGATAGTTGATAACGAAGCGAAGAATAAATTAATTAATCTCGATGCTTGGTATGAGCGCGGGGAAGCCCGCAATTTTGGACGATACTCGCTTTACGAATTGAAAATAAGGCGAGCGAATTAAACAAAAAAAACCGCCTGTAGATCGGCGGTTAATTGGTATTACTATAAAAATTTATAAAAACTAATTAGGCGGCGAGAAGGTCGTTCGACGTTTCCGCAAAAACTCTTCTGCCGTTTAAAGCATCATCAATAATCTCGCGCACGGCGGAAGCATCTGGATTAACATCCATTCGAGCGCACGCCCGCAAATGTCTGATAATTCCTTCCGTCGCAATTTCCATCGGCGCGCCGCTCAGTTTAGCGAAGCGTCTGGCTTGAATATGGTCAATTTGCAAAATTCTGTCTTGCAAAGTTATTTGTTTAGCTGCTGTTGCCACTTTATATTCTCCTTCCTTGATTTGGGATTTTTCCCCTTGCTTTTTTTGAAGCATAAATTTACCAAACGTCAAAAATACAAAAACGTCAAAAAATAACTGTTTTTCCGTAAATTTTAGTTGAAATTAACAACCAAAAAGTTGCTAAATAACACACTTGCCGTCGGATTCCGCTTCAATGAGAACAGATATTAACAAAGAATTTACCTTTTGTCATCATTTTTTTTTCGGACATTGTAACTTTTTTCTCAAATCGCGGGCGATCCAAACAAAAAGGCTGACAAACCCGGAGATTTGTCAGCCCGCAAAAGTTAAAAGTTTAAACTATTTTCCGCCGCCGATTGAATCTTTCATCGCTTTGCCGAGACGGAATTTAACGGTCGTCTTCGCCGGAATTTTGATAGTGTCGCCCGTTGCCGGATTGCGTCCTTCACGAGCCTTGCGCGTCGCTTTGACCAATTTGCCGAAACCCGGCAGCGTAAATTCGCCGTTCTTTTTGACTTCGCTTGTGGCGAGAGCCGCTAAAGCGTTAAAAAATTCTTTCGCGTCCGCTTTTTTCATTCCCGATTTGTCAGCCAAATGATTGATGATATCCGTCTGCGTCATGCGCTTCGTTGCAGTTGCTGCCATAATATAAATTTTCCTCCAAAAATAATTTTCGTGTTGTAAAAGACTACTTAATTGAACATATTTACTTGCAAAATTGCAAACACTGTAAAAGCAAATCTAACCAATCTTAAAAAAATGATTGGTCGGGGCGAGATGATTCGAACATCCGACCTCTCGGTCCCAAACCGAGCGCACTACCAGGCTGTGCTACGCCCCGCGATTTTTTGCGCGTTTCATACAAGAAACACTATCAAGTGCCGAATTTTACAGGCGAAAATCGCAATAGTCAACCAGCAACGGCGTAAAAGCGGCGTAAATACTGAATTATTTTCGCGCTCGCCCGCGCCCGATGGCTTATTTGCTGCTTTATATCGCCGGAAAGTTCGCCGAAAGTCTCGGAAAAACCGTCGGGAATAAAAACCGGATCGTAACCGAAGCCATTCGCGCCGCTCGCCGCAAAAGCGATGCTGCCGTTGCAAACGCCTTCGGCGATAAATTCTATTTCGCCCGTCGCGCGCGCAATCGCCATCGCGCAAACGAACCGCGCGCGGCGATTTTCTTCTTGAACTTTGCCCAATTCTTTCAACAACTTTTCGATTCGTTTCGCGTCTGTCGCCCCCGCGCCCGCGTATCGCGCCGAAAAAACGCCGGGCGCGCCGCCCAACGCTTCGACCTCCAGACCCGAATCGTCGCCCAAAGCCCAAAGTCCGGTTTGCGAGGCGTAAGATCGCGCTTTCAAAACGGCATTCTCGGCAAACGTCGCGCCGGTTTCTTCCGGCTCAAACGTCTTCGGAAAATCATTCAAGCTTCTTAATTGAACAGGCGTATCCGCCAGAAGTTTTTCGAGTTCCTTTATTTTGCCGATGTTTTTAGTGGCGATGAGAATGTCCGACATAGTTCGTTTGAGAGTTTAGATTTGTTTGAAAATTATTGCAAAAACATTTTACAAAATTTCCCTGATTTGGAAAAAATTAAACGAATTATATTTAAACCGTTCACCAAAAATTAAATCTTAAATTTCTAAAGACGGCGGAATTTATCAGTTCGGTTCAACCAGTAAATTGGCGCGGCAAAAAGACCCGAGCAGCAATCAGACGACTTTAACTTACAGTGCGAACAAAATTTGTTTGACATTACCGCGAACCTCGGACGGTTTATCTTCGAAAACCTGATTGGTTATGCGGGCGATGAGTTTTATCTTGCACAATCTGTGCTTTTCAAGGTATAAATTTAGTAGCGAAAATCTTTTCGCTCGCGCCCGCGCCGACCGACGATTTTTTGAGAGGAATCCTGCCTTGGACGCTGCCGTAACCGAAACTGCAAGTTACAACCCGATGAATTTGTCAGTGGAAAACTCCGCCGAAGGCGAAAACGCGCCGGTTCTGCAGCCCGCGCCTGACGCCGACGAATTGGCTTCCGAAATCGGTTTGTGGCTTTCGGGTTTAGAGAGTTTTTTGAGCGTTCGCAGTCATTCGCTCGCCGAAGAAAATCGCGCCAAAGCTGCCTCGCGCGATTGGGCGAAGGAATTTCGCCTGACGCATTCCACTTTACTTTTGTGTTCGAGACTTACGTTTCAACTCGGAAAAACGCTGCGTGACAGAGAAGATTCAGCGGATGAGATTGACCTCGATTTCGAAGTCGAATCGTTCACGCAGAGTTTTGAAATCAGCCTCGATGAAATTCACAAACTTTCGCAAGTCATCAAAACCGCGATTCTGCTTAATGAAGCGCTGCTTCGCGCCGCGCCGCTGAAATTCGGCGAATGGACGGCGTGGAGCGGTTTTTTGCACGAAAAGTTAAAAAGCGTCAAAGCCTTTGACCGGCTCGTAGAGACGGCTGAAAAACAGGGCGAGAAATTTCTGCCTGAAGTTTTGCGCGATCTTCTGGAAACCAAACCGCTTTCGCTCGCTCTCGAATCGGATTTGCGACTCGTACTGCCGCGTTTCGGCAAAATTTTGAAATGGTTGAGCGTGATTGAACGAATGCTCAAACAGGACGAGCCGCTGAAACCGACGCTGCTTATTTTCTCGCGCATTCACGAGCAAATTCAGGAAATGATGAATTACGCCAACAACCGTCTGCTGCGGCTGTCGAACGAGGACGACGCGCTGTTCGCGTCGCTCGACGGCGCGGCTTACACGGCTTCGATTGAGCTTCGCAAGGTTTACAGCCACGAACTCGCCGGTCTCGCCGAGATTCGTCAAACGCCACTCGTTTACGCAAAAGTCGAGACGGCTTATTTTTTGCTCAACGACAGTTTTCAGCAAACTCTTTTCACCTTCGCGCAGCTCGTCGAGCCGAACATCGAGCCGACGCAACTGTTTCCGAATTTCCAAAGCAAAATTAAACAATCGCTTTTTTTGCGGCAAAACTTATGGCAGGTATTTCAGTCGGTTCAAAAAACCGAGCAGAATCCCGAAAAAATTCAGCTCGAAAATCTGCGCCGCGAATTAACCGATTTTCTCAACACGACGCTGCATTTTCTGTTTTATAAAGATATGGAAACGGTCGAGCGGTTTATTGAGGAAGTTCTCGTGACGACCGATAAAAAAGACCTCGTGCCGATTCTGCACCGCTTCGGTGCCTATCTCGAAACGCTTTTCGGACAGGTAAATATGCGCGCGGTTTTGGCGGGGCAGCCTTTTAATAGGGATGAAGGTAGTGGGATAAGGGATGAATAAGAAGTAAATAGAGAAGTATTTAATCTGAGAAAAATTGAGGGATGAATAAAACATTAGCGGTTTTATTCATCTCTCATCCTTCATCCCTCGCGTCTCGTTACGCAGTGATAATGACCGCTTTCGCGCCGGTCAATTCTGAAAAATCTTTGGTGTAAATCGTATCCACGCGGCGCACGCGCCCGACGGTTTCGGCAATATCCTGAGCCGAAACGAAACCGTCCTCGACGTGCGCGATTGCCCACACGGGAATGTTTTTTGCCGCCCGCAGAGTTTCTTCGATTAAACGCAAATACTGCGATTTCGTTTCGGTCAAAGCTCCGAGTTTGCCCGCGCCCGCCCGTTCCAAATCGTTCCAAAATTCCGCGCCGCCGCGCAGCCATTCCTCGCGCCAAGCCTTCGCGCCGAGACGGTTTCGCTGCGGCTGATTATGCGCCGCCGGTAATCGGAGAAACATCAAATCGGCAAAGCTTTCGCGGATAAATTCGTCTGCCGTTTTATTTTGGCAACTGTTGTTTTGACCGTTGTTGACCGGCGCGGGCGTCACGCTCCAGATTCGCCGGTAGGCGTTTGAAAGCGGCTGGCGAAGTTCGAGCGTTTCTTCGGTAAAAGACGCGGCGTAATCGCCGACGCTCATTCCGATGTCGAGCGCGATTGCTCGCGCGACGGGCGAAGCGAGTCGCTCGATGTTGCGCCGGACGTTATCAAACCACCACGCATCGGTTTCGTTAAACCAACTGCGAAGCGAGGCATTTTGCAGGCGGTAGCCCGGAACGTAGGCGTCTTCCAAAACGACATTAACGTCTTTGTCCGACAATTTTTCCGAGTTGTTTTCGATGGCGGCGACGGCTTTCGTCCAGCCGGAAAGCGCCGGGTCGTTTGCCAAAACGCGCACGTTCCAGCGTTTGAGATAAACGCCGAGATACGGCTGGTTCGTGAACGGCAAAATTGCCGTGCCGAATTTCAAACGCCGCAGAACGTTGAGTTCAAAAGCGAGCCAGCTTTTCGGCGCGGTATTCGATTTGGTGAACATAAAAATTTAGGAATCGGCGAAAATTAACATCGGGCGCGAGAATGTTTCAGATTTTTCAATCGTCCCGACGCTTGCCTCCGAATCGGTTTTTAATTTTTCGGCGCGCTCCAAAGTCAGAAACGCCTTGACGATTACCGGGTCAAATTCGATGCCCGCCCATTCGGTCAGATAGCGTTTCGCTTCCGCTTCGGACGTTGCCGCGCGGTAAGGTCGCTCGTCGGTCAAGGCGGAAAAAGTATCGCACACGCGCAAAATTCTGGCGGCGAAAGGTATCTGCTCGCGTTCGAGCGCGTCCGGGTAGCCAGCGCCGTTCCACCATTCGTGATGCCAGCGCACGAGCAGTTGGACGGCGCGGTTCAGCCCGCGCCGCGCCGCTTCCTGTTCGCCGATAATCGTGTGCCGCTGCATATCAACGCGCTCGTCTTCGCGCAGCGGGCGGTTGTTTCTGATGTATTCACGATTCATCACCGCTTCGCCGACGTCGTGCAGCAACGCGGCTTGCCGCAGCCAGTAGCGGTCGTGCGACGCCAGATTGAAAGTTTGCGCCATCTGATCGGCGAGGGCGGCGAGACGGCTCGCATGCGCCGTTCGATAACCTTCAAATTCATCGGTCGCGGCGGCGATTTTTAATACGCGCTCATCGAGTTCCGCTTCTTTGGCAGAAAAGTTTTCCATCATTAAAAATTACGATTCAGGACGCAGAATTTAAAATTTCGAGTTTTGAATCTTAAATTCTGCGTCCTGAAATTTGAATCTTCATTTAACTATTTTTTCCGTAGGCTGTCGAGCAGCGTGCGCGCTTCGCGGTTGTTCGGGTAAATCGTTAAAAGCCGTTTTAATTCGCTCTCGGCGCGTTTGAAGAGTCCGAATTGAACATACAATTCCGTCAGCATAATCCGGTATTCCGCTTCTTTGTCGTCGAGTTTGACGGCAATCTGCAATTCGGCTTCGGCTTTATGCCGCTGCCGGTCATCCATCGAAAGAGCCTTGCCGTAAAAAGCGTGATACCGGGCGTTGTCTTTAGCGAAATGCACGGCGCGAGCCAGATGCGGCACGGCGGCGTTGTAATTTTCGTTCATCAAAAAACCAAAACCGCGCTCGAAATTCTCCGCCGCCTGGTCGCATTGTTTTTGCAAATCAAATTTTTCGGGCGTCATTCCCGCTTTTTGCACGGCTTTTATTTCCTCGAATTCTTTAAGCACCTTGAGATCGTAAGCCTCGCGCGAACCTTCGCTTTTCAGCGTCTCGTAGGCGCGCGCGAGTTCGCTAAAAGCCGTCTGGATTCTCTGAAGCAGGTTCGCGTCCGTTTCCTTGTGGTATAAATCCGGATGAAAGCGTTTTGCCAGACTGAAATAACTTCGTTTGATTTCCGCGGCGTCGGCGTTGGGCGCGAGCGCGAAAAGTTCATAAAAATTCGTCGCTTTTTCGACTCGGACGAGATATTCTTCGGCGGAAATTTGTCGTCCGTCCGGCGCGGCTTCTCCAGCTTTTGCTTCGGTTTGCGCCGCCTTTGTTTTCGCAAATTGAATTGCGGGCTGAGCCACGGGCGGCGCGTCGTCTTTTATAAGGGAAATTTGCGCCGAAGACATCGCGGAAACTTTTCGCTCGGAAAAAGCCGGGTTCTGAATTTCACGGACGAGCAAACCGCCAAGCCATAATGCGTAAAGTATTCGCCTGGTTTCCGTTTCGCTCTGACCGCTTAAAGTTTCGATTTCTTCAATAGTCGAAGCCGCTTTTTCAAACCGCGAAAAAACAAAACACTCGGTCGGAGAAAGCGTAACGTTTGGCGGTATCGGCGTTTTGACGCGCAAAGATTCGCGCGGATTTTTAAATTTCCGGGCGATTTCCTCAGCCGGCAAACTTCGGGCGTATTCGACGAGCAAATTCGGCGTATCAACGGAAAATCGAATATCGCTTCTAACTCTGACGAGCGGGCTGAACGTCCAGTCGGCTTCGCGCCAGGCGAGCGCGGTTTTTACGATTTCATAAATCTGTCGGGAAAAAAGCCGTTCGATTTCCTTTTTTTCGAGCAGATTGTTTTTCAAAAGATTTTCTTTTAACGCTAAATCGTTGGCATAATCGGGAATGGCGGCGAGCCTTTCTTTGGTGATTTTTCCGGCTTGCAGAAGAATTTCATAAAGACGGTGCTGCCTGGCGTTCGAGGCGGCGAAAACCGTCTCGCCCGTGTCGAAATAAACGGCGATTTTCAGCGCCGCATTCGTCATCCGCAACGAGCCATTCAATGCGTTTTGAGCGATTTCGACGAGCAGTTCGTCAAGCGGATTGATTCGCAGGTTGCCGATTGTTTCAAGATTGTTTTGAGATTGCATCGGAAAGCATTTTTTGAAAGTTTGGAGTGATCGGAAAGGTTGACCGACGCTTTTTATGATAACAAATCGGCGTGGGAAAAGTTAAGCGTTAATTTCCTCGCGCTCGCAATTAACAATTGACCGCCGATTATTTACCATTAAACGATGCTTCACGATTTCCAACTTGCCGGGCGAAAAGTCCGTCTGTGGCAAAGAAACGGCGAGAGTTACGAACATATTTTAATGAAGGCGCTCGGTTACGCGATGTTTGCCCGCCAGTATCCGACGCTCGAAATAGAAACGAAAGTCGGATTGCGCTACAAACCCGATTTGGTCGCCAGAGACGCGAGCGGCGAGTTTTTGTTCTGGGGCGAAGCGGGCGCCAACACGCTTCGCAAAACCGCCTGGCTTATGAAACACACCCGAACGCGGACGCTGGCGCTTTTTAAAGTCGGGCATAACGCTAATCAATTGATTGCCCAGTTGCGCGAGGAAATTCCCGCCAAATATCGTCCACACGGCAGAGTAATTTTGATAAATTTCGTCGCCGAAATTGTCAGTTTGACAGCCGCCAAACAAATTGAGAAAGTCTCAAAAGACTGGTTCAGCGAAACGAAAATCTAAAGGCGGAAACGCTTCGGTTAAAAAGTTTACGGGGCGAAGTTTGAATATGAAATCGGAAATTGAAATCCGCGAATGCACCAGCGTCGAAGAATTGACTCAATGCGTCGCGCTCCAGCGCGAAGTTTTCGCGCTGCCCGAAATCGAAATTTCGCCGGTGCGCCATTTTATCGTTACTCGGCACGCGGGCGGTTTTGCGCTCGGCGCGTTTGCCGACGGTAAACTCGCCGGTTTCGTTTTGAGCGTCGCCGCATTCGTCGGCGGTGAAAAATTTTTCTACTCGCATATGACCGCCGTAAAAAAGGAATTTCAAAGTTCCGGCATCGGCGCGCGTTTAAAGTGGGCGCAGCGCGCTCGGGCTTTGGAAAAAGGCGTAAATTATATCAAATGGACGTTTCAGCCGGTGCAGGCGCGCAACGCATTTTTTAATTTGGAAAAACTCGGCGCGATTGTTCGCAGCTACGAGCCGAATTTTTACGGAACTGATTATTCAACCTCACGCGACCAGACGAAACAATTCGGACTCGACAGCGACCGCCTTTTTGCCGAATGGCGTTTGGACAGCGAAAAAGTCGAACGATTGGCGAGAGGCGAAAAATTTTTTGAAGCGGACGAAGCGGCGCGAAAAATCGAAATTCCGAACGATTGGAACGCGCTCGTTAAAGATTACCCGGAAATAGCCGTCGCCGAACAGCGGCGCGTTAAAAAGGAATTTCAAGCCGCGTTCGCCGACCGCTTGATCGGTCTCGGTTTCGAGCGAAGCGAAACGAATCCGAAGTATTTGTTATTTGAAGATAAAATTTAGCCGCAGAGAATACAAAAAATTCAGAAGTGATTTTATCTGCTAAATTTAACCCTCGCTGAAAACTCCTCGGATTTTTTCGCGCGAATTGGCGAGGAATTCCTTAGTTGTCGCAGGCTCCGCGTTCAAGATAAATTTTCTTGCCGCCTTCAATTATGAAACAGTCTTCGTCGCGCTGGACGGAATTGGAATTTTCGCTGCTCTTCCGGGCTTTCGTCGTGGAACTAGGCGTCGGTCTATGTTCGGGAACCGGCTTAGGTTCGTAAATCGGAATAACGGGAGTTGAAACTTTCGGCGGTGTCGGCGGCGCGACGCTGGCGGATGTTGCCGATTTCGCTGGCGCCGGTTCAGAAGCGTTCTCGGTGAAAACTGTTTGGCTCTCGGTCCCGGCGCTCGTTTCTCGAACGGCGGTTTCCGTTTTCGGCGCAGCATTCGGCGCGACTTTTTGAGTTTTATCGTTTCTATCGGCGGCGACTGTCTGATCCTCGTTTTGCTTGAGATTCGCTTTGCTGCGGTATTCCCACGGCGGCAGCGGATTCGCCGTCGCCCACAGCCCGAAACCGTCGCCTCGCGCTGCGGATTCACTGCGAGCGTAAAGGTCTTTATCTGATTCTTCGAAGACAGCGGTTTCATCGTGCCACGCCAGACCCGCTTTGAGTTGTTCGAGGCTCACGTTACTGCCGTCCAGCATTACCCTGCCGACAGTGAAACCGTCCGCGCCGGGTTTCAACAAAGTGACTTGCACCGTTTTACCGAACGCAAGATTGAAAAGATTGCTCTCGGCTTCCGCTCCGAATTCCTGTTCCGCTTCGGGAGCGTCAATGCCTTCGAGCCGAATTTTATATTCCACGTTACTTGCGTCAGCGATTGTTATCGCATCGCCGCCGACAACATCAATGACCTTGCCCGCGATGCTGTTTTCGTCAGTCGGATTGCTTGCCGCTAAATTTCTGGTGTCCGGCGCGAGACTCGACTCCGCGACCGATGTCTGCTCTTTTTCATCCTGCTTGCCGCCCTGTGTGATTTCAGTGAATCCGCCCACGATTGCCAGCAGCGCTGCGGCGGCAATAATGACGAAACTTGCCAGAACGAGTAATCTTTTCAGGTTAATGTTCGATTTACCGTTTCCCAATTCTCGTGGCTCTGATTCTTCAGCGAGCGGCAACGGTTCAAGAACTGCCTGACTTTGCATTTCGCGCGGCGATTCAAGTGATGCCTGCGGCAATGGAATTCTGATTACATTCGCCGATTTCGTCGGAAATATCTCTGGATGTTGCGCTGCCTGAGACGCGGCGACTGTTTCTGCGTATTGCTGTTCCGGTTGCGGCGTTCCGATCAGAAGCTGAAAGCCGCACCGACAAGCGCGGGCGGATATATGATTGCCGTTTCCACATTGCGGGCAAGGTAGTAACATCTGCTTTTCTCCTTTTCGGCTCGCCACCCAATATCAAACTGCGTGGGCGGATAATTTTTTTCCGGGCAAGGCGACCGTTGTCGTGCTAACAAAATAGCAATATGCGTTTAAAGTTTAACTTTATTAAATTGAATTCGCGTGTCACGCCTTTCCCTTATCGACTGTTTTAGGATGAAAATACAAACTAATTTTGTTGCATCGTATATTGTCGTTTTCCGAAACTTATGGCATTTTCAATTTTTATGATAAAAGAACCGACCCTGTTTTCAAACGATTCAGCCGAAACCAAAATCGAATTTTTGCGCCGCGAAATCAACCGGCACAACGAACTTTATTATCAAAAAAGCCAGCCGGAAATCTCCGACGCCGAATTCGATGCGCTGCTCGAACAGTTAAAAACGCTCGAAACGGAAAATCCTGATTTGATCGCGCCCGACAGTCCGACGCAGCGCGTCGGCGGACGCGCCGAAGGCTTTAAATCGTTTGTTCATTTGGTTCCGCTAATGTCGCTTGATAATTCCTACGACATTGACGAACTGAAGGCGTTTGACGAACGCTGCCAAAGACTTGCCGACGGCAGAGCGTTCGATTACGTGGCGGAATTGAAGATTGACGGATTATCCTTGGCGCTGCATTACGAAAACGGATTTTTAATCGCGGGCGCGACGCGCGGCGACGGCTTCACGGGCGATGACGTTTTCGGTAATGTGAAAACGATTCGGACGATTCCTTTAAAGTTAAAAAACGATTACACCGGGCGCGTCGAAGTGCGCGGCGAAGCGTTTTTGTCGCGTTCGCAGTTCGAGCGAATCAACGAAGAATTAAAAGAAAAAGAAGAAAAAACTTTCGCCAATCCGCGCAACGCCGCTTCCGGCACTCTGCGCCAGCTTGATTCGTCAATCGTCGCCGCGCGTCGTCTCGATTTGTTTCCCTACGACGTTTTGAGCGGCTCATCGAAAATGTTTGTGACGCACTGGGAGAGTTTCGAGTTTTTAGAAAAAGCCGGTTTTCACGTTAATTCAAACCGCCGTTTGTGCCGTAATATCGAAGCCGT
Source organism: Pyrinomonadaceae bacterium (assembly GCA_030448055.1). Lineage (GTDB taxonomy): Bacteria > Acidobacteriota > Blastocatellia > Pyrinomonadales > Pyrinomonadaceae. The sequence goes on from JAUJNR010000001.1 coordinate 185,696, forward strand.
CATCGAATTTTGTAATGCGATGCAGGAGCGGCGCGAATCTTTCGATTATGATATTGATGGCGTGGTCGTCAAAATAAATTCGACCAGACTGCAGGAAGAATTCGGCGCGACGAACAAAGCGCCGCGCTGGGCGATTGCGTATAAATATCCGGCTCTGCAGGCGACGACGCGCCTCAACGACATTCAAGTTCAGGTCGGCAGAACCGGCGCACTCACGCCGGTCGCTTATCTCGAACCCGTGCTGCTTGCGGGAACAACTGTCGCTCGCGCTTCTCTGCACAACGAGGACGAAATCAAACGCCTGAACGTTAAACTCGGCGATTGGGTTTTGATTGAAAAATCCGGCGAGATTATCCCGCAGGTTTTGCAAGTTATCGAATCGAGACGCGACGGCTGCGAGCGCGATTACGAATTTCCCAAAAATTGTCCGGTGTGCGAGACGAAAGTCGCGCGTCCGGCGGGCGAAGCCGTCACGCGCTGTCCGAACCCGGATTGTCCGGCGAAAGTAAAGGCGAGAATTTTGCATTTCGCCTCGCGCAAAGCGATGGACATCGAAGGCTTGGGCGAGATTCTGGTTGAGAAACTGGTTGATTTAAATTTGGTTAAAAATGTCGGCGACATTTATTCTTTGACTACAGAACAAGTCGCTGAACTTGAACGAATGGCGGAAAAATCGGCGACGAATTTGATGACGCAAATCGAGGTGAGCAAAGACCGCACTTTGCACCGATTGATTTACGGTTTAGATATTCGGCATGTCGGCGAGCGTTACGCGAAAATTCTCGCCCGCCATTTTCGCTCGATTGAAAATCTCCAAAAAGCGACCGTCGAAGAACTCGACCAGATTCACGAAATCGGTTTAGCCGTTGCGATGAGCGTTTTTAACTGGATGAATAACCCGCGCCATCAGGATTTGATTCGACGCTTGAAATCGGCTGGCGTAAAAACTGAAATTGGCGGCGAATCGCAGGCAAATACAAACGAGAATTTTAACGGCAAAACTTTTGTTTTGACTGGAAAGATGGAAAACTTCACGCGCGACGAAGCGGCGAAATTAATCGAAGAACGCGGCGGGCGCGTCTCAAGTTCAGTAAGTAAAAAAACCGATTACGTCATCGCCGGAAGCGACGCGGGTTCAAAACTGGAAAAGGCGAACTTGCTGAATGTAACGGTGGTTGACGAAGCGCGATTTGCCGAAATGGTAAGTTAGATTCGTTGAAAAATTAGATTTCCGATTTTGCAGAAACTCGCACAATAGTCGAGTGTGCAAAGTTTAAAGAAACACACACTCGACTATCATTCGTGTCTCTGCCCAAACACGTAATTGTCATTCTTTTGTTTGCGACAAACGCATTTTCAAAATTTATCATCAACTGATTTACGGAAACGCATAACGAATATGCTTTGGACTTTGCGCGGTAATTTGGTAGAATCACGCCTTGCCAAATCAAATAAAATCAAATCTGTAGGAAGTAGGAAAATAAAAGATGTTAAAGTTTTTCAGCCGGATGGAACGAACGCGCAACGTCGTTCTTCTTCTTTTCGCCGTTTTAATGGTCGTCTCTCTGATAGTTTTTTACGCCCCGACAAACAACGACGTGACGGGGAATCTGACACGCAGCGAGGAAACCGTGGCGAAAGTCGGCAGCGAATCGGTTTCGGTTGGCGACGTTGCTCTGCAAAAGGAAAGTATGAGCCAGATGGGGCGACCGATGCCGGGCAAGTTTCTGCTCGACCGCTTAATCGGGCAGCGTCTCGTGCGGCTTGAAGCCGACCGTCTCGGACTCAAAACCGCCGACGCGGAAGTGGCAAATTATATTCGCCAGCAATTCAAGTCAATGGAAGGCGTGCCGTTTGACCAGAAGCGTTACGAGCAGAACGTCACCGACCAGTTCGGCAGCGTCAAAAATTACGAAGAATCGGTGCGCGACCAGTTGAGCGCGCAAAAGCTCGAAGCGTTTTTGACTTCGGGCGCGAGCATCTCGGAGCAGGAAATTTTAACTGATTACCAGCGCAAAAATACGAAGTTCGATTTAACCTACGTTCCGGTCAACAGCCAGGATTTGGCGCAGACCATCACGCCTTCGGACGAAGAATTGAGAAATTATTTCGAGCAGAACAAAGCGAATTATTACATCAAATCTCCGCAGAAAAAGATTCGCTACGTTTTCGTCAACACCGCCAAACTCGGCGAAAAACTTCCGGTTTCCGAAGCGGATTTGCGAGCCGAATACGAAAGAATTCCCGCCGACAAAAAACAGGCGGGAGTGCAGGGACAGCAAATCGTTTTGCGAATTCCGAAGCCCGAACTCGAATCGCAGATTCAAGCCAAGGCGAACGAAATTTTCACCCAGGCGAAAAAAGACAACGGCGTAATTTCCGAAGAAGCCTTTGCCGAACTTGTTCAGGGTTATTCGGAAGACGCAGCGAGCAAATCGAGAGGCGGCAACCTCGCCGGTCTGGTTAAGGAAAACAAACAAAATCCGACTGACCCGTATCAAAGACTTTTGACGATGGCGCCGGGCAGCGTGACCGAGCCGATAAAATTTCAAGACCGTTATTATATTTTGCGCCGCGGCGAAGCCGTGCCGAAAACTTTTGAAGACGCGCGCAAGGAAATCGAAGTTTCATTGAAAAATCGGCGCGGTTATGCCGCCGCCGCCGAACTCGCCCAGAAAATCGCCGATGATTTAAAGCAAACCAAAGACGCGCAGGCGACGGCGCAGAAATACGCCGCCGAAGCCAATCAAAGCGCAACTGAGATGGTGCGCGAAACCGGCTTCGTCAAACCGGGCGACACGGTAGAGAACATCGGCAACTCGCCGCAGTTTGAAGAAGGCATCGCCGCGCTCGAAAACCAGGGCGACGTCGGCGAGAAAACTCCGATTCAAAACGGTTTCGCCGTTCCGCTGCTCGTCGAAAAGCGCGAGCCGCGCGACGCCGAGTTTGAAGACGTCAAAACGCAAATCGCCGAAACCGTTAAGGTTGAACAGGCGCGGGCGCGTGTTGAAGAAATCGCCAAACAAATCACCACAGCCGCAACTGGCGCGGGCAGTCTCGCTGCCGCCGCGACCGGTAAAGGCTTGAAAACGCAGGACGCAAAGACTTTTATTTTAGGTTCGCCGCTCGGACAAGGACCGTCTGCCGGAACGTCCGAAGCGTTAGAAGAAGCGATTTACAATTTGAAAACGGGCGAAGTGACCAAAACACCGATTCAAATCGGCGATAATTGGTATGTCGTCGGCGTCAACAACCGCGAGGAAGCCAAAATGGAAGAATTCGCCAAGGAACGCGAACAACTCATCGAACAAAAACTGACGGAAAAACGCGGACAGATTTTTACCGATTATCTGGGCGCGATTCGCCGTGAAATGGAAACAAGAGGCGATATAAAAATTTATCAAGACGTATTGGCGAAACTTGACGAAGGCGACGATGCCGACGCTCCGCAAAATTCCCAGCAGCTTCAACAACAAATGTTGCAGCAGCAAATTCAACAGCAGATTCAGCAACAGCAGCAAGCGCCGCCGCAAGGACAGTAAAATTGTTGAAATTTAATGAACAAAAACGTTTAAAGACGGTTTATGGGCAGTCGAACTGTCAGTGGTTTACGGCAGAGACTTGCAAAGTTCTTTGAAGATACCAAATACAATTGCGAAACACGGCAATATCAATCTTACGGTCATCCTCATAATCTGCCGGAACAGTCAAATCGTCTGAAATGCCGATCATGATTCTGGTGTAATCGAGGTATGAGCGTTGCAACTGTGACTTTGCGCGTCAGAAGCTAAACCCCAACGCGCTTCGACGCGCCACCCGCCGAGATTTACCCGAGTTTGAATCAATTGTCGCTTGACTGCACCGAGCGCCAACGGCTAAACTAGAGTTAAATAAAGTTACAAATAAAATTTTTATTTTCATTGGGTTAAAGAGTTGTCGCCGGTTAAATTTTTCTGTCTCGATTTCTCAAGAATTACTCAAGTCGTTCCTGATAGTATTATAATCAGCAATAACTGGAATGAGTATTGCAATATTTCTTCGACATTAGTTTTTGAAACAAACTCCGCTTTTACCTGAAAAATTCGTATTATTATTTGATTTGTGACGTTTTTGTTACAAACTGCTTTGATTGAAATTTATTTTTATATGGCTTTGAAAAATCACATCTGCGTTTTATTACTTTTCGTGTTTGGATTTAATACGGTTCAAGGCGGCATTCTTGTATCGCGATCAAACGGGATAACTCTGACCGGCGCGGACGGCATAACGTTGACCGGCGCGGACGGCATAACGTTGACCGGCGCGGATAATTTCCTCAGCTACAAATCTAACGGCATTACTTTAACCGGCGCGGACGGAATTACTCTGACCGGCGCCGACGGCATAACTTTGACCGGCGCAGACAGTTCGACTTATACGGGAACAAACGGCATAACTTTGACCGGCGCCGATGGGATTACGTTGACCGGAGCCGACGGCATCACGCTGACGGGTGCCGACGGAATTACTTTAACCGGAGCCGACGGCATAACTCGCCACGCGGATTCGGCAGTTGTTCGTCGCCCGAACGGAATAACGCTAACGGGGGCGGACGGAATTACTTTAACCGGAGCGGACGGCGTGCAGCGAGTCGGACAAGATGGAATTACGCTAACGGGGGCGGACGGAATTACGCTAACGGGGGCGGACGGAATTACTTTAACGGGTGCAGACGGAATTACTTTGACTGGCGCCGACGGCGCAATCTCGACATTAACTTCGCCGACCGGAATTACTTTAACCGGCGCTGACGGCATCACACTGACGGGCGCTGACGGCATCACACTGACGGGCGCTGACGGAATTACTTTAACCGGAGCGGACGGACAGCAAACTTCAACAAACGGTTTGCAGAGCGTTGACCCGGAATTGGCGGTGCGTTTGAACGAACTCGCCGATGACAGCAATGTCAACGCGGTTATCGCTTTTCATCGCTTGCCGACGGCGGCGGATTTCGCGCAATTGGAACAAATCGGAATCGCGGGCGGAACGAAGTTTCGCCGTTTGCCGCTGGTCGCCGTGACTACGACGCGCAGCAAACTGATTGCCGTCTCACAGCTTTCACAAGTTCGTTCAATTTACGGCAATCGAACTTTAAATTTTAACGCCGACCCGTTTCTCGCTCAAACCGGTTTAAGCCGCGTGGTATCTGACCAGGATTTGCAAACCCATAATCAAGGAATACCGGTTTCCGGTCGAAACGTGACGGTGGCGGTTTTGGACACGGGCGTTAATTCCCTGCACGGCGATTTGTCCGGCAGAGTCGTCCAAAACGTCCGTCTCGTTGACACGCAAAGCGTCGCTCCCGGTTTTACATATCCCGCGCCGATTGAAAACGTCCAGAATACCGATCCGGTCAGTGGACACGGAACTTTCGTTGCCGGCGTGGTCGCCGCCAGCGGCGCGGCTTCAGAAGGCAAATATAACGGCGCGGCGCCGGGCGCGAAGATTTTAGGATTGAGCGCGGGCGATATAAATTTGATTTACGTTCTTTCGGGTTTTGACTATTTGCTTGATAAAGCGGCTAATTACAACGTTCGCGTGGTTAACTGCAGTTTCTCGGCAGAAACGGTTTTCGATTACAACGACCCGGTGAACATTGCCACCAAACTTCTGACGCAAAACGGAATCAACGTCGTCTTCTCGGCTGGCAATTCGGGCGCGAGCAACGGAACTTTGAATCCGTATGCCGCCGCGCCGTGGGTCATAGGCGTGGGCGCGACCGATGAAAAAGGAAAGTTAGCCGGTTTTTCATCACGCGGCGTTTTCGGCAATGCGCAATTCAGCCCGACGCTGGTCGCACCCGCCGTGAACATTGCCAGCCTGCGGGCGAGCGTTTCGCAAACCGGAATTCTTGGCGTGGCGGCGGGCGTTGACGCGAGCCGTCTGACACCGGGCGAACTTCCTTTTTACACGACTGCGAGCGGCACTTCGTTTTCAGCGCCGCAAGTTGCCGGAGCAATCGCGCTGATGCTGGAAGCCAATCCTTCGCTAAACCCGACGCAAATCAAAGATATTTTGCAAAAAACGGCAACTCCGCTGCCGCCGTATTATCGTCACGAAGTCGGTGCGGGAATGCTGAATGTTCACGCGGCGGTTCTGCAATCGGCTTTTCCGGCGAGAAAAATCGGCATCTTCCGTTCGGTTCTAGAAAGAAACGCGGTCAGATACGTTTCGCAGGCGACGCAAACTTTCAGCGGAACGGCTCACGCGGGTTCGACGTTCGGCGTCAACGTCAATTTTCCGAGCGATACGGTTCAATCGAGCGTTCACATTTCTTGGGGAAATATTTTCAGCACGAACGATTTGGCGTTGAAACTCGTTGATGCGAACGGTAATGTGCGCGGCACGTCAAATTATTTGAATTTGCCGGGGCTGACCGGCAAGCGCGAGCAAATCACGATGGACACGCCGCCGATCGGAACGCTGCAAGCGGTCGTCAATCACACCGGCGGTATCGGCACGTCGCAGGAATTCTTCGGCGCGGCGCAAGCCACGCGGGCGCAATACGCCGCTTTGAGCGATGTGCAAAGTCTTTCGCCCGACAAAATATCTGCGATTAAAGAAAGCCTGCGCTTCTTTGTAATGTTGCCTGACAACGCAAATCGTTTTCGCCCGACTGGAGCGGTCTCCCGCGCGGAATTGGCGGCGACGCTTTTGCGCGGCGGGCGTGTTCCGCAATACGTGGCGGCGACGCCGCTTTATTCGGATGTTTATGATTTTACGACGCGCAACTTTGTGGAAAGCGTGCAGAAAGCACCTAACGGAAAACTTTTTTACGACGTTGCCAACAGCGGCGCGTTTCGTCCCGACGAATCAGCCAATAAACTTGTTGCAGCAGTCGCTTTAGTTAAAGCCGCAAATTTGCAATCGCTCGCGCAGTCAGCGGTATTGCCGGCAACGGTCGCTGATTACTCGCAAATTCCGGGAGAATTGCGTGGGTATGTCGCCGTCGCTTTGCAGAAAGGTTTTCTATCGCTAGACGAAGCAAACACCTTCGCTCCAAACAGAGCTTTGAAGCGTTTCGAACTCGCGCAGGCGATGTCGAGATTTAACAGATTGGCGATTGATTGAAAACAGTAAACCGTGTATCAACACGAAGCGACACGAAAAAGCAGAAGTGAAAAAGACCTTTTGATTTGAAACAAGTCTTTTTCACTTTTTTGTTTTTATTTCGCCAAGTGTTTTTTTTTGTTATTTCTTAATTCGTTTTTCTTTACCATTTCGCCGAATCGCGCTCTAAATAAACGTATTTCCACGGATGCAGCGTGAGCGGATTCGGATACATTCCTTTCACATAGGGTTTTTTTAACCAATTGGTCGAACTCGTCGTCAAAGGGATAATCGGCTGTTCGTTTAAAAGTAGAGTTTCCGCTTCGGCAAGCAGTTGATTGCGCCGTTCGACATCGAGCGTTCGGTTGGCAACGTCAAGCAATTTCACATACCGCTCGTCAATCCAGCCCGTGCCGTTGTCGCCGCTCTCGGTGGCGAAAATGCTTAGAAAAGTGTATGGGTCAATGTAATCCGCGCCGTAACCGTAACGCGCGAAGCCTTTGTATTCGAGTTTAGCGGTCGCGCTAATGTAAGTTTTAGTTTCCATATTTTTCAGCGGCACGGTTAAACCCAAATTTCGCTTCCACTGCGATTGGATAATTTCGGCGACAAACTTATTGCCGTCACTCGTATTAAAAGTGAGGGCGATTTCTTCAATCGGAAATTTACTCGCGTCGTAATTCCCTGATGCGTCACGATAACCGGCTTCGGCGAGCAATCGTTTGGCTTTTTCAGGATTAAACTCGACTGCCTGCACCGACGGATAACCTTTGAAAACATCAAGCGGAATCAGCGTTGATAAGGGTTTTGAGTTGCGCCGCGTGGCGGTTATCAGAGTTTTGTCTAAGGCAAGAGCAAAGGCTTTTCTGACGCGCGCGTCGCTCATCGGCGGTTTGGTCGTGTTGATAATGTAATATTCGATTGAGGCTTCGAGCGCGTCCTGGTGGTCGAGCTTTTTCTGCATCATAAACAGCCACGAGCGCGGCACGGAACGATTATAAGTCGCGTCAATCTCGCCCGCTTTGTAAAGATTCATTATCGTTGACTGGTCTTCGACCGGATAAAATTTGACTTGTTGCAACCGGACGTTTGCGGCGTCCCAGTAATGCGGATTTTTCTCGACGACGATTTCATCATACGGCGACCATTCTTTTAAGGCGAACGCGCCGCTGGTGACGATATTTTCCGGCGCAGTCCAACGGTTTCCGTATTCCGCAATGATTTTTTCCGGCACGAAACGGAAAAAATTATACGGCAAAATCTTGACGAAAAAAGGAACGGGCTGCGTTAGATAGATTTTTACCGTATAATCGTCAATCGCTTCCACGCCAATATCTTCGCCGCGCACGGGAACGAGATTTTTTCCGGCAACCGCTTGTTCGAGTTTCGGATTCGCTTTGAAGAACGCGGCTTTTTGTTTTTCGCCCTGCGGCACGGTTAAGCGCGCCGGCACAATCGCTTCATCGTCGTTTAAAAACTCTCCGCTTGCATCCTGAATGAAAGCCGCGCCTTCGTTAAAAGCCTTCGCGTTTTTTATGTAATAGGCTTGACCGGCTGCCCGCGAAGCAAACTTCGGGTCGAGTCCGCGCCGCATCGTATAAACAAAATCCCGCGCCGTAATCGGTTCGCCGTTTGACCAACGCGCGTTGCGCCGCATGTAAAAAGTGTATTCGGTCGAATCATTGTTCGTTTCCCAACGCTCGGCAATCGCCGGAACGGGTTCGAGCGTCTGCGGGTCGTATTCGACCAAACCTTCGTAAAGCGCCAGATAAATTCGCTGTTCGGGTTGTCCAGTCCCGATTTGCGGGTCGAGCGATTCGGGTTCGGAACCGGAAACGTAACGCACGACATCGGCGGACTGCGGAACGGTTTTGCCGAAATACGGCTCGTTTTCATTTGGAATCGAGCAGGCAAACAAAATCGCCGAAAGGCTGATGAGCAAGCCGAATCGAAGTATCGAATTGAATTGTCGCAAATTTTGCCGCATAGCTTAAAGTTAATTGGCGAAGAGCGGAACGTCGGCGTTCCGTAATGTTTAGTTAATAACACACCATCGAAAGACAATCAACAAAAGCTACAATCCTGATTTTTGTTAGGCGAAAAAATAATCACGAAATTACACGAATAACCGATAAAAGATTGCCCTGTTTCCGGTTGTTTCGTGCGATTTCGCGGTTTCAAATTCTTAGCAGACTTAATCTGGAAACTACGGCTGAAAAAGTTCAAGTTTTACTCAAGTCGGCTGAATTATATTCAGAATGTATGATGAACTTTGCTTCTCAAGAATTGAGCGAATGGCGCGAATCAAGCAATTATTATGAGTTTACACCGCCGAGTGCGGAAAAAAAACCTGTCATAAAAGTTGATTCAGCCAAACTTTTCGCCGATAAGCTTCGCATACCGAAAATCGCCAAGCCGATTGCTCGTCCGCGCCTGACGGAACATCTAGGTAAATCGCTGGCGCAATTTTCCGCGACGCTTATCGCCGGACGCGCCGGAACGGGCAAAACCGCGCTCGCGGCGGACTACGCGCGGAATAACGACGGCTGCGTCGCGTGGTATAAAGTCGAAACCGCCGACAGCGATTGGAAAGTTTTTTCGCGCTATCTTTCGGCGAGCCTCGATTTAAATTGTTCCGGCACGGATGCACAGCCGGAACGAGGCGCGATGGAAGTTTCCGCCACGAGCGAAACTTTAGCCGCGAAATTTGTCGCTGCCGCCGAAGAAAAGTCCGTGTTGATTGTGCTGGACGATTTGCATTCGGTTTTCGACGCCGATTGGTTCGGCGACTTTTTCAACAGTTTCGTTCCGCTCCTCGCGCCGAATGTTCGTCTGCTTTTGATTGCACGCACGCTGCCGCCACTTCAAGTTTGGCGACTGCGCTCGAAACAAATTTTGGGCGTGATGGACGAGAAATTATTATCCTTCACGCAGGACGAAACAATCGAGATTTTCCGCCAGCACAAACTTCCGCCGAGCGCGGCGCGTTCCGCACACAAATCCGCTTACGGTAAAATCGCCCGGCTCGAAGAAATCATCGAGAAAAAAATCGCCAAGCGTAAACGGGTTTCTGTTTAGAGCCGAAAAGCCGTTATAATCGAGAGGGAACAAACATTCGATTAAACGATGGACAGACCGAATTTTTTTCTGCGGACAAAACTGCTGCCGCCGCGTCACGTGCCGGAAATCCTCGCGCGCCCGCGCTTGATTGAAAAATTAAATTCAAATTTGAACGCTCCCGTCACCCTTGTGACGGCTGACGCGGGCTGCGGAAAAACCACGCTCGTTTCCGAATTTTTGCGCGGGCAGCAGCGCGAAACCGTCTGGTATCAACTCGATTCAACCGATGCCGACCCGTTCGTTTTTCTCGGCTACATCTGTCACGGCATCAAGCGGTTTGCGCCGGATTTCGGCGAAACTCTGCTGCCGTATTTGAACGAAGCGACCGACGATTTGCTCGCGCACCCGGAGCGCGCGGTTGATTTGCTGCTCAACGAAATTCTCGAATCAATCGAACAGCCGTTCATTTTAATTCTCGACGATTATCATCATATCGGGCGCGAAACGATTGTGCATCGGCTCGTTGACCGGCTGCTTCAATACTCGTCCGATATGCTGCATTTGATAATCACGACCAGGGATTTGCCGCCGCTCCAGATTATGCGCCGCCGTTCGCAAGCCGCCGCCACGATTATCAGCCGCGAGGATTTGCTTTTCACCGACGACGAAGTGCAGGAGCTTTTCCGCACCACCTTAAACATCGAACTCAAGCCCGAAGAGATTTCCGAATACCGCACCCGGACGCACGGCTGGATTACGGCTCTGCAATTGATTCGGCAAATGACTGAGCATCAGATTCACACCTCGACTTCGAGCGCGTCGCCTGATTTGCAGGAAATGCTCAAACAATCGGAAAAAGATATTTTCGATTATTTCGCCGAAGAGGTTTTCGCGCGTGAAACTAATGACGTTCAAAATTTGCTGCTGCATTTATCTTTGCTCGACTCCTTGCCGCTTGAAGTTTGCAGTTCGGTTTTTCCCGATATGCGCTGCGCGGCGGAGCTACCGGAACTCGTCAAGAAAAATATCTTTTTGACGGTCGCGGGCGAACAACAGAGCGGCGAAGAGTATCGTCTTCATCCGCTTTTTCGGGATTTTTTGCTGCGCCGGTTTAGAAGCGAAAGCGGACGTGAAGCACTGGCAAAGGAGCGTGTGCGAATTGCCGGATTTTTCCTCTCAAAACAACTTTGGGAGCAATCTCTGTCTTACTTGCTCGAAGCAGAAGATTACGAGCGTGCGGCGCAGGTTATCGCCGAACACGGCGAACGATGGCTGTCGAGCGGCGCGATTACCGCGCTCGGAACCTTTGCCGATAAAATTCCCGCCAATTGTTTGAACAAATACCCGTGTTCGCTGCTCTACATGGCGGAAGTCGCCAGATTGCAGGGCGACACGGAAAAATCTTCGGGTCTGTTGCAGCGCGCTGTTAAATTACTCAACGAACTAAACGATGCGGAAGGCGAAGCCGAAGCGCTGCATTCGCTGGCGAGCATCGCCCGGCGCAAGGGCGATTGTTCGGGCGCGTTGGATTTGCTCGAACGCTCCGAAAGGCTCGTCGGCGAAGACTCGGAAGTGCGAATGAAATGCGAAAACACGCGCGGGCTTTGCTTAATCGCGGGCGGCGCGTGGACCGAAGCCGAGCGGCAATTTCGCCTAGCATTGGAACTCGCTGAGAAAAATTCCAACGAGCGTTACGTACGGCTTATCACGCACAATCTCGCGCTGCCGGCGGGTTTGCGGGGCGATTTCGGTGAGGCTCTGCGCTGGTTCAAGAGAATTTTCCGCGCTGATAAACCCGAAGCGCAGTTGCCACAGGAATCAATCGGGCATTTAAACGTCGCCCGGCTGCACCTTTATCGCGGCGAATTCGATGAAACTGAATCTCACTTGGAAAAAGCGTTGGAACTTTGTCAGCTTTATAATCTGAAACATCTGCGCGGCGAGATTTACGAAAGCTACGCCAACTTTTACCGTGAGAAACACGACTTCACCCACGCCGCCGAATTTTACGAACGCGCCAGAAAAACCTACGACGACGAAGGCATTGACCCGGCGAAGCGTGAATTCGACGAGGAACGCGCCGCGCTCGCGCTGATGCGCGGCGACTTGGTGACGGCGCGAAATCTGCTCGAAAACCTGCTTGCGATTCGGGAGATAAACAAAAATGAAATCGGACTGCACACGGTCAAGCTCGGCTTGTGCCGGATAAAATTGGAGCAGAAAGAAATCGCCGGAATCGCCGCCGAACTCGAAGAAATTCTTCGTTTTTTTCACGAACGCACACTCTACTATTACGAGGCTTCGGCGGCAATTGCGCTCGCCTCCGCATTGTTCGCCGAAGGAAAGCGAAAAGAAATGCTGCCGCCAGTCCAAAGGGCGTTAGATTTGGCGGCGCGTTTTGATTACGAGTATTTTTTGCGCGAAGAAATCAAGTGCAATCCATCGCTGTTCGGCGACGAAGAAGTTATCGAGAAACTGCCGCTCGACTTACGCTTCGCTTTAGAAGAGGAGAAGAGAAAGAGAGGAGAAGAGGAGAAAAACGCAGATGCGCGATTCTCCCCATCGCCTCCTCTCTCCATCGCTCCTTCTATGTCAACGCCGGTGGTGGACTTGACGATCAAACTGCTCGGTCACGTCGAGATTTACCGCGACCCAACGCGCCATTTCGCGCCGGAAGCATGGACGACGCGCCGCGCCCGCGATATTTTTTGTTTTATCGCCACAAGCCGCCATCGCCGCGTGGACAAAGACGTTTTGATTGATACGTTCTGGAGCGACGCCGAACCGGAAGTTGTCGAGAAAAATTTTCACCCGACGATTTCACACATTCGCAAAGCTCTGAACAGTCGGCAGACAATCAAGCAAAATTTTCTGCTTTACCGCGACGGCGCGTATCAGCTCAATTCCGAATTGACTTATTCGATTGACACGGAAGAGTTCAGCTATTTTATCGCCGAAGCCGAACGAGCGCATCGTGAAAAAGACAGCGAGAACGTCTGGAAAAACGTCGAAGCGGCTCACCGGCTTTACCGCGGCGATTTTATGGCGGGCATTTACGAGGATTGGGCGGAAGAACTGCGCGGATTTTACCGCGAGCAGCATACGCGGATTTTGAAGAGTATGACGAAATTCGCGTTCAAGGAAAAAAATTGGGTGCAGGCTCTCAACTTCGCGTCGGAGATTTTGCGCGACGATCCATACCGCGAAGATATGCACATTTTTGTGATGCGCGTTTACGCCGCGCAGGGCAAACGCTCCGCCGTCAAAGAGCAGTTTGATAAACTGCATAAATTATTAAAATCCGAACTCGGCGTCGAACCGGCTGTCGAGACGCGACGCATTTTCCAAGAATTATTTAAGTGAAATTTGCAAAAACAGCTTTACTTTTCAATAACCTTTGCCGTTTTTTCCAATCACGTCCGAATTCTTCATCTAACCTTTCTCCAGTAATACCTACCGTATTTTATAAGTGTCGGTTGTTTGTATAAATATAAAGACCATTGGCAGTTTGAACACTCAAAACGTGACCTATCTCTCCTACGTATTAAGTCTTGTCTCAAGAATAGCTCAAGTCTTTATTATTTTATTGTTATTTACGTATTAATTCTGCTCTCAAGAATAACTCAAGTCCTTATTATTATAGTTGGCTACAGTTAATTAAAAGAGAACGGCAGACATTCTCCGACCCAGTGTAAATTGGCAGACATTAACGAAAATTAAATAATCGAGGAATAAACGAGATGAAAACAAGCAATACGGGAAGCTACAAACAAAAAATTTTCTTTTCTTTAAATGGGCTGGCTGCCTTTATTTTGGCAGTTGTACTTTTTGTGCCATTGACGGCTGTGCGAGCCGCTAATCCGGACTCCGGCACTGTTAATCCGACGGCTGGCTCATCCGTGACTTGGAACGGAACCGCGCCGGGTGGTGCTTCGCCCGAGGGTGAGACATCGTGCGTCGAAGGAACGAATTGCGAAACATTTACTTTGACAGTTTCCGGCGCGCCTGCCGATTGGACGGGAAAGTTAGTCAAGGTCAGACTTGACTGGGCATTTCCGGCAACCGATTACGATTTGTATATCCATAAAGATACTGTTACAGGACCGGAAGTTGATCGCTCAGCCGATGGACCGACGATAACCGAGGCGGCAGAAATTGATCCAAGCGTGAGCGGAACCGGTATCTATGCCGTAAGAATTGTTTATTTTGCGGCGGTGACGACGGCAGACCAATATCGCGGAACAGCAACCGTGGATAACAAAGCCGCTACCGGTACTGAACCGACTCCTCCGCCCGCGTCAACTGCCGTTCCGCCGACTTATAACAATTTCACTCCTCCGGCAACGCTCGGACAACGAGCCGGCGAGCCGACCATCGGACTCAATTTCAATACCGGCAAAGCGATGTTTATCGCCAGTTTGCAAACGCTGCGCGTCACGTTTAACGATTTAGTTTCACCCGCGACGGCGACTTGGGAAAATAAATCAGCACCGAACACTTCGGTAACCAGTTTTGACCCGATTTTATTCACCGATTCGCAGACGAACCGTACGTTTGTTTCACAACTTCTTCCATCAAAAGTTAGTCTTATGTCGTTTACCGATAATGACGGTGACACATGGACGCCAAGTCAAGGCGCAGGCATTAATTCTGGCGTTGATCACCAGACGGTTGGCGGCGGACCGTATGCACGCAATGCTGACGGCAGCTTTAAAGGCGTGGTCGTAAGAAATCCCGCGATAACATATCCAAATGCGGTTTATTATGCTTCGCAGGATATTGGCGTCGCGGAAATCGCGCGCAGCGATGACGGCGGCATAACATTCGGCGCAGCGGTTCCGATGTATGACATCACGCAGTGCGGCGGATTACATGGTCATATTAAAGTGGCTCCCGACGGCACGGTATATGTGCCGAACAAAAATTGCGGTGGGCAGCAAGCCGTAGCGGTGTCAGAAGATAACGGTTTGACATGGAATATTCGTAAAATTCCGGGAAGTAAAGGCGGTCGAACCGATGGATCGGTTGGAATCGGTTCGGACGGCACGATTTATGTCGGTTATGCCAACGGGGACGGAACACCGCGCATTGCTGTTTCGCATGATAAAGGCAGAACTTTTGAAAATGATCAAAATGTTGGTTTTTATCAAGGTATTAATAACACTGTATTTCCGGCAGTTACTGCAGGCGATCCTGACCGAGCAGCCTTCTTTTTCCTTGGTACAACGACGCCAGGTTCAGCCGCTACCGGAACTGATCAAACATCGCCTTATGTGAATGCAGTTTGGTACGGTTATATTTCCACAACTTATGACGGCGGCAGAACTTGGGTAACAGTCAACGCAACGCCGAATGATCCGGTACAACGCGGAGTTGTCTGCACAAACGGAACAACATGTCCGTCAGGCACACGCAACCTGCTTGACTTCAACGATATGGAAGTTGATAAACAGGGTCGTGCCGTTGCTGGACTGGCTGACGGTTGTATCACCGAATCCTGTATCCAAGGCGTTGACAAAAACAATGACGGTCAGCTTAACACTCGTTTTGATAATGACGGCGCGCGGCGCGCACTTATTATTCGTCAGGCAAGCGGTCTCGGATTATTCAGCGCATTTGACCCGCCTCCAGCACCAACTGTAATTGACATTGAAGATGACGATAACAGAGTTGCATACTCGAACGGTTGGCACAAAATTAGCGACCCCAATGCCAGCGCAGGACATTATCGCCTTAATAATGGTAAATCGCCGAATCAGTTTGCTCGGTTAGTATTTGACGCTACCGCGCAAAATAGTTCGATCACTTATCATTATCAAAAGACTTCAAAAGGCGGCAGTGCCGAGGTATTTCTTGACGGTCAATCAAAAGGTATGGTTAATTTTAATGGCACTGGAACAGGAAGCACAGCTCCGTTCAGCGTATCAGCCGGACGACATACGCTCGAGATTCGCAATCTTAACGGAGCAACCTCTGTTGATAAATTTACTTTAACAAGCGGAACTTCAAACGCCAGTCCGAGTTCGGGACCAGGCGCGACCAGCAGCAGCAATGACTCGATAAATTTGGGTGGAGACATTACCAAGTCTCTTACGGTTCAGCCGGGAACGTCGGAAATAGCCGTTATGGCGGAAACGGCAAGCAACATGCCGATCCGTTTGGTGTTAATTGATCCGTCGGGTTCGATTCTTAATACGGTCGAAGCGACAAACGGCGTAGCGGTTATCGAAATGCCTGCGACGCAAACCGGAACTTATCTAGTTAAGGTTGTAAATCTTAGCGTCGGACCGGTGCAGGTGTTCTCGGCAATCACCCCGTACGTTGCAAGATAGTTTGAGTCTTTTCAACTTCTTGCAAAAAGAGAGCGATGCAGCAATTATCTCGTTTTGTTGCATCGCTCTCTTTTTATTTAAACAACTTTTTTCTGCATTTTCGCATATAATGCCGAGGAAAGATTTTTATTGAGAGGTAAATCAAATGGTTAAAATTTTATTGAGTTTTGTTCTGTTATTTTCATTCGTATTGTTTTCCGTTCAAAGTTCCGATGCAAAAACAAAGTCCGATGTTCTCGGGATTAGTCTCGGTATGAGTCACGAGGCGGCAACCAAACTACTGCAAAAAATCGGGAAATTAGAAAAAAATGAAAGCAAACTACAGGAAGTTTGGGTTTTAAATAACGATGTCAGTTATTCGCATTTAATTGTTGGATTCGACAAAGAAACAAATGAAGTGCGTTTTGTCACGGCTAAGGCGCGTGCTGATGGAAAACGGGTGCGTTACGAAACGGTGCTGGACGTAAAAAAGGCAAAACAAACCGGCACGACCAACAATTATAAATATATTCAAGAAATCCCGGCGCGCGGAAAAAAAGCCGCTTATAAACTTATTGCAATGGGACAAAACGCTGATTATCTGACGTATTTCTCAATCGAAAAGTATTACAAGTAAAAATTTGTATACTGTCTTGTTAGAACTTCTTCGGTTCTAAAGTTCGGCATTTCTTAGTTAAAAATTATGAGTAGCATTTGCGCCTCAAGCGACTTCCTGCTGAAACCGAGAATAATCAGCTTTCGCTCTTTGTCAGTAAGATGTCAGTGTTTCTTATCTACCACCAGCCTAAAACTTTCCACCAAATCAAACCGGCAACCGACCAAACCAAAATGTTCAATACTGAAGCCAGCCAGCCGATTGTCCACCAGTTTTTCTGTTTGACGTAACCCGTTCCGAAATAAATTGGCGCGGGCGTGGTGCCGTAATGCGTCAGACCGGCGTTGAGATTTGAAAAGTAAGCGAGCAGCAAAACCGTTAATCCGGCGGGCGCGCCAACGGCGATTGTCACCGTTAAAAACGGCACGAACATCGCCAAAACGTGCGCCGTTATCGAGGCGAAAAAGTAGTGCGAGTAAAAATAAACGAGAACGAGAATTGCTAACGCGAACGTCCAACTCGTTCCCGTCGTCATCGCTGCCATCCGGTCGGCGAAAATTTTCGTGATGCCGGTTTCGCCGAGGAAAGTCGCCATATTAACCAGCCCGCCATACCAGATAAAAACCGACCACGCATTTCGTTCGCCCATCAAATCCTTCCAACTGATAACGCGAGCGAAAAGCAAAACACCGATTCCGGCAAGCGCGACGATTGCCGTGTCGAATTTATGCAGATAATCTTTCGTCGTCCACAAAAAAACTACGGCTATCAGAACGGCGAGCATTGTTATTTCCGGTCTGGTTAATCTGCCGATTTTGCGGAGCTCGTCGTCGGCGAATTTGGCGGCTTCAGGCGTTTCTTTAATTTCGGGCGGGAAAAATTTGTAGATTAAAAACGGTATGGCGACTAGCGAAAGCAAACTCGGAATAATCGCTGCGAAAAACCAATTCGCGTAAGATAAATTAACGCCCGCCGTATCCGCCGCGAGTTTGGCGATGATTAAATTCGAGGCTTGTCCGGTCAGAAAAGTGGCGCAAATTATCACGTCGCATTGGTAAAGCAGATTCATCAAAAACGTGCCGAGCTTTCCGGCAGTTCCGTCGTCCGGGCGCGAATCGTAGGTTTCGCAGACACCGAGGGCAATCGGCAAAATCACGCCGCCGTTTCTCGCGCCGTTCGACGGAATCATCGAAGCGAGAACAAAATCGGTCGCTACCAGCGCGTAGCCGAGTCCGATGGTTTTGCGTCCGATGGCGCGGACAAAAAGCAGCGCGATGCGTCTGCCCAATCCGGTTTTTATCATTCCGACCGACAAGAAGAACGCTGCCAGAACCAGCCATACAACCGGCTCGCTATAGCCTTTCAACGCGTCTTTCGCATCCAGCGCGCCGAACAAAACCGTGGCAACTACGCCGAGCAAAACCATCGCGCTGCCCGACAAAGGCTGAACAATCGAACCGACAATCGTGGCGATAAAAATGGCGAGCAGCATCCACGACTCGCGCTTGATTCCTTCGGGAACAGGAATTAGCGCAACAGCCAAAGCGGAGGCGGCGACGATAAGCCATCGCCACCAAGTTTTTGATTGTTCGGCTTTCATAGAAACGAAAATTCAACAGAATGGACAAGATTTACAGGGTAAGAAAACAAATTGAATCGGAAAATTTCTTTTATCCTGCGTATCCTGCTCATCCTGTTTAAAGTATTTTTCGATTAAAGAAAAGCGCGGAGAGCTAATACTTTCCGCGCCTTAAAATTTTTGCCTTACTGGAAAGTCTATTCGCCCAGATACGCTTCTTTGACGCGCGGGTCGGCGGCGAGTTGCTTTGAGTCACCTTCCATTACGATTCTGCCGGTTTCGAGAACATAGGCGCGGTCGGAATGGTGAAGCGCGGCGTTGGCGTTTTGTTCGACAAGGAGAATTGTTGTGCCTTCGGCGCGGATTTCGTCAATCGCCTCGAAAATTGTGTGAACGAGCAGCGGCGCAAGTCCAAGCGAAGGTTCGTCGAGTAATAAAAGACGCGGGCGCGACATCATTGCCCGCGCCATCGCAACCATTTGCTGTTCACCGCCGGAGAGCGTTCCGGCTTTTTGTTTTTCGCGTTCCTTCAGGCGCGGAAACAATGTAAAGCCGCGTTCCATATCATCGCTGATGCCTTTTTTATCTTTGCGGATATACGCGCCCATTTCCAGATTTTCGCGCACGGTTAAATTGGCGAAAACGCCGCGACCTTCTGGCGACATCGCAATTCCCATCGGCAGAAGTTTATGCGTAGGTATTGCGCTGATTTCTTTGCCTTCATACATCACGCGCCCGATGCGTGGTTCGAGCAGGCTGGTGATTGTTCTCAAGGTAGTGGTTTTTCCCGCGCCGTTCGCGCCGATTAAAGTTACGACTTCGCCTTGATTAACCGTCAGCGAGATGTCGGTCAAGGCTTCGATCGCGCCGTAATTTACTGATACGTTTTCTAAGGTAAGCATAAAAGTTTTTGGTTCTTAGTTTTTGGTCTTTGGTTTTAGCTAAAGGATTTTGCGAATCACAATCGAATTACAAAAAACTAAATACTAAAAACCAAAAACTAAAAAACTAATCCCCAAGATAAGCCTCGATAACTTTCGGGTCGTTTTTTATATCCTGCGGCAAGCCGAGCGCAATTGATTTGCCGTAATCAATCACTTGCAGCCGGTCGCACACGCCCATTACAACGCGCATATTGTGTTCGACCAGAACAATTGTCAATCCGAAACGGTCGCGGATTTCTTTTATCAAGCCGGTCAAATCTTCCTGTTCCGAAGGATTCATTCCCGCCGCCGGTTCGTCCAGAAGTAAAAGATTCGGGCGCGTGGCGAGGGCGCGGACGATTTCCAGTCGTCTTTGGTTGCCGTATGGCAAGCTCGTTCCGCCTTCGTCCTTATATTTTGCCAGGTCGAAAATCTCCAGCAGCTCTAACGCGAATTTACGGTGTTCGGCTTCGTCGCTGAAATAGCGCGGCAGACGGAAAACTCCGTCGAGCAGCGATTGTTTGGCGTGGCGATGGCAAGCCGTAACGACGTTTTCGAGAACTGTCATCGAAGGAAAAAGCCGGATGTTTTGAAACGTGCGCGACACGCCGAGCCTGGAGATTTGATAAGGTTTTAATCCATTGATGCGCGTGCCGTTGATAAAGACATCGCCGGAAGTCGGCTCGTAAACGCCGGTCAGCAGATTAAAAATCGTCGTTTTACCGGCGCCGTTCGGACCGATAAGACCGTAGATTTCTCCTTTCTGCACGTCGCAGTCGAGTTCGTTGACGGCGACCAGACCGCCGAACCGAATCGTTGCTTTGTTGGTGTGTAAAATGCCTTGTCCGTTATTCATTTTTGAAAACTGTGGAAGCGGAAATTATAATTTCCGCTCTTTAATCTTTATCTTCTTCCGCCAACCGCTTTGCCTCTCGCTCCTGTGAAATCGGAGTGCCTGCGTCTGCGCCGACCGCCGATGTGCCTTCGTCTATTTTGCGCGGACGTTTCAGCCAGTTTAAGCCGAACTCGCGTGTTCCCAAAATTCCCTGCGGGCGCAAAATCATCGTTAAAATCAGAATCAGAGCGAAAATAACCAGACGCAAATCGGCGATTTTAAAGACGGTCGCGCCGAGTTGAATGTCGGGCAATTGGCGCAGAACTTCGGGCAGCAAGGTCACGATAATCGCGCCCAAAATCGCGCCGGTCATCGAACCCATTCCGCCGATGACGATCATAATAATAATTTCAAACGATTTGATAAATTGAAAATCGTTCGTCGAAAGAAATTTATTGTAATGCGCGAACAGCACGCCAGCGACGCCCGCAAACGCAGAACCGATGGCGAACGCCGTTACCTTATAGCGCGTCGTGTTGACGCCCATCGCTTCGGCGGCGAGTTCGTCTTCGCGGATAGAGACGAGCGCGCGTCCCGCGTCGGATTTCACGATGTTGTGAACGACGACGACCGTGATAACGGCGAAAATTCCGACCCAGAGAAAATTGGCGTAACCGGAAACTTGATAGCCGGTTGCGCCGCCCACCGCCTCAATATTCAAAATCACGATGCGGATAATTTCGGCGAATCCGAGCGTCACGATGGCGAGATAATCGCCCTTCAAACGAAGCGACGGGATGCCGACAATCAAACCGGCAATGGCGGCGACAATCGCGCCGATGAGAACGGCAATCAACAGAACAACACTTGACGCGACGGTTTCGCCCAAGAATCCAAACGACGCTTCAATCGCTTTGCCGTGATTGACGGTAAAATACGCCGAAGAGTATGCGCCAACCGCCATAAATCCGGCGTGTCCGATGGAAAACTGTCCGGTAAAACCGTTAATCAGATTCAAGGAAGTCGCCAAAATGATATTGATGGCGATAAAAACCAGCAAGCGTCCCTGGTAATCGTCAACGCCGATTCCGAAAAAACCGCCGCTGCTCATCATCGCGTTCATCATATACAGAAGCGCGATAAGGACGACTCCGACGAGGAAACTCTTTACCCAAGAAGGCATATTTTTAATTGGGATTTGGGATTATTTTAAGAAATTATCTCTATCGGCTTAATTTGATAAGAGACGAAATCTGAAATCCCAAATCGTTAGACTTTTTCCTGCACGTTCGATCCTAACAAACCTGCGGGACGAACCAGAAGAACTAAAATTAAAATCGCAAATGCAACTGCATCGCGGTAAGTTGACGGAATGCCGATGGCGCTGCCGTAGCCAACGACCAGAGTTTCCGCCGCGCCGATGAGCAATCCGCCGAGAACCGCGCCGGGAATGTTGCCGATGCCGCCTAAGACCGCCGCGACGAACGCTTTTAAGCCGGTGATGATTCCCATCAACGGCTCGATTTTCGGATTATACTGCGCGGTCAAAACGCCGCCCGCCGCTGCGAGCGCCGACCCCAAAGCGAACGTAAAAGCGATGACGAAATTCGTATTGATGCCCATCAACTTCGCCGAATTTAAATTAAACGAAACCGCCCGCATCGCCTTGCCGATTTTCGTGTAGAAGATGATGTATTGCAGCAAAATCATCAGCAAAATCGAAACGACGAAAATCAGAATCTGCGAAGTCGAAATCGTCGCGTTGCCAAAGAGCGTGTAATTGTCATTGGTAATCAGTTGCGGAAAAGAGCGCGGCGTTCCCGAAAAGATGAAAACAAAAAGATACTCGATAAGCAAAGACATTCCGATTGCCGTAATCAGCGTCGTCATTTTCGAGAACTTCCGCACGGGGCGATACGCGAAACGCTCGATTGCCATCCCGATTCCGGCGGCAATCGCCATCGCGCCGACGAGCGTGATGACGAAACCGAACGCCGACGGATTGGCGGCGAAACCCATAGAGGTAGCGAGAATAAATCCGGCGTAGGCTCCGACCATATAAATGTCGCCGTGCGCGAAATTAATCAGACGCAAAATGCCGTAAACCATCGTGTAACCAAGCGCAATCAGCGCGTAAATCGAGCCGATGGTCAAACCGTTGATAAGCTGCTGAACAAAAGTATCCATAAGAATTTAGTTTCAAGTTTCAGGTTTCAAGTTCCAAGTCTGATTACAACTTGAAACCTGAAACTTGAAACTCGAAACTTACCTGTTAGCGTTCATTGTCGAATTTATATTCGAGGTTGAGTTCGTCATATTTGAATTCATCTGGGTTGAATTCGTCATATTTGAATTCATCATATTGGCGTTCGAGATCTGGTTTGTGTTCATCATCATATTAGTATTCGATGTTGTCGCGTCGGTCGGCGCGCTCATTCCTTCAGGATAAATCGTTTCCTTAAAAGCGAATTTACTCGCCGACGGATTGAGTTCCAGAACGACCGCCGGTTTGATGGCGTTGCGGCTCGCGTCGAGCGTGATAGTTCCCGTAACGCCTTTGAAATCTCTCGTCTGGTTAATCGCATCTTTTAATTTCGCGCTGTCCGTTCCACCCGCGCGTCTGATCGCGTCAGCTAAAACTTTTGCCGCATCATAAGCGAGAGCTGCCAGACTGTCCGGCACGGTGTTATATTTCGCTTGATAGGCTTTGACGAAATTCTGAATTTCCGGCGCGGGATTTTCCGCCGAATAGTGATTCGAGATGTAAGAATTTTTCAGCGATTCGCCGCCGAGCTTCCAGAGTTCAGGCGAATCCCAACCGTCGCCGCCGAGCAGCGGCATATTCATTCCGAGTTCGCGGGCTTGGCGAGCGATAATGCCGACTTGTCCGTAATAGCCGGGAATATAAATCACGTCCGGGTTGAGATTGCGTATCTTGGTCAATTGCGCTTTAAAGTCCGGGTCGTTTTGCGTGTAAGCCTCTTTGGTGACGACTTGCCCGCCGTTTTTCGTGAATTCCTGCTCGAAAAACTGCGTCAAGCCTTTGCTGTAATCCGAATTGACATCGCCCAAAATCGCAGCGGTTTTTGCGTTCAGAGATTTCGCGGCGAATTTCGCCATCGTCGAGCCTTGAAACGGGTCAATAAAACAAACGCGCGAAATATAATCGCCGACTTCGGTTACTTTCGGATTCGTCGAAGACGGCGTAATCATCGGAATGCGCGCCCCTTGCGCGACCGGCGCGGCGGCTAAACTGTTGGTCGAAGCGACTTCGCCCAAAATAGCGCTGACTTTATCTTGATTAACAAGTTTTTGAACAACTGTGGTTGCCTGTTCGGGTCTGCCCTGATCGTCCTCGCTGACGAGCGTGATTTTTCTGCCGCTGACGCCGCCCGCCGCATTGATTTCGTCAACCGCCAGACGAATGCCGTTGATAGTTGATTGACCGAAGCTCGAAGTTTGTCCGGTCAAATCGCCGTACACGCCGACTTTAATATCGCCTGTCCCGTCGCCGGTCGTCGCCGTTCCGCTGTTAGCGCTTTTATCAACGCACGCGCTCGACAGAAGAATCGAGAAAATTAAACTGAAAGCTAAAAAGAAATTTTTCATAATTTGCCTCACAAAATAAGAGATTTCAATTTCGATTACAGATTGCAGCGGAAGCGCCGCCCGACGCTTCGTAATTTAACTGCTTGAAATTTGGAATCGAAAAATTGGAATCTAAAATAAATATACAAACCGAATTATACCTATTTCAAATGGCGTGTCGAGTTTATATCTACTAACATAGAGTTTACACAGGATTTTTTTATCGTGCAGGCGCGACGGCATAAACGGAAAAACGTCGGTTCGACAAACTTTTACATCATTACGCCGCGCCTGCGCGGTAAAACCATTGTTGGAAACCGCTATGAAAAACCACGAGAAGTCGCCGTTGAAAGAAACTTTCGCGCCAGCCGCCGGCGATATGAGCGCAGAGGATTTTCGCCGCGTCGGACACGAAATTATTGATTGGATCGCCGATTACTCGGAAAATATCGAATCGTTTCCCGTGCTGTCTCAAGTCGAGCCGAATTGGTTAAAAGACAACCTGCCGAAATCCGCGCCCGAACGAGGCGAAGACTTTGCGAAAGTTTTACGCGACGTTGATAAATTAATTCTGCCCGCCGTAACCAATTGGAATCATCCGAATTTTCACGGGCTGTTTTCAACCTCGACGAGCGCAGCGGGAATTTTCGGCGAGCTTTTATCGGCGGCGTTCGATATGAAAGCGATGCTCTGGCGCACCGCGCCCGCTTCAACCGAACTCGAAGAAGTTACAACCGATTGGGTGCGGCAGATGATGAATCTCGACGCGGGTTACAAAGGAATAATCTACGACACGGCTTCGGTTTCTACTTTGCACGCGCTGGCGGCGGCGCGTGAAGGATTGGATTTGAAAATCCGCGAAAACGGAATGAGCGGACGCGATGATTTGCCTCTGCTGCGCATTTACACTTCCGAACAATCGCATTCGTCAGTCGAAAAAGCCGTTTTGCTGCTCGGACTCGGACAAAAATCACTGGTCAAAATTCCGACGAATGAACGCTTTGAAATGGACGCGCGGAAATTGGGCGAGGCGATTGAAGCGGATAAACGAAACAGATTCATTCCTTTTTGTGTTGTGGCGACAATCGGCACGACTTCGACCGCGAGCGTTGACCCGATTGCCGAAATCGTTTCCGTCTGCGAAGAAAACGCCATATGGCTGCACGTTGACGCGGCTTATGCCGGAAGCGCGGCGATTGTTCCCGAATTTCAAACCTTCTTTAAAGGCTGCGAACGCGCCGATTCGCTCGTTACGAATCCGCACAAATGGCTGTTCACGCCGTTTGATTTATCAATTTTATATTGCCGTCACACCGATTTATTAAAACGCGCGTTCGCGCTCGTTCCCGAATATCTCAAAACCGACGAAGCCGTCACCAATCAGATGGATTACGGCATCCAACTCGGACGGCGGTTTCGCGCTCTGAAACTATGGTTCGTCATTCGTTATTTCGGACGCGACGGTTTGATTGACAGAATCCGCGAACATTGCCGTCTGGCGAAATTATTGGCGAATTGGATTGAAGAATCCGACGATTGGGAACTCGTCGCGCCCGTAAATTTCGCGCTCGTCTGTTTTCGCGCCTGTCCGAAAAACGCGAAAAATTTGGACGCGCTCAACGAACGGTTAATGAGCAAAATCAACGCGAGCGGCAAAGCGTATCTTTCGCACACGAAATTAAACGATAAATACACATTGCGGCTTTCAATCGGGAACATCAGAGTCGAACAGCGGCATATCGAGAAAGTTTGGAATTTGCTGAATGAAAATCTTGGAGCAGAGACATCGGCGCAAAGTGCCGCGTTATAAATATGGAATTTGTTAAAGAATCAATCATCAAAGCCGCGCCCGAACGAGTTTTCGCTTTTCATCAACTGCCCGACGCTTTCGAACGTCTCGTTCCGCCGTGGGAAACGGTGAAAATTTTGCAGCGCGCCGACATTTCTGAAATCGGCTCGGAAACAATCATTAAGTCGAAAGTGTTCGGCTTTTTTCCGGTGAAATGGGTCGCCAGACACACCCGCTACGAGCCGCCGCGAATGTTTGAAGACGTGCAAATTTCGGGACCGTTTAAATCCTGGCGGCACCGGCATATCGTCTTGCCGCACGCGAGCGGAGCGCTGCTGAAAGACGAAATCGAATTTGAAGCGCCGATGTCATTCGTCGGAAAGGCGATTGCGCCGACGTTTATCGTCTCGAAACTCGAAAAAATGTTTGCGTATCGGCACGAAGTTACGCGAAAATGGTGCGAGGAAGAAAAATAAATGTTAACGCATATCGTTTGTTGGAAATACAAACCTGAAACGACGCCCGAGCAAAAGGAAACGCATCTGGCAAAGCTGAAAAATTTGCCGAGTGTGATTCCGAATATCGTTAGTTTTAATTTAGGCTTTGACATTCTACACCTCGAACGTTCGTTCGATTTGGGTTTGGTCGCGGTTTATCCAGACCGCGCCGCGCTTGATTTTTACACCGAACACGCCGTTCATCAGGAAGCGGCGAGGATGGGCAAGGAAATTGCGGAACGAGTCGTGTCAGTTGATTTTACAAGCGAATGAAACTTTGGAAGAAAATACTTTTAATTCTTTTCGCCGTCTTTCTTCTGGCGCAAATTCCTTTCATTTACAATCGCTGGAAGTTCGGTCGGCTTCACGATAAAATTACTCAGCTTCAAGCGCGAGAAACGGAAAAACTCAATTCAAATTTTAATGATTACAAAGGCGTGATTCACGTTCACACGGCAATCGGCGGACACAGCACGGGAAGTTTTGACGAACTCATTGACGGCGCGGCGAAAAACAATCTCGATTTCGTCGTAATGACCGAACACACCGCCGCGCTTTACGATACTTCCGCGCTGACATTGCAGGGCAATGTCAGCGGCGTTTTGTTTGTGAACGGACAAGAAGTTGAAACGGCGACCGACCGATTTTTGCTCGTTCCGGGAAGCGCGGACGCGGGTGTCATGAACCGCGTCGCCACGCCCGATTTTCTAAACACAATTCACGCGCAAAACAAACTTGCCTTCATCACCTATCCCGAAAAACACAAAATCTGGGACGCGGATTTCGACGGCATCGAAGTTTTTTCACTGCACACGAACGCCAAACGGATGAGTCCGTTTTTCGTTTTATTCGACGCCCTTTGGTCTTATTATTCTTACCCCGAACTCGTTTTAGCCAAATACTTTTATCGTCCCGACGCGAATTTGCAAAAGTTCGACGAAATCACTGAGAAGAGAAAATCAACTTTGTTCGCTGGAACCGACGCGCACTCGAACATCGGCTTTCATCTTTTGGGCGACGACGCGGGCAATAAAATTATCAATCTGAAAATTGACCGCTACGCGACGATTTTTCGCGCAATGAGAAATCACGTGTTGATTGAAAATGACAAACCGCTGACGACGGAGAATCTTTTGCAAGCCTTAAAAAACGGGCGCGTGTTCGTCGGTCTCGATGTTTTGAGCGACACGAAAGGTTTTACATTTACGGCGGAAAACGGCGCGGAAACGAAAACGATGGGCGACAAAATTGCTTTGACGGAAAACTCGAATCTAATAATCGCCGCGCCGCAAACCGCTCGTTTTGTAATTTTCAAAAACGGCGAAAAACTCTACGAGGAAACCGGAGCGGCGCAGATAAAAATCTCAGTTAAGGAAAAGGGAACTTACCGCGCGGAAGTTTATCTCGATGCTCTCGGCGAGCCGTTCGATAAAATGCCCTGGATAATCTCCAACCCGATTTACGTTCGATAGTTTCGAGGTTCAGGTCCTAAAATTCAGACTCAAAAGATTAAATTGAAACCTGAAACTTGGAATCTGAAACCGATTTTTGCAAGCCAACGATTTAAGTTTCTTCGACATCAAAAACAGCAAATCTATCTAATTAAAGTTTTCCCGCAGACGTAAAGATAATGGATAATTATAGAAAAAGGTTTTCTCAAGTAATCGGTTTAAGTTTATCGGTTTTTTTATCGGCGTTCGCCGCGTTCGCGCAACAGCAGGTTCAACGAACGCCGTTTGACGTGACGAATTACGTGATGGACGTGCAGCTCGCCCCGAA
Organism: Pyrinomonadaceae bacterium; assembly: GCA_030448055.1. Classification (GTDB taxonomy): domain Bacteria; phylum Acidobacteriota; class Blastocatellia; order Pyrinomonadales; family Pyrinomonadaceae. Next base: position 213,765 of record JAUJNR010000001.1, read on the forward strand.
CGAAAATAAATTAAACGCGACAGTTGACGTTAATTTTATACCGGCAGAAGACACGCGCACCGTTTCATTCGAGCTGAACGGCTCTTTGAAAATCGAAAACATCACGCGCGTCAACGCTTTTTCAAATACGGCTTCGCTGACGAAAACCAAAGCCGCCGCTCAAGGTCAGTTGACATTTGTGCAAGACCAGGTTGGCGTTTCCGATTTGGGTCCGAGCGTGAAAATTGATTTGGGCGATACAATCGTCAAAGGAACGCCGGTGGCTTTGCGTTTCAAATACAGCGGCGTTTTGACCACGCCGTCGGGCGGTCCGCTTTTGACGAAACGTTTAGCATATATCGGCGCGAAAGACGGTTATTTAATGTATGCGGCGCGTTGGTTTCCGTTTCATAATTACGCGGCTGACCAGGCGACTTCCGACGTTTCGATTTCGCTTCCCTTAGGTTTTCAATTAGTCGGTTTCAGCGACGCGCCGGTAACGCAAACCGGCGGCAAATATCGCTTCGTGCAATCGAAACCCGCGCTCGTCGGAAACTTTGCCTACGGCAAATACACTTCCAAAAACCTGCGTTTTGGCGAATACGATTTGCAGTTCAATACGAAAATCGGCAACGACGCGCTGGTCGCAACTTACGGTGAAACTTTAGGGCGCGCGCTTGAATTTTATACGAAGCAATACGGCGAACCGCTCGGCGGCAAACGCTTGATCGTCGCGCAGATTGACGACGAAAGCCTTGATTTTTATTCGACGCAAGGAATGATTTTTATGGCGAGCCGCTTGTTTGAGCAATCGCGTGAAATCACACAAGAACGTCTCCAGCGCGAAGCCGCGCTGCAATGGTGGGGTTTAACGGTCGGTTTGAAATCGTTTGACGACGCTTGGATTTCGCAAGGCTTGGCTGAGTTCAGCGCGTTCGCTCTGCGCGAAACTACTTTGTCCGGCGCGCAGCTTGAAAATCTTCGACGCGAGCTTTTGGAAAAATCTTTGACCTTTGAGCAAACCGCGTCTTTGACGCGCACGCCCGGGACTCTTGACGACCAATCAACCGCTTATCAATACATTATGTATGGCAAGGGCGCGTCGGTTTTTCGTCTGTTGCGCGACACGCTCGGCGAGCAGAAATTCAATCAATTGCTCAGAAATTTCCTATCGCAGTATCGCGGCAAAAACGCTTCGATTGATGATTTCGAGAAATTGACGACGCAGGTTGCCGGGCAGCCGATGCGCTACTTTTTCGCGCGCTGGGTCGAAGGCACGGGCGTTCCCGAATTTACGGCGGATTATCAAATTATCCGCACGCGCGGCGGAAAATTCGTGACGCGCGGAACGGTCAAACAAAATTACGACAATCTGCGCTTGCCGGTCGAAGTTCAGCTTCGAGCCGAAGGCGAGGGCGAATCGAAAATCGTGAAGATTGACGTTGAAGACGCGAGCGCGGATTTTAATATTGAATCGAACGGCAAGCCGCTCGAAGTTGTCATTGACCCGAATTACAAACTTCTTAGAATCTCGCCCGACTTGCGCGTCTCTTCGATTGCCCGGCGCGGCATCGAACAGTTCCGCGAAGGAAATTACGTCGAAGCGCAGCAGCAGTTTGAAGCCGCTTTGAAATTAGACCGCTCGAATTCGTGGATTTATTATCATCTCGGATTGCTGTTTTTAGAACAGCGCAATTACGATTTAGCGATTGACAATTTCAAAGCAACACTCGGCGGCAACATTCGTCCCGCCTGGCTCGAAGTTTGGGCGAATATCCGAATGGGCAACGCCTACGACGCCAAAGGCGACCGCGCCCGCGCGACCGCCGCCTACAAACGCGCCCAGACTTCCGGCGATGATTATGACAAAGCGCAGGAAGCCGTAAAAAAATATCAGGCAACGCCCTATGATCCGCGCGACAAATCGAACACGACCGCCGTGAAATAAGCGTCGGAGAATTAAAAAAACAAAAAAGGCGAAGGAATCGAGTTTCCTTCGGTCGGTTTCGCCGCGAAAACATTTGAAAGGCAAATGAGCGCGACAGCCGCGAGCAATGCCGCGTTTCGATAAACGTTGATAATTTTCATACAATAAAATCTCCTTAAAGTTTGAAACGTCGATTGGAACGGATGCCATCCAATCAATTCGGTTAAATGGAAAATAATAGTTATTTGTGAAAAGAGTAGTTTCGGTTTATGAAATTTGACTGAACAAAACGTTAATTTTATATTACCGCGCCGGTAAATTTTATTTACCGTCAGCGCGGTAAAAAAGGCGAGTCCGAAAACGGCTCGCCTTTTTTAATTGAGATCAACGGTAAGTTAGAAATTCAATCGTAGTGCAAATTGAATCTGACGATTCGTGCCAAGCCCGACCGTGCGACCGACCGTGCTGTTGATAACGGCGAATTGTCCGACGTTGGCGGTGGTGAACGGCGTTCCCGGCTGCTGCGAAGTCGCGCCGCCCGTCAAATTGTTCGGCAGCGACGTTGGCGGATTGGCGAAATTCGCGCGGTTGAATAAATTGTAAAATTCCGAGCGAAATTCGATGTTCGTTGTTTCCGAGATGCGAAAACGCTTTTGCAAAGTTAAATCAAATTGGTGAAACGTCGGACCCTTCAAAAAACCGCGCGGTAAATTTCCGTAGGTTCCCGGTCGCGGAATGGCAAAAGCCGCCGGATTGAGGTAAAGCAGGTTGCTGCCTTCAATCTTGATAAACGGGTCAACGCCCGGAACTAAATCGGGTCGGCGCGTATTGCGCGAAGCGTTTCCGCCCGGCGTGTTAATGACTCCGACATAACCGGCAGGCAGCGCGCCGCTCGGCAGGGAAATGACGAATCCCTGCGGTTGTCCTGTTCCGCAACCTGCTGCGTTTTGGCAAACCGCGACCAAATCCGGTCTGGAAATAAGCACATTAAGCGGAGTTCCCGAACGTCCGTTGTAAACGCCGCCGACTTGAAAGCCGCCGAAAATCGCGGCGGCGATGCCGCCGAGTTCGTAGCGTTTGCCTTTGCCGAACGGCAGTTCATAAAGCGCGGTGACGTTTGCGCTGTGGCGAATATCAAAAGTGTTGTTGCCGAATTCAGCGTCAAAATCAAACGGGTTTTGGACGGTATTTGCGTCGTTAGAACCTTGCGTGTTGCCGAAAGATTTGCCGAATTGATATTGGGCGTTCAAGGTTAAGCCCTGAGTGAAACGACGGTTGAGTTGAATCTGAAGAGCGTCGTAACGGTCGCGTCCGCCGCTCGTTTTATAGTCCATTTCCCCGAACGGCTGCAGAACGCCCGCCGGATTGTTAATGATATTACCGTTTGCGTCTAAACTTCTGCCGATAATGTCAAACTGGCGAATAGTCGTCACGCCGAGAATTGTTCCCAGGCAAGTTCCGTTCACCGGCGCGACGCTGCACCGATTGATAACACCGACACCCGCAGGCAATGCCGCGCCGTTTTGAATCACGGTTTGTCCCGGCAGAATCGTATTCGTCACGCTGCGCACAAATAAATTGCGTCCCTGACTGCCGACGTAGGCGACGGTCAAAACCGTGCTGCCCGGTAATTCCTGCTGGACGGACGCGCCGTATTGCAGAACCCTTTCGGGAACTTTGTAACCGTTCGTATCATAAACGCGCGGCGTAAAACGCGACTGCACGACGTTGGTATTGGCAACCGTCTGTCCGGTCGTCGCGGTCAATCCGCCGGCAATCGTCTGTGTGCTGCGGAAAACATTGCTTTCAATCGGCTGAATCAAATCTTCGTATTGTCCGGGTCCGTAATACAGACCGCCGCCGCCGCGCAAAACCGTTTTGCCGCCGAAAAATTTCGGAGTCCAGGTTAAACCGAGACGCGGACCGAAGTTGTTCTTTTTGGATTGATAAAAATCGCTGCCGCTCGGCAGAATTCTCCCGGTCGCCGCATCTACAACAATCGCGCGGTCGTTTTCCTCTTTATTGACCGAATAAAATTCATAACGCAAACCGTAGTTCAAAACAAGATTCGGTCGAATTCGCCATTCGTCCTGCCCGTAGCCGATCAGATAAAATTGTCGTCCGCGACTCAAATCGTTGCTCGGACGCGAGAAGGTGGTGATCGGATCGGTAGCGATGCTGAAATTTCCCGGTGCGGACAAATCGCCGATGAACGCCGCCGTCACGTTTTGGTTCAAAACAAAATCACGAATGCTGCCGTAGGAATAAACCGTTCCGCCGAGCTGGTCAAAATCCACGTTTAACTGGCGAAACTCGCCGCCGAATTTCAGATTATGATTGCCGCGCGTGATCGAGAGATATCAATAAAAGAATAGGAACTCGGACGAATCGGTTGGGCGCGTCCGTTTCCGGCGGACGATTGGCGCGTCAAACCGCCCGGTTCGGTAAAGCCGGTCGGCGCGCCGCCGTTCACGCCCGGACTGACAATGTTTCCGGTCAAACGCAGCGACGTTGACGCTAAATCTAATCCGCTCAAGCCCGAAACCGACGGAACGACCGTTCCCAAATCGGTCGGCGCGCGGTTAAGCCCGAATTTCGTTTCGTTAATAATTGACGTTCCATAAACCTGCGTCAGCGAAGCGACGAAGTTGTCGGGGCTTTGCGAGGCGGCAATAAAACGACCGCTTGCGCCGTCGGGCGAAAGCAAATCGCCGGTATTGCGCTGGTAGCGGGCGTAAAAATTAAAGCGTTCGCTGATTTTGTAGTCAATCCGTCCGCTGAATGCGTCTTCGTCAAGCGAAGCCGTGCGGTTGGCTTGAATCAACTGCGCGGAATTATTCAAACCGCCGACATTAAAAGCCGCGCCCGTTCCAATCGGAAAAGCGTTAATAATGCCGGTCGCCCGCAGGGCGTTGATTCTCGCTTGCGCGGCGGTCGCATCAGCCGCGCTGATATTGAGTGCGGCGCGCGCCGCTTCGCCGCGCGGGTCAGCCGTGCCAAAGAAACTGACGAAATCACGAACAAAATTAGAAGGCGTAGATTCGATAACATTAAATCCGGCGCGTTGGCGCAAACCTTCGTAACTGGCGAAAAAGAAAAGTTTGTTTTTGCCTGAATTAAAAACCGGACCGCCTTCGCCGAAATTGAAGAACGGCAATGGTCCGCCGATGCTGCCGCCGAATTGATTCAAGCGAAGCGGCGATTTTTCCGCGCCGTCGAAAAAGTTGCGCGCGTCGAATGCGTCGTTGCGAAGATAATAAAAGAGCGAACCGCGATAATCGTTGCCGCCCGATTTGCCGATGACGTTGATTTGCCCGCCGGTTCCCGTGCCGTATTCCGCCGGATAATTTGACGAGTCAACGCGAAATTCCTGAATGTTTTCAATCGAAGTTTGCAGACGAAACTGCGAACCCTGCACCGTCACATAACCGGGCGAAGCATCGAAAATCGCCGTTGATTCAACCCCGTCGAGTTTCGTTTGGTTCTGCTGATTGGAACGTCCGTTAAAGCGCAACTCGTTAAAATTTCCCGTGCCGACGTTGACCGCACCCGGCGCGTTCAAATAAAGCTGCGAGTAATTGCGCCCGTTAACCGGCAGTTCCGCGACTTCTCTGGCAGTAATGTTTACGCCCAGACGATTTGAACTCTGGTCAATCGCCGCCGGTTCGACTTCGTTGGAAGTAATGTCAACAATGGCGGAAACCTCGCCGGTTTCCAGACTGACGTTCAACTCGCGCGTTTGTCCCGCGCCGAGCGAGAGCGACTCGATCTGCGAAGATTTGAAGCCGGATTGAGTGACCGATATTTTATAATTGCCGGGTTGCAATTGCTGAAGAGTGTAAAAACCCTCATCATTGCTAGTCGCTGTTCTCTCGCTCCCGGTTTCAATCGAAACAACTTTGACCGTCGCGCCGGGAATCGCCGCTCCGGTCGGGTCGCTGACCGTACCGCTGAAGTTGCCGTTGGTTTGTGCCAGAACGCTCCACGCGAATATAAGACTAAAAGCTAAACTTAAAATTCCTTTAATAAATTTTGATCGCATATCATCTCCTGATAATGTTCATCTCTAAAAATCCTGCGGCTTTGATAGACGAATGCCCATCAAAACGTTTCGTTGTTTATCCCTTCAAAATGTTTTCACTGTTCTTATATCGAATAAGACTCGTGCGAAAAATTATAAATATTTGATTGATGTTTCAAATTAGAAGGCTAAAGCGGAGAGGTTAAGAACTTGTGAAGTCTATATTAAATTATTGTTAATAAATTTCTTTGTTTGCGGGCGGATGCTACCGTTAGTAACAATTGCTATTAACATTCGGCGAACAATGGGGTAGAATAAAACGTATTGGATTTGAGAATTATGACAAGGAGTTCGACGAAAAAAATGAAATACAAAATTGCCGAGGACGCGCGTCCGCAAATCACGCTTTTGCTGATTGCGACGATTATCACCATCGCTTTATGGTTTATTCCGTTTGCCGATTATCTGGTTTATCCGATTCGGCTGTTTGTCACGTTCATTCACGAAGGCGGACACGCGCTCGCCGCGGTTTTAACCGGCGGCTCGGTCGAGAGTTTGACCGTTTCGCCTGATTCGAGCGGTTTGGTGAAAGCCTATTCGTCGAGCGCGCTGGCGACTTTGATTTTTTCGAGCGCGGGCTATCTGAGTGCGACGGCTTACGGCGTTCTGCTGCTGGCGCTCATTCGCTGGAATGTCTCGCCGCGCAAAGTTTTGTTCGGTTCCGGCGTTTTTATCGCTTTGCTGACCATCGTGTTCGGTTTGTTCGCGCCGGTTCTGCACGTTTTTTCCGGCGACATTTCATTTACCGGAATGGCTTTTACTGTTTTTTCGGGCGCAGTTCTAACCGCCGGACTCGTCGGCGCGGCGCGTTACGCGAGTTTGAAATGGGCGAACTTTACCGTCTGCTTTCTCGCCGTTCAGTGTTTGCTGAACGCCGTGTTTGATTTGAAAAATCTCTTCGTCATTTCCGCGACGACCAACGCCCACAACGACGCGATGAATATGGCGGCGGTCACTGGACTTCCGGCGGGTATGTGGATTTTGATTTGGATCGGGATTTCAATTTTAATGATTTCCATCGGCTTGCGCGTTTACGCCGTCAGCCGGAAAGGAAAGCAATACGATTTGCCGTTTGAAGATAAATAAAGTGAAAAGGCAAAAAAAAGAGAAGGTGAAAAAGCTGATGGTCGAAAATTTACGATTAGCTCTTTCACCTTTTCTTTTTTCGTTTCTCCGGCTTGTATCGCGGGCAAAAGTTTTTCACAAAATATCTATGCTTAAATTCGTCTTTCCAATTTTACTAATGCTTTACGGCGCAAACGTCTCGGCGCAAGTCAAAACGTTCGCGCCGACGAAATTTGACGCTCCGTTTTCCGAGTCGCTGCAAGCCGTCGTCGTTACGACGAAAGACTGGTCGGCGGCACAGGGCGAAGCGCAAATTTACGAACGCGCCGATAACGAATCGAATTGGAAAGCCGTCGGCAAATCTTTTCCCGTTGTCGTCGGTAAAAACGGAATGGCGTGGAGCGACGGCTTAAACGATTTGCCGACGGTCACGGGCAGACTTCTGATGAAAACAGAAGGCGACGGCAAATCGCCCGCCGGAATTTTCGGTTTATCTTCGGCTTTTGGCACAATCGAAAAAAACGACCGCATAAATTTGCCTTACACAAAATTAGAACAATGGACCGAATGCGTTGACGATGTAAAATCGTCGCAGTACAACCGCCTCGTCAACCGGACGAAAATCGGAAATTACGATTGGAAATCGTCTGAGAAAATGCTTGAAATCAGACCGCAATACGATTTGGGCGTGTTCGTCGAACATAACCCGGAAAAACAATCGGGTGCCGGTTCGTGCATTTTTTTGCACATTTGGAGCGACGCCGAAACGGGAACGGCGGGCTGCACGGCGATGGCGCGCCGAAATATGGAAACAGTTTTTTATTGGCTCGACGCCAGAAAAAATCCCGTTTTAATTCAACTGCCTTTAGAAGATTACAAAAAATTTCAAATCGCTTGGAAACTACCGAAACTCAAATAACTTTGCGCGAACTGCCCGTCGGCGCGCGTCTTCTGATTCGCTCAAAAAAAGATTGGCGCGCGGCTGTCGTTTCGCAGTCAGACGAAGAAAAAGCGACGCTGATTGTTTGCTCGCCGAACGGCGGAACTTACCGACTTCGCCGGCTGCTGGAAATGGTAATAATTTTCGACGGGAAAATTCCGATTTTGAAGTCGGATTTGGAAGATACTTGGCGCGAGAATTTCAGCAAATACGATGTTCGCTGGTAGGATTTTTATCAAATTTTAATTCTGCTCACACCCAAAATTCTCCGGCTCGCGTTTTCCTGGACGAATACAACTAATTTCAAGTTATCCTTTTTCCAGGTCGGCTCGATTTGCAGCGCGGTCTCGATTTCCAGATTCGTCTGCGCCGCCGCGAGCATTCCAAGCGATTTAAGTTCACGAACGACAGAAATATGTTCGGCTTTTTTGTTTGATTTTAATTCGCTTTTCCGGTTGGAAGCGAGATTGTCCTCGGTAATCGCCAGAAAGACGGTGGCGTTTTCGTGCAGCGGAAGATTGGAAATTTTTATTTTGTAATTGGTAGCATTCGGCTTAATTTCAATCGTCGCTTTGCTAATTTTCGCCGCGTCAGTTATCGCCTTGTGCGCCTTTGCCGAATTGTTTCCGGTGAATTCGCCGCGCCCGTCAACAATCATTTGCGGCGTGTAGCTTTGATTGATTTTCAGCGCCTGCGAGTAAATCTGCTGGCGGCGGCTGAACAGCGGCGACGAATAAACGTCTTTCCAAGTGACCGAATTCCAATAATCAACGTGCAGCGCGAGCGTGATGATTTCCGTGTCGGCGAACGGCTGCTCTCGTTCCAGACGAGCCAGAAGAGCGTCGGCAGGCGGGCAAGTCGGACAGCCTTCGCTCGTGTAAAGTTCGAGCAGGACAAATGATTTTTTCGCCGCGCCCGCCGGATTTTTTATTTCGACCGGCGCGGTTTGGGCGTTTGCTTGAATGACTTGTAAACCGAATGACAAAAAGCTGGTCGCAATCGCAAAAAGTCCGGTTAGAAAAAAATGTCTCATAAATCAAATCCGCCGAACATTTTAACCGTCAGCCGTTAATTTTCCAATTTATTCGCGCCGAAAACTCGTTTCGATTCTTTGCCCTGCACGAATATGACGAACTTTAAGTTCTCTTTTTTCCAAGCAGAATTAAACTGAAGCACGGTTTCCGCTTCAAAAGTTTTATCAGTTGAAGCGAGCGTGCCGAGCAGTTTCATCTCGCGCACGACCGAAACGTGGTCAAGGGTTTTGCCGCCGTTTTCGCCGCGCCGCACGTTGGTTTTCAAATCGTCTTCAGCAATCGCCAACCAGACGTATGCGTCGTCGTGCGCGGGCGCGTCTGAAATTTTTACTGCGAGATTGTCGTTTGCATTTGTGATTTCAATCGTCGCCTTATTCATTTTTGCCGAATCACTAATCGCTTTTTGTGCCGTTCCGAGATTGCTGCCGACAAATTGCGTTTGCCCGTCAACGACCATCTGCGGCGTGTAAATCGAATCGAGTTTAAAGCGTTCCGCATAACCGTTCTGTCGCTCGCTAAATTGTTTTTGTGAAAATTCGTCTTTCCAGCCGAGATAATTCCAATAATCAACGTGCAGCGCGAGCGTAATAATCTCGGCATCGGCGTTTGGCTGCTGCTTTTCCAATTGCGATAAAACGCGGTCGGCGGGCGGGCAGCTCGAACAGCCTTCGGATGTAAAAAGCTCGACTAAAACTGCAGGTTTAGTCTGCGTTTCTCTCGATTTCGTTGGCTGATTCTGTTTCGTCTGTCTGGTTTGCGCCGTCGCCGTCTCGCTTTCCAGCGACGCGCATCCGAACAAAGCGGAAACCATCACGACAAAGGCAAAAATAAAAATCTGTTTCATTTGAAAATCCTTCTCTGAATTATTATTGGACGCTAAATTTATAATGCAAACTTTACGATGCTTTATTCCCGTTTTGCGTGGCGGTTTTGTTTTGATAAAATTAAACTTTGCCCAAACGGAAGGATTTTTCATCTATGCAAACAGCAGCCAAGAGTCGAGAAGAAGTCATCGAAGTGCGCGGCGCACGAACTCATAATCTCAAAAACATTTCTTTTTCATTGCCGGTTAATAAACTTACCGTCGTAACAGGCGTTTCCGGTTCGGGCAAATCATCCTTGGCGTTCGACACGATTTACGCCGAAGGTCAGCGCCGCTACGTCGAATCGCTCTCTGCTTACGCGCGTCAATTTCTCGAACGAATGGACAAACCGGACGTTGACGAGATAATCGGCATCGCGCCCGCGATTGCGATTCGGCAGAAAAACACGACGCGCAATCCGCGTTCAACCGTCGCCACGCAAACCGAAATTTACGATTACTTGCGCCTTCTTTTCGCCCGCGTCGGTCAAACTTTCTGCCACGTTTGCGGGCGCGAGGTAAAACGAGATTCGCCCGAATCGGGGGCTGACGAGATTTTGGAAACGCTCGACGAAGAGACGCGATTTTACGTTTTGTTTCCGGTCGAGACAGAAGATTTTTCGGTGCAAAGACGCAAAGACGCAAAGACGCAAAAGGGAATTCACATTCAAGCCGTGTTATTGAGTTTGATGCAACGCGGATTTACGCGCCTTTTTCGTAACGGCGAAATTATCGAACTGCAAAAGCCCGAAGATTATACATTCGGCGATTTTGAAAATACGTTCGCTCTCGTTGACCGTCTAAAATCCGGCAAGGAAATTCGGCAGCGACTGGTTGATTCGCTGGAGATTTGTTTTCACGAAAATCATTCGGCGGTGATTCAAACGGCTGAACGGAACGCCAGCATCTTGTCGTCAAGCGCTAGCCAGCAAGATGCTGGTGTTCCGACAAAAAACGTTCCAACCGTTCTCAATTTCAGCGAACGTTTCATCTGCAAATATGACGGCACGATTTACGAAGAACCCGAACCGCGACTATTCAGCTTCAATTCGCCGTTTGGCGCGTGTCCGGTTTGTCAGGGTTTCGGCAATTCGATTGATATTGATTTTGATTTAATCGTGCCGAATCAGATGGTTTCGCTCGGCGACGGCGCGATTGCTCCTTTTCAAAGACCGCAATACGATTGGGCGCAAAAGGAATTGATGCGTTTCGCCCGAAACGGCGAAATTCCAACCGACGTTCCGTTTGCCGATTTATCCGATTGGCAGAGAAGCGCAATTTTTGAGGGCGCGAGCGGCTGGCGCGGCGTGCGCGGATTTTTCAAATGGCTGGAGACGAAAAAATACAAGCTGCACGTCCGCGTATTTATGGCGAAATATCGCGGCTACACGCTCTGCCCCGAATGCAAAGGCGGGCGGTTGCGGCAAGCGGCGCGTGATGTGCGAGTCGCCGGTAAAAACTTGCCGGAAATCGTTGCGCTTTCCATTACCGATGCAGTGAAAATTTTCGACGAATTAAAACTTTCCGAAGAACGCGAACAAATCGCCGACAAACTGTTATTGGAAATCCGCCGCCGCGTAAAATTTCTCGCCGATGTCGGCTTGGATTATTTAACGCTCGACCGTCTGGCTTCGACATTGAGCGGCGGCGAAGCGCAGCGCATTCAACTCGCCACGAATCTCGGTTCGCTCCTTGTCGGCGCGCTGTATGTTCTCGATGAACCTTCAATCGGACTTCATCCGCGCGACAACACGCGCCTTGTGAAAATCCTGGAAAACTTGCGCGACATCGGCAACACGGTTTTAGTCGTTGAACACGACGAGGAAATGATGCGCTCCGCCGACCACATTCTCGATATCGGTTTATATGCGGGAGAACTCGGCGGCAACATTATTTTTGAAGGAACCTTTAAACAGCTGCTGAAAGATGGCGAATCGCTGACGGCGAAATATCTGCGCGGCGAAACGGAAATCAAAATTCCTAACCGGCGGCGCGAACCGAACGAAAAACGTCAACTCGAAATCGTCGGCGCGCGCGAACACAATCTTAAAAACGTGGATGTCGAAATTCCTCTCGATATGCTCGTCTGCGTGACGGGTGTTTCCGGTTCGGGCAAGTCAACTTTGATTCACGATATTATTTACGCCGGATTGAAGAAAAAACGCGGTGAATGGAAAGAACAAGTCGGGCTATTTAAAGAAATCAAAGGCGCGGATTTGATTGACGACGTAATTCTCGTTGACCAATCGCCGATTGGCAGAACGCCGCGCTCAAATCCCGTCACATATATCAAGGCTTACGACGCGATTCGGGAAGTTTTCGCCGCGACAAATATGGCGAAATCGAAAGGCTTCACCACGTCGCATTTTTCTTTCAATGTGCCGGGCGGACGCTGCGAAACTTGCCAGGGCAGCGGCACGGTCACGGTCGAAATGCAGTTCCTCGCCGATGTCGAATTGACCTGCGAAGACTGTCGCGGCACGCGCTTTCGAGAAGAAATTCTAGACGCGCGTTACAAAGGCAAAAACATTGCGGAAGTTTTGCAGTTGACCGTCCGCGAAGCGATTCACTTTTTCAAAGACGCGAGCAAATTGGTTAATAAAATCCGCGTTCTCGAAGAAGTCGGACTCGGCTACTTGCGGCTCGGACAATCGGCGACGACTTTATCGGGCGGCGAAGCCCAGCGCGTCAAACTCGCCGCGCATCTCGCGCAAAAAACCAAACTGCAAACGCTTTTCATCTTCGACGAACCGACGACCGGCTTGCATTTCGACGACATCAACAAACTGCTCGCCGCCTTTCGCGCTCTGATCGAAAACGGCGGAAGTTTATTAGTTATCGAACACAACTTGGATGTCATAAAAACGGCTGATTGGGTAATTGATTTAGGACCGGACGGCGGCATCGGCGGAGGCGAAATCGTGGCGACAGGAACGCCTGAAAAAATTGTGGCGAACGAGAAATCTTATACGGGAAAATACTTGATGAATTACTTGAGTTAGATATATCGAATCTGATTTATCATTTCGTCGGAAGTTACATCATTCAAAATCATCAACAGCCTTTGCGTCATTTCATACGGCAAACGTCGGACGGCGATAATAATTCCGTGATGCGTTTTGCCTTCGTTAAAATAATCTTTCGCCAGATTCTCAAAATCTACGCGATTGTGCGTGAGTAAAACTTTTCTTTGGCTAACGGCATATTCAAGTTGCTCAACGTCGTTTTTGCCCAAGTTTTTCGCATCGTGGGTTGTCGTTACAGAAAACCCGCGTGCCCGAATCAAGTCGGCAATCAAAACGCTGACATCTTCATCGAGGTAAAGTTCGATAAAAATTTCGCTCATTTATTCAACGGCAAACTGGTATTTTCTTCAATCCGATTTTTCAAAATATATTCGTTGATTTCTTCCGTGTGGTCGCTGTAATAACTCAGCGCGTCGAAAATCTGCGCCAAATTCAAATGCGGCAAATGCGCCGGAATTTCTTCGGGCGAAATTCCCAAGCGATAGAGTTCGACAATCGCCCGAACGGGCGTGCGCGTGTTTTTGATAATCGGCTCGCCGCTCAGAATTGATTTGTCGGTCGAGATGTAAAGATGTTCGGTCGCAACAATCATGTTTTTATTATTTCGCAATTTTGCTGATAAATTCAATCAAATTGCCAATCGGACTTTTTTGCAGCATCGCCGCGAGAAAAGCGTAAGTATAACGCACGTTTATCCAACGCGCTTTCCAGATTTCTTTTTTGAATAATGCTTCAAAATATTCTTCCTGCCAATCTATTACTATTGGTTCAAAAACTTCTTTTTGACTTTTACGCGAGTATAGAAAGTTCGTAGCATATAGAAGTTTCGAGTTAATAGGAAAATCAGATAGTATTTTACCCGAAAAAAGAATATGCAAAATACGACTTATTGGATATTTTCCAATCCAGAATGCTATCGGTAGCTGAACTGCAAACTTGAAAATTCCTTTGATTATTTCCGGTAAAGCAGTCTTGTCTATAATCCAATCGGCTGTTGAGCTAACTATTGAGTTCATTGAGATAACGAGAAAAGCTATTGTAAGCATAAAAACCCAGAAACGCATAGTAAGCATTTCTTTAAGAAACTCTTTAAATGATGGGTTTCCTTCTTTTATGTAATTTATGTAATTCATTTAATTTATTCCTCCCCAAGCAAAATCAGAATTAAAAAATTCAAGTGCTTTAACATTCGTTTGATAAACTCTTTCGCCCAAACCCGTCGCCCGATACTTGCGGCGTGGAATGCCGATTTCGGGTATTGAGCGCGGTTCTTCGCGCGATTCGATATAACCTTTATCGCCCATTCGTTGAAGCGTTACATAAATCGTTCCGCGTTTGAGTTCGCCTTCCGACGCTTCGACCATTTCAAGCCCAAACATCTCGCCTTTGCCAATCAACATTCCCAAAATCGTAAACTCTTTGCGCGAAAGTTTTGGGAATTCGTTGTTTTTTGAATCATTCATCTTTATTTTTCCTATCTTACAAAAGTTAAGAGTTGAATTTTACTTTAGAAAAGAGTTTGGAATCTGTCAAGTATTTTTTTGCGACTAATTGTAGAATTTTAGCTTTTTCAAATCTGCAAAAACTTGCTGGTTCGCGCTACAATTAAACTTTCTCGATAAACATTTTGGATAAACATTTTGGATAAACCTGGAAATTTTATGCTGCTGGAAAATCTAAAAACGCCGTCGCTCGTTTTGGACGCAAATCGAATGCGGCGCAACGCCGAGCGGATAATGGCTCGCGCCAAATCGTTAAATGTCGTTTTGCGCCCGCACGTCAAAACTCACAAATGCGTCGAGATTGCCCGACTGCAAACGGCGGGAAACGCTGGCGGAATTATGGTTTCGACATTAGCCGAAGCCGACCATTTTTTGAAAAACGGTTTTACGGATTTAACTTACGGCGTTCCGATTGAAACGGGAAAATTCGTCGAAGCGATTCGGCTGGCGAAAGCGTGCGAGCGGTTTTCCATTTTGACCGATCATGCGGAGACCGCCGAATCTTTGAACGAAGCGGCGCGTAATGAAAATATAAAACTCGATGTGTTCGTGAAAATTGACTGCGGTTATCATCGCTGCGGAGTCGAGCCGCACGCGCCCGAAGCCGTTGCGATCCCGCGCCTAATTAGCGATTCTTCCAATCTGAATTTCGCCGGAATTTTAACGCACGCTGGGCATTCTTATCACGCTCGTTCGCCGGAAGAATTGTTGGCGATTGCCAGAAGCGAACGCGATTCGATGAGTGAGTTAGCGCAGCGATTAAAAGATAAAAATTTAGACGTGCCGACGGTCAGCATCGGTTCGACTCCGACGATGAGCCAGATAGACCACACGGACGGCATCACGGAATTTCGCTGCGGAAATTATATTTTCTACGACGCTTTTCAAGCGACTTTGGGAAGCTGTTCGTTTGAAGATTGCGCTTTGACGGTTTTGACGGCAATCGTTCACCGAGATTTTTCGCGCGGGAAAATCGTCATTGACGCGGGCGCAATCGCTCTGTCGAAAGACCGTGGCGCGATTGAGATTGACGAAAATAGCGGTTACGGGCGCGTGCTTGATGTGGCGGGAAACGATTTGAGTTTGCGCGTCAATCGCCTGTCGCAAGAACACGGCGAAATCGAAGTCAGCGACGAAGCGATTTTGCAGCGATTAAAAGTCGGTTCGCGCCTCCGCATTCTGGCAAATCATTCGTGTCTGACCGCCGCGCAGCACGCGCATTATCACGTTCTCGAAGGCGACCAAATCGTTGATTACTGGGAAATAAGACGCGGTTGGTAAATTAACATACGGATAAATGATAAAAGAGAAAAGGTTGAATTTGTCGTTGCGGCAATTGAAGATTGGGTTTGTCGAATACAAGCATTATTCACTATTCGCTGTTTGCTATTCGTTATTTATTAACAAATTCTTTTGATAAAACAGTGAACAGCTAATAGCGAATAACGAATAGTTTAATTGTCTTTTTCTGATTTTGATTTAGATATAAAAATAAAAAGCCGCCCGGTCAAACGAAAATGTTCAATCGAACGGCTCTCCACTTTTTATTTTTGCCTTTTTACTTTTTCTTGAAAGATTTATTCCTCATCGCGTCCGTGCGCGTGGGCGGGCGGATGCGTCGCTTCGACTGCGGTAAATTTATCAAGGATTTTATAAAAATGTTTCGCGCCCTTCGGCACAACCCACGAATCGCCTTCTTCGAGCAGAACCATCTGACCTTCGAGATGCAGTTCGGCGCGTCCCTTAATCACAAACCCGACCGTTTCATAATCACGTTTTCGTTCGTTCTTATCGTCATTCGGCGTTTCGTTTTCCCACAGCCGCATTGCCAAGCTCACGCCCGAAGCCAGATATTTTTGTCCCATTTCGCCGGTTGGCGAGTTTTTGGACATCACTTTTATCACCGATGTATCACCCATTTTTATTGCACGCTCCTTACAACTTTTTCAAATGTAGAGCAAGCAATATGCCAATTGTTTTTGCCGGAGAAAATGATTTTTTGTCATACGATTACGCGCGAACGCATCATTTTGCGATGTTTGATAATCGTGCAGTTTGTCGCCGGTTAATTCTTTCGCGCCTTCTTGACGCTTCTTCTATGCGGCGCGAGAGATTTCGGCGCGGGCGTGGTTTGTTTGTCAATTTCCTTCGAAAAATTTTCTATGATAAATGCTCGGCTTTTTGCGAGTTTACCGTCAATGTAAATGTCGGCGCGGTAATCGCCCGCCGCCCAGACGCCGTTGGGCGATGCGGTAAAATTCACTCGATTTTCATTCGCTTGGGTTGTATAACTGACTGTTACGATTTTCGATTCGGGTTTTAAGCCGATTGCTTTGACCGCGACGAGAATCATTTTAACCGTCGCCGGTTTCTCCGAATCGAGTTGAATGAAACAGAAAATCGGAAAGTCGGTGGTAATAAATTTATCAGTCGTTTCGCCCGCTTTGCCGCTGCCGTCACCGCGCGCCAGAGCGATTTCTTCGACGCCGACCGCGGAGTTTTTAGGGTTTTCTTCAGATTGAGAAAAAGCGTTTAATTCGAGAAAAAGACAGAGAAATACTGCGAGGGCAAGTTTCATTTGGGCCTCCAAAAAAAATACAAATTTTCGTTTGTTCTGTGTTTATTGGTGCGGCAACTTTTCTTTTAGTTGTATCCGCCCGAGAAATTAGTTTTTATTGATTATCGAAGAAACGTCGCCGCCGCAGTGCGGACACGGCGGACAGATTTTCTCCTTCTCGCGTCTCTTTTTTATTTCCTCGGCAAAGCCGCTCGCTAAAATTCCTGTTGGTAAGGCAAACATCCCGATTCCCAAAAATGCGATGAATCCGCCAAGCAGTTTTCCAAGCCCCGTAATCGGATAAATGTCGCCATAGCCGACGGTGGTCAAAGTCGCCACGCGCCACCACATCGCCGACGGAATATCGGGAAACTTGTCAGGCTGCGCTTCGGTTTCGACGACATACATCAAACTCGACGAAAAAAGCAGCAGCATCGCAATCATCACTAAAATAACGAGCAGTTCCTCTTTTTTTGAGCGCACAACGTCGTCGAGCGAATTAAGCGATTCAACGTAACGACTCATTTTGAAAAGACGAAACAGGCGGAAAATTCTTAAGAATCGAACGATTCGCAAATCAACGGTGAAAACCATCGGCAGAAACGCGGGTAAAATCGCCAGCAAATCAACGATTGCCATTAGCGTAACGGCGTAACGCAGTCTGCCCGTGAACGGTTTTGCGTAACGCGGATTGAGCGGCGCGACCCAGAGGCGCAAAAGGTATTCGACGGTGAAAATCGTAACCGAAACCGTTTCAATCGCGCCGAAGATGCTGCCGAATCTTTGATTTAAATCGTCAACCGTTTCCGCGACGACCGCCGCCGCGTTAAGCAAAATCAGCAGCATCAAAAAAACGGCGACGATGCGGTCAACGAGTTCTCCGTCTTCGGTTTCGACCAGAATGTCGTAAATGCGATGTTGTAATCGTTTGAGCATAAGTCGAAATCTATCTTTTCACCTCGTAAAACAATTCGACCATCGCGTTTTCCTCTTTTTTGTGTTTGTAAGTTTTGCAGGAAACGAGCCGCAGCGGAATTTCACGTTCGAGTTCGAGAAAAAGCGGCAGACCTGAACCAAGCAGATGCGGCGCGATGCCGAGATGAATTTCGTCAACCAGATTTTCGTTCAAAAAACTTTTCGCCAAACTGCCTCCGCCGGACAGCCAGATGTTTTTGCCATCACGCGCTTTCAGATTAGCGACAAATTCTTTCAAATCGCCCGAAATGATTTCCACGCCTGCAACGCCGCTCGTCTCTAAAGTGTTCGAAAAAACATAAGTTTCCATCGTGCCGTAAGGATTTGAGTTTCTTTTCTCCGGCGGAGTCATTGCCAGTGCGACATCCCAAGATTTGCGCCCCATCAAAACCGCGTCAATTGTTTTGAAAAACGCCGTCCAGTCGTAATCCCAATCCATCGAAAGCCAATCAACCGCGCCGTTTTTGCGGGCGATGTAGCCGTCGAGACTGATGCCGAGTCCGAGTATCACTTTTCGCATTTTGTTTCCCTTAAATTGTGCCGGATTAAATAAAATCTGTGCTATTTTATCTGCAATATGAAAAATTTTCTATTTTCCCTTTCGATTATTTTATTGTTTGCCGCCGGCGTTTCCGCGCAGTCGAAAAACGAACGAATTGCCGCCGAGATTCGCCTGGTGATGGACGCGCAGGTCGCGGCGTGGAACGCGGGCGACATTGACGCATTTATGCGCGGCTACTGGAACTCGCCCGATCTCGTTTTCGTTTCCGGCGACATCGTGACCAAAGGCTGGCAGCCGACGATTGACCGTTATAAAAAACGATACGATTCGCGGGCGAAAATGGGAACGCTCCAGTTTTCCGATTTGGAGATTGAGGTTTTATCGAAAGACGCGACAAAGGTTCTGGGCAGTTGGTCGCTCGCGCGTGAAGCGGATAATCCGAAAGGAAAATTCACACTGATTTTTCGCCGCTTCAAAGACGGCTGGAAAATCGTCCACGACCACACATCTTGAATGCGGATTTGGGATTGCCGATGGCGAATTGTATGATTATTTACAGCTTTGAGTTCAAGGTTTTACTCAAAACGTAAATTAAACGGACAAGGGAGAATTTTATGGAAGAGACAAGACAGGAATCTATTGAAAAATTAAAAAATTTAACCGAAGGCATTGACTTTTGTATGCTGACGACGATTAACGGCGGACAGCTTCGCAGCCGTCCGATGTCCACGCAGGAAATGGACGATGACGGCGACTTGTGGTTTTTCACCAGCGACCAGACGCACAAGGTTGATGAAATCGAAGCCGACAGCCGCGTCAATGCGGCGTATTCAAAAATTGACGACAATCTTTACGTCTCGGTTTCGGGACGCGCATCGCTCGTCAAAGACCGGCAGAAAATCGAAGAATTGTGGAATCCGATTCTCAAGGCGTGGTTTCCCAAAGGACTCGACGACCCGACTTTAAGTTTGCTGAAAGTTTCCATCGAGGAAGCCGAATACTGGGATTCGCCGAACTCGAAAATCGTCCAGCTTTACGGTTTCGTCAAAGCCGTCGTTACCGGTCAGCCGGCTCAGGGCGGCGATCACGGGCGAGTTATTTTGTAGGAAAATTTCAAACCGCCAATTGAGGCGAAGCGACACAAAAAGAATTTTTGATTCGCGCGTGTTGATTGGCGGTTTGTTTTTCGCTTTCGGTTTAGTGACGAATGATGGATAATAAAAGAAATTTTGTTATCCATTTTTTATTTGAGGAGAGAATTATGAAAAGATTTTTCTTTATTTTCGTTTTGCTCGCGCTGGCGGTTTCGGCGTTCGCACAGGCGGCGGAGAAATACACGATTCAGCAATACCTGAATATTCGCTCGGCATCGTCGCCGACATTTGCGGGCGATTCAAACTCGCGGCTTTTTTATTTGACGAATGTTTCCGGCACGTCGCAGATTTGGATGATTGACGCTGCGGGTGGTGCGCCGAAACAAATCACCAATTACGACGATAACGTCGGTTTCATCAGTTCGTCGCCCGACGGCAGCGGCGCGGTTTTCGGCAAAGCCGTCGGCGGAAATGAAAACACGCAGTTTTTCTGGATGAAAGCCGACGGCAGCGGCATCAAGGAATTGACCAGCAGCGCGACGGTTCGCCACAACTTCGGCGGCTGGTCTGACGACGGCAAGCGAATTTATTATGCCTCGAACAAACGCGATAAAAATTATTTCGACGTTTACGCGATGGATTTGGGAAGCGGCAAAGAAGAATTGGTTTTTCAGCAAAACGGGAACAACGATTTTGAAGCGGTCTCGAAAGACGGCTCGAAAGTCATCATTTCGCGCTCCGGCACCGAACTCGGATTAGACAACAATCTTTATTTGATTGACGCAAAGACCAAACAGGAAACTTTGCTCACGCCGCACACCGACGCTTCGCAATTCGGCGGCGCGACATTTCTGTCGAACAACGAAATCCTTTTCGCCACAAATGACAAGCGCGAATTTATGGGCTTGGCGCGAATGAATCTCGACACGAAAGCCATCCAGATGTTCGAGAACGCGAATTGGGACACGAGCGGCGGTACGCTTTCCGACGATAAAAAAATGTTTGCTTACACGATTAACCGCGAAGGTTTTTCGGAACTCTATGTTGTCAACACCAAAGACATCGGCAAAAAAACGGAAGCCGTCAAACTTCCTGCGCAGGGAATTGTCGGCGGAATGGAATTTTCCAAAGACGGCAACCGACTGGCTCTTTCGTTCGCCAGTTCAAGACATAATTCAGACGTTTGGGTTTACGATTTGAAATCAAAAAGTTTGACACAGGTGACGAACAGCGACCGCGCAAATATCTCGCAGGAATCTTTTGTCGCGCCGGAATTAATCAAGTATAAAACTTTCGACGGTAAAGAAATTCCGGCTTGGTATTACACTCCTCAAACAGCAATCACAGTAGTCAACGCCAGAAGCGGACGTAGCGGAGTTATGAACGCAGGAAACACAAAATTACCTGTTATTGTCAGCGTTCACGGCGGACCCGAAGGACAAGAGCGTCCGGGCTTTAATCCGCTTTACCAGTATTATCTGTCGCGCGGTTACGCCGTTCTCGCCACGAACGTGCGCGGCTCGACCGGCTACGGCAAAACTTTCACGCATCTGGACGACGTGGAAAAACGCGAAGATTCGGTGAAGGATTTGGCGGCATCGGTCGAATGGCTGAAAACTTCCGGTGGCGCCGACCCGAAACGCATCGCCGTAATGGGCGGCAGCTACGGCGGTTACATGACGATGGCGGCAATTACGCTTTACCCGGACACTTTCGCCGCGGCGGTCAACACGGTCGGTATTGTCAATTGGGAAACTTTTTTGAAAAACACATCAGGCTATCGTCGCCGTCAACGTGAGGTCGAATACGGGCGATTAGACCGCGACATCGTATTTCTGCGGAAAATCTCGCCGATTGCCAAAGTTGATCGAATCAAAACGCCGCTCTTCGTTATTCACGGGAAAAACGACCCGCGCGTGCCTTACACCGAAGCCGAGCAAATCGTGAAAGTTCTAAAAGACAAAGGCGCGATTGTCGAATACAAACTTTACGACGACGAAGGACACGGCATCTCGAAACTGAAAAACCGGCTCGAACTTTATCCGCTCGTCGCCGATTTTCTGGATAAGTATATGAAGTAAAAGAGTGGAAAAGTGAAAATGTGAAAAAGGGAAAAGTTGGTTGAGCGAAAACTAACGAAACTTTTCCCTTTTATTCGTTGTAGGAAGTCAGGTAAAGAAGTTGTTCATAATCCACTAAACCGATTTTCAGCCGATCTAGAAAACCGATTCTGCCGAGGACGTTGATCGGAAAAAATTCGTCGGCGGCAAAATAAACGGTCGCTTCCCATTCCAGATTTCCGACGTTCAGCGTAACTTCGTGTCCGTGAGCGATGAATTTTCCGGTTGCGGTGCGGACGAGTTCAACGTCGCCTTTTTCCAATTCCAAACCGAGCATTTGCGCGTAATGCGTTTGGAAAATACAAAAAGTGCTTCCCGTGTCGAGTTTAGCCTGAACTGAAACGGGAAGCATACTTTCTTTGGAAATTTTTACGCTCAGATTGATTCCTTGTTTGTCGTGCGGGTAATCAAAGCGTTCGTCAAAGTTAAGACTCCAACCGCTCACAACCAACCTCCAGTAAAAGGTTCGGAATTGTCTCGAACGAATTCAACGAACGGAATCTTCACGCCTTCGCGCCGCGCCTTTTCGACGAACGGAAGCGGGTCGCCGCCCACCCCGACAAGCCTGTCGCCATCAAGAACCACCCATTGCCCGATGTATTTGTGTTTGTTTTTAGTCAGCCATTCGCGCTCTTCGGTTAAATCAACTTTCGATTCGATTCGACGGATTTCTCGGAAGTTTTTATTGCCGTTTTCGATTGATTGTTCAGCGATTTTTTCCAGATAGTCTTCAACCGTTACGCCGTTTTGTTTTGCGTCAAGCAAAATACGGCGGGCAACGTTTGGCGAGATGTTTGCAGAATCAATCATTGTTTGTATTTTACCATAAAAAAATTTCAAGAATCGTTACCTTCTTTCAACTCGCATTTTCATTCCATATTTCGGGCGCAAAGTCATCATCGGCGACAACCCGAATCGTTGTTCGGGAAGCAAACTCAATTTCCATTTTTTGGCTAACGTCGCTAGTAACAAAACGCCTTCCATCCACGCGAATTGTTCGCCGACGCAACGGCGAATGCCAGCCCCGAACGGGAAATAAATGAATTTTTGATTGGCTTCTTTGACCGCATTCTCGTGCAGAAATCGTTCGGGCTGAAAAACGGCGGCGTCCGCCCAAAATCTTACATCGCGCTGCAAAATATACATCGAAACTAGAACGAGCGAGCCTTTTGGAATTACATAACCGCCGATTTCGTGTTCCTCGATAGCTAACCTGCCCAGAACCCAAGCGGGCGGACACAGGCGCATCGCTTCGGCAAGAAGGCTTTCGGTATATTTCAATCGCGTGTAATCTTCCGGTTGCGGCAGCTCGTCGTTCGGGAAAAGCGCGTCTAATTCCGCGTGAAATTTCTTTTCCTTTTCGGGGTTTTGCGACAGCAGATAAAAAGCGAAAGTCAGAGCGTTGGCAGTTGTTTCGTGTCCGGCGAGAAATAAAGTCAGGCATTCGTCGCGCACCTGCTCGTCAGTCATTTTCGCGCCGCTTTCTTCGTCTTGCGCGTGGAGCAGCATCGAAAGCAAATCGCCTTTGTCCGCGCCCGACGCGCGGCGTTCGTTGATAAAACCGTAAATGATTCGATCAAGCGTTTCTTTCGCGTGATTAAAACGCTTGGCTTGTGGAATCGGCAGCTTTTCTAAAATTTCGGAAAACGGAAAAAGCAGCCAATCGAACAGCCCGACGAGCGTCGTCATCGCGCCGCCGATTTCATCGGTTTCGTCTTCGACATTTTGATCGAAAAGCGTTTTGCCGACAATGTTCAGCGTCAGGCGCATCATTTCTTGATCAACGTCGCGCACTTCGCCGTCGCGCCATTCGTCAGCCATTTTCGCGGCGGATTCGGTCATCGCTTTGGCGTAAGATTTTATTCGCTCGCGGTGAAACGCCGGCTGAATCATTCGCCGCTGACTCAGATGCGCTTCGCCTTCGCTGGTCAGCAAACCTTCGCCGAGAAGTTTTTTGGCGCGCTGCAGGGCGCGCCCTTTGTGAAATTTGTGCGCGTTGACGACGAGCATATCACGCGCTAAATCCGGGTGATTGATTAGATAAGCGGGTTGACTGCCCATTCTGAAAAATGAAACGTCGCCGAGTTTTGAAAGCCCGGTTAAAAATCCAATCGGGCTGCGCCGAAATTGGAGAAAATGCCCGCCGAGAAAATTCGGCTTGACCGACGGCGGCAAATTGTTCGACGGCATTGCTTTCATAAAATTGATTTTAACAGAAAAACTTTTAGAAACCACAGATTCACACAGATAAACACAGATAAGAAATAATTTCATCTCATCAATTTTGTTCACACTATTTGGGTTTATCTGTGTCCATCTGTGTGAATCTGTGGTTAAAATTCCTCGCTGCGCGTTTAGAAATCTCGTCGAAAACCTGTTATTTTTATATGCAATATGAAAGAACAAACAGCCAAAAAAACAAAGCCCGATATTCGCCAGATTACGCGCCTCGTGCCGCCCGAAGGCAATCTCGTGCAAGGACAATCTGAACTGCCGATTGACCCGCAGCTTGCCGAAGAAGCGCATCGAATTATCGCCGCCAGCCAAAATCATTACGGCGGTTCGGAGGGCGACGCTAACTTGCGAAAAGCAGTCGCTGAAAAAATTAAACGATATAACGGCATCGAGATTGATGTTGATCGGCAGCCGCTCGAATTGATGATCACCGTCGGCGGCACGGGCGCGCTGATTGGAATTGCCCAATGCTATTTGCGCGATAAATCGGCGCTGGTCTTTGAGCCTTATTATCCGTATCACCGCAGAATTTTAGAAGAGTTCGGCGCAAAGACGGAAACCTTTGAACTCGACGCGCGGCTGGCGTTTGAGAAGGATGCTCTTCTAAAAAAATGTAAAGAATTGAAAGACCGCAACGAGTTTCCTTTGAAAGCGATTATCGTCTGCACGCCTGCAAATCCATCGGGCAAAGTGATGACGCAGACCGAACTCGAAGCCGCCGCTTCAGTCGCGCGGGAACTCGATTTGCTCGTCGTCTCCGACGAAGTTTACGAGCATTACGTGACGGGCGAAAATCCGCACATTCCAATTGCGTCGCTGCCGGATATGTGGGAACGCACGCTAACCGTCAATTCATTTTCCAAATCGTGGAACATTTCCGGCTGGCGACTTGGTTATTGTTACGGCGCAGGCAAACTCGTCGCGCCGGTCAACAACGCGGCGAATGTGATCTACGTTTGCCCGTCAACACCGCTGCAAGCCGCGTTATCGAAAGTCTTGATGGCGGACGCGAATTATTATGAAAAGTTGCGCGATAAATTCGACGGAAAGCGTCGTCTTGCGTCAGAAGCGCTGACCGATTTGGGGTTTCAAATCTACAATTCCGGCTCGGCTTTTTATCTGTGGACGCGAATTCCCGAAGTGTTTAACGACGCTTTGACTTTCAACGAAATGCTGATGAGCAAAGCCGGAGTCGCTGGCGTGCCGGGCAGCGCGTTTGCCGATTCTGACGAATGGGATGCGTATATGCGAATCTGCATCGCGCGGGAAGATTCAGTTTTGGAAGGCGCGCTGGAAAAATTCAGAACGGCTCTGCATTAATAACTTTGGAAGTTCTCAAAGAAAAATTTTAATGCGAAGACGCAAAGACGCCGATTAAAATCGGTAATTTCTCATCTCTTTTTGAAGGGTCATGACTAGCAGAAAATGATTTGCCTGGTAATTTTCAGCAAGATTTCATACAAGTCATTATTGCGATAATTAAATCTAAACTCGCACTCTTTCAAGTGCAAGTAGAAAGTGTTCTTTGATACGCCCCGAAACTTAACGAGCCGCACTTTAGCATATCCCCAGAAGCCTTCGATACCGTTGATATGGACATCACCTTTGCCATAACTTTCCTGGTGATAAATGCGAAAGTGTTTCTGATAACCGAGGTGAACAATTGAATCGTAGGAACGGAAGCCATCAGTATAAACAGTTGAATCAAAGCTTACTTTGCCTTTGATAATTCGCTGTAAAGTCTTGGCTTGGACGTTTTTGACAATCTCGGTATAGACACGCCCGTTACGTTTGTAGATACCAAAAACGATGTGTTTGTTTTTCCGCTCCGCGACCACGCTTGCCTTTTCGATGGCGCGAGCCGAAGTAAGATTCATCAAGTTCGACCGCGCCGGAAAAAGGCGATTCAAGTTCGCAGAAATTGGCAATCAAAGAACGAACCAATGTCAGATAGCGATTGACCGTATTGCGATTCAGATTGGTTAATTCTGCCGTCTGAGAAGCGGTCAAATCAAGGGCAAAAAGCCGCAAGATTTGACGGAATTTAGCGCGTGAAATTCGAGCGCGTATGTAAAGTTTATAACTGTCTGTCATTACTAGCTTTAAGTATTGTAATTTACTTTTCTGCTAGTCATGACCCTTTTGAAAAATCTCTGCGCCACCAGCGTTAAAATAATTTTGATGTCTGAAAAGCGAAAAAGCATTTGGCGGCGATTGGCAAAGTGGCTCGGCATTTTTACGCTCTGCGTCGCAGCGAGCATCGGCGGGGTTTATATTTATTTGGCTTCACAAACAGGCGAAAAAGCAATCGAAAGAGAAGTGTTCAAACGAGAAAATTCGCCAGTTTTAGTTTTCGCGCATCGCGGCGGCGGCGGTTTGATTCCCGAAAACACGCTTGAAGCGTTTGAGTATTCGGCGCGAATGGGCGTTGACGTTCTCGAACTCGACGTTCATTCAACGGCAGACGGCACGCTCGTCGTGCATCACGATTCGTCGGTTGACCGCACGACCGACGGGCGCGGGCGAGTCAACTCGTTCACGCTCGAAGCGCTGAAAAAACTCGACGCGGGTTACGTTTTTTCAACTGACGGCGGAAAAACTTTTCCGTTTCGCGGACGAGGCGTAAGCGTTCCGACGCTCGAAGAAATTTTTGACGCGCTGCCGGAAATGACGTTTAATATCGAACCGAAACAGCACGCGCCTTCGATTATCGCACCGTTGTGCGCTCTGATACGCGAGCGAAAAATGACGGCTAAAACTATCATCGGCTCGTTCAATCAAACGACGATTGACGATTTCCGCCGCCAGTGTTCCGAAGTCGCCACTTCAGCCAGCCCTTCGGAAGTCAGCCGTTTTTTAGCTCTGCAGAAAACCGGAATCGCCGATTCATATAATCCGCCGATGCAGGCTCTGCAAGTTCCGCGAAATTTAGGCGGCTTACAAATCGTCACTGAAGAATTCGTCGAAGCCGCGCACCGCCGCAATTTGCAAGTCCACGTCTGGACAATCAACGATACGACGGATATGCAGCGTTTAATCGAGATGGGCGTGGACGGCATTATGACCGATTACCCGGATAGATTATTAACTTTACTTGGTCGGCAAGTGATAAAATAAATTGAGGAGATGAATTTAATTCAGACAGCGGAACAATCTCTCGAAACGATTCGGAGTTTGCCAAAACCGGAGCGCAAAAAACTTTTTGAGTTAATTGAAGTAGAAAAGTCCAAGGACATCGAAACGAACGAAGAATTGGAACGGAAAAATAAAAAGTTTCGTCAGGCTTTGCGTTGGATTGATGAACATAAGGAAGAATTCGACGGACAATTTGTATTACTCGAAGGCGGTAAGCTAATCGCTCACGGAACGAATCCAAAGGAACTTTACGCTGCGGCGCGGGCTATAAGGAATTTCAATTCCTTTTGTCAAACGAGTCAAGGCTAAAGATTTATCATTCGGGAATTTTTAATTTAAATAATGAAATACGAAAGAGAAGATAACTTAATCAAATTAATTTTTCCAGCTTCAAATGCCGGAAAGTTTCGATTCAAAAAAAGAATTAAAAATATAGATTTCGGAAAAACTTTTTCTACCAGAGAAAATACTTTTGATGAATATGCTTATTTAGAGTGGCAAATTGGTTATGATGCCATTCTTCAGGACGTTGAAAAAGGCAGTAAGCAGACTAAATTAATTCAGGAAACTTTTATTGGCGATAATAAAAAAGAAAAATATGCCTACGAACTTTCAGAAATTCTCTATGAATCCATAAAAACTGAATTAGTAACCTTGGATGATATTGGTAATTTATTGGAAGAAATAAATTCTTACACAGAATTCATTGATGAAAAAGAGATAATAGTTGAAGAATATTCAACGCTAAACTTAAACGGGCTTTCTTTCACCGAAACAAGCATTAAACTACCTACCTTGTTTATGCCTCAAGATGCTGACGGAACGCAAATAGAAATTTCGATTCAAAAACAGCAATATGCTTCTGGAGTCCAGCCAATGATCTACTTCTGTATTCCGTTTAACTCGTTTGCCGATTCGGAACATTTGAATGGTAAATCTTCTTCAAAGGGAGATACTCTTACATACGTTATCAATCTAGATAATGTTGAAGTTATTCTAAATTTGGGTCATGACTAGCAGAAAATGATTTGCCTGGTAATTTTCAGCAAGATTTCATACAAGTCATTATTGCGATAATTAAATCTAAACTCGCACTCTTTCAAGTGCAAGTAGAAAGTGTTCTTTGATACGCCCCGAAACTTAACGAGCCGCACTTTAGCATATCCCCAGAAGCCTTCGATACCGTTGATATGGACATCACCTTTGCCATAACTTTCCTGGTGATAAATGCGAAAGTGTTTCTGATAACCGAGGTGAACAATTGAATCGTAGGAACGGAAGCCATCAGTATAAACAGTTGAATCAAAGCTTACTTTGCCTTTGATAATTCGCTGTAAAGTCTTGGCTTGGACGTTTTTGACAATCTCGGTATAGACACGCCCGTTA
This sequence comes from Pyrinomonadaceae bacterium, assembly GCA_030448055.1. Taxonomy (GTDB): domain Bacteria; phylum Acidobacteriota; class Blastocatellia; order Pyrinomonadales; family Pyrinomonadaceae. The sequence continues at coordinate 242,185 of JAUJNR010000001.1, forward strand.
CGTTTGTAGATACCAAAAACGATGTGTTTGTTTTCCGCTCCGCGACCACGCTTGCCTTTTCGATGGCGCGAGCCGAAGTAAGATTCATCAAGTTCGACCGCGCCGGAAAAAGGCGATTCAAGTTCGCAGAAATTGGCAATCAAAGAACGAACCAATGTCAGATAGCGATTGACCGTATTGCGATTCAGATTGGTTAATTCTGCCGTCTGAGAAGCGGTCAAATCAAGGGCAAAAAGCCGCAAGATTTGACGGAATTTAGCGCGTGAAATTCGAGCGCGTATGTAAAGTTTATAACTGTCTGTCATTACTAGCTTTAAGTATTGTAATTTACTTTTCTGCTAGTCATGACCCCTAAATTTATTTAAGGTTTTCGGAATGGCTTCACGCCGACATAAATTTGATGTTGAGGAAATACTTAAAACAATTAAAAAGATAGTCGAAAATTATTAATAATTAAAAATGCTAGTTCATCAATCAGTTCATCTATCTAAATATAAGCAGATTCAATCGGGAAGTTATTTTACTCCGCCTGATTTAGTTGAGTTGGTTTTTGATTTTATTAAGCCATACATAAAAGCAAATAAAGGTGCGATTGTTTTTGACAACGCTGCAGGTTGCGGTGCGTTTATAACAAAAAATCTGGAATGTGATTTTAGAGTTTCCGATAATGATATAAAAGCAGTCAATTTCTTAAGAATCAGATTGCCCGAAGACAAAGTTTTTAACTCCAACTCTCTAATTAACGTTAACAGAAAAAACTATCGTATCGGTGAAAGTGATTTTCTAATTCAAATCGGGAATCCTCCTTACAACGATACAACATCTGAATTTAAAAACGGATTAAAAGGAAAAAATGAGTGCGATGCCGATTTGTTTGACAGAGATTTAGGCGTGTCCTTCTTAAAATCATACAACAAATTAAATGCCGATATTGTTTGCGTTCTTCATCCTTTGTCATATTTAATTAAGTCTGCAAATTTCAATAGATTAAAGGAGTTTAAGGAAAATTACAGATTAAAAAAAGGATTGATATTTTCCAGTTCTTTATTTCCAGGAACTGGTTCGATAAAATTCCCGATAATAATCGGATTGTATGAGAGAAATCCAAAAGCAATGGATTTTGAATATATAAATAATTTTGAATTTGATGTCCTAAACAGAAAAAGGATCTGGAGGCTTAAAGATTATGAAACCACAGACGGATATATAAATAAATATCCGGCGCGAAAAGGCGATACAAAAATTTCGCCAATCAGCACCTACTATTATACGTTCAGAGATTTTAATTCATTAAAGAAAAATGCGTCTTTTATGGGAGAACCTCATTATAACGGAATTATCGTAACGGTTGAAAATTTCTACAAGTACGCTTATCTTTACGCACTTAAAACATTCTTCAAAAATGATGATGAATGGCTTTACGGTAATTTATCACCTTTAGTAAACAGAGAAAAGTTGGAAAGAAGTAAACGGATTTATGTTTTGTATGCGTTGCAAACTCACCCTACTTTATCAAAATTACATTCTTCTGAAATATCGGAAATTAAGGAATACTATTTTTTAGATAATGGCAATTTTGGCAGTTTAGAAAGTATTAAAGATAAAATCCGACTTGAAATAGAAAGTTTAGTGTCCGATAAACAATTCTCATAATAAAATTCTATGCACTATCATTGCATAGATTTTATTTTTATTGAATCCTTTAACTTCATTATTTAGAATAATTGTAGCCTATTTTCAGCGACACTAAAAACTGTATGTATCTAATAGTGTAGCCATAAGGCGCAGTTTTACCGCTTTTAGACTGCTTTTGCTTTTCTGTTTAACTCCATTCTTTTGATGGCATCGGCTTTGAAGTTTTCCGACGGATGCGCGTATCTTATCACCATTCGCAAGCTGTTATGTCCGAGTATCGAAGCCAAAACAAGCAAATCAACTCCGTTTTCAACGGCGCGGCTGGCGAAAGTGTGCCGGGCATCATAAAGCCGAAATTTATAACCCAAACTTTCAATTGTGTGAAGATGCTGTTTGTCTAAACTATCGGTTGGCTTGCCGCCGTCTTTGTCGCCTTGCGGAAAGAGATTTGCGCCGGTGAATTTACCGAGCCTGTAACGCAGAACGCTTTGCGCCCGGTCTGACAAATGAACTTGCCGGATTGACGCTTTTGTTTTGCCCTTATAGACATTCAGATAACCTTTTTCGAGCAGAACATCTTGCCGTCTTATCTGATAGACTTCGCCGCATCTCATTCCGGTTTCGAGCATTAAAGTAGCTACATCTTGAAGCGGCTGCGGCGCGGCAAGCAAATAATGTTTTTCTTCGTCGTTTGAGATAACGTGAAAGCTGCGCTCATTCGCTTTTAACTGCCTAACTCCGCTTGCCGGATTATCACGCAAAATTTTTGATTCGATCAAACGGTTGAAAATAATTTTCGCCGTCAATAATTCGTGATTTATTGTTTCGCGTGTGATGAAATCCTTTGTTTTGCGCGACGTTTGCCCGGAACGCCAAGTTATAAAATCTTCGATATTTTTCTTATTGATGCGATCAACTTTTACATTGCCGAAATACTTCTTTAACAATTCGCCGGAGAAATAATAACGCTTGAAAGTTTTCGGCTGGCTGGCGTGTTCAACCTTTGACCAAACAAGAAAATCATCAACCGCTTTTGAAAACGCCGGAGCTTTAACTTTCGGCTCGATGCCGATTCTTCCAAGTGCAAGTTCATGCCGAAACGCCGCTTCAATCGTTCCGGCATCGCGTTTGTTGGCAACCTTTGTTGACTGCTGGATTAGTTGACCGTCAAAGGTGAATTTCATCCACCAAAATTTACTGTTCGGGCGTTTATAAAGTGCCATTTTTGATTTTCTCCCTGTTTATTTTTTCGATAAGGCTATTTACCTTTTTTCTTTGTTCTTTGATTGAAGGGTTGTCAGGGCTAAGACTTGATTGTATTTTTTCGTATTTCTTATGTTCTTCATCGAGTCTGTTTTCATATTCCTTAATTCGTATTTTTCTTTGGTGAAAAATATTTGAGCATTTTTTATTTGAGCAAATACTTGTTTCGATGCGTTTTGCCCAAAAAACTTCCTTGCATATAGGACAAATTCTCAATCGCTCTGCCGGAACGCCGCGCAGAATTTGTGTCAGTTCAGATTCAAAATCAATCGCTCCATTCTTTATCGTAAATTCAGTTCGATAGCCTTTATCAGTACTTTTGAAGCCTAGTCGCTCCCAGCGAGCCTCATCGTCAATAAATCGTTCATCTTTTCGATAACGCATACACTTTTGAGCAATTTTTGTTATATCAGACTGTATTTGCAAAAAGTTGTCGTACCTCCGGTAAGCCGTTTTTTCAAGATTTCTTGTTTGTTGGTCAAAACGGATTTTATCGTAAAGCTCTTCGGGTGCGGGATGATCTTCTATTTCAAAAAGATAGGAATACAGCTTCGGAAATTTTTTAGTTTTTTCTTTCAGTAGGCTTGCTGCTTTATCACGCGCCTCATCAAGTTTTTTCTGTTCTTCGTCAGTAGGCGGTTTCCAGTCGCCATAATCAAGCTCCGGCGGCGGCGGTAAAAGCGGCGCGATGTTTTGCCCGGTTAGTTCAAAATAAGCATTACTTACAAGTGTCCCCCAACTATAAAGCCGCTCATCCTTATTAGAAGTAATAAACGGCGCATCGTTTATACGGTCAAGCCACTTCTGAAGTAGCGGCGGGCATTCAGACTTTTTGTTGTATTTCATAAATTTTACTTTCCATAAGTTTTATTTTACCTATAAACTAACTAACTCCTAAATTGAAACACAGGTTAATCCGCTTGTCAATACTCTATATTATTGCAACAATTCAGATGACGCGGCATCTATCGCCGTAAAAATAATCTTTAGTAAAAATGGAGAATATAAGAAATGTTAGGAATAATCACAGAAACAAACAATCGGCTTTGTTATTCAGTTGAGGAATGTGCAGCTTTAAGCTCGATTTCAAAAGCAATGCTGCGTAAAGAAATTAAAGCCGGACGGCTAAAGGTCAAGCGCGCTGGACGGCGCGTCCTGATTCTTAAATCTGATTTTATGAATTATCTAAACAAAGGAGAAAACGAAAATGAAAAGTGAAAAAGCCACAATCTGTGCAAAAGATTATGGCTCGAATAATTACTTAACCGATAGATTGACTATGAATAATTTACCAAACTTCAATTTCAAAAGCAATAGAGACGGCGACCGCTCGCGGCGCGAACTGCTCGAACAGGCAAAACTTTCGCGTCTGCCGGGACGCAGGACGTTTAAGCTGTCGGAAGTGGCAGTTATAAAAATAACTGCTTTTGTCTGTGATGAATGCGCCCGCCCGCTTCATCTTTACGGCGAAAATTTTGTTGAGACTTACACTAACGGCAAAGCTAATGTTCTGCGCTGTCTGTGCGACCTTCACGCCGACGAAATGGAGGTAAAAGAACGATGACGCAGCAACAAATCAAGAATGCTTTGGACGCGCAAGGCATCAACTATCGAATCGAAACGAACGGGACAATCATCGCAGATTGTCCCACTTGCGAACTGGAAGGAAAAGGCAAGGGCAAAGACAAGGCGAAGATATTCCCGGACGGACGGTGGGTCTGCCTTAGATTCGCCGGAACAGAATCAGCCGAACACCGGCGCGAAATGCTCGACGGATGGGAGATGGGAACGCCCGCCAATCCGTCGGCGTTTATGTCCGAGACGATTCTCGACGGCAAATTGACGATTGAGATTGAACAGGGAAGCAGGGACAAGCAAAGAGTAACGGCGCGCAACTGCAATTCCGTTCTTAATATTGACGCATTCAACCTGGCGGACAGTTCCGCACGAGCAAAATTCGTCAAGCGTTTGGATTTAACGGATGTAGATGCGACTGCAGCCGCGCGGACTCTTATTGAGCTGACTGACAGATTTAACCGGGTTAACAATACAGTTTCCGAGACGGAAGAAAAAGAACCAGTCTTGACCACTTTTGCAGTTCTCACCGACGGGCGGATTATCGAAGAGATAACAAGCGGTTTTGCCATTTTTGATCCGGCGACCAGAGAAACGATTATTCAGAAATCCGTCATGGATGAAGACGGCACCGTCTACAAGCCGTTAATCAGTGCCGAACGCGCGGAAAAAATAGGACTCCATCTCGCATCCGGCGTCGAAGAGTATCACACCGAAGAACAGCTCGATACCGACATCTTAAAGTTCATTGAAAAATACGTTGACATCTCCGAACAGGACCGTGCTATTAGCGCTAAATACGTGCGGATGACTTATCGAGTAGATTCACTGAACGAAGTTCCTTATTTGCACACTACAGGCAATCCCGGCGGCGGAAAATCGAGATTTACACAGACGGTCGGACTTCTTAGTTATCGTCCGATATTTACGGTCGGCATCACGGCGGCGGCACTGTTCCGAATCGTTGACGCATTCAAGCCGACATTGATTGTCGATGAATTTAATCAATCATCATCAAGCGATGACACCGAAGCAATCTTCCAGGTTTTGAACTGCGGTTATCAGCGCCTTCCAAAACTTATTAGATGCTCGGGCAAAGAAACTAACTTTATGCCCGAAGGATATGACCCGTTCGGCGCGAAGATTTTATCGGGATTAAAAACGACTGATTCACAGGCTTTTCAGAGCCGCACGCATCCGGTCAAGCTCGAGGAAACGAAGCGCAACGACATACCCTTACAACTGCTTCCCGAAATGCTCACCGAGGCTAGAGCCATCCGCAATAAGTTGACACTGTGGAGACTTCGGACATTTAACCAGCCTTTAATCGAAAAAGTAAAAGCGGCGGAAAAAGTATTAAAGGATAAAGGCGGAATTTCAAAAAGGCTGATTCAAGTGTCATCGACGCTTTACGCTCTGCTCGACTCCGAAGAAGCAAAATCCGTTTTTGTCTCGCAGCTTCAAACCAGGACGAAAGACGTTAATGACGAACGGTCTCAGTCATTAGACGGAAAACTTGTCGCAATTATCTATGCACGGATATTTACCGAAGACGAAGACGGCAATTTGAAATATGTCGAATACGCGCCGGAGATGGTAACGGGTCAGGAAGGCAAACCTGATGAACGGCTAACCATTCCGGCAATCACCGACGAAATAAATTCCGACTTGCCGGAAAAAAGAAAACACACGCCGGAGTTTGTCGGCAAAGTCTTGTCCGGTCTCGATTTGAAAACAGACAAAATCACGCGCCGTAAGTCTCCAAACTTTCAAAAGCGTGCCGTGAAATTTAAACGTGAACTGCTCAATAAACTGTTCGCAAAATACTTTTTATCAGTTTTGCCAGATTTCACTGTCATCACTGTCATCAGTGCCACAAGTCCAACAGAATCAGACACTTATCTGATGACAGGTAGTAACGAACAAGTGAACGACCTGTCATCACTTAAACCTTTGGAAACAAAGGAAGTTATCGAAGTGATGACAGCGATGACAGGTAATTTTGAGGAAACAGATAAAAAAGAAATTAACGACACTTTTGACGCAAAATCCGAAACAGTAAATTGCAATCTTGTCGCGCTCGATACCGAGACCGAACCATTCAATAAAAAACTGGGCATCACTCCGAGAAACGCGAAAATGATCGGGATGAGTTTGTCTTACGACGGGCAGGCAGCCGACTATTCGACGGACAAAGAATCGTGGAATTTCCTTTTGCCGGATGACGGGCAAACCGTAGTTTTACATAACGCCAAGTTTGATTTTGGAGTGTTGGAGCGTGCAGGGCTGCCGGCGCCGAAAAAGTTTGAAGATACGCTGATTGCCGCTCACCTTTTAGACGAAAACAACGCGCACGGTTTAAAACCCCTTTCCAAAAAACATTTAGGAATCGAAGACCCGATAACTTTTGACGAAGCCGACAAGATGCGACTGCTCGACCCTGAAGTGTTTGCCGAATACGCACGCAACGATGCCCGTTATACATTCCGCTTGTGGGAGAAATTCCGAACCGAATTAGAGGCGCAGCAATTAACAGAAGTTTATGAGATGGAAAAACAACTTCTGCCCGTCGTAATGAATATGGAAAGACGCGGAATGAAGATTGACACCGATTCATTAGCGGCAATCTCACTGGAAGTTAAAGCGGAATCTGCGAGGCTAAAAACCGAGATATTTGAGATTGCCGGAATGGAATTTGAGCTTAATAAACCACGGTCGGTCGGAGTCGTTCTCTTCGATAAGCTCGGTTTGAAATGCCCGAAAGAGACTGCCAAAGGCGCGCGCAGCGTGGATAGCGAATCTTTAAAAGAAATCGCTCATCCGCTTGCCGTAAAGATTCTTGAATACCGTTCGATAGACAAACTCGCCAACACTTTTATTAAAGTCCTGCCGAAGTTCGCTGACGAAAACGGGCGCATTCATCCAGAGTTTAAGCCGCTCGGAGCGGCGACCGGGCGTTTCAGTTGCGCCGACCCAAACGTGCAGCAGATACCGAACAAAAGCGAATTAGGAAAGGCAGTCCGTCGTGCTTTCATCTGCGAACCGGGCAACAATTTGATTGTCGCAGACTTCTCGCAGATGGAGCTGCGAGTGCTGGCACATTACAGCAAAGACGAAACTTTATTGAATGCTTACTGCACTGGCGAAGAAGTCGATTTGCACACAATCACGGCGCAAAAGATGTTCGCCCGTGAGGATGTCGATAAAAACGAGCGCGGTATTGCCAAGATGATTAACTTCGGAATTGCTTACGGCATAACCGATGTCGGACTATATCGCAGATTGACGGCAACGGGCATTGTTACCACGCAGGAAGACTGCAAAAGATATATCGCTGATTATTTCAAAACCTATAAAGGCGTAGATAAGTTTTTGAAGAAGGTAAAAAGCAGGATTCAGGAACGAGGCCTTGTCAAAAACTTTTTCGGCAGACGGCGCAGATTATCCGGCGCAAGTGCGCGCGAAATTCGTCAGGCGCAAAACTTTATCATTCAGGCGACATCAGCCGACTTGGTGAAACGGGCGATGGTTGCACTGGCGGCGAAACTTCCGACGGGGGCACAACTCATTTCGATGGTTCACGACGAATTAATAATCGAGTGCCGAAGCGATCACGCCGAAGACGTTCTTGGAATTGTTGTCGAAGTAATGCAGGACACGCCGGAAGGATTCACAGTGCCGATGCCGGTTGACGCGAAGATAGTCGATTGTTGGGCGGATGCTAAATAAAAAAGGCGATGGTTGCAAGCGAGAATAGTATGAGTGAACAATTTACGACGATGCAATATAACAACCGGCAACTGATCATTAAGACAATCGGCGGCAAAAATCCTTTCGTCATTGCCGAATGCTACTTGCCGGACGTAGCCGCCCAAATCTGCGAGCTTTTAACGGACGCGGCGGAAGACAAACCAACTTTGGACAACACGCAAAAAGGAGCAAATAAAAATGACTGACGAAAACAAAATCGAATATGAAGATATGACCGATGAGCAATTAGCTGACTACCACTTGGAAGAGGCAGTCGATCACGCGAAAACGACTTTGGAACTGAATGAACGCTGTTATAAAAAATTCGGCAAACAAATGCTTTCAGACATTCAGAAATCGTATTTTGAAAAACAGGCGAGCGGCATTCTGCCGACCGATGAAGAACAAATCGAGATGAACGTTGAAACCGTGAAACAGGCGCATGAAAACGAAAAGAGGCGCAGCGCGGAACTTGGCGAAGCATACGAGCCAATACTCGCATTTGAAGATAAAACCGAAGGTTTTGCCGTTAATTAAATTATGCGAAAAACAGGCGCAAAACAGGCGCAAAAGAACAAATTTCCGCCCGGTAACAATCTTGGCAAAAAGTTTCCGAAGGGCGAGTCGGGAAACAGGAACGGACGCCCGAAATTGACCAAGCTAACCGAAGCCTTGCGCGAGCAGCTCGCCGAAGAGATGCCGAACGCGCCGGAGCGGACAATTGCCGAAGCGATCTCGCGGGCATTGATTCGTGAAGCACTAAAAGGAAACGTGCAGGCGGCGCGTGAAATCGCCGACCGAACCGAAGGCAAACCGACGCAGAAACTTGACCTTGATTTGCAAATAAACGACTGGCGAACCGAAGCCGAAAAATATGGAGTAACCGAAGCAGATGTTATTAGAGAGGCAAAATTACTCATCGCAGAATCCGCTCTTGATTCAAGCAGCGCAGAATGCGATTAACAGACGGATTGAACGCGAACGCTCGGACGCTGTTTTAATGGCGCGGCGTGCAGGCATCACGCCGGACGCTTGGCAGTCCGATTTACTCCGCTCGGACGCTAAACAGATGATTCTTTTGTGTTCGCGTCAGTCCGGTAAATCAACCGTCTCTTCGATTCTTGCGATTCACGAAGCGATTTATCAGCCCGATTCTTTGATACTTCTGCTTTCGCCCAGCTTGCGCCAATCGCAGGAATTGTTTCGCAAACTCAAAGACGTTTATAACGAGTTGGACGCGCCGACCTTGCCGCAACCGATAGAAGAATCAGCCTTGCGAACTGAATTCGATAACGGCTCAAGAATAATTGCGCTGCCGGGTAAAGAAGCAACGATTCGAGGTTTTAGCGGCGTTGATTTGCTGATTATAGACGAAGCCTCCAGAGTCGGAGACGCGCTTTATCAAAGCGTCAGACCGATGTTAGCCGTCTCCGGCGGGCGCATCATTCTGCTGTCAACACCATTCGGCAAGCGCGGATTCTTTTATAACGAATGGACGGACGGCGAAGATTGGCGAAAAGTGAAAATCACCGCCGACCAATGCCCCCGAATTGATAAAGAATGGTTAGAGCGCGAACGGCAGATGATCGGTGACTGGTGGTATCTGCAAGAGTATTTCTGCGAATTTGTCGAAACCAGCGACCAAGTTTTCAGCTACGACGATATTCAAGCGGCGATTGACCCGGATATTAAACCGTTATTTGGAGTAAATGATGAGTAATACCTACAAGAACTATTTACCCGAAAGCGCGTCATACGAAGAACGCGCCGAATTCTACGCAAGGCAAAAGCGACCGGCTTATTTCGTCGGGCTTGATTTGGGTCAGTCGCAGGATTTCAGCGCCTTAGCCGTCATCGAACGCAGCGGCGAGACAAAAGATACTTACCAATTCGTCTGCAATCACCTTCAAAGGTGGAAGCTGCGCACGCCTTACCCGCAAATCGTCGCCGATACGGTCGAGATGATGAACAGTAAGCCTTTGCAGTCGGGACGCCAAAGCCCGATGTTAGCCGTTGACGCGACGGGCGTCGGCGCGCCGGTGGTGGATTTGTTCAAGCGCGCCAAACACAACTCGTATCTTGAACCGATTCAAATAACCGGCGGGTCGGAAGTGACGCAAGACGGCGGTGTAACGAGAGTGCCGAAACGCAATCTTGTTTCCACGGTTCAAGTTTATTTGCAGTCGGGACGGCTAAAAATCGCTGGGAAACTGTTTGAAGCGGAAACGCTCGCGCGCGAGCTGCAAAACTTTCAGGTCAAAATAAATGACAACGCGCACGATTCATACGGCGCGTGGCGCGAGGGAACGCACGACGATTTAGTTCTTGCCGTCAGTTTGGCATTGTGGACGGCGACGGAAAAGCAAACGGGCTGGACGATGAGCAGACGACCGACAAGGTAAAAATATGACCGAATCCCCGTTATTTGAAGGGAGCAATCAATAATGAGATACGATACGGACGAAAGAGACAATCAAATAATGACCGCCACAAAAACCGAGAAAACGCTTTTCGTCGGCTTGGATTTAGGACAGGCAAAGGACTATTCCGCCCTTGCCATCGTCGAGCGCGGCAGCACGGCGACAACAACCGCTAAAAGCGGCGAAAAGCCCGACTGCATGAACACCAAAGATGAAGTAAATTCGCTGCATTGCATCCATTTGCATCGTTGGCAGCTTCGCACACCATACCCGGCGATTGTCGCTGACGTGGTGCGAATGATTAACGGACTCGATCCGGCGCGGACAACCGGCGGCAAAACCGTTTTAGCGATTGATGCGACGGGCGTCGGCGCTCCCGTGGTTGATTTATTCAAACGCGAAAAAATAAATGCCATACTCGCGCCGATCCAGATTGTCGGCGGCTCAAACGTCTCAAATGAAAACGGAATGACGCGCGTTCCCAAAAGAGATTTGGTGAGCGTCGTTCAAGTCGGCTTGCAGAACCGAAAGCTGAAGATTGCCGAAAGTCTTAATTTAGCCGAAACATTAAGCCGTGAATTGCAGAACTTTACGGTCAAAATTACCGATTCGGCAAACGACGTTTACGGCGCGTGGCGCGAAGGCACGCACGATGATTTAGTTTTAGCCGTCGCGCTCGCCGTCTGGAAGGCGAATCAGCCGATTCTCAGACAAATGCCCGAAATGATGTCAGAAAGTTATCCGGTTTATTGGTAAGAGAAAAGGAGAAATAAAGAAATGAAAAAAATTACGAATATTTTGAAAACACCGAAACAACGCCCGCAGACGCCCGCCATATCAAAAATTATGAAGGGTATAAAAACACTGAAACTACGCCCTCAGCAGCGAGTTAAATCAAAAACTAAACCGTTGCGATTTCCTCCAGGCGTAACTTTTCAACCGCCCGCAACTATCGAGGGTGCTTTATACATTAACGGCGAGCTTCTGCTTATTGACGGCGAGCCGCTGATTATTACTTGACTCTGATTTTAGACCGGCAGAAGAAACCAAAAGGAGAAAAGAAGTGAACGAACAAACAAAAGACGCGCAAAAGACCCCATCCGTTAGCGAGGGTCTTATCCAACGTCGCTACGGATGGGTTATTGCAAAACCAAAGCAAGAGGGCGGGCTTAATCGCCAGCCGGAAAACTCGCCAGAACAACGAAAAGGGAGCAAAAAAGAAAATGAAAAAATCAACTGAAATCAAAACCGAACTCGACCGGACAACTAAACGGCTCGACGAATTAACCGAGATGCGCGCCGGCGTAGCCGGCAATCTGAAAACTTTGCAAAGCGGATTTGTCGGCGGAAAAACGTCGCTCGACGAGCTTCAAGCCGAACAATCCAAACTGACGACGCTAAATGATTCCATAAAGGCTTTGGAAGCCAAACAAGGTGAACTGCACGCCGCTTTTCAAAAAGCGAGCTTGTCCGAATCGCGCCAATCTTTACTCGAATCGGCGAAGGCGACCGCGCTCGAAGCCGAACCGCTTTTTAATGAATACCTGTCAATTAGAGCGGAACTTAACGAAGTTTTAGCCGGGTATGCATCGCGGCTAATTGAAAAACTCGGCAATTATCGAAATAAGCAAGAGCAATATGCGTCAATCGTTCGGCAATTAGAACCGCAACTGACCAATCTAAACCAGATAAACCCGGAAAACAGGTTGCTTTACACTCAAATCAAAAATGAGCTTGAATCGCTCGGACTCGACCCGGCTACGATTGAAGCGATCACTCACAAAAGTTTTGCCGCGGCGGATTTGGAGTTTGGCGCTGCCGTAACCGCAGCCGAAGGAATTTTGTTTAATAAGCTAACCCAAGAAGCGCAGGCGGCTGAGAAGAAGCAGTTTAACGAGCGGCGAATGCGAAATTTTGAAGGTTTGCCGACAGCAAGAATGCCCGAAACCGAAAAAGCGATTACATACAGCCAAAGTTAAGAGAAAAGGACGCAGGGCGGCGGCAGTTTAGCCAAGGTGATTATAACGAAATGTTCGCAAGTTTTCGGCAATTCGTAAACGGTAGATGAAAATGCAGACATTAACAAGCAATCATCGGTCTGCGGGCGCGTTTACGAACGGGAAAAATGCTAAGTTTTGATAAGTGCACAACTCATCTCCACGCTCCCGCGTGCGGGCGTTCTTGTATGTATTAAAACATACAAACTCTGTGTTGCATTAAAACAGCACCATCCCCACACGCGCGCGGACAAAGCGCCGGGTTAAATTTTCAGAACCTTCTGAAAATTTTCATCCCTACGACGTGAACGCTGGGAACCTGCTTTAAAACAGGTTAATTCTGAAATGAAAAGAAACTTCGACAACAAACTAACCGACATCAAAAAAGCCGAACAGGATCGCCGAACCGAACTTGCGATGCTTGGGTTATTGATGGAAAAATATCCAAAAGAGACGCGGGAAAAGTTCCTGAAATCGCAGGCGAAAACGCGAGTTAAATGAAAGATTTATACAACATAAAAGCGAATATGCAATCAATCGTTGTTTTGGAAGGCGACAATGACAGTTTGAGCGAATTTCTGGAAATGCTCGACGTAGAAACTCTTGATGAGATGTGCGGCAGATTCCAAGAAATACAAAACCGAATAAATCTGGAAAAAGTCAAACGCCGTGTTTCATCCGGCGGATAATAAAAAGGTGAAGTAAATGACAGATAAACGCGCCGAAATTGCAGAAAATTCTTTCTTTTTGCGCGAATAAAAGTTAAAATAAAATTAGCAATGAGCAAGGGTCATCGCATCAACCCAGGATGCCGTCGCCCGCACATTAAAACACAAGGGTCATCGCATTGAAAGACATGCCGACGCCCGCCGGATTCAAAGCATTTTGAGTCTGAGCGGGCGTTTTTATTTTGGGGGTCTATATTTAGACTGCCTTATTGAAAAAGTATGCTCCCTGCAAAACTGCAAGAAACCATCAAGGCGATCACAGGCGCCAGTCTGCCGCCCGCAGTTTCCAAAGCCGCCCAAGCGCACGCGAGCAAGGCGGCTGAGGCTGCCAGCGGCATTCTGAAGCACGGGAACAGCCTAATAAACAATACGCTTCGAGAAAAGGCGAGAGCCGACCGTTTAGCAAATCAAATTTTATGGACATTTCAAAACTGAAAGAAGATGTTGTCGATACTTCAATAGATTTCGGCAAAGAAAAAGTCAAACTCGGAATCAAGCCGAATGTTTACACATCAGAGGACGGTAAATTAAGCGTTGAGCAATACGTTGCAAAGGGTTTGGGTTATTGGGATGTTTTTGACAATAAAAAAGAACTTCCAATAACGGCTGAAATAATGAAAAGCGGTATTCCTGACACGCTGTTAAGTAAGATATTCGACAAGATCATTGAAGTAAAACAAGCGTCAATGGGGAAGTCGATGTCGCCGCAGCCGGAGAGATTAGCAAACATATCGGAAGCTTAGGGAAGTTGGGTTCGTTGCCTTTCGATTACAGAGTGCATAAAGCGGCTCAGTTTCTGAATCATTCGACCATTGATTTATTTAACCGGGAAGATCGAGAATTCTGGATGATCAGAGCGAATACGTTTGAGTATGGCGACAATCAAGGCGAGTTTTTGAAATTGTTGAATCCTCAATACTGGAAGGAACAAGAAAAAGCTCAGAAAGCGGTGGCAAAGGCGAAAAAATGAAATTCAAATCGAGAATTCCGGCAGTTATCAAACGCCTGAGAATAGCCGCAAATGAGACGGTGCAAGAAACTGCCGAAGATATGCGCGACGAAGCAAAACGCATTGTCCACGTTGACACGGGCGCATTGAGAGATTCGCTCGAAGCTCATCCAACCGGACACGCTTCGGCGGTTATGGGAACTGACATCGGCTACGGGGCGATAGAAAATTATGGTAGCAGGACGCGTGCCGCACATCCATTTTTTGACCCCGCCGTAGAACTCGGTTGGAGCAATCTACCCCGAAAGTTCAAAAGTAAGATGAGAAAAATATAATGCCATGCCAGAAATTCTAGATCTCTTAGCGAGTGTCCAGCTCAACGAAAGACCCGCAATCGCGGGGTTGCGTGCTATTGAAGCGCAGGCGAAACGAACCGGCGCGGCACTTTCGGGTGTAGAAAAAACGGCAGCAGATTTCGGCAAAGGCAGAGTAGCAAGCCCGCTTACACCGACCCGAACGCCTTCGAGCAGAACGCCGAGACCGATTAGACTTCCCGGCGCGCCGGAAATGCTCGGACCGAAGCAGTTAGCCGGCGACCCTTTAATGGCACAGGCTAAAGCCAACATCGCCCGAATGAGCGCGGCGAATGCCGTCTATAACAAAGCCGCCGCGCAGCAGACAACAGCATCCGCCAAAATTCAGGGCAAGGTTTTAGACAGAGCGAACCGCGACGAAATAAAAAGATTGAGTCCGGCGCGGGTCGTCGCTTCAGCGGTCGGCGGCGGTTTAACGTCGGGAGGTGTTTTCGGCGGCGTCGTGAGCGGCAATCTTGCAGCCGATGCTATTTTGGCGGTTTCGCGTGCGGCACTCACGGGCGGCGCGGCGGTTCTCTGGTATTCGTCGAAATTAGAGCAGACGGCGGTTTCCTTCAAAACACTTCTTGGAAGCAGCGCGGCGGCGACGGTTCACATTAAGGATTTACAGCAGTTTGCAAAAACAACGCCTTTTGAATTTGCCGAACTGACGGGCGCATCGCGCCGTCTGCAAAACGTCGGCTTTTCCGCTCAAGAAGTCATTCCGTTAATGCGCGATATTGGAAACGCTGCATCGGCGGCGGGCGCGTCGCAAGAAGATTTGAATGGCATTACTCTCGCGATGTCGCAGATCGCCGCCAAAGGCAAAGTATCAGCCGAAGAGCTGAATCAATTAGGGGAACGCGGCATCCCAGGATTAAAAATTCTATCTGAGCAGCTTGGACTTTCAAAAGCGCAGGTGATGAAACTCGGCGAGGCTGGACAACTTTCGAGTGAATTGTTTTTCAAAGCATTTTCCAATTATTCGCAAGCTAATTTCGGCGGCGCGATGGAGGCGCAGAGCCGGACTTTTCAGGGCGCGTTATCGAATATAAAAGACGCTTTGATGATTTCCGCCGCCAACGATTTCAAGCCGCTTTATAACGCAATTTCGGGTATTACCGTTTCAATCGCCGACGGCATGAACGCGGCGGAACCGTCGCTAGGCAGAACCTTCCGAACCGCAGGCGAAGAATTGGGGCGCAGTATGCGCGAGGGTTTCGACAACATTTGGAAAGGACAGACACCACCAAAACCGGGCGAAAAACCCTATTCGCCATATGTTACGGAACCAAAAACAGCCGGCGAAAAAATAAAAGCAAACGCGCAAATCGCAGCGGGTCTTGCTTACAGCGTGGCATTCGGGGCGGGCGGCGTCGGCGCGTTAAATGTGGGGTCGGGTTTAGTTGAAGGACCGAAACAGAAATCGCTTGCCGATTTGAGAAAAGGCGACGACACGAACACGAATTTGCCCGGCAGACTGCCCGACGTGAGCAAGTCAGCCGACCTACTGGCAGAAGGTCAGAGACTTCTTAATGCCAAAGAAGGGCGCGAAAAGATCAAATACGAGAAAGAATTAAATCTCGTTTACGCCGACCAAAACTTAGCCATCGCCCGCGCCAACGCTTCGCGGAACAATTCGCTTTCCACAATTAAAAACCTTGCGGCGGCGGAAGAATCGGCAATCCAGCAGCAAATCGGCATCGTTCGCAATTCGGCGAGCGACGCGATTATGGATTTGCCGAAGGATTTGACGGCGGCAGATGTGAAAAGCGCGATGGAGAAAATCAATCGTGAAACGACGATTGAAACGGCGAAACTCGAAACTCAACTTGCCGTTCAAAGAATCAACGCTCAGGAACAAATCAAGCAGAAGTTGGAAGAAGTCGCTAAAGCCCAACGCGAAGTCGGCTCCCTTGTCGCGCAAACCGAATCAGCCCGAACCGGCAACTCGCTTGTTGAAATGTTCGACGCCGCGCAAGTCTCAATCAGCGAGACTTACGACAAATTCAAAAACATAGATGTTGCGCTCGCCCGAACCGCTTCAAATGCCGTCAGAGCGCAAAAGGCGATGGAGTTCGGAAAACTCGGCTTTGACGCGAAAATGCAGGCGATTGATTTCAGTCAGCAGGCGCGTCTTGAATCGCTTCGCCGACCAGAAGAAATGAGCGGTTTCGGGCGAAGGTTGGACGCGCTCGGTGAAGTCGCCGAAGCTGCAAAGGCTTCAAGCGATTTTAGAGCAACGGCGCGAAACACTAGATACAATGCCCGCGCTGGAACTGGGATGGTTCCGTTGTGGCAAAAGCAACTTGAAGAACAGCGCGAAGATTTGGACGAACTCGATGATTACACGCGGTTTACGACGCGCCTTTCTGGGCTGGCAAAAAACTTCGGAAATCTCGGCATTGAAGGCAAAGCGACATTGGCGGCGGCGAGATTCAACGCGCTCAACCCGGACGAACTGATGCGAATGCGCGAATCGGGGAACGCCGAAGTCAGGATGCGCGCCCGCCAGCAACTCGAAATCAGAGCGGCAAACGCCGACGTTCTAGCACTCGCCGAAGAAAAGAAAATCTCGGATGCGATTGCCAGAAATCAGATTATAAACAAAACGGCGATACCGTTTGCCGAAGAAAAATTAAACCAGATACGGGCAAACGCCGCTTTGAGCCTCAACGACCCGCGCCGCCAGAACGACCGCGCATTGCAAGACCAATTTCTTTCGGTAACTGCCGAACTCGGCGGCGAAATTACCGCGCCGTTGCTTGAGGAAAGAATCAAGGTTTTGACTTCGAGCGCCGAACTCGAAAACCAATACAGCAGCCAATTATTAACAGCGGCGCAAAATACAGTCACCAACACCGCCAACATTGCAAGCATTTTGCTGACGGGCAAAAAGGTGCAAGGCGGCGCCGAACCGCCGACCGGCAAACAGCCTAATTCGCCTTTCTTTGCGCCCGCCGTAAATTGGAAGGTTTTGAACGGAGTCGTCGCACAGGTAAACAAAATGAATGCGCTGAACTCGCAGATTGCAAAACTTTCAATTCCCGGCATCGTTACGGCGCGAGGCGTTCAAACGACAAAGGGCGCGTATGTCGCGCCGGAACTTCTTGCGCAGCAGCGAAAAATTAGCGAACTCGTGCAGCAGAGAAACGCTATTGAGTTCGGCGCGGCTGCCGCTGAGAAATTCGTGCCTGCCCGACCGGAAATCGCCACCCCAGGTTCGCTCGAAAAAGCCTATGCCGAAAGAAGCGCCGAAGTGCGCAATCGTCTTCAGGAAATCAATGACGCGGCGACGGTCACGAAAGACGGTTTAACTGTTTTGCCGGAAGCGGGGAATTTGAAAGACGCGCTCAAACGGGCAACTGAAGTTTACAGCCTGATTGACGAAAAAGCGGTTTTAGAATCTTTCCGCAGCGCAATTTCGATAAAAGAAATTAAAGCCGTAGTCGAAAAAAGCGATACGCAAGAATTTACCGAAGCGGTCAATAAAATGGTTGACGCGATTAAAGGTTCGGAAAGCTTCGTAACCATCAAGAACGAAGCACCGGACAACGCGACGGTTTCGACTCGCCCGAGAGCGAGCAACACGGCGAAAAGATACGGCAAGTGAGAGCGGCATTAATCGGATGGATCGTTAAAGTAAAAAGCCGCGAGTTTTTACGCTCACGGCTTTGAAAAAAGGAGATGATTATTTTGGTTCAAGTAATATAAAGAATGAATGGATAGCAAATTCCAGAAAAAGCCGCAAGCAATCACGCTCACGGCTTTTCAAGATAAAGCGGGCGGACCGCCTTTTGCCTAATTTGGATTTCGCATTCCATTAACCCTTTTCTCTAAACCTAAGGAGAGCGGTCGTGTTGAACAAACCAGAAGCGCTTTCCTAAAATCGGCGGTGAACTCCGAATCTTCGCCGTCGATTTTTATTTTATTTTTTCCTTTGCCTGCAATGCTTTCAAATTCTCCAGAATCGCCTCGGGCGTTCGCCAATCTTCGGGCATTTCGGAAAGCTCGTCAGCCATCGCGTTAAAAAGGCGCGTCGGCATCAAATCGTTTTTCATCACGGCTGAAATTTGGCTTGCGAGCGCGTCCAGGTCGTCGGTTTCCAAATCCTTTGCGGACATCTGCGACAAATCCAAACAATCGGTTTCCGGCTTTTCTTCAACTTCCGACTTATTTTCTTCGTCGCCATCGTCATCGTAAGAAAATGGTTCGGTCGAAGAGAAAATTGAATGCGCTTTTTTTCTATGCGCGTCAAAAGCCCAAAAACTTTCCCACATCAACTTATTGAAAACGTGCTGTTGCAGATGAAACATTAGATTTTGGGCTTCAACGGGACTTCTCTTGATGACTTCATAGATTGATTGGAAGAAAAAGAGAAATCCGTTGAACAGGTAATCGCCTTGCAGCTCGGTTCTGCCTATGACGGTGATAAACTTTTCCATTTCTTCTTGCGTCATTATCGGCGTTTCGGTTGCCGGTTTGTCCGGTTTTTCATCCATTCGTTTATCGTAGAAGTCCCGGAAAGCGGCTGTATCATGCGTCAGAATCGCGTGCAGCGAGTGGTAGATGCCGCGCCCGTAGTCAAGATTTAGACCTTCGATAATCTGCGGAAAGTTTTTGCTTAATTCGGCGTCATCATCCCAATTCATTGAAACGGTCGCTTCGGTTGCGGCTTCGATGATGATTGTTCTGAGACAGTCTTTGACGGCTTCGGGCGTGTTTTCGTCGGCAAAAGCCATTGCAAGCTGTTTGCCGGTGTCGTTCAGCGTTTTTGCTGCCGGATTTTCTTCTGGCGTTTTTGGTTTGTTTTCATTATTATTTTTCATAATTGATTTTCTCCGTTGGAAATTGATTGAGAGAGGCTTTCCTATAATTAAGGGTTTAGGAAAGCCTTTCGTTTTTAGTTGATTCTTACCCGTCCGACCCGCTCCGCTTTGATATAACTACTGTTTTTCAGATACGGGATTTCTTCGGCTTGCGATGAGGTTGCACAAATTTGTGCAACCTCGGTTCTTTCACCTTCGAGGTAAAGGCGAACCAGGCGAGCGGCTGCCCGATGGAAACACGGCGAACCCTGCTCAAAGGCGCGGCACTGGCAATGACCATTAGCCGTGTAGATATTGTTTGACTTCTGGCTCCAGATAATCAGCGAGTGATCGTCTTCCTGATAAGTCATAAAGACGCCATTTTCTTCGATTTCGGCAGTTGCTTTGGCGATGGCGTTAATCCATCGTTTTTTCATTCCCGCGTCCGCAACCGTCAATTCGATTTTGGCTAATGCGTCGGCAACGACTTTTCCGAATCTGTCTTTGTTTTCGATTTGTAACATTTAGTTGTGACTCCTTTGATTTATTCGTTAATTGCTTAACTAAGTAAAATAATAGCACCATGTTCTATTAATGTCAACAATAAAATAACACCTTGCTCTAATTTAATTTGATATTTCGTTATCACCCTGTTATTATTTCTGTGGTAAATTAAACAAATGAAAGAAGAGGTTGAATATTTGAAAGCATCCGAAGTCGCCAAAAGGTTAGACGTTGCAAATGTTACTGTTCGCAAATGGTTGTTGGCGGGACTTTTTCCCAATGCTCATTTAGAAGAGACGATTGCAGGTAAAATTTGGCTGATTCCTGAAAATGACTTGACTGATTTTGTTCCGCCCGAACGCGGCAGACCGAAGAAAGCAACCGCGCAAGAATAATTTTAGATAAAGAAAAACGGTTTGAGCGTCCATTCTCAAACCGTCTCTTTCAGTTCTTTGAAAACTGAATATGTATTAAGCAAAAGCAGTCTATCAAACTTTTTGATTCGGCTGCAATCGCCTGTATCTAAAAATGTAGCTGCTACCTGTTTTTATAGAGTGATACAGAGTGTTAAAATACTTTCGGATATTCAATAGATAACACTCCATAACACTAGGTAAATACAAGTAAAATAAAGCATTTATGCACTATCATTTGATCGGAATTTGCGGAACGGCGATGGCTTCGCTGGCGGGAATGCTTCAGGCTCGCGGGCATCGAGTTACCGGCTCTGACCAGAATGTTTATCCGCCGATGTCAACGCAGCTTGAAAATCTCGGCATCGAAATTATCAACGGTTACAAGGCGGAAAATGCCAACTTTGTGCGCGACTGCACGATTGTCGGGAATACGATTTCGCGCGGCAATGCGGAACTCGAAGAAGTTTTAAACCGCAAGCTCGTTTATCGCTCGCAGGCGGAAATCGTCAAGGAAGAATTCGTTCGCGGGCGCAGAAGTTTGGTCATCGCCGGAACGCACGGCAAAACGACGACGACGAGCATTGCGACCTGGGTTGCCGAGTGCGGCGGGCTGAATCCGTCGTTTCTGGTCGGCGGAATCGTACAGAATTTCGGCGCGTCGTTTCGCGTCGCGGACAGCGATTATTTCGTTATCGAGGGCGACGAGTATGACACGGCTTATTTTGATAAGAAGCCGAAGTTTATGCACTATTTACCTGAAACGGCGATTGTCGGCAATATCGAATTCGACCACGCTGACATTTATCACGATTTGCGCGAGATAAAATTCGCGTTCTCGCGGCTGATGAATCTCGTGCCATCAAACGGGCGGCTGATTGTCGGCGTTGATTCGCCGGTCGTGCGCGAGGTTCTGGATGAAATGCACGGCAAACTTCACGCGACGGTTGAAACTTTCGGCACTTGCGACGACGCCAAATGGCAGGCGCGTTACATAGATTTTTCGGGCAGCGCGACGCGCTTTACGATCTTTAAAGACGGACATTCGTTCGGCGAATTTGAAACGCATTTAATCGGCGAATTTAACGTTCGTAATTGTCTGGCGGTAATTATTGCGGCTGACGCGTGGGGAATTTCTAAAGAAAAAATCAACGAAGCCTTTCAGACATTTAAGTCGGTCAAGCGGCGCGTCGAAGTGCGCGGTGTCGAGCGCGGCGTAACCGTGATTGATGATTTCGCGCACCATCCGACGGCGGTCGAAGAAACTCTGAAAGCCTTGAAAACAAAGTATGACGGTAAACGCTTGATTGCCGTTTTCGAACCGCGTTCCTGGTCGTCGCGGCTGGCGGTTTTTCAGGAAAAATACGAAAAGGCGTTCACTTATTCAGATTACGTGATTATCGCGGGCGTTTATAATACATCGAAGGCGAGCGAACTCGGCAAAGTTCTCGACGTAAACGAACTCGTCACCAACATCAAACTGCAGGGCAAACCGGCGATGAGTTTTCCCGACGCCGATTCGATTGTCGAGCATCTCGCGCCCGAATTAAAGGAAGGCGACATTGTGGCGATTATGTCGAACGGCGGTTTCGGCGGAATTCACGATAAAATTTTGCAGGTTTTGAAAGAAACTTAACGAATAATTAGTTTTTCCGCCGAGAATCAAAAACTTTGCTTGCTTAAAATATAAAAAAATTGCACACTATTCAGAGTTTTTGCTCTCAAGCTATCTCCGGTAGATGCGCCCGTTCAAGATAAGACAAGCGACGGCTTTGGTTCGGTGTTGGAGAGTTGGGTTATATTTCTGAAGCAAGTTAGTTTTTACAAGTATCACAAAAGAGGTCGGGCGCGTCGCAGATAGTCGAGAGAAGAAAGCATCCACAAAAATTTTCTTTCCTGAAAAGTTCCAGCCTACCTTGCTTCATTCACTAAAAATAGGAAAAATTAATGAGTACAAAACTATATGTCGGAAATTTGTCATTCGGCGTGACAAGCGATGATTTACACGAGCATTTTGCTCAGGCGGGAACGGTCGAATCAGCCAAAGTTGTCGAAGACCGCGACACGGGTCGCTCGCGCGGATTCGGTTTTGTCGAAATGTCGAGCGCCGAAGAAGCGCAAACGGCGATTGAACAATTCAACGGTCAAGACCTCGACGGTCGCAATCTCGTCGTTAACGAAGCCCGCCCGCGTGAAGAAGGCGGCGGCGGCGGCGGACGCGGTGGACGCGGTGGCGGTGGACGCGGCGGTTACGGCGGCGGTGGCGGCGGTGGACGCGGTGGCAGCGGTGGCAGCGGTGGCGGCGGTGGCGGCGGAAACTATTCGCGCTGGTAAAGCTCACAAGGCAAAAGTAAAAAGGTAAAAGGTAAAAGTAAGGAAATCAATTTTTACTTTTACCTTTTACCTTTTTACTTTTGCCTTATTGTGACTTTCCGTTAAAACTCGCCAGCGCGACAACAATCTCGTCAATCGCGGCTTGCCGCATTCGCGCGCTGTTTACGCCGTTGACGAGAATCGAAAAAACGAGCCGTTCGCCCGCTGCGGTCGTCACATAACCCGAAAGTGTAGATACCTGGTCAATCGTGCCGGTTTTGCCGCGCACATTATTGGCGGCGATTGTTCCCTTAAAACGGTTTTGCAAAGTTCCGTCCACGCCTCCGACGGTCAGAGATTCGCGCCAGACGGCGGCGTGGCGGCTTTTCGACATATAGGTATAAAGCGCGACGGCGGAATCGGGCGTAATCAAATTGTGCCGCGAAAGACCTGAACCGTCCCACTGAATTACGCTGTCGGGCGCAACGCCGATTTCAGTCAAAAACTTTTGGACGACTTTTGTACCGAGTTCAGCGCTCGAAGTCTTTTGCAGCTTTTTAATCAAAGCCTCATCTGTTGCCAAAACCGATTCCTGTTTTCTGCCGATTTGTTCGCCGAGTGTCCAGAGAATCATTTCAGTGTAGGTGTTCTGGCTCGGCTTCATTGTTTTGGCGGCGACGATGTTGAGCGGCGGCGATTCGAGTTTGGCGATTTCAATCGGCGGCACGGAAGAAGCAATTCCTGAATACGATTTCTCCCAAGCATTGATTACCTTATTTTGTCCGGTAATCGTCACGCCTTTTTGGATGAGCAGCCCGCGCAGCATCTCGACGAAAAGTTGAGCGGGACGCGAAACGGCGATATTGCCCGTGTAGCCCGCGTCGCCGAGCGGCATCGTGCCGCTGATTTCGAGAATATTTCGGTCGAGCTGTTTTGTAACTTGAATCTCGCGCGCCGCGCCATTTGGCGCGGTTTGACAGCGATTGACGATTTTAACAATCGTGTTAACCGGCAGCGTCTGAACGAAACACTGGGCGTTCGCCGCGCCCGGTTTAACGACTAATTCAACCAGATTGTCGTTGATGGGCAAAGCGGAAATTTCCGCGCCCGACTTCCATTGCAAATCGTCCCATTCCCAACTGAAGGGAATCGGGCTGCCCGTAAAATAACTTTCGTCGCCGACGAGATTGCCTTCGATTCTTTTCACGCCCGCCCCCACGATTTTGTCCGCGAGCGTGTTTAAGCCTTTCACGGAATCGCCGTCGTAGAATGCGGTCGAAAACGAAATGTCACCGCGTCCGTAAACGCTCAAATCGCCTTTGATTGTCCCACTTGCGTCGGGCGTCGCCGGAGCGTGAACGCTCGTTACGAACCGAAAATCCGGCGAGAGTTTTTCCAAAGCCGCCGCTACCGTGTAGCTTTTCATATTCGAGGCGGGCATAAAATATTTCGCGGCGCTTTCCTCGAAAATCGTTCGGTTCGTATCTAAAGAGACGATTTTTACGCCGACGCTTCCGCGCCGCAATTCGGAACGCGCCAGCGTCTGGCGAATTTTCGATTGCAAATCGGCGACGGTTTGAATCGGCGTCGGCGTTGGCGATGACGCGGGCGAAGCGGTTAGCTGCGGGGTCGGCGAAGCGGTCGGCGTTGGCGTCGGTTTGCCGGAAACCTTTTCGCGGCTTGCTTCCTGCGCCGCTGCCGGCGCGTCGAAATTAAGTCCGACGCCTAATGCAGCGAAGGTTAAAAGGACGACGATTTTTAACTTTAAATGGTTTTTTCTCATCGAAGATAATTTTACGGGAAATTCTTGATTCTTGAAAACGCGAATAAAAAAATGGCTGCCGGAAAACGCTTCCGGCAACCGAAGTTTTCGAGGAGAGAACTGAAGAAAAATTATTTTATTCCGGTAAGCAAAATGTTAATGTCGCTTTGCGGAACTTGCAAGTCGAGCAAGACTTCCGCGCCGCTGCGCGTGATGCGGGCGTTATCAATCATTCTGGCGAAAACTTTTTTATCTTCGCCGCGTCCCGCACCGACGAACGCTTTGCCGAGCATTTGCAAACCCTCCAAAGTTTCGTGCAGCGTTTGCGCTTGCTCTGCCTGCAAAGTTTTCGCCGCAACCGAAAGCGTCGCGTTATTGGCGGAAACTTCGAGCGCGCCGGACATCTGCCGAATCGAGTCGAGCGTTCTGCCGAGTTCGTCGTTGTCCAAATCAACGAATTTCGATAAGCCGTTCGGCAGCGTCGCGCCGAAACTCAACACGGCGTTCGGTTTTCTGTTGATCAAACTCAGCACTTCGCCGCTGACGCGCGTTTTCGTTTCAAAAGTTTCCCGAACACGGGCGAGCGAACCGAAAGCCAAAGTGTTGCTGTCGAGCGATGTAACGGCGATTTCTTTGGTCAAACTGTTAATCGTGCGGTCAATCATCCGGTCGAACCACGAATTTTTCGTCTGGGGTTTATTACGCGCGACGATTTCTTTGCCCGTGAAAACGTAAACCGTTCGATTTCCAATTCGCTCTTCGCGGTATTTGCCTTTCGAGGCGAGTTTGGCAACGGCGATCAGAGCGTTAGCGTTGTATTTTCCGCGAGCCAGGAAAACCGGCTCTAAATCAACTTCGCGCGCTGTGATTTCCCGCATCGCCACGCCGATAACGATTTGCTCAAACTGTCTGGCGTCGAGTCCGGTTTTATCACGGAGTTCATCAATTTTAGCGTTAATGTCGCCGAGCGTTTGCGGTTTGCCCGCCAGAATCTGCGGCACGGATTCGCTTAAAAGTTTCTGCACGTCCAAGCTCACCACGCCGTCCGAGGCAGGCAGAAGCGTGGCGAGTTCTTTGGTTTGAACCGCCGCCGTTTTTGTTTGGGCGAAACTCGCGCCGACGCCGTTTAATACAAAGGCGCAGGCGGCGACAAGAGCGAAAATTTTATATCTCATTTCGGAAAACCTCTTTTTGAAATTATTTTTTCTAATCTGCTTCAAACTATAAAGATGATTTATAATCGGAAAACGGTTGGCTGTGATTATAGTTTTTTCAGCCGCGCCGAGCAAAAAAATTTAGTTGTCAGATATGTATTTGATAAATTTCCCGAACCCGCGCCGCCATAAATTTCCCGAATGGATTTCTTTCGGCGAGTATTTTTACAACGCCCGCGACATCATCGGTTTCGGCGGCGAGATGTCAGTTGAAAATTTGCGAAACGCTTACCGGCAGGGAATTTTCCCGTGGGCGATTGAAGGTTTGCCGCTGCCCTGGTTTTGCCCGGAACGCCGCGCCGTTCTCGAATTTTCCGAACTTCACACGCCTAAATCTTTGAAGAAGGAACGGAAAAAAACGAATTTCAGCTTTACGATTGATAAGGATTTTCGGACAGTCATCGAAAACTGCTCGCGCATCAAACGCGCGCACGAAAGCGGAACCTGGATTACCAAAGATTTTATCGAATCGTATTATCGTTTTCACCTCGCGGGCGACGCGCACAGCGTCGAAGTTTGGGATGATTCAGAGGAACTCGTTGGCGGACTTTACGGCGTTGACGCGGGCGGCGTTTTCTGCGGCGAGAGTATGTTTTTCAGAAAATCAAACGCTTCCAAATTCGCGCTGCTTTTTTTAATCGAGCATTTGCGGGCACGCGGCTCGACATGGCTCGACGCGCAGGTGATGACGCCGCACTTTGAAGTTCTCGGCGCGAAAGAAATTAATCGCGAACAGTTTTTGGACAAACTGACGGAAACGCAGGCGAAAAATCTACGACTTTTTGAATAGTTCGGACAAATTGATTTTTAATACGAATTTTAGAGGTGAAATTAAATGCCGCATCGTGAAAGAAAAAACATCCGCGCCGGTTTGCGCGTCGCTATCGTTTTGAAACAAGACCAGCGAACGGGCAAACAAACCGTCGGCGTCGTGAAAGATTTGCTGACCAATTCCGGCAATCATCCGCACGGCATTAAAGTTCGCCTGACTGATGGGCAGGTCGGGCGTGTGCAGAAAATTCTGGCAGACGAATAAACTATGTCGAAAACTTTTTTAATCTACGGCGCAAGCGGCTACACCGGCGAACTGATTGCGCGGGAAGCGGCGCGGCGCGGGTTAAAACCGATTCTTTCGGGCAGAAGTCAAAGCAAAATCGAGCCGCTGGCGAAAGAGTTGAATTTAACTTACCGGACATTCTCTCTCGAAGATAAAAAATCGCTCGAATACACGCTCAAGGAAGTTGATTTCGTCATTCACTGCGCTGGACCTTTTTCGCTCACGTCCGAACCGATGGTCGAAGCGTGTCTGCGGACGGGCGTACATTACACGGACATTACGGGCGAGATTTCGGTTTTTGAAGCGATGGCGCGGCGCGACGAAGCGGCAAAGAAAGCCGGTATTATGATTATGCCCGGTGTCGGTTTCGATGTCGTGCCGTCGGATTGTCTGGCTCTGCATTTGAAAAATCAATTGCCGTCGGCGACGAAGCTGACTTTGGCTTTCTGCGGTTTAGGAGGAATATCGCACGGCACGCGGGCGACGATGACGATGAACGCCGGAAATGGGGGCGCGATCCGTCGGAACGGTGAGATTACAAAAGTTCCCGCCGCTCACAAAACGCGCGCGATTGATTTCGGAGAATTCACAAAAACCGCCGTTACGATTCCGTGGGGCGACGTTTCGACGGCGTATTATTCGACCGGAATTCCGAACATTGAAGTTTACACGGTTTTGCCCGAAGCTAATTTAAAGATGTTGAAGTTGAGTCGTTATCTCGGCTGGCTGCTGAAAACAAAACCTGTTCAAAATTACCTGCAAAAACAAATTCCCGAAGGCGGTCCGAGCGCGGAATCACGCGCCAAAGGCGTAACTTATTTGTGGGGCGAGGTGAGCGATGACAAAGGAAACCGCATTGAGGCGCGTCTCGTTTGTCCCGAAGGCTACACGACGACTGTTTTAACTGCGCTCGAAATCGGCGAAAAAATCGTGGACGGAAATTTACGCGCCGGTTTTCAAACTCCCGCCAAATGCTACGGCGGAGATTTGATTTTGGAAATCGAAGGAACAAACAGAAGTGAAAAGTGATAGGTGATAATTGAAAACAAAGAATCAGCATTGCAACGCTTTCAGTTTTCAGTTTTCAGTTTTCACTTATATTAAATCCGCAAAATCATCTTCCATTCGTTTGAAAACCAACAGCGACGCGAGAGCTAAAATAAAAGTTAAGACAATTGAAACGCCGACGGCGAACCAATCGAACTGGGTGCCGAACAGCGCGGCGCGAAAGCCTTCGAGAATTCCGGTCAGCGGATTGAGCGCGAAGACGACGCGCCATTTGCCCGACAAAACGCTCGCCGGATAAAACACGGGCGAGACGAACATCCAAATCTGCAAAGCGAACGGCAGCGCGAATTTAACATCGCGGAAACGCACGTTCAAAGCCGAGAAAAGCGTGCCGAGACTGAGCGCGAGCGTAATCGCCAGCACAATGAAAATCGGCGCGAAGACGATTTGCCAATTGAACGCCGCGCCGTAGAAAATCATCAAGCAGACGAGCAGCACGAATCCCAGAGCCAAATCAATCAAACCCGAGAGCGTCGCCGCAAGCGGCACAATCAGGCGCGGAAAAAAGATTTTCGTCACTAGATTTGAATTGTTGACCAAGCTGTTGCTCGCCGCGCTGATCGAAGCGTTGATGAACAGCCAGAGCAGCAAACCGCTCAGGGCGAAAAGCGGGTAGGGAATTTCTAATGAATCGAAGCAGGCAAATTGACTGAAGATAACGGTGAAAATCGCGGTCGTCAAAACCGGCTGCAAAATCGCCCACAAAACGCCGATTGCCGTTTGTTTGTAACGCACTTTGACATCGCGCCAAGTGAGAAAAAAAAGCAGTTCACGGTAACTCCACAAATCTCCGAGGTCGAGACTGAGCCGCGAACCGCTCGGTGCTATTTTAATGGTTGGCGTTTCCTGCATCGCTCGCGCCGCCGCAAAAAACTATTTTGCGGCTGGTCGGCTCAGATTTTTCAGTTCCTTTTCGGTTTCAAGAATCGTGTGCGTCGTTTGAATCACCGTGTCGGGATTCAGGGAAATCGAGTTGATGCCCTTCTCGACCAGAAATCTGGCAAATTCCGGGTAATCTGACGGCGCTTGTCCGCAGATGCCGATTTTCTTGTTGTTGCGCTTGGCGGCTTCGATGGCGATGGCGACCATTTTTTCGACCGCGCCGTTACGCTCGTCAAACAAATGCGCGACCATCTCCGAGTCGCGGTCAAGCCCGAGCGCGAGCTGCGTCAAATCGTTCGAGCCGATTGAATAGCCGTCGAAGACCTGTAAGAATTCGTCGGCGAAAACGACGTTCGCCGGAAGCTCGCACATCGCGTAAATCTCCAAATCGTTTTCGCCCTGCGGCAAGCCGAACTCCGCCATCAGCGCGATAACCTTTTCGCCTTCTTCAACCGTGCGGCAAAACGGAATCATCGCTTTGACATTCGTCAAACCCATATCTTCGCGGACTCTCTGCAGCGCGAGACATTCGAGCCTGAAGCCCGGTTTGTAGCGGTCATCGTAGTAGCGCGACGCGCCGCGAAAGCCGATCATCGGATTTTCTTCAATCGGTTCGTATTCCAGCCCGCCGATTAACCGAGCGTATTCATTCGATTTGAAATCCGACATTCGCACAATCACGTCTTTCGGGTAGAACGCCGCCGCGATTTTCGCAATGCCTTCGGACAGACTTCTGACGAAAAATTCCTTCGGGTCTTCTTCTCCGATGCGCCGGGCGATTTCTTCGACATCTTCGCGCCGCTTCAAATTCGGGTAATTGACCAAAGCCATCGGGTGGATACCGATGTGATTATTGATGATAAATTCGAGCCGCGCCAAACCCACGCCGTCGTTCGGAAACATCGAAGCGGCAAACGCGCGGTCGGGGTCGCCTACGTTCATCATCACTTGCGTCTGCGGGCGTTCGTCGTCGGTGATAATTCGTTTATCAACCTTGTAATCAATCGTGCCGTAATAAATTTTTCCCTGCTCGCCTTCGGCGCACGAAACCGTTACGTCCGTGCCGCTTCGCAAAACTTCCGTCGCGTTGCCGGTGCCGACGATGCAGGGAAGTCCGAGTTCGCGGCTGATAATCGCGCTGTGGCAAGTGCGCCCACCGCGTTCGGTTACAATCGCCGACGCGCGTTTCATAATCGGCTCCCAAGCCGGGTCGGTCATCGAAGTCACCAAAATATCGCCTGCTTTGAATTCTCTTAATTTGTTCGGGTCGAGCAAAACGTGAACTCGCCCATGCGCGATTTTTTCGCCGACCGCCACGCCCGTCACGAGCGGCGCGCCGTGATTGTCCGAAAGTTTATAAGTTTCGACGAAGTTTTGTTCCTTTTGGGTGTGAACCGTTTCGGGTCTCGCCTGCAAAATAAACAGTTCGCCCGTTACACCGTCCTTCGCCCATTCAATATCCATCGGCTGGGCTTTGCCCGCGCGTTTTGAATAATGTTCTTCAATCTGGCAAGCCCATTGTGCAAGCTGCAAAACCTCAAATCCGGCAAGACAAAAACGATTTCGCTGCGAAGCGACGACATCTTTGACCTGCGTTCCCACGCCGTCGTCGGCGAAAACCATTTTCACTTCCTTGACGCCTAATTTGCGCGTCACAATCGGGCGAAATCCTAATTTCAGCGTCGGTTTGAAAACGACCCACTCGTCGGGCGTCGCCATTCCCTGCACGACCGCCTCGCCCAAACCCCACGCGCCGTTGATGACGACCGCCTCACGAAAACCCGATTCGGTGTCGAGCGTAAACATCACGCCCGAACAAGCGATGTCGGAACGCACCATCGGCTGCACCCCGATTGACAGAGCCACGTCGAAATGGTCGAAACCTTTCGCCGTTCGATACGAAATCGCTCGGTCAGTCCAGAGCGAGGCGTAACATTGATGACACGCTTCGATCAATCGCTTATCACCGAGAACATTCAAAATCGTGTCCTGCTGACCCGCAAAAGAAGCGTCGGGCAAATCTTCCGCCGTAGCTGACGAGCGCACGGCGACCTCGCAAGTTTTCTTTCCCGTGCGCTCGCACAAACTTCGATACGCCTTCAGAATCGCCTCTTCGATCTCTTTTGGAAACGGAGTTTCGAGCATTAATCGCCTGGCTTCGCTGCCGACGCGGGCGAGTTCGTCCAAATTATCTACGTCCAGATTCTTTAGAAGTTTTTGCAGATTCTTTCTGAGTCCGCCAATATCAAGCAGTAAATGATAAGCGTCGCTGGTGGTGGAAAATCCGTCAACGGCTTTGACGCCCTGCGCGGTCAATTCCCGAAAAAGCTCGCCCAAAGACGCGCATTTGCCGCCGACAATTGCCACGTCGTCCGCGCTGACTTCTGATAAATCAAGCACTAAAGGTTTTGTCATAAAATTTTGTTCCCGAAAAAATGTAAAAGTGAATCAATATCATAAAAAGTCCGAATATCGTCAGTTTCCGACAAATCACTACGGCTTTAATTTATAGCTGTCATAATCGGTCTTGTCCAGTTTTATTCCAGATAAACGGCGAACGGCGTTTTCGGCAATCGTATTCTGGTTGAAAGTTGTGAGTTTCGGATTAAACCCTAATTAAAATTAACATACGAAATTGATGGATGCTTCCAATAAATTCGGGGTTTCAATGTTCAATTTACAAATTGGTTTTGTCTTCAACCCGAAGCCTGAACCGCGCGAACTGTATTTTTATGCGGGAAAGTTTTACATTATTTACTTTGATTGATGATGAATTCGCCACCGAACGCCAATTATACCGAAACACAGACCGCGCCCGAGTTATCATTGTTTTTGCCCGTCTTAAACGAAGAAGATAATCTGCGTCCGATGCACGCCAAAATTCAGGAAGCGTTGCAGTCGTTGGGCACGACGGCAGAAATCATCTACGTTGATGATGGTTCGACCGACGAATCGCTGACGATTTTAAGGGAAATCGCGGCGGCTGATTCGCGCGTTCGGGTGATTTCCTTGCGTCGCAATTACGGACAGACGGCGGCGATGTCGGCGGGCATTGACGCGGCAAAGGGCGCGATTTTGATTCCGATGGACGCGGATTTGCAAAACGACCCGCGCGATATTGCGCGTCTGCTCGGTAAACTAAACGAAGGCTACGATGTCGTTTCCGGCTGGCGCAAAAATCGAAAAGACAAATTGATTATGCGAAAAATTCCATCGCAAATCGCCAATCGAATCATCTCCTGGATTGGCGGCGTTCCGCTGCACGATTACGGCTGCAGCTTAAAAGCCTATCGGCGCGACGTGATTCAGGACGTGAAACTTTACGGCGAGATGCACCGTTTTATACCGATTTACGCGAGTTGGGCGGGCGCGCGAGTGACGGAAATTCCGGTTGACCACCACGCCAGAACAATGGGCGAGTCGAAATATGGAATTTCCCGAACGATTAAAGTCGTTTTCGATTTGATGACGATAAAATTTATGGCTTCGTATCAAACGAAACCGATTTACGTCTTCGGCTCGTTCGGACTGATCGCGTTTCTGCTTTCGATTTTCGCCGGTCTGTGGGCGTTTCTTTTGAAATTCGGTTACGGCGTTTCATTTATTTTAACGCCTTTGCCGGTGATTGCGATTGTGCTGCTGGCAATCTCTATGCAGTTTTTTCTGATGGGACTTTTAGCGGAAATGCTCGTGCGGACTTATCACGAATCGCAGGACAAGGCGATTTACACAATTCGTGAGAAAATTGGATTTGAAGATGAGTAAAAAAAGACCAAGAATTATCGGAACAACGGAAGAAGCAATTGCAAAAGCAGAAGTAGAATTAAACTTTAACTTTCCGGCTTCGTTTCGTGAATGGCTTGTCCGAAACAATGGATTAGGCTTTGAAGATATTTCTATTTTTCCGGTTTTTGATGAACGCGACCCACACACAACTTGGGATTCAATTGTTAGAAATTATAATGAAAATTGGTTGGACTGTCTTAAAAATTTTGAAGATGAGGACTTAAGTTTTGATCATTTGCTTCCTTTTTCAGACTTCGGAACAGGTGATTATTACTGCTTTGATTACACGAGAAATGATTCAAACGAAGAAATTCCAGTTGTTCATTGGTCGCACGAAACAGGAGAAACGGAATTTCGCGGTGAAAATTTTGAAGATTTTCTCGAAAAACTCAGAGGCGGTGAATTTGAGTTTGATTAACCAACAAAATAAATGTGCGGCATAGCAGGTTGGGCAAATTTAGAAAATAAACCTTCGCAAAACACGAGCGAAGCCGTTTTGCATTCAATGTGCGAACGGATGAAACATCGCGGACCGGATTCGGAAGGTTTGTGGACGAACGAATCAGTCTCGCTCGGAATGCGGCGGCTTTCGATTATTGACCTTCACACGGGCGAGCAGCCGGTTTATTCGGAAGATAAATCAATCGTCGTCGTGATGAACGGCGAGCTTTATAATTTCCGTGAAGTTCGCGCCGATTTGGAGAAGCGCGGGCATAAATTTGAAACGCGGACGGACACGGAGATTTTGCCGCATCTTTACGAGGAATACGGCGAGGCGATGCTCGAACATATCAGCGGAATGTTCGCGTTCGCTTTGTGGGACAAACGTAAAAATAAATTGCTGATCGCGCGCGACCGTTTCGGCGAAAAACCGCTTTATTACGGCGTGTTTGATGGAAAATTGATTTTCGCTTCCGAGCTGAAGGTTTTGATGGAAAATCCGTCGGTTAAAACCGAAATCAATACGCACGCGCTTCGTCAATATCTTTCTTTCGATTACGTTCCCGCGCCCGCTTCGATTTACAAAAATATCTATAAACTGCCCGCCGCGCATCTTTTGATTTTAGAAAACGGCGAAGTGAAAACGCGCCGTTACTGGAATTTGACTTTCCATCGAAACGGCAACACGCCGACAGTTGAAAAAGCCGCCGATGATTTGCGCGAACTGCTCGCCGATGCCGTTCGGATGCAGCTTGTTTCTGACGTTCCGCTGGGAATTTTGCTTTCCGGCGGCGTCGATTCTTCGACCGTTGCCGCGTTTGCGACGCAGTTTTCGACCGAACGAGTCAAAACCTTTTCCATCGGTTTTGAAGAAGATTCGTTTGACGAATCGAAGTTTGCCAGGCAAGTTGCAACGCACTTGGGGACGGAACATTACGAAGATAAGCTGAGCGTCGAACGAGCGGCGGATTTGATTTCGGAAATCGGAACGTGGCTTGACGAGCCGATGTCCGACGGCTCGTTGATTCCGACTTTTCTGCTCGCGCGTTTTGTCAGAAAATACGTCACGGTCGCGCTCGGCGGCGACGGCGGCGACGAGATTTTTGCCGGTTATCCGATGTATTTCGGGCATAAAATGGCTGGGTTTTACGATTCTATTCCGCGCTTTTTGCGTTCGGGCGTGATCGAGCCGATTGTTAACAACCTACCTGTCAGCACGAAAAACCTTTCGTTCGATTACAAGGCGAAACGCTTTGTCGCGGCTTCCAAATACGACGCGGTAACGCGCCATCATTCTTGGTTCGGTTCGTTTTCGATTGACCAGCAAAACGAACTGCTCACGAAAGACGTTTTGGCAAATTCTTCCGGCAACGTTTATAAAGGCGCGAAGGATTTACTAAAAATCACCGACGCGCCGACGGAAATCGAGCGGATGCAGTTTCTCGATATGAATTTTTATATGGCGGAAGATATTCTGACGAAAGTTGATCGCGCTTCGATGGCAGTGTCGCTGGAAGTTCGCGCTCCGTTTCTCGACCCGCGCATTGCGCAATTTGCCGCTTCGTTGCCGCTCGAATACAAACTAAAAGGCAATAAGGGAAAATATATTTTGAAAAAGGCGGTCGAGCCGCTGTTGCCGAAAAATATCTTGCAGCGTCCGAAAAAAGGTTTCGGAATTCCGATTGCCGATTGGCTGAAAGGCAGATTAAATCCGCTGATGCACGATTTGCTCGCGCCCGACAGATTGAAAAATCAAAATTTGTTCGACGAAAAGTTTGTGCAGAAATTGATGCGGGAACACGAAACGGGCGCGGCTTCGCATCATAAACAGCTTTGGACTTTGCTGGTTTTTCAATTGTGGTTTGATAACTTTTTAGAAAAAAATTAATTTGTATATTCCTAAA
Source organism: Pyrinomonadaceae bacterium (assembly GCA_030448055.1). GTDB lineage: Bacteria > Acidobacteriota > Blastocatellia > Pyrinomonadales > Pyrinomonadaceae. Next base: position 277,007 of record JAUJNR010000001.1, read on the forward strand.
TGAAAAAGCCGACGCTTTCTCGTGCGAAAAGCGTCGGCTAATAAATTTACTCTGCACGTTAATTTACGGTTGAACGATGGTAAATTTCGCTGAAGGCTCAAGCGTTTGATTGTCTTTCACGCGGTCTTTGATTTTGATTTTCAATTCGTATTCGCCCGCCGCTAAACCGCTGGTCGGAATGAGCCGCGCCAAAGTTAAGCGCTGTCCCGAATCGCTCAAGCCTTCCCAGTTTTCGTTCTGCCGCAGAATTTCCTTGCCGTCTTTGGTCAAAACATACACCACGTCAACCGCCGGGCGCAAAGTCGTCTGGTCAATTCCCGTGTTGTAAACTTGCAGATAAACGCCGACATCCTGACCTTTTTTGTAAACGCCCGAAAGATTCGGAATAACTTTTGCCGAACCGATGACGAAACTGCCGCCGATGTCGCGTTCGGTGGTCGAGCGAAGCGTCGAAGCCAGAATCAGAGTCGAGGTCGCCAGTTTGGTTTCCTCATAGCGCGGCACGGTAAAACCGATGCTGCGAACTCCTTTATTTCCCGTTCCGACATCGCGGACAACGACGTCAACTTTGTAAGTGCCGGGCGTCAAGGCGACCGCTTTTTGATAAATGGATTTTCGGTCTCGCGCCTCGACAAGTTCGGCGGTCGTCGCGTTGGTCGTTACCGAGTCTTCAAAAATTCCCGAACGCTTACCGGAAACCGCCATGATTCGTCCGAAGATATTCATTCTGGCAGTTTGCAATCCGCCGTTGTCGCTGAATTGAAGTTCTTTGTTTTCGGTCTGCAGCGTGAACGCCGTAATTACTCGTTCATCCGATTGCCGGAAAAAGTCCACGCGCATATCAAAATCGAGCGGGTTGTTATCAATCACGCCCGAATCGGTAATGGACGACTGCAAATCACTGAATTTAACTTGCGGCGGACGTTGCAAATTGGCGATTATTTCCATCCGGCGGAAAGGGTTGTCCTGTTCGCGTCCGTAATAATTACCGTTGCCGATTCCCGAAATACGGTCGCCTTTGTTGCCGAGTCCCAACGATTCGGCAGTCGTTAAACCCGCGCCCGGCACATTCAAAAGCGCGTCTTTTTCGTTCGGACTGCGGGCGATGCGATACTCCCCGGTTCCGGTCGGGTCAACGAATTCGATTTCGATGCCGTCGCCGACGTTATCGAGATGGCGATAAAACCAGGTCTCAAACGGATAAGTCGTCGTCGAACCGCCGCCTTCGTAACTCGGACGGTCGTAGGAACCGCCGGACGGGTGCGATTCTATCGAATCGGGTTTGCCGAAAGTGATGTAGATGCGTCCGCGGTCGGTTTTCCAGCCGGGAATTCCAGAAGCAAAATGTTCGTTGGCGTAGGCGATGCGTTCGTAATACTCTTCACGATACTCGTTTTCTTCGGTGTCCGGGTCGGGGTCGCGTCGGCGCCAAAAGTTTTCGATAAAATTCTCGCGCTCCTCGTCGGTCTTTAACGCTTTATACGCTTTTTTTTCGTCGGACGTGATGATGTATTCGACGTCTTTGCTCAACCAATTTTTATAAATTTTATCTTTTTCTTCCGAAACTTTCCGCACTTTGTTTGAAGGGTCTTCGGTCGGTTTCGTCTCCTGCGCGTAGCCGAACGATGCGCCAGCTGCCAGAATCGAAACGGTCAAAGCCGTATTACGAATCAAACTTTTTTTGAACATAACGGTATAACTCCTGAAAATCTACAGCAATAATTTTTCTTTGTTTTCTTAAACGGTAACTTTAAGATTTTAGACGGTAACGCTTAAACATTCAAGATGCGCGAAAACGGGCGAAGGGTTGCCATCCGAAATGAGAAACGAACGATGAAAATTTAATTTTCAGCTTTTAATTTCTGACTTTCAACGACCGACGAATTGCCGAAAACAGCCGCGAAATTCTTGACGATATTATCTTCGACTTCCGACAGAGCGAGTTCGCGCCCCAAAAGTCTTTCCATCGAAGTCACCGGCTCGCCTTCGCAACTGATTATCCAATCGAAAAAACTCAAATCCGTGTTGACGTTCAGGGCGAAGCCGTGCGTCGTTACCCAGCGTTTGATGTGAATGCCGATTGCCGCGATTTTTCCCATCCGCGTGTGAACGCCGGTTAATCCCTCAATGCGGAAAGCCTCGATTTCATAATCATCAAGCGTGCGAATCAAAACTTCTTCGATGTCGCGGACGTATTTGTGAACGTCTTCGCGGTCGGGCGAAAGGCTGATAATCGGATAACCGACGATTTGCCCGAGTCCGTGATAAGTTACCTTGCCGCCGCGATTCGTCTCAAAGACCGAAACGTCTAAACTTTTAAGCCGCTCGGCGGTCGCCAAAACGCCGTTTTCTTTGGCGCGTCGTCCAATAGTAAAAGTGTGCGGGTGTTCAAGAAGAAGTAAATAATCCGTTTCGCGTCGTTCGATAACTGCCTGTTCGAGTTCTTTTTGCAGACGCAAACCGGCGTCGTAAGCGAATCGTCCGAGACGGCGAACTTCTATATGTCTGTCTTGCATCTTCTTTTATGATAAAATTATCCGTGCCAATTTACGAATTGTTAAAGAAGAATGAATATGAAAATTAAAAATATGAAAATTACTTTAATAAAATTTACCGCGATTTTCGCGTGTCTGACGTTTCTGGCGATTTCAGCCGACGCCCAAAAACGCCGGACGCCGACCAGAAAAACAAGAACCGCTGCCAGCGCTACAGCGGCAACCAACAATTTTGAGATAAAATCAGGCGCGGAAAAAGTTTCGACGCAGATTAAAAACGTCTCGAAGTTTATTTTCGTTTTGGGCGATGTGGCGCGGGTTATCGAAGACCTCGACCGGGAAATTAAGTCGGGCAAAGCATCGAGCCGGGCGGTTGATTTGAATGCGAAAAACAAAGAGTCGGTGAACACGACGATGAGAAATCTCCGCGCCGGACTCGCCGCTCTCGAAATCGAATTTCGCACGAAGCCTGCGCTCAAAACGTATCTGTTTCAAATTCAGGGAATCGCCGATATGTCGGGCGTCGCCGAAGACCAGGCAGCCGCCGGACAATTAACCGAATCGGGCAAGACGCTTTTAACAGTCATTGAAAAACTGTCGGACGCGCTGGCGGCGCTGCCGTAACCGAGCCGTCAAAATATTTGCCGAAAATCGGTCAAAGGAAAAAGCGCGGCTTAAATTTTAAGCCGCGCTTTTTCCTTTGACTAATATGAAAACACCGAAATAACCGAACTTAATTTAAGCCGCCGCCGATCTTGTCCGTAAAGTCGGTTTAAAGGTTAATCCGAGCGGAGTCACTGAATTTTGTCCGAGAACGAGTTCAATCGCCCGGTGCGGCACTCGATAAACGGCGGCAAGCGCGGCGACCGACTCGCCGGCAGAAAACCGCGCGTTGATTTTATCAAAAAGTTTATGACGCAAATCTCGTCCACAATCAAAACAAGTTCCCTGTAGCGGAAAATATCTGTCAAGTTCGTAACTGCTCATAAATTACCTCCGAACAAAATTGTTTAATCAATAATGTAGCACGAATTTTATCTAAAAGACAATAAATTTTTTTTATATCCGGTAACGAAAATTATTATATGCCGAAATCCAAAGCCGAGACGATTTTTTTTGACTCTGGACATTGAATTTTTATGCTAAACTGACGTAAATGACGAACAAAAAACTGAAAAAATACAAACCGCGCGTGCCGCCGTGGATTTTGGGCGGGCTGGTTTTGATTTTGTTCACTTTTTTGATTTTGCTGCAATCGTCGAATTACTGGAAAGACCTGGCGGTTGATTCGGCGAGCGACACGCTTCTGCTTTACGCGCTGTCGTCGCTGAACTTTTTCGCCTTCGTCATTCTCGGATTTATCTTCGTCCGCAGCCTTTTGAAACTGCGCCGCGAGCGCCGCAATCTCGCGCTCGGCTCGAAGCTAAAGGCTCGTCTGCTGCAATACTTTTTCGCCATCAGCCTTTTGCCGATTATCGCCATGGCGGTTTTCTCGTATTTATTTATGAACCGCGCGCTCGACCGCTGGTTCACCGACATTCCCGAAAACGTCATCCGCGAAGCCAAAGCCGTGCATAACCAATCAATTGCCGACCAGACCGCCAAATTAAAAGAAACCGCGCAGATGTTAACGGCAGAACTGGAAGGCGAAACGATAACCGACCAAAAACTGCAAACAATTCTTGAAGCGGGAAATCTGACCAGGCTCGAAGTCATTTCAAAAGACGGCACGGTTTTAGCCGCCAGCGAAAAAAAATTAAACGCGGAACAAAAAGCCGAACTCGACAACACGCTCGCTTTGATTTATCGAAACAATTTGACTGAAGCCGGTTTAACGGACGGCAAAGGCTTTGACGCTGCGACGGCGCGATTCGCCGACGGCAGAATGTTAATCGTCGTTCCCGATTTGCGTCCCGAAGGCAACGTCAGTCGGATTGTCGAAAACTCACTGGTCGAATTTGAAGAGCTAAAACGAAAATCACACTCGATTCGGCAAATCGGACTTTTAATCCTCGGCGTGCTGACGTTTATGCTTATTTTCGCATCGAGCTGGACAGCGTTCTATATCGCTCGCGGTCTGACCGCGCCGATCAAAGCTCTGGCGGAGGGCGCGGATAAAATCGCGCGTGGCGATTTGGCGCACCGCGTTGACGTTTTCGCCGAAGACGAACTCGCGCTGCTCGTTTCAACCTTCAATCAGATGTCGGCGAAATTAGAGGAAAACTCGTTCGAGTTGTCCGAACGCCGCCGCTATATCGAAACCGTGCTGCAATCGCTTTCGACCGGCGTCATTTCCTTTGACGGCGCGAACCGCGTAACGACGATTAATCGCGCTGCGATTGAAATTTTAAAGTTAAAAGACGTCGAATTTACAAATTTTGAATTAAAACAATTAGTGGGCGATGAGAACCGCCAGATTCTGGAGAGGTTATTGAACCGCGCCAGACGCATCGGCAAGGCGAGCGAGCAAACCGTTTTGCAGCCGGAGTATGCCGACGGCAGCGAATCGTCGAACGAAAATACGCCGGTCGCGCTCGCGGCGACCGCACTGCCGAAAACTTCCGAAACCGAACGGAGCGGAGTCGTTCTTGTCATCGAAGACTTATCGGAACTCATCGCCGCGCAGCGCGCTTCGGCGTGGCAGGAAGTCGCCCGCCGGATGGCGCACGAAATAAAAAATCCGCTCACGCCGATTCAGCTTTCGGCGGAACGCATCGCTAAGAATTTCTATCGAAATTCGTCCTTTGTCCTTCGTCCTTCGTCAGTTGAAGGTAAAATCAGAAGTTCCGCGTCAAATGGCGAAGTACAAAGGACGAAGGACGAAAGACAATTAACCAAAATAATTGACGAAAGCACCGAGACGATTTTAAGAGAAGTTAATTCTTTAAAGTCAATGGTTGACGAATTTTCGCGTTACGCCAGGCTGCCGAACGCGCGGCTCGAAACAGGCGATTTAAACGAAATCATCAGACAATCGGCAACGCTTTACGAAGACCGTTTTTCTGACGTGCAAATCGAATCGAATCTCGCCGTAAATCTGCCGACCGCGCTGATTGATGACGAACAGTTAAAGCGCGTGTTTGTTAATTTAATTGAAAACGCGCTTGAAGCGTTTGATAGAACTCAAACCGACAAGCGAATTTCCATTAAAACCTTTCACGACGCGGCGCGCGATTTAGTCATTGCCGAAATTTCCGATAACGGCAGCGGCATTTCGCCGTCGGATTTTCGGAAACTTTTCCAGCCGTATTTTTCCACCAAAGGACGCGGCACGGGTTTGGGTTTGGCAATTGTCCAGCGAATTGTTTCCGAACATCACGGAAAAATCCGCGCGGTCAATAACTCTGTCAAAGGCGCGAAATTTATTGTAGAATTACCGGCTAATGTCTAACTCAATTCTAATCGTTGACGACGAGCGCGGCATCCGCGAAACTCTGCGCGGAGTTTTAGAAGACGAAGGCTTCGATGTCGAAACCGTCGCCTCTGGCGAAGCGTGTCTGAAAGCGGCGGAGACGATTAGTTTCAATTGCATTCTGCTTGACGTTTGGCTGCCGAAGATTGACGGTTTGGAAACTTTAAAGCGATTACGCGAAGATGGAAACGATTCCGCTGTGGTGATGATTTCCGGTCACGGCAATATCGAAACCGCCGTTAATGCGACAAAATTGGGAGCATTTGATTTCATCGAAAAGCCGCTCTCCATCGAAAAAACCGTTCTCACGGTCAGAAACGCCATCAGGCAGCGCGAACTCGAACTCGCCAACCGAAATTTAACCGAACAATTAAGCCGCGAATATGAAATGATCGGCGAATCAGTGGCGATGCGCGCGCTCAGGAAACAAATCTCAATCGTCGCGCCGACCGACGGGCGCGTTTTGATTTCAGGCGAATCGGGAACCGGAAAAGAGTTGGTCGCGCGGGCGATTCACGCTGCGTCAAAGCGTAAATCCGCGCCGTTCGTCGAGATAAATTCCGCCGCCATTCCCGAAGAACTGGTTGAATCGGAACTTTTCGGACACGCCAAGGGCGCGTTCTCGGGCGCGGGCGCGGCTAAGAAGGGAAAATTTGAAATCGCTGACGGCGGCAGCTTGTTTCTGGATGAAATCGGCGATATGTCGCCGCGCGTGCAGGCGAAGATGCTTAGGGTTTTAGAAGAACAGCGATTTGAATCAATCGGCAGCAACGCGCCCGTCAAAGTTGACGTGCGCGTAATTTCCGCCACTAACCAGCCACTTGAAAATTTGATTGAAAACGGCGATTTCCGCGCCGATTTGTTCTATCGCCTGAACGTCATTCCGTTCCAGATTCCGCCACTGCGCGAACGCCCCGAAGACATTCCGCTGTTAATCGAACATTTCAACCGCCGGTTTTCAACGGATTACGGAAAAAAACCGAAGGATTTTACCGGCGAAGCGATTGACGCTTTGTGCAATTACAATTGGTTCGGCAATGTGCGCGAGCTTCGCAACACGGTCGAGCGCGTCGTGATTATGCACGGCAAACAAACGGTTTCGGCGAATGATTTACCCGAACTCAGCCAAAAAAGAGAAACGCCCGCCGCTTCGTTTCGCTTTCCGTCATTTAAGGAAGCGAACGACGCCTATCAGCGCGAATTCATTTTGCACAAACTCGCCGAGTCGGACGGCAACGTTTCAAAGGCGGCTGAATTGATGGGCGTTGACCGCAGTCATCTGTATCGGCGTATGAAAAATTTGGGAATCAACGCTGACAAGGGAAAAATTGAATAATTCAATCGAAACGGATTCCGACCGTCGCGTCAAATGCCGATTCGGTCATCTAAAATCCGAAGCGAAGCCGCCGCTCGAAATTTCCGATAATTTATTTCGGCGTTTACCGTTTTCTTGTTATACTGAAATCCTATCTGCAACTTTGGCTGATTTCGGGTCGTAAAGGTTTCGGCGAAGGTTGGTTAAACCCTAGAGAAATTGACGAGGAGCGTGAGAGAAGAAAATGGGATTGTTTGCCAGAATTATGCGAATGTTTCGCGCCGGAACGGGCGCGGCTCTTGATAAAGTCGAAAACCCGGAGATGGTTCTTCAACAAACCATCCGCGATATGCGCGACCGCGTGCCGGATTTGAATAATTCGGTGGCGCAGGTGATGGCGACCGAACGCCTTTTGGCGAAGAACAAAGAGCGTTTGAGCGAGCAGGTCGTTGACCTCGATTCAAAAATCAAAGCCTCGGTCAAAATGGGGCGCGACGATATTGCGACGGCTTACATCGGACAACTGCAACAGGCGCAGCTCGATTTGGAGAAAACTTCCGCGCAGTATGAACACTCAATGATGGCTTCCAAGCAGGCGTTAAAGGCGCGCGACAACTACGTTCTGCAAATGCAGAAACGCACCGCCGAAGCGATGCAATTAATCAGCGCATCGAAACAGGCGAAATTGCAGGAGCAGCTCGCGCAAACGATGGAGACTTTCAACATCGGCGACGACGCTTCGACCTTTAACGAGATGCGCGAGAAAATTGACCGAAGAGTTGCTGCCGCCGAAGCCAAACTTCAACTCGGTTCATCGAGCGTTGACGCGCAGATGCAGGACATCGAACGCGAGGCGATGGACATTCAACTGCAGGACAAACTTCATGAATACAAACAAAATATGGGAATGCTCGGCAGCGGCTCGAACGCGGGCGGCAAACAAATCGCCGCTAATTCGCAAGTGCCGGATGAAATCACGCTCGACGAGGTTCTGCTTGAAGATTCAAAGGAAAAGTAATTTCGAGAAAATTCAGCGAAACCCAAACGCCCGAAACCGCATCTAGTAATAGTTATGGCAGACATCGCAAAGTATCAACAGGGAATCACCAAATTTAATTCTTCATACGCCAAGGAAGCCATCAAAGAGCCGGTTAATTTTTGGGGCTTGGCGGGTTTCGCGGTCGCGGCGGCTTATACGCAAAGCGTGATTCCGCTGCTCATCGCGCTGATTTTCGAGATCGCGTATTTTTTGATTGTGCCGAATCTGCCGCTGTATCGTCAGCTCGTCAACCGGCGCGAAAAGGAGCGTTTGTTAGCCCTTAACAAAGCGACGCGCGATAAGTTGATAAAAACGTTTACGCCGCGCGAACGCGAAGCGGTCGATTTTTTGAAATGGCAGAAAAAGAAAATTCTCGACAATTATTTTAAGTTCACCGGCTCAAAAGAGTTGCCATCGAATCTGACTTCACTCGAACAGCGTTGGGAAGATTTCGTTGACCTGCTGGACGTTTATCGGAGCCGCAAACAACATTTGAAATCAATCAACCGGCAAGCCGTTCACAATCAATTGTCGCAAGCGTTCCGCGCCGCCGAAAATGCGCCCGACGAAAAAACGCGCCGCGTTCAGCAAACGAACGTCGAGATTTTGAAACGCCGTTTGACTTCGTTCGACGAATTGGAAAGAAGCGTTAAATTGGTTGAAGGTCAGTTGCAGTCAATCGAAAATTTCTTCGGTTATCTGAACGACGAAATCGTTACGATGTCCACGCCCGAAAAATTCTCTTTGCTCGATTTTGAGCAGCTTTCAGATTCGATTGCGATGACCAAACAAATGCTCGACCAGACCGCCGACGCGATGGGCGCGCTCGACGCGCACAACCGGCAGATGGGAAATTACGAACTTTTGCCGGAAGCGAATCGGTAATTTATTCTTTATTTTTATTAAAAAAGGCGGATTTATAAATCCGCCTTTTTTATTTACGGCAAATCGCTGATTGCCAGCATCAGGTTGTTGGCGTTGGTAGCGTAGCCGAGAGCGATTTCCTTTTTGACCGAGCCGTCGCGGATAAACTTTTCCAGCACCACGTCGAAAGTTTGCATTCCTTCGAGTTCACCGTCGTTCATCGCGTCGGTAATCGAGCGTCCTTCCTTTTCGCCCTTTTCGATATATTCGCGCGTTCTGGAGTTCGCTGCGAGAATTTCGATGGCGGCGATGCGTCCGCCGCCGGCTTTCGGCAATAACCGCTGCGATATGATGCGGCGAAACGATTGGGAAAGGCGCGTGCGAATCGCCTGTTCTTCGATTTTCGGGAAAACGCCGATGATGCGGTCAATCGTTTTAGCGGCGTCAATCGTGTGCAAGGTTGATAAAACGAGGTGTCCGGTTTCGGCGGCTTCCATCGCTACTTCGATAGTTTCGCGGTCGCGCATTTCGCCGACGAGAATTACCTTCGGAGCTTGCCGCAGCGCGGCGCGCAAAGCCAGGGCGAAATCCGGCGTGTCCGAATGCAGCTCGCGCTGGTGAACCGTGCCGAACTTGTGGTCGTGGATGAATTCAATCGGGTCTTCGATAGTAACGATGTGATATTTTTTGGTCGAGTTAATCAAATCAATAATAGCCGCCAGAGTAGTAGATTTTCCCGAACCCGTCGGACCCGTCACCAAAACCAAGCCGTTTTTCAATTCCGCCACGCTGCGGACGGCGGGCGGCAGATTCAAATCTTCCCAATTCGGCGGCGCGGTCGGAATGACGCGCATCACGATGGCATACGTTCCGCGCTGGCGGAAGATATTGACGCGGAAACGGCACAGACCGCTGACGCTGTAGGAGATGTCGGTCGAGCCGCGATTTTCCAGGTTTTCCAGTGCCTGCGCATTATTCATCAACATCAAATCAGCCATCGCTTTGATTTGCGGCGGCAGCAGTTTCTCCAAACCGGGAATCGAAACGCCCTGCAAATCGCCTGAAAGTTCGACCTGCGGCGGACGACCAGGAGAAAATACCAAATCGCTGACTTTTTCGCCGGCAGCGATCATTCGGCGCAGAACATTGTGAAACGCCTGGATGTTTTGCGCGATTGCTGGATTAGCGTTGACCGGCGGCGCAGGCGGTTTGGGGGCAGAATTTGGGGCAGTAGAAGAAACGATATTCGAAGGCACGTTGACGGCAGTCGTTACGGTGTCGCTCATTTTGTTTTATTAGGATACTTTTGATGAAAGTAAGAAACAGTAGATTTAGATTATTCAGGCTGGCGTCAACCTCTCGCAGGCGTTGACAATCTAATAATACTATTTTACCAACTGTTAAAGCAATCTTTTTGGCAGCCTTGCGATGACGCGGTTTATCAATTAAAATTAGCGATTTCAGAATAATCTGAAATCGCCCGCGAGTTATCTTAAAACACTATTTAAAAAAGGAATCAAATAAAATTATGAAAAGAGTCGGCATTTTAACGGGACGCGAACAGACGTTTCCCGAATCAATTATCAAAAGCATCAATGAGAAAGGCAACGGGGAAGTCATTGCCGAAATGGTTACGGTCGGCGGCATTCGTCTCGACGAAGCGAAAAAATACGATGTCATTATTGACCGCATATCGCACGAAGTTCCGTATTACCGCGCGACCTTAAAACGGCTGGCGCTCGAAGGAACATACGTTATCAACAATCCGTTCTGGTGGTCGGCGGACGATAAGTTTTTCAATTTTTCACTGGCAGCGAAAATCGGCGTGGCGATTCCGAAAACCGTTCTGTTACCGCAGCAGGATTACATTGAAGACATCACGAGCGAATCGCTGAGAAATCTCGAATTTCCGCTTGATTGGGAAGGCATCGTGAATTACGTCGGCTTTCCCGCATTTCTCAAACCGTTCGACGGCGGCGGCTGGAAGAACGTCTCGAAAATTCATTCGCTCGAAGAACTCTGGCACGTCTATAACCAGACGGGCAAACTGTGTATGACTTTGCAGGAAGGAATTGAGTTCGACCAGTTCGTCCGCTGTTACTGCGTCGGGCAGGAACGAGTTTTGATTATGCCGTATGATCCGACAAAACCTTACTTGTCTGGAATGCAATACGTCAACGTCACGGATTATCTTTCGCCCGAACTGCACGCCCGAGTTGAAAAAGACGTAATTACGATTTGCAAAGCGCTCGGTTACGATTTGAACACGGTCGAGTTTGCGATTAAAGACGGTGTTCCGTATGCGATTGATTTTATGAATCCCGCGCCGGACGCGGAACTCGCGTCGGTCGGCGAATTCAATCACAACTGGATTGTCAATGCGATGACCGAATTCATTTTCAAGAAATTGGAGACGGATTTTGAAACGCCGGAATATCGTTGGACTTCGATGCTCAATCCGAGCGCGAAGAAAACTGAAACCAAAACCGCTGCGCCGAAAGCGGCTTCGACGGCTAAGTCAAAAACAATCGCCAAACCTGCCAAGAAAGCAGCGGAGAAAAAACCGCAGGCGAAAAACGCGAGTGCGGAGTGATTTTAAGGCAAAAGTAAAAAGGTAAAAGGCAAAAGTAAAATCAATAATACTTTTGCCTTTTACCTTTCGCCTTGTTTATTGCCATCCGTGTTCGCCGATTAGCGGCACAAAAGCGCACGCGCCAAAATCTTCGGTGACGAAATCACGTTCGGTGCGCGTGACGCGAATCAGCTTTTGCGTTTTTTGGTCTGCGCCGACGGGCAGCACGAGCCGTCCGCCTATTTTTAATTGATTCAGAAGCGGCTGCGGAATCGTGGGACCGCCCGCCGCTACGAGAATCGCGTCGAACGGCGCGTGAGTTTGCCAACCCAAACTGCCGTCCGCGCAAGTTAAAGTTACATTATTTATATTAAATCTTTGAAATTTTTCCTGCGCTTCTTTGACCAGAATCGGAACTCGCTCGACAGCGTAAATCCAACCGGCGAGTCTCGACAAAATCGCAGTTTGATAACCCGACCCCGCGCCGATTTCCAAAACTTTCGATTGCGGCGTGAGTTCCAAAAGCTCGGTCATTCGGGCGACGATGAACGGCTGCGAGATGGTTTGTTTCGACGCAATCGGTAGCGCGTTGTCTTTATAGGCTTGCGATTTCAGCGCGTCGGGAACGAATTGGTGGCGCGGAACTTCGCTCATCGCGCGCAAAACCGCCGCGTCGCGGATTTTGTAATGTTCGCGCAGCAGCGCGACCATTCGCTCGCGCGGAATCTGATATTCGTCCATCATCTGTTTTTCACGATTCGTATTTTTATTTTAACAAATCGGCGGTAATAAATAACAGACGGTCAAACGTTGTTCTCCCAATTCTTTAATAATTCGATTGCTTTGTAATCGGTTAAATCGCTGCGCATTGGGGTTACCGAAACGTAACCTTCGTCAATGGCTTCAAAATCCGTGCCGCCTTCGGCGTGAAAACCGTTGCGCTCTTCGCCGATCCAATAATAGAATTTCCCGCGCGGGTCGGTGTGTTCCGAGATAACCGGACGCGCGTCTTTGATTCCCTGTTTGGTAACCCGAATGCCGCGCGGCACGCCCTTTGGAACGTTGACGTTCAGCAAAGTTCCTTTCGGCAAACCCTCGGCGATGGCTTTTCGCATCAACAGATGCGCCACGCGTGCCGACTCGGTAAAATCCTGACTGCGATTGGCGACCAGACTAAAAGCTATTCCCGGCACGCCCAAGATGGTTGATTCCATCGCGCCCGCAACCGTTCCCGAATACGTCGCGTCGTCGCCTAAATTCGCGCCGTGATTGATGCCCGAAGCGCAGATGTGCGGAAGCTGTTCGGGCGGCAAAATCCGGTTAATGGCGAACGTTACGCAATCGGTCGGCGTGCCGTCCACCGTCCAGTGCCGCTCGTCAATCTGGCGGATGCGAAGCGGGCGCGATAAAGTCAAACTGTGCGAGGCACCGGACATTTCAGATTCGGGCGCGACAACGTAAACGTCGCCGATTGGTTTCAGCGCGTCTTCCAAAGCCCTGATGCCTTCCGAATGAATGCCGTCGTCGTTGGTGATTAAAATGCGAACTTTTTCCAATCTCATTTAAAACTATTCGATGCGTGAAGGCGACGGTTGATAAAACACTGTCATCTTCACGCATCGGTTGCCTCTTTGAAAAATCAAACTATCTGTTTTGATTAAAACCTTGATTCGAGCCTTGATTCTGGTTCATCGGACGCGGCGCCGCCGTGCGGAAACGCTTGCGGTTGCGCTTGCGGGCGTTGACCGATTTGAGTTTCGCCTTTTGTCCGGGCGGAACGAAATGCGCGTGTTTTTTCAAATCCTTGATGATTTCTTCCGTGATGACTTTGCGCTTGAAACGGCGCAGCGCGCTTTCGATGGATTCGTTATTGTTTACTGAAATATAAGCCACTTTTCTCTATCACACTCCTCGTTGCTTGAGATTGTTGTTCACGAAGCAAACTGTAATTAAACACTTTTTTCGTGAGGTTGGCAAGTTTCGGCGGAAAAACCGTTCGGTGGTATGATAGTAAAAATCTTTCAAATAGAAATTTGTCTCAAAACATTAATGGGTTATGAATAAAAATCACTTTAGAAATTTCGGCGTTTTTTTATTTGTCGTTTGTTTTTCAATTTCTGTTCAAGCGCAGCAGAAATACATTGCCAATTTGTCGGGTTTGCAGGAAGTTCCGGCGAACAACTCGGCGGGCAGAGGCGTGTGCCGTTTGAGTCTTAACCAAACTGAAACTCAAGCCGAAATCGCTTGCCGTTACGAAAATTTATCGAGCGCGGCGACCACCGGAGGTTTTTCAATCGGCGCGTCCGTCGGCGGAATCGGTTCAGGATTGATTGGTTTAATAATCCCCAATGGCGGACAAAACGGTAATTTTACAATGCCGGTTAGCATAACGCCGCAAATTGCCGCTGAACTGCGCGCCAATCGGACTTACTTTAAAATTTCGAGTCAGAATTTCCCGCCCGGCGAAATCCGCGGACAGTTTCATCTCGCTAACAGCGCGTATAACGATTTTGACGGCGACGGACGCACGGACTTGACCGTTTACCGAAACTCAAACAACACTTTTTACGCGCAAAGCAGTTTGACGAGAAATCTGCTGGCGCAAACAATCGGACAAACGGGCGATTCGGTTTCGCTGACCGTTGATTTCGACGGCGACGGCAAATCGGATTTCTCGACGGCGCGTTACAACGCTCCAATCGTCTGGCGAATTTTTCAAAGCGGAAGCGGGGCTTTGCGCGAAACCGTCTGGGGCAGTTCCGCGCTGAACGATTTTTTCGCGGCTGCCGATTACGACGGCGACGGCGCGTTTGACATCGCCGTTTTTCGCGCGGGCGTTTGGTATATCATCGAAAGCTCGACCGGAAATTTCCGCACCGAAGTTTTCGGACAAACGGGCGACGTTCCCGCGCCGAACGATTTCGACCGCGACGGCAAAGCCGATCTAACAATCGCGCGCGGGGAAAACGGTCAGCGTGTGTGGTATGTTCGCCGCAGTTCAGACCTTCAATTTTACCGCGTCGAATGGGGTTTGACCGGCGACGCATTTTTCACCGGCAGAACCGATTTCGACGGCGACGGTGCGGCAGATATTACCGTCATCCGCAACGAAAGCGGGCAGAGAGTTTTCTACATCCGCCGCAGTTCTGACAATCAACTGCAAATTATCCGCTGGGGCGCATCGTCGGATTTAGTCAAGCTCGGCGATTACGACGGCGACGGCAAAACCGACGCGGCTGTTACCAGAACGGTTGACGGCTCGAAAGTTTTCTTAATTCTGCAAAGCTCAAACAATCAGCCGCGTTATGAATACTTCGGTTTGCCGAACGATTTTTAGAGTAAAGTTAAATCAATGATAAAATTTAACAAGGTGAAATTATGGAATTTGTTTCGGGAAGAATCACGATTGACGAAAAAATCTGCGGCGGTAAGCCGACGATTCGCGGGAAAAGAATCACCGTGCAGGCTGTTCTAGAATTTTTAAGCGCTGGCGAAAGTGTCGAGGAAGTTCTTCATCAGTATCCTTCGCTAGAACGCGAAGACATCACGGCTTGTCTGGAATTTGCGACCGAATTGATGAATCGAAACTACGTTATTAAATCGTTTGTATAAAATGGCAAAATATTTGATTGACGTAAATTTGCCTTACCGTTTTTCATTGTGGAAAGGCAATGATTATATTCATCAAATTGATATTGACGACGAGTGGACTGACGAGCAAATCTGGAATTACGCCGAAGAAAACGATTTAACAATCATCACTAAAGACGCGGACTTTTCAAACCGTATTATCTTTCACCAACCGCCGCCACGAGTCATTCACATTCGTTTGGGCAATATGAAAATGCGCGAATTTTTTACCGTTACAACCGCAATTTGGAATGACGTTATTGAACTGAACGAAAGTCACAAACTCGTCAATGTATTCCGCAACAGAATCGAGGCAATCGAATAAAAAAATGTTTCAATCAATCCATTTCAACGCCAAGCCGCGCGCCGTAACGAACGCTTCAAAGCCGGAAGTTTTAGAAAAGCTAAAAGAAATCGTCGGCGCGGAAAATGTTTTAATCGAACCGGAACGAGTCGAGCCTTACGGCGCGGATGCCGTTAAGGAAAAGTTTCCGCCCGAAGCCGTCGTGTTTCCCGAAACGACCGCGCAAGTTTCCGAGATTCTCCGGCTTGCCAATGAATACATATTTCCCGTCACGGCTCGCGGCGGCGGCGTCGGTTATACGGGCGGCGCGGTTCCGGTTGACGGCGGCATCGTCGTCGGCACGGATAGAATGAACCGAATTGTAGAGGTCAGTCCCGACGATTTGTATGTCGTTTGCCAGCCGGGACTAACGACTTACGATTTGCAGCAGGCGGTGGAAAAATACGGGTTGCTTTTTCCGCCTGACCCGGCTTCTTATAAAGATTCGTATATCGGCGGCAATATCGCCGAAAACGCGGGCGGAATGCGAACGCCGAAATACGGCGTAACGAAGCATTCGGTTTTGGGGTTGGAAGTCGTTACGGCGACCGGCGAAATCATCCGCACCGGCGGCAAGACTGTAAAAAATGTCGTCGGTTTCGATTTGACCGGGTTGATGTGCGGCTCGGAAGGAATGTTGGGAATCATTACCGAAGCAACGTTGAAATTGTTGCCGATGCCCGAAGCGACCGCGACCGTTCGCGCTTCTTTCAAAACGATGAAAGCCGCTTGCGAAGTTTTGACGAAATTTACGCCCGAAGGTTTGCTGCCGATGGCGATGGAAGTGATTGATAAAAACTGCGTCGGCGCGATTGAGCAAAATTACGCTTTCGGTTTATCGTCAAACGCGGGCGCGATTCTGCTCGTCGCGGTTGACGGCGCGCGTGAGCAAGTCGAAAAAGATTCAAAACTGATTGAAAAAATCCTGACGGAAAACGGCGGCTTCGACGTTCTGCGGGCGAAGAACAAAGAGGACGAAGACAAACTCTGGGACGTGCGCCGCGCCATTTCGCCCAGCTTGATGAAATACGGAACGCTGAAAATAAATGAAGATGTCGTTGTGCCGCGTTCAAAAGTTCCTGAACTGATTGCACAAGTCGAAGAAATCGGGCGCAAACACGATACGTTCGTCGCCAATTTCGGACATGCGGGCGACGGCAACATTCACGTCAATTTTTTGTGCGATAGAGAAAACGCTGATTCGATTGCGCGGGCGCGGCAATGCGTCAAAGAAACTTTCGCGCTGTCAGTCGAACTAGGCGGCTCGATTTCCGGCGAACACGGTATCGGTTACGTCAAAGCCGCGTATCTCGATATGGCGATTGACGCGCCGACGCTCGAAGTAATGAAGGGAATCAAACGAGTTTTCGACCCGAACGGCATTTTGAATCCAGGCAAGATGTTTGTTTAAAGTTAAAAGAGCGGATGGGGAAGCGCGCACAATTATCTATCTGGTTTTTCATTGACTTTTTTGCGAGCTGGCTGATATTCGTTCAGTTCAAAAATTTGACTAGAAGCTATCTCAAAAATAGTTTCTCAACAAAATAACGATACAAGCCAGATGAACAAAGCCTAAGTAATTGTCCGAATGATATTCGTAGCGAACCACAATCCGACGAAAGTTACCCAGCCACGCAAAGAGGCGTTCAATTTTCCGCCTGCGTTTGTAACGGCGAAGTTTTCTGCCGTCCTGCGTTTGCGCCTTTTTGCGGTTGGCTTTATGCGGCGCAATCAGTTCAATATCGAGTTTCGCCAACTCCGCATCGAGCGGGTCAGAGTCATATGCTTTATCGCCAATCATCTTTTCGGGTCGCTCATCGGTGAACCGCTCGCAAACAGTTTCTCGGGCAAGTTTGACTTCGTGCGGCGAAGCAGAGCAAGTGTGGACGCCGAGAGGAAGACCAAAGCGGTCTGCCACTGCCATGAGCTTCGTACCTTTGCCCCGCTTGGTCTTTCCGACACAAAAGCCCCTTTTTAGCCGAAACAAAGGTTCCGTCAATAAAGCATTCGGATAAATCCAATTTACCGCGAGCCTGTAAGTCATCGGCAAGCGTTTCCAGCACTTTTCGCAATCGCCCGTCTTTAACCCATTCCTGGAAACGGCGATGGCAAGTCTGGTATGACGGAAATCTTTCGGGCAAGTCGCACCATCTGGCGCCGGAACGTAGTATCCAAAGCACTCCGTTCAAGACTTCGCGTTCAGACCTGCGCGGTCGTCCGCGGGTCACCACAACGGGCGGTTTATCAAATAACGGTTCAATCAAAGACCATTGTTCATCGGTTAATTCTTCGCGTCGTGACATAGAGCGAAGTTTATCAAACTATTTTTGAGATGGCTTCTAAGAAATTATGGAACAATTACTCGTATTTGCTTTGATTTTGACGACTTTCGTCGGCGTTCTACCGGCGCAGACGGCAAAGCAATCTTCAAATAATTTACCGAAAGGTTATTGGTCAATCGAAAAAAGCCAGCCGGTGCTTGATAAAACGCAGACGATTCGGCTGGCGCCGGATGTGTCGAATTTGACCCAGGGCGAGCGGAGGGCGATTGAGAAGTTGAACGAGGTCGGGAAAATCTTTCAGGAATTGTATGAATTGCAGCGTCACCCACAAGCGGTCGCCGCGCGCAAAGCGCTTGAAGAACTCAACCGGCGGAGCGGTTCGAGCGTTGCGACGCAAAATTTGCTGATGATTTATCGTCTCAATCAAGGACCGATTGGAACGCCGATTAGCGGTGCGCGCGAGCCGTTTCTGCCGGTTGAAGCGGCGCCGGCGGGCGGCGGAATGTATCCGGCGGACGCGACTAAAGCGGAACTCGACGCATTTCTCGCCGCCAACCCGGAAAAACGCGATTCGATTTTGAATTCGCGGACGATTGTGCGCCGCACAACGGCGCCGAATCTGCGCGCGGATTTGGCGACGCTTCGGCGTTATCCGGTTTTGGATACGCTTCATCCGGGATTGAAAAAGCAATTGCAAAGCGCTGTGCCAAACGCCAAAGCCTTTTACGCCGTGCCGTATTCGGTTGGTTATGCCGACCAATTGATTCGCGCGCACGCGCTTTTGAACGAAGCCGCCGATGCCGTCGAAAAAGACGACGCGGAGTTTGCCGGTTATTTGAAAAACCGCAGCCGCGATTTCCTCTCGGACGATTACGAGTCGGGCGATGCGGCGTGGGTGACGGCGCGTTTTAAGAATCTGAACGGGCAGATTGGTTCTTACGAAACTTACGACGATCCGTTCTACGGCGTGAAAACTTACTTTTCGTTTAATGTTTTGAAAACTCGCCAGCCGGAAACGACGAATTTGAGAAAGGCTTTAAGCGGTTTGCAGACGATTGAAGATTCGCTGCCTTACCGAAATCACAAAAAAGTGAAGGAAGATATTTCCGTCGGCGTTTACGATATTCTCGCCGATTTCGGGCAAGCGCGTGGCGGCAACACGGCGACGATTCTACCGAACGAGGCTCTCTACGCTCGCCGTTACGGGCGCACTATTATGATTCGCGCCAACATTTTGCAAAACCCGGAAATTTTTGAAGCCAACAAAGCCGCGTGGCAAACGGCTGTCGCCGCGCAGCACCGGGACGAATTGACGCCCGACGGTCAATTTTATTACACGCTCTGGCACGAAGTCGGGCATTATCTCGGCGTTGACCGAACAAAAAACGGACAGGATTTGGACGCCGCCTTGCAGGAAAATTCCAACACGATGGAAGAAATGAAAGCCGATTTGGTTTCTCTTTTCTCCGCCGAAGCGCTGCGCAAACAGGGTTATTACACCGAAAATCAACTGCGCGCCGTTTATGCGAGCGGCATTCGCCGCGTTTTGCAAACTGCCAAACCGACGCGCAGCCAGCCGTATCAAACGATGCAGGTGATGCAGTGGAATTTCTTTATGGAAAACGGCTTGCTCGAATACGAACGCCAAACCCAAAAACTCAAAATCAACTACGACAAATACCACGAAACCGTCGGAAAACTGCTCGCCAAAGTTCTTGACGTTCAATATCAAGGCGACAAAGCGGCGGCAAATAGCTTTATCGAACAGTATTCAAATTGGGACGAAACCTTGCACGGCGCGATTGCCAAAAACATCCGCGACCAGCAAAAATATCGCTTTCGTTTATTCAAATACGCCGCGCTCGGCGAATAAATCAAGTTTCACAAAAGGAAAAGATAATTTACGATTTCTCTTTTCCTTTTTATACCATTACTTGAAATTCGCGTGATGAGTTTGTTGCAAAAATCCTACGAGGTTAAATAATCCACAAAAAGAAGCGAAAAGAAACTAATGAAATTTCTTTTCGCTTTTTTCATTTCTTTAACTGTAAATTATTTGATTATGAGACCGATGCTGAACCGGAAATTGTTATCAAAACGACTTCCGCTGTAAATCGGATTGTAATCAACCTGAATGGCGCGAAAATCGAATCGGTCGTTGATTTTGATGTCCAAGCCGCCGCCCAGACCCGCCGCAAAACCCGTGTCGTGAAAAGTGAAATCCTGAATGGGCAAACTGCTGCCGGAGCTTCTTATTTTGGCGCGCACATGAGCGACGCCGGCAAGCGCGTGTCCGAACGGTTTTAATCTAGCTTCCGAAGCGTTGTCTTTGACCTGCACGCCGCCTAAAAAGTTGTATATGGAACCTTTCGTTTCGCTTCTGAAAGTCGAAGTGACGCCGGGCGCCGTTTGAATTGTGCCTTGAAAATCTTCGTTGCGGTAAGCGCCCGAAACGTCGGCTTTAATTCCAAAGTAGCGGTTGACGTTGCGCACGTAATACAGAAATAAATAAGGTAGGTGTGTTAAGCTGACCGAATGAGAAAATTAGATTTTCCGGCTCTTATTATTGAAACCGTTGAGCAATTGCGAGAACAAGAAAAGAAGGAAAAAGATGCGCGGATCAGATTACGAGTTCAATTACTGCGATTGCTCAAAAGTCAGGAAACCGATTCAATCAAAGATGCTTGTCAAATTTGCGGAATCACGCCAAAACACGGTTATGATTTATGGCATAAATATCGAGATAACGGTTTGAGTCAGTATTTGCGGCTTGATTGGAAACCGCGCTCGTCAAAGCTCAGTAATGAACAACAAAGAAAAGTCATTGAGCAGGCCTCGACGGAAAATGGCTTTGCCAGTCAGCGCGAAGCAGGTCAATTTTTAACCAAAGAGTTTGCGGTCAGTTACACACAAGGTGGAATTTCACTGCTCTTTTCCCGGTTGAGAATTAAGGCAAAAGTGCCGCGCCCATTCAATAAAAAAGCCTCTTTGGAAGAACAGCTCGAATATAAAAAAACTTTGCCACACGAGTAACCGATGAAGCGTTTTATTTTCAGGATGAGATGCGCTTTGGAACGCGCACCGAGTTGGGGCGGAGATGGACGGCAAAAGCGGTTCGCCCCTCGGGAGAGCAAATCATCGGGTATGAATACGGATATTTGTCAGCAGCTTTAAACCCGCGTTCGGGTGAATTGTTTGCGTTAATTTTGCCTGATATGACGGTGGAAAGTTTTCAAGTATTTGTGGATGAATTTGCAAGTTTCGTCGGCGAGCAAACAGCCGTCAGACTAATCACGGACGGGGCGGCGGCGCATCGCAGCACTCGTTTGAAAGTCAGAGAAGAACTGTTGATTGAACATCTTCCGGCATACTCGCCGGAACTAAATCCGGTCGAGCGACTTTTCAAAGAGCTGCGAAAGGAATTAAAGAATCGTGTTTTTGAAAGTCTCGAAGCGATTGAAGAAGCGGTGATAAAAGCAATTGAGCCGTTTCTGAAAGACGGCTCACGGGTGAAAAAATTAACCTTTTATGGTTGGCTGGATACAACACCAACCTAAATTATTTCTGTATAAGAACCCTCGAAACCGTTAAACGTAGTGTGTTCTCCGCGGTCAACTTGTTGATTTGAATAACCGACGAAAAACTCGTTTCGGTTATATTCCTCGCCGGTCTGCGCGAAAACGCAGACGCCGGAAATGATTGCCAGGCAAAATGCCGTTATTAATTTGTTCATAATTTTTTACCTCTTTTGAGTGTTTAGTTTTTCAGAATTTAAATACAAAAAGAGCCTCGCAGAAAAATTCTAACTGCTAGATTCTGCTAGGCTTTCCACGCTTTTCGGGCGTTCAATTAGCTAGATGAGTCCGCGTTTGAAATTAGTTGCTTTGACGCAGAGAATTATTTTGCGAATTTGTTTTGCGCAGGTTGAAACATCTCTGAAACCGCCGCTTCCGGCATTTTTCATCCGAATGAAACCGCGAACGCTTTTGCCGCGTAAAAGTTGCGAAAGCAGTTTGGTAAGTTTAACAATGGCGTTGTTCGCCGAATCTAAACATCTCAAACGTATTCAATCGTATGAAAATATTTCTTTTTCTTTTATTCGGAGCGTTTTTTTTGACATTGACCGTCGCCGCCGCGCACGCTCAACACAGAAAATTGACGGTTATTTTGCTGCGCCACGCGGAAAAAGATTTGACCGATGCGGACGATCCAAATCCCGAACTTTCGGCGGCGGGAAAACTGCGGGCGGAAAAATTAGTCAGGATCGTCAACAAATATCAGCCGGACGCGATTTATTCTTCGGATTATATTCGGACGCGCTCGACCGTTCGACCGCTGGCGCGAAAAAATAGAGCGATGACTTTGATTTACGACCCGCAAGATTTGAAGCGGATGCAGGATTTGATTTTGTCGGGAAAAATAAAGCGCGTTATCGTCGTCGGTCATAACAATACCACGCCCGCGCTGGCGAATTTGCTGATCGGTCAGGAAAAATATAAAGCTCTGGCTGAAACTGAATACGATAAAATTTGGATTATCAAAATCAAAAGAAACAAAACCAAGCCGAATAAAACAAAAGACAGAATTATCGAGTATTAAGTCTTTAAATTGGTTATCTGGAAAACTAAAGAGAAACTGCGACGCAAGAAAAATGTATGATTCTTAAATTTTTGCTCATTGGTTTGTTTTTACTTTTAACTTTTGGTCAACCGACGCTCGCTCAGACAAAAGCGAACGGCGGCAATTTTGTTTTTTGGACGGAACTGCAAAAATTACGCGGCAAGGCTTACGCCGGAAGACGCTGGAAAGATTAACTCAAAAATAATTCGATTTTTCCTCTGATTCGCCGCTAAAATCTTTAAGCTAAAATTTGCGGGCGTTCCATTCTAGCAAAATAGACGGCGACGAAAAGCGCGACGAACATAATCGCCGCCGCCGTCCAGAACGTGCGCCGAATCGTCGAATCGTCAACCAAATTGAGCGCATTATTGAGTAAAACGCCGCCGAGCGCCGGTCCGATTGCCCGCGCTAAACTCGCGCCCGATTGCAGCACGCCGAGCGACGAGCCTTGTTCGCTTTCGCTCGAAACTTTCGAGGCGAGACTGCTGATGGCGGGCGAAGCCATCGAATTGCCGACGGTCAAAAAGCTGACGACGAAAAGCAATCCGAATAAACCGCCAAAATCTCTTGTCACAAACGGAACGACGAAAAAGCTCGCCGCCATCATCAGACAGCCAGCGGTCATCAAAGAATTTTCGCCGAATTTATCAACCAATCGGTTGAACAAAACGCCTTGAAAAATCACCGCCGTAATTCCGATAAACGCGAAAATATAGCCGTTCTGCTCGGCGTTGTAGCCGAAGCGAAAAATCGTGAACAGCACGAAGGCATAAGTCATAATCGAGAACGACGTGACGAGAAAAAAATAAACGGCGTTCAAGGTTCCGAATCTGGCGTCGCTCAAAGACTCGAAGATTTGCGCGAAACGATTTTTGCGATTAGCGTTCGCGCCCGATGAATCCGGTTTGACGGATTCGGGCAGAATAAAATAAAGCAGCACGGCGTTGACGAGCGACAGCGCGGCGGCGAATAAAAACGGGACGTGGATTCCGTAGCGGCTCAAAATTCCGCCGATTGCCGGACCGAAAACGAAACCTAAGCCGAAAATCGCGCCGAAAATTCCCATTCCTTTAGCGCGATTTTCCTTTGTCGTCACGTCGGCGATGTAGGCTTGCGCGGTGGAGATGTTACCGCCAGTAATTCCGGCGACGATGCGCCCGACGAAAACCATCCAGAGCGCGAAGGCGAAACCGATAAAAAAATAACCGACCGCCGAACCCAAAATAGAGAAAAACAAAATTGGACGCCGACCGTATTTGTCCGAAAGGCTGCCCAAAACCGGCGAAAAGATGAATTGCATCAAACTGTAAGAGGCGAACAGTAAACCGATTTCGAGCGGCGTGGCGCGAAAAGTCTCGCTTTCGACATAAAAGGGAAGCGACGGAATGACGATGCCGAAACCGACCAAATCAATGAAAACCGTGAGGTAAATGATGAGCAGCGGTCGGGTGTAAAATTTTTCGTCTTCGCCGCCGGTGATTTTTTCGGCGATAGGTTCTCGGTTCATCTCGCATCTAAATTCGAGCCGTCAACGCTCGAAATTTCAATTTATAGTAAAATAGCAAAAATAAACGATAGCATTTTGATGGACTTTGCCAAAATGATTAAAAAAATACTAAACACAAAACTCCTGCTGATTTACATCGCCGCGCTGCTTTTTTCTATGTATCAAGAAACGCCCGCTCAACGAAACAAAACAAAAACCAAAAAACCGGCTGTCGCGGTTGCGGCGAAACCAGCCGCACCGACGATTGGTTATACGATTTCAATGTCGAAACCCTGGACGCATCTGCTTGAAGTCGAGATGCGCCTTAATTGGACGGCAATGCCTGAGAAGGCGGAACTGAAAATGCCTGTCTGGACGCCGGGCAGTTACCTGATTCGAGAATACGCGCGTCACGTCGAAAGTTTTTCGGCGAAAGACGCGAGCGGCGCGGATTTAACGTGGCGAAAAACCAATAAGAATACGTGGCAGATTGATGCGAGAGGTAAGCAGGAAATCGTCGCCCGTTATAATGTTTACGCCAACGAACTGACGGTTCGCACGAGCGAGTTAAACGACGAACATGCTTTCATTTCTCCAGCGGCTCTTTTGCTGTTTCCGAAAGACCAATTGAATGCGCCGTCAATGGTGAAAGTCGTGCCGTTCGGCAATTGGAAAGTGGCGACGGGATTGCCGAAAGTCGCAAATCAAACAAATGTTTTCCGCGCCGAAAACTACGACGTGCTTTACGATTCGCCGTTTGAGGTCAGCAATTTCAAAGAGATTTCTTTTGACGTGCAGGGCAAACCGCATCGTTTTGTCGTGACCGGCGAAGGCAATTACGACTTGCCGAAGATTACGCGCGATACGGCGAAAATCATCAAAGAAGCCTACAAAATTTTCGGCGATTTGCCTTACGACGATTATCTTTTTATTTTGAATACGCGCGGCGGCGGCGGTCTCGAACATTTGAATTCGACTGCTCTGCAGTTCAATCGTTTTAACTTTACGACGCGCTACAAAGATTTTTTGAATCTCGTCGCGCACGAGTTTTTTCATCTCTGGAACGTCAAACGCATCAAGCCGGACGCGCTCGGTCCGTTCGATTACGAAAATGAAAACTACACGCGCCTGCTCTGGTTTGCCGAAGGCGGCACGGCTTATTACGAAAGCGTTTTGCTGCGCCGCGCCGATTTAATTAGCGCCGAAGAATTTACAACCGCCAGAGAAACGCAAATTCTCGCCCTGCAAAATCGCCCGGGCAGATTTGAAACGAGTCTGGAAGACGCGAGCTTCGATGCGTGGATCAAGTATTACCGACCGGACGAGAACGCCGTCAACAATCAAATTTCCTATTACGACAAAGGCGAGCTGGTTAATTTTTTGCTCGATGTCGAAATCCGCAAAGCCTCGAACGGCGCTAAAAGTCTGGATGACGTAATGCGCTATCTTTATATTGAGTTCGCCAAGAAAAACAAAAACTACTCGCCTGAAGATTTGCAGAAAACCTGTGAGCTGATGGCGGGGAAATCTCTGAACGATTTCTTTGAACGATACGTGCGCGGAACCGAAGAGATTGATTATAATGCGGTATTGAACGGTATCGGCTTGCGATTTTCAACCGGCGAACCAGAAAATAAATCGGCTTATTTGGGAGCGAATCTGCGGCAGGACGGCGACAAATTAATCGTCGCCTCCACGCCGAAGGACACGCCCGCTTACGAGCAGGGCTTGAACGCCAACGACCAAATAGTGGCGGTTGACGGCAACCGCGCGAGCCAGACTTTTCTGACGAGTTATTTAAGCGAAAAGAAACCGAACGACCGAATAAAACTGACCGTCTTCCGCTTTGACGCGCTGCGCGAAATCGAAGTAACTTTGGGCATACGCGCCAAACAGGATTTTCAAATCACGGCGATTGAGAATCCGTCGGAAGATAATCGGCGTTTGTATCGGGAATTTCTCGGCGCGGAATTGAAATAGAGAACGCAGAATTGAAATAGAGAAAATGAAACCACGGATGGATATTGATAAACACAAATTGAAATCAAGGCAGTCGAATTCGATTGCCGGATTTCTTTTCCTCGCCAGCCTTTTTGTTTTCTTCGGCGGCTGTCAGCGCAACATTTTTCAGCCGCCGCCCAATAACGCGCCGATGACTCTGCGCGACGTTCCGGCTCTGCGCCTTAATTTTCGATTTGAAACCGACGTTCCCGCGCCGACCGTCAATCAACCGGCGCCGACCGAAGATAGAAATGCCGCCGTGCAGACGGATTTTGACCTGAACCGGACGCAGGAAATTCTGGAGAAAACTTTAATTTCGCCCGATAATCAGCGAGTTCTGGCGATTTACCGCCAGACGCAGGATTCGCCTTCTGAGTTTCGGCTAGATATGTATTCGCCGGACGGAAAACTCGTTCGCAAAATCACCTATGACGGAATGGCGGTGCATTTCGCCGACACGATTGTCTGGTCGCCCGATTCGAGCGCGGTCGCCTTCGTCGCAATGATTCGCGGCAATCAATCAAATGCCGCGCCCGCGCCGTCGCCGACGACTGACAATCAAGCGAATACGAATTCGGAAATTGATGCGAATGTAAACGCGAATGCGGACACAAACCTAAATGCGAACGTCGAAAATACTAATGCCGACGCGAACGCCGATGCCAACATTATCGCGCCGCAGCAAACGCCCGTCGCCGAATCGCCGAAACCTGTTTTGACTTTTCGCACCGAGCAGCTTTACATTTGCAACCGCGAAGGCGCGGATTTAAAGCCGGTCACGCAAAACGAAGGCTTGATTTATTTTTATTTCGTCTGGTCGCCCGACAGTTCCGCGCTCGCCGCGCTCGCCGCCGTTGGTCAGGAATGGAATTATCTGCAGTACCAAGCCGAACTCAAAGGCGAGCAGTTCACGCCGCAAGGCAGACCGCGCCTGGTCGAAAAAAACGGGCGCGAGCGACGGCTCGACGATAATTTAACAACGGTGCGTCCCGTCTGGTCGCCCGATTCGGCGAAAGTCGCCGCCGCGTTTGATAAACAGGTGCGAATTTACGACGCCATCGGCAACCAGCCGACGCAAGCCGCGATTCCGCTTCGCAATCAGCTTCTTATTTCGTCGAAGGCGTTTGACGAAAATCTGCAGCGCCAACTCGAAGGCGCAAACGACAACGCGCTATCAAACACGAATCAGACGACCGCGACTCTGCCCGACGAAAATTCGCTCGTCTCTTTTAATCCGATCATCAGTCTCGAATGGACGGCGGACGATTTGCTTTATTTGCAGACAGGTTACATCAAGCAGATGAAAAACGAAACCGACAGCGCGCGCAGCTATCTGCGCTGGCATCGTCTCGTTTTCAGCCCGCAGGCGAATATGATTGGAAATTAAAGGAAATCGCGTTACGCGAGTGCGCCATTTGTCGCTTGAGTGCGAATAAGTTTCGATTAAATTAAAGTTCGACTTCTTTTGTGGTCTTATGACTGATATGAAAATACACAAAACATTTCTCTTCATCATTGTTTTTTT
This sequence comes from Pyrinomonadaceae bacterium, assembly GCA_030448055.1. Classification (GTDB taxonomy): domain Bacteria; phylum Acidobacteriota; class Blastocatellia; order Pyrinomonadales; family Pyrinomonadaceae. The sequence goes on from JAUJNR010000001.1 coordinate 304,591, forward strand.
GTTTGTCAGCGCGGCTTCTGTTTTTGGCTGTGTTTGTGCCGGAACGCCGAGTGTCGCCGAAGAATTTAAATCTTCCAGCACGGTTTTCTCCGGCAAACTTGTGGCAACGGAATACAGAAAAGGAATTCCCGATGAATTTAGAAGAATTCAAGAGGAAACTGAAGGTAAGAAGGTTGACTATGAGGTTCTGGTATTAAAGTTTCAGGTTGAACGCAGGTGGAAAGGCAGCCCAACCACAAAAGTAATTATTCTTACCGGACAATCGAGAGAACCCGATGGTTCATATACTGTGTCAGATTGCGATTTTCAATTTGAAGTAGGAAAAAATTACTTAGTTTATGCTTACGGCGCAGAAAATGAGTTGAGAACCGGCGTGTGTACAAGAACCGAAGAACTGAGAAAGGCAAAAAAAGATTTAAGGCGGCTCGGTAAAGGCAAAAAGCCTGAAAACAACCGTTGAATTTTGTCCTCTAGCAGAAGCCGGGCAAGTCATTGGACGTGAGGGCGAGACAGCGACTTTTGTCCAAATCTATGCGGATAAGCCGTCTATATTCTCAATTTAAGGATTATGAACAACCAAACAATCGGCGACATTTACGCCAACAACGATAAAATTCGTGAAAAAACAAAACAACTCGTCGCGTCTTTAACCGACCAGCAAACCGCCGCTTTGCCCGAAGGCGAGAAATGGACGATTGCCGAAATAGTCGAACACATCGCCATCGTGCAGGACGGAATGGCGAAAATATCCGCGAAACTTTTGCGACAAGCGCAGGCAGCGGGAAAAACATCGGACGGCGCGGCGCGTCTTTCGGAGAATTTTGCGACGAAGGCGGCGGAAGCGGCGACTTTAAAGTTTGAAGCGCCCGACCGCGTGCGTCCGACCGGCAATCAAACCGTCGAAGAATCTTTACGGAAAATGGACGCGGCGCGCGAGGAATTGGAAAAACTGCGTCCGCTTTTCGAATCGGTCGAATGTTCGGACTTCAAATTTCCGCATCCGTTTATGGGCGATTTAACCGCGCACGAATGGCTCGCCCTCGTCGGCGGACACGAAGCGCGGCATTTAAGACAAATCGAAAACCGACTTGTCAAGGCGGAAGGCTAAAACATTTCCCAATTTTTGGTAGTGTCTTAAATGTGTGGTGCTAGAAAATAAATTGTAATCTCTTGACTAAACCGACCGCCCATAATGCTTACAGACTAAGGCTTCATATTTAATATACTCTGCACAAAAAGGACACTTTTTTGTTACTGGCTTGCGAGTATTCTTTGGTATTGAAGTTAATATAACTGCTATCGAAAGCACTGCAATTACACCAAGAATAGCGAGAAGAACACCGTCCATATAGTTATGACTAACAAGATGAAAATTAGATAAACTTTAACCTATGTCTGGGTTATATTCAATATATCTTTCAACGTGGTGCGGGCTTCCGCCCAGTCGTACAATCGTGGTAAATCGAAAATGAATCTACAAAAAAGCCCCGAATGCGGAGGGATGTGCATTCGGGGCTAACATTCAAGCAATACTTCTGAAGCTATGATAAATGCGAAAAAATTCAGAAGCGTTAATTAGATGGCTGGTTAATAAAATCGCGTTGCTTCGTAAATCAATCTGGTGAAAACCGAAACCGTCTGGGATTTTGCTTAAGTTTTCGAAAATCGGCGGCGCGGTTTATTTGTTCCGGCTCCTCGATTCGGCGAAAGTCGAGCGTCGCAAATTTCGGCTCTGAAACGTTTTCTGCCATCTTAAAATTTTATTCTATTAAATCTTAAATTCCGCGACGACCGGCGTGTGATCTGACGGTCGCTCGGCGCCGCGCGGTTTTCTGTCAATCCAGCAGCCGACGCATTTTTCCGCCAAACTTTTCGATGTCCAAATATGGTCAATCCGCAATCCTTGATTTTTGAAAAACGCGCCTTCGCGGTAATTCCACCACGAAAACTTTTTCTCGTCACCATTTATTTGTCGGAAAACATCGGTAAAACCCCATTGCTTAATGTGATGAATCGCGGCGCGTTCCGGCTTGGAAAAATGCAGCTTGCCTTCCCAAAAAGCCGTGTTCCAAACATCACGCTCGTCAGGCGCGACGTTGAAATCGCCGCACAGTAAAATATTGGAATCCACCGGGCAGGTTGCATCGAAAAACTTTCTCAGACGCTGAAGCCAATCTAATTTAAAGGTGAATTTATCCGTCCAAAGCTCCGTCCCGTTTGGAATGTAAGTGTTGACGATGCGAATGTTTTCGACGGTTGCGGCAATCAATCGTTTCGGCGCGTCCGCTTCGTCGTCGGGGAAATTTTTCTGCACGTCGCTGATTTCGCGGTTCGCCAAAATCGCCACGCCGTTGTAGGATTTCTGCCCGGTAAACGCAACGTTGTAACCGGCGTTGTTTATTGCTTCAAGCGGAAACTTCTCATCAACGCATTTTGTTTCCTGCAAACATAAAACGTCCGTTTGTGTGTTTTCGAGCCAGCTTAAAACCTGTTCGAGCCGAATGGCGATTGAGTTGACGTTCCACGTAGCGATTTTCATTATTTTCTGTTTTGTGTGTTTCGCTCCCAAAAAACTCCGTCAGAGAAACCTTGAATCGTGCGGTCGGTCTCAGCTAAATCCAATCGTTTTTCCGCCAGTAGACAATAATTTTCGTCGCGCTCAATGCCGACGTATCCGCGATTCAATTTTTTGGCGGCGACGGCGGTCGTGCCGCTGCCCGCGAACGGGTCGAGAATCAAATCGTTTTCCCTGGTCGAAGCGAGAATTATTTTCGCCAGCAGCTTTTCCGGTTTCTGCGTCGGATGCGCCGTGTTTTCCGGCATTGACCAAAACGGCACGGTCAAATCCGTCCATAAATTCGACGGCGAGGTGAGTCGAAAGTTTCCGCCTTCGGATTTTTCCCAATCCTTCGGCGCGCCGTTTTCGTCGGTGTAAGGCGCGATGACTCGGCGCTTGATTTTTACCGCTTCGGCGTCGAAAAAATAATCGTCCGTGACGGTGAAAAACCAAACGTCTTCCGAACTGTTTTTCCAATTCTTATTCGCGCCGCGTCCTTTCTCGCGTTCCCACGTGATGCGATTTTGAAGCCGAAAATACTCGGTTCCGACGCGCTGAATCGCCGAAGACGAACGCCAATCGCCGCAGATGTAAATCGAAGCCGTCGGCTTTAAAAGCCGAACGGTTTCCTCAAGCCACGAGTCGAGCCACGTTTCGTAATCGCTCAAAGACGTTTGCCGAAAGGAATTTTCGCCGAAGTTTTTCGTCAGATTATACGGCGGATCGGCGAACAGTAAATCGAATTTTTTTTCGGGTAGTTTTTTGAGAATTTCAAAAGCATCGCCGCAAATTATTCTATTTCGACAATCCTGCAGATTATCTACTTCTTCTGCACGAAACAAACGCTTTCGGTAATCTGCCGACTCCTGCTCGTTAATGTCAATCGTGCGGTTACGCGGCGCGCGGATTTTTTCTATTCGATCATTCATAATCAATCGGCGAGAATCATCGCGGCGCTCAGCGCGGCGCGGCGCGGAAGGTCGTTGATGTAAATAAATTCTTCGAGCGTGTGCGCGCCGCCGCCCGCCACGCCTAATCCGTCGAGAACCGGAACGCCGAGAGCGGCGACGAAATTGCCGTCCGATGCGCCGCCGACCCGTGTTTCGCCCAATCTAAAGCACAACTCTCCGGCGATTATTCGCGCTTTTTCATAAAGATTAACGACGCTTTCCGTTCTTTCGAGCGGCGAACGATTTATGCCGCCGGAAACTTCTATCGAAACTTTCGAGTCGTAACTCTGCAAATTTCTAATCGCGCTTTCGATGTTTTCCGCTTCCGCCATCGAAGTAAAACGCACGTCAATCGAACACGCGGCGTGTTCGGGAATGACATTTGTCGTCGTGCCGCCTTCGACGGTGCAGACGTTGACCGTCGTGCCTTTATCGAGATTGTTCAACGAATGTATTTTTTCGATCTGGCGGGCGATTTCCAGAATCGCTGACGCGCCTTTTTCCGGCTCCAATCCGGCGTGCGCGGGAACGCCCCGCGCTTTCAAAACGTAATTCGCCGTGCCTTTGCGTCCAGTTTTGACTCTGCCGTCCGCTGACGGTTCAAGAACCAAACAGAATTCACAGTCCGCCGCTTCGCGTTCGACCAGAGCGCGTCCGGTCGGGCTGCCGATTTCTTCGTCGCACGAAAGCAAAATCGTAATCGGTCGCCTCGGTTTGATATTTAATTCACCGAAGGCACGCAAGATTTCCAGCATTAAAACGCAGTTCGCCTTCATATCGAAAACGCCGCCGCCGAAAAATTTGTCGCCTTCGACGCGCGTCGGATTTTTGCTTTTCGCGCCGATTGGATGAACAGTGTCGGTATGTCCGAGTAGCAGAATCGGTTTTTCATTCGAGCGGTAAGCGCGAATAATCAGATGTTCGCCGCAGCCTTCAACCGCGATTCGTTCGATTTCCAAATTGGTTGAAATTTTTTCGGCTTCCCGAACAAGCCAATCAACGACCGTACGGCTGGCTGCCGCGTCGCGCGATGGCGATTCGATTTCGACGATTTGACGAATCGAATCTAAGATGTTCGCCAGTCGGCTTTGAAAATAATCGGGCAGCGTTTTCATAGTGGCGCGGATCGGAAAAAATCACGTGAGAAGAATGCGAACGAAAAAATCGAACTTCCGCGATCTCTGCATTCGCCTACTTCCGAAACCTCGATTTTACATCCGAAGCGGTTAAAACCGTTGCGTTTACCGGTACAAAATCAAAAAAGGTAATTTGAACTTTCCAGAATTTAGCACTCTTTCGGGTTTTAGCGCAATCGTCAGCGCAGTTTTAGCCGAAGAAGAATTCAGCAAAAGCCGCGCGGCTTTTGCTGAGTTTCAACTTCAGGTTCTTCTCGCCGCTTTAACGCAAATTAAGCTAAAGCAATAAGAATAACTTGATTGTTGAAATTCGGCTTAAGCCGTACGGCTTTATTTTTAGTTCGCCGCTTGATTTTAAACTTTACGCTAATAATTGAGGACAATAGTTTAGCGATTAGCCATGAAATTCAGATTGAATTCTTCGTAATTTACCGGATAGATTTGCGGCGCGAAAATATAGTTTTTGTGAGCGACGTTGAAAGTGTAAGTGTTGCCGACCATTACGTTATTAAAACTGTAAAAGCCGAATTTGTTGGTCAAAGCATATCTGACGTTGCCGTTCGATTCGGTAAAGGTTACGATTGCGCCGTCTATTCCGCGACCGTTGGCGTTCAGCACCCAACCGCCCGTTACGACATTTGCCGCCGCGACGCATTCTTTTGTCGAGGCGTTAAAATAAAAGGTTTTTCTTGTTCCGTCTGCAAGACGTATGTCCCAGATATTGTGTATTTTCTCGCCGTTTGAAGATTGCGTCATAAAATTTCTTTCTTTTTTCCAATCTTCATTTTCCTTTCCGCACTGATAATTTATAAACCATGATTCGGCGTTAATCCTTTTTTTGACGTTGCTGCTGGAAAATTTAATTGCGGTTTCTTCGGTCGCTCCGTCGCCGTAAATCACTTTGATTACTTCTCTCGAAGACTTTTTCTCTTCCCAACCGTCGCTGAATATCTGTTCAAATTTATTTTCCAGCGCAACTTCTCCGCTGCCTTCCCAATCGGTCAGCAATTCCTTAAAATTCTGTTTTCCGAAGTCGTTAAACGGAGGTTGAAATTGAGTTAGCTTAAAAGTATTTAATCTTTTGGACATCAGGGAACTTTGAACCCTTGTATAAATATCTTCCAAAAACGCATCGGAGTTAAACGACTTGGCATTGATAAAACCGCAAAACAATTTCAATTTGTCGAGGGCGACATTTCTGTTTCCGTTAAATAAATGCCAGTTTCCGTTAACAATACATTGCGCCGTGTAAAACATTGATTCCTGATTGGTTAAATTATATAAGTTAGCCATAATACTTCTCCGAACCTGCATTAAAAAATTAGACGAAAGTAAATTCTAGGAATAGAACCTCTTCAATTATCGGTATGCGTGTGTATCCTGTTTGAGTTACCTTTAGAACGGGTGACGCCAATCCGAATTTTTCAGTTGCCGGATCATAAACGCTTCTTGTCTTAAACAAAAGCGATTTTTGCTGAAACTCTAAAGTGTTTTTGGCGGTGTAAAAGTAACTTGAGTTAGAAAGAATAAAGTGAATCGAACGGATTTGAAGTCTGAACCAAACCCCGGCTTATATAATAAACCTATTTGCAAAAAAAAATCAATAGCGTTGAACAAGTTTTTGCAAAATTGTCCTTTTTTCCCTTTAGTTACATCAAATTATCTTCTAACCTCAAATTCAAGGCGAAAAATCGCGCCTTGTGTTCCATTTCGAGCTGTTAATTTTCCATTGTGTTCGCCGACGATTTTGTAAGCTATCGAAAGTCCGAGTCCGAAACTCTTTTCTTTGGTAGTAAAAAACGGGTTGAAAATGCGTGAAATATTCTTTTCGTCAATCCCGCCCCCCGTGTCTTCCACTTCGATAGATAAACGATTTTCTTCTTCTAAGGTGCGAAAAATGAGCGTTCCGCCAGTTGGCATTGTTTGCAGAGCATTAATACCTAAATTTAATAAAACTTGTTTGATTTGCTCGGCATCGAGCATAAGAGAGGAGGAAGGGTTTAAGAGGCTCTCTTCTATCAAAACACTTTGTTTCTCGGCTTGTTGTTCGATAAGAAGTTTAACGGATTTAACGAGTTCATTGGGATTAACCAGCGCTCGGTCGGGCTTTGGAGCACGGGCAAACTGTAAAAACTCTTTGACCAATTTGTCAATTCTCTCAACTTCGGTTTTAGCAATGTTCGCAAATTCACGGCGTGGGCTATCCGGCGCCAGTTCGTCTTCGAGAATTTCCACTGCGCCTTTGATTGCTCCGAGTGGATTGCGGACTTCGTGAACCACGCTTGATGCGATTTCCGCTAACGAAGAAAGTCTTTCAGCTTGAAGCAACTGACTGACAGTTTGCCTTAATTCAGTATAAGCCGTTTGCAGTTCAGTGTTGATTCGTTCGGCGCGTTCATATTCACGACGTTTTTGGTCTCCGAGCCAGCCCGTTACCGCTCCGATGACAAAAAATAAAGTGATTTCGGCATATTGATTAAGCGCATATTCATAATTTTGATGCTGCCAGTGTAAAGCAATGTGCGGCAGATACGACACGCTCGCCAAAAGCGCCGCACCTAAACCGCCGCGCCAGCCATACCAGAACGCAGCTAAAATTATTGGAATGTAATAGAGCCGCTGGTAAATCTGATGCAGAATTACGCTGTCAACCGGCGTGAGAAAATGAAGAGCGGAGATGAGCAAAATAAAGCCGCCGAGAATGAGAATGGAAATTAATAGATTTTTCTTATTCATCAAACCCAAACTTTTGCATTCGATAAATCAATGCGCTGCGAGTGATACCCAAATAACGCGCTGTTTGTGATTGGTTGCCGTTGTGCATCTCTAAAGAATAACGAATAATTTCCTTTTCCACTTCATCGAGCGAGATATTTTCGGCGGGCAATTCCATTCGCACATTACCGAAAGTTTCAAGTGGTTTTGTAATGGACTGCGGAACATCCTGCAAAGTTATTTTTTCGCCGTCCGACAACACGACCATTCTTTCGATTAAATTTTCAAGTTCACGGACATTACCCGGAAACGGGTAATCTGACAAAACACTGACTACTTCACGGTCTATTTTCAAATCTTCAAAACCGTGTTTTTCTTTCGCCCGACGAAAAAAATGATTGACGAGTAGCGGGATGTCTTCGCGGCGTGTTCGAAGCGGGGGTAGATTGACGGGAACAACTGCTAGACGAAAATATAAATCTTCGCGAAAAGTTCCGGCTTCAACCATTTTTTCGAGATTCTGATTCGTCGCCGCAATAATGCGAACATCAATTTTGCGCGGCGTGCTTTCGCCGATTCTGACAATTTCCTGTTCCTGCAAAACACGAAGTAATTTCGGTTGTAACGGCAAAGGCATCTGACTGATTTCATCAAGAAAAAGAGTTCCGCCGCTTGCGTCTTCAAATTTGCCTTTCGTGTCGAGGGTCGCGCCTGTAAAACTTCCTCGTTTGTAACCGAAGAGTTCGGCTTCGATTAAATTTTCAGGAATTGCTGCGCAGTTAATCGGAATGAACGGCTTGTCTTTTCGCTTTCCGCTAAAATGTATGCCTTTGGCGATTAACTCCTTGCCGGTGCCGCTTTCGCCTGCGATTAAAACTGTCGCGTCAGAGCGCGAAACGCGCTCGACCACATTCAAAACTGTCCGCATTGAAGGTGAATCGCCAACAAGATTTTCAATCCGAAAATCCTTTTTGACGATTTCCCGTAGCCTGCGGTTTTCGCTTTTAGTTTCACTAAAATTTACGGCTCGTTCCAGCGTTAATAAAATCTCGTCGCGGTTAAACGGCTTGTTGATATAATCGAACGCGCCAGCCTTCATCGCTGACACTGCCGTTTCGACTTCACCGAAAGCGGTAATCACGATAACGGGAGTTTCAGAGTTGACTGTTTTGATTTCCTCCAGTAGTTCTAAACCTGACAGTTTCGGCATTCGCAAATCGGAGATGACGCAGTCAAAATCATTGTTTGTAAAAATTTCTAAGGCTTCTGCACCGTCCGCCGCCGCCCGAATTTTGTAGCCTGCTTCCGACAGTTGAAATTCCAGTACGCGACGGAGATTGTCGTCGTCGTCGGCAAGTAAAATTGTTTTTTTTGTTTCCGGTTTCAAAATTTAGCGATTGATTTTTGCTCGGCGAGCCAGTTTTCGATTGCTCGCAGAGTTTCTATTGCCTGTGCCGTTTCACCTGCTTGTACCAGACGACTGAATTCAAGATATTTTTTGGCTAGTTCGTCTATCAATCCGGCATCGAGGTTTATTTCCGACGCCAGTCGTTCGGCGGTTTCATCCAATTGAACCGAGTTTCGGTTTTGCAGTTGTCGCGCAGCGCCCAAGATTCTCAGCGCGGGCGCATCGAGTTGGCGTTGAAAAGCGATGACGGCTTGTTCGAGTGCGCGAAGCTGCCGCTCGCGCCAATTCGTTCGCCATAGAAAAAAGCCAAACGAAACTGCAATCGCCAGATAAACCGAGCGAAAAATCAAAGCCGTCGGATGCGGCGCGAAAATCTCCGTCCATAAACTTTCCGCGTGAACGCTTTTGCCGAGTTCCGTGTGCATCACGGCATCAATCAGCCACATCGCCGCGCCTAAAGCGAAGCCAAACAGAATTTCTTTGTAGCGCTTAAAAAATTCCATATTCTACTTTAGCTCGAACGTGAGAGTCGTCCACTTCGATTCATAATTTAAATTCGGGTCGTCGAGTTTCATCATATTGATAAATTTGACATGCCATTTTCCCGCGCCGTCAAGCTTTATTTTGACGATGCCGTTTTTGTCGCTGCGAAGTTCAGGCGCGGAGAACAGTTTGCCTTTTTCTTCGCGCCCCGCCAGCACCACTTGTTCGGCAAGCGGTTGCCCGTTTTTGAGACACAAAATTTCAATCGTGTCGCCTTTTTTCAATTTATATGGATTCTGTTGTGGGACGAGTTCGACCGGATAACCGAGAACCGTTTTGTAATCGTCGGTTTGCTTTTTGCCAACTTGCAAAATCGCCTTGACATGCTTGGCATAACGCTCTTTTGCGTCCTTTTCGAGTTCGCCGGTTTTCTGCCGCTCTTCGAGAGTGTCCGGCAATCCGTCTTCTTTCAAATATTCGTTAAACTCCGTCGCTTTGAGCGCGATTTCGCGCGTCTTTGTGGAAAGCCCGACGACGTAAGTTCCTGCTGCCCCGGTTTTCAAATTCAAAAAAGCGGTCATTTCGTCTTTACTAAAATCGGCTTCTTGCGGATGCGTCCGTTTTCCCGCCGAAACTACACTTACATCATTCAAGCGGGCGAAAGAAACCGCGCCTTCACTCGTCTGAAATGTGCCGTTCATAATTTTAATGGTATGTTTCGAGTTCGGCGCAAGGAAAAAGCTGTCCGTTTTTAGAAATAAATCGTGCGCGAAAATTGACGCGAAAAGTAATAAATTTAACAAACAAGCAGTCAATATCTTTTTTCTCATTTTATTTGTCTCCCGGTAATTTATTGGCAGTGTCATCATTAAACGAAATCTCTAAATCTAAAGGCGCGGAGGACGAAAACGACAAGTTTTCTAAATCTATCCATTTGCCTTGAGATGAAACGAAACTATTTTCATTTGATAAGCCTATCACGCTTTCCGCGTCGCTAATGGGCGAATGTCGAAGCAAGGTGTAAAGTAGTAAGGCTTTGTCTCTATCGCTTCCCGTTTTGAAATATAGAATTTCATCAGGCAAGCAATTCTGTCTCTGCTTCTGAAAATCGAATCTCGTCCTTCAATTCCTGCGACAATCGAGAGCGCGTCTGACAGTTCCGTAATTTCTTGCGCTAGCTGTTTGACGTTGTAATCACGCATCGCGGCGCGAACATAAACTTGCGGGTGATTTACATCGAGACGACGAAACGCATAAAGAGCGAACTCATAAATTGAATTGGGATGCTGTTCGGCAAGCGCGACAATTGCTGCCTGAAACTCCGCCGCCGAATCGTATTCGAGCGGGTTGGGAATTTGGTAATCGGGCTGGACGAATTGAATTTGTTCGGGGTTTGGGTGCTTCAACTGATTGGAAACAAAACCGCCGATACTCGCATAAATGTTTGTAATCTGTTGCTGCGGTATTTGCGAAGTGCGCGTCGTGCAATGGCACATTCCCAATTCCGGGTTGTAAAAAAATGTCGTCTCCGTGCTTGACGCGACGAGGCGGACAAACTGTGATAATTCGGATTGATTATTGATTCTGGTGCTGCTAAACCACTTCGTATTATTTAGAAGATGTCCATCCTCGTCGTCTAAAAAGACGAACATATGAGCGCGGTTGCCGGTGATAATGATGCGGTCAAGCGGAAATCTTCCCCAAACAACGAGCGCGGCAGCCCAGAGCATTCCCAACCCGATGCACTTGCCAGACCGTTTGCCTTCCTCATTTACCGACGCAAAAGCGTCCATCACTTCAAGCGTTTCATTTTTCAGCTGCGGAAAAAAACCTTCGCGGTAATAATCCTCATTGATGATTTGCCCGAACTGCGATTCGGGATTTTCCGCAAGGAGTTTCCTAAACGTCGCGTCATATTCCGCCCGTATCTTTTGAACGAACTCTGAACCGAATCGCTTTTCTTCTTCGGCAAAACTGACAAGTCCCCAAGGGTCACCACCAGGCTCGCCCTCAATGTTGGTAAAAGTATAGCGGTGAAAAAATCGCTGGATTTGATTCAGGCGGTTTTTCGGGCTGTAAAGAATTCCGTCATCACTGCAGGGTTTTTTCTCATCCCGCCACGCCCATAGTGTCGGAGACATCAGATTAGCAAGCAGAAATGCCGGTATTAGTTCATTCGGGTAAAAGTCTATTTCCAACACGGTAAGGCTGACCGCGGCAGAAAGTTTTTCAAGTTTTTTATCCATTTTCATCTCGCCTACAATTTCAAATTTCTCAAACGCAGCGCGTTGCCAATAACCGAGACCGAACTAAATGTCATCGCAGCGCTCGCAATCATCGGGCTTAAAAGTAAACCAAAAATCGGGTATAAAACGCCCGCCGCAATTGGAACACCTACTAAATTATAAACGAATGCGAAAAACAAATTCTGGCGAATATTTTTCATTGTCGCTTCGCTTAATTTTTTTGCCCGCAAAATACCACGCAAATCGCCTTTCAGAAGCGTGATGTCGGCGGACTCCATTGCTACGTCAGTTCCTGTTCCCATTGCGATTCCGACTTCAGCTTGAGCGAGCGCAGGCGCATCATTTACGCCGTCTCCTGCCATCGCTACGATTTTGCCCTGCGCCTGCAATTCTTTAACTTTTTCAGCTTTTTGTTCGGGCAGAACGTCAGCGAAAACTTTATCAATGCCGAGAGTTTTGGCTACGGCTTCCGCTGTTTTTGCATTGTCGCCCGTCATCATCACAACTTCAATTTTCTGCCGGTGCAATTCATTGATTGCTTCTCTAGCGGATTCTTTAATCGTATCAGCCACGCCGACCAATCCCGCGGATTTCCCATCGGCAGCGACGAACATTACTGTTTGACCTGCGGCGCGAAGTTTGTCAGCTTGTCCGTCCGGCAGAAAATCAATTCCGTTTTCCTGCATTAACTTCGCATTACCGAGCAAAATTTTCTTTCCTTCAATTGTTCCGACGATACCTTTTCCTGTAACCGATTCGAAATTCTCTACCTTTGCCAATTCCACGTTTTGTTCCGCTGCGCCTTTGATGATTGCTTCCGCCAGCGGATGCTCACTCGACTTTTCGAGACTTGCGGAGAGTTTTAAGATTTCTTTTTCAGCCAGCCCGTTTAATGCCACAACATTTTGAAGTCGCGGCTTGCCTTCGGTCAGCGTCCCGGTTTTGTCCACGACAAGAGTGTTGACCTTTTCCAAAATCTCCAGTGCTTCCGCCTTTTTCACTAAAACTCCGTGCCGTGCGCCGTGACCTGTTCCGACCATAATGGACATCGGCGTCGCCAAGCCCAAAGCGCACGGGCAGGCGATAATTAAAACCGAAACCGCCGCGACAAGCGCGTATGCGAAACTGCCGAAACCGAGCCAAACAGCAAACGCGGCAATCGCCACGACAACAACTGCCGGAACAAAATAGCCTGAAACAACGTCGGCTAATCTCTGAATCGGAGCGCGTGAACGCTGCGCTTCACCAACCATTCGGACGATTTGCGCAAGTAGCGTATCGCTTCCGACCTTTTCCGCTTTCATTAAAAAGGAGCGTCTGCCGTTGATTGTTCCGCCGATTATTTTATCGCCAACCGTTTTTTCGAATGGAATTGATTCGCCCGTAACCATTGATTCGTCAACCGAAGTTTCACCTTCTATTATCACCCCGTCGGTCGGAATTTTCTCGTTTGCTTTGACTCTTAACTTCGCTCCAATTTGCACGTCTTTGAGCGCGATTTCATGTTCTGTTCCGTCATCAAAAACTACAATTGCCACGTCCGGCGCGAGTCCAAGAAGTTCTTTAATCGCGCTCGAAGTTTGACTGCGGGCGCGAAGTTCAAGAACTTGTCCGAGCAAAACCAGCGTCGTTATTACCGCTGCCGCTTCAAAATAAGCGGCAATTAGTTCCGTGTGTTCATTTCGCATCGAAACCGGAAACAAATCCGGAAAGAACAAAGCAAAAAGACTGAAAAGGTATGCCGCCCCTGTACCTATTGCAATCAAGGTAAACATATTCGGGCTTCGATTGCCGATTGACTGCCAGCCACGCACGAAAAACGGAAGCCCGCCCCAGAGGACAACCGGCGTCGCCAATAAGAATTGAATCCAAATCGAAATTTTCGGTGAGATAAATTCGTGAAAATTTGGAAGCATCTCTGCCATCGCAAGCACGAAAACAGGAACTGTTAAAACGGCTGAAATCCAAAACCGCCGTTTCATATCAACGAATTCCGGGTCAGGTTTATCATCCAAAGAAAAAACTTTCGGCTCAAGCGCCATTCCGCAAAGCGGGCAAGTTCCGGGTCCTATTTGAAGGATTTCCGGATGCATTGGACAAGTGTATTCAACGCCTTCTCTCTCCGTCGCTACTTGCTTTTCCTCTTTTTTCTTTTCGAGAAAGTTCGACGGATTTTGCTTGAATTTATTCAAACAGCCGATCGAGCAGAAATAAAATGTTTCGCCTTGATAATTGTATCTTCCTGCGGCGGTTTCGGGCGCGACCGACATTCCGCAAACCGGGTCAACGAATTCGCCGCCTGGCGTCGCTGTCATCTCGCCGTGCTGAACAGTCTCTTTTTTAGCGCGTTCGATTCCGACAAAACCGCTTGCCGGAACTCCTTGCGATTGAGTAATGAATTTTTGCAGACAGCCAGCCGAGCAGAAGTAATACGTTTTCCCCTCGTGATTAAAACTTCCGGCAGCAGTTGCGGGATTGACTGTCATTCCGCAAATTGGGTCAATCTCCGAACCGTTTTTGTCTTCGCGCATTTTCTCGTGTGAATGATGTTCGCCGATTTGAACAGGTGGCGAATCTGCAATCCCTTTTTGCCGCTTAAAAGTTTCCAGACAGCCTTTCGAGCAGAAATAATATTTTTGTCCTTCAGACTCCAATTCGCCGCGAGCCGCATCGGGTGAAACGGTCATTCCGCAAATCGGGTCAATGAATTTTTCGGGCGCGTTTGTTTGTTTTTCTGTCATATTTTTATCCAACCTTATCACTAAATTTTACGACAGAATTTTGCTATCTCCCTTTAAGCGTCGTTCTCTTTCGGCAATAATTTTATCAGCAACGGGTCTGCCGAATTTATAAAACACCGCCGGTGTAACAATTTGGTCGAGTAATGTCGAAGTTAAAATACCGCCCAGCACTACGACCGCAAGCGGATGTAAAATCTCTTTGCCGGGCGCATCTGCTGCCAGGACGAATGGAATCAAGGACAGCCCCGCAGTCAGCGCGGTCATCAACACCGGAATTAATCGCTCCAAACTGCCACGAATAATCATTTGTTCGGTAAAATCTTCGCCCTCTTCGCGCATTAAATGAAGATAATGCGAAATCATCATAATCCCATTGCGTGAGGTTATACCGACGAGCGAGATAAAGCCGACGAGCGTGGCAATTGAGAACACGCCGCCTGATAAAAGCAAGGCGATAATCGCGCCGATAAGAGCGAGCGGAATGTTTATCATCACCTGCAAAGCGGAGCGCCAATCTCCAAGTGCTTTAATAAGCAGAAAAAAGATAGCTGCCAGTGAAAATAATGTTAAGACGGAAAGCGTTTTGGTGGCTTCCTGAGATGCTTGGAATTGCCCGCCGTATTCAAGAAAATAACCTTGCGGTAATTGAACTTGCGCCGCAATTCTTTGCTGCATATCGCCGACGACCGAGCCTAAATCGCGTCCTTCGGTATTGGCGGAAATAACAATGCGGCGTTGCGTGTTTTCCCTGAGAACCTGATTCGGTCCCGGAATTTCTTCGATTGCAGCAATAGCAGAAGCGGGAATTTGTGCGCCCGAAGGCGTATCAATTGTGACGTTTTTGAGTGCGTCGAGACTTCCGCGAGAAGTGTCATCGAACCTGACGACAACATCATAACGTCGCTGTCCTTCAATGGCTTCGGAAACGGTTCTGCCATTCAATGCCGTTTCGAGAGTTTCAGCAATCTCGCCCGGCGGCATACCGTATTGGGCTGCCTTTGCGCGGTCAATATTAAACCGCACCTGCGGAATCAAAACTTGTTTTTCAATCTGAACATCAGTTGCGCCTTCGACCGTTTGCATCGCATTGCGGATTTCTTCCGCTTTTGAGCGCAATGTTGTTAAATCCTCGCCGAAAAGTTTGACGGCGATTTGCGCCCGAACTCCTGATTGGAGATGGTCTAAGCGATGTGAGATAGGCTGCCCGACATTGATGTTGACGCCCGGAATGACGGCGAGATGTTCACGAATATCTGCTAAAATTTCTGCTCGCTCTCGTCCTTCTTTGAGGTCAACGTCAATTTCCGTGTAGTGAACTCCTTCTGCGTGTTCATCTAATTCGGCGCGTCCTGTGCGTCTCCCAGTAGATATGACTTCTGGAACTTCCAAAACCAATTTTTCGGCGATTTGCCCAATGCGGTTTGATTCGGTTAGCGACGTGCCAGGCTGTGTTAAAACATTTATTGTTAATGTTCCTTCGTTAAATTCCGGCAAAAACGCCGTGCCGACAAAGGGTAGAGTAGCAATCGACAGCAAAAATAGAACGCTTGCACCGATGATGACTTTATAAGGATGGTGCAAGGTTCGATGCAATAGTTTTTCGTCCCACTTTTTCAAAAAGCGCACGACAAAGCTGTCTTTTTCCGCGTGCATTGCTTTCATCTTCGGCAAAAGATACGACGCAAGCACGGGCGTAATCGTCAAGCTAACAAAAAGGGATGCAACAAGCGATGTTATATAAGCTATACCGAGCGGGGCAAGCAGTCTGCCTTCCACCCCTGTTAAAGCGAAAAGCGGAATGAAAACAAGTGCAACAATAACAGTTGCGTAAACAATCGAGGAACGAACTTCAAGTGAGGCATGATAAATAACGTCAAGCGAGGAACGAGGGTTATCTGATAAACGATTTTCCCGCAGGCGGCGAAAGATATTTTCAATGTCAACAATCGCATCGTCCACAAGCTCGCCAATTGCTACCGCCAAGCCGCCGAGCGTCATCGTATTTATCGAAATCCCAAACGCCCATAAAACCAAAAATGTAACGACAAACGAAAGCGGAATCGCTGTTAACGTTATTGCCGTTGTGCGGAAATTTAAGAGAAAAAGAAATAAAACGATGACGACAAGAATTGCGCCGTCACGCAGGGCTTCGATGACGTTCGTGATTGACGATTCTATAAAGTTTGCTTGGCGGAAAAGCCGAGTATTAATTTCAATATCGGCGGGTAAAGTAGCTTGTAGTTCGCGGACTGCTTCGTCAACTTTTTCCGTAAGTTCAAGCGTTGATGCGCCCGGTTGTTTTTGCACCGACATAATCACGGCGGGCGTTCCCATCGTTCCCGCATCGCCGCGTTTAATCCTCGCGCCGAACTCCACATTTGCGACATCGCCTAGACGAATCCCCGTTTGCCCGCGATATACGACGACCGTATTTTTCAATTCATCAATCGAATAAAACCTGCCGAGGTTCCGAACTAGATATTCCTGACTTCTTGATTCGACAAAGCCGCCGGTAGAGTTTGTGTTGGATTTTTCTAATGCATCGGTTATTTGTTCAATTGTGACACCAAATTGCGCGAGTTTTTCGGGCGAAAGCAAAATTTGATATTGCTTCACGCCGCCGCCGATGTTGATAACTTGCGCCACGCCCGGAATCGTCAAAAGACGCGGGCGAATCGTCCAATCGGCAATTGTCCGCACGTCAAGAGGATTCGTGGCGGCGTCTTTTGAGCGCACGCTGATCAACATAATCTCGCCCATAATCGAAGAAATCGGAGCGAGAGTCGGCGTGATGTTTTCGGGCAGTTGCTCGACGGCTTGATTGAGCTTTTCGGTAACGAGTTGACGGTTGCGGTAAACGTCTGTTCCCCAATCAAATTCGACGTAAACGATTGAAAGCCCGACGCCGCTTTGCGAACGGACGCGCGTTACTCCGGGAACGCCGTTCATCAAAGTTTCAATCGGAAACGAAACTTGCGTTTCGACTTCTTCAGGCGCAAGTCCACTCGCTTCGGTGAGAATGGTCACGGTCGGTTTGTTGAGGTCAGGGAAAACATCAACGGGCAAATTTAGCGCGACATACGTACCCCAAACGAGCAACAGCGCGGCGATTGCGACGACAATCAGCCGGTTACTGAGCGACCATTTGATAATTCCGTTGAGCATTTATTTTCGGCTAATCGGACACGACGAGGCTGCCTTTATACATTCCCATTCCGCAGGTGAAAGTAATGTTGCCCGCCTCGCGCGGCGTAAGGCTGACGATAACGTCTTTGCCTACGGGCAAAGTTTTGCGAATTTTAAGTTTCGGAAAAACGACCGTGTTTCCGCAATTGTCTTTATCGGTGCGGGTAAAAACGAGATTTAATTTATGTCCCGCTTCGACTTCAATCGAAGACGATGAAAAGCCGTTTTTATCCACCTTAATTTTAATGGTGCGCGTGTGCGCTTCGACCACGTTTGTTACGAGAGCGAACGCGCCGCCCGCGCCGATGATTAACGCTGCTAAAGCTAAAAATAATTTCAATTTTTTCATTTGATTTTCCTTTGAATTGACGCTCAAAAATTTAGTTTTCAGCAACAATGACTTTGCCTTTATACATTTCCATTCCGCAGGTAAAAGAGATTTCGCCCGCCTCCTGCGGCGTAAAGTCAACCGTAACGATTTCGCCGACGGGCAATTTTTTCTTAATATTTTGTTTGGCAAAGACGACTTCGCCGCCGCAGTTATTAGCGTCGGTTCTGGTGAACGCCAGCTTTACGGACTGACCTTTTTTCACGTTTATTGACGCGGGTTCATAGCCGCCGCTTGAGACTGTAACTTTTACTGCACCTTCGGGAATCGGAGCTGTTTTATTTTCACTCAGACTTTTATCTGCTTCTTCTACAGCCACGACAAACGGCACGGTAATTACTTTGCCGCCGCGTTGAAACTGCGCCCAGATTTTATAAAGCCCGGAGCGCGGAAATGCTGTATGCGCCGAAACTTCGGACGCGCTCGGTTTAGCGGTTACTCCTTCCCTCGTCGAATGCTTGTGTCCGTCCGCATTGTGGTCATCGGTTTTTCCTGATTCTTTATGTTCGCCTTTAGACATCGGATGCGCGTGAACAAAATCTTTCAAATCTTCGCTGATTAGAACAAAGTGCGCGAGTTCGCCCAAGTAGTTTTGTAAATCGGTAGCAGGTTTATTTGTCTTTGCATCAAAGGCTTGAAAATCGAGCATCAACTCTTGTCCGGCTTTTATAGTCGCGCTCGGTTTCATCACAATTTTTAATCCGTCAACTGTTTTTTCAAATTTCTGGTCGGGCGTTAAAGCGACTTTTGCGCGTTCCCGTCCAGCAACTTTGACATCAATTTGCTCGACGACTTGCACCGCGTCTTTCGGCGTAAAATCGGCGTAAAGACGATATTCGCCGCCGTTTGGAAAATTGTGCGACACCTGATAACTGCCGTCCGCCGATTGTTCGGGATGAATGTGGTAAAACTCCGCCAAATCTTTCGAGACGACGAGCAAGTGCATCGGTTTTTCGTGAACGATTTGCAAATCTTTTACCAATCCGCCTTGTTTGTCTTTAACCGTAAAAGACAACATCGCCGGAATACCCGCTTTTATTTCCGCAGGCTCTGCTTTGAAATCCATGCTGAAAGCCTTCGCCGAATCGGTGTTTATCTCGCCTGTTTCCACGCTGTCAGAAGCGACCGATTGAGTTTTGTCAACCGTTTCGGCAACCATCGCGCCGCTGTTGCAAGCAGTCAAAAAAATCGCTAAAATCGGCAAGCCCAAACTCAAACAAATAATTCTCTTAATCATTTTATTTCCTCGTTACTTGTAAAACTTCTTCTAAATCTTTCGTAAATTTTTCAGCCGTCTGGAATCCGCGCAAACGGCGAAACTCTTTGCCTTCGGGCGTAATAAGACGAAAATCGGGCAAGCCGACGACTCCGAATTTTTCCGCCAACTGCGGTTCTTTGTCTGTGTCAACTTTGAGCAAAACAACCTTTTGCAAAATTTCTTTGACCTTTGTGTCGGCAAAAGTTTCCTTTTCCATTCTTTGACACGACACGCACCACTCGGCATAAAAATCAATCAGCAAAGGTTTGTTTTCTTTTTGCGCTCGCGCAAAAGCGTCGTCTAAAATCTTAAATCCTTGCGGTAGAACAAAACTGTTTTCTGACGTTCCGCTTGGCGTTTTGACGTTAGCTTTGCTTGCGACAAGCGTTGCTTTGAAACCTGTCTTATCAATGGTTTCAATGATTTTCTGTTCATCAATTTGCGATGCGTCGAACGTAACCTCAAACTCATCACGCTTTAAGTGCATTTCTACTTTTTTCACAGCTTCAAGCCCATCCAGGGCTTGTTTGACCGTATCCGGTCAGGTCATTCATATCGCGCCGCTTTTACTTTTGCTAAAGCCCTCGATATGCAGAAAAACCGTTTTCAGCTTTTCACCGGCGTTTTGATTTTCCGCTGTCCGCAACTCGCCGCAACCAGCGAAAAATAATAAAAATGTCGCTAAAAATAAAATTTTTTCCATTGATTATCTCCCTAACTTGGCTGCGTCGTGCGAAGTTGATAAACGCCTTCGGTGACTACGCGTTCGTCTTCTTTCAGTCCAGAATTTACTTCAAAGAAATCCGCGCCTTCCGCGCCCAAAGCCACGGCTCGACGCTCGAATGTTTCACCGCCCGTGAACACATAAACAAAAGTTTCGCCCTGTTCACGGACTACCGCTTGTTTAGGCACGGCAAGGACTTGTCGGTCGCCGCTTGTGTCAATCGTAACTTCGACAAAATTGCCGTTGCGCAGACGATTAAGGGGGTTTTTCACTTCATAAATCACCGCGACGGTGCGCGTTTCCGCATTGACTGTTTGACCGACGGAAACAAGCCGTCCGTCGCCGTCAGCCGTGCCGATTGTATAAACTTCGCCGTTCAAAGCAGAAGACGTAAAACTCGCCCGTGTTGATTCGCGCACAACCGGCAAATCTCGCTCGAATACCTGCGCTTCGAGCAGAACTGTTGACAGATTGCTGATATTCAAAAGTTCCGTTCCGCTTTCAACTTGCTGCCCGCTTGACGCTTTAATTTCGTTTATTAATCCGGTAATCGGCGAAACGAGCGGAAATGAGCGCGTCGGCTGATTGATGCGGGGTGTGCGAAAGATGCTTTGTCCGGCGTTTGTTTGCTTAATTTGATTGTCCAGCAGACGAACTTGCTGTTCGGCGGAGGCGACTTCCTGTTCAGCAACCTTGACAGCCGTTTGCGCTTCTTCCAATCTTTTCTTTGGAACTGCGCCGACTTCCACTAAATTTTCCGAGCGTCTTAATTCGCGCTGCGCTTGGGCAAGCTGCGTTCTCGCTTGCTGCGCTTTGGCGCGTTGGTCGGCTTGTTGGGCTTGAAGCTGCAAAACTGTATTTTTAATTTCTAATCGTTTAGCTTCAATCTCACGTTGCTGCGCTTCAACTTCGAGACGCTGTGATTCGAGTTCGGTCTGCCCCGACACATCTAAAATTTGCTCAACCGTGCCGATTTGGTCGCCGCGTCCGACCGCCGCGCCGAGCGTTATGCCTTCGCGCAAAATGATGCGTCCGGCAACCGGCGGAACTACGACGGCACGCGCATCTGGACGCGCCCGGACAATGCTCGTCGCCCGTAAACCGCTCGTAATTTGTCTGACTTCAACTGCCTGCGTTTTTATTCCGAAAAGCAACTGCGATTCTTTTGAAACAGTTACTCTACCTGCCAGCGTGTCGGCAATTTCCGTTGACGGTGCTGCGGTCTCGCCGGTTGTAGCCGCTGTAATCTCACGAGCCTTGCGCGGCGGAGAGAGATACGCTAACGCAAAAGTGCCGAGTGCGAAAAACAGGATTGCTCCAATGGCAAATGGGGCTGCTTGTCGCAGGCGATAGCCGCCGCTCGCGGATTTCGATTTAGCGAAAACAAAGCCGAGCGCTCCCAAAGTCAATAAACTCAAAATCGCCATTCCGAGCCAAAACGTCCAATTGACCGCAGCTTTACCGACGCTAATGGGAAAGTCGGTTGAAAAAGCACGTCCGTCGTTTGCTTTGATATTGAATACTACTTTGTAATCACCAGCGTTTGAGAAGGCATAAGCCATACGATAGGCATCGCCTCCTTCGTGTTTAGCAGCGATGTTTTCGGCAACACTAGTACCGTTTGCCATAGTAATATTCGCCGTAACAGTAGCATTGTCGAGCGCAAGTGGCTCGCCGCCTCCAAAACCGCCTTCGACTTTCTCGGCAACACGCACGACAAACTGCACGTTTTCTTCTGTCCGCGCATCGGAGGGGGTGCGCGTCAATTTCAAATTAAACTGTCCGGCATCTGTGTTTACATTGCGCTCCGCCGTTACGCTCGGAACAACGTTCGTTTTTGTAGTCGCCACAGTCGCCGGTTTTTTATCGGCGGAATGGTCTTCGCCTTCGTGCGCCGAAACAGTGAGCAGTGAGGAGTAAACAGTGAATAGTAAAAGCAAGGCAGCGAGCATCTTGATATTACTATTCACTGACCAACGCTTCGCGCCACTGACCTTTAACTTTGAACTTTGAACTTTGAACTTTGAACTCATTCTTAGTGTGTGTGTGCCGCGCCGTAAAGAGCCTGCATTGTCAAAACGTCCACGCGAATGGCTTCCGTAATCGCTTTTGCCTGTGCTTCGTTTGCGCCGTTGGCTTTAATGTCCGCACCGAGCAGTAAATCGTCATCGTGTCCCTTTCCGGTAAATTGCTTCAAAAATGGGCTTGGCATACCTCCGCCGCCGTCTCGCACTTCTTTGATAACGGGCGAGCCGTCTTTGTTTTCATAAACGATGACGAACTCCTTGCCGT
The DNA here is from genome assembly GCA_030448055.1 of Pyrinomonadaceae bacterium. Classification (GTDB taxonomy): domain Bacteria; phylum Acidobacteriota; class Blastocatellia; order Pyrinomonadales; family Pyrinomonadaceae. The sequence continues at coordinate 326,675 of JAUJNR010000001.1, forward strand.
CGGCTTTAATGACGGTTGCCGCGCCAAGTTGTTTGCGCGTTCCGCCCGTGGTCGAAAAAGCCAGATATGAATGATGGTCTTTGTCGGGAACTTTCGAACTCGTATCTTTTTCAATCGAAGCGGTTTGCGCATCGGTCAAATCTTTGTGTTGTTTGGTAAAACTTTGCGCGTCGGGAAATGCCGCTTTAACCGTCGCCGGAGTTTCTTCGTCCGTTTTCGGATGGACATTTGCCGCCGTATTTAATGTCGTATTAGTTGCAACTGTATTAGCAGTTTTATTAGTCGCATCCGGGCTTGAGGCACACGCTCCCGCCAAACCGACCGCTGTTAAAATTGTTAAGATAGCGATTCGTTTCATTTCTTTTCCTGTTCGTTTTGTTTTTTAGTTAATTGGGTAAAACCGTCTTTTTTAGAATTATTGATAAAGTCGCGCAAGAATTTTTCGCGCTCGATTGGCGGAACAATTTCCCTGCCGGGCAGAACCGAACTCGTATCGGGCGCAAAACCTTCGGGTGGAATCTTTGTGCCGAGCGCGTTTTCGATTTCAGTCAAAGCCTCGTAATAATCGCGCAAAGCGTCGTTATACTCGCGGACGTTTTCGCTTAATTTGCGCTGCTCCTTGATGACTTCAAAAAGCGAAAACTCGCCTTGACTGTAAGCCGCGCGAATCGTTGTTAGATTAGCTTCGGCGCGGGGCATAATCTGCGTCGCAAAAATCACTAACTTTTCCGACGCGGCGCGGTATTTTCGATAAGCGACCGCGACATCTTTCTTGATGTTCGCTTCGAGAAACTCACGCTGTCTTTGGGCGATTATTTTTCCACTTGTTGCCTCACTAATCGCGCCCTTGTTTCGATTAAAAACGGGCAAATCAATCGCTACGCCGAATGTCAATTCGTTGTCTTTATCAACGGCAAAACCGCCGCCGATTCTTTCGGGTAAATCAATTATTCCTTTGCTCCGCGAAAATTTCACTGAACCCTCAATATTCGGCTTGGCTTCGGCAATTGCCAGATTGATTCGCGCCGTACCGACTTCTTCGGCAAGTTTCGCTGCTTGTAAATCAGAGCGTTCGCGCAAAGCGATTTCCGTTAATTGCCAGAGCGGCAAATCGAGTCGCGGCGGGCGTTCGTTCAAAGGCACCAGCCGCAAATCTTCACCCACATCCAAGCCGACTAATGCCCGAAGGCTTAAAAGCTCGGTTTCGAGTTCGCTTTTGGTGTCTATCACCTGAACGCGAAGACGTTCGGCTTCGACGCGAACCAAATTCAAATCAAGCGGCGCGACATCGCCTTCCTTGAGCCGTGCGTCGGTTATTCGGAGAAGTTCTTCGTCAACTGCAACGAGTTTTTCGAGCGTTTCGAGCTGCCGCGCCGAAGCAACCGCTTTCGCGTAACTCTGCCGAATTTCATTGCTGAATTGTCTTTCGAGTGCAGAGAGATCAGCTCGTGTCTGCGCAATTTCAAGTTCGGCGAGCGCGATGCGTTTCGAACGTTTTCCAAAGAGTTCAAACTCTTGAGAAATACCAACGCTCAAATCGCTTTCCGCCTCGCCGCCCAGAAAACGCGGCGTTCCGTATTCGGCTTCAAGTGTAGGATTCGGACGCTGCCGAGCGGTCAACAGTCTGGCTTGCGCGATGTTCAATCGTTGCCTCGCAGCAAGAATATCGGCGCGTCGCTGCAAAGCCGACTCAATCAAATTTTCAACCGTCGTGCCGTTTTGATTAACATATTGCGTCGAAGCTGAAGCAGTCGAAGTTTTCTTTTCGCTCGTGTCCTGCGCGAAAAGCTGTGCGCCGAAGACAAACAAAAGTAGCCCCGCAAAAAACGGTTTTGAATATTTTTTCTTGAACTGATTCAAAATTTTTCGCTTATATCGAAATTGTTTCCTGTTCAACTATCTGTGATTTCTGACGAAAATTCCTGGATAGCAAAAATGCGGCGAATCCAAGCAAAGTTACCAACCCGAGCGCACCCAAACCAAGCAAAGCACTACGCGACCAACTCGTATCAGCCGAAGATTCGACTGGCGCAGATTTTATTTCCGCCGTGCCGAAATTGACGACTGCTTCTTTACCGGAATGGCTTATTTTCGCGCTGAGTTTGACGGTGCTTTCCGGAATTGGCGGAATTATTAGTCGGTAAACGCCCGGATTGTCAGCTGGATTAAGAACGATTTCAGTCTTTTTACCATCTTCGCCTTCAACGAATAAAGTGATTTTTGCATTAATGATTGGCTCATTGGTTTCGTGTGAAGTCAAAAATAATTTTCCGCCGATTTCCTTATCCGGTTCGAGAAAGGAATTTTTAAGAAAAATCTCAAAATCACCTGTTACCGCCGTGCGCGTTTCTATATTTTGTTTGACACTTGTTTGTGGTTTTGCCGCCCCATGGTCTTCATCTCCGTGCGCAAAAATCAGCAGTGGACTTACCAAGAGCGCAATAATTCCCACAAAAAGTATTTCTCGAATAAATTGCAAGAAAATCGTGTTCATAGACACAGGCTAAAGTGCAAATGTTATTCCAAGAATAGAAATTTGTTATTTATAGGTTTTATATGGACTTATGGAAATAAACAACCGTCGCTGTTGTCTGCAAATAAACATTGATTGGCTGTTATCAGACAATTGTGGTTAATGTAACCTGTCTTAACAAAGAAAAGGAAAAGGACAGCTTCAAGATAATTCACTCCTTTTTATACTCAACGATGCACTTCTTGCAAAATTTTGTGTATGATTCAACGTGAATATTAATAGAAATTAGGGTGTAGAGTAGCAAACAACCAATAATAGGCTTGTAAGCTACTGCAATGAAACGGTTAAATTGATATTATCGGCACGCTAAAATTTCTGAGCGAAAAACTCGTCAAGTCATCAAGTATTTTGCACTTGATTTGACGGCACAGAAAACAGCTCTGTTGACTAAGTTGACGCGCAAATCGGTTAATCAACTTTATTTGATTTCTTTTGAGAAAAATAGTTTGATACATGGGACTGGCTAATTAGATGAAGGCGATGGCAAAAAAATCGATTTCTCAAACCAAAATCCCAAAAAAATCCCAAACAGCTATTTTGGGCTATTTAGGATTTTCGGCAATTCTCTAAAATTCGCTATTTTATTGGTGCGGACGAATGGAATCGAACCATCACGATGTCACCATCACAGGCTTCTGAGTCTTTTCATTTCACCATTGACTTCAAAGGGCTTAATCCTCTAAAATACTGAAATAGAAGGGTTTAATACGTCAAGACAGACATTTCAAACTCACCATCAGACACTAGCAGACGGTTATTCGGGTAGCTATCTACCCGAAAATCTACCCGAAAAAGCTAGCTCAAAAAGGAGCTTATAAATGAAATTTGCCGAAAAATACAAAGTGCAAGGATATTTTGCCGAAAGCTACAAAGAAGAAACGATTAGAAGAGGAGAATATAAATACAGAGCAGTGTTTGCGATTTGGGATGGTCAAAAATGGCATTCCGAATCTTGCACAAAAGGACTGCTTACAAAAGACCTTGCCAACGAATGGCTCGACAAAAAGGTCAAAGAATTAGCCGAAAAAGGAAAGGATATTATGCTGAATCCGGCAACGGTCGCGGGCTTTGTTGAGCAGCATTATAAGCCATTTCTAGAAACGAACAAAAAAATCCAATTCAAATACGAGTTTCAAAAGCTGGACGTAATATGTGAATTTATGGGCAGCAAACTTATTGACGAAGTAACAAAACTTGATGCTTTTGCGTTCAAAACTTGGCTTTTGAAAAGACCTTGCAAACAGGGCAAAGGTGAAAAGAAACGCTCCGAAGCGTCCGCACATCGCTACCTATCACGTTTGCGCGGTTTGTTGAGCTTTGCTGAAGAAGTCGGAAAACGGAAAAATCACTTTTCATTCAAAAACATCATTGTCAAAGAAAAGCCGAAAACCTCTTATATTTCGTTTGAAGAATTTATGCGGGTCTTGGATGCGTGTAAAGAAGTGCCAGAAAAAGGGCGATTGAAGAGAGACCGTTCGCACCTGCGGCTAACGCTAATCGGCGGATATACAACTGGTTTGCGTATAGATGAACTTAGACACATCACTCGCGGAATGATACGAACCGATGATGAAAATCGTGTCGGCGTGATTAAAGTTGAAATGGAAGACTCGAAAAACAAAATCCATTCAAAAACGGTTGATATTTCGACTTGGCTTTACGATGAAATGAACACGGCGGGCGTGTTTGAAAAGAGCGACGATGAAACAGTATTTAACACAACAAACTATTACCCGCTCGTTAAAGACCTGTTCAAACGTGCGGGGATAAGCCCTGATATTACGTTTCATACTTTGCGGGCGGCTAACGCGACCGAGCGCGATACGGCAGGGCAAGACCGCGAATCACTACAAGCGGGTTTAGGACATTCAAAGGGAAGCAATGTGACCGAAAAGCACTATATACGTCATCAGGATTATCACGTTATTGAAAAGTGAGACGGTCAAGTTTTTCAGCACAAAAAACTGTCTCTCCTCCTTGTTTGTTTAATTTTCAAGTCCTTTTCAAATTCGAGCGGGCTTTTGTAGCCTAATGCCGAATGCCTTCTGATTCGATTATAGTAACCGTCAATATAACTAAAAATTTCGAGGCGGGCTTCTTCAATCGATTCAAAAATCCCGCCCTCAACCAATTCCGCCTTGAATCTGGAAAGAAGCTTTCCGCCTGGGCGTTGTCGTAGCAATTGCCTCTTGCAGACATCGATTGCCGAAATCCGTAAATATACAGCAAACGTCGGAATTCCACTGCCGCGTATTGGCTGCCGCGGTCAGTGTGAATGATCGCTCCGCGTTTGAAAGAGGCGCGTCGGCGCGCCATCTGAAAAGCATCCAGCACAAGCTGCACCGTCATTCTCATCGAGACCGCCCACCCGAGGATCCTTCTGGTGAACTTGTCTTGAAATATTGCCAGATAACAAAAACTCCCGTTTCGAAGGCGAATATAGGTGATGTCGCCGACTATCACCTCTCGAACTCGGCTCGGCTCATTGACGGCTTCCTTCAACAGATTCGGGCTGATGCGCGAATCGTGCTCCGAGTCGGTCGTTCTTGGCTTAAACCGGCGCGGACCGATTGCCTTCAGATTCTCGCGCCGCATCGCCGCACGAATCGCCGCACGTCCCGTTTTCAGCTCAACCGCAATGCGGCGCGTGCCGTAACGCCGCCGGTGAAAGTAAAAGCATTCTCGCACGCGCTCGTCCAACTCAGCCCGCCGCGCCGTTTTTCGATAACTCGCGCCGCGTCTAAAAGCGTAAAAGGCGGACAAAGACACCTTCATCGTCCGGCATAGAGTCGGCAACGGATAATCTGCTTTCTGTTTTTCAATAAACTTATATCGCTCTAACTTCCCCTGCCGAAGATAAGTGCCGCCTTTTTTAGGATGTCACGCTCCATTTCCACTTCGCGCAGCTTCTTCCGCAACTCGATCACTTCGCGCTCGGCATCAGAAGCCGTTGCCAGCCGCGCTCGTTTCCACTTATGTAATAATCCTTCGCCGACGCCCAATTCTCTGGCGACCGAAGCGGCTGATTGACCATCAAGAATTTTCTTAACGGCGTTTTGTTTGAATTCATCGTCGTATTTTTTCATCCTCTCATTTTACAGAGAGTTTTCTGTGCTGAATAATTAGACCATCTCAAAGGGCAAGATTTTTAATGAACGGTTGCAAAGACTGTTGAAGGAACACGCAGAAAAAAACGCAACATTGGACGATGTTCTGGATGCTGATAATTTGGAATAAATTGGAAGCCGTGATTCAAACCGAAGACGTGACCTAGAACACAACTGACGAGCCGTAAGCACTAGAACTTACGGCTTTTTTATTTCTTGGTTGCGCCGACAACTCATTCGCATCACAGCCTAAATTCTCTGCGATGAATCCTACTCAATCAAGAACTAGATATAGAGCAAAATAATCAACCAGAAGGAATCGAAGGAGAAGATGGATGGAAGCTGGATGCTGCGGGTGAGGCTGCTCTCTCGGCGGAGTGAGAGCGAGAGTGAACCTCTCAGTTTCTGGAGTTCATTAAGCGACACGAGGTTGAATATGATAAATGGATAGTTGCATATCCTAAAGAAAATAGAATAGAAACTGCAAAACCCGAATAAGCCAATATAGCTAAGTAAGTTTAGACGGATGTAAACACAAGGTGTAATTGTAGTCTGGATTAACGAACGCGCCTATATGTCCAGCAAACGTTAGCAACAGGCATCGTATAGTAGCTGCCTTGGTCTGTTACAAATGGTTTATTTTATCCTATAAATTTCGCTTGTATAAGGGTTACAGCTAACCAGAATTAAAAAGCCCACTCCCCCCTAAAAAAAGTTCTTGACAAATGAAAAAGATATGGTATACTTACAGTAGTTCGGAACTGTAACTTACTAAGCAAGTTGCACACCTAGAGAGCTTCAATAGCTCTTGTGCTTAGTAAAGATGACAAAGGCGCAGGTCATCGCTTTCCAGCTGAAAAATCCAAAACAATTAAATAAGTACGAAAGTGTCGAAATATTTGGCACGAGCAGAAGTGTGTCTTTTTTCAGACATATTTGAGTAGAAGTGTGCCTTTTTTAAGGCGAAAAGGCAAAAAAAGCGGAATGTTTAGAAAAAAAAGGAGCAAAAAAAGGAAATGTTACTGAGAACAATAAAACTTTTAACAGATGGCGGTTTAGCAGCAGCAGAAAATACGGAAAATACTAAATTAAAAGGAGAAGAAATGGCAAACCTGAAATTAATTGAAATCAGCGAAATTAAATTTGACGTGGTGGAACAATTCAACAAAAAGTTGGTCGAAGTGCTAGCGGCATCCATTGAAGAGGTCGGATTGCTTAATCCGATTGTCGTAACGCCCGATTTACGGCTTGTGGCTGGTCGCCTTCGCTTAGAGGCGTATAAATTTATCGGTCTTAAAACCATTCTAGCGACCATTGTGTCGCTTGACGAAATGCGCCAACGAATGGCGACGATTGACGAAAATTTAATTCGCAAGCGGCTGACAAAGTTGGAAAAGGCGCAGCAATATAGCGAACGCAAAAAGATTTACGAAGCCCTTTATCCAGAAACGCGGCGCGGCGTGGCGGGAGCTTTGGCTAAGCACAACGGCGGTGCAACGGACAAATTGTCCTTTGCAGCGGACGTGGCAAGCAAAACGGGTCAGTCTGAACGGAACGTTAACCGTGTGCTTGCTGTTTACGAAGGACTTGCGCCTGAAGTGCGCAACTTGGTCAAAAATTCCGCTGTTGCAGATAATTTGTCCGATTTGTTGCGGCTTTCGAGTTATGACATTGATACGCAGATAAGGTTTGCAGAGCTTATCTACGCTGGTGAGGCAAAATGCGTTTCCGAGGCAAACAAGATGGTCAATGAGCAGTTCCGATTTGCGAATACCGAGAAGGAGCAATTCCAGAAATCAGTCAAGTTGGCGCAAAAAGCGTTGAAGCAATTGATTGATGACGGAGCGGTGCAAGACCTTGTTGACGGTATAAAGGTAGAGCATTATGTCTTTTTCAAAGACGAGTTAATGTCGGATTTGGAATCATTGAAGAACTTGCAGGAACGAGTACAAGTTGCAATTGGAATTTTTGAAACGGGCATCCGCAATCTGGAGACAAATACGGTTGTCTCCAGAGACAACAACCAAGAGCTGGCTTTGGCTGAATAAAGGAGGCTTTATGAAACGTGAAAAAAGATTCGACAATACTTCGGCTAAGACCAAGGAGCGAAGTAAAAGCCTTATCCTTCTTGAACTTGGTGAAGACCTGTTCGCCGTGTCCAGTGCTACAAAGCCTAATTGGGGATATTTGTTGACGCAAAAAAACGGTTGCACTTGCGAAGGATATAGTCGTAATGCCGACTGCGCCCACCTTAAACGAGTGGAAGCCTTTCTGGACGAAAGAGAGACTTCTACTGCCTAAACTTATGTTTTGCCGCCAGTGAAATTAAATTCAAGGCGGCAATCGTTTTCACAATAAAAGCTATGCCCTTTGTATCGGACATAGCTTTTTATTGTGTTGACAATTCGGCTTTTAGGTGGAGTAACCCCTTTGTTTTCCTATACTTAGTCTTTTCAGGATGCAACTTTTTGATATAATAGAATCATCAAAATGATATGAAAGATAAAAATTACTTAGAAAAGAAATTCAGTATTGTTGAAGCCGCCCAGATACTATCTCTTCACCCGATAACTGTTCGTCGCAAAATAGCCAATAAAACACTTGGCTATTACAAAAACGGCGGAAAAATCTTCATTGGTGAAAGTCATCTGGAGGATTTCTGGCGACGAGCAGAACATAAGCCACGTTAGTAAATGTGCGAAAAATAATGGAAGTAGCAAGGTGAGAGGTCAAAGCAGTTTATTAATGCTTTTCAAAACCTTTCTCTATATATAAAAAATCCCGTGTCTTTGTTGGAGCAAAAGAGCACGGGAAATAAAAACAATTTTATGAGTACAAGTGTAACTCCAAAGTGGAGAAAACCAAAGCAAAAGGGTAGGTTTGAAGCGAACCGAACTTTTATAATCAATGACCTAAGTGCGCCGCGCTTAGTTCCCGCATTAGCAAAGGAAATTGGTTTGAACGAATCCATTTTGTTTTTGCAAATCGAGTACTGGATTGCAATTACTGACCACGTGCGGGATGGGCGCAAATGGACTTATCAAAGCACATCGGACATACAAAAGACATTTCCGTTCTGGTCGGAAACAACGATAAAAAGAATCGTTAAATCATTAAGAGAAAAAAATCTGATTCTGACCGACAATTTCAACAAACTGTCTTTCGACAAAACAAACTGGTTTGCAATCAATTTAGAGGCGGCGGCAAAGTTAGAGTCCATTTCTATTATAGGGAGTGAGCAATCTGTTGTTTATGACTATGAAGTTACCGAAGAAACAGACGCGTTGACCTTAATGGTTGAAAAAATTTGGAAAAAGTTTGAAGTTATCAACCCTTTAGCTCCAGCTGATAAGTTACAGGAAGACGCAGTTCGGCAATTAGCAAATCACATAATAAACGGAAAAGCGTCAATAAATGATGTCGTTAACACAGCGGCAGGCTTGCGTGGCGGACAGTATGACATGATTCCCATCGTGCCTACCAGCATTCTTAAATACATAAGTGAATGGCGGTATTCGGAAATACCTCTAGAAAGTTATTCAAGATATGACGATTTATATGAGCACGATTCGGACGATGACGATGATTTGGAAAAGGGTGTAAGCTACAGCAAATCAGGAATAGTAATACCCTGCGGGTGTAATCGTGATAGTTGTGAGGAATGCAACATCCCGTTTTAACTTTGATAGGTAAACAAGTGGACTATCGATGGTATCAATCTGCTACTGCGAAAGTATCAAATTGGAGCGTCGAAGAGTTCAAATTGGAACGTCGAAAGGTTCAAATTGGCACTATCGAATATGCCAAAACGAACCAACAATACCAGAGACTTCTACAGAGACTACAACCATAGATTACAACTAAGAAGTCAACAGAAACTTCTTTTTTTCAAAACAAGGTTTTCAAAGTTGTAAATTCGAGGTAAGAGAATGCGGAAGTTAGAACATAAAACCAGTTAAAAGGAAGATGTGAGATGTCAGACATGGCGGCTATCGCCGCTGCATCGATGGAAAAGCAGAAGAGGATAAAGTAGCGCACTGGTCGCAAAGGGGTCTCCGCATAAACGGGAAAACTTTGATAGGGGAAGGTAGCCGTGTCAATCTCAAAAAGGAGAGGAAAACCATAGTTTAATGTTCCGCCCGCCGCATTGCACGGGTTTCCGCGTCTGTCAACATTATTAGCATTTTCGGAAAACTTTTCCTAAATGATAAGGAGTTTTAGAAACTATGAAAGATGAAACGAATGAAACAATATCGGAAATTTTTTCCGAAAAGAAAAAACGTGGACGACCACGACTTTTCCCACTTGATTGGGAAAAGGATATGCGCCGTGGTGAGGGCGCGAATTTAGACCTTCGCACCCTGCACAATGAAAGTTATGAATCGCGTGCAGTTAAGGTTTTAGGGCTATCGCCAAATAACCCGCCAGATTTTCCGTTCTTGTGGCTTGGTGATGTTTCTAAACTTGAATTTGGATTTTCCAAGCGGAGAGGGTATCGCAAAACAATTCTTGCTGAACTTGGTCGCATCGCTAAGAAGAAGGATTTAATCGAAGCGGCGACCGAAATTTGCCGCCGAAAACCAAAAACGCTGGATGCGGTAAAAATGATTCGCGGCTGGCGATTAGGGCGAGCTTCCGCTTCAGTAACTTTAGAAACAACTTTGCGGAAAGCGATTGAAAACTACAGAAAAAATCAATCCGAACTTACCGACCATGATATTTACGAATCACTGAGTTTGTTGGAGGAAGAGTATTTCCAGAATGCAATGTTCGGAAAGCAAAAATAATAACTTTTCTTTCATCTGCCAAGACCTTTTCTTTAGTGCTTTGCAGATTGATACGGAAATAGATGATTAATAAAACAGAAGAAGGGGAACAAAATAAATGAGTAAGCCGACTGGAAAACTTCAACAAAGACGAACCGCATATCACGAAGCGGGTCACGCCGTTATGCATGTTATTTTTTATGACAAAATACTTTTTGCGCAATTGAATGAATGGGAGGCAGTTGAAGGGCTTAACGGTTTTGTCAGAACCAGAGATGAAAAGCCATATATGGTATGTCAGCACGAGCACCAGCAAAGACGCTATATAGAATCAAGGATTTTGATTGATATGGCGGGAGTTGTCGCTCAATATCTTTACCCAGCCCAAAAGGTGGATTGGTATGATTTAAGTGATTTGTTTGACATGGATGTTCAAGAACAAAGCTATTCTGGTCAAGATTTTGGAAGAGTTTATGAACAATTAGAAATTTTAGCGGCAGAATACAGCAGCACAAATGATGAAATGTTTTTCGATTCCTACGAGAGATTTTTACTGGCTACTTGTCGTCATATCTTGCAACAACCACCGATTTGGAAGGCTGTAAAAACCATCGCCGAAAAATTACTTGAACAGCGTAAAATAGAGGGTGGTGAGATTTACGATACTTGCTACGAAATAGAAGATTTTGAGGCAATATGTGATAAATTCCGCACATTGTATTTGGGAATGTAACTGAGGCAGAGTACCGGAATCTAAAATTGGAACAGCAGAAATTTTAAGTTGTAGGTATACACCATTGTGTTGACCAAACTCGATTTCTATGGAATACAGGGACTCCCGTAGCCTAAAAATAGCGTTTAGTCAACAATTTTGCCGACACAAAAAATCCTAGCTGGTTTTGGGATGGCGGTTATATAAAAATATACAAGAAATTTATAAGGAGCGACATCTCTAAGATTAATTAAGGGTTATAGCTATTTGCGCGAAGTTTTAATTGATAATCATGGGCATAATACTTTCTTTGTACGAAAAGTTTTCCTAAGAGCCGAAGGTGTTTGAAAAATCCAATTTAGAGCAGTGGCGCGGCGCGAAAAAAATGAAAAATCGGGTTGGAAAAAATAATGTCTTACCAAATGCAAGATAACTTTTTTGTCCTTGTTAGTTTAATTGAATTGGGGGGCATTCCGTTTGCGGAATGCCCCCTCTTTGTAAGTAACAATCAAACAAGATAAAAAGATGGACTACAATAGAAGATTGATTCCGCCACTAAGCAAGCTATGCTTCCTCGTCAAGCAATTTCGTGGTATTCTCCGTCACGCTCGGCAGCTGAACTATCTTCGCAGCCATCATTCTCTGTGTGTTGAAGTCCTCAATGGGTATGAAACCTGACGGTGACAATTGGGGATTGCGAGCATTACTATCTAATTGCGCAGGTATTGCAGAGGTTTGTGGTTCTGAGGCATCTCCTTTTGAGAATGATGTGCGCTTTTCTAGAAACATGCCGTAAAACAGTCGCGCAAAGCCAGCTATAAAACAGAGGACGGGAATCAGCAGAATAACAGCGAAAACGTCATTTATGGCTGTAAGTAACCCTACAATAAGCAGCAAGGCAAAGCCTGCCAGCATTATGAATCCGCCTTTACGCATTCCTCTCTCACTTTGGGAAAGTTGAACCTCGCTTGCTCCTACCTCATTTTCGGCAGATACTCCATTGCTGACTACTAGCTCTCTGACAGAACCTAGTGGAAACCCACAGCGCGAACAAAAGCTGGTTTCATCGGAAACTTGTTGCTGACTACACTTCGGACAATACATGAAAACCTCACTAAAAGAGATACCTGCTATTAATTACTCAAAGATTACGAACAATTATTAATTAAGTTCGCCAAGTACTCTAGTTTTGCTTCTAAGCAAAATGATGATTAACCTTTGTCATAAATGTTCAGTATTTCTTCTACCGTTCGCGAGTCATCTATATACCAATATTTATATCCTTTCTGCTCGCCTATTTCATTGCCGTGAATCCGTTCGATTTCTCCATCTAAAAGGGCAGCTACATCACCTGTAGTTTGCAATCTAAATCCGTCAAACCTTTTCCCAATCCACAAACTGCCTTTCCTGTTGCTTTTCATTATTCGGTACTCACTTTGGTTTATTTGAAAACTTAAAGTTGAAGAACGCGAGACGGCAGATTCATGTGTGAATTATGGGATTCATACTTTTTTAATTTGCCATACGCATTACTTCTTTCACTACCGCATCTTGAAAATCTTTTCTTTCACGCTCGCGCTTAACTACAGCTTTCAATAACTCCTGCGCTTCCTTGTGTTCGGCGGCGTTTGAACGAATGGCTTTTATATGTTCTCTGGCAAGAATCGTATTTCCAAAATGTTCGTTTTGCGGGTCATATCCGCTGTTTAGTGCCGCTTTTGCCTGTGCAAGATGCTCGCCAGCTGACATCGAAGCGGCAAAATCTATTGATTCTTCGGCATCTTCTTCTTTATCAGTTTTTGCGATTTCCTTTTCCTGCTGCCTAAACGCTTCGGCATTACCACCCGTTACGGGAGTTGTTTCTTCATAAAATTCTCTGCCCTTTAATGTTCCCGTTGTTATCTGCCAACAAGAGCTGCATAAACCAGATACTTGGCTATGGAATGATTGAGGAGTTAAATTGTCATACTGAAAACTTTCACCTTCGATTGCTTTTACATACTGCGCCCATTTATCAACATAAGGCTTTGGATTACTGGCGATTTCCCGCACGAAATCCTCCGCGTAATATGTAAGATTTACTTGGTCTTGCTTTGATAAGCTGTTCCATTCTTTTATTGGAATTAACAAAGAAATGTTTTTTGCTTGCCAGCCAAACATCACAGGCAAACCGTATTTTGCCGTAATTCGCTTATAAATTTGTTCGCCTTTGGCAGCGCGACTTTTTATTATTGCGGGGTCAATTTGTTCCACTTGATTCGGAATTGGCGGCGCGTTCGGAACAGTTGATTCGGCTGCAGATGGCTTAGAAATGTTGGTTGCGGCAGTATTGCCGTTCTTTGTAACTGAATCACGCGGATTGCTACAAAAGTTACAACACATTATTACGGCAATGAGCGGCAATAAAGCAGGTATAAGAGACTTCCAATTTATATTTTGTTTTCTTGGTAACGTGCGATTGTTCAACAGGGGTTGAGTTAAAATCGGTTGTTGCTGTTGATGTGTTCGTACTGGCTGCATTTCAACCAGAACATTTCCGTCAAATGGGCAAAATGAGATACTCGAATCGGTAAAGGTTTTATTGCACGAAGAACAGTATTTTATATTTTGCATAAACTTTATCTAACCGAAATAACAGCCAGCTATGTTCTAAGGAAAATTATCATTTATTACGAATGCTGTCTGAAAGTCTTTGGAGTGAATCACGAAATTTTTCGGCATCGTTTCTTTCCTGCGGGTCAATCTTTTTTTCCTCATTCTTCATTTTTTTTAGTAAGGATTGAGCTTGCTTGTATTCTGGCTCTTTTGGCGTAATGTCGTTCAAATAAGTTTTTGCTCTGTCAAAGTATCTTTCGTTATATGCTTTTCGCCCTTGTATTAATTTCTCTGCAGAAGATAAGGACGATATTTCTTGTGAAGATGAGGACGCCCTTTTTTCTAGTTCACGAGGGGGAGTCAGTGATTGGACAGAATTACTGGTTGCATTGGTTTCACTTACCGTTTTTACACCAGAATGAAAAACCGCACTCATAACAACGAAAATAATTACTGGTACTCCGATTAAAGCTAAACAGCCTATCATCAAAGGATTCACCTTCTTTTTTGGTGTGGGTGATGGCGTAGAAATTACCTGTGGTTGAATTGCAGGCGGTGGTTGCCATTGTTGGTTTTGCACTGGTTGCATTTCAACAAGAGCAGTTCCATCAAAAGGGCAAAAAGAGATATTTGAATTGGAAAAGGTTTTTGTAATGCACCCCTTTAATCAAGCTGCCTGAGAGCGAGTAATTTAATTATTTTTGAACCATTTCGCTTCAAATGCGTTCGGTGTTTTGTAACCAATTGCCGAATGCAGATAATACGCGTTGAAATGCTCGACAAACTTTTCCACCTCAATCGCTAACTCCTCAACCGATGCCCATTCGCGCAGCCAGCAGAGTTCTTCCTTAATGGTGCGCATCAGCCGCTCGGTATCAGCGTTTCCTTTCGGATTGGCATAAGCGGTGAACGCCTGCCGAACGCCAAGGGCTCGGCACTCGCGCATAAAGGTCAAAGATGTCGGCTGGCTGCCATTATCACTCATCAGGTTTAATTCCAGAGTTTCGGCTTCCAGAATGCCTTGCCGAAACTGCCGACAAACTGCCTGGTTGACTGCTTCGAGCCAATCGGCAGCACGGCATCGCTCAGCGACAAACGCGCCTAAAATCTTCTTTGTAAACCAATCATTAACGACCACCAGATAAGCCCAACCTTCTCGGGTTAGAACTTTTGTCATATCCACGCCCCACCAATTGTTCGGCTTATGGGGACGAGGCTTTGACCCGTTCGACACACGTTTTGCTTTTAATCTCTCATCACCTTTGACAAGCAAATCATTTTCCCGCAAGAGTCGGTAAACGCGCTTCTTGTTAATAACCAATCGCTCGACAAAACTCAAGTAAGCCCAGATCCTTCGATAACCCCAAAACGGATGTTCCGCTTTAAGCTTTCGGATAATCGGCAAAACCTCTGCATCGCGAGCAGCTACGGCTAAACTCCGGCAGCGGATAAATCTTACCAATCGCTTTTTTTAACTCGACTGTCAAATCCCCGATGATGCTTTTGAGTTTCTGCACTTGACGCTCAAGCTGAGTTTCTTTTTTACTTTGCTTTGCCGTGTCAAAGAGCTTTGGAATATTCTCTAAAAACTGTTCGCGCCACTTATAATACTGTGTTTGATGAATCTGATATTCATTGCAAATCTCAGCCACACGGCGACCTTTTAACCCTTGAACGACGATTTTTGCTTTATCTTCCGCTGTCCAATTGCGTCCTCTTCCCATAAAAAGTATTCTCCTGTTCGGTTAGAATACTCACTCTGAATCAGCTTTGTCTTAATGGGGAGCAGTATATTTTATTGCACGAAGAACAGTATTTTACATTTGGCATACTTATAACCAATTTTCTCTTTCTTGATTGTGTTTATCGAATCGTAGCATACGGGGAGATGTAAATATTATTACTCTCTAAAATTAGAGACAGCTAAATTTTGTAATCTATGGATTAACGAATCTCCAGCCCGTCACTTCAAAAGTGCCGTTCACAGCTTCTCGGTTAATGAATCCATCATTGATTGTAATTGCTCTTTTCTGTTTCGGCGGAATTATCTTTTGAATTTCTCCACTGCTAAATATTCCGCCCGTGCCGCCTAAATTATTACCTGTTTCCGAAAAGTAGCGGGTTTTGTATTCTATATCTCCTACTGGTCTTTCACTTCTGTTATAAAACGTAACCGTCCAGATTCCCGCTGCGCCGAAAGCTCCCCTCCGCCATTTACTTCCCGTAATTTCCAATGGTTGTTTGTCAATTTCTTCCTTCTCTTCAATATCTTTCTTAGTCTTCTCAACTTTTTTCAGAAGAGATTGAGTTTCTTTATATTCGGAGGCGGATTCGGGAATGGCTTTCAGGTGTTTTAGGGCGTTCTCCACTGAATCCTTATTTGGATTTGTGCCGTAAAGACTTTTTGCGGATTTTAGATGCTCCTCAGGTGGCTGTCGCTTAAAGTCATCCGTTTCCGAAATATCTTTTGGAACATTTACGTTGCTGGAAGTGTTCGATATATTTTCGTTTCCTTTATTTCTGCTAGAATTAGAATTTAACATGGGTCATGACTAGCAGAAAAGTAAATTACAATACTTAAAGCTAGTAATGACAGACAGTTATAAACTTTACATACGCGCTCGAATTTCACGCGCTAAATTCCGTCAAATCTTGCGGCTTTTTGCCCTTGATTTGACCGCTTCTCAGACGGCAGAATTAACCAATCTGAATCGCAATACGGTCAATCGCTATCTGACATTGGTTCGTTCTTTGATTGCCAATTTCTGCGAACTTGAATCGCCTTTTTCCGGCGCGGTCGAACTTGATGAATCTTACTTCGGCTCGCGCCATCGAAAAGGCAAGCGTGGTCGCGGAGCGGAAAACAAACACATCGTTTTTGGTATCTACAAACGTAACGGGCGTGTCTATACCGAGATTGTCAAAAACGTCCAAGCCAAGACTTTACAGCGAATTATCAAAGGCAAAGTAAGCTTTGATTCAACTGTTTATACTGATGGCTTCCGTTCCTACGATTCAATTGTTCACCTCGGTTATCAGAAACACTTTCGCATTTATCACCAGGAAAGTTATGGCAAAGGTGATGTCCATATCAACGGTATCGAAGGCTTCTGGGGATATGCTAAAGTGCGGCTCGTTAAGTTTCGGGGCGTATCAAAGAACACTTTCTACTTGCACTTGAAAGAGTGCGAGTTTAGATTTAATTATCGCAATAATGACTTGTATGAAATCTTGCTGAAAATTACCAGGCAAATCATTTTCTGCTAGTCATGACCCTTTAACATTATAGGAATATTGATTAAGAGAACCAGACCCATCCAACTAAGAGATACGATTTTGGTTAAATTACTGTAACCCTTTTGCAGCGTGAACCAAGAAAAGATATAAGGCATAAATAAAATACCTATGCCAAGTAAAATTCCTACCCTTTTGGTTGGAGAAGAATTAGTCGGAGTAGGATTAGCTTGAACAGTAAAATTACTAGGCGGTTGTTGCGGTTGCTGGCTTTGAATAGGCTGCATTTCAACAAGAGGAGTTCCGTCATACGGGCAAAATGTGTTATTTGCATCGGGAGTGGCTTGGTTACATTTCGGACAAATTTTTATATTTTGCATAAGTTTAATTTTTCATAGTTTGCGGATTGCTTATAGCTGGCGATTGAGGACAAAAACCATAAATTAACAAAAGCAAATCTGGGATTCATTTCAACAATATCATATTGTTTTTATTCAAATAAAATATAAACTTATCTGTAATTTCATCTATGCCAAAGGAAACTGAAAGTTAAGGCAGATGAAGACCGTAAGAACTGAAATATCAGTATTTACGGCGAATTATTTTGTTGGAAGCATTATAGACGTAATTACGTCTAGGCACAAGATAATTGTTCAAATCGTTTCATTAGGAGGATTTTCCTAATGGGACGAGTTTCAAGAGAAAAGCCTAAGCGATTAGCTGAAAAGCTGCTTCAAATAAGACTTGATTTAGAATTGTCGCAGAATCAGTTGCTTGAAAAACTAGGACTTAATGACAAAGTTTTTCGTAGTGCAGTGTCTGGTTATGAACTAGGAACACGAGAGCCTACCTTACCGATTTTGCTTAAATATGCCCGTATTGCGGGAGTAAGCACAGATGTTTTGATTGATGATGAACTTAATTTGCGTGAAAGAATTTCTAAGAAATAGTTACAGCAACGGGAGTTGTTTGATTTCTCTGTAATGAAAAATAGCGATTAAAAATTAAAAATGACCGATGAAATCTCTTTTCTTTTCTCTTTCGATAGATTGTTTGCAATACTTTATTTCTTCTTCGATAGCTAATTTATGTTCCAGTAAATCTATAGTGTTAAACAAAGGCAGGATTGATTCGTAAAATTTCACCTTATTTTCATAACCAAAAACAAAACTTCCTCTATCAGCCATAACTACGTGATTTGTATCAAAACTTAGCCATCTAAAATCTTCTAAATTTTTGTTTTCCTGCAAGAATATTTCTAAAAACTCCTTTTTTCTGTCGCCGAAACAATTTACAACTATCTGGAAAGTGTAACTTGCTTTATTTTTGTCTTTCGCATTTTCTTGAAAGACTTCTTTTAGCAAATTTATTGCCTTCTCTTTTTCGTCGTTAAGATTTCTAAGAAATAACTCAATATAACTTGCACCATAAAAGTATTTTTCGCCGTGTTCCTTTTCATAGCTAAAATTCAATAATGACCTAAACAACTCATTGTAATTATCCTGTTCCCAAACAAATGAGAAATCCTTATTACCATCGTGAAAAACGTCAAACGAACTTTCTTTCTCATATAGAGATTCAAGATACTCAAACAGAAAACTGCCATCTAATTGAAAGATTTTTCTAAACGCTTTTCCCTCGTGGTCTGGATGCCTTTCAATTTTCACTTGGTATAAATATATTTCTTTCAATAATTGAACATCTTCAACGAAAATATCCTCTAACTCTTTGAAAGTATCTCCATATGAATTGAACAAATAATGAAAATTGAAATATCCTTCTTCGTTTTCAACTCTTTCAAAAACAGTTTTAATTACGTTGACGTAAACATTTCGGTCAATATGCAAGTAATTACTTAGATACTCAAAACTCTGCGGAACTTCTCTCAAGTTCGCATTTCGGTAAAGTTCGTATAACTCACCTAAAAAATATTGATTTGTAGATTTAGCAGCTAAAGATTGAAAGAAGCCGAAAAGCCAGTTTGTTTTAGCATTAAAATCCGCTTGTTTGATGCGTTGGTAAGCGTCTTTAGGGGTTACGCTTTTTTCAATAAATTTATAGATAATGTGTTGTGCAGCCAAATATAGTTTATTTCCCGATTCGAGAAGATGATTTACGGTGTCCAGAAATAGCTCTTTGTTTGTATCTGCCAAGTTTACTAAGACTCTTGCGAGCGGATAATGCAATTGGTAAAAGTCTCTTTCTTCTTTTTGGTAGCTTTGAATTTCTACGCATCGCTCAAATAGTTCTTTATAATCCTCAAATTGGTATGAACAAAAATAGGATTCTAGCAATCCTTTTTTATATTTTTCGTATTCTTCATACTCTAGCGTTAATTGCCACCTATCATCGCTTAAAAGAATCTTGGAGATTTCATAAGTTTTGTTATTGAATTTTGAAATGAGGGATTTATCAAAATCAACTTCTACCTTTTCCAAAAAGTGTAAATACTTATTAGCTAAAACACAGACTTGATAATTTTCCGTGTCTAATGAAGCAACAAACGGAATCAGAATTTCCGCATCTTTTTCAACTATTTCTTTGACTATAGAATCTTTACCCCAAGTCTGTGAGTAACTTTCTATTATCTTGAAAACTTCTGACTGATATTTTCCGTTCTGGTAAATCTCTATGAGTTTATCCCAAAGTTTTTTTCTGATTTCATATATCTCTTCGCACGGAATTAATAAAATGTTATGAATGGTTACAACTGCGGCATTTTCTGAATAGGTAGATTGAAACCTCATTTGCAAATATTTGCCTGAAACCTGCAGAAGAATTTTTTCATACAAATCGCTGTTCTCAACATTAGATTTTTCAACCAACTTTGAAATTACGATTCGTTGGACGTAGTAGCCCCAGAGATGAGAATTGTGGTCAAAACAGAAGTCATCTGTTAATAAATGAGTTACCTGCGGGAGCAGATGCAAATTCTTTTCGAGATAGTCAAAAATTAAACTAAGTGCGGCTTCTATACTGTCGCCCTGAAAAAGTCTAAGAACTTCAAGATATTTATCCGTCAAAGGCTGATAGCTTTGAGGAACAAATTTTAGCTCGGATTCATTTACTTCAATTTTTTCAAAAGATTCAATTTGCCTTTTTATATACAGCAGAGCTTCCGTCCGTTTTAGGTAATAAAAGACTTTGATAAAGTTTAGTAACTTGTCTTCGTTATCTTTGATTTCTTCCCATCTTTTATCTACATACGGCTGCATTTTTCTGCTAACAGATTCATTGTCAAAATCACGCAGAACTGGATTTAATGAATCAACCATTCTATAAGAAAATTTATCGAAAAAATTTTTAAGCAAAACAGAAAAGTCAGCCGCCTCATCTTTGAAAAAGGCTTTGTAAAAAAGATAAGTTCCTAGAATTTGGTCGGAAACTTTAGCTACTTCATAATCAAGGTCAACTATTTCCAATTCGTGTAATTTTTCTAAATTTGTCCAAAGGTCATTTGCTGATAAATCGAAAGATGAACCGACTATTTCAAAAGTTTCAGTATTGGTTCTGTCCAAAGCCTTAAAGAATGAAATGATTCCAGCAACTTTTATTAAATTCTCGTTACCTAATTCTTTTAAGTCTTCACTAATTGAAGAAAAGTATTCGTCATAAAGACCTGAAACATCGTTAATACTATCAAGCCGATTTGTTTCTAGGGCAATCTTTGCTGCCATTATTGCGAGTCTCGGATTACCCTGTGCTATTCGGCGGATTCTATATAAATAATCGTGATTTTTAATGTTGAAATCATCTTCTAAAATTTTAGAAATTTCATCATCGGAAAATCTATTTAATTCGATTTGGGTCGGAGTGTAGTTTTTTGTCTCGTTGTTAATTTGATTAACTGCGTAATCCCTTACAGTCAGAATAATTTTTACTCTTCGAGTAGCAGTTTGTTCGTGAAGTAATCTCAAAATATGAGAAAGTTGAGAAAGTCTATTAGCATCATCAACTACAATTAAATAATTTCCATCTGCTCCAAAGTAAGTTTTCAAATTCTCATATAAATCAAGATTTTTATTTGTGATGCAAAAAGGTTGAAAATTCGGATTAGATTCAACAAATTGCTTTACGCATTCTAAAGCCAATTTTGATTTGCCTACTCCTGCTTTTCCTGAAAGAACAATCAAATCATGACCTTTTGATGCTTCAAGAATTTGTTCTTTTTCTGTTTCTCTAAAATAAAATTTATTATCAAGTGGAGTTGCAAACTTACTTTTTTGATATTCTTCTACAAAATCTATGGGCTTAAGTATCTGCCCTGTGTCTAATTCCACATCCAAAAAGTTTTTCGCTAATGTTTGAAACTTTTGTTCGAGCTTGAAGGAGAAATCTGTTAATTCAATAAATTCTACTGCACACCCTTTTGCTTGTCCTTTTTTAATCAGTTTGATTTTATCGGCGCGAGTTAAATCGCTATTGCAAGCAAGAATTATTTTTTCGACTTCTGAAAGTGATATACCCGTTTTCTTTATATCAAAGCAACTTTTCAAATCATTAGAAAATTTTCTTAAAAGTCCACTTTCTTGAGTGGTGTATTCAACAAATACATATTTTCCATTATTAAGTTTTATAAGAGTATCTGGCGTTCCCTTGCTCGTTTTTTCTTTACCAGTAACAGAGCCTCTAGGTTCAATTTCTTTAACGTCTAAGGTTCTTATAAGGTAAGAATCGCCAAGTTTCTGATATTTGGGGTCGCTAATGCTTTTGAGAGCATTTTGTATTTGGTCTAATTTGGACATTATTGAAGTCTTGTGAAATAAAAAATATAGTATCCAATTCACATTTTATATTTTTCCTTTTTATCAACCAAGAGAACTCGACAGAACGGCATTTCGTTATGGGGTTGGTTAATAATTAAGGCTATTGGGTATTGTAATTTATAATAAATAGCAATAAAACTAAACAACTTGTCTTAAAACAATTTTCAAAAGAAAAGTATTATATGTTTTCTGTATATGTCCATAAAAGACCAATAAAAATTGCTTTTTTAATTAACCCCATACAAAGCGACTGGCAAGAACAGATTGATGCAATATGGCAATACAATCAGGAAAAATGGGGTGGGCGATACAACCCAATTATTCCAACTGATGGTGACAAAATCATGGAAGAATGGTGGGATTTTGTAGGAAAACTTGACCCTGATTATATTATTTCTGTATTTCCACTTTCTGAAGAATTAACAAAAGAGATTGTAAAAAGAATCTGTCCGATAGACGTAGAGATTCCTAAAAATTCTGGCGACACAAACACAAAACCTAGTATTCATACTTATAACGAAGGTCTTTCAGCATTACCTAATACATCAAATATAAGCAGATTTTCAAGATTGCTCTCAAATGATATTTTAGCTGCAATAAGAGGAAACAATTGGACAGAGGAAAAAGACGTTTTTAGATTTCTTTTGAGAGGTTTCGGTATCTTTCAAGATGTATACTACGTTGATAAATATTTAGAAAAAATAGAAAACAAACAATTATTTCACCCAAATAATAAAAATGACCTTGTTGAAATGTTAAGAGCATTAGACAAACCGCCTCTTGATTTTCTATATCCAGTTCAATTTTCGATGTTGGGAAAAAATGATTGGTATATTGAGCTAGAAGAAGGTCATTCTTACGATGATTTCGGATTGATAGTTGGTGATACATTTGAAGAACAGCTTTTTCTAAGAAATAAAGTTTTTTACGAAAGAGATTTTAAGCATAATCGTTTAAGCCATTTATGGTTGCCTAAAGCCTTTACAGAAGATTTAGAATTTATGGAAATTTTAGGCGGATGGTTAAGACGAATCACCTCCAATGTCAGTTTGTATAGTTTCTCTCTATCCAATGAGGAACTTGCTGTTGTCGCAGAAAATCTTGATATTACTAAAGACGAAAGTATATTCAGAAAAATGCTTTATAAGGAAATCTTTTCTTACAAAGATTCAAATTTTCCTTTTCCCAAATATACAAGAGAACATAAATTTTCCTTTTGGGATAGATATTCTCCTGCATTATCACCGCCAAGAAATAGCGATTTTTATCAGACAAATAATTTGCGCGATACGTTAGAGATAAAATCTCCAAGTCAATCAGAAGGCATATCAGAGAATGGCTACTGGATGGCAGAAGTATATATCGAGAGTGATAAAAATAGATATTTCAGTTGGAAGTATTACCAAAATCAAAATCTATGGTGGTGTTTGCCGCGAAAAAATTACTTGGCTAGTAATATTTTCAAAGCAAATTCGAGAGTGAATTCCAACGGAATACCAGTAGTTCAAATGAAAGGCAAAAATCCTTTCTTAACTTTTCAATTGCCAAGTGAAATAGACTTATTGAAAAAATGTATTTTAGGTGACTGGAACGGAAAAGCACTTGGAAAAGTAGAAAGGAAAAGTTCAGAGATAGATGTTGTCGAACCGTCAAATATCGGAAAATATTTATCAGGCTTTTTTGAGATGTTCGGAGGACTTGGTTCGTCCTACCTATACTTAATGGAAAAATATTGGCGAGATATGTTTGATATTTTGTCAGGACGTGATTTGAAAAAAGATTCAGGAATACACGAAAGAGTAAAAAACAAACTTCGTAAAAAAGTAACTAATGATTTAACAAAATCTCAAATCATAGATAATTTTGAAAACCTTTCTGATTTCGTTATTCAATTATCTAAAGAAGTAATCTCTGATGGGAGAATTTTGGGATATGATTTTTTTCTAGAAAGGGCAGAATTAGAACATATAGAATTTCAAAAGGAAGAAAAGGAAAGAACTGATTGGCTATTTGACGAAAATACTATAAAAAGAAGTATTTCTGACTTATTAAAATTAGGTGTTATCCAAATGGGGTTTTCACAGAAGTGTCTTCGTTGCGGAAGCAGAAATTGGTATTTAATTGACAATGCTAGTCAATACCTAGTTTGTGATGGGTGTAGATATGAATTTTCCTTGCCAGCAAATCCCGAAATTTCATACAGATTGAGCAGTTTGGTAAGACAAGGCATTTTCACTCATGGACTTGTTCCAGTTATTTTAGTGTTAGGACAGTTACTGGCAGATTCACGGTCATCCTTTTTCTTTGCGCCTAGTATGGATTTATATAGGGAAATCTCGCAAGAACCTCTTGAGTTTGAGAAACTAACAGATTCGGATATTGTTTGCATACAAGATGGTAATTTGGTGATTGGAGAGATTAAGCAAAGTCAGGAATTATTTACGCTTAATCAAATGTTAGATTTGGCAGAAATTGCAGAGTCAATTGAAGCCGATATTCTTCTTTTTTCCTCCCTAGATAAAATACCTGCAAAAAAAACGAATGAAATGATAGACAAAGTAAAAGAAAGATTAAAAGATACAAATGTTCAAGTTGGCTGGTATCAACTTACGGAAGAAATTTTCCAGCCAAGTAGGTGGGATTGCTAGTTTGACATTTTTCTAGCGTTGGATTTTAAATCGGATTAGAGAAACTACTCCGATATTTAATGATATTAATACTCTCTAAAGGGTTGACCTGATACTAGATATGATTTTTCCTCTACATCTGAATAAATAGCATTATAGCGAAGACATAATTCGTGCCGAAGAATTTTAGCTTTTTCCAAAACCTCATTTGTCGTTTCAAGAATTTCTTTTCTCGATTTTTTCATCTCATTCTTTTTGCTCTTAAAGAACGGCAATTTGTTTATAGATTTTAATATGTTCTTTTTGAAATACTCTGTTACTGAGCCTTCAGCATTTGGAACATTCCAAGAAGATTTCAAATCAAAAATTACATAAGTTAAAATACGCGATGCGATTTTACTGAACTCCTCTAAATCCCCTTCCCATTTTCGCTTTACCGCAGCATTTAGCTCTCTAATATCTACTCTAGTCTCACTAAAAGCAGTTTCACTGCAAATCTTTACTAAAAGCTCAAAATCTTTAACAAGTGCAGAAAGTTTTCTTGCAGACGAACCTAATTTCACTGAATCTTCCTGTCGCAGAAATTGTTCTGCGGCTAATGTATTTAGTTTGCTTTCCAACATAATCCAAGAATTAAGATTCAAATTAATATAATCATCGCCATTGGAATTATAGTTTATATGATAAAACCTAAGCTCTGTAAATTCCTTGTCAAGGGTTTCAACAAATTCAATCAAAGGCGTGAGGAAATTTGTTATCAGAAACTGAATTACGCGGGTTTTGTCATTAGAATTGCGAAGCCAAAGGTATGCAAGATGAGAATGGGGTGCTAAAACTGAGCTTGAATTTTCTCGGTAAAAGTAACGATGCTCATACTTGCCCTTTAACGCAACTTGATAAGGGGCTGTTTCCGAATCGAATACATCTACTGAAACTATAAATTTGTCTTTTTCAATTATACTCTGTGTTTTCTGTCCTAACTTTACTGAGCGAACGCGGAAAGAACCGAATCTAAAGGATAAAAGTGCAGGAATTTCTCTTTCTAACCACTCTACTGTATTAGACCTACTACCAATAGGGAATTTTTTAGGAATGCCTATAATTTCGTGAGTTTTATCTTTAACACCCAAAAAAAGTGTTCCTCCAAAAGAATTTGCGAAGGCGCACACCGCTTTAGCAATACTGTCCAAATTAATATTTTCTTTGAATTCAAAGCGGTCATCTTCGGCAGGTAGATTTTTGATTCTATCTTCGTTCCACTGTTCTTCTTGAGCTAAATGACTAATCATTACTTAAACATTAAAATCTACTTTTGATATAAGAAGCTGTTTCTTCAATATCTAATTCTTGTGATGAGTTACCGCTTCTTATATAAAATTTCTTAACCTTTGCTCCATTCTTATCTGTTACCTCACAATAAAGCGGATTTCTACCTTGTTTAATATCAATTTCGCAAATCTCTTTCCCATCAATTAAGGGAAACTTTATTGAGAGTTGAGTCGCGGCAAATTCTTTACTAAATGCGGTATTAATTAAGTTCCTAAGATGAAGTTCAAAGTTATCTTTACTACTTTCTTTAAGCGTGTTGTAATCATCAACTAAACCTAGAATTCCGCCATCATCATTTACCCCGATGATAAGTTTTCCACCTTTACCATTATTAAATGCAGAAATAGATTTAAGTATTATCTCCTCCATTTTCTTATCAACTCGCGCCTCACGAACATTCCAACGCAAGGTAGACTTAAATTCAAGAGAACTGCTTTCTCCTGATTTAACAATTTCGGCTATTTCTTTTTTGTAGACGAAAGCTCTACTCAAAACGCCATCAAAACTATCCGTTTGAGTAATGGAATCGTGAGGAATTATTTTATATTCCCACTTTTTTTTACTGACAGCAGAAACGGCTTCGCACCAATTTATAGCGGCTGTTGCTTTTCGCTTGACGGTTTCATCGGTTAATTCAGCCGAGCTTTTCACTTCCAACAAAAAAATCGTTTTTCCATCGTCAGCGACAAAATCTGGATTGTAATCTCCAGCGGCATAAAAAATTGGCATTTGCCCTGTCGGAATTCGCGCCCATCGGTCAATTTTTTGTTCTCGTTCTAAAATATCAGCCAGCCACTTTTCTTGTTTTGAATCAAATTCGGCTTCAGGATAAATTGTTTTTTCATAACCATCCAGAAGGCACTTACGACAGTTATCATCTGGCGCATTCTTATAATTCGGTGTGATATAGTTTTTTGGAACACTTTTAGACCAAGTTTTCCAAGTGATTATTTCACCTGTTGGTTCGTATGAGATATGAGTTTCCGAAACTACATTTCCATCAATTTGCTCGACAATATCTGATAGAAGCTCCAGCGCGTGAGTCTGCACTATACCTTTCCATTTGGAAGAATCTGGATTGATTTTTTCCATATAGCGGCGGATTAATTCAGGAACAAGTTTCATATCTCCCGCATCGTTGCTAGTAATTCCGTCCGCCTTATCAAATACGGTTCGGATAAGGTAACGCATCGGGTCTTCGTTCATTTCGTAAACTGGAACATCAAAAGTGCGTTGGTCTGTTCCGCCGAGCATTGTTCCGACAAGTGTTTGTGTAACTTCCGTAAATGAACGGCGCGGCGTAATGTCAAAATCGCGTAAGCGTCCAGAGTCTTGATAAGTAGCTGTCAACTTTGGAATATCAATTTGAAACGGAGAATTTTCCAGCGGTATGATTGTGCGCTTCTCAGTTTCCTCTCTATCTTTCGCTTTGATTTCTTTAGTGCGAATCGGCACACCACCGTATTTGTTGGCATTTGATTTTGCTTCACTAACAATTTCCGCAAAGTGTTCGTGAGCGGCGATTTCCAAAGTGTCTAAATCCTCATCGCCAGTTTGAACGCCAAACGGCAAGCGCATCCCACGCCCGATGGTTTGCTCGGTTAAAATGTCCGATTTAGCAGCGCGTAAAGGAATAATTGTATATACGTTTTTCACATCCCAACCTTCTTTTAGTTTATTAACGTGAATGACAATTTCCTTATCGTTTGTCGGGTCTTCGAGCCGCATCAATCCCGCAATATCATCATCGCGCAAGTCACCTGTTTTTGAATGAGTAACGATGGTTTTACCAGCATATTCGCCGCCGAAAAATGCTTCAGATTCGATATATTCTCGAATTTCTTCGGCGTGTTTGATGTCCTTTGTGCTGACTAGAACGACTGGCAAAATGAGCGGCAAATTATTGTTTTCGCAATAAACCTCAACTACGGTTTTCTTTTGCCGATGCCGAGCTATGCCATCTTGCAATTGAGTGCGTTCAAACTCGTCACTTGTATGCAAATTTTGCCGACCAAGCATTATCGGAATTTTAATATAGCCAGAAGGCTTTGACGGGTTTTTTAAGTGCGTGTCGGCATCGCGGATTGCCTGACCCAAGTCATAGCGATAAATGATATTTTTGCCGATTGGCGTAGCGGTAAATTCCAGACCGAGCAAGGGCTTCAAATCATTAACGGCTTTCATTGATGCTTCGGCGCGATAGCGATGTGATTCGTCCATTAGCAAAACTAGGTCTGGCAGATTGGCGAGCAAGTTCGCCATACTGTCACCAAGAATTTCGCTCTTGCCTGATTTTCCGCCGTGAAAGCGTCGTTGTTCGGTTTTTTGAGAAAATGTTTTTTCGACGTTAAATACGAAAATGTTGATGTAATTTTCGCCAAGCAGAGAAGGCAAACCGCGCAGACGGTCAGCGACAATCGGGCGTTCGTAATCTTCGCCTGTAATAAGTTCAAACGGCGGCATTTCCGTATAACCTTCCAGCGCGTACTTCGGATGACCGATGGAAAAATTATCAATGGTTTTTTTGTAGACCGTCTCGCCCTTTGTCAAAATAAAGAAATTGCGCCAGCCGCGTATTTTGTGCAGATAAGCGATGGTCGCGCCCATCAAGCGGGTTTTGCCAACTGCGGTAGCAATATGAAATCCGAAAGAAGGAAATTCGGTATCGAATTTTTCAAAAGATTTATGTCCGCCAAGTTCCGCTTCGATTTCTGACAAACTCAAAACGCGCAAATCTGGAAAATCTTCGAGAATCGAATCTAAAGCCTTGAGCGATGCTTTTTGCGGAAGTCGGAGCGAAAGGTCTTGTGAAATTTGATTGATAAGATTCATTACGCCGCTTCCTCCGCCGTGATTAAGTTTTCAGATTCATTGATTTTCATAGCCTTGCGTGTTGGCGAAAGGTCACGCGGCAAGCGTCTCAATTCGACATTTTCGGGCAATCGTAAGTCTTTAAC
This sequence comes from Pyrinomonadaceae bacterium, assembly GCA_030448055.1. Classification (GTDB taxonomy): domain Bacteria; phylum Acidobacteriota; class Blastocatellia; order Pyrinomonadales; family Pyrinomonadaceae. The sequence goes on from JAUJNR010000001.1 coordinate 355,301, forward strand.
CAATTTCAAACAATAAACAGTTAGTGATTCTTCGGGCGCAAGTTCAGCGAAAAATGCCTCAATAATTTCCTGCGTTATAAGCTGGTCAGAAATATGCGCGAAATGCCGCCCGCGTATTCCGTGCCGCCAGCCGTTCGCTACGAGCTTAAAACCTTCCTGCAAACAAACGGCTTCAATCATTCGCCCGTTGGTATAATTCAAACGCCAAACGCCAGTTTCGGCATCGCGCTCCATTAAAGATTTGCCAAGCGTGTAATATGTAAAACCGCCACCGCCCGTCCAGCCAAATTCCGTTTTCCTTTCACCGATAAGATTTTCTTCCTCAATGCGGCGCGATGGATGAGGCTGAACAAGCGGAGAAATTCCGCCTTTGTCCATTCCGTCAATGACTTTTTCCAGACGCGGAATTATATGCGTTTCGCACAAAGTTCCTTCTTGAATCATTATGAAACGCCGATTCATTTTTAGAGCAACTGCGCCCGTAGTTCCAGAGCCAGCAAAACAATCAAGCATAAGGTCATTCTCATTTGTGGCAAGTTGGATAATTCTTTGAATTAAGCGTTCAGGTTTTGGAGTTGCAAAAGGGTCTTTTTCGTTTATTGCAATAACTTCTCTCCGCGCCTCTTGATTATTACCAACAGCTTCGTGTTTCCATATTGTTGTCGGAACTGTGCCAGCTCTAACTTCTTCAGGGAATTTTTTAAGTCTTGGAACAGCATTCTTTCCCTTATTTCCCCAAAAAACTAAATTATTTTCTACATTATGCTGATGTGTCGTTTGGTCAAAAGCCCATACGCGAATTTCACTAGGAAAAACTTCTTTTTTGGTATATGGATTGATGATTGGGTAATACAGATTGGGACGTTCAGCCTTTGATTTTGCACAAGTATAATCTCCAGAACTCCAAACGCCACGCGGGTCATTATCAGGATTTTTGAAATTCTTTTCCTGTTTCAAACTTCTAGGTAATAAATTTGGTCGCCAAATTGTTTTATCTTTTGCATAAACAATAATGTGGTCGTGATTATCACTAAGCCATTTTGCATCGTTGGATGGAGAGAACTTTTTCTCCCAAATTACATTTGCAACAAAATTAGAACGTCCGAAAATCTCATCGCACATTACCTTCAAATAATGTCCTTCATCGTCGTCAATCGAAATCCATAATGAACCGTCTTTGGCAAGCAAATCTCTAATAAGCTCGATGCGGTCTTGCATCATATCGAGCCAAAGCGAATGTTCCAGCGCATCGTCGTAATGTGTAAAGGCTTTTCCCGTGTTATACGGCGGGTCTATGAAGCAGCAACGTATTTGTCCAGCATATCCGCTTTTGACAAGCGTTTTTAACGCAAAAAGGTTTTCGCCGCGAATCAAAGTATTATCCTGTTCGCCCGCTTCGCCGTATTTGCCTGCACGAACCAAGAGACGCGGCTGAACATCATCGTAAGGAACTTGATACGGCTTGCCCTCCTCATCACGAATCAAAGCAAACCCGTCAGTTTTCCCCACCCAATTTAGTTCCAGTTTTGTTGCCATTTAGAATGAATAATGAAATTATTGATTTAATGCTTGAGGTTTTTGACCCTTTAGATAAAGCATTATAGCAACAAAGCCTTTTATTTTATAACGCCAGCCGATTGAAATAATTGTCCTTAGTGCGGTATCAATAAAAGACTCTTTCCTACGAATACTTACAAATTTTAACTGTAAAAATGATGTTGAATTATGGCTTTTAATCCTAAACAAGAATACTTAATTACCGAAGATAAAATTCGGCTGAAGGACTTTTCAGACTATCAAGAAGATTACATCACGCGCCCGCCGTATCAGAGGAAAAGCGTCTGGTCTGTGAAAAAACAGCAAAGTTTGTTCGATAGTTTGTTTCGACGCTATTACATTCCGCGCCTTGTCGTCAGAGAAGTAAGATTGTCGGAAGATAGAACGGTTAGAGAAATAATTGACGGTCAGCAACGAATAAACGCAATCCAAAATTTCTTTGATAATAAATTTAAGCTGCCAGCCTCTTTGGAGGACGTTCACCCCGACCTTCCCAATAAATTTTTCAGCGAATTATCGACTGAATTAAGAAAATTTATTGATAAGGAACTTATCATCAATGCCGACCTCGTAAAAAATATTGACGACCCAAAAAATCCAGAACATCAAAAAGTTGCAACGGAAATTTTCTGGCGTTTGCAACAAGGCGAAACGCTAAACTTTATGGAAGTGGCACACGCCAAACTTTCAAGTTTGTCGAGAAATTTCATCGTCAAATACAGCGATGATGAAACATTCGATTACGAAAATTATTTACCAGTTGATGAGAACCTGAACAAGCACGAATTTTTCAAAATCATTGAAAGAGGCAATACTCGGATGCAGCATTTGATGACTATGACGAGGTTGCTGCTTATCGAAGAAGCTGGCGGATACGCTGACTTAAAAGATTCGGCGGTGGTCGAGTTTATTGATAAATATGTTGAGAAAGACGGAATTGGAAATGATTCATTTGAGAATTTAGATTTTGCCAAAAACTGCCTTCGGAACTTAAATCTTTTTCACGAAATTTTCAAAGATGACCCAATGTATGACGAAAACACTGGAATCAAAGAACTTTCGAGAGAATACATTATCGTTTCCTTTTATTTTCTTATTCGTCATCTTAAATTGCGGTATGTCATTGGAGAAAATGAAAAGAATTTAATAAACAAATTCTTTTTTGAATTTTACGAACGTTGGAACAAGGGCGACCAAAACGATTTTGATATGGTCGTTTTTAGTAATAATAGGCAGCAAAGCATAGTCAATCTTCAGGAAAGAGACATCATTTTAAGACAGCTTTTCTTTGATTTCTTAACAAAAGAAGATGCCTCGCTTACGACCGTTGATGACAAGCGTTTATTTAATGAAGCGGAAAAAATAAAAATCTACCGTCGAGATAAGGGTTTATGTCAACAATGTTTGAAGGAAGATAAGCCTGAAAGGGAAGCTACCGTAAGTTGGACGCAATACCAAGCCGACCACATATTTGCTCACGCTAGGGGAGGCAAAACAGAAATCGAAAATGCTCAAGTTTTATGTAAATATCATAACGCCAAGAAAGGAGCTGGTGAGCTTTTATAAACTTGTCAATATTGAAGTTTCAACGAAAAAAAATAGCCATTCTTGGAAGCCTTGACTTAAGTTAATGTCGTTGTTTGACGGGCTTTTCTATTATTGTGCAAAGGACAAAATTTCCTTTGCACAAATTGCTGTTACAGAATTTGTACGTTAATACCTAATTATTCTCGGTAACCTGTTTCTTAACCTGATAATAAAAATAAAGCCCGTTTCGCTCAATCTCGTTAATTTTCTCTTTGGGTCATGACTAGCAGAAAATGATTTGCCTGGTAATTTTCAGCAAGATTTCATACAAGTCATTATTGCGATAATTAAATCTAAACTCGCACTCTTTCAAGTGCAAGTAGAAAGTGTTCTTTGATACGCCCCGAAACTTAACGAGCCGCACTTTAGCATATCCCCAGAAGCCTTCGATACCGTTGATATGGACATCACCTTTGCCATAACTTTCCTGGTGATAAATGCGAAAGTGTTTCTGATAACCGAGGTGAACAATTGAATCGTAGGAACGGAAGCCATCAGTATAAACAGTTGAATCAAAGCTTACTTTGCCTTTGATAATTCGCTGTAAAGTCTTGGCTTGGACGTTTTTGACAATCTCGGTATAGACACGCCCGTTACGTTTGTAGATACCAAAAACGATGTGTTTGTTTTCCGCTCCGCGACCACGCTTGCCTTTTCGATGGCGCGAGCCGAAGTAAGATTCATCAAGTTCGACCGCGCCGGAAAAAGGCGATTCAAGTTCGCAGAAATTGGCAATCAAAGAACGAACCAATGTCAGATAGCGATTGACCGTATTGCGATTCAGATTGGTTAATTCTGCCGTCTGAGAAGCGGTCAAATCAAGGGCAAAAAGCCGCAAGATTTGACGGAATTTAGCGCGTGAAATTCGAGCGCGTATGTAAAGTTTATAACTGTCTGTCATTACTAGCTTTAAGTATTGTAATTTACTTTTCTGCTAGTCATGACCCTTCTCTTTTAATTCAATCTGTCCCGCCTTAATAAACGTGCCAGTTGATAAAAGAGCCGCACCTATTCCAGCTAAAGGACTGATAGCTGCCCCTAAAGCGTATGAACCCGCATAACCCCACGCTAAATACCGTGTTTATCCACTATTTTGCGATTCCAAAACTCTCGAAATTCAGTGGATTTCAACTTGTCTTCTATTTCAAGTAGAGCGGGTTCTACTTTTGCCTGAAACGTATCTTGCACATCGGATGGAAAATTCTCATCCCATGATGCAGTTTCAATATCTTTACTAAGAGTTATCATCTCTGCTCTGAATTTAATCAAAGGTCTGTGAAGCTCATTTCGTATATCCAAAAGCTCGTCCATTTTTATGTCAAATATTGGAAGCCGATTGAATAAATCAGCTACAAGTCCGATTTGTTTACCTTTCGCGTGCTTGTATTACCAATAGACATCTTTCCTTCTTGTAAAGCTAACCTAACTAATTCATTGGTCTGCTCATCAAGCATTGGGTGAGTTATAGGAGAACTAAGCATTTCTTCAACTACAGATACATATTCGTGAACTGCTTCAGCACCTAATTGGGAGAATGGATGCACTTCTAAAAAACCACTATTAGCTGCAATTTCAATTTCATTAAATCCAAATTTCCCGAGAATTTCATTGAACGATACACTTACGCTCTCCCAAATTTCAGGGAATGTATCTTTGAATCTTGAAATTTTAATACGCTCTTTCTTTGTTAGAAGAATTGGATTTCGTTTAAGAAGGGCTTATAATGAACCCCATAATTCGGACAGTTAGTTAAGGTGGAAAATGATGATAAAATTGCCATTGAAAAATGACCATGGCAGCCACCAAAAAACGCAATGTTTATAAACCGGAATTCAAAGCCAAAGTTGCTTTGGAAGCCGTTCGGGGCAAGTTAACGATCAACCAGATTTCCAAACAATTCGGAGTTCATCCGAATCAGATTTCCAAGTGGAAGAAACAGTTTCTCGAAAACTTGCCACAGATTTTTGATAATTCCAAACAGCCGTCAGCAGAAGCAGGCGAGGAATTGACCAATCAATTGTATCAACAAATCGGGCAGCTGAAAGTTGAGCTTGATTGGCTCAAAAAAAATCTTCCCTTATCAGTTAGAGTGCGCCGCGAGTTGGTCGAGCCGGAGAATGAAAAGATCTCGGTAGCAAGGCAATGCGAGTTGTTAGGACTCAATCGGACAGGTCTTTACTATCGCTCAAGAACCGAGAGTGTTGAAGATGGGAATCTGATGCGGCTGATCGATGAGCAATATACGCTGACGCCGTTTTACGGCTACCGGCGCATGACGGTTTACTTGCAGAAATCGGGTTTTCGGGTCAATCACAAACGAGTCAGGCGCTTGATGAGAAAGCTTGGACTAGAAGCCATTTACCCAAAGCCTAATTTATCGAAGCCGGGGAAGGATCATTTGACTTACCCGTATTTACTTAGAGGCGTGGCGGTCGAATATTCCGATCAGGTCTGGGCGTGTGATATTACCTATCTCAGATTGGGCAGCGGATTTGTTTATCTGCTCGTGATTATGGATTGGCATTCGCGCTTTGTGATCGAAATGGAAGTCTCAAACTCGCTCGAGTCGAGCCCGTTTGTCGAAGCCTTGAAACGAGCGCTCGCGAAAAGCAAACCGGAAATCTTCAATTCCGATCAAGGGAGTCAGTTTACTTCGGTCGAATGGCTGAAGGTTTTGCAGGAGAACAAAATTCGGATCAGTATGGACGGACGCGGACGCTGTTTCAACAACATTTTCGTTGAAAGATTATGGCGTTCAGTCAAACAGGAAGAAGTATATTTGAAGGAATACGCGGATGTCTGGGAAGCGGAGGAAAGTTTGCGGCAGTATTTTGAATTTTACAATTATCAAAGACCACATCAATCACTGAACTATCAGACACCATTTGAGGCGTATCAAAAAGGACGAAAAACAGAAGAAAATAAAGGAGCAAAACCGGCAATTTAGATAACCAAATGACACCTTAAAAAAGTGAGTTTTCTGTCTCGACAAAGGGGTTCACTTTAGCTTGCATCCTTTGAAGTTCCAGTAGATTTACCGTGTCTGAATTAATAGATGCTATTGCTGGAGCAATGCTCATCAATATATCGTATCGTTGAGCTACCGTCATCGGAAGGTTTCCTATTAGATGGAAACTTGTTGCCATCCAAGCTGTCATACTGCATAACTTAACTCGGTCAGCGTATAGAATAGAGGCTTTAGTTAAACGTAAATCGTGTTCTAGGAGCTTAGGATTTCCAAATTCAATATTAGGGGCTGCTGCAACAGTTATGTGAAGCTCATTTCCATTCATAAGCAAAACTCATTATCCTCTATAAAATTCAAAGAAGAAACAATCACTTCTAATGTGATTCTTTTGTTACCGCTGTACCAGAATTACCAATAAAGAACATTAATGTATGTTCATTATTTCTATTTTGTTATTAATCAAAGAAGTTTATAAAAATCTTGTCGCTTTTCTTCAATGAATTTTAGGTCATTATTTATAAGCCTTATTAAAACCTGCTTTTCAAACTCATAAATTTCTATTGGCAGTCTTCTGGATACAGATAAATACGCTTTCCTCTTGGGATTATTGAGTTTGCGGTATGTGTTTTGGTTACGGAATGTTCGCTCAAAACAATCTGTTAAATGAGTATCTATTAGGTCTTTTGTTGAATTTCCATAATCTTCTCCGCGGAGATTAATTTTTAGAGTTTTACCTTGAAGTTGTAAGCCCAAATCAAATTGAGTGTCTTTATACTTGAATTTATCCACCACAATTTGTGCTAAGGCAACACCTCTTGTTTCTCTTATTTCGACATAACAGGGGAAATCCTTTGTTAAGTTGTGTAGAAATGCCTTTTGGAATATTGTTTCGAGTTGGTTTGTCCGCACATAGTCCAGAACATCAATTTTTTGCGTTTCCTTTTCGTGCTTACTTTTATTTCCATCTTTGAATACATTTGGAAAATCACACGGGTTATTTAAGAACTTTTCAAATACAGAAGTTAAATTATCTAAAGTATCAATATACTCTGACAAAAAGATTTTCACTTTCTCGTCCTCAACATCCTTTAATGGTTCGAGGCAGTTTTTCAATTCCTTAAATGTGATATTTTTCCAATTTTGATTCTTAGCTTTTTCATCTGTAAGCGTCAAAAATGCATACTGAATTTGTTTATTGGTCGACCTTAATTTGAGAGGAATTTCATACCTGTTTGTTTGCTCCGTATGTTCCGAAGATGTCAACTTAATTTCTACAGCAAACTGATAATTGTCGGAGTTAATAAGGATGTCGATTCTACCGATTTCAGTATCAGCCTTGATATTAGAAAAAATCTGGTTAGTTTCAATTCCAAATAGTTTACATAGAGTTTTTGATTTTCTTTTATCGCTTAGAATTGTATCTGGCAGCGAAAAAATCCAAGCAATCGTTTGGCTATGAATCCTTTCCGCTCCCGCTATATTAAGAGCATCGAAAAATGTAGGTTTAATTACTTTCATTGATTTCTTTTCAAAGTTTTATTATTACAATGACTTTATTTTTTTAACTTTGGCGGTCTACCAGTTCGTTTCCTCTCTTGGACAAGTTCTAAATCCGATTCCTTTATCAAATTTGAATTGCCAATTTTAGTGGTAGGCAATCTATTCTCGGCAATAAGTTGTCTTACCCGTCCTTCCGAAACTCCTAACTTTTCAGCAGTGTCTCTTGTCGTTAAATATCCTTCAATCATACGCAGAATAATAAAATATCCTAGCACAAATGTAAAGACTTATGTTGACAAGTCCTATCATTGATGTTAGGATATATCTACAAGTCAGGTAATGACAAATCAAAAAAACAGTGAGGCAGTTTATGACAAACGAATCAATAAAATTAGCGAAACTTTGGATGAGTTTGGGAGAGATAAAAACCAATCTCGACAACGAAATAATTCCAATAAGCGGACATTTGGGAATTGAAGACCCTAACATAATGATAGCGATGGAAGAGCTATCCGAAAAAATCGGCAATCATTTTACCCGTTTCAGATTAGTCGCTGAAGCGAAAAAAGGAGGCAATGAATAATGATTAGATTAACCACAGAAAATACGACAAAAGCAATTGAAAGATGCAAAACGCTCCGCCCGAAAGTGAAATTCGTTAAAGACCGAATGTTTGCAGTTCATTCGGCAAATAACTCAAATGTCTATCACGTTAAATTCGATGTCAGAGGCGGCGAAAAGTTCGGTGTTTGTGAGTGCCGAGCTAGTGAAAAAGGACTTGTCTGTTATCACTTGGTCGCTGGCGCAACCGTAAATATTTATCGGCAAGGCTTGAAACGTCAAACCGCATAAAAACGAAAGGCTTTCCTAAACCGCAAAGCTAGGAAAGCCTCTCTTAAACCCCTAATAAAAATCAGGAGATTGCAATGAACAATTTAACACAAACACAAACGGACACGAAAGATGCGTATCTAAACAACCAACAGGAACAAATGATTTTTCTTTACCAAAATGCGGATGTCGCAGAAAGAAAGGCAATCATTAAACATATAGATTCATTCTTTGAAAATGGTTCACGGGCGGAAAAGATTTTCTGGCTGAAATTTCGACTTAAACTTGAAAGGCAAAACGAAAAACCAACACAGCTTTTTCCATTAGGCGAAACGGTTATGACAATTGGCGCAAAGGAAACACTAGCAGAATCAAATCAACTACCGAACGAGTTTTTAGCAAAACATCAAAATGGAGATTGGGGCGATGTTTGTGAAAATGACTGGCGGGAGAATGATTTATCCGTCAAAGAAGGCTTTGGCATTCTTTCTGCTTACAAGACGATTAAGGGCGATAAGATTTGGATTATAACGGAAGCGGATAGAAGCTCAACAACGATACTTTTACCTAACGAATACTAAAAATTAAGATGAAAGGCTTTCCAAAACCAACGAATTTTGGAAAGCCTTTGTTGGGCTTTACGTTGCTTAAAAAATGGGAAACCACCAAGAGCCAATAAGAGAGTTACAGAAGATACTTTCTATCTGTCCTGAAGATGTTGCTCCACAAAATGAAATGATGAGTTTAATTTATGGATAATTTAGTTTATGAGCTAGGAAAATGAAAAGCTGTTACTTAGTTTTCGGGCAAAGATTTTAATTATTATTTAGATTTAGGTCGCATTTCGGGGAAATTCTTCATATAATTCTCTAAATTCCAAGTATCCGAAGCTCCATTTCTTTGAATTTCAAAATCCTTGAATCCAGCTTCAACAATGATTTTTACGTTAGGCGCTGTCAACACTCTATGCCAAGCAACTCCATTATCATTTAGAGCGCAAACGTGTCCTACCAAAGTGTCTGCGTTTTCTGGCTTTACTTGAAAATGCATTTGACAGGTTATTGTTCCCGTTTTGGTTTTGTAGTAACTAAATTGTTCATCTAAGATTTTGACGACTTTCTCTTTTTCCAATCGTTGAGCCTCTTTTTCCAATCGTCGAGCCTTTAGTTCAGGAGTCTCTCCTGTACACCCTAAAATAACTAAGGTGAAGATTAAAAATGGCAATAAGATTTTTAAGATGTCCTGTCTTTTCATAAGTAAAATTTTAGTTAAGTTAGCTGAAGCTAATTAATAAATCAAATGCAGACCGAAACTTTGAACCCTTACGTTCAAGAATTGATTTGTTAAATTTATCAACCATTGCCTTCGCTAGAAAAATACTTCCGTTCTATGCGCCTCAAAATTGTGTTCGTTTACAACGCGCAAAATGGTTTTGGCAATTTTCAGCCCTCCTGAATCAGAAGGCTCAATCGCATTGGCATAATCGGAATCTTCATTGCAGACAAGCCGCAGGTCTATCAGCGGCAACCCGTTTAGAAATGCTTGCCGGATGATTACATCATTAAACGTGGCAAGCGCGGCAACTGCCAGTTTCTGGTAAATGGCTTGTTCCATACGCGGGTAATAAATCGTGCATAGTGCGGTTGGCTTATTTAAGCCTAAAATCACATCTATCATACGTTTGTAACGTTCTTCAAAAGCTGCTGCTCTATCAGCCAAGTCATTAAAGACATCCGCGCTGCTGCTTACTTTCATATCCAAAAGGTCTATTTCCCCAAGTGCATCATTTCCCCCTACGCTAACAATCAAATGTGTTGTTTCGGGTGATACATTTTGTAGTTGGGAGGCGACGCCTGCAGCAACTGCACCATCGACCGCCGCCAGAGCAGCATCGCTCCCATCACCTCTCCCCTGCATCCTCTCTCTTAAATGTGTAATAGTATCTTTTCCATCTCCGACATAGGATTTATTATCAAAGATAGAATCACCTAATAATGTTATTTGTTTCATTTTTGCTCCTATAAAAATGGCAGGGAGAGTATAATTTCCCTGCCGCATCAAACTACATTGCTTTAGGATATTCATCCTCATCGCAAATCACCTGCCGCAATGTCTGTCCAACAAATCTGCTTACTTTCCTTGTCGTTTTTTATAGGCAGAATAAGCCATTTGTTTTCTTCCCATTTTGTCGTTACTGCGGTGTTTTAATGATTCTTCTAATTGTGCAAGCTCATTAATTTCTTCCCTTACATCAGGCGACGCCACTCTTGAAAAAAGAATTTCTGTTGATACAGCCACTTTTCTAAGGGCATATTGTGCTCCTTCATAGTCTCGGTTATCCATTTTTTCTATTGCTTCGCGGCGAGCTCGTGCATTCATTAACAACTGAACGGCTTTGGTAACTTCTAAGTTTTCGGGAAGCGCATCAATCGCATCGGCAGAATCAAATTCAATTTCAAAAGTGTTTTGCACCACTTCAGGCAATTTAGAATTTTGTCCGATAAACGTTAAATCAATATCAGCGAGCGTTATATTCGCTCCCTTTTTATTCGCCGGAACACGTAGCTGAATTACCACGTCTAAAGGCGCACCGGCTTGCAGATTCGGAAGTTTGTATCTGCCTGATTCATCTCGTTCAAAGTCATTCAATACATCTGCTACAGTTACGCCCGATTTAGGATTTATGCCAAGCGTAACGGAATGTCCGACTTGTGCGATAAGACCTTCGAGCTCAACTGCAAAAATCCGCATCATATCTTCTGTTTTCTCGACGTGCCAAGCATTCCCGCCTCCAGATTCAGCCATCGGCATTAGCAAGTCTTCATTAAAGTCATCACCGATTCCGATGGTTGAGGTGCTAACGCCTCTTGCGGCAAGTTGTTGCGATTGCGAAATGATACGGTCAATGTTTGTTTCTCCGACATTTGCTTGACCGTCTGTGATAAGAAGCACGCGGTTAATGGCATCACTGCCTAGCTGGTTACTGACTTCTAATCCGCCGCGCACCCAAGCTTCGTGAAGTGCGGTTGAGTTTCTTGAGTGGATTGAATCAATTTGTTTTTTGAGCAGTTCTTTATTTTCAACCGGTTGGCTCGGAAATAATAATTCAACGACATCATCAAAAATAACCGCGCTCAATCGGTCTGTCGGTAAAAGATTTTCGACACAGTATTTGGCGGCTTCTCTTGCCTGTCTCATTTTATTGCCTTCCATCGAACCGGAGCGGTCAAGCACGATGCTTAAATTCAATTTCGGGCGCTTTGATTCGTTTTGTTCTACTTTGGGCGGATTGATGCGCACCAGCAGATTTATTGTCTGCTGTTTGTCGGCTGTGAGTTTTGTCTTTTCGGTTAATAGCTCGACGGTAGTATTTTGTTTGTTCATAATGTGCTCTCCTTTTTAGCTTTGTTTATTTGCCGAGGAATTGAATAGTTTCCTCGATTACTTTTATTAATGTGCGGCGCTCCTTAGAATCGGAAGGCGGTTTGAATTTCTTTTCAATGTGAAGTTCTAATCCATCGGCAATTTCAAAACGTTTCCAGCTTTGTGCGGGTCTTAGTTTGGCTTCTTGGTCAGAAGAATCACTTGAGCTTGCCTGCGAAAAAAGCGGTTGCTCATTTTCATTTGTTTCGCTTCCTTTTTTGAAAAGAAGCGTTTCCAGATACTCCTGAGCTGCGTTCTTGGCGCTGTTTCTTAGCGCGTCTATGACAAGCACTTTCTCAAGCTGGCTGATAGTTTTGCCGAAAAGAATCTCCCGAATTTTTTTAATCGGAAGGTTTTGTGCTTGCAGTTTTTTTATTGCCAGCAGCGCCAGTAAATGTTCATAACCGAAAACCGAAGCCGTGCCTTGTTTTTCTGTTGCTGGCGGGATTAAGTTTTCGGATATGTAATAGCGTATGGTGCGCTCATCAGGCAGTTCGGTGACAGTTCCTTTTTCCTGATACGTGTTGCTGTTCTCAAGAATGGCGGCTACTTGTGCGCCAAGTTCAGCAACCCCAATGTATTTTTTACTTTGAAGTTTTTTCAAAAGGTCTTTCATTTGAAGATTATACTATACACATCAATTGATGTCAACAGTTTTTACTGTAAATTAAAGATGTTGCTGAACGAGAGTAATTGATTAAGAAATTAGCGTAGTTCGAGTATTATCTGGCAGCTTTGACAGACACTCCAGAGAGCAGATAATTGTCAGTTCATTAGAAATTGGAAAATATTCATTTATAGTTTCCTAAATGTAAATGACGTTAAGATGGCAATTACTAACAATACACCCAAAAATGAAAGCGGCTAAAGGCGAAGCTAATGCAAAGTAAAGCGGATTGTTTGCCAAACAAGCGGAATAAATAGAGGGCTGAGAATAATTCGGCTTTTTACCTATGCCAGCGGCAAGGATTTACACAAAGGCGGTTTTCGTTTATTTTTAGTGTCAATGAACAAACTCTTTTACGGTGATAATCTTGACGTGCTGCGGCGTTTCATTCGGGATGAAACCAAAAATATTTTTACATTAGTAATTCAATACATTCAGCATAATTTACACTTTAATTGTATAACAAATGGATATAAGAATTAGTCGCAAAAAGGAATATTCAATAATAGTCGCTGAACACGAATTAAGAGCATTAGTAAATTTTCTTTCCTCTGAATATGAACCTATTGAAATTACGGCTAAATGCAGTGATGGTTCATCTTTAACAACTCCGCAGCTAGACGATATTATAAATTTTGAAAATTCAAATTTTCGCAAAATTGAATCCTTAGAAGTGAATTTTGGCAAGTCTTATTCTCAAGGCGGGAATGTTGGGTTTGGTGGAGGTATTTATCTATCAACCTGTAGTTTTACAGTTAAAGATACTGACGACTCAAAGGCTCTGAAGGTAGCGAAAGAAATTGAACAACGGTTTGAAGAATGTAGACCTTGGTATTCAAATGCAGGTAAATATGTTCTTTATGGTGGCGCAACGGTTTTCTTCATAATACTTTTATTGTCTACAGGATTGTTGTTTGCAATAAATACTCAAGGAAAAGAACAAGAATTTACTTCTAAAATTACCTTTGGAATTTTTCAAGGTTTACTACTTGGTACGTTATTTTCGCTGGTGGGCGTTTATTTAGCCAAAACTTGGTTTTGGATGTTTCCGAAAATATGGTTTGATATTGGAAAACAAAAAGCAGAATTAGAAAAGCGAATAAAAGTTAGGAATTGGATATTTGGTGGAATTATAACAACTTTACTTTTAGGTGTTATCGCCAGCATAATTGCCACTTTGATAACTAATAGGTTGACAAACTGATTCTCAAACGGAAGACGCACCGTTATCAACGAAAAGAAAGGAGCGGACAAAGGCATCAATGGCGTAGCTTACACGCGCAAATCGAAAGACGAAGTTTTGCCCGTGATGATGTCGGTCAAGAGCGGCAAGAATGTTGGCCTGTCTGAAGCCCGCGATTTATTCGGTGTTGTCAAAAGCGAAGGCGCGGCTTGCGCATTTACATCACACGGCACGAACCGACAAAACCGATGATTGAATTTGCCCAACAGCAGGGAAAATTCAAACCCGAACATTTCGCCGCATTTGATAAATTGCAAATCGTAACCGTGCAGGAAATCTTAGACGGAGCAAGAATGAATCTGCCGTTAATGGAAGAGGTGGCAGAGAAAGCGGCAAGACGCGAAGCTAGCGGAAAGCAAAGCGGATTATTTGCCGAGCAAGCGAAACAATCAATAGAGGATTAAGGATAGTTCAGCCTCGCTCTAGTGCCAGCCGCGGGGTCTATATCGCATAGGTCGTCATCGGTGTAACTTAAAAGCGAGAGCAGGGAACTTTTAGCGCGAGATTCAAACTCCTTAACATCCTCAAGCCTAAAAAGTCTCTTGTTGCCCGCCTTAAAATACTTCAAATGCCCCGCACGTTTTCGGTCGCACCTGCGGTCAATCCATTTAGCTATCGCTTCAGGTGTAATTCCTTCTTCTTTATCTTTATGCCATCGGCGGGCAAGTGCCGCATCGTCTAAAATTTCTAAATCATCCATAATATTTCCAGTTGAGAAAAAAATGTTTCTAAAATGTCTATAAATGAAGTAGGTGCAAGACTTGTGCCGCAAATATTTCCAGTTGTGTTTGTGTGGAAAAGGAAAGGATTTTAGGGGTGTATACCCGAATATCTACCCGAAACCAAAAAAATGGCAAGAAAAAAGGGCTACAATTATCCCTGAATTAATCCTTAAAATGATTGTAATTAGCCCAATTAAAAGGCTTAAGGTTTTGGTGCGGACGAGAAGAATCGAACTTCCACGAGATTGCTCCCACAGGCTTCTGAGACCTGCGCGTCTACCAGTTCCGCCACGTCCGCGCGAATTTCGATAATACGAATTTCAAGCAAGAAGTTCAAGGACACATTGGTTTTTATTGGTTTATATCATCAACCTTTAATTTTTAACTCTCAAAATGGCAAGTCAATCTTTTTCTTTCTTATGCTCATTCAGGCTAAAACACACACATTAGAATGTTCAATGGAGCAACTTGTGGAGCAATCTGAATTTGTGCAGAGAGCTAACGAATAAGGGAAAATGTGAGAAAAATTAGGACAGCTATTTTGAAAATAAACTTATAGCCGCCAGCAAAACTCAATAAATCAACTTTTCTCAACTAACACTCCTTTAGGCTTAATTACAGATAAATTGCACGAAAACGCAATCATTCGCGCAACTTTCGGCGCAACTCAAAGTCTGTCTGGAAAGCCGATAAATAAAGGAAAAATGAAAGAAAAGACAGGTCAAATTTTTGAAAATAAGAAAAATGGTTGTTGGATAGCGAGAGTTTGTTACCAAAATTCAAATGGCAAGCGAACCGCAATTCAACGAATGGCAGAAAATAAATCCGATGCCAAGAAAGTCCTTAAACAGTTATTGGAAAAACTAGAAAACGGTGGACGTGAAGCGATAGATGCCGAAAAATTAATCTTTAATGATTTGGCGGACTATTATGAAAAGCACTACGCAAAACCAGCGAAATTTGTTGATGACCGAAAAGTCGAAGGAATGAGAGATTTGGGTCGCGTTAAAGGATTTCTCAAACAATTCAGACTCTACTTTGGCAAAATGAAAATAAAGCGAATTTCTTATGAAGAGATTTTAGCCTTTAGAAATTTTCGTCTGACAATTCAGACACATTATAAAAAAACCAGAAATATCGCCACGATGAACAGGGAACTTTCCTGTTTGAGGCGTGTTTTTAATATAGCTATCCGTCAAGGCTGGCTTTTGAGAAACCCTATCAATATGGGTGAGCCTTTGATAGACCGCTCGGCAGAAAGGCGTAGAGATAGAATCTTAACGCTTGAAGAGGAAAAACGATTGCTAGACGCTTGCACAGGTAGAAGGAGGCATATAAGACCGTTAATTATTTGTTTGTTAGATTCGGGCGCTAGATGTGGTGAAACTAAACTGCTCAAGTTTTCTGATTTGGATTTTGAAAACAGATTGATTACTTATCAGGCACTCAATACAAAGACGTTAAAAAAACGACAAATAGTTATGACCAATCGTGTTTATGACGAATTTCAAAGGTTGTGGGAAAATTCAGATAAGGAAGAAAATTCTCTAGTTTTTAATTTTAAGGACGTAAGGAATTCTTTTGAGAGTGCTTGCAAGGATGCAAATATCGAAACGGGCAGACCTTTCGGAATAACCCTGCACAGTCTAAGGCACAGTGCCGCAACTCGACTGGTAAAAGGACAACTGCCAATTCAAATGGTTGGAAGAATCTTAGGACATCAAAATCCGCAAACCACGTATCGTTACTTATCCGCGAACGACGAAACTTTGCGGCAAGCAGCGACGATTTTTGAATCTTTGCAAAATGTTGAAAAGTAAATCGAGCGCAAATCAGAAAAGCCAATAGGTTGATTTTCACACTATTGGCTTTTTTATTTTGGAACTATCTAATCAAACAATTGAGACATAAAGTATTTTTCTGAAAATTCTCTCGTCAATATCAGGAAATCAAAAACTATTGATACTTTTATTCTATTAGTAACGCGTTTATAGATGAAGCGCAGAATTGATAAAAAGCTCTTCGATTCCTTCTGATAAAACTCCATTGATTTGAATGATTAAAAGTAAGAGATAAATATATGCCAACCGCATTGTTGCCAAAAAGACTTTTGAAGCTGACTAAAAAAAATAGAACTCCGAACGAAATAGACCAGCTTGTTTTCGGGCAGAAGATGAGTTTGGTAGCGAAACTTTTCGGATGCTGGCACAATAACATCAGTCGTCCGTTCGTTCAGGGGAAAACCGCTTATCGTAGTTGTTTGAAGTGCGGTGCGAGAAAACAATTTAATACCGAAACATTAGAAACAAGAGGCGGTTTTTATTTTGCGCCTGTCATAAAAAAGGAAGGAATAGGATTTCATTAAGATTTGATTAAATTCAATCAACTAACTTTACAAATTAAAAAAGCCAGTCTGAGTTAAACACTCTCGGTTGGCTTTTTTAGTTTATAAAATTCGGCTTGTATTACTTATTAAGGCTTCAAATTGTTCCTCTGATATTAGTAGCGTTAAAAGTTTATTTGTAATGAAACCTCATTTTATTGTTGACCTTTCTTGAATTTATCCCTAGAGCGCTGTTTTAACAATATTTAACATTTTAGCCAGACCCTACCTTTACTTTTTGGCAAAATCTGTTATAATATAATTATGGTAAATCATTCACTTCGCAACAACTTAAAGAATAATTTTCTTACTTTGGACACCTGTTTAGGTGTTGTTAAGGAAAGTATAAATTTTGCGTTTTACCATCTTACCTGTGCACATCAATCAAATCCTTCTAATATCCTAAAAAACCACAATCCGAGCTATTGCCTGTCCGAGCCTAAGTGAGTTAGGCGGCGTTTGAAAGGTAGGAGCAAAACGGATTACAGAGTTTTTCTAACTCTGGCAGTAGAACTGTGTTCATCGGGAACAATCTGAATAAATGCGTCTTTCAAAGAGATGAGGAGATAAAAATGGCATTTATAGAGTTCGGTGAAGGAAACGGAAATGGCAATAGAAAAAATTATCCGCAATCAAAATTTAAGAAAGGAAAACGCACCTGTCCTGTTTGCAAAAAAACAAGCGATTGGGATTGTAATGTAACGGAAGATGAAGGGCTAGTTTATTGTAAGTTTGTTCCCAATGAAAGCGGAAGACAAGATAGTTTCGGAAGATACGAGCATATTCTCAGAACGGATAGTAAAAGTAAGTCAGAAGTTCCAACACAAACTGCGGTTGACAATGTAGTTGAAGCGGCTAAAGCAGATGCCGATAGACTTCACGCTGTTTATTCGGCATTGCTTGATAGCTTGGGACTTCAAGAAAAACATTCAGACGATTTACTTCATCGGAGAAAATTAGGTGACAACGATATAGCAAGAAATCTTTATGCCTCTGTGCCTGACTATGAAGAACGTCATAAAATTGCCAGTAATCTTTCAAAACAATTTGATTTAGAAGGCGTTCCTGGATTTTATCTTGGCGAAAATGGTTGGTGTTTGAATATGACATTTTCAGGCTTTTATATTCCTTATCGAGATGAGCAAGGTCGGATTGTCGGTTTACAAATACGTCGAGATAAATATACAGAGCAAAAGAACAAATATATGTGGGTATCATCTAGCAATAAAGAAAAGGGCGCATCCTCAGGTAGTCCTATGCATTTCGTTAATCCTGACATTGTTAGAAAAAGCAAAGTCGTATTCTTAACCGAAGGCGCATTAAAAGCAGATATTATCGGCAGTCATGGAGAAATTGGTGTTGTTGCTTCAGCAGGAGTCTGTGCTGTGAATCCAGCGAAATTACTTGATTCGGTTTTTCAAGTGTTTCCCGATTTAGAAAAAGTTGTCGTAGCTTACGATATGGATTGGGAAACTAATGAAAATGTCAGATTAGCATTGGATAATCTTTTGGATGCTCTAAAAGAAAGAAATGTAAGTGTTGTTGTCGCCACTTGGGATTTCGCTTTAGGCAAAGGGCTTGATGATGTTTTAGTAAATGACAACACTCCTGCTGATGCTATTAAATATATTCCTGCTCAAGAATTTCAGGTTATGTTAGCTTCCTATTCAATTAAAGACGAAAATAAAGTAGAAGCTAACGAAGTTCCTGATGAAGTTTTAGTAGTCGAGCCTTCAAAAGCTGAACATCAGCAAGAAGATTTTGAAGATGTAGAGTTTGAGCTAAATCCAATAGAAGTAACGCAAGAATATAATTTTGACGAAAATGAGATTATGCATTCTTGGGGCGAACTCGATGCTGCTGAATTTGAAGATGTAGAAAGAGTAATCTATGGCTTAATGCGCGGCAATGTCGGTTTAATGGTCGCTTCAACTAATCTAGGAAAAACTACTTTAGCCTTAAATCTTGCTTTGTCAGCTACAGGTCGAAGAGAATTCTATCCATTGTTAAATCAAAGCCACACTGTCCGAAGAATTCTTTACATTGACGGTGAAGCTACTATGCCAGAACTTCAAACTGACATTAGAAAAATGTCAGAAATTTTTACGCCTCAGCAAACTGAATCTACCAAAAAGAATCTATTTCTAATCTGTGATGCAGAATTAGATTACGAGCCATTGGATTTGGTTAAGCCTGAACATCAGAGAGTAATTAAGCAAAAAGCATTAGCTTGCAGACCTGATTTAATTATTGTTGATACGCTATCAGCTCTAATGGATATTGAAGATGAAAATGATAACGCAAAGGTTAAAAAAGAAGTGATGAAACCTCTAAGGAAATTAGCAAAGCAAACAAATTCAGCCATTTTACTTCTACATCACACAGGCAAATTCAATGAGGGTTTTTCGCCTACTGGAGCTTATAAAGGTCGTGGAGCATCTGCTTTTGGTGCATTATCTCGAACTGTATGGACTTTAGAAAAACCCAAATCAATGAAAAATAGAGTTGTTTTATCAAGTCCGAAAGCGAAAGGCGATAAGTTTGAGAATACAGTTTTAGAGCTAGACCAAAATTCACGTTGGTTTAGGGTTGTTGATAATACTAGCGAAACATCTTTGGAAAAACATAACGGGTATGAGCAAGTTATTAAGTTTGTGATAATGGCTCAACGTAATGTGAAAAAAAGGAAATTGTTCTTGCCCATAATGGCGAAAACGGCAAACCCTATACTGCTCCCCATTAAGACAAAGCTGATTCAGAGTGAGTATTCTAACCGAACAGGAGAATACTTTTTATGGGAAGAGGACGCAATTGGACAGCGGAAGATAAAGCAAAAATCGTCGTTCAAGGGTTAAAAGGTCGCCGTGTGGCTGAGATTTGCAATGAATATCAGATTCATCAAACACAGTATTATAAGTGGCGCGAACAGTTTTTAGAGAATATTCCAAAGCTCTTTGACACGGCAAAGCAAAGTAAAAAAGAAACTCAGCTTGAGCGTCAAGTGCAGAAACTCAAAAGCATCATCGGGGATTTGACAGTCGAGTTAAAAAAAGCGATTGGTAAGATTTATCCGCTGCCGGAGTTTAGCCGTAGCTGCTCGCGATGCAGAGGTTTTGCCGATTATCCGAAAGCTTAAAGCGGAACATCCGTTTTGGGGTTATCGAAGGATCTGGGCTTACTTGAGTTTTGTCGAGCGATTGGTTATTAACAAGAAGCGCGTTTACCGACTCTTGCGGGAAAATGATTTGCTTGTCAAAGGTGATGAGAGATTAAAAGCAAAACGTGTGTCGAACGGGTCAAAGCCTCGTCCCCATAAGCCGAACAATTGGTGGGGCGTGGATATGACAAAAGTTCTAACCCGAGAAGGTTGGGCTTATCTGGTGGTCGTTAATGATTGGTTTACAAAGAAGATTTTAGGCGCGTTTGTCGCTGAGCGATGCCGTGCTGCCGATTGGCTCGAAGCAGTCAACCAGGCAGTTTGTCGGCAGTTTCGGCAAGGCATTCTGGAAGCCGAAACTCTGGAATTAAACCTGATGAGTGATAATGGCAGCCAGCCGACATCTTTGACCTTTATGCGCGAGTGCCGAGCCCTTGGCGTTCGGCAGGCGTTCACCGCTTATGCCAATCCGAAAGGAAACGCTGATACCGAGCGGCTGATGCGCACCATTAAGGAAGAACTCTGCTGGCTGCGCGAATGGGCATCGGTTGAGGAGTTAGCGATTGAGGTGGAAAAGTTTGTCGAGCATTTCAACGCGTATTATCTGCATTCGGCAATTGGTTACAAAACACCGAACGCATTTGAAGCGAAATGGTTCAAAAATAATTAAATTACTCGCTCTCAGGCAGCTTGATTAAAGGGGTGCATTACAACCCTTTATTGGAGCTTCAACTATTACCAGTTATATGTCAGAAGCAATTAAAAATGGCAGATTAGTTAAATCAAGGACTGGTTATTATACTGCTCCCAAAAATATTGAGGGTGAAATACCTTTAGCTGAGTAAACTTGCTAACTTGCTAACCCGTATAAGAAACAAGCAAGCAAGTATCTGCTATATATAATAAATAACTAGGTATATAGCATTTTTATAAAAGTAAGTTACAGGGGGATAATAATATTATTTTTCCCCTGTAATTTAAGTATTTGTAAAAAGATGCTTACTTACTCTTTCCTATACTGAATGAACAAGCGAGTAAGTTTTTCTAGAAAGCATTAGGACATAGTTGGCCTTTGTTTTAGCTTTACTCCATTGAACTTTGGGACTAGGGTAAAAAAGTAATGGAGTTAGAGTAACTTGTATAACCGGAAACTTAATTACTAGATTTTTATTACTTCCCAATGTATCTAATGTAATTGCCTTATTCATAACAAGAAGCTGATTGTAATGCTCCCCATTAATCAAGCCTTCGCAAAGAGAGTAACTTGATTCTGTTTGAACCATTGGTTTTCAAAGGCGTTCGGCGTTTTGTAACCAAGTGCCGAATGTAAATAATTGGCGTTGAAATATTCGACAAACTTTTCCATCGCAATTGCCAGTTCCTCGACCGATGACCATTCTTGAAGCCAGCACAGTTCTTCTTTGATGGTGCGAATCAAGCGTTCGGTATCGGCATTGCCCTTCGGATTGGCATAGGCAGTAAACGCTTGTTTGATTCCCAACTGCCGACACCCGCGCATAAAGCTCAAAGATGTCGGCTGCGACCCGTTATCGCTCATCAGATTCAATTCGAGTTTTTCCGCCTCTCGAATACCGACAGCAAACTGTCGGCAAACTGCCTGATTGATTGCTTCAAGCCAATCGGAAGCGCGACTGCGAGTGCCAACAAATGCGCCGAGAATCTTCTTGGTGAACCAATCATTGACCACTACGACATAAGCCCAGCCATCTTTGGTTAAAACCTTTGTCATATCTACGCCCCACCAATTGTTCGGGCAAACGGGACGTGGTTTGCTCGCGTTCGACGCGCGGCGAGCTTTCAATCTCTCGTTACCTTTGACCAATAAATCGTTTTCTTTGAGCAGTCGGTAAACGCGCTTTTTGTTAATCCGCAGCCGCTCGACAAAACTCAAATATGCCCAAATCCTTCGATAGCCCCAAAACGGATGCTCCGCTTTGAGTCTGCGGATAATTGGCAAAACTGCTCGGTCAGATTCTTCGACTGCCGCGCTGCGCTGCCTCTGAGACTTTACCAATCGTTTTTTTTAAGTTCTATTGTTAACTCGCCGACCATCGTTTTAAGTTTTTGATTCTCACGCTCGAGTCGCTCTTCCTTTTTTGACTGCGCTTTTGTTTCAAAGACTTTCGACACGTTCTCCAAAAACTGTTCGCGCCACTTGTAATACTGTGTTTGATGAATCTGATATTCATTACAAATCTCAGATACGGCACGTCCTTTCAACCCTTGAACGACAATTTTCGCTTTCTCTTCCGCCGTCCAATTTCTGCCTCTTCCCATAAAAGTATTCTCCTG
The DNA here is from genome assembly GCA_030448055.1 of Pyrinomonadaceae bacterium. Classification (GTDB taxonomy): domain Bacteria; phylum Acidobacteriota; class Blastocatellia; order Pyrinomonadales; family Pyrinomonadaceae. Next base: position 377,652 of record JAUJNR010000001.1, read on the forward strand.
TTTTATTAGAATACTCACTCTGAATCAGCTTTGTCTTAACGGGGAGCAGTATATGATACAAAAGGTATTACTAAAAAATTCTAAAAATAAAAAAATCAGAAATACCCCTAAAAGGTTCTTTTGTTTTTCTCTTTCTTTACTTCAGATAATTTATTTTCTTATACAAGTAGATTGGCAATGAAGATTTATAAGAGTGGTTTGAGCATCTGACATATCCCGCATTGCTTTTAAATTGCCCTTTAAACTGTCTTTTATTTCAAATTCTACTGAGTGGATGAAATAAAATATGAAGCACGTTTAAAAGGCATTTCTAAAAATATAAAAATAAAAAAGAAGGGAATTAATTTTACTTTCTTTTCATTCCATTTATTCACCGTAATATATTCCTAGAACATTTTTGTTTGATTGATTATCTTTACTTCAATTTAATACGCTCGTATAATTCGCAATACCATTTATCAAGAGGGAAAAATTATGATTACCGAAAATCCAGAAGAAAAAAAAGAACTCGATAAAAAATCCCTAATGTGGATGATAACGGCGACCCGATTTATAAAATTGACGGAGAATCTGAAGAAACTGCCGAAGGAAAGCCTGATGTCGGTGAACTTTCAAATACGGCAGACGAAAGCGAGTTTAAAGACACGCCGCAGGATTTGAAAGATATAACATCTCAGGAATAACTCTTGTTCATCAGCAGTTTGAGCATTTGGTTGATGTCAAAATTTTCAACATTAATTTTCTTCAAGTCGTCCGAAGAAGAATTTTGTATTTTAAGCCTGTTATTTTGCTTGCGATATTCATTTTGACGATTGCCGAGAACGTCAGGAATTTGAATTGAATATAAATAAAAAAGATAAAGCTGAAACTTCATCTCCATTCAGGTTTTACCAAAGGCTACACTGCATTTTTTATTATTTTGCTATCAATTCCTGCTTTGATATTTTGACTTACGGCATCCTTTTTCTTTAGCAAAGTTATAACTAAACTTCGGTATTCCCCCTTATTTCTTACCCCTGTTAAATCACAAATTTTTGAGTTTGGAATCAAAGCGTCTTTCAAATTAAAAAGGCGTAATACTGAATCGTAATCATTATTTGCTATAACCAAATCAAATTCAGCTTTTATTGTATCGAACAAAACTTGTTTGTTAATCGAATTATAAATTCCGTCAATTTCTGTAATCACATCGGATATTTTCTTCGTAGTGAAATTTGTCAAAGACATAAAATTTCTTCTTAAAATTTCCTTGAAATGTAGCAATGTTTGAGAATCAAGTTGACTGTTAAAAAACGCAATTAAATTATGCTTAACTTGAGTGAAAACGCTTTCTGCATCTTTTCCCATATAATTTGCCACCGACTTAACAATATTTTCAATCAGTAACAAATTTTCCGCTTCAGCTACATCCAAGACCCAAATACCTTTGGCATTAAGATTTACTACGTCACCATGTTGTCTTCTATCTCTATCAACAATTCCAAATGACTCAATGTGATGAAAACCTTTTTGTTCATTGAAGGCATTAACAATCTGAATTACTTTTTCACAACTTCCCAAAGGTTTAAGCGTATAACTATCATAGACTTGTTCATAAATTTCATAATCTATACTGCTGCTTTCGCCTTCTAAAAAGATTATAGGTTTTCGACTTCCAAGCACTTCAAGGTAAAGTTGTTCAGGAATGGGAGATGCTTCATCTAATATTTCATAATCCCAAATATCATTTCCCTCATAAGACTTAGCCCATACTTTTACGGCGTTTTGTCGCGTAAAAGCAAAATCAATATCATGTGTAAGATATATAAATGAACAATCAGGTCTTTCAATTTCAATTAAGTCGAAAAGAGTTTTAATAAGGGATTTATGGAGATGCATTTCTGGTTCATCAATAATTATTATTGAATTTTGTGCAGCGCAAATAACTTCACCAATCAAATAAAAGATAACTCTTTCGCCATCGCTCATTTCTGATGCATTATATTTATTAGCTGGTTGACCTGTGGGATATGTTTCAATAACTCCAGCTGATTTGAGTAATTTTCTGTGAGGTAGAACTATTTCCCAAATTCTCTGCACCCTATCCAATTTTGTTGTTGGTTTAGCTATCCTTCCTTCTTTATAGCTTAGTGAATCTGCATACTCTTCCGTATGTAGCAATATTAAAAGTTTGTCAAAATCATTTAGTAATGATGTATTTATGTTTCCGCCCCAGCGATTGTCCACTTTTTGACTTTGATATTGAGCTTCATTTGTAAATTGCTCATAATAGTTACCATACTTGAATGCAATTTCTGCTCTATCTTTTGAAGTTGTACTCACATGTGTAGGGAAGGTCAATGATTTTTGAGCCGAAACTCTATGAGCCTGTCCAAGATAAGTTTGCTCTATTCTGGAGCCAAATCTTGTTTTACCAGAACCGTTAGCCCCAACAATAACCAATTGTTCAAAATCAATAGTTGGCTCAGTATTAGGAGTTCCTTTCTTGGTCGGTAATTGTATATTCATAATTTTTAGAGAATTCTCAGAGCCATAATGTATTTTTTTAGTTTTGAAAGATTCTAAATAACTAAAGACAAACAATCAAAAGAAAAAGGATGAAGCCGAAACTTCATCCTTCATCATTCCAAATTCATCCTTCAAACTCACGCCGAATAACCTTTCGCGCCGTCGAAGTTGTATAGATTTTCGGTTTTGATAACGTCCGAACTTGGAAGTGGATAACCGAGTATAAATATCTTTTAAGTCCTTGAATAGTTTGTAATCTAAGATTATTTCTTACAGATTGAGTTTCTGGTATTGTGCAAAAAGTTTTGTAATTTCCGCGTTGATAACCTGTTTAGCCTTTAGGTCAGATTCTTTATCCCGACGCTTAACAAGTTCTTCAATTTGATGCTGAATCATTTCCTGTTTCGTTTCAGGCTTTTTGCTTTTACTGATTTGATATTTATCGTCCATAAAACACTCTTATGCCGCACATAGTTGCGATTTAAAGCTGATAGAGAGGTTTTTATTTCAAATCATTTGCCTGATGAGGAAAGAGAGTTAGGGATGGTTTAAAGAGGATTTATTTAATCTTACTTTCTTTTCCCCATTGAACTTAGAAAGCTGAAAAAGGCGTAACCGAGCATTCCGAGAACAAATCTAACTAAAATTCCGCCCCACACTTTACCAAAGTCTGGGTTCGTGAACGGAGCAACCAGAAGCATAATTCCGAATAGAACTCCTATCACCAAACAAATCACGGCGAGAACTCTAAAAATTATCAGATAAAAAGGTTGCGCGGGTGCGTCCTCTTCTGCATTTTCCAAAAATGAAGGCACAGAGGCATATTCTTTCGTAAACGGATGACCGCATCTTGGACAAGAAACTGCCTGAGACGAGCAAAGATTCTGACAGACAGGACAAGAAATTGAATTTGTCATATTAATAATTTGACATATCAAATGCGTTATTTTGGTCTAGTAATACCGTATCTTTCACATTTTCAGTGTCAGTTTTTACGCTCCAAAAAACATAACCGCTTTCACTGCGCGTGGTAGTGAAACCTGCAATGTAATAAATGCCTTTTGGCACGTTTTCAAATTTAGCGTTGCCCTCAAAATCTGTAGTTGTTGTCGCTACTATGAAATCCTTAATGACATCTTCTGCTATTCCAGCTTTTTTAGTCTGACCTTCAATAGTATAACCAAATTCGCTATTAACTGAATTTAATACCTTTGCACTATTTGGCGATAAATAAATATTTCCCTTTCCTTTTAGAGTTTCCTCATCTTTCAAACTCTCTAAATCCTTTTTCAATAAATAAAATTTAGTTCGGGCAACAGGTTGTGCGCCCATCTTATAAACTAAAGCTACTTTAATAGGTATCGTTTTGTTTTGATTACAGGCAGTCAAAAACAAAACCAGTGTTGTAACAATTACGGCGAATTTGTGAACTGTGGTTATTTTGATTTTCATATCTTGTTTTTCTAAGGTGAAAAGTTTAACTTAATCTCTAATTTCTCAATGCCATTTAAGGAAAATAAAACTTAGGGTAAATGAGAGCCAAAGTCTTAAAAATAAGACTCGCGGCTAAACTAATTTTACGCAGCAGTATAGACGTATTTACGTCTAACTTCAATCTAAATTTTCAAATCGTTTCATTAGGGGGATTTTCCTAATGGGACGAGTTTCAAGAGAAAAGCCGAGACTATTGGCTGAAAAACTACTCCAGGTAAGAGTTAATTTAGGATTATCGCAGAATCAGATGTTGGAAAAGTTAGGTCTAAATGACAAGGTATTTCGCAGCGCAATATCAGGCTATGAGCTAGGAACGCGAGAGCCTACATTGCCGATATTACTCAGATATGCTCGGCTTGCAAAAATCAGCACCGATTATTTGATTGATGATGAATTAGATTTGCCGCAAAGAAAATGAAACTACTTTTCTTAATCTTCTATTTCATTCTGTTAGTTGGACAGATGAACGCCTTCGGATTGTCCTGCCGAACTGATGAAGTGAATCCGCTGAATTTACTCAAATCTTCCTTGACCATAAAAGCAAATATCTATTTCGGCGACGAAGACGAAGAAGCCTTTCCGATTACGAAAACTGATTTTTACCTGCTCGATAAGAGCCTTGTAAATATCCTTAAAGATTCTGGATTTAAGCCAGAGTTTGAAGACGGAAAGCAACATAAATTAGAAGAGGAAGATTATTTGACGGCGACGGCGAAAGCCTTTTCATCCGATGATGATGAATCGGCTTTGATAACTTTTCTGATTAAAGAAAAACTCTCTAAACACAAACTGTTCGTGGTGAAAACAGATTATTCAGGACGGGCTGACATCAAAGCATTAAAAACAGGAGATTATTATTTGTTTGGATTTAGCAAAACAAACGATGAAATTTTCGTATGGCATTTACCAATTAAAATAAAATCAGGCAGAAACGTAATTGAGATTGACCAACACAATGCAGATGCTGTTTTTTTGCAGATGAATAACTTGTATGAAATATCTAGTATTAGAGGGAAGATTTAATTTCGATGAAAAAAACGCAAATGTGATGTTTGCGACGAACGACAAACTAGAAGCAATAGAAGCTGCCAAAGATTTTGGTCAGGGAATGGTAGTTGTGACTGTTGATAAAAAAGGCAATAAACAGAGGATTCGCATTGTGCAATAGTCAAATTGAACGGTTTAATCCAAAAAATGTCATCTTGAAATGACGGAATTTGTCATCAGGCACATTTCGGGTGAGGATAATAAGTCAAATTGAGAGTAAATCTAAAAAGACTAATGAGAATCAGTTCAAAATGACTGAAAGGTTGATTATTGTTGATTTATTTCATTGTCTTTAAAATGGGATAGCCCAGCCGATTAAGGCTGTGCTACTATTATGAAAGACAAATGAAGGAACGCTCGGAAGGTGGTCAAGCACAGCGGCAAACTATGCTGAATGGAAGGGTTAGCGGCGGGGCTTGAATTAAACTTCATCAAGCTTGCTGACTTCCTCTATTGCATTTGCTGTGCCGCGTCATTCAAATTTATTACCTCTTTCCAAAAATTGCCCAACACTAAAACTATTGGGTCTCTAATTTGCGGATTTTAGTGCCGTCCCCTTCAATTTCAAATTCCGTTTTGCTGATTTGTTTGAGAACTTTGCCATTAGCCAATTTATATTCTTTAATCTCTTCGCCTTCTCCGCCACTGTATGCCATATCAGTAGTAGTAGTTTTACGAAAGAGAGTGTGTTCAACGATGTGGTATTGGTTGCCTTTGTCGTCAACAGCCTCAAAACTTCCTGTTATTTTAACTTGTGTTTCACTCATAATTAGTTTTCTTTTCCTATTGCTTACGGGAATTATGCAAATTTCGTAAAAGGATTATAATTTAATGCAGATTTTTATATTTATCAAACTATCAACATTTTAAGGAGAAAACGAAATGGCAGGAAAATTTGAAATCAAGGAAGGCAGTAGCGGAAAGTTTCGATTTAATCTAAAAGCAGGAAACGGAGAGATAATTCTTACAAGCGAATCTTACGAATCAAAACAGGGTGCGGAAAAAGGCATTGAATCAGTCAGAAAAAATGCAATTGATGATAATCGCTATGAGCGCAAGACCGCTAAAAATGATGAGGCTTATTTTGTTCTAAAAGCAGGTAACGGCGAACCGCTTGGACGAAGTGAAACTTACTCTTCCGTCTCAGCAATGGAAAACGGTATTGAGTCCGTTAAGAAAAATGCGCCTTCCGCAGAATTTGCTGAAACCGCCAGTTAAATGTTCGGAAAATTTAGATGATGTAAAAGAAAGCCCATCATATTTAGATGGGCTTTTAATGTTATACAGACGAACTGTATTTTGGACTTGGGTTAAATTTTTATGTTTTAACTGTATTTTCTAAAAAAATAATTATTCTCAAACATCAAAACTCTTTGTCATTCAGAATTTGATGAACGAAATTTAGGATTAAATCGGGAAGGCTATCAATATCAACAGGCTTTTAATCACATCCAACCGCAAAGGCACATAAAAAGCCGCTTTATAGACCACTAAATTCTCTGAATAATTTCGTGAGCAATACGACGAGCTGCAGTTGTCATTGTTGAGGCTGAATGCTTACTCGCTCCGTAAACATTGGAATCGGCTTTACTGCCAATTTCTGTTACGTGAATAGTTTGCTTTAACACACCCTTACCTGTTACCTCGCGTTCGCACTCATATAATTTGCCTTCACTTTCAATTTTAAATTTATAAATCATTTCCTTGATTAGCTGAATGAACCGCTACATTTTATTCAGTGGATTCTAAATTGAGGGTGATGATTTTACTGATAACGCTTGCTTCATCTTCGTCATTGATTGCCCAATCCACTTTACTTAACGATTTAACAATCGCCTTATACTGCGCTTTGGTAATTTGTCGGGGCGGCTCATCAAAAACTTTGGCGATATATTTTAATAAATTTTCCTCTCTTTCAAAACGGATATAAGCTGTATTATCGTTATCGTCTGCCATCTTTGTTTACCTGTTTTTCCCTTTCGGATTCTTCATTTTTGGATTCATTTTCATCGTCATCAGTCTTATAAATCGGGTCGCCGTTTTTATCCACATCAGGAATTTTCGCAAGTTTTTTCTTTAGTTCTTTGTCTTCCATAATCATCACATCTGTTTTTGCTAAGAATTTATTTAACTTTTAGTAAAGGAATCGTAACAGTAAAAGTTGCGCCCATTCCGATTCCTTCACTTTCCGCATTTACCCTTCCCCCATGCATTTCAATCAGATTTTTTACTAACGCTAATCCTAATCCAAGCCCACTTTCTTTTCCATCAAGTTTATTGCTAGCTTGACTGTAAGGCGTAAAGATATGCGGCAAATATTCAGGGCAAATGCCTTGCCCGTTATCTTTGATAATGATTTGTGCCGTAGAATCAAATCTTTTAAGACTAACTTCTACTAGTCCCTCTTCATCAGTAAATTTCATTGCGTTAGTTAAAAGGTTAGATATACTTTGTTGAATCCGTTCAATGTCGCCTGTAATAGAAATGGCTTCGGAATCAATCTCTGATTCGAGGTTGATGTTTTTCTCACCAGCAGTCGGAAGTATTGAGTCTACAGATTGCTGAACGGCTTCAGTTAAATTCATTTCGACTAGATTCAACTGTAGTTTTCCTGTTGTTAAGCGTGATAAGTCAAAAACGTCCTCAATCAGCCGTGCTTGAAGTTTTCCGCTTCGTTCGATAATTTCTATCGCTTTATTAGCTTGTTCATTTGTTAAATTGTGGTTGCGGAGCATGCTCGTCCAACCAAGAATGGATTGAAGCGGATTCCTTAATTCGTGAGACAGCATACGTAAAAACTCATTATTCGCAATGAAGGCACTTTCTACCGATTCTTTCAAGTTACGTTCACGATTGAGAAGTTCTTCACAGTCATCTTCCATCTTCTTACGTGCAGTTTCATCGCGCAGAATTTTAGTAAGAAAGACTACATCTCCCGCATCATCTTTAATCGGCGTTGCCAATCCATTGGCAAAGAAACGTGTTCCGTCTTTACGCAGATGCCAGCGCGTGTCTTCAGCGCGACTTTCATTAATAGCCTGAACTCTTTCGGCGTTCGGAATATCCATTTCTCTATCTTCAGGCGTAAAAATGATGGAAACATCTTGACCCAAAAATTCAGCTTCTTCAAAGCCAAGCAGATGTTGAACGCCTATGTTCCAACTAAGAACACGTCCGTTTAAGTCCATTGCGAAAATAGCGAAATCTCGAACATTCTCAACTATTATTTGACTAAAACTTCGGCTAAAGTCGGATGGCTGCGCAATAGATTTCATAAATTTTAAGAATAAATATTTTATTTGTAATAAGCCGTCAAAAGAAAATTTAGACTGATAACCGAACAATAAGAATCATTTTGATAATTGCATTTATCTTCAAACGAAAAAAAATTAACTATTAACTTGTAGCGTGAATTTATGGCGTAAAACGCTTGATGGGATTCTAGCAACCTTTGATGTCGGAAATGCGATAAGGTTGCTAAAAATGAGAATGAGATTATCTTGTTAGCACAACTGTTTACAATAGGAGTTACGCAGTTGAACGAAAAATCAACAATTTACAAGGCTTTTCGATAAAAGCAATTTCCCATAAGCCTTTTGTTTTCAATGAAGTTTTGTTTAACAATGTTTCAACTGCGTAACTCCTATACAATATAACTAGCGTTTGTTATGTGTTTTATATGAAAGAAGAACTTAGCCCATTTCCTGATACTAACATTTCAAAAGCTAGAGCAGCGCAACCTCTTAATAGCTATACTGCCTGTATTAACTACACATTGTCCTTTAAACTGTCTTTTATTTCAAATCCTATTCAGAGTATGAAGCAGAACTTACGGCTAATTTAAAAGCCTTTATCCGTATAATCTTAATGCCCAAGATATTGATTCAAAAAAGGCTCAAAGGCAACAAAGTCAATCGGTTTGTTTATCAAATCATCGCAACCAGCCTCTAACGCTTGTTTGTAAAATGATTTTCCGTGAGCTGTAACGGCTATAATCGGTAATCTAGCTGTTCCATCACATCCTCTGATTATTCGAGTGGCAGTTAAGCCATCCATTACGGGCATTGCTAAATCCATTAATACAAGGTCGGGATGCTCCTGCTGAACCGTTTCAACTGCTTGCTGACCATTCGATGCTTCGAGAGTTCGATAACCGTAACTTTCAATCAAAAATTTCATAAAGCTACGCGCATCAGCATAATCTTCAACTATCAATATTGTTTTTCTCATACTTCTACCACTTAGATTGTCAATTACTACTAATTAAACGATTGATTTCATAAGGCGGCGTTTTTGAAACGCTTTATTGTTTAGCGTTAGGTGAGTTATTCCTTCTACTGATAATCGGAACACGAACATGGATTGTCGTTCCCTTTTTCGGTGCCGATTCAATCTCTACGCTGCCGCCAATCAGAGACGCTCTCTCCTGCATGCCCATTAGACCTAATCCTTTGCTTCGATTTCTCTTGTTTTCTGGCTTGAAACCGATGCCGTCATCCTCGATGATTAAAACAATCGAATCACCGCGCTTATCCAACACAACAGCTACTTGTTTAGCTTTCGCATGCTTGTGAGTATTGTTGAGTGCTTCCTGTGCGATGCGATACAGATTCGTTTCTGCTTCTGGCAGGAGGCGCATTGCTTTTTTGCTCGATGTGATGAAGTCGGCTGATGTGCCTGAGTGTTGCGACCATTCTTTGACATACTTTTGGAGGGCGGCAAATAATCCTAAATCATCCAGCACACTCGGTCTAAGTTCCCAGGCAAGGAAATCAAGCCCGTGGTCAATTTGCCGAGCCATTGTCTGCACATCATCAATTCTAGCACCCAATTCCTCATCGTTATCACAAAGTTTTCTCACCTGTTCGAGTTTCAATCTGAGCGCAACTAGCTGTTGACCGAGCTCGTCATGAAGGTCACGGGCAATACGTTTTCGTTCGTCTTCCTGCGTCTTGACGATTTTTTGCAGTATCCGCTTATCAAGTGCTGCTTTTTCGACTTCGAGTTTTTTGGTGTAATCACGAGCAATTTTAACAAAGCCTTGTGCCCCTCCCTTGAGCGGCATTAGCGCACCCGAAGCAAAAAAGCGTGAGCCGTCACGGTGGACGTGCCAGCGTTCATTATCGGCACGTCCTTCTTTGAGGGCGGTTTCCATTTCCTTTTGCGGAGCTCCACTAGCGCGGTCTTCGGGCGTAAATAAAGTATCGAACGGCTGTCCAATGATTTCGCTTTCCTTGAAGCCGAAAACACGTTCAGCACCAATATTCCAAGATGAAATCAAACCATCAGGTGAAACCTTGAAGATGGCGAAATCAGTCGCGCTTTCAATCATCAAACGCCATTCTTCTTCTGATTGCTGTATGACTTCTATGGCTTGCGCCACTTCGGTAATGTTTTCTTTGCGGAGTTGTTCTTTTGAAGAGTGTTGGGATAAAAGATTGTCGTTCATTGGTTTCTCCATTAAGTCAAAACCAAATAATCAGGACAATCCTATTAAATGTAAAATTTTAAGTTCTTACTGAATTGTATCATCATTGGAGGGCTAACTATGTAAAATAGCGAACAAAAGGAAAAGTATTTAATGAGCAACAGAGAAAACATGTCTCGAAAAGGTCATTTCTGAGACTCTTCCTTGTTTCATAACCAAGCATTTTTGACACACTCAACTTTAATTTAATAATTTATTGAATCTTTATTATTAAAACCTTCTACCTCAAATTGTTTAAGGGCTGTTGTTAGTGCGTTAAACTCAAACTTATAAGTTCAAAATAATCTTCTTTGCCCGTCAGAGATTTCTTCAATAATCCTTTCCACATCGCTTTCTTCTGCTGTTTCACAATCTTTTATGACAGCACGTTTTTGAGATTCGGATAACTCACGCCACGCTTTAAGAAGTTCGGGCGATTGGTTAATTACATAGATTGTCCTGTTTGGTGTCACTGGCGAGTAATTTATAGAAGCGTAAAGAGTATTTCATTGACACGCATTCAATCCTCAATCTATGTATTTAAGATAGGCGAGAATCATATCTTTAGCAGTTTGTCTTACGGTAGCTAGTTCATCTTCGGTTGCATCCCTCAAATCACCTTGCCTCTTTCCACGATGTCTACCTTGTCTTATTGAAGCGTCATTAGGAAATTTGCCTATCGGTTTCCAATCATCGTCAGTGATGCCTAGCTCTTTTTTTGCATGGCTTTCATTACTGAATCTTATTTTCAGTGATTCCTTAATTTCATAAAGGTGAACAAGCTCATTTGCAGGGTCGCTTATTGATGCTCTATAGGCTTGAAGCAATTTGCCAACTGTTAAGTCATCCGCGTGTTTAGCCGAAAGTTCTGCAAATTGAAGCTCCGCCTGTTTTTTCTCAGCTTTCGTATCTCTAATAATATTTCCTGCCGCATCTTTATGAACAGAATGAAACTCTCCCCCAGTAAGAACGAAATGTCCAGTTTCTAAAAAAATAGTGTAATGCTTTTTGCCGTCTGGACTGAGCCTTTCCATCGTATTGGGTTTCGAGAGCGTATAAGGCTCACGTTTAGAAATCATCATACCGTCAAAAAAGGCTTTGACTCGATTATGTAGTTTTTCACGAATATTCTTATCCGCGTTATACACTGAAAAAGGCAAGGAGACCTTAACTTTTCCGCCTGAAATATCAAAGTCAATGTTACCCTCTTTATTCTTATGCTCAATGTAATCTTCTGGCGAGAATGACCATTCAATAATTACCAACTCTTCCACAATTCAATCTCCGTTTCACATTTATTTTTTCAGCATTAATTAGGTTAAATCGGCAGAATCATAGCACAGGGTAGAAACAGAGGGAAGAAGTTTTCGGAATTGATTTCAAAAATAAAATTAGTTATACGATATTTCGGGAAGTCCTCCATTTTTTATCAATAGCTTCATCTATAAAAGCACACAAAGACAGCAATTTTTGCCCGAATGTCAGCAGCCAAGAAAAATCTACCTCAAGTGTGGAATATCCATAACAACCACTAAATTTTAGGTAATGCTTTTACTATTTTTGTAGTTTCTAAACTAACAGTAACAATCCTTTTTGCAAGTTTTACAATGTATTGTTTATCATCTTCACGGTTCGGGTCGTTGGTGATGCCTGAGCGTTTATCAGTTGAAACTTGGTATTGGTCAACAATCCAATCGAGCGCGGAACGGTTTCCTAGACGGTATTCGTGAGCCTCAAGCGGTATTCCTGCCAGTGTCAGGAAATCATTATAGACAATTTGTGTTTTGTCTTTGTTGTAGCGCATCTTCTCAACTCGCCAATCAACCTGCTCCGATTCGTTTTCAACCATTTCAAGCGGGTATTCGGCTTGGGTTTCGTAATTAACGTGAAGGTTGGCAAGTTTCTTACCTGCTTCTGCAAAGCTATGAAATTCAGGTGCGTAAGGTATTCTTGGCAATTCGCGTTTGAGATTGGCAGAGTATTTTTCACGATATTCTGGATGATGCAAAAGGGCATAAGTGTAATAAAAGATGTCCCATTTTGTGATTTGCTTGTCGTTGTAGTGCGTTTGAAACTGTTCTAAAGCCCAATCAGTGATATTTTCGCGGCGGTTGTTTCCATCTTCGCCATAAACGTAAAAAGCAAAACATTGTGTCGTGCTTGTTAAATGTAGGTCAGGCAGTGATTTTGTTATTAAACAATGAAATGGTTTAGATTCGCCAACAGCAACGATACTAATAATTTTATTTTCAGATTCATTTTGGACGATTGGCAAGAACAAACTCATTTTCCCGCAACGATGCACAAGCGTTTCGTCAAAATATAAACTTTGAAGGGTAAAAGGGCGATAAACTGATTGACGAATTTTTGTTTTGTCAAATTCTACACGAACGCCTTGAATAAGAGATTGTTTTAGACTACTACTCCATTTAATTTTCTTATCATCATAAAGAACAAAATCATCTACTGATTTTGAGTTTCTTTTAGCCTCAGTCCATTTCCGAATCTGTTCATTATAAGTTTCGATAAATGTTTCAATGCTTTTTTTCAATTTTTCATTTCTGAAATTATAAAGCCAATTGTCTCGATTTGTCTGAACACCAGGACTGTAAATCTTAAATAATGTTTTGACTTCAGCATTATTGCTTGCTTTGGCTTCTTTATTCCCAAGCGCAATGAATGTTTCAAATTCATCATTCATTCCTTCGTTCAACCAATCGTGCTTTTGATTCGGTTTGATTTCTCTCGCTCTAATTTCTGAAATTGTCTGAGCATCTTCGATGAATTTGAATTTCTCAACTCGTTTGGCTTTCCAATCAACTTCAGAATAGTAAATTCCGCGCTTTTTCTCGGAAGTCTTATCATCGGTTTTATGTTTCACGAAAAAAGAAACAGAGATTCCAACCATTGCCGCTAATCCGAAAATAGTATTTGCCTCTCCAATCGGAATACCTTCGCGCATCGAATCTTGACGAACATCGCCTTTGAGGTCAATAAGATAGATTAGGTCAAAATCCTTTCCTAAATTTTTCCGCATTCCGTCAAAAGTGCGTTTATCTATAAAACTGCTGTTCGTAACAAGAGCAACGATGCCATCATCTTTGATTCTGTCGGTTGCCCAACGTATTGCTTTTACATACGGGTCTGAGAGCGCATTCTTATTTGTCGCCGTTGAATCCTTCGCGTAAGTTTCTGCAACTCTTTTATCTAAAACTTTATACTTTCGATTTTTGTTGTTGTCGTTTTCGTTTAGCTGTCCGACATTGTAAGGCGGATTGCCGATGATAACCGTTATCGGTGATGCCTTTTGTTTTCTGATGCGTTCCGTGTTTTCTTCCGTCATAAAAGAAAGGGCTTGTTGGTCGGCTTCGGCAAGTCCGAAAGTATCAACTAGGCAAATTCCTTCAAACGGCTCATAGCTTCCGATTTTCTCAAAGTATTCGTGTTCAATGTTCATCGAAGCGATGTAATAAGGCAAAAGCATTACTTCGTTGCAATGAAGCTCGTTTTGATATTTTTGTTCAAGGCTTGAGCGTTTAATCTCTTCCATCACACGGACAAGAAAATTTCCCGTTCCAACGAAAGGGTCGAGAATATGAACATTTTCATCTGAGAGTGATTTTCCAAACTCGGTTTTAAGAATATCTTCAACCGATTTGACCATAAAATTAACTATCGGCTGCGGTGTATAAACAATGCCGTGAGTGTCAGCGACATTAACGGAAAAGCCCTGAAAAAATCTTTCGTAAATGTTATTCAGAAAGGTTTGTTTCTCAGAAAAACTGTCTATTGTCGAAGCTGTAATTTCAATGGCTTTATAAAAATGGTCAAACCGTTTTAGAAATTCTTCACGGCTAAAACTCTGCGAAGTTAAAGCGCGAATAACCGATTCGATTTCTTTAGCTATTACGTTTCTTTGCGTGAACTCTGAATTGTGAAAAACGGTTCTGAAAATCCTTTCCGTCAGAAGATGCTGAATGAGCATTTCTTCAACTGCTTTTTCTGAAAGATTCGGATTGATTGAAGTTCGGCAAAGCTCGTAGAAGGTATCAAAGGCAGTAACAAAGGCTTTATTGTTTACCCTTGCGTCATCTATGACTCGAAGTAAAGCATCACTGAGTTCGGGAAGTTGCTCTTGAAAGCGTTTTACGGCTTGTTCCCATTCTTCGTAAGCAGGTGGTTGATAATCGAAAAATAATTCTAAAACCCTGACAAGTTCATCAGCATTATTCAAATCAGCATCAGAAGCCTCTTTGTTGTTCTGGTAAAGAATCGCTCTTTCAGGCGACTGGAAAATGATGTTGTCATTAGGATAACCAACGGCGAATTTCTTCTTTACTTCCTTGCGTAAATCGTCGCTTTCATCTTTTGCTTCCCAATAGCCGTGAGCAAGCGTAAATTGGTCAACTAATGCGCCATCAATAGAAATCCGTTTGCCTTGTCGCTTCTTTTGGTATTCGGGAACTAACGTCCAATTGAACTGTTTTCCGCAAGATTCAAGCAATGTTTGAAAAGCCGAACGAACCGCGCCTTCGTGCTTAATTCCTAAATGCTTGAATTTCTCTAATGCTTCGTAATACTCAATAACAGGTTTGTAAGAAGTTTTCAGGTTGAGTTTATACATATCTGATTCAAGATTGAAAAAGGTAAAGTGAATGCTTTTAATATATGTAATGTTTTACGAACTTGGAGCTATAAAATAAATTGGAAGTAGGGGAAGCATTGCTTTATCTTCGTCAGTTAGTTTCTCGTAAAATTCTTGCCAAAGATTAATAAATCGCTCTAAGTCAATTAGTTCAACGTGAACGTGAGAACTTCTTGCAGTTGCTTTGGCATCGGGTGTAAATCCACCTGTAGAAAAGAAAATTCCAACGTCTCCATCCTTTTGAAGCAGTCCCATTAGTTGCCGGACATCCTGCACAGGCGTTGAAGATTCTCGATGTTTGATTTGTATTTTGATTCTTGGTGCTTGAGTTCCTAAAGGGTCTCGGTATGCAACAATATCAATTCCGCCATCTTTGCCGCGTGGAGCGACAAAAGGCGTAAAATACCCCATTGCGCGTAACAAAGCCGCAGCTAGGTCTTGAAACTCATAAGGATTTTTTGTGTTGATTGTTTTCCTGATTCCGTCTAAAGCTAATTGTTCAATTTCATCAATAGCTAATTCTTGTTCACGTTCAATAGTTCCATTCGTTTGTTCTTCTATCAAATTTTGCTCGGAGGCAAGGTCTTTTTTCAACTTCCACTCTTTATATTTTTTAGTTGCTTCATTTAACAATCCAATTTCACCTAATTTCAAAGCATCTTCACCTTCTGGAGTTAAAAACCACACACCTTTCTTTTTCACTAAGAATCCTGCTTTGATACAATCTATGGTGAAAAAATGAAGTATCGAATGCCACCTAATGTAACCAGTTTTTTCATATCGTTCTTTTGCCCATTCATCAAGATTTACTCTTTTTTCAACTTCGTCAATAACTTCACGTCCCGAAAGTTCTCCACCTTTTTCTTTGAGGATATTTAGGGAAGCAAAGATAACTTTAGCTGCCAAAGCCCTTGATTTCGATAGCTGATTTTCACTCATAGGAATTTAAGAATTATTTTTTTGCTTTTTAGTAAATTTCCTTTCGACAGTTTCCATTGCAAGAAGAAATCTTCAACAAGATTCCACCAATTATAAATTACTTTTCACCTCTCACTTTCGACGGTCTGCTTTTGGTGTAACTTTCTTTGACTTTCTTACTTGTCACACCTTTTTTCAATGGCTCTAAACCGTGTAAGGTTCGGGTTAAATTTGATACTGATAAGCCTTTACTTTCAGCTTCTCGTTCAATTTTTAAGTTTTCTTCTTCGGTCAATAAGAACTGTTTTCTGATTAATTCGGTTGGCATAATTATTTTCAAAAAATTATATGATTTTTAGCTTAGTTACGCAACTTTTACTTGCAATAGTTACGTAACTATATTACAATTATACTTAGTTGGAAACAACTGAAACCAATACTTAAGAGGAAATTAAAATGATTAAATTAACCACCGAAAACACTGCTAAGGCAATCGAAAGATGCCGACAACTAAAACCGCGAGTCCGCTTTATTGCTGATAGAACTTTTTCCGTTCAATCGGCAAATAACTCTAATTCTTATACCGTCCGTTTTGATGTTCAGAACGGTGAAAAGTTCGGCTTGTGTGAATGCAAAGCAAGCGAACGTGGGCTTGTTTGTTACCACATCATCGGCGCGGCGACAGCTAACATCTACCGGCAAGGTTTGAAACGTCAAACAGCCTAACAGCGAAAGGCTTTCCTAAACCGTCAAGCTAGGAAAGCCTCTCTTAACCCCTAATCAAAAATCAGGAGATTGCAACAATGAATTTAACACAAACCCAACAAGACGCTAAACAAGCGTATTTAACCTATCAATCTGAACAGATGCTTGCTCTCTATGAAAAAGCAGAAACAGCCGAAAGAAATGCGATTATCAAGCAGATTGATTCTTTTCTACCGGTTGTTTCAACAGATGAAAAAAACTTTTGGTTAAAGTTTCGGCGCAAGCTAGAAATCTTGAATGAGCCAAAAGTTTTATTTTCGCTTGGACAGGTTTTTCTGACAGTCGGGGCAAGAGAAGTATTAGAAGAATCAAACGAATCTGCAAATGAGTTTCTAGCCAAACATTCAACGGGAAATTGGGGCAATGTTTGCGAAGAAGATGCAGAAGAGAATGATTTTTCTGTTAGAGAAGGATTTAGGATTCTGTCAGCTTATAAGACTTCCAAAGGCGTGAAAATTTGGGTCATTACGGAAGCCTGTAGAAGTTCTACTACAGTTTTGCTTCCGAGTGAGTATTAAGTTATAAAAAAGATGAGAGGGTGAAATTGAGTAGCCCTCACAGCAATCATTAGTTCAAAGCGCAACTATTGGCGCAACTTTGACTGATAAAAATAAATGTTAGAGTGTTTGATATTTGAAAAGTTATTGATTTTATTGAGTGTCCAAAGAAAAATGTGTTAAGGATTAGCAAAAGTGCAGAGTTTTCTGAGACCTGCGCGTCTACCAGTTCCGCCACGTCCGCGCGAATTTCGATAATACGAATTTCAAGCAAGAAGTTCAAGGACACATTGGTTTTTATTGGTTTATATCATCAACCTTTAATTTTTAACTCTCAAAATGGCAAGTCAATCTTTTTCTTTCTTATGCTCATTCAGGCTAAAACACACACATTAGAATGTTCAATGGAGCAACTTGTGGAGCAATCTGAATTTGTGCAGAGAGCTAACGAATAAGGGAAAATGTGAGAAAAATTAGGACAGCTATTTTGAAAATAAGAAGACAGGAAATTGGGTCGCTAGAGTGGCGTGTAAAAATACAAAAGGGAAGAAAACGGCAATATAGCTAACTGCAAAGTGTAAAGAGGAAGCAAGATAAATCTTAAAGAAGTTAATAGGAAAATTAGCTGATAGAAGAAGCAAGGCGATGGAACCGAAAAATAAACTTTACTGCTAAAGGCTTGCACAGGCAAAAAAACACGTTATACCATTGCTTATTTGTTTGTTAAATACTGGTGCAAGACGAGGCTGAAGTGAATGAAATTCAATCAATAAAACTCCAATCCCAAATACCTCTGTATTATTAACAAACAGTTTTAAACATGATAAATACTTTTGTCTCATTTCGGATTCTTTAATCTTTTACTCATTTTAGTGACATGACAAAGCGGTTTAACTTTATGGCATTAGGTTTGCCACTGTTGTCACAAACGCTCGGAAGGATTAACCGTCACAACAGTAAAAGCATTAAAAATAAACTATACGACAAGCGTAGATTCTTCCAACTAACTTTATAAACTAAAAAAGCCAACCGGAGGAAATGTTCTCAGGCGGCTTTTTGAGTTTATAAAATTAGACTTTATAGCAGTTATTAAAGATTAAAGATGAGGTGAAACCTCATTCATTTTCAGGTAATATCTGAAATTATTTACTAAGTGCGTGATGATGGAATTTGCGGCTGCCTTAAAAGCCTTTATCCATATAATCTCAATGCCCAAGATATTGATTTAGAACAGGCTCAAGGACAGTAAAATCTATCGGTTTGCTTATCAGATCATCACAACCTGCCTCTAAAGCTTGTTTATAAAAAGATTTTCCGTGAGCTGTAACGGCTATAATCGGTAATTTAGCTGTTTTATCAAATCCTCTAATGACTCGTGTCGCAGCCAATCCATCCATAATAGGCATTGCTAAATCCATTAATATGAGGTCAGGTTGTTCCAGCTGAACCATTTGAACTGCCTGCTCACCGTCCGATGCTTCGAGAGTCTGATAGCCATAGCTTTCAATTAAAAACTTCATAAAACTGAGCGCGTCGGCATAATCTTCCACGATAAGAATTTTTTTAGGCATAATCTTGTTAAACTCTATTGTAAAATAATACACAATTACAACAATAATCAGTGTTGAGCCGAGAACGTGCAAATAGAATGCCAAAAAAAGTTAGTAACAGCCGATAAGAGAGTCAGAGAAGAAGTAGAATTCCAATCCAGCGCTGTGACACAAAACTACACACCGACGCTAATAAAATAATCGAATAATGCTTACAAATTAAGAAAGTTTTCGTATTCTTTCAAGTTACAAAACTTCTAAAGACGTTAGGTGTGGCTAATAACTGAGTCTGGTAGAAGTTCAACTACGCTACTTTTACGCGAAGAGTATTGATAATAAAATTTAGATAGGTGAAAGCGTATGATACGAATTTAACGCGAGAAATTTAAGAACGACGCTCGGTTTTGCTATATTTAAATTATGCAAAATCTCCTTTGTGAGAACTTGGCGGAAGTTAGAAGAAAAATCGAACAAGCGGCGCAAAAAAGCGGGCGACGTGCCGATGAAATAAAACTCGTCGCCGTTAGCAAAACGCACCCGGCGGAAGTTTTGCGTAAAGCGATTGCCGCCGGCGCGCGCATCTTCGGCGAAAATAAAGTGCAGGAAGCCGACCGGAAAATTTCGGAAATCGGGCTGGGTAAAGTCGCTTGGCATCTCATCGGACATCTGCAAACGAACAAAGCCAGACGAGCGGTTAAACTTTTTGATATGATTCACACGCTCGATTCGGTCGAACTCGCCGAACGATTGGAGCGTATCTGCATTGAGGAGAACAAAACGAACTTGTCGGTTCTGGTGCAAATTGATTTGGCGGGCGAAACGACAAAAAACGGCGTCAAAGAAAACGATTTGCCGAATCTGGTTGCATTTTTGCAAACCTGCAAGCGTCTAAAATTCGACGGCTTAATGATTATTCCGCCCTTTTTCGACGATGCCGAACGGGTTCGTCCGTTTTTTAAAAGACTGCGCGAACTCCGCGAGGAGATTATACCGAACGGCGAACTTTCGATGGGGATGAGCCACGATTTCGAAACGGCGATTGAAGAAGGCGCGACGCTCGTTAGAGTCGGCACGGCGATTTTCGGACAACGGCAGTCGGTAAGTCTTGAGTCGAAGACAGATTGACTATAAACCTGTAATTTCGGACTTGAGACTTGGAACTTTGAACATTAGACTTAAATTATATGCTTTCGACGTTTTACCCGGTAATTCAAACGGTTGTTATTTACGCGATGCTCGTTTTTGTCGTCGCTTTGATTCTGCGTTTGATTTTTAATTATTCCGACCCGAATCCGTTCGGCGCGGTCGGCAGATTTTCCTACAACCTGAAAAAAGCGACCGACCGCTTTGTTTACCCGGCGGCGCGGTTGCTGGCGACTTTTCGCGTTGACACGCGGCTTGCGCCGCTCGTGACAATTTTTTTATCAATCGTGCTGGCTTATTTCACCTTGCAAATCATCGGCAATACGTTTTTTATCGTTGACGGATTGACCGACGCGATTTTAAGAAATAACGCCAAGGCGTTAATCGGTTTTGTGCTTTACGCCCTGGTCAGCGTTTATATTTTGTTTATTTTCATCCGTTTCCTCGCCTCGTGGTTCGTATTTACGCGCAATACTTTTCTCGGTTTTGTGCGGCGCGTAACCGACCCGGTTTTGATTCCGGTGCAGCGTCTCGTTCCGCCAATCGGAATGTTCGATATTTCCGCGATGCTCGTTCTTCTTCTGCTCGGATTTTTGCAGACGATAATCTTGCGCACCTTCGTTTATTAGTGATTCAATTCACCGAAAAAGACGGCGCGTTCATTTTTGTGGTGCGCGTCATCCTGAAGTCGTCGAAAAGTGAGATTGTCGGCGAAATGAACGGCGCGTTGAAAGTCAAAATAAACGCGCTGCCAATTGACGGCGCGGCAAACGCGGAATTGATAAAAATTTTGGCGAAGCATTTCGGTGTGACAAAAAGCGCGATTAAAATTCTTAAAGGTCAAGCTTCAAAAATCAAACAAATAAAAATCGTCGGCGCGTGGGCGGCAAATTTGCCCGACGTAAAAACAGCGTGATATTCTTTCCCTTTCGATAATTCTTCAAGAATCTAAAAATCAGGAACGATTAACAAATGTCTGGACATTCCAAGTGGCATACCATCAAACACAAAAAAGGCGCGCTGGATGCGAAGCGCGGCAAAATTTTCACCAAGCTGATTAAAGAAATCACCGTTGCAGCCAGAACCGGCGGCAGCGGCGACGTTGAAGCGAACGCGCGTCTGAGAAAAGCCGTGAACGATGCCAAAGCGCAAAATATGCCGAACGACACAATTGAGCGCGCGATAAAACGCGGCACGGGCGAACTCGAAGGCGTCAATTACGAGGAAATCACTTACGAAGGTTACGGCATCGGCGGCGTGGCGGTCTTGATCGAAACGATGACCGACAACCGTAACCGAACGGTCGCCGAACTTCGGCATCTGTTTTCAAAAAACGGCGGCAATTTGGGTGAATCGGGTTCGGTCGCTTGGATGTTCGACAAAAAAGGTCTAATTATCGTTGATAAAGCCACCAAACCGGAAGACGAACTTTTTGAAATCGCCATCGAAGCCGGCGCCGACGACGTTTCTGACGAAGGCGACGTATTTGAGATTTATACCGCGCCGGAAAATTACGAAGCCGTCAGCGAAGCCGTCAAAGCGGCGGGCATCGAACCGCAGGCGGCGGAAGTTTCGATGATTCCGCAAAACTACATCAAGCTGACGGGCGACGACGCGAAGCGAATGCTTAAACTCTACGAAGCAGTTGACGACAACGACGACGTGCAAAACATCTACGCCAATTTCGACATTGACGAATCGGAAATGATGTAAACTGTAAAGATACTTTTCATTCCTTTCTCCCGCGAGGTAAACAAAAATGTCTTTAGATGCAGGAAAGAGTTTTATTTTTCTTTCCCTAATAATTTTGTGGGCGATTTATTCGCCGACCGTATCAGCCCAAAACGAAACGCGGGAACAAATCTCTCTCGGTGAATCGCAACCGAAAACTCTTGAAGCGAAAGTTGATATGGTTTCGGAAAAATCGCGCCTTGACGAAACGACGAATGCGCCTCGAATCAATGACCGCCGCGAAACGAACATCTTTGTAAATAAAGGCGACAGCGATGTTGCCGAAGAAAAAAGCGAACGGTTGCGCGCAAATCTCGAAACGGAAAACGACGGTTTCGCCTATCATTTTCCTTCGACCGGCGAACGGAAAAGACAGATTGATTTTAAAGATTCGACAGCCGTTGACGCCTACGAATTTTCGTCGCGTTCGGCGGCGAACACCCGTTCACTAGACGATATAAAAAACTCCGCCTCGCCCGACGACGCGCAAGATGTCAGAGCGGAAAATTTTCGCTGGCGGTCGGCGATTGGTCAAACGATGATGTTTCTTGCCATCCAGCACGGTTACGCTTTCACGCAGCCGAAAACGCGCGAATCTATCAAAGGAAAATTTTGGAAAGATTACGTTAAATCGGTCAAGTCCTTACACGGCTGGGCGGACGGCGGCAGATTTTTTACCAACTACATTGCGCACCCGATGCAGGGTTCGTTTCTCGGATACATCCAAATTCAAAACGACCCGAAAGGTTTGAAGCAACAGTTCGGCGCCTCTGGCGATTATTGGCGCAGCCGTCTGAAAGCGCTGGCGTGGTCGGCGGCGTGGTCAACGCAGTTTGAAATCGGTCCTGTTAGCCAGGCATCAATCGGCAACGTCGGCTTGAAAGGCAAGCAAACTTACATTGACATTGTGGTCACGCCGACGGTTGGCACGGCTTGGCTCATCGGCGAAGACGCGATTGACCGCTTCATTATAAAGGGCATCGAACGATACACGGATAATTTTTACGTCAAAATTTTCAGCCGCGGGCTGCTCAACCCGACGCGCACCATCGCTAACCTTTTCCGCTTCAAAGTGCCGTGGCATCGAGACCGCCCGCCAGCGCATTAGAAAAAAAGTTTTCGCTTTATTTTCTACGTGGGCGTGGTTTTCTCGCGGGTTTGGGAACGACGACAAATTTCTCATCAACCGTCGGCGTTGGAACCGGCTTTTCCGCATCGTCAAAATAGAGCCATAATTCGGAAGAAATTTCCTCACGAAAACCGCATCGCACAATATCAATGCGGCTCACATCAAAATTACGAAAGGTGAAATGATTTTTGTATAAAGTAATCCGTCTTTCTGCATCTCGATTGCCTTCAGCGCGATTCCCGTAAACGATGATATATCCTTTTGCCGTCGGATTATTTTGCAAGGTCACTAAAAAACTATCTAATCTTGATCTCGTTTCGCCATTAGGAATTGGTCCGAAACTGTCAGTCAGATGTAGTTTGCCTTGCGGTTCACCTGTTGCCGAAAAAACTTTTTGACATGGGTAAGGCAAACCGCTGACTTCGACGAATGCAGTTATCCGCTTCACGCTAGAATTATTTAATTTGACTTTAATTTCATTTGTTCCCTGACCTCGAACAATTTCGCCGGCGGAAACTTTCCATGTTAAAGAGTAATTATCTATGCCTTCAAAGTTATAAGTTGAAACAGAGAAGTTAATCGTTTCCGCTTCGGAAAGCGGGACATCGCTATAGACGTTTATATTCCGACAAACAAAAGTTTCTGATTTTTCCAGAGTCGGCGTCGGCGCGGGCGGTTCGGCGTTTTTCGGGACAATCCAGAATTCAACCGTATTTCTTTCTCGATAGCCGCCCTCAGCGATAACCGTCTCTTCAACTTTAATTTCGTCAAGGTTTTGGATTCTGTATTTAATTCCGTTTATCTGGTTGATGAAGTCGCGCGAGACATCGCTGTTACTAATTCGGGCTTTGTAATAAATTACGTAAGCCTTTACGCCGCGTTCCTTTTCTAATTGCTTAGAAAATCGTTCAATTCGCTGTCTAAAACTAAGTTCATCGCGGTCTGAATAAAATTGGTTTTCAACGACATCATGAAATTCATCAAACTTCAACGCTCGCTGCTTTTCCTGCGCGACAGTTGTTGAAGCAAAAGCAGATAAACAAATTAACGATAAAAAAAATCGGAAATGGAATAGAATTTTCATAATCTTGTTTCTTTAATTTCTACGCTTTCGGATGTGCCCGGTCATAGACTTCAATCAATTTCTCCATTGAAACGTGCGTGTAAATCTGCGTCGTCGAAAGGCGGGCATGTCCGAGCAATTCCTGAATGTCGCGCAAGTCCGCGCCCGAATCTAATAAGTGTGTGGCGAACGAATGACGCAAGCTGTGCGGCGAGATGTCGCGGTTGATTTCGGCGCAGATGCGGATGTATTTATCAACCATTCGACCGACCGACCGAGTTGTGATGCGCGTTCCCTGGTAATTCAGAAACACGGCTTGATCGTCGCGTTCGGCGGGCGGACAATTGGCAAGAAAATCGGCGCGGGCTTCGTTTAAGTAGAACATTAACGCCTGCAAGGACGGCTCGCCGAAGGGAAGTATGCGTTGCTTTTTTCTTTTTCCCGTCACGCGCACCAGTTTTTCGCGGAAATCAATATCCTTTAAATTCAGATTGACAAGTTCGCCGACGCGCATTCCGGTCGCGTAAAGAAATTCTAAAATCGCTCTATCTCGCTTGCCCAAATCCGTTTCCAAATCCGGCGTTTCGATAAAGCGAACGGCATCTTCCATCGAAAGATGCGTCGGCAGTTTTCTTTCAACTCGCGGCGTGGCGACGAGCTTCGCCGGATTGTTATCCAACACGCCTTCGCGGATGAGAAATTGGAAAAATGTGCGGAGAGAGGCGAGCTTTCTGGCAATCGAAGTTTTCTTTTTATTCTCGCCGTGCAGATTTGCCATCCATTCACGAATAGTCAAATGATCAATATCTTTAACGGCGATTTGCTGGCGCGTGCCGTCGGGTTTCGGCGGCGCGATTGCGTGGTGAAACTGTTCGAGGTCGCTCGAATAATTTCGCAGAGTGTGCTGGCTGACGTTGCGCTCGTAGCGCAAATGTTCGAGAAATTGGCGCAGGTATTCTTCCAACATAATTTCGTCAATAGTAAATCGTGAATCGTGAATAGTAAAATCCGACTGCGAACAATCTACTCACCTTTTAGGATTTACTATTTACGACTTATTTTTTGAAATGTAATAACCTTTGCGCGTTCTGACCGTCAAGTTTTCGCGCTTCTTCACCTTCAGCGAGATCGTGCGGAATTCGTTCGATTTGCCGGTCTCTTCGGGGTAATAATTTAAGACGTATTGCTGTGAGAGTTCGGCGGAGATTTGATTAAATGCCTGGTCGAGTTCGCGTTCGTCAATCGGCGAATAAACCGCGCCGCCGGTTTGCAGCGCGAGTTCCTGCATCCGGCGTTCGGCTGAAAGAGCGCGGATGTTGGCGTTGCCGCCGCGCCCGCCGGTGCGTTTGAAATTCTCAAAGTCAGTCGTCTTGACCACGTAAACCTGACAGTTTGCGGCAGATGCGGCGCGGACGGCTTGCTCGAAAGTAGAATCGGAAATCGTATCGTCGCCGTCTGAGACAATCACGATCACGCGCCGACCTTCAACTTCCTTCAAATAATCGGCGGCTTTGATAATGCCGTCGAGCAGAGCGGTCGCGCCCTGCGGCAGCGGGAAATTTTCGATTGCCTGGGCGAGTTGATTGGAGTTTTTAGTCAAAGGCTGTTCGAGCCGCGTTCCGGTCGAAACGGAAAACAAAGCCGCCAAATCTTTTTCGGGACGCAGCACTCGTTTGAAAAATCTGGTTGCCGCTTCCTTTTCAAATTCGCGGGCGATGATGACGCTCGAACTGTTGTCGAACAGCATCGCCAGACGAACAGGCGCGTCCGAGCGAAAAAGGCCGCTGATTTCCGCCGCTTTGCCGTCAACCGAAAGCTCAAAATCTTCGAGCCGCAAATTGGTAATCGCTTTGCCCGTCGAATCTATAACGGAAACGGGAATCGGCACGAGCGCGGACTCGACGCGAATTACGTCGTCGTCCTCTTCAATTTTCGGCGTGGGCGTTGGCGTGATTTGCGGTTTCGGAAGCGGCGAATTAGTTTCTAAGGTCGGCAAATAAACAACGCGCGGACGCGGCGTTGGCGCCGGAGTTTCCGGCGATTTAATGCGCCCCGATTGCGCGAAGGCAATCGAGGTCAGAATGAAAAATAAAATTGTGAGCGAAATTTTATGAGCCATACCATTCCAAATTATTCGGTAAAGTTTCCGCCGAAAACTCAATATGAATTACGCGCTGATGTTTTTTTAGTTTTCGCCCAGAACTTTTTCGACTAAATCTTTAACTTTGCGGCTTTTCGCTAATGCTCGAACTTCGGACGAAAGATTAAATAAATTTCTTATGCCGTAAGCGGTTCCGTTTTTTCTTGAAGATGAAAACTTACCAAGTTCAGATAAATGGTTAATGAGTCTCACAATTTGCTTTTCATCAATTAATTGCGGAACAATGGCAAAACCAAATTTGTTAATTTCTGCTTGATAATCCGACATCAACAAAATTTACTCTTCTAACTATGGCTTTACAAAACTCACCGCTTTTTTTTCCGGCTCGCAGGCTTCGATTGTCTGGCTCGTAGTTTTGGCGGTCTTTTTTTCTTCGGCGGGCAAGCCTAATTTTTCGCGCACAAATTTTTCCGTTTCGGCTTCAATCAACTCGCCGTTGACGATGAAAGTTTTTTCAGTCAAAACATCGCCTTTTTTCGTCAGCTTCGCCGGTTCGAGAAAGATATTCCACGGCGAACCCCAGCCGCGCGCGTCGCCGACGGCTTTACGATATTCGTAATGCGGAGTTTTTTGTTTCGCCTCGCGCGCGTCCGATTCGTAAACGGCGGGAAACGTGATTTTAAACTGGTCAAGATGCGTTTTCATCGCCGCCACCGTATCGTATTCGCCAACGCCGATGACGTCAAAACCGTTTGCTTTATATTTCTCGTAGAGTTTCTGCGCGAACGGCGCTTCGTGTTTCCAGTTCGGACACCACGGCGCGAAATAAACGACCATCACGAGTTTTTTATTGTTCGCAAACTCGCGCAGATTTATCGTTTTGTCGTCGCGGACTGATTTATATGTCCAATCTTTATACTTGATTTCCTTTTCAAGAATCGGAGCTTGCTCGGTCTGCGCCGACGCGGATGAGAAACCGAGTAACATAATTGCTAAAGCTAAAAGCGTTTTCATAAGTTTTTTCCTTTTAGTGAAAGACTAACTTTTCAGATGCAGATTGACAAGAAAAAATTGCCCGAAGGCGAACGCGCGTTTATTTTCAAGACGATACTTTTGAAAGAATTAAATAATTTTGTTGACGAGCAAAAATATCAGTTGCGCGCTATTCCCAAAACGCTCTTTTCGTCGGTTTATTTCTTTTGCTTCCGAACCAATGAACACAATTCAAATAAATTCCCGTTAAGGCGGAAAAACACGCCAACAAGGAAAAGACGATTAAAAGCGTTGTCTGCCACGAACCAGCGAAGTAATAAAAATGCGCCTGGCGGAAAAAGCGCGTGGCGAGTTTCGGTTCGGGCGTGATTAAGACTTCGCCCGTTTCCGCGTCAACAAGAATCGAATCCATTCCCATTCCGCCCACCGCTTGATAATACGGCTTGCCGTCGCGCATCAGCAAAGTCAAAGCGGTCGTCGGCAAAGTTTTTCCGGCTAATTCGTGCGCTTTGTTTATCGCATCAAGCGGCGCGATTTTCACTCTCGACTGATCAATCACGTCAATCTTATTGCCTTCGACCGTGTTCGGCAAGGCATACAAAAAACCGCTCAATGCCCACGCCAGAACGGGAACGGAGACGAGCAAGCCAAGCCACAGATGCAGTTGGTAAATCAATTTTCGCATAAAAGTTTAACCGCAGGTAATCACAGATTAGCATAAATAATTAGGAAAAATTACCGGCGAATCGGTTTTTATCCGCGCTCGTCTGTGCTAATCTGTGATTGATTTTTCGTTAACATTTTGAGGAGATTTTATTTTAATAAAAATGGCACAAGCAACCGTATCAGATATTTTCCGCCGCGCTCTGGAAATGAGACGCGCCGAACCGAATGCGTCTTACGCGGACGTGAAATCGCAAATCGTTAGCGAGTTTTCCGGCAAACCGTTTCCCGCGCCTGCGTTTTTGACGATTCCCGAATACGACAACATCGCGCCGGAAGAAGATTGGACAGCGGGGCTGCCGATTGTTCTGCGCGGCATCCAAACCGAAGATTGGGCGGAAATCGCGCACGGCATTATCATCAGTCTCGAACAAGTGGAAAATTTCCCGAAAGAATCTATGCGCGAGGACGCGCCGGAAAAAGAATGGCGCAATCGGCACAAGGGAATTGCCGAAGCCGAAGAGAAAAATTTGAACAAATGGATGCCCGAAGATTTGATGAATCTGGCGCGGCGAAGCAGCAAAAATAAATTATGAGTTCCGGCGTTATTGTGGTTTTGACGACCGTTCCGAACGCGGAAGAAGCAGAAACCATAGCGCGGAAAATCGTCCAAGCGAAACTCGCCGCCTGTGTTCAGGTTTTGCCGCCGATGA
Source organism: Pyrinomonadaceae bacterium (assembly GCA_030448055.1). Taxonomy (GTDB): domain Bacteria; phylum Acidobacteriota; class Blastocatellia; order Pyrinomonadales; family Pyrinomonadaceae. The sequence goes on from JAUJNR010000001.1 coordinate 406,079, forward strand.
AATCGTTTTACTTTTGGGAAAACCAAATTCAGGCGGACTCTGAACACCTGCTTTTAATCAAAACTCTCGCGGGTAAATACGATGAACTCGAAAAATTCATCGAAACAAATCACAGTTACGAGGTGCCAGAAATCGTCGCGCTCGCGGCGGAACGAGTTTCGAAAAATTATCTTAGTTGGATGAAGAAATTAAAGGATGAACGATGAATAGTAATTGATGACTATTGCTTTATTCATCCCTTATCTTTCATCCCTCATCCCTTTTTATCGAACCCGCAGCATTTGGTAATAAAATCAACTGCGTCCTTCGGCGAATCGGTCAGGTGCATCAATGATAAATCTTCAGGATTGATATTTTTTTCGTTCAGCATCGTCGAAGTGAGCCACGCCAACAACCCCTTCCAGTAACTTGAACCGAACAGCACGACCGGAAAGTTGCGAATTTTTCTAGTCTGAATCAGCGTCAACGCTTCAAAAACTTCGTCCATCGTGCCGAAACCGCCGGGAAAAATTACATACGCATTTGAGTATTTAATAAACATCGTTTTGCGAACAAAGAAATACTTGAACGTCAGAGATTTTGTTTGATACGGATTTGCCGATTGCTCGAACGGCAGTTCGATGTTGCAACCGACCGACACTTTTCCCGCCTCGAACGCGCCGCGGTTCGCCGCTTCCATAATTCCGGGTCCGCCGCCCGTAATAACTTCAAAACCCGCTTCGGCTAATAACCTACCTGTTTCGCGCGCCGCTTTGTAATGTTCATTGTCTTCAGTCGTGCGCGCCGAACCGAACACGGAAACGCCATGCGTAATTGTCGCTAAACTGTCAAAGCCGTTGACGAATTCGCCCAGAATCCGAAACACGCGCCACGAATCCGAGCTTTTAAAGATGTCGTCCGGTTCGGGCGAACGCAACAAAACTTCGTCTTCGGTCGTCAGCCAGTAAGGATTTTTTTCCATCTCCTTTGCTTCGGCAACGGTTTCCGGTTCTTGCGGCTGTTCGGTTATCGGAGGTTTGATTTTTGGTTTGGTTTGTATTTTCTTTTTCGTTGTCATTGATAAATTTTTTGAGTTTAGATTTTATAAAAGATGATTAGCCGCAAAAAGGCACGAAAGTCACAAAAATTTTCTGCGCCTTTTGTGACTTTTCGTAGCTATCCTTCTTTAGGCTTCGTCAAAGTGGCGTTGGATGCCGATGATGTTAAAGCCGCAGTCAACGTAAATCGTTTCGCCGGTGATCGCCGACGACAAATCGCTGACTAAAAACAAAGCGGTGTTGCCGACTTCGCGGGCTTCGACATTGCGGCGCAGCGGCGCGTTAGCCGCGATGTGTTTGAGCATCGCGCCCATTCCTTTGACGCCGCGCGCCGAAAGCGTATTGAGCGGTCCGGCGCTGATCGCATTGACGCGGATGTTGTGTTTGCCTAAATCTTCCGCTAGATAACGAGTCGAGGCTTCGAGCGCAGCTTTCGCCACGCCCATCACGTTATAATTCGGCACGACTTTTTCCGCGCCGTAGTAACTCATCGAAACGATGCTGCCGCCGTTCTTCATCAGCGGCATCGCGGCGAGCGCAAGCTGCGTTAAGGAAAAGGCGCTGATTTCGAGCGCCGTCTGAAACGCTTCGCGCGTGGTCATCACGAACTCACCTTCGAGCGCTTCTTTCGGCGCGAACGCGATGGAATGAATCAAAAAATCGAGCTTGCCGAATTCGTTTCCGACCGTCTGAAAAGCCGCATCAACATCCGCCTGATTCGTCACGTCGCACGGCACGACAACCGCGCCGTCCAAATTAGCAGTTAATTTCTCGACGTTCTCTTTCAGGCGTTCGCCTTGATACGTAAAAGCCATCTTCGCGCCTTGTTCGGCACACGCCTGAGCGCACGCCCACGCGATTGAACGCTGGTTGGCGACGCCGAAAATCATTCCCGTTTTGTTTTCGAGCATAGATTTGAAATATTACCTTATCAAAAGAAAATTCACCATAGAGGCGCAAGAACACAGGAATTTTTAACCGCGAAAAAACGCGAAGTAACACGAAATAAAATCCAAAAATTTTCGTGCTGCTTCGTGTTTTTTCGTGGCTAATTCTTTTCCTCAATGTTCTCTCTTTGGTGAAAATCCAATCAGGCGGAAGTTGCGCGTTCAAACGGGATTTCTTCAAAATGCGTCAGTCGTTTGAATTGGCGAAAACGCTCGTTGATTTCCTCGTGTGTCAAACGGTCAACTCGTTCGGTGCCGAATTCCTCGACGTTGAACGAAGCCATCACCGTTCCGTAAACCATCGCGCGGCGCAAAGTGTCTTCGGTGATTTCGACCTGGCTGGCGAGATAACCCATAAAACCGCCGGCGAACGTATCGCCCGCGCCGGTCGGGTCAAAAACCGATTCGAGCGGAAAGGCGGGAATCGCAAAGTAATTTTCTTTCGTGAAAAGTGCCGCGCCGTATTCGCCGCGTTTGATTACCAACGCCCGAAGATCGCCGATTTCCATAATCTTTGTCGCGGCTTTATGAATGTTCGGCTCGTCTGCCAATTGTCTGGCTTCGGCATCGTTGATGATGACGCAATCCACGACTTTGATAGTTTCGATAACCGCGTCTTTCATCGAATCAATCCAAAAATTCATCGTGTCCATCGCTACGAATTCGGTATCCGCACACTGCTCGCGCACTTCTTTTTGCAGCATCGGCAAGATATTTGCCAAAAATAAAAGCCGCGCGCTTTTCGATTCGTCCGACAATTTCGGCTGAAAAGTTTCAAACACATTAAGCTGCGTCTCCAGCGTATGCGCCGTGTTCAAATCGTAATCGTAACGCCCGCGCCAGAAAAATGTTTTGCCGTCCTTGACGACTTCAACGTCATCCGTATTAATTTTGTGACGTTTGAAAACCGCCCATTCTTCGTCGGTAAAATCGCTGCCGACGACACCGATGACGCGCACGTCCGTAAAAAAACTCGACGACAGCGCAAAGTGCGTTCCCGCGCCGCCGAGCAGTTTGTCGCGCTTGCCGAACGGCGTTTCCAGAGCGTCGAACGCGACCGATCCTACAACTGTTAAAGACATATTTAAATCGTTTCCTTTAGTTAAAATTGATTTTTAATTTTGATGTAAAACTTAATTTTATGATTTTACACGCCACGGCGGGTTTTGGCGATTTTCGCCCGCGTAGAAAAGACAGATTCGGTTGCCGCTTGGGTCTTTGAGACGGCTTTCGCGCCACAGCCAAGTTTGATCTGTCGGTTCGGATTCAAACTGCAAGCCGAGTTGTTTTAATTCCTCGACCCGCGCGTCCAAGTCTTCGCATTCAAAATAAACGATAGTTTCGGACGGAGTAGGATTTTCGGTGTAATGAACGGAAAAAGTAGCCTCGCCGTTAGGACACTCAATACGCACGTAGCGCGGCGCGGAATCAACAATCAATTTCAATCCGAGTTTTTTATAAAATTCAACGGACGCGGCGACATCGTTCGAGAAAACCGTAACTTGATTTAAGTTCATTTTTTCGCTTCGAGCGTTTTCAAGGTTTTCTCGGCTTCGGTTTTATATTGGCTTTGCGGATATTTTTCGATGAGTTGCGCTAAATAAGCCGTCGCGTCTTCTCGCAATTTTTCGGGAGCGAATTTTTTCTTTTCGTCTTCCGATTTCGCGTCAATTTTTTGCTTGCCTTTATTTTCCGAAAGATAATAACTGCTCATCCCCGCCAGATATAAAAATTCGTCCATTTTGGAAAAATCGGGGTAAGCAGCGAAGGTTTCTTCAAAGCGCATCAGCACAGCTTTATAGGCTTTTTTGGTTTTGAAATACTGGTTGGCGACTTCCAGATTATGGCTCGCGTCGGCTTCAAGAATCGGGTCGCGCTGGATTTGCGGTTCGATTTGCTTTTGCGCGAAAACGGAATTTCCAACGGCTGAAAAACCGAAAATCACAATGGCTAAAACTAATAAATTTCTTTTCATAACGATTGTAAAGATGTTTTAAGGTGGCGAAAAGTTTTCCCCAGCGAACTATTTCGCCGCGTATTTTCCGATAATCGCTTCGAGTTTTTTCGCCGTCTCCCGGTTCCAATCGGCGGGCTGCGTGAAAATAGCATTTTTAGTTGCGCCTGCAAACGGATTCGGCGTGTTCTTGGCTGCCACACGTTTGACGGCTTCCTTCAAAACGAGCTGCGCGTTCCGCACATTTTTGTGCAGGTATTCGATAACCATTTCCACCGAAACCGAGTCGTGCGTTTCGTGCCAGCAATCGTAATCAGTGACTAAAGCCAAAGTCGCGTAAGCGATTTCGGCTTCGCGGGCGAGTTTCGCCTCCTGCAAATTCGTCATCCCGATAATGTCCATTCCCCAGCTTCTATAAACATTCGATTCGGCTTTCGTCGAAAACGCCGGACCTTCCATACACAGATACGTTCCGCCGCGATGCACTTTTAATCCGTCAATTGTTTTGCAGCTTTCCTCCAAAATCCCGCCAAGTTCCGCACAGACCGGATGCGAAAAAGTAATGTGTCCGACGATGCCGTTGCCGAAAAATGTAGATTCTTCGGCGCGAGCGCGTGTTCTATCAAAAAATTGGTCGGGAATCACCATATCGGTCGGCGCGTATTGTTCCTGAAGACTTCCAACCGCCGACACCGATAAAATGTAATCCACGCCCAAAAGTTTCATCGCGTAGATGTTGGCGCGAAAGGGAAGTTCCGTCGGCGTGAGTTTATGTCCGCGTCCGTGGCGCGGCAAAAACGCGACTTTCACCTCTTCCAATTCGCCGACGATAAAAGCGTCCGACGGTTTGCCGAATGGCGTGTCAACTTCGATTTCTCTGACGTTTTTCAATTCCGGCATCTGATATAAGCCGCTGCCGCCGATGATTCCGATATTTACTTGTTCCATTTTATTTTATAATCAATAATTTTTGGTGTTCGAGAACAAATGACAGATTGTAACAAAATCTTTTTTGATCCGCATTTTTCCGAATAAATCTACATCTGTGATACTTTAGAAAATTTGTCAGCGTTCTGATAATTTTCGTCGGCGCAGAGCAAAAGAGTTTGCTCGGGTCGTCTCTTTTGATTGTTAGGACAAACCGTTCCCGCGTGATATTATTTTCGTTTTAATATAATCGGGCGTTATTTATCGAGGATTTTGTGAGAGTATTTTTAAGACAACAGGCATTTTTCAGCGGACATCAGAAACAAATGTTCAGACGAAATTTCTTTCGGCACATACCAGTCATTCTCCTCTTATCATTCGTTTTGTTTTCAATCGGCTGCATCAAGCCGAGTACGAAAGACAGCCGCCCGACTTTGCTGAAGGTCGAAGACGCAGCGCCGGCGCAGCTTCTTGAACAGGTTGATCGTTTCGCGCGGGTTAATTCGATGCGGGCGAAAATGGATTTGCAGTTTGAAGATAATTCTTACGCTGAACTCGGTATTGCCGAAAAATACAGAAGGGCGGACGGCGAAGTCGTCGTTCAGCGTCCGGGAAAAATTTTATTAAAAGTTCAGATTCCAATTATCAAAACCGATGTCGCGCAGATGACTTCCGACGGCGAGCGGTTTCGCGTAGCGGTTCTCGAAGACGGCGGCAGCGGAAAATACAAAAAATTCGTTTCGGGAACGAACGATGCTGATTATTCGAGTTTGCAGGCTGAAGTCAGCCGGATGGATTTTGACGGCAACGGTAAGGGCGAAGACATCAAACAAAACGTCAATGCCTTTTCCAATCTTCGCCCGCAGCATTTTACCGACGCGATGCTGATGCGCCCGGTTGACCAGACGAATTTTTCTTATTCGCAAAGCACGATTCAGCAGCAGGAAGAAAATCTGGACGTGGGAAAAAAATCGCCTTTAAGAAACGTCTTTCGCGGTTATTATCTGCTTGACGAGCTTCGCAAAAATGCGGACGGCAGTTTGACCGTTTCGCGCCGTTTCTGGTTCGACCGGGTTGGCACGGTCAGGTTAGCGAGACAGCAGATTTTTGACGAAAAAGGTGAAATCGAATCGGACATCACCTACGGTAAGACGGGCAATTTGACCGCAACGGGCGAGTATGACAATTTGCCTTTGCGAATCGAAGTGACGCGCCCGAAAGAGAAATATAAAATGAGTCTGACTTACCAATCGCCCGAAAGCGTCTCAATCGGCAAAACTTATGACGCCGAGGTTTTTGTGCTGCAAAACAGTTGGAATTTGCAGGAAGTTGATTTGGATAAAAAACTGCAGGAAATAAAAAACCAAAAATCGCCAGCCGAAAATCAAGCAGCACAAACCGAAAACAAAAAGTAAAAGGCAAAGTTTTGTTTTGCTGTTGCCGATTGTCGTTAGCCGATTGTCGTTAATGAATACAATTCTACAAACCGAAAATCTATCGAAAACTTATAAAGTCGGCAAAGTCGAAACGCAAGCTCTGCGTAGTGTTTCCATCGCGGTTCAATCGGGCGAGTTCGTCGCCATTATGGGACAATCCGGCTGCGGCAAATCAACTTTGCTGCATCTTTTGGGCGGTCTGCTTAGTCCGACGAGCGGCACAATTATCATTGACGGCGAAGATTTATCGAAGGTAACGGACGCGCAGCGCACCGACATACGGCGGCGCAAAATCGGTTTCGTATTTCAGCGATTTAACCTTTTCCCGACGCTCACGGCGGACGGCAATTTGAAGTTAGCCGAAAGAATTCATACGGGCAACGGCGGCGGAAATGCGGAGCGGCGGCGCGAGGTTCTGCGGCTTTTGAAACTGGAAAATAAAATCAATAACAAACCGCTCGAACTCTCCGGCGGCGAACAGCAGCGCGTCGCGCTGGCTCGCGCGGTTATCAATAATCCCGCAATAATTTTGGCTGATGAGCCAACCGGCAATCTCGACAGCGAAAATTCAAAAATCGTTTTGGATATGTTCAGCGAACTGAACGAAAAATTCAATCAGACGATTATTATGATTACGCACAATCCGGAAGCGGCGGAAAATTGCAACCGCATCATTAAAATGCGCGACGGTTTGGTTGTTGAAGATTAATTAACCACGGATAGATGCAGACGGACGCCGATTAAATTAAAATCTGCGAAAATCTGTGTTAATCTGTGGTTTCGATTTTTGATGGCAAACCCGATAAAAAATTTTATTCTTTGGACGCACGAGCGCGGAACGTGGCAATACGATGTGTTTTGTTTATTAATCGTCGCGTTTATCTTTCTGACGCCGAAAGCGTGGTTTGAAAAGCGCGAACGGCTGGCAACGCAAACGGCGCGGCTCATCGTCAAAGATCAAGATTTCTCGCTCGAAAAAAACGAGATGCAAAAACGAGTCAGGGAACTGAGCGGAAACCCAAACGCCGAAATTACAGATTTTCACGAAAAACGAGATTCGAGCGGCGAAACATTTTACGAAATTGAGATTCGATAAAAGATTTGAAATCTTTCAATAATCGAGGAGTTTTATTTTATGAAATCATTTACAAGATTAAGTTTGGCGGCGATTGCAGTAACGCTGTTTTTCAACGCTTTTTGCGTAACGGAAACAAAGGCGCAGGGAGTTTTGAATGAAATTCTGAAGCGAATGGAAGTCAACCGCAACACGATGAAAACGCTTCGCTCTAACGTGAAGATGGTTAAATACAATTCTCAGTTAAAGGAATCGGATACGACTGAGGGAACTTCTATTTACCTGCCACTTAAAGGACGCGACGCGCTCGTGCGAATTGATTGGACAAAACCCGTCGAAGAAAAGCTGGCGGTTGTCAACGGAGAATATATTCTTTTTCGTCCGCGTCTCAAGCAAGCAATTGTCGGAAAGGCAAAAGATGCAAAGGGCAATGGCAAAGCGAACGGCGCGTTGTCTTTTATGAATATGTCGAAAGAACAATTGAAGTCTAATTACACGATAAAATATCTCGGGCAAGAAAACGTAAGTGACGGCACACTAACCTGGCATCTCGAACTCACGCCGAAAGCGGCAACCAATTTCAAAATAGCCGAACTTTGGGTTGACCAAAACGGAATGCCAATTCAGGCTAAAGTCATCGAAAACAATAACGATACGACGACCGTCTTGCTTTCTAACATTCGGAAAAATGAGACCGTCAACGTTGGTGATATCGCCATTAAATTGCCGCCCGGCACAAAAAAGATTTCAGGCTAAACATTTGATTAAATAAAATTAGCAAAGGCTCTGGCTTGAATTCAGTCAGAGCCTTTTGTTTGAATTTGAAAAGAACTGCTTTAGAAACTATAATTTGACGTTTGAGCGTATCGGAGTGGGAAAAGAAAAATGCAATTAACTATCAGTGATGAAAAAACCAAGGAACTACTGACTGAAGTTTTGGTGCAAATGATAAGAGATAAACGGGAAGTTTTTCGAGAAATAGTTTTGGAAGCCATTGAGGAAGTCGGCTTGGCAAATGCGATTGTCGAAGGGCGTAGAGATGATTTTGTCAGCGAAGAAAAAATAATGAGCGCGTTGGAAGGATAAAAAGTGAATATCAGGTATGAATCGAGTTTCGAGAAAGACTTGAGAAAAATTCGGGACAAAGATTTGCTGCAAAAAATCAAAGACGCAATAAATGAGGTCAAAAAAGCAAAGAATACCAAAGATATAAACAGTCTGAAAAAGCTAAAAGGTTATGAAACTTTTTATCGAATAAAGTTGGGTGATTACAGAATCGGAATTGAAATTATCCGGGACGAAATGATTTTCACGAGGTTTTTGCATAGAAAAGAGGTCTACCGGTTTTTTCCGTAAATATATTATGCCAAAGGCAAGCAGTTTCAGTCGTTTCACGCGCGGCGTTCGTCATACGGTTCGCGCGTTTGCTTCGACAAAACATCCTGTTCTGGTTCACATCGTCCCGATGCGGCGTTGTAATCTCGCCTGCACGTATTGCAACGAATACGACAAAACGAGCGAGCCGGTAGCGATTGATGTGATGTTGGAGCGGATTGATAAATTAGCTGAATTCGGATCGTCGGTCATCACCATCAGCGGCGGCGAGCCGATGATGCACCCGCAAATTTTCGAGATTATCGCGCGGATTCGGCATCACGGAATGATTGCCGGACTCATTTCCAACGGTTATTATTTTCAGCCGGAAAAAGTCAAACGATTAAACGAAGTCGGACTCGATTATCTGCAAATCTCGATTGATAACGTCACGCCGGACGACGTATCGAAAAAGAGTTTAAAAGTTTTGGACGCGAAACTCGTCAACTTACGCGACTACGCGAAATTTAAAGTTAATATCAATTCGGTGGTCGGCGGCGGCGTGGCTAATCCCGAAGAAGCGTTGATCATCGCCAACCGCGCCATCGAATTAGGGTTTTCTTCGACAGTCGGCGTAATTCACGATGGCGACGGTTTGAACAAAGGTTTAACGGAACGCGAAAAAGAAGTTTATAAAGAAATCAAAGCCAAAGGCACAAAAAGTTATGCGCGCTGGAATTGGTTTCAAGATCAATTAGTTGACGGCGGCGAATACGAATGGCGCTGCCGCGCCGGGGCGCGTTATCTTTATGTTGACGAGAGCGGTATTGTCAGTTGGTGTTCGCAGCAGCGCGGCACGCCCGGCATTCCTTTGCTCGAATATACGCACGAAGATATGCGGCGCGAATACATCACGGAAAAATGGTGCGCGCCGACCTGCACGATACAGTGCGTCCACCAAGTCGGACATCTTGATGCCTGGCGCGACTCGCAGATTTCTCTTTCGGATTATAACAACCGCACCGGCAAAGGCTTGAAAAAGGAAACAGTGGCGCAGGTCTTGAGCGCGGAATAAACGAACTCAAGCGAAAATTTGCCGCCGGACGCGGATTTAAAGAATGTGCTGATTCGGAACGGACTTTCTTTCACCAAAAATTTCAAAGAAAGTGAAAAGGCGAAAGGGTGAAAAGGCAAAAACCTGGTTGCTTTTGTCAACCAAACTTTTTTCCTTTTCACCTTTTCACTTTTCCACTTTACTTTGCTTGACTAACCGTTTTTCATATCCGATTCTAGTCATACGGTTTTACAAATTACGAATAAAAAAGGGAAGGTAAACTAAATGGCTGAGAACATTGCAAAACAATTCATTGACGCGCTGCACAAGTTAGAGAGAGATCGCGATTTGGAAACAATCGTCAGTTTGTTTAGCGAAGACTGCGAAATCGGCAACGTCGTAACCGACGACAAAGACATCGGCGCGGAAAATTTTTGGTCGAGCTACCGCGAAAGTTTCGGCGAAGTCGAATCAACTTTTCGCAACGAAATCATTATGGGCGACCGAACCGCGCTCGAATGGACGACGAGCGGCACAAGCGGCGAAGGACACGAATTCAAATACGACGGCGTGAGCATTCTGGAAACCGACGGCGACAAAATAACGCGCTTTCACGCTTATTTCGACCCGAACAAACTCGGCAAACAAATCGTCAATGAAGATGCACGGGAGGCAACCGGCAATGGCTGATAAATTGAAAAAAGGCGATAAAGTCGAGTGGGAAACGTCGCAGGGAACGACTTCCGGCACGGTGAAAAAGAAGCTGACCAAACCGACAGACATCAAAGGTCATCACGTTGCCGCTTCTGCAGATAACCCGGAATATCTGGTCGAGAGCGATAAAACCGGCGCGCAGGCGGCACATAAACCGGACGCTTTGAAAAAATCCAAAAAGTAAAACAGCGAATTTTGATTTCACGAAGCGGCGCGAAAAAGATTAAACTCTTCGCGCCGCTTTGTCTTGATTAGAAAATACAAATTTAATTTGTTTTACTCATTCGGCGGCTCGCCGGGATTTCAAAATTATGAGTTTCGCCGTGTGCCAAATAAACCATTTTTTCGTCTAATCCGGCTTCGGTTGCGGCGCGTTTGAAATCTTCGAGCGGCGATTTGAAAACGTCGTAGTCGTTGTAATGAATCGGAATCGCCGTATCAGGATCAATGATTTGAATCGCTTCAACGCCCTGCTTATCGTCCATTGTGACCAAAACGCCGAGAACGCGCGTGCCGCCAAGGTGGAAAAGTCCGATGTCGATTTCGGGAAATCTTGCGGGAATTTCCTTGAGTTCGTCAATGACGAGCGTGTCGCCCGAAATATACAGCCGCAGGGCGCGCTCGCCCGATTCGGTTTCAAAATCGAGAATGCTGCCCATCACGTCGGGCATGGCGAAATCAACGATGCCGGGTCCGTGCTGTCCGGGCATCGAGGAAATCCGAAGACGCGCCTCGCCTTTTTTGAATTCAATTGATTCCCAAGTGTCAAGCCCGATTCCTTTGCGAAAATTCCTTGCTTCGAGTTCGGCGACCGCCGAGATCGTCGTTACAATCGGCAAATCTTTGTCTAATTTTTCCTCGACGAGCTGGTCGAAATGGTCGCCGTGGTAATGCGACAGAACGCACAAATCAATCGGCGGCAAATCTTCGATATTGATTGCCGGTTCGGTCAATCTTTCGCTCGTCAAGCCGTAGCCGAGATGAACGTGATCGCCCGCGTGCAGAAAATTCGGGTCGGTCAGAATCGTAAAACCGGCGTATCGCAGAATCACCGTCGCCGTGCCGATGAAAAAAATCGAGCCGCGGTCGAAATCAGCCGTCTCGCCGGCGGACGCGGGAAGTTGATGGTTGTTTATCATTCGTCGGAAATCTCCTTGTAAATAAAATTCATTAAACTTTCTGAACCTAACGCATTTTTTCGCATTAAAATGTATTCGGGAATACAAAATTCGTATTACCGGCGCGGCGTGTCTTCGCCGATTGTCCAGACAATTACTGAACTCGACAAACCCAACCCCGAAAGCCGCCCCGCCATCATCACAATCGTTTCGCCTTTGGCGACCACCGCCGCGTCGAGTAAAGTTTTTTCGCCTTCCTCAAGCATCGCTTCGGTGGTCTTTGAATCTTCGTGGCAAAACGGTTTCACGCCCCAAATCAGCGCGAGCTGATTTCGCACGTCGTCCGAATTGGTCAGAGCGAACGTCTGCAAACCGGAACGCACCGACGAGAGCCGCCGCGCCATTAAACCGGATTCGGTAAAAACGGCGACTTTATCAGTTGTAATTTCGCGGGCGCAAATCGCCGCCGACTTGCATAATGCCTGCGACGTTCTGCCGGTCGGCTCTTCCATAAATTTGACGGGACGTTTCAATTTTCCGGTCTTGACGGTTTCCGCCGAATCAATAATGCGTTTCATCGTGGCGACCGATTCGACCGGATATTGTCCGGCGGCGGTTTCCGCCGACAACATCACCGCGTCGGTTCCGTCCCAAACCGCATTCGCCACATCCGAGGCTTCGGCGCGCGTCGGACGCGGACTGATTATCATTGACTGCAGCATCTGCGTCGCCGTGATAACGAACTTATCATTCAAAACCGCTTTTTCGATAATTTGTTTTTGATAAACCGGCACGAGTTCCGCGCTCGTCTCGACGCCCAAATCGCCGCGCGCGACCATCACGCCATCGGTTTCTTTGAGAATCGCATCGAGATTTTCAATCGCTTCCGCCTTTTCGATTTTGGCGACGAGCAGCGGTCTGCCCGACTTTCTTTTGTGAGATTTTTTAATTAAATTTCTGACTTCCCGGCAGTCTTCCGCGCGCCGGACAAACGAGAGCGCGATGTAATCCGCGTTCTGCTGCATCGCCCAATCTAAATCCACGCGGTCTTTTTCGGTCAAAGACGGAATCGGCAAACTTGTGTTCGGCAAATTTATTCCTTTGCGTTCGGCGAGCATTCCGCCGCTCACAACGCGCGTAACGACATCGGTTTCCGTGTCGGATTCGACGACGAGTTCAATCGCGCCGTCGTCTAGCAGAACTCTAGCCCCGATTTCGACTAACTTCGGCAGTTCCTTGTAATTAGTCGAGACTTCCTCAGCTGTGCCTTCGACTTCACGCGAAGTGATCACGAATCGCGCCTCGGTTTCGAGAAAAACCGTCGTCCCGCCTCGCAATTTTCCGGTGCGAATCTTCGGACCCGACAAGTCAACTAGAACCGCCAGCGGCATACGCAGATTTTTCGCCGCCGCCCGCGCCATTCGTATCGTCTCGCCGTGTTCGTCCTGCGTGCCGTGCGACATATTTATTCGCACGGCGTTTAGACCGGCGTTGATTAGCTGTTCAATTTTTTCCTGCGTGTTGGTCGCCGGTCCGAGGGTGGCTAAAATTTTTGCTCTTCTCATCTGATAGATTCTACGCCAAAGGCGCAGAGACGCGAAGGACGCAAAGTAAAAATAAAACTTAACTTTTCTTCTTGTCTCCGTGCCGCCGCGCTTTGTTGTTGAATTGTTTGAATTTGTGTAGATAGTTCATCGTCGTCGCCACAAACGTCGAATGCGACCAGGTGAGCGGCGCGACGGAAACCGCCTCGCCCGTTGCCGGGTGAACTTGCTCGGCTAAAACGCCCGAAGGCTTTGCGCGCCGGGTCGTCCAATCTAAAATCTCCAACGCCTTTTGCAGATCAGCCTTCGTTTCGGCGCGGGCGATATAATAATCCGCCAACCAAAGCGTGCAAATAAACCAACTGTTGCCCGCCGAATCTTCTGCTACGCGCATATAACCGTCGTTTTCAAAACGCGCCACGCCGCCAATATCGCTTTTTATCCAAAGTTTTTCTTCGACGGCGCGCATCGTGCTTTTTACCAGTTCGCTTTTCGCGTCGAACGCGCCGAAATAAAACACGGCGAACAATGATACGTCAACCGCCTGGTCTGGTTCATAATAATCGTCGCCGTGAAAATGCAAGCCGCGCAAAAATCTGCCGAGTTCCCGGCTGTAAAGATGCTCGCGCATCGCGGAAATAATTTCCGCCGCCGCCGTTTCATAAATTTCAGCGCGCCCGGCTTCGCCGAACAACTGGGCAAAATTCGCCGCCGCCCGCAAACCGCCGACGACCGTCGCGCAGGTGAACGTATGAATGCCGCGCCGATCTTCCCAAAGATTCCAAGACGGCGCGGGCAAGCCGGTCGCGGCGTGGCGAAAATTTACCATAAAATCCGCCGCTTTTATTATCAGGGAACGATAAAATTTTCTGACGAATTCAATCTCGCGGAATTTATCGTAATGCTCCCACAAAGCCCAAATCACAAGCGCGGTTTCGTCTTCCTGAATCGGCGCTAATCGCTTCTGCGCCCAAACATCCCACGCCGCGTGCCAGCCGGAAGCAACCGTGCCGTCGGAATTATATTTTTGCAGAAAATAACCGTCGTCGTGAATAATCTTCGCGCAGAGTTCAAAAAATTTTCTGGTTAAAAATGGATAACCCGCCAAATCGAGCGCGTTGGCGACAAACGCGCCGTCGCGCGTCCATAAATAACTGTAATGATCGGTCGCGCGTTCGGTTACGTCCGAATCGTTGGCGGCGAGAATCGCGCCGTCGTTGTCAACCTGCGTGCGAATTATCAGCAGCGAACGCTTGTAAAGTTCGATGATTTCTGCTGACAAATCCGCAAAATCCATCTCGTTTTTATTCACCCAAACGCGCCAGTAATTACCCGTGTAATTTAAGTATTTCTGCGGTGTTTGTTCGTGAACGTGGCGATTGAGTTTGATTATTTCGTCATGCGAAGTTCCGGCGCAAATCCAGTAAAAAAACTCCTGCTCGCCGCGCCCGTCCAAATAAAGATAAACGCCGACGGTCGAATCAACCGAACCTTCGGTAATCGCGCCGCCGCTCAAAATGCCGTCTTCAGCATCCGTCCAAGTTCCGCGCTGCTCGCCGAAAGCCTTTCTGCCCGTCGAAAAAACGTCGAAATGCGGCGCAGTGTTGATTAAAAAATAGCGGTGCTTTTTATAATGAACGAGCGCGAGGCTTTCCGGGTCGTAAAACGCCGTGTCGCCGACTTTATTTTCGTAGATGCGAAAATCGTGATGCAGAAAAACGCGCGCTTTTCGTTTCGTATCGCGCAGATTTCGCACGCGCACGCGCCGCAAAAAAATGTTTTCGTGGCTGGCAACCGTGTCGTTGCAAACGATTTCGATGCCGAGCGTTTCGTTAGTTAATCGAACGTCGGTCACGAGCGTCTCGGGCAAATAACAAAGCTCGCGTTTCCAGCTCTCAGAGAAAATCCACGAAAACTCGCCGTCCGCCCAGACGCCGAAGCGAAACGGAAAACCTTCCGTGTGATTTTCCTGTCCGACGTGCGGGAAATAAACGTCGCGGATTTGATATTTATCGTCAAAGGTGACGAGCAAGGAACCGTTTCCGATGGGAATATCGCGCATAGGTTAAAAATTTTAAGTAATTACGAAATCAACAAATACAACGAGATAGATAATAAGTCATTGCGCGAATCTAAATCAAAAACCAGAAATTGATATACTTAAAATATGGCGGATGAAGAACCAAAGAAAAAACGCTTCAGCTTTTCAAAGGCGTGGTTTGAAGCGAAAGATTTAATTTATCAATACCGCTGGCGGCTCGCGCTCGGCGGCTTTCTGATGATTATCAGCCGGCTTGCCGGGTTGGTTTTGCCCGCGTCGTCGAAATATCTGGTTGACGAAATTATTATCAAACAGCGTTTCGAGATGCTCAAATGGATTGCTTTAGCCATCGGCGTCTCGACGCTTGTGCAGGGCGCGACGAGCTTTACATTGTCGCAGGTTTTAGGTGTGGCGGCACAGCGGGCGATTACGGAAATGCGGAAGCGTGTGCAGGCGCATATCGAACGGTTGCCGATTTCCTACTTCGATTCGACGCAGAGCGGGCAGCTTATTTCGCGGATTATGAACGACGCCGAAGGCATCCGCAATTTGGTCGGAACGGGGCTTGTGCAACTCGCGGGCAGCATTTTGACGGCGCTCATTTCCGTCTGCGTTTTGTTTTATCTGAATTGGCGGCTGACTTTGATAACGATTGTCGTGCTGGCGATTTTCGGCGGAATTTTAGCGTATGCGTTTAAAAGGCTGCGTCCGATTTTCCGCGAGCGCAACCAAATCAACGCCGAAGTTACCGGACGACTTACCGAATCGCTCGGCGGCATTCGCATCGTCAAAGCATATACCGCCGAACGCCGCGAAGAATTGTCGTTCGCCCGCGGCGCGCACCGGCTTTTCCGCAATATCGCCAAATCTCTGACGGGCGTTTCCGCCGTCACCGCGTTCTCGTCGCTCGTTATCGGCGCAATCAGCGTCGTGATGATTGTCGTCGGCGGAAACTCGGTGATGGCTGGCTCGATGACGCTCGGCGATTTGTTTATGTATATTTTCTTCACCAGTTTGATGGCGTTTCCGATTATCGAATTGACATCTATCGGCACGCAAATCACTGACGCTTTCGCCGGTTTAGATCGCATCCGCGAGGTGATGGACAAGGCGACCGAAGACGAGATGGACGCGACGAAAAAATCGCTGCTCGACATTCGAGGCGCGATTCGCTTCGACGATGTGTTTTTTGAATATGAAGCGGACACGCCGGTTTTGCAGGGCGTTTCGTTTGACGCGCCCGCCGGAACAACGACCGCTTTGGTCGGCTCGTCGGGTTCGGGAAAATCAACGATTCTGAGTTTGGTTTTGAATTTTATCCAGCCGAATCGAGGAACGATTTCGGTTGACGACGCGGATTTGCAGACAATCAAGCTGCGCGATTACCGAAGGCATCTGGGCGTGGTTTTGCAGGACAATTTTCTTTTCGACGGCACGATTTTAGACAACATTCGTTTCTCGAATCCGCAGGCGACGTTTGAAGAAATAAAGGAAGTCTGCCGCATCGCTTACTGCGACGAATTCATTGAGCGGTTTGAAAATAAATACGAAACCATCGTCGGCGAGCGCGGCGTAAAACTTTCCGGCGGGCAGCGCCAGCGGATTGCTATCGCCAGGGCTTTGCTCGCAGATCCGAAGATTTTAATTCTTGATGAAGCGACTTCATCGCTCGATTCGGAAAGCGAAGCGTTGATTCAGGAAGGCTTAAATAATTTGCGGCGCGGCAGAACGACTTTTGTCATCGCGCACCGCCTTTCGACGATTCGCAGCGCCGACCAGATTCTCGTCGTGGAAGCCGGAGCGATTCTAGAACGCGGCACGCACGAAGAATTATTGAATTTGAACGGACGTTATCGCCTGCTTTATGACAAGCAATACCAATTCGAGAAAAATCTTTTCATCAATCCGGGCGAGGATTACACAGAAACTGAAAAAGAAAAAGCTAATGTGTCGCGGGTCTAATAAATTTTAGGGTCATGACTAGCAGAAAAGTAAATTACAATACTTAAAGCTAGTAATGACAGACAGTTATAAACTTTACATACGCGCTCGAATTTCACGCGCTAAATTCCGTCAAATCTTGCGGCTTTTTGCCCTTGATTTGACCGCTTCTCAGACGGCAGAATTAACCAATCTGAATCGCAATACGGTCAATCGCTATCTGACATTGGTTCGTTCTTTGATTGCCAATTTCTGCGAACTTGAATCGCCTTTTCCGGCGCGGTCGAACTTGATGAATCTTACTTCGGCTCGCGCCATCGAAAAGGCAAGCGTGGTCGCGGAGCGGAAAACAAACACATCGTTTTTGGTATCTACAAACGTAACGGGCGTGTCTATACCGAGATTGTCAAAAACGTCCAAGCCAAGACTTTACAGCGAATTATCAAAGGCAAAGTAAGCTTTGATTCAACTGTTTATACTGATGGCTTCCGTTCCTACGATTCAATTGTTCACCTCGGTTATCAGAAACACTTTCGCATTTATCACCAGGAAAGTTATGGCAAAGGTGATGTCCATATCAACGGTATCGAAGGCTTCTGGGGATATGCTAAAGTGCGGCTCGTTAAGTTTCGGGGCGTATCAAAGAACACTTTCTACTTGCACTTGAAAGAGTGCGAGTTTAGATTTAATTATCGCAATAATGACTTGTATGAAATCTTGCTGAAAATTACCAGGCAAATCATTTTCTGCTAGTCATGACCCAAATTTTAAGTCCCAAAACAAAATATTTTGTCTTGGGACTTGAAACTTAAGACCTATTTCGGCAGCGGCAGAGCGAGCAAGTGACCTTCGTAAACGAAATAAACTTTGCCCGTATCAACCCACATCTGCATACTGTTAAAAGCGATCTGCGGAATTTTTATCAAAGGCTTGAAGTGGAGCGTTTTCTGGTTATACACGCCGATTTGCGTTTCGTCTTTCGTCTGATCGGGAATCGCCGCCCAAAATTCGCCGACGTTTCCGTTCGATTGCAGCGGGCGAAAAGTTTGCTGCGCGAGCGGGCAAACTTCGCCTTTCGCTTTCTGGGTCGCGCCGGTTTCGGGGTCGAGAAAAAAGTATTCGCCCTCTCTTTCCGCCAAATCCGTTTCTTCTTCGTGTTCGCCGTATTCACCGCCGAACAGCAAAACCCGATTGATTGACGGCAAATAAGCGACGGTTTCGACAAGCGGATATTCCTCGAAATTTATCTTGAATTCTTTGTTCGTCACCAAATTGATGCGAATCAACTGTCTGTCTTCTTCGCCATATCTCGTTGCAATCAGCCAGCGACCATTCGCCGCAACGAGCGGTTTGTCGTGATAGCCTTCGCGGATTTTCGTCATTCGCCCACCGCTGACTTTATACAAACCTTCGCTGTCGCTGCGGATTTCAAAGGCTTCGGTGCGGGCTTTCCACGCGCGGCTGTCGGCGCGAATCTCTAAGCCGTCCGTCTTCGGCAGAAACTCGACGCCGCCCGGCTGTTCGGTTAACCCGGCGAGTTTGCCGCCCGCGTATTTATGCCAGCCGTAATTTTCAAACTCGCGCCGCTCGCGCCGTTTTTGTCTTTCCTCTTCCAACTTTTCGTATTTTTCGTAGTTGTCTTCGGCTTCCGCCAGCTCGCCGATTTTTTCCTCGTCGGCTTCGTCCTGCTGTTCGATTTCTTTATCAATTTGTTTGCGGCGGGCTTGGTTGTTAATCAGCACGCGGAAATCGTCGCCCGCTTTCCAAATCGCTTCGGCTTGTAGATTTTCGTCCTCGAATAAAATCTCCAAACCCGCGACGTTTTTCTCCAGCCAGTAATGCAGTTTGGCGGGCGGCTGACGCATTTCCGTAAAAATACGTTCGAGTCCGGCGAAAAATTTCGGCTGCGGCTCTCCGCCGAGCGAGAAAACGCGCCGACCGCCTTGCCGACCGAGCATTAGAAGTTCTTTGCCTTCGCAATCGCCTTCGCATTCGGACAAAAACGGCGGCAGCTCGTCAACTCGTTCAGCTGCCAGATAGCTCTTGAGATTATCAAATTCTTCGGCTTCCAATTCGCGCTCGCGGTAACGCGCCTTATCTTCCTGCCAACTGAAAACGGCACGGTCTTTGTAAATCCGCACGAAATTATCGGCGTAAGCGTAAACGCCCAACAATTCCTGATTTTCCCTGACCTCATTTTGCAGCCGCTTTTCGGCGTGGATTAAATCTTCCGAATAGCCGTGGTAAATATAGTAACTTGCCGCCGGCAGCGATTCGTTGACGCTCTGGAAAAGCGCGGGCAGATAAGCGCTGTTCGCGGCGGCTGAATCATCAGGCGCAAAATAAGTTCTCGCTCCTGTAATTTTCGCTTCGTTCGGATGAAGCGCAAGCACAATTTGTCTTGCTTCGGGCGAATCTTCCGCCGCTAGATAACGCTCTGCCGCGAGTGTCAGCATTTTGTTCAGACTTTTAAGATTTTCCGCGACTCGGCGAACCGGCAGAACGGCGCGAATCAGCCGCGCGCAAGCGAGCATCGCCGTTTTCGCTTCGGTGTTTTCGCCCGCCAGAAGCGCGTCATATCCGTTCGCGTCTTCTATCAGACAAGCCGCGATGCCGAGCGCGACGGGCGTTCCGCCGCGCACGTCGTAAACGTCGTCCGATTGTTTCTCGCGCAATTCTTTTCGCAGACTCAAAAGTTTGACGACCGAATCGGTGTCGGCGCGGTTGTTTTTCAAATCCTTTAAAAGCAGACGATTGACCGCCGCGCCGTTCCAATTCTGCATAATCTTCCGCAAACCGGCGGCGAGCTGCGGGTCTTTCTTATCCAAAACGCCGATGCGGTCAATCAAAGCCGTCACCAATTCTTCATCGGCATCCGGCTGATTGACGAGCTGCGCTCCCAAAAGCGGTTTGATGTCCGACGGATTAAACTGGCGATTTGCCGATGGATAATTTCCGACATTCGTTACGCTTTCAGTAATTACTCTGACGTTCGGAGAACGAAGCGGCACATTTTCCGATTCGGTCACGACCGCGACGTTGCTCATCATGACGTTGCTCATCATATTGCCCGAATCAATAGATGGTTGATTATAATTTTTTGCAACGAATTCCAGAGCCTCGATTTGTTCGGCGACGGAAAAACCCCACGCGAGAAGAATCGCTCGCACGACGTTGCCGCGCTGCCAATTTTCGACTTGCGGTAAAATCGTTCGCAAGGGCGTTGCCGCCCGAATATCCTTTTGCGTTGCCAACGCGCCGACGGCTTCGTCACGATACGGATAATGATCAACTGCCCGACTGACAACCATCGGGCGGTTCGCGTTCATCATTGACGAATTCGTATTAATCGAATTTGTCATTGACGATGTTCTGATTTCCTGCGACTGCTTTTCATTTAACACGGCGATCAAGCCCGGAACGCTTTCCGGTATCGCAAATTCGCGCAGCGCGCTAATCAACAGTCGTCTCTCGTTGTTCGTTTCACGCGCCCATTTCGGATTTTCGAGCCACGGAAGGAGAGCCTCGACGACTTCCAGGTTTTTGTCGTCGAGAAGCGTCGAAAGATTGCGAACTGCCGCGCTCCGCACCGCCGCATTGCTGCTTTTAGAGAGTTCGAGCATTTTCGCCACGTATTTGTCCGACGGTGAATGATTCAAAAGCGTCGTTAAACCCGTGTAAGAAGTTCCGTTGACGCGCAAATCGTGCAGCGTTTCGTCTTCGAGCAATGAAAAATACCACTCGTCGCGTCCTTCAAAATCGCCCGCCTCGACCAGCGCGTCCATCGCCAAATCACGATTGCCCGGCTTTTCCGATTTGTTCTCGACCGTCTGCTGCAATTCTTTGCGATATTTTTCCGCATCAATCGAATCTTTTTCGCGCACGGCGTGTTCGTAAAAAGCCCAACGCGCGAGCGTCTGCGAAATTGGCTGGCTGCGGTCGTTCAGAAGTCTTTCCAAAATCGGACGCGCCTTGTTCCAATCAACCCGCGCCAGAGCCAGCAATTCGTCCTGATGCGTCACGTATTCGCCCGTGTCACCGACTTGTTCAGCCACTCGCGCGAGTTCGTCGCTGAAATAATTTGAGTGATAAGTCAGCCACCGTTTAACCGTCTCGCGCCAGCTTCTTTCATATTTTTTCTCGGACATTTCTCGGTCGTATAAATCTTTGACGAAATTTGCTGACTCGCTGGTTTCCGGCAGCGTGCCGAGCAAACTTGGCAACAATTCGGGATTTTTTTCTATTTCGCCGCGCAGCCGCTCAAGCGTTCTGTCGGAAGGTTCAGGCGTGTATGTAAATTTCTCATTGAATTGATTGATGTTTTGCCAGTAAGCGAGCAAATCTTCAATCGCCGCATCGTCCGCCGGAGGTTTGTTTTTATTAAGAAAATCCGCCGGACGAATTTTTCTATCATTGACGACAAGAGGATTCGAAGGCGGCGGCGCGGGCAGATTGAGCAAATTTTCCAAAAGGTTTTTTTCGGCGTTAGCGGTCGGCAAAAAAACGTAAAAACCGAACAGCAGTAAGGAAACGCAGAGACCCACGGCGGCTGTAAATCTTTTCATAAAAAACGCAACTCCTGATTTAGGGATTGAAACTTATTTGATATAAAAAAGCAAGGTTTTATTGAGTCAGAGACCTGTTTTCGATAACAGCATCATCTTATTATAACTTCGTGCAAATCTTCGTGATTATTTGAGAAACGGACATAATTTCGGCAAAGGAACCTCGCCGGCATAATTGATAATTGACAATGAAAAATGGAAAACAAGTTTTCGCGCCGCTTAAGACATCAATCATCAAATTCCAATCCTCAATCATTCCGCAGGTTTTATCAGATGATGAATTATGTCCAGTCTTCAATTATTCGTTTAATTAGACGCAGAAAGTTTTAGTTTGTTCCCAAAAAGGAAAAACTCTGCGAAATTTCGCAGAGTTTTTCCTTTTTGGTTTTAAGATTGAATTATGCCGAAGTCGGCTCTGATTTTTTCTCGCGTTTGATGCCGCCGATTTGCACGAGGTTTTCGGTTTTGATTTGATTTTTGTCCATCACCATTTGCTGATAGAGCTTTCTCATCATCTGCATTTCCTCGGCGGCGGTTTTCGGTCCTTCCATATCCGGTTTGTTCGGACGCGACAAATCAACTTCGTTCAGGATCAGATTATGAGTTTTATCGCCCATATCAACTTCTTTGCCGCGGGCGAAAACTTCGTGGCGACCGTGTTCTTTGTACCACTGCGCGACCGTCGCGTTCTGGTGCATATGTTCGATGATGTTTCTCCAGCCGATTCCCGTATTGTAAGCGCAGAAAGAAATTTCGCCTTCCTGCGTTCCGTAGGGAATGATGCACATCTCGGTGCGACGGAAATCGTAGTTGAACAAATCTTGAAACCACATTCCCGCAATAAAAAGAAAGTTCCACGGGTCGTTGCGTCGTTTCTCGATGTCTTCCGCCGTGCGCGTGCCGTCAACTTTTCCGTAATCTTTACCTGACAAACCGAACGATTTATCGAATTTGGCAAAGATTCCGGCAAGCGTCAAACTTTTCGGCGCGCCATATGGATTGTAATTTTTCAAGAGCGCCAAACCCATCATTATATTGGAAAACCATTTGCCGCGCGCCGTGTCGGTAATATGCTGCATATCTTTGACCAAACCTTGAATGTTCAAAAATTGCGGCACGGGAGCCATTTCCTTTGTGTCTTTATTAATCATCACTGCCGTTCCGACTCCGCAGTTCGGATGGCAGCCGCACGAAACTTGTCCCCATTCCGAATCTTCGCCGTGAACGACGTCGGCGAAATCGGCAAACGCGCCCATTAGAGAAAGCGGAAACCAATCGCGCGTCGGTTCGGTTATGCCGACTTGTTTTTGAACGTCCTGCGCCAGATGCGACAAAGTATATCTTTGCTGAAGTCGTCGCTGCTCGGTAATGTGTTCGTCGCGTCCGGTGAAACTCACTGGTTGAAATGACACAAACGAAATCTTTTTCGGATTTTCCAAAGCGAAACGGATAATTGTTCCAACCTGATCATTATTTACGCCGTTGACCAATGTAGTTACGAGAACGATGTCAACGCCTGCTTCGTGCAGATTGTTAATCGCCCGCAATTTAACATCGAAAAGATTGCCGATTTGACGATGCGAGTTAGCGTCGTTGCCGATGCCGTCAAATTGCAAATAAACGAAACGCAAACCAGCTTCGGCGGCTTCACGGCAGAACTCCTTCGATTTCGCAAATTCGATTCCGTTGGTCGCTGCTTGCACCGAGTTATAGCCGACCTTTCTGGCGTAACGAATCGCTTCCAAAAAATAAGGCGAAAGCGTCGGCTCTCCGCCCGAATACTGCACCGACATCTGACGACGCGGTTTAATGGAGATTGCATTGTCAAGAATTTCTTTGACATCTTCCATCGAAAGCTCGTGGACGAATCCGACTTGATTAGCGTCCATAAAACACGGGTCGCACATCATATTGCAGCGGTTAGTCAAATCAACCGTCAAAACCGCGCCGCGCCCGTATTTAATCGTCGAAGAACCGTGATTATGCAACTTTTCGTCGTTATGTGATTGGATGTCGCGTCCCGGGAATAAAGATTCGATATGCTGCAGAAACTTTGAATCAATCGCCATCAAATCTTCAAAATGTCCATGCGTCGGACAATCTTTAATCATCCAAATTTGCCCGTCGCGCTCAATGATTTGCGCTTTGATTTCGCCGACTTTTTCATTTACCAAAAGCGATACGTCTTGTTTACCGCTTAAAATATCTTCGCGTGCCTCTATGACACAGTTCGGACAAAGCGAGTCGGTCGTACGTGGAAAGCCGAGCGTCGGTTTTGACTTTTGCCACGACTTAAGCAGCGGTTTATCAGACCATTTCGGCGTAAAAGACGGATTCGGTTTGTATTGATTAACGGATTTGACGGCTCTAAAAGCGCCGTTGGCAACATAAGTCAGCCCTTTTTCAAAATGTTTGATAGCTTTCATAAAATTTTCATCTCCGAGAAAATAAATTGGTTAATTTTGTGGAGTTTTATAAGAACCAAGTTCGTAAATTTAAAATTTTGTATAACAGGTAAAATTAAATTTATAATGTTAACTTGGAAATAACTTTGGTATTAACGTAAATCTCGTTTTGCCAGTAGCAAAAAGAATGCCATAGAATGAGTAAACATAACTTATTCTTTATTTATCATAATTTACCGAACAAAAATTTAGCCAGCGTCAATTTTGCTTGTGGCAAGATGGCTCAACTCAACAATTCCAATAGTATTTGGACATTTTGACACACAGTTAAAAAGAAAATTCCGTGTTTATGGTTGTAAAATTATTAATTTCGCAAACGTATTAAACTGTTGCTTAACGCACAGATGGTTGTGGAAATCTTTTCATGTTAAAAGCTCAATGGTAATTGCAGTTTCATTGGAAAGAAGTTTTAATGCGGATTTTCGTTCACCAGTCGTTCACTTTTAAGCACCAAGTTTAATACTTACATTAGAGAAAAGCTATAAAACGTTGAAATCAAACAATTTAGTCGCTAACAAATATCTCTTTACATAATTATTTTTATTATGCTAAATTCGTTTTCACCTTAAGGGGAAATCGACAGCAATTCAAGTCTATTTTCAAAGCACACATTTTTTAAGAAGTATAAATCGGATACGGAAATTTAGAAAGTATTACTTTAAATAACTCTTTCTCAGATTATTTTTATGGCTATTCGCTTTGGGACATCAGGTTGGCGAGCAATCATAGCCGATGAGTTTACATATAAAAATGTCCGACTGGTAACAGAATCTATTTGCAGTTATTTGAAAGAAAAATCGGGCGGCAAACAAACTTTGATAGTCGGACACGATACGAGGTTTATGGGTGAGGCGTTCTCGCAGACGGCGGCGAATGTTGCCAGGCAAAAGGGATTTCGAGTTTTGCTCTGCGAAAGTCCGACACCGACACCGACTATCTCACACGCGATTAGAAGCGAAAAAGCGATTGGCGGAATTAATTTTACCGCATCGCATAATCCGCCGGAATATCAGGGAATTAAATTTTCGACGGCGGACGGCGCGCCAGCGCTGCCCGAAATTACAAAGCAGATTGAAGAAACGATTGAAAACACCCCTCAAATTGAAAACGCCGACGGCGGAACAGTTGAAAGATTCGATGCGCGTCCGAATTATCTGGACGATTTGAAAATTAAGATTCGATTTGACCAAATCGCTGAGGCTAAAGGCAGATACGCCTACGACGCGTTTTGGGGAACAGGTCGCGGTTATTTGGATAAAATCCTGCGCGATTACGGTTTAGAAGTCGAAACGCTGCACGATTGGCGCGACGTGACCTTTGGCGGAAAATCGCCTGAACCGAGCGAAAAGCAAGTCGGCGAATTGCGGGAGACAGTCAAAGCGAAGAATTTGACGCTCGGACTTGCGACCGACGGCGATGCTGACCGATTCGGTATTATTGATAAAGGCGGCGAATTTATTACGCCAAATGAATTGATCGCGCTTCTTTCGGATTACCTGGCTGAGAGCCGCGGTTGGACTGAAGGCATCGCGCGCAGCGTCGCCACATCGCATTTAGTTGACAGAGTTGCCGAAAGTCGTGGCTTGAAACTTTATGAAACGCCAGTGGGATTTAAGTTTATCGGCGAATTGATAAATAAAGACGAGATTATTCTAGGCGGAGAAGAATCCGCCGGTCTTTCGATAAAAGGACATTATCCTGAAAAAGACGGCATTCTGGCTTGTCTGCTCGCGGCAGAAGCAGTCGCCGTCAGAGGAACGAGTTTAACCGAGCAGTTAAACGAACTTTACAGCCGAGTTGGAAAACTTGAATCAGGCAGAATCGGTGTCAAATTAACCGACGAAATTGCCAAAAGTTTGAAAGAAAAACTCGCCCGAGAACCGTCGGAAATCGGTGGGAAAAAAATTGAAACGATCAATCGAATGGACGGCGTGAAATTCATTTTCGCCGATAAAAGCTGGATGTTGATGCGTCCTTCGGGAACCGAGCCGATGGTCAGAATCTACGCCGAAACTGAAAATAAAGAAGACTTGGAGGTGCTGCTTGAACAAGGTCGCCATTACTTACTGGGATAATTCACACACGATTTCGATGCCCGTCAAATCTCGCTCTAAAGAGGCGTCGGCGCGGGCAACCGCAACTCCACAATGGTTTGTTTTTGCCGTCGTCGCAGCGATAACTTGTATGCTTTGTATGGCGATTAATCTTCGCGCTTTTTCCGAAATGAGTCAGGAACTCGAACAGAACGAGCGTTTAAGTTTAGCCGTCGAGCAGTTAGCGAATGAAAATCTCGGACTTCAAACTGAAGTTCACAGCTTAAAAAACGACTCGCATACGGTTGAACGCGAAGCCCGCAAAATCGGGATGAGTCGTCGTAATGAAAAAGTTCTTGTGTCGGTAAATTAATATGCGGAGAATTATTTACCGGCACATTTTGCCTGCCCCGTCAATCTAATCCGCCTTTTGCCTATCCGCTCCGCGTTGCCTACAGATTTCCCTGCCGCCAAATTTGCGGCTGA
Organism: Pyrinomonadaceae bacterium; assembly: GCA_030448055.1. GTDB lineage: Bacteria > Acidobacteriota > Blastocatellia > Pyrinomonadales > Pyrinomonadaceae. The sequence goes on from JAUJNR010000001.1 coordinate 432,730, forward strand.
CATTTTCCCGAGTGTCAGCCGCACCACCTTTTTAAAGGGACGAATGATGAATAGATCCCAAAAGTAGTTACGACTTTTCTTTTTGTCTTTGCGTCGCCGCGTTAAAATTTTTATGCTTGCAGTATGAATTCTTTCCGCGTTTTTTACTCGCCTTATTACTATGCCGACATCGGTGAAAATCACGTTTTTCCGATTAAGAAATTCGAACTCGTCAAAGATAAACTTTTGCAGGAAGGAACTCTGCAAGATTCGGAGATCATTGAACCGCAGCCTGCCAAAATCGAAGACGTTCTACTCATCCATACGGAAGATTACATTTCGCGTTTAAGAAACGGCGCTTTGACGGCAAAGGAAATTCGGCGTCTAGGGTTGCCCTGGTCGGAGTCGCTTGTGCGGCGCTCGTTCCTGGCGACTTCGGGAACGATTAACGCGGCGCGGCACGCCTTCAGAAACGCGGTTGCGTCAAATCTCGCAGGCGGAACGCATCATTCGTTTCCCGACCGCGGCGAGGGTTTCTGCGTCTTAAACGATGTCGCCGTAGCGATTAGGGTTTTGCAGAAGGAAAATTTGGTGCAGAGATTTCTGATTATTGATTGCGACGTTCACCAAGGCAATGGCACGGCTTTTATTTTCAAAGACGACGCAGAAGTTTTTACATTTTCGATGCACGGCGCGAAAAATTACCCGCTTTTCAAGGAAACTTCGACGATTGACATTGAGTTGCCGGATAGAACCGGCGACGCGGAATTTCTCGAAACATTGAGCGAAGCCTTGCCGCGAATTTTCACGCACGAACCCGACCTTGTTTTTTATCTCGGCGGCGCAGACCCGTTTGAACTCGATAAACTCGGACGGCTCGGATTGACAATCGAGGGTTTGCGGCGGCGCGATGAAATGGTTTTGAGTTTCGCGCGAGAAAAGGAAATTCCGATTGTCACGACGATGAGCGGCGGTTATGCCGAAGACATCAACGACACGGTTGAAATTCACTGCAACACGATTCGCGCGGTGAAACGAGTATTCGCCGAACCGCAGATTAAAAACGCTTCGGGTTAAATAATCTTTTCGGAAAAATCGGGCAACAAATTTAACGCCTTTTCGACAACCGTTTTCTCGCTCTTAAACGCCAGCCTTTCAATCGCTTCGGCGGCTCGCGTCCAACGCGCTTCCACGACTTCCGCGTCGTAGTTTTCGATTGCGCCGCCGCGATACGCCAAAAGATAAAAGTGAACCGATTTGTGAAACCGCACGCGCTCGCCGCGCGAGTCGCCGAAATACCAATACTCGATTGTTTCAATCTTCGACAGCAGTTCGGTTTCGATGCCGGCTTCCTCGCGCACCTCGCGCAGAGCGGCGATTTCCGCCGTCTCGCCCGCGTCAATCAAACCTTTCGGCAACTGCCAGCGGCGATTTGCGCCGACGGAAATCAGCGCGATTTCGTAACCCGAATCGGTTAGGCGAAACGCCGCGCCGCCCGCCGAAATCTGCTCAACGGTTTGAAATTTTTTCGCCTGATTCAAATTATCTTTCATTAACGGCTTCTTCAATCGCGGCGTCTAAATCGGCTTTGATAAAATTATCGAAACCGATGATTTTTTTCGTCAATCGCCCGTTGCGGTCAAAAACGAATGTTTGCGGAATCGCCCGGTTTGCTCCCATCAAAGCGTTTGAAAGCGCGTCTTCAGGATACGCGAGGGCGTAATTTATTTTTAATCGCTCGACAAATTCGGGAACTCTCTCCTGATCTTCCTCGCCGCCGACGTGCAGCCCGACGATTTGCAAATCCTCGCCGTATTTATTTTTAAGCCAATTCAGGTGCGGAATTTCTTCGAGACACGGCGGGCAGTAAGTTGCCCAAAAATCCAGCACGACGACCTTGCCTCGATAATCGGAAAGTTTCTCGCCCTTTTCATCGAAAAGCGTCCAGCCTAAATTTTCGACATTCTTCAGCGGCGGCAGCGGCAGATTTGTTTGCGGAACGTTGTTTATCGAAATGGGTTTATTGGAAATCGAAATTGGCGCCGCGGCGGGACGACACGCCGAGAAAAGGCAAAAGGCAAAAGGCAAAATTAAAAAGCGCAAAACTTTCATCGAGTTTATTTTACATAAATTTTAACGCGAAAGTGCAAAGACGCAAAAATAGAAAAGAAAAATCAAACGAACGAATACTTTTAACCTTAAATTCTCTGCGCCTTTGCGTCTTTGCACTTTCGCGTTAAAAATAAATTGATGAGCTTTTATCCGCCGAGAGTCAGCGAAAAATTTAACGCTCCGAAAAACGTCGGTGCGGCGGTTGAGGCAAACGCCGTCGGCACGAGCGCGACGTTTGTCTGCGGAGCGGTTCTGCGTTTTACTTTGCGAATTGACCGCGCGACGAAAAAGATTCAAGAGGTGAAATTTGTAACCAGCGGCTGCGGTTATCTAATCGCCGCGGCGGACGCGCTGGCGGAAAAAATGGCGGGCAAGTCGCTGACCGAACTTCACAGCCTCGACAAACGAGTTTTAGAATTTGCCATCGAAAGCGAACTCGGAAAATTTTCCGAACACCGAAAACACTGTCTCGAACTGGCGACGGAAACTTTGCAAAGCGCGTTGACGGATTTCCGCCGCCTGCAGGTTGAAGAATTTGCCGGCGAGAAGGCGTTAATCTGCACTTGCTTCGGCGTGTCTGAAGAAACGATTGAAAATTTAATCGTCGAAAAATCGCTCGAAACAGTTGAACAAGTAACTGATACCTGCAACGCCGGCGGCGGATGCGGTTCGTGTCAGCCGCTGATTCAGGAAATCCTCGACACGGCGGCGCACACAATCTAAAAATCTAAAAGATTTTTCGCCTCGAAAACCTTGTGTTATAATTAACGGGAATCTTAAGTGTTCAAAAATTATGGACGATCCCGCTAGTATATTTTTTATGTTTTTTGCTGCCGAAACCGGCGCAGTTCCCGAACCCGCAACTCTGGCTTCCACCGTTTTTAATATCTTTCTGGTAATCTTCCTGGTGCTTGCTAACGGCTTTTTCGTCGCGTCCGAATTTGCGCTCGTCGCAGTGAGAAAATCACGCATCGAGAGTTTGGCGAACGAAGGCAACAAAGGCGCGAAAAGACTGTTTGAGATGCTCAACAATCTCAACGCCTATATCTCTGCAACGCAACTTGGCATTACTTTGGCTTCATTAGGTTTAGGATGGGTTGGCGAACCGGCGGTCGCCGCGCTTTTGGAACCGGTTTTGATTCGAGTCGGCGAATTGACCGGCGCGACATTTTTAGCCTCAGGCACAGTTTTGCATACGATTTCATTTATCATCGCGTTCTCAATTATCACCTTTTTACATATCGTTTTCGGCGAACTCGCGCCGAAAACCGCCGCCCTTGAAATCTCGGAGAGAGTTTCTTTGTGGTGCGCGTTGCCGCTGCAAATTTTTTATAAAGTTTTTTATTATCCGATTCGCCTGCTTGATTGGACGGGAACGAAAACCGTGCGGCTGTTCGGACTGCATCCGTCGGGCGAACACGGGTCGGTTTACACCGAAGACGAAATTCGCCAGTTAATCAACGTCTCAGAACAAAGCGGACATTTGAACAAAGAGGAACGACGGCTGATCAATCGCGTTTTCGAGTTTTCGGAAACGACTGTTAAAGAAGCGATGGTTCCGCGCACGGAAATCGTCGGCGTGTCGGAAAACTGCACGCTCGAAGAAATCGCCCGCGCCTTTCGGCAGAACGGTTATTCCAGGCTTCCAGTCTGGCGCGGCTCGCTTGACGATATTGTCGGATTTATTCACAGCAAGGATTTGATGCCGTATCTTTTGCGTCCGCGGGCATTTCAACTGGATAAAGTTGTGCAGAAGCCGACCTATATCGTGGACACGGCGCGGCTCGAAGACGTGTTGCGGCAAATGCAAAAAGCCAAAGCGCATTTTGGTTTCGTCGTGGACGAACACGGCGGCGTCGAGGGCATCATCACTCTGGAAGACCTTTTGGAGGAAATCGTCGGTGACATTTCAGACGAACACGACGAGGAAGTCAACGAGCAGATTCACCCAATCGGCAATGATGTTTTCATTCTTGACGGCGGTTTGGCAGTGCGCGATTTAAACCGCCGTTTGAATTTGAATCTGCCCATCTCCGAAGCCTACACGACGATTGCCGGATTTTTGATGAGCGAATCGGGACAGATTTTAAATGAGGGCGAGCAGGTGAAATTTAACGGACACGTTTTCAAAGTCGAAAAGGTTGACAAGCGGCGAATTACACAAGTGCGGATGGAAAAGTCTTAAAAGCGTAAAATGAAAAGCGGACGGGCAAAAGGTTGATGGAAATTTCTATCACACTTTTGCCTTTTCTTTTTTGTCTTTCGGTTCGTTTCAAGCTAAATTTACAACAACAGTTTTTACAAATTTAACAACGGAGATTTACACCAAAAAATGAGTTTAATTGAACAAGTTCACGCCCGCCAGATTTTGGATTCGCGCGGCAATCCGACGATTGAGGCGGAAGTTATTTTGGAAAACGGAACGCAGGGACGCGCCGCCGTACCGAGCGGCGCGTCAACCGGCGAAAACGAAGCCGTCGAGTTGCGCGACGGCGACGACGCCAGGTATCTGGGCAAAGGCGTCTTAAATGCGGTCGAGAACGTTAATGAGAAAATCAGTTATGAACTCGAAAGTTTAGACGCGCTCGACCAAACTTTGATTGACAAAACGCTGCTTGATTTAGACGGCACGGACAACAAATCGAATTTGGGCGCGAACGCTCTGCTGGCGGTTTCAATGGCGACGGCGCGCGCGGCTGCCGCGTTTTTGGAACTGCCGCTTTATCGCTACATCGGCGGCGCGAACGCGAAAACTTTGCCCGTGCCGATGATGAACATTGTCAACGGCGGCGCGCACGCCGACAACAACGTGGACTTTCAGGAATTTATGGTGATGCCAATCGGCGCGGCGAGTTTTTCCGAAGCGTTGCGGACGGGCACGGAGATTTTTCACAATCTGAAATCGGTTTTGAAAAAACGCGGCTACGCCACAAGCGTCGGCGACGAAGGCGGTTTCGCGCCGAATTTGAAATCGAACGAAGAAGCGATTGAAACGATTTTAGAGGCGATTGAAAAAGCCGGTTACACGGCAGGCGAAAACGTGATGCTCGCGCTCGACCCGGCGGCGAGCGAGTTTTACGACGGCACGAATTACGTTTTCAAAAAGTCTGACAACCGAAGATTATCGTCTGATGAAATGATCCAGTATTGGGCTGACTGGTGCGCGAAGTATCCGATTATTTCCATCGAGGACGGTTTGGCGGAAAGCGATTGGGATGGTTGGACGAAAATTACCGAACAACTCGGGCGCAAAGTGCAGCTTGTCGGCGATGATTTATTTGTGACGAACACGAAATTTCTGCAAAAGGGAATTGACACCGGCGCGGCGAATTCGATTTTGATAAAAGTCAATCAAATCGGAACTTTGACCGAAACGCTCGACGCAATTGAACTGGCGAAGACGAACAATATGACTGCTGTGATTTCTCATCGCTCAGGCGAAACCGAAGATTCGTTCATCGCGGATTTAGCCGTGGCGACTAACGCCGGACAAATCAAAACCGGATCGCTTTCGCGCAGTGACCGCATTGCGAAATACAATCAGCTTCTCCGAATCGAAGAAAATTTGGGCGACGGTGCGAAGTATCCCGGACGCAAAGCGTTTTATCAAATCAAACAACAAGCGTGATAAAATTCGGTTGAAACGCTTGAAAGAAGTATGAAATCGCTTAAAAAATGGTGCTGCATTAAATTGTTCGTGAAACGCATTGGCAATTTCTTTGTGAGTAAAGCAACTAATAAAGTAAACTCAATCTAAAAATATGTTTTTGATCATCGGCACAAAATTCATCACTTGGGGTTCGGCAAAAACAGCGGAAACGATTCGCTGCAGCAATTGCGGAACGCTGGCGCAATTTACGGAAAAAACGGGAATGAATTTTATATCGCTCTTTTTTCTCGTTCCCGTCATTCCGATTAGCGGAAAGAAGCGAATGATCGAATGCCCGAACTGCAAAGCGCGGTTTCAGACCGAATAATTGTATGCAAACCGAATCGCAAGTCGGTGAGTTTGTCGTTAGCACCGACCGCCGCCTCCTCCAATTTGATGTCATCCACAAATATCTGTCGGAAGAATCTTATTGGGCGCGGGAAAGAACAGCGGAACAAACCGCAACGGCAATAAAAAACTCCTTGCCTTTTGGCGTGTATAAAGGCGAAAATCAAGTCGGGTTCGCGCGTGTCGTTACCGATTACGCGACGTTCGCCTATCTCGGCGATGTATTTGTTGTGCCTGAATATCAGGGCAAAGGATTGGGCAAGTTTTTGATGCGCACTATTCTCGCACATCCCGATTTACAGAATTTCCGGCGTTGGATTTTAGCGACGAGAGACGCGCACGCGCTTTACGAAAAATACGAATTCGCCGCGCTCCGGCATCCCGAAAGATGGATGGAGCGAACCGCGCCGAATGCTTATTAGCAGTTCAGGAGGTTTAGGAAGTCCGGAAGAGTTTGGAAGTTAAGAATAGACTTCCGAACTTTCTAAACCTCTTAAATTTCCCAAACTTTTATGAAAAGACCGCTCGCCCTAATTATTCTCGACGGCTGGGGGTATTCGCCCAAAAAAGAAGGCAACGCCGTCGCGCTGGCGCACACGCCGAATTACGATGAGATTACGCGGAAATACCCGAAAACTTTGCTCGCCGCTTCCGGTTTGCGCGTCGGTTTGACGCCCGATACGGCGGGCAGTTCTGAAGTCGGACATTTGAATATCGGCGCGGGTCGCATCGTGCAGACCGACGTAGCGCGAATTTCGAATGCTATCAAAACCGGCAAGTTTTCTGAAAACGAAGTTTTAAAGGATGCCTTCGCCAAAGCGAAAGCTCGTCGTTCGTCGGTGCATCTCGTCGGTTTGTTAAGCGACGGCGACGTTCATTCTTCATCGGAAACTCTTTTCGCGCTGCTGCGTCTGGCGAAATACGAACAGGTTAAGGACGTTTTCGTTCACTGCATTCTCGACGGACGCGACGTTCAGCCGCGCACGGCTGACGTTTACGTCGAGGCGTTGGAGATAAAACTCTCGGACATCGGCGTCGGCAAAATCGCTACCTTGTGCGGACGCTATTACGCAATGGATAAAGACCAGAATTGGGAACGCACGGCGCGCGCCTTTACGATGCTCGTTCACTCGGAAGGCGAGCGCGCGACCGATGCGGTTTCGGCGGTTCGCAGCTCTTTCCTGCGCGGTATTTCCGACGAATTTATCCAGCCGATAATTTTAGAAGCGACGGGCGCGCCCGTCGCCAATGTCAAAAACGATGATGTCGTTATTTTCTTCAATCACCGCCCGGCACAGATGCGTCAACTCGTCAAATCACTCGCCGTTACCGACGCGAACGAAGCGGCGATTAAGCCGAGAATTCACGCCGTTTGCCTGACCGAATACGACCGCGCGTTTAATTTGCCCGTCGCCTTTCGGCAGGAAAGCCAGGACAATGTGCTGGCAAAAGTTTTCGCCGAAAACGGCGTGCTGAACTGCCGTATAACCGAGACGGAAAAATACACGCATCTGACATATTTTTTCAACGGCGGCGTCGAACTCGAACATCCGTGCGAGCGGCGCGTTATGGTCGCTTCGCCGAAAATCAGCGGCTACGAAGCGCAGCCCGAATCGGCTTCTTTCAAAGTCACCGACAAATTACTGCGCGGACTTGAAGCGGGCGAAAACGACGTTTTCATTGCCAACCTCGCCGCCCCTGATTTGGTGGCGTACACCGGAAATTTAGAAAAAACCATCGAAGCCGTGCAGTTCGTTGACACTTGTCTGGGCGGCATCGTCGAGAAAATCCGCGACCTTGACGGCATCGCCATCATCACGTCCGATCACGGCAATTGCGAGGAAATGGCTGATTTATTAACGGGCGAACCGAACAGTTCAACGACCGCCAATCCCGTACCGTTTCATTTGGTTGACGAACGCGCGAACGGTTTAAAGCTGCGTCAAGGCGGTGCGCTCGAAGACGTCGCGCCAACGATTTTAGGAATTTTGGAAATTGAAAAGCCGTTTGAGATGACGGGCAAAGATTTACGCGAAGTGAGAAGCGAGAAGTGAGAGGTTGGCGAGTGATTTTTATTAATCTCTCACTTCTCACTTTTTTCCTCTCACTTCTCGCTTTTGAAATTGAACTTTTATCCGCGAAATATCTTAATCATCAACTTCGGGCAAATCGGCGATGTCGTGTTGGGTTTGCCTGCCTTGAAAGCCGTTAGAGAAAAATTTCCAAGTGCGAAAATCACCGCAATGGTTGGCAAATCGGGCGCGGAGATTGTGGAAATATCCGGCTTCGCTGATGAGAAAATTACGGTTGACCGCGTAAAGCTGCGCGACGGTGAGAAAATAAATTCAATTAGAGAAGTCTTGCAAATCGCTAAGGATGTGCGCCGCCGCCGATTCGATTTTGTCATTGATTTGCACAGTCTTTACGAAACGAATTTTTTGGGATTTCTTTCGGGCGCGAAACATCGGCTTTACGCCAATCGTGAAAATCGCTCGCTTGATTTTCTGGCGAATTTCTCGCCGCAACCGCCGCGCGAAGATAAAAAATTACACTTGACCGACCACTATTTGAATGTGCTGAAACCGCTCGGCATCCGAAACGCACCGCGCTTTGTCGAGATTCAGCCTCGAACGGAGGATTTGGAAAAAATCGAAAATCTTTTACCGGCGCGTGAATCTAAAAAATTAGTCGGTTTGTTTCCGGGCGCGGGAAATCCGAGCCGCCGCTGGAGTTTAGAAAAATTTGCCGAAACATCCGGTAATCTTTCCCAAGACAAAAATACTCGGGCGATTGTTTTTCTCGGTCCCGAAGAAAAAGATTTGCGGGCGAAAATTGAAAAAGAATTTCCGTCCGAAACCGTAATTGTTGACAAACTCTCGTTGCTCGAATTCATCGCGGCTTTATCAAAATTATCGGTTTTAATCAGCAATGACACGAGCGCGATTCATCTCGGCGCGATGGTCGGGACGCCGATTGTTTTGGTGATGGACAAACGCGCTCCGACGACCTATCTGCCGCTTGCGGAAAAAGTCAGGCTCGTCAATAACGACACGATTGACCGAATAAAAACCGATGAAGTTTTGCGCGCGACCGGGGAAATGTTAGAGAATAAAAATTGGTAAAGTTAAGAAACGTAATTGTCAAAATGAATAAAGTTTACCTTGTTCTCGCTTTAGTTTCGCTTTTATTTTCACCGGCGTGTTTTTCTTCGCCGAATTTAAATCAAACAGAGAATTCTCAGCCGGCAAAGGTTGAAACTTTTCCGATTCCCGACGCGGACATTAATCTCGCCAAGCCTTTGGAAATCTCCAAACAGCCGAAAGACATCGCGCTGTGCGAGCGAATCAATCGAACGATTGAACAAAGCGAACATGCGAACGCGCGTTGGGGCGTGATTGCGATTGGCTTAAAAGACGGGCGCATTGTTTGCGGGCGCGACGAGCGAAAGCTTTTTAATCCGGCGTCAATCCAAAAAGTCCTTACCGCAATTGTCGCGCTTGATAAACTCGGCGCGAATTTTCGCTTTCGGACTTCGGTTTACGCTGCCAAGGAAATTGAAAACGGAATTGTAGACGGCGATTTGACGATTTACGGACGCGGCGCGCCGGATTTCGACGGCGCGAGTTTGGAAAATCTCGCCGCGCAGCTCGAAGCCAAAGGTTTGAAACATATTAAAGGAAACGTCGTCGGCGACGAAAGTTATTTTACGGGCGACGGTTTCGGCGACGGCTGGACGTGGAATGATTTGCAATGGTATTACGGCGCGAAAGCGAGCGCGGTGACCTTTAAACAGAACGAAGCGGATGTGTATATGAAAAACGGCGCGCCGACCGCTTCGAGCGATTACCTCGAAATTCAAAACGATTTGCAGCCGAAACAGGCTGATAAAACCGAAGCCTACGGCATCCGGCGCGGGTTGGGAAATAATCAAATTTATATTTGGGGAAATGGCGACAAAGCATCCGGGCGAATGGCGGTGCATAATCCGACGCTCTGGACGGCGAAAACTCTCAAAGAAACTTTGGAGAAACGGGGAATCGTCGTTGAAGGCGCGGCGCGGTCGGTTGATTGGACGGCGAAGAATAAATTGGCAGTCGAAAACGTCGTTGAAGTCGCCGCCGTCGAAAGCGTAACGCTGGCGGAGATTGTCCAGCGAATGAATAAACGTTCGGTCAACATTTACGCCGAACTGCTTTTGCGAACGCTCGGCAAACAATTCGGCGATTCCGCGCCCGCCGAAAGCCGCCAAATGCAGGAAGTTCGCGGCGACGATTCGGCGGGAACTTCGGTTATCAAAAAATTTCTTAAGGAAAGCAAAGTGGCGACGGACGAAATTCAAATTCACGACGGTTCGGGACTCTCGCGGCTTAATTTCGTTACGCCCGAAGCCTATGCCCGCGCACTGGTTTACGCCGCGCAGTCAAATTTTTCCGATGCGTTTGTAAATTCCTTGCCGGTTGCGGCGACCGATGGAACTCTGGGCGGACGCTTGGGCAAAGCGAAGGGAAAAATCTTAGCGAAAACCGGCTCGATAACCTTCGTCAATTCGCTCGCCGGCTACGCGCAAACACTAGATAATGAAGTTTTAAGTTTTGCCATTATCAGTAACAACGTCACCAAAAAGTCCGACAGCTCAAACGTTATTGATTTGATTGCGACGAGTTTGACGGAACAAGTTGTGAGTGAAAAAGTGAAAAAGTGAAAAAACCTAATCTATGTTCTGCCGGTAAACTCTTCTCCTTTTAGCCTTTTTCACTTTTTTCATCTGAATAAAAAACCGAAAAAAAGAAACAGCCAAAAGAAAATCATCAGGAAAAGCGGCAAAATCATCGCCAGTAGACAACCGACATTCGCCCAAGATTCCTGATTCCAGGTGTAAGGCGCGGGGCAATGCGAGCAAAATTCCTTGTGCGCCATAAACGGACGCTTGCACTTCTTACAAATCTTGAGCGACATACAGCTAGAATATCAGAAATTATCAAAAAAAATCACCGATTAAAGACAACAAACGGCGACAAATTTTCGATTTAGACTTAGCGCTTCACGTTGTGCTAATCTTAGCGTTTCAAATCGCAGGAAGAAGGAAATACAAACGAGAAATGGTTGAAGAATTTGCGTTCGACAATACGGAGGAACGCCGCAAAAGCCGTCAGAATGGCGATGCCGGTTGGGTCGAAGTCATCGTCGGCTCGATGTTTTCGGGGAAAAGCGAAGAATTGATTCGCAGATTGCGACGCGCGCAAATCGCCCGTCAAAAAGTTCAGGTTTTCAAACCGACGATTGACAATCGCTATTCGATTGAACAAATCGCTTCACATTCGGGAATGACGCACGTTTCAAAGCCGGTAATGACCGCCGCCGAAATGATGTCGCAGATGGAAGCCGACACGCAGGTTGTCGGCATTGACGAAGGGCAGTTTTTCGATATGGCGGTAATCGAAGCCGTCAACGAACTGGCGAACAGCGGCAAGCGCGTAATCATCGCCGGACTCGATCAGGATTATCTCGGCAGACCGTTCGAGCCGATGCCGCAGCTTCTCTCAATCGCTGAATTTATCACGAAGACGCACGCCATCTGCGTTAAATGCGGAAACACGGCAAATTATTCACAAAGAACTTCCGATTCGACCACGCGCGTCGAAGTCGGCGCGAGCGATAAATATGAAGCCAGATGCAGAAAATGCTTCGTGCCGCATTCGGACGCGCCGACGGTTTTGTGAATTTGGTATAATTTAAATTGATTGCTGAGAATAAATTATGAATACAAGTTTTGCAGGCGTGGTTGAAGAAGTTAAACAACTTTCTTTCGACGAAAAACAGGAGTTGAAAGACTTGCTCGAAAGCTATCTGTTAGAAGAGCGAAGACGGGAAATTTACGAAAACGGTGAGCAGAGCAAGCGTGAATTAGAGAAAGACAAACTAAAGTTTTCATCAGACACCGATGAATTAATGCAGATGCTCAATGATTGAAATTGCGTTTAGTTCATCATTCAAACGCGCATTCAAACGTCGGATTGCGGGAAACGTTGAGCGCGAAAATATATTTCGGACAAAAATCGAATCATTCAAAAACAATCCTTTCGAGGCTGGCTTAAAAACTCACAAACTTTCCGGCAGACTCAAAGATTATTGGAGCTTCAGCGTTGAATATGATTTGAGGATAATCTTTTATTTTTTGGGTAAAGAAAAAGTCCTTTTCGTTGATATAGGCACACATAAAGAAGTTTATTAATTTTAAAGGGTCATGACTAGCAGAAAAGTAAATTACAATACTTAAAGCTAGTAATGACAGACAGTTATAAACTTTACATACGCGCTCGAATTTCACGCGCTAAATTCCGTCAAATCTTGCGGCTTTTTGCCCTTGATTTGACCGCTTCTCAGACGGCAGAATTAACCAATCTGAATCGCAATACGGTCAATCGCTATCTGACATTGGTTCGTTCTTTGATTGCCAATTTCTGCGAACTTGAATCGCCTTTTTCCGGCGCGGTCGAACTTGATGAATCTTACTTCGGCTCGCGCCATCGAAAAGGCAAGCGTGGTCGCGGAGCGGAAAACAAACACATCGTTTTTGGTATCTACAAACGTAACGGGCGTGTCTATACCGAGATTGTCAAAAACGTCCAAGCCAAGACTTTACAGCGAATTATCAAAGGCAAAGTAAGCTTTGATTCAACTGTTTATACTGATGGCTTCCGTTCCTACGATTCAATTGTTCACCTCGGTTATCAGAAACACTTTCGCATTTATCACCAGGAAAGTTATGGCAAAGGTGATGTCCATATCAACGGTATCGAAGGCTTCTGGGGATATGCTAAAGTGCGGCTCGTTAAGTTTCGGGGCGTATCAAAGAACACTTTCTACTTGCACTTGAAAGAGTGCGAGTTTAGATTTAATTATCGCAATAATGACTTGTATGAAATCTTGCTGAAAATTACCAGGCAAATCATTTTCTGCTAGTCATGACCCATTTTAAAAAGGCATCTCAGCCAGAGATGCCTTTTCATTTGAGCTTATCGGTTTCTGAAAATCAGAAGGTAAAGCGCGCGCCGAACTGCGCCGTGAACGGACGACCGACCGGCGGACCGAAACCGGGTCCGAACAGCGAAACGGGTTGTAGGAATTCTCCCGGATTGGTTGCGGGACTCAATTCCGGGCGTCTGGCAAACGAAAGATTTTCGGTGTTGAACAGATTGTATAAGTCGGCATAGGTGCTTAATCTGAATCTTTCGCCAAATCGAAATTCCTTTGAAACGCGCAAATCAACGTTGAAAAATCGCCCGCTGAGCCGCTGCGGAGTGCCGTTGGCGTCAATCACAAAGCCGTCGCGCTGGCTGTTCACACGGGCTTGGCGGCAGCCGCGTCGGACAAAATTGAAAATAAATGTGCTCGGAACAATGTTAGCCGGTCTGTTTCTCATGCCTTCCAGAACAGTTAACGGGTCAACTCCTTCGCACAGACGGTCGTTAGTCGCCAACCCGTCGCCGTCGAGATCAACGCCTGCCGTCGGCGTATACGGGCGAGCGGTGGCGAATTGCAGAATCGGAGACAGTTGAAAACCGTATGGCAAATCAAAAACGCCGCTCAAGACGATACGATGCCGTTCGTCAAGACGAGTCGGACCGAATTCTTCTTCTCTGAATTGATTTTCGGGCGTGACGGCGATTCCGTTTCCGCTGTAAGACGCTGTCGGTTGACCGCCCCACGAGCGCGAGCTTGACAGAACATAGCTGGCGTTGAACAAAATACCGCGGCGGCGGTATTTGAGCTGAGTCGTCCAGCTATCAAAAAGCGAACGATTCGTCGTGCCGATCATATTGATTTGTTCGAGCCGATTGGCGGGAAGTCCGGCGTTGACAAAAGCGCGGTCGAGCCGACGGCTGCTGACCCCGCGCACGCACAGCGGCGAAGAAGGAGTCGAGCCGGGGTAAAGCGGGTTGCAGACGCTTTCGATTCGCGGATTGATATTCTGCACGCGCGGCTCGAAAAGACCAAGCGTGTGAACGTAATCGCTCGACAGCGTGATGCCGCGTCCGATTTCGGTTTGCACGCCGATTGAAAATTTTTGAACGTAAGGTTCCGACATATCCGGGTCGTTGATGCGCCCGAAACTGCCGACGCCCAAGTTACCGAAATTAAATCCGGCTGGCGGAGCCGGCAGCGGATCAACGCCGAAACGGAAGTTGGCGAGCTGTCCGACGCCGACCTGCGAGTTTATCAAAGTCAAAGCCTGCTGGTAGATGCTCGCCTGAGTTTGAGTCAGCGAGAAAATCGTTAGATTCTGGAAAAGCTGGTCGTAAAAAACTCCGTAACCGCCGCGAATCACGGTTTTGCCGTTGCCCGTCGGGTCGTAAGCGAATCCGATGCGCGGTTGAAATTCAAGCCAGTTCGGTGTCGTCCGGCTGAGCTTTTCCCGGTCGCCGACAATCGCCTGCGAATACGGATCATTAAGCTGCTGCAAAACTTGAATCGTGCGGTTGTTAGTCTGGTCGTTTAAATTGCCGATGTTAGCGTCCCATCGTAAGCCTAAGTTTAAGGTCAGTTTGCGAGTTACCTTCCAATCGTCCTGCGCATAAAACGCGAGCTGGTGGATGATTTGATCGTGGCTGGCTTCGCCGTCCGAGAAAGTAATCTGGCGCACCGCTCCGGGCGTCGCAAATCCTTGTGGATAGCGCGTCGTATTGGTGGTAATGACTTGAGGCGTGTCAAAAAAATTGATGCTGTAACCGCGCGAGCCGAAATAGAAATAACCGCCGAGGTCTGTGTAAATGTAGTTCGTCCCGAACTTAAATGAATGATCGCCTCTGATCAGGCTGACATCATCGCGGAACTGATATTTTCGTTCAGTCGTTGATTGCGGAACGTTTGTGTTCGGACCGATTTGAACGCTGGAAGGAACGCCGAACGTTACCAGCGGATTGCTCGTCACGCCGAGAATTTCGTTAAAGAAATCTTGATAGTGAAACGTGAATTGATTGAGCGCGTTTGGGGTAATGTTGTAAGTGTGGTTGACGACAAAGCTGTGCAGTTTGTTATTGCTCACGTTGCCGCCGGTTAAATCGGTGATAGGCGGAATGGTGATTTGGTCGTTTTCCGAATCGTTTTTCTGATACGAATAGCGGTAAAACATACTTTGTTTGTCGCTGATTTTGTGGTCAACTTTTGCCGACATTAGAATGTCGTTATACGGCGTCGGAACTTCCGGCACAAATTGAACGCCGGGAATCAACTGAAGACCAGCATCTAAGGCGCGAGGAGAAATGCGGACGTTCTGGCGTTCGCGGAAGCCTTCGAGCGCAAAGAAGAAAAACAGTTTGTCTTTGACAACCGGACCGCCGAGCGAACCGCCGATTTCCTGCCGGCTAAATTTCGGCTTCGTAAAGTTCGGATTTCTTGTGTTTTTCTCTAATTTGTCGAAAAAATCGAGCGCTCTAAGTTTTTCGTTGCGGAAGTTGGCGAAAAACGAGCCGCGAAAATCGTTTGTCCCGGATTTGGTGATGACATTAACGATGCCGCCGACGGCGCGTCCTTGTTCCGCCGTCCAGCGATGCTGCACAACCTGAAATTCTTGAATGCCTTCGTAAGAGAAGTTTTGCAAAAGGCTGCCGACTACGTTGTCTTTGTTGTCGCCGCCGTCAACGTTGACGCTCACTTGACGACCGTCGCCGCCGTTCATCGCAAACGCTCCGACGCGGGTTTTCGTCGGGTCAAAATTGCCGACCGGACGCGCTTCGGGCGCGATGACCGACAAATTGGCGAACGTGCGATTCAAAAGCGGCAAATTTTCGACTTCGCGCTGCGAAATTGATTGGTCAATATCAGAGCGCGTGGTTTCGATAAAATTTCCTTCGGTCGTGACCTCGACCGTTTCGGTTACGTTGCCCGGCTTGAGGTCGAAATTTACGGTTTGCCGAGTGCCGACGTTTAATTCGATTTCTTCGAGCAAAGCCCGGCTGAAACTCGGCGCTTCGACCGTCACGCTGTATCTTCCCGCGGTGAGTTCGGTCAAAGAATATTCGCCGTCGCCGTCGGTCACGACGGAACGGGTTTGAGCTGTGCCTTTGTTGGTGATAGTGACCGTCGCGTTGGGAACGATATTGCCCGCGCTGTCAACCACGCGCCCCGTAATCGAAGCCGTCGTGGTTTGAGCGATGGCTGTAAAAACTAACAAAATCATCAAAGCAACGATTGAAATCGTCGTTTGGGTAAAACCTTTTAATGCTCTACACATGGCAGAAGCCTCCTCTATGTTTTATTTTAAATTGAAATTACAGAATTTTGCCCCTGACCTTTATTGCCGGTTCGGGTGACAGAGTACACTTGCTTGTCTCTAAAAAGAATACTGACTGAACGAAATAAATTGTTTTTTCGTAAGCAAATAACATTCCAAAAATTCATTAAGAAGGAATTGCCCGAAGTTTATAGGCAAGTATAATGAGTTTCCGGCAAGTTGCAAACAGTTAACGGTTCAAAAAATTGAATAAACAATTCAAAATATCCAATAAACGGCTGATTTGCTTTGTTCGTAAATAGAAAAATATGTGATTTCACACGATAAATTTAGGGGTAAAATCATAGCTATTGAAGTATGTGAAGCAAACTTTAAATCAATCGTGGCTGATTGCTAAATTTCTCTGCTTTTCGAAATGCTCGAAAACTTCTCTTGCCGCTTTCGCGCCGAGAAAGGGCGAAAGTTCTTCAACCGTCGCTTTGGCGATTCGTTCAATCGAGCCGAAGTTTCTAAGAAGTTTCAGTTTCCTTTTCTCGCCGACCTTCGGAATCGCCGTCAGCTCCGACGTGAAATCGCGCATCTCGCGGCGTTTGCGGTGATACTGAATCGCCGTCTTGTGCGTCTCGTCGCGGATTTGCTGCACGAGGCGAAACATCGGTGAACTCGCGTCGAAATAGACGGGCGCGTCTTCGTAGCCGAAGCGCAAAAGATGAGAAATTTCGTTGTGGCGTTTTGGCGGTTTAACCAATCCGACAATCGGAATCATTTCCAAGTCCAAACTTTGCATTGCTGCGGCGGCGGCAGCGATTTGACCTTTGCCGCCGTCTATGAAAATCAAATTCGGAAGCGGTTTTTCTTCGTTCAGAAGTCGTTTGTAGCGACGGAAAACGGCTTCGTTCATCGAGGCGAAATCGTTCGCGCCTTCGACGGTTTTGATAATCAGACGACGATATTCCGCCCGCGCCGGTTTGCCGTTTTCGAAAACGACAATGCCGGCGACGTTCTCCGCGCCTTGGATATTCGAGATGTCGAACGATTCGATGCGTTCGGGGAAATACGGCAATTCTAAGATTTCCTGTAAGTCTTCGAGAACTTTTTGCGAGTCGGGTTTCAAAACTCTGAACCTTTGCTCGAAAGCGATTTTCGCGTTGTTCTCGACGAGTTCAATCATATCGCGTTTTTGTCCGCGCTTCGGGTCGAATATTCTTACGCGCCGTCCGCGCCGGTCGGTCAAAGCCCGTTCCAAAATTTCGCGGTCGGCGAAATCCGCCGGAACGTGAATTTCCAAAGGAACATAATCGGTCGAATAATACTGCGACAAGACTTCGCCGAGAAATTTGGAAACGTCGAAGTTTTCCGCATCCAAATCTTCCCAGAAAAACTCGCGCCGACCGACGATTTTTCCTTCGCGCATTGTGAAAAGCTGCAAAGCCAGGCGCTGATTTTCACGATAAAAACCGAACATATCAACGTCGAGTTCGGCGGTCATCGCCATTTTCTGCTGCTCGGCGAGCGCGAGAACGGTTTTATGCAAATCGCGGTATTTGGCGGCGAGTTCGTAATTCTGATTTTCGGCGAAATGCCACATTCTCGTCTGCAAATTGGCGGCGAGTTCTTTGTTTTTGCCTTCAAGCAGAAGTTTCACGTCGGCGGTCGCCTGTTGGTATTCGTCGGGTTTACAAAGCTCTTTAACGCACGGCGCGAGACATCTTTTTAAGTGATATTCGAGACACGGGCGCGGCAGTTTGCCGTCAATTTCGATGTCGCAAGTTCGCAATTGAAAAGCGCGGTTGATTAAATCCAAAGTTCGACGCGCGAGGCTCGCGGGCAAAAACGGTCCGTAATAACTCGCGCCGTCGCGCAGGATTTTTCTCGTGATGACGACTTTCGGAAACGGTTCGTGCGTCATTTTCAGATGCGGATACTGCTTGTCGTCTTTCAGGAGAACATTGAAACGCGGCTTGTGTTTTTTGATCAGATTCGATTCTAGAACAAGAGCTTCGACCTCGTTATCAACGACGATAAACTCCAAATCGGCAATTCTTCGCACGAGTTCGCGCGTTTTGCGGTCGTGTCCGCGGTTCGATTGGAAATACGAGCGAACGCGGTTTTTCAGATTCTTCGCCTTGCCGACGTAAATGATTTTGCCGTCGGAGTTTTTGTGAATATAAACGCCGGGCGCAGTTGGCAGATTTTTGAGTTTTTCTTCTAAAGTCATTGCTTAAATTTTAGCGCACCACTGCAAAGGCGCAAAGGCGCGGGCTTTTATCCTTTGCGTTCCTCGCCTCTTTGCGGGAAACTTTCCTTGATAAATGAAAACGATTCTGACAACTTCCGCCCGCGAAGCCGCCGAATTTATCAGGCGCGGCGGCACGGTCGCGTTTCCGACCGAGACGGTTTACGGTTTGGGCGCGAATGTTTTCGATGAAAAAGCCGTGGCGAAAATCTTCGCGGCGAAACGGCGTCCGAATGATAATCCGCTGATCGCGCACGTCGGAAATTTTGGGCAAATCGAATCGCTGGTTTCGGAAATCACGCCGAGCGCGCAAAAGTTTATCGAAGCGTTTTTTCCCGCGCCGCTTACTTTGGTTTTGCCGAAAGCCGAACGAGTTCCGTTTTCAGCGACGGCAAACCTTGAAACAATCGGCGTGCGAATGCCGAAAAACGATTCGGCTTTGGAATTTTTACGTCAGTGTGAAACGCCGCTCGTCGCGCCGTCGGCAAATCTTTCGGGTCGTCCGAGTCCGACGACGTGGCAAGCGGTTTACGAGGATTTAAACGGGCGAATTGACTGTATTCTGCAAGGCGCGGCGGCGACGGAAATCGGTTTGGAGTCAACCGTCGTGGATTGCACGGCGAACGCGCCGCTCGTTCTGCGGGCGGGCGCGATTACGCTGGAAGATTTACAAAAAATCGTTCCCGATACGCTAATCTACCAGGTTTCAAAAGACGAACAACCGAAAAGTCCGGGCTTGAAGCATCGTCATTATTCGCCGCGCGCGCGTGTGATTTTGATTTCAGATTTAAAGTTTCGGGTTTCAAACGGAAGCGCGTATATCGGTTTGAACGAGCCGTATGAAAAATTCGATTTGATAAAAATTTGCCAATCGGTCAAAGATTACGCGCACGAGTTTTTTAATTTTTTTCGTGAGTGCGACCGGCGGCATATCAAAAGGATTTACTGCGAAACGGTTGAAGAAAAGGGAATCGGATTAGCTTTGATGGACAGATTAAAACGCGCCGCAGTTAGCGGAACGCTGTCACCTTGACAGCATTGAGCGCAACCACCCGAACGCTCTGCCTTGCAAGCGACGTTTGCCGTCAGGATGACGGCGTTCCGACGGCGACGATTGCCAGTTCGCCGCTTTCGCCCAGGATTTTCGATTCGACCAAATTGCTTTCCGGCAATTCGTGCAGGTATTCGAGCGTTACTAAAACCAAAACCGTTTTGCCGCCCTGCCGTTTTATTTCTTCGGCGACTTCCGACACGCCGAAATGCTTTTTCAATTTGCCGTCCGCGTCTCTAATTAATCTGCCAGCGCCGTAGAATTCCGCATTGTGGGAAATCGTATGCAGATTCAAAATCTTCGCGTCCGCGTAGCCTTGAGCATTTGCCGTTTCAATCAAATACTTGGTCGTATCGGCTGCAGCGAATGCCGGAACGAAAAAGCGCAGGGCGACGGCGCAGGCGGCGAACGTCGCAAACGCGGCAAATTGAACGGCGAATTTTCTTTTTCGAGATTTCGCCGCGTAACGCCAAACGTATCCCGCCGTCAAAACAAGCGCGGCGGGCAGCGCGGGCAAAATATAACCGGGAAGTTTCGAGCCGGAAAGACTGAAAAAAACAAGCGGCACAATTAGCCAGGACAGAGAGAAAAGGAGAAGAGGAGACGTGGAGACGCGCGGACGGGGGGAATTGTCTGAACTTTGAACTTTGGACTTTGGACTTTGGACTTTGGACTTAAAAAAATCCCAAATCGCCGCCGCAAAAAACGGCAGCCACGGAAGCGTCATCAGCGGCAGAACCCAAAAGAAAAAATAGAAAGGCTGCGGATGCTGGTATTTGTTTGAAGTGTAGCGCTGGAAATGATGTTGAATAAAAAACTCGTCAATAAACCGCCAGCCGTGCGCCCGATACATCGGCAGATACCAAACAGAAGCGACTAATAAAGCAAAACAAGTTCCCCAAAATAAACTAAAAATAAAAATTTTGCCTGGCAATTTTCGGGAAAGCAGAAAATAAAAAGCAACGATGCCGATCGGAAAAACGATGCCGATTAAACCTTTGGCAAGCATCGCCGCGCCGATGAAAAAGTAAAAAGTAAAAAGTAAAAAATAGAAAGTAAAAGACGATTTATTTTCAGTCTGGTCGGAAATAAAAAACGCGACGAGCGAAGCTGTGAGCGGAAAGGTCAAAATTATATCGAAGCTCGCGCCGCGCGAAAAGGCGATTAAACCGATTGACGAAGCGGCAATTAACGCCAGCCAGTTTGCGAAATCTTTTTTTGCCACAGAGTTCACCGAGAAGGACGAGGGAATTTTTTCGTTTTCAATTTCTCTGTGTTTCTCCGTGTTCTCTCTGGCTAAACTTTTCCCCAAAATCCACAAACTGAAAATTGTTCCCAAACCGAAAACGGCGGAACCGAAACGCGCCGCGAATTCCGACACGCCGAAAAGTTTATACGCGGCGATTTGCAGCCAGTAAAGCAGCGCGGGTTTTTCAAACCAATTCGCGCCGCCGAGCGTCGGCGTTACCCAATCGTTTTTCTGGAACATTTCACGCGCCACCTGCGCGTAACGCGGTTCGTCAGGTCCGAGCAGCGGCAAGTCGAGGGCGAAAAAGTAAACGGCGACGATGACGAGGGCGAATAAAAGCCAGGTGATTTGGTTTTTGTTCTTTGGTTTTTGTTCTTTGGTTTTTGTATATTCCGGCATCTTCATTGAAAATGAAAGTATTGCCGAAAAATGTTTCCTATTCAAATTATGGAAATTAACGAAGAACCAAAAACCAAAAACCAAAAACTAAAGACTGCCGTCGTCGGCGTCGGCAGTTTAGGACAACATCACGCGAGAAATTACGCCGAAATCGCGCAAATCGGGGAAACCGAATTCGTCGGCGTGTGCGATTCAAATGAAGAAAATGCCAAACAAATAGCCGAAAAAATCGGTTGCGAATTTTTCACCGATTGGCGTGAATTGCTCGATAAAGTTGACGCGGTTTCAATCGTTACGCCGACCGAAACGCATGCGGAAATCGCCTGCGTATTTCTGGAACGAGGCATTCACGTTCTGGTCGAAAAGCCGATTGCTAAAACTTTAGAAGAAGCTGATTCGATAATTGCAGCCGCCGAAAAGTCCGGGGCGAAATTAATGGTCGGACACCTGGAAAGATTTAATCCGGCGATGGTCGCGCTTCGTCCGCACGTTACAAAACCGCTTTATTTCGAGATTCACCGCGTTTCGCCTTTTCCGAATCGGTCGCTGGATGTTGATGTGGTTTTGGACGTGATGATTCACGACCTTGACGCGGTTCAATGGCTGGTCGGCGAAACGGTTAAAGTTTCGGCGATTCACGCCGTCGGCATTCCGGTTATTTCCGATAAAGTTGACGCGGCTAACGCGCGCATCGAATTTGAAAACGGTGCGGTCGCCAATATCACGGCTTCCAGAATCGGCACGGAAAAGATTCGCAAAACCCGTTTTTATCAAACGAACTCTTATGTCGTGCTTGATTACGCGACAAAGTTCGCTTCCGTGACATCGCTCGCGCCTAACGCGATTCATCCACTTCTTGGAATCAATATTAACCGTCTTGAAATTAACGATGTCGAGCCGCTGCGAGCGGAAATCGAAGCGTTTCTCGACTCGATTACAAACGATGTAACGCCGCCGGTGACGGCGCGCGACGGACGACGCGCACTCGATTTGGCGCTCGGCGTATTGGCAAAAATAGACGAACACGCCGTCAAAATTTTCTCCGAATGAAAGCCGAAAAAATTTCGACATTTTTGCACGAACGCATCGCGGCGAAAGATTTTCCGTCGGCGGTTTATCTGATTGCGGAAAAAGGCGAAATCGTTTTTCAGGACGCGCTCGGTTTCGCTGTCATCGAACCGGAACGAATCGAGGCGCAGATTGATACGATTTACGATTTGGCGAGTTTGACGAAACCGCTTGTGACGGGATTGCTGTGCGTGAAACTGGTCGAACAGAATAAACTCAAACCCGGAGAGCTAGTTGTCGGATACCGAAGTTATGCCAGTCCTGATAAAGACATAACGGTAAGAGATTTATTGATGCACATCTCCGGCTTTTCGGGATGGAAGCCTTTTTATTTGATTGCCGATGCGCCGACGCACCGCCCGATGTTTGAAATTACTCGTAAAGAATTGCCCGAAATTGAACCGTTAGCGCGGGTTATATACAGCGATTTGAATTTCATTGAGCTTGGGTTTTTGTTAGAAACTCGGTATGACCTCAGGCGACTTGACGAAATTGCGAGGACCGAAATTTTTGAGCCGCTGAATTTGAAAAATACATTTTTCAATCCGCCGAAAGATTTGCAAAAACGAATTGCTGCCAGCGAAAAGGGAAACGAATACGAAAAGCAAATGTGCGTTGATTTGGGTTATGACGTTTCCAAATATGATTGGCGAGATTATCAAATCTGGGGCGAAGTTCACGACGGAAATTGTCATTTTATGAACGGCGTTTCCGGTCACGCCGGACTTTTTTCGACTGCCGAAGAAACTTTCAAAATCGCTCAACAATTTCTCGCAAGTCAAACAACTTTGTTAAAGCCGGAAACCTGCGAATTATTCCGCACGAATTTCACAAAAGGCTTTAATGAAGCGCGTTCAATCGCGTTTCAACTCGCCGCGACGAAAGATTCGACGGCAAGCGAAGCGTTGGCGAAAGACAGTTTCGGGCATCTCGGGTTTACAGGAACGAGTCTTTGGATTGACCCGGAGGCGGAAAGAATTTACATTTTGCTGACCAATCGCACGCACGCCCGCCCGTTGCCGTTTGCCAATATCAACGACGTGCGCCGACAATTTCACGAACTCGCCGCCAAAGCGTTGGACGATAGATAAAAACAATTTCAGCGATTCGATATAAGTTATCGCCGGACATCTTAAAACGCGAATCGGTAATCAAAAAAGTATCTTCCCGGAAACCGGACAGAATTATTTGGAGAATACAAAAGTTATGAAAAGATTCGCCGTTATTTTTATGTGTCTTTGCTTTCTGAGCCTTGCCGTTTCAGCGCAATCGGGCAAGACGACGCGCCCGCGGGTCGTCGCCACGCCGACTCCGCAGGTAGATTCTCCGGTCAGTCAGCCGACGGCAACGCGCCCGCCGGTACTAAAGGGCGATACCAAAACTACCACGCAAACAAATCCGGCGACCTCGACAGCGCCGGACGGGGTAGTCGAAGAGGACGATGAAATCATTCGTGTCGAAACTAATCTCGTGACTTTTCCCGTTTCGGTACTTGACCGCGACGGCAGATTTATTAGCGGGCTGCAAAAAGGAGATTTTCAGATTTTCGAGAACGGAGTCGAGCAGAAAATCGAAAATTTTGCGACCGTGCAGCAGCCTTTTACAGTGATTTTGCTGATTGACGTTAGCCCTTCGACCGCCTTTCAGATTGGCGAAATTCACGAAGCGGCAATCGCCTTTGTTGACCAGTTGCGAGGCGAAGACAAGGTAATGGTCATCGCTTTCGACGAACGGGTGAAAGTTTTAAGTCCGGCAACGAATGACCGTATGACGCTGCGAAACGCTATTCGGCGAGCCGAATTTGGCGACGGCACATCGCTTTACGAAGCGGTTGATTACGTCATCAACCGCGAACTGCGAAAAATCGAAGGTCGCAAAGCGGTCGTCCTCTTCACCGACGCCGTTGACACGACTTCGCGGCGGGCGAGTTATCAAACCACCGTTCGCGCCGCCGAGGAAATCGACGCGCTTTTCTACCCGATTCGTTACGATACTTTCAATGAAATGAACGGCGGCTACGGCGGTGGCGGAACGAATTATCCGCAGCCGCGGCGACGCAGCAGCGGCAACATTTTAGGAGATATTCTCGGCGGCATTCTCAATGGCGGCAACGTGCAGATCGGCGGCGGTTCTTCGCCGAGCGGCGGCGGCAGCCGTTCCGAATACGAAACGGGCAAGCGGTATTTGGAGGAGTTGGCGCGCAATAGCGGCGGCAGAAAGTTTGAAGCCAATAACGATTTGAACGCGGCATTCTCCGGCATCGCCGAAGAACTGCGCCGCCAATACTCGCTCGGTTATTACCCGGAAACGGTCGGACAAAAAGGCGAGCGCAAGCAAATTCGCGTGCGCGTGAAACGTCAGAACGCCGTTGTCCGCGCCAAAAACAGTTACATCGTCGGCGAAAGCGATAAAAAATTGGCGGGCAAATAGTTTTTAGGGCAGTTTAATCGGCGCATCAAGAATTAGCGGCGGGCGATGAAAAATATTTTTCATCGCCCGCCGCTAATTCTAGAGAGCTGAATTTATACCGAGCGAAAACTGAGCATACGACCCCGCGCCGCCTAAATTCGTTATGTAATGCAGCTACAGTAGATCTGATTCTGCGACGTTAGCATTGTGTTATACAAAGCCGAAAAGCGTTGCGATTCTGATAAGAAGCAGCGGGGATGAACGAATCTGATTTTTCATTTTGATTTTCGATTGCGAAAATTCGTCGGCATTGTTAGAAAAGAAATGGAATGGAACTTAGAGCGGCGCAGCGGGGCTAAACATCCAACCATTTATTAAAGGTTTGGTTATTCAAATCGGTAAAAAGTCCGCGCCCGTCATACGACAAGCGCTTTCGGCGAGTCGTTTTAAGAGCGACGAATGCGAGCGGTTTGAGCGGCGCGGGGTGGGTTAAATACAAGGAGATTATATGGCTATCAAAACATTACAGGAAAAATTTATGCACGGGCTGGGCGACATATACGACGCCGAGCATCGTTTTTTAGAAGCGCAGCAAACGATGCTGCCGAACGCCGATTCAGGCGAAGTTCAAATGAATCTCGAAACGCATACTGCGGAAACCGAACAGCAAATCGTGAATCTCACAAAGGTTTACGAAATCTTAGGTCAGAAGGCGCAGAGAGTTTCGTGCGACGCCGCAGCGGGTCTCGTCAAAGAAGGCGATAAATTGTTGAGTGAAACCAAAGACGTTCCGGCGCTGGCGGATTTGGCGATTAACGGCAGCTGCTCAAAAGTCGAGCATTACGAAATAGCGGCGTATCGCGGCTTGATTGCGGGAGCCGAAGCGATGGGACAAACCGACATCGCGCGCCTTCTCGCGGAAAACTTGCAGCAGGAAGAAAAAACGGCGCAAAAGCTCGAAATGGGTATGCCGGCTTTGTTGCAGCAAGCAATGAAGACCGCTACGGCATCGGCGTAACGAGTATGCTGGAAATCTTTAAATAAAAAAAGGCAAACTCTCTCAAGTTTGCCTTTTTATTTTTGCGCGAGTTTTTGATTTCTATTTATGACTACATTGAATTTCAAATTGTTCTTCGTTTAGATTTGAAGTCAGTAATTTGAAACGCTCCTAAAATAGTCGTCAAATTTTATTTCGCCGTCATCCAATTTTCGCCCGCACCGACTTCGACCAGTAGCGGCACGTCTAATTCGACCGCCGTTTCCATTTCTTTTTTGACGATTTCCTTAGCGCGTTCGACTTCATCGTTCGGCGATTCAAGCAGCAGCTCGTCGTGAACCTGCATTACGATTCGCGTTTTCAAATTTTCGCGCTTTAACGCCGCGTCAACTTTGAGCATCGCCATTTTCACAATGTCGCTGGCGGTTCCCTGAATCGGAAGATTGATTGCTTCGCGTTCGGCGCGGTGACGGACATTGAAATTGCGGTCTTTGATTGCCGGAACGTATCGCCGCCTGCCGTAAATCGAAGAAACATAGCCTTGCTCGCGGGCGATTTTCGGCGTTTCCTCCATAAAAGTTTTCACGCCTTTGTAAGTTTCGTAATAATCTTCGATGACCTTTTTCGCCTCGACGCGTGAGATGCCGACTCTCTGGGAAAGTCCGTAGGCTTCGACGGCATAGGCGATGGCGAAGTTTGTGATTTTCGCGTTGCGTCGGGCAACTTTTAGTTCCGCCGGAGTTTTCGCGCCGAAGACTAATTCGGCGGTTTGCGCGTGGATGTCTTCGCCGTTTTGAAACGCTTCGAGCATTCGCTCGTCGCGCGTAATTTGTGCGAGCAGACGCAATTCGAGCTGCGAATAATCGGCGGAAATCAGTTTGTGATTCGCTTCGGGAATAAACGCTTTACGGATTTGCTGACCGAGTTCGGTGCGAATCGGAATGTTTTGCAGATTCGGCTCGCTCGACGATAATCTGCCGGTCGTCGTGACGGTTTGATTGAGGTGTCCGTGAATGCGCCCGTCCGCCCCAAGCAGTTTCGGCAGCGCGTCGGCGTATGTGGCGCGGAGTTTGTCGAGCTCGCGGAATTCTAAAATCAGGCGCGGCAACTCGTAAATTTCGGCGAGTTCCGTCATCACGTCCTTGCTCGTGGACATTTGTCCGGTCGCCGTTTTTTTCGACGAGCCGATATTGAGTTCCTCCAAAACTTCGCCGACTTGCTTTGGCGAGCCGATGTTGAATTCGCGCCCCGCAAGCTCAAAGATTTTTGCGCTCAGCGTTTCGGTTTCGGTCGAGATAAAATCCGACAAACCCTTTAAAACGTTCGTGTCAACTTTTAAGCCCGCCATTTCCATTCGGTAAAGCAGCGGCACGAGCGGCAGTTCGATGTCAGTGTAGATCGCTTCCAAGCCGTCTTCCTGCAATTTTTTTCGCAGCAGCGGCGCAAGCTGAAACGCAAAATCGGCGCGTTCCGCCGCGCGATAACCTTCTTCCGTCCAACCTTCGGGAATTTCCGTCGTCGCTTCCTGACTGAGATTTTGCATTGCCAGAAGCGAAACGGCGTAGCTTGCGCGGCTTGAATCTAAAAGGTATGCGGCAAGGAGCGTATCGTCTTCGACCGATTCCGGTTCAATGTCGAGCGTTTTCAAAACGGCGAGATTGCGTTTCCAATCGTGCGTGCATTTCGCCAGAAAACCGTTTGACAAAATATCCTTGAGCGCGGCGACCACAATTTCTTTTCCGCTTTCAAAATTCTGCAAGTCAACGTAGAAACTCGCGCCCGCGCCCGTCGCAATCGCCACGCCGCACGGCTCTATTTTCTGATATGAAGCGGCGTTTTTCGGCGAGTTCGAATCGTCAACGTCGAAACTCCAATGTTCGATTTCCCAGAGTTTGCGAACGAGTTTGTCCAAATCCTGGCTCGTTTTGATCGTTTGATAACGACGTTCGGGAATGCCGAGAACCGCTGATTCGAGTCCGTCGAAAAGCGGTGCGGAATCGGCGAATTCGCGTGTCAAAGAAGTGAATTCGAGTTCGCGGAAGAGAGCGTAGGCAAGCTGACGGTTCGGCGCGTCATATTTGAATTTTTCTAAATCAAGCTCAACCGGAACGCTCATGTGAATCGTGGCGAGTTCGACCGATTGGCGAATAATGTCTTGATTGTTCAGCAAACTTTCGCGATAGGTTTTGTGCGTCACCTCCTCAGCGCGCCGCATCGCTTCTTCGGCGGAACCGAATTGCTGGATGATTTTCATCGCGCCTTTTTCGCCGATGCCGGGAGCGCCGGGAATGCTGTCAATCTGGTCGCCCATCAAACCCAAAAGGTCAATAATTTGCAGCGGCGTAACGCCGAATTTATTTTTCACCCAAGCCTCGTCGCACCACTCAATCGGCGGCACGGCGACTTTTCTTTTTCACGTTTTGCGAATTCTGCCGCATACAAACGATCAGCGGATCGCGCACGAGCTGGCACATATCCTTGTCATTTGACACGATGACGGCTTGCATATTTTTCTCCGCAATCTTATGCGCCAGAGTTCCAATGAGGTCGTCGGCTTCAAAGCCGTCGGTTTTCAGCATCGGAATATTGAAAGCTTCGCAAACTCGTTTTATATAAGGCATTTGAGACTTTAAATCGTCCGGCATATCGGCGCGGTTAGCTTTGTAGCCGGCGAAATTGTCGTGGCGAAAAGTCGGCGTTGACGAATCGAAAATGGCGGCAATGTAATCGGGCTTTTCGTCGTTCAGAAGTTTTCGCAGCATATTCGTAAACACAGAAAACGGCTTGCGTGACTTGTCCTTTAGAATTGCGCAGAGGCTCGGTTCTGCTGCCCATCGGCGCGAAAAACGCGCGGAAGATGTGCGACATCGTATCAATTAAAAATACTCGTTTCGGGTTTTCTGGCGACATAGTTTTTTATCTTAAAACAGATTTTATCATACAGATTAAAAAAGATTAGCCGCAAACTTTCCGAAAATTGTCGGGCGCTAAAATTATTCGATCTGCAAGCGGCGAATTTTCGTGCCGTCCGATTCGATTTCAAATTCGGTTACGCTCGTTTGTCTGAGCGTTTTGCCGTTCGCCAACTTGTATTCTTTAATCTCTTCGACCGCACCGTCGCCGAACGCCATATCAGCCGTTGTCGTTTTGCGGAAAAGCGTGTGTTCGACAACGTGATACTGCTTGCCGTTTTCATCAACCGCCTCGAAGTTTCCCGTTATTTTAACTTGCGTTTCGCTCATCGTTTTTTTTGTCTCCTCGTTCTCGCACTAATTGTTGAAATTTGACAATCTTCATTCTAAACAAAAACGGCGGTCAATGAAATTCGGCTTTGGCTGTTTGGGGCATCGGTTATAATTCGACGAAAAATTGAACGCGCTCGGAATCAAAAACGCTTATCAATTGAAAAATCTGGATCGGCGTCACGCGTGAAAACTTCTTTCGGTCGTCGTCGGCGCGCATCGTCGAAGAATTAAACGGCAGCGTTTGTCTGCCTTTGGAACTTGCGGCGGCGAAAAAATCAATCGCCTGTTCGCGTTCATTCGGTTGTTCAGTCGAAAAAATCGAATGTGTTGAATGATGCCTTAGAGCCTGTTTGGAAATTCAGAGAAGGTCAGCGGAAATAGTTAAACTGTTTCTGCGATGAAAAGAAAAACTTATCCGATTGACCTGTCCGATGAGCAATGGAAATTGCTCTACCTGATGTTACCACCGCCCGAACGATTCGGGCGAAAACGTCAAGTTGATTTACGCGAAATTTTCAATGCTCTTTGTTATTTAGCTCGTTCGGGTTGTCAATGGCGAATGCTGTCGAAAGAATTTCCCAAATGGCAAACTGTTTATTATTCTTCTCCCGGTGGCGCAATGCCGAATGCTTTGTTGTCATCAATGACACTTTGCGGCAAAAGATTCGACTTCGCGCAGGTCGCGCAACTGCTCCGAGTGCGGCAATCATTGATTCGCAATCGGTCAAAACCGATGAACAAGCCAACTGGCGCGGCTATGATGCAGGCAAAAAGATCAAAGGGCGAAAGCGTCATATTTTAGTTGATACGCTCGGTTTACTACTCGAAGCCAAAGTCTTGACCGCTGATGTCCAAGACCGCGATGCCGCTAAATATTATTGACGGAAATCAAAGAGACGATGCCGCGTCTCAGGCTGATGTGGGCGGACGGCGGTTATCGCGGCAAACTCATAATTTGGGTCGCCGCCCAATGTTTATGGATACTTGAAATTGTCAAAAGAAACGATCAATTGAAGATGTTCGTGGTTCTTCCGAAACGGTGGATAGTCGAGCGAACTTTCTCTTGGTTGAATCGAAATCGGCGGTTGAGCAAAGACTATGAAAGAAAAATCGAATCCGCTGAGGCTTGGCTTTATCTTTCAATGTCAATTTTGATGCTCAAACGCTTCAAAACTAATTTCCAAACAGGCTCTAAGAGCCTGTTTGGAAATTCAAAATTAGCCCCGTAGGAGCGAAATGTTTATAGAAAAATGTCAAACCACACGGTTTGAGTTGCATCGCAACGGCATATTTCTATATCGTTCCTATGGAACTCGGCAAAGATTAACGAATCTTTTGCTATCAATATGACGTTCCTAACGGAACTTTTCAATTTCCAAACAGGCTCTTAGATAATTATCTGGTGAAAGCTGGCAGAGAATTGCGGATTGGCTAATTAAGGAAATCTCCAGCTCCAAAGATAACCTTCAGCGAATTTGACAGTCAAAGATTCGATAAGATAATCTAACTAATCGTTTTTCGTTTGGAAAAGCGTGATGTTTGCAAGTTAAAAGTTTTGTTGGAAAATTTATAAAAACAATTTTCCAATCGTAATCCACTTTTGTGGTCGGTTCGTCTAGGGGTCTAGGACACCGCCCTTTCACGGCGGCGACACGGGTTCAAATCCCGTACCGACTACCATCTATTTATCAATCATCGGCATCAAATTCGTGACGGTTCGCTTTGCACAACGGAAGCGAATTTTTTTATTTGGGAGACGCCAAAGGCGCGGAATCTTTAAATCTTTTTCGGCGGCGCGGCGTTAAAAAATTATGCGAAAAATTTACATCACGATTCTTGTGCTGGTGTTCGCCGCTCTTTCGGCGGCGGCGCAGACAAATAATGATACGGCGATGATTTTGCCGTTTGAAAATACGTCGGACAAAGCGGAATTCAACTGGGTCGGCGAGAGTTTCGCCGACGCGCTGGCTGATTTGTTAAAAGTTCCGACGCTGAACGTCGTCTCGAACGACGAGCGCAAAACGATTCAGCAAAAACTGCGCGTGCCGCTGACGGTTTTGCCGTCTCTGGCGACTTCTTTGAAATTGGCGCGCGAGGGCAAAGCGACGATTTTAATTGGCGGACGATACAATATCGTTCCGGCGCAGGGCGACACGGCGGCGACCGTTTCTGTTACGGCGAAAATCATCCGCGTCAACGAAGGCAGATTTTTGAGCGAAGAATTTCCTGACGGCAGACGCGTTACGCGCGATATTATTTTGAACGACGCGCTGCAAAATTTGCAGACCGTTCAAGGGCAAGTCGCTTACCAAATTCTTTACCAGCGCGACAAGGCTCTGCCGTTTTCGCAAAATCAATTTGTCGAATCGGCGAATAAAGTTCCCGCCAGAGCGTTCGAGGCATACATCAAAGGATTGCTCACGTCTGAGGCGGACAGCGGGCGGCGCGAGAATTATTTCAAAAACGCGATGCGGCTTTACGGCGAAGCCAAAGCGGGCGAAACTTATGCGACCGCCGCGCTCGAACTCGGTCATCTGTTTTTGAATCAGCGAAAGTTTTCTGAAGCGATTGATAATTTTTCGCGCATTCAACCGGCAAGTCCGCAATATCCCGAAGCCGCGTTTTACACCGGCTTAATTCAGTGGCAGCAGAAAAATTATGAACAGGCGTTGGCGGTTCTGCGACCGCTTGCCGCAGATTTGAAATTGACGAGCGTTTACAACACGCTCGGCGCAATCGCCGTGCAAGCCTCGATTGCCGATAGAAAAAATAAAGGAAAATCCGGCGCGCTGTTAAAGGAAGGTTTGGAGCTTTTGAAAAAAGCCTCTGAATCGGCGCCTGACGAAACCGCGTCGCGCTTCAATTACGCTTTCGCGCTTTTTTTAAACAACGATTACAAAGCCGCCGCCGCACAACTGCGTCCGATTTTGGCGGCGAGTCCGCGCGACGGCGAAGCGTATTTTCTGCTGGCGAAGGCGCTGGAGAAAACGGGCGACCAGACGACAGCCGCCGATTTTGATAATCAAGCCCGGCGGTTTTTAGTCGAAAACAATCGCTACGCGAAACTCGAAAGCGGCTGGAAAAGCGGGTCGGTTGACGATGTAAATTTGCGCGTGCAGCAACCGCCGCGTAAGGATTTCGTCAGTGTCGTCCTTATCAAAAAACAAGTGATGCCAACCACTGCGCCTTTAAACGAGACCGAAACTTTACTCGCGCAAGCCCGCACGCTTTACAAAAACGGCAGCGACGACGAAGCGATGGCGGTTTTGCGGCGTGTCCTGGCGAGCGAGCCGATGAGCGCTGAGGCGTATCTGCTGCTCGGCAATATCCATCTGCGGCGCGGCGATTTGGAACAAGCCGTAAGCTCTTTGAAAACCGCTTTGTTCTGGGATAACAAATTGATTATGGCGCACGTCGGGCTTGGGAAAATCTATTTGCAGCGCAATGATTGTTTGCAGGCGAAAAACTACACGAGTTCGGCTCTGGCAGTTGATGCAGAGAACCAGGATGCGCTCGGCTTGCAACGCCAGGTCGAGCGATGTTCCAAATAGTGTAAGTTCGCGGGTGCGCAAAAGTTCAAAGTTTAAGGTTCAAAGTTCAAAGTTATGTCTGTTTAACACTCTGAATTTATTGCAAAAACGCCGTAATTATTGGGATTTATACAAAACTTTGAACTTTGAACTTTGAACTTTGAACTACTAAAAATCTTCTGGCACGGTATGTGCTAAATGAGAAAGCGGCTAGCTTATTAAATTAAATAAGACCCCGCCGCCAACTCTTCTCCGAGCGCAGTGTGCTATTGCGCTTGACCACCTTCCGAGCGTTCCTTCAGTTGTCCTTCCAAATTTGTGAGCCTGGTTAGAAATAGCCGGGCTCTCCTGCTTTTAAAGCCGATTTAGCGGGCGTTTCGATAAAATCAGAGGTTTCGTTCAATTTGAGATGATTTATTTGACTGCTTGTCGTAAAAGTTTCCAAATTGACTGAGTGAGGTCGTTTACGGAATTAAGTTGACAAAATTCGTCATCTCGCGGGTGACAAAATTTGCACACGTTTTTTCTTTGACCACTCAAATTGAGCGAGTGTCATTCAATTTGATTACACGAACATAAACTAAGATTGCTTGCTTAGGTCTGTGCGGGCAAGATGTCGGTGTTGACGGTTAATTTTCGCCTCATCGGTTTTTTTGTTAAACTGTCGTTATGAAGTTTTCCCTTGCGCGAGTAAAATTGCCGACGCTTCGCAACTCACTTTTGGCAATTTTCTCGGCGATACTTTTAACGCTCGCCTTTCCCGATTTCGACTGGTGGTTTCTCGCCTGGTTCGCGCTCGTGCCGCTTTTCTACGCCGTCGAGTGCGAGAAAGAATCAGTCGTCAAATCGTTTGTCTTAGGTTGGATTTTCGGCACGGCATTCTTTTGCGGCGCATGCTGGTGGCTGACGTTTTCGTTCATTACCTACGGCGGCATTCCAACTCCAATCGCTTACTTTTTGCTTTTTTTGATTTGCTCGATAGTCGGGTTTTTCCCGGCAATTTTCGCGGCGGCTTTTTCAGTAGTTTTGAAACGCTTCGGAACTTACGGCATTTTAGCCGCACCGTTTTTGTGGACGGCGATGGAGTTTTTGCGATTTAATTTGACGGGAAATAATTGGAATGCGATTGGCTATTCGCAAGCCTTCACAAGCCATCTGATTCAAACGGCACAAATTGGCGGCGTCTATTTGGTTGGTTTTTGGATTGTTGTTTTTAATTCGATTATCGCACTGAGTTGCTTTGGAATTTTTCGCGTTTTCACGGAGAAGAATTATTTTCACGTAAATTCAGATGCAAACAAAAGCAACGTTTATTTCTCATTATTGATTTCATTGTTTATCGTTCCTTTTGTGCTTTTTCCTAATTTTGGTAATCCAAATAATAAAATTGAGAGCAGCGTTATCGCCGTTCAAGCGAATGTTCCAATGAGCGGTTTGAACGAAGAAAAATGGCTGAAACTCCGCCAGCGTCACGTTGAACTCGCCGAAGACGCTTTGGATAAACTCAACGCGCAACGAGCAAACGACAACGGACAAACGACAACTATAATTTTCCCAGAATCGCCGATGAATTTTATGTATGAGCGCGACGAAGATTTTCGGGCGTTCATCAACGATTTTGCCCGTCGTCATAAGGCTTACGTTTTGTTTAATTCCGCCGAGCCGAATCCGAAGAACGATAATTTTTACAATTCGGCGATAATGATAAATCCGCGCGGCGAGAAAATCCGGCAGTATGATAAAATCCATCTCGTTCCGTTTGGTGAATACGCGCCCGTTCCGTCGGCAATCCAAGAATTTGTCCCGACGCTCGTCGGTAATTTTCAGTATGGCGAAAATTACAATTTATTTCCGTTCGGCGAAGCGCAGGGCGGAATTATGATTTGTTACGAATCGCATTTCCCGTCGCTGTCGCGCGAATTTGCCCGGCGCGGCGCGGATGTTTTGATTGAAATGACGAATGACGGTTATCTCGGCAACACGGGAGTTTTGCGGCAGCATCTGGCAAGCGCAATTTTCCGCGCCGTCGAAACGAATCGTCCGGTTTTGCGGGCGACGAATGTCGGCGTCACGGTTTACATTAACGAGCGCGGCGAGATTTCAGATGCAGCGGAGGTTTATACCGAAGCGACCAGAACTTGGACAGTTTCAAAATCCGACGGTCAGCAAACTTTTTACGTTCGCTACGGCGAATGGTTCGCGTGGCTTTGTTCGCTGGTGAGTTTGGGTTTATTGTTAGCTTGTTTCCGGCGCATAAATTTTAATCAGAATCAAAAATTATGAAGCGTTTTATATTTTTAATTTTTTTTGTGTTCTGCTTAATCGGTTCAGCCTTGGCACAAACTAATTTAAGTAAGCACGAAAATTTTGTCGGGGTTACCGAAACTCTTCAAGAGTTAGCCGAAAGAGAAGGGAAATTTCGGCGCAATACTTTTTACATTTCCGATGTGAAAAAAGATGGCTTAGATGAGGTTGCGTATGCGTATTGGAAACAAGATAATTCAATAATTATTCTTCATCTTCCTCTCAAAATGACACTGCCGACTATTACTGGCTTTACTCAAAAGCTAGAATTGACTTAAAAAATGGCGTTGTGCCAAGTGAAAAAGATATTGGCGGAAGTAGTTTTTTGGTTGATAAACCTTGGGCTAATAAAATTACGAAAAGATGTTTGGAAG
Source organism: Pyrinomonadaceae bacterium (assembly GCA_030448055.1). GTDB lineage: Bacteria > Acidobacteriota > Blastocatellia > Pyrinomonadales > Pyrinomonadaceae. Next base: position 467,914 of record JAUJNR010000001.1, read on the forward strand.
GATATAAATTGTCTGTTTTGAAAACGAGTTTGAAAACGAGTAATTAAAATAATGGAATTAACAGATTTACAAACAAAATACGAAGAAACAAAAGTCAAAGTTGAACAACTTGGGAGGTTTCTTTGACGAACCTGCCAAGCGGAAAGAACTTGAAAAATTAGAATCGCAAATCTCCGCGCCCGAATTTTGGAACGATTCGGAAAAAGCGCAGAAAATCGTGCAGCAGAGAAGCCGAATCGAAAAGGCTTTGGAGCAGCAGGAAACATTTGAAACCGCTGTTTCCGATGCGGAGGTTTTACTTGAATTTGCGCAAACGGATGCGAGTTCTTTGAACGAATTGCAATCGCTGATTGCGAAATTGGAAACACAAGTCGCCGAAGCCGAAACGAAAAGTTTGCTCTCTGGAGAAACCGACGCGAACAACGCAATTTGCTCGGTTCAATCGGGCGCGGGCGGCACCGACGCGCAGGACTGGGCGCAGATGCTTTTGCGAATGTATCTGCGCTGGGCAGAACGCAAAGGATTTAAAGTTGAAGTTATTGACGAGCAATCGGGCAGTGAAGCCGGAATCAAATCGGCGACGTTTCGCGTCGAAGGCGAATACGCTTACGGTTTGATGTCGGCGGAAGCGGGCGTTCATCGTCTGGTGCGAATTTCGCCGTTTAATTCGGGCGGCAGCCGCGAAACTTCGTTCGCTTCGATGTTCGTCTCGCCGGAAATTGATGAGAACATCGAGATAGATATTCAGGACAAGGATTTGCGCGTTGACACTTATCGCTCGTCGGGCGCGGGCGGTCAGCACGTTAATGTCACTGACAGCGCGGTGCGAATCACGCATCTGCCGACGAACATCGTGGTGACGTGCCAGAACCAACGTTCGCAGATTCAGAATCGAGCGGTGGCGATGCAGGTTTTGCGCTCGAAACTTTACGAACTCGAACTCGCAAAACGTCTGGCTGATTCCGCCGATTTAGAAGCGACTAAGCAAGACATCTCCTTCGGCTCTCAGATTCGCAATTACGTTTTGCACCCGTATCAATTGGTCAAGGACACGCGCACCAAATTTGAACGCTCGGATGTGGAAACGGTTCTCGACGGCGACATTGATGAATTTATCAAGGAATTTTTACTGTTTAGAAAAGGTATGAATGGAAAAGATTAAAGCGAAGACGCAAAGAAAATAGATAAAAATCTCTGCTACTCAGCGGCTTTGCGCCGCGGGCGTTAAAATTGTTTTGAATGGCAACCGAAGTAGATAAAAAACAAATAGTCTTAAAGACGCATTCGAGAGCGAGCGAGATTGCCGCCGTCGTTTTGCTGGCGGCGGCGGTCTTGATATTTCTGTGCCTTATTACCAGCAGCACAGATGATTGGTCGCCGAATTCGACGGGTCGTTCGTTCGATGTCAAAAATAATTGGATTGGAATCGTCGGCTCGGCTGTCGCTGACGGATTGCTTCAGGCAATCGGTTGGTCGGCTTATTTTTTGCCCGCGCTGACGGCTTTGATTGCGTGGCGCTTTTATCGTCGCCAAGACCGACACGCTTCGCTGAGCCGCCTTGCCGGCTACGTTCTTTTCATCGTTTCGACCGCCAGCCTGTTTGAACTTTTCGGGTTGCGCGGCGGCATCGTCGGCACATTCTTTTTCCAGAATTTTACTTATTTGTTCGGCAGCATTGGCGCGGGAATTTTATTAGGCGCAATTTTGGTCGCTTCGGTTTTGATGATAACTAAACTGTCTTTCTTCTCGTTGTCCAGCCGTTTGGAGATGCCGCTGGAAAATTTGAAAATTCGCCTGAACGAAATTCTCGAACGGCGTCGGCTCGCCAAAGAAAAACGACGACAGGAAAAAGCGGAAGCCCAAAAACTCGCCAAGGAAACGAACCGGAAAACGCCGACTTTTTCAGCGAGCGACACCGCGGCGGCGACGGCAAAGCCGAAAGAAAAGAAAATTGAACCGGAAAAAACGCCGTCAATTCTTGAGCGTTTGAAGAAACAGGCGCAGGAAAAAGAAACAGAAAAAGAATTGGAAAAATCTGTCGCCGCCGAAGAAATCGAAACGCCCATTGCCGAAAGACCGGAAGAAGCGTTTCCAACCATTTCCGTTTTTGAAGAAACCGAAAAGCCAATTGATTTAACTAACGGAACGACCCTAATCCCCATTACGCCGATTCACGAAACCGGCGAATTGGACGCGGAGATTTTAGAAGAAGCCGAAGAGCTGGAAGAACCGGAAGAGTTGGTGCAACCGCGCAAGCCGCAGAATTTCGACGAATACGTTTTGCCGCCAACCGATTTTTTATCGTCGCCGCCGCCGCGCATCGAACAGAAAGACGAAGAGCTTTTGGCAATCGCGCAGGAGTTGACCGATAAAACCAAAGAATTCAATGTTACGGGGCGAGTGATGCACATCTGCCAAGGTCCGGTCGTCACGACTTACGAATTCAAACCCGACCCGGGCGTGAAGTATTCGCGCGTCACGGGTCTTTCAGATGATTTGTGTCTCGCGCTGAAAGCCGAATCAATCCGCATTGACCGCATTCCCGGCAAAGCGTTCGTCGGCATCGAAGTTCCAAATCAACAGCGCGAAACTATTTTTCTGCGCGAAGTCGTTGAGTCGAAAAAATTCCGCGAGTCGAAGTCGCTTTTAACCATCGCTCTCGGCAAAACGATTGATGGTTTGAACTATGTTGCCGACCTCGCCAAAATGCCGCATCTTTTAATTGCGGGCGCGACCGGCGCGGGAAAATCAGTCGGCGTCAACACGCTCGTCGTTTCTATTCTATATAAAGCCCGACCCGACGAAGTGAAATTCATAATGGTTGACCCGAAGCGGCTCGAACTCGGTTTGTATGCCGACATTCCGCATCTCGCCACGCCGATTATCACCGACCCGAAACGCGCCGCGATTTCCTTAAAATGGGCGGTCTCGGAAATGGAAAAACGCTACAAGGATTTAGCGGGCTGGGGCGTTCGCAACATTGACGGTTTTAACGCGGAAGTCGAAAAACGCCATGCTAACGGACAGCTTGACGATAACGGCGAGCCGTACAAAAAACTGCCGTATATCGTGATTATCATTGACGAGCTGGCGGACTTAATGATGGTTTCGAGCAAAGAAGTCGAAGAATCAATTACGCGGCTCGCGCAGATGGCGCGCGCCGTCGGCATTCATCTGGTTTTAGCAACGCAGCGACCGTCGGTTGACGTGATTACCGGCTTGATAAAAGCGAATTTCCCGTCGCGCATTTCGTTCCGCGTTTCCTCGAAGGTTGATTCGCGCACAATTATTGATTCCAACGGCTCGGAACAATTATTGGGAAAAGGCGATATGCTTTTTCTGCCGCCCGGAACTTCGCAAATCATTCGCGTTCACGGCGCTTATGTGGACGAAAAAGAAATCAACCGCATCGTTTCTCACATCAACGCGCAGGGCAAACCCGAATACGACATAACGATCACGAAAACCGAGGAAGAAATGAATGACGCGGACGACCTTCCGGGCAGACGTGACCCGCTTTTTGTTGACGCGCTGCGCACCGTTACGACCAACAAAAGCGCTTCGACCTCGCTTCTGCAACGCCATTTAAGAATCGGCTACGGACGCGCCGCCGCAATTCTCGACGCGATGGTGCGCGAAGGTTACATCGGCGAAATGGACGGCAGCAAACGCGCCCGCCCGATTTTGCAAAAGGCTTTCGACGATTTGCAGGAAGCCGAAGAAGGCAGAGAGTTGTAAAGTGAAAAAGGTTGAAAGTGAAGAAACATCGAACTCATTTTGATTAAACTTTTACCTTTTTTCACTGAAAAGTTTTCCACAGAATCTGTGGAAAAGGTCTGTGGAAAACTGCTTTTCCACACGCTCAAACAGTTGATTATTTTTGACTTCTAGCATTTTGCATCTTATAGTGGCATCAATTTTTCAAATCGCTCTGATAAAAAAATGCAAAATCGTAAGCTTCACTATTTCAACGTTTACGCTCGGCTCGGTAAACTTCTGCTTTTGTTAATTTGCTGTTTTTTGTCTGCTTGTAGCGGGCAAAAAAAGACAAAACAAATTTTATCAACCGAAAATCGAATCCAAGCCACCGAATCGGCGATTAACATCAATAGCGCTTCAGCCGCCGAACTCGAAAAACTTCCGCACGTCGGCGAGCAGACGGCACGAGAAATCGTTGAACACCGCGCGAAATTCGGCAGGTTTCGCCGACCGGAACATCTGATGCTTGTACGCGGAATCAGCGACGAGCGTTTTCGTGAAATGAAAAATTTTGTGAAGGTTGAATGACTTTATGCCGCGATCACCCTCTGCTAATTTCACGCTTTATCCTCTTCTGTGGTTGTCGGTTTGTTTTGCAAGCGGAATTTTGTCGGCAAACTTTCTAGCGTTCGACTGGAAAATATATTTAATAATCTGTCTCGCTTTCGCCGTCGTCGCTGCGTTTTTAATCAAACAAAATCGCGCTCTGCTTTTTATCTCCGCTGCATTTGTCGCGGTCGGCGGTTTGCATTTTCAAATCGAAAATCAACCGCTTGCCGAAAACCGCGTCAAAAAACTCTACGACGAAAACCGAATAGAATCAGGCGACCCGATTGAGATTGAAGGCGTCGTGCAGAGCGAACCCGAACTCGCCGTCGGCGGATTTTTTCTCGTCCTCAAAACCGAACGGGCGATTTACAAAGAATCTCACTTGGAAATTTCGGGCAGCGTCCGGCTTTTCGCCGCGGCGCCGAACGAGCAAATCGCCGATGAATACAAACAATTGGATTTAAGTTACGGCTCACGGATTCGCGTCGCCTGCCGTCTGCGCCGAGCGGACGATTATTTGAACGAGGGTGTGTTGACGCGCACGGAACTTCTTGATCAGAAACAGATTGACGCAACCGCGATTATTAAAAGTTCTTTACTCGTCGAAAAAATCGGCGACACAAAAACTTCTTCGCCGCTCGGTTGGATTTACGAGCGGCGGCAAAATTTAATCGTTGATTTTCGGGACAATTTCAACGTCTCGACGGCTGGCGTTTTAATCGCCTCTTTGCTCGGCAACAGTCATTTTCTCGATAAACAAACGGCAGAGGTTTTTCGCGCGGGCGGCACGTTTCACGTTCTTGTTATTTCCGGTCTGCACATCACATTCATCGGCGGTTTGACGCTTTTTCTAATACGATTTTTCACCAATCAGAGATTTTGGCAATTCGTTATCGCCGTCGCTTTTTTGTGGGCTTACGCGCTGGCGGTCGGCGCGGACGTGCCGGTCGTGCGGGCGGCGATAATGTTCACGATTCTGCTTTTTTCGCAGGTGATTTACCGCAGCGGAACGCTGCTTAATTCTTTGGGATTTAGCGCTCTGATTCTGCTCGTTTGGCGACCGAACGACATTTTCACACCGTCCTTTCAATTAACCTTCGCCAGCCTCGCTGCGATTGTGGCGATTGCTTTTCCGCTCGTCGAAAAACTGCGGGCAATTGGCAGTTGGTCGCCGACTGCAGAAACGCCGTTTCCGCCGCGAGTTTCAATCTGGCTGAAACGATTTTGCGAAACGCTCTACTGGCGCGAAGCCGTCTGGGAAAGAGAAGTTTCCCGGCAGCTTTGGACGGCAAATCTTTTCAAAGCGCCTCATTTGAAATGGCTCGAAGCGAAAAATTTGCAAACTATGGCGCAGTATATCTTCGAGGTGCTGCTCGTCTCGGCGATTATGCAGATTTGTCTTTTGCCCCTGATGGTTGTTTATTTCCACCGTTTTCCGGTGTTGAGCGTTTTCCTAAATTTGTGGGTCGGAATTTTTATCGCGTGTGAGAGTTTCGCGGCAGTTGCCGCCGTCTTTCTTGCAAACATTAATGAGACGATTGCGCTGCCGATTATCAAATTGACGGAAATTCTCAACTGGCTGCTCGTTTCCGTCCCGAATTTTTTCACCGAAAACAGTTGGGCGAATTTAAGATTGCCGACGTATTCGGGCGCGATGCGAATGATTTATATTTGGGTCATGACTAGCAGAAAAGTAAATTACAATACTTAAAGCTAGTAATGACAGACAGTTATAAACTTTACATACGCGCTCGAATTTCACGCGCTAAATTCCGTCAAATCTTGCGGCTTTTTGCCCTTGATTTGACCGCTTCTCAGACGGCAGAATTAACCAATCTGAATCGCAATACGGTCAATCGCTATCTGACATTGGTTCGTTCTTTGATTGCCAATTTCTGCGAACTTGAATCGCCTTTTTCCGGCGCGGTCGAACTTGATGAATCTTACTTCGGCTCGCGCCATCGAAAAGGCAAGCGTGGTCGCGGAGCGGAAAACAAACACATCGTTTTTGGTATCTACAAACGTAACGGGCGTGTCTATACCGAGATTGTCAAAAACGTCCAAGCCAAGACTTTACAGCGAATTATCAAAGGCAAAGTAAGCTTTGATTCAACTGTTTATACTGATGGCTTCCGTTCCTACGATTCAATTGTTCACCTCGGTTATCAGAAACACTTTCGCATTTATCACCAGGAAAGTTATGGCAAAGGTGATGTCCATATCAACGGTATCGAAGGCTTCTGGGGATATGCTAAAGTGCGGCTCGTTAAGTTTCGGGGCGTATCAAAGAACACTTTCTACTTGCACTTGAAAGAGTGCGAGTTTAGATTTAATTATCGCAATAATGACTTGTATGAAATCTTGCTGAAAATTACCAGGCAAATCATTTTCTGCTAGTCATGACCCTTATATTTTGTATCTCGCGCCGTTGATTTTCCTGACATTTGTTTTGAACAAATGGAATCCTTTTTCGATTAGTCCCAAGTTTCAAGTTTCAAACTCCGGGTTTGCAATTTTCTCCGCGTCGCCCTTTCTCCGCGTCACCGTATCGCTTTTAACTGTGCTTTTCGCTCTTATCGTTTTTCATCCATTCAGCTCGCCGCCGGTTGACGGCAGGCTGCACATTGATTTTCTCGATGTCGGGCAAGGCGACGCGGCTTTGATTCGATTTCCGAACGGCGAAACTTTGCTTGTTGACGGCGGCGGAAAAACGAATTTTAATCAAATAAACTTGGGAACAAAAGAAGAACCCGAATTTTTCGAGCCAGACACGAGAAGCGTCGGCGAAGCAGTCGTCTCGGAATTTTTATGGGCGCGGGGCTACTCGCAAATTGATTACATTTTAGCGACGCACGCCGACACAGACCACATTCAAGGACTTTCCGAAGCGGCGGTAAATTTCCGCGCGCGAGCCGCAATCTTCGGCAGAACGCCGGCGAAGGACGCGGAATTTGCCGCGCTGCATTCAATTTTAGAGAAACGCGGAATCGAATCGGTCACGCTTTCGCGCGGCGACCGTTTAACTTTCGGCGCGGCAGAAATCGAAATTCTACATCCGCCGCGCGACGCTTCGCCCGAAGCCGTTTCAGACAATAACCATTCGCTTGTTCTGCGCGTCATCTTGGGCGAAAGAAAATTTTTGCTGACGGGCGACATTGAAAGGGAGACCGAACGGGAATTGACGAATACGCCCGAATTTCTGCAAGCCGACGTGGTAAAAGTCGCCCATCACGGCAGCTGGACTTCTTCCATACAGGAATTTATCAGCGCATCGAAGGCGAAACTCGCCGTCGTCTCGGTCGGCAGAGAATCGCCTTACGGACATCCGCACGAGGAAGTCGTCGAAAGATGGAAAGATTCGGGGGCGAAAATTTTGACGACCGGAGAAAACGGCACGATTTCAGTCTCGACCGACGGGCAGGATTTGCAGTTGAAGGTCTTTAAACAGGAAGCGGTTTATCGCTGAAAAAACAAAACGAACGCGAATTCTTCTATTAAGAAAACCGTCCGAGCGTTCCAACATAAATCTTATGTTCTAAGTTTTACTAAACTCATACGGAAAAGTCAAACCTTTTTTTCAAAACATGAAATTTTCTTCGTCAGCTTCCAACATCAAATGCATAAAGCGGGCGAGCTTTAATAACCGGCGACTTTAGTTTTATAGAGCGTAATTTTTCAATCCGCTCGACGGTCGGCGAGAAATTAACAACCGCAGTCTCAATGTTTGAAATGTCTCACGCTCGTCAAAACCATCGCCACTTCGTGTTCATTCGCGGCTTGAATAATTTCTTCATCTTTGACCGAGCCGCCCGGCTGAATGATTGCCGCAATGCCTAATTTCGCCGCTTCGTCAATGTTGTCGCGGAACGGAAAAAAGGCGTCTGACGCGAGAACGGAATTCTGCAGCGCGAGTTCCGTACGTCCGGCGCGCATCGCCGCGATTCTCACCGAATCAACGCGGTTCATTTGTCCGGCGCCGACGCCGACGGTTTGCCGCGCGTTGGCGAAGACGATGGCGTTCGATTTAACGTGCTTGCAAACCGTCCAAGCGAACAGCAAAGCGCGAATCTGTTCTTCGGTCGGCTTTTTTTCGGTAACCATCTTCAAATCTTCAGCGGTGATTTTCAGATCATCGCGGTTCTGCACGAGCATTCCGCCGGAAATCGTTCGATATTCGAGCGAATTTTCGCCGATTGATTTTTTCACTCGCAGGACGCGCAGATTTTTCTTTTTTTTGAAAATCTCCAACGCCTCCACGTCGAATTCCGGCGCGATGACGACTTCGGTGAAAATTTCGTTGACCGATTCGGCGACCTGCGCGTCAACCGTCCGGTTAAAGGCGACGATGCCACCGAAAGCCGAAACCGGGTCGGTCGCCAGCGCGCGGCGATAGGCTTCCTCATTGTTTGCGCCCGTGCCGACGCCCGACGGGTTTGTATGTTTGATAATCGCGCAGGCGAGTTCGTCGAAATCCGAAATCAAACGCCACGCCGCTTCCGCGTCCAGATAATTGTTAAACGACATTTCCTTGCCGTGAAGCTGTTCGGCGCGGGCGATTCCGCCGCTTTCGCCCGTTTCGTAAAGCGCGGCTTGCTGGTGCGGATTTTCGCCGTAGCGCAAATCGCGGATTTTTATTATTTCCAAATCGTCGTAGCTCTCGAATTTTTCGCCAGCAAAAGCGTTTCCATTTTGGCTGAAGTCTTCGTCTTCAAAAACTTCGTCTTCATCGCCGTCAAAATCTTCATCCTCAAAAACTTTGTCCGTTTCGCCGTCAAGAATCTGCGTCGCTTGGTCAATCATTCGCCGTATTTCCGCTTCTTCGGGAAGCGGAAGAAACTCTTCGATGAATTCGTATTCTTCCGGCGGTAACTGTCCGATCAGATACTCAGAAATTATCGAATCGTAATCGGCGGTGTGCGAGAAGGCGAGCGCGGCGAATTTGCGGCGCGTCGAGAGCGAAAGCGCGCCGCCCGTCTCGTTCATTTCTCCGAGAACCGCGTCGTAAAACGTCGCGTCAGTGACGACCGCCACGTCGCGCCAATTCTTCGACGCGGAGCGAATCATCGCCGGACCGCCGATGTCAATTTGCTCGACGGCTTCTTCCAGGGAAATGTCTTCGTTTTCAATCGTTTGTTCAAACGGGTAAAGATTGACGACCACCAAATCAATCGGTTCGATATGGTGAGTTTTCATCGCTTCGAGATGTTCGGCATTGTCGCGCAAACCTAAAAACGCGCCGTGAATTTTCGGATGCAGAGTTTTCACTCGTCCGTCCATCATTTCGGGAAAACCAGTTACTTCGGAAACTTCCGTTACGTCAATTCCGTTTTCGCGCAAAGTTTTCGCCGTTCCGCCGGTCGAAATGATTCGCACGCCGAAGCCGTTTAATTTTGCGGCAAATTCAATAATGCCGGTTTTGTCGGAAACGCTAATCAATGCTCGCCTTATTTTTCGTAATTCGTTCATAAAAAGTCGTGTAAAATAAAACAGCGGTCAAATGTGACCGCTGAATTCATCTAAAAATTTGTGCAAACCGAGATCGAAGACCTCGTTTTTATCAACGCCTGCAAAAAATTCCGCCGCTCCCGCCGAATTAGAAAAAGAAGCGTCCGAGAAACAGCAGGCTCAACAAAAATGCTAACGTATAAATGACTATTTTGATAAGACTCATTAATTTTTTACCCTAACGAAGAGAGTCTAAAAAACAAAAAGTAAGAAATTATTTTAGTTCCGCAATGGTTTCGATGTCAATAATAAAAAAATGGTTTTCGGCGGCGCGAATTGTTTTTGCGGCGATTACGTTTTTCGCTTACGCTGCTCCGGCGCAGCGAATCGAAGCGAATATCAAAATTACATCGCCCGCGTCCGCGTATGTCGAAGGCAGATTGATAAAGGAAAATTCAAATCAAACAATTCTAAATTGGTCTTTTGCAAACTCAATCGTGGGCATTGAAAATCTCGGAGCGAGAATTTCGGACTTTAATTTGTCAGGTGAAAATAACCAAACAATCGCATTCGTAAAACTAACCGACGGCGAATATCTGGCAAGCGTTGAAGCCGCCGCTTTTCGCTACCGCGTCAATTTGAATTTGCCGGTAGAGGCAAACGCGGCGGCGCACGTCTCCTGGCTTGACGACGACAAAGGACTTTTGATGCTCGGCGATTTGCTGCCGCAAATAGCCGCAAGCAATAAGGCGATTTCAGCTCGAATCAAATTCGATTTGCCAGTGGATTGGAAAATAATTTCGAACGAGAAAAATACGGGCGAAAATACGTTCGAGATAAAAAACATTGAAAAAGCGATTTTTTTCGTCGGGAAAAATTGGCGCGAGCGGGAACTTGTGAACGAGAAAATTAGTTTGAGTTTGGCGATTGCCGGCGAATGGAAATTTTCGGATGATCAAGCGGTCGAAACGGCGGGCGAAATTTACGCCGAATACCAAAAACTTTTCGGCGAAACTTCAACCGATAAACCGCAAATCATTTTGGTTCGATTTCCGAAGGAAACGAAATTCGGACGTTGGGCGGCGGAAACGCGCGGCGCAAGCGTAACAGTTCTTTCCGCCGATATGCCGTTTAAAACTCAATCCGTGCAGCGGCTGCACGAGCAACTGCGCCACGAGATTTTTCATTTGTGGATGCCGAACCGCTTAGCTTTAACGGGAAATTACGATTGGTTTTACGAGGGCTTTACAATTTATCAGGCATTGCGGACGGGCGTGGCGATGAATCAGATTCGGTTTGAAGATTACCTCGGCACGCTCGCGCAAGCATACAATCTCGACAACCTGCAAAATCATAAAATTTCCCTTGTCGAGTCGTCGAAAAATCGTTGGCGCGGCGCTGGCAGTCAAGTTTACGTGCGCGGAATGCTCGCGGCTTTTTTGTGCGATGTCGCGCTGCTCGGCGAAAGCAAAGGCAGGCGTTCAATCGCGGAAGTGTTTCGAGAAATTTACCGGCAACACCGCGCTCCGAACAAACCGGAAGACGGAAACACGGCGATTTTGAAAATTCTGAAAAATTATTCGGAACTCAATTCGGTTATCGAAAAATACATTGCCGGAGCGGAAAAAATAAATTGGGAAACGAGTTTGGAAAGCCTCGGCATCGAAACAAACGAAGAAAATCTCAAGACGAAACTGAGCGTCAAAAAAAAGCTGAACGGAAAACAAAAGCATTTATTGATCGAGTTGGGTTATAATAATTGGCGGAAACTTTCGGACAAACGAAAATGAAAACGAGAAAATTATTTTTATTAGCGGCGATTATGCTGATCGGGCTGGCAGCGGGCGGGTGCGGCGTGGTCAACAGCGCGGTGGACAATGTAACGGGACTCGTCGGGTTAAACGAAACCGGCACGGTCATCGCTAAAGTCGCGCAGATTCGCAGTTCCTACGCGGTCGTGGCGGCTGACCTTTTAGAGGTTAAGCGCGGCGAGACGCTCGAAGTTTTGGACGAAATTGATTTCGAGAAGGTGCGTTGGTATCGCGTCCGCGCGCTGGACAGCTACAAAACCGAAGGCTGGATTGAAGCGCAGAATATCATAACCAACGCGCTGCTCGAAAAATCGAAAAAAATCGCCGAAGAAGATAGAGATTCGCAGCCGCAGGCGACCGCGCAGCTACGCGCCGCGACCAATCTGCGGCTTTCGCCCGAACAGCGCGACGACAACATTCTCGTCAAACTCGACAATCTTTCCACTTTTGAAATAGTTTCCTGGCGGTACGTCGCGAAATCGCAGGACGCTTCGGACGTTGACAACGCCCGCCGCGGCGAAGAGAAGCCGACGCGCGGAAAGACGAAAAACGCCGAAATCGAAGCGGCGAAGGAACAGGGTGAGCCGGAAAAAATGGACGAGAAATACGACATTTGGTATAAAGTGCGGCTCGACCGTTCGGTTTCGCCCGCGCCCGCCGGTTGGATTTTCGGCAGACAGGTCGAACTTCAAATGCCCGACGATATTGTTTTCTATCAGCACAACAACAGAAAATTCGTTGCCTGGCAGCGGCTCGACAATTTTGACGTGGGCGATAAATCTTTATCGAGAAGTGGCGATCAGGCGAAAGTTGCAAAGCCGGGCAGTTGGGTGATTTTGTCGCGCACTAACGTCGTCAAAGCGCAGGACGGCATCGAGCCTGACTTTGATGGAATTCAGGTGATGGCTTACGACAAATACAACGAAGAACATTATATGGCGTATCGCAGCCCCGAAGTTTGGGGTCGCCTGCCGCTGAAAGTCGAAGGCGCGGGCGATAATAAAACCTTCGTACTGAGCCTTCGCAACGCCGCCGGAGAAATTGAAGAAAAGCGATTCGTCACTTTTAAAGACCCGAAAGGACGTTTGAAAATAACCGTGCCCGACGGCATTGCGACCGGAAAATAGTCTCACGAAATACACGCCCTGACTTTGGACTTATAAAAGAGATGGACGAAGACATTGATTTGGAAAATCCGTTTCCCGAACCGTTCGAGCTGGAAATCACCGACACGCTCGACCTTCACGCCTTTGCGCCGCGCGATGTTAAATCGGTCACTGAAACTTATTTGTCGGAAGCCTTTCAGAAGGGTTTTAAGGTGGTGCGGATAATTCACGGCAAGGGAATCGGCGTGCAGCGCGATACGGTAAGACAAGTTTTGGCGGAAACCGATTTTGTTAAATCGTTCAAGAACGCGCCGGAATTTTTCAGCAGCCGCGGCGCGACAATTGCCGAGTTCAAATAAATTTATCTGTCTTCAATCACGTCCGCCCAAATTTCTTCTTCCTCGTATTCGTCGAACATCGTTTCGAGAATTTCATTTTGGTTGGCGATTTGCCGTTCAGCTTCGGAGAGGCGTCTGGTCAGTTGTTTCGAGTGGCGTTCAAGTTCGGAAATTCGTTTTTTTCGCTCGTCGCTAATGCGTTCGAGATAAAGCATATAAAAGAATTGCAGACCGGCGACGCAAGCCAGCGAAAGCGAGAGACCGATTAAGATATACCACATCATAGCGATTTTGGACTGCGGATTTCAGATTGCGGAGAATTGTTCGGCAATCATTCCGTCCTATTGATTTTCAGTAATTATACTCTTTACAAACCGCAAAGGAAAAGCCAAAATTTTAATATCAAACATCAACGGAGAAAATTAATGAAAGAAGAAAGCAGCGATTCGCTCGCGTCCTCAACGTCTTTGGACAGGCGCGAATTTCTCGTCACGTCAATTCTGGCTGGTGCATTCGCTTTAGCCGTCCAGCCGATTCAGGCGCAAACGCGCATCATCACCGGCGCGAACAATTTAACAGTCGGCGAAGTGAAAATTCCCGTAGCAAACGGCGAGATTCCCGCTTACCGAGTGATGCCCGACCAGAAAAATAAAAAATTTCCGGTCGTGCTGGTCATCCACGAAATTTTCGGCGTTCACGAATGGATTCAGGACGTTTGCCGCCGCTTTGCTAAGTTGGGTTATATGGCAATCGCGCCGGCTTTGTATGCCCGGCAGGGCGAAGTTTTGACGATTCAAACTTTGGGCGAGCTAAACCGTCAGATTTTCTCGAAAATCCCCGATACGCAGTCAATGTCCGACTTGGATGCAACCGTGGCGTGGGCGAAAAAGAACAGCGGCAACACAAACAAACTTTCGATTACAGGGTTTTGCTGGGGCGGCAGAATAACGTGGCTTTACGCGGCGCACAACAAAGCGGTTGACGCGGGCGCAGCCTGGTATGGCAGAGTCGTGCCGACGGCGAATTCGCCGAAAAACGAAGCGCAGCCGACCACGCCGATTGATTACGCCAAAGATTTGAAAGTTCCGGTCATCGGACTTTACGGCGGCTTGGACAAAGGTATTCCGCTCGACGGCGTTCAGAAAATGCAGGACGAATTGAAAAAGGGCAAATCAAAGTCGGAAATCGTGGTTTTCCCGAATGCCGACCACGGTTTTCTCGCCGATTACCGTCCGAGCTATAACAAAGAAGCGGCGGAAGACGCCTGGAAAAAAATGCTTGATTGGTTTAAGAAAAATGGAGCAGCATAGCGATTTGGGGTTTAAGATCTCGGTTTTCGTGTGACTGATAGAAATCCAAATCCCCAATCCCGAATTGAAACCCGGCTTTGATTCAAACTTTTTACTTAAAACTTATGACACACAAAAATTTACAACTCGTTTACACTCTTTTGTGCGACGACGTGCGGTTGGAGATGGGCAATAAAATTTCGATGATGGGCGTTTTTCAAAATATAATGGTCGAGAAACTGCCGATTTCCCTGATAAAATTCGCTGTCGTCAATCACTGGCGCGGCGACGGCATTCATCAAACCGAAGTGCGAATCGTCGCGCCCGACAAAAACGATACGGTCGTTTCCTCACAGCCCACGTCAATCGAACTCGCGCCCGGCGGTTTTACCGATAACGTCAGCTTTTTCGTCAACGTCGTCTTTCCGTCTGCCGGAACTTACTGGGTGCAAACGCTGGCTAATACGGTTTTATTAGAGGAATTTCCGCTGATTGTCACGGACGCGGGAACAGTGGCGGGAATGCAGGCGGCTGAGGAAATCTCGGAAACGGTAAATTGAATTTGACCAAAAGACACGAAGAACTCAAAGCAAAGATTGTTTAAAGATCTTTGTAACCTCCATGTCTTTGTGCTTTTGTGGCGAAAAAATGTCTAATTTTTCGTCGGGTTTAAGGTAAGGGCAAGCCGGTAAATTGCCGCGCTGTCAACTTCGACTTCCTTGCTCGCCGTCGAATCTTTTGACGAAGCCGTTACCCGATATTTCGCCGCGCCCTCGGCGAACCGGAACGTAAATTCGCCGCTGTAAGTCGAAACCGAAGAGCCGACTTTTCTACTCGAACCGTCGCCTGAAATTCTTTCAATCTCGATTTTCGCGCCGCCGACGCTTCTGCCGTCGTGAGCAAAGACGCTTCCCTTAATAATTACCTGCGTTCCCTGGTCAATTGATAAAACGAGCCGCTCGCCCAAATCGCTGGTTTTTTTTCGCTTAACCTCAACGTTATACAACACGCCGGAGCTGTAACCGCTTTTGTTGAAAACGATATTGTAATTTCCGGGTTTTAGATTTTCCAAAACAAAATTTCCCTTCGCGTCCGAAGCGGCGGATTTAACGTCTTCGCCGTTTTGTCGGGCGGTAACGGTCGCCGACGCTATGCCGTCGCCTTTCGCCGTGCGAACTTTGCCTTTCACGCCGCCGGTTTCCTGAGCAAACGCAAGAACAGAGCTAAACGCAAAAAGCGCGACGAGAAAAACGATTTTTATAAGGTGTTTCATAATGTTTAGATTCATACAGAGACACAGACAACACAGAGTTTTTAAGTTGCCTCTGTGTTGTCTGTGTCTCTGTGGGAAAATTTTTCCAAGCGTTTGCGGTTTCAATTTGTCACAAAATTCCGCGCTACGTCATTGATGATTTCTTCGAGCGTTCGGGTTGGCTCGTAGCTGATTAAACGCTTCGCTTTTGCGAGCGAGGGACGCGCCGCCGCATATCTTTAAAGCTTTTGCAGCTCACCTGTAATTAAGATTTTTAGGATTTTTACGCAACACGCCGTCGCTCCGTCTGTATTACCGGGCGTTATCTTATTTTCCGATTCTTTCCACAAAGTAAGCGACGGTTTTCCGCAAGCCTTCGGCAAGCGGAACGGTCGGCGACCAGCCCAAAAGATTTTTCGCGCGCTCGATGTTCGGCTGCCGCTGTTTCGGGTCGTCCTGCGGCAGCGGCATATTTTTGATATTGACTTCTTTGCCGATTGCCTTACCGACCTCGGCTGCCAATTCGTTCATCGTAAATTCGCCCGGATTACCAATGTTGACCGGCATGTGAATATCTTCGGCTTCGGTGTTCATCAGCCGTATAAAGCCTTCGATTAAATCGTCAATGTAACAAAACGAGCGCGTCTGATTGCCTGTGCCGTAAATCGTCAACTCTTCGCCGCGCAGCGCCTGGACGATAAAGTTCGAGACGACGCGACCGTCATTTTCCAGCATCTTCGGTCCGTAGGTATTAAAAATCCGAACGATGCGCGTGTCAACGCCGTTTTGCCGGTGATAATCCATAAACAAAGTTTCGGCAACGCGCTTGCCTTCATCGTAGCAGCTGCGCAAACCAATCGAATTGACATTGCCGAAATAGTCTTCGGTCTGCGGATGAATGAGCGGGTCGCCGTAAACTTCCGATGTCGAAGCTTGAAAAATTCTGGCGCGGACGCGCTTTGCCATTCCGAGCATATTAATCGCGCCCATCACGCTGGTTTTGACGGTTTTCACCGGATTGTATTGATAATGAACCGGGGACGCCGGACACGCGAGATTGTAAATCTGGTCAACTTCGAGCAGAATCGGCTCGGTTACGTCGTGGCGAATCAATTCAAATTGATGGTTGTCGAGCAGGTGAACGATGTTCTCGCGTCTGCCGGTGAAAAAATTGTCGAGCGCGATGACTTCGTTGCCTTCGTTAAGCAATCTTTCGCACAAATGCGAGCCGATAAAACCCGCGCCGCCGGTAACAAGTATTCGCATAAGTTTTATTTACCACAAAGACACAGAGACAAAAATCAAAAAAGAATTTGTTTTGGAAGTCGTTACAGGACACTTTGTGTCTCTGTGGTGAAAAGTCATTTTAGATGTTTCTCAAAAAAAGTCAAAATTCGCTCATATTCATCAGCCCAACTCGTCGGACGCGAGAAGGCGTGATTTTCCGACGGGTAAAGCATTGCTTCAAAGTATTGCGTCTTTTCCAATCGAATCAGTTTTTCAATCAACTGAATCGAATCCTGCGCATGAACATTGTCGTCCACAAGCCCGTGCAAAATCAAAAGCGGTTTTTGCAATTTATCGGCGTAGGAAATCGGCGACGAGCGTTTATAGGCTTCCGGGTTTTTGTCGGGAAAGCCCAATCTTTCGGTTGTGTAAACGGGCGACGAAGCGAAATAGTTTTTCCAGTCGGCGACCGGGCGCAGAGCCGCCGCCGCGGCGATTTTTTCCGGCGCGCGCATCACGAGCATTTCAGCCATAAAACCGCCGTAGCTGCCGCCATAAACGCCGATTTTATTTGCGTCAACCGCATAATTTTTTACGGCGTAATCAATCGCGTCCAAATGGTCTTCGTAATCAAGCCCGCCGAGAAAATCGTAAACGTCAGTTCTAAAATCGCGCCCGTAACCGGCAGAGCCGCGATAATCAATATCCAGCACGACGTAATTTTTCTGCGTCAAAATCGTGTGAAACATAAACTCGCGGTAATAATTGTTCCAGCCGTTGATGACGTTTTGCAGATAGCCCGCGCCGTGAACGAAAATCACCATCGGGTATTTTTTCGATTTATCGAATCCGTCGGGCAAATAAATTTTCGCGGGAATCTGTTTGCCGTCTTTGGCTTTAAACGAAATGAATTGCGGCTCGCTCCATCTTGTTTGTTTGAATCGTTTGGAAATTGAGCCAGTCAACTTTTTTGGAAGATTCTGTCCGCGACATTCGGGACAAATTCTCTGCGCGTAAAGTTCGGTCGGCTGATTCCAGCGAGAAAAGTTATACAGCAAAAAATCTTCCTCGCCTTTGGCGGAAAATTGCGGATTCGTCTTCATCCCTTCGTCCGTCGCCGGAATCTGGCGTTTTTCATTCGTCTTTAAATCGTAAGAATAAAATTCGCGCGCCGCCGTGTTTTTTTCCGTCGAAGAAAAGATGATTTGCTCGCCGCTCTTTTGCCACTTCGCCCATTCGATTTCAAACACGCCTTTGGTCAGTTGTTTGACGTTGACAGTTGAAGAAAATGCGGCGTCGGTCGAATTTTCCTGCCGAATCTCGCTCGCCGAATTAGGTTCAGATTTCTTTTTTTCCAAAGTCGCCAGATACAAATGATTGAAACCGTCTCGTTCCGAAGCGAATAGAATTTGCGCGCTGTCTTTTGGATTCGGTTCAACGACGCGCGACAAACCACCAATCCATTTCGCATCGGTTTCCTCGGTTATTAAAATCGTCTGCTCGTCTTTACTTCCCACATTATGAATGTAAAAAAGCTGTCGCCGTTTCGTGTCTTTGTCCACACGATCAACGATTAAACTTTGATTGTCCGCCGCCCATTTCACGCCGCGCAAATACGCCGCGCCTTCGGCTTTCGGTAGTTTGATTTCAAAAGATTTTTCCAGACTTCCGTCGGTTTTCGTGACGAAAACTTTTTGCTCGGTAAAACCGCGCCGAAACGTCGGCGCGAGCGTGAATTCATCCAAATAATTCGGCACGAACAGAGCGCGTTGGCGCGAGCTGTCGGACACGGCGTAAGCAAGCAGTTTCGCGTCTTCGGTCGGCGCGGCGAACGAGACGGAAACGAATGTTTGCGGATTCGCTTCTCTGGTCAATTGCGCGAGAAACGTTTTTTCGATGTTGAGCGCGAAAAAGTTGCCGCCGGATTGATAAAGAATCGTCTCGTTGTCAAGCCAACGTGCCGAAAATTCCGCGCCCTGCGTTCTGGTAATACGTCGCGGAGTTAGTCCAAAAATATTATTGGCTGTATCGTCATAGTCATTCTGATAAACTTTTATACGATTTTCCGTTCCCGATAATTCATCTTGAATAAACTTAAATGTTTCATTTGAACGCAGCGCCGGGTAATTCTCTTGCAAAGAAATTAAACGCTTGATGGCAAGCGTTAAATTTTCATTAGCATTCAATACAGTTTCTTTTTGTTGTTGTGTTTTATCGCCGTTTTCAGCTTTTGGAGTTTCATTTATAGTATTGAGCAAAAACGAACGAGTTTCGGAAATTCGACCAAAAATTTCTTGTTCTCGGATATTAGACATCTGAATTACGCGAACGATATTCGGCATTAAATCAGCGCGGCGAATAAAAGCTAATTCTAAATTTTTCCATCTCAATTTAATTGAATCTTTCTGAACATCGTTGGCAGCAGAAATTTTCTCCAAATCCAAAACGTAAATGTCGCCGTTCTGCGTGAATAAAAGCCGCTTCGAGTCGGGCGAAAACTCAGCGCCGCCTAAGTTTTTCTCACGCGCCTTTATAAAATCATCGCGCACGATTAAACCGTAATTTAATTTACTTTCGGGCGCGGGCGTTCTCGTTTCATAATTCTTTTCCGCGTCCACAATCATTCGCGCCTGTCCGCCGCTTGTTGAAATCAAATAAAGGTTGCGCGGCTCTTTGCCTTCGGCATTCCACGCGAAAGCGACGAGTTTGCCGTCGGGCGAAAGTTTATCCGAATCGGGACGCATTCCGGCAAGCGAAGGTTCGCGCATAATGTCGCGGACAGTTAGAGATTGTGCGAAAATCAGCCACGTTTGCAGTATAAATATCGAAATGAATAATAGTGTTGAGCGTTTCATAATAATCAGCAGATTGTTTTACGGTTAAGAGGAAAATTTAATAAGATTCGAGCGCGGCGTTTCGTTTCGCCGTTTTTTCGACTTCGCTCAAACGCCCGTATTCGTAAATCGCACTTTCCCAATCGCCATACATCGCGTTCGGGAGAACGATGTATTTTTCGCCAAACAATTCGCGCGTTCGGTCAACCTCCGCAAATCTATCGCCAACGCTTTTGCGTTCGAAGACGTTCGAGAAATCGTTGAGATTGTCGCCCATTAAAAGAACGATGCGGTGTTTTGCCGCGATTGATTGGCGGCGCGCTTCTTTCCCGGATTCAGTTGTGCGGACAAGCACGGTTTCGTCGGAAACGTCGGGAAAGCCGACGGCTTTCAAGTTGTCAATCGTGCCTTGCTTTTCGGCTTCGTTGCGGTTCGAGACGTAAAAGACGCGCGCGCCTTTTGAATTGGCGTATTTGAGAAACTCGACCGCGCCGGGAATCGGCTTCGCCTCACGGCGATTGACCCATGCCGTCCAAATCGAACCGGTAAAAGGCATTCGATTTTTTATCAATTCGGCTTGGTGCGGTGAATTGTCCAAAACGGTTTCGTCAATGTCAACGACAACCGCGCGAATCATTTGGCGTTCGGCTTTCGCTAATTTCTTCAAATTCCTTTTGTCGAAATCAGCGTCAAATCGCATGCGGGCAATGTTAAAAGCCTGATAAGCCAATGCGCGAAATTCCGCCGCTTTCTGCATAAACAAAACCGCGC
The DNA here is from genome assembly GCA_030448055.1 of Pyrinomonadaceae bacterium. Lineage (GTDB taxonomy): Bacteria > Acidobacteriota > Blastocatellia > Pyrinomonadales > Pyrinomonadaceae. The sequence goes on from JAUJNR010000001.1 coordinate 488,295, forward strand.
CGACCTGATATTCGTTGTCGGCGACAACTGCCGGCTGCTGCGCCGCGCCTTGCTGCGCGGTCGAAATTGTTGCGTAATAAGTCGTGATAATCGAAGAGACAATTAAACTAAATGTTAAAAGACAATTTTTGATTTTCATAATTTCTTTCGAGAGATTTGCCAGAAAAGAATTCAAAGAATTATAAATGATTTATGCCCGAAAAGACGAAACCGGAAAAAGACAGTCCGAAGCGCGAAGAAAAAAAAGCGGAAAATCCTTTTGCCGAAAAAACCGACGAGCGGGGAAATTGGAGCGACGACCAGCGGGAGAAAAGTTACTATTACGATGACAGTTACGGTTACGAAATTTACAAAGCGGATGAAGACGAAGAAACTGCCGACGACTGAAAACGGCGAATTTGAGCTTTGTTTTTCCCGGAACGAAGCGTCCAAAAGAAATCGAAAAGATAAATCGGAATTTGTTTTTGATTTAACCTTCAGTAATCAATTAGTTTTTAAATAACTGAAAATATCGCTTTGAAGTTGACGGCGAGTGTTGTAAAATCTGTTTTAATCTCGTGCTTAAAGGAGCGCGAGAGCCAGCCGAAAAATTATTCATCCAAACTTAAATAGGAGATTTAATGAACGCAAAGCACGTATTGAATTATGCCGCCGACCAGGGCGCGAAATTTGTATCCATCCGCTTTACCGATTTGCCGGGCGCGTGGCATCACCTGTCTTACCCGATTGAACAACTGACCGAAGATTCGTTTGAAGAAGGCTTTGGTTTCGACGCTTCTTCACTTAGAGGTTGGGCGCATATTCACGAATCGGATATGCTTCTTATTCCCGACCCGACGCGCTGTTGGGTTGACCCGTTCGCCGAAGAGCCAACGATTTGCTTGATTGCCAACGTCGTCGAACCGATGACCAAAGAAGGCTACGGTTTCGACCCGCGCTCAGTAGCGGTGCGCGCCGAAAGCTATCTAAAATTTACGGGTCTCGCCGACACGATTTACGTCGGACCGGAAGCCGAGTTTTTCGTTTTCGACGAAGTTTTTTATCATAACGACCAGCAGGGCGCGGGCTATTCGATAAATTCCGAAGAAGGACATTGGAACACGGGACGCAACGGCAACGGGAACGGCAATCCGAATATGGGAATGCACATTCGCCCGAAAGAAGGATATGTTCCGGTTGCGCCGATGGACACTTTGATTGATTTGCGAAACGTGATTTCGATGATTCTGGCTGATGTCGGCATTCACGTCGAATGTCATCATCACGAAGTAGCGACCGCCGGGCAATGCGAAATTGATTTTCGTTTCTCGAATCTGCTGCACACGGCTGACAATTTGATGCTCTTCAAATACATCGTCAAAAACGCTGCCTACGCGCACGGCAAAACCGCGACGTTTATGCCGAAACCGCTCTACGGCGACAACGGTTCGGGAATGCACTGTCACCAATCGCTTTGGAAGGACGGCGAGCCGCTGTTTGCCGGCGACCAATACGCCGGATTATCCGAGATGGCGAAATTCTACATCGGCGGACTTTTGAAACACGCGCCCGCGTTGATTGCCTTCGCCGCGCCGACGACGAACAGCTATAAACGACTCGTTCCCGGTTTTGAAGCGCCGGTGAATTTGGCTTATTCGGCGAGAAACCGTTCGGCAGCCGTGCGGATTCCGATGTTCTCGCAATCGCCGAAAGCCAAACGCCTGGAATTTCGTCCGCCCGACCCGTCCTGCAATCCGTATATCACGTTTGCCGCTTTGTTGATGGCTGGACTTGACGGCGTGCAGAACCGAATTGATCCGGGCGAGCCGCTTGACAAAGACATTTACGATTTGTCGCCCGAAGAATTAAAAGACGTGCCGAATCTGCCGGGAACTCTCGACGAAGCGTTAAAAGCGCTTGAGAGCGACCACGAATTTCTTTTAAAGGGCGACGTGTTTTCAACCGAGATGATTGACCGCTGGATAAAATACAAACGCGAAAACGAAATTCAACCGATGCGTCTGCGCCCACATCCGATGGAATTTTCGATGTATTACGACGTTTAATTCGAGTTGTCAGCGGCGCGGAACATCGGTCGGCGGGCAGTGTTAAACTGTCTGCCGACCTTTTTCATTTGATGAATTATGCAAATCAGACCTTTCACGCTCGAAGGCAAATCGGTGCGGCTCGCGCCTTTGAAGTTAGAACATCTTGCCGAATTATATGAAGCCGCTGCGGATGAATCGCTGTGGCTTTGGACGGCGAACGTCGTCAAATCGAGAGAAGATATGCTGCGTTATGTCGAAGCCGCGCTCGGCGAAGCGGCACGCAAAGTGTCCGTGCCATTCATCACAATTGAAAAGTCTTCTGGCGTAATCATCGGTTCAACGCGTTTCGGAAACATAGACGCGAAAAACCGAAAAGCGGAAATCGGCTGGACGTGGATCAATCCTCGGTGGCAACGAACGGCGATCAATACCGAAGCGAAACTTTTGATGTTGACGCACGCTTTTGAAACGTGGAATTGCGTGCGCGTCGAACTGAAAACCGATGTTTTAAATGAAAAATCCCGCAATGCCATTCTCAGGCTCGGCGCAAAAGAAGAAGGAATTCTACGAAAGCATTTAATTACCGATACGGGTCGCTTTCGTGATACGGTTTATTTCAGTATTATTGATTCGGAATGGCAAACGGTCAAAGCCAATCTGAACGAGAAATTAAGGAGTTTTTTATAGGTGAGCAAGTTTTTTTATCTGGCAATTGTTTTGATTTACACGGCGGGCTGTTCTTCACCTTCAAATGTTGCCGTCAATTCAACCGTCGCCGCAAAGGTAAAAATTGCCGAAACGAACAATATCGTCAACCAATCAGTCGCCGCGACGGTCAATCAAACGAACGCAAATGCCCAAATGAATGCGGACGCCGAAATTCCGGTCAGCGCCAACAAAATCGTTATTCAAAATTCGGCGATCAGCAAAGATAACGTGAGAAATTGGGACGCCAAAAAGGAAGGCGTGAGGGAAAACACGCCGATTGCCGGAAAAATTGATAAAGCAACGATTGCCGCGCCGGACAATTCCGAAGTTTTAAGCCGGATGAACGACAAAGGCGAGCCGCTTGAGACGCGCATTTTCAAAAATCATCGAGTTTTGGCAAAGGTGGAAAGAACTGATTTGAACAATCAAAACATCAAGGTTTATCTGAAAAGCGGAAAAGTAGTGAATTTGCCCGAAGGTAGAGTGGAGAATTTTTTAAATGCGTCGGCTGACGACATTCTGAAAGCCGTCGGCGAAAATTAGTTTTGAGGTTTCAGGTCTTAAGTTTTAATTTATCTAGCCTGAAATCTGAAACTTCAAACCCAATTCAGTTATGGAAAATTTCAGCGTAGTTTGTCCGTGTTGCGAAGCGAATTTAACCGTTGACGCGCAGACGGGAGCGGTTTTAGCGCACGAGGAAAAGGCGAAAAAGCTCGGTTCGTTCGAGGACTTAAAAAGCAATCTCGACCGGCAGAAGGAATTGCGCGAAAACCTTTTCGCGCAGGAAACACAAGCGCAAAAAGACCGCCAGCGGATTTTGGAAGAAAAGTTTCAAGAGGCTTTGAAACGCGCCGACACCGATTCGGACAAACCGTTTAAGAATCCGTTAGACTTGGATTAAGAGTTTATAAAGTTCGGGAAATCAAAACGTGATTTTCTTACCGAACTTCCCGGACTTTTCAGACATTACAGACTTAAAAAGTGGAAAAGAAAATTACCTGTTACTGTCAAAATTGCCGCGCGGCGAACACTGTCGGCGAAACGAGTTGTCGGCGGTGCGGAACTCGCCTGCTGCTCGTCGTGTTTCCCCAATCGCTCAAATACGACACAAACTATGTGCCGTCGTTTTACGAAGACCATCTGCTCGAAAGAGTTTCTCTGCTTGAATTGCGGCTCGCGCAAGTAACCGAGCAGTTGGCGATGGCGTATGAATTTATCAGCCGCGAAGCGAAATCCTTTCAGCGCGACCACGCTCTGCTCCAATCTTTTTTTGAAACGCTGCAAACCGTCAATCCCGATTTCTCCGAACTGCTGAGTCAAAACATGCTCGAACTCTTTGACGAAAAAAAAGAAAATCTGGCGGCGAAAAATAAAGAGGGAAAAGTTTTGAATGAAATTTTCGCCGCGCACGACAACTTAAAACAAATTGAACTTTTTTCTCATCTAGTCAAAGAAGGCACTAAACTTCTCGGCGAAAACGAAGAGAAGCAGGCATTTCTTAATCTCGAACGCGCCGCGCTGCTGTCGCCGAAAAACGTGCCGCTGCTCGCCTTTATCGCCGAAAATCTTTTTCGCGCCGACAAATTTGAACAAGCGAAAACAAATCTCGAAACGGCGTTTGAACTTGAACCGCAGAACGAAAAAATTTTGCTGCTGCTCGGCGTCATCTGCGCCGACGAAGCGGAAACGGAAAAAGCGCGAAAATACCTCAGCGTATTGATCAATCATCCGCACAAGAATTTTTGCGTCAACTATGTTTGGGGAATGCTGGCGGCTTTCGAAGCGAACTGGACGGAAAGCCTGGCGGCGTTTAAGCAGGCAGCCGAAGATGCGCCGTCGCCCGAAATTCATTATCTTATCGGCTGCGTTTATTTCGAGTTTGGGCGACACGAAAACGCGCTGCAGTTTTTCCAGAAAGCTGTGTCCTCCGATGCAAAATACGCCGATGCCTGGTTTATGCAAAGCGTCGTTTGCGCCGCCGCCGGAGATGAAAAGGGCGTAAACCATTCGCGCGCCGCCGCGCTCGAATCGAAGGAAGCGGGCGCGCAGTGTTTGGAGTTTTTAAAAAACAGAAAGCCGCCGGAGGTGGAAATCGCCTTGCCGTTCGTCCATTTCGGAAAAGAAAAAAATCATCTTTTAACCAAAGGCTCGCTGCGTTTGACAAAGTTTTTTCGCCGCCGGGTTCATCAGGCAATCGAATAAAAAAAGTGAGCAAAGAAAAAATAATCGTCGCGCTCGATGTCGCCACTGCCGCCGAAGCGCGAAGCATCGTCACGGAACTGCGCGGCGATGTCGGCGCGTTCAAAATCGGCTTGCAACTTTTCACAGCGGCGGGCGCATCTTTTGTGCGTGAGATGGTCGAGGCGGAAACGAAAATTTTTCTCGATGTGAAATTCCACGACATTCCGAATACGGTCGCCGAAGCGTCAAAGGAAGCCGCGCGGCTCGGCGTTTGGATGTTTAACATTCACGCGCTCGGCGGCGCAGAAATGATGCGGAGAACCACTGAGGCGGTGCGCGAAGTTTGCGACCGTGAAAATTTGTTTCAGCCGAAAATCATCGGCGTTACGGTTTTGACCAGCGCAAATCGGGAGACGCTGAAAGAGATCGGAATCGAACGCGACACGCCGGAACAAGTTTTGAATCTGGCGCGGCTTGCGGCAAAATGCGGTTTAGACGGCGTAGTCGCTTCGCCGCTGGAAATCAAGACGATTCGCTCGGCAATCGAGAACAAGGATTTTTTAATCGTCACGCCGGGTATAAGAAGCGACGCGGTGCAGACGCGGAGATGTGAAGACGCTGAGAGAGAAAGCGAAGGACAAGAAACGAAGAACGAACGACGAAATAAACTTGAAACTATTGACGACCAAAAACGTGTAATGACAGCGAAAGCGGCGGTTAGCGGGGGCGCGGACTACTTGGTCATCGGTCGCCCGATTCTGCGAGCCGATGACAGAGTTTCAGCCGTGCGAACGATTATCGAGGACATCGAAACCGCCTGAGAAAAATTTTAATGAATTTCATAAATTTCCAAAACGCCGACCTCAAAAATATATTCGCGTTCGTCCGCATCCACCGGCGGTTGATTGTTGCGCCGGTGTTGTTTTCGATTTTTGCGTGGAGCCTTTTTTATAATTTTCAAACAGGCGCGGCGCAAAATCAGCCGAAGATTCAGACGCTTTCCGCCACGCCGTTTCGCGTCGGCGAACGGCTGACATATAACGTCTCGTTCGAGAAATTTAATAACGCCGCCTACGCCGAAATTTACGCCGTCTCGCGCGGCAGACTCGGCGAAAAAGATGCGGTCGAACTGCGGTCGAAAATCAAAACCAACGAACTGGTCAGCGCGTTTTACCTTGTTGACGAGTCGCGCACGACTTTTGCCGCGAGCGATTCGGGCTTGCCGCTCTACGTTCGCAAAATTTCCAACGCCGGCGTTACGCCGAAAGAAACTATCAGTAATTTTCTGGTCAATTCCGCGGCGTATAACGATTTGCTGACGATGATTTACCAGGCGAGAAACGCGGGCGGCGCTGGAAGTTTTTCCTTTCAGGAAGACGAAAAAATTTACAGCGCGATATTTCAGAACGGCGGCAAAAATGAAAAAATAAAAACCGAGGCGGGCGAATTCGACACAAGCGTTTCGAGTTTTCAGAGCGAATATCTGACGGAAAAAGGCATTACGAATATGCGCGTAAATTTCAGCACGGACGCGGCGCGAATTCCGGTTTTGATTCGCTTTAAAACCGCCAAAGGCGATTTTCGCGCCGACCTCGCCAGCGTTCAAGCGATTGAACCGGAAACGGCGGCAGAGCCGATACCGACGCCGGTTCAGATTACACGCCCGCCGCCTGTGCCGCGCCCGACCGCTACGCCAACGCCTTATGTCAACAATGAACCGCTCGCGGCTGAACTGCCGTTCAAACTCGGCGAAACTTTGGAGTATCAAATCTCGACTAACGGACAGATGCTTGGTTTCGTGACATTGCAGGCGAAGGAACGCAAACAATTTTCGGGACAGGACAGTTTGTTGCTGACCGCTACCGTAACTGGAACCGAGCCGCGTCAGCAGATTTTTAAGTTAAACGACCAAATTCGGGCGCAGGTCAATCCGCTCTCGCTCGCGCCGCAAGACATTCAACTGAAATTAACCGGCGCGCTCTCCGCGTTTAATCAGCAGGTTTTTTTCGATCAGCGAACCGGAACGGCGACGAGCAGCAAGACGAAGCAGATAGAAATTCCCGTCGGCACGCACAGCATTTTGTCGCTCGCTTACGCGGTTCGCTCGTTCAATCTGAAACCGAGTAAAGATTTGACGAATCCGGTTAACGATACGCGCGTCGCGGTTTTTCTCGACGACAAAGCCTACGTTTTGACTTTGCGACCGTCAAATGCGGATATTATTAATCTGCAGGGCGAAAAAATTTCGGCGCAGCTAATCGCGGTCAATACGGGCAACCAGAATATTGACCAATATGGTTTGCGCCTGTGGCTCAGCAACGACGACAAGCGCGTTCCGCTGCGTTTGATGTTCGGAAATTATCAAGCTGATTTAGTTTCCGAAAAACAGATTCCGCCTGGGTGATTCAAGTTTTTATCATTGCTTTAAATAGCGTTTACCGCCAAAATAGAAAGAAAGCAAACGCAAATTTTTTGTTTATCTAAGTGATAAATTTCGTAAACAATCAGTTTTCTGAAAAACAATTTGTTGAAATTGAAATTTAATTTCAATTCGCATACAATTCCTATGTCAGCGAATTTAAAATCTTTGCCAATCGAACAATGAATTTAACAAATATGCCAATCGGCGAAAGCGCGAAAGTAACGGCGGTCAACGGAAATAATCAAATAACCAGACGTTTGATGGAGATGGGCGTCGTGCCGGGCGCGTCCGTCCGAATGATAAAATCCGCGCCGTTCGGCGATCCGCTGGAAGTCCGCGTGCGCGGTTATCATCTGGCGATGCGAAAAAGCGAAGCCGATCAGATAGAAGTGTCCGGTCCCCAATCCGAAGTCCTAGGTTTCAAGCCCAAGATGTAAGCGAGCGATGAACCCGAAAATTATCAATGCGACGGAAAGACGTTCGGACGCGGACGACGAAAAATCCTCAATCCGAAGTGCCAAATCCGAAATCGTCGTTGCGCTGGCGGGAAATCCGAACGCGGGAAAGACGACGCTTTTCAACGCTCTGACGGGTTTGCGGCAAAAGGTCGCCAATTATCCGGGCGTGACGGTCGAACGGAAGGAAGGCGTCTGGAAATTAAACGACGGCGCCGCGCGCCTTATTGATTTGCCCGGACTTTACAGCCTCGACGCGACCTCTTTCGACGAACAAATCGCTCGCGACGTGCTGACCGGTAAACTCGCCGGCGTGCCGAAGCCGGACGCGATTATCGCCGTCGTTGACGCGACTAATCTTGAAAGAAATCTCTATCTTGTCACGCAGCTTCTCGAATATAAAATTCCGGTCGTCGTCGCCCTGACGATGATTGATGTTGCCGAAAAGCAAAGCCTCGAAATTGATACGAAAAAACTTTCCGAACTGCTCGGCGTTCCGGTCGTCGAAGTGACGGCGTGGGAAAAAAAGGGCGTTGATGAACTCGCCGAAGCCGTTAGAGCGGCAGAGGAGTTTCAGGTTTCAGGTTTCAAGTTTCAGTCTGACACGACCGAGACGGAAAACGAAAATTCGAAAACCGACGCTTCAGAAATCTTTGCGCGTTACAATTTTATTTCCGGCGTTTACCAGGAATCGGTCAAGCACATCCAAACCGAAGAGAGAAGTTTCTCGGAAAAAATTGACCGCGTTTTGACGCACAAATTTTTCGGGCTGATTATTTTGACGACAATTCTGCTGCTTGTATTTCAGACGATTTTTTCGTGGGCGAATCTGCCGATGGATTTGCTCGAATCGGGTTTCGGAGCGTTGGGCGATTTCGCGCGGACGAGTTTGCCCGAAGGTCTTTTGAGCGATTTGCTGGTGGACGGCGTGATTGCCGGAGTCGGCGGCGTGCTGGTTTTTCTGCCGCAGATTCTTCTTTTATTTTTGTTCATCTCAATTCTCGAAGACACGGGTTATATGGCTCGCGCCGCGTTTCTGCTCGACAAACTGATGAGCAAATTCGGGCTTCACGGCAAAGCGTTTCTGCCGCTGATGTCGAGTTTTGCCTGCGCGATTCCCGGCATTATGGCGACCCGCACGATTGAGAATCCGAAAGATCGTCTGGCGACGATTATGATTGCGCCGTTTATGTCGTGTTCGGCGCGGCTGCCCGTTTACGCGCTTATGATTGCCACGTTCTTCGCCGGTCAAACCGTTTTCGGGTTCGTCTCCCTTGGCGCGGTTTTAATTTTGGCGATGTATGCGCTCGGCATTGTGACGGCGATTGTCGTCGCGTGGATTTTGAAACGCACCTTGCTAAAATCCACGCCGCCGCCGTTCGTGATGGAGTTGCCGCCGTATCGTCTGCCGAACGCGCGCAATGTTTTGCAGAGTATGTTCAACAACGGTTGGCAATTTCTCAAACGAGCTGGAACGGTGATTTTGGCGATTTCGATTATCTTGTGGGCGCTTACGGCGTTTCCGCGTTCGGCTGATGGCGATGCATCGCAGGCAATCAGCCAAAATCAAATCGCGCCGGGTAGCCAAGAGCCAACTGTGACGGGCGATGAAAGCTGCGGCTGCAGCTTGCCGGACGAAGGGCAAATCGCCGAAGCCGAACAAAAAGCTGCCGAAGAAAAACAGGGCGCAGCGCTAAGAAACAGTTATGCCGGACGGCTCGGACATTTTATCGAGCCGGTCATCGCGCCGCTCGGTTTCGACTGGAAAATCGGCGTGGCACTGATCGCTTCGTTTGCAGCAAGGGAAGTTTTGGTTTCGACACTTAGTATTATTTACAACGCCGGCAAAGACGCAAACGAAGAATCCGAGAATTTGATTCAAGCTGTCCGCGATGCCAAGCGCGATGACGGCACGCCTGCCTGGACGCCTTTAACCGCCGTTACTCTAATGGTCTTTTTCGTTTTGGCGATACAATGTATGTCAACGGTGGCGGTCGTGCGCCGCGAAACTAACTCCTGGTCTTGGACGATTTTTATGGTCGTCTATATGACCGCGTTGGCTTATGCAGCGGCATTTTTGACGTTTCAGGGCGGAAAATTATTGGGATTCGGTTAAATCAATCACGAATTACAAATTACGAACTACAAATTAAAGACTTTCATTCTTCTTTCGTAATTTGTAATTCAAAGATTATGGATTTTCAAAACATAATAGTAGCAGTAATCATTTTGGCGGCGCTGTTTTACGTCGGGCAAGTAATCTGGCGCAAGACGAAAGCGTTTTCGTCGAAATCTTCGTGCGGCACGGGTTGCGGCTGCATGAGCAAAACGAAACAAAAAATATAGGAAAGCTGAACGGCTGAGATGACGCGGGCGGAAACCGCAACCACGCAACGTGAGGGCAAAAAGACAAGCTAAATAAGAAAGTAGCTGTTTCCGCCTCACATCCATTGAATTGTTGGGTTGTGCCGAAACTATCGAGCAAAATTTATCACCTTTCAAGTTGTTGCCTGAGAATACGAGAGATTTCCGATTTGATTTCGTCTTCACTCCTTTCAGGCGGTGTCTCAATGTTAAATTTGACTTCATGCCTGTTGTTTCTATCAGCGGGATTATCACAACTAAAAACAACTTTCCAATTAGGCACAACACTACTATAACCTTCCAATCTTGTAGCGTTGAGTTTTTCGTAATAACAGGCACGTTACAATCCTGCCAATTCATTTCCAATAGCACTTCCTGAATAATTTGCTTGATTATTTTTTCGTCTACAGTCATTAGCTTTTCTCCTTTGGATTAATAACGATTTAGAACAATGTTACTGCTGTTCCTTATTTTGAAGTGCGGCTATTTCCCAGACTTTAATTGTTTTGTCCTCTAAACCTGCCACAATATATTTGCCATCTGACGAAAAACACAAAGAATGAAAATTAGATAAGATTTCACTATTTAGCGTAAAAATAATTTTAGGGTTTTCGGGCGTAATTTGAAAAATTTGTATTGTCGAGAGCGAGCCGGACGCGAACCATTTACCGTCACCTGAAGAACTAATTGATTGAATTGTTCCGGGAGAATTAAGACCATTAAGAATGTAGTCTGATTTTCCAGTGGAAATATCATACTTTCTTAGACTGCCTTGATAATCTCCTACTATTAAAGAGCGATTATCAGGTAAAAATTTCAAGGCTGTATTTAACGGCGGAATACTTTGCCCGTCTGGGTTTAAGCTGGTCAATTCTCTGCCTTTCAGGGTAGAAGTTGTCTTACCGTCGGTTGACTCCCAAAGGATTACGTTTTTGTCGCTGTTTGTTCCAATTATTTTACCGTCAGGAGAAAAGTCAAGTGTAGCACCGCCCCACTTAGCAGAAGATGTGCTGACCTTCAACTTACCACTTTGAACATCCCATATTTGCACTGAAAAATCGTCGTATCTATTGGACGTGCCTGCACCATTTGAAACAGTTGCAGCAATAAAATTTCCATCAGGCGAGAAACTTAATGAACCCGCCTTAAGTGAATTTGCTATTTTAATGTTCTTGCTCGGTTGGCTTTCACCTACTTTTAAAAGTCCAATATTGCCGCCTAAATTTCCTCCCGTTAAAGCGCAAAACTTTCCGTCAGGCGAAAAAGCAATTTTATCGAAAGATGTATTTAGTTTGTAAGATGAGCGTAACGAGCTAGTTTGGACACCCCAAATGTTTATTTCACCTATATCTTTTGAGCTAGCACCACTAATTATACTTGCTCCGTCGGGCGTAAAAATTACTTGTTTAACAGGTGCATTATGACCTTTCAAAGTTACTTTGAGAGATTTCTCTTCTTGTGCCTTTTTCTTCCTAGAATTCGCGTCCTAGTCTGTTTTCCAACGCTCTTCTCTTATTTTGTCATTATCAACGCAAGCTGAAAAACAAAACGCCATAACGTAAAACGACAGCACGAAGAAAGTTTTAATTAGATTGAAAACCACACACAGTTTTACGTTGAAATTCATAATTAACCTTATCTGTTATGCCTAAAATTATAATGCTTTGGGATTCAACACGAAGCAACCCAACTTTGTATTCTACCGAATTGTTTCTGTGTTATACCGAATTTTTTATACTTTACTCCAGTAGCTAAAGTCAACAAAAATAGGTTTTCAGTTAAACTTCGGCGGTTAAAACTTAATTCGGCATAATCAATTATACAGAATTGTCAATTTGACCGTTTTATAAGAAGATGAGAAATTTGTAAGCAAATTATTCAAACAAACCCGGCGCGTCAGGACGTTTCAACAATTTATCCAATCCGAAATGTTCGTAAGCGAGGCGAGTGACCATTCGACCGCGCGGTGTGCGGTTCAAAAAGCCGGTTTGAATCAGATAAGGCTCGATGATTTCCTCAATCGAATCTTTTTCTTCGTGAATCGCGGCGGAAATCGTTCCCAAGCCGACCGGACCGCCGTCGAATTTTTCGATGATGGTCAAAAGCAGTTTGCGGTCAACTTCGTCCAAACCGTAAACGTCAACTTCCATTCGGTTGAGCGCGTCTTTGGCAACCGCTTCGGTGATGCGCCCGTCGTAATCAACTTCGGCGTAATCGCGGACGCGGCGCAGTAATCGGTTGGCAATTCTCGGAGTTCCGCGCGAACGGCGGGCGATTTCCTCCGCGCCGTTCGCTTCGATTTCAACATTTAAAATCTCTGCCGAGCGCATCACAATCGTCTGCAAATCTTCGAGGTTGTAAAAATCGAGATGAAAAACAATCCCGAAACGTCCGCGCAGCGGCGCGGTTATCAAACCCGGGCGGGTCGTCGCGCCGATTAAGGTGAATTTCGGCAATTCGAGTTTTATCGAACGCGCCGCCGTGCCTTGCCCGATCATCAAATCGAGATTGTAATCTTCCATTGCCGGATAAAGAATTTCTTCGATTGCCGGATTAAGACGGTGAATTTCATCAATAAACAGCACGTCGCCTTCTTCGAGATTGGTCAGAATCGCCGCCAAATCGCCAGCCTTTTCAATGACCGGCGCGGCGGTTGATTTGAGTTCCGCCGCCATTTCGTTAGCGCAAATTATTGAAAGAGTTGTTTTCCCGGTGCCGGGCGGACCGAACAGCAAAATATGGTCGAGAGCCTCGCGGCGTTTGAGCGCGGCTTTCATAAAAATCCGTAGATTATCTTTGATTTTTTTCTGCCCGATATATTCGGCGAGTTTGGACGGGCGCAGAGACAACTCAACCTTCGCTTCATCGTCCAAAGCGTTGCCGCTGCGGTTGTCGTCGTTTTCGTAATCTTCTTTCATTTATCCTTTCGCCAAAAGCTGCAAACTCTTACGCAGTAACTTTTGAACGGAAACTTCCGTGCCGTCTTTTACCGCCTGATTCAACGCTTTTTCTGCCGCGTTGCGCTGGTAGCCGAGATTTATCAAAGCCGAAAGCGCGTCGTCGAAAACCGCGTCCGCCGGAAGCTCCGCCTGCTTGCCGCCCGCCGCGATTCTTTCCTGCGTTGATTGGGCGGTGAATTCGTTCAATTTATCGCGCAGTTCGATGACCATTCTTTCCGCCGTTTTTTTGCCCACGCCCGGAATCGAAGTCAGACGCGCCAGATTATCTGTCCGAATCGCCGTCACGATTTCGTCCGCGCTCATTCCCGAAAGCATCGAGATTCCCGATTTCGCGCCGATGCCCTGGACGGAAATCAACTTCAGATACAACTCGCGCTCGCGCAGTGTGCGAAAGCCGAAAAGTTGCAGCGCGTCTTCGCGCACGAGCGTATAAATCCGCAATTGAATGTCCGCGCCGACCTCGCCTAATTCGTAAAAAGTCGAAAGCGGAATCGTTACTTCGTAGCCGACACCGCCAACGTCAACGATTACAGCAGTCGCCTGTTTCTCTAAAAGTTTTCCTGATAAATATGCAATCATTTTGTTTCACTCTTGAAACATAAATTGTAAAGGATAATCATTTTCAGGGCAACGAACGAAAACTTTTTGGACATCTTTCTAAGCGCACGCAACTTTTTCACTTTTCATGTTTTCAGAATATAATCAACAAAGAAAAATGAAGGTCGAGAAAATATCGGAATTAACGACAAACCGAATGAGCGTTTACCTGCGCTGTTTGAACGAACTGGCGGCAAAGGGCGAGAAAACCGTGTCTTCCGACGGGTTGGCTAAACAATTTCATTTGAATTCGGCGCAGATTCGCAAAGATTTAGCTTATTTCGGCGAGTTCGGCGTGCGCGGCGTCGGTTATTACGTGGACGATTTGCGCGAGCATTTGACGAAAATTCTCGGACTCGATACCAGGCATTGCGTGGCGATTATCGGCGCGGGTCGTTTGGGAACGGCGCTGGCTGATTATTACGGTTTGACGCAGACGAATTTTTCGGTCGCCGCGATGTTTGATGCGGACCGGAAAAAAATCGGAAAAAAAGTCGGCGCGGTCGAGATTTTCGACATCAAAGATTTTGCCCGCGTCGCCAAAAAGGATAAGATAGATGTCGCGGTCATCGCCGTTCCCGCGCCGTTCGCCCAAGGCGTTTTGGATGCGGTCGTAAAGGCGGGCATCAAAGCCGTAATGAATTTTGCGCCGACTCCTTTGAAGGTCAGCGGCGATGTGAAAATGAAAACCGTTGATTTAACGATTTCGCTTGAAAGCCTTTCGTATTTTCTAGCGCAGCCCGTCAATTCCAACGGAAAAAAATGAAACTTTTTTCGCTCCGTTTACGCTATTATAGATAGCAGGAAGTATTAAAAATCAAGAGGTGAATTTATGTGTTTTAAAGGGTTTGTAAAAAGAGTTCTCCCGTTCTTCTTAACTTTTGCCGTCGGGCTTTTTATCGCCAGCTTTTTTGTAACGATTGCCGCGCCGACTTTTCAATTCCAGAATCGCGGCTGGAAGAGAAACCACCGACAATACGACCGCCAACGAGAAATTGAAATTCAACGCCTGCGCGAGGAAAATATGCGTCTTAAAAATCAATTGTCTGACAAGTATTTGGATGATGCGGATTTTCGAGAGTTAAAATATTCCGTTCCGCCGGTAAGGATAGAAACAGTTCCGTATCAAGGAAAATAAGTTTCTCTGTAAAAAAATTCAGACCACAGATTGACCGATAAAGATTTCTCTTCTTTGTGCTAATCTGTGGTTTCTTTGTTTATGGACGAATCAGAAGCGCGAAAATTAATCGTCGAAATCGGTAAGCTGATGTATGACAAAGGCTATGTTACTTCGTCGGACGGTAACATCAGCTATCGTTTGGGCGAAAATCTTATTCTAGCCACGCCGACGCAGGTTTCCAAAGGCAGAATGTCCGAAGATATGATGGCGTTGACCGATTTGGAGGGCAACGCGCTGAACGATAAAAGGATGTCTTCGGAAATCAAAATGCACCTTTTGATTTACAATATGCGTCCTGACATCAATGCCGTCTGCCACGCGCACACGCCGCACGGAACGGCGTTCGCCGCCGCCGGTTTAGCGATTGACGCACCGATTTTGTCCGAAGTGATTTTAACGCTCGGCTGCGTTCCTTTGACCGCCTACGGGACGCCTTCGACTTCAGAATTAACCGACGCGCTGAAACCTTACGTCGAGCATCACAACGCACTTTTGCTCGAAAATCATGGCGTCGTCGCTTACGGCGCGGATTTATGGCAGGCGTTTGACCGGATGGAAACTCTGGAACACACGGCGAAAATCGCCATCCTAGCCAGAATTTTAGGCGGCGCGAATGATTTGCCCAAAGACGCGATTGAAAAACTCATCAACATCAGGGAAAAAGCCGGTTATTTAACCGAATCGGCGCGCTGTCAATCGTGCGGTTATCTGGAACACACAGACGTAAAATGCTCGCTTGACGCGACGCCCGCAAATAACGGAAACTCGAACGGTGCAAAAATCTCTTTTACGCGCGAAGAGTTAATTGAACTGCTGGCGCAAGCCGCCAACATCAGATAAAAATTTATGTCCGCGATCCCGATTACGAGTCAGCAAATGACTCTGGAAGAATATCTGGAATTTGATTACAACGCCGAAGGTCGTTACGAATACTTTGACGGCGAAGTGATTGAAATGAGCGGTGGAACTCTCGAACATTCGCTTTTAGGAAGTCAAATCAATTTTTTATTGCGTAGAGAACTAAACCCGAAAGGTTGTTTGGTTTTTCAATCAGACGTGCGAATTAAAGTTCCGGCGATGCTACCATATCGTTTTGGCGATGTTTCAGCTCTTTGCGGAAAACCAATTTACGAAGATTTAGGAAAATCGAGACTGCTCGTTAATCCAACTTTAATTGTTGAAGTTCTCTCTCCTTCGACTGAGAATTACGACAGAGAAGAAAAATTTAAGGCGTATAAATCAATCGAAAGTTTGCGCGAATATATTTTAGTTTCGCAAGTAAAGAAATTTGTTACTCTTTTTGCCAAACACAACGAAAAATTTTGGTTTCAAAGCGAATATGTCGAAGGCGAAACGTTGAAAATTGAATCGCTCGACTGCCAATTAAGCGTTGATGAAATTTATCAAGGCATTGTTTTTGAATCATAAAATAAGAGGAGAAACTAAAGAATGCAAGAAGCATTGGGAATGGTTGAATGTAAAGGCTTGGTGGCGATGATTGAAGCGGCGGACGCGATGGTCAAAGCCGCGAACGTCAATCTTGTCGGTTACGAAAAAATCGGCGCAGGGTTTGTGACGGCAATCGTGCGCGGCGATGTCGCGGCGGTCAAAGCGGCGACCGACGCGGGCGCGGCGGCGGCACGGCGAGTCGGCGAACTCGTTTCGGTTCACGTTATTCCGCGCCCTCACGGAAGCGTTGACGATGTGCTGCCTTTAAGATTGAAATGAATTTGTCTTTAGTCCATAGTCCTTAGTCCTTCGTTTAACTTGGATAAGATTCGAGTTTTAACCAAACGGTATGAAGGCGAAGGACTAAGGACTATGGACTAAGAACGAAATGATAATTGCCAGAATTCTAGGAACGGTTGTCGCATCGCAGAAGGACGAGCGGTTGGCGGGCAAGAAACTGCTTATTGTCAAGCCGATAAATCTCGACGGCACAGACCAGAGCGGTTATGTCGTTGCGGTTGACACGGTAGGAGCGGGCTTTCACGAACGGGTTTTGATTGTCGCTGGTTCGTCGGCGCGTTTGGCGGAAGGCAACAAGGATTGTCCGGTTGATTCGGCGATTGTCGGCGTGATTGACAGTTACGAAGTGAACGAAAAAGAATGAATCAGCAGCGGCTAAGATATGCGCTCGCGTTTTTCAGAATCGTGGTTGCGCTGATAATGTTCAGCCACGGCGTCGGACGGATTTATTTCGGAATGGTCGGCGGCTTCGGCGAATTTTTAACCGCGGGCGGTTTTCCGCTCGGTTTTTATTTAGCGTGGGCGATTACGATTTTTGAAATTGTCGCCAGTATTTTAATCGCCGTCGGATTTTACGTCGCGCCGCTCGCCGCCGTTTTCGCCGTTCATCTTTTGTGCGGCATTTATCTGGTTCATTTGAAAGACGGCTGGTTTGTCGTCGGCGCGGGCAGAAACGGCGCGGAATTCAGCGTTTTGCTCATCGCGTCTTTCATCACGCTGGCTGCTTCATATTACGGCAAGAACAAATAATCGAATGCAATTGGCTCGCGTCATCGGAACGGTCGTCGCAACCGTCAAAAACGAAACGCTCGACGGGCGTAAGTTTTTAATCGTGCAAACCTTAAACGCGGATTTGCAGCCGACCGGCAAACCGCAAGTCGCGCTCGACGCGGTTGGCGCAGGCGTGGGCGAGCTGGTTTTCTGGTGCCGCGGCAAAGAAGCGAGCTTTCCGTTCAAGCGCGATTCTACGCCGACCGACTGCACAATTGTCGGAATTGTTGATTCGGATTCGCACGTTAATCAATCTGAAAAGTTTGGAAAGTTTTGATAGCTAAAGGCAGTTTTTTCTAAACTTTTTAAACTTGTAAGACTTTCAAAACTTTCCAAACTTCTTATGCTTCTGGCTCGTGTAATTGGAAACGTCGTCGCTACGCAGAAAAATCAGCGTTATGAAGGTTCGCGTGTGATGTTATGTCGGCAAATCACGCCCGAAGGTGCGGATATGGATTACACTTGTCTGGCGCTCGATTCGGTTTCGGCGGGCGTCGGCGATACGGTTTTAATCGTGCAGGAAGGCTGGAGCGCGTCAACCGCTTCGACCGGCAAAGCGGGCGCGGCGATTGATTCGGCGATTGTCGGCGTCGTTGACTACATAGATTTGTTGCCGGACGAAAAATAAAAAGCGAATTTTATGATTTGAAATTTCAGATTTGAGATTTCAAATTTTACAAATCTAAAATGGAAAACGAAAACACTCAAACGCTCGCCGAAAAAATCGCCAGTCTCTTGCAAGTGGAAACGCCGGAAAACGCGGACTTTCATTCGCTACAATCGAGCCTCGAACGAATCAATCGAAGATTAGACCGTATCGAATCACAAGTTGTTTTTCAGAATCCCAAATCCGAAATCCCAAATCCCAAATCGAACCATTCGAGCCAGGAAAAATTTACGAATCTCGAAGAACTCGCCGATCAACTAATCAACAATTCACAAACAGAAAAGGCTTGCCCGTATGAACCGACGGGCAAGCCTTGCGATTACTGCGCGATGTGCAGCTCGCGCGGTTTTTAGTTTATTTGTTCGCGTTTTTACGCAAAGCGTCCGGGCTGCCGATGTCCGGTGCCTGGCGCGCGCCTTCGTCGGCTTTGAAATACGGTTCTTCTTTGAAACCCAATATACTCGCCGTCAAAACTGCCGGGAAAGAGTTGCGCGCCGTATTATAACCCGTCGTCGCGTCATTGTAATCAAGTCTAGCGACGTTAATACGGTTTTCCGTTCCCGCAAGTTCGGTCTGCACATTCAGAAATGCTTCGTTGGAACGAAGCTCCGGGTAACTTTCCTGCAAACTCAAAAGCCGCCCGATTGTGCCGCCGAAACTGTTGTTAGCTTCGATCACGGCTTGTTTTTGCTCAGGCGTTTTGTCGCCGTCCGCGCCTTGCGGAGCGGCTTGCGTCGCGTTCAAAAGACGCGAACGGGCATCGGCGATTTGTCCGAAAACTTCCTGTTCCTGAATCGCCGACATTTGCGCGGCTTTGACGAGATTCGGAATCAAATCCGCCCGCCGCTGCATCGCGCTTTCGACGTTCGCCCATTTGCCTTTCACGCCTTGCTGTTTAGCGGTCAAATCATTGTAACTGCAACCGCTCAAACCGAAGGCGACGAATAATACCATTGTTAATAAAAATACTCTTTTCATAATTCTAATTTCTCCTTTTTTCAAACGGTGCTGCTTGCACCTTCTCCAATTTTATCTACCGCTTCGATGACGCGCTCAATCTCGCGCATATAATCGGCGAAAAGCGCATTAGCCGACTTTTCATCAAGCAGCTTAGATGAATTATTTTCACGAATCGTAAAAATTTTTTCAAACGGCTCGCCGTTTATCTTTAACTGCCGGACAATCGCCGCAACGATTTCCTGTTTGCCGACCGGCGGCTCGAAGCCGTGAATCAAAAGCACGGCGCGAAACAGTGCCGAAAAACTCGAAAGACTCTCCGTCATTAAATTCGCTAAACCCGCCACCGACGTTGAAGCTGGAATATAGCGACGGCGCAGTTGAATCAGCTTGCTTCTGAGTTCAAATTCGGTTTGATGCCGCAGGTACTCGTCGGAAATCTTTAAATTTGCCAAAACGTCAGCGCCGTATAAAACCCGGCGGGCGTGCTCCATCTGATGAAATTCAATCGGGAAAACATCAGCTGCGTCCGCGAGTTCGGCGACCGTAAAATAGACTGGAATCGGATGACCGAGCCGGCTCCATTCGCGCATCGGAGCTTGCGCCGCCCGCAAATCCTTTGGCGTAATTTTGTGCAAGGCAATCAGCAAATTATAATCCGACTGCTGCCGCACAAAATCGCCCGCCGCCGCCGAGCCGTATAAAATCACCGAAGCGAGATTGCCGCCGTGCGTCGCCCGCAAATCGTCAATAAATGCGTCGAATTGATGTCTCATAATAATTTGTTTTTGGTCTTTGGTTTTTAGCAAATTCAGATGAAACTGAAAAACTGATTTATATTCAACTGACAAAAGACTAAAAACTAAAAACAAATTTACCAATCTCCTCCCGCACCGCCACCGCCGAAATCGCCGCCGCCACCGAAGCCGCCCCAACTGTCGCCGCCACCGCCACCTGACGAGCCGCCCCAGCCGCCCGACGAAGAACCGCTGCCCGAATTAGCAATAACCGAACCGATAATCCACGGCAGAGCCGATGACGCGCCGCCGCCGAAACCGCCGCCGCGCCAATGATCGTCGTCATCGCCTCTACCTCTCCTAGAACCGAAGCGTCCGAGAAGCGGCACGATAACAAAAAATAAAATAGCCAAACAACCGATGATGCCGCAAATTGAAATCGAACCCTTCCTTTGTGCCGGTTGTTTAGTTGCCCCCGTCGGCGGCGCCTGCTCGCCGATGCCTCTCGATTTAATCGTGCTGATGTAAGCCTCAATCGTGTCGGTTACAGCTTTATTGTAATTCTGCTGGCGAAGCGCGGGAACGAGATGCTGACGCTGCAATTGTCCGACTAAAGCGTCGGGCAACTCGTCTTCCAAATCTTTGCTGACCTGCGTGAAATACTTGCGGTCATTAACGGCAATAAGCAATAACGCGCTCGGATTGTCTTGTTCGGGCGAACCGATTTTCCAGCCGCGCGAGACCGCCAAAGAATAATCGAAAATCGGACGCTCGCCCGTCGTGGCGACAATCGCCACGGCGAGTTCGACGCGCGGATTGGTCGAATCACGAAAAGTGATAATGCGCTGTTCGAGTGCCTGTTTGGTGCTTGCGTCGAGAACGCCGACGTAATCCATCACCGGGGAAGTCGGCGCGGGCAGCGGCGATTCGTTAAGCGAAAACGGAGCCGCACCGTTTTGCGAACGAACCGCCAAGCTCGACAATCCGAAAAACACGGAGAGCAAAAAAATTTGTAATGTTACTGCTGAAAATCGTTTCGTCATTTTTTCCGTCAAAACTACTTTTCCGTATCCTATCATATTTACGCGCAATACGTCGGCAAAGTTCTATTCTTCTAAAACCGAGTGCAAAATGGAATGCACCAAAAAAAACAACGCCACGCCCGCAAAAACTGACAAGGAAACGAGCGGACGCTTGCCGCCGTGATGATTGACTTCGGGAATCAAATCGCTTGCCGCCACATAAATCGTTACGCCGCACGCGACCGGAAGCGCGTAGGCGACCGTCAAACCGCCGTTCGCGCCGACGAAATAAAAAACCAAAACGCCGAGCAGAGTCGTCAGCCCGACTAAGGATGTCGCCGCCAAAACTTCTTTTCGTCCTTTGCCCGCCGCTAAAACCATCGAAGCAATGGTGAAACCTTCAGGAAATTTATGGAGAAAGACGGCTATAAAAACTAAAATCCCGACTCGATAATCAACCTGCGCGGCGGCGGAAATTGAAACGCCGTCGAAAAATGTGTGAATCAAAAGCCCGCCGATTGCCGTGTATGCCGAACGAGTCGAAATTAAATGGTCGGCTTGAACTTCTTCGCCGAGATGAAAATGCGGCGCGACAGTGTGTTCAAAAAACTGCGTCAAAAGATAACCGCCGAGCAGCAGAATCATCGGGTAAATCAAATTTTCGCTCGAAACCGAGTCGCCTTTTTTTAGCCAAAGCTCAACGACTTCCGGCAGAACGTCAACGAAACTGACGGCGAGCATAAAACCCGCGCCCAATGCCAAAATGTATTTGAGAGATTTCTTGTAGATTTTTTGAACGCCGACGGGAAACAAAATCAAACCGCCCAGCACGTTTGCCAACGCCGCCACGATGCCGAAAACGAGAAGTTGAACGAGACCAGTATCCATAACAATCCGGCGGAAAACAGAATATAAAACTGTAGCGCAAAGCTGTCTGAAATGAAAACAAAAGAAGCGAATTTACCTGTGGAAAACCTCTGTAAAAATTTAAACACCTGATTAAATGAAAAAATGGTAATAATGCTTGACAGCCGTCAAATAATAATCGTAATATGCTTGCTAACTGGATGAAAACAGTTTGAGACGAAAGATAAATTGAAAAAATTTCGTGAAAAGTTAGTGTTTAAGTTTAAGCACTTTCCCAAATCAAGTCTCAGACGGTTGCCACGCGGAAATAATTGGAGCGATTTTACAAAACAGGACGGTCAAAAATTTCAGTTTCCCCACGTAAAATCGGAAGAATAACTTAATTTTTATAGTCTGTATCCGAGATTTGGCAAGCAGAATCTGAAGATATTCGTGTGCCGACGCGACGGTTCGCCCGAATTCTAGTTCGTTCTTTGAGATGCCGATAAACATTGATGAAAACATTCATAAATCGGTTTTGCTCGCGGAAACTCTCGAAGTGCTTAAGCCGCAAGCCGGTGAAATCTTTGTTGACGCGACGCTCGGCTTGGGCGGACATGCGGAAAGGATTTTGACGGATTCGGGCGACGCGCGTGTTTTCGGAATTGACCAGGACGCGGAAGCAATTGCGATTGCCCGACGGCGGCTCGAACGCTTCGGAAGGCGAATCGAGATTTTTCACCGAAATTTTTCCGACATCAAACGGGTTTTGGCTGATGCGGAAATCGAGAAAGTTGACGGCGTGATTGCCGATTTGGGAGTTTCGTCCCTGCAATTTGACAGCGCGGAGCGCGGTTTCAGTTTTCGCTTCGACGCGCCACTCGATATGAGGATGAACCCGGAGGATGACGAGACAGAAACCGCCGCCGATTTGCTTGCCACGCTATCCGAATTTGAAATTGCCAGAATCATTTACGAATACGGCGAAGAGAGAAAATCGAGGCGCATCGCCAGCCGCATCGTTTGGAAAAGAGAACAGGGCGAACCGATTGAAACGACGAAGCAACTGGCAGATTTAGTTGAAAAAGCCGTCGGGCGCGGGAAACAAGATAAAACGCATCCGGCGACGCGCACCTTTCAGGCGCTCAGAATCGCCGTCAATGGCGAACTTGAAATTCTTGAGCAGTTTGTCCGCGACAGCGTAGACGTTTTGAAAACGGGCGGGCGATTGGCGGTAATAACCTTTCATTCTTTGGAGGATCGAATCGTCAAACAGACGTTTCAAAAACTGGCGGGAAAATGTTTCTGCCCGCCGCGTCAGCCGCAATGCTCGTGCGGCGCGACGCGCGAAATTGAAATTTTGACCCGCAAGCCGATTGTGGCAAGCGAAAAGGAATTGGAAGAAAATCCTCGCGCCCGCAGCGCAAAACTCCGCGCTGGTTTGAAAATGAATTAAGTTGGCAGCGGCGCGAATAAGACACCTGCGGTTCCCGAAAATTATGTCTAAAAGAAAACAATCAATTAAAAGCAAAACTCAGACGGCGCGGCGCGACCCGATTCCGTGGAAGTATTGTTTTCTCACGCTGGTCTGCGGCTTGATGCTCGTCGTCGGTTTTTTCTTTGCGGCGCGGTCGCATTTTTCTTCAATTGATTTCGGCATCAAAAATTCCAGACTGCGAAAACAAATCGAAGAACTCGAAGCCGACAAACGCCGCCTGATTTTGTCGAAGGAAATCGCGCTTTCGCCCGCCGAAATTAAAAAAGCGGCGAAGCGAATCGGCTTGACGGAAATGACCGCCAGCAATATCGAAGTTTATCGTCCGCCGGTGAAGGAAAAATCGAAGACTGAAAAACTGATTGTTGAAAAACCGAAACTGGAATTCTTAGAGAAATCCGCGCCCGCAAAAAAAGAAGAGAAAAAACCGGAAGTGAAAATCGAAAAGAAACTGCCGGAAACAAAAGAGAAGTCGGAAAAAATTAAAGTGCAGATTGCGAGAAAATAATTATCCGCAAAGTGTGGAAAGTCGCAAAATGAATTTTCAGACGATTAAAATTTAACGATTGATGAAACGCGCAAAGAAAATCACGAAACAAAAAAATCCGGCGCAGACGGCGTTCACCAGATTTATGCTGGTTGTCGCTTTTTTTATTTTGTGGATTGGGGCAATCGGCGTGCGGCTCGTGCATTTGCAGGTTAATCAAAGCGAGTGGCTGCGCGAACGGGCGCAAGACCAGCGGCGCGACGAGTTGAAAAGCCGAATGCTGCGCGGCACGATTTACGACCGTTCGGAGCGCGCCCTGGCAATGAGCGTCAAAGTCAAATCTTTATACGCCGACCCGCGCGAAATCGAAGATGTTGAAGCGACGGCGCAAGATGTCGCCGCCGCGCTGAAAATCAAACCCGACCAGATTGCAAAAGATTTGCGCGAAGGCAAGGAAACGAACAAAAGATTTGTCTGGCTGGCGCAAAAGCTCGACGAAGACGCGGCGCATCAATTAAACAAAGAGCTCGAAACTTACGATTTGAAAAAATTCGACACACCGAAATACAAAGGCTTGCATTGGCGTGAAGAGCAGAAGCGCAGTTACCCGTATAAAAATCTGGCGGCGCAAATCGTCGGGTTCAGCAACGCCGACGACATCGGGCAAGCCGGAATCGAGCAATCGCAAGAGGAAATTCTGCGTGGCAACGTCGTCAAAAAATGGCAAGACCGCGACCGGCTCGGCAGAGTTTATGAAGAACAAGAGGCGACGCGCGAGCCGCCGAAGGATGTTGTTCTCACGATTTCTCATTCGATTCAATACAAAGTTGAACAAGCGCTTGAAAAGGGCGCGCGGGCGAGCAGCGCCAAATCGGGAATGGCGATTGTGCTTGACCCGCGCAACGGCGAGATTCTGGCGATGGCGAATTATCCGTCGTTCGACCCGAATCGCTATACAGAATTTCCGACTGAAAATTATCAGAACCGAGCGATTCAGGCGATTTACTCGCCCGGCTCGGTTTTCAAACTCATCACTTACGGCGCGGCGCTGGATTCAAATTTGATAACCGCCGACGGAATGATTGATTGTTCGAGAGGTTTCATCGAAGTCGCCGGACATCGTTTCAACGACCCGCACGCGACGAAAACGATGTCATACGTCGAAGCGATGGCGGTGTCGAGTAATGTCGCCGCGATAAAAACGGGAATGTCGCTTGGCAAAGAAAATTTTTATTTGTATGCTCAAAAGTTTGGTTTCGGACAACCGACCGGAATCGAATTGCCCGCCGAGGCGCGCGGACTTTTTCGCTCGCCGGAAACATGGAACGGCGATTCGCTCGCCTCAATGTCAATCGGCTACGAAGTCGGCGTCACGGCGATGCAGATGGTTTCGGCTTACGCAGCGATTGCCAACGGCGGCGTGCGAGTCAAACCGCACATTATCAAGGAAATCAGGCATTCGGGCGGCAAGCCCGCCTTCGTTTCCGAATTGACGGGAACGCCGATTGTCAGCCAGGACGCGGCTCGCGGTTTAAGGAAAATGCTGCGCGAAGTCGTCGTCAAAGGAACGGCGAAACGAGCGCAATTAAACGGTTATACATCGGCGGGAAAAACCGGAACTGCTTGGAAATACAACGCGAAGCTCAAGCGAGTTGACGCGGGAAAATTCGTCTCGTCGTTTATCGGAATGGCTCCGGCTGAAAATCCGGCGGTCGTGATTCTAGTCGTGATGGATGAGCCGCAGGGCGGCGCGCGCGACGGCGGACAAGTTTCCGCGCCGGTCTTCAGGGAAATCGCCGAAGGTATTCTGCCGGAAATGAACGTTGTGCCGGACGCCAATTACGTGCAGGAAGATTTGACGGCGCAGACGATTCCGTCGGAAATCGAAGAAGTTGTGTTGCCGGAAACGGAAAATGTGAACGGCATTGACGCGCCGAAAAACGAATCGAAAAAAAACGTCGGGAAAACCGCCGTCAGCAGTAGCGTAAAAGAAACGAAACGCATCGAAATAGAAACGAAGCCCGAACCGAAAAAGGAAAGCAAATCGCCGAACGCTGATAAAAAATTATCAAAACCAGCAGCGTTGAACACGGACGCGAAAAATAAATCGTCAACGGAGCGTGTAAAAAAGAAGACTTGAAACTAGAAACTGCCGTCAAATATATGAACGCCGATGCGTCAAACTTGAAACCCGCTTTGCTTGGTTCGGAAGTCAATTCGTTTGCGACTGACTCGCGCCAGGTCAAAGCGGGCGACGTTTTTTTCGCCTTCGCGCAAACCGATTTCGAGAACAACTGCTTTAACGGTGAGTTTCAGGATTCGCATCAATTCATCGCGTCGGCGTTTGAAAAAGGCGCAGCGGCGTGCGTGGCGCGGCGGGATAAATTCGAGGAATATAAAGCGGTTTTAGAAAGATTTCAAGACCGCTTAATTTTTGTTTCGGACGGCATTTTGGCTTTGCAAAATCTGGCGCACGGCGTTTATCTCGAATGGAATAAACAAGTCGTAGCAGTCACGGGCAGCGCGGGGAAAACGACGGCAAAGGAACTCGCGGCGCACGTCCTACGGGCGAGCGGCAGACAAATTTTAAGCAACGAGAAAAATTTCAACAACGGTCTCGGACATCCGCTGACGGTTTTGAATTTGGCGCGGGACAAAAGTTACGACGCGGCGGTTTTAGAGATGGGAATGTCCACGCCGCACAACGAAATCGCGCGTCTTTGCCGCATCACGCCGCCCGATGTTGCGGTCGAATTGAATGTTTTGCCGGTTCACGTCGAACATCTCGGCTCGATTGAAAACGTCGCCAAAGCCAAAGCCGAACTCGTCGAAGGAATGAAACCGGACGGCACGGCGATTTTAAACGCCGACGACTGGCGCGTTCTTGCGATGCGCGAACTGCACGCGGGCAAAACGATTACTTTTGGAATTGAAAACGCGGCGGACGTTTCGGCGAGCCGAATCGAAATGAAGCGATTCGGCGAAACGGAATTTGTTTTGAATTTGCAGGGCGACGAAGCCGTCGTTCGATTGCCGCTTTCGGGAAAACATAATGTCTTGAACGCGCTCGCGGCTTCGGCGGTCGGCTTCAGTTTCGGAATGTCGGCGCGAGAAACAGCCGACGCATTGCAGCGGGTCGCCGCGCCGGCGCAGCGCGGCGAAGTTCTTCATTTTGCCGACGGTTTTACAATCATCAACGATTCGTATAATTCAAACCCAGCGGCGCTTTTGGGAATGGTCGAAACTTTAATTGACGGCGGAAAATCCGCAACGAGAAAAATCGTCGTCGCGGGCGAAATGCTCGAACTCGGTAAGACGGAAAAAGCGATTCACGCCGAAACCGGAGCGAAACTTGCGGCGACCGGCATTGATTTTTTAATCGGCGTGCGCGGTTTAGCGAAGGATTTAATTGAAAGCGCAGACGGCTTAATCGAAACGAAGTTCTTTGATAATTCAATCGAGGCGGGCGAATTTTTGGCGAACGAAATACGGGCGGGTGATTTGGTTTTAATCAAAGGCTCGCGCGGCGTTCGCACCGAAAAAGTCCTTGAAAAACTTCTGGAAAGATACAAGTTGGAAGAATGAAATTAGAAAGGGAAATTTACAGGGATAACAGGATGAACAGGATTGAAGCGGTCATAAATCCAAAATCCAAAATCTAAAGTCCGAAATCAAACTGATGCTCTATTATTTCTTATATCAATTCATTTACCAAACTTACGGGCGCGCCAGCGAATCGTATTTTTTCAAAGGCTTGAACGTCATTCAATACGTGACGTTTCGCACGGCTTGGGCGACGATTACCGCGCTTTTGATTTCGCTTCTACTCGGCGGCAAAGTGATTAGAAAACTTGCCGCGCTGAATATCGGACAGGAAATCCGCGAAGAGTTGTCGTGGGAACATCACGCCAAAAAAGGCACGCCGACGATGGGCGGAGTTTTGATTCTCGGTTCGGTTTTTCTTTCGACGATTCTCTGGGCGCGGATTGACAGCCTTTATTTGTGGCTCGCGTTGGGCGCAACGACGGCGTTCGGCATCATCGGTTTTTGGGACGATTACATCAAAATCGTCAAAAAAAGAAGTTTAGGCTTAACCGGCAGGCAGAAAATTCTAGGTCAACTGATTACCGCGCTCGTTGTTTGGGGCTGCCTTTTTTTAGTGGCGAATTACCCGTGGAACATTAGCATCCCGTTTTTCAAAGCCACTGCGCTGCCCGATGGCGTAACTTACGTCGGCGCGATTGTTTATTTGTTCTTTATCATTTTCGTTCTTTTGGGTTCGTCGAACGCGGTGAATTTGACCGACGGAATGGACGGCTTGGCGACGAGCGTAACTTTCATTGCGATGTCGGCTTTGACGGCTTTGACGTATGTGGCGAGCGACCGGCGCTGGGCGGAGTATCTTGACATCACGCACAAACCTGAGGCGGCGGAACTGACGGTTTTCTGCGGCGCGATGGTCGGGGCGAGCCTTGGTTTTTTATGGTATAACGCGCCGCCGGCGGAAGTTTTTATGGGCGATGTCGGAAGTTTAGCAATCGGCGGCGCGCTCGGCACGGTGGCGATTTTGACGAAGCAGGAATTTCTGCTTGTTTTCATCGGCGGCATTTTTATCATCGAAGCGGTTTCGGTAATGATACAGGTCGGTTATTACAAATTTACTAAAAACCCGAAAACAGGTATCGGCAGACGGTTTTTTCTGCAAGCACCGCTGCATCATCATTTTCAATTTTTGGGTTGGAAAGAGCCGAAAATCGTTTTTCGGTTTGTGATTATAGCGATACTTTTCGCGTTGTTGAGTTTATCAACATTGAAATTGCGATGATTGTCCTTCGTCATTAGTCCTTTGTCCTTCGTTTCGTTTGAGAAAAACTCGATTGTTCTTTTAACGTGCGAAGGACAAAGGACAAAGGACTAATGACTAAATGGAAATTGAAGGCAGAAAAACTTTAGTTCTCGGCGCGGGCAAATCCGGCATTGCCTCAGCCAGATTTTTAGCCAAGCGAGGCGCGACGGTTGCGCTGCACGACCGAAAGCCGATTGAGGATTGGACGGAAGAAGCCAGGTCTTTGAAAAGTGAAAAAATTGGTTTGATTGACGGACAAATTCCATCGTGGCTTTTAGACCAAATTGATTTGGTTGTCATTTCGCCGGGCGTTCCGACAAACATTGTTCCAGCGCGTTACGTTGACCGTAAAGACGGCGAAGTCATCGGCGAAGTCGAACTCGCCTACCGATTTACGAAAGGCAGAATCGTCGGCGTCACGGGCAGCAACGGCAAAACGACGACGACGACTTTAATCGGCGAGATTTTGAAAGACGCCGGAATTGAAACGCAGGTTGGCGGCAATATCGGAACGCCGCTCGTTGATTTGGCGGAAACTTCGACCGACGAAACCTGGACGGTTTGCGAGCTTTCGAGTTTTCAATTAGAGACGATAAAAACGTTTCGCCCGAACGTCGCCGTCGCCTTAAATGTTACGCCGAATCATCTCGACCGCTACGATTTTTTTTCGAATTACGCGGCGGCAAAACATCGTCTTTTTATGAATCAAACGGCAGATGACGCGGCAATTTTAAATGCGGACGACGAAATCACTTTGAGTTGGTCGAAAAATCTGAAGGCGCAAACGAATTTGTTTTCGGTGAAAAAAGAGTTAGACGAAGGACTATTTTTGCGCGGACGCGAACTCATTTGCCGGGCGAACGGCAGGAAAAAAGTTTTGACAACCAGAGACGAGATTTTTCTGCGCGGTCTGCACAACGTCGAAAATGTTTTGGCGAGTTTGGCAGCCGGACTTGCCTGCGGCGCAGCGCCCGACTCGATGCGCGAGACGATAAGAAATTTCAAAGGCGTCGAACACCGAATTGAATTCGTTGCTGAAATCGGCGGCGTGAAATTTTACAACGATTCAAAGGCGACATCGGTTGACGCGACGCTGAAAGCCGTCGAAGCGTTGAGCGACGGGAGCGGCAAAATAAATTTAATTCTCGGCGGGCGCGGCAAAAACGCGCCGTATCAGCCGCTCGCCGAACTGATAGAAAATTCGGTTCGCAAATTAATTTTAATCGGCGAGGACGCGGACAACATCGAGAGTCAATTAAAAAATTACGCGGAAATCGTTCGCGCCGAAGATATGAAAGACGCGGTTGAAAAAAGCTATGAAAACGCCGAGCGCGGCGATGCGGTTCTACTCGCGCCAGCCTGTGCCAGTTTTGATATGTTCAAAAGTTTTGAAGAACGCGGAACAATTTTCAAACAAGAAGTTTTGAAATTGACGGGAAACTTAGCCGCGGATTTTCGTGGATGACGCCGGTAAGAATAAGAGATTTAATCGGCGTCATCCGCGAAAATCCACAGCTGAATAAGAATGACAAAAAAACTCAGAACAGATTGGTTTTTATTTGCGATTGCCGCCGGTCTCGCTCTTTTCGGCGCGGTAATGGTTTATTCCGCTTCGGCGATGATCGCCCTCAAAGAAACCGAAGGCGTGAGCCAATTTACATATTTTTATAAACAGTTGGGATTTACCCTGGCGGGTTTAACGGTGATGTATGCGACAAGCAAAATTGATTACCGTCTGTATCAGGACGCGCGCGTCGTTTATGGCATTTTGATCCTGGCGGTGATTTTGCTGGTGGCGGTTTTCGGTTTTCCGGCGATTAACGGCGCCAGGCGTTGGATTCGTTTTCCGGGATTTTCGTTCCAGCCGTCGGAGATTGCGAAAATCGCTTTGCCGATTTTTCTCGCCTATTTTTTGACGAAAAACGAACGGCTCATCGGCGATTTGAAAGAGACGGTTTTGCCGTGTGCGGCGGCGTTGGGCGGGTTGGGCGCGCTGATTATGCTTGAGCCGGATTTAGGAACGACGATGGTTTTATGCGCGATTTTCGTCGCCGTTTATTTTGCGGCGGGCGCGAAATGGCTGCACATTTTGGCGACCGTCGGCGGTCTTTTCGTCGTCGGCGCGTCGGCTTTGATTTTCTCGCCGTGGCGGATGAAACGGCTGCTTTCTTTTCTCGACCCGTGGGAGAATTCCGCTGACGGCAGTTATCAAGTCGTGCAGGGTTTATACGCCATCGGTTCGGGCGGAATTTTGGGCGAAGGTTTCGCTAAAGGTCAGCAGAAACTTTTCTATCTGCCGTATCCGTATTCGGATTTTATTTTCGCGGTCGTCGGCGAAGAATTGGGATTGATCGGAACGCTCGGCATCGTCGTCGCGTTCGGTCTTCTGCTGTGGCGCGGAACTCGCGCCGCGCTGCTTGCGCCCGACCGTTTCGGAATGCTTTTGGGAATCGGCATTATTACGGGAATCGTCGTGCAGGCGCTTTTTAATATTTCGGTCGTGATTTCGATTTTGCCCGCCAAAGGAATTCCGCTGCCGTTTATTTCCTACGGCGGTTCTTCGATTTTGGTCACGCTGTTCGCCGTCGGAATTTTATTGAATTTATCCAAGCACGCGGGAACGAATTCTTTTGAAAATTTGGCAGACACGCCGACAAGCCGTAGAAAGCGCGGTAGAACAGGTTTGAAATGAAAGTTTTAATTGCGGCGGGCGGAACGGGCGGACATATTTATCCGGGCATCGCCGTCGCTAAAGAAATTCTAAACCGTGATGCGGAATCGGAAATTTTGTTCGTCGGAACAAGTCGCGGTTTGGAAACGAAAATCGTTCCGGCAAATGGATTCGAACTGTCTTTGATAAACAGCGCGGGTTTGAAAAACGTCGGTCTAATCGGAAAACTAAAAGGCTTGTTTATCCTGCCGAAAAGTTTTCTCGAAGCGCGCCGGACTATAAGAGATTTTCAGCCGGATGCGGTGGTTGGCGCG
Source organism: Pyrinomonadaceae bacterium (assembly GCA_030448055.1). Classification (GTDB taxonomy): domain Bacteria; phylum Acidobacteriota; class Blastocatellia; order Pyrinomonadales; family Pyrinomonadaceae. Next base: position 519,751 of record JAUJNR010000001.1, read on the forward strand.
GGCGGTTACGTTTCGGGTCCGGTTCTTTTGATGGCGAGTTTGATGGGCGTTCCGACGCTTGTAATGGACTCGAATGCGCTGCCCGGTTTTACGAATCGTCGGCTCGCGCCGTTCATCACGAAAGCCGCTTTGACATTTGAAGAAGCGTTGCCGTATTTCAGGAAAAAAGGAATTGTCACGGGCAATCCGGTTCGCCGAGAGTTTTTTGACATCGCGCCGAGAGTGAGAGGCGAAAAAGCGAATCTTTTGATTTTCGGCGGCTCGCAGGGTGCGCGGGCAATCAATAACGCGATGGTTGATGCGCTCGCCCTTTTGCCGAAAGACCGATTGCAGATAACGCATCAGACGGGCGAAAGCGATTTTGAAAGTATTGGAGAATCATACAACCGCGCCGGTTGGAATGACTCGGAAGTTCGCCCTTATATTTCAAATATGGTTGACGAGTTTGCAAAGAGCGATTTGGTAATTTGCCGCGCCGGTGCGACAAGCTGCGCAGAGATTGCGGCGGCGGGCAGGGCAGCAATTATGATTCCGCTGCCGACTGCAGCGGACGATCACCAGCGCAAAAACGCCGAAGCATTGCAAACGGCGGGCGCGGCGCGAATGATTTTGCAGCGAGATTTAAGCGCCGAAACTTTGGCGCAGGAAATAACTGATTTGATAAATTCGCCGGAAAAAATCTCGGCGATGGAAGCGGCGGCGAAGAAATTAGCCAGAAGAGATGCGGCGAAAGTTACGGTTGATTTAATCGAAGATTTAGCAAAAGGAAAAGTTTGATTTTAATTTGCGATGACGGATTAGACAAAATCCGAAATTCCAAATCCGAAATCCCAAATCGAAATGTTTCGGCACGTCAAAAAAATTCATTTCATAGGCATCGGCGGCATCGGGATGAGCGGCATCGCGGAAGTTTTGTGCAATCTTGAATTCTCAGTTTCAGGTTCTGATTTGAAGAAATCGAAAAACACCGACCGTCTGGAAAAACTCGGCGCGACCGTTTATGAAGGTCATGCAGCGGAGAACGTCAGCGACGCGCAGGTCGTTGTTTATTCGTCGGCGGTAAAATACGATAATCCCGAAATAATCTTTGCCAGAGAAAAGAAAATTCCCGTGATTCCGCGCGCCGAAATGCTGGCGGAATTGATGACTTTAAAGCCTTATTCGGTCGGCGTTTCCGGCTCGCACGGCAAGACCTCGACGACCTCAATGGTGGCGACGGTTCTCGGACACGCGGGCGTTGACCCGACAACCATTGTCGGCGGCGTGGTTGACACTTTGGGTTCAAACGCGCGTCTCGGCACAAGCGATTGGTTTGTTATCGAAGCCGACGAAAGCGACCGTTCGTTTTTGATGCTCAACCCGACTATTTGCGTGGTGACGAACATTGACCGCGAACATATGGAATCTTACAAGGGGATGGAAGACGTGACGCAGTGTTTTACCGATTTCGTCAACAAAGTTCCGTTTTACGGCGCGTGCGTTTTGTGTCTCGACGACCCGAATGTGCAATCAATCGTTCCGGCGATTAAACGCCGCCGCGTCACTTACGGATTCACCGCGCAAGCGGACGTTTCGGCGCATAACATCGTTTATAACGACCGCTTCGGTTCGACTTTTACGGTGTGGCGCGGCGCGGAAGTTTTGGGCGAAATAAACTTGCCTGTTCCCGGAAAACATAATGTTTATAACTCATTGGCGGCGACTACCGTGGCGCTCGAACTCGACATCGCCTTTGAGAAAATCGCCGAGGCGTTTTCAAAATTTAAAAACGCGAATCGCCGCTTTCAATTTAAAGGCGAGGCGAACGGCATCACGGTCGTTGACGATTACGGACATCATCCAACTGAGATTTCGGCAACGCTCGCGGCGGCGAAAGGCGGTTCAGGCGGGCGGCGGACGGTCGTCGTTTTTCAGCCGCACCGTTACACCCGAACGAACGAATTGATGGAAGATTTCGCACGTTGTTTTAACAACGCCGACGTGCTTTACCTGCTCGACATTTACGCGGCGAGTGAGCCGCCGATAGAAAACGTAACGGCGCAAGTTCTCGCCGAAAAAATCAAAGAGTTCGGACACAAAAACGTCGCCTATATCGGCGACATCGAAAGCGCCGCCGCGCGCGTGACGGAAAATTTGCAGGAAGGAGATTTGGTTATCACGCTCGGCGCGGGCAGCATCACGCGGCTTTCGGACGAGATATTGGAAACTTTACGACACGCGGACGCGGCGACGCGGCGACACGGAGAAATAAGTTCGAGTTGAGCTTCGAATCTCCGCGTCGCCGCGTCTCTCATTCACCGCGTCGCATCAAAAATTATGGCAATACAAAAACGAGGGACGACACGCAAAACAAACGCCGGGGCGAAAAGACCGCGCCGGACAAATGCCAACCGCAGAAAGGATTCGGGAGCTTTTACAAACTTTTTCGTGCCGCTCTTTTTCATTGTCGGCATTTTGTTCTGTCTCGGATTTTTGACGTTAATGGGTTACCGAACGGTGACGGCATCGGCTTTTTTTGACGTCAAACGAATTGACGTGCGCGGCGCGAACCGCGCCTCGCGTGAAGAGGTCGAACGCATTGCCCGCTCTTACACGGAAAAATCCGGCGTTTGGAATGCCGATTTGAAAGCGATTAAAGACGACGTTGAAAAAATCACTTTAATCAAAACGGCGGTCGTCGCGCGCGTTCTGCCCGACGCCTTAGTCCTGAACATCACCGAACGCATTCCGCGCGCGGTCGTGCGAACCGACAGCGGAGATTTTTGGGCGGATGAAGAGGCGGTCATTCTCGGCGCGGTCGGCAAAGACGAAGCGCGTCCGCCGTTTGTGCTGCGCGGCTGGGACGAAGCGAAAAACGAGCGGGCGGCAAAGGAAAATCGTGAGCGCGTAAAAATCTACGGAAAAATGATGATCGAATGGCAGGACTACGAACTCGCCAAGCGCGTCGCGTGGGTTAATCTGGCGGATTTGCGCGAGCCGCAAGCCATCGTGCAGGATTCGGGCGAAACGGTAACGATTATTTTGGCGAACGAAAATTATAAAAATCGCCTTAAATCGGGTTTGGAAAAAATCGCCGGGCGCGGCAGGGAAGTCAAATCAATTGACGTCAGCAGCAGCAGCGAACGGCTGGCGTTTCGGGAAAAATTATAGAAAGTAGTAGTCAGTAGTCGGTGGTCCGTGGTGCGAAGGTAGAAATCAAAAAACAGGTAAAAAAAATTAAATTTTAAAAGCAGGTAATAAAAATTAAAGTTTAACATCAAACTCTTTTAATCTGACCACTGACCACCGACTACTGACCACTGAAAAAATACGATGAATCGTGAAATACAGGCGGTCGGCTTAGACATCGGAACGAGCAAAGTTCGCTGCGTCATCGGCGAGGTGGCTGACAGCGGCGTGATGAACATCGTCGGCGTCGGGTGTGCCGAATCGCGCGGCTTGCGGCGCGGCATCGTGACGACGACCGACGCGGTTGCCGAATCAATCCGCAAAGCCGTCGAAGAAGCCGAGCGTGTCAGCGGTCTGGAAATCGGGGCGGCGACGGTCAATCTTTCGGGCGAACATCTGCGCGGCGAAAATAAGAGCGGCGTCGTCGCCGTCGCGGGCGCGGGGCGCGAGATTTCAAACGAAGACGTCGAACGCGCCGTTGAATCAGCCAGCGCGATACAGTTGCCCGCCGGTTGGGAAATTGTTGACCGCCTGCCGCAGGAATTTATTATTGACGGGCAGGACGGAATCACCGAGCCGATTGGGATGCGCGGGTCGCGTCTGGAAAGCCGCATTCACGTTATTTCAAGTCCGAGCGCCGGCAAACAGAACGTTGCCAAAGCGATTCAGCGCGCCGGATTGGAAATTGAAACGATGATGCTCGAACCGCTCGCGGCGGCGAACAGCACTTTGACCGACGACGATAAGGAATATGGCTGCGCGCTGGTGAACATCGGTGCGGAAGTAACGAGCTTAATGATTTTCGGGCGCGGCGCGGTGCAGCACACAGCGGTTTTTCCGTTCGGCGGAATGCACTTTACCAAAGACATCGCCGTCGGGCTTCGCGTCTCGATTCCCGAAGCGACGAAAATCAAACATTTCTACGGCTGCGTCGCCGGATTTTTGATGGACGAAGACGAACGGCAAGGCATTATCGAAATCACGCCGGTCGGCAGACAGGAAACCAGGCAGCTGTCAAAGGAAATTTTGTGTGACATCATGCAGCCGCGCGCCGTCGAATTGCTACAGCACATCGCGCAGGAAGTTTTCAGCATTCGCGGACAAATCTCCAGCGGCGTGGTTTTAACGGGCGGCGGTTCTTTAAATCGCGGAATGGTCGAGATTGCCGAGCAGGTTTTCGACGCGCCGACCAGACTCGGATTTTTGGAGGGAAAACACTTCGGCGGGCTACTCGACGAAGTGCAAAATCCCGAATGGGCGGTCGCCGCAGGACTCGCGCTCGCCTCGATGCGTTCGCAAATTCGCGGGCATTCGGCGGGCGGACGTTCCGCCACGCGTGTGGTCGCCGGATGGTTTGAAAATTTTCGTGAGAAATTTAGGTAAATGTAACATCCGGGCTGGATTTTTTACCGCAAATCGTTGTATGCTTTTTCCCCAACGGCACAATATCTTGTTGAAATCGGAAAAAGCCTCGAAAATTCATCACGGTTAGTTACAAGCAGTAAAATTTAGGTAAAGTAATCATACATATTTGATACGGACGGTCTTCCAATGAATAATAATAAGCTAAATATATTTATAGACGAGCCACCCATTACGGGGGCGAAAATCATCGTTATCGGCGTTGGCGGCGGCGGCAGCAACGCGGTCAATCGAATGATCGAAGCCGGCATCAAAAAAGTTGACTTTATCGTGGTGAACACCGATCTGCAAGCCTTGAATGATTCGCACGCGCCGGTCAAAATCCAGCTCGGCAGCGAGCTGACGCGCGGACTCGGCGCGGGCGCGAATCCGGAAATCGGGCGCAAAGCCGCCATCGAAGACACCGAGAAAATAATTGACGTTTTGCAGGGCGCGGATATGGTTTTCGTGACGACCGGCTTGGGCGGCGGCACGGGAACCGGAGCCGCCCCGGTGATTGCCGCGCTCGCCATCGAACTCGGCGCGCTGACCGTCGCCGTTGTTACCAAACCGTTCACCGTCGAAGGCAAAAAACGAATGCGTCAAGCCGAAGAAGGGTTAGCGGAACTTCGCGGCTGCGTGGACACAATCATCACGATTCCGAATTCAAAATTAAAAGAAGTCGAAGAGAAAATTTCGATTATGGAAGCGTTTCGCCGCGCCGACGAAATTCTTTTGCAAGCCGTTCAAGGCATTTCCGATTTGATTACCGTTCCCGGAATTATCAATCTCGATTTCGCCGACGTGAAATCGGTGATGCAGGGAATGGGCGTGGCGCTGATGGGTATCGGACACGGCAGCGGCGACGGCGCGGCGATCAAAGCGATGAAGGCGGCGATTGATTCGAAATTGCTGGAGGAAAATTCAATCAAGGGAGCGAAAGGCGCACTTATAAATATTACCGGTTCTAAAAATATGCCGCTCGACGAGATTGAAGAAGCGATCTCCTTGATCCACGAAGAAGCGCACGAAGACGCCAACATTATTTTCGGAACGGTCTTTGACGAAGAAATGAAAGAAGGAGTGAAAATAACCGTTATCGCCACCGGCTTTGACAATAAACAAATGCTCGTGCCGCAGACGACCGCGCCGGAGACGGCAACGCACGCCGTCGCCAATTTCAACAGCCAACCGGCTTTTAGTCCCTTCGACGGAAATAAAAAAGAAGAAGACATAAACGTTCCCACATTTATCCGTCGCCAAGCAGACTGAAACGATTCGGCATTTCGGATTTGGGATTTAATTAAGTCTCAAATCCGAAATCAAAATTAGCTATGCCGAATTTTTATAAAGACGAGGACGGAAAATAAGAAGGCGAAAGTTAAAAGGCAAAAAACAAAAGTGCGGAATGATTTCTTCGCTTTTGTTTTTTTGCTTTTGATTTAAGTTAAGGCAAGGCAATAAAATAGTTGCGTGAACAAACATTCAGGCGAAGAAAATCTTCAGGCGAAAAATTCAAATCTGCCGCGCGTCGCCGTGACGATGGGCGACGCTGCCGGAATCGGCGCGGAAATCACGCTCAAAGCCCTGAGGGATCAAAGTTTAAGAGAAGTCTGTTTGCCGATTATTATTGGCGACGCGGCATTTCTGAAAAAAACGGCGCGTGATTTGAAATTAAAATTTGATTTTGTCGAATCCACTGCAAATTTCTCACCGCTTCCGAACCAAACCGCCGTTTATGATTTGAACAATTTGAAAGGCGAATTTGTGACGGGCGTAGATTCGGCTGTGGCGGGCAAGGCTGCCGCCGAATATATCGAAACCGCTGTCAATCTTTGGCGCGAGAAAAAAATTGACGCGATTGCCACCGCGCCAATCAGCAAAAAAGCAATCGCGCTCGGCGGCTACGATTATCCGGGACACACGGAATTTTTGGCTGAATTAACCGGCACGAAAGAATTCGCGATGAGTTTTTTCGCTGAAGACTTGCGCGTCGTGCTGCTTTCGACTCATGTCTCGCTTCGTGACGCAATCGAGTTGGTGAAAAAAGAGAAATTAATCGAACTGATAAAATTTTCGCATCGTGAAATTTCAAAACTTTTAAAACGAGACGCACGAATCGCGGTCGCCGGACTCAATCCGCACGCTTCGGAAGGCGGAATGTTCGGCGCGGAAGAAGCGGCGGAAATCGCTCCGGCAATTAAGGAATGCCGCGAAAAATTTGGTGTAGATGTTTCCGGCGCATTCTCGCCCGACACGATTTTCCTGCGCGGATTCAAAGGCGAGTTCGACGCGGTGATTTCCTGCTATCATGACCAGGCGACAATTGCCGTCAAGTGTTTATCGTTCGGCGCGTCGGTCAACGTCACGCTCGGTCTGCCGCTAATCCGAACTTCGGTTGATCACGGCACAGCTTTCGACATTGCGGGGCGCGGTGCGGCGGATGCTTCGAGTATGCGAGCCGCGATAAAGCTGGCGGCAAAACTATCAGCTAATTCGTAAAATTAACAAAAAATTTGTTAATATGAAAACAGAGTTTAGATAAAGAATTTTTATAATGAACGAAGAGCAAAGCGGCGGTGAACAAGCTAAAGTTCTAATTGCCGATGACGACCCGGCGATTTTGCGACTGGTCAAAACGATAGTTGAAAAAGAAGGATACACGGTTGTTCCGGCGCGCGACGGCAAGGAAGCCTACAAATTGCTGCAAACAGGCGATTCGTTCGTTGCGGCGATCTTCGATGTCATCATGCCGTATATCCAAGGCACGGAACTCGTGCGTTATATGCAGTCGGAAAAACGTCTGATGCGGATTCCGGTGCTGATGATGACGGCTGAACAAAATCCGCGCCTGTCATCAGACAGTTTTTCGGCGGGCGCGGTCGCTTTTCTGCCGAAACCGTTTACGACCTCGCAACTGCAAATGATGTTGCGGATGTGCGTGCAGCGAAGTCAAAGTAATTCTAAATAAATTTCAACTTTCAGAAAATGAAAAAGTGAAAGAGTTTGATTAGCCGAGAAACGATATTTTCTATTTCACATTTTCACTTTTTCATTTCTTCACTTTCTGAAAATATCGGTAAGGAGAAACCTTTCAGTGACGAAACGCAGACTACTTCTGGCAGACGATTCAGCGACGATTCAAAAAGTCATTAATCTCACTTTTGCCGACGAAGGCATCGAAGTCGTGGCGGTCGGCGATGGCGAGGCGGCGATGCAGAAATTCGTCGAAGCCACGCCGGATTTAGTGATGGTGGACGTTAATATGCCTGGTCTCGACGGCTACCGGCTTTGCGAAATGATTAAAGGGGACGACGAGACAAAGGAAATTCCCGTCATCCTGCTAGTCGGCTCCTTCGAGCCGTTCGACGAAAACGAAGCGCGTCGCGTCGGCGCGAACGATTTTTTAACCAAGCCATTTCAGTCAATCCGCCAATTGGTCAATAAAGTTTCCGATTTGCTCGATGCCAAGACGCCGGCGGACAATTCTCTTTATCCGCCCGAAGACGCGCCGGACGACGATTTTGCAGACGCTTTAAAGACAATGCCGGACGGCGAGTTCGCCGATGCTTTGCCGGCGACGCCAATCGACAAATACGATTCGGCTCACGCTTCAATCGAAAATCTGGGCAATGCGGGAATGGACGATGAAATGATTCAAACCGCGCAAATCGGCAGCTTACCGGCGGACGAAACGCACAAATACGAATCCGAACCAATCTACGAATCGTTTGCCGAAGACATCGAACCGACGCAATTGGAACAACCGTTCGATTCGGAAAATCTGACCGCTGAACTTGAAAATGAAGACTGGGCGAAAACGCCGCTTTCGTCGAAAACCGACTTTGAAGAAAACGTCAATGCTTTGAACCCGGAAAAAAACGCCCTGCCTTTAAATTTTGACGATTTTGATTTGCTGGAATTTCCGAAGACGCTGCAGGAAAACGCTTCTTCAGAAAAAATTTCGTCAACTGATTCCGAATTTCCGAACGAAGCGGCGCAGTCAAACCTAGACATGACGGGCGAAATTTCCGAGCCGCCGTTTCAGACATTCGCCGTTTCGCCGCAAATGGAAAATTTCTCGCCCGAAGTAATAGAGGCGATTGCCGACCGGGTGGCTGAAAAACTTTCGAACGATGTCATCAAACGAATTGTTGGGGAAGTTCTTTCGCAGACGGAAAAAAGATAAACGGCGGGTCGAATCAAAAATTAAGCGGTTAGTTTTCGCCCAATCAGATGAAAACTAACCGCTTTTGTTTTAGAATTTTAATCGTTCCTTATTGGTTTAATTCGACCGATGAGCGAACTGATTCATAAAAAACACAATGTCAGTGTTTTGCTTTACCATCTGGTCTGCCCGACGAAATATCGGAAAGCCGTCATTACGCCGGATATTGATGAGAAACTCAAAGAAATATGCGAACAGATAAGCCTGCGCTATGAGATTGAGTTTCTGGAGATCGGAACTGACTCAGAGCACGTGCATTTTTTGAGTACAGTCGGTGCTGATGTATAGTCCAACAAAAATCGTGCGAACCATCAAAAGCATCACCGCCAAGGAAATCTTTCGTCAGATGCCGGAAGTCAAAAAACAGTTGTGGGGCGGCGAGTTTTGGTCTGACGGCTATTACATCAGCACGGTCGGCGCACACAGTTCGGAAGAAGCGATGAAACAATACATCAGAAATCAAGGTGACGGTAATGATTCAACGCAGCCATCACTCTTCTAATACCTCGCGGCTCTGCCGCGCGGAAATTTATTTTTGTCGGTTATCAGTAGTCCGTTGGAAATTGAACTTTAGTGAGTTTGTATGAACAAACTCAACTTGCGACTGGCTACTGATCACTGACCACTGACTTTATGGAAATTGCCAAATCATACAATCCGAAAGAAGCCGAAGAAACGCATTATCAAACGTGGGAAGCAAGCGGTTGTTTCGCGCCCGAAATTAACGAAAATCGAGAAGCCGAACCGTTTTCAATTGTCATTCCGCCGCCGAATGTGACAGGCAGCCTGCATATGGGACACGCACTGCAGCATACTTTGATGGACGTTCTGACAAGGCGGAAAAGAATGCAGGGTTACAAAACTTTATTTATTGTCGGCGTTGACCACGCGGGAATTTCGACGCAGTTGATGGTCACGCGCCAATTGAAAAAAGACGAACACAAAACGCCGCAGGACATCGGGCGCGAGGCGTTTATAGAAAAAGTTTGGGCGTGGAAGGAAAAATACGGCGGCACGATTCAAAATCAGATTCGCCGCGAAGGTCTCTCGGTTGATTGGTCGCGCGAGCGTTTCACGATGGATGAAAATTTATCGCTCGCGGTGCGAAATGTTTTCGTCAAATTGTATGAAGAAGGCTGGATTTATCGCGGCAAGCGGATTGTCAATTGGTGTCCGCGAGATGAAACCGTGCTGTCGGATTTGGAAGTTAAAGAGGAAACGAAAAAAGATGGCAAACTTTTTTATCTGCAATACCCGGTAAAAGATTCGGATGTAAAAATAACCGTTGCGACGACTCGACCGGAAACGATGCTCGGCGACACAGCGGTTGCCGTTAATCCCGATGATGAAAGATACAAAGATTTAATCGGCAAAACGATTGAATTGCCGCTGACGAATCGTGAAATTCCAATAGTTGCTGACGAATATGTTGATGCGGAATTCGGAACGGGCGCGGTGAAAATCACGCCGGCGCACGATCCGAACGATTACGAACTCGGCTTGCGTCACGATTTGCCGCAAATCAGCGTGATGAATCAGGACGCGACGATGAACGCTGACTCCGGCGCGGAGTTTGAAGGTTTGGACAGGTATAAAGCGCGTGAGAAAGTCGTCGAACGATTTGAAAAACTCGGTCTTCTTGAAAAGATTGACGATTACGAAATGGTTTTGCCCGTTTGCGAGCGCTGTAAAACCGTTATCGAGCCGTTTTTGTCCGAACAATGGTTTTGCAAAATGGACGAGATGCGCGATATGGCTTTGGATTTGATGCGCCGTGAAAACACGCCGCATTATTCGCCGCAAATTCCGCACGAAAAAGTTTATACAACTTGGCTGGAAAATTTGAAAGATTGGACTATCTCCCGGCAGCTCTGGTGGGGACATCAAATTCCCGCGTGGTATGACGAAGCCGGAAACGTCTATGTCGCGCGCACCAAAGAAGAAGCGTTGGAACAGGCGAAAACCGTCAAGTTGATGCAGGACGCGGACGTTCTCGACACCTGGTTTTCTTCTGCATTATGGGCTTTTTCGACTCTCGGTTGGGACGGCGAAACAATTGAAACGGAAGATTTAAAAACTTTTTACCCGACTGATGTTTTGGTAACGGGACGCGACATTATTTTTCTCTGGGTTTCGCGGATGGTGATGACGGGTTTAAAGTTTATCGGCGAAAAACCGTTCAAAGATGTCATCATTCACGGCACGGTTTTGGATAAAAACGGACAGCGAATGTCGAAGATGAAAATGAACGGTATTGACCCGCTCGACGTTTTCGATAAATACGGCGTGGACGCGACGCGCATCACGCTCGCCGGTTCGTCAACAGGCGTTGATTTCGCGTGGCGCGACGAACGAGTAGAATCGTTCCGTAATTTCGCCAACAAAATCTGGAACGCGACCAGATTTTGTTTGCTGAATTCGGAAGGCGGACGAGTTGATTATTTTTCCATCAACCCGCAGTCGGAAGTTTCGGAAATCAAACGCGAGTTAAATGTCGAGTTGGTTGAACTCGACGAGGAAGACGAAGAATTTCTCGATAAAGTCGTTCCCGAATTCGCCGCCGACAATCCAAAGGAAAATTTGTCGCTCGCCGACAAATGGATAATTTCGCGGCTTAATAAAACGGCAATTAGTTTGAACAAAGCGCTCGACGCTTACCAGTTTCACGAGGCCGTTCAACTCGTTTATCATTTTTTCTGGGACGATTTTTGCGATTGGTATATTGAACTCGTCAAGGACGAAATCACGTCCGAAATAATCAACACGAAACGCGATGCCGCGCGGACGAGAATTCTAACTGTTCTCGAACAGGCGCTGCGGCTGTTGCATCCGTTTATGCCTTTTCTCACCGAAGAACTTTGGCAGAAACTGCCCGAAGTTTCCGCCGAGTTGCACAATGCCGCCTATAAAAACACGCCGCCGACGATTATGCTCGCCGACTTTCCGCGAGGCGACGCTGCAATGATTGACGAACGAGCGGAATCGGAAATGCAGGCGGTAATTGATTTGATTTCAAAAGTGCGAAACATCCGCGCCGAAATGAATATCAAGCCGGGCGACAAACCCGCGATTCACGTCGCGGCGAAAGAAGATTTGCAAACTGTTTTCAAATCGAACGAAGCGCAGATATTAAAACTCGCCCGCGCCGAACGATTAATTTTGAACGAAACACTCAACGTGCCGCGAGCGTCGGCGAAAGCCGTGATTGCGGGCGCGGAAATCGCCGTGCCGCTCGAAGGTTTAATTGATTTCGACAAGGAGATTCAGCGGCTTGAAAATCAATTGAGCAAACTCGAAACCGAACAACAGCGGCTCAACGGACAACTCTCCAACGCGAATTTTGTCGAGCGCGCTCCGACTGAGAAAGTTCAGGAAATCCGCGCCCGCGTTGCGGAAATCGAAACGCAAACGGTAACTTTAAAGCAGAATCTGGAGTCTTTATCATAAAATTAAAAGCTCAAACGAATAAAAATTATCAAGGAGATTTCTATGCCCGACTGCAAAAAATACGGCGGAATAAACCGCAGCGAACTTGTCAATCTGCGAAAGGATTTGGCGAGCGAAGGAATCGTCGTTCCCGAAGGCGACGACGTTGAAGTCCAAGGACCTTTTGGCGTAAAACTGCAAGCCACTTACGACGAGCCGAAGGAGACTTTGAAAATCAGCATCGTCAAAAAACCATTCTACATTCCCGAATCGGAAATCTGGAAAATCGTTGATGCCGGAACCGCTCCTTATGCAGATTAACAATTGAATTTTGAAACGAACGAGTTATGAATTTTTTAGAAAACAGCGACATTCTCGGCGATATCGGCGAATTTCTTCGTGAAGATATCGGGCGCGGCGACATCACGACGCAATCAATCGTTTCCGAAGACGCGCGCGGAACGGGCAGATTTCTGGCGAAGGAAAAGCTGGTGATTTGCGGTTTGGAAGTCGCCGAAGCCGTCTTCGCGCATCTCGACCCGGAAACTCCTGAACTCGAAACCAATTATAATGAGGGTGACGAAGTGGAAGCCGGAACGATTTTTGCCGTTCTGAAAGGCTACGCCGACGTGCTTTTGACCGGCGAAAGAGTCGCGCTTAATTTGATGCAGCGGATGTCGGGCGTGGCGACTTTGACGCGCCGCTTTGTGCGGGCGATTGAGGGAACGGACGCGACGATTGTTGACACCAGAAAAACCACGCCGGGTTTGAGAATGCTCGAAAAATACGCTGTTACCGTCGGCGGCGGCAGAAATCACCGCTACGGTTTGGACGACGGCGTTTTGATTAAGGATAATCACATCGCGCTCTCGGGCGGCATCACCGAAGCCGTCACCGCCGCCAAATCGAAAGTCGGACATCTGCACAAAATTGAAGTCGAGATTGGAAATTGGGCGCAGCTTCGAGAGGCAATTGAAGCGGGCGCGGATATTATTCTACTCGACAACCAAACGCCGGAAGAAGCCGAAAAATTAGTCGAGATGGCGCGCGGGCTTAACCCGAGCGTTTTGCTCGAAGCGTCGGGCGGAATGGATTTGGAGCGAGTTCGCTCGTTCGCCGAAGCGGGCGTGGATTTAATCTCGGTCGGACGGCTGACGCATTCGGCGAAAGCGGTGGACATATCATTTAAAATTCAAGCGATTTAGAATTTTTTCGATTTTCGATTTTCGTGTCCGCGTCGTTTGATTTTTCCCGGCTCGTTAAATCCATCATCTCTTCGGTCGGATTGAGAAACGGCGCGAACCAAATCACAATCGTCGAAACAATCAGCGCAATCGTGCAGGCGAGTCCGCCTTCGATGCCGTAATCGCCGCCGGTCAAAACAGTTGAACCGACGTTCGCCGGCTGCAAAAGCGGCGCGACGGTAATCTCGTTGATGCCGCTGACGCTGATGCCCAAAATCGCGCCCTGCACCCAATTCCACGCCAAATGCAGTCCGGTAGCAAACCACAAAGTTCTGGTTTTAAGATACGCCGCGCCGAACCATAATCCGGCTAAAGCGGTATTGATAAATGAAAGATAATTTGCGCTTGGATTGCTCGTATGCGTGAAGGCGAACAGCAGGGAAGTCAAAAAGACCGCGAATAAAACGAGGTTGGCGCGCGCGAATGTTTGCAGAATGTAGCCGCGAAAAAGCGCTTCTTCAGCCGCTGCGCCGAATGCGAAAACGCCGAGCGAAACCGCGAGCGTTGACAAAATCGCTGCGCTCCCCGCCATTGCGTTAAATTGAAAAGTCGTCACGCCGAAAATCAGCGTTACCAACGCTGCCAGACCGATTGAAGCCGCCCCGAACAACAACCCCAACCCCAAATCTTTCAGCCAATTTTTCGTAAACCAAGCGCCGAGCGCACGAAACGGCAAGCCTTCGAGATATTTGCCGCATAACCAGCCGACGAAAACCGCCAGCGTTAGCAGAACGAATTGCGGAATGAGAAATCCGAGCAAACCCGTCGCCGAAAGTCCAACCGGCAGGTAGTAAGAAATCGCGCCGAAGATGCCGCCGAAAACGCCGGATAATAAAAACAGCGCGAGCAGAAAAACCGCAAAACGCCAGCCGCTTCGCAAACGTCCGTATCGGTTGATAAAAACTTCGGTAATATCCATAAAAATCTAACTGAAGGCGCGAGCGCATCGTCCGCAGATTCAGTATAAAGGAAGAAGGCGCAGATTCATATCCCGTCGGGAGTATTGTTTGCTTTCAATAGTTTAGAGGCATTGCAACGATGCCTCTTTTTACGTTCACACCTAAAATCACACCAAATACTATTCAATTTTCAAATATCAAAGCCTTTGGTTTGTCAGAACCGGAGGCTTTATTTTTTGGGAAACACCTAGGGAAGATAAGTATCAAAAGTATCAAAAGTCTATTTCTTTGGGTTCGCCGGTCTTCCGCGAGTTTCCGGGCGGTGCTCTAATGCTTCTAGATCGGACTCTTTTACAAAGTAATCGCGTCCACGCTTTTCAGCAGTTAAAACACCTTCTTTGATAAGTTGATTTATTCTCACGTAAGTTAATCCAACTTTCTCGCCCGCTTCTTTTGTCGTCAACCAGTTATCCATAAACTTATATTACGAAATAATTTTATCTAAGTAAAGTTTTATGTTGACATATTGCTTTATTGGGATAAAATTATATCTAGATTAAGGAATTTAATCAAAATCAACACAAAGGAGTCAAAACTAAATGTTACAAATCGAAAACAAAGACAGATTCGGAAAAGTCGTCGCAGGTGCATTAGCCAAAATCGAATTGACCGTTAAAGACGCGGGAACGAAAAAACGGTGGATTAACGCCATCGCCAAAGCAACCGCCGAGATCGAAGAAAATGGAGTCTTTATGACTTATCAGGAAGACGACCACTCGCTGATCATCTGGAGCCAGAAATCAAACAACATCTACACGGCAAACGGGGTCTGTCAGTGCCGGGCGTTCGAGCAGGGTTCGCCTTGCTTCCATCGCGTCGCCGCTCGCCTTGTTCGCCTTTACATGGAGCCGGAAATGTTGCCCAAGGGCAACACGCAAGCCGAAGAAATCCCGTATTTGAAAAACAGCAGCTATATCAAAGCGGAGCGGGTCGGACGGGTAAGGATTAACTAAAAACGAAAGGCTTTGATAACTGCACATTATCAAAGCCTCTCTCAATCAATTTCCTTGGAGAAAATGAATTATGAAAAAAGATACTACAAAATATACTGAAAGACAAAAAGAAACTTTGTCGGACATCGCCCGGCAGCTTGAAATGGCTTTAACGAGCGATAAAACGCCGGAAGGCGTCAAAGACTGCCTGAAAACTATTATCTTTGAAGCCTCAAACGAAGCTGGGTTGCCGCTGTCGGATTTCACCCTAATTCGTGAAGCTTTCCCGAATATCATTGAAGCCCTGCCGAAAGATTACGGGCGCGGCATCTACCACTCGCTGCACGCGATTCTGATGCAGGATACAGCCGCTTTCCGGGACTTCTACGACCAGAGAATGGACGAAGAAAAGGAAACTGATGAAGCGCGGATCGAAAGATTGAACCGTGAGCGCAAACCATATACGGATTTACTGAAATCCTTATCTGACGGCGAGACGGCGCGAAAATTCAGAGAGCGTCAACTCATTCGCGCGAAGGATTTAATCGGCGATATTTTATCGGTAACGACCGGCGGCTCCGTCGTTACGGAAAACAATAGCCAGTGGGGTCACGGCTGCCTTTTGGAACTTTTGGGGATATTTGAAATTCGGCACAAAAACTTTTTTATTCCCGATTTCATCAGCGAGCTGGAATCTTACATTTTCACCTGGACAACAACTTACAGCGATCACCAGAGCAGTTGGAAAAAAGGTCTTTTGCGCGAAAGAGGCTTGGACTATTACGGGGTAGAATTGAAACAGCCGACGGAAAACTGTTTGGATTTGTCCGAGATGTCGGCACAGGATTTGGAAACCGACGATTTAGATACTTTGGCAAATCAAATATCAGCCGTGATGAAAAACGATTCGATACCGACGCGGCTATTTAATGCGATGGCAGATGAGCTTTCCGAAATGCCCGAAGATTGGCGAACGCCCGAGGCGATTCTGGAGAATTTGAAAGCATTGCAGGCAAAGGAAAAAAAGAAAATAAAAATCGACGGCGAAGATTCGGAGTTCACCGCCGATTTTAGGAAAGCAGCTCCCCCTTCAACGCGATTGCCTTCCTTGAGGATAGAGAAAAGGTTAATGGGACGGGAAATCCAAATTAGGCAAAAGGCGGTCCGCCCGCTTTATCTTGAAAAGCCGTGAGCGTGATTGCTTGCGGTTTTTTTTCTGGAAGTTGCGTTCTATTGAGTTTTTATATTATTTAGTTCAAACAGAATAATCTCCTTTATTCAAAAAGCCGTGAGTGTCAAAACTCGCGGCATTTTTTTCTGGATTTTGCTTTCTATTCATTTTTTATGCTACTTGGACCCAACAGAATAATCTCCTTATTAACTCCTACCAAAAAACAGTGAGCGTGAAAACTCACAGTTTCTTTTTTGGATTCTACGGTTTATTTAATGTTTATGTCATTTGTAGGTTGATGAGTTGATTCGTCCTTAGCCAGTGTTTAACTCATTAACCTATAAATCTAACATAAAAGCCTTGCTGATTCTGGGGAGAGTTTAGCAAGGCTTTTTTACTTTAACGATCCGTTCAGTTAGTGCCGTTCTCATCTGCCGTATCTTTTGCGCGTGTTATTCAAACTTTTGCAAAAATTGGAAAACAATTAACTTATCAGATTTAAGACAGTGGGCAATAAAAAATGCCTGTCTTATCGAAGACAGGCTTAGATACAGGCGAAGTTTCTATGAATATGGAGGGAGTTATTTCCATCATCGCTCCAACAAATAGATGCTGCTGGTTTTGAAAAGGTGCGTAATAAAAAAGCCGTGAGCGTCGAAACTTGCGGCTTTTGCTTTGTGGTAACAAAGTCGCAGTTTCGCCCTCGCGTACATTAAATTGTTATCGTCTTTTGCAAACAGAAGCTCCAACGATACATTACCTATCCAACTGACGCATTACCTAAACGTGCTGATCTACCAGAATCGTGTTGCCATCTGGGTCAACAATCATAAAGCTAGCTGCGCCGGTAGAATTTTCGTCTGCTTCTGAAATCATGTTTACGCCAAGAGCTTTGAGCCTGCGCTGCAACTCTCGAACGTCCGTAAACTCTTCAAGCGGCTGAGCATCACTACTCCAGCCCGGATTGAAGGTGAGAATGTTATTCTCGAACATTCCATGAAACAACCCAATATTGTGGTCGCCGTTCTTCATAATCAGCCAATTTTGCGATTGGTCTCCTACGAAAACTGTAAAACCCAACTTTTCGTAAAACAGCTTCGATGCCTCGATGTCTTTTACAGCCAAACTAACAGAGAAATTTCCTAATTCCATAAATTTTGCTTCCTTTAACAAGTTATTTCACAACCTGAAATTGTGATGGATGCAAAAATACCACAAGGCATTCCCAAGCGCAACACTTTGTTGCATACACGAAACAGAATTCAGCGATAAGCGAGACGTATAGCTGGTTATTATACCGCTAAGTTGCAGCATAAATCCGCGCCTAGGTGCAATTTTCTTCCCTGCATCTATTTTCCTCTACTTCATTCCGGAGTGTTCGGCTGACTACATACCAATCAAAAATTAAGTGAGACTGTATTTCTTAACTGAAAGGTAATCCAAGCTCGGTAGCAGTCCGGCTTGATAATAGAGTCAGGTAAACATCCAACTTGCTTTACCGGTCAGCTAGATAGCCTAGCGCAGCAAACGCTAGGCTATTTCAATCTGTTTTCCCCTTTAGATTAAAATCTGCTGCACCTGACAATCATCGCCATTTGCTTTTCCGTCGCCGTTCACAGTGCCAAGCTGACGGCAAGAGCTAAATCGTCGTGCGTCTCCTCACGGTACGCAGCCGCCTAAATCGGATCGGTTAATTACTTGGGAATTCGGGAGCTAATAAACCTATGTATTCAAATCAGGTCGTCGGATCACCGGCAGGATTTTCTCCTGCCAGATCCTCGAATCCTTATAAAGCCTAAAGATGAGTAATGGAGAGCAAAATATGAACGACAATGAAATTATTACCTCGTTAAGAAAAGAAATCAGGGAAATCCGCACGTATCCGGTAAAAGTCGAATACGATGAATTTGCCAGCAGGCTCGGATTGCCGAAAGATTCGATCCGACGATTGATAAAGGCAGCTTCGATCGGACTCTGCGATCTCGGCTGCGAGGTCGGCGATGCAATAGAACTCCATCAAAAAGAGGCTCGACCGGCGAGCGGATAACGGCGATCCTGTTCGGCTTTTTTGATGTCGGTTAATTTGTTGCCGAAGTTTCTTTTCATTTCAGAATTAACTGCTAATTTTCAAGTTTTACGGTTAACAAAAGTTAACACTTTTCCCGTTCGTAAATGCGCCCGCGTGCCGATAATTGCTCGTTAATGTCTGCATTTCTGCTACCGTTTGCGAACTGCCTAAACCTCGAACGCTCCCGCGCACGTGGAGATGAGACGTGTGCCAATTGGCACACGTTTAATCACCAAAGATTTTTCCCGGAAAGTCTCGCCACTTGTTCCTCTGGTGATTCGGGCAACATCGAAAATGACGCTGAATCGGCTACTCTGATTTTCACATTTCCAAGATCGCGTTCGTAATCTATCAATTCCTTCAAATTACTTTGGATTGACTCAGATTGCGACGCGTATTCATTCAAAGTGCTGTCCCAGCCTTGCTCGTAGGCGCGTGCCGCGATTGCCTTGGCAAGTTCATTGTCGCCCGTCATTCGCGCTCTGCCGAGCTGTCGCAAGGCGTGGTTTTCGGCGGTTATCGAATCGGCGCGAAACAGCGCGTCACGATAATTTAATCTCGCCACTTGTTTGTCGGCTTCGGTCGCCGTCGCCGTGAAACTTATACCGAAAACTCGCCGGTGCAGCTTGTCGCGTGTTTCCGTGTCTGCTTTAATTTGCTCGCGCTTGTAAGTGGCGATCTGCTCATTGGTCTTTAAGCGAATCTCAGCGATTCGGACCGCTTTTGCCGCTTCGGTTAAGTCTTTGTCAGACTGTATTTTTTTAATTCGGTCGGCTGCATTGCCTCGCAACTCCGACGCTCTGCTTTTGAAATCTATCATCTTTTTTTATTCTCCTATTTGTTTTTTATTTCTAACTACCAACTGTAAAACTGTGCCGGTTCCAAAGACACGGCACACCACAAGGCGAGCGCGACGGCAAGCACCAGATCATCGTGTGTTCCTTCACGCCACGCGCCGTAGGTATCGTTTCCCGTGTCGGTAATCTTGACCTGGAAGTTCTGCAGCTCTTTGACCAGCGTTGCGGCATCGGGAAGTTTCTCGGCGATTCTCAATCTTCCGTTCTGCAAAGCCACCTGCACAACCGAGACCAGATCGCGCTTCGGCACGCGGTTCAGTCCGCGCTCTTTTGAGACCGTGGAGCCTCCGACGATTTGAACGGGTTCGAGCTTGGCGTGCAGCGTCGCCTTTTTGAATAAATCAATGACGGGGGCGCCGACGCCCGTCGCATCAACGGCAAGAAGCGGCTTCCGGTCCCGCGTGCGTAGCTTCGGGTCGTTGGCGATGGCTACTGATTCGGCGACGATTGCCGGGTAAGACGTGCGCAGCTTCCAGCGGTGCAGATGGCGGCAGTGAAAGGCGTAATCATGTTTGCTCGCGCCGTGGCGCTCTAAAATCGCCATTGCCGAGAAATCCTGCGACTGACCCAAATCGAGACCGATAAAATATGCGGGCTGTTGCACGCGCGGTAAGTCTTCCAACAAATAACCCATCAGTATCCTCCGAATAGCGGCTCGACATCCGGGTCAACCGCTTTTTCAATATCTTCGTAATTAAAAAACTGGTCTGATGTTTCAACAAATTCGCACTGGTATTCCTGCTGAAACCACCAATCGCCGATCATCTGCCGTTCGCGCTCCAGCCATTCTTTATCAATTCGCGGGCATTCGTCAGCGGTGATTTTCACTTTTCGCCAATCTTCGCCGTCTGTCCATTCGTTATAAAAGAATCCGCGTTTACCGAATGGCGTTGACAGCAGAATGATGCGCCCGCCCGAAACAGCTAACATCGGTCTGACGCTCTGATAAAGCGCGTCTTCGACTCTGGAGGCTTCGTCTATAATCAGCAAGGAAACGCCCGAAAAGCCTCTAACCGTCGCTTCTTTACCCGGCAGCACCACGATTCTTGCCCCGTTGCTGAGTCCCATTCCTAAAGCCGATTCCTGCGTTGCCTGCGGCAGATTCGGCGATTCTACGGCGCTATAAACGTCCTGCAGCTTGCGAAACAATTCCTGACTTTGACGAAGCGACGGCGAAAGTAAAAGGATTAACGAATCGGGTTTATAAAGCGCCGTATGAAGTCCGAGAATTGATGTCACCGTTGATTTACCGCTTTGTCTTGAACACAGCAAAATCATTTGCTTGGCGTCGGATCGGAGTAGGTCCGACTGCCAAGCGTCCGTGATAATCCCGGCACGTCGCGACATCAAACAAGCGTCCGAGCGTTCGCTTTCCAGGCGCCGCTCAATAGCTCGCTTCGCCGCTTGAATCATCAACGGATTCTGCGATAAGTAATTGTGCTTCTGCGATAACATCATTTTGAGTCAGTCCGAATTTTTCGGCTTCGGTTCGCCAGTCGTTTATTTGCAAATCAAGGTCAAGTTTCTGCGTCGGTTTGCCTTCGGTTCGGTCGGCGATTTCACGCGCCGCCTGCACGTTTCCTTTTAGTGCTTCACGAATCAATGCCCGCGAGATCGCTTCGGCAATTGTCCGCTCCGGCGCGTTCGGCATCTCTTCGGCGAGCTGCTCGCGCAAGGCTTCGGTTAGCTTGGTCAATTTCGGGCGTCCGTTCGGGTTCCCCGTTTGCCCTTTCGGAAAACGATTTCCGATTTTATTGCCGGACGGAAATTTGTTCTTTTGCGTTTGTTTTGCGTTTGTTTTTTTCAAATCTTCCATTTTTTAATTTGCATTTAATTCGTCGTCGGCGTGTCCGGCAAGTACACTGCAAATAAGTTCGGCTACCGTCGCTAAATAGGTTTCAGCGACAACAAACGGCTCATTGCCTTCTACCGTCTTAATAATTAAATGCCGTCCGTTGTAGAACATTGTTGAATAGGTTGCGTTCATAATTTCGCCTCCGCTTTTATGCTCTGGCATCCAATCGGACAAAACCAAAGGCTGTTATTTTCAATTAAGTTCATCTCTAAGCCGCAATTTGAACACTTAAAAATAATTTCTTTAGAAATGAAATTTTCTGGTTTTGCTTTAGTTAAGGGAGTATCAAAAGTATCAAAAGGGTTTTTATGGGACTCATTTTGACCTTTTGATACTTTTGATACTTCGCTAGGTAACGTATTTACAGAATTTTTGGTTTGCAGAAAATCCGTGTAATAATCTCTCATTTCAAAACCTCGTGAACAAAATACACAGTTTTCGGTCTGTGTCCTTCGTTAATTGTTACGGCTGCTAAATACCCGTATTCCGCAAGAATCTCTAAGCCGTTTTGAACATCCTTCGGTTTCGATAATTTTGACCAGTGCTTGCCGTAAATGTCTCTCGCGGTAAATTCCGCACCCAAATCTTTCGATTGAATTTTCTTGAGAATTTCGCGGGCAATATCAAATTCAGATAAAGACGCGATTTGATAAATGCGGTAAGCGTGCGCTTGAAGATAGCTGCACCACGCCGCCGCTTTCTGTGCGTTCGCCAGACTAACATCGCCAACAACGTCGCTTGTTTTTTCGGCTGATACACAGTCGAGCAAGTGAAAAATTAAGGCAAGCGTCGGCATTAAACTTCGGTATTTCGCCACGTGTGACGCGAAAGCCGCAGTATCAAAAGTATCAGAACGTAGATCGTTTTCGAGTTCCGTCAACCACGCTTGAAAAAACTCCTGCGCTTCTGGGTCGAACTGCACAAAGTAGCCGCCGCCAAATTCGTCGGGAAGCTGCTTTGCTCCGATTTTTTTTGGGTCGAGTTCATACAGCCCTTTGAAACTTTTCCGCGCTTTTTCTCGTCCCTTCGGCAAGCGGTCAACAAATTGGTAATCTTTCGGCTTATTCGGATAAACCAGCATTTGAAATCGTTGTATCAAACCGTCGTCGGTGTCGCCTTCAATCGAGCCGCGCAAATATGGCTCAAGCATCGCCGGTTGAATCGTCCCGAAAATTGAAAGCGTCAAGTTTTTTACGGGTATTGATCCCCGTCCGATACGGTCAACTTTTGAAGTTCCGCCGCCGTCCCAGCATTCAAGATAAAAAGCGCGGTCGGATTCGCGTCCGGGTCGGTCAAGGCTGCGAAACCATCCGGTTATTTCATCCCTGGTTTGCAAAATACCGTTCTCATTTTCGTTTAGCAGTTCGCCAAGTTTCTCAACAGTCGCGTCCGAAGTTGAGAGCCTTTTTTCCTTTGGTTCATCAACTCCAAAGCTCTCAAATTTAAGCCGCAAACTTTCTTTGTCCGCTTTTTCGTCGCGCATCTTTTTTTTGAGTTCGGCTTGCTTTGCGTCCGCAAACTCTTTATCAAAAATCGCGGTCTTTAATGATGCTTCGTAAATTGCGCGTTCCTTTGTTTCAATTTCACGAAAGAAAAACATTCCTTCATTGACGGCTGGTGATTTCAAAAGGCTGGGAAGTCCGACAGCCGCGCCCCAAAGGTTCGGCGTAACCTGCCAAGTATCGAATTTCTTCGGACGAATACGAACTTTATTTCCGATCAGCGCGGCAGCCGCGACGATTGCCGCGACGGTCGGAAAATCAAGCGGGCATTGCATTCGGTCTGCAATGTCTGTGAGCCATTCGCGCCACTCATCCGGTAAAAGATTTGCGTTAAGTTCGGGAGCGGGAGCAATTTTTTCGGGGAGCGGAATAGGTTCGCCCGCAAAATCGGCGGGCGCAGCCGCACTCGCCTTTTCTTTGTGTTCGCGGCTGGGCAGATGTTCATTCGATAAACCAAACGCGGTTAAAGTATCAAAATAGCTGCACGGGTCGGGCTTTTTGATGCACGCCGCTGTCTGTGTCGCCGGATCGTAAAAAAACGATGTATTGCCTTTGCCATTGTGCGACGGGCAAGCCATTTCAAACGTGCCGCGTCCGGTTGACTTGGCGCGCGCTTCAATTCTCCGGCAAAGTTCCGCGTGCCTATCTTCGTGAAATTCAAATGAGTTTAATTTTGGGTTTGCCTGTGTTTTTTGTTCGGTTGGTTGGTTGGTTGAATCGAGCGGCAATTTCTGCCAGTCAAGAAATTTACCGTCAACCGTGTGAACTTCATACGAATCGCGTTCGGAAGCAATCGCGGGCAGATAGAACATCCGTGAAGAGTCCTTTGCGCTTTCGTCGAGTGGCAATCCTGTTTTGTTTTTCACGTATTGCCATAACGCCGGGAAATGATTTGCCGGGATTGGACAGCAAAGCGGGATTAAAACTCTAAAACGCGGTTCGGCGTTTGGATTCGTGTCCGTTATCCGGCGATGCGAATAAGTTGAATAAATTGTATAAGCCGAATCTAAAGCTTTAAGTTTTTCTTTCAGTGTTTCAAGTTCCGCGTTGTGGTCAACATCCAAACCGAGCATTGACAATTCGCGGACGTTTTCTTTTTTTCGTTGCGGCGGGTCAAACTTTGCCGGAGACAATAGCCAGCCGTCTTTGTTTACGCGAACAGACGGACGCTTGAAACTCTCACACAACTTGTGCCAGCTTGCTTCACGGACTTGCGGCATCGTGTCGCGTTTATTGCTAAACAGAGAAAATTTCAGATTACTCATCGTTTTGCCCTCCTTCGCTCAAACCGGTTGTTGGTTATCTCAACCTCTCGCTCGGTTCGGCAACTGGAGCAAACGGGAACGAGCTTAAAAATGAAGCCATCAAGCTCGCGTTTTTGTTCGCAGCCAAAACAGGTAATTGTCTGCAATACTTTTTTAGGTTGTTCGCCACTGAACAAATCTAATTGAAATTTATTTGGGTCTGTGTTAAATTTACTCATAGTTGATTCGCTAGTTAATTTTTTAGTTGAGCCATAATCTTTTGCAGAGATTATGGCTTTTCCTTTTTGCCTTCGTTTTTGGTTAAGCCGCACACGCGAATGCCTCCCGTTTAGTGCTGGCTAAATAGCTGTCTAGGTCCGTCTGCAAATAAATAATTTTAGAAGACGCCCGTCGGAAGGAAATTTTTCCGGCTTTTCTTAATCGCCAGAGAGTTGTTTGACCTACGCGCAGGTAGTTCGCCGCTTCCCGGTCAGTAAAGATTCGTCGTTGTTCTATTGCTTCGTTTTTTTGATTTAATAAAGCTTGATCTGGAGAAATTTGTTTTTCATTCGTCATTGATTTATCCTCTAAATAGAAAAGTCCCACGACACGCCGCAAGGCGCGTTATTTTAAGGCTTATCGAGTGCCGCTTTCGTCTGTGTCTGGAAACTTAGAACGAAAGCGGCTTTGCTATGCCTTATAACTAACTATAAATATTTTGAAATAGATTGAACTGTATTGCTATGCCCAATATTTCAAATTAAATTATTGTGTAGCTTTTAGAACTAAATCTTCATAAGAAATATCAAAAAAATCTAGTTTCTTCTTTAACCTTCTTGAAGGATGTTCGCTACTTGCTGAAGTAAATTTATTTCTCCCTAAAGTTGTTCTATTTAATTTTTCACCATTTGCTTGAATGTTTTTTATAATTTCCACGCATTCAGATATAAATGCCTTTTTTTCTCTTTCGTAACCAACTTTCAATTTTCCCTTTAACCTTCCAGCAGAAGCTTCTAGCCTTTGTCTCTGCCGCGTATCGAATAAACCTTTTGTAGCCAAAAGCGTTTCGTTGCGGGTTATACTTTTAAGTTCATTGTTTGGCATATCAAGAAGCCGACCCTCCAATCCAAACAATATTTTGAAAGAATCGCTAATTAAATCGGGAAAATTTTCCTCAAGATAATCACATCTGCCAACGGTTCCGACATCATTAGTGTCGTCAAAATCTCTGAACGATTTGCCTGGCTTCACAACTGGCTCTACTTCATAGTAAAAATCTGTTCTCCCGTCTCTTTTCTTTCGTAATTCTCTTGTGACTTCAATTTCTACTTCATACTTTATTTTGTAGATTGTTTTCTTTTGATCGCTCATAAAACTTCCTGTTAGTTTTAATCCTGAACATATCCGGCTGCCCGGCGCGTCAGGTTTCGCGCTTGTCCGCAAGGTAATTAGTCTTGCGTCGAGGGCAACCGAAACTTTTAATTTACCAATCCGCTTTCAATCTGATCTGTGTCACTTAATTGAGAATAAAAATTATTCATCCGTTCCGTGATTTCCTTCACCGCAGCGGCATCGTTCGCCGTGTAATGCTTCATCGTCGTCTGTAGCTGCGTATGTCCGCCCAGCTTTCCGGCAAGGGCTAAAGGCGTGCCTTGCTGAATCCAACGCGTTATCGCCGTGCGCCTGAGATCGTGAAAATGTAAATCTTCAATTCCGGCTAATCTTTTAGCGGCTCCGAATGACCGCTGAATATCTTTATAAAGAAACGGTTTTTCACCGGGCGCAATCTCTTTGAGTTTCTCTAGCTCTTCTTTAGCGCGTTTCGATAGCGGAGCAAGCCTTTCTCGCTCGGTCTTTGTGTTTGTGGCTAAAACTCGAATCAAATTATTTTCAAAATCAATGTCCTGCCAGTCGAGTTTAAATATTTCGCCGAGTCGCATCGCCGAGTCCAAAGCAAGAACAATCATTGCTTTTAGAAAAGGATTATCTACGCTTATTTCAGACTCCACTTCTTTCTCTACACCTCTAAGTTTTCGTTTATACGATATTGTGCGCATGCCCTGGCATGAATCAAGAAGCCGCTTTTCTTCTGCTAAAGTTAAAAGTCGGTGGCGCTCGATTGCAGCGGAAGTGTCTATAACTTTGGCGTTAAAAAAAATGTCTTTTAATACCCATCCGCTACTGAAAGCAAACCGAATCATTTTTCGCATTAGAGCAAGCTCGCGGTTTACCGTTGAAATCTTTACAGGCTCGCCCGTCCGCTCCGAAACCGTTTTTAATCTCCAAAGTTTATAATCGATAAGGCTTTCGGTTTTGATAAGTCGAAGCGGTCTTTTACCAAAAAAATGTTTTAAAATTTTCAAGTGGGATTTAGCAGTTACCAGGGAACGGACACCGGAAATTTTTCTACCTTCGACTATCTGCGCGGGATGGTAAAAACGTTTTTCGCAAAGAACCGCCAAATCATTGAATGTCATTCGTTCGCCGGTTTGACTTTGCCCGTAGGATTGTTTAATTTCGGCAACAAGTTTATTTCTTAGGTCGGCGGCATCTACTTTCTTTTCGGCGTGGCGTTCCATGAAGCATTTTTTGCCTTTTACGTCATCGAAATACTCGATGCGAACGATCCATTTATTTTTACTTTTTCCGGTCTTTCGTTTGAAAATTTTGCTTTTAGTATCCATAATCACACCATGATTCACACCTTAGAACGTGGTGTGATTATGGATACTTTGAAATAGTTTGAAAAGATAGTCAACAATGAAAGAGCGCTTTTACTGGGTTTTAGATGTAATTTTGAAACTAGCTGAAAGGCAGGTGAACCGGTGGGTTATTCCGTATAAATGAAAAAGCGCGGACGAAACATCCGCGCTTTTCTCAGATTTGAAATTAAATTTATTCCTGAGCGATTTCGGTCGGACTCGCCGGAGTCAGAACGAGAGCATTTTGTCCGGCTTGAATCGTGACAGGCTCGTTCCAGACGACGAATCCGTTGCCGCTTTTCGTCACGGCGAAAAGATAATAGCTGTCGGGTTTGACGTCTTTCAGATTAGCTTTGCCGCTCGCGTCGGTCGTGACGTTGTAGGCGGTGTTTTTGCCGATGGCGCTCATCGCCTTTCGGTTGAAATCGCCGAAACGGTCTGGATAAACAAGCGACATACCGAGCGCGGTAACGAGGCTGCTCTGTCCGGTTTCGTCTTCGATGTCCGCCTCGCTCAAAATGCTCTCCACATCTTTTTTCAAAAGATAAAACCTGGTGCCGCGAACCGGCTGCGGCGCGGCGCTGTTTTTGCCCAAAACTTTTGCCTCCAAACTAATCGTGCCTTTATCGGGCGGAAGCGACGTTTCGGTCGAAGGGACTGTGGTCGTAGTCGAAGGAATAGTAGTTGTGGTTGTTGACGGCGGCAAGACGACCTGACCGGGCTGCGAACTCGGCGGGACGACGACTTGATTCGGCGGCGAATCGGGGACAACGGTTGTTTCCCGCGCCGTGTTGCTCACCGTCGGCTGACCGGCGATTCGCACATTGATGTTGCGCTGCGCTTCGTCGTCGCTGCCGTTTCGCAAAAAGGCGAACAGAACAAATAACAGCACTACGCCGAGAAGTCCGAGCGGAATAAAAGCCCATTTCGGAAAACCGCTGTCTTCCTCAACAAACTCCTGCACGACGACGCGCGGCTGCACCGCCGGTCTCGCTTGAAAAGGATGACCGCAGTTCGGACACGCGACGGCTGACGACGAAACTTCATTGGCGCATTCGGGACAAATTATTAAAGACATGTAAAAACTTCCTCCTATACCTTTGATAAGATAAACAAGGTAAAGATAACATTATTCCGCGCGAAAAAATATAAGTTTTTTAAGTTAAGAAATTGCCAAATACTTTGTGAATTATTGTTCCGACAAACGCAATTTCACGGCAAATAAAAAGTGGTGGGTTTATTGACTAGCCGCTTTTTTATTTTTATAGAGCTGGTGAATTGGTTTGAACCGCCGACCTGATGATTACAAATCAACAAACGTAACTTTTCTCCAAAAATCCAGGTTTCTCACAATCTCATCAAAACCCTTTATTTACATGACGAGAAAATAAAAACAACATCATTTAACAAACCAAATTATTATTATAAAAAGGTTAGCGTAATCCTGCTTGGGCTTCAATCTGAACCATCGGAAACCATTCGACTTTATAACGAAACAAGTTATCAAAAAGATAAGCGTTTGATGCAAGCGATAGATAAAATTTCAAGCAAGTTCGGCAGAGATACGATTCGTTTCGGAGTTCAAAGAAATAAAGAATGTTGGCAGATGAAGGCGGAGATGAAATCAAAAAAATATATGACTTGTCTGAAAGAAGTTATGCAAATTTCATAAAACGCTTATAATTTATTTCTAGGCTTTATATTGAAAAACACCAACATTTTAAGGAGAAAACGAAATGGCAGGAAAATTTGAAATCAAAGAAAGCGCAAGCGGCAAGTTTCGCTTTAATCTGAAAGCAGGAAACGGGCAGGTAATTTTATCGAGCGAGTCTTACGAAACAAAACAAGGCGCGGAAAAAGGTATTGAATCGGTGAGAAAAAATGCCGCAGACGATAATCGCTATGAGAGGAAAACAGCTAAAAACGACGAGGCTTATTTCGTTCTCAAAGCAGGTAATGGCGAACCGCTTGGACGAAGTGAAACTTACTCTTCCGTCTCAGCAATGGAAAACGGTATTGAGTCCGTTAAGAAAAATGCGCCTTCCGCAGAATTTGCTGAAACCGCCAGTTAAATATTCGAAAATTCAGATGATGTAAAAGAAAGCCCATCATATCTATTAATGGGCTTTTAATGTTATACAGATGAACTGAATTTTGGATTTAAGTTAAATTTTTATGTTTTAACTGTATTTTCCAAGAAAATAATTATTCTCAAACATCAAACTCTTTGTCATTCAGAATTTGATGAACGAAAAACAAAGAAATCTTCATCATTGTCATCTTGATAATGTAAGCCTTGACTGTCTGCAAATTCTTTTAACTTATCGTGAATATCAAATGAAACTGGTTCACCTGTTGAAAAAACATCAATTATAGCTGGCTTTGCAATTCGAGCGAATCCTAATTCTTTGATAGATTGATTAATGGTTTGTGTTAATTCATCTTTAGTCATTGTTTCTCTCCTCAGATTGATACTAAAAGCAATTTGTTTGATAGTTTGAAAATTATTTTATCATAAGATTAAGAAGTTACTTAAAACAAACAATATGTGCGGAAGATTCACCAATAACGCTAAACCTGAACAAATAGAGAAGGAATTTAAGGTCGGAAGCAAGAATGCAAATTTATTTCAACCGAAATTTAACATCGCTCCATCACAAATGATTGATGTTGTATTCTAAATACCAGGTTCGGTAACTTGAAATCTTGTATGTCTATCTTCACAATCCCATTTCAAAAAATCAATAATGACTGATTTATCATTAGGTGTTAGAAAAAATTGTATTGTTTCTTTATTTGCTTTTATGTCTTTTTCTATTTTTTCAAAGTTGCTTTTCGTTATAAAAACGTCAGCTGAGATAACTGCATTACCTATAGCAGTTTTCACTTGGATGTAACCTCGTAGCCGCAATGCCCAAACCAATTCAGGCAATCGCTGATAGTAATCGTTTCCAGAGCCAAAGCGATTGCCTTTTCCAATTCTTCCTGCGTTCTGGCTTTGACTTTCTTGAGGAAAGTTTTCACCTTCGACCACATCAATTCAATCGGTGAGAAGTCCGGCGAATACGGTGGCAGCCAGATCACTCTGGCGCCACATTTTTTAGCTGTTTTCTCAATTCTGCTGGCTCGATGCGCGCCTAAATTATCTAGCACAAGCACATCGCCGGCTCTGAGCGTTGGGCGCAAGACCTGCTCGCAATACTCATTGAAAACAATTGTGTCAACGCTGCCTTCAATCGTCATCATTGCCTCGACTCCGCTGACTCCCAAAGTCGCAATCATCGAAGTCGAGGCGCCGTAATTTCTAGAAGTATGGCTTCTGTTGTTCTCGCGCCGCCAATGGCTCTGGCATACAGCCGAGTCAGAACGGTCGTCGCTCCGGCTTCATCCAAAAATCTTAATCGCTGATGAGACAATCTGCTCATTCTCCGCCAATGCCAGGCTCGCTTTCGTTTGTTTCGTTCACGAGCAACCACCGATTTTTTTACGTCTCAGATTTAACGCACGCAGCTCGCGTGAAAGCGTCGGCACCGACACTGAAATCCCCTTTTCCCGTTCCAGCCGTTCTTGTAAATCCGCCAGCGTTATATCAGGCTCAGCCAATATGGTTTTCAACAGCCATTTACGATGTTCGTCCGAGAGTCGTTTCTTCTGTCCGCCGCGATGCCCGATTGGTTTCAGATCACCGGTTGAGCGTTTTCTGGCGAGCATTTTCTTAATAAAGCTCGGACTGACTTCAAAGCGTTCGGCGACTTCGATAATCGTTTCCAGCCCGTTTTCATAAGCTGAAACCACTTTTTGACGAAAATCTATAGAATAAGCTTGCATTTGTGAAGCTTATTCCCATTTCTGGTCTTTACGCAACTGAAAGTTGCTATAAGTCAATTTCATTCCCTAAGATAAAGCCACTTAGAATAAATCGGGAAAAATGCGTGATGACAAATTTGAAAATTACTGCGATACTAACAGCGTAAAATTAAAATTTGCGAGGCAAACAGATGGAACAGTTGGCGTGGATTCTGTGGATTGTTTTGGGCGTGGCTTTAATCATCGCCGAAATTTTCACGTTCGGATTCGTGCTGTTTTGTTTCGGCATTGGCGCGCTCGCGGCGGCGCTCGTCGGCGGGCTGGGTTTTGGATTTGCTTTGCAGTTTCTCGCTTTCGCCATCGTCTCAATCGTTTTAACCGTGATGTCGCGCACAATCTTTGCCAGATATTTCTCGCCCGACGATGAAAACGTGGTGAAAATGGGAATGGACGCTTTGCCCGGACAAGTCGGCACGGTCTCGATTGGCAGCCGCGGTGCGCTGCACGAAGGCGCGGTTAAAGTTTACGGTTCGACGTGGACGGCTTTTCCGGTTGATAGCGGAACGCCGCTGCTTGAGGGCGAAAAAGTCGAAGTCGTGCGCGTGCAGGGTTCTTCGATTTACGTTCAAAGGATAGAAGATTCTAAAACGCTCCCCAAATGGCGGGAGGATAAGTGAATGCGCGAATTTCAGATTACGAATTACGAATGTCGAAGAGTTTCTTTCAATTCGTAATCTGAAATTCGCGCATTGTTAACCGATTTCCGCCGTATCGATTTGGTCTGCCGTGTCGTGGATATTTCCTAAATTCAATAACTCCAATTTAATTTCTTCTTCGTTCGGCTCGGGCAAAGCGTCGCCGGTGAGCTTGACTAAAATTAAAGTGATGTTGTCTTCGCCGCCGCGTTCGTTGGCTACTTTGACGAGCTCCGCCGCCGCGATTTGTAATTGAGTGAAATTTTGGCAGATAATTTTCTGCATGTCCGCGCCGCCGACTTTATTCGATAAACCGTCGCTGCATAACAGCAGAACGTCGTCGCGCTGTGGATAGAGCCGCGCTGAGACCGGATAAATTTCGTTCTGAGCGCCGAGCGCCTGCAAAATCACGTTTTTGAGCGTGTGCGTCTCGGCTTCTTCCGGCTGGATTTGTCCGGCGTCAATCAATTGCTGAACGAGCGATTGGTCTTTGGTTATTTGATAAATTTGCCCGCCGCGCACAAGGTATGCGCGACTGTCGCCGACCTGAATCAAATCAACTGTTTCGGGCGTGATGCCGATGCCGGTGAAAGTCGCGCCCATTCCTTGAAACTGCGGGTCGGTGCGTCCTTGATGATGAATCAGATGATTAGCGTAAACGGTTGCGCCGTAAAGCCTTGAAATTAAAGAATGATTGGTGTTTTCAGCCGGGACGGTGATGTCCGTGTCTTCTTCCTCGTCAATAAATCTTTGGCTGACGGTTTCGACCGCCATTTTGCTGGCGACTTCGCCCGCCAGCGCGCCGCCCATTCCGTCGGAAACTGCGAGAACAATTCCGTTTTCGTTAATCTCGAATTTCTGCGATTCGATGACGAATTCGTCTGGCTCCTGCGAACTCATCCAGGTTTTCGCCTCGGAGATATTCAGAAGAAGATAATTATCCTCGTTGCCTTTCCGAACGCGCCCAATGTGCGATGTAGCGTGTGTTTCAACAGTTAACATAGTGAATAAGTCTGGGAAATTTGGGAAGTCTCTGATGTCCGGGAAGTCTCTCGGAAGTATTCGCTCTCAGACTTCCAAAACTTCGCGGACTTCGCAGACTAACTTAATGCTTGGTCTAAATCTTCAATAATATCTTCAACATCCTCGATGCCGACCGAGACGCGCACCAAGCCGTCAGTAATTCCGAGTTGCTCGCGTTTTTCTAAAGGAACCGAGGCGTGCGTCATCGTCGCCGGATGCGAAATCAAACTTTCAACGCCGCCCAAACTCTCGGCTAAGGTGCAAAGTTTGACGCTCTCTAAAACCTTTTTTGCATTTTCCAGCGAGCCGGTTTCAAACGCCACCATTCCGCCGAAACCCTTTTGCTGGCGGCTGGCAAGCTCAAATTGCGCGTGCGATTGCAGACCCGGATAATAAACTCGTTCGACTTTCGGATGTTCGTCCAAAAACGCGGCGACCGCACGACCGTTTTTGTCGTGCGCTTCCATTCTCACGGCGAGGGTTTTCGTGCCGCGCAAAACCAGAAACGAATCGAACGGCGAAAGAATCGCGCCGATGCCGTTCTGCACAAACCGTATCCACTCGGCGTCTTCTTCATTATTTAAAGCCACGAAACCGCCGATGCTGTCCGAATGACCGTTCAGGTATTTCGTCGTCGAATGCACGATAATATCAACGCCGAACGTCATCGGCTGTTGCAGATACGGCGACATAAAAGTATTGTCGCAAACGATTCGCGCGCCGTGCGCGTGCGCGATGTCCGACACCGCCTGCAAATCAGTTACGTTCATAATCGGGTTGGTCGGCGTCTCGACGAAAACCATCCGCGTATTCGGTTTAAACGCCTGTTCGACATTAGTCGCGTCAGACGTATCAACGTAATCAAACTCGATTCCGTAATTCGACAGGATTTTGCTGAAAAGACGAAAAGTTCCGCCGTAGGTATTGTCGCCGACGATCACGTGGTCGCCCGCTTTGACGAGCTTTAAAACCGCGTCGGTCGCCGACATTCCCGAAGCGAAAGCGAAACCGAACGGCGCGCCTTCGAGCGCGGCGATATTTTTTTCAAGGGCGAGGCGCGTCGGATTCTGCGTTCTGGCGTATTCAAAACCTTTGTGTTTGCCCAAGGATTCCTGCGCGTATGTCGAAGTTTGATAAATCGGAACGCTGACCGCGCCAGTTGCTGCATCGGGTTCGTTGCCCGCGTGAATTGCAATGGTTGAAAAACCCATAAAAATTGATTGCCTAAAATAAAAAAAACTGTTGGTTTTGACTTGTCTCGGTAAACAAGAGGCTCATAAATTCTCGCTAAAACGAGACTTTATGGTAACTTGCCGAAAGGAAATTTGCAACCGTCAGAAACTTGGCGAAAAATCGAAAAACCAGTGGTTTGCCGATGGCGGTTAAATTTGATTTTTCCAATTTCCGAAAACCGCAAAGCCCGCTTCACAAAAGGAAAAATGCGTAAATTAGGTAAATTGGAAAATAACTCTTTCATATTATTGAAAAACAGATAAAATGGTAGAGAAGTTTTCCCAAATCAAAAATCAGAGAGAGTATTCGATGCAAGAAGAAGAAACGGACGAAGCGCTCATGTATACGGAGAGGCGACAGTCAGACCGTAGAAAATTGATTGTCAGTGTCAGTTATGAAGGCAGCGACACTACCGGCATTGCCAGCACGCGCGAGATCGGACTCGGCGGATTGTATCTGACAACGAACGCCGCTTTGGAAACGGGAACGCCGCTTTTTATGCGGATGACCATCGGCGGCGAGGAAATCGGTTTACATGGCGTGGTCATTTACACCGTCCCTGACCACGGAGTCGGTATCCAGTTTCAAACAATATCGGAAAAAAACGAAGCGTTACTAAAACGCGAATTGAGTTTAGGATAAAAATCGTCAGTTGCAAAATTCGCTCTAGAGTCGAATCTTCGCCAGACGAACAACTGACGACGGGCAACTGACAACTGACTAATTATATGTTTGACCAATTTACGCTCGGCATCGAAGAGGAATTTCAGATTGTTGACCCGCAGACGCGCGAACTGAAATCGCACGTTTCGGAAATTCTGGAAGAAGGAAAGTTGATTCTCGGCGAAAAGCTCAAGCCAGAAATGATTCAATCAATGATTGAAGTCGGCACTGGCATCTGCCACAACATCGAGGAGGCGCGCGAAGATATTTCGCGTCTTCGCTGTATCATCTCCAGATTGGCGCGGAAAAAGGGGTTGGAAATCGTTGCCGCTTCGACGCACCCGTTTTCGCATTGGGGCGACCAGGAAATTTATGACGACGAACGTTACGCTTTTCTCGTCGAAGAACTGCAAATGGTCGCCCGCAGCCTGCTGATTTTCGGCTTGCACGTTCATGTCGGCATCGCCGACAAAGACCGGCAGATTCACTTGATGAACGCCGCCCGGTATTTTTTGCCGCACGTCCTGGCGATGACGACATCCAGCCCGTTCTGGCTCGGACACAATACGGGACTGAAATCCTACCGTTCGGAAGTTTTCAAGAAATTCCCGCGGACTGACATTCCCGACCATTTCGATTCCGCCGCTTCTTACCAAAGTTACGTTGATTTGCTCGTAAAAATGAACTGCATTGATAACGCGAAAAAGATTTACTGGGACATTCGCCCGCATCCGTTTTTCCCGACGCTCGAATTTCGCATCTGCGATATTCCGACGAGAGTTGACGACACGATTGCCGTCGCCGCCGTCTTTCAGGCGATCATTGCCAAACTCAACCGGATGATGGACAAAAATTGGGGTTTCCGTCTTTACCGCCGGATGTATATTCAGGAAAACAAATGGCGTGCGGTGCGCTGGGGCTTGGACGGAAAGCTGCTCGATTTGGGCAAACAAAAGGAAGTACCGACGCGCGATTTAATCCGCGAACTGCTCGATTTCGTGGATGACGTAGTTGACGATTTAGGCTCGCGCAAAGAAATCGAACACGTCCACGCGATTCTCGAACGCGGCACATCCGCCGACGAACAACTGCGCGTTTATCACGAAGCGGGCGAGAAATTCGAGCCGGTCGTGGATATGCTGATTAAGAATACATTGGAGAGTGTGCCGGAGAACTGTTTTGACTAACGCCGGAGTTACAGCTTCCACTGTCGGAAATAACTTAACTGTCAGATAAAGTCCTGACTTCTACAACTCACGACCATTGAATTCCTATGCAAAGTCAATCGTCAACTAAAAAAAACTCCACCGTGCTGTCTCGCTATTGCTTTGACAGTCAGGCGAAGTATCAGTTTTTCCTTCGCTGCTAAAAGCGAGAACCAGAAATGCCCGGTGTTCTTCCACACTCCTATTCGGAATCTATTGTTCCATTTCGTGATACGGATGAAGGCGAATATTTAATCACACTGTTGGGCGGGTTTGGCTCTGGAAAGAGTTGACCCAAATTCAATGCCGACCTTCATCGCTTCCTGTTCACGCCTTTTCTTCAGCGTGAACATTATACACCGAACAGCTTTTTTGTATCACACCTGTTATGCCTTGTTCTCTTGTAACCACTCAGCCATTTTACTGAATAAAACCTCAGCTTCAATTTCATTGGAATCTACTAAATTAGAAATATTTTCTAGAACAAACTCAACATTGCTTTCGACAGTTTTTGCCTCAAGAAAACGCACTTTGCTCGGAGATAAATTTTGCATCGCTTGGAAGTAGCGGCGTTGCGGTTCAATCATTCGCAGATGCGTTTCAAATCCGCGCCTTTGTCGGGTCGCATCAGATTCTTTGCGCTTTCTCAGTTCAGCTTCGTTTGTGCTGAAGATAAAATACCTGTCGGGAAAGTCGATCATTTTATTCTGAATCTTCGGCTGGTAAAACTGCTTCATAAAGTCTAAGCTCTGCCAGCCGATAAAATCATACGCCCAGCAATACCAAAACGGTTGAAACGGGTCGCCGTCAAGAATAACAAGCGGATATGATTTGCTTTGTCCGTTCGCAACTTGCCAGCGTTCGACTTGACGCTCAAAATACCAATCGGGCGACTCGTTTTCCGGTCTCTCAAATAACAAGTTGACTTCCGGCACGACGAACGCGCCGCCGATTGTTTTGAGACAGTTAGCCGTTGTAGTTTTTCCGACGGCACTCGCGCCTTCAAAACAAATTATAAACATCACGCTTTTCTCGCACACATCGCAGAGGCATAACTTTGATTTATACTGAATTAAAGTTTTCTTATACCGAATTTTTATACATCTCTTTTTACCGCAAAGTCAAAAGAAATGTTGATTTTACCGGTTTTTTGTTTTGTCTTTCCCGCTTCATTAGAATTCGTGTGAAATTTTTCAACCGAATTAGAAAAAGCACGCCGATATCTTTAAACTGATTTCGGCGTGCTTCGATTAAGTTCAAAATTTAATTGAAAGTTATTTGTGTTTCAGAGCCAGCTTCAAAAAATTCTCGAACAAAATGCGCCCGTCGCGCGATTCGTTCGGGTGTTCCCAGCGCGTCGGGTTTTTTGACCAGTCTTCAAACGATTTTTCGAGGTGAAACTGAACCGAGTAAATCATCTGACCATCGGCGCGCCTGACCATCATTTGGTTTTTGCAAAGATACGAAGTCGCCAGCAATTCAAAGCCGTCGGGTATGCCTTCGACTTGCAGCCCGTGATTTTGCCAGACTCTCAAGATGTCGTCTTCGAGCGTGTAGTCCTGCCAGATACCGCTTTCGACATCAGCCGCGCCTTCAAAAATCGGGTCGGCGCGATGGGTGATTTTGATAAATCGGTATTGATATTCGACGACGCGCTCCGTGCGTTTCGCCGACGGGTCGAGGCGGTCGAGCGTCGTCAGTTTGCCGCCGAAACTCATCCCGACAAGCTGGTGCGCACCGCAGATTGCCAGCACGGGAATGTTTGTTTCTCTGATAAATCGTTCAAACTTTTCGAGATGCGCCGGATTGTAATAATCAAAATCCGAAAGCGTTCCGCTCATCACAATCGCATCGGGTTTGAACTGTTTCGCCGCTTCGCTGACTTCTGACAGATGCACGGTCAGCGTTTTTGGATTCTGGACGAGCCGCAAAACGTTTTTAGCGATATTATCGCACGCCATTCCAGAAATTTTCCGCTCGAAACGCAGTTTCGCTTCTTTTGTGCCGTTCCATTCCGCGCGCGCCAAATCCGAAATGTCGTCTTCGTAGCGCAGCAAATCGTTGACGATTAAAACCTTCGCGTGTTCGATGCGCTTTTCTATCGGCTCGTAGCGGCAGAATGGGCGGTTGTTAAAGGGAAACGGCAGCGTTTCCGATTTTAAAATGGCTGATGGTGTCGAATCTAACATAGCTTTTGGATTATCTTATCACTTTTGAAAGTTGTAATAAAAAAGCGGAAATGTGAAAAAGGATAGGTGCAAAAAAGTTTTAGCAATCGCAATCAACTTTTTACTTTCTCTCCTTTTTCACGTTTTCACTAAGAGTGAAGCCACTGCCTCTGGCAGTGGTTCCTGCAAAAAGGTGAAAAGGGAAAACAGAACAAAAAATATCGTCAGACAAAAGTTAGCAAACGGAGCGTTCAACGGATAAAAGATTTAACAACGCTTGCCGACCCGACACTGACACGCATCTTCCAGATGCGAACATCATAAAGCCACCGCCTCTGGCGGTGATAATTTTACTTTCTTTGCTTGGTGCTTTGTTTGAATTCGGGCATCAACGAGCCGGCGCCGATTTCGCCGATCTCACACCGGATTTCCTTTATCAAACTCGAACGCATCCGACCTTTCACGGAAGCGGTTTTGCCGGTCGCCGCTTTTTCAAAAACGAGCAGAATTTTCTGCCAAGCCGATTCCAGTTCGTCGGCGAGCGTCGAGATTTTTGTGATGTCATAAGGCACGGCGACCGCCTGGCAGCCGAGCCGCGCAAAAACCTGCAAATATCTGGCGGTTGATAAATCGGGACACGAAAAGCGACGGCTGTCGACTTTTAATTCGACTCCGAGCAGAGTGTGCTGGATAAGGGCGCGGTTTTCTCGTTCGGGAATTTCAAGTTGATGAGCGCGCGTCCGCTGCGAACGCACTTTGGCGCGGTAAATGTCGGGCAGCCATTCTTCAGCAGTCAGTTTTTCCTTAATGTCATTTGCAATGTCCATAAACCGCCGCAGAAAAGCGCGAAACATTAAAACACACTGTGAGAGATTCCTAATAAACCGGTTATTCCGCCCAAATATGTTTCATGTGTTTTTTGCGCTCTCAAACGGCTATCTTTCCGCCCGTATTGTCGCTCCCGGCGAGTGCGAGAATTTTTCAATAACATTATCGCTGAGAATGCCGAAGTAAAATACACCCAGAACGGTTATTACTAAAACTACCGCCAGGGCTGCCGGAATGCGCGGAGCAATCCATTCGTCAGTGCGCTCGCGGAAGAACATCACGACAATCAGGCGCAAATAATAATAAGCGGAAATCGCCGTATTGACGAGGGCGACGATGACCAGCAGCGTGAGCATCGTGTTTCCGGCTTCGAGCGCGGGACGGAAAACTAAAACTTTGCCCATAAATCCAGCGGTCAGCGGCAAACCCAAAAGCGAGAGCATAAACAACGAAAGCGAAAACGCCAGAACCGGTGTTTTAAAACCGATGCCGTTGTAATCTTCAAACTCGGTGCGGCGGTCGTTTTTCTGCGCGAGCAAATTGATGACGGCAAACGCGCCGAGATTGGTAATCGCGTAAGTCAACATATAAAAAGCCACCGACGCGATTGCCGCATCGCGTTTTTCGACGGTCGTCGCCATTCCCGCGCCGACGAATCCGACAAGGGCGTAACCGGCGTGCGCGATTGACGAATACGCCAGCATTCGTTTGACGTTATTTTGCACAATCGCCGCGATGTTGCCGACGGTCATCGTCAGCATCGCCATAATCGTCAGGGCGTTTATCCAGGATTCGTGCAGATAACCCGAAGCGGACGCGCCCGCGACGAGCGGAAAGCCGAGGACAAACACGCGCACGAACGAAGCGAACGCCGCCGTTTTCGGTCCCGAAGCCATAAACGCCGTAACTGGCGTCGGCGCGCCTTCGTAAACGTCGGGCGTCCAAACGTGAAACGGAACGGTGGCGACTTTGAAACCGAAACCGATGATCAACATCGCGCCGCCGACAAGTAAAAGCGCGGGGAAATTCGGGTCGGCGACTCTGGCAGCGATTTCCGAAACATTCGTCGTTCCGGTCGCGCCGTAAATCAAAGCCATTCCGTAAAGCAAAAACGCCGAAGCGAATGAACCCAAAATAAAATACTTCATCGCCGATTCGTTCGAGCGCAAATCTGTTCGGCGCAAACCCGCCATGACGTATGTGGCTAAGGAGGAAGTTTCCAGTCCCAAAAACAAAATCACCAAATCGTTGCCCGAAGCCATAAACATCATTCCGACCGTAGCGAACAAAAGCAACGAGTGATATTCGCCGATGGGAACGTCTTCGCGCTCGATCCAAACGGTGGAAATCAGAATGGTCATCGCCGTCACGAGCAAAAAGACGAGGGAAAAACTCAGGCGCAAATTATCGTTGGCAATCATTCCGCCCCAAGCGCTCGCCGCGCTTGCGCCGTCCGACCACATCATCAATAAAACGACGGCAGACAAAACGAGCCCGACGATAGAAATAATGCCCGTAACGGTGCGCTGTTTCGGAAAAAAAGTGTCGTAAAGCATCACGACGATTCCGGCGACGGCGACGATGACTTCCGGGAGAATTATCGAAACATTCGTGTTTGGATTTGATAACTGAAATAAAAATATACCCATTTCGTTTCTAAAAAAATCTCGTATTATTTATGAATATTCGCTTGTTCAATCGTGCCGCCTGCCTGCCGCCCGGCAACTCTCTCCTGCACGGCTAAAACGCTCGCTTTGGAAGCCTCAAGAAACGGACGCGGATAAACGCCCATATAAACCATCAGAAAAAGCAGCGGCGCAATCAATCCGATTTCGCGCCAGTTTAAATCTCGCAACCCGCGGTTTTTTTGATTAGTAATCTTGCCGAAGAAAACCCGCTGAATCATCCAGAGCAGATAAACCGCCGCAAAAATCACGCCCGTCCCGGCGAACATCGTCGCTATGTAATTCCAATTAACCTGGCTTGTAATTGAGAGAGCGGTCGAATTCCACATTCCGAGCATAATCAAAAACTCGCCGACAAAACCGTTCAAAAAGGGAAGTCCGATTGAAGACATCGCGGTTATTACGAAAATCGTCGCGTAAATGGGCATCACGTTCGACAAACCGCCGAAATCGGAAATCTGGCGCGTATGACGGCGTTCGTAAATAAATCCGACGAGTAGAAACAAGGCTCCCGTCGAAACGCCGTGATTGAGCATTTGATATAGCGCGCCCTGCATTCCGAGTTCCGTAAAGGAAAACATTCCCAGAATGACAAAACCCATATGCGAGACCGACGAATACGCCACTAATCTTTTCACGTCCGGCTGAACCATCGCTACAAGCGCGCCGTAGATAATTCCGATTATCGCCAAAATAATAAATAGGTAAGCGAATTCGCGCGACGCTTCCGGGAAAAGCGTGAAATTAAAGCGCATCAAACCGTAAGTTCCCATTTTTAACATCACGGCGGCAAGCACGACCGAACCGGCGGTCGGCGCTTCGGTATGCGCGTCGGGCAGCCAGGTATGAAACGGAAAGAGCGGCACTTTAATCGCGAAGGCGAGAGCAAACGCGAAAAACAAAAGCGTTCCGTTCAGCGATCCGGCAGGAAAATTCAACGCGCCCGCCTGCATCGTGTTAAGAAGTGTAACGTAATCGAAAGTTCCGACGCCGGTCGCCGTCGCGTGCAGATAATATAAACCGATTATTGCCGCCAGCATCAGTAAACTTCCGAGCGCCGTGTAAATAAAAAATTTGACCGCCGCGTAAACGCGGTTTTCGCCGCCCCAAATGCCGATTAAGAAAAACATCGGAACAAGCGAGGCTTCAAAGAAAAGATAAAAGACGAGCAAATCTAAGGAAACAAAAACACCGAGCATCGCGCTTTCGAGAAGCAGCAGAAAAACATAAAAAGCGGTGGGGCGTTTTTCAATCGCGTGCCAGGTTGAAAGAACGGCAATCGGCATAATGAACGTCGTCAAAACAACCAGCCACAAACTTAAACCGTCAACGCCAACGTGATAATTCGTATTTATCGCGCGAATCCAAGGAACATTTTTCTCAAAGAAAAAGCCGCTTGCTGAAGCCGCGCCTTTATCCAAAATCAGAAACAACGACAGCAAGAAGTTCACGAGCGTAAAGCCGAGCGTAATCCATTTCAAGCCGCCTTCCTGTTTCCAAAATATTGCGTGTCCGAGCGTCAAGAGCGCGCCGACGACCGGCAGCAAAACTAAAATCGTTAAAAGATTTTCCGTGATTAAATCCATATAGTTAAGTTCAAGGTTCAAAGTTCAAAGTTCAAAGTTCTCAGCGTTTGACTTTGAACTTTGAACTTTGAACTTTGAACCTTAACCGATCAACTTAAATCCGTAATAAATAAAATACCCGATAACAATCAGCGCGCCGAATAAAATAAACGCCGCGTAACTGCGAACGAATCCGACCTGAACGCCGCGAGCCGCCGAGCCAAGCGCAGTTACAAAATGCCCGATGCCGTTCACGATTCCGTCAATGAATCCGACATCGAAACCTTTCCACAAACCGTTGAGCGAAAGTCTGGTCAGCGGGTCAACGATGTAGCCGTTATAAATTTCGTCAATCCGCCATTTATTCTCAAGAATTTTCGGCATCGCCCGCAGCGGCGTTTTGCCGAACATCGCAATGCCGATACCGATTCCCGCGAGTGCCAGAAGCACCGACACGCCTGCCAGAATTCTTTCAGTGCGAAGTTCTTCGGGCGAATGCGCCGTGTGTTCTTCGGCGTAGTCGCCGGTTGCATTCGGCGCGGGCGCAGCGGCGGCGTAAAAATGTTTTACTTCTTTTTTCGGTTCTGAATGCAGCGCGGTGGGCGAATGCGAATCGCCGTTTTTCTTGGCGTAAATCACGGGCGCAAGCGTGTGTTCAAATACATTGACATCGCCCGCACCGAAAATCGAACTCATCGCGTATGGAACGCCGATTAACCCGCCGAGCGTCGAGAGAATTGCCAGCACGACGAGCGGCACGGTCATCATCCACGGCGATTCGTGCGGTTTGTAATCGGCAGTCAAATGTTCGTAATGCTCGTCCTCATCTTCATCGTGTGCCGCTATTGAATGTGCGTCGTGTCCGTGTAAATCGTCGTGCGCGTGTCCGTGATTGGTTGTCGCATCCGCCGCGTCGCCGTGCGCGAAAGCGTTTTCTTCGGCGTGCGCCGCGTCGTGCGAATGATTGCCGTCCGGCAAAGCCAAATCAAAACGCGATGCGCCGAAAAACGTCATCCACATCATTCTGGTCATATAAACGGCGGTCAAGACTGCCGTTATCAAACCGATAACCCACAAAATCGTGTTGACGTGAATGCCGAGAAGCGTCGCCGTATGCGCTGCATTCGTCGGCGAAATAGTGTGAAACGTGCGGTAAAGAATTTCGTCTTTCGAGAAAAAGCCCGCCCAAATCGGAATGCCGCAAATCGCCAGCCAGCCAGCCATCATCGTGACGAACGTGATTGGCATAAACTTTTTCAAATTGCCCATCCGCCGCATATCCTGTTCGTGGTGCATTCCGTGAATGACCGAACCCGAACCCAAGAATAAAAGCGCTTTGAAAAAAGCGTGCGTCATTACGTGAAAAATCGCCGCCACGAACGCGCCGACTCCGCAGGCGAGAAACATATAGCCGAGCTGCGAGACGGTTGAATAAGCGAGAACTTTTTTAATGTCGTTCTGCGCCAAACCAATCGTCGCCGCGAAAATAGCCGTCGCCGCGCCGACGATTGCGACGATGAACATCGCCGTCGGCGCGTTCTGATAAATGCCGTTGCAGCGCACGATCAGATAAACGCCCGCCGTGACCATCGTCGCCGCGTGAATCAAAGCCGAAACCGGCGTCGGACCAGCCATCGCGTCGGGCAGCCAGGTGAAAAGCGGAATCTGCGCCGATTTTCCCGTCGCGCCGATAAATAAAAGAATCGCAATCGAAGTTATTCCGCCCGCGACCAGCGCGCCCCAGGTGAACGGGTCAGCCGCCATCGCCGACAAACTGTTTATCGAACTCGCCACGTTCACGCCGTCAACGGTTTTGTCGTAAAACGAAATCGAGCCGGTCATCGAAAAGATTAAAAAGACGCCCATCAACACGCCCCAATCGCCGATGCGGTTCATCACAAACGCTTTCTTCGCCGCACGCCTCGCTTCATCGCGTTTGATGTAATAGCCGATGAGCAGATAAGAACACAAACCGACGCCTTCCCAGCCGACGAACATCAGCAGAAAATTATCCGCCAGAATGAGCGTCAGCATCGAGAACATAAACAAATTCAAATAAGCGAAAAAGCGATAAAAACTTTTATCGCCGTGCATATAACCCGTCGCAAAAATATGAATCAGCAAACCGACAAACGTCACAAAACAAACGTAAATTCCCGAAAGTCTGTCAACGCCCAAAGCAAAATCCGCGCGAAAATCGCCGACGGCAATCCACGTCCAAATATGGTCGAGAACCGGACGAGTGCCGACGAGCGCGCCTTCATGCGGCGTGCCGATGCCGAACGCAATCATAAACGCGACGACGGTTGAAATCCCGATTGTCGTGCAGGCGACCGCGCCGCTAAAAAGTTCGCTTTTTAATCGCCCGCCGATGAGCCAGTTGATAACCGCGCCGAGAAGCGGTGCGAAAATTATTAGACTTAAAAAATTGTTTTCAGTCATTACCTTTTTCTTCGGTCAAATCCAACATCATTTCGACCATTGTTAATTTAAAACCGTTGCGCTCGAAAAAATACTTTGCCGTCTCGTTTTTTGCCGCAACCGAAAGCATCAGCTTATCTGCGCCCAATTTCTCAGCGGTTTTAATTGATTCTTCAATCAAAAGTTTTCCGGCATTCTGACCGCGAGCGTCTTCGTCAACGTAAATGTCGTGCAACCACGCGGCATTTTCGAGCAAATTAGCATAGTCTTTCGCTTCGAATTGAATGTATGCGAACCCGACGATTTTTCCTTTCGCTTCGGCAACCAAAACT
Source organism: Pyrinomonadaceae bacterium (assembly GCA_030448055.1). Classification (GTDB taxonomy): domain Bacteria; phylum Acidobacteriota; class Blastocatellia; order Pyrinomonadales; family Pyrinomonadaceae. Next base: position 564,133 of record JAUJNR010000001.1, read on the forward strand.
GCCGCGTCGTTTGCTTTTGTCTGATTGCCGTAAAATCGCGCTGCTTGTTCGACGGAAGCGAGCCGCGAAAATCGCCGTAAATCGTAATCTTGGTGTTGAGCGACAAGTTTTATCGCGTATTCGGCAATTGTTCGCGCGTCTTCCAAAACTGCGCGGCGAACTTTTACGGACATAAAGTTTAATTCTTCAAAATACTCGCGTCGTCCGTGTCAATCGAAAGCCGGTTGCGGAAAAACGCGATGATGATTCCGAGACCGACCGCCGCTTCAGCCGCCGCGACCGACATCACCATAAAGACAAAAAGCTGCGCGGTCACGTCGGCGTAATAACGTGAAAATGCGACGAACGTTAGGTTGACGGCGTTCAGCATCAGCTCGATGCACATAAACATTCCGAGCGCGTTGCGCTTGAAAATCACGCCGACCGCGCCGATGGTAAAAAGTATTCCTGAAAGTGCTAGATAAGTTGCTAAACTCGGTTCCATTTCTGTTTCGTCCTTAGTTCTTTGTCCTTAGTCCTTTGCTTCGTTTCATATAATCTCGAATGTTTGCAAACGAGACGAAGGACAAAAGACTAAGGACAAAGAACGAAATTTATAATCTAATTCGGTATTCGTCTTCGATTTCCGATTCGTTGCGGCGTTCCAGTTCATTATTAACAACCAATTCGAGTTTCGGCGGCTCAAGCCGGCGCGCCAAAATCACGCCGCCGATAATCGCCATCAACAATAAAATTCCGACAATCTCGACCGGCAACAGATATTCCGTATACATCGCCGTGCCGATATTCAAGGTTTTGCCGACGGTCTCGTCGGTCTCAATATATTGGTTCGGTTTTTTGCTGACGGCGTAAAAAATAAAAAACGTCTGCGCCAGCAAAATCAATCCCAGACCTGCGCCGACAGCGTATAGGTATTGCAGACGATTCAGCGGTTTATCGTCGTCAAGGTTCAGCAGCATAATGACAAAAACGACCAGCACCATAATCGCGCCCGCGTAAATCAATATCTGCACGGCGGCGATAAACGGCGCGGCAAGCGTGACGTATATGCACGACAGCGCGATGAACACGCCGACCAGCGAGATCGCGCTGTAAAGCGGATTTTTATGATAGACAAGGGAAATCGCGCACGCGATGGCGAGTCCGGCGAAAACGAAAAACAAAGCTGAAGCAACCATAAAATTTTTAACCGTAAAAGACGAGACGAAAGAGAATTTAACCACAGATACACGCAAAGATACACACAGATAAATTTATTTCTTAAATCTGTGTGTATCTGTGTTCATCTGTGGTTTCATTCTTTCAAAAGTCCTAGCGGTTTAAAAAATAAACAATCAAGATTGTAAAAATGACGTTCGCCAGCGCGAGCGGCAAAAGGAATTTCCAACCGAAATTCATCAGTTGATCAAAGCGAAAACGCGGTAAAGTTCCGCGAATCCAAATATAAATGAACAAAAATACGCAAATCTTGGCGATAAACAAAATGTGGCTGGCAATCGCGTAGGGAATTGAGCCGAATTCAAAAATGTATGATAGTCCGGGAAAATACCAGCCGCCCAAAAACAAAACCGTGACCATCACCGACACGGTGAACATATTCACATATTCCGCCATAAAAAACAGGGCGAATTTGAGAGCCGAATATTCGGTATGAAAACCTGCAACAAGTTCGGTTTCGGCTTCGGGCAAATCGAACGGCACGCGGTTAGTTTCGGCGAACGCGGCGATTAAGAAAACGACGAAGCCGATGAATTGCGGAATGATAAACCAGCGAAACGGCGAATTCATTTGCGCGAAAATAATGCCGTTCAAATCGAGCGTTCCGGCGAGCATCACGACGCCGATGACCGACGCGCCCATCGCCAATTCGTAGGAAATCAATTGCGCCGACGAGCGCAATCCGCCCATCAAAGAGTATTTGTTATTCGACGACCAACCCGCGAGCGCGATGCCGTAAACGCCGACCGACGTAATGCCCAAAACAAACAGCACGCCGACATCAATTTGAGCAATCGTCATCGGCAGTCGCTGGATATTATCGCCTAAGCCGTATGGCAGAAAACTCCAGTCAACCGTCGTAATCGCCGGTCCGAACGGATAAACGACAATCGGCAAAAGAGCGCACGTCAAGGCGACAATCGGCGCGAGGTAATAAACGAATTTCGTTGATTTGTCGGGAACGATGTCTTCTTTAAAAATAAATTTAAAAAGATCGGCGAACGGCTGTAGAACGCCCCACCAGCCGACGCGGTTCGGTCCGATGCGTCCTTGAATCCAGCCTAAAACTTTGCGTTCCGCCAAAACCGTATAGGCGACAATCATCAACACGCCTTGAAACGCCAGGAAAATGCCGACGCTGATGACGGCGACCGGAAAAATTGTTTTTACGATTGCTTCCATAGATTTCTAACTTCTTCGAGCGGTTGAGCCGACTTGATTTGATTCTTTCGTCTAAACCTTTCCGTCTATCATTGTGCCGGCAGAGCGTTTGACATCAGAAATTCTATCGCCCACGCTTGCCGCTTCCGCTTTTTCCGCTATTTTCGGAGTGCCGTCCAAATTAAACTGCACCATCGGCGAGACCAACAAATTTTCCGGTTTCGGATTGCCGTGCGCCAGAAGATGAAACTGCGGCGTTTTTTCCGTCATCGTCGTCAAACGGTGAAGTTTGTGTCCGACCTTCGGCGTTTCGATGATTTTGTCGGAACGCTCGGTGATTGCTTCGACCCGTCGGCGTAATTCGCCCAGTTCCTTCGACAAATCTTTTTCTCCGGCAATCTGGTATTTGGCTTGGACGGGTTTGGATTCGTCTTTCAAATGCGGATAACGCAAGCCCGCATAAGCCGGAACCGAATCGGCAAGCGCTTTGAACGCCGCCGTCGCCGAGTAATTGTAGCCGAAATCCATACCCATTTCGCGGGCAATCATTGAAGTGATAATCCAATCGGCTTTCGCCTGATGAATCGGCTCGATTGCTTGCCGGACTCTTTGCACAAAACCCGTATTGTTCGTGTAAGTTCCGTCAACTTCGGCGAACGAAGCGGCAGGCAGCACGACATCGGCGTAAGCGGTCGTCGCGGTCGCAAACAATTCCTGAACGACGATGAATTCTTTTCTCTCCAAATAACCGTCGGTTAATTTCGCCGGTTGCGACAAACTTCCGCCTATGAGCAGAGCGCGCGAATTTATCAAAACATCGGCGACGGATTTTTTGCCCGCCATCATATCGTTTGCGCCGACCGAATTATTGTAAAGCGGAAGCGGGTGAAGCAGCACGCGGCGATTCTCCGACGCAAAATTGCCCGCTGCGTTCGCAATCAAGGCTTGCGCTTCGGGCGATAAATTTCTGCCGAACATAATAATAAAATCGCCCGTCGTTTCGCCGATAGTTTTTAAAACTTCGTCAATCTCGCTCGCCGCCGCGCCGAGTTTTTTCGTAATCGTATCGTCGGCTTGGTCGGCAAAAGCCAGCGCGAAAGCGTCGAGCGAATTCGGGTTGACGTGAATAAACTGCGAAGCCTGCGCGGTCAGGCGAATCGGCGTGTCGTGAACGACGATCAATTTCGCGCCGCCGTTTCTGACCGCCTGACGAATTTGTTTCGCCGTGAAAGTCTGCTCTTCTTCCGGTTCGCCGCCGATTAAAAGAATTGTTTTCGCGTGACGGATTTCCTTGTGCGTGCAAAGCGGCACAGACAAATTATCAAACACGGGCGACAAATCGTAGGCATCAGACACGGCGTAATTTTCCGAACCGGCGACTTCGGTCGCAAATCTTTTGAGAGTGAAAATTGATTCGTTGGTCAAACGTGCAGAAGCTATTACGCCGATATCTTTACCGAACTCTTTAAATTTATTGGCGACGTAATGAATCGCTTCGTCCCAAGTCGTCGGAATTAATTTTCCGCCTTTTTTGTAACGAATCAGCGGCGTTTTGAGACGGTCGGGATGATTGATGAACCCGTGTCCGAAACGTGCTTTCACGTCTAAAAATTCGCCGTTCAAGCCGTCAACGTATCGGTCGCGGGCGGCAATTCGATGAACAAAATCACCGCGCGCGCCGATACTGATTTGCATGCCGTCTGACGAATATGTGTCGGTCGAAATCGTATTATTTAATTCCCAGGGTCTGGTTTCGTGCCGAAACGTGCCGTCGAGCAAAGTTCCCGTCGGGCAAACTTCGATGCAGTTGCCGCACTGCGAACAATCGAGCCAGCCGCCGTAAGTTCCGATGACCGTGTTCACGCCGCGATTGCCGGCTTCGATGGCGTCTTCGCCCATCCATTCGTCGCACACGCGCGTGCAGCGTTTGCACAAAATACAGCGCTGCGGATCGTTGGCGACAATCGGCGACAAGAATTTTTCCGGCGTGGCGTTTTTCGATTCGACAAAGCGTTCTTCGACATCGCCCCAGTCGAAAATCATTTCCTGCAATTCGCACTCGCCGCCACGGTCGCAAACCGGACAATCGAGCGGATGATTCGCCAATAAAAATTCGCCCATCGCGCGCTGCGCCTTTTCGATTTCCGGGCTTTGCGTGGTGACAATCATTCCGTCGGTGCAGGTAATCGTGCAGGAAGTTTGCAGCTTCGGCATTTTTTCAATTCGCACCAGACACATCCGGCACGAAGCCTGAAGCGCGAGGTCTTGGTAATAACAAAACGACGGAATGTTAAAGGCTTGCTCGCGGCAAACATCAATCAGCCTGGCGCCTTTTTCGGTTTCAAATTCTTGTCCGTTAATCGTAACTTTAATCGGTTCTGACATTTTAAATAAAAATAATAATGCTAAAATTTATTCTTTGTTTTCCGGCTTGTTTTCAGCCGTTGCCGCTGTATTGGCGGTGTTTTTCTTTTTGCCTTGCGGACGAGTTTTGCCGAAACTGCCCGCGAAAATTTTACCTTTTCTGGTTCTTTTGTCTCCTCTACCCATATTCTTTTTTCTCCTTAAATTATTAAACTGTTTTTGCTTTCGGTTCGATTGAAGTCGTTTTTTCGCCGTTCAAATACGGCATAAAATCTTCCGGGAAACGCTTTATCGCGCCCTGAATCGCCCACGCCGCCGCGTCGCCCAATGCACAGAATGATTTTCCTTCGATGTTGTCAACCAAATCTAAAATCAACTGCGCGTCTTCGGGGCGTCCGCCGCCGCTCGCTATGCGATTAAAAATTTTCACCAGCCAATCGGTTCCTTCGCGGCACGGCGTACACCAGCCGCACGATTCGTGTTTGTAAAACTCGGTCAAATTTTTCGTCGAATCAACGATGTCCACCGTTTCGTCAATCACGATAAATCCGCCCGAACCGACGAGCGAACCAGCCGCGACTAAGCCTTCATAATCCATTAAAACTTTTTTACCGATTACGTCGTCGGCTCGCATAATATAAACTGACGAGCCGCCCGGAATGACGCCTTTCAAATTATGACCGTTTCTGATTCCGCCGCAATCTTCCATAATGAATCGCTCCATATCGGCGTAACCCATCGGAAGTTCATAAACGCCTGGCTTTTTAACGTGACCGGAAACCGACCACAGTTTCGTGCCGCCGGATTTTTCCGTCCCCAAATCGCGCCACGCAACGCCGCCCATTTCGATAATCTGCGGAACCGCCGTTAAAGTTTCGACATTGTTGACGACCGTCGGGCTGGCGTATAAACCTTCGACAGCCGGAAACGGCGGCTTCATTCGCGGATGTCCGCGATAGCCTTCGAGCGAACTTAAAAGCGCAGTCTCTTCGCCGCAGATATACGCGCCCGCGCCGGTGTGCGTGTAAACTTCACACGAAAAATCCGAACCCAAAATATTCTTGCCGACGAGATTAGCTGCTCTTGCTTCCTCGATGGCTTCGTCCATTATGTCAATCAAATAACGATATTCGCCGCGCGTGTAAATGTAACAAGTTTGTGAATTAAGCGCGAACGCCGCAATTAACATCCCTTCAATCAGCGCGTGCGGGTCGCGTTCCATCAAATAGCGGTCTTTGAATGTTCCGGGTTCGCTTTCGTCGGCATTGCAAACGATATACTTCTGTTTCGGCGAATCTTTCGGCACGAACGACCATTTCATTCCGGTCGGAAAACCCGCGCCGCCGCGCCCGCGCAAAACCGACGCTTTGACTTCATTGATAATCGCGTCCGGCGACATATCCATCGCCTTTCTCAGCCACTTATATCCGTCGTTTTCCTGGTAAACTTTGAGCGTGTGCGAATTTTCAAGATGCACACGCTTGAGCTGTAACGGCTCGCACCCGATTGCTTTGATTTCCATAGCCTACTTGTTTTTATAAAACGCTTCTACTTTAACGAATCCAAAATTCTATCAACCTTTTCCGTCGTCAAATCTTCATGATAATCAAATCCGATTTGCATCATCGGCGCGGTTCCGCAACTCCCCAAACATTCAACTAACGACACGGTGTATTTTTCGTCGGCAGTTGTTTCGCCGACGTAAATGCCCAATTTATTACAGACATGTTCGGTAATTTCCGGCTCGCCCATCACGCGGCACGAAAGCGTTTTGCAAATCTGAATATGATGTCTACCGATTTTTCGCAGATTGAACATCGAATAAAACGTTACGGTTTCCCAAACGTCCGTTACTTCCAAATCAAGAAACTTTGCCAGAAAATTCACGCCCGCGTTGTCAACGTAACCGCGCTCGCGCTGGATGACGAAGAGCAACGGAATCAACGCCGAACGCTTTCTCTCCGACGGATACTTCGCTAGATGCGAATCCATTTCTTCGAGAACCGACGGCGAAAAACTCGCCGCTTCGTCGGTCACCTGGACTTGGTTTGTATAATATGTCGGAGCTACTGATGCCATATTTTATGCAAATTACTTTCTTCCAATTTCACAATTTTCACAATGTTTTTTAATGAATTCCGCCGCGCAAATTTAACACCTCTTTTTCGACAGCAGTTAAACGCTTGTCGTTAGCTATCACTGTCTCGGCAATGCTATCTGTTTTCGCGTCCAATCGGTCTAAAATCTGAGAATGTTTCTCCAAAATTTGAGAGTGTCCATTCAAGATTTGAGAATGTTTCTCCAAAATTTGAGAATGATTTTCCAAAATTTGAGAATGCTCATTTTGCGTTTCTTTAATGTCTTTGACTTCCGATTGGATTACATTGACTCCCGTCACCAAAGCGGCGAGCGTGTTGAAAAGTTCCTTTTCCTGATTTTCAGTCATAACTTTTACCTGTCAATTTCGCCGAGGACAATATCAAGCGAGCCGATAATCGCCACGACATCGGCGACCATTTCGCCTTCGCTCATGACGGGCAAAGCCTGCAGATTGATAAAGCTCGGACCGCGGAAATGAACTCTGTCCGGTTTCGGTCCGCCGTTCGACCGCAGGTAACAGCCGAGTTCGCCCTTCGAGCCTTCAATCGCGTGATAAACTTCGCCTTCGGGAACATTGAAACCTTCGGCGACAATCAGGAAATGGTGAATCAGCGAATCCATATGTTTTCGCATATCGTCCCGGTCGGGCAACACGACTTTCGGCGCGTCGGCTTTAATCGGTCCGGGTTTTAGCCGCTCCAGAGCCTGAACGACGATTTTATAACTCTCGTAAAGCTCGCGCATTCGCACTCGGAAGCGTGCCCAAACGTCGCCGTCCGGTTCGACCGGAACTTCAAAATCGTAAGTTTCATAACCCGAATACGGATTGTCGCGGCGCAAATCGAGACTGACGCCGCTGCCGCGCAGACACGGTCCGGTCAAACCCCATTCAATCGCTTCTTCCGCCGTGATGACGCCGATGCCTTTCGTGCGGCTCTGCCAAATCGTGTTGCCCGAAACAAGCGTTTCAAATTGATCGAGCGCGTCGGGAAAATCTTCCAGGAATTGTTTGCAGCGGCGTTCAAATCCCGCCGGTAAATCCATCATCAAACCGCCGATGCGGAAATAGCTCGGAGTCATCCGACCGCCCGAAGCGGCTTCAATCAAATTCAAAATTTTCTCGCGCTGGCGAAAAGCGTAAAAGAACGGACTCATCGCGCCGATGTCGAGCGCGTGTGTGCCGAGCCAAACCATATGCGACGCGATGCGTTGCAACTCGCAAAACAGCACGCGGATGATTTGGGCGCGTTCGGGGATTTCCAAATTGAGCAATTTTTCCGCTGCCATCACATACGCCAAATTATTGCCGAGCGGATTAAGATAATCCATCCGGTCGGTGATGACGATGCCTTGCTGGTATTTTTTATACTCGAAAAGTTTTTCCATTCCCGTGTGCAAGTATCCGATGTCGGGAACAGCTTTAATAACGAGTTCGCCGTCGAGCTGGAGTTCGAGCCGCAAAACGCCGTGCGTCGAAGGATGCTGCGGTCCCATCGAAAGCGTCATCTGCGATTCTAACGCTTGATCTAAAACTTCAAATTTGCTCGGTATGTTTTCTACTGCAACGCTCATATTTCAGTGTTAATGTGTGATGAGCGATAAGTTTCAGAATTCTCATTCGGCATTTATCGCTTGTCACTAATCGCTTAAGTTAAGCTATACGGCTCGTAACCGCGAAGCGGATAATCTTTTCTCAGCGCATGTCCGTCGAAATCCGACGGTAGTAAAATCCGGCGCAAATCAGGATGCCCGTCGAAAATTACGCCGAACATATCAAAGGTTTCACGCTCATGCCAATTCGCGGTTTTCCAAACCGACGTTACCGTCAAAACGTGCGGATCGTCTTCGCTTAACAAAACTTTTAGGCGCAAACGATTAAAGTGTTTTGTCGAAAACAAATGATAGACGACCTCAAATCGCGGGTCTTCTTCGGGACCTCTGTCCGCGCCGTTCAAATCGGCAAGCATGTCGAAGCCGTTTTCCGCCTTTAGAAATTGGCAAACGTCGGCAATTGATTCGCGCGGAACGATTACCGTCACCTCTCCGTAAGTGTCTTTTAAATCCGCGACCCACGCCGGATTTGCTGCTTTTAACCTTTCGACGTATTCGTGCAAAACTTTCGTGCTGGTCATAATTAACAAAACGGCGAGTGATTTCAAGTTCTCACCGCAAAAATTTTACGATGATTTTCGTCGCTCGTGCCGCGAGGCAATTGTATAAGGACGATTTGTAATTTCCTTCGCCGCCGTTTCCGATTCGGTTCCCATCGTGACCGGCAAAGTTCCGGGAACGATTGACTCGCGCGATTCGGTTTCGTAAGTGTCGCGGCGGTCTCTGACCGATTCGTTCATTACCTTTTCCTGCAGCATCATAATCGCGTGAATCAGCATTTCCGGGCGCGGCGGACAGCCCGGCACGTAAACGTCAACCGGCACGATTTTGTCAACCCCTTGCACAATCGCGTAGTTATCGAAAACGCCGCCGGAGGTAGCGCACGCGCCCATTGAAATGACCCATTTCGGTTCGGGCATCTGGTCGTAGATGCGGCGCAGAGCCGGAGCCATTTTCCGCGAAACTCTCCCTGAAACAATCATTACGTCAGCCTGCCGCGGACTCGCGCGAAATGTCTCCGCCCCGAAACGCGAAAGGTCGTGACGCGAACTGACCGTGTTCATCATTTCAATGGCGCAGCAAGCCAAGCCGAACGTAGCCGGCCACAAAGACGATTTTCGCGCCCAATTGACAACGGCGTCGAGTCTGACGGTGATGACATCCGGCAACGATTCAAATAAAGTATTTTCTAAACCCATAATCTTTATGCGGCGCGTTTTAATGTTGCGACGCGCTGCTGTTTTTTGCTAATTAAATCTTTGGCTTCGGCGCGAGCTTCGGCGCGAGCCTGCACGCCCCAGTCGAACGTGCCTTTTTTCCAAACGTAAATGTATCCGACAATCAAGGTGGCGATGAAAACCAAAATCTCAAGGAGCGCGATTGTTCCGAAAGCGATGCCGCTGATTTTTTCCTCAGCAAGCAAGGTCTTAAAAGCGACGGCGAACGGAATCATAAACAAAACTTCGATGTCGAACAACAAAAAGATAACGGCGACCGTATAGAATTTTATCGAAAAACGGTCGCGTGCCGATCCGACCGGGTCTTTGCCGCATTCATACGGCATCAGTTTCGTCGCCGTTCGCTTACGCGGTCCGATCAGTTGGGTAACAAGAATTTGACTCGCCGCAAAACCAATCGCCACCAAAAACATGATGCCGATTGGAGCATAGTCGAATAAATTAAATTCAGCCATAAAAGTTTTGTAAATCGCTCACCGAATTTGCGCTTTGAAAATTGGCAAAAAGCAAAAAAATCGGCAAGTTAAAGATTGAGAATTGTATCACAAGTTAATCGTAAGTTAAGCCGGAAAGAGAGTCAAGGAACTGGAGTGAAGAGTAAGGAATAAAGGGTGAAGAGCTAAAATTAACCAGGATTTTTCCGGTTTTACCGTCTGCTTTCTAATGTCTGCTCTCCGCCTATTTATTTATTGACCGCCCGCAAACGGCTGTGTTAATTTCATATATGGGAACTAACTTAAAAATCTACCGATCCAACTCTCCGACTTTTTTACAACACAGTGATTACCGGTTTCAATACAGACATTAATTATGAGGGCATAACTTACCACGTTCAGACTGAAGACAAAGGTTTGGCGACGCCGCTGATTTTGTCTCTGGTTTATGACGGCGGCACGATTCTGGCAAGCAAGCGTTCGCCTTACGACGATTTGCTCGCCGGTGAATTCGACGAAAAAATTTTGACTGACCGATTGCAAAGACAGCACAAACTGATTTGCGCAGCGGTGCAGGCGGGCAGAATCGAAGATTTAAAGCGGATGACGATGAAGGAATCCGCTGCCCGCCAAACAGGACTCGTTGCTCAGAAGGAAATTAAGCCCGCCGCAAAAAAAGAAGAACCCGCTGATTCGACGCAGCCAAAAACCGAAGAGTTGATACCGACGCCGGCAATTCTCAATGGAAAATCCGAATTGTCTAAAACGCCCGAAGGAGCAGACCTCGCGCCGAAAGATACCGTGTGGAATATTCCTCTGGAAATCATCGAAGAACCGGCTATCGAAATCGTCGAGGAAGAAACGATTCTGCCGTCCGAAGCGGTCAAGATTATTACTAATGCCGCCCACGCCGCGCCGGTCGCCGCCGACAAACTGACAATCGAATTGCTCGGCAAAACTAAGTTCAAAGGCGGCGAACGCAAAACCGTATCCCTGATAGTACGGCGCGGCAGTCGTGAAACCGGCTTGAACGGAGCGCAGATTCTGGTCAAAATAATCGGCTCGGCTTTTCGCCCGCAGATTTTTCACGCCAAAACCGACGGCAACGGCGTGGCGATTTTGCTTCTGCAATTGCCGCATTTCAAAACCGGACGCGCGGCGCTGCTTATCAGGGCGACGAGCGACGGCGAAGAAGCTGAGCTGCGGCGGACTATTCAACAAGGCTGAACTTCATTTACCATTTATCGTTTTTCGTTTTCATTGGTAAAATGGAAAATGACGAGCGATAAATTTATGAAAGTTTACATTAACGGCGAAATCAGGGAAATTGTCGGCGAAGTCAATTTAATTGAACTGCTCAAAAATTTTTCTCTCCCGCACGAGCGCGTCGCCGTCGAACTCAACAAAGAAGTCGTGCGGAAAAAGGATTGGGAAAACATTCTGGTCAAAGACGCCGATAAAATAGAAATTGTGCATTTCGTCGGCGGCGGGTAATTCAATTTGGTATTTGGGATTGCGGATTGCGGATTGAAGTTTCATATTTCAGTCCGCATTTCTTTTGCCCGAATTTTTGTTAAGATTGAAATATAAATTCGTAACTTAGTAATTTGAAATTCGCAATTGAACTCGTATGACCGATTTATTCAAGCTCGCCGACGTAACTTTCAATTCCCGCCTCATCATCGGCACGGGAAAATATCGCTCGCATCAGGAGATGCAAGCGGCGCACACGGCTTCGGGCGCGGAGATGGTGACGGTCGCCGTCAACCGCGTGCCACTTGACCGCGCCACCGAATCGTTTCTCGATTATCTCAATCCGCAAATGCGGATTTTGCCGAACACGGCGGGTTGCTTTGATGCGGAACACGCGATTCGCACAGCGCGTCTGGCGCGCGAAGCGCTTGAGACTGACTGGATTAAACTCGAAGTTATCGGCGATAAAATAACCTTGCTGCCCGACAACGAACAAACGCTCGAAGCCGCCAGAGTTTTAGTCAAGGAAGGATTCATCGTGCTGCCGTATTTTTCCGACGATTTGATTATGGCAAAGAAACTATTGGACATCGGCTGTCCGGCAGTGATGCCGCTCGCCGCGCCGATTGGTTCGGGTTTGGGCATCCAGAATCCGGCGAATTTAAAAATTATGCGCGAGCAGTTGCCCGACGCGGTTATCATCGTTGACGCCGGTGTCGGCGTGCCGTCCGACGCGGCGATTGCAATGGAACTCGGCGCGGACGCAATTTTGATGAACACGGCGATTGCCGAATCCAAAGACTCGGCGCAGATGGCGAAGGCGATGAACTACGCCGTCCAAGCCGGACGCCTGGCGTATCTTTCGGGCAGAATGTCGAAACGCTTGTATGCGAGTGCGTCAAGCCCGATTGAAGGAGCGATTAAATAAAATGTTAAAAACACTAACCGCGACGATTTTGCGCGAAGAAAATGGTTACGTTTCCATTTGCTCTGAATTGGATATTGCCAGCCAAGGCGATACGGTTGAGGAAGCCAGAGAGAATTTGCGCGAAGCCATCGAATTATTTTACGAAACGGCGCATCCGAATGAAGTCGCGCAAAGATTAAATTCCGAAATTTACATTACGCCTCTGGAGGTCGAAATTGGGCAAGTTGCGTAATCTTTCGGGCAGTGAGGTTTGCAGAATTTTGTCGAAACACGGTTTTGTGCAAGTGCGTCAAAAGAGCAGCCACGCGATCATGCAGAAAGCGATTGAAAACTCGACGATTACCGTTCCGGTTCCTCTGCATTCTGAAATCAGAATCAGAACTTTGCAGTCAATCATCCGGCAATCGGGGATTGCGCGTTCGGAATTTGAAACAAACTGAATGAAGCGTTTGAAAATCAGCGTCGTTTGTCTTTTTCTCGCTTGCGCCGTCTTTGCCTGTTCGAGCGGTAAAGCGAAACGCAGTGAATTAGTCATTGCTAACAGCAAATCTTACGAAGCGTCGCTGTTTCGCCAGAACTGCGCGATTTGTCACGGGCAGGAAGCCAACGGCAAGGAAATGGACGGCAGATTGATTCCGTCGTTAAGATACGGCACGGCGGCGCAAAAATCGGAAGAGGAAATTTACCTGCAAATCAAAGAAGGCAAACTGCCGATGCCCGCGTTCAAAAATCAATTGACCGAAGAAGAAATCAATCGAATGGTGCAATTCGTTCGACGTGATTTGCAAGGAAAAGAAGGGAATTAGAATGAGAACAAAAAAGGGGCGATTTAAATTCAATTGTATTCGCAATTTTTCTAACATTTTTTCTTCAACTTTTAGGCTGTTCATTGCCTCAACAAACAAATTCTCAAAGTTCAACAAATAAGCCGCTAAATATTGCAGAAGAAAATTTTGTTAAGGAATGGAAAGTTAAACTTGATAAAACCGTTGCAGAGTTAGAACGCAATCGTAGTTTATGGAATCAAAACCAAATTACCGATTACGATTTTGTCCTTGCCAAATCTGCTAGTGGACATGTAAATCATTGGAATCGTTTGCCGGTTTTAATAAAAATTCGAGCGGGTGAGAAGATTTCAATTGAGAAAGTTGAAAAAGATAAAGACTACGTAATTTATTCAAAAACAGATGGTTTTGAAGATTTTGATACGATTGACAAATTGTTCAGTTATATGCTTCAAGAACTGGAAAAAGGAAGAATGTTGGGAGTTAAATATCATAAAGATTTAGGTTATCCGAAAGAAGTTCACATCATAGATTCATACCAACTTCACAGTGGTGGAAGCATAATTATCGAGAAACTTAAAATTATCAAAAATGTATGAAAATTCTAATTTCAGGCGCGAGCGGTCTTGTCGGCGAACATCTTACTCCGACGCTTCTGGCGAAAGATCACGAAGTTCACAAACTCGTGCGGAAAACTCCGAGCAATTCCGACGAAATTCAATGGAACGCGGAGACGGGTTTTTCAGAGAGTGAGAAAGTGAAACTCGAAAACTTTGATGCGGTCATCCATTTGGCGGGCGATAACGTTGCGTCGGAGAATTGGTCGGACGAAAAGAAACGAAAAATCAAGGAAAGCCGCACCGTCGGAACAAGAGTTTTGGTTGACGCTTTGAAAAATCTACAAAATCCGCCGAAGCATTTTATCAGCGCGTCGGCAATCGGTTTTTACGGCAATCGCGGCGATGAGATTTTAAGCGAGCAGAGCGCCAAAGGTGAAGGATTTTTGCCCGAAGTCTGCGCGGCTTGGGAAGCTGAGATTAAAAAGGCTGAAACATTTGCGCGCGTCGTCTATCTGCGAATCGGCGTGGTTTTAGCGAAGGACGGCGGCGCGCTCGAAAAAATGCTCACGCCGTTTAAGTTCGGTGTCGGCGGCACAGTCGGTTCGGGCAAACAATATATGTCGTGGATTGCGCTCGACGATTTAATAAAGATGATTCATTTCGCTTTGGAAAATGAATCATTGCGCGGCGCGGTCAACGCTGTCGCACCGAATCCGGTCAACAACGCGGAATTTACCAAAACTCTCGGCAAAGTTCTGAGCCGTCCGACATTTTTGCCGGTTCCCGAATTTGCGATAAAAACTTTGTTTGGGGAAATGGGCGAAACTCTGCTGCTCGAAGGCGCGCGGGTCCTGCCGCAGAAATTACAGGACGCTGGCTTTGAATTCGATTTTCCGAATCTGGAAGACGCGATGAAGCACGCTTTGAAGTCTTAAATCTCAATTCGGTTAATGCCTGAAATTAAATGTAATTTTAATGCTCGATTTTGTCCATTAATGTCTGAAAGCGCGCATCGGCGCGAAGCGGCGCGAGCATTTTATCAGTTTCAAACCAAGGCTTGTTTTCATTGCCCAATTTAATAGCGCGTTCCAGCCAGTAAAACGATTGGTCAATTTCGCCGAGCTGCGCTGATGCCGAACACATCCAGTAAGCCATATCGTGGTCGGCTTTTGCCAAACCTTTGGCGGCTTCGGTCATCTGCGCTCTGGCTTCATCCGCTCTGCCTGTGTGCGCCAGAAAAATCGCCAAAAGCGGTCGGATGCCGTCCATCTGTGGATTGTTTTCCAAAACGTTTTTTATCATCTCGATAGCTTCTTCTTCGTGACCGGCGTAAAACAAAACGGTCGAGCGAAAGATTCGTATCATCGGATGATTCGGCTCGATTTTCGCGCCGCGGTCGAGTTCGGCAATCGCTTCGTCGTAAAGATTTTTGTATAGGAAAATTCGGGCGCGGTTGTAGCTGGAAACAACGCGCGCCGCCGGGTCGAGGCGCGTTAATTTTTCAAAACTTTTCAAGCTCTCGTCATATTCGCCGTCGAGCCGGTGCATCGTTCCCTTGACGAAATACAGCGGCGCCTCGTTGGGAAATTGTTCCTTCAACAATTTTATTTCCGCCCGCGCCTTTTTCTTTTCGCCGCGCGAGAGATAAATCATCACCATTAAAACGCGCGCTTCGACGACGTTCGGGTCATACATAAACGCTTTTGAAAAGGCGGCTTCGGCGTAGGTGTAATCTTCCGCGTCGCCCATTCCTTTGAAAACGCGGTTGGCGTAACACGCGCCCAGACCGCTGTGAGCGAGGGCGAAATCCGTGTCGAGCTTGATGGCGCGTTTGAAATTCTTGATTGCCGCCTCGCAGTCTTCCGCCGCGACGGTGCGGAAGATAAAGCGCCCGAAATTATCGCGCCCGCGCAAGTATTCTTCGTAGGCTTCGGCGTTTTCCGTGGTCAGGCGTCCGCGTTTTTCCTGTTCTTTCGGCGAGAGTTCGAGTTCCAGACCGCTCAAAATACGCTCGGCAATCATATCCTGAAGAGCGAGAATATCGCCGCCCTCGGCGTCAATGCGGTCGCTCCACAAAATCTCGCCAGATGCAACGTCGAGCAGTTGCGCCGTGACGCGCATTCGCTCGCCGGAGCGTATAAAACCGGCGGACAAAACCGCGTTGACGCGCAATTCCTGTCCCGCGCGGCGCGGGTCAATGTCCGCGCCCTGATATTTGGCGATGACTGACGACGGACGCACAATTAAAGAACGCAGTCCGGCGAGTTCGGTAATCACTGCGTCAGCCAGAGAAAATTCGTAGAAATTGGAATTCGCATCGTTGCTCAGATTTTTGAACGGCAAAATCGCCACGCTTTTCTTCTCCACTCCGCCAGCCGTTAAAGTCGTGTCGGGTGAAAACGTCGGCGGATTGGAAACCGACTGCGTGCGCTGAATCGAAGTCGTCGAATCGCCTGCGCTCGATTTTCCGGTCAGCCAATTCCAAGCGCGCTTCACCGGATTGTCGTCCAAGTGGTGCGGCGTAAAAGTATCGCCCTGCAAAATAGGCATTCCTGAAATCTCCTGTAAAACTCCCCGAAGCTCGTCGCGCATCTGCGCGATTCTCTGGTAACGATTTTTCGGGTCTTTGGCTAAGGCTCGGTCAATAATTTGTTGAAGCTGCGGCGGCAGCGGTTCGGGGCGCATCTCGGTGAGCGGTTTCGGCGTGCCGTATAGAACTTGGTGGCGCACGTCAATTACGGTTTTTCCCTGAAAAGCCCAGATGCCGGTCAGCATTTCATACAATAAAACGCCGGTCGAAAAAATATCGGCGCGGTGGTCGGTGCGCTCGCCTTTGGCTTGTTCGGGCGCGGCGTAAGTCGCCGTGCCATAGGGAATGCCGAGTTCGGTAATTTCCGTGCGGTCTAAGCCTTCAAGATGCGCGGCGGGTTCGTCTTCCATCAGTTTCGCCAAACCGAAATCGAGAATTTTCGCCTGTCCTCCGTCAGCCACCATTATATTTCCGGCTTTGATGTCGCGGTGAATAATGTTTTTCGAGTGCGCGTAGGCGAGCGCGTCGCAAACTTGAATGGCGATGCTGATCGCGCTTTTTAAATCAAGCGGACGACCGGCGACGAGTTGCCGCACGTTTTTTCCGGCGACGTATTGCATCGCAATATAAAACGTGCCGTTCGCGTCGTGAAAATCGTAAATCGTGCAGATGTTCGGATGGTCAAGCTGCGAGCAAAGCTGCGCTTCGCGCTCGAAGCGGCGGAAGTTCGCGGTTTTTTCGGTGAGTTCCGGCGGCAGAACTTTGATGACGACCGTGCGGTCGAGTTTTGTATCCTGCGCTTTATAAACGGTGCCTTGCCCACCCGCGCCGATTTTTTCTAAAATTTGGTATTGATTTATTCGCTCGCCAACCATTGAAGAATTTAGATTGTGTTTTTCTGATTTTAGATTGCCGGAATTTAATTTGTCATCATAGACCGAAATAAGTCAGAAGTCCAAAGTCCAAAGTCTCAAGTCAAGAATGGTTTTCGACTTTGGACTTGGAACTTTGGACTTTGGACTTTTTTATGTCGGCGAACTGCCGATTAATCGGGAATAATCGTTCAGCCGCGCGGCGGATTGCCCCAGCCGGATTGGATGTATTCGCCGTTTTCGACGATACACGGCACGACCAAATCGCCGCCTGAGTAATCGAGCATTTCTTTCTGCCGCGTTTTATCGTTCTGCGCGTCATATTCGGTGAACGCGACGTTGTTTTCAGCATAATAATCCCGCGCCCTCTCACAATACGGACAGCCCGGTTTCGTGTAAATTACTAAAGACATTTTTTAAATTCTCCTCCGTGTGTGAGATAGTTTAGCCGAATCGGTTTCAAGTTCCAAACTTCGGTATTCAATTCGGAAATGAAATCTAACCGGCAAACTTCAAATTCAAATTTATGACGGAAAGCGACATTTTCGAGCCGTTCGAGCGATTAGTAGAAATTGAAATTACAGGCAAGCGGCGCGAAGTTCCCGAAAATAATACGCTGCTGCGCTGCTTTCAATATCTTTCAATAGACACGATTTCCTACGGCGATTTCTGCTGGAACGGCGACTGCGCCAACTGCCGGATTTGGCTGGAGGATACGGCTCAGGAAAAACCGATTTTGGCGTGCCGGACGAAAGTTCGGGAACGAATGAAAATCGTGCGCGTAAGCGAAGAGCTTAAACTGTCAATAATCAGATGAAAATAAAAGCGCGGCGTTTTAGGTTCTGTTGACATAAGGATTCATAAATTGCCACTAGCTTCAGCTAGTGGACAAATTTCTAATAAACAAAGGCTTTAGCCGAATCTTCCGCGTAAGTATTTTTCCTTTTGGCTTTAACCTAATTTGGGCTGAAGCCAAAAGGAAAATAGATGTTTTTCAGAAATTTGGCTAAAGCCGGCTTTTTGCTGAACTTGACCACTAGCTAAAGCGAGCGGCAATTGAAAAACAATTTCTTATGTCAACAGAACCTAGAATGCGTCTTCTACTCGAAGGCTATGCGAGTCGAAAGGAAAAGCTCGGCGAAAGCCATATGCAAATCCGGCTGGCGGCGGCGAGAATTGAGAAATTTACGAATCGTGCGATTTAATACTTTGGAATTTTCGGATCAACGTCATTCGACCAGGCAGTGATGCCGCCGCGCAGATTCGTCATTTTGCCCTGGTAACCGGCGCGGGTTAAAAATTCGATTGCCTGCGCGCTGCGCCCGCCCGCTTTGCATTGCAGAACGAGTTCTTTCGAGTCGTCGAGTTCGTCTATCCGCTGCACGATTTCGCCGAGCGGAATCAGTTTGGCGCCTTCGATGCGCGCAAAGGCGTATTCGTCCGGCTGGCGCACGTCAACGAGTTGTAGGTCGCGCTCCTCGTCCATTCGTTTCTTCAATTCGGTTGCGGTAATTTCCTGCATAATTTTCCACCTCTTTCTAATTTTCGATACTTCAATTTTATAACCGGATTGGTTTCAGGATTCAAGTTTCAAGTTTTAGGTTGAGCATTTGAACCTGAAACTTGAATCGCTGAAAGCGAATTCGATTTACAAAAATTTACAAATCAAAGTTTTTAGATTCAACTGTTTATTATAAAATTTACATCTTAACCGAAACTTTATGCGGGCTTTCAATTTATCGAGGCGGGGAATCATTTTAAAAACACTAATCGGCATCTTTATCACGTCGTCTTTTTTGGCTTGCAGCAAAACTGAATCGGCGAGCGGGCGGCGAGAAAATTCTAACGCGAATCAGGCGAATGAGAATGCGCCGGTCAGCGTTACGGTTGATAAATCCGTCGGGCGCGAGATTCCGGCGTTTATACAGGCGACGGGCAGTTTAACTGCCGACGAAACCTCCGACATCGCGCCGAAAGCGGCTGGCAAAGTCGTCAACGTATCGGCGAATGTCGGGCAATTTGTTCAACAGGGAAGCGTGATTGCGCGAATTGACGACAAGGACGCGCGGCTGCGTTTGGCGGAAGCCCAAGCCGGCGTGACGCAGGCAATCGCCGGCGTGCGCCAAGCCGAAGCGCGTCTGGGTTTGTCGCCGAACGGAACTTTTAGCGCGACGGCGATACCGGAAGTCCGCGCCGCGAATGCGAGTTACGAACAGACGGCTGCCGAACTGCGCCAAGCAGAAGCGAACGAAAAGCGTTACCGCGAATTGGTCGAAACGGGCGATGTTTCACTTGTTGTTTATGAACAATATCGAACTCAGCGCGACACGGCGCGGGCGCGTCTGAATGCGGCGAAACAGGCGCTCGAAGCCGCTTCAAACGCTGCCAGACAAAATAATCAGGCGATCAAAAGCGCGCAAGCGTCGGTTGAAGCGGCACGGACGCAGGTCGGGACGGCAGAGCAAGCCGTCGCCGATACGATTATTCGCGCGCCGTTTTCCGGTTTTATCAGCAATCGCCCGGTTGCTGTCGGCGAATACGTGACATCGGCAACGCCGGTAGCCACGCTTCTGCGCGTCAATCCGATTAAACTTCAGATTCAAGTTGCCGAAGCCAACGTGCCGTTCATCTCAATCGGGCGCGGCATTTCCATCGAGGTTGACGCCTACAAAGATAGAAAATTCAGCGGCACGGTAACGGCGGTCAATCCGGCGATTGACCCTACTTCGCGCGCGGCAGTGGTCGAAGCCGCGATTGAAAACGGCGACAACGCGCTGCGTTCGGGAATGTTTGCGACGGTCAGAATCAACCGCGAAGGCGGAAGCAACGGCGTATTCGTGCCGAAAACCGCCGTCTTCAATGACGAAAGCACGCAGTCGTATCGCGTGTTCGTCATACAGGAAAACGTAGCGAAACTGCGCGTCGTCCAGCTCGGAACCGAAGAAAACGAATTCGTCCAAATCATCAACGGCGTCAACGCCGACGAAATTGTAGCGACGAGTAATTTGGCGCAACTTTATGAAGGCGCGAAAGTGCAATTTTGATAAGACGGTTTTGGTTTTTAGTTTTTAGTTCTTGGTTACTGGTTTACCGTTTAACCAGAAAGTCTGAAGCTAAGCCGTAAACCAAAAACCAAAAACTAAAAACTAAAAACTAAAAACTAAATCTTTATGCAATGGCTAGCTGAAATTTGCGTTCATCGTCCCGTATTCGCAACCGTCATCGTTTTATTTTTGACGGTCGTGGGCGGCTTTAGCTTTTTTACGCTCGGCGTTGACCGTTTTCCGAAAATTGATTTGCCGACCGTGAGCGTGCA
Source organism: Pyrinomonadaceae bacterium (assembly GCA_030448055.1). GTDB lineage: Bacteria > Acidobacteriota > Blastocatellia > Pyrinomonadales > Pyrinomonadaceae. Next base: position 584,723 of record JAUJNR010000001.1, read on the forward strand.
GACGAACAACACGGGCGCGGCTCCCGAAGAAATCGAATCTGAGATAACCGATATTATCGAAGGCGCGGTCAACACCGTTCCCGGAATCGAGGAAATGCGCTCGACTTCTTCGCAAGGTCGCTCAAACGTTACGCTGACTTTTAATCTCGACAAAGACCCTGATCAAGCGTATCAGGAAATTCAGCAGAAACTCAGCGGCGTGGTCAATCGCCTGCCGGAAACCTCGGACCCGCCGGTCGTCCGCAAGTCCGACCCCGATTCGATGCCGGTTTTGATTTACGCCGTCAGCGCGCCGCGTTCGGTCGTTGAGTTAACGGATTTCGTTCAAAATCAAATTCAGGAGCGCATCGAAAACGCCGAAGGCGTCGGCGAAGTGCAAATCTTCGGCGGTCGCCAGCGCGAGATAAAAATCTACGTCAACCCCGACCGACTTCGCGCCTTCAATCTTTCTGTCACGGAAGTCTCCAACGCCATCCGAGCGCAGAATCAGGAATTGCCCGGCGGCACGGTCAACGAAGGCACGCGCGCGATTACGCTGCGCACGTTGAGCAAAGTCGAAGACGTCAAAGATTTCAACGAAATCGTCATCACAACGCGCAGCAATTACCCGATAAAAATAAAAGACATCGGACGGGTCGAAGACGGCGGAGTCGAGCCGTCAACCGCCGCCTCGCTCGATGGCGTGCAATCGGTTTCGCTCGCCGTTCGGAAACAGGCAGGCTCGAATACCATCGCTTTAATCGCCGGCGTGAAAGAGCGAATGGCGGAAATCATTCCGACGTTACCGCCCGATGTGAAAGTTGCCGTTACGCGCGATCAATCGGAATTTATCGAAAACTCGTTGCACGCCATCGAAGAACATTTAATCATCGGCGGCATTTTAGCAGCGGTCGTCGTCTTTCTGTTTTTATGGAATATCCGTTCAACGATTATTGCCGCGCTCGCCATTCCCGTTTCGATTATCGCTTCGTTTGCCATTATCGCCTGGTTCGGTTACAGCTTGAATCAGATGACGATGCTCGCTTTGACTTTAATGGTCGGCATCGTGATTGACGACGCGATTGTCGTATTGGAAAACATCTACCGCTTCGTCGAAGAAAAGGGAATGCATCCGTTTCAAGCCGCGGTTGAAGGCACGCGCGAAATTGGTTTGGCTGTTCTGGCGACGACGCTCTCCTTACTTGCCGTGTTTATTCCGGTCGGCTTTATGACCGGCATCGTCGGAAGGTTTATGTCCTCGTTCGGTCTGACATCGGCGGCGGCGATTGCCGTTTCTTTAATCGTTTCATTCACATTGACGCCGATGCTTGCGGCGCGTTGGATTAAGCCGCGTGAGGAAGAAGGAAGCGACGCGGAGACGCAGAGACACGGTGACGCGGAGATTGATAAACGGTCTGAAATTTCCGGTGATGGAATGCTGGCGGCAAACAACGAACCGAGGATAAAGGATGAGAGACAAAGGAAAAAGGACGATTCAAAAAATTCCTGGTTCTACGACAAAATTGACCGCTCATACACTTGGCTTTTAAGACTTTCAATGCGTTTCCGCTGGGCGGTCGTGCTGCTTTGCGTTATCACCGTCGCTTCGATTTATCCGCTTTTCAATTACGTCGGAATGGCGTTTTTGCCGGACGAAGACGAATCGGCTTTCAGCATCAACTTGCGCGGACCGCAGGGAACAAGCCTCGCCGCCACGCAATCTATTCTCGAACGAATCGCGCGCGACGTCCGCGAACAGCTTCCGGGTTTGCAGAATACATTGGTGCAGGTCGGCGGCTGGGGCGGCGGCGCAACCAACACGGGCAATGTTAATGTCAGCCTTGTGCCGGTTGACGAGCGCAAGTTTTCGCAAGCTGATTTGATAAATAAAACGCGCGGCATTGTCAAAAAATATCAATCGAAAGATTACCGCGTGAATGTTTCCGGTTCGTCTTCTATCGGCAACAGTTTGGGATTGGGGCGCGGCGGTTCGGGCATCGGTTATTTCATCGCCGGACCCGATATTCAAAAACTCGACGAATACTCAAATCAGTTGGTTGAAAAACTTCGAGCGGATGATACTTTCCGCGATGCCGACCGCTCATTGGAATTGGGTAGCCCGGAAATCCGCGTCTTGATTGACCGCGCGAAGGCGGCTGATTTGGGCGTGCAGGCGGGCGATGTCGCGCAGGCGTTGAACATTCTTTCCGCCGGTCAGCGCGTTTCGACGTTTAGCGAAGGCTCAGACCAATACGACGTTTTGATTCAAGCCGACGAGCCTTTTCGCCGAACGCGCGACAGTTTGCAGTATTTCACGGTCGCTTCGTCAAACGGCGGCACGGTCGGATTAGAAAAATTAGTTAGACTTAAAGAAGGTTTGAGTCCGGCTTCGATTAATCGCTTAAACCGTCAACGGCAAGTGACGATTTCCGCGAGTCTGCCGCCCAACGCTTCGGAATCCGACGCGCTTGCCGTGCTGCAAAAACACGCCGCATCTTTGAATATGGCACAGGAATACCGCACGGGCGTCACCGGACAATCGCAGGAACTCGAACGCGCCTACGATTCTTTTATGCTGGCGTTTCTGCTATCGTTCGTGTTTATGTATCTGATTTTAGCGGCGCAGTTTGAATCGTTTATTCATCCGGTTACAATTCTGCTGACGCTGCCGCTTTCGATTCCGTTCGCGCTTCTCTCAACTTTGATTGCCGGTCAAACTTTGAACATTTTTTCCGCGCTCGGAATTCTTTTGCTGTTCGGCATCGTCAAGAAAAACGCAATTTTGCAGATTGACCACACGAACCATTTACGCGCCAGTGGAATGGAGCGTTACGACGCGATTATCCAGGCGAACCGCGACCGTCTGCGACCGATTTTGATGACGACGATTGCGCTCGTCGCCGGAATGATTCCCCTTGTCGTCGGCAGCGGCGCGGGTGCGGCGACAAATCGCTCAATCGGGATTCTAGTTGTCGGCGGGCAATCAATGTGTCTGCTTTTAACTTTGCTGGCGGTTCCGGTTTTCTATTCGCTGTTTGACGACGCGCAAGAATCAACCGTCTGGCAGCGCATCGCTGCGGGTTACGAAAGATTTAAAGTTAACAATCTGCGTCCGGTTTATGAACGAGCGACGGCGATATTCAGAAAACCTAAAAAACAGAGGAAAGTAAAAGACGAAGATGTCAGCGTGGCGAGCGAGACTTAAACCCAGCGGCTTCGAGCAAGCAATAATTTAGGGTTCAAACTTTAGCCTGTTTTTCAACAAATTGGCATACGCTAAAGACTTGAAAACTTTGACACGGAAATTTGTGTTATGACAAAGAAAGCAGTTTCGATATTCTTTTCAATTCTTATTACGGCTTCATCAGCGGCGGCGCAAACGCCGCCGGCGACTCCGCCTGTCCAACCGCCGACACAGCAACCGACGCAAACTCAGCCGCAAACCGTTCAGCCGACGACACAACAGCCAACTACGCAGCAGCCTGCCGCTAATCCGTCACAGCCGGCTCAGCAGCAACCGAATTTGCCAAATCAGCCGCAAACGCCGGGCATCACGCCGAGCGGACAGGTTGCCAATCCGAATACCGTCATTCAGCAAACGCCGACGCAGAATGTCGGAACTTCCGGCGGCGTCGCGCCCACGGTTTTGCCCGACGATCCGCCGCCCGTCGCGCCGAATTTTGAAGCGCCGCTGCGCCCACTGCCGTCAGCCGAGCGCGTCGGCGTTGATATGACGAATCAAATGCCGATGACTTTGGAAGAAGCAATTACGCTGGCTTTGCAAAACAATAACGACATTGATTCGTCGAAAATCAATGTGCAGATTGCCGAATTTAATTTAAGAGGAGCGCGCGGTATTTATGACCCGCAACTCGTCGGCGAAAGCTATTACGAACGGCGCACGACGCCGACGGCTTCGACCATCGGCGGCGCGGGCGCGAGCGGCTCGGTGACGCAAAGCGATTTTCGCTCGAACTTCGGAGCGAGCGGTTTCTCGCCGTTCGCGGGCGGCTCATACACCGCCGATTTTTATTCAGCGCGAACGACAACAAACAACCAAAACGCCTTGCTCAACCCGCAGTTTCCGAGCGCGATAAACTTAACTTACATTCAACCGCTTTGGCGCGGTTTACGGTTCGACAATAATCGCCGCAACATCGAAATCGCCAAGAAAAATTTAAGTCTGACCGACGCGCAGTTTCGCCAGCGCGCCATCGAAGTTATCGCGCAAGTTGAACAAGCGTATTGGAATTTAGTATTCGCATTGCGAAATTTGCAAGTTCAGATTGATGCCGTCAAACAGGCTCGAACGCAGCTTGAAAGCAATCAGCGATTAGTCGGCAAAGGCGTTCTCGCTCCGATTGACATTATCGCAGCGACGACGCAAATCACGACTTTCGAGCAGAGCGTTTATACGGCGCAGGAAGATGTTACGCGGGCAGAAAATAATCTGAAAACTCTGATGCTGACCGACAGAAACGCCGCCGAATGGTCGCGCCCGATTACGCCGGTTTCCGAAGTCAGTCTTGAACCGCCCCGCGTCGCTCTGGAACTCGCCGTCGCCGACGCTCTGCAAAATCGCCCGGAAATCGTCCAACTTCAAACGAACGCTGAAATCAATCGAATTGACGAGCGTTTTTTCCGCGAGCAGACGAAACCGCAAATCAATCTTGTTGGCAATTATACGTCGGCGGGTTTAGCGGGAACGGCAAACGAAATCACGCGCACGACGGGCACTGTCAATACCGAATTGTTGGCGCGAATCAATCAGCTTTCGGCGGCGCAGAATCTGCCGCCGCTCGTCATCAATCCGACGACGACCGTCAGTTCGCCGCCCGGCGGTTTGGTCGGAGGTTTCTTTAATTCGCTCGGCGATATTTTCGCGCAACGCTATCCGACTTACCGCGTCGGCGTGCAAATCGGGCTGCCGTTCGGCAACCGCGTCGCCGAAGCCAATCTTGGTCGCTCATTGGCTGAAGGCACGCAAATCAGAAACACCAGAGCGCAGCAAGAACAAATTATCGAAGCCGAAGTGAGAAATTCCTTACAGGCTCTGCATTCCGCCGAAGCGCGTTTATCTTCCGCGCTTGCTTCGCGGCAATCCGCCGAACAGCTTTACGAAAGCGAGCAGCGGCAATTTCGTTCGGGCGTGACGACGTTTTATTTGGTTTTGCAGAGACAGACCGAATTGCTGGCAGCGCGCGGCAGGGAACTTCAGGCGCAGACCGACTTAAACAAAGCCATCTCGGAATTTCAACGCTCAACGGGAACGACGCTCTCGGCGAATAACGTCATGGTTTCGAGCAGCAGAGATTTTATTAAAACAAACACGCGACCGACGACCGCTTTCAATCAAAGATTCTTCAACGATACAAACGAAAAATAAATTGATTGGATGATTTGAAAATCGCCGTGAAAGAAATTAACGCGGCTTAAACCTTGATCATAAATTTTTCACAATCCAACCGCCGCCAATAACTTCTTCTCCGTTGTAAAAAATCGTCGCTTGTCCGGACGTGATAGCGCGTTGCGCTTCGTCGAAAACGATGCGGGCGCGATTTTCGGGCAAGGCGTAAATCGTCGCGGGCGAGGGTTCGTGGCGGTAACGAACTTTGACGGAGGCACAGATGGGTTCTGACGGCTCATCGAACGCGACCCAATTGACGCCTTTTGCCGTAAATTCCGGGCAGTCTAATTCTTCCGCTTCGCCGACAATGATTTGATTTCTTGCGCGTTCGATTTGCACGACGTAAAGCGGTTTTTCGTGAGCGATGCCCAAGCCCCTGCGCTGTCCGATGGTGTAGCGGTGAATGCCCGAATGCTCGCCAATTCGTTCGCCGCGCGTGTTGACGATTTCGCCTTTTTCTGGCAGTTCGTCCGAGCGGTTTTCGTGCGTTAGATACCTGTCAATAAATTCCGAGTATTTGCCGTCGGGAACAAAACAGATTTCCTGCGATTCCTGTTTTTCGGCGACGTATAAATTCGCTTCGCGGGCGATGTCGCGCACTTCCGATTTCAGCATTTCGCCGAGGGGAAAATAGGCGCGGGAAAGCTGGTCTTGCGTTAATTCCCAAAGAAAATAGCTCTGGTCTTTCCAATGATTGCGCCCGCGAAATAGGCGATAGCGATCCGCCGCCGCATCGTATTCGACACGCGCGTAGTGTCCGGTCGCCACTTTGTCACAGCCGAGCGATTGCGCGAGTTTATCTAAAGACGCAAATTTAAGGCGCGAATTACAGGCGACGCACGGAATCGGCGTTTCGCCGTCGAGGTAGCTCTGAACGAACGGTTCGACGACCGATTTTTCAAAATCGCTTTCGAGATTTAAAACGTAAAACGGAATGCCGAGCGATTCAGCCACGCGTCTAGCGTCATAAACGTCATCGAGCGAACAGCAGCGCGACGGCAGCGGGTCGCCGTTTTCGTCAACCGAGATGCCACGCCGTTGATTCCACAATTGCATCGTAAAACCGACGAGTTCATGTCCCTGTTCTTTGAGAAGCGCGGCTGCCGATGAAGAATCTACGCCGCCGCTCATTGCTACTGCGATTTTCATAACTGAATTATTATAACAAAGAAAAAATTTACAGGAATAACAGGATAGACAGGATAAATCAGAGAACCACGAAATAACACGAAGCGACACGAAAATTTTTTGATTTATTTCGTGTCGCTTCGTGTTATTTCGTGGTTATTTTTCTATTTTATCGCGGAACTTCGACAGTTTTCAAAATATCGGAAATCACCGCGTCGGTCGTCGCGCCGTCGAGTTCGGCTTCAGCTCGCAGAGCGAGGCGATGACGCAAAACGGGCGGCGCAATGTCGCGCACATCGTCGGGCGTTGGGAAATCGCGCCCGCGAATCGCGGCGAGCGCTTTTGAACAGAGCAGCAGCGCGACCGAGGCGCGCGGACTTGCGCCGTAGAGAATCGTCGGATGCGTGCGCGATTTTCTAACAATTTCGACGATGTATTTTTGAACGCCCGCTTCCATTCGCATCGCTTTAACTTCAGCGCGACAATTCTGGATTGACATTTCTTCGGTCAGCGGCGCGATTTCAACTTGTTCCAATTGTCGGGCGTTAAAGCCCGCGTCCCAGCGCGAAACGATTTCGAGTTCAGCCTCCGCCTGCGGATAATCAATCAAAATTTTCAGCAGAAATCTGTCGAGCTGCGCTTCGGGTAGGGGGTAGGTTCCTTCGTATTCAATCGGGTTTTCCGTTGCCAAAACTGTGAATATCGGTGAAAGCCCGTAGCGTTCGCCGTCAATCGTCGTCTGGCGTTCTTCCATCGCTTCGAGCAGCGCGGCTTGCGTTTTCGGCGGCGTGCGGTTGATTTCGTCGGCGAGCAGAATATCGGTGAAAATCGGACCTTGCCGCAGGGCGAACTGCGACGACTGTACGTTGAAGACGTTTGTTCCGGTAATGTCGGACGGCATCAAATCCGGCGTAAATTGAATGCGCGAAAAATTCGCGCCGACGATTCGCGCCAACATTTTGACGGTCAAAGTTTTCGCCGTGCCGGGAACGCCTTCGAGCAGCGCGTGTCCTTCGGCGAGGACGGCAACTAAAATTTGTTCGATAACCGCGTCTTGCCCGACGATGACTTTGCCGAGTTCGCCCGTAATATGGGCGACGGTGGTTGGTGTATGTGTAAGCATTTTAAGAGGTAATCTATCATACATTGATAAAAGAATGAATATATTACAATAGAAATATATTGACAGTATCGCTTTTTGAATACTTGAAATTTTCAGTAGTTTATGTTTTTAATTTAATTCAGTAGTTTATGTTTTTAATTTAATAAGGTTGTTATGAAATTTTCCTTGATTTTTTCACTTGTTCTATTTTTTCTCGCACCGCAAACAGTAAATGCCGACATCGCCTTTTTGCTTCACGAAGCGCATGGCACGAGCGGAGAAATGACCGGAGCCGGGCATATCGCTATCTACATCTCGAATGTTTGCGCCGATTCGCCGTTAGCGATACGAAAATGTCGTGATGACGAGCAAAAGGGCGTGGTTATCGCTACATACCCGAATTTTGGCGCGGATAAAAATTATGAATGGCTGGCGATGCCGCTGATGCCGTATCTTTACGGCGTTGATTCCGAACAGGCGGTTCCGCTCTACGTCAATGGTGAAATTCGCACGCTTTTAGACGAAACGAATCGTGCCAAATACCTGTCGAAAATTATTCCGGCGATGTCGGACGGCACTTTAGCGCCCGGAAGGTGGTCAATGAGCGTCGGACAGGGCTTTAACCGCGACCTTTACGCTTTTACGGTAAAAACTACCGCCGAACAGGACGCCCGTTTTATCGAGAAATACAGTACGACGGGCGAAAATAATAACTTTAACGTGATGTTTAAAAATTGCGCTGATTTTGTGGGAAAAATTATGAATTTCTATTTTCCGAATTCCAGCTCGCGCGATTTCATCAACGATTTCGGAATGACTACGCCGAAAGGACTCGCCAGAAGTTTTAAGAAGTATACGAACAAACGACCGGCGATGCTTTTTCACGTCACCAAATATCCTCAAATTGACGGACCGATTATGCGAAGTTTCGGGCTGCGGAATTTTACGGAAATGGCATTCACCTCAAAGAAATATTTCGTTACCGAACTGCTGACAATGCCGGTATTGATGCCGCTTTTTGCAGGGACATATTATTTGACCGGATACTTCAACATAGATTCCGCTTACCGCGATTATCCTTCGGCGGAGATGGCGCGGCTTAATTTACAAAAGCATCTGCTTTCAATGCGGCTCGATTTTGTCGAAGATACAGTGACTTTGGAAGACATCGAGAATAGCAGAAAGGCGGAAAAGAAACGCATCTTCGGAGAAAAGCAAACGTGGGAAAAATATCGGCAAGAGCTTAAGCCGATGATTGACAATGCCCTAAGAGAACGGCTGTTTGCCGACCATGAGGAAGTTAAAAAGTTTTACAATCATCTCGAAGCCCAAAGCGAGCCTTTTTTAGACGGGAACGGCGAATTGATGTTAAAGGTCAATAATTACGGTCAGGAAGCCTTGTTGGGAATTACCCGCGGAAACATTCTCGGCGCAAATTCCGATGTTCGCCTCGCCTACAAATTAATGCTCGTCAAAGTAAAAGCCGAACTTGACGCGTCGGAAAAAAACCGAGAGACTATGGAAGTTTTCGAGGCGAATTGGCAATTATTACAAGAATTATCAAAACGCAACGCCGCGTTGCCGCCAGTGCAAATACCGAACAACGTGCGATTTTTGACCACGCCGAGAAAGGTATCGTTTAAGAAAAAATTTACGAAAGTTTTGGTGAAAGTGTTACGGTAACAATCGGCAGGCGTTTTAACGCAAATCAAAAATCAGCATGTTCAAAGCTAAAATAAGCACGGTTGCGAGAAAAACTCGTTTCAGCCAAACGTCGTTTAATTTCGTTACGGTATAAGCTCCAGCGTATGCGCCGACGAACATCGTGACGCCCAAAATCGCGCCTAATTTATAATCAACCAAACCCTGCCACATAAAAATAACGGTGGCAATCGAAGACGAAAAAACATTGATCAGTTTAGTCGAAGCGACCGATTCGGTGAAAGTCATTCCGAAAAATGCGACGAGCGAAGCGGTCAGCATCGTCACGTAGCCGCCGCTATAAAGTCCGCCGTAAATACCCAGGAGAAATGTCAGAACGTAAGTGATTATCAAAGAGTTCGGCGAAACGCTTTCGATTTTCGCAACGCCTGCGTCGCGTTTTACCAAAGTGAAAATCGTGACGATAATCATCGCCGCCGAGACGATAATCGGCATCGTTTTGTCAGAGATAAAACCGACCGACGCCGCGCCGATTGCCGAACCGATAAGCGTTAACAAAACGAGCGGCGAGACTTTTTTTTTATCAATCGTGCCTTGTCTTAAAAACGGAATCGTCGCACCGATTGCCATAAACGTCAAGCCGAACATATTCGTAGCGACGGCGACTCGCGGCTCGATGCCGAACTGGAACATTACCGGAACAGTGATTAAAGAATTGCTGCCGGTCACAACGCCAATTGCGCTGGTTATAAAGAACAAAATTATTAACAGAAGCAAAGAGGAAGCCGTCATAAAAATTTAACGAAAACAAATTCAGCCGCTGCGGTTTTGCCAAGCAACGTTTGTTACAACAATTTTATTTACCTCAATCGCCTTCTTATTGTTAGGCTCTTGACTCAGCGCAATTTCAGCTATATCTTTTTCTGTCTTTTCAATCCTAATTTTTCCTCAACTTCGCGCAGACGGCTCGTTAAATCCAACACTTCGCGTCGGTTCGTCGGCTCGCCGCGAATAATTTCTTCACATTTGAACAGTAGATTTTCCGTTTCGGCAGCGTCTAGCCGAGCGCGTTCGGCGATGAGCCGCGCTAAGTCCTTGTGTGAATTCGTATAATTATCGGCTCCCACTAATCGTGCCGCCCGCCGCCGAAAGTCCGTGTAGATGTTTTCAATCGCCAAATCGTAAGCTCGCGTTCGCTGCTGAAGTTCAGCCATCGCCGCGACGTATTCGAGTTTTGAAAGACGATTCGGCTCGCTTTCGGGCAGCGGGCGGGCGAAACGGCGGCTTTGAGAAAACAAAATCAAACCGAGCAGGGCGGCGAATTGCAGGGAAACGGCGACGAGCGGCGTTCCCGCAAAATATCCCAAAAGACGATTTTCGCCCGCGCCGTAGCCCTGATGAAATTCGTCAAAGGCAATCAGACCGTCGCCGGAAGCGACGATGTTAATTGCCAACTGCGCGTTGTCAACGAGATTAATGCCGCCGTTCGAGACGATGTATGGATCCGTCAAAAAAACTATTTGTCCCGCGCCGAAAGGGAAATCGGCGAACAGCGTTTTTCCGCCGCCCGCCAGATGCGCGACCGGCGCGGCGGGCGCGGGAGTTTTAACCGCGTCGCCTGTTTTTTCGGTGAATACATTTGGCGGCAGTGCGTCTTCGTCATAATTTTTTTTATCGTCGCCTGAAGAATCGCCGGGCGCGGAGAGCGTTTCATTCGCCGAATTATCGCCGTTCGCAAAACGCTCAAAAGTTATTGACGAGGCAAAACGCGAAGGCTGAACGGCGTTGACGCGGCTTGTGTAAACGGTCGGTTGCGACGGACGCGCGGCGGCGATTTTTTCCGTCATCTGTTTTTGGTCTGACGGATCAATGCTGAAAAACGTCGGCTCGATTTCCGGGACAACCGAAACGCGCCACGCCGCCGTCGTTTTGACGAATTCAAGCGGCGGCTCGCGGTCAACGACGACCAGTTTTCCGCCATTTGAGACCCAGCGCAGAATCTGTTCGATTTCCTTTTCGTCAAATTCGCGTCTGACTGCGCCGACGACGATAAAAGTTTGCGGCGCGTTTATGCCGCCGTCGGCAGCGGCGAGCAGCACGGACGGCGGTTCGTGCCAGCGCGAAACCGGTATGCCGGTTTCCGCCAGCAAATCGTAAAAAGCCCGCGTGCCGGTCGCGCCCGCGTTGTAGGTCGAGCGGTTCGGGTTCGCTTCGCTGTCCGGCGTTTTTTCCTTCTGCACGTAAGAGGCGGCGTTTAGACCGACCAGAACGACAATCAGAAAAATCAAGGCTATAAATATGAGAAATTTTTGTTTCATCCGTTCTGAAATACGAAACGCAAATTTGAAATTTCAGATTTGAAATCTGTCATCGAATCAACCGCCGATGGCTTTTTGATATTTTTCCTTAAATTCCATCCAATCTTTTTCCCGCGCGTCGTCCGAGCCATACCAATGCCGCTCGTAGTTATTCGTCAGACCGCTCATATTTTTATACAGTTCGCTTTGCCCGCGCACGTCGCGCAGATAATCGCGGTTGGTTTTATGCTGCGAAAGACCGATAATTTTTCTGTCGCTCAACTCGCATAAAAAAGCGATGTAGCCTTTGCGAATCGCGCCGCGCAAGTTACCCTCGCGCGCCAGCCGCTCGGCTTCGACGAATAAATTCCGCGCCGTTTCGTCCGCCGCCAAACGCTCGCCCAAAACCACGCGCTCCTTTTTTTCGGCTCTTCTTTTGAAACGGAATTGACTGGCGAAAAACGGCGCGAAACGACGAATCAAAAAGCCGATTGCGCCCAGAATCAAAGCGTAAAGAACCAATTGCAGAATAAACGAAAGCGATGAAAAATCCGTCGCCGCAGACGGTGAAATGTTCGGGCGCGGAAATATTTCGGCGAGCAATTTCATTAAGCGATTGTATATTTTTTCCGGCAGACTTTCGCCTTTCTCTTCGGGTTTTTGATATTCTTCGCGCTGCAAAATTTCCGCCAGCTTGCGTTTGTCTTCGTCTTTGGAGCGGCTTGCGGCGGGCGGATTTTCGAGTTCGCCGACTTTGCGTTCGAGCGCGTCGAGCCGTTCGACTATTTCTTCCAAAATCTCCGCGCGTTTCGGCGAAGCGCGCGACTCTCTTTCAAATCGGTCGAGCTTTTCAGCCAGCCATTGATTATTCGTTTCGACAGTTCCGCCTTGCCATTCGACTCGTTCCGAAGCTGGCAGCGCCGCGCGTATCCGCGCCAAAGTTTCGCGTTCGATTTTCAGATACTCGGAATTGGAAAAATCTGGGGCGTCGAGGTCAACGAAATCTTCGATCAAAGTTTTCGCGTCGTTTATATTCGCGCGGTATTGCGGCAATGTTATGGCACAGATGATTACGGGCGAAAACAGAAAACACAAAATAAACGAAAACAAAACGGGGCGCGCGAAATTGACTGAATGAAATTTAGAGTTAAATCGAGGATTACCGGCGTTCATCTTTAATCTTAATTTTTGTAAATTTCAAAACTAAATTTTAATTTAATCCCAAAGGCGATGTCGAAGATTTTTGTTTCGACGGCTGCCCCGGCGAAATCGGGTTCGCCAGAGCCGGCTGCAAAGGATTGACAAAATTCTGCGGCACGGCAGGAATCTCACCCAGACGCTGCGCTGCCAGCAATTCGATGTCGTAGCCCTCGTGACGAACGCGCTCGTCAACGTAAAGCAGACATAAACCGATCATCCATACGGGCATCAGTAAAATAAAACTCGCCTGCCAGACGAATTGGCTGGCGATTTCATACCACGCCGGAATCAAATCCGCGTCGAAACCAAAATCAAAAATCGGCACGCCTTCGAGATAAGCATACCAACCGAGCGGCAGATACAGAAGCGAAAGAGCCGAGTAAGCGGCAACGGTCGTAAAAACAAACAGCGCGGCAAAGCGTTTGACGTTGCCGCTCGCCAACGCCGCGCTTCTGCCGATTGCCGCAAAAACCGTTTGTCCTTCGACCAGCATCACCTGCGGCACATACGCAAAACGCGACGCCGCCAAAAAAAACAGCCACGCGGCGGCGGACAAAACCGCCGCGCTCAGCAAAAAAGAGATGAGGAAAATTAGAAAAGGCGAGAAGCTGAACGCGACAGTGGAAATGGTAATCGCTAAAACTGTAATCAACAGCCCGAAATAAAAAACCGTCGCGCCGATAACGCCGAGCAGAACGGCGATGATAATTGAAGCGACGATTAAGCCGCCCAATCTCGACCGCACGTTTTTGTAAGTTTCGCGGAATGAGAGCGGTTCGTCGAACAAAAGATGCCGCACGAAGTTACGCGAAGCGCCGCCCATCACAGTTAAAGTCGCCACCGTCTCGGTCAGCCAGATGATAAGCATTCCCGCCCACGCGAAAAGATAATAAACAATCATATCGCCCGCGTCGCGCGACAACCCGACGGCGAACACCTCGCGTCCGAGAATTGTCCAACCGATGGAAACAAGCGTCCCAGCGACGATCGGCGGCGCGGCAATAAAAATGAACATCCAGAAATGTCGGCGATAAAACCTGACGGCGCGGTCAATCAAATCGCCTGCGCCAAGCGGCGTAATTTGAAGGTTGCTAAAATTTTCTCTGTTCATCTGCCTAACAATGTAACAAATTAAATGAAAGGTCTTAGGTTTTCCTTTTAATCGTTCCTTATTGGTTTAATTCCTCGTAGCTTTGCTACGGAATATACTAGACCGATGAGCGAACTGATTCATAAAAAACACAATGTCAGTGTTTTGCTTTACCATCTGGTCTGCCCGACGAAATATCGGAAAGCCGTCATTACGCCGGATATTGATGAGAAACTCAAAGAAATATGCGAACAGATAAGCCTGCGCTATGAGATGAGTTTCTGGAGATCGGAACTGACTCAGAGCACGTGCATTTTTTGGTACAGTCGGTGCTGATGTATAGTCCAACAAAATCGTGCGAACCATCAAAAGCATCACCGCCAAGGAAATCTTTCGTCAGATGCCGGAAGTCAAAAAACAGTTGTGGGGCGGCGAGTTTTGGTCTGACGGCTATTACATCAGCACGGTCGGCGCACACAGTTCGGAAGAAGCGATGAAACAATACATCAGAAATCAAGGTGACGGTAATGATTCAACGCAGCCATCACTCTTCTAATACCTCGCGGCTCTGCCGCGCGGAAATTTATTTTTAATCTGAAAGTTGGAAATGCAAGATTCTAAAATAGCAAACTTTGTGCCTATTACCAATTCAATAATATTAATTTAAAAGTTGTTGATTTTGAAAGTGATAGGAGTAAAACTTGCCTGGAATTCATAAACAGCCTAAGAAATTAAATCCGAAAAAACTCAAATTAATTTAAATAAACGGATTAATCTTAACTCGAAATAACAAAAACCAGATTATACACCACGCCGTCCACAATAATAAAAAAGGGCATTGCCGATTAAGCAATGCCCTATTAAATTTAAATTCAACTTCGACTAAAAATTATATTTAGCACTAAGTGTAATTGACCGATTGCCGAAATTGTTGAGATTTCTTCCGAAATCTACGCTATTCATGTTATTAACCGGAATACCGTAATTGTCTTGATTGAAAGCATTCAAAAAGTCGGCGCGAATTAACACATTATGTCTTTCGCCACCGCCGAAAGGCAGGACAAATCGCTTCGCAACGCTAAAGTTAGTGTTGTAAAAACCTTCGGCACGCAAAGTGTTTCTGCCTAAGTTACCGCTGCCCAAGCTATTAGCAAGCGGAAGTCCGTTTGTGCCGAGCGGCACTTGAAATCGTCCGCCAACTAACGGGCTGGTAAAGGAACGAAGACCTCCGGTTACAGGATCTGGGGTAAAAATACCATTCGGATTAAAGTTCGGTCGGTCGCCCGCTGTGCCGTTTCCGTTAGAATCAACACCCGTTAAGATAGTAAACGGTTGCCCTGATTGGTAGGTAAAGATTCCAGATGTTTGAAAACCGCCGAACAAAAACTTTGTGAACGCATTGTTTTCGAGAAATTCCGGAAGCGGTACTTCATACAAGAAATTAGCAACGAAACGATGCGGACGGTCAAACGCCGAAACGCTTTTTTCCACCGCATAGTTGTTGAAGTCTTGCGGAATCTGCGGAGAACCAGCAGTAATCGCGCCGACACCTAAAGATTCATCGTTGTTACTTAATAACTTGCTTCGGGTGTAAGCAATATCAAATAACAAGTTATTGGAGAAGCGTTTTTTCAGAGAAATATACCCGGCGTTGTAAGTTGCCTGGGCTGTGCTGGCAATTTGGATACGTGAGCCGAATTGCGGAAGGATTCGTCTGGCTTGGGCAGACGGAATCGAATTCGCATTGCCTGTGGTTAAAACCGTTTGTCTTTGTGCTTCGGTCAAAATTGACGGATTTAACTGAAGTTGGTTGATTTGGTTAATCGAACGGCTGCCCGTGTAACCAACTTCTAAAACAAATTGTCTGGCAATTTCGCGCTGCACGCTCAAACTGTAAAGATACGATTCCGGGTTCTTCAAATCTTCCGGCGAATTGACAAATAGTGCCAAAGGGTTAAAGACCGGAGTCGACGTTGGCGGAGCTAAATTCGGAAAAACGTCCACAACATTGGTTTGACTAGTAGTGGTAGTAAATGGGAAGTTACCCGCATTAACCGTCAGGATGTTGAAAAACAAAACGTCATAAGCAGTACGGAAACCGCCCCGAATCACGGTCAAGCCGTCACCGAAAAGCCTTCCCATTAAACCGTCGCCTTCAAAACGCGGGCTATAAGCAAATCCGAAAATCGGAGCAAAGTTATTCTTATCTGACTTCACCGGTCTCGGAATTAAAGCCGCATTTTGTTGTGGATCGGTGGTTCCGAAAAATCCGAACGGAATATTAGCAGTTTCATAACGCAACCCTAAGTTAAGCGTCAAACTCGGCGTAATTCTCCAATCATCCTGCACAAAATAAAACTGTTGGGTCTGTTTTGCAAGAAAATCAGCAGCCGAAGACGCTTGTGCGAAGGTAGCAGCGTTATTATTCAAGAAATCCTGCAAATTAGTAAAACCAAACGTTCCCTTCACGTCAAAACCGGAAAAATTGTCAAACAAATTACGACGGATATCGGCTCCAAATTTAAAGGTATGTTTACCAGCCGTATAAGTTAAAGTGTCGGCAAATTGATAAAAGTCGGTAATGCGCGATTGCGGAAAGTTACTTGCTCCACCAAAAGTGAATAAACCTCCGATGGTTACCGTCGAACGTTCTGGCGCGTTTTCGGGAAAATTCAATTCGCGTCCGATATACGAAAATCGAAACTCGTTAATCAAAGATGGACTGAAAACGTGCGTTTCACTGATTGCCAGATTCTGGTCCTTCAAGCTGACATTACCTGAGAAGATGTCTCCAAAGTTTAGATTACTAGCAGCATTTAGTGAATCTGATTTATTATTGATGTATCTTACCGTTAAGTTATCATTGTCAGTTATCTTATGGTCAAACCGAAACGTATGGTTATACGCATTGACTGGTTGTGAAATTCCTATATTGGTTTGTCCGGTTTGAATAAGGGAACCGCCTGGACAGGGATTAGTAGGCGTAATGGGCGAAATTGGATTGACACAAACATTCGCTAAATTTGTAAAACTCGGATTTTGCGCGTATATACTTTGCAAAAAAGATAACTGTTGTAAAACGGCTTGACGAGAGGCAACTGTTTGTCCCGGAATTGTTCCGGTGGGCGTTACGAGAGGCGCGCGTAAGGAAACATTGTTAAGCGCCGCGAAACCCGCCGGAGTCGGTATTCTTATCGTTCCACCTTGTTGTGCGCCGGTACGGGTTCGGTCTCCTTGGAAAAGATAAAAGAAAAATGTGCGGTCGCGCCCGTCATAAATTGTTGGACCGCCTTCACCAAAGTTTAGGAAATAAATCGGTCCGCCGATGTTAAAACCGAATTGATTACGATTAAACCGAGACGGACGAGTCAAAGTACGTTTTTCGATATTATCAAGTGCGTTTAGATCGCTGCCTCGATAATAGTCCCACACTGAACCTCGAAATTGGTTTGTTCCGCTCTTGGTCGTAACATTGATTGCCGCTCCGCTATTGCGTCCGTTTTCAGCACTATATGGATTGGTTTGAATTTGAAATTGGTCAACCGATTCCGCAATAACCGGAACGGTCGAAATCGTCACGGTAATATCGTTATTATCGGAACCGTCAACCGTAAAATTATTATTACGAGCGCGTTGCCCGTTAGCAGAAATACCCGATGAGCCGGGGGCGGAGAAAACATTTGGCGAGAGCAGTGCTAAGCTATTAACATCACGAGTAGCGCCTAACGGAAGTTCAACAACCCGTCTGGTCTCAATCGTTGTACCAACTGTGGCGTTAGTTTTGTTAAGAGTAATGGCTTCTGCTTGCGCTGTAACATCAACTGTTTCGGCGACGTTCCCTACCGTTAAATCTACATCAAAAGTTACTTCAGTAGCCGTATTCACTTGCAAATTGCGATTTTCAGCTTTAGTAAATCCAGTTTTTTCTACTTCGATACTATAAGCTCCGGGATCCAACGCGCCAAGACGGTAAAACCCGCTTTCATCGGTTGTCGATTCACGCGTTACATTCGTTCCGACACTGGTAGCCCGGACTGTTGCGCCGGGAACAACCGCTCCTGATTCGTCACGAACCGTGCCGGTTATTGCGCCGCGAGTTAATTGAGCCTGTAATTGAAGCGGAAACGACGCTAATACAAGCAAACTCATTATTATGATTGGTAGTGATTTGAATGAAAATTTTGACATCTTAACTCCTTGACTAAATATTTATCAAATGAATTAGATTTTTTGCTGCAATCCAACTCAATTGATTATACTTTCAATCAAAAATGCAAATGACGTGCCATTAACAAATCAGGTCTTGTCCAAATAGTTTTATTATTTAAAAGCCTTATAAATTATTAGTAAAACTCACTTTGCTGGATTTTTGAAACCAAACAAAATACTGTGTTGAATGTTAAATAATTGGTTTTTCTCCAAAAAATTGAATTTGCGAATTATAGTATATTCGCTGACAACTGCGGTAAATTCTTCGCCGTTTGAAAAAGATATTTATTGAACTCACCTTACGCGGAGAGATGAACAAGATTGATTTCTCGTAAAGTTTGAAAGACTGATTGCAGAGCATTGACTTAGAGTTTGGTTTTCATTGCAAAATGATTCATCTTGGTTTTTACCTTCACCATTTCCAATTTGATATATCCTCACAAAGCGGCAAAAATGATTCGTTTAGGTTGTTTCGGTTTGCGTTGGAGATTTTGCCAACCTGACATTTTGTTACAACGGTTTTCAGCATAAGGTAATGAAAATCCAAATTTGTATAGAATATCCGGCGTCATAAAATAATAATGTGCCAAGTGCGAAAATTAACATAATAGCAAAAAAAGAGAAGGTTTAACCACCTTCTCTAGATAGTCTAAAAATTCAAATACTCTTTTAGAATATGAACCGCAGACCAAATCGTAATTGACGGAAATCGCCGAAGTTGAAACCGGGGTTTTGGAAGCTGCCGACGAAATTTCCGAAAGAAGCATCTTCAGTGATTGCATCAGGCACGCCGAAGTTTCTTCTGTTCAAGAGGTTCGTCGCTTCAGCTCTAAACTCTATCCGCATTGATTCACTGATACGAGTTTGCTTAATAACCGTTAAATTCACTTCTTCAATAATCGGATTAAACGGCGTTGAAGAATATTCGTAGCGCAATACCCAGGTTGAGAGCTAAGTTCGAGCGAACGCGCCAATTGTCTTGAACGAAGAAGAAGAAATCATTTTGATTGGTTTTGATTCTCGGATTACCCAAAGCGAAATTAATTCGTTCGGGACGACCGAGCAATAAGTTTTCAAAAGCAGTGGCATTGCCACCACGAACTCTTGCATCGGCTGTAAAAAATCTACAGAGTTGGCAATTCGGCGTAATTGCCGATGCGCTCGTTCCGTCGTCTCTGAACCGATAAGAGCCTAAAAAATTCGGCAAAAAGAAATTGTCAACTTTTTGCTGCCGCAAATCGAAACCGAATTTGACAAAGTGATTGCCAAGCGATGCTGAGAAAGTATCTTGCTCTTGATAAACGTCTACTAAACGCGACTGCGGTAAAGTGTTAGCTGCTCCAAATCCCAAAGCAAAACTGTTAGCTAAATCTACCCCACTACCACCGCCCCGTTCGGGTCTCTGACAATTCCCTGCAAATTGCCGGTTGTTTGCGCGAACGCTGAAGACACGGCAACGAGGCAAAATGCGGCAAAAACGTTGAAAAACGATTTGCCGATTCGTTCTATAAACGATTCATACATAAATTTTTCTCCTTTAGTTTTCTGCAAGGATTGGGACAAATCCCGTTAGTTTTGCCACAAGAGGCAAAATTTGTTCCAACTGCTTTTAATGAAACGAAATGTATATTAACCAAAGGCTTTATAATTGTAAACGCCGCTTCTCAATTCACATTTCTGGAAAAAAAACCGATTTATTGAAATTTGGATAATCCGGTTTCATTGTTGATTTTATTTTGCGCTCTCTCTCTATTAGTTGATAAAATTTTCCTCTTGAGGAATTTTTATGAAAAATGAAAACGACATTCGGTTTGCGGGAACGGTTGACCATATCGCGGTTAAATGCGATGACTTGGGAAAGGACGTGGAAGAATATAAACGTTTGGGTTTTACGCTCGAAACGCTTTACGAAGATTGGGCGATGATGCGCGACCGGCGCGGTTTCGGCATCGCGTTGCTGCCGCCCGATTCCAAACATCCGACGCATCTCGGATTAAAAGTTGAAACGCTTGAAGAACTCGAAGCCGCCGCCGCACGAGAAAATCGTCCGATAAAACCGCACCGCGACGGCACATCTTCTTTTTACACCAAAGGCGTCGGCGGCAACGCGGTCGAGTTGATTTACTACCCGGAAGATTACGGAAAATAATTTAAGCGGCGAACAAATACGAGCAGAACATAGAAAATTAAAACCGATTTTCAGATGATTTTAATTTTTTTGAATTTTCGTGTTTGTCCGCGGCTAGTTTCTTATGCCAAAACTCTCCCGCGAATTTTACACGCGCGCCGGCACTTTGCAGATCGCTCGGGATTTGCTCGGTAAAATTCTAGTCGTTCCCGCAGCGACGGGCGAAAGGGTTTCGGGAATGATTGTCGAAACCGAAGCCTACTGCGGTATCGAAGACAAAGCCGCGCATTCTTACGGAGGTCGCCGGACGAAGCGCACCGAAACGATGTTTGCCGTCGGCGGCACGGTTTATATTTTTTTTATTTACGGAATGTATTATCAATTCAACGCGGTCGCCGGAGAACTCGGCGCGCCGCACGCGGTTTTAATTCGCGCCGTCGAACCGCTTGAAGGAATCGAGCTGATGCGCGAGCGACGCGGGCTGGGAGTGAAAGATACAAACTTAACTTCGGGTCCGGGAAAACTCTGCATTGCGCTTGGCATTGACAAAACATTTAACGACGAAGATTTACTTGGGCGGAGAATTTGGCTTGAAGAGGGCGCGAAAATTACATCCGACGAAATTGCCTGCGGAAAGCGCGTCGGCATTGATTACGCGGAAGAATACGCCGAAAAACCGTGGCGATTCTGGCTTGGCAATAACCCGTTTGTCAGCCGCAAATGAAAAGCGTTAAAAAGTAATTTCACACGCGCCTATCAAATAAAAAGTTAAATTCAAAATTTACATCTTCGCATTCGGGTTGCAAAAATCCGCTTAAAAGCGTAACTTATATTTCATAAAGTTGAATGTCTCCTGCAATTAAAACAAGGCAACGGGCATTGTTTATCATACGACTTTTCAATTAAATTTAATCTTAAAACTGAGTTTGATTGTTTAGAATTCAATCGTTTGTAATTTAAGCGGTGTTTTCCCAAAAGAGATAAACCGAATCTTGAATTTCAAGCGAAATTCCATATGTTTAGATTTTTATAAAATCTATTGAAGTTTCTCCTAAAAAAATCAAATGAAAATTTTACTCTATAATCCCGACAACGGCGTAACAAGAAATTTCATGCCGCATTTATGGATGTTTCTTTTGCAGTCGCTGACGCCGAAGGAACACGAAGTCGTTTTGATTGACGGCAATGCCAAAGCGATGACAGAATCGGAACTCGTCGCGTTCTGTAAGGCGGAAAACATCGAACTCGTCGGCATCGGCGCGATGACCCGAATGGTGGCGCGCGCGTATAAATTTGCTGACGCGCTGCGCGAGGCTGGAATAAAAGTCGTGATGGGCGGACCGCACGTTACCGAATGTCCCGATGAAGCCTTAGGGCGCGACGGCGGCAAGCGTCACGCCGACGCAGTTGCTCTCGGCGAAGCGGATAACACTTGGGCTTTGCTCGTCGAAGATGCGGCGCGCGGCGAACTCAAAGAGATTTATCAGCCGGAAAGAGACGCCAAAGGTAACGATGTCAAACCGAGTTTGCAGCCGTATCCGCATATTCCCTGGGAAACTTTGGATTTAGACCAGTTCAGTCTTGTGCCGCCGTTTATGCGCGGATTTATGTCGAAACTCGGCGACGGCTGGGGGAAATTTTTCGTCGTGCCGATTGAAACCGGGCGCGGCTGTCCTTACGGCTGCGAGTTTTGCACGGTAACGGGATTTTTCGGCGATTCGATTCGCTTTCGCACAAATGAATCGGTCGTCGAAGAACTTTTAAGATTAAAAGCCAGAGCGAGAAAAGAAAAAGGGCAAATCGCCGTTTTCTTTATTGACGACAACCTCGCTATCAATAAAAAACGCTTGAAAACTTTGCTTCGGGACATTATCGCCGCCGGAGCGCAGTTGCCGTGGGTCGCGCAGATCAGCGCGAATTTACTGGGCGATGAGGAATTGGTTGATTTGATTGCGGACGCGGGCGGCAAATGGGTTTTCATCGGAATGGAATCAATTGACCCTCAGAATATGGCTGATGTCAATAAAAACTTTTCTCGTCCCGGCGATTATCAAGCTGTTCTCGACAGATTGGCGAAACGTAATATCTACGCGATTACTTCGTTTATTTTCGGAATGGATAATGACACGCCGGGGGTTGCGGACAGAACTTTGGAACAGGTCAACAGTTGGCAGCCGGGCTTGCCGGTTTTCGGACAACTGACGCCGTTTCCGGCAACGCCGCTATACACGCGCCTTGAAAAATCAGGACGAATGACCCGCCCAAAACACTGGCTCGAATTCGCGCCGTTCGTGATGGCGCACACGCCTCTGAAAATGACGATTGAAGAAGCCAGACGAGAAACGCTGCACGCCTGGCAGATGAGCTACAGCCCCGAACGCAACGCCGAAGCCCTCGCCGCCATTAAAGACGCGCCGATTGGTTACCGCATCGGTCATCTGGTCGCCCGGTTTTTCTTTCGGGGAATTTATTTTCCGCAAATGAACAAACGCGCCTGGATGAAATTACTGTTTCAAAACCGCCGCGCGATTCTCGGTTTAACGCGCGAAGGAGTTTCCACCTGGCGGGCGGCGAAAAGAAAACCTAAAGGCAGGCTCGCCGGCGTGCCGCAGTAGGATCAACGTTCTAAAAATGTCCACCGTTTTTCGGCGACAAATACCTGCGAACGCGGCGCGGACAAAAATTGAAAAAGAATTTTTGTCCGCGCCGCGTTCGCGCGTTTAAAGTCTCGGACCAATATTTAGCATTAAAATGCAATAGAAAAATCAACGTTTCAATAATGATTTCACCGTCTTTGCCAACCGACAAATCATCGCGGACGCGGCGTTCGCAACACTTGCCTTAGTCGCCCGACTTTTGCAACTCGACTAAGTGGTCTGCCGCATTTTGCGTGCCCATCGCTTGTGCTAACATTCGGGCAGTAAAATTATCGTTCGTCCCGAAATATTTTCTTATTTACTGTTGATAATCAATTCCGGCGAATCCGCCGACGGAGAGTTTACGGCGCGGCTGACTGTGTGTGAATCCATTTCATTTGCCGGATAAGGCGCAAGAAGTTTTTCGAGCCGTTCGGTGTCTTTTATTTTCGGGTCAAGCCATTCGTCATAATTCTCAGCGTTTATGATTACAGGCATTCGGTCGTGAACAGGTTTGAGAACGTCGTTTGCTTCGGTCGTGATGATCGTGAAAGTTTCGAGCAGCTCGCCCGACGCTTTATCAATCCATTCTTCCCACAGTCCGGCGAATCCGAAAACTTCCTTTTCTTTCAAATAAAAATAAAACGGCTGCTTCGCGCCCGAATCGGATTTTTTCCATTCGTAAAAACCGGAAGTCGGAATCAAACATCGGCGTTTTGAAAACGCTTCGCGGAATGAAGGCTTTTCGGTTAAAGTTTCGGCGCGGGCATTTATCATTCGATTGCCGATTTCAGCATCTTTTGACCACGACGGAACTAAGCCCCATCTGAGAGTTGAAATTACTCTTTCGCTTTCGCCGTCGCGCACAATCGGTACAATCTGCATCGGCGCGATGTTATATCGCGGCGCGAACAAATCGCTTTTCGGTGCGTCCGCCGCAAATTCTTTTTCAACCTTTTCCCACGGCGCTTTTTGCGTGAATCTTCCGCACATATTTTCTCCGAAATCAACCGTTAATTTTCAGCAATATTTTTATACTGATATTATAACATCAGCGCGAAAGCAGAGAAATTCATTGATGCCCGATTTGTTAATCAGTAACGTTAACTTTGCAGGAATGTTCTCTCTGCTAAAGCTATCCGAAGCGCGAGTTGTAAAGAGTCAGAATCGAATTTAGTTAATACTTTTCTGAATTCGCATAGCCTGCCAGCGACTCCAAATCCGAAATGACGAGGCGCAGTTCGATGTGGATTCACGCCCGGTTAAGTTTCGAAACGCCGCTCCGCGCCGAGCATTTTCATCGTTGGCTAAAGATTTTTCGGGAAACAATTGACGAGTCATTCGACGGCGAGCGCGCCGAGCTTGCCAAGACTCGTGCGAAAATGATTGCCAATCGAATCCAGAACTTTATCGCCGAAGTTCCGGCAACACAACATCGGCGTCAAGATAAATTTAATAAGTTTGGAAACGGTAGAGCAAAAATTTTAGAACAAATTTGAAAACGCGATGAAAGAAAATTTTAATAAAATTTACGTTAAAGAAATAATCGAGCAATCAGTATTGCGCCGCGCCGCCTGGTGTGTTTTGATACTTTTGGCGACGGCGATAAAAGCGTCGGCGCACGAAAAGTGGTTTCATGAAACCGAAAATTACGGGCTGCGCTGGGATTTACTTTTTCGTCCCGTGCCGCTCGCTTTTATCGGCGCGGTTTTGCTTGCTACATTCGCTGCGTGGCTTTATTGGCGCAGGCGCGGGCAAAGAGGGTTTGTGCCGGGACCGGAAAACTTCGGCGCGACAGATGAACGTCGTTCGGCTCTCTACGGTTTGATTCCGGCGATTCTCGGCGTCCACGTCGCCGTACCGCTGCTGGTCGGCGGCGTGCAGGGTCAACTTTTTTCGCCGAACAATCAACTGTCCGGCGTTCCGATGTATGCGCTCGGTTTAGCGCAAACCGGCATCGCGCTGGCTATATTTTACGGCGCGTTGACGCGCATTGCCGCCATCGCGCTCGGCGTTTTGTGGCTGGCTGGCGTTTTTTTAGTCGGGATTGAACCGATGCTCGACAACACGATGTATCTCGGTTTTGCTGCGTTCTTTTTCCTTGCCGGTCGCGGTCCGATTTCGATTGACCGCCTGATTGTCCCGCCGCTCGAACCGTCCGCGCGGTTGATGGAAAAGGCGATGCCGGCTTTGCGCGTCGGTTTGGGTTTGAGTCTCGTCTTTGTCGCGTTCACTGAAAAGTTCGCCAACATTTCGCTCGCTTTGGTGTTTCTCGAACGCTATCCGCTCAATTTTACCGCCGCTCTCGGAATTCCGATGTCGAACGAAACGTTTATCTTGTGCGCCGGAGCAGCCGAATTGCTTATCGGTTTGTGGATTCTATTCGGCATCTTTCCGCGCGAAATTATCCTGATTGCGTGGATTCCAACTAATTTAACTTTAACGATTTTTAACTGGACGGAATTAATTGGACATTTGCCGATTTACGGCACTCTCGCCGTTTTGCTGGTTTGGTCGCCGGGACGCGAAAACCTCACGCTTTGGACGAGCGGACTGCGTGAAGGACCGCTCGCAATTCTTCGACAAAATTCGACGCATCACGATAAACAAAACGTCTGAGTTCGCTGACAAATTCAAATTCGTTTAAAGAAAAAAACATTTTCAAAACAGCTAAATTAAGTAATCGAAATTAGTGCAAAGCTCTTAAATTTCTGACACATTCTACGAGAGTTTTCGCTCGAATGAAGTTTCGACAGCGTTTACAGTTACGAAGCCTAAAATACCGCCAAAGAAAATCAGTAAGCATTATCTTCTTTTCATGATGCTTGTGCCGTTAGTTATTAAACCAAACGAAAAAGCGCGCGTTAAAGCCGAACCGCTCAGCCTTGCCGATCAACGTTCGGGCGAGAGAGTTTCGCCGCTTTTATAATAGACTTCGAGAACTGCGGCAAGCACGCGCCGCCCGTCGAAAAACTATTATGCTTGCGATTTCTTTTTTTGAACGTTTCTCCTTGAAAAAACAAATCGCTAATTTCGGCGCGAATACTCAAAAAAAAGCTAAAATTATAAAAAATTTCTTCAAACAAAAACCGACTTTCAACTCGTTTTTTTTTGAAATACTTTAAAAGCTAGTCATAATTAATTAGGCAGCGGCATCAAACGAATTTAAAGTTTAATTTTCAAGGGAGTATTTTTAGAACGATAGATTTATGAAAAAGTTTCAGATCACGCTTACTCTGACCGTATTGCTGACGGCTGTCAGCGCCGCTTGCGCGCAAAATAAACCGGATGCAGCTAGAAGTTCCGCTTCGCCGCCTTCCACTACATCGCAGTGTACGCCGCTCGAAACCAGACCGGCGAATGCTTCCGAACAAAAACCGGCTTTTCCCGGACAGACTCGCGCCTGTGCGGTCAAATCCGATGTGGCTTTTGAAGTAACGGTGTTGGCGAAAGGCTTGGATAAGCCCTGGGCGGTCGAGCCTCTGCCCGGCGGCGATTTTTTAATTACCGAAAAAGCGGGGCAAATGCGCATTGTTTCGGCAAAAGGCGAAATTGGATCGCCGATTGGCGGATTGTTGCCGGTCGGACAGGGCGGCGTGTCCGAGTCAAGCAGTCAGGGCGGTTTGCCGCCGATCACCGCGCGCGGTCAGGGCGGACTGCTCGACGTTGCTCTGAGTCCGAATTTCGAGCGCGACCGCACGATTTTCTGGAGCTTTTCCGAACAGCGTGAAGGCGGCAGCGGAACGAGCGTCGCGCGCGGCGCTTTAACCGCCGACCGCAAAAATCTCGAACAGGTTCGCGTCATTTTCCGCGCCCTGCCGACCTACAACAACGGCTTGCATTTCGGCTCGCGCCTCGCTTTCGGACCGGACGGCAAATTATACATTACGCTCGGCGACCGCTTTGACCGACCGAATCGGCTGAAGGTGCAGCAGCTCGACAATCATCTCGGCAAAATTATGCGCATTAACCCGGACGGCTCGGTGCCGCAAGACAATCCGTTTGTCAAACAATCCGGCGCGTTGCCGGAAATATGGACTCTCGGACATCGCAACCTTCAATCGTCGGCGTTTGACGACCAAGGAAGATTGTGGACGGTGGAACACGGAGCGCGGGGCGGCGACGAACTGAATCTGATCGAAAAAGGTAAAAATTACGGCTGGGCAATTGTCACTTACGGCGAAGAATATTCGGGCGAACCGATTCCGGGCGCCGTCACGCAGAAAGAAAATTACCAGCCGCCGGTTTATTACTGGGATCCGGTGATTGCTCCTTCGGGCATGCAAGTTTACACCGGGACGGCTTTCCCAGCCTGGCGCGGCAGTATTTTTATCGGCGGCTTGGCATCGCAGAAACTCGTGCGGCTGGTCATCCGTGACAACCGCGTCGTCGGTGAAGAACATCTGCTCGCCGACCGCGGACAGCGAATCCGCGATGTTCGTCAAGGTTCCGACGGCGCGCTTTACGTCGTGACGGACGAAAGCAACGGCGAACTTTGGCGAATCACGCCAAAACGTTGAAACGAGCGTCTCCGAATATTGACTCGGAAATCGAGAATTTCAATTAGGCGCGCCGGGAACGAATCGTTACTGTTATAAAGACGCGGTTCAGAGATTCCGACTTTATTAAAAATCAGCTTTGCAGAACTCGGCGCACGTCGAGCAGGTTGGGTCCTTCAGTAATGGTTCTTTCCTGCGGTTGTGTTTGCGCTCGCGCGCCGACCGTGGAAAGAGCTAAAAGCAACACGATAAAATAAAATCGTTTCATTCATTTTTTTCCTTGAAACTCTTTAAGTTGATACTTACCAAAATTGCGGAATTGTTTTAGAGACAAAACCGCAATCCCAAATCGAATTAATTTCCGCGAGCGGACTGATATGCGTCGAAGCGATAACCAGCGGTCAACTGATTTCTGCCGCGCTTTCTGCTTCGGTCGGCAGATAGAGTTTGTAGTTAGAAAATTCAGAGGTTCTTTTACTAACGCACGAAAGACATTCAAAACTTGTATGTCGATCCGATTTTTTTTGGTTAAAGCATGAATTTATGCGTTCACCTACATACGCGCGAAAGAAATCAAAAACTTATATGCCAATAAAATTTTTGGATTAAATATATTTGACTGCCAGCAAAAAAGAGGTAGGTTGCCTGTACAAGGAACTTCTGTATAGAGAAATGTAATGAGTTTTGAAAAAAGTGTGTAATGTTTCAACTCAAAAAGACATAACAATAAAGACGAAAAAAACGATTTATGTTTTAAGAGAATTACGAAAGTCGTGTTAGGAAATTAAAGGTAAATTAGAAGACAAATTAAAAGTTACGGCAAAGCTCCGGTCAAAGCGGCACAAGTCCACAGGAGAAAGAAATTTATCATTAGCGTAATTTTCATTAAATTTCATTAAGTAGTCGAGCAGAAATAGACTATGCTATTTTGCACGATGGGTAAAACGAAAATTGTTCAGTTGAGTGACGAGCAAAGACAAGAACTTGAAGACGGTCGTCGAACCGGCAGAGGTCATGCTTTTCGGGAACGCTGTCAAATGATTTTGCTCAAAAGCGAGAAACGTCCGAGCCGCGAAATCGCCCGCTTTTTGGATTGTCATAAAATTACGGTCAACCAATGGGTCAAGCGTTTTGAAGCCGAAGGCATTGAGGGATTGAAAACGCGACCGGGGCGCGGGCGGCGGGCGATTCTGCAAGTGTCAACCGATTTGAGCAAAGTGCGGGCGGCGGTGCAGCGATCACGTCAGCGCATTGGTTTGGCGAAAGCCGAACTGGAAACCGAGTTGCAGAAACCGTTTTCGACCACGACGCTCAAACGATTTTTGAAAAAAACAATTGCCGCTTCAAACGAATTAGAAAGCGATTGAAAAAGAAACCGCCGGCGGAAGTTTATCAATTAAAGCGTGAGTTATTGGGAGAAATGGAGCGATTAAGCGAAAGCGGCGAGGTTGATTTATATTACGGCGATGAAGCGGGCGTGGCACTTGAACCGAACGTGCCGTATGGCTGGCAGTTTGGTGATGAGGAGGTTTCGATGCCGAGTGAACGCGGCTTGGGCATCAATTGTTTCGGATTATTTACGCGCTCAAACAAAAGTTGGACGGCGACGAGCGAAAAGACGATTGATGCGGCTTTTGTGGCGGAACAACTGGAGAGGTTTTCGTTTTCGCTTGAGAAATTGACCGTCGTCGTTTTGGACAACGCCCGGATTCATACGGGCAAAAAGATGGGTGAACGGATCGGAGCGTGGCAGCAGCGCGGATTGTTTGTCTTTTATTTGCCGATCTATTCGCCGCACTTGAACATTGCGGAAACAATCTGGCGCAAACTCAAATACGAGTGGTTAGCGGCGGAAGATTACGAGTCGAAAGGACATTTGCAATATGCGGTAAGCCTTGCACTTTTGGCATTTGGAAAAAGCCTGAAAATCAGGTTTTCAGGCTTCAAACATAGTTCAGTTTATTTGTGAACGACTACTTAGCGTAATTTTCATTAAATTTCATTGAAATGTTTTACAAAAGTTCTAGCTGCTGTATCTTGGGCGTTAGAAAATTCACAATTGATGTGTTTTACTTACGGGCTTTCTGAAGCTTTTTGTTTTTACATAAGGATTATGAGAGAGTTTAGCGCTGAAAAAACACAAGTCACCGAGTTGTTAACCGCATGGAATAATGGGGAGGAATCCGCACTAACTCAACTGCTTCCAATCGTCGAAGTCGAACTGCGCCGCATCGCGCACAATTATATGCGCCGAGAGAGAGAAACCACACGCTGCAAACCTCTGCTCTGGTTAATGAAGCCTATGTAAAACTGGTCGGTCAGCGAGATGTCCTGGCAAAATCGCTCTCATTTCTTTGCCCTTTCCGCCCAAATTATGCGCCGCATTCTGCTGAATCACGCCCGCGACCGATTGGCGGGCAAACGAGGCGGAGGCGCTGAACATGTCGAGATTGAAGATGCCGTAATTTTAACCAAGGAAAAATCCGCCGAACTCATCGCGCTTGACGAAGCGCTGGAAAAACTCGCCGAATTTGACAAAATGAAAAGCCGAATCGTTGAACTGCGTTATTTTGGCGGCATGACGATCGAGGAAACAGCGGAAGCTTTGGGAATCGCTCCCGTTACAGTTTCAGTCAACTGGCGACTTGCCAAAGCTTGGTTAGCGCGGGAGATTCGTGGATAAGAAGTTTAAGTAAAACAGATGACAAAATTTTGATGTATAAGTTTTGTTGAATTTTAGGGCGTTAATAGACGGGAGAAATATAAATGCGCAAAAATTTATGGTGGCGAATCGTTGGGAAAGAATAAAGCAGGTATTTAATGAAGCAGTAGCATTGCCGGTTAACAAAAGAAACTCTTTGTCGAGCAACTTTGTGGGACGGACGATGATTTGCGTTTTGACGTTATCTCCTTGCTCGAAGCCGACCGACAGTCTGACGAAATTCTGGAACAATCGGTGTTTCCGCTCGTGGCACAATTATTAGACGAGGATTTCAGCGGGCTGCTTGAAAAGTCTGATTTCGCTTCGTATAAATTGAAAAAACTTTGGGCAGAGGCGGGATGGGAGCGGTTTTTCTTGTCGAAGACACGCGCCTTGAACGCTTTGTCGCCCTCAAAATCTTGCCATCTGCATTGGATAACAATTCCGAAATCGCAAGACGCTTTCAACAAGAGGCAAAAGCCGTTTCAGCTATCTCACATCAGAATGTGGCGCACGTTTATGAATTCGGAGAATACGAAGGAATGTATTTTTTCGCAATGGAGTATGTTCCCGGCAAAACTTTGCGTGATTCGCTTGATGAAAAACAAATCAAAATTTTCGCCGCTGTCGAAATCGCGCTGCAAATCGCGCATGCACTGGGAGCCGCACATGCGGAAGATATTACGCACCGTGACATCAAGCCCGAAAATATCATTCTCCGTCAGAGAGCGATAGCAACCGGAGAGGTTTTGGTAGAGGTTTTGGATTTCGGGCTAGCCAAATTGGGTGAAAAAGATTACGCGAAGACACTTCTTCATTTGAAACTGTTCCGGGCTTGATTATGGGAACGACTGCTTATATGTCGCCGGAACAACTGCGCGGAGAAGCGATTGATGAACGAACGGATTTATGGAGTTTAGGTGTTGTTCTTTACGAAATGATAAGCGGGAAACGCCCGTTTGAGGGCAATACCGCGAGCGACGTGCAAGCCGCTATTTTGTTAAAAGAACCCGAGCCTTTAGCGCTGGAAACTGAACTTTCATATCTATAGCAGTTTTCACTTGATGTAACCTCGTAGCCGCAATGCCCAAACCAATTCAGGCAATCGCTGATAGTAATCGTTTCCAGAGCCAAAGCGATTGCCTTTTCCAATTCTTCCTGCGTTCTGGCTTTGACTTTCTTGAGGAAAGTTTTCACCTTCGACCACATCAATTCAATCGGTGAGAAGTCCGGCGAATACGGTGGCAGCCAGATCACTCTGGCGCCACATTTTTTAGCTGTTTTCTCAATTCTGCTGGCTCGATGCGCGCCTAAATTATCTAGCACAAGCACATCGCCGGCTCTGAGCGTTGGGCGCAAGACCTGCTCGCAATACTCATTGAAAACAATTGTGTCAACGCTGCCTTCAATCGTCATCATTGCCTCGACTCCGCTGACTCCCAAAGTCGCAATCATCGAAGTCGAGGCGCCGTAATTTCTGGGTACGGCTTTCTGTTGTTCTCGCGCCGCCAATGGCTCTGGCATACAGCCGAGTCAGAACGGTCGTCGCTCCGGCTTCATCCAAAATCTTAATCGCTGATGAGACAATCTGCTCATTCTCCGCCAATGCCAGGCTCGCTTTCGTTTGTTTCGTTCACGAGCAACCACCGATTTTTTTACGTCTCAGATTTAACGCACGCAGCTCGCGTGAAAGCGTCGGCACCGACACTGAAATCCCCTTTTCCCGTTCCAGCCGTTCTTGTAAATCCGCCAGCGTTATATCAGGCTCAGCCAGTGATGGTTTTCAACAGCCATTTACGATGTTCGTCCGAGAGTCGTTTCTTCTGTCCGCCGCGATGCCCGATTGGTTTCAGATCACCGGTTGAGCGTTTTCTGGCGAGCATTTTCTTAATAAAGCTCGGACTGACTTCAAAGCGTTCGGCGACTTCGATAATCGTTTCCAGCCCGTTTTCATAAGCTGAAACCACTTTTTGACGAAAATCTATAGAATAAGCTTGCATTTGTGAAGCTTATTCCCATTTCTGGTCTTTACGCAACTGAAAGTTGCTATAAATAGAATTATTGAAAAGGCTTTGTCGAAAGATATTGCAACACGGTACCAATAAGCGAAAGAGATAATTCATGATTTACGAATTTTGCAGCGACAAGCCTATGATTACCTCCAACGTAATACCAACACCAATCCGAATCAGAACGAAGCAACGTCCGTAATCAACAGCAATTCAGTCAAACATAAGACAATCACAAAGTCTCACACTGTTCCGAGCGGTAAATATATTGCGGGTGGAATCGAAAATCATAAACGTATTTTGGCTGTTTCTTTGTCTATCTTATTGCTCGGGTTAAGTGGATTAGGCTATTGGGTTTTCACTAACCGTACGGCTCCAACCAAACAAATCGAATCAATCGCCATCTTGCCTTTTGTCAATGTCAGCAATGATTCAAACACTGAATTTCTCTCCGAAGGTATCTCTGAAAGTCTTATCAACAATCTATCGCAATTACCCGGCGTAAAAGTCACCGCCCGCAGTTCGAGTTTCAAATTTAAGGGGAAAGAGACAGATCCGCAGGAAGTGGCAAATGCTCTGGGCGTTCAGGCAATTGTAATGGGCAGAGTTGTACAGAGTGGCGACAATTTCCTAATAAATGTCGAGTTGGTAAATGCGCACGACAAAACGCAAATATGGGGCGAACAATATACGCGAAAAGCATCGGATTTGCTTCAGGTGCAATCAGCGATTTCAAAAGAAATTGCCGAAAAATTGCACATTCGTTTGACGAGAGCACAGGAGCAGCGAATCACCAAACGCGAAACTACAAACCCGCAGGCTTACGAACTGGTGCTCAAAAGCAAAATCTACAACGGTAAAGGCGGCAGGGAAAATATGAAGAAATCGCTCGAATACCTCAATCAGGCGATAGTCCTTGATCCAAACTATGCCCTTGCTTATGTTTGGCTTTCCATAGGTTACCGCAATCTGGTTGACCAGAGCTTTTTGGAGCCAAAAGATGGAATGCCGAAAGCCGAAAGCGCTGCGTATAAGGCTTTAGAACTAGACGAAAATTTAGCTGAAGCGCATTTTGCGCTGGCAACAATCAAACGAGATAAATGGCAGTGGCAGGAAGCCGAGCGCGAGTTCAAGCGCGCTATAGAATTGAACCCGAATCTTTCTCGAGCGCACAGCGGGTACGCCAGTTACCTCCGCTTAATGAAGCGACACGACGAAGCCATTGCTGAAATCAAAATTGCCAGAGAACTTGACCCACTCTCACCTATTGTCAATGCAAATGTTAGTTGGACACTCTATTTGGCACGACGGTATGACGAAGCAATCGAAGCAATACAAAAAGAACTCGAAATAGATCACGAAAACCCAGACGCGCATTACATTCTCGGATATATATATATGGCGAAAGGCATGTTTGCAGAGGCAATTAAGGAATATCAAGAGACAATCAAACTTGGACTCGATATTCCGGGACCGCAAATATACCAAGGTGCTGTGTACGCACGGCAAGGTGAAACCGAGCAGGCGCGAAAGATTCTCAAGAAATTGGAGGAGAGTACGGAATATGCCTCGCCAGCCGAATTGGCAATTCTTTACGCTGCATTAAACGATCACGAACAGGCATTTGCGGCGCTCGAAAAAGCCTATGAAATACACGACCTTCAATTGCAGACTCTGGCTGTTGACGCAGCATACGATCCTTTACGGTCAGACCCGCGTTTTCAAGATTTACTGCGACGCGTCAATCTGCCACAGTGAATTTCTAGAGCTTAAGAATTTTATTTGGGGCTATAGCGATTTTCAGAATCACGCGACTTGATAGCCGCAGTGTTTGGCGATGCGCCACAGTATATTCTGGTGATTAACGAGATTAACTGTTCCAACATTGCTAAAATTCTCGGCGAACCGCTTACCTTAGTCGAAGACGATTAACGGCTCGGCGAAAAAAATGAAATAACCATCCGTCTTCCATCTTCGGACGAAAGGTTCGGGGTTTCACCCAATCTTTTAATTCTTCATACAATGAACACAGCAGACCGCTCAATTGCGCGGCTTGATTTAGCTTTGCGCCGCCGTTTTACATTTCAAGAGATGATGCCCGATTATTCAAGCTTGCGCGAAGTCGAAGGCGCTGATTTAAGCAAACTGCTGGAAAACATTAACTGGCGTATTGCGCTCCTGTTCGACCATGACCACTAAATCAGACACAGGAGAGAAAGATCAATTTGTAAAATCCCTTTTTTAACGCATAACAGCACTGTATTTTCGCAATCATAGGTATTACAAAGTAGAAAATAACTTTCACTGATTACCGCTTCACTGGTTAAATTATTTCCTCTAATTACTAATGAATAAAGTAACCAATAAAGAGAATAAGAAAGGGAAAAACCAAAATACAAACACATGTGATAGGGAAAAACAAGGGGAAAAAGCAAAAGCCTGTGAATTATTCACAGGCTAAAGCACTGATTTTTATGGCTCCGCAGGTAAGACTCGAACTTACAACCCTTCGGTTAACAGCCGAATGCTCTGCCATTGAGCTACTGCGGAACAATCGCCCGAAGGCGAATCTAAAGATTAAAAATTTCTCTTTATCTTGTCAAGCCGACTTGCGATTTTAGATTTTAGATTTTAGATTCTAACCCTATGCACCACGAACTTATTTTAATTCTCGATTTCGGGTCGCAATACACGCAGCTTATCGCCAGGCGGGTGCGTGAACAAGGCGTTTATTGCGAAATCGTTCCGTTTCATTACGCGCTCGAAAAAATTCTTGAAAAAAATCCGAAAGGCGTGATTTTGTCAGGAGGACCGAATTCTGTTTATGAAGCGGACGCGCCGCAAGTGGCGGAAGATTTTTATGCGCAAATCAATGCTCCCGTCCTCGGAATCTGTTACGGAATGCAGCTTTTGGCGAAGGATTTACGCGGCGCGGTTTCGCCTTCTGAGAAGCGCGAATACGGACGCGCGAAATTAAAAATTTTGATCGGCGAAACTGTAATGTTTGAAGGTTTGCCGCGTTCGCTCGACGTTTGGATGAGCCACGGCGACCACGTAACGCGTTTGCCCGCAGGCTTCCGCACGACGGCAACGACGGGCGATGTGATTACGGCGATTGAAAACGCGGAACGGCGTATTTTCGGTTTGCAGTTTCACCCGGAAGTGGCGCACACGCCTTTGGGAAAAGAAATTTTACGAAATTTTTTGTTTGAGATTTGCCGGTGTCGAGGCGACTGGACGGCGCGGCAGTTTATCGCTGAAGAAGTCGAAAAAATTCGCTGTCTCGTCGGCGAAACCGATAACGTCGTTTGCGGTTTAAGCGGCGGCGTTGATTCGACCGTCGCGGCGGTTCTGGTTCACGAAGCGATTGGGATACGGCAAACTTGCGTCTTCGTCAATAACGGTTTATTGCGTTCCGACGAATACGAAGATACGCTCAAACTTTACAAAGAAAAATTACATTTGAACGTTCGCGGCGTTGACGCTTCACACGAATTTTACGCCGTGTTAAAAGGCATCGCTGACCCGGAACTGAAGCGCAAAGCCATCGGACGCAAATTCATCGAAGTTTTCGATGCGGAAGCTAAGAAAATCGGCGGCGTGAAATATCTCGTGCAGGGAACTCTTTACCCGGACGTTATTGAGTCGGTATCATTACGCGGCTCGTCTGTCACGATAAAATCACACCATAACGTCGGCGGCTTGCCGGAAAAAATGAATCTGAAATTGATTGAGCCGCTGCGCGAATTGTTCAAAGATGAAGTGCGCCTGATCGGAAAAGATTTAAATATACCCGACGAAATTACGCAACGCCATCCGTTTCCCGGTCCCGGTTTGGCAGTGAGAATTTTGGGCGACATTACTGAAGAAAAAGTAAAATTGCTGCAAAAAGTTGACCGACTTTACATCGAAGAACTGCGCCGTTTCAAACTCTACACGAAGGTCTGGCAAGCGTTCGCCGTGCTTTTGCCGATTCAATCGGTCGGCGTGATGGGCGATTTTCGCACGTATGAAAAAACCGTCGCCCTGCGCGCCGTCACTTCGACCGACGGAATGACCGCTGATTGGGCGCGTTTGCCGCACGATTTTTTGCAGGCAATCTCCTCGCGCATCACGTCGGAAATTCGCGGCGTGAACCGCGTGGTTTACGACATTTCTTCTAAACCGCCAAGCACGATTGAGTGGGAATAACTCGATTTTGGATTTTAGATTTTGGATTGACTAAATTTTTGTTGACTTAGCTTATTTTCAAGCATAAGATTTTGAATTATGAAGAAACTTTTGATTGCATTGCTAACTTTTACGGTTGGTGTTCTTACTTTCAATTTGTTGACAACAAAGCAAGTTTCAACTCCAGTAACCTTGACAATAGAAAAGAAAGCGGTAAAAACCTCGGAAAGTAAAATCGAAACTACTCCGACTGAAAGAATCGAAAATCCTAAACTCCCTGAAAAAATCGAGTATCTCAAACCTTTCTTCGATTCGTTTTCTGCAAATGATTACGATGGAAACCAATATCAAAGTTACGGCGGCTGGTTTATGGCTGACGACTTTAGAGGAATGAAAGAGGTTTGGACGATTCTGTTAACTAGAGATGATGTAAATTCCGAAGAAAAACTTCTCTGGTCAGCAATGATTTTGACGCAGCACGCCGACGGCAGTCCAAATGACGATGATAATTTCCAATCTGTTTGGATAAAAACTGAAAACAACCGCTTGAGTTTCAGAACAAATAAAATTCGCGGTATCGAATATAAATTCGATGGCGCGTTTTTCAAAAATGGTAAGGAATTTTCTAACGATGAAAAAGCTTTAAAAGGAACTCTGAGAAAAATCGCCAAAGGCAAAGAAGTTGCCAAATTTACCGCAGATTTCGCTTATCACGAACCGCGTTGTTTTCATTAAGTTAAAGGGTGCTTTTCACAAAACAACACCAATTAATTTTTGATTAACTTATCTTTAAATTAAATGGCTTTTATTTGGTCAGATTAGCAATCAAATTATTCTTTTATCGAAACCGTTAAATACAATTGAGCGGGAGTAGAATAATATTTTCTAACCTGCTGCAATGTTAAAGAGTTAGCGAAATAAAATTCGTTGTAATACTTCACGAATTTGTGTCAAAATACCAATTGTCGAATAATCAAACGCGAAGGTATCTCTAAAAACAATCTTCTAAAAATATGAGCGAAGCGGAAACGAGCAATTCCGACAGGGCTTCTACCGGAATTGAAGGCTTAGATTACATTCTCAAAGGCGGTCTTTCCAGAAACCGTCTTTACCTGGTTCAGGGAAATCCCGGCACGGGAAAAACCACGATGGGTTTGCAATTTCTTCTCGAAGGCGAGCGGAAAGGCGAAAAGGGACTTTATATAACTTTGTCGGAAAGCAAGGAAGAGTTAATCGCCGTCGGAGATTCGCACGGCTGGAGTTTAGAGAATTTAAATATTTACGACCTGACCATTTCCGGCGACACCTTAAAAGACGATTCGCGTTACACGGTTTTTCACCCCGCGGAAGTCGAGCTTGATGAAACGACAAAAGCGGTTTTAAATGAAGTTGAACGGGTTAATCCAGAACGTGTGGTGTTTGATTCGCTCTCTGAAATGCGAATGCTGGCGAGCGACCCACTTCGATTCAGGCGACAAATACTCGCCTTAAAGCAGTATTTTATTGGCAGAAGGTGTACGGTTTTACTGCTTGACGACCGCACCGCCGAAACCACGCAGCGGCAGCTTGAAAGCATCGCGCACGGCGTCATCAATCTCGAATACGTGCCGACCGAATACGGAAAACAGCGTCACAATATGCGCGTCGTCAAAATGCGCGGCATAAATTTTCAATCCGGCTCGCACGATTTCAATATCGAAACCGGCGGCATTGTCGTTTTTCCGCGTCTCGGCGCACCCGAAATAAAAAGCACGTTTCAGCCGGGAACGCTGAAAAGCAATTTAGAAGACCTCGAAGAGCTTCTAGGCGGACTCGATTACGGCACCAGCACGATTTTAACCGGACCTGCCGGCATCGGAAAGTCAACTATATCGTTAATGTACGCGCATACCGCGGCTGAAAACGGCGAACGTTCGGCGATATATCTGTTCGACGAAAACGTGGAAACTTTATATCAGCGAACATCCGCGCTCGGTTTAGACGTTAAAAAGTATGTCCGAGACGGTCTAATCAATATCCGGCAGATAAAACTGGCTGAACTGACGCCCGGCGAATTAGGGCATCTGGTCAGGCAGGAAGTCGAAGAATTCAATACGCGGATGGTTGTCATCGACAGCGTTAACGGCTACTTAATGTCAACTCCGCAAGAGCGTTTTCTAACAATGCAATTTCACGAACTGCTCGGATTTCTGAATCAAAAAGGCGTCGTCAGCATTATCATTGTCGGGCAATACGGATTAATCGGCACGATGCAGTCGCCGATAGATATGAGTTATCTGGCTGATACGGTCGTCCTGCTGCGCTATTTCGAAGCGGACGGCGAAGTGCGGCAGGCGATGTCGGTTTTGAAAAAGCGCACCGGATTGCACGAGCGCACAATTCGTGAGTTTCGCATTGCTAAAGGCGGCATTCAACTGGGTCAGCCGCTCAAAGATTTTCACGGAGTATTAACCGGAGTTCCGCTTTATCACGGTAAAGGCGAAGGTTTGATGGAGCGAAACGGCAGTGACGACAACGAAGGAAAGTAAAAATCTGGAAGAGCGCGTTCTTGTTTTTATGCCGACCGGACGCGACGCTTCGCTGGTTTGTTCGACGCTGCAAAAGTCGGACATTTCGGCGGTGTGTTGCACTGATGCAGACGAATTGAAAAAAGAAATTGAAGAAGGCGCGGGTGCAGTGTTATTAGCTGAAGAAGCCTTGCAAAACGGAACTCTCGAACAACTCGTTGAATCATTTAACCGGCAGCCAATCTGGTCTGACATTCCGGTTGTGCTTTTTGCGAGTAACGGACAACACGCCGAAACGCTTCTCCAAACAGTCGGCACACGCTTTAACGCCACTATTGTCGAACGTCCGATACGAATAACGATGCTGATCAGCGCGGTGCGCGCCGTGTTAAGAGCAAGAGAAAGGCAATATCAAACGCGCGATCTTCTAAACCAATTAGAGCAGGCAGACCACCAGAAGGATTTGTTTCTGGCGACGCTTTCGCACGAGCTTAGAACGCCGCTTAATTCAATGCTCGGTTGGATTCAGCTACTGCGCGGCGAAACGGGAAAACAGATTGACTTTAAATACGGACTTGACGTAATCGAGCGCAACGCCAAAGCGCAATCCGAACTGATTTCAGATATTCTGTTTGTTTCTCAGGTCATCACGGGAAAATTGATTCTAAATACGAAAACAGTTGATTTAACTTCGGTGGTGCAGGCGGCAATTGACGTTGTTCATCCGTCTATCGAAGCAAAGAAAATTCAACTTCGGACTTTATTCGAGTCGGACGCGAACAAAATTAAAGGCGACCCTGACCGTCTGCAGCAGGTGTTTCTGAATCTGTTTTCAAACGCGATTAAGTTTACGCCCGAAAATGGACGCATTGAAGTTCGAGTTAAACGGACAGATTCAAACGTCGAAGTCGAGATGACAGATACCGGGCAAGGCATTAAACCCGAATTTCTTCCATTTGTTTTCGAGCGTTTCAGGCAAGCGGATAATTCCTACACCAGACAAGTCGGCGGTCTCGGTCTCGGTTTGGCGATTGTGCGACATCTGGTGGAAATGCACGGCGGAGTCGTCGCCGTCGAAAGCGCAGGCGAAAACAAGGGAGCGACATTCAAAATAATGCTTCCGGTTATCGTTGAGCGGAAAGAAAAGAAATTTTCGCAGCAGAATTTCGCCAAGCAGTCTGCTCAGCCCGAAACAGAATCGTTGCTGAAAGGCATTCGAGTTTTGCTCGTCGAAGACGACAAAGACTCGCGCGATATGCTGCAAATAATGTTTGAGCAGCAAGGTGTCGAAATTATGGCAGTTGATTCAGCCGCCGCTGCTTTATCGGCAATTAAACAGATTCGGCTGGATGTTCTGGTCAGCGATGTCGGTTTGCCGGGCGAGGACGGATACGAATTGATCAGCAAAATCAGACAACTTCCACCCGAAGAGGGCGGAGCGATACCGGCGGTCGCGTTGACCGGATACGCAAGCCTGCAAGACCGCGCGCGCGCTTTTGATGTTGGTTATCAGGAACATTTAGCAAAGCCGGTTGATATAGACAAACTGCTTGAATTAGTTAAAAAATTAGTAATTCGTGATAAATCTCCTCGACAAAGCAACTCATAAATTTTGATTTTTGTTGTATGATTCAACATTATACTTAAAAAAATTCGTCGAGCAGCCGGTAAAAGTAAATCTTTTCCCAATCAGGCTCGATGCCGTAAATTTCAAACACGCTTTTCGACCATTCCTCGCCAAAATTATATGAGACGCTTCTCGACAAAAGCGCGAGGTCTTGATATTTATCGGCAACGCCCGCGTTTCCCCAATCAACGAAGCCGCTTAATTTTCCGTTTTTGAGAATGACGTTCGGCGCGCAGTAATCACCGTGCGTAAAAACCAAATCTTCACCAGTCGGCTTGGCGGCAATCAGTTCTTGAAATATATCTTCGACAGTTCTGCCTTGTCTTTCCTCGTCAAAATCCTCTTGTTCGACCAAACCATTTATTATTCTTTCGCGTGCCAATTTGATTGCCGAATCAAGCCGCGCATCGAACGGGCAATTTTCAACCGGAAGAGTGTGAATCGTTTTCAATCCGGTCGTTAATTGCTCGATGACGCGCGGGATGTTTTTCTTCAAAGAATCGTCGCTCGCCGGTTTGCCGGAAATTTCCGAGAGCAAAAGGTAATCCGTATTTTCATCTTCGGCAAACCGCAAAACCTTCGGGACGGGAAGCCGGTTTTCGAGCCATTCGAGTTTTAGTTTTTCCTGCAACAGCGAAAATCCGGGAACGCGCGGCGACGTTTTCAGGTAAAGCGAATTTTTATTCGCCGCGTCGAGCCGAAAAACTTTCGACGGCGAAAGACCGATGTGAATTTGCCGGAAAGCATAGCCGGAAAGGAATTCGGCGAGCAGCGGCGGCAATGTTTTTTGCAGAGTTGCAAATTTCATTTTCCGACCGCCTGCCGCAATTCGCCGAACAGCGCGGCTAAATCGTTGAGCTGGTAATGCGCGTTCAAACCGCTCGGATTCGGCAGCAGCCAGACTTTCGCGCCGCCGATTCGTTCCGGTTGCAAACCTAATTTTGCCTTCGGCTGGTTGAACGCCGCGCGAAAAGCCCCGATTCCCAAAACGGCGAGAAATTGCGGCGTGTAGCGCTGAATTTTTTTCACCAAAAGTTTTCCGCCTTCAACGAATTCTTTGCGGGTCAGTTCGTCGGCGCGGGCAGTCGTGCGTTTGCAAAACGACGTGATGCCGTAGCCGTTTTCGAGCAGTTCGTGTTCCTCCGACGGATACAAAACGCGCTCGGTAAAACCAGCAAGATGCAAAGTTTTCCAGAAGCGGTTGCCGGGTTTGGCGAAATGAAAACCCGTCGCGCCCGACCAGATTCCGGGATTGATGCCGCAGAACAAAACCTTTAGATTTTCGTCAATCAAATCTTCGGTCGTGCGCCGTCTCGCATCGCGCAAATCTTCTTTTGTCGGT
This sequence comes from Pyrinomonadaceae bacterium, assembly GCA_030448055.1. Taxonomy (GTDB): domain Bacteria; phylum Acidobacteriota; class Blastocatellia; order Pyrinomonadales; family Pyrinomonadaceae. Next base: position 626,416 of record JAUJNR010000001.1, read on the forward strand.
TTGAATCGGTTCATTTCTTTGCCCGTCCGATGACCCCGAAAAGCGGGTCGCCGCCGCGCGGCTGATGACGCCGAATTTCAATCTCGTTGTAACTTTCGCTCGCCGCAAAATATTCGCTGACGAGTTCGATGTGTCCGTTGTCATCGAGCGCGTTCCAGGCGAAAACGGCTTTGGTCGGAAAACAGCGATTCGAGAACGTGACGATGAGCGGCGCGTTTTCTTTCAAAACACGCGCGATGTCGCGGAAAACTTCCACGGGTCTGGTCAAATACTGCACTGAAACGCAAATCGCCGCGCCGTCAAATTCCGCCGCGCCGAAGGGCAGGCGCGGAACGCTGTTCAAACTTTGCACGATGCTTTCGGTCAGGCGCGGATTAGCGTCGAGTTCTTCGGCGTTCATTCCGAGTCCGGCAACGCGCGAAAAAGATTGCTCTTCCGGCAAATGGCTAATCCAACTGCTCATCAAATCCAAAATCGCGCCGCCTTCGGGAAAAAATTCCCGGTAAAGTTCGGTGACATAGCGAATCGCCGCATCATCAATATGCGCGACGAAGCGCGGAAAATCATAGAAACGCTCGTCGGCTGATTCGTCCTGACGGCGAAAAATTTCGCTCGGAAACGTCGGTTCGGTCATAAGTTATAATTGCAAAAACGTTCAACTAATTGATGAAAACATTTTCGCCAATGCGCCCGCGAAAGTCGAATGTTAAGATGTTTTATCAATTGCCGAAATCAATTCGGATTTTTACGATGGCGGAAGAATCACCAATTATCGTCGAGTTTCGCGCCGTTAATTTTGAAATCGGCGCGGCGAAAATTCTCGACGATATAAATTTGCAGATACATAAAGGCGAGATTTTGATTCTGCTTGGCGAATCGGGCTGCGGCAAAACGACGACGCTCAAACTCATCAATCGTTTAATCGAACCGACCTCGGGTGAAGTTTTTATTGAAGGAAAGGCGACGACGAGTTGGGATACGATAATTTTGCGCCGCCGCATCGGGTATGTTTTGCAGGAAGCCGGACTTTTTCCGCATTTTTCGGTGGCGGAGAACGTCGCGCTCGTGCCAGATTTGGAAAATTGGGACGCGGCAAAAAAGCGCGAAAGAACTGCGGAAATGCTCGAACTCGTCGGCTTGAATCCCCAAAAATTCGCTGACCGTTATCCGCACGAACTATCCGGGGGGCAACGCCAGAGAGTAGGCGTCGCGCGGGCGCTCGCGGCAAATCCTGATTTGCTTTTACTGGATGAACCGTTCGGTGCGCTTGATGCGATAACGCGCGTCAATCTGCAAAAAGAATTCGCCGCGCTCGTGAAAGATTTGGGCAAAACCGCCGTCTTCGTGACGCACGATTTGCATGAGGCATTTATACTCGGAACGCGCATTTGTTTAATGGACAAAGGCAGAATCGTTTTGAATGACACGCCGGAGAATTTTCGTCAATCTGATTTACCATTGGCGCGGGCATATTTGGAAACAATTTTAGCCACAGAGTTCACAGAGACCACAGAGAAATTTAAGAAAAATTCAATCACGCGCAAATAAAACATAAATTTATTCTGCTTATTTTCCGCTTTTCGTTTGATTTCTCTCTGTATTTTCTCTGTGTTCTCTGTGGCAAAAAGAAATGAATTTTTTCGAGTTTCTCCAACAGAATTGGCTTGAACTTTTCGCTTTAACCCGCGAGCATCTTTTTCTCGTTTTCGTTTCAACCGCGTTTGCCGTTTTGATTGGCGTTCCATTGGGGATTTTATTGACGCGCCGGGAATCTCTGCAAACGCCGATTTTGGGAACCGCCAACATCTTACAAACCGTTCCGAGTTTGGCGTTGTTCGGCTTGCTGATTCCGCTGCCTTTTATCGGCGGTATCGGCGCGAAAACGGCGATTATCGCGCTCGCGCTTTATTCATTTCTGCCGGTGATTCGCAACGCGGTAACGGGAATCGTCGGCGTTGACCCGAAGATAAAAGAAGCGGCGACGGCGATGGGAATGACCGACGGGCAGATTTTGAAAATGGTCGAATTGCCGCTCGCTTTGCCCGTGATTTTGACGGGCGTTCGCGTCGCGGTCGTCATCGCCGTCGGTGTAGCGACGATTGCGGCAGCGGTCGGCGCGGGCGGTTTGGGAACTTATATTTTTCGCGGGCTGCGGCAGAACGATAATAACTTGTTGCTTGCGGGCGCGATTTCGTCGGCGGTTCTGGCGCTCGTTGCCGACTTCGCCGTCGGACAAATCGAGAAAATTTACGCGCTCGACGTGCGGCGAAACAAAACGGCGCAACGCAAAAGGATATTTATTTTAGTGAGCGCGGCAGTTTTGATTTTAACGATTTTTACTTTGCCTTTCGTTTTAAACTTCAAATCTGAAATTTCAAATCCGGCAATTGCCAATCAAACGATTCGCGTCGGCTCAAAGGATTTTACCGAATCCATAATCTTGGCGGAGATTCTGGCGCAGAGTTTAGAGCGTTGCGGAGTCGCGGTCGAGCGGCAATTTGAACTCGGCGGAAATCTCGCGCACAACGCGCTCCTCGCGGGTCAGATTGACGTTTACCCCGAATACACCGGAACGGCTTTCACGGCGATTTTAAAGCGCCAGCCGTTGACCGACGCAGCAGAAGTTTATCGGCAGACGCGGCGCGAATACGCGGAAAGATTCGATTTGGATTTAAGTCCGCCGCTCGGTTTCTCGAACGATTTTGCGATTCTCGTGCGCGGCGAGGTCGCCAGAAAAAATAATCTGAAAACCGTTTCCGAAGCCGTGCCGCTTTCTAAGAATTGGCAAACGGGATTCGGTCAGGATTTTATGTCGCGCGCCGACGGCTACGCCGGATTTTCGAGAGCGTATAATTTTAATTTTGCGAAACAGCCGCGCGAAATGGATTTGAGTTTGACGTATCGAGCTTTGGCTGCCGGGCAAATTGATTTGATTGCCGGAAACTCGACCGACGGTTTAATCGCCGCGCTCGATTTGTTTCAACTCGTCGACGACAAAAAGTATTTCCCGCCGTATCAAGCCGTATTTATCGCGCGAGGCGATAAATCGGAAACGTTGCGTGAAACTTTTGCTAAATTAGAAAACGCGATTTCAACCGACGAAATGCGCCGCTTGAATTACGCGGTTGATGGCGAAAAACTTGCGCCGAAAGTTGTCGCCGCACAATGGTTAAAGTAAAAAGTTCGGAAACAAAAATTTTCAGGTTTTTGCCTCTAACTTGAAACCTGAAACCGAAGGGAACTTTGCCACGCCGCCGCTTTGCGCTAAATTATTCGTATGAGCAAAACGGAAAAAGAACTCGCCTTTCTGCGCGACCTATACGTTGAAACGGATTGGACTGAGCGTTACACAAATCTTTTTGACGACAACTTTAAATTCTCCGGCGACGAAGAGAAAATTCTCTACGCGGGCGCAGGCGCGGGCAACCACACCCTTGCCCTGCGCGAAAAGTTAGACGATAAAATCGAAATTTTCGGCGTGTCGGAAACTCAAGAATTGCTAACTATCGCCCGCGCCAAAGCCGACGCAATTCAGGCAAACGTGGATTTTTCAATGGTTTATCCGGCGGAGAAATATGACGCGGTTTTAGCGGACGCGAGCTTCGTTCGCCCGGCGGAATTGAAAGTCTTTTTGCGGCAGATTATTGATTCGTCAAAAAAACAGGTCGCGTTTTTTCTGCCGACGGCGAGCAGTTTCGGCGATGTCTTTTCGTTTTTGTGGGAAACTTTTTTGAACTTGGATTTGCTGGAAAAAGGCGCGGAAGTCGAACGGCTGGTAACGGAACTTCCGACCGTTTCAAAAGTCGAAGAGATGGCGAAAAACTTGGGTCTGACAAAAATTCAGACCGAGACGAAAAACGAATTTTTTGAATTCGATAACGGCGCGGCTTTTGTTAATTCGCCGCTCGTCGCCGATTTTCTGTTTCCCGTCTGGCTCGATTTTTTAAATGAAACAGAGAAGGATCGAGTTATTAGCAAACTCGCTCAAACGATTGATGACGATTGCCGGGAACTGACTTTTCGTTTTTCGGTCAAAGCAACCTTGGTTGTCGGCGAAAAGATAAAAAGTTAAAAAAGAGAAAGTGAAAAAGTTGATTGAGCAACGTCAATTTACTTTCTCACTTTTCCATCTTTAATCTTTTTCACTTTACTACTGCTTAACTCCAGCGCGACGGCGCATTTCTGCTGCCAACTGTTCATCGCTCATACTGCCTATTTGCGGCGCGGCGGGCGTTGAATTAAGTTGTCGCTGCTCCTGCTCGGCGCGTTCCTCGTCTTCCGCCTCGCGCATTCCTTCTTTAAATGCCTTGCGGCTCTGCCCCAAAGACTTCGCCAATTGCGGCAGACGGCTCGCGCCGAAAAGCAAAAACAAAGCCAGCACGATTAAAATAATTTCCGTTGTTCCTAAACCACCCATAAATTTTCTCCTATATCAATATAACTTTAGTGTTCAAAAAAATCTGCCGCCGCCATAATTTGAAGATTTGGCATCACCTTTTGGATTATCTGAAAATCGTCAACATCGTGCGTGACGACGAAACCGTCGTGCATTACTGCGAGGCGAGCAATCAGCGCATCGTTTCGCAAAGTCTTAATTTTTGTTGGCTGCTCAGAATTCATCAAATAAAGCCGCCGAATCGCCTTCGATGTTTCCCACCAATCGCTCGCCGTCGGGTTTATCAGTAATTTGTTTTTGTTCGCCAACACGCGCCAGCGTTCGTATTTTTGCAAAGTAGAATCGTCTATTGACGTAGCGACGAGTTCATAAAAAATAACTGACGGAAAAAGGCAGGACAACAAAATATCTTCGATACGCGCGGCATAATCTGGAAAAACAGATGTATCAAAGATAGGTTTTTTTGCCATATTTCGCTTCTTCCTGTTTCAACGCCTTCATCGCCTCACGAAAAGCCTCGATAAGTTCCTTCTGGTCTTTCGTTAGGCGTTTCGGCAGCTTGAAATCTTTGGCGCGCGGCAAATCCGAGCCGTTTGAATTTTTTATCGTCCTTTTCATAATTCCCGCTTAAATTTGATGTCTGGCAAAGTCGAAGAGTTTTCAAACTCGCAAATTGCAAATCGAAAATTCTCTAGTCTTCATAATACAGATATTTGCGCCAGGTTTCATCTTTTTGTCCGAGGTAACGCATGATTTGGCGGCTGACGTGCATCGAAAAAGCCTTTGGTTTTTTCAAAAGCGTCATTCCAGCCGCTTCCGGCGCGCCGCTGCCTTTGCGGTGATTACATTTCCTGCAGCAGGCGACGAGATTTTCCCAAGTCGAACTGCCGCCGCCTGAACGCGGAACGATGTGATCGAGCGTTAAATCGGCGGGCTGGAAAACTTTGCCGCAGTATTGACAGGTAAATTGGTCGCGCAGCAAAATGTTTTTTCTCGACAGCGAACGCCGCTCGTGCGGAATGTGGCGATATTCCGCCAGGCGAATGACTGACGGCGCTTGCATCGTCAGTTTCGCTGAACGAAGCAGATGACCGTTGTGTTCTTCCATCCGCGCTATGCCCTTAAAAATCATCTTTACCGCGCGGCGTTCCGTGCAGATGTTAATCGGTTCAAAAGAGGCGTTCAAAACTAAAACTCGTCCGGTCATTACTTGTAAGATTATTTAGCCACAGAGGACACAGAGTTTAAAGAGAAAAGAATTTGAAACGCGAACGAATTTAAGTAAATTGAATTTTACCTCTTAAATCTCTGTGTCCTCTGTAGCTAATTTCCAGCTTTTTGTTTAAACCTATCCATCGCGTCAACTAATGCCGCCGTAATTCCCGGCTCGCTTACGGAATGTCCCGCGTCCGGGACAATGATAAATTCGGCTTCGGGAAACGCTTTGTGCAAATCCCACGCGCTTGTTATCGGGCAGACGACATCATAGCGACCTTGAACGATGACAGTCGGAATGTGGCGAATCTTTTCGACGTTTTCGATTAGATAATTTTCCGACGGGAAAAACGAATTGTTCATAAAATAATGACATTCGATGCGGGCTAATTGCAGGGCTTCGTGCACGCCTTCCCAATGCTCCATCAAATCGGCGCTCGGATAAAGTTTCGAGGTCGAACCTTCCCACACGCTCCACGCCCGCGCCGCCGAAAGCTGCGCCGCTTCGTCTGTTCCGGTTAAGCGTTTGTAATACGCCGTCATAAAATCGCCGCGTTCCGCTTCGGGAATCTCGTCGCGGTAACGCTCCCAGAAATCGGGAAAAATCTCTGACGCGCCCGATTGATAAAACCATTCGAGTTCTTTTTTGCGCGTTAAAAATATGCCGCGCAGAATCAGACCCGAAACTCTATCGGGATGCGTTTCAGCGTAAGCCAGCGACAAAGTGCTGCCCCACGAACCGCCGAAGACGAACCATTTTTCAATATTGAATTTTTCGCGTAATGCTTCGATATCGTTGATTAAATCCCAAGTCGTATTTTCTTTTAATTCGGCGTGCGGCGTTGATTTCCCGGAACCGCGCTGGTCGAATAAAACGACTTGATATGCTTTCGGGTCGAAAAATTGGCGATACATCGGAATCAAACCGCCGCCCGGTCCGCCGTGCAGAAAAACGACGGGAAAGCCGTCGGGGTTGCCGACGCGCTCGTAATAAATGTCGTGAATTTCGGAAACTTTCAGCATTCCCGAATCAAACGGTTCGATTTCTGGGTAAAGTGTTTTCATAGGTTCAAATCATACAAGATGTCAGGTAAAATCTTCAATTACTGGGAGCGTAGTCACAATAGACGACGTTGAGTAAATCGAAGATTTGGCGAGATGACGATTTTATTCGTCTTTATCATTTATCTTTAATATTTTATTCATCTTTATCATTCACACTTAATTAATATGCAAAAAAAATCACAACTAAAAATCGTCTCTTTGCTGCCGTCGGCGACGGAAATCGTCTGCGCTCTCGGTCTGGAAGAAAATTTAATCGGCGTCACGCACGAATGCGATTATCCCGAATCAATCACCGGCAAACCGCCTTTAACCGCGAGCCGCATCTCGCACGAAACGATGTCGAGCCAGGAAATTGACCACGCCGTTCGTTCAAATCTGGACGGTCACGGCTCGATTTACGATTTAGACGAGCAACTTTTGGCGAAATTAAAACCGGATTTAATCATCACGCAGGAACTTTGCGAAGTTTGCGCCGTCAGTTATCAAACCGTGCAAAAAGCGGCGCGAATGTATGTCGCCGATGCCAAAGTCGTTTCGCTGGAGCCGAACACGATTGCGGACATTTTCGAGAACATCAAAACCGTCGGCAATCTTTGCGGCGTCTCGGAGCGAGCCGAAACGGTCGTCGCCGATTTGCAAAATCGTCTCGATCTAATCGGCGAGCGAATTCGGGAAAATAAAACCAATAGCAAAACTCAAATCCAAAATCCCAAAACATTTATGCTCGAATGGCTTGAGCCGCCGTTTGCGCCCGGACATTGGGTGCCGGAGCAAGTCGAGATTGCCGGCGGCATCGCGCTGCTCGGCGAAGCGGGGAAAAAATCGCTAACGACAACTTACGAGGCGATTTACGAATCTCAGCCGGAGGTAATCGTTTTGATTCCGTGCGGCTATTACATCAAGGACATTGTGCGCCAGCTCGAAAAGTCGCGCTTTCCGGCAAATTGGCGCGAACTACCGGCGGTGAAAAACGGAAACGTCTGGGCGATGAACGCCAGCGCGTATTTTTCGCGTCCCGCGCCGCGGGTCGTGGACGGCGCAGAGATTCTGGCGAAGATTTTTCACTCGGATATTTTCGGCGAACCGAATAAAACAGAAGCGATTCGCGTGCAATTAAATTTCGCCGATTACGATTAAATTGTTATTCTGTAGCGGAAGTTTTTCTGCTTATTTGTAAGTCTGGCGCTTATTGGTATTTGTAGACATGAGCTTGAGAAATCTCAAAGACAAATTTCTACGAAAGGTTTCCGAGCAACCCCAATCGCTCATTGCCGTGTTGCTGGACAGAAATGTTGATTACGCTGAAAGAGACGATGCAGCTACTTACCTTGTTCCATTTGATGAGCCGGAAGCAGAACAAGCTCTTTTTGGCGTAGCGTCTGATTTCTCCGAAGATGATGATATAGCCGAAAGTTGCGGTGAATGTGTTGCTGAAATTTGGTGTCGTAATAATATATTGAGCCTTGACAAATTGCGTAAATTGAAACCCGCAGCATTGGAGCTAGCAATTGGCATAATTGTTGTGCGGCGACCTGAATGGATGCCAATATTGCAAAAAGAAAAGTTGATTAGTTTCGAGTAACCACGCGCCGAACAAGTTATTGGAGTGAGCGCGAAACAACGACTTTCTTAAAAATTAAGTTTTTGTTCAATTCGCTAACCTTCATTTTTATATGAAATTATTTTCAATCATTCTTTTATTATTTTTAAGTTTCAACGCTCTTGCTCAAAAACCGGGCGAGATTTTAGCGACGGCGAACGGACAGAATTACACGGTGATTCACCTTGCGCCCGAAGCCAGGCAGGAATTTGAGAATCTGCCGAAGACGATAGCAAACGTCCGCCAATCGCTGCTCGAACAGCAAATTAACGAAATTTTGTTTGAAGCAGAAGCGGCGGCGCAGAAAACCACTGTCGAGAAATTAATCGAAAGGGAAATCAGATCGAAAGTTCCTTCGCCGACCGACGCGCAAATCAAAGCCGTTTATGAAGCGAACCGCGCCGCCGTCGGTAGCAAAACTCTCGAAGAAGTGCGCCCGCAAATCGTCGCTTTTCTAAAACGCGAGCCGGAGCAGGCGGCTTACAACAGTTATCTTTCAAACTTAAAAGTTAAATATAAAGCTGCGCTCGGCAAAGATGTGAACGCGGCGAATCTGACCGGATTTGAAACTTTGGCGACCGGCGCCGGTCAGCAGATTTCGACCAGAAGTTACGACGCGAAAAATAAAATCGCGCTCGCCGAAATCGAAGCCGAAGTTTACGAACGCACGCGCGCCGCGCTCGAACAAATCGTTTATTCGGAACTGCTGATTGCCGAAGCCAAAACGCAGAACATCGGCGCGGGCGATTTAATCGAGCGCGAAATTACAAGCAAATTGAAAGACTATACCGACGAAGAACGTCTGCCGCTTGAAAACGCGCTGCGGGAAAAACTTTTCCGTAAATACAATGCAAAATTTTTAATAAAGGAAATCGCTCCGGTCGTGCAGAACATTTCAACAGACGACGACCCGGCGCAGGGCAAAACGAACGCGCCCGTTACTGTCGTGATGTTCACCGACTTTCAATGTCCGGCGTGCGCGGCGACACATCCGGTTCTGAAAAAAGTTTTGGCTGAATACGCCCATAAAGTCCGTTTCGTCGTGCGCGATTTTCCGCTCATTCAGATTCACGAAAACGCTTTTCAATCAGCAATCGCAGCAGGCGCGGCGAACGCGCAGGGCAAGTTTTACGAATACACGGAAGTTCTGTATAAAAATCAAAACGCGCTCGATGCGGTTTCATTAAAAAAATATGCAGCCGATTTAGGCTTGAATCTCAAACAGTTTGAAGCGGATTTGACGAATCCGAAAATCGCCGACGAAATTCGCAAAGACATCGAAGACGGCAAACGATATAGCTTGAATTCGACACCGACCGTTTTCGTCAACGGCGTAAAAGTCCGACAACTTTCGGCAGAAGGTTTTCGGCAGGCGATTGATAAAGCGTTGAAAAAATAGCTTTAAACAATTTACAGTTTTGAATTTACATAAATTAAGGAAATTTATAATGCGTTTTTTTCTGCTAATTACATTTGCCGTTTTCGCCGCTTCTTGTAAAACTGGAACTCCGGCAAATCGTCAAAACGTAAATAATAATTCCGCCACCGGCGCCAGCAAAACCGCCGTTCCCGCGCCCGCTCAAACGACGGACAAAATTCCGGTTTACACCTATGAGATTGTCAACACTTTCAAACACGACCCGAAAGCATTCATCCAAGGCTTGGTTTTTGAGAACGGATTTTTGTATGAAAGCACCGGGCAGACAGGCGAATCTACGCTTCGGAAAGTCGAACTGCAAAGCGGGAAAGTCATGCAAAAGCACGATGTGGACGACGATGTTTTCGCCGAAGGAATGACAATTTTGAACGGTAAAATTTATCAGATAACGTGGCAGGACGGCGTTTGTTTCGTTTATAATTTAGCGGATTTCAAATTACTCGAAGAATTGAAATATAACGGCGAAGGTTGGGGATTGACCAATGACGGCGCGAATTTGATAATGAGCGACGGAACGCACATCATCAAATTCCTCGACCCGCAGACATTAAAAACCGTCCGCGCGCTGCCGGTTTTCCAGGAAACCGGCAAACCTCTTTATCTGCTCAACGAACTCGAATACGTCAAGGGCGAAATCTGGGCGAACATCTGGCATTCCGAGGAAAAAATTACCAGCACGACGCACGGGCAACTGCCGAACATCGGCAAGCCGAATTACATCGCGCGGATAAACCCCGAATCAGGCAAAGTCGTCGGCTGGATTGACCTCGCCAACATCTCGCCGGAAGATTCGGGCGACGACGGGGAAAACACTCTAAACGGCATCGCCTACGACGCGGCGGGCGACCGAATTTTCGTGACGGGAAAAAATTGGAAGCGGCTTTTCGAAATAAAGTTAAAAGCAAAATGAGGGGATTTGCGATTTTCAATTTTCGATTTTCGATTGTCGAGTTTTGAAGTTTGTAATTTTAGATCGCGCCTGTTTATTTGTAGAAAAAATCGGCGTTGTTGCATGAATAGCTGCGGATGAAGTGAAAATGGTAGATTTTTTCTGCCATGAAAACAAAAACCAAATACCGCATCCGCAACTGGACGGATTATAACCGAAGTCTTCAAAAGCGAGGAAGTTTAACTGTTTGGATCAGCGAAGAAGCCGTTGAGAACTGGCTTTACCTTGAGAAAACCGGCGAGCGCGGCGCTTCCAAACGCTACTCTAATTTGGCGATTCAAACAATAGCAACCATGAAAGCCGTTTTTCATCAAGCCGGGCGACAAACCACGGGGCTGGTGAAATCAATTTTTGAATTGATGAAAATTGAGTTGCCGGTGCCGGATCATTCTACGCTGTCGCGCCGATTAGAAACTCTGCCGGTCGAGTTATCAGTGAAATGCGCGAAAGGCGCGCGGCACATCGTTGTAGATTCTACGGGAGTGAAAGTTTATGGCGAAGGAGAGTGGAAGGTGCGAACGCACGGAGTTTCAAAACGCCGCACCTGGCGCAAACTGCATTTATGCGTGGATGAAAAAACAAACGAAATCATCGCTGCCGCTGCGACTGAAAACTCTGTCGCAGATTGTCAGGCATTTCCCGAACTGATTGCTGGCATTGATGACCCGATTGAACAAATCAGCGCGGATGGAAGCTACGACCGAAGAGGAGTTTATCAGGCAATCAGAGGACGAGGAATTTGGCGGGCGGCAATCCCACCCAGAAAAAACGCACGAATCTGGCAGCACGGCAACAGCAAACAAGAACGGCTGATTCGAGACGAAGATCTGCGAGCAGTCAGAAAAAACGAGGCAGAAAAAGGTGGAAAGAGGAATCAAATTATCACCGGAGAAGTTTGGCGGAAACAACGATTTTTCGATACAAAACAATCTTTTCGGACAAGTTGAAATCGAGAAAAATAGAAAATCAATTTAATGAAATGGCAATCAAATCTGCGACGTTAAATCGAATGACACATTTGGGGATGCCCAAAAGTTACAAGGTAGCGGCATAAACCGGCAATCAAAAATCAGACGGATTACTGATTCATGCAACAAAGCCGAAAAAATCTAAAGATTTAGACGATGACGGAACAAGACGAACGATTTATGCGGCGGGCAATCGCTCTGGCGCAGCGGGGAATTGACGCGGGCGCGGGCGGACCTTTCGGCGCGGTGATAGTCAAAGGCAGCGAGATTGTCGGCGAAGGCTGCAACCGCGTGACTTCGACCAACGACCCGACGGCGCACGCCGAAGTCGTCGCTATCAGAAATGCTTGTCAAAAATTGAATTCGTTTCAACTCGACGGCTGCGTTTTATACACTTCGTGCGAGCCGTGTCCGATGTGTCTGGGCGCGATTTACTGGGCGCGACCTACAAAAGTTTTCTACGCCGCCACGCGCGAAGACGCGGCACAAATCGGATTCGACGACCAATTTATTTACGAAGAAATCGAAAAGAATTTTGAGCATCGGCAAATGAAACTTGTCAACCTAATGCGCGACGAAGGCTTGACGGTTTTCGAGAATTGGACGAACAAAACCGACAAAACGAAGTATTGAAATTTGCGATTTTCAATTTGCGATTTGCGATTCTTCTGAATTTTTATTTGTTATAGTCTGCAAAGATTAAATTAAAAACTTAAGCCAAGTAAAATTGCAAATTGAAAATCGCAAATCTCTGAAATGTCTTCTTTTTCAACAATTATTTTTTCATTTTTCTCGCCATACTTGCCGGAATTGCGATGCCGACGCAGGCGACCGTCAACAGTCGTCTGGCGGAATCGGTCAATCACAATCCGATTCTCGCGGCTTTTATCTCTTTCGCCGTCGGCACCGTCGCGCTTTTTATTTACATTGTGTTGACCGGCATTCCGTTCAATCAAATCGCAGCGGCGAAAGATGCGCCGCCCGTCGCCTGGATCGGCGGATTTTTGGGCGCGTTCTTCGTGTCGGTGATGGCGACCGTCGTGCCGCGCATCGGCATCGCGCTGGCTTTTAGTCTGGCAATCGGCGGACAGATGCTTGTCACTTTGCTGATTGACCATTTCGGCTGGCTCGGTATTCCCGAAAAACCGATAAATCTGTGGCGCGTTCTCGGCGCGACGCTGATTACGATTGGCGTAATTTTGATTCGCAAATTTTAATTAGCCGCGGATTTTCGCCGATAACGCGGATTACATCTTTTTTATTATCGCGTCATCGGCGAAAATCCCGCGGCTAAATTTTATGATTCAATTTATTTTGAACAATCAGACCGTCGAAACCGATTTGCCGAAAGGCGCGACGGTTTTAGATTTCGTTCGCTATCACAAAAATCTTAAAGGAACGAAAATCGGTTGTCGTGAAGGCGACTGCGGAGCCTGCACGATTCTCGTCGGCGAATTAAAAGGCGGTGCGGTCGAATACCGCACGCAAACTTCCTGCCTGATGCCGCTTGCCAACGCGCGCGGAAAACACATCGTTACGGTCGAAGGCATCAATCGAGCAGACGGCGAACTAACGGAAGTTCAGCGGGCGATGGTTGACGAATCGGGAACGCAATGTGGGTTTTGCACGGTTGGTTTTGTAATGTCGCTGACCGGATTTTGTATTGACGAAACGGAAAAGAATTACGAGCAGTCAATCTCCGCGATTGACGGAAACATCTGCCGCTGCACCGGCTATAAATCAATCGAACGCGCCGCTTTTAGAATTTGCGACGCGGTGACGCGGAGGAGGAGCGACGACGCTGAGAAATCAAACGAATCGAACATAAAAGCCGGAAGCCTGAGCGACAGGAAAGGCGCAAATTCCGAAACTTTCGACTTTGCGATGTCAAAAGACATCGTTCCCGATTATTTTTCCGAAATCAAAAACCGGCTTGTAGAATTGCACACGGGCAATCCCAAATCCCAAATCCCAAATCCTAAATCGTTCGTCGGCGGCGGAACTGATTTATACGTGCAGCGTCCCGAAGAAATGATTCACGGTTCGGCGCAAAATCTTTTCGACGATACCGCGTTAAGATTTATCGAGGAAAACGGCGAATTCGTCGAAGTCGGCGCGTCCGCGACCGTGACGGATTTGCTCGCGTCGCCGATTTTTCAAAATCTGTTTCCGAATTTACAAAAACATCTCAAACTCGTTTCGTCAACGCCGATTCGCAATATGGCGACGCTCGCCGGAAACTTCGTCAACGCCTCGCCAATCGGCGATATGACGGCGTGGTTTCTGGCTCTCGACGCTGCGATCATTTTTAACACGCGACGCGAAATTCCTCTGCGCGAATTTTATCTCGGCTACAAAACGCTGGCGAAAACCGAAGACGAATTCATTACGAAAATTCGTTTCCGTAGGAACTTTTCGCATTTCAATTTTGAAAAAGTTTCCAAGCGAACTTACCTTGATATTTCTTCGGTTAACACGGCGATTTCTTTGCGAGTTGAAAATGATTTGATAATTGACGCGCACGTTTCGGCGGGCGGCGTTGCGCCGATTCCTTTGTATTTGTGGAAGACTTCGGAATTTTTGCGCGGCAAAGAAATTTCAGGCGAAACAATTTCCCAAGTGAACGAAATTCTGCAAACCGAAATCAGTCCGATTTCTGACGTGCGCGGTTCAGCGGATTATAAAAGATTGCTGCTGCGACAACTTTTTATAGCGCATTTTGTTGAGCTATTAGGATTTGAGTTAAGCATCTAAATAAGATTAGTTTCTTGGAAAAGGATTTATGAAGAAAGCAATTGTTTCTATCTTAATCGGTTTAGGGTGTTTATTAGTTTTGTTTGGTGGTTTAGTTGCTTATGCAATTTATAAATCAAAGACTGTTGATCAAATCGTTGCGGTAGATGTTTTAGTTTCTTCGGAATGGACAGAAATTACACCAAGTTCGTCAATGAAAGCGGATAGACAGATTCAAGCGGTAGTTTTCATTATTGATGGATATAGACACAATGTTTCCGACAACAAATGGCAAATAAAACTTCTTGATGAAACAGTCGTTAAACCCGAAGTGCAGATTTTCGATGAGAATGGAAATGTATATGATTTACACGATAGCGGACGTTCCAATAACGATATTAATTTCACGCCTGAAAGCAGTGCAGAATTTCCTGAAGATAGAAGTTACACAAAAATAAGAATTCGTAGCGACAAATCCTTTAAAGTATCAAAGGTTATTTGGAGAAACAGAAACTTGAAATGATATTGAAGACGCAATGAAAAATGTAGATTCAAAATCGCACGTTAGCGGCAAGTCAATTCACCACGACGATATTCCTTAACAAATATGGCGCAACTCGACAAGATTCACAATGCGGTCAAAAACGCGCTCGTTAAAGACGGTTGGACGATTACGGCTGATCCTTTTCGCATTGAATTTGAAGAATATCGTCTTTACGCCGACCTTGGGGCGGATCGTCCGATTGCCGCCGAGCGCGGCAGTGAAAAAATCGTCGTGGAAATTAAAAGTTTTTTGAGCCGTTCGAGTGTCAGCGATTTTGAAAACGCGCTCGGTCAATATTTGCTTTATCGTCGTTTGCTCTCGAAAATCGAACCTCAAGCCGAGCTTTTTCTCGCTGTCAGCGAAGCGACCTATACGGATTTTTTCGTTCTTAAAGCAACACAGTTTATAATCGAAGCGGAAGCAATTTCTCTGTTCACAGTCGATCTAAAAAGCGAGGAAATTGAACGATGGATAAAACATTAAAATATAAAGAAACGGTTAAGCGAGTTTTGAACCGCTACGTCGAACTCGACCGCCGACAGCCGGAAGAAGGCGTTGAATATCTTCTAATTTCCGATGACATTCAAGGACATTATCTTTGGACGAGTTTGGGTTGGTCGAAGGGCAAAAGAAACCGTCACGTCGTCGCCCATCTGCGCGTAAAAGACGAGAAAATTTGGATTGAAAGCGATTTCACGGAAGCGGGAATCGCTAATGATTTATTGCGCGAAGACGTTCCGCAAAGCGACATCGTATTGGCTTTTCACGAGCCTTCGATGCGTCAATATACTGAATTTGCCGTTGTATAAAGTCTAGTGAAAAACGTAGATTCAAAATCGCACGTTCGCGGCGAATCAATTTATCTCGACGATATTCCCTTGATTGAAGGAACGCTCTACGCCTGCGTTTACGATTCGCCAATCGCGCACGGAAAATTAAAAAATCTCGATACGACCGAAGCCGAAAAATTGGCGGGCATAGTTAGAGTTATCACGGCGAAAGATTTAATCGGAGAAAATCAAATCGGCGGCGTGATTCCCGACGAGCCGCTTTTTGCCAATGGGGAAGTTCATTTTCAAGGAATGCCGGTTGCGCTCGTTTTGGCGGAAACCGAAGAACAGGCGAGAAGCGCGGCGAAGCACATTACGGCGGAAATCGAACCGCTTGAAATCATCACCGACCCGCGCGTCGCCTTTCAGAAAAATGATTTAATCGTGCCGCCGAAACATTTCAAATTGGGCGATGCGGAATCGGCATTTTCAAAATGTGAATATGTTTACGAAGGTCGCGCCGATGTAAACGGGCAAGAGCATTTGTATATCGAAACGCAGGGCGCATATTGCGTTCCGACTGAGCAAGGCGGAATGCGAGTTTATTCATCAACTCAATGTCCGACCGCGGTTCAGCGCTGCGTTTCGCGCGTGACGGCGCTGCCGATGAATTTGATTGAAGTTGATGTCACCCGACTCGGCGGCGGTTTTGGCGGTAAGGAAGATCAGGCGAATGCGTGGGCGGCTTTGTGCGCGGTTGGAACGCAGTTGACAAAACGACCCGTCAAATATGCTTTGCACCGAATGGAAGATATGCGAATGACGGGAAAGCGTCATCCGTATTCGGCGGATTATCGAATCGGGCTGGATAAGGATTTGAAAATTGTCGCGTATGAAGTTGTGTTTTATCAAAACGCAGGCGCGTCCGCCGATTTGTCGCCGCCGGTTTTGGAAAGGACTTTGTTTCACTGCACGAACGCTTATTTCGTTCCGAATGTGAACGCGACGGCTTATTCGTGCCGCACAAATTTGCCGCCGAATACGGCGTTTCGCGGTTTCGGCGGACCGCAGGGAATGTTTGTCATCGAATCGGCAATCGCGCACGCGGCGGAGAAATTGAATGTTTCAGCGAGCGAGATTCAGCGGGCGAATTTAATTGTTGACGGCGATGAATTTCCTTACGGGCAAATCGCCGAGAGCGAAGCCGCGACGAGTTGGACGCAAGCCGACAAAAAGTTCGATTTTGCCGCATTGCAAAAAGAAACGGACGAATTTAACAGCGCGAATAGATTCATCAAAAAAGGCGTGGCGATTCAGCCGGTTTGTTTCGGCATCTCTTTTACAAAAACGCCGATGAATCAGGCGCGTTCGCTCGTCCACGTTTACACCGACGGCTCGGTCGCCGTTTCGACCGGGGCGGTGGAAATGGGACAGGGCGTAAACACGAAAATCGCGCAAGTTGCGGCGCGAATTTTCTCCTTGCCGATTGAAAGAATCCGGATTCATTCGACGAACACTTTGCGAATCGCCAACACTTCGCCAACCGCCGCATCTGCCGCCGCGGATTTAAACGGACACGCGACGCAAATCGCCTGCGAAACGATTTTGCAAAGGCTCAAGGAAGTCGCCGCACCGCTTATCGAAGCACGCAGCGCGGACGATGTTGAACTCGAAAACGGTTTTGTTTTTCGGGGCGGCGAACGGACGGATTTGGACTGGCTCGTGTTGGTCAACGAAGCGCACTTTAACCGCGTCAGTTTGAGCGAACACGCGCATTACGCCACGCCCGGAATCCATTTCGATTGGTCAATCGCCAAAGGTCATCCGTTCGCCTATCACGTTTACGGCACGGCAATCGTCGGCGTGACGGTTGATTGTCTGCGCGGAATTTATACTGTTGATTATGTGAAAACCTGCCACGATTTCGGCAGTTCGATGAACAAGTCGGTAGATTACGGGCAAATCGAAGGCGGCATCGTGCAGGGCATCGGCTGGATGACTCTGGAAGAAATCGTCTATGACGAATCGGGACGCTTGCGCTCGAACGCGCTTTCGACTTATAAAATTCCCGACATTTATTCCGTGCCGAAACTAATTGATATTTCGCCGCTCGAAACCGACCGAGAAAATTCGGCGATATTTAATTCCAAGGCGGTCGGCGAACCGCCGCTGATGTATGGCATCGGCGCGTATTTTGCGATTCGCAACGCCGTCTGTGCTTTTAATTCTGAAAATTCGCCCGCGTTTGACACGCCGTTCACGCCCGAAAAAGTTTTGACGAATTTATACTCGGAAACAGTTGAAAAGATGCGAGTAAAAGTCTGATAACCGTTTCATTTCATAAACAATCTAAACAATCAAATTTTATGAAGTTTCAAATAGAAAAAGCCGTTGAAATACTTTCTCAAACGCCTGCTACCGTAAAATCTTTGCTCGGAAATCTGTCGGATGATTGGATAGAAAATGCGCCGGACTCGGGTAATTGGAGTCCATTTGATATTGTCGGACATCTGATTTACGGAGAGGAAACTGATTGGATTACGCGAGCCAAAATTATTCTCGGTCAAGACGCGAATCCAATCTTTGAACCGTTTGACCGTTTTGCCCAATTTGAAAAATCGAAAGGCAAAACTTTGAATGAACTGATTGAAATTTTCGCGGTGTCGAGAGCGAAAAATCTCGTCATTCTTAGTGAAATGAACTTAAACGAAGAAAAGCTTAGGCTAAAAGGAATTCATCCCGAACTCGGCGAAGTAACGCTCGAACAACTGCTTGCGACGTGGGTAGTTCACGACCTAAACCATATCAAACAAATCGCGGCGGTTTTGGCTTATAAATACGCCGAAAATGTCGGTGTCTGGAAGCAGTATTTATCAATTTTGCAGTAAAAAAGTCCTCGAACTTTTTAATGGATTTTCAGACTAACGTAAGTTCCGAAGCAGTGAATAAAGAACTTGAAATCTGGCAATTTGCCGCCCGTAAATTAAATCGAAACGAATCGGTAATGCTGCTCGTCGTCGCGGAAAGTTCGGGCAGCAGTCCGGGACGGCAAGGTTTCAAAATGGTTGTCGCCCGCGATGAAATAATGGGAAGCATCGGCGGCGGTGTTATGGAAATTAATTTAGTCGAACAAGCTAAATTAAAACTTCAAAACGAACAATCGAAATTTGATTCGGAAATTGTTGAGCAAAT
>JAUJNR010000001.1:645385-1198690 GCA_030448055.1 Pyrinomonadaceae bacterium
ACAAACTTTACATCATCGGCGGCGGTCATTGCGCGCTCGCGTTATCCGAATTGATGTCAAAAATGGATTTTCATATTTCGCTTTTCGACGACCGCGAAGATTTGAATACGCTCGCTAAAAATCAATTCGTTAACGAAAAAACAATCGTTGAATCTTATGAAAATATCGGCGAATTCATCGAGTCGGGCGTAAATGTTTATGTTGTCGTAATGACGCTCGGATACGAATTTGACGAAATGGTGATTCGCAAATTGGTTGACAAAGATTTCAAGTATTTCGGCGTTTTGGGCAGCAGGGCGAAGATGCGAATGCTTTTGCGAAATTTGGAGGAAGAGAATTTTGACAAACAAAAACTCACGCAAATTCACACGCCAATCGGATTGCCCATCAACAGCCGCACGCCTGAAGAAATCGCCGTCAGTATCGCGGCTGAAATCATCGCGGTAAAAAATAAAACCGCTTAAATCTCCGATTCTCAAATCGCAAACTATTTTCCTTCATAAAAATTGACGGGAACAAATCAAAAGTTTCGGTGTCTAACAAACCGAAACGGAAAACATTTTTCGTTTTCAATCAAGCTGTTTCGTTCGCCCTTTGACCGCAGGTTTGGCACCGGAAAATTAGGGAGGAAAATAAATGTTAGATCAATTAGTCGAATCGAGAAGCAGCCGGAAAGAAAACCGTTACGGATTTTTGCTGACTACGTTTGTGCTGGTGGTCGGGCTGTTTTTCAGCGCGGTTTTGTGGAGTTTGTTTGCGAAGGATTTAGGAATGGGCAATGGAACTTTGGATGTTTCAACGCTGGTTGCGCCGCTTGCCGAAAACGCGCCCGCGCCAATCGAGAAAAGGCAGAAACCCGAACAACCGAACGAGGCGAAAAGCGCGGCGATTAGCCGGCAGTCGAACACGCTGCGGATTGACGAAAATCCAATCGTGCCGAAGGAGATTTCCGTTGTGCCGAATACGCAGAAGTCGCGTCCGAACGGAATTTTTCAAATCGCGCCTGATAGTTTGGAAACAGGTGGTTTGCAGTCGGGCTATACGGAAAGAGCAACAGCCGGCGGCACAGGTGTCGGCATTCAAATGAATCAACCGCCGCCGATTGAAAACGCTAAAAAAATCGAGCCGCCGCCGGCATTAAAAAAGCCGCCGGTCGAAACGACGCCGAACTCAAAGCCGGTAATTAAATCGGACGGCGTGGTCAACGGCAAAGCGACATTTTTGCCGAAGCCCGTTTACTCGGCTGCCGCCAAAGCCGTTAAAGCCGCCGGCGCGGTTAATGTTCAGGTGATGATTGATGAAGCGGGAAACGTCGTTTCGGCAAAGGCTGTGGACGGTCATCCTTTGCTCAGAGGCGAGGCTGAAAAGGCGGCGCGAAATGCGAAGTTTAATTCGACTCTTTTGAGCAGACAGCCGGTCAAGGTCAGCGGAGTAATTGTTTACAGATTCTCGATGCAGTAACGCGAAGCGTAAATTCGTTTGCGGTTGTGTTGACAAAATAGGTGAGCGCGCAAGCATTGACAAGTTCTGCGCGCTCACCTATCAACAGGTAAAATCTTCATCCCGCCTATTCTGATTTTCGATTGCTCTTCTCGGAAATCATCGCCTTCAGTTCATAATATCCGTTTTTCATCTCGCCGGAAATTTCCACCCGACCTTTTATTTTCCCCTTTCTATATTCAAACAGAAAACTCGATGAATTTGGATTTTCCGTTCTTGTAATCTTTAGACGATTTTTGTTTAGGTTGTCTTCTATATCTTTCTCAAGCGAAGAGATAAATTGCGCTTCGTCGAATTTATCGGAATACGACGGCTCAATCGAGCAAGAAAATGATTCGTGTGTTATATTACTGGTCTGTGTTACATCACCGCCGCTCAACAAACCTCCAATGCCGCTCATTCCGAAACCGACACCTCCCATACTGCGCTTCGCACACAAAATACCGGAAGGAGAATTGTTATTTTTAACCAATTCTCCAAGAGAAAAATGAATAAAAAAATCACTCGGTTTATCTTGCAGTTGAGAGAAGAATTGGTTTTGTTTGTCCAATGCGCTGATTTTGTTTGAATTTAACCCGTAATCGGGATTGTCCGCATTCTGCGAAATATCGTTTGGCAACCGGGCTTTGCTACCTCGCCAGGACGAAGTTTGGTCGGGATTCCGCAAAATATCGTTCAACAAGTCGAGTTTGTCAGTGGTTAATACGTAAAGAATATCGCCCGCTTCGATTACGCGGCGATTCTGAGAACGCGCTCTGTCCATCGAATGTTTGAAAATTTCCATTGTTTCCGGCGCGATGCGAAAACCTTCGCCCGCGTGTTGAGGGCTATTTTGCAGTCGCCTTTCAATCGCCAAACGAACAGCGTCGGGGTCAATCGCAAGGTTTCGCATTGTCGAACTAAAAAAGTCTGCTTTCGTTTCCGCGAGCGCATACAAAATATGTTCGGGCAAAATGGAATGTTGGTTACGACGGCGCGTTTCTTTGAGCGCGCCTTCTAAAACTCGTTTTCCGCTGTCGCTGAATTTATCCAGATAAGGGTCTAAACTTTCCATAGAATCTCGCCGACCAAATCTTGCGCGTCCATATCATAAATCGGCACGCTAAATTGCGCCTTCAAGTCATCGTATTTCATTCCGTCTAACAAAATCGGCTCGTCAGATTTAATTACGGCTTTTGGAATGACGACAAAATCGCCTTTGATTTTATCTTTCACGGCGAGAAAATCTTGTCCGGTCAGCAGTCCAGCGACGGCGACATCGCCGCCGAAATACGTATTCGGGACGGCGAGAACGTGAAATTGCGAACCCGCGAGAGCGTTCAGTTTTTCAATTTGCTCGCGCAAAATCGGCGCGAACATTTCGCCCGTTAGAAATGTTCCGCGCAGCGATTTGAAATTGCGGTCTGCGGTGTGCGGTCTGGGGTCTTTGGTTTTCGGAACGATTGCCAATGGATTTGTTCTAGTGTTTTCAAATTCCTCTAGTGAAATTTCGACTTTCGCCGCCGATGACTTCGATTTCTTTTCCAAACTATTCAAAAGTTTTTCAAACGAATTAGTGAATGACCGAATCATTCCCACGCCGTCTTCGATTTGCGGGTAACTGCCGTAATGTTTTCTAGAGGGAATCGGCAAAACGGCTTTGACGTAAATCTCGTCGCCGAGAAATGCGAACGTCACGCCGAGATTGCGGCGAAATTCTTTTTGCAGTCGTTCGACTTCCGCGACAGTTCGGCGGCAAAATTCCGGCGTTACGCGAGTGAGCCGTTCATCCGTGTTATAACGCGTCAGAGCGACCGGCACGATTGCCGCCGAAACAATGCGCGGATAATGCGCCGCCAAATCGCGCAAGGTTTTTTCCAGTTGTTTCCCGTCGTTTATTTCGGGACATAAAACAATCTGCGCGTGGATTTCGATGTCGTTATCGAGCAGCGTTTTCAATTTGCCGGAAATGTCGGCGCGGCGTTCGTCAACGCCCAACAGAAAGGCACGGGTTTTTAAATCCGTCGCGTGAACCGAAACGTATTGCGGCGATAATCTTTGTTCGACGATGCGCCGCATTTCGTCATCGGTAATCGAAGAAAGCGTCGTGTAATTGCCGTAGAGAAACGAAAGCCGAATGTCTTCGTCGCGGACGAAAAGCGATGGGCGTGCGTCCGCCGGATTGCCTTTGCAAAAACAAAACAGACATTCGTTGGCGCACTGACGCGGCACGATTTGCTCGAACATCAAACCGAAATCTTCGCCTTCCTCGCGCTCGATTTCGAGTTGCCAGGTTTCGCCATTCGGTTTTTTGATTTGCAATTCGAGTTCGGTTTCGCTAGCGGTCTGAAAACGAAAATCGAGATAATCGCGTACAACGCGCCCGTTGACGCGCACGATTCTGTCGCCGGGCGCGATTTCCAATTCGGTCGCCAAACTGTCGGGCGCGACTTCGGTAATCAAAACTCCGGGTCGTCTGAGCTGCGTAATCGCGGGTGTTACTGCAAATTCATACATCGTAAAAACGTTGTGCTGTGAACAATTTAGCCAGATATAAATTGACAAAACGCCTCTTTATTCATAATCTTGAATCTACTCCTTACCAACACAAAATAAGTTTAGCAGATAGACGCGAAGAATGTTAGACGAACGGAATTTCTCTGATGAGCGGCGAAAATTCTCTTGAAATGAAAATTTTGATAGCCGAAGACGACGCGGCGATGCGGCGTTTTTTGGAAATCACATTGCAGCGAGCCGGCTACAAAGTTATGTCAGCGCAAGACGGACTGGCGGCTTTGAAAATCGCGCTCTCGGAAAAATTTGATGCCGTCGTCGCCGACGCCGTGATGCCGAATCTGACCGGACAAGATTTGTGCCGGATGCTCAGGCAAAATCCCGCCTTCACAGACGCGCCGCTGATTATTCTGAGCGGACTCGAACAGGAACTTTCGGCAAACATCGAACAAGACTGCGCCGACAATTATCTGGTCAAGGGCGGCGAGCTAAAGGAACAACTGATAACCGCGCTTTCAAATCTTCTGTCTGGAAAAATGGTAAATTGAGGAACGCATAAACCAACCGAATAATTAATTCGGCAGCGAAAAACCGAAATAGGCGCGAACGACATTGCCTATCGTTCGCGCCTAATTTTTTTCCGAACACTGGCGCGAATAATCTTCGATTATGCCGCCGATTGAACCTAAGCCCGGAGCCGAAATTCTAAGAGTGGCTCGCCTTTGCCGCGATGCCGTCAATCATCGAATCGAGCGGCGTGTAGTTTAGATTTTGCGAAGTCGCTACCGCTTCATAAGTCAATTTGCCGCCGAAAGTGTTCACGCCTTCGAGCAGACCTTTATCATCTTTAATCGCTTTTTCCAGACCTTTATTCGCCAAATCGAGCGCGTAAGGCAAAGTCGCGTTCGTCAACGCGAACGTCGAAGTTCTGGGAACTGCACCCGGCATATTCGCCACGCAGTAATGCAGCACGCCTTCTTCATAATAAGTCGGATTCGAGTGCGTCGTCGCGTGCGTCGTTTCAAAACAGCCGCCCTGGTCAACCGCCACGTCAACTAAAACCGCGCCGGTCGGAACGAGTTTCAGCATCTCGCGCGTGACGAGTTTCGGAGCCGCCGCGCCGACAACCAACACCGCGCCGACCACTAAATCAGCAGTCGAGATCGCTTCTTCAATTGCGTAACGGCTTGAAGCGAGCGTCTGCACTTTCGACAAAAAGATGTCGTCGAGTTGGCGCAGGCGATCGAGATTGCGGTCAATAATCGTAACGTGCGCGCCCAAACCGATTGCCATTTTCGCCGCTTCCGTGCCGACCACGCCGCCGCCGATAATCACGACGCGCCCAGCCATCACGCCCGGCACGCCGCCGAGCAGAATGCCGCGTCCGCCGTTCATTTTTTCGAGGTATGTTGCGCCAACTTGAACTGCCATTCTGCCCGCGACTTCCGACATCGGCGTCAAAAGCGGCAGCGTTCCGCGCTCGTCCGTGATGGTTTCATAAGCCACGCCCGAAACTTTACGCTCTATCAATTGCTTGGTTAATTCCGGTTCGGGCGCGAGATGCAAATATGTGAAAAGCAATTGATTCTCACGCATTCTGGGGTATTCCGGCGCAATCGGTTCTTTGACTTTGACGATCATATCGCCTTCGCCCCAAACGTCGTCTGCTGTCTCCAGCATCGTCGCGCCCGCGTTAACGTATTGCTCGTCCGCAAAACCCGAACCTTCGCCCGCCCGCTTTTGCACAAAGAGTTTATGCCCCGCATCCGACAATGCCTGCACGCCCGCCGGAGTCAGCCCGACGCGATATTCGTTATCTTTAATTTCTTTCGGTAATCCGATTTTCATTTTTTTTAATTCTCCAGAGTTAGTTTAATAAATTTTTTAGATAACATAATTTTACGCCGTTTCCGCTAAATTCAAAAACGGCGTAAGTATAATTTGAACTGAAATCATGGGTGAAACTAAATTTCAACCAAGTCAATCTGCGCCCTTTGCAGTTTGCCCGAATAATCAACGTAAAGTGATTTCCATTCGGTGAAAATATCCAAGACCTGCGTTCCGGCTTCGCGGTGTCCGTTACCCGTTCCTTTTGTTCCGCCGAACGGCAGATGAACTTCCGCGCCGATGGTCGCCGAATTGACGTAACAGATTCCCGTATAAAGTTCCTGCATCGCGTGAAACGCCTGATTAACGTCTTGCGTGTAAATCGCCGACGACAAACCGTATGGGACGTTGTTGACAATATCAATCGCTTCGTCGAGCGTCGAAAACGGAATGACCGATGTGACGGGTCCGAAAATTTCTTCCTGCCCGACGCGCATCTGCGGCGCAACGTCGGCGAAAACCGTCGGCTCGATAAAATAGCCTTTCGCGTAATCGCCTTTGGTTAAACGGTTGCCACCGCAGGCGAGTTTGGCTTTATCTTCTTTCTGCCCGATTTCGATGTAGCCGAGAATTTTTTCCATCGCGGCTTGATTGATAACCGGACCAACTTCGGTTTTCGCGTCGAGTCCGTTGCCGACTTTTAATCGTTTAACTCGCTCGACCAATTTCTCGCAGAATTTTTTATAAACTTTTCGATGAACGACGAGCCGCGACGAAGCCGTGCAGCGTT
The DNA here is from genome assembly GCA_030448055.1 of Pyrinomonadaceae bacterium. GTDB lineage: Bacteria > Acidobacteriota > Blastocatellia > Pyrinomonadales > Pyrinomonadaceae. The sequence continues at coordinate 651,996 of JAUJNR010000001.1, forward strand.
GACCTGAAGTTCCGAACGCGCCCCACAAGGAACCTTCGACGGCGTTGTCAACGTCCGCATCGTCCATCACGATAATCGCGTTTTTGCCGCCCATCTCCAGGGAAACGATTTTGTTCGTTCGGGCGCATTGCTCGGCGATGATTCTGCCCGTGTCGGTCGAGCCGGTAAACGAAATCAAGCGCACGTCTTTGTGACCCACAAGCGGCTCACCGACTTCAGCGCCGTGTCCGTTGACGAGGTTAATTACGCCTTTCGGTATTCCGGCTTCTTCGCACGATTTAACTAAGTTTAAAGCCGAAAGCGGCACGTCTTCGCCGGATTTAAGAACGACCGTATTGCCGCAAACGAGAGCCGGAATAAGTTTCCAGGAGGGAATCGCCATCGGAAAATTAAACGGCGTGATCAGCCCGCAGACGCCGACCGGCTGGCGGACGCACATCGCAAATTTGTTCGGCATTTCCGCCGGAGTCGTAAAGCCGTGCAGCCGCCTGCCTTCGCCCGCCGTGTAATACGTGCAGTCAATCGCTTCCTGCACGTCGCCGCCCGCTTCTTTTGTCACCTTGCCCATCTCGCGCGTCATTTCCCGCGTGAAGCGGTCTTTGTTCGCGCGCAGAATTTCCCCAAGACGAAACAAAATTTCGGCGCGTTTCGGCGCGGGCGTTCTGCGCCATTTCGTCGCGGCATTTTTCGCAGCTTCGACGGCTCGATTGACATCTTCTTCGTTCGATTTCGGGAAACGTCCGATGATATCCGTTGTATCAGCCGGGTTTAAGTTTTCAAACGATTCGCCCGACGCGCTTTTCGTCCATTCGCCGCCGATGTAATTATGAAAAGTTTTGGTTGATGTTTTTGCTTTCTTCGCTTCTTTTGCTTTTGCCATAAATAAAAGTTCAAGGTTCAAAGTTCAAGGTTTAAGGTTCAAAAGTCTCTTGCAAGTTTGAAGTTTGAACCTTGAACTTTGAACTGATTTATTGAACCGTAAATTGCACGATGCGTTTTTGTGGGTTTTGCGTTTGTAAATCATAGCTTTGCATCTGCAAAACTACCGCATCGCCTTTTTTAAGTTTGCTGACGGTTTCATTGAAAGACTTTAAATCCGTCACCGGCGCGCGGTTGATGCGCTGAATCAAGTCGCCTTCCTTGAATGCGTCAGTGCCGTTAGAGTTTTTGACGTCGGCAATAAAACTCGCCTGGTTGATGTTTTTGATAATCAAGCCTTTTTCGCCTTCGACTTTATAAACGGCGGCGAGCTGCGGCGTAAGTTCAATCAAGGTTAAACCAAACGGCTCAATCGGTTTTTTCGTATCATTAACAGGAAGTTTTTTGGGAACGCTGTCTGCGTCAGCGACCTGATTTCTCAGCGGGCGTTCGGCGAGTCTAACAAGAGTCGTTTTGCGTTCGAGCGCATCGCCGACCTCACGCAGATAAACGACGCCGACTTCTTTTTCCGGGGCGGAAGCAGCGATTTTCGCCACTAAATCCGGTGCGCTCGCCACCTTTTCGCCGTTAAATTCCAGAATAATATCGCCCGCCTGTAGCCCGGCTAAGGCGGCGGCGCTTTTCCGGTCGCTGACGTTGGTCACAATCGCTCCTTTCGCTTCGGCGAGTCCGTAAACTTTGGCAAACTCGGTTTTCACCGAATCGAGATTGACGCCGAAATAACCGCGCCGCACTTTGCCATATTCTCTGATTTGCCGGTAAACGTTCGCCGCTTCGTTCGACGGTAAAGCAAAGCCGATGCCGTTATAGTCGCCGGTCGAGGTGGCGATTTGCGAATTAACGCCGATGACTTCGCCGTCCATATTCACGAGCGGTCCGCCGGAGTTTCCGCGATTGATCGCCGCGTCGGTCTGGATAAATTTTTGAAACTGCGAGCCGTAAGGCGTTTCGCGTTTCGTCTGCGAGATAATTCCCGCCGTCACGGTTTGCGCCAGACCGAACGGCGAACCGATTGCCAGAACCCAATCGCCGACTTGCGCCCGGTCGGAATTTGCGAGTTTGATAAACGGCAAATCGCGTCCCGCGTCAATTTTCAAAATCGCCAAATCGGTTTCGCCGTCTGTCCCGACGACGCGGGCAGTGTGTTCTTCACCCGACTGAAGGCTGACGATAATGCGCGAAGCGTCGTCAACGACGTGCGCGTTCGTCAAAATATAGCCGGTTTTGTCCACGATAAAACCGCTGCCGACCGCTGCCGACGGACGGCGCGGCAACATCCGGCGATACATTTCCAGCAGATCGCCCGGATTGCCCGCTTCCGGCTTTTCGCCTTTCAGCGTTATTTCCGCCGGAACTTTGCCCTTCGTGTCAATGTTGACGACCGCCGCTTCGACGCGCTTTGAAACTTCGGCAAACGAAGCGGAAAGCATTTCCGGCGTAATTGCCGAAGGCTTCGGTTTTTCCGTTTCGGTTTGGGCGAACGAAAAATTTTGATTGATGCCGAAAAACAAACTCGCAAATACTAAATTCAAAAACAAAAGGCGGATGCTGCGTGAGAGAAAAACTTCAGATTCTTTGCAACGAACAAACATAAATCTATTTCTCCTTGTGATGCCGAAAACGGCAAGTGTAACTTTAATCGAGTATAACAAAAGCCGATTGCGAATGACGAACCGATGCGGAAAATTTACGACTTTAACTTTGGCGCTGATTCGATTATGAAAGAATAATTTTCATGACGCCTTTTTGCCCCGCTCGTTCGATTGCTTTCACGCCGTCGCTTAATGAAAGTTCCTCGCTGATGAGGTTTTCAATTGTCACCAATTTGTTTTTTAATAATTCGAGCGCAGGAGCGAATCTGCCGCAGCGCGAGCCGACAATCGTGATTTCGTTTACCACGACGCGCCACGCCTGCCACCGCGCCGCGCCGTGAAACGTTGATTTCAAAACGAGTTTGCCGCGCGGTTTCAGTAAATCGAGCGCCAGATTAAAACCCGATTCCGCGCCGCTCGCTTCGACCGCAACGTCGAAACATTTATTCAATCTCAAAGCGTCATCGAGCAGAACAGTTTCGATATTACGCTCACGGACAAGCGCGAGTTTCTCTTTGTGCTTTCCGACGAGAACGACATTACGACTTTTCAAAGCGAGCGTTTGAGCGCACAGATTGCCGAGTTTGCCGTCGCCGATGACAACGACTTTTGTTTCCGGTGTAATCTCGACTTGTTCGTTGATTCCAAACGCCGCCGCGAGCGGTTCGACGAAAACCGCCTGCTCGTCGGAAACCGCAGCGGGAACTTCCAATAAATTGCGCGCGGGCAGCGTTAAAAACTCGGCGTGCGCGCCGTCGCGTCCGACGATTCCCAAAACGGTTCGCGCCGGGCAATGCCGCGCGTCATTTTGCAAACACCATTCGCATCTCCCGCAGCCGGCATTGATTTCGCCGACGACGCGCTTGCCGACGAACTGCGGCGCGTCAAAGGCTTCTTCAACTACACCGACGAATTCGTGTCCGATAGTTCCCGAAAATCCGGCGTAACCGCGCACGATTTCCAAATCCGTATTGCAGATTCCCGATTTCGTAACGCGCACGACGGCTTCCGATTCGCTAATCGGTTTGGCAATCTCGGCAAGTTGTAATTCGTTGTTTTCAAACCGCAGGGCTTTCATCGAGATTAGTTTTTGGTTTTTAGTTTTTGGTTTTTTATTCTTTATAATTGCGAATATGCATTTAAATTTAAACTGAGTTTTATTATCCAAAAACTAAAAACCAAAAACTAAAAACTCCTTTAATTCTGCGTGTAATAAACCTTCAAATCCTTTTCGCCCGTAATTCGCCATCTGCCGTTTATTTTACTGAACGTCAATTGCTGCTGCACTTTGCCGGACGAGAACTTTTCCGCGCCTTCAAAATTCCATTCTTTATCAAAAAGCGCGGTCGCTTTTTCGCCCGAAGTATCGGGCGTGATTTTCATATTCGTGATGTTGATATTAACTGAATCATACGCGCTGTAAGCCTGCTCTTTATCGGCGCGAACTTTGGCGATGCCGACTCGCCCGCCCCGATAATAATCAACCGTGTCGGCGTATTGGCTTAAGTGCGCGTCGAGTTGAAGATTTTCCGTCGTGTCTTTCCATTCGTCAACGACATCTTTCACGTCATTGATGACGGCTTTCACCGTTTCGGGTTTGAGCGTCGGCTGCGCGGTCGGCGTGGCGGTCGCTGTTGGCGACGGCGTGGCGACATTAGCGTTCGTGTTTTGGTTCGCCACGTTCGCATTCGGCGGACGATTTTGCGTGGCGGTGTTGACGCCGACGGCGACCTGCGTTTTTTTATTGGCGAAATAAAGCCACGCGCCCAAACCGCCCAGAGCGAGCAGCAAAATCGTTCCCAAAACCGAAAGCGTGACGATTGCCGCTGTGTTCGATTTTTTCTTTTCGTGCTTTTCGACAACGACCGGCTCGTTCGTCGGCTGCCGGTGCGCGTCGTTCGTTTGATATGAACTCGGCGGCTCGAACCGTATCGGCTCGACTCGTTTCGGCGAAACAATCGTCTCTGATTCGGTATTAAAATAATCCGCCGAATTCTGATTCGAAATTCCGGCGAGCGGCATTCCGTCCTGCAGGCAAAACTGCAAACTGTCATCGGCATAAGTCGTTTGGCAATTCGGGCATCGTTTCATAGTTTTTATGATAATAGAACGAACCAGCGAAAATAGTAAATAATCCAGACGGGAAGCGATGATTTATTATACGCGGAATTAAAGATGGTTTTTAGTTTTTGGTTTTTAGTTTTTAGTCTTTTGCGCTTAAGGACGATGCGTTTAAATTTAGAACTGGACTATAAAAACCAAAAACTAAAAACCAAAAACTAATCACGGTGAAACTGTCCGCGTCATTTTTCGGCAGCTTTCGCAATCATTTCCGCCGCCATTTTTCCCGACAGTAAAACGAGCGGCATCCCGCCGCCCGGATGCGTCGCGCCGCCGACGAAATAAAGATTTTTGATTTGTCTGGAACGATTCGGAACGCGCAGGAAAGCCGAAAAGATTCCGTTTGACGAAACGCCGTAAATCGAGCCGCGGTTGGTTCGATATTTATTTTCGAAATCTTCGGGCGTGATGATTTGTTCAAACTCGATTGATTCGCCCAAATCTTCCAAGCCGAAACTCTCCAGTTTTTTAATAATCAAATCGCGGTAACTTTTCGCTTCGATTTTCCAATCGGTTTTTGAATTCGTGTGAGGCGCGTTGAGTAGCACAAATAGGTTTTCGCTCGTTTCCGGCGATTGCGTCGCGTCGGTTCTGGAACTCGCGCAAACGTAAACGGTCGGATTTTCTGCCGGGCGTAAATCTCGAAAAAGCGCGTCGAACTCGGCGCGGTAATCGTCCGAGAAAAAGATGTTGTGATGCGCCAGTTGCGGAAATTTTTTCTTGACGCCCAAAAGCAAAACGAAACCGCTCGACGACGGCTCGCGTTTGTCTAATTTTTCATTGAAAAATTCTTGATCAATTAAATTCCGGCAAGTTTCCACCGCGTCGGAATTGGCGACGACGCAATCGCTTTTTAAAGCCTCGCCGTTTTCCAATTGAACGCCGACGGCTTTTTTATTTTCAACGACGATTTTTTCGACCGCGCAATTAGTTCTGATTTCCACGCCGAATTCTTTTGCCAATCGTTCGAGCGCCCGCGGAATTTCATAAATGCCGCCGCGCGCATACCACGCTCCCAAACCGAATTCGACGAACGGAACAAGCGCGAAAGTCGCCGGCGTCTTATATGGCGACGAACCATTGTAAGTAGCGAAACGATTGAAAACCTGCCGCAGTTTCGCGGATTGAAAATAATTTTCGTTATGCGCCGCAAGAGTTTTTGTCGAAGAGATGTGGAGCAAATCTTTGAGGTATTTCGGGCGCAACAGTTTCGGCAAATCATTCAAAGAGTGCGCGAGAAAAGTTTTTTCGGCAATCTCGTATTTACACCGCGCGTCAGCCAGATATTTTCGGAAGTTTTCCACATCGCGCGGCTCTAGTTTCGCAATCTCATTTTCGGTTTTTCGCAAGTCGCCTGAAGCGTCGAACCGGCTGCCGTCCGACCAGAAGTAACGGCAAATCAGCTCCAGCGGCTCGATGGTCAAATAGTCTGCGATGCGTCTTTCGCAAAAATTAAATAAATCCTCAAAAACGTGCCGCATCGTCAGCAAAGAGGCGCCCGTGTCAAATTTATAACCGCCCGCTTCGACCGAGTTTACTTTTCCGCCGACAGTTTCGTTCTTCTCCAAAACGAGAACGTCAAAGCCGGATTTTGCCAGCCGACAGGCAGCAGAAAGTCCGCCCAAACCGGCGCCGATGACGATGATTTTTTTCATAAAAACAAGTTTAGGGCAAATTGCGAGAAATAAAAACTTGTCTTCGTTTGCCGCCCGCCATCTGCGCCGATGCTTTATTGAACGACCAGCTTTCTGATAAACCATTGGTATTTTTCGCGCCGAAAAATCGTGGTAGAATGCGTAAGCGAGATTGACTTAACAGATTTGATAAAATCGAAAAAGGATTAGGTAAATAAAATTATGAAATTTTGCCCAGTCTGCAAAACCCGCTACGACGAAGAAATTCTGCGCTTTTGCACCAAAGACGGCACGCCGCTCGTCGAGGAAAGCGAGCCGAATTTCACCGCTCTGCCGAGCGAAGACAAAGACGAGGATTTGGGCGAAGAGACGATTATCCGCCGCAAAAATTCGCCGCCCGTTCTCGATTCAGGAATCGAGCGCGAACGCCTCTCTTCGCCGCCGCGCATCGTCATTCCGACGGCTGGGGAAGCTGAACCGAAAAGCCCGCTGCCTCCGCGAAGGGAAGCGGTTCGGGCGGCAACCGCCGAAACAATTCGCCGTCACCAATCGCCGCGAAAATCCAATACGGCGACGGTTGTTTTCCTGACAGTTCTGGGAACGATAGCGGTTTTAGCGGGCGCGGCGGGAATTTTCTGGTTCTTAAATAATCAGAACTCCAACGTCAATCGGAACGTCAATTATAATGCGAATTTTAATTCGATAGACATCAATCTCAATACCAATCTTAACGTCGGCAATTCGCTCGCCAATTTCGATTACAACGGCAATGTCAATGCCAACGCAAACACGAATACGAACGCGAACGCGAACATCAACACGAATTTGAAAACGCCGACGCCGACCAGAACGCCGACCGCAACTCCGACGCCTGAAACGAACGTCAACGCTAACGGCGCAATCAATACGAACGTCAACGCCAACTCGAACGCGCTACCGACTAATACCAGCCCGACTTCTCCTCCGCGCCCATCGCCGAGCGCGACACCGGTTGTTTCACCGACACCACCGTCGCCAGCGGTAAATCGTCCGGTCAATGCGGGAATCTTAAACGGTCGCGCCGTCAGTCTGCCGAAACCGGCTTATCCGCCGCTTGCCAAACAGATGCGCGCCGTCGGACAGGTCGCCGTGCAAGTTTTAGTGGACGACGCCGGCAACGTAACTTCGGCGCGCGCGACGAGCGGCAACCCAATGCTCCGCGCCTCAGCCGAAGCCGCCGCGCGTCAATCGAAATTCAATCCGATTAGAGTCAACAATCAACCCGTTTCGGCTTCCGGCATCGTGCTTTATAATTTTACTAATCAATAACAATTTTAGTTTTTGGTTTTTAGTTTTTGGTTTTAGTTTTTAGCTTTTGGGTTAAGTTAAATTATAAAACTGGAGAAGAATTAGAACTAAAAACCAAAAACTAAAAACCAACTGCCATCTCAACCGCTCGCCGCGGGTCAATCACGCCCCAGCCCTGCCGGTCAACTTCATAGTGCGGCAATCTTTCCGCCGACGAAATTAAAATTTTTTTGATTTGCTGCGGCGTTAAGGCGGGATTCGCTTCGAGCATCTGCGCGATGACCGACGAGACAATCGGCGCGGCAAAACTCGTTCCGTCAACGTATTTGTAATGGCGCGTAATCACGTTTTCGTCACGCAGTTTGAGAGCGATTATCTGTCGAATAACGTGAGCCGGTCGGTCGAGCGCGGCGTCGAGCGCCAATTCGAGATTCGGGTTGGCTTCGATAATCCGGTGCAAATCCGCGTCTTCGGCTTTGTCCAAAACGTCGAGCAAAGCGGCTTGTTGCGCCGTCGGCGTGTCGGGCAGAATCGGCGCGGGAACCCAGATTGACGGCGCGATGATTTCCGGTTTCTGCAAACCGTCGAGCGTCGGACCATAGGAGGAACGATACATTCCGCGTTTCGCGCGATTCATCGAATTATTATCGTCAAGCCCACCGACGGAAATCGCCGAAGGCGACGACGCGGGCGGAAAAACCGGATGCGTCGGAATATGTCCGGCGTTGCCGACCGCGCACACAATAGTTAATCCCAGGGAAACGCAATCTTCGACCGTTTGCGATAAAGAATCGTGCAGGTAAGATTGCTCGAAATCGCCGCCCGCCGAAATGTTCACGATTCGGATATTAAATTTTTCGCGGTGCGCCAAAACCCATTCCAAACCGTCCTGGATATTACGCTCGGTGATGCGCCCCGTGCGGGCTAATTTCACCAAAACGACATTCGCCTCCGGCGCGATGCCGCGGTAAAAACCGTTCGACAATCCGCCGTTTCCCGCCGCCACGACCGAAGTCATCATTCCGTGCCAACTCGCTACATCCGGCTGCCACAAAGATGCCACTTCGCCGTCGGTCGCGTTCATATTTTGATAAGCTAAAATTCGATTCTCAGGTTCGGTCAAATCCTTGTGCGGATAAAATCCCGAATCGAGAAAGGCAATCGTCACATTCTTCCCGGTAAATCGTTCGTCCGAATCTAATCGTAAAGGCGTCGAAAGAATGAACGAGCCGTCTTTGTTCATTGCCGCATCGCTCAAAATATGCGCTTTAGCGCGTTCAAAAAGCCGCGCGCACCGGGCGCAAACCTTCTGAAACGCGTTTGTGTCGGAAGCGTTGGCGCAGATGAGATTACGCAGATCGTCGGGCAGAGCCGCGAGCGGCACAAACTCGTTTTTCGCCTCGCGCGAGCAAACCGGACAAACCTGTTCGCCCGCCGCAATATCGGCAACCAGCGTTGGACGTGAAAATTGTAAAGATTCCGGTGCGGTCATATTTGATGCTAAAATGAGATTAAGTTTTTCACAGCCGAAAATCAAAGAGGTTTAGCCGCGAATTATACGAATATCACGAATAAGAAAAGTAAAAATAACTTGTTTTCATTCGTGTTAGTTTGTATTATTCGCGGCTAAAAGTTTTCCCGGTATGACAGAAAGAAAAAAAATCGGCATCGCACTCTCCGGCGGCGCGGCGCGAGGCTTTGCGCACCTCGGCGTTCTGAAAGCCCTCGTCGAAAATAAAATTCCGATTGACTGCATCGCCGGAACTTCCGCCGGTTCGTTTGTCGGCGCCGCTTACGCTTCGGGTTTGGGCGTCGAAGAAATTATTAAAATCGGCAGAAAAATCAGTTGGTTTCGGATGACCGGATTTTCCTACTCGCCGAAAGGTTTATTGTCGAACGCCGGGATGGGCGTGTTTATCAAAGAACATTTTCCCCGTCAAAATTTTGAGGATTTGCCGATTCCTTACGCTGCCGTCGCGTGCGATTTAGAATCGGGCAAAGAAGTGATTCTAAAAGACACGGGAGATTTGGCGGCGGCGGTGCGGGCAAGCTGCGCAATTCCCGGCGTGTTCGTTCCAATCGAAATCGAAGGCAGACGCCTTATTGATGGCGGCGTCGTCTCGAACGTCCCGACGAAAGCCGTTCGGCGGCTCGGCGCGGAAATCGTCATCGCGGTTGACGTGCTGGCTTCCGGCGCAAGTTATTGGGGTTCGCCTTCGACTCTGCTCGGCATTTTTTTTCAATCGGCAATGATGCTTCTGCGCGCCGCGTCAAAGGCGCATCACTACCGCGCCGATGTCGTTATAATTCCGCAAATCGCTCATCTTCGCCCGGATGAAATCAGCAAAATGGATGAATTCATCCGAGCCGGCGAGGAAGCCGCGCTCGAAAAAATAGCTGAAATTAAAAATTTGATTGCCGATTAAATTCGTTCGATTGCCAAAATTTTCGATCACAGATTTTATTCTCGCTGATTAACTTTAATACGCTTCGTAACGGCTGCTCGGCAATGCTTTTACGAGACGAAAAAGGCAGCCAATACAATTTCATTATTCATCATCTTGACAGCCATCGGATGAGCCGATTATAATTCAATCTTTGTTGAAAACGATTTTCAATTTCAATTCTTTGTCGTTAAAAAAGTCTTTAGCGCGGCAACGCTAAAGACTCGAAACACAAAAATCCGTTGTCTCTTTGGAACGAATAACGAATCGTGTGCGGAAGCAATTTTAGCACACCTTTCATTAACCGAAAACGAAAATTTTGACCGACATCTGCCGCCTGCGATTAGTCATCGCACGAAGGCGATTCAATCAAAATTTTTTCTCCGGCAGGAGTTTACTTAAAATGAATCGTGTAGCGATTAAAATTGCAATCAAACAAATCTTTCGTTTAATTTCACCGACCGCTTTTTCAATTTTTCTAATAACTTCCATCGGTTTGGCACAGAGTTCGACAGCCGTTCTGCAAGGCGTTGTGACTGACGAGAACAAGGCGATTGTTCCCGAAGCCCGAATCATTCTGCGCGGCGAGATAAGCGCAGACCGCCAAACGATTTCGGACGCGGACGGCGTTTTTTCATTCGGCGCGCTGCCGTTCGGAAAATATCGCCTGACGGTTGAGAAAGAGGGTTTCGCCCTTTTCGAGCGCGAAATCAGCTTGGATGCGGTTAATCAAAATACGGATTTGACTTTAGCGGCGGGCGCGGTCACTGAGTCGGTAACGATTGTTTTGGACGGCGCGGAAGCGGCGGTCGAATCAACACTTAAATTGCCGGTTTCGATTCACGAAACGCCGCGCAGCGTGACGGTTATCGGAGAGGAACGGCTGCGCGAGCAAAACATCCGGCAAATTTCCGACGTGCTGCCGTATGTGCCGGGAATGACGCCGAACAGTTACCGCAACGAAGGTTATCATTTTTACGCTCGCGGATATCGCCAGGCGGCAGAGGATACGCGGCTTGACGGTTTTGCGGGAATCAGCGTCGGCAGCAACGGCTTCGGCGCGGATATGTTCGGCATTGAAGAAGCCGTCGTCTTGCGCGGTCCGGCGGGTTTGATTTACGGCTCGACCAACTCGCCGGGCGGCTTTATCAATCTTGTTTCCAAACGTCCGCGGGAAAATCGCTTTACGCGCGTTGATTTGCGCGGCGGCGGCTACAGCGGCAACGGCGTTTCCGTCGGCGAGCGTCCGTCGTTCGGCGTGGATATTGACACTACGGGAGCGTTTACGAAAAGCAATCGCGTTTTGTATCGCGGGTTGCTGACGCTCGAAAATATGAATTATTTCACGGCGGACACGCTCGACCACAATCGTTACGCCAATGCTTCCGTCTCGGTTAAATTGGATGAAGACGGGCGTTACGTTGTGACGCCCAGCGTTCAATACACGCGCCTTAACCGTCCGTATGGCGGCGGCATCGTCGTTTCCCCGACAACTTCGCTGAGCGCCAACGACCGCATCAGTTCGCCGATTAATGAGCGCGATTTATCGCCGCTCGATGTCAATATTTATTCCGGCAGACGAATCGAAAAAACCGGCTGGCTCGGCATTGATTTTCGCGGAATAGTAACCGATAAAATCCGCGTCAACGCGGCATATCGTTTCGTTTCTTTTGGCACAGACATCAATCAATTCGCTCCGCAGGTTTCTTCAGCGGCGCAAATCAATCAACTGCGAACGCAAAACCTCGTTTCCCGCATTCAGGCGAAAAGTTTAACCGAGCGTCGCTATAATAATTTCAACGCCGACGCGAGTTATGAATGGCTGAACGACGGCTGGTGGAAAAACACGACGCAGATCGGTTTTTACCAGCGCGTTTTAGATTCGCGCGTGACGACGGCGCAGGGCGCGATTCCCGGAGCGCAGCCGCCGATTAACATTTACACCGGACAAACGCTTTCTCCGCTGCGAGACGTTTATCCGGCGATTGCCTTCGGCGAATGGAGGCGCGACATCGTTTTGAACGGCTTCATTCAGAACCGCACGTCACTCGATAACGGGCGCTGGAACGTGACGCTCGGCTTCAATTACGGACAGAACAAACCCGCGCCGACCGCGCTCGTGACTTCGCCGCCGACGCGCAGCAGCGGAATTATTCCGAACGCCGCAGTTGTTTTTAATGCCTCGCAGGAATTGGCAATTTACGCGAGTTATTCGACCAGCTACAATCCGAACGACCCGCTGCTTGAAGACGCGAACGGCAATCGAGGCACTTTTGCGCCGGTAACCGGCAGAAATTACGAAGTCGGCGCGAAATACGATTTGCTGAATCGCCGCATCGGATTAACCGTTGCACTTTTCCAAAATCAAATTGACAACGCGCTTGTGCAAACCGACGCGAATGTTTTGAACTCGAACAATAATCGTTATTACGTTCCAGCCGGCACGCGCCGTTCGCGCGGAGCGGAAATGACGGGCGAATTTCAAGTTCGGCAGGATTTGCGCGTATCAGCGGGCGTCAGTTATCTGGACGCGATTTACAAAGGTTTTCCCGCGAGTTTAACGGTCACGGGCTTGCCGCCGCAAAGTTCGCCGATTCCGAATTCTCCAGCGGAGAAATCTCCGCGCTGGACTTATAATATTATACGCGTTACGACCGGCGTGAAGGTTATCTGAAAGGTTTCGGCGCGGGCTTCGGAATGTTTTGGCAGGGCAACCGACTCGGCAGCAACGGCGCGCGAACTTTCGCTGCGCCCGACCCGCTCGTTTTGCCGCCGTTCACGCGCGTTGATTCGGCTGTGTTCTATCGCGTGAATAAATTCGTCAATTTCGCGCTCAACGTCGAAAACGTGTTCAACGAATTAATTTTTGTTAACGCTTCGGTCGGCTCAAACATCGAAATCGCCGCGCCGCGCACGCTGACGTTTCGCACGACGTTTAATTTTTAGGGTAATTGCCTCAGCGGATGAATACGGACAAACTCAAATTCGTTTTTTGTTTTATCGTTTTCGTTTCTGCATTCGTTTGCAAACAAGAACTGGTATGAAATCGTTTCGCGAAATTATTTTTTGGTTGCACCTGATTGCGGGCGTTCTCGCCGGAATCTTTATTTTCATAATGTGCGTCACGGGCGCGCTGCTCGCGTTCGAGTCGAATATTTTGGAGTACGCCGAAAGCGAAATGCGAGCGGTTGAAATTCCGTCAGTAAATGCTTTTCGTTTGCCAATTTCGGAGATTGTCGGCACCGTTCAAGCAGTGCCAACCTTTAGTATTTTTCCGTCTTTGCTAAATGAAATCGCACTGAGAGAACTCATTCCGCTGCCAAAAGTCTTTTCTAATTTTCCCGTTTCGATACTCCACATTTCAATTTTATCTGTAGCGTTTTCCTTTGAAATTGTTACGGCAAGATGTCTCATCTGAACTGAAAGTCATCATTTCCAGATTTTCTTTTCGCGCGTTGGTTTTGCATATCACTTTGCCATTATCTGAATCCAAAACGTAAATTTTGCCGTTATTGTCTTTAAGTGCAATAAACTTTTGACTGTCGCTCCATACAAAAGTCTGAGATTCGGACGAATTATTTATTGTTTGTTCGATATTTAGCGTAACTTCCCAAATAATTTTTTCCGTTTCAAGGTTCCACAGTTTTGTATTGTTTTCACTGGCTGAATGTGTCAGAAATAATTTTCCGTCGGGACTCCAACCATTGCCTCCGCTTTCATTTTCATGAAAAAGAATACGAAGCGGCAAATTTTTTGCATCCTGATTCTGCGCGTTTGAGATTTGAAGTGAAAACGAAACGGCGAAAACGAGAAAAAGAATTATCTTCATAAGATTTTATCGAATCGGTTTGTCGAATTGCCTGCCGTTCGGTTAGATGCCTAAGATATAAAAAAGTTCCTTTGACCAAAGATTTATGAAAGAAACTTACGATGTCGCCGTTATCGGCGGTGGACACAACGGTTTGGCGCGGGCTTGCTATCTCTTCAAAGCAGGTTTTGGAGACGAAAAATAGAAGGACGCGAAATTTTATCTTTCGCGTCCTTCGTCGTAAATTATTCTTCCTTCAACTCGGCAAGCGTCGCAATCGCCGGTGAATTTATCACATGACCGTCAGTGCCGAAACGCGAGCCGTGACACGGGCAATCCCAAGTTTTTTCCAAGCTGTTAAATCGCACGATGCAGCCGAGGTGCGTGCAGACGGCTGAACGCTTGAACAGCTTTCCGTCTTCGTCCCGATACGCCGCGATTTTCGTCGTGCCGTGACTGATGATCGCGCCGGTTCCTTTTTTGATTTCGTCCGCCGAAGAAACGTCGCCGCCCGTTATCCAATCAACATACGGCACGGTCGAACTGATAATTTCCGGGACTGCATCAACGATTGACTGCGTAGCGAGACGCGACGGATCGTAAACTTCCGCCAAAGAGTTTTCCTTACCAAGAATTAAGTCGGAAACTAACATTCCGCCGATTGTGCCGTGCGTCATTCCCATTCCCGAATCGCCGGTGATCAAATAAACGTTCGGCTCGCTCGAAGAATACCTGCCGATAAAAGCCAAGCCGTCGTGCGTTTCAAGGTATTGTCCAGACCATTTGTATAGGATTTCTTCCGCCGCCGGAAAACGTTTTTGCGTCCATTGAACGAGTCGCCCGAAACGCGCGTCGAAGTCTTCGGCTTGCCCGGTGCGGTGGTCTTCGCCGCCGACAATCAGCACATCGTAATCGTTTTCCGGCTGCGTGCGAACATAAATATACGGGTCGGCGTTATCCCAAATCAAGCATTTTTCGACGGAATTTTTCGGAATGCGCGCGCCGATGACATAAGTTCGATAAGCGGGAAGTTTAGCGAACATTTTGCTCATCAGCGGGTAGTTTGTGGCGAGAACTATTGATTTCGCGCGAATCGTTTGACCGCTTTCAATTCGCACTTCGGGCGCGTCTTCGCCCGTCCATTCAAGCGCTTTGGTATTAGAAAACAATCGCCCGCCGTTCTGTTCGACGGCTTTTGCCAGACCAGAAAGATATTTAAGAACGTGAAATTGTCCTTGCCGCGGAAAACGCAGGCAGTTTCCCGTGTCGAAATCAGCGATTGGCGCTCGTTCGGATTTTTCAATTTGCGTAAAACCCAAACGATGCGCCGTTTCGAGTTCTTTACCCAAATCGTCTTCGCCGCCGTCTTCGGCTTCGATTAAAAAGCCGTCAACGCGAAGAAAATCGCAATCAATCGTCTCTTCTTTCGCAATCCTTTCGATTTCATCAATCGCCCGCGCGTGACTTTCGACGGCGAGTTTTGCTTTGTCCGCGCCGTGCCAATCTTCGATGCGATAAATTCGGTCGTCAATCGCGTCAGACAAATGCGCCGTCGTTCTGGCGGTTTCGCCGCCGCCAATCGCGCCGTCGTCAACGACGATTACGCGCTTTCCCGCTTTCGTCAAAAGATAAGCGGTCGTCAAGCCTGAAATTCCTCCGCCGATTATACAAACGTCGGTTTCGATTGATTCGCCGAGCGCGTTTTTTTCTAGTAAATCTTCGCTCGCTTCCCAATATGAAACGGTTTTTCCCTCATCGCTTTTCGTCATAATGTTCTCCCTTGTTCAAAATACTCCCTTGTTCAAAATAAGTTGCTGCGTGTTTGATTATAAAACTTTTTCCTGCGGTAAGAAAAATTAGCCGCGAATAACACAAATCACACGAATTATTTTTTATTTTTCATTCGCGCAATTCGTGTTGTTCGTGGCTAACTCTTTTCTATGGCAAAATAATTTTATGAGCAAAACTTACGATGTCGCTATTATCGGCGGCGGACACAACGGTTTGACGTGCGCCTGCTATCTCGCCAAAGCCGGTTTAAAAGTCGTCGTCTTGGAACGCCGTCATATTGTTGGCGGCGCGGTCTGCACGCAAGAAGATTTGATTGAAGGCTACAAAATTGACGTTGGCTCGTCGGCGCACATTATGATTCATCTCACGCCGGTCGTAAAAGATTTGGAGCTCGAACGATTCGGTCTCGAATATATTGACTGCGACCCGTTCGCGTTTGCGCCGCTGCCGGACGGGAAAGGCGCAATTTATTTTTGGAAGGACGTTGATAAAACTTGCGAATCAATCGCTGCGATTTCGCCCGAAGACGCTGACCGTTATAAAAAATTCGTCACCGAATGGGAGCGATTAAACGAAGGCGTTTTTCAGGCATTTTTGAAACCGCCGACGATGATGAATCTCGGACGGCATATGATTTTCGGCACGAAATCGAAAAATCCGGCGGATATGGTTCGCAAATTGATGACGAGTTTCGGCGCGCTCGTCAAACAAACTTTCAAACACGAAGGCTTACGCGCGGCGATGGCGTGGCTCGCGGCGCAATCGGGTCCGCCACCGACTGCCGCCGCGACCGGCGATTTTCTCGGCTGGCATTCAATGATTCACCGAAGCGGCGTCAAACGACCGCGTGGCGGTTCGGGCGCGCTGACGCAGGCGATGGCGCGATGTCTCGAACATCACGGCGGCGAAATTTTATTAAACGCAGAAGTCGAAAAAATCGAAGTCGTAAATAATGAAACAGGCGGAATAGTTTTGCAAAACAGCGAGCGCATCGAAGCGACGCGCATCGTTTCCAACGCGCACGTCCACACGACTTTTCTAAAACTCGTCGGCGCGGAAAATCTGCCCGACGGCTTAGCCGAACGCATCGAAAACGTTCGCATCGGCAATGGTTTCGGGATGATTGTGCGCTGCGCCGTTTCCGAATTGCCCGATTATTCGTCCGCGCCGAACGGCGGGAAATCCGCTGATTGTCATCGCGGTTTGCAGTTGATGTGTCCGACGATGGACTATCTCGACCACAGTTACGCCGATTATCTAAACGGCATTCCGTCGAAAAATCCCGGCGCGCTGGCAATGACATTTTCATCGGTTGACCCGACGCTCGCGCCTGCCGGGAAACACACGCTTTTCATTTGGGGACAATACTATCCCTATGAATTATCAAACGGCGAACGCTGGGAAAACATCCAGGAACGTGAAGCCGATAAATTAATTGACGTGGTAAATTCCTACGCGCCGAACGTAAAAAATTCCATCATTGATAGATTCGTGCAATCGCCGCTCGATTTGGAACAGCGGCTCGGACTGCTTCGAGGAAATGTGATGCACGTCGAGATGGATTTCGACCAGATGTTTTTATTTCGCCCGCTGCCGGAAATGAGCCAGTATAAAACGCCGATTAAAAATTTGTATTTAACAGGCGCGTCAACGCATCCCGGTGGCGGCGTGTTCGCTGCATCCGGTCACAACACGGCGCAGGTTGTTTTGAAAGATGTGAAAGGCGGTTGGTGGTAAATTTCGATTAACTCGGATTAATCTTTGAGTATCAGCCCGAAAGTATGCGCCAGTGATTGCTCGACTGCCTTCATATTCGGTAAACTTCCAAGTTTTTTGTCTATAAATTTTTCGTGCAAAGTAGCGAGATTATCGGTTGCGACAACCGAATCGGAAATCAAACCGCTTTGTTTGCCAGGAGGATTGGAAATTCTGATTAAAACGCGGCTCGGATGCTCTTTTCTCGACAAATTACTGGTTATCATCGCCACAATTATTTGCGGCAAATTGGTTTGCAAATTGTCGGCTTGAACGATGAGAACCGGACGTTTTTTAGCCGTCTGCAAATTTGAATCGGGAAACAATGCCAGAATCACATCGCCGCGTTTATAATTTGTCATACGCATCCATTTCGGGATTTTCCCAATCCTCCGCGAACGTAGCGAATGCGGCTCTTTGGGTAAAGGCTTCCGATTGGCTGATGCCGCGTTCCGCCAATTTAACTTTCCCTTTTTCGCGGATAATTTTTTCCTCAATCGCCTCTAACACGAATTCTTCTTTCGCTTGAGAAAAAGAATTCATCAAACGGGCAATTTCATCAGGAATGTTTAGTTGAATTGTCATCATAATTCCACCTCTTTTGCCGATTTTATCACAACACGGCGCAGGTTGTTTTGAAAAATGTGAAAGATGGTTGATGGTAAATTTTATTGACTTTGTTTGTGATTTGGCATAAATCTAACAATTACCTTTCAGGAGAAGAACAAAATGCTAAAAATAAAAAACTGTCCATCTTGTAATCGAACATATTCAGATATTTCTCTTTCTTATTGTTTGAATGACGGTTCGTTACTTTCTGCCCCGTATATCTCCGATAATTTTCAGCAAAATCTTTTTGATGAGACGTTGGTTTTAGAGAATGAAATTCCAACTGTAGTTTCAAATACCAACACGAAGCCAAAAGCTACGCTTGAAATCACATTAGAAAACAACAGAATATATTTTGGCGAAAATTTTTCCGTGAGTTTTCAAAGAACTCTTCGCATACCGGATGACGGAAAAAAATATCCTTTGCCACCCGGACTTAGTGAATTCCCAATTTGTAAAGTTTCTGATTATGCAGACAAAGTTCCCGAATCGTGGAAGCAACACGGCGGAGTTTTTATTCCGATGTATCAAAGGGAAGCGTTGTGGTTAGAATTCGATAATTCTTACTGGAGACCAAACGTAGTCAAAGTTGCTGCCGGAAAAATAAACGCCGTAACCGGAAAAACTTGGAATCAAAGTTTGTCTGACGATGAACAAGATTATATGGTGTGTCCGCCGCAAAAGTGGCTTGATGGCTTTAAAACAGGTCAAGGAACAGTTCGGCAATTTATCGCAATGCCTTTAGGGAAAGGCTACACTGTTGAAGAACAACTAACGAATAAAGATGAATTTGGTGGAATTCAACTTATTGTTTTTGAACCTAAAGAGGGGAAATTTCCTGATGAAATGCCTGAGGAAGAAGATCGTGATGAAGGTCCATTTTTGTGCGTATCAAAACCTTTTGAAGGTGAATCCTCAGAAACAGAGATGGGTTTAGCCGCAGGCGGAAAAATAACGCAAAAAATTTATCCAGATAAATATGGAATTGATACTTGGGACGAAAACAATTTCGGTAGAGTTTATATTCACATCGTGAATAGCGCAATGTTTCATAGAATAACCGAAATGGAAGCACCTTCGACACCAATTACGGCAGAAACTTATACCGAATATGGACTACCTTGGTTTGAAATCTACGATGAGCATTTGGAAGATGTTATGATCGGCGAAGAATTATACACAATCAAACCTGTTAAATTAATAGACAAAATGAAAGGCTTATTCAAGCAAGAAGAAAATCTGTCTATTTTGATTCCAGATAAACAAATAAAAAAGATAAAAACAAAATCAGACAAAATTGATGATGGCGAGTGGTAACTGAACCGTTTTCATAAAAAACCGAATCATTCATTTTCGCGCCGTCCGAAATTCTAAACATCTTTCGGTTCGACGGCTTTGATGAAAGTCTAGCGTTCGAAATCTTTAGCGTTGAAGGTCAGCAGATTTTGAATACTGTGGGCTTTCATCACGGCGCCGGTTGTTTTTCCTGCAAATGCCGCGTTGTTTGTTCGGTCACAGAGGAAAATACGCTGTTCGATTCAGGTAAAACGAGTTCGTCCGTTGCGCTTACGGCGACATCAATCTCGCGCTGGCGACGGGCATCTGACGAGTAATCGGGCATCATCTTTTTCGGGACGGTGAAAAGCAGCCCGTTAATAATAATTCCTAACCCAATAAAAAAAGTAACTAATCCCGCGCCAATCATAAATAGCGTATTTGATCCATTTGTAAGAAGAAGAAGAAACATCAGCACCGCGCCGACGCCGATTGAAGAAATAATTGTTCCGGCGCGCACGCGGCGCAGACGTTTTTCGGCGGGCGATTCGAGAAATTTCTCGATTTCCGGCAGCACGTCCTCGGCGACCGTCGCCAATTCGCCCGGCGATTTCGCTTCTCGAATCTTAAAGGCAATCGCGCGTCCGATTTCGTCGCGCGCCGAAACCGCCGAAGCCGTAATGCTATCGGGTCGCTCCAAAGCCGTTCGCACCGCGTTTAAGTTTGAGCCGCACGCGCGGCAAAATTGATTAGACTGTTTCTCTTCTAAACCGCAGCTCGGACAAAACATATTTTTGGCGAATCTCCTTTAATGTTTATTTCGACGAAAAAATTATACGCCGAATTTTTCGCTTTTGTTCAATGCCGCAACCGAAATTATTTATCGAAAATTTCGCGCTGCCGGATTAGAGATTTAGCCGAAAACAAAATGCGAGTGGCGAGCATCAAAACACCCGAACGAAAAATTAGGGAAAGCTATGAATTTTAATTTGGTTGACGCGCTGCTCATTTTTATCGTTTTGCTCAGCGTGATTTTCGGCTGGCGGCGGGGCTTTATTTTAGGCTTACTCGATTTGCTGCGCTGGATCGGCAGTCTCGTCGCGGCTTTATATTTTTATCAACCGGTTTCGCGCCTGCTCGGACGGCTCACGGATTGGTCGGAAATCTGGACGCCGCCACTCGCTTTTATTCTCATCGTCGTTACTGTGAGTTTGCTGATCGGGCTGCTCGGCAATTTCTTACTCAAACGTCTCTCGTCGAATGTTCACCGGAGCCGAACGAATCAGATTTTCGGAACATTGCCTGGACTCGCCAGCGGTTTGATAACGGCGGCGATTACATCAGCGTTGCTTTTTGCTTTGCCGCTTCCAGATAATTTTCAAGAAAGTTTGCGCGAAAGCCGCGCGGCAAACGAATTGGCGAGTGTGACCGATGAATTGGAAATATCGCTCGCGCCCGTTTTCGAGCCGGCAATCAAGCAGACGCTTAATCGTCGCATTCCGACCAGCCCGGAATCAACCGAGCGCGTGGCGTTGCCGTTCCGAATCGAAAACGCTCCGGCGCGTCCCGAACTCGAAGCCGCGATGCTCGAACTCATCAACCGCGAACGCGCGGCGGCGGGACTCGCGCCGCTCGAAGCCGACCCGGAAATGAGAGAAGTCGCCCGTCTGCATTCGGCGGATATGTTCGCCCGCAGTTATTTTTCGCACAACACGACCGAAGGCATCACGCCGTTCGAGCGAATGCATAACCGCAACGTGCGCTACCGCACGGCGGGCGAAAATCTCGCGCTCGCGCCGACTCTGCCAATGGCGCACACCGGCTTGATGAATTCGCCCGGACACCGCGCCAACATTTTGCAGCCGCGCTTTGGTCGCGTCGGCATCGGAATTTTGGACGGCGGTAGGCGCGGTTTGATGGTCACGCAGAATTTTCGGAATTGAAAAGGGAATTCACGCGGATGGAAGGGATAAACAGGATATAAAATAACAAAATCTAAAAGAATTCTTTTATCTCTTTCATCGCCTTCATCCGCGTGAATTCTCCGTGATTTAACGACTTGTGTTATTTCAAACTCGCGTTCAGCTTCCCAATAAATTCGTCAATTTTACCGTTCTCAATCCACCGCAACACGACGACTAGATTGTTTTCCGGGTCAACGTAAATAACATTCGTTCCGTTGCCGACGTGCGCGAAGGCGGACGCGGGCGCACTCGGATAAAGTTTGCGGTCGGTGTTCAAAAAATAATTCATAAAACCGTAAGTCGGCTGAGCGGCGGTCGGCGTAGTCGCCTGTTTGAAAAATTCTTCGGACAAAATTTGTTTTTTGTTCCAACGTCCGCGATTCAAACTCAATAATCCGAAGCGCGCCATATCGCGCGCCGAGATAAACATTCCGCCGCCCCAATGCCCGCCGCCGCTGACCGATTGAACGATTGCGCCGTCCATCACCACCCAGGAATTTTCATAGCCAAGCCATCGCCACGTATTCGAGGCGCCGATTTCGTCCATCACGTTTTCCTTCAAAACCTGCGGCAGCGGTTTGCGCCAGACGTTCAGCGCCGCGAGCGCCAGCGCATTGACGCGCACATCGTTGTATTCGTAAACCGCGCCCGATTCGTTGCGTTTTCGGTTTAGCCAAACGCCCGCGTCTTTATCCGGTCTGTCCGCCCAATCGGGTTTGCCCCAGAGCGTTCCTTCCCAATCGCTTGTCTGCCGCAAAAGATGTTCCCAGGTGATTTTGCGATTGTGTTCGGTTTCAAACAAATCTAAAAATTTAGATTTCCCGAATCGTTCCGCATTGTCGAATCTTTCACCTTGATTATGAACGCTAACCGGCGCGGAATAATCGCTCGCGCGGTCCTGCAGACTTTTTATCATCCGGCGGTCAAACGCCAAACCGACGACGGTCGAAACAAAACTTTTCGTCACGCTGAACGTCATATCAACCCGAAAAGGCTCGCCCCATTCGGCGACGATATAACCGTTTCGCGTGATGATTCCCGTCGCCGCGCCGCGCTCTTTGAACGCCCCGACCGCCTCGCCAAACGGCTCACGCCCGAAAGTTTGGTAATGCGCCAGTTCGAGATTGCGCGGCGTCTTCGATTCGCTTGCGACGGCGAAATCAACCGCTTCCTTCAATCGCCCCGCGTCCATCCGCGCCTGTTCAGCCGTGCGCCGCTCCCAGCCGTCGCCCGCCGGCGGAAAGTAAATTGATTGCGAAAAATTCGCCTGCGCGCCCGCGAAAATCAAACACAGCCCAAACGTCAAATAACTGGAAAACATTCGCGTGAAAAATTTATTTTGCATAGTTTTATGAGCATCGAGACGAACGTAAAATTTATGTAAGTCAGCGTTTCGATTCGCTTCCGGTAGATTTTGCCGCGTTTGAATTTAACACGGCGCACATTGTTTTGAAAAACGTGAAGTTAGAAGCCAGCTTAACAAATACTTTTCAAGCGTTCGCAATGACGGCTTGAGTTGTGAAATGCGCCGAAGCATCACGCTTCAAGGCATAATTCTGAACGCCGCTTGGTATTTTTGAGATAACTTCCTGTAACCGCATGGTCGGTTGTCCAGAAAATACATCTTCTGCTTTCGTGCTTTTGCCATCGGGAAAAGTTGCTGGTGAAAATTTCTTTTTCCCCGACGCTCAGAACTTTGCCGGTAAACTATAATTAAATATACTTTAAAAAAGTAGGCGAAAAATCTTTGGTGCGTTCGGGGATTTTTAATTTATTTGTCAGCGAAAAATTTAATTCCGGGCAAATTCGGTCGCCGATTGACAGGCGGCGAAACGATTAAATTGGCGGCAATAAAAGAACTCGCGGCAAAGCCTTTTCGCTCTGAAGATTGCCTTAAGCGGCAGACTGCTCTAAATGTGCGTTTGCCGCTTACTCGCAAATTTTATACGTATAAAAATCAAGAAAAACCGAGTATGAAAGTCGAATCAGTCCGAGCCATCGCGGGAGCGAATATTTACAGCCATCAGCCGGTAATCGTCGCGCGGCTCGACCTCGAAAAATTAAAAGACAAACGCAGTTGCGACGTGGCTGATTTTAACAATCGGCTGCTCGAAAAATTTCCCGGATTGCGCGAGCATTTCTGCCAGTGCGAGCGCGCCGGCGGATTCGTCGAGCGGCTCGAAGAAGGCACGTATTTCAATCACGTCGTTGAACACATCGCGGTCGAAATGCTGGCGCAAGCAGGATTTGAACGGCGCGACGTAAAACTGTGCGGCGCAAACGAGCAAGATGTGTCCCGCGCCGTGATCAAAACAACCGTCGGCGAGACGGCGCGATTTTTGATCGAGGTCGCCGCCGAAATCGTCGAAGCGATTCTCGAAAAAAAATCTTACGCTTTTGAAGAAAAAATAATCGAAGCGAAAATCATCGCCACTGATGCCGAACTCGGAGCGCGCGAACGGGCGCTTATCGAGGCGGCAGAGAAACGCGGCATACCGTGGATGCGCACGAATGAAAACAGTTTGATTCAGCTCGGCTACGGAAAAAATCTGTGCTTTGTGTCGGCGGCGGGCAGCGACGAAATTGTCCGCTCCGCCGACACCTCGGCGAGCGATAAAGACGAAACAGAAAGGCGCGCGACGAGCGATAGCGCCAGTGCCGTAATCGAGAGGCTTTATCCGGCAGGCACGCCGAGCCGGATTCCAATCGTCGCTATCACCGGGACGAACGGAAAAACGACCGTTACACGAATGACCGCGCACATCCTGCTTGAAACCAGTTTAAACGTCGGCGCGGCGACGACCGACGGCATTCTGTTTAACGGCGAAAGCATCTTTTCCGGCGACACGACCGGACCGGCTTCGGCAAAAAAGATTTTGGGCGACAAATCGGTTGACATCGCCGTTTTGGAAACGGCGCGCGGCGGAATTTTGCGGCGCGGTTTGGGCTGGGATTGGGCAGATGTCGGTGTCGTCACCAACATTACCGAAGACCACATCGGACAGGACGGAATCGAATCGGTTGCAGATTTGGTGAAGATCAAAGCGCTGGTCGCCGAGCGCGTGCGCGAAAACGGAATGCTCGTCTTAAACGCCGACGACGCGGAATCCGCCAATTTAATAAACCGTCCGGCAGTTCGGCAAATAAAAAAGAAAATCGTTTACTTTGCTTTGTCAGAGGAAAATCCAATTATTAAAAAACATTCGGAGACGGGCGAAACCGTTTATTTTGTGCGTGACAATTTGATTTGTGAAAAGCGCGGCGCGGAGATTCTGCCGATTGTCGAAACGACGGCGATTCCGGCGACGATGAACGGCACGGCGGATTTTCAAATTCAAAACGCGATGGCGGCGATTGCAACTACGCGGGCTTTAGGTTTACCGCCTGAAAAAATTTCAAATGCGCTGGGCTCGTTCCAAGGCGAGGCGCATAATCCGGGCAGAAACAATTTATATCGAGTCGGCGCGGGCTACGTGCTGGTTGATTACGGACACAATACCGACGGTTTCGCCGCCATTTGCCGGATGGCGCGCCGCTGGACCGGAAAAACCGTCACCGCGATCATCGGTTTGCCCGGCGACCGCGACAATCGGATAATCGAAGAAGCGGCGCGGGTTGCCGCGCGCGGTTTCGACCGAGTGATTATCACCGAAGAAGTTAATCCGCGCGGACGCGCGCCGGGCGAAATGGCGAAACTGCTTTGCGATGCAATCGAACGCGAAAATCCCGGCGAGAGTTGCGAAATTGTGCCGGACGAAATCGAGGCGTTTTCTAAAGCCCTCGCACAGATGCGGAAAAACGAAGTCGTCGTCATGTTCTACCGGCAATTAAATTTAATTTTAGAAATTCTCGCCGAAAATCGAGCCGTTCCGGTTTCGTCCTTCGATGAAACCGTTGGCGTCGGCTAAAATGAAAATACAGATATAAAGGAATTTCCCGAAGCTGCCGTATGATTGGCGTTAATGAAGCTGAAAACTCGAATAAAATTAATGACGAGCGCGCGTTCTGCACGTATCTGTTAACGATTCGGCGCGCGCGCTTTAATGCCGAAGAAGCCGCGTATTTCCGTGCGTATTTCCAGACGCTTGCCGCCGCCGGATGCGAAGTCCTCGTCGTGGACGGTTCGCCGCCCGAAGTGTTTGCCGAACACAAAGAAGCGTGGCGAAGCGTTTGCCGTCACGAACCCGTTGATCCGCAGTATAAATATCTCAACGGTAAAGTAAACGGCATTCACACGGGCGTCGCCATCGCCGAACACGACCGCATAATTCTCGCCGACGATGATATTCGGTACACGCCCGATGACGTGCGCCGAATGGCTGAGCTGCTCGCGGATTACGATATGGTACGCCCGCAAAATTATTTTCGCCCGCTGCCCGTCTGGGCGCGCACCGAAGCCGCGCGAATGCTGATTAACCGCGCATGGATCGCCGAAGGCGATTATTCGGGGACGCTCGGCGTAACTAAAAACGCGGTGCTCCGCGTTGGACACTACGACGGCGACGTGCTTTTCGATAACGAAGAAATTGTCAGGCACTTTCGGCTCAAGGGCGCGCGCGTCAAATACGCCCGCGATTTTTTTCTTCTCAAACTGCCGCCGACGTTTGAAAAATGGATCGAGCAGCGTCCGCGACAGGCGTATGAAGATTTCGTAATGCGCGCCAAAACTTTATTCTTCGCGTCGCTGCCGCTCGTTTTAGTGTTCGCGTGGATGAAAGCCGGCTGGCAGCTTTTCCTGATTTACGTCGCGGTAATTTCGGTCGGTGCGTCCGTTTCCGCCGCGCTCGGATTGAAAGACGGATCTGCGCGTTTTTTCCCGCCGCAAATCGTCCTTTACGCGCCGCTCTGGGTCGCTGAGCGCTGCGTCAGCACATACTGGGCTTTTTACTGGTATTTCATGCACGGCGGTTATCCGTTCGGCGATAAAGTCGTGGCGAAAGGAACGGGGCGAGCCTGGAGCGGAGCATCTGCTATTTCCAAAGAAAATGATGACGACACGACGACATTTTAATTCTTCTCAAAATCATAAAAACAATCAGCCGCCGTAAACTTCAACGTCAATCGGCTTGAAACTGTAATTGTTCGACATCTCCGCCGAACACGCCGTGACTCCGATAATCAAATCCATCTCGGCGCGAAAGATAATATAATCACCGGCTTTTGACGGCGGCGGATCAATGCGCAGTTCGCCGGTTTCCAGCACGACGACGTTCATAAAAACATTAAGCGTGGTCGGAATCATATCGGGCGTAATGCCGAACTGCGCCAGATTTGTGTGCAGATTTTCAAAACAGCTCGGATGATATTCGTGATTGTTATAAATGATTTTGAAAGTTTCCGGGCTGCACGGAGTCAGCAGAAAATCGTGGCGACCGACTGTATCTTCGACGATTGAAAGCATCGGACGGCTGCGGTTTGAATAAAGCACGTTGCCCGTCGTCAGATAAATTTTGTTGGCGTAATCAATTGTGCGCCCGGAAGACAGCCATTCGGCAATGTCATCGAACGCGAACGCCGTCAAATCCGAAACCTGTTCGCCCTGCGGGTCAATGATCTTTAAAAGCTGATTTTTTTTAAGCGTCAAACCGATTCCGGTTTGCGGTTCGAGACGATATTTTTTAATCATTCAATCTCTGATCTAAAAACTCTTAAATTTATTTTTCAGATTTTTTCGCCTCGCGCATTTGCGCCTTGAACGGACATTTCCAATTTTCTTCAACCGCGCGACCCGAATACTGTTTCGCTTCGCTCTGCTTGCCGAAATCGCTCAAATTCGGATTGAGCGAGCCTTGCAGTTTTAAGTCACGAGCGCGAATCGTCTGCTGCATCCGCTCGAATTGATTTTGCCGGCGAAGTCGGTCGAACTGCGCGTGAACATTAAAGACTAAAGTCGCCCACGGGAAACGCCTCGATAGCCGCGAACTCGC
The DNA here is from genome assembly GCA_030448055.1 of Pyrinomonadaceae bacterium. Classification (GTDB taxonomy): domain Bacteria; phylum Acidobacteriota; class Blastocatellia; order Pyrinomonadales; family Pyrinomonadaceae. The sequence continues at coordinate 679,142 of JAUJNR010000001.1, forward strand.
CTGGTGAAGCCCGACGATGAAAAACCCCGTTTCGGCGAAACTAAACGAAAAATTCGTGTCTTCCGGGTGGCGGCTCACGCTTCGATCCCAATCGTAATGAGCGCGGTCGAGTTCGTGCAGACTTTGAAGTTGCGCCCACAATAAATCTTCCCAAGCCTGCTCATCGGTTAATTTCGGTTCGGCGAAACAGGCGACGAAAGTCGCGTAGTTCGTTCCGAATTTCGATTGCTCGCGCGCGTATTCCCACAAATCGTGAGCCAAACCGATAGTCGAATCGGGCGCGTTCATTTTCGCGTAAAAGCCGCAGCGATAAAAATTAGCGCTCAAAGCCGCCTTCGCGCCGATGCACGGAAAATCCGAATCGGCGACGTGCGAGCGAAATCGGTCGTGAACCGTTTCGGCAAGCGGCGAAAGTTTTCGCTCCGGTTGAAATACACGCACGAGCTCGTCATTTCGCCATTGTGCATATGAACTGAAAGTCGCGCCAAACGGATTCGTCTGAACTTTAGAAACACCTGTTGCCATAAAAACCCCTGCTTGTTCTGTTTAAAATACAGTTACGTTTTGCCTGTTCGACAAGATTGTAGCTGTGCTTTAATTTTATCAAATTTAATCTGATGTTGCGTATTATAGCGCACAGAAATTTTGTTTTTGTTAATTACCTCCATATTGAAACATCGAAAGCCGATTGTTGCAACAATCGGCTTTCGATGTTTCAGGAAAAATAGAAATTCTGACAATCAGCTTTGGTTTGTCTTTTGATTCCGCGCTAAAGCGCTAAGTCTGAACTGAATTTTATCGCTTTTCCCATTTCAAAATCGTATCAACCGAAGCGACGGTAATCGGGTGATAACCGGGACGCGCTTTGGCATAAATGGCAGCGGCACGTGCGGCGCCTTCAGGCGTTTTAGTGAGTTCTTCGTAAAGCGGGCGAACGAATTTGCGCCGTCCGATTGAAGTCAGGAATTCTTCGAGACGCGTGTTAGCGGCGGCGTAATTGTTGCGGATAGACATCATCAGCCATTGAAACGCGATTTCCGAATTGCCGATTTTCGTTAGATTAAACGCTCGGTCTAATTCCGCCAATCTATCTGCGCCGATGTCGGTCGGCAGCTTGGTCAGAAAATGCAGCCATTCCTGCGTCGTCCAATCTTTGGCTCGGATGCCGCTTGCCGTAATGTCGTTTTTCAGCCAATTGTTTGCCTGCGTTTCGACTTGCGCAAAAGCGTCGGATTTCGGTTGCGGCGCGTTTTTCGGCAAGCCCGCTTTTTCTACCCATTCGTTGACGTTCGCTATCGAAACTTTTGGATTTTGCGCAATTAAATTTTTCTGCAAATAATCAACAAACGTTTCGGTCGTTATGCTTTGAAAAGCGTGCGCGTCGAAATAATTGCGGACGAATCGGTCGAATTTTTCGCGTCCGACGGTTTCTTCCAGATAGCGCAGAAACAGCGCGCCTTTTTCATACGGCACGCCGGTAAAACCTTCGTCCGGGTCGCGTCCGTCAAGATTAACGTGGAGAATTTCGTCGCGGTCTTCTAATCCCAACATTTCCTGTTCGAGCGAACGTCTGCCCAAAGTCGCTTCCATTTCGCGGCGCGGCGCACCGTAAACCGCTTCGATAATGCGGCGTTCGAGATACGTCGTAAAACCTTCGTTGAGCCAGAAATCGCGCCACGTCGCGTTCGTTACCAGATTCCCCGACCACGAATGCGCGAGTTCGTGCGCGACCAGCGAGACAAGACTTTTATCGCCCGCGAGAATCGTCGGCGTGGCGAAAGTCAGCATCGGATTTTCCATTCCGCCGAACGGGAAACTCGGCGGCAGAACCAATAAATCGTAACGTCCCCAACGATACTCGCCGAAAAGTTTTTCCGTCGCTTCGACCATTTTTTCAGTGTCGGCGAGTTCAAACGCCGACCGCTCAATCATCGAAGGTTCGGTATAAACGCCGGTGCGTTTTCCCAAGGATTGAAACTGCAAATCACCGACGGCAATCGCAATCAGATACGGCGGAATTGCGCGCGTCATCTTGAATGTATAATCGCCGCCTCTTCGGGAAGTTTGCGAATTGCCTTCGGCGCTCATCACGGCGAGCAGATTCGAGGGCGTGCGAACTCTGGCTGAATACGTGACGCGGACTTGCGGCGAATCTTGAATCGGGATAAACGAGCGGGCGTGAATCGCCTGCGCCTGCGAAAACATAAACGGCTGTTTTTTTCCGGCGGTCTGTTCGGGCGCGAGCCACTGCAAACCCGATGCGTTCGGGCTGGTCGAATAATAAACGCGGACGAATCGAGCGCCGCTGGGCAGTTCAATCGTCAGCGGCGCGCCGAGAATTTTATCCGCCGCGCCGAGTTTGAACGCGGTCGCTTTGAAATTTTTTCCGTCGCCGGACGTTTCGGCTTTTTCAATCGTCAAATCACGCGTGTCTAAAATTAAAGGCGCATTTTTATCGCTCGAATTACCTCGCGCCACGCTTAAAGTCGCCGTGCCTTGCAGCGTTTTTTTGTCGAACAAAACCGTCCAGTCGAGGGCAATGTCGGTCGCTCTGACCGCTTGCGGATTTGAGTAGGAGTGAACGTCGGGCGCAAGCGCGGGCGCGTTGTTCATCTTTTGCGCGCTGCCGACGCTTGCGCCAATCAGCAGCCAGATTGAAAGGAAAACAGTTAAATTTTTAAGTCGGGTCGCCATTGCGTATATCTCCGTTGTTTTTAAAGTTGGTGTTTAAGAATATGAGGCGGCGCGGCAAATTAAAAAGCCCGCCGCCGATTGCTTCGCACGGGCTTTGGAAGTAATTCAAACCGGAAGAGTTGGTTTATTTCCAAACAATGTCTTAAAAAAAGATTAAATTATAATTTCGGCAGCCGCGGAAAATTCTCTCGTTTGCTATGAATTTCCGGCGAGTGTTAAGATTTAAATATGGAATTAGCCGTCGAAAAATTCAAGGTCGAAAACGAACCGTATTACTTGCCCGTCGGTCAGGAAACCGAATTATTTCAAGCCGCTTACGCCGCCCGTCTGCCCGTGATGCTCAAAGGTCCGACTGGCTGCGGCAAAACCCGTTTCGTCGAGTATATGGCGCATCGGTTAAATCGCCCGCTCATCACCGTCGCCTGTCACGAAGATTTGTCTTCGACCGATTTGGTCGGGCGATTTTTATTGGAAGGCGACGAAACCGTGTGGCACGACGGACCGCTGACCAAAGCGGTTCGGGAAGGAGCAATTTGCTATCTCGACGAAGTAGTCGAAGCCAGAAAAGATACGGTCGTCATCATTCACCCGCTGACCGACCACCGCCGCCGTCTGCCGATTGAAAAACGCGGCACTGTTCTTGACGCGCCACCGGAATTTATGCTTGTCGTCTCATATAATCCGGGCTATCAGTCAGTTTTGAAGGATTTGAAACAATCAACCCGCCAACGTTTCGTGGCGATGGAATTTGATTATCCGACAGCCGAAGCCGAAACGGAAATCGTCGCCCGCGAAGGCGAGATTGACGAAAACGCGGCGCGCGATTTAGTAACTATCGGGCAGAAGGTTCGCAATCTGCGCGGACACGGACTCGAAGAAGGCGTGTCAACACGGCTTCTGATTTACGCGGCGCAGATGATTGCCAAAGGCATCGCTCCCGTAGATGCGGCGGAAGTCGCGTTTGTGTCGCCGATTACCGACGATAGGGAATTACAGCGCAGCATCCGCGAGATTGTGACGACGATTATTTGAGGAGCGCCGGTATTTTGCTGACGTTTTTTATAAATCTTCTCGTTTGTTTTCTTCTTCAGACGAATGACCGTCGCCCGCATCCTTTACGACGACCGGACTGGTCGGGTAAAGTTCGATATTCGATTCGCCTAGAATCTTTTTAATGCCCATCGCCACGCGGTCAAAAACCGCCATCGGATTGTTTTCGTCGGTTTTAATCCAGAAATAAATTGACAAATCAACGCCCGCCGCCGCCAAATCCGTGACATAAACATTCGGCGACGGTTCGCCGACTACGCCTTCGGCTTCGCGCGTAGCTTTTAAGATGTTCGCTTTCGCCTGATCTATTTCCGCGTTGTAACCGATGCTGATTTTGAGTTTCATCCGGCGTTCGGCATCCGCGCCGCGAATCGTCAGCGCGTTCGAATACATATCGCCGTTCGGCATCAGAATCTTCTCCCCGTCGTCCATTCTTAAAGTCGTCGCGCGAACGCCGATATATTCGACTTTGCCTTGCCGGTCTTTGACGAAAATATAATCGCCGATTTTGAACGTCTCTTTCCAAAGTATCAAAACCCCGGACAATAAATTGTTCAAAATATCCTTGGTCGCAAAGCCGACTATAAACGACGTAAAACCCAAACCCGCCACCAAATCGCCGAACCGCAACGACGGAATGACAACCGTCAAAGCCGTGAAAATTCCCAGCACGAAAACCGCCACGCCGATTAAACGGCTAATCAAAATCCGCAGCCGGTAATCGAGTTTTGCGTGGTTCGAAGCCGTCAGAAACGCCCCTTTGATAATTCTGGCAAGCAGCCAAAAGAAAAATAAAACGACGATGCCCGCCGCAACCAGCGGCAATTGCTCGATGAAAGACTTGACTAAATTATCAACCGACGAGTAAGCGACGTTCTTTACTTCCGTCGCGCTTTCGATAATTTTAACCGGCGTGTTGGTGTTTTGAAAAATCATAATTCAAGACGGGAAATTGCGAGTTGCCGAAAATTTTAACTTTAATAAAAGGAGGCTGAAAAACCAACCCGCATCGCTCGAAAATCCGAATCGTATTTGACTGTTAGCAGTTCGGGAATCAAAATAAATTTATACCAAGGAGGTTTTATGCACCGGACAAAAAACGATTTAGCGAAAAAGAACAGAGACAAATTAGTCGAAATGTTGAACGCGCGTCTCGCCGACGCGATTGATTTAAAGACGCAGGCAAAGCAGGCGCATTGGAACGTCAAAGGCTCGCACTTCATCGGCTTGCACGAGCTTTTTGACCAGGTGGCGACGGCGGTCGAAGCCGACGTTGATTTGATTGCCGAACGAGTGACCGCGCTCGGGGGCACGGCGATGGGAACCGCACGCGTCGTCGCGCAACACTCGACGCTATCCGAATATCCGCTCGAAATAATTGACGGCACGGCGCACGTTGATGCGCTCTCGACAGCGATGACTGATTTCAACAAAAAAGTCCGCGCGAATATTGACGATGCGGACAAACTCGATGATGCGAACACGGCTGATTTGCTAACGGGAATCTCGCGCGAAATGGACAAACTTTTATGGTTTGTCGAAGCGCACGTTCAAGCGTAGTTCAATTTTATAAAAAATAAAAAAGCGTGCAGTTTGATTTCAAACCGCACGCTTTTTTCAGGTTAATGTATTTCTATTTCGATTTTCCTGCAAGCAAATCGAGCATTTGAAGTTGCGGTTCGGTCGGCGACCGAACGCGGTTCAAATTAGATTTAGTATTCATCTTTTTGCTTCCTGAAATTTGATAACTGATTAGACACCGGCTTTAATGATTTGTTCCTAACTTGATCAAATCTTCGTGATATAATTTTCCCGAAAACTTGTCTCCAAGAAATTAAAAATTATGACAACAGATTTCCTGACGGGAACGGTTAAAGGTCCCGGTGAATTGCCGCACGAATATCTTTTTATCACCAAAGACAACAAGCGGACGCGCATCGGCGAGTTCGTTTATTACACGGCGAAAGACGGCGACAACGAACGGCAGATTATCGGCACGATTAAAGGCAGAAAACTCGTGCGAAATTTGCCCGACGCTTTTTTGTCCGACCCGAACACGCCGCCATCGCTCGTGTCTTCTTTGATTGGACTCAACGGCGACGCTTGCGAGATTTACGAGATTCAGGTCGAGACTATCGGCTTTTTCGATAAATCGGTAAATGATTTCAACAACCCGCGCATTCCGCCGAATCCGGGCGACGCGGTTTTCCTCGCATCAAGCGAAACCTTGTCGCAGATGTTAAGTTCAAAGAAAACTGCTGATGTCGGCTCGGCGCATATCGGCAGTCTTTTGACGAGAAAAAAAGGCGAAGTTCCCGTCGTGCTTTCCATCAAAGATGTCGTCTCGACGCATCTCGCAATTCTCGCGTCCACAGGTTCGGGCAAATCCTACACGGCGGGCGTTCTGGTTGAAGAATTGATGAATCAATACAACCGCGCCGCCGTTTTGATTGTTGACCCGCACGGCGAATATCACACGATGAGTTCGATTATGGGCGACGCGCAATTTTTCGGGACGGACGGCTACAAACCGGAAGTCAAAATCTTCACGCCCGACAAAATCAAAGTCAGATTTTCAACTCTAACCGAAGCCGACGTGAAATATCTTTTGCCCGAAGGAACGAGCGACAAAATGCTGCATTTTCTCGCGCAGGCGTTTCGCAGTTTGAATGAACGATTACGCACCGAAAGAAAGCAAGATTATCATTACGCTTATCACGATTTGCGCGACGAGGTGAACAAACAAAAATTCGGCTCGGAAAATCAGAAAGACGGCGGCGGCAATGTGTCTTCGATTGACGGTTTGCTGTGGCGTATGGATTCGCGTTTCGACAAGCTCGACACGATTTTTCACGCCACCGAACACATCGAATTAAAAGACATGTTCGCGCCCGGACGCTGCACGATTCTCCAACTCTCGGACATCGAACAGCACGAACAGCAAGTCATCGTCGGAACTCTTTTGCGCCGCGTCAACAAAGCCAGAGTTTTGACCGTTCGCCAGGAAGCGCAGCCGAACACGGAAAATCATCTGCCGTATCCGGTCTTCACTCTTTTGGAAGAAGCGCACCGTTTCGCGCCCGCCGGAGCGAGTGTTGTTTCAACAAATATCCTGAAACAAATTTTATCCGAAGGCAGAAAATTCGGAGTCGGCATCGGGCTAATCACGCAGCGACCGGGCAAACTCGACCAGGACGTTCTCTCGCAATGTATGACGCAAATCATTATGCGAATCGTTAACCCGATTGACCAGCAAACCGTCGCCCAATCGGTCGAAGGCGCAGGACGCGCGATGCTCGCCGAACTGCCCGCCTTAACCAAAGGTCAAGCCGTCATCTCCGGCGTCGGCATCAACACGCCCGTCATGTGCCGCATCCGCAAACGCCTGACCGAACACGGCGGCGAAACCTTCGACGCGCCTTCGGAATGGATGCGCTGGCATTCGACCGATTCTTTGGATAAACGCGAGCAGGAAAACGCGCCGTATCTGAAACCGACCTCGGAGAAGAAGACTGAGAAGATTGGGAATATTAGAATATAATTGAGTTAGGAAAAGATTTATTTCACAAATTTAATATCTTGCATCTTGAGATTAACTACAAAGAGCAAGCGAATTAGAAATTTCTAATTCGCTTGCTCTTTCCACAAATATAACCGCATATTTCAAGATTTATTTATAATCCGAAACTTGCTCAAAATCGAATTCCGGCTTGTAATTGGATTGTGCGCGGCGCGACAAAATGCGTTCCGCCGAACGGCGACAGAAAATTATAAAGAGCTTCTTTGTTCGTCAGATTCAGGACGTTAAAACGAATATTCAATTTGTAAGAATCCGAGCGCAAAAGATTGTCCGTGCCGATGCCGACGTTGAAGATATTACGCGGCGAAATGCGAATCGGGTTGTGGTCGTCGTTCGCCTCGCCGATTGGAATACGGACGCGCCGCGCGCCGCGAGTCGTCGAATTACAACTGACAATCGGATTGAATCGGGTCGCTGTTTGATTGCCGCAAAACAAACCAATTTGCGCCTGCTGATTCGGCGTGAGAGCAATCGCGTCTTCGTAAGTCGCCGGCTCGCCCGCGACAAGTCCGCTGTCGTATTTCCAGCCGAACAGAAAATACGGCGCGATGCCTTTTAAGCGGGCGAGTTGGTATTGCGCTTGAAACGAGTGTTGAAATTTTTGCTCGTGGTCAATGCGAAACACGCCTGCGGGAATTTCTTCGAGGAAAAACAAACCGCCCGTCTCCGGCGGAAAAAACCGCGCCCGCGAAGTGCCGGCAACGTAAAATGCCGACAGATTTTTGAAGTTCGCCAGGTTCACGCGAAACGATAAACCGTCGAGTTCGGATTTTCCCCACGCAATCGGAAACGTAATCGGCGTGTTCAAAATGACGTTAAAATCGTAGGCGTTGTTCGTAAATTTCCAAAAATAATCTGCGTCGAACAAAACGTATTTGCCGATTTGCTGCTGCAAGCCGACGTTGTATTGATTGCGCCGCCCGATTCGCAAAGGGTCGTCGGTCGTCGCGCCCAAAATTCCGCCCTGCCCGCGCAGCTCCGACGGCGCGCTCGACAAAATCAAATTTTCGTTATACGGCGTTTCCATCGTGCGGGCGAACGAAGCCCGCAAAATCGTTTTCGTGCGGTTGATTAAATAGGAAAATCCGATGCGCGGCTGAACGCCGATGCCTTTGACGATGCCGCGATAATTGTCGAAACGCAAACCGATGCTCGTCGTCAAACCTTTATAAGTAAAACGGTCTTGCGCGTAAATCGCCTGCTGCGTTACGGTTTGTTTCCCTGCGAAAGTGTAAAGTCGCCCACCCCGCGTCAAATCATATTGCAGAAGATTCGGACGGAAATTTGGCGATAGAGGATTATTAAATTGCGCGTCGGTAATTCCGAATCCGAAAATCTCGCTGATGCGCGTCGCCGTCGCTTGAACGCCAAATTTAGCGTTGTGTCTGCCAAGTGTTACGGTCAAATCGCTGCGAAAACCGAAATTAGTCAAGCTGCGCGTTTGCGACAAAGTGCTTAATTCGTCGTTCAGCGGATTCGGACTCGGCGTAAACTCGATGTCATCACGCCTGTAAAACGGGTTGACGGTCAGAACGGCGTTTCGACCCAAAACGCGAACGTATCCGGGCGCGACGTTGACGGTTTTGACTTTTTGCCGCTGGTCTTGACCGCGAGCCTCCTGGTCATAAGTGTTCGGAGTTTTAAATTGATTGCGCGAAACGTAAAAGTTTAATCGCAAAGTATCTCGTTCGGTCGGGCTGTAATCGGCGCGGTTGAAAAAGTTGATTGAAGTGCCGTCGTTGTGCAAGGATTCAAATTCGGGCGAATCGAGAAAACGCTGCGAACGATTAAAAGTGAACGCCGAAAAGTTTCCCCAACGCTCGCCGCCGAACCCGAAAGTCGCCGTCGTCTGAACAGTCGAGAACGAGCCTGCTTGCACGGCAAACGAGCCGGTCGGTCGCTGCAAACCCAAGCCCGAACGAGTTACGGCATCAATCACCAAACTCGTTTTGTCGCCGTATTCGGCATTCGGCGTGCCGGTTACAATCGTCAGAGACTGAAACGCTTCGAGCGGCAGCTGCGTGGAAAAAGCCGTGCTTTGCTGGTCGCTAATCGGTTGATTGTCGAGAAAAATCGAAGTCTGCGCGTGGTCGCCGAGCGGGTGAAAAAAACCGTTGGCATCGGTGGCAATGCCGGGCGCGGTCAAAATTACGGCATCGCTCAAACCGCTGGCGGGCGAACTCGTCGGCAACCGCTGGAGCAAAGTTTGATTGACATTCGTATGCGTCGTCGGCACGTTTTCGAGCAGATTCTGGTCACTCGTAATTTCAACCGTCGCCTGCGTTCCCGAAACGGCGAGCGTTTGCGAATTAAGATTGAGCGGAACAATCGTCTGCACTTCGATTTGCCTGATTAGCGGCTCAAAACCGTCCGCGTTAATCGTCAAACGATAATTGCTGAACGGCACGTTGTTAAATCGAAAACTGCCGCTTGAGTCGGTCTGCACAGTCTGACGATAATTGGTGACGGCATTAAAAACTTCAACGGTTGCATTTGAAACAACCGCATTATTCGCGTCAACCGCCGTGCCGTTAATCGTTCCCGACGAAATGGATGATTGCGCGGCGACATTTGTGAAACTCGCCGAAATAATCAATAAAAAAACCGCCGCGACAAAAACGATTGTCAAAGATTTATACAAATTCATCTTTTCAACCTCCATTTATTTAGCCTTGCTAATTTAAGATTTAGACTATACTAAATTTTGTGTTGCGTCAAACGAATTTGTGGATTGGTCGAATACAAATTAAAATTAACCTTAAAGTTATGACTGTCGCCGAAAACGAAATTAACAAAACTACAAAGCAAAACATCACGCCGGTCGTCGAAGATTACCTGAAGGCAATTTACAGCCTTCGGCAAACGGGCGAAACGGTTCGCACGGCGGCATTGGCGGTGCGTCTGAACGTCAAACCGCCGACCGTGACGGCGATGCTAAAGACGCTTGCCGACTTGAATTTGATTCGTTACGAGCCGTATCGCGGCGTGGAATTGACCGAATCGGGCGAGCAAATCGCGCTCGAAGTCGTTCGTCATCATCGCCTCATTGAACTTTATTTGGTCGAAGCGTTGGGCTTTTCGTGGGATGAAGTTCACGACGAAGCCGAAGTTCTAGAGCATTTTATTTCGGAAAAGCTCGAAGCCCGAATAGCCGATTATCTCGGCAACCCGACGCACGACCCGCACGGCGACCCGATTCCCAATCTCGACGGAACGCTTCCCGAAACAACGGCGAACACGCTCGCGGATTTTTCGCCCGCCGCGCGGGAAGTTCGGGTCGTTCGTGTTCGTGACCAAAACCCCGATAGATTGCGTTATCTTTCCGAAATCGGACTTGTGCCGCAATCTACAATCAAAATCGTCGCGGCTGAACCGTTTGACGGTCCGATCACAATTCAAATCAGCAAAAAAAAAATCGCTCTCGACCGCCAACTGGCGCGATTGATTTTGGTTGAAGAAATGAAAGGTTGAGTATTTATCGGTTTTTCGTCCGCCTTAGTTTGATTATTTCCAAAGAATTGACGAAAGCCGTTTATCAATCATCAGCGAAGAAACGCCTGACCGAACACGGCGGCGAAACATTTGACGCGCCTTCGGAATGGATGCGCTGGCACGCGCCCGATTCTCTGGACAAACGCGAACAGGAAAACGCGCCATACCTAAAAGAAACATTAGACAAAAAGACCGAAAGAGTCGGCGGAATAAGAATAAATTAGTGATAAAATAAACGTATGAAAGTTTTAGAAAGAAACATTCAAATCCGCAAAACTTCGCTCAAAGAGGAAACTGACGATTTAAAGAACACGACCGCCGCCGAGCGTTGGGCGATGATGTGGCAGCTTGCGCTCGACGCTTGGGCATTCAAAGGAGAACCCGTTGCTGAACCCAAACTTCAAAGACATATTATCCGCGTTTATCAAAGAGAAAGTTGACTTTCTCGTAGTCGGCGGATATGCGATGGCTTTTCAGGAACGACCGCCGTCGCCGCCGTCGCGATTCTGGCGATGCTTGCCGACACGATGATTCCCGAAGCGTTTGAGGAAGCGCACGATTTTGCCGGATTAATTACGGTTCTCGGATTTCTGGCGGCTTTTGCGCTGACCAAAATCGGCGAGTAATTTTCCGTTCCGAATTTGTTTCCCACAGTTCAATAATCCATTCAATTGCAAGATAGTTTATTCTTATATCCGTTTGATTTAATTCGCTCGATGGTTGAGAAATTATATTATCGAGCGATAAAAACACCGCTGTCAAAACAAATTTAATGACCAAATGGATAATGAATTTAATCGCTTCGACGGGCTATTTCGGCATTGTCTTTTTGATGTTTGTCGAAAACGTCTTTCCGCCGATTCCGTCCGAATTTATTATGCCGCTCGCGGGTTTTATGGCGGCGGAAGATAAATTTCCGCTTCTCGGCGTGATCGTTGCGGGAACGCTCGGCTCGGTTTTGGGCGCGCTGCCGCTTTATTATTTGGGCGCGAAGCTCGGCGAAGAACGCCTTAAAAATTTCGCCGAACGGCACGGCAGATGGCTGACGCTTTCGCCCGACGACATTGACAAAGCTAATAATTGGTTTGACCGGCACGGCGCGAAAGCGGTTTTATTCTGTCGTCTCGTTCCCGGAATTCGTTCATTTATCTCGATTCCGGCGGGCATTAACCGGATGAACCTCGTCTCGTTTTTATTATTTACAACCATCGGCGCGGGCGTTTGGACCGGTTTGTTGGCTTACGCCGGTTATCTTTTGGGAACGAATTTCCGGCAAGTCGGCGAATATCTCGACGTGGCGACCTACGTCGTTTTCGGCACGATTGCCGTTCTTTATCTCTGGCGCGTTTTTAATTATAAAAAAAGCGATTGACTCTCATCTTCGACAATACGGAAGCGAAAAATTTTTACGATTTAACGAAATCCGATTTGCCGCCGGTTTTCGATTCGAGCTGAATCTCCGTAATTTGAATGTCTTTCTGGACGGCTTTGCACATATCGTAAATCGTCAGAGCCGCGACTGAAACGGCGGTCAACGCTTCCATTTCAACGCCGGTTTGCGAACTGGTCTTCGCTTCGGCTTCGAGAAAGACGCCTGACTCGGTGATTTCAATTTTGACATCGGCTTTTGAAAGATTGATTTGATGACACAGCGGAATCAGTTCCGCTGTTTTTTTCGCCGCCATAATTCCGGCGATGCGGGCGATTTCGAGCGGATTGCCTTTCGGGTTTTCGCCTTCCCGCAAAATTCTAATCGTTTCTTTGTTCAGCAAAACCTTCGCCGACGCGACGGCTCGCCGCGCGGTCGTTTCTTTGCCTGAAACGTCAACCATTTTTATTTTTCCCTGAGCGTCGTAATGCGAAAGTTTATTCATAAAATTTACGGCAGAAACATTATTTCGGCTGTGTCGCCCGCCTCCAGATTTTTCGCCTGCGGCACAAATACAAGAGCGTTCGCCCGCGCGAAAGCGATGAAATTCGACGAGCCGTTAAAGCGCAGAGATTCGATAATCAAGCGACCTTTCGCATCAGTTTCGATTGAGGCGGGCAAAACCGAATCGCGTTCTTTAGCCGCTTTGATTTTGTCGGCAACAACAGCGAACCCTTTTTTCAATTCCGTATTCCTTGCCGCCTGCATCTGCAAAATCGCCGTGCGAACGAACAGATGAAAAGTGACGGCTGACGAAATCGGATTGCCCGGCAAACCGAAAACAAAAGCGTCGTTTAATTTCGCAAACACGGTCGGCTTGCCCGGTTTCAAACTGATTTTTTCAAAGAAAATTTCCGCGCCCGCATTTCGCAAAGCGGGCTTCGTGTAGTCGTAATCGCCGACCGAAACGCCGCCGGAAATAATCAGAACGTCGCAGTCCTTTGAGGCTTTTTCGATGGTCGCTTCCAGAGTTTTCAAATCGTCGCGGACAAGCGGCAAAACCCGCGTCGCCGCGCCCGCTTTTTCTGCGAACGCTTTCAGCATTATTGAGTTCGAGTTGCGAATCTGGTCTTTATGCGGAGTTTCGGAAACGTTCACGATTTCATTGCCCGTCGAAAGAATCGAAACGCGCGGCTGACAAAAAACTTTTATTTTCGCGTAGCCGAACGAAGCGATGGCGGCAATCATTTGTTCGGTAATTCGCTCGCCCTGACCGAAAATTTTCGCGCCCCTTTTGATTTCCGAAGCCAAACCGTTAATGTTTTGCGCGGCTTTGGTCGTCTCTGTAATCTCGACGAAGCCGTCGCTCTCTTTCGTCAATTCGACTTTTTGAACCGCGTCTGCGCCGCCGGGAATTCTGGCTCCGGTCATAATCCGCACCGTTTCGCCGGATTTTATCGCGCCGTCAAAGCCTTTTCCCGCCTCCGATACGCCGACGATTTTTAATCTGACGGGCGCGTCTTTCGTGTCCCTCGATTTGACGGCGAAGCCGTCCATTTGCGAGCGGTCAAACGGCGGCAAATCCATATCGGCTTTGATTACTTCCGCTACAATTCTGCCGACTGAATTTTCCAAATCAATCGTTTCGGTTTTGAGCGAACGAATTTCGCGCCCGATAATTTGTAAGGCTTCGGCGATTAAAATCATAAATCTTTTCGCCACGAACAAACACAAAATCTCACGAAAGCTTTTGTATAGATTTTCGTGCTTGTTCGTGTTTGTTCGTGGCTAATTCATCGAATCAAATAAAACTCAGTTTGACGCGGGCGAATAAATTCAAATCCTTTTTCAGTCATCACGGCGTCGTCTTCCGCCATAATCGTTACCTTCTGATTGTTCCACTCGGGAACAACGGTCGAAGTGTTCAGTTCAATCGCCATATAGGAACCGAGCCGAAAGCGTTCTTCCGCGCCGCCGATTGATTTGCGAAAATCAATTGACGCGCCGAGTCCGTGACCCTGCGTGCCGAGCGGGTGCGAATAAATCATCGCTTCGATGTTTTCGCGTTTCATCTGCGCCATTGTCTGCTCATAAACTTCCGCGCCGGTCGTCCCGACGCGCGCCGATTTAAAAAGCGCGTCCTGCAAAAGATTCGTGTTTTTCAAAGCGTTTTTCAAACCGGCAGGAGCATCTTTTTCGCCCTTTTTCAGAATATAAGCGTGTTTCTGCCAATCGGTTGAAAGTCCCATATAATTCAAACCGAAATCCACATGAATCAAATCGCCGCGCTCTAAAATGACATTTTCATCGGCGACTTCGAGAAATTGCTGCGCGGTCAAATTCGTTTTCGCCTGTCGCTGAACGCGCAAATCCGGCTGAAACCAAACGGTCAAACCGAGATTGTTCACCTGCTGCAAAAGCCACCAGCGCACGTCGCCGACCGTCGTTGCGCCCGGCGTGATAACTTCGTTTGAAAAGGCACGGCGCGTCAAAACGTCAGTTGCGAGAACGGCGTTGCGATAATGTTCGAGTTCTTCCGGCAGGCGCGTGTCGAGATAATCGGCAATCAATTTTCCACCCGAAACAAAGCGCGATTCGTAATCTTTGCCGAGCGTATCGGCTAAAAATTTGTAAGCGTCGTGCGTGATGCCGTCTGATTGCCCGCGCCCGCCGCCCATATTTAAGGCGATAGTTTTCGGATTGTTTTCAACAACGATTTTTTTAATCGTTTCGGCGGTTTTGTCGCGCGCGGGACTCAGCAGTGTGTAATGATTTTTCAGACGCTCTTCCGAATAGCGCACGACGGCATAGCGGTCAAGGGTTTTTCCGTTGTCGGCGAAAATAAAAAAATCGCGTCGTCCGACAATCGGAATCGGCGGCACGATTGATTCGGTTACCGCGTCCGAGTGAAATTCCTCGTTCGTGACAATCCACATCGAAACATTATGCTTTCGCATCATCGGCAAAAGCATCGTCTCAAAGCGTTTTTTTAGCCACGCCTCGCGCACCGTCATCTGCTCGCGCAGAGAAAGCAGTTTCGGCATCGGCGGAATTTTTTCATTCGATTTATTTTGGGCGAGCGCCTCGCCTGTTTGAAGCAGACAAAAAAGCGCGGCGACGCAAATTGACAATCCGGCGAACAATTTTTGGATTTTCATACGTTTATATCTCGGAAAATTTATAAGAATGAATTTTAGCGCAGCGGAAGCCGAAAACCGCAATCGCGTCGAAGAGTTTTCGCCGAATAAACAATTTTACCGCTTTTCGTATTCCGGCGCGGCGTTTGTGATCGGCGCGGTTTTGCGGAAATTCGTTTCAAACTTTCCTCCAACCGCTCGGGGAACGCTGCGGGTTTGTATTTGCACGCGGCTTGGGATTATCATTAGCGAAAATCTTTCAGCTTACTAATCAGAAATTTCAGGAGAAAATATGAATAACTTTGTCAAAACATTTCTCAGTTTTGGTTTTGCGCTATGTTTTGCACAGGCTGCTTTTTCGGCGACTTATACGGTTACTAAAATTGCCGACACGAATGACGGCGCGTGCGACGCGGATTGCTCTTTGCGCGAAGCGGTGGCTGCCGCTGTTGCGACGGCTGATAACGACACGATTCAATTTTCCGCGCTTTTTAACCAAGCGCAAACAATTGTTTTGTCCGGCACGGACATTATTATCAACAGCAACGGAACTCTAATTATTAACGGTACAGGCTCAAATCTTCTGACAATCAGCGGCAACAACGCGAGTCGCGTTTTCACCAATAACACGGGCGCGGTAACGAATATTAGTAATCTGCGTGTAACCGGCGGCAACGGCGCAAGCACTCTGACGACGGGACGCGCCGGCGGCGTTTATAACAACGGCGGAACTTTAACTTTGAATAACGTCGTCGTGACGGGAAATGCGGCGGCGAACGGCGGCGGATTAAACAATACCGGAACTACAGCCTCGCCCGGCACTGTGAATTTGATAAACTGCACGGTTTCCAACAACATGGCGACCGGCTCGGGCGGCGGAATGCAAAATTTTTCCGGCAGTTTTCTGAATATCATCGGCTCAACCTTTTCGGGAAACACATCGCAATCAACTCTGACCGGCGGCGGCGCGATTCAAGCCAACGGCACGCTGAACATTGCCAATTCGACTTTTTCGGGCAATACCGCGCAGGGCGGCGACGGCGGAGCGTTTTATTATAACGGACTAGGTTTGACGATGAATAACGCGACGATTACCAACAACACGGCGACGACCGGCGCAGGCGGATTTCATAAATCAATCACTACGCTCAACGCCAACATTCGCAACACGATTATTGCCGGAAATACGGGAGACGCGGCGACGCCCGATATGTTCGGCGCGATAAGTTCGCAGGGAAATAATTTGATCGGCGTCGTCGGAACAAGCACCGGCTGGGTAGCTTCCGATTTGTTAAATACTCCAGCGCAACTCGGTCCGCTTGCCAACAACGGCGGTCTGACACAAACGCACGCGCTTCTTTCGACTTCTCCGGCAATCAACGCCGGAAATAACTGCGTCGTCAACGCAAGCTGCGCTACGGGCAACCCGCAAACGGCTCTGACGACCGACCAGCGCGGCGCGGGTTTCACGCGGCAGGTCGGAACGTCAGTGGATATAGGCGCGGTCGAGTTTTCCGCAACGACGGTTCCCGTGCGCGCGCCGTTTGATTTTGACGGCGATGGACGCACCGATTTCGCGGTCTTTCGTCCTTCAACCGGAACGTGGTTTTTGAACCGTTCGACGGCGGGCACGTTCGCCGTCCAGTTCGGCATCAGTTCCGATCGGCTCGCGCCTGCCGATTACGACGGCGACGGTAAAACCGACATCGCAGTCTGGCGCGAAGCCTCGTTCGCTTATTTTTATATTTTGAATTCGTCGAACAACACCGTGCGTATCGAGCAGTTCGGCACGACGGGCGATAATCCGAGCGTCGTCGGCGATTGGGACGGCGACGGCAAAGCTGATCCGGCGGTGTTTCGCACGTTTATCGGAATTCCTGAAAATCCTCCGGGAAGCATTTTTTATTATCGTCCCTCCGGCACGCCGGGCGTTAATTTCCGCTCGATTCAGTGGGGCGTAAGCGGCGACCGTCCGGTGGTCGGCGATTATGACGGTGACGGACGACGTGATGCCGCCGTCTTCCGATCCTCAACGAGTCTCTGGTATATTCTGCACTCGTCAAACAATCAGCAGCGTTATGAGCGTTGGGGATTCAATACCGACAAACAAGTTCCGGCTGATTATGACGGCGACGGTAAAACTGATTTAGCCGTTTTCCGCGATGGTTTATGGGCGATTCTGCAATCGTCGAACAACCAGCAGCGTTACCAGCAATTCGGACAAGCAGGCGACCAGCTTGTTCCGGGCGATTACGACGGCGACGGCAAAATTGATTTAGCGGTTTTCCGCAACGGCGTATTTTACGTGCTTCGCTCTAACGGAAATCAAGCGCAAGGCGTTCAGTTCGGCGCAGGCAGCGATGTGCCGGTTGCTTCGGCTTTCATCCAATAAATCAGTATTGATTGGAAAACAAAAAAGACGCGGGCGATTTTTAGCTTGCGTCTTTTTTGTTTGATTCTCGGCAATGTTACAATTGTCTTGTAATTTACGATCTTTAATTTAATAAATTTACAAAAGGACGTTTATAAAACTGTGATTGATTTTGAACTTTCGGAAGAACATCTGGCGCTGCAGCGCACCGTGCGCGAATTTTGTCAGGGCGAAGTCGCGCCGCACATTAAAGAATGGGACGAAAAGGCGCATTTCGAGCGCAGCGTTTTCGACAAAATGGCTGAACTCGGACTTTTGGGCGTGTGCATTCCCGAACAATATGGCGGCGCGGGTTTCGATTATATTTCGCTCGGGTTGGTCTGCGAAGAATTGGAAGCGTGCGATACGTTTTTGCGCGTGGCGATGAGCGTTCACGTCGGGTTGAATTCTCTGAGTTTGCTGGCATGGGGCAACGAGGAGCAAAAACAAAAATATCTCGTTCCGCAGGCGAAAGGCGAAAAGCTCGCCACCTTTGGTTTGACCGAACCGAACGCCGGCAGCGATGTCGTCGGAATGCGCTCTTTTGCCAGACGCGACGGCGATGATTGGATTCTCAATGGCGAGAAAATGTGGATTTCTCTCGGCGATGTCGCCGACCATTTTTTATTTTTCTGCTGGACTGATTTAGAAAAACAAAAGAACCGCGACCATTCGGGAATGAGTTGTTTTATCGTCGAACGCGCAATGGAAGGATTTTCGAGCGGAACGCTGCACGGGAAACTCGGAATCAAAGCCGGGAATACGGGTTATTTTTCTCTGCAGGACGTCCGCGTCTCCCAGGCGAATATGCTCGGACAGGAAGGCGAAGGTTTTAAGATTGCGATGTTTAGTTTGGAAAACGGACGTTATACGGTTGCATCGGGAGCGACAGGCGTAATTCGCGCTTCACGTGACGCTTCGGTGGCTTATGCCAATACACGTGAAGTGCAGGGTCAGACAATCGCTAATTTTCAATTGGTCAAACAAAAAATCGCCGAGATGGAAGCCGATTATGAAATGGCGCATCTGCTTTGGCTGAAATGCGGGTATTTAAAGAACGAAGGCAAGCCGTCGGCGCGCGCCGCGAGTTTAGCGAAATGGCAGGCGACGACGCGCTCGGAAATTGCCGCTTCGATGGCGATTGAAGTTCACGGCGCGAACGGCTACACGAACGATTATCCGGTTGAGCGTTATCTGCGAAATTGCAAAGCCGCCGTCATATACGAAGGTACGCGCGACATTCACACGCTAATGCAGGCTGATTGGGCGCTCGGTTTGAAAAAAGAACCGAAGGCGCGAGTTTCGCTGCCTGCCTATCAAGCGGCAGACGCCAAAGAAGCGAAAGCCTAAACATTTATGCGGCTATTGCAGAAGCCCGCACAAAGTAAGAGCGCCTTAACTCTACGACGCCCTTACTTTGTGCGGGCTTCTGCAATAGAAAAATCAACTTAATAAATAATCATCATCAAACGCGAAATTATTTAGAGGAGTTTGAATTGCCGGTTGATTGTTTGACGCTTTGAATTTCGGGGCTTTCGTTCGTCAATTTCCATTCGCCGTTCTCGCGCACGAATTTAATTTTAATGCCGTTCGGATAACTTCCGCCGCGCATTTCGGCAATCGCTGTGTCGCCCTGAATCTGCTCGTTGCGCACCGTGAAAGGCGTGTCTGGAACGGGTTCGAGTTCGGTAATAAATTCGACTAGAGACTTTTTGTTTTCCTCTCTCATATCGGCTTCCAAAGATTTCAGAGTTTCGCGCGAATAAACTCGTCTGAGCGCCGCGTCGTCTTTTTTCTGTAAAGCCAAGTAATAATTTTGCACGACGGGCGCAAGCGTCGGCGCGTTATTAGTCGTCGCCGCTTCGGGCATTTTCGTCGTGTTCAGCGGATTGTCCGTCGTATTCAGGGAATTGTTTGTTGCGCCGCCTGTCTCCGCGTTTGTGTTTGCCGATTTTGTGTTCGCGGTGTTGACCGGCGTTTCCGAATTGCCGCAGCCGATTAGAAAAATCGTAAAAAATAGTAATATGTAAAATCGCATCGCTCGTCTCCTTCAGTTAAAATAGACTGAAAACAAACGAGTATAATTCATCAGACGAAAATGGACAAAACTAACGCCTCCGAATTGCGCCGCGTTTTTTTAATCGAAAGTTTGCCCGCGCCGCTCAACCGCGCCAGCCGACATTTGCAAATCTTCGACAATTACATCGAAAATACGCGCCTGCGGCTTCGTTCGATTCGCCGCCCCGAAACCAAAGAATGGACGTGGATTTTGGAACAGCATTTTCCGCTCGAAGATTTGTCGCAGTGGAAAGTTTCCCGCATTTATCTGAACGAAACGGAACACGGCGCGTTGGAAATTTTCGAGGGCAGGGAAGTTAAAAGAAACGAAAAAGTTCAGACCAACGAAATCCGCAAGAACCGATATTTTTACGATTCGGGCGGCAAAGAAATCGAAATAGACGTTTTCCTGGGCGAACTTTGGGGCTTGAATTTAGCGAAGGTTTATTTTGAAAGTCTAGAAGATTTGCGAGAATATAAATTGCCGCCGATGGCAATTGCCGAAGTTACCGACCATGAATTCTACATCGGCAGGAATTTGGTCGGAAAAACATTCGCCGACGTGCGGAAAGAATTTCAAGAGCGAGGCAAGTGAACAACTTTTTGAGTTTTTGATTTCAAATTAAATGCCGAATACCTGAAAATCAAAACTTAAAACTTCTTAAACTCCGCCCGCCAAATCTTCAAAATCTTCGATTGACGGCAATTCCGACAAATCCTTCAAACCGAATTGAATCAAAAAATCTTTCGACGTGCCGTATTGCATCGGTCGCCCGACGGTTTCCTTTCTGCCACGGGCTACGATTAGTTTTTTATCGAGCAAAGTTTTGATCGCCGAAGCCGACTGCACGCCGCGAATTTCCAGAATTTCGGGAACGGTCGCCGGTTGTTTATAAGCGATAACGGCGAGCGTTTCGAGTGCCGCTAAAGACAATTTTGCTGACGGGCGCGTTTTCAAAAATTTTCGGACTTCTTCGTGAAACTCGGTGCGCGTGGCGAGCTGCCATCCGCCGGCGATTTCTCTGATTTGCAAACCGCTTTCGCGCTGCTCGTATTCCTGCGCGAGTTCCTCGACTGCGGCTTGCACGGTTTCCTTGTCTTCTTCTAAAACTTCCGCCAGAGTTTTGACGGTTAAAGGTTCGTCCGCGACGAAAATTAACGCTTCGACGATTGAAATTATTTCGCCGATGCCGCGCGATTGTTTTTCTTCGGTTTCTACAACTGCTTCCATTTGTAATAAAATCTAACGGCTAAACTTTTTTCAAAATTATATCGCCGAAGGTTTTCCTCTGCAGTAATTTCACATCGTCGGTTCTGACCAATTCAAGAATGGCAATGAACGCCAAAACGAGTTCTTGTCTGCTTCCCATCATTTGAAAAAGTTCGAGCAAATTTATTTCCTTCACCTGGAAAATTCGCGTTTTTAACCGTTTGAGCATTTCCGCCAAACTCATCTCCTCGCGTTCGATTTCCATCTGGATCTCTTCTTTATGCCGGGCGAGAATTTTTTGAAAAACCGTCAGCAAATCAAAAACCGAAGCGTTCGTCTCGGTGTTGTTTTCGTCCGATTCGATACGCCCGCGCCGGAAAACCGCCTGCTCGACGGCGCAGCGTTCGTAAAGCATCTCAGCCGCGTTTTTAAATTTTTGATGTTCGAGCAGCCGATCAATTAATTCCCGTCGCGGGTCTTCCAGTTCTTCTTCCGGTTCGCCCGTGATTTCCCGCGGCAAAAGCATCTTCGATTTTATCTCGATTAAAGTCGCCGCCATCACGAGAAAATCAGCCGCCAGCGAAATATCCAGCGTTTTCATCAGGCGAATATATTTGAGGTATTCGTCGGTGATTCGGGCAATCGGAATGTCGAATATATTCGCCTGTTCCTGTTTAATGAGAAAAAGAAGCAAATCGAGCGGACCGGAAAACGCGCCGAGCGTGAGTTTTATATCATCGCGCGATTCATAGACGATGTGCGGCTGCACGCGGTCGAAATCAAAGGTTAATTGTTCGGCTGGTTGTTCCAAATTATTTTGTCGCAATTTTTCGCAGGTAAATTATGTAGTCAATTTTAGGCGGCGCAAAACTTTCTTCGCGCATTTTAAAAATTATATTGCCGCGGTGAATCGAAGAATGGAAAAGAACGTGCGTTAAAAGTTCGCGGAAAGTGTTTTGATATGCAACGCCTTGGCTCGTTTTATATTTGGCGATTTGTCCGAGTCCTGCGTCGTCAAATCGTTTCAAGATGCGCTCGTAGTTCTCCGCGTTTTCCTGCGCTAAATCTTCGCAATCCTCCGGCGACAAATTCTGCCAGAAATCGAAACCCGTCGAATCTTTGCTGTCAAGCCGCTCGAAATATTCTTTTTCGGTAATGAGCAGATGCGCTAAAATCCGGCGCGCCTTTTCGCTTCGGTTCGGTTTCAGGGCGTGAATGACGCGCCGATTTGCCCAATCGTTATAAGCGAAAAGCTCGCGCAGATGTTCGACGGTTTCCATTTAATCTTCAAACTGATGATTTTGTAAATCTTCGAGCGAAACGTATTGGAGCGCGGCTTCGTGCGTTGCTTCCAAAACAACTTCCGGCGCGACGCCGGCTTCGAGTGCTTCCTGCCAGCGCAAAGCGACCAGACACCATTGATCGCCTTCTACAAGTCCGGGAAATTGAAATTCGGGACGCGGCGTGGACAAATCGTTGCCGCGCGATTTTGAAAACGCTAAAAAGGCGTCGGTAACGCGGATGCAAACCGTATGACTGCCGCGATCTTCCGCGCCGGTGCGACAAAATCCGTCGCGGTAAAATCCAGTCAGCGGTTTCATACAACAAAATTTCAATTCTCCGCCGAGAACATTTTTCGGTTTGGGGCGATGACCGTTTCCATTCGTTGAACTCATAAAATTATTTTTCGTAAAAATTATCGCGCTCGACCCGGCAAACGCGCGTTGCAAAAGCCTGATACCAGGTCGCGTAACCTTCGGCCTGCGCCAATTTGTGTTCGGCGTGATTGCGCCAATTTGCGATGTCTTCCAAAGTTTCCCAATAAGTGACGGAAAGCCCAATGTCGCCGCGCGCCGATTCGATGCCGAGATAACCTTTTTGCTGCTGGGCGAGTTCAAACATCCGCGCATTCATTTCCGCGTAGCCTGCCAAATTTTCGCTTTTGACGGTCGTGAAAATCACGGCGTAATACGGCGGCTCTGGAGTTTTGGCAAATTTACTCATCTTCGGAACGCCGTCATCGCGGGCGGCAAACGTCTCGTAGGCGACGTAAAATTTTCACTCGAAACTGTAATTTATAAACGGTCTGTTCGCGCTCTCGCGCTCATTGCCGTCAAGATGACGGCGTTCCGCTTTTTATCAAATCCAATGCGTTTTCAATCGGTCTTGCCAGCACAGCACGATCTCCGACTTCGACAATCGGGCGCTGCAGAAGATTCGGATTTTCGACGATCAATTTTATTATTTCGTCCGGCGGCGTATCTTCGCTGATGTTCAATTCTTTGACGAGCGGTTCTTTCTTTCGCAAAATATCGAACGCTCTTAAATTGGTTTTACCCAAAAGCTCGCGGAGTTTTTCTTCCGAAAGCGCGTCAATATAATAATTAACTCTTTCATAGCCGATACCGTTTTCTTTAAGCAACTCTGCTAAATTGCGACAGGTTGTGCAAGTCGGTTTTTCGTAAACGGTAATTTTCTCTGACATAAATATAAATTTTATTTCGTATTGGCTGAAAAAAGTTTTAGTTGACTTAACTTGCCGCGCCGACGACGCCCATTTTTTCGTAAACGTCTCTCAAAGTTTTGCGCGCAATCGTTCGTGCTTTTTCCGAGCCATTCTTTAAAATATTTTTCAAATCTTCATCGTCAAATTCTTTAACTCGTTCCTGAAACGGGCGCAAAAATTCGATGACGGCTTCGGCAACTTCGGTTTTGAAGGTTCCGTAACCTTTGCCTGCAAAATTTGTTTCGCATTCTTCCGCCGTTTTGCCGGTTATCAATTGATAAATCGTCAAAAGGTTTTTGATTGCCGGGCGCGCGTCGTCAAAGGTAATCTCGCTGCCCGAATCGGTGACAGCTTTTTTCATTTTTTTCGTAATCGTGTCGGCATCGTCAAGCAGAAATATCGAACCGTTCAAATTTTCGTCTGACTTCGACATTTTTTTCGTCGGCTCTTGCAAGGACAAAATACTCGCGCCAACGGGCGGAATGAACGGTTCGGGAATGATAAAAGTTTCGCCGAAATCGCGGTTGAATCTTTCAGCTAAATCGCGCGTTAGTTCAAGATGCTGTTTCTGGTCTTGTCCGACCGGAACTAAATCGGTTTGATAAAGCAAAATATCGGAAGCCATCAAAATCGGGTATGTGAAAAGCCCGACGCCCGCCCGCTGAGTATTTTCGCGTTCGACTTCTTCATTTGCTTTTCTGATTAGCTCGTAAATTTCGGGAACAGATATTTCTATTTTGCCTAGTTTCTTATTTACTTCTTCAAGATTAGAAAAATCAACATCCCAATCAGCCTCAATTCCTAATTCTACTTGTTGCTGGACGAAAAACTCATACAGTCGCTGAATAGTAGGATCAATTTTACCTGGTGGAATTGATTTTCGGGCTTTATCCTTAAACTGCGTCATCCGTTCGAGTTCGCCCATCCGCGCTGCGCACGATAAAACCCACGCGAGTTCGGCGTGTTCGCTGACATCCGATTGAATAAAGATGGTCGAAACCGACGGATCAATCCCCGAAGCTAAGTAAATTCTGGCTAAATCCAAAGTTTTCTGTTTGAGAGTTTGCGGGTCTTGCGGCAGAGTTATCGCGTGCATGTTGACGATGCAGAAAAAACTCTCGAATTCGTTTTGCAGCGCGACCCAATTTTTCAGCGCGCCGAGATAGTTGCCGATGTGCAGACTGCCCGTTGGCTGCGCGCCGCTGAAAATTCGTTTTTTCATAAATCTATTGCAGAATGGCAATCAGCGCGTAGAGAAACGGCGTTATAATCAAGCGAAAAACTCCGATGTAAATTAAAGCCATCAAAATTAGAAATCCGTAAGTTTCCAAAAGATTCAAAATTGGCTCGAAACTCGCGGGCAAAAACGTTGCCAAAATTTTGCTGCCGTCAAGCGGCGGAAACGGCAGCAGATTGAACACGAACAATGAAAGATTTAACAGCATCAAATCGCCGACGAAAATTGCCAAAGGATTTTGGCTTCTGCCGAAAAACGCTTCGAGTCCGAAACCCTGCGACATCATAATTTTCGCCAGGACGATTCCGATAATCAATAAAATCAGATTTGCCAAAACTCCGGCGATAGACACCATCACATTCGCCAATTTAAAGTTCGTCCAATTGCGCGGATTAACCGGCGTCGGTTTTCCCCAGCCGATTAGCGGAATCGAACCGAGCGCGCCGCCGACCGCGCCGAAGATAAACGAGATGATCGGAATCAAAAGCGTTCCAATCGGGTCGGTGTGCGCGACCGGATTTAATGTCACGCGCCCCAGCATATACGCCGTGTCGTCGCCGAATTTGTGCGACATCCAGGCGTGTCCGGCTTCGTGCGCGGAAATCGCTAAAAGCAGCACGACCATATAAATTACCAAGTGGCTGACTAAATTTAATATATCATTTTCGCCCATTGTTACTCCGTGTTCTTGTTTAGAGTTTTAAGTTCTAAACATCTACTTGAAACCTCTCGAAACAAACAAAATTTGTTGTTTTTACAGTTGAATTGTGCCATTCTTTTATCGTAAAACAAAATCAATCAGGGAGAATTTTAATGCTGAAACAAATACTTTTCGGCGGCGAGACGGGTTTATCAACCGTCGCCAACGCAGGTCTAGCGCTACTCAGAATCTTTGCGGGCGTGTCTTTGGCGGCGGCGCACGGTTTGGGAAAATTGCCGCCGTCCGAACAATTCATCGGCGGCGTGACAAATTTAGGATTTCCCGCGCCGTCGTTTTTCGCGTGGGCGGCATCGCTCGCCGAATTTTTGGGCGGCGCGTTTCTCGCCCTCGGACTGTTCACCAGAATTTCGAGTTTCTTCGTCGCCTGCGTGATGCTGACCGCCGCTTTCGGCGTTCATCTGAACGATCCGTATCAAAGAAAAGAATTGGCGTTTTTGTATCTTTTCATCGCGCTGTGCTTTCTGCTCAAAGGCGCGGGCGATTGGAGCATTGACGCATTTTTTAGAAGAAGAGGTTTTTAGTTTTTGGTTCTTGGTTTTTAGTCTTAGAGCCTGTTTGAAAATTCGATAAATAGCTCCAGCGGAGCGTTATATTTATAAAAAGCGTCGAAACCGACGGCAGAAGCTGCATCGCAGCGACATATTTTTTGCCGCACCTCGCGGAACTCGCATTATTTTTCGGAAATTCCGGCTATAAATATGGCGTTCCTAACGGAACCTTGAATTTCCAAACACGCTCCTAGTAGTCGAATTGCAATCGTGATTGAGTCACTAAATCGGCAAGCAAAGAACAAAAAGCCAAAAACCAAAAACTAAAAACTATTACCCGTTATGAAAAAACACATCGTCTGCATCGCCAGTTTTTTCAAAGGCAACGAATTTTACGAGGAATGCCACGAGCGGGATTGGCGCGTTACTCTGGTGACGGGCGAGAAATTGCTTGATGCGGCGTGGGCGTGGACGAGCTTAAGCGAAGTTAAAACCGTACGCGATGGCGGCGGGCAGGAAGATTATATCCGCGTCGTGACGAACATCGCCGGGACGAGAAAGATTGACCGCATTGTCGGCATTGACGAGTTTGATGTTTTGACTGCCGCCAAAGCCCGCGAGCATCTGCAAATCGAAGGCTTGAGCGGTTCTTATCTTTTGCGTTTCCGCGATAAACTGCAGATGAGAGAGACGGCGAGCCGGGCGAATCTGCCTTGCCCGGAATTTACCGGCGCGTTTAACCCGCAAGAAATAGACGCATTTTTAGATTCGGTTTCCGCGCCGTGGATTATCAAGCCGCGCACCGAAGTCAACGCGCACGGCATCAAAAAATGCAAGACGAAAGACGAGGTGTGGCAAACGCTAAAAGATTACGACGCGCGGCATACATGGCGCGACCATCCTTCGCAGTTTTTAATTGAACGGTTTATCGAAGGCAAAGTCTTTCACGTTGATTCGGTCGTCGAAAACGGCAAAGTGGCGGCGCACGGCGTGAGCGGTTACGGCACTGCGCCGTTCAAAGTTTCGCATCAGGGCGGCGTTTTTACGACTGCGATTCTGCCGTATAAATCGAAAGAGCGACGCGAACTGGAGCGATTAAATAAACAGCTTTTGAAGGCGTTCGGCTACGAGCGCGGCGTCGCGCACGCCGAATTTCTGCAATGCGCCGAGACGGGAAAATTTTATTTATTGGAAGTGGCGGCGCGCGTCGGCGGCGCGTATATCGCCGACGTTTTGGAAAACGCCTGCGGTTTTAATCTCTGGCGCGAATGGGCGAAACTCGAAACAGAGACGGCGGGCGATTTATACCGACCGCCGAAACTGCGGCGCGATTACGCAGGGATAGTACTTTCGCTGGCAAATAAGGAACAGCCCGATACTTCGCGCTACACCGACGCGGAAATCGTCTATCGCGTGACGAAACCGAAGCACGTCGGCTTTATTTTTCATTCGTCGAAGCGCGCGCGTATTGACGAACTGCTTGGCGTTTACACCGAAAGAATCACGCAGGATTTTCTCGCGGTCGTGCCGACCAAAGAAAGATACGACGACTGACGAAGCGAAAAGTAAAAAGGCAAAAGCGGAGAGCGGCTTTCACCGTTCAGCTTTTGCCTTTTCAACAGCGTTTTAATTACCCTTAACATTTTATGAACCCCGAGACGGATTTGAAAAGAAACTCGCCCGATATTTTAGATCACCGGTTGAACGAATTTTTCCCTGAACTGCTCAAATTCGATTCGATTGAAGCAACGAAAAAATCCGAAGTTTATCGAAAAATTAAACCTGACGTCGAGCGGATTTTGAATGCCGTCGTGCAGGAAAATTACGCGCCGACGATAAATAAAAAAAAGGATACGATTGCCGCGCTCGCCTGGAACATCGAGCGCGGCAATCGCTTTGCCGGAATCGTCGAAGCTCTAAAAAATCACGCGCAATTAAAAGATAAAGATTTGCTTCTTCTGACCGAACTCGATTACGGAATGGCGCGCAGCCAGAATCGTTTCGTCGCCAGAGATTTAGCCGAAGAATTAAACTTAAATTACGCTTTCGCCCCGTGTTACATTGCTTTGCAGAAGGGCAGCGGCGTTGAAGAATACGCAGCGGGCGAAAATACGAAGTCGTTGCACGGCTTGGCGATGTTTTCAAAATACGCGATGAAAAATGTTCACGCCGTGCCGCTGCCGAACGGCAAAGATAAAATGTTCGGCAAGGAAAAACGGCTTGGTTATCTGCGCGCGCTCATCGCCGACATCGAACATCCGGCGGGCGAGTTTCGAGCCGTCACTCTGCATCTCGACGCGCATTCGTCACGCCAACACCGGCAGACGCAAATGCGAATCGTGCTTGACCATCTGGACGCGCTTGCGTCGCCGTTGCCGACCATCATCGGCGGCGATTGGAACACGACGACTTACAACGCGCAAAGCGCGAATCGCGCCATCGCCGGATATTTTCGCCGCGTGGCGATGGGCGTGAAAAACGTTACGCGAAATCATTATCCGTTTCCCGACCGATATTTTGAACGCGGACTTTTTCAGGAATTGGAACTCCGCGGCTATGATTATAAAACCTTAAACGAAATCGGCGCGGGAACTTTGCATTATGACGCGGAAAACGCCGCATATAACACGAATCTCGGCGATTGGGTTCCGCGCTGGTGTTTCCCGTTTATCTTTTGGGCGGCGCGCAGAGTCGGCGGAAGAGTTTCGGCAAGATTAGATTGGTTTGCGGGAAAGAGAATTGAACTGGTCGGAGAGCCGCAAACAGTCGGTGATTTATTTGACGCGGAAAATGTGTCGCTCTCCGACCACGACGCGATAATTTTGAATTTCGCGCCGGAAAAAGTTTAACCGCCGAAATTTCACGAAAGGGACGAAAGTAATTTGATTTACTTTGCCTTTTAAATTTTGCGCCATTGGCAGCAAATTTTTCTTTTGCTTTTTAATGTGGTTAAATTTGTGCAGGAGAATATAAAATGCCAGAAGTAGCTTTTTGCCAGACAATTAGTTTTAACGCCGACACTTTTAATTACGAAACCGTCAACCACGAAAACGGCAACGCGACGATGATTAAATTCGAGATTGATTACACGCGCTACAGCCCAGGCGACGTCGTGGTCGTTTTATCCGCCGATGACGTGGTTTTTCACGGCATCATCGGCAAAATCGAAGACGGCTGCGCTTACGCTTACGATCCGAAAGGCTCGCTGCTCGCCGCGACGGTTCAATAACTATTGAAGCCGCAAATTGATTTGACACTACTGCAATAGATTTTTATTATTGAAATTCCGGGTTTCGGGGTAGTAGCTCAGTTTGGCAGAGCGCTGCGTTCGCAATGCAGAGGTCAGGAGTTCGACCCTCCTCTACTCCACCATTTGTTTTCAATAATTTACAGCTTTTTTGTTTTCACTCTCACGTGCGAGTGGTAGGATTTTGGCAGGATTTTCCAAAAGTCCGACTGCTTCACGCATTATTTCTGTTCCTCGCTGATACCGATGAATACTGCGTAAATCACCATGACCCAATAGTTTTGCGATGGTTGTTGTATTCACGTTGTTCTCACCGAGTCTTGTTCCAAACGTCCTTCTTAAATCCCGAATCGTAATAGGTTCAATCTTTGCTCTAACACACGCTCCGATCACTGCCTTTTTAATAGAAGTGCCTTGCAAACCGTTTTTCGGACTCGGAAAAAATAAATCACTTCCATTGTGTCGCCGGGCTTGCAGAAGAGCCTTGACCGTATTGTTCATCGGAATTTCAACCACCCGCTTTGTCTTTCCCTGAATTAAACGAATTACATTGCTTGACCAATCCACATTGAACTTAGAAAGTCCGAGCGCGTCGTTTTGTCTAAGTCCAGTGTTCAGAACTAAGATACAAATATCTTTTGCCCAATCGGATTGAAACTCGGCAAGAAACTTTGCTTCGTCTTCCGTTTGTAATATCCGGTTTTGGGTATTATCGAACTTCGGTTTCTCAACACGCGAACATGGATTAAATTCAAGAAAATCGTTTTTTACCGCCAGTGAAAAAACCTTCGAGATAATGGAAAGTTCACGCAGAACAGTTGCCGGTTTGCGCGCCGTTTCGTGCTGGGTTTCCGTGTTAGCTCGAAGCTGCTTGAACTTTTCGATGTCGGCGGGCTTAATCTGCCTCAAGTCCTTGCCCTTAAAAAAGGGAAGTGCCAGTTTGCAGATATTAACCTCGCG
Organism: Pyrinomonadaceae bacterium; assembly: GCA_030448055.1. Classification (GTDB taxonomy): domain Bacteria; phylum Acidobacteriota; class Blastocatellia; order Pyrinomonadales; family Pyrinomonadaceae. The sequence continues at coordinate 709,301 of JAUJNR010000001.1, forward strand.
GTCGAATGATGCTTTCGAGTGGCTTGCTTCGGCGAACGGCAGAAAATACTCGACGAGAAAATCTTCAAATTTAATCTGACGTTTTGCCTCGATTCCATTAGCTTCAAAGAACAGTTTGTTTTTAAGTTTAGTTTCAAGTTTAACTGCTTCACTTTTAGTCGTTTTCTTCGGAAGTCGCCTTTTATGCGTCTGCCCCAAAAAATCAAACTGAATGTAAAGCCGTTTTGTTTTTTTGTCTGTATAAATTGGCATAAATTCTCCTTTACGCCCAGACATAAGCCGTTCGATGAGTTTAGCTTAATCCAAGTAAGGAAGCATAGCGGTTTTTTGATTGATCTCGATTTTTTAAGTTTCGTTTGGTTTTGGATTGTTTGGTATTTGGTATTTGAACCCGCCGGCTAGATGATTGATTTATTAGAGTTAAATTAGATAAAAATTCTTCCACCTCAACAGCGCTGAAGAGCATATTTCGCCCCAAACAAATATGCGGAATTTGGTATTCGATGACATATTTGCGGAAGGTTTTTGGGCAGCGATTTAATCTATTCGCCATTTCCTTGAGCGTGATGCGACTTGCTGTGTTCATTTTGTTATTACCTGGTCGTGTCGGCTTCATTCACGTTTGAAACATTAACTTGCTTCTTTTTACCTAAAGCCACCAAAAGGTGAATTATCAAACGTCCGAAAAAGATACTTCATTAACTACGTAATCCAAGTTATGTTTTGAAATATCTCCAGACAATTATTTGAATCCGCAATTTAGTTATTTCAAACATTGATTAATGTCCGCCAGCTCTCACTAATGGAGTTGTTTTCAAGGAGATTCCATGCAAGAGGTCGTAATGCACCGAATCGATATTTGAATTCTTTCTTTTATTGTTAGTAATTTTGTCATTCTTCTGCTCGTTATTATTTCTAAAATCATTAATGTCGTTGCCGAAAGTTTCACAGTATTACTCATAATGAGAAATGCCAGCTGCTTTACAATCAGCCAGATGTTTTCTGTATGTTCGTTTCGGGTAATTTAAAGACGATAATTCGTGAAAGTTGAACCCGTAATCTTCAATCAACTTGAGGAATCCATAAAGCGTCGCAGCGTATCTCGTATCATAATTTGCAATCAATATATCCAGTTGATTTACTTCAGTTGATATTTGACCGTCAAAATGAATTAGATTCTTTGCTTTAAGGATTTCAGATTCTGCCAAATCTATTCTTAAGATATGTTCAGCCGTGATGCTCGATAAGTTATGAGCTTCTTTAATTTTTTTTATGTAATAAGGGGTAAGATAAGAAACTTCAAGTCTTAATAAATTTTTTATATAAATTTGGTTTTCAATTGTTTTCTTATGACTGATTAGCTCAGCCAACTTGTCATAAACTTTGATAACGAATCCTTTGCTTTTTCCTTTACGTGAAAACTCAACGGTTTCTTCGTTGTATATAACTCGCTGGAAACGCGGTGGATGAACCTTATAAAGGCTTTTGATTGTCTGAATGATTTTATTCCTGCCAATAGGAAAATCTTGCGTAAAGTCCACTCGTCTAACATTCGCTGAGAATGCATCAAAAGTCAGTTGGGTTTTTTCGGAAATATAGCCTGGTAGATTCTGTAAAAAAACGGCTATGTCTGCTTGATTCGGCAACTTTGTATTTGTGCCAAAAAGCCACGCTGGAATAGACACTTCCGCCCTCAAATACCATTCGCTTTTGATATTTTCCGAAAGTGTTAGTCTTGGGGCGTGAGAGTTTCTTGCGCTATTACAAATGAACTTTCGACGCAATCCACTAAAATAAGTAGATTGCTGTTTCCAGAAATCGGTTAAGTCTTTCTGCGAAGGTGAATTCAAAAGTTTATGTTGTAATGCCACAGTATCTATCATTGGTCATTTGCTTTCGACTGAATTTTTCAGACTTCCACCATTTTTTATCCACTTTTCAATTGCGATCGCGTCAAATCTATACTGCCTTTCACCAAGTCGAATTACCGGAAGCTGATTTGAGCGAACTAATTCATAAATTCGCTGTTTATCAACCCGCAGCAATTCAGCCACTTCATCAACAATTAATATCGACTTATTCATAATTGCCTCACTTTCTTAAAACAAAAACTCGTTGAAATAATTCAACGAGTTCAGAATAAAGTTAATTAAAGTTACACAAAATGGGGGCAAGGAATTTTTTTTTCAACTTAACCCCCAATGTTTTTTCTTACAATCTGAGGACGGAAATTTTTATCTTTTGCTCCCTTTGGTCTGCCGCCTTTGGTTGGGGAACGGAGAGGGAGTCTTATCAATTTTCCCACGGATTCAATAGCTTCTTTTATGGTTTTTACATCTTTTTTATTCCTCATGGCTATTTGAGAAAAGCTTTCACAGGGAGGGAATTGGTATTCAACAAACCAATTAAAATGACCTGTGCCCATCTTTTTTGAAAAATCCTTAACTGCGATCTTTTTAATCCCTTTCTCAACACTGTTACAGTATTTGAGCAATTTACTGCGAAATAATTTAATAGCGTCGAATAATTCATCAATACTAAATTTTCTTTGCTCGTATATTTCAATTACAAATTCATTTTCTCTTGCCTCTACAAAATCGATTTTAGGTTGGGATAGTGGATTCCAAGAACCCTCAACTTTTAAGCTTTTCCAAGAAAAGATAAATGGCTTGATTTTCATCTCATCAATAGCAATTTTATCAAGATTATAAACTTCTGAATCCTGTGATGTAGCACCATCAAACGCTCTAACAAATGCTTCTAACGCTCGCTCTTGAAATTGCTTCAATAATTCAATGAGTTGATTTTCATTAACTTTTGTTTTCTTTGAAGGGACTATTTCTTCTAAAATAGAAGTTACGCAGTTGGCATAAGTGAATATGTTGGATTTGCCAAATAAACACGAAGCGCTTCTCTGATAATTCCAACTTTCGCTTCGTGCCAACTAACTTTTCTTCGATAACAATGACATTCAAGACGCAAAAACGCTCGCAAACAAAGCAAGATGTGATTGAGCCACGGTCGGCGACGCCGAGCTTGCGAACGCTCTATCAAACAAAATTGCTTGATTCCGCGATGATATTGCTCGATCCTGTTGGCTTGCCTTGCAGACTCTTTGCGCATCTCTTCTGTCATTTCGACGATGCTTGTCGCCCAGTGTTTCGCGTTGCCGTTTTCCTCAACTGTCCGAAACACTCGTATCAAGCCAAAGCCTTGCAGCCAAACGAGGCGCCCGGCAGCGGAAATGAAAATCTCAGAGATTGGTTTCAAACCTTCTTTATCCGGATTGACACGCCGATTTGATTTAAGGCGAGTCAGAAAATGCCAGCCCAAAGCGCGACAGAGTTTCAGATTTTCAATCGAAGAATACCAATTATCGAAACAAACAAGTTGCGGAGAAAAGCCGCGCTTGTGAGCTTCGATAAGCATATCCTGAAAATGATCGTTTTTCGTTTTGCCGTCCGTATCTTTATCAAAAATTCGATAATCAGTCGGAACCGCGCGCTCAGCGTCAGTCCAGAGCAAAGTAATCAGGTTAATGCCCAAAACAACCGCCTTGTGTTTTCCAGACCAATGTCTGGAAGCCAAAGCGTTATGTTTGGAAAACGGTTTATCAAGAGTCGAATCATCCAAGACCAAAATGCCGGACTCTTTGCTAATCTGTGTTTGTGCTTCGTGCCAGAGCGTTTCAGCATTAGGCTCAAGCCGGGAAAGAAGGCGAGTAAAAGCGTCATGTGCCGGAGCGTTTTGGCTCTCTGGCTGCACGCGAGCAGCTTCTGTCGCGGTCAACTGCTTTGGAGAAGCAATGACAAAATTAATGTAATCATCTTCAGAGCATTTCGGCGGATTCATGCTCTATTATTATCAAATATCCGTTCAACTGCGTAACTTCTATAAAAAATAGAATCTAAAATTAAATAAACTAATCAGAGCTAAATCCAAACACCAAATTGCATTAAAATTATTAGCGTCTGCCCAGTTTTGAAGAGAAGCGCAAAATGCTTTTGCTTCTGGAAGAGCGTATAAAGAGTTCCAATTCTCTAAGAGATCACTAGTTAAGAAACGCCTGAAATTTTTGTCACTTGCTGAAATTGGGTAAATGTCATTTGGTACCTCGTAACCTTCATATGGCGGATCCCAAAACCAATTTTCTCGTTGTTTTCGTTTTATTTTGTTAATAGTAGGTTTCAAGTTATCTAACAAAATTAGGTAATTATTTAACGGAGTATTAAACCACTCGAATGGATACTCAGAACCTACCTTTCTATTGGTTAAGCAGCCCAAGTAATAATGAAATAATTGTAGTAACTTCTTTTCGTCCTTATATTCATCAGGAACTGATTTAATGTCTACCCAATTAAGCAAGTCATTTACGAGTTCACTTTCCTGCAAACTATATAAAAACAACCAACGAGCCTCGATTGCCGATTGGCTTATCTCTGTCTTTTTTAATTTATAACCCCCGCCAACTGTATACGATTCCATAAATAAATTCTTTCCTTTCAATTTAATTGAAAAATTTTATTTTAATTGAAAAATTTTATTACCTATTAATTTTTTAGTAAATCTTCAGTTAAAAGTTCGGCTTAGCCGATTACTCCTTGAATGGCTTTTCGTTGTAGGTCTGACGGATGCCACGCTTTCTTAAAATCTGTTCATATTAAACCAGTGTCACAGTGACACTTGAAAATCCCTCCGCTTAGAAACTTTCTTTTGGGGATTATCTACTTGACGCAAGGTTAAGTGAGATAATATACTTGCGTGGATGCGACCCAATAGATTTAGTTGGCTTGGATTTCTTAAAATTCTACCAATCGGGGTGGGGCTTGTGAGTGGTATTCTGGGCGTCACCCAACAAATAATACTTTTATATTCGCTAAACCCAAATCCTATTTGGCAGGAAAAGGTGTTTTGGTCATTCGTTTGGATAGCCTTTGTCCTATCGAGCATTATTGCTTGGCTTATTGAACATAATAAAGTGCGTAGTCTGGAAGCTCGTATTCAAGAATCTTTAATGCCCAAGTTGTCCGGTAAAATCCTTAATTATTGGATTCAAAATTCTGCTGAGATAGACGGGCGAATAATATTTTTCTTTGTTGTGCGGATTACCAATCAAGGTCAGCCAAGTATTGCTAGCGACTATGTTTTATATTTAACTTTTCCTGAGAAAGACCCGATACTTCTTGAGCCAATTCACTTTGCTAAAAAAATAATTATAAAAGGTAGTCCATCTCACACTATAGAGCTTTCTTCAAATGAAGCTATTTATAACAAAACAGCAACTACACTAATACCGACAAATGGCGCTATTGTAGGACATCTAGCTTTCGTTACCGATTTAAGTGAGGAAGAACTTTCAACTTCAAGTTCCACTATAATTTTTAAGGATGGGCAAGGAAATCCGTGCCAAGTTTTCTTGAATCCCAAAACAGCCATTAACTCGGAAGCGATTAACCAAGCTCATATTCCTGGAATGTCGGCAACCGTTATTCCTATAGAAAAAACCGGTAAGGTCAAAAAAGTTGGCAAAGTTGTTAAGCCTCGTTCTTAATCAAATCTTTGTATTCCAGATTACTTGACGCGATAAGTTTCAAAAGCGTATCGCGGAAAAGATAAGGATTGTTTCGATTGTTAAATCGAAACTCTAATTCATCAAGATAGCGGTCAAGATGTTTTTCAGACACTTGGTGAAACGAGCCAACAATTGACCGTTTGAACAACGACCAGACGTTTTCGATGCCGTTTGTATGACATTCGCCTTCGCTATGATTGACCGTTTCGTGTCGCGTGTCGGCATCTGCAATGCCTTCATAAGCCGGAAAGTTATCGGTCATAATACATTCGGCTTGCGGCGAAACTTGCGACTTGATGAAAGCGTGAAGCGTTGCGCGGTCGGCGCGTTTTTCACTGACAAGGCGAACATCGCCGCCGCGTTCAATCGCGCCCAAAACCATTGCTTTGCCGACCGAGCCGCGTCCTTGAATTTTCTTTTCGCGGGCGGCTTTGTGCATATTTTTAGCTTTGCCGCCGATGAAAGTTTCGTCGCACTCGACAATGCCAGACAGAAGCAAGCCGTCATCGGTTTTAACGGCTTCTCTGATGCGGTGGCAAAGATACCAAGCTGTCTTGTAAGCTACTTTCAGAGTGCGCTTCATTTGGTTGGCAGAAATCCCTTTGCGCGATTCGCACATCAGATAAATTGCGGCAAACCACTTTTGAAGCGGTAAGTGAGAATCCTGAAAGATTGTGCCGACCGTAACGGAAAATTGATAATTACACGCATCGCAAACAAACTGATTGCGTTTATAGATGCGAGAGATTTTTTTGGATTCGCAGCGCAGACAGAAAACGCCTTCTGGAAAGCGCAACGCTTCAAGATAAGCGCGGCATTTTTCATCAGAGCCGAACTTGTCCATTAAGGTTATTAAATCCATTTCTTGTTTGATTTTTGGCGTATTGCTTTTCATAAAATTATGACTACTGAAAAAGACAAAAAAGACAAAATAAATCCGCTTGATATGACTACCGACGAAGCAATGAACTTTTTGTTTCCGAAAGAAGTTGTGGACGAATTAAAACAGGTTGCGAGTCAGCCGAAAAAGCAAACGAAAGCCAAAGAAAATGCGATTGAAAATGAAAACGGTGATTCGTCATACAAGTATAATAATTAATAACTTACCTTGCGTCAAGTAGATAATCACCAATTTTAGGGTCTTCCGCAAATGTATAGACGGGCAAACTTCGATTTGCTTCACACCAGCGTCGATTGCGGGTCATAAAAAAGGCAAAAATTGGTTTGCTAGAACAAAAATTGAAAGCAAATTGCCAGTAAACACGGATCTGTGAAAAACCGACTTTTCGCATCAAGTTTGCGGAAAACCCAAAAATTTGACCATCACAAAATTATATGGCAAAGGCTATTATCACCCGGTCTATTTCTCATCATAAATTTCATCAATAAAATTGTTTGTCTTAAGATTAAGACAGTTTTCGAGGTTACCTATGTGCCAACCAAACTGACCCTACTTTTTAATTTTTATGAATACATTTATAAAGGCAAGACCTGGAGCAAAAGGCTACCGTCGAGACTCTTTCAAGAATTCGAGATATTAACCGAAGCCGCCGGTTTGTTTGAAATCCGGGAGGAAATCATTTTCGTTAAAACTAGCACCGGTGACTTAGCGGCACAGCTCGAAGCCGAAGGCAACCTGATGGAGAAATGGAAAGAGTTCCTGGATCTGCTCGAACAAACAAGAGACGCTATCCGTGATGAAGAATTCGCAAGCGTTTCGCCTCTTGTTTGGCAGATGGAGCAATTAGTTGCCCGAATGACGACACAATGCAGTCAAACAAAGAAGCTCGTCATCGTCTTGAAGCTCACATTCGGCGAGTGTTTAATCTTTCAAATCGAACAACGCCGACCATAAACAAACCCGAAGATGTAACCATTAATGACGAAAATGCTATTGATGGTGAATTTCAAGACGTATAACCCAAAAAGAGGAGAATCTAACAATGCACAAGGAAGATGACAAACCGAAAGCACTAACTGACACGATGGCAGTTAGTGAGAATTCAGAAGCACTAACTGACACAGTGGCAGTTAGTGACCAGCCGGAAAGTCTTAACTGTCACAGTGACAGTCCAGAATCAATTGACCGCGGCGAAGATTTGACCTGATTTTGATGTGTTAACTTTCCGAAAACATTATATTGAAGCAAACGCAGGTAAACTCGTTTTCCTGCAAAAATAACACAACTAAATGGTAGTAAACTTAACCAAATTGGTTTTCAAGCCCACAGTTTAATTTTTTATATGAAAGTTTTGGTTAGCTATTAATGAAGAAAAGGGAAATAGTGTCAGTGTTTTTATATAAATGGAAATTTGTCTATGACGGTGTGTCAGCTCTCATTTGTCGCTTTACCAAGAAAAGGGAAAACTAAAGAAACACTTCAGTTTTTGAACAGTTATTACAACTGATTTTTTGAGTGTCTCAAAAGTCAAAACAAGGAACGTTTTTGGGATTTTAGTTATGACATGACTTATGACACAAAAACCGCATTTTAAGGAAAAATGCTTAAATTGCTGTTCGATACGATAAAATGGACTTTGTAGTGAAGATGAAGAGTATTCAAAAGAGACGATTTTAAGGAGTTAGTATTTTGTGTCAAAAACGGGCGTTTATGACACGCTTTGATTGTTATCACTTTCCCACGATAAAACAGTAGAAAAGATTTCTTCAAGCTTTTCGTTTAATTCGGATAATGAAGATTTAATATCTGTCCTTTTCTTCTTGTAATCCCAAGCGTGAATATACACTTCATTATTTTCGTTAAGAGCATCTACCCATATTTGATAACGGTTTGCTGAATTACTAACAATTTCTACTGACCTAACAACGGCATCTTTATAAATCGTAAATATGTGCAATTTATGTTTTTGCGCCCAAGAATAAAGTATTGGGTCAATCTGAGAATAATCTATTGCGATAGTCATATTGATTTATAAGGTTTTTTGTTTCAAAAACGGTCGTTTATGGGACAGATATTACCCTGTTTTGATTGTCCCGAAAAGGGGGCGTTTTTGAGATAGATTAGCAATGCCTACAATCCCTTAATTCTTACGAAGCATGCGCCGAGTCTCTACGAACTTTAATTCTCCATTTGCCTAACCTTTTTTGAAGGGTATACTTTGTGTCTCTAACATATATTTCTCCACTCGCATCATTTACATAACGTCTGCTAAAAAGTATTTCAACCAATGTTTGTTTAACTTTGAATTCTTCAAATCTATAATACTCAATCCCTTTTTCCTCCATTTGGAGGGCTTCAATAGGAGTAATTATTACAAACTTAACGCCTTTTCTTTGCAGGAATTGTTTTGATGAAATGTTTTCTGTTGAAAGATAAATGATGTTTTCTTTTTCATTCTTCCACCTTCTTGAGTTGTTGAAATCATAATCTTTTATTACTGCTTCAATTATTGAGGACTTGTCATAACTGGTTAATTTCTTTAACTGAGCTTCAACCACTGACGGATAAAACCAGACAAATATTAAACTGAGTGTGAGTAGAAGTTTTTTCATCTTGTAAAATTTGTCAAAAATGTCTCATCTATGAAGACGGAGCAGATGTCAAGTGAAAATCTCACACACCTCTGCTTGACACTTGTTATCAAAAGCGCAACTCGATGCAATGATATTTTTTGTTAATTGCTTCTTTTAATTCTCGTTGTTCTCAGTCATCAGCACTCGTGTCGAGTGCCTGGACTCATTCATCTATTCGGGCATAAAGACCGATCCTGGTTGACCAGCCGTGAACCCATGATGTCTTATTCGCTCAGCAGCTCTCGTTTCCAAGAGCCGCTGGTTGGTAGCCCAATCAAAAAACGGTCATTGTGGACCATGAGACTGAACGGGCATCCCAACTGCCAAACACCTTCTCTCCTGAAAATCTCGATAAGTTACCTGATCAAGATTTCAGCAGTCAGAGAACGTCAAGAAAATAATCAACTTCAAATATCTTACCGCACGAGTCAAGCCCGACGTCTTCATAACATCAAAAAGGGTCGTTTATGGGACAGATATTACCCTGTTTTGATTGTCCCGAAAAGTGGCGATTTTGAAACTGTGTTCTAAAAGGTAAAAATTATATTTAGAATATTGTTTGAGCCTAACATCCGTCATTAGAAGATACTGCATCTACAGAATTATAGAAAGGGAGAATTATCTATGAATAAAGCATTTCTTCTAAAAATATTATTTACAGCTTTGATTATAGCTTCTAGCTTTGAAAGGTCGTTTGCTTGTAGTTATGGACCGCCCTACAGAACTATTTGTGAAACTTATGCTCAAGCCGCTTCTGTAATCATCGGAAAAATTGAGAGTGTCGAAAGTAATGATTCAAATCAAAGAGTTATCATAGATGTAAAGAAAACTTTCAAAGGGAAAAATCAAAAAAGAATAATTTTGAACCAGCCACAATCGACTTGTGACTGGGACTTTTCTGATGATGAAGGTAAAACATTATTGCTGTATTTAGGTCGCGATAAAAAAACTAAAACATATAGTGCTATTTCAGAAGGAATGGGTGGGGAGATTGAGAAAAACAACAATGACTTATATTGGCTTAATAATCTACCGAAATCACTCAAACGAACAAGAATTTCAGGCACAATAGAACTTTATCAGGACAAACCCTTTGAGTTCCTTAATTACATAGTTGGAACAAAAGTTAGGATTTTCAGCAAACAAAACTCATACGAAGTAATAACGGACACAAATGGTGTTTATGAGGTTTGGGATTTACCGATTGGAAAATACAAAATTGTTCCAGAAATGCCAAATGGGTTCGATTTACGCTTTTCTCTATCAAGGGGAGAAATTGAGTTTAAGCCGATAAGCGAAGTTGAAGTAGATACTGAAGATTTTACGGTTGAAATTAAACCTATGACTTGCGGCGGTGCGGATTACGTTGTAGAAAAAAGGCAATAAAAATTCCAATAATATTTTATTGTCAAAACGTCCCAAAAGGGTCGTTTACGAAACAAACCTATAATAGTCTGATTGTTTCCTAATGGGGGCATTATAGGAATCAATTTTGTTTTGTAATTTAAAGAAGCCACCAGAATTTGCTATGGATTTTTAATCTGGGCGTCGAGGTGGGGGTGGAGGAACGATTCCAGAACCAGGTGGTGCTGGAAATTCAAGTGGTGTTGTAAAACCTCCACCAACGTATTCTCCTTTCCACTTACCTTTGATTTTTTGATATTCATATGTTTTAGTTTCATTACCGCCACCAGCAAAAGACCATTTTATGGAAACCAAAACTTTGTTTTTACTAATTTCAAACTCGCTAAATTCTAAATAATCAAAATTGATTTTTGATTTATTCGGAATTTCACTTTTTGATTTATTCGGAATTTCACTTGATAAAACAAACTTTGTTTTTACTCCGTTAATTACCCGAAAATCCTTGATATAAAATTCTTTTACAAACGGTTCAGGCAGATTTATTGTAGAAATATATGCTGTCTCTGATGATTTATACGCCTTAATATTTGGTGCGTCCCCGTCGGTTCGATTCAGTATGGAAAGTATTATTGCCTTTTTATCAAGATTGCTTATTTTCAGTCGTTGAGTTGAAACTTTAGAGATGCTTTCAGTCTGTGAGAAACAAGTTAAGCAAAATATAAGAGTGAATACCGACACATTCGTTAGTTTAATAAGGTAATTCTTCATTGATACATTAGACTCCGTTGTTCGCTTCGTCTCAAAAAGGGTCGGTTTTGACACGGTTTTTGATTGTCCCATAAAGGGGCGTTATTGGGACTGCTTATCAATCGGGGATTTCGGCTGCTTTATTTAACATTGGTTTGAATAGACTAAACCACAAAAAAAGTACCACATTCAAAACAGTTCCAGCCAACAACCAATAATCAGAATTGAACGATTCGTGCATAAGGACACCACTCATAATTGCTACAAGTACATTCCAAGGAGAGGCTAAAAAGAACAATAAAAAATCAATTTTTAGATAAAAAGAGAGTGCAGCTGTTAGAACGTAGATTGTAGCTATGAAAATTAAGATAGATGCTCTTGCTTTCATTTTAATTGATGTCTCATCTATGAAGACGGAGCAGATGTCAAGTGAAAATTACCCGCACCTCTGCTCGACACTTGTTATCAAAAGCGCAACTCGAATGGATAGATATTTTTTGTTAATTGCTTCTTTTGGCTCTCTTTGTTCCCAGTCATCAGCACTTCTGTTTCGAGTGCCTGGACTCATTCATCTATTCGGGCATAAAGACCAGCCCTGGTTGACCAGCCATGAACCCATGATGTCTTATTCGCTCAGCAGCTCTTGTTGTTTCCAAGAGCTGCTGGTTGGTAGCCCAATCAAAAAACGGTCATGTTAAGACCATGAGACAAATCGGGCATCCCAACTGCCAAACACCTTCTCTCCTGAAAATCTCAATAAGTTACCTGATCAAGATTTCAGCAGTCAGAGAACGTCAAGAAATAATTAACTTCAAATATCATACTCCACGAGTCAAGCCCGACGTCTTCATAACATCAAAAAGGGTCGTTTATGAAACAAATAATAATCTAATATTACAAGAAAGGTAGAATCTTCCGATCTGCTAATCCAGCTATGATAAGGACAAGACTTCCAATTACTCCTCCAATTCCCAGAATCAATCCCAAAGTTCGATTTACTTTTTCATCTTCAATCCACCAAGTAAAAAGAAAAGGTTTTACGATTTCTGGCACATCTTTGGCTCTTCTAGCAAAGTAAATCATTCCACCTGACCACAAAGCGCCAATAATGCCGATTATTAAATGTCTAGTTTCCATTTACTAATTTGATTTAGGATTCTTAATAATGTCTCGAAAAGGGTCGGTTTTGACACGTTTTTTGACTGTCCAATAAAGGGGCGTTTTTGAGATTAGCTTTCTAGGGAAATTCCTTTCCCTCAACGATACGTCCCCAATCGAAAGCGTCCTGTTTTATTCGGCTCTGTAAACTGCGGCTCTAAATAAATTCCCCTTTCATCAAAGAATTGAAATACACCGCTTTCGACATCTATGCCTTCATAGTTTCGCTGAGCCTCTTCAAGATTTGCGATAACATCTAAAGTACCATCATCTAAGAAAACGAAAATCATTGTCTATTGTTCTCAGGTTAAAACGTCTCAAAAAGGGGCGGTTTTGACACTTATTCTTTTTCAATTGAATGCCAATCTTTTAGACAATAGCGACATTGCTTAGCTAATGAAGTTCGCAATGGTTTTCCGCAATAGGGACAGGGTAGGGTCTGATTTTCTAATTGTTCTGGTTTGCCTGAGTGTAAAACCCAAATCTTTGCCCAACGCAATGAACAACCTGTTGCAATTTTTAATTCCTCAATCGCCATTATATTTCTATCTTCGCGGATTAGCTTTAGTATTCGTGTTTTATCTTGTTCAGTTAAATCTCTAAACTGAGGAATTTTAGTTTTACATTTATGACAAAGTAATCCACGCTCAGGAAAGCCTTCACCTGCTGCTAAAACTTCTTCTCTTGAGTATGGAGTTTCGTTCATTTTAGAAAGATAATAGCCTTGTGATTATACCGACGTTCTTTGACAAGTTATCTCAAAAAGGGTCGATTATGACACGCTTTTCTGTCTGTTCCATAAAGGGGCGGTTTTGAGACTTTTTAGAAATAGCTATTCGCCTTCGAGTCATTAAATTGTTAAATATGTATAGATTTATTGACGGCAGCCCTTAAAGTCTTTAGCCATTTGGCTTGAGGAGTCGATAGCGGGAAACGTAACCGTGATTGTTTTTTTGTAATCTTCAATGTCGTGTATAACAAATGTTACTTCAGTTGAGCCTTTAGCAATTAACTGCTCTAGCCTTTTAGTTCTAATAAGTTCAAAAAAAATAACGGTTGGATATAAGTTTGGGTAGCCGATAGTTCCGTTAGCTTTAGTTTTGAATGACATCTTTCCTTTAGGAGAAACCGCCCTAATCTCAACTAAATTTTTTTTGATTATAGGCAGTTCAGAACTGACAGAGTAATTAGCTAAATTAAAACCTGTCTCTTCCATATCGCCCACAAGAATTTGAATTGAGCCAGCAGTGCTAGGACAATCCAATCTTAGCATTGCCCTAACCTCTCCATTTGGCGTTTCGGCACTCGCTCTAACTACAGCTAATCTCCCATCTTCTTCATCATTCAAGAGAAACTTCCAAACTAAAGGTGTTCCGAAGTATTCTTCAAAATTATCAGAAAGATTTCTTTGAATATGTGGTGTTGGTTCAACGTAAACCTCTACTGGAGTATGTTGGACTTCTTTTGGAGTTTGATACTGATACCAAACTGGAACAGCGGAAATACCAATTCCAAATGTGAGTAAAACAGCAATAAGACGAACCTTAAATTTGCACATAGCTTTATCCTTTCAAACTAGGATATTCGGATAATACGCTTATTTGTGAGCGTAGCCAAGATATATTTGAAAGTGAGAAAAAGTGTTCCAAAAAGGGTCGTTTTTGAGACAAATTTTGGTTGTGATATTTATAATCTCAAAAAGAGCAATTTAGATTGCTTTAATCAAAACCCAAATTCTTTATCGAGCTGGATTTTGGTGTTGTGAATTGTATATCTTTCTTCAAATATCAGAAAGCGAATCCGAATAATTATATCAAGGTCTTTTCGACTATAGATACGTTGGTTAGATTCATTTCTTTCTGGTTTTACTTGTAGAAACTCACTCTCCCAATAGTGAATTATGTGTGGGCGAACTCCGACAATTTCGCAGACTTCTTCTATGCTAAAGTTTTCTTTATCTTGATTAACGAACGGCTCCTTCTTTTCTTCTATGCCGTGGTTGCTAGATGGCTGTGCTGCGGCAGGATTTGTATCATCTGGGGAAAGATTGATTAGCTGGCTGGCAATTGCTACACACTCGTTACAGATATAAACGTGCGCGCCAGCAACTAGCTTCAAGACTTCAATTTCTTTCTTTCCACAGAATGAACAGCGTCGTTCTTCAGAGTTATTCATACCAATTCCCCGTACACGAAAGGAAAATTTCTCCGAATAATAAATCAGGTAACTCGGGTGATAGCTTTGCTTTGAACGGGCTATCCCACATTTTTGTCTCATCTATAAAGACGGTTTCGGTGTCAAGCGGAAAACAAGCACACTTGTATCCATCCACCATTTACGGCATTTCGTGTTTCCCAATTCAAGCTGATAACCGATTTCTCGTTCATTTTGTTTAATTCTTTTTTCTTATTTCTTCCAGTATAGCCACCTAAATGCGAGTGGCACGACTCATTCATCTATTCGGGCATGAAGACTGATCTTTTTAACCAGCCGTAAACCCATGATGTTGGTTTCGCTACTGCTTGCTGTTGCAAAGCAGGTTGGTAGCCCAATCAAAAAGCGGTCATTGCAGACCATGAGACTGTGCGGGCATTCCAACTGTCGAGCCACGCCGTTTGAACTCCGTGTAATCGATTTCATCTCTCAGCATGATGAAAAGTCTGATCAAGAGTTTTCTCGTCGTGGCAACTTTGGCGATAGACTTCGTGCGTCTGGTCGCCAATCTTTGATAAAACGTTTTCAATTGACCGTCGTAGCGAGCAGCCACGTGCATCGCCTGTCCGAGCAGATGCCGCAGCACACTGCTTCCGGCTTTACTGATCGAACCGTAGCGCACTTTTCCGGCACTCGATTGCTCAAGCGGATCAAGTCCGGTATAAGCGACTGCTTCCTTGCTCGATGGAAAGCGATTGATATCTCCCAATGTATGAACCACCGCTAAAGCACTAAGTAGTCCGACGCCTTTGTGCGTCAAAAGAAGTTCGACTTTAGCGTCGCCCGTCGCTTTCGCTTCAAGCCACTGCTCGACTTCTTTGATCCTTGCGTTCAGATCATCGAGCAACTCGAACAGCTGGTCGCGCTCGAAGCTCTGCGTTTCGGTGAAATTGACTTCCATCAAAGCAACTCGCGCCCGCTTTGTCTGAATGCCTTTTTTCGGTAGTCCTGCCGCATGAGCTAAAGCCTGAAGGCGGTTGCAAACCTGTGTGCGCAGTTTCACCAGATGATGCCGGAAACGAAGCTGTTCCAATACTGATTGTCCTTGCACGGATCGCCTCCATATGGCGGGAAACTCATCTTTTACCAGCAGCTCGAGAATCAAATCGGCGTCGCGTCGGTCTGACTTATGACGGGAACGAGCACGTGCTCTGATCGAAGTTGGATTACCGACCTTTAGTTCGTGTCCGAGTTCGACAAGCATCTGTTCAAACCATTGTGCTGTGCAGGAAGCCTCGACTCCAACCACCGCTTTCGGCAATTGCTTGTAAAACCTGCGCACCTGTTCCACGTTATGAGCAAGTGAAGCCTGATAAACTTCACCTTCTTCAGATCGACAGTAACTGACGGTTTGTTGATGTGGATGAAAATCCACGCCGATGTATAATGTCATGGCGGTTTCTCCTGTCAAAGAACGAAAAATCGTTTACCAAATCTGATTATAAGTCAGACCGGAGAAACCGTCTTTATAACATCAAAAAGGGTCGTTTATGACACGCTTTTTAATTGTCCCATAAAGGGGCGTTTTGGGGACGCTTTGAAAGCAAGTGTTTCGTGCTTTTGTCTAATGGTTAGCGTAACTGCTACGCTATGAATCATAATTGTATTCCACAGCTATTACACGTTCCAGTTCCCCATTTAACATCAGCATCGAGTTCATTTAGACAAATCGGACAGTGCGTCGGTTCTCCATTATCCGTATCGCTAAAGAACCATAAGCGTGTTGGAATTTTAGCGGAAAGTGTTCTTGCTGCTTTAAGTCCATCACGATTAACCTGTCCATTCGGGTCAAGTAAACAAGCCTTTGCATAAGACTCATATTCACCAGAATTAAGCCACAAACGATATAATGCCCTAGCAACGGAGAACCAGCTTGCAACTGATTCGGTTTCTTTCTCAGTTAGCTGAAGTCGCTCAGGGTCAACTTCTTTGCGGCAAAAATCACAATGGAGAGGATTGTCAGTCAAACAATCAACCAGAAGCAGTCCATTTACGGAAGCGCACTCACACGCTTCTATTTTTGTCCACGGTCGAAGTTTGTCGTAAACGTCCATTTATTACTACCACGTAATCACGTTAACACCATTCATCAAACTGTCCCAAAAAGGGTCGTTTATGGGACTAATTCTACGTCTCTTGACTTTGGTCACGCAACAAAGATAAATGCTTGAGAAATTTTGGCAGTTCCTTTTGCCAACCTTGATTTAAGCTCATTACAAATGAACCAGAGGTAGAAAATCTGTCGGCGGGTTTTGAGGGTGAAACTTCTACCGACAAAACTCTCTCGCCTTTCTTTCGGTGCTGCCAATCTTCAATCGCTGGGTCAACCAAAAACGTCAAATACGCACGAGCATCAATTGGAGACCACACAGATTCAAGAAGCCACATTTCGTCAGCCCACCATTCAAGTTCCCAATCATCTACTTTGGCAAAAGCCCAGCCTTCTGATGAAATTAGCTCGAACAATTCTGCTTTCTGAGCTTTCATAAATACAGTGTCATAAAGGGTCGTTTATGACACGTTTTTTGATTGTCCCATAAAGGGGCGTTTTTGAGCTGCATTATTCTATAGAAATATGTCCTTCAGATTTACTTCTAAAGTGTCATTAGACTTTTTGAAGAACTCTAAGAAGTTATCAGCCACGTAATAAACTGCGTCAGGGTCGTGTTGATAAACAATAATTTGCCCGTAATTGCCTTTGCTTGTTGGGTCAGCATCGAAAAGAACGCTTGTTGAATAACCATTGAACTCAGCAAAAGGAAACCAAAGCGCGTGAATTAAGGTTGGCTGTATTCTTTCGTCGCTTTCACCTTCTAAGAGGCGAAATTCTTTATAGACAGAATCATCATAAGGCACAAACAAAGACCACTGCTCAAAAGCCTCTTCTATTGAAGGAAAATTACACGGCGTTTTTTCATCCGAAAAAACAGTGAACCAAAACTCATCATTTGAACCATTAGAAAATTGCCAAAAGGCTTTCAGATTTTCGTCAAGAGTAAACCCGATTTGCGACTCAATTAGAGCAAGTTTGTCGGCAGAAGCACCTTTTGTGAGAATAAACTCTAAGCCGTTTGATTCTAAGATACGCTTTAATCGGTCAATTTCAGTTTTGAGTTCAGGTCTCATTCATTTGATTTGTTTCAAAAAGGGTCGGTTTTGAGATGTCTTATTGTTTTGTAAGTCGGTGTTTGCTAGACGATTGGCTAGGCGATTTACTTCTTTTAGGTTGTTTGCCTTTACCTAATATCTCTAACTCTTCAGCAGCTTTTTCAAGTTCTCTATTCTTCAGGCACAATCCTGTGGTTAGAATCCCCCCATCTGAACGACTGGCAAAAATAAGATAACTTTTCCCAATTTCAAACAAGACACCACACGCTCCTGGATGATTCGGTGTAGTAATATTTACTTCCTCAGAGAGACGTCCTTTCCAGATTTCCTTTACTTCTATTTTTACAGACACGTCACGACTTTGTGGGACTTTGTTGATTTCGATAATTTTGCCCGAAAATACTGCCTGAAGTTGTTTCAACTTCCATTTCAATTCCTGCTCAACTCCACCTACAGTTGGACAACTACAGGCAAACACATTGAAATGACTGAAAATTAGGAAAGCAAGGATTCCAAGTAAAGAAAATACAGCCTTTTTCATAATGTTAATTATACCCGAACAGATTAAATTTAATCGCTGGCAAAAAAGTCTCAAAAAGGGTCGTTTATGACACAAATCTTATCCGCTACTTGATTTGATACTACTTTTGGCAGTTTGCAAACCTAACATCTCTTCAACCAGTATATTGCAAACCCTATTTGGACATTAAATAAAGAAAAGGCAATTAACATCGACTTTTTCTTGAGGCACAAACTTTGCGCTCCAACATATCATGAAATCGCTTATTTGCACTGGTAAATAAAGCCTCTATCTAGAAAAAATAAAATATATGAACATTGTTATTGCCGGCGGCTCTGGGCAACTCGGAACAATTCTCGCCCGTGCTTTCCAAACAGACGGACATCAGGTAAGTGTACTTAGTCGCAAAACCGCCGAGTTACCGTGGCGGGTTATTCTTTGGGATGCTCAAACACTTGGTGCTTGGACTAAGGAAATTGATAATGCGGATGTTGTCATTAATCTTGCGGGACGCAGCGTTAATTGCCGCTACAATAACCAGAACCGGCGGGAAATATTAGAATCCCGAGTTGATTCTACACGCATTATTGGTAAGGCAATCACTCAATCGGTAAACCCGCCTCGCCTTTGGCTTCAAATGAGTACGGCAACAATCTACGCCCATCGCTATGATGCCCCGAACGATGAGTTTGCTGGAATCATAGGTGGCAGCGAACCAGACGCGCCTGACACATGGCGATTTAGTATAGAAGTAGCGAAAGCGTGGGAACAAGCGGCGGATGAGGCTATCACGCCTCAAACAAAAAAAATAAAAATGCGTTCGGCAATGGTAATGAGTCCAGATGAGGGAGGAGTGTTCGATACATTGCTTACATTAGTTAAACGAGGGCTTGGCGGACGTGCAGGCGACGGAAGACAGTATGTTTCATGGATTCATTATGAAGATTTTGTTCGGTCTGTTTATCGGTTGATTGAAGATAATAAAATAGAAGGGTCAGTCAATCTTGCCGCACCAAATCCACTTTCCAACTCGGATTTTATGAGTCAGTTCCGAGATGCGGCAGGCATTTCATTCGGACTGCCAGCAACAAAACTGATGCTTGAAATCGGAGCGGTTTTTATGAAAACAGAAACAGAACTAATTCTGAAAAGCCGCCGTGTTATTCCGAGAAAACTGCTGGATGCTGGCTTCAAATTTAAGTTTGAAACATGGCAAGAAGCCGCCCAAAATCTCTGCAACAATTCTCACAAAACCTAGATATGGTAAAGAAGGTACTATTAGGGTTCTGTGTGCCTGAAAGTTCGCAATCATTTCAGAGTCGGACTTGTGCGTTTCGTCTCTTAACCTTTTGTCATCTGCTCAAATGAGAGGCATGAATTGATGTAAAATGTCTCTTCAGATGCGAACTCAAATTTATTCAAAATTCGATGAATCAGTTAAACTGTCCGCCAAAGAAATTAACGATTTACAGCGCGGTCAGTGGGAAATTGATTGTCCGCAGATGATTCTCGAAAGTCGAGATGAAAAAAGCCCCGTTACGTTTCGCGGGGCAGGATATATCAAGCAGACAGACAACCATCAATTTATTTTCAAAATTTTTTCGCAAGGGGCGGAGGAAAGTTTTTATTCGGCTCTTCGGGGCAAATCATTGCTGCCCGGAGAACAAATTCCAGAAAGCGATTACTTTGACTTTAGAGCCATAGATCAAACCGGAAGAGAATGGAAATGCGAGCGTCTGCTAAAACCTGATACCAAGCATACTGCTACAGGGGAAATCATCTTTGCAGGTAAGCTGCCGGAAATATACTGCGAGGGAGAAATATCGGTGAAGGTTGAATGCAAGGGCAGCAGTCTAAACTTCCATATATTCGAGAATATTGAAATACCTTGCAATAAGAAAACCAAGAGGGTGAAAAACATTGCGAGCGGAGCACAAAAATCTACTCATGAGAGCTTGAATGTTTGGAAGTTCAGTTGTTGCGGGTTTGACTTTCTAATGGTCAAGGAAGAAGGCAACTTACTTAAAGTTCATACAACAACCAAATCTCCCCAATTACCAGAGTTCTTTTCGGAACGGGTAATAGAAACATTGCAATTTGTCTTGGGACATCCCGTAACTGCGGAGATTCAGTGTTTTAGATTTGGCAATAACACCAAATGTGTCTTACGCAGTTATGGGCATACAAGAACTAATCCTCGATTTAAGCCGCCGTTGCGACCGAGCTTGATGGTAGATGCCAAGACCCATAAAGTTACTACAATCCACCACCGAAACTTATTCGAGAAATATCTAAAACACGTCATTGATTATGGGTGTTTGTCCCACCCATTATGGGCACAGTTAAACGCAGTTTATGAAGCCAGTGACGGAATGTTTACCGATGCTTATGCATTGACTTTGACAGTTGCCATAGAAAGTTTACTGCGCATGGAGTTTTCCGCCTTGGGCAAGCCTTCCGAGAATGAGTTGAAATTGATTAAAGCTGCGATGAAGCATCTCAAAAAATGGGATGGAGATACGGCAATGAAGAAACGTATCATGGGTTCAATTGGTACCTTTAAAACACCTCGGGCGGGCGATAGATTGAGAGCGCTGATTCAGGCAAAAGCGATTACAGAAGAGGAACTAATTTCTTGGACTAGATTGAGGAACAGAAGTGCGCATAATTATCAGAACAATGAACTCCCAACTCAGGACTTCAAACTCCATTTAAAGAAAGTTGAAGTCCTTTTTTACCATCTTATTTTTCACGCAATCGGTTATAAAGGACTTTATGTGGACTATAGCACTCCTGGCTGGGCTATCAAACAATACCCGCCAAATCTTCCTTAAAATTAAAACGGTTTGCCTTTAGATTCAATAACTTTCATCTTTAATATGCTTTTACTTGAATCTTTTGTTACCAGTTTAAAATGTCTCGAAAAGGGTCGTTTATGGGACAAACCTATAATACTCTGATTGTTTCAAAAGGTGGCGTTTATGAGACTCTTTGGAAAGTCGTGTAATGCACCCCGTTAATCAAGCTGCCAGATTGAGAGTCGCCTGCCTGTTTTCAAAGAGTTGCTTCTCAAATGCGTCCCTCATCGGACAGACCGCCGTTTACTCCAGTTTCTCGACTGTCTCTAGAAAAGCGGAAAGTAATGGATGAAGTAACAGAGGATATTTTTCGAGAAATGAATGAATTCCCGGACGTGATCGAGACCAAAGACGACAAAAAGGAGGAAGAATAAACCAATGACCAATCAAAATGATAATCCAGAAATTTCAACTGTCAGCCTGACAGTTGAAAATGACACTGGAGAGATTTCAACTGACAGGCTGGCAGTTGAAATCCGAGACAAGGAAATTTCAACTGACAGGCTGTCAGTTGAAAATCAACCGGAAAATGTTGATGTTCCGCATACAATCGAACATCATCAAGAAATACCAAACCTTGCTTATCCGCAGATTGAGCCGGAGCAAATCAAATTGCTCGTAGCTTTTGATGAAGTAACAGGCGAACCGGTAATGTATGGCGGCGGGTCACATAACAATTAACTACGCGATTCAGCATTAGCACAGCCGCCAAAATGTTTGACAGTCAAAGGAGCTAGGAAATTTCAAGAACTTATAACCTTATAGTTAATTGTCGAGAATCTTCTTGGTTGTAATTTTTTTCAATGGATTTTTATTCTTGGCTTAATGGTTTAAGGGATTGGATGAAATCGAGCCATAAACTTGACGTTGTTCCGATACAATTCGAGCGTGATTTACTCGAAGAACTAAGGCGAGACGAGCCAAACCGGAAAGCGGGAGACTTAAACCCAATGGCGAAAGCGGAAAAGCGGTCTTTTCGTCACTTTGGCACAAAAGCCCATCACTGACACTGTGTCAGCGATTCCAGATAACAACCAAACGAACTAGCCGAAGAACGAGCAAAGCTCGAATCAATTTACCGCGCGAAGACTTGACCTGATTTTGATGTGTTAATTTTCAGAAAACATCATTTTGAGGTAAACGCAGGTAAACTCGTTTTCCTGCAAAAATAACACAACTAAATGGTAGTAAACCTAAATGAAATGGTATTCAAGTCCACAAATTAATTTTGGGTCATGACTAGCAGAAAAGTAAATTACAATACTTAAAGCTAGTAATGACAGACAGTTATAAACTTTACATACGCGCTCGAATTTCACGCGCTAAATTCCGTCAAATCTTGCGGCTTTTTGCCCTTGATTTGACCGCTTCTCAGACGGCAGAATTAACCAATCTGAATCGCAATACGGTCAATCGCTATCTGACATTGGTTCGTTCTTTGATTGCCAATTTCTGCGAACTTGAATCGCCTTTTTCCGGCGCGGTCGAACTTGATGAATCTTACTTCGGCTCGCGCCATCGAAAAGGCAAGCGTGGTCGCGGAGCGGAAAACAAACACATCGTTTTTGGTATCTACAAACGTAACGGGCGTGTCTATACCGAGATTGTCAAAAACGTCCAAGCCAAGACTTTACAGCGAATTATCAAAGGCAAAGTAAGCTTTGATTCAACTGTTTATACTGATGGCTTCCGTTCCTACGATTCAATTGTTCACCTCGGTTATCAGAAACACTTTCGCATTTATCACCAGGAAAGTTATGGCAAAGGTGATGTCCATATCAACGGTATCGAAGGCTTCTGGGGATATGCTAAAGTGCGGCTCGTTAAGTTTCGGGGCGTATCAAAGAACACTTTCTACTTGCACTTGAAAGAGTGCGAGTTTAGATTTAATTATCGCAATAATGACTTGTATGAAATCTTGCTGAAAATTACCAGGCAAATCATTTTCTGCTAGTCATGACCCTTAATTTTTTATACGAAAGTTTTGGTTTAGCTATTAATGAAGAAAAGGGAAATAGTGTCAGTGTTTTTATATAAATGTAAATTTGTCTATGACGGCGTGTCAGCTCTCACATACTGGTAGGATTTTGGTAGGATTTATATTCAATTTTGTTCATTTATATTCCAAAATATTACGGCTTATGTTGAGCTTATTTAGTTAATTGTGCTGTATTTTATTGGTTTTGGTGAATTCTTAGTGATTGCGAATTGTGCGTTCGCAATGCAGAGGTCAGGAGTTCGACCCTCCTCTACTCCACCATTTGTTTTCAATAGGTTACCGCAATCTTTTGTTCTTCCTTTTTAACTAAGGGTACGATTTTGGCACGATTTGCATTTTCAAGATCGCTTACTGCTTCTCTTAGAATATTACTTGCGCGCTCATAACGATGGACACTACGATTATCCGTATGACCAAGTAATTGTGCTGTAACGCCGGAAGAATAATTCATTTCACAAAGTCTTGTACCGAATGTCCTACGCAAATCCCGGATACTTAAATGACCAATACCCGCTCTCTTTGTAGCTGCTATAACCGCTTTTTTTACTGATATTCCTTGACCACCATTTTTGGGACTAGGGAAGAATAACTCTGAACCGTTCGACCACCTTTCCCTTAGAATATTCTTCACGGTTTCGTTCATTGGTATTTCTACTATGCGCTGAGTTTTTCCTTGAACAAGACGAATTACTTCAGAGTTCCAGTCAACGCTAAATTTCCTCAAACCTAAAGCATCATTTTGTCTTAGTCCTGTATACAGTACGAGCTGGCAGACATCTCGCGCCCAATCAGAGTTAAACGAGTCAAAAAACTTTTCTTCATCTTCCCGCTTTAGAATGCGGTTTTGGAGATTATCGAATTTCGGTTTTTCTACTCGGCTACACGGATTAGATTCAAGAAAATCATTCTTAACGGCTAAAGAAAAGACCTTAGATAGAATTGATAATTCTCTCGCCACCGTTGCTGGTTTACGAGCTTTATTGTGAATTGTCGGAGTATTAATTCGCACCTGCTTAAATTTCTCCAAGTCAATAGGTCTTATAGATCGCAAATCTCGGTTTCTAAAAAGTAACAAAGCTACTTTGGCGATATATACACTTCTTTCAAAAGACATTTTTGAATGATGTTTTTCAGCAAAGGGCAAATAATACTCAATTAGAAAATCCTCAAAAAGCATTTTCTTTTTCGTTTCAATTCCGGTTGATTCAAAGAACAGGTTAGTTTTTAGTTTTGTTTCGATTTTTTCTGCTTCTCGACGAGTCATCTTTTCAGGAAGTCTTTTTTTATATGTAGATCCCTCAAAAGAAAACTTGATAAAAAGCCTGTTTGTTTTTTTGTCTGTGTAAATTGGCATATAAAAGTTCTCCTTTTTTACGCCCAGACCTCAAGCTGAGGTATTAGTCTACTTCAAACCCAGCATCGAAGCATAGCGATTTCTTGATTGATCTAGATTTTTTAAGTTTCGTTTGGTTTTGGATTGTTTTGTATTTGGTATTTGAACCCGCCGGCTAGATGATTGATTTATTAGAGTTAAATTGGATAAAAACTCTTCCACCTCAACAGCACTAAAGAGCATATTTCGTCCCAAACAAATATGCGGAATTTGGTATTCGATGACATATTTGCGGAAGGTTTTTGGGCAGCGATTTAATCTATTCGCCATTTCCTTGAGCGTGATGCGACTTGCTGTGTTCATTTTGTTATTACCTGGTCGTGTCGGCTTCATTCACGTTTGAAACATTAACTTGCTTCTTTTTACCTAAAGCCACCAAAAGGTGAATTATCAAACGTCCGAAAAAGATACTTCATTAACTACGTAATCCAAGTTATGTTTTGAAATATCTCCAGACAATTATTTGAATCCGCAATTTAGTTATTTCAAACATTGATTAATGTCCGCCAGCTCTCACTAATGGAGTTGTTTTCAAGGAGATTCCATGCAAGAGGTCGTAATGCACCGAATCGATATTTGAATTCTTCCTTTATTGTTAGAAGCCATCTCAAAAATAGTTTGATAAACTTCGCTCTATGTCACGACGCGAAGAATTAACCGATGAACAATGGTCTTTGATTGAACCGTTATTTGATAAACCGCCCGTTGTGGTGACCCGCGGACGACCGCGCAGGTCTGAACGCGAAGTCTTGAACGGAGTGCTTTGGATACTACGTTCCGGCGCCAGATGGTGCGACTTGCCCGAAAGATTTCCGTCATACCAGACTTGCCATCGCCGTTTCCAGGAATGGGTTAAAGACGGGCGATTGCGAAAAGTGCTGGAAACGCTTGCCGATGACTTACAGGCTCGCGGTAAATTGGATTTATCCGAATGCTTTATTGACGGAACCTTTGTTTCGGCTAAAAAAGGGGCTTTTGTGTCGGAAAGACCAAGCGGGGCAAAGGTATGAAGCTCATGGCAGTGGCAGACCGCTTTGGTCTTCCTCTCGGCGTCCACACTTGCTCTGCTTCGCCGCACGAAGTCAAACTTGCCCGAGAAACTGTTTGCGAGCGGTTCACCGATGAGCGACCCGAAAAGATGATTGGCGATAAAGCATATGACTCTGACCCGCTCGATGCGGAGTTGGCGAAACTCGATATTGAACTGATTGCGCCGCATAAAGCCAACCGCAAAAAGGCGCAAACGCAGGACGGCAGAAAACTTCGCCGTTACAAACGCAGGTGGAAAATTGAACGCCTCTTTGCGTGGCTGGGTAACTTTCGTCGGATTGTGGTTCGCTACGAATATCATTCGGACAATTACTTAGGCTTTGTTCATCTGGCTTGTATCGTTATTTTGTTGAGAAACTATTTTTGAGATAGCTTCTAGTAATTTTGTCATTCTTCTGCTCGTTATTATTTCTAAAATCATTAATGTCGTTGCCGAAAGTTTCACAGTATTACTCATAATGAGAAATGCCAGCTGCTTTACAATCAGCCAGATGTTTTCTGTATGTTCGTTTCGGGTAATTTAAAGACGATAATTCGTGAAAGTTGAACCCGTAATCTTCAATCAACTTGAGGAATCCATAAAGCGTCGCAGCGTATCTCGTATCATAATTTGCAATCAATATATCCAATTGATTTACTTCAGTTGATACTTGATCGTCAAAATGAATTAGATTCTTTGCTTTAAGGATTTCAGATTCTGCCAAATCTATTCTTAAGATATGTTCAGCCGTGATGCTCGATAAGTTATGAGCTTCTTTAATTTTTTTTATGTAATAAGGGGTAAGATAAGAAACTTCAAGCCTTAATAAATTTTTTATATAAATCTGGTTTTCAATTGTTTTCTTATGACTGATTAGCTCAGCCAACTTGTCATAAACTTTGATAACGAATCCTTTGCTTTTTCCTTTACGTGAAAACTCAACGGTTTCTTCGTTGTATATAACTCGCTGGAAACGCGGTGGATGAACCTTATAAAGGCTTTTGATTGTCTGAATGATTTTATTCCTGCCAATAGGAAAATCTTGCGTGAAATCCACTCGTCTAACACTCGCTGAGAATGCATCAAAAGTCAGTTGGGTTTTTTCGGAAATGTAGCCTGGTAGATTCTGTAAAAATAGGGCTATGTCTGCTTGATTCGGCAACTTTGTGTTCATTTTAAAAAGCCACGCAGGAATAGAAACCTCCGCCCTCAAATACCATTCGCTTTTGATATTTTCCGAAAGTGTTAGTCTTGGGGCGTGAGAGTTTCTTGCGCTATTACAAATGAACTTTCGACGCAATCCACTAAAATAAGTAGATTGCTGATTCCAGAAATCGGTTAAGTCTTTCTGCGAAGGTGAATTCAAAAGTCTATGTTGTAATGCCACAGTATCTATCTAAAGTGAACCCCTTTGTCGAGACAGAAAACTCACTTTTTTAAGGTGTCATTTGGTTATCTAAAATTGCCGGTTTTGCTCCTTTATTTTCTTCTGTTTTTCGTCCTTTTTGATACGCCTCAAATGGTGTCTGATAGTTCAGTGATTGATGTGGTCTTTGATAATTGTAAAATTCAAAATACTGCCGCAAACTTTCCTCCGCTTCCCAGACATCCGCGTATTCCTTCAAATATACTTCTTCCTGTTTGACTGAACGCCATAATCTTTCAACGAAAATGTTGTTGAAACAGCGTCCGCGTCCGTCCATACTGATCCGAATTTTGTTCTCCTGCAAAACCTTCAGCCATTCGACCGAAGTAAACTGACTCCCTTGATCGGAATTGAAGATTTCCGGTTTGCTTTTCGCGAGCGCTCGTTTCAAGGCTTCGACAAACGGGCTCGACTCGAGCGAGTTTGAGACTTCCATTTCGATCACAAAGCGCGAATGCCAATCCATAATCACGAGCAGATAAACAAATCCGCTGCCCAATCTGAGATAGGTAATATCACACGCCCAGACCTGATCGGAATATTCGACCGCCACGCCTCTAAGTAAATACGGGTAAGTCAAATGATCCTTCCCCGGCTTCGATAAATTAGGCTTTGGGTAAATGGCTTCTAGTCCAAGCTTTCTCATCAAGCGCCTGACTCGTTTGTGATTGACCCGAAAACCCGATTTCTGCAAGTAAACCGTCATGCGCCGGTAGCCGTAAAACGGCGTCAGCGTATATTGCTCATCGATCAGCCGCATCAGATTCCCATCTTCAACACTCTCGGTTCTTGAGCGATAGTAAAGACCTGTCCGATTGAGTCCTAACAACTCGCATTGCCTTGCTACCGAGATCTTTTCATTCTCCGGCTCGACCAACTCGCGGCGCACTCTAACTGATAAGGGAAGATTTTTTTTTGAGCCAATCAAGCTCAACTTTCAGCTGCCCGATTTGTTGATACAATTGATTGGTCAATTCCTCGCCTGCTTCTGCTGACGGCTGTTTGGAATTATCAAAAATCTGTGGCAAGTTTTCGAGAAACTGTTTCTTCCACTTGGAAATCTGATTCGGATGAACTCCGAATTGTTTGGAAATCTGGTTGATCGTTAACTTGCCCCGAACGGCTTCCAAAGCAACTTTGGCTTTGAATTCCGGTTTATAAACATTGCGTTTTTTGGTGGCTGCCATGGTCATTTTTCAATGGCAATTTTATCATCATTTTCCACCTTAACTAACTGTCCGAATTATGGGGTTCATTATAATCATTGGTCATTTGCTTTCGACTGAATTTTTCAGACTTCCACCATTTTTTATCCACTTTTCAATTGCGATCGCGTCAAATCTATACTGCCTTTCACCAAGCCGTATTACTGGAAGTTGATTAGTCCGCACTAATTCATAAATTCGCTGTTTATCAACCCGCAGCAATTCAGCCACTTCTTCTACAACTAAAATTTGGTTTTCCATAATCTTTCACTCCAAATAAAAAAGGTTTAGCGAGAATAATCTCCGCTAAACCCAAATTCTCAGACGCAAGAATACCGCGTCAAAGTTTTTTTTTGATTAGTTACAATTTTGTGGCTAAACAGTACATAATCAAAATGTTTTTTTGATTATATATTATTCTTGTCTAATTTTTTCCCTTCGAAATACCTAGTTCTCAAAGTGGAAAACGCAAATTTGTCAGGATATTCTAATAAATGTAAAGCGTGTCGAAATTCAAAAAAGCGAGGATTATGTTCTTTGACTTTGATTTCTTTAACACCGCCATATTTTCTCCAATGTTTTATTGCTTCATCAAAAAGCGATTCAGGGACATTTACGAACGCAGGACTGCTTTTTACCCATTTAATTGTTTCGTAATCAAAGTCCTCTTCAAATAACTGTTCGGCTGCAAATTCCCAAGCAGATTCGTTTTTTATCTTGGGCAATTCTTCTACTGTCTTATAAAATCTAACTTTTATTTCATCTGTCCAAACAAATCCTTTTTTATCTACAACACCACCGCGAAGGTCTCTGAGGTTATCTTTTATTGACTTCTTTGAGTGTGCTGAAAGTTCAAATTTAATCAATTTAGAAATCTCATTTGTGTCTTTCAGCGGAATTCCTAGATTGTGGTGGAGCTCTGGTAAATATTTATAAAAGGGTCATGACTAGCAGAAAATGATTTGCCTGGTAATTTTCAGCAAGATTTCATACAAGTCATTATTGCGATAATTAAATCTAAACTCGCACTCTTTCAAGTGCAAGTAGAAAGTGTTCTTTGATACGCCCCGAAACTTAACGAGCCGCACTTTAGCATATCCCCAGAAGCCTTCGATACCGTTGATATGGACATCACCTTTGCCATAACTTTCCTGGTGATAAATGCGAAAGTGTTTCTGATAACCGAGGTGAACAATTGAATCGTAGGAACGGAAGCCATCAGTATAAACAGTTGAATCAAAGCTTACTTTGCCTTTGATAATTCGCTGTAAAGTCTTGGCTTGGACGTTTTTGACAATCTCGGTATAGACACGCCCGTTACGTTTGTAGATACCAAAAACGATGTGTTTGTTTTCCGCTCCGCGACCACGCTTGCCTTTTCGATGGCGCGAGCCGAAGTAAGATTCATCAAGTTCGACCGCGCCGGAAAAAGGCGATTCAAGTTCGCAGAAATTGGCAATCAAAGAACGAACCAATGTCAGATAGCGATTGACCGTATTGCGATTCAGATTGGTTAATTCTGCCGTCTGAGAAGCGGTCAAATCAAGGGCAAAAAGCCGCAAGATTTGACGGAATTTAGCGCGTGAAATTCGAGCGCGTATGTAAAGTTTATAACTGTCTGTCATTACTAGCTTTAAG
The DNA here is from genome assembly GCA_030448055.1 of Pyrinomonadaceae bacterium. Classification (GTDB taxonomy): domain Bacteria; phylum Acidobacteriota; class Blastocatellia; order Pyrinomonadales; family Pyrinomonadaceae. The sequence goes on from JAUJNR010000001.1 coordinate 739,068, forward strand.
TATTGTAATTTACTTTTCTGCTAGTCATGACCCCATTTTTTATATAAAAGTTTTGGTTTAGCTATTATGAGGTGGTCTAATAAAAGTGGATACCAAACTCTCTGATAAAATAGAGAGTTATGAAATACGATGAAGAATTTAAGCGCAACGCCGTCAGGCTTGTTCTTGATGGGCAATCAGTGAAGTCAGTTTCCCAGGAACTAGGAGTTAATGAATCTCAGATTCACAAGTGGCGACGAGCTGCTTTAATTAACGGCGATGGCGTCAAATCAGGAGCCGAATTAGCCGAAACTGTCGCTTTGAAAAAACGGATTCGGGAGTTGGAAATGGAGAACGAAATTCTAAAAAATGTATGGCTCCGCCGCCGGAGTCAACTACCGAACGAATCGCTTTGGCATTAGGCGGGACGGATGCAACAAATGTATCCGGCTTCTGTTTTGTGAAGGCATTTGCCTTCGAGCCTTGATGGAATCAGCGCCTTGAGAACCGAAATCGAGCGGCACGAGGTTTGAAAGCCTCCCTTTTTTAGCCAGATTCTCTCAAGGCGGGTCCGACCGCTTTTGCCATCAGTATTTCATCCGACAATTGCACCCCGGGAAGGTGAAAGTCATCGCTTTGCTTAGGCGGCGAGTGGCATAATGAACTCCTCGCCGGGCGTTGTCAGCAGTTTCCAGACGACGCGCGCGTTCTTGTTCGCTAGGGCAACATTCGCCTTGTGAAAGCCGCGCCGCTCGACCAGCTTCTGTAACCAGCGACTACGCGGATCGGCTTTTGCTCGATGATGATAAATGATGCTGCGCGCGCCGTGAACCAGAAGCATGCGCAGATAACGATTGCCCGCTTTACTGATTCCGAGCAGTTTGGGTTTGCCGCCCGTCGAATGCTGTCGAGGGACAAGTCCCAGATAAGCGGCAAATTGCCGTCCGTTCTTAAATCGCTGCGGCTCCGAAACCGAGGCAATGATCGCCGTCGCCAGCAAAGGTCCGACGCCGGGAATCGTGGCGAGCCTTTGGCAGACCGGATGCGTGTCAAAGACGGCTTTGATTCGCTTGTTGATACCGGCGAGTCTTTCTTCGAGCGCGCGGAACTCATCGCGCAGAGCGTGAAAGATTTCCTGCGCCAAAGGCGACAACACAGCGACGTGGGCGGCAAACTCTTCGCGCAGCCAGACGAGAAAGCGAGTGACGCCTTTGGCGCAAACTATGCCATATTCGAGCAGCAAGCCGCGCAGCTCATTGATAATCGCGCTGCGATGCTGAACCAGGCGTTCACGAACGCGATGCAAGGTCTGAATGTCGAGTTGATCTGTAGTCTTGACGGGAACCGGGCGCACATTCGGGCGCGAGGCGGCTTCAGCAATCGCGGCGGCATCATTACGATCATTCTTCGCTCCACGGCGATAAGCGACGACGTGCTGCGCCGGGATGAGCAGCACTTGATGTCCGAGCTCTTTAAGCTGGCGCGCCCAATGTTGTGAACCGGAACAGGATTCCATCGCCACGATACAAGCGGGAGTATTAGCGAAGAAGCGCGAGACAGCGTCGCGGTGCAGTCGTTTGCGCAGAGTCAGTTGACCGCCCTCGTCCATACCGCAGAGTTCAAAAGAATACTTCGAGATGTCCATACCGATAATAGTTGTTGATGTCATACGAGATACCTCCAGAGTTAAAAATATGCGAACGCTACATTATCACCTGCGCGCACGCAAGTGAATAATAGGCGGAGCCATCCCATTAGTGGCACTGATTTTCGGCAGAGGAAGTTAAAACGCTACGCTTTGATCGAAAAGGAAAAGGCACATTATCCGTTAAAAATGCTGTGCCGGGTGATGCGAGTTTCCATGAGCGGTTATTATTTGTGGCGGAAACGATTGAGCAGACCGCCATGTTTGAAAAGGAAAAAGTTAGCGGATTTAATCAGGAATTGTTATTTTGAAAATCGTCGGCGATATGGAACCAGACGGATCAAAGCCGCGCTGCAAAAAGCAGGAATCGAAGTCGGGCGGTTGCAGATTCGGCAACTGATGAGTGAGCAGAACTTAAAGGCAATTCAGCCAAAGAGTTCCAAACCGAAAACGACTGATTCAAAAGGAACTCTTGCCTCACCTAATTTATTGGCAGAGGGTAATGCTTCAATTTTTGCGAGTGGGAAAATCATCGTTGGCGATATTACGTATGTACCTCTGCGGAACGGCAAATGGTGTTATTTGGCAGTCTGGCAGGATAAAATCACAAGAAGAATAATTGGTTGGCGTTTGGCTGAAACGATGACGGCTGAATTAGTCATATCAGCTTTGAAAAAAGCAATTCTCAAAGGGTTGGTTCAAGCCGGAGCGATTATTCATTCGGATCGAGGCAGCCAATATGCGGCAAAAGAGTTTCGCCTACTTTTACAAGCAAATTGTTTTCGGCAAAGTATGAGCGGGAAAGGTAACTGTTACGATAATGCCCAAGCTGAAAGCTTTTTCTCCCGCTTCAAGGCAGAACTAATTGAAGGAGGAGCATTTGAAGATGTTGGACAAGCTCGTTCAGAAGTTTTCAGCTATATTGAAGGCTACTATAACCGAGTCAGATTACATTCAAGTTTGGATTATAAAAGTCCGATGGAGTTTGAGTTGGAATTGAAAGCTAAAAATGGAGGAAGAACAGAGAGTTTGGTATCCACTTTTTCTTGACCACCTCACGTTTGACGGTCGCATCTTTGATGGTTCGATTCATTCGCTCGACTTGTCCGTTCGTCTACGGATGATTGACCCCTCGTCAAACGATGTTCGATTCCGTTCTGGTGACAGATGCGGTCAAATAAGTGCATCAACACCCATTTATCTTTCTGGCGATTGGCAAATTGAATGCCGTTGTCGGTCAAAATCGTGTGAATATGATAAGGCACGATTTCGATCAACTGCCGTAAAAAGCGGCAAGCCGTGTCACGAGTTTGATTCGTGTGCAGTTCGGCGTAAGCGAACTTCGAGGTGCGGTCAATAGCGACGAACAGATAAAGTCGTCCTTCTTCGGTGTTCACTTCGGCAATGTCAATATGGAAATGCCAATCGGATATTGCTTGAACTTTTTCTTGACCGGCTTATCGCCTTCGATCTCCGGCAGACGGCTGATGCCGTGTCGCTTCAAACAGCGATGCAGCGATGAGCGAGTTAGATTTGGAATACTCGGCTGCAAAGCGTATAAACAATCGTCAAGCGGCAAAAGCGTCTGGCGGCGAAAAGTTACAATCATCACTTCTTGTTCGTTGGTCAAAACGGTCGAGTGCGGCTCGTGCGGACCCATTGGCGAATCTTTAACGCTTGTCCCCTGGTGGGCGTATTCCAGAGAAAACAAAAGCCTTTGTGAATCAGATTCTGCCTGTAGCTCCTGACATTCCTATTCAAATCGTGCACCTCGGCGGTTCCGGACCGAATTATGATGGAGAAGAGGCTCTGAAAGTATTTGTTGATGCGATCAATGCAAGAAACCCTCAAATGAAAAATATTTACTTTGAAGTTTCCAGCGAAGTAACTCAGGAGACACCACAAGCTACATTAGAGCTAGTCGCTAAGCGAATCCGTCAGCTTGGACTTCAGCGCGTTGTTTACGGCTCCGACCGCGCCGGAACACGTGATGACCGGTCAAAAAGCGGCAATTGGGATTGGTCTGCTTTCAAACGACTTCCACTAACAAAGGAAGAGTTTAGAATTATAGCGAATAATGTGGCTCTGACCTGCACCCGTAGAATTATCCCGAAAGAATGGCGAGAATCAAATAAACTGAAAACAGGAGATTCTTGCTATGAAAAAGACTTTTACGGACGAGCAAATCGTCGGCATCTTACGCGGCTTTGAGCCGAGCGGAAAAACAATTAAAGAATACTGCCGGGAAAAAGATGTCAGCGAAGGCACATTTTACAAATGGCGTAACCGTTTCGGGACAATGGAAGTTGCCGAGGTCAAAGAATATCGGCAATTGCAGCAGGAAAATGCCCGTTTGAAAAGACTGCTCGCCGAACGGGATTTAGAGATTGATGTAATCAAAGAGGTGCTGGCAAAAAAGTGGTAGGCTGCGCCGCCAAGCGGGAGGCGGTTGCCTTTATGAGAACCCGCCGATTGTCTGAGCGGCGCGGCTGCCGTCTTGTCTCGCTAAATCGGAGAAGCTGTCGATACAGACAAAGGCGCGCGGCGGAGTGCAGTTTGATAAAACAAGTGCGCGCTCTGGCGGTCGAACATCCTCGCTTCGGTTATCGGCGGATTGCCGCTCTGCTCAGGCATACGGGTGCCAAGGTGAATCTCAAACGGGTTTACCGGTTATGGAAACAGGAGAAGCTGAGTTTACCGCTCAGGCGACCGCGCAAGAGGCGCTCCAAATCGGTTGTCGGAATCATGCCGAAGGCTCAGAGGTCTAACCAGGTTTGGACGTATGATTTTGTATTCGACCAAAGTCTTTCGGGTAAAAGCCTGAAGATGCTGACCTTGATTGATGAATATACCAGAGAATGCCTGGCGGTTGAGGTCGGCGTGTCAATAACGAGCGAACGGGTCAGGCAGATTCTGCAAAGAGTTTGCGCCTCTTTTGGCAAGCCGGAACAGATTCGTTCGGATAACGGAAGTGAATTCATCGGCAAGGCGGTCGGCGGCTGGCTTGGAGAGAACGGCATCGAGCCGTTGTTTATCGAACCGGGCAAACCATGGCAGAACGGCAAAGGCGAAAGCTTTAACGGAAAACTCCGGGATGAATGCCTAAGCCGCGAATGGTTCTCTTCGGTTAAAGAAGCGCAAGTGGTAATTGAAGAATGGCGTAGATTCTACAACGAAGGACGACCGCATTCGAGCCTTGGATATTTGACTCCGCTGGAGTTCAAATCAAAGACGGAGAGTAACAAATCTCTCTCCATTCAATTGGGATAACAAATGGGTGCTGGACAGCTCCCTACATATGCTATGGTCAATCCCGATGAAAATGAACATCTTTAAACACTTAGTTTAGTCCAGAAGCTATTTCAATGGTAAATCTCTATTACACTCATTGAGAACGTGTTTAATTTGAACAAGGGTATAATTAAAAACTCTTGGGCTGAAATAGTTTCAAAAAGGGTCGTTTCGAGACACCTTTTTTACATCTATCTTTTCTGATTTAACTCTTCATCTCTGAATAATGCACCCTCAACTTCAAAGCCAAGTTCATACTCTCGACGCTTTTGCTTGAACAGCCGGATAGTTGGCAAGATCTTTTTCGCAGTTAGTTGCTGCTGATTTAAATTTATTCCTGTGCAGGGATGCCTGACAATCGGAGGCGGCGCGCCGGGCGGCAGATTCCAATTAACAGGATACAACCATGTAAGTAAGTAGTCGAGCAGAAATAGGCTATACTATTTCGCATAATGGGTAAAACGAAAGTTATTCAATTGAGCGACGCGCAACGTCAGGAACTTATAGATGGTTACCGAAGCGGCAAAAGTCACGCTTTTCGACAGTGTTGTCAAATGATTTTGCTCAAAAGCGAGAAACGCACCAGCCGTGAAATCGCCCGCTTGTTGGGTTGCCATAAAATCACGGTGAACGGGTGGGTCAAGCGTTTTGAAGTCGAAGGCACTGAGGGATTAAAAATGCGTCCGGGGCGCGGAAGGCGGGCAATTCTGAGCGCGGCAACCGATTTGAATCGTGTGCGGGCGGCGGTGATTCGTTCCCGTCAGCGCATCGGTCTGGCGCGCACCGAACTCGAAGCCGAGCTGCAAAAACCCTTTTCGACCCCGACGCTCAAAAGATTTTTTGAAAAAAACCATTGCCGCTTCAAACGAATTAGAAAGCGATTGAAAAAGAAACCGCCGGCAGGGGTTTATCGGCTAAAGCGTGAGCTGTTGGGCGAAATGGAGCGGTTAAGCGAAAGCGGCGAGATTGATTTGTATTACGGCGACGAAGCGGGTGTCGCCTTGGAGCCGAACGTGCCGTATGGTTGGCAGTTTGGTGACGAAGAAGTTTCGATGCCGTCTGAGAAAGGCACAGGCATCAATTGTTTCGGGTTGTTGACACGCTCGAATAAAAGTTGGATGGCGACGAGCGAAGAGAAGATAGATGCCGCTTTTGTGGTCGAACAACTAGAACGGTTTTCGTTTTCGCTTTCAAAATTGACAGTTGTCGTTTTGGACAATGCGCGGATTCACACGGGCAAAAAGATGCGTGAACGGATCGGGGCGTGGCAAGGGCGCGGATTGTTCATCTTTTATCTGCCAACATATTCACCGCATTTGAACATTGCGGAAACACTCTGGCGCAAATTGAAATACGAAGGGTTGGCGGCGGAAGATTATGAGTCGAAAGCGCATTTGCAATATGCGGTTAGCCTTGCCCTTTCGACATTTGGAAAAAGCCTGCAAATCAGGTTTTCAGGCTTCAAACATAGTTCAGTTTATTTGTGAACGACTACTTAGTTACTCTCAAAGTATCTGAAACGACGTTTTTTGGATACTTTGGCTCCTGAATTATCTAAAATTGCTGATTAACACAACATCATTGGTCTCTATGCCGCGCGATAAAGTTAGCTGTTTGTAGTCCTTTGACCACGCGAAACGAAATATCCGTTCAGTTTTAAAGTTCGTTAACTGTCTCGGCAAATCTCCTTTGAGCGACTGAAGCCAGATATTACCGACTCCGCCTATAGTATCTATATAGGCGAGCGCCTGCCCGTCAGAGGTCCAATTAACTTCAGCCCAAGTTTTCACCGTAGGCGAAACGCTGAAAGTTTTAATTGGCTCGCCCCCTTCAATTGGCAGGACTACCAGCTCGACAATTCCCGTTTTTTCATTTCCACGCCAACACGCTATTAGATTGCCGTCGGGCGAAACGGCTCCCCACGTTGAATTATAACGCGTCAACTGTACAGGTACGCTTTTCTCGGTTGTAGAGATTTTCCACAAAGTTTGATTTCTTGTGTCACTCGACGTGTAAACCACCATTTTCCCATCGGGCGCATAATGAGGGAGATAATTGGGAGTGTTGCCAAATGTTAATTGTTTGAGATTTTCCCCGTTGATGTCCATCAGCCATATCTTGGCATTGCCCGAACGTTCGGAGGCAAATACGATGTAACGACCGTCCGGCGAAACTGAAGGATCAAAATCCGAGTGTTCGCCAAAAGTCAGTTGTTTCCGGTCACTTCCATCAGAATTCATACTCCAAATATCTTGACTGCCCGCGACGGTCGAAACATAAACTATTTTTCCGTCGGGAGTCCACGAGAATCCCCAATAATCATTTAGTGTTCCGGGGCTGGAAGTGATCTGTTTGGCTTGCTCTGTCTGCGCTTCCGGCAAAACCCACACGAATGGGTGTATATCGGACTGGACTGTCACTAGATTCTTGGAATCCGATGTCAAACTGATGCTGCCGTAGTTGCTTAAATCATTCGTGATCTGTCTAGCCTTTCCGTCCTTGAGTGAAACCAGCCAAATTTGATAGGGTCCGAATGAATAATCCGAAACGGTGGTTAGTATGCCGCTTTTATCCGGCAGAAACGCAATTCTACCGATAATCTTCCATCGTTCGGATGTAATTGCTCTGACAGATTTATCTGCGAGGCGCACTTCAATCAATTTTACCTGACTTCCGGTTTCAACGACATTTCCATCAACACAGACGATAGACTTTCCGTCAGGCGACCAGATAGGGCTATGCAGAAAGCCGGGCTGTTGACGCGTGATTAATTTTTGCTCTTCACTAAGGTCCGAGGTATTTGCCACTAAAAGTGCTACTTCTCCTTCAGCTGATCGGCGAATAAAGGAAATTTGCTTGCCGTCGGGCGAAAGCGCGGAACTCGGAAATTCTTTATTTAGTTGTCTTGGAGTGCCTCCCAAAATGGGAATTTGGTAAGGGGCTGGCTCATTATCAAGTCCGGCTTTGAAGTAGTTGATGAAATTGCCGTCTGGCGAGAAAACAATATCCTGATAATCTACGTCGGCAGGCGGTATAAGCAGCGTATCGGTGTTCGTCGTGATTTGCCTTAACCATAAACTTTGCTGACGCGCCTCATCTACGACATAGACAACATACTTGCCATCGGGTGAAATAGCCGCGTTTATTGCATTGCGAGCGGTAGTTAGCCGAGTGACCTTCATTGACTGGGAACTTGTATTTAGATCTGACGGCTGATTGATAAGTTTATATGCCGCGAAGGCGGCGGCTAACGCAATAATTAAGATGACAAGAGCCGCTTGTTTTGGAAAGAGGCTTTCTTTGACGGTAGAAGACTTGAGTTGTGACGCAGACGGTGGAATCGGATTTCCGCCATTTTCGGCGATGTGCTGATTGGAGATCTCTGCATTTATTGCTAATTTACCAAAATCCGTTTGCTCTGATTCAGTGATGGAATGTGCTTCCTGTTTACCGGGAGCTGTAAGAAACTTTGTTTGAGCGGCGAATTCCTCAACGCAATTTTCTTTTTCCAGGATTCTCACGTCCGCTACAAACCGGTAACCACGCTTTGGAATGGTTTCAATGTATTGACGCTTTTTCGAGTCTTCGCCGAGAGCTTTTCTCAAAATGGAGATATTAAATGAAAGATTTCCTTCCTCAACAAAACTATCCTGCCAAAGCGCTTTTATCAAATCTTCCTTTTCGAGCAGCCGCCCTTTGTTTTCGATTAATACCAAAAGCATGTCGAAAGCCTTCGGAGTAAGAGGCACGGGCACTCCTTCACGCAGTAAAAGTCTTTCGGCAGGATTCAAAGTGAAAGCGCCGAATTCATATAAGGGCTTTATTTTCTTACTCATACAATCTCTAAGAAATCTCTAAGAAAATTCCAAGAAAATTTAACGATTAAAAACGAATCTCTAAGGACATTCGCAACGCCGACGGGATAAGTTCCATTTAGTGATGAAACGCTGCGTCTCAAGGGAGATGCTAAATTTCGGCATGACGAAAATTGTAAATGCCTGAACCGCGGCATAGCAAATCAACACTGAAATACGTTTTTAAATTATAAGGAGTTCTCAATGAAACGAATTAATATTTTCCCGCTCGCTTATCTCTGTTTCGCTTATCTTTTATTTTCCATAAACATGCCTGCCGTCACGGCTCAACAAATTGTCGCACCCGGTTTGCATGAAGCCGTCAGATTGTACGAAAAAGGAGTTTATTACCATAGTCGAGGCATTTATAACGAAGCCATTACGGCTTATCGCCAGGCTATCAGCGAGAAAGCTGATTTCGCCGAGGCGTACAATAATTTGGGCAACGCATACGCCGAACTTAATCGCTACTCTGATGCAGTTGATTCGCTTCAGCAAGCTATTCGTCTTAAACCGGAGTATGCCGAAGCTTATAATAATATTGGTGTCGTGTTTACGGATTTGAACCGTCATCAGGAAGCCGTAAATGTTTTTAGGCAGGCAATAAATCTCCGACCGGATTATGCTCTGGCTCACAATAATATGGGCAAAGCCTATATCAACACGAGTCGTTACGAAGAAGCAGCCGAAGCGTTCTTGAACGCTATAAAAATCAACCCAAGAGACGGCGTAATGCAGCATAATTTAGGTTTTGCGTTTCTCAAACTAGGACGATACGAAGAAGCGATGAAAGCTTTTAAGACCGCTATCGACTTTAAACCGGATTATTTTGCTGCTTATAATGACTTGGGTGTCGCTTATTCTAAACTAGGGCTTTACCGGGAAGCAGCTGAATATCTTGAGCAGGCGATTTCGATAAATTCAAATTGCCATGAAGCGCGTTTAAATCTTGGATTAATACAACTATCTCTTGATAAGAATAAAGCGGCACAAGAACAATACACGAAGCTCAAGAGTTTGAATTCCGGATTAGCAGATACCCTTCTTAATGCAATCTTAAAAACAAGGCGGGAGAAATAACAAAACAATTACTTTTAAATTGAGGGCAAAAGGCTCTGGAGCTCACGCTGACATTTGAGCCTTTTATCCAGTTTCTTCAGCGACGGAAAACAAAATATTTGTAATATATTCTCACTCGCAGAAATTCGGAAATATTTAACTGATTCATCAAAATTTTTTCTTTAGTTCATTGATTTGCTCATCCGTTAGCTTCCGCTACGCTCCAAACTGTACTGCTCACGCTCGAACGGGCGCTGAATTTCAGCGAGACGAAAAGCGAAAACCGGCAGTTGGACGAGCTAGTTGATAAGAAATTTCGCCTTGAAAACATTATCGGCGATTCGCCGGCTATGCGGGCGGTGCTGAACATCGTCGGGCGCGTCTCACGTTCGGACGCCACGGTGCTGATTACCGGAGAAAGCGCAACGGGTAAGGAACTCGTCGCCAAAGGGATTCATTTTTCCGGCAAGCGGCGCGATAATCCGTTCATTCCGATTAACTGCGCGGCAATCCCTGAAAGTTTAATCGAAGCCGAACTTTTCGGTTACAAACGCGGGAGTTTTACGGGCGCTACTCAAGATACGAAAGGAAAGTTTGAAACCGCGGACGGCGGCACGCTCTTCCTCGACGAAATCAGTCAAATGCCTTTGCCCCCTGCAGCCGAAACTGTTGCGAGTGCTGCAGGAACAGGAAATCGTTCGCATCGGCGAAATCTCGCCCCGCAAAATTGATGTCCGCATCATTGCCGCGACAAATCAAAATTTAGAAAAAATGGTCGAGCAGGGAACTTTCCGCAAAGATTTGTATTTCGCTTGGCGGTCGTCCCCGTCAGCATTCCGCCGCTTCGGACGCGCCGAATTCTGGATATGTATGAGCACTCCTATCACATGGATTACGGTTCCGCTGCGGCGAAATACATTGATGCTTTTATGCAGAACGTCAATTGGGAAGAAGTAAATCGACGTGTTGAAATGACCATTAAAATTTGAGGCTTATTTTGAAAATTGAGTTGACAGAAAGCTGTCTAAAAAAAGGGGCCTTTATGGGATTCGTTTGCTTCTACTTAATGTTTCCTGATATTTGTTAGTTGACCGCTTTTTTTATCTCTACTGCCAATTTTCCAATCTGGTTTTGTTTATCCGGGTCGGCTTCGTTTGATAAAAGAATAACTCCGAAATCTGATTCTAATGAGATGAGACAAAAATTGGAAAAACCGAAACTTCCGCCGCTATGCCAAATATCTCTGCTTCCGTCAGAAGCTTTATCCATACTCCAAAATAATCCGGTCGCCATTTCGTTTAGATTTCCATAAGTTACCTGGTGCGATAGTTTGACTGCTTGATTTTCTTCGTTTAATTGGAACTTTATATATTTCAACATATCGGAAATTGTCGAATGCAATCCTCCTTCAGCCTCCGCTTGCTTAAAAAGATAAGGCATAACTTTTCCGTTTCCGCCATATCCGGTTGCCAGGCGTGCTTTCTGAGATTTTGACAGAGTAATCCTAGTATCCTTCATTTTCAGCGGATTCGTTATTTTTTCCATCACTAAATCTTCAAAGGACTTTTTAAAAACCCGCTCTAAAATATAGCCTAAAAGCTGTGTGCCACTATTTGAATATTTGAAATTATTGCTGGGAATATTGTTAAGCTTAATTTTGCGCAAGTCCCGATAAAAATCAGCTCTCGAATAGTTTTTGTAAACGTTCGTCAGAATAAATGGAAGTTCGTTGTAGTCCGCATTTTGAAATAGTTCAGGTTTGTCGGGTAAAAATCCCGGAAGTCCGGAAGTATGGTTCGCCAAATGAACAATCTTGACAGGCTGCCCTGCAAACTCTAAGTTTGGATAATCGCCGTCGAGATATCTACGAACGTCATCATCCAGATTTAACTTTTTTTCAATTACGGCTTGAGCCAATAAAAAGCCGGTAAATGTTTTTGTTATAGAAGCGATTTCATAAATTGTCTCTTTGGTGGGAAGTTTTTTATACCCTTTTTTCGTTTCCCCATAGTTATACATATAAGTTTTACCGTCTTTGTAAATTCCAATTGAAAGCCCGACCGTCCGCTTATCATTCATATACGTGTGAGCGGCTTTCTGAACTGCTAAATCAACCTTGCTCTTCAGCTTATTATCAATTGAAACTTTATTGTTTATGGTTTGTGCAGGCAATGAAATTACCTGTATAAGCAAAAATAAAATACCTAGCTGTATTTTCATATCTCGCACTTTAATAATTAAAGGCATATGCATAAGTGAAAGTTTAATCCTAAATCTAAAACAGATTAATCCGTCTCAAAAAGGGTCGATTATGAGACGTTTTTGGATTATCCCATTAACGGGCGTTTATGAGACAGATTTCTTATCAAATTAACCTTTCTTCATAGATGCACCAACATAAGGAATTGTACCTTCCCAAAAACCATTCAACTGTTGCCACCATTTGGCTGATTCAGGTTTCAAATACTGAATGAACTCGTCGGGATTAACGCCGTAATCAGCATTTGAAGCTATATTCTGTATACCTTCGAGCAATCCGATGGTTGCAGCTTCTCTTACGTAATCATCACCTTCAAGATGCAGTTTCTCGGTAACTTCAAAAACTGTTGAAAACTCAGCCGTTTCACTATTTTTGTATAATTCGATAAGGTGGTGGGCAAATTCCCCTAAATCAATGTAGAGCAAATGTTCATCTTCCCAATATGCACGATGTTCTGCCCATTTTTCTGTGAAAGATGGACAGGCTTCAAGCAATAGCGGCATAACTTGTTCTTTCGTTATCATCTGTTATTAAAATAGTGCCAAAAAAGGTCGTTTATGACACGCTTTTCTGTCTGTTCCAAAGGGGCGTTTTTGATACAGTTTTTTAATTGCTTTTGTAAATAAAATTAAGAATGATATTTATCAACAATTTTAATCATTTGTTGATTGTCACTTCAAACTTGAGTTGGGGCATTTTTTCAACGCACTTTGAATCAAAATCAGATTGCGGATTAGCAAAAAACGCTACTGCTAATTCCTGAGCGCAGCTACTACCGAATGTCGGAATATGACTCATGCCCGGAAGTTCAAAGAAACGGCTGTTAGTTAAGGTAGTTGATGCTAATTTTCCCCAAGACGGCGGTGTGTCCGGGTCATATTGACCAGCTAAAATCAAGGTCGGAATGCTTGACTTGACCGGTTGGCTTTCGATTTTACTGGCAGGTTTTACTTTCCAAATATCGCAAATGGCTGGAAAATTGCTTTGGATGCCGAATCCTTTTAATTTCGGAAAGGCAGCTCTTACTTGATTTTTTATCAAACTGCGATTTTGAAACGGCATTTCTTCAGAGCACCACACCGAATAACGCATTCCCCAAGAAAAACCTAAGGTTTCGAGTTTTGTTTCCGCTAATGTGGTTAATGCTTGATTGTTGCTTCGCTCGGCTCTGCTGATTAAAGAAGGCAGCGAGCCAAGTCTATATCCGGTTTCAAGAGCACTGTAAACGCCGTTGACAACATCTTTTCCATCCAGCAACAGTTTAATTTCTGTTTTGGACTCGGGATTCTTAACCTTAACGAAAACAGGTTTAGCATCAAGTCTCTGAACAAGCAAGTAAAATTGTGCTTCTATATTTGGATACGCAGCATTGCATTCGGCGTCCATTTTGCACGTGTTAAATAGCAAATTCAGCGAACGCATTACGCTCTCAACACTTGTTTCATCGTAGTTAACCGAAGGCGGCAATACTGAATCGAGCAACACGCTCCGAATGCCGTCCGGGTAATAACGCATCACGGTCAGCATTAACCGCGTGCTGTAAGAAATGCCGTATAAATTCCATTTCTGATAATTCAAAAGACGGCGCAATTCTTCGATGTCAGCAGCGCTTGCTGCACTATTATAAGCTGAAAGATTAACTCCTCGGCTTTGCAGTTTTTCCCGGCAAGCGCGAACGGCTTTTAATTCTGCTTTTACGTAATCGGATTTTGTTAAGTTTTGTTTGGTCGCGGTGAGGCGCGCCTCATTAACTTCGGGACACTCTAAACTCGGCTGTGAGTATCTCGTGCCGCGTTGTTCAAAAAGAATATAATCTCTGTTCTTTAAGTATGGAATGTATCTTCTGTTTCTGACCTGTCCGAGCGAACTGCTTCCCGGTCCGCCGCCCGTATAAAGTATTGGGTCGGGAAGGGGCACTGCCCTATCGCTTTTCATCCTGATAAAAGGCAACCTGATTGTTTTGCCTTTATTTGTGCTTCGGTCTTCAAACACGACCAAATAACCACATTCGGTTTTTTCATTTGGGGGAACTATTACTGCACATTCACCGCCTTCGATTCGAGGAACAGTTTCTGTTGTTGCATTTAGCGCATTAAGTTTTGGAAGTTGAGAGAATACGGGAAAAGTTAAGAAAAAGAGCAGCAAAAAAAATTCACACCGGTGACAAAAGACTTTGGAAATATCAATCAAATTTCTGTTCATAATCCGGTTGTGAAATTACAGCTCATTTAATTTTTAGATTTTATTAGAAGCTATCTCAAAAATAGTTTCTCAACAAAATAACGATACAAGCCAGATGAACAAAGCCTAAGTAATTGTCCGAATGATATTCGTAGCGAACCACAATCCGACGAAAGTTACCCAGCCACGCAAAGAGGCGTTCAATTTTCCACCTGCGTTTGTAACGGCGAAGTTTTCTGCCGTCCTGCGTTTGCGCCTTTTTGCGGTTGGCTTTATGCGGCGCAATCAGTTCAATATCGAGTTTCGCCAACTCCGCATCGAGCGGGTCAGAGTCATATGCTTTATCGCCAATCATCTTTTCGGGTCGCTCATCGGTGAACCGCTCGCAAACAGTTTCTCGGGCAAGTTTGACTTCGTGCGGCGAAGCAGAGCAAGTGTGGACGCCGAGAGGAAGACCAAAGCGGTCTGCCACTGCCATGAGCTTCATATCTTTGCCCCGCTTGGTCTTTCCGACACAAAAGCCCCTTTTTTAGCCGAAACAAAGGTTCCGTCAATAAAGCATTCGGATAAATCCAATTTACCGCGAGCCTGTAAGTCATCGGCAAGCGTTTCCAGCACTTTTCGCAATCGCCCGTCTTTAACCCATTCCTGGAAACGGCGATGGCAAGTCTGGTATGGCGGAAATCTTTCGGGCAAGTCGCACCATCTGGCGCCGGAACGTAGTATCCAAAGCACTCCGTTCAAGACTTCGCGTTCAGACCTGCGCGGTCGTCCGCGGGTCACCACAACGGGCGGTTTATCAAATAACGGTTCAATCAAAGACCATTGTTCATCGGTTAATTCTTCGCGTCGTGACATAGAGCGAAGTTTATCAAACTATTTTTGAGATGGCTTCTAGATACACAGTAAAATACCTCGAATAGATTCTTTATCTCAAAAAGGGTCGGATACTGTTGTCGAATTCAATGTGCTAGTTTAGCGAACCTGGAAGTTCTGGTTTTAGCGATTGGCTTACCATTCAGAAAGTTGATTGTCCTCAATAGATTGATGCCCGTTGCCGTTGCTACTTCCTGAAGATGAGTTTTTGCAGTCCCCGGTATCTTGACCGGCGAAAGCTGCCCCGCCGCACGGCTTGCGAAAGTGTCCCTTCAATACCGGCGCGGTTTTGATATTCACGACGTCCGTCTTCACTTATAAGCAGATTGCGAGTCATCTCCAATGCTTCGTAAAGCGGTCGAGGCGGCAGATTCAAAGATCGCGCCGCACCGGATTTGGATTTAACACATTGATGGCGATTGCAACAATGGCGGCAATCTTTTGGTTTGAATCTGACTGTCACCACCGGGCGCGAATAGCGTTCATTGGTCTGATATTCATGCCAATAAATGCTTTGCTTGCCTTCCGGACACACGGCGATTTGATTAACCCAGTCGATTTGGAACTGCGCTTGATCATAGCCGCCGGCTCTGGTTTGCCAACTCGGATTGAGGCGTGTCGGTCCGAACAGTTCAACCGCATAACGGCTGGAACTTTCCACCAATAAACCGGCATCGACGTAACCGGCGTCAACAAAGTGCCGACCCGGCAATCGATGGCTTTTCTCTAATGACTGATGGATTGCGGCGGTGCAGGCGACATCCTGTTCGGTAGCCGCTGTCGTCATAACATTAGTGATCAGGCGCGGGAGATCGGCATCGCACGTTTCACTCACATGAACCTTATATCCCGTCCACGAAAGCTGGCGTTTATTACTGTGCCGAGCCTCTATATCATACGGTGATTCAATAGCCGTGGCGGCTCTGGAAAGAAGAGCGTTTTTTCGCCAGCCAATCTCGCCGCTTTCATTGCGCGTGTAGTGTCGTTGCCAGACTTTTTGCAGTGTTTGAACCGCTTCGAGCTTTAATAACTCAGGTTGCTGTTTCAGAAGTATGGCAACCAGCTGAAAGCCGTCTTCGCCGACTTGCCGGGCGAACTCTTCGCGCGCCTGCTCGCCGCGCGGAAGGCGCGTATCTTCGATTCTTGCACTGTAACGAGTAAACCATTCGGGCAATGCTATCGAACTTAGCCAGATCGGTGAAACAACAGCTAGTTCATTTAATGCGGCGCGCATTGTTTCGGTCACCAGTTCCAGTCGATTCATCACGCGGATTGCGGCGAGCACATGGGTCGAATCGGTTCTCTGTTTGCCCCGCACCTTCAAAAAGATTCTTTTCTTTCAGCAGTTCGATCACCTGATCAAGCAGTAAAGCCGGTTGTTCGCCTGCCGCCAACCGCTCACGGAAATTGCTCAACACCGAGTGATCAAATCCGGCATCGGTTAATTCCAAACTTAAAGCATATTTCCAATCAATGCGGGAACGCACGGCGTCACTAGCCTGACGATCAGACAAGTTCTCCAAAAACTGCATAATCGTAATCAATGCCAGTCGCCACGGAGCGAAAGCCGGCTGCCCTCGCTTCGGATAAAGCGTAGTAAAATCGGCATCTTCAAACAAAGTGCCGAGCTGATCGCGGATTGAAATATACAGATTGCCTTTTGGAAATGCCGCTCGCGCCACTCGCGCGGTTTGCTCAGGAACCGGTTCAATAACAGACGGTTTCAGACTCATAACAATATTGCTCCTTTGATTGTTGGAATGGTCTGATTATAAAGGTAAAATCATCTCAAATGAATTCGACAACAGTATCGGGGCGTTTTTGAGACAAGAAGAATTAACTATTTAATCAGTTAAGGTATTGTTGTCGGTCTCTTTCACGAATCTTTTTTACTTCGTCGGCATCCATTTTCCAAGTATCATTTTTCATTTCTTCTGGTGATTCCGCCCAAGCTAAAACATCTCTCCAATCGGCTTTTGCGATTTCTAAAAGTCGTTGCAACTCCTCTAAATTATCTTCTGATAATTTTAATATTGCGAGTTGGGTTCTCTCTTCATTTCTTTCCGATGAATTGTTCAGAATAGAGAAAATCTTTTCTGCCTCTTCATTCGGAAAAGTCTGACTTATTTTTGCGAAAATCAAATCTTTGTTGTATTCAGCCATTCAAATTTTGTCTCGAAAAGGGTCGTTTAGGGGACATTTTTGATTATTTAATTTACGGGCGTTTTCGAGACACTTTAATTGTTAAACTGCTTCTTCGAAATAATATTGAATTTCTCCGCTTACAACATCATCCTGATTCTTTTCAGCGGTTGGCATCATTTCATAAATTTCGTGGTCTTCTATTAACCAATTATGTTTTAAGAACTCGGTTAGATTTTCAGGGTCTTCGATTATAAACAAAGTATCACCTGAATTTTTCAGAACATCAGTTACTTTTTGAATGAAAGCCTCATAGTTCTCGGCAAAAGTAAGAACGCGGTAAACTGCACCTGAGATATTTGGAGGCATTTCGTCTGAGGTAACATCTGCAATTCCCGTCCAATATTTTCCTGTGTCCATAATGCGACAATAATTAAGTTTTGTCTCGAAAAGGGTCCTTTATGGGATTTGAATTATTGCTTGACGTAAAAGAACTCAAACCCGTTTCCCTTCCATTTCATCTCTTTGATTTTGCCGGACTCTTCCCGAGCGAAACACACTTCTCCATAGTATTTATACTCAAAAAAACAATCCGGTTTTATCGGGTAAAATTTGATGCCGAGAGCATAAAGAAAATTATTTCTTAATTCCACCTCAACCTTGATACCGTCGGTACGCTTATAGGGTCCTGAAAACTCGGTTATATTTTTGTTCGGATTGGGAATGATTTTCGGACTCGGTGCAATCGGTTTAGGTTCCTTTCCTTGCAGAATGTCCGTCAAGCCCTGTGAAATTATATCGAATGCACCTGTCGGAAGATTGGAAAGCAGTACATATCCATATTTTTTGTCGCGTTCGATTTCCAAATAAGCGCGATGTCCATTCGTTGTTCCGTCTGATCTAATTACGGTTTTTCCAATCAAATCGACTTTTGAGGTTGCGCCATATTTTCCGTCTAAAACAGCTTCGCCGAATTTGTAAACGTCACTTGCCGTACTGAAAACTGAGCCGGCGCCAACCAGAAATGAATAATCTTTAAGCGGGGCGTTAATATATCCGTTTGAGTCGAGCAGATAATCTTGTGCCCTTCGCTCCATAATCACTTCGCCGTTAAAATCAAGCGAATTTTTCATATCTGCAGGAGCGAACACGTATTCCTGTAAAAGCCTATCGTAAGATTTTCCCGAAGCGATTTCTAAAACCCGTGCTAAAACGGAAAATCCGGCAGAACTGTAAGTACGTTGCGAACCGGGTTCAAACTCCAATTTTGCCTGTTTAACTTTTTCGACGAATCCTGCTGAAGTGTAAGAAATTGTTTCCTGTTCGGGAGGCATAACTCGATGCGGAATACCTGAACGATGACTTTTCAAATGACCGATGGTAATTTTGTCGCCATTCGGAAAATGGGGAATGTATTTGCCCAGTTTATCGTCGAGCGAAATCTTACCGCTCTCAACCAGACGGTTTAAAATAACAACCGTCATCGGCTTGGTGACGGAAGCAATACCAATTCGAGTGTTTAATTGATTCGGGATTTTATAATCCGCATTTGCCAGACCGAAAGCCTTTTCATAAATCACCTTTCCATTTTCTGAAGCCAAGATAACACCGGAAAAGTGACCAGCTTTAACGAACGGCGTTACGTATTCATCAATCTTTTTTGCTTTGTCGGATTGACTAAAACCTAGCTGCGAAAAGGCTATTAATATAAGCGTTAATAATAGAAATGATATTTTAGATTTGTTCATTGATTTTCTCTAAGAGAGTTTTAATTCTTCACTTTTAGAACACCAGTCAGCTAGGTTTTGTGACAATGTTTTGTAATGCACCCCTTTAATCAAGCTGCCTGAGAGCGAGTAATTTAATTATTTTTGAACCATTTCGCTTCAAATGCGTTCGGTGTTTTGTAACCAATTGCCGAATGCAGATAATACGCGTTGAAATGCTCGACAAACTTTTCCACCTCAATCGCTAACTCCTCAACCGATGCCCATTCGCGCAGCCAGCAGAGTTCTTCCTTAATGGTGCGCATCAGCCGCTCGGTATCAGCGTTTCCTTTCGGATTGGCATAAGCGGTGAACGCCTGCCGAACGCCAAGGGCTCGGCACTCGCGCATAAAGGTCAAAGATGTCGGCTGGCTGCCATTATCACTCATCAGGTTTAATTCCAGAGTTTCGGCTTCCAGAATGCCTTGCCGAAACTGCCGACAAACTGCCTGGTTGACTGCTTCGAGCCAATCGGCAGCACGGCATCGCTCAGCGACAAACGCGCCTAAAATCTTCTTTGTAAACCAATCATTAACGACCACCAGATAAGCCCAACCTTCTCGGGTTAGAACTTTTGTCATATCCACGCCCCACCAATTGTTCGGCTTATGGGGACGAGGCTTTGACCCGTTCGACACACGTTTTGCTTTTAATCTCTCATCACCTTTGACAAGCAAATCATTTTCCCGCAAGAGTCGGTAAACGCGCTTCTTGTTAATAACCAATCGCTCGACAAAACTCAAGTAAGCCCAGATCCTTCGATAACCCCAAAACGGATGTTCCGCTTTAAGCTTTCGGATAATCGGCAAAACCTCTGCATCGCGAGCAGCTACGGCTAAACTCCGGCAGCGGATAAATCTTACCAATCGCTTTTTTTTAACTCGACTGTCAAATCCCCGATGATGCTTTTGAGTTTCTGCACTTGACGCTCAAGCTGAGTTTCTTTTTTACTTTGCTTTGCCGTGTCAAAGAGCTTTGGAATATTCTCTAAAAACTGTTCGCGCCACTTATAATACTGTGTTTGATGAATCTGATATTCATTGCAAATCTCAGCCACACGGCGACCTTTTAACCCTTGAACGACGATTTTTGCTTTATCTTCCGCTGTCCAATTGCGTCCTCTTCCCATAAAAAAGTATTCTCCTGTTCGGTTAGAATACTCACTCTGAATCAGCTTTGTCTTAATGGGGAGCAGTATAGTTTTGTCGGTTCTCTGATATGCTTTTAAAAACCAATATTAGTTAAGTATTTCGTCTCAAAAAGGGTCGTTTATGACACGTTTTTTGACTGTCCCGAAAAGGGGCGTTTTTGAGATCCCATAAAGCGGTAGTTTGTGTAGTTTGTGATGATAATCCTTTTCTCTTAAATCTATCAGAATTACTCAATCTATTCTTTAATGGTTTGTTTGATGCACCATTTTTTTCCAATCGCTGCAATCTTTCTGTTTCTGTTTTCTTTCTGTTGGCGTAAGTTCTCCACAACAATTCAGATTTGCTTCTCTATTACGCTTGATAATCCGAGTAAGAAGTAACTTACTGCCTAGATAAAATTCAATACGTCCTTCGCCTTTAATGCCTTCACCTTCAGCAAAAATTGTTGAAAGTGAATCAATCTTAATCCTGCTTTGTTGTCCCGAAAAACGCCAAAGAATGTAATCACGCGCATCACACAAGCGGTTAAGGTTTAGATTACTTTTGGAACTTGTTTCCTGTGAGCCAAGACGGGCAATAACAAAAATACGTTCACTACTACCGTCAATGTGAGCTAGAAAGTTATCAATTGCCGCACTAGCAACTTCACCTGAATCTTCACTGTCAACGACACACGGGAATTTTGGGCAAATCTGTCCGAAAGTAAAACTAGAAGATGCAAAAAGACAAAATGCGAATGATAAGATTACGAATAATATTTTCATAAGCGATAAATGTGGGCTTTAATTGAAAGATGTAATGCACCCCGTTAATCAAGCTGCCATTGTGAGTCGCCCGCCCGTTTTCAAAGTATTCCTTTTCAAATGCATTCGGCGTTTTATAACCGAGCGCCGAATGCAGATAACCCGAGTTGAATTCCTCGACGAAAGTATCGAGTACCGTTTTCAGCTCAACAACCGATTTCCATTCTCGCAGCCAGCACAACTCTTCCTTGAGAGTCCGCATCATTCTTTCCGTATCGGCATTGCCCTTCGGATTATTGTAAGCGGTAAACGCTTGCTTGATTCCCAGCCCCGCGCAGGTTTCCATAAACGAGCGGCTGGTCGGCTGAGACCCGTTATCACTCATTAGATTCAGCTCGGTTTCCATTTCCCGAATGCCTGCGGGAAACTGACGATTAACCGCCTTATTTAACGCCGCCAGCCAATGCCAGGCTGCTCGACTGCTCGCCGCAATAATGCCCGACGACCTTCTTGCTATACCAATCGAGAACCAGCACGACATACGCCCAACCGTTACGGGTCATTACCTTTGTCATATCGATGCCCCACCACTGATTGATTGTCGAAGGGCGCGGCTTTCGGGTGCTGCTCGTTCGTTTCGCCAGCAGGCGCGTATCGGCTTTGACCAGCAAATTGTTTTCTTTCAAAAGCCGGTAAATACGTTTTTTGTTAACCGGCAGCCGAACGACAAATTTTAAGTAAGCCCAAACTCGTCGATAACCCCAGAATGGATGCTCCGCTTTGAGATCTCGAATCTGCTCGAGCAACGACGCATCTGCCAAAACTCGTAGAACTGAACGGCAGCGATAATGCTTTACCAATCGCTTTTTTTTAACTCCATCGTCAACTCGCCAACCATCGCTTTGAGCTTTTCATTCTCACGTTCGAGCCGGGTTTGCTGCTGCGTCGCCCGTGGCATCTCGAAAAACCTTACCCGCATTCTGCAAAAACTGGTCGCGCCATAAATAATACTGCGATTGTCCAATTAGGTATTCGTTACAGATTTCCGAAACCGGTCTGCCACGGGCGCCCTGCATCACAATCTGCAACTTTTGCTCAGAAGTCCATTGTCGTTTTTTCATTGCTATGTATCCTCATTTTTGACAGGATACTCTCAAGCAAACCGTTTTGTCTTAGCGGGGTGCAGTATAAAGATTTTAATCTCAGCTAGAGTTATTAACCAACTGACCTCCTCCCTAAAAATGAGACAAATCTAAAGTAGAGTTTTCAGGCAATTATAAACCAAAAAAACTATGAGAGGATATAATTGCTATGAAGAAATCGAAGTTTACCGAACAACAAATCGTGTTTGCTCTCAAGCAGGCGGAAACCGGTGTGCCGGTCGCGGAAGTATGCCGGAAGATAGGCATCTCGGAGGCGACGTTTTTCAACTGGAAGCGGAAGTTTTCAGGCTTAGGAACGCAGGAGTTGCGGCGACTCCGACAGCTCGAAGACGAGAACTCGCGGCTCAAGCAAGTGGTCGCCGATCTGACGCTCGACAAACAGATGCTGCAGGACGTTTTGAAAAAAAAGCTTTGAGGGCAACCGAGCGGCGAAAACTCGTGAAAAAACTGGTCGAAGAGTATCGCGTCTCGGTCAGGCAGGCGTGCCGAGTTTGTCTGACTGCTCGTTCGGTTGTCTATTTCAAACTGCGAGGTCCGCGCGATGACCGCGGCGTTCGCGCACGGATCAAGGAGATCGCTGAAACGCGCGTCCGCTACGGCATCGCTCGCATTCACGTTCTGCTGCGGCGCGAAGGCTGGCGGGACAATCACAAACGAACGCGACGGATTTACTTGGAAGAAGGTTTGAATCTGCGGCATCGGCGACCGCGACGGAACAAGGCGGCGCATCGCCAAACGCATTCGCCGTTACTGATTCCGAATGAATGCTGGAGCATGGATTTTGTGATGGATGCCTTGTTCGACGGGCAGCGATTCCGTGCCTTAACTGTAGTCGATAATTACAGTCGTGAGTGTTTGGAAATCGAGGTTGGGCAATCTTTGAAGGGCGAGGACGTGGTACGCGTGATGGATCGTTTGCGGCTTGTCAAAGGAGTTGTTCCAAACCGCATAAAAGTTGATAACGGGAGCGAGTTTATCTCGAAAGCGTTAGACCTTTGGGCGTATGAAAATGGCGTGGTGTTAGACATCTCTCGACCGGGAAAGCCAACGGACAACGCGTTTATTGAATCGTTCAACGGCAGCTTCCGAGACGAATGTTTGAATGTTAATTGGTTCTTATCGTTGGAGGATGCGAAGGAGAAAATCACGGCTTTCAAAGAGGAATACAATCATTTCCGACCGCACTCGGCACTCGGAAATCTAACGCCGGTTGAGGCTCTTGATCGGCATCACCGAAGCTCGGAAACTCTACTTTAGCGTGGTCTCGTTTTTGGGAGTAGCTCAACAAGCCGAGAATCTCTACTTTAGAGATGTCCTATTTTGGGGAGTAGCTCATTGGGACAAATATTACTCTGTTTCGAGTGTCCCGAAAAGGGGCGTTTTTGGAAGTTTAGAAAATCAGGAGTAATTTTAGTCTTTATGAACAATGAAACACAAAGTCTGGATATTTCGACTGACACAGTGGCAGCCGAAACTAAGCGGGTTAGTATTCAACTGACACGATGTCAGTTGAATACTAACCCGGATATTTCGACTGACACAGTGGCAGTCCAATTTGATGAAGTAACTGGAGAGCCTGTAATGTATGGCGGGCGTGCTATTTCTAGCCAAGACCATCAAGTATTAGACATATCCATCCAGATGACTTGAGTATTAGCCACGATAGCACCGGCAAATATAAAAAATACGATGCCGATGAAGGAGCTGTAAAATTTCAGAAGCAGGCGTGTCTGTCATTCCCCCACGAGATCCGTGATATTCTTCGTCACCGAAAAATGAAATCGAGCGAAACTATTCGCACACTCGGATTCACTTATCTTTTTGTGCGTCTTTTGTGCGTCTAACAGTCCTAAACTTAGATAAACTCAACCAAACTTAGAAGCTATTTAAGTGCGAATAGTGTAAGTAAATAAGGACAGAAACAAACCTAGATAAATTTAACCAACACAAATAATTAGACTGAAAATCCGCGTGTCGGCAGTTCAATTCTGTCCTAAGTCACCATTTTTAGCATTAAAAGGACTTAGCTTCAATCTTCATTAACTTCCCTAATTGCATAGACTAGCGGACTATGGAGATAAGAAAATGAGTCCTTTTTGCTTGAAAGAATCCTTTGACCAATTTGTCAAAGAAAAACGGTTTCTCGACAACCTAACCCCGCAAACAATCCGTTCATATAATCTGGCGTTTCAGTGGTTTGGATAACTAGGCGGTGAAAAAGAACAAAACCCGGATGAAAATCTTAACTGTCACAGTGACAGCTTAGAACAGCCGAAAAGTCTTAACTGTCACAGTGACAGTTTGAATCAATTGACCGCGGCGAAGATTTGACCTGATTTTGATGTGTTAACTGTCCGAAAACATCATTTTGAGGCAAACGCAGGTAAACTCGGTTTCCTGCAAAAGCAACAAAACCAAATTGTTACAAATTCATCAAAACTTAATCAAAATAGATTTCTAAGTCTTTTAACTATTGGTCGAAGGTTCGAATCCTGCTCGGATCATCCATTTATCTGCCGCTTAAAAGAAGTGACGCAAGTCAATTCTCAATATATGAGAACCTGCGTCACTTCTTTTATATGGATGGAAATTTGTCCGCAGTTGGTGACACTGTGTCACCAACTGCCTGGCTACTCGTCTTATAGTCAGTAAACTTAAAAAACATTTTCAATTGCTGTATTTTTATGAGCGTTGAAACTGCCTTTATTGATAACTGCAATCTTCTCTGGTAAATTTGATTTGTCTTAGTATTCAGACAAGAAATGAGGTTACCTATGTGTAAGCAAAAACTGGACAAGTTTTGTCTGTTTTACGTGAAATTACAAAAATTTGAATTACTAAAAATAATCGATTTTTGAGAGTAATTTTGCTAGAGATTAACTTTCGATATTTACGTAACATGCCAAACAAATTACGTCAACTTCTTTCTGCCGAAACTGCAAATTCTCAAATTGAAAAACAAAATTGACGATTTGATTCTAATAATAAAAAAGATGCTTGGAATGGATGTCTCACGCCGTGTAGATTGAAAATAGTTGGCGAGATTGTCTAACTTTAATCCAAGTTGCCAGTTATTGAATAAAAGCCTTATCAACTTGATAAGCGAATAAAAACAAGGCGATTTTCAACAGGAAACCATCGAGATTAGTCGCATGAATCTTTTTTGGAAACAATTTAGCAATCTTGCCAATCGTTGTTTCGATGTATTTTCTAACAAGCGATTTGTAGATTTCCAGCCACGGCTCCCGTCCTCGCTGCGAATTTTTTCGACGCGGAACTTGCAGCCTGACGGTTTCGATTTCCGTCAAATAGTCTTCCCATTCATAGAAATTGTATCCGCCATCAACAAACAGTTCCGCCGCTTCGGGCAAATCAAGGGCGAGTTCCGCCAGCCCCTGCAAATCACTACACGCTCGCGGCAAGATACAAAACTCCAGCGGAACGCCGTCCGAGGTGGTCAATATCTGCACCCGAACGCCATAAAAGAAGCGGCGTTTGGTCATTTTCCCGCGATATTGTTCATCTTGAATTATTCGACAACGAGCAATCCGAATATTGTCGCACACCGGCACGGGAAACGAATCAAGCAAGTAACGCAGTTCCCAATGCAGTTCTTTGAAACTTGCTCCGAGTTGATGAAACAGACGGTAAATCAAGTCCGAGAGCCGCGTCATCCGCCGCCAAAAGCGCGACCGCGAAAGCAGGCGTCTAACCAGTCCGAGTTCGTGCAAGATAAGGCGCGCTCGTTGAAAGTTACCGCCGAAATGGAGCATCGCGGCATATAGCAATAGTGATGACTTCCGCGTCCGAGACTTCAACGCGGCAATCTTCACGGTGTCCGCTCGCCTTGAGAAAATCGTCAATAAAACAGTCTATTGCAAGAGCGCTATGGCACATTCGTTTGTCCTCTTTTATGAAATTGTTTGGCGACACGCATTCTAAAAGAGGACTTTTCTATTTTCAAATATCAAATTCTATAACTGGCAACTTGGGTTACTTAGAGGAAGTTAGTTTCGTGCTGATTGTTTGTAAATCTTCAAATAAAAAAGTGGACTGGGCGAATCTTTCGTGCTATGCTCTTCGCATTCCAAAAAGTTGCAAGCCTCGCTTGATCATCAACAATCAATTGTTCAGCCACTATAAGGAGTTCACAATGCTTAAGAATACCAATCTGTCCGTTTTCGTTTTACTGCCGCTTTTCTTCGCTTTTAGTTTAGTGACGGTCTTACTGTTAGTGCCGGGCGCCACGAGCCGTGCCATGACGACCGAGAGCGCCACCTTGTCTGCGCCATTGCAGGAACTGCAAAACGGCACTTATGTGATTGTCGCGCGCCACAGCCAGAAAGCGCTCGACATCCCCGCCTTTTCGACCGCCGAAGGCACGGGTCTGATTCAATATGAGCGCAACAACGGCGACAATCAGCAGTTCATCCTGGCAAGACAACCGGACGGCACTTACACGATCACGGTCAAGCACAGCGGATTGGTCTTAGATGTGTTGGGAGCTTCGATGGAGGACGGAGCAATCGTTGGGCAGTGGACGAGCAATAACAGCTTGAATCAGCGTTGGCGAATCGAGGCGACTGATTCGGGTTATTACCGGGTGATTTCGGTTAACAGCAATAAGGCATTAGATGTCGCCGGTGTTTCACAAGAGAACGGAGCGGCGCTGATACAATGGGAAAACACCGGCAATGGCAATCAAGAATTCTTCTTTGACTTAGTTGCCGCCGCACCGACACCGCTCAACGGCAGAATTGCATTTACCAGCGATCGCAACGGCAACGCTGACATCTACACGATCAACCCGGACGGCACCGACGAGCGGCAAGTGACCACCAATTCGGGTTTTGAGCAGCAGCCATCGTTCTCGCGCGACGGCACGCGCATCGCGTTTACTAGCAATCGCAACGGCAACGTTGACATTTATGTAATCAACGCCGATAGCACAAACGAGCGGCGCGTGACTACTAACCCGGCTAATGATTTCGCTCCGTCATTTTCGCCCGATGGCACGCGCATCGTTTTTAGCAGCTTTCGCAACTTCAACTTTGAAATTTATGTGATTAACACCGACGGCACAGGCGAGCAACGCTTAACCACTACTAGGGCTTTTGATTCCGAGCCGTCGTTTTCGCCCGACGGCGCTCGCATCGCGTTTGCCAGCTTTCGTAACTTCAACTTTGACATCTATGTAATCAACTTGGACGGCACAAACGAGCAGCGCGTCACGACTGACTTGGCTTCTGATATCTCGCCATCGTTTTCGCCTGACGGCACGCGCATCGTTTTTAGCAGCTTTCGCAACGGCAACTTTGACATCTACGCGATCAACGCTGACGGCACGAACGAGCAGCGCGTGACCACCAACACGGCTTCTGATTTCAATCCGTCGTTTTCGCCTGACGGCACGCGCATCGCGTTTGACAGTATTCGTAACAGCAATCGTGACATCTACACAATCAACACGGACGGCACGGATGAGCAGCGCATCACGACTCACTCGACTCGTGATGAAAATCCGTCGTGGGGTGGTGCAGTTGCCTCACCAACACCGACTCCGACGCCAACACCAACGCCTACTCCAACACCAACAGTGACGCCGACGCCAACTCCGACGCCAACGGTACAGAACGGCAGAATCGCATTCACCAGCAATCGCAGCGGCATTCTTGACATTTACACGATCAACCCGGACGGCACGGGCGAGCAGCGCGTCACCACTAACACGGCTAGCGACTCGCTGCCAGCGTTTTCGCCCGACGGCAGGCGCATTGCGTTCCAAAGCTTTCGCAACGGCAACACTGACATCTATGTGATCAACGCCGATGGCACCGGCGAGCAGCGCATCACCACGACCCCGGCTCCTGATTCCGCTCCGTCGTTCTCGCCGGACGGCACTCGCATTGCGTTTGCCAGCTTTCGCAACAACAACACTGACATCTATGTGATCAACGTTGACGGCACAAACGAGCAGCGCATCACGACTAACCTGGCTCCTGATGGCTTTCCGTCGTTTTCGCCCGACGGCACGCGCATCGCATTCCAAAGCATTCGCAACAACAACAACACGGACATCTATTTGATCAACGCCGATGGCACAAGCGAGCAGCGTCTGACTACTGACCTGGATATTGATTTCGCTCCGTCGTTTTCGCCGGACGGCATGCGCATCGCGTTCGCCAGCGGTGGCAACGGCAACAATGACATCTATCTGGTCAACACGGATGGCACAGTCGAGCAGCGCGTCACCACTAACACGGCTTTTGACGCAGAACCGTCGTTTTCGCCTGATGGCACGCGCATCGCGTTCTCCAGCGACCGCAACGGCAACGCTGACATTTACACGATCAACCCGGACGGCACAGGCGAGCAGCAAGTAACCACTAACACGGCTTCTGATGATTTCAGTTCGTCGTGGGGCGTCGCGCTCGCTTCACCAACACCGACTCCGACACCAACCATAACTCCAACATCAACACCTGAGCCAACACCGACGCCAACAATAATGCCGACTCCTACACCGACGCCAACTCCGACGGTACAAAACGGCAGAATCGCGTTTACCAGCAGTCGCAATCGCAATGGTGACATTTACACGATCAACCCGGACGGCACAGATGAGCAGCAGGTGACCACTACTCTGGATGGTGAGTTCGAGCCGTCATTTTCGACCGACGGCACTCGGATCGCGTTCTTTAGCACTCGCGACGCCAACTTCAACATCTACACAATCAGCACGGATGGCACGGATGAGCAGCAGGTAACCACTAACCCGGCTGGTGATTCTGCCCCGTTGTGGGGCGGCGCGGTTGCCTCACCGACATCCACTCTGACACAAACATCCGAGCCGATACCAACGCAAATGTTAACATCAACTTTGTTTCCGCAACGAGATTTAACTCGGCGTTAAACCGCAATGCCAAATTTTGTTCGCTATCGCTTTGCTTTTGAGGTTTACTTTTTTCAGATGTTTCAAAACTGAGTCCATCTAAATTAACGGCAAAGAAAGTTAAGCTGCTTGATGCTCAACGTCAAAAGCAATATCAAGCAGCTTATCTGTGTCAATTGCAAACAAATCGCCGGAATCGAAAAGCAGTTAAAGCTACCGCATTTATGTATTGGGTAAGAACTGGCTAAGTTAAAACTTTTCAATTGACTTGAAGCAGCATTTTGATAAACCTCAAATCTATAACTGGCAACTTGGGTTAATTAGAAATTAATTCAAACGGTCACTAGCGGATTTGGTCATTTTGAATGCTGATCCGCTCGCTGATATTCGCAACTTCAGTCGAATAAACCGAATCGTTAAATCCGGCACAGTATACGACCGTAAATTGAACTATGACTTGGTACCTCAGCTGGTACGATTTTGGCACGATTTATATTCAAAATCGTTCCATTTTATTCAATTATTTTCCGCTTGAAGTCTGGACGAAGTTTAAGTTTTATGGGGTTTTTATTGAGTTTTGCGCGAAACGAAAAATACATAATTCAGCGTTCGCAATGCAGAGGTCAGGAGTTCGACCCTCCTCTACTCCGCCATTTGTTTTCAATAATTTACAGCTTTTTTGGTTTCACCCTTTCGTGCAAGTGGTAGGGTTTTGGCAGGATTCTCAAGAAGTCCGACCGCTTCGTTCATTATTTCTTTTCCTCTCTCGTATCTGTGAACGCTTCGTAAATCGCCGTGTCCCAACAATCTTGCAGTGACTGTTGTGTTCACGTTTAGCTCACAAAGTCTGGCTTAGGTGAGTCAAGTATATTATTGCCAAAATAATATTTCTAATTAAAAAAGGACGACAATCGAGTCATCCTTTTTCTTTTGACTATAGCTGAAAAATCTACCGGGGAAGTTTTATCAATACAGTTTCGGTTTTAATCGTTTCCACGTTGCTGGCGCGGTCAATTGAACGATAACTGACGGTCGTTTTGCCGCGTTGAGAAATCGTGAAACTTCCCGTGTATAAAATCCAAGTTGCGCCGCCGTCCAGCGAATATTCGGTTTTTTCCACGCCGGTGCAATTGTCTGTTGCCGATAAAGTTACTCTGACACTGTTGTTCCGTGAGCCGCCGATGCCGCCGGGTACAGTTGAACTCATCGCGGCGGAAGTCACCGGCGCGATTGTTTCAACTTGTAAATCGGTGGTCTTGACCGTTCCGGCGGTAACTTCCGCGACGCACGAATAAAGAGTTTCGTTATTCAAAACGGCTTTTATAAAATATTGTCCGAGCGTTAAATCAACCGCGCCGAAAAATCCGCCGCCATCGGTTTCGGTCGTTCTTTCCGTGTTCGTGTTGAGATTTTTAATCGTCACCGTTGCCGTGTCAAGCGGCGTGTTGTCCGCGCGTCTGGCAAAACCTTTGACGTGTCCTTTTGTTGGCGCAGATTTCCAAGGGAGCACGGGAACAGTCGCGGGTTGCGCGAAAACCGGAGTCGGATTAGCGGTCTGATCTTCGTAAAGCGTCAATCCGTCAACGGACTTTCCGGTTGTCAAACCCGATGCAAATTCGGCAAACGAACGTCTTATCGTATTTTGTCCCGCCGGAATCGAAAACGGATTTGCCGTTACCGCTTCGTTCGTGATTGCCATCGAATAAAAAACTACGCCTTTCACCGATTGACCCGTTGACGACGGCGCGAGCGAACGGCGCGTCTGGCGCAAAGTTCCTTCAATTCCGTTCAGATAAACACCGAGTCCGATTAGCGATATTCGATTATACTGATGATTTTTTATCCATTCGTTCCAGGTATCGAAAAGCGGAACGTTCGACGCGGTGTGTTCGCGTTTGTAGTTCATCGGAATAGCGATGTCAAGGATTCCTTCTTCGGTCCACGCACGCCAATCCTGATAAACGCGCCAGTAACTTTCCGCCGAAGTCCAAGCCGCTTCTGTTGTCGGACCGCCGCCGAAGGCGATCAGCGCCGCGGAAATTTTCAGTTGCGGTTTGGCGGCAATCGCGTTCAAATAAACGCGGCGCACGATATTCGTTACTTGATTGCGCCGCCAGTTCGCCCACGCCGTATCGCCCGGTGTCGGCGGCGTCGAGCCGACCGGAATATTATTGCGAATCTGGAATCGCTCGACGTTTTTCGGGTTGTAACCGATATTCGCACCGCTGCTCGGCGTTTGTCCGGTCGCCGTCAATTCCGGGTAACGAATGCGGTCGAGATGCAGACCGTCAATGTCGTAGTTATTAACAAGCTGCATTAAAACATTGACCGTATATGCAGCGGCATCGGGATGACCGAAATCAATCCAGAAATCCGCACCGAAACGATGTCCCTGAAACGTAATGCCGTTCGTCGCGTTGTCGGGAAGCAGCGTTCGCGTCAGCCAATTATTCGGTCCGGGTTCGATTTGTCCGTTCGCCTGATTGAAACCGCCGTGAGTTCTGAAAACGTGATTTGCGCTGATCGGCAAACCGCCCGCGACCGTCGGATTTTTGTTCCAGATTGCGCTCATGATCACGAACGCGTGAACCTCTATGCCTTCGGCGTGTGCCGTTTCAATCAAATCAGCGAGCGGGTCAAAACCCTCAGGGAATGTAATGCCGTCGGGCGTCGGCTCAATCGAATTCAAATACCACGAGTCGCCGCGCCGCCGAACCTGTGCGAAAAGCGCGTTGGCTTTCGCCAGTTTCGCGTTGTTCACAACCGTCACAATGTCGGCGTGATTATTCAAATTCGTGTTAAAAGTGTCAATCCAAAAGCCTCGATATTCAACGGTATTCTGAGCTTTTCCGGCGCTCGGCAGCAATATCAAACCGGACAATAAAAGAAATGAATAAGCGACCAAAGATTTTATCCGACGGCAATATTTCTCTCTCATAATTTTTTCAAGCAGGCAGCACAATCAGCCACTAAATGGGGAAAACAAAAGTTAAATAATTTCTACGAATTACTTTTTTCAACGTAGGTTAAAGACCGATGGTAGAATTTTATATATTAGAAAGGATTATTGTCAATAAAAAAACCACAAGAATCGTTTATCACTATTCAGGATTAGCGTTTAAGTTTTTCAGCCTTCCATTCTACCTTTAATAGTCTTTACCTGACCTGCCACTCAAAAATATTTAATAAACTCTTTACTCGTGCTGGAATTTGCTCAATTCGGCAATGTTTTCAACAGGCAATCGCACGCGGCGAATATGTCATTGACAGAAGCAATGACGGCGAACATTAATTTTGTCAGTAGCAGTCCTGCATCTAACGGGATAAATTATCTAAAGAACATTTTGTGTTATAAAGCTAGTTTCTGCGGTGTATTGAATGTAAAAGGAGAAAACTATGCATTATCAATCGGTTTTGGTCTTGGTCATTTCGATTCTTTTTACGAATGAATGCAGCGTGCAGAAAAAGCATCTGGTCGAAAACAACGGGAACATCAACAAAATCGCCGTTTTGGAAAATGCCAGAGCCGCGCACACGGCGACGCGTCTGGCAGACGGAAATGTTTTGATCGTCGGCGGAATGCAGAGAAATGGCGTGTTTTATGACGAAGTAGAGGTTTTCGACGCGGACAAAAATGCTTTTGTAAAACTCAAAAACAAAACGAACAAGAAGATTGTCAGCCACACGGCGACGCTTTTAAAGGACGGCAGGGTTTTAATTGCCGGCGGCTGGTCGAATCGGGATAAACCGGAAAATACGGCGGAAGTTTATAACCCGAAAACGCAGAGATTTGCTGCAGTCGGCAATCTGAAACACAAGCGTTCAGGGCATTCGGCAACGCTTTTGGAAAACGGCAAGGTTTTAATCGCGGGCGGCTCGGACGGCGATGGCAATTTGAACGCCGCTGAAGTGTTCAATCCAGAAACAAACGCTTTTGAATCAGCCGGAACGATGCAGAGCGCGCGCAATGCGCATTCGGCAACGACTCTAAAAGACGGCAGAGTTTTGCTCGCGGGCGGCGAAAAGAAACGCGGCGAAATCTCTTCTGACGCCGAGTTTTATAATCCGAGAACAAACACATTTACAAAAATCTCCGCTAAGATGAACGCCGTCCGATACAAACACGACGCGGTTCTTCTCGCCGACGGAAGCGTTTTAATTTTTGGCGGCTCGGACAGTCGAGACTTGCGCGGCAGATTAAAAAGCGCGGAGATTTACAATCCCGAAAAGGAAATCTTCTCATTGACAAAAGACATGAACGCCGCCCGTTTCAAAATTAGCGAAACCGCAATTTTGTTGAAAGACGGTAAAGTTTTAATTGCGGGCGGCAGCGAGGCGGCGGAAATATTTAACCCGCAAACAAAGTCTTTCTCGCCCGTCGCGGGAAATTTCGGCAAATCTCTCCATTATGCATCAGTTACGCTGCTCAAAGACGAACGCGTTTTAATCCTCGGCGGCTACGAATTTGTCAGAAACGGCGAACCGACCAGCACAAATCAAGCCTGGATTTTTGAAATCTAAGTAAAACATCGCGCGGGCGGTTTGGACGCCCGCGCTGAAAAATCATTTCGCCTCAATTCGCGCCAAATCGTGCTAGTTGCGTAACACTTATTTCGCGGCATTTCGCGGCTTTTCGGACATAAATAATTGATTCATTTCGAGACAATTCGCGTTCCGATAAATTTACAACGATTTACGGGCGGAACTTTCAGATTTAATTTTAGTGAAAAAAGAGAGTGGTGAACATTAAAAGAGAAAAGAGGCTTGCCTTAGCAAACCTCTTTTAATGTGAGTTATGGAATATAAGTCGGTGGTTGAGATGGCGAGATCAACTGGCGTGGCAAACGAATAATCACTCGTTCGGGAGTAGCAGTCCTTTGTGATAAAGAAAAAACAGATTTATTTCTATATCATTTCCACGTAAATCATATTCAGCCGAATCCGGTACGCCTAAACTTACAGATTGCATTTTGCCGCTTTTAGCTTTCCAAACTCGGAATGTTTGCTTGAACAAACTATAATATTTAGCGAAACAAAAATGACACCTTAAAAAAGTGAGTTTTCTGTCTCGACAAAGGGGTTCACTTTAAACAATGCGGTTATTACACCGGTTGCAAATGTAAAAAACACTGAGAAAATAAGACCGACCATTTACAAGGCAGGCAAAAGCGTCCCTAACTGGGGTTATCGCGGAGCGACAGGAATTTATAGTACGACTGAAGACATTTATAAATGGATGCTCACTTTGGAAAAGAATAAAATCTTAAATCTAACTAGCCGCGAACAACTTTGGGGGAAGCAAACTTTAGCAAGCAGAATTTCACCGATAGAAGAGCATTTCTATGGATATGGATGGGGAGTGAGATTCAAAAACAGTAAACGAATTTATATGCGTCATACCGGAGATGAAGATTGGCTCGGACATAACGGCGTGATGTGTCTGTATGAAAACGGAAACGCTTACGTTGTTTTATCGAACGCCGGTGCTCCGAATGACGAGATGAACTGGAGTTCAACTGTCTCGCGCGCATTGCAAAAGCAATTGCAGCAATGAATTTGAAAGATTGGTCAATGTTTTCTAGAAGTGAAATATGGGTTAGAGAAATTTATAAATTTAGAATCTATTCGAGTAAATAGCAAAAAACATTCTGAATAAAAAGAATAAAACGGTTATACAGAGTAATAACGCTATTGAGTTGAAAAGGTAAGGAGTAACTATGAAGATTTATTACATGTTCAGACAAGTCTATATTTCCATTTTGACGCTCTTTTTGTGTTTTTCATTTTCTGGCAGTAGCCGTCAGTTTATAGCGCAAAATAATTTACCGCCGATTATTGACCGGGAAATCTTTTTTGGTAATCCCGAAATCAGCGGCGCGCGAATTTCTCCGGACGGTAAGTTCATCGCGTTTCGCAAGCCGTACAAAGGCACGATGAACATCTGGGTTAAAAGCGCTAATGAGCCGTTTGACCGTGCCCGCGTTTTAACGAACGAAACTGCACGTCCGATTCCGAGTTTTTTCTGGAGCCGGGATTCCAGATTTATCATGTTTAATAAGGACAATGGGGGCGACGAGAATTTTAACGTTTACGCCGTCGCCGTTGATTCAAAACCGGTGACCGATACTGAAGTGCCAGTCGCCCGTAATCTAACAAATGCCAGCAAAGTGCAGACGAACATCTATCGGCTTCCCCTTAACGAATCAGATGCAATTTACGTCGGGCTTAATGATCGTGACCCGAAATGGCATGATCTCTATAAGATAAAAATCTCCACCGGCGAACGCACACTGTTGCGGCAAAACACCGACCGCTTTGTCGGCTGGCAGTTTGATAACGCGGATAAATTGCGGCTTGCGAGGCGTTCGACGACAAAGGGTGATACCGAGATATTGCGTCTCGACGCCGGCGACAAATCAACACAGATTTATTCCTGCAACGTGTTTGAAGAATGCACGCCTGTTCGTTTCCACAAAGACAATCGCCGCGTTTATATGATAACCAGCAAGGGCGCGGATACAAACTTATCGAAACTTGTGCTGCTGGATGTCGAAACCGGCAAAACTGAAACGGTAGAAAGTGATCCACTTAACCGCGTTGACTTTGGAGGTGCGTCTTTTTCAAATGTAACGGGCGAAATAATCTGGACGTTTTACGAAGACGACAAACTGCGTTTCGATTACAAAGACTCCAAATTTGCCGCTGATTACAAATTTCTGCAAAACAAGTTCGCCGGCAAAATTGTCGAATTCGCTTCTGGCACTAAGGATGAACAATTGTGGCTAACTTCAGTTTACTCTGATGTTGAACCGGGTGAAGTTTATTTATTTGACCGGCGCAGCAAAATGTTGACATTGCAATACCGCACGCGCGAACGTTTGCCGCGCGATCATATGGCGGAGATGCAGGTTGTTCGCTACAAGTCATCTGACGGTCTGGAAATTCCGGCATATCTGACTTTGCCAAAAGGCGTCACCGCGAAAAATTTACCACTTATTGTTAATCCTCACGGCGGACCGCAATCACGCAACGGCTGGGGTTATAATACAGAAATAAATAAGGTAGGTGTGTTAAGCTGACCGAATGAGAAAATTAGATTTTCCGGCTCTTATTATTGAAACCGTTGAGCAATTGCGAGAACAAGAAAAGAAGGAAAAAGATGCGCGGATCAGATTACGAGTTCAATTACTGCGATTGCTCAAAAGTCAGGAAACCGATTCAATCAAAGATGCTTGTCAAATTTGCGGAATCACGCCAAAACACGGTTATGATTTATGGCATAAATATCGAGATAACGGTTTGAGTCAGTATTTGCGGCTTGATTGGAAACCGCGCTCGTCAAAGCTCAGTAATGAACAACAAAGAAAAGTCATTGAGCGAGCCTCGACGGAAAATGGCTTTGCCAGTCAGCGCGAAGCAGGTCAATTTTTAACCAAAGAGTTTGCGGTCAGTTACACACAAGGTGGAATTTCACTGCTCTTTTCCCGGTTGAGAATTAAGGCAAAAGTGCCGCGCCCATTCAATAAAAAAGCCTCTTTGGAAGAACAGCTCGAATATAAAAAAACTTTGCCACACGAGTAACCGATGAAGCGTTTTATTTTCAGGATGAGATGCGCTTTGGAACGCGCACCGAGTTGGGGCGGAGATGGACGGCAAAAGCGGTTCGCCCCTCGGGAGAGCAAATCATCGGGTATGAATACGGATATTTGTCAGCAGCTTTAAAACCCGCGTTCGGGTGAATTGTTTGCGTTAATTTTGCCTGATATGACGGTGGAAAGTTTTCAAGTATTTGTGGATGAATTTGCAAGTTTCGTCGGCGAGCAAACAGCCGTCAGACTAATCACGGACGGGGCGGCGGCGCATCGCAGCACTCGTTTGAAAGTCAGAGAAGAACTGTTGATTGAACATCTTCCGGCATACTCGCCGGAACTAAATCCGGTCGAGCGACTTTTCAAAGAGCTGCGAAAGGAATTAAAGAATCGTGTTTTTGAAAGTCTCGAAGCGATTGAAGAAGCGGTGATAAAAGCAATTGAGCCGTTTCTGAAAGACGGCTCACGGGTGAAAAAATTAACCTTTATGGTTGGCTGGATACAACACCAACCTAAATTATTTCTGTATAACTCCTACGCACAGTTTTTTGCGAACCGCGGCTATGCGGTTTTACAACCAAATTTTGCTCTACCGGCTACGGTAAAAGATTCGGATCGAAATTTGCGAAAAAATTTGCAATGGGGCGAAAAATGCAGGACGATTTAACGTGGGGAGTTAAACACCTCGTCGCACAAGGCATTGTTGATGAAAAGCGCGTCGGAATCATCGGCGGGGCTATGGGGTTACGCAACGCTTGCAGGCGTTGCATTCACACCGGATTTATACCGAGCAGCAGTAGCAATAGTCGCTCCGGCAAATCTGATCACCACGCTTGAAATAATTCCTCCTTATTGGGAGTCGTTGCGAATCATTGATCGAAATACGCGTCGGGGATTTTACCGCCGCGGGCAGGGCGCAGCTTGAACGGCAATCCCCACTTAACTTTGTCGAGCGCATTAAAACCCCTTAATGATTGTTCATGGCGCAAACGATCCGCGGGTAAACAAGATCGAGGGTGATCAGATTGTCATTTCCATGCGCGATAAAAACTTGCCGGTCGAATATATAGTTGCACCCGACGAAGGTCATGGCTTTCAGCGACCTGTCAATAGTATGGCAATGCTCGCTGCAGCAGAAAAGTTTTTTGCCAAACACCTGGGCGGACGTTATCAAGAATCAATGACACCAGAAGTTGCAAAGCGACTGAAAGAGATAACTGTTGACGTAAAAACCGTTTCCCTGCCCAAAAAAGGTGGAAACTAGTGTCTACCTAATACGTTGCCCTTAAGCAAGATAATGTATTCGAAGTACAGACTTTGCTTGAAAGCAGGCGCAACTGACACAGCCCCAAATGGAAGGAAATTTCTGCGCATTCAATGAATGTAAATCACTCAAATAAAGATTACTTCTTTTTGATAACAGTTATCGTTATTTCCCCCGGATACTGTTTGGAATGATGAACCTTATTATGAGCAATGACGCCCTTCGTTTCGTCATAATTATTTCCGCCGGTGTTCATATTGCGGTCGAATCGGGGAAAATTGCTGCTGGAGATTTCAATGCGAAGTCGGTGTCCGGGAGCGAAATAATTACTGGTCATCATCGGCTGGAATTTTACTTTGTAAACTTTGTTCGTCTGCATCCAGACCGGTGGCTTGTCGTATCCTTCTCGATAACGCATACGCTGGATTGTTTCGTCCAGATTGTATGCCCGCCCTTGGTCGTCGACGTCAATCAGCTTCACGGTAAAATCCGTATCCTTGGCATCGGAAGAAACATAAAGCGTCACGTCAATCGAGCCAGTCAGTTCAATGCCCTCCTTCAGCGGTTCGGTGCTGTAAACGAGAATGTCGGGGCGCTCTTCCATCTTGCGCTGGTCTAACGAGCCGCCGGTGACCGCGTTTCCGGTGCAGCAAACGTTGCCGCCATACGAGGAAACCGGATTCATCGGATCATAAACAAAACTATCTGGCTGATCGCTTGCGGGCGGCGTCGAAACTAATTTGCCGTCGCCGTTTAGAGTATTCGCCTTTCCGTTACTCGAAAGATAAAAGGTCATCGGCTGAACGCCTGCCGGCGGGAAAGATTCCGCCGACTGCCATTTATTGCTGCCCATCGTAAAATATCGAACTTTCGGCATTTTCAAAATGTCGTTCTTTTCGCCTTTCAGGAAATAATCGAACCAGCCGTAGGTCAAAGCGTTGTAATCAAGTCTGGCATCGCCCATGCTGCGCTCGCCGACTACCGTATTTTCCGTTGCGCGCGTGTAACTGCAGTGAAGAGTGGGCGCAATCACGGCATATTGCTTGTCAGCGATTGCGGGGTCAGCAGTTTTGCGAACGTGATTGTAAGCCGCCAGATTCGGACCGACTGATACGTCGTACCATGACATGAACCAGAATCCCGGAATATTGATCTTCATATTGTCATGCCAGATTCCGCCCTTATACCAAGCCGGATCGTTGGGCGTCCTTTTGATCATCGCGCCGCCGGTCGGAACGGGCATTTCGTCGGCGAAAATGCCGCGCGGTCCGTCAACCGCTTTGATGATGTCCATTACGGGCAGATGCCGGAGCGCCTTCGACCAATCGACGGGCGGAGATTGCTGGGCAAGATCGAACGACTTTGAAGCGCGAATCAAATCTTCTTGTGAAGTATTTGGCGGAAACATCGGACGAACCTGATTTTGTTGCCCGTAGAGCCAGGCGATAAAAAGCATCTGCACCGCGCCGCCGCGATACCAATTCCCCTGTTCGTAGTACGGTCCCACGCGCCCGATGCCCGCTCCGAATCCCTGTATAATCATCGTCGTAAAACTGGGATTTCCGAGCGCGGCGACCGCCGGCTGCCATTCGGCGGTTGAAGAACAACCGATCGCGCCGACTTTTTTATTCGACCACGGCTGCGAAGACATCCACGTAATCGCGTCGTCCCCGTCGGTAACGGGAGCGCCCAGAATGTCGTAATTGCCCTCAGAGAAAAAATGCCCCCGCTCATTCATCACAACATAGACATAGCCGCGCTTCACGGCTTCTAAGATGGTCGTCATGTCTCGCGGGGCGCCGAGGCGAACGTCCCAGAAATTGAAATTGTAAGGCGTGCGGGAAAAAATAACCGGATATTTTTTTGAAGCGTCCTTCGGGCGGTAAATATCCGCCGCCATTCGCTTTCCGTCGCGCATCGGCACCATCACTTTGCGATCGATGACGGCGATATCTTCGAGTTCTTTTTCGATTTGATTGCGCTTGGCGATCAGTTCTTGGTCTGGTGCCTGACGATTTTGCGCAAAAGCGGTTTGAATTAAAAAAGAAACAATTAGCACCCATCCCAAAATAATTTTCTTTAAGAAATATTTTTTCATCAAATTCGCTCCCTTTTGAAATAGTTTTTTAACAACTTCTACAGCCAAATTTCCTTTTATCTTAGTCGATTTTAGGCAAATTAAAATTCAGATGTATAAATCAGATGCAACATTAAAGCAGAATGTCATTTAAGTTCTGTTCTACAGCTTCATACAGCCTTTTATTAATTCCTTTAAAGTCCGTCATTGACCAGAAAGGAATTTCCATAGCTATCACATTTATTTTTTCTTGTCCTTCGAAACCCGAAATTATTTCAAATTTGTCTAATGTATTTAGAAGCTATCTCAAAAATAGTTTCTCAACAAAATAACGATACAAGCCAGATGAACAAAGCCTAAGTAATTGTCCGAATGATATTCGTAGCGAACCACAATCCGACGAAAGTTACCCAGCCACGCAAAGAGGCGTTCAATTTTCCACCTGCGTTTGTAACGGCGAAGTTTTCTGCCGTCCTGCGTT
This sequence comes from Pyrinomonadaceae bacterium, assembly GCA_030448055.1. Taxonomy (GTDB): domain Bacteria; phylum Acidobacteriota; class Blastocatellia; order Pyrinomonadales; family Pyrinomonadaceae. The sequence continues at coordinate 779,481 of JAUJNR010000001.1, forward strand.
TGCGCCTTTTTGCGGTTGGCTTTATGGGCGCAATCAGTTCAATATCGAGTTTCGCCAACTCCGCATCGAGCGGGTCAGAGTCATATGCTTTATCGCCAATCATCTTTTCGGGTCGCTCATCGGTGAACCGCTCGCAAACAGTTTCTCGGGCAAGTTTGACTTCGTGCGGCGAAGCAGAGCAAGTGTGGACGCCGAGAGGAAGACCAAAGCGGTCTGCCACTGCCATGAGCTTCATGCCTTTGCCCCGCTTGGTCTTTCCGACACAAAAGCCCCTTTTTTAGCCGAAACAAAGGTTCCGTCAATAAAGCATTCGGATAAATCCAATTTACCGCGAGCCTGTAAGTCATCGGCAAGCGTTTCCAGCACTTTTCGCAATCGCCCGTCTTTAACCCATTCCTGGAAACGGCGATGGCAAGTCTGGTATGACGGAAATCTTTCGGGCAAGTCGCACCATCTGGCGCCGGAACGTAGTATCCAAAGCACTCCGTTCAAGACTTCGCGTTCAGACCTGCGCGGTCGTCCGCGGGTCACCACAACGGGCGGTTTATCAAATAACGGTTCAATCAAAGACCATTGTTCATCGGTTAATTCTTCGCGTCGTGACATAGAGCGAAGTTTATCAAACTATTTTTGAGATGGCTTCTAATAAAAGAATTGAATCAGCCTCAAATTATTAATCATCTTTCTGAATATACAAATTGCCTTGTTCGGCTGTTTTCTTGAGTTTTTCTAAGTTCATTTTACTTTGATTTATTCAGCATTTTTCACTTTTTACTTCAAAATAGTTTTATTAAGTTTTGCTGAATTTGGCTGGTTTGGCACTCAATAGGCACTCAAAAATAATGGTATTTAATCTTGAATAGGAAGTATCCGTTTTCGGAAAGATTGTTGGCAAACAGCGGCTTTTTATTTTCGTCAACAAGCGGGAAAGCTACCCAAAAGACATCATAATTGTAATCACGCCGATCAATGCCGGCTAAAACTTTTAATTTGCGAAACTGCGGTGATTTTATCCCATTTTTCCGTCGTCGAAAATCGAGGTTCACTTCTATTTCTGATAACTCTTCATCGCCTCGCTTATCGGTTAAATTACTCAAAGTTTGATCGCCTGATTTCATTTTGGCGCCCGATTGTAAAGAGCTATTTGCCAAGGTATAATGTGGAAATAAAAAAGTTGTGTAATTATAAACCTATTCTTTTGGAAGCATCCTATTCTAAAAATAAATTTTGAGAACTGTTTCATGCAAAAACACCTAATACTTATCTTTGTTTTCTACTTCGGCGTTTTCCATCTGTCTGCGCAAACTTCAAAAGAAACCGCGCCTAATGATTACAACAAAATTTTCAAATCAATGAAATGGCGTTCAATCGGACCGTTTCGCGGCGGACGTTCGGTTGCTTCACACGGAGTTGTCGGCGATTCGAAAACTTATTATATGGGGACGACGGGCGGTGGACTCTGGAAAACGGAAGATGCGGGAGTCAGTTGGCGAAATATCTCGGACGGGTATTTCAAAACCGGCTCGGTCGGAGCGATTGCGGTTGCCGAAAGTGATTCGAATGTAGTTTACGTCGGAATGGGCGAGCACGCCGTGCGCGGTGTGATGACGCATCACGGCGATGGCGTTTATAAATCAACCGATGCGGGAAAGAGCTGGAAAAAAATCGGTCTGGATGCGACGCAGCATATTTCGCGGATTATAGTTCATCCGAAAAATTCCGACATAGTTTATGTTGCCGCTCAAGGCGCTCTGTATTCGAATTCGAAAGAACGCGGAGTTTACAAATCAACTGATGGCGGAGCGACTTGGAAAAATGTTTTGTATGTTGATGAGAAAACTGGCGCGGCGGAACTGACGATGGATTGGAATAATCCCCGGATAATGTATGCGGCAATGTGGGAACACGGTCGCTTGCCCTGGAAAGTAATCAGCGGCGGACCCGGAAGCGGTTTGTATAAATCAACCGACGGCGGCGAGACTTGGGAAAAGATGTCTGAAGGCTTGCCGGAAGAAATGGGGAAAATGGCGATTACCGTCAGCCGTTCCAATCCTGAAAAAGTTTACGCCTTAATCGAAAGCGATTCGAATAAAGACACTCGCGGTCTGTATGTTTCAAACAATGCAGGCAAGAAATGGCAGCAAGTGTCAAACGACAATCGTTTGATACAGCGCGCGTGGTATTACATCGAATTATTCGTTGACCCGAAGGACGAAGACACGGTTTATGTTTTGTCCGCTCCTGCTCTGCGTTCAAACGACGGCGGCAAAACCTGGGAAACCTTGTCGGGAACGCACGGCGATTTTCACGATTTATGGATTAATCCCGATAATTCAAACAATTTTGTCATCGCCAACGACGGCGGCGCGGCGATAACTTTTAACAAAGGCAAGACTTGGAGTATTCAAAGCAATATGCCGACGGCGCAGTTCTACCGCATCAACGTTGACAATCAATTTCCTTACCGCATCTACGCCGGGCAGCAGGACAATTCATCTGTTTCGATCGCCAGCCGCGAATTGAAAAGCGGCGGAATCACAACCGAAAGCTGGCGGGCTTCCGCCGGCGGCGAAAGCGCGTTTCTCGCCTTTGACCCGGACAAACCCGACTATGTTTTAGGCGGAAGTTATCAGGGGACAATCGAAGTTCTCGATACGAGAGCGAAAGCCGGAACGAACATCATGGCGGCGCCGATTCAATATCTGAGTATGGACGCCAAAGACATGAAATATCGTTATAATTGGAATGCGCCGATCATCTGGAGCAGGCACGAACCGAATACTTTCTATCACGCCTCGCAATATTTGCTCAAAACCAGTGATATGGGCAAAACATGGAAGGAAGTTTCACCCGATTTGACTCGCAATGAAAAAGAAAAACAAGGCAAAGGCGGCGAGCCATACACGAACGAAGCGGTCGGTGCGGAAAACTACGGAACAATTTCCTATGTGATGGAATCGCCGCACGAAAAAGGCGTAATTTGGACGGGAAGCGATGACGGGCTGGTTCACGTGACCCGTGACGGCGGCGCGACCTGGAAGAATGTTACGCCGAACGGCTTGCCGGAAACTTTGATCAATGCGATTGAAATTTCGCCATACGACAAAGCGACGGCTTATATTGCGACGACTCGCTACAAATTCAACGACCATGCTCCGGGTTTGTATAAAACGACGGATTACGGAAATACCTGGACGAAGATTGATAACGGAATACCTTCAAACGCATTTACGCGCGTTGTGCGCGAAGACGAAGAGCGCAAAGATTTATTGTTTGCCGGAACCGAGCTTGGCTTGTTCGTTTCCTGGGACGGCGGCAAAAATTGGTCGCCGTTTCAGCTCAATTTGCCGGTCACGCCGATAACCGATTTGCGCATCCACAGGGGAAATCTGATTGCCGCCACCTCGGGCAGATCATTTTGGATTTTGGATGATTTAAATGTTTTGCGCCAGTATAAGAAAGACACTCCTTCTTTTTTGATTTATCAACCCGCAAATGCTTATCTTGCCAACGGCTCAAGTGAATTAGATAAAACGGATGAAGATTTTACTGGAGCTAACATATTCAGAGGCGTCAATCCGGCAAACGGAGTTGTCGTCTATTACAATTTGCCGGAACTGAAAAAAGACGAACATATCACTCTGGAAGTAAGAGACGCGAAAGGAAACCTCGTCCGCGCGTTTTCTTCAAAAGCAGACAAAAACTTCAAAAAATACGACGGCGGTCCGAATGCGGAGCCTGTTTTGCAAAAATCGAAAGGCTTAAACAGATTCGTTTGGGATATGCGTTATCCGACGATGCCCGGTGTGCCGGGAGTTTATATCGAAGCGAGCTATCGCGGACATAAAGCCCCAATGGGAAAATATAATTTTACCTTAAAGGCGGGACAACAGACGGCTTCAACCGGAGCCGAGATACTCGCCAACCCGTTATACCCGACAACTCCTGCCGCTTACGAAGAATACCATCAATTAATGTCCGCTATGGAAGCCGAAGTAGCTTCGATGCACCAGATGGTAAACAGCCTCTACGAAAAACAGAAACAGTTGGAGGCACTTTTGGAATCCTTGCCGGAAGGCGAAAAATACAACGTCGTCAGGAAAGAAGGCGAAGCGCTTTTAAAGAAAATGAAAGCTTGGGACGAAGAGATGGCTCAGCGAAAATCGAAAGCTTATGACGATGTCGAAAACTATCCGAATAAATTTACGGCAAATTACATGTTCCTAATCAACCAAACCGAAAGCGATATTCCGCGAGTAAATCAACCATCCTTGAATCTGTTAAAGCAAATGAATGCCGAATGGTCAATCCTGAAATCAAGGGCGAATGAAATCCTCAATAAAGATATTCCGGCAATGAATAAACTACTCTGGGATTCCGGAAAGGGCGCGATTTGGAAAGATTAACAAAACCGTTTTAATTACTTTGGGTATTGGAATTTTGTGTAAAAGTTATTCCCAAAGTTCCTTAATAGAGTTTATTAATCTAGAAAAGACCTCATTTTTTCAAAAGGTAAGATAGTGTCTTTACCTTTTCACGGCAATACACTTGATATAAAACGATAGGTCTAAAAATGAAAGCGTTTAACTTTTGAGGTATTCTGCGTTTTAGCAATAACACCTTGTCCAATTGAACAAGGTGTAAATTTTCGATCATAATAATGAACGCGTGGGGTTCTGTATACTTCATAAAATCTGTTTCAAAAACGCTCGGATACTGTTGTCGAATTCAGTGAGCCAGTTTTGCAAACCTGGAAACTCTGGTTTTTGCTATTGGCTTATCATTGAGAAAGTTGATTGTTCTCAAAAGATTAATACCCGTTGCCGTTGCGATTTCCTGAAGATGAGTTTTCTGTAATCCTCTATATCTTGAACGGCGAAGAGTGCCGCGGCGAACAGCCTGTGAAAGCGTTCCTTCAATACCTGCTCTATTTTGATATTCACGCTGTCCATCAACAGTTGAAAGAAGCTTTCTTGTTTTCGTTAATGCCTCATATTCAGGGCGTGCAGGAGGCTTCAGCCGCCGAGCATGTCCGGCTTTGTTTCTGACGCATTTATGTCGGCTCAGACAGTCCAGACAATCTTTAACTTTGAACTTGATCAATACGACCGAGCGTGAGTATCGTTCATTGGTTTGGTGTTCATACCAATAAACGCTTTGTTTTCCTTCAGGACAAGTAGCCTTTCGATTGTCCCAATCGATCAGAAACTTTGATGAGTCATATCCGCCTTCTCTTGATTGCCAACTCGGATTCAAGCGCGTCGGTCCAAACAATTCAACGTTATACTTTTCCGAGCTTTCGACCAGAAGTCCAGCATCAACATAGCCCGTATCGACAAAGTGTCGGCTGGGAAGCAAACCTCTTTTTGATAAAGACTCCTGAATATCGGAGGTCGAGGCAACATCCTGCGTTGTGGCAACTGTCGTATGAACATTCGTAATCAATCGCGGCAGGTCTTTATCGCATGTTTCAGACAGATGAACCTTGTAACCTGTCCACGAAAGATCACGCTTGTTACTATGTCGAGTTTCAGTATCATATGGTGATTCAATTGAAGTTGCAGCTCTTGATAATTCAGCGTTTTTCCGCCAGCAAACTTCACCTGTTTCATTCCGGGCAAAATGCCGCTCCCATACTTTGAGATGGTCTAATTATTCAGCACAGAAAACTCTCTGTAAAATGAGAGGATGAAAAAATACGACGATGAATTCAAACAAAACGCCGTTAAGAAAATTCTTGATGGTCAATCAGCCGCTTCGGTCGCCAGAGAATTGGGCGTCGGCGAAGGATTATTACATAAGTGGAAACGAGCGCGGCTGGCAACGGCTTCTGATGCCGAGCGCGAAGTGATCGAGTTGCGGAAGAAGCTGCGCGAAGTGGAAATGGAGCGTGACATCCTAAAAAAGGCGGCACTTATCTTCGGCAGGGGAAGTTAGAGCGATATAAGTTTATTGAAAAACAGAAAGCAGATTATCCGTTGCCGACTCTATGCCGGACGATGAAGGTGTCTTTGTCCGCCTTTTACGCTTTTAGACGCGGCGCGAGTTATCGAAAAACGGCGCGGCGGGCTGAGTTGGACGAGCGCGTGCGAGAATGCTTTACTTTCACCGGCGGCGTTACGGCACGCGCCGCATTGCGGTTGAGCTGAAAACGGGACGTGCGGCGATTCGTGCGGCGATGCGGCGCGAGAATCTGAAGGCAATCGGTCCGCGCCGGTTTAAGCCAAGAACGACCGACTCGGAGCACGATTCGCGCATCAGCCCGAATCTGTTGAAGGAAGCCGTCAATGAGCCGAGCCGAGTTCGAGAGGTGATAGTCGGCGACATCACCTATATTCGCCTTCGAAACGGGAGTTTTTGTTATCTGGCAATATTTCAAGACAAGTTCACCAGAAGGATCCTCGGGTGGGCGGTCTCGATGAGAATGACGGTGCAGCTTGTGCTGGATGCTTTTCAGATGGCGCGCCGACGCGCCTCTTTCAAACGCGGAGCGATCATTCACACTGACCGCGGCAGCCAATACGCGGCAGTGGAATTCCGACGTTTGCTGTATATTTACGGATTTCGGCAATCGATGTCTGCAAGAGGCAATTGCTACGACAACGCCCAGGCGGAAAGCTTCTTTTCCAGATTCAAGGCGGAATTGGTTGAGGGCGGGATTTTTGAATCGATTGAAGAAGCCCGCCTCGAAATTTTTAGTTATATTGACGGTTACTATAATCGAATCAGAAGGCATTCGGCATTAGGCTACAAAAAGCCCGCTCGAATTTGAAAAGGACTTGAAAATTAAACAAACAAGGAGGAGAGACAGTTTTTTGTGCTGAAAAACTTGACCGTCTCACTTTGAAGTGTTTGAATCTTTTCCAGCTTTAATAAATCAGGCTGCTGTTCGGCAAGCAATTTCAGAAGCAAAAAGCCGTCTTTTCCGACTTTTTCAGCCAACTCCTCTCGCGCCTTTTCGCCGCGTGGCAGGCGCGTATCTTCGATTCTTTGACTATAACGCGCAAACCAATCAGATAAGGCAATTCGACTGAGCCAATCCGGTGCAACAGTTGCCAGTTCATTGAGTCCTGCACGCATTGTTTCAGTAACAAGTTCAAGGCGATTCATCACACGAATCGAAGCTAATACATGAGTTGAATCCGTGCGCTGTTTGCCTCTGACTTTTAAGAGCTTCTTTCCCGCAACAACTCCAGCACGCGATCAAGTATTACAGATTGAGGATCAGCTATCAGAAGACGTTCGCGAAAGTTGCTCAAGACTGAATAATCAAAGCCGGAATCAGTTAGCTCTAAACTTAAAGCCTACTTCCAATCAATTCGTGAGCGAACTGCATCGGCTGCTTGCCGGTCGGATAAGTTTTCCAGAAACTGCATCACAGTTATCAACGCCAATCGCCAGGGAGCAAATGCCGGCTGACCTCGACGCGGGTAAAGATTGGTAAAATCAGTATCTTCAAACAAAGTGCCAAGCTGATCACGAATTGAAAGATACAGATTGCCTTTCGGAAAAGCAGCGCGGGCAATACGCGCAGTTTCAGCAGGAACTGGTTCAATAGCAGAAGGCTTTAAAGACATGACGATTACTCCTTTGATTTGTGGAATAATGCCATTATCATTCAGAAACAAAATTACTCAAATGAATTCGACAACAGTGTCCGGGCGTTTTTGATACATTATAATTGCTGTTTATTTACTAATACTAACTTCACTCGTAAAGCAATCAAAACCAAGCTAACCGAAATTAAAGAATCACTTTTTGTATCATTTGATTTTTTAATGTACCTGAGGAAGAAATTACGAAAGACTTAGTTGCTCTAACATTTGCAAAACTTCATAGGCAAGAATTGAATGAAACAGCGGCGAGTCTGGAGAAAGCAACATCAGAAAATGGTGAGGTAGAACAATCATAATATTGAATATTAACTGAAATTTAAATTTAATGGTGTAGCTACTGACAAATTTAATGAAGTCCACGCTCGAAGGATATTTGGTAATTCTTGCCTCATCTTTGTCGGTTAAAATTTCAACACGCTTAACATCTTACAATGATAATATTGTAGCGAAATATGTAGCAACCACCCGCATTTAGGGAGTGTCACTGAGTAAATGTTAGTTTGAAAAAATACAGTAAATATAAGGCTGTAACACTCTATGCTACTCATTAAATTATGACTGCATATAACTGGCAGTCATGAGGTCAGGGGTTCGCTATAGCGTGTCTCAGGTTTATGCGACTTTATAACCGCAACTCCTGAACCAACCTTGACAATCATCTGCTGTAATCAGTTTTAAGCCTTCTTTGATGGCTTGATCCAATTCTTCTTGTGTTCTTGCTTTGACTCGCCGCAAGTAACTTTTCAACTTCGACCACATCTTTTCAATCGGTGAATAATCAGGCGAATACGGCGTAACCACAAAACTCTTCCGCCGCATTGCTTGACTATTTCTTCAATTCTACTGGCTCGATGCGCCGTCAAATTGTCTAATACGATAATGTCTCCCTCGTTGACCGATTCGCGCAATAATTGTTCACAATAAGCATTAAAGGCAGCAGTATCCAATGCGCCTTCTAAACTCATCGTCGCTTCGACTCCTGATAAACTCAAAAGGCTGACAATTGTTGTTGACTGTTTGTAATTACGCGGAACGCTTTCAACCACTCTAACGCCTTTTGCCGCTCTGCCGTAAAGTCTGCTCATTGCCCGATTAACTGCGCACTCATCTAAAAACTTTAGCTTCGATTGCATCATTTGCCGAACACGCCGCCAATACCATGAACGCTTTCGATTGTTTCTTTCCTGTGCGAACGGACTCTTTTTTGAGTGGTAAATCCAGACTTTGCACGGCTCGTCCGAGGGTCGTTCGCGAGACCTGCATTTTCTTTCCTGAACAATTCGCTGATGCAGTTGGTCAACAGTTAAATCCGGTTCTTTCTCGATTTGTCGGCGCAGCCACCGGCAGTCTTTCTCTGACAATAGCTTTTTCCGGTCCCGAACGACGTTCTTTAATTTCCAGCGAGCCGGTTTCGCGCTTTTGCCGGAGCATCTTTTTAACAAAAGTTTGTCCAACGGAAAATCTTTCAGCGATTTCTTCTATTGTTTCAACGCCTTGCTCGTAAGCGGCGACGACTCGCTGACGCAAATCTAGGGAATAAGGCAACATAACTGATTATTTTAGTCTATATTTGGTAGTCGCTCAATCCTGAGACACGCTATAGATGAAGTAAATCGGAAATTCGGCAAAAATACCGTTCGCTTCAGTTGCGTCAAAACAAACGGCATTTGGCAGATGAGACAAACAAGAAAAAGCCAGAGTTATACGACAAATTGGAATGAAATTTTAACTGTCGCCTAATAAATTTTTGAGTGCCAAATGAGTGCCAAGTCTACCAGAATTAGCAAAACTCAATTAAACTATTATAAACTGAAAAGTGGTAAAATGCAGTATAAACAAAAGTTAAATAAAGTTAGCTAAATTCAAGAAAAGAAATGGGTAAGACTACGAATCATGGGGTCGCAAGTTCGAATCTTGCCGAGTGTGCTTTTAATTTTAATAGTTTAGGGTAACTGTCAATGTTGCCCTTTTCTTTTTGTATGCCAAATGCGCGCCAAATTCGTGAAGCGTCTTAGAAGTTATTTCACAAACCAGCCTTTTCAACTTAAAACCGATTGATAACGTCTCGTTTTGAATCGAAAATTTATTGAAGATTCGTCGGCAAACTTTAGAGTTTTGCAGGCTGCTTACTCCGAAAACATAATATAAATGTTATGGCTAAAGAGTATTATTTGGTTAGCGATTTACATTTCGGCGGCGACGGCGGGCTGCAAACGTGCGATTATGCCGCGGAATTCATCGGGTTTCTCAAAAAATTAGCTCTCGCAACCGAAGAAAGCGAATTAATTCTCGCCGGCGACACTTTCGGTTTTTGGGAATTAACGGTTGTGGAAGGGATCGCGCAGCTCGACGAAATCGTCAAACATCACCGCGAAATTTTCGAGCAATTGCGGCTGACCGGCGAGCGCGTGAAAATAACGATGATGGTCGGCAATCACGATTACGATTTGGCTTGCTACCCGGAATTCGCCGATAAACTGAAAAATTACAATATCGTTCTTGACACTTCTTTTGCGGTAGTGCGCGAAATCGGCGGCAGAAAAATTTGGGTCGAACACGGACAGCAGCTCGATCCGTATAACGCGGCGACCGAATACGGCAACATTCACGCCTTGCCGTCCGGGTTTTTCATCACCGAAACTTTCGTCAGCGGCGCGAGCAAATACTCGGTTTTCGGCAGCCGCGACTGGCTCAGAGACATTCGCTCGGTTGACGTGCGGCAAATTCCCGACTGGCTCGTCTCGAATTATTTTTATCACGAAATGAACCGGTTTCTGCGATTGCTGGTTTTGCCGTTTCTGTTTTTGCTGACCGTAACGGCGCTCGCGCTCGTCGCCCAGTCGCTCAAATTCGTCGGCGTTTTCGACGTCAACATTTTGCTCGAAAATTCGCTGACCAGAGTTTTGGGTTTATACGGCGATATTTTGCGCTGGATTATTGCGGGAAGCGCGGCGGTTTGGCTTTTCATTTTCGCCGTAGCGATTCCGCTTTATCTGATTTACCGCGACATTCGCGGCAAACTGCTTCGGATGCAAAATTATCCTTCTTTCAAGTCCGCGCCGACCGAAGAAGCGAACAACATTTATCTAAACCGGGCGCGAGCGGTTTTCAAAGAAAATCCCGATGTCTGCGCTTACGTTTTCGGACACACGCACGATGCGTTTCTGATTAAAGAAGCGGGGCGCGTGATTATCAATACGGGAACGTGGCTGAAAATTCTGCGCCGCGTGGGAGCGCGCGGCGGCTTGCTGCCCGCCGTTTATTATCCGACATTTCGGCTGAATTATTTTAAGATCTATGCGAAGGACGAAAGAATCGTCATTAAATACGTTCAAATTCCAAAAGCATCGGCAGAAAAACTCACTTTGCTGCAACGCTTCTTGATTTTCGGCAGAAAACCGGACACGGGAAGACATATTCCCGCGCAAACAGTTTTGTAAACATTATTGGTAAAAATGAAACGTGGTTCACAAAATCGCCGGTTCAGACTTTGCCGAGCGTATTTCAATTTGAAAATGCGGTTGCGCGTCAAACAGTCTTTTTAATTTTCCAATTTATTCCTCGTCTTCGCGCAATTTTTCCAGCACCGAGAAATCTTCGAGCGTCGTCGTGTCGCCCGCAATTTGATTGCCCGCCGCGAGTTCGCGCAGCAGGCGGCGCATAATTTTCCCCGAACGGGTTTTCGGCAAAACGTCGGTGAAACGAATGTCATCAGGTTTCGCCAGCGCGCCGATTTCTTTGGCGACGTGATTTCGCAATTCCGTTTTTAAATCTTCGCCGCCCTGTCGTCCGCCTTCGAGAGTGACAAACGCCGCAATTGCCTGACCTTTGATTTCGTCCGGCTTGCCGACGACCGCCGCTTCTGCGACGGCTTCGTGTGAAACCAACGCGCTTTCAATCTCCGCCGTGCCGAGCCGATGACCGGAAACATTTATTACGTCGTCAACTCTGCCCATAATCCAGAAATAACCGTGTTCGTCGCGCCTGGCGCCGTCGCCCGCAAAATACACGCCCGGAATTTCAGACCAGTAAGTTTTCTTAAAACGTTCATCGTCGCCCCAAATTGTCCGCAGCATCGAAGGAAACGGTTTGGTAACGACCAGATAACCGCCTTCATTAGCGGGAACGCTTTTTCCTGCTTTCGTCTGAACGTCTATCAAAATGCCGGGAAACGGGCGGGTTGCCGTTCCCGGAACGGTCGGCGTCGCGCCCGGCAGCGGCGAAATCATAATCGCGCCGGTTTCCGTTTGCCACCAAGTGTCCACAATTGGACATTTTCCCTTGCCGATAATCGTGTGATACCACATCCACGCTTCCGGGTTGATCGGCTCGCCAACCGTTCCCAAAAGTCTTAAACTCGATAAATCGTGTTTGAGTGGATGCTGTTCGCCCCATTTGATAAAGGCGCGAATCGCTGTCGGCGCGGTGTAGAAAATGTTGATTTTGTGACGCTCAATGAGTTTCCAAAATCTATCCGGTTCGGGATGATTCGGCGCGCCTTCATACATAAAAACCGTTGCGCCGTTCGCCATCGGACCGTAAACGACGTATGAGTGTCCCGTCACCCAACCGATGTCGGCGGTACACCAGTAGGTATCTTCTTCTCTCAAATCAAAAACCCATTTGCTCGTGATATACGTTCCGGTCAGATAACCGCCCGTCGTGTGCAGAATGCCTTTCGGTTTGCCGGTTGTCCCCGACGTGTAAAGAATAAAAAGCGGATGTTCCGAATCTAATTCTTCCGCCGGACAATCGCTTGATACGGTTTCCATCAGTTCGTGCCACCAGTAATCGCGTCCGATTTGCATATTGATTTTCGATCCGGTTCTTTGATAGACGATAATGTTCTCGACAGACGGCGTTTGTTCGACGGCTTGGTCAACCGTCTCTTTTAATTTAATCTCGCTGCCGCGCCGGTAGCCGCCGTCAGCCGTCACGATTAATTTGCATCCACAGTCGTTCACGCGGTCACGAATCGCGTCCGCCGAAAAGCCACCGAAAATAACTGTGTGCGTCGCACCGATTCGCGCGCAGGCGAGCATCGCAATCGCCAATTCGGGAACGAGCGGCATATAGAGCGCGACTCTATCGCCGGTTTTCACGCCTGATTTTTTCAAAACATTGGCGAATTTGCAGACTTGTCGGTGCAATTGTTGATAAGTGAGCGTTCTGAGTTCGCCCGGCTCGCCTTCCCAGATAATCGCCGCTTTGTTTTTGCGCGGAGTTTCCAGATGCCGGTCGAGACAATTGTACGAAGCGTTGATTCTGCCGCCCGTAAACCATTCGGCGTGCGGTTCTTCCCATTTCAAAACCGTGTTCCACCGTTTGAACCAGTGCAAATTTTCCGCCGCAGAAGCCCAGAACGCTTCCGGGTCGGCGGCTGCCTTATTATAAATTTCTTCGTATTCTGCGAAACTTTTAATATGCGCCTGTTGAGCGAAATCCGCGGGCGGCGGGAAAATTCTCGTTTCGTGTAAAGTTGATTCGATGGCGATTTGGGTATTTTTCGACATTATCGTTTCTCCGATTTTTTTTAAACTTTATTCGATTATAAAACTTTCTTTTTATCAAATTCTCTCTGCGCCGCACCGACTTCTTCCCAGATTTTAACCGCGCGCGATTCGCGCAAAAACAAGGAGCCGACGACGAATGTGATCGAAGCGACGATCATCGGATAATAAAGTCCGGCGTAGATGTTTCCCGTCGAAGCGATGACCCACAAACCGATGAGCGGCAGCAGCCCGCCAAACACGCCGTTACCGATGTGATACGGCAGCGAGAGCGCGGTGTATCTTATTTTGGCAGGGAATGCTTCGACCAGATAAGCGGCAATCGGACCGTAAACCATCGTCACCCAGATAACCTGTATAAAAATCAGCAGAATCAACGCCCAGACCGTTTCGTTGGAAATTAAATCGCCGAAACTTGTGTAAGGCAAAACTTTCGGCGCGTCAATCAAAGCGCCGTTTGCGTCAGTTGATTTCGGAATTAATTTGATCGCGCCGGTTACTTTGTCGGCTTCCGACGCTGCCGTCACGACGTTTGAACCGGCGACCGACTGCATCGCTTTGTAAATCGGAAGATAGGTGACGACCGCCAGCAGACAGCCCGCCATAATAATCCATTTGCGCCCGATTCTATCCGACAAAGCGCCGAAGATGATGAAAAACGGCATTCCCAAAAGCAGCGCGATGGCGACGATATAATTTGCCGAAGTTGCGTTGACGTTCAAAATTGATTGCAGATAAAAGAGCGCGTAAAACTGTCCGGTATACCAGACCACGCCTTGACCGGCGGTTGCGCCGAGCAGGGAAATCAAAACGATTTTCAAATTTTCCCATTTCGTAAACGCTTCGACAAGCGGGTTCGCCGAGGTCATTCCCGCCGATTTGACATGCTGGAAAATCGGCGATTCCTTCATTCGCAGACGAATATACAACGAGACGACGACGAGAAAAATCGAAATCAAAAACGGAATGCGCCAGCCGGCGATGCCTTCGGCTCTGCCCGCAAATTGATCGGCGCTCATCGTATTCTGCACGATCAGAATCACGGCGAGCGATAAAAACAAACCGAGCGTCGCGGTAATTTGAATAAACGAAGTGTAAAAACCGCGCCGATTGTCGGGAACGTGTTCGGCGACGTAAACCGCAGCGCCCCCGTATTCGCCGCCGAGCGCCAAGCCCTGCAGCACGCGAATCAGCAACAAGGCAATCGGCGCGGCAATCCCGATTGAGGCGTAAGTCGGCAGAAATCCGATGACAGCGGTCGCGCCGCCCATAATCAAAAGCGTTACGAGAAAGGCGTATTTCCGCCCGACAACGTCGCCGATGCGCCCGAAAAATAACGCGCCGAACGGACGCACGACAAAGCCGACGGCGAATGTTGCAAGATAAGCGATGTAAGCGAAGGTTTCGTCGCCGGGCGGGTAAAAAAGCGGCGAAATGACGGGTGCGAGCGAGCCGAAAATATAAAAGTCATACCATTCAATCATCGTCCCGACCGACGACGCGCCGATGACCTGCCAAATTTTGCCGGTGGAAATTTCTTCGGCTTCGAAAGCGCCTGTGTCTTTTGCCAATGCTGTCATTTATTTCTCCTGCAAGTATTTCTCCTGCAAGAAATTTACCCGTCCGCAGAGCGAAGCGCAAGCGTCGCGCCGACAGTTTTATTCCGACTCGATTTATTGATCAGACAATTTGCAAGTTTTGATTTTCTCCCGCGTTCCCAAACTCGTAGCGGCTTTTTGCGAACGAACAAAAAGCTGGTTTGAAATTAAAAATTAAAGTAAGATGAGACGCGCCGGCACAACCTTTCTCCCGCTTGTGCGCTCAAACGAAGCGAGCGCAAAAAAATTCCCTAAAGATATGAAACGACTGATTTCTTTTGTTTTGATTTTATCAATTTACTGCGGCTTGATTGCGCCAATCGGCTATCAATTGATTTTCGAGGCGAACGCCCAAGCGATTCGCGGTAAGGGGCGAACGGCAGTGACAAATATGACGAACATCCAAGACGGACTGAAATTTCGCTTGAGCGAAGGCGAAGCGGGCGCGGAAACGCGCGAGAAACAACTGCCCGCGAAAACCGATGCGTTGTCGGAAAACGAAACGTCAAGTCTTTTAAAACGCATTCTGCCGGTTAAAGAACAAGCGGACGACAAAACCGATTTCGCCAAACGGTTGGGCAGCTTGCCCGCGCCGAAAACTGGGAAAATGATTCCCGTGAAATTCCCCGCGAACGATGAACGCGGAACGCCGAAAATAAATACTGGAAACAGTCTGGAAGTAGTTCGCTTTTCGCCCGAAGGCGAAACGAATCTCGCGCCTGATTTGTCCGTGACATTTTCGCAGCCGATGGTTTCGGTTTCTTCACAGGAACAAGCCGGGCAAATCACACCTGTTCAGCTTACGCCGCAAACCGAAGGAAAATGGCGTTGGCTGGGAACGAAAACTTTAATGTTCGACGCGGCAAAGCGTTTGCCAATGGCGACGAAATTCACGGCTCGCGTTCCGGCGGGAACAAAATCAGCCAACGGTCAAACATTGGGCAAAGATGTCGTCTGGACGTTCATTACACCGCCGCCGAAGATTGAAACGAAAATTCCGAATGGGCAAATCACGCGCCGCGATGCGTTAATTTTTATTTCCTTCGACCAGGAGATAAATGCGGAAGCGGTTCTGCGAACAACCAAAGTTACGGCGGGCGGACGAGCGTTGCCGATTCGTCTGGCAACGCAGGAAGAAATCGAAAAGGACGCGAGCATTTCTTATTACGCGAAACAGGCGCAGCCAAAACGCTGGCTCGCCTTTCGCGCCGTCACAAATGAAAACTTAACGGAAAACGCATTGCCGTCGGCTGCCGCAATTACGGTGACGGTTGGAAAGGGAACCGCGTCGGCAGAAGGACCGCTGGTGACGACGCAGGCGCAGACGTTCAGTTTTCAAACTTACAGCCAGTTGAAATTTTCTGGCGGCTATTGCGGCTGGCGCGAAAATAAAAACTGCTCGCCGTTCGAGTCATGGTCTATGGAATTTAACAACGCGCTCGACGCGGCGGGTTTCTCAAAAGAAATGGTGCGCGTCGAACCGCCGGTCGAAGGCTTGAACATTTTTCCGTCCGGTAATCAAATTTACATTCAAGGCTACAAAAAGGGCAGAACCATTTACAAAGTAACGGTTGACGGCGCGCTGAAAGACATCTTCGGTCAGACGCTCGGCGCGCCCGCGACGGCGGCGATTCGCGTCGGTTCTGCCGAGCAAAGTTTATACGCGCAGGGCGGCGCGATGATTCTGCTCGACCCGACCGCCAAACCCGCCTATTCAATTTATTCGACGAATCACAGTTCTGTGAAAGTCAGAATTTATTCGGTGCAGCCGACCGACTGGCAGCAATTTCAAGGATATTTGCGCCGCATCAATTACGATGACGATAAGCAAAAGCCAACCGTTCCAGGCAGATTGGTTTCCGACAAAACAATTCAAATCAAAAACACGCCCGACGAATTAGTTGAAACCCGAATTGATTTGAGCGAATTTTTAGACGGCGGATTCGGGCATTTAATTCTCGACATCGAGCCGACGGTTAAGCGCGATAAATATGACCGCGCGCGAATTTTCACCTGGGCGCAGGCGACAAACATCGGACTCGACGCGTTTGTTGACAATCAGGAACTCGTCGGTTTTGCGACGGAACTCAAAACCGGCAAACCGCTTGCGGGCGTGGGACTTGCCATTTATCCGAACGGCGGGTTAGTTCAAAGTTCAAAGTCCGAAGTCCAAAGTCAAAATAACGTCGAGAGTTGGTGGGATTGGCTGACGAATTGGGGAACATCCGACGAGGCGATAAAAGAAACGCAGACAATTGATGAAAACCGAGCTGTTGCCGAAACGGAAATCGTCGCCGAAGCGCAGACAAATCAAACAATCGCCAACGGAATTTTGCGCCTGCCGCTGCCGGACGCGCAGGCGAATCAACAAAATCTTTTAATCGCCAAACGCGGGAAAGACATCGCGTTTCTGCCGGAAAATACCGATTACTACTGGCAGGAATCGGGAAGCTGGTATAAGAAAACCGCGCCGGATTCGCTGCGCTGGTTCGCGTTTGACGACCGCAAAATGTATCGCCCGAAAGAGGAAGTTGCCCTCAAAGGTTACATTCGTAAAATCACAGCGGGCAAATTCGGCGATGTCAAGCCGCTTGGCGATGTCGGCAGTGCGGTAAATTATTCGGTCAAAGATTCTCGAAATAATGAAATTGCCAAAGGCGCGACGACGCTCAATGCTTTCGGCGCGTTCGATTTCAAATTTAACTTGGCGGACAACGCTAATCTGGGAAATTCAAGAATTGATTTTTATCTCAACAAACCTGTAGATGAATCGCCGAGTTTCTCACACAGTTTCCAAATTCAGGAATTTCGCCGGCCCGAATTTGAAGTTTCGGCGCGAGTCGAAACCGAAGCGCCGCATTTTGTCGGAGGCGCGGCGAACGTTTCGGTCGAAGCGAAATACTACGCGGGCGGCGGTTTGGCAAACGCCGACGCGAATTGGACGGTGACGGCAATGCCGACCAATTACACGCCGCCGAATCTGGGCGATTACACATTCGGGACTTGGATTCCGTGGTGGCGAAGTTACGGCGGCGAATATGATTCAGAAGGCGGTTATCGTCCGGGCGGAGCGAGCAGTTCGCAATCCTTCAAAGGCGTGACCGACGCGAGCGGCAAACATCTTTTGAAAATTGATTTTGAATCGGTTAAACCGCCGCGTCCGTATAACGTCGCTGCATCGGTTTCCGTGCAGGATGTAAACCGTCAAACCTTCGGAAGTTCCACGAGTTTGCTTGTGCATCCGGCGGATTTATACGTCGGAATAATATCGCCGCGCACATTTGTCCAGAAAGGCGAAACAATCGAAATCGAATCAATCGTGTCGGACATTGACGGAAAATTGATTGCCAACCGCGGCGTTGAAATCAAAGCTGTTTTGAAAGATTGGACTTTTGATAAAGGCGCGTGGAAAGAGGAAACGATTGACGAACAAACTTGCAATATCAAATCCGCCGACAAAGGCGTGATTTGTAAATTCACGGCGAAAGCGGGCGGGCGATATACGATTACGGCGACCGTGATGGACGACCGCGAGCGGTTTAACGAATCGGAAATTACGATTTGGGTTGCGGGCGGAAAAACCGTTCCGAAGCGCAACGTCGAACAGGAAGAAGCGCAGATAATTCCGAACAAAAAAGAATACGCGGCGAAAGATGTGGCGGAAATTCTCGTGCTTGCTCCGTTCACTCCGGCGGAAGGCGTGCTGACTTTGCGGCGCGAAGGTTTGGTGAAAACCGAGCGTTTCACGATGAAGGAATCTTCGATTGTTTTGCGAATTCCTCTGGAAGAAAAGTATCTGCCGAACATCACGGCGCAAGTTGATCTTGTCGGCGCGGCGCAGCGCACGAACGACAAAGGCGAAGTTGATACTAAATTGTCGAATCGTCCGGCGTTTGCGAGCGGCTCGATAAATCTGCCGATTTCTACTGATTCGAGAAAATTAAATGTTTCCGCCGAACCCGAAGCGAAAACGCTCGAACCGGCGGGCGAAACGAAAATCAACGTCGCGGTAACGGATGTAAACGGCGAGCCGGTTTCAAATTCGGAAGTCGCGGTTGTCGTGGTTGACGAATCGGTGTTGGCTTTGACGGGTTATCAACTCGCCAATCCGATGAGCGTTTTTTACACGGCACGCGCCGCCGGCGTCACCGATTATCATTTGCGGAAAGACGTTTTGTTGGGAAATCCCGATGACGTGAAACCACCGCCTCCTCCACAGTCAGGTGAAGGAATCGGTTCAGGAAGTGGAAATGGAATAGGCGATAGTGATGCCATGCGAGTAATGTCCGCGCCGATGGTGGCGAGAAGTATGAAGTCGAAAAGTGAAGTATATAAAGAATGGAACGAAAAAGACGTTGAATACATAATAACGCAAGATGAGCAATCGCAAATCAATCTCCGCCAAAACTTCAACGCGCTCGCCGTTTTTGCGCCTTCGGTGAAAACCGATTCAAACGGCAAAGCGGTTGTTCCCGTCAAACTGCCCGATAATTTAACGCGCTATCGCATAATGGCGGTTTCGGTTGACGCGGGCAAGCGTTTCGGCAAAGGCGAATCGAATATCACGGCGAAACAGCCGTTGATGGTTCGACCAAGCGCGCCGCGTTTTATGAACTTCGGCGATAAAATCGAATTGCCCGTCGTCGTGCAAAATCAAACCGATAAAGAAATTTCGGTTGATGTCGCCGTTCGCGCGACGAACGCGACTTTGACGGCTGGCGGCGGACGCAAAGTTGTGATTGCGCCGAACGACCGCGCCGAAATTCGTTTTCCGGTTTCGGCTGAAAAGGCTGGCACGGCGCGTTTTCAAATCGCGGCAACGTCGGGCAAATTCACCAACGCGGCGGAAATCTCCTTGCCCGTTTGGACGCCCGCGACAACCGAAGCGTTTGCGACTTACGGCACGACCGACCAGAACGGCGCGATTGTTCAGCCAATCGAAGCGCCGAAAGATGTCTTTTCGCAATTCGGCGGTTTGGAAATTACGACTTCATCAACTCAATTACAAGAGTTGACCGACGCATTCATTTATCTTTATCGCTACCCGTATGAATGTTCGGAACAAGTCGCTTCGAGAATGATTTCGATTGCCGCGCTGCGCGACGTTTTGACGGCGTTCAAATCGAAAGATATGTCGTCTGAGGCGGAAATCAAAGCGAGTTTTGAGAAAGACATCAAAATTCTGCAAGCGCGCCAGCGCGAGGATGGCAGTTTCGGAATGTGGAAACGTGACCGCGAGCGTTACGAATATCCGTTTCTGACGGTTCACGTCGCTCACGCTTTAACTTTGGCGAAAGCGAAAGGCTACAAAGTGCCGGACGAAATGCTGAATAAAACGAAGCCGTTTTTGAAAAACGTCGAAACCAAATTTGACGAATGGCATAAAAAATCGCCGCAAGTGCGGTGGACGATTTCGGCTTACGCGCTTTACGTCCGCGATATGACGGGCGACAAAGACGCGGCGAAAGCCAAGAGATTATTGGCGGAAGCGACGATTCAAAAAATGCCTTTTGAAGCGTTGGGCTGGATTTTATCGGTTCTCGCCGACGATGTAAATTCGGCGGTCGAAGTCGAAACAATCAAACGATTTTTGATGAACCGCACAATGGAAACTGCGGCGACCGCCAACTTTGTCACCGATTACGGCGACGCGCAATGGCTGATTATGTATTCCAACCGCCGCGCCGACGGCGTGCTTTTGGAGGCGTTAATCAAAGCCGACGCGCAGAACGATTTGATTCCGAAATTAGTTCGCGCCTTGCTCGACCATCGCACGAAAGGCGCGTGGTCAAGCACGCAGGAAAATGTTTTCATTCTCCTTGCGCTCGACAAATACTTTAACGCTTTTGAAAAAGTTACGCCCGATTTTGTGACGCGCGTCTGGCTCGGAAATACTTATGCGGGCGAAGAACCGTTCAAAGGTCGCTCGATTGATTCAAATCTTTTGAACGTCCCGATGTCGTATTTAATGGAGCAAAACGGCGCGGCGAATCTGATTATGGACAAGCAAGGAGCAGGGCGGCTTTATTACCGAATCGGAATGAAATACGCGCCGAAGAATTTGAATTTGCAACCGGCGGATTACGGCTTTACGGTTTTGCGAACATACGAAGCGATTGACAACGCCGAGGACGTGAAACAAAACGCCGATAATTCCTGGACAATCAAAGCAGGTTCGCGTGTCCGCGTTCGATTAACAATGGTTGCTCAAGCAAGACGTTACCACGTCGCGCTGGTTGACCCGCTGCCTGCCGGTTTGGAAATTCTCAATCCAGAACTTGCGGTAACTGAAGCGATTCCAGCCGACACTGGAAGCGGAAATACGCCAATCGTCGAATACGGCTCGCGCGGTTACGGACGCGGTTTCTACAATTGGCGCCGGACGTGGTTCGAGCATCAGAACTTCCGTGACGAACGCGCCGAAGCATTCAGCGCATTACTTTGGGAAGGCGTTTATAATTACACCTACGTAACAAGAGCGACCACGCCCGGTCAATTTGTCGTGCCGCCTGCGAAAGCCGAAGAAATGTATCATCCCGAAACTTTCGGACGCACGGGAACGGATTTCGTCAAGGTGGAATAATAAAAGGAGGCGATTTCGTTTGCTATCTCGCTGATCAAAAATTTTCGCGGTCGGCGCTGGTCAACACAATGACCGTTAAATTATCGTCAACCAAGCGCGTCATTGTGCCGGCAAAACCCGTCGCTCCGCCAGTGTGTCCGGCGCGGCGGTTGCGAAACGGCGTCATGCCGAAACCCAAACCGTGGTCAACCATTACCCGTTGTTCAATTTCGCCTTCGTCCACAAAGGAATATTTTCGGGCGCGTCCCGATTCGCCGGCGACGCTTTCCTCGTATCTGATTTGCGCTAGAATCGAAATAAAAAGGGAATCGGCAAATATAATGTGCCGATTCCCTTTTAAATTAACCTCAAGCAAAAAATTACTTCATTAATTCGCTCGTCAAAATCGCGCCGCCGAACTGCGCCAAAACCGCCGTTGCTTTAACGACCCGGCGGTTTGCCTTGTCAATCCAGACAATTTGATTGTCGCCGTCGTCGGATGTCAAAGTGATTTTGTAAGCGTCAAACTCGCCCGCCGGAACTTTCACTTTTTCTACTCCAGCAACTTTGAGCATCATCGTTTTGACGCGGTTCGTTTGCGCGTCGTAATTGCGGAAAGATGTCGCGTAGTTTTCCGCCAAGGGCAAAGTGGCGATGATGCTGTGGCTGCCCGTGCCGTCCGCGAAAAGCGTGCCGCCTAAATCGTGGCTGATCGATTTCGTTTGTCCGCCCGTCGTCATCGAGCCGACGGCTTTGCCGTCTTTGATTTCATACTCGGCTTTCATCTGTCCCATCTGGTCGAACGAGCGTCGTTTCAACATCAAAGTCTCTTTCTCGAAAACGGATTTTTCCTTTATCACACCTTGCAGCATCGTCACATCTTCGGTGATCGTCCACGCGCCGTTTTCCTCTTTGACTTCGTAGGCGACAGTCATCGGAATTGTTTGACCGCCCGCTGCGATTGAGGCTTGATAGGTTAATCGCTCCGCCTTTAAATCCATCGTCGGTTTCGGGGCGGGAAGTTTCGATAAATCAATTTTCTCCGCCATTTTAACGGTTTTCGGGTCAATCGTAATTTCCTTGAGACGCTTGGCGGCATCGTCGGTTACCGATTCCTGGTAACGTCCTTTTAAGTATTTCGCCAGAAACTTTTCGGCTTCAGCGAACAAAGCCAAATTGTTGACCGGACGCTGAAAACCGTGTCCTTCGTCGTCCGCCAAAATGTATTGGACGGGATAATTTCTGTCGCGCAGCGCGATGACGATTTGGTCAGATTCGCTTTTTTTCACGCGCGGGTCGTTTGCGCCTTGCACAATCATCAGCGGCGTTTTGATTTTGCCGACGTGATTGAGCGGCGATTGGCGTTCGAGCTGCGCTTTGCCTTCGGGCGTTGACGGGTCGCCCATTCGTTTGTGGAACATCACGCGAGCCTGTTCCCAATACGGCGGAATCGAATTGAGCAAAGTATTCAAATTCGACGGCGCGACAATCGCCACCGCTGCGGCATATAAATCCGGCGTGTAAGTGACGCCCGCGAGCGTCGCGTAACCGCCGTAACTGCCGCCGAGAATTCCGATGCGTTTCGGGTCGGCGACGCCTTCATTGATTAAATGCTTCACGCCCCAAGTGATGTCATCCTGCATTTTATCGCCCCACTGGTTGTTTCCCGCGTCTATGAATTTTTTGCCGTAGCCGGTCGAGCCGCGAAAGTTCGGCATTAGCACTGCGTAGCCGCGATTGGCGAAAAACTGCGCGAGCGCGGCAAAGCCCCACGAATCGCGGTGCCAAGGTCCGCCGTGCGGAATGACGAGCAGCGGCAGATTTTTTCCACTCGTGCCTTTGGGGACGGTCAGATAAGCGGGAATTTCCAAGCCGTCCGAAGATTTGTAGCGAATCGGTTTCATCGGCGACAACGCTTCGCGCGGCAATTTTTCGCGAATTGTATATTGTTTGGTTAATTGTTTCGCACGGCGGTCGAACAGATAAGTCGAACCGGGTTCGATATCGCTGTAAGCCGACACGATCCACAAATTTTCGTCTTTGGTCGAGCTGCCCAGACCGATTTCCATATCGGGCAATTTGCTTTGCAGAAATTTATAATCGGCTTCAAATGTTTTGTCTTTCCAATAACGGCGCACGCGGTCATCGTTGTAAGTTGTTAAAATCAACTCATCGGTTAATTCGGAGAAAATCGCGCTGCCGAAATCAACGCGATTGAGCGGGTCTGATTCGACAAGTTCCTCTTTCAAAGTTTCCGGGTCGAAAAGAACGAGCCGCGCCAAATCCGTGTTGCCCTTGTTCGTTTCCATATAGACGCGCTTATTGTCTTTGTGAAAACGGACGGGCGTGCAAATTTCAAATACGTTGCACGAATAAATTTTCGTAAATTTATCGCCGTCAACTTTGAGGATTTCCGTGTCGCCCGTATCGGTCGCGCGATTTGCCAGTCGAAGTTTGTCGGCGTTGTCGAAAACCCAGCCGGTGAAGCGGTCGGTGTTTTTGCGGAGCAGAGTTTTTTCGCCGGTCGAGATTTTGACTTTGTATAAATCGTGCCAAGCCGGGGCACGGTCGTTGATGCCGATGTATATGAAATCCGGTTCGGATTCGGGAACGGCGTAAATCTGCGTCTGCACTTTTTTCGAGTTCGTCAGATTCGTCGCCTTCGGAATGCCGGCGTTCGCGTCCGCCGGATTAACCGACCAGACGTTAAAATTCTCGTCGCCGTCGTTGTCTTTGACAAACAGAATTTTATTGTCCCAGCTCCAAAAATAGCCGCCGACCGGACGCTTTTTCTCTTCGGTCAGAGGTTTGGCTTTATCGAACGAATCGTTGACGCCTTTAACCCAGACATTACGCACGTCATTCAGCGGTCGGATAAAAGCGATGTATTTGCCGTCGGGCGAAATTTGCGCGCCCGTGATTTCCGGGTTGCCGAAAAACAATTCACGGTCAACGAGCGGCGGCATTTGAGCAAAACTATTCATACTAAAAAATGTAAAGGATGCAGCTAAAATTGTAAAAATCAGAGTTCGCTTAGACATAATTTTCTCCTGCTTTCAAATCGCCGCTAACTCGATTAGCGGTCAAAATCTTTTCTTCTTTTTCTCCGCCGAAAGTGAAATCAATATTTTTCTCTAGGTTCTGTTGACACAAGGAAATGTTTTTCAAAGTTCCGTAGGAACGTGATATTTATAGATTAGATTCAACAAAAGATTGACAAAGTTCCGTAGGAACGGCATAAAATTTTATGCCGTTCCTACGGAACTCAAATTCCATTTTCAACTACCGAGCTATAAATATCGCGCTTCTACGGAGCTAAAATTCTATATGTGTCAACAGAACCTAATTTTTTTGAGTCTGTCCGCAAATTTATTACGGATTAAGCGGAAAAGGGAAATGAAAATCCGTGTTCGTTTCCCTTTTCTAGTTTTATTTGAAGCGCGAAGAATTACTTTTCTTTAATCGCGGTAAAGCTAATCGGCGGCAAACCCGGACCGGATAATGTGCCGGTCATTTTGTCGCCGTCAATCGCGCCCTCCATTTTCAGTTCCATCGGCTGCCCTCGCACTTCGACTTTGAAAGTTCCCATCAATGTCTTTCCGCTAACTTTACCTTCGGTCAAAGTTCCGCCGCCCATCGGCGAAGACAGCGAACCGCTCAGCGCGGCACCGTCTTGTTTTAATTCAAGCGTAACCGGAATCGTTTGACCGTCGGCGTCAGCCGTCATATTCCATTTACCGCCAAGATTGGTTGTCGGCGCTGCCGCGACGTTCGTATCAACCTTTTTAGCGAACGTGACGGTTTTCGGGTCAACCGTAATTTCCGCGAGCCGTTTTGCGACTTCCGGCGTCATTGATTCCTGGAAACGTCCTTTCAGATGTTTCGCCAGAAATTTCTCAGCCGCAGCGAGCATCGCCATATTGTTGACCGGACGCGCAAAGCCGTGACCTTCGTCCGGCGCGACGATGTATTCGACGGGGAAACCGCGGTCGCGCAGTGCGACGACGATTTGGTCGGCTTCGCGTTTGTTGACGCGCGGGTCGTTCGCGCCTTGAACGACCATCAAAGGCGTTTTGATTTTATCGGCGGAATTGACCGGCGACTGGCGCATCATTTGCGCTTTGCCTTCAGGCGTATTCGGATTGCCCATTCTGGCATACATCAAAGTTCGACCGGCTTCCCAATACAACGGAATCGCTTCGAGCAAAGTTACCGTGTTCGACGGCGCGACGATTGCCACCCCCGCCGCGTAAACGTCCGGCGTGAACGCCACGCCCGCCAGCGTCGCGTAGCCGCCGTAGGAGATGCCCATAATTCCGACGCGCTTCGGGTCGGCGATGCCTTCGCTGATTAAATGCTTGACGCCCCAGGTGATGTCGTCCTGCATTTTCTGTCCCCATTCATTGTTTCCGGCGGTCAAAAATTTCTTGCCGAAACCGGTTGAAGCGCGGAAATTCGGCTGCAAAACCGCGTAGCCGCGATTCGCCAAAAACTGCGACCAAGGGTTATAGCCCCAAAAATCACGCGCCCACGGTCCGCCGTGCGGAAAGACGACGATTGGCAGATTTTTCGCCGCCACGCCTTTCGGCAGAGTCAGATAAGCGGGAATTTCCAAGCCGTCCGAGGATTTGTAGCGAACGGTTTTGACCGGCGAGAGAGCCGCTCGGTCAATGTTCTGGCGAATTTTATACTGCGGCGTGATTTGTCGGGTTTTGCGGTTGAACAAAATCGTTTCGCCCGGTTCGGTGTCGCTGAAAACGTTGACCAGAATCATCTGTTCGTCAGCCGTGCGCGAGCCGAAACTGATTTCCATATTCGGATATTTCGACTGCAAAAATTTGTAATCGTCTTCAAACTTTTTGTCTTTCCAGTAAATCTTTGTGCGGTCGTCGGTATAGGAAGTCGAGATGATTTCGTCCGTCAAATCGGAAAACGCCGCGCCGCCGAAGTCAACTCGTTTCAGCGGATCGCTTTCGACCATCTCTTCTTTGCCCGTTTCGACATCGAGAAGCACCAGACTCGTCAAATCGTTGCCGCCTTTGTTCGTCGTCATATAAACGCGCTTGTTGTCTTTGTGAAAACGAACGGGACCGCAAACTTCAAACAAATCGCAGGTGTAAATGACTTTCGCCGCGCCGTCGGCGTCAAGGCGCAGAACTTCGGTATGACCATTTTGCGGCGTTCTGACGGCGAGCCGCATTTTGTCCGCGTTGTCGAAAACGTAACCGCCGATGCGGTCTTTATTTTCTTTGACGAGCGTGCGTTCGCCGGTCGAAAGTTTGACTTTGTAAAGGTCGTGCCAGGCTTTGTCGCGTTCGTTGATGCCGACGAAAATCACGTCCGGTTCGCTCTCCGGCACATGGATGATTTGCGCCCGCACGCTTTTGCCGTCGGTGATGTTGCGCGGCTGGGGAACTTCTTCGCCCGCCTTCGGCGCATCCGACGGGTTGACGGCGTAAACATTGAAATTTTCGTCGCCGCCTTTGTCCGCCGTAAACAAAATATAACGGCTGTCGCGCGACCAGAACGCGCCGGAAATGGGACGGTCTGCGCCGGCGCGGTTGGTAACGAGCTTGGCGCGGTCAAACGGGTCTTCGGCTTTTTTAACGTGAATGTTCATCACGCCTTTGTAAGGCTTGCGGAACATAATGTATTTGCCGTCAGGGGAAATCGAAGCGCCTGCAATTTCCGGGTTGCCGAACAAGATTTCGCGGTCAATCAAAGGCGGCAATTGCGCCTCGACCGGCAAATTAAAAGTCATAAACGACAACGTTAAGACTGTAAAAATCAAAATTCGCTTGAACATATTTTCTCCTTACAGATTATTTTTGAATTGGGAATCGAATAAAATTTACGGAACTCGGCGAAAATTAGTTTCAGGTTTCAAGTTTCAGACTTCAAGATTCGTATTAACATCAAACTTGAAATTCTAAAACTCATCCGTCCAAAATTTTTTGCGAAACTTCGCTTCGTTCCAGAAATCTTTGAAAATTTCGATTTTTGGTTTTACTTCTTTTTTCATAACGATGCTAATCACATCGTAGCGATATTTTATTGCGCCGAGCCGAAAAATTTTCCGGTACATCCGCGCCGTGCGGGTTATTTGCCGCTGCTTTCGCACGTCAACCGCCGCAACGGGCGCGGCGTATTCATCGGACGAGCGCGTCTTGACTTCGACAAAACACAGCGTTTCTTCGTCAAACGCGATTAAATCAATCTCGCCCGTCACCGTCGCGCCGACGTGGTTTCTGCCGACCGGAACTTTGAAATTTGCCGCGACCAGCCGGTAACCGTTTTTCAACAAAAAACGCGCCGCGAGTTTTTCGCCCGCTTCGCCGATGCGCCTTGTCTCAGGCGCAAGCGAATGTTTATCCTTAAGATCAAGCGGGAAAATTTCAGACATAACGAATAAAGGGAAGTATAAATGAAAACCCAAAAATCGGAAAAATTCCGGCTGGCTGAAATTTTCTTTAGTTCTGGAATCAAATGAAAAAAATCTTAAAAATCCTCGCCGTGATTTTGGTGCTCGCTTTTGTCACCATCCAATTTTACCGACCTAACCGCGCCAATCCGCCCGTAATTCAAGCCGAAACTTTAGAAGCGACCGCCGCCGTTCCCGAAAACGTCGCGCAAATCCTAACGCGAAGCTGCAACGATTGTCATTCAAACAAAACCGTTTACCCGTGGTATTCGAACGTCTCGCCTTTTTCCTGGCTGCTCGCCGACCACATCAACGAAGGTCGCCGTGAATTGAATTTTTCAGTTTGGAATACTTACACGGCGAAAAAAAAGCGACATAAATACGACGAAATCTGCGAACAGGTGACGAACGGCGAAATGCCGCACAACCAATATCTCTGGCTGCACCGCGACGCGCAACTTTCCGCCGATGATGTGAAAATTTTATGCGATTGGGCGGAGACGGAAAAGGCGAAGATAAGGGATGAGGGATGAATAAAAATTTCTGAGTATTGGCTTTATTCATCCCTCATCCTTCATCTCTCATCCTTAATTTATTGTTACAAGCCAAACAAAAAGTTATAGAAATTCGTTATCAAAAGCGGATAGAATAAACTTGGAGGAAATATTTATGGACTTCCTTTTTGATAATCCGCTCGCCAATCTCTACGGACCGTATTTTCTAATTTTCTACGTCTCTTTTATTACCTGCACGATAATCGGTTACCGCTTTTTAAGAGCGCGAATAGATAAAACCGCGCATTACGCGATTCCGCCGATTCCCGTCAATCCCGACCCGTTTGAAATCGCCTACTTAAGAGGCGGCGCGAACGAACTGGCACGGGCGGCGGTTTTTTCCCTGAATCAAAAAAGTCTGTTGCGATTCGCCAACGACGAGAAAACTTCGCATATTTACCCGACCGGATTCCAATTTGACAAGCGCGATTTGAAACCGATTGAGCGAACCGCGCTCGAATGGTTCGGAACGACGCGCGAAACCAAAGAACTGTTCGCTCAAAAAGACGGTCTGGCAGCCGCGCTCAAGCCTTACGGCGACACATTTCAGGCGCGGCTCGAAATGCAGAATTTCTTTCCCGACGCGGAAATGATACGACGCAACAATCGCCTCGCGCTAAAGGCGTTTCTGATTTTCGGCAGTCTGGGCGCGTATAAAATCGTCGCCGCGATTCTGGGCGGTTACTGGAATGTTTTCGGCATCGTTTTCATCACCGTCATCGGGCTGTTCATTCTCGGCATAGCGGCGAAAATGCCGCGCTTAACGGCGCTCGGCAAAGCGTATCTCGAACGATTGCAGCTTGCCTTCGAGCGCATCAAACCGTCGAATCATAATTCGCTCGCCGCGGCGGAAACCGTTCCGTCGGCGACGTTCGCGGCGGTTGACCCGTTTCTTTTATCGGTTGGCGTGTTCGGCGGCGCGGCTCTGGCGGGAACAATATACAGCGATTACAACCGGGCGTTCGAGCGGGCGCACAATCAATCGGCGGCGAGTTCCGGCGGCTGCGGCTCAAGCTGCGGTTCGAGCAGTTGTTCATCGGGCGGTGACGGAGGCAGCAGTTGCGGCGGCGGATGCGGCGGATGCAGTTGATTTCTAAAGTTTATTCAAATGTTATGCAACAGCTTCCAGAACTCGGCATCGGCGTCGGCTTTCGTGAACAATTCCGCGCCGACGTTTTTCTCCACCGAAACAAAATAGATTTTTTGGAAATTACGGCTGACCATTATTTTGATGCCAACCGTAAAAAACTCGAAGAATTGGAACTGCTCAGACAGCATTTTCCTTTAATTCCGCACGGGCTTGATCTGTCTTTGGGAAGCGCCGAAGGCGTTGACGCGCAGTATCTCGAAAAGTTTGCAGATTTAGTCGAGAAGTTAAATCCGGCTTGGTTCAGCGAGCATCTTTGTTTTACAAAATCGGGCGGCAAACAAATCGGACATCTCGCGCCCGTGCCTTACACTAAAGAAGCCGTCGAAGTTATCGTCAAAAACATTTCGCACGTTAAAAGGAAAATCAAAACGCCGCTGATTTTGGAAAATATCACTTACAACGTGCGCTTTCCGTCGTCGGAAATGTCTGAGGCGAAATTTATCACGAAAGTTCTGGAAGAAACCGATTGCGGTCTGCTGCTCGACGTAACAAATTTATATATCAACTCGAAAAATTTCAATTTCGATTGGCGAAGATTTTTAGACGAATTGCCGGTTGAGAGAATCGTCCAACTGCACTTCGTCGGACTGCGCAAAAATAAAAATCTGCTGATAGACGCGCACGCCGACAAAACCGACGATGAAATCTGGGAGGTCTTTCGGGAAGTTTGCCGAAGAACGGATGTCAAAGGCGCGATTCTCGAACGCGACGAAAACTTTCCGCCATTTACAGAGATTTTAGAGGAGATCGAAACGGCGCGAAATCTGCTAAAGAATTAGAAGCCCGTTAAAGTATTTTCCGTGTAAGTTACAGGTTACACAAAAAACAAAACGCGCAAACTGCAATGAGCCTGCTCGATGTGCAAAACTTTACGGCGCGGATTTATACGGATGAAAATTTGCGCCGCGAGTTTTTGTCCGCGCCGGAACAAACGGGGCGAGAAAATAATTTGTCCGAAAAGGAAATCGTCGAACTCGCCGCGGTATTTCCTGAAGAATTAAATTTTTTTGTCGAATCTCTCGTTTATAAACGCCTGCGCGCGGTCGAAAAACTTTTGCCGCTCACCGCGCGAGCCTTAGCCGAAGATTTCGAAAAACACTTCCGCGAATTCGCTGTTAAATACACGCCCGAATCAATCAAAAAACATCTCGAAGATGCGCTTCGATTTGCCGAATTTTTGCAGACGGAAAAAATCGAATTGATTTGGGCGCGGGATTTGGCAAAATACGAGCGGGCGAAACTCGAATTTAATGCCTGCCAAAAGCGTTTTATTTTCAGATTTTTTGATTACGACATAAAAGAGATTTCCCGCCATAACGCTGAGCCGCAAAGAAAATTTCTCAGAAAAAAAACATTTCCGCGTGGTTCAGATTCGGAAACCGGACGCGGCATTATATTTGGTAAACAAAAGGCGTCTTTACGGTCTCCGCCGGCTTCGGTTAAAATCTTCGTATGTCGCTGCTGAAAATCGTCAATTACCCCGCGCCCGTTTTGCTCGCCGCCGCACGGCCCGTCGAAGAATTCGACGATAAATTGGTGGCGTTCGTCGGCGATATGTTCGAGACGATGTATCACGCCAAAGGCGTCGGGCTTGCCGCGCCGCAAGTTAATATTTCCAGCCGAATTTTTGTGATGGATTGTTCCGGCGGCGAAGACGAAACACAGCGAATAGCAGCGTTCAATCCCGAAATTGTTTACACGGAAGGCGAGCAGACGGGCGATGAAGGCTGTCTGTCGTTTCCCGGTATTTACGTTCCGGTCACGCGCAATTTGCGAGCGATTCTGCGGGCGCAGGACGTTTCGGGAAATTGGTTTGAACTCGACGGGCAGGAACTGACGGCGCGATGCGTGCTGCACGAAACCGACCACTGCGACGGCATCGTTTTTCTCGACCGAATGACGACGTTGAAACGCGAGATGGCAAAGCGTAAAATCAAGCGATTACAGAAAACGGGAAAATGGGAATGATTTATGCCGCCGAAGATTCGAGAGTTGATTGCCGAACTTGAACGAAACGGATTTATCAATCGCGGCGGAAAAGGAAGCCATCGAAACTTTAAGCATCCAAAATTACCGCAGCCTGTTAGAATCTCAGGTAAGACGGGAGACGACGCAAAAATCTATCAAATAAAACAAGTGCGAGATACTTTGAAAGAGATAGAAGGAAAATGAGAAAAGAATCAGACCTTTACAAAAAAATTGTGTATTGGAGCGATGAGGACAATTGTTTCATCGGAATGTGTCCAGAGCTAATGTATGGCGGAGTTCACGGCAGCGACGCACTAAAGGTCTTCAAAGAATTGAATGAAGCAGTTGAGGAAGTTATCGAAATTTATAAGGAAGATGGAACGCCTCTGCCTGCGCCGAAAGAAGTAGTTTTAATGGCATAGAAAAATAAAATTAAATAAGAAGCGGAAAAAATTATGCAAACACAAAGAACAACAGACGAATTTAAAAACGAACCGTTTACCGATTATTCCAAACCGGAAAACGCCGACGTGATGCGGCAGGCGATTGAACAGGTCAGAGGCGAACTAGGACGAGATTACCCGGTAATCGTCAACGGCGAAAAAATCGAACTGGAAAAGAAATTTGAAAGTTTCAATCCGGCGGAAAAGTCGCAAGTCATCGGCAGGTTTTCGGATGCCGACGCGGACAGCGAAAATTTGGTGAATCAAGCGATTGACGCGGCGACCGAAGCGTTTAAAACGTGGCGCAACGTGCGAGCCGAAGAACGCGCCGAATATCTTTTCCGCGCCGCGCAGATTATCCGCGAGCGCAAACATTATTATTCGGCGTGGATGGTTTTCGAGGTCGGGAAAACCTGGGCGGAAGCCGACGGCGATACGGCGGAAGCGATTGACTTTTTGGAATTTTACGGGCGCGAGATGATTCGTTATGCCCAAAAACAGCCGATTACGCGTATTGAGGGCGAAGACAACCGGCTCGAATACATTCCGCTCGGCGTCGGCGCGATTATTCCGCCCTGGAATTTTCCGCTGGCGATTATGTGCGGAATGACGATGGCGGCGGTTGTCACTGGAAACACAACAGTTTTGAAGCCTTCGCCCGACGCGCCGACGATTGCTTATAAGTTTATGGAAATTCTGGAAGAAATCGGCTTGCCGAAAGGCGTCGTCAATTTCGTCGCGGGCAGCGGAACGAAAGTCGGCGAACATCTCGTTCAAAGTCCGAAGATTAGATTTATTTCCTTTACGGGTTCAAAGGTCGTCGGCTTGCATATTTACGAAGAAGCGGCGAAAACGCGTGAAGGGCAGAACTGGATGAAAAGGGTTGTCGCGGAAATGGGCGGCAAAGACGCGATTATCGTTGACGCAGAAGCCGATTTGGACGCTGCGGCGACCGGCGTCGTGCAGGCGGCGTTCGGTTTTCAAGGTCAAAAATGTTCGGCGTGTTCGCGTCTGATTGTGGACGAGAAAGTTCACGATGAATTGATGGAAAAAGTCGTCGCGCTGACCAAAGAATTGAAAATCGGCTCGCCAACCGAAGCGGAAACTAATATGACCGCTGTTATTAATCAAAAATCTTTCGACAATGCGCTGAAAGCCATCACGAAAGGACAGGAAGAAGGCGGAAAATTAATCATCGGCGGAAACGGCGACAGTTCACGGGGATTTTACATCGAGCCGACAATTATTGATGAAGTCAAAGAAAAATCCACCGTCGAACAGGAAGAAATTTTCGCGCCGGTTCTGGCTGTCATCAAAGCGAAAGATTTCGATCACGCACTCGAAATCGCCAACGACACGCAATACGGTTTGACCGGCGCGGTTTATTCGGCGAACGAGGAAAAATTGGAACGAGCGAGAAATGAATTTCACGTCGGCAATCTTTATTTCAACCGCAAATGCACGGGCGCGCTCGTCGGCGCGCATCCGTTCGGCGGCTTTAATATGAGCGGCACCGACTCGAAAGCGGGCGGGCGCGAATATCTTTTACAGTTTATGCAGGGAAAACTTGTTTCGGAAAAGGTTGGAGCGACGAAAAGCGAGAGCAAGGAAGTTCTGAATGCGGGCGACACGAGCGCGAAAGCGTTCTAAAGATTCCAAAAGTTATTTACGAACAAGGAAAATTATTTTATGAAAAACTACACGAAACCATCTGACGAAGAACTGCGGCAGAGATTAACGCCGATGCAATACGAAGTTACCCAAAATGAAGGAACAGAACCGCCGCATCGGAACGAGTATTGGGACAATCAGGAAGAAGGGCTTTACGTTGACATCGTTTCGGGCGAGCCGCTGTTCAGCTCAAAAGAAAAATTCGATTCGAGCTGCGGCTGGGCGAGTTTCGACCGACCGCTCGTGGCGGAGAATTTTACCGAACGCACCGATAATAAATTTGGAATGCGGCGGGTTGAAGTTCGCTCGAAACACGCCGATTCGCATCTCGGACATATTTTTAACGACGGTCCGACCGAAACCGGAATACGCTATTGTATGAACTCGGCGGCGATGCGTTTTATTCCCGCCGACAAATTGGAAGAGGAAGGTTACGGCGAATACGCGCATCTTTTTCAAGATAAAAAATAACTGCCGGAAAAATTTAGTCCGCGAAACACACGCAATACACGAAAATAAAACAAATAAATTTTTCGTATGTTTCGTGTGTTTCGCGGACTAAATTTTTTAAGTTGTTTTGTGAACTTTTAACGAGAAATCAATTTTATGAATAACCGAATTGTGAGAAACAAATATCTTTTCATTTTTTTAGCGTCGGGCGCGCTGATTTATTTTCTATTGCAGCCTGCGAAATCAAATCTGCAAACCGCGCCGGTCAATCAGCCGAAGGATTTATCCTTGCCGTTTCCCGTTCGGCGCGCCGAATCGCCCGAAAAGTGGCAGCGCGACGGCGAGGCGTTTATCGAGCGAATAAAAAACAAAAAGACATACGGCACGAGCGCTAAAAATGTGATTCTTTTCGTCGGCGACGGTATGGGAATTACGACTTTGACGGCTTCACGGATTCTCGAAGGTCAGATGCGCGGCGAAAGCGGCGAGGAAAATCAATTGAGTTTTGAAGAATTTCCATCCGTCGCGCTCTCGAAAACTTACAGCGTCAATCAGCAAACTTCCGATTCCGCGCCGACGATGACGGCGATCATCGCGGGCGTTAAAACCGACGAGGGAATTTTGTCGGTTAATCAATCGGTCGTTCGGCAAGACTGGCGAACCGTTAAAGGAAACGAGACGAAAACGCTGCTTGAAATGGCGGAAGAGCGCGGGCTTTCGACCGGCATTGTAACGACAGCACGGCTGACTCACGCCACGCCGGGCGCGTGTTACGCGCACACGGCTGATCGAGATTGGGAATCGGACGCGGAGCTTTCCGCCGACGCGCGGCGTAATAATTTTCCCGACATCGCCCGCCAATTAATCGAATTTTCTGCAGGCGACGGCTTGGAAGTCGCGCTCGGCGGCGGGCGCACGAAATTTATTTCCGCGCAAGCGAGCGACCCGGAATATACAGACAGAAAAGGCGAAAGATTGGACGGGCGAGATTTGCCGTTGGAGTGGACGACGAAATACCAAAATTCGAGTTACGTCTGGAACAAACAACAATTCGACGCGATTGATGCGAAGAAAACGAAACATCTGTTGGGACTTTTTGAAACTTCGCATCTGAAACACGAATACGACCGTCCGCGAGACCGCGCGGGCGAGCCGTCTCTGAGCGAGATGACGAGCAAAGCGATTGACATCGTTTCAAACAACAAAAAAGGTTATTTTCTGATGGTCGAAGCCGGACGCATTGACCACGCGCATCACGACGGCAACGCTTTTCGCGCCCTGACCGACACGATTGAATTATCGAACGCCGTCCGCGCCGCGCTCTCAAAAGTAAATCTAAATGAAACTTTAATCATCGTTACCGCCGACCACAGCCATACTTTCACGATGGCTGGTTATCCGATTCGCGGCAATAATATCCTCGGACTGGTGCGCGAAGTTGACAATAGCGGGATGCTCGAAGAAAAACCGAAGGGCGATGCGAATAAAATGCCTTTTACGACGCTCGGTTACGCCAACGGCAAAGGTTACGTCGGCGGCGCGGCGCGAACGCTTCTGACGCAGGAATCGGCTTTAAATCCCAACTACAAACAGGAAGCCGCCATTCCGCTAAACGACGAGACACACGGCGGCGAAGATGTCGGGATTTTTGCCACCGGCGCGGGTTCGCACTTGATTCACGGCGTGATGGAAGAAAACTGGATTTTTTACGCGATGAGGGAAGCCCTACAGCTAAAAAGTAAAAAGTAAAAAGGTAAAAGTAAAAAGTGAAGAGCCGTCGTTGATAGAAATTCAAGTTTATCGCTGACGGCTTTTTTACTTTTTACTCCAAGTTGCGGGTGTGATTTTTCACCGCAGAGACACGCGTGAGAGGTTCCCGGGAATCGCCGAGTAATTTGTGTATTAACTGCTTAACTTCCTGTAATATAATTAAACGGCGAAATCTGCGAAAGAAGATTTTCTGACCGGCACAAATTCAGCGTCAATTACTATTAAGAAATGGGTCAAGACTAGATAAAGTGACTATGTTTTTCTAGCTTGTTGAAAATTTTTGTAGTAAAAATGGGCGGTTAAAGCAAAAAAATCCATTTTCAAAGTTGAATTTCCAGTGCAAAAATTGCGACGCGCAACCAACGCCTGGAAACAACTGTTAAAATTTGGTTTAGCGAAAACTTTAACCACTCTTGCTAGGCATGACCCTAAGAAATAATGAAAAAAAATCCTGTTGCAAGAATCACTGCTGTTTGTTTGATCGTCTTAATTTCAATCGCCACAACCGCCATCGCGCAGAAAAAGCGCTTGACCGTAAAGCCGAAGCCGAAAGCGAAACCGATTGTTTTCGCTGTGCTGAACGACGGCACGACGCTTGAACCGATTGGCGAAATTGATAAAGGCAAAATGACGGCGACGGCAAACGGCGGCGACGAACCGAAATTGCTGACGAATTTCACAAACACTTATTACAAACCGAAAACCGTTTATCATCTGATTTTCGGCGCAGCGAAAAACGGCACGGCGACAGTTGTCAGTTCCAGCGCGGAATCCGATTGCGCGAAAAATATGGCGACCATTACGGCGCAGTCCGCGAAAGCCAAATTGAAGGGTTATGTGATGGCGCTGGCGACCAGTGAAGCGCCCGTGAAAGCCGCTTCCGGCGTGCGCCGTCTGCCGACGCCGACCGAACGCGCGGAAATCGAAACGCTCGTCCGCGCCGAATTAACCAAACAAGGCGTTTCGGCAAACGCCGCCAAAAATTTGAAGTATTCCAATCTGACCGCGCTCGACGTTGACGCTGACGGCACGGCGGAAATGGTCGGTTCATTCTGGACGGAAACTTCCGCCAAAGAAAGAAATCTGCTGTTTTTCATCGCCGAAAAAAACGATGCCGGCAAATATAAATTCGGCTACAGCGATTACAAAAAAGTTACGCCCGACGATGTAATGAGCGGCGAACTAAAGGATTTAGACGAACTCGGCGGCGATCCGCTGCTCGACGCGCTCGAATATAACGGCGATTCAACAGCCGAGATTTTTACCGTCAGCAAGGCTTTTGAAGGAAATAATTTTCAAGTTTACAGCCGACGTAACGGAAAATGGACGAA
This sequence comes from Pyrinomonadaceae bacterium, assembly GCA_030448055.1. GTDB lineage: Bacteria > Acidobacteriota > Blastocatellia > Pyrinomonadales > Pyrinomonadaceae. The sequence goes on from JAUJNR010000001.1 coordinate 816,525, forward strand.
GATTTTTGAAGGTTACAATTATCATTGCGCCTATTAATTTGGAACGCCGTCATCACGGGCGGCAAAATGTCGGCGGGAGGTTAAGATTCCATATAAAAAGAAAGCAGTGTCCTAATCCGCGATTCTAGATTTGTCTCAGAAAACAAACCTTTCCGAGACATCCATCACTGACAAATGTCTCGGAAATTTCCATTTTCAAACTTTTAGAAAGCAAATCAAAACCAGATGATAATCTATCTTCAGGGACAAGGTTGAAGAAATCAAACTGCTTCATTCAAAAATTGGCAAGTATAATGCTGCTGGCGCTCAGGGTCTGTTCAGAGTAGAGAATTATTTTGCCGTCGAATGATGCGCTCAGACCGGGATAAGTCCAAATCGGCTGCTTGTCCGTCGTCGCCACTTCTGTTAATCGCCGGTCTGTAAAATCGTAGAATTTGATGCTGTAGGGCGGGTGGGCAGCAGGAGCGACAAAGTAGATACCCGCTTTTGTTACAGTCCAGTAACGACGGTAACCGGCTTCGGCAAGTTCAGGCACGGCTTGTTCTTGTCCGTCATCGGCGGAGACGCGCCACAACCCTTGTTCGCCGCGCGATTTAGTGTAGAAAATCGTTTTGCCGTCCGGCGCGGCGAACGATTCAAACGCGCCTTGTTTGGTAATTTGAACGGCATCGCCGCCGCTCGCTGGAATTTTCCATAAATTAAAATCGCCGCCGCGATTTGATGCGAAATAAATCCATTGTCCGTTGGAACTCCATGCAGGCAAAACTTCTTGTGTCGAATCGGATGTCAGACGACGCGACGAGCCGCCGTTTACCGAAACGACGAAAATATCGCCGTTGCCGCCGATCTGCGCATCGTATGCGACAAATTGTCCGTCGGGCGAGAAGCGTGGGCTTCCGGGCGTATTTGGCGAACTCGCCGATGATTGTTGCTGCTGGTCGGCTAAACCGCGCAAGTCGGTTAATTGGCGCTGATTTTTGCCGCTTGCGTCGGCAATCCAAATCTCCCCGTTCCCCGTGCGGTTCGAGACGAAAGCGATTTGCTTGGCGTCAGGCGACAAATTAGGGCTGTCGTCGTCGCCGCTCGATTCGATAAGCCGGCGCGTTGCGGAGGTGTCTTTCTCGATTTGCAAAATGTTTGTCTTAAACGAGCCTTCGACAAAAGCGAGCGTCTTCCCGTCAGCGGAAACCGTTGGATTCGTGACGTTTTTGCCGTTTGTCGCAATTAACTCGGACATGCCGCCCTCAATCGAAATCTGATGCAAATTCGATGTCAGCGCCGTGATTTTCGAAGCGTAAATAATTTTTGTGCCGTCGCCGTTCCAGGTTATGCCGACGATTCCGGTTTTATCGAATGTCAGTTGTCGTTCCGGCGCATTGTCGCTGTTGCTAACGGAAATAACAAATAATTCGTCGGACGCACCGCCGAAATTGCGCACGAAAGCCAGAGTTTTGCCGTCGGGCGAGAAACGCGCGGCAATGTCCGAGGCGGAATCGGGCGGCGTTGTTTTGCTTTGTTTAGCGCCTGTTTGCACATCAACCAGAAAAATGCCTTCGCGTTCGTCTTCCGGGTTCGCGTCGGTCGCCGCGAGCGTCTGACCATCTGGCGAAAACGACAAGCGCGAATAAGTTCGACGCAAATCGCAGATTTTGCGCTCTGCTCCGCCGAGCGTCGGCACGAGAAACACTTCGCTCTTATCGGAAAACGTGCGGACAAAAGCGATGTGCAAACCGTCGGGCGAGAAAACCGGATGAACTTCGTCTTCTTTTGTATCAGTTAGCCGGACGGGTTCGCCCGCGCTGATTTGTTTGACGTAAACGTCGAAGTTTTCGCCCGCGCCGCCGTTCCAGACGTAAGCCAGCAATTTGCCGTCAGGTGAAAAAGCCGGATAGTTTTCGCGTCCCGACAAACCGGAAAACGGCACGGCGCGCGCAGCGACAATCACTTTCAGCGCAGATTTGTAAGAGAAATATTGATAAACCGCGAAACCGATTGCCGCCAAAGCTACAAAAGCAAATGCGAGCGGGAGCCGGTACGATTTTCGATTATTAATTCCGGGCTGCGGATTGAGAAGTTTCGTCGGCGTTACATCAGATTCGGCGAAACTTAAATCGTTCGACGCGACGGTTGGTACAGTTTCGTCGAGCGTGATCGTTTCTTCGATGACGATGCGCTGAACGATTTTTTCTTCGACGCGGACGACGGGCGCGTTTTCGCTGCGAGTTACTTCCGGCAGAAAACGATAGCCGCGTTTCGGAATGGTTTCAATCAGTTTGGCACCGCCACTCGCTGCGCTGAGTTTTTGCCGCAACCAGGAAACATTTCGCGCCAGCGTCGTTTCTTCAACGTAAACGTCAGTCCAAATCGCATCGAGCAATTCTTCTTTTTCAACTACCTGACCGGCGCGTTTCACGAGAAAAAATAATACTTCAAACTCCTTCGGCGTGAGCGCGACGACTTCATCGCCGCGCCAGAGACGGCGTTTTTGCCCGTCGAGACGGAACCCGGAGAAGTCGTAGAAGTCGTTTGTTTCGTGAGGTTTCACACTATCCAAAATTTTATCCAAAAAAAATCCGGTTTTTTTTCCAGACTTTTCCGCGCTCTTTTTTATAAGTTTGTCGTCACCGCGTAAAACAAACGTGAAGCAACTTTTAATTTTAAACAACCGACGATGGAAATCAAACGCAGAAGCGAGATTTTAATCGAGATGCGACGCGAAATCGTCGTTCGCAATTCTGAATCGCTAGAACAAATCGTTTGCCCGCATTACGGCGAAAAAATGCTCGCCGCTGAAAACGCCGCGGCTTACCAATTTGTCGAGCGGAAAAACGCGCATTGAAGACTCAAAAGGTTAGAGGACAAATATCAACAAATGATTGCTCGCCGCGAACAGGCTTTGTAATCAATCAACACAGAAAACGATGTTCGTTTTCAAAATTTATCAAAAATAAAAAGAGGAAAAAGAGAAGAAAAAAATTATGAAAAATCTACGCAGTTTGTTATTAAGTCTGGGCGCTCTGCTGCTCGTTTTACAATTGGCATTCGTTTCACCGATTAACGCGCAAAGCTCGAAAGAACTCGAGCGCGAGCGCATCAATCAAATAATGCAGCCGACCGCCGACATCGAAGCGTTTCGGCAGGAATATCTAAATTACTTGACAGAGTTTGAAGACACTATGCGCCTGTTTAACGAAATTCCGGTCGTGCGCGAAAAACTCACTCAAAGCGGCTTAAAGCCGATGTCGGTGCTTGGCGAAGCTAAACGCTCTCTTGCGGAATTACCAACGGAAGATTTAATTAAAATGCGCGCGGCTTACGCAAAGTTTCCGGGCTGGAGAGAAATGCCGCAATCTTTAATCAGACCTGAAGTTCGCCAAAAACTCGAAGCGAGACTTGCCCCTAAAAAAACGGGCGGAATGTCAATGGATGCTGGCACTACGGATGATTGCGATTTTGCCAGAGAGCAGGGATTTACCAATACGGACATTTCGATTGCTAAAGCCGTTTTGATTGCGGCTCAAGCGGCAGCGGATGTAATACCACCGGTTGCTAATGCGCTTGCAGTTGCTGCGGTTGCCACAGCCGACGCAGCGGTGCTGTATATAGAAACCAATAAAGCCATCGCCGACGATTGCAACGGCAATGACTTTGAAGCGGGAATTACGCAGCAGGTTACAAACAGCACAAGCTCAATCATCAGCAACGACAACTCCAACACCACCAGTATCATTACTAATGCAGCCGCCAACACGACGACAATTACGGGAGCAGTCACTGCGGCTACCAATACGATAGTTAGTAATGACAACACGAATAAAACCGCGATTATCACCAACGATAATACGAACACGACAAATATCATTAACAACGATAATGCGAATAAAACGGCAATTATCAATAATGACAACGCTAATACACTGACGATCAAGAACGCGGTGGAAGCCGCCAAAACGCAGGTTATCATCAATGCCAACGCTAACAAGGATGAGTTGCTGCGCCTGCAAATTCATGCAGATTTAGCAACAGCAGATAGCGCGACTCCAGTTGCAATATTCGTGTTACCGGCAACTAAGAACGGTTATCTTGAATTGGCTCGCACGATTGTGGTGCAAATGATTACAGACCTTGCAGGTTCAAGAACAGCGGAAGCCAACGCTTTCCTCGCACAAGGCGATACGTTCAAGAATGCCGGAAACTACAAGAGTGCATATTCTTCTTACCGCAAGGCTTATCAAACAGCCGCAAGATAATTTCCTTATGAGGCTGGCAAGTATGAAGCATCAGTTAATTAGTTTTTCACAATTAACTGATGCTTTTAAGGGTAGTATCTCAGAATTTATGCTGATTGAAAGAAGGGTGGGAAAGTCGTCTAAAGTAATGTGTGTTACCAACAGATAACTTGTCCGCATTGCTCTTCTTTCAACCTGAAAAAGAATGGCAAAACCAGGAACAAAAAGCAAAAGTATCGCTGCAAAGATTGTCGTCGGCAGTTTATTACTGATTACACTTATCAAGGTTGCCGCCCCAAAGTTCGCTCTTTGATTTTGAAGATGACGCGTGAACAGTTCCGGCATTCGAGACATCAGCCGTGTGTTGTTAATTTCAGTCAATACAGTGCAGAAACAGATTCGAGAAGCGGCGGCGAAACTGCCCGCGTTGCGTCCGCCGACCAAAGCTCAAACTGTTGAATTAGATGAGTTTTGGTCATTCGTCGGAAGCAAATCCAAGCAACGTTGGACGTGGCTCGGACTGACAACTTCGACTCGTCGTATCGGAGCGGTGGTCAATGGCAGGCTTTGCTCGTTTTCTACTACTGATTCGCATATATTTATCAAGTATTATTCCATTAGCTTTTCAATATATTAAGTTTTTAGAAAAACGACTTTCTACTACTGCGAAAGAGCGCGTGAATTTGATCCGCAATACTTCAACGGTTTGGCTTATTTGAAACCAAATAAAACGAAACAGGCACTGCTGAGTCTAAAAAGATTTTAAAACATTGAGGCGAAACATTGCTGCCGCCAATTTATCCAAACACAAAGTTAAGACAATAACCGACAAAAAGGCGAAAGTTTACGCTTTCGCCTTTTTTCATTATGATAAATGTTCGGTTATGAAAATAGTTTTTATGGGAACGCCGCAGGCGGCTGTCCCTTCGCTCGAAAGAATTACGCGCGACAAACACGAAGTCGTCGCCGTCTGGACGCAACCCGATAAACCGGCGGGACGCGGCAATAAATTAAGCGCGTCGCCGGTCAAAGAGTTCGCTCTGCAAAACGATTTGCCGGTTCACCAGCCGTCGAAAATTAAAACCGCCGAGAGCTTGGAATTGTTTCGTTCGCACGCGGCTGATATCGTCGTCGTCGTCGCTTACGGGCGCATTTTGCCGGAAACTTTTTTGCAGGCGTTTCCGCGCGGCGCAATCAATGTGCATTTTTCGCTTTTGCCGAAATACCGCGGCGCGGCTCCGGTCAACTGGGCGATTGTTAACGGCGAAGGTAAAACCGGCGTCACGACGATGCAGATGGACGCCGGGCTCGATACGGGCGCAATTTTATTGCAGCGCGAGACGGAAATCGAAGAGAGCGAAAACGCGATTGAATTGATGGAAAGATTGTCTTATACGGGCGCGGATTTATTATCAGAAACATTAGCGATGTTTGATGAATTAGTCGCGCAGCCGCAGACGGACGCGCAGGCGACGTTTGCGTCGATGATGAGAAAAGAGGACGGCGCGATTGACTGGAATCGAACGGCGACGGAAATTTCTAATCGCGTTCGCGGCTTTCAGCCGTTTCCGACAAGTTACACGAAATTTCAAGATAAAAAATTAACCGTCTGGAAAGCCGAAGAATCGCCAATCGCCAATCGCCAATCGCCAATCGCTGGCGAGATTATCGAAGCGAAAGGCGACAAACTTTTCATCAGTTGCGGCAATCAAACCGTTTTGCAAATTGATGAGCTGCAAATTGAAGGCAAACGGCGAATGACGACGCGAGATTTTTTGAACGGCGTGAAAATAAATGTCGGTGAAAAGTTCGGATGAGCAATCGGGTTTATGGATTATCAAATCATAGATATACATTTACAGTAAGTTTGTAAGTCTCTTATTTTGTGACATTTACGAGATGTTAATTGTGTTTTGAAAACTGCCTGTATCTAAGAATGTAGCTAGTTGCAGTATTTTTACCGTTTTTTTAGACTGCTTTTGCTTTTCTGTTACTTTCCATTTTCCGAATCGCGTCGGCTTTGAAAGTTTCGGACGGATGCGCGTATCTCATAACCATTTTCAAACTACTGTGTCCGAGTATTGAAGCTAACACTAAAAGATCAATTCCATTCTCGACGGCGCGGCTAGCGAATGTGTGCCGGGCATCGTATAACCTGAAATTCATTTTTAAGTTGCGAACGGTTGCGAGATGCATTCTGGCTAAATTGTCAGTTGGAAGGTTTCCGTCAATATCATTTTGCGGAAAAAGATTTTCACCTTTGAAACGATTAAGCCGATAACTCAAAACCTTGTTTGCTTCATCCGATAAGTGAACACGCCGGACGGATGATTTTGTTTTGGCTTTATAAACTTTCAAATAGCCTTTTTCAAGTGAAACGTCTTGACGGCGCAATTGATAAACTTCATTGCATCGCATACCGGTTTCGAGCATTAAAGCGGCTACGTCTTGAAGCGGCTGCGGCGCGGCTAGAAGATAAAGTTTTTGTTCATCGTTCGAGATAACGTGAAAGCTCCGCTCGTTTGCTTTTAATTGCTTAATCTTTCGCGCCGGATTATCGCGCAGAATTTTCGCGTCAAGCAATCTATTTAAAATGGTTTTCAAAGCGGTTAGCTCTAAATTAACTGTTTCGCGTGTAATAAATTCCTTTGTCTTGCGCGATGTTTGACCGCTCCGCCAAACTATAAAATCTTCAATGTGTTTCTTGTTTATCCGATCAACTTTTACCGCTCCGAAATAATTCTTTAAGGTCTGGCAGGAAAAATAATATCTTTTGTAAGTCTTTAGCTGCCCGGCGTGTTCAGCTTTTGACCAAAGAAGAAAATCGTCAACCGCTTTTGAAAACGTCGGAGCTTTAACTTTCGGCTCGATGCCGATTTTGCCAAGCGCAAGCTGCGTGCGATACGCGCTTTCAACCGTCAAAGCATCGCGCTTATTTGCGACCTTTGTTGACTGCTGGACAAGTTGACCGTCAAAGGTGAATTTCATCCACCAAAATTTACTATTCGGGCGTTTATAAAGTGCCATTATTTTTACTCCTTTGAAAGTTTTCTTGATGCGCAGCGTTGCCACATTTGACAGAGCAGAAGCGAATACGTTCATCGTCTTTTTTAGCGTAAAAGTAATTAAGACATCTTTCACATTTCTTGAGACGATTCAAATTTAAGCCGTCAAAAATATCATTCTTAATTGATTCTTTTGAAACAATCGTTTCTAGTTTTCCGCCCGTTCTCTTTGTTCTGCGGATGGTAAAAATGTCAGTTGACGGCAGTTCGTAAGTTCGCCCGTCAATAGTGAAGTTTTCTAGTATTTCCTCAAGTCTTAACCAATGGTAGAAATGGCTAAAAAGTATCTGCAAATCAAAAAAATGTTTATACCGGGTAACGGCATCCATCAATTCGCCGTCTGTCATTTCATCTACAGATTTTCCTTTGCATACGTAATCAATAAATTTAGGCGGACGATTCCTCAAAGCCCAAGCTAGCGTGGTTCGGACTGACACGATTTTATCTGCATCCGTTATCGGGCGAATACCGCTTTTGCTTTCCAGTTCAATACGCGCGCCTTCAAACGGTAATAATATATCTTCGTCTGTGAATTCGTTTTGAATCTCTAGGAACTTATCAAGCGATAAATACCAATGATTATTTTCTTTTATCTTCGCAGTCTTTTTCATTTTTTTAACTTTATAACGTCCAGAATAAGTTTATTTTAATTTAGCCATTTCGATAATAATTCTTATTGAGATAACAGCATAGCTTCGTTATACTCTACTATCACAAGGTAGCACACGTTAGATATAACGTGCAACGACAAAAAAAATAACTCTGAACATTAGAGGGCTAAGGAGAAAAAATAATGGTAGGAACACTTGAAGAAGAAACACCAAAAAGGTTTAGTTACGGTCTTGATGAAATTTCAGCAATGACCGGATTATCAACCGCATTTTTACGAAAACTGGCACGCGCCGGAACTTTAAAGACGAAAAAGTTTGGTGCTAGGCGGATGGTATTAAGCGCGGATTTACAGGAATTTTTGGAAGGAGAAAAACAAGATGAAAACTAAAAAAGGCAATGCTGCAAACATTGCCCTCGATAACTTAGAACACAGATCAATTATGAGTAATCTTATACCAAAACAAATTTCAATACCATTGCAGCTTTTGCGCGTGTGAGTTGTCCGACGACGGCTTGCGCTTTAACGGCGTTGGAGCTTGTCCGGCGTGCGATAGCTTGGCGCATCTTTGGGTAGATTCGTTGCGTGAACACGCGGCGAACTACTCAAACAATTTGGGGGTGAAACGATGACATTCCAACCGGCGACCGTCAAAATTGATGCCGACGCATTTGCCGACGCAGTTCAAGCCGAAGCTGAAAACCTTTTCAATCCGTCGGAAAAAGCAAAGGTATTAACACACGCGGAAATCTTAAACGCGATTTTAGCGACAATTGACAAGATAGAGGACTTTCACGCCGTCGCCGGGTTAGAACCCGGCGACTCGTTACCGCAAAAATATTTGATTGTTATATGCGTCAATGAACTTTTGAGACAGGTTAAGGAACATAATCTTGATCTTGCCCGGAAAGATGATTTTATTTTCGCTTTTAACGGCGCGTGCTGGAAAGAATTTTCACGGGAAACGATGAAACACTTTCTCGGAAAAGTAGCGGCAAGGCTTGGCGTGCTATCACTCGAAGCGCAGCATTACGAATTTCAAAATAAATTATATTTACAGTTTCTCGCAGCCGCTTATTTTGAACCGATCCAACCGCAAGGCGATAAGGTTTTGATTAACCTGCAAAACGGCACGTTTGATATATCGAAAGACTCACAGCGACTAAGAGATTTTTCGGCAAAAGATTTTTTAACTTATCAGTTACCGTTTGAGTATGACGAAACGGCGGATTGTCCGATATTTCAATCGTTTCTCGACAAAGTTTTGCCGGAAAAAGAATTGCAGTATATTATTGCTGAATTTTTCGGCTATGTCTTTACCAAAGGCTTAAAAATGGAAAAGGCTTTGCTTTTGTATGGAAGCGGCGCAAACGGTAAATCAGTTGTTTTTGACGTGATGAATGCGCTGTTGGGTAAAGAGAATATCGCCAACTTTTCACTCTCTAATCTGCTGGAAGAACATAACCGGGCTTTGATAGCTCACAAACTTCTTAATTACGGTTCGGAGATTAACGCCACGCGCACGCGCGACGAATTTAAGAATCTTGTTTCTAGCGAACCGATACAAGCCCGGCTCAAATACGGCAATTCTTTCTTAATGGAAAACTACGCCAAACTTATGTTCAACTGCAATGAATTGCCGAAAGACTTTGACCCGCAACACGCATATTTTCGCCGTCTGGAAATCCTTCCTTTTCGCGTTACCATTCCCGACAAAGAACAAGATAAGACACTTGCCAAGAAAATTATCAAACAAGAATTGCCGGGCGTGTTCAATTGGATTATTGACGGCTTGAAACGGCTGCTCAAAACGGAAAAATTCACGGAAAGCGACCTTGTAAATGAGACGCTCGAAAATTATAAACGTGAATCTGACAGCGTGGCTTGTTTCGTAGATGAACATTCTGCAATTGTCGGTTTATCGCTCAAAACTACTTACGCGGATTATCGCTCCTATTGTCTTGATTGCGGATTCAAACCGCTTGGACGGAATAATTTTGCTAAACGTCTGCAAACACACGGCTTTTTGCTCGAAACGATGCGAAACGGCGTGATAATTACTCATAAAGGAGGCGCGTAGAAAATGTTTTAGAAATCTTCACATCTTCACAAAACCGCAAAAAGCGTGAAGTTGTGAAGTTGTGAAGATAAATAAAACATTTTTTCTTGACCCTATTATGTATCTAACACTGGAAAAATATCACGGCGCGAAATCACGAATAATTTGCCCGAAATGCGGCACAAAAGGCGCGTTAGTTCCATACGTTGACGAACGCGGTGAACGCATTTCCGACGATTGCGGACGCTGCAACCGTGAATCGAAATGCGGTTATCACAAAAAGCCGAAAGAATACTTTGCCGAAAACCCGGCTTCAAAAAGCAGCCGCGGCGGAAAATCGGCGAAAAGAAAAAGTTTGCCGATTTATGGTTTTGCCGATGCGACCGGCACGCGAGACCTATCGGGCAAAAATTTTCCCGATAGCTTTGACTACATCGCGCCGGAACATTTGAAAGCGACGCTCGGCAATTACGACCGAAACAATTTTGTTCAATTTCTTCTTAATCTTTTCCCGGATTGCGGCGACGAAATCCAAAGTGTTTTAAAGCACTTTTTCGTCGGAACGTATAAAGATTATTGTTGCTTCCCAAGTCTCGACCAGCAGAAGCGCATTTGCCGGGCGAAGCTGATCAGATTCAATCCAGTGACCGGCAAACGGCTTAAAGGCGATTATGACACTTCATCTTTACCGGCGAAGTTGAAACTCAAAGAAGATTTTCAATACAAACAAATCTTTTTCGGTGAACATCTTTTGCCGAAATACCCAGATAAACCAGTTGCCATTGTCGAAGCCGAAAAAACGGCGATCATTGCAAGCCTTTGTTTCCCGGAATTTGTTTGGCTTGGCTGCAATTCAAAAACTTGGCTCAAAGCCGAACGGTTGCAAAGGCTCGACGGACGGCGAATCGTTCTTTACCCGGACGCGGACGGCTACAACGAATGGCAAGGCATCGCGCTCGACGCGCAAAGGCAAGGCTCGACGGTCAAAGTATCCGCTTTGATAGAAAATCACGCCACAGACGAACAGAAAGAAAACGGCTATGATTTGGCAGATTATTTGATAAATGAGCAAAACGAAAGAAACGAATTAAACGAATTATATGACGCTTACAACTCAAAGCTCGAAAAGGTTTTGAATGACGAATCTTTACTTAATGGCTTCAATTTATTTCTTGACGAACAAAAAGCGATTGTCATTTATAACGGCTCGACGGAAACCGAAGCCGAAAGAATATGCACGCGCCCGGAAAACCTGCGAAGCGTGATTATGAGCATATAAAAAGACATATCAGAGCAAGGCTTGACGAATAAAAGATGCTTAAAACGAAAGAGAAAATAAACGAAATGTCCGATTTTGTCCGAATTTGACCGGATTTAAGAAGATTATGCCGAAAGAAAATAATAAAGAAAAAGCATTAACCGCATTGCTTGAATCGGCAACGATCACCGACGCGGCGGAAAGTTGCGGACTGAGTGAAAAGACGCTCCGCCGATATTTGGAAGATTCGGAATTTCAAAAAGAGTTTCGAGCGGCGCGGCGGCTTGTTTTCGAGCAAAATATCGTTCGCCTGCAATCGCTTCACGCGGGCGCGGTTGAAACGCTCGAAAGAAATTTGACTTGTGAAAACCCTTCGGTTGAAGTTCGGGCGGCGCAAATCATTATCGAATCAAGCCGCAAGGATTTTGAAACGCTCGATATTTTAGAACGCCTGGAGGCGATAGAAAATGCAACTGAAACAGAGAATCAAAAGAATGGAAAAACAAATTATCGGCAGCGGTTTTGAGTTTTGCCCGGAAACGTGCCGACCGCATCCCGAAATAATCACAAGCCACGCTTTTGACGGCGTGCCAGTTCCAGTGCCTTCTTGGTTTGGCAAAGGACACGGCAACGAATTGCCAGAAAAACAGATCGTGGAAATCTGCGAAAGGTGTGACAAACCGACCAGACAACTAACGGTAATTATTGATTGGGTTACTAGCTTTTGAAAGGACAATTAAAAACTAATGAACATTTTGAACAGATTAAGGAAACTTGAACAAAACTACTCGCCGAAAACAATAGAAGATGGACCGAATAAAGAAGACCAACCGGAAATATGCGAGCATCCGCCTTCGATGTTTCACTTTTATAGAAGTTATTTCAAAATTCGATTAATGCACAACAATATGCACGCCAGCACGCAAAACGCTTTATAACGATGCAGACCTCGTTCGTATCTAACAACCAATCGGCGACAATTGTCGAACCAGGCAAAACATCGTTCGACGCGCCATCGCTCGGCATAGCTCGCTGCCGAAAAGCGCGGCGGCTGACCGCGTTTTCTACGTCGCTTGTATTTTCTGGTCGGAATGCACGTTTTGATGCCGCGTTTCGTCAGCTCGCGCCGGAAAGCGGCACTGTCAAAGCCTTTATCGGCGACCAGTTCCTGCATTCTGGTTCTGGCGCGTCCGCGCTTTTGTCTCTTGATGGCGACCGTTGCCAATGTTCGGCTCGCAAGGCTGACTTCGTGCGGCTGCGCGCTCTCGCAAAGCAGACCTATGGGCAAGCCGTTGCCGTCCGCCACGAGCATTACTTTACTGCCTTTTCCAACCTTGGTGCGCCCGACTCCATCCCCCCTTTTTAGACGGCACGAAGGAACCATCAAGGAAAGCTGCTGCCCATTCAATCTTGCCCGCCCGGTCAAGTGAGGCGAGCAGTGCGCTCCAAACCGCATCCCAAACTCCGGCTTGCGACCATTCGTCGAACCGGCGCCAGCACGTTGTCGGCGAACCATATTCGGCGGGCAAATCAGCCCACGCCACGCCGGTTTTCAGAACGTATAAAATGCCGTTCAAACATTTGCGATTATCGGTGCGCGGTCGTCCGCGTCCCGGTCCTGGTTGCGGCAAAAGCGGCTCTAGCACTTCCCATTGCTTGTCGGTCAAATCGTGTCGGCTCATAATGCCAACTATTTTGACTCAAATTAAATGAATTTTGAAATAACTTCTAGAGTTTATCCGGTAAAGGGATATTCTGACCAACGCTTAGTTGTTAAAGGTCATTGCAACGCCTGCGGTTTTGATGATTACCTTTGGTCTTATTACAGCTTGACAGAAGAACAGGAATGCCGCCGCCAAGAGCTTAATTTTTGGGAGGGTAATGCCTACGACTTGGAGCTACTCAACGCCGGACTGATTAGCTATGCTTTGTATCCGCCAAGCCCGGAAGTTCAAATTAAATTCACAGGAAAAGTGTCAATATGAACATTCTGAACAGACTAAAGAAAATCGAAGCGAACAACCCAAATAAACCGGCGTGCTTTTGCGATAAAACTCTTATTGATTTGTGGTATGGCGACAAGGACGCGGACAGTCTGACTTATTGCCCGAAGTGCAAACCGCAATTCAATCATTGGGCCCATATGACAGCCGAAGCAAGGAAATCGGAGAATTTAACCGACGAAGTAAAAGAGTAAATACGCAGAGATGAACATAAAAAGCCGAATGGGTAAATTAGAGCAAAAAATAAATTTGAGCGGCAAGTTTTGCCAATGCGACGAAAACGGCAGCGGTCAACAAAGAATCACTTGGACCGACTCGCACAATGACGTTTTAGACGATCCATCTGCGATAGAAGCTGAATACTGCGGCATATGCAAGAAAGAGATTAACAACCTCGTAATTAAGTAGTCGAGCAGAAATAGACTATACTATTTTGCACGATGGGTAAAACGAAAATTGTTCAGTTGAGTGACGAGCAAAGACAAGAACTTGAAGACGGTCGTCGAACCGGCAGAGGTCATGCTTTTCGGGAACGCTGTCAAATGATTTTGCTCAAAAGCGAGAAACGTCCGAGCCGCGAAATCGCCCGCTTTTTGGATTGTCATAAAATTACGGTCAACCAATGGGTCAAGCGTTTTGAAGCCGAAGGCATTGAGGGATTGAAAACGCGACCGGGGCGCGGGCGGCGGGCGATTCTGCAAGTGTCAACCGATTTGAGCAAAGTGCGGGCGGCGGTGCAGCGATCACGTCAGCGCATTGGTTTGGCGAAAGCCGAACTGGAAACCGAGTTGCAGAAACCGTTTTCGACCACGACGCTCAAACGATTTTTGAAAAAAACAATTGCCGCTTCAAACGAATTAGAAAGCGATTGAAAAAGAAACCGCCGGCGGAAGTTTATCAATTAAAGCGTGAGTTATTGGGAGAAATGGAGCGATTAAGCGAAAGCGGCGAGGTTGATTTATATTACGGCGATGAAGCGGGCGTGGCACTTGAACCGAACGTGCCGTATGGCTGGCAGTTTGGTGATGAGGAGGTTTCGATGCCGAGTGAACGCGGCTTGGGCATCAATTGTTTCGGATTATTTACGCGCTCAAACAAAAGTTGGACGGCGACGAGCGAAAAGACGATTGATGCGGCTTTTGTGGCGGAACAACTGGAGAGGTTTTCGTTTTCGCTTGAGAAATTGACCGTCGTCGTTTTGGACAACGCCCGGATTCATACGGGCAAAAAGATGGGTGAACGGATCGGAGCGTGGCAGCAGCGCGGATTGTTTGTCTTTTATTTGCCGATCTATTCGCCGCACTTGAACATTGCGGAAACAATCTGGCGCAAACTCAAATACGAGTGGTTAGCGGCGGAAGATTACGAGTCGAAAGGGCATTTGCAATATGCGGTAAGCCTTGCACTTTTGGCATTTGGAAAAAGCCTGAAAATCAGGTTTTCAGGCTTCAAACATAGTTCAGTTTATTTGTGAACGACTACTTATTGTTAATTACGTTTCGCCTGAGTTACCGATATGAACTTTTCAAACCGATTAAAAAAGATTGAAAACTTGATGCTTAATGACTCGACAATTTGCGTGTGTCATCCACAACAAAACTTCGATGTTTACATTTTGGATTTGTCCGAAGATTCGGAATCGAGCGAGCCTGTGCTAAAAGGCGAAGCTGTGCCGGACGTTTGCCCGGATTGCCGCAAGCCAACCGAAAAGAACAGCATCACTGTAAAGATTTTGTGACACGACAACGTCAGAACGATTGAAACGGAAACTCTAATAATTCAAGGTATTATGCCGCCGCCCGGACAAGAGCATTTTCACGATATAGAGAATAAAATCTCGTCGGATAACCATTGGTAATGTTCTTTCTCGAAAGGCATTCTGTATTAGAGCTACACAAAATTGATTATCTAATGCTACTGGTCAATGCGAACCTTATAAGCTCCGGCAGCATTTTTATTTCTTTGCGCGGAATCAACTTGTGCCGCCTCGCCCGATTGTGTCGAAGTGCTTACGCGAGCGTAGTATCCGCTTTTGGGAGTAAATGAATTATCCCACCAATGGAAGTGACCTGTGGCAGTAACGTTTGCCTCGTCACCCGAGACGAAGGGATTGCTAAGTTCTATTGGCAAACCCGACCAACTGCCCGTATGTTCTGTGTTTGGTGCAAAGAAATACGCCCATACCCAAACTTTCTGTGGTTTTGTCGCTTCTGTATTACGGAGTTTACCTCGAATTTCCATATTCCGGGTCTTGTAATTAAGAGTGACGGATTCAACATCAAAAGATATTGACGATGCCGCCTGTGTATATGCCGTCGGAATTGTGTTCGCAACATACGCCGCGTTGCCTTTGTAAATGGTCGGCGTGCCGCTCGTCGCGGGCGCATTCGGTTGATTTCTTGCCGATTTGATGATCGAAGAAACAAAAGTTACAAAGACGGCGAGACAGACGAATAGAACGCTTGCGCCGACAGCGTAGGGAATCCAGTTAAATTTTTTGGCTTTCGGCGTTTTGTTAATCGGACGGATAATCTGTCTTTTCAGACTAAACCCGCAGTTAGCGCAAAAAGCGGCATCAACCAAATTGTTTGTATTGCATCGTTGACAAGTTTTCATTTTCTAAACCCCTATTTTAATCTATCTTGCAAACCGAATTGCGCCTTACTCACTAATTTATCGTTTTGAAACGTCGCGTTCATATTAGCCAAAACGCCACCTTTCCATTGATACAACACGGTTCTATAGCCCGCGATTTCGTTTTCGCTCATCACGGTTCCTTCTTCGCCCAAAATCGCCACGACTTGCCGGTAACTCATTCCGGTTTGAATTTTGTTGAAATTTTCGAGCGTAACGCCAGTGGTTTTTGTTGGCGCGGGCGTTGTCGCAACGACGGTTTTGGCGACGGTCGGCATTGCGACTGGCGTTGCAGCCTCTGAAGCGTTCGCGTTTGTTTGAACGATTGA
This sequence comes from Pyrinomonadaceae bacterium, assembly GCA_030448055.1. GTDB lineage: Bacteria > Acidobacteriota > Blastocatellia > Pyrinomonadales > Pyrinomonadaceae. The sequence goes on from JAUJNR010000001.1 coordinate 832,712, forward strand.
CGCGGGTTTGTCTTTCTGAAATAGCGAACCGATAGCGCCAAGCAGACCGCACAAAGCGCAGCTTGAGAGAACGACGATTAAAATAATTAGCGGAGTGCTGAGTCCGGCTTTTTTCGGCGCGGGTTGCTGTTGATATTGAGGGTTTTGCATAATTCAAACTCCGTATAAAATTGTGTGATTGGTGCTCACGGATTATAAATTGAAAAAATAAAAGCCGCAAGTTTTTTACGCTCACGGCTTTAATTTCTGTTATTATGAATTTCTTGTATGTTTCAAATCTCCTGAGATTTGATAGAAAGGCTTAGGAATGTTAGCGCATACCTAAGCCTTTCGTCGTTATGCCGTTTGGCGTTGCTTTGCTAGTCCGATATGCAGTGATAAGGCAGCAGCCGAATGATACGAAAAACGCTACGGCAGATGAGAACGGCACTAGCCGAACGGGTCGTTAAAGTAAAAAAGCCTTGCTGATGACTCTCCCCAGTATCAGCAAGGCTTTCATTTTAGATTTATAGGTTAATGAGTAAACAGCAACTAAGGATAAATTAACTCATCAACCTACAAATGACATAAACATTAAATAAACCGTAAAATTCAAAAAAATAAAAGCCGCAAGTTTTGACGCTCATGGCTTTTTACTTTTGGAACTTTTCATTACTGATGGCGTGTATTCAATAGAAATGGAGTGTTATTCATTTCTCCTCTGAATATTTAGCCTGTTTTGAGACAAGACAGGCTTTTTTTATATCATTGAACTGATACCCTCTTAAACCAGCCAGACAAAAAAGCCGCGAGTTACGGACGCTCACGGCTTTTATTTTTTGCAACTTTTCAAAATTTACGACGTGTATTTGTTGGATGGGAAAATTGTGGAACTTCCCATTTGGTCGCATGAAACTCCAAGGTTAGCCTGTCTTCGATAAGACAGGCTATTTTTTATTGCGCACTCATTTATTCAATTACAGGTAATCTTCAGTTTCGTAAATATTTATTAAAGACTGAAGTTATCCAGCTATTAGCGATATTACAAATCGTCATGAGATTACGCCGTTTGTCGTAACCTTATGACTTCCCTTAGTCGAGGGGAGGAAGAGAAGCGATAACGTGGGGAGACGTTAGCTTCTCTTCTATCTTCATATTCGAGCCATTAGGCGCACGCAGAGACAAAGCAAAAGCCGGGAGTTTTTACGCTCACGGCTTTTTTGAGAAGACTAGTTTATTTGACTAAGTAATATAAAAGGGTCATGACTAGCAGAAAAGTAAATTACAATACTTAAAGCTAGTAATGACAGACAGTTATAAACTTTACATACGCGCTCGAATTTCACGCGCTAAATTCCGTCAAATCTTGCGGCTTTTTGCCCTTGATTTGACCGCTTCTCAGACGGCAGAATTAACCAATCTGAATCGCAATACGGTCAATCGCTATCTGACATTGGTTCGTTCTTTGATTGCCAATTTCTGCGAACTTGAATCGCCTTTTTCCGGCGCGGTCGAACTTGATGAATCTTACTTCGGCTCGCGCCATCGAAAAGGCAAGCGTGGTCGCGGAGCGGAAAACAAACACATCGTTTTTGGTATCTACAAACGTAACGGGCGTGTCTATACCGAGATTGTCAAAAACGTCCAAGCCAAGACTTTACAGCGAATTATCAAAGGCAAAGTAAGCTTTGATTCAACTGTTTATACTGATGGCTTCCGTTCCTACGATTCAATTGTTCACCTCGGTTATCAGAAACACTTTCGCATTTATCACCAGGAAAGTTATGGCAAAGGTGATGTCCATATCAACGGTATCGAAGGCTTCTGGGGATATGCTAAAGTGCGGCTCGTTAAGTTTCGGGGCGTATCAAAGAACACTTTCTACTTGCACTTGAAAGAGTGCGAGTTTAGATTTAATTATCGCAATAATGACTTGTATGAAATCTTGCTGAAAATTACCAGGCAAATCATTTTCTGCTAGTCATGACCCATATAAAAACTGAATAGAACGCAAATTCCAGAAAAAAGCCTTGAGTTTTCACGGTCACGTTTTTGTTTTTGGAACTTTTCTTTGCTACTGGCGTGTATTCAATAGAAATGTAATGTTATGCATTTCTCCTCTGAATATTTAGCCTGTTTTGTCTCAAAACAGGCTTTTTTTATTTCATTGAACTATACCCACATAAACCAACCAGACGAAAAAGCCACAAGCAATCACGCCCACGGCTTTTTTATCTTTTCGCTTTGTTTTTAGTTGAATCGTCTTTTCAACTCAAGACGTTTCAGCGTATTTTTCTCGAATTGTTCTAAAGCCCAGGCAATCGCTTTGTCTCGCCATTTGTTGCGTTTGTAAGGCTTCAGAATAGCGAACCTGTAGCCTTCGTAATTGACGCAGATACCAGTCGAGACAGGCAAAGTGAAAAAATCAATGCCGCCGATGGATTCTTTCGCGGCTATGACTTCATCAATGCTGGTTTTGTAGATTGCTTCAAATTCTCGTTTGTTCATCGCACACCTCCGTTTGCGCTCCATTCGATTGCCGATAACCGGCGCTCGAAATAAGATTTCAAATCTTTGACCGCTTCGATAGCCGCTTCATCGCGGCCGATAACGTCTTTCGGAAGATGATCGAAACTGACAATCATTTCCCGCTTGCCGGCGGACGATAACCCGTCGAAATGTTTGATTAAGTTCGGAATGTGCGGTTCGATTTCTTTGTTTTTCATCGCAGCACCTCCGCGTCTAAAAGGTCTGAAGTCGTATCAATCGTTTCGAGTTCCGGCTGTCTCTCGAAAATTCCTTCAAATTGCGCCCGCCAAAACGTCGCCGAATAATTGACGGCAATGTTTTGATTGTTAAAGGCTTCCCAAATCGCGTCTGTAAGCCATTCCGGGCAATCCTTGTGATTGCAAATCGCTTCGAGCAGCTCCGGCAATTCGTTCTTTATTTTTATTGTATTTTTATGCCTCATTTGTTATTCTCCATTTGTTGTAAATCAAATCTCCTGAGATTTGGAAGAGAGGCTTAGGGAAGGTGGAACTGTCCTAAGCCTTTCGTTTTTAGTTAATTCTTACCGACCCGACCCGCTCCGCTTTGATATAACTATTGTTTTTCAGATACGGGATTTCTTCGGCTTTCGTGTCCGCAATTGCGGACATTTCCGGCTCAAGGTAAAGGCGAACCAGGCGAGCGGCTGCACGGTGGAAGCAGGGCGAACCTTGCTCGAATGCGCGGCACTGGCAATGACCATTAGCCGTGTAGATTTTGTTTGACTTCTGGCTCCAGATGATCAACGAGTGATCGTCTTCTTGATAAGTCATAAAAACTCCGTTTTCTTCGATCTCAGCGGTTGCTTTGGCGATGGCGTTGATCCATCGTTTTTTCATTCCCGCGTCGGTAACAGTCAATTCGATTTTGGCTAATGCACCGGCGACGACTTTTCCGAATTTGTCTTTGTTTTCGATTTGTAACATTTAGTTCTGACTCCTTTGTATTTATTCGTTAATTGCTTAACTAAGATAAAGTTTAACCTACAATGTGTAGGCTTGTCAATGCAAAATGTAGGTTAAAGCAATTCTATTTGTAATTTTTGCCTACTTTGTGTATGCTTTTTTTATGGAAGCGAAAGAATTAAAACAAAGACGCGACCGCTTGGGATTAACGCAAGCCGAGCTTGCTAGCGTTTTGGGCGTCGCAGAGAACACTGTTTGGCGTTATGAAAAAGGCGCAACCACAATACCCAAACATATGGCGCTGACTCTTGAGGCGTTGGAAGCTCGTCAGATTGAAAATCTAAAGCAACCGATAGCGCAATCAAATTAACACCGCCTGCTTACGGCAAAATGGCAGACCGAAAAGGAAATTAAAATAAGATTATGGCTAAAAAAGTTCTAATCGTTGAAGACTCTACTGCTACTCGAAGCTTTATGAAAATTTTAGTAGAAGGCTACGGTTACCAAGTTCTTGAAGCATTTGATGGTGAAGAGGCTATCAAAATAGCCCGATACGAACAGCCTGACCTTATTTTAATGGATTTAGGGATACCTATCATTGATGGACTAACCACAACAAGAGTAATTAGAGCATTTGAGGAAGGAGCGACATTGCCAATAATTGCGCTTACTGGATACGGAATAGATAATGAGCAGGCGTTAGAAGCAGGTTGTAACGAATTGATTTTCAAACCCTTGGACATTGATTCGCTTGAACCTATTCTCAATAAATATCTTGCACAATAATTTGCTATCGAAGTTAAATAAAGCAGCCGCGCAAGAATAATTTTGAACAAAGAAAAAACGGCTTGAGCGTCCATTCTCAAACCGTCTCTTTCAGTTCTTTGAAAACTGAATAGCCTATTACGCAAAAGCAGTCTATCAAACTTTTTGATTCGGCTGCAATAGCCTGTATCTAAAAATGTATCTGCTACTTGCTATTATGTAGTAATACAGAGCGATAAAATACATTTAGATATTCAACAGATAACACTCTGTAATAGCAGGTAAGCATAAGTAAAATAAGTAGTTTATGAATTATCAAATCATCACATTTTACGAATTTAAACCGCTGAATGATTTGCCGGAAATCAAAACGGCGCTGAAATCCGCGATGGGTGAGCTTTCGATTTTGGGAACGATTATCGTCGCCGAAGAAGGTTTTAACGCGACGGTCTCAGGCGCGCCGACCGACATCGAAGAATTTACCGCGGTTCTCGAAAAAACGTTTCAGACGAAACTCGTTTACAAAACATCGCTTCACGCCGAGCGTCCGTTTTTGAAGGCGAAAGTCAGAATTAAAAAGGAAATCGTGTCGCTCAGGCAGCGAATCGAAATTGAGAAGGGAATCGGAACGCACACCAAACCCGCTGAATGGAATCGAATAATCTGCGACGAAAACACGATTGTTCTCGACGCGCGCAACGATTACGAAGTTGCGGTCGGCACGTTTCGCGGGGCGACGAATCCGCGCATCGAAAAATTCAGCGATTTGCCGAAATTTGTTCAAGAAAATTTCAATCCGCGCGAACATCGGCGCATTGCGATGTTCTGCACCGGCGGAATTCGCTGCGAAAAATTCGCGCCGTTTTTGAAAAAGTTGGGTTTCGAGGAAGTTTATCAACTCGAAGGCGGAATTTTGAAATACCTCGAAGAAACGCCAACCGAAGAAAGCCTCTGGGAAGGCGAATGTTTCGTCTTCGACGACCGCATCGCCGTTGACGCTAATCTGCGGCGCGGCGCAACCGAAGACGCGCGTCCGCTGTCGGTCAACCCGCCGCCGAAGAAAACGCCGAAATGAAAATATCGCCCGCCAGAATCGCCGCTTTTGAAATTCTCACGAAAATCGAACGCGACAAAGCGTTTTCGTCGGCTCTTTTGCCCGTCGCGGAAGAAAATCTTGAAGCGAAAGACCGCGCTCTTTGCCACGCGTTGACGCTCGGCGTTTTAAGACGACAGCTTTATCTTGACCGGCTGATTGAAAAACTGTCGAACGGAAAAAAACTCGATTCGGCAGTAAAAATCATTTTGCGAATCGGGCTTTACCAACTGATTTGCCTAGACAAAGTTCCGGCGCACGCCGCCATCAACGATTCGGTTAATCTCGCTGTTCGAGCAAAGAAAACTTCGGCGAAAGGATTCGTCAACGCGGTTTTGCGAAGATTTGCGCGCGAAAATACAGAACTCGATTACGCGGATGAAATCGAACGAATTTCAGTTGAAACTTCGCACCCGCGCTGGCTGATCGAGCGGTGGACGCGGCAATTCGGTTTCGAGGAAACCGCCAAACTCGCTTCAGTCAACAACGAAACGCCGCCGCCGGTTTTTCGGCTGACGGCGAAATCTGATGAAAACACTTTAACGATTTTAAGTAAACTCGGCTTGGAAATCGTTGAATCCGACGTTGCTTTAAACGCCTGGAAAGTTTTCGGCTCAAACGAAGTTTTGCGTTTGTATGCCGCCGAAGGAAAAATTTATTTTCAAGACGCAGCCTCGCAGCTCGTCGCTCAAATCGTCGGACTGAAAAAAGGCGAAAGTTTTCTCGACGTTTGCGCCGCGCCGGGCAGCAAGGCGACTTGTGTCGCAAGGCAAAAGGTAAAAGGTAAAAGGCAAAATCTAATCGTAGCTGGAGATTTTTATGAGCATCGCGTTAAAACTTTGCAGGCGAATTGCCGCAGGCAGGGCGCGCATACTATCGAGATCGTGCGGTATGACGCGGAAAAAGATTTGCCGTTCGCCGATGAAAGTTTCGATGTCGTGCTGGTTGACGCGCCCTGTTCGGGGACGGGGACGATTCGGCACAACCCGGAGATTCGCTATTTTTTGCGAGCAGAAGATTTTCCCGTTTTAGCCGAGAAACAACTCCTAATCCTGCAAAGCTCATCAAAACTCGTCAAGCGCGGCGGCAGATTAGTTTATTCGACCTGCTCGCTCGAACCGGAAGAAAACGAAGCGGTCGCCGAAAAGTTTCTGACTGAAAATCCACAGTTTGAAAAAATTACGCCGGAGATTTCCGGCAGATTTGTGACAGCGGAAAATTATGCGCGGACGCTTCCGCAACGCGACGAAACTGACGGATTTTTCGTCGCCGTGTTTGAAAAGAGACGGGTTTTTGATAAAGTCTAAAAAGATTCTCTCCCGGACGAAGCCGCCGGGTTTCTAAAGTATAGTCGGCGAAACGCCGGTCGTTCCGAATAAAAAAATGAGTTTGATGAGAAAAGGCGCGTCGGCGTTCGGAAAGTTATTTATCGTGATTGCGCTCGCGGCGGCGTTTCTGGTCGGCGCAGTCGGCGTGGTTTATTTGTCTTTGCAGGGCGAAGAATTGAAAGTGCCGGAAATCGTCGGCAAGGATTTGGTCGAGAGCGAAAGGGAATTGGCGAGTTTGGGCTTGCGAATCAAAAAACGCGCCGACCGTTACAGCAACGAAAAGCCGAACACGGTTTTAGAACAACTGCCGAAGGCGGGCGATACGGTGAAAACCGGACAGATGATTCTCGTCGTGACCAGCAAGACGAATCCCGAAGGCGAGGAAACTCCGGTGACGATTAAAAAAAATCTGAGCGACGAGAACGACAGCGAAAAAATCGAAGACTTGATTTCCGATAAACCGAAGAAAACTAACAAGAGCAACGCCAACCAGAACTCTAACAAGAAAAAGAGTTCGACCACGCGCGACGTTATCGGCGGCAACTCAAACGATAATTCAAATTCGTTGGACGGCAATAATTCTAACGCTAAAAATTCAAACGCGGGCGATAAATCGAACAAGAACGCGGCTACCAATTCAAACAAGTCGAATACGAACGCGAGCAAATCCGATTCTAACAAAGCGGTGACCGGCGGCGATAGCGTGCGCCCGCGCCGAACGCCGCAGCCGTGAACGGAAAGCAACGATGCGTTTTATTTTTGCAACCAAGTAACGAGAAAAAAGTAAAAAAAAGTAAATAGGGTTAAAGGCAAAAATCAGTTTAATTTCCTGTTGTTCGATAAAGAAGCGATTGTTATTAAAAATAATTGTTTCAATCGTTGATTTTTGTATTTACCGAAATATTCAAAGAAAATTAAATGTTTGAGATAGCTCCTTCGCTTTTATCGTCGGATTTTACAAGATTGGCTGAGGAAATCGCGGCGGTCGAAGCGGGCGGCGCGAAGATTTTGCATGTTGACGTGATGGACGGGCAGTTCGTGCCGAACATCACCATCGGTTTGCCGATCGTCAAATCCATTCGCAAAATCACCGATTTGACGATTGATTGTCATTTGATGATTGTCGAGCCGAATCGCTACGCCGCCGCGTTCGTCCGCGCCGGAGCCGATATGGTTTCGGTTCACGTCGAAGCCGACCCGCATTTGCAGCGCACTTTGACGGCGATTCGAGAAGCGGGCGGACAAGCGGGCATTGCGATAAATCCGGCGACTGTTTTGTTGAGTTTAGAAGAAGCGCTGCCGTTTGCCGACTTTGTTTTATTGATGTCGGTCAATCCGGGTTTCGGCGGGCAAAAATATATTCACACGGCGACCGATAAACTGCGCCGTCTGCGCCGGATGATTGACGAGCGCGGTTTGCCGACAAAAATCGAAATTGACGGAGGCATTGACGCCTCGAACATTGCGAAAATAATTGACGCCGGCGCGGACATTGTAGTTTCGGGAACCGGCGTCTTCGGCGACGGAAACGGAGAAAAAGGCGTCAGGGAATTGATAGACGCAGCAAAAGTTTGGGTTTGATTGTTTGGGATTTGTCTTTTTGAATAGACTAAATTTCCAGTCGAGAATAGTAATATTAACTAAATTTAATGAATGGTCGGAAATCCGCAATCCGAAATCCCAAATCCCAAATCCGAAATTGAGATGAGGTAATTATGTTCATACAAAAAAATAAAGCGATTGCTTTGAGTTTGTTTCTTTTATTTAGTTTCGTCGCGCCGAGTTGGGCGCAGCAACAGAAGAACGAGGCTCAGGGTTCCGTCGCGCAACGGCTCGAAGTGATGCGGCAGAAACTGGAAACGATCCGCCGTTCGCTCGGCAGCGCGGCTTCGGTTTTGAAAGAGGAAAACAAAGAAGATAAATCGAAAAAAGAAGATAAATCAAAACTCGAAACGCCGCTTGGACGACTCAGAGGATTGGAGAAAGAAGCGACGAGTTTGCAGTCGGAAGTCAATACCTTGCGCGGCAAAGCCGACCGTTCGGAAAAATACGAAGCGTCAGAAGTTGACCAGCTTGAAGCCGCCGTCGCCGAACTTCAGTCGAGAGCCGACAGCGCGCTGACCGAGACGGCGAGCTTGCGGGCAAATCCTGTCTCGCCCGAAGGAACGGCGCGGGAAATCAAGAAAAAGAAAAAGTTTCTGGGAATTTTCGGCGGCGGAACTGACGAGTATGAAGAGTTAATCGGCAATGTTACGCCGGGACGCGACCGCGAGCTTTTCATCGTGGCAACCAAAGAAGTTCGCAAAAATAATTACGATGTCGGACGGTTGCTTTTCCAGACGATTATCACGACCTACCCGGATTCGCCGTATCTGCCGATGGCAAAACTCGCCGTTGCCGATTCGTTTTTCCTTGAAGGCACAACGAGCGCGTTGATACAGGCGGCTTCGGCTTATCAGGACTGGCTGACGTTTTTCCCGACGCATCCTTTGGCAGACCGCGTTTTTCTAAAAATCGCCGAATCGGAAATGCGCCAAATCGGGCTTCCCGACCGCGATTCGACCCGCGCCCGCCGCGCCGAACAGCGTCTGCGCGCTTTATTGCAGCAGCACCCGAATACGATTTTAAAGGATTTGGTTAATAAACGATTAGTTGAAGTTCAGGACAATCTCGGTCTGCACAATCTTTATATCGCCAATTTCTACTACAAACAATCGGTTGACCAGCAGAAAGGCGGACTCAAGGGAGCGCAGTCGCGTTATCGGGAAATTCTGGATAAATTTCCGAATTTTACCTTTATGGACGAAGCTCTTTTCAAACTTGCCGTGACTTATCAAGTTGAGGAAGAAACCGACCAGGCAGCTAGATATTTTCAACAACTCGTGCGCGATTATCCGAACAGCGATTACGTCGAAAAATCCAAAGAACAATTGCAGCTTATCGGCGCGGAAATTCCGCCGCCGAATCCAGAGCGAACGAAGGTTCTGCCGCCGGAAAAGAAATCGTTTATCGCCAATTTCAAGAACGAACTTTTTGGACTTTATCCGTTGACGATTGATAAGGACGGCGTTTTGATGACTGACGATTTCGACAAAACGAAATTTGAGTTGATTGACCAAATCATCGAAAATCAGGGCGACATTAACGCTTCGCAAATTCCGAAATCGCTGACGACCGTAATTTCTCAGCAAAAACCGGCGGCGCCGGTGCAGCCGCAGCAGCCGCAAAAATAGCAAGTCCCAAATTTCAGAAGTATTAAGTCCCAAGTCGAAAATCATATCCGACTTGGGACTTCTTTATAAAATAACTCGATTATTTTTGTAAAATAACGCGATTATTCTAACGGTTTTTGCTACACTATTGACGGTTGTCGGAGGCGTGATAACCGTTTTGAGCGGCGAAATGTTCAAGGCGATTCGAGCCGAAATCGCCGCCCTAATCGTGTTTTCAATAAATTTTTCGCGCAAATCCGTGTGGAAAAAATCGCGGCGGGTCTGGAAAAGGTGTAAAAGGTTTTTCAATGAAAAGTATAAGACTCAGTTTAATAATCTTCTCAATGCTTATCGGCTGGCAGACAAATTTCGCCCAAACCAGCAGTGAACCGCCTCCGCCGCCAAAGCCGGCACGAACCCCGCTGACGAGTCCGCTACCGAAAATTTCCGTCGCGGCTGCCAGAAATCTGGAGCAAATAACCGGCAAAACGCCGATTTCGCGCGAGCGGCGCGAGCAGGCTTACGCCAAACTGCTCGAAAGTCAGCGTTATATTTGGGGTATGCGCCCGTCGCGTCGCGCATCGTCTCCAGCGGCGAACAATGTATTGTTGGCGAGACAATCGCTGCAGAAAGCCGTCGAACTGAATCCGGCGTTAGCCGAAGCCTATACCGCGCTGGCGGAATTGACTTTGCTGGCTCCACCGTATGATTTGGAAGAAGCCGTCGCGCTCGCCGACCTCGCCGTTAAGATCGCGCCGGGAAATTTCGGCGCGCGTCGAATTTTAGCCAGACTTTACACGATTAAAAGCCGCGGCAGTAACGGAACGCTCGACCCGGGTTGGACACAGAAGGCGATTTCCGAATGGAAGGAAGTCGCTCGGCTTGACCCGCGCAATGCCGAAGCGTTCGCTTTTTTAAGCGACTTTTACGCCAGGACGAAAATGCCCGCCGAACGAATTGACGCGCTGCGAAAATGGATGGCTTCCGCCACTCCGCTCGACCCTTATTTTTACGGCAGAGTGATGGGTGAGCGAGCCGACCTTTCGCCCGAAGGCGCGACGGTCAAATACGGTCAGGCTTTGCTCGAATCAGGGGAGATGCGCGAGGCAATCAAAGTTTTGAGCCGCACCGTAGCCGATAATTCCGACAACGAAGAAGCCGTCGAACAACTTCGCCGCGCGGTCGAATCGGCGGATACAGATGCGGCGACAATCGTTCTTCCAATCTTGCAGCAAGCCGTTTACGCCAATCCCGAAAATGTATCTTTGATAGAAATTTTAACGAAAGTCCAAATGCGGACGGGAAAACAGCCGGAAGCCTTACAAACAGTCCGTTCAGCACGCGCCCGCAGCAAAGATAATTACTTGCTGCTGCGGCTCGAAGCGAAAATTTTAGGCGACAGCGGAAAAACCGACGAAGCGGTGGCGCTGATTAAATCTTTAATCGGCAAAAAAACGTCGGCTCGAAGCGTTCCCGAAGCGGCTGACGGAAACGATAACCAAATCGTGCTTGATTCGTTGATGTTTGACGATTTCTCGAATTATCTGTATATCGCCAATCTATACAGCCAGGCGCGGCGCGGCAAAGAAGCCGTCGAAGCCGTCAACTTGGCATTGGCGGCGACGCAAAACCCGGAACGCAAAGAAATTGCTCGATTGACGTTGGCAACCGTGCAGCAAACAAACGGCGATTTTAGCGGCGCAGAAGAAACTTTGCGCGGAATTTTGGCGAACACGCCGCGCAACCCGATTGCGCTCAACAATCTCGGATATTTTCTGACCGAACGCGATGAGAAACTCGGCGAGGCTTTAAAACTTATCGAGCAGGCGGTCGAGATTGACCCGGCGAATCCTTCGTTTTTAGACAGTTTAGGCTGGGCTTATTTCAAGCTAGGAAAATTGCCGGAAGCCGAGAAACATCTCAAGGCGGCTTTGCAAATTGACGATTCTTCTTCGACGATTCACGAGCATCTCGGCGACGTTTACCGTAAACAGGGAAAATCGGACGCGGCAAAAGCAGCGTGGCAAAAAGCCCTGACTTTAGCTTCGGAAACAGATGAAATAACTCGTCTTAAAGCCAAACTCGATGCGACGAATCCTAAATAATTTTACTCTCTGTAGATTTCATCTTTCGGTTCTGCCGCGCGCTTTTGATTTCCGCCTGTTTTCTGGAAATCAAAACGCTTTGCCAATTTTTTATAGTAGGCAACATATTTTCTGCAAAGAATTGCCGACCGCAAAATTAGAAGGTTGATTTACATCAAATCAACTAAAACCTTAGACGATAAACGGCAACTCCGCAGCGATGCGGAAGACGCAAAATCGTGAGTCTCAAAAAAAAACGTTTGAGATTGTCTGATTACCGAAGTGAGGTTAAATGAAAAACAGATTCTTCTTGTTTCTACTCGTCTTGACGTTTTCCCAAACCGTATTTACGCAAAACGCCGCCGGCGAAAAGCCGAAAGCGTATCTTTTCAGCGGCGGCGAAAATCGTTCGCCTTTGGATCGCCCGCGAATTTATCCTTCAGAACCGGCAAAGTCTGCCGGAAAATCAAAAGCGGCAAACGCTTTCGACCTCGAACGCCGCGCTTTTGAACTTATTAACCAACAGCGAACGGCGACCGGATTGGAGGCGTTGGCGTGGAGCGACGACGCGGCGCGCATTGCGCGGCTGCATTCGGAAAATATGGCGAACTATAATTTTTTCAGCCATACAGGAATAGATGGCTTGATGGTCAATGACCGCGCCGATTCGTTCGGAATCAGGAAATGGCGGGCAATTGGCGAAAATATCGCTTACAATCAAGGCTTTGAAAACCCGGTCGAATTCGCGGTCGAGCGTTGGATGCAGTCGCCCAAACACCGAGACAATTTGCTCAACAGCCGCTGGAAGGAATCGGGAATCGGCATCGCCGTAACCGATAAAGGAACATATTACTTTACCGAAGTGTTTCTGGTAAGAAATTAACAAGCTCGAAAATCAGATAAAAATTATGAGGCAAACCGTCGGTTTGCTTCATTTTTTTTCTTTATTTATGCTAAACAAATGCCCGAAAATTCGTTTACCCTTCCGTCGTTCGCCAAAATAAATTTGTTCCTGCGCGTCCTTGGCAAGCGGGCGGACGGCTTTCACGAAATCTGCACGATTTTTCAAACAGTTTCGCTTTGTGACTATTTGACTTTCAGCGAAGCCGACGAGATAACTCTGACTTGCAGCGACGACAAAATCCCGCTTGATGACGAAAATTTAATTGTCAAAGCCGGAAAAATATTGCGGGAAAAATGCGACATCGAGAAAGGCGCGAAAATTCATCTCGAAAAACGCATTCCCGCGCCGGGCGGACTCGGCGGCGGTTCTTCAAACGCGGCGGTCACCCTGCTTGCGCTCGTCAAACTCTGGAACATCACGATAGATTTTGCAGAGTTGCGCGCGATTGGAATGACGCTCGGCTCGGACGTGCCTTTCTTTTTCTGCGGCGGCACCGCGCTCGGCACGGGACGCGGCACAGAGATTTTTTCGAGCGAAGATTTCGGGGAGAAATACGTTTTAATCGCCGCTCCAAAAATTGACATTTCAACCGGCAAAGCCTTCGCCCGTCTGAACGCGCCTGACTTGACAAATAAAAGCTCAAAAAGTATTCTTCAAATTTGCCGCGAGCAAGTCAATTCGCTTTATTTAGGGCAATCAGCGTTGGTAAATGATTTTGAGCGAGTGATTTTTGAAATCGAGCCGGAGATCGGGGAAATAAAGGAAAAACTTTTTTCCTGCGGCGCGAAACGCGCCTTACTGTCGGGCAGCGGAGCGAGCGTTTTCGGCATTTTCGAGACTAACGAACAACGGCAATACGCGATGAAGTTTTTACAAAGTGAAAATTGCCGCTTGTTTGCGGCGGAGACGGTATCGCGTCTGGCGTATCAAAATCTTCTCGGACTCGGTAAAGATTTTGCTTGATAACAGTTTGTAATTTTTGTTGGGGCGTAGCCAAGTGGTAAGGCACCGGTTTTTGGATCCGGCATTCGTAGGTTCGAGTCCTCCCGCCCCAGCCATTTTTCCGAAAAAAGCGACGGGCAACTTGAACGAATAAAAGTTGCTCGTCATTTATTTATATTTGCAGAAACGAATGAGCGTGACGGGCAATATCAAAATTTTTTCGGGTAACGCGCATCCAAAATTGGCAGAAGAAATCTGTCATCATTTGAGTTGTGATTTGGGAAAATCGAGCAACGGCAGGTTTTCCGACGGCGAATTTAATTTTAAGATTGAAGAAAACGCGCGGGGCGCGGACGTTTTTATTATTCAGCCGACTTGCCCTCCGACCGACCAGAATTTGATGGAACTGCTGATTATGCTCGACGCTTTCGGTCGCGCTTCGGCGGAACGGGTAACGGCAGTAGTGCCGTATTTCGGTTATGCGCGTTCGGATAAAAAAGACCGTCCGCGCGTTCCGATTGCCGCGAAATTGACGGCGAATCTGATTACAACGGCGGGCGCGGAACGTGTTTTGACAATTGATTTGCATGCTTCGCAGATACAGGGTTTTTTCGACATTCCGGTTGACCATTTATACGCCGCGCCGGTGATTGTCAATTATTTTCAGGAGAATCCGATTGAAAATATGATTGTCGTCGCGCCGGACACCGGCGGCGCGGAACGCGCCCGCGCTTATGCGAAAAGATTGAATACTGGCTTGGCTTTATGCGATAAACGGCGCGAACGGGCGAACGTCGCCGAAGTGATGAACATTGTCGGCGACGTGCGCGACAAAAATTGTTTGATAATTGACGATATGTGCGACACGGGCGGCACGATTTGCAAAGTCGCCGACGCCTTGCACAAAAGCGGCGCGGCAAGCATCTACGCTTGTTTCACGCACGCGGTTTTATCAGGTAGAGCGGTCGAGAATTTGAGCGGGTCACATCTGAAAAAAGTTATCGTTACCAACACGATTCCGCTTTGCGAAAAAGGGCAATCGCTCGAAGCCGACGGCAGAATCGAAGTTTTGAGCGTGGCGAAACTGCTCGCTTCGGGAATCAAATCAATCCACGACGAGACGAGCGTTTCGTCTTTGTTTATCTAAGAATAGTTCAAGGTTTTTGTCCGAACTTTGAACTTGAAACTTTGAACCTATAAAAATTATGGCAGAGAAAGTTGTAGTAAAAGCTGAAAAAAGAGAAGGGCGCGGCAAGAACGATTCACGACGGTTGCGCGCGGCGGGAAAACTTCCAATTTCGATTTACGGCGCGGGCGCGGATGCGGTGGCGGCGGTTGTCGAATTGAAAGATTTAGCGGCGATTTTGCGCTCGGATTCGGGTCAGAACACGATTTTTACGATTGATATGGTCGGCGAAGGCACGGGCGACGTGATTTTTCACGACCGTCAGATTGACGCGCTCAAAGGTCGGCTCGTTCACGCCGATTTGCGCCGTTTGGCGAAGGGCGAAAAAATCGAAGTCACCGTTGCAATTCATTTGGTTGGCGAGGCAATCGGCTTAAAAGAAGAAGGTGCGGTATTAAATCAGCAGCTTCGAGAAATTAAAGTTTTGTGTGAGCCAAGCCAAATCCCCGAATTTTTGGAAGTTGACGTAACAGAGCTAAACACCGGTGAATCAATTCACGTCTCCGATATGAAAGTCGGTGAAGGCGTTGAAGTTCACGAAGCTGCTGAATCGGTCGTCGTTTCAATTGTGATGGTGAAGGAGGAAGAACTCGAACCGCAGCTTGAAGCGCCGGCTGAACCGGAAGTTATCGGCAAAGACGGAAAAGATGACGAAGGCGGCGAAGGTTAATCTCTGTTTTCAGATTGCGATTTTTTAGTTTATGAATCGTTCGTCTGAAACGAATTGGTTAATCATCGGTTTGGGAAATCCCGGTGCGCGCTACGAAAAAACGCGGCACAATCTCGGCTTTATGCTCGTTGATTGGCTGGCGCGTGAATTTCAGACGCAAGTCAAACGCGAGGAATGTCGCGCTTTGGTCGGACGCGCCGAAATTGAAAATCAAACGCTTGAACTCGTCAAACCGCAGACTTTTATGAATCTGAGCGGCGAAGCGATCAGTTGCCTGCTGAAAAAAGAAACGCGCAGCCGGGAAAAACTGATTGTTATCTCAGACGATTTAGCTTTGCCGCTCGGGACGTTGCGGCTTCGCGCCAAAGGCTCGGCGGGCGGACACAACGGGTTGAAATCAATCGTCGGATGTTTGCGAACCGAAGAATTTGTCCGTCTGCGAATCGGAATTCAGCCCGAACATCCGTTCAGGGATACAAAAGATTTTGTCCTGGAAAATTTTTCCAAAACGGATTTTGAAACGGTCGAAAAAGTTTTAGAGCGCAGTGCCGAAGCGATTCGCGCCGTCTTGTCTGACGGCATCGAAAAAGCGATGGCGAAATTTAATTGAGGGATAAGGGATGAGGGATGAAGGATGAATAAGAAAAAGATCAATGGTTTTGATTTTATTAATTCCTCCGCCCTTTGCCCTCACCCCTCCCAAATCCCTTCTTGCTTCATCCTAAGCGGTGAGGCTAGAACAGCCAAAAGGAGGATAAGAAATTGGCAGAAAAAAGAACATACGAGGTGATGTATATCGGCGCGCCGGAGACGGCGGACGAAGACATTACGCGGCTGAACGAAGCGATTCAGCAACAGGTTGAGAAGGAAGGCGGCACGGTCGTCAAAACCGAAGCGATGGGTCGGCGCAAACTCGCGTATCCGATTCAGAAGAAGACCGAAGGTCATTACACTTTGTTTGAAATCGAGGGTTCGGGGCAGGAAATCGCCGAACTCGAACGAAGGTTTCGCGTAAATGACGCAGTTATTCGTTTTATCACCGTGCGCGTTGACGAAGACCGTAAAAAGGCGGCGAAGTGGACCGCGAAACGCGAAAATCGGCAATCTCGCCGCCGCGGTTCTTCGTCGAATTTCGGCGAAAACCAGGCGAATCAAACCCAGGATAATCAATAGGAGAGACAATGGCAGACAATAAAGAAAGAAACGACGACGTAATTGCAGACTTGAACGATATTGATTTGAATGCGGTCAGCGAATTGAAAAACGAACGAATGCCGCCGCGCCGGTTTCAACGCCGCCGCCAAAGTCAGTTCGTTCCCGATTATATTGATTGGAAGGACGTTGATTTTTTGAAACGGTTTATTCCCGAACGCGGTAAAATTTTGCCCCGGAGAATTTCGCAAATTTCCGCCAAAGATCAGCGCCGCGTCGCGCAGGCGATTAAGCGCGCCCGCTCGATGGCTTTGATTCCGTTCGTGACCGACTAGACAAAGGAGAATTTAGAATTATGGCAACGACAACCATTTTATTACGCGAGGACATTGACAATCTGGGCGGACGCGGCGAAGTCGTCAAAGTGAAATCGGGTTATGCCCGGAATTATCTGCTTCCGAAAGGAATTGCGACTTTGGCGACTAAGGGCAACGTCAAGCAAATTGACCGCGAGCGCGAATCGCTGCTGAAAAAAGCTGCGACCGAAAAATCAACCGCCGATGCGCAAGCCGAACAAATGCGCGGCATTTCGCTCCGGTTCGAGCGCAAAGCCGGCAAAGACGGAACACTGTTCGGCTCGGTAACTTCGATGGACATCGCCGAAGCTCTGCAGGCGCTCGGCTACGAAATTGACCGCCGTAAAATCAATTTGAAAGACACGATTAAGGAAACCGGCGATTACACGGCGGGGGTCAAACTGCACCGCGAAGTAACACTGCAAATTCCCGTCACCGTCGCGGCAGAGGGCGGCGCGGAAAAATCTCCCAAAGCCGCAACAGAAGGAAGCAACGAGCAAGAAAAAGTTGTGGAAGATTCTGTGGAAAACGCGGGCGACGAAACGGAAAACCAATAAACAAGGGAAAATCAAATGCGAACAAATCTTTGTTTGCTCGCTTGATTTATATTATTATCAAAGACTGCAAGTTCGCATTTTCAACTTGCGGTCTTTTTCTATTCGTAAATTACCAAAAAAATTGTTTTTTGTAGTTTGTGTTTAACTTTCTGTCCACCGACCAATAACCACTGACTAATGGCGACACCGTTTCCCGAAGCAACGCGCGAACAATTTCTCGAACGACCGCTGCCGTCCAGCCCCGACAGCGAGCGCGTGATTTTAGGCGCGATTCTCCTTGATAACGAACTCATCACTCAAGCCATCGAACAAATCAGCCCGGAGGATTTCTATTCGCCGAACAACCGCCGCATTTTCAAAGCGATGACCGCCTTGTTTGAAAAAGGCGAGCGCATTGACCCAATTCTCATCGGGGAAGAACTCAAAAAAGACGGCTCGATTGATTCAATCGGTGGCGTGGCGACCATCACTAATTTAACTTACGGCTTGCCGCATTTCTCCGACATTTTCGATTACACGAAAGTCGTTAAAGACAAGGCGATGACGAGAAATCTCATCAAAGTCTGCAATCAAATCACGAGCGAGGCTCTCGCCGAAGAAGAAGATGCGGAAATGATTCTCGATCACGCTGAGCAGTTAATTTTCGCTTTAGCCGACGAGAAAACCCGGCAAGGTTTTTCGCACGTTCAGCCGATTGCCGAAACCGTGCTGGCAAAAGTTCAGGAATTCGCCAAACGCGAATCGCACGCGCTGACCGGACTCTCGACCGGCTTCCGCGATTTAGACGAAAAAACTTCCGGCTTGCAGCCGAGCGATTTGATTATCGTCGCGGCGAGACCGTCAATGGGTAAATGCTTGATGGCTAAGAGCTTAGTGGTTTTAGGCGATGGAAGCGTTAAAACAATCGAACAAATTTATAATTGCAGAAAAGCCAAACTGTTGACGCTTAAAGATGACCTTAAATTTTCTATAACCAAAGCCTCTGATTTTATTGATGACGGAATAAAGCCCGTTTTTAGGGTGACAACAAGACTCGGCAAACAAATCGAAACAACAATTACACATCCGTTTTTAACGATTCGCGGCTGGAAAAAACTAGAAGAGATAAAGGTAGGAACAAAAATCGCAGTCCCGCGAATTTTGAATGTTTTTGGAAAAGATGAATGGCGTGAATGTGAGGTCAAGATTTTGGGCTATTTACTGGGCGACGGTTCTCTTACAAATTCTTGTCCGACGTTTGTAGTAGGCAAGCCTGTTCTGCAGGCAGACTTTGAAGATGCAGTCAAAAAATTTGGCGGCGTTGAAACGGTTATTGATAGATATTCCGGCAAGACGCCATACCTGCGAATTCGTAAATCGTTTGACTTCCAAGGCAAAACAAATCCGGTTACGAGTTGGCTGCGAAAACTGGGTTTGATGTGCTGCAATTCGCATACGAAATTTATTCCAGAGGAAGTTTTCACTCTTAAAAAAGAACTCGTCGCAATTTTTATAAATCGTCTTTTCTCAACTGACGGTTGGGCAAGCACTCTCGCTAGCGGACGAGTACAATTCGGTTTTGCGTCGGTCAGCGAGCGAATGATTCGTCAAGTTCAACATCTTCTTTTGCGTTTCGGCGTAATCGCTAAATTAAAAAAGCGCTCGGTCAAATATAAAGATGGCAGAAACACGGCTTGGCAATTAGACATCACCGACGCGCTTTCGATAAAAACTTTTATCCGCGAGATTGGAATTTACGGAAAGGAAGCGGCGTTGGAACTCGCGCTGGAAAAACTCGAAAACCGAAATTATCAAACGAACGGCGATTTGATTCCGATTGAAATCTGGGAAAGCGTCGCCGCGTCGAAAGGCGCGGAGTCGTGGTCGTCCTTAGCGCGACGCGCCGAACTCAAAGGACACACAAACATTCACGTCGGGCGACGCGCGCCGTCGCGTCGGCGTTTGGGAAGTTTGGCGACGGCTTTGGAAAATGAAACTTTTCATAATCTGGCGCAGAGCGAAGTTTATTGGGACGAAATAGTTTCGATTGAATACGCGGGCGAAAAGCAGGTTTATGATTTAACGATTCCAGATACGCACAACTTCGTTGCCAATGATATTTGCGTTCACAACACGGCGCTGTGTCTGACGCTAGCGCAAAACGCAGCGATAATTGAAAACGCCGTCGTCGCGGTTTTCAGTTTGGAAATGTCGAAAGAGCAGCTTGTTATGCGAATGCTCAGCAGCGAAGCCAGAGTTGACGCGCACCGTTTTCGCACCGGCTATCTGACGCGCGACGAGTGGGGCAGACTCGCCGAATCAATCGGAACTTTGTCGAACGCCAGAATTTTTATTGACGACACGCCCGGCATTTCGGTTCTTGAAATGCGTGCTAAGACGAGACGTTTATTTACCGAGCAGAAAAAGCTGGATTTGATTGTCGTTGATTATATGCAATTGATGTCGGGCGGCAAGCGCACCGAGTCCCGTCAGCAGGAAGTTTCACAAATCTCACGGGAATTGAAAGGTTTAGCCAAAGAAATGAACGTGCCGATAATCGCCTTGTCGCAACTGTCGCGCGCGCCTGAAGCGCGTAATCCGCCGAAACCGATGATGTCGGATTTACGCGAATCGGGCAGCATCGAGCAAGACGCCGACGTAGTTGCGTTTATTTACCGCGAAGATTATTACAAACCTTCGGAAGAAAACGCGGGCATCGCCGAGCTTTTGATCGCCAAACAGCGCAACGGTCCGACGGGAACGGTTAAACTGGCGTTTTTGAAAGAATTCACGAGGTTTGAAAATTATTTTGGAGAATAAAAATGAGCGAGGATTTGAGTTACCCGATTGGAAAGTTCAATAAAAGTTTTGAGTTTACGCCCGAGCTGAAAAAACAATTCGTCGGTGAAGTCACGGAGCTTCCGCAAAAGTTAAGAGCAGCAATCGAAAATTTGGATGACGAGCAGCTTGATACACCGTATCGTCCCGGCGGCTGGACGGTGCGGCAGACAATTCATCATGTCGCCGACAGTCATCTTAATTCGCTCGTTCGTTTCAAACTCGCGCTGACCGAAGACGCGCCGACAATTCGCCCGTATTACGAAGATCGCTGGGCGGAATTGGCGGATAGCTTTTTGCCGGTCGAACCGTCGCTGGCAATTACGGAGAATCTGCATCTGCGGTGGGCGACATTACTCGATTCGATGAGCGACGCGGATTTCGAGAGAAAGCTGATTCACCCCGAATCGGGCGAATGGACTTTAGGACAGATGCTCGGACTTTACGCCTGGCACGGTCGTCACCACACGGCGCACATTACGCGATTGCGCGAAAGAAGCGGCTGGTGAACCGAGAGTTTTGTTTCATTTTTCAAAATAAAACGCCTGAAGATTGAAATCTAAAATTTGAATTAGCAGAAAGTTGAATTAGAATGAGAAAACCCTGAAAGGAAAATACCAAAATGGCTGAAGAAATCGGGCAAACCCGTTTATTATCGCTGGACGTATTTCGCGGAATGACCATCGCCGGAATGGTTTTGGTCAATAATCCGGGAATGTGGAGCCAGATTTATTCGCCGCTCAAACACGCCGAATGGCACGGCGCGACGCCGACCGATTTCGTTTTTCCGTTCTTTTTATTCATCGTCGGCATTGCGGTTACGCTGGCGCTCGGCAAGCGCGTGGAAAGCGGCGGAATCAACCTCGGTATTTACACCAAGATTTTTCGCCGCGCGCTGATTATCTTCGCGCTCGGTTTATTTTTAGCGGCGTTTCCTTTTTATAATTTCAGTACGGGTGAATGGCTCGACATCTCAAACCTTCGCATAATGGGCGTTTTGCAGCGCATTGCGGTTTGTTACCTCGTTGCGTCGCTCATTTTCGTTCGCACGAATTGGAAACAGCAGGCGATGATTGCCGCCGCGCTGCTGCTCGTTTATTGGGCGCTGATGACTTTGATAAACGTCCCCGGTTGCGAAATTACGACTTTCAACGACAAGGCTTGTAACCTCGCGGCTTATCTTGACCGCGTGATTTTAACGGAAAATCACATTTGGAAATCGTCGAAAGTATTCGACCCCGAAGGAATTCTTTCAACCATTCCGGCAATCGCCACCACTCTGGCGGGCGTTTTGTGCGGGCATTGGCTTCGCAACCGACGCGACGATTATGAACGAGTCGCGGCGATGTTTTTTTTCGGCGTGGTTCTGACGGCGCTCGGTTGGGCGTGGAGCTTTTGGTTTCCGATTAACAAACTGCTCTGGACGAGTTCTTACGTGGTTTACACGGCTGGCTTGGCGCTCTGTTTTCTCGGTTTTTGTTACTGGCTGGTTGACATCAAAAATTATAAAAAGTGGGCGAAACCGTTTGTCATTTTCGGCGTAAACGCGCTCGCGCTGTTCGTCTTTTCCGGTTTGATGGCGAAACTTTTCGGAATAATCAAAGTCGGCGCGGATGCGGAAGGCAAATCAATTTCTTTGCAAAAATGGATTTTCGATTCGATTTTTCTGCCGTTTGCCTCGCCGATTAACGCATCCTTGATGTATGCGATTTCATATATTTTATTGTGGCTTTTTCTGATGTGGCTTTTGTATCGAAAGCGGATTTATATTAAAGTTTGAATTTTACTGTCCGGCGGATTTTGTCTGCGGCAATCTAAACAGCGAGGCACCGAAATGAATTTTTCCCGACGCGATTTTATCAAAACGGCTGGTCTGACGCTCAGCGCATTGACCGTCTTGCCGTCCTGGATTTACGAAGCCGAAGCGGAAACGCTTTCGGTGTTTGAAGTCAATAAAAACAACTTGGCAGACATCGCGCTTTCGACCGCGAAAAAACTCGGCGCGACTTATGCCGACGTGCGCATTAATCATTATCGGCTCGAAGGAATTTCCACCCGCGAAAAGCAAGTCCAAAACGTCCAGCGCGGGCAAAACTTCGGATTCGGCGTGCGCGTGCTGGTCAAAGGAACCTGGGGATTTGCCGCCAGTCCGAATGTGACCGAAGCGGAAGTGCGGCGCGCGACGACCGAAGCGGTTGAAATCGCCCGAGCGAATTCGGCTTTTCAGAAAAAACCGATTGAAATGGTCGCCGCGCCGAAAGTGACTGCGAATTGGAAAAGCTCGTTTATTAAAGACCCGTTCGACATTCTAGTTGACAATAAAATCGAATTTTTGCTGAAGCTCAACGAAGCGGCGTTGGCGGTCAAAGGCGTCAGTTTCGTTAATTCTTCGATGGCGTGGGTCAACGAGCAAAAGTTTCTCGCCACCTCTGACGGCTCGCGCATCGAGCAGTATCTGATTCGCGGCAATCCGTCTTTTACCGTCACGGCGACTGACCGGGCGAGCGGCGATTTTCAAACGCGCAATTCTTTGCGCGAAGGTCAAAGCATCGGTTACGAATACATCGAAAATCACGATTGGATCACTGAAGCGAAACTGGCGGGCGAAGAAGCCGTGATGAAACTGACAGCCAAAACCGTCGAGCCGGGAAAATACGATTTGGTTTTGCATCCGTCGCATTTGTTTTTGACGATTCACGAATCGGTCGGGCATCCGACGGAACTCGACCGCGCTTTACTTTGGGAAGCCAATTACGCTGGAACGAGTTTTTTGACGCCCGACAAAACAGGCAAATTACAATTCGGCTCGAAAATCGTCAATTTCGTCGCCGACCGCACTCAGCCTTTAGGACTAGCGACAGTTGCTTATGACGACGAAGGCGTCGCCGGACAAAAATGGCATCTCGTCAAAGACGGCGTTTTCGTAGATTGGCAAACGACGCGCGATTTAGCGCCGCTCGTCGGGAAAAAATCTTCTTACGGTTGCCTGCACGCCGACAGTTGGGGCAGCGTTCCGTTTCCGCGAATGCCGAATGTTTCGTTAGAACCGGCAAAGGAAAATGTCTCGCAAGACGATTTAATCGGCGGCGTGGAAAAAGGAATTTTGATTTACGGGCGCGGCAGTTACTCGATTGATCAGCAGCGTTACAACTTCCAATTCGGCGGACAGACTTTCTGGGAAATCAAAAACGGCAAAATCATCGGGATGCTGAAAGATGTCGCTTATCAATCGCGCACGACTGATTTCTGGGGCGCGTGCGACGCGCTCGGGGGCGCATCAACTTATTTAATTCCCGGCAGTTTCAACGACGGCAAAGGCGAACCCGGACAATCGAACGCCGTCTCGCACGGCTGTCCGTCAGCGCGTTTTCGCAATATCAATGTTTTGAACACCGCCGCACAACCGCAAAGCTAAAAAGAGGATTATTTAAAAATGCTTTTAACCGAAAAAGAAGCCAAAACCGCAACCGACAAAATACTTTCTTTCGTTACTGCCAACGACGCGGCGGTCAGCGTCGGCAGCGACAAACTTTCGCATCTGCGGTTTGCCCGCAACGCCTTTTTAACCAGCGGTCAGCGAATGGGGCGCGGCGCGAACGTCACGGTTTGGATTGAAGGAAAACGCGGCTCGTCTTCGACCAACGATTTGGAAGACGCGAGTTTAAAGACGATGGTCGAACAAGCCGAACAACTCGCTCGCCTTGCGCCGGTTGACCGCGAATATCTGCCAACTTTGAAAGCGCAAACTTATAAACCCGTCGGCGGTTACGTCGAAGCGACGGCGAACATTTCTCCGACCGCACGCGCTAAAGCCGTCGGCGATATTCTGGCGGAATACGAAAAATCCGGCGTCATCGGCGCGGGCTTTCACCAGGCGCGCGCGCAAGCCGGCGCCTCCGCCACAAAAAACGGAAACTTCGGTTACGAGCGCTCTTCAATCGTCAGTCTTTCGACGACGACGCGAACCGAAGACGGCACGAGTTCCGGCTATTTTCTCCGCAGTCATTTCGACGTAAATCGTCTTGACACAATGCGAATCGCGCGTGAAGCCATCCGCAAAACGCTCGAAGGTCGGAACGCCCGCAGGCTTGAGCCGGGCAGTTACACAGTCATCCTCGAACCGCAAGCCGTCGCCGACCTTTTAGGTTCATTGTCTTTCGGATTTGACGCCCGCAGCGCGGACGAAGGGCGCAGTCCGTATTCGGTAAAAGGCGGCAAAACCCGTCTGGGCGAGAAAATTTTCGACGAACGCATCAGCGTTTTGAGCGATCCTTTCAACGCGGAACTTCCCGGCTCGCAGTCGGCGCAAGGCGGCATTCCGGCGCAGAAAATTTATCTTGTGAAAAACGGTATGCTGGAGAATTTGATTTACACGCGCTTCTGGGCGCAGAAACAAACCAAGGAGCCGACGCCGGGACCGGTCAATATGATTTTGGAGACGACCGGAAAACCTTCGACGATGGAAGAGATGATTGCTTCGACAAAACGCGGATTGATTATCAGCCGTTTCTGGTATATCCGCTCGACTGACCAGCGCACGGCGAGTCTGACCGGCTTGACGCGCGACGGCGTGTGGTTTGTCGAAAACGGGAAAATTCAATACCCGATCAAAAATTTTCGCTTTAACCAATCAATCATCCAAATGCTCGCGCCGGGCAACGTCGAGTTAGTCGGCGCGCCGGAGCGCGTCGGCGGTTCGGAAGGCGGCAATGCTTCGCTGCTGCCCGCGCTCAAACTCAAAGCGTTTAATTTCACCTCGCAGTCGGAAGCCGTCTAAGACATTCTTTCAGTTAATAGGTTAAAAACTGAATGCACGAATCGCATCGGCAAGCTCGATTTCCAAACTTTCTTTTTCGGCGTCCAGCTTTCGGCGTTTTCGACGATGCTTCAATGTTTTCGCGCAGACGTTTTTGTCTTTAATGATTTTTTCGCTCCGTGTTCCTTTATTTTTTCGCGGCGTTCCGGTTGTTTTCTTGAGCCTCGAATTTGTCCAACTCGGTCTTAAATTTGCGGCATTCTCTCGCCATCGCCGCCGTGTCGCCCTGATGTTGTTCGATGCTCTGCTTTAACCTTTCACGAATTTTATTCAGCGCGTATTCGCGGGCGGCTCGGGTGACGAAATCATCGTCCGGCGATTTCGCTTGGTCGGCAAAGAAATTAAATATCTCGTCGCATTCGGGAACGCCGATTTTACTTTCGCCGATGGTTGCGTCAATCGTTTTATCCGACAAGTTTCGATTGTCGCCTCCCGCCGAATTTGAACTGCCCGCCAGCGGATTGTAAAAACTACAGCCCAAAATCGAGATGAATAAAACCGCTAAACTCGCCGAAAAAACAAATTTATTTTTCATAATTTTACCTGACCACTTACTATGACGGAATAAAATTGCTTACTATAAAGTGAACCCCTTTGTCGAGACAGAAAACTCACTTTTTTAAGGTGTCATTTGGTTATCTAAAATTGCCGGTTTTGCTCCTTTATTTTCTTCTGTTTTTCGTCCTTTTTGATACGCCTCAAATGGTGTCTGATAGTTCAGTGATTGATGTGGTCTTTGATAATTGTAAAATTCAAAATACTGCCGCAAACTTTCCTCCGCTTCCCAGACATCCGCGTATTCCTTCAAATATACTTCTTCCTGTTTGACTGAACGCCATAATCTTTCAACGAAAATGTTGTTGAAACAGCGTCCGCGTCCGTCCATACTGATCCGAATTTTGTTCTCCTGCAAAACCTTCAGCCATTCGACCGAAGTAAACTGACTCCCTTGATCGGAATTGAAGATTTCCGGTTTGCTTTTCGCGAGCGCTCGTTTCAAGGCTTCGACAAACGGGCTCGACTCGAGCGAGTTTGAGACTTCCATTTCGATCACAAAGCGCGAATGCCAATCCATAATCACGAGCAGATAAACAAATCCGCTGCCCAATCTGAGATAGGTAATATCACACGCCCAGACCTGATCGGAATATTCGACCGCCACGCCTCTAAGTAAATACGGGTAAGTCAAATGATCCTTCCCCGGCTTCGATAAATTAGGCTTTGGGTAAATGGCTTCTAGCCCAAGCTTTCTCATCAAGCGCCTGACTCGTTTGTGATTGACCCGAAAACCCGATTTCTGCAAGTAAACCGTCATGCGCCGGTAGCCGTAAAACGGCGTCAGCGTATATTGCTCATCGATCAGCCGCATCAGATTCCCATCTTCAACACTCTCGGTTCTTGAGCGATAGTAAAGACCTGTCCGATTGAGTCCTAACAACTCGCATTGCCTTGCTACCGAGATCTTTTCATTCTCCGGCTCGACCAACTCGCGGCGCACTCTAACTGATAAGGGAAGATTTTTTTTTGAGCCAATCAAGCTCAACTTTCAGCTGCCCGATTTGTTGATACAATTGATTGGTCAATTCCTCGCCTGCTTCTGCTGACGGCTGTTTGGAATTATCAAAAATCTGTGGCAAATTTTCGAGAAACTGTTTCTTCCACTTGGAAATCTGATTCGGATGAACTCCGAATTGTTTGGAAATCTGGTTGATCGTTAACTTGCCCCGAACGGCTTCCAAAGCAACTTTGGCTTTGAATTCCGGTTTATAAACATTGCGTTTTTTGGTGGCTGCCATGGTCATTTTTCAATGGCAATTTTATCATCATTTTCCACCTTAACTAACTGTCCGAATTATGGGGTTCATTATACTAACTGCAATATAGATCCAAAAATAACTACTCCAACACTAAGTTTTAAGAGTTCATTTCTTCTTTTCGTTTCGCGTTCAATTTTGTCAGAGTCGGTAAAAGCATCTCCGCCGCTAATGGCGTATTCATTAAGCGGCGAAAACCAATAAACCATAGCTACCCCGACGATATTCAGAAGCAATCCGACTGAATTCACAATTGTTTTTACGTCCATAAATCAAAGGTAACTGATTACGTCATTTCGCGTCACGTCTTTTGTCATAGATTGGCGCGTCAAGTCGTGATTGGGGTTTTAGCGCGAAACGTCATCTATGATATAAAGCTGAACTATGAATAAAGAAGAAACTGCCGAAAAACTTGGAATCATTGTTAGAAGTCTTCAAAGATTAGTTCAATCAGATCACATTTCTATCTGGAATTTTCTGTTCCGCCGATAAAATCGCAAACTTCTTTCGCAATTCTCTTACGAACGCAGCTGCTTAATCGTTCGCGCAAATTGAAAAAGAAACCGATTGCGCCGCAAAATTTCGATTCTGTTCAAAGCGTAGAGATTGACGTTTTCCTGTTCGCCGTAAACAGTCGAAAAAGCGGCGATGTAACCGGCGCGTCGCACCGCGTTCTGTGCCGCGTCGGTGTAAAATCCCGCCGGATAAGCGAAAACGCGGCAAGGTTTACACAGCAGGTTTTCGATTTCCTTTTTCGATTCCGTCACTTCGAATTCAACTTCTTCGTCTGACGCTTTGTGCAGCAATTTGTGATTCAAAGTGTGCGAGCCGAATTCGATGCCGTATTCGGACATTTCCAAAATATCTTCGGGCGCGAGATGCTGCCGCTCGCTTTCGCCGTCGGCGACGACCCGCGCCGTCGTTTGACCGATGCACGACGGCACGAGAAAAATCGTCGCTCTGATTCCGTGTTTTTTCATAATCGGAAAAGCGTTTGTGTAATTATCCTTCCAGCCGTCGTCGAACGTCAGCGTTATCGCCCGCGGCGGAAATGCGCCGTGCTGCCGGTAAAAATCAATCAACTCCGAAGCCGTATAAAATTCAAAGTTGCACTTTTTCAAATAACTCATCTGCCTGGCAAAATTTTTCGGCGAGGTGAACGCGCCGCGCAGTTTTATGTCGGCGGTCGGTTCGTCAATTTTGTGATAGGCGAGAACGGGAATTTGCATTCGGATTTCAGATTTCAGGTTTTGGATTTTAGATTTCAATTTCCAAACGGCTTTGCACAAAAATTAACGATTTGCCGTTTTAATGAACAGCAACTGTTGGCTGTTCGCTATACATTGTTCGTTGTTTCCAATGGTTATCTCTGTTTTTTAGTGAATAGTGAACAATGAACAGCGAACAGTTGCCGCCCGCTTTTCTGATTTTTTGTTCAAAGTCTTTCTAAACCAAGCAGTCTCCCGACTTGAAACCTGAAACTTGAAACTACAAATTCGGCTGCTCGAAAACGCTTGTGTCTGAGTCGCCGCGCGTGACCAGCCATTGATTCGTATCTTCGAGAATTTCACGCCGCTCGTTTGATTTGACCAGCAATTGAAGCGGACTTTTCACCCGACCGAAACCGAAAAATTTCAACCTCTTTTCGATTAAAGAATCCAGCGCGTCGGTTACTAAAGCCCCGGCTCGGCGTTCGAGAGCAATTTGCAGAGAGCCTCGCAGCAACTCATCAATCGTCTCAATCGGTTTGGACGAATGGTAAATTAAATCCGTAATCGCGGCTTTTGCCAATGCGCCGTCGGCGTCTGTTTTACGAAAATAAAGAACCGCGTAACCGACTAGTTTTTCGTTTTCGTAACAAGCCAAAATATCGTATTTTTTACCCGGCTGATTGACATACTGCCAATTTAAAAAAACTGTTTCCCGGACGACCGCGCACGTCCATTGCGCGGCGGATTCGCGCCATAAATCGTCGAAGGAAGAATCGAATTTTTCGGCGCGGCGCAGATTTTTTTCCAAAGCGTGAGGATTAGAACGCGGGCGCAGCGGCGCGAAAACGGCGTTGGCAAATCGGCGCAGGGTTTTGATGCGAGATATTTCGCGCAAAGCCTCGCCTGGATAAAGCAGCTTGTTATAGCGCGGAACTTTGCCGAACATCGTCCAGCCCAGATTTTCGAGCAATGCCGTTGAATGTTGTTCGGCGGTGTTGATTCCCAAGCCGAGCGGACAGTATTTTTCGGCGGCGGCGGCGAGTTTTTTCCCTAAACCCTTTCGTCGGTAATCGGGACGCACGATTAAATCCAAAATCC
Organism: Pyrinomonadaceae bacterium; assembly: GCA_030448055.1. GTDB lineage: Bacteria > Acidobacteriota > Blastocatellia > Pyrinomonadales > Pyrinomonadaceae. Next base: position 862,148 of record JAUJNR010000001.1, read on the forward strand.
ACATCGCGCGTTTTTCCTCGTCGCCGACTTTTAATTTAAAGGGCGTTGCCGCCAGTTGCCCGACAATCTCATCGCCGTCCTTGGCAATCCAAACGGGTAAATTGTTCACGTCAACATAGGGATTTTCCAAAAAATGCCAATTCCAAAAAGAAACGTCGCTCATTCGCGGATTATCCGCGTAAGCTGTCCGCAAAAACTTTAGCAGTTCGTTTTTTTCAGATAATTCAAGCTGTTTTATCAGCATCGGGTTGATGTGTTCGTCCAGAATTTTCCGTAAATTACCAAATCGAATGAATTAAACGCGACTAAGCATTTTCCAGATTCGCAAATTTTTCAATCAATTTCTTTTGTCCGAAACCGGGAAAACTAATCGTCAATTTAACATTATCGCCCGCGCCTTCGCGCCGCAAGACCAAACCTTTGCCGTATTTCGCGTGGCGAACGTGCGAGCCGGGAACAAAGCCATTTTCAATTTGCGATTTGCGATTTGCGATTTCTGACGGGCTTGAGCCAGCCGCTTTCAGTTTGTCGAACCCGGAAAGCGGTTTGGGTTTTTCGCTCTCGACTCTCGGCTCTTGATTCTCGATTTTTTTGGTTTTGAAAAATTCGGCAATCGCGTCCGCGCTGTTGTAAGTTTTTCCGGCGTAAGTCGCGCGCGGTTTTTCGACTTCCGCTTCGCCCTTCAACGCTTTGACCGCAAACTTATTGTTTTTGACGGCGGAGCTTTTCGCAAACGAAAGCCACGACGCGCCGCGCGATAAATCTTTAATTAAATCGAGCGGCATTTCGTTTAAAAACTGAGACGGTTCAGCCGCCATTTCCTCGCCGTAAACGCGGCGGCGCATCGAATGCGTGACGTATAAAATTCGTTCGGCTCTGGTGATGGCGACGTAAGCCAAGCGGCGTTCTTCTTCGAGTTCTTTCGGGTCATTAACGCTGCGGGCATGCGGAAAAATTCCGTCTTCCAAGCCGACGAGAAACACAATCGGAAACTCCAAACCTTTTGCCGCGTGAACGGTCATCATTGTCACCTGCGCGTTGCGGTCGTATTTGTCGGTGTCGCTTGATAACGCTGAATGGTCAATAAAATCCCGAAGACCGTTCGCTTCCTGTTTGTCGTAATCAACCGCCGCGTTGACGAGTTCCTGTAAATTCTCCAGCCGCGCCTCTGATTCGTCGGAGTTCTCTTCGCGCAGCATTTTTGAATATCCAGTGTCCTCAATCGCGGCGATGACGACTTCGGAAACCGAGCGGTCGGTTTGCGCCGCTTCGCTCGCCTGTTTTGAAAGTTTTTCGATTATTTTCTTGAAACCGCGCAGCGCTTCCAAAGCCCGCGGGGTGAGATTGCGCGGCTGCTCGTATTTCTCGTCCGTGATAATCGCCAGCGTCTCCCACATAGATGTCCCGAAATCTCTGGCGCGAAACGTCAATTCGTCCAGAGAAGTTTTGCCGAGTCCGCGCGGCGGCGTGTTGACGACTCTCAATAGTGCGATGTCGTCAAACGGATTGAGCGCGAGTTTTAAGTAGGCGATGACATCTTTGACTTCGGCGCGTTCGTAAAACGAAAATCCGCCGACGATATTGTATTCGATGCGCTGACGACGCAACGCTTCTTCAAACACGCGCGACTGCGCATTTGTCCGGTAAAGAATAGCGAATTTGTCCGCCGGATTCTTGCGCTGGTGGTCTTCGATTTTCGAGGCGACAAATCTCGCTTCGTTGTCTGCATCATACGCTTGATAATAAAAAATCTTTTCGCCGCCCGTGTTATTCGTCCACAGTTTTTTCTCTTTGCGTCCTTCGTTGTTGCTGATAATCGCGTCAGCGATGTCGAGAATCATCTGCGTCGAACGATAATTTTGTTCGAGCATAATCACTTTCGCATTCGGATAATGCTTCTCGAACGACAAAATGTTGCCGATGTCTGCTCCTCGGAACCCATAGATGGATTGCGCGTCGTCGCCAACAACGCAGATATTTTGTTGCTTCTCGGTCAAATAATTTATCAGCGCAAACTGTAAGGCGTTCGTATCTTGATATTCGTCAACCAAAATATATTTGAATTTGTCGTTATATTTTTCGCGGACTTCGTTTGAAATACGCAAAAGTCTAACGGTTTTTATCAGAAGGTCGTCAAAGTCGAGCGCGTTGGCATTATTTAATCGTTCCTCATACATTTTGAAAACGCGGGCGATTGCCGCCTTGCGCTCGTCGGTGTATTCGACGTTCGACGCATACAACTCAAAATCTTCGCCGCGATTTTTGGCGGCTGAAATCGCCGATTGAACCGAGCGCGCCGAGAGTTGCTTTTCGTCCATTCCGATGTCTTTGATGCACGCTTTGATGACTTTCTGCGAATCGCTCGTGTCGTAAATCGTGAAAGCTTTTGTGTAATCTTTTCTGAATTTGCGTTCTTTGTCTTTATTTAGATGCTCAATGTCCTGCCGCAAAATGCGGACGCAGAGACTATGAAAAGTCGAAATCAGCGGCACCGATTGCAACTGCTGACCTTTGAGAAAACCTTTGACGCGCTCACGCATCTCACCCGCCGCTTTGTTCGTGAAAGTCACGGCGAGAATGTTATACGGCGGAACATTTTTTTCAGCGATTAAATATGCGATGCGCAAGGTTATAACGCGCGTTTTGCCCGAACCCGCGCCGGCGAGAACGAGCAGCGCGCCTTCGGTTTGCTCGACGGCGGCGCGTTGCGGCGGATTGAGAGAAGCTAGGATTTCCATAGATTTTTCAGCGAAAGTTTAATGGTAAATCTTGAAAGGCAAAGCGTCAAAGCGCAACTGAATCGTTTTGTGACCAATTGTTTTCTTAATTAAAAACGGCTTTTCCAATTTGTGAAAAAGCCGTTTTTCGTAATGGAAAATGTAAAAATCACTTTCTCATCATTTTAGGATGCTTCTTTGCATCAAACCAGTTTTTCCCGTCTTTACTCATAGACAAGGGATTGCTGTGTTCCTTCAAATGCGGCAATAAATTTCTTTCGTAATCAGAATTCAAAAGTTGCTTGCAAACACGGCGATACCGCCTGTTGTAATCTCTCTTGTCTTGCTTTTCACTACAAGTAACCGCATTTCCGGCGATAGAAGTTTTCCTTTTTGATTTGCTCATTTTCTTTAGCACCTCCGCTAAAGAAAAGGCATTTCAAAAAACCTCCGATTGTTTGCGTTTAGAATGTTCATAATAAATTTTCACACTTTTTAACAATCGTATTTCCGTCTTGTCATTTAATCAAATTTTGAATTTCCTTAAACTGTTCGTGTTTTGCATCCGTCAGCAATTCAAACAAAGCCATCTCGACCGACGACGGCACAACGCCGTTGCCGAGCATTTTTCTCAGCGCGGTTTCCTTGTCCGGCGTAAAGCGCGAACTGACGCAATCGGTCAAAAGATGAACTTCAAAGTTTTCGTTCAATAAATCGTGCGCGGTTTGATTGACGCAGACGTGAGCTTCCAATCCGCACAAAGCGATTTGCGTTGCGCCGCTCGCGCGTAGTTTTTCCATAAACTGGCTCGCGCCGCACGAACTAAACGCGGTTTTTTCGATGATTTCAAAATCGGTCGGCAAGGACAAGAGAATTTCTTCCGACGTTTTGCCCAAACCCTTCGGGTATTGTTCGGTGACGATGATCGGCAAATTTAAGATTTGGAAACCGCGCACGGCAATCGAAATGCGCGAGGCGATTTGCGCGAAATCGTTAATCGGCGAGCGAAACGCTTCCTGGAAATCAACGACGACCAAAGCGGCACGGTTACGGTCTAAAATTTTCGGGTGCAGCATATTTCGATTTGGGATTTCGGATTTATTTTCTTTTCTCTATCATAGATTTATGAACGAGTGTAACTCAACAGGCAAAGCAACGTAAAGAAACCGTTTGAGCGTCAAATTGTCAACAATTTGCTCGCTAAATTTTAATTCACATAAAAATTCCTTTTCAACCGGAATCCGAATGAAGTTTTATAAATTCTTTTCTCGAACAATTCTGCTGTGTCTCGTATTTTGCGTTTCGCTGACCAATGCTGCGGCGAAAGACGAATGGTTAAAAGTCCGCTCGAAAAACTTTCGACTCGTCGGCAACGCTTCGGAAAAAGACATTCGCGGCGTAGCGGCAAATCTCGAACGGTTCCGCGAAATCTTTCGGCAGTTTTTTACCGAAGTGAACTTTAATGCGGCGATTCCGGTTAATGTCGTCGTCTTCAAAGGCGACGAATCTTTCCCAGATTTCAGACCGCTAAACGAAGACGGCAAAAAAACCGATTCGGCTGCCGGGTATTTTCAAAGCGGCGAATCGGCAAATTATATCGTGCTATCCGTCAACGATAAAAAAACGCCTGATTATCGCCCGATTTTTCACGAATACATTCATTCTCTCATAAATGACAAACTCGGACGCTCGAACATCCAGCCGTGGTTTAATGAAGGCTTGGCGGAATACTACGAAACCCTTCAAATCGAAAACGACCGCCAGGCGACGCTCGGCGATTGGCGTGAAGACCACCTGCTTTTGCTTCGGGAAAGTAAATTGATTCCGTTTGAAGCGTTTTTCGAGACGGATTATTATTCGCTGCGCAGACAGGGAAACCACGGCGCGGGACTTTTCTACGCGCAGGCGTGGGCTTTGACGCACTATTTAATGCACGGTGATAACGGAGCGCGAAACTCGCAATTAAATAAGTACACGCAGCTTGTTTTAAGCGGAAAAAGCCAGCGATACGCCTTCACCGAAGCCTTTCAGACGGATTATCAGGCAATGGAACGCGAATTGAAAAAATACATCGAGCAGAAAAATTTTCGCGCGCCTGCCGTTGCCGCTAACTTTAAAGACAAGTCGGTTTTCGACGGCGAAATGCAATCGGCGCCCGCGAGCGAAGCCGAAGCGAAAATTGTTTTGGGCGATTTGCTGTATCAATCCGACCGTTTGCCCGAAGCCGCAGCATTGTTTGAAGAGGCGCTCAAGCTCGACGGCGGTTCGAGCCTGGCAAATTCTTCACTCGGCTTGGTGAAAATGAAGCAGGGCAAATTGGGAGAAGCTGTCAGATACGCGGAAAAAGCAATCGCGCTCGATGATAAAGATTACCTCGCGCATTACCGCCGCGCCTATATTTTGAGCCGCGAAGGAATGACCGATTACGGTTTCGTATCGAATTACACCGCAGCGCGCGCCGCGCAAATACGTGAGTCTCTGGATGAAGCAATCGCGCTCAATCCGAGTTTTCCCGAAAGCTACCGGCTTTACGCTTTCGTCAACTGTGTCAGAAGCGAAGCGATTGACCGCACGATTGAATATCTCGACCGGGCTTTGGAATTCGCGCCCGGCGATCAATGGAATCAGATGCGCGTCGCCGAACTCGCCATGCGTAAAGAGGATTTCGGAAAAGCCCGCAACATCGCCCGCAAAATTTACGCGACCGCTCCCGATGACCGGCTTCGAGTGTATGCCAAAAACACGATTTACCGAATTGATTCATACGAGTCGCAGCTTGAGAGTCTTAAAAATCCGCACCGGCGAAGGCTGCACGACGTTACCGACCAGCCGCTGACCGAAGAAGAAAGCGCGCGGCTGAACTGGCTGGCGATGCAGGAAGCCATCAACAGAAGTTTGCGCAGAGCAAAGTCGGACGAAAAAAGAGTTTTGGGTTATTTGACGCAAATCAAATGCGGCGCGAGCGGCATTGAGTATTCGATAAAAACCGGTGATGAAACTTTAAAACTAAGTTCGGAAACTTTCGATACGCTGACGCTCATATCGTATATCGCGGACGAGTCCGGCGGGCAAATCAGTTGCGGGACGCGCAAGAAAAATGCCTTTGCCGTCATCGTCTATCGTCCGATGGCGAAAGAAGGCGCGGAATCGGCAGGCGAGATTCTTTCAATCGAATTTGTGCCGGAGAAATTCAAAATTTTTTAGGTTCTTTGAGGAAGCCCGCACAAAGTAAGGGCGTTTTCCTTTGCGCCCTTACTTTGTGCGGGCTTCCGCATCAATCCTCATTTCTCAATTTCTCAAAATCAATTTTGCTCGAAGGGCGCGTGTCGGCTTTCAAAACTCTTTTGATGTGTTTGAGCGCGTGTTTGTTTTCTACGGCGTCAACCGCAGCCACGCAATCGCTCGGAACAATCAAATTAAAATCGCGCAGATAAGCGTCATTAGCAGTGAACAAAATGCAATTGTCGGTCGCCACGCCGGTTAGAATTAGCGTTTTGCACCGCAAATGTTCGAGCAAAATATCGAGCGTCGTCGAATAAAAGCCGGAGTTTTTGGGTTTTAGAACGAAATAATCTTCTTCCTCGTCGGGTTTGAGCAGCTCGACGATTTTCGAGCCACGCACTTTTTCGTGAATCGAGTGTTCCAGTATATTTTTGAGGTTCGACTGCCACTTGCCGAAATTATCGTTCACGTAAACTACCGGCACGTTTTCCTTTTTGGCTCTCTCGCGCAAAGCGGCGAGTTTTCGCGCCATCGGCAGCGCATTTTTAAAAAGTTTCGCGCCGTCTTCAAATTCAAAATCGTTGATCACATCAATCAAAAGCAGCGCGACTTTTGATTTGTCCGGCGCGTTTCCGTGCAAATCTTCGGTGTTGGACATATTTTAATTCTCGGTTTTAGTTTTACGTTTTTCGATTCGATTTTGCCGCTCGGTCTTTTCCTTTTTATAAGTGCGAAAGAAAAAATAAGTCGCCACCGCGCTGATGACGATAATCAAAACGAACATCGCGGCGATGAAATAAATCTCGGCTTGCAAAGCGTTCGGCATAAATTGAGTTTAGCGCAAGTGTAGAAAGCCAGGCAAAGAGACATTTTTTCTAGGTGTTGCTAAAAAACAAGTTAATCAAGTATCCTGACAAGACGAAAATTGTGTTGAAAGTTGATTTAATAATCAGAAACGCGGCGCAACTCGTTACCTGCGCGGCGGGCGGCAAAGTCAAACGCGGAGCGGAAATGCAGAACGTCGGCATCGTCGCAGGCGGCGCGTTGGCAATCAAAGACGGCGCGATAATCGGCGTCGGCGCATCAAACGAAGTCACCGAAAATTACCAAAGCGAAAACGTGATTGACGCGAGCGGAAAAGTCGTCTGCCCGGCGTTTGTTGACCCGCACACGCACATCGTTTACGCGGGCGACCGACTCGACGAATTTGAACTGAAAATCAAAGGCGCGGATTATCTGGAAATTCTGGAAAGCGGCGGCGGAATCATTTCGACCGTGCGGCAGACACGCAAAGCAAGTTTGAAAAATTTAGTCGAGCAGTCGCGCCAGCGGCTCGATAAAATGCTCGAACTCGGCGTTGCGACTTGCGAAGTCAAAACCGGCTACGGACTCGACGCGGAAACCGAATTGAAAATGCTCGCCACCGTTTTCGCGCTCGATAAAATTCACGCGGTTGATTTAATTCCGACGTTTCTGCCGGCGCACGCCGTTCCGCCCGAATATAAAGGTAAAGCGGATGATTATGTAGATTTGATTTGCGATGAAATGCTGCCGAGCGCGCGGCGTTTATATTTTTTGGACACAATTGATTCTGAAAAAATCAAAAATGAGCGAATCAAAAAAGTTAAGGAATTGATAAACACTAAAGAAGGCGCGGGCGTCGGCACGCTATCATCAGAATTCGATTTGGCGGCGGCTTTCAAAGACAATCCATTCTTTGTTGATGTTTTTTGCGAAAAAAACGCTTTTAGTTTGGAACAATCGCGCCGTGTTTTGGAGACGGCAAAACGACTCGGCTACCAATTAAAAGCGCACGTTGACGAATTCACCAATCTCGGCGGCGCGCGGCTGGCAATCGAACTCGGCGCGACTTCGATTGATCATTTAGACCAAATTTCAGATGAAGAAATCAAATTGCTCGCCGCTTCGGAGACAATCGGCGTCGTTACGCCGACCGTTAATTTTAATTTCGGCGCGACGCATTTCGCCGACGCGCGAAAGATGATTGACGCGAATTGCGCGATTGCCGTTTCCACTGATTACAATCCGGGTTCCGCGCCGTGTCCGTCGCAGTCGCTGGCGATGGCGATTGCCTGTCGTTACCAGAAACTTCTGCCGTCCGAAGCCTTGAATGCGGTTACAATTAATGCGGCTTTCGCCGTCGGCTTGGGCGCAGCGGTCGGCTCTGTAGAAATCGGAAAGCAAGCCGACGTTTTAATTTTAGACACGGACGATTACCGCCATCTCGCCTATGAGTTCGGCGGAAATTTTGTTCAATCCGTTATCAAAAAAGGTAGAATCGTAATCTAGTAAATAAAAAGACGAGTTTTGATGAACGAAATTATTCTAGACGGCGAAAGCCTGACATTCGAGCAAGTTCTCGCAATCGCGCACGGCGAGCCGAACGAGCCGCGCGTTTCGTTATCGAAAACGGCGCAAGCTCGCGTCGCGCGTTCAGCAGCGGCGGTGCAGCTTCTGCTCGAACGCGGCGAAATCGCTTACGGTATTACGACCGGATTCGGCGCGTTCAAAGATAAAATCATCAGCCGCGAAGAAGTCGAACTTTTGCAGCGAAACATTATCGTCAGCCACGCGGTCGGCGTCGGCAAACCGTTTGACGTTCCGACTACCAGAGCGATTATTTTGATTCGCGCCAATACTCTGGCGCGCGGATTTTCCGGCATTCGCCTTGAAACTCTGGAACTGCTCGTCGAATTTCTCAATCGCGGCGTCAATCCGATTATTCCCGAAAAGGGAAGTCTCGGCGCGTCGGGCGATTTGGCTCCGCTCGCGCATATGGCTTGCGTTTTAATCGGCGAAGGCGAAGCGATTCTCAAAGGCGAAAAATTGTCGGGACGAGAAGCATTAGAACGAGCCGGATTGCAGCCGATTATGCCGGCGGCGAAAGAAGGTTTGGCGTTGACGAACGGCACGACGATTATGACTGCCGTCGGTCTGCTCGAAACGCACAAAGCGAAACGACTGGCTGATGTCGCCGACGTTTCCGGTTGTCTTTCGCTCGAAGCGTTAAGCGGAACAATTTCGGCGTTTGACGAGCGGTTACACGCCTTGCGCCCGCATCCGCGACAAATCGAATCGGCGAAAAATCTGCGCGAAATTTTAGCTGAAAGCGACTTCACGCGCTGTTTCGACCCGGCGAATTGCCAGGACGCATACACCTTGCGCTGTATGCCGCAAGTTCACGGCGCGTGCCGCGACGCTATCGCTTACGCCGAATGGGTCGTTAATATCGAACTCAACGCCGTCACGGATAATCCGCTGATTTTCTGCGATGAAAACTGCGAAAATATCGAAGTGATTTCCGGCGGCAATTTTCACGGCGAACCGCTCGCTCTCTCGATGGATTATCTGGCAATTGCCTTGTCGGAACTCGGCAATATCTCGGAAAGACGTTTGATGCGTCTGACCGACGAAAACTCAAACGCACACGCTTTGCCCGCGTTTCTGACGGAAAACGGCGGACTTAATTCCGGCTTTATGATTGTGCAATACACCGCTGCCGCACTTTGCACGGAAAATAAAATTCTCGCGCATCCGGCTTCGGTTGACACGATTCCGAGTTCAGCAAACGTCGAAGATCACGTTTCGATGGGCGTCACGTCCGTTTTGAAACTGCGGCAAATCGCCGGAAATCTCGAATCCATTCTCGCCCTCGAACTTTTTGCCGCCGCGCAGGGCGTTGATTTTCGCCGAAAGAAAATCGGCGCCGACAAACGACTCGGACGCGGCACGCAGCCGATTTATGATTTGATTCGCAGTCGAGTTCCATTCATCGAAAAAGACGTTTATCTAAAAAATTACATCGAAGCCGTGCGTGAAATCGTCGCCAGCCAATGAGTTTATCAATTCAGAAAAATGTTCCGCTTGCCGAATTGACAACGCTCAAAATCGGCGGTCAATCGCGTTTTTTCGCTTCGGCGAAAAGCGAGAACGAAGTCGTCGAAGCGTTATATTTTGCCGAACAAAACGACTTGGAAACTTTTATCCTAGGCGGCGGCAGCAATGTTTTAATCGCCGACGAGGGCTTTGACGGATTGGTTTTACAAGTCGCGCTCAAAGGCATTTCAACTGTTCAAGGAAAAGACGAAACAGTTTATGTCACAGCAAAGGCAGGCGAAGATTGGGACGCTTTCTGCCGGTTTTGCGTCGAAAAAAATCTGCAGGGCATCGAATGTTTGAGCGGCATTCCGGGTTACACGGGCGGAACTCCGGTGCAGAATGTCGGCGCTTACGGACAGGAAGTTTCGGAGACGATTGCGTCGGTCATGTGTTACGACAGAAAAAAAAAAGAGTTTGTCGAATTAACCAATGCCGAATGCGCGTTTGCTTACCGAACGAGCGTTTTTAACACGACGGAAAAAAATCGTTATATTGTGACAGCCGTTACTTTCGCCTTAAAATTCGGCGGCGAACCGAAAATCGTTTACCGCGATTTAAAGAATTATTTCGGCGATGCGAAACCGAATTTAGAAGACACGCGCCGCGCCGTTTTGAAAATTCGTGCGGAAAAATCAATGGTGATTAACGAGAAAGACCCGAACTCACGAAGCGTCGGTTCGTTTTTCAAAAATCCGATTGTCGCTAAAGCGAAGTTTGCGGAAATCGAAAAACTGGCTGCAAAGTCCGGCTTGCAAAACGTTCCGTTTTTCGATTTCGACAAAAAAAATGTCAAAATTCCCGCCGCCTGGCTTATCGAAAACAGCGGTTTTGGCAAAGGATTTGAGTTCGGGCGCGTCGGTCTTTCCACTAAACATACTTTGGCAATCGTCAATTGCGGCGGCGCGACAGCCGAAGATATTTTATCTTTGAAAAACTTGATTCAAGAAAAAGTCAAAGAAAATTTTGATGTGGAATTGAATCCCGAACCTATTATGGTTGGTTTTTCAGAACATATTTGAAAACTCAAACGGAGGTTGGGAAATCCGGTTGTTTTCGACGCTTGTAGTTAGCGTCAGTTTGGGACAGGCGAGAGAAACGAACCACGAAAAAACACGAATTAACACGAGATATAAATTTAAGGCTGGTTTCGATTTTTCAGTCTTTTCGTGTTTTTCGTGTAATTCGTGGTTGAGTTTTTTCGATTGTAAATTGCAATTATGTGACTGCGCCGCCGTCCACGATGACGACTTCGCCGCTCATAAAACTGTTGCGATTGCTGACCATAAACGCCGCGAATTCGGCGAGTTCGGAGGGTCTGCCGAGGCGTTGCCGCGCCACCCAAAAATCATGCATTTGCAAAAGGCGTTCGGGAAGCGAATGTCCCAAATCGGTGTCGAAAATTCCGGCGGCAATCGCGTTGACGGTGATGTTGAAATTGGCGGCTTCGCGCGAAAGGCATTTTGTAAAACCGATCATCGCCGCTTTAGAGGTCGCGTAATGAACTGAAGTCGGAAGCGAACGAATCGCGCCGATTGAAGTGATGTTCAGAATCGAGCCGGAGCGTTTTCTAATCATCTGTTTGTAAAAGGGTTTGGTGACGGCGAACAAACTGCCGACGTTTGTGTCAACGACCCAATCCCAGGATTTGTCAGTGGTCGTCGCAAAATTATCGCCTTTGTTGACGGCGGCGTTGTTCACCAGAATATCAATTCCGTCCCACGCTTCGACGATTTCGCGCGCCGTTTTTTTCATTCCCACGCGGTCAGTCACGGAAACTTTGAAAGATAACGCGCGTCTGCCGTGCGCTTCGATTTTGCTTTTGACCTCTTCGGCTAAATCGTCGCGCGAGTTATAATTAAAAGCAACATCCGCACCCTCCCGCGCAAAAACTTCGCACATCGCCGCCCCGATTCCGCGCGTGCCGCCGGAAATAAACGCGCTTTTTCCTTCCAATAAAAGATTCACAAATTTATTCGCTCCAATAGACTTTTAAGAGTTTAAGGTAGTTCTGCGAGAAAAGGCAAAACGTCGTTTCAACGAACCTTTAAATGTTTATCAAGATAAGTTTTAGAATATTGTGCGCCTGCGGATTTAAGTTGGAAGTTTTCAGATTGGTTCTAAACAGCGACATGCGCAGATTTGTTTTGAATTTGCTGCTGTTTTTCGGGAAGCAGCGCGAAGATTTCTTTGATGATCATTTCGGTTGCATTCGGGACTGCCAAATTCACGGTCGCGGCTTTCATCTCGGCATACTTTTTTGTGTCGGAAACTAAATTTTGGATGGTTGGAACAATGTCGGTTGCCTTTTCAAGAAGAATGCCGGCGCCACGTTTAGCGATAAAATTGACTGTTCCGGCTTCTTGCGGCATCGGCGGCGTCGTTGCGTCGGCGATAATCGGTAGTTGGCACGCAAGCGCTTCAAACGTCGTTAAACCGCCGAGTTTGGAAATCATCACGTTTGCCGACTGCATCAGTTTTTCGATTTCGTCCGAATAGCCGATGACTTTGATGGGAAACTTGGCGGTCTTCGCCAACTCTTCCGCCTCTTTTTTCAATTCTTCGTTTTTGCCCGCGAGAAAAATTGCCTGCACGTCGAGTTCGCCGCGCACAAGTTCGCGGAAAATTTGCGGCACGTTGCCGCCGCCGACCCAGCCCGCATTGACGAAGACCGTGAATTTTTCCGCGTTCAAGCCGAAGGCTCGTCTGGCGTTTTGCGCTACTGTTTCGTCAACTTCGTGAAACTTCGGATGCACGGGCATTCCCGAAATTTTGATTTTCTCCGGCGCGATTCCGTAATCAATCAACTGACGCTGGGCTTCGCTGTTCGCCACCAGATAAAGCGAAACTTCATCGCACGCCCAGCCTTTCCAAAACCCGTAACACGGGTCAGTAACAACGGTCACGAGCGGAATCTGATCGGCTAAATTCAATTCTCTGAGCAAACGAGCGAAAATATGCTGGGTCAACGGGTGGACGCTGACGACGATGTGCGGACACCATTTCTCAAATTGTTCTTTGAGATAAACGATACAGCGATTGAGAAAAAAATTGCTCGTTTCGGGACGAAAACGATTGATCGCCCAATAAAGATACTTCATCCAATGCTGTTTATTCCGCAGCATCCAATTATAAACATTGACGAGTTTTTCCGTGATGCGGTGCGAATCTTCGACGGCTTTCATCACGCGCACGGCGACTGATTCGCCCTGCCAAAATTTTTGGATGCCTTCCGCCAAAGATTGCGCCGCCGAACGGTGTCCGCCGCCAGTGTCGGATGAAATGATAAGGATTTTTGGTGTGTTTTGTTGCACGATATTAAAATGAGCAGTTAAATCATTTCAACTGCTCATTTATTTTTATATTAGGCTTTGACTGTTACGCTTTCAGTCTGGGGCGTAACATTGGCAAGTTGTTTGCTTGCCTTTTTCATCTGGCGTTCGAGCTTTTTAATCTTCACCAAATGTGTCGGATTAAACGGCAGCGACGGGTAATAGGAATTCGATTCGTGCGTGCAGAAGCAGCCCGATTTGGCTTTTTTGCGTCGCGCGACCATCGCCGGAGAATTCCACGCGCCCTGAAAATTCCAATCATAATCGCGCAAATTGCCGACGGCTTCGAGATTTTCACACGATGAAATTGTGCCTTCGTCGAAGATGACCGCGCCAGCGGTTCCCGCGTAACAGGTCATTTGCGGTTCGCCGGTTTCTTTGGTTTTGGAAATCAAATCGTGCATATAAAGGTCAATCGCCGCCTTGAAAAATCCCGCGTCGCCGCCGTAATTATTTTTAATCGCCGCGCTGCGAGTATCGTCAAGAATCATTTGCGAAAGTTGACCGTAACGATTGTGGTCGAAGTTCAATTCGTTTGGGTCGGCTGACGGCGGACGAATGTAATTGATATTGACTTTATCCGGTTTCAAATCGTATTTCAGAAAATCATACCAATCTAAAATCGTGTCTTCGTTCGAAGCCATCACGCAGGTGCAGGTCTGCACATCGAGATTCGGAAATTCTTTTTTCATTTCCTTGAGCGTTCTGGCGGTGTGAATCGCCTTGTCCCAACTGCCTTCTTTGCGGCGAATCTTTTCGTGCGCCTCTTTCATCCCGTCAATTCCCAAAGCAATCGTGACATTGAGATTCGGATTTTCCTGCAAAATTCTGGTGACATCGGGGAAAATGCGCGGATGAATTTGTCCGTTCGACATCAGATAAACCGAATCCAATTTATTGTTGCGGTAAAAAGCGTTGCAGATTTCCGGCAGATCCTTGCGCGTAAACGGTTCGCCGCCCGCCAAAATTAAAACGCCGAGATTGCCGCCGAGCGTTTCCGAAATCTTCTCAATCTCGTCGGTTTTCATTTGCAGTTTTTTGCGCGGGCGGTCGTCGAGTTCGTCCGTGAAAAAACAATGCGTGCAGCGCATATCGCAAACGCTCGTCACTAAGATATTCAATAAAATCGGCGCGAACGGCTGTCCAATAGCCAGTTTCGCATAACGTTTTAATAATTCTTTGGTTGTAAAATCCATTTTATTATTCCTTGTCTGAAAAAGTATCGCGGGCTTTGATGCCGTCCGAAACAATTAGGTTTTACTTTATCTTATGGTTGGGTTTCGGGCAAGAACAATGCGTGATACAGTCTAACTTACCGCGCCGTTCGCTGATGCGAAAATCAGGCTTTTTGTCACACAGCTAACAGAGTGACGGCGGAGGAAAATTTTAATATCGGGTCAGACGAAAAAAGTGAAGGAGACAAGTTTATGCTGGCAATGAATTATCGCGGACCTCGACGGGTGCGCATTGACCAAAAGCCCGAACCGGAGATTCTGCATCCGCAGGACGCGATTGTGCGCGTTACGCGGTCGTGTATCTGCGGCTCGGATTTGCATTTGTATAACGGTTCGGTGCCGGACACTAGAGTCGGGATGACGTTCGGACACGAAATTTGCGGCATCGTCGAGGAAGTCGGGCAAGGCGTTGAAAAGCTGAAAACCGGCGACCACGTTCTCGTGCCGTTTAATATCGCGTGCGGAAAATGCGTTTTCTGCCAGCAGGAAATGTATGGGAATTGCCACGAATCGAACCCTGAAGCGACGGCGGTCGGCGGCATTTACGGTTATTCGCACACGGCGGGCGGTTACGACGGCGGGCAGGCTGAATACGTGCGCGTGCCGTATGCCGATGTCAGTCCGACGATTATTCCCGAATGGATGGATTTGGACGATGCGGTGATGATGACCGACGTTGTGCCGACCGGCTACCAGGCGGCGGAAATGGGCGGCATACAGCCGGGCGATACGGTTGTTGTTTTCGGCGCGGGTCCGGTCGGCATTATGGCAGCCAGATGCGCGTGGCTGTTCGGCGCGGGACGCGTTATCGTCATTGACCACGTTGATTATCGTTTGGAATTTGTCAGAGATTACGCGCCCGCCGAGGTTTATAATTACAAGGAACTCGGCGATGTCGTGGTGTTTCTCAAAAAAACGACCGACTGGATTGGCGCGGACGTTTGCATTGATGCGGTCGGCGCGGAAGCGACCGGCAGAGTGATGCAGACTCTGCTCGGCAAACAACTGCATTTGATGGGCGGCGCGGCGACCGCTTTGCAATGGGCGATTAACGGCGTGAGAAAGGGCGGCGTTGTTTCTGTCGTCGGCGTGTATGGTCCGATTGGAACGCTCGTGCCGATTGGCAACGTCGTGAACAAGGGTTTGACGCTGCGCGGCAATCAAGCGTCGGTCAAAAGACTTTTGCCGCGTTTGATGGAGCATGTGCGAAACGGAATTATTGACCCGAAGGCTCTGATTACGCATCGCATTCCTTTGGAAGAAGTGGCAGAAGGCTATCGTATGTTTTCAGCCAAACTCGACAACTGCATCAAGCCGGTGTTGATTCCGCCGCGAGCGAGAAGCTAGGAAGGTAAAATTATGGAAAACGAATTTGTAGATTTAGAAACGAGAAAAATCGAAAACAAACCGATAGACCCGTCGCAGGTGAAAGGCTGGGGCGTGGATGCCGACCCGGAAAACGACCCGACTTACCCGATGAGAATGCGCGGCAGCAAAGACGAACACGCCGGCTATAGTTGGGAACGCCCGCCGCCGCAGCCGATTGATGTCGAAGTTCTGCACTCGAATGAGCGTCCGAATGTTTCGTCAACCTTCGGAACTTCCACGCCACCTGCCGGTTTGAGCGGAATGATTCGCCGCCGGGCGTTCAATTTCAGCGAAAACAGCTACGGACACTGGGTTCCGCTGATGCTCGCCGACCGTATCGGAATGGTTGAAGGCGTCGTCAGCGATTTGGCGCACGGTCATGTCCCGAACATTTTTGGCGAGATGGGTTTGAAAGCCGAATGGAAACACAACCGAACCGGTTTGTTGATGAAAATCGGCGCCGGCGCGCTCGTCACCGCCGCCGTCATCACCGTCGTCCGCAGCAGAAGACAAGATTCGGACGAATAGAAAACGGTTTTTATTATTTTTATTATTAGTTTAAATACGGAGAGCATTTGAAAGCGTATAGCGTTCAAATGCTCTCCGTATTTTTCAGCTAAACACATAAAAATTTTTCTCAATCGCGCCGCTGACGTTTAATGACGCAGTAAGTTAAAATAAATTTATGTTTCGCAGAGTTTATTTAGACAACAGCGCCACTACGCCGATTGATAAAAAAGTCGTCGAAGCGATGCTGCCGTTTTTGACCGAGAAATTCGGCAATGCTTCGAGCATTCATTTTTTTGGGCAGCAAGCCCGAAGCGCGGTTGATCAAGCCAGGCATCAAGTCGCGGACATCATTAACGCACGCCCAAATGAAATTGTTTTCACGTCCGGCGGCACGGAGGCGAACAATCTGGCGATTCGCGGGCTGCTCGAAGCAAACGAGAAATACGGCAAACATATTATCACCTCGGCGATTGAGCATTCAGCGGTCAGGGAAGTTTGTCAGGATTTGGAAAAACGCGGATACGAAGTGACGTATCTGCCCGTTTACGCGGACGGCATCGTCAAAATCGAAGATGTCGAGAATGCGGTTCGGGAAGATACGATTTTGATTTCCGTGATGACGGCGAACAATGAAATCGGAACGATTCAGCCGGTCGAGGAAATCGGCAAACTCCTTAGAAAAATTCGTGAAGACGGAAGAAAACTCTGGTTTCATACTGACGCGGTACAAGCCGTCGGGAAAATAAAAGTTGATGTCGAAGAAATCGGCTGTGATTTGCTGTCGGTTTCTGCGCACAAAATCTATGCGCCGAAAGGCGTCGGCGCGCTATACGTTCGGCGCGGCGTCAGATTGCATAAACAAAATATCGGCGGACATCAGGAACGCGAACGGCGCGGCGGAACGGAATCCGTTCCGCACATTGTCGCTTTCGGAAAGGCTTGCGAACTGGCGAAAAATAATTTAGCGGAAACAGCGGCGCATCTGAAAAACCTGCGCGACCGATTTGAACAGGGCATCGGCGAAAACATTTCCGATTACGAGTCGAACGGCAGTCGGGAAAATCGGCTGCCTTCGATTTCAAACGTTTCTTTTCGTTTTATTGAAGGTGAAGGTCTTTTAATCAATCTTGATTTGCAGGGTGTCGCCGTTTCGACCGGCTCGGCGTGTTCTTCCGGTTCGCTCGAACCTTCGCCGGTGATTCGGGCTTTGGGCAGAGATGATGAATTGGCTCGCGGCGCGATTCGTTTTAGTTTCGGAAAGGATAATACGCCGGAAGATGTCGAATACGTTTTAGAAGTCTTGCCGCGGGCGATTGAAAATCTGCGTCGTCTTTCGCCAATTTACGCGAAACAGACGGCTAAATAAAAAAGCCCCGATGATTTCTCACCGGAACTTTTTTGCGGGATTATTAGTCCAATCTGGGTGCGGACAAATCTTTCTTAGTCAGAGATAATCATTCCGTTGCGGTCGGAAATAATCATTCCATCTTTTTCATCGCACGGAATCGGCGCGTCACTGATGATCATGCCGCTCAACGCCGGCGCGCCAACGATAATAATACCTGCTATCTGTTGGATAATGCCTCCGTCGTTAACTGTGCATTGACCCGTCGCTCTGTCGCTGATAATCATACCCGCATTCGCCGAAACCACTCCTAATGCTAAAACCGCTATCAAACCAACCGCCGAAATCGTATTTTTTAAGTTTTTCATTTTTTTTCCTCAAGTTTTTTATTTTTAATTTTAGAAGTCTTTCGCTTCTCTTGCACTCTACTATTACAAGGGGCGTGCCAAAGGAAAAAATAATTTGGGTGGAGACTTTAAACCTAATAGAGACATGCGTTTAAGTTGCGCTCTTCAGTTAGTTCAAACAAAATTTCATCATTTGGATGAATTGGATACCAAATGACCAAAAGGAAAGTTGTTGTTCGTCAAGTCGTGAAATTTCAACAGTTTAAAGGTTGCATAATTGATATACATAAATTTACTGTTTATCAGGTATGCAGAGCTTCGGCTTTGCACATAAATTATGAATAAAACGGCAATAAATGTGCAGATTTTGGAATTTATGTGCAGAAATGAACTTTGCACATAAATTGATTTTGGGGAGAAAGGGAATTATGATTACGCGATATGAATTTCTCAAAAGAGAAGGGAGACCGTATTGTCGCCGAGTTAACCAGACGTGGCGCGACACGCAGTTGTTCTCTTTGTGGTACGCAAAAATGGTCGCTTATGCAGGGTTATTTCTATTTTGCAATACAAAACAATCTTCAGAGTATAGAAATGCTTGGAGAAGGCATGCCATGCGCGTCTTTGGTTTGCGGCAATTGCGGCAATATTCATTTTATCAATCTTGGAACTATTGGTTTGAGGAATCTTATACAGAAATAATTTAGGTTGGTGTTGTATCCAGCCAACCATAAAAGGTTAATTTTTTTTCACCCGTGAGCCGTCTTTCAGAAACGGCTCAATTGCTTTTATCACCGCTTCTTCAATCGCTTCGAGACTTTCAAAAACACGATTCTTTAATTCCTTTCGCAGCTCTTTGAAAAGTCGCTCGACCGGATTTAGTTCCGGCGAGTATGCCGGAAGATGTTCAATCAACAGTTCTTCTCTGACTTTCAAACGAGTGCTGCGATGCGCCGCCGCCCCGTCCGTGATTAGTCTGACGGCTGTTTGCTCGCCGACGAAACTTGCAAATTCATCCACAAATACTTGAAAACTTTCCACCGTCATATCAGGCAAAATTAACGCAAACAATTCACCCGAACGCGGGTTTAAAGCTGCTGACAAATATCCGTATTCATACCCGATGATTTGCTCTCCCGAGGGGCGAACCGCTTTTGCCGTCCATCTCCGCCCCAACTCGGTGCGCGTTCCAAAGCGCATCTCATCCTGAAAATAAAACGCTTCATCGGTTACTCGTGTGGCAAAGTTTTTTTATATTCGAGCTGTTCTTCCAAAGAGGCTTTTTTATTGAATGGGCGCGGCACTTTTGCCTTAATTCTCAACCGGGAAAAGAGCAGTGAAATTCCACCTTGTGTGTAACTGACCGCAAACTCTTTGGTTAAAAATTGACCTGCTTCGCGCTGACTGGCAAAGCCATTTTCCGTCGAGGCCTGCTCAATGACTTTTCTTTGTTGTTCATTACTGAGCTTTGACGAGCGCGGTTTCCAATCAAGCCGCAAATACTGACTCAAACCGTTATCTCGATATTTATGCCATAAATCATAACCGTGTTTTGGCGTGATTCCGCAAATTTGACAAGCATCTTTGATTGAATCGGTTTCCTGACTTTTGAGCAATCGCAGTAATTGAACTCGTAATCTGATCCGCGCATCTTTTTCCTTCTTTTCTTGTTCTCGCAATTGCTCAACGGTTTCAATAATAAGAGCCGGAAAATCTAATTTTCTCATTCGGTCAGCTTAACACACCTACCTTATTTATTTCTGTATTATAAGTCCAGAAAAATAAAATTATGGGCGAAGAAAATCAAAACTCAACTAACCAAAGTGGATTTGTACAGTCTGAGATTATTCAGACCCAGGTTATTCAGTCCGATTTTATTCAGCCCGATGAAATATCTAATTTTGCCAATTGGTCGCATCAAAAAGGAGAAATAAGAATGTTTACTCTTTCCGAAGATAAAATTGATTCTTTGCTTTCAAGTAGTAATTCTCTGAATGCAAATTTTTTCAGCTTGGTTGTTGGCGTAGTCGCCGGAATTATAGTTGCACTTTACTCCGGCGGCATTCAAGAAGATATGAAACCGTTCTTTAAACTTGCTCTGTTATTTGGCGGCATTCTTATGCTATTTTTTGGGATTGGTACAGTTAAAGAAGAATTTCAAAAAAGAAGATTGAAGCAGCGTATTAAAAACAACGCAGCTATTGAACCAAACAATAAAAATGCCCAAACTTGAAAATGAAAAAACAAAATGCCTAGTTCAAAACTAGGCATTTTGTTTTGATTACGCCAGACGTTTATAAAACTCCGCTTCAATTCCTAACTCATACATCGCGTGAATCACGCAGCAAAGATTGTGACATAGAACCTTGCAAAGCCGTTCGTTGATTTGCGCTCGTTCGGTTTTGCTTTTCAATCTTTCGCCAAACTTTCCTTTTATCATCGAAAAAACGGTTTCGACGTTTGAGCGTTTGTGGTAAAAGTCCATATACTCGCGCCGTCGCATCTGAAAGAAGTAATACATCTTTCGCCAAAGTTCATCTTTCGTGGCGTGATTCGGGCGGCTGTTTTCTTTGAACGGAATAAAAGCCATTCCGCCCCTGTCGGCAACCAATCTAAAATTCTCGGCGGATAAATAAGCCTTATCAGCCGACACTTGATTGATTTTGAAATCTTGCGCGGTTCGTTGCACTAATGGTTTGAAATAAGGACTATCGCCCGCGTTGCCGTTCGTGATTTCAACCGATGTTACGATGTTAGTTAGAACGCCGCAAATTAAATGACATTTGAGCCAATCGGGTTTATCAATAATATGCGGATTGCTGTATTTTTCGTGTAACCATTTAACAGTAGTGACTTTTGAGAAGCCGGAACTGTCAACGGCAAAATCCATTTCAACGGCTCGCAAGGGCGATGCGCTTTCTCTGATTAGATTATTCAGGATATAAAACATATCTTCCGTTTCTAGGTATTTGAAAATCGTATTGAAATGCGGCGCTTGGGTGATAAGACCACGCCGTTTAGCTTCCATTAAGTCTGATGAAAAGCGTCTGCCGGAAACGCCCGCGTAAGTTCTGAAAACGACAGAGAAAACCATATCAGACATTGACATACGGTTGCGCCCCGCGCCGTCTTTGCGCGGAATGTCGTCAATGCCTTTACAGAGTTCGTAAAGTAGTTCGATAAAACGCCATTTCTCGTTTATCTGCGCTCGATTATAGGCTTGCCAATTTTGCGAGTAAGTTTTTCGCTGTTTCGGTTCGTCGGCTTGTTCGGTTATTTCGGTTGGTTGTGGTTTCTCATCTTGAATATACATTGTGCATCTCTCCTTGATTTCGGAGCGTGAGTTGGCGCACAATATACTTTCGACTGTAGCGTGCGCAATCACGCTGTGGTTAAACAGGCATCGTTGGTTGTTACAGCAACCGACGGTGCTTTTTTCATCCTTAAATGATGCACTTATTGTATCTTGTTTCATCTGTAAAATCAAGTAATTAAATGAGTTATTCAAATCTTGCTTAAAGATTTTATTTGTAATAAGAATGCTCGAAAGACACAAAAACGCGCGCAAATAGATTGACGGCTATTTGCGCGCGTGATATTCTACAACCAGTTTAATGGTGGAGGCGGCGGAAATCGAACCCGCTTGGGAAGGTCTCAAATCTAGCCAAGCACGCCAGCGCCACCCCCACATTTTATAGGACGGTTGGGAAATTATCTGCCAAGACACCTTTCCCAACCGTTTCGCTTTATTCGCTCTTCTTAGCTTCTTGCTTTTTGAGATAGCGAATTAACGTCCAAACCGCATCTTGTTCAACTTCTTCCATACTCGTATCTAAAATTTCTATTAACATTTGGTAAGGAGACATTTTCGAGCCATTTCCTTTTCCACTGTTTTCATTGTTATTGTTTTTGGTGCTGTCACCAATTTCTTCCCCTAAAGTCTCCTCATCCAAATTCTCTCCATTCTTAACAGCAGTTTTACGAGTTCTGGTTGTTTGTGAACGGTTTTGGTAGGGGTTTATATGTGGTGAAACTTTTATATCTGCGACTTTTGCCGCATTTAAAAAAAAAATCATGGCTTTACGAATACTATCACCGCTTATGCCTTGCTCTTTGAATTTATCAACCACTCCTCTGGTCGTGGCACGCTCAATATCCAAATCCTGCAACAAGAAATCATAAGCAGTAGTAACGATTTCACGCCACACTGCCGCCTTGCTTTCTTTGTCCGTTTCGACTAGACGGTGAAAAAGTTTTTCTGGAACATTATTTTCAGAAACCAATCCTAAAAATTTCAACGCGCCCTGTAAATATGTTTGGTTGCCGCCTGACATAGAAGTAGGTAGCACACTTCTATCAATGTGGCTAGGAATAGTCTTGTCATTCCAAGACTCTAAATAATTATTTACTGTTTTAAAAGAAAGAGACGGGGGCTTGCGAATCGGCTCTGCCTTGCCGAATAAATCTTGACTCATAGACACCTCCAAATTATCTGCCAATTTCAAGATAACGCAGTTTAGGCGGCAATGCAATGCCTAAATCGGATTTTTGTCCGATTCGGCTTAAAGGTTACGGATTTGATTTAGGATTTAAGCGGAAGGCGTAAGCTGTGGGAAATTCTGTGGAAATTTATTCACTGACTTTTAAAACAATCCTAAGCAATAATGAAACAAAACAGGTTTTTGCAACAAAGCCCCAAATTTTAATTTATGTGCAGAATCCCGAATAAATGTGCAGACTACCCTAATAAATGTGCAGAATTTAATTTATGTGCAAAGCCCAGAGCTTCGGCTTTGCACAAAAATATCCAATAAAAACGCCTTTTTTGTGCAGAAATTTTAATTTTTGTGCAGAATCTTTGTTTTTGTGCAGAAATGAAAGTTGCACAAAAATTGATTTGTAAGCCAATGGACATACAATTTTAATCTTTACTCACATACTCGTTAAATTATTTAGAACTATTTCAAGCTAGGGTAGAATGCGGCTTGAAATAAAGTCAGTAGAAGCATCCCAACTTGATTTGCTTCTTTGTAATGAGAAAGTCTAGCCGTTAAAAGCTAGACTTTCTTTGTGCCTTCGTATTGTTAGCTATTCTTTATAAAATTCAGGCTCAACGCCTAGTTCGTAAATCGCGTGAATCACGCAGCAAAGGTTATGACAGAGAATTTTACAAAGCAGTTCTTTGTTTGAAATCATTTAGTAGGCAAGTTTGATAGAGTTCATACCGCGCTGGATGACGCGCTGGCGGCGGACGACACGCTTCGGATTTTTTTTTGGGTTGAAAACATTGAGTGGGCTGGGAATCATCGCCGAAAGATAGGCGGCTTCCTGCGTGGTGAGATTTGAAGCGGATTTTTTGAAGTAATAGCGAGAAGCGGCTTCCGCGCCGTAGATGCCGTCGCCCCATTCGATGACGTTCAGGTAAATTTCCATTATGCGTTTTTTGGAAAGTTCCTTTTCGAGAAAATACGTGATAATTGCTTCGCGTCCTTTTCGCAAAAAGTTGCGGTCTTCCGACAAATATAAGTTTTTGGCGAGCTGCTGCGTGACAGTTGACGCGCCGCGTTTGAACGACGGCATCGGCGGAATCCAACTGTCCGGGTCATACTCGCCCTCGGCTTTTGCTTCCTTTTCGCCTTCGCGCTGTGCTTCCTGCCAGGCTTTGTCAATCGCTTCCCAATCGAAACCGTCGTGTTCAAAAAAGCGCGCGTCTTCACCCGCGAGAACGGCGCGGTGCAGATGCGGCGAGATTTGTTCAATCGGCATCCAGATTTGGTATTTCTGCGGCTGTCTGCCTTCAGCTTGCATTTCGGAAAGACGGTGTTCGATCATCGAACTCGTCGTCGGATTTTCGGTGCGGAGTTTCGAGACGTTCGGGAAAGTAACGATTTCGTAAATCAGCCAGACGGCGACCGCGCCGCAGAAAATTGAAAATATAATTTTCGTCCAATACCACATTTTCTCAATTACGAATTATCAATTACGAACTACGAATTGTAAAACTCCAGAGTTTACGACTCCTAATTTGGGTTCTTCCGTCTGTTCAAAGTTGTATTCATTCGTAATTCGTAATTCGTAATTCGTAATTCTTAAATTTTACCAATCATATTTCCGACAATCTTTCCCGAACTGATGACGCCCGGCAATCCCGCGCCCGGATGCGTTCCAGCGCCGACGAAATATAGATTTTCGATGTCTTCACTTTTATTGTGCGGGCGCAGGTAAGCCGATTGGAAAAGCGTCGGCTCGACTGAGAACGCGCTGCCGAGATAGCTATTTAAAGTACCTTGAAAATGAAGCGGGTCAATATAATGTTCGGTCACGATATGTTTCCTCAAATCGGGCAGATAATTTTCTTCCAGGAATTTATAAATCGTTTGTTTGTATGGCTCGACTTGCACTCTCCAATCAATGTCGCCGCCGAGATGCGGAACCGGCGAGAGAACATACCACGAATCGCAGCCGTCGGGCGCGAGCGAGCTGTCGGTCGCCGTCGGGCGGTGCAGATATAAAGAAAAATCTTCGGCTAAAATTTTATTTTTGAAGATGTCTTCTAAAAGTTCCTTGTAGCGCCTTCCCATGATAATTTCGTGATGCGCGATGTCGTCGTATTTTCGGTTCGTGCCGAAATAGACGACGAACAGCGACATCGAATAAGTCATATTTTTCACTTTCGCGTCGGTGTATTTTCGGCGAAACTTTTCGGGAATCAGATTCAAATATGTAAACGCTATGTCGGCGTTTGAAACAACCGCGTCGGCTTTCAGAATTTCGCCGGATTTGAGTTTGATGCCGCTCGCTTTTCGGTTTTCGATTGTAATTTCCGCGACTTCAGTTTCAAGAAGAACTTTGCCGCCGATGTCTTTAAATAAATCGCCGAACGCTTTGACCAACGCGCCCGTTCCGCCCATCGCATACCAGACGCCGAACTTTTGTTCGAGTTCGTGAATCATCGAGTAAATCGAAGTCGCCGTGAACGGATTGCCGCCGATGAGCAGCGGGTGAAAGCTGAACGCCTGCTGCAACCTTTCGTCTTTGAAATACTTTTCGGCGAATTTGACGACGCTTCTATCCGAGCGAAGTTTAATCATTTCGGGAACGACTTTGACCATATCCCAAACGCTGGAAAACGGCTGGTCAATCAATTCAAAACCGACGCGGTAAATCTCGCCCAAATCTTTTGAAAATCTTTTATAGCCTTCGACATCATCTTCGTTGAATTTGCGGATTTGTCGGAAAAGATTTTCCTTGTCGTCGTCGTAATTGAAAACCGCGCCGTCGGGAAAACGGATGTTATAAAACGGATTTATCTTGACGAGTTTGACGTAATCCGCCGCCCGTCGTCCGGCGAGTTCAAAAATTTCTTCGATCAGCCACGGCGCGGTGATAATCGTCGGACCGCCGTCGAACTTAAAACCGTCTTGCTCATAAACGTAAGCGCGTCCGCCGAGTTTGTCGCGTTTCTCAATGATTGTTACTTGGTGACCTTGGGCTTGAAGACGACACGCCGCCGCTAGTCCGCCGAAGCCGCTGCCGATAACGATAATTTTCATTCTTTTCCGTATAAGCTAAATTTCTAAACGTTGATTCAGGCTGCGGGTTATTAAATTTAAAAAATTTTACCATTGAGAAACAGCGAAAAGACGCGGAGAGACGCGCCGAGATTTTTCTTTCTCTCTGCAATGCTCTTGCGAATTTTCCGCGCTTCGGCGGTAAAACTTAACATAATTTGATAACTGGCAACTCGGATTAAATTAAGTTTTAGATTAAAGAATAAAGCGGGCGATGTGCAAATCGGTTCTGCAATCGGATGTTTGCAAATTAAACTTTGCCCAGTAAATGGTTTGTCGAGATGTTTGAGGAGGCAAGCGATTTTGTCCGCTTGTTTTTCCTTGATTGCAGTCGGCAATGTGATTAAAATCAAATAAAGTTAGGGTCATGACTAGCAGAAAATGATTTGCCTGGTAATTTTCAGCAAGATTTCATACAAGTCATTATTGCGATAATTAAATCTAAACTCGCACTCTTTCAAGTGCAAGTAGAAAGTGTTCTTTGATACGCCCCGAAACTTAACGAGCCGCACTTTAGCATATCCCCAGAAGCCTTCGATACCGTTGATATGGACATCACCTTTGCCATAACTTTCCTGGTGATAAATGCGAAAGTGTTTCTGATAACCGAGGTGAACAATTGAATCGTAGGAACGGAAGCCATCAGTATAAACAGTTGAATCAAAGCTTACTTTGCCTTTGATAATTCGCTGTAAAGTCTTGGCTTGGACGTTTTTGACAATCTCGGTATAGACACGCCCGTTACGTTTGTAGATACCAAAAACGATGTGTTTGTTTTCCGCTCCGCGACCACGCTTGCCTTTTCGATGGCGCGAGCCGAAGTAAGATTCATCAAGTTCGACCGCGCCGGAAAAAGGCGATTCAAGTTCGCAGAAATTGGCAATCAAAGAACGAACCAATGTCAGATAGCGATTGACCGTATTGCGATTCAGATTGGTTAATTCTGCCGTCTGAGAAGCGGTCAAATCAAGGGCAAAAAGCCGCAAGATTTGACGGAATTTAGCGCGTGAAATTCGAGCGCGTATGTAAAGTTTATAACTGTCTGTCATTACTAGCTTTAAGTATTGTAATTTACTTTTCTGCTAGTCATGACCCTAAAGTTAAAAAAAACTCTTCCGATAAGTTTTCAAACGAGCATCAAAGTACTGTGTTTTCAGCGAAGAATTATTAAAGACTATAACGAAGTAATCTTTAGAAGGTTTTATGCTAAAGAAATTAGAAATTTACAAATACGGTTTGCTGCTCTTCGGTTTGATGTTTTTGCCGGTTTCCGCTTCCGGACAGGATTTGGGCAGCAGCAGCGGGCTGTTCAGCAATCCGAAAACCAGAACGACCGCTTCTAAAACTCCAGCGAGAAAAAGCGCGACTGTGGCGCGCGGAAAAAATACGCGGAATGCCGCGCGACCGAAAGCCGTCAACAGACCGTCGTCGGGCATAGAAATTTCGAAAGCGCCGCGAAAAAGCGGCATTGTTAGGGTCGGCGATGAAGTGACCGAAGATTTCGAAGGGCTTTTCGAGCGAGCGATTGACGAAGGCAACGCCGCGCGCAACCGGCGGCAATACGCGAAAGCCGAAGCCGCTTATTTTCGCGCCCGGAATTTCAAGGCGAAGGATTCTCGCGCCGTTTACGGTTTGGGAAATGTCTACAGCGACCAGCAGCGTTGGCAGGAAGCCGAACGCGCTTACCGGACGGCGATTCAAATCGAACCGGCGGCGCCCGAAGCGTATATCGCTTTGAGCTTTGTCTTGACGCAGCCGATTGTCGGCGAAAACCTGTCCGCCCGTTACAGCGAGGCACAAAAATACGCCAGTCGTGCCATTGCCATTGACCCACGCAACGCTTTGGCATACGACCAGTTCGGCGTGTCGCTCGAACTCAGCGGTAAAGTTACATCGGAAACGCAACAGGCTTATCGGAAAGCAATCGAACTCGAACCGACATTCGCTCTCGCTCACGCGCATTTAGGCAGACTTTTGCGAAAGACCGGCGCGGCAGACGAATCAACCGCCGCTTACCGCGACGCGATTCGATATTCGACCGATGCACCGACGATGACTCGCGTCGCCGACGTGATGCAGTCGCAGCAGATGTATCTGCAGTCCGAAGAGCTTCTGCGCCGCGCGCTCGCCGCAGACGAAAAAAATCCGGCGGCGCTTTTGCTGCTCGGACGCGCCCTTATGACGCGCGGCAAGTTCGAGGAAGCCGAAAAAGTTTTGCAAACGGCGGCGGAAGTCAGCGCGAACAGTTTCCACTCATACACGCTGCTCGGCTCGCTGGCGGCGCGGCGCGAGCGATTTGACGAGGCGGAAAATTATCTGATGCAGGCGGCGAGTCTGGTTTCGCCGAACGAGAGAAAACGTCTGGCGCAGGAATTTGAATTTGTCGGCGACGGCTTTGTGCGCGCCGGAAAAAACACGGATGCCGCACGCGTGTTCCGGCAAGCCGTCGCGCTTGATAAGCAAAAAACGACTCTGGTTGATAAATTAAACAAAGCGCGGGCGAATTAAAAAAGTTGATTATTTATCCGTCATTTTCCATTTGTAATTTTTGATAACGGCGCGATTTAATGACCGATGACAGACGAAAAACTAAAACAAAACTGCCCTAAACGTATTTTCAAATAATCGTTCGTTTTACGCTTTATTTCTGATACGCATTTTTAGCGAAATGGCGGTTACGGGAGTTACCAACACGATGCTTTATTGTCCGAAATGTGAGCAAACATACGAAACAGACAGTCAAAGATTTTGTCCGAACGACAACGAGAGACTGTTGCCGGTGCCGGCTCCCGATAAATCTGCCAATCAAACGGGCGGAGTTTTTATGACTCTTTTAAAGCGGAAAGCCGAAGACCAGGGCGATAAATCTTTCTCTGTTCCGCGAAGTTCTCAAACGGGTTTTCAACCGCCGTCGTCGAGCAAAATCTTTAACTCCGAAACGGAATTCGAATCCAAGTTAAAACTCGAATCGCCGTCAGCTAGAATTTTCGACCCCGCGCCGAATTTTGGAATTGAACAGGAACTCGAACCGCCCGAATCGCCTGCCGACAAACTGCTGCCGCCGCTCGTCAAACCCGACGAAATTCCGACTGGTGAGGCGCGCCTCGGCGACCGAAAAACAAACCGAGCGGCGGGCGGCGCGAAGCAGGCGAAAAATTCGGTGCGGAAAATAAATGCGCCCGAAACAAAGCCGTACAGAACGAGTCCGAACCGGATTGCTTTGCCAATTTTCAGCGCGGCGATTTTCCTCGCCGCATTGCTAGGCGTTTGGTATTATTTCGCCAATTCTTCGGGCGAAAACGTTAATCAAAACGCGGCGGTTTCAAACGTCGCGCCAACTGAAACTGCCACTACTACCGCGCCGCCGGAAGAAGCCGAAGCGCCGCCGCTGGCGCGTTCAATTTCGCCGCCGCCCAACAGCCTTTATTTTCAAAACAGCAAAACGAATTTAAAGGGTAACGCGGTAAAAAATTACCTCGGCTTCTCGCTTTATTATCCGAACCATTGGCGGCTGAATGAAGCCGGAAATAATTTTCTGGACGTATCGAAAAACGCCGACAACAATTTGCCGGTTGAGCAGATACTCATCAGTTATTATGACAGCCGCGGAACTTACCGGGCGGACGAAAATTTTTTCCCCGCGCAGGTTAAGGAGACTAACCGAACTTTGACCAAAATTCTTCCGAACTATCAGGTGATTTCTGAAGGTAAAAGAATGATCAACAACGGTTGGCAAGCCTACGAAATTAAATTTCAAGGCACGGGCAAGACAGCCCGCGGCGAAGAAATTACGATTTGGGGCAGACGTCTTTTTATTCCGGCGGCAATTCGCGGAATGAAGAACGGCTACGTTGTGACGATGCTGGCAACTTCGCTTTCAAACGATGTGAAAAGCGTCGAAGACGTGGGCGTAAAAGGCGAACTTGCGACGATTTTAGAAACCTTCGAGCCAAACCAAAATTTATAGTAAAAATCGCGTTCGCTCTTTATCGGCAAACGGCAATGAAGTTCTGCCGAAACTTCAATCGGCGGTTAATATTGCTGGTAATCTCAATCAATACGTTACTTTTCTGCACCTGCAGATGGGCGAGATTTTAAATCAGGTCGTTTTAATGCTAATGTTTTTTATATCGGTCGCAGCAACTTTGATTGCGCTGCGGCTGCCAGATATTGGTTGAGAGGTTTTGATGAAAAATACATTCACGAATTTAGTTTTATTCGCCGTCCTGAGCGTCGCGTTTTCAAGTTTTATGGCTTGCACGACGGCAAACACGCAAAAAGGCGCGGTTATCGAGGTAGCGTCGAACGCTTCAAATACCGCAGTCGTGTCAAACTCTGCAGCGGTTGATATAAAGGATTCAAATTTCCCGCCCGTGCCGTCTGGTTTATACCAAGCGCAAATCAAGGATTTAGAAGGCGGCGCGTTCAACCTTGAAGATAAAAAAGGCAAAGTCGTGTTGGTTAATCTGTGGGCGATTTGGTGCGGACCGTGCATCGCCGAAATGCCGCATTTGAGAGAAATGCAAGAGAAGTACCGAGACAAAAACTTTGAAGTTCTCGGACTAAACACCGGCGACGATGAAGGCAATACCGAATCGGTCGAAAATATCAAAGCCTTTGTCGAAGATAAAAAACTGAATTATCCGATTGGTTACGCCGACGAAAAATTTTTCAGCGAAATGCTGAGGGTTACGCGGATGTCCGGCATTCCGCAATCTGTTCTCATCAACCGCGACGGCAAAATGACCGGCATTTTCAAAGGCGGCGGTCAGCGCGTCATCAGCGAAATGAAACAGAGCGTTGAGAAATTGATGAATGAATAAAAAATTCAAAATCCAAAGTCGAATACGGATTTCGACTTTGGATTTTAAACTTGAGAATGTATTTTCGGTTCAACTAAAATCGTTTTGAAACTCGATAAACTCACAAGCCCCGCACCCGCGCCCTTCGGTTTATTCACAAACTTTTTTGGCGTGTAATGCACGGCGACTTTCGGCTGTTCTTTAGCGCGGCTGAAAAACGCCGCCATCTGCGCTGCTTCGATCAAAGTTCGATGCGGAATCTCCGCGCGATTCGGATTTTTAACGACGACGTGCGAGCCTGGGTAATCAGCCGCGTGCAGCCATAAATCCGAAGATTTGGCGACGCGAAAAGTTAGAAAATCGTTATCTTTTGAGCCTTTTCCGACGAGAATTTCAAAACCGTCCGATGAATTGTAACGCCGCGCGCCGGTAAAACTTTCGGTTTGTTTTTCCCGCGCCTTTGCCGGTTTTATTTCAATCGTTTCGCCGAGAAAATCAGACAAAAATCGTTCGTCCTTTTCAGCAATTGCCGCCTCAAGATTTTCCCTCTGAAATCTGAAATCTGAAATCTGAAATTCTAAATCTTCGAGTCTTTTTGAGAGTTCCGCTTGTGCGTTTCGTGCTTTTGTATAACGCTTAAAAAATTTCTCGGCGGCTTCGGTCAGCGAGTCATTTTCGTCAACTTTGACCTCTACTATCGGCGTGTTTTCATCGTAAAAATCCGTCACTAAAATTACATCGCCTTGGCGTGTCGCCGTTGCGACGTTGGCAAGCAGCAAATCGCCGAAGCGTTTCCACACTGCGGCGTCGCCATGATTTTCCAAGTCCTGATTCAATTTTCCGACTAATTTTTCACGCTTTGAAATTTCCGTTTTTAATTTGCTCCGCGCCGCATTCGCCTTTGCTAAAAAAATTCTTTCCGCTTCCAGATTCGTGAAATGCGCGTCCAGACTCTCCGACAAACTCGCGTATTCGCCCTGCGAAAAACTCTCCGCGTCTCCCCGCCTCCGTGTCTCCGCGTCACGAAATGGCGGCGCGTAACGCGAAGCAATCTCCTGCCCCGCGCCGAAGGTTTCGCGGCAGGAGTCGAGTATAAAATCGTTTTTATCGAGCAGAAAAAGATTTGCCGAGCGACCCGTCAGTTGAACGATAAGCGCGTAATTTTCCGCCTCTCCGAGTTCATCCGCGGCTAAAAACACAAGGCGCAAAACTCGTTCGTCAGTTAATTTTTCGATTGTTTCTAAAACGGCGTTCGCCAGACGCTTTCGCAGAAACATCACGAAGGCGGTCGAATTTTTCGATTGTTTTTCCAAATCACGAACGCGCCGTTCGATTAAATAAATCCCAAGCGCGGACGGATCAACGCTAACATAAAGATAACGCGAATCGCTCAGGCGAAAATCAATCGCCATTTGAAACTTGGCGAGCATAAAAATTTTGCCGAACTTTCGCCCGGTTAAAACAGGCGCGAGTTCGGCACGGATTGCCTCGATGGTTTTTTCGTTCACGCTATTAGTTTAAAGTCTAGAGTCCAAAGTCCAAAGCCAGTTATGTAAGACTTTGGACTTTGGACTCTAGATTTGGGACTTGAGTTATTCTTTAACGATAATCGTTCCCGAAACAAGGTCATGAACGGCGCGTTTGTCTTCATTAAACGGCATGCTTAAAAATCCGATTCCGCCGAGCGCGAGCGTCAGCAGATAAACCGCCGCGCTAACCGCCGCCTGATGAAAAGTCGGATAATCTTCGTTTTCGATGTCAACGATTTCCAGTGAAAATAGCCGCATTCCGAAAGTTCTGCCGTAAAGCCCAATTGAAAGCGTCAGATAAATGAACATCACAATCGCGCAGGTGGCGAGAAAGGCGAAAAGCCCGGCAATCGAAAACCAACTGCCGCCCAAAATCATAAAGGGCGAGAGCAGCAACAAGCTTGCAAACGAACCGATAATGAAATCGAACAATCCGGCGTTAAAGCGCATCGCAAACGGAGCGCAATCATCATAGAATTCCTCGACTTCGGTTTCCTGCGCCTCGATGACTTCGACGGTTTCGGCGCGCTTGATTTCGGTCGCGGCAGTTTCGACAGTTTTGATTTCGATTTTCGGCGCCGCTTCGATTGACGGTTTCGCGTCATTGGAAACGACCGGACGGCTTTCAAAGCTCGTTGCTATCGGCGCGGTTTTTTGAAGCGACGGCAATTTGTTGGTGTCGAGTTTATCCTTTTCCGTTCGCAACGACGAGGCGAGCTTCGGCTTGGCAAACGTGCCGGCGACCGGAGAATTTGTTTCGGCGGGTTTGGAAGGCGCGTCGGTCGTTTTTGCCGCGATGTGAAAAGGGTAACTTTTATTCGCTTTTGCCGGCGCCGCAGGTGGCGCGGACAGCGGTTTTTCATCGTCAAGAAATTGCCGGCGCGATTTTTCGATGCGTTCGAGCGCGCTATTTAAAGTCGAATTCTGGTGTTGAAAAATCTTCGGCTCACTTACCGGCTCCGCTTTCAATGCGGTCATGCTGCTGGTAATAAGCTGTGTTCGCTGGGGCGGCGCGATTGCCGTTTCCGTATCTGCCGTTTCGCGTTCCTGACGCTGGCGAACGACATTCTGAAGCTGCAGACGCCATTCGGGAACCGCCGAGTTTTTGCTGTGAAACTCGACTAGAGTCGGACTCGTCGGTTTTGAAGCCAGTTCCGCCGTCATCGTTTTCGGCGCGTCCGGCGGCGACGGCGGAGCGGCGGGCTTAGCGATATGAGGCGTTTTGTTTGGTGTCATTTTATTTCCCTTCAATTGAAAATCCAACGGCTTGGCGGCGGCAACGGAAATTTTTCCGACGAGTTCTTGACGAACCGAATCATTAATCATCGCGCCGCAGCTGGGACAAATTGATAACGTAACGGCGTTGTTTCGATTGCAAACAGAACAGTTCATAATAATGAAAAGATTGAAAATTCAGAAAGTTTTTCTGCAGGATTAGGGAACTCAAAGAAATGAAAAACTGAGTGGATATTATCAGAAACTACTTTAAGCCGTCAATAGTAAAGTTAAGAAAAATTTAAGATTTTCGGTTTTCGATTTGAGCAGGGAAAAAATTCCTGAAAAACGATTCGGCGGCTAAAAACAAAGACCGTTTTTTACAAAGGCTTGCGTCTTGCGAAGCCTGTTTCCGGTTCGTGCCACCATTCGATACGTTCTCGTTCGCCGAGCTGCCAGCAAAGCAAAATTATCTGCCCGTTTCTCAAACAGGGAAAATCAATCAAGCCGCGCGAATAATCTTTCAGTTGCACGCCGAGTTCGTATAACTCGGTGGTCAGCTTGCCGATTTTATAAAGCGATTTGACATAATTTGTGCCGCCCGCCAAACCGCCGCCGCCGGATTCGACTCCCGCCGTCGCCGCCAGTTTTACCGGGTCGCGAAAAGATGCGTTGTTTTTGTATCGCGCTTTTATCTCTTCGAGTTTCGGACGAATAACGGGCAACAAGTCGTTGGCTTCTTCAATGGTGAAAAGTTTCATTGAAAATCACAGAATTCCTTATCTTTCGTCTCTGACGCGCACCAGATTTGAATAATCTTCGGTTTCGTCTTCCGCAAACGGCGGCTCGAACCTGATTTTACCCGCGACCGGCGGAAAATTTTTATCCGTTGTTCCTCCGGCTCCTCCGCGCATAATCGCGGGCGGCGGCAACTCTTCCGGCGGAACGAAAGACGGAATATCGTATTGCCCGCTTTGAGAAACGTCTTTACGGACGAGTTCGGCGATGTCGCCCAAATCTATAAAATAATCGGCGACATCAATCAGACGCGGCGCGGTGTTCGAGCGAAAACCGGCGACTTCGACGCGGCAGCCTTTGTAGGCGATAGCGTTTAGAGCGTAAACAAAATCTTCATCGCCCGAAACAAGCACCGCCGTATCGTAGCGTCCCGCTAAACTGAGCATATCAACCGCGATTTCCACATCGAGATTCGCCTTTCGCGTTCCGTCGTAAAAAGTTTTCAGCTCCTTCTGCACGACGCGAAAACCGTTGCGCCGCATCCACAGCAGAAAACCCTGCTGGCGTTCCGCGCCCGCGTCAACGCCGGTGTAAAAAAAAGCGCGCAGCAGCCGCCCGTCGCCGAGTAGAAGGCGCAGAAGTTTGTTGTAATCAATATCTATATTATGAAAACGCGCGGCGTGAAAAAGATTGTTGCCGTCAATAAAAACCGCGACGCGCCCGCGATGCCCGAACTGCCAGGATGAATTGGCAGACATATCAAACTGCATTTCTCAAAAAACCTTCTTTATTATAAATTTTAAGATAAATCGAACGTTGACTAACGTAAAAACAGTCGGGAAAGTTTGTCTAAAAGTGAATATTTAAAAATCTAAAAAGTTACGTTGAAAATTAGTTTATAATTTACATTTGTTAACTGAATTCAGAATAATCGTTTGCCGTAACGAGTGTTTTTATAAAAAATTGTTGCGAATCCGTCTGCCCTTAAAGTTAACCGCTATCGAATAAAATAAGTATTTATAGTTTGCCTTTTTAGCCGCCGCGCGGTCAAGCGAAACTTTCGTCGGCACGCTCGCCCGCCAAATGTATAATCGTAAAATTATGGAAAGAAACGACTCGGACGAATGGCTCAAAAATTTGCCGCTGCAAACCGAAGACATCCGCTTCAAACCGGAAGAAATGGTCGCTTGCGCGAAATGTCGCAGGCTGAATCCGCCAAACCGTCTTAAATGTTTTTACTGCGGCGGCGAGGTTGTTCTAACAGACGCGCAAAGTCAGTTTTTAAAGTTGAATTTGCGAAAACTGGAAAGTTGGGAAAAAGGTTTCAATGTGATTTTTCTGCCGAATTCGCAAGTTTTCGACGAAGCGAAAACGGCAAAAATCGCCGAATTTTTGAAAACGGAAAATGAAGTTCTGCGCAAAATAATCGCAGCGAAAAATCCTCTGCCGATGGTTCGCGCCGAAACGGAAAAGGAAGCCGCGACTGTCCAGACGCGACTGTGCGAGATCGGAGTTAAAACTTTCATTTTAAGCGACGAAGCGTTGGCAATTGACCGAACGACGCAGCGGTTGCGCGGCATCGAATTTCTCGACGACCGATTAGTTTTGATATTTTTCAATCAAGACGAAACAACTGAAATTTCACGTGGCGATTTTGCTTTAATTGTCGCCGGCGCCGTGTTTGAGCGGCGCATCGAAGCGACGGAGAATTATAATAAAAATGGCGACAATAAAATTTTAA
This sequence comes from Pyrinomonadaceae bacterium, assembly GCA_030448055.1. Lineage (GTDB taxonomy): Bacteria > Acidobacteriota > Blastocatellia > Pyrinomonadales > Pyrinomonadaceae. Next base: position 897,717 of record JAUJNR010000001.1, read on the forward strand.
ATCAGACCGAAACCGCGTCTGACGAGACTTTGATTGACATTTACAGCCGCTCGAACCCGCTCGGATTCAGAATCTACGCCAAGGGCTTCGATTTTTCGTGTCTCGGAGCGGAGAAGGAAATGACAGCCAAAGACAATATCAAAAAACTCGCCGAAAAGCTGCGCCAATTTGCGCCGGACGCGAGATTTGTTGACGATTACGTTTCGAACCGAACTCTTTTGGCAAACGTTTGGGAAGTCGAACAAAAAACCGCTTCGCAGGGATTAAAGCGAGAAAGTTTCGGTAGATTTAACTTGGGAAACCTAACGACGGTGAACAACACGGCGCAATTTACAAAGTATTCGCGTCTGCAATGGCATTTGTTATGAAAAAGTCCAAAATCCAAAACTCTAAGTCTCAAGTCGAAGGGAATTTTAAATATCGGGATGCAGATTACAAATCGAACAGGGAAGACCAAAGACCGAAGACCGAACAGACGGGAAACATTATTTTCGGCGTGCTGCCTGTTTTAGAAGCATTGCGGGCAGCAAACCGACGTATCGAAAAAATCTACGTCGCCGACGGCGCTCAGGAAAAACGGCTGGGCGAAATTTTATTTCTGGCAAGACAAAACGCTGTCAGATTTGAAAAAACACCCAGGGAAAATTTAGCGAAATACGTCGAAAACGGCGCGAATCATCAAGGCGTAATCGCCTTTGTCGCGTCGGCTGATTATTACCCGACCGACGAACTGTTAGAGGAAATTTACCGGAAAACAGAAGCGGGCGAGAAACCCTTAATCGTAATTTTAGACGGCGTGGAAGACCCGCGAAATCTAGGCGCGATTCTTCGCACCGTCGAATGCGCGGGCGCAGACGGCGTGTTTATTCCCGAACGTCGCGCCGCCGGTTTGACCGAAACCGTCGCTAAATCGGCGGCGGGCGCGACCGAATATGTCAAAGTCGCCAAGGTGACGAACCTCAACCGCTTGATTGACGAATTAAAAGAGCATAACATTTGGGTTGTCGGAACGAGCGGCGCAGCCGAAACCAATTATACGGAATGGGATTTCAATGTGCCGTGCGCTCTGATTTTAGGCGGCGAAGGAAAAGGTTTGCACCGCCTGACGGCGGAAAAATGCGACGCGCTCGTAAAAATTCCGATGCGCGGACAAATAGAATCTTTGAACGTTTCGGTCGCCTCCGGCGTTATACTTTTTGAAGCGAACAGACAAAGAGTTTCAAGTTCCGGGTTTCAGGTTTGAATCCAAAGCAGCCGACTTGAAATCTGAAACCCAAAATTTGGAGTTATAAGAATTATGTTTTGTCCAAAATGTGGAGTGAAAAACCCGGAAGCGGGAAAGTTTTGCCGAAGCTGCGGAACGGACTTAAGTTCGGTGTCTGATGCTCTATCAGAAAAATCGAGCAATGAAATGTCAGGTTTCGGAACGATGATTCAACCAATGCAGCCGATCAGTTTGCCGAATAGAAAAGGTCAGTCAGTTAGCTGGGAAAGTATGCTGTCCAGGCTGTTTACGGGTTTGGCGTTTTTGGTCATCTCGATTATTTTGGGCGTGTCGGGTGTGGCAAACGCGAGCCGTTGGTGGTTTTGGCTTTTGATTCCCGCTTTCGCAATGCTCGGCACGGGGTTGGCGCAATACATTCAACTCAAAAAAAACGAGCAGAAATCCATTACGAACACCGAACAGCCGGAGATTGTTAAATCCTTTGACCAAAATTCAAACGCCAGCCTGCCGCCAATCCAAACCGAATACGCCGTAGCGCCCGATTCGCGCTATAAAACCGGCGACCTTGTGCCGCCGAGCGTTGCCGAGGGAACAACCAGACATTTGGAAATGAACTCGGAAGGCGAGACGATGACTTTGCCGAAAAAATAAATCGTCGAGGCGATGCAAAAATTTTAGGAAGTTGTTTTTCGTATTTTCTTATGTGGCGCCTCACGGATAATCTATTTTCTTGTTACAACACGCGCGTTTCCCGCGTTGCCGTTCGCATCAAAAACCCTCAGCGTAATTGAATGTTCGCCCGAATTTATTAAAGGAATTTCCAAAGTATAACGCTCGCGCTGTCCGTCTGAGATGCCGTCGTCGGCATAAACTTCCAGCCATTCGCCGCCGTTAACGCTGTATTCGGCTTTTTGCAGATAACTCGACGAATCAATCGCTTCAAAAACGACGCGTGTTTTGTCGCTGGTATTTTGCGCCGAACCGACGGCGGCAACCGCCGGCGCGGAGTTGTCAATGTCAACCGGCTCGCTCGTTCGTTCGCCGGAGAGAATTTGCGCCGACGGATTCGACGGCGAATCGTCCGCCGTGATTTTGAAAACGTAGCGTCCGTCTGCCAAAGCCAGACCGTCAATCGTCAAAAAGTTTTCGCGCAGGTTTTCTCGCAGTAATTTAAAGTTTGTTTCGCCGACTTCGCGGTAACGAACGGCATATTTTAATCGGTCGCCGTTCCGGTCTTCCGCCGTCCATTGCAGCGCGCGAGCCGCGCGTTGATAAACCCGGCGCGGCGGAATGTTGGCAACGGGCGGCAAACCGAAAACCGCCGGGTCAATGCCGGAATTTTCGATGTTCGGGTCAATTTGAATCGGCGGGTTGGCAATCAAGCCGACGTTAGTCGGCATAATTTGAACCGAAAGAACTTCGGGCGCGATGTTGCGCGCCAAGTATGCGACGCTGACTTCGTTCAAAGTCGCCGAATTTTTCAGAACGGCTCGCCATTGCAAAAATTTCGCCGTCGGGCTTGCTACTTGCGCTCCTTTTGAATCGCCGTAACCTAAGCTCCAATCGCTCCAAGTTTCGTTGGGCTTTTCGGTGTTGCCGCTTCTCGTTTGCAAAATGACGCTGCCGTTTGAACGCCACCAGATTCTGCCCCAAGCCGCACTCGTTCGCGCGTTCAAAACCGAAGATTCGTAAATTCCTTCGGCAACGGTGTCCGCGCCGAAACGGTAAAGTTTGCCTTGATTGCTGGATGTAGCAAACATCTGATTGCCGCGCGTTTGGATGGTTGAAATTTGCCCTTCGTTTGATTGCAGCAAAAGCGTTTGCCGCCCATCGTCGGCAATTGAAAAAATGCGCCCTTTGTCGGAAGTTCCGAGCATTACGCCGTCGCCGTTCGGATTTGCATGGATGGAAAACCCAACGACGTTCGGCGAATTCCAAATAATATCGTTGCCGCCGTCGGGCGCAATTCGGTAAATCACCGTTTTCGCCGCCGCTAAATCGTAACGGCTTTTCGGCGGCGGTTCGGGCGTTACGGACGCAATCGGCTCAATCGGGGCGGTCGGATTTATAATTGTTGTGATCGCTGTCAGAGCGGCTGCCGGTTTCGGAATCGAAGTCGTTTCGCTTAACGCCAGCGCGTAAATTTGACCGTTGCTGCCGACGGCGATTTGATGAATTTCGCGCAACGGCGCGTCGAGCAGCGCAAACGGTTTGCCGTCGGGCGCAAAGCGCAAGACCAAACCGTTTCCGTCTGTTCCGGCGTAAAGATTTCCTTGTTTGTCGGTTGCCAGCGTAATGATGTGCGTTTCGCTCGTGTCAAATAAAAGAGATGTTTCGGGTTTCGCATTCGCCTGTCTGACCCGATAGATTTTTCCGTTCTCGCCCGTTCCGACCGCCAAACTTCCGTCGCCTAAAACCGATAAAGACCAGATGTATTTTTCTTTCGGCTCGAAGTAAACTTCCGGCGTTCCGCTCGCGGCAAACCGATAAACTTTTCCGTCGGGCGAAGTTCCCGCATACAGTTCGCCGTTCGCACCGATTGCGAGAGCCGAAACATTTAATTCGTTCGTGTCGGCGAAAATCGCGCCTTTGCCGTTCTGGTCAACCAGGTAAATTCTGCCGTCGCTGCCCGTTCCCAAAAAGACTTTGCCCGAAGCGTCAATGGCGCTCGACCAAACATACGGCTGTTCGGTTTTGAAAACTTCCGAGAGTTTGGGCGCCAGCGTAATCGCACCCGTGTCGGTGATTGAAACGCCTTTCGCGTCGCCTTTTGACCATTCGCCACGTGAATTGATTGACCAAATCGCCGGCTCGCTCGCCTGCAGATTGAGAACGCAGAAAAGCCCGACCAGAACAAAACAGATATATTTTTTCATTAGATAATTTTAGGATTCTTCGCCAGATAAACTAAACTTTTTTCGCCGTTGAAAGTTTCGATGCCTCTTTGAGTAAAACCGATTTTCTCCAAAACTTTTTGTGAAGCGACATTTTCCAAATCGGTCATCGCAATTATTTCACGAAAATCCAAATTCTCGAAGCCGTATTTCAAAGACGCCCCAACCGCTTCGGTCGCCAAACCTTTGCCCCAGAACCTTCGCGCCAGCAAATAACCCAATTCGATTTCCGTTGTTCCGTGCGGACACGCAAAACCGCAACTGCCAACGATTTCCTGATTCTCTTTCAAAAGCACAGCCCAACGGCAGAAATTACTCGCCTTTTGGTAATCTGTCGCCCAACGCAAAAATTCGTTTGCCTGTTCAATGGTTTCGTAAGGTTTGCCTGTGCCGAGGTATTTCATCACTTCTGCGTCGCCGCAGATTTCAAATAATTGAGGCGCATCGGCAAGCGTCCAAACTCGCAAAATCAGACGTTCTGTTTCGAGAATTTTCATGAGTCATACGCCGACGTATTTTGCGTAAACCGAACGCGCAGTCGCAACATCGTCGGTTCCGCGAATAACGGCGCGGGCGTCCGTGAAAACGGTTAATTCGTATTCGCCGACGATTAGACGCACGAGGTATTCGTTTTGTTTCACGTCGCCCAGAATTTTTAATTTTTCGGCGAGCGTCGGCAAGTTCAACTGCGACGGCTTCGACGGCGAAATCTGCACGGCGTTGCGCCCGCACAAAACGGCGGAAAAATTCTGCGCGTCGGCGGCAAGGTATTCGTAATTCTTTTGTCCGCAAGTTTGGCAATCGGCGTTCGGTTTGCCCAATTTGATTTTGCGCCAATCGTTGCGCCAAACGTCAATCTGCATTAAAGATTTGTGCAGTTCATCGAAATTTCCCGTCAAAATTTTTAACGCTTCGGTCGTTTGAATCGCCGAAACCGAATTGATAATCGGTTGAATCACGCCCGCCGTATCGCACGTCGGCGCGCTTCCCGCGCCGGGCATTTCTTCAAAAATGCAGCGCAGACACGGCGACTCAAAGGGGCGAATCGTCATCGTCGCGCCGTAGGAAGAAACCGCTGCGCCGTAAATCCAAATTTTGTTGTGTTTCACGCAAGCGTCATTCATTAGATAACGTGTTTGAAAATTATCCGTGCCGTCCAAAATCAAATCGCAATCCTTGACCAAATTTTCGACGTTCGAATAATTTACATCGGCGACAATCGCTTCGATTTCGATTTCGGAATTGATTTGCGCCAAACGGTTTTTTGCCGCAATCGCTTTCGGCAATCTGTCCCGCGCGTCCGATTCGCTGAATAAAGTTTGTCTCTGGAGATTTGAAAACTCGACGAAATCACGGTCAACGATGCGCGTAAATCCAACACCCGCGCGCGCTAACATTTCGGCGTGCGCCGCGCCGAGCGCGCCGCAGCCAACAATCAAGACGCGGCATCGCGTAAGTTTCTCCTGACCCGCCGCGCCGATTTCCGCGAATAAAATCTGCCGGCTATATCGTTCGTTCATAAAAAAATAGGGTCTATGGAAGCAAAAGTAATTTAGAGCGGAAAACACTCCAGTAATTTTAACAGCTTTCGCTCCAGTCTTTCATTTCGATGATTAAAGCGATATTCACATTCTTTCAAGTGCAAATAAAAAGTCGAAGTCGGCACGCCGTTGAACTTTTGCAAGCGACGTTTGGCAAACGACCAGAAACTTTCAATTCCGTTGATGTGAACATCGCCGGTAGCGAAAACATCTTTCGAGTGATTGATTCTCAGATGCTTGGAATATCCGACATCAACCAGACCGTTGTAGCCGCGCCAGCCGTCCGAATGAATCACCGAGTCGAGCGAGACACGCCCGCGAATAATGTTTTGCAGCGTCTTTTGAGCAGCGTTCGGGACAATCTCGGTGTAGACTTTGCCGTTGCGCTTATAGATACTAAAGACGATTGTTTTACTGCCCGCTCGACGTCCGCGTTTGCCTCTAACTCGACGTGCGCCGAAGTCAGATTCATCAACTTCGATTTCGCAAGCTCGAAAAGGCGAGGCGCGTTCACATTCTTCGGCAATGCGGTTTCTAATTTTCAAATAAATTCGATTAACCGACTGGTGCGCCAGAGCCGTCAGTTGAGCCGTCTTATTAGCGGTCAAATCAAGCGCGAAATACTTGATGATTTGGCGCGTTTTACGCTCGCTAATTTTAGCACACCGATAATATCGGTTTAATTGTTTCATCACAGTAGCTTACAAGTTTATCATTGCTTATTTGCTACCATAGACCCAAAAAATATTTTATTTCAGCTCGGTTTAGGAATGATGTAAACGATTTTAGCAATTTTATGAAAAAACTATTAGCGATAATAATTTTCGTTTATAACTGTTCGATCGTTTTCGCACAGGACGATTTCAAATTTCCGACCGAAAGCGATTATCCGAATTTTATAAATTAGGTTGAGAGAATTTTTAGGATTGAAGTTTGCGCAGTGCGGCACGGCTCATCTCTTTCATCGGCGCGTCGAGATTTGTCCAAATTTCAAACTGCGCCATCGCTTGAGAAACCAGCATTGCCAGCCCGCCGATGCTGGGAACGCCGACGCTTTTCGCTTCGCGCAGAAGGCGCGTCTCAAATGGATTATAAACTAAATCATAAACGAGATGGACATTTTTTATCCGCTCGGCGGTCGCGGGCGTTTCGTTTTGAAACTCGCCGATTGTCCCCAAAGGCGTGGCATTAACAACGACATCAAAAGAATTGAAATTTGAAGTTTCGATTTCCAGTTCGGCAAGAGAGACGTTGAGTTCGTCAGCTAAACTTTTTGCTTTTTCGGTATCACGGGCGTAAATCGTTACCTTCGCCTCTTCGCGCCGAAGCGCGTAAATACACGCCCGCGCCGCGCCGCCGTTGCCGATAACCGCGACTTTTGTATCTTTCAAATCGCCGTAAGCGTTCTTCAGCGGTTCGATGAAACCTTGCGCGTCGGTATTATAGCCGTAAAGTTTACCATCAACGATTTTCACCGTGTTGACCGCGCCGATTTCGCGGGCGGTTTCGTCCACGAAATCGAGATGTTTGATAATCGCCTGCTTGTGCGGAATCGTGACGGAAAAGCCTTTGAGATTTAATTCGATTTCGCGCGTTTCGGGTCTGACGAATCGCTTGATAAATTCGTCGAGATTTTTCACTTGAAACGGAACGAAAACAGCATTGAGTTTGTGAAATTTAAAAGCCGCGTTATGCATATACGGCGACATCGAGTAACTCGTGTTGCCGCCAATAATTCCGTAAACTTCCGTCTCCTCGTTGTGTTCTTTGGCGCGGTAAGTTTCGATTAAATCACGTGCGGAAATTTGTCCGGGCGCAGTTTCGCTGCCGGTTTCAAGCGCGGCGTAAGTCATAAACGCGCCGTGCGCCAAGCCCAAAATCCGCGTCCATTTGCCCGCTTCGCCCATTGCGATTGGAATGATTTGTTTGTTTTCGCTTTTCGCTTTTTCGAGCAATTTCCAAAGGGCGATTGAGTCGGTGATGTCATCGGCTTGGGAGGCGATTTTCAAAACATCGGCATTGACCGCCTTTAATTTGTTGTAAATTTCATCGAGATTTTCTGGAACACCGTTAAAATCGTGATGCGAACAAATTGTCTTCCAATGATTCCAGACGACATTCATTTCATACAAATCTACTTCAAAATCCACCCAATCGGTCGAATTTCCAGATGTCCAAAACTCGAACCTGTCCTTTTTGCTTAAATTGCGTTTACCGCCTTGCCCTTTCGGTCTGAAAGTGCAAATTTCTTCTTTGCTTGATATTGGCGAATTCCAGACTTTCTCTACTTGAATTTCTTCCAAACAATCGAAACGAATTTCGATTATGTCCGCCAAATCTTCGGCGCGTTTGATTTGTTCAATCAATTCGTCGGCGGTTTCAGCGCACACCGAAACGCAAATTTTTCCGTTATTCATTGCTCGAACTGCTGCGAAGATTGATTAAAAAAGTAAGCGTCGCAATCAACAGGATATTGACGGCGACGGCGGCGGACGCGACGATTAAGGTTTGCCCGCTCTGTTTGACGGCAATCGCCGTTAAAGCCCACGCGATTGCCAACGAGTAAAAGACGTTGTTTAGTTTGAAACGGATGACGATTCCCAAAGCCGTTGCAATCAAAACCAAACCCGCGCCCAGCATCACGGCGAGCGAGTCGGAAACTTGCACGTTTAGATAAACGAGCGCGATTGCCGCATTGACAATCGCCGCCGCCGTGACCCAGCCAAAATAGATGCCGAACGGAAATTTCGCCAGCCAAAATTCGCACTGCGTTTCGGTTGTCTGCAGTTTGACGTTGATGTAAGCCAGCGTTCCGAGCAGCAGGAAAATCATTGCGACCGAAACTAAAATCGCTTCCTGATGCCAGAAGTAAAGCCACACGCAGTTTGCCGCGCAGCTTAAAATATAAATTGTGCGAAGCGAGCGAAAGCGTTCGAGATTTTTCGGCAGAGCCTGGTAAATACTAAACGCGACGATGCCCAGATAAATCAAACTCCAGATCGCAAAAGCGTAACCGGCGGGCGTAACGCGCGTCGGATATTTGTCGGAAATCGCGCCGGTTTCGATACCGTTAAGCGCGCCGCGCGCCGCCAAATAATTAAAGACGATTACGCCGACGGTGGCGACGATAACCAGAAATTGTTTGATGCGCTCGGAGTTATTTGTCATAATTTTGCGGTCGGCGAAATGATTCAGGATTTGACGACAATCAAATTATAAACGGTTTGAGCAAACTAACGCCAAGCCTCTTAACGATTTCGTATAGACTTTGCGGAAAACGTAGACTGCCGATTTTGAATCAAAGTTTTGCAGTCGAATGTTGAGTTACCTTATATGAAAGAATTATAAAATAATATTTATGGCATTGATATTGCTGATAGTAAAACGGGCGCACTCTCCGATGCTTTCCCTCGTGCCTTAAAAATAAGAACGAAAGAGGAAGATGAAATGATGAAAAAGTTGAAACAATTATTACTTGTTACCGCGTTGGTCGCCGGAATCTCTGTCTCGGCTTCCGCGCAAAAGGAAGGAGACAAAAAGCCGCCTCCAAAAGAACCGCCTCCGACTATTCCCGTTAAACCTGATAAAAAGCCGAAAGAGGATAAACCAAAAGATGACAAAAAACCACAGTTTATGATGTATAAAAGTAAATACACAATAAGTTTGGTTTAAGGTAAGTAGTCAATCAAAAAAAGCAACCTGAATTTACAGGTTGCTTTTTTTATTTTGGTGCCGACTAGAAGATTTGAACTTCTGACCCCTCGCGTGTGAAGCGAATGCTCTACCACTGAGCTAAGTCGGCGCGGGCTTTTGTGTAATAGTATCAGCTAATTAAACGATTTGTCCAATTTTACATCGAAGGGTCATCGGCTTTTGCCGGACGATTTTCATCAGTAGTTTTGACCGCGCCGAGCGTCGAATCGTAATAGAAATGACGATTTCCCGTCGCCTGAATTCCATCGGCAACTTGCGGGTCAACGTTTATCGAGTAAGAAGACGGTTTATTGGTTGACGGTTCCTCAACTTTCATAGTGAATATGTAGCCGTTAATCACCGGCGGTTCGCTTTTGAATTTGTCAGCGTCCAAGCAGCCGCTTTTGATGAGTTCGGCAAAATTAGGAGCGAACTTACCCTGATGTCTGCCGGCGTAACTGCTCTGACAAGTCCGAATTGTGCCGATGGTCTGCGCCGCCGTCGTTTCGTTGCCGCTTTTGACCATTCCCTGCCAGGCGGGAACGCCGACACCAATCAGCAGCGCGATGATGGCGATGACGATCATCAATTCGATTAAGTTAAAACCTTCCTGATTTTTGAAGTTTCGACGTGAATTTTTCATATAATTTCTCGGATTTCCTCTCGAATGTTTCTCACGATTTTTGGCGTGAAAAGGTTGCAATATCTACAACGAATCAATGTTATAACATAAAATCGAAAACGAATAAAATTTTCGCCGGTTGATTTCAGCTTTGCGGCGCGGCATCAGGCGATCGCCGATTCCGCTTCAGCCAGCCGCTGCAACTTCCGAGTTTCATTTCTTTCAGCGTTTTCATTTTCTCTCATACGAACTGTCAAAATACAAGCTGCAAAATTGCGGGCGAAAATTATAAATTCGGGAAACTTTGTAGCGGAAACTGAGTCTAATAACCGATAAACTTGATTTTTAGTGCAGAAAAGCAGACAAATTTTGTAGAATAGATTTGGTAATTACGAATACGAATAAAACAAATGAGAGATTGGATCACCAGCGAGGCTGAAACGATAACCAAACCCGCAACGCTCGACTTTAGTCCGGTTGAGAAAATCAATCTGCTGCAACGCGAGATTGAGCGCGTTATCAAAGGCAAATCGGAAACCGTCAAACTCGCGCTCGTCGCGCTGCTCGCTAAAGGACATCTGCTTATCGAGGACGTGCCGGGCATCGGGAAAACGACGCTTGCCAATGCCTTAGCGCGCGCTCTCGATTTGTCGTTTCACCGCGTGCAGTTTACCTCAGACCTTTTGCCGTCGGATGTCATCGGGCTTTCGATTTACAATCAGCGCAGCGGGCATTTTGAGTGGAACGCGGGACCGATTTTCTCGAACATCGTGCTGGCGGACGAAATCAATCGCGCCACGCCGAAAACGCAATCCGCGCTCCTTGAAGCGATGGCGGAAGAACAAATCACGGTCGAAGGCGTTTCGCGCCCGCTGCCGCTGCCTTTTATGGTCGTCGCCACGCAAAACCCGACCGAACATCACGGAACTTATCCGCTGCCCGAATCGCAGCTCGACCGGTTTATGCTGCGTTTGCACGTCGGTTATCCGAGCCGGGCGGACGAACGCGAAATTTTGCGCGACCGCGAGCGTGAAAATCCGCTGAAATTCGTTCGCGCCGTGATGTCGCAAGATGATATTACGGATTTACAGCGCAAGGCGTCGGAAGTGCGCGTGGACGAAGTTTTGATTGATTATTTATTGAGAATTGTCGCTTCAACACGTGACTCGGACGCGCTCGAACTTGGCGTCAGCCCGCGCGGAACGCTCGCGCTGTTTCGTTCCGCGCAAGCGTTTGCTTTAATCGAAGGGCGCGATTACTGCATTGCCGACGACATCAAGCGACTCGTGCTGCCCGTCTTCGCGCACCGCCTGATTGTCAATTTGCGGCACGCCGGGACGAAACGGCAAGCGACGCAAGCCGAACAGATTTTGCAGGAGATTCTGTTAAAAACAAATGTTCCGATTTAAGCGCCGGTGAGCGCATTTTTTTGAGATAATTACTGTATATGAATTTAACTGAAGAATTTGACCGGAGAAAACCGTGGGTCACAAAATTTACCATAGACGGAATTGATTTTGGCGGAAGTTTCGACGCTTTCAGCGATGCGAGAATCAGCCAGTTTTTCGAGAGTTTTCCGCGCGGCGGCAAGATTTTGGAATTAGGCTCGCTCGAAGGCGGACACAGCTTTGCTTTGGCGCGAAACGCGGCGGTCGAGAAAGTATTGGCAGTCGAAGCGAGAAAGGAAAGTATCGAAAAGGCAGAATTTGTTCAAGGCTTATTGAAAGACGATAAGGTTGAATTCGTCGAAGCGGATTTGGAAAAAACCGATTTAACTGAATTCGGCGAGTTCGACGCCGTGTTTTGTTCGGGGCTGCTTTACCATTTACCGGAGCCTTGGAAATTAATCGAACAATGTCAAAAACTGAGTCCGAATATTTTTATCTGGACGCAATACGCCTGTGAAACCGAAGCCGAAAAGTTTTCCGGCGGTTTTCGCGGCAAATGGTATCAGGAATCAGGCTTGAGCGACCCGCTGAGCGGCGTGTCGAAGTATTCATTCTGGCTCAGTCTCGGTTCGTTGATAAGCCTTTTAACAACAAACGGTTACAAACGTATAAATATTATCCAAAACGATTTGAGCCATCCGCACGGCTGTGCCGTAACTCTTTCCGCCAAAAAGCAGGATTAAGTTGCGATAAAGATTTGTGTGAGTTTAATCGAGTGAACCTGCGCGCAATTGCCCAACTTTTCAGTCTCCGCGATATTCGCAACTCGGTTCTCGGACTGGCGGTGGTGTTTGGCGGTTTGGGTTTGGCGTTTGTGACGGTTTACGCGCACCAAACGGGAAATAACCGGATGGCGGTAATCGCGGCGGGCGCTTCCATGGTTTTCGTGCTGCTGATTTTGGTCTTCGTCGTTCCGCCGCTCGCGCGTTCGGCGAGTCAGGAAGCCTCGCAGATGAATCTGCCGTTTGAGTTCACCGTCGGCGGCGCGGTTATTTTAGGCTTAATCGTCATTGTCGGTTTCGCCGCCTGGAACACGGGCAACAATCTTTTATTTCTGGTTTTGTCTTTTCTCGCCGCGTCGCTCGTCGTCGGATTCGTCGTCGGAAATTACTGTTTAAAGAAACTCGATGTGAAGATGCGTTTTCCCGAAACGATTTTTGCGGGCGAAGCGACGCCGATTCTCGTCAGTCTGCATAACCGCAAACGAATTTTCCCGACGTTTTCCGTCGTCGCGCAGGTGCGCGGCAAGGAACGCGAAAAATCCGTTTTGTTTGACGAGATAAAAAAGATTCTGCCGGAGCGTTGGGCGGAAAAATTTTCTCGTCCGCCGATTATCAAACACACGCTCGATTATTTCGTTCACGTTCCGCGCCGCGCGGCGGTCGAGAATACGGCGGAACACATTTTCCCCAGGCGCGGACGATTTATCATCAAAGACTTCGAGCTTTCGACACAATTTCCGTTCGGCTTTTTTCGTCATCGGCGGCGGCTTTCAGCGCAAGAAGCGGAGATTATAATTTTCCCGCCGCTCGCTCCGGTGGACGAAGAGGCGGCGGATTTGCCGCTTAACGTCGGGAAATTCGTCGCGCAAAAAAAAGGAATGGGACAGGATTTGCTCGCCCTACGCGATTATCAGCCGCTGGACGATTTGCGGCGCGTGGACTGGAAGGCGACGGCGCGCACCAGACGCTTGATTGTCCGCGAATTCTCCGCCGAAGACGACCGGCGGGTAACAATCGTTTTCGACACTCGTCTGACGGGCGAAACCACAGAAAAGCCTTTGACACTGCGCGAGCGTATCGAAGCCGAGCAATCAGGCAATGCGCTCTCGCCCGTTTCGCAGCGATTTGAAAAGGCGGTCGGTCAAACCGCTTCGCTGCTCGCGCATTTTGCCGAAGAGCAAGCTGAAGTTCGTCTGATTGTGGACGATGAAATCGGCGAATTCGGCATTGGCAAACAGCATCTCAACGAAAGTCTAAAACGCCTGGCGTTAATTGAGCCAAGCTACGACGGAGCGACGAAAATTTCTTTGCAAACTTTGGAATTAGTTACGTCGCAAGCAGAAAACAGCTATACTTTTTTCATCACGGCGGAAGCAATGGAAAATTTCTCGGAAGAGTTGCTTCAACGAGCCAAAATTCTACAATTTTAAGAAATTTGTCACAAAATAATCTTTAGCGGTGTTCTCTAATTTGAAAGCGTAATTTGCTTTAATAAATGACCGGAAGCGTAAAAATGTTAATGGACGCGATGTCCGAAACCGGAACGGCGGCGAAAACCGACAAAATCGTTTTTGATGAGGCTTTTACGCTTCACCATCGAACTGTTTTTCGCGCGGCGCGGTCGGTTGTGCAGGACGCGATGCTGGCGGAAGACGTCACGCAGGAAGTTTTTCTGCGGCTGCACAACAACCTGGACGCCATCGCTAACGAAGAGATGCTGCGCCCGTGGCTGATTCGCGTCGCCCTGAACGTCGCCCGAAATACTGTTCGGGGAAATATCAGAGCGAACACGCGCGAAGATAATTACGTCAAAGATACGAACGAGACGCAGGAGACGACGGTCGAGATGGATTACGAACAACGCGAACGAGCAAAAGAAGTTCACCGCGCTTTGAGTTTGATAAAAGAGCCTCTGCGAAGTTGCCTGGTGCTGAAGCAACAAGGTTTGTCGTATAAGGAGATTGCGAGCAGCCTTGAACTGAATGAAACCAGCATCGGAACTTTTGTCGCCCGCGCCCGGCAGGAATTTGTCAGGCATTACGGCAAAATCGGAGGAAAAACTTTATGACGGATAAATGTTTTGACATCGGCACAATGCAAGCCTTTTTAGACGGCGAACTCGCCGCCGAGATGACGGAAAGGGTGGCGCGTCACGTCTCCGCGTGCGACGACTGCGCCTGCTTGCTGGCTGAATCCGAGGAAGAATCGGAGTTCACGTTTTCGGCTCTTGAATACGAATTAAACACGCTCGTTCCGACACAGCGTTTGTGGACGAAAATCAACGATTCGATTGCGCGGGAAAAGAAATCTTTTTGGAACCCGATTTTCGCGCGTCTTTTGCAGCCGCAAACGGCGGCGTTTGCCAGTTTGATTTTCGTCGCGCTCGTTTCTATTACGCTTCTTAGTTTGAAACCCGACGCACCGGCAAATTACACTGCGCGGGGAACCGATGGAAATCAACGAAAAACGATCCGACCCATTATAGAAGATATACAATCGCCAACTGTTCAGTCTCCTCAAGTTTCGCAGAAAGAAAGAAGCGAAGGAACAGCAGTAACTCTCAGACGAGACAGAATCGAGAATCGAGCAATCAAAACTCCTTACGTCGAGCCGAAAGGCAGTTCGGCAATTGTTAATTCGCCAATTAATGAGCCGAAAGTTGAAGCTCCGACAACGAGCGAAAATGTTTTGGGCGAGGAAAGCTATATCAAAACGATTGTGACTCTGAAATCAACCGTTGATAATCGCAAAGACGAAGTTTTGAGTTCGTCGGCACGATTTGCCTTTGAACGCGATTTGGCGGTCACAGACGATGCTATCGAAAAAATGAAAGAGGAAGTTCGTAAAAACCCGAAAAACGAGACGGCAAAACATATTCTCCGCGCCTCGTATCAAAACAAAATTGATTTACTCAATTCGGTGGCGGACAAAACGGAATTGATGGCGAGTCTCAAATAATAAAGTGAAAAGGGAAGAAAGGAAAAAGGTAGAGATGACTCGTATAAATATAATTGCGCGCAGAATCAGCTTCGTAATTTTTGCGACGCTTCTGCTCGCGCCTTTTTCCTTTTCTTTCGCGCAGACCATAGAAGTTAATCGAAAGGTTGATGTTAGACCGAAAGTAGTCGTTACGCCGATTAAACGAAAACTAAAACGAAATCATAAAAAAGTGCCGAGCGGAAGCGAAACGTCCGCCGAAAAATCAATCGTTGTTGATCCGAAAGTAAACATCTCTTTGTGCATCACCGAGGGGAATCTCAAAATCACCGGCTGGGAACGCAGCGAGATTCGCGCTTTTGTCAGCAACGGAAGTGAAGTCGGTTTCAAAGTTCAACAAAAAAGCAGACAGAATAATGCGGGCTGGGTTTGGGTGATCGGCTCCGATCCGGCGAAAAATAAAGAGGTTAATTCCGAAGAATGTTTGTCGGGCGAAGAAATCGAACTCGACGTGCCGCGCGGCGCAGTCGTCAGAGTTAAAGGCAGCACGAGCCAGACAACGATTGAAGCGGTGCGAAAAACAGTTGTCAAAATCGTCGGCGGTGATATTTCTCTCTACAATATCGAGCAGGGAATCAACGCGACGACTTACGAAGGCGACGTAACGGCGGAAAATTCCGGCGGCGCGATAACGCTCGAAAGCGGAAACGGCAACATCGTGGCATTCGACGCCGCACCGAGCGAAATCGGTGATATTTTCAGCGCGAAAACAGGCAGCGGCGCTATTACGCTGCAAAGAATCGAACACCGCCAAACGGAAATCAATTCAAATTCCGGCTCGATAAAATTCGTCGGCGAATTTCAAAACGGCGGACAATATACTTTCGGCACTCAGAACGGAACTATCTCGCTGGCGATTCCCGAAAAATCTTCGTGTAAAATAAACGCCTCCTACGGTTTCGGCGCGTTTAATTCGGAGTTGCCGCTGCAGAACGTTAAGAAGAATCCGAATCCGGCTTCCAGAGCGCAAAGCCTTTCCGCATTAATGGGCGGCGGCGACGCGAACGTCAATTTAACGACCGCGAGCGGCTCGATTCGCATTAGAAAACAATAGAGTTTATAAAAATCCAAAAGCCGAAAGTCCAAAGTCAGAAATCATTTGACTTTGGACTTTCGGTTTCTAAGTCTATAATAAAAAATCATTTTTCAAACTAATTTCCATCTCTAGCGTAAAAAGTTGAACGACTTTTAAAATTAACGAAAAAGATATGAACGGTGGAAACCTGGTCGGACAGACGCTCGACGGCAAATATAAAATCGAAACGGAAATCGGCAAGGGCGGAATGGGAACAGTGTATCTGGCGACGCACGTCGGCACGGAACGTCACGTCGCGTTGAAGGTGATCGCGTCCGAGTTTATGCAGCGTCTGGAATTCGTCGAGCGTTTTCGGCGCGAGGCACGGGCGGCGGGCAGGCTGCGCCACCCGAACGTCGTCAATGTTACCGATTTCGGATTTACCGAAACCAAAACCGGGGAAGCCGCTTATCTCGTGATGGAGTATTTGGACGGCTGCACGCTCGGCGAGATTTTGGAAGAGGAAAAGCAATTGCCGCTCACGTGGACGCTCGATATTTTGGAACAGGTTTGCTCCGCCGTCCAGGAAGCGCACGAGCAGGGAATTATTCACCGCGATTTGAAGCCGGACAACATCTGGTTAGAGCCGAATCAGCGCGGCGGCTACACGGTCAAAGTCCTCGATTTCGGCATCGCCAAACTCGAAGAACCGATGGGCGATGGCGGAGTCGCCGGAGAAAATCTGGACATTTCAGTCGCGCCGAATTTTTACGCCAGACCGACGATTGCCGATTCTGTTCGAACGAACACGATTGCCGATAACGGAAACTCGACTGTTATCTCCGAAGCCGCAACGATGGCGCAGTTTGCCAAAACCGATTTGGAAGCCGGAACGCTCGTTCAGCCGAGTGAGATTGATTTGGAAGCGGGAACGGCGATTTTTTCCGTCCAGCCGATTCGACCTTTGGCGCAGACCGGGAACCTCGGCACGAAAATCAACCCCGAACAAATCGAAACGAACGAATCTTTGTCAAAAACGCCTTTGACCGCTGAATTGACGCGCGTCGGCGCGGTTCTCGGCACGCCGCTTTATATGTCGCCCGAACAATGTCGCGGCGAAAAGCTGACCCCGCAATCGGACATTTACAGTTTGGGCGTGATCGCTTATCAAATGCTTTCGGGCAAAACGCCGTTCAGCGGCGATTATTTGAACGTGATGCAGGCGCACAAGGAAACCGCGCCGCCGCCGCTCGTTGCCAAAAAGGTGCGGAAAAAAATCAAACGGGTTATCAATTCGGCGTTGTCGAAAAACATCGCGGAACGACCGCCGACCGCGCAGGCTTTCGCCGCCGAACTGCGCGCCGAATCCGAAGGCATCCGTGCGCTCTTTCGCCGCGCGTTGATGATTTACAGCGAACATTTATCGAAGTTTTTATTTCTATCGGTTTTGCTTTACTCGCCAGTCGCTTTTTTTACCGTTCTTCAACTAATCGTCGGTTTTCTGTCTTTGAGCGAATCTATCAACGATTTTACGAAAATCGGTTTGAATATTTTTATCACGCTGCTCTCGACGTTCTTCGGAATTTTCTGCGGTTATCTGGTGTTCGGCACAACGACGTGGCTGGTGACGCAAATTCTAGCCGTGCCGCTGCGTCCAGTTAGCTTGCGTCCGGCGCTGCGGACAACGCGCCTAAAGTGGAAAACTTTTGCCGGAACTGGAATGATGTCGGCGGTCTTTACTTTGCTCGGCTACAGTTTGTGTTTTGTTCCGGGAATGATTCTTTCAGTCGTTTGGGCGCTCGTCGCGCCGGTGGTGATGATGGAAAACTTGCGCGGACGCGCCGCGCTCAAACGCTCGAAGACGTTGGTTAAGCGCTCGCTTCGCACTACCGCCTTCACGGTTTTTATAATGTTTTTTGTGCCGCTGCTTTCTTCCGCTTTAATCGCCTTTTTTGCTAACGCGGCGGTCAAATCCTTTACTCCCGATACGGAAAGAAAAGCCGCTATTCGTCAGGAAGTGCTGAAAGAAATCAAAAATGAAAACGACCTGAACGCAAATCTTTCCGTCAATAATGAAAAGAAAGAAAACGTCAGCATCAACATCAACGGCAGCGGAGTGAAAATTACCGATCCGAATGAGCAGAAGAATATGAGCGGGCGTATCAGAGCCGCCGTGCGCGAAGCCTTGACGCAGATTTTTATTTTGCCGCTGTCAATTATTATCGGCTCGTTTTCCTCAATTGTCATTGCTTTGCTTTACCTGAAAACCAGGCAGGTCGGCGGCGAACCAATGCAGGATTTGCTGACGCAGTTTGAAGAAGCCGACCAGCCGCGCACCAATTGGCAGCGGCGCGTTCACGAGCGGCTCGAACAATCGGGCAAACATACGAGCAAACTTTGAATCGTAACAACCACAAAAAATTTCGTCTCCCCGATTTTCGCTTTATGAAGATTTCGATTGATAAGTAACGATAAACAAAACTTAATATCTCTCATCTGCATCCGATAATACTTAGCTTTAGACTATTCTGACTTCATCCTTATTTATAGACTTTTCGCGTTGTATCGTTTATTTTTGTATCTCTGTTGTATCCTTTATAAAACAGAAGTGACAAAATGAAAGTAAACTTACGTGAAAAGAAACTGAAAAACGGTAGACTGTCTTTGTATCTCGACTTCTATCCGCCGGTGATCGCCGATGGTAAGCAAACACGGCGGGAATTCCTAAGCCTTTACATTTTTGAGAAGCCGAAAACCGAACTCGAACGCGCGCACAATAAAGAAACTCGTCTTTTAGCCGAAACGATTCGCTCGAAACGACAGCTTGATTTGCAGGCGAACCCGCACGGATTCATTTCGCGGCGGCGAAAGAATGCCGATTTTCTTGACTTCTTCCGCAAACTCATCGGGCAAAAGCAAAATTACAGTAAGGCGGCTGTCGCTACCTGGGAAACAATTCTCAATCATTTAACTGACTTTTGCGGTGGCACTTGCGCGTTCTCGCAAATCGATGCGTCTTTTGTCGAGCGCTTCCGCGATTATCTTTTGACCTGTGAACCGCGCAAGTCCAAAACCGGTAAACCGCCCGCCCGCCCGCGTAAGCCGCCGAAGAGAACGACGCTTGCGCCGAATACGGCAAAATCATATTTCGAGCGGTTTGTTTCGGTCGTCAGGAAAGCCCGCGAAGAAAATTATTTAACCTCCGACCCGACCGCTAAAGTTGCACGAATCAAAGCGACGACACCGCCGCGCGAATTTCTGCTGATTGACGAATTGCAGAGGCTGGCGAAAACGCCTTGTGATATCCCCAACAATCTGCGCCGCGCCGCCTTGTTTTCGGCTTTGACCGGGCTAAGACACTCGGACATCGTAAATTTGACTTGGGCGTGCGTGCGGCATAATCCGGCAAGCGGCACGACATTAAATTTGATGATTAAGAAAACGGGAGAACACTTGATTTTGCCGATTTCCGACGAAGCCCGCGAACTGCTCGGCGATGCGGCGAAACCGTCCGAACAGGTTTTCAAAGGATTGGAATATGACGCGATGACGAGCGTTTATGTCGAGCGATGGACAAAGGCGGCGGGCATTGTTCGGCACATCACTTTTCACGCTTTCCGGCGAACATTCGCAACGGCGCAGATCACGCTCGGGACCGACCTTTTTACGATTCAAAAGATGCTCGGACATTCTGACATTCGACAAACACAGATTTACGCGCATTTGCTTGATGCAAAGAAAAAAGAAGCTGCTAATAAAATTACTTTGAAATAATTATGAGTGAAGAAGAAATTAAAGAAGAAGCTAAACGCATAATTTCATGGGAATGGGAAAGCGTAAAACGTTTTAATGAGTCAGAACAATTTTTTTTGAGAGAATCAGAAGAAGGTGAAATCGAATTTTGTATAAATATCGAAAAAGGTGATTTAGGTAGAGGTGAAATTTTTTACTCGCCACAGCCTTTTATTGAAAAACTGATTAAAGATAGAGAAGAAGAATTGGAGTTTGCCAAAGATGATCCACCAGCCGCACTTGAAATTCATAGATGGTATTTGAATTTGAGGATTAATGAAACAGCAAGCATTTTAATCCGCAATATTGAAGGTGATTTAGGATTGGCTATTGCAGAACAGGGAGTTCGTGCGCTTTCAGCTTTTTATGAAGGAACGAAAAATATACCTTCAAGTCAAGAGTATTTAGTTTCAAGTAAAAATGAATTAATGGAATTTTCAAATCAGCGAAAAGAACGCATCAAATCTTTTGTAAAAGAACTTCAGAAGAGAGATGTTATGCCTCAAGTATTGTTTTGTTACATTTATGAAAAGCAGAAAGAACTATGGACGGAAGTTAAAGCCTGCTACAAAAAAAACATAGGATACAAAAACTGCTTGGCAATGGTAAAAGCTCAATTTCCGAATTTGCCTAATGACTTAGTTGAAATGCTAGCTGATCCTGATCCTTACGCCTCGAAACCCTCAACTCTTGCATTATATGGAGCAGCCAAGATTTCGAACGTTCCTGAAAATCTTTCTTCACAGCGTGCTTTACAAGATTACCTGAAGGAGAGCCGAAATCTAATGAAAACAGCATCGGTAGAAGATATTTTTCTTGCCTTTTTGCTATGTTACTTCATTAACTTTCGAGATCAGAGACTGCGTGATCTAATTAAAGCTCTTTCGGCAGACCCCGAAGCTCCTTCAACTAAGATTCATTAAAATACTGCAAATCTAGCTCAATATTTCTGCACTAAAACAATAGGATTTCGGTGCAAAACTCCAATAGAAGTTTTGCACCAAATTCCTATTGTTTTAGTGCAAAAAAATATATTCTCAGGCGCGTATATTCTCAAAATCATTTTATTTACTATTTGTCTCGTGATCTTAATGTTCCACGGTAGGAGTAAATAAAAATGCAACTAACAATTCCAACCATTGATGAAATTCGCGCTGTAGACCGAGACGAAATGCGAAGTGTTGTTTCGGACTATCAATTTCAACCAAAAGCCGAAACCGACGAAATTGGCGGCATAGATTTAGCCGTTCAAATTACCGGCAAATCAAAACCGACCATCTATTCGCTCTGCCACAATAGGCTAATTCCGCACTCCAAACGTGGGAAAAAACTTTATTTTTCACGAACTGAGCTGACTGAGTGGCTGAAATCTGGCAAGCGAAAGACTCAAGCCGAGATCGCATTCGACGCAGAAAATCTCTCCAATAATCCCAATAACAGAAACACCGTAGCGGTCAGCTGAAAATGCGCCGTGAGTATCAATTGTTATACCACCAGGGCTAAAAGACAAAATTTATGAGAACAAATGAAAAAGCCGCGGCAGACACAAATCACACCGGCTCAAAACCAGAAACATTTTTAATTACAGGCGGCGATCAAAAGCGTTTTGGCATTTTAACTTCTAGCCAAAATGCCAATAATTTGCAAGCCGTCGGTGCTGATTCAAGTCGATGTGACTAGGCTCTGCGCTGACTGTGCGGCAAATGGTAGAAGTCCTGTCGACATGACAGCTTGCAGCCGACAAACTTTTTAGCATTCAACCAGCTTTGCCAAAAGTTTATCGCGCAATACGTGAAATTTAACCTGCGTTGAATGAATACGCCAACTAAAAGGCACACACTGCAAGGGTTGCAATTTACATTGAACAACTGAGTTTCGAGAAATAAAAAGCCGCGTTCACAGCGCGGCGAAATTAAATACATTATGAATAAAATTTATCACGAACCTAAAATCAATTCAATCATCGGCATAAGTCCAACTTTTAACTTAAGTGAAGAGGACCTGAAGAGGCGTGGAGAAAGTTTTCTTACTGAGCAAACTTTGCGGCTGGCAGGGGTCCGTCGCGTATCCAATGACGTTGGTCATCAAATTTTATCGAAAGACACAAGACAAAAAGATGTGGAATATGCGGGCTTGGGGATCCCGTGTTTCCAGCATTTAGATGGTGACTGTAAAGTTTCCCATTGGACAATACGACGTGATATTCCAGATTATGAGAAAAACGGTGCGGGTGAACTTAAGGAAAAACGGAAATACATCAAACCGCCTACAGTCAAGAATCAGTTATATATTCCGCCGATGCTACCAACCGAGCTTTTGCAAAGGACGGATTTGCCAATTGTTATTTGTGAAGGCGAATTTAAAGCGATGGCTTTAGCGCGGGCTGCTACAAATGATTTCACGTCAGAAAAATGGTCGTTCGTTCCTCTTGGACTCTCCGGTGTAGATAATTTCAAGAAGAAAGGTACAAGCGACACCCCTCATGGACAGCGAACCATCACCGAAGAACTAACCGATTTCCAAAAAATCAATTTTGACCGCGCAAACGTTTGTATTTGCTTTGATTCAGACTTGTCCGACAAGCCAGCCGTCAAAGCAGCGCGGTCGCGTTTATCAAGATTCATCAAGGAAAAAGGCGCTAAGGTTTTTCACATAAACTTTCCCAAAGTTTATCAAGGCAGCTCAACCAAAGGAATTGATGATTACCTCGGCGCGATTGAAAAAGCACACGGCTTAGAAAGAGCTATTGGAACATTCCTCGAAATGCTCGAAAAAGCGCAGCTACCGAAAAAGCCAAAGTTATTAACAGCTGAAAACTTTGAGCTTGTCGAATATGGTGAAGCCGAACGCGCAGCGGGTGTTTACTATTCGAATACAGAAACAGGCGAGAGTTTTCGCGTTTGCTCCCCTCTCAAAATCGTCGCCGAAACACAAACTGAACGCGGCGAGAATTACGGCAGACTACTCGAATGGCGCGATTCTCAAAACCGCCCGCACCGATGGGCGATGCCGATTGAATTTCTGCATTCGACCGGATCAAAACTCGCCGAGTATCTAGCAGCCAGCGGACTTGAAATAATGCCGTCGCGCAAGCATCACGAAAAGCTAGCATTTTATATCGCCACCGCTCAGGTTGATAAAACTTTCATCTCCACCGACAAAATCGGTCTCCACGGCGAATGCTTTGTTTTGCCCGATAAGACTTTCGGTTCATCGGAAAATCAAATCGTCTATCAGACCGATTACGACGGACATCATAATTTCAAAACGGCTGGCACTCTGGAAGATTGGCAGAGTAACATTTCCAAATATTGTCCAAACAATTCACGGCTTTTGCTCGCTGTATCAGCTGCTTTTGCTGCTCCGCTGCTGCCGATTGTGCACATGCAGGGCGGCGGTTTTCATTTTCGCGGAGCGACTTCGAACGGCAAAACGACGGCTCTTTACGCCGGCGGTTCGGTCTGCGGCGGAGACGGTAGCGAACACGGATTTCTGCTGCCGTGGAAGGCGACCTTAAACGGGTTGGAAATCGTCGCAGCAGGGCATAACCACAATTTGCTTTGCCTGGATGAAATCGGTGAATGCGAGAGTCGCGAAATCGGCAACGCCGCCTATATGCTCGCTAACGGACGGGGCAAAATCAGGATGACGAAAACTATTGCGGTCCGGCATTCATTGTCGTGGAATTTAATGGTTCTCTCGAACGGCGAGCACAAGCTGAGCGACAAAATAAGTGAAAGCGGCGGAACGGTCAAAGGCGGTCAGGAAATCCGTTTGTGCGACATCGAAGCCGATACGGGGGGGTTCGGATTATTCGAGAACTTACACGGTTTCCCAAACGGTCAGGCGTTCTCCGATTATCTACGCCAGGCATCGTGTACTTATTACGGCACACCGCTCAGAGCCTACCTGCAGTGGCTGGTTGAATCGGGCTTGGACGAAATTCGTTCAACCTGGCACGACTTCAAAGAATCGTTTATCAATTCGGTTATACCGGACCGCGCGAAAGTTCCGTCAGAGGTTCTGCGAGTAGCGGCGCGCTTTGCACTGGTCGCTTTCGGCGGCGAGATGGCAACCAAAGCCGGCATTACACTCTGGAATGAAAGGGAGGCACTCGAAGCGACAAAGACTGTCTTTCGGCAATGGCTCGGCGGGCGTGAGGGCAGTGGGCAAACGGACGTCGAGCACGGCATTCGGCAAGTCAGGCATTACCTGCAGACTTATGAGCAAAGCCGGTTTCAGAAATCATTGTCGAATGATGATGAGGACAGAATTATTGAGCGGAATGGATACCTTAGAAAAAACGACGAGGGACGCGAGTTTCTCATTTTTCCTGAGAGTTTCCGGAAAATATGCAAAGGCTACGACGCAAAAGCAATTGCTATTGCAATGAAGGAAAAGGGAATTCTCCAAACGGACAATGCCGGCAAAACCACGAAGCAGGTCAAAATCGACGGCAAAAATCAAAGATTTTATGTGATCAATGAAAGAATCTTCACTTTCGATGAAGCGGAGGAAACTAAAACAGCCAATGCCTGAGAAGTCTGCGGATTGATCTTTTTCGCGTGTTACCGGTGTTACCCGTGTTACCGACTTGAAAACAAAGGACTTACACGGTAACACAAAGGTAACACTAAAAAATGCTGTGTTACCTTTTTGACGAAAACGATTCGAGGTAACACCGGTAACACCAGCAGAAATCAAGGTGTTACCTACTTAACCTCAGTAAAATCACCGAAGTAACACGAGTAACACAGGTAACACCGGCAAATTTAGATAGTTATAAAGAGATTATGGCAATCGCAACAGAAACGAGAGAAAAGAAGAAACGCGGTCTGGCATCGCTCTTGAATCTGTTCTCTGAACCGAACCCGGGCAATCAATTAATGAGCCTTGCGGTGATCACTGAACCGCAAACCAGAACCTTGATTGAAAAGCTAAACTCAATGATTGAAGCAGGTGTGTTGTTCGTTGTAAGTATAAATGATTTCCAAGTGCACGGTACGGAAGTTTTGCCCGTTGCGAAAAGGGATTTTCTAACCGTCAATAAAACTTTCGTTCTCTGTGCGTTGCAGCAATCGCTTTTGATGAAATATCTGCCGAAAGATTTAATTCCCGATTACATTTTTGAAGTTCGAGAACGCGCAGCGATTCAAACGTCCGATGACACGAATCAAAGTGAAATACCTTTTGAAATTGTCCGAGATATAACCAGAGAATGGTTCGCTGATTTACTAGATGAAATGGTATAACCGGCAATAATTTCGTGAAATTAGGAACACAAAAACCTAAAGAAAGAAGTGTTATCCCAAGTGACATTAGCGACTGATTGTATAGAGTGTAAAGTAGTTTCTGTTTTTGGCGATACGCACTGTCTGAAGATTGAGACAGAGAGCGAAAATTTAGAACGCCTGAAAAAAGTGCTAAAAAAGAGGGAAAAAAACGAAATTTGGGACGATATACCCTTGCTAAAAAAACCCCGAAAGAGGACAAAACTCGAAATATGTTACCTAAGATTTTTATGCCAACTAACAATGGCGGCGTTTATCTTCAAAAGGTTCGTTGTGGCAAGAAAAACTGTCGATGCGCCACTGGGGAAAAACACGAAGCTTATTATTACTTCCATCGGGTTGATGGAAAACTGAAGAAACAATATATTCGGAAAGCTGATTTGAATGAGTTCGTAGGAGAGGTAGATTTCATCACTGAATTTCGCCACCGGATTCGATACAAAACGAAATTAATGAAGGATCGAGTCAAAGAGATTAAAGCTGAAAAAAAGGCAAGGAAAGAAGCCGGCATCAAAGAAGAGCCAATTGATTGGAACATACCTAGGGGAATGATTGAGAAGTTAATGAAAAAATGAATTAAGCACTCAAAAACAGAGGCGTGCAGGATATTTTCATCGCCTGCGTCGACGGACTCAAAGGATTCAGCGAAGCCAACGAAGCAGTGTTCAAGGACTATTGTTAACATTAAGAACGCGCCAAGATCTGTAAAATGACAAGTTCACAAATGAAAAGAGAGAACAAATAGTTTACTTGCTCTCCTTACTTTTTTAGCTTTAATATCTCATGCTAACTATGTCTAAAATTTGTGGAACATCGTCTGGGCGCTTGGATACTACTGGGTCAGAATGCCAACGACCGAATCCGCCGTGTTGATTGACGGCTCGAATCCATTCTCGCATCGCCTCACGTTTAACTTTGTCTTTTTGGTCTTCCTCGCCTTTGGTTTCGATGACCAAGATTTCATCGTTCGACAATCTCGCTAAAAAATCCGGTCGGTATTTGTGTTCTCCGCCGTTGAAAATGTAGCGGATTTCAAAGCTGAGATGGTCGTTCTTTACCCAAGCTATAACGTGCGGGCTTCTGTCCAGATGCAGAGCGGTCGTGCTTTCCCAACGGCTATCGCAAACACAAAAATTGATATGGGACTTTCGCGTATGAACGAACGGCTTGCTCGTATCCCACGGTTTCATATCCCCGGTCGAGATAATCGGTTTGTTCGTGTCCACGACCAGCTCGTATGATTCGATGTTCTCCTGCTGAATGAACGGAACAAGATGGTTGACGATTGTCGCAGCGTTAAGCCTGACCAAGACCCGCTTTCTTTTTTCTTCCATTCCGAACATCGGCGGCGAAATTTCCAATTTGTCGGAGACGACGAATCTTTCGACGACCGGAACGAGTTGGCTGAATAAAGCGTTAATATCACCTTTCCAGTCGGGTTTTATCTGCCGGAAGATGTCGAGTGTCGCACGGAAGACGCTGCTTTGAAGCCTCACTTGAGCGTAGAGCGTCTCTAAATCGATTTCAGACAATCGGGAGACATCGTGCTTTCCTTCAATGACCGGAGCGAGTTCGGCGAGTTCTCGCGTGTCATAAGCGTTCAAGGTCAACGGTTCAACTTTATCCAAATCGAGTTTAAGTTTCGGCTTGAATTTATTTTCGATTCGCAGAACATTCGGGAATCGGATTTCAAACTCCGCCTTTTCCGTTAGAGGCTGAATGCGCTGCTTTGGAGCTGACACCTTCACTTCCGAATCTTTCGGCGACTCGTGCGGCATAAAGGCGAACGGAACGCCGAAGATGTTGACATATTCGGGCGAAAACATTCCGTTTTCTTCGATGTCGTAAGATGTCCGGCGAAGACCGCGCCCGACGACCTGTTCGCACAAAAGCTGACTGGAAAACGCCCGCAATCCCATAATGTGCGTCACAGTCTTGGCGTCCCAGCCTTCGGTCAACATTCCGACCGAAATGACGTGCTGAATCTGTTCGCCCGGCTCGCCGACTCTGCCGATTGTATCAACCGTCTGACGAAGTCGGTGCGCCTGTTCCTTTTTGCTGTATTTGCGGACGGTCGGTTCGGCTTCCGGGTCTTCATCTGTGGTCTTAGTCTCTGCGCTGAGTTCTTCGGCTAAAACCTCGACCGCTTCCAAAACTCGTGAATCGATATGCAATGTTTTATCGGGGTTGCACAGTTCCTCAATCAACATCACCTTATGGTCAAAAGCGAATTTGATGCGCGCGGCGGTTTCCGTCTGATTAGCCACCGTAATCATCACTGGCGGAATTTTAATACCCTCAATTCTCCACGCATCCGCTGTTGCTCGCCAATCAACGCCTAAAAGGGTGTAAGCCTCTTGGACGAGTAGCGGCAATGTCTCGCTTGCTTCTGCGCCTTTCCTATTGAGTGACGGTTTAACGTCCGGGTCGTTGTAAATATGGTAAAACTTCGATTTGTAATCGCTGGCGAGTTGTCCGTCATCGCGGATGACAACGCGAGGCGTTTTAACCAATCCCGCTTCGATTGCTTCGGTTAGACCAAAGTCGGATACAATCCAGCCAAAAAGATTTTCCGAATCGGAAGTCCTTCCGGTCGGCGTGAATGGAGTGGCGGAGAAGTCATAAACGGTCTGGATGCCACGAGATTTGTTAAGTCGGTCGAGTCCGCCAATCCAAATCGTCGCTTCTTCTGCGTCCTTCTTTTCATCACGGCTCAATTTTGCGCCCGCCGGAATGCGCCAAGCGTGATGCGCTTCGTCGTTGATAACCGCGAAGTTTTTAGAGTTCGCCAGTTCGCCTAACACTTCACGGGCGTAGGCTTCGTCTGATTTCGCTCCGCGTTTATCGACCGACCGTCTTTTCTTGATTTTGTCTTCCGTTTCCCAAGAAAGGGTGTGCCAGTTGCGGACGACGACCTTCGCTTGCCGGAGTTGTTCGCGAAGACCGAGCGGAACGATATCAAAGGCGTCATAGTAGTTTTCCTCGCCTGCCGGAATCAAAACGCTCAGACGGCTTCTAACGGTCAAATTTGGCGCGATAATAAGAAAGTCTTTGGCGAATCCTTTGCGATTGACGGTGTTGATTTTGTTTAATGACTGCCAAGCGATGAGCATCGCCATCACAATCGTCTTTCCCGTGCCGGTCGCCATCTTCGAGCAAATACGCTGGAGTTCGCCGCCGTCGGTCGGAATGTCTATGCCGACCTTTTCAGCGTCGGGAGCTTCGGCGAGCCAAATCAAAGTTTCAATGGCTTCAAGCTGGCAGAAAAACAACCGATTCGTTCGTGCTTCCGGGTCTCGCCAATGTTCAAGCAACTGTTTCGTTACGCCGGAAACTCCGGCATAATCATTTTCTCGCCATTCCTTGACCCGTCCACGAATTTGATTGACGAGCGGAATTTGAACGAACACGCCGGGGTCATTGACCAGTTTCTTGGTTGTCGAAGCGACGGTATAGCCGGAGGGTCGTCTGCCTTCGGCGAGTTCAAACGCCATCCGATTATGGTTATATTCCCAATGCTTCGACGGCTCGTCGTATGGAGCGTTTATGATTAAATGGTCAATTCCAGATGACATATTTTTTGGCGTTTTCTTTAGTCTATTTCAATCAGCTTCAAACTCTCGATACCACGGTCGTCTACGATTTTGACGGCGACTTTTTTGTATTTCCCCGGCACGAACGGTAACGATACATTACCCCGGTATGATTCGATTAGTTCCTCGTTGATTTCGGATTTTAGATTTTTTGCCAGTTTCGACCAGCCATCTTTGTCGCCGGACATCGGGAAGAAGACTTGCGCCGGGAAGATGCTTCTGCCGTCGAAATTGCAGTCGAGCATCCAGAGGGCGATGCGATTCGTGCTGCCAGATTCGATTGTGCCTTCTTTGACGTTATAGTAATCGAAACCGAGAACTTCGACCGTATACTGTTTCTCGCCTTTCTCGTTAGTTCCAGTATCATTCAAACGGACATCGGGTTGACCAATAAGCCAGAAACTTTCGTTGGTCGAACGACTCTTTTTCAAATCGTCGGTCAGCAAATCGGCGTTCATCTGCGCTTTTAGCAGAGTTACGCCTTGCCAGTTTGTCTGCTCGATATTGTTGACGGCAACCGGGTCGAACTGGAATGCAGCGAAGATGACAAATTTCGGTTTCGGAAATAGTCTGTTGGCTTCCATCAATGCCAGTTCGACCTGCGTCGGGGGCATCGGCTCGTGTTCGGGCGAGAATGAAACGACGGCTCTTGATGTCTCGCTGCCGTCTTCGTTCATCAATTCAGCGTCAGCGTGAAGAAAACGAGTTCCGGCAATCGGCTCGACACGGGAAAACATCATCTTTTCTCCACGCCGTCCACGAATCCCGGTTCGCAGCAGTTCGCTCCTCCATTCGTCTTGACGCAAAGTTTCGCCGGAACGTGCGATTGACGAATCGGCGGGCATCGGTTCGACTTCCGTTTCGTCGGTCAACGATTGAACGACCGGAGCGGGAACGGCTTCGACCGTAAAAGGCGACGTTACACGAACACGGTCTTTGTCCTTCAAAGGCTGGTCGTAAAGCGTTTCCTGTGCTGGGGGTTCGTTGTTGGCGATTGATTTTAAGGTAACGTGCGGTACGGTTTTGTATTTGAAGCCGGACGATACGCCTTCTTCGGGTTTAGCGAGTTGATAATAATCGAAAGAGGCGGTCATCAATCGTTGTTTGGTCAATGTCAGAGCGACACGAGAGGTATCACAAGTTATCCATCTTCTGCCCCATTGTTCAGCGACAACGGTGGTCGTGCCGCTTCCGCAAGTGATGTCTAAAACCAAATCGCTTGGGTCAGTGGTCATTAAAAGACAACGCTCTACAATTGATGTTGATGTTTGTACCACGTAGAGTTTGCCTTCAGTGCGATTTTGTACGCCACTAACATCAGTCCAAATGTTGTTAATCGGAAAGACTGGAAAATCATCAAAGAATCTTAAAAATCTTGGAGAATTACCCTCAACTACAATTCTTCTTGCTTGAGCTAAACGGTCTAATCCTTCAACAGAGGTTTTCCAGTGCATACCAATTGGCGGATAATAATCTTTTCCATCTAACGTAAATTTAGATTCACCGCTCGACTGCCCCTGACTTGTGAGCGAATCAACACTCACGAGTTTTTCTTCTGACCAATAATCTTTAGAAATAAGTAAATGGACAGAATTATTTTATAAATGATCTGTCCTTAAAGTTAATCTTGTATTCCGTCCCTAATTTGCTCAAGATTTCCTTGATCGCTGTCGTCAAACTTTCAAACGACAGATAATCTTCCGGCTTAAGCCATTCGTATTTCATCTTTCGCCACAGGATTTCAATGATATTCAAATGCGGCGAATACGGCGGCAGATTGAAAATATAAAATCCTCGCTCTTCCCACTCGGCTAATTTCGCCTGCATCTTTTTTGACCGATGAATGCGGGCATTATCCAAAACTAAAACTCTTGGCTTCTCATTCTTGTCCGCCAGCCATTCTTCCAAACATTCAATCACAAATTCGGTTTTGATGCTTTTTTCACTCGTCCAAAACTTTCCTTCGCAATCGAGATTCAGCAACCCAAAGACCGCTAATCGCTCGCCTTTTTCAGGCAGCAGGCGAATCTCTTCACCCGCAAACTGCCACGCCCGCGCAATCACCGGATTCTGCCAAAACCCGCTTTCATCTCCAAAATAAACTTCAATCAACCCGACCGCCGCTAAAGCGAAAAGTTCGGCTAAGGCTTCTGTTTTACTCGCCTGTTCAATCGGACACTGCTTCTTTTTCAAACATTTACGCCAGCGTTTGTATCGGCAGTTAAACTTTCTAAAAACCGCTTCAAGGTTTTCGTCGAAAATTCCCGCCCCAATTCTTCTTTTAATTTTTGACGAGCAATTTTCAACCGCTGAGCATTTTTCTGCACTGTTTGTTTGATTTGAGCTAAATCTTGCTTTTGTAAAATCGCCTTTCTCCCGCGTCCCTGTTTGTCTCTGAGACCAACTATGCCGTCTTTTTCCCAACGCTTGAACCAAGCGTAAATGGAAATCTCCGAAACTCGGAAAATCCCGGCTAACTCTTTGACCTCGTAGCCCTCTGAACTCAACACCAAACAATGACAGCGTTCTTGAAACGCTTTGGTTTTGCCGTTTTTGTGACCTTCTTGTAAAGTTACCTTTTCGGTTTCTTCTAACTGAATGAACTTCTTTTTCATTCAGTTAGAATACAAGTTTTTCAAATATCTATAAAACTATTCTGTCCACTTACTTACTTGAATAACTTTTTACAGGACGGTATTTTGAAGCCCCTTGCTCACCAGCCATTTTGTCTTTGTAAAGCTGTCTATATTTTATTTTTTTGCGCTCTTTCGCATACCAAATCAAGTAATCTCCCGCACGACTAAGAGTGAGAGACGAGAAACCACTTGTTGTAAAAGAAATTAAACTAACAAAATTTTCTACGCCGAAGACTTCGTCCATCAGATTTCTGACCAAATATACATTTTCATCAGAAATTTGCACGAAGATTGAACCGCTTTCCGCCAGCATTTCTCTCGCCAGTAAAAGCCGGTCACGCAGATAAGTTAGATACGAATGGATACCGAGTTCCCAAGTGTCACGGAACGCCTTCAATGTCTCCGGCTCACTCGTCAAATCGTCGTCCTTGCCGTCTTTAACATCGCGTTTATTGACGAACGGCTGAAAATTCGAGCCGTATTTGATGCCGTATGGCGGGTCGAAATAAACCATCTGAACGCTGCCCGCCATTCCTTCTTTGACGATGAGAGAGTTCATCACCAGCAACGAATCCCCGGCAATCAAACGATTCGACCAGTTATTGCGGTGCTTGTAAAATTCGACTTCTTTGAAAAACGGCAAATTCGCGCTGTCGGTCGCAAACAGCGACGGCTGAAAGTCCGATTCTTCTTCCGGCTTGCGCCGAACAGCTTCGATAATCGAGCGCGGGTCAATCCGCTCGTGAACGTGAAGCGAGACGGTCGGTATCTCAAAGCTCGTATGCTCCGCCTTTCCCGCCCATTGCAGTTGCGGGTCGAGGTGCGGGTCGTATGAATAAGCCTGTTTCCCGCCGCTTTTGTCGGTTTCGGGAGTAACCAATCCAATAGGCGGATTGTTCGCCCGGTCTTTGCCGTCATGCGTATATTGCTCAATCGGTTTTGTCGTGATTGCAGTCGTTCGTCGTGCCATGCGTTTTTCTCAAATGCTTAAAGCGAAAAATAATAATTTTTGGGTCATGACTAGCAGAAAATGATTTGCCTGGTAATTTTCAGCAAGATTTCATACAAGTCATTATTGCGATAATTAAATCTAAACTCGCACTCTTTCAAGTGCAAGTAGAAAGTGTTCTTTGATACGCCCCGAAACTTAACGAGCCGCACTTTAGCATATCCCCAGAAGCCTTCGATACCGTTGATATGGACATCACCTTTGCCATAACTTTCCTGGTGATAAATGCGAAAGTGTTTCTGATAACCGAGGTGAACAATTGAATCGTAGGAACGGAAGCCATCAGTATAAACAGTTGAATCAAAGCTTACTTTGCCTTTGATAATTCGCTGTAAAGTCTTGGCTTGGACGTTTTTGACAATCTCGGTATAGACACGCCCGTTACGTTTGTAGATACCAAAAACGATGTGTTTGTTTTCGCTCCGCGACCACGCTTGCCTTTTCGATGGCGCGAGCCGAAGTAAGATTCATCAAGTTCGACCGCGCCGGAAAAAGGCGATTCAAGTTCGCAGAAATTGGCAATCAAAGAACGAACCAATGTCAGATAGCGATTGACCGTATTGCGATTCAGATTGGTTAATTCTGCCGTCTGAGAAGCGGTCAAATCAAGGGCAAAAAGCCGCAAGATTTGACGGAATTTAGCGCGTGAAATTCGAGCGCGTATGTAAAGTTTATAACTGTCTGTCATTACTAGCTTTAAGTATTGTAATTTACTTTTCTGCTAGTCATGACCCTAATTTTTAATTTTGTTTGCCATCAACCGTCTTCTTAAAACTAAAAACTCCGGGTAATCGTTAATGGTCATGTCAATTATTTCTGTCGGGACACAGTTCGCTTGCAGATTTTCCATCATTTCTTCACTCGATGAAATTCCGCTTACCAGCCTGTTTCCATTCTCCATTTGGCTAGATATTAATTCAAAATAATCTTTCGGCGGTTTGTTTCCTACTTTAATGTTTATCTCAGACTGCATGTAAACGTAATTGGCTATCTGATTGTATTTCCCTCTATCCAAACCGTTCTTTTTCAAATAATCTCTCGGAAAAAGGTGATGAACATCGCCTCGTAAAGAAACTAAATCACTGACCAGCACGTCTCTCGATAAGAAACCCCGGTCATTTGCTTTGACCTGCGAAGCAAGAAAAACGTGAAAATAAGGACTGCTGGCGACAGAAGTATTGTAATGCTCCCCATTAATCAAGCCTTCGCAAAGAGAGTAACTTGATTCTGTTTGAACCATTGGTTTTCAAAGGCGTTCGGCGTTTTGTAACCAAGTGCCGAATGTAAATAATTGGCGTTGAAATATTCGACAAACTTTTCCATCGCAATTGCCAGTTCCTCGACCGATGACCATTCTTGAAGCCAGCACAGTTCTTCTTTGATGGTGCGAATCAAGCGTTCGGTATCGGCATTGCCCTTCGGATTGGCATAGGCAGTAAACGCTTGTTTGATTCCCAACTGCCGACACCCGCGCATAAAGCTCAAAGATGTCGGCTGCGACCCGTTATCGCTCATCAGATTCAATTCGAGTTTTTCCGCCTCTCGAATACCGACAGCAAACTGTCGGCAAACTGCCTGATTGATTGCTTCAAGCCAATCGGAAGCGCGACTGCGAGTGCCAACAAATGCGCCGAGAATCTTCTTGGTGAACCAATCATTGACCACTACGACATAAGCCCAGCCATCTTTGGTTAAAACCTTTGTCATATCTACGCCCCACCAATTGTTCGGGCAAACGGGACGTGGTTTGCTCGCGTTCGACGCGCGGCGAGCTTTCAATCTCTCGTTACCTTTGACCAATAAATCGTTTTCTTTGAGCAGTCGGTAAACGCGCTTTTTGTTAATCCGCAGCCGCTCGACAAAACTCAAATATGCCCAAATCCTTCGATAGCCCCAAAACGGATGCTCCGCTTTGAGTCTGCGGATAATTGGCAAAACTGCTCGGTCAGATTCTTCGACTGCCGCGCTGCGCTGCCTCTGAGACTTTACCAATCGTTTTTTTTAAGTTCTATTGTTAACTCGCCGACCATCGTTTTAAGTTTTTGATTCTCACGCTCGAGTCGCTCTTCCTTTTTTGACTGCGCTTTTGTTTCAAAGACTTTCGACACGTTCTCCAAAAACTGTTCGCGCCACTTGTAATACTGTGTTTGATGAATCTGATATTCATTACAAATCTCAGATACGGCACGTCCTTTCAACCCTTGAACGACAATTTTCGCTTTCTCTTCCGCCGTCCAATTTCTGCCTCTTCCCATAAAAAGTATTCTCCTGTTTTATTAGAATACTCACTCTGAATCAGCTTTGTCTTAACGGGGAGCAGTATAGTATCGAGACTTACCGGCAGAGCTGCGTTCCAGAAAGCGTCGGACAACTCGCCTTCTTCTTTTTCTTTCATGATTTCGGCAAACGGTCGGTCGGCTATCTGCTTTATATCAAAGTCAAAGCTGGATTCGGGCGAACTGGAATATCTTCCGGTCAGGATGGAAAACACAAGCCACCGCTTGACGTAAGATTCAATATCGACTGAATTAACATCGAGTTCTTTCAACTTCAAATAGATTATGTAAGCGAAGTTTAATGCGTTCTGAGAGCGAATAAGTTTCGGCGATATAAACCCCGCGGATTTAACAATCATCAAAAACCGCTTGAAACTTGTTTCGTTAATAAAGTTTTCGACGCCTTTTTTCAAAGTAGCAAACGACTGTTCGGCAATCGAATCCTCAAACGAACGCGTCTCGAAATTTCTGCCCGAAAGCAAGCTGACCAAATCCGATAATTTTCCACGATTAAACTGTGACGTGAATGCCACACGAATCAAATCTGTGTATTCCGGGTCGTATAAATCTTCGTTTTCAGTTTTTAGCCACTGCATTTTCTGGAATGAATCAGTTGCAGCGAATTCTTGGTCATTATCAACAATATGTCTATGAAATTCGGGAGATTTTGCCAGATGACAAAAGTAATCAATCGTCTTCCGAAGTAGATTGCCCTGATACTCTGTATTAGCAGCGATTTTGCTCATCGCAAAGTCTGCCTGACTCAGAACCACGCCTTTTGAGTTGATGCGGATAAATATTTCGGTAACAGTCTCAATGTCCAAATCGTGCGCCAGTTCGATAATTCCGATTTGTTTCTTTGGAATGTTTATTAAGTTGGTAAACGCTTTTTCGACCAAATCTTCGTCGGCATCCAGATTCGATTCCAAATAATGCCGCACTAGCTTCAAAATGCCGATGCTTCCGGTCATCGCTTCCGAAATGTCCGGTAGCCAAGTCTTGTCTTTTAGTATCGCGGGATTTTGGACTTCGAATTTTTCGGACAGGGGATTGAAAGCGATTTTAATTTTGACGCGCTGATACGTTTTGTTAATCACATATTCCCCAAGGATAGCGGCGGTTAAAGCCGTGACTCGTTGCTGACCGTCAATCAAGATTTTCTTACCTTCGCTCATGCTTCCGTCCTTTAACCTGACGTTCGGGTTTCGCCAAGCAATCACATACCCGATCGGGTAACCCTGATAAAGGCTGTCGAGCAAATCCCGAACTTTGGAACTGTCCCACACGAACGGTCGTTGAATTTCAGGTATAGCAATTTCGCCGGACTTGACCCACGCTAAAACTGTTTCAATGAGTTGTTGATTGACCGAGTATTTTTGCATGATTTATTTATCAAATTTGAACAACTTCGGTATTAGGGGGCGAATAGGCTGTCTTTGTAGACTGAATCCGCAGTTAACGCAAAATGCTGCTTCAAGCTGATTGCTTGCTTGGCATCTATGACAAAGTTTCATTGTCTAAACTCCGTATAAAAATTGTGTGTTCTTTGCTCACGGATTATAAATTGAAAAAATAAAAGCCGCAAGTTTTTTACGCTCACGGCTTTTTTATTCGATGTGCAAGTGATTTAAGGAACAAAAGCATTCGGAACGGGTTTATCGCCTGATTGCCCGAAAGCAACTCCAGTGAATCCCGCCGTGCTTCTGTTCAGATACCACGTTCCGTCACGAAAGACGGCCACATCAGTCTTACCATCACTATCGTAATCTGCTGGCACAGGCATATCAGTTGCTAAACCGAATTGAATACCGGTGAATCCGAGTTGGCTTCTTTGGATATACCAGGCTCCATTCGACGGTCGGAATACAGCCACATCAGCCTTGCCGTCGCCGTCATAATCGCCGACTACCGGTTTGTCGGTTGATTCTCCAAAAGCAATGCCGATAAATCCAAGGTTGCTTCTTTGTATATACCAAGTCCCATTACGGAACACAGCGACATCGGCTTTACCGTCACCATCATAGTCCGCTGCTACAGGTTTATCTCCTGCTTGACCAAAAGCGATTGCGGCAAATCCGGCAGTTGATTGAAGTAAATACCAGGTGCCGTTTGATGGTCGGAAAACTGCGATGTCGGCTCGTCCGTCGCCGTCGTAATCCGCCGGTTGCGGAATGTCGCCCGCTTGTCCGAAACTGATGCCGGTGAATCCGAGACTGCTTCTTTGCAGATACCAGACTCCGGCGCGATAAACCGCGACATCCGTTCGCCCGTCGCCATCATAATCGGCAGGTGTAATCACATCGCCGTTCTGACCAAAGCCGATGCCTGTAAAACCGTTGGTTGATTGTTGCAAATACCAGGTGCCGTCTGAGGGACGGAAAACCGAAACGTCAGCTTTGCCGTCACCATCAAAATCAAAAAGAATCGCGCGGCTGACATCGGTTGTTTGTCGCTCGAATGCGCCGATGTCTGCGCCATTGCCGCCAGATGCATTGGGAATGTTCGGAAAATCAAAGGGGCGAGTTTGACCGCGCTGGTCGGCGGTTGCGCCGAAGTTGTTGCCTTGATCAATCGCCGGGCTGGTTAATCGCAGAGAGTATGTTTGAGTCAACCCTCCGTAATTGCCGAGCGGCAAAAGCTGCGGGTCTTGTCCGAGAATATTGCCGGTCGTCGTGCCGGTGATGAATGCTCCGGTGGTGTTCTCAATCAAATTATAACCCTGTGAGGTTAGAGCGCCGCGAAAGTCCGGTGCGGCGCCGGCGGAGTTGTTCATGGTATTATCGCCGATGATGCTGTTTCGCGTATTAACAATTGCGCTGGTGCTGCCGTTGTAAACTCCTCCCCCTTCGCTCGTGGCTGAATTGCCGCTAATTGTCGAATTAACGAGGCTGCTAGTATTATAGTTGCCATTGTAAATGCCGCCGCCGCTGTTAGCCAGATTGTTGCTGACTGTTGAGTTAGTAACGGTAATATTGTTGCCGGCAGCAAAATTGTAAATGCCACCGCCAATACCGGCGGTTGCCGAATTGTTGTTTATAGTTGAGTCGGTGATGACTGTTACCGAGCCGTCGTTTAACATCCCTCCGCCGTTGACAGCCGAGTTATTCCTTACGACCGAGTTAGTTAGGTTTAGCCTACTATTAACGCTTTCGCTGTAAAGACCGCCGCCGCTATTGCCGGGTGCCGTGTTGCCGCTGACGATTGAACTGTTAATATTCAAAGTGCCTCTATAACTGCGGATACCGCCACCGCCTCCTTGAACAGCCGTGTTGCCGCTGACTGTCGAATTTGTAATCGTCGTTCGCGCGCCATCCCCGCAGAATAAACCGCCGCCGCCCAAATCTGCTGTGTTATTACTGATTGCAGAATCGGTGATAGTTATTGGCGCGGCAAAATTAGAGTTGGAGATGCCGCCTCCGTAACCCTGCTGGGAAGTATTGTTGGTAACCGTTACGTTAATCAAATTAGCCTTTGAACTAATAGCAATTCCGCCTGCGAATCTAGCTGTGTTATTGCTAATTGTTGTATTAGTTAAGTTAAGCGTTCCTTGTAAACCATTAGCACTGTATATGCCGCCGCCACTTCCATTCGTCGTATTATCGCGGATAATTGAGTTGTTGATTGTTAATATCACATCGCGCCCGCTGACCGAACCGTCATCGTTTGCAATACCACCGCCATGACCGCTTGACCGATTGTTTCTAACAAGCGAGTTATTTATCGTCATCGTGCCGTTGTTATAAATACCGCCGCCGTCATTAGAGTAAGAAGGTGCCAAGTTTGTTGAGTTATTACTGATTATTGAATTGTTGATCGTCACAGTTCCGCCTAAATTGGCAATTCCGGCGCCTCTGCCGTTGCCCGGTATCATTCCGTCGGAAATTTTCAAATCATTAATCATTACGTTTGCTGACGATTGAATAAAAAAGACGATATTCGCATTATTACCGCTGACGGTTAATAGATTTGCTCCTGTTCCGTTAATAGACAAATTGCTGTTGTTGGCGATAAACAATGAACCGTTGGTCAAAATGATGGTTTGCGCCGTCGCAAATACGCTGGCATCGAAGTTAATAACATCGTCGCTTGCCGCCGCATTTGCCGCCGCGATTGCCTCACGTAGCGAACAATCCGCATTGCAAACATTATCGTTCGTATCGGCAGTTTTCGTAACAGTGAAAGTCGCTCCGAACACGGCACCGCTAACTCCAGTGATGAGTAAAAGTATCCAGATAAATCTGATGAACTGGAAGTTATAGTAAATTGGTTTTTTCATAAAATTGTTTGTCGAAAGTTTTTTGTGAACCGGCAAGCGTAAATTCGTCTTAGTCAGAATTTGCGTAGTCTGACTTTTGCTATAGCCCGAGTATTATGATTTAGAAGGCTTCACTAAATTTTGAACGAAGCCTTCTGCAGTGAGATATTTTCTGAAAAGACTAGAAAACAAAAGCATTAGGAACGGGTTTATCCGTTGTCGCACCGAAAGCCACTCCGGTGAATCCTTGTGTGCTTCTCTGTAGATACCAAGTGCCTAAACGAAACACGGCGACATCCGCCTTACCATCACCGTCATAATCTGCCGGAACAGGAATGTCATCCGCCGCGCCGAATGCAAAGGCTGTGAAACCCGATTGACTGCGTTGCAGATACCACGTTCCTGATCGAAACACGGCGACATCAGTTTTGCCGTCGCCGTCGTAGTCGGCGGGAACCGGTTTGTCAGTTGCTTCGCCGAAAGCGATGCCGGTAAATCCGAGTTGAGTTCTTTGGATATACCAGATTCCCGCACGGAAAACCGCCACGTCCGTCTTGCCATCGCCGTCGTAGTCCGCCGCGACAGGTTTGTCGCCCAACTGTCCGAACGTGATTCCGGTGAATCCGGCAGTTGATTGCAGCAGATACCAGGTGCCGTTTGACGGACGGAACACAGCAACATCCGCTTTGCCGTCGCCGTCATAATCAGCCGGAACCGGAACATCGTCCGCCGCGCCGAACGCGACACCGGTAAAGCCAAGTTGACTTCGCTGCAGATACCAGGTGCCTGAGCGATAAACGGCAACGTCGGTTTTGCCATCGCCGTCGTAATCCGCCGGGACGAGTTTATCTGTAGAAATACCGAACTGTACGCCCGTAAAACCGGAAACTGATTGTAATAAATACCAAGTTCCATCTTCGGGTCGAAAGACGGAAACGTCGGATTTTCCGTCGCCGTCAAAATCTGCCCGAGCAGAATTTGAGCTTAAATCGTCATTAAGAATTGTTACGCTGGCAGTGCCGCCAGCAATTACTCCATTAACCGGATTGGAT
Organism: Pyrinomonadaceae bacterium; assembly: GCA_030448055.1. Taxonomy (GTDB): domain Bacteria; phylum Acidobacteriota; class Blastocatellia; order Pyrinomonadales; family Pyrinomonadaceae. Next base: position 937,778 of record JAUJNR010000001.1, read on the forward strand.
AAAACCAGACTGAAGGTTTCGTCCAGCTCAAAGATTGTATCGCCGACGATGCTTAACTGGATAGTCTTTGAAGTTTCGCCGGCAGTGAAACTAATCGATCCTGTTGCCGGTAAATAATCGCTCGGCGCGGTCGCCGTTCCGTTTTGCGCCGCATAATTGACGCTCACTGTTCTGCCGCTGGCGGCGAGAAGAGTCAGGCTGACATTAATGGTTTTTAAGCCGTCATTTCCTTCTGCCACACTATAATTTGCAACGCTCAAACCGGGAAGCGGATCGTTATCCTGCAAATTCACTGTGATGTTCGTCTGCCCGCCTAGGGTTCCGCCACCGGAAACATTCTCTAAAGACAAACTAAAAGTTTCGGTATCTTCATTCAGCGCATCATTAATGATGGGGACTGAAATTGTTTTTGATGTTTCATTCGCGCCGAAAATCAAATTACCCGCCACCGGCTGATAATCACTTCCTGCCAACGCAGTCCCATTGATTGTGCTATATCCGACGATGACATCACTGGCAATGCCGCCAGCACGCGATACGATAATTTGAGCGGTAACGTTGTTTTCCGAGACGGAAATGCTCGGCGCGGAGAATTGAATTACGCCGCCTACGTCATCATTTAGAATTGTTCCCGTCGCCTGATTATTGGCGAGATTGACATTGACCGGAGCGGTTAAATTTATATTAAACGTTTCATCCGGCTCAACGCGGTAATCGGAATTGACCGCAACCAGAATATTTTTGGTAACTTCACCCGGATTAAAAAATACCTTTTCCGAAATCGGCTGATAATCTTGATTGGAAGTTGCGGTTAAATCCTGCGTCGTAACCTGCGCTTTAATTTTTCTGCCGCTCGCGCCGGATAGATTCACCGGCATGGAAACTATCGTCGTCCCCGTATCGCCTTCAACCACCGAGCCGCTGCCGGTTGTCAAATTCGGCTGAGCGTCGTCATCAATAATCTTGGCTGTTCCGACCGCGTCGGCAATCCGCGCATTCGGCGAATTAGTTAAAGTCAGAGTAAAGGTTTCGTCATCCTCGTCCAAAACATCCCCGTTGATAGTCAAATTAACCGTTTGAGTGGTCGTTCCGGGTGGAAAAACCAAAGTTCCGCTGCTCTGAACGAAATCAACGCCGGAGGCTGCCGTTCTTCCGACAGTTTTATAATCAACGCTGATACTTTGTGAGCTGACAGCCGTTAATGCAGCTTCAAAGCTGATGTTGACTGTTCCGGTATTTCCCTCCGTAATTTGCGCATCGTTGACCGACAAGCACGGCAAAGCGTTGCTGTCGTTATAGACGACGGAAATTCTTCCGCCGAAAGCCGATGAGAATCCGAAATCGAGTTTTCCGTCGTTGTTAAAGTCTCTTGCGGTTATTGAAGATGCGGATATGTTGACGCTCACCGGTACGCCCTGATTAAAAACGCCGCTGCCGACTCCTTTAAAGAATATGATTGAATTGGGCGGACCGCCGGCGGCTACTATATCTTTAATTCCATCCAGATCAAAATCTTGATATTCCAAATCATTTATAGAACCGGCAATCGGATAATGAACCGGATTAAAAAATCCCCCGTTGCCGACTCCAAAACTGACAATCATTCGATCCGTGCCGCCAATTGCCAAATCCAGATTCGCGTCGTTATTAAAATCCTCTAAAATTATCGATGTGATGTTACCCAGACCGTTAATCGGAAACGGCATTCTGACAAAGGTCCCGTCGCCGCCGCCGACCAAATAAATCAAAGCGCCTTGCGACGGTCGACCGACTACCAAATCCAATTTTCCGTCATTGGTAATATCGCCGATTGCCACAATATTATTGGTCGAATCGGAATTGACGTTCACGCCGGGCAGAAAATTAAATCCGTCCGTACCATTATTCAACAAAACCGAATAATCACGGCTCGACGAATTCATCGTGATAATGTCCGTCTTGCCGTCATTATTAAAATCTCCGGTTCTGACGTTACTGGGACGGACGTTGGAGGCGGCAAGATTGAAAGTTGTCCTGATAAACGTGCCGTCGCCGTTACCGGTAAAAACGACAACCCTCCCGGACGAAGCATCGGGTACGGCAAAATCCGGCTTGTCGTCGTCGTTAAAATCAGCCGTCGCCACGGCAAACGGATTGTCGTTGGGACCGCTGCCGACTATCAGCGGGCTGGTCGGCACGAAACCGCCTTGCTCATTCTGTAAATAAACGTGAGCCGTGTGATTGTAGCCGTTGACGGCGACCAAATCGTATCTCCCGTCAAGATTAAAATCGGCGCTCTCGATTTCATACGGACGATTCAAATAAAAAAGCGGGCTGCCGCCAATGCCGCCCGCGCCTTTGTTGATGATAATCGAAGTGCCGTTGTTTAAATTACCGTTGCTTGAAAGAACCGCGAAGTCAGGCAGATTGTCGCTGTTAAAATCGGCAACTCCGACGCTCGCCGCCGAACTTTCCGTTCCGGCGTTGCCGGCAAAACTAAAATTGCTCGAACCGTCGCCGAGAAAAACAGAGCCAGTGCCGGAAACCAAATCTAATTTCCCGTCACCATCAAAATCAACGGTTTCCGACCCGAAAACGGAACCCACATTTGAAATGACAGGTTCTTGAAATATGCCGCCGCCCAGTCCTTTGTAAACCAAAAACCTGCCGGTCGGATAATCGTTGGCTATTAAATCCGGCGTTCCGTTATTGTCTACGTCCGCCGCCGATAATGCGAACACTTCAATGCCCGGAAAAGTTTTAATTAAAGTAAAGTTCCCGTCGCCCTGCCCGGAATACACCCGCACTTGCGAAGCGCCAATCTGAACGAAGGACAAAGCTAAATCAACTTTACCGTCCAGATTAAAATCACTGCTTATTATTTTTTTCGGGCTGCCGACGGTCGTAATATTAGTAATCAAACTAAAAGTTAAATTACGGTTTCCTTTATAAATTTTCAGTGTGCCGGAATTTGCCACGGCAACGTCTAAATAATTATCATTATCGAAGTAACCGACTTTCAAAACTTGCGGAGAGGTATCCGAAGCGAAACTCGCCTGAAGCGAAAAATTGCCGGTGCCGTCGCCCAGCAAAAGCGAAAATTGATTGGAACTCGCGTTAGCGACAACGACATCAATCTCTCCATCGCGATTAAAATCGCCTAAATCTAAATCTGTCGGATTAGCGCCGGCGGCGAAATAGGCAGTTCCCGAAACTTCTCCTTGACCGTTACCAAGTTGAACGGCTAACTTGCCATCCTGCGGTAGGGTCACCAGTAAATCAGGAATTCCGTCGTTATTTACATCGAAGGTTTTTATCGCCGAAGCGTTGTAACCGCTCAAAGGAAAAAATGTAGGCTTGAGAATATTAAAACCGGTGCAGGATTGTTGACCGAAAACGCTTGAAGCGACCCATCCTGACGAGAAAAAACAAAGCAATACACAAAATGAGAAAAAACACTTTAACATAGCTAATACCTCATCGTATCTTCACCGTACTAAGTTGCAATTTTTAATAACTTAATATGAATTACGTTGTCTATTTTATAGGTTATAACGCGAGTTTATATAGTGGATGCCACTTTTAAACAAATTGGTAAAAGGAAATATATTTCGCAAACTTTTCTTTAAATTATTATTTTTATCGCTTTCGAGAGGGAATATTCAGATGTATTTTGATTAAGTCAAGTTACCAATTGTTGTGAAAATAAAACGAAACTGCGTATGAACGAAAAAGTTCGCCTAAGTTCTAAAAGTCTTTTGTGAACCCGGCGAAAGAACTCCAGTAATTTTTACTTTCTAAATTCGCCCTTTAACCTTCGCTGTCATTGGATATTAGAAAAAGGAAGTTGAATCGATAATAAATTACTAAAAAATCAGTGTCAAGGAAAATTACTACCAGATAGTGCCCTAGTCTTGTGGCGCTGAAAATAATTGTTTTTGGCTTTTAGAAAGACCGATTGATGAGCGTCTGAAAATTTAATAAAGGGGTTATGTTTTGAGACTTTGGCAATAAGATGGTTTATGATACAAACCTGCAAAATTAAGCTGTGTTTTATTGGTTTTTAATTTTTTATTTAGAGTGATTAAATTTTATCTCGAAAAGGGGCGGTTTTGAGACATTCCATTTTTACCGGTATGCCGGCAATTCATCATAACTCATTTTAATATTTCAATTTAATATTTCAATTTCAATTTTCGCCGCAGTCAAAGCAGGCATATCTTTATCGGCATGTTTCCCAACGTGGTTCTGAAATGTCCTGAAGGAGTCCGTAAAAATAACCTCTTTCAAAACCACTTACCAGACCCTAAATAAATATACAGGTAATTAGCGAAACTGAAGCCAGAGCAACTGATGTCATTTTTACTAACTCTTTATTTTTCATATTGCTTTTTTCCTGTCTCAAAAAGGGTCGTTTTTGGTACTGACGCGGAGACTTTATGGTTACAAATAGGGACACAGAAAAAAAGAGTCCAACACACCCACACGCGCCTAGAGTCAAATTCTCATTTCAAAATGCGACGAAATGCCACGAAACTCAACACCCGCGCTCAGAGACAAAGCAAAAGACGTGAGCCTAAAAACTCACGTCTTTTATTTTAGCAAGCGTAATTACGTCGCTGTAGCTTTCTCCAGAAATGCTCCTCTACCGCTTCATCGGCGCGTGGAACATAAGTTTTAAGGCGTGTCATAAGCGGAAGTTTGTCTGAGTCGGGCAAGGCTTTTAACTTGTGTTCGCTCTCTGTCAAAAAATCTTTTGCCCACTGCGGCGAATCAAGAAATTTTTCCGGGATTGAAGTTAGGTAAAACAATGTCCGGTGTTTTACTTTGCCGTTATCCCGGTAGCTTTCAATCACGGAGAATTGCAACATCTGACATCTAAACCTCTTACTGAGCCGTTTGTTCACTTTGATATACATAACATGCATTAAAAATACAGCATCACTACGCAGTATTTAAGATTATAGCATCGCTACAAAATAGAAGCCGTGAGTTTTGACTCTCACGGCTTTTGACTGTTAATTTATCAACGTGTTTAAGTGTCGAAGTTTTACTCGCCCCATTGCCACTATTCTTTTTAGAAAACACCAAAACGCCCCAATGGAAAATCACCCGGATCGCCGTGCCTTTGTCCGTCTACTACTGTGTTGTTGCTTGAACTTCTCAAATAGTAAAAGGTTTGATTACTCGCGCGGTAAACAGCAATGTCATGACGCCCGTCGCCATCATAATCACCGCGCACCGGACGGTCATTATTGGCAAAGGTTGGATCGCCAATGCCAAAACTAAAGGCAGTTGTTGCTCCCGTCGAGGTGTTTCTGATATACCAGGTCATCGGATTGACATTAAAGCGAGCCACAACTATATCGGCTATGTTGTCGCCGGTATAATCTGCCGGCGTGATCACGTAATCAGTTCCAAAATTACCGTAAGGAACAGTTAAAACTCCGGCTCCGGTATTTGCATCTCCAATATAGAAGGTTAGTCCAGCCCTTGTACTAGAGTTAAAAGTGAACAAAACCAGTTCATCTCTGCCGTCACCCGTAAAGTCTGCTCCTTCTGTAGGAAAAAAACTAGTTCCTGCCGGGACAGACCCGAACTGAAATGCTCTTTGAGTCCCGGTGCTGCTGCTCAAAATAAACCAGGTCAAATTGCCAGTGGTAGCGTCTCGGCGCACAACAGTGTAATCAACTTTACCGTCACCATCGTAATCGCCTTCTGCTTGCGGTCGGTCAAGGGTTTGTCCCCAAGGAACTGCCCGCTCAAGCGTGATTCCTCCAGTTCCGGTTGGAAATTGTGAGACATAATAAATTCCCTGTGTTCCGGGGCGCCAAACAGCAACTTCGGTTTTTCGGTCGCCCGTGTAATCTCTCGGAACAACGACATCAGAACTGAAGCCGTAATCGAAATCTCGTCTGAAAGCGGTATTCGGAGCAGCTAATGCCGGATTGCCGAGTATTTTCCATCTGATGGGAATATTGACTCCCACTGCACTAGCAAGTGTTACCCAATCGGTTCGACCGTCACCGGTAAAATCATAAGGAACATTTTTTCTGATTACTTGCGCATTTGTCGTAATTGTATTTGCCGCACAGCAGAAGACCGTTACTGCCAACAAGGCGAACATAGTCATTCGCGAACCGAGATTTCTTCTATTTTTTGTAAAGAACACTTTTCCTTCCTCCAAGTTGTGTGTTTAATGTAAAGACAAACTACTTCGGTCAAACAATTATTTATTCGGGATAAAACAACTGTTGTTGACAGAAAAGCGAATTGAAAACGATTGAATGTAGAAACAAAATACGCCCTTCGCATTTTAATGTCAATGAATTTTGGCGGATAACCAGAAAAAAAAGCCGCGAGTTTTGACGCTCACGACTCTTCTTAATTGATGTTCAAGTAAATTAAGGAATAAAAGCATTAGGCACAGGTTTATCGGTTGCTGTGCCGAAAGCAACTCCGGTGAAACCTGCCGTGCTTCTGTTCAGGTACCACGTTCCGTCACGAAAGACGGCGACATCTGTTTTACCGTCACCATCATAATCAGCCGGAACGGGTAAATCAGTTCCCAGACCAAAAGCGATGCCGGTGAATCCAAGTTGGCTTCTGTTTAGATACCAAACCCCGTTGCTTGGTCTGAAGACAGCCACGTCTGCCTTGCCGTCGCCATCGTAATCAGCCGCAACAGGCTTGTCTGTGCTTTCGCCAAATGCAATACCTGTAAAGCCAAGCTGACTTCTCTGGATATACCAAGTCCCATTACGGAACACGGCAATATCAGTTTTTCCGTCACCGTCGTAATCCGCCGCAACGGGTTTATCGCCCGCTTGACCAAAAGCGACTCCGGCAAATCCGGCTGTTGATTGCAGCAGATACCAAATGCCGTTCGAGGGTCGGAACACGGCAATGTCAGATTTACCGTCACCGTCGTAATCGGCTGGGACGGGAATGTCGTCCGGCGAGCCGAACGCGACGCCGGTGAAACCAAGTTGGCTTCTTTGCAGGTACCAAGTGCCGTTTCTAAACACAGCGACGTCGGTTTTGCCGTCGCCGTCGTAATCCGCCGCGACGGGCTTGTCGGTCGAGATGCCGAACTGCACACCTGTAAAACCGCTTGTGGATTGTTGCAGATACCACGCACCATTTTCTGGTCGGAAGACGGAAATATCCGCTTTGCCGTCGCCGTCAAAATCAAAAGGCGTGGATGAACTCGCCGAGTCGGAAATAACGACGATACCGCTGCGTTGAGAAGCAAATGAAGCCGTAGCATAGACAGTCCTCGTCGCCGGATTAACGCTAAGCCTTGAGGCGCGCAACGGAATCGGCAAAATTCTTCTTATCGCCAGCGAATTGCCGTCAATGAAGCTGACACTGGAAGTGCTTTCATCATTAGCATCATTGCTGTTGGAAAGATATATACGATTTCTTGTTTCGTCCAAGGCAATTGCTATCGGATTATTAACAAGTGGCACGGTTGAAACTATATTATTTGAATTACCATCAATAGCGGTTAAAGTTCTGTTCGCACTGCTAATAACATAAATTCTGCCGGTCGCTTCATTAACCACAAAGTTAGACGCGGATGAAAGTGCGACATTAGCGATTTCCGAATCATCAGCTCCGTTTAAAACGCGCAAGCCCGTTGAAGTCAGAAAATAAACTCGATTCAAATTACGATTGATCCGGATAAATGAAACGCCGGTGATTCCTGCGAGCGGCGTGGCAACGTCTGTTGCGCCGTTTATCACGCCTACACGATTCGCGGAAGTAAAATAGATACGGTTTGAAACCGGATTGACTGCCGTTTCGCCTACGAAACCACTGCCTGCGGGAAAGGCACTCGTATCAACGGTCGAAGCCGTATTGGTCGCGCCATTAATGACGTTGATACTTCTGGGCAAACCACCCAAGCCGCCGAAATTAAGAATATAAATTTTATTTGTCACCTCATTTACCGCCGGAGTGCTGAACGGTTGTGAACCGACTTCGATATTTGCAATGACGTTATTGGTGGCTCCGTTAATCACTGATACAAACGCTGGCGCATTACTTGTCCCCGCGATATTCACTGATGTGTTAAGAGCGTAAATCCGATTTGTCGCCCTATTTATTCCGGTGAATAGATAACGTCCTAAAGCGTGAGGTTGACCGCTAATCAATCCGACAACATCATTATTATTAAGAAACGCAAGTTCGTTTGTCGCCCGAATAATTGAAAAATAGAAGGAATTGTTATTCGGATTAACGACTCCTTCACCGACATCGGCTGCCAGCGCAACATTAGCATATGAATTGTCGGTAAGATTGATTATTTGATTGGTATGAAGTTGATAGGCGACGTATGCGCGGTCGGCGTTCGGGTTGATAGCGACATCCGAAGATGTCGAAATGGCAAAGGTCGTTGCTGCCACCGTGTTGGTCGCGCCGTCAATAACGGTAGTTCTCGTATTAAAAGATGTCACGACAACTTTATTTGTGCTTTCATCAACAGCGATTTCACCGGACCCGCCAACACCCGTAATGTTTGCTAAAACAGTATTAAAAGTCGGACTAGTGCGTTTTGCGTCAACTACACTCACCGTGCCGTTACTTAGAATTATATAAATGCGCTCGGTTGTTAAATTGATTGCCACTTGTTCGCCGTTAAGAAAACTATGAGAACTTGGCAAAGTAATGTTGGTGATCAGCGTATCGGTTGCGCCGTCAATCGCCTGAAAGGCAGGAGGACTGCCGTTTCTCATGGCATAAATCGTATCTGAGACTTCATTAACCACAATCGAAGAAGAGGATTGCGTACCCGCAATGAATGTTCCGATTCGTGTTATGCCATCAATAACAAAAACTCCGCCGCCTGCTTGTTGTGTAGCCGCGTAAATTTTATTTGTTACAGCATTAACCGCAATAGGTCCGACATTTTGTCCGCTCGGAAGTGTAGCAGTTGCTAATGTTTGATGAAACGTCGCACTCGCCGGATCAATGTCAACGATTTGAATTTGCGATTGCAACGTGTTGTTCGTTCTGGTCGAAACATAGAGTCGGTTGCGTGTTTGGTCAATGACAAATGAGGCAATTGTTTGATTGACGAACGTAATTGCCGGTAAAGTTTCGTTGAAAGTAGGACTTGACGGGCGACCGTCAACTACTACAAGAGTATTCGAGGCGGTAAAAAAATAAAGAATATTGGTAGCTTGGTTAACGCGTGAAACAGTTGCGCCGCCGCCGTTAAAGCCGTTGGCGGGGGCAGGTAGAATGTTTGCAACCAATATATTCGTATTCGGGTCAAGCACGCTTATTTCTCCGCCGTAAGCATTGCCGGAGTTATAAACAAGCCCAGTGCTATGAACTATAGCAACTTCAAAAGTGCTTGCGTTATTGGTTACCCCCGGCGGCGAAAGAATTTCCAGGCTGCGGATTGTTTGTGCTTTTACGATAGAACCTGTCAAAAGATTAACAGAAAAAGAATAATGTGATTGTGTTTTTTCATTTTTATCCTGAAAAATTAGTGTTGTTATAATCTTGGTATTGAAGGGAAAGAGTATTGGCTCTTCTTATTTTGATGCTCAAGTAATTTAAGGAATAAAAGCATTCGGAATTGGTTTATCGGTATCTGCACCGAAAGCAACACCTATGAAACCCGATTGACTGCGTTGCAAATACCAAGTCCCGTTACGGAACACTGCCACGTCCGCCTTCCCGTCCCCGTCATAGTCTGCTGGAACAGGTAAATCAGTTCCTAACCCAAAAGCAATGCCGGTAAATCCTAACTGGCTTCTCTGAAGATACCACGTTCCGTTTGATGGTCTGAACACCGCCACGTCAGCCTTTCCATCACCATCATAATCAGCCGAAACTGGCTTGTCTGTACTTTCCCCAAATGCGACTCCAGTAAATCCTAATTGGCTTCTTTGGATGTACCAAATGCCGTTTCTGAACACAGCGACATCGGCTTTCCCATCACCATCATAGTCTGCCGGAACGGGTTTATCGCCAGTCAGCCCGAAAGCGACTCCGGCAAATCCGGCTGTTGATTGCAGCAAATACCAGCTTCCATTCGACGGACGGAATACCGCGACATCAGTTTTACCGTCGCCGTCATAGTCAGCCGGAACGGGAATATCATCCGCGGCACCGAAAGCAACGCCCGTAAATCCTAATTGACTTCTCTGCAGATACCAAGTCCCATTGCGATAAACCGCGACATCGGTTTTGCCATCGCCGTCGTAATCAGCCGGCACGACACGGTCGGCTGAAATGCCGAACTGCAAGCCGGTAAAACCGTTCTGTGACTGCTGCAAATACCACGCGCCGTTTGACGGGCGAAAGACCGAGAGGTCGGCGCGCCCGTCGCCGTCAAAATCAAAAAGAGTCGCGCCGCTGGCATCGGTTGCTTGCCGCTCGAAAGCACCGATGTCCGCGCCGTTGCCGCCCGATGCATTAGGAATGTTCGGAAAATCGAACGGGCGAGTTTGATGGCGCTGGTCAGTGGTAATGCTGAAACTGTTGCCTTTATCAATCGCCGGACTAGTCGGTCGCAATGAATGTGTTTGAGTTAATCCGCCATTGTTGCGAAGCGGCAGAAGTTGCGGGTCTTGACCGAGAATATTGCCAATTATCGTGCCGGTGATGGTTGTGCCAGATGTGTTCTCAACAAGGTTGTAGCCTCGTGAAGTTAGAATACCGGCAAAGTCCGGCGCGGGATTTGAGACATTGCTGTCAGTGTTATCTGCAATGATCGAACTGCTGACCTCAACTGTGCCGCCGCCCTGCACGATGCCGCCGCCTCGATTGGTCGCCCTGTTGCCGTTGATAGTTGTGTGAGAAATAGTTAGCGATCCGCTCGAATTTCTGTAAATGCCTGCACCGCTTCCGGCAGTATTGTTGCTGATGGTTGAGTTTGTAATTGTTGAGGCAGCATTAACACTGTATATCCCCCCTCCATCGGTAAGACCGGTGTTATTGCTGACTGTGGATTTGTCTAGAGTTAATGTTCCGCCGGTGATAGATATACCGCCGCCTTCCTTAGTTAAGGATTTATTATTGTCTATGGTCGAATTAGTAATTGTCAGCGAGCCACCAAAATTCGCAATACCGCCGCCCCTACCTTGACGTGAAGTATTGCCGGTAATTCTTGAATTTGTGATGACCATCGTCGTATTCGACGATGAGTCTCCTGAGTTAAGGATACCGCCGCCTATGCCGCCAGAATCCGTTGCTGTGTTATTGCTTATGGTTACATCAGTCAACATTGCGTTGCCTTCAGAGTTATGGACTCCGGCACCGAAGGCAAAAGTGTTATTGCTGATGACGGAGCTGGTCAATGTCATCGTTCCTCGCAGACTATAGATGCCGTTGCCGCCGTTATTACCAGTGATGGTGGAACCGCTGACCGTAATTGTTCCTTCATTATTGTAAATGCCGCTCGAGTTATTGCTTAAAACAGACCCCGAAACGGTTAAGGCATTGCCTCTATTATAGATGCCGCCGCCGCCCGTAAATAAAGCAATGCAATTGGTGATGACTAAATTATTCAGCGTCAAAAAACCGCTATTAAAGATGCCGCCGCCGAAGCCCGCTCTACCGTTTGCCAGAGTTAAATTACTCATCGAAACGGTTGCAGTGCCGAGGGTGCTTAAAATGCGGATTTGGTTATTGCCGGAAATCGTTAACAGCTCCGTTCCCGGACCGGAAATCGTTAATGCGCTGCCGGTTGTTACGACCAACTCACTTCCGCCGAGAATGATCGTTTGCGCTGAATTAAAAAGCGACGAAAACAAAATCTGGTCATCAGTCGCTGAATTATTAGACGCTACAATAGCTTCGCGCAAACTGCAGTCAGCATCGCAAACATTGTCGTTAGTGTCGGCAGTTTTCGTAACAGTGAAAGTTGTTCCGAACGCGGCACCGCTAACTCCAGTGATGAGTAAAAGTATCCAGATAAATCTGATGAACTGGAAGTTATAGTAAATTGGTTTTTTCATAAAATTGTTTGTCGAAAGTTTTTTGTGAACCGGCAAGCGTAAATTCGTCTTAGTCAGACTTTGGGTAGTCTGACTTTTGCTAAAGCCCGAGTAATATAATTTAGAAAGCTTCATTAAGTTTTGAACGAAGCCTTCTGCATTGAGATATTTTCTGAAAAGACTAGAAAACAAAAGCATTAGGAACGGGTTTATCTGTTGTCGCACCGAAAGCGACACCAGTAAATCCTTGTGTGCTTCTCTGTAGATACCAAGTGCCTGAACGAAACACGGCGACATCGATTTTTCCGTCACCGTCATAATCTGCTGGAACGGGTAAATCGCCTGTCGCGCCGAACGCGATGCCCGTAAATCCTAGCTGGCTTCTCTGTAGATACCAAACCCCGTTGCTTGGTCTGAAGACCGCGACATCAGTTTTGCCGTCGCCATCATAATCAGCCGGAACCGGCTTGTCTGTGCTTTCCCCAAATGCGACTCCGGTAAATCCTAATTGGCTTCTCTGAATATACCAAGTCCCAACACGATAAACACCAACATCAGCTTTCCCGTCACCGTCATAGTCTGCTGCGACGGGCTTATCACCCGCTTGCCCGAAGGCGATTCCGGCAAATCCGGCAGTTGATTGCAGCAAATACCAAGTTCCATTTGACGGACGAAACACCGCTATATCGGCTCTGCCATCGCCGTCGTAATCAGCCGGAACTGGAATGTCTTCTGATGCGCCGAAAGTTACACCGGTAAAACCTTGAGTGCTTCTTTGTAGATACCAAGTCCCGTTGCGATAAACGGCAACGTCGGTTTTCCCGTCGCCGTCATAGTCAGCGGGAACAATTTTATCGGTCGAAGTACCGAACTGCATGCCTGTAAAACCGTTTGCCGATTGTTGCAGATACCATGCACCGTTTTCTGGTCGGAAAACGGAAATATCCGCTTTGCCGTCGCCGTCAAAATCGAAAGGAGTTGAGCGGTCGATGTCAGTGAACTGCCTTTCAAATGCACCGATATCGGAACCATTACCGCCTTGAGCGTTTGGTATGGAAGGAAAATCAAATGGACGGGGCAGTCCTCTTTGATCTGTCGTTAACCCGGTTACTACTGAACCCTTGTCAATCGCTGGACTGCCGATTCGTAAAGCATGCGTAAGAGTTGCTCCGCCGTTATTGCGCAACACCGGATCTATCAGTGGATTAACATTTAAAAGATTGCCTGTTGTAGTTCCGGTGATAGTCGTGCCATTAATATTGCCGATGAGGTTATAACCCTGCGAAGTAAGGATTCCATTGAAATCAGAAAGCGCAGTTGGACTTCCGGCGGTGTTGCCGGCGATGATGGTATTTCGAGCGTTAAATATGCCATTCGCGTTACCAACATGATAGATGCCGCCGCCTGTAATGATTGCTGAATTGAAGGCGAGGGTCGTATTGATTAAACTTACTACTCCGCCGATAGAATAAATACCGCCACCCTGTCTTGTCGCTCGATTGCCGCTGACCGTCGAATTTATCGCCGTCAACCTGCCGCGGTCGTTGTTCGTACCGCCATTGTTGTTAATACCGGCACCGTTACTTGCCGTATTGCTGCTAATGGTGCTGTTAACCATCATTATCGTTCCAAGATTGAAGATACCGCCGCCGTCAGCAGTCGTTTGATTGATGTTAATCACCCGGTTGCCATTGACGGTCGAATTAGTTAATGTCAACTGGCTTCCGTTGTAGATTCCCCCGTAAAGCAGTTGCCCAGCATTTTCGTTGACAGTTGAACTATTTAAGATTAGCGTTCCATTGTTTTGAATGCCGCCGCTTCGGTTTGCCACATTATTGTTGATTGCGGAGTCGGTGAGGTTTATCGTGCCGCTGAAATTGCTGATACCACCGCCTTCACCGCTATTTGCCGTATTGTTATTGATACTTGAACTAATAATGCTTATTGTGCCGTTGTTGTTGAGAATACCGCCGCCGCTTCCGTTTATCACAGTATTATTACTGACGGTCGAGTTGGTTAGGGTTAATCTGCCGAGGTTATTGAAAATACCGCCTCCACCGTTCGGAGTTCCGCCGCCGCTGCTTCCGGTATTACCGCTTATCATTGAGTTATTAATACTTAGAGTTCCATTGTTGATAATTCCACCACCGTCGCTGAGAAACCTGCCGCCCGTGACGGTTATGCCGTTAAGCGTTAAACCGGCAAATGTACCCACGTTAAAAATGCGGCTTTGATTGTTACCGGAAATCGTCAATAAATTTGCACCCGTCCCGTTTATTACAAGTGTGCCGCTGCCAGAAACATTCAATTGTCCATTTGTTAGTATGATGACTTGCGCCGTGCTGAAAACGGTTAAATCAAAAGCAACTATCTTATCTGTCGCCGCTGTTGCAATTGCTTCGCGCAATGAGCAGTCCGCATCGCAAACCCCGTCGCTTGTGTCAGCGATTTTCGTAACAGTAAATGTCGTTACTTGTCTTTCATATGCTCCTATGTCAGGCAAAGACATGCCGTTGAGGTCACCGTCTTGCGGACGCGGAACACCGCGCTGGTCAGGAGTAAGAATGTTATTCGGGTCGCCTGCATCAATCGCCGGACTGGTTGATTGCAAAGCGACAGTGTTGGTCACGCCGCCGTAATTACTAAGCGGCAAAAGGTGTGGGTCTTGTCCGAGAATATTTCCCGTCGTGATACCTGTAACGGTCAATCCGTTTGTATTTTCAATTAAATTGTAAGCTTGCGAGTTGAGCGTTCCGATAAAATCCGGTCCATTGCCACTTGCGGTAGTGTTATCGGCGATGATAGTGTTGCGAGCATTGCAGACAGCCGGAGAATTACCGGAATAGTTACCGACGCCTCCGCCTGAATTACTGGAAGAGCCGGTTACCGAGTTGCCACTAATCGTTGAGTTAATCAAATTAAGAGTGGCTCCACCGTTACCAATACCGCCCGCGGATCTAAGTGCAGAATTGTTAGCTATCGTCGAATTAGTCACAGTCAAACTAGTATTTGCCTCAAATTGACCAGACATAGAAATGCCTCCCCCGCTACCTTCAAAATCGCTCCTAGATGTGTTGCCGCCAACGGTTGAGTTAATAATATTTACCGTGCCGCCTTCGATATCAATACCGCCGCCAGTACGACTTGATGTGTTGTCGCTAATATTTGAGTTAAGAATATTAAGGTTGGCGCTAGTGCGATTGGAAATACCACCGCCGATAAAAGCACTGTTGTTGCTGATATTGCAATTGTTGACTGTTAATGTACCATTATTTAAAATGCCTCCTCCATAAGTACCGGTTGGAAGAGGGGTATTGCCGCCTGTGATAGTCAAACCATTTATAGTTGCTACTGATTGTCCGCCAACTTGAAAAACACGACCTAGATTGGTGCGTTTAATCGAAAGCAAGTCGGCTCCCCTACCGTTTATTGTTAGTGCGCCATTATTAAAAATAAAAAGGTCAGCAGTTCCACTTAAAAAGATAGTCTGCGGAGTATTGAAAGTGCTTGAATCAAAATCAATCACATCATCACTTGACACGGCATTTGCCGCTATTATTGCGCCGCGCAGAGTACAATCATTTGTCTCCGTTGTGCAGGTTGAAACTGTCGCGTCATCGGTGCGGTCAACGACAAAAGTCGCTCCGAATGATGAAGCACTGAGTCCGGCAACGAGTAAAAGCACCCAAATAAATTTGATGAATTGGTAGTTTTGGAAAATTGGTTTTTTCATAAAATTGTATGTCGAAAGTTTCTGGTGATCTGACGAGCTTAAATCTATCTCAAACAAACTTTGTACAATCAAACTTTTGTGAAAGCCGCAGTTTTGGAATCTATATTAAATTTAACGGTTTTAGGAGATGGTTTTGTCCGCGATGAACGAATCGTATTCGTAAGGATTTACAGACGAATCTTTGATTAGTAACGGTTGCAGCTAAAGACGTAATTCGTACTCTATTGATAAATAATGAATTGTCGCTTTATTCCGACCATCGGTGGAATTTTCTGCTCTTTCTGAATAAACTGATTTTTGAAAATCCTTCGTTATTGTATAACACAATCTGCGCTTCCAAAACAAAAATTTCTTAACAGCAATTTGTAATTAACCATTGGTGCTAGTGGGTCATTTGACAATTAGATAGCCATTGCTCGCTCAATGCTCGTCGCTTTCCTATCATTCGTGTGGCGACGGCTCCCGAACCGCCTAACGTATGACGTCGGCGCTGCCGACTTCGCTCGCGTCTTGCCGCTCTTTTCCCGCCCCATTCAAATGCCGTCGGCTCCCGATTCCATCCAATGACGGTTGCCTCTAACAGCTCGATGATTTCTGCGGTGTTTTGCGGATGCTGACATTCTAACGCCCGCCGTTTAATAATCCGCTGCACCGATTCACACATATTGAGCCACGATCCCGAAAGCGGCGTATACAGAGGCATTATTCCATTGGCAAACAACCATAAGACAAATGACGGTGTTTTGTGTCCGCTCAGATTATCTAGCACCAACAGCATTCTGAGCGGCGGCAGCTCGGCTGATAAAGTAATGCGCGCCTGCAATCCCTCCTGCCAACTCGTCCACTGCTGACGATTGACTTCCGGCTCAAGCACTGCTGCCGGCGGCAGTCCCGCCAGCACTTCTCTCAACTCGGCTCTCAGCCATGGATGCAGCACCGTGTTCGGACAATTAATGACGCCTTTGGCTCTGACTTCACCGCTCGAAGGACAAAACAGAGTCAATAGTTTAGCCGTTCCGTTTCGCACATACTCGTGTTCCTGACATTGCCCCGAACCGCCCTGTTGCCAGCTTCTGCCAGGCATCGGAACAGTTTGAAACGGTCCGGCTTCTTCCTTGGGTCCAGACTGCCAAATTCATTTGCGCGCCAAAGATGTAAGCCCGCTCGATCAGCTTTTTTGCTTCGGCATCCACATCAATCACCTTGACCTGCGCTCCGTCTTTGCGCCTTCGAGTCGAAACACCGGTTTGACACCAGGAACGCGTTTGCCGCCAACCGAAACCCGCTTCTTTGAGAACAGCGCGAATCGTATAGGTGCTGACCTTCGGCAGCCCGTCCGCTACCCGCCGCAGCGCGTCTCGCAAAGTTATCAAAGACCAATTTGCCGTTCCATCCGTGTCCGGCTTTGGCGCGCGGCGCGCTTCCCGCAGAATCCGTTCGCGTTCGGCTGCTCCATAGATGGGCGGTGCGCCGCTGCCCTTTTTTGGCTCGACCGCTTTTAAGCCTTCACGGTTAAAGCGCTCAACCAGTTGCGCGACGGCATCACCAGACTTACGTCCCGTCCCTTGTGCGGCTTTGGTATAACTTGCCCCGGTGCTGACGGCGAGTAGTTGTTTAGCGCGGACGACGCGCCTGGCTGGTTCACTGGTCGAACGGGCAATTTGTCTTAACCATTGATGTTCCTCCTCAGAGAGTTGGCGCAGTGGCTGCTTCTGTCGGCGACTCATAATTAGACCTCCGCGAAGATTATGAATCAAGACGCACAAAATGGCTATCTAATTGTCAAATGACCCACTAGGTTACTAACTTTTAGCCTGCTTATGACTCAATAAAACAGTCAGTATACCGTCTCAAAAACCAAAGTTTAGGGTTTACGGGGACATAAAATATGTCCGTTAGCAACTTTCAGTTGCGTAAAGACCAGAAATGGGAATAAGCTTCACAAATGCAAGCTTATTCTATAGATTTTCGTCAAAAAGTGGTTTCAGCTTATGAAAACGGGCTGGAAACGATTATCGAAGTCGCCGAACGCTTTGAAGTCAGTCCGAGCTTTATTAAGAAAATGCTCGCCAGAAAACGCTCAACCGGTGATCTGAAACCAATCGGGCATCGCGGCGGACAGAAGAAACGACTCTCGGACGAACATCGTAAATGGCTGTTGAAAACCATACTGGCTGAGCCTGATATAACGCTGGCGGATTTACAAGAACGGCTGGAACGGGAAAAGGGGATTTCAGTGTCGGTGCCGACGCTTTCACGCGAGCTGCGTGCGTTAAATCTGAGACGTAAAAAAAATCGGTGGTTGCTCGTGAACGAAACAAACGAAAGCGAGCCTGGCATTGGCGGAGAATGAGCAGATTGTCTCATCAGCGATTAAGATTTTTGGATGAAGCCGGAGCGACGACCGTTCTGACTCGGCTGTATGCCAGAGCCATTGGCGGCGCGAGAACAACAGAAGCCGTACCTAGAAATTACGGCGCCTCGACTTCGATGATTGCGACTTTGGGAGTCAGCGGAGTCGAGGCAATGATGACGATTGAAGGCAGCGTTGACACAATTGTTTTCAATGAGTATTGCGAGCAGGTCTTGCGCCCAACGCTCAGAGCCGGCGATGTGCTTGTGCTAGATAATTTAGGCGCGCATCGAGCCAGCAGAATTGAGAAAACAGCTAAAAAATGTGGCGCCAGAGTGATCTGGCTGCCACCGTATTCGCCGGACTTCTCACCGATTGAATTGATGTGGTCGAAGGTGAAAACTTTCCTCAAGAAAGTCAAAGCCAGAACGCAGGAAGAATTGGAAAAGGCAATCGCTTTGGCTCTGGAAACGATTACTATCAGCGATTGCCTGAATTGGTTTGGGCATTGCGGCTACGAGGTTACATCCAAGTGAAAACTGCTAGTTGAGGGCAGTGTTCTAATTTGCCGAACTGAAAATGGATTTCGGCAATAAAGCCAAACAGAATATGCGGTTGCAACTGGAAAAGGCGAAGCTTGGGGCGGATTAGGTTATAATTTACAAATGAATAATTTACTAACCGAAGCCCAACAGATCTTAGCTTCCAACAAATCAGACCAAGCCGCCAGAGAGCTTATGACAACCGAGCAGCGTGATGCTATTACCGAAGATTATGCGGCACGAAAGCAATTTCTATCAGCTTCGCATTTCACTCCCGACGCGGAAAAGAAAAAAGAGTTTGAGCGGTTATTTTGGGCGAATATTAAGCCCAATCATAATTAGGATATTATTTTAGTTTTGGTAGCAGTTAAATATCACTAAGAAAGCCGTGAGTTTCGACGCTCACGGCTTTTTTTTTGACGTAATAAGTAATTTAAGGAACAAAAGCATTCGGAACCGGTTTGTCAGTGGCTGCACCGAATGCGACTCCGGTGAAACCTGCCTGACTTCTTAGCAAATACCAGGTTCCGTTACGAAATACCGCCACGTCCGCCTTCCCGTCTCCATCGTAATCAGCCGCAACGGGAAGATCACCGCTAACTCCGAACTGAATACCGGTAAATCCAAGTTGGCTTCTCTGCAGATACCAGGTTCCGTTGCTCGGTCTGAAAACGGCGACATCAGCTTTCCCATCGCCATCATAATCAGCCGGAACAGGTTTGTCTGTGCTTTCTCCAAACACAACTCCGGTAAATCCTAATTGGCTTCTTTGGATATACCAAGTCCCATTACGGAACACGGCTATATCAGCTTTGCCGTCGCCGTCGTAATCTGCCGCGACGGGTTTGTCGCCCGACTGACCGAAAGCAATGCCGGTAAATCCAAGTTGGCTTCTGAGAAGATACCAGGTTCCGGTGCTTGGTCTGAAGACAGCAACGTCAGCTTTTCCATCACCATCGTAATCGGCTGGCACTGGAATGTCTTCCGATGCTCCGAAAGCGATGCCGGTAAAACCTAATTGACTACGTTGGATATACCATGTTCCGTCACGATATACGGCGACGTCTGTTTTGCCGTCGCCATCGTAATCCGCCGGAACGATTCGGTCGGTCGAGATGCCAAAGGTTACGCCGGTAAAGCCGTTCTGTGATTGCAGCAAATACCACGCTCCGTCTGATGGTCTGAAAACAGATACGTCCGCTTTACCGTCGCCGTCAAAGTCAAATTTTGATCGCGGCGTGGCTGATTGCACTGTAAGATTCCAGGTTCGCGTCTCCGACAACAATTGTGTTGGATCGTTTCGTACAAAAGCAGTCGAATCGGTGATCACCGCCTGAAGAACGTGATTGCCGGGCGACAAAGTTGAACCGTTAACAGTGAACGATGCGCCGCTTGCCTGCGTTTGTCCGTCAATTGTCCAACTAACCGACAAGTTATGAGTCAGCGGCAGCGGCGTGGTAACTGAGAAAACCTGCGATTGAGCGGTCGTCAGTGTCACGGCATTGGTCGCGGGCGAACTCGAATCGAGCGGTGAAACAAAATTATAGACCCGCTTGACGTGCTGCTCGACGTTGATTTGCTCGAAAGGCACGCCCAAAGAGCGCATTTTACTCCTATAAGTGGGACGATACAAACCGAGCGTGCAGTAGCTGGAACCTACATATAAACCGGGAATTGCCGGAGCGGTCGTTAATGTTGGAATCGGCGTTTCGGCAGCAATCCAATGATTCCATTTGATAAGCGGAAGACTGGTCTGGCGCGTGGAATTGACACCGGAAGGTTCCACATTGGGATTGCAGGTCGGACCGCCGCCGTCGTATTCGTCAGCCAGCAGACCGAAACTGTGTCCGACTTCGTGCAGAATCAATTCAACGGCTGACTGGTTGGTCGAAGCGACGGCGACGCTGCCGCCGGAGCCGCCGTATTCGGCATCGTTAACGATAATCAATTTCACGTCGAAGTGTCCGGCAGGCAGAGATTGAGTGATAATTTGATTGACTTTCGTCGTGCTGACGCAAATCAGGCGCTGGATATTCGAGCAATTATAAGTCGCGTCCAATGCCGTATCCACGAAAACCGGCGGATTGCGCTCTGGGTGGTCGGCTCCCGATTGATTGCTAACGACATCAATCCGATGAACATTGTAATAGCGTTGATATTCGCGGTAAGGCTCTTGGAGAAAAACATCCTGGATAAATCGCTGAACATCAATTCGATACTGAGCCTGCTGTGCGGCAGTATAACCGTCGCCCAAAATCGCTATGTCAATTCGATTCTGCGGGCTGCCGTTGTTGACAATTGTTTCAAAACTTTCGGCATTCGCCTGGACGGAACTCAGCGTGACAAACAAAGCCAAGATAAAAAATTTGATAAATATGTGCTGCTTCATAAAACCGCCTCCTGATTAATTCGCCTCTCTGTTATCGAGTGAGTTTAATTGACCGATCAACTCCAAACTGTAATTTTTCCCGTCCCATTCGGGCGAATACAAAAACAGTTCGGTGATTTTTTCATCAGCGGGAAAAGTAACCAGCATATCGGCGGTGATGCGATAAAGAGTTTTTCCGCTCAAGTTTCCCGCTTTGTCGGAAGTTTCAGCGCGAAGAATTCGCGGGTCGGGTTGTAAATCCCACCATAGAACTTGCTTCTGTGCGTCGGTGAAAACAATCAAAATCTGCGTCGGCGAAAGTTCGAAAGTCCGTTGGCGGGTTAAGGATTGAGGGCGCGTTTTAATTTCCAATAATTCGATTGAATTTGTTTCAGGTTTTAGATCAGAAAATCTCGGTACCGAATTACTCTGCGCCACCGAATCTAAACGGATGTGAAACGTCTTAGATTCATCAACTTGGTTCGGCAACAGTTTCGCTTTATTAAAGGTTAATTCTTGATTGAAAAGAAGAGCAGAAAAAATTTCGGAAATCATATTTTCTCGATTCTTACTAGCGTTTTCAAGTTTGTTTTGGCTACTGTCCGTTTGGCTTTTATCAACCTGCGCGGAGACCCGGCGAAAATGCGAAATGCTTATAAATAACCCTAAACAAAATACAGCAAACGACAAAATTACAGTTAATGTAAATACATTCGCGCGTTTTAGTTTTACAAAATACATAAATTACCTCCATTCGGAATTTAAAAAGAGTCTGGTAAATTGACAGATTTAATCAAGAGTTCAAAACGTGTAGAGAAAACTTATAATCTAATCTCAAAATAATTTTCTTTTCCTTCTATGCGTCCGTTTCATCACTTAAAATACTGATGATTATTTGATAAATGAATATCACCACTGGGGAAACAAAGGAGTACAACTAAAGGATCAGCGTTTGTAGATGTAAATAGAATAATTGTTTAATTAAATTGCACAAGGGAGAATACTCTCCCTTTTTATAGGAGATGTTTCCTATATTCGGAAAATTATTTCAGTCGATAACAAAAATAAAAGCCGCAAGTTTTACGCTCACGGCTTTTATTTTTGTTAATATTTCCGGCATTATACCAATTACATTTGCGAACAATTGGAGTGCTTTCTTTTCTATCCTTTGTCGCTGAAAATCTTAAAGTAAAAGGTCTTTATCTAAAAAAAGAAGAGCAGCATTCAGAGTATCGTCATCGGTTCTTTCGCCTTGACTCCGGTAAAGGGTTACAACTCCGCCTGAAAGTTGATCAAGTTCTTCAATCTTTTCCATAGCTTCCAATCTGATTGCTTTGTATTGATTGGCATAATTCTCTGATTTACTTATCCAGTAATTTGACCATGTCCCTGAATCATTCTTATCAAACACCCATTCATTGATTTCCTGCGTGATCGCTTTCAGATGCTTTGCCACAGCCATTAACATCCGAATCTCTTCAAGAATCAAATTGATTTTCGGGAGATTAGCGTCCACTTGCTCCTGCATTTCTTCTGGTATTTGCATATGCTTTTATTTTCTCGCAAAAAAAAAGAAAAGCCGCAAGTTTTTACGCTCACGGCTTTTAAGAAAAAGATGATTATTTATGGTTCAAGTAATATAAAGAATGAATAGAAAGTAAATTCCAGAAAAAAATGCCGCGAGTTTTGACACTCACGGCTTAGTTTCTGTTATTATGAATTTCTTGGGATGTGTCAAATCTCCTAAGGATTTGGAAGTTGATGGAGAGGCTTAGATAATCGGTAACTTATCTAAGCCTTTATGCCGTTTGCCGTTGCTTGGCTAGTCCAATGTGAAGCGATAAGGCAGCCGCCGAATGATAGCAAACCAAGCCTTTTTCCACTCCCTTGCAAGTGCAGGCAACCGTTTTAATCCCTCGTTCGTCTTTGCGGCAAATAACCGTGTAATAACCTTTTGAACCCGATACGCGATAACGTCCGAAGTGATCGAACTCGACACGCGGACGAATCTTTTTAGCCTTTGCGATTGCCTTTTCTAACTGTTCAATTCCTTTTAATATAAACATTTTGTTTTCTCCGTAATTTGAATTTGATTGAATGTTTCAATCTATAAATAACTCTATCACATGTTCTAGGGTTATCCAAATAGAAACTCTTATTTTTCTTATAGACTTTATTATTTTCTTTTGATATTCTTGAGGCAATGAAAGACGTGGCGAAACCAAAGAGAATGACAGTCAAGCAAGTCGCCGATGAACTTGGCGTATCTGTTCCGCGTGTGCATCAGCTAATTCAAGAACAAAGACTTCCAGCCGAAAAACTTGGGCGTGATTGGATTATTGAAAGCAGCGACCTTGAGAAGGTAAGAGACAGACCAACTGGCAGACCGCCAAAGAGTAATAAAGGCATCTATTAAAGAATAATCTTTAGACAAAGAAAAACGGCTTGAGTGTGAATCAAACCGTCTCTTTCAGTTCTTTGAAAACTGAATATGTGTTTTATGCAAAAGTAGTCTAGCAAACTTTTAGGATTTATTTCAATCTAAGGTTAAACTGTTTAGACTGCTTTTGCGCTTATTTTGTATCTCGCATCGGCAAATTATACTCTAAATGCTATAATAACTAGGGTTACTATTAAATTAAATTTTTGCTTTATGAAAATTTACGCATTACTGCTGATCGCTTTTTTCGTTTCGACGGCGCGGGCGCAAACGTTCGAGCGCGAATTTTCGCTCGCTGAAAACGCTTCTATAAAAATCGTTAACCTTTACGGTCGCGTCAGCGTCACCGCAGAAAAAATCAAATCGGGCGATGATGCGGTGCAGGAAAAAGCGGAAACCGGAAAGGCGCTTCTGACCGCGCCGAATGCTAAAGAAACTGATATAAAAATCGTCACTAACGCAAAGCGGCTGGAGATTCTCGTTCAGCCGACCGAGGCGAAATCGCGCATTGATTTGACGCTGAAAATTCCCGCGCAGTCAAAAATCAACATCGAAACTTCAGGCGGTGAGGTGCTGGTTGAGGGCGACATCGAATCCGCCGAAATCAAAACCGATACCGGCACAATTGCGGCGAACGTGCCGCTCGACGATTTGAAATACGATTTTGTCTGGACCGAATCGCGCCCGCGTTTTTTAAGCGACGCCGCGCTCGAAGAGGTTGACGAAAAAGCCGGCGGAAAGTTCGTCGTTAACGGAAAATTGGGAGAAAAGGAAAAGCGGAAAAAAGGAGATGAGGAGACGAAGAGGCAAGGGGATAATGAAAAAAACTCGGAAGAAGAAATCGAAAAAGTTGAAGAACCGGAAACGCTAAACGACAAAGAGCGAGCGGCTGATAAAAACAAAAAACAAAAAACTAAAAACCAAAAACCGAAGACTGTGAAATTAAATTTCACGACCGCCCGCGGCATCATTTTGTTGAACGTCAACCCGAATGAAGTTCCGTCGAATTTGACCGAAAGACCGCTCACCGAAGCGGCGAAAGCGATTGTCCGCAGCGGCGACTCGCTGCTCACGGAAGCGATTCGCCGCGCCAGTCCGAAATACTTTGGCGAATATGCCAAAACTCTGCCGCCGCGCAAATCCTTGCCCGCTTTGAGCGAAAGCCAAAACGCTCAAGCGGCAGCGACTTCACCAATCAAGCGAGTTCTCGCACGCGTGACGGACATCAACAATCGCTCGCTCGGCGATTTGAAACGAGAAGATTTTGAAGTTACGGAAAAAAACGAGCCGCGCGAGATTTTAGCGGTCGAACGGGCGACCGCGCCGTTCAATTTGGTTTTGTTATTGGATGTTTCGGGCAGCGTGGACAACTATGTTGATTTCATTCGCAAAACCGCCAGAAATTTCGTCAACACCGTCAGCCCGAACGACAAAATCGCCATCATTATTTTCAACGAAGACGTGAAAAATCTTTCGACATTTACGACCGATAAGGGAAAACTTTCCGAAAGTTTGGATACGTTCGATGCGGGCGGCGGCACGGCTTTTTACGACGCGCTGGCTTACACTTTGGCGGAAACTCTGCGACCTTTAAAGGGCGAGCGAACGGCAATTGTCGTTTTATCTGACGGCGACGACAACCGCTCGTTTTTGCCGTTTGATTCTTTGCTCGGTTCAATTCAGGAAAGCGGCGCGCTAGTTTATCCGCTTTACGTTCCGTCAGGTTTGATTGCGGCTTCCGCAAATAATAGTGCAAATTCTTCGGTTGACCCGCTGCGCTCGCGCTACATCGCTCTGACTTCCAAATCTGAAGCGGAAGGCGAAAAACTGGCGCAGGTTTCCGGCGGCGTTTATTACCCAATAACGCAAATCGGCGATTTGCAGCGGGCTTACGACGATATTGTTCTACAACTTCGGACGGCTTATTCGATAACTTTTCGGTCTGACGTTTCGGACGTTCGCGGAAATCGCGCCTCGCCGCGTTTGAAGGTGAAAGTAAAACGTGATAATTCGTTTGTCAAACTCGGTTCGGTCACTGAAGTATCTCAAAATTGATGATAAGAAAATGAATCACGACAAAAGGCGAAGCGTTGCGGAACAAAATCAAAAACATTTACTTCCGGGTTATTGTTTTGCGCCGCGTCGCTTTTTTTCGCGGTCTAAATTTTCTTCTTCCGCTCGTCTCCAATCGGCGTTAAAGAATCAAACCGAGACGCCTTTTTATTATTTTCTCGCTTTGTGTTTTTTGTATCTTTACGTTTTTGCGGCGAACGCTTTCGCCCAGACTGGGGAGATTTCCGGCGAAGTCGAAAAAATTAACTACCAACAATTCGCGGGCGATACGCTGCGCGAATCGAAATTCGAAAACTTCAACATCAACCAATCGGCGGGCGCGTTTATACTCTTGAAGGAACGGGAAAAAATCGCGGTCAGCCGCTGGATTTCGCCCAAGCGCACTCGCTCTTATCCGTATGAAAGAGTTTACGACACGCTCGCTTTTCCCGGCAAAAAAGCGACGATAATTCCGGTCGTCAAAGACGAAGGCTTGGGCGGCGAGCGCGATTTTTTGCAGTGGGATACGATTTCGCTTTTGAGTCTTCTTGATGTTCATCTCATTTTGGCGTATTACGATTCAGCCGAAAAAAATCCGAAACGCGCCGACCAAATTACGGCGCAAAAATTCGACAACCTTTATGTCTCGACGCGGCTGAATGAAATTTACAATTTCAAAGGAACGCCGCGCGAATGGAACGAGCGCGAAACGAAACAACTCAAAACGATATTTGAAAAAGCCAAACTCGCTTACCGGAAAATTTCCAAAGAAACGAAAACGTATCTGCACGACGAAGCCGTTTTGGACGAAATGATAAACTACACGTCAACGCCGCAAAAATTTATAGAATTTTCCCGGCGCAGATCGCAAAAAGCTCAAGCCCGCGAGTTTGTCACCGAGCAGCCGAAAGAAGCCTTATCAACTGACACCAAAGCGAAAGTGACGATCAACAACGCCTTGTTCGGCAAATACTTTTTCACCTGCGACGAAACGAAAATCGAACCGACAACCGTTTATCTCATTGAAGCCAAACACAGCCAGCGCAGCAAATTTCCGAGCGCGAACGACATCAAAGACGGTTTAATAAAGATGATGCTTTAGACGAATCTGAGGAGCGTTAAAGTCGGGACAAAATCCTACAACTTGAAAGTGCAAATTCGTCTGACATCAAATCAACTGAAAGGCTCGATTGATTCGGACGCGAAAGACGAAGCAATCGAAAAGTTTTTCGTCGGCAATGCGTTCGATTCGGCGGACATAAATTTTTTTGCAAAACTTTTTCGGGAAGCGAGGGCGAATAAATTTACGGTGATTTTAGAACATGCGAAAACGGCGAAACAAACAAAATGAAATCAGCGCTTTTACAATCGCTTTTTGATGAGCAGGAACGCCGACCGATGACAGTATCGGAACTGAACGAGCAGGTGAGAAACGCGCTCGAAAAAAGTTTCGCGTCGGTTTGGATCGAAGCGGAAATCGTCAATTTCATGGCGGCAAATTCCGGGCATTGGTATTTCACTCTGCACGACGGCGATTCGCAGCTTCGCGCCGCTTGTTACGTTCGCAATAATCTGCGGATTCGCTTCGAGCCGTTCGACGGTTTGCAAGTTCGCGTGCGCGGAAAACTTTCCGTCTATCAGCCGAAGGGCGAGTATCAGATGCTCGTCGAATCGCTAGAGCCGGTCGGCGAAGGCGCGCTCAAAGTCGCGTTCGAGCAGGTCAAAGCGAAACTCGCGCGCGAAGGTTTATTCGACGAAGTGTTGAAACGCGAGCTGCCTTTTTTTCCAAAGCGAGTCGGCGTGGTCACGTCGCCGAACGGCGCGGCGTTTCACGACGTTTTGAATGTGCTTTCCCGAAGAACGCGCACCGTCAACGTCGTCTTGATTCCGACGCGCGTGCAGGGCGAGACGGCGGGCGAAGAAATCGAAGCGGCGATAAAATTAGCCAACCGGCACAATCAAACATCAGACGAGAAAATTGACGTTTTGATTGTCGGGCGCGGCGGCGGCTCAAGCGAAGATTTGTGGGCGTTTAATGAAGAGCGAGTTGCAAGGACGATTCGCGCTTCCGCGATTCCGATTATTTCTGCCGTCGGTCACGAAACGGATTTTACGATTGCCGATTTTGCCGCCGACCGGCGCGCGCCGACGCCGAGCGCGGCGGCGGAAATCGTCGCCGAAAGCGAGGACGGCATCCACAATTTTCTGCTGCAAAGACGACAGGATTTGTATCAGTTGATTGGTTATAAATTGCTCGCCTCGCGCGCCGATTTACAGGAACTCGCGCTCTCGTCGGTGTTCACGGAATTTCCGCAGCGAGTGAAAGATTGGCGTTACGAAATCGAAGACGCGACCGAACATCTGCGCACCGCTGCCGATGAGCAGATAAAGAAAAACGAGCAACGTCTGGATAGTTTGACTAATCGAATATCACCGCTGCAGCTCGCCTCGAAACTAAACGAAAAGAAAACGCGGCTGGCGGTTCTGCGGCAGAAGCAAATTGCAGCAATTGATGATGTTGTGGAGGCGAAAAATTCCCAGTTAAAAATCGGAATGGCTTCGCTCGACGCGCTTTCGCCGCTCGCGGTTTTGCGTCGCGGATTTTCGATTGTCGAAACCGAAGCGGACGAGATTTTGCGCGACGCGACTGACGTAAAAGCGAATGAAGATGTGAAAATTCGCCTTGCGCGTGGCAAAATAAAAGCGAAGGTTTTATTGGTAGAAAAATAGAATGTCAAATTTCGTAGCAAATCTAAACAACTCGCCGAAAGGCAATGCGCCGAGTATTGGAGCAACGCCGACGTTTTTGGAAAATCAAAACGCCACGCGCAAACCGAGCGTCTTACTCAAAATCTTGAAAATCCTCGGCGGCTTGCTAATTTTATTTCTGGTCATCGGCGCAATCGGCGGTTATTTTTACTGGCGTAATTTGCAGACTACGCCGCAGTATTCACTTGCGCTGTTGGTTGACGCGGCGCGGCGCGATGATCAAGCGGCAGTTGATAAATTGGTTGATACGAACGCGGTAGTTGACGATTTTATGCCGCAGATTACCGGCAAAGCGGTCGAACTTTACGGACGCGGCTTGGCTCCGGCGACGATTCAAAAAGTGGCGCAGGTCGCCGCGCCGTTTCTGCCCGCCGTCAAGCAGCGCGCCCGCGCTGAAGTTCCCGTTTTGATTCGTGAAAAAACGCGTCAATTTGAAAGCATTCCGTTCTGGGCAATCGCCGCCGGCGCCGAAGGATATTTGGATATAATCAATGAAGGCGACCGGGCGTTTGTCAGAAGTCAGGACCCGAGTCGTCCGCTTGAAGTCGTTTTGAAACGCAGCGGCGAACGCTGGCAGGTCATCGGCGTGAAAGACGAAATTTTAGCGCGCCGCATCGCCGAGAGAATCGGACAGGATTTAATCACGGGAGCGAAAAACGGTAATTTAAAAAAGGCGGGCGAACAATTCGGCGTTTCCAATCTCGAAGATGTTTTAAAAAACGCCGACGTTTTCAAATAATTTATGGCGGATAAAAAACAGACGTTTGAAACTTCTCTCAAAGAACTCGAACGAATCGTGCGACGGCTGGAAGACGGCGATTTGGCTTTGGAAGACAGCTTGAAACTTTTTGAAGACGGCGTGAAACTTTCGCGCGAATGTCAGGCGCGACTTGATCAAGCCGAACGCCGCATCGAAGTTCTGCTAAAGGATGAGAACGGAAATCCGCAGCTCGAAATTATCAAGACGGAAGATTTGCGTGAGGAGCGCGAACCGAAAATTAAAAAGCGAATCGTCTTTGATAACGACGAAGAATCGCCATTTTAGCTTGCGATTGGTATAGAAAGAAAAAGACCGGTAAATTTATTTACCGGTCTTTTTCTTTGTGTCGGTTGCCGATTTTTGGTTTGAAGCCGAAGATTTGTTTTTTGACTTTGAACTGGAGGATTTTGAACCGCTAGCTCCCGTTTCAGCTGAGTCAGCAGTTGCAGCCTGTAACCCTGCGCCAACTGCTCCCGTTACAGCGCCGCCTACTGCGCCGGTTGCTGCACCTTTAATAATATCGCTTAATGTGTCGGTCGCTGCGCTAACAAAGCCTTTACCCGAACTAGAGGTTTTTTTGCCGCCGCTGCTCTTTTGGCTAGAACCGCTGCTGCTTTTTTTGGCTGGAGCCGCTTTCTTTGCCGGAGCTGATTTAGCAGTTGACTTTGAACCCGAATTCGCCGTCTTGCCCGATGTTGTTGATTTCGAGCCTGAACCTGTGGATTTGCTCGCTGTTGATTTAGAAGCCGAACCGGACGATTTTCCCGCCGAAGTTTTCGTGCCGGTTGATTTGCTCGCCGAAGTTTTCGACGCTGACGAACCGGAAGAAGATTTAGCCGCGCCCGATTTGGCTGCCGGTTTCGCCGACGATTTGCTTGCCGTTGTTTTAGAACCGGTTTTCGGCGAACCGCTCGCCGAAGTTGATTTCGCTCCCGTTTTTGAACCGGAGGATTTACTTGTCGAAGCCGCTCGGGTCGGAGCCGCTTTTTTGGTTGACGATGAAGCCGCTTTTGGCGTCGCTGATTTTTTATTTGTTGTTGTTGATTTCGTAGAACTCGTTGCTGGTTTTTTAGTTGGCATTTTTTTCTCCTTAAAATGTTTTAGAACTAACTTTACGAAAACTGGGTTAAAACAAACTCACGAAAGAATTTTTACGCGAATAGATTGCGCGTGTCAAGATATTTTTTAACATATCGAAACAATTTGTTAAAAATTGCCAAATAAGCGGCGTAAAACAGCATTTACAAAAGTTATTTTAAAGTTTTCGCAGGTAATTTCTTGAATTGTTTTTGTATTTAAGGATGGAAAATTTGCCCAAAATTTTCTTTCAAAAGAGAAATAATTTCGTCAACGCGAAATCAAAAAATTATAATTTTCAACACAAATTTTGAAAAGCAGAATGCGGGGAAAAAATTACGAAATTACGAATTACGAATGAAGAAAAGAAGTCCTTACAATTCGTAATTTCTAACCAGTTCTAACCGGAATCGCTCTGGTCGCGCGTGGCAGTTCCTAGTAGCCCGCTTTGGTCGCCGGTTCGCCGCCGGTCATTTGCAGCGCGACGACGATTCGCCTTGCTTCGTATCTGAATGATTTGAGTTGCGAGCCGAAAAGAATCGAAGTCCGAAGAAAAATAAACGATAATTGCGATGTTGAAGGGCGCAAAAAGTCGAAGCTAATTTCGCGCTAAAATTTTCGGGTAGATTTTCAACGTCGGTCGGTTGGTTGATATTTGATTCGGCTTTCATCTGGTAAATTTAAAGTATCAATTTTCACCGAAAAAAAAGCTTCCGTCTTTTGCCTGACGGAAGCTTTTTTTTTCAGATGTCGTTCGGAATTTTAATCTCTCGAACTGAAGATGCTGAGAATATACCAGAACAGTAAAGCAATTGCCGCAAACAATGTCAGCGAGGCGGCGACGTGCTGCGTCGTGTGATAGCGGTGCAGCACGTTCGACGTTTCATATAAAATCGCTGTTCCCGCAAACGCGACCATCGCGAACGCGAACAAACTTCCCAGACTGAAGCCGAACAAAATGCTGGCGACGATAAAGCCGAGCGCGACGAAACCGCCGATTGCCAGAATCGGACCCAAGAATGAAAAATCCTTGCGCGTCAGAAAAACGACCGACGTAATGCCCAAAAATAAACCGAGCGTAACGATGCCCGCTTTCGGGATGACATCGCCGCTGCTAAAATTCGCCGCGATAAAAAGCAGCGGCACAAAGATAATCGCTTCCGCCACAACGTAAAGCGCGAGTCCGGCATACTGCATTCCACTCGACGTTTGCGAGTTCGCCCAACTGCTCGCCAAATAAGACACGCCCATAAACGCGCCCAAAACGATGAGCCACGACATCGAACCGCCCAGGCGCAGCACCGACATAATCGAATACGCCGCGCCGGACGAAAACAAAAACACTTCCAACACGACGAATGCTAAAATCGCCGCCGCCAAATGAAGATAAGTTTTGCGGATAAATTTTGCGCGTTCTTCGGGCAAAGCATCCGCAGCCGAATTTCCATAAGTAGAACTAAAAGCTGTGTCCATAATTTTCACCTCAAATTCGTTTTATTAGATGCAGATTTTTTGAAAATAATTACTGCATTTTTTTGTCGTCGGTTTCAAATTATAACATAACTTCTTGCCAATTTCGGGCTGCCAAAAAAAGATCGATGATTCGGCTGGCTTGCTTTCAAAAGGTAAAAATTATAAGGTAGCAAAAAAGGTAATGTATGGTTGAATACCGAAAAATTATTGCTTCCGGGCAATAATTTATGTTCTAGCGAGATATCAAATGCCGGGAATGTTTTCTGTTGCCGGTGCGAAATAGGTGTTGGAAACTGCTGTTTCAGTCTTAATACAACGGTTTTCAATTTGGTAATTTAATAAATTAAGACTACTGCATTAGAGGAAGGAGAAGTTATGAAAAGAATGATGATGACAATTAGCGGTTTGTTTGTTTTAACCGTGATGGTTTTAGCCGGTATATTATTCACCGGGCAGGATGTCCGCGGCGAAAATTATGACAGCGGTCAGCAAAACAACAGTAATGGAAACAGATCGAACGGAAATAGATCGAACGGAAACAGATCTAATGGAAATAGATCGAACGGAAACAGATCTAATCAAAACAGTAATAGCAATGCTATGAATTCCAATTCGATGAACACGAATATGAATTCCAATTCGATGAACACGAATATGAATTCAAATACGGATATGAATTCTAACTCGATGAATTCGAATATGGATATGAATTCAAATATGAATTCGAATACGGATATGAATTCAAATATGAATATGAATTCAAATACGGATATGAATTCAAATATGAATTCAAATATGAATTCGAACACGAATATGAATATGAATTCAAATTCGATGAACGGAAATATGATGAATTCGAATCGCAATACGAATCGTCGGACGAATTCAAACTCGAATCGTAATACGAATTCAAACTCGAACACGAATTCAAATATGAATTCAAACACCAGCCCGAATACAAACGGAACGCCAAATCCCTAAAGGAAAGACGAAAATTTCGTTGTAATAACAAGCGAGAGTTTCTTTGGACGGTTTTAGTAAATTTTGACCGTTGAAAGAAATTCTCGCTTACTTATTTTGGTTAAAAATTTCTGTTGTCCTTGCCTGGGCGACCCTGCCGAATTTCGTTTCGAGCCGGAGAAATAATCTTATTTTAAGCGATAAAATTGTTCTGCTAAAATTTTGCTCGCTGAATTTCTGCAATGAGAATCTTATAGGCAAATACAAAAATCACAAATTGATTTAAAACCAGAAAGGCGATTCATAACGAATCGCCTTTCATTCTATCTTGTCGGTTTCGGTTTAGATAATTTAGCCGGAGAAACTGAAAATATTGATTAGAGCATCACTGCCTTTCGCCACCAAAATCTTCTTTGTATATCAACTCCGCATTAGAAACCTCATCCGAATTTTTTAACCGTCCGAACATTTTTCCCGGTCTCGCCGCTTTCACGACTTACCGGCTGCAACTGTCCGGCGGTGTATCTCTTGAATTATTTATCATATCTATATCACCTCCGAGATTTAGACTACGCGAATCTGATTCGGGTTGTCAAACTTTTTTAGCATTAGTCAGCCGGCAATGTAAAAAATAAACTTTGACGAAAAATAGACTTAACTTTTTTATTTACCAAAAGAGTAAAAGTAATCATTCTAAGTAGTCGAGCAGAAATAGGCTATACTATTTCGCATAATGGGTAAAACGAAAGTTATTCAATTGAGCGACGCGCAACGTCAGGAACTTATAGATGGTTACCGAAGCGGCAAAAGTCACGCTTTTCGACAGTGTTGTCAAATGATTTTGCTCAAAAGCGAGAAACGCACCAGCCGTGAAATCGCCCGCTTGTTGGGTTGCCATAAAATCACGGTGAACGGGTGGGTCAAGCGTTTTGAAGCCGAAGGCACTGAGGGATTAAAAATGCGTCCGGGGCGCGGAAGGCGGGCAATTCTGAGCGCGGCAACCGATTTGAATCGTGTGCGGGCGGCGGTGATTCGTTCCCGTCAGCGCATCGGTCTGGCGCGCACCGAACTCGAAGCCGAGCTGCAAAACCCCTTTTCGACCCCGACGCTCAAAAGATTTTTGAAAAAACCATTGCCGCTTCAAACGAATTAGAAAGCGATTGAAAAAGAAACCGCCGGCAGGGGTTTATCGGCTAAAGCGTGAGCTGTTGGGCGAAATGGAGCGGTTAAGCGAAAGCGGCGAGATTGATTTGTATTACGGCGACGAAGCGGGTGTCGCCTTGGAGCCGAACGTGCCGTATGGTTGGCAGTTTGGTGACGAAGAAGTTTCGATGCCGTCTGAGAAAGGCACAGGCATCAATTGTTTCGGGTTGTTGACACGCTCGAATAAAAGTTGGATGGCGACGAGCGAAGAGAAGATAGATGCCGCTTTTGTGGTCGAACAACTAGAACGGTTTTCGTTTTCGCTTTCAAAATTGACAGTTGTCGTTTTGGACAATGCGCGGATTCACACGGGCAAAAAGATGCGTGAACGGATCGGGGCGTGGCAAGGGCGCGGATTGTTCATCTTTTATCTGCCAACATATTCACCGCATTTGAACATTGCGGAAACACTCTGGCGCAAATTGAAATACGAAGGGTTGGCGGCGGAAGATTATGAGTCGAAAGCGCATTTGCAATATGCGGTTAGCCTTGCCCTTTCGACATTTGGAAAAAGCCTGCAAATCAGGTTTTCAGGCTTCAAACATAGTTCAGTTTATTTGTGAACGACTACTTATTTCCTGATAACGCGCGTAATCTCTGACGGCGCACTTTCCGTCCCCCGCGAATCAACGGCTCGGACATAATAAAAATAAATCTCGCCAGATGAAACGCCTTCGTCTTTATATTCGGTCGTCGGAATCGGTTCTTTGTTGCGCCGTTCCCATGCATCGAGCGGCACGTTTTTGTCGGCGGAGCGATACATATTGTAACCGACAAAATCAACGAGCGGATTTTGCGTGTGCCGATTGCCCGCGTGGTCGGTGAAGGTGGTTTTCGGCGTTACCGGCGCACTCTCGTTTCCGTCAGCGTCAACCTGCGTCAGCTTGTAATAATAACGTGTCCCAATCTCGGCAGCAGTATCGTTAAAATTCCCGTTCTGAATCGGCTCGTCCGTCAACCGTTCCCAAAATATAAAAGGCAGATTTTCGTTGACCGAGCGGTAAACGTGGAATCCGATATATTTTTTGTCAATTTTTTCTCGCAAAAGTTTTCGTTTCTGTTTGATCTTATGTTTGTTCATAATTTTATTTGATTAGCAGAATCAGCGGCGACTCGCAAAGCGAGCCGAAACGGTTGGCGCTCGAAAGTTTGCAAACGAAAAATAAAAGCGCGAGTCCCGACGAGACCGCGCTTTTATTCTGATACTCCCAAAACTATTATTCGGAAAAACTATAACCGCCTGCGAACGTTTTTATTTTTAATGAATTGTTTGTCGGTATATCGCCTGTAACCGCTCTTGTATCCCTGAAGATATGCGGAACGATAGGCTTGCCGGTATAACCGCTTGTTGCCGAACTCGTCCTCATAGCCGTTGGTTCCTTTTTTCCAATCGCCGGAGTTTTGCGGATTGTAAACGTCGCGCTCGCGCCCCGCGTCGGCGCCGTCCTCGAAGCCGTCTTCGTAGCCGTATTGCCGGGCGACCTGCCTGCCTTCGCTGTTCGGGTCAGCCCTATAAATTCTGCCTTCGTAACGGTAATAACGTTTCTGCGCCTGCGCGGTCGCCGCTGAAATTAAGATGAAGCCCAAAAACAGGAAGAGTAGAATTACCGACTTCATAATTCTGTTGTGTAAATTGTTTGAATACATAATTTTCACCTCTGCTCGTTATTTTACCAAAAAAAGCGTCAACCTAAAACTCACTGGCGGCTGAAAGCGTTCGTTTTTTGAAATCTTCAGTTGTCATATCTGTAAAGTTTTTTTAGAGAAGTATTTCCTATAGAAATTATTCTATATTCTATATTCTTTTGGACATTCGTTATTTAACTCGTGGAACTTACTGATAGTAAAGAAGGATGAAAATCATCTTCACCCTTTTTTACTGTCAAATTTCAATTTTACTCTGCTTTCGACGCGGCTTTCACTGTTTCGTTCTCCGTTCTGTCCGGCACGGCGCGAAACGCATCTTTAATTCGCGTTTCCTCAAAAGTTTTGTCTGCCATTTCAGGACGCGGCGCGGCTAAACCCAATTCGGGCGAGCGCCAGAGATTGGAAACCAGAAGCTCGCGGATGAACGTCATTTCTTTCGGCAAACGGTCATAGAGTTTGAAAAACAAATCGTCGTGCGAAGCGATTTCTTTAATCCACGCATCGCGGTCGAGATTCATC
This sequence comes from Pyrinomonadaceae bacterium, assembly GCA_030448055.1. GTDB lineage: Bacteria > Acidobacteriota > Blastocatellia > Pyrinomonadales > Pyrinomonadaceae. Next base: position 973,610 of record JAUJNR010000001.1, read on the forward strand.
ACTTTTTCAAAATCTTCACGCGTGAAATTTTCCATTCCGCGCCAGTCCATATCGTCGTAGCGCGGCATCCAGCCGAGAGGCGTTTCGATGCCGATTGATTTGCCGCGCGAGCGTTCGACAATCCATTTCAGAACGCGCATATTTTCGCCGAATCCCGCCCAGAGGAATTTGCCGTTTTCGTCTTTGCGAAACCAGTTGACCGAGAAAATGCGCGGCGGTTCAGGGATATTTCGTCCCAAGTCGAGCCAGTGGCTGAAATAATCGCCCATATGATAGCCGGCGAAGGGAAGCATCGCAAACGGGTCGCGGCGAACTTCGCCGACGTTGCCGAAAGCGGCGGCGGTCATTTCCGAACCCATCGTCGCCGCCGTGTAAACGCCGAACGCCCAGTTGAACGATTGCTGAATCAGCGGCACAACGCTGTTGCGTCTGCCGCCGAAGATAAAGGCGGAAACCGGAACGCCTTTCGGATCGTCGAATCTGTCATCAATCACCGGACATTGAATCGAAGGCGCGGTGAAACGCGAATTCGGGTGCGCGGCTTTCGCATCCGAATCAGGCGTCCAATCGTTGCCTTGCCAGTCAATCGCGTGCGCGGGCGGTTCGCCGTCCATTCCTTCCCACCAAACGTCGCCGTCATCGGTTAAAGCGACATTCGTAAAAATCGTGTTTTCACGAATCGTTTCCATCGCATTCGGATTCGTTTTGAAATTCGTTCCCGGCGCGACGCCGAAAAATCCGGCTTCCGGGTTAATGGCGTGAAGCTGTCCGTTTTCGTCCGGCTTAATCCAGGCAATGTCGTCGCCGACAGTGGTTACTTCCCAGCCTTCTTCCTGAAACGGCTTCGGCGGAATCAGCATCGCAAAATTCGTCTTGCCGCAAGCCGAAGGAAACGCGGCGCAGACGTAATCTTTGCGTCCGTCCGGCGATTTTACTCCGACGATTAACATATGTTCAGCGAGCCAGCCTTGCTCGCGTCCGAGCGTCGAAGCGATTCGCAAAGCCAGAGCTTTTTTGCCCAAAAGAGCGTTGCCGCCGTAGCCTGAGCCGTATGACCAAATCAGACGTTCTTCGGGAAAGTGGACGATGTATTTATCTTTCGGGTCGGGCGAGCAAGCCCACGCCGCGTCCTGCTGTCCTTCCGCAAGCGGCATTCCGACCGAATGAAGACAGTGAACGAAATCGCCCGCGTCCAACGCTTCGAGAGATTTATTTCCCATTCTGGTCATCAACTTCATATTAACGACGACATACGGCGAATCGGTTAATTGGACGCCGAACTGCGAAATTGGCGAGCCGATTGGTCCCATACAAAACGGAATGACATACATCGTTCGACCCTTCATCGAGCCGTCGAAACGCGGCGTCAGCGTTTCCTTCATCTCTTTCGGATTCATCCAATTATTAGTCGGACCGGCGTCGTTTTTAGCGAGCGAACAGATAAAAGTTCGGTCTTCGACGCGCGCCACGTCCGACGGATGCGAGCGAGCGAGAAATGAATTCGGACGCTTTTCCGGGTTCAAGCGAATGAAAGTCCCCGTCTCGACCATCTCTTCACACAAACGGTCGTATTCTTTCTGTGAGCCGTCGCAAAAATAAACCCGATCGGGTTTGCACAAATCAGCCATTTCTTTTACCCAACGAACGAGTTCTTGATTTTTTACATTCGACGGAATGTTTAGTTCAGTCATAAATTCTCCAAAAGTGTTTTATTAAATGATTTTGATAAACGAGCAGTCGCGCCCGGTTTTCGATTAAATTTCTGATAGTTTAGCACAAAAAGAATCTAGCCACGAACAACCGCGAAACGACACAAAAGAAAGATTAAAACTTTTTCGCGTTAGTTCGAGGCTGTTTTTGGCTAGTTGCTTTACCGTTTGATTTGATTGTATGAAAGACGACTGCCGCGACGATGATTGCGCCGCCGAGAATCGCCCACTGACTCGGACGTTCGCCCAAAACAAGGTAAACCCAAATCGGATTCAGCAGTGGTTCAACGAAACCGATAATGCTCGCGTCGAGCGAGCGCACGCCTTCGGCAATGCCTTTGGTAAATAAAACGTAAGCGATGCCGATTTGAAAAATCCCTAAAAATAAAATCGCCAAAATATCTTTTGAACTCGGCTGCGTCGGCGGACTATTGAAGACGAGCGGCAGCATCAGCAGCACGATAATAATGTTGCCGTAGAAAACCGACACGGCGGGATTTTTGTTTTCTAAAGAACGCGGATGCCGCAAAAGGATAAAATACAAACCAAAGAAAACTCCCGATGCAAGCGCGGCGATGTTGCCGACGAAAACATTGGAAGCGAGTTTGTTAGCATCGCTTTGCGGTTCGAGAAAAAACAAACTCATTCCCGCCAGACAAACCGCGACGGTAATTAAATCTGACGCGCGAAATTTTTCCTTTAAGATAAACGGCGCGAGAATCAAAATGTAAACCGGCGCGGTGTATTGCAGAAAAATTGCGTTCGCGGCGGTCGTCGTTTTGTTCGCATAAACAAAACAAGTCAAAGTTCCGGCATATAAAAATGATGTGAGAAGCGTAAATCCGTCGAGCTTTAACCCTTTTTTATATGTGAAGACGGCGACGGTAATTGCCGCGAAAAGCGAGCGTCCAAGATTGACTGAAAAAGCATCGAGCGATGTTCCCTTAATAAAAAGCCCGCCGGTTGACCAAAGCAAAACCGCCAACAGAACAAAAGCTATTGGCGGAAAATTAGTTTGTCGGATTTCGGTTCTCAATGTTTAATCAGGCTTTCGTTTTTTTCAGTCCGAGTTCTTTTGCCGCTTCATCGAATAAACGTCCTTTCTGATTGCGCAAATCGGCTTTTGCTTGGCGGAGTGCAAGCAAATCGTAATAATCTTCTAATTCCTCCTGCATCCGAACAAAGTCTTTATAGGGAATAACTGCATATTCTTTTTTGCCGTGCTTCTCAATTATTTGTGCGTTCATTTATCTATAAACCCTCTCTTCGATGTAAAATCCGAAAAATAGTAACCGTAGTCTTCGACACTTCAAAAAGAATTCGCCAATCGCCGATTCGCAGGCGATATTCCGGCGAAAAATTCGTCAACTTTTTTATATCACCGACTAAGCCGTCTTCCAAAGCGAAAATCGCGTTAGCGATTTTTTGCGCGTCAGATTTGGGAATGGCGGACAAATCCTTCTCCGCACGCTTACGAATTTCAATTTCATATTTCATTCAAAAGTTACTGACCGCTTTTTACCGCGTCGGAAATTGTTTCCCGCAGTTTCGCGGCGGAAGTCGTCGCCGGTTCGAGTTCCACGTCTTCGACGTTACCGTAAACCTTTTTGCCGAACACCCCATTCCAGGGCGGAATGACAATCGAAACCGCGCCGTGCGCTCGCGCCTGACACGCAAGGCGTAAAATCGGTTTCGGGTCGTCGCCCTGGTTATAGCCGAAAATTTTCATCTGTTTTCTTTCGCGCGCGGCAACGTCCGATAATTTTTCCGTGCCGCCGAGAATGCCGATCCAGCAAGTTCCGCAGGCGGCTGAACGGCATTCGACGGGAATCACGCCTTCGCCGCAGCGCGGGTCTTTCGCCAGCCAATTCTGCGATTGATCGCGCGCCGCGCCCGAAGCGATTTCTTCGTCGTCCATCAATTTGAACTTGCCGTCGTTCGCGCGTTCGTCGTAGCGCACCGTCCACTGTTTATCGATCGTTTTCAAAAATCCGAACAACCCTTGGCTGTCGTCTTTGGCGCGTTCCTTAACGATTTGGTCGGGCGATTTTTTCATCAGATTTTTCGGCGCGCTCGTTTCAACGGCGGCGTTTTTAAACGCTTCCAATCCGACCTGCGTTAAAGTCATCAAGCCGACGGCGACAATGCCGACGGTCAAAGATTCGTCAACTTTTGAATGGTCGGCGACCGCTTTAGTGATTCGTCTGATTTCATCGGTCAGATTTGTATCCGCATCATTGAGAGATTCGGCGCGTTTTGAAATTTCGTCTTTTACCGATTTCCAAAAACGATGACCGTAAAGAAATGCGTGCGATGAATCTATCTGATCTTTGAGTTCATAGCTGCCCTGTATCACAAATTTTTGAACGGCGACGGCTTTGTCCTCTGCGTTTCGTAGATATTTATATAAGGAAAGCGGGTAAAATCGAAACCAAATCTGCGTCGCATTTCGGTCAACCGCGTGAATCGCCGGAAGCAAATCGTTCAATGCTTTTAGCCAATCATTTTCGGAATGCCGGTCTAAAAAGTCTTCAAAGTTATTGTTCATAATCGCTGTTGATAATCATTCAAACTTTCGTTTGCTGTCGGAAAAGGGAAATTCTACAAACAATTTTCTGTTTGTGCAAAGGGCGCGCTTGACAAAGTTTTTTCCGTTTCGTATATTCTAAAGTTTCGGACAGACAAGTCTGGCGCAAACCGTAAGCGAAAGTTTATAAGTTTGCTTGAAAGCGCGAGCATTTGGAAATAACCGAATGCCGAACAAATATTGTGGCGTAAAACTAAACGTCGCGGGTTTTGATTTTTACAATCTTAAAAACGCTCCAGCGTTTAGGGCAAATCAATCAAAGAAAAATTGTTTTGCTAACCTAAATTAAAAGCCACGCCACAGAAAAGTTGAACAGGGAATTTAGCAGGACGCTTTCGTAAAAATAACGTTCCCTTAAGCTTTAAACAGTCGAGTTTATTTAAGAGGTAACCGCTTGCGCTGACTGCCGGAAAAGTTTCGGTAAGAGGCAGGTCAGAGGTTACTGTCGTTTTTAGTTTTAAGAGAAAAGAAAATTATGCCGACAATCAATCAACTTGTTCGCAAAGGTCGCCAGGCAGTGAAATACAAAACCGCGAGTCCGGCGCTGCAGGCGAGTCCGCAAAAACGCGGCGTTTGCACACGCGTTTATACGCAGACGCCGAAGAAGCCGAATTCGGCTTTAAGAAAAGTGGCGCGTGTTCGTTTGACGAACGGAATCGAAGTAACAACGTATATTCCAGGCATCGGACACAATTTGCAGGAACACTCGATTGTGATGATTCGCGGCGGTCGCGTGAAAGATTTGCCGGGCGTTCGTTATCACGTCATTCGCGGCACGCTCGATTCGAGCGGCGTTGCCAATCGAAACCAGGCGCGTTCCAAATACGGCGCGAAACGTCCGAAAGGCGCAGCCCCGGTAAAAGGTAAGAAATAAGCAGTAAAAAATTAAAAAAGCAATCGCTATAATTTTTAATTGAGAAAGTTATGCCAAGAAGAAGAGTTGCAGGAAAAAGAGAAGTTTTGCCCGACCCGATTTACAACAGCATTATGGTGACCAAGTTCATCAACGGTGTGATGTGGGCTGGCAAAAAGAGCGTCGCCGAAGCGATTTTCTACGGCGCGATGGAAAAAGTCGCCGAGCGCACGGGCGAAGAAGCGTTGAAGGTTTTCAAAAAAGCCATTGATAATGTCGCTCCCGCTTTGGAGGTAAAATCCCGGCGTATCGGCGGCGCAACTTATCAAGTTCCGCTCGAAGTCACCAAAGATCGCCGCAGTACTTTGGCAATTCGCTGGATTGTCACCAACGCCCGCAAGCGCGGCGAGAAAACGATGGAAGACCGATTGGTTGGCGAATTGCTCGACGCAACCAACAATCGCGGCAATGCCGTTAAAAAGAGAGACGACGTTCACCGAATGGCTGACGCGAATAAAGCGTTTGCGCATTACAGATTTTAAGAATACGGTTTTTGGTTTTTAGTATTTGGTTTTTAGTCAGAGCCAAAAACCAAATACTAAAAACCTGAAACTAAAGATTTATGGCAAACATAAGTTTAGATAAATACAGAAACATCGGCATTATGGCGCACATTGACGCGGGTAAAACCACGACGACCGAGCGCGTGCTTTTCTATACCGGCGTTTCGCACAAAATCGGCGAAGTTCACGAAGGAACGGCGACGATGGACTGGATGGAACAGGAGCAAGAGCGCGGAATTACAATTACCTCCGCTGCGACGACCTGCTTCTGGACGCGCAATAATGTTGAGCATCGCGTCAATATTATTGACACGCCCGGTCACGTTGACTTTACGATGGAAGTCGAACGCTCGCTTCGCGTTCTCGACGGCGCGGTCGCCGTGTTTGACGGCGTTGCCGGAGTCGAACCGCAATCGGAAACCGTCTGGCGGCAAGCCGATAAATATAAAGTTCCGCGCATCTGCTTTATTAATAAATTAGACCGCGCGGGCGCATCGTTTGACCGCTCGTTTCAGTCAATTTTAGACCGTCTCGGCGCCAACGCCGTCGCGCTGCAAATTCCCATCGGACTCGAAGACCAACTCAAAGGCGTCGTTGATTTAATCACGATGAAAGGTCTGATTTGGAATGACGAAACCAAAGGCGCGGAATATGAAGTGACGGACATTCCCGCCGATCTCGTTGACGCGGCTAAAGCAGCGCGCGAGAAATTGGTTGAAGCCGTTTCATCTATTGATGACGATTTGATGGAAAAATATTTGGAAGGCGAAGAAATTTCAGAAGCCGAAATTCGCAAAGCCCTCCGCAAAGGAACGCTTGAGATGAAAATCGTTCCGGTCGTCACCGGCTCGGCGTTCAAAAATAAAGGCGTTCAAACCTTGCTCGACGCGGTGGTTGATTATTTGCCGAGTCCGCTCGACGTTCCGCCGATTGAAGGCATCAATCCGAAAACTCAGGAAACCGAGCCGCGCGAAGCGAATGCAAACGCGCCGTTCTCGGGTCTGGTTTTCAAATTGATGGCTGATAAGCATTTGGGTCAGCTTTCGTTCGTTCGCATTTATAGCGGCACGGTGACCGCCGGTTCATACGTTTACAATACGATCAAAAATCAGAAAGAGCGCGTCGGTCGCTTAATGTTGATGCACGCTAACAAGCGCGAAGATATTGAATCGGCATCAGCGGGCGAAATTGTCGCTATCGGCGGAATGAAGAATGTCACGACGGGCGACACGATTTCCGACGAAAACAAGCACATCATTCTCGAATCAATGGAATTCCCCGACCCGGTTGTCCGCGTCGCAGTCGAGCCGAAAACTCGTCAAGACCAGGACAAAATGGGCGTCGCACTCAATCGCTTGGCTCAGGAAGACCCGAGTTTTCAAGTTTCCAGTGACCAGGAAACCGGACAAACGATTATCGCCGGAATGGGCGAACTTCATCTGGAAATTATCGTTGACCGAATGAAACGCGAATTCGGCGTTGAAGCCAACGTCGGCAAACCGCAGGTCGCTTACCGCGAAACGATTACCGCAGGCGCGCCGGGCAAAGAAATCTACAAAAAACAATCGGGCGGTCGCGGCAAATTCGGTCACGTCGAACTTGAAATCGAACCCGCGCCAGGCGAGGGATTCGTCTTTGAAGACAAAATCACCGGCGGCTCGATTCCGCGTCAATTTATCAAGCCGACGATGGAAGGCGTCAGAGATGCAATGCAGCGCGGTTTTCTTGCAGGCTACGAAATCGTTGACGTGCGCGTGAAACTGCTTTTCGGTTCATATCACGAAGTTGACTCGGACGAAATTTCATTTCATCTAGCTGGCTCGTTCGCCTTTCAAGACGCGGTAAAGAAAGCCAAACCGGTTCTACTCGAACCGATTATGAAAATCGAAGTCGTTACGCCCGAAGAATATATGGGCGCGGTCAACGGCGATTTGAATCGGCGGCGCGGACAGATTGAAAAAATGGAGCCGCGCACCGGTAATGTGCAAGTCGTAACGGCGTTCGTTCCGCTTTCGGAGATGTTCGGTTACACAACGGATTTGCGTTCTTCGACGCAGGGACGCGCGACTTCGACGATGCACTTCGAGCGTTACGATCAGGCGCCGAAAAACGTCGCCGACGAAGTTATTGCCAAAGTGAAAGGAGCATCGAGTTAATTTGCGATTTTAGATTGAAGACAATCGCAAATCTAAAATCTGAAGTCCAAAAATTGAGGAGAAAAGTTTAAGAGATGAGCAAAGAGAAATTTGATAGAAGCAAACCGCACGTGAACATTGGAACAATCGGGCACGTCGATCACGGCAAGACGACTTTGACGGCAGCCATCACGAAAGTCTTGGCAAAGCATAATCCGAAGATCACCGTCCGCGCCTTTGATTCGATTGACAACGCGCCGGAAGAGAAAGCGCGCGGCATTACGATTGCCACGGCGCACGTCGAATATGAAACAGCCAATCGCCATTACGCGCACGTGGATTGTCCGGGACACGCCGATTACGTCAAGAATATGATTACCGGCGCAGCGCAGATGGATGGGGCGATTCTGGTCGTGGCAGCCACCGACGGTCCGATGCCGCAAACCAGAGAACACATTCTTCTTGGCAGACAGGTCGGCGTGCCTGCCATGGTCGTCTTTATGAACAAAGTGGATATGGTTGACGACGAAGAGCTGTTGGAACTCGTCGAACTCGAAGTCAGAGAGCTTTTATCGAGTTATGAATTTCCGGGCGACGATATTCCTGTGATCAAAGGCTCGGCGCTGAAAGCCTTGGAAGGCGACGCCAAATGGGAGGCAACGGTCGAAGAGCTGATGCAGGCGGTGGACGATTACATTCCCACACCTGCCAGAGACACGGACAAACCGTTTCTGATGCCGGTCGAAGACATCTTCACCATTCAAGGCAGAGGCACGGTCGCCACCGGACGCATAGAAAGAGGGATTGTGAAAGTCAACGAAACGGTGGAGATCATCGGCATTCGTGACACCAGAAATACTGTTGTGACCGGAGTTGAGATGTTCAAGAAATTATTGGACGAAGGCGTAGCTGGAGATAACGTCGGACTTCTGTTGAGAGGCGTAGATAGAAAAGACATCGAACGCGGACAAGTTATCGCCAAGCCGGGTTCGATTACGCCGCACACGAAGTTCAAAGCCGAAGCCTATGTTTTAACCAAAGAAGAAGGCGGTCGTCACACGCCGTTCTTTACCGGTTATCGTCCGCAGTTCTACTTTCGCACGACAGACGTGACGGGCGTGGCAAATCTTCCAGAGGGAGTCGAGATGGTGATGCCGGGCGATAACATTCAGATGGAGATCACGCTTATCGCGCCGATAGCGATGGAGAAGGGACTCAGATTCGCTATCAGGGAAGGCGGCAGAACCGTCGGCGCCGGAACCGTCAGTGAGATTGTCGAGTAAGGATTGAAAAATGCTAAACGAAAAAATTCGCATCAAGTTAAAGGCTTACGATCATCGCGTTTTAGATCAATCAACGGTTGAAATCGTTGAGACGGCAAAACGCACCGGCGCGAGCATCGCGGGTCCGATTCCGCTTCCGACCGTCAAAAATAAATGGACGGTTTTGCGCTCGCCGCACGTTGATAAAAAATCGCGCGAGCAGTTTGAAATCAGAACGCACAAACGTCTGATGGATATTCTCGACCCGACGGCGGAAACGGTTGACGCGCTAATGAAGCTGGATTTACCGGCGGGCGTTGATGTTGAGATTAAGGCATTTGGTAAAAGTTAATTTTTAGTTTTTGGTTTTTAGTTTTTAGTTCTTGGTTAAAAGCTCGAATTGAGTAAAGATGCCAAAGACCAAAGACCAAAGACCAAAGACCAAAGACCTAAAGATTATGATAAGCGGAATCATCGGTAGAAAAATGGGAATGACGCAAATCTTTGCGGAAGACGGCACGGTTACGCCCGTGACGGTTATCAAAGCGGGACCTTGCGTTGTCGTGCAAACGAAAACGGCGAGCGGCAAAGACGGCTACAATGCCGTGCAGCTTGGACTTGTCGAAGATAAACCGATTAAGTTGAAAAATGTTACCAAGCCGATGCGCGGGCATTTTGAAAAAACGGGCGGCGGCGTTCCAGCAACGCGCATATTAAAAGAAATTCGTTTGACGGACGCGCCCGAAGCCAATGTCGGCGACCAAGTAAAAGCCGACCTTTTTTCCGACGGCGATAAAATTGACGTTATTGGAACTTCGAAAGGGCGCGGTTTTGCCGGAACGATTAAGCGGCATAATTTCAGCCGCGGTCCGATGTCGCACGGTTCGATGAATATCCGCCAACCGGGTTCAATCGGTCAGTCGGCGTATCCGTCGCGCGTGCTTAAGGGAACGCGCTCGTCGGGACATATGGGCAACGAGCGCGTGACGGTTCAAGGTTTGAGCGTGGCGCGGGTTGATGTCGAAAACAACCTGATTATGATTCGCGGCGCAGTCCCGGGCGCGACAGGCAGTTTAGTTGTAGTTAAGAAAAGAAAATGAAGCGATTTGCGATTTGCGATTTGCGATTTTCTGTTGATAAATGCAAAATCCTAAATCCGACAATTCCAAATCCGCAATGGAGAAAATTATGGCAACCGTCAAGGTTCGTAATTTAAAGAATAAAGAAGTCGGCGACGTTGAATTGTCCGACGCCATTTTCGGCGTCGAATTGAATGAATCGTTGATTCACGCGGCGGTCAGAAATTATTTGGCTAACCGTCGGCAAGGAACGTCTGCGACGAAAACACGCGGTAATGTTTCGGGGTCGGGCAGAAAACTTTGGAAGCAGAAAGGAACGGGACGCGCTCGAATCGCTTCCTTGCGCTCGCCTTTATGGAAGGGCGGCGGCAACGTTCACGGTCCGCAGCCGCGCGATTGGTCGTATAAAATGCCGAAGAAAATGCGGCGCGGCGCGTTGCGTTCAGCTTTGTCCGAAAGACTGCGCGAAGGCAATTTGATTGTCATTGACGATTTCAGCTTTGAAAATCCAAAGACGAGAGAATTTCTGGGCGTGATGTCAGATTTAGGTTTTGGCGATAAGAAAAAGGCGACGAAAACTTTGATTGTTGACTCGCTCGACAATTCAAATTTAATTTTGGCGTCGCGCAATGTGCAGAAAACGAAAATTACCAACGGCTACGGCTTGAACGTTTATGACATTATTTATCACGAAAAACTTCTGATTTCCAAATCGGCGATTGAAGAGATAAATCATTTGCTCGACCCGCAGCGCGAAAAAGGCGAAGCGAGCGAAGACACGCTGACGGAAGAAAAACCGGAGGCGAAGAAAACGGCGAAAGCCAAAACCGCAGCGAAGCCGAGAGCGAAAACTGCAGCGGGCAAAAAAGCGGCGAAACCTAAAAAGGGGGCGGCTAAATAATTATGACGGAACTTAGTGTTTGGGATATTTTGAAGTCGCCGGTTGTTACGGAAAAGTCCGTGCTTCTGAAAGAGAGTAGCAGCGAAGACGAAGCGGTCGGACAAATTTTAACTTTCCGGGTTAATACACGAGCCGGGAAAATCGCTATCAGACGAGCAGTAGAAGAAATCTTCAGCGTCAAAGTGGCGAAAGTCCGAACGGTTCACTACGAAGGCAAAATAAAGAAACGCGGGCGCTACGCCGGTCGCCGCGCTTCCTGGAAAAAGGCTTACGTAACTTTGAAAAAAGGCGAGCCGCACGTTGATTACGCAGAAGCGATTTAATTATTCGTCCGTGTTAAGCGGATAATGGACAAAAGAGATGGGAATTAAGAGATTAAAACCGACATCACCGGCGCGAAGATACCAAACGTATCTGACGCGCGATGAATTGACTCCGAACGCCAAACCGGAAAAATCCTTGCTCGAAGCGAAGACCAGAATTTCCGGGCGCAATAGCGACGGGCGCATTACCGTTCGGCGGCGCGGCGGCGGACATAAACGTCATTATCGAATTATTGATTTTAAGCGTAACAAAGAAGGCATTCCGGGCAAAGTTTCGCAAATCGAATATGACCCGAATCGTTCGGCGCACATCGCTTTGATAACTTATATTGACGGCGAGAAACGCTACATTATCGCTCCCGTAGGTTTGAAAGTCGGCTCGACGATTATGAGCGGCACGGAAGCCGATATTTTGCCGGGTAACGCGCTGCCGATTTCTAACATTCCTTTGGGGACGCAAATTCACAACATCGAATTGCGACCGGGCAAAGGCGGACAGATGGCGCGTTCAGCCGGAGCGTTCGCTCAGCTTGTCGCAAAAGAAGGCGATTACGCCCAGCTCAGAATGCCGTCGGGCGAAGTTCGCCGCGTTCCCGTGGTTTGTATGGCGACGGTCGGACAAGTCGGCAACGTCGAAAACGAAAACGTCTCTCTCGGTAAAGCGGGCAGAAATCGCTGGAAAGGTCTTCGTCCAAAAGTGCGCGGCGTGGCGATGAATCCGGTTGACCATCCGCACGGCGGCGGCGAAGGTAAAACTTCCGGCGGTCGCCATCCGGTAACGCCTTGGGGACAACCGACGCGCGGCTACAAAACGCGCCGCAACAAACGCACGAGCAATATGATTGTGCGCGATAGAAGAAGAAAGTAATTTGCGATTTTCAATTTGCGATTTTCGATTTTAAGAATCAGGCACAGTCGCAAATCGCAAATCTAAAATCGAAAATAAGATTATGCCACGTTCATTAAAGAAAGGTCCTTTTATTGATTTAAGCGTTCAAAAGGTTTTAGCGAAAATTCGTGAAGGCGGAAACAAACCGCAGGCGATAAAAACCTGGTCGCGCCGTTCAACGATTACGCCGGAAATGGTCGGCTTGACTTTCGGCGTTCATAACGGAAAACGACACATTCCGGTTTACGTCACGGAAAATATGGTCGGACACAAACTCGGCGAATTTTCACCGACGCGCCTTTTCAAAGGACATCCGGGAACGAAGGCTGAAAAATCGGCGAAGAGAAAATAATTTTGTCCGTCGTCCGTCGTCAGTAGTTCGTCGTAAAACGCAACTGACCACTGACCACCGACCACTAACCACTGACAAAGATATGGAAGCGATAGCTAAAACAAGACATTTGAAAGGTTCGCCCCGCAAGGCGCGGCTCGTGATCGATTTGATTCGCGGGCGCAATGTGTCGCAGGCGTTGAACATTTTGAAATTTACCGACAAGCGAGCGGCTGATCCGATTGCCAAAACTCTGCGCTCGGCAATTGCCAATGCGACTTACTTGGCGGAGCAGCAGAACATCGCTGTTGACCCGGACGATTTGTTTGTCAAAACCTGTTTCGTTGATATGGGAGCGCATAAAAATCGCCGCCGTATGCGCCCTGCGCCGCAAGGTCGCGCTTTCCGCGAACAGCGTCATTATTGCCACATCACGATTTTAGTTTCGAGCGACGCTCCAGCGGATACGAAATCCGCTAGAAAATCAATGCAGACCGCAGGCGAGAAAGGCAACGACGGCGGAGCAAAGGCGAAAGCCGCGCCGAAACCCGAGGCAATAAAGAAAACAAAAAAATCGGACGAAGCAAAAGAAACAAAACGAGCGAAATCCGAAAAGCCGGTAGCCGACGAAACGATCGAAACGAAAACAACGGCGGCTGAAACCGCGCAAACTGAAACTCCGGCGACGGCAGTTGAAGAGCCGAACGTTGAAGCGCCTGAAACGCTTGCAGCAACCGATGCCGAAACTCAGAAAATTGATGAGCCAGAGGCTGAAAAACCGAAAGAGCCAAAAACGGCGAAAGCTGACGAACCGGAAGCGGAAAAATCCGCTGAAGCGAAAACACCTAAAGCTAAAGATTCGGAAGCGAGCGACATTTTAGAAATGAATTCGCCGAAGGGCGCGAAAGCTAAAGAGGAAAAACAAAAGGCAGATGCGTCCGACGTGAAAAATGTTCAATCGCAAACTCCGGCGGAAAGAAACGAAACCAAACAAGCTGACGAAAGACAGCTCGACGAGAATGATATTCTCGAATTGCAGTAATAAATTTTTATGGGACAAAAAGTTCATCCATACGGCTTTCGAGTCGGATATAACAAAGATTGGCATTCGCACTGGTATGCCAAACGCGAGTTTGCCGAGTATTTATCGGAAGACATCAATTTGAAGCGCGATTTGAAAAAGCGTTTCGCGGGCGCGGGCGTTTCGCACGTTGATGTCGAACGCGCCGCCAATCGTTTGAAAATTATTATCTACACGGCGCGTCCCGGCATTATCATCGGACGTAAGGGTTCGGAAATTGAAATTCTGAAAGCGGATTTATCGAAGAAAACCGGACGCGAAGTGATTGTCTCGATTCAGGAAGTTCGTCAGCCGGAACTGAACGCGCAGTTGCAGGCGGAGAAAATCGCGCAGCAATTGGAAAAACGAATCGCGTTTCGCCGGGCGATGAAAAAGACTATCGAAGAATCAATCCGGTTCGGCGCGGAAGGCATCAAGGTGATGATTGCCGGACGTTTGAACGGCGCGGAAATCGCCAGAACCGAATGGACTTTGCAGGGTCGTCTGCCGCTTCACACTTTGCGCGCCGACGTAGATTACGGATTCGCCGAAGCCTTGACGACGTTCGGAATTATCGGCGTGAAATGCTGGATTTATCGCGGCGAAATTCTCGACCCGAACGCTTCGATGGCGCGCGGAACGAACACCGACCCGATGAAAGAAGTTAAAGTCAGCGGAAATCCGCGTCGAGGCGACGGTCGCCCGCCGCGTCGTGACAGAAACGACGGCGGTGGCGGTCGAGGTGGCAGAGGCTAATTAAATTTTTACAATCGTTATTAGTTAAAAGGTGAACAGTTATGTTAATGCCAAAAAAGGTCAAGCACCGAAGAGTGATGAAAGGTCGTATGCGCGGGACAGCTTCGCGAGGCGATAAATTAAACTTCGGCGACTTTGGACTCAAAACTTTGGAAGCCGGTTGGATCACCGACCGCCAAATCGAGGCGGCGCGTATCGCTATGACGCGCCACATCAAACGCGGCGGGAAAATCTGGATTCGGATGTTTCCCGACAAACCGATTACGAAAAAACCGGCGGAAACTCGTATGGGAAGCGGCAAAGGCGCGCCTGACCACTGGGTCGCCGTCGTCAAGCCCGGACGAATTTTATATGAAGTGCAAGGCGTGCCGGAAGAACTAGCGCGCGAAGCGATGAATCTCGCCGCGCAGAAACTGCCGGTCAAAACGAAGTTCGTCAACCGCGCCGATTTGGAAGGAGGTATTGTTTAAGAGATGAAAAAGAAAGAAATACTTGAACAACTCAATGCGATGGAAACCGACGAATTAAAGGAACAAGCCGATAGTTTGAAAGAATCGCTGTTTCGTTTGAAATTCAAAAAATCTTTGGGCGTGGGCGATTCGGTCAGCGACATTCGCCGCGAAAGAAAAACTTTGGCGCGGGTTAACACTTTGATCGCGCAGCGCGAGCCGGTACAGAAAGGCAAAAGTAAACGGTTAAAAGTAAACGGTTAAAAATAAAAAGCAATGCCAGGAAAGAAAAAAGAAGAATTAGAAGCCGAAGGAAACGGAGTAGCAGAAATCAGCCAGGAAGAAACGGCGGAAGACACTGCCATCGAAGCGTCGGCTGACGAAAACGCGGGTAACGAGCAGTCGGAAGAAAAACCGCCGGAAACTCGTAGGGCGAAAGCCGACGGTGAAGCAGCAAATGACGCACAGGCGGGTGAAGCAACACAGGAAACTTCGATTGTCGAAAGCGTTCTGAACACGGTTTCGTCGGCGGTCGGCGGCGTTGCCGAAGCGGTAACGAGCGGCGTGTCCGCCATCACTTCGACGGTTTCGGACGACTCAGCGACGACAACCGAAGCGGAGAAATCGCATCACAGTAAACGCGCGGAAAAAATCGGGATTGTGCAATCGGATAAAATGACGAAAACCGTGACGGTCAGAGTTGACCGCGTGGTCAAGCATCCGGTTTATCGCAAATACATCAAACGCCGCAAAAAATTTATGGCGCACGACGAACTCGGCGCGACTGTCGGCGACAAAGTGCGGATTATGGAAACCCGCCCGCTGTCGGCAAGAAAACGCTGGCGCGTCGTAGAAATTGTTCAGAAAGCTGTTAAATAGTTTCAAGTTCTATATTAAAAACCTAAAACTTGAAACCTGAAACGGGAACGGAGTTAGATTATGATTCAGATGCAAACCTCTTTGACGGTCGCCGATAATTCGGGAGCGAAAAGAGTAGTAATGATTATGCCGATTGGCGGTTCGACTGGAAAAATCGCCAGACTCGGCGATAAAATCAAAGTTACCGTCAAAGAAGCCGCGCCGGACGGAACGGCGAAAAAAGGCAAAGTTTACAACGCCGTTATCGTTCGCACGCGCAAAGAAGTGCGGCGCAAGGACGGTACGTATATTCGCTTTGACGAAAACGCCGCCGTGTTGATTAAGGAAGATAACACGCCGATTGGAACGCGCGTTTTCGGTCCGGTCGCCAGAGAGTTGCGCGACAAGAATTTTATGAAAATCGTATCGCTCGCGCCGGAGGTGATTTAGTAAAATGAAAGAAGTGAAAAAGGGAACGGTTCGTTCCAAGATCAGAAAAGGCGACACGGTGGTTTTCATTGCCGGCAAGGAATATGCCCGCTTTGACAACAGCGGCAAACGCAAGCCGTTCAGCGGCGAAGTGATGGCAGTTGACGCCCGCAAAGGCAAAGTCAAAGTCGCGGGCGCGGCGATTGCAAAGAAGCACCGCAAAGCCGTTCCGCAAATGAACGTCGAGGGCGGCATCGTCGAACTCGAATCGTGGGTGGATATTTCCAACGTTTCGCTCGTTGACCCGAAAACGAAAAAGCCGACGCGCGTTAGATACGAAACGCGAGACGGCAAAAAAGTTCGCGTGGCGATGAGCGGAGAATTGATTCCCGAACCGTCGCGCGGCGCGAACACAAGACGTAAAAAATCTGACGAAGAAACTGATTCGGATAATAAATAAGTTTTGAAGTTTGAAAACGCAAGGTAAAAAGCGAGACCCAAACGAATTAAGAAAATGGCAAGACTAAGAGACAAATATAAAAACGAGATTGCTCCGGCAATCGCCAAAGAATTCGACATCAAAAATCCGATGGCGATTCCGCAAATCGAAAAAATCGTCGTCAATATGGGTGTCGGCGAAGCCATTGCGAACGCTAAAATTCTTGATACGGCGACCGAAGAGCTGCGGTCAATTACCGGACAAAAGCCGGTCATTACCAAAGCAAAAAAATCAATCGCGTCGTTTAAACTCAGACAGGGAATGAACATCGGAACGATGGTGACGTTGCGCGGCGAAAGAATGTATGAATTTCTCGACCGGCTGATTTCGGTCGCTCTGCCGCGCGTGCGCGATTTTCGCGGCGTCTCTGCCAAAGCCTTTGACGGACGCGGAAACTACACTTTGGGAATTCGTGAGCAGTTAATTTTCCCGGAAATTGATTTCAATAAAGTTGATAAGACTCGCGGGATGAACATCTCGATTATCACTTCAGCGAAAACGGATGAGCAATCTCGTGCGCTTTTGAAAGCACTCGGAATGCCGTTCCGTCAATAAGAATTAAAACAAAGAAATATGGCGAAGATAAGTAAAATCGTAAAAAATAACGAACGCAAAAGAATGGTCGCGCAATATGCGGAGCGTCGTGCGGACTTGAAAAAAACCATCAACAACCCGAACTCGTCAGTCGAGCAGGTTGACGAAGCGGTGGCAAAGTTACAAAAACTGCCGCGCAACGCCAGCCCGATTCGCGTGCGCAACCGCTGTGCGATGACCGGGCGACCCAGAGCCGTGTATCGTAAATTCGGCATCGCCCGCACCGCTTTCAGAGATTTGGCTTTGCAGGGACAAATTCCAGGCGTAGTTAAATCGAGTTGGTAACTCGATTGCGGATTTGGGATTCGGAATTTTCAAATCCGCAATCCAAAATCCCAAATAATTTTTACGGAGTAAAATATGACAGACCCAATTGCAGATATGCTGACGCGCATTCGTAACGCAGTAGCGGCGAATCATCCGCGCGTGGATATTCCCGGTTCAAAATTGAAAATGGAAATGGCGCGAATCCTAAAGGAAGAAGGCTACATCAACAGCTTTGTCACTAAAGGCGAAGGCGTAAAATACATGATTCGTATTTTTTTGCGTTACGATGCCAAAGGCACTTCTTCTATCACGCATTTGTCGAGAGTTTCACGTCCGGGCAGACGGGTTTTTGTCGGCGCAACCGAAATTCCGCGGGTTCTCGGCGGTTACGGCGTGAATATCGTTTCGACTTCCAGAGGTTTGATGAGCGGAAAGAACGCTCGAAAGGAAAATGTCGGCGGCGAAATTTTAGCGGAAATATATTAAGGGATGAAGGATGAATAAGAAGGATGATAGAAGCAAATTTGTTTTATTCATCCCTCATCCCTCCACCCTTATCCCTTGAAAACATTATGTCTCGTGTAGGAAAAAAACCGATTACGTTGCCATCCGGCGTCAACGTAACAATCAACAGTAACGAATTGGAAGTCAAAGGTCCGAAGGGCGTTTTGAAAACACCGATTCCCGAAGGCGTTGAATTTAAGATGGAAGACGGAACGCTCTTCGCCGAACGCGCTAACGATGACAAAGCCGCGCTTCACGGATTGGCGAGAGCCTTGGCGAACAACGCCATCGTCGGCGTAACCGAAGGATTTACGAAACAGATGGATGTGGTCGGGGTCGGTTACAAGGCGGACGTGCAGGGCAAGAAAATCGTCTTCGCGCTCGGTTATTCGCATCCGGTCGAATATGCTCTGCCGGAAGGCATCGAGGCGAAAGCCGAGCGAGTTCCGACAAAAACGACCATCAATCAGTATCAATTAACTTTGACGCTGAGCGGCATTGACAAACAAAAACTCGGACAAGTCGCGGCAGAGTTAAACCGCCTTCGTAAACCCGACGCCTACAAAGGCAAAGGCGTGCGCTATGCCGATAAGTTATATAAATTGAAACCTGGCAAGACAGGAAAATAGTTTTGAAGACGGTCTTTGGTTTTAGTCTTTAGTTTTTAGTCTTCTTTCGTTCAAAGTTGAGTCGAGAAATTAAGACTAAAAACTAAAAACTAAAAACCAAAAACTAAAAACCAAAATAATGGCTACAAATAACAGAGCAGAAATTCGTCGCGGCGTGCATACGCGCATTCGCAAAAAAGTTAGCGGCACGGCGGAGCGTCCGCGTCTTGCGGTGTTTCGCAGTTTAAACCATATTTACGCCCAAGTGATTGACGATGTAAGCGGCGTAACTTTGGCGGCAGCTTCGACGACCGAAAAAGATTTGAAAGGCAAAACAGGCGGCAACATCAAAGCGGCGCAGGCGGTCGGTAGAGCGATTGCGAAACGCGCGCAATCAGCAGGCGTTTCGCAAGTGGTTTTTGACCGCGGCGGATACGTTTATCACGGGCGCGTTAAAGCCCTTTTGGATGCGACGCGCGAAGCGGGTTTGAATAAAAACGAAGGCGCTTTCGACGCAGAAAAATCTTCCGAAGCGGATAAAACTTTTGAAGCTGAAAACGCTCCGGGTTCAATCTCGTCAACAGTCGGAAGTGTGGTTGGAAAAGTGACTGGCGCAATCAGCAATCTGTTCGGCGGTTCGACGGACGCGACTGAGGAAGAATCGGCTAAAGAGAACGCTCAAACAATCGGCGATGAAGCGGAAACGCGGACTGACAAAATAAATAAAGGAACAAATGAAAACGAATAGACAACGAATCTCTCCAAACAGTTTGGATTTGAAAGACCAGTTGATTTCGGTCAACCGCGTGACGAAAGTCGTCAAGGGCGGCAAAAATATGTCGTTCGCCGCGCTAGTCGTAGTCGGCGATGAAAAAGGTCATGTCGGTTTCGGCACGGGCAAAGCCAAAGAAGTTCCGAACGCGATTAAAAAAGCGGTCGAGGCGGCGAAAAACAATTTGATTCGTGTGCCGCTCGTGGACGGCACTTTGCCGCATCAGATGATTGGTGAATACGGCGCGGGCAGAGTGATGCTCAAACCGGCAAAAGAAGGAACAGGCGTTATTGCGGGTGGTGCTGTGCGGGCGGTTTTGCAAGTTCTCGGTATTCATAACGTGCGAACGAAGATTTTGGGTTCGACCAACGCGCATAACGTTATTCGCGCGACGTTTAACGGTTTGACCCGAATGAAAGACCCGATGGAAGTGGCGCGTCTGCGCGGCAAACAGGTAGAAGAACTGTTGTAATTTGCGATTTGCGATTGTTTGTCAATGAAACCGGCTTCTGAGATTTAGCGGTGTGAAGTTGGTAGATTTTCAAAATCGAAAATCGAAAATAAATATATGGCACAGAGTATAGAAAAACAAGAAAGCGGCGGAAAAATCAAAATTCAGTATTACCGAAGTATGATTGGTTATTCCAAAAAGCAGAAAGCTGTGATAAAAAGTTTGGGCATCACCAAACTTAACCAAACCGTCGAGAGACCGGATAATCCGTCAATGCGTGGCATTGTCGAGAAAGTTCCGCATCTGTTGAGAATTGTTGAATAAATTCCGATAATGGTTAATAGTCAATGGTCGGTTGTTCGCGTTTTTCAACGCTTCGATTTACCATTAACTATTAACCATTAACTATTAAACGAGGGATAAATGGCATTAGCATTAAATAACTTAAAACCCGCCGACGGTTCGACGCACAAAAAGAAAAGGGTCGGACGCGGACCGGGTTCGGGTTTGGGGAAAACCGCCGGACGCGGACACAAAGGACAAAAATCGCGTTCGGGTTATTCGAGTAAGCTCGGCTTTGAAGGCGGACAGATGCCGCTGCAACGTCGCTTGCCGAAACGCGGATTTACCAATATCTTCAAAAAGAAATGGATTGAAATCAGCCTTGCCAAATTAGAGGAAAACTTCGGCGCGGGCGACGAAATCACGCCGGAAGTTCTTCACGAACGCGGACTGATTAAAAAAGCCAAACACGACCTCGTGATCTTAGGCAGCGGCGAAATATCAAAGGCATTAAACATTTCCGCGCACCGCTTTACCCAAACCGCCAAAGATAAAATCGAACGGGCGGGCGGGAGCATTACGGAAATTAAGAAAGAGGCAGCCGCAACAGCAGCATAGAGATTTTTGTTTTTAGTTTTTAGTTTTCTGTTTTTGGTTATTGTATTTACATTTACTTTGAAATTGGATTTGCAGCAGACTAAAAACTAAATACTAAAGATCAAAAACTAAAGACTAATTATATGGAAAAGTTTTTTGCCGCCGTTCAAAATATGTTCAAAGTTCCTGAGCTAAGGAAACGTATTTTCTTTACGCTCGGAATGCTGGCAATTTATCGTCTGGGAGCGCACGTTACCGCGCCGGGAGTTAACAAGGCGCAGCTTGAGAGAGTTTGGGGCGAAGTCGCCGGAACGCTCCTTGGAGTTCTCGATTTGTTCTCCGGCGGAAACTTTCGAACGATTTCGGTTTTCGCCCTCGGCGTGACGCCGTATATTACCGCTTCGATTATCCTGCAATTGATGCCGGTTCTTTCGCCACAATTCAAAAAGATTCAGGAAGAAGGCGAAGTCGGGCGTCAGAAAATCAATCAGTGGACGCGCTATCTGACGGTCGCCTTGTGTTCGATACAAACATTTTTCGTGGCGACGTGGCTTCAAAAAAACGGCATCATCGGCGATAGCTGGTGGGCAACTTTGATGATTGTCGTTACTTTGACGACCGGCACGATTTTCGTAATGTGGCTCGGCGAGCAAATCACCGAACGCGGAATCGGCAACGGAATATCGCTGCTTATTTTCGCCGGTATCGTCATCGGTTTGCCGAACGCGATTCTGCAGGTTTCCGATAAAGTTCGCGGCGGCGACGCTTTTCAAACTTTTGGCGTTATCTTTCTTGTTACAGTTATGGTCGCGCTGATCGCGCTGATTGTTTACGTCGAATCGGCGCGGCGCAACATCGCCATTAGTTACGCCAGCCGTCGCGTCGGCAATCAAACTTTTCGCGGACAGGAAACGAGTCTGCCGCTGAAATTAAATATGGGCGGCGTGATTCCAGTAATTTTTGCTTCGTCGGTTTTGGCGATGCCGCAAACGATATTTTCAGCGTTTCCGCCCGACCCGGCGAACCCAACTTCAACGTGGAGTCAAATCTCCGCTTTCTTCCAGCAATTTCACGGCGGCGACCCGTATTATGAAGTGGTTTTTATTTCGTTAATCGTTCTGTTCACGTTCTTTTACATTACGATTATTTTCAACACCGATGAAGTCGCTGACAATCTGCGCAAACACGGCGGCTTTGTTCCGGGCGTTCGTCCCGGCGCGCCGACGGCTGATTATCTCAGCACGATTTTGACTCGTCTGACGGCGGTCGGCGCGCTTTATCTGGCATTCATCGCATTCGCTCCGCAAATTCTTTTAAGTGGTTTTAGAGTGGCGCGTCTGCCGTATATCGGAGCTTCGATTGATAACTTTCTGACAGCAACGCCCGGACTCAGTTGGATTCCGACCGGCTTGGGCTATCAATTCTTTTTCGGCGGCACGTCGCTTTTGATTTTAGTCGGCGTGGCGATGGACACGGTTGCTCAAATCGAGGCGCAGCTCGTGATGCGAAATTACGAAGGATTTTTGGGCGCGGGTTCGCGGCTTCGCGGAAGAAGAGCATAAGAATTTCAGCCACAGAGGACACAGAGCGCACAGAGAGAAAGATGCGAATCTTTAAAAAATCTCTGATAACTCTGTGTCCTCTGTGGCTAAATCTTGTAAATTTTGATGAGTAAAATTATCGTTTTAATCGGTGCGCCCGGCGCGGGCAAAGGAACGCAGGCGCGTCTGCTTGAAGAGCGACGCGGCATACCGCAAATTTCGACCGGCGATATGTTCCGCGAGATGAAAAACGACGACACGCCGCTGGCGAAAGAAGTGCAAGCGATTATGAGTGCCGGCAAATTGATTTCCGACGAACTTACTTTTCAAATAGTCAAAAACAGAACGGGCAGAGAAAAAGACAGTTATATTTTGGACGGCTTTCCGCGCACGGCGGCGCAAGCCGAAATGCTTGAAAATTTAGCGACCGAACAAAACAGAACGATTCAGGCGATTGAAGTTTATCTTCCTTCTGAGGAACTATTAAAACGTCTGACTGGAAGGCGGTCGTGTCCGGTCTGCGGTGAAATTTACAACATTTATTCTAAGCCGCCGCAACAGGAAAATGTTTGCGATTTTCACCCGGCGACACAATTGACGCACCGCGCGGACGATAACGAAGAGAGCGTTTCAACTAGGCTGGCAACTTACGAAGAAAAGACAAAGCCTTTGATTGATTATTACCAGAGAACCGAGCGTTTGGAAAAAGTTGACGGCAAAGGCGATTTGGAAACGATTTACCAAGAGTTAGAAAAATTAATTTAATTTGCCACAGAGAACACAGAGGAAACCACTAGATTTAAAAATCATTTCTTCTCTGTGTTCTCTGTGCGCTCTGTGGCAAAATTAAATGTTTGGAGATTCAAAAATCGGCGGCTTGGTCAGTAAATTCAGCCGGGTTTTTTTAGGCAAGAGAATGATTATCGCTAAATCGAGAAAGGATTTAGACCGAATGCGCGAAGTCGGCGAGCTTATCGCCGAAGTGCGCGAAGCCGTGCGCCAGATGATTGCGCCGGGCATATCGACGCTTGAGTTGAACGAAGCCGCCGCGAAAATGATGAACGACGCGGGCGCGCGACCGGCGTTTTTAAATTATCAGCCGTCAGGGTTGACGCCATTCCCGTTCGTCATCTGCGCTTCGGTCAACGAACAAGTCGTTCACGGATTTTCAAATGAAAATCCGCTGCGGGAAGGCGATATTCTTTCGGTTGATATGGCGGCGTTTTACAACGGATTTGTCGGCGATACGGCGATGACCGTCGCCATCGGCGAAGTCAGCGAAGAAGTCGCTCAATTGATTCGCGTGACCGAAGAATGTCTGGCGCTCGGCATCGAACAATGCCGTCCAAACAATCGCGTCGGCGACATCGGCGCGGCGATTCAAGCGCACGCGGAAAAATACAATTACGGAATTGTGCGCGATTACACCGGACATGGCATCGGGCGCAATATGCACGAAGCTCCGCAAATTGCCAATTACGGCAGACAGGGAACAAAAGAAAAAATTCGCGCCGGATATTGTTTCGCCATCGAACCGATGCTCAATATGGGAACACACGAAACGAAAACTTTAGACGACAAATGGACAGTCATCACGGCTGACGGTAAACCGAGCGCGCACTGCGAACACACAGTTGCCGTTACGCCCGAAGGACCTGAGATTTTAACTTTGTCAAAAAAGCAAAAAAGCTGCTTTAAAGCAAACGAAATCGGAAACCACTGCTGCTTGACTTGAAAAGCGTGGGGAAAATCGGTAACATAAATAGTTTGTCGAGTTGAACAAAATTCGTTCTGTGTAATATGTCGAAAGAAGAAGCGATAGAAGTAACGGCGACTGTGCTGGAAACTTTGCCTAACGCGATGTTTAAGGTTGAACTCGAAAACAATCAGCATCAGGTTTTGGCGCATATTTCCGGCAAGATGCGGAAAAATTTTATACGAATTTTGCCGGGTGACCGAGTTCTGGTCGAACTCTCGCCCTACGATTTGGCTCGCGGGCGAATTACGTATCGCTATAAATAACCGAACGAGGTGTAAAGAAATGAAAGTTCGTCCTTCTGTAAAAAAGATGTGCGACAAGTGCAAAATTATTCATCGGAAAGGAATTGTGCGCGTCATTTGCGACAATCCGAAACATAAACAAAGACAAGGCTAAAGACGGTTTTTAGTTTTTGGTCTTTCTGCTCAATTAGAGTTGCAGAACCAAAAACCAAAAACCAAATTCTGAAAAATTATGGCTCGTGTAGCAGGTGTAGATTTACCGCCGAATAAAAGGGCGCAAATTGGTTTGACTTATATTTATGGCGTTGGAAAATCGCGGGCGACCGCGATTTTAAACGAAGCTTCGATTAACATTGACTCGAAAATCAAAGATTTGAGCGAAGACGAATTGACGCAGATTCGTACGATTCTCGACGCGCAGGGCGACATTGAAGGCGATTTGCGAAAGCGCGTGCAGATGGATGTCAAACGTTTGATGGATATCGGCTGCTATCGCGGTCTTCGTCATCGCCGCGGTCTTCCGGTTCGCGGACAAAGAACCAGCACGAATGCCCGCACGCGCAAAGGTCCGCGCAAAGCCGCCGTTGCCAAGAAGAAAGCACCGGGTAAGAAATAAAAAATTTGCGATTTTCAATTTGCGATTCGGTGAGCGTCGGCAATTTGTGTTTTTCACGAGCGACGATCAATAAAAAGCAAAAATAAATCGCAAGCCGTAAATCGCAAATCGCAAATAAAAAGATGGCAAAAGCAACAACAACAACAACGAAGAAAAAGACTTTTCGCAAAAAAGAGAAAAGAAATATACCTATGGGAATCGTGCACATCGCCGCATCGTTTAATAACACGATGATTTCCATCACCGACACGGAAGGCAATTTAATTTCGCAGTCTTCATCGGGCGCGCGCGGTTTTCGCGGCTCTCGCAAGGGAACGCCGTTCGCCGCGCAGCAAGCCGCCTCTGAAGCCGCTCGCAAAGCGCTCGAAGTCGGAATGCGCGAAGTGCAGGTGCGCGTCAAAGGTCCCGGGGGCGGTCGTGAATCGGCGATTCGGGCAATCAATAATGCCGGAATCCGCGTGACTTCGATTCGCGATACCACACCGATTCCGCATAACGGTTGTCGTCCGCCGAAACGCCGCAGAGTTTAGGAATTTGCGATTTGCGATTGGAAATCCTAACGTGAAATTGAAACTTTAATTTATATTATCGAAAGGATGAAGGGTAAGATTTACCCGTAAACTTTTCCGCCATAAATGGTGAAATGCCGATTCAGTTTGCAGGCGACGATTAGAAACAATGGCAAATTGAAAATCGCAAATAACCAGGGTCGGAAGCAAAAAACAAAATTATATGGCTAGATATAGAGTTGCGGTGTGCCGTCTGTGCCGCCGCGAAGGTGCGAAATTATTTTTAAAGGGCGATAAATGCTTTAAGGCGAACTGCACGATTGAAAAACGCGGCACGCAGCCGCCGGGAATGCACGGCGCGACCGCCCGCCGCAAAGTTCTCGCCGGTTACGGGCAGCAGCTTCGGGAAAAACAAAAGGTCAAGCGCATCTACTTTGTGCTTGAAAAACAATTCCGCAATTATTTCGAGAAAGCCTCCAGACAAAAAGGCATTACCGGCGAGAATCTGCTTTTTATGCTTGAACGCCGTCTTGATAACGTCGTTTACCGAGCGGGCTTTTCGACTTCCCGCCGCCAGGCGCGTCAACTTGTTAATCACGGACATATTTTAGTCAACGGAAGTAAAGTTGATATTCCCTCGTTTCAAGTGAAAATGGGCGATGTCGTAATGGTCAAAGACACGAGCGTTAGAAATCCGCACGTCGAAGGCGCGTGGCAAACCGCCGTCGGGCGCGGTCGTCCCAATTGGATTAGTTCGGGCGGCGGCGACGATTTGAGTGTGACGGTTTCGGCTCTGCCGACTCGCGCCGATATTGATCCGATGATCAACGAGCAGTTGATCGTTGAACTTTACAGCAAGTAGTCTGATAAGTTTCAAGTTTCAGGTTTCAAGTTTCAAGTAACGGCAAAGAACTTGAAACCTGAAACTTGAAACCTGAAACTTTTTTAAAAAAGAATATGGCACAAAATAACTGGACAGATTTCCAAATACCGAGCCGCTTGAATGTCGAACAGGAAACATTGACCGAGCGCTATGGAAAATTTTACGCCCAACCGTTTGAACGCGGTTTCGGCACGACTATCGGAAATTCGCTGCGCCGCGCGCTTCTTTCGTCAATCGAGGGCGCAGCGATTACCGCCGTCAAAATCGAGGGCGTCGAACACGAATTTTCATCAATCAAAGGCGTCGTCGAAGATGCCACCGATGTTATCTTAAATCTCAAACAAGTTCCATTTAGATTGCACGGCGAAGGTCCGAAAACTTTGACTATCAGTAAAAAGGGCGCGGGCGAAGTGACCAGCGCGGATATTGAAGCCGACGGCGATGTCGAAATCCTTGACAAAGACGTTCACCTCGCAACGATCAGCGATAAGGGCGATATAACTATCGAGATGCGTCTAAAAAGCGGGCGCGGCTACGTTTCCGCCGAATTTAATAATGACGAAGATTTGTCGGTCGGATACATTCCGATTGATTCGGTGCATACGCCGATAAAAAAAGTTAATTACAGCGTAGATAAAACCCGTCAAGGCTCGAATACCGAATATGACAAACTAACGATTGAAGTTTGGACGGACGGTTCGGTCAAACCCGACGATTCGATTGGCTTGGCGGCGAAACTCGTCAAAGATCATATGTCCATCTTCGTTAATTTTGAAGAGGAAGAAGACGATTTCAAATTTGAAGACATTGCGCGTCCGCCGCTTCTCAGAAACGATTTGCTCGACCGTTCGGTTGACGAACTCGAACTTTCAGTGCGTTCGTATAATTGTTTGAAAAACGCTGACATCCGTTCGATTCGTGATTTGATTCGCCGCAGCGAACGCGATATGCTGCACACGAAAAATTTCGGCAAAAAATCGTTGACCGAAATCAAAGATATGTTGCACGGAATGGGCTTGGATTTCGGAATGGATTTCGACGAGCAGGGAAATCCGATTCCCGGTTCGGGCGGACGGGACTTAGACTAAGGGATAAAGGATGAGGGATGAATAAGATATTGATTTTAATTCATTCCTCATTCCTCGTCCTTCATTAAAACTATGCGACACTTAAAGGCACATCGTAAATTGGGAAGAACGACCGAGCATCGAATTTCAATGCTGCGGAATATGGCGACTTCTTTGATTATTTCGGAAAAAGGTTATATCGTAACGACCGTTCCGAAAGCGAAAGAACTTCGTCCGTTCGTCGAAAAAGTTATTACGCTGGCTCGGCGAGCGAAAAATTTGAGCGGCGATACAGCGAAAGCGCAGGAAGTGCATTTGCGGCGCCAAGCAGCGAGATTTTTCCACGCGGGAAACTCGACCTTCAAAGCCGAGCAAAGCCGTTTTCGCGGCGCGAAGGGAACGACCAAAGAGCCAATCGAAAGAACGGCGGGCGTCAAAGCCGTGCAGCTTCTCTTCGATGAACTCGGCGCGCGTTATAAAGACCGCAACGGCGGCTACACCAGAATTATTAAACTCGGTCGGCGCCAAGGCGACAACGCGGAAATGGCGGTTATTGAGTTAGTGGATAATCCGCGCGAATTAGCGGCGAAGAAATAAATAATAGCCACGAAAAGGCGCAAAAAGATCAAAAATAATTTTTGTGATTTTGTGATTTTTCGCGGCTATAAAATTTGGGAGCGAAGATGAGTCAACAAGCAGCGACAGCAAAAAAGGAAACGACGAAAAAGCAAATCAGCCGTTCATCGCAAAAAGCGTCAGAACCTTCGTTAAATATGGATGAGCTGCGCGACCTCGCAAATCTTGTTGACGAACACGGATTCACCGATTTTGAATTTGAAAACGCAAATATCCGCGTTCGCCTAAGCAAAAATCCCGCCCCGCAAATTATTCAAGCGGCACAAGCATATTCGCCGGCAACCGTTTCCGCGCCGATTCAAACCGCTCAACCGAAAAATGAAAGCCAAAGTGAAACAAATTCGACGGAAACCGCGACAGATGCGAATCTGCACGTCATTCCATCGCCGATTGTCGGAACTTTTTACCGCTCGCCCGCGCCCGACAAGGAGCCGTATGTCAAAGAAGGCAGTAATGTTTCGCCGGACACAATTGTCTGCATCATCGAAGCGATGAAACTAATGAACGAAATCGAGGCGGAAGTTTCGGGCGAAGTCATGAAAATTTACGTCGAAAACGGTCAATCGGTCGAATACGGTCAGCCGCTTTTCGGAATCAAGAAATAGATGAATTTTCACCACAAAGGCACAAAGACACAAAGTTCACAAGATATTTAAAAAATCTTTTCTTTGTGTCCTTCGTGCCTTTGTGGTGAAAATTTTTAGAAAATGAAAAAGCGCGAGTTTCGCAAAATTTTAATCGCCAATCGCGGCGAAATTGCCTGTCGAATAATCTGGACGTGCAAAGAGATGGGCATCAAAACCGTTGCCGTTCATTCGACCGCCGACAAAGACGCGCTGCACGTTCGCTATGCCGACGAAGCGATTTGCATCGGCGCGCCGCCTTCCGCGCAAAGTTATTTGAATATTCCTTCGATTATCAGCGCGGCGGAAATCACTAATGTTGACGCGATTCATCCGGGCTACGGTTTTCTCGCCGAATCCGAAAGATTTGCGCGGGTCTGCGAAGACTGCAACATTAAGTTTATCGGACCGCGACCGGAAGTTATCGGGATGATGGGCGATAAAGTCGAAGCCAGACGGACGATGAAAGCGGCGGGCGTGCCGATTTTGCCCGGCAGCCCCGAACCAATTGAAAACAGCGAGGAAGCAATCGTTCTCGCCAAAGAAATAGGTTTTCCGGTAATCATCAAAGCCGCGGCTGGTGGCGGCGGGCGCGGAATGCGAATCGTTCGTCAGGCGGAAGATTTGGCAACAAATCTTGAATTAGCTCAAACCGAAGCACTGGCGGCTTTCAAAAACGGCAGCGTGTATATCGAACGCTACATCGAGCGTCCGCGCCACATCGAAATTCAGGTTTTAGCAGATGAACACGGCAACGTGATTCACTTAGGCGAGCGCGAATGCTCGATTCAAAGGCGGCATCAAAAGTTATTGGAAGAAGCGCCTTCGCCGGTTATCACCAAAAAACAGCGTGAAAAAATGGGCGCCGTTGCTGTGAAAGCCTGTCAGGAAATCGGTTATTCCAGCGCCGGAACTTTTGAATTTCTACTCGACGAAGACGGTTCATTTTATTTTATGGAGATGAACACGCGCATCCAGGTCGAGCATCCCGTAACGGAGATGGTCACGCTCGCCGACATCGTGCGCAATCAAATTCGCATCGCCGAAGGCGAAGAACTCGGCTTTGACCAGAAAGATGTATTGATTGTCGGGCATTCGATTGAATGCCGCATCAACGCCGAAGACCCGAAGAAATTTACGCCGTCGCCCGGAAAAATTACGGCTTTCAACATTCCGGGCGGTCCGGGCGTGCGCGTTGACACGGCGGTTTATCCCGGCTACGTCGTGCCGCCTTTTTACGATTCGATGATTGCTAAACTTATCGTTCACGCCCGCACGCGCGAGCTGGCGATTGCCCGTATGAAACGGGCGCTTGAGATGATGGTCGTCGAAGGAATCAAGACGACGATTCCGCTTCATTTGAAAATTATGAACGATGAGCGATTTCAAGCGGGCGATTTTTCGACAAAGTTTATGGAAGAGTTTGTGTATTAAACAAGCGGCGGTTGGCGATAAATTGAAGCGATTGACCGATTGCCGATTACCGTCTAAAATTAGTAATTATAAAGTTTTCGTGGTGTTCGCCCGCGTTAAAGGCGAAATTTCTGCGAGCAAAAGGAGAGACCGTTTTACAAAAGTTATGGCAACCGCAAAAGAAACAAAAGAAACTATTGTCACCGATTATCGCACGCACGACAGCGACACGGGTTCGTCAAACGTGCAAATCGCGTTGCTTACGCAGCGCATTAACGAATTAACCGAACATTTTAAGGTTCACAAAAAAGATAATCACTCGCGCCGGGGCTTACTCAAAATGGTTTCGCGCCGCAGAAAACTCCTTGATTATCTCAAACGTCAGGATATTAACCAGTATCACGATATTATTCAAAAGTTAGGATTAAGAAGATAACAAAAATTCCAGGTTTTAAGCCCCGAATTTTAGGTCAAATACATATGACTTAAAAAGTTGGACTTGGACTTGGGATTCGTAGAATTGACTGCTTCGAGTCATTAAACATATCGGTTCTCTCGAAGAATTGGTCGGCGGTAGCTGAACGTGACAGCGCATTAAAATCCGCCGGCAAATGAGAACTACTCGCTGATGAAAATCCAAAGGCGACCATAGCTTCTTTCACGGAGTAGCTGGGTCGTCTTTTATTGTATAAGGAAAAGAAAAATATGCCACAAAGAAAATACTTGAATGAAAAAATAAAATTAGGCGACAAAGATTTAATCGTGGAGACGGGCAGAGTCGCCAAGCAAGCCGACGGCGCGGTCGTCGTGCGCTACGGCGACACGATGATTTTAGTCACCGCCGTCAGCGCGCGCGCCGCCAAAGAAGGATTGGATTTTTTTCCGCTCACGGTCGAATACCGCGAATCAACTTACGCCGCCGGACGCATTCCGGGAAATTATTTTCGGCGCGAAGGTCGCCCGAACGAAAAGGAAGTTCTAACCTGCCGCCTGATTGACCGTCCCGTCCGCCCGCTGTTTCCCGAAGGCTATCGTTTTGAAACGCAAATCGTCGGCTCGGTGATTTCCGCCGACGCGGACAATGACCCGGATGTCATCGCTATTACGGGCGCGTCCGTAGCGATGTATCTTTCCGATATTCCGTTTGAAAATCCGATTGCCGCCGTGCGCGTCGGTTTGATAGACGGCAAATACCTCATTAATCCGACGTATGACGAACGGCGCGAATCATTGCTCAATTTGATTGTCGCGGGAACCGAAGAAGCCATCGTAATGGTCGAAGCGCAGGCAAACGAAGTCGAGGAAAAAATAATGCTCGAAGCCTTGCTGCTCGCGCATAAGGAAATCAAACGGCTGTGTCTCTGGCAGAAAGAACTATTTAAAGCGTTGGATATTCAAAAACGCGAATTCACACGGGCGACGCTCGACGAAGCATATATTAAAGAGGTCGAAGATAAATACGGCGACCGAATGCGCGAAGCACTCGACACGACCGGCAAAGACAAAATCACTTCTTACGCGGCGGTTGACGCGTTGAAAAAAGAAGTCGTCGAAAACTATGCTGACGACGAAGAAAAACGCTTGGGATCAAGCGCGGTCTTCTCGCATCTGAAAGAAAAAATCTTTCGTGAAGATATGCTCGGCAATCGCCGCCGTCCCGATGGACGTAAATTCTCCGAAATCCGTCCGATTTCGTGCGAAGTCGGCTGGCTGCCGCGCGTTCACGGCTCATCATTATTTACTCGCGGCGAAACGCAGGCGATTGTCACGGCGACTTTGGGAACGAAAATGGACGAGCAGTTCACCGACGATTTGGAAAAAGGCGAAGTCAAAAAACGTTTTATGCTGCATTATAATTTCCCGCCATATTCGGTCGGCGAAGCGGGACGTTTCGGCGGCTCATCGCGCCGGGAAATCGGACACGGCAATTTAGCCAGACGCGCTCTCGAATCGGTTATGCCGAGCGAAGAGGAATTTCCATATACGATTCGCATCGTCTCTGAAATTACCGAATCGAACGGCTCAAGCTCGATGGCGAGCGTCTGCGGCGGCTGTTTGAGTTTGATGGACGCGGGAGTGCCTATCAAAAAAGCGGTTGCGGGCGTGGCGATGGGCTTGGTGATGGAAGGCAATCGTTACGCGATTTTGTCAGACATCGCGGGCGCGGAAGACCATTACGGCGACATGGATTTCAAAGTTACCGGAACCGCCGACGGCATCACCGCTCTGCAAATGGACATTAAAATTGGCGGCATCAACGCGATGATTTTGTCCGAAGCGCTGGAGCAGGCGAAAAAAGGTCGGCTGCATATTTTGGATAAAATGCAGCAAGCGATAGATAAACCGCGCGAGGAAATTTCCCCGTACGCGCCGCGCATTATCACCATTAAAATTAACCCGGATAAAATCCGCGATGTCATCGGACCGGGCGGCAAAATGATTCGTTCGATCACGGAAGAGACCGGAGCGAAGATTGACGTTGCCGACGACGGCACGATCAACATCGCCACCGCCGACGGCGATGCGGCGCAAGCGGCTCTGGCGCGAATTCGCGCTTTAACCGCCGAAGCGGAAATCGGCGAAACGTATCTCGGCACGGTTTCCCGAATAGTTGATTTCGGCGCGTTCGTCGAAATCATTCCCGGACTCGACGGTCTGCTCCATATCTCGGAGATTTCAGACCGTAGAATCCGCGACGTGCGCGACGAATTAAAAGAAGGTCAGCAAATTATGGTCAAGTGCATCGGCAAGGAAGGCAACAAAATCAAACTCTCGCGCAAATCGGTTTTGCAAGAAGAAAAGGCGCAGGCGCAAGAGGGTTAAAGTAAAAATTCAAAAGGTAAAAGTTCAGATTCAATTTCCGACTTTTGCCTTTTTGTTTTGACGCGGTTCGAGATAAAAATGCGAACACCGGGAGCGCGAATAGCTCGTCCGCTTTGAGTGCGCGAGCAATCTAAAAAGCATCGGTTAAATTCAAATTTGAATTTAACCGATGCTTTTTAGATTGCTCGCGTAATCTCCGCGCGGACTCTCAAGACCCGCTCCCGGTTATATTTTGATTTTCAATCAACACTACGTTGCTGTTGATTGTGCCGAGCGAAAGCGCAATCTGCGTATCGCCCGGCGACCAAAGCGACAGATGAAATCAATGTAATCGGCTGTTCAAGCGCGGCAAGTGTCCGCTCGTTTGTTCCGTTGCCTTTAAAGTCATCGGCTAGCCGATTACGATGGCGACGGCAGATTCGACATTACGGTTTTCCAGCGTTCAAACAGCACTTTCTATGCGGGCAAATGTAAAATAATGTCGGAAAATAAACAAACCTTTCGTGGAAACAGCGTTATATCTGTCGTTTCTACGAAAAGTTCGCCAGTGTAAAAAATAGAAAAGGCGAAATTACAAATTTTTATTGCAGACACAAAGAAAAAGTTAATACTTTTTAGATTGATAATTTTACTTAAAAACTTTGAAATAATTCTGGAAATCAATCACTATTAGAACTTCTATCAACTTGAATGGCTAATAAAATCAACAGTTTAAGTTGAAATCGGCGGGGAATATAATAAATAATGATTGCAATTTTTTTTGTTTTTGGTATAGTTGGGCAAATTGCAATGAATGAACAAACTATTGTTTCCTCTCCCATTGACGCGTGGAATGTATATGTTTGCGCGCAATTGAAAATAGTTAAGGAAAAAAGATAATGAAAAGTTCAAATTTTAGATTTTTTCTATCCATCCTCGCATTATACTCGGTAATGGCGGCGACAAATTCGGCAACTGCGGCGCCTGTCCAATTTAATCAAGTCGTGCAGGTAGTCAACGCCAAACCGGGCAAGGCTGGCGCCGGCAGTTTCGCGCAGTTGCGTCTGGCGGATGATGACCTTGTTTTAATGAGCGATGATAAAAAAAAGAACGTGCCGCCGACCCAGGACGACCGCGTAATTACGGAAACGCGCAGTGAAATTGTCGAAGAAGAAGTGTGCGATTGCGAAAATAATCCGCTGCCGCCGGTGATCGCCGCTGCTTTTCCGAATTGGACATTAGGCTTTGGGGCTGTTCCGCTCGCGTTTTTAATTCCGACAGGCGACGACGAGGATCAGCCGACGATTCAGACGCCGCCGACGATTCAGACGCCGCCGCCGCCGACTCCGACACCGCCCGCGCCGGTGCCTGAGCCGATGACAATTATATTGTTCGGGACGGGGCTTGCCAGTATCGGAATGGCAGCGCGCCGCCGATTCGGTAAGAAGAGTGATGACGAAATCGAATCGTAAAATAACAATCGAAGATGAAAGCATTCGACCGAACGGTTGAAAGGTTTTCGTTCATTTTTGCTGAGGAATCCGGGTGCGAAATTAATTTGCCTTTATCACAACAAATTTTTGAGGATAAAAGAGATGCGAAATATCAGATACAATTTATTGTTCGTTGGGCTGATGCTCACTTTCGGTTTGACGACCGCCACAACTTTCGCCCAAAATGCGGGACGACCCAGGAATACGGGGACGCTGACGGTGAAAACCACGCCGGTCGCTTATCCGGTCAAAGTCAACAATCAGCTTTTGGGAATGAGCGGCGTCAACACGCCGGCGGAATTCTATCTGCCGCCCGGTATGCACCAGCTCATTATCGAAGGACCAAACGGCAAAAATTTTTCAAAGGAAATCGAAATCAGAAAAGACGTTAAGAATTGCGTCTGTCTGAAAATCGTCGAAGAAGTAACGACGAGAGCCTGTCCTTACAACATCAGAGTTGACGGACCCGAAAGAGTGATGGAAGGCGATTTGATAACTTTTGCTTCGACCAATTTAGTAACTGCCGGAGCGATTCCGGTCAATTACAATTGGACGGTCTCGCCGAACAATCTGAACATTACGAGCGGACTCGGAACGTCTTCGATAACAATTGATACGAAAGGATTGGGCGGACAAACGATCACCGCCGACCTTGACGTGAACGACGGCGTTTATGACGCGGCTTGTCGTCAGAGGATTTCCGTTCCGACCGTAGTAGAAAGCTTGCCGGCGCCGCCGGCGCCGCGCCGCTTCGATGAATTCGAGTCGAGTTCCTTTGACGACGACAAAGCGAGACTCGACGCATTCGCCATCGAACTGCAAAACAATCCCGATGCGCAGGGTTATATCATTATGTATCAAGGCACGGACAAAGCGAGCGAGCGAGCCGGAAAAGTCGAACTCTTGAGTAAGCGGACATTGGATTACCTGGTTACAGCTCGCGGTATTGACCCGCGCCGCATCGTAATTACCAATTGGGGAACGCGTCCGAAAACGACGTATGATTTATGGGTTATTCCGCCGGGCGCGCAGCCGCCGGTGCCGAAAGAATAAAAAAGCGAAATTATTATTAAGAGGACGGCTTCGGTCGTCCTTTTTGTTTTAAAGCCGACTTTACCAAACGCGTTTTACCATTTACCATTGATTTTTTATAAAATTATGGCAGCACCGAATATCGAAACAATCGTCTCTTTATCAAAACGGCGCGGATTCGTTTTTCCCGCCTCGGACATTTACGGCGGACTTGGCAGCAGTTGGGATTACGGCTCGCTCGGCGTGGAATTGGCGAACAACGTCAAACAATCGTGGTGGCGATGGCTCGTCCACGAACGCGACGACATCGAAGGACTCGATTCTTCGATTATCCAAAATCGCCTGGTGTGGAAGTATTCTGGACACGAAACGACTTTCTCCGATCCGCTCGTTGATTGCCGCAATTGCAAAGGCAGATTTCGCCTCGATAAATTGCAGGATGTAACTTGTCCGAAGCATCCATCAATCCATCCGGGCGAAGATAAAGAATGCGATTTGACCGATGCCCGCGAATTTAACCTGATGTTTCGCACAACGGTCGGCGCGGTTTCCGCCGAAGACGATGAAACGGCGCTGGCGTATTTAAGACCGGAGACGGCGCAGGGAATTTTTATCAATTTCAAAAACGTGCTGGACACATCGCGCCGCAAACTGCCGTTCGGCATCGCGCAAATCGGCAAAGCGTTTCGTAACGAAGTCACGCCCGGCAATTTTATTTTCCGCACCAGAGAATTCGAGCAGATGGAAATGGAGTATTTCTGTCAACCGGAAGATGCGCCTGGGATTCATCAGGAGTTTATTGACGAGTTTCAGAAATGGTTTTACAGTTTGGGAATCTCCGGCGAAAATCTCAAACTCTACGAACAGACAAAAGAAGAACTGGCGCATTACGCCGAACGCACGGTTGATATTTTGTATCGCTTTTTTCCCGAACGCGAAGATGAAGAAAAACAATTTGACGAATTGATGGGAATTGCCAACCGCAAAGATTTCGATTTGAAAGCGCACTCGAAAAAGCCGGAAGATGCCGAAGGAAAACGCATTAATCCCGACTCGACCGAAGATTTATCGTATTTTGATGAAGCGACGAAACAGAGATTTTACCCTTATGTTATCGAGCCGGCGGTCGGCGTGAACCGGACGCTGCTGGCGATTTTGATGGACGCTTACACTGAGAAAACAAACGATAAAGGCGAGACGCGTGTGATTCTAAAACTAAAGCCCGAACTCGCGCCAATCAAAGTCGCAGTTCTGCCGCTTGCGAAAAACAAACCGGAAATCGTGGCGATGGCGAAGGGTTTGAAAAAACAACTGCTGCCCGCAATGCGAACCGTTTACGACGACACGGGCGGTATCGGAAAATTATACGCCCGGCAAGACGAAATCGGAACGCCGTTCTGCGTGACGGTTGATCACGAATCGTTGGAAGACAACGCGGTCACCGTGCGCGACAGAGATACATGGACGCAAGATAGAGTTAATGTCTCTGTCTTGCGCGATCATTTACAAGAACGTCTAGGCAAACCCTAAAATATGTTGAAAATAGCTCGCTTATACAGATTTATCCGAAAAGCATCAATTTGATTGCATAAATCAAATTTGACACTGCAATTATTGAAACTGAAATTAGCAGTCCAATAATCGCAACTCTTAGAAACTCTAGTGAATTGCTGTGTTTTTGCGAATATTTTGTAAGTTTGGTTTTCATCTTTAACTCGCTCCCGATAAGGTTGATGCGGGCAATCATTTAAAGGTTTCCTACTAAGGAAAACCGAACGCTTGCGCGTATCTGAAAAAAGAATAGCAAACGGCAAAAAATTTAATCTGCTTGTTAGCTTACAAAAGCAGATTTTTAGGTGTGATGAGGCATTTACAGGAAAAAATTCTCAAACTCGCCGAAGCCGTCAAAGCAAACGGCGGGCGCGCAATGCTTGTCGGCGGCTGTGTGCGCGATTGGTTAATGGGCGTTGAGCCAAAAGATTGGGACGTTGAAATCTACGGAATAGAGCCGCCGAAGTTAAGAGAAATTCTTGAACAAGTCGGCAAAGTTGACGTGGTTGGTGAAGCATTTACCGTCTATAAAATCGGACAAGATTTAGATGTTTCCCTTCCGCGCCGTGAGAGAAAAGTGTCTCGCGGACACAAGGGTTTTGTCGTCGAAGGAGACCCGCAAATGTCGTTTGCGGAAGCGGCTAAGCGCCGCGATTTTACGATAAACGCTATTTTACAAGACGTTTTAACCGGTGAAATCGTTGACATTTACGGCGGATACGAAGATATTGAAAGGAAATTAATTCGTCACGTTTCAAAAGAAACTTTCGCCGAAGATTCGTTGCGCGTGCTGCGAGCGGCACAGTTTGCCGCGCGTTTCGAGTTTGAGATTGACACGGAAACCGTCGAGATTTGCCGGCGAATTGATTTAACTGATTTGCCGAAGGAAAGAATTTGGAGCGAGTTTGAAAAATTATTATTAAAAGCTGAAAAACCTTCAATCGGTCTAAAATGGCTTTATGATTTGGGTGTGGTCGAACAACTGTTTCCCGAAATGCAGGCGCTCGTCGGCGTACCGCAAGAAAAAGAGTGGCATCCCGAAGGCGATGTTGATGTGCATACTTTGCTGGTTGTTGACCGCGCCGCCGAATTGATTGACGATTTGCCGTATGCCAAGAAAGTTACCGTGATGCTCGGCGCATTGTGTCACGATTTCGGCAAACCCGCGACGACGCGCTTTTTCGACGGTCGCTGGCGTTCGCACGCGCACGACGAAGCCGGCGTCGAACCGACCGTTTCTTTTCTTGATAAATTGGGAATCTATACTTTAGACGGCTACGAAGTGCGAGAGCAGATTATCCAGCTTGTGCGTTACCACCTTAAACCTGGCGAATTTTACAAAGCCAGACCGGGCGACGGCGCGTTCCGGCGTTTGGCGCGGAAAGTTGAGCCGGATTTGCTTTATCGCGTGGCGCGAGCCGACACGCTTGGCAGAAACGCCGATTGGATTCCGCGCGAGCGATGGTTTGACGCGGTGCCGCAAGAATGGTTTATCGAACGGGCGCGCGAATTGGCAATCGAGATCGAAGCGCCGAAAGGAATTTTGATGGGGCGGCATTTGCTTGAATTGGGGCTGGAAAAAGGTCCGCGAATCGGTGAAATTATAAAAGCGGTTTATGAAATGCAACTTGACGGCAAAGTGACGAATTTAGACGAGGCGATTCGGGAAGCAAAATCTCTAATAGCAAAATCCGCCCCCGATTAAACGCTCGGCTGAAACAAATGACGCATCAAAATTGTCCGTTAAAAATCACACCATCGGCGTCATCGAATAGCCGAGACGGGCGACGCGAAAGAAAACCGTCCGATGAAGCGAATCTCGTCAATCCGCTTCATCCCGTGAAACTTTAACCGAATGTTAATAGACTTGACGCCGCTCAAAATCTCGCCAGATTACCGCTATCTGTTTTTCGGTCAGCTCGTTTCGTTTTTCGGTTCGATGATGTCGTTTGTCGTCGTGCCGATTCAGATGTATCAACTGACCAAATCAACTTTGATGGTCGGCTTAATCGGCATCGCGGAATTCGTCCCGATGTTCGTTCTGGCGTTCATCGGCGGCGCGCTGGCGGATGCGGTTGACCGGCGGCGAATGCTGCGGCTGACCGAAGTCGGGCAGACGATTGTGACGGCAATTTTGTTGGGAAATTCTTTGTTGCCGCGCCCGCAGATTTGGATTTTGTTCGTCTGCGTCGGCATCCACGCCGGACTTTCCGGGTTGCAGCGTCCGTCGTTCGAAGCGTTGATTCCGCGCATCGTGCCGCTCGAATATATGTCGGCGGTTTCGGCGCTGAATTCGATTCGCTATAACGTCGGCGCGATTATCAGCCCGATAGTTGCCGGTTTTATCGTTTCGAGTTTTGGCGCGAGCATCGCTTACGCGATTGATTTGATCACTTTCATCGCGTCGCTAATCGCGGTTTGGCTAATCAGTGCCGTGCCGCCCGCGCCCGATGCCGAACAGCCGAGTTTTGAATCTATAAAAAAAGGTTTTCGCTACGCCGTCAGCCGCCAGGAACTTTTGGGAACTTATCTGATTGACATCAACGCGATGCTTTTCGGGATGCCGATTGCGCTTTTCCCAGCCATCGCCGCGATGTATGGCGGCGCGTCGGTCGGCTTTTTATTTTCGGCAATCGCCGTCGGCGCGCTCGTCGCCGGTCTGACTTCCGGTTGGGCAAAGCGCGTTCACCGACACGGTTTGGCGATAACTTTAGCGGCGGGTTTGTGGGGCGCGGCGATTATCTTTTTCGGTCTGTCGGACAATCTCTGGCTCGCGCTTTTCTTTTTGGGCGCGGCGGGATTTTTCGATATGATCAGCGGCATATTTCGCAGCACCGTTTGGAATCAAACGATTCCGACGCATTTTCGCGGACGTCTGGCGGGCATTGAAATGATAAGCTATCTGACGGGACCGATGCTCGGCAACGCCGAAGCCGGAATCGTCGCGCATTTTTTCAGCGTCAAAACTTCGATCATTTCCGGCGGCGTTTTGACGATTCTCGGCACGATTGTGCTGGCGATTCTGTTGCCGAAATTTATAGCCTACGACGGACGCGAAGGAATAAAGCGAAAAGAATTTGAAGAAGCGGAAAGAAACAATTTATTAGCGGAAATTTAAACGTATGCCTTTAATCAAAAAAAGACAACTCGAAGTTTGGGCGCAACTGAGCGGCGAAGAACGTGAGCGATTTCTCGAATCGCTGCCCGCGACAAAAGAACAAATCGAAGATTTATTCGATTATTTAGACCGGCGTTTGCAAAACGAATCGTGCGTTCATAATCTCAGATTTACGATGCAGTTTCTGATGGAAAAACGTTTGGATATGCCGCGCGTGATGAGTTGGCTCAACGAAAACGGCGGCTATTGCGACTGCGAAGTTTTACAAAATATCGAAACGAAATGGTTTGAAGCCTTTGATAGTCCGTAGTCCGTTGCAGGCTAAGTTAGATTTTTTCCTATTTCGTGGGGTTGAGGATTAAAATTATCATTATGACAAGTAGAAATGTTTTATTGGCTTTGCTGCTTTCGCTTATTCTCACTTTTGTTGTAGCGGTTATCTACATTTTTTATCCTTTATTAATTGTAATGATTGGTAATCGTGAAGGCAGTGGCATTGGAGCGGTTGGCGGCAGTTTGAGTGTTTTCTTATTCATAATCGAGCCAGTATTGTTTATAATTATTTTCGCTATTCTGCAATGGAGAAGTAGGAAAAGTTAAACTCACAGTCTAAAGATGAAGCGAAATCTAACAAGTCATTGGGCGCGAACCGCGGAAGCGACGTTCATAAAATCTAGCTTGCGTGCGCCGCGCCCGCTACAACTCAATCGTTTCTATGAGCAAATTTACTAAGACTCGACTAGCAACGGACAACGGACAACGGACTAAAAACATTCCAGATATTTTACGCCCGCGCCAGTATTAAAAATCACGACCGTTTCGTTTTCTTTGACCAAATCCTGTTCAATCAATTTGCGCAAAGCCGGCAGACACGCCGCGCCTTCGGGCGCGCAGAACAAACCTTCCGTCGCGCCGATTTCTTTGACGGCATTTATTAAATCTTCGTCAGTTACAGCGACGGCAGTTCCGCCAGATTTATGTAGAGCATCTAAAATTAAAAAATCACCGATGGCTTTCGGCACGCGCAAACCGGAAGCAACGGTGGCGGCGTTGGGAAATTCGGCGGCGAAAGTTTCGCCTTCGTGAAACGCTTTCACAATCGGCGCGCAGCCGATTGATTGGACGGAAACCATTCGCGGTCTCCTTGAATCTATCCAGCCCATCGCCTCCATTTCGTCAAACGCTTTCCACATTCCGATTAATCCCGTTCCGCCGCCGGTCGGATATAAAATCACGTCGGGCAGAGTCCAATCGAATTGTTCGGCGAGTTCGTAGCCCATTGTTTTTTTACCTTCGACGCGATACGGTTCCTTCAAAGTCGAAACGTCAAACCAGCCTTCGGCGTCTTTGCGTTCGGCGACGATTTTGCCGCAATCGGTGATCAAACCGTCAACCAAATTGACATTTGCGCCGGTCTGTTCGCATTCGATAATGTTCGCTCGCGGCGTATCTTTCGGCATAAATAAAAAAGTTTCCATTCCGGCGCGTGAAGCGTAGGCGGCAAGCGCGCCCGCCGCATTTCCCGCCGACGGCGCGGCAACTTTTTTTACGCCCAATTCTTTCGCCATCGAAACCGCCGCCGACATTCCGCGCGCCTTAAAGCTCTGCGTCGGATTCGTGGATTCGTCTTTGATATAAAGATTGAGTTTAATCGGCAGAGTCGCGGCGAGCTTTTCGGCGACAAAAAGCGGCGTGAAACCCTCGCCCAGCGAAACGACGTTTTCCGCGTTTTCGACTGGCAGAACTTCCGCGTAACGCCAGAGATTTTCAGGGCGACTTTTGAGCGATTCTTTCGTCAAAGTTTTTGCGGCTTCGTGTAAATCATAGCGAACAAGCAATGGCTTGCCGCATTCGACGCACAGGTTTTGCAAAACATTGGCTTCGTGTTCCTTGTGGCAGTTGCCGCATTCGAGATGTGTGACGTTCATAAATTAAAAGATAAGCGAAATCGAAAAGTTTAGCCATGCACAGACGCAAAAAAACACGAAATATTTATCATTTAATATTTTCGTGTTCTTCTGCGCGTATCTGTTCGCGGCTGTAAATTATTTTTTCAAAAGCGGCTGCAATGCTTTATAAACATTAGCCATCAAAACTTTCGCACCTTCCGCGTTTGGATGAATGCCGTCGCCCTGATTAAGTTTCGGGTTGAGGGCGATGCCTTCGAGAACGAACGGTAGAAATTCGACTTTGTTGGCGGTCGCCAAGTCGGGGAAAGCCGTCACAAACTCGCGTTGATACCGCGCGCCCATCGTCGGCGGGGCAAGCATTCCGCACAGCAAAACTTCGACGTTTTTCGCTTTGGCTTTTTTTATTATGCGGTCGAGATTGTCTTTCATTTTCGCCACCGGCAAACCGCGCAAAAGGTCGTTCGCGCCGAGTTCGAGTATTAAAATTCGCACGTTTTCCTGTTCCAAAACCCAATCAATCCGCTCCAATCCGCCCAAACTGGTTTCGCCGGAAACGCCCGCGTTGACGACTTCATAATCGTAACCGTCGGCTTTCAGGCGTTCCTGCAAAAGATACGGATACGATTCTTTTTCCGCCAACCCGAAACCAGCCGTCAGACTATCGCCAAAGGCAACAATTTTTGGCTTGTCCGACGCGATTTGCACCGGCGGCTTTTTCTCTGTTCGTTTGTTCGCTTGCTGTTCGGCGACGGACACGCCGCACGCCGAAAAAATAACCGCCGCTGAAATAAAACATAAAATTGCTGCCGCCCGAATAAGTTGTAACATATTTTTGAATGGAAATTTATAAAATTAATACACGGTTTTTGATGCAGTTTACGCCGAACTTGTTAGCCGGTTTTTGAAAAGTTATGATTAATTTTTGCAGTTTGAGCGAAGAAACGTCTAACTTGAAAATGAGTATCAAAACAAATTGGTCGGATTATGACGCGGGTTATTCCGTCGGCACGGTCGGCGCGGACGGCGGGGCAATCGTGCGCGACGAAGAACACGAATCGGGCGCGCGTATTACTCTGGAAGAAGAAGGCAGTTCCGCGCCGTTCGCCGTCACATGCGGAGTTTACGGCTGGATGATGCACACGCGCTATTTCTCCGAGGAATCCGAAGCCGATGACGAATACGACCGGATGAAAAACGAATTGGATGAAATCCTCGAATCAATTCCGGCTGAGAAAGAAAATCTGGACGAAGAAACCGAAAGCGAAATTTGGGAAAAAATCGAACTGTTCATGGAAACGTATCCTTAATTTTATGATCGAATTAAACAGCGTGACGAAAGTCGTGCGCTCAGGCACAGAAGATTTGACAATTTTAGATGCGGTTTCGATTACGATTCCAGACGGCGAATTCGTCGCCGTAACGGGCGCCTCCGGCAGCGGAAAATCAACTTTGCTCGGGTTAATCGCCGGACTCGACGCGCCGACTTCAGGCAACATCACGATTGACGGCGACAGCGTAACCGCGATGACGGAAGACGACTTAGCCGAATTGAGAAGCCGAAAAATCGGCTTTATCTTTCAATCGTTTCACTTGATTCCGAGCTTGACGGCGTTTGAAAACGTGCTGATTCCGATGGAGATTTTGGGTTTGAAAGATGCGAAGCAGCGCGCGCGCGAATTATTAATTGACGTTGATTTAACCAATCGCGGTCATCATTACCCGACCGAGCTTTCCGGCGGCGAACAGCAGCGCATCGCCATTGCCCGCGCGTTTGCCAACCAACCGAAAATCCTTCTGGCGGACGAACCGACCGGCAATCTCGATTCGCGCAACGGCTCGCATATCTTTGAGTTGATGACCGATTTGCATTCTAAAAATAATATCACTTTGATTTTGGTCACGCACGACCAGTTTTTAGCCGAACGAGCGCAGCGGCAAATCATCTTAAAAGACGGGCGCGTTTTAAGCGATGAGAA
This sequence comes from Pyrinomonadaceae bacterium, assembly GCA_030448055.1. Lineage (GTDB taxonomy): Bacteria > Acidobacteriota > Blastocatellia > Pyrinomonadales > Pyrinomonadaceae. The sequence continues at coordinate 1,017,539 of JAUJNR010000001.1, forward strand.
GAAAGTCCAACCGCAGATAAACACAGATTGACACAGATACTTTTTTGGATTTTGTCTGTGTCAATCTGTGTTTATCTGCGGTTTCAAGATTTTTATGAACTTTATATTCAATTTAACCGCTCGTGAAATTCGCTCGTCGTGGCGGCGGCTTTTGTTTTTCTTTCTCTGCATCGCCATCGGCGTCGGCTCAATCGTCGCCTTGCGCTCCTTGATTCAAAACTTAAACAAAGCGGTTGGCGGCGATGCGCGCGAACTGCTTACCGCCGATTTGGTGGTCAATTCGACAAATGATTTTTCGCCGACCGACGTTGAAAAAATCGAATCGGTTATCGGCGCGTCGAACATCGTCGAAGCGCGCAACGAAGCGATTGAAACTTCGGCGATGGCGCGACCCGTTGCCGCTGCTAATCAAACGTTCAGCTTTGTCGAACTGAAAGGCATCGAGCCGCCGTTTCCTCTTGTCGGAACATTTACGATGACCGGCGGCGGGCAATTTGATTATCGTCTGCTTGAGAATCGCGGCGCGGTCGTCGCTCCGATTCTGCTCGAAAAACTCGGTTTGAAAATTGGCGATAAAATTCGTATCGGCGAAGCGGATTTTGAGATTCGCGCGGCATTCGACCGCGAACCGGGTGGCGGCGCGGGCGGTTTTCGGTTGGGCGCCCGCGTCTTCATTGAGAAAAAGGCGTTTGACGAGGCGGGCATCACGCGCAATAGCGGCAGAGTTCGCCGCCGCATTTTATACCGCACGTCGGACAATCCGAACGCGCTTGTTAAAACTTTGCGCGATGCGCTCAAAGGCACGACCGTCACCGTGCAGTCTTACCGCGAAACGCAGGAAAATCTGAATGCGCAATTCGAGCGCACGGAAAATTATCTTTCCCTGACCGGACTATTAATTTTGGTTTTGGGCGGCGTCGGCGTGTGGAACGTGGCGCGGGTTTTCGTCGAGCAGAAACGCAAAACCATCGCCGTTTTGAAATGCCTCGGCGCGGGCGGAACGCAGGTTATCGCGGTTTATCTTTTGCAGATTTTAACGCTCGGTTTGATCGGCAGCTTGTTTGGCGTGCTGCTGGCGCAAATCTTTTTGTGGTTTGCGCGTTGGCGATTCGCCGACGCTTTGCCCGAAGCGATGAGTTACGCCGTGCATTTTTCGACCGCGTGGCAGGGCGTTTTGCTCGGCGTTTTAATTTCACTTCTTTTTTCCGCGCTGCCGCTTCTCCAGGTTCGCACGATAAAACCGAATCTGCTGCTGCGCGATGAAGCGGGCGAAAAGATGCGCCGCTTGGATTGGACGAAATGGAGTTTCGGCGCGGTGTCGCTCGCCGGTTTGCTCGGCGTAGCGGCATGGCAAGCCGGTTCGCTCAAAGTCGGCGCGATTTTTCTCGCCGGTCTCGGTGCGACATCTCTGGTTTTATACCTGGCGGCGATTGTGCTGACAAAACTGCTTCGGCGGCTGAAAAACTTCGGCTCGTTCTCGGTCGCGCAAGCCGTCAACTCGCTGTATCGCCCGGGCAATCAAACGCGCATCATTTTATTAGCCGTCGGCTTGGGCGCGTTCGTCGTTCTCGCTGTGCAGTCTTTGCAGGCGAATCTGATCCGGGAATTTGATTTCACGCGCAACCAAACTTTGCCGAGCTTGTTTTTTATAGACATTCAAAAAAGCCAAATTGATCAATTGAAAACAATCGTCGAAACGGCGACGAGCGAAACCGTGCAAGTCGTTCCGACGATCAGAGCGCGCGTCGCGCTCGTCAACGGCGAGCCGTTCGATTTCTCAAGGAGCGAAGTCCGCGAACGGCAAGGACAAATCGGACGCGAATTCGCCGTCACTTACCGCCCGAATCTGGACGAAAACGAAACCGTCATCGCGGGCGAATGGTGGAACGCGGCGACAAATTCGGATGAAACGGAAGTTTCGATTGAAGAGGGAATTAGCCGCGCTTTGAATGTCGCGGTCGGCGATTGGGTGACGTTCGACATTTCGGGCAGAAAAATTAACGCGCGCGTCACAAGCCTTCGCAAACTCGATTTGCGAAACACGCGCACGGCGTTCATCTTCGTTTTTCGACCGGGAATGTTGGAGAAAGCGCCGCAGACTTTCGTCGCCACGGTTTTGAAAAGAATTCCCGAAACCGAACGCGCCCGGCTGCAGCGCAGCGTGATTGATGAATTTCCGAACGTCCAGATTTTCGATGTCGCCGAAGTCGTCGTCGCCGTGCAAAAACTTGTCAATAATTTCGTGCTGGCAATTTCTTTTGTCGGCAGCTTCGTGATTTTAAGCGGAATGCTGATTCTTATAGGCTCAATCGGGCTAACGAAATCGCAGCGGATTTACGAAAACGCGATTTTAAAGACACTGGGAGCAAGACGCGCGACCTTAGCCGCGATTCTTTTCGCCGAATACGGACTTTTAGGCGTTTTGGCGGGCGTCATCGGCGCGGGTTTCGCCACGCTTCTGTCGTTCGCCGCCGCCAAATACGTTTTTCTTATCGAATGGGAATTCGATGCGGGTTTAACCGTTCTCGGCGTTTTAATAACCGCCGCGCTCGTAATGATTGTCGGCGCGGTCGCCAGCTTCGACGTGCTGTTTAGAAAACCTTTGGCGATTTTGCGGTCGCAGTAAATTGGACGTTGTTTTATTCAAACCAGAACTCTCCGGCTAATTTCAGGACCGTTCAAATAATGCCAAAGCTGGATGCCGATGCCCGCGCCGTCTTTGCCCGACCGCTCGGCGGATAACTTCTCGAACAAAAGACGAGCCGCACCGGGCGCGACTTTGTTTTGAACGGTGATATGCGGTTGAAATTTTTGGCGGTCTTGAGCGGTCAGCCAATCATTCCATTTGTTTTTCAACTCATCGCGCAGACTGTTTAATTCCGCCGATTCGATTTCGATTGCCGACCCTCGTCCAAGAAAACGCCAACGAGAAAAACGCAGCGGAAAAGTTTTATAGCGGCGACACAAATGATTCAAGTCCGTTTCGATTTGTTCTCTGCGGCTGCCCGGCAGATTGTGAAAAAGCGTGACGTGCGCCGATAAAAAATTGCGTTCGGCGGGAAAATGTTTTCGCCGCAACGCATCGAAAAAAGCGAACGATTCGGCGTCGAGTTTCAAGGTTAGAATCAGCGGCGCAAATGCTGCGTCGGAATTATTCATAGAAGTTACGCAGTTGGCATAAGTGAATATGTTGGATTTGCCAAATAAACACGAAGCGCTTCTCTGATAATTCCAACTTTCGCTTCGTGCCAACTAACTTTTCTTCGATAACAATGACATTCAAGACGCAAAAACGCTCGCAAACAAAGCAAGATGTGATTGAGCCACGGTCGGCGACGCCGAGCTTGCGAACGCTCTATCAAACAAAATTGCTTGATTCCGCGATGATATTGCTCGATCCTGTTGGCTTGCCTTGCAGACTCTTTGCGCATCTCTTCTGTCATTTCGACGATGCTTGTCGCCCAGTGTTTCGCGTTGCCGTTTTCCTCAACTGTCCGAAACACTCGTATCAAGCCAAAGCCTTGCAGCCAAACGAGGCGCCCGGCAGCGGAAATGAAAATCTCAGAGATTGGTTTCAAACCTTCTTTATCCGGATTGACACGCCGATTTGATTTAAGGCGAGTCAGAAAATGCCAGCCCAAAGCGCGACAGAGTTTCAGATTTTCAATCGAAGAATACCAATTATCGAAACAAACAAGTTGCGGAGAAAAGCCGCGCTTGTGAGCTTCGATAAGCATATCCTGAAAATGATCGTTTTTCGTTTTGCCGTCCGTATCTTTATCAAAAATTCGATAATCAGTCGGAACCGCGCGCTCAGCGTCAGTCCAGAGCAAAGTAATCAGGTTAATGCCCAAAACAACCGCCTTGTGTTTTCCAGACCAATGTCTGGAAGCCAAAGCGTTATGTTTGGAAAACGGTTTATCAAGAGTCGAATCATCCAAGACCAAAATGCCGGACTCTTTGCTAATCTGTGTTTGTGCTTCGTGCCAGAGCGTTTCAGCATTAGGCTCAAGCCGGGAAAGAAGGCGAGTAAAAGCGTCATGTGCCGGAGCGTTTTGGCTCTCTGGCTGCACGCGAGCAGCTTCTGTCGCGGTCAACTGCTTTGGAGAAGCAATGACAAAATTAATGTAATCATCTTCAGAGCATTTCGGCGGATTCATGCTCTATTATTATCAAATATCCGTTCAACTGCGTAACTTCTATATTCATATAAAAATTATTGCTATAAATTAAATGCGCGTCCAGCGTATCAAATACGGAAAGCTGAAATCTATACATTCAAACGGCGTTTGATAAACTAAATTCAGTTTGTAAACAATATCGAGAAAAGGGAAATCGAATGAAAATGAATCTTGAAGGAAAAACCGCTTTAATCGTCGGCGCGTCGCGCGGCATCGGACTGGTATCGGCTGAACTGTTTTCAAAAGCCGGCGCAAACGTCGTCATCAGCGCGCGCAATGAATCGCAGTTGCTGGAAGCCGAATATCAATTAAACGCCGGCGGCAGCGCGGAAGTTTTATCGCTCGCCGCCGACGCTTCAATCGGAGCGGACGTAAAGGCGTTAGTTGACGAATCGGTGAAAAAATTCGGTTCGATTGATTATCTGGTTCACGCGGCGGGCGCGGGCGTTTTAAAACCGTTCGGCGAATTGACTGCCGAAGATTTGGACGCGCTTTTCAACGCCAACGTCAAAACCGCGTTTAATGTCTTGCAAGCCGTTCTGCCGAAAATGGCTGAACAAAAGTTCGGGCGCGTCGTGGCGATTCCCGGCATTTTAGGCAAAGCGCCGATGATGCAGGCTGCCGCCTATTGCGCGTCAAAATACGCGCTGACCGGAATGATAAAATGTCTCGCGCAGGAATATAAACGCTTCGGCATTCGTTTTTCGCTGATGCACTTCGGCGGCGTAGATTCAAATTTCTGGGACGACATCTCGATGAAAGTCCAGCGCGACAAAATGCTGTCCATCGAGGCGGCAGCAAACGCCATCTTTTTTGCCGCCACGCAGGAAGGCGAAGGCGTGATGGCGGAAGTCATTTTGATGCCGGAAAATCATCAGTTAGTTTAAGAGATTTTAGCCACGAACAAATACGAAAGGACACGAAAAATTCGTTGTGTTTATAAAGGATTTCCGGTAATCTTGTGCAGTCGAAAATCCTTACTTTTGGGAGAAATAAAATTATATGCGAATCAGTAGTTGAAAGACAGACAAACGGCTGAATTAGTAGAATTTTCTTGTCTATGGAAAATCAACTGATTCAAATTTACCTGTTTGTCTGTCAAATCTACGATACTTGTTCTGATACCTGTTTTCAAAGAATGAGCAACAATAACGAACCGCTTTTTACCGACCAGGAACTAATCGCAATTTGGTTCTTTGCTCATTTGAACGGCTTGTCGCAGAAAAAACAAATGCACACTTTCATCAAGAACTATTGGTCTGCCTGGTTTCCGCGCTTTCCGGCGTATCAAACCTTTGTTCATCGGCTCAATTTACTGGAGCCAAGTTTTCAAACTTTCGGCAAGGTGCTGCTCAAATCACTGAATCCACAGCCTGAAGCCGGAATTGACCGCATCGTTGATTCGCTGCCGGTAATGTTAGCCCAACACGGTCATTCCTATTCGGCTCGCGTCGCCCGCGAAGTTGCCAACGCTGGATTTTGTGCCGCCAAAAAGACTCGCTTTCACGGCGTGCGCCTGCACTGCCTCGCCGCTGGGCAAATCGGCAGATTGCCTAAACCCGTGCATCTCTGGCTGCGCGAGGCTTCCGCCCACGATTCAAAAGCCCTTGAAAACCAACAACTCCAATTACCAAACGTGACGCTTTTCGGCGACCTCGCCTACCCGACAAGACAGATTATCGCCTTCTTAAGAGAACAAAATACGAAACTGGTTACTCCGGTCAAAAAACCAAAAGGCAAAGAACTCTCTGAAACTCAAAGGCATTACAATCGCCTTGTCAGTAAATTTCGGCAACCGATTGAAAGTTTATTCAACTGGATAATCGAGAAAACGAACATCCAAAGAGCAAGCAAAGTGCGTTCAACCGCCGCCTTGCTAATACATTGCTGGGGAAAACTGGCTTTTGCTTTCTTTTTGCTCGTTTTCTACTACTGATTCACATTTATGCGTCGCTACACTTTTTATTTATCGGTTGCGCCGTCAGTTTTTAAAGGATATCCGCTCGATTGTTAATCGCGTGTTTTTTATAAAATTGCGAGTGCGGCAGTAAATAATATGATAACGGCAAACAGAGCGAAAGATTCATTACGCGGTTTGGTGAAAGAACTTCACGCGAAAACTGTAACCGTCTCAGAAAAAGGCGGCGATATTCTGGAAGAGTTTCCGTTCGCTCGATTTTCGCGCTATGACGAGACGGGCAATAAAATCGAGGAAGTGCATTATAATTCCGACAATTCCTTACTCTATAAAATCGTTTATATTTACGATTCGGCGGGCAGAGTTATCGAACAGATAAATTTTGACGCGAACGAATCGCCGACGTTTAAGACGGTTTACGAATACGACTTTGACGGAAAACTAATCGAGCAAAAATCATTCGGGGCGGACGGCTCTTTGGAAAGCGCGCTTCGCCCCGTTTATACCGCCGAAGGGTGGCGCGTCGAAGAGGAAACGCTGCCGGACTCTGAAACAAACGGCGAAGAAAGTTTTTGTCTCGTCGGTATTGGTATTGAAGGAATTGATACGAGTTTCTCGGCTCGCGGCGGCGACAAAATCAGAAAAGTCTATGACGACAAAGGAAAATTGATTGAGATAACGCCGCACGACAATCAGGGAAAACGCACGGGCAAAATACTGTTTGAATACGACGCTGACGACAGGTTGATTGAAATGGCGCACTACGGCGGCAGCGACGGTTTTCAACCGTGCGGAGAAAGAACAAAATGGCAAAGTAGATTAGAGCCGTTGGCTGTGCCTTTAATCAAAATCTTTCTTCTTTTCAAATGCATTTACGGCTTCGGCATCAAAGGCGAACTGCGGAAAGCGGCGCGTTGCTTTCTATACAGCCCGATTGTGATGTCAACCGTTTACGTCTATGACGAAAACGGACTAAAAATCGAAGAGCGGACTTCTTTTCTCGGCTCTCCGATGATAAAGAGAGTTTTTGCTTACGACGAAAAGGGCGACAAAGCCGAAGAAATTGAATATCTGAACAACGACGACTCCATTCTACAAAAACAAACTTACAGCCGCGAATACGATTCACGCGGAAATTGGATTAAAGAAACAATCACCTGTCAGTTTCGTCAGGCGGAAAAATCCGAACAATCAACTGTCGTTACGCGCCGAAGCATTAATTATTATTTCGATGCCGAACAATAATTTTGGACAATAAAGGCGAAATTTGTTAGCCTTTACGTTGATTTACTACATCAAACACCGAAAAATTTTATTCAATTTATTATATTAAAACATTATGTTCAGTGATAATTTCCGTCGCGGCGAAGGGAAAGGGAAGGGAAAAACCGGCTCGAAAGCGGCGTCGAAACTTGCCGATATTGGTTGGAAGGCGTTTCAGGCGGTTAATAAAACTTTGCCCGAAGGCGAATCTATCAAGCCGAATTGGGCGGCAGAGCCTTTGTTAAAATCTTACGAACGAACCGCGCCGCCGCTCGGATTTCCGCGCGAGACAGATTCGCTTTGCCCGACGTGCGTTAAAAACGTGCGGAACGGCGTGATTGATAAAACGATTCCGCTTGAGATTTTGATGAACTCGCATCCGGGCGAAATTAAGGCGCAGATTTTGGAAGAAAACGGGCAGGTGATTATGCGGAAAGCCTGCCCGACGCACGGCGATTTTGAAGACGTGATGGCGACGGACGCGAAATTTCTTGAACGAATCGAATCGCTGTTTTACGGTAGGGATTTCAAAGCAGCGGAAGACAAGCACGTTCATCATCACGGAACTTCCGATATAAAATTCGGGCGCGGCGCGGTTTTGACCGTTGATTTGACGAATCGCTGCAATATGATGTGCAATCCGTGTTTTATGGACGCGAACCAAGTTGGATATGTTCACGAACCGACGTTTGAAGACACGAAACAAATTTTAGACAACGCCGTTTCGTTCAAACCGCGCCGCCAAATCATTATTTTATTTTCCGGCGGCGAGCCGACGATTGCGCCGCACTTTTTAGAATCGGTCGCTTACGCGAAAAAGATTGGATTTTACCGAATCCTAGCCGCGACGAACGGCATTCGTTACGCCGAAGACATCGAGTTTTGCAAAGCGGCGAAAGCTGCGGGACAACACGGCGTTTATCTGCAATTCGACGGCACGAGCGAAGAAAAAAACAAGCATCGCGGCGTTGGAAATTTGTTCGACGTAAAACTCAAAGCGATTGAAAATCTCGCGTCGGTCGGCATTAAAGTTACATTGGTGACGACGATTGTTAATACCATAAATAATGACGCAATCGGTGACATCGTGAAGTTCGCGGCGCAGAACATTGATAAAGTTCAGACGATTGCTTTTCAACCCGTTTCATTTACCGGACGCGACGAAGACGTTACCGACGAGATTAGAATTCAGCAGCGTTATACTTTGGCGGGAATGACGCACGATTTGAAAGACCAACTCGACGGAACGCTTCAGCCGCTGCGCGATTGGTTTCCGCTTTCGTCATATTCGGCTTTTACTTCGGTAATGGATATGCTGCAAGGCGCGGACGCACCGTGGGGCTGGTCGTCGTGCAACTGTCATCCGAACTGCGGCATTTTCACCTTGATTGTCGTTAATAAAAACACGGGCGCGATGACTTCGCTTTTCGACTTTTTCAATTACGAACAGTTTATGAAAGATGTCGCCACAATCACCGATACAGCTCGCGGCAAAAAGTTGACGATGGCGCAATTGGGAATGGCGATTATGCGAAATTATGACGCCGCAAACGCGCCCGAAGGTTTTCCGGTTTCACAAATCTTAAATCTGTTCAAGCCTTCATCGGCTGATTCAAATTCAGACCGCAACGATAGAATGAAAGCGCAGCCGAAAGACGATTCGGAAGATATGTGGCGCGTTCTGTGCGTCGAAGGAATGTGGTTTCAGGATTTGTTCAACTACGATTTTCGCCGCACGGAAATGTGCGTGATTCCATACGGCACGCAGGAAGGCGAAATTTCCTTCTGCGCCTACAATACCGGAGTCGGCTGGCGGCAAATCGTCGAAGAAATGAACAAAACCGCTTCCTTAGCCGAATGGTATAAAGACAACGGTCGCCACGACGTTTATGCAAAAGGCAAAGCCGTCCCGAATATCGCTAAAACGCGCAGTTTGAGTTTGCCGGTAATTGCGAAAGTTTTAGCGGAAGATTTGGATAAACCGGCTGCAACGCCGTATCTGGTCGAAGAGGAAGAACAGGAAATAGTCGCAGTTTAATTATAATAAACGAATAAAGGAAGATAAAAAATTTATGCCGGATGAAAGAGACGTGGCACAAGACAAAAGAGCTTTAGAACAAAATGAAAGAGAAGGAACAACCGCCGAAATGGAAGGCAAACATCCTGAACACGCGCCGCAGCCGGGACAGAAAACGCCGCAGGAACACATTGATAAAGCCGCGATTGACGAAAGCGGCAATTTGATTCACGACGACGGCAAAGACGAAAACGACGCGAAGTAGTTTTCACATTAAACGAGAAAAAGCGGGCAGGTTTTTTGTAAAACCTCCCGCTTTTTTTGTTTGCTAAAATTCCTTTAAAGTATAAAAAAACGAGGCGGAAAAGCCTGTTTCAGTAAATTAATTTTCGCCGCGCCGCAGCGCAACGCCCGTTCGCGCGCCAGTCATTTTCTCGTCGGCGAAAACCGCCGCGCCGTTAACATAAACGTTGCTGATTCCGACTGGGTATTGATGCGGATTTTCAAACGTCGCGCGGTCGGCGATTCGAGTTTCGTCAAAAATTACGAAATCGGCGGCGAATCCTTCCCGAATCAATCCGCGATCTCGCAAGCCGAATGTTTGCGCGGGCAGCGAAGTCATTTTGCGAATCGCGTCTTCGAGCGCCAAAAGTTTCAGTTCGCGCACGTAGCGACCGAGAACGCGGGCGTTGTTGCCGTAGCCGCGCGGGTGCGGAACGCCTTCGCCGAATTGCCGCACGCCGCTGTCCGAAGCAATCATCGTAAACGGTTCGCGCATAATGCTCTGCACGTCGGCTTCGTCCATTTTGTGATAAACCATCTGCGCGCCGCCTGCCGCATACATTTCCAAAATCTGTTCAATCTGAGCGTCGAGTTTGTCTTTTCCTTTGGCGCGCTTTGTGATTTCCTTGATGTTCAAACCGTTATATTCTTTGTTCGCCGCGTAGGTGGCGACGTTGGCGTAGGAGAAATCTTTAAACCGGCTGTCTTTGAGCGTTTTCTTGATTTCCTCAACGATTTTTGCGCGCGTCGCTTTGTCGGCGAGCCGTTTTTTCCCGTCTTCGCGTCCGCCTGCCAAAGCCCAACCCGGCAGAATCGTGTCGAGCGAAGTCGAAGACGCCGTGTAAGCGTATTGGTCAACCGTGACGACCAGACCTTTTTCACGCGCCGCGCGAACCAAGCCGAGCGTCTCGCCCGTTTTTCCCCAATGCTTTTTGCTTGAGATTTTAAAGTGCGAAATATCAACGGGAATGTTGGTTTGCTCGCCGATATTGATGGCTTCGGCGATGGCTTCAAAAACCGTATCGCCTTCGTTGCGAATATGGCTGGCGTAGATGCCTTGATATTTGTTTGCGACCTGCGCCAATGAAATGACTTCATCGGTTTTCGCGTAAGTTCCCGGAACGTAAATCAAACCGGTCGAAAGTCCGACCGCGCCGTTTTTCATCGCTGTCTCGACAATCTCTTCCATCCGCTTTAATTCTTCGGCAGTCGGAGCGCGATTTTCCGCGCCTAAAACTTTCGAGCGCACCGAACCGTGCGCGATTAACGTCGCCAAATTAACCGCCAACGGAGTTTGCTCGTAACGTCCGAGAAAACTTTCAACGTCCGTCACCGAACTGCCGCAGTTCCCCGTCACCAGCGAAGTTACTCCCATCTGAATGAAATTTTCCGCATCAGGATGATTGAAGATGTTTTCCGTATGAGCGTGAACATCAATAAATCCGGGCGCGAGAATTTGATTCTTGGCGTCAACGATTTGTTTGGCATCAGCCTGAGCAATTCGACCGATTTTCACAATGCGCCCGTTTTTGATGGCGACATCGGCGCGAAACCAGGGATTGCCGGTGCCGTCAACGACGCGGGCATTGGTGATCAGCAAATCAAACGGTGCATCGGCAGTTTGTCCGCTGGTAGAAAAAGTTAAAAAAAATGTAAATAGAAAAAGCAGAAATATTTTTGGATTGCTCATAGTTTTTGGTCAAAGGTTAGACAAATAATCTTCGGCATTTAAAGGCTTGATTGTTTAATATCAAAAATAGCCGCCTTTTTAAAGCAAAAATCGGGTATTATGTTAATTTTCCTTTAAATTTGTCCTCGACTTGTGTTACTTTACATCAACATTCCTTAATACATATAAAAATTTCATAAGTTTTTATTATTTAAGTTTACACTTCAAACGGAGGAGAATTATGAGTTTTAAACCAATTACGACTGTTTTTGCAACGGTTGTTTTCCTACTTGCCTTAGCTTTTAATGTTTCGGCACAAGGTACGTCATCCCGAATAACAGGAACAATTACGGATGCGTCCGGCGCGGCGGTTCCCGGCGCCGTGGTAACTTTAACCAATGAAGGAACAAGACAATCTTTAACAACTCAAACGAGCGATGACGGAGCTTACTCATTTGATTTGATTTCTGTTGGAACATATACAATCGAGGTCGAAAGATCAGGATTTAAGAAGTTCGTTTCAACGGGAAACAATGTAAACGTCAATTTGCCGACCACGCTTAATGCGGCTTTGGAAGTCGGCGACGTTTCGGCAGTTGTCACCGTAGAAAATTCCGCCGAAGCCGTTCAAACCAGCACGTCGGGAAATGTTGGCACGACGATTGAACAAAGAACGGTAGAAAGCTTGCCGATTGTCGGGCTTCGCGGGCGCAATCCATTGGACTTGATCAATTTTCAACCGGGCGTCGTCGTCGGTTCGAACACGGGCGGCGGCGTTCACGTTCACGGTTCGCGCGACCGCGCATTTAATTTTACGCTTGACGGAATTGATATCAACGAATCGAGCGCGGGCGGCGCGAATTTTACGCCGATTCGTCCGAACCCCGATGCGATTCAAGAATTTCAAATTTTGACAAGTAATTTTACGGCGGAACAGGGACGCAGCAGCGGCGCTCAAGTTTCGCTCGTAACCCGCTCGGGAACGAATCGTTTAAGCGGAAATTTATTCGAGTATTATCAAACGCCGGATTTTAATGCCAACGAATATGAAAACAATTTGAATCGGATTCCGAGACGGCAATTCCTTCAGCATATTTTCGGCGGAAGCCTCGGCGGTCCGATAGTCATTCCCGGTTTTGGCGAAGGGACGCCGCTTGTTCACGTTTTAAAGGACAGAGCGTTCTTTTTTGTCAATATGCAGTTTCTGCGCGCTAATGAAACTCGTCTGGCGCAGCGTACGGTTTATACGGATCTGGCGCGGCAGGGAATTTACCGCTTTGTCGTCGGCGGTAGAAATGCCCCAGCGGGAACACCTGTTTCAACTGCGTTCCCGACAGGTTCGGCGGTTAATGCCGACGGCTCGCCGCGTTATCCGAATTGCAACGGCAATCCGCCGACAAATGCTCCCTGTATTCAAGCGTATGATGTCAGAACTCAATCACCAATAACGATTGACCCTTCCATCAGTTCATTATTAAATTCGATACCCTCGGCGAATGACTTTTCGAGAGGCGACGGATTGAATACTGCCGGATTTAACTTTGTCGCGCCGCAGATTGAAAATCAATATGATTTCGTAACGAAGTTAGATTTTAAGGTGAACGACAATAATCAACTTTCTTTTCGTTATTCACAAGGACAGCAGGACACTCTCGGCGATAGAGTCAACGGCGGACAACCGGCTTTTCCCGGATTTCCAAATTTGGTAGATACGCTTCGTAATCCGAAAAATGTGGCAATCAACTATCGCGCGTCGCCGTCGGCGAAATTAACGAATGAATTCGTTTTCGGCATCAATTTGTTCAGCTTCAGTTTTGCGACCGCGCAGCCGGATCCGAATATTCCGTTTAGTTTGAATAACGTAACCGATCCGAACACGAACTTTAATTACAATGCGCGAACAGTGCGGACTTTTCAGTTTGTTGATAACTTAACTTATGATTTTTCGCCGCACATTATTAAAGCGGGCATTAACTTTCGCTTCGGAAAGCAGTTTGACGACCGTTCTTCAGCCGGAGGAGGTATTGAACCGTCAGTCGGATTTGGAGCCGGTTCCAGCGATTTTACCGGATACAATTTACCGGCATCTGCAAGCATTAACTCCGCTGATTTAGCTCGTTTGCGAAGCACGATTAATGATTTAATCGGACGCATCGGCAGTATTAACCAAGGGTTTGTTATTGACCCAAATAATCCGAGCCGATATGCTCCGGCGGGAACTCGTTATAATTTTACCGCTTATTACCCGGAATACGATTTTTATGTTCAGGATACGTGGCGCGCGCGCCAGAATTTAACCTTTGATATTGGGCTGCGTTATGAAATTAAGTTGAATCCAAGCTCTAAAGACATACCGATTCTGCGTCCTAACCAACCTTTTACCGCAGGAGCGGCTCCGACCAACACGCTGCGATTTGAGGAGGGAGATTTATTTAAGGATGATTTCAATAATTTTTCGCCTACGCTCGGCTTTGCCTGGGATCCGTTTAAAAGCGGTAAAACTTCCATACGGGCGAATTACCGTTTGTCCTATGACCGTTTTCCGTCGCAGGTATTTGCCAACAGCATTTATCAAAGCACACCCGGAAACACTTTTGCTTCATCCATCTCGGGAGTTGGGACGCAAAACCTGCTAATCAGAAACGGTTTACCGGATTTAACTCCGACGCGGACACCGAATGATCTGCGGCAACCTGCTGCTTTTTCAACCACCGGCATCACTTTAGTTGACCCAGATTTACAATTTCCAGAAAATCATCAATGGTTCGCCGGTTTTCAGCGTGAACTCTGGGCGAAAAATGTTCTGGAAATCAATTATATCGGCAGGCGCGGCACTCATCAGTTCGGCGGGTACGATGCTAATCAAGTTAATATTTTTGCCAGAGATCCGCGTTGCCCGGAAAACTTTTTGCAGGCATTTAATGCGCTTCGCGCCAACGCAACTGCAAATTCATGCTTAATAAATTTGTTGTTTACCGGTAGCACGACTAATAATACGGGAACAGCGACGTTTCGTTCGATTCCGGCGATTTCTTCGACATTATCTTCAACTCAAACCGGCGGTAGTGTGGCTACGGCGGCAGTAGTAGTTTCACAAAGAACGAGCGGAAGTAATCAGTTGATTGCCACGACAATAAACAATCCGTTCTTCTTCCAACCGCTCCCACAATTTACCGGCGCGGTTAATGTTCTGGACAGCAACGACGTGTCGCGTTACAACGGTTTGGAATTTATTGTTAAACGGAGAATAACTAATGGTATAGGATATCAATTGTCATATACCTTTTCGAAATCAATGGATACGCGCTCGTTTGACCCGACTTTTTCGACCGTCTCACGCGGCACGCTGCAGTCGGCTTCAAGCACGCCGTTTGACATTAACAATCGCCGATTGAATTACGCTCCGTCAGATTTTGACCGACGGCACGCTTTGCAGGCATATTACGTCATTGATTTGCCATTCGGTAAAGGTCGCAGATTCGCATCCGAAATACCGACAGTTCTTAATTTAATAATCGGCGGCTGGCAAATCGCGGGAACGTTCAACTTAGCTTCGGGTCGTCCGTTTACGGTTTACTCCGGCTTGAATACATTCAGTAATGTCGTTTCATCTACCGCCAACTGTGATAACTGCCCGCGAAATTTAGGCGCATTGATTCAACGAAATGGCACAAATTACTTTTTTACCGAAGAAGCCGCAAGCATGTTTTCGATACCTACGCCCGGAGAACTTGGCAACACGGGACGAAATCAATTCATTGGTCCTCGCCAATTTCAAACTAATGTCTCACTTTCCAAAAAATTCAAATTTACGGAAAGGTACAGTTTTGATTTAAGAGTTGACGCGCTTAATGTAACCAATACGGCGAACTTTGGCTTTCCGACGGCGACACTGACATCAAGTGCGTTTGGCGCGATTCAAGATAATGTCGTTAGTTTAGCCAGAAGATTACAGTTTTCCGGTAAGTTTAATTTTTAACGAATAATTCTTGCTAAAGTTAATCAAAATAAAAAAAGCGGACGGTTTCAGAAATAAAACTGTCCGCTTTTTTTGTTGCTAATTCAACTAAGTAGTCGTTCACAATTAAACTGAACTATGTTTGAAGCCTGAGAATTTTATTTTCAGGCTTTTTCCAAACGCCGAAAGTGCTTGCTTGACGGCATATTGCAAATGCTCTTTCGACTCGTAATCTTCCGCTGACAACCATTCGTATTTGAGTTTGCGCCAGACCGTTTCCGCGATATTTAAGTGCGGCGAATAAGTCGGCAAATAAAAGACAAACAATCCGCGCCGTTGCCACGCTCCGATCCGTTCACCCATCTTTTTGCCCGTGTGAATCCGCGCATTGTCCAAAACGACAACCGTTAATTTCTCAAGCGAAAACGATAACCGCTCCATCTGTTCCACGACAAAGGCGGCATCAATCGTCTTTTCGCTGACCGCCGTCCAATTTTTGTTTGATCGCGTAAACAATCCGAAACAATTGATGCCGGAGCCTTTCTCACTCGGCATCGAAACTTCTTCATCATCAAACTGCCAACCATACGGCACGTTCGGTTCAAGTGCTACTCCCGCTTCATCGCCGTAATACAAATCAACCTCGCCGCTTTCGCTCAATCGCTCCATTTCTCCCAATAACTCACGCTTTAACTGATAAACTTCCGTCGGCGGTTTCTTTTTCAATCGCTTTCTAATTCGTTGGAAGCGGCAATTGTTTTTTTCAGAAACCGTTTGAGCGTCGTGGTCGAAAACGGTTTCTGCAATTCGGCTTCGAGTTCGGTGCGCGCCAGACTGATGCGCTGCCGTGAACGTCCCACCGCTGCCCGTACCCGCTTCAAATCAGTTGACGCTTGCAGTATCGCCCGCCGCCCGCGCCCGGGGCGCGTTTTCAAGCCCATGACGCCTTCCGCTTCAAAACGCTTCACCCATTCGTTCACCGTGATTTTATGACAACTCATTAAACGGGCAATTTCGCGGCTTGTGCGTTTCTCGCTTTTGAGCAGTATCATTTGACAGCGTTCTCGAAAAGCGTGACTTTCGCCGCTTCGATGTCCATTCGTAAGTTCTTGACGTTGCACATCGCTCAATTGAATAACTTTAGTTTTACCCATCGTGCGAAATAGTATAGTCTATTTCTGCTCGATTACTTAAGAATTATTACAGCAATTCTCCCGTCTGATTGCCAGTCAGCGAATCGCCGATCACTGTATAAAACAGCTCAACTAAAATGTCCTTCACGGAAAATCGCCAAGTTATCCATTTGAATTATTACAGAGTTAAAAACTTTTTAATTTTTCTTAAGAAGAGTTTTCCATACGCGAATTTAATCAAACAATTGACTATTAACGAAAGCAGGTATTACATTTGGAAAAGATTATAGTCGTTTAGAAAACTATTGTAATATCCAACAGCACATTAATTTTTAATTGTTCAGTATGATGATACGGCAAACTTTTAAACGGCAATTTTTCGCTGGATTAAATATAATGAAAACTTTTTTTAGACAACAAACTCCAGTGAAGGTTACACTGGTTTTAATACTTGTTTCGCTTTATTTGTCGGGCAATAATACATTCGCCGCCGACAAAGCAAGGGAAAATCTTGCACGATCGGTGACGATTTATCGAGACACTTTCGGAGTTCCACATATCTACGGACGCCGGGATGAAAGCGTTGTTTTCGGATTGATGTATGCCCAAGCCGAAGACAATTTCCGGCAGTTGGAAGAAGACCACATCAACCGTCTCGGACGCGTGTCGGAAGTTTATGGACAATCGCGGCTCGCCGGAGATTTGATGGCGCGGCTGTTTGAAACAAATAAAAGAGCGCAGGATGAATACAAAAGTTTAAGCCCGCCGATGCGAAAACTGTGCGATGCTTACGCCGCCGGAATCAACTATTACCTTGAACGACACCCGGAAGTTCATCCCAGACTAATTCAACGATACGAGCCGTGGTTTGCGCTCGTAACGGGCGCGCCGTCGCCCGGGTCTTTGGGAATTACAATGCAGGAAGTGCGGGATTTGTTCAAAGATTTGCCCGCCGCGCCGTCGCCGACTCCTTCTCCCAGCGAATCAATCGAGGCGGAAGGCTCGAATATGTGGGCAATCAGTCCGAAGAAAAGCCAATCGGGACACGCCTTGCTGTTCATCAATCCGCACGTTGGATTTTTCGGCGGCGGGCAGCGTTACGAAGCGCATCTGCACAGCCAGCAGGGATTGAATATTTCCGGGTTTTCGATGCTCGGCTCGCCATACATCTGGACGGGACACAACGAAAATTTGGGTTGGAGTCATACGAATACGGGCGCGGATTCGACCGATGTTTATATTGAAACTTTCGACGACGCGAAGAATCCGCTTCGCTACGCATACGGAAACGATTACCGCAGCGCCGTCGAATGGACGGACGAAATTCGCGTCAATAATGCGGGAGCGATGGAGACGAAGCGATTCACTTTTCGCAAGACTCATCGCGGTCCGGTTGTCGCGGTGCGGGCGGGAAAATTTCTCGCAGTGCGCGCCGCGTCAATTGAAGTCAGCGGCAGATTGTTCGAGCAGAAATGGGCGATGGCGCGCTCGCGCTCGCTCGATGAGTTCAAGTCGGCGATGGCGCAGCGCCGTTTGACCGGCTCGAACACAATGTATGCCGACCGCCGGGGAAACATTTTTTACATTCACGGCAACGCGATGCCGCGCCGCTCGACGAAATTCGATTGGTCAAAGCCGGTTGACGGCGCAAACGCGGAAACGGATTGGCGCGGGCTTCACGAATTAAGCGAACTGCCGCAGGTTCTCAATCCGTCTTCGGGCTTCGTGCAAAATTGCAACTCGACGCCGTTTCTGACTTCGACGAGCGATAATCCCGACAGCTCGAAATTTCCGGTTTATATGGCGCCCGACGAAGATACGGCGCGGGCGCAGCGGTCGCGGCGCATTCTTTCGTCAAAGGAAAAATTCACGTTTGAAGAATGGGCGCGAGCATCGCTCGATACTCACGTGATTTTAGCGGAAACGCTTGTGCCGGAACTTGTTTCGATTTGGGATTCACTGCGAAAATCCGACGACGCCAAAGCGGGCAAACTCGCCGAACCGATTGCGGCTTTAAAATCCTGGGATTACGAAAGCCGGATTGATTCCGTGCCGACGACTCTTTTTATGCTGTATTTTGAACAGCTTCAGCGCTTTAACCGCGAGCGAACAACGCAGCAAACAGATAATACGACCGCTGCTCCGACGACGCTCGGCGAGCGATTAAGTAAAATTGACGGCGCGGCGAAAGTCACGGCTTTCGAGCGGGCGTTAAATGAATTGCAGAGCGATTTCGGCAAATGGCAAGTGGCGTGGGGAGAAATCAACCGTCTTCAGCGCATTCACACGAGCGGAACGCTGGAAAAATTCGACGACGCGAAACGAAGCGTTCCCGTGCCGGGCGCGAGCGGTCAAGCCGGAACGCTCTTTACCTTTAACGCGAGACGAGAAGCCGGGCAAAAACGGCGCTACGGCATCAGCGGCAATTCGTATCTCGCGGTTGTCGAATTTAGCCCGCGCGTTCGAGCGCGTTCGCTGCTGGTTTTTGGTCAAATCGCCGACCCGAAATCGCCGCATTTCTTTGACCAAGCCGATTTGTATTCCACAAAACAATACAAACCCGCCTGGTTTGAATTAAATGAAATTAAGCGCAATCTCGAACGCAAGTATCGTCCGGGCGACAAAGCCGTTTCGCGTCAAAAGTAATCTTTTGCTGCTTAAATTAAAGTTTTAACAAATTACTCGCCGGGTAAATCATTTTAAGACGAATTGCTTATGTCAAAGAAATTTCTAAGATGTTATTGCGTTCTGCTAATCTTTGCATTACTAGCCACCGCTTTCCCGCCCGAATCTTTCGCGCAGCGCAATACGAAGAAAACTTTTGAAAATGATGAATTGAAGCTGGATTTGTTGATTCGAGGCGGAACAGTCGTTGACGGTTCCGGTTCAGCGCCGAAAAAGGCGGACATCGGAATTCGCGGCGACCGTATTGTTTTCATCGGCAAAGCCGCAAAATTAAAAGTTGCCGCTGCGAAAACGCTCGACGCTTCGGGGATGATAATCGCGCCGGGATTCGTTGACCCGCACACGCACGCGCTCGAAGATTTATCTAATCCAAAACTCAGCGGCAATGAAAATTACCTGATGCAGGGAGTTACCACCGTCGTTACCGGCAATGACGGCGACGGACCTGTTAACGTGGCGGAAACACTCGAAAAGTGGGATGGGCAGGGCATCGGAACGAACGCCGCTTTGCTGGTCGGTCACGGAAGCGTTCGCCGTCTGGTGATGGGCAACGGCGATGACGAGCCTTCAATCGAACAGCTCGCGCAAATGAAAAATATGACCGGACAGGCAATCGCCAAAGGCGCTTTCGGAATGTCAACCGGACTTTTTTATGCTCCCGGCAGTTTCGCTCGAACCGAAGAAGTGATCGAAATCGCCAAAGCGGTTGCCGAAAAGGACGGCATTTACGATACTCATCTGCGCGACGAAGGTTCATACTCAATCGGATTGCTCGGCTCGGTTCGGGAAACGATTCGGATCGCGCGCGAAGCGAAGATTCCGGTTCACATATCGCATATCAAAGCGCTCGGAACAGACGTTTGGGGACAAAGCCGAAAAGTTATCCAAATTATTAGACAAGCCCGCAAAAGCGGTTTTAAAGTAACCGCTAATCAATATCCTTACACCGCGTCCGGAACAAATCTGACGGCGGCTCTCGTCCCGCGATGGGCTGAGGCTGGCGGCAACACGCAACTTCTCGAACGAATTAAAGACCCGCAAATTCGTCCGCGGCTGTTGTCGGAGATGGAAGCGAATTTGAAACGGCGCAACGGGGCGGAAGCGATTTTAATCACAAGGTCTCGTGATTCGCAGTTAATCGGCAAAACGCTCGGCGCGCTGGCATTGGAGCAGAAAAAAACGCCCGTCGAAACCGCGCTCGAAATTATCACAAACGGCGGCGCGGGCGTCGCCTCATTTAATATGAGCGAGCCGGATATTGAAAATTTTATGAAGCAAAGTTTCGTGATGACCGGCTCGGACGGCTCGACGGGGCATCCGCGAAAATACGGGACTTTTCCGCGAAAATTGCGCGAGTATGTTTTTGCGAAAAACCTAATCACTTTGGCTTTTGCCATCCGCGCCAGCAGCGCGCTGACGGCTGAAACTTTCGGCATTCCCGAACGCGGGCGGCTGCGCGTCGGTTATTTCGCGGACGTTATCGTGTTCGACCCGAAAACCGTCGCCGACCGCGCTAACTACGAACAGCCCGAAACGCTCGCGGCGGGTATGAAATACGTCGTCGTTAACGGCAAGATCGCGGTTGAGGAAGGGAAATATACCGAAATATTGGCAGGACGCGCTTTGCGTAAAATTCAATAAGATGACTTCTAATAATCGGTATAAAGCAAAACAACTATACGGCAGCCTTGTTTATGCGGTTTGGATAAATTTTGGCGATTCGCATTTACAAATAAAAACTCTGCCTTTACCAAAAAAATCCTTGCCTTTTACGAAAAACGGTTGTAGTATTTGCATTACCTTTTGTTCAACAAGATTACCTAAAAATTGAAGGCTGCCCGAAAAGCGAGTCGCTGAAGATTTTTGAACTTTAATCGTTCAATCTTTTATGTAAACTTGTAAAAATTCGTAACCTTTTAGCAGAAATATTAAAAAATTGGAGAAAAAAGATGTTGAATTCTCTACGACGAATCGTTTTTTTTGCTGCATTTCTTGTATTTTCGGCAGCTTTTGTCCACGCCCAATCCAGCACTTCGAGAATTACCGGAACCGTCAATGACGTAAGCGGCGCGGCTATTGAAGGTGCAACCGTTACGCTGACAAACGAAGCGACCGGCGTAAATTTTACCCAAGTTACGACCAACGACGGCGTATATGCATTCACGTCGTTGCCAGCGGGTAGATATACCATCACGGTGGAACAAACCGGATTTAAGAAAACCGTCCAAACGGGCAATGTTTTGGAGGTGAGCACGCCTTTGAACGTTAATTTGGTATTGGAGATTGGAGGCATTAATGAAACGGTTACGGTCGTTTCGGATAGAGAAACGATACAGGCTAACACGGCAACTTTAGGCAATGTAGTAGATCAAAAAACAATCGAAAACTTGCCTCTGAACGGTCGCAACCCTTTGAATTTAGTTTTGCAGGAACCGGGAATCGTTCAGCGTTCAGCGGGCGGTGCTGGTTCGGGCGTTCACATCAACGGTTCGCGCGACCGCGCCTTTAACGTGACGATTGACGGAATTGACGCGAATGAATCGTCGGTGCCGAATCCGGTATCAAATCTTTACCGGATAAACCCGGATAACGTTCAGGAATTCAAAGTAACCACCAATAACGCCACCGCCGAAGAAGGACGCAACAGCGGCGCGGCAATTACGCTCTCGACGCGCACGGGCGGAAACAGTTTTCACGGAACAGGATTCTTATTTTTCAGAGACGACGCGCTCAACTCGACCGAGTTTTATGCCAATGCTCAAAATCTGCCGAAACGCGAAACGAAATTGAAACAATTCGGTTTTGAACTCGGCGGTCCGATTATCAAAAACAAGACGTTTTTCTTTGGCAGCTATCAAACCAATATCATTGATTTTACGCAGCCGATTGACCAATCCTTCGGCGTTCCGATTGTTTATACCGCCACCGCTAGAAGCGGCATCTTTCGTTATTTCAGACCCGACCCGGCAAATCCTTTGATTATCGGCACGACGACGATTACGCGCAATTCGCCGCTATTGGTTGACCCGGCGACAGGAAATTTGATTGCCGGCATCTCGGCTTGCACGACTCCGACGCAGTTGCGATGCGTTGCTAGTTACAACATTGCGGCAAATGGTCCTGCCGGAACAACGCTCAATTCGACGGTCGGTTCTTATTTGAACACGCTGCCGCTGCCAAATACATATAATGTTGGCAGCGTTGACGGCTTAAACACCGGCGCATATTTGTGGAATCCGCCGACTTCGGTGCGCGGACCGGCATATTCGGCTCGCATTGACCATAATTTCAATGAAAACAATAGTGTCTTCGGACGTTATTTGTTTTCCAAATACAACACTCTGAAAGGCGACCCGCTCAACGGTCGTCCGCAGGTTTTTCCCGGTTTTCCGCCGCTCGGCGAAGTTTTTCGCACGACCTCGAACTTAGCGATTGGCTATCGCCGAACTTTTTCGCCGTATATCGTTAATGATTTGCGAGTCGGATATTCAAAATTCGATTTCCTGTTCACTCAAGCCGAGGCTAATCCAGCGTTTCCCGATGTTTCGCCGATTAACTATAATTTGATAAGTGAGCCGTATAACAACACGCCGCGCACCCAAAGGGAAGTTTTTACGCCGCAAATTTTGGATACGTTAAGCATCGTTTCCGGTTCGCACGTTATCGGAATAGGTTTCAACGCGCGTTTTTACCGCCATCGAGACCGTCGCGGACAGCCGGGCGGCATTAATCTGACACCGCAAATTTCGCTGCTTTCCAGCCTTCGTGCGCCGGTTGGATTCGCCGCTGCTGCCGGAATCAACAGCACTGATAATGGCAATTTGCTGGATACGATAAATAATTTGATTGGAATTCCGTCGAGAATTCAACAAACCTTCATCGGCGATTTACAAAACGACGTATTTCTGCCTTTTACAGTTGACGGAAAAGTTACGCTATTCGACGAACTGCATCTTGCCAATCAATACAATCTATACGTTCAAGACGAATGGAAGGCGCGAACAAATTTGACTCTCAACTACGGCGTTCGCTGGGAAATCAACCCGGCGCCGCACACCGCAGACGGTAAGACGTATGTGGCTGAAAATCCGATTTTGAACGGACCGACCGCTTTTGTTAAAGCCGACAGTTGGTATAAACGCGATAACTTAGGGGCGTTTGGTCCGAGCTTAGGTTTGGCATATTCACCGAATTACGATAAAGGATTTTTGGGCAGTCTCTTCGGCGGCGTGGGAAAAAGCGCGATTCGGATAGGCTATCGCATCGCCTACGACCCGATTTCGACATTTCAGGTGACGGCTGCTGCCGGACGCGTTCCGGGTTTGCTGCTTACCTGTTCTTCGACCGTCGGTGGAACGACTACGCCCGGCTGTTCGCCCGCGCCAAACGTAACTATTGGTAACGGTTTTCCGACCCAGCTTCCCGCGCCGACGGTCAAACCGTCGTCATTTTTAAATTTGCCGTTGCAGCTTAACAACAACGCTCCGCCGATTACAGTTTTCGACCCGAGTCTGAAACTCCCGACCGTGCATCAATGGAGCGCGAGT
This sequence comes from Pyrinomonadaceae bacterium, assembly GCA_030448055.1. GTDB lineage: Bacteria > Acidobacteriota > Blastocatellia > Pyrinomonadales > Pyrinomonadaceae. Next base: position 1,041,192 of record JAUJNR010000001.1, read on the forward strand.
TTTCAGCGCGAGCTTCCGCTCAAAATGGTGATGCAGGCGTCTTATGTCGGCAGGCGCGGAATGCGGCTTTATTTTGCGGGTAATCGCAATCAGATCAACGCCGATAGAATTTTGCCTGATTTCTTTATTATGCAAAACAATCTCAGGCTCGGCTGTCTGGCGGGCGGAACCGGCTGTCCGGCGGGCGTGACCGGAACTATTCCCGGATTGGTTACTTCGCGCGTTCTTGTTACGGCTAGCCAACCTGACCCTGCTGCTTTTGTCAACTCGACAACGACGCGAGACGAATTGTTATTAAATGCGGCGGGAAGTTTTGCCGAACGCATTGAGAACACGACATTGGCTTTGGGTCTGCGCCCGAATCAACAATTCAGCACCATCACGTATATTGATAACAGCGGCGATTCAAATTATCACGCATTACAATTCACCTTGCGTCGCCGGTTTGCTCAAGGCTTAGGTTTAGCGCTTGCCTATACTTTCGGTAAATCTATTGACAATCAATCGGTTGATCCGGTGGGCGCGGCTTCCGGCGGCGGTTTGTCAACCACCAACTCCCGAACGCCGACCGACCTTCGCAACTTAAGGGAAGAAAGAGGACGTTCGGATTTTGACCGGACGCACGTTTTGAATTTAACGGCAGTTTGGGAATTGCCAATCGGTCGCGGGAAAACATTTCTCGGCGACGCTCCCGGATGGCTCAATCAAATTGTCGGCGGCTGGACGATAAACGGTATTTCGACTTATATGTCGGGCGAACCGTTCAGCATCCGCAGCGGCGTTCGCACCTCAAATGCGGCTCACGAATCTCGCGCCGTCGTGCTTGATCCGAATTTGCGAGCCAAACTGCAGGAAATTCCAAACGTTGTCGGTCCGGTGTTTTTTGCTAACGCCAACAGTTTTGCCATACCTTTACCCGGTCAAAACGGGTCGGGGCGTAACATCTTCGAGGCGGCTGGTTATTATAATTTGGACATCGGAATTATCAAAAAATTCTCGATTACCGAGCGCGTTAAATTGGATTTTCGCACGGAAATGTTCAATGTTTTGAATCGCCCGAATTTCGACAATCCGCGCGACGCATCGGTCGGTTCGCCGAGTTTTCGCTCAAGCGTGTTTGCTCAAGCCTGCTGCACGACGGTCGCTCCGCCGTCAACGCAAGCCATCATTCAAACCGGCGAATCGGCTCGCGTTATTCAATTTGCATTAAAATTGAAATTCTAGACAGAACGGTTCGTTCAAAAAAAAGCCGGGACGTTTTTGCGAGCGCCCCGGCTTTTATAGTAAACAGGCAGAAGCCCGCGCCTCAGCAAGGGCGCTGTTGAATTTGCGCCCTTGCTGAGGCGCGGGCTTCTGCCTTGGAATTATCGCGTCAAACGGTAAATCAGCAAAGCCGCTCGTTTAATTTGTCTCGGAAGAGTGTCTAAATCCGTATATTCGCCCGGAGCATGCGCGTTTTTACCCGTCGCGCCCAAACCGTCTAAGCCGGGAAGCAGATGCGCGACATACGAAATATCGCCCGCTCCTCTTTCGCCCGGGTCAAGGGCTTCGATTTTTCCGAAATTGAGCTCTTGACTAACCGCGTCGAGCTGTTTCAAAAGCGCATAATTTCCCGTCGTCGGCGGCATTGCCGGGATTCCATCGGAAAAAGTAATCTTTGCCGAAGCGCCCGGCAAACTTCTTGCAACGATCTCTCGCATCTTGGCGCGGGCTGCTTCTTTTTGTTCCTCGCTAATAAAACGCAAATCTCCCCGAACAATCGCTCTCGCCGCAACCACATTCGTTTTTCCCTGTGTAGTGATGTTTCCGCCGTCAATTTCAACTTCAGTTCCGCCGGCAATTACCGACGGATTGAAGGTCAGGTATTTTTCGTTGCGGAGTGTTTCATAAAACTGATTGATAATCCGCGCGGCTTCAAAAACCGCGCCGCTGCCCATCGTTTCCTTGAAAATCTGACCGGAATGCCCGGTTTTAGCCGTCACTTCAAGCTGCCAACCGCTGCTGCCGCGCCGCGCGACGGTTGCCGTGCTGCTCGCGCCATTTTCAAAGCTGAGAGCTAAATCGCTGCGTTTAGCGGCGGCAATCATATCGCCGCGGCTAATTTCGATTGGCTTGCCGGAACTTTCTTCGTCGCCTGTCAGAAGCACGATAACGCTCGCGTCTTTGAGCGCACCTGTAGCGTGCAGAGCCTTTAAAGCGTAATACAAAACGACGTTTCCGGCTTTCATGTCCGACGCGCCCGTGCCGTAACCCTTAGTGCCTTCACGCCGAAACTTCTCACCGGTCAATACGGTGTCCAAGTGTCCGATTAACAAAATTCGTTTGCCTTTGGTTCCGGTTTTTTCAGCTATAAGATGTCCGGCGCGTTTCATCTCGGCAGGCATTTCCAGCCATTTGCCGGTAAAACCAAGCGTTTGAAACTCATCTTTGAAAATCATTCCGACTTGCCTGACGCCGCTCAAATTTTCGGTCGGGCTTTCGATGTTGACGGTCTTTTCAAGCAGCGCGATGACATCTGCCGTGTGCGCGTCAATATAATTGACGATTTTCTGTTCGTCGGCTGAGATTTTTTGGGCGTAATTAAATATCGAGGATAAGCCGACAATTGCAATTACAAATAAAATACGGTTTATAATTTTTCTCATTTTAACTCGGTGGTTTTCGGTCTGAACCAAGGAAAGATTCAGAACAGTCATCAAATAAACGATTCAGGAACTGCTTCAGCCATAAACAAGGCGGTAAAATTGCCATTCGATACGACGACTCCGCACTCGGCTGTTCAATCTTTAACCGCTCCGGGTCATAAACTGAATGGTTAGCTGTTTATTTGAATCGGAATCATACAACAAATTTGAATTTTTAGAAAGCTTCTCACGCTATTCATAATTATTTGAGAGACAGGATTGTCCGGTTGCTTTGAAAAAACTTTTGCCGAATGTGTTCGCCGGACTCTTTCCGCTTATGGCTGATTGTAAAGGGTGTCGTGATGATTTCAGTAATTCTTGAGAAACAGAGGCGCGAAAAATAAAATTGCTTGCCGTTTGTGGATTTTTACAAAATAATTTTTGGCAAAGCAACTTGCCCGAAAAGCGCGGCATCAAGTTAATAGGCTGAGAGTCGCCTTGTTTGTTTTGAGAGCATTGTATCGAGCGCGGCTTTAAGTCTTTCTGGTTCCTCCTGTTTCTTTTAACCCGCCGTGTTACACACACGGCGGGATTTTTATGCGGGCTATGAAATCAGACGAAAATCGCCTGCAAAAAAAATTATCCTTCATTGTTCATAAAGGCAATTATCCGCCTGCGAACAATGAAGAATGACCAAGGCAAAAGAAAACGTAATTTCTTATCGCTTGTTCTGCAGAGTTTTTCGCGCGGAGTGTGCAAGCTGTCCGGCACGCGGGAGCGCTTCGAGTGCCTTTGCCACCTGCAAATCCGCTTCGACCGTGATTTGATTTGCAGCGACGCTGCCGAAAGCCGCCGCCGCCAGATTAAACCGCAGGCGCGTTTTGATAAACGCCTTTTCCGCTTCGAGTTTGGCGTCCGAGATTTTCCAATTGGTATTTGAATTGACGTATTTTTTAAAGGCGGCGAAAAACTCGTCGCCGATTGGGTAATCGCTCGGACGAACGCGGTGACCAAACTGAATCTGTCCGCTGATTTTATAATTTTCGTAATTTCTCACTCTGCCACTCGCCGTCTCGCGGGCGAAAAAGAAAATCGGGTCGGCGAGCGCGATCTGCGTTTGGTTGAGCGCGTGGTTTTTGACGATTTCGTCGGGCGTGATGCCGTCGCCGCCGAAGATTTGTCTGCCCGTTACGGTAACGCCCGCGCGAACGCTTTTCTCCTTTTCGGTCAAAACCGTTTTGTGATTGTAATAATCGTAAAGACTGCCGCTTGAATAATCGCGCTGAATCGAGCGACCCGAAGGCGTGTAGTATTTCGCTGTCGTCAAAGTCAAACCAGAACCGTTAGGCAGATTGATAACGCTCTGCACCAAGCCTTTGCCGAAAGTGTTTTCGCCGACGATTAAAGCGCGGTCGTAATCCTGCAGGGCGCCCGCGACAATCTCGGAAGCCGACGCGCTGCCGTCGTTGACCAGCACGACGAGCGGAAAACTTTCCGCCGCTTTGTTCGTAGATTTCCAGGTGCGGTTGTCAATCGGGAAACGCCCGCGCTGAGTGACAATCGTGTTGCCGGGCGGCAAAAATTTCTCGGCGACGCGCACGGCTTGTTCCAGAATGCCGCCGGGATTTCCTCTTAAATCTAAAATCAGCGAGGTCATTCCGCGCCCGCGCAAATCATCGAGCGCGTGGTTTAATTCTTCGACCGTCGTGTAGTTGAAACCCTCGGTCAAGTCAACGTAACCGACGCCTTGCCGCAGCAGATAAGCGTCGGGAATCGAAGGCTGCGGCACACGATTGCGCCGAATTTCGACGATTTCCGTTTTCAGCGTATCGGCGCGTTCGACGGTCAGCCGCACGAGCGTGCCTTTTTTGCCGCGGACTTTATCGCGCACGACGGCTGACGGCGCCCCCGAAACGGCTGCGCCGTCAACGGCGATGATTTTGTCGCCGAAACGCAAACCGGCGCGAAAAGCGGGCGAGTCGGGAAAGGTCGAAGTAACGAAAGTGTCGAACGCGCCGTTTTTTTGATAATTGACAATCGTCGCGCCGATGCCGTAATACTCGCTGCGCTGGTCGGTTAAAAGTTCTTCGTATTCTGAGGAGTCGAAATAATTTGAATGCGGGTCGAGCGCGCGCAGCATCGCCGTCATTGAAGATTTCGTCAATTCGTTATAATCAATTCGGCGGTCATCAACATAATTGTCGCGGATAATTTCCAGCGCGTCGGCAAAATCTCCCGACACGCGAAGCTCGCCGGTCAAATTCGATTCGAGCGCGGCGCTATCTCTCGCCTGCGGAACAGACGCGGAAAACGAAGTCCCGCGCTCGATTTTAAACGGCTCGACTTCCGGCAACTGCGAAATTGCCTTTGGCTGAGAAAAAGCGGACACCGCGCCGAAAGCAAAAATCAACGGAAAATAGAGAAGATTTTTCCACATACTGTTCACAAGGTTTTACGGCTTTGCGCGAATCTTACAAAAACGCCGCCCCGAAAGCAACCCGAAAAAGCCGCCCGCGCCAAATAAAACGCAAAATTTAAGTGCTTGAGGAAAAGTTTTAATGTCGCATTGTTTCCAACAAAATTTTGCCCGCCTCGAAATGCTTGATAAAAAGGAAAAAATCGAGAGAAAATCTTTTTCCAAGCCGGATGAAAAAATAATCTTGCGGAGAAATCACGCTCAATCATCACCGGCAGCTTAGAGCATAATCAGTTAATTTAACCCAAGTTGCCGGTTATAGAATAAAAGCCTTATCAATTTGACAAGCGAATAAAAATAAATGGATCTTTAACAGAAAGCCATTTAAGTTTGCCGCGTGAATCTTTACCGGAAACAATTTAGAAATCTCTCAAATCGTTGTTTCGATGTATTTTCTCATCAACGATTTGTAGATTTCCAACCACGGTTCGCGCCCGCGTTTCGAGTTCACTCTGCGCGGAACTTGCAGACGAAATTCTTGGCTGTCGCACAAGTAACCTTCCCGCTCGTAGAATTGGAGGCGACTTCAAATCTAAAAGCGAGAAGAACTAAAAACACACTGACAGCAAGACGTTTCATAACCGTCAATTTCCTTTAAGTTGTGTTGATGTTAGAGATACAGCGGGCTACAGAGATGTTTGAGATTTATCAAAATGTAGCTTCAAGTCAATTGAAAAATTTTAACTTAGCCGGTTCTTACCGAATACATAAATGCGGCAGCTTTAACTGCTTTCCGATCCCGGCGATTTGTTTGCAATTGACACAGATAAGCTGCTTGATATTGCTTTTGACGTTGAGCATCAAGCAGCTTAACTTTCTTTGCCGTTAATTTAGATGGACTCAGTTTTGAAACATCTGAAAAAAGTAAACCTCAAAAGCAAAGCGATAGCGAACAAAATTTGGCATTGCGGTTTAACGCCGAGTTAAATGTCGTTGCGGAAGCAAAGTTGATGTTAACATTTGCGTCGGTATCGGCTCGGATGTTCGTGTCAGAGCGGATGTCGGTGAGGAAACCGCGCCGCCCCACGACGGACTCCTGCTGGGAACACCATTTAGGTCAGTGGTCACTTGCTGCTCACCTGTGCCATCCGGGTTAATCGTGTAGATGTCAATCATGAATCCACGAGTGCCGGTAAACGCGATGCGTGTGCCGTCAGGCGAAAACGACGGTTCGGAATCAGAAGCCGGGTTGGTGGTCACGCGCTGCTCGCCGGTGCCGTCGGCGTTAATTACATAAATGTCAAGACTCCCGCTGTTGGGATCACCCTTAGAGAACGCGATGCGTGTGCCGTCGGGCGAAAATGACGGAGCGGAATCAGTAGCCGAGTTCGTCGTGACGCGCTGCTCGTTTGTGCCATCGGCATTCATTACATAGATGTCCGTGTTGCCGTTGCGATGGCTCTCGAACGCGATCCGCGTGCTGTCGGGCGAAAACGACGGAGCGAAATCATCAGCCTCGGTAGTGGTTACGCGCTGCTCGTTCGTGCCATCGGCGTTAATTACATAGATGTCCGTGTTGCCGTTGCGATTGCTGTTAAACGCGATGTGCGTGCCGTCAGGCGAAAATGACGGCAGGGAATCAGAAGCTGTGTTAGTGGTGATGATCTGCTCGTCGGTGCCGTCCGGGTTGATTGTGTGAATATCACCGCTGCGATTGCTGGTAAACGCGATTCTGCCGTTTTGTATCGTTGGTGTCGGTGTTGGCGTTGGTGTCGGTGCGGCGGCAACCAAGTCAAAGAAGAATTCTTGATTGCCATTGCCGGTGTTTTCCCATTGTATCAGCGCCGCTCCGTTCTCTTGTGAAATGCCGGTTACGTTTAAAGCTTTGTTGCTGTTAACGGAAATCACGCGGTAATAACCTGAGTCAGTCGCCTCGATTCGCCAGCGCTGACTCAAGCCGTTATTGCTCGTCCACTGCCCAACGATTGCTCCGTCCTCCATCGAAGCTCCCAACACATCTAAGACCAGTCCGCTGTGCTTGACCGTGATTGTGTAACTGCCGTCCGGTTGTCTTGCCAGGATGAACTGCTGATTGTCGCCGTTGTTGCGCTCATATTGCGTCAGACCCGTGCCTTCGGCGGTCGAAGAGGCGGGGATGTCGAGCGCCTTCTGGCTGTGGCGAGCAACAATCACATACGTGCCGTTTTGCAGTTCCTGCAATGGCGCAGACAAGGTGGCGCTCTCGGTCGTCATGGCACGGCTCGTGGCGCCCGGCACTAACAGTAAGACCGTCACTAAACTAAAAGCGAAGAAAAGCGGCAGTAAAACGAAAACGGACAGATTGGTATTCTTAAGCATTGTGAACTCCTTATAGTGGCTGAACAATTGATTGTTGATGATCAAGCGAGGCTTGCGTCTTTTTAGAATGCGAAGAACATAGCACGAAAGATTCGCCCGGTCAACATTTTTTATTTGAAGATTTACAAACAATTAACACGAAACTAACTTCCTCTAAATGGTGTGGCAACTTAGGTAATTTAGATTCACGCCGCACAAAGCTCCTGACAACCTAAAATTAAAGTTCAGGCACTAATTGTCAAAAGAAAACCTTTTGCCTTTTGCAGCGTAAAATGGTTTGATAAAAATTACTCTTAGCGGACGTTTCAAGAGTTAAAATAATGAAAAATAAGATTATGTCTATCGCAGCGAGCGGTTTGGTGGCGGTTTCGATTGTCACCGGCGCGGTTGCCCAAACACCAACTACGAAAAAGGATACGAAGATGTCAACAAACTTTAAATTGCAACCGCTCAAATTGGAGCAATACACGCTCGACAACGGTTTGCGCGTGATTCTGAATCAAGACAACGCCGCGCCGGTCGTGACCGTCGCGGTTTATTACGATGTCGGCTCGCGCAATGAACGGCAAGGGCGTACGGGTTTTGCACACTTGTTCGAGCATATGATGTTTCAAGGCTCGGAGAACGTGAAAAAGGCGGAACATTTTCAGTTCGTCTCGAACGCGGGCGGCACGATGAACGGCACGACCAGCACCGAACGCACGAATTATTTCGAGGCTCTGCCGGCGAATCAACTGCCGCTCGGTCTGTGGCTCGAATCAGACCGGATGCGTTCTCTGGCGGTGACAAAGGAAAATCTCGACAACCAGCGCAACGCCGTGCAGGAAGAAAAACGCCTCGGCGAAAATCAGCCGTTCGGACAAGTGTTCGACCAACTGATGCCGATGATTTACAAAAATTACGCCAACTCGCATTCGGTTATCGGTTCGATGGAAGATTTGAACGCGGCGACGGTCGAAGACGTAAAGGAATTCTTCCGCATTTATTACGCGCCGAACAACGCCGTGCTGGTCATCTCCGGCGCGTTTGAAACCAATGAAGCGAAAGATTTAGTGAAAAAATATTTCGGCTCGATTCCGAAACAGCCGACGCCGCCTGCGCTCGATGTGTCTGAGCCGACCGAAGTGGCGATGAAATATAAACAGTTTGAAGACAAGCTCGCGCCGTTTCCCGCGTTCGTGCTGGGATGGAAAATTCCGCAGCGCCGCACGCCCGAACACAACGCGCTCGCGCTCGCCGGAAAAATCATCAGCGAAGGCGAAAGCTCGCGGCTTTATCAAAAACTTGTCAAAGGCGAAGAATCGGTTTTGCAATTAGTCAGCTTCACCGACGAGCGGCGCGGACCTTCCGGTTTTCTTATTTTTGCGATTCCGAAACCGGGCAAAGATTTGTCGAAAATCCGCGAAACGATTATGAGCGAAATCAAGGATATGGCAACAAACGGTCCGACCGCCGAAGAAATACAGAAATTGCACAATCAACTGCTCAACGACGAAGTGCGCGCGCGTCAATCTTCTTTGTCACGCGCCCAACAAATCGCCGAATTCGCGCTTTACGACGGCGACCCGACTCTCATCAATTCGGAATTAGACCAATTACTGAAAGTCACGCCCGCGCAAATTAAAGATGCGGTGAATAAGTATTTGAACACCGAAAATCGCGTGCTGCTCGACATCGTTCCCGCCGGAAAAGGTGACAAGAAAACCGCTAACGGAAATTGATAGTCTTGGAAGTTTAGAAAGCGGAAAAGGTTTGGAAAGTCAAAACAAATAGACTTTCCAAATTATAAAACAACTTTCTAAACTTTTCGACTTTCGCAGGAGATTTTAATATGAATAAAGCAGTAAAATTATTTGCGTCCGCCGGTTTGATTTCGACTCTCGGCGTCGGCGCATTCGCCCAAAAAACTATGAATGAAGATTTTCGCAAAACCGCTCCGACGGCGCTTGCCCCGAAATCGTTCGAGATTGCCAAGCCGTTTGAAACCGTTTTGCCGAACGGTTTGAAAGTAGTCGTTTTTGAAGACAAACGTTTGCCGCTCGTCAGTTACCGGCTTGGTTTTAAGACCGGCGATGTAAACGACCCGAAAGATTCAAACGGTTTGACTTCGGCAATCACGGCTTTGCTTAACGAAGGCACGAAAACCAGAACGAGCAAACAGTTGGCGGAAGAAATCGAACGACTCGGCGCGAGCGTTTCCGCAAGCTCGACCGACGATAACACGATTGTCGCGGCTTCGGCTTTGTCGCTTTACAGCACAGACGTTCTGCGCCTGATGGCAGACGTGGTTCTAAATCCGGTGTTTCCAGAAAGCGAACTCGCGCTGTATAAAAAGAACACGATTGAAAATTTGAAATACCAGCGTTCGCAGCCCGCGTTTCTGGCGAGCGAGCAGATTGCGAAAACGCTCTACGGCACGCATCCTTATGGCATCGTATCGGCGAGTCCCGCCGAGATCGAACGAATCACGCGCGAAAAACTAGCCAGGTTTCACGCCAAAATGTTCACGCCGAACAACGCGACTTTAATCGTCGTCGGCGACGTTGACCGCGAAAATCTACTAAAGGAAATCAAAGACGCTTTCGGCGGCTGGCAAAAGGGAACGGTCGAAGCGATGAAGTTCGACACGCCGCCCGTTCGCACGGCGACGACATTAACCGTTGTTGACCGACCAGGTTCGCTGCAATCGAATATCGTTTTGGCGAATCTGGCGATTGACCGCAGCAACCCTGATTATTTTCCGGTTCTGGTAATGAATCAAATTTTAGGCGCGGGCGCGTCGTCACGTCTGTTTATGAATCTGCGCGAAGCCAAAGGCTATACTTACGGCGCGTATTCGCGCTTTGACGCGAGACGATTGGCGGGAAATTTTGAAACGAACGCCGAAGTCAGAACGCCGGTAACTGGCGATTCTTTGAAAGAGTTTTTCTACGAACTCAACCGTGTTCGTAACGAACGTGCGACCGAAAAAGAATTGAAAGATGCGAAAAGCTATCTGACCGGAGTTTTCCCGCTGCGCGCCGAAACGCAGGAAGGTTTGACGAATTTGCTCGTCGCGCAGCAGCTTTATGATTTGCCCGCCGATTATCTGCAAACTTACCGCGACCGAGTTAACGCTGTGACTTTGGAAGATGTCGAGCGCGTGGCGAAAAAATATATTTCACCGGATAAAATCGCCATCGTCATCGTTGGTGATGCCGGAGAAATTCTGCCGCAAATTAAATCGTATGCGCCCAAAGTTGAAATCTTCGACGCGGAAGGCAAAGCGATTGACGCGGCGACTTACAGCAACGCGAATACCGGCGCGGCGGCGAACGTGAACGGCAAATGGAATCTGACTGTTGAAGCGCAGGGTCAGCAACTGCCCGTGACGCTGATGCTCAAACAAGACGGCGGCAAAGTTTCCGGCTCACTCGATTCGATGATGGGCAAAGGCGACATCAGCGAAGCTAAAATCAACGGCAACAAATTTGTCGGCACGGCGAAAACGCAAATTCAGGGTCAGGCGATGGATTTGGTCATCAACGGAACAGTTGACGGCGATTCGATAAAGGGAACAATCACCATTCCGATTCCGGGCGCGCCGCCGTTCAACTTCACCGGAACAAAAGCTAAAGAATAATTTTCACCGCAGAAAGAAAATTAACCACGAAAAAACACGAAGCACCATGAAAATTTTATTATTTATTCGTGACACTTCGTGTTTTTTCGTGGTTATGATTCCGTAACGAAATTACGGCTTAAGATATTTTTCAAACCAATCCAAAACCTGTCCATACCAAAACTCGGAATTTTGCGGCTTCAAAATCCAGTGTCCTTCGTCCGGGAAAACGATGAGTTTCGACGGAACATTTTTGAGTTGCAAAGCCGTGTAAAGCTGCAAGCTCTGGTCAACCGGAACGCGGTAATCAATCTCGCCTTGCGTCACCAGCGTCGGCGTGTCGAATCGGGCGGCGAATTTGTGCGGCGACCAGCGGTTGTAATTAGTCGGATTTTCCCACGGCATTCCTTTGAATTCGTATTTGACGAACCATAATTCCTCAGTTGTCGCCGCCATACTTTCCAGGTTATAAACTCCGGCGTGCGAGACGAACGCTTTGAATTTTACGCGCGGGTCGCTGTTGTGTCCGAGAATCCAGTCAACCATATAACCGCCGTAGCTCGCGCCCGCGGCACCAACGCGGTTTCTGTCAATATAGGAATTTTTCTTTAAGACTTCCGCCACGCCGTTCATAATATCGGTGTAGGCTTTACCGCCCCAATCAGCCGAAATTTCGTTGACAAATTTTTGACCGTAGCCGGTCGAGCCGCGAGGATTCGGCATAAAAACGATGTATCCGGCGTTGGCGAAAATCTGCGGATTCCAACGATAACCCCAATTGTTATTCCACGCGCCCTGCGGTCCGCCATGAATAAGGACGATCATCGGATATTTTTTCTTCGCATCGAAATTCATCGGCTTGACGATGTAGCCGTGAATTTTCGTATTCATCGCGCCTGTCCATTCGAGTTCTTCGGGTTTAGCCAAATTCAAAGCGGCGTTGGCATTACTCAGATTAACCATCGCTTCGGGTCTTTCGATTGACGTTCGATAAATCTCGTTCGGACTCGTCATCGAATTAGCGACCATAATCAAAGTTTTACCGTCGGGCAGAATACTTAAGTTGCTGTAAAATCCGTTTGGCACGACGGTTTTAACGTGCGTGGCGATTCGCAATTTGAAATTCGGTTCGAGCGGAACGCTGAAAACCGGCGCATAGCCCCGCATCCCGGCGGTAAAATATACGGTCTTGCCGTCGGGCGACAAAATCATTTCGTCAACCTGCTGGTCAAAGCCTTGCGTCAGTTCGACCGTCTCGCCCGTCTGCCGGTTGTGGCGCATAATTCGCCAGCGGTCGGCTTCAAAACCTTCGGTTTTTTGCGAGCGATAAAGAATATATTTTCCGTCTGGCGTGAACATCGGCGACGCTTCGTAACCGCGATTGGTCGCCGTCAGATTGCGCGGCGTTCCGTTATTCAACGCGACGACAAACACATCGCTGTTGGTCGAAACGGCTTCAACTTTATCTGGATTTTTTAAATACAAGATTTCTTTCGAGTCGGGCGAGAATGCGTAATCCGTGCCGGTCGAAGCGCCGTAAGGCGGCGCATCGAAATCGCCCGGCGTCACGTCGCGGGCGACGCCGCCGTTGCTTGAAACGACGAAAACGTGCGTGCGTAATTTATCGCGCCAGTCAGTCCAGTGGCGATACAAAAGCCGTTCGGTGACGATGGCTTTGACCTTGCCGGTTTCAATCGCCGCCGCGCGCTGCGCGTTGCATTCGTCAGTCGCGCACTCCGGGTAAATGTCTGAATTAAAAGCGATCCACCTGCCGTCGGGTGACCAGACCGGATTGCTCGCGCCGGTGGAGATTTTCGTTACCTGTTTTCGGTCGCCGCCGTCTTCGGCGTCCATCGTCCAGATTTGTCCGCCGGAAGTATAAGCGAGGCGTTTGCCGTCAAGCGACCAGCGCGGCGCGCTGCTGCTTGATTTGGAATCTTTGGAAATTTGTTTCGGATTGCCGCTGCCGACCGGAACAACATAAATCTGCGTCAGCGTTCGGTTTGCCGCTTTGTCAACGTCGCCGACGGTAAAGGCGACGGTTCTGCCGTCGGGCGAGAGCTGCGGGTCGCCGACGCGACGGAGTTTAATCAATTCGTTAAAAGTAAATGTGGAATTTTGCTGAGCGTAAATGTTAGCAAAGGCGAACGCCAGCAAAACGAACGAAAAAATTATGCGTTTCATAAATTTGTTTCCTGAGATTAAAGTCGAAATTACGATGATATTATGGCATAAAATTTTGGAAAGTTAGAATTTGATAAGATATGATAAGTAAAAATTTTATGACTAATCGAATAAAAGTAAACTTTCTATTTATTGCGGTTTTTTTCCTGATCGGCGCTTTTCAAATCGCGGCGCAGCAACCGTCTCCGACGCCGATTTTATACTCTGAAAAAACGCTCGACGAATTAAAACGCGTTCAAACGGCGGCTTTGCAAAGCGATTACGCATACCGGCAGACGGCGTATCTTTCCAACAATATCGGAGCGCGTCTGACCGGCTCGAAGCAGGCGGCGCGCGCCGTCGAATACGTCGCCGACGAAATGCGAAAACTCGGTTTGACGGTGCGCCTGCAAAAACTGATTGTTCCGCATTGGGTGCGCGGCGAGGAAAAAGGCGAACTCGTCGAGTTTGCGGGAATGGCGAGCGGCACGACGCAGAAAATCGTTTTGACCGCGCTCGGCGGCAGCGTCGCCACGCCGAACGACGGTTTGATCGGAGAAATCATTGTCGTCGGCAGCTTCGACGAACTCGAACGGCTCGGTCGCAAAAACGTCGAGGGAAAAATCGTTTTGTTCAATAATAAATTCGACCGCCAATTGCAGGAATCGGGTTTCGGCGGTCAGGCTTACGGACAGGCGACGGCATATCGCGGCGGCGGCGCAATTGCGGCGGCGCGTTTAGGCGCGATTGCCGCGCTCGTGCGTTCGGCGGGCGGTTCGCAAAATCGTTTGGCGCACACCGGCGCGATGCGTTACGATAACGCGGTGACGAAGATTCCGGCAGCGGCGGTTTCTTTTGAAGACGCGGAAACGATTGCGTATCTGGCGAAAATGGGAAAAGTTGCAATCAAACTTTTACTCACGCCGCAGACTTTGCCCGACACGACGAGTTATAACGTCATCGCCGATTTGCGGGGAAGCGAGAAATCCGATGAAATCGTGATTGTTTCGGGGCATCTCGATTCGTGGGATTTGGGAACCGGCGCGCTCGACGACGCGACCGGCGTAGCGGTTTCGATGCAAGTGCCTTTTTTGCTGAACCAATTGAAAATCAAACCGAAGCGCACGATTCGCGTCATCGCGTATATGAACGAGGAAAACGGACTCGTCGGCGGCAGAACCTACGCGCAAGAAGAAGACGCGAATATCGCCAAACACTTTGCCGCGATTGAATCGGATTTGGGCGCCAGCCATCCGCTCGGTTTTAATTTTGCGGGCAAACCGGAAGCGATACCGTTTCTCGCACCGCTTTCAAATATCTTGCGCTCGCAAGGCGCGGGACTCTCGCAAATTCAACTGGGTGTTGGCGCGGACATCGGACCTTTAACGCAAAAAGGCGTGCCGTCTTTTGCGCCGTGGTTTAATCAGCAAACTTATTTTAATTACCATCACACCGCCGCCGACACTTTCGATAAAGTCAATCCAAAGGAGTTAGCCGAAGTCGGTTCGGTGATGGCGGTTCTCGCCTGCGGTCTGGCGAATCTCGAACGCGATCTGCCGCGCTAAATTTCGGGTTTCAAGTTTCAATGTTCAGGCTTCGACTGTTTGCCATTACTAATTTCAAATGCTAAGTTTTGATTTGAAACTAGAAACCTAAATACTTGAAAATATTATGGACAGACCGCCGCCGTATTTTCCGCAAAGCCAGCTTTCGCCGGGCGACGAGAATCGTTACAAAAAATTTAAGCTGGCGATTGGACTGCTGATTTTCGCCGCGATTTTACTTTTAATCGGGGCGGGAGTCGGGTTTTACTATTTAATTAGCTGGGCGTTCGCGTAGAAAGTTTTCAAAAAGCAAATTCAATTGAGTAACAACATTAACTTAAAAAGCGCGATTAAAGATTTAATTAGCAAAATCCTCAATCGCGCTTTCGTATTTTTATCTGTTACTGCTTTACGGTTTTAAGTCGCTTTCGCGTTCTATAATCACCGTATGTTCGCCGCCGCTGACAATTTCGACAATAACGTAACCAGCAGCCCGCGCGTCGGTGGCTTAACTATCAAGTCACACGAAGAAACACGAAGCAAACCTTTTTGCGTTTCTTCGTGTTTCCTGGCGGCTGATTTTAATTTATCGGTTATTCGATTCGACTTTGGATTTGAGCGCGTTAGTTTTCGCGCTTTCGATAGCTAGTTGTCGGGCTTGCGGCAAAAGCTCGATGGCTTTCTTTAATTGCGTGTCGTATTCGTTAAAAACCTGCAGGGAAGTCGTCACCCCGTAAGCGGCGATCACGAGTTCGGTGCGCAAAATTCGCTCGACGTATTCGCGTTCGCGGTCAATCTGCGCCGCCGTTAAACCGTATTTTTCGCCCGCGTATTTCTTAAATGTTTGATACAGATTATCGGTAATCAGAAAATCGGTATTTTTTAAGTCGTAAGCGAAGGTAATCGGTCGGTCAACTTTGTAAGTTTCAAAACCCTGGATTTTTCCGAACGACAAATCGAGTGTGAAGGCGAAAATCGGATCGAGAAACTTTTGTTGAAAACGGGCTTTTTCAGTTGTGATAGTCTGCGGTTTGACCACCTCGTCCGGATTGATGCCGCCGCCGCCGTAAACGGTTCTGCCCAAGTCGGTTTTGCTTTCCGTTCCCTTCGGACGGTTCGCCGCTTCGTCGCGCAAGCTGCCGCCGTCCGTGTAATAATTGTAAAGATTGCCGTCCGAATAATCGCGCTGAATCAATCTGCCCGACGGCGTCTGATATTTGGCAATCGTCAAAAGCAGCATCGAGCCGTATTCGAGAACGAACGGATTCTGCACCAAGCCTTTGCCGAAAGTATTTTCGCCGACGATTAAAGCGCGGTCGTGGTCTTGCAGCGCGCCGGCAAGAATCTCGGAAGCCGAAGCCGTGTTGCGGTTCACGAGCATCACAATCGGCGTGTTGTCGGGATTGGAATTTTCCGCCGGATACGGGCTTTCCACGCCTTCGAGACGCCCCTTTTGCGTGAAAATGTTTTGCCCGCGCGCGAGAAATGTGTTGGCGACCTGCAGAGCCTGATTGACCAAGCCGCCGCCGTTGTTTCGCAAATCGAGAACGAGCTGCGTCATGCCTTGAGTTTTCAATTCCGCCATTGCCTGCCGAAATTCGGCGTAAGTCGTTTGATTAAAACTGCCGGTCATCGCAATGTATCCGACGCCGGGACGAACCATATACGCCTCGGCAATCGAAGGCTGAGAAACGGCGTCGCGGATAATTTCGACGGTTTCGCGTTTACCCGTGCCGTGCCGCTCGACGGTGATTTTGGCAATTGTTCCGCGCGGTCCGCGCAAATTGCTACTGACTTCCGCCGACGGTTTGCCGAGCATCGAAACGCCGTTGACTTCGACGATTTTATCGCCGTAGCGAAAACCGGCGCGGTTAGCGGGCGCGCCTTCAAAAGTCGCGCGAATATAAGTGGCAATGACTTTTCCGTTTTTATCGCTGAGGCTTCCGATGCTCGCGCCGATGCCGAAATATCTGGAACTCTGTTCGGTGCGAAACTGCTCGAATTCTTTGGCGTCGAAATAATTCGAGTGCGGGTCGAGCGTGTGCAGCATCGAAGTAATTGAGCTTTTGAAAAGTTCGTTGTAATCGAGTTTTTTTCCGCCAACGTGGTTATCTTCGATCAGCGTCAAAGCCTCGGCAACGTCCTGTCCGATTTTTTCGGTCGTCACGGTTTTCGCCGGTCGGGTGGTTTGAATCTCGTCGGATGTTTTCGGTTTAAGCGGGGGTGTTTTCGCCGTTTGAGCGTAAACATTAGTCAAAAGTAGGGCGGTTAAAACAAAGCCGCCAAGCAGATCTGAAATTTTTTTCATTCAGATAAATCTCCTACAACTTGTTATTTGCGAACAAGGCAAATTCTCTGGAAAATGATAACATCTGTTTGAGGAAAAAGCGACGAAATAAGTTGCACGGCAGACGAAAACCAACGCATACTTTTAACGCTTTAAGCAATCTAATCGAATAATGTCTCATCTACTCGAAGTCAAAAATCTGCAAACGCATTTCCCGACGCGCGCCGGATCGGTCAAAGCCGTTAACGATGTCAGCTTTTACATCAACGAAGGCGAACTCGTCGGCTTGGTCGGCGAATCGGGTTGCGGAAAATCAATTACAGCTTTATCGGTGATGCGTCTGATTGCGCCGCCGGGTAAAATCGTCGGCGGTTCGATAACTTTTAAGGGCGAAGATTTACTCCGGGCGAGCGACCAACGGATGCGCGAGATTCGCGGCGACGATATCTCGATGATTTTTCAAGACCCGATGACTTCCTTGAATCCGGTTTACACAGTCGGCGAACAAATCGCTGAAGCGCTGCGTCTGCATCGCGGCTTGAATAAAAAAGACGCGGTTGACGGCGCAATCGCGGCGATGAAGGAAATGGCGATGCCCGCGCCCGAACGCCGCGTGAATGATTATCCGCATCAACTCTCCGGCGGAATGCGCCAGCGCGTGATGATTGCGATGGCTCTCGCCTGCAATCCTGAACTGCTTATCGCCGACGAGCCGACCACCGCTTTGGACGTGACGATTCAGGCGCAGATTTTGGAATTGTTAAACGAGTTGCGGCAAACTCGCAAACTCGCCGTGCTTTTAATTACGCACGATTTGGGCGTTGTCGCCGAAGTCGCCGATAGAGTTTGCGTGATGTATACGGGCAGAATCGTCGAAGAATCGCCGGTTGACGATTTATTTGAAAAACCGAAGCACCCATACACGCAAGGGCTTCTGCGTTCAGTGCCGAAACTGCGCGGCATCGGCGCGGCGAAGGAAACCAGGCTTTCGACTATCGAAGGAACTGTTCCGAGTCCGACGAATTTGCCGCCGGGTTGTCACTTTGCGCCGCGCTGCGAATATCGAATGGAACGATGCACGCACGACCCGCTGCCGCTTTACGAAATCGGCGGCGACATGCGCGTGCGCTGCGTTCTTTATGAGGAAACGATTGCCGAAAGGAAAACGAGTTTATCTGCGCGAGCCGACAGTTGAAGATTTCGACGAACTCGTCGCGCATGACGAACCGCGCGATCATGAGCATTAGGCGATAATCAAAGAAGATTGGGAAATAAATTATGAGTCGTAATTTAGCCGTCAAAGAAAGTTTAATTTCCGAAGCCGAGTATCTGGCTTTTGAAGAAAAATCGAAAATTAAGCACGAATTTATGGACGGCGAGATTTTTTCGATGGCGGGCGGCAAGCGTTATCACAGTTTAACCATTAGTAATATTGCTCGTTATTTGGGTAATCAATTAGAAGGAAAACCATGCGAAGTGCATACGAACGATTTGCGGGTTAGGGTGAAACCGGCTCACTACGTTTATCCTGATGTCGTCGTCGCCTGTAATCTAAAACTTGTTCCGAACATATTCGACACGCTCGAAAATCCGCAAATCATATTTGAAGTTTTGTCAAAATCCACTGCGTATCGAGACCGAATCGAAAAACGGATGGATTATCATGATTTGGAAAGTTTGACCGACTATGTGATTGTTCATCAAACCGAAATGCGAGTCGAGCATTATGAGCGCGTTGCTCAAAAAGAATGGACTTTGCGAATCTATGAGCAAACATCTGACTCTATAAATTTAAAATCAATTAAATGTCAGCTCTCGCTCGGTCAGATTTACCAAAACGTAGAATTTCCGATAAATTTAAAGTTAGTTAAATCAAAGAAAAAATGAGCGCGGTTGAAACTCAAAAACAAAAACTCATCGAAGTCCGCCATCTTGTCAAGCATTTCCCGATTGAATCGAGCGACGACGTGGTGAAAGCCGTTGACGGTATTTCGTTCGATATTCTCGCGGGCGAAACGCTCGGCTTGGTCGGCGAATCGGGCTGCGGCAAATCAACTGTCGGCAAATGTCTTCTTCGTCTTTATGAACCGTCGAGCGGCGAAGTTTTATTTGAAGGGAAAAATCTCGTCGGTTTGCCGAACCGGGAAATGCAGCTTTTGCGGCGCGAGATGCAGATTATTTTTCAAGACCCTTACGCTTCGCTCAATCCGCGTTTGAGCATTTTATCAATCGTCGCCGAACCGCTGAAGATTCACGGCATCGGCAACAAGACCGAGCAGCGAGAACGAACGGGAGATTTATTAAAGAAAGTCGGACTCGACCCGAATTATATGCACCGCTATCCACACGAATTTTCCGGCGGACAGCGGCAGCGCATCGGCATCGCGCGCGCGCTTGCCCTTAATCCGAAACTGATAATCTGCGACGAGCCGGTTTCCGCTCTCGACGTTTCCGTACAGGCGCAGGTCGTCAATCTGCTTCAGGATTTACAAACCGAATTCGGTTTGACGTATCTTTTCATCTCGCACGGTTTGGCGGTCGTCGAGCATATTTCCCAGAGAGTCGCCGTGATGTATCTGGGGAAAATCGTCGAGATTGCCGAAGGGCGCAAGCTTTACGACCGTCCACTCCATCCTTACACAAAGGCGCTTTTGTCTGCGATTCCGATTCCCGATCCGAAACAAAAACGCGAGCGAATTATTTTAACTGGCGACGTTCCGACGCCGATCAATCCGCCGTCGGGCTGTCGTTTCCGCACGCGCTGTCCGTGGGCGATTGAAGATTGCGCGCGCGTCGTTCCCGAACTCAGAGAAATCGAGCCGAATCATTTTGCGGCGTGTATCCGTGTCGAAGGTTACGATTCCGCGCCCGCCAAATTAGATTAACAACTGAAATTAAATTGAAACGTCCGCTCAAAAACGGCGTATCATTAGGCACATTCAACAGTTTTCCAATCTAAAATCTAAAATTACAATAACGGAGAAATAATTTATGAACGAGGATTTGCGAAACCAGAATCAGCCGAACCAGCCGGAGCAATGGCAAGCGCCGCCTCCGCCCGTTGACAACACGCCGCCTGTTGAATCGGCGCAGATGTCGGAAGTCGGAACTTTGGGCAGCATCTTTTTCGAGCCGGGCGCGACGTTTGAAGATTTGCGCCGCAAACCGCGTTTTCTGCTCGCGGGGTTGATCATGGTCGCTTTATTCGCGGCGTTCATTGTGGCGTTCAACAGCAAACTCGGATTTGAACGCATCGCCCGCGAGCGTCTCGAAGCAAGTTCCTTTTATCAAAACCAATCGCCCGAACAAAAAGCGAAAACTCTGGAACAGCAAACCAGCCCGATTGTCAAAGGCATCACCTACACCGTCGCTCCGCTGGCGTTTCTCGTTACGCTGTTAATCGGCGGTTTGATATATTGGCTCGGCGCGAACGCGATGGGCGGCAGCGCGACGTTTCTGCGCGGGTTGGCAGTTTGGGTTTATTCGGGTTTTCCGCCTTTCGTAGTTTCGATGCTGGCAAATCTGCTGGTCTTGTTTTTGAAATCCCCCGACGATATTGATATTGCCGCCAGTCAAAACGGATTAGTGCAGGCGAGTCCGGCGTTTTTTATGAATGCGAAAGCAGCGCCGGTTTTGAACGCGATTCTCGGCACATTCGATTTATTTCTTATTTGGGGATGGATTTTAGCCGCTATCGGTTTGCGGATTGTCGGCAAAATATCTACGGGTGCAGCGTGGGCGATTGTCTTGCTTGTTGCGCTATTCAACGTAACGGTTCGCGTCATCACAGCATATTTTCAAAGTAGCTAAATTTTCAAATCCCAAGTCGCTTTATGACTTGAGATTTGAGACCTGAAACTTATTCATTCGTATCTGAGCGATTCAATCGGGTCGAGCCGCGCTGCTTTCCACGCCGGAAAAAGTCCGAAGATAATGCCGATGCCGACGCTGGCGAAAAACCCGAGCGGTGGCGCCCACCACGGAACGTAAGAAGGAAAAACGAGCGCAATCAAAAGCGTCAAACCCCAACCGATAAGCAAGCCTATCAAACCACCGAAGCCGGTTAAGGTCGCGGCTTCGATCAAAAATTGCAGCAGAATATCCGATTGTTTCGCGCCGATAGCTTTGCGGATCCCAATTTCTCTGGTTCGTTCCGTGACAGACACGAGCATAATATTCATTACGCCGATGCCGCCGATTAACAATCCGATTGACGAGATTACAATCATCGCCAGAAAAGTTACGAATGAAATCGAGCGAAACTGTTCGATAATTCCGGCGGCGGTTTCCATTCCGAAATTGTTCGGCTCGCCGAATTCCACTTGCCGGCGAATGCGCAGAAGGTCTTGCACTTCATCTTTGGCGCGGTCGAGCATCCCTTCGCGGGCGACGGCGAGAATGAACAAATCGTCGGCATAAGGTTTTAAGCGCAAAGCTGAGCCAATGGGCATATAAATTACGTTGTTCTGGTCATTGCTGCCGCCGCCGCCGCCGAAAAGCTGCTCTCGTTTTTCCAGCACGCCGATGATGCGAAAAACTCTGCCGCCGATTTCCAAAGTTTCGCCGAGGGGCGAGCCGAAAGGAAAATACGCATCAACAACCGACGAGCCGATTAAACAAACATCAGTTTTTTCGTCCGACTCGTTTTCTGTGAACCAGCGTCCCTCCTGCAAAATTACCGTATTCGTTTTTTCTACGTCCGGTAAAGTTCCTTGCAAGCGCACGCTCGAAGAAGTTTTGCCGTTCCCGCCGGAGACGAGCAATTTTTGTCCGAAAAAATTGTTGGTGATGTCAATGAACGGCACGGCAACCTCGATTGTCGGCAACCGTTCGAGCGCTTTGGAATCGTCCGTAGTCAGCGGTTTTCGCATTCGCTCTTCCTGCGTTCGCCTGTTGCTGCCGACAGTGATATCGAATTTACGAAGAATGACGGTGCGCGTTCCGAAAGATTCAACCTGTTTTTTGACCGCCGTATCAATGCCGCTGATAATCGAAGAAATCAGCATCACTGTGATAACGCCGATGATGACTCCAAAAATCGTCAAAAACGAACGCAATTTATTGCCGCGCAAAGTATTGAACGCCATTTTGAAATTTTCGTAAAAACTGTTGCCGATAAACCGCATAACCGTCAATCAAAATTGCCTGTTATAAATCATTGTTGGATAATCCATTTTTCTACTTGCGGGTCACTATTTTTTAGTCCGCCCGCAATGCTTCAATCGGGTCGAGCCGCGCTGCCTGCCACGCCGGAAAAAGTCCGGCTAAAATGCCGACCAGCGCAGAAACGCCGATGGCGATGACCGCCGCATACCAAGGTATAATCGTCTTTATCAAAAACGCGCTGATAATGTAGCCGAGCAGTTTTGCCAGAATCAATCCGGTAATGCCGCCGATTGCCGAGAGCGTCGCCGCTTCAAGCAGAAACTGTTTCAAAATATCGCCCTGCCGCGCACCGAGTGCTTTTCTAATGCCGATTTCCTTCGTTCGTTCGGTAACGGCGACGAGCATGATATTCATAATCACAATTGAGCCGACCAATAATGCGATGCCCGGAACGGCGAGAATGACGATAAAAACCGGACCTAAAATGCTGTCGCGCAGTCCGGCAATCGCGTCGGGCGTTAAAATGCCGAAGTTGTCTTTTTCCCCAGCGGGCAGTTTGCGCTTGATTCGCATTAAAGTTCGCGCTTCTTCCACCGCGTCTTTGAAAAGTGCGGCGGATTTTGATGTTGCTTCAAAATAAAGTCCGCGCGAGCGCGTCAAACCGCCGAAATTCGAGCCGTAAGTTTTGATTGGAAGCTGCACGAAAACATCTTGCGGTTGCCCGAAAACCGTCCCTTTCGCCGTTTGCACGCCGATGACGCGGTAGGGAATTCCGCGCATCGTAAATTCTTCGCCGATTGGCGAGCCGAGAGGGAAAAGTTTCGTAGCGACATCCGCGCCGATAAATGCGACGCGCTGGGCATTAGCGTTTTCGGCATCGGTGAAAAATCTGCCTTCGGCGATGTCAACATTCGAGATTTCGCCGATAACCGGCTCCACGCCGTCAATTGTTACGTCTTGCAAAACTTCCGTGCCGCGTTTGAGTTCAGCCGTGTTCGGCAAAGCTTTCGCGCCGATTTTGTCAATTGTCTGAGCGCGTTCCTTAATGAATTCGAGTTCGTCGAAAGTCAACTCCTTGTTGCGCCTCTGCGCTTCGGCAATCGTGTCGGTGTTTTGGAAATCTTCAAAACTAAAGCGGCGAATCGTGAACGAATTCGAGCCGATCCCCGCGATTTTTTCATCAACATAAGTATTGAATCCCTGCAGTAAAGACAGCACGACCATAAACGCCGTTACGCCGATAATCATTCCGAGGAGCGTTAGAAACGAGCGGAGTTTGTGCGCCCAGATTGCCGAAAGCGCGAGTTTTAAGGTTTCGGAGAAATTCATTTTTCACCGGCGATAAAAATTTATTTTATTCGTTCGTCTTTCTCGATTTCGCCGTCACGTATAGTTATAACACGGTGAGCGCGTTCGGCAATATCATGTTCGTGAGTGACGAGAATAATTGTGTTTCCTTCGGCGTGGAGTTTTTCAAAAAGCAGCATAATTTCGTAACTCGTTTTCGTGTCGAGCGCTCCCGTAGGTTCGTCGGCGAGCAGAATAGACGGATGATTGACGAGCGCGCGGGCGATAGCGACGCGCTGGCGCTGTCCGCCGGAAAGCTCGTTCGGGCGGTGCAAGGTTCGGTCGCCGAGTTCGACCGATGCCAAAGTCGCTTGGGCGCGTTCGTGCCGCTCGCCTGCGCCGACACCCGCATAGATCAAAGGAAGTTCGACATTATGCAAAGCGGTCGCGCGCGCCAGAAGATTAAAGGTTTGAAAAACGAAACCGATTTCCTTGTTGCGAATCGCGGCTAGTTCGTCGTCGGTCATTGCCGAGACGAGATTGCCGTTGATCCAATACTGACCCTTCGATGGCGAATCGAGACAGCCGATTAAGTTCATCAAAGTAGATTTTCCCGAACCCGACGGTCCGATGATGGCAAGATATTCGCCCTTCTGCACTTCAAACGAAACGCCCTGCAGCGCGTGTAATTCTTCGGTTCCCATCTGGTAAGTTTTCCAGATGTTACGCATCGAAATTAACGCTTCGGGCGGCGCGTCGGTGACGCTGCCGTTGGTCGGAAAATTTTGGTTTTCGGTCGGCATAAAATTATTTGCTCGCGGTTTCCGCCGCGCCTTCCTTCTTCTCTTGTCTTTTGACGACGGCTCCTTCCTTTAATGTATTCAGCACGCGGCTCGGACCCGTCACGACTTCCTGACCTTCGGAAAGACCGGCGATGATTTGAATGTCGGATTCGCCCGTGATGCCGGTTTCGACTTCGATGAATTTAGTTTTATTGCCATCGAGAACATACACGCCTTTAATCGCCTTCGGTTTCTCCGCAGGCGTGGCGGGCGCGTCGCCTTGAATCGTCGGCGAAGGCGACGCGTCGGGCTTTTTCTCAATCACGGCTTGCAGCGGAACGGCGATGACGTTTTCCGCCGTCTTCGTGGTAATGACGGCGGTCGCGCTCATTCCCGGTCGCAAACTGAGTTTGAATTCTTCCGACAAATCCTTGAGTTCGACGACGACGCGGAACTCTTTGGCTTCCTGCACGTTGATGTTCACCGAAAGCCCGCCGGAAGTTTGCGATTTGCCGACGGCGAGCGGCGTTTTCTGCCGCACTTCGCCCGCAATTTCCCGCTCGCCGAAAGCGTCAACTTTGACTTTGACCCGCTGCCCGACTTCGACTTTATCAATTTCGGTTTCGTCAACTTTGACCTCGACGTTGACTGTTGACATATCGGCGATAGTCATCAGCGCGGTCGTCGAAAGTCCGGCGACGGCGAATGTGCCGACTTTTGAAGGAATTTCAGCGATAATGCCGTTAATCGGCGCGGTCACTAAAGTTTTATCGCGCTGGTTGCGCTGTCCGCGCAAAACCGCGGTCGCTTGATTAGCGCGATTGATGCTCGCCTCCGCGCTGAAATTGGCGGTGTCCACGCCGCGTCTGGCGTCTTTGACGGCGACTTCCTGCTGTTTGGCGCGGGCGCGCGATTCGTTGACGCGGGCGTTCGCTTCGTTGACGGCGAGCTGTTGGGATTTAAGGCGCGCCTGCGCGTTTCGCAAAGCGACCTGCGCGGTTTCCACGCGGTCTTTAGCAGCGTCGAAAACCGAACGCGATTCGACTCCCGCTTCGACCAATTCGGCGGTGCGTTTTACTTCGCGGTTGGCGGTATTTAGATCAACCTGCGCGCGGTCAACCTCAGTTTGCGCGGCGACGACTTGCTGACGCGCCGAGGCGACTTGCTGCAGAGCCGTATCAACCGAAGCCTGCGAAGCGATTAAACTTTGCTGCGACTGCGACAATTGATTTTGCGCGGCGGACACTTGCGAGCGCGAAACCTGCGATTCATTTTGCGATGCCTGTAGAGCGGCAAGCTGGGCGTCGGCGTTCGATTCCAACTGATCGGGGTCGAGCCGCACGAGCATTTGACCTTTCGTTACCGGATCGCCTTCTTTGACCGTGATTTCTTCGATGCGTCCCTGCACTTCGCTCGTCAGATTCATAAATTGAATCGGTCGCACCTCGCCCGAAGCCGTCACGTTCGAGCGCAGTTCACGCCTCGTTTCGACCTTGACGACCGTTACTTCCGGCGTGTCTTTGCGCGGGTCGAAAACGCTGGCGATAATAATTGCGGTGATTAAAACGGCGGCTGATACGCCGATGATGATTTTAGCTTTACGGCTCATTGCCATATCTTTTCATTCCTTTTGAAAGTAGGTTTTAGGTTTAAGAATTAAACCGGCACAATCGAACTCGTCCGGCGCGCGTCGTAAAATTTCTACGTCGAAAAAGCCGGATGAGTTTCAAAAAATAATTCGAACGACGACGCGGGTGCGGGTTTTGCCTGAAAATCAACCGAAACGCGCCGCGCGGGAAATAACCGCTTGGCGCAAACTTGCAATCGCTCGGTATGCGCTCGACGGATTTTTAATCAGCAGGAACTGCGCAATAAATCGCTGTTGACGAAACTTTGCAAGCGATTTACGATTTACGAACGGGCGAATAAGGATTAAAATGTCTTTGCCGTAATCAATCAATACAAAAAGCGTCAGGTGATGGGAAAATGATAAAATGCCAAACTTGCGGAAGGCAAAATGTTGACGGCTCGCAATACTGCGACGAATGCGGCGCGAGGCTGACGAAAACCGAACAATCAAACGCGAACGATTTCGCGCCCAACTTGCCGAAAAACGTCGCTGATGCCGTTTTCCAGCCGGCGAACGTTACGTCAATCGGAATTCCGGCGATTGCCGATATAATTAAGGAAGCCGAAAAATCTGCGGACAAAAACGGTCAAGCGAAGACGAACGGCATACATTCGACTTTGAAAATCGAGCGCGGCGAATCAACCGGCACCGAGTTTTCGCTTTCGGCGGACGAATCGTTTATCGGTCGCTGGGACGCGGACAACGGCATTTTCCCCGACGTAGATTTGGACGCGCACGACCCGGAAGCGAAAGTGTCCAGGCGACACGCGCGGATTCTGCGCCAGAACGGGAAGTATGCGATTGAAGATTTGGGTTCGACCAACGGAACTTTCGTCAACCGGGGCAGACGGCTCGTTCCCGGCGCCGCACAGCCGATTAACAACGGCGACGAAATAATCGTCGGAAAAACTTTTATGCGGTTTTATATCAATCAATAGATTTGGAAATTAAAGAAATGGCTTATTGTTATCAATGCGGCGAACAAATCGCCGAAAGCGGTATATTTTGTCCTTACTGCGGCATTTCTCTAAAGCCGGTTGCCGTTGCGGGCGAAGACGCGCAAGACGATTCGTTCAGCAAAACAATCGCTATCGAACAAACGCCAACGGCGGCGGAAAACTCTGCCGCGATGGGCGGCGGGGCGGGCGAAATCCAGTCGTCTTCGGAATTGGGCGCTGTGCCGATGAAGGAAAGATTGGGCGGCGAGAGCGAACCGGGCAAAATCAATGATATTTCAATCGAAGCCGTTGCGGAAAATGCCGAATTTGAAATTGAGTCAATCGAAATGTCGCCGGAGCAAATCGAAAGGGAAATTGATTTAGCCGAAGAAGCTGAACGAGCCGCCGAAGAAGAAGAACTAAATAGATTGAAAACTTTGTCTGAGGGAAAATCCCCGGCGGCAAACTTTCCCGGAATCGCCGCGTCCGAGCAAACTGCCGCGTCAGCCGACGCAGTGACAATCGAAGAAACAAATCTCGAACCCGTTTTCATTTCGACCGAAGACGAGACGGCGGAAAATACTGCTTCCGCCGTCTCGCCCGCCGAAGATAATCGGTCGGCAATCGAAAATTCGGTCGGCGCCGAACAGCCGATTGCGATGCCGGATGTCGAGTTGCCAGCCGCCGATAGCTGTCCGCCGTCGAAATTCGATTCGGTCAGCATTATGGAAAAAAAGCCGGAAGTGGAAGTGATCGAACCGACGCCCGCGAAAATCGAAATTGGCGATTCAAGGCGCGAACAACCGCCGGGTTTTCGTATGGCGCATGTGTCGGCAACAGCGGCTGAGGAGGAAAAGCCTTCGCGTTCATACACTACGCCGAATATCGGCGGCGAAAACCACACCGCGGGAAGAAATAAAGCCAAACTAAAACCGCTCGACGAAGGCACGGTTTTAAATAATCGTTACGAAATCATCAGAAAAATCGGCGGCGGCGGAATGGGTGCGGTTTATCTGGCTTCGGATAAAAACTTGGGCGGCGTTCTCCGCGCCGTCAAAGAAATGGTACAGTCGTATATCGAAGACGAGCAGCAGGAAAAAGCCGTTAGCGATTTCAAACGCGAGTCTTTGCTTTTAACTTCGCTCGACCATCAATCAATTCCGACGATTTACGATTATTTTTTCGACGACAAGGAAGCCAGATTTTATCTCGTGATGAAATATATCTCCGGCGGCGATTTAGCCGGACGGCTGCGCGCCGCGTCCGAAAGCCGGATTGACGAGCGCGAAGTAACACAGTGGGCGATTCAAATCGCCGACGTGCTTGATTATCTGCATAACCGCCAGCCGCCGATTGTTTACCGCGATTTAAAACCGGCGAACATAATGGTTGACGGCAATACGGGGCGTGTGATGCTGATTGATTTCGGCATTGCCCGCTGGGTCAACAAAGAGGAAAAAGGCGTGACGGCGGTCGGCACGATGGGTTACGCGCCGCCGGAGCTTTTCAGCGGTAATGTCGAGGTGCGTTCGGATATTTATTCTTTAGGCTCGACGATGTTTCATCTTTTGACCGGCGCCGACCCGCAGAGCAATCCGCTTTTAATTTTCGATTTTCAGAAACATCCGCGTCCGCGCCAAATCAATCCGCAGTTGTCCGACCAGATGGAAAGAATCCTGATGCGTTCGGTCGAATACAGCGCCGATAAGCGTTTCACGTCCGCCGCCGAGTTTAAGCGAACGCTCGAAGAGCATCTGGAAAATTTGAAACAGAACCGCGTAACTTTCGGAGTCAAGGAAGCGCCGTCGCCTTTGGCTTTGTCCGACCAGCCGGTTTTTTGCGGATTCTGCGGACAGAAAATCGTGGCGACCGATATGTTCTGCGCGTTCTGCGGAGCAAAACAGCCGCTCGCGCAGCAGGGCGTTCATTCGCATACGGAAGGCTACGCGCCTGCGCCGCGCACCGCACAGCTTTTAATCATCGGCACAAATGACCTCGAACAGCCCGCTTTTAGATTGGAAAAAGATGAAAATCTTGTCGGCAGGCGCGATCCGATGTCGAATATTTTCCCCGAAGTTGATCTCTCGAAATTCGACCCGCAGACGAAAATCTCGCGCCGGCATGCCCGCATCTGGCGCGAGGGCGGCGAGTTTATGGTCGAGGATTTAGGCTCGTCGAACGGCACGTATATTTTGCCGGTCGTCCGCGACACGATGCGCCTGCAGCCGCATCAGCCGCAGCTTTTAACCAACGGCGACAAATTAAAATTGGGCGATACGACTTTGCATTTTGTTCTCGGATGAAACCACTTGTTTCATGATTCTGGTTTTAAGTTTCACGTCAAAAACGCTAAACTTGAAACCTTAATTCTAAGACCTGAAACTTAAAATGAGCGCGCGAATAAAAAGAATCGTTTTCGAGAAGCCGACAACAACCGAACAAGTCGTCGTAGATTTCGACGCAGAGCGTTTGAAGGCTCCGTTTCCACTCAGGTGCGGCGCGATTTTGATTGATTACATTTTACTCATCGCGGTGCCGGTCATCAGCCTTGTGCTTGGCAGATTTTTTGAATACGACGGCGCGAAGTTGCTGAACAGCAAACTCAGCAATGCCGGTTGGCTCGTCTTGATTTTGCTCGTTTTAACAAATTTCATAATATTCCCGATGTTCACAGGGCAAAGCATCGGAAAATTTTTGACCGGGCTGAAAATTGTTCAAATTGACGGCAGCTCGCCGACCGTCAGCCAACTGCTGGTGCGTCATCTGCTCGGTTACCCGCTGACCGTTTTAACGCTCGGCATCGGTTTTCTGCTTTCGGTTTTTAACCGAAAAGGACGCGCCCTGCACGACTTTCTCGCCCGAACTACGGTCGTGTATGGACGCCGAAGAAAAGAAAGAAGGGAGTTTTGAGTTTTAAGGACTTCAGAACCGTAACGGAAAATTTGCAAATCCGAAATCTGAAATCCAAATCGAAATATGCCGCAATTGATTGTAAAAACCGTTGACCGCCCGACCGATAAAGTGTCTCTGGCGCGACTGCGGACGACCATCGGACGCTCCGCCCGCAGCGACGTTTGCATTCCCGACGCTTTCGCCTCGCGCCTGCACGCCGAAGTGCGAAAGGAAGGCGACGCTTTCTGGCTGCACGATTTGGGTTCGGCAAACGGCACGCGTTATAACGGTTCGGTCGTTTCCGCGCCGATTCCTTTGATGCCCGGCGGCGAAATTCAAATCGGCGAAACCACGATTATTTTTGATGATGAACGGTTAAAACCCGAAGTAAACTCAACTTTAATCGCCGACCACACGCAGGCTCTCGATCCTTCGATGACGATTTCCTTCGCGCGTCCGACTAAGCCGACGGTGGAGATTCTCGATTCGCAATTTTCCACGCGCACCGAGCTTTTGACTTTAATAAGCAAAGTCGGCGTCGCTCTGCTCTCATCAAGCGGTCTGGACGAAACGCTCGATCAAGTCGCTTCGCTCGTTTTTGAAGCCGTGCCAGCCGAACGCTGCGTGATTATGCTGCGCGATGCGGCGGCAGACGACGGAATGAAAATCTCGGTGGCGCGAACGCGCGGAAATAACGAGCGAATCAAAGAAGTCCGCATCAGCCGCACGGTGATGGACGAAGTGTTGAAACACGGCAGATCGGTTTTAACGTCAGACGCGCAGCACGATCCGCGTTACGCAAGCCAAACGATGATGCTCCTCGGCATTCGCTCGGTTCTAGCCGTTCCGCTAAGCGTCAGCGAAACCGAAGTTTTCGGGATTATCTATGCTGATTCGCCAACCGAGGCGGAAACATTTTCCAAAGAGCATCTGGGTATTTTGACGACCCTGGCTTCGGTCGCTTCGATTCGCGTGGAAAACGCCAGGCTGCTCGAAGAGCGATTTGAAAAAGAGAGAATCAAAAACGAACTCGAACTCGCCACGGAAATTCAGCAAAGTTTCCAACCGTCCGCGCCGCCCGTAATGGATGATTACGAGTTTCAGGGAATTTCGTTTTCGTGTTATGAAATCGGCGGCGATTATTATGATTTTATCTCGCAGCCGGACGGCAAAATGCTCGTCGCGCTCGGCGACGTTTCCGGCAAAGGAACAGCCGCCGCGCTTTTGATGTCGAGTCTGCACGCCGCGATTCACGCGCAGGTCGCCGCGAAAACGTCTTTGTATCAAACGGTAAAATCCGTCAATCAATATCTCGCCGAAAACACGCCGAGCAACCGTTTTGTCACGCTGTTTATCACCGAACTTGACACGCGAACGGGCGTTCTCAAATACATTAACGCCGGACATAATCCGCCGCTCATCGGACACGCCGACGGCACGGTTCAGCAGCTCGCGGCGGGCGGTTTTCCGCTCGGAATTTTGCCGATGGCGGATTTTGAAGTCGGGCAGACGAAACTCGAACCGGGTGAAGCGCTGGTGATTTATTCGGACGGCGTTTCAGAGGCGAATAATTTAAACGGCGATGAATTCGGAATGAGAAGATTGACGCAGGTGATAAGCAAAAATCTTCAATCTTCCGCCGCGGGCTTGCGCGATAAAGTGGAATCCGCGCTGTCGGCTTTCACGCAGACTGCTCCGGCGAACGACGATATTACGTTGGTGATTGTTAAAAGAAAATAACTTTTGAAAATCTAACTTTTCGCAAACCGGCTCGTTTTCCACCAGTCAATCGTTTTCCGCAAACCTTCTTCCAAACCGACGCGCTTTTCGTAGCCGAGACATTCGACGGCGCGGCGGTTGTCGGCTTGAGAGTGTTTGACGTCGCCTTTTCTCTCCGGCTGATATTCGGCGGCGACAGTTTCCTGAGCGGTGATTTTCTTTAAGACTTCGAGCAATTCGTTGAGAGAAATTCTTTCGCCGTTCGCCGCGTTCATCACTGTGCCGATGCCTTCTGTGGTTTGCGCGGCTTTGACGTTCGCGTCAACGACGTTGGCG
The DNA here is from genome assembly GCA_030448055.1 of Pyrinomonadaceae bacterium. GTDB lineage: Bacteria > Acidobacteriota > Blastocatellia > Pyrinomonadales > Pyrinomonadaceae. The sequence continues at coordinate 1,072,875 of JAUJNR010000001.1, forward strand.
ATAAATGTGAAATCTCTCGACTGCTCGCCGTCGCCGAAGATAACCGGAGTTTTCCCGCTCATCAGCGAGTCAATAAAACGCGAGATGACGCCGGAGTATTGCGAAGACGGATTTTGCCTGGGACCGAACACATTAAAATACCTGAGACAAATCGTTTCCAAATTGTAAACTCTGGAGAAAACCTGACAGTAATACTCGCCCATCAGTTTGGCGGCGGCATACGGCGAGAGCGGTTCGGGCAACATCGTTTCGACTTTCGGCAGCGTCTTCTGGTCGCCGTAAGCTGAACTCGAAGCCGCGTAAATCAAGCGGCGCACATTGTTCTCCTTCGCTCGCAAAAGCAAATTAAAGGTTCCGTTAACGCAGGCTTCATGCGTTTCATGCGGATTTTCAACCGAGCGGGGAACCGACGGCAAAGCGGCTTGGTGAAAAACGGTTTCGATGCCTGCGACGGCTTGTTTAAGTTTACGCTCGTCGTTCAAATCGCCTTCGATAAAATCGAAATCGCCATTAATTTCTTCCAGGTTTTCACGAAAGCCGGTCAGGAAGTTGTCGAGAATAACGACCTTCGCGCCTTGTCGAAGAAGTTCGTCAGCAATGTTCGAGCCGATAAAACCCGCGCCGCCGGTGATTAAAAATTTTGATGTTAAAGACATAGTTTCAAGTTTCAAGTCTCAAGTTTCAGGTTCGTGTCTTTAACTTGAAACCTGAAACTTGAAACTAAATTTATCTTCCAACGCCGACATACTCAAATCCTAACTCGCGCATATCGCTCGGCTCGTAGATGTTGCGCAGGTCGGCAATTTTCGGGGACTTTAAAAGCTGTTTGACTTTTTTCATATCGAGAGCGCGAAACTGATTCCATTCGGTCAGAAAAACCAAAACGTCCGCGCCTTTAATCGCTTCGTATTCGTCTGCGGCGTATTCGATGTCGGGCAGACAATGTTTCGCTTCGTCCATCGCTACCGGGTCGAACGCCTTTATTTTCGCGCCGAGTTTTTGTAAATCTCTGATAATATCGGTCGCCGGCGATTCGCGCATATCGTCGGTTTCGGGTTTGAACGAGAGACCGAGAACGCCGATTTGCCTGCCGTTCAAATCGCCGCCGACGAGTTTTTGAATTTTGGGAATCATCGCCTTGCGCTGCCGCTCGTTGGCTTCGATGACCGAATCAACGATTAAAGTTTCCACGCCGAATTGGTCGGCGACGGTCGTCAGGGCGCGTGTATCTTTCGGGAAACACGAGCCGCCGTAACCGGGACCGGGATGCAGAAATTTTCTACCGATGCGGTTATCCATTCCGATTCCGCGAGCGACATCGTGAACGTCGCAGCCGATAGCATCGCACAGATTCGCAATCTCGTTTATAAAAGTAATTTTGGTGGCGAGAAAAGCGTTGGCGGCGTATTTGATAAGCTCGGCGGCTTCAAGCGAAGTGATGACAACCGGCGTTTCAATCAGAAAAAGCGGGCGGTATAAATCCTTCATAATCGCAATCGCATCCGCTTCGTTGCTGCCGATGATCACACGGTCGGGTCGCATAAAATCCGTGATTGCCGCGCCTTCACGAAGGAATTCGGGATTCGAGGCGACACCGAAATTCGTTTTTGTCGCCTGGTTTTCACTGACAAATTCCCTCAACCATTTGCCCGTACCAACCGGAACGGTTGATTTTGTTACCAGAACCTTATAACCATTCATATATTCAGCGATGCTTTTTGCCGCTGATTGATAAAAACACATATCCGGCGACCCGTCTTCTTTAGGCGGCGTCCCGACGGCTAAAAAAATAACCAAAGCCTGTTCGACCGCTGTTTTAATATCGGTCGTAAAATGAAGTCTGCCGGCTTTTGAGTTCTTTTCGACTATCTGGTCCAAACCGGGTTCGTAGATTGGAATAATTCCCTGATTTAGACGGTCAATTTTGTTTTCGTCAACGTCAACGCAAGTGACTTCAACACCAAATTCTGCGAAACACGCACCCGTCACTAACCCGACATAACCCGTTCCGATAACTGCGATGTGCATAAATTAATAATTAAGAGCTAAGAATATTGTTAAGGAATTCACAAGTAAGAACAAATTTTTACGGGTCACATTTCGCAATATGACCCGTAATTCTTTTAATACTGAGTATGATTTTGTAAAAGCAAAAAGACTCAGGTTATTTTTAACGGCTTGGGCTGATGACAATTGCTCCGCCGCCGACTTCCGTTTCATTATCGCCGCCGAAGTACAATGCCGCTCCGACTACACCGGCTGCCGCAGCTAAAATGGCGGCAATCGCGCCGCCGCCCAATCCGGCGGTAACGACCGGGGCAGCCGTTCCGGGACGCACACACGGTTTGCAGCCCGTTTGTGACGCATTACCGTAACTGGCGTCGGTTCCGGCAGCAACTTGTTTGTCAGTATTTCCGCTTCTGAGCGTTACTAATCCGGTTGTTGTTTCAACATATGTCTGAGTGCATCTGTCTTCGTCCGCGCAACCGACATCAACACCGAAACTGTTGGCTTGACTTGCATCGCCGATAATTGTCGAATTTCTGGTGGTCACAGTCGTGGCAATGCCGGCAGCATTCGAAACGCGAACTTTACCTGCCATTAGCATCCCGACAATACTGTTGTCAGTAAACTTTAAAGTTAAAGAAGAATCGGAAAGAACTTCAACGCGACCGTTTTTGCCCAAGTTTATTGTGGCAGATGAATTTGCGCCGGTCGTCACCGAGCTGCCGGTCGTCAGAGTTGTATTTGAAATTACGGATTGTCCGTTAACGCTAACTTGACCGTTTACTGTAATTTCGCCCATCACGTCACCTGGAGCGGCGAGAACAGCCATTGAAAAAGCACTCCAGACGGCAACGGCGGTTAGAAGTGTAATTGATTTACGAATTATATTTTTGCCGAGCATTATATTTAATCTCCTCCTGTATCAAACCTGTAATAATAAAACCTTTCCGAATTATACGTTAAAAATTCCGCACTTCAAGAAAGGTTTTCAAAAAAATTAACGAGTCGGACTGATGACCGTCGTGCCGCCGCCGAGTGCGATTCGGTTGTTGTCGCTGGTCGCGGCAATAATGATGCCCGCCGCCGCGCCGCCGAGAACTAACGCCCACACGACCCAGGCGCTGCCGCCGTCGCTGACCTCATCGTCATCATCATCCTGAGCTTTTCCGGTTGTCGCCGCCGATTCGCCGGCATTAATACTCACAACTCCGTCAAGCGTTTTGATGCTGACTTTATCCGAAGCGTTCAAGACCGTCACTCGTCCGGCGAGCAAATCACCGCTGATGCCGTTCTCGTTAAATGTTAAACCCAAGGTTGTGGCAGGGGCGAGTTCGATTTTACCGATTTTGCCTAAATTAATAACTGCACCGGCATTATTCGGGGTAACAATAGTGCTTGATGAAAATACTGCGCGACCGTTTTGAGCCGCTTCACCGTTAACTTTTACAAATGCGGTTTCACCGCTTAAATTTTTGCCTGAAATAAAAAGTTCTCCGACAACCCTCTCCGAGCTTGCCAAAGTAACCATCGAGTAAGTTGCAATCGTCGCAACGACTAAGCACATTGAAAGTGCTTTCCGAATCAATAATTTGCTATTCATATTTCTCCTCTTGTATCGCGTTGAATCAATTTGTATCGCGTTGAATCAATAATTTCAAAAAATCAAACCTTTGAAACTTTTACACGAATTGCCCCCTGCTGTCAATAAATTTAGGCAAAACATTGTAAAAAATTAAAAGTAAAGTTTCATTAGGCTTAGTAAATTTATTAAACCTAATGATTGTTTATTTTTATACCATAATTTAGATGATTTTTGAAAGCTCAATAATTTAAAAAATTAAGGTTTCCAAAGATTCCTGGCGAGACTCGGTTTATACAATGTTTAAGGACTATACGATTGTATAAACCGTTTCGCCGTCGTTACCGCTAACGGAAAGATTGCGGCGCGATTGATAGGCGAAACAAAACAGTTTTGATTGTGCTGTTTGATTGCGCTTGAGGAACACACTTCAAACTATTAAAAAAATTCGGATAAATAGAATTCGGATAAATAGAAAAAGATGAATGAAATAAACGCGGCAATCGTTAAATGGAAAACGGGCATCGAATAGTATCGCTTGCCAACATCTTTTCGATTCGTGTATGATATTCGTTTCCGCGAAGCGTGGAGACGTTCTCGGTGGGTTTCGCGCCCACTTTTTATTTTGGGCGAAAGACCGATTCAATGAAGCAGTTGATTGACGAACGAATAAGGGAGATTGCCGCTCGCGCGGCGGCGGAAAACGATTTGGAACTCGTTCACACGCAGATTGTCGGCGCGAGCAAAAGTTTAACGGTTCGGGTTTTTATTGACAAACCGGGCGGTGTCACGCACGACGACTGCTCGACGTTGAGCCGCAAACTCGACGCGATTTTAGACGCGGAGGATTTCATTCCGGGAAATTATTTATTGGAAGTTTCTTCGCCGGGTTTGGAACGCGAACTTTACAGTTTGAATGATTTCGCAAAATTCTCCGGCAGTTTGGCGAAAGTCAAAACGAACGCGCCGATAGACGGACAAAAAAATTTTCGCGGACGTATCGACGGCATCAAAGACGACGAAATAGTTTTTGAAGACAAAACGAGAGGAACAATTCGTTTTCCGTATAGCGCAGTCGCCAAAGCGAATTTGGAAATTGATTTAGAGGAAGAGTTAAAACGCGGCAAAGAACGCGAGTAAAAAATAAAGGATTTTTTGTCGAAGACCGAAGACCAAAAACCAAAGACCGAAAAAGTTATGACATCCATCGGACAAAGCATCGAAGCATTAGTCAGCGAGCAGGGAATTGACCGCGATTTGGTCATCGAAGCGATGAAGGAAGCCGTCAAAGCGGCGGCGCGGAAACAATTTAAAGCGCAGGACAAAACCGGCGACAGCATTCAGGTTGACTGGAATATGGAAGACGGCACGATTGAAATTTCGGCGCAGAAGGAAGTCGTCGCCGAAGTCGAAAATCCGTCGAGCGAGCTGTCTTTGACAGAAGCTCAGGAATTGGCGGGCGACGAAATCGAACTCGGCGATATGCTTCTTATTCCACTGCCGACCGAGGAGCTTGGACGCATCGCGGCGCAAACCGCCAAACAAATTCTCGTGCAAAAAGTGCGCGAGGCGATACGCGAAAAAGTCTATGAAGAATACGTGGACAAAATCGGAACGCTTGTCAACGGCACGGTCAAACGATTTGAGCGCGGCGATATGATTGTTGATTTGGGCAATAATCTCGAAGCGATTTTGCCAAAGCCCGAACAAGCCAGAAACGAAACCTGGAATCAGGGCGAGCGCATCCGCGTCGTCATCGAAGACGTTTCTAAAGATTTAAAAGGTCAGCAAATCAAAGTTTCGCGCGCATCCGCCGCGTTGCTCAAGCGGCTGTTTGAAATGGAAGTTCCCGAAATTTACGACGATACGGTGGTTATCAAATCAGCCGTGCGCGAACCGGGCGACCGCGCGAAAATCGCTGTCGCGTCGAACGAAAAGGACGTTGATCCGGTCGGCGCGTGCGTCGGTATGAAAGGCTCGCGCGTCCAATCAATCATCAAAGAATTGCGCGGCGAAAAAATTGACATTATCGAATGGTCGGACGAGCCTTCGGTCTTCGCGGCGAACGCTTTGAGTCCGGCGAAAGTTTCGCAGGTGCGAATCACCGACATCAACAACCGCAAGATGGAAGTCATCGTCAACGAAGACCAGCTTTCTTTGGCAATCGGCAAGCGCGGTCAAAACGTGCGGTTGGCGACGCGGCTCGTCGGCTGGGATATTGACATTGTGAGCGAAGAACTGCTCAAGAAAGAAATCGCAAAGCAGATGGGCAAAATGATGGCTTCGGGCGAAGCCGTTCCGATTACGGCTCTGCAGGGCGTGACCGCCGCACAAGCGGAAAATTTGAAGGAAAAAGGTATCGCAGACGTCGAGGCTTTGGCAGCGACATCGGTTGATGATTTAGTTGATATTCTCGATTTGAGTCTTGACGAAGCCGAAAAAATCATCGGTGCGGCAAAGGCGATTGTCGAGGCGCGAAACGTTCAAGCCGGAGCGGGCGATGAAGCGGCGGAGACGACGAACGCCACGGAAACTGCGGCAGAAACTTCGGACGAGACGACGGATACGAACGTTGCGCCGGCAGAAAGAACGCCGGAAGGCGAAACGCATACGGAAAATTCAAACATAGAGAATGCCGAAGTTGCTTCGGAAGAGGGCGCGGAAAATTCAACCGCCAAAGAGTAAGCAGATAAATTTGTTATGAAAATGAAATGTCTGCTCGGTAAAACAAGACTAATTTTGTGTGAGATATTAACGCGGAATTAGCATGAGAAAACAAAAAATAAAATATGGCAGTGGGAACATCAGTTCGGATATACGATTTAGCCAAAGACCTCAAACAAGACACCAAGCGCGTGATTGAAGAATTACGGCGTGAGGGCGCAGATGTGTCCGTGCCTTCCAATTCCGTCAGCAAGGAGCTGGCGGAAAAAATTCGCAACAAGTATTTTCCGAAAACCGAAGTCGCCCCGAAACGAGCGATTAAAGTTATCAAAAAAGAATTCGCGCCGAAGGCTGAACCGGCGGTTGAGGAGGAATTACAAGAACCCGAAATCGCCGCGCCGCGTGAAATAGCTGAAGCGGCAACATCAGAGAAACCCGTAAGAATCGCCGAATCGCCGGTTGTTGCGGATGAAATGGCGAAACCCGCACGACAGGTTAAAGAATTAAAAAAACGAATAGCGGCAGAACCGCTAGCGGCACCGGCGTTCGAAGCGGAAACGGCGGCGCCCGTTATGAAAGAAACCGTCGAAGCCGCGCCGATTGAAACGCCGCGTGAAGTCGAAGCGATTGCCCAACCAGTCGAAACGACCGAAGCCCCGGAAAAAGCCGTAGAGCCGGAAGCCGCGAAAACGACGACGCGCGTTTTGCGTCCGACGGGAACTCAATTTAAGCAACTGACTTTGACGCAGGACGCGCTCAAAGCCGGATTCAAGCCCGGCGAGCGAGTTGTGAACGAAGCGCAAACGAAAAGCGGCAAATTAAAGACGGACAAGGAAGAGAAAAAGGAAAAGCCGAAACGCGGCGAGCCGCGCCGCGATATGGGACGCACAGGCGGACGCGGTCCCGAATTGCGCCGCACCGAAGGCGAAACTTCCACGCCGCAGATGACTTACACGCCGCAAGGAGCGCCGCGCAAACCGGGCGGGCGCGGCGGCAAAAAAGGCGGAAAGCAATATGGTGAAAAAGGCGGTAGATTTCAGGAAATTGATTTTGTCGCCCCGCGCCCGCTTTCCATCGAAGAACGAGTTCAACAGCAAGTCGGTAAAGTTGACAGCAACAATTTGAAACCCGTTCGCCTTGTCGAAGGCGCGACCATCCGCGAATTTTCCGAAGCCCTCGGCGTTACGCCGCGCGACATCGTGCAGCTTCTCGTCAAACGCGGAATTTTCGCCACTCTTAACAATCCAATCGGCGAAAATATGGCGAAGGAACTCGGTAAGACTTACGGTTATAACGTGAGCTTCGTGCCGTTTGAAGAAATGGTCATCGAGCAGGAATTCGAGGAACTCATCGCGGCTGACGCCGACGATGTAGAAGTTTCGCGCCCGCCGGTCGTCACCGTGATGGGTCACGTTGACCACGGAAAAACTTCTTTGCTCGACGCGATTCGCTCGGACAACGTGGCGGAAGGCGAAGCCGGCGGAATCACGCAGCACATCGGCGCGTATTCGGTTTTTGTTCCGAATCCCGATAATAAAGACGAACAGCGGCGCGTCGTATTTCTCGATACGCCCGGACACGAAGCGTTTACCATGATGCGCGCGCGCGGCGCGAAAGCGACCGACGTGGTAATTCTCGTCGTCGCCGCCGACGACGGCGTGATGCCGCAAACCATCGAAGCCGTCGAACACTCGAAAGCAGCTGGCGTTCCGATTATCGTCGCCATCAACAAAATTGACAAACCCGACGCAAATCCCGACCGAGTCAAACAAGGTCTCGCCGGTCTCGGCTTGCAGCCGATTGATTGGGGCGGCGAAACGGAAATGGTGGCGGTTTCCGCCAAACAGCATCAAAATCTCGATACCTTGCTGGAAACCGTTTTGCTTTCAGCCGATATTTTAGATTTGAAGGCGAGTCCGACCCGACGTGCTTCGGGCGTGGTTCTCGAAGCGAAGCTCGATAAAGGACGCGGCGCGGTCGCCACGGTTTTAGTTCAGCAGGGAACGCTGCGCGTCGGCGACCCGTTTATTGTCGGCAATTTTTACGGTAAAGTCCGCGCGATGTTTTCCGACCGAGGCGAAATTATCACCGAAGCGCCGCCCGCCACGCCGGTCGAAGTTTTAGGTTTGCAGGGCGTTCCGCAAGCGGGCGATACGTTCCAAGCCGTGTCCGATATTGACAAAGCCGTTTCGATTGCCGGTCAGCGACAGATGCAAGCCAGACAGTTGGCGATGCTTAAGACGACAAAACGCGGTATCGAATCGCTCGGACTCGCCGAAATCAAGGAACTGCTTGTCATCTTAAAAGCCGACGTGCAAGGTTCGGTTGAAGTCTTGCGTTCGACGCTTGAAAAGCTTTCGACGGAAAAAGTCAAAGTGCGCGTTATTCGTTCGGGAGTCGGCGCGATTACCGAATCCGACGTGCTGCTCGCTTCGGCGACGCAAGCCGACGACACCTCGATGGCGGTCGTCATCATCGGTTTCAACGTGCGCCCGGAACACCGCGCGGCGGACGTTGCCAAAGCCGAAGAAGTTGACATTCGCCTGCATTCGATTATCTACAAAGTCGAAGAGGAAATCACGGCGGCGATGATCGGGATGCTCGACGCGATTGAGCGGGAAAACATTCTGGGCAAAGCCGTCGTTCAGGAAACTTTCAAGGTTTCAAAAGTCGGCACGATTGCCGGTTGCCGCGTGACCGAAGGCTTGATTCGGCGGCAGGCGAAAGCCCGCATTATCCGCGACGGCGTGGTTGCCTGGACCGGCGATATTCTATCGCTCAAACGCTTCAAAGAAGACAGCAACGAAGTCCGGCAAGGTTTTGAATGCGGCATCAGTCTGGTCAATTTCAACGACATCAAAATTGACGACGAAATCGAAGCGTTTGTAATCGAGCGCATTGCGGCGACGGAATTATAATTTTTAATTTTGAGTTTGGAATCTGAAATTTAAGTGAGAAGACCCGAAAGATTAGCAGAAGTTCTGCGCGAAGAAATCACCGAAATAGTCGGCTACGAACTCGACGACCCGCGACTTTTGACAGTCACCGTCACAGATGTTCGCGTCTCAGATAATCTGCGCGACGCAAAAGTTTACGTCACGGTTCAAGGCGATGAAAACGAAATCAAGGAAGCGCTCAAAGCGTTGCAGAACGCCGCGACTTTCGTTCGCCAGCAAGTCGCTCTCAGTTTGGATTTACGTCACGCGCCGCACCTCAATTTCGTGCGCGACACGGCGGAAGAAAACGCCGTCCGCGTCGAAGAGGTTATTCAGGGATTAACACAAAAGGGCGAATTTTTAGAGGAGAAAAGGGATGAGGGATGAGGGATGAGGGATGATTAAGATAGGTCTTTTTGTTTTATTCATCCTTCATCCCTCATCCCTCATCCCTTACAATCAGTGTTAAGTCAAGTAGTTGAGTTAATTGAAAATAAGAATAGTTTTGCGATCACAACGCACGTTCGACCCGACGGCGACGGCGTTGGGTCGTCTTTGGGTTTGTGCTGGTTGCTGCGCTCCCTGGGCAAATCGGCGGAAGTCGTTTTGCGCGACGAAATTCCTATTTCATACGCGAATCTTCCCGGCGCAAGCGAAATCAAACAAGTCGCGGAAGTCAACGGCAAATACGACGCGATTTTCGTCATCGAATGTTCAGACATTACTCGTCCGGGCATCAAAGGCTTGGAAAATCAAACGACCGTCAACATTGACCATCACGCAACGAGCGAACATTTCGGCACGATCAATTGGATTGACCAGACGGCTTCGGCGGTCGGCGAGATGATTTACAATCTCTGCAAAGCCATCGGCGGACGCATCACCAAAGAAATTGCCGAATGCGTTTATCTCGCGCTCGTTACCGACACCGGCTCGTTTCATTTCCCGAACACCACCGAACGAACCTTAAAAGTCGCCTCCGAACTTATCAAAGTCGGCGTCAAACCCGCGCGGATTTCCGAAGCCGTCTATAATTCTTATCCGTGGAGCCGAATCGAATTGATGCGGCAAGTTTTGGCGACCGTCAAGCGCAACGATGCGGGCAATATCGCCTGGCTGCGACAAACTTTGGAAATGTCTGAAAACGCCGGGGCGGTGGACGGCGACAACAACGGTTTCGTCAATATTCCGCTGGCAGCCAGAGAGGTCGAAGCGGTCGTTTATATGCGCGAAGTGCAGCCAAACGTCTATCGCGTCAGTTTGCGCTCGAAGGATAACATCAACGTCGCGCGCGTCGCCGAGAAATTCGGCGGCGGCGGACACAAAAACGCGGCGGGCTGCCGCGTCGAAGGCGATTGGGACGCACGCGAAAACGAAATCGTCGCGGCATTGACTGAAGCGGTCGAAAAGTTGCACGACGGCAAAGAAAAGTGAAAAAGTTAAAGAGTGAAAAAGGTTAAAGCGGGAAAATGAAATAGCCGTCTGCAAGATTCTCAGCAAACTTTTCCCTCTTTCACTTTAAATTTATGACCAAAGAAAAACGCTACAAATGGCGGCGCGAAGGCTATCGGGAAAACACGCGAGGTTTGCTGATGGTCAACACCGGCGACGGCAAAGGCAAAACGACGTGCGCGCTCGGTTTGATGATGCGAGCCGCCGGGCGCGGAATGAACTGTTGTATGATTCAGTTTATGAAGTCGAAAACCGACCGCTACGGCGAACACGAATCGGCGGAAGCGTTGGGAATCGAAGTTCACACAATGGGTGATGGCTTTACGTGGGACACGAATAACCCCGAACAAGACGTAAAAACTTCACAGGAAACGTGGGCGCTGTGCGTCGAGAAAATGCGTTCGGAAGAATACGACTTGCTCGTGTTTGACGAACTCATTTACGTGCTTGATTATAAATTTCTGCCAGTCGAAGAAGTCATCAGCGAGATAAAATCCGTTCGGGAAAAACAGCCGCATCTGCACATTATTTTAACCGGACGAAACGCGCCGCCGGAGTTGATTGACGCGGCGGATTTAGTAACCGAGATGAAGGAAATCAAGCATCCGTTTAACGCAGGAATTTACGCGCAGCAGGGAATTGAATTTTAGAAACCTGTGCTAAAATTTGAAAGAATTAAGGTGGCAGAATGATGTTAGCGGAAGTCGAAGAAATCATCGAAGAACAAATTGAGAAAAGCGAAATGCCCTCGTTCAATCACAGCTATATTTGCGCCGAGATTATCGAGCAAATCAGTGAGAATAAAATTTTCAAAGCCTTACCTGAACTGACTCTGGACATCGGAAACGGATTAACTCCCGACGTTTCAATTTATCTGCGCAGTGAAATAAAACCGAATTTTCTGCGCGATTTTCCGAAATATCCTGAAATGCCGATGGTAGCAATTGAAGTTATTTCCGCCAGTCAAAACATTCAAGATTTATTAGAGAAGGCGCAATTATTGGTAGCGAACGGCGTGAAAGCGGTTTGGACAATCGAGCCTTTCTCCAATTCAATCTTTGTAACGACGAAAGGCGGCGAAGAAATTTTTCACAATCAGGCGGTTGAAAGCGAAGGAATCAAAGTTGATTTTCGGAAAATCTTCAGCGGTCATTCCGAATGACGCCGATTTTCGGGCAGATGTTTTCCAAAATGCAAATCCCGCATTTTGGTTTGCGCGCCTGACAGATTTTTCGTCCGTGAGCAATCAGCCAGTGCGGAAACATAATCCAATCCGTTTCCGGCACGAGTTCCTGCAAATCCTTTTCAATCTTTTCCGCGACGACATTTTCCGTCAAACCCAATCTTTGCGACAGACGAGAAACATGCGTGTCAACAACCACGCCCGACGCAATACCGAAAGCGTTTCCCAAAACCACATTAGCGGTTTTCCGCGCCACGCCGTTTAAGGTCAAAAGTTCGTCCATCGTCGTCGGTATTTCGCCGCCGAAATTTTCAATTATTTTTTGCGACGCGCCTCGAATGCTTTTCGCTTTGTTGCGGTAAAATCCGGTCGGGCGAATATCTTGTTCGAGTTCTTCCTGCGAAACGTCCAAATAATCCTGCGGTTTTCGATATTTGCGAAACAGATTCGCCGTTACGATGTTTACGCGCTCGTCGGTGCATTGCGCCGAAAGAATCGTGGCGACGAGCAGCTCGAAAGCGTTTTGGTGAATCAATGCGATGTTCGCTTCCCGATATTCTTTTTTGAGACGTTCGATAATTTCTGCGGCGCGGTTTTGTTTCTCGGAATTCATTGAAACTAAACTAAAAAAGAATCTGTGAAAATGCAAATTCCCCGCTCTTTCGGTAAAATCTTATCAACAAATGAAAGTTCCTTTACTCGATTTAAAAATCCAAAACGATGCGCTGCGACCGGACATTGATCGAGCAATCAAAAAAGTTCTCGATTCCAACGGATTTATTTTGGGAGCGGAAGTTTCCGAACTCGAAGCGCAACTTGCCCGTTACTGTCAGACCGAGTACGCGATTGGCTGCGCTTCGGGAACAGACGCGCTGCTGCTCGCTTTGATGGCGCTCGACGTATCCGTCGGCGACGAAGTTATCACGACGCCGTATAGTTTTTTTGCAACGGCGAGTTCGATTACGCGATTGGGCGCAACGCCCGTTTTCGTTGACATTGACCCGCAAACTTATAATCTGGACGTTTCGCAAATCGAAGCGAAGATAAACGAAAAAACGAAGGCGATTCAGCCGGTGCATCTTTACGGGCAGTGCGCGGCGATGGACGAATTGCAAAAAATCAGCGGGAAATATAATGTTCCGCTAATCGAAGACGCGGCGCAGGCAATCGGCGCGGAAGACGGCGAAAGGCGCGCCGGAGCGATGAGCGCCGTCGGCTGTTTCAGTTTTTATCCGTCGAAAAATCTCGGCGCGATGGGCGATGCGGGTTTTATGACCACGAACGACGAAGCGTTGGCGAAAAAGTTATTTGCCCTGCGCGTTCACGGTTCATTTGAGCGTTACTATCACAAATGGGTCGGATTAAATTCGCGGCTCGACGCAATGCAGGCGGCGATTCTGCGCGTCAAACTGCCGCATCTCGATTCGTGGACGCAGGCGCGGCAGAGAAACGCGGAAAATTACCGCCGACTTTTTACCGATGCCGGTCTCGCTGAAGTAATAACCCTTCCGTTCGAGCGCGAAAACGTCAGGCATATTTACAATCAATTCGTCATTCGCGCGCCGAATAAACGCGACGAACTGCGGAGTTTTTTAAACGAAAACGAAATCGGGACGGACATTTATTACCCCGTGTCGCTTCATCTTCAGGAATGTTTCGCGTATCTTAATTACGGGGAAAACGATTTTCCCGAAAGCCTGAGAGCGTCGCGCGAAACGCTCGCGCTGCCGATTTACCCGGAACTGAACGGCGAACAGCAACAGTTCGTCGTCGCAAAAATCGCCGAATTTTACAGTTGAAATTCGGTTGAACAGAACTTTTATTGTGTCTGAAAAAAATCTTCAACAAATAGGAATTTTAGACGCCTGCGCTCTGCCTGTTCGCGTCGGTTTGATTGCGTCAATTATCGTCGCTTTGCTTTTCGGCTGGTTTGCGGTGCGCTGGCAGCTCGGCAATATGCTGGCGGAACTGACCGCACCGAACGAGCCGGGCGCCAAAGAAGTCGCCGCGCTCGCCTTGAGTTTTTCGCCGAACGACCCGATGACCAACTGGCTGGCTGCCAGCACGAAGAAAAACATCTTTACGCCCGAAGCCATCGCTGCGACGGCGAAGGATTTTGAACATGTCGCCCGACTTGCGCCGAACGATTATCGCTGGTGGGTCGAGTTCGGACGCGCCCGCGAGCAGACGGAAGAACCCGAAGCGGCGGAGAAAGCCTTTCTCCGCGCCGTCGAAATCGCGCCCAATTACACTTATCCGCACTGGCAGCTCGGCAATTTTTATCTGCGCCAGAACCGCAGCGAGGAAGCCTTTGCCGAATTGAAAAAAACCGCTTCGACCAATTCCGTCTATCGTGATCAGGTTTTTTCCATTGCTTGGGATTATTATGAAAAGGACACGGCGCGGCTCGAAGAAATCGCCGGAGATTCGCCGTCGGTCCGAGTCGGTTTAGCCAGATTTTACGCTTCAAAAGAACGCGCCGCCGACAGCTTGCGAATCTGGAACACGCTGTCGGAAGACGAAAAGGCGGCAAACGACGTGATTGCGCGGGTCATCGCGCAGGCGTTTTACGAGAAACGCATTTTTCGCCAGTCGCAGGAATTCGTTCGCGGACTCGGCATCGAACCCGAAGCCCGCGCCGAGACGGTGCAGAACGGCGGTTTTGAAAATCCGATTGGGGACATCAAGGAAACGTATTTCGGCTGGCGACGCGCTCCCGTCGAAAAAATTGACTTCAAACTCGACCCGACGCAGAAGCGCGAGGGCAGCCGCAGTTTGCGCGTTTCGTTCAATGGTTACAGCGAGCCGATTTTATACAGTCTTTATCAATATGTCATTGTCCAACCCTTGGCAAATTACCGTTTGACATTTTGGCTGCGCACGGAAAATATGAAAAGCGGCGGAACGCCCGCGCTCGAAATTTACAATGCTAACGACGATAAAATTATCGTTACCAGCGAAGCGTTTCCGACGGGGACGAACGATTGGCGGCAAGTGAAACTCGAATTCGCCGCGCCCGCGAATGCCGAAGCCGTCGGGCTGCGCACCGTCCGGGCTTTCTGCGGCGCGGGCTGCCCGATTTTCGGCACGTTCTGGTATGACGATTTTAAGTTAGAAAGATTAAAGTAATTTAACTGAAAAAAAATTAAATTTATCGATGGTTAGCGAAATAGAAACAACCTGGGCGAGCAAAATTTTATTTTTTATACTATGCGCGACGATTGTTTTGACGGCTCTCGCATACGGCACGGTGCATCAGCCGACGATTGCCGTTTTTTACATTGTTGCCGTCGTCGTCGTTCTATTGTGGGCGGCGGACGCTTTTTCGAGCGGTGTGCTGCGTTTCAGTAAAAGCCTTTTGCAGCTTCCGATTATCGCCGTCATTTTATATGGCATTTTTCAAATTATCCCGTTTGGGAGTCTCGCGGAAACGGGCGGCGTGACGGGCATTCCGCGCACCATCTCGCTCGAACCGTTTTGGACAAAAATCGCTGCGATTCATTTTTTCGCTTTGTTGATATTTTTCGCCGCGTTTCTCACATTCATAGACAGCGCGAAACGACTGAGAAAAATTGTCGCCGTCATCACCGTCTTCGGATTTGTTTTCGCATTTTTCGCCATCCTGCAAGCGGTTCTCAGCCCGAATAAAATCTACGGCATTTACGAAGTGCCTTACGCCAATCCGTTCGGCTCGTTCGTCAACCGGCATAATTTTGCTGCGTATATGGAAATGACTTTGTGTTTGCCGCTCGGTTTGATGTTCGTCGGCGCAGTCGGCAAAGACCGGCGGCTGCTTTATATTACGGCAATCGCTTTGATGGGCATCGCGCTCGTCTTAAGCGGCTCGCGCGGCGGTCTCGTCTCGCTGCTGGCGGCAGTCGTTTTTCTCGTGATTCTGACGACCAAAACGAAAAACTATAATCAGTTCGCACTGAAAATCGGTTTGGCGGTTTTGCTCATTGCGACCATCGTCGTCGGCTCGATTTTAATCGGCGGCGAATCTTCTTTGACAAGACTGGCGGAGACAGCGAACTCGCAGGATTTCTCGACCAGCCGATTGCACATTTGGAGCGTGACGCTTCAGTTAATTACAAATAACTTACCGTTCGGCGCGGGACTGGGCGCGTTTGGCGCGGCTTACACGCCGTTCGATTCTCTGAACGGACTGGAGCGCGTCGAGCAGGCGCACAATGATTATCTGGAAGTTTTAGCCAACGCCGGAATCGTCGGTTTAATCATCGGCGCATTTTTTATTTACCAGCTTTTCCGCACCGGCGCGGAAAACGCGAAAACTTCAAATACGTTTCGGCGCGGCGTGTGTGTCGGCGCGCTGGCGGGCTGCTTTGCGATTCTCGTTCACAGCCTTTTCGATTTCGTGCTGCACACGACCGCGATTTCAGTTTTATTTCTGGTGCTCGTGTCGCTGGTCGTCGCCTGCGGAAACAAATTTCCCGACGACAGCCGTCAGGAGGTCGAACCGCGCCGCAGCAAGAAAAGCCGTTCGGCGAGCGTCACCCCGATTGAGAAAGGAAGAAGAGTTAGAAAGATTAAAACAGCGGCGGATTGAATTTAAATTTCTTTGTGCGACTCAAAATTAACCTGCTTAATTTAAATGTTTGTTTCACCGACTTCAACAATTCTTTTTCGCGGACGCAAAAAACCTATCAAATACCAAACGATGCCATGCGCGACATAAATTGATGCGATGCCGAAAAGCATATATTGGGGAAAGAGCCAGACGAGCATTCCCAATGCCGCCATGAGAAGAATCAAATAAACGCTCTGTTTGCCTTTACCGACGGTTTTAAAGCTCGTGTAGCGAAGCGTGCTGACCATCAGTAGTCCCAAAACAGCCATCAAAGTTATCATTAAGACTGTGTAGAGATGCGAGAGATTTTCCTCAAAAACATTGAGCGGAAGCGGATGCAGGTAAACGATTGAAGCGAGCAAACCGGCGGCGGGCGGAATCGGAAGCCCGACGAAATTCTTTTTATCAATCTTCGGCGTGCCTTCGCTCAAAACGCGCGGTCGCGTTCCCTGCAGATTAAATCTGGCAAGACGAAAAGTTCCGCACATCAGATACATAAACAGCACGAACACGCCGAAATTGTGCAGCGCCGTTGATTCGCCGAACGTCGCGCCGATTGCCCAAGCATACATCAAAACCGTCGGCGCGATGCCGAACGTCAAAACGTCCGCCAGGGAATCGAGCTGCACGCCGATTTCCGTTGCCGTGCGCGTCATTCTGGCGACGCGCCCGTCTAAAGTGTCGAAAATAATGGCGAAAACAATGCCTATCGCGGCGTATTTAAAGTAAACGGCGGCTTGTTCCGGGCTGACCGCAACCAGTTGAAACGCCCGCACGGAAGACAAAACCGTCAGAAATCCCATTGCGATATTTGCCGCCGTAAAAGCCGTCGGAATCAAATATAAACCTTTTTTTAAGCCGCGATGCGGCGGTTTTATTTCTTCGGTTTCCATTAAATTTATTTTTAACGCAAAGGCGCAAAGGAAAATTATTTTATAAAAACTTTGCGCTTTCGCGCCTTCGCGTCTTTGCGTTAAAATTTTTCATTAACCACCGAGGAGTTTTCCGATGATCGTTTCGCCGCCGACTACGCGGTCGCCGACTTTGACGAAAATTTCGACATTCTTCGGCATCAACAAGTCAGTGCGCGAGCCGAATTTTATCAATCCGTATTTTTCCCCAAGAGTCAGATTGTCGCCCGCTTTGCTCCAGCAAACAATGCGCCGCGCCAAAATGCCGACGATTTGCGTGCAGACGACAGTCATCTTTTCGCCTTCAATCGTCATTGCGTTTCGCTCGTTCGTTTCGCTCGCTTTGTTGCTCGTTGCGGGCGCTTTTTTTCCTGGAAACTGCTCGACCTTAACGACTCGTCCGGCAATCGGGGCGCGGTTGATATGCACGTCAACCGGCGATAAAAAAACGCTGACGAATTTGCCGGTTTCTCTATCTTCGACGCGCGTTACTTTGCCGTCGGCGGCGGAGACGATAATGTCCGCTTCGGTCGGAGCCGTCCGCCGCGGGTCGCGGAAAAAGAACGCCATAAAAAACGCCAATCCGACGAACAAAGCCGCGCCAATCCAAATCTGAAAAAAAGCGAAAATTAATGCAATCGCAAACGGGATTAAAACAAAAGGAATTCCTTCTTTGACCATACGAGACAAAAAGATGCCGGAAGTTTTGTCCTGACAAAAAATCGGCGGCTGACATCTTACATTTATCTTACGTTAATTTTAGGCGATTGAAAAACAAAAAGCCCGATGCCGCGCGGCATCGGGCGTAAAGGAGGATTGTATGAATAGGGAGCGTTAATTTCTAATCGGATTGTCTTTAGCGTAACTGTAAGCACACCAGGCGCAGATAAGATGAACAATCCAGCCTAACGTGCCGACCGAGCCAATCCACGAAACACCCGTCAAGACCAGCCAAATTATGCCGATAATAATTCTACCGTTATAAATTTGTCCAACACCGGGAATTAGAAGACTTAAAATACCTGCTATCCAAGGTTCTCGCATATTAAAAAATTACCTCCGAAGATTTATACGTGGAGTTTTTTTTTAAGTTCCGTGAAATTTAAGCGAGCGGTAAAAAAGGAAGAAATGAGAAATAATTATTTGAGTTTTGCAACTCGCTCGCTTAAATTTCTCAATTCTAACTCGTCACTTTTTTCACTTCGACGATTTTTCCGCGAAAAATTCTGAGAGCCTTTTTGACGAGCGGATGATTTTGGGCGTAACTCCACATTTCTTCTTCGGTGGGATTTTCCGGCAAGACGGGAATTTCCATAGATTCTTCCGCCTCATTAAAGTTAGGAACGACGAAATTCGGTTTATTTTTGGCGGGCGCGAAAGCCGCCGCTGAGCCGCCGGTGGTTTCGATTTTCGCCGTGAAACTGTTCGGCTGATTTTCGCCGAGCAGAAGCGCGACAAATTGAGCGGCGTTTTTAATCGGTCGCAAATCATCGCCGAGTTGCTGCAAACGTCTCTCAAACGCATCGTCGAGCCATGTGTCTTCGATGTGTTCGAGTTCTTCCGACGAAATCGGCGGCAGTTTTATCGGCATTGATTCGATGATTCGGGCGGCGTTCTCGGCGAATGTCAGCAGCGTCGTTGGAGAATTTGATTCGGGCTGGCTTGCCGAGACAGGCAAAATTTCATCAAAGGACGATTCCGCTTGGTCTGATTGGCGTTCAACGATTGTTTCGGAAACTGAATCGTTTGAGTAATTTGAGATTCCCTCATCGTAAATCTGCTCGACTTTTTCGTTAACCGTTCCAAACGAATTTTTCGTTTCGATAGCGGACACCGCGCTTGTCGAAACAGGAAACGGAACGTCTTCGAGCGGAAAATCAACTGTTAAAGTTTTTTTTTCTGCGACGCTTTCGGCGGGTTTTCCAAAAGCAACATTTTCCGTTTGAAAATTTTCGGTTGCCAAAGCGTTTTCAAGTTTCGCCAGTCGTTCTAAAATTTTCTCAATCGGCGCGACGCGGCGCATTTCAACTAACTTCACCAAACCAATTTCCAAAACGTAGCGCGGCTGCGTCGCTTCGCGCAGCTTGCTTTCGGTCTCGGACAGCGAATTAAAAAATCTGATCAAATCGCTTTCCGAGAACGGCGCGGAATTTTCTCTTAATTCATCGTAGCTCAAAACCGCCGTGTCGAGCAGATGTTCGGCTTCGCCCGCCATTTTGAAAATTAATAAATCACGAAAAAACGATAACAAATCGCGTGAGAAATTTCGCAAATCCTGTCCGCGCCCGATTAAATCGTCCACAACGTTCAAAACTTCGGCGGGTTTATTCTGGGCAATCGCTTTAACGGTTTTGGTCAGCATTTCTGAACCTGCCAAACCGAGCGCGGTCACCACGTCTTTGTTTTCGATATGCTCGCCGGAAAAACTGATTACTTGGTCGAAGTTTGATTGCGCGTCGCGCATCGAGCCTTCGCCGGAACGCGCAATCTCGCGCAGCGCGTCGGCGGAGACGTTGATTTTTTCAGCCTCAGCGATGATTTTCAAACGGTCGTAGATTTTTTGCGTCGGTATCGTGCGAAACTCGAATTCCTGACAGCGCGATAAAATCGTGTCGGGAACTTTATGCAGCTCCGTCGTCGCCATTATAAAAGCGACGCGCGGCGGCGGCTCTTCCAGCGTTTTCAGAAGCGCGTTGAACGAAGAATTTGACAACATATGAACTTCGTCAACGATGAAAACTTTGTAGCGGTCGCGCGCCGGATTGATATTGATGCCTTCTAAAATTATCTCGCGGATGTCGTCAACGCCGGTGTGCGAAGCCGCGTCGAATTCCAAAACATCAATCGAACGGCTCTCGGCGATTTCCACGCACGAGGCGCAAGCCGCCGGGTCGGTCGGCGCGCACGGCTGCGGATTCGGTTCGTCGGTTTTGTGACAATTTAACGCTTTGGCGAGCAAGCGCGCCGTCGTCGTTTTGCCAACGCCGCGCGCGCCGGAAAAAAGATATGCGTGATGGAGCCGGTCGTGTTCGACGGCGTTCCGCAAAGTGCGCGTGATCGCTTCTTGTCCGGTAACTTCTTCAAATGTTTGCGGTCGCCATTTGCGGGCGATAACCTGATAAGACATAAACGGTTTATTTTACACACACTTACCGAGTATTACGGAGTGCTACTGTTTGAATTTCTCAAATCATTTTATCACTCAATAACGCTCTGTAATAGCACGTAGCAGATACATTTTTAGATACAGGCGTTTGCACGTCGTCAAAATACTTTGATAGACTGCTTTTGCATAAAACACATATTCAGTTTTCAAATAACTGAAAGAGACGGTTTGAGAAGATAGGCTCAAGCCGTTTTTCTTTTTGAAAATTCAAAGCGATGCTGAAACCTTAGTTTTACGGCTTAAACTTTAAACCATTTAACTTTATTGAGTTCGGCTCGAAACCAACTATCTTGTTTGGAATCCCGCCAGAAATCAACGTCATCGGTTGGAATATCAAAAACAGCTTTGCCGTATTTAATATCCACCCAAACCCGCGCCGACGCGCTGATAGAGTCCAAAGCATTTTGTGCTTCTTCTTCATTAGCGAAATATCGAACGCTTGCTTCATTATCCAATCGGCTTCGGACTGCCAATATAAATAAATCAATCGTTTGATTATCCATATTTTCAACCTCCTTTCATTAAATTTTATTTTAATGAAACAAGCCTTAACTTAACTTAGCTTAACTTCAAACGAACGGGCGAAAATTCAACAGTTGTTTCAAGTGTTAAATTCTATGGCTGTTCGCAGTTTTCAGCATCGGTTTGAATTTTCAAATATCAAATCTTTTTATTCTTGCCCGGCTGCTTTTTCGCTGTCGTTTATTCGCCGCTCGATTGTTTCTATTGCCAATGGTAAATGGTTTGGAATTTTTCTCTCACTGCGCTCCCACCGCGCGACCGTATTTGCTGCTACCAATAATTCTTTAGCGAGTTCATCTTGCGTTAGCCCCAAGTCTTCCCTAATTTTTCTTAATTCGGCACCTTCCATGATTATTACTATACCAACGGAATAAAATAATTGCAATTTACTAAAAATACTATACCAATGGTGTTGACAATAGCACCATTGGTATAGTAAACTTGTATTCAAGTTAAGCAATTAACGAATAAACATCAAGGAGTCAGAACTAAATGTTACAAATCGAAAACAAAGACAGATTCGCCAAAATTATTGCCGAAGCCTTAGCCAAAATCGAATTGACCGTTACCGACGCGGGAATGAAAAAACGATGGATTAACGCCATCGCCAAAGCAACCGCCGAAATCGAAGAAAACGGCGTCTTTATGACTTATCAGGAAGACGATCACTCGCTGATTATCTGGAGTCAAAAGTCAAACAAAATCTACTCGGCTAATGGTCATTGCCAGTGCCGCGCATTCGAGCAGGGTTCGCCTTGTTTCCATCGCGCCGCCGCTCGCCTGGTTCGCCTTTACATGGAACCGGAAAGTGTGACCGTGGGCACAGTTGAAGCCAAAGAAATTCCGTATCTCAAGAATACGAAAGAGCCGATCAGAGTTGAAAAATACGGCTCGGTTCGGCTCCCGATCTATAACTAAAAACAGAAAGGCTTACCTGATTGCACTCGGGTAAGCCTCTCTACACACAGTAACTAATTTCCCTTGGAGAAAATCAATTATGAAAAAAGATACTACAAAATACACTGAAAG
This sequence comes from Pyrinomonadaceae bacterium, assembly GCA_030448055.1. Lineage (GTDB taxonomy): Bacteria > Acidobacteriota > Blastocatellia > Pyrinomonadales > Pyrinomonadaceae. The sequence goes on from JAUJNR010000001.1 coordinate 1,094,912, forward strand.
ACAAAAAGAAACTTTGTCGGACATCGCCCGGCAGCTTGAAATGGCTTTAGGAAGCGATAAAACGCCGCAAAGCGTGAAGGATTGCCTGGAAACAATTATCTTTGAAGCCTCAAACGAAGCTGGGTTGCCGCTGTCGGATTTCACCCTAATTCGTGAAGCTTTCCCTAAAATCATCGAAGCCCTGCCCGTAGATTACGGGCGCGGCATCTACCACTCGCTGCACGCGATTCTGACGCATGATACAGCCGCTTTCCGGGACTTCTACGATAAACGAATGGATGAAAAACCGGACAAACCGGCAACCGAAACGCCGATAATGACGCAAGAAGAAATGGAAAAAGTTTATCACCATCATAGGTAGAACCGAGTTGGAGGGCGATTACCTGTTTAATGGATTTCTCTTTTTCTTCCGATCAATTTATGAAGTCATCAAGAAAAGCCCCGTTGAAGCCCAAAATCTAATGTTTCATCTGCAACAGCACGTTTTCAATAAGCTGATGTGGGAAAGTTTTTGGGCGTTTGACGCGCATAGAAAAAAAGCGCATTTAATCTTCTCTTCGACCGAACCATTTTTTTACGATGACGATGGCGACGAAGAAAATAAATCGGAGGTTGCAGAAAAGTCGGAAACCGATTGTTTGGACTTGTCGCAGATGTCCGCCAAAGATTTGGAAACCGACGACCTGGACGCGCTCGCAAGCCAAATTTCAGCCGTGATGAAAAACGATTTGATGCCGACGCGCCTTTTTAACGCGATGGCTGACGAGCTTTCCGAAATGCCCGAAGATTGGCGAACGCCCGAGGCGATTCTGGAGAATTTGAAAGCATTGCAGGCAAAGGAAAAAATAAAATAAAAATCGACGGCGAAGATTCGGAGTTCACCGCCGATTTTAGGAAAGCGCTTCTGGTTTGTTCAACACGACCGCTCTCCTTAGGTTTAGAGAAAAGGGTTAATGGAATGCGAAATCCAAATTAGGCAAAAGGCGGTCCGCCCGCTTTATCTTGAAAAGCCGTGAGCGTGATTGCTTGCGGCTTTTTCTGGAATTTGCTATCCATTCATTCTTTATATTACTTGAACCAAAATAATCATCTCCTTTTTTCAAAGCCGTGAGCGTCAAAACTCGCGGCATTTTTTTTCTGGAATTTGACTTCTATTCAGTTTTTATATTACTTAGACCGGACATAGGGGCTACATCTCAAAGAAAAGCCGCGAGCGTAAAAACTCGCGGCTTTTTACTTTAACGATCCGTCCGGCTAGCGCCCTTCTCATCTGCCGTATCTCTTCGCCGTGTTGCTCGCTCTCGGTCTGGTTGTCACGGTCGCTCTGTCTTGAGCTTCGTTCTGGATGGTAACGAAACTTTCCGAGCCTTCGGCAAGGGCGACTTTGAGAACCAGATTGCCGTTTTCGTCAACCGACTTTCCAAACGCTTCACTGACCTTGAATGCCGATTTCGCCTGCTGCGCTTCAAATTTTGCCTGCTCGACCGCAACCTCGCGCCGCATTCTGGACAATTCCGGCGTGATTTCTTCGCCCAAATCGCCAGTGATCTGCAAAAACTCCGCCGCGTATTCCGGGTCGTTGATAAACTTGCGATTTTTATTCAAAAAATCGAGCTTTTTAAGCGCCGTCGGCAAAACCGTATTTTGAATGTCGGCGTTTTTGGCAATCGTATTTTCAAGCTGCTTGTCGGCGTAACGCGCCTGAATGTCGCTCAAGTTGCCGCGAATTGATAATGCGCTTCTTGCTCGCGCCGCGTTTTCTCTCGCTTGCTGCGCCATCGGTGAAGCATCGCCGCGAAATTGATCGGCGTATTTAATCGTGTCAACCAATTCGGACTGTGAAGGAAGTTGTGCGAGCCGTGCGCCCGCGAGCGCCGCGTTTCCGGCGAGTCCGAGGTTTCCGAAATTCTTTGCTATGCCCTGCGCTCTGCTCGTAAACTGGTCGTAAGAATCGAACACGTCTGATGTCGCGTTAAGATTATTTATCGCCTCCGCATTCGGGCGGTTGAAGTTCGTGCCGGCGAGCCTTCTATCGCCTCGTGCATCAGTTCGGAAGTTCGCCGCGTCGCGGGCGAACCCGACAGCCTCGCCCAAACCGCCGAGCCTTCGCCCGAAGCCGTTCATTTGTTCGGGTCGGCGCAGAAGTTCGCTCTGTGCTATTGCCTGTGAATCAATGGCTTTGAGTCCGGCGTCAATTCCGAAACGTCCGATTTTGTAGGCTTCCGCCATTCTTTGGGCATTGGCGGCTTGGCGGGCGAGCAACGGGTCGATATTTTTGAATTGGTCGTAAACTGCGGCAACAGAATTTGCCGCGTTCGTCATATTTCGGGTTAATTCGTCGCCCGTGACGGTTGAAAACGCGTCGGCTTTGATTGATGCGACATCGCGGCGTGCTTTGGCGATTTCCTCTTCTTTCTGTTTGATTTGCTCAAGCGCGTTGATTCTCGCAACGGCGAGCTGCGTCTCTAACTTCGTCGCTTCGATAACCGTCTCGCGCCCGATTTTGTCAATATCTTCCTGCGTCGCCGTCGTCTTGTCTAACGCTAAAACTCTTTGACTTACCGCCTCTCTAACTGCCGAGATTTGCGCTTGTATTGCCGTCTGTTCCGCCGCCGCGACGTTTTTAATATCAGAAAGCGAATTGGTGCGCGAAGCGTTGGCGCGGGCGATGGCTAAGGCTTGGTCGGCATAGACGATATTTAATTCTTTTTCGTCTTTTATTTTTTCGAGCGCGGTTTTCTTGCCGAGTAATGCCTTGCCCTCATCATTTAAGTTTGCAAGTTTACCGGGCGCATTATTGTTCGTGTCGTCGCCTTTTCGCAAGTCAGCGATTGATTTCGGTTTCGCGCCTTCAGCCAATCCCGTCCCGACATTCAGCGCTGCCGCGCCGCCCGCGCCGAAAAGAATGCCGAAACCGTAACCCGCCGCCATCTGCGCGTTTGCTTTAATTTTTTCGCCGGCTGTTTTTGGTTCCGTAACATATGGCGAATAGGGTTTTTCGCCCGGTTTTGGTGGTGTCTGTCCTTTCCAAATGTTGTCGAAACCCTCGCGCATACTGCGCCCCAATTCTTCGCCTGCGGTTCGGAAGGTTCTGCCTAGCGACGGTTCCGCCGCGTTCATGCCGTCGGCGATTGAAACGGTAATACCCGAAATTGCGTTATAAAGCGGCTTGAAATCGTTGGCGGCGGAAATCATCAAAGCGTCTTTTATATTCGATAACGCTCCCTGAAAAGTCCGACTCTGCGCCTCCATCGCGCCGCCGAAATTCTGCTGCGAGTAATTGGAAAACGCTTTGAAGAATAATTCGCTCGACAGTTGACCAGCCTCGCCGAGCTTCATTACTTGCGCTTTCGATAAACCTAATTGTTCAGATAGGATTTTCAGACCCGGTATGCCGCGTTCGCCGAGTTGGTTTAATTCTTCAGCCGAGACTTTTCCTTTTGCCGCGATTTGGCTCATTGCCAAAGTAATTCCGTTCAAATCTTCTTGCGACGCGCCCGCCGCCGATGCAGCGTTTCCAATATCGCGCATTAACGGAATGACTTCTTGAGCGGAAAAGCCGACGTTTTGCAGACGGCGCGATGCGCCCGTCAGTTCGGCAAATTCAAAAGGCGTTGTTTTTGCAAACTGCTGTAAATCCTTAATGTGAACCGTCGCCGCCGCGCTGCTTCCAAGAAGTGTTTTGAAGGAAACCGCCGTCTGCTCTAATTTCGACGAATACCAGAGAACCGCCGCGCCGCCCGACAGAGCCGCCCGCGATACAGCCATAATAGCGTCGGCTGCAAGATTGCCGCTCACGACGCCGCCGAAAACGCCGCCCGATGTTAAACCGCCGCCGCCCACCGTTTTCGCTACGCTGCTCGCCGCTGCCGGTGGGCGAATTGCTTTTGCCGCCGCGCCCGCTTCTTTTTGAAAAAATGAGATTTTTGCCCGTTCGCGCTGTTCGGTTTGCCGTGCGTAATGCGCCGTGATATTCGATTCGGCTTTTTTGTTTTGTGTTTGATAACGCGCAATATCGCGCTGCGCCGCTTTCATCGCCGGGTCGCCCGTGCCCGTTCTCGCCGTTTGCTGGAATGGTCTTAAAGGGCTGGTTACTTGACCTCTGCCAAAACCCGCCGCCGTTTTTTCTACACCGGATAATGCCGCGCCGGTCTTGCGCGCCTGCGCTTCAATAGCCCGCAGACCGGCAATCGCGGGTCTTTCGTTGAGCTGAATATTTGCTAGTAAATCTAGAATTTCTGGCATGGCATTATATTTTTCTCATTTTACTTTTGAACTTTCGGGGTAGATTGCTCCAACCGAGTTCTACGGCGGGGTCAAAAAATGGATGTGCGGCACGCGTCCTGCTACCATAATTTTCTATCGCCCCGTAGCCGATGTCAGTTCCCATAACCGCCGAAGCGTGTCCGGTTGGATGAGCTTCGAGCGAATCTCTCAATGCGCCCGTGTCAACGTGGACAATGCGTTTTGCTTCGTCGCGCATATCTTCGGCAGTTTCTTGCACCGTCTCATTTGCGGCTATTCTCAGGCGTTTGATAACTGCCGGAATTCTCGATTTGAATTTCATTTTTTCCCAAAATAAAAACGCCCGCTGAAACTCAAAATGCTTTGAATCCGGCGGGCGTCGGCATGTCTTTCAATGCGATGACCCTTTTGTTTTAATGCGCGGGCGACGGCATCCTGGGTTGATGCGATGACCCTTGAAATTGCTAATTTTATTTTAGCTTTTATTCGCGCAAAAAGAAAGAATTTTCTGCAATTTCGGCGCGTTTATCTGTCATTTACTTCACCTTTTTTATTATCCGCCGGATGAAACACGGCGTTTGACTTTTTCCAGATTTATTCGGTTTTGTATTTCTTGGAATCTGCCGCACATCTCATCAAGCGTTTCTACGTCGAGCATTTCCAGAAATTCGCTCAAACTGTCATTGTCGCCTTCCAAAACAACGATTGATTGCATATTCGCTTTTATGTTGTATAAATCTTTCATTTAACTCGCGTTTTCGCCTGCGATTTCAGGAACTTTTCCCGCGTCTCTTTCGGATATTTTTCCATCAATAACCCGAGCATCGCAAGTTCCGTCCGGCGATCTTGTTCGGCTTTTTTGATGTCGGTTAGTTTGTCGTTGAAGTTTCTTTTCATTTCAGATTTAACTGATAATTTTCAGGTTTTACACTTAGCAAAACTTAGCATTTTTCCCGTTCGTAAACGTGCCCGCGTGCCGATAATTGCTTGTTGATGTCTGCATTATAACCGCGTGATAATTTGCGCGCCGGTCCGAGGTTCAAGCGTGCCGCTCATCCGCGCCTTTTGTTCTTCCGGCGTTTCGGGAATTTGCGTGAAACTCATTGATTCGGTCATTCGGTCTTGGGCATTGCCTACGCGTCGTTCGTAATCTAGCAATTCCTGTAAATTGCTTTGAATCGCTTCGCTTTGCCCGGCGTAGTCATTCAAAGCGCGGTTCCAGCCTTTTTCATACGAAACAGCCGCGATTGCTTTGGCGAGTTCCTTGTCGCCTGTCATCTGCGCTCGACCCAGAAGGCGCAAGGCTGCGTTTTCGTCGGCTATCGAATCGGCGCGAAACAGCGCGTCACGATAATTTAACTTCGCCGCTTGTATGTCGGCTTCTGTCGCTCCGAACCGATGGCCGATGCCGAAAAGCTGTCGGTGCAGTTTGTCGCGTGTCTCCATTTTTTCGGCTTCGTGCTTGTTTTTGTAAGCGGTGAGCTTCTCGTTTGTCGGGACGCGAATCTCTGCGTTTCGTTTTCCCTTTGCCGTTTCGGTTAAGTCTTTGTCAGACTGTATTTCTTTGATTCGGGCGGCTGCACTAGCTCGCAATTCCGATGCCCTCGTTAAATAATCGCTCATTGTTTTCTCCTTTTTCCTTTTTTTATTTCTAACTACTACCAACTGTAAAACTGTCCCGGAGTTGTTCCGGTTGCCGACCACAACGCCAAAGCTGCGGCTAAAACTAAATCGTCATTGTTGCCGACGCGCCAATCCGCGCCCGCGCCATAGGAATCGTGTCCGCTATCGCTAATGTTCGAGCGGAAGTTTTCAAGCTCGCGTCCTAATGTTGCCGCTTCGGGGAGTTTATCTACTATCCTTAGTCGCTTGGACTGTAGATAAACTTGGACGGTTGAAACGAGATTACGCTTCGGGACGCGGGTCATTCCGTTATCACGCGTAACGTCCGCGCCGCCGGTTATCTGTATCAGTTTAAGGCTTGCCGCCATCGTTCGTTCACGCTTGAACAAATCAATTACAGGCGCGCCAACGCCCATAGCATCAACGGCAAGCGTCGGGCGTCCTTCGCCGCTTTGTATTTGCGTGCTGTTCATCATTCGCACCGTGTCGGTAACAATCGCAGGATAAGAAGTGCGAAGCGCCCAACGCTGCAAATGTCTGCAATGAAACGTATAATCCTCGCTTGAAGTGCCGTATCTTTCCATTACGGCAATCGCTGAAAAGTCTGCCGCCTGCCCTAAGTCTAATCCGACAAAATAAACCGGCTTCCTCTGTCTCGGTTCTTGCCCTGCATCATAAATAAAATTCATAATTAACTAACTCCAAATAGCGGTTCAATAGTTGAATCCATCGCCGCCTGAATATCGTCGTAGCTGAAAACCGAATCAGTCGTTTCGACAAACTCGCACATATATTCCTGCCGATACCACCAATCGCCGATCATTTGCCGCTCGCGCTTGAGCCATTCCTTATCAATTCGAGGGCATTCGTCAGCGGTGATTTTCACTTTTCGCCAATCTTCGCCGTCTGTCCATTCGTTATAAAAGAATCCGCGTTTACCGAATGGCGTTGAAAGCAGAATGATGCGCCCGCCGGAGACGGCTAACATCGGTCTGACGCTTTGATAAAGCGCGTCTCCGACTCTGGAGGCTTCGTCTATAATCAGCAAATCAACGCCGCTAAAACCTCGAATCGTTGCTTCTTTACCCGGCAACGCAATTATTCTTGAGCCGTTATCGAATTCAGTTCGCAAGGCTGATTCTTCTATCGGTTGCGGCAAGGTCGGCGCGTCCAACTCGTTATAAACGTCTTTGAGTTTGCGAAACAATTCCTGCGATTGGCGCAAGCTGGGCGAAAGCAGAAGTATCAAAGAATCGGGCTGATAAATCGCTTCGTGAATCGCAAGAATCGAAGAGACGGTTGATTTACCGGACTGACGCGAACACAAAAGAATCATCTGTTTAGCGTCCGAGCGGAGTAAATCGGACTGCCAAGCGTCCGGCGTGATGCCTGCACGCCGCGCCATTAAAACAGCGTCCGAGCGTTCGCGTTCAATCCGTCTGTTAATCGCATTCTGCGCTGCTTGAATCAAGAGCGGATTCTGCGATGAGTAATTTTGCCTCTCTAATAACATCTGCTTCGGTTACTCCATATTTTTCGGCTTCGGTTCGCCAGTCGTTAATTTGCAAATCAAGATCAAGCGTTTGTTTCGGGCGTCCTTCGGTTCTATCGCCGATCTCTCTGATTGCCTGCACATTGCCGCCGATGGCTTCACGAATCAAAGTTCGGGCGATGGCTTCAGCAACAGTTCGCTCCGGCGCGCTTGGCATCGCTTCGGCGAGCTGCTCGCGCAATGCTTCGGTTAGCTTGGTCAATTTCGGGCGTCCGTTCGGGTTTCCCGATACACCTTTCGGAAAAGTTTTGCCGATCTTGTTACCAGGCGGAAATTTGTTCTTTTGCGTCTGTTTTGCGTCTGTTTTTGCTAATCCCTTCATATCTTTGAAAGCCCGAAAACGGCAATGCCTTTTAAGTCGTTTTCATCGGTCGCCGCTTTGGTGAAATTCCGCGCCGACGGCTCGCGCGTAATGCTTTAAAACTCTTCCGAATCGGTCGTTTGCCGTTTCAAGCTCACGCTCCAAACCTGAGCGGTTAAACTCGCTCATTTGCTGGCTGTTGGTAAAACTTAAAAAGAAAGACTTGCGCCAGCTTTTAACTTTTCGGTGTGCTGAGAGATAAGCCTTATCTGCAATCTGAAGGTTGAATTCGCTGCTTTTCATTTGTTTGTGCATCAACAATGCGGTTTGGTTTAACTGGTTGATCGCCTCTACTGCTTTTTCGGATATTGTTTTCTTCATTTTTATTTAGCCTCCGCCCAGCAATCGACTATTTTTGCGTCAACCGGCATCGGCACTGTGAATCCTTCCGGCGTGTCTTGCATTACATCGACAACAATTTTCAAAACCGCTTCGGCGTGATCGCTGCGGCATTCGATTATCAATTCGTCGTGAACCATTGAAATGAGTTGTGCGCCTTCGGGAAGTATTCCGGCAAGCGCAACCATCGCCCGTTTCACCAAGTCGGGCTGATGTCGCCTGAATGATGAAGTTTTGCGCCTGACGAATTTCGCGCGCACTTGCGCCGGATAATCTGCGCCGTCTGCCGAAAAGGTTTTTGACATATCCTCGTTCCTGAATCCTGCTTTTTACATTCTTCAAAAACTTATCCACGCCTTTATAGGTTTTGAAATATTCGTCAATATACCTTTTGCAGTCTGCCGGCGTGGTTGCGATTCCGGTTGCTGTTAGTCTGCGGTAGAGTCCGACTGGGGTTATGCCATAAGCGATGCTGAAGTTAATCATCTTGGCAATGCTGCGTTCATCTTTAGAAACATCTTCTTTAGAAACATCTTCTTTGCCGAACATCTTTTGCGCCGTGATGGTATGCAGATCAACTTCTTCGCCGGTGCAGTAAGCATTCAATAAAGTTTCGTCTTGACTGTAATGCGCCAGCACTCGCAGCTCCATCTGCGAAAAGTCGGCGACAATCAACTTGTTGCCCGGTTCGCAAATGAAAGCACGACGGACTGCCTTTCCTAATTCGCTTTTGTTCGGTATCTGCTGCACGTTTGGGTCGGCGCAACTGAAACGCCCGGTCGCCGCTCCGAGCGGCTTAAATTCGGGATAGATGCGTCCGTTTTCGTCAGCGAATTTCGGAAGAACCTTTATAAAGGTATTGGCGAGTTTATCTATCGAACGGTATTCGAGAATCTTCACGGCAAGCGGATGCGCGATTTCTTTTAACGATTCACTATCCACGCTGCGCGCGCCTTTAGCTGTTTGTTTCGGGCATTTCAAACCGAGTTTATCGAAGAGAACAGTTCCGACGACAAGCGGCTTGTTAAGTTCAAATTCCATTCCGGCGAGGTCGAATATCTCAGTTTTTAGTCGTGCGGATTCTGCTTTGACTTCCATCGAGATTGCGGCTAATGAATCGGTGTCAATCTTCATTCCGCGTCTTTCCATATTCATTACGACGGGCAGCAATTGTTTTTCCATCTCATAGACTTCTGTTAGTTGCTGCGTTTCTAATTCGGTTCGGAATTTCTCCCACAATCGAAACGTATAACGCGCATCGTTGCGAGCGTATTCGGCAAACACTTCAGGGTCGAGCAGCCGCATCTTATCGGCTTCGTCAAAAGTTACCGGATCATCAATTCCTAAATGTTTTTTGGAAAGGGGCTTTAAACCGTGCGCGTTGTTTTCGTCTAAAAGGTGAGCGGCGATCAGCGTATCTTCAAATGCGCGCGGCACTGGGAGTCCGGCACGCTCCAACACTCCAAAATCAAACTTGGCGTTATGAAAAATAACGGTTTGCTCATCATCCGGTAAAAGGAAATTCCAAGAATCTTTGTCGGTTGAATAGTCCGTCGCTTGTCCATCATAACTGAGACTCATCCCAATCATTTTCGCGTTGCGCGGAGTGATGCCCAGTTTTTTATTGAATGGTTCAGTCTCGGTATCGAGTGCGACAAAATTGCTGTTGTTTTCTTTTTTGCGCGTTTCCTCAGAATCTACTGTCATCACTGTCAGCACAGAGTTAACATCTTTTGTTTCCAACGGTTTATCTGCTGACAGTGCATTGTCCTTTTCACTATCTACTGTCAGCAGATAACTATCTGATTCTATTGGACTTGAATCGCTGCTGACAGTGATGACAGTGAAATCCGGCAAAACGGGCAAATTGTATTTAAGGAACAGTTTTGAAAGCACTGCGCGATTGAATTTCACGGCACGCTTTTGATAGTTCGGAGATTTACGGCGGGCGATGCGGTCCGCTTTCAGGTCAATGCCGGATAGAACTTTGCCAACAAACTCCGGCGTGTGTTTTCTCTTTTCCGGTAAATCTAAGTTTATTTCATCAGTGATTGCCGAAATGGTCAGCCGTTCGTCGGGTTTGCCCTCCTGACCCGTTACCATCTCCGGCGCGTATTCGACATATTTCAGATTGCCGTCTTCGTCTTCGGTAAAAATCCGCGCGTAGATAATTGCGGCAAGTTTTCCGTCCAGTGACTGAGACCGCTCGTCATTAACATCTTTCGTTCGGGTTTGAAGCTGCGAGACAAAAACGGATTTTACTTCTTCGGAGTCGAGCAGAGCATAAAGCGGCACTGAAATCTGAATAAGACGCTTCGATATTCCGCCGATTTTCTTTAGTTCGGCTTCGGCTGTTTTAAGTTTTGCGCCAAGCGGTTGATTGAATGTCCGCAGACGCCAGAGCGTCAATTTGTTGCGGATCGTTTCTGCTTCGGCAAGCATCTCCGGCAAGAGTTGGAGCGGAATGTCGTTGCGCTTCGTCTCTTCCATTTTGACCGGATGTGTGCGACTGGTGAACGGCTGCGAGTCGGTAGCTTTCAAGCCGGATAAAATCTTCGCGCCGAACGGGTCAAAGCCTTCCGGCATAAAATTAGAATCCTTACTTGAGCAGCGAATAATTCTGGTCGTTCTTTGGTAGCCGGAATTTAGGACCTGGATAATCGCTTCTGTGTCCTCAGACGACGCGGCAAGATTAAATTCGTCAATTATTAAAGTTGGCTTGAAAGCATCGACAGTTCGGAACAGCGCCGCCGCCGTGATGCCCACAGTAAACATCGGGCGGTAGCATTGAAGTCCGATTGTCTGCGTAAATCTAGATTTTCCGCCGCCGCCAAGTCCGGTTGCGTGTAGGTATGGAACTTCATTGAGACCGTTCACGCGGTAGGACATCATCACATATTTTGTGCTTATGGCTCTGTCCTGTTCAGAGATGTCAACGTATTTCTCGATGAAGGTCTCGATGTCACCGTTGAGCTGTTCTTCAGTTTGATACTCTTCGACGCCGGACGCGAGATAGAGTCCTATTTTTTCCGCGCGTTCGGCATTTATTAGCGGCTTGTAGACGGAACCGTCTTTATCCGTGACGGATTTCTGAATGGTCGTTTCTCTGGTCGCCGGGTCATAGACGGCAAAACCGCTTGTTGTCTCCTCGATAATCCGCCCGTCGGCGAGAACTGCAAAAGTCGTCAAGACGGGTTCTTTTTCTTCCGTCTCGGAAACTGTATTGTTGACCCGATTAAACCTGTCGGTCAGCTCAATAAGAGTCCGAGCGGCTGTAACCGCATCTACATCCGTCAAATCCAAACGCTTGACGAATTTTGCTCGTGCGGAACTGTCTGCCAGAGTGAATACGTCAATATTAAGAACAGAATTGCAATTGCGCGCCGTTACTCTTTGCTTATCTCTCGCTCCGGGTTCAATCTCAATCGTCAATTTGCCGTCGAGAATCGTCTCGGACATAAACGCCGACGGATTGGCGGGCGTTCCCATCTCCCATCCGTCGAGCATTTCGCGCCGGTGTTCGGCTGATTCTGTTCCGGCGAATCTAAGGCAGACCCACCGTCCGTCCGGGAATATCTTCGACTTGTCTTTGCCTTTGCCTTTTCCTTCCAGTTCGCAAGTGGGACAATCCGTGATGATTGTCCCGTTCGTTTCGGTTCGATAGTCAATGCCTTGCGCGTCCAAAGCATTCTTGATTTGTTGGAGCGTCATTATGCTTTCACCTCCATTTCGTCGGCGTGAAGGTCGCACAAGCAACGCAGAACATTAACCTTGCCGTTGGTGTAAGTTTCGATAAAGTTCTCGCCGTAAAGATGGAGCGGGCGGGCGCATTCATCACAAACGAAATTAAATCCCCGGTAAACTGGTCTCGACTTACATTTAATATTGACTGTAATTTCTAATTGAAATTGATTTGGGTTTAGTGTAGAATTTCTCATAGTTAAGTTATCAGTTAAGTTTTTATTTGAGCCGTCGCTTTCCAGAGCTTCGGCTTTTTCACTTTTCATTTTTGTTTTCTCCTTCATTTAGATAATTCATAAAATCATCCTTCAAAATTAAGACACGCCGCCCGGCGCGTTTCACTTTGAGCCGTCCGGCTTTGATTTCTTTCCGAAGCATAGCTTTTGAAATTGAAGTCAGAGCCGCGCACTCTTCAACCGAATAAGCCAGCCTGTTATTTGTTTCTGCTATTGCTAACATTTTATTTTTCTCCTTTTTAGTGCTAGTTATTTACACGGCATCTAATTCCGTGATACTGTAATTATTAGCAGTTACCTTCATAATCACAATGATAAAAACACAAACAGCAATGCAAGACTTATGAAACAAAAACAAGAAATAAGTAGCACGAAAAAAGATAAAATAAGTAAATGCCCTCACGAATTAGAATCTATATTTTGTGCGTTAAATTTGCTTCCGAAAAATCTAGAAGGTTTGCAAAGGTTTGAAACAGAGTTGAATGAACTGAATAATCAATTCGATTTAAAGAATTTTAACCGGTTGGTTTCGCCAGAGTTAGCGAAAGAAATTAAATACACGGTGAAGCGTAACGGCTTTAAGAATGTGAAATTTCAACTCGATAGATTGGTAAACGAAAAAAGAATACTGCTTGAAATTATTAACTTTTTCAAAATTTGGGAACAGGACACCAATCCAGCCGCTTTTGTAGATAGCGAATTATTCAACCTGGATACGGGCGACACTTTCAATACCCCTTTGTCGTTTAATCCTTACAGCAATTTTAGTAAGGCGACAAGCGCATTCACTTTCAACAAAGACACTTCCTTGCAACTATTAAGTTTTCGCGTGCTAGATATTCTCGCAAGAAAGGGATTTCCGGTTGCAAGAATACGTATATGTCCGATTTGCCAAAAGATTTTTTGGGCGCAAAGAGTAGAATCTCCGGCTTGTTCTAAGCACATAAGCGCAGTCAATAGTGGTAAAACGAGAATTAGGGAAGCCTTAGAAGAGTTTCAGCAGCAAAGAGAAAAGCTCAAAAAACTCAATTCTCAATTCGGTCAAGAGCATCCGTTATTTTTGAAACAGTTGGAGTTGGTCAAAAAATTACACAATAAAATACAAGAGAAGGTGAAAAAATATGGCACTGTATAAACGCCCAAACTCTAAATACTGGTGGATGAAGTTCACCTTTGATGGTCAATTGATTCAGCAGTCAACACAGGTCGCAAATAAGCGCGATGCTGCAACGGTTGAAAGCGCGTATCGCACGCAGCTCGCTTTGGGTAAGATCGGCATTGAAGCAAAAAGGGAAGTTCCGACGTTTGAGAAAGCCGCCGCCGAGTTTTTAGATTGGCTGAAAATCGAGCATAAAGACTCGCCGACTTACCGGCGTTATTTTTTCGCCTGCACGCCACTGAAAAAGTTTTTCGGGAAAAAGAAAATTGATGCGATAGATACGCCGATGATCGAAAAATACATTGTTTGGCGAAGCGGTCAAAAATCTCGGAAGACTGGCGCCGGTCTTGATAATGCGACGATCAACCGGGAACTGATCACGGTAAAAAAGATTTTCCGCCGCCTGCTTGAAGCCAAGGTTATTCGCTACAATCCCGCATCTGCCGTCAAAAGACTTTCCGAAATCGACCCGGCGTTTTACGTTCTAAACTCGAATGAAGAGAAATTATATTTGTTTGCTTGCCCGCAGTTCCTGCAAGATGTTGCCGTTTTGATGCTGGAAACAGGCGCGCGTCCGTCCGAAGTCACCAATCTCCGGCGACAGGATGTTTTTCTGTCTCAGGATTATTTTCAAGTGGTCAAAGGAAAAACTAAATCGGCGCGGCGGAAAGTATTTTTAACGTCGAAAGCAAAATCGGTTTTGTCTTACCGCTTGGCAAAATTCAAAAATGATTTTCTTTTCCCGTTTAATGATGTGGACGGCGAACCGCCGATGACGACCGACGCGCTCGACAAACTTCATTTAAAAGCGACCGCCGATTTATCTTTTCAGTTTCGGCTTTATGATTGCCGACATACGGCGGCGACCCGTTTTCTTGAAAAAGGAAAAGTTGATTTGGTGACGCTCGCGGCGATTCTGGGACATAATTCTTTGCGAATGGTAATGCGTTACGCGCATCCGTCCGAGAATTACAAAGCCGACGCGATCCGGCGGATGGACAATTTGAAAACAAGAAAAGCAAAAGCAGTCTAAAAAAGTGAAATGGTTACATTATTAGATACAGTAACCAAGTTATTTGACTTGCTGTATCTGTAACCCTTTCTTAATGAATAGTTTGCGAGAGTGCGGTAAAATGCCACTATGACCTGATAAGACATAAAGGCTTTACTTTCTATTGACGCTTGCGGCGCGTTACGGATGTTGATTTTTTAAACGGCTGAAAGTATTTTACCACTCTATGAGACGGCGGCAAAAACGCACGGCTGATACATTTCGGCAGCGCATTCACGGTTGCGCCATTGAGAGTTGACGTTCGCGCGAAAAACCAATGATATAACTTTTAGCTTTTAGCTTTCAGCGCGGCTGGATTCTCAAAAGATAGCTGCACACGGCAATCGGCACGCCTGCCGAAACCTGAATTCTTTGTCCGGTTTGCAGTTCGTAATTGTTAATCATCACCGGGTTGCGTCCTTCGCTGGTCAGCGAAAAATTTCCTTGTCCGTCCGTCTGCAAACTCAAATGGCGGCGGCTGATTTCCGGGTCGCCTTCGAGGGCAATGTCAACCGGCTTTGATTTCGATCCGCGTCCGATGCTGATTTCGTTTTGGAAAACGGGAACGACCGATTGCCGAACGCCGCCGCGCCAAATTTCCAGACGATAAAGTTCCGGCGTTTGACGCTTCTGAACGTGCGTCATTTCTTCGCCGTCCGTTTGAATGGGCGGCACATTCATTTGCTGCACGGTCGGCGGCGGCTGATAAGCATTTGAAGATTGGTGTTGAACGAAATTCGGCGCGGGCGGTGGACTGCTTGGCTGCGGTGCCGGTTTCGGCATCTCCTTTGGGCGCGACAAAACGCTCGTCTTATTGCTCGAAGAATCGTCCCAGGAATGCTGCACGCGGATATCGCCTTGCTCCAAAGTCCCGTCAACGCGCAGCTCGATGGCGAACGATTGAGTTTCCAGTTTTCTCTTGCCGGCGATTTCTTTCGCCCGTTCCGCAAGGATGTGATACAGCCCTTGTTCCAAACCTTTGCGCTTGACACCCTGCCAATCTTTATCGTCGGTTTCGCTGAGAAAAATCGCGTATTCGGTGGGAATAATAGCTGTGCCTTGCGGCAGCGGAACGAGTTCGTTCTGCATTACTTCTTCGACCGCTTTGGCAATCTTAACGATAAACGCTTCCGCCCGGCTGCGCGGTTGAACTTGCGCGTTGCGGGCGGCTTCCTCTAAAACCATCTCCGCGCTCTCGCCGTCAATCCAATTTCTTACTTTATCCAATACGCTCAAATCAACTCACCTCTGAATTTTTATAGTATCGTCGCCGTTTCCCGATTTTCCGCTAATCCAACCTTGTTTAGCCGAATCACTACCAGGTCGAAACGTGCCTTGCTCGACTATGCTAACTTTATACCAATTGCCTTCGGAACCTAAAATTTTCAGCTTCGAATCTTTTGTGACTAATCCGATTTGTTCAGAATTTCTGTTTGATTCGGAACGTAGATTTATGTCCGTCAAGGCAATCGCTTCCTGAGTCGAGAACGGATTTGTAATCGAAGGCAGAATGTCGCGCCCGCGCAGATAATTATGCGTCGCGTAAAGAATCCCCGCAAATATACCGATGAAAACTGCGAATACAGCCAAGCGGCGCAAAACGGCGTTTTTTCGTTTCGCTGGTTTGTAAATTATCACCGGGTCTTGCGAAGTTTCGGTTTCCGCAATCTGCGGCGGCTGTTTCGGCGGAATTTGATTGACGTTTGCCGTCGTAATCGGCACGACGAGGGGCGCGCGCTTTTCTTCAAGCAAATTATTCAACTTTAATTCGCGCGAAGTGTTAAAACGCGGACGCTGCGGCGCGAGCGGCGTATAACCGACGGCGACGTGCGCCTGCGGAAGCGCGTGCGGGCGAGCCGGGGTTTCCACCAACTGTTCGCCGTTCGGCGCTTCGGCAAATGCTTTGATGCTGGATAAATCCTGCCAGAATTCGACGACTGTTTGATGCCGGCGGCGCGAATCGTTCTGCGTGGCTTTGTTCAAAACTTTTATCAAATCATTTGCCCACGGCTCACCGCGCAAGGCGAAGGGAAGTTCGGTAATCGACTGGTTGGCGAAAAAGCGCGGCGATTCGCCGGTGATTAAAACATAAGCCGATTTCGCCAGCGAGTAAATGTCGGCGGCGGGCGTCAGCTCTTTGAAAGTCAAAGTTCCAGTGTCGCCCGACAGCATCGGGCTGTGTTCGGGCGGCGCGAACACATTCGTTCCGACGCGCGTAATCGGCGCGTCGGATTGCGCTACGCGCGCCACGCCGAAATCGGCGATTTTCACGGTTTGCCGGTCGTGGGTTAAAAGCAGATTTTGCGGCTTGATGTCGCGGTGTATGATGCCGTTTTTATGGGCGTGTCCGAGTCCGGCGCAAACTTGTTCGAGGTAAAATAAAGCCTGCTTTAAGTTCAGATTTTTTTCGCGGCACGCTTTTGCCAAATCGCCGCCCGGCAGATATTCCAAAACGAGGTAATGAAAAATCGTATTATTCAAATCGCGCGCCGTGCCGTGACCTAGACGGCTGATGATGTTCGGATGACGCACGCGGTCGAGCGCAATCGCTTCGTTCTGAAAATTTTCAACGAGCGTCCGTTCCAAATCCGCGTCCAAATCGTTTTGCAGAAAAACATTCAAGGCTTTGATGACGACGAGACCGTGCGGCGCGTGCGGCGCGGCAACCGTGTCGCGCGCCACGTAAATTTCCGCGTAACTGCCCTGACCGAGCGTTTCGCGGATGTCGTAACGTCCGTCGAGTCGGCAATTTTGTAAAGAGAGTTCGCGCATCGGGTTCGGGAAATCAGATAATACGTCGCTCTTAATCTTATTAACAGCTTACTACGATATTATAATTTCAAAGTTCGGCAAACACCCAATACAAAAAATCGTCCGAATGATTTCTTTAACAGAAATCATTCGGACGATAGTCGCCATGAAGTAGTGGCTGTCTTGTCTTTACTCTTTTTCAGGCTGGCGATTCAATGTAATTGTTTCTTTATTTTCTTTCGGACGAGTATTTTCTTCAGCCGACGCAATTTTTTTCTCGGTATCGTCTTTTGCTGATTTGGCTTCTTCGGTGTTTTCCTCAGCGGCGACCGGCTCGATTGTTTGAGTTTGAGGCGAAAGCGGATTCAAGGGACGCATTTGAATCGGCGGCATGCTGCTCGGTTGAGTGTTGTTTAGAACAAAATCAGGCGGCGGCGCCGATTTCCGTTCTATGATAACGGGTATGCCCGCCGAGTTAGCGATTTCATCGGCTGAAGCGGTCGTTACTTTGTCGAGCATATTTTCAGGCAATTGTTCAACCGCTCCGTTCCGCCCGTAAACGAAAACTTCCCTGTAACCTTCGCTGGTAGTTTTCAAAATGACAAAGTTCAAACGCGGGTTAGAATTAAAATACCTCGTTTCGCTTTTGTTGCCGTATCGGTCAAAGACGGTGGTAATTTTTGAACCGTCAGAAGCGGTAGTGGTCGTCTCCCGCGCCCCTTCGCCGGAAATCGTTTCGTTTTGCTCAAAAACTGTAGAAGCGTCTTCGCCAATCCGATTGTCGTCAGATTTAGTTGAATTTCCGTTAACAGCGGACACGGATTCCGGTTTTGTCTTATTGTTTCTAATTTTGCTGAGGCTGATAAACGAAACAAAAACACATAAAACTATTATTAGTATAAAAAAGTATTTATAATTCATTTTTTTTACGGCAAACAATTAACTAATGCTGAAACGGTTGAAAAAGAAATCGGGAGAATTTTAAAAACCATCGGCTTTAAAATTCTCGCTTGAAAATTTCTATTGTTATTTTTCAGCTACGCCTTTCACAAAGTTGCTGAGAGCGTCCAACCCGTTGCCGACGTTGTTTGAGTTGTAAACAATTTCCGAGTTACCGCCGCCTTCAATTTCGTATCTCGGAGCCAGAAAGCCTTTGGCTAAATTGTTCGGCAGATACGGAGCGACAATCATATTTCCCTGTAAACTGCCTTGACCTGCGCCCTTACGATACATTCCGCTTTGTCCTGTGATGATTATTAAGCCGTTAAAACTAAAGTCGCCCTTGAAAGTGAGTCCGCCCGTCACAACTAAAATGCCTCCGCCCTGTCCCTCAAATTCCAGGTTTCCGTCTATGTAGGTGATACCCGTGGCATTAGTGAAATTGCCGTAATCATTCTTGACTGGAGGAGCTACGCCGGGTCCGTAATAACGACCTGATGCTTGAGCGACATCCTTTAAAGTCACTTGCTGCGGCGCATCCACTACTGTTTTGTGCAAATTCTCGGCAGATTTAAGCCAAAAAGGCAATTCGTCGGCGATATTTGAAGGACTTCCGAAAACATCCCCATTAAATGGTCCGAATCCGTCGTTAATCCCGTGATAAACGGTGGCTAAATTAGTATCGTTGGTTACGCCAATCGGGGGAAGAAACGCTTTCAGCTTCACATCTTTACCACTATACTGCGTAGTCGCCGAGGACCCCGGATCGAAAATAAATGATGAAGTCGGATTTGTCGTCGTCGGAGGTCCAATCAGTGTTAAAGGCGAAGGAGCGGACAATCCGTTGAAATAATTTTTATGAATAACGGCTTCGAGCTGTTTTTGCGCGTTTTGCGGTCCGAAACCCGTCGAGCGGATTAACAGTCTAATCGGTTCGGGCGCCGTTATACTTCCGCTTACTGGAGTTTCCCCGCTCAATAACATTATAACCGGTGCGTTGGGGACGACTTCATAACCGGAGCGTATCGTGCCGTCAGCTAGTATTACTTTGGGATTGTTGGGATTGTCTGGAAATATTGTTCCTCCTGAGAGCGTAATGGTGCTTCCGGTTACGATATAAACCTGCGAATCATAAAGTATCTTAACGCTCCCGACCGAAGCACTTTTAATCGTTCCCGCCTCGATATACCCTCGTATAACTTTGGTGTTGATGTAAGGCGAAGTCATATTCACACTGATTGTGAAGCGAACTCTCTCAGGAATAACTACGCCATCTGTTGCAAACGTCGGACCGCTTCCTGTAATAAGGAACTTACCAAAATCAGTATCTGCTTTGCCTGAAGAGACATCTAAAGTTGCACTTTTTCCTTGATACCTGATTTCTAACACGTTTCCGTTGCTGGTCCAAATTCTGGGCTGTCCAACTCCTTTCTTATCTATATTCCCTTCAGTATTAAAGGAAACAATATCACCGACGTTATCGGGATTTTCAATCTCGACTTTATAGGCGAATCCGGTTCGCGGATTATAAGCCGGCTGCGTCGCCGAAGTGCTTGCGCCGAGAATAACACGATCCGTATAAGTCGTGTCGTATGAAAGCCAGCGCGATAGACGAGGTGTCGTGTCTAAAGGCGAACTACAGGCAGGAGGCGTAGTCAGAGTCGCACAATCGCACGGAGCATTGGACTTGCAGAGTTTGAACGCTTTGAGGTAATCAATTTTATTTGCCGGATCGGTCGCCGGTTTGGTCGTATCAAGTCTTAAATCATCGGGCAGAACGGTGTTGCCGCGCAGAACGTTGATGACCGATTGAATTCCGCTTTCGGCAGCGTAATAAGCCTGCTCTTCGGCGGTGGCGTCGGTTACATCCGACGTATTAGCCGAAGCCGCGAAAAGCAGCGCCGCCGCCGCTACGATCAGCAGAAATGAAATCATCAAAACCGTTATCAATGCCGCTCCGCGCTCGTTTTTACGACATTTTCCGCGCGCCGTTGGTGCTGTCTGTTTTTCCATAATTACCTCTTAAAATACGTTGTTTAGTAATTCTGCAACATATAATCAGAATTTCTCAGCGTTACGTCAGAAACCAAAACCACCGATTGATTGCTCGGCTGTCCCCGAACATTTTCGAGCGAAACCGTCAGCGTTACTCGTATGCGACCCGTCTGAGCCGTCGGCGTAGAGCTTTCGGTCGCGGCTGAATTGCTGCCTGAGTAATTAAAGTATCGAAAATTTACATTACTTATGCGGTTGATAATAATTGAGGTCTGCGGCGAGCCAGTGCCGGCTCCGTTAGCATCGTAACGCAGAATCGAGGAAGTAACCGGGTCGAAAAAATATGTGACGTTTTCGTATCGGTTAGTCAAAACTTCATTGTTATTGTTAACGTTTGATACGAAATGCAGCGTTTGGAAATTAGAATCTGCCAAAACGATGCCGTTGTCCGTCAAACCGTAACCCGCGTTGGCAATCTCGCGTGACATCACATTGAGCGCGGCTTGCGCCGAAGTCAGCGCGTCGGTGCGGCTGCTCTCCCGCTGGCGCGTGGAAAGCGATTTTGAAAGCAGACTTCCCACCAAACCCAGCACGACCAGCATAACCGTTACAGCGATTAACAATTCGACAATAGAAAAACCCAAATCTTGCGCTTTATTATTTCTTTTGTTTTTCATTCGTTTTAATTGGCTCGCACGCGGCGGAAAACAACTTTTACCGGATTGGCGACGACCCAGCCGCTGTTATTCGATTGAGGAGTAACGGTTAGGGTGATTTCCTTTAATTTCGGATTCGGCACGTCGGTTTCGGTTTGAACGCCCGTGGTAAAAGGGTCATTGTCCACAATCGTTTGAACCGTATAAGTAGTTCCGTTGACGGCGGTGGCGGTTCGAGCCGCTTTGGTTCCGCCCCTCAAATCTCGCCTGCCGTCATCGGACGTGCCGGGAGTGTAGTTATCCGTAATGGTCGGCGTGAATTTCGCGCTGCGGATCATTTCGACTTCTTTTTGAAGAGTCGAGAGCGCCTGCGAGCGCATACTGTTGCCCGTATTATAAACCGTCGCGTAGGTGAAAACCGCAAAAATTCCCATTACGGAAATCATCAAAATAACCAGCGCGATAATAACTTCGACCAATGTAAAACCGTCTTCCTTCTTTTCCCTGATTTGAAAAAATACGCTTGCGTTTTTGTTTCTGATCATATACTTGTCGTTTTTCACCGGCTCTGCAGAATTTTTGTTTTAATAAACTTGACTGCACGCTGTCGAATTAGTATTGACGAGAACGTAGCAATTAACTTTTGCCGGAGTAGTGGTAATTACTGGAGTCGGCAAAGCCGAAGGATTTTGACCGCCTCTTAAAATCGCTACCGTGCCGCTCGTCGAAACCGAAAGCACCGAGAGGTCTTCGTTGTTTTGTGTCGTTCCAGTGCAATTTTTACTGCAAATCGTGAAAACCGGATTAACATCGTTGCCGCCGGAATCTTTTGCGGTAATATGTCCGCGCTGGTCGAAGCGAACCGTTACGGGGTAATTAAGCGTATCGGAAACGAGAATTTGCGTCTGGCTGCGTTGTGTAAAATCTATTCGTCTTGTATCGGAAGCATCGGGCGTTCCATCATTGTTGGAATCAAGCGTTCCGTTTCCGTCAAAATCAAGAGTCGCCGTAAACGAAGAGGAACTGTTTAAAACTATCCTTGATTTTTCATTATCAGTAACAGCGCGCCGTTTAACCGAGTCGAATCGCGCCCGTTCGAGATAAACCTTGAACTCGTGGGTAATGTTCTGTCGTTCAAAGTCGGTTTTGGAACTTTTAAATTGCAGAACCGCAAGAGTTGATAGAATTACCACCATCGTCAGGACAATCAACAATTCAACTATTGAAAAGCCGCTTTGCCATTTAATTCTTTTTTCTTCCATATAATTAAAATCCGCATACCGAGAGGTTTTGCTTTTGTTTTATAATTTAAGCCGCGGCTCAATCAAGCGAGTTTTCATTCGATTTGTTCGACTAATTCGAGGAAAGTGTTTTGTTTTCGGCGGATATTATCAGCGTTAATTATCTCGGTTCGGACGATTGAAATCGGCGAGTGGGAATGTTAAGTAATACTTCCGAATCCGTTAAAACTGTTATCTTTTACTACGATTTAAACACAAGAAATTTGTATTAAAATTTCCATCATAATTTATAACAGTAAGATTTGATCTTGTCAACATTTTTTGCTTTTGTTAAACAGAATTAAAACACTATCGAGTATAAATCCTGTATCGTCTGTAAAAGCGATGAGGTTATAAGTTTTGATTTTTTTCAATATTCGCCGTCAGCGAGTTGCGCTGTTAAAAATTTTACTTTCATTTAATAATTCGGCTAAAATTACGGGACGTTTGAAATAAAAATTTGAGATAAAAATTGTTTCCGCTTCGTATTGATTCGAGATATGCCTGACGAAAAGCCGATTATCGCTAAAAAATCTTTTTCGCCCGACTGGTTTGTGCGCGGCGTTCTCGGCAAAATCGGGGAAACTTTTGACCGTTTCACCGGCAGAAATTGGAAGCCGTCGAGCAGTCTGGCGACCAGCGAATTGATTGAAAGACTGAAAAATCTGCTCGATTCGGAAGCAAAGGATTTAGACACGAAGGGAAGATTTGTGCCGCACAATATCAAGTTAAAAATGCAGTGGGACAAATTTTCGATTGACGCCGAAAACTCTCTGAAAAAACTCGAACACGAATTGCTGACCGCCGCCGTTGACCACATCAACGACCGCCGTTATCACACTTTCGCGCCAATAAATCTGGAGATTAAACCGGATTACTTTACCGAAGGCGTTAAATTGCTGGCAAGTTTTGATAAGTTTGCTGAGGAGGAACGCGAAGCCGCTGTCAACGTTACGGTTCCAGATTTGAAAAACGTCCGCGTCGCGCCCGCCGGAGAAATCGTCATCGAACCTGAAAGGGAAATTTACACCGCCGAATTTACCGTCAACGGCGAAATTAGAAAAATTAAAATGGCTTTTGCCCACCGCGAGCGCAAAAGCGTCGGCAGAACCAAAGAAAACGATTTGTGGATAGACGACGCGAGCGTTTCCAAAATTCACGCCGCGCTAGTTTTTGATTCGGAACGAGGATTGATGGTCGCCGACACCGGCTCGACCAACGGAACATTAATCAACAACGAGCGTATCGCTTACGGTAGGGCGACGCCGCTTAAAGACGGCGACCGATTGAGATTCGGAACAATCGAAGTCACGCTCGAACATCAATTAAAAGAATCAGAACGCGTAGAAACATCTTCGACGGAAAGTGACTACGCGACCGTTTCAATGGCAACGAACGGAGAAAATTTAAACGCCGGCAATAAAGAGGAAAACCGCGTGCCTGGCGAGCAGAGAATCGTTATAGATTACGGCAAAAAGAAACGATGAAAATAGATAATTAAGAATAATGTCAACTCTTTTATTTTTCTTGCAATTCGATTGGGAAAAACTTCGTCCCGAAAATTTATTCGGCGGACAAGTTTTAGAGCGAACGCCCGCCGGTTTAAGCATCGTTTATTTAATCGGCATTGCGGTTTTGATCGTTTTCCTTCTTCTGGGTTTTTTGAAAAATTTTCGTCGCCGCAGATTCGCTTTTGAAGAAAATCTGCCGGAAGAAGTGAGCCGAAAATTGACGACGACGCTGGCGAACCGTAGTTTGCGCGTCTGGCAATTCGTGTTCGTCTTTCTGGCTTTATTCGTTTACGGTTTTCACGTTTACTGGACGTATTTCGCCGACGAAAGCAACGAGCAGTTTCAAGCATTGAGCTATAAGGATTTACGCAACCGGCGCACGAATGCGGCGCGTCTGCGCGGCTGGATGCTCGACCGAACGGGCAAATTGGGAAGCGCGTTGGCGTATTACAAACTCGATCAGAGCGGCGACATCAATCGGACTTTCGCGCTCGAAAAAGAGATGGCTCACTTGCTCGGCACGGAACGCGGAACGCCCGGACTCGAACGAACTTTATATAAACAGGAAGCCGACGCGACGCCCGAAGCGTGGGAAGTTTTAACGCGCATCAAACGTCCCGAAGACGAACAGCGCGATGTGAAAATCACGCTTGACCGCGACTTGCAGGCTTTTCTCGCCGAACAATTAAAAGACAAAAAAGGCGCCATCGTCGTGCTTAATCCTCAAACCGGCGACGTTTTGGCGATGTATTCAAATCCTTCGTTTAATCTGCGGGAAGCGCAAACGCTTGAAGATTTCTTAAAGCTCGAAGGCGACAAACGCAACAAACCTTTTTTGAATCGCGCCACGCGCGAATACTACGTTCCGGGTTCGACGTTTAAAACTTTTACGATGACTTCGGCTTTCCGCGCCGGAAAACAAAACACGACTTTCAACAGCACGCCCGAAGGTTTCATTCCGTTTCGCGGCTCACGTTCGATAACCGATGCCAACGGCGGGTGTGAGCCGCCCTACGGCTGCGCGACGCTGAATATAATGCAGGCTTACGAGGCTTCGAGCAACCAGTATTTCGCGCAGATGGCGGTTGATTTAGGACGAGAAAGAATCCGCGAAACCGCCGGAGCGTTCAGTATTCTGGCGGTTGAAACGCCGGAAGATGCACTGCAGGCGGGATTCTTTCCCGGCATTTGGAACGCCAGCAACAGCCGCATTAGCAACGCGCTCGCGCCGCAGCAGTCAACTATCGTCACGGGCAAAGACATTTCGGCTTACGACGTCGGACTCGAAGGAATGGGGCAAGGCTACGCCGGACAAATGACGCCGTTTCAAATGGCTTTAATCGCGGCGGCGCCCGCCAATCTGGAAGGGAAATTGATGAAGCCGAAAATCGAATTAGATTTGCCGCCGCAGATGTTTTCGCAAGTCGTCTCGCCGCAACAAGCCGCGCAAATGCGCGAAATTATGGCGCAAGTCACCGAAGGCAGCGGCGGCACGGCGACGAGAGTTTTCGCCGATGTCCGCGCGGCGGGAATTCGTTCGGGCGGCAAAACCGGCACGGCGGAAAAGCAAGCGCCGGTTTATGATGAAAAAACCGGAAAACTAAAAACGGTTAAAAAGAAACGCCGAAACGACAAAGGCGAAACCGTCGAATACGACGCGCCCGTAATGTATGAGCGAACCGACAGTTGGTATATCTCGATTGCGCCGCTCGAAAAACCGCAATTGGCGATTGCCGTCGTCGTCGAAGGCGGCGGTTACGGCGCGGCGGTTTCCGCGCCGATTGCCGCACGCGTGATAATGAAGGCGCGGGATTTAGGGTTGTTGGGCGAACAGTATAAACCGAAACCGCAAGTGCCGAAAGTAAATTCAAAGAAGCCGAAGAAATAAATTATGAATGAGACGGACGACTACAAAGTCATCAAGAAAAATGTGAATAATTTTCACAAGGGTTTTGCTTGCGCTTCATTTCTAATAATTTCATTAATTTGGGTGACTTTTTTACATAGCGATTGGCGTTTTCTTACTCAATTGATTCTTTTTATTCCGCAATTATTTTGTGCAGATTGGTTGTTAAGAAATTACAAAACAAATTTATCTAGATTCAGCACGGAATGTGCTGGATTTTCGATTTTACGAATTCTTTATGGAACAGTCATCGCTACAATTCTGTTGTTGCTTGTATTGTTTCTGTATGAAGTTTCGTAAGTATAGTGTTTATGAAAAACCGCGCATCAACCCACATTTTAATTTTGCTTTTAATCGTCGCGCTGACAGCAATCGCGCATTATTCGATTCATTACGGCGCGCTGATTCGCGGTTACGAAACTTCTTATCTGACGGCGGGCAGAAATCTTTTTTTATTATTCGTTCTCGCCGTTCTGCCGATATTTTTGTCGGTTTTCGCCAAATACCGAGGAAATTGGACGCTTTATACGACGGCGGTTTTGCTTTTCTCAATCGGCTTGACCGTGCAGTATCGTCTTTTCAGCGACCCGGAATATACCTCCCGAAAAGATAAAGCCGAAGCCAGACAGCAAAAAATAAAAACGCTGCAACTGCATTACATCCAGGAAAATTACTCGGCTGAGAAAAAGCAGATGATGGGACTTCCCGCCACGCCGCCGTCGCCGGTTGATTTGTCGCAGGAAAAACCGCGTCCGGCGGAAGGCGATTTGACCGACGTTTTTCTGTCAGGCAGAACGCTGATTCCGCTTTTCGCAATCGCTTGTTTTCTTGCGGCGTTTCTTTTGTTTCGGCAGGAAAAGACTCTGGAATTTTTGCAGCGCAACGGATTTTTGCTCGTTTTGCTGACGCTCGTTCCTTTGATTCTCGCGGCGGTAACTTCAAGCGCGGGAAAATCAATCGGCAATATGACGCCTTGGGAACCGTCAAAAATTCCTTTTTTAATCGGATTCGCGGCGATTCTCGCGGTTTTGTATAAAAATCTAGCCAGAACTTACTGGGGAATTCCGCGCGCGAAAGATGTGATTCCGCTGCTTTTTATGGCGATTCTGCCGTTCGTGCCGTTTTTCGTTTTGAAGGATTTCGGGCAGATGATGGTTTTCAGTTCGGTTTACGCGACGCTTTATTTAATCGCTGTGCGCCGTCTGCCGCAGAGATTGGTCCTGGTCGGAAGCGTCGCGTTGCTGATCAGTATTTTGGTCGTCGGCGCGCTGCCGGAAAAAACGCAGGAGAAAATTCCTTTACTGCCGACGCTCGCTTCGCCCGTGAAACGAGTTTTGCCAGATAGAATTCAGCAACGCTTTCATTTGTGGCTCGACGGCTTTAATCCACCGACGCCGGAAACCGATTGGTGGCAGGAAGATTACAACGAATACTACAAAGATTTGGTCAAGCGAGACCCGAATCTGCCCGCGCTTTTGGAGGAAGACCCGAATTTGCAGCGGTCAATCAATGTTGACGCCTGGTTTGACGTTCTGGCGTTTCAGCCCGCGCAGGCGACGTTCGGCGTGGCTTCGGGCGGCACGACCGGGCGCGGTTTGGGGTTGGGTTTTGTCGAATTGATTCCGGTCGCCGATTCGGATTACATCTATGCCGCTTTAGCGGAAGAACTTGGACTTTTCGGCGGTTTGTTGATAACCTTTGCGCTGATTGTTTTCGTCAGCGCGGGCGTGCGGACGGCGCTCGAGACGCGCGATATGTTCAGCAAACTTTGCGTCATCGGGCTGACGGCGTTTATCGGATTTCAAGCCCTCGTCAATATGGGCGGCATAACCCGCGCGCTGCCGATGACCGGAATTACTTTGCCTTTCGTCAGTCACGGCGGTTTTTCATTGATTACGAGTTTCGTAATGCTCGGGATGCTTCTTGCTTTCTCTCATCGCAACGCCGTTGACGCAAACATAAATCGGGAAAATCTTCCGCAGTAATTTAAGAAAATGAAATCGTCCCGCTTGGCGTTAAGGCAGATAATCGAACCATTCTTTAAATCTGCTTTCGTCTGCGGCAACGCGAAAGCGGACGG
Organism: Pyrinomonadaceae bacterium; assembly: GCA_030448055.1. GTDB lineage: Bacteria > Acidobacteriota > Blastocatellia > Pyrinomonadales > Pyrinomonadaceae. The sequence goes on from JAUJNR010000001.1 coordinate 1,122,337, forward strand.
TTAAATTTAATCGTTTGAAAAAGCAGTGATAGAAAAAATGACGGAGAATAATTTTCAAATTGATTCGGCTTCGATAAGCGACCGGGGATTAAGCGAAAAGCGTCCGCAAAACGAAGATTCGTTTTTAGAATTAAACGAACGCGGGCTGTTCGCCGTCGCCGACGGAGTCGGCGGCGCGCAAGCCGGCGATGTCGCGTCGCAGATGGCGGTCGAAGTTCTCGGCGAAGCGTTTGCCAATCTACCGAAAAACGGCGACGCCGAAGACTTGATGAAAATCGCCATTGAGCGGGCGAACGAAGCGATTTACCAAATGTCGCACGAGCTCACCTCGCTTTCGACGATGGCGACGACCATCGTCGCGCTGCACATCGCGGGCAACATCGCAACAATCGGTCACGTTGGCGATTCACGTCTTTACCGACTCGACCCGCAGGGGAATTTTTACCGCGAAACGAAAGACCATTCGGTGGTCGAAGAAGAAGTGCGCGCCGGACGGATGACGCAAGAGCAAGCTGCCAGTCATCCGAGCCGCAATGTGATTTCACGCGCGCTCGGCGCCGATCAATCGGTCGAAGTTGATATGAAAACGATTATGATCGAGCCGAACACGACGTTTCTGCTTTGCTCGGACGGCATCACGCGCCACATTGACGATTATCAACTGCGCGAGCTTTTGCTGTTTAACGATACGACCGCCAACGTCTGCCGCCGTATGAAGGATATTTGTTACGAGCGCGGCGCGGAAGATAATCTGACCGCCGTTATCGTTAAGCTGAAAGACGTGCCGAACGTGATTTTCGCGGGCGGCAAAAAGGAAAAATCTGCCGAACTTGAGGAAACGACAATCGCTGCGGCGCGTCCGCAGCCGAACAGCGAATCGGTTGTTGGGCAATCGTTCGCCAAAGAAATTTCGACGCAGCCGTTGACTCTGCCAATCGCGGGCGAGCCTAGAAAATTAAATCAGACGAATGAAGTTTTGGCTCCGACCGTTTATGATAATCGAGATTCGGCGACGATTCACGCTGAAAATTCAGAAGAATCGAATGGAATTCGCGCCAATCAAATGACAGCCTACGCCGCCGCAGCGACGACCAGCAGAAAAATGAGCGGGCTTTTGTCTTCCATACTGTTTCTCGTTCTGGGCGGAATCATCGGCGCGGGCGTTTATTATCTTTTTGCTCGGAACAACCGACAGCCCGAACCGATTCCGCAAATAACGCAGATGCAGTCGCCGAACATCGAGTTTTCATCGTTTGAAACGCTCCGCCGCAACGTGGACGCCGACCCGAATTCTTTTATCAACCGATACGCTTTCACCACGCAGGATGCCGAAGGTTTGTATCTTTTGGGACGCGCTTATCTTTTAACCGGAAAATACCCGGAAGCGAAAAAATCTTTTGAAGACGCGCGCAATAAACTCGGTCAAACCAGTATTGTCAACGGCAAAGTTTTAAACAACGATATTGCTTTAGGCTTGGCGATTGTTGAAGAAGCGGCGGCGCAAAACAAATTTCAGAGTCAAATAAATTCCGATGGTTCTGATACGAACACGCAAACAAGCGGAAATGCGAACGTAAATTTTCGCTAGGAAATCAAAAAAACGAGAAATCGAATTTGTGAAAATCCTTTCCGGTCGGTCTTTATAGAAAACCTCGCATTTTTCAAATCTTTATTTGCTGGTTTGTCTCTTTGCTTCAAACAAAATCACGCCGCAGGAAACCGCCAAATTTAAACTCTCCACGCCATTGTCCATCGGAATCAGCAAATTTTCATCAATTTTTTCTGTTTCCTCAGCGCTCAAGCCGTGCGCTTCCGAACCGAAAACGAGCAGGCGCGGCATTTTCCAATCAATCTCCAAATAACTTTTCATCGCCTTGACGTCGGCGCACACGGAAATCAAATTTTTTTGTTTCGCCCATTCTGCAGCTTCGTGAAAATCCACATCTGTCCAAAGCGCGAGTCTGAGAGACGCGCCCATCGCGCCGCGCAGAGCTTTCGGCGAAAAAGCGTCAGCCGAATTTTTCGTCGTAATCACGCCCGAAACATTCACGGCTTCGGCGGTTCGCAAAATCGCGCCTAAATTCGCCGGATTATTTATTCGATGAAGCGCAATGACGAGCGGAAGTTTTTTTTTCGAGAGTAGATTTGCTTCGATAAATTGTTTGCCAATTTCAGGTTTTTCGCAGATAACGATTATTCCCTGAGAAGTTTTCGTGTCGGCAAGCGAATCGAAAATGTTTGGCGAGACTTCGGCGAAATTAGATTTTTGAAATTGTTGTGAAAACGCTCGTCCGCGTTCTGTTGAGGCAAAACTTTCGGTGTATAAAACGTCGGAAATTTTCAGGTTGGAACGCAGAACTTCTTCCGCTAGGCGCGCGCCTTCGACAAAGATTAAATTTTTGATGTCGCCGTCGCGCACTCGCCGCGCGAATTTTAATCGTTGATTATCGCGGCTGGTGATTTTCAGCATTTAAAAAGGAAAATACTCGCGGCGGGATTTGAACCTGCGACCTTTCCCTTCGGAGGGGAACACTCTATCCAACTGAGCTACGCGAGCATAAAACTAAAATATCACAAATTTTATTTTGGTTGAATCGTCACACTTTTAATTACGACTTTATCGAGCGGGCGTTCGCCGTTTTTCGGCACGCCGGAGATAATCGAGGCGTTGTTCAAACCCTCGACGACTTTGCCGAACACCGTATATTTTTGGTCCCACGACGGATAGCGCTGGAGCGTAATATAAAACTGGCAGTTTGCCGAATTCGGGTCGGTCGTGCGCGCCGCGCCGACGATGCCGCGCTCGAAAGGTATGTCGGAAAATTCGGCGGGAACGTCCGGTTTGTCTGATTCGCCCGCGCCGTCGTTCATCGGATTGTCGTCTTTTGAGTTCGGATCGCCGCCCTGGATGACGATGCCGCTGACGCGGTGGAAAGTCGTGCCGTTGTAAAAACCTTCTTTGGCGAGAGTCTTAAAACGCTCGACCATTTGCGGAGCGATGTTTGAGTAAAGTTCGATTTTCATCGTTCCAAAAGCCGGTTCCTGCATTTGGACGACGGCTATTTCGGCGTCGGCAATCGGCTCCACGCCTGTTTTAACTTCGACGTTCGCCGGTTTGTTGGCATTGGCGTTCGGCTTATTATCGCACGACAGAAAAAATAAAAACGAAAGAATAAAAAACAAATTGAAAAAGTTTTTGACCATCAGATTTTTCATAAAGTATAAGAATTATTTAAAAAAGTTTCTCACTGTCGAGCAGAATCGTGACCGGACCGTCATTAACTGATTCGACATCCATCATCGCTTGGAATCGTCCGGTTTCGACTTTTCGGATTTGCTCGCGCGCCGCCTCGACGTAAAACTCGTAAAGCCGATTGGCTTCGTTTGGCGCGGCGGCGCGGATAAAAGACGGGCGACGACCTTTTCTCGCGTCGCCGTAAAGCGTGAATTGTGAAACGACGAGAAGTTCGCCTTTCGTATCGAGCAAAGACAAATTCATCTTACCGTCCGTGTCTTCAAAAATGCGTAGGTTGAGAGTTTTATCCAAAAGATAGACGGCTTCTTTTTCCGAATCACTTTCCGCCACGCCCAACAGAACCAAAATTCCTTTGCCGATTTCCCCGACTGTTTCGCCGCCGACCGTAACTTTGGCGCGTGAAACCTTTTGAATAATCGCTCGCATATCTTTTGAGGGATGAAGGATGAACGAGAGTTTTAGAATTTAGAATTTAAAGTTGAAATTGTTGAACAAGCAATCAAACTCTGAAACTCTGCATTATCGCTTTAATCATCCCTCATTCTTCATCCCTCATCCTTCAATTGTCACTTTTTCCATCACCACCGGCTCAAGCGGCTTATCTCGTTCGTTTGTTTTGACTTCTGCAATTTGGTCAATTACATCTTGTCCTTCGATGACTTGCCCGAATTTTACATAAAGCGGCGGTAGCGGATAATCAATGTGCATTATGAAAAACTGCGAGCCGTTCGTATTCGGTCCCGAATTCGCCATCGCCACCGTGCCTTTTGAATACGCACCTTGGTAAAGATTTGAACTTTTGTCAATTTCGTCGTTGAACTTTCCGCCCCACGCCGATTCGCCGCCGTAGCCTTCGCCGAGCGGGTCGCCGCCCTGCACCATAAAGTTTTTAATCACGCGGTGAAAAATCACGCCGTCGTAATAACCTCGCTCCGCCAGCAGACGAAAGTTTTCCGTCGCTTTCGGCGCATCTGTTTCTAACAACTCGAATTTAATTGTTCCTTTGTTTGTTTGAATAATTGCCGTTCTATTTGCCATCAAAATCTCCTAAAATAAATTTTTCTATTGCTAATGCTACACCGTTTTCGTCGTTGCTCAAAGTTGAGAAAAAATCAGGGCGTTCCAATAATTCCGGCGAAGCGTTGCCCATTACAACCGCCGTTCCCGCGTATTCGAGCATTTCCAAATCGTTAAAATTATCGCCGATTGTCATCACGTTTTCGGCGGCGAGTTTATTTATCAAAGCGAGCTTTTCAACGCCGATGCCTTTTGACGCGTCGGGCGGCAAAATGTCAATTAAGGTGAAATCGAGATGCGGGTAAACGGTTGTCAAAACCGTTGCTGTATCGCACAATTCATCGCGCAGAATCATTTCGAGTTCCGCCATCGGCGCGAGCGTTCCCGAAAAAGAAATGTGAACCGTTTCGATTTCATCGCAGGCGGCTTCCAGATTCTCGACGCGATGCACGGCTTCTTCGGCTTCCGCGCCGTGCAAACGCTTTCCCCAGGCGATGTATTTTTGCAGCGGAATGTTTTCCTCGGAAATTGTTTCGTAAAGCAAAACGCCTTTGCCAGTCGGGTCGGCGCTGACCAGTGCGTCGCCGCCGAACTCTCGCCCGACGCGCAAAGTTTCCCGCACGGTTTCGCGCGGGACGAGCGAGACAGCGACGGTTTCCAACGTCTGCGCGTATTTCAGCAGTGCTCCGTTATGGCAAACGACTGGCGCGTTTAATTTCAATTGCAAAGCGACTGGCAGCGCGTCGCGGAAACGTCTGCCGGTAGCAATCGTCACCAACACGCCACGTTCTTCGGCACGCCGAATCGCTTCGATATTTTTTTCGGGGATTTCGCCGCATGAATTAAGCAGCGTTCCATCGAGGTCGAGTGCGAGAAGTTTTATCATTGAGAATCATTTTGCCTTAATTTATCTATAACTTCACGTTCAAAAATAGCTGCAAGTTCTTGTTCATATTGTTTAAGAGCGATTTTTGTATCTGGTTTCATTGACTCTTCTTTACACTTAAAGGAAGCGAATAGGGCTTTAATTGTTGTAAATTCTTTTCCTTGTTGGATGTGAAAATGAAATTCTGGCAAGTTTGAATCACAAATTTTTTCTTTCAATAAAAAATCAGCATAAAAACCATTTGGGTCAAATTCAGTATTAGCCGGATAAAAATCAGCCTCTCGAATGATGTTCAAATTAGATATTTTCACATTTTGTTTCAAGATATTTTCAATTTCATTCTTATTTAGTTTGAAATTATATTCTTTTACGATTGAAATATTTCTGTCTTCAACTAAAGTCGTTGCTGTAAAAGCAAAAACGGAAAGTAAAACAACAAAACTCGTTAAAATTCGCTTCGTCACACTTAATGAAAATGTTTTTTGTTTTTCTGTCTTTGTATTGAGATAAAAATAAGAAAGCGGTAATACCGACAAAGATAAAAGGTCAGTGTAATCAATTGTTCTGCCGATATTAAGAAGTTCAAGAGAATTCCAGATGTCAATCCAACCTTGTGAGAACGGAGATTTCCAAAAGATAAATAAAAGACTTATTGAAATATAAATTAAAAACTTCCTTCTTGGAAAAAACGCAGTAAAAAATAGCGGAAAAATGAAAAGTCCCGCGAAGTCCGACAACTTTCCTGTTAAAAAATTATGAAAATAATTTTTTAGAATAAAGTCATTAAGTAAAAGAATTGCCAATCCGAGTAGAAATAATGGTGAAGTCAAAATCTGTCGAGAGTTATTTTGCATAAAGTTATTTCGCTTTATGCGCTTCCATATACGCCCGCAAAAGCTGGTTGATTTTCAGCGGATAATTAAAACCCTGCGTTTTGAAAAACTCGATAATGTCTTTATCAACTGGAAGATTTTCCTGATTTTTTTTCGGAATCGGCTTCAAGTTTTTTCGCAACATCGCGTCCTTAAACATTTCCTCAGTTACCGGAGGAATGTCGGAGAAATCAATGTCTTCGTCTTTCATATTTTTTAACCTTCCAACATCAGTCCCGAATTTCTCTAAAGTATGTTTCTTGCTCATATTTTTCCGCTTTTCTAACTGAAATAATTCTGTTGATTTCTTCGGTTTCCGTATGTGAAACCGCAACCGTTTCGCCGAATAATAAACCTAGTGACAGGTAACGAATTTCGCCGTAATCAAAACGGTCATCAATAATTGTATGCGTTACGTTTTCAAAAACACGCCAAACGTCGGCAAAGTCAATGCCGTGTCTTCGTAAATTTATTAAATGCTTGTTTTCATCCGATTGAAACTTCATTCTAGTTTCAATTGAAAGTCCGCGTCAATCATTTATTTCGCTGCTGTTCAAGCCATCTTTGATACGCGGCTTTCCCGCGTTCAAAGTCGGCGGCGGACGCATAAAAATTGTGCGAGCCGTCGTTTTTCTCGACGTTTAAAACGTAGAAAATATAATCGGTTTCGGCGGGATTGAGCGCGGCGAAAAGTGCGCTTTCGCTGACGGAAGAAATCGGTCCGGGCGGAATGCCGCCGAAACGTCTGGTGTTATAAGGCGAATCGGTTTCCAAATCGCTTCGGTGAATCGTGCCGTCCCAGCGGTTTTGCATTTTCGCCACATAGACGGCGGTTTGGTCAATTCCGAGCGGAATGTTTTTCGCCAGACGATTGTAAATGACCGACGCGACGACGGCTCGTTCGGCGTCGAATTTCGATTCGGTTTCGATTAAAGAGGCGATGGTGACAATCTCGCGCGGCGTTCTGCCGAGGGAACGTGCGCGTTCGTTCCATTCGGGCTGCCAGGTTTTTTTGAATTGCTCGACCATTCGCTTGATGACTTCCGCCGGTCGTGTGTTCGGCGGAAATTCATACGTGCTGGGAAACATATAACCTTCGAGGTTTTTCGCCGCCGAATCGAAATCTTTTATCAAACTCGTATCGTCCATCAAAGCCAGCACCGCTTTTTCATCGGTCGGCGGAACGGTCGGAAATCGTTCGGCGAGCCGTTTGGCGATGTCAAAACGCGTGAAGCCTTCGGGAATCGTCAGTTTAATCGTCCGCTCTTCGCCTTTTTCCAATTCTTTGAGAACTTGCAGCGGCGTAATCGGCGAGGGAAATTGATATTCGCCCGCCTGAACTTTGCTCGCGTCGCCGAATGAGCGAAGATAAATTTGCAGCGACAAATCGCTTTTCAAAATGCCTTCGGCGGCGAGTCTATTGATGATTTCATTAGTGGTCGAGCCTTTCGGAATTTGGACGAATTCGTCGGCTTTATTGTGCTGGACGGGCGTGTTCAAAGATTTGTAAATCCAGTATGAAACGCCGCCTACGGTTAGGAAGAGAAGCAGAAAGATGATCGAAAGAATTTTGATGAATCTCATTAAATCCAATTTTATCAGAAAAATAAATGCAGATAAACGCGCGTTTATCCGAGCAGCAATCAGGCGATAATTTTTATGAAACGAATTTTCACGGCGATTGATATTTCCGACGAGGCGCGAGCAAATTGCGCTAACTATATCGAAAACTTGAGAAGCGTCTTTCCGCATCTGCGCGTCGGTTGGGAAAAACCGGAAAAATTACATTTTACATTGAAATTTTTGGGTGATATTGACGAGATGCAATTGCAAAACTTAACCGAAGCCGTTGCTGCTGCGGTGCGGAAAAGCTCGAACTTCAAAATACTAATCGCCAAAACGGGCGCGTTTCCAAACAAACGAAATGCGCGGATTTTGTGGCTGGGCGTTGATGAGGAACAAGCAAATATGCCAAAGCTGAAAAAAGTTTTGGAAAGCGAATGCTTTGAGCGCGGACTGACAAAAGAAAACCGCGATTTCAAAGCGCATTTGACGATTGCGCGGCTGCGCGAACCGCACAAATCGGCGGAATTAGTCGAAAAACATCTGAGCGAAAACTTTGTCTCCGACGAATTTACAGTTTCGGCAATAACAATCTACGAAAGCCGTCTGCAAAAATCAGGCTCGATTTATTCGATTGTTTCAAAGCACGAATTCAAAGAGAATGTAACCACAATTGAACGCGGATGAACACAGATTTTTTATATTCTTTTATCTGTGTCTCTCCGTGTTCACTGTGGTTTGATTCTTATTTTTCTTTCAGGTATTTTTCAATCGCCTGCGTAACGGCTTCGCCGTCGGGTTTGTCTTTCGACGAAAATCGGGCGACGACTTCGCCTTTGCGATTGACCAGAAACTTATTAAAGTTCCAGGAAATATCACCGGCAAATTTCGGGTTGGTTTCCTTTGCCGTCAAAAAATTATAGAGCGGATGCTGGTCTTCGCCTTTGACGGAAATTTTGGCGAACATCGGAAACGTCACTTTATATTTCGATTCGCAAAACTCTTTGATTTGGCTTTCCGTGCCGGGTTCTTGTTCGCCGAAATTGTTGGCGGGAAAACCGAGAACTTCAAAACCCTGTGATTGGTATTTGGTGTAAATCGTCTGCAAGCCTTCGTATTGCGGCGTGTAACCGCATTTGCTCGCCGTGTTGACGATTAAAAGAACGTCGCCTTTATATTTTTTGAGCTTTACCTCTTTGCCGTCAATGTCTTTCATCTTGAAGTCGAGAACGGATTTCGTTTTGCTCGACGCAATCGGCGACGCGCCGAGCAGAAAACCTAACGCTAATAAAACTGATAAAATTTTCAACATAAAATTCTCCTATGGAACGCCGGCATCCTGCCGGCAAAAATTGCGCGAGCAATCTAAAAAACTTTTGTTATATTCAAAATATTCAAATTCGGATTCATTTGAAACGCTTCATTGCGCTTTCGCGCCAATGCCATCAGGATGACAGCGTTCCGTTACCGATTCAACTCGCGCGGCGTGCGCGGAGGCGGCGGCAGTTGTTCGCTTTTCTCGCCGGTTTCGCTCAACACTTCTTTTATTGCTCCGATGCTCGACAGCATCGTCGAGGTTTCCATCGGCATAAAAATAACCTTCGAGTTCTGCGTTTTCGTCATATCGCGCAAGGACTCGATGTAGCGCGACGTGATTAAATACTGCGTCGTCTGCTCGCGGTTGCCGATTGATTCGGCGATTTGCGCGATTGCCTGCGCGTCAGCCGTCGCCGCTTTCAGACGCGCCTGCGCCGCGCCTTCGGCTGATAAAATTGCCGATTCCTTTTCGCCTTCCGAGCGCGTAATCGCCGCCTGCTTTTCGCCTTCGGCGCGCGTGATGGCGGCTTGTTTGTCGCCTTCCGCCTGAAGAATCAAAGCGCGGCGATTGCGTTCGGCGGTCATCTGTTTTTCCATCGTGATGCGCACGTCTTCCGGCGGATTGATGTTTTTCACGTCCACGCGCGTTACTTTCACGCCCCATTTGTCGGTCGCTTCGTCGAGAATCAACCGCAATTTTGAATTAATCTGGTCGCGGTTCGAGAGCGTGTGGTCTAAATCCATCTCGCCCATTACCGAGCGCATTCCGGTAATCGTTAATTGGACGAGGCTGCCGACCAAATCGTTGATTTCATAAACAGATTTCACTGGATCGGTAATCATCCAGTAAACCACCGAATCAACATTGATCGTCACGTTGTCTCGCGTAATAACGGGCTGCGGCGGCAAATCAATATATTGTTCGCGCAAATCAATCGAGGTCGTTCCCGGTCGCACGTTCGTCCAGTAAACCGCTCGCGGCGATTCAAAAAATGGGTAGATGATATTCAGACCGCTGGCGGCGACGCGGTGAAAACGTCCCAATCGTTCAATCAGCAAAACGCTCGACTGCGGCACGATTTTTATCGTCTTCCACGCCACTATCAACAAGGCGATGGCGATGAACATCAGAAAACCCAGACCGAAAAATTCGATTTGAAAAAGCAGAACCGAAGCAGACATCAGACAACCTCCGAAAAATGTTTGATAAACAAAATTAATATAACCGATTTTCTTTCGAGAACCAATCGAAAATTCCTTTCATAGCGAAAACGACGGAATGCTCGAAAGCCAGAGCGTCAGGAGAATATCGCATAAGAGTTGCGCGATAATGCGACGCGCCTTTTTATTTGTTCAGACGTTTATACAAAAACCGCCGGTTGGCTTATAATTTGGCAGATATGACCGTGAAACTTTCCGACATTGAAGACGCGCAGACGATTCTCCAGAACATTATTATTCCGACACCGACGCTTGCCGACGGAAAACTCGCCCGCGAAATCGGCGCGGGCTACGCTTATCTGAAAGCCGAATGTCTGCAAAAAGGCGGTTCGTTCAAAGTGCGCGGCGCTTATAACAAAATTAGCCGCTTGTCCGACGAAGAAAAACAGCGCGGCGTGATTGCCGCGTCCGCCGGAAACCACGCGCAGGGCGTGGCGCTTGCGGCGCGGCTGCACGATACCAAAGCGACAATCGTTTTGCCCGAATTTGCGCCTTTGACGAAAATCACCGCCACGAAAAATTACGGCGCGGAAGTCGTGCTGCACGGCGCGACTTTTGACGAAGCCTTGGCGCGTTCCAAAGAATTGCAGGCAGACTACGGCTACACTTACGTTCACGCTTTTGACGACGAGCAAGTCATCGCCGGACAGGGAACAATCGGTTTGGAAATTGCCCGCGACGTGCCGCAAGTAACCGTTATCGTCGTACCAATCGGCGGCGGCGGTTTGATTTCAGGCGTCGCCATCGCCGCGAAAAATATCTTGCCTAATGTCCGTATAGTCGGCGTGCAGTCGGAAATGGTCGCGCCCGTCAAAGGATCGTTAAAGGCGGGAAAGCCGGTCGCCGTCGAAGTCGGACAGACTATCGCGGACGGCATCGCCGTCAAACATCCGGGCGCGATAACACTGCCGCTGATCCGTGAATTTGTTGATGAAGTCGTCGAAGTTTCCGAAGAGGAAATCGCGCAGGCGATATTTTTCGCCGTGCAGAACAATCGGCTCGTCGTCGAAGGCGCGGGCGCGGCGGGGCTGGCAGCGCTGCTCGCCGGAAAAATCCGTTTGAAAAAGGAAGACGCGGTTTGCGCCGTTTTGTGCGGCGGCAACATTGATCCGAATCTGTTGGCGCGCGTTTTAGAACAGGTGATGGTGCGACGCGGTCGTTATATAATTCTTAAATTATTAGTAAATGACCGTCCTGGAACTCTTGCGCAACTTCTCGACCACACCGCCGAATCGGGGGCGAACGTCATCGAAGTATTTCATCGCCGCGCGATGTGGCTCGCGCCGCTCGGTCGCGTCGGCATCGAAATGCTTTTGGAAGTCCGCGACGGGCAGCACGGGCGCGAAGTCCTCAAACATCTGCGGGAAACCGGCTATCACGTCGAGCGCGAAGGCGTGGGCGATTGGGAAGAATAATTTATTCGTATTCAACGCGGTCATAAATGTCCGCCATATTTAATGAACAATCAATCGAATCAATCCGAAAATCTTTATCCAAACCGTCATATTCCCTGAGCAGCCAATCGCCGCTCGCCTGTCTGGTGTAATGTTCGACGTGCGGCTCATCCTGCCAGACAAGAAGATAATCGCTCAGAGTCGGATTAAAATTTCGATAGCGCATAAACTTTACGCCGCGGTCAAATTCGGCGGTTGAATCAGACAAAACTTCAATAATCACCGCCGGATTCAGCACGATGTCCTGATGTTTATCGTGATACTCCGGCTCGCCGCAAATTACGACTAAATCCGGGTAGGAAATCATTCCCTTACCGAAATGTTCTTTGAGCGCGCCGCTTCTGACTTTCGTATCCTTGATTCTTCCGCGGCAAACCGTTCCGCGAAGTTGAACGCCCAAAGCCGTCGCCAGATTCATCGAAATATCGCCGTGCGCTCCGCTTTCGCCAGCCATCGCGTAAATTTCGCCATCAATATATTCGCTACGCTCGTCGGCGTCGCGTTCGTGAACGAGATATTGCTCAATCGTGTAATACGGTTTCGATTTTACTTTTGCCAAACCCATTCGTCGCCTCAAATTTTATCGTCTGTTTGCAGATTGCTGCTGATAATTTTACTGATAACAATCTCTTCATCCTCGACGCTATTTGCCCAATCCTGCGCTTTCAGTGCTTTAACGATGGCGTTATACTGCGCTTTGGTGATTTGACACGGCGGTTCGTCCAAAACTTTGGCGATATATTTCACGGAGTTTTCCTCTCTTTCCATACCGATATAAGTTTTCTTTCTGTTTTTGTCCGCCATACTTGAATTTCACCTCACACACGCCCGCGCTTTACAATTCAAAGCAAATTAGCATTTAAAGAATGAATTTGTAAATGAATATTGAGTAAAATGTAGAAGCCAGCTACGGTTTGCGAAAAGCGATGGACGAGAAAAACAAAAATTATTTATCCAAGTCGTGGCGGATTTTAAATGCCCTTCTCGCCGTCGTTTTCGCGTATCTGATTGTTGATGCGTGGGTTCAGATTTTCTATTTCAAAAACGCGGAAAAGCAATACTACTATATCGCCACGCTGTTTATTATCCCGCTTTTCACTTGCCTGATAGTCGTGTTCGGTTGGGATTTGGACAATCGAAAAGGTTAATGCGCTCGTTTAGAAACAAAATCAATAAGTTTCAGCCAATCAATTTGATTGTCGGTCATGAAATTTTCCATGAAGTCTTGCGTCATCTCATTGATTTTGGCGGCGTATGCTTTTTTGAAAACTTCATCTTTTTGTCTTGCCTCTTCGTCAATCGGCGTAATAATTTCACGGTAAAGATTATCGTCGCCGGAAATAAATTGCCAAAAATCCTGTCCGGCGTATTTGTAATGTTTCTGTTTTGGTGCGTTATTTTATTCTTCGTCAAACATATCGCCTGTTTTTTCAAGATTTAAGTGATTATCAATAGTAGTTTCAATAAATTCATACCAAGGAATATAGTCACCTAGTTTATTTTCAACAACATCAAGTTCCTTTTGGTGTAATGCACCCCGTTAATCAAGCTGCCAGATTGTGAGTCGCCCGCCCGTTTTCAAAGTATTCCTTTTCAAATGCATTCGGCGTTTTATAACCGAGCGCCGAATGCAGATAACCCGAGTTGAATTCCTCGACGAAAGTATCGAGTACCGTTTTCAGCTCAACAACCGATTTCCATTCTCGCAGCCAGCACAACTCTTCCTTGAGAGTCCGCATCATTCTTTCCGTATCGGCATTGCCCTTCGGATTATTGTAAGCGGTAAACGCTTGCTTGATTCCCAGCCCCGCGCAGGTTTCCATAAACGAGCGGCTGGTCGGCTGAGACCCGTTATCACTCATTAGATTCAGCTCGGTTTCCATTTCCCGAATGCCTGCGGGAAACTGACGATTAACCGCCTTATTTAACGCCGCCAGCCAATGCCAGGCTGCTCGACTGCTCGCCGCAATAATGCCCGACGACCTTCTTGCTATACCAATCGAGAACCAGCACGACATACGCCCAACCGTTACGGGTCATTACCTTTGTCATATCGATGCCCCACCACTGATTGATTGTCGAAGGGCGCGGCTTTCGGGTGCTGCTCGTTCGTTTCGCCAGCAGGCGCGTATCGGCTTTGACCAGCAAATTGTTTTCTTTCAAAAGCCGGTAAATACGTTTTTTGTTAACCGGCAGCCGAACGACAAATTTTAAGTAAGCCCAAACTCGTCGATAACCCCAGAATGGATGCTCCGCTTTGAGATCTCGAATCTGCTCGAGCAACGACGCATCTGCCAAAACTCGTAGAACTGAACGGCAGCGATAATGCTTTACCAATCGCTTTTTTTAACTCCATCGTCAACTCGCCAACCATCGCTTTGAGCTTTTCATTCTCACGTTCGAGCCGGGTTTGCTGCTGCGTCGCCCGTGGCATCTCGAAAACCTTACCCGCATTCTGCAAAAACTGGTCGCGCCATAAATAATACTGCGATTGTCCAATTAGGTATTCGTTACAGATTTCCGAAACCGGTCTGCCACGGGCGCCCTGCATCACAATCTGCAACTTTTGCTCAGAAGTCCATTGTCGTTTTTTCATTGCTATGTATCCTCATTTTTGACAGGATACTCTCAAGCAAACCGTTTTGTCTTAGCGGGGTGCAGTATATTGGTTCAAATTACGTCCGTATGTTTTCTGAGCAACATTTTGAACGTCTTCAATATTTATTGAATAAACTACTTTTTTGTTTGGTTCCATTTCAAACCTCAACCGTTTCAAATTCAAGTTCTAGTTTTTTACAAAAGTCATCTAGTACCTTCAAACCTCTTTCTCTAGCGTAGTGAGTTTCAATTGTATAATCTTTATAATTTTCTGGGTAAAAGAAAGGCTTTCCATTTGGATGAATAGGCGGATTTTCGTTTGTAATCGTAAAGCGTTGCGTTGTGCTGCCCCAAGGCATCGGCAAACGATTAACAAAATCATTATCTACAAGATAAACCAGTACATCTCTTAAAAGTTTTCTAAGAGTATCTTGAACGAAAAGCTGACCATTTACTTTTACAGCAAGTTTGCCCGATGCTCTTCCTTTTGAAAGTTCAGATGTAGAAAAATCAATGATAGATTCCGACATCAATGCGTCGTAAATTGAATCAAAAACATCTGAATATTTTTCATACAAATCAACTGCTAACCATTTTTCTTCGTCTGTAATCGCCATCTTAATTCCTTTGTATCGAAAATTTAAGTTTTTAATATATTGAATTACAAAGGGTTTTACCTTTTCATTTATGTTTGGGTGGTCAATAATTGGCAACAATAAATTGTCATTCAATAATTGATAATCAACGCAGAACCATCTTTCATCACCAACCGTCGCCTTAGAATCAGAAAGTAATTTTGGCACAAAATAAATCAACAAGTTTATATCGTTCGGATGATTTTCATTCAACCAATCGGCATATTTTTTCGACTGCTCAGCTATTGTTGGGGAATCAATTTTGAGTTCAAAAATAATATTTATTCTGCCAACTTCGCCCGCTTTGGTTTCAAAATCCGCCGTCAGAAAAATATCAAACCTTCCAACGCCGGTTATACTTGTTTCAGTTGAAATGTTTTCATTCGGAGTAACTTGAATATCAGTCCATCGAATTGTCGGCAGATTTGTTAATAAAAATTCATATTTAGAAAAGTTTCCTTTGAGGCAGCGTGAATGAAATAGCAAAAAAAGTATTCTGGTCAAAACATAATCACTTAGTAAATGAGAGCCTTGTTTGTCAAATAACCAACCCCAAAATGCTGAATGCCACCGTTCATAATGTGCGCGCCCTACAATTTTGAAAATGTTAGGTTCGGTTTGTATGTTTATAAATTTAATAAAAGCAAGGTCACAAACCAATCCTAAAAGTTTTTGTGAAAATGGTTCATTCGTAAGTGTTTGTTCGATTGTAGGCATAGGGCGGAGAAGTGACGATTAAATTTACTGAATCTGAAGGAATATCTTGTAGGATTTTTAAACAATCGCCTAAAACAATTCTGTCTAAAAAAATACTCAAGGGCATCATATTTTTTATTCTAGCAAAATATCTTCATATTATCTTTTCACCAAATCTTCCGTATAAAGCTCTCGATAAACGCGGTAATTATTCATCACTTTAAAAACGTAATTCTTTGTTTCGGCGAATCCGACTTCGGCGGCGAAGATGCCTGCCTCTTTCGGGTTTGAGCGGGCGAGCCAGCGCGCGGCGTTGTCTTCGCCGCCGTTGTAGCTTGCCGCGATTGCTTCATACATTCCGCCGAATTCGTTTTTCAGCGCGGCGATATACTGGCTGCCGATGGCGATGTTGACCGACGGCTGATAAAGGTCGTCAGCTTGCATCTGGGGGAATCCGGCTTGGCGGTTGTATTTTAACGCCGTGTCGTAAACGAGCTGCAATAAACCGCGGGCGGCGGCGGGCGATTTGGCGTTCGCTTTGAAACCGCTTTCCTGTTTCATAATCGCCAGCACGAAGCGCGGGTCAACGCCTTTCGATTTGGCGTAGCGGAGAAGTTCGGCGCGGTAGAGAACCGGATAATCGCGCTCGCTGGCGGCAGTCGCGCTGCCTGTGCGCGAGACGCGGTTTGAAGCGGCGTTGACCTTATCGTTCGCCAGACCGCCGTAATAAGAATTCGCCGGAATCGCCGCGTAAAGGGTAATCGCCTCGCCTTTTCGTCCGAGTTTTTCGAGCGCGAGGGATTTCAGATAATTCACTTCGTCGAGCGAGGACATCGAGCCGCGAAAGTTATTTAGCAGGCGGAGCGCATCGGCGGCGTCAATCGCTCGCTGCCAGCTTTGGCGGCTGATTTCCATTCTAAGCCTGGCGTGCAGGGCGTTCGTCGCGGTCGGCATTTCGGCGAATCTCTGCGCGGTTTTATCAACCCATTGGTTCGCCTCGTCGTAGCGTTTGGTTTCGCGCAGCGCGTCAATGATATTTAAATACGATGATTCGATTTTCTCGCCCGTCGGAAACATCGTCGTGTAAAGCTGATAAGTTTGCGCCGCTTCCCCATTTTTGCCGAGACGAATCAAACTCGCGCCTTTGAACGCCAGACTTTCGCGTCCTTCTTTCGTGTTGGCGTAATTTTTGAACGCCCGTTCAAACCAAACGACCGCCTGCGCGTAATCGCGCTCCCACATAAAAGAACGTCCAGTCAGCATCAACGCTTTCGGCACGCTGGCGTCGGTCGGATAAACGTCAAAAATCTTCTGCCAATGCTCGCGCGCTTGCGGGAAAAAACGATTCGACGAATAAACATCGGCGCGATAAGCGTGTTCGGCGGCGGGAAGCGTTTGCAATTTGCCGGAAGCATCACGGCTGGTTGCGTCCTGCTGGCGCACCTTTGAAAGCGTCGCATCGTTGTAAGTTTGGGCGAACAGGCAGATTGAAAATACGAAAATTACGAAGACGGAAGCGATTGTTTTTTTCATTGATTTATAAAACGGGAAAGAAAAGTTTGGGAGAACAGAATAACAAATTTTAGACGAGAGGGAAATGAAAAAGGTTGTGAGGAGAAACGGGCGTGTTATTCAAAGATAAAGAGCGAAAAATGTTTGAAAAAGATATTTACTCCGGGTTCTATTGACATAACTATTTTTAGCTCCGCGAGGAGCGTGATATTTATAGAAACGATGAGAGAAATCTTTTGAGTTCCATAGGAACGGCATATACTTTATGCCGTTCCTATGGAACTGGCGGTCTATTTCCGCCATGCAAGCTATAAATATCACGTCCCTCACAGGACTTTTCGGCGATGAGCAATAAAAATTACTGCAATGCAGACGGGATAAATGACGAGTTTTTAGTTAGAATAAAACAAATCTTTCCCCGATTGCTTAAACACTTTTCTTGCTCGCAAGAATTAGGAGAATATTAAAATGCCCGTGTCTCGATTTACCATTTTTTTGTTGATTCTCTGTTTTTCCGTTTTCACATTCGCTCAATCGAAATCAAAACCCTCTGACAAATTCCGCCAGCTCGAAGAAGATTTGCCGACGCCGAACGAGCAGCGCACGGCGAGCGGCGCGCCCGGCGCAAAATACTGGCAGCAGCGCGCCGATTACGTGATTGATGTCGAACTCGACGACGTGAATCAAAGAATCATCGGCAAGGAAACCGTGACTTACAAAAATCTGTCGCCCGACGCTTTGAATTATCTTTGGCTGCAAGTTGACCAGAACATCTTCGCCAAAGATTCTGACACCGCGGCGACGCAAACCGCGCCGACGCTCGAAGGCAGCACTCTGAGCCAACTCGAACAACTCGTCGCCCGCACCTACGAAGGCAAAATAAATATCACGAACGTCAGGGACGCGCGAGGAAATCCGCTGAAAAACACCATCGTGAAAACGATGATGCGCGTTGACTTGCCCCAGCCGCTCGCGCCGAACGCGACTTTCGTTTTCTCGCTCGATTGGAATTACCAGATCAACAACGGCGAACTCTTTCGCGGGCGCACGAGCTACGAGTATTTTCCGCGCGACAAAAATTACATTTACACCATCGCGCAGTGGTTTCCGCGAATGGCGGCTTACAACGACGTTTCCGGCTGGCAGCACAAACAATTCTTGGGCAGCGGCGAATTCACCCTCGAATTCGGCGATTATCTGGTGCGGCTGACCGCCCCGAACGACCACGTTGTTTCGGCGACCGGCGTTTTGCAAAATCCGAAAGAGGTTCTAAAGCCCGAATGGATTCGGCGTTTGAAACAAGCCGAAACCGCGCGCGAGCCTTTGAAAATTGTCACCAACGAAGAAGCGAAGTTAAATGAATCGAGCAAACCGACCGGCAAGAAAACCTGGATTTACAAAGCCGACAACGTGCGCGATTTCGCGTTCGCTTCGTCGCGCAAATTCGTCTGGGACGCGCAAGGTCACAACGTCGGCGGAAATAAAGTGATGGCAATGTCGCTGTATCCAAACGAAGCCAGTCCGCTATGGGATAAATTTTCGACGCACGCAATCGTTCACACGCTCAATGTTTACTCGCGCTACTCGTTTGATTATCCGTATCCGACGGCGATTTCCGTGAGCAACCGATTCGTCGGCGGAATGGAATACCCGATGATTTGTTTTAACGGTCCGCGTCCGAACGCCGACGGCACGTATTCCGAACAAACGAAATACAGTTTAATCGGCGTCGTCATTCACGAAGTCGGGCATAATTATTTCCCGATGATCGTCAATTCCGACGAGCGGCAGTGGACTTGGATGGACGAAGGCTTGAATACTTTCGTGCAGTTTTTGGCGCAGGCAGAATGGGAAAAAGATTATCCGTCGAGGCGCGGCGAGCCGAAAAACATCACCGATTATATGATTTCGGAAAACCAAGTTCCGATTATGACCAACTCCGAATCGGTTTTGCAGTTCGGCAACAACGCTTACGGCAAACCGGCGACGGCGCTGAACATTTTGCGCGAAACCGTTTTGGGCAGGGAACTTTTCGATTTCGCATTTAAAGAGTATTCGCGCCGCTGGAAATTTAAACGCCCGATGCCGGCTGATTTTTTTCGCACGATGGAAGACGCGAGCGGAACGGATTTGGATTGGTTCTGGCGCGGCTGGTTTTACACGACCGATCACACGGATATTTCCATCGAAAACGTTCGGCTCTTTCAAGCAAGCACGCAAAACCCGGATACGGAAAAGGAAATTCTTCGCCGAGGGGAAAATGCTCAACCGAAAACTTTGTCGCAGCAGCGCAACGAACCGCTGCCGAAACGCAACGAGCAATATCCTTCTTTGAGGGATTATTACGACGATTTGGATAAGTTCAAAGTCACCGATCAGGAACGTCAGGAATATCAAAAGTTTCTGTCAGGTTTGACCGAACAGGAAAAGGCGATTTTGAGCGGTGGTTATTATTTTTACGTCGTTGATTTGAAAAACGTCGGCGGGCTGGTGATGCCGCTGATTTTCAAAGTCGAATACGCCGACGGCGCGAGCGAGGAAATTCGGATTCCGGCGGAGATTTGGCGTTACAATAACTCGGAAGTTTCCAAACTGATTGTGACGCGCAAAGAAGCCAAAGCGATTGTCCTCGACCCCAATTTGGAGACGGCGGACGCGGACTTGTTAAACAACTTTTTCCCGCGCCGCGCCATACCGACGCGCTTTCAAATTTTCAAATCAGGGCGGCAGTAAAATGAAAGTCTCAAAATCAATTTATACTTTTCTCGTTATAATAATCACGGCAGCAGCGGTTTATCCGGCGGCTCTGCATCGCTTTCATACGACGCTAACGCGGATTGATTACAACCAGAACGAAAAACTTTACGAGATTTCGATTCAAATTTTTACGCACGACCTTGTGCCACTGCTCGAACGGCGCGGCGGCAAGCGCGTTGACATCGAAAAAACATCGAATGTTGACGAAATGATTCAGAGTTACCTCAACGAAAATTTTGTTTTAATCGACAAAAAGGGCGCGGTAAAACATCTGAAATGGATTGGCAAGGAAGTTGAAACCGATTCGATTCGGGTTTTTGTGGAAACTCCGGCGACCGAAAATCTCGAAGGCTTTCGATTAAAAAACACGCTCTTTTTTGAAAGTTTTCCCGAACAATCCAACCTGGTCGTCTGCCGCTACGACGGAAAAAAAGCCGATTTGATGTTTAAGGTCGGCGATAAAACAAAGGAAATCACGGAAAACAAAGCGGCGGAAAGATAAGTTTAGAAACAAATCGGCTTTGCGCGGTTTTGTTATAATTTCTCAATAGTAATTTCCAGACAAACAGGAGCGAAAAATGAAAATAGCCTTAAACGGCGCGACGACGATGCGCGCCGATTTAACGACCGACATCGAAGCGGCTAGCGCTGCCGGTTTTGAATTGATTGAAATTTGGGCGGCAAAACTGCGCGATTTTTTAAAGACGAACACGGTCGCTGATTTGAAAAATCTTTTGACGGAAAACGATCTTGAGCCGTATTCGATAAATTCCATCGAGCATATCACTTTCCGCAGCTCGGAAGATTACCGGAAAATAAAAGCTGAGACGGAAGAATTATCAAAAATCGCGGCTGAAATCCGTTGTCCTTACGTCGTCGTCGTGCCGGGCAAACTGCCCGAGAATGCCAGCGAAGATGAAATCATCGAAGAATCGGTGAAAGTCTTAAACGAACTCGCCGACATCGCCGGTAAATATAATGTCGGTCTGGCGTTTGAATTTCTCGGACAAGCGGATTGTTCGGTGCAGACGCTCGATTTGGACGTAAAAATTATCGAACTGGTTAATCGTGAAAACGTCGGTCTGGTCATTGATACGTTTCATTTTTACGCCGGAAATTCGACGTTTGAAGCGATTGATGCGCTCGACCCGAAAAAACTTTTCATCTTTCACATTAACGACGCGGAAAATCTGCCGAAAGAAAACTTGACCGATGCCCACCGGTTGTATCCGGGCGAAGGAATTTTGCCGATTCGGGAAATAAAAGAGCGGTTCGACCGAATCGGTTACGACCGGATGGTCTCAATCGAGATTTTCCGTCCTGAATACTGGGACGAAAATCCGTTTGATGTAGCGAAAAAAGCGAAGGCGGCGACGGAGAAAGTTTTAGGTTTGAACGCACAAACGGCAAATACATAAAACAATCAGCCACAGAGTCCACAGAGAATTTAGAGTAAGAAAATTTCTCTGTGATTTCTCTGTGGACTCTGTGGCTAAAATTCTTATGAACAAAATTAAAATCGGCATTATCGGCACGGGCTATATGGGCGGCACGCACGCGCAGCTTTACACCCGCAGCGAGCGCGCGGAAGTTCACGCCGTTTACGACATCCGACCGGAAAGAATGGAAAGGGTTTCAAAACAGACGGGCGCGAAATGTATGGAGAGCGGCGAGCAGGTCATCGAATCGTGCGATGCAATTGTCGTTACCACGCCGAACTCAAAACACACGGCTTTGACCATCGCGGCGGCGAATGCCGGAAAAGCGGTTTTTTCGGAAAAGCCGATGGCGACGAATTTGACCGAAGCACGCGCCGTTCTCGAAGCGTCACAAAACGCCAAAGTTTTCCAAGTCGGACACAACCGCCGGTTCGCGCCCGTTTACGTCAAACTCAAAGAATTGATTGCCGAAGATCGAGTTCATTCGGCGCATATCAAAATGAATCGCGGCGAACTGCAAAATCCCGAATGGACGGGCGATGCGGAAGTCACTGGCGGTTTTCTGTATGAAACGACGATTCATCTTTTCGATATGATGCGTTTTCAATTCGGCGAAGTCGCCGAGATGCTCGCGTTCGGTTCGAGCCAAACTTATCCCGAAACTGATAATTTTTCCGTTCTGCTGAAATTTAAAAGCGGCTTGCACGCGACGTTTTGTTCGGCGGCGGACGCGAGCTGGATTTTTCCTTTCGAGCGCGTCGAAGCGTTTTGCGAGCATCGCACGATTATGACGCAAGAGATGGAAAACTTAACCGACAGCCGCGGAACCGACCCGAATTACCAATTCTTTTCGTGGCATCTTTTGTCGAAAGAAGAACGCTGGGGTTACAGCCAAGAAAACGAACAGTTTATTGATGCGATTCTCGATGAAACCGAACCACCCGTGACGGCGCTAGACGGTTATAAATCAGTCGAACTCGTCGAGGC
Organism: Pyrinomonadaceae bacterium; assembly: GCA_030448055.1. Classification (GTDB taxonomy): domain Bacteria; phylum Acidobacteriota; class Blastocatellia; order Pyrinomonadales; family Pyrinomonadaceae. The sequence goes on from JAUJNR010000001.1 coordinate 1,144,547, forward strand.
TTGTTACAAAGCGGTCAAAACCGGCGAGAGAATCGTCTTTGATTAAAGTTAAAAGGGAACTTTTCCAGGACGAGCGCGTAAAAATTATTTTGAAAAACAATGAGCGAGGCGTTTATGATTCGATGCACAAATTGCGGACAGGTTAATGCGGAGACGAGTAATTTCTGCCGCTTCTGCGGAACAAAATTTCCGCAAGACCAAACGGCGGGCGAGACCGGTTACGAGTATTCGCCGCCGCGCCCGTATTCCTGGAAAACCGACGAATTTCAAGTGGCGGAAAATAAAAAACAGCGAACCCAGCAAATCAATCAAGTCCAACCGCTCGCCAACACTTTTGCGACGAATCAGCCGCCGCGCCCGCAGCCGCTTGTTCACCAATCCACGCAAAATGTGGCTTACGGTTATCATTGCCCGCGCTGTTCAAGTCAATTGCTTCCTAAAGTTGTTAAAAGAGTTTCGACCGCCGGTTGGATAACTTTCGCCGTTCTGATGGTAGTGTTTTTTCCGCTTTTCTGGATTGGATTGCTGATTAAAGAAGACGTGCGGCTTTGTCCGGTATGTAATTTAAGAATCAGTCCGCCTTACTGTTAAGTTCAGAAAATTTCTTGGCGCGAAAGGAATATCTTGACCGCAAAAAGCATTTTACTCGCGCGACCAAAGGCGACCGTTATTTTCCGCTAACGATAATAATATCCGCGCGGATGTTCGATTTCAACATCCGGGTTCGTGCTGGAAACTTTTATTTTGTGATAGCCCTTTTTCAAATGCGTCGAAAGATAAGTCAGCGCGAACTGCCGGTTGAGAGCCAAATTCAAATCGTCAAAAAAAGGCTCGAACGAAACCGGCGCAATCGAGCCTTGAAAAAACGCGCGTCCGCCGGTTTCGTCAGAAAGCCGTTCAAGCGAGCCTTGCCCGTTCAAAATAAGAATCGAATTGCCGCCAGCCGTCTGGCTCGCCGGCGAATAAAACGAATAAACCGCTACGCTTTTGCGCTGCGCCCGCAAAATCGCGCGGTCAAGGTCGAGGCTTTGCGCGGGCGACGAACTTTCAATTCCGCGCGAAATATCCAAGCCGTCAGAGACGAGCAATACCGCGCGTCTGCCCGCCGGCAAAGCGTCGAATCTTTGGAGCGCTTCTTCGACGCCTTGATACGGGCTGCCCGGAGCCGCGCCGTTTCCGGCAAGGATTCGCAGAGATTTCGCCGCTTTTTCCAAATCTTCGGTGAATTTTTGCCTGACCTGAATCGTTCCGGCGCGCAGGTAAGCCACCATCACGCGCGAACCTCTCGGCAAACCGCGAATAAATTTTCTGATTTCGTCGAGTTTAAGATTCGCATCCGAGGAAAGATCGTCTTGAATTAAAACGGCGAGCGCGAGCGGCGTATTGGTCACGCTACGGATTGATAAAATTACCTGGTCGTCGCCGTTTTCCGTAATTTTCAGATCGCCCGCTTGGACAAATTCATTCGCCCGATTTTCCTTCTGTTCCCGTTTGGTGGAAATCGAAATCGGAATCGTCACGGTGCGAACTTTGTCGTCTTGCCGCCGCTGTTTACCTTTTTCCTGACCGAAGCCGACGCTCGCCAGAATCGAAGCTAACAACAGAACGACTAATAAAATCACAAAAAACTTTTTCAGCATACGCGGCTCCTCCCGAATTGCGATAAAATATCTTACCGCCAATAATATACATTTTTGCTTTGAAACTGAAATTTTATGATGCGGCGAGTTTGAATAAAGTTTGCAGAGTTTGTAGAGTGAGAACCGTAAGGATGAACGAGTTACAGCCGCGATACGAAATTACGCGCCGCGATTTGGCGAAGGACAAAGCGTTGAAATACGGTGCGTGGACGGCGCCCGTTTTGCTTTCCGTAATTCCCGCCATTACGTTGTTTATTTTTTCCTTGTTCGCTTCCGGCGCGACGACGGCGATGTTCGTTTTTTTCAGCTTGATCGCGCTCGTCGTCGGCTTGCTGCTCGGTTTAATCGTCACGGGCGGAATTCTTTATTATCGCTCGCGCTGGCTGGCTGAAGTGCGCGAACGGCTCGCGGTTGACGGCATCAAAGCAAACGAAGTTGATTGGTTCGCGCACGAACTGACGACCGCCGAGAAAAAGTCCTTGAAGGAAATCGAGCGAAAAGATTTGCTCTTGGCAGACGCTTTCCGCGATACTTTGGCGGCGCGAATGACGGCGACGCGCATTTTAAAATCCTCCAACCAGGAACTTATGCTTGTTCAGAGACGGCAAAACAAACTTAAATATCTGAAATCCGAAAACTCTGCTAATTTACAGGAAGAGTTAAAAACGGACATTGAAAAATTAAGTAAAATAAAAACCGAAGCCGAAGAAATGCGCGTCGAAGCCGAAACCAGACTGCAAATGATTGATGCGGCGGCGCGGCGCGGCGGCTCAATCGCCGATTCGGAACTCGCCTTGAAAAAACTTTCAGCCAGAACCTCGGAACTGCCGCTCGCGCTCGAATCCGCCAGGATGGAAGATGAAATCAGACGAGAATTGGAAAACGAAAAACTTTTTCCCAACGAAAAGTAATTACAGTAAAAAGGCGGAAGCCTGCGCATTTCAATTTGGGATTTTGAATTTTACTTCGATTACCGGCAAATCCCAAATCCTAAATCCTAAATCCCAAATCGTCAAAGCGTCGGCTTCTTCGCCGGAACCGTCCAAAAATAAAGCGTCGCGTTATCGAGTTTAACCGTCTGCTCCGGTTTCCAATCGCCCATATCAAAATCGTGCGAAACGACGCGCGTGCCTGGCTTTAATTGTTTCAGCAGTCGCGGGCGCAATTTCAAGTTCACGCCCGGCGACAAGTAAAGCATCACAACTGTCGCGCGACTGAAATTTGTCTTAAACAAGTCGGCTTCGACGAATTTTACTCGTTCGGCGACTCCGACACGCCGCGCGTTTTCGCCCGCCAGCTTGACGAGTTCTGGGTTGATTTCGATGCCGATGCCGCTGGCGCCGAATTTTTTCGCGGCGGCGATCACGATGCGCCCGTCGCCGCAGCCCAAATCGTAAACCGTGTCGTTCTTTGTAACTTTTGCCAGACCGAGCATTGCGTCAACGACTTTTTCATTCGTCGGAACATACACCACATCCGGCGGGCGAGTGGCGGACTGCTGTGCGGAAACGAGAAAGACGTGGCAAATTACAGCGAAAAATGCGCCCGTCAAATATTTGTGTGCTTTCATATCAGTTGATATTCTACTGCTTGCCGGGTTTGAAACAAGTCAATTTCATAGTTATTTTAGGAAGCAGATGAACGACGAACAAATTCTCGAAACACAGAAAACACAAAACCCTGAACTCAGAAATGTAGAATCTTATCTAACGCCCACCGCATCGGAACTCGCCGTCTTGAACATCACCGAAAAAATAGGTTACAAGCTGACCGACCGAATGAATCGCGGCGTTTGGAAACAATTCTGGACATTCTGCCAGCGGCACATCGGCTCGTTGTGGATTTATCTGGCGACTTACAATTTAATGAACGTCTATGGACTCGAAAACGTTGAACAGGCAGATGTCGAAAAGCCGTTGCTGCTCGTCGCCAATCATCGCTCATTTTTTGATATGTATACGGTTTCATCCGTGCTGTTTCGCCGCACAACACGCCCGATGCGCCTCTTTTTTCCGGTTCGCGCTAAATTTTTTTACGATTCGCCCGCCGGCTGGTTCGTTAATTTCGTGATGGGCTGGTTTTCAATGTTCCCGCCGTTTTTCCGCGAAGACCGAGAGGAAAAAAAACGCGAGTTCGACCGATTTTCGATGCGTCGGTTGGTGGATATTTGCTCGCGCGGCGCGGCGCATGTCATCGGTTTTCACCCGGAAGGCAAGCGCAACCTGTCGAATGACCCGTATAATTTTCTGCCGGCGCAAACCGGCGTCGGAAAAATTATTATGGCTTCGCATCCGCAAGTCGTTCCGGTTTTTATCGCCGGTTTAGGCAACGATTTGCCGAAACAAATTTTGGGCAACTGGCGCGGCGGCGAGCCGATTCGTATTCGTTTCGGCGCGCCCGTTGATTTATCTTCCTTTTATGACAAGCGCGATTCGCTGCGCACGCACAAAGAGATTTCCGACTTTTTGATGACGAAAATTGCCGAACTCGGCGAGCAGGACAGAGAAGTTTTCGGAAGCAAAGTTGTTTCCTCGAAATGAGAAATAACGTCTAAGAAAAATTCCGCCGGTCGGCGAATAAGATAAATGAAAACTACTCGTAACTCAAAGCCTCAACCGCGTCGAGCCGCGCCGCCCGCAGCGCCGGATAAAGCGCGCCGATTGCGCCGCCGATGAGTCCGACGACGGTTACGATTGCCAGAACGACCGGACTGATTTCAACCTCAAGAGTCGTCGTTTTCGTTAGCAGAAACCGCAGAATAACCGTTAATAAAATTCCGCCGACGATGCCGCAGAAGCTAATCAGTAATGCTTCCTGCGCGACGATCCAGGCGATTGCCGAATTGCTCATCCCCAGAGATTTCATAATGCCGATTTGCCGGGTGCGTTCGGTGACGGTCGTATACATCGTCAGCAAAATAACGAGCGCTGAAATAATCGCCGCCACGCCGATGAAGATGTTCAGAAAAACATTCATCGCCGGAATACCTTGCATATAGAGTTCTTCCAGATCTTTAGTGAGCAGAATTTGATTGTCGGAAAACGTTCGGTGAAGCGTTTCGGCAACTGTTTCGGGCGCGTAGCCGTCTTTGACTTTGATTAAAAACGCCGACGCTTTGCCTTCGCCGCCGAGTTGCGCTTGCATCGTTTCGAGCGGAATTTTAACTCGCGCTCCGGCAGCCGGTTCATACGTTCCGATAATCACGAAATCGCGTTCGTAAAGTTTGAGCGTGTCGCCGATTTTAAAATTCTTTTGCCGCTGCCAACCGGTATCTATAATCGCCACTTCACCGGCGGCGGAAAGTTTTTGTCCTTCGATAATTGTCAGTCCGACCACGCTGGCGTATTCATCGTAATTTACGCCGTCAATCAGGCGGTTGCCGGAATTGCTGTCGTCAACCGAAACCGAGTTTTGGGCAATCGGCACGACAAGTTTTACGCCTTCTATTTTTTCAATATCTTTTGCCAAGGACACGGGCAGCCGGAACGCTTCCGAGCCGCTGATGCCCAGCGTTCCCGAAGCGCGAAACATAATCTCGGCGCCGATGTTCGCCTCGCGCGCGGCGCGCTCGCGCATCGAGCCGTTCGCTAAACCAACGGTGAAAACTATCAGCAAAACCCCAACCGCGATGCCGAAAATACTGACGACGGTTCGCGCCGGGCGATGAAGCATATTTGAAAAAACGAGATTGTTCATAGATTTCGAGTCGCAGGTTTCGAGTTTCAAGTTCAAAACCAAAACTCGAAACCTGAAGCTTGAAAACTGCAACTCTGTTTATTGGGCTTTGGGCAGCAGAGAAGAAGCATTCGTATTCGCGCTCGCCGTTTGCGATTGATTTTGTCTTTCGTTTTTTATTTCTTCCACCGTTTTCCAACCGGAGCGTCTCAATAAATCAATCGCAAAGCTGACCGGCACCGCCATATTCGCCGCATTACTTTCGGTGAAAACGCCGAAGTTTACGCCGATGACTTTGCCCGTCTGCCCGAAGAGCGGCGCGCCGGAGCCGCCTTCTGCCGTTTTCGCGTCGTGGACAATTCTTCTGGTGTCCAAATCGGTAATCGCGCCCTGCGTTGTCAGCGGAACGATTTTCCTACTTTGCGCCAAGTAATTGATCAACGCCTGACGCGAGCCGCCGAAGCGCGAATTGATTGATTTGGCTTCCGCGTCGTCAACCATCGCCAGCAGCCGGTCGGGTCCGTTCGGATAACCCATTGTTACGACGGTTTTGCCGACCGACGCGACATCCGAATCAATTTCGAGCGGCAAAACCGGAATGTCAGGCGAGACTAATTCGGGGTCAATCGAAGCGATTGCCAAATCTTCGCGTCCGCCTAATTGCCGAACTTTAACGGGAAACGGCTGAGGGAAATTCGGGAAATAAACGACTAGTCTTTTGACCCGCGCTCGACCGTTTGCGTCTTTCATCATTTGTTTTACAAGGTCGTCTTCTTCCCAAGGATGGACGACGTGGCGATTCGTCACGATGTAACCGCCGCCGACGTGAAAGCCCGTGCCGATAAAATCATATTCGACTGCGCTGCCGTTGCCTTCGGTCGTCAAAGCCATCTGCGTCGGCGGATTGATACCTTCTTCCATTGGCGGTTCGCTCGGTTCAAACGGACTTGGCTGAAACGCCTGCGGGTCGGGATAGCGCAAAGTTTTGCCAGTTTTTTTATCAACCAAATCATACACGCCGACAATCAGACACACGCCGTTGCCGTATTCGACGCGCAAATTCGGCGCAAGCGAGACGGTTTTAATAATGTCTTTGTTCGATTTATCAATCTGACCGAGTTGCGCGTTGTTTTCGGCAAGCTGTTCTTCCAAACGGCGGACGACTTCGCTCTGCCGTTCGGCTAATTCGCGCGTTTTTTGCAGTTCGTTGTTGTAAGATGTGCCGAGATAAAAAACGCCGCCGAGCGTGGCGAGAACGATCAGCAAAACGACGAATTTTGTCGTCCAGTGAATTTCGCGCGAAAGCTCGCGGACGAACTCCCGAAGAAAAGCCTTCGCGTCGTCGCGTTTCGGCGAGACGGCGGCGTCGAGCGCGGCTGATTCGATAAACGGAGCGACGATATGCGGCTCGCGGTTCATCGTAATCAAGGACGATTTCGACGCGAGCGAAAAAAACGAAAAAGAAATATCGTTTGCCGGAACTTCAATCGTATCGCCGTCACGGACGGCGACGTAACGGCGAATCGGTTTGCCGTTTAATTGCAGATTGAGCGATTCGAGAAAATTTATGACGCAGTAAACGCCCTCGCCGTAGCCGAGTTCGAGCCAGACACTTTTTGAAGAAACTTTGTCGGTGTGAATTTGCAAATCGCACGCTTCGCTCGACCCGAAACGAATGTTTTCTTCGGCGAAAAACTCGGTGCGCTTTTCCGCTCCGACCGAAACGTGAATGATTAAACCGACTGCCATTTTTTTATTCAATGTCCGAATACGAACCGTATCGAATGTTGTTCAGATTTTATCATAGATGCGAGTCAAACCGATGTCTGCGGGTTAAAGCGCCGAAAATATATTTATCGAAATTAAATAAAAAACGCCGCCGGTTTCACATTCGGCGACGTTTTGAAAATGCGAAGATTTTTTATCACTTGATTGAAACGGTCATTCGGTAACTCGCGTTGCCGCGCTTTCCGCCAACGATAATTTTGTAATCGCCGCCGGTCGGCAGCTCACCCGACCAGTTCGTCGCGTCGTCGCCTTCGCCGGCGCCCGCTAAAAAATTTCCGTCTGAGTCTTGAATTTGAAACACGGCGTTTTTTTCGTTTGAAGCGATTTTGACGTGCAACGTTTGTCCGGCTCGCGCGCTAAACATATAAGTGTCTCGGTCGCCGCGCACTACCGCGCCGGACGTGACCACCGAAGATTTTCCTCTGGCAAACCGAAGCCGTTTGTTTACGCCGTCCGCTGCTGCTACGCTCGCCAAAGACAGGGCAAACGCCAGTAGTATAACTTTTCCGAAAATTTTAATTTTCATTTTTCCGATTAAAACTTCCCCGATAAAAACTAAGCCGATTTTGCCGTCGCTTCCATATCGGGTTTCCAGCGCAAAACGGGTTTTCTGGCGGCAGTCGCTTCGTCGAGTCTGCCGATGCGCGTCGTGTGCGGCGCGCCGATAACCAGTTCGGGCGTTTCGACGGCTTCCGCGGCGATTGATTTCATCGCGTCAATGAACGCATCTAAATCGGCGCGTCCGACTGATTCGGTCGGCTCAATCAGCATCGCGCCTTCAACGATTAAAGGAAAATAAATCGTCATTGGATGAAAGCCGTAATCAATCAGTCGCTTGGCGATGTCCAAAGTGTGAACGCCTTTGCGCGATTGTTTTTTGTGCGAAAAAATTACTTCGTGCATCGAGTCGGATTCAAACGGTTTGTCGTAGCTTTCGGTTAAATGATGCCCGACGTAACGCGCGTTCAAAACCGCCGCTTCGGTCGCTTCTCTGAGACCTTCAGCGCCGTGCGTTTGAATGTAGGCGAGCGCGCGAACCATCATTCCGAAATTGCCGAAAAACGCTTTGACGCGCCCGATTGATTCGGGACGGTTAAAGTCAAGCCGGTAATTTTCGGCGTCTTTAACAACTCGCGGCGTCGGCAGAAACGGTTCGAGTTCCGCCGTGCAGCAACACGGCCCGCTGCCCGGACCGCCGCCGCCGTGCGGCGTGGAAAATGTTTTGTGCAAATTTAAGTGAATCACGTCCACGCCGAAATCGCCCGGGCGCGCAACGCCGACCAGCGCGTTCATATTCGCGCCGTCCATATAAACCAAACCGCCCGCCTGATGAATCTCGTCGCAAATTTGCTGGATATTAGTCTCAAAAAGTCCGACCGTGTTCGGATTTGTAAGCATCAATCCGGCGATGCCGCCTTCGCCGCACAAAGTTTTCAGATGCTCCATATCAGTCAAACCCTCATCGGTCGAGCGAATCGTTTTCACGGTAAAACCGGCGAGATGCGCCGAGGCGGGATTTGTGCCGTGCGCCGAATCGGGAATCAGCATCACGCGCCGCTCTTTCGATTTTTCGCCGTCGCGTTTATCAAGAAATGCGCGAATCAACATTACGCCCGTCATTTCGCCGTGCGCTCCGGCGGCGGGTTGCAACGAAACGCCTGGAAGTCCGGTGATTTCCGCCAAATCTTCCTGCAAATTGTAAATCAACTCCAACGCGCCTTGCGCTTCGCGTTCGGGCGCGAGTGGATGTAGATTGGCAAATCCGGCGATGCGCGCCACCTTTTCGTTCAGCCGGGAATTGTATTTCATCGTGCAGCTTCCCAAAGGATACATTCCCAAATCAATCGAATAATTCCACGTGGACATCCGTGTAAAATGTCGAATCACGTCGACCTCGCTGACTTCGGGAACGCCTTCTAAATCATCGTCGCGGCGTAATTCAGCGGGCAGGATTTCGTCGAGATTCGTTTCTTCGACATCGAGTTTCGGCAAGCGATAACCGACTCTGCCAATTTGCGAACGGTCGAAAATCAACTCTTCGTTTTGTGTCGGATGTGATGTAACTTTTTTAATACTCATTTTAAAATTAACCAACTGTCTTTAGTCCTTCAACGAAATTATCAATCTGTTCTTTTGAATTTAACTCGGTAACACAAACTAGAAAATCATTCGGATTGTCATCGTAATAACGCGACAAAGCTAAACCGCCGATGATATTTTTATCTGCTGACAATTTCGACAAAATTTCCTCGGCGGATTGCGGAGCGCGGACGACGAATTCGTTAAATCGCGGCGCGGAGAAGGGAAGTGAAAAACCTTCGATTTCGGAAATGCGGCGAGCGGCGTAAGCGGCTTTTTGCGCGTTTTGCATCGCCACTTCCTGCAAGCCGCGCCTGCCCATCGTTTCCATATAAATTGTCGCGGCAAGCGCGATTAAACCTTGATTGGTGCAAATGTTCGACGTGGCTTTTTCGCGCCGGATGTGTTGCTCGCGGGTCGCTAAAGTTAAAACGAAACCGCGATTTCCTTTTTGGTCGTAAGCGATTCCGGCGAGTCTGCCCGGCATATTGCGGACGTATTTTTCTTTGCAGGCGAAGAGTCCGACATAAGGACCGCCGTAACTTAAAGGCACGCCGAACGATTGACCTTCGGCGACGACTATATCCGCATCGCACGCGCCCGGAGATTTCAATAAACCGAATGAAATCGCTTCGGTTACGACGACGATTAAAAGCGCGCCGACGTGGTGCGCTTTCTCGGCAAGCGATTTTAAATCTTCGACGCAGCCGAAAAAGTTCGGCGATTGAATGACGAGCGCAGCGGTTTTATCGTCGAGTTTGTTCAAATCATCAGCCAAAGTTCTGCCCGATTCTTTATCGAAATGAACGGTCTCGATTTTCAAATCGCCGTGCTGCGTATAAGTTTTCGCCACCGCCAGATATTCAGGATGAACAGTTTCGGCGATGACGACTTTATCGCGGCGCGTTACTCTCTGCGCCATCAAAAACGCTTCTGCCATCGCGGTCGAGCCGTCATACATCGAAGCGTTCGCCACGTCCATTCCGGTCAATTGGCAAACCAAAGTTTGAAACTCGAAAATATATTGCAGCGTGCCTTGTGTGAGTTCCGGCTGATACGGCGTATAGCTCGTAAAAAATTCCGAACGCTGAATCAAATGGTCAACGACCGTCGGCGAATAATGCGAATACGCGCCTGCGCCGAGAAAAGAAGTTTTGCGCGAAGCCGTGTTTTTCTCCGCCAACTTGTCCATCGCGCCGATGACTTCCGGTTCGGCGAGCGGTTCGGTAACGTTTAATTGACGGTTTAACCGAACGTCTTGTGGAATCGAACGAAAAAGCTCGTCCGCCGAATTTAAGCCGACGACTTTCAACATCTCGTCGCGCTCTTCGGGTGAATTTGGAATATATCTCATTTATTTTATTTTCGATCTGCGATTTTTGATTTGCGATTTGTCTTTCGTTGGTCGCTTTTTTGTTAGCAAAGCAACCTTAGAGATAAAGGATTATTTAGAAACAATCGCAAATTGAAAATCGCAAATCATTAGCCATTAGCTGATAAGTATTCTTCGTATTCGGCGGCGCTCAACATCGCGTCGGCTTCGCCCTGGTTTTTCATTTTTATTTTTATCATCCACGCCGCGCCGTATGGGTCGGAGTTAACTGCTTCGGGCGTGTCGTTCAAACCGTCATTGACTTCGACGACTTCGCCGGCAATCGGCGTGAAAATTTCCGAGACGGCTTTCACCGATTCGACCGAGCCGAACGCCTCGTGTGATTCGAGCGTGTCGCCGACCGTCGGCAATTCGACGTAAACGACATCGCCGAGCGCGTGCTGCGCGTAATCGGTAATCCCAATCGTCGCCACGTCGCCGTTAACCTCGACCCATTCGTGGTCTTTGCTGTAATGTAGATTTTCTTGAATGTTTGCCATAATTGGATTTCAAATTTCAGACGTTAAATTTCAAATGGATTGATTATTCTCAGTTTGTTTTCAACCGACAGACCGTTTTGCATATCTTCGGAATATAAAATTTCGGCGTTTGCCTCCAGAGCCGCCGCGACAATCAAGCTGTCCCAAAACGAAAAAGGATAACGAGCGCGTAAATCAGAAGCCGAAAGCAAAATCCCTTCATTTAATTCAATAACTTCGTAATCGAAATAAAGTCTGGAAATCAGTTGTTTAATTCCTGCTTCGTCAAACGATGCTTTCCTGATTAAATTTGTGCAAAGTTCATTGACAACTTGGGTGCTAAGACAAATGCTCTTTTTATGCCTTTCAATCAAGTCTTCCGCTTTTCGTTTTAATTCTTTATTTTGTTCGGTAAAAGCATAAAACCAGACGTTTGTATCGGCGAACTGTTTAGGTTCGGTCATAGATTTCATCTCGCGTCAAAGGCTTCGGGTCGGAAACAGGCAAAGGATTTTTCATCAACTCGGAAATAATATCGTAGGGTTCATCCTCATTTTTTGATTTCTTTTCAAAATGAATGACAACCTCAACCTTACCTTGTATGTTTTTACGAAACTTCATCGGAATGACAATGTTTCCGTTATCAACCGTCGCTTCAAATTTTACCGTTGACATAAATTTATTTTCCTTCACGTTTATAAAAAGGAATCGGCACGATTTCCGCCGCTAGATGTTTGCCTCTGACATCAATTTTAATCGCTTGCCCGACATTTGCAAATTCAACCGGCACAAAAGCCAAACCGATATTTTTTTTCAAAAACGGCGCCGGACTGCCCGACGTTACGGTGCCGACTTTTTCGTCGTTGATATAAACGTCAAAGCCGTCGCGGGCGATGCCTTTATCAATCATTTCAAAGCCGACGAGTTTTCTCGTCAAACCCGTTTCCTTTTGCTTGACCAGCGCGTCGCGTCCGATAAATTCGGTTTTTAATTTACAAATCCAGCCCAGATTCGCTTCGAGCGGCGTAATCTCGTCAGAAATTTCATGTCCGTAAAGCGACATCGCCGACTCCAATCGCAGAGTATTTCTGGCTGCCAGACCGCACGGCAAAATTCCGTTTTCGTCGCCGTAATTTCCAACCTCTAAAAATTTCTTCCAAAGTTTTTCGGCGTAATCTTTATTGGCGTAAACTTCAAAACCATCTTCGCCCGTGTAACCCGTGCGAGAAATTATCGCGTCCACGCCGTCAACTTTGCCCACCGTAAAATGATAATACTTAATTTCGTCGAGGTTCGTGTCGGTCAGTTTTTCGAGGATTTTGATTGCGTCTCTGCCCTGCACGGCGATTTGACAGTAATCCGCGCTGGCGTTCGTCAGCGTGATGTTTTCGTCGGCGACGTGCGAAGTAATCCAATCCCAATCTTTATCGGTCGTCGAGGCATTGACGACGAGCAGCAATTTGCCCTCATCAAAACGATAAACCAACAAATCGTCAACGACCGTGCCGTCTTCGCGTGTGAAAGCCGTATAGTGCGCTTGCCCGTCAACCAGTTTCGTCACATCGTTGGTCGTTAATTTATCAACAAACTTTATCGCGTCCTCGCCTTCAACATAAAATTCGCCCATATGCGAAACGTCGAACAGACCCGAATGCTCGCGCGTGCGAACATGCTCCGTGATAACGCCCGCCGCGTATTGCACCGGCATATCCCAGCCGCCGAAATCAACCATCTTCCCGCCCAATTCGCGGTGAACTCGGTTGAGCGGAGTTTTCTTCAAATTCGTATCGGACATATTTTATAAAAGTGTAATTAAAAAAAACTAACACCCGCAACTTGCGAGTGTCAAAAGATGGTTTATAAGAATGTTTTGTTTGTAGAATCTGAATTTCTAATTAAACTCTAAGAATCTTTTTGATTGGATTTATTTTCCTTTTCTTTTCGCTTTTTAATTTCTTTGGGCGATTCTCTTTTCACTTTGGCGGAGGCTTCGATGATTTGATTGCAGTAATCAATCGCGCCGATAATCGCGCCTTTTTCTTTTTCGTCCATTGCTTTATCGAGTTCGGATTTTAGCTGCGGCAGAAATTCCTTTGCTCCGTCGGCGAGCGTGTGAACGGCGGCGGGGAAAAAATCGCTCGCCATATCGCGGCTCGCCACATCGTCAATTTTGCTGACGGCTTCGTCTAATAATTTTTCGATGTCAACGAAAAGTTGCTGGCGCGTTCCGGTCGGCAGGGCGCCCCATTTGTCCGAATCCTTTTCGATCTGTTTCGCCGGCGAAGCGTCCGGCTTTAAAGCGAGAAAACGCCGGTCAATCGCCTTGACGAAAACTTTCATTCGTTCGTCAATCTGCTGCGCGTCGCGCACGAGTTCAATTTCCGCTTCGGTTAAATGGTCGCGCCGCTGCGCTTGAACGCCGGGCAGCGAACAGTAGACGGCGAACATTAAAATTAAAAATATGAAAAGTCGTTTTCGGCAACTGACAACTGACAATTGATGACTGACATTTTGAAATTTGAAATACAAAATCATTTTGGTTTGTTGTCCGGCACGACCGTCGTGTCGAATAGCGGTTCGACGGCTTTGGTTCGCGCCTCGCGGGTATATTTGACTAATCTTCTGACGTAAAGCTCGTATCTGACGGGTAAATTGCGGCGGATGAGTTCGAGCCGCGTGATGTATTTCCGCAAACTCAACTCGATGCGTTTGAAGTTATTTAAAACCTTACCGCTGTCGTTATTGTGGGCGCTTAAAAAATCGAGCGTGTTGTCAACGAGCGCGTGAAAACCGCCGAGTTCATCGAACATTTCGCGGTATTGTTCGCTTGCGCCGAAACCTTCCGCTTTGACGAGCCGCGCTTCCATCAATTCGAGAGCCAATTTCGTGCGCGGCTTTATATCGGCGGCGGCTTCGAGCTGCGAGCGTTCCGCTTTAGAAAGAAGTTTGAGCGGCGGCGGCTCGATGTCCTCCAACTGCACCTGGGTAAATACGTTCGAGGAAAACAAGAAGCAAAAAGCGAGCAGTAAAAAAAGGTAAAAAGACGCGGCGCGAAAACCGTCGGCAAATTTAAAACGAACTATTTTTTGACTCGACTCTTTCATCACTTTCTTAACTTTTGCGATTCTACTTTTCACTTTTTCTGGCTTTCTTTATCTGGTTTTGCAGAGACGGCAGACGCAGATTGACTTTTTCGATTTCGAGTTTATCCGAGGTCGCGTCAGCGAGCTTTAGAAACTGCTGATAATTTGCCATCGCGTCGAGATATTCTCCCAAATTATCGTGCGCGATAGCAAGAAAATAATAGGCAATCGGCAATTCTGGCTGCTTTTCAGTCAACCATTGGTATTCGGCTTTCGCTTCGGGAAATTTTTTCAGTTGAAAAAGCGCAGTCGCTAAATTGGCGCGAATCGTGGAATTATCCGGCGCGATTTCAGCGAGTTTTTTGAAAATGATTACCGCATTGTCGAACTGTTTCACCTGCACAAGCGCGGCGCCGAAACCGATGGCGTGATTGATGTTATTCGGCTCGGCATCGGACGCACGGCGGCAGTATTCGAGCGCTTTCGACGGATTTTCCGTCCGCAGCAAATTGCACAGGCGACCGAGAACAGCAGCGTTCTTCGGTTCTTTTTCAATGAGCTTTTCCAGATACTCGACATTGACCGAACTGCGCGCCGAAATCGAATTTCGCCAAGACAAAATTTTCGGCGACGGAGCGGCGATTGAATCAATGATTTTCAACGCTTCGTCGGTTTTGCTTTGAGCGGCGAAAATGCGGGCTTGCAGAAATTTCACATCGGGCGAGTCTGGCGAAATCTGCGCGAGAGTTTTAGCGGTTTCCGTTGCGCCCGTGAAATCTCCGTCCGAAAGAGCGATCTCGGCGCGTTCGTTTAACGCCGATTTGTTTTTCGGCTCGATGGCGAGCGCTCGGTTCAAACTCGTTTTCGCCGCTGCAGTATCACCCAAAGCGCGCTCAAGCGCCGAGCGCGCAGCCCAAAGCGAAGCGGTCGAATTGGCTTTCGAGGTTAAAGTTTGAAGTTTTATCAATAGTTCTTTTAATACACTGGGCGCAGCTTTTGTTTTTAAACGCAAATCGGTCAGCGCGACGTAGGCGGGAAAATTTTTATCGTCGAGCGCGACGGCTTTCGTTAAAATTTTTTCGGCTTCGGCAAGGCGGTCGGTGCTGACGAGAATCGAACCCAGACTCGCCATCGGCAAAGTCCAATCTTCGCGCAGCTCGACGGCGCGGCGAAAGGCTCGCTCGGCTTCGGCGGATTTTCCGAGAGAAATTAAAGCGTTGCCGCGCTGATATTCGGCTTCAGGAAATTCCGGGTTGATTTTTATCGCCGCCTCGTATAATTCGAGCGCGGTCGGCAAATCGCCTTTTTCGTGCGCGTCCTGCGCCTGATTGAAAATCTTGACCGCTTCGAGCGATGATTCGTTTTCATCGTCTTGAGCAATGCCGCTCGAAGCAAACCAAACCAAAACAAAAACGGTGCAAAGGGCGCGCAAAATTTTTCTCTTGCCGGTGAAAATTCCCGGCATTCGTTGGAAATTTATCATCAATTTTGAGAAACGAAAATTCATAAAAATTCTAACATTCAGCGGTCGAAACATCGAAATCGAGACGGGAATTTAAGCGAATTTTTCTCATTAAAGCAGTTGCTTTTGCCGGTTGCAGTAAGATAAGATTTGCAAATTGAGTATTTGCTTTCGAATGCTTTCCGGTAAAATAATGGCAAAGCCGCAAACCAGCTACGAAAATCCGAACGCGCCCACCGCCCGAGAAAAAGAAAGAAACTTGCGCCGTTTGATGCGCGAAATGAAGAAGGTGTTGGTTGCGTATTCGGGCGGCGTGGACAGTTCTTATCTGGCTCTGATTGCCGCGCAGGAACTCGGCGCCAAAGCCGTCTGCGTGACGGGACTTTCGCCGAGCGTTTCGCAAAAGCAGCGCGAGGAAGCCGCGCGTATCGCCGAAGAATTTAGATTTAATTTTCAAACCGTCGAGACCGACGAACTCGAAAATCCGCTTTACCAAGCCAACCCGACGAATCGCTGTTATCACTGCAAAACCGAACTTTACGGCAAACTCGCTGCGATTGCCGAAGCGAAAAAAATCGAATTCGTTTTGGACGGCGCGAATACCGATGATGTCGGCGATTATCGTCCGGGAAGAAGCGCGGCGGCGGAAAAAGCGGTGCGGAGTCCTTTAATCGAAGTCGGATTGAGCAAATCGGAAATCAGAGAGTTAAGCAAAAATCAACGGCTTCCCACCTGGAGTCAGCCGTCGAGTCCGTGTCTTTCGTCAAGAATCGCTTACGGTGTTCCGGTGACAATCGAAAGACTTTCAAAAATTGAGCGCGGCGAAGAATTTGTTCGGCAGCTCGGATTCCGTGAGTTTCGCGTTCGCGTTCACGACGAACTGGCGCGGTTAGAAATTGCGCCGGAAGAAATGGAACGCGCATTGAATTTAAATATTGCTCAACGACTGGCGGAAAAATTTCGCCGATTAGGATTCAAATATGTCACGCTCGATTTGCACGGTTATCGAAGCGGAGCGATGAATGAAGTTTTAGAAAATAAAGAATATAAAAAGTAAAAAGCGAAGGCTAAAAATAAAAAGCATTTGTCCGAATTGCTTAAATTTTGTTTTCGCTCTTTTGTAATAGACAATACAAAAATACGAAAATCTACGAGAAAATTGGAGAAAATTATAAAAAATGGCAAATCCGATGGCTGATGATATGCGGCGTTTCAAATCAAGCGACGAGAAAAATCCGTTCGAGGCGATGAGCGAACGCTTCGACCGCGCCGCGCAACTTCTGGGCTTAGACCCGGATTTATACGCGGTGATGCGCGTTCCGAGTCGGGAATTGAAAGTTTACATTCCGGTACGGATGGACTCGGGACATATCGAAGTATTTGAAGGTTTTCGCGTTCAGCACAATTTCGCGCGCGGTCCGGCAAAAGGCGGAATTCGTTATGCGCCCGATGTAACTTTAGATGAAGTAAAGGCGCTTTCGGCTTGGATGACCTGGAAATGCGCGGTCGTCAACGTTCCGTTCGGCGGCGCAAAAGGCGGCGTGATATGCAATCCGATTCAGATGTCACAAGGCGAACTCGAACGGCTGACCCGGCGTTACACAGCTGAATTATTTGATTTTATCGGTCCCGACCGGGACGTTCCCGCGCCGGATATGAACACGAACGAGCAGACGATGGCGTGGATTATGGACACTTATTCGATGCATAAGGGGTACACGGTTAATGCTGTTGTAACCGGAAAACCGATTGCGCTCGGCGGCTCGCTCGGACGACGGGAAGCGACCGGAAGAGGCGTATTATTTTGTGTCAATGAAGCCGTTAAGCGGTTCAACTTAACGCCGGAAAAAACTTCGGTTGTCGTGCAAGGGTCGGGCAACGTCGGCGGCATCGGCGCGCAGTTGATGTACGAGGTAGGTTATAAAGTAACGGCTATCTCGGATGTCGGCGGCGGAATTTACAACTCGAACGGATTAAATATTCCGCAAGTGTTGAGTTATCTACAGGCGAATAAAACTCTTGAAGGTTATAAGGAAGCCGAACAGGTCAGTAATAAAGAGCTTCTGGAGATCGAGTGCGATGTGTTAGCCCCGTGCGCTACGGAAAATCAAATCACTTCGGAAAATGCCGACCGGATAAAATGCAAAATTCTGGCGGAAGGCGCCAACGGTCCGACGACGCCAAAGGCGGATAAAATTCTGCACGACAAAGGAATTTTCGTTATTCCCGATATTCTCGCCAACGCGGGCGGCGTGACGGTTTCCTATTTTGAATGGGTGCAGGATCGTATGGGTTATTTCTGGCGCGAAGACGAAGTAAACCAAAGATTAGAAGAAAAAATGGTGGCGAGTTTTATCGAATTAAGCAATCTCGCTGAACTGCACAATGTTGACACGCGTACCGCCGCTTATATGCTGGCGATTGACCGCGTGGCGTTTGACACAAAAATGCGCGGCATTTATGCCTGATAAAATTAGTTTAATTCATTAAAAACACTTGCTTTTCACATTAAGATAAAGTAATGTTTTACGGAGTTGTAAATGGGCTTTAAAATTTTTTTATTGATTTTACGCCTTTTCTTTCAACAAGAATTTACAACTGTTGACTTATTTCTTATTGATTGCACCGAAAAATTTTCAATATTTATGTTTGAAAGTTTTTAAGTGTATGTAATAATTGAGTAGCTTGAGTGAGACTTGAGTTTCCAACGGTCTTGCAGATCACAAATTCAAATTTTAAAATTATTTTCGGCGGAGGAATGTAATGAAACTCGCTAAAAACGCGTTTATAATTGCGCTTACGATGCTGACATTGGTATTTACCATGTCAGCCCAGACACTAAGGTCGGCGGATGACCCAAGAAACACCGCGCCAACTGTTGGCACGGGAGGTCCTCCGGGAGGTCCGACCGGTCTTTTTACAATCTATGACGGACAAACCCTAAGAGCAGGTGAGTTCACTTTCAGTGCGGCGTGGAGCAACTACGACCGTGATCCCGGCAACGTTGACATCAGCGAAATTCCCGTTAGCTTTCAGGCTGGCGTGAACGACTATCTTGAGTTGTTCTTTAACACAGATGCTTACCGGGCGATTAAAGTTAATTCGCCGCGAAATCTTTCAAGTTTTTATCTTCCGAATTCCCAACTTAGAATCGGCAATGTTGTAAGAACGCCGCCAGCGATTGTTTTGGGCAGCGGAGCGTTTGCCGGTCAGCCGGTCTTCCGCAACAATCAAGCATTTATCCAATTTCCGTTTGTCGGCGGACGAACCACTGTTCCAACAGCGACGAGTGTGATCGGTTTTCCGATTGCTTCGAGCGGCAACGGCGCGGATAACTTTCCGGGCGTCGGTTCAATTTACGGAAGTATTTTGCCGGGCGTAGTTTTGCAGACGACCACGGTCGGTACCGGCGCCGCACAAAACGTTGTTCCGACAGCGTTTACGACCGCTCCGAGCTATCTGCCGGATGCGCCGTTCATTAACCGAACTTACGGTGAATCGGCGTTCAATACTTTTACAGTCGGCGCAAAAATTCGATTTACCGGAACTAATAATCCGGTTGGTATCGGACTCATTCCGTTTTATCGGTTTTACGCCGACGGCGCGGGCGGACGCGGCGGCGGCTTTAATCAATTGCAGCGCGGGGCAAGTCCGGGCGGTGGCGGACCTAATCCTTTTGGCGATAACGGTCGAGGCGATTTCGGTTTGGTTTTATTCGGAGACGCGCGGCTCGCAAAATGGGTAAACGTTTCGGCAAACCTTGGTTATATCTATAACAGCAGTGTTAAAGCCGATTTCGGCGGATCGGTAGGCGATGTTACGCTTTTGGATCGTCCCGATGAAGTTTTGGCGGGTATCGGCGTTGACTTTCCGGTCAACCGTTATTTTCAGCCGATTCTTGAGTTTCGTTCGACGCAATATGTTGGCGGACGCACGCCCAACGCTTTTGAAAATAGCCCGCTTGACGGTCTCGCCGGGGCGCGATTCTACCCAACCCGCTATATCAGTTTAGGTGCGGCATATCGTTATCATTTCAATCAGCAAGATAACGATAGCTTTGGTGACGATACGTTTAGAACCACAGCAACAGTTCCGGGCGCGGGCGGCGGAGCATTTACATCGTCATTCAGCGGCGTTCCGCCGGGATTTTTGACATCTTCCGATCCGCACGGATTTATTTTCCAGGTCACAGCGGGGCGACGCAACGCACGCAAACAGGAAGTTATCAATCAATTTGCCGACGTAACGACTCTCGTACTGAGCGAAACTACCGTGACCACCCCGTGTCCTCCGGGGCAACGTCCGCGAGCCGGACAAACTTGCAGCGATGACATGTCGGTTAATGTGACGACGACGGCGGTTGACCCAGAAAACGATGTGCTGACCTATAACTATACGGTTTCGGGCGGTCGCATTGTCGGACAGGGCGCAAATGTTCAATGGGATTTGACGGGCGCGCAGCCCGGAAGTTACACGATTACCGCCGGTGTTGACGATGCTTGCGGCGTTTGTGGTAAAACGCAAACCGCGACGATTACCGTAGCCACTTGCGAATGCGAAGTCGAATGCACCTGCCCGACATTAGACGTAACGGGTCCGACGGGCGCGACTACTCCGGGCGAAGTGATGACCTTTACGGCGACCGTTACCGGCGGCAGCCAAGCTACCGTAACTTATGATTGGTCTGTTACCAGCGGCACGATTATCGAAGGTCAGGGAACGCCGTCTATCAGAGTTCAAACCACGCCGGAAATGGCTGGCACTAACGTGACGGCGACGGTTACCATCGGCGGCTTATGTGAGACCTGCCCGCAGACAAGTGATTCTGAAACGGGCATCGTTGCAGCTCTGCCGACTTTTAGTCTAATTGACACTTTGGAAGTTCTGCCAGCCGATGAAGTCAGAGCCAGACTCGACGCATTCTTTACGCAACTGCAAAATGATCCGACAGCTACAGCTGTAATCATCACTGACGGTTCGAACAGAGATGTGACGAGACGCGAAACGCTGATCAGAAACCACATCAATTTCCGTAACCAAGATCCAAACCGATTTACATTTGTCAGAGGCACAGGCACGGAACTCAGAACACGCTTGTTCGTCGTTCCGGCTGGCGCGACGCCTCCGACACCGGATACTCCGTAATTTAACTTTGCATCTTTCACAGATGTAAACTTTCCTAAGCGAGTAATGTTTCGATTAAAGAAACATTACTCGCTTACGCTTTTAAAGTTAGCTATAAAAAAGTTTGATTTATTTGTATTTCTGTGTAGAATGAAATTTGTTTCGTTCACGCGCTTCGGCACAAAACATCTTCGATAAATTCATCCCCCGAAACTTGAGTTTTGTAATGCAACAATTTACGGCGTTTTCAACATCTTAGAAAGCGGTTGTTGGCTCAAAACATAAAGTGTCAAAAACAATTTCAAATCAGTCAAAATTCAAAATTATGATTACTACCGACAAACGCAAAATCGCTTTAAAGTTGAATTTCCTAATGGCAGCTTTGCTGATAGGTTTTTCAAGCGTAATTTCCTCAACGGCTAACGAAAGCAACACCGCGACGGCGAAATTCGGCGAGTGGAATATCGTCGGACCGAGCGGCGGCGACGTGCGCGTCGTCGCGGTTGACCCGAAGGATAAAGACCGTCTTTACATCAGCACTTTGGACGGGCAAATTCATACGTCGGCGGACGGCGGAACGACCTGGAGATTGCTGGCAAATCTGAATCGTCCGCAGTTGGTTTTGGACCAGTTGATGGTTGACGCGCGCGATTCCAAAACGATTTACACTTCCGGTCATCGGCACAACCGCCCGGGCGGATTTTTCAAAACCACCGACGGCGGCGCGACCTGGAAAGAAGCCAAAGAACTCAGCCAGCAGCCGATTCACTCGATGGTGCAGTCTTCGCTCGACCCGAATGTGATTCTCGTCGGCACGACCGGCGGCGTTTGGATTTCAAACAACTCAGGCGACGATTGGAAAAAGATAGAATCCGAGACGATGCCGATCAACGTCGGCTCGCTGGCGATTGACCCGCGAAACCTCGATACGATTTACGCCGGAACCTGGTGGCGGGCTTATAAAACGACGGACAGCGGAAAAAGCTGGCGGCTGATTAAAGACGGAATGATTGACGATTCCGATGTTTTCGCCATTACGATTGACAAAGCTAATCCTGACCACATCGTCGCCTCGGCGTGCAGCGGAATTTACGAATCTAAAAATAAAGGCGAGAAGTGGGCGAAGA
Source organism: Pyrinomonadaceae bacterium (assembly GCA_030448055.1). GTDB lineage: Bacteria > Acidobacteriota > Blastocatellia > Pyrinomonadales > Pyrinomonadaceae. The sequence goes on from JAUJNR010000001.1 coordinate 1,166,376, forward strand.
TTCAGGGAATTCCTTCGCAGTCGCGCCGCACGCGCGATATTTTGCAGCATCCGACTAAACCCGGAACTCTTTACGCGGCGACGACCGAAGGTTTTTGGATGACTTCGGACGGCGGTAAAAACTGGCTGATGACGACGCGGAGGGATTTGGAAATCAATTCGATAACCGTTCACCCCGACGCTCCCGAAAGAGTTTTTATCGGCACGAACAACTACGGGGTGATGGTTTCCAACGATGGCGGCAAGAATTTCAAAACGACCAACGATAATTTCACCAGCCGTTTTACCTATTCGATTATCGCCGACATCGAAAACCCGAATCGTTTGTATGCGACGACGCAGAACACGGCGACTGGCGGCGGCTTCTTTTTCATCAGTTCGGACGGCGGCGCGACATGGCAGCAAGCGAAAAATCTCGACATCGAACGCGTCGCTCCTTTCGCGCTTTTGCAAGACCGCGCCGCGCCGAACACGCTTTATATGGGAACGAACATCGGAATGTTCCGCTCGCTCGACCGCGGCGTAAACTGGACTCAACTGCTTCCGCCGAAACCGGCTCCGGTCAAAAAGCCGGCGAAAGGAAAAACCGCGCGTCGAACTATGGCGAAAGCAAAAGCTCCGGTCGCCAAACCCGTCGTTCCGGTTGTTCCGGTTGATCCGAACGCGCCAATTTTGATTCCCGCGTTAGGCGAAAAAATCAAAGTTCTCGCCCGCACCGAAGACGGTAAAAACGGCATTCTCGCCGGAACCGACCGAGGCATTTACCGCTCATACGATGTAGTGAAGGGCTGGGAAAGAATTTTTTTCGGCGAGGGAATCAATGAAAGCATTTTCACCATTAACACTTTGCCGCAGCAGCCAGAGACGATTTGGGTCGGCACGGCGACTTCCGGCGTGATCGTTTCGCGCGACGGTGGCGAAACGTGGCAGAAAGTTCCGGGCGTTCCCGAAGGCGTTCCGGTCAGTTCGATAACGATTGACCCGACAAACACCGAACGCATTTACGTCGGCACGACGCAGACGCTTTATCTGTCGCGCGACGGCGGAAAAAACTGGACGCGGCGCGGCGGCAATCTGCCCCTCGGCAATTACACAAGCGTTTTGATTAACCCGAATAATCCGAAGGAAATTTTCGCGGCGAGCGCGCTCGAATCCGACGGCGGCATCTTCTTTTCCGACGATACGGGAATGAATTGGAAGCGAATTGATTCCAAAGATATGAAGCTGCCGAGCCGCCGCGTTTGGTCAATGACCTTCGACCCGAAAGACTCGAACCGCATTTTTGCCGGAACGCATTCATCGGGCGTTTACCGCATCGAACGGGCGGCGAAACCGCAGGCGGTGGAAAATTCAACCGCACCCGACGGTCAGACTCGTCCCCGCATTTCGGCGGTAACCGACAATTAAATTCGGCACGAACCCGAAGACTTTTAAGACGGCTCTTTCAACGAGTCGTCTTTTTTATTTGGCGCTCGACCCGAATCAAATTTATAATTACCGGATGAATCAAAAACCGGCGCGTTCACACCAAGACGAAACTTTTCGCCAGCAAATCATTTCATTTGAAAAAATCCCGCAACAATCAAAACTCTTTACGGACTTTCAAGCGAATGCAGAAAAAATTCAGAACTTTTACCCTGAAAAAAATACGTATCTCGAAAAATTCGCCGAACAAGTTTTGTCAAATTATCGAGTTGACCGCGCGGCGTTGTGCGACGTTCTCAATGAGACGAACGAATCTTTGGGCGCGGGACGAAAGACTTTTGAAAACATCGAACTGTTGCGCGGTGAAGACTGCGCGGCGATTGTTACCGGACAGCAAGCCGGACTTTTTTCCGGCGCGCTCTACACGATTTACAAAGCTATGTCCGCCGTCCGGCTCGCCGAAGATTTGCGAAAAAACAATATCAAAGCCGTGCCGATTTTTTGGATTGCCGAAGAAGACCATGATTTCGACGAGGTGAAAAAAACTTTCAACCTGGATAAAGAAGGGAAGTTATACGAGTCGGAAAACACTCCAAAAGACCGCGCGGCAAATCGTCCGGTCGGATTGATTGCGCTCGACAAAACGATAAGCGAGACAATCGAAAGTTTATTTGATGAACTTCCGCGCACCGAGTTTAGCTACGAAACAAAAAAAATGCTAAACGAAACTTACCGCGCCGGTGAAACTTACAGCGCGGCGTTCGCCAAATTCATTACGAAAATTTTCGCCGACCACGGTTTGATAGTTCTGGCGCCATTAAACGAAAAACTAAAAAAACTCTGCGCGCCGATTTTAGTCGAAGCGGTCGAGAAATCTGCCGCAATCGTCTCCGCTCTGCTTGAAAGAAATAAAGAACTCGAAAAAGAAAATTATCAGCCGCAGGTTTTGGCGGCGGAAAATTCCTATCCGTTTTTTTATCAGAATGATGCGGGCGAAAGACAACCGCTGCGGAAAAATTTAGGAAACGGAAAGATAAAAATTCAAAATTCAAAACTTGAATTTGAAAACGCGGAGCTGCGGGAAATTGCGCGCAATTCGCCGCAGAGTTTGAGTCCGAATGCGCTGCTGCGCCCCGTCGTTCAGGATTACCTGTTGCCGACGCTTTGCTACTTCGGCGGCGCGGCGGAAATTGCTTATTTTGCGCAAAATTCAGTGATTTACAAAATCCTCAATCGTCCCGTTACGCCGATTCGCCACCGCGCAAGCTGCACCGTCGTCGAACGCAGACACGTCCGCACACTCGAAAAATACGAACTGGATTTTGACGATTTGTTTGCCGGAGAAGAGAAAATCTCGGCGCGTATTGTCGAGAGATTTCTTAATCGGGAAACGGCGCAAACTTTCGCGGAAGTCAAAGAAAATATAAACGCTGAACTTGACCGGCTCGACCGCGAATTAATAAAAGGCGAGCCGACGCTTTCGGCGAATTTAGCCGGTCGTAGAAGAAAAATTCTCTGGCACGTCGGCGCGCTGCGAAAAAAATATCACCGCGCCGAAATATTGAAAGATGAGATTGCGCGGCGGCGGCTGGAAAATCTCTTCGCCGCACTTATGCCGCACAACGCTTTGCAGGAACGATCCCTGAACGTCAATACTTTTCTAAATCTTTACGGCTTAAATTTTATTGATTGGATTTACGAAGCAGTCGAGACGGATGAGGGAAATCATCAAATTTTGTATTTGTAAGGCTGAGAGCTGGGAGCGCAGGCAAGATGCCTGCGCTCCCAGCTCCCGGATTAAGCCGCTCTGGTTTCGCCGCCGAGCAGCGTTAGAATTTCGCCCGTGATATAACTCGAATCGGCGTTCGAAGCGAAAAACACGAACGCGGGCGCGACTTCTTCCGGTTGACCGGGACGTTTCATCGGCGTGTCGGCTCCGTGTTTGGCGGCTTCTTTCGCCGTTTTGTCGGCGACGTTCAGCGGCGTCCAAATCGGTCCCGGAGCGACGCAGTTGACGCGGATTTCCTTTTCGACCAACTGCTGCGCGAGCGATTTCGTAAAAGCGTGAATCGCGCCCTTCGTCGCCGAATAATCGAGCAGCTCCTTGCTGCCTTCGAGTCCGGTAATCGAGCCGGTGTTGATAATCGCGCCGCCCTTCGGCAAATGTCGTATGGCGGCTTTCGCCATATAAAAATAACCGAAAATGTTCGTCTTAAAAGTCTTCTCGAATTGTTCGTCCGATACGTCGGCGAGCGATTTCTGGTGCTGCTGATAAGCGGCGTTATTCACCAGAATATCCAACTTGCCGAATTTTTTAACGGTTTTTTCGACGGCGCTTTGACAAAACTTCGATTTAGAAACGTCGCCCGGAATAAGCAAACAAGCGCGTCCTTCAGCTTCGACGCGACGGGCGGTTTCCTCAGCATCAACTTTTTCCTGCGGCAAAAAAACAATCGCCGAGTCCGCGCCTTCACGGGCGAAAAGAACGGTTACGGCGCGACCGATGCCCGAATCGCCGCCGGTAATCAAAGCGACTTGACCGTTTAATTTATTCGCTCCCTTGTAATTCGGCGCGAGAAATTCCGGCTGCGGCGACATTTTCGCTTCGATGCCCGGACGCTTCTGATGCTGTGCGGGCATCGGTGATTTCGGCTTTTTTCTCTGTTTTTCTGCTGATTCGGTTGCTTGTTTTTTACTCATTTTCAATTCGTCGGTTCGATGATATTCAAAAGGCGCTGCTTTCGATGATTCGGTTCAATTGATTATACGAGCCACAAAACCAGCGCCTTGATTTTCTAACTATTTCCCGTCGCGTTCATATTGAAGCGCAGAACCGCGCCGACGCCGTGCGCTTCTTTCAAAAGCGATTCGTCTTCGATAAATTTGATTTTCGCGGCTGAGTTCAAAGCGCGGACGATAAGTTCGTCGGCAATTTGGCGCGGCTCGCGCACTTTTGGCAGCTCATCGCTCGTCGAATTGTCGTCGCCGGGCGCGTAATCACGAAGAACCCGTTTAACTTTTTTCTGACTGTATTCAATCGCCTCGAAATTCGAGGCAATCAACAATTCTTCGACCTGCCCGTTCGACAAAGCCGCCAGCGTGTCTTCGACGCCGAGCGTGCCGAGACCGGCAGCCGCTTTCGCCGCGCCGATCATTCGTTCGACGGCGGCTTCGTCGCCAGCCGTGTTTTGGCTGTGCATTACTTCGAGCGTCGCCTGGCGGATTTTTTCCTCCGAATCGTATTGGCTCAGATTCAGCGTTTCGACGACTTTACCTTCCAATTCTTTCGAGAGCTGCGGGCGCAGAATCGGCATAATCGCCCGCTCGTCGCCGCACAAAATCAGGTGTTCGATTCGGGCGTCGCGCACTAATTTTTCGAGTTCGTCAACCGTTTCTTTGGCGTGCTGCAAATGGAAGTTGGCGATGTGGCGCTGGTAACGCGCCTGCGACCCGCCGCGGACTTTCGTGTCTTGAGTAACTACGTTTTGAATCTCCTCGACCTTCGCGCTCGTTTCGGTTTCGGCGTCAAGGTGATTTTCGCCGCCAAAAATATAGATGTCGGCTTTATTCGTGTCCGCCCACAAAACGGCGTATTTCGGGTTTTGGTCAATCGCTCTCGCCAGCGGAAAGATATGCGGGCGGTCGAAGGTGAACAGGCGATTATTCGGAAAGGCGACTTCGATTTGCGCCGTCTCGAAAAACTCGTCCGCGCCGAAACTGGCGAAAATGGCGATGCCGTTTGCCGAAGGCTCAACCGAATTTTCAATAAAATCGTTGATGCGCTCGACATCGGCATTAAAACTTTGCGCTTCAGCCGATTCTTCCTCGTAGCTTTCCGCCTGTTCGGACAATTCATTTTTCAGCCAGACGCCGTAAGCGTCGCGCCCCTGTTCGTTCGGTTCGGCGTTTAGATAAACGCTCAAAAAAGGAAAGCCGCTCGGCTCGACCGCGATTAACTTTTGCATTAAATCATTTAATTTCATAATAATTTTTTCGATTGTAAAATTCTCAGTTCTAGTTTTCTCCTGTCATCAATAAATGAAAAAGGAAAGCGCAACCGTTGTCAAATCGGTCGCTCTTTCCTTAAATTTTTTCCGGTTTAGCTGTCGCTCGGCGGTCGCGTTCCCGCAGTTCCTTTAGTCGCCGAAGAATCACGGTCGGGCGCGTCTTTTGCATTTTTATCCGAAGCGGATTTTTTTCGTCCCGAACCGCTTTGTTTGCCGCCGCCGTCTTGTTTATTCACGGTCGCCCAGGCGCGGCTTTCAGCTTCGTCTTCGGACATACCCTTTTTTTCGTAGCTTTCTTCGATATGTTCAGCCTGTCGTTTTTGCTTGTCCGTGTATTTTGATTTGTCTCCTCTCGGCATATTTGTTCCCTTGTTTTCAACTGTTTTCAAAAAATTACAAAATGCTCGCCGACCGTTTTCGCAAAGACTTTCTTGATCTTGTAAACCTTATTTCGATGTCGGTTTTGCTCGGTTGCTTTTCAATAACGAGTTTTGCGCTCGGCTTCTCGACCGTAACTTTTTCTCGCTTATCCTGCCCGAATTCCACCGGAAAAATAACTGCATCGGTTTCCAATACTGTCGCTTCGCCTTTGGTCATTTCTAACGCTCCTTTTTTGAAAAAAGCCTTGTGTCGTGACGATATAAAGATTTTCATCGTTATTCCAGCCGCAGATTTTTTGATAGATAAAGAATTACAAAATCGAAAAAAATTAGCAAGGATTTTTGCGCGAAAAGACTAAATTTTCGAGAAATTTTCGTTGACACTGCTAGACCCTTTTAGTAGCCTCGACATATATTAAAAAAATACCGGAGGGATTTTCATCAAATTTGAGTAACCAGAAAAAAATCGAACTTCCGCCGCGCGGCTTAAACGCGCTGTTCGGCGTTCAAGACCAAAACATCAAATACCTCGAATCGCTGCTCGACATCAGGCTCAGCGCGCGCGGCAACGAACTGACCATAGACGGCGACCCCGACAACATACAAACTGTTGAAACTATTTTATGCGATTTCGCCGAACTTTTCGATGAAGGCAACACATTTTCCGACAAGGAACTGCGCGACGCCTTCAAACAAATCGCCGAAGATCGGGCTTATTCCTTAAAAGATTATTTCACCAGAGCGCGTTTCAACCCGTCGGGCAAAAAAGCGGTCGCCCCGAAAACCGTCAACCAGCGCAAATATATCGAAGCGATTCAAGATAAAGATTTAACCTTCGGCATCGGTCCCGCCGGAACCGGAAAATCTTTCCTGGCGGTTGCGCTCGCCGTCCAAGCACTTTTCGCTAAACAAGTTTCAAGAATCGTTTTGACTCGTCCGGCAGTCGAAGCCGGCGAAAAACTCGGCTTTCTGCCAGGCGATTTACAGGACAAAGTTGACCCGTATTTGCGTCCGCTCTACGACGCGCTGTTTGATTTGGTTGACAACGAGCGCGTCACGAAAATGCTTGAAAAGCGAATTATCGAAATCGCGCCGCTGGCATTTATGAGGGGCAGAACGCTCTCGGATTCATTCATTATTTTAGACGAAGCGCAAAACACGACCGGCGAGCAAATGAAAATGTTTTTAACGCGCATCGGTTTCGGCTCGAAAGTCGTCGTGACCGGCGACATCACGCAGATTGATTTGCCGCGCGGTCAGCGCAGCGGATTGCGCGAGGCGGAAAGAGTTCTGCGGAATATCGAGGAAATCGAGTTTGTCTATTTCAACGACCGTGACGTGGTGCGCCACAAACTCGTCCAGATGATTGTCAAGGCTTACGAGAGTCAGGCGGCGGAAACGGAGCGAAATGATGAAAAGTAAGGTAATAATAAAGTTAACGCAGCAAGTTTTATTTTCAATCAGCGTAAAAATTTACACTGAGTCAGTGTAAATCAAAGGTTAAAGTTTATGCGGTTGCCGCAGCGCGACTGAACTATTGAAGTTAAAAATTCGTAAAACTCCGCAAAAACTCCAAACTACGACGTTGTGCTGCTTTCTTGTTTTAACGGCGTTCGTTGCGTATGGTGAATAATTATGAGTTCAAATCAACAGTTTCTGCAAAATTTATACGATGCTTTTAACAAACGCGAGATTGAAACTATCATTTCCTTGATGCGCCCGGACGTAAAATGGGCGAACGGGTTGGAAGGCGGTTTCGTTTATGGACGCGACCAGGTGCGCGAATATTGGACTAGCCAATTTAAGATGATTCAACCGCAGCTTGAGACATTAAATTTCGAGACTGACGAAAAGAATCGGAGCGTAGTCACCGTTCATCAAATCATCAGAGATTTGCAGGGCAATGTGCTTGCCGATGCAACAGTTCAGCAAATCTTTACTATTGAGAATGGTTTAATCAGTCTTTATGAAATCGGCGAAACCGAAACAATCCAAGAGATGATTCAAAAGAAGAGAACTGCCAACGAACAATGAGGTTTCAACTATTATCAATTTCAGTAAACGCATTTATCAAATACAGGCTTTTGAAAATAATGGCGCAGCACAACAATTCAATGGACGCAGAAGGCGCGCACGAGCGACTTTCATTCAACGTAACTTCTTAAACCTGACATTGACGGTGGCGGTTTCGCCCAATATCAATGTCAGCCGTTGACTCTACTGAGTCACCTATATACCGCCAAAAGTAAATTGCATTGAAACCATAGAAAAATTCTTTGGTCAGTCGTCTAACTTTTCAATTGCAGGAGACGAAAAAGCCGGAAAATCTACGATTTGATTTTCCGGCTTTTTCCGTCTTATTTTCAAATAAGATTTGAATGCCGAAACCGACAAATTTATTATCGGTTTCGGGCGAATGAATCATCGTTCTATGGCAACGGGTATTGATACGCCCGCGCCGTCGGAATGTCGCCGTTCGCGCCGAAGACGGTATTTGCGACCGTCGCACCGGCAGTTGCCGAACGATACGAGAAAATGCCGCTTGTCGGACGCCAAATAGCCAAGTCCGTTGCGGTGGTGCCGGTGTAATCACCAGGCACAATCACATCACCGGCGACACCGAAGTTCACGCCGTTGGCGATTACCGTTGTTGCGTCGGCTGAAAGAACATACCAGAAATAATTTCCGTTGACCGTCGCAACTACGCCGATGTCGGTTCTGTTGTCGCCGTTGTAATCGCCGAGCGCCATCTGCATCGCGTTCGTTCCCCAACGGTAACTGGTCGCGCCGCCGCTCGAACGTCGTACAAACCAGGTTGTATTGTTCGGACCCGGATCGTTCGTCGTGCGGCGAACCGCGTAATCGGTTTTGCAGTCGCCGTCGTAATCGCCCGGAGCCGGAACGTCCGAAGCGTCGCCGCCCCATTGAACGGCTGTGACAGCGCCCGTGTTGCCGTCGCGCGTATACCACACGCCGGTCGAAGGACGAAACACCGTCAAATCGGCTTTGTTGTCGCCGACGTAATCGCCGATAACGGGAATGTCGGTCGCCGTGCCGAATTGAATGCCGGTCGCCGTAGTACTTGCACCCGTTCCGGTGGTATAGAACCATGTGCCGTTACGGTAAACGCCGAGGTCGGTCGTGCCGTCGCCGTCGTAATCGAACGGTTGCGGGCGGTCGCCGGTCGCGCCGAAAGCCCTTCCGGTGAAAGTCGTCGAACCGTTCGGTAAGATAAACCAAGTGCCGTTCGACGGTCTGAATGTCGAAAAGTCGGTTCTGCCGTCGCCGTTGAAATCGTTACGACGCTGAAGCTGACACGCCGGAGCGCCGCCGCAACACTGTCTCGCGCCCTGAACTCGCACATCATCAACCCAGACGCCGCCGGTCGCTACTCCGACTGCGTTGTCCGAACCCATTAACCAGCGGAATTGAACTGTTTGACCGTTCAAACTGGCAGGCAGATTGACCACCGTGTCACGATAACCCATCGAGTTACCCGTCCAAGCCTGTCTGCCCGGAAGCGGATTGCCGAAGCCCGTGTTCAAAGTTCCCGTATAACCGCCGGAAACGAACGTGCTGCCGCCGGTAATAACATCAGTCCAGGTCGTTCCGCCGTTGGTCGTATATTCAAGAACCATTCCGTCGAAGTTCGGTTCCGTGTTGAACTGATTACGGAAAGTAATCTGCGCCGTTGCAGCGTTGATCGCCACAGCCGGACTAACTAAAGCGGAAAGGTTGACAGTCGCCGGGTCATTGGCGAAAGCGGCGTTCGGCGGCGAACTCGGAGTGGTCGTCGTCGTCACCCAGTTGATCGCCGTGCCGGAAAGCTGAACGGTTGTCCATCCGGCAGGAAGCGCCGGTGCGGTTACAGTGTCAAAATTTTGACTCAGTAAAGTCGTTCGCGCGCCGGTTGTAAACGTGCGGACGATTGTTGGATAAGTCGTTGTGCCGTCAGTCGGCGTAAAGGTCAGCGTAATATCGCTGCCGCAAGCTACCGAGCCAACCATGAATGTAAAAGTTCTGGTTACCGCCGCGCCGCCTGGAGCGATCACGCCGAAATTCTGCGTGCTGGCAGCCACCACGCCGCCGGTTGCCTGAAGCGTAACGTTCAAATTCGTTGTCGGAATGTCGCCGGCGTTCGTTATCGGCAAGGTAACGGTCAGAGTTTCGCCCGGATCGGGCGCGCCGTTCGCCGGGGTGCACGATTCTGAAGTAATATTTACCGCGCCGCCTTGTGGAAGAGCCACGTTGCTGACGCACGTTAATTTTTGATTGGTGTTTGTTCCGACGAAACCAGCAGAGGCAATCGAGCGTCCTCCGATGACGTAAAAACTGCCGGTGGCGCCGCCCAAAACAGCTCCGGTCATTCTCGCCCGTTCCCCGGTCATCGGGGTCACAGTCGTCCAGGCATTGGTAGCTGAATCCCATTCAATAACGCTGGTCGAAATATTAGCCGCCATTACGCCGTTGACATAACCGCCAGCCAGCACCCAGGCGCCGGTGCTGCCGTAGGGAACTCTCGAAGAAGCCGCGCCCCAACGAGTCTGCGGCAAATCGGCAATCGCTGCGTCGTCCCAGGTATTGGTCGCCGGATCGTAACGATAAGTTTTCAGCGACGCGACTGAACCGACGCTGGCAATTCCGCCCGCGCCGTAGATGAAGCCGCCTTTAACAAACGAACTGACAAAGCTGAGAGCCGCCGGATACGGCGCGCCCGCTGTCCAGGTATTGGTGGCGATGTCGTAAATTTCCAGCGCGTTGGTTGAACCGGCTGTTCCGGCAGTGCCGGTGAATTTGTAGATTTTTCCGTTTAGAAATTCGGCAGCGTGATTCCAAGACGCGACCGCCATCGGCGCCAGCGTCGTATAAGTATCTGTCGCCACGTTATAACGATACAAAGTGTTGACGCTCGCTCCGGTCGAGTTCGCGCCGCCCATAATGTAGATATTCGTTCCGTCGGAAACAGCCTGCGGATACTCCAAAGCTACCGGCAAGGGAGCAATCGGAGTCCAGGTTGTGCCGTCGAATTTATAAGCGTTAGCAACAATCGCGGTGCTGACGCCGCCGAAACTGTATATCATATTGCCTTGCGCGACAGTCGCCTGGTCAAGTATCGTTACCGGATAAACCGTGCCGGCTGTCCAGGTGCAAGCGCCGCCTTCGGGCGCGTCGGTGTTGGTTTCGATTGCGGTTTCAGATACTGACTGCACATCTACTCCAGCCGCCAGTGCTTCGTTTAATGAAGAAGCGTTGGAATGTGGTGCCGTCTTTTGTTCCTGCGCGGTCGTGACTCTTGAGTAACTGAATGTAAAAGACAGCGCCAATCCAGCAAATATGCTGAAAATGAGCGCTGCCCGAAAAACTGTTAGGTTGGAAATCTGATGTTTGACAAATTTGTTCGTCGAACGCCAACTATTGATTAAAGTTGTGGTAGTTCTATCAGGTCGCATCTTTCGGATTCTCCTTAAATTTTTGAAAGTGAAATTTGAAATTTGCTTTCGTCCGTGCGGACAAAAGCAGGACAAGCCGGCTTTACGGGGAGCAGAAAACTTATTTAGTTAAACTGGTTTTTAAGTGTAAAGCCGGCATCGCTTGACGACATAATTCGACACCGTAGGCGGTGTATATTCAAAATGTCGTCGGGAAACTAATTGTTGATCTGAGGAATTCTAATGAAAGTCGAAAAATAAAGCAAGTGAAAAGTTACCGTTCGGTATTTTCCGTTTCATATTTTTTATTTGCCGCATTTACTATTGAAAATAAAAGCCTCAATGAGGCGCGAACAACAGGCGAAAATGGGTAATGAACAGATTGAGATAGTTAATCGGCAGCGCAAAATAAAAGTTGATGTTCGGCAGTGGCGCGGTTTTGTCGACCGTGCGGCGGTCAGCGTTGCCGAAGCCGCCGGAAAATCCTTGACCGTTGCTTTTGTTTCCGACGGAAAAATGCGCGAACTGAATAAATTGTATCGCGGGACAGATGCGACGACCGATGTTCTCTCATTCGCTTCCGAACCCGATGAATTTGACGCGGAAGGCGAACCGTCTGTTTTTAAAAACGACGATTATCTGGGCGATATTGTCATCAGCCTCGAACAAGCCGCCCGGCAAGCCGCCGCCAACGATTTAGAATTCGACACGGAAATTAAGCAATTAATTCTGCACGGCATTTTGCATCTGTGCGGCTACGACCACGAAGCCGACGCGGGCGAGATGAACCGCAAGGAACTGCAACTGCGCGAAGAACTCGGTATTTAGTCGTTCGTCCTTCGTCTTTCGTTCTTCGTTGTTTACTATCAGCCGTTGACGTTTATCAAAACTTTTATAAAACTAAACTGCAAAGGACAAAAGACAAAAGACCAATTTCTATGAATCAAACACAAAGAACCGCTGACCCGTGCGTGATGGTGATTTTCGGCGCGACCGGCGATTTAACAAAACGCAAACTTTTCCCCGCGCTTTACAATCTGGTGAAAGAAGGATTTTTGCCGGAGAATTTCGCAGTCATCGGCGTCGGGCGGCAGGAACTCGAAATCGAAGACTTTCGCCATCAAATCATCGCCGATTTGAAAAGGTTCATCGAATCGCCCGATAAAAAACTTATCGAGTGGTTTGAGGAAAGAATTTATTACACCGGCGGCGATTTCGACGACGACAAAAAACTGTTCACGGATATAAAAGACCTTCTCGGCGAAGTTTGCAAATCGCACGACATCCCGGAAAACTTTTTTTATTATCTCGCCACGCCTCCGCAGCTATTCGCCAACGTCGCCGGAAAAATTCACAAAAACGGATTGAGCAAAGAAGAAGACGGACACTGGCGCCGATTTATTTTCGAGAAACCGTTCGGGCGCGACCTCGAATCGGCGGTCAAACTCAACCGCGAACTCGGCAAAATTCTCAATGAGCGACAGATTTACCGCATTGACCATTATCTCGGCAAAGAAACCGTCCAGAACATTCTTGTTTTTCGTTTCGGCAACAGCATTTTCGAGCCGATTTGGAATCGAAATTTTATAGACCACGTGCAAATCACCGTTTCCGAAGACCTCGGCGTGGAACTGCGCGGCGGCTATTACGACACGGCGGGCGCGCTTCGGGACATGATTCCGAATCATATTTTTCAATTGATAACTTTAACGGCGATGGAACCGCCCGTTTCATTTGAAGCCGACGCCGTGCGCGACGAGCAATCGAAAATTCTTCACGCGATTCAGCCGTTCGCGCCTGAAGACGTTTTGCACAACGCCGTGCGCGGGCAATACGGCGCGGGCGAGATTGAAGAGAAAAAATCCGCCGCTTACCGCAGCGAGCAATCGGTCGCGCCGCAGTCGAACACGGAAACTTTCGCCGCGCTGAAGCTCTCGATTGACAACTGGCGCTGGGCTGACGTGCCGTTTTACGTTCGCACCGGAAAACGGCTTCCGTCAAAGCGCACTGACATCACGATTCAATTCAAAAAAGCGCCGTTTATGCTTTTCCGCGCGACGACGATTGAAAAATTAACCACGAACCGCATCGTCGTTCACGTTCAGCCGGACGAAGGCATTACCTTGCATTTCGGCGCGAAAATTCCGGGTCCGATTGTTAATATGGGCGCGGTTGATATGGATTTTAACTACGTTGACCATTTCGGCGAGCAAATCTCGACCGGCTACGAACGCCTGCTTTACGATTGTATGACCGGCGACGCGACGCTTTTTCAGCGCGCCGATATGGTCGAAGCGAGCTGGGGCGTCGTCTCGCCGATTCTCGACGTTTGGCACGCGATTCCGGCGCGCGATTTTCCGAATTACGAATCGGGAACTTGGGGACCGATTGAAGCCGACGAACTTTTGGCGAACGACGGGCGCGAATGGAAAAACACGGTGGATGAAGTAGAAAAATGATTAAAATTTTTGACGACGCCGAGCAGCTCAATCGTTTCGCGGCGGAAAAATTCGTTGAGATTGCCGATGAAGCAATTGAAAATCGCCGACAATTTACGGTTGCGTTGGCTGGCGGCTCGACTCCGAAATCGCTTTATCACTTACTTGCAAGCGATGAATACGAAAACAAAGTTGATTGGTCGAAAATCTTTTTCTTTTTCGGCGACGAAAGAAATGTTGCGCCCCTCGATGCGGAAAGCAATTTTCGGATGGCGAATGAAAATCTTTTTTTACCTTTGCAAATCACCGAAGAAAATATTTTCCGTTGGCAAACCGAACTCAAGGACGCACGGTTGATAACTGAAGAATATGAAAAAACTTTGTTGATATATTTCAAAACACGCTTTCCGCCCTTTGATTTATTTTTGCTTGGGATGGGTGATGACGGACATACGGCTTCGCTTTTTCCATTTTCGGAAGCCTTAAACGAAACGGAAAGAGTCGCCGTCGCCAATCCGGTCGAGAAACTCGATACGATTCGCTTCACGTTAACTTTTCCCGTCATCAACAACGCGCGAAATGTCATTTTCCTCGTCAAAGGCGCTGACAAAGCCGAAACTCTGCGAGCAGTTTTGCAAGGCGAATTTCAGCCGGAAAAATATCCGTCGCAGAACGTCAAACCGATTAACGGAAATCTTTTTTGGCTGGTTGACCGGGAAGCGGCGCGGCTTTTGAAGTGAACACGCGATTTACTATTTGCCGATTAGCATTTACCATTAACAAAATATGGAAATCGAAATAGCCATCGCCGTTTTCCTGCTTCTGCTCCTCGTTTTTCTCGCCACGATTGATATGGCGTTTACGCAATTGAGCGATGTCGGTTTGCGGCGGCTTTCGGCGGATTACGAAGCGAGTCCGCGAGTCAAAACGGTTGCCTTTCTGCATACCATTATCGAAGACCGCCCGCGCTTTCGCTTTGCTCTTTCGACCGCCATTCAGATTTTACTGATAATTTTTTCCGTTCTCGTGACGCTGATTGTCGCCGGATTCAATCCGCCTTACTTTCAATTGCTGGCGATTTCAATCGTCATCGGTTTAATCGCCTCAATCGTTTTCCGTCAATTTCTGCCGCGCCTTTTAACCAGAAAAAATCCCGAAAGAAGATTGCTCGCGCTGCTTCCGTTCGTGCGTCCGGTTTACGGCGTGTTGTCAACGGTCGCCGACCCGTTCCGATTTTTCAGCCGCGAGGAATCGCCAATCGAAGTGACGATTGTGCCGAATCAAACCGTGAGCGAAGAAGTCAGAGAAGACAACGCCGAAGACAAACAAGCGCTTATTGAGATGGGCGAGGCGGAAGGCATTTTAGAGGAAAAAGACCGCGAGTTGCTGGAGACGATGTTCGAGTTCGGCGAAACAAAGGCTGGCGAGATTATGACACCGCGCCCGGAAATCGTCGCTCTGCCGATTTCCGCGACCGTTCGCCAAGCCCGCGATACGATTATCGAAGAAAAGTTTTCGCGTCTGCCGGTTTACCGTGATTCGATTGACAATATCGAAGGCGTGATTTACGTGCGCGATTTACTGAACGCATGGTCGGAAGATCGAGAAAATCAAACGATTGAAACGCTTCTGCGCCCGGCGTTTTTCGTTCCCGAAACCAAATCAGCCGCCGAGCTTTTAAAGAATATGCAGTCGAGCCGCGTGCAAATCGCCGTCGTCGTGGACGAATACGGGGGCGTGGCGGGTCTCGTTTCGGTCGAAGATATTCTGGAGGAAATCGTCGGCGAAATCGAAGACGAGGACACGGAAGCCGAAGAAATTATCGAAATCATCGAAGGCGCGGACAAAAGTTATTACGACGTTCTCGGCTCGACGGAAATCGGAAAAATCGAACGGCTTTTTGAAATGGAAATCGAGGACGACGATTTTACGACTATCGCCGGACTTGTGACGAGCGAAGCCGGATATGTTCCGAAAACCGGCGAAACGCTGAACATTCGCGGCATTGACATTGAGATTTTGCAAGCCGACGAAAAGAAATTGAACGTGCTGCGGCTGAAAAAAGCAATTAGCGATAACGATTCGGCTGGTCAGGAAGATTTGGCTTAATCGAAACTTATTTAGATTGATGTGGAGATTACGAAAGCATTTTAACGGTAAATCTCGACTATTATTTCGCCGTCCGAATTAACGAAACCGCGATACATTCCTTCGCTGTTAAATGGCAAAGCGACGTTGCCGCGCGCGTCAACTGCAATCAAACCGCCCTCGCCGCCGATGTCGCGCAAATAATCAACGGTTTCCAGCGCCGCCTCGATTAAGCCCGAATTTTTATATTTCATCCGCGCCGCCACGTCGTAAGCCGCCACCGCAAGCATAAAAAATTCGCCGTGTCCGGTGCAGCTCACGGCGCACGTATTGTTATCAGCGTAAGTTCCCGCGCCGACGAGCGGCGTGTCGCCGACGCGCCCGTATTTTTTATTCGTCATTCCGCCGGTCGAAGTCGCCGCCGCTAGATTTCCCCGCACATCGCAGGCGACCGCGCCCACAGTTCCAATTTGGGATTTGGGATTTGGGATTTGGGATTTAGTTTTCGGACTTTCACTTTCTTCGATTAATTCCGGCTCGTCCGCCGTATGATCAAGTTGAATTTTGTGTTGGCGGCGGGCTTCGAGCAATTGCTGGTAACGAAAGTCTGTGAAAAAGTATTCGTCCGTCGCCGATTCGACGTTCATCTCGCGGGCGAATTCGTTTGCGCCCGCGCCCGCAAGTAAAATATGTTCGGTTTGTTCCATCACGAGCCGGGCGAGCTTAATCGGATTTTTCACATTCCTGACAAAAGCCACCGCGCCCGCGTTGCGAGTCGCGCCATCCATAATCGAAGCGTCCATTTCATTGCGTCCGTCGTGCGTGAAAACCGCGCCTCTGCCCGCGTTGAACAATGGATTGTTTTCGAGTTCGACGACCGCCGCTTCCGTCGCGTCGAGCGACATTCCGCCGCGCTGCAAAATTGTCCAGCCCGCTTCGAGAGCCGCCCGCAATCCGCTTCGATACTCGTTTTCCAACTCCATAGTCATCCGGCTTTTGAGAATCGTGCCAGCGCCGCCGTGAACTGCCAATGCAATTTTTTTCATAGATTTTAGCCACAGAGAACACAGAGATTTTGAGAAGGCTTTAAGTCTCCTCTTCCTCTGTGTTCTCTGTGGCAAATGTTTTAATGTTTCAGATTTCTAAATCTCAGCGCATTCATAATAACCGAATTGAACCGACTTTTTTAATGATTCATCGGCAACGGACGAAAGCGCATAAAGATTTGCCAGCCCTGATGATTCGCGCCGCCGTAGTAGGGAATTAAACTGTTCGGATTACGGTAAAAAGTCGCCTGCGCGCCAAGCCCGACGTTCGGTAGGTCAGTGGCTTTGGCTAAAACATTAGGTTGTGTTGACATTTGATAAATTGCCACTAGCAATAGACGAGTGGATAATTTGGGCTGAAAGCAAGGCTTTTGCCGAACAATAAATGAAATATCTTCCTTATCGCTTTAGCGCAAATTAGGCTAAAGCCAAAAGGGAATTTGTTTTTGGAATTCGGCTAAAGCCACTCATTTGTTGGATAACTTGTCCACTAGATGAAGCTAGTGGCAATTGAAAAACAAAATGTCAACAGAACCTGACGGTTGTCATAATTTTTCCGATTAAAAAACATCTTGCTTCAAACAGACTGGCATTTTCAGCTTGTCGAAAAATTATGTTGACATTTTATTTCGTCCACTGCGTTTTCCAGTTTTGCATTTGTTTGATTTCGGCTTCCTGCGATTGGATGATTTGATTCGCCATCGTTTTAATTTCGGCGTGTTCGGCTTTCGCCAACGCTTCGCGCGCCATTACGATTGCGCCTTCGTGATGCGGAATCATTTGATTGACGAATTCGGCGTCAAATGAATTTCCGTTTGCCTGGCTCATTTTCGTCATATCCATTCCGCGCATCGAATCTGCCATTCCCGCCATTTCCATATTCAGCGCGGGCGGTCGTCCGGCGAACCACTGTTCGCGCCATTTCTTCATTTCGCCGATTTCACGCGCTTGATTGGCGACGATTTTGGCGGCGAAAGTTTTCAATTCGGCGTTTTGAGTTTTCATTTCCGCGACTTTTGCCATCTCGACGGCGCCCGTATGGTGCGCGATCATCGTATCCAAAAACTGCAAATCAAAGGCTTGCGCGGCAGCGTTCGGCGCCGACTGCATCGCCGAATGATTCATTGCTTCGTGATTAGCCGCGCCGTGATTCATTCCCGAGTGATTTGCCGCTTCGTATTTTGAAGGATTATCGTGCGCGTCGCTCTGCACGCTGCCGTTGGAATTCAACGCCGAATGACCGCCGCTTTGTTTCGGTTTCTCGCGTGCGTGTTCAGTCGAAGTGATGATGGTCGGGTCGGGTTGACTACAAGCGGTGAACATTGCCGCCGATAAAATTCCGATTGCTAATAAAATTTTCTTTGACATAAATTTTCCTCTTAAATAATTTCTAAATTGTAAAGCGTAAAAATAATTTTCGCCTTTTCGTCGGCGAATGTAAAACAGATCACAGGAAAAACGGAAAGTAAAAAAGCCGTTTTTTGATACGCGAGACTGAGCATCAAAAACGGCTTTTCACTTTTGCCTTTTACCTTTTACCTTTTTACTTTTTATTCATCTTCGTCGTGCGTACGAATTCTGCCTTCCGCCCGCGCTTGTTCGACGACTTTCGCCGAGAGATTGCCGGGCAACGGGTCGTAATGCGAAAACTGCATATGATACGAGCCGCGCGCCTGCGTCACGGAATTTAATTTCGATTGATAATCGAGCATTTCCGATAAAGGAACTTGCGCTTTTATGACTTGCTGTTTGCCGCGCATATCCATTCCCGAAACGCGTCCGCGCCGGGAATTAAGATCGCCCATAATATCGCCGGAAACTTCCTGCGGGCAGAAAACTTCGACATCCATAATCGGTTCGAGCAGCGTCGGCTTGGCTTTTTCAATCGCATTGCGAAACGCTTTTCTGCCCGCCGCGCGAAAACTGTGTTCGTCCGAATCAACCGTGTGATAACTGCCGTCAATTAAAGTGACCTTAAAATCAACGAGCGGATAACCGGCAATCGCGCCGCCCTGCGCCGCTTCGACGATGCCTTTTTCGATTGCCGGACGGAAATTCTGAGGAACCGAGCCGCCGAAGATTTTATCAACCCATTCAAAACCCGCGCCGCGTTCTAACGGCTCGAAAACACATTTGCAGTCGCCGAACTGCCCGCGTCCACCCGATTGTTTTTTATGCCGCCCTTGCACTTCGACCGGCTGCGTAATCGTTTCTTTGTATGGAACTTTCGGCGGATGAAGCGCGACTTCGACGTGATAGCGATTTTTCAATTTATCAACGACAGTTTCGATATGCAGTTGTCCCGAACCAGACAAAATAAATTCTTTGGTCTGCGCGTCGCGGTCGAAATGCAAACTCGGGTCTTCTTCTAAAATTTTATGCAGCGCCGAACTGATTTTGTCTTCGTCGGCGCGTGATTTCGGTTCGATGGCGAACGAGATCGCGGCTTCGGGGTATTCGACCGGCGGATAGACGATTGCTTTGGCTCGGTCGCAAAGCGTGTCGCCGGTTTGCGTGTCTCTTAATTTTACGACGGCGATAATGTCGCCGGTCTGCGCTTCGCTTACTTTATCGAGATTTTTTCCCTGCAAAACGTGCAGCGCGCCGAGCCGTTCCGCCGTGTCGCGGCTCGAATTATAAACGGTCGCGTCGGGCGAAACTTTGCCGGAGACGACTTTCATCACGTTGATTCGTCCGGCAAAAGGGTCGGCAATCGTGCGGAAAACATAGGCGGAAAACGGTTCTTCGCTGCTGTATTTTCTGGTGATGCGCTCGCCGTCGCGTTCGGCGTTAGCAAATCCGTATTCGGCTTCGTGCGCCGCCGGATTCGGCGCGAATTCGACGATGTGGTCAAGCAGAATCGAAAGCCCGACGAGCGTGTCAGCCGAAACCGCGTAAACCGGACACAGTTTGCTGTTGGCAATCGCCCGCGCCAGATTCGGATAAATGTCTTCCTCTTCGAGCGTGCCGTTTTCAAAGTATTTTTCCATCAGCGCATCGTCCGATTCGGCGACGATTTCAATCAGGCGCTCGCGCGTTGTGTCGACTACTGCGCGTCCGTCTTCGGGAATCGGA
Organism: Pyrinomonadaceae bacterium; assembly: GCA_030448055.1. Taxonomy (GTDB): domain Bacteria; phylum Acidobacteriota; class Blastocatellia; order Pyrinomonadales; family Pyrinomonadaceae. Next base: position 1,186,263 of record JAUJNR010000001.1, read on the forward strand.
ATTTCCTTCGCTTTGCCGTCTTTGTCGAATTCGTAAGCCTTTTGATGAACGACATCAACCACGCCGCGAAAATTCGCTTCCTGTCCGATGGGCAAGGTAAACGGCACGATTGAACGCGCGAACGATTGCGCTGCCGTGTCGAGCGCGTGTCCGAAATCGGCGCGTTCCTTGTCCATTTTGTTGATGACCATAAAACGCGGCAAAAGAAACTCGTTAGCGTATTGCCAGGTTTTTTCCGTCTGCACTTCGATGCCGTTAACGCCGTCAACCACTACCAGCGCGCAGTCGGCGACGCGCAAAGCCGGACGCGCGTGCGAAACGAACGCGGCGTAGCCGGGCGTGTCTATCAAATTGATCTTCACGTCCTTGTATTCGAGATTGGCAAAGTTGTTATTAAGGGAAATTTTTCGGGCAATCGAATCTTCGTCGTAATCGGTCACAGTCGTCCCTTCGCCGACTCGTCCCCAGCGCGGCGTCGCGCCGGCAATTTGCAGCAAGGATGCGACAAGTTGGGTTTTACCCGCGTCGCCGTGTCCAATGACAGCCAGGTTGCGCAAGTTTTCAGTGGTAAATGCTTTCATCTTCGGCAAATCTCCTTTTTAAATTGGTTTCAAATTTCAGGTTCCAAGTTTCAAGTCGGTCTATTCTCGATTAAACCTGAAAACCTGAAACTTATAACCTGAAACTTAGGGAAATCGGTAGTTATTAAATTTATCTTAACTTGTCGGGATAAGGCAAGAATAATAAGGAGTTATATGGTTTGAAACCGAAAAAGTATTTACTTTAGCCAACCATTCGGGTTAGAATGCCCTCTATTGGTAGCCCCTCACTTTAATTTGCCGACAATATCTGAATCTTAACCACTCAATTCGCGTCGAAAAAGGAGAAATTCCAATGAATTACACACGCCCAAAACCGTCTTTGTTATTTTGCAAACAATTTTAATCGCATTGGCTTTGTTTTCAAACGTCCAAGCGGCAGACGAAATTGACCCGACGTTTAACGGCGGAGTTTTTCAACAGCCGATTCGTAACGTCTTTGTTATGAAACTGCAAACGGATGGGAAAATTCTTATCGGCGGAAATTTTGAAGTCGCCAACGGCGCTTTGCGATATTCGATAGTGCGACTCAACGCCGACTCTTCCGTTGACACGACGTTTAATCCGCCTGATACATTGCAAGGCACGATTCGCGCTATTGCGATACAACCGGACGGAAAGATTCTTATCGGCGGAAATTTTCTCATTCCTCTTTTGACCAATTGGACTTACGTTGCCCGCTTAAACGCTGACGGTTCGTTTGACAATACTTTCTCGACCATTACAACAACCCAAGCCTTTCCGAGTCAGTCGAATTCGGTTTACGATATTGCCCTTGCCGCCGACGGCAAAGTCGTCATCGCGGGAAACTTTACCTATAATCCGCCGACGGGCGGGACAAAATCGAAATTTGCGCGGCTGAACGCCGACGGCACGACCGACGCGGCGTTTAATCCGTCGGGGTTATTTACCGACATCAGCGACATCGAAATTCAGGCGGACGGTAAAATCATCGGCGCGACGACCGACGGCGGAAGCGGCAGCCGATTCGTCAAACGCTTTAACGTGGATGGCAGCGAAGACACATCGTTCAATGCGCTGGTTTCGGGCAGCGTTAACGCGCTTAAAATTCAACCGGACGGCAAAGTTTTAGTTGCCGGAAATTTTCAATTCGTAAATAATATCGCGCGGGTTGACGCGGCTCGCCTGAACGCGGACGGAACGCTCGACACAACTTTTAACATTACGACCAACGGAGATATCAACGACGTTGAGTTGGATGCCGAAGGGAAGATTTTGCTCGGCGGGTATTTTGCCGCTTTCAACGGCGCGGCAAGAAAAAATTTAGCCCGCGTTGACGCGAGCGGAAACACGGACAACACTTTCGCTGACAGTCTGACGACGCTCGAAGCCGTCAAGTTCATTCTGCCTCTGCCCGACGGTAGAATCGTTTTATCCGTCGGCGTGCCTGCAATTTTTGGCGTGGGCGATAAGGTAATTCGCCTGGACGCTAACGGCAGCCGCGATAATTCCTTTTCGGCATTGGTCGGCTTGCGCGGAATAGTGACGGATATTGTCGTGCAGCCGGACGGGAAAATTCTCGTGGCAGGTGATTTCGGTGCGATTAATTCGTTTAGTCGTCCGAGCATTGCGCGATTCAACCCGGACGGCAGCGCGGACACGACTTTTAATCCGTCGTTGCCTACGCCATCTTCTAATCCCAACTTTCTGACGGTTCGCGCAATTGCTTTGCAGCCGGACGGAAAAATACTAGTGGGCGGACAATTTTCTAACGGTTCATCAACATCGCCGACGCCGTTATATCGCCTCAATCCAGACGGTTCGATTGATTCGACGTTTAACGCCGACAATTCAGGAATTTTCAGGCTTTTTCTGGTTAGCGATATTGCCGTCCAACCGGACGGAAAAATAATCGCTGTCCCTGGCTTTACCAACAGCGGCGACACACTTTCAGCATACAGGTTCAATACGGACGGTTCGCGTGATAATACATTCAACGTGACATTCAACAATTCGGTTAACCGTGTCGTCTTGCAGACGGACGGGAAAATTTTAGTCGCCGGAGATTTTACGACAGTAAATGGCACTCCGCGCGGCAGAATTGCGCGTCTTAACGCTGACGGCAGTCTCGATACGACTTTCAACCCGCTCGGCGGCGCAAACAACACTGTCTTTGACATCGGTTTGCAAGCGGACGGCAAAATCGTTATCGGCGGTAGTTTTCTGAGCTACAACGGCACTAGCCGAAATTACCTCGCTCGTCTCAACGCCGACGGCAACCTCGATGCGAGTTTTACCGCCGGAACCAATAACGTCGTCAGGGCAATCAAAATCGAGTCGAACGGAAAAATCATTATCGGCGGCGATTTTACGCTGGTCAACGGCGTTCCGCGCAACAAAATTACCAGATTAAACCCTAACGGCACGCCTGATTTGTCGTTTAATATCGGCACAGGCATTAACGGTCAAGTTTATTCTCTTGCACTGCAGCCAGACAATAAAATTGTCGTGGGCGGCAATTTCACAAAATACAATGACATCCCGAAAGTATCCGTCGTTCGTCTCTTAAATAATTCAACAGCTCGAACAGGATTTGATTTTGACGGCGACGGCAAAGCCGATTTGTCTGTCTTTCGCCCATCGAACGGAACTTGGTATCAACTGCGAAGCCAGAACAATTCGTTCGCCGCCGTGCAGTTCGGACAACAGAACGACCAGATTGCGCCTGCCGATTACGACGGCGACGGACGCACTGATATAGCTGTGTTTCGCGGCACCGTCGCGGGCGCGGGCAATCTGGCTTACTTTTATATTCTGAACAGCTCAAACAATTCATTCGTTCCCGTGCAGTTCGGCGCCACCGGCGACGTGCCCGTGTCAGGCGATTGGGACGGCGACGGGCGAGGCGATTTAGCCGTTTATCGTGATGGCTCGCTGGCGGGCGGGCTAAGCAGTTTTTATTATCGCCCTTCATCGCAGCCGGGCGTGAACTTCCGCACGATTCAATGGGGCGCGACGGGCGACAAACCTTTAGTCGGCGACTTTGACGGCGACGGGCGCCTTGACGCGGCGGTGTTTCGACCGTCAACGGCGACCTGGTATATCTTGCGCAGTTCAAACAATACGGTGATTCAAACCACATTCGGATTATCAACCGACATTCCCATTCCGGCTGATTACGACGGCGACGGCACGACAAACATCGCCGTATTCCGTCCGTCAACGGGAACGTGGTTCACTTCGACGAATCCGGCGAACAACTACGGCGCGATTCAATTCGGCGCGAACGGCGACATGCCGGTTCCGGCGGATTACGACGGCGACGGACGTGCGGATGTCGCCGTGTTCCGTCCATCAAATGGAGCGTGGTATCTGAATCGTTCGACGAGCGGGTTTACGGGCGTCTCGTTCGGCAGCGCCGAAGACAAGCCGATTCCGAATGCTTATATTCGTTGAGGCGAGTAAAATCACCTAACTGAAAACTGCTTGCGTTTGTTCAAACGCAAGCAGTTTTTTGTTGTAACCTGCAAAATAAGATTCTGGCGAACGTCTCGAAAATAATCCGATCAGTCATAGATTACGGTTTGTCTGAATTTCAATGCGGAAAATCGAATTAGGATTCGGTGAGGCAAAGGCGAACCCGCGTTTTTTATTTTTAGGTTTCGCTTTAACTCTCGGTGAAAAATGGTTAGCTTTATTTCAGACTCAAAATTCTTTTGCCGTTTGTGCTAAGCTATTTCCGAAACGAGAAAAATCAAAATTCGGAGTCAAATATATGAAAAAATCTTTATCTTGTTTGCTCGCGGTTTTTTTATTCGCCGCGCCGCTTTTGACCTTGGCGCAAAAAGGCGGTTTCGCCGAAATCAAACAGCTTCAATCGCCGCAGAATCCGCGTCTCGGTTTTGTCATTCACGGCGGTGCTGGCGTTATCAAGCGCGGCAGTTTGTCGCCGGAAAAAGAAGCTGAATACAGAAAGAAACTGGAAGAAGCCGTGCTTGCCGGTTACAAAGCGCTGCTTGACGGCAGGACTTCGCTCGACGCGGTGGAAATCGCCATACGAATGCTCGAAGATTCGCCGCTGTTTAACGCGGGCAAAGGCGCGGTTTTCACCAACGACGGCAAAAACGAACTCGACGCTTCGATTATGAACGGCAAAACTCTGGCGGCGGGCGCCGTCGCTGGACTGCACCGGGTAAAAAATCCGATAGCCTTAGCGCGCGCCGTGATGGAGAAATCGCCGCACGTAATGATGATCGGCGACGGCGCGGAACGATTCGCCTTGGAGCAGAAAATCGAACTCGTTGACCCGAAATACTTTTTCACGCAAGAGCGTTGGGACGATTTGCAGCGAATTCTGGAACGGGAAAAATCGAATAGTTCGAAGTCCCAAGTCCTGAGTCCTAAGTCCGAAAACGGTAAACCAAATACTAAAGACCAAAAACAAAATCGGCAATCGGCAATGCCGCATTCCAAAGCTGAAAAATACGGCACGGTCGGCGCGGTCGCGCTTGATAAAGACGGCAATCTGGCGGCGGGAACTTCGACCGGCGGAATGACGAACAAACGCTTCGGGCGCGTCGGCGACGTTCCGATTATCGGCGCGGGAACTTTCGCCGACAACAATTCGTGCGCGGTCAGTGCGACGGGCTGGGGCGAATTTTTTATTCGCGTCGGCGTCGGGCGCGGCATCGCCGCGCTGATGGAGTATCGCGCCCTGCCGATTCAGCAAGCCGCCGATACGACGCTCGCCAAAGTCAAAACGCTCGGCGGCGACGGCGGCGTAATCGCCATTGATAAATTCGGCAACATCAGCATTTCGTTTAATTCGGAAGGAATGTATCGCGCCTATATTGACAGCACCGGCAAGCCGGTCGTCGAGATTTATAAATAAAACATCTTCTTTATTTTGTGGTGCTGAGAAAATTTAACCACGCGCTCGACACGCAAAATGTCAATTTTTGCGTGTCGAGCGCGTGGTTTCAAATTCTCGGCGATGCAAAAGCTGTTTAAGCCGAATTTTATTGCGCGGTAAAATTCAAATTTGTTATATTTCCGGTCACTCTAATGCTTTGCGGCGTGAATTGATACTGCTTTGAGAAGACGCTTAGGATATAAGTTTCTCCTACAGCGACATCCTCGAACCGAAAATAGCCGTGTTGATTGGTTCGCGTCGTTCTTATATTGCCGTTCTGCTGGGTCAAGCGAACTACCGCGCCCGAAACGCCGCGTCCGCTGGGCGTCGTCACTCTGCCGCTGATTGTCGCCGTTGCCGCGGTCGAGGATCGAACTTCAAACGCGCCGATGTCCGCGCCATCCGCCGCATTCGGAATCGAAGGATTATCAAGCGGGCGCGACGCTCCGCGCTGGTCAATCGTCAAACCAAAGCTGTTGCCTTTATCAATCGCCGGACTGCCGACGAGCAAAGCATGCGTAAAAGTTAAACCGCCGTTGTTCCGCAAAGCTCCGAGGTTCGGGTCTTGTCCGGTGATATTTCCCGTCGTGTCGCCGGTGATAGTCGCGCCGGTCGAATTTTCAAACAGGTTATAGCCGAGTGAATTTATCGGACCGTTAATATCGGGCGATGTGCCGCCGTTGGCGGTGTTGTTGGCAACTATCGTGTTGCGGATACTATTCTGTCCGACATCGGAAGCGTTCACGCCGTAACCGCCGATGTTGCCGTTTGCCGTGTTATTGACGATTGTCGAACTGGTAATATTGACAATATCGGTTGAGCCGCCCGAATTTCGGTCAAAGACGCCGCCGTAATCTCTCCCGGCGGTGTTTCCGCTGACGGTCGAGTTTATCAAATCTAATGCTCCTCCAGCATATATGCCGCCGCCGTCTCCCTCGCTGCCCATTACCGTGTTGCCGTTAACGGTCGAATTGGAGATTGTTGCCAAACCCGTTCCGTTAAAAAAAAGCCCGCCGCCGCCGCCGGTTGTATCGCTGTCGGAATTGGCGGTGTTGTTTGAAACAGTCGAATTAGTGATAGTCAGGAATGTGCCGGTTGTTCGATTAGGGTCATGCTGAATACCGCCGCCATCACTGGTGGCGGAATTGCCCGTGATTGTCGAGTCGGTAATTGTTACTTGCGCATTGAACGCATTGGAAATGCCGCCGCCGCCGCCGTCAAGAGTTACAGTCGTCGCCTGATTGCCGCTAATTACGGTGTTGGTCAAGTTCATTATTCCGCCATTGAACATGCCGCCGCCGCTATGCCCTATGCCGTCAGCGGAGGTGGCGATGTTATTCGAGATGATCGAGCCGTTCACCGTAACCGTTCCGAAGAAATTATAAATACCGCCGCCTCTGCGGGCGGTATTATTCGAGATAGTCGAGCCGTTAACCGTAACCGTCCCGCCGCTGCCATCGCTGCTATTGTAAATACCGCCGCCCTCGCTCCCGGAATTATTCCAGATGGTCGAGCCACTAATCGTAACCGTTCCGCCGGAATTGTAAATACCGCCGCCGTAGAAGCGTGTGGCGGTATTGTTCGAGATAGTGCTGTTGACGATATTTAGTATGCCCCTTAGATTCGCAATCGCGCCGCCGTTGCCCTCTGAGTCCGCCGCATTTGCGGTCAGAACAACATTTGTCAAAGTCAAAATGCCGCCACTTCTTATTGCGCCGCCATTAAAACCCCTGCCGCCCGTCAGTGTCATTCCGCTGATTGCCGTGTTGCCGCCAGTTACAAAAATCTGCGTGACGTTGTTGCCGTTGACGGTTAAAAGGCTCGCGCCCGGTCCTGTTATCGTCAAGGAGTCGCCCGTAGGCGGAAAGATGAAAACGCTCGTTGCCAGCGTAATCGTCTGCGGCGTGCTGAAAACCGCCGGGTCGAAAACAATCGTGTCCGACCCTGCCGCCGCGTTTGAATCAAGCACCGCCTGCCGCAAACTGCCCGCGCCGGTGTTACTGGTATTTGAAACCGTAAAAGTCGCCGCCTTGTTTATTGCCGATACCGTCAAAATCAGCAGGACAATCGCTAAAGTGTTTCTGAAGTGCTTTGTTATTGTCTGCATACTTTTTTTGGTAAAGTTAAAAAATGTTGTTTAATTCAAGTTCTTGATAGTATATCGTAGAAACCGGAAAAAGACAGCTAAAAAATAAAAGGTTTTTCATCTTCGGACAAACTAAAAAACCGCCAGTCGTCGCATACCGGCGGTTTTTAGTTTAGTGTTTAATCAGCGACTTAAGGCACGAAAGCATTCGGCACGGGCACATCGGAAGACGTGCCGAAGGACACTCCCGTAAAACCAGCCGTCGAACGATTCAAATACCACGTCCCAGCTCTAAAAACCGCCACGTCCGCTCGCTCGTCGCCGTCGTAATCCGCCGGCACGGGCAAATCCGTTGCGATGCCGAAGGTGACGCCGGCAAATCCGAGTTGGCTGCGCTGCAGATACCAGATGCCGTTTGAGGGTCGGAAAACTGCGATGTCGGCTCGTCCGTCGCCATCGTAATCCACGAGCAGGAACAAAGCGAGGTGTTGGCAAAAGCGATTCAAATGATGCGCAAAACGAATCCGCACAATCTCAATCTGCCGTATATGCTTGAGGCTTACGCGGCGCTTTTGGTGCTGCCCGATACGCCGCAAACACACGAGCCGAACCGAAATGCGGCGCGTCCGCCGACTGATGAAAATAATTACGCGCTCGGCGAAAAATATTTGCGCGAAGCAATCGCGCTTTTCCGGTTTCATTACAAGGAAAGCAACAACGCGCTTTTCGGCAATGAATGCGTTCTCGCCTATGCTTTGGCGATGCAGGAAAAATGGACGGATTTCGACGAGCATTTTCGCGTTTGCAAACAAGGCGAAGAACAAATGCGGCGCACAAAATTAGCCGACCAGAAAACTACGACGCTCGAATTAATCGAAAAGGTTTTGGCTGAAAAAAAGAGGAATTGACGAATGATTTTATTCGTCAATTCCTCTTTTTTAACAGCCGACGGTAAATCAAACCGACGCGGCAATCGCCGCGTCGAAAATCTCCAGTGCGACATCCACATTTTCTTTCGTCAAAATCAGCGGCGGCGACCATCGAATCGTGTTCGCACCGCAGCCTAAGATTATCAAGCCGCGCTCAAAGCAAGCCATCTCGATTTTGTCTCGTAACTCAGGATTGGCTTTCATCGTCGCTTTCGATTCGACAAACTCTACGCCGACCATCAAGCCTAACCCTCGCACGTCGCCGATGCAGTCGTATTTCGCCGAAAGAGCGCGCAAGCCGTTTCGCAGATATTCGCCGACGACGCGGGCGTTTTCAACTAACCCGTTTTCGAGCAGTTCAATCGTTTTCAAAGCCGCCGCGATGCACACCGGATTGCCGCCGAAAGTCGAAGCGTGCGCGCCCTTGTGCCAGTCCATAATCGAAGCGCGGGCGACGCAGACGCCAATCGGCAAACCCGAGCCGATGCCTTTGGCGAGACACATAATATCCGGCTCGACCGCGTAGTATTCGGTGGCGAACATTTTGCCGGTTCTGCCCATTCCCGACTGAACTTCGTCAACAATCAGCATTATTCCGTGCCGGTCGCAGATTCTTCTGAGTTCCTTCAAAAATCCGCACGGTGCGGGAACGTAGCCGCCTTCGCCCTGCACGGCTTCGACGACGATTCCAGCGACTTCTTCGGGCGGTGTGGTCGTTTGGAAAAGGCGATTTTCAATCCAGTCAATCGTCGCTTTCGATGCCGACTCTTCATCGGTTACGCCCGCGAGCGGCGAGCGAATCCAATTCGGATACGGAACGTGAACAACGTCCAAAGCCTGCCGCGCAAATCCGCTGCGCTGCGCTTTTTTCGATGACGTTAAGCTGAGCGCGCCGAGCGTTCTGCCGTGAAACGAACCGAAAAACGAAATGAATTTTTGTCTTCTGGTATGATACATCGCCAGCTTCAAAGCGGTTTCGACGGCTTCCGCGCCGCTGTTGGCGAAATGCGTTTTCGTCGGCTCGCTGATCGGCACGATTTCGTCCAGTTTTTTTCCGAGTGCGGGCATCTGCCGGTAATAATAATCCGTGCCGCACATATGGATTAAAGTTTCGGTTTGTTTGGTGATTGCCTGGACGATTTCCGGGTGGCAATGTCCGGTCGAACAGACCGCGACCCCGGCGTTGCAGTCTAAAAAGACGTTGCCGTCGGCGTCTTCAATCCACACGCCGTAACCCTTTTCTGCGACGAGTTTGTAGTCGGGACGCGGGTAAGACGGCGTAACATACTGCGCGTCCGCCTGGATGATTTCCCGCGCGTTCGGTCCCGGAAGTTCGGTTTTGATAATCGGTTTTTGCACTTCTGTTGTCGGTGTCATAAATTTTCTCTCCGTTGCTTGAAAATGTGAAAACATTTTCCATTCGGCTGATTAGCTGGTTTGGAATAAAACATTGCCGGACGAATCAGGCACTAAACGATTTGCAAAAGGAAAAAGAAAATTAATCGCCCGCGAAAAGATTCGGGCGCGTGCGGTTCGGTCGGAGTTTGGCGATTGAGCGCGCGGTCATAAATTACCGAATAAATATAACAGATGTTGGGCAAAAAATTCAAAGTTTTGCGAAAACATTTCGCGTGCGGTTAAACTTGAAAAATGAATTCATCGAAATTTACCAATCGTTTGATAAACGAAACGTCGCCGTATCTTTTGCAGCACGCCCACAATCCGGTCGAATGGTTTGCGTGGGGTGAAGAGGCGTTTGAAAAAGCGCGAAAAGAAGACAAGCCGATCCTCATCAGCATCGGTTATTCAGCGTGTCATTGGTGTCACGTAATGGAAGACGAATCGTTTGAAGATGAAGCGACCGCCGCAATTATGAACGAGCATTTCGTCAATATTAAAATTGATTTGGAAGAACGCCCCGACGTTGACCAGATTTATATGCAGTTCGTTCAAATGACGGCGGGCAGCGGCGGTTACCCGCTGAACGTTTTTCTTACGCCGGATAAACTACCGTTTTTCGGCGGAACTTATTTTCCGCCAATCGCGCGTTATAATCTGCCGAGCTTTCGGCAAATTTTAATGAGCATTGCCGACGCCTGGCGAAAAAACCGCGACGAATTGCTGGAATCGGCTAATGAAATTTTAAGCGAAATGCGCGATGTCGGTTTGCCGAAAAACGCGGCGAGCGGCTTGTCGCTCGACGTGCTTGATGCGGCGTTCGCCAATTTCACGCGCTCGTTCGATGCGGTGAACGGCGGTTTCGGCGGCGCGCCGAAATTTCCGCCGCCGATGTCTTTGGAATTTCTGCTGCGTTATTATCATCGGACGAACGATAAACACGCGCTTCAAATGGTCGAGAAAACCTGCACGGAGATGGCTTCGGGCGGAATTTACGACCAGCTCGGCGGCGGATTTCATCGCTACGCGACCGACGCGATTTGGCTCGTGCCGCATTTCGAGAAAATGCTTTACGACAACGCGCAGCTCACCAGAATTTATCTGCATCTTTTTCAGATTACAAAAAACGAATTCTACCGGCGCATCGCGGTTGAAACGCTCGAATACGTGAGACGCGAAATGCTCGATGAGCGCGGTGGATTTTACACGGCGCAGGATGCGGATTCGGAAGGTGAGGAGGGAAAGTTTTTCGTCTGGACGCCCGCCGAAATCGCGGACGTTCTGGGCGCGGACGAAGCGCGGATTTTTAATTTTTATTTCGACGTAACCGAACACGGAAATTTTGAAGAGAAGAACATTTTGAATGTTAGAAACTCGCCGTCAATTTCAGCCGAACAAATAAACGTCTCCGAAGAGAAATTAAAGGAGGTTTTAGAGCGCGGCAGAAAATTATTATTTGAACGGCGCGAGAGAAGAATCAAGCCGTTCCGCGACGAAAAAGTTTTGACCGCGTGGAACGGTTTAATGTTGGCGACCTTCGCCGAAGCGAGCGCGATTCTGCAAAACGAAGATTATTTGAATGTTGCGAAGAAAAACGCTGATTTTATTTTAGAGAATTTGCAAAAAGACGGTTGGCTGCTGCGGGCGTGGAAAAACGGGCAGGCGAAATTAAACGGTTACCTGGAAGATTACGCCAATTTTGCCGACGGTTTGATTGAACTTTTTCAGGTTTCGGGCGAAATGAAATATCTGACCGAAGCGCGGCGGCTCGCCGATTTGATGATTGCGGAATTTTGGGACGAAGAGGCAGGCGGATTTTTCTTCACCGCCAGCAATCACGAAGAATTAGTGATGCGTTCCAAAGATTTTTACGACAACGCCACGCCTTCGGGAAATTCAGCGGCGGTTGACGTTTTGCTGAAACTCGCCAAACTCACCGGAGATGAAAAATACGAGCGTTACGCCGTGAAGATTCTAAAAATGGTTGCGCCGCAAATCAAACGTTACGCTCAAGCCTTCGGCAGAATTTTATCGGCGATGGAGTTTTACTTGAATCCGACCAAAGAAATCGTCATTGTCGGCGCAAAAGGAAATGAACTCGAAAGGGAAGTTTGGCGCGAGTATCTGCCGAGCAAAGTAGTAGTTTTAGCAAAAGAAAATAATTCAGACAGCGCGTTGATTCCGCTATTGCAGGAAAGAAAAACAATTGACGGCAAACCCACCGCTTACGTTTGCGAAAATTTCATTTGCCAAAAGCCGGTTACTACAATTGAGAATTTGATAGAACAACTTTCTTAACAAAAAAAGCACATTGCTAAAAACAACATGCTTTTTTTGTATAGTTTTGAAGTAAAACTTACGGTGTGGGTCTGGATGTCGTATTGCCTCTCGACATATTGCCGCTCGTTGAATTGCCGTTCATAGAATTGCCGCCCATCGAGTTTCCGTTTCTCATCATATTACCATTCATTGAGTTTCCACCCATCGTGTTTCCACCCATCGTGTTTCCACCCATCGTGTTTCCACCCATCGTGTTTCCACCC
>JAUJNR010000001.1:1198790-2030128 GCA_030448055.1 Pyrinomonadaceae bacterium
ATCGTGTTTCCGCCCATCGTGTTTCCGCCCATCGTGTTGCCTGAATTCATATTCATCATATTTGAATTCATTCGGTTGGCATTAGTATTGTTACCCGCCGTGTCGCCACCGCAAGCCATACCCAATGCGCTGATTGCTAATAGTGCTGAAAGAGCTAAAGTCTTTTTCATTTTATTTATATTCTCCTGTCTTCTTCTCAAAGTTTAAATATCCTTTGCGTTGACTGTTTTTTAGACAGTCCTGTCCCTAATAATTTTTTACCGGAACATTGGACAATATAAATTTCTAAATTACGATAGTCAACTCGGAAAACGGTAAAATTTTAGTTTTTGCATAATTTTTCACAATTTCCTTTCGCACGGAAATCGGGAAATTAGCGAAAGATATTTTCGCCTGCGGCAATTTCTGCCCGTTCGCACTTAACCTCGCGCTGCCGCACGCGAAAATATCTTTCACTTCGATTTTAATCTGCGGTCGGTTGACGGCGGGAAATTTATTGACTTTCTGCGCGGCGAAAAGTTATCTTCAAGTTAAGAGATGTGTCCTGAAATCTTCACCTTAATCAATCCGATACGCCGCTTCGCCAGTTAAATGAATCGTTCCGCAGCTGAAAAAAAAATGAATGCCATGCGGCGTGATTATTTTATTTTGTCGCTCGCTTCGCTGTGCGCTCTGCTGGCGACATTTCTGATTGCGAGTTCGGAACTCTCGTTTCAGACGAAACTTACGGCATTCGTTTTGATTGTTTTGACCTTCGCGGCGTCATGCGCGGCGGTTTATTTTGCCGAACGTAATTTGTTTTTCTCCGCGCCTGACGAAAAGCAATCCGACTCGGTTTTCGGCGCGGAAATCGAATCGAAATTGCTCGCGCTCGAAGAAGCCAATCAATTTTTCGGCGCGTCGCTTAAACCCGCCGATATGTTTCGCCTGATTGCCAGCCGGATAAACGAAATAATTCCTTATACGGCGTGCGCGTTTTATCTGGCGGATGAAAAAAAGGAAAATCTGCAAGTTAAATACGTCAACGGCGAAAGTTTGAAAAAATTTGTTGGAATTGAAATAAATTCGCACACGGGTTTGCCGGGCAGGGTTTTTCAGAGCGGACAGCCGCAAATTGACGAACGACTCGCTGACGAGAAAAATGGCGTTTTCGCCGAATCGTTCAAAAACTTAAATTCAGCGATTGCCATTCCTCTTTTTAACGGCGAAAACTGTTTCGGCGTATTCGCTCTTTACGGTGAAAAGAAAAATTTTAATCAAGATTCGCTGCGACTTTTGGAAGCCGTCGGAAGCCGCATCGCGCCCTTGTTTTTAAGCTCGCAGGCTTTGGAAACGAGTTTAACGAGCGCGCTGACCGACGCGCTGACGAATCTGCCGAACGAACGCGCCTTTTTTTTGGTTCTGGAAAATCAGATTGCCGAATCGCAGCGTTTTCGTGAACAGCGACCGCTGACGATTCTGGCGATTGACATCAGAAACTTCGGCGAACACAACCGCCGATTCGGACACGCGACCGGCGACCGTTTGCTGCTTTTCGCCGCCGACAGAATTAAGAGTCAACTGCGGCAGATGGATTTTCTGGCGCGTTTGAGAGACGACGAATTTCTTGTCGTGCTGCCGACTGCCTCGGTCGAAACCGCGCGCGAAATAATCGAGCGCGTCGAAAAGGCGTTTGTCATAAATTCTTTTGAAATCTCGGGCGAGGAAAAAATTCATTTGCAACTCAGTTTCGGTGCCGCATCGTTCGGTCAAGACGGCGAAACCGCCAATCAATTGCTCCAGCACGCATCTCTCAAAAAGCGCCAGGCGAAATTGCAAGATAAGGAAAATAAAATTCTTTGGTTTCCCAAACAGTATGTCAATTAATCGCACTTGCTAAAGATAAATTTTCATTGCCGTTTTTTCGTTTTTGTAATAAAGTGATAAAAAATCTTCGTGTGTGAATTTAATACATACATAAACTTCAATAATTGCAAAAGAAAGCAGCGATTCGCTACTTCGTCGGTAAATTATGTGATTTATTTCAATTAAATTACGTATTCCGATTTTGGCATACCTGTTGCATTTGAGTGGTCAAAGGTCAAACAACCTTAGAGGTTCAAAAAGATTCATAATTTTTTAGAAACAGACAAGGAGATGAAAGCATGATTAACTTTATTATTTGGATTGTTTTGGGATTCGTGGCAGGGTATGTGGCAAAACTTATTATGCCCGGACCGGACGGCGGCGGTTTTATTTTGACGACGATTCTTGGAATTGTCGGCGCGTTTGTAGGCGGTTTCATCGGCAACCAATTTTTTGGCGGAAGTGCCGATATTAACAGTGGCGGATTTAGCATTATGGGACTTATCTTTGCCATTATTGGCGCACTGGTTGTTTTAGCGATTTATCGTTTGGTGACTGGAAGAGGTGTGCGAGGCTAATACTTTAGATAGACGATTCTTTTTCGACCAGCCGAAAGTCCGGCTGGTTTTTTTTTATTTAATTTTCTTTCCGGCTGAGCAAATAAATTTGTGCATAGCAATCGCTACCAGTTTTGCCGTTCGGTTATCAATATCGAAATTCGGGTTGACTTCAGTGAATTCGATTATTTTCGTGTTTGGCAATTTTCCAGCTTCGGTTACCAGAGCGCAAAATTCTTCCGCCGCTAAACCAATCGGGCTGGGGGCGGACGTGCCGGGCGCGTCGGCGGCGCGAACAGCGTCAACGTCGAAACCGAAAAAAACGGCAGACGAAGGTTCGAGTGTCGAAATGAGATTTGGCAACTGAAATGCAAAATTCGCTGCTCGAAATTCTTCGAGGCTAATTAAATTCACTCCTGAATTAACGAGGTATTGGTGATAAATCGGCGAAGCGGCTGCCGTCTGAAAGGCGATTTCATAAAAATTTTTCGGCTCGATTAGCCTCTCGTCCAGAAGCTGACGATAGGGCGTTCCGCTGTTTCGCGGGTAATCCGCCCGCACGTCGAAATGCGCGTCAATGTTCAGTCCCAGCCAGTTTTCCGCTCCGAAAACTTCCGCCATTGCCGCGCCGTCGGCGTAAGAAATGTCGTTGCCGCCGCCGAGAACGATTATTTGTTTTGCGTCGCGCAGAATCTGTCCGACGATTCGAGTGTGCAAATCGTGAGTTTCTTCGAGAGTCGATTGAATAATCGTATCGCCCAAATCGAAAACCGAAGCGTTGATTCCGAAATCGGTGAGTTTGTAAAACTGCCCGCGAATCGCGTCGGGCGCGAGCGCCGCGCCGATTCTGCCTTTGTTTCGCGCCACACCTTCGTCCTGCGGACATCCTAAAATAACAATCTCCGCCGTTTCGTAATCTTCAATTTGAGCGGAAACAATCTCGCCCAACCTTGCGTCGTTCAGGTCGTTCCGATTAAAAAATAAATTTTGTTTCGGGCGCGCCGTGTTTTGAAAAATATCAAACGCAGCGAGTCGCACATCTCGCCAATTTGTTTTTTCTTCGGAGTCGAACATATTTATACGTTAGAAAGAGAATAGCCGTAATGTTATAAAACCGAAAACGCGCACGAAAATATGACTGTTATAAAATGACATACTTCACCGATCAAAATCGAAGTTTTAAATACGTTTTCTCCGAATTTGAAATCAACATTTACCCAATTACCGTTGGTCGCAAATTCGCCGCCGAAAATCTTTAAATTCGTGACAGCGGTAAAAATCACAATCGCCGATTCGTCGTCTTCGATTATAATTTTTGCTATCATAAATTTTTCTTAAAGAAGGTTTTAGAGCTATCGTCAATCTGATTTTAGCATTGTAAAAAAACCGCTAATCAATCGTTTTTATAAACGACGCAAAATTATGAGCAGAATCGTAAAATCTCCGACCGGCACAAAGTTGACCTGCAAAAATTGGCTCATCGAAGCCGCTTACCGAATGCTGCAAAACAATCTCGACCCGGATGTCGCATTTGACCCTGAAAATTTAATCGTCTATGGCGGACGCGGGCGCGCAGCCAGAAATTGGGAATCGTTCAACGCGATTTTAGAAAGTTTGAAAAATCTTGAAATTGACGAGACACTGCTGATTCAATCCGGCAAACCCGTCGCCGTTTTCCGAACGCACGCGGACGCGCCGAAAGTTCTGCTGGCAAATTCCAATATCGTGCCGCACTGGGCGACGCGGGAACAGTTCGATAAATACGAACGGATGGGTTTGGTGATGTATGGACAGATGACGGCGGGCAGTTGGATTTACATCGGCACACAGGGAATTTTGCAGGGAACTTACGAGACCTTCGGCTCGCTCGCCAGACAAAACGGCTGGGGCGATCTTTCGGGAAAATTTGTTTTAACCGCCGGTTTAGGCGAAATGGGCGGAGCGCAGGCGCAGGCGATTACGTTTAACGGCGGCGTCGGTTTATTAGTCGAAGTTGATAAATGGAGAATTGATAGAAGATTGCAGTTAAAACAAGTTGATTTAGCGACGGAAAGTTTGGACGAAGCGTTAAATTGGGTGAAAGAATACACCGGCAAACGAGAAGCGAAATCAATCGCGCTGTTGGGCAACGCGGCGGAAGTTCATTGGGAACTTTTGGAAAGAAACGTCCTGCCCGATGTCGTCACCGACCAGACTTCCGCGCACGATGTTTTATACGGTTACATCCCAATTGGGCTTTCAATCGAACAGGCGAATGAACTCAGAAAATCAAACCAAGCCGAATACGAAAAACGGGCGATGGATTCGATGGCGCGGCACGTCGAAGCAATGCTCGAATTTCAAAGACGCGGCGCGATTGTTTTCGATTACGGAAATAATCTGCGCCAGCGCGCCAAAGACAACGGCGTCGAAAACGCTTTCGATTATCCGGGCTTTGTTCCCGCCTACATTCGCCCGCTTTTTTGCGAAGGCAAAGGTCCATTTCGCTGGGTTGCTTTGAGCGGCGACAAAGAAGACATTTATAAAACCGACGAAGCGATTATGAATCTGTTTCCCGCCAACGACTATCTCGCGCGCTGGCTGACAATGGCGCAGGAACAAGTCGAGTTTCAAGGCTTGCCCGCGCGAATCTGCTGGCTCGGCTACGGCGAACGCGCCCGTGCCGGTTTGAAATTAAACGAAATGGTGGCAAGCGGCGAACTCAAAGCTCCAATCGTCATCGGGCGCGACCATCTCGACTGCGGATCGGT
This sequence comes from Pyrinomonadaceae bacterium, assembly GCA_030448055.1. Taxonomy (GTDB): domain Bacteria; phylum Acidobacteriota; class Blastocatellia; order Pyrinomonadales; family Pyrinomonadaceae. Next base: position 1,203,943 of record JAUJNR010000001.1, read on the forward strand.
GGCGAGTCCGAACCGCGAAACCGAAGCGATGCGAGACGGCTCGGACGCCATCGCCGATTGGGTTTATCTGAACGCGATGATTAACGCCGTCGGCGGCGCAACCTGGGTTTCCCTGCATCACGGCGGCGGAGTCGGCATCGGCTATTCGCTCCACGCCGGACAAGTCATCGTCGCCGACGGCACGCCGGAAGCTGCAAGGCGCATCGAAAGAGTTTTAACCACCGATCCCGGAATGGGCGTTGTCCGCCACGTTGACGCGGGTTATGAAACGGCAATTGATTTTGCGAAGGAAAACGATGTCAAAGTTCCGATGATGAAGTAACGAATTCGTATGACCATCAATCTTGATTTACTTGACGAAGAATCGGCGACCGAAGCGATTAAAGCCGTCGCTGAAATTGCCGAAGAAAACGCGGTTGAATGGGCGTTGGTCGGCGGTTTGGCGATGGCTCTTTACGGCAGCGACCGAACGACAAAGGACATTGATATTATCGCCGATAAACTTTTGCCGCTTGAAAATCAAGGTCTTCTGCGTCAGGGCGGCGAGCGATACCTTATCAAAACGAATCGAAAAGCGGTTGCGGTTGATTGGATTATCCGCAAAGACGAGTTTAAGAGTTTATTCCGGCAAGCACTAACCGAAGCCGTCAGAATAAACGACGTGCCGATTTTAACCGCCGAATGGCTCGTCATTTTGAAATTTATCGCCGGACGTTTCAAAGACCAGGAAGACGCGGTTTTTCTGCTCAGTCAAAAAAATCTGGTCAATCGCCGACTCATCAAAGAAAAAATCATCAATCTCTACGGCAAAGCGGCTTGGGGTTTGGCAAAGCACGGCTATGAGCGACTGTTCGATTTGGCAGACGGCAGAAAGCGCGAAGAAAAACGCAATGAAAAAGACGGCTATATTGATTCGTAATAATCAGGCGTTGTTCGCTACGTTGATGCGGGTTATGCGGAAGCGATTGAGTTTGCGAAAGAGAATGATGTGAAAATTCCGATGGTAAAAGAGACATAAGTTTTTAAGGATTTAATGCAAAACTATTATGTTAATTTCTCTTGATGTAATTACAAGAAACAAATTAATTCTCGTAAAACAAATATATCAACGTGCATTGATACAGTCGCAATTTACGCATAGAGTTGTTGACCGAATGCTGGCAGTTGTTGGATTTGATCTTGCAAATGAAACTGTCTTGAAAGCAATCGCTGTAGCCTTAAATGCAACGATCAAACTTAAACATCCATTTCCAGATGTTATAAAACAAGTTGAAGCTGAATTGGGAAATCACAGCAAAACCTTGTCGGATGTAATAAAGATTCAGCGTATCCACGATTTAAGAAATGCAACTCAGCATCACGCAAGGTATCCGAGTGAAATTGAAGTAAGCGATAGTAGAACATATACAAGAGATTTTCTGGAAAAAACTTTCTTTGATGTCTGGGGAGAATCTTTTGAGTCAATTAGTCTTGTAGATACAATTCAGAATGATACTGCCAAAAATAGATTAAAGGAAGCAGAATTACATTTAGCAAATCAAGAAGTGACGGATGCGACAATTAAATCCATAGTTTCTTTCGAGTATATGATAGAAGGAATAGCAACATTACTTACAGAAAGGGTTTCTGTTGACTTTATTGAAGGATTTATTGTTCAGAAAGGAATTTATAAGAACGAGTTGGATAGAGAACTATTTAAAGCGTTTGTTAGAACAAGTAAAGTGAACCCCTTTGTCGAGACAGAAAACTCACTTTTTTAAGGTGTCATTTGGTTATCTAAAATTGCCGGTTTTGCTCCTTTATATTTTCTTCTGTTTTTCGTCCTTTTTGATACGCCTCAAATGGTGTCTGATAGTTCAGTGATTGATGTGGTCTTTGATAATTGTAAAATTCAAAATACTGCCGCAAACTTTCCTCCGCTTCCCAGACATCCGCGTATTCCTTCAAATATACTTCTTCCTGTTTGACTGAACGCCATAATCTTTCAACGAAAATGTTGTTGAAACAGCGTCCGCGTCCGTCCATACTGATCCGAATTTTGTTCTCCTGCAAAACCTTCAGCCATTCGACCGAAGTAAACTGACTCCCTTGATCGGAATTGAAGATTTCCGGTTTGCTTTTCGCGAGCGCTCGTTTCAAGGCTTCGACAAACGGGCTCGACTCGAGCGAGTTTGAGACTTCCATTTCGATCACAAAGCGCGAATGCCAATCCATAATCACGAGCAGATAAACAAATCCGCTGCCCAATCTGAGATAGGTAATATCACACGCCCAGACCTGATCGGAATATTCGACCGCCACGCCTCTAAGTAAATACGGGTAAGTCAAATGATCCTTCCCCGGCTTCGATAAATTAGGCTTTGGGTAAATGGCTTCTAGTCCAAGCTTTCTCATCAAGCGCCTGACTCGTTTGTGATTGACCCGAAAACCCGATTTCTGCAAGTAAACCGTCATGCGCCGGTAGCCGTAAAACGGCGTCAGCGTATATTGCTCATCGATCAGCCGCATCAGATTCCCATCTTCAACACTCTCGGTTCTTGAGCGATAGTAAAGACCTGTCCGATTGAGTCCTAACAACTCGCATTGCCTTGCTACCGAGATCTTTTCATTCTCCGGCTCGACCAACTCGCGGCGCACTCTAACTGATAAGGGAAGATTTTTGAGCCAATCAAGCTCAACTTTCAGCTGCCCGATTTGTTGATACAATTGATTGGTCAATTCCTCGCCTGCTTCTGCTGACGGCTGTTTGGAATTATCAAAAATCTGTGGCAAGTTTTCGAGAAACTGTTTCTTCCACTTGGAAATCTGATTCGGATGAACTCCGAATTGTTTGGAAATCTGGTTGATCGTTAACTTGCCCCGAACGGCTTCCAAAGCAACTTTGGCTTTGAATTCCGGTTTATAAACATTGCGTTTTTTGGTGGCTGCCATGGTCATTTTTCAATGGCAATTTTATCATCATTTTCCACCTTAACTAACTGTCCGAATTATGGGGTTCATTATACTGAGATAATTGGAAACGAACCCACAAGGGAAGAAGCCGAATATGTATTAAATTTTGTAATAAATTCTATTATTCAAATTGAAAATTTAGATGATGATATTCTAAAAGCACATAACAATTATAATTAACTTTTGCTAGGTGAAATTATGACATCGGAAGAAGTTTTGTTGGAAAAATTTAAGATTTTACCCGTTAATCGCCAGCAGGAATTGTTGGATTTTGCCGAGTTTTTGGAAAGTAAGGAAGCGGTTAAGCGTCCGCGCCGTTCGATGAAAGGCGCTTTAGCGAATTTGAATATCAAAATTACTGAAGAAGACATTCGGGAAGCCAGAAACGAAATGTGGCGTGGTTATACGAAGGATACGGAAAACGAAAAATAGTTTATGGCGGATATTGTCATTGATATTCACATTGTAATTTAGTATTTCGCCGACCTCACACAACTTTCAAATCCTGCTGAAAATGCGATAGATAACGCCGAAGCGAACGGAATTATTTTTGTTTCTTCAATTACCATCGTCGAATTGATTTACCTGATTGAAAAAGGCAAAATTCCGCAAGATGTTTTGGATTTGCTGCGTGACGCTTTGGACGATTCGACAACCGCTTTCAGGTTGATTGAAATAAGCCGCGAAGTTGCCGAGCATGTTGGGAAAATTTCGCGTTCGATTATTCCCGATATGCCCGACCGAATTATTGCCGCTACCGCTTTGCATTTGAATTTACCGCTTGTTACTAAAGACCATCAAATTCAGACTCTGCAAACAATTAAAACTATCTGGTAAAAGTGTATCGCGTGTTCATTTTGGCAGATACCGATTATGCCGGGAGAATCCGACGGCTAAACGCATATACATTGGGCAAATAGAAAAGGCTTGAGAATTTAACTTCTCAAGCCTTCTTTAGTTCAAATTTCTATTGGCTGATTAACGACGGCGAACTTTGTAATATCGTCGTTTCTTTTTGTTGAGTTTGTAAGTGTAGAGAGCCGAACTACCTGCGCCGACGCCCGCGCCGATTAACGCGCCCTTTTTGCCGCCTGCCAATGCGCCAATTAATGCGCCGGCGCCTGTTCCGATAGCAACGTTGCTTCGATTACGATGGCGACGATAAAAACTCGGTTTGGCAACTCGTCGGTATCGAACGCGACCGTTTCGGTCAACATAGCGTTGAACGTATTGTTTTTGCGCTTCAGCCGTTGTCGGCATCGCCAGCGGTAAGGTAACTGCCGGCACGACCATCATTATCAATGTAGCGATATACTTTTTCATCATTTCTTTTACTCCTTGTAAAACTATAATTTTCGCAAATAGTGATTATTTTGCGGGGAGATTAACTCAGATACTCTGTTGGCAATTGCGATGCCAGAGCGATTTCGGCTTGAAACAAGATGATTTTTGTATTTAATTAGTGCAAATAATACCCCATTTGATTTTGTCGCTACGATTTAGTGCAGAGAATTTGATTGGGACAGAAATCGGCTTAATTTTGGACGATTCTATAAATTTGCCGCTCACGCATCGGAAATAATCCAACGCGTCGTTTCCCCAATTCAAGAAAATTCAGCTAAACTGTTCAGAACATTTTTTGAAAAAATTCAAACAATTTATGGCTGAAACAAAAAAAACTTCGTGGCTCAAGCCGTCGCTAGACTGGCTTTTAATTTTTGTTCCGATTGCGATTGCTTTGCGGTTTGTTCCAACGTTTGAAAATCCGACTTGGCTTTTTATCGTTTCGTGTCTGGCGATTATTCCGCTCGCGGGCTGGATGGGAAAGGCGACCGAACATCTGGCAGAACATCTCGGGCAGGGAATCGGCGGGCTGCTTAATGCGACTTTCGGCAACGCGGCGGAATTGATTATCGCGCTGTTCGCGCTCTCGAAAGGTTTAGAAGGAGTTGTCAAGGCTTCAATCACCGGCTCGATTATCGGCAATCTGCTGCTCGTTCTCGGTCTCTCGCTGCTGGCGGGCGGCGCGAAATTCAAAACGCAGACATTTGACCGGACGGCGGCAAGCACGACGGCAACCGCGCTGACGCTCGGCGCAATCGCTTTGCTGATACCGACGATTTTTCATGTCGCTGCGGCGCAAGTTCCCGTTGTCGGCGGCGGTTGGACTCCTGAAAAAGAACAAACTTTATCTTTGGCGATTGCGATTGTTCTAATCGGCACTTATGCCTTGACGCTTTATTTTTCGCTGGTCACGCACAAGGATTTGTTCGTCGGCGAAGCCAGAACGGGCGCGCCGCAGAAAGTCGGTCACGAAGAAGAGGAAGCGGGCGAGCATTGGTCGAAAAAGCGTTCGATTCTGACGCTTTTGATTGCGACGGCATTTGTCGCGCTGATCTCCGAATTTCTCGTCGGCGCAGTCGAAGCGGCGCGCGGCTCATTGGGATTCACGGAAGTCTTCGTCGGCGTGATCGTCGTGGCGATTATCGGCAACGCGGCGGAACATTCGTCGGCGATTTTGATGGCGATGCGGAACAAAATGGATTTGTCCCTTGGTATCGCGCTCGGCTCAAGTCTGCAAATCGCGCTGTTCGTCGCGCCTGTTCTAATTTTCGCTTCTTACTTGTTCGGCAAACCGATGAATCTCGAATTCACGATTCCCGAAGTCGTCGCCGTTATCGCCTCGATTTTAATTGTTCAGCAAATCTGTTCGGACGGCGAAAGCAACTGGATGGAAGGCGTGCAGCTTCTTTCGGTTTATGCGATTCTCGGCATTTTGTTTTATTTTCTGCCCGACGCGCATCATGCGGCGAGCGATGCCATCAATACGCTCGATCCGTCTGCGCCGAGTCATTAGATTTGATTTATGAAAACTCTCTATTTCGATTGTTTCGCGGGCGCGAGCGGCAATATGATTCTCGGCGCGCTCGTCGCGCTCGGCGTTGATGAAAGTGAACTCGTCGAACAAATAAAACGGCTCGATGTCGCCGATTTTGAAATCGAATTCACGACCAGAGATAAATCGGGCATCGCCGCCGTTCACGCGCTTGTCAAAATTTCCCACGAACACGCGCATCGGCATTTGCACCACATCGAAAAAATTATCAGCGATTCGCGTCTTTCGGATTCGGTAAAAAATCGCGCCGTCAAAATCTTCCAAAATCTCGCCGCTGCCGAAGCGAAGGTTCACGGCATCGAAATCGGCAAAGTTCACTTTCACGAAGTCGGCGCGATGGACGCCATCGTTGATGTCGTCGGCGCGTGCGTCGGATTTGAATCATTGGGAATCGAAAGATTCGTCTGCTCGAAAATTCACGTCGGCAGCGGTTTTGTCCAAATGGCGCACGGCAAATATCCGGTTCCGCCGCCCGCTGTTGCCGAATTATTAAAAGACGCGCCGATTTACTCGACTGAAATTGAAGGCGAGTTAATTACACCAACCGGCGCGGCGATTATCAAAACTGTCTGCGACGAGTTCGGACCGATTCCTGAAATGCGAATCGAGCGGACTGCTTACGGCGCGGGAACGCGCGAATATAAAGATTTTCCGAACGCGCTGCGGTTGATTTTAGGAGTCCAAAGTCCCAAGTCCAAAGTGCAAAGTCATTTTGCAAGCGAATTTATAAGCGAAGACCAAAAGCTAAAAGCCAAAAACCAAAACATACTTCTTCTCGAAACTAATATAGACGATTTATCGCCGCAAACTTTGGGTTACGTAATGGAGCGTGCATTTGACGCGGGCGCGCTCGATTGTTGGTTTACGCCGATTCAGATGAAAAAAAATCGTCCGGCGACGATGGTTTCGATTCTTTGCAGTCGGGAAAAAAAAGAAGTGCTAATCAAACTTTTATACGCCGAAACGACGACGCTCGGCGTGCGCGTCTCGGAGATGGAGAGAAGTTGTCTGCCGCGCGAAATCGTGACAGTCGAGACCGAATTCGGAACGATTGACCTGAAGATTGCGAAATTCGGCGATAAAATTATCAACGTCAAGCCGGAATATGAACAGATGCGCGAATTCGCCAGGCGGTCGAAAATTTCTTTGCGCGAAATGGAAAAAAGAATTTTGGGTAAATTGAATTTACCTGCCGAATGAATCGGTTACAGAAAATATTTTGGGCGGCATCCAGACGAGCGCGGCAGAAACGCGCCGACATTTTTCGACAAAGATTTAAACTCGACGAGACGACGCGCATTTTGGACATTGGCTCGGAAAACGGCGAGAATATCAATCTGGTTTTAGCGGGAACGCCGGTTCCGCCGGAGAATGTCTTTATCGCGGACATCGAAACAAGCGCGCTCGATTACGGGCGCGAAAAGTTCGGTTACCAAACGGTTATGCTCGACGAATCGGGACGACTGCCGTTTGCCGACGGCGAATTCGACATCGTTTATTGTTCGTCGGTCATCGAACATGTAACCGTACCGAAAAGCGCCGTTTGGGAAATCGTCGATGAAGACGAGTTTCGCCAGTCGGCTTGGACGAATCAAGTGCGATTCGCCGACGAAGTTCGCCGTGTCGGAAAATCTTTTTTCGTGCAAACGCCGAATCGCGGATTTTTCATCGAAAGTCATTCGTTGCTGCCGCTCGCCGGATTTCTACCGCGTTACATGCTTTTGAAAGTTTTGGGCGTTTCCAACAAATTCTGGATAAAAGGTACGCCGCCGGATTTCAATTTGCTCAACGCGCGGAAAATGGCTGAACTTTTTCCCGAAGCTGAAATTGTTCTGGAAAAAAAGTTCGGCTTGATAAAATCGGTGATGGCGATGAAAATTACGAGGTAAAACATTTTGGAAAAAAAGATTGATTTGGAAAAAATCGCGCGCGGCGTACGCCTGATGCTCGAAGGAATCGGGGAAAATCCAGACCGCGACGGTTTGGCAAAAACGCCGGAGCGCGTGGCGGAATTTTACGCCGAACTAACCGAAGGGATGTGGGAAGATGCGGCGGCGCAAATCGTCGCGCTGCCCGGCGATTCGCACGACGAAATGGTCATCGTCAAAGACATTTCCATCGCGTCGGTCTGCGAACATCATCTCGCGCCGTTCGTCGGAAAATGTCATATCGCTTATATTCCGAAAAACGGGCGTATCGTCGGCTTGTCGAAATTAGCCAGAATCGCGGAGATTTTCGCGCGTCGTTTGCAAGTTCAGGAACGCCTGACGCAGCAAATCGCGCAGACGCTTTTCGACGAACTCCAACCAATCGGCGTGATGGTCGTCATCGAAGCCGAGCATACTTGTATGACTCTGCGCGGCGTGAAAAAACCAGGCGCGATAACCATTACCTCAAGCGTTCTCGGCGGATTTAGAAAAGACGCCAGAACGCGAGCCGAAGCGATGAGTTTAATAAAAGGATAAGGAGTGAAGTATGAATAAAAAATTGTCTTTGATTGCATTGTTAACGATTTTTTCGTTGACTTCGATTTTCGCTCAAACGAGTGGTAAATACACGAATCTTTTTAATGAAGAAAAGATAAAATCCAGCGTCAAATTTTTGTCCGACGACGGATTTGAAGGACGCGCGCCGGGAAGTCGCGGCGGCGAACTCGCGGCGAAATATATCGCCAACCAATTGGAAATGGTCGGCATAAAGCCGGGCAATAACGGTTCATATTTTCAGCCGGTCGCGCTGGTCGCCGTCAAAGCCGACCCGAATACGACTTTGAACGTCGGCGATGCGGCGTATAAATTCGGCGACGAATTCGTCGCCTTTACGGGGGCGCAGACGGAGAATGTGAATCTCAACGCCGAACTCGTTTTCGTCGGTTACGGCGTTGATGCGCCCGAACAGAAATGGAACGATTACAAAGGAAACGCCGAAGATTATCGCGGGAAAATTCTCGTGATGATGGTCAACGACCCGCCCGCAACTGCGGCAGAGCCGAATTTGTTTGGCGCAAAGGCTCTAACGTATTACGGGCGCTGGACGTATAAATTTGAAGAAGCGGCGCGGAAGGGCGCGGCGGGCGTGATTTTAATTCACACGACCGATTCGGCTGGCTACGGCTGGAACGTCGTGCGCACGTCGAACGGTTCGTGGCGTTTCGACATCGCTCGCACTGCCGCCGACAAAACGCCGTTTTTACAAATGCGTTCGTGGATGACGGAAGAGGCGGCGCGCAAAGTTTTCACCCAAGCCGGGAAGAATTTAGACGAACTGCGCGAGCAGGCGAAGACGAGAAATTTCCAGCCGGTTAAATTAGGTTTGACGGCGAAAATTGATTTGAAAAGCGAAACAAAAAAACTCGATTCAAACAACGTCGTCGGTTTATTTGAAGGCAGCGACGCAAATTTGAAAAACGAATACGTCATTTACACGGCGCACTGGGATCATCTCGGCGTCGGCATTCCGAACGACAAAGGCGATGCGATTTACAACGGCGCGCTCGACAATGCGACCGGCTGCGCGTCGGTGTTGGCAATCGCCGAAGCGTTGACGAAACTGCCCGCGGCGGAACGTCCGAAGCGTTCGAGCGTTTTTCTATTCACGACCGCCGAAGAACAAGGTCTTTTGGGCGCGGAATGGTATTCAAGATTTCCGGTTTTTCCGCCCGAAAAAACAGCGGCAAATATCAACATTGACGGCAGCAATCTTTACGGTTTGACGAACGATTACGGCGCGCTCGGCGCGGAACGCTCGGATTTGCAAGCGGTTGTCAACGCCGTTTTGAGCGAGCGCAAAATGAAGTTCGCACCAGACGCCAGACCGGAGCAAGGCTCGTTTTTCCGCTCCGATCATTTCCCGCTTGCCAAAGTCGGCATTCCCGCCTTGAGTATCAGAAGCGGCACGGATTACATCGGAAAGCCGAAAGATTTTGCATCGAAAACCTTCGACGAATTCAACCGTCTGCATTATCACCAGCCGTCTGACGAATTCCGCGACGATTGGCGGTTTGACGGCGTGGTGCAGCTTGTCGAAACTTCATTCGCTATCGGTATGCGCGTCGGCAACGCAGCGAATTTGCCGCGCTACAACGCGACCGACGAATTTGCGAAATCGCAGCCGAATCGAAAATAGCTTACGAGACGCAAAGAAATTAGCCACAAATCGCATAAATAACACGAATTATTTTTTCTTTTCTATTCGTGTTATTTATGCGATTCGTGGCAAAATCTTTTTTTGACTTTGATATGAAAACCTTTTACATAACAACGCCGATTTATTACGCCAACAGCCTGCCGCACCTGGGACATCTTTACACGACGATTGTGGCGGACGCGATTGCGAAGAATAAAAAGCAACGCGGCTTTGACGCTTATTTTCTCACCGGAACGGACGAACACGGCATCAACATTCAGCGCATCGCCGAACAAAACGATCAGACACCGAAACAATACGTTGATTATGTTTCCGATGAATTCAAGCGAATTTACCGACAGTTCGGCTTAAACGGTTTCGACGTTTTTATGCGGACGACCGAACCGTTTCATTACGAAGCGGTACAAAATCTCTGGCGGCAAATCGCGGCGAACCGAACGCCGAAAGGCAATGAGACTATTTACAAAGGTTTCTACGAAGCGTGGTTTTGTCCGAACTGCGCCGAATTTAAAACCGAAGCCGAATACGAATTGCGTGCCGGTGAAGACGCGCCGCGTTGTTTGATTCACGAACGCACGCTCGACCGCGTGGCTGAAGAAAGTTATTTTTTCCGGCTGTCTGATTACAGCGAATTTCTGCTCGAAACGATTGAAAAGCATCGTAATTTAATTCGTCCCGAAGCCCGGCGCAACGAAGTCGTTTCTTTCATCAAAAGCGGTTTGCAGGATTTATCAATCAGCCGCGAAAAGAAATCCGTTTATTGGGGCGTTCCCGTTCCCGGCGACGCAAATCACACGATTTATTTGTGGGTTGACGCGCTCTCGAATTACATTACGGCAATCGGTTATGGCAATGAAGAAAGAAAAAGCGTCGGATTTGAAAAGTATTGGAGCAATGTGACGCATCTGGTCGGCAAAGATATTCTGCGGTTTCACACAATTTACTGGTTTTCTTTTCTGCACGCCGCCAATTTGAAATTGCCGGAGACAGTTTTCGCGCACGGTTTGTGGCTCGACAGTCACGGGCGGAAGATGTCGAAAACTTTGGGCAACGCGATTGATTTGGAATTTCTGCACCGCAATTTTTCGACCGACGTGATCCGTTATTTTGTGCTGCGCGAAATGGTTTTCGGGCAGGACGGAAAATTCGGTTACGAAAGTTTGATTGAACGAACGAACGCTGATTTGGCGAGCGGTTTGGGAAATCTGTCGAGCCGCACGCTTTCGATGATTAACAAATACCGCGACGGCGCAATTCCGAGCGGTAAAATCCAGGAGCATAATTATATCTACGCCAAACGCGCCGGAATCAGCCCGGACGAACAAGATTTGGTTTCGGTTCTCGAACACGCCCGCGATGAGTTTCTGCGGCGTTTCGACAACTACGAATTTAGTCTCGCGCTGGAAATTCTCTGGACGGTAATTGCGCGGATTGACAAAATGATTTCCGACGCGAAACCCTGGGAATTAATTAAAGACGAAAACCAAGCTGAGACGCTGAACGCGGTTTTGTATCGCGCAACGGAAACTCTGCGCTGGCTGTGCGTTTTGCTTTACCCGGTGATGTCGGAGGCGACCGCAAAGATTTACGCGCAAATCGGTTTGAGTGAAGACGTTTCAAAAACAAACCCCGAAAATTTATCTTACGCAGAATTAAAGGTGGGAACGAAAATCGGCGAAACCGAAGCCGTCTTTCCGCGCATTGATAAAACAAAAGTTATGAACGAAATCAAAGAACAATCAAAAGAAACCAAATCGAATGCCGAAATCTCAAATCAAACGGCTTCTGCGCCAAACGGAGATTCGCGCGCGCGTAATCCGACGGATGTTTTGATAAATACTGCGCCGACCGAAGAAGCGAACGGCGAAGACGATTTCATCACGATTGACGATTTTCTCAAAGTCGAACTGCGCGTCGGCGAAATCCGAGTCGCCGAACGCATTCCGAAAGCCGACAAACTCCTTCGGTTTGAAATTGATTTGGGCGAAGAGAAACCGCGACAGATTCTCGCCGGTCTAGCCGAGTATTACGAACCGGAAAAATTAATCGGCAGAAAAGTCGTCGTCGTGGCGAATCTCAAACCCAGAAAAATGCGCGGACTCGAATCGCAGGGAATGATTTGCGCGGCGAGCCTTGAAAACGACGAAGGCGAAAAACCGGCGTTAGCAACATTTATTGAAAACGTGGACATCGGCGCGAGATTGAAATAAATTTACGGAAAACTAGGACAACAATAGTTTTTACATTATTTGGTATTTACTCCTTTACATTTTGAATCGTTATGCAATATGAATGGGATAAGGAAAAAGAGCTAACGAATCTCAAAAAACACGGCGTAAGTTTTGAAGAAGCTGAAACGGTTTGGCGAGATTTCTTCAACATAGATTTGTTTGACGATGAACATTCTGAAGGAGAACGACGATTTTTGATGGTCGGCGAATCCGAGCAAAACAGGCTTTTGATTGTTTCTTACACTGAAAGAGAAAACAGCTTTAGAATTATCAGTGCGAGAGAATTAACGCCGAAGGAAAAAAGAGATTATGAACACGGACGCTTTGAATGACGAATTAAAACCCGAATACGACTTGAAAAATATGAGAGTCAGAAAAGTCGGCGAAGGTCGAAAACTGCTCAATCAAATTCAGCTTGACGTTGATGTGGCGAAGGTTTTTCCCGATTCCAACTCGGTCAACGAAGCCTTGCGCTTTTTAATGAGAATCACCAAACAACATCAAACCGAATTAAATCAAAAATGATTTTTGTAGATTCTCATTGTCATATTGACGGCGAAGCGTTTGACGGCGACCGCGATGAAATTGTTGAACGGGCGAAAAACGCGGGCGTCGAAATGATGCTGACCGTCGGCACGGGAAATCCGCATAACGGCGAAATCGGGCGCGCTGTAGAAATCGCCGAACATTACGAAAACGTTTTCGCGTCGGTCGGCATTCATCCGCACGACGCGAAAGAATATGATGAAAAAGCCGAAGACTATTTGATTGATTTGGTGAAATCGTCGAAGAAAGTTGTTGCGTGGGGCGAAATCGGACTTGATTTTCATTACGATCACAGCCCGCGAGAAATTCAGCGGGAAGTTTTCAGAAAACAGATTCGGATTGCTAAAGAAATCGATTTGCCGATTATTATTCATTCGCGCGAGGCGGACGATGAAACGGTGGAGATTTTATCGGAAGAATGCGGCGACGAAAATTTTCGCGGCGGCGTGATGCACTGTTTCGGCGGCACGGCGGCGATGGCGCAGAGTTTAATGCAAATCGGTTTTCTAATTTCTTTCGCGGGCAATGTCACTTTTAAAAAGGCGGAGAATCTGCGCGAGGCGGCGCGCGTTGTGCCGCTCGATAAACTTCTCATGGAAACCGATTGTCCTTTTTTATCGCCTGTGCCGTTTCGTGGGAAAAGAAACGAGCCGGTGTTTGTCGTTGAAACGGCAAAATTTTTGGCGGATTTTTATCAAATAGACTTGGAACAGTTAGCCAGCGCGACGACGGGAAATTTTCTGCGGTTATTCAAAATCAACAGTTAAACAAAAAAGGCGAGTGTTCGGTGACACTCGCCTTTTTTGTTTTAACAATAAGATTAATAAATAAACGCGCCGGGAACGGGTTGATCGGTCGGCGCGCCGAACGCTACGCCCGTAAAGCCTGCGGTCGTGCGTTGCAGATACCAAGTTCCGCTACGATAAACGGCGACATCGGCTCGTCCGTCGCCGTCGAAATCCGCCGGTGTCGGTTGATCGCCTGTCACGCCAAACTGGATGCCGGTAAATCCCAATTGGCTGCGGTTCAGATACCACGTTCCGACCGACGGACGAAAGACGGCGACATCAGCTTTGCCATCGCCGTCATAATCTGCCGGAACCGGTTTGTCTTCCGGGCTGCCGAAAGCGATCCCCGTAAATCCTAAAGCGCTGCGCTGTTGATACCATACGCCGGTTGACGGTCGGAACACGGCGACATCGGCTTTGCCGTCGCCGTCGTAATCCGCCGCCACGGGTTTGTCTTCGGTTGTCCCGAAGACCACGCCGGATGTTTGACCGTTTGCTAAATTATAAATATACCAAGCTCCGGTTGACGGTCGGAAAACGGCGAGTTCCGATTTACCATCGCCGTCAAAGTCTGCCGGAACGGGCGCGTCGGTTGCCGCACCGAAAGCGATTCCCGTAAATCGGGCTTGGCTTCGTTGAAGATACCAAGTTCCGCCGCGGTAAACGGCGAGATCAGTTTTGCCGTCGCCGTCAAAATCCGCCGGAGCGATTTTGTCGGTTGAAATCCCGAATGACACGCCTGTGAAACCGTTGGCGGATTGCTGCAGATACCACGCGCCCGAATCGGGACGGAAGACGGAAATGTCGGCTTTCCCGTCGCCGTCGAAATCGAACGTCGAGCTGCCGAAACGAACTGTAAATGTGTGTTCGTAAGTTTGCCCTTGATAGACATTGCGGAACTTCCAATTGCCGGTCGGCGCGTTGGCAGGAAGTGTCAGCGTCCAATACCAGTAAGAGGCGACGTAAGACTGCGGGCTGGTGTGCGTCCAGCTCTGATGAACCGAACCGTCCGGTCGAATTAAAGAGAGTTGACTTTGATGTCCGGCTTGCTGATCGCGGTAATATGAGGCGACGATTAACTGACCGCCCGGCGTGAAAACGTTTTTGGCGTTGATGATATCGGGATTCGGGCAAGACCGAAAAGACGGCGGCGCGAAGTGCGTCATCACTTTGTTAACTTTTGAATCGTGGTAGGCGGGTTGGTTGAGCCAGTAGCCGCTGGGGTTCATCGTGTTGCAAGTTCCCTGATACGGGTCTTGCAGAGCGTTCGCCGCGTTGTAAACTTCAAAATGCAGGTGCGGTCCGGTCGAATTGCCGGAACTGCCGATAACGCCCAAATATTCGCCCTGCGTCACCTGGTTGCCGACGGCTTTCGTCGTCAGCGAATTATTTTTAAGATGTCCGTACCACGACACCGTTCCGTCGGCGTGGCGCAGATAGACGGCGTTCCAATTATTGCTGTTAAGTGAACAGCTTCGATCAAAATTGCCGTTGGATTTGTAAATTATCTGCCCGCTCGCCGCCGCCACTGCCAGGGCTTCATTGTTGTCCATTTTATTAAACGAAAAAGGAAACGTGAACATATCAATTCCTTTGTGGTTGTAACCAGCCGAAGTGTCGTAGGTTCGCGTGCCGCAGTTGTAATCGAGCAGTTGATTCGGAAAAGCCGGATTCTGGTCAACGAAATTGGAGATGCCGTGAAAACCGTAATCGTTGGTGACGGCGGCGTTGCCGGCGACCGGAAAGATAAAAAGCGGCGGCAGAAAAGAATTCAACTCCTGCAGTCTGCCTTCCGCCCGCAATTGATTGATGCTTTCTTGTAATTGGATTTTGATATCGGCGCGGGCTTCGTCAGTCAGGCAGACGGTATTGTCGGGAAGTTTATATTCGCCGCCGTTGACCCTCGGCACGCTGCGCGAAGCAACGTTTAAATCAGGTTGCGCGGCGACGTTTGAGAACGCGAAAAATAAAAATACCAAGAAGAGCGAAAAATAAACTTTGAATGGAATGTTTGAATGATTTGTTTTCATAGTATATTGTTCCTTTTATACTGCTCCCCGTTAAGACAAAGCTGATTCAGAGTGAGTATTCTAATAAAACAGGAGAATACTTTTTATGGGAAGAGGCAGAAATTGGACGGCGGAAGAGAAAGCGAAAATTGTCGTTCAAGGGTTGAAAGGACGTGCCGTATCTGAGATTTGTAATGAATATCAGATTCATCAAACACAGTATTACAAGTGGCGCGAACAGTTTTTGGAGAACGTGTCGAAAGTCTTTGAAACAAAAGCGCAGTCAAAAAAGGAAGAGCGACTCGAGCGTGAGAATCAAAAACTTAAAACGATGGTCGGCGAGTTAACAATAGAACTTAAAAAAAACGATTGGTAAAGTCTCAGAGGCAGCGCAGCGCGGCAGTCGAAGAATCTGACCGAGCAGTTTTGCCAATTATCCGCAGACTCAAAGCGGAGCATCCGTTTTGGGGCTATCGAAGGATTTGGGCATATTTGAGTTTTGTCGAGCGGCTGCGGATTAACAAAAAGCGCGTTTACCGACTGCTCAAAGAAAACGATTTATTGGTCAAAGGTAACGAGAGATTGAAAGCTCGCCGCGCGTCGAACGCGAGCAAACCACGTCCCGTTTGCCCGAACAATTGGTGGGGCGTAGATATGACAAAGGTTTTAACCAAAGATGGCTGGGCTTATGTCGTAGTGGTCAATGATTGGTTCACCAAGAAGATTCTCGGCGCATTTGTTGGCACTCGCAGTCGCGCTTCCGATTGGCTTGAAGCAATCAATCAGGCAGTTTGCCGACAGTTTGCTGTCGGTATTCGAGAGGCGGAAAAACTCGAATTGAATCTGATGAGCGATAACGGGTCGCAGCCGACATCTTTGAGCTTTATGCGCGGGTGTCGGCAGTTGGGAATCAAACAAGCGTTTACTGCCTATGCCAATCCGAAGGGCAATGCCGATACCGAACGCTTGATTCGCACCATCAAAGAAGAACTGTGCTGGCTTCAAGAATGGTCATCGGTCGAGGAACTGGCAATTGCGATGGAAAAGTTTGTCGAATATTTCAACGCCAATTATTTACATTCGGCACTTGGTTACAAAACGCCGAACGCCTTTGAAAACCAATGGTTCAAACAGAATCAAGTTACTCTCTTTGCGAAGGCTTGATTAATGGGGAGCATTACACTTTTAGAATTGAATAAACTTAGAATTGAATAAACCTCTTCTGAAATATAAGCCAAAACGGAAAGTGTAAAATGTCTGACAGGTTGATGAGCAATCTTTCGATTAACAGACAATATATTTTAATTTCGCAGATTGTTCAAGGAAAATTTAAGTCGAAAGAGACGGACTTGATAAAATATGGCAAAGGAAAATTCATTCGACATCGTATCGAAAACCGATTACGCGGAAATTGACAACGCGCTTAATCAAACTTTAAAGGAAGTTTCGCAGCGTTTCGATTTTAAAGGCAGCAAAGCGACCGTCGAGCTGGCGGATAAAGATTTGATAATGTCAGCCGAAGACGAAACCAGGTTAAGGAATATGAATGATATTCTGCAATCGAAATTCATCAAACGCGGCATTTCCTTAAAGGCTTTGGATTACCAAAAAATAGAACCGGCGGCGGGCGGCAGCGTGCGCCAGACGGTGAAAATCCAGCAGGGAATTCCGATTGAAAAAGCCAAAGAAATCGTCAAATACATCAAGGACGCCAAATTGAAGGTGCAGGCTTCGATTCAAGGCGAAACCGTACGCGTCTCCGGCAAAGACCGCGACACTCTGCAGGAAACAATCGCCGCGCTCAAAGCGAAGGATTTCGGAATTGATATGCAATTTGACAATTACCGCACGAATTAAGAATGCAAACTTTTTCCTCAAAATTAGCGGTTCAACCGCAGCTCGCGGCGCAAAAAATTTTCAGCCTGATCAAAACCGAGATGGCTTTAGTCGAAGCCGAGTTCGAGCGGCAGGCGAGTTCAAACATTCAGGTTATTAATTATCTGGGCGATTATCTGCGCGCGTCCGGCGGCAAGCGCGTGCGTCCGGCGCTGCTCGTTTTATCGAATTACGCGATCGGCGGCTCGGCTTCCGGCGAAAATGTGATTCGGCTGGCGACCGTAATGGAAATGCTGCACACGGCGACGCTTGTTCACGACGATATTATTGACAACGCCGAAACCAGGCGCAACCGCCAAAGCGTAAACGCCAGGTTCGGCAATCAAGCGTCAGTGTTGATGGGCGACTGGCTGTATATGTCGGCGTTTGAAACTTCTTTGCAGGAACGCAGTCTGGAGATTTTGGATATTCTCACGCGCCTGACGCGCAAAATGACCGAAGGCGAATTGATTCAACTGACGACGCTCGGGAAATCCGATATTTCCGAAACCGAATACTTTGATATTTTAGAACGCAAAACCGCTTATCTGTTTTCGGCGTGCTGCGAAATCGGTGCGATTCTCAGCAATGCGCCGAACGATTGGCAAATCGCGCTCAGAAATTTCGGGATGAATCTCGGCACGGCTTTTCAACTCGCCGACGATCTTTTAGATTTTACGGCGGAAGAAGAAGTTTTGGGCAAGGCGGCGGGCGCGGATTTATTAGAAGGAAAATTGACTCTGCCGCTGATTCTGCTGGTCAAAAAAGAGCCGAAAGTAAAATCGGATTTAGAAAAAATTATGCGCGACGGCAGCTATCAGCATTTTTCGCGCCGGATGCTGCTTGAAAAACTCGAAGCCGCCGCGCTGTTGGAAGAAACTCGCCGAATGGCTTATACTTACGCCAGCCGCGCGATAAAAAATCTTGAACTATTGCCGAAAACAGAGTATCGTTCTGCTTTGGAAGAAATTCCGAGTTATATGATTGAACGAAACAAGTGATTTTCAATTTGCGATTTGCGATTGTGTGTTATTAACGGCTGAAGGTTAATGCAAATTTTCGCGCTTCAAAATTCGAGAATCAAAATTTGGCTTTGAGGCAATCGCAGATAAACTTATGGTAAACGAAGAAAATCTAGTCGCCACCTTAGAACAGAGTTTGCGACAAACCAAAAACGCGCAGAATCGCCTGATGGGACGATTGCGCGAAGTTGAGTCCGAAGCTGACAATCTACGAACCGAAATCGGGGCTTTGGAGAATAGCGCGCTGAAAACCAAAGAAGCGATTGACAGCATTC
The DNA here is from genome assembly GCA_030448055.1 of Pyrinomonadaceae bacterium. Classification (GTDB taxonomy): domain Bacteria; phylum Acidobacteriota; class Blastocatellia; order Pyrinomonadales; family Pyrinomonadaceae. The sequence continues at coordinate 1,222,683 of JAUJNR010000001.1, forward strand.
TGGCGACGATGGGCGCGTCGAACACTTCTTGGAAAATCAACCCGAAAAAACCGCAATACGAAGAAGACGATTACCAGTTGGAGAGAGAATCGAGAAGGCACAACCAGATAAATCTGAAAAATCAGAATAATCAGAATAATAGTCGAAACAACTCGGTCGCTTACCTTAACGATTCGCGCAACAACCATTACCGCAACAATGTTTCCGACATCAACTCCGGCTATGAACCGAAAAACAATCGGTTCGCCGACCGCACGATTACGCAGGCTTGCACTTTGCTGCTGCGCGATGCGAGTTCGCCGATGCACGTCGGCGAACTTTACAATCTGCTGCGCGAGGGCGGTTTTGAATTCAAAGGCAATAACCCGCAGATTTCCATCGCCGTCTCCTTAAATCGCAACCGCCGGTTTTGCAAAGTCGCGCCCGGAACTTTCGATTTGGTAATGCGCGACGCTTCACAGCGAGAACGAGAAGCGGCATCTTAAAAAGCGAAATCAGCATCAAAAAACTTTTTCAAACGCATTTCGCATTCGTTTCAATTTTTGAATGCTTGTTTTTTACGCGAAAATAAGCCAGAATACAAGTCTAAAAAACCACGTTTATCGGTCGTTGCTGGAGATTTTATGAATAATCCGTTTAATTTTCGTTTTAAAAAATCAATTTTTGCTGTCAGCTTTTTCTGTCTGGTTTTCTGTTTGAGCGAAAATGCGTTTGCCCAGAAAGTTCGGCTGCGGGCGCAAATTACGCCGGCTTGCACTGGTTCGGCTAATTCAAAATTTGCAGACATTTACGCCGACGGCAACATCGCCGTAATGGGAAGCTATTCGTGCCGCGGAGCATTCATATTTGATGTGTCGAACCCGGACGCGCCAACGCTTTCCGCCTGGTATAATCCGGGCAACAACCAGCAATTTCTCGAAGCTATCGTCGTCGGCAATCGCGGTTATTTCGGCAGCGGCAACGGCGGCGGCGTGCATATCGTTGATTTGACGAATCCGGCAAGTCCGCAGCTGCTCGGCGTCGTTAATCAGACGAGCGGCAACGGCTTCAGTTCGATTCACGAAATGGTCGTTCACGGCAATTATCTGATTGAAAATTTTAACGGATTTTCAACGAAAATTTTAAAAGTCATCAACATCAGCAATCCGGCGAATCCGGTTTTCGTCCGCGACATTAATCCGACGGAAGTCTCTTGGGTTCACGCGATGCACGTTCGCGGCGACCGTATGTTCACCTCCGGCTGGGGAAACAGTTCGGTGCGCGGCAGAACGGAAATTTATGACATCGCCAATCTCGGAACGCAGGCGCCGACGCTGCTCGGTTACATCGAAGATGCGACGAGCATCACGGCGGGAAACAGTATGCACAGCAGTTGGTCGAGCGAAGACGGAAATTATCTGTATAGCTGCCGCGAAACCAGCAACGGCAACGCCGATCTGCGCACTTACAATATCACCAATCCAGCACAGCCGCTGCTCGTCAACCGGCTCGGAATGAACGATTTGGGTTTGAATGCCGTTTCGCCGCACAATCCGGTCGTGATGGGAAATTATTTATATGTAGCGTGGTATCAAGCCGGCGTGCAGGTTTTCGATATAACCAATCCAGCCCAGCCGCGCCGAGTCGGACAATACGATTCGTATCAGCTCGCCTATCACGAAACCGAAGAATCGAAACGGCAGCCGACCGACGAGCCGTGGGATTTGTTCTGCGGCGGCGAAAGAATGCAGAACGCTTTGCCGACGAGCTACGACGGCAACTGGGCGGTTTACCCGTTTCTCGGACAGGATAAAGTTATACTCGGCGATTTGCGAAACGGATTGCTGGTCGTTGACGCGACGAAAGTAGCGCAACCGGCGAAAAATGTCGTTTCGGATTTTGACGGCGACGGCAAAACCGATTACTCAACCTATACGCCGACGAGCGGTTTGTGGACGGCTGAAAACAGTTCTAACAGCGCGATTAATTCAAATTATTTCGGCTCGAGCGCGGACAAAATCGTCACGGGCGATTACGACGGCGACGGTAAATCAGACATCGCGGTTTTCCGACCGAGCGACGGCGTTTGGTATATTTTAGGCAGCACGGGCGGCTTTCGCGCTCAACAATTCGGCACAAATGGCGACATCCCCGTCGCGGCTGATTACGACGCCGACGGGAAAACCGATGTCGCCGTTTTTCGCCCGTCAAACGGCGCTTGGTATATTTCGCAAAGCAGTCTCGGTTTGCGCGGCGTTGCCTGGGGAGCGAGCGGCGACAAACCCCTCACCGGCGATTTTGAAGGCGACGGCAAAGCCGATGTCGCCGTTTTTCGCCCGTCAAACGGCACGTGGTATGTTCTGCAAAGTTCCTCAAACTTGATGCTCGCACGCCAGTTCGGACTCAGCGGCGACAAACCGCTTTCAGCAGATTTCGACGGCGACAGCCGAACCGACTATGCCGTTTTCCGACCATCAGACGGAATCTGGTATATCTTGAATTCAAGAACCGCTTCGCTGAGCGCGTATCAATTCGGCGAACCAACCGACGCGTTAATTCCAGCGGATTACGACGGCGACGGTAAAGCTGATGTCGCGGTTTTCCGACCGAATTCGAGCAATTGGTATCGGGTCAATAGTTCAAGCGGCGCGCTCGTCTCGAAAACCTTCGGGCAAAACGGCGATACGCCTTCGCCGTCGTCGGTTCAGCCGCAGTAATTTTTCTTAAATCATAAAACTCGCAGCAGTAGCCCAAAGTCTTAATTTTATACGTTTGACTTTGGGCTTTTTGCTTTTATCATTGCCAATATGAAATTACGTTTGACGGTCGAAAGCGGAACGCTTGCGGGCAGAAAATACGAGTTGACGGAAGGCTTCCTGACCGTCGGGCGCAGCGAGAATTGCGCCGTTCGCCTCGACCCGCTGACCGAACGAACCGCCTTGAAACAGCACGCCTATATCGAAGCAAAGCCCGACGGATTTTATTTGATTGATAATCAAAGCACTAACGGAACTTTTCTGAACAGCCGCAGAATTCAAACCGCCAAACTCAAGTCGGGCGATTTGATTCAATTTGGAACAAACGGCGTCGAAGCGACAATAAATCTCGAAGCCGATAAACGCCAAAGCGAACCGCCTGATTTCAAACCCGCATTTCAGCCATCGGAATTTCCATCGCCGCCCGCCGCTGGAAAGCCGCCAGCCAATCAGTTCGGCTGGCGCAATTCGACGACAGGGATCGGCGTCAGCCGCATTCAAAAACCAGTTGAAAAAAGCCAAACGGGAAAATATATCGGCGCGGCGCTAGCGATTTTTTCCGCCGTGTTTCTCTCATTGATCGTCATTTTGCTGATGTTTGCCAGCGTCGGCGTCGCGTCGGCAGTCGGTGCGTCAATCATCGCTTTCGTTCCGGCGACGTTTTATTTGCTGCCGCTCGTTTGGCTCGACCGCTACGACCCGGAACCGCTGTGGCTGCTCGCGGCGGCTTTCGCCTGGGGCGCGCTCGTCGCCGTTGTTATCTCCTTTACCGTCAACACGCTGCTCGGCGCGTTTTTCGGGGAAGCCTTTAGCGCGGTCGTTTCCGCACCCGTTTTCGAAGAAGGCTCGAAAGGTTTGGGGCTGGTTTTGCTATTGGTATTTTTCCGCAATTATTTTGATGACATTCTGGACGGAATCGTTTTCGCGGGCGTCATTGCGCTCGGATTTTCGACGGTCGAAAATGTTCTATACTACGGACGCGCCATCAACGAAGGTAGAGAAACATTAATCGCGTTGTTACTCGTGCGCGGCGTGATGTCGCCGTTCGCTCACGTCACGTTTACGGCGATGACCGGAATCGGCTGCGGCATCGCTCGCGAATCTCATAACACTTTGGTTCGGATTCTGCTGCCGATTCTAGGTTACGGAGGCGCGATTCTGTTGCACGCGATTTGGAACGGGATGGCAGTCGTGGGCGGGCTTCAATATTTCGTCATCACTTATTTTCTACTGGGAATTCCTTTCTTTCTGTTGTTCGTCGGTTTCGCTTTTTATACGATGCATCGCCAAAACAAAATTCTCAAGGAGATGCTGGCGATTGATGTCGCTCGCGGATTGATTCCGCAAGAGCATCTGAACATCGCAACATCGGCTTTTCGCAGTTCGTTTTGGATTCTGGGAAGTCTTTTTAGCAGCCGATTCAAAACGCGTAACAATTATCTGCGGGCAATCGGAAAACTCGGGCTATCCTACTGGCACATTCAACGCGCCACCGCCGCGCAAGGACACACGGCGAGCCTTCAACAAAATCCGCTTTTGCGAGACGAAGTTCTCAAATGGCGGGATAAAGTTTAGTCTTTAGTTGGCTTTGCACAAAAATCAGAAAAGCGGGCGGCAACTGTTCGCTGTTCATTGTTCACTATTCACTAAAAAACAGAGATAACCATTGGAAACAACGAACAATGTATAGCGAACAGCCAACAGTTGCTGTTCATTAAAACGGCAAATCGTTAATTTTTGTGCAAAGTCTCTTCAGTCCTAAGTGCTGAGTGCAACGATTTCTCCTTCAGCACTTAGGACTTAGGACTTTTCCATTCCGTATCGCTTATAATAACTTTATGAATTTTGATTTGAACGAGGAACAGCAAATGGTGCGAAACTCGGTGCGCGAGTTTGCCCGAAACGAAATCGCGCCGCTCGCGCGCGAATATGACGAAGAGGAAAAGTTTCCGCGACAGCAATTGAACGGATTAGCAGAACTGGGACTTCTCGGAATGATTATTCCCGAAGAATACGGCGGCGCGGGTTTCGATTCGGTTTCCTACGCCATCGCGCTCGAAGAACTTGCCGCCGCCGATTCGTCGGTCGCCGTGATTGTCAGCGTAACTAATTCGGTTTGCTGCTATCCGATTCTCAGTTTCGGCACGGAAGAACAGAAACAAAAGTATCTTGTGCCATTGGCAAAGGGTGAAAAGCTCGGCGCGTTTTGTTTAAGCGAGCCACAAGCCGGTTCGGACGCGACCAATCAAAAAACCAAAGCAGTCGAAGACGGAGATTTTTACACGCTGAACGGAACGAAATCATGGGTGACAAACGGCGGCGAAGCCGATGTTTATTTGACGATGGCGGTCACGGGCGAAAAGGACGGGCGTAAGGAAATTACCGCTTTTTTAATCGAAGGCGACGCGGAAGGTTTGGCGGTTTCGTCAATCGAACACAAAATGGGACAACGCGCTTCGCAAACTTGTGAGATGAGTTTGGCAGACGTAAAAGTGCCGAAAGCGAATGTGCTGGGCGAACTGGGCGGCGGAATGCGAGTCGCGTTCAGCAGTTTGGATAACGGCAGAATCGGCATCGCGGCTTTGTCGGTCGGCATCGCGCAAGCCGCGCTCGATGAAGCAAAGAATTACGCCAAAGACCGGACGGCGTTCGGCAAACCGATTGCCGAATTTCAAGCTATTCAACATAAACTCGCGGATATGGCAACCGAAATTGAAGCCGCCAGACTTTTAACTCTGCGCGCCGCCGCGATGAAGGACGCGGGGAGTAAACAAACGGGAACTTACGCGGCGATGGCGAAACTTTTTGCATCTGAAACCGCTAATAAAGTCTGCGCCGAAGCCGTCCAGATTCACGGCGGCAACGGTTTCTCGCGGCATTACGCGGTCGAAAAATATTACCGTGACGCGCGTATTACGACGATTTACGAAGGCACGAGCGAGATTCAAAGGATCGTTATTTCAAGAGGAATCTTAAAATCATGAGACGAATTGTTGAAACTGCGATTTTGTTCTGTTATTTATTTTTCATTCCGCTGATGACCGATGTTTTTTCGCATCCCGCTTGGGGAATCGTTATTGATGCGAACAAGCGTATTTATTTCAGCGATCTTGAAACAGTTTACAAAATTGATTCGCAAGGCAAGTTATCAATTTTTCGAGCGGGCGTGAGCGGCAGGCACATTCATGATTTGTCTGTTGACGCAGGCGGAAACGTTTACGGTTGGGAAAATGTTTACGAACCGCGAACGGAAAAGAATCTGCGCGCGGTCTGGAAAATGTCGCCTGCCGGAGCATACACCGAAATAGTTTCTTTGACTGAGAATCTGCCCACAGGACTGAGCATCTGGCGAGACGCGGGCGGGAATACATATTCGGTTGAACCGTGGAATAACGAAAAGAAAGAAACGAAAATCATTAAACGCACTGCTGATGGAAAAACAACCGTTTACGCGGGCGGCAAATACGGTTATCTCGACGGGCGAAAAGAAAAAGCCGAGTTCGGCGTGATTACGGATTTAGTTTTCGGAAAAGACAATGCGATTTATTTGACGGACGAGAATCGTGTCAGGAAAATAGATGAAACCGGAAATGTCAAAACGATTTTCTCGAACCAAGTCTTAGCGAAAAATCACGAAAATTTAGATGCTTATTCTCCGCAACTTTTCGGATTAGATGTTGACCGGCAAAACAATGTATTGGCGGCTGATTTTGCGAACAATCGGCTTTTAAAGATCAATTCGGACGGTGCAGTTTCAACGTTTTTCACTTCCGAAAAAGATTGGTCGCTGATTGGCGTAGCAACATTTGGCGACGAGGTTTATGTTTTGGAAGGAAGACCTTTTACGGCGTCAGTCCACACCGGAAATCGCGTTTTGAAAATAGCTTCATCCGGCAAAACAACCGTTATCGCAAATTTGGCAGAAAGAAACAAACCGATTGAGAATCCAAAGCTAAACAGCAACAATATGTTTACCAAAACAGAAGCAAGTAATTCGATTGCAAGCGTAAACGTGAACGGCATAAAAACTACGGTAACTAGCCAGTTAGGATTTTACGGCATTGTCGGCGCGTTGAGCGCCGCTTTCATTGCTTTGGTAATTCTGGTCAAAAGAAAATAATAAAAGAATAAAGGGAACGCCAGCATCTTGCTGGCAGCGAGTTTGCCAGCAAGATGCTGGCGTTCCAAATAGTATGCGGCTAATCAAACCAACCAAACGCGGTCTTTACGTCGAACCCGGCGATTTTTATATTGACCCGTGGCTGCCCGTCGAACGAGCGGTTTTAACTCACGCACACGCCGATCACACTTATCGCGGTTCGAAGAATTATTTGGTCAGCAAAGAAGGCGAGCGTCTTTTTCGCACCAGACTTTACAATGAAGGCAATATTGAAACCATTTCATACGGAAAATCAAAGACCATTAACGGCGTGAAAGTTTCGCTTCATCCGGCGGGTCATGTTCTCGGTTCGGCGCAAGTGCGCGTTGAATATAAAGGCGAAGTCTGGGTGGCGAGCGGCGATTATAAACTGACTTTCGACCCGACCTGCGCTCAGTTCGAGCCGGTAAAATGTCACGCCTTTATCACCGAAGCGACATTCGGGCTGCCGATTTACCGCTGGACGAAACCCGAGATTTTGTTTGAAGAAGTCAACGATTGGTGGCGCGGCAATGTCGAAAAAGGAAAGGCGACGGTTATTTTTGCATATTCATTGGGAAAGGCGCAGCGCATTATGAAAAGCGTTGACGCTTCAATCGGTAAAATTTTTACGCACGGCGCGGTCGAACGCTTGACCAGAGATTACCGCGAAACGGGCGTAGAGTTTCCGCCGACAAAATATGTCGGCGAAGTTTCCGATAAAAAAGAGTTCGCCGGTTCTTTGGTAATCGCGCCGCCGTCAGCGCAAGATACGCCGTGGACGAGACGATTCGGAGCGCAGTCAACGGGTTTTGCCTCGGGCTGGATGCGAATTCGCGGAGCGCGCCGTCGCCGCGCCGTTGACCGCGGAATTATCTTATCCGACCACGCGGATTGGGATGAGCTTTTGACTGCGATTAACGCGACCGAAGCCGAACAGATTTGGGTCACGCACGGTAGCATTGATATTTTGGTGCGCTATTTGAAAAGCATCGGTAAAGATGCGCGACCACTCGAAACAAAATTCGTCGGCGACGCGCCGGAAAGTGAAATGGCAAAAGACGAGGAAGAAAATCAGCAGCGGATTAACGCAGATGACGCGAATTAAATTTATTCCTTATCCGTGTCATCCGCGTTAACCGGCGGCTAATAATTTCCGAAAAAGATTTAATGAAAAACTTTTCCGATTTGTATCTCGCGCTCGACCAGACGAATAAAACGAACGAAAAGGTCGAGGCGATGGTTAAATACTTCAAAGAAGCAACGGCGGCGGATGCGGCGTGGGCGATTTATTTTCTGAGCGGGCGCAAGCCGCGACAAATTATTCCGACGGCGAAACTGCGAATGTGGGCGGCGGAAATCTCGGAAATTCCCGATTGGCTGTTTGAATTGTCTTATGATGCCGTCGGCGATTTGGGCGAAACGATTGCTCTATTGTTGCCGGACACAACGGCGACGGGTAGCGAATTGCCGCTCGCTTATTGGGTTGAAAATAGAACCGTTCCGCTGCGCGGTTTAGACGAAAGCGAACAGCGCGAAGCCGTCGCGCAGGCGTGGAACGAACTCGATGCGAACGAGCGTTTCATCTGGAATAAATTGGTGACGGGAAGTTTTCGCGTCGGCGTGTCGCAACTGCTTGTCGTCCGCGCGCTGGCGCAAGTGTCGGGAATAGAAAAAGAAATCATCGCGCACCGCTTGATGGGCAGCTGGTCGCCGAACGCCGATTTTTATTTAAATCTACTCGAAGCCTCAAGCAAAGACGCGGATTTATCGCGTCCGTATCCGTTTCATCTGGCGCACCAACTCGATTTTCCGCTCGAAGATTTGGGCGACATCCGAGACTGGCAAGCCGAATGGAAATGGGACGGCATACGCGCGCAACTTATCAGGCGCAGCGGCGAAAGTTTTCTCTGGTCGCGCGGCGAAGATTTGGTTTCCGAACGCTTTCCCGAAATCACGACGGCAAGTTTCACACTGCCCGACGGCACGGTTTTGGACGGCGAGATTTTGCCCTGGAAAGACGACGAAGTGATGGCTTTCGCGCAATTACAAAGACGTATCGGGCGCAAAACCGTCGGCAAAAAACTGCTTGAAGAAGTCCCGGTCGTGCTGCTCTGTTATGATTTGCTCGAATTCGGCTGCGAAGATTTCCGTCAACGCGAATTGCGGGAAAGACGCGCCAAACTAATCGAAATTTTAGACAATTTGCCGGAAGACGTGCGAAAAACTCTTATTTATTATCCGGTTGTCGAAGCGAAAAACTGGCAAGAATTATCAAAAATCCGCGACGAAAGCCGTAGCCGCCGAGTCGAAGGCTTTATGCTCAAACGCCTTGCTTCGCCGTTTCGGGTCGGGCGACCGCGCGGCGATTGGTGGAAATGGAAGATTGATCCGCTGACGATTGACGCGGTGATGATCTATGCGCAGCGCGGAACGGGCAAACGCGCCAGTCTTTACACCGATTACACTTTCGCGGTCTGGAACAATGGCGAACTCGTGCCGTTCGCCAAAGCCTATTCGGGTTTGACCGACAAAGAAATTCGCCGGGTTGACCGCTTCGTCCGCGACAACACGCTGGAGACTTTCGGACCGGTTCGTTCGGTCACGCCGAAACTCGTTTTTGAACTCGGCTTTGAAGGCATTCAAAAATCTACGCGGCATAAATCAGGCGTCGCCGTGCGCTTTCCGCGAATTTTAAGATGGCGCGACGATAAAAAAATCGAAGACGCCGATTCGCTCGATGCGATTCACCAGATGCTCGAAGCGGAAAACTAATGGAAAATCCGAATTATCCTTTTCTGAAGCTCACGCTCGACGAAAAATTCCCGCGTCTTTTAATCACGCGCCGACCCGAATACAAAACGCCCGAACAAAACATCTACGGCGCGTTTCTGCCCGTTGGAATGGCGCGGCGCCTGCTCGATTTATTGCAGAGAAAATTTCGTCTGCATCCGTGCGAACTCGACATTCAGGGCAATTTCGACGCGCCGTGTCCCGAATATTTTCTGCATCGCTGTCTCGCGCCGTGCGTCGAACGAATCTGCGACCGCATGACTTATCTCGATACGGTGGAAATCGTTCATCTGATTTTATCAAGGCAGAGCGAAGCGGCGTTGAAAAAAATTGACCGGAAAATAGAATTGCTCGCCGAACAATTGGAATACGAACAGGCTGCCGAATGGCGCGACGCGCGTCTGACGATTGAAGAAATTACGAATAATGCCAAATGGCAGATTAATGCGGCGGCGATGAACGATGTCATCACCTTAACCGACAAAGACGATTTCACGCGAATTCATTTAACGACACTGCGGCGCGGGAAAGCCGTCGGTGTGTTAGATTTTCAAGTTGATAAAAAAACGTCCGAACAAATCTTGCCGGACTTTATCAACGGCTTTTATCAATTCTACGCGCCGAAACAAATCTTTGTGCCGTGTGATTTTCCGAGCAGAAAATCGCTTGAAGAAAAATTGACGCTCAATTTCGGACACAGCGTGAAAATCCTGGCGCAAATGCCGGAAAAACTTCCGCCGTCCGTTTTTGTAACGCAGAAACTCGCCGCCCATTCTTTCAAACACAAAAACTATCAAACGTCCGTCGATATATCAGCCGCGTTCGATGAAATCAAAATTTTGTTCGATTTGAAGAAAACTCCGCGCCGCATCGAATGTTTCGATGTCGCGCATTTGGCGGGAAAGGAAATCGTTGCTGCCCGCGTCACGGCGACCAGCAGCGGTTTGCAAACAGAAGACGGTTTGGTGTGGGAGTTTGAAAATCTTTCGGAAACCGCCGCGCTCGCCGCCGCCGTCCGCGAGCGCATTCGGCTGTTGCCGTCGAAAAAAGACTTGCCGGATTTATTGATGGTTGACGGCGCGAAACCGCAAATCAACCAGGTGAAAAAGACTTTAAAGGAATTCAATCTGGGTAATCTCGCCGTCATCGGCGCGGTCAAGCCGCCGAAAGCGCACAATCAAATCAGCCACTTTTTGACCCAGAAAAATACGCGCCTCGAATTCAATCGGCGTTCGCGGGCGATGAATTTTTTGCAAACTCTGCGCGACGCCGCTCACGCACTCGCCAATGAAACGCACCGCGAACTGCATTCGCTCGTCCAGATTTTCGCCGTTAACGAAAACGCGCCGCAGGTAAAGTATCTGCTCGTTCCGACGCGCTACGCCGAACGCGGCGGCGACGCGGCAGATTTGTCACCGATTCGCTCGCTGACGCAGGCGGGCGAAATTATTCTGAAAACGAAAAGCAAACGTCAGAAAATTTAAGATTCAATCTTTTCCGTGTCGCTTTGTGTTTTGTCGCGGTTATTTTAATAAGACCGCGCGAACACGACTCTTTGTTTTGAAGGCGCGCCCGAATAAACGCAAGTTCCTGATTCTTGGTTCGTCTCTAAAGGAATCAAGCGAATCGTCGCTTTTGTTTCGGCTTTGATTCGCTCTTCCGTCTCGCTCGTCCCGTCCCAATGCGCTTCGATAAAGCCGCCCTTTTCAATTTGAACTTTAAACTCGTCCCACGAATCAATCTGAAAAGTATTCGCTTCGCGGAACGCCAAAGCCTTTTGATAAATGTTCGCTTGAATTTCATCGAGCAGCGCGACGATTTTTTCTTCGATGCCGTCGAGCGCAATGGTTTCTTTCGATAAAGTATCACGCCTGGCGACTTCGACCGTGCCGTTTTCAAGGTCGCGCATTCCGATTGCCAGACGAACGGGAACGCCGCGCAATTCGTATTCGGCGAATTTATAACCGGGCTTGTATTTGTCGTCCGCATCGTATTTGACCGACACGCCGAGCGATTTTAGTCGCTCGACAATCGGATTTATCCGCTCGCTGATCACAGCCAAATCTTCTTCGCTGCGATAAATCGGCACGATGACCGTTTGAACGGGCGCAAGGCGCGGCGGCAAAACCAAACCGTTATCGTCCGAATGCGCCATAATGAGCGCGCCCATCAGACGAGTTGAAACGCCCCAGCTCGTTGCCCAGGCGTATTCGGGTTGATTGTCTTTATTGACGAATTTTACGTCAAAAGATTTGGCGAAATTCTGTCCGAGAAAATGCGACGTTCCCGATTGCAGGGCTTTTCCGTCCTGCATCAACGCCTCGATGCAGTAAGTTTCGATTGCGCCCGCAAATCTCTCATTCGCTGATTTCAAACCTTTCAGAACCGGCAGCGCCATCCATTCTTCGGCGAAAGTGGCGTAAACGCCGAGCATCCTTTCGGTTTCCTCAATAGCTTCTTCGCTCGTCGCGTGGGCTGTGTGTCCTTCCTGCCAGAGAAATTCCGTCGTTCGCAAAAAGAGGCGCGTCCGCATTTCCCAGCGCACGACGTTCGCCCATTGGTTGATTAAAAGTGGCAAGTCGCGCCACGATTGAATCCAGCCTTTATAGGTGTTCCAGATGACGGCTTCGGAAGTCGGACGAACGATTAATTCCTCTTCGAGTTTGGCGTCGGGGTCAACGATTAAGCCCGCGCCGTCGGGATTTTTCTTTAGACGGTAATGCGTCACAACGGCGCATTCCTTAGCAAAACCTTCGGCGTGTTCCTCTTCTTTTTCGAGAAAACTTTTCGGCACGAACAGCGGGAAATAAGCGTTTTGGTGTCCGGTCGCCTTGAACATATCGTCGAGCGCGCGCTGCATTTTTTCCCAAATCGCGTAGCCGTAGGGCTTGATGACCATACAGCCTTTGACCGCCGAATGCTCGGCTAAATCGGCGCGCTTGACGAGTTCGTTATACCATTCCGAGTAATTTTCGCTGCGTTTCGGTAATCCTTTGCTCATAATAAAATTGAAATGATAAAGTAATTTTCGGCAAGAAACAATTGACGTTTGTTTTTCAATCGAATACTGCTAAATTAGCCGTTATGACACCGGCGAAATTAAAAGAAAAAGCGGCGAAATCGTTCACGGTCGGCGAATATCTGGAGCTCGACCGCGAGAGTCTCGAACGCTATCAATATCTGGACGGCGAAGTTTTTTTGATGGCGGGTGAAACCGTCAGGCACGGCGATATTTCGGTTAATCTGACGGGCGAGCTGCGCAGCCAATTAAAAGGCAAGGATTGCCGCGTGTTATCGAGAGATACGAAAACCAAAAGCGGCGGTTTCGCTCGGAAATTACAACAATCGAAAAAGGGAATGTTTTCCTACCCGGATTTGGTGGTGATTTCCGGCGAGCCGGAATATCATGACGATTACCGGGACATCGTTCTGAATCCGAGAGTGATAATCGAAGTTTTGTCCGATTCGACCGAACTGTTCGACCGCCGCGATAAATTTATGCGCTATCGAATGTTCAATTCGACGCTGACCGATTATATTTTGGTTTCACAGGACAAACCGCAAGTCGAACATTTCATCAAACAAGACGATAATAATTGGAAACTTTACGCTTATTTCGGTTTGGACGAACAGTTGGAAATCGAGTCAATCGAGTGCCGTATAAAACTCTCGGAGATTTACGACCGCGTGAAATTCACCCGAAAAGAACTCGAACTGCTCGAAGAGATAAAAAATGAACGACTTTAAAATTAATTTTCAGGACACGGCGACGGCGTTTGCCGATAAATCCGATAGCGAACTCCAAGAAAAATTTTGGCTGTTTAAAGTGATGAATTTCGCGCCGCTCGTCAACCTCGGAACTAAGCTGACGGACTTTGCTTTTTCCATTCAATTGCCGATTAAGGGCTTGGTCAAGCGCACGATTTTCCGTCAATTCTGCGGCGGTGAAACGATTGAAGAATGCCAACCGACGATTGAAAAGCTCGGCGCCTCGCACATCGGGACGATTCTCGATTATTCGGTCGAAGGGAAATTGTCGGAGACGGTTTTTGAAAGCACGAAAAACGAGATTGTGCGCACGGTGACGCGTGCCAAAGCGGACGAAACCGTTCCGTTCGCCGTTTTCAAAACGACCGGCGTGGCGCGCTTCGACATCCTGGAAAAAATCAACGCTAAACGCGAATTACTCAAAGGCGAAGCGGCAGAATGGGAACGCGCCCTCACGCGCGTCGTCGAGATTTGCGGTTACGCGCACTCGATCAAACAGCCGATTTTTATTGATGCGGAAGAATCGTGGATTCAAGACGCGATTGACGATCTGGCGACCGAGATGATGAAAAGATACAACCGCGAAGAGCCGATTGTTTATAACACGATTCAGCTTTACCGACACGACCGGCTCGAATTTTTGAAAGAATCTCACCGCAAAGCGAAAGCGGGCGGCTACATTTTGGCGGTCAAACTCGTACGCGGCGCGTATATGGAAAAAGAGCGGGCGCGCGCCGAAGAATTAAATTATCCGTCGCCGATTCAGCCGGACAAAGCGGCGACCGACAGAGATTTTAACCAGGCGGTTGATTATTGTCTCGATAATATTGAGGAAATCGCTTTCGTCGCCGGAACGCACAACGAACAAAGCGTTTGTATGCTCGCCGAACAACTGCACGAAAGGGGAATCAAACACAACCACCCGCACGTCTTTTTCTCGCAGCTTTACGGAATGAGCGATAATCTCTCGTATGTTTTGGCGAAGCACGATTACAACGTTTCAAAATACGTGCCTTACGGCGCGGTCAAAGATGTCGTGCCGTATTTAATCAGGCGGGCGCAGGAAAATACGGCGGTAATGGGTCAAGTCAGCCGCGAACTCGATTTGATAGACAGGGAATTAAAACGCCGAAACTCTAAATTAAATAAAACAAGTTTACCGCAAACCGAGCAATAATCTGACCGAAAGATCGGAAACTTTGCGCTGCGGGTTCGTTTCCCAATCGCGCAAATTCTTCAATTCGTTTTCAGTCAAAGGCGCATTCGACATCCTCGCCGTCTGCGTGCTTTCAAACGCCCGATTAGTGAGCGCAAGGTGCGGGTAACTAATCGTTAACGATTGGTGATCGGCAAGCGCCCCGTCCGCCGTTTCGATGTCGAGAAACATTTCATTGTAAGCCGCCAGATGCCAAACGGTTCCGTTCTCATTTTCGCCAATCGCCAAAATCCGCAGCAGTCCGTAACCGCTTTCGATCTGAAAAATTAAAAAATCGCCCGCCTGAAAATTTTGTGACATCAGTTTTTCTCCTTTCAATAAATTAGCATAAGCAACCGGCGTGAAAACTGCATAACTTAGAAAACATTTGAAAAAAGAAAAGCCTGAATAGCTTTTGACGGCTAAACAGGCTTTTCTTCAGTTGTGGTTGTAAATAAACTAACTAACTAACTAACTAACTAACAAAGTAACTACCGAAGTAGATACGAACTAACTAACTAACTAAGTAACTAACTAACAAACAACCACAAACTAAATAAAATATATCAAAGCGGATTTGGGAGCGCAAGTGGAAAGATTAAAAAATCGCCCGTTTATGATTCTTGCGACAAAGTTTTTTTTCATAAATTAGCACTAAACCACAGTTTGTTATTAAAATCGAACGGATGAAAAAGGCGAAAGATGTTGAATTCAATTTGATAATTCCAAAGGGAACGCAGATTGTTTTGCTCAATCAAATAAAAGTTTTGAACGAAAACGCTTTTCACACAAAAGGAACGGTCGGGAAAATCGTCGCTTTGCCGGTTGACGCTTTTCACGCTTATCAAATTGAATTCCCTGACGGAAGCTGCGGAATGGCGAACCGCAAAGATTTTTCGATTCGTAAAGAATTTCAAACCGAACAAAGCGGTTTGATTTCGCCGCTTGAAAATTACCGATTGTTCGATTACGTCATTTACCGCTGCGTCGTCGGCTCAAAGGCTTTCGGATTGGACGACGCGAATTCCGATACCGACCGGCGCGGGATTTATCTGCCGCCCGCCGACATTCATTGGTCAATGTTCGGCGTCCCCGAACAAATCGAGAGCAAGGAAACCGAAGAATGTTACTGGGAACTGCGTAAGTTTTTGACGCTCGCCCTCAAAGCGAATCCGAATATTTTGGAATGTCTCTTCACGCCGCTCGTCGAATACGCGAATGAACTTGCCGGAGAACTTCTTTCGATGCGGCGAATCTTTTTGTCGAAATTGGTTTATCAAACTTATAACGGCTACGTGATGTCGCAGTTCAAAAAACTCGAAGCGGATTTGCGCTCGACGGGCGACGTTAAATGGAAACACGCGATGCACTTGATAAGACTGCTGCTGCAAGGCATCGAAATTCTGCGCGAGGCGGATTTAATCGTGCGCGTTTCGGAAAATCGCCCGAAACTGCTCCAGATAAAAAACGCGGAACTCGACTGGCGCGAAGTCAACGAGTGGCGCGTCAATTTGCACAGGCAATTTGACGAAGCCTTCGCCCGAACAAATTTGCCGGAAAATCCCGATTACAGTCGGGCGAATGAGTTTTTGATTAAAGCCAGAAGGTCAGCCGTTTTTGAAAATTAATAACCCTTAAGTGTTTGATAAGTAGTCGTTCACAAATAAACTGAACTATGTTTGAAGCCTGAAAACCTGATTTGCAGGCTTTTTTCCAAATGTCGAAAGGGCAAGGCTAACCGCATATTGCAAATGCGCTTTCGACTCATAATCTTCCGCCGCCAACCCTTCGTATTTCAATTTGCGCCAGAGTGTTTCACGCAATGTTCAAATGCGGTGAATATGTTGGCAGATAAAAGATGAACAATCCGCGCCCTTGCCACGCCCCGATCCGTTCACGCATCTTTTTGCCCGTGTGAATCCGCGCATTGTCCAAAACGACAACTGTCAATTTTGAAAGCGAAAACGAAAACCGTTCTAGTTGTTCGACCACAAAAGCGGCATCTATCTTCTCTTCGCTCGTCGCCATCCAACTTTTATTCGAGCGTGTCAACAACCCGAAACAATTGATGCCTGTGCCTTTCTCAGACGGCATCGAAACTTCTTCGTCACCAAACTGCCAACCATACGGCACGTTCGGCTCCAAGGCGACACCCGCTTCGTCGCCGTAATACAAATCAATCTCGCCGCTTTCGCTTAACCGCTCCATTTCGCCCAACAGCTCACGCTTTAGCCGATAAACCCCTGCCGGCGGTTTCTTTTTCAATCGCTTTCTAATTCGTTTGAAGCGGCAATGGTTTTTTCAAAAATCTTTTGAGCGTCGGGGTCGAAAAGGGGTTTTGCAGCTCGGCTTCGAGTTCGGTGCGCGCCAGACCGATGCGCTGACGGGAACGAATCACCGCCGCCCGCACACGATTCAAATCGGTTGCCGCGCTCAGAATTGCCCGCCTTCCGCGCCCCGGACGCATTTTTAATCCCTCAGTGCCTTCGGCTTCAAAACGCTTGACCCACCCGTTCACCGTGATTTTATGGCAACCCAACAAGCGGGCGATTTCACGGCTGGTGCGTTTCTCGCTTTTGAGCAAAATCATTTGACAACACTGTCGAAAAGCGTGACTTTTGCCGCTTCGGTAACCATCTATAAGTTCCTGACGTTGCGCGTCGCTCAATTGAATAACTTTCGTTTTACCCATTATGCGAAATAGTATAGCCTATTTCTGCTCGACTACTTACTATGCTGCTTTTGTTTCATAAACGCCTAAATTTTATGCGTTTCAAACAGAAGATAAGATTAGACAAAACTACTTGAAGCAATAATAAAAACAATTGAAAATTTCGTCAGAGAGTAAAAATGAAATGAAAAAAAAGTTTCTCTTTCCAATATTATTTGTGATTCTTTTTGGCTTACTGGTTTTAACCGGATTAGCAGGAATTTTATTTATTCTGCTCGCTCCTATAAACATACTTGTTCTTGCAATTGAGGTAAATTCAGGAGCTTCACAAGGAACACTAACAGGTAGTGGTGCTTACCCGATAATCTTATCTGGGATTGTTCAATTCTTTTTGGTCGGGTGCGTGTGGGATTTAATTGCTGACTACTTCAAAAACAAAAAATACAACGGCGAATAAAAATAAAAAGCGAAAATTAACCGGTATTTCTCGTCGCTTTGCATCTTATGACATTCGCAATCTAAGTCATTAAGTTAAGTTCCTCTACTGGTTTGTGAATTGTAAAAATGATTGAAGAAAAGCTCGAAAAAATAGCTTCCGAACATCCTTTCCCGCTTGTTTTTGCGACCGTCAGCGGTGCGCATCTCTACGGCTTTCCGTCGCCCGATTCGGATTATGATTTGCGCGGCGTTCACGTTTTGCCGCTCCCTGATGTGGTCGGTTTGGATGCCGGACGAGAAACGATTCAGGTCGAGGAAATCCGCGACGGCTTGGAACTGGATTTGGTGACGCACGACGCCAGAAAGTTTTTCGGTTTGATGCTCAAGAAGAACGGCTATGTTCTCGAACAGCTTTTTTCGCCGTTGATTGTGCAGACTTCACCGGAACACGACGAGTTAAAAGAAATCGGAAAAAGATGCGTCACCAAAAATCACGCGCACCATTATTTCGGTTTCGCCCGAACCGAATGGAAACTCTTTGAAAAGCAAACGCCGCGCGTCAAACCGCTGCTGTATATCTTTCGCGTGTTGCTGACCGGAATAAATTTGATGCAGACGGGCGAAGTCGAAGCTAATTTGACGAAGCTAAATGAAAAATTTTCATTGTCGTATTTGCCCGAATTAATTGAACGTAAAATCGGCGGCGCAGAGAAAGGAATTTTACCCGATGCTGACTTGGGATTTTATCAAAAAGAATACGAACGTCTGGTTTCTGAATTGGAAATAGAATATGAACGAAGCGATTTATCCGAAACAACAAACGCGAAAAGTGATTTGAACGATTTGCTGATTCGGATAAGATTAAAAAATTATGAATAATTTTACGGACTTTCGAGCAATGTTGGATCTCGCAATCGAAGAAGCGAAAATCGGTTTAGCCGAGGGCGACATTCCAATCGGCGCGGCGTTGTTTGAAATCGTAAACCGCCGCCGCCGCGTTGAATAAACGCCCCAGCGATTCTTCAGAACCCACTTTCGGGTCTTACAAAACTTTTACCGCCGCTTTTTTCATTTTGTATTCTCCTTAAAATCTATTTTATGCGGATTTGTTCTTTTCAATGCCGAGTTTTTTCATCCGAAAATAAACAGTCGCCGGATTCAAGCCCAAGATTTCCGCCGCGCCGATTTTGCCTTTGATGCGTCCCGATGTTTGGCATAGGACTTCAACAGCGATGCCGCGCCGTGCGGCAAATAAAACAATAAAGCGAAAGTCGTCGTCCCGCTCGACTCACTTTGTTTTTAAGAATCGAGTTTTTAAGAATCCGAAAACGATCAAAATCAAGGAGCAGAAAAATGTCAGCAAGACAAACAAAAACCAACATCGAAATCGCGCGGCGATTTTTTGAAGAATTTATCGGCAAAAACAATCAGAGTGCGGCGGACGAAATGGTCCGTCGGCGTTTTCGATTTAGCCGAACTCGAAGCGAGAGACGCGATTGAAACGTATAAAGAAATTTTAGCGCACAATTTCGCACCGAGTTTGAATTTGCTCTACTCGCTCGAAGCGGCGATTTTGGGCGTCAAATGGACGGAGCTTTCCGTTGAAACGAAAAACCGGCTGCGTAAAGTCGTCGAATAGAATGTATTTCAAAGTTATTTTAATCGAGCTTTGCGACTCGTAAATATTTTCGTATTTTATAAAATAATGGGTAAAATTTATCGGACGAATTTTGCAATTACGACAATCAAGAGGTGAAAAAATGAATCAGCAATGCGAACACATCAAACAAATCAAAGCGGTGGAGCCGCGCACGAACGGCTGCGAAGAGTGTTTGAAAACGGGCGACGGCTGGGTGCATTTGCGGCTGTGCGAAATGTGCGGTCACGTCGGGTGCTGCGATTCGTCGAAGAACAAACACGCGACGAAACATTTTCACCAGACGACACACGCTATTGTTAAATCTTTGGAGCCGGGCGAAGAATGGGGTTACTGCTACCCGGACGATTTATTTTACGAGTCCCTGCCGGACATTCGTCAATAAATTTTCAGCCGTTAAAAATTATGTCCGATTTCGATTTCAAAAAAAAAGTTCCGCAGGCGTTTCCAACTCGATGCCGGCATCTGGCGAGTACTCGAATTTATTCACGACAACTTCGGACAAAACTTCTCGCTCGCCGATTTAACCCGCGTCTCCGGCATCAGCAAATTTCATTTATGCCGCGCTTTTCGCAGGCACACCGGAGTTTCGCCCTACGCTTATCAAACGCACCTGCGCCTTTCGCACGCCAAAAAGCTGCTGCTGCGCGGTTTGCCGATTGCCGAAGTTTCCGCCGCGCTCGGTTTTTATGACCAGAGCCATTTTGGTCAAAAATTCAAAAATTTCGTCGGCATCTCGCCGAAAAAATATCTTGCCCGATAGCAATTTTTTCCTATATTTCGGGGCTTATGTTTTTTATTGTTTTCACTGAAATCTTTGAAGTTTTATACTTGACTTATCGAACGAATCTTCGCGTTCTAATAACATTTTCATTTATTTAAAAGGAGTTAGAGAAATGACGAATAATGAGAAAAAAGATTCTTCAACAAAATCTCTACGGCAGCGACGGCAAACAGCCGGGCGACCCGCGCAAAGCCGACGAAGCGATGATTCAGGCGATTGAAAGCGAAAATCCGCCGCTCCGTCTGATGCTCGGCGCGGACGCTTACGGATTGTGCGAGCAAAAACGCGCCGCCGAGCGCGAAGAATTTGAAGCGTGGCGCGAAACCGGTATTAACACGGCTTTCGACGGCGCGGAAGTGCAAGCCATCGGCGGTTAAAGTCCACAGAGTTTCGATTAAAAGACGGAAAAAGTTCAGAAAAACGAATGGAAAAACTCTCTCCGGGAGAATAAAATATTTAATTGAAGCGGGAATTTGAGATGTAAGATGTTTTGAAAGTCTTTTTCGAATCCCGCTAAAAGCAATCCCGTTATTTATCAAGAATTTTGCTTGCCGGAGATAGCATCCTGTCGCTTTTGTCATCCGGGTTTTCTATTTTAGTGATTTGGTCGCGTCAAAAAGCGAGGATAATCCGCTTTGACCGATTAGGTTTTTTGCTCACTTTCATCGTTTTCTCCTTACTCTTTTTTCTTGTTCTATTCGCCGTTTTTCTCCGGTTAGCTGTTTTTCGTTTACCACGGCAATTCTTCGCCGAGGTGAACGAATTTGCCTGTAAAACCGTTGTCGCTGAGCGTCGCCAGTTGAACGGAAGTTTTCGCGCCGTCCTTGACCGCCATCGGACCTTGGTTGTCGTTCATATCGGTGCTGACGTAGCCGGGATGCGCGGCGTTGACTTTGACGGGCGTGTCTTTTAATTCGTAGGCGAGATGAACCGTAAAAGCGTTGAGCGCGGTTTTCGAGATGTTGTAAGCCGGAACTTTGAAACCGTAAAAAGGACTTGCCGAGTCGGAATGCAAAGTCAGAGAGCCTAAAGCGCTCGACAAATTGACGATTCTGCCGGCTTCGGATTTTTTGACGAGCGGCAGAAGTGTCTGCGTCAGGGCGATCAAATTAAAAAAATTGGTTTCAAAAGTTCGGCGGTAAATGTCGAGCGGCGTTTGACTGGTCGGAACGAGCGTTCCGCTTTTAAATTCGTCAACCGCAATCGCCGCGTTATTAACGAGAACGTCTAATTTCCCGAAATTTTCCTCGATAAATTTTCGAGCCGCCTCGTGCGTCTCCGGTTCGTCAACGTCGAGATGCAGGAAACGAACGTCCAGATTTTCTTTTTTCAGTTTCGCTTTGGCTTCGTTGCCGCGCGTTTCGTCGCGCGCTCCGAGCAAAACCGTGAATCCCTGCTCAGCCAATTGTTTCGCCGTTTCAAAACCGATTCCTTTGTTAGCGCCCGTCACGAGCGCGACTTTTTGGTTGTTTCAGCCATTTTATTTTTTCCTTCCTTTTTTTAATTATTGCAAAAATCAAATTTAAAACATACTACATAAAATATAGTAGTATAGCAAGCGTAGTGTTTGGATATATTGATTATTCGGTTATAATGGAAGTTATGGAGAAAAGCATCGCCAAAGAAAGAGTCGAAAGACGCCGCGCGCAGTTGGAGGAAATCAAATGCCAATACGGTCGCGCTTTCGCTTTGCTCCAGGAAAAATGGGTACTGTTTACGCTTCATTATTTGACTGAAGGCGCAATGGGCTTTAACGAACTGAGCCGGTGCGGGAAGGGAATCAACCCGACGACTCTTTCCCAAACTCTGAGCTTGCTCGAAGCTGCCGGGCTGGTCACGCGCGAAGTGCATTCGACGATTCCGCCGAAAACTTCCTACGAATTAACCGAGGCGGGACGGGCGCTCAAGCCGATTTTAGAAGCGGTGGGCGAATGGATCGCACGTTATCTTTCAAATTTGCCGTGTTCGGTGAAAGACGAAATTAAATGCAGAGCAATAAAAAGCTAACGGGCTTTTCGGCGATGTTTCTGCCAACAATTCACAATAGATTGCAGATAAATTTTATTTCGGCGCGGTAAAAGCAAGCTCACCGCTTTCGGCTATTTCCTTTTGCCGCCGGTCGTAAATTAAACGCGCTTCGGCGATTTTATTTTGGTTGGCAGCCGTCCATTCGACGAGAGCGCGAATCGCGTCGAGCATCGAAAAACCCAATTCGGTCAACTCGTATTCGACCGACGGCGGATTGGTCGGAAAAACCGTTCGCGTCAGCATTCCGTCGCGCTCCAGATGCCGCAGAGTTTGCGTCAGCATTCGTTGAGAAATCCCGTTCACGCGCCGCTTTAATTCGCTGAAACGCTGTTTGCCCGCGCCGAGGTTCAAAACAATTAGCAGCGTCCACGTATCGCCTATCCGGTTGAGCAGCTCGCGCATCAGACAATTCGCGCTTTCCTGCTTCGTCCACGTCAGACATTCGACCAACCAATCTCGCTTTTCTTCAATGTTCATAAACGGTTATTTCCGCGTAACCAAGTGATAAAAAACTGCCTCCTTTTCAAGTTTATCAACATCGCTCAAGCTATGGTTACTGAAAGTAACCTGCTTTCACAAATAGATTGTAATTTTAAGGAGATGATTTGATGAGCGATAAAAATGAATTAAAAAAAGTCCTGATTTTCGGCGCGACCGGAGCGCAAGGCTCGCCCGTCGCGCGGCAATTGATTGAAAAGGGGATCGCGGTCAGAGCCGTCAGCCGTGACGAGGAAAAAGCCCGCAAGTTTTACGGCGAAAATGTCGAAACAGCACTCGCCGATTTGTCAGATTTGGATTCGCTGCGGCGTGCTTTTGCGGATGTTGACGCGGCGTTTCTGCATCTGCCGTTTGTCGGAAACGACGTGCGGGCAATGCCTGTTCAGCTCGCCAACGCGCTGCGGGCGGCAAAAGAAACGGATTTGCCGCGCCTTGTTTTTTCGACAAGCGGTTCGACGATGGACAATCTGCCGCCTGTCGCAATGGTCGAAGCGAACCGGGCGGCGGAACGCGCCGTTTTGTCGAGCGATGTGCCGAGCGTCGTTTTGCGAACGACGATTTATCTGGAAAATCTGCTGCATCTCGCCCTTCCCGAAATGCGCGAAAGCGGCGTTTTAAGCTATCCGCCGCTTTCGCCCGAAAGAAAAGTTTCGTGGACGGCGTTAGGAAGATCAGGCGACGATAGCGATTGCGGCGATGACGGCGGAAAACGTGATCGGCAAATCTTTTGACATCGCCAGCCCCGAACCGGTCACGGGCGCGGAAATCGCCGAAATGATTTCCCGAAAAATGAAACGCGAAATTCGCTATGCGCCGCTTTCTCCCAAACAATTCGGGGAAAATATGAGCTGGTTTGCCGGAGCGGAAGCGGGCAAAGTTATTCCTTCGTCCGAGCCGTCGAATTTTTTCATCTGCGTGCCTAGCGAAACAATCTGTTTTTCGGCGCGTTCTACGCCTCCGATTTCGAGGACTTTATACAGATTGCTTTCGGAAAATTCTACGCCCTGCTCGACGTGCGTTACATTCTGGGAAACAATCCACAAATCAGCATTCGATTTGCCGACAATATCGGTCGAAGCGGCGATAAAACCCTGAAAAATTCCGAGCTGAACAGCCGTCAAAATCACCGAAAAAACGATTCCCGTCAGCGTGACGACGAGCCGCACTTTTTCGTGAAATAAATTTTTTATCGCCAGCGAAGCCATTTTTTAATTTTGGATTTTAGATTTTGGATTTTTATTTTCATAACAGATTAAATCAAAGTTACAAGGTTATGAAAATTAACGACGTTAAGCACGAAAGCAAAAAAAATTTACTCGCGCAAGCCTTTAATCATCGTTTCGATTAGTTCGCCGATCAATTTATCTTTTTCGACGAACGGAAAATCCAGATGATTGTTGAGCAGCGAAACTACTCCGTGAATGCCCGCCCAAAGCGTCTGGCTCATCGCGTCAACGTCGCCTTTTTTCAACTTTCCCGCCACAACGCACGCCGAAACCTGCGAGCGCAGATAATCGAAAGCGCGCTGTCCCATCGAGCCTTCATACGAATATTCCTCGTCGTGCGGCTGGTTGAAAATCGACATATTGAAAACGACTTCGTAATGATTCGGGTGCGCCAAACCGAAGTTGACATAAGCGTGCAAGCCTTTTCTCAAAGCCTCGATGTTGTCGGTTTCCGGTTCAGAAATTTTGCGGATTTCTTCGCCCAGTTTGGCGAAAGTCTCCTCGCAGATAAATTTCAAAAGCTCGTTTTTGTCTTTGAAATAAAGATAAATCGTCGTCGGACTGTATTCGATTCGCTCGGCGATTTTCCGCATCGAAACATTCTGGTAGCCTTCCTGCGCGAAAAGCTCGCTCGCCGCGTTGAAAATTTTCCGCCGCAACTGCTCCTGTTCCCGCTCTCTGCGCTGGCTGATTCCCATTTGCTTTACAACTATCGCTTACTTAACGGTGTTAAGTATAATTCCAAGAAAATTTCTTGTCAAGCCATTTACCGACGAAAGTAAATTTGTTTATTTCTCTTATTTCTCAAATGAAGGTTTTTCCCGCTTGAGTGATTTCTGTGCCTCCTCCATCTCCTTTCTTTGTTTTTCGCTGATGGTCGGATATCGTGAATGCAGTGATTTGAGTTTTGCCAGAATAATCGAAGCGACAGCTGCGCGAGCGAACCAGCGATGGTTACCGGGTATGATATACCACGGTGCAATATCGGTGTTGGTTTGATTAAATACCTCTTCGTAAACTTTCATATATTCGTCCCAATGCCCGCGGTCTTCAATGTCGTCAATTGAAAATTTCCAACGTTTATCGGTTCGTTCCATCCGCTCAAGCAGTTTTTTGCGCTGCTCGTCTTTTGAAATGTTCAGAAAGAACTTAAGTGTGTGAATACCGTCATCGAGCAGGTATTCTTCAAAGTTATTAATGTGGCGAAAGCGTTTTTTCCAAATGTCTTTTCCCATCGCCGCGCGCGGAAGTTTTTGCCGTTCGAGCTTTTCCGGGTGAATTCGCTCGACAATGACATGCTCGTAATAAGAACGGTTGAAAATACTGATTTGACCGCGCGCCGGAACCGATTGCGCCGCGCGCCGCAGATAATCGTGCTTGACTTCTTCTTCGGACGGCGCTTTGAACATCTTCATTTCGCAGCCCTGCGGATCGAGAGCGGACATTACATTTTTGATGGTCGCGTCTTTGCCCGCGCCGTCCATCGCTTGAAAAATAACGAGCAAGCCGTTCGTTTCGTGCGCCATTAAAATGTCCTGATACTTAGCCATTTCAGCAGCGTCTTGCTGCATTTTCTCTTGCGCTTCTCGCTCCGAGCCGAATCCGTCAGTGAAATCCGGGTCGAAATCTGCGAGCCCCTGCTTTTCGTTTGGTTGGTAAATAAATTGTTCGTGATTCATTTCCGCATTTTCCTCAGCGAGTTTGGATGATTATGTTGATAAAGCGAGTTACCAGTATAAAACACGCTTGCCGATTTTAGGCAGTTAAAACGGACGGCAGTCATCAGAATGTAACAAGTCCGGACAATTTATGCAGTTTGGTAACAACTAAATCTTTCTTCAAGCACAGCTTACAAGAAGCGCCTAAAAAACCGAAATTTAGCAAAAATGTAACACTGCCGATGATAAATTAGAAGACTAAAGCAAAAATCAAGCGCGAGTTTCTAAAGTTTTATGTTCGACATTATTTTAACCTTAATCGGCGGACTCGTTCTTTTTCTGTATGCCGTCGGCAGTTTGTCCGAGACCGTCAAGGAATGGGCGGGCGACCGGGCGCGTGATTTTATCGCCCGTTTTACGCGAAATGTCTTCACGGCAATCGTCGTCGGAATTGTCGTAACAACCGTTTTGGATTCGTCTTCGGCGGTAATTATCTTAACGATTGTGCTGGTCAATGCCGGAACTCTGACTTTCAAGCAGGCAATCGGAATCGTGATGGGCGCCAATATCGGCACAACTATTTCGAGCCAGATTATTGCGATGGATGTCGGAAAATATTCGCCCGTGGCTTTAATCATCGGTTTGGCGCTTTTGATAATCAGCCACAATCCGAAGATAAATCGGACGGGAAGGATTTTGCTTTATTTCGGAATGCTCTTTTTCGGACTCTACACAATGGAAAACGCCGTCGAGCCGCTTAAAGAACACCGGCAATTTGCGGAATGGATGAGCGGTTTGGAAAATCCGCTCTACGGCGCGTTAATCGGCGGTCTGGTAACGGTGATTGTTCAATCGTCGTCGGCAACGGTCGGAATGGTCATTACCTTAGCAAAACAATCTTTGATAACGCTTCCGGCAGGTATTGCCGTCATGCTCGGCGCGGAACTCGGAACTTGCGCCGACACGCTTCTTGCAACGTTTCGTTCCAATCGGCAGGCGTTGAAAACCGGCTTGTTTCATCTGTTTTTTAACATTGTAACAGTTACTCTGGGGCTTGTTCTGTTCGTTCCGTTCGTGGCTTTAGTTACACGAGTGTCCGGCGACAGCGATATAAAAAACCAAATTGCCAACGCGCATATGTTTTTTAATGTTTTAGGAGTTCTGGCATTTGTCGCTTTCGTTCCGTTTTTTGAAAAAATATTAAACCGGCTGCTTCCCGACACGGCGCAGGAAAAGCCGAAACTTCACGAAGCGGCTCAGCCGATTTAAGTTTTAGAAACAATTAGAAAAATCTGTCACAAAAACTTTACTCAAATTTAATTTTGACTTAAAACCACTGATACATTTTGTTCATTTCCCGCTGATAATCTCTCTTTTCTCCATCCAAAAAGTTAAACATTGGAATTCAAAGATATTATCCAAAAGTGTTTTAAAGCCTTTTCACAGGAGAAAACTATATTTGCAAGGAGAGAACTACAAAAATGTTCAGAGAAAAAAAAGCTGTCTTCCAAATTTTTTTGTTGTCGGCATTATTTATCAGCCAGATTATTTCTGCCGCGGCGCAGGTTGATACGGCATCCGTTACCGGACAAGTTACCGACCCGCAAGGCGCGGTCGTTGCCGGAGCGCGGGTTGTCATTACCAATCAAGCAACTAACATTAACGCCGAAACAATTACCAACGAAGAAGGTTATTATACTTTTACGAATTTGCGTCCGAATTTATACACAATAGAAGTTATTCAATCGGGCTTTAACACCGATTCACGAAAATCGGTTGAACTGAATGTCGGGCAGAAAGCTCGCTTCGATTTTCAACTAACCGTCGGCAATTCGAACACCGTTGTAGATGTTACCGCCGATAATCAAACGCAGTTGCAGCGCGAAGACGCGAGCTTGGGAAACGTCGTTGACAATCGCCGCGTAACGACCTTGCCGCTGCCGCAGCGCAGTTGGGACGACCTTTTGACGCAGGTCGCCGGAACGCAGGGCGACCCGTACACCGAGCAATCCGGCGGCACGGCTTCGGGCAGAACCGGCTCGGTCAACATTCACGGCATCCGCTCGCTTTACAATAATTTTATTCTCGACGGGCAGGACAATAATTCGATTTCGACGAACGTGCAGGAATTTTCCACGCAGGTTTCGCGCCCTTCGATTGACTCGCTCAGTGAGTTCAGAGTCGTCACGTCACAGTTTTCCGCCGACACCGGACGCGCGGCGGGAGGCGTCGTGTCGGTCACGACCAAATCGGGAACGAACGAGTTTCACGGCTTGGCTTACGAATACGTCCGCAACAAAATCTTCGACGCGACTGATTTTTTCACGAACAAATTCGGACGCGAAAAAGCCCAGCGTGTGCAGAATCAATTCGGCGGCAACCTCGGCGGTCCGATCTGGCGAAACCGCGCGTTCTTTTTCGCCGACTACGAAGGTACGCGCATCCGGCAGGGACAACTTAGAATCGCCACCGTGCCGCTCGACCAGTTTAGAAACGGCAACTTTTCGAGTTTGTTGGGCGCGAATCAATTTCAAATTTTCGCTCCCGATGCCAGCGGCGTTTGCGTCGGCACGGGACAATTTATCCGTCAGGGACAGATTTTCAACCCGGCGACAACGCGCGCGAATCCGTGTTTCGATGCTGCTTCAACCGACCCTTATCGTCGTCTGCCGTTCATCCGCGATCCGTATGCGGGAAACATCATCACCAACATTGACCCGGTGGCGGAGCGTTTCGCCGCGCTTTTTCCGAGTCCGACGACCAGCGGCACGCCGAATGCGAGCGGAATCATCAGCAACAATTTCGCGCGCACGCCGACCCTAACCGACGACGGCGACCGTTTCACGACCCGGCTCGATTCTAAAATCAACTCGACCAACGACATTTTCGGACGTTACGCTTACGGCAAGCGCGACCGCTTCGTTCCCGGCTTTTTCGGCGGCTTGGCGGACGGCACCGACACTTCGGCGTGGGGCTTGACGACCGTGAAAACGCACGCTTTGACCGTCGGCTGGAATTATGTCATCACGCCGAACGTCGTCAACCAATTTCGCTTCGGCTATAACAACGCTGACGCCAATTCAGCGCAAGAACCGTTTGGTGAAGGCAACAGTTCAAGCTACATTCGCGGTTTGCCCGATGTCGGGCAGGGCGGCATTCCGGCAATCGTAATTTCCGGTTACAGTCCGCGTTTAGGGTCGGCGGATTTTCTGCCGAAGTTTCAAAAATCGCAGCAATATCAATTCACCAACACGACGACCTTGGTTCGCGGAGCGCATACTTTTCGTTTCGGTCCCGACATAATGGCTCCGCTCAAACTCGATTACATAGACGTTCCCGGAACGCGCGGACGCTTTGACTTTGCGGCGAATTACACGGGCTTGCCGAACCAGACGGCGAGCGGCTTGATCGGCGGCACCGGCAATGCGTTCGCCGATTTTCTCGTCGGACGACCGACCAATGTTTTGCTGACGAACGCCGGTGTCGTCGAGCAGCGTCGTTATATGTATTCGTTTTTCGGTCAGGACGATTGGAAAATTACGCCGCGCTTAACCTTAAATCTTGGTCTGCGTTACGATTTCGGCTCGCCGTCTTATGAAGCCCGAAATCGTTTGGCGAATTTCGATCCGCAAACCGCGCTCGCCGCGACTAATCAGGCGCAGGCATTAGTTTCGTTGCGGTTGGCAAGCGACAGCAGTTTGGAAAATCGTTCGTTGATTAAAACCGACCGCAACAATTTTGCGCCCCGCGTCGGTTTTGCTTATTCGGTCAACGATAATTTTGTAGTGCGCGGCGGTTACGGCGTTTATTACAATCTGCTCGACCGCATCGGTTCGGAAGACCAGATCGCGCTGAATCCGCCGAACATCATCAACTTCAACACTCGCACCGACGCGCCCGGTTCTGCCGTTGCAGGCGTCACTCTTGATGGCGGAATTCCGGCGAATCTTTTGAATCCGACGAATATCTCGATTCGCAACATCCAACTTCGCGCCGCCAACCCAGAAGCCGCCACGCCGTACGTTCAGCAAGCGAGCATCGGCGCGCAGTATCAGTTCGGCGGCAACTGGCTCGCCGAAGCCAATTACGTTCACACGCGCGGCACTAAACTTTACACTCTGCGCGATTTGAACCAGCCGCTGCCGAATCAGCCGACGACGCGCCCTTACACGCAATTCGGTTTGATCGAATACCGCGACGACAACGGCATCTCGCGCTACAACGCGCTGGAAATGACGCTCGACAAACGATTCTCGAACGGATACACCGTTCGCGCCGTTTACACTTTGTCCGAATCGAAAGACAATTCCGGCGAACACCTGACGAGTGGCGGTTCCAGCACGTTCCCCGATAACGCCCGCGACTTATCGAATTGGTATGGTCCTTCGGATTTCGACGTGCGCCACCGTTTCGTCGTCAACGGCATTTTGGAATTTCCGTTTGGCAAAAATCGCGCATATCTCAGCGAAGGCATCGGCGCGGCAATCTTTGGCGGCTGGACTTTAACGGGAAGTTTTAACGTCCGTTCAGGCAGACCGTTCACCGTCACGCAATCGGGCGACCCGCTCCGTATCGGCGGGCTTTCGACGACGCTCGCTGATTTAGTCGGCGACCCGAATGTTACGAATCAAACGGTTGATAATTGGTTTAATCCGGCGGCGTTTCAAACCTTGAATAATTCGACGCGGCGCTTCGGCATCCAGCCGCGCAACAGCTTGCGCGGACCCGGTTTCGCGTCGCTCGATATGGCGGTTCATCGCCGCTTCGGTTTGTGGAACGAGGACACAAATCTCGAACTGCGCTGGGAAGTTTTCAACGCGCTGAACCGCGCCAATTTCGGTTTGCCGAACCGCACGGTCAACGGCGGCGGTTTCGGCACGATTACCACTTTGCAGGGCGACCCGCGCATTATGCAGTTCGCTCTGCGGTTTAACTTTTAATCAACGCCCGGTTGATTTTGGCGGAGGAATGGAAACCCAAGTCTGTTCCTCCGATTTTTATTTTAACGTTTATGCTCAAATTTATTGTCGGTTTTGTTCTGCTTTTTCTTCAGCCGGTTGCGCAAGCGCAAACATTTGAGAAAACCGTTTTCGTTCCTCAGCCGAAAGAAAATGAAAGTCGCTATTTCTATGTTCCGTTCGAGGTTCCCCGCAACGCGAAAAGTCTTTCGATTTCCTACGAATATGATAAAAAAGGCGGCGCGAATGTCTTGGATTTAGGCGTTTTCGACGCACGTTTTGACGCGGCGGAAACGAATCTGAAAGGCTTTCGCGGCTGGAGCGGCGGGCGGCGGAACACGATTTTTATCGCCGAAGATTCCGCCTCGCACGGTTATGTCGCCGGCGATATTCCTGCTGGCTCGTGGCGCGTGATTTTCGGGCTTTATAAAGTGGCGCTCGAAGGCGCAGAAGTTAAAATCAAAATCAAAATCAACGAAATTGATCGGGCGGCGCGAGTCGAATACGAAACGGAAAAAGCGAAGACGTTCGATTTCCCCGTCAATCGGGAAGGTGTTTTTATCGTCCCCGTTGGCAGTCTCCGTTGGTATCAGGGCGACCTCCACGCCCATACTTTTTACAGCGACGGCAATTGGACGATAAAAAGCCTGCTCGATTATGCCGCTAGAAACAACCTCGATTTTATCGGTGTCACCGAACACAACACTTTCGCGCATCACGCCGAACTAAATCGGCTCGCGCCGCAGTATAAAAATCTTCTTGTTCTGCGCGGCGAAGAAGTCACGACTTACGGTGGACATTTTAACGTCTGGGGTTTGCCGACCGGCGAGCTGATTGATTTTCGCGTCGCGCCGCAAGACACCGCTCGATTGGAGAAATCAATCGCGCAGGTTCGCCGTTTGAATTTGATCGCCTCGCTCAATCATCCGACGGCTTTGTGCGGCGGCTGCGATTGGAGTTACGGCGATTGGACGCGAATGGACGCAGTGGAAATCTGGAACGGCGCGTGGGATTTCCAGGACGAAGCGGCGCTCAAAAAATGGGACGAGCTTCTTCAGCCGGGAATAAGAATAACGGCAATCGGCTCAAGCGACTCGCACGCGCCGCCCGTTTCCGAATATAAAAACGGTTCGCCGCTCGGCACGCCGACAACGCACGTCAAGATGAAAAAACTAGCGCAGAAGGATTTGCTCGCGGCAATTAAATCCGGTCGAGTTTGGATCAGTGCTGATTCGGCGGACTCTAATTTGGAGTTTTTCGCTTCTGGCGAGACACGCGTTGACATCGGGGGCAGCGCGACAATCTTGAACGGCGCCATACGTTTTAATTTTGGAGCGTATAAATTTCCCGTCGGCGCGGTCATCACTCTGATTTCAAACGGAAAAGTTATGCTGAAAGAAGAAATTAAAGAGATAAATTCTGTTTTCGCCAAAGAATTGAGCGTTGAAAAAGACGCTTATTTTCGCATCGAAGTGCGCGATGCAATCGGCAAGATGCTCGCCCTGACCAATCCGATTTATGTTCAAACGAAACGATGAAAAATCTATTTTCGGTAATTATATTAGCAATGTCGTTCTGTTACGCAACTTTCGCGCAGTGCGAAACCGAGCCGCAGCCTGAGCGAACCGGCAAAGTTCTTGCGACGAAAAAATTCAAAACGACCGTTTCGGCGGCGAAAATTTCTTCGGCGGAAAACGAAGTTCGTCTGTCGCTCAAAGCGAGCGTGACAAACGGCGCGTGGCGAATGAAAGGTGCGGAAGGGGCGACGCTGACGGTGTTTGTAGATGGCAAATACAATCAGGACATTGTTCTTTTTGCCGGACGAGACAAGCACGTTTACGCGGCTGTGCTTGGTGGTTTTACAACGGGCGAACACACGCTTTCAATAGTTTTAAATGAAGCGCGTTCAGCACCGAACGCCAAAAATATTCGTATTCATTCGGCGGACGTGACGCCTTTGTCAGAAGCGACGACGCGAAGCGGCGATGCGCGGGATTCCGCCGCGCTCGCCCATGCGCCGATTCTTTATGCGCGTCCCGACACGATTGATGAATTCTCCGACATTCCGCTTTTACTTTATTACGAGATTTTTCCGAGCGGGGGCAACGCTTTCAAAATCCGTTACACGGCGATTTACAGCAATGAAGACGGCGGCACGCAAACCGCCGCGTTGATGGCGCGTTGGGGACGCGCGACCGACATCGAATGGGTTTACGAAATAGAAATTAAATCGGGCGTCATCGTCTCCGAAATTTATCAGGGCGCGAATCACGAGACGAAAGCATTTGCCGGAAAAAAAGTTTTGGGCAGTCACCCGTTGATTTTCAACGTAACCGTTAACAATAATTTCGCCGACGCCGGTTGTTCCGAAATTCGTTTTGCGCCGCTGCCGATTCGTGCCGATTTATCGGACAAATCGCGCGAAACTATGATGGACAAACACAGTTGGACGTATCGGATAATGGCGGAAGAAGCAACTAGAGAAGGGCGCGTCAACGCGGCGAAACTTGATGCCGATACCATCGCCGACCCGCGCGATTATTTATATGCGGAAATTTACAGCGAGCCGAAAGCGGCGGCGATTGCCCTCGAAGCCGAAAATTCCGGCGGAGAAAAATTCTCCTCTGATGCCGGAAATGCCGCTCTGCGCGTCAACCGCAATGGGTACGTGAGAATTGCGATGCGCTTTCCGAAAGATGCGTCGGATTTCCCGAAAGCGATTCGCATCGGTTGTTACGCCGTTTCCGGCAATTCTGCTTTGGAAAGCGTTTGCCAAAATCTGCGATTGATAAAATTAGCGCGGCTTGACCGAAACTATCTGCCGATTGTTAAAAACATTAATTCCGAATCAGCAAATGTTAAGTCCGGTGAAAAGGCGGTTTTCACATTGCCGCGCTAGAATTCTTTAAACGATTTGTAAAAACCGCGACTGACATTTCGTTCAAACTGTCGAATAGTTTTACATCTGAAGAACTGGAGCAAATTACAAAAATTTGTAATTTGCTCTGAATATTTGTGTCCGATTTTATCCAGATGCGGAAATTTAATTGTGATTTCACAAAGGTAACAGGTGGGTTAATAAATAACTAACATCAAACTGAAATCATTAATTCTTACTGCAAAAGAAAACTTCCCAATATCAAAGCAACGAATTTGAAGGCATTTAGCCCAGACTTATAAGGTTTAAATATACACTGCGGTATCTAGTTTTTGTCTGCCGCGAAAGTTTGTTTGCTTTGTAATCCAAACTGTTGGATTTGGGATTTAATCTGTTTTTTGAAAGTGAATTGCAGAGATGATTATATTTTGTTCTGCATTCAATCGAAAAGATTTATAGAAGAACAGGAATAAATAAATAATGAAAATAAATTCATCGCAGCCCTTTGTTTCAGGCTGATCACGGGCGCTGAGAATGGTTTTTTATATAGCACATAATAACAATATCAAATACACTGACGTTGAAATATATTAAGAAAGAGTTTATGTATTACATAGTTCATATTTACAACAAACTTAAAAGCCAGTAATAAAATTGATGAAGAGAATTTATCTGCATAAGGCGAAATCTCAAATTGCTCGTCCTAATACAATCCGCGGCATTAACAAACAAATAGTATTAGCTTACGTCCGTGACCGTGCGCCAATCTCACGTGCTGAAATTGCCCGTGAAACTGCGCTGCAAAGGTCAACGGTTTCGGCAATTGTTGATGATTTGCAGTTTGACGGTTTGATTGAAGAGATTGGAATTGGTGATTCAACCGGCGGTAGAAAGCCTACCTTACTCAGAATAAAAGCAGGGAATCCGGTAGCCATCGGCGTAGATATGACGCCGCGCCATACTACGATTGCTTTAGCCGATTTGACGGGTCGCGTTTTACAAAAAGAAACTTTTCCAACATCGCCGGACGTTGATTATATGTCGGGGCAAATTATTGAGAGAGTTGAAAAATATGCCATCGAAAATGAAAAAAATAATATAGAAATAGGTATTAGTGTTCCCGGAGTTGCTGATCAAACGACGGGCAAAGTTCGTTATATTCCATATTTTCAGTGGAGTAATTGGGACATTGCCAGACAAATTACTGATAAAACCAACCTTCGCGTAACAATTGATAACGATGCTAATGCTATAGCGTTAGCCGAGTTGTGGTTTGGTGAAGAAATAAATAGAAAAGAAAAAAATTTTATTTCGGTTTTGGTAGCTGAGGGAATTGGAACAGGAATAATTTTTGACGGGCAAGTTTATCGAGGCGAAAGAGGAGCTGCCGGAGAGTTCGGACATATGATAGTCGGCGAAAATGCTCCGGTTCAATGTTCTTGTGGAAGTCGTAATTGTTGGGAAGCACATGCATCGGAAAAAGCCATAATGCTTCGTTTCCAAAATCAAATCAAAAATCGTCAATCAAAAAATTCAGATATTACGATGGAGCAGTTAATAAAGCTGGCGAGTGAGGGTGATAAAGAGGCTACGGAAGTTTTTAAAGAAACTGCAAAATTTCTGGGTATCGGTATTTCAAACTTGATTATGGGCTTCAGTCCGCAAGCCGTAGTTGTCAGCGGCACTATTGTAAGAGCATGGGATTTGATAAAAGATGAAATTGAGTATTTAGCCGAGAGAAGCGTACGACAGGGATTGCCGCAAGCAGTTATCAGAGCCTCTTCATTGGGTGATTGTCCAACCCTGATAGGTTCTATTAGCTTAGTGCTGGCGCGAAAGTTTGCTTCAGCTAATTAAATTTCCGTTAGAATTCAAAAATTACGTAATTCGGTCTTGACATTTATATCACAAATATATTAAAACTTTGTTTGTTTCCACAACAAACAAAAAATTCTTTTCAGAATCGTTCGAACCAATTTCGTTTATAAATCTGTTAACAAGATTTATTAGTAAGTTTCTGATGTTTTCAAATATCTTGGAAGTGAATAAAGAGAGGTAATACAATCAATGTGTAAATTAAAAAGTTTAGTGAAACATAGCTTTTTGTGGGCGGCAATCTATGTTTTCTGTTCAGTCTTCTCAACAATGGCGCAAACCGAATCGGCAAGGCTTCAAGGAACCGTTACCGACCAGACGGGCGCGGCGGTTCCGAACGCGACCGTAACTGTAACTGATCTAGGTAATAATAGAGAAGTTAAGGTTCAAACCAATGAAGACGGCGGTTATTCGATTTTGTCACTGCAGCCGGGCAGATACCAAATTTCGGTAACTCAAAGCAATTTTAAGACAACGAACCAGGAAGTAACGCTCCAAGTCGCGCAGTCAGCGAATTTGGATTTTTCACTCGAAGCCGGTGCGGTCAATGAAACTGTTACGATTACCGATGATACTCCTTTGGTGGAATCTTCGAGTTCGACTATCGGCGCGGTGATTGAGGGAAGACAAATTGTTGAATTGCCTCTGAACGGTCGTAACGTTTTGGAACTTGCACGATTAGCACCTGGCGTAACGCAGGGCGTGGTCGGCGGTTTTGCTTCGGGAGCAAACGGCGACGCGGAAACTTACCGCGGGCGCAACACGGGTGGCGCGGCACTTTCGGTTAACGGACAGCGAACGAGGCGCGCTCGCGGCGCAGGCTCTGGTTTTCACGCTCGACGGCGTGCCGATGTTTTATAACGGAATGGAAGCGGGCGACACGACCGAATCGGGCGCGCCCGCCTTGTTTGAAAAGCTGCCGGTTTTCTGGCAGTTTGCCGAACGCCGACCGGAATTTCCGCGATTTTACAAAGCGATGATTGATTTGCGGAAAAACTCTGTCGCTTTAAGACGCGGCGATTTGACGTGGCTGAAAAATTCCGATGACGCGAGAATTTTAACTTTCGCGCGCAAGTCGGGAAGCGAAGAAATTCTCGTAGCGATAAATATGACGAGCGCGCCGTTTTTCGGCTCAATCGAAGCGGGCGGAAAAACGCCGCGCTTCCGGTTTTAACTTTGGACTCTTTCGGCTATCGAATTTTTAAGCGGAGAAATTAACCACAGATTTACACAGATGAACACGGGTGGGAAAAGATATGGAAAAGTATTTCGATAATAAATTGCGGAAGCCCGCACGAAGTAAGGGCGTTCTTACGCTGACCCATTTCGCCCTTACTTCGTGTGGGCTTCCGCATCGTTCAATGAAATCAAACCAACAATTATCCGCGTCCATCTGTGTTTATCTGTGGCTAATTTTTCTTTCCTTCACAGTTCAAGCGCAAACTCTCGCGCCCGGCAAAGACGCGCAGTGGGCGAGCGCGGGCAAGCAGGGCGTCGGAACTTCCGCGAATCTGGAAAGCAAAGTCTGGTTTACCTTGCAGGGCGGCGCGCTGACGGAAGTTTATTACCCGGACGTGACGGTGGCGAATGTTCACAAATTGCAGTTCGTCGTGGTTAATCCGAAGACGAAAAAAGTTGAAACTGAAACAGAGGATGCGAATCATCAAATCAAAGTTCTGCGACCGGATTCTTTAACTTTTCAGCAAATCAATATAGCAAAATCGGGCGAGTGGAAAATTACGAAAACTTACACGACTGACGTTGAGCGCGATTCGGTTTTAATAAATGTAAAATTTGAACCGAAAAATCCGAGCCTTGGGCTTTATGTTTATTACGACCCTTCGCTAAAGAATACCGGAATGGGCGATGAAGCCTCTTCACCTGCGCCGCGCATCGTAATGGGCGACGATGCGGAAGCCACTTTGAAAGAATCTCTGACACCGACTAAAGTTTTTGGATTGCAGGCGTCGGACGGAGAAACGGTTTCGGCTTTGATGTTTTCTTCCGCAATTTCGGAGATAACAAACGGATTTTATCGAGTCAGCGACGGTCTCGAACAACTGCGGAAATACGGAAAAATTATTAAACCTTACTGGAGAACCGAAAAGGGAAACGTCGTCCAGATGGCAAAAATAAACAGTCCGCGAAATTTTACGGCGGTTTTATCTTTTGCTAAAGAAACGGACGAATTCGGAATCGCTTTTGTCAATGCCAGAGAATCAAGAGAAAAAGGTTTTGCTAAATGCCTTGCCGAGTATGAAAAAGGCTGGAGCGATTACGTTAAAACGCTTCGCAAAGTCGAGCCGAAATATCAGGCGCAGTTTAATATGGCGGCGATGCAGTTAAAGGCGCACGAAGATAAAACTCATCGCGGCGCGAATATCGCTTCTTTGAGCGTTCCGTGGGGCGGCGGCGATAACGCCAACGAAAATACGGTTGCCGGTTATCATCTCGTCTGGTCAAGGGATTTGTATCAGGTGGCGACGGCGTTTATGGCTTTGGGCGACAAAGACGCGGCTTTGCGGGCGCTCGATTTTCTGTTCAGAGTTCAGCAGAAACCGGACGGCAGCTTTCCGCAGAATTCGTTTCTCGACGGCAAGCCGTTCTGGGGTTCGCTTCAACTGGACGAAGTTGCTTATCCGCTGATTCTGGCTTATCAGCTCGGCAGAAACGATAAAACAACTTACGAAAAGCACGTTAAAAAAGCCGCCGATTTTATCGTTAAAACCGGACCGAAAACTCCGCAGGAACGCTGGGAAGAAGAAGGCGGATATTCGCCTTCGACGATTGCGGCGGAAATCGCGGGTTTAGTTTGCGCGGCGGAAATCGCGCGGCGCAACGGCGACGAGGCGAGCGCGACGGTTTATCTCGCCATCGCCGACGATTGGGCGCGCAACATCGAGCGCTGGACGGCGACGACGAACGGAAAATACGGCGACGGCAATTATTACGTGCGCATCACGCAGAACGGAAATCCCGACAAAGGCGAAAAAATCGAATTGAACAACGGCGCGGGATTTTTCGACGAGCGCGAAATCGTGGACGCGGGATTTTTGGAATTGGTGCGGCTCGGCATCAAATCGCCCGACGATCCGTTAATCGCCAAATCGGTGAAAGTGATTGACCAAATTATTAAAGTCGCCACGCCGAACGGCGACGGATTTTACCGTTACAACCACGACGGCTACGGCGAAATGGACGACGGGCGGCGCTGGAATTGGGACGGGAAATATACCGGAAAAGGCAGACTTTGGGCTTTGCTTTCAGGCGAGCGTGGGCAGTTTGAGATTGCGGAATGCGGAATGCGGAATGCGAATTTGAAAACCAAAGTCCAAAGTTCGAAAACCAAAGACCAAAATAACGAGTGTTTAGCGAAAGCAAGGCAGCGACTTGATGCAATGCTCAATTTCGCAAATGACGGCTCGATGATTCCCGAACAGATTTGGGACAAAGCCGAGACGCCGAAAAATATCGACAAACAATTCATTCCCGAACTGAAATTCGGCGAAGGCACCGGCTCGGCGACGCCGCTG
Source organism: Pyrinomonadaceae bacterium (assembly GCA_030448055.1). GTDB lineage: Bacteria > Acidobacteriota > Blastocatellia > Pyrinomonadales > Pyrinomonadaceae. Next base: position 1,261,516 of record JAUJNR010000001.1, read on the forward strand.
GCGTGGTCAATGGCGCAGTTTATTCGTCTCGCCGTTAATTTGCAGGCGGGAAAAAATTTGGACACGCCCGACGTTGTTTATAACCGCTATGTTAAAAACGGTGTCGGCGGGCAAACCGGGTTTAATCTCTCGTCGCCGACGCCTGACGATTTAGCCAAACTGAAACCGGGTGAAACTTTCACCGTCAAGGGAACTGCCGCGCCGAATTCGATTGTCGCTTATTTGTTCGGCGTACAACGCGCTTCGGCGAAAGTCGGCGCGGACGGCAATTTTGTTTTAACGGCGAAAATGCCGGAAACGGAAACGCCCGGATTTTGGGCGGTAATCACGCCGGACAATTCTTCGTTCGTTTCACTGAACAAAATCGGCGGCGCGCAAACGCCGGAAAAGCTGTCGGCTGAAATTATTGAAAAAGTCAAAAACGCGAAAACCAGCCCGATGATTGTCGGCAACAAAGCGATTTTCGTTTATCGCGGCGCGGCAAAACAGGTGCGGCTTGCCGGAGATTTTACCGGATGGCAACCTCGCGGCGCGGTTTTGCAGGACGTTGGTGAAAATCTCAAAGTCGCAGTAATGGAATTTCCCGACACGGCGCGAATCGAATACAAATTGATTGTTGACGGAAACTGGATTCCCGACCCGTTGAATCCGAATAAACTTGACAACGGCGTTGGAAGTGAAAATTCGTTTTTTACGATGCCCGAATATAAAGCGACGGAATATTTTAATGAATCAGTAAAATTTATTGCGCCGCCGCTCGAAGAAATCAGAATTAATTCAAAAACTTTTGGCGAACGCATTGTGAAAGTTTATGTTCCGGCAGTTGCGCAGCGTGAACCTGTCGCCCTGCCGGTTCTGTATTTGCAGGACGGCAGCGATTATATTAATCGCGCCAAGGCAATTCAAATTCAGGAAAATCTCGTTCATGCCGGAAAATTAAAACCTTTTATAATGGTTTTCGCTGACCCGAAGGAGCGCACAAAAGAATATTGGGCGAGCGACGATTACGCTAAATTTCTCGCAACCGAAATCGTTCCCGCGATTGATGCGAAATACAACACTATTAAATCGCGCGACGGACGCGCCGTTCTGGGCGCTAGTCTCGGCGGCATTACGAGCGTTTGGGTCGGACTGAAATATCCTGAAATATTTTCGTGCATCGGCGGGCAAAGCTCTTCATTTTGGGTTGATAACGAACGAGTCGTAAAAGAACTATCCAAACTAGACGCGAGCGAAACAAAACTCCGTTTTTATTTTGACGACGGAACATTTGAAGGCGTTGAAGACAGTCGCCGCGTCAATGTAATGCTGCGCGGCAAAGGTTTTCCCGTCGCTTACCGCGAAGAATTTACCGGACATAACTGGACGAGCTGGCGAGACCGGCTCGCCGATGCGTTTATCGCGCTTTGGAAGAATTAGTTGCAAATTCATTGATGTCAATTTTATATGGATAAAGAAATTGTCTTGGCTGCCGATTTGGGCGGAACAAACTTAAGAATGGCGGCGATAGATCGTCAAGGAACAATTTTGTATCGTACCAGGCGCGAAACTCCTCGTGGCGAATGCGTGAACGAAATTGTACACGCAATTGTCGAATCCGCAAATGAATGTCGGAAAAACTGCGCCGATTCTGCTCAAATTAAGGGCATCTGTGTTGCTATTCCCGGAACTGTTGATATAAATGAAGGCTTGATTACAACTGCTCCAAACTTGCCCGCTTTGAATGATTTCAGAATGGTTGCCGCCCTTGAAAATGAACTTGGCATCAAAGCAGTTCTCGAAAACGATGCGAACGCGGCGGCAGTAGGAGAAAACTGGTGCGGCGCGTCAAAAGGATTTACCCATTCAATTATGGTTACGCTTGGTACAGGTGTCGGTGGCGGAATTATTATTGATGGAAAAGTTTTGCGAGGTGCAGGCGGGATGGCTGGAGAAATCGGTCATATTTGCGTAAATCCGTCGGGTGCGCCCTGCAGTTGCGGTTCATTTGGCTGCGTTGAACAATACTCATCAGCTTCGGCAATCGTTCGGATAGAGAGAGAATTAAGGGCGCAATGCCTCGAATCAACTTTGGAAAACATCCCGCAGTTAACGGCTTACGAAGTATTTCAAGCCGCGGTAAATGGGGATGAATTGGCATTGAAAGTTTTCCGACAAATGGGATTCTATCTAGGTGTTGCGCTGGTAAGTTTATCAAACGTTCTAAATCCCGAAATAATCGTAATCGGCGGAGGCGTAAGCTCAGGTTGGGAATTATTTATGCCTCAAATGCAGGAAACAACTCGACAAAGGGCTTATGGAGGTTTATCCGAACAAACGAAAATTGTGCGCAGCGAATTAGGAGACGATGCCGGAATACTGGGAGCCGCACGGCTTGCTTTTGATTCATTGGCTTAGTTAGAGTCTTCACAAAGTTTATTGTGTTGATGGTTGCCATTCCGTTTGTCGCTATTCCAATTATTCCGATAGGTTTTACAACCGGCAATTCATTACCAGAAAAATCCGAACATTGAACTACTTGTAAATACGGAGGAATTTTTAGAGGATTATTTTAAGGGCGATAAAACGCGGGAATTCGGACTTCCGACGGTCAAATATGTTTCGGAGAAAATAAATATTTTGCCAAACTATTTGAGCGATAGGCTGAGATGGCTGACTGGATAAAGCACTCAGCAACGCGTTCACGATAAAGTAATCGAAAAAATCCAAAGGAGTTTTAACCACAACGTCTTTTTCGGTCGGTGAGACAGTCTACAAACTCGGGTTTGAATACCCGCAATCATTCAATAAATTATTCAAGAATAAAACTAATGTTTCACCAAAAGATGTGTGACCAAAAATCACGCGCACCATTATTTCGGTTTCGCCCGCCCCGAATGGAAACTTTTTGAAAAGCAAACGCCGCCGCGCGTCAAACCGTTGCTGTATATCTTTCGCGTATTGCTGACCGGAATAAATTTGATGCAGACGGGTGAGGTCAAAACTAATTTGACGAAGCTAAATGAAAAATTCCGTTTGCCTTACTTGCCGGAATTAATCGAACGCAAAACGGTCGGTGCGGAAAAGGGAATTCTGCCAGACGCGGATTTGGAATTTTATCAAAAGGAATAGGAACGTCTGGTTTTGGAATTGGAAAAAGAATACGAACAAAGCGATTTGCCTGAAACAATAAATGCAAAAGGCGAGTTAAATGATTTGCTGATTCGGATAAGATTAAAAAAGGGTCATGACTAGCAGAAAAGTAAATTACAATACTTAAAGCTAGTAATGACAGACAGTTATAAACTTTACATACGCGCTCGAATTTCACGCGCTAAATTCCGTCAAATCTTGCGGCTTTTTGCCCTTGATTTGACCGCTTCTCAGACGGCAGAATTAACCAATCTGAATCGCAATACGGTCAATCGCTATCTGACATTGGTTCGTTCTTTGATTGCCAATTTCTGCGAACTTGAATCGCCTTTTTCCGGCGCGGTCGAACTTGATGAATCTTACTTCGGCTCGCGCCATCGAAAAGGCAAGCGTGGTCGCGGAGCGGAAAACAAACACATCGTTTTTGGTATCTACAAACGTAACGGGCGTGTCTATACCGAGATTGTCAAAAACGTCCAAGCCAAGACTTTACAGCGAATTATCAAAGGCAAAGTAAGCTTTGATTCAACTGTTTATACTGATGGCTTCCGTTCCTACGATTCAATTGTTCACCTCGGTTATCAGAAACACTTTCGCATTTATCACCAGGAAAGTTATGGCAAAGGTGATGTCCATATCAACGGTATCGAAGGCTTCTGGGGATATGCTAAAGTGCGGCTCGTTAAGTTTCGGGGCGTATCAAAGAACACTTTCTACTTGCACTTGAAAGAGTGCGAGTTTAGATTTAATTATCGCAATAATGACTTGTATGAAATCTTGCTGAAAATTACCAGGCAAATCATTTTCTGCTAGTCATGACCCTTAAAAAATTATGAATAATTTTACGGACTTTCGAGCAATGTTGGATGTCGCAATCGAAGAAGCGAAAATCGGTTTAGCCGAGGGCGGCATTCCAATCGGCGCAGCGTTGTTTGACGGCGAGGGAAATCTGCTTGGGAAAGGACACAACCGGCGCGTGCAGGAAAACGACCCTTCGATTCACGGCGAAACCGATGCGTTTCGCAAAGCCGGGCGACAGAAAAATTACCGTGAAACTGTTATGGTAACGACGCTCGCGCCGTGCTGGTATTGCAGCGGATTGATTCGCCAATTTAAAATCGGCGCGGTTGTCGTCGGCGAAGCGGAAAATTTTGACGGCGGAATAGAATGGTTAAAGGAAAACGGCGTGAAAGTCGTCAATTTTAATTCCCCGGAATGCATCGAGATGCTCGACAAATACATCAAAGAAAATCCGAAAGTTTGGAATGAGGACATTGGAGAATAAATTCTGCTCGTGATCGAGTTTCGTTAATTTGTTATAATTGAAAAATAATTTATCTAAATAATCTGAATCAAAGGAATTTTATAAAAATATGAGAGATGCAGTAATTATCAGCGCAATGAGAACGCCGACCGGCAAGTTTCAGGGCGCGTTGAAAGATTTTACCGCGCCGGAACTCGGCGCAATCGCTATTAAAGCCGCCGTCGAAAAAGCGGGCATCAAACCAGAGGAAGTTGACGAGGTAATTATGGGCTGCGTCGTGCAAGCCGGACTCGGGCAAGCGCCAGCCAGACAAGCCGCGCTCAAAGCCGGACTGCCGCCGGAAGTTTCGGCGCTGACAATCAATATGGTTTGCGGTTCGGGACTCCGAGCCGTCGCGCTCGCTGCGCAATCGGTGATGCTCGGCGACGCGGAGGTCGTCGTTGCGGGCGGGATGGAATCAATGTCGAATGTTCCATACGCGCTGCCGACGGCGCGCGACGGAATGCGGATGGGCAATCAATCGGCGATTGATTTGATGATTCACGATGGTCTCTGGTGTCCGTTTGAAAATTGGCATATGGGCAACACGGGCGAAGTCGTTTCGGAAAAACATCAGATTACGCGCGAAACGCAAGACGATTACGCTTACAATTCGCACCGCAAAGCGCACGAAGCGCGCAACGCCGGACGGTTTAAAGACGAAATAGTCCCAATCGAAATTCCGCAGAAAAAAGGCGACCCCGTGGTGCTTGATCATGATGAAAGCGTACGCGGCGAAACGACGGTTGAGATTCTCGGTAAACTTAAACCGGCGTTCAAAAAGGAAAACGGTACGGTAACGGCGGGCAACGCTCCCGGCGTGAACGACGGCGCATCGGCGTTGGTCGTGACAACGGCGGAACGAGCCAAAGAATTGGGCATCGAACCGCTGGCGAGAATCGTCGCTTCGGCGCAATCGGGAATTGAACCGAAATTTATTATGCTCGCGCCGGTCGAGGGCGTGAAACGAGTTTTGAAAAAAGCCGGTTGGGAAATGTCTGACGTGGATTTGTTTGAACTCAACGAAGCGTTTTCCGTGCAAGCATTAGGCGTGATGAAGGAACTCGGAATGAGCGCCGATAACGTCAACGTCAACGGCGGCGCGGTCGCGCTCGGACACGCCATCGGCAACTCCGGTGGCAGAATTTTAACCACTTTGCTTCACGAACTCAAGCGCCGCGACGCGAAAAAAGGCGTTGCCGCATTGTGTCTCGGCGGCGGCAATTCGGTGGCGTTGGCGGTCGAAAGAGATTGAATGCGAAACGGGCGGAAAAGTGAAAATGTGAAAAAATTTGTTTGACTTTTTAGAAAATTTTTTGCTTTCGGCGGGCGATGAGAAAATCATTTTCTCATCGCTCGTTTGTTTTGCGCCGCTCGGTTGGTTTATTTTTAAAGGATAGATTTTTTGAGACGATTTTAAAAAGGGTAATTCTAAAAATATGAGTGAAATAATCGGAGTTGTCGGTTCGGGAACAATGGGCAACGGGATTGCGCAAACCGCCGCGACGAAAAATTACAATGTTGTCGTTTGTGACATTAAGGACGAATTTTTGCAGCGTGCAGTTGGCAATATCAGTAAAAGCCTCGACCGTTTCGTGAAAAAGGAAACGATGACGGAAGCGGATAAAAACGCGGCGCTCGGCAGAATCAGAACCACGACGAATCTTGAAGATTTAAAGGATTGCGGTTTGATTGTCGAAGCGGCGCCCGAGAATTTCGAGATCAAACGACAGATTTTTCAAACGCTCGACGCGGCTTGTCCGGCGGAAACGATTCTGGCTTCAAACACTTCGTCAATCTCGATTACGCGCATTGCGGGCGTAACTAATCGCGCCGACAAAGTTATCGGAATGCACTTTTTCAATCCCGTGCCGCTTATGAAACTCGTCGAGATTATTCGTGGAATTGCTACGTCTGATGAAACTTACGCTCGCGTCAAAGAAATGACTGAAACGCTCGGCAAAGTTCCGCACGAGTGCAACGATTCTCCCGGTTTTGTTTCCAACCGAGTTTTGATGCCGATGATTAACGAAGCGATTTTCGCGCTGCATGAAAATGTGTCGACCAAAGAGGCGATTGACGAAGTGATGAAACTCGGAATGAATCACCCAATGGGACCTTTAACGCTCGCCGATTTTATCGGTCTGGACGTTTGTCTGGCGATTATGAATGTTTTGCACACAGGCTTTGGCGATTCAAAATACCGTCCGTGTCCGCTGCTCGTGAAAATGGTTGACGCGGGCTGGCTCGGCAGAAAATCGGGCAAAGGTTTTTATGATTATCAAACCTAGTTTGTAGTTAGAATTAACATTGCAAACTATCAAAAGCGGAAGCGAAAACGTTTCCGCTTTTTTATATTGCAAGCGAAACTTATCTTTACAAACTTGTGTCAGAAGAATTGCTTTGTTTGAATAGAGTCGGAACGAATTAAAATATGCACAAGAATTTGCGCTCTTTTATCGAAGCGTTAAGAAGGGAAAATGATTTAATCGAAATCGAAGCGGCAGTTGATCCGTATTTGGAAATCGCCGAGATTCATCGTCGCGTCATCGAAAATCAAGGGAAAGCTCTTTTGTTCAAGAACGTCAAAAATTCTGTATTTCCCGTCGTCACAAATCTTTTCGGAACGAACAAACGCATCGAACTCGCCTTTACGCGCCGTCCGCAGGAATTCGTCAAAACGGCGGTCGAAATGATTGACGTTTTGCTGCCGCCGAAGCCCAAAGAACTCTGGAAATATCGGCAGATGGCGTTCGACGCGCTGAAGCTCGGAACGAAAACGGTTAAAAATGCTCCCGTTCTGGAAAGATTCAGCCGCGAACCGAAGTTGACCGAAATTCCGCTGCTGCAGCTCTGGCACGAAGACGGCGGGCATTTCGTTACCTTGCCGCTGGTTTACACCGAAAGTTTGCGAAGCGGAAAGCACAATCTCGGAATGTATCGCATTCAGCGTTACGATGATGTAACGACGGGCATTCATTGGCAAATCGGCAAAGGCGGCGGGTTTCATCACTACGAAGCCGAACAAATGAATCAGCCGCTGCCGGTCAACATCAACATCGGCGGCGCGCCCGCGATGATTCTGGCGGCAATCGCGCCGCTGCCGGAAGACGTTCCCGAATTGATGCTCGCTTCGCTGCTCGCCGACGGCAAAATCGAAACGGTAAAAAATCCATTGAAAAACGGCTTGCGCCTCGTCGCCGAAGCGGAATTCGTTTTCAGCGGTGTCGTTCCACCGAAAATTCGTCGTCCCGAAGGTCCGTTCGGCGACCATTACGGCTATTATTCTTTGCAGCATGATTACCCGGTTTTTGAATGTCAGGCGATTTTTCATCGCAAAGACGCGATTTACCCGGCGACCGTCGTCGGCAAACCGCGACAGGAAGATTTTTACATCGGCGATTATTTGCAGGAATTATTGTCGCCGCTTTTTCCGCTCGTGATGCCCGCCGTCCTTGATTTATGGAGTTACGGCGAAACCGGTTTTCACTCGCTCGCTGCGGCGGTCGTTAAAGAGCGGTATTCAAGAGAAGCGCTCGGCGCGGGCTTTCGTATTTTGGGCGAAGGTCAATTGTCGCTAACTAAATTTTTACTTTTGACCGACAAGCCGCAGGATTTGAGAAACTTTAAGTCGCTTTTTGAATACATTCTCGAAAGAGTTGATTGGGCAAGCGATTTTTTTATTTTTGATAGAACATCGTTCGACACTCTGGATTACGCATCGGGTAAAATCAATCACGGGTCAAAAGCGATGCTCGTTGGCGTAGGCGAAGCGAAAAGAAATTTGCAGCGCGAATTCAGCGGCGAACTGCCGAATTATTTGAAACGATCTGAAGTTTTTTGCGGCGGCTGTCTGGTTGTCGAGGGCGCGAGTTACGCCGCCGACGAAATGCTTGCCGAACGAGTTGCCGAATCGGGAAGATTCGACGATTGGCAAATCGTCGTGCTGCACGATTCGACTGATTACGCCCGTTCGGTTGATAAATTTTTATGGGCGACCTGGACGCGATTCAATCCTTCGACCGACATTTATGCAAAAGAAACTAAAGTCAAAAACAATCACATCATCTATGGCGCGCCGATTATAATTGATGCCCGAATGAAGCCTTGGTATCCGAAGGAAGTCCAGCCGCGCGAAGACGTTGTAAAACTGGTTGACGAGCGTTGGCGCGAGTATTTTCCGTCGGGAAAATAAAAGCCCCCGAACGCCGCCTGGAAAATGAAAATATCAGCAAAAAAATTTTTTCTGCTCGTCGCCGCGCTATTTTTAACCAGCGCGGTTCTGCTGGCTTACGCTTATTTTATCGAACCGAATCGTCTCGTCATCAACCGCATGGAACTCAAAATAAAAAATTGGAATCCGGCATTCAATAATTTGAAGATCGTTGCCATCTCCGACATTCACGGCGGCTCGAACAACGTAACCGAAGAGAAACTTCGGCTCATTGTCAGCGAAGCAAACGCGCAAAATCCCGATTTGATTGTGCTGCTCGGCGATTTTGTTTCACAGCAACACGCCGACCGAAGCAAACTAAAGATGCCGATGCCGACGATTGCCGAAAATTTGCGCGGCTTTCAGGCGAGACACGGCGTTTACGCGGTTTTGGGCAACCACGACGTTTGGGACGACGAAGCCGAGATTGCGGCGCAGTTGCGGCGAGTCGGTTACCGGGTTTTGGAAAATGAAATTGCGGTCATCGAAAAAGACGATCAAAAGCTTCGTATTCTCGGTTTGAAAGACCATTTTAAAATCGTCACCTGGGAGAGCTTTAGTCAGGAAATCAGAGATGTTTTGCTGCAAAGCGAGCAGCGCGGCGATGTAATTGTTTTGGAACACGCGCCCGATATTTTGCCGCTGATTACCGCAGCCGCGCCGAACCCTTCGGATTTAAAACTTATTCTCAACGGACACACGCACGGCGGGCAAGTTTGGTTTCCGATTCTCGGCTCGCTGATTGTGCCTTCGGTTTACGGACAGAAATTCGCTTTCGGTCACACAAAGGAAAATAACGTTGACGTTTTCGTCACCACCGGCATCGGCACGAGCATCCTGCCAATCAGATTTCTTATGCCGCCGGAAATCGCCGTTCTAACCATTCGGGCTGAATGATTTTTCCCGTATTCACCTCAGAAAACCTCTTACTCGCTCAAAATCGCCGTCGTTTTTCGTCGGAGTCAAACCCAGAATCTTCGCCATCAAATTATAAATATGAATATTTTCAAGCGGTTCAACGACGGCGCCTCGTTTGAACGCCGCGCCGTGTGCGATAAATGTCGCCCGCATTGATTCGAGTTCGTTGTCGTAGCCGTGCGCGCCGCGCGTTTTGTCCAAGCCACCGTCTTTTTTCGCCTGATCGTATGCTTTGCGCGTCATAACGATTCCGCCTTCGTCGGGCAAAACCAGCAGCGGCGCGATGCGCGGGTGTTTGCCGAATTTGTATCTGGCGGGTAATTCCGATTTGCGGTAAATTTTTGCGTTCGGCGGAAGTTTTGATTTTATCGAATTATAGATTTCATCTTCCTTGCCGTCTTTCGGAAAAATCTGCGTAAATTCGCCGACATAAAACACGCGGTCGGCAAGTCCTTTGTCGAACATCTCATCGAGAATAATAGCGTCGCGCCTTTTATAAGTCGCCATTCCGTGGTCGGAGAAAAAAATGAGATTCGCTTGTTTATCAATTTTTCGCCGTTTTAAACCGTCAACCAACCGTCCGATAATGCGGTCAATATTCTCAATTTCGTAACGAGTTTCAACCGCGTCGCCCGAGAATTCATGTCCGGCGTCATCTATCAAACTAAAATAAAGCGTGAGCATCGTCGGGCGTTTATCCGGCGGCAAATCGAGCCACGAAAGAATCGTATCAACGCGCAACTCGTTCGGCACGCGCCCGTTATATTCTTTGAAAAACGTCGGTCGAACGCCCGTAATATCGGCTTCCGTGCCGGGATAAAAAAAGGATGCGGCGCGCTGCCCCTGTCGTTCCGCCGTCACCCAAATTGGCTCGCCGCCCCACCAGCGACCATCACGCACCGCTTCGTTATCAAGATGAAACTCGGCGTCGAATTTTGCGTCATACATATTATTTTCGACGATGCCGTGATTGTCCGGGTAAAGTCCCGTGGCGACAGTGTAATGATTCGGAAAAGTTTTCGTTGGGAAAGAGGGAATCAGCCATTTTGCCCGCACGCCATTTTTCGCCAATTTGTTTAGAGTTTTCGGTTGGTATTTTTCGAGATAATCAGGACGAAAGCCATCGAGCGCGATTAGAATTACCGTCGGCTTGAGGTCTTTGATTGGCTTCTGCGCCTGCAGAGACAAGCTGAAAAAAATCAATAAGCAAAATGCCGCCATCGAAAATTTCGACTGAGTTTTATTGTAAATTTTCAATTTCCACATGATCTATTGTTCGTATAAAATATCCTATAACCCAATGCTCGTCGCTCCCGTGAATTCCTGTAACGCAATCCCATTGATAAATACAAACGCCTTCAATAAATTGTGGCGGCGGCTCGTCATCAAATCCATGTTCCTTCAAAAATTCGGGAGTGAATGCCGGATTTTCCACTTCGCAGCCTTCACCATAATATTCAAAATTGTTCCAGCCGATAACGCCGCTTATCCAATCTACAACAAATAGATTTCTTGCCTGTTGGTATTCGTCAACGTCGTATCTTCTAATGATAGTTTCGTAATAATCATTGCTGGCAATAACTGTTATCATTTCGTTAGGGTTTTAAGCGATACAGCATTCGCGGAAAGGGAATCGTTTCTCTGACATGCTCGATTCCGCACATCCAAGCCGTGCAGCGTTCGACGCCCATTCCGAAACCGGCGTGCGGCACGCTGCCGAAACGCCGCAAATCTAAATACCATTCAAAGGATTGGCGCGGAAGATTGTGTTCAGCGAGTTGTTTTTCGAGAAATTCTAGATTCATCGCGCGTTCGCCGCCGCCGATGACTTCGCCGTAGCCTTCGGGCGCGAGCAAGTCCGCGCCTAACGCTAGTTCGGGGCGTTCCGCATCGCGCTCGAAATAAAACGCTTTGATGACGGCGGGGAAATGATGGACGAAAACCGGCGCGTCGTATTGTTTGGAAATGTAAGTTTCGTCGGGCGCGCCGAAATCGCCGCCCCATTCAAAGTTGTTTTCGAGTTCGCCTTTCGCAAAACCCTCCTGCAAAATTTTCACCGCGTCGTCGTAATGAACGCGCGGAAATTTGTTAGACGGAATTGATTCAAGTTTGGAAACGTCGCGTTCTAAAACTTTTAATTCTTCCTGCCGATCATTCAAAACTCGCTCGACAATAAAATTGATTAAACCTTCGCCCAGATTCATTACGTCGTTGAGTTGGGCGTAAGCCATTTCCGGTTCGACCATCCAGAATTCGGTTAGATGTCGCCGCGTTTTCGATTTTTCGGCGCGGAAAACCGGACCGAAACAATAGCTTCTGCCGAGAGATGCCGCTGTCGCTTCGTTGTAAAGCTGCCCGCTCTGTGTCAGATAGGCTTTGTCGTCTTCAAAATAATCAACCTCGAACAGCGTCGTTGTGCCTTCGCAGGCGGCGGGCGTGAAAATCGGCGTGTCGGCGAGGATGAATCCGTTATCATCAAAAAAATCTCTAGTCGCTTTGACGACCGTGTGGCGGACTTTTAAAACGGCGTGCTGCTTGCGCGAACGAATCCACAGATGGCGGTTATCCATCAAAAATTCCGTGCCGTGTTCCTTCGGCGTAATCGGATAGTCCGAAGCGTTCTGCAAAACTTCGATGCCGGTAACATCAACTTCTACGCCGATTGCCGAGCGCGTGTCTTCCTTAACTGTGCCGTGAACGATTAAGGAGGATTCCTGACCGAGCGCTTTCGCTTGCTCGAAAACTTCTTCGTCGTTGCCCTTAAAAACGACGCATTGAACGATGCCCGTGCCGTCGCGCAGTTGGGCAAAGACTAATTTTCCGCTCGAACGCGAATTATAAAGCCAGCCTTTTAATGTAACTTGCTCGCCGATGTGATTCTTCAATTCGTTGATATATGTTTGGTTCATAAATTTGATTTTATAACAATGTTATAAACGCTTTATTTTCTCTTGTTTACACAGCATTAAAGAGTATAAGAAAAATTTGCTAGTATCTAATAATGTAGCTGGTTGCCGTAAATTTACTTCTTTTAGACTGCTTTTGCTTTTCTGTTAATTTCCATTCTTTTGATAGCGCCGAATTTAAAGAATTCGGACGGAGGCGCGTATATCATCACCATTTTTAAATTACTATGTCCGAGTATAGAAGCCAAAACAAGCAAGTCAATTCCGCCTTCGACGGCGCGGCTGGCGAATCCGCGCCGGACACTTGCCCGGATTGCCTAAAGGCAACTGTTAAGCGGCGCTTTATTATTCAAGGTGTTGACGATACAACCAAAGACCGATTTCCTGAAGAATGAAACGCGAGATTGAAGTTTTGAATGTAAATTGAAAAAAGAAAAGCCGCAAGTTTTGATGCTCACGGCTTTTTAGGAAAGGAGACGATTATGTTTGGTCTAAATAATATAAAAACTGAATTGAGCGCAAAATCCAAAAAAGCCGCAAGTTTTGTATTCATAGCTTTTTTATTACGCAACTTTTCAAAACTCCGGGGCATATTTGTCGGATGGAAAATTGAGACGCATTCACTCCGGTTTGATGGAAAATCCTCCGATTAATGCCTGTCTGTGCCAAGACAGGCTTTTTTATTGCGCGCTCGTTTGTTCAATTACAGATAATCTTCAATTTCGTAAATATTTATTAAAGTCTGAAGTTATTTAGCTATTAGCAGTATTACGAATCGTCATAAGGTTACGACAAACGGCGTAACCTTATGACGCCCCTCTTGTAGGGGAGGAAGAGAAGCGATACAGGACTTTCGCTTCTCTTCTGCCTTCGTATCCTAGCCATCACTTTTATTTGATTCGTGCCTTTTAACCTTCCAACCTCGACCGATAATTTTAGCTTTCAATGTTTCTGCTTTGATCGCGTCGCATAGAATTTTGTAGTTATAACGGTCGGCGCGGGCGTGTGGTTAACAGGGAAGGGGAAATTTTTTCTAAATAAAAATGACGAACGATTATTTGCCGGTTGCTTTTGTAATGATGCGTCGCAAATGCGGAAAACAATTTAGTTTTTCCGCCGCTTGCAGAACGATCAGTAACATCGGTTCGATATAAGGAATGAAATGGGTTTTGCCGCGCACGATTGATTGAAACGAAAACGTGCCGATGGCTTTTAGGCAGCGTTGAACGGCTTGCAACTGAAACTCTTCGTCAAAATCTTTCCAATCAATCGTTTTCAAACCGAGCTTTTCTCTTTCGGCGAGAAAAAACTTTTTCTTTGCGTCGAGCCAATCCGGTGCGGGCATCTCCAAAACTCTATCCAGAAAAAGCGAAACCAAATCATAACTCGCCGCGCCGATTCGCGCGTCTTGATGGTCAATAATTCGCAATCGGTTTTCCCGGTCGAGCATCAAATTCGCCGCGTGAAAATCTCGATGGCACAAAACACGGGCGCGGGCTTCGAGCGCGCGGGCGAGTTCGACGAATTCGGCGGTTAACGCTTTGTCATCTTCAGATGATAGTTTCGTTCGGCGGTAAGTTTCAAAGTAATGCGTTTTGAAAAAGTTTAATTCCCAAACGAGTTTTTCCTCGTCGAATTTCAGGCGCGAGGCAATCGAATTTCGCTCAAAGGCAACGGGCGTGATTGATTGAATTCGGGCGATTAAACGAATCGCCCGGTTCGTAAATTCGTCGCGCGTCGCCGCGTCGCCGTCGCGCAAAAAATCGCGCAAGATTGTATCGCCGAAATCTTCCTGAACGACGACTCCCAAATTTTCATCGAACTCGTAAATTTTGGCGACAGGTAAATTTTCGCTGAGAAAAAGCGCGGTAACATCGAGGTAAGAATGTTCTGAGGCTTTAAACGCTTCGCCGTAAACGCAGGCGATTGCCGGTTTGCCGTTCCACTCGACGCGAAAGTATTCGCGCGTCGAGGCGTCGGGCGTTAAAACTTCAAACCGGATATTTTGATTGTTTTTCTTTAAAAAATCCTGCAATCGGGCAACTGCATTTTCGACGAAAATCACGTTCATAGCTTTGATAAAATTTTATCATTGATTGAGCGGAACGACATAATTTTCGCCCTGCATAAAACCTTTGAGGGCTTTCGGCGGAATTTCCGTGCAGTTGGCGAGCATTTCGGCGCGGACGATTGCCACGTTTTCGTAACGCTCGCCGCCGTTGATTTTTACGTCGTCGGCGATAATGGTGCGTGAAAGCTCCGCGCTGTCGGCGATGGAAACGTCGTCCCAAATCACTGAATCTTTTACTGTCGCGCCCGTTGAAATCCGGCAGTTTTCGCCCGTCACTAACTTTTCCGCCTTTCCGTCGAGCATCGCCAGCGAGATGTCGAGATAGCGCGGAATCGTCGAGAGTTCAAACCAATTTCCTTCGGCGACGTGCGCCACAATTCGCTCGCCGCGTTCGATTGCCGGACGATAAAACGTCGGCACGATGTCTGAATAAACGCCTCTCGGAATATAATCGAAAACGCGCGGCTCTAAAATATGAATTCCCGTAAACATTAACGGATTCGGCGTTTGCGATTCGGGGTTCGGAATTTGGTCGGCTGAGATAAGTTGCGGAAAATCGCCGAAACCGGTTATCAAATCATCTACGGTTTCGACGATGGTAAATCGCTCGCGGTTGACGTTCGGCTTTAAGACCATCGTCGCCAGCGCGCCCGAGTTACGATGCGTTTCAAGCGCGGCGGCAATGTCTATGTCGGTGATGATTTTCCCGTTGATGATGAGAAAAGTGTCCTCTTCCAAAAGATGTCTGGCGTTGTCGAGCGCGCCCGCCGTTCCCAAAATATTCGGCACCTCTTCGGTATAAAAAATCTCGACGCCGAAATTTTCGCCGTTGCCGAGCGCTTTTTTCACCGATTCTGGTTGGTGATGAAGATTGACGACGACTTGTTTAAAGCCGAAACGCGCGACGTATTCGGCGACGTAACCGACGAGCGGTTTGCCGAGAAAAGGAATCGCGGGTTTGGTGCGGTCAATCGTTAAAGGGAACAGCCGCGTGCCGAAACCGGCGGCTAAAATCATTGCTTTCATAGCGGATGTTATTTGTGTTCAGTAGTTAGGGCGAGTTTTAAAAACCGTTTCACGACTTCAAACCTTACCTTTTTTTTGTCGGAAATTGCAAACTTGCAGATTTTCGGTGGACAGTTAAAATCTGTTTTAGATGCCGAATTCAATCAATGAGAAAACGTTTGCTCTGTTTGCCAATCCGAACAACCGAAAAATCGCGGCAGAACTCGAACGCGCCGGAGCGAAAATTATCGAGTTTCCGCCGCTCGAAATTGAAAAAATTGAATCGAATGTAAATTCAACCGAACAATTAAGCCGTCTCGCAGAATTCGACTGGGTAATTTTCCCCGACGTTTTGACGGTTGATTTCTTTTTGCAAACGTTAGAGGAAAACGCCGTTGATTTTTTCGAGCTGGACGCGGTTCGGGTCTGCGCGTTCGGCGAAGTTGTCTCGGACCAGTTGCGTTTTGTGCAGCTTCACGCCGACGTAATTCCGAATCGGATTAAAGCCGAAGATGTTACGTCCGCGCTGAAAAATTACGTTGCCGCCGAAGATTTTAATAATCTGAAATTTCTTCTTGTGCGGGGAAGTTTTTTTGAAAGCGAATTGAAAAAACAATTGATTGAGGTGGGCGCGGAGGTCTGCGATTTGCCGGTTTATCAAATAAAAGTCCCGAAGGCGAATGAAATCCCGAAAATAAAAGCCCTCGTCAAAGGCGGCGCGATAGACGAATTCGTTTTCTCCGCGCCAACCGATTTCATTTACTTAAATTACATTTTCAGCGGCGAACGGCTCGCCCGCGTTTTTGCCGGAATTAAAATTTTCGCCGTTGACGGAAACGTTTATCAAACCGTTCGGGAAAACAGTTTAATTTGCGCCGGTTTATTTCAAACCGATAAAATTGCTAAAGTGGATGAGTGAAGTCGGACGAACAATTTTCAGTTTTGCTTTTCTTTATAGACGGCTTGGGCATCGGCGAGCGCGCGGGGAATAATCCGCTCGCCAATCTCGAAAACGTCGCGCCGCTCGCCCATTTTGTTAATGAAGCATCGGAAATTATCTTCGACGGTATTCTCGTGCCGACCGACCCGCGCCTCGGCGTCGAAGGTCGCCCGCAAAGCGCCTCTGGACAGACGACAATTTTAACCGGCATTAACGCGCCGCAAATTTTGGGCGTTCACAAACAAGGTTTTCCGAATCAGACGCTGCGCGACGTGATCGCCGAACATTCAATTTTTCTGCAATTAAAAAGAAAAAATATCGAGCCGAATGTTTTCGCCAACGCTTACACGCCCAGATTTTTCGTTGAAAAGCCGCGCTGGAAATCGGCGACGACCTGCGCGGTCGAAGCGGCTGATTTGCCGTTTCGCCGACTGCCCGATTTGCTCGGACGCTGTGCCGTTTTTCACGATTTTTCCAACGCGAGTTTGATCGAACAAAATTTAGACGTGCCGCTTTTTTCGCCAAGCGAGGCGGGCGCGATTCTCGCCGATTTAACCGAAACGAATCGCTTTACGCTTTACGAATACTTTATCACCGACAAAATCGGACACGCGCAAAATTTTGAGTGGGCAAAAACTTATCTGCCGCCGCTCGCCGCTTTTGTCAGTGAAATTCTGCGGCTCGTTGATTTAGAAACGACGACCGTCATTTTGACCAGCGACCACGGAAACATCGAAGATTTGTCAATTCGCACGCACACTTTAAACGACGTGCCGACGATTGTTTGGGGCAGGCGCAAAGCGGAAGCCGCCGGACGAATAAAAGATTTGAGCGATATTACGCCAACGATTTTGGATTTGCTGTCAACTTAATTTATGAAACTCGAAAAAAATGACCGCCGCGAGATTTTCGGTTGGCTGACCTATGATTGGGCGAATTCGGCTTTTTACACGACAGTCGTCAGCGTTTTGCTTGGACCTTACCTGACTTCGCTGGCGCAGGCTCATGTCGGCGAAAACGGCGTTATTTTCGATTTCGGGTTTTTGGGCGCGTTGACGGCGAAAAATCTTTTTTCGCTCAGCATCACCGTCTCGGTTTTTTGCCAGGTGCTTTTTCTGCCTGTTTTGGGCGCGGTCGCCGATTATTCAAATTTGAAAAAACGATTGATGGCGTTTTGCTGTTATCTAGGCGTAACGGCGAGTGGTCTTTTGTTTTTCATCGCCGGCGATTCTTATATTTACGGCAGCATTCTGCTCGTCGTTGCCAATTTAGCTTACGGCGCGGCGAACGTTTTCTACAACGCTTATCTAATTGATTTGACTACCGAAGACCGGCGCGATTCGATTTCGAGCTACGGCTTTGCCGCCGGTTACGCGGGCGGAATTCTGATGTTGATTTTAAATATCTTATTCGTGCAGAACGCCGCCGCCTTCGGTTTGACGACCGGATTTGCAGTTCGTCTTTCGCTGCTCGCCGCGTCTCTGTGGTGGGGAATTTTCGCGCTCGTCACTTTTTTTTTAATAAAATCGCGCGGTGCGGTCAAGGAGCTACCCGAAAATAAAAACATCGTTTCAGTCGGTTTCGGCGCGGTCGGCAATACTTTTCGGGAATTGATGAAACTGCGCCTCTCAGCCAGATTTCTGATCGCCAGTTTTTGCTACAACAACGGCATCCAGACGGTTATCACGAGCGCGTCGGTTTTTCTCGCCCAAGAGCTTTTCGTCGCCCGCGGCGCTGAAGCAAGCCAGTCTTTTCTGCTGGGAATTTTTCTCGCGGCGCAAATTTCCGCGCTTGTCGGCGCGATTAGTTTCGAGCGGCTGGCGCGCGTTATAGGCGCGAAAAAAACGCTGCTTATTTCTCTCATCGTTTGGATTTGCATTGTCATTTACGCTTACGGATTTTTGCAGACCGTCGCGCAGGCGTGGGTGATGAGCGTGTTTATCGGTTTGGTTTTGGGCAGCTCGCAGGCGCTTTCGCGCTCGCTTTATTCACAGATGATTCCAAAGGGACGCGAATCGGCGTTTTTCGGTTTATACGAAATTTCCGAACGCGGAACTTCGCTCGTCGGCTCGCTCGTCTTCGGCATTGTCGTCGGCGTCAGCGGCTCGTTTCGGCAGGCAATTTTGTCTATGATTTTGTTTTTCGCTGTCGGAATTGTCATTCTTCTGCTGACCGACACCGACCGCGCCATCCGCGAAGCGGGAAACTTAACGCCGCAGGAAGCGGCGGGAGCAGTTTAAAAAGTTTATTTTAATTCTCGTGTCGGATATAATACAGACGGGCTTGCAACAATAATTTAGTATCAAAAAAACCGTGACTGATAATAAAAAAGATAAAATCGTAACAATTTTCGGCGGCTCAAGATGCCGAGAAGATTCGTCTGAATATAAAGAAGCCAAAGAAGTCGGGGCGCGACTCGCCGAAGCCGGTTTCACGATTTGCACGGGCGGTTATCTGGGCGTGATGGAAGCGGCTTCGCGCGGCGCGCGCGAAAAAGGCGGACGCGTTTTCGGTATTTTAATGAATGAATTTAAGACCGAGCCGAATCGTTATTTGACCGATAAAGTTGCCTCGAAACATTTCTATGAACGGCTGCAAAATCTAATCGAGCGTTCGGTCGGATTCGTCGCATTGCGCGGCGGAATGGGAACCGTAACGGAAATTTCCCTTGTCTGGAACAAACTGCAAACCGGCGTCATCGAAAAGCGTCCGCTGGTTTTACTCGGCGATTGCTGGCAAAGAGTTGTCGAATGCTGGCAGGAAAATCTGCCGGTCAGCAAAGCAGACGTGGCGTGGCTCGATTTCGCGGAAAATGCCGAAGAAGCCTGCCGCATCATAATTGATAAATCAAAAAGTCGAAATTAAATGAGAAGTGATAAATGCTTTGGATAAAAAAAAGCGCAACCTCGACCTACCGAATACAAACGTCGAAGAACGAATCAACGCCCGGACGGTTTCGAGAGGTTTAGCGATTGGTAAAATCGTCTGCCTACACGGGCGCAAGCGGCAGTTTTACCGCGTCGAAATCACCGATTTGCAAATAGAACGCGAACTCGAACGCTTTCGCCACGCAGCGCGTCTCGCCGTCAATCAACTGAAAAAAATCGGCGCGCAAAAAAACGATAAAATTAAACGAACCAAAGCCGACATTTTTTCCGCGCATCTTTTGATTCTCGAAGACGAGTTGCTGCGTTCAAAAATAGAAAACGTCATCGAAGAGAAAAAAGTCAACGCTGAATGGGCGGTGAAAATCGTCACCGAAGAATACATCGCCAAATATAAAACTATTTCCGACGCTCACCTGCGCGAGCGTTACATAGATCTGGAAGATGTCGCCGAACGAATTTTAACCGCGCTGGGCGGGGAAAAATCTTCGATAGCTTTAGAGAAAAATTCGATTATCGTCGCTAAAGAAGTCAGACCTTCAACCTTAATCGAGTTGATTGAGAGCCAGCCGCAGGCGATTATCACCGAAAACGGCGGCTGGACGTCGCACACTTTTATTCTCGCGCGCGAAATGAATCTGCCAGCCTTAACGGGCGCGAAAAGAATTCTTCGGCAAGTGGAAAACGGCGACCAGGCGATTGTTGACGGATTTAACGGACAGATTATTTTGCATCCGCACAAAAATACGCTTGCCGATTATAAAAAAGCCGCCGAAGAATTTTATCAATTCCAAGGCGGCGCGATGGACGCGGCGAGCGGTAAATTAACGACGCTCGACGGTTCGGAGATAATTATCAGAGCCAATCTCGATTTGCCGAAAGGTTACGCGGCGGCGAGAAAACTCGGCGCCAAAGGCGTCGGACTTTATCGCTCGGAATTTTTGTTTAACCAGTACAAAGGATTTCCGGGCGAACCGGAGCAAGTCGAAGCCTATCGCCGAATCGCCGAACTGGTCGGCACGGACGGCGTGCGGATTCGCACGTTCGATTTAAGCGTCGAGCAGCTTGCCGACGAAACCGAGGAGCGAGAGAAAAATCCCGCGCTCGGTCTCCGCGCCATACGGCTCGGCTTTTCGCATCCGAAGGAATTTCGTCTGCAACTGCGCGCTCTGCTGCGAGCCGCGACAATCGGCAACATTCACGTCGTTCTGCCCATGGTTTCGGACGTTTTGGAAATTAGACAGACGAAAACGATTCTCAAACGCGAAAAGGATTCGTTGCGAAGAAAGAAAATAGAGTGCGGAGCGGTGCGGCTCGGCGCAATGATTGAAGTGCCGTCGGCAATTTTCACGATTGATGAAATCGTTGCTGAGGTTGATTTTTTGTGTCTTGGAACAAACGATCTGGTGCAGTATCTTTTAGCGGTTGACCGCGATAATGAACTGGTAGCCGATTGGTTTCGCACGCTTCACCCGTCGGTTCTGCGTGCCGTGAAAACCGTTTTGCAGGCGGCGGAGAAAAAGGGCGTTCCGGTTATCGTCTGCGGCGAAATGGCGGGTTCGCCCGCTTACGTGCCGGTTTTGCTCGGATTGGGAGCCAACGAGATTAGTATGAATGCCAATTCGATAGCGCGGGTTAGAAAGGTTATTTCGGAAATCGCGCTTGAAGAAGCCAGGGAACTTGTCAAAATTTTAGAAGATTGCCGGACAGCCGACGAAGTGGAATACGCAGCGGCGAAATTCTATCGGGAAAAATGGTCGCATTTATTTCCGAAAGACGTTTTCCCGCCGAAAAGGAAATATAAAATCTAAAATTTTAGAAAAAGCAATCGTTTAATCTTTTATAGTGGCAGCGGCGAAATTCGCGTGAGTTTCCCGTAATGAATCGCTCAAACTAAGAACGTATTTTAACCGTAATTTTCTCCACAGCGGTTTTTCTAGATTTGAGCAAAATAGTTTCAAAAGTCATTTTGCTTTGATTTATGATTATGAAAAATATTCCGACGGCAAAATTTACTCTTCTGACATTTATAATTATTTTGACGATTGTAAATAAAGTTGCAGCGCAGACCGAGCCGGAAAAAGACAAAAAATTAGATTTTGCATATTCTCAAATTTCAAAAACAAAACCGGAATCCGATGATACCGATAAAAAGAGCGAGGTCGGTGCGCTAACTCAATGCAAAATTTTCACAGTCGAAACTATAATCCAGGGAGCCACAGAAAATTCTTCAAAATTACCTGAGGAAAACAAGATATTTGAAAGTCGTTCGGTAGTTTGTAAACCTCTCGAAACAGGCAAACAGATTGATAACAGCGCCGTGCCGCCGACCGAAATTTACAAAATTGGCGTGGGCGACGTTTTATATATCAGTTTGCAGAACGCGCCCGCGAAAGCCTCAACTTACTTTACGGTTTTGGAGGACGGCACGATTGATTATCCGCTGGCGGGCGAGATGATAATGGTCGGCGGTTTAACGACCGATGAAGTCGAAAGTTTATTAAAAGCAAAAATCAAACTTTATGAAAACCCGCAAATTTCGGTTAAAGTGCGCGAACATGCGAGCCACGCGATAACCGTTCTCGGGTTAGTAGAAAAGCCTGGCGAAAAATATCTGCCGCGCGAAGCCGTGCCGCTGTTTATGATTCGCGCCGAAGCGGTTGTCCAGCCGAAAGCCGATACGCTCGTCTTAAAACGCGCCGGCACTAAAACTCAACAGATTAATTTGAGAGATGTTAAATCGGAAGATACGTTGATTTTTCCCGGCGATATTCTCGAATTTAAAGTCTCCGACGATGCTGAGGTGAATTCCGCCGGGCGGCAATTTTATTTTATCGGCGGCAATGTCCGTTCCGCCGGGCAAAAAGATTTTCATCCGGGTTTAACTTTGACGCAGGCGATTCTGGCTTCCGGCGGTTTGCGAAAACCAATCGTCAAAAAAGTCGTTCTGCGCCGGAAAAATCAAACGGGACTGCTCTCGCCGATGGAATTTGATTTGAATTATATCAAAGACGGCAAACAACCCGACCCGCTGATTAAAGCCGGAGATACGATTGAGGTCGTCAATTAAAAGCGAATGAACGCGAATTTTGTAAAAACCTAGATTGTGTTTGTTGAACAGTTTTTGTAAGATATTTGAGCCTGGCAGACGGGGCAAATCGGGTAATCGCTTTAATTGAAAAATTTAAGAGGAAAGTCCGAACACCGTAGGGCGGCGAGCCGGATAACGTCCGGGCGTTCGATTTTATAAATCGGGCGACGACAAGTGCAACAGAGAACAGACCAGCCTGTTTTTAGGGTGATGGGTGAAACGACGCGGTAAGAGCGCGTCAGCGCGTTTGGTAACAGACGCGGCTGGGTAAACTCCTCGCGGTGCAAGACCAAATAGGGAAACGTTTTTTGAGCTGCCCGCTCATCTGTCCGAAGCGATTCGGACGACGCTTCCGGGTAGGTCGCTTGAGCGGCTTGGTAACGAGTTGCCTAGATGAATGATTACCCTTTGTCCTTTTAAGGGCAGAGACTAAATTCGGCTTATAGATTTACTCCGGCTGCCGGGCGCAAATTTATCATAATCATATTGATTTATAAGGAGAACTCAAATTTTTTATGGCAAATCGTAAAGGTGTTTTTATCGGAGCGTATGTTCCGAACGAATTAAAGGAATCTCTGCGCCGCCGCGCGGCGGCGGAACATCGGACGCTTTCCCAGGAAATCACGCGCATTTTGGTCGAAGCCGTTCACGGCAAAGGCTTGCCCGCGGGAAGCGTTGACCGCCGCCACAACGCGGTAGTGCCGCGCCGCCGCGCCGACGATCCGCAACCGCGCCGTCGCGCCGAAGATTTACCGTATATCGCCCCCGATAAAAAGTAAATAAAGCGCCGGTGTTTTGCCATCAAACAAAATGTTCGGACAACGAGCGTTGATTTTCCTCAAAAATCAACGCTCGTCGCTTTTTTAAACGAGGTTTGTTAAAATTTTCTCAATGAACGGAAAAGTGTTTTGGCTTTCAATCGCAGCGGTTGTGGTAAGTTTCGTCGGCGGATTTTTGCTGGCGAACGCGCTGAACCGAAGCGAACTGAACGCACTGCGAGCGGAAAATGAGCGGCTGAAAACTTCTTCAAACGAATCAACCGAAAATCAAACGGGGCTGGCGTTGAGCGACGAAGAAATTCGGGAGAAAATCGCCGAAGCCGACCGCAATCCGAACAATTACCCGTTTCAAAAAAATCTTGGACTCGCCCTGTATCGCTATGCGGCGATGAAGCAGGACGCCGATTTGCTGGCGGAAGCCGGACGGCTTTTAAGTCGCGCTTTTGAAGCGAATAAAAACGATTACGACGTGATTGTAACGCTCGGAAATATCAGTTTTGATATTGGATATTTCAAAAAAGACAATGCGGAGTTTGAAAGAGCGCGGGAATTTTATCGGCTCGCGTTAGAGCAGAAACCGAAAGACGTTGATGTCAGAACTGATTTGGGTTTGACTTATTTTCTGGTCAACCCGCCGGAAAATGATAAAGCTATCGCCGAATTTCAAAAATCTCTGCAAACGAATCCGAAGCACGAAAAAACTTTGCAGGTGATGACGCAGACGCATCTCGGACAAAACAACCACGTCGAAGCCGAAAAATATCTCGGCAGACTCAAGGCGGTTAATTCCAAAAATCAATACGTGGCTGAACTGGAATCACGAGTTTCGCAAATCAAAGGCACTGCCGCGGCTTCGCAAAATCAATGAAGTGGTTAATTTTGTTAGGTCTGTTGGTTATTTTGGCGGCGATTATCGGCGCCCGTTACCGTCAGCAGATAAAGATGGCGATTTACGTCTGGCGAATGTTTAGCAAAATGCGACGGGCGAGTAGCGCCGGAGAAAAGCAGATTGATAAACAGGAAAATCCGAAAGACGCGGCATTGGTCAGATGCGCCAAATGCGGCGTTTGGATTCCGCAAAATAAATCGTTGAGTCTGCGTTCGGGAAGCCTTTTCTGTTCGACCGCGTGTTTGGAAAAAACGGCACCAATCAATTAAACATCGAAAGATACCAATGGATAATCGGCTCACCGAAAAGCAAAGCGACGATCGAGCCGATGCCGAGAAATATGCCGAAGGGAATCTGAGTTTGCATATCTTTTTCTTTTTGACGGGCGATTAAGAAGACGCCGATGACCGCGCCGGAGAACGCGCCGAGAAAAATTGACAAAAGCGTCAAACGCCAGCCGAGCAGCGCGCCGACGGCGAACATCATTTTGACATCGCCCAACCCCATCGCGTCAACGCCGCGCAGCCGTTTCCAAATCTCGCCGACCAGCCACAGAGACCCGCCGCCGACTAACCCACCGAGAATCGCGCCCGCGAGCGAAACGAGCCAAACCGGGTAATCCTGCAAATAAGTCAGCGGGAAAACCTGCAAATCGGAGAAGAACGACCAGCCGAAAAACAGGGGGAAAATCAGCCGCGCGAGCAGCGCGAAAACGAGCAGCGGATAAGTTATCACGTTCGGCAAAATCATATTTTCCGCGTCAATAAAAATCAGCGCGACGGTCGCCGACACAAAAATCAAACAAACCGGCAGAAACGCATTAAAACCGATTTGCCAGTAAGTCAACAGGAAAAGAAGCGCGGTCAATAATTCGACGGCGGCATAACGAGCCGAAATCGGATTTTCGCAGTTGCGGCATTTTCCCCGCAAAAACAGCCAGCTTAAAATCGGAATGTTGTCATACGGCTTGATTGATTCTTTACAATTAGGACACGCGGAATTCGGGAAAACAATTGATTCTTCATTCGGTATGCGGTGAATAACCACGTTCAGAAAGCTGCCGACCGCCGCGCCGAAAATAAAAATAAATACGTAACCGACAAATTCCGGCAAACCCGTTATTGATTCAAAATCAGAAATTAGAATGCTCATCTAGAGATTTAGAAAAGAGTAAAGTTGCGGAAATTCTGAAGCAAAAGACCCAAAAATATAATAACCGTTTGAGTTTGAAAGTGAAAGAAAAATTTGTTGACGAGTCAGTTTGATTAATCTTTTTTCTTAGGAAAATGAAGATTTAAAGCGGCTTTCAGAATCGAAGCGATGAATTAAACTTTTTGCGGAAATAGATTCTTCACCGAATTGTAGAAAATATCGAAGACTTCTTAACAAAACACTTTCTTCAAGTTTTTACTGCTCGCTTTCATTACAGTACTATTGGGAAACGTTTCTTATCGGCTTTTTATTTACCGGCTCTTTTTAGATTAAGGAGTTTACCTATAAATTGATTTCAAGAAATAATTTCGAAGTGACAGAGACATCCGCAAAACGACCTTCGGAACGACATTTTGTTCGATAACAAGCCTGTGCAAAGTTTCTTAAAACGAAATTCATTAAGGAAATAAATTTAAAGCATTTGACAGCCTAAATTATTACCGAGCCATGTTGAAAAGTATAAATCTTTTCTAAAAAAAACCTATATTTTACTTCTATCTTCACTTACCCAGCAAAGATCAAAGTGAGGGTCGCCTCAGGATTTCTGCCAAGGCTTTCAACCTGTCTGAGTCTACTTCACTCTTTGTTAGCCCAGCGCTCTTCTCCAAAGGCGGCGCGAGGCTTTTGAGTTTTCCGAGTTCTCTTCGATTCAGTTGTGAACTCTCTGCTCTTTGAATCACCTGCCGAAGAGCTGCAATTCGACTAGAGGGCAAAGCTTGCGAGCGCTCTAGCTGATCGACATACGCCTTGGCTACGACTAACTGACGTGACCATTCAATTTTTACCTGATTTTGCACATTCAATTCAGCCACCCGAACCGTTTTAGCGGCGTCAATCTCATTTTGCGAAAGGTACTCTGTCGGCGTTAGCTCAAGGATGTCAAGTCCGCGGGCGATTTCTGACGAGTAAATGTGTCCGTTATACCAGTAAGCGGACCAAGAACCGCCGAGAATGAGCATCTTCGGATCAATTGGTCCCCGATCAAAATAGGCGATCTCAATCGGACGGTCCGGGTCAGTGAAGTCCATGACCGAGATACCGCCTTGATACCACGCTTGTACCTTAATATCTCTACCGGGAACCGGAATGAGTGACCCATTATGCGCAACACAGTTCTCGCTGTCACCCTGTGCAGCCGGCAACTTGTAGTAGCTTGCGAAGCTCAACTTGTTATCCGTTAAACGGAAAATCGCATTTGCTCCCCATTTGTTCGGATCATTCGCGCGGCAGCGTGCACCTAGTCCGCCACCCCACTCATCGGTGAACACGACCTTTTTGCCGTCATTCGAGAAAGAGGCTGAGTGCCAATACGAGTAGTTCGGATCATTTACCGCGTCAATGCGCTTTGGATTAGCCGGATCTTTGATGTCCAGCAGGATGCCGTTACCCGAGCACGCACCCGCCGCCAAGCCGATAGCCGAATACACGGTTATATCGTGACACTGATCGGTGTCCGTAGGCTTTGGCTGGTCATGCGAGCCGCCGTTATTCAGAGCGTTGATGACACCGGTGCGCGGATCCACGAACACTCTGGGGCTCGACACGATCTTGGCATCCTGAGGCGTCTTGACCGGCACCTTGATAACTTCAATGCGGAAGAGCGCAGTATTCGGATCCTTCGCCGGCGGCTCCCCAGAGCAGCCAGCCAACTCTTCGCTTTGACGGACAAACGATGTGCCGGAAACGTAGATATAAACGTTGTTTTTATCCGTCGGATCAGCGACCAGTGTGTGCGTGTGCGACCCGCGGCAGGTCTGAACCGCAGCTACCTGTCTGGGGTTTGTGATGTCGCTGATATCAAAGATACGTACGCCGCGGAAACGATCCTTTGATGCTGCGGGTAGCCCCGGCGTAGTTTGAGGCGGAAAGCCTTCTGTACCGCAATCCAGCCTGCCATTCGGCATCTCCACCGACATGAACATCAAGTTCTTGTAAACGGACACGTCGCCCTGACCGCCCGGACAGACTATAGAGGTCAGTAGACGAGCCTTCACCGGATCCGACACGTCGTAGATGTTAACCCCGTAAAAATTTCCCTGGAACAGGCGATTGCCTTGGAATGCCAAGTCGGAATTTGCAAAACCGAGTCCGGCGAGCACCAATTTGAGTGACGCTGGTATCTGCTTCGGGTCGCCCATTCCGAGTTGAGTGATCGCCTTGTCAACTTTCGTATCGGCGGGATTTTCAGTGCCGAGTTGAAAAGCGTCCGGCTTTTTGAGCAGCGTTAGATGCCTGAGACCCACCGCTGTTTGACCTGCGTCGTATAATCCGGGCTTCAGTTTGGCGCGCGGGTCATTAGCATCGGAGCCTGTCATTCCGCTAGGTAACGGCGGCGCCGGTTGAAGGGTGAACGGATTGCCGGCATCCTGGTTGTCCGCTTTTGGTTCCGGAGTAGGCGAAGGCGAGACCGTTTGTGCCAGCGTTGTGGCTGCAAAACACAAGCACAAAATAAGGGAAAAGGAAGTTGTTAGTAAACGGAAAGCAATAGTGAGTACTTGATACATTTTTTCTCCTTTACAGGTTTTCACCTAACATAGTTTTCATAATCTTAATCTCAGCGCGTTGACCACTGTCGACATCAGTTGCGAAATTGAACAGTTCAGCATCCTGCCCCGCGCCAGCCGTATCGAACAAATCCTTTACCATAATCAACGCGCCATTGTGGTGCTGAATCATTCCACTCAAAAACAGACGGTCGAACTCCGGACCCTTTGCTTTTCTTAAAGCGTCCATCTGCTTTGCGGTGAGCATCCCGGGCATCAGCATCGGTTGGCTCGACATATTCATGCCGGGCGTGTTCATGTTATGATGCGCGTGATCGTCGGACATTTTAGGCATTGGCATTGGGGCTGATTCACCACGTGCATCGAGCCAACGCTTCATGAAATTCATTTCTTCAGCCTGCGAGTAGCTGATCCTGGCGCCAAGCAAGCGGATCTCTTTGTTCTGAGTGCGCGACTCGATTAGCGCCGTCATCTCAACTGCTTGCGCGTGATGCATGATCATCCCCTGCATGAATTCCACATCTTTCGTTGAGCGGGTCGGCAGTTTAGCTCTCGTCGTTGGCGGCAGTGTTCGGGTTGGTCGACCTGGCGCACCTGGCTGCACTACAACCGGCGACGCCTTAGAATCACCCTGCTGTGCGCAGGCTGGCAGCGCTAAAAAACATGCGAAAGTACCGGCGGCTATGATCCCACTTAGCAACGTTGCAAAACTGATCACTGAGCGCAGATTAAGCTTGGCAATGAAATGAAACGACTGCATCAGCGTTGAGTGTTCAAGCATTTAGCGACCAACTTACCACAAAAAAGAGACAAGTGCTACCCCTCAAAAGCAGCGTTTACAAAGTGCGCATGGCGATGAAAGTAAACATTCGCGCCAAAGCAGCAGGCACTATTTTTAATGCTGCTCTTCTGTCTGAATACATATCTTCAGCCAAAAAGGCTTTGCCCATTTCGCCTGCACCGATAGTGTGAGTATTTTGTATCTTACAATCTGTACTTCTAAAGAGGCATTCTTTATATAATGAACCCCATAATTCGGACAGTTAGTTAAGGTGGAAAATGATGATAAAATTGCCATTGAAAAATGACCATGGCAGCCACCAAAAAACGCAATGTTTATAAACCGGAATTCAAAGCCAAAGTTGCTTTGGAAGCCGTTCGGGGCAAGTTAACGATCAACCAGATTTCCAAACAATTCGGAGTTCATCCGAATCAGATTTCCAAGTGGAAGAAACAGTTTCTCGAAAACTTGCCACAGATTTTTGATAATTCCAAACAGCCGTCAGCAGAAGCAGGCGAGGAATTGACCAATCAATTGTATCAACAAATCGGGCAGCTGAAAGTTGAGCTTGATTGGCTCAAAAAAAAATCTTCCCTTATCAGTTAGAGTGCGCCGCGAGTTGGTCGAGCCGGAGAATGAAAAGATCTCGGTAGCAAGGCAATGCGAGTTGTTAGGACTCAATCGGACAGGTCTTTACTATCGCTCAAGAACCGAGAGTGTTGAAGATGGGAATCTGATGCGGCTGATCGATGAGCAATATACGCTGACGCCGTTTTACGGCTACCGGCGCATGACGGTTTACTTGCAGAAATCGGGTTTTCGGGTCAATCACAAACGAGTCAGGCGCTTGATGAGAAAGCTTGGACTAGAAGCCATTTACCCAAAGCCTAATTTATCGAAGCCGGGGAAGGATCATTTGACTTACCCGTATTTACTTAGAGGCGTGGCGGTCGAATATTCCGATCAGGTCTGGGCGTGTGATATTACCTATCTCAGATTGGGCAGCGGATTTGTTTATCTGCTCGTGATTATGGATTGGCATTCGCGCTTTGTGATCGAAATGGAAGTCTCAAACTCGCTCGAGTCGAGCCCGTTTGTCGAAGCCTTGAAACGAGCGCTCGCGAAAAGCAAACCGGAAATCTTCAATTCCGATCAAGGGAGTCAGTTTACTTCGGTCGAATGGCTGAAGGTTTTGCAGGAGAACAAAATTCGGATCAGTATGGACGGACGCGGACGCTGTTTCAACAACATTTTCGTTGAAAGATTATGGCGTTCAGTCAAACAGGAAGAAGTATATTTGAAGGAATACGCGGATGTCTGGGAAGCGGAGGAAAGTTTGCGGCAGTATTTTGAATTTTACAATTATCAAAGACCACATCAATCACTGAACTATCAGACACCATTTGAGGCGTATCAAAAAGGACGAAAAACAGAAGAAAATAAAGGAGCAAAACCGGCAATTTTAGATAACCAAATGACACCTTAAAAAAGTGAGTTTTCTGTCTCGACAAAGGGGTTCACTTTATTAATTGAGCTTGCCACTGAGTTAATTACTTCTAACTATTGTATTGGAATAATGCGGTTAATAACCTTTCTAACTAAAAATTATCAGTGAAAAGCCTTTTATTTATATAAGAAAAGCCTTTTCTTTGTATAAACCTAAGAATAATTAATATGGTTTCAAACACTTTCTAAAAATGTAATCTGCCCTAACTCTATTAATTTCTCGAACATTTCGAACTCCTTGAAAAATGCTATATTCTCAGTTAGGTTATGAATAATACTGAACATTTGATAGATGAGCGGCTTCGCCCGCTAATTGAGTCGGAGAAGCAACTTTTAAGTGATTTGATAAATCTAGCACAAGCCGGAGAACACAAGGAAGATGTTCGTCAGCTTGGTGATATTCTCGCGGGAATTGATGAGCTTTTTCTGCTGGTAGTAGTAGGTGAGTTTAATTCCGGTAAGTCTTCATTCATCAATGCTTTGTTTGGTCAAAAAACACGTGTTGAGGGTCCGATTCCGGTAGATGACCGAATAACAATCCTAAAATACGGGGAACAAGAGGAAGAGCGATCTTTAAGCTCTTTTGTGACAGAGAAGCGGTTGCCCATCGAATTTCTCCGAGATGTGTCACTCGTAGATACGCCGGGAACTAATTCGGTTATCAAACAGCATCAAGAAGTCACTGAAGATTTCATCCCCCGCGCGGACCTCGTTCTGTTCATTACTTCAATTGACCGCCCTTTAACCGAAAGCGAGCGACAATTTCTTTCGTTCATCCAGAAGTGGGGCAAAAAAATCATCATAGTTTTGAACAAGATTGACACTAAGGACGAAGCTGAAATTTCAGAGGTAATCAGTTTCGTGGATGACAAGTGTCGTGAAATGCTTGGTTTTAAACCCCTGATATTTCCGGTGGCGGCAAAATTAGCGCTCAGTGCGAAGCTGGGATCCCATCCGCGCGATTGGACGCGCAGCCGTTTCGAGCAATTAGAAGATTACATTTTTAACAAATTAAGCGAGCGTGAAAGGCTTCGTCTTAAACTGCTGAGTCCGTTAGATTCCGCTAATACGGTTGCTAAAAAACTGCAAACAGAATATTCGGGAAAATTTGATTTACTATCGGAAGACGCCGCAAAAATCTCGCATCTCGAAGAACAGCTCGAAGCCGCCTGCGTGGAGATGCACTCAAATTTTCAAAAATTTGTTTTGCAAGTTGACGGTTTAATTGTAGAGCTGCGTGATAGCGGAGTTGATTTCTTAGATCGTAATGTTCGAGTTCGAAATATAAACTTATTACGCAGCGAAACCAAATTTCTCGAAGAATTCGAGCGTCAGGTTCTAGCTGATTGGCGTGACAAAATGGATCAAAACGTCAACGAGTCTGTAGATTGGATCGTCAGAAATAATATGCAGTTGTGGAATAACATGCTCGAATATTTCAATACTCAGGTTCACAAAGCTCAATACGATTCAAAAATTGTGGGGCGCGTTGGAGGGCAATTTATTTATGATCGTGAGGAAATACACGCTCGTATTCGCCGGGAGGCTGAAACCCGTATTCAATCACTTGATCACCGCGAAGAAGTTCGTAGAGTAATCGGAAGTTCACTAAACGCTTTGCAACAGTCTTTCGGACTCGGAGCGGGCGCGGTCGGATTAGGAGTTGTCCTTACTTCTATCTTTACAACCGCTCTTTTAGACGTAACGGGAATATCAGCAGCCACACTTC
The DNA here is from genome assembly GCA_030448055.1 of Pyrinomonadaceae bacterium. Classification (GTDB taxonomy): domain Bacteria; phylum Acidobacteriota; class Blastocatellia; order Pyrinomonadales; family Pyrinomonadaceae. Next base: position 1,293,380 of record JAUJNR010000001.1, read on the forward strand.
TATTCACGGCGAGTTTCTTTATTTTGCCATACAAACGCAAGCGAGCGATTGAAGAGTTTAGGTCTAAAGTAGAGAAACTTCGAGAAGGTATGCGAAGTGTATTTGAAGACAAATCAGCAGATGAAATAAACCGAGCAGTCGAAAAGATTGAAGAAGCACTTGAACCTTACACTCGTTTTGTGAAAAGCGAGCGATCTAAGGTAGAAGAAAGATCAACAAAGCTTTCTCAAATAGTAGAGCGTTTAAGTTACATTAAAAGAGAAATCGAAAATTTAGTTTAAACAGTGTAGATAAAGCCAATCGAAGGCGGCGATCGGAATCGAACCGATAAATAAAGCTTTTGCAGAATTAATTGCTCACTTTATTTAAGTTACTCTGAGTTACCTATAGCAGTTTTCACTTGGATGTAACCTCGTAGCCGCAATGCCCAAACCAATTCAGGCAATCGCTGATAGTAATCGTTTCCAGAGCCAAAGCGATTGCCTTTTCCAATTCTTCCTGCGTTCTGGCTTTGACTTTCTTGAGGAAAGTTTTCACCTTCGACCACATCAATTCAATCGGTGAGAAGTCCGGCGAATACGGTGGCAGCCAGATCACTCTGGCGCCACATTTTTTAGCTGTTTTCTCAATTCTGCTGGCTCGATGCGCGCCTAAATTATCTAGCACAAGCACATCGCCGGCTCTGAGCGTTGGGCGCAAGACCTGCTCGCAATACTCATTGAAAACAATTGTGTCAACGCTGCCTTCAATCGTCATCATTGCCTCGACTCCGCTGACTCCCAAAGTCGCAATCATCGAAGTCGAGGCGCCGTAATTTCTAGGTGATGGCTTCTGTTGTTCTCGCGCCGCCAATGGCTCTGGCATACAGCCGAGTCAGAACGGTCGTCGCTCCGGCTTCATCCAAAAATCTTAATCGCTGATGAGACAATCTGCTCATTCTCCGCCAATGCCAGGCTCGCTTTCGTTTGTTTCGTTCACGAGCAACCACCGATTTTTTTACGTCTCAGATTTAACGCACGCAGCTCGCGTGAAAGCGTCGGCACCGACACTGAAATCCCCTTTTCCCGTTCCAGCCGTTCTTGTAAATCCGCCAGCGTTATATCAGGCTCAGCCAGTATGGTTTTCAACAGCCATTTACGATGTTCGTCCGAGAGTCGTTTCTTCTGTCCGCCGCGATGCCCGATTGGTTTCAGATCACCGGTTGAGCGTTTTCTGGCGAGCATTTTCTTAATAAAGCTCGGACTGACTTCAAAGCGTTCGGCGACTTCGATAATCGTTTCCAGCCCGTTTTCATAAGCTGAAACCACTTTTTGACGAAAATCTATAGAATAAGCTTGCATTTGTGAAGCTTATTCCCATTTCTGGTCTTTACGCAACTGAAAGTTGCTATAAAGGTTACTTCTATTACAGTTTAGAGAATTTTCAGTTCAATTTAGTTCACTCTAGTTTATTTAAGTTTATCTATGTTCGAACACATTTCGCACACAATTTTGAATATAAATATCATTTTGAAAGTTCGAAAATCCCAACGTATCGGGGTTTTTTATTATCACTAATAGACCACTTGCTAATACTAACTGACCAACCGTTTTCTTCCATTAATTCGAACAAAGGCATACTCCCTCCTCGAAATGGGTCAGAAATCAGTATTCGTCCACTTTGTGAAAGGTTAGATTCAAAGATGCGCATTAGATGAGGGTGCATATCCACACTATAAAAAATATCGGAACCTATAATCCAATCATATTTTTCTGCATTATTCCAATTGGTCCAATCCTCTAAACGGTGCTCAATTGTCTTGATGTCATTCAACTCACAATTGCGTTTACAAAGTATCATCGCCAAATTGTTTTTGTCGGTTTGTACTACTCTTTTAGCCCCAAGTGAGGAGGCGACAATTCCTGGAAGTCCTGTTCCAGCGCCTAGTTCTAGAACCTGTTTGTCTCTAAACTCATTTTCTTGTGAGATTATTGCCTGTCCAAGAGCAATAGTAGACGCCCAGAGAGCAATACCATAGGGAAGGGGATTTGCAGTTTCAAGAAGAAAGTGAGATTCATCAGTTTGAGTAAGCATTGCAGCTACATGAAGAATTGATATCATTTGCCCAGGTAATTGAAGGCGACATTCTTCGAGCAAAAAATCTCCTACTGAAGTTCGGAGCAGTCTTTGATTGTCAATAGGTAAATCCATAGTCGGAACTTAAAAGTGTCTTAAAATTCAATCATGATTAGGTATAATTGATCATAAAAAGTAAATCTTAAAAGTAAATCTTAATGGTATATATTTGATTTGAGTTCCTCTTGTATTTCAACCGGAAAAATTTAACTAGTTTTAAAACTAACATTTTATCTCGGAAATAAGTAAAATTAATTGTAATGCAATTATAAGAGTTATTTTAGAGGGGGAAATCAGAGTGGAAACTGAATTGGACTATGAACTGCACCCAGAATTGAACACGGCGTTATCCGAAGATGAGAAGGAATTATTGTCTCAAATACCTGAACTAACTGAACTTGGAGAAGGTAGACGAAAATTTTTAGGGCAAGTTTTTGCGAGTGGACTTGGAGTTTTCGCACTTCAACTTCTTGCACAGGAAGAAATTTTGGCTTCGATGAAGGCTTCAGAAGATGCAGTCTTCGCCCTTGAAGCCTTAGAAGAAAATTTAGTTGCTGTTAAGTTGAAAATCAACGGACTAGAAAAAACTTTGAACCTTGATTCGCGGGTATCTCTGCTTGATGCTTTACGCGAAAGGTTAGCGTTAACCGGAACGAAAAAGGGTTGCGATCAAGGGCAATGTGGAGCCTGTACGGTAATTGTAAATGGTCGTCGTGTCTTATCCTGCCTGACCTTGACCGCCACTTGCGAAGGGAAGGAAATCACAACTGTTGAAGGTTTAGCACGCGGGGAAGAACTTCATCCGATGCAAGCAGCTTTCATCAAGCATGATGGTTTCCAATGTGGTTATTGCACACCCGGTCAACTTTGTTCGGCAGTTGCACTTTTGCAAGAGGCTAAAAACGGAGAAGCAAGTCATGCCACAGTAAGTTTTCAAACAAATGCACGGAATCTAAAATTATCCGATGAAGAAATTAGAGAGAGAATGAGTGGCAATATTTGTCGCTGCGGAGCATACCCGGGAATTGTTGCAGCTATTCAGGAAGTTCATAAAGGAAAAGAAACTGCCCAAACTTGGCGTTTTGTTAGCAATGAGGAAATAGCGGCATTAAACTTAGAGGAGAAAACCGATGAAATCGTTTAAATATGTTCGTCCAGCCGAAGTCTTAAATGCCATCCAAACGGTGTCATCGAATCCCACAGCAAAGTTTTTAGCAGGTGGGACAAATCTGATTGATTTGATGAAAGAATATGTTGAGCGCCCGAGCGAATTAGTGGATATAACGCGCTTAAATCTTACACAAATCAAATCCGCAAACGGCGGTGTATCAATTGGGGCGCTTGCCAAAAATACAGAAACGGCGAACCATCCTCTCGTTAGACAAAATTATCCACTTTTAACACAAGCGATTTTAGCTGGCGCTTCTGCTCAACTTCGTAATATGGCGACAAATGGCGGCAACCTAATGCAGCGCACTCGTTGTCAATATTTTTATGATATCGCGATGCCGTGTAATAAACGTGAGCCCGGTACTGGCTGCAGTGCCCTTGAAGGAATCAACCGGATTCATGCAATTTTCGGTTACAGTGATAAATGTGTCGCCACTTATCCCGGTGATATGGCAAATGCTTTGTATGCGCTCGATGCAATGGTCAGAATCAAAGGAATCAATGGGCAGGAACGATTGATACCCGTAAAAGAATTTCACCGATTGCCAGGCGAGACACCGGAAAAGGATAACAATCTCCAACACGGGGAATTAATTACATCTATTGAACTGCCTAAATCTAATTTTGCAGAAAAATCTTATTACTTAAAAATTCGCGACCGAGCTTCATACGCCTTCGCTCTTGTCGCTGTCGCTGTCGGGTTAGAAACAAGTGGAAGCAATATCAAACAGTCGCGCATAGTACTTGGCGGCGTTGCTCATAAACCTTGGCGCTCTATTGAGGCTGAAAATGTGCTAAATGGAAAACCGGTAACCGAAGAAACTTTTCGGTTAGCGTCTGAAATCGCAATGAAAGAGTCAAAGCCCCTTCGCCATAATGCCTACAAAGTAGAACTTGGAAAACGTGCAATAGTACTTGCTCTTCAGCGGGCTATAAGTAATAGAGCAGCCTAAACAAGGAGAAACCAAAGAAAATGCCAAGATATATCGGAAAAGAGATGAGCCGCGTTGACGGCATAGCGAAAGTTACTGGAAAAGCTAAATATGCTGCCGAGTTTCAGGTTCCGAACCTGGCATACGGTTTTATCGTGCAAAGCACTGTTGGCAAAGGCACGATTAAATCAATCGATACAGGGGAAGCAAGTCGTGCACCGGGCGTAATTCGCATATACACACATGAAAATGCTCCAAAGCCAGCACCGCCTAAATCTACAGAATTGAAACCGCAAGACAATGCACCCGAACGTGATAAATCATTTCGCGCGTTGCAAACAGATCAAATCTTCTTCAACATGCAACCGATTGCTTTGGTCTTGGCTGAATCCTTTGAACAGGCGCGCTACGCTGCACGTCTGGTCAAAACTACATATAATGAAGAAAAGCCGACGACAAATATGGAGGTTGCCCTTAAAACAGCCTTTGTTCCAAACCCGCAACGTGCTCCAAAACCGCGCGGTAATCCAGCACAGGCGTTGAAATCTTCCCCAGTCAAAATCGAAGCAGAGTATACTATTCCGATCGAGCATCACAATCCGATGGAGCCACACGGCGCCATTGCTTTCTGGGAAAACGAAAAGTTGACGATTTTTGACAAAACTCAGGGTGTTTATACCGTGAGACGGCATTTAGCCACTAGTTTCGGCATACCTGAAGAAAATGTCCGAGTCATATCGCCGTTCGTTGGTGGTGCCTTTGGATCATCCTTAAGACCAAATTACTATCCCGCAATCGCAGCAATGGCTGCGCGAGAAATCAATCGTCCAGTTAAACTCGTTTATACTCGACAACAGATGTTTACCGGACACGGCTACCGCCCTCACACTTGGCAGAAGGTGGCACTTGGCGCCGAACAAAACGGAAAATTAACTGCTATCATTCACGAGGCGGTAAACAACAGCTCGACTTTCGAAGATTATTCGGATAATACGACCAATTTTCCTCGTTCTGTTTACGCTTGTCCTAATGTGGATTCGTCGCAGAAGATCGTCAAGACAGATTTATCTACACCTTGTGCCATGCGTGCGCCCGGTGCGGTATCAGGGATGTTTGCGCTCGAATGTGCAATGGATGAGTTGGCATATGCTCTGAAAATCGATCCGTTGGAATTGCGTCTAATAAACTACGCTGATGTTCACCCAGAAAGTGGCAAACCATTTTCCAGCAAAGCTCTACGTGAATGTTACCAATTAGGGGCAGAAAAATTCGGCTGGAAGAACCGTAAATTTGAACCACGCTCGATGCGCGACGGAAGACAGTTGGTAGGATGGGGAACTGCAACTGGAGTTTGGGGTGCTTTTCAACAACCGGCATCGGTTAAAATTACTTTGCGAGCCGACGGCACCGCACATATAGCAAGCGCGACAAGCGACATTGGACCCGGTACATATACAGTTATCACGCTTATAGCTGCGGAATATTTAGGGTTATCAGCGGAAAAAGTGAAATTTGAACTCGGCGACACTAAATTTCCGCGCGCTCCTGTTCAGGGCGGCTCGTTTACTACAGCAAGCGTGGGTACGGCAGTTTACGAATCAGCGCGAAATATTTGTCAAAAGCTGATGAACTTAGCGAATAAAGAATCAAACTCGCCGCTTAAAACGGCAAAGATTGACGATCTTGAGATGCTGAACGGAAATTTACAAATTAAAAATAATTCTTCGCAAAAGGTAAATATTTCTGAACTAATGAGAAAAAACAATCTACCTGAATTGATTGACGTCCACGAAGCGAAGCCATCATCAGAACGACAAAAATATGCAACCGGTGCGCACGGAGCACAGTTTGTCGAAGTAAAAGTTGATCCTGATTTAAGAATTGTCCGAGTAACGCGGGTTATCGAAGCGACTGCCTGCGGCAAGATTATGAATCCAAAGACCTCGCACAGCCAGGAAATCGGTGGTATTGTGTGGGGAATTGGCATGGCTTTAACTGAGGCAACAGAAATTGACCATCGGTACGGGCGCATTATGAATCCAAATTTGCAGCATTATCACGTTCCTGTAAACGCCGATGTTTTGAATGTAGAAACCCTGTTCGTTGAAGAAGATGATAAGATTGTTAATCCTCTAGGTATTAAAGGGATGGGCGAACTTGGAATGGTTGGAATACCTGCTGCAATCGCCAATGCCGTTTTTCATGCTACCGGCAGGCGCGTTCGTGATCTTCCGATTACGCCCGACAAGTTATTGTGAACAAGGAGCTACAGGAGATAATTACAAATTTTGAATGGCTCGAATCTTCATCAACAAAAACTGTTTTAGCAACTGTTGTCGATGTCAAAGGTTCGAGCTATCGTTTGCCCGGCGCGCGAATGTTAATCGGGGAAAACGGTGAGGTGTTCGGTACAGTATCCGGTGGATGTCTCGAAGCTGATGTGCTAGAACGCGCACATCGCGTTTTGCAAACTGGCACAGCAGAAGTTTTTACTTACGACACGGCTGAACAAGAAAATTCGGTTTTCTCGCTTAATATGGGCTGCCGAGGCATAATACGGATTCTGCTTGAGCGTCCCGATAGTCAACTTATCAATTTTTTCCGTAATCTTTACGAAACCCGTCAGAACGGTCTAGTCGCAACTTTAATTGAATCCTCAACCAAAAACGGCTGTAAAATTGGAGAACGATTAATGCTTAATGCTAAAAATTTGGTATTTAGTAATTTTTCAACACAAATGCAGGAGGAAATTTTGCCGGATTGTATAACTGCTCAAAATAAAAAACAATCAAAACATTTAATAACTAATAACGGAGAATTTTTCCTTGAATTTATCTCCCCACCTATTTTACTCATTATCTTCGGCAGCGGATTCGATGCTGTCCCTTTATTTGAAACAGCGAAATTACTCGGTTGGCGCGTAATATTAGTTGATCATCGTGCTGCTTTCGCTAATAAAGAAAGATTTCCAAAAGCTGATGAAATTATAATTACTCATCCAAGGAATCTCGCTGAAAAAATATTTATTGACGAAAATACTGTCGCAGTTACCATGATGCATAACTATGAGCACGACAAAAACATTTTGCGGTTTTTGCTTAATTCAAATGCACGCTATGTTGGCGCACTTGGTCCTAAAAGGCGAACGGAGAACATCCTGAAAGAATGGAGCGATGCAGGCGAAAACTACTCTCCACAACAATTGGAAAGACTATATGCGCCTATAGGTTTGGACATCGGGGCTGATACGCCCGAATCAATCGCTCTGTCAATAATTGCGGAAATCAAGAGCGTTCTTGAAAACCGGAAAGGTTGCTTCCTGAGAGAGAGAAAAGGTTCTATTTATAATCGCAATGTCACCGCATAAACAAAAAATAGGTTTAATTATCCTTGCCGCCGGTAATTCAAGTCGTTTGAATTGCCAACCAAAACAATTACTTGTATTTCAAGACAAAACTTTATTGCGACGTGCAGCTGAAACGGCTTTACAGTCTAATTTTGAAACGATCATCGTAGTACTTGGCGCAAATGCTGAAAGGCTTAATAAAGAGATTATTGATTTGCCCTTTCAAATTTCAATTAATAAAAATTGGCAAGCAGGCATGGGGTCGTCAATTAAAACCGGTATGACAGAACTTCTTGAGAAAAATTTAGACGCTGTCGTAATCATGCTTTGTGATCAACCTTTAATCACAACAAAAACCTTACAAAAACTTTGTAAAGTTTTTGCTCAAAAAAGAAATCCTGTTGTTGCTTGTGAATATGAAGAAACAATTGGCGTTCCTGTTCTTTTTTCAAACCAGCTTTTCCCTGAACTGATAAATTTAAAGCCACGAAGCGGAGCAAAAAAACTAATCAAAAAATATCTAAAAAATATAGCTTTAATACAAACACCAGAAGCAGGAGTAGATATTGACACAATGGAAGATTATGAAAAATTAAAACAGTTAGTATAATTTTCGAAATCAATAAATTGAAAAAAAACAACTAAGTTTTTCATAAATATTTAACATTTTCGCATATTTTTTCTATGTAATTTAGTGAATTCAGGTCATTACTACATTTTTTACTACAGTGGAATTCTAACATTGCTGACGTAACTTCAAAAAACACTATGCTCAGATTTCATAACACTTTAACGAACGAAATTGAAGAGTTTCAGCCACTGAATGACAAAGAAGTCAGGATGTATACTTGTGGTCCGACGGTTTGGAATTTCGCGCACATCGGAAATTTTCGCACTTTTATTTTTGACGATATTCTAAGGCGTTATCTAAAATTTAAGGGCTATAACCTATTACACGTCATGAACATAACGGATGTTGACGACCGTATAATCAACGAATCAGCAAAGCGTAATATCACGATTGATGCTTTAACCACCCCTTTTATCAATGCATTTTGGGAAGATTTGGATTCTTTGAATTGTGAACGTCCTGAAATTGCGCCGCGCGCCACTGAACATATTGGCGAAATGATCAAAATTATCCAGACTCTGCTCGATAATGGACACGCATATCAATCCGAGGGGTCAACTTACTATCGTATTTCGTCATTTCCCGAATATGGTAAACTCTCAAAAATTAAATTTGAAGGTAATATCACCGGTGGAAGTGAACGCGTGGACACGGACAAATACAAAAAGGAAAATGCGCGTGATTTCGCGCTCTGGAAATTGGTTCACGAAAACGACCCGACTGGTTGGGACGCAAATTTCGGTCGTGGTCGCCCCGGTTGGCACATAGAATGCTCGGCAATGGCGATGAAGTATCTAGGTGAAACTATTGACATTCATACGGGCGGCATAGATTTGCAGTTTCCTCATCACGAAAACGAAATCGCACAATGTGAAGGGGCGACAGGAAAACTTTTTGTAAAATACTGGCTTCACGGAGAATTTTTAAAGATAAACAACGAGAAAATGTCAAAATCGTTGGGTAATGAATTTACTTTGCGCGAGATCCTTGGAAAGGGCTTTAATCCTTTGGCAATTCGATATTTATTACTATCCGTGCCATTTGATAAGCAATTAAATTTCACCTTTGAAAATCTGAGTGGAGCGGAAATTACAATTAAACGACTACACGATTTTTACCAGAGGTTACGGGAGACATATTTGTGTGATGGCATCAACTTTGATTTCCAAGAAAAAACGAAAATTTTTCTGAGAGATTTTGAAGAGGCGATGGACAATAACCTGAATACTTCAGTCGCTCTTGCCGTACTTCATAAATTTATCTGCGAAGTTAATACAGCAATCTCGCAAGAAGCTTTATATACCAAAGACCGAACTATAATTTTAGAAGCGATTGATAAATTCAATTCAGTGTTTGGCATTTTTGTCGAAACAAAGAATGAAATACTCTCAACTGAAATCGAAACATTAATCGAAGAGCGTAAAATAGCCAGACGAAACAGAAATTTTGCCCGTTCTGATGAAATTCGCGCTTTACTGTACGAAGTTGGAATTATTCTCGAAGACACAAAACATGGTGTTAAGTGGAAATGGAAATAAAATTTTATGAGTTCGCTTCTATAAAATTTTTAATGCTTTTGGAAAAAAGATGCAAAATCAAAATTTTACAGCTAAAGCTATCACCAGTACAATTTCGCCGTGTCTACCTTCGTGAAATGTAAATTTTTCCTTTGGTATTAACCTCAGCCATGCGTAAATTCATTCCGCCCAAATCACAGGCAAGTATCATTTCATTCATCATACAAAATATATTTGGGCGATAGTCGAAATAGCCGACAACTATCCAGAATCACTGTCAATTGCTTAACGCTCAATGATTTTTTTCCTTTAGATTACGCGAATGAAATAAGTTTTATCATATCGAACTTTAATGAAAAGAAAAGTTTCGATTTACTGAAGGAAACAATCCAAACACCCATTTGGTTTTAGTAACATTTACTAAAACTCAAATTGATAATTTGAGCAACCTGAGAACGGTCAAATTATGGGTAAAAAGCTTTTGGATTTAACGAACTGTATTATCCAAAATTTGAATGCATAGGTAAAGTTCGCTAACCTTCACTATTTTCAGTTATTACGATTTATTACTCAGTCGATTTTAATCATGCTTTTTGCCCAAAGACTTCGCTAAATGCTTGCTATTTATTTATTTTTTTGTTCTGATTAAGAAATCAACTGTTAGACATTCTTGTCACAAATAGAAAAATTAAAAATCAAGGAAGTAAAACTATGAATCAAGCATTACGCTCGGTCAAAATGTTGTTTTTGTGCTTATTAGCCTGCTCGATATTTGCAGGAAGTTTCTCTCAGGTTAATGCCCAATCACAAGCCTTAAATGGTCAAATCGAAGGTGTTGTTACCGATGCGACAGGCGCGGCGGTTCCCAATGCCACAATTAGCGTTAGAAATATTGAAAAAGGTTCGGAGGTTCAAGTAACGAGCGACGAAAATGGTGTTTATCGCGCGCCGCTACTTCCGCTTGGAACTTTTCGAGTAACGGTTGAGGCGCCAAACTTCAACCGACTTGTTCGTGAAGGAATAACTTTAAGTGCTGGACAAACCGCGACGGTTGATTTGCCGCTTACAGCAGGCGACGTATCGGCAACAGTGACGATCACTTCTGATGCGCCCATTGCAGATCCTGGAAAAATAGATGTCGGACGAGTATTAAACACCAGGGAAGTACAAGATTTGCCACTCGTATCGCGTAATCCATATAACTTTTCTCTTTTGCAGGCGAATGTTACCGGACGACCAAATAGTGAATTCGGCGTGCCACGCGTAAGCGCTAACGGGTATGCTCGGCGAACCAATTTCCAGCTTGACGGAAATGCCAATACACAGGCAAATCAAGGCGGATTGCGTCTTGTTCCGATTTCGGAAACGTTCATTAGTGAGGTCCAATTAGTAACAAATGGCTTTTCAGCCGAGTTTGGCAATACTCCTGGTTTGGTGATGAATAATGTTACGCCTTCCGGAACCAATGCGCTTCACGGTTCAGCAAGCTATCGGTTTCGACGAACTGGTTTTTCATCTAGACCTTTCAACGCGTCTCCAACAGATCTGAAACCAAGCACCAAAGTTGATAACTTTACGCTCGCAATCGGCGGACCGATTATCAAAGACCGCTGGCATTTTTATGGCGGGTATGAATTTGTCAAACGCGACTTGTCCGGCAGACCCGAACAGCAGATAAGAATAACCGAAGCGAATCGTCAACAATTAATTGCCGCTGGCGTGTCATCTTCAATATTTGCAGCCGCAATTCCGGCATCGCAAAAGGTAAACTTTCTGATCTTTCGTACGGACGCGCAATTAAACGAAGCAAACCGTTTGACCGGTAGGTTTATCAGATTTACAAATTACTCACCGAATAATATTGCGGGAAATCTTAATACGCTTGATCGCGTCATTGATCTTGACGATAAATCCAATTCCTTGGCTATTCAGTTAGCTTCAATAATAAATCCTAATGTGTTCAACGAATTTCGTTATCAGCGGGCACATCGAAATTCAGGTTTTCTAGGAAATGATTTGTCAGGGACTGGACCATCAATTGTTATAACCGGGGTGGCGAATTTTGGTTCTCCGGTAAATGTCGGTAGCATATCGCCCATTCAAACGCAAAATCAGTTTCAAAATAATTTAACTTGGACGCGCGGTGATCACGCAATGAAATTCGGCGCTGGATTAAACAGAATTTATGATTTCCGTCGAGCGGATGTGTCGGCAGTTTACACGTTTTCGAGTATTGCTAATTATGTAGCAGCAAGAAACGGCACAAATGCGCGCAGCTATGCATCTTACACGGAATCTATAGGTAATCCTGAAATCGAATACAGATCAACATTCTATAATTTGTTCGCTCAAGATGATTGGAAAGCAACGCGGCGATTAAAAGTCAACTTCGGACTGCGTTATGATTTATATGATGTTCCTGAAGGCACTTCGAACGCAGCATTGCCGTTTTCCCAAACATTCAAAGATGATAAAAACAATTTCGCGCCTAGATTAGGTATCGTTTACGCATTACGCGAGGGTGATCGTCCGACGGTCATTAGGGGCAGTGCGGGAGTTTATTACGATACGGTTTACTTAGCTCAATATGAACGCGCTCTTTTGAATAATGGTTTAGGTAGATTCCGTAATTTTAATATCGGTCCGGGAGTTGCAGGCGCTCCGGCTTTCCCGAATACAATCGGTTCAATTCCGGCAGGGGCTCCGGTTCCCCGACAAAGTTTAGAGGCGGTTTCGCCCGACTTTAAAACGATGTATGCGATGCATTACCAGGCTCAGATAGAACAAGCTCTTTCTGAAAACTTTTCGATTACGGCAGGTTATATTCACTCGAACGGCAGACATCTCCCAGTTTACAGAAACATCAATTGTTTACCGATTGCCAGCGAAGGAACACTGCCTGATGGAAGACCAATATACGGAGCGAGAGTCGTAGCTGCGAATGGCAATTTTTCAATTCCGGTGCCTTGTCGTGACAGAATTTTCCCCGAGTTTCAAAATATTTTGATGGTCGAATCCGTGGGAAATTCCGTTTATGATGCATTGACGCTTCAATTGAATAAACGTTTTTCCAGTGGTTATCAATTTAACTTTAACTACACGCTTTCTCGTGCGAAAGACAATGCTCCAGAGCAGAATCTTCAAGGTGTAGGAGCAGTGGCTCTTTCCGATCCGTCAAATAGAGAATTGGATTATGGTTACAGCGTCGCTGATCAAAGGCATACAGTGTCAGCGAGTTTTGTGGCTCGTCCGCAATTTGATGTTGAAAGTAAAGTTCTTAGGTATGTTCTTAACAACAACCAATTCGGTGTTTTTGCTTTGGCTGGCAGCGGCGAAACCTACAATATAATAACCAGTATTGATATTAACGGTGACGGATTGGCTTTTGACCGACCAGTCGGAATTGAAAGAAACAGCGGCAGAGCGCCGGCAACATTCAACGTGGATTTTCGTTATTCGAGAGTTATCCCTTTTACGGAGAGATTCCGGCTCGAACTATTCGCCGAAGCCAGCAACATCTTTAACATCAATAGAACCGTAAACTTTAATACTTCGACCTTAACATCAACCAATATAAATACGTCGGTAGTTAATCCGTTGACCGGACAAATAAACAGTTCAGTTCCGTTTCCTATTTTTGCTCCGTTAGCGCAGGAAAGTCGGCAAGGACAGCTTGGCATCAAGTTTATTTTCTAAACTTGTGCTTATTGCAGTTTCGGGAGTTTACTAAGCGACTCCCGAAACTGATTAAAACAAATGGATACTGAAAAAATAGATGAAAAGGGAGCCGTCGAGGAGTTGCCGGATTCGTGGTGGTATCGTGTTTATGTAGGTGTCATCGTGACGACAATCATCGTTATATCAGCATTGGGCATTTTTACCAGCTACTTTTCAAGCTAAATCACAATGAGATTTTTAGATTGGGCGGTCGTTGCCGCTTATTTGATTTACGTCATTTGGGACGGTATTCGGATGACTAAGCATAGCGGGAATGTCGAAGGGTATTTTCTCGCTAACAGAAGTCTGCCATGGTGGGCGGTTGGGCTCTCTGTGATGGCAACACAGCTTTCGGCAATAACGCTGGTCGGGACCACGGGACAGGCTTATTCGGATGGAATGCGCTTTATCCAATTTTATTATGGATTACCGCTTGCGATGGTGATTCTTTGTATCACTGCTGTTCCGTTTTTCTACCGAGCGAAGGTTTATACGGCTTACGAATATCTGGAAAAACGCTTTGACGCAAAAACCCGCAGTTTAACGAGTTTTTTCTTTCTTATTTCCCGCGGCTTGGGCGTCGGAGTAGTAATTGCTGCTCCCTCAGTTATTCTTTCTATCGTTTTGGGATGGCATGAAGTGACAACGATTTTCGTAATGGGTCTTTCAACGACTTTCTACACGATGATCGGCGGTGTTCAAGCGGTAACGTGGACGGACGTCAAACAAATGGTGGTCATCTTTTTGGGTCTCTCTGTAGTTTTGATAATCATTTTATCGAGTTTTCCGGCTGAAGTTTCTGTCGCTGACGGACTTCATCTAGCTGGTACGACGGGAAGATTAACAACCATTGACACAAGTTTTGATTTGAAAGAAAGATACACGATATGGTCAGGACTGATCGGGGCGCTTTTCCTGTTTCTTTCATATTTCGGGTGTGACCAAAGTCAGGTGCAACGGTTTTTGACGGCGAAATCAGTTAGTGAAGGCAGAACGTCGCTTTTAATGTCAGCTTTTTTGAAAATCCCGATGCAATTTTTGATTTTGCTAATCGGCGTAATGGTTTTTGTTTTTTACCAATTTCAAACGCCGCCGATGATTTTCAATCAGGTTGAGGCAATCAAAGCGGAAACGTCGAGACCGGCGGATTATCAAAATTTGCAAACGCAGTATGAAGCTGCGCACGCCGCGCGCGAACAGGCTGCGCTAAATTTTGTAACGGTTAACCGGCAGGCTAACGAAGCGGCAACAGAGGTGGCGAAACAAAATTATCTGCAAGCTGACGCTCAGTTTAATGAATCCCGCAAGAATGCAACCGAATTTATTAAAACAGCGAACGAAAATAAAAACTTTAACGACATCAATTATGTTTTCCCGACTTTTGTGATAGCCAATATGCCTGCTGGAATAATCGGTTTGATTATCGCAGCGATTTTTGCGGCAGCTATGTCGAGTATTTCCGCCGAGCTTAACTCGCTGGCTACAGCGACGGTTATTGATTTTTACCGCCGGCATTTCAAACCGGAAGCAACGGACACGCATTATGTTTTCGCCGGACGAGTAGCTACATTTTTCTGGGGAATTTTCGCCTGTATTGTAGCGATGTATTCTACTTCGCTCGGTTCTTTGATCGAAGTCGTCAATACATTCGGTTCGTTCTTTTATGGGTCTTTGCTGGGAGTTTTCGTTCTGGCAATTGCGGTTCCCCGGTCGCGCGCCCGCGGAGCCTTTTTCGGTCTTCTCTTTGGGATCATATCTGTGTGGATTTCAAGCCGGTATCTCGATATTGCTTTCTTGTGGTTTAACGTAGTCGGTTGTTTATCTACGGTAATTGCAGGCTATTTAATCAGTTTAACGGTCAGAGAGAATACACAAAATTAAGAAATGATAAATTCAATACTCAAAATTTCAACAGCAATTTTATTGCTTTTTTCCTTTTCCCCTTTTCCTTTTTCTCTTTTCGCTCAGGTAAGACCGATTTATGATTTGGGAGCAAGCGGTTTAGGACAGAAACTTAAACGATTGCAAACGACGGCAAGCGCGATGCATACGGCTGCTCACCCGGATGACGAAGATTCGGGACTGCTAGCGCGTTTGGGGCGCGGCGATAACGCGCGGGTTTCTTATCTTTCATTGACGCGCGGCGAAGGCGGTCAAAACGTTATTGGTCCAGAACTTTTTGAATCGCTCGGCATCATTCGCACCGAAGAATTGCTGCAAGCCAGACGACTCGACGGCGGCGAACAGTTCTTTACGCGGTTTATGGAATATGGTTTCTCGAAAAAGCGCGAGGAAGCCGCCCGAATATGGGGCGAAAGGGAAGTTTTGGGCGATATGGTTCGCGCTATCAGATTGTTCCAACCGCTGGTGATAATTTCACGTTTTTCGGGAACGCCGGCGGACGGTCACGGACAGCACCAACTCGCCGGATATTTAACGCCGATTGCCTATAAAGCAGCAGCCGATCCAAACCAATTTCAAGAACATTTTCAGGAAGGTTTGCGTCCATGGCAGGCAAAGAAACTTTACGTCGGGCAAGGATTCGCGGCAAGCGCTCAAAATGTGCCGAGTTTGACGGTGCCGACTGGCGAATACGATCCGCTCATCGGACGTTCGTATTTTGAAATTGCGATGGAAGGCAGAAGCCAGCACAAATCGCAAGAAATGGGTTCGCTGGAACTCCGCGGCAAGCAGGCTTCAGGCATCCGTCTGCTCGAATCGAATGTAGCGAAAAGCGAAACGGAAAAAAGCGTCTGGGATGGAATTGACACTTCGATAAAAGGAATTCCCGCACTCGTAGGTTTAACCGACAGCCCAATAGACGGCGAGTTAAGCGACGCACAAAACGCGGCAGCGAGGGCTTTAGCCGCTTTTGATGCGATGAATCCGGGCAAAGTCATTCAGCCGCTCGTCGAAGGTTTGAAAAAAATTCGTGAAGCGCGGCGCCAGGTTGACGCAAGATCCGCAGGTAAACAAAATCCCGCGCTGTCCGATGCTGATTTTCTACTAGCTCAAAAAGAGTGTGAATTTTCCGAGGCGCTTCAAGCCGCCGCTAGAGTCATCGTTGACGCCTTGAGCGATTCGGACACAGTCGTTGCCGGTAACGCGGCAAACATTGCCGTTCGCGTTTTCGCATCTGAATCGTCGGGTGTTAAAGTCAGCGGGGCGGTGCTTCGCGTTCCGGAAGGTTGGACAGTAAACAACGCACCACAGCCGACTCCAGCACCGACGCAGGGTTTTCGCCAGCGTGACGAATCGGCGATGAACGCTTATTTTTTCACTTTGACGACTTCTCCAACCGCGAAGATCACACAGCCTTACTGGTTGGAAAATCAGAGAAAGGATTTTACATTTAATTGGGATTCGGCGGGCGACGACAAAAATATGCCGTTTAACGCGCCGCTCGCTATGGCTGAAGTGAAAATGCTCATTGGCAGCGAAGAAATTACGGTCGTGAAACCTGTGCAGTATCGTTATGCGGATGCTATTCGCGGCGAATTGCGGCGCGATTTGAACGTCGTTCCGCTGATTACAATCGCTTCCGATTCAAATTTATTGATTGTTCCGACTTCACCGCGAGCGCAAAAACGCCGCGTCGTGATGTCGGTGACAAATAACGCACCGCGTGGAACAAAGGGAACTCTGCGGCTTAACTTGCCAACCGGCTGGGCGGCAACGCCGGCTTCGACCGAATTCGATTTGAAAGGTAAAGGCGAAAAAACGGCAGTCGTTTTTGATGTAACCGTTCCAGCGAACGCGAAACCCGATTCATATAAATTGATGGCAAATGCCGTTGTCGGCGGAAAAACTTATAATCAGACGATGCTCGAAGTCGCCTATCCGCACATTCAGACGCATCGGCGCTACGTTCCAGCGGAAGTTGCGGCGAAAGTCGTCAATATGAAAGTCGCGCCGGTTCGTGTCGGCTATATTATGGGAACCGGCGACCGCGTGCCGGAAGCGATCAAACTTTTGGGATTAAACGTGACGATGCTCGAAGAATCTGATCTTGCGACCGGGGATTTGTCAGAATTCGACACGATTGTCGTTGGCATCCGCGCATCGCAGGTTCGTCCCGATTACGTGGCTAATAACGGCAGACTGCTCGATTTCGTCAGAAACGGTGGCACTATGATTGTCCAGTATCAACAACAGGAATTCATTAGGGAAAATCTCGCGCCGTTTCCAGCAAAAATGGAATCGGTCGTTAACGGTACACAACGTGTTTCCAACGTTCGCGTCGTGGACGAAAACGCACCGGTCAAAATTTTAGTTCCGACACATCCTATTTTTAATTATCCGAACAAAATAGTAGATTCCGATTGGGACAATTGGGTGCAGGAAAGAAACCTCTATACCTTGACGGGACTTGATCCGCAATACACCGCGCTGCTCGAAACCGCCGATAAAGGCGAACCGGCGAACATCGGCGGATTGGTTTATGCGAAAATAGGCAAAGGAAATTATGTTTATAACGCCTATTCCTTTTTCCGTCAATTGCCTACGGGAAATCCGGGCGCATATCGCCTGTTCGCCAATTTACTAAGCTTGCCGAAAGTTCGAACCGCAGCAAAATAATAACAGTTGAAATAATCAAAGACATAAAGGTAAAATCCAAATTTTTCTTTGTGTCTTTGATTATTTTTCAGAGTAAAATATTTGGAGAGTAAAAAAAGTGTTTCCCGAAACGAAAGAAAAATTTCCTGCGCCTTCTTATACCGAAAATGTTCTGGCTGATTGTTTTGAAGATGCCAAACGGTATTTTCTGAATGCTCTTTTGGAAGTGGATTATGCTCACGCCGTGATGCTCGCCGAGCAGGGAATTATTGCTGCCGATGAATTGAAAATGCTGCTCGAAGCATTGCGAAGCCTTGATTTGAATAAAATTCGCGCAACGAAATACGACGGCACTTATGAAGATTTATTTTTTTACATTCAACAAGAGATCACAAAAAATTGCGACCCGGACGTTGCTGGGAAACTACATACGGCGCGGAGCCGCAACGATATTGACGTAACGATTTACCGACTGCATCTGCGAACGGTTACGCTCAAATTATTACGCGAAACAATGAACTTGCGCCGGACGATGCTTGATCTGGCGGCACAACATCACGAAACTTTAATTCCTGCCTACACGCACACTCAACCGGCGCAGCCTTCGACGCTCGCCCACTTTCTGCTGGCGATAGCTGAAAATCTCGGACGCGACGTTAAAAGATTACAGCGCGCTTTTGAGAATATGAATTACTGTCCGCTTGGAGCGTGCGCGATTACCACCACCGGCTTTCCGATCAGCCGTGAGCGAACGGCTGAACTTCTAGGTTTTACGGCACCGACTGTCAATTCATATGCTTCAATCGCTTCGATTGATTATTTCACCGAGATGCTGGGCGCGACGACGGCTTTGCTGGTCAACGTTGGAAAGTTTGCACAGGAATTTCTGTTGATGGCGATGCAGGAATTTGACGTGATTGTTTTGTCGGACGGTTACGTGCAGACTTCTTCGATTATGCCGCAAAAGCGAAATCCGGTAGCTCTCGAACACGTCAGGGCGATCGCTAGCAAAGGCTTGGGGCAATCGCTCGGCGTAATGACCGCTGTTCACAACACGCCTTTCGGCGATATAAACGATTCCGAAGATGATATTCAGCCGCTGATTTACAATGCGATACGCGATGCTGACCGTGCCGTTTCGCTGCTCGGCAATACGCTTAAAACCGCCACTTTCAAAAAGGAAACATTACGCAAACGCGCCGGTGAAAATTTTATTACCGTTACGGAATTGGCGGACACAATTGTCCGCCGTGAGGGTGTATCCTTCCGCATCGCTCATAAAATCGTTGCCAAATCCGTCAAAGACGCGCTTGCAGCCAAAAGTGAAATTAATTATGAAATTTTGCAGGCGGCGGCACGTGAGGTGTCAGGAAGCGAACTTTCGCTTTCCGCCGAAGAAACCAAATTGGCAATGTCGGCGGAAAACTTTGTGAATATTAGAAAAATTTACGGCGGAACGGCTCCTGAAGAAACGCGCCGCGCTCTGTCGGTTGAAAGAGAATATGAAAAGGCAGATGAAAAATGGTTTTCGGCGAGAACCGAATTTCTTGAAAATGCTTCGGATAAATTAAAAAGAATTGTGGAAGAGATTATAAAGAAATAAGTAGAAACAGTCTCATAAATAGCATCTGAGCAAAATCTTGATGCAAGCTAACTGAACTCCGCGTCCAAGGGATCCGAATCATACGTCTTATCGCCAATCAATCGCTTCGGCAGATTGACGGTAAAAACTTCGGCGATAGTTTCTCCGGCAAGTTTGACCTCATGCGGCGAAGCGGAATCGGTGTAGATGGCGAGAGGAAAACCAGCGCCGCCCTCGCGCACTGCCATGGATTTCGTTTCTACAGCCGCGCTTGGTCACTCCAATTTGAGCGCCCCTTTTTTGGCGGATACAAAAGTTCCGTCAATAAAACATTCACTTAGATCCAGTTCGCCGCGCGTTCTTAAGTCTTCGGCAAGCCTTTCCAAAATGCTTTTCAGTGTGTTGTCTCTAACCCACATTTGGAAACGCCTTAGCGTGTCTCAGGATTGAGCGACTACCAAATATAGACTAAAATAATCAGTTATGTTGCCTTATTCCCTAGATTTGCGTCAGCGAGTCGTCGCCGCTTACGAGCAAGGCGTTGAAACAATAGAAGAAATCGCTGAAAGATTTTCCGTTGGACAAACTTTTGTTAAAAAGATGCTCCGGCAAAAGCGCGAAACCGGCTCGCTGGAAATTAAAGAACGTCGTTCGGGACCGGAAAAGCTATTGTCAGAGAAAGACTGCCGGTGGCTGCGCCGACAAATCGAGAAAGAACCGGATTTAACTGTTGACCAACTGCATCAGCGAATTGTTCAGGAAAGAAAAATGCAGGTCTCGCGAACGACCCTCGGACGAGCCGTGCAAAGTCTGGATTTACCACTCAAAAAAAGAGTCCGTTCGCACAGGAAAGAAACAATCGAAAGCGTTCATGGTATTGGCGGCGTGTTCGGCAAATGATGCAATCGAAGCTAAAGTTTTTAGATGAGTGCGCAGTTAATCGGGCAATGAGCAGACTTTACGGCAGAGCGGCAAAAGGCGTTAGAGTGGTTGAAAGCGTTCCGCGTAATTACAAACAGTCAACAACAATTGTCAGCCTTTTGAGTTTATCAGGAGTCGAAGCGACGATGAGTTTAGAAGGCGCATTGGATACTGCTGCCTTTAATGCTTATTGTGAACAATTATTGCGCGAATCGGTCAACGAGGGAGACATTATCGTATTAGACAATTTGACGGCGCATCGAGCCAGTAGAATTGAAGAAATAGTCAAGCAATGCGGCGGAAGAGTTTTGTGGTTACGCCGTATTCGCCTGATTATTCACCGATTGAAAAGATGTGGTCGAAGTTGAAAAGTTACTTGCGGCGAGTCAAAGCAAGAACACAAGAAGAATTGGATCAAGCCATCAAAGAAGGCTTAAAACTGATTACAGCAGATGATTGTCAAGGTTGGTTCAGGAGTTGCGGTTATAAAGTCGCATAAACCTGAGACACGCTACTGTGGCAGGTTTGGTATGGCGGAAATCGGTCGGGTAAATCCTGCCACCGCGCTCCGGTTCGCAATATCCTAAGAATACCGTCTAAGACTTCACGGTTTTCCCGCCACGCTCTGCCGCGTCCGTCATCGCGGCGTTTCGGTTCGGCAATGAGCGGTTCGAGAATCGCCCATTTTTATCAGTTAAATTCTCATTTTTCGCCATGCTATAAATTTAGCCTGACTGTTTATGAGACTGTTTCTAGATGTTTTTGGTAACATTATGCTTGATCGTATTTCCCCAAATGAAATTGAGAAATTCAAAGAATGACGTTCAAAGCAAAAGAAGCAACTGCCTAATAAGCAACTATTAAATAATAAAAAAGTTCTTACAAAGGCGCTAATCAAGCCTGCGACAGTAAATAAGGAACTAGCTTGTCTAAAAATCGTTTTTAACCACTTCATTAAAAAAGACGTTATTGTTAAAAACCCCGTTAGCCGCGTGAAATTTTTACAAGAAGATAATGAAATTTTTTTTGTTCTTTCGGATACAGAAGAAAAACTGTATTTATTAGCGTGTTCCCAACCTTTGCAGGACGTAGCCGCTTTAATACTAAACTATGGTGCCGACCAGACGAAATTTATCAACTGAAAAACCAAAACGTAAATCTTGACGGCGGGTATATCAGAATTACAGAGGGAAAAACGAAATCAGCGCGTCGTACTATTCCGCTTTCGCAACGAGCTTTAGGCATTTTACGTCGACGGATGACAAGTGTGAATGGAGAATACCTATTCTTAGGCGGGAAGAACACCTGATATTGATAAACCTGTAGTGAAGCTGAATAATGCTCATAATGCGGCTATTGTCCGCGCTAATCTACGCAAATTCCGTCTTTATGACCTACGGCATACCTTTGCCTCACGTCACGCTATGAATGGAACAGACCTGGTTACATTAAAAGATTGATTAGGACATTCAAGATTGGAGATGGTTTTGCGCTATGCGCACGCTTCGGAACAAAATAAGTTTGAAGCAATCAGACGAATGGAAAAGACTGCTGGTTTAGCCAGTAGAGTAAGATAAATGCTAATACTCCCCACAGGGTTGATTATTTATACTTTAAAAGGATTTTAGAATGCCTACAATTATTGCAAATAAAGGAGTTATTGGAGGCGGCGATCGGAATCGAACCGATGAATAAAGCTTTTGCAGAGCTCTGCCTTACCACTTGGCTACGCCGCCCGAATAAACGGATGAGGGCTGAAGGATGAGAACAATTTTTATCATCCCTCATCCTTCAGCCCTCATCCCGAAACTTTGGAGCGGGAGACGAGACTTGAACTCGCGACTTCGACCTTGGCAAGGTCGCGCTCTACCACTGAGCTACTCCCGCTTGCAAATGATAATTCTACGAACTGACAAAAATTTGTCAAGTCTTAACCCGAATTTAGTTGGTGGCAGCAGTGATGTCTTTGATAAAACTCCAATCGCCGCTCGGACTGATTTTGATATTGCCGATGCGTTTGTTAGCGACGACCATATTCGCCGGATACCAGAGCGGAAACATCGGCACGTCGTTGCTGATAATTTCCTGGGCTTTGAAATATAATTCTTTGGCTTGTTCGCGGTCGGTGGAATTGAAGGCTTGCTCGATGATTCGGTCAACTTCCGGGTTGCTGTAGCGGCTGCGGTTACAGCAGGCGACTTTCGCGCTCGGGATTTTTTTCGTCGTAAATAAATCGTTCAGGAAAATCGGGTCCTGGTTGCCGCCGACCCAGATGCCGGTGTTCATCTGAAATTGCCCGAGCGCGATTTGCGAGCGCAAAACATTCGGGTCAATAGTTTCGATTTCGACATTGATGCCGAGGTCTCTAAGCGAGTTTTGAATGACTTGCGAGTATTGACTAAAGGCGACGTTGCTGGCGGAAAATTTGAATTTTATCGGTTCGCCGCGATAGCCCGCTTCCTGCAGAAGCTGTTTCGCTTTCGCTTGGTCAAAACTGTATTTTGTTCCGGCATTATAAGCCCAAGAATCAACGGGCAAAATCGAATGAGCGATAGTCGCCTGCCCGAAAAGCAACTCGTTAATAATTTTTTCGCGGTCAACCCCGTAAGCGATAGCCTGCCGCACTTTTACATTGCTGAGCGGCGCGGACTGCGTGTTGAATTGCAGGTATTGGATATTCGAGCCGTTAAACTGCTCGACTTTTAAATTCGGATTACCGCCCAGAGATTTAAGCGTATCGGGCGAAAGATTAGTCGGCAACGGAGCGATGTCCACGCCGCCGCTTTGCAGTTCGGCTTGCAAGGAATTAGCGTCAATCACGGTTTTGACGCGGAGTTTCTGCACTTTCGGCGCGCCTTCCCAATAATCGGGGTTTGCCGCGAGTTCGACGATGTTCTGCGATTGGTCGAAACCGATAAACTTAAACGCGCCGGAACCAATAGGCTGTTCTTTTTGTTGGGCGACCGTTCCTTCGGGAATAATCGGAACGGCGACGAGATTTGAAAGAAGCTGATTTTGCAGCGAGGCGCGGCTCAGTGTGAAGACGACGGTTTTCGCGTCGGGCGTTTCAATCGAAACGATATGCGGAACGCTTTTGTCGTCAACCGTTTCGGCGAATGCGCTCTTTTTGAAAGCAGTGGGACTTTTGAAAAGCTCGTCGAAAGTATATTTCACGTCGGCGGATGTGAATTCCTTGCCATTGTGAAATTTTACATTGTCCTGCAAAACGAACGTTAGCGCTCTACCGTCCTCGCTCGGTCGGATTTCTTTGGCTAGTTCGCCGACATAATCAAATTTCTCATTTTTTTTAACGAGCGAGTTGAACATCAAACTGCGAACTCGTTCAGCCGCCGCGTCCGAAGCAGTGGAAGTTAAAGTATCAAATGAAGTAAATTTTTCCGGCAAAGCGACTGTTACAAAATCATTGGTGCGAGTCCGGCAACTGGTTGAAAAAATAAGACAGGCGAAAAATAAAGTTAAAAATGCTTTAGGCAAAATGTGTGTCCTCCGTAATTTTGCTGTTTAGTTGGGAAATTTTGTCGGATAAAACTTGCAGACGCTCCGCGTCGAAAGGCAAAGGCGTTTGCATTACAGATTTTAGATGCGCGATTCGCCGCAAAGATTCGTCAATTCTGGTTTCTGAAATTTCACCGCTTTTGACGCCATCCGAGACGGCGCGGAAACCTTCCCGAAACGAATCGGTGTTGGCGCAGAACGCCAGCATATCTTCGCCCGCCGCAATTGCCAGACGGCAGACTTCGCCGACCGTGTAATTTTTGACAATCGCGCCCATTTCCAAGTCGTCGGTAATTGCCGCGCCTTGAAAACCGAGTTCCTCACGCAAAAGTTTAGTTACGATATTAAAACTTAGTGAAGAGGGCAGAAGTTTTCCGTTGTTATCGGTTTCCTGCAAATCGAATCTGGGAAAACTGGCGTGGGCGACCATTACGGCGTGAACGTTTTCCGACGGCAGAAGCCTTCGGTAGGGAAGCAAATCATTTTCAAACAAATCCTCGCGCGTTAGATAAACTTTCGGCAATTCTTCGTGCGAATCAACCTGGCTCGCGCCGAGTCCCGGAAAATGTTTGAAGCAGCCCAAACAGCCGTTATTCTGTAAACCCGTTAGATATTCGGCGGCGTATTCGACGACTTCGCTTCTCGATTTTCCGAAAGCGCGCGAATAAAGTCCGTTATAGGAATTCGCCCGCGCTTCGTCAATCACGTCAACGACCGGCGCAAAATTCATATTAAAGCCCAAAATCCGCAATGCTTCCGCCGTGATTTCAGCCAGATTTTTCGCTTCCGCCGCTCGTTTTAAAGAGCTCGGCGCGGGCATGGGCGCGATGACGCGGCGCAGACGGTCAACTAATCCCCCTTCCTGGTCGAGACTCAAAAGCGGCTCGACCGGCAAATTTTCACGAATCTCGTCGAGCAGTTCTCTGGTCTGTTCAAGTCCTCGGATGTTGCGTGAAAACAGACAAATGCCGCCGGGCGAAAACTCCCGAAGCAGTTCTTTAATCTCCGCGTCGAGTTTCGTCTCAGGCAGTCCGATGAAAAATAATTGTCCGATTTTTTTTTCGATTGGCAGAGCGAGTAGTTCTTCCAGCATAAATAAACTCAAGGCGAATTGTAACAAGGTTAAAGTAATTTATAAAGCGTCAGTTTGCCGACCGTTAAAGTAAAACGTCAAATCCAGCGTTCAGACAATTCGTTTTTGCACGGTTTCCAAAAAATCCTTCGCTTCCTTTTCAGACATTTTTCCGATTTCCAAATCGCGCAGTTCGTCAACCACATTTTCATTCGAGATGGCAAACAGGGAAAACTGCGAAGCCAAATTGCTTTTCCCGGCGCGTCCGACCGCTGCGTCCAAAGCCGCCGGTTCACCGTGTCGGGTATCGGAGAAAACCGCCAATTCGTATTGTTCGAGTTTGCTCAAAACGGATTTCGCCCGCGCAATCGCCTTGGCAGGCAGTCCGGCGAGCTGGGCGACGGCGATGCCGTAGGATTTTGACGCCTTGCCTTTTTTTAGTTTATGCAAAAAAACGACTTCGC
Organism: Pyrinomonadaceae bacterium; assembly: GCA_030448055.1. Lineage (GTDB taxonomy): Bacteria > Acidobacteriota > Blastocatellia > Pyrinomonadales > Pyrinomonadaceae. The sequence goes on from JAUJNR010000001.1 coordinate 1,318,920, forward strand.
CGTCTTTTTCCGTTGCCGTCACTTGATAATTTTTCGCGCCGGGAAGATTTTCGGCGAGTTCCGTCAACTCGTGGTAATGCGTGGCGAATAAAGTTTTCGCCGAATGTTCCGGCGAGTTATGCAAAAATTCGGCAACCGCCCACGCGATTGAAAGACCGTCGAACGTAGAAGTCCCGCGTCCTATTTCATCGAGCAAAACGAGCGAGCGCGGCGTGGCGTTGTGCAGAATCGTCGCGGTTTCGGTCATCTCGACCATAAACGTCGAACGACCCGAAGCCAAATCGTCCGAGGCGCCGACGCGCGTCCAAATTCTGTCCAGAATTGGGAGCCGGGCATCGGCGGCGGGAACGAACGAGCCGATTTGCGCGAGAATCTGGATCAACGCGACCTGCCGCAAAATCGTTGATTTGCCGCCCATATTCGGTCCGGTAATAATCAAAAGCCGGTCAGTCGAATTGTTCATGGTGAGGTCGTTCGGAATAAAGCCTTCCGGGTTGATGGCTTCGACAATCGCGTGCCTGCCGTCTTTAATTTCAATTTCGTCGCCGTCGTGCAGAACCGGCGCAACGTAATCGCGCCGCACGGCAACTTCTGCCAGAGCTGCCAGCGCGTCGAGCGTCGCCAGAGCGCGGGCGGTTGATTGTAGATTTTTCGTCTCCGCTTGAACGCGAGCGCGGACGCTTTGGAAAATTTCCGTTTCGAGTTCCTTGATTTTTTCTTCCGCGCCGAGAACTTTCGCCTCCCATTCCTTCAGTTCGGGCGTGGTAAACCTTTCGGCGTTCGTTAAAGTTTGGCGGCGTTCGTAATCGGCGGGAACGCGCGATAAATTGCCTTTGGAGATTTCGATATAATAGCCGAACACGCCGTTAAATCTTATTTTCAAATTGAAAATGCCGGAGCGTTTTTTTTCGCGCTCCTCAAAACCCGCAATCGTTTGTTTTGCATCCGTAGAAATGTTTCTCAGTTCATCAAGTTCCGCGCTGTAGCCCGGACGAATCATTCCGCCGTCGCTAACACTAAGCGGCGGCTCTTCGGAAATCGAATTTTTTATTAAATCCTGAATTTCGGTAAGCTCAAAGATATTCTCGCTCAATACTTGCAGAAGAAGACTCTGCGCGTCTGATAACGTCTGATTAATGTTTGGTGTTTTAGAAAGGGAATTGTATAAAGCGAGTAAATCTCTGGGCGATGCGGTGCCAAGATTCAATCTGCCGATTAAGCGTTCCAAATCGGTTACTTCCTTGAGCAGAAAACGAATCTTTTCCCGAAAAATCAGATTGGTCAGTTCTGAGACGGCGGCGAGGCGCGTTTGAATTTCGCCGCGCCGAACTGATGGGCGAAGCAGCCACGAACGCAGAAGCCGCGCGCCCATTCCGGTGACGGTTTGGTCAATGACGTTGAAAAGCGTGTGTTTGCTTTTTTCGCGGCGCGATTCGACGATTTCCAGATTTTTCAGCGTAATCGCATCCAACACCATAAAATCATTCGATTCGAGATAGGTGATTTCGGAGACATGTTCGGCTGAGGCGCGCTGCGTTTCCCGTGCGTAGCGGAGACACGCGCCCGCGGCGCGGACGGCGAACGGTTTTCCGTCAAGACCGAAACCGGATAAATCTTGAACGTTTAATTGACGTTTGAGAAGAATTTCGCAATCTTCGGTTTGAAAAAGCCAATCGTCCAGCGGCGTTAAAGTCGTCGAGAATTTGTTTGAATTTTTAGGCGTGATCGAAATTACGCCTCCGTCATCCGGCGAATTCGAGCGGCTCGGATTCTCGAACGAGTTTTCAATTAGCGAGGTCAACGATTCCGGGTAAAGCAGTTCGCGCGGAGCGAAACTTTCGATGTCGGCGCGGATTTTCGTCCAGGCTTCGGCGCCGGAAATCTGCGCGGCGAAAAATTCTCCGGTCGAGAGTTCCAGAAACGAGACGCCGAAACTCTCGCCCGCGCCGCACGCGGCGGCTAAAAAAATTGATTCTTTCGATTCGACGAGCTGCGAGTCTATCGCCGTGCCGGGCGTAATGACGCGGACGACTTCGCGTTTGACAAGTTTTACGTTTTTGCCCGCTTCTTCGGTCTGCTCGCAAATCGCCACGCGAAAGCCCCGTTTGACGAGCTTTGAAATGTATGCGGCGGCGGCGTGATGCGGCACGCCGCACATCGGAATCGGATTCGGCGAATCTTTGTGGCGGGCGGTCAAAGTGATGTCGAGCTCGCGCGCCCCCGTCACCGCGTCCTCATTAAAAAGCTCGTAGAAATCACCGAGACGGAAAAACAGAAGCGTTCCCGGATATTGTTTTTTAATTTCGAGGTATTGCCGAAGCATCGGCGTTTGGTTTTGCATAACTGTTTGAGTAACGGAAATTCTATCTTAAAATAGAATTTTTGTTAAAGCCTCGAAAATTTAAAACTTCGCCGCTACAAATTTTTCACGCTCTTTGTTAGAATGCTTTTTTGCCGACTATTTTGTTACAATCATTACCGGTTCGGCAAATCAGAATAAACTGTTCGGAACAAAACCGAATCAAAGGGCTGAAATTCCTATCCCGTTCTAAACAAAATCTGGAGCATTATTTATGAAAGCAGTAAAATCTTTAACGGTTATTTGCGCCGTCTTAATTTGCAGCAATCTTTTGATTAGTAATTCTTACGCGCAAAAAAACGAAAACGTAATTCAGTCTGAAAAACCGAAATCCGAAACCCCGGTCGCCGCTACCGTCGGCGAAGATTCGGAAAATCAAACTGTCGCCGGTAAACAAAAAAACGAAAAATATCGCATTGGTTTTCAAGATACTTTGGAAGTGCAGGTTTTCCGTCATCCCGAACTATCGTTAGTCGTCAACGTCAGTCCCGACGGAACGATTCTATTGCCGAAGATTGACCGCCCGATTACGGTCGTGTGCAAAACCGAAAGGGAACTCGGCGAAACCATCGGAACCTTGTATAAAAGTTATTTGAAAAATCCGTTCGTCAACGTCCGCGCCGCCGATCAGCGCTCGCAGCCGTTCGCGGTTATCGGCGCGGTTCAAAAACCCGGCAGTTTTTATTTGAATCGCAAAATTCGTCTGCTCGAACTGCTGGCGTTCGCCGGCGGTCCCGATGTCGAGCATGCCGGCGCGAACATACAAGTCGCGCGCATCGGTAATGTTTCCGGCTGCGCGGAAAATACCGATTCGGAAACTGAAGAAATCGTCTTTTTCAGTTACAAAATCAAAGATGTCCAGACGGGCAAAGAAAATCCCTGGATGCAGCCGGGCGACATTGTTTCGGTTTTGATCGCCGAACAAGCCTTTGTCGTCGGCAATGTCAAAGAACCTTCGAAAGTGCCTTTAAAGGAAACGGTGACATTGACGCAGGCGATTGCTTTTGCCGGCGGCGTCTCGCCCGAAGCGAAAACGAGCAAGGTTAGAATTCAGCGGCAGCAATCGGGCAGCGCAGCAAAAACCGAATTGGTTTACGACTTAAAAGATATTGCGAGCAAAAAAATTCCCGACCCGATTTTGCAGGCGAACGATATTGTCGAAGTTCCGAAGGACGGCGTAAAATCCGTTCGCAACGGACTGCTCAAAGCATTCACCAACGGACTTCCGACGATAATTAGAGGCTACTAATTTTTCTATGAGAAACACGAAAGAAATTGTCCCCAGACAAGTGGAAACGGTCGAAATTGAACGTCCGTTCGAGCCGCAAATTCCCGCCGCAGGCGGCTACGGCGCATATCGGGATGTGGGAGCGGCGGAAGGTTTTCAGATTGTCGCCTACTGGCGAATCATCCGCAAAAGATTTTGGCTGGTCGTCGGCATCGCCGTGTTGATGACGACGCTGGCAGCCATCTATATGGCGCGAAAGCCAGACATTTACGAAGCCAAGGCGGTGGTACAGGTTGATTTGGAACAGCCCAACCAAGACCTCGTAACGAAAGACCGCGTTTCACAAATCGCCAATCAAGACCCGTCGTATTTTAATACGCAGCTTCAGCTTTTAAACAGCGAGAGTCTTATGCGGCGCGTGATCAAGGAACTCAGTCTCGACAGCAACAAGGAATTCCAAAAAGCGAAATCCGAACAAGGGGTTTCCGCGTGGCGTTCGATGCTCAAAGCCGTCGGGCTTGCCAGCGATACGACCAGGAAAACCGGCAGCGGAGGCGTTGACGAAGTTTCCGTATCGGCAAGCACGACGCTCGCTTCAAGCGAAGACATCGCCGAAGCCATCAGGCTCGCGCCGTATGTGGAAATTATCAAGAGAAATTTAGTTATCGAGCCGGTCAGAGAAGCGCGCGCGACGTTTAAGGACACGCGGCTGATTGACATTGTTTTTCGTCATACCGACCCGGAACTCGCCGCCTTTGTAGTGAACGGCATCGGCGTAGTTTTCTCGAAGGTAAATCAGGAAAAACGCACCGGCACGAGCGGCAAGACAAACGATTTTCTGCAAAACCGCATCGCCCAACTGCATTCGGAATTAAAAGCCGATGAATTCAAGCTGGTTCAATTGACGAAGGAAGCGAGGATTTTAAATACGGACGGCGACAGAACGCTCGTCCTGAGCGGTCTTGACATATTAAACAAACAACTACTCGACGCGGAAAACGACCGAAAAAACGCCGAAGCCGAATATAACGCGGTTAATAAATCGCCGGAAAGTTTGGCGGCGCGCGCCGAAGAACTGGCGGCGCGCTACACGACCGAGCGGGAAAATAACAGCCGGGCGTTAGTTAACGACACGCGTAAAAAGATTGCCGAGTTGAACGCGACAAGAAATCGACTTCTTGAAGAATATCAGCCGACCGCTCAGGAAGTTATAGAAGTTGATACGCAAGTCAAAGCGCTCGAAGACGCGATAAGAAAAGCGTCAACGGAGAATCAGGAAGATTTGGCTAAATTCCGCGAGCGTATCGCCAGCGATTTATTAAATAATCTGCGAACCAAATACGACTCGGCTAAAAGCCGGGAAGACAAACTTCGGGCGTCATTTAATCAGCAGTACAACGAGGCGCAGGGACAAAATCAATCGGGCGTTTCTTTGAGTCTGCTCAGACAGGACATCGAAACAAAAAAAGGTTTTTTGAAGGAACTAAACGACAAACAAAGCGGCAATGACGTTATCGCCGCCGGAACGGATAACAATATCAATGTGGCGGAAATCGCCATTCCGCCCGAATCTCCGGTTGCGCCCAGACGTTTGGCGACGGTCGTCGGCGCGTTGTTTTTGTCAACGCTTTTCGGAATGGGTTTGGCGTTGTTTCTCGAATATCTCGACGATACGATTCGCACGACCGAAGAAATCGAAACATTGCTCGGGCTGCCCGCGCTCGCGGCGATTCCGAGAATTGATTCGCTGCCGAAAAAACGCCTGTTGCTCGTCGGCGCGAACGAGGACGGCGAAAATGCCAATCCGACTTCAGAATTGCTGATTCATAACGATTCGCGCTCATCGCTGGCGGAGGCTTACCGGCAACTGCGAACTTCGATTTTGCTTTCGACCGCCGGACACGCGCCGAAATCGCTGTTGGTGACGTCAAGTTTGCCGTCTGAAGGAAAAACGACGACTGCCATCAATACGGCAATCAGTTTGGCGCAGACGGGCGCGAAAGTCTTAATTATTGATGCCGATATGCGCCGTCCGCGTCTGCATTCGGTTTTCAATATCAGCAACGCTGAAGGTTTAAGCACGCTTTTGTCGAGCGAATTCGCCGACCAGGATATTTTAAGCGTCATCGAATACGACGAAGAATCGCGTTTGAATCTGCTTTCGTCGGGACCGGTTCCGCCGAATCCGGCTGAATTAATCGGGTCTGAGCAGATGGCAAATCTACTGAAAATGCTGCAGAACAATTTCACGCACGTCGTCGTTGACTCGCCGCCGATTGCTTCTTTTACCGACGGCGTTCTCGTCGCTTCGATGGTTGACGGCGTGATTCTGGTCGTCAATTCCGGCAGAAGCTCGCGTCAGGTCGTTCGACGTTCGCGTCAACTGCTCCAAGACATCGGCGCGAAAATTTTCGGCGTGGTTCTCAATAACGTCAATCTCCGTTCGCAGGATAATTACTATTATTATCAAAGCTATTATCACCGCGACAATTATCGACACGACGACGAATAAATTTTAATTGAGTTTCAAGTTTCAGGTTTCAAGTTTCAGGTTTTACTGACTTACCTGAAACTTGAAACCTATAACTTGAAAGTTGAAGCGTTATGGAAAAACAAACAAAAGTTTTAGTAACCGGCGCAGGCGGCTTTATCGGCAGCCATCTGGTTACGTATTTAAAGAATAAAAATTACTGGGTGCGCGGCGTTGATATAAAACATACCGAATTCGGCAAGACGGACGCGGACGAATTCGAGATTTTAGATTTGCGACGATGGGACAATTGTTTGCAGGCGACACGCGGCGTCGAGGAAGTTTACGCGCTCGCGGCCGATATGGGCGGAATGGGTTTTATCTCGAATCACCACGCCCAAATTCTTTACAACAATTCACTTATCAATCTCCATACACTCGAAGCGGCGAAAACCAACGGCGCGAAGCGCTATCTTTACACCAGCTCAGCCTGCATTTACCCAGAGCATCTGCAGGAGGACGCTGATGTCAGACCGCTGAAAGAAGCGGACGCATATCCGGCGCAGCCGCAAGACGCCTACGGTTGGGAAAAGCTAATTTCGGAAATTCTCTGTATGCATTACCGCAACGACTACGGCATCGAAACCAGAACGGTTCGTTTTCATAACATCTTTGGGGAAAAAGGAACTTGGGACGGCGGACGCGAAAAAGCGCCGGCGGCGATGTGTCGCAAAATCGCCGAAGCTAAATTGACGGGAAAAACGGAAATCGAAATTTGGGGCGACGGCGATCAGACGCGCTCGTTTTGCTATATCGAAGATTGCGTTGAGGGAATTTACCGCCTGATGCGTTCGGAATTCCACGAGCCTTTGAATCTCGGACAAGACCGAATGGTAACGATTAATCAGCTTGCCGATATTGTCGCGGAAATCGCCGAAGTGAAAATTTCAAAAAAACACATTGACGGACCGCAGGGCGTGCGCGGCAGAAATTCCGACAACACGAAACTGCGCGAGGTTTTAGGTTGGGAGCCGGGCATCTCGCTCGAAGACGGTTTGAAAACGACTTACCGTTGGATTGAAAAACAGGTTGAAGAAAGTTTGTCGAAAGAAAAAAAGGAAAAATTTTCCGCCCAAGCCTGAAATGGATTCAAAAACAGTATCGAGAGGCGGAAGATATAAACTCAATCGAAACTTTCCGCCAACCGGCTTTTTTACCAAAAAGTGATTTTAAATTTTAGAAATGTATTACATAAAAGGATTTTTCAGTTAGCGTAAAATCAGAACACAATAAATTAACGATGACAGGATTTTCAGACGTAGCAATTCAATCGGTCAAAGATTATTGGAATCAACGCCCGTGCAACATTCGACATTCGACCGCCGAAATCGGCACGCGGGAATACTTCGATCAGGTTGAAGCGAGAAAATATATGGTCGAGCCGCACATTCCCGCCTTCGCCGAATTTGAAAAATGGAGAGGTAAAAAGGTTTTGGAAATCGGCTGCGGCATCGGCACGGACACGATGAATTTTGCCCGCGCCGGCGCGAATGTGACGGCGGTTGATTTGTCAGTCGAGTCGTTAAAACTCGCCAAAAAACGCGCTGAAGTTTTCGGGTTGTCTGACCGCATAAATTTTTTGGAGGCGAACGCTGAAAAACTTTCCGAATTCATCGAGCCGCAAAAATTCGATTTGGTTTATTCGTTCGGCGTAATTCATCATTCACCGCATCCCGAAAAAATAATCGAGGAGATTCGAGCGAATTTTACGGATACGGGAAGCACTCTGAAACTGATGGTCTATTACCGTTATTCGTGGAAGGTTTTATGGATGCTGCTTTTGGAAAAAGGAAGATTTTGGAAACTCGATGAAATCGTCGCCAAACATTCCGAAGCGCAGACGGGCTGCCCGGTAACATATTCTTATTCAAAAAAATCAATCGAAAATTTGATCGGCGACGGCTTTTCCATTAGGGAAAAACTTGTGGAACATATTTTCCCATACCGGATTCCAGATTATGTAAAATACGAATACGTCAAAGAATGGTATTGGCGAATGCTGCCGGAAAGCGTGTTTAGAAAATTAGAAAAAACTTTCGGCTGGCATCTATGCGTCACCGCCGAAGCCAAATAAATTTATACAGCAATGATACAAAAAGTTTCAGTTATCGGTTTGGGGAAATTAGGCGCAAGTATGGCGGCGGCGTTCGCCCATCGCGGTTTGGAAGTCATCGGCGTTGATGTCAACGAGCGTTCGATTGAAGCTATCAATGCGGGACACGCGCCCGTGCAGGAAACGAATCTCGAAGAGATGATTTCCGCTAATAGGGAAAGAATTCGGGCGACGGCGAGCCACGAAGACGCGATTTTGAACTCTGACATTTCTTTTGTTATTGTGCCGACGCCGAGCGATGAACGCGGCTCGTTCTCCTTGCAATACGCATCGTGGGCATTTAAGGAAATCGGCAAGGCATTGGCAAAGAAAAACGGTTATCACAATGTCGTTTTGACCAGCACGGTTCTTCCGGGTTCGACCCGGCAGGCGTTATTGCCGATTCTGGAAAAAGAATCTGGTAAAAAAGCCGGACGAGATTTCGGGATTTGTTACAGCCCTGAATTTATCGCCCTCGGAAGCATTATTCGAGATTTTCTCAATCCCGACTTTACGCTGATTGGCGAACTAGACGACAAATGCGGCGCTCAGCTCGAAGAAATTTACGCGCGGGTTATGGAAAACAATTCGCCGTCGGCGCGGATGAGTTTGGAAAACGCGGAACTGACAAAAATTTCGGTTAATACTTTCGTTACCACGAAAATCACGTTTGCCAATATGCTGGCGGAGATTTGCGAAAAACTTCCGAACGGAAATGTTGACGTGGTAACAAACGCGCTCGGCATGGACACGCGCATCGGGCGCAAGTATCTGACGGGCGCGCTCGGTTACGGCGGACCGTGTTTTCCGCGCGATAACGTCGCGCTGACTTTTGTCGCCAAAGAATTGGGTGTGGATGCAAAACTCGCCGAGACAACCGATACGATGAATCGCGCCGTAGCGACAAAAGTCGTCGAGCGTCTGCGTCCGATGATTCGGGAAAACGCGACGGTTGCCGTTCTCGGACTCGCCTACAAACCGTTTTCGCACGTTACCGAAGAATCGCAGGCGCTTTATATCGCCGGGGCGTTGTCGAAGGCGGGCGCGAGAGTCGTCGGTTTCGACCCGCTTGCGGGCGAGATGGCTTTGAATGAATTGCACGGTCAAATCGTCGTGCTTGATTCAATCGAAAAGTGTCTGCAGCAAGCCGACGCGGTTTTGATCGCTACGCCCGATCCAGCTTTTAAGGATTTGACGGCGGAAGATTTCCGTAACGACCACGCCGAAGTTTTGGTGGTTGATTTTTGGCGTCTGCTCAAAGATAAACTTACCAATCAGCCAAATATCAAATACGTCGCTTTCGGTTACGGCGACAACCAGGCGAACACCAAACGATTGAAAGAGCTTTGGAGCGGAACGGCGAAAGAAACTTTTCAAACAAGTGGAAAATGAGCGAGAAAGAATACGAGTCGAGATTGTCACGCCGGTTCACAATCGGCGTGATATTACTTTACAGTGTCTAAAAAGTCTGGCGCGAATAGACAAGAAAAATCTGGAAGTTCACACGATTATTGTTGACGACGGTTCGACCGACGGCACGAGCGAAGCGATCGGACGGGAGTTTCCAGACGTTGAAGTTATTAAAGCCGACGGCAATCTATGGTTCACCGAAGGAACGAACGTCGCCGTCCGCGCCGCATTAAAACGCAATCCCGATTACGTTTTGATGATAAACGACGATCAGGTTTTCGACTCTCGGTTTCTCGAATATATGGTCGGGACGGCGGAAAAATATCCGCGCTCGGTAATCGGCTCGCTGCTTCTTTTGTGGGATACGCCGCACAAACTTTTTCAGGTCGCGCCGATTTGGGAAACCTTAAAGGGCGGCTGGCAGTTGTGGGAAAATCAGACAGTTTGGACGATTCCGAAGAAGCCTTGGAAAGTTGATATTATTGTCGGAAACTGCGTTTTAGTTCCGACGCGGGCAATCCGCGAGGAAGGCTTGATGGATTCAAAACGGTATCCGAATTTCGGCGACGCCGAATATACGCCGCGTCTGCGGAAAAAAGGCTGGACGCTTTTGATCGAGCCGCGGGCGCGGGTTTTTTGTCAACCAAACGCCATACCGAAAAGAATTACCAGTATGTCGCTTAAGGAAAAATTCGATGCGCTTTTTGTAAATTTGGGACATACGCAAAATATGCGAAGACGTTTATTTACGCATCTCGACAGCGCGCCGACAAAATTACAGGGGTTAACCGGATTTGTTGTTTTTTTTGTGAAGCTGGGATGGCAAAAAATAAAGCGGGAAACCCCGTCATCAAAGGCTGAGGAAACGGACATCTCAATTTTATTTGCCGATGCTGTGGTAAAGGATTAAAAAGATAGTGTAACTAAAAGGAACTAAAAGGTTTGCGAACAAACCTAACTGATTCCTTTAACAGTTGATTTGCCGACCTCTAAACATTTACTTGAAACAAAATAATAACTTCAATCCAGCTAAATCCACTCCTAGAAATATTTTTTTCGTTTGGAATTACTTGCAGTGGGGCGGAGCACAGATTTATTTTCTCGCTCTGATGCGTAGCGTTTCCGGTAGATTTGCTATTAAAGCGGTTCTGCCAAACGGGTCTGACGAAAAACTTCTCCAATATTTAAATGCCGCTCGTGTCGAATACGATTTTTACGAGGGAAGTATGGATTCATCGAAAGCTGAGTCTATCGGGCAGCGAATCAAACGCCGCTGGAATGATTTAATTACTAATCTGTCACTGGCAAAACATCTTTCCCAGTACGACTTAAAAGACTCTATTGTCCAAATTGACGTAGCGCCGTGGGCGGGCTTTGCTTTGCTGTTTTATTTAATTTGCAAAACAAATGTCTTTGTCACTTTCCACACGGCAATACCCGAATTGACTTTTTTGAGACGAACATTGTGGAAAACAAAATTCGCCGTTTTGACGGCTTCGCAGCGGTTTCAGATTGCCGCTTCCAATGTGGACGTAAAAAAAAGTCTGCGCTCGTTTGTCAGCGAATCGCGTTATCGCCGAATCGAGGTCATCTATTCGAGCGTTAACGCGGAAGAAATTAAAAGGGTTTTAGACGAGAGCAAAACGCGGCGCGAGGTTGCCGAAAAATACCATTTCCCGCCTGAAAAAACTTGGGTTTGCAATGTCGCGCAGTTTATTGACCGAAAGGGCTGCTGGGTTTTTTTAGAGGCGATTGAAAGGCTGCAAAAACAAAGAAGCGATTTGTTTTTCTATTGGCTCGGAACCGCACCTTTGACGGAAGAAGTTAGGGAAAGAGTCGGAAAATACTGTTCAGAAGATAATTTTCGTTATCTTACGGGAAACGAAATCGGCGAAAGCCGCCACGATTTACTGACGCTTTTAGAAGCCTCGAATTTATTTGTTTTGCCGAGCTTTCAGGAAGGCTTGCCGGTCGCGCTGATCGAAGCGATGGCGTTGGGAAAAGCCTGCGTCGCTTCACGAATTAACGCGATTCCGGAAGCCGTCAAACATTTCGAGACCGGCGTTCTGGTCGAAGCCGGTGATTCGGAAAAATTAGCGGCGGCAATCGGCGCGTTGGCGGATGACAAATCTTTGCAGAGTAAACTTGGCGAGAACGCCAGGCGGACGGTGTTGGAAAATTTCGAGGAAAAAGTTATCGGGCAAAAAATGCTGCGGCTTTATGAAAGCGTATAAGCGAAAAGTTCGAGATAAGATTATTCGGCTAAATTTATGCTGCGTGGATGAAGCGAAACAGTTTGTTAAAAAATACAATTTTCGGATTTTTGTCGTGGTTTTTGCCGCTCGGTTTGAGTTTTGTCGCCACGCCAATTATTCTTCACGGGCTGGGAATCGAAAAATACGGTCTCTACACGCTGGTTCTGGGTTTCATCAGTTATTCGTTCACGTTTAACGTCGGCAAGGCGATTGTCAAATACGTCTCAGAATTCCAAGCCACTGATCAAACTGAGAAAATATCCGAAATTATCTCGGCGACATTATTGCTCAATTTAATCGTCGGCGGTTTGGGAATGACGCTTTTGCTGGTTTTTTCCAGATGGTTTGTAGTCAGCGTTTTGCAGATTGAAAGCGGACTGGAAGATGAAGCCGTCGCCGCTTTTCATCTGGCGGCGGTGCTGATTCTGGCGACGACTTTCTCACAGGTTTTCAGTTCGATAATGCAGGCTATCCACCGTTTTGACGTTTACTCATACATTACAATCGGAACAAACTGTCTGCTCGCCGCCGGGAATATCGCCCTGGCTTTGATGAATCAAAAAATCGAAACGCTGCTCGTTTGGAGTTTGCTTTTGACCGTTATCAACAGCTTGATTTTCTATTTTTATGTGCGGCGTTTATTACCGGAGTTCAAGTTAAAAATCGTTTTTCCCAAAGAAATTCTACGGTTGATTTTAAGATACAGCGCGGCGGTTATTGCCACCCAATCTTTAGGAAATTTTCTATTGCTTTTCGAGCGAAGCTGGATTACGAGCCGGCTCGGAACCGAAGCGGTCGCCTATTACGTTATCGCTCTGAATCTGGGCGTTTACGTCCACGCTTTCGTCGGCAGCATCTCGCTGGCGCTGTTTCCGCTTTCGAGCGAAATCGAGGCTCGCGGAGATAAAAGCAGACTTTTGCGGATTTACACCAAAGCCACGAAAATCGTGCTGATGCTTACCGTTTTTCTGTGTCTGACTTTGATCAACGGCAGAGATTTTATTTTGGGGTTGTGGGTCGGCTCGGATTTCGTCGAAAAATCATCGGGAACTTTAATCGCTCACGCGCTGACGTTCAGCATCTTGGCGGTCGTGATTGTTTCGCTGCAAATCATCGAAGGAGTCGGTCGTCCAGGCGTGACAGCGACGGCGGTGTTCGTCTGGCTGATCATGAGTGTTCCGCTGATGATTGTTTTGACCGATGATTATGGAATTTTGGGAGTCGGAATTGCCAGATTGTTTGGCGCGTCAATTTTTATCCCGACAATTTTATACGTCGAGAAAAAGGTTTTCGGGTTCGTTCAGTGGGAATTTTGGCGGCGCAATCTGTTTATCGTCGGTTCGAGCGGCGTTTCGGCTTCATTGGTTCAGTATTTTATTTTCCAAGATTTAACCGCTTCCTGGGTGAATTTCGGCGCGGCGGTAATTGCCGGCGGTTTGGTTTTCGTACTCGTTCTACTCGTTGCCGGATTCGTTTCGCCGAACGAAAAGGAATGGCTCAGAGGCTTTTTCAATCGCAGCGTTTTCAAATTCATTTGAGCAAAGAGTCAGTTGATGATTTCGGTTTTCGTGAATTTGCCGATTAGTAAATTAAAGCCTTCAATTGAATTCTTTTCAAAACGCGGTTCGTGTTAAAATTCGTTACAATAAAAATTATCAGAAATTTTTATTCGTCAATTTTGGTTGTTTATGAAGGTTGTTATTTTGTGCGGCGGGCAGGGAACCAGGCTTCGGGAAGAAACGAACGTCAGACCGAAGCCGATGGTCGAGATCGGCACGCATCCGATTCTCTGGCACATTATGAAAATTTATTCGAGTTTCGGCTTAAATGATTTCGTTCTTTGTCTCGGCTACAAAGGTCACATCATCAAAGATTATTTCATCAATTTCAAACTTCGCGTCAACGACTGCACGGTTCGGACGGGCATTGATTCGGAAATTGAAATTCATCAAAATGAAAAGCTCGAAAACTGGACGGTCACGCTCGCCGAAACCGGAGAAAACACGCAAACTGGAGCGAGAATTCATCGCGTAAAAAAGTATCTGAACGGCGAAACGTTTTGTCTGACTTACGGCGACGGTTTAGGGAATATAGATATTGAGAAATTAACGGCGTTTCACCGCTCGCACGGACGAATCGGAACGGTCACGGGCGTGCGTCCGCCGGGTAGATTTGGCGAACTCGAAACGGTTGATAATCTGGTTAAGGAGTTTGCCGAGAAACCGCAGGTAACACACGGTTTAATCAACGGTGGTTTTTTTGTGTTCGAGCCGCAATTTATTGAAGAATATCTGAGCGACGACGAAACTCTAACTTTGGAAAGTTTTCCGTTGCGACAACTCGCCGCCGATGGAGAATTGATGGTTTTCCCGCACGAAGGATTTTGGCAGCCGATGGATACCTACCGCGAATGGAAAATGCTCGAATCGTTGTGGAACGAAGGAAACGCGCCATGGAAGTTTTGGTGAAGAAGATTAGGTTTTTAGTTTTAAATATTAAAATAGTAAGATTTAAAGTGTTAAATAAATTTACAAGTTAAAGTTTTTTATTAATCGTCGGCAGGCGGACAGTTAAGAAAAAACTATAAGATTAAAGTGGTAGAAAATAATAAATTTTGGGTTGATAAGCCGGTTTTTGTAACCGGAGCGACCGGACTGTTGGGAAGCGCGCTGGTGCATTCGTTAATTGAAAGAGATGCCTCGGTGGTGGCGCTGGTGCGCGACTGGATTCCCGAATCAGAATTCGTTCAAAGTCATCTTTCGGCAAAAGTGAAAATTGTGCGCGGTGATTTGTCCGATAAAGATTTGCTGGAGCGAGTCATCGGCGAGTATGAAGTCGAGACGGTTTTTCATCTCGCCGCCCAAACCATCGTTGGTATCGCCAACCGCAACCCGGTTTCGACTTTTGAATCGAACATTCGCGGCACATGGAATTTGTTGGAAGCCTGCCGCCGCTCGCCCGCCGTCAAACAAATCGTCGTCGCGTCTTCGGATAAAGCCTACGGAGTCAATAAAAATTTGCCGTATTCGGAAGATTCACCGCTAAAGGGAACTCATCCATACGACGTGAGCAAATCGTGCGCCGATTTAATCGCGCAGAGTTATTACACGACCTACGGTTTGCCGGTCTGCGTCACGCGCTGCGGCAATCTTTTCGGCGGCGGCGATTTGAATTGGAATCGCCTGATTCCGGGAACGATTCGCTCGGCTCTGCGAAATGAATCGCCGATTATCAGAAGCGACGGCAGTTATATTCGTGATTATTTTTACGTGGCGGACGGGGCTTTGGCGTATCTGCATCTGACTGAATTGATGTCGGAAAAAAAAGAAGTCGTCGGCGAAGCGTTTAATTTCAGCAATGAAATTCAGATTTCGGTGCTGGAGCTGACCGACAAAATCCTGCATTTAATGGGCGATGGAAACTTAAAGCCGACGATTCTGGGCGAAGCGCGTTACGAGATTCCGCACCAATATCTAAATGCCGAAAAAGCACGCCGGATGTTGAACTGGAAACCGGCTTTTACATTAGACGAAGGCTTGCGGCAAACCATCGAGTGGTATAAAAATTTTCTTCAAAAAAACGTTTAGAGCGTTTGACGAAATGATTGAAAATATCGCCGACGAAAAAATTTTGATTACCGGCGGAACGGGTTTTTTAGGCAGACACGTAGTTGAACGACTAACGGCGGAAAATTTAGGCGCGACGGTTTTAACTCGCCATGCGGAGAAGACAATATTTGCCGGAAAAAGCGTTGCCGGTCTCGATTTTGTGCGGTTGGATTTGTGCAATGCTTCGGCTTTGAAAATTTTTTTGGAGCGGTTTCGACCGAGCGTTATCCTTCATTTAGCCGGACAGACGGATAAATCCGTCGGTTGCCCGGAGACGCTGAATAAAATAAACTTCGAGGCAACGGCGCGGCTTTTGGATTTAGCCGGTGCGGTAAAGGCAAAGAAATTTATAATGACCGGCACGGCTGATGAATACGGTTTTCAACGTTGCCCGCAAACAGAAACAATGCTGGCAATGCCCGTCTCGAATTACGCCGTCTCAAAAAACAAAGCAATCGAATACGCTTTGTCTCTGCACCGGAGAGGCGATTTGCCGGTGGTGATTCTGCGCCCGTTTACCGTTTACGGCGGCGGGCAGCCGCCGAAAATGTTCGTCGCGCAGGCGGTCGCAGCGGCGGTCAAAGCTCTTCCGTTCGAGATGTCCGAAGGGCGGCAAAAACGCGATTTGCTTTTTGTGACGGATTTTGTAAATGCTATTATTAAAACTTTGACAGTCGAAGGTATCGAAGGCGAAGTCTTTAATGTCGGGAGCGGCGAAGCCGTCACGCTGCGAAAATTGGCTGGAAAAATTTGGGAGCTTGCCGGAGCGGACGAAAAACTTTTAAGAATCGGAGCGCGTCAAACCGACAGACGCGAACTGCACGACACGCAAGCCGACATCTCAAAAATTCGCGCGCGTTTGGGTTGGGAGCCGCGAGTTTCCCTCGACGAGGGATTGAGACTAATCGTTGAGCAGGCAAAAAAAGATTTGAAATGAGCAATAAATTCCAATTAGTTCAGAGAGTTGATTTTATCAAACAGGCGTGCACGGGCAAAAAAGTGCTGCATCTCGGCTGTACCAATTCGCCTTATACGAACGAGTCCATAAAGCACGAGATGCTGCTGCATCACGATTTGAAACGGGTGGCGAAGCAGTTATACGGGTTCGATTACGACGCCGAAGGACTCGAAATCTTTAAACGCATGGGCGAAGAAAATATCTACTGGGCGGATTTAGAAAATCTCGATGCTGTGGAATTAAACGAAACCTTCGATGTCATTATCGCAGGCGAGATGATCGAGCATCTCTCGAATCCGGGATTATTTCTGCGCGGCATCAAGCGGTTTATGAACGAGGACACGAAACTGGTGATTACGACGATTAACGCTTACAGCGGAATGAGGTTTTTTATATACGGACTGCGCGGCAGAGGCGGCGCAACCGAACCGGTTCATCCCGACCACGTCGCATATTATTCTTACCGCACTTTGAATTTAGCCATCGAAAGGGAAAACCTTGAAGTCAGAGAGTTTGCGTTTTATGATTTGGGACCCGAGCATCGTCCGCATAATCACTGGGTTTACAATTTCGTCAACGACGTCAGCGTTAAATTTTCGCCGCAATTGAGCGACGGCGTGATTGCCGTCTGCGGTTTGAGAGAAAGGTAAAAATTGATAAAAACCAGAAAACTTTGCTTTATGGCTCATCGGATTTTCATTACAAAACTTTTACTTTTCTTTTAAGATTTAATTTCAGCGACAGATAAGCAATGACAGAAGAAGAACAGGTCGAAACAAGACCTACGGAAGAAAAAATTCGCGCTCTGGTGACGCCAAATCTTCACGACAAAGTGTTAGGGTTAGTAAATCAGTATCTAAAGAAGGATTCTGAAATACTTGATCTGGGTTGCGGCGAAGGCGATTTTTCGCGCCGACTGCTTGCCGACGATTACCGGGCAATCGCGGTTGACGGCTATGACCACCACTGGAGAAATCCGCAGATACCGCTTCACATCGCCAACTTCGATACGGAATTTGCTCGAACGATAAGCCCTGAAGGAAAAGGTTACGATGCAATAGCCGCCATAGAAATTATCGAACATGTGGAAAATCCATTCGCCTTTCTTCGTGAATGTTATAAATTGTTAAAGCCAAACGGGTTATTGTTTTTAACTTCGCCGAACGTCGAATCAATCACTTCGCGCATCGTCTTCTTATATACCGGAAGGTTGAAGCATTTCGGCGAACCCGAAACTCTGCGGTTGGCGCATATCACCCCGATTTTTAAGTGGAAAATTGATTTGGCTTTTCAGGAAATAGGTTTTAAATACGTCTGGGAAGGTTACAACCAAAATTCATATCACGTCGGCGACCGTCCGCACAATAAAATCGGCAGCGTGGCTGCCAAATTGCTGCGCCCGTTCGTCAAAGGCGAAAAGAACGGTGAAAACCGCATCGTCGTCGCCAGACGTGCGGCGGAATAGCGGCTTGGTTTGATTTAAGTTTGATTGGAAAATGTTTGAAGCGACGAAATTAAATTCGGCGAAAGCCCTCACCGAAAATCACTCCGGCATTCCAAAAGCGGCAATCGGATTGATGGCGGGAGCATTGGTCATTTTCTTTGTCTGGATGATGACAGATGACATGTTTTGGCGAACAAGAATAAATTACCGACTTTTGCCCTGGATCGGCGCGACGGCGGTTGTTTTACTGGTGCCGTCGGTTTATTTGTTTTGGCGCAAAGAATTAGATATTTTTCACCCGCTGGTTCACGCCTCGCTGTCTTACTGGTTTCCTGCGTTCGTCGTCGGGGGCATATTTATTGCGACCGATTTTATTCAGCCGTATCAAATGAGTTTGTTGGCTGAACCCGATTCGGATTTAATATGGACATACGTTTATATTATGCTCGGTTACGCCGGAATGACGCTGGGCTTTTATCTGCCGTTTGGTAAATGGCTCGGAACTCAAGCGAGCCGTCGTTTGCCCAGTTGGGATTGGCAGCCGAATCAAGTCTTGCTGCCGGCGACGGCTTTTCTCGGTGTCGGTTTGTTTTTCTACATCAGCGCGTTCTTCGCGGGCGTCGTGGGATTCAGCATAGTTGATAAAACGGACGCTTTCGCCACTTTGAATTACACGTTGTCATTTCTGGCATTGGAAGCCGGTTTTCTGGTAGCGATGTTTATTTTTAAATCCAGAAGTTTTCAAATCGAACATCTTTTCGCCGTCGGGTTAATCGTCGTTCTGCTTGTTTCTCGATTGAGTTTGGGCGGCAATCGAAGCACCATTCTGCTGATTGTCACTATGCTGGCGATGGCTTATTTTTATTCGGGCAAACGTTTAACGCCAAAAACCGGAATCGTTTTCGCGCTGTTGGCTTTCTTCGCCTTAATCGGCGGAATGATTTACGGAACGACCTTTCGCAGCGTCAAAGAAAGCGAAGATAAAGTCGGTTTAGAAGAGCAGTTTGAAACCGTCGCGCGCACAATAGATTTGATTGCCACCCAGAATACCGAAAGAGTTCTTAACGAAGGATTTTTAAATCTCGCCGAACGAATTGACGGCGTTAGTTCACTCGCGGTGGTCGTCTCGAATTACGAAAGACTCAAGCCGTTTGAATCGTCGTTCGGGCTGGAGAATAATATCTTCACCGATTTGTGGACTTCATTTATTCCGCGTTTCGTGTGGGC
Source organism: Pyrinomonadaceae bacterium (assembly GCA_030448055.1). GTDB lineage: Bacteria > Acidobacteriota > Blastocatellia > Pyrinomonadales > Pyrinomonadaceae. The sequence continues at coordinate 1,338,031 of JAUJNR010000001.1, forward strand.
GAACAAGCCGATAATTTTCGACGCCCGCGCCTACAGCGATTTGTATTTCAACTTCAGCGGCAATTCCTATGCTTTGACTCCCGTCGGCGATTTGCTCAGAAACTACGGTCCGGTCGGCGTGCCGATTGGAATGCTCTTGATTGGAATAATTTTGCGTGTCGCTTATTCGGCGCTGGTTGAAAATCAAAAAATCACTATCGGTCGGGCGACGGCGTATTATATGTTTCTGGTCAGTCTCTCCTACGAAGGATTTTACAGCACGATATTTATTTACGGCACGCGCGTTTTTGCCATCGTCTTTATCAGTTTTGTTATTGCGGATGCTCTGCTGATTAATAAAAACAATTCGGTCATTGCCAAAAAATGGAGATAGTAGTTTTTACCAACGGTTGTTTCGATATAATTCACCCGGGACACATTGATTTGCTCGGACGCGCCCGCGAACTCGGAACAAAACTAATCGTCGGCATCAACAGCGATTCGTCCGTCCGGCGCATTAAAGGCAGTCCGCGACCATATTTTTCCGAAAAAGACCGCGCCGCCGTTTTGAGAAGCCTGCGTTCGGTTGACGAAGTTCACATTTTCGACGAATCAACGCCGGAGCGGCTAATCGGCGAAATAAAACCAGACGTTCTAATCAAAGGCGGCGATTGGCAAACAAACGAGATTATCGGCGCGGATTTTGTGCGCAGTTACGGCGGTCGGGTTTTGTCCATTCCGTTAAAAGACGGCTACTCTTCGACTGCCGTAGTGGAAAAAATCAAACAAAACCGCGAAGAAAAGCCGGCAGTGATGCAGGGCAAACTGACGGATTTGATTGAAAAATCGCTCGCCGCGCAGATTGAAACCATCGAAAAAATGCTTGACCGTGAAATGGAAAATATCGAGCGGTGCGCGAACGTTATTTACAAAACGTTTGAAAACGGCAATAAAGTTCTGCTGTGCGGAAACGGCGGCAGCGCGGCTGACGCGCAGCACATCGCGGCGGAATTCGTCGGACGCTTTGAAACCGAAAGAAAAGCGCTGCCGGCAATCGCCCTGACGACCGACACATCGGCTCTGACGGCTCTGGCGAATGATTATAACTACGAGCGAGTTTTTTCAAGACAAGTCGAAGCGCTCGCCCGCGCCGGTGATTTGCTGATTGCCATTAGCACGAGCGGCAATTCGCCGAACGTCAGCCACGCCGTAATGACGGCGCGGCGCATCGGCTGTCAAACTATGGGCTTGAGCGGCGCGACGGGAAAAAAACTCGCGTCTTTATGCGACGACGCGATTTTAGTTCCCGCCGAACGAACCGCCCGCGTGCAGGAATCGCACATTCTCATCGCGCACGTCTGGTGCGAGATTATTGACGCAAAGCTCAAAAAACAAAATTGAAAAGCGTTTCGTTATTGATGGAATTTCTAAAAAATATACCGAACGTTAAAGTTCTGGTCATCGGCGACGTGATGCTCGACCGTTACTGGTGGGGACGCGTCAGCCGCATCTCACCTGAAGCTCCGGTGCCAATCGTAAATTTGGAATCGGTCAGCCAGACCGTCGGCGGGGCGGCGAACGTCGCGGCGAATGTCGCCGGTCTGGGCGCCGAGCCGTTTTTGATCGGCGTAGTCGGCGCGGACACCGAAGCCGATTTGATACTCGACGTTTTGAACGAGAAAAAGATTTCCAACCGCTTTTTGTTGAAATCAACGAAGCGTCGAACAATCGTCAAAACCCGCATAATTGCGCATAATCAGCAAATCGTCAGAATAGACCAGGAAACAAAGCAAAATTTAACCGAAATTGAAGAAGAAGAAATTTGGAAAAAGTCACTTGAAATGCTCGGTCAGGCTGACGTAGTAATTTTATCCGATTACGCGAAGGGAACGCTAACCGACAATTTATTAACGCGTCTGATAACGATTGCGGCAACTCAAGGCAAATTTATATTAGTTGATCCGAAGGGGAAAAATTACGCTAAATATCGCGGAGCAGCGCTACTCACGCCGAATCGTTTTGAAGCGGCTGAAGCGTGCAATCTGGAATCGGACGGTCAGGCGGCGATTGAAGAAGCGGGCGGTAAATTAATGTCAGACCTCGCCCTCAAGTGTCTGCTAATTACCCAGGGCGAAGACGGAATGACTTTATTTGAGAGAAATAAACCGACGACTCATTTGGCGGTCGAAATGAGAAACGTCTATGACGTCACCGGCGCCGGCGATACGGTGATCGCTTGCCTGGCTGTATGCATCGGCGCCGGAGCGGATTTTACGGAAGCGGCGAAATTCGCCAATCGCGCCGCCGGCTTGGTCATCGAGCAAGTCGGAACGACGGCAATTTCGACGGAAATGCTGAATCGGGAACAGCCACGCAGATAGCCGTGTGTTTGCCAAGTTCATCCGTCTATGAAAACAAAAATACTCTATGTTGAAAGAAAACCGTCTGCCGAGGCGGTCAGCATTGAAAAGGTATTCCGGCAAATTGCCGAAAGCCTTTCGAGCCGAGAGTTTGCGACCTTTTTCCGGCAACTTCCGTATCCGAACGATGCGCTCGGAACGTTAAAAAACTTATTTTTTTATTCGAATGAAAAAGCGGATGTTTACCACATTACCGGTCACGTTCATTACATCGCTTTGGTTTTGCCTGTCGAAAAAACGGTTCTAACGATTCACGATGTCGGAATTCTGCGTATCAGAAGCGGATTGAGAAGATATGTCTTGAAAAAATTATTGTTCGATTTGCCGATTAAAAAATTAAAATATATCACTGCCGTGTCCGAGACGACCAAAAACGAAATCATTTATTATACAAAATGCGAAGCTGAAAAAATCCGAGTGATCGAAAACCCGCTGCAGAAACATTTTCACGCGCCAGACAAAAAAATTTTTAACAGCGAGTTTCCGACGATTCTCCAAATCGGCACGACGGCGAATAAAAACCTCTATAATTTAATAAAAGCTCTGGAAGGAATTCCGTGTCAATTAAACATCGTCGGGGAACTCGCCGATGATATTGTAAATTTTTTGAAGGAAAAACGAATAATTTACGCTAACAAATCGAATCTCGGAAACAATGAAATTAGAGAAGAATACGCGAATGCTGATATAGTAACGTTTTGCTCGACCTTTGAAGGATTCGGTTTGCCGATTATCGAGGCTCAAGCGATGTTGACTCCGGTGGTGACGAGCGATATCAGCCCGCTGAGGGAGGTTGCCGGAGAAAAAGCTGCGGCTTTTGCCGACCCGTTCGATAGAGAAAGCATCAGACGCAGCATTCTGCGAGTTATTAATGATGAAAATTACCGGAAAAATCTTGTAGAGTGCGGAGTTGAAAACATAAAAAAATATCAGCCAGAGAAAATAGCCTTTTTGTACGAAAATCTCTACCGGGAAATAGCTCAGGAAAAACTTTCCGGGTAAAAATCAATTGCAGCGATGATAAACCAAGAGGAAAAAAACTGCGGCGTAAAGCCAATAGTTTTAATTATCTGTAATTACTATCTGCCGGGCTACAAAGCCGGCGGCGGGCTTAGAACGATTGTTCACATGGTTGAGCGGTTCGCAAACGAATTCGATTTTCGGATTGTAACCTTCAATCACGATGGAGATGGAATTCCTTTCTCCAGTGTAAAAACAAATGATTGGAATGAGGTCGAAAAAGCACAAGTATATTACTTGTCAAAAGATGCAGTTAAATTTTCGAAACTGCGTGAACTAATTGTTCAGGTTAATCCGCAGCTAATTTATGTGAACAGCGTTTTTTCGGTTCTGACCATCTTGCTTTTAACTTTGAGAAAATTTAAATTAATCGGCGAAACTCCGATGATTCTCGCCCCCGAAGGGGAATTATCCGATGGCGCTCTGCAGTTAAAAGCAAGCCGAAAAAAAACTTTCGTCAGTTTTGCGAAAAGCGTGGGACTTTACAAAAATTTAATCTGGAAAGTAACCGGCGAGCTGGAAGAGAATGAAACGAAAAGGTTTAAGGGAAGCGGCGGAAAAATTTTCATCGCCCCGAATATGCCGTCCCGGAATATTTTTAAGGAATATCGCCAAGATTTGAAGCCCGCCAAAAATACCGGAGCGGCGAAAATGATTTTCCTTTCTCGATATATGCGAAAGAAAAACTTTAAATGGCTCGCGGAGAACTTGTATGCCGTTGCAGGCGATCTGGAAATTGACGTGTTTGGTCCTTTAGAAGATGAACCTTATTGGGAGGAAACACAAAATGTTATCAATAATTTACCTGCGAACATTAAAGTTGAATACAAAGGTTTTATCACTCACGAAAAGGCCATCGAAACGCTGTTCAAATATCATTTTTTCGTGCTGCCGACGCTCGGCGAAAATTTCGGTCACGTTTTCATCGAAGCCCTTGCCGCCGGTTGCCCGCTGATTACCAGCGATAGAACGCCCTGGGTTAATCTTGAAAGCAAACAAATAGGTTGGGATTTGCCTTTGGAAAATCCGCAAAAATGGTCTGAAATTATAAACTTTTGCGTTAACTTAGATAATGCAAACTACAGGGAATTATCGGCTAACGCGAGGAGTTTCGCCTGCCGGTGGTTAACAAATCCAGAAATCGAAGAAAGCACTTTAAAGGTTTTACAATATGGATTACTAAAGAGTTATCAAAAACAATCTAAATCCCAGTGGGAGAATAACTTATAAAAACAGAAATCACATTAAGAGTCGCGTCGCCGACAAGCACTAAATTAAATTAAGTATGAAAGTTTTAATTGTTGGCGGCAGCGGCATGCTCGGACACAAATTAACACAGGTTCTACAGAGTAAATTCGATATATGGGCGACTGTTAGGACCGATTATCATAAATATGAAAAATATGGCATTTTTGATAAGAATCGAATCTTGTCCAACGTCACAATAGAGGATTTGAATTCAGTCGAAGCCGCCGTCAGAGAAGTCAAGCCGGATGTTATAGTTAATGCGGTTGGCGTCATTAAACAAATTCCATCAGCGATTGATGTGGTAAAAACTTTAATGATCAATGCGGTTTTTCCTCATCAGTTGGCGGAAATGGCGAATCGCTTTGGCGCGCGTCTCATAACCATCAGCACCGATTGTGTATTCAGCGGGAAAAGTGGAAAATATACGGAAACCGATTTGCCGGACGCGGCGGATTTATACGGCAAAAGCAAAAATTTGGGCGAAGTTGCGGCGGAGAATTGTTTGACGCTGCGCACATCAATTATCGGCAGGGAGTTTAATACCGCGCACGGCTTGGTCGAATGGTTTTTGAGCAATGAAGGAAAAAGCGTCAAAGGATTTACAAGGGCGGTTTTTTCGGGTTTTCCGACTTTGATACTAGCGGAAATCATCGCCGATTTAATAGAGAATCAACCGAGGCTGCACGGTTTATTTCACGTCTCGTGCGAGCCGATCAATAAATACGACTTGTTGAAGTCGGTAAAAAAAGCATATGGCGCGAACATCGAAATCGAACCGTTCGACGATTTCGTGATTGACCGCAGTCTCGACTCGACAAAATTCCGGTTGGCGACCGGATTCAGACCGACCGGCTGGGAAGAAATGATCGGCAGAATGGCGGCGGATAACGCCGCGTATAAAAACTACAAATGAATTTTTTAGAAGGAAAAAGAATTTTAGTGACCGGCGGAACCGGCTCGCTCGGGCAAACGCTGGTCAGACGAATTTTGAACGGCGAGAAAGGAAAGCCGGCGCGGGTCACGGTCTTTTCGCGTGACGAAGCCAAGCAACATTATATGCGGCTGGCATTTATGCAGCAGAAGGCGGCGACCGACGAAATCATTTACGAAAATTCGCAGGATTTATTGAATTTTCGGATCGGCGACGTCCGCGATTATCCGGCGCTTTTAGCGGCGATGCGCGATGCGGACGTGATTTTTCACGCGGCGGCGCTCAAACAAGTTCCGTCGTGCGAGTATTTTCCGTTTGAAGCCGTGCAGACAAACATTTATGGAGCGCAAAACGTCGTGCGGGCGATACGGGAAAACCGTCTGCCGATTGAAACAGTGGTCGGCATCTCGACCGATAAAGCCTGCAAGCCGATTAACGTGATGGGAATGACCAAGGCTCTGCAGGAGCGGATTTTAATCGAAGCCAACCTCGATTGCGCGGACACGAATTTCGTCTGCGTCCGATACGGAAACGTCATCGCCTCGCGCGGCTCGATTGTGCCGCTGTTTGTCGAACAGGTGCGCAACCGGCAGCCTCTGACGATTACCTTGAAGGAAATGACGCGCTTTCTGCTGAGTTTGGATAAAGCCGTTGATACGGTGTTCGCGGCAATCGAACGCGGCGAGCGCGGCGAGACTTTTATTCCGAAAGTCGCCACGGCGCGGATGACGGATGTGGCGCGGGTTTTGATGGGACGCGAAGAACTGCCGATGGTTTTCACGGGCATCCGACCGGGCGAAAAAGTTCACGAGATTATGGTTTCCGAAGAAGAATGTTTTCGCACAATCGAGCGCGGCGAGTATTACGCGATCATGCCGACGCTGCCGGAGCTGCGCCGCTCACAGAATTACACAGCGGCGCTCGATGGCGAATACTCTTCCAAAGACGGAAACGTTTCGCTCACGGCTCTGGCGGTTCTGCTCGGCGAAGCCGACCGTGAAATCGCACGCTTTATGACGGCGGGAAATTGAGCTAAGCAAGCGATTAGAAACGGTTGAAAACCTCATACTAAGCGGATAGATTTATGAAAGTAATGACGATTTTCGGAACGCGCCCGGAGATAATCAGGCTCAGTCCGATTTTAAAGATTCTAGACCAATACTGCCAGCACACGACGGTTCACACCGGGCAAAATTATCACGAAAGTTTGAGCGATATTTTTATCGAAGAACTAGAAGTGCGGCAGCCGGACGTGCATCTCGGAATCAAATCGAAAAGTTTCGGAGAACAGATCGGTCAGATACTCCACAAAATTGACGAGGTTTTGCAAAAATACCGACCCGACAAAGTTCTGATTTTGGGCGACACGAACAGCGCTTTGTCGGCGATTGTCGCGGCGCGGCGCGGCATTCCGGTTTTTCATATGGAGGCGGGAAACCGCTGTTTCGACAACCGCGTGCCGGAGGAAGTCAACCGGCGCATCATAGATCATTCAAGCACGGTTCTGCTGCCTTATACCGAACGAAGCAAGGAAAATTTAGTGGACGAAGGCATCGAGCGCGACAGAATTTTCGTGACGGGAAATCCGATCAAAGAAGTGCTGGATGTTTTTTCCCAAAATATCGAACGCAGCGATTCGCTCGCAAAGTTTGCGGTCGAAGCATTCGATTATTTTCTCGTTACCGTTCACCGTTCCGAGAACGTGGACGATTACGCTCGCCTGAAAAAAATACTCGACGGTTTTGCGGCGGTCGTGGAAAAATTCGAGAAAAGAATGCTTGTCAGCGTTCACCCGCGCACCGCGGCAAAGTTTTCCGAATTCGGTTTCGAGCCGGATTCGGAACGCATAAAGCTGCTCGAACCGCTCGGATTTTTCGATTTTATAAAATTAGAAAAAAACGCGCTGGCGGTTTTAACCGACAGCGGCACGGTGCAGGAAGAATGCGCGATTTTCGGTGTCCCGAACGTCACACTGCGCGACGTGACCGAAAGACCGGAAACAATTGAGTGCGGCAGCAATATTCTATCAGGGGCGGAAACGGCGGCGATTTTGCAGGCGGTCGAGATGGCAATCTCACAGCCGTCGGATTGGACGGCACCGGAAGAATATCTGGCGGAAAACGTCGCGCAGACGGTCAGTAAAATCGTTTTAGGCTATACGAGCATTAAACGACACGCGAGTTAAAAAGAACGGAAGCGACAAATCGAAATGGATAAAGGTAAAAAATTTCGAGAGTCGGTTCAGACTCCGATTCAAGCGAAAGCAAAACGAAAATTATGGGTGATAACCGAACTTTATTACCCGGAAGATAATCAGACGGGGTATTATCTGACACGCATCGCCGAGGGGTTAGTTGATGATTTCGATGTCCGGGTTATCTGCGGTCAGCCGAACTACGCCGCCCGCGGAACAAAGGCGGCGAAAAGAGAAATTCACAGAGGCGTAGATATTCAGAGGGTTTGGGCGACGACACTCGACAAAAACATTCTGCCCTTCCGTTTGCTGAATATGCTGACGCTGGGAATTTCGATGTTTCTGAAATCAATCGTTGAAATTAGCCGGGGCGAAACTGTGCTGGTCGTTTCCGCGCCACCGTCCCTGCCGTTCGGGACGGCTCTCGCGGCAAAAATGCGCCGCGCCGAATACAGTCTGATTATTCAGGACAAATACCCGGAAATTCTGATTGCCGTCGGAAAATCGAAACCCGATTCGATTTTTATCAAAATTCTCAATAATTTGAACCGGCGACTATATGACGGAGCCGAAAAAATTATCGTAGTCGGGCGCGATATGAAAAGGTTGGTCGTAAGTCAGATGAGCGGCGCGGAGGATCGCGGGGCGAAAATCGCGGTGATTCAAAATTGGGCGGCGCTCGAAGAAGTCGTGCCGCAGCCGAGAAGCGAAAATCCGTTATTAGAAGAACTGGGGTTAAAGGAAAAGTTCGTTTTTTTGTATGCCGGCAATATGGGACATCCGCAGGATTTGGAAAGCATCGTCGAATGCGCGGAAAAATTAAAAACCGACGAGCGATTTCATTTTCTGTTTATCGGCTCAGGAGCGAAGCGAAAATGGCTCGAAAGAGAAGTTGACGGAAAGTCTCTGGTCAACGTCACGATTCTCGCTCCGCGTCCGCGCGGCGAACAGACGATGTTTCTTAACGCATGCGACGTCGGTCTGGTTCCGCTCGTCAGACGGATGTGCGGAGTGGCGATGCCGAGCCGGACGTATAATTTTCTGGCAGCGGGTAAACCGATTTTAGCGCTGACCGATGAAAAATCCGAAGTGGCGACGGTAATCGAAGAAGACCGGGTCGGTTGGTTTGTACCGCCGCACAAACCGGAACAACTTTTAGCAATGATTTATAAAATTTACGATGAACGCGACGATATAGAAAATATGGGCGTTCGCTCGCGCCAAGCGGCAGTTAATAAATACTCGGTCGAGGTCGCCATCGAAAAATTCAAGAAAGTTTTAACAAGCAATGGCGCGCGTCCGATAACGCCAGAATTTATATTTCGTGATATTTCGTGATTTTAATTTATGAAAATTTTCGTTACCGGCGCGACCGGCTATATCGGTCGGGAAATCGTCTCGGAATTGTCGGATAATGATTATCAAGTCCTCGCGCTCGGCAATTCTCAAAACATTTCGGCTCAAGAAGAAGTGTCGAATATTGATTTTCGCCGCGCAGATATAACCGATTATAAAAATTTGTCGGGTTTGGAAAAAATCGAAGGAGTTGACGCGCTAATTCACGCAGCGGGTCTAGCGCATCAGTTCGGCGAGACAAAAAAAGAAGATTTCGATGCGGTTAACGTTCGAGGCACGGAGAACGTTCTTCGTTTGGCATTGAAACTCAAAATAAAGCATTTTATTTTAATCGGCTCGACGGCGGTTTACGGCGTTGCGGCGGCTCCGATAGATAAAACGAATAAGCCGCTTATAATTGATGAAGACGCAGCGGTTGCGCCACAAACTTTGTATGCCGCCAGTAAGTTGGAAAGCGAAACGATTTGCCGTCGAATCTGCGAAGCTAACCGAATCGCTCTGACGATTTTTCGGCTCGCGCCGGTTCTCGGCGAAGAGAATGCCGGAAACGCGGCGCGTTTAGTCGAGGCGATTGATAAAAATCGTTTTGTATGGGTCGGCGACGGCGAAAATTTGAAAACTTTAATTTATAAACGCGACGTGGCGCGGGCGTGCGTCCGGCTGCTTGAAAAAAAATCGAACAAAACGGAAATTTACAATCTGGCGGATGAACCGATCAAAATGAAGGATTTTGTCGGGGAAATTTCGTCTCGTTTGAACCGAAGGATTTTTCCCCTGAAGATTCCGGCATTTTTTCTGCGGACGTTTTTTTCGGTAAATTCAAAAACCTTAAATTCGGGAAGAATAAATAAAATATCGGATACAATCGAAAAATGGCTTTCGGACGACATCTACTCAGCCGGAAAAATCGCCGAAGCACACGGATTTCAGCCGTCGGTCTCGACCCGCGAAGCGATTGGACGGCAGGTTGAACGTTACCTGGCAGGCAAAAATGCGGGTCAAAAGTAGTGGCAAAAGTTTTTCTGTTTCCGACAATTTTTCTGCTTTCGTATTGCGCCGTCGAATGGTTTCGCCGCTGGAGCCTGCGGCGTAAACTTTTTGACGTTCCGAATGAAAGAAGCTCGCACACGATGCCGACGCCGCTCGGCGGCGGATTGATTATCGTTTCAATTAGTCTAACGGCTTACACGCTTTACGCGGTATTGATCGCCGGAAACTTCGCGTGGGCTTACGTTCTGGGAGCGGTCTTAATCGCCTTCGTCAGCTGGCTCGACGATTTATACGCGGTTTCCATCATCTGGCGGTTTTTAGTTCACGCGTTCGCCGCTTCTCTGGTGATAAATTACGTCGGGTATTTTGATGAATCGTATATTCCGTTTTTTCAAGCGACGCGTGTAGACGAAATCGCCGGATTGACGATTACTTTTTTATGGATTGTCTGGCTGACTAACGCTTATAATTTCATGGACGGCATTGACGGCATTGCCGGGTTGCAAGCCGTCACCGCCGGAATCGGCTGGCTGCTCGTCGGAAATTTGCTCGGCTCCGCTTCGGTCGAATTTTACGGCGGCGTGCTGGCTTCGAGCAGTCTCGGATTTTTAGTGCAGAACTGGCAGCCCGCACGGATTTTTATGGGCGACGTGGGAAGCGCGTTTTTGGGATTTTCCTTCGCCGTGCTGCCGCTTCTGGCAGGCAGAGAAATGGGCGCCGCATCGGGGAATCGCCAATTTCTGCCGTTCGCGGCGGCGGCGCTGGTCTGGTTGTTTATTTTCGACACGGTTTACACTTTTTTTAGACGAGCCGCAAGCGGCGAAAAGGTTTGGGAAGCCCACCGCCAGCATCTGTATCAGAAATTTGTCGCGGCGGGTTTGTCGCACCGTCTGACCGCCGGTATATACGGGTTGATTTCGATACTAACCGTTTCGGCGACGATTTTGTGGATCAGTTTGAGAGGCGCCTGCCTGCCGGCGCTGATATTTTTGATTAGCTTTCAGACAATTTTGTTGATGGTCTATTTGCCAATTGTTCGGAGAAAAAAGCGTTGATTTGTCTGAATTTGACGAACAGACAATTTCAACTTATCTCGGCGAAATCTTTTGGCGGCGGCAGAACCCGTCGCTAAAAAGACGTTGCGGAGGATTTCTTTAAAGTGGAAAATCTTACTGGCAAGCTATAAATAATTACCGTCCAAACAACACAAAAAAATGAAACGGTTAACGAACAGGGAAGCGATTCTTTCGATTGAGACGGCAACGGGGAGCGGCAGTATCTCGCTTCTGGAGAATTCGCATGAGATAGGCGGTTGGAGCGGGACGCGGGAAGTTTCCAAAGCGGAAGATATCTTGGAACAAATATCGAAAATTTTAAGCGTCAAGGAAATCGAAAAAAAAAACGTCAAATTAATATGCGTATCGAGCGGAACGGGAAGTTCGACGGGCGAGAAAATCGGTTGGGCAATTGGCAAGGGGTTGGCAAAAGCCTTCGGTTGCCGTCTGCTCGGCATTTCGATTTTAGAGTCGCTGCTGTTGGAAATTGAAAATGAACCGGACGGCGAATATATTACCGCTTTGCAATGCGCTAGAGATTTTGTCTGCCTGCAAAGATTCATCAAAAGAGAGCGAAGTTTTCTTGCAATCTCCGCCCAAGAAGTTTCCCAAGCCAACAAATTTTTTATGTCGGCAAAGTCGTTCGGTTGCAAAAAAATAGTCGTTGCAACAAACGCCAGTGCTGTTCTTCAGCGATTGTTTAGTGAGACTGACAAAGACCTATTTATTGAAAATATATATACTCTCGCAAATTTAAACGGACGTGCCGCATCTCGCTACTTAACTTTAGATGCGTCCGATAATATAATAGAATAAAATGATGATTTTAATTGCGAGCTAAAACAACTACCTAATTTTTGTTAAGATAAGAGATTTGTAAATTGCTATTGTAGCGGCAACTGAAAAAGAATTTCTTATGTTGGAGAACCTAAAACAATTGGAAGACATTTATCGTGGAAAATCTTTTTACTCTGGAAATTTCAAGAGCATTATCTGCGCAGATTCATGAAATAGTCGAAATCGAAAAAGAATGTCGTCTCGGAAGATGGACGGCTGCGGATTATCAAAAAGAGATAGCCAGAGAAACCTCTCTGATTTTGACGGCAAAATACAAAACGGAAAAACATGCAGCGGCAATCGCCGGGTTCATTACATCTCGTTGCGCGGCTCCCAGAGAGCTGTCGGACAAAACGAATATATATACGGAACTTGACGTGTTAAATTTTGGCGTGCTGAAAAGATACCGGGGGCAGGGCATCGGCAGCGCTCTTCTGGACGGATTAATCAAACGAGCTGTAAGAATGCGGATCGAATCAATCTGGCTAGAGGTTCGAGAATCGAATTTGGAGGCGATAAACCTTTATCAAAAGAAAGGATTTTCGGCGATTCAAACGAGAAAGAATTTTTACACGCAACCGCTTGAGAACGCGTTAGTTTTGAAACTTGCCGTATCAGATTTGCGTTCTGGAGTTTGAATAAAACTTGATTCAAAAAGCGTTTTTAAGATAACATCTTTAGCACGGCTCGAAGTTTGAAATCAGTTGCGGAATTTGACGATTCAAGTTGTGCCGTAAGAAATTTAATTGGAGAGGTGACTGAAAAATTATGGATATGACAACAATTGATCCGGTGAGAGACGAATTAATAAAAGAAAACCCAAATTTCAGAGATTTAGTTCAACAACATCAAAACTACGAGCGACGCTTGTTGGAATTAGCTCAATTAACTTACCCGAACGACGAAGAACAATTGGAAGAAACCACTCTTAAAAAGAAAAAATTAAATGTGAAAGACGAGATATACGCAATCATGCAAAATCATTCGCATTCGCACTAAAACGCGTTTTACAACCAGAGGCTTAAAAGGACAAAAGACAAAATTTCACGTCCGCTTAAGCCTCCGGTTTTCGGTTGACCAGGCAACCGTTCCCGCCGCTACCGAAAGAGTAGCCGAACACGCCTTTCAGCGTCGAGTAAATTAAGAAATCTCCGGTTCTAAAGGATGAGCCGGTAAAAAAATTGTTGTCCTCAAGCGTTATTTTATTAACTGATCGCCCGCCTTTCAGTTCGGCGACAACAGCGCCAGATTCGTCGGTTGCGATGACAATAAAATAATTATCTTTAACCAGCGGAGCAGCAGTTATCCTGCTGGAGAATCTTTTCTTCCAAATCGGTTTTCCGCCGTTTTCCGAAACTAAATAAATAAAATTATCAAAAGACGAAATTAGAAGTCCTACAGCGGTAAGCGTGACGCTCGAAATTTCAGCTCCGTTGCGAAACCTCCATTCAATCGTTTTCGTTTCTTTTTTTAATTTTTTATTCAGCGATAGCAAGTTGCCTTTTCGGTCGCCCACAATCAATTTGTTTTTGCTCGTATTTTCTATAATAACTGTCGGCGGCGCGAAAACTTTCGACTCTTCCGTGATTCGCCCGTCGGCAAGAGACAAATTGAGAATTCGGTTATCGGCGGTTCCAAGATAAACCCCGGAATTTTTAACGAGCGGCGGAGCGGATAAACTCGTTTCCAAACGCTTTTCCCAGGCGATTTTTCCGTCAATTTTGCTGACGGAATTTATCTGCCCGTTATCGCCGATGGCAATGACATAATCCTTAAAAGTTGACAAATGGAGTTTTCCGACTGGCTGAAGAATGCTTTGCCATTGCGTTACGCCCGTTGATTTGTCGAGTGCGCGCAGGATGACCTTCGGTTCGTTCTGGTTTTCGTCTTTCGAACTATCGTTTTGTGCGCTTTGTTCGCTGTTATATTTTGCTGCAATATAGACGGTGTCTCCCTCAATTATCGGAAGAGCTATAATGTCTCCGCCCAGTTCAGTTTCCCAATGCTTTTTACCCGTTGCCGAATTGATGGAAAGTAATTTACCGCCCAGTAAAGAAATATACAAATTTGAGTTATTATCAGACGCAAAATCAATGTCTGTTGTGTTGGTCAGCGGATACGTCCAGCAATTTTGTAAAACTGTCGAAACAACCTGTTCGGTTTCGATTTCCTGCGAATAACTCGCCTGCCAAATCAATAAAATCAAAATGACGGCTGTTTTTAACTTTTGAACGAGGGAAGTTGGCAGGTTGTGCATTCTGATATTATAATTATAAGGAAATGTAAACTTTAAACGCTTCATTCCAATACTTTATGGATGAAAATTACAAGCGCCCGAGTTTGCCATCAAATTTACAATTACGGGAGAAGCATCAATGTCATTTAATAAAATTATCGTCATCGGAAATTTAGGGCGCGACCCGGAACTTCGCTACACGCCGCAGGGCAATGCCGTCTGCAATTTCTCTGTCGCCACGAGTGAAAAAAAACGCGATAAAGGCGGCGAAATGCAGGAAGTCACAACTTGGTTTCGAGTCACGACCTGGAATAAACAAGCCGAAAATGCCTCTAAATATCTTACCAAAGGCAGACCCGTCTACATCGAAGGTCGTCTCCGCATCGAAGAATGGACGGATCGTGATGGCAAAAACCGTTATACTCTGGAAGTTAACGCAACCGACTTGCAATTTCTCGGCGGCGGTCAAAATGACCAGCCCTCATCGGATTCGAGCGCGGAGCAGGAGTTTTCACAAACGAACGATTTTCAATCGAACGCAGGCTTGGCTGCTTCCTCGCCAACCGATGAAGACATCCCATTTTAATAAATTTTTTGTTCTACATCGGGCTTCATACAGCTTTTAATAAAAATGTCGAAACGCTCCGTGCAAATGGAAGTTCGACATTTTTATTTTTTCCGCTTTGGTTATATTCAGTAATTTGTATTACCGCTTGAATTAAATCCATTCGCCCATTTTTCTAAACTTGTCATACCTTGCGGATTGTCTATCTCTATCGTTCATTTCAGCCAGCCGCGTTAATCCGTTTGATAAAGCGGATTTTAGAGCATCGGCTGTGGCATTGAAGGAATTTTGAGTCTTTAGGTCTTCGAGCGCGGCGGGCATTTTCCATTCAGGCAACTCTTTAATTACATCGTCAATCAATCCGAATCCGATTAAATCCTCTGCCGTTAAACGCAGGCTTGCCGCCGCACGCCCCGACTGCGCGGCGTCTTTCCAGAGAATCGCCGCGCAGCCTTCCGGCGAAATCACCGAATAGACGGCGTTCTCCAACATCACCACCAGATCGCCGATGCCGATTGCCAAGGCGCCGCCCGACCCGCCTTCGCCCAAAACGACCACGATAATCGGGACATTTAAGTTCGACATCTCACGCAGGTTATAAGCGATGGCTTCCGCCTGCCCGCGTTCCTCGGCGTCAATGCCCGGATACGCCCCAGGCGTATCGATAAACGTGATAATCGGTCGCTTGAATTTTTCCGCCAGCTTCATCACGCGGAGCGCTTTCCGATAGCCTTCCGGTTTTGGCATCGCAAAGTTTCGGTGTCGCCTCTGATTTGTGTCGCGTCCCTTCTGCTGACCGATCACAGCTACTTCTCGCTCGTCTAATTTGGCAAAGCCGCAAATTAAAGCCGCGTCATCGGCGTATCGACGGTCGCCGTGAACCTCGACAAATTCGCTGAATATCGCCGCCAGCAAATCCATCGTATATGGTCTTTCGGGATGTCTCGCCAATTGGACACGCGCCAAAGCATCTTTATTTTCCATCATAAATCTTTATCTTTGTTTCTCGAAAAATCTTCGACTTGCCCGCGAGC
The DNA here is from genome assembly GCA_030448055.1 of Pyrinomonadaceae bacterium. Classification (GTDB taxonomy): domain Bacteria; phylum Acidobacteriota; class Blastocatellia; order Pyrinomonadales; family Pyrinomonadaceae. The sequence continues at coordinate 1,353,896 of JAUJNR010000001.1, forward strand.
CGATTACAAAATCCATTCGACTCGACAGTCTTTTTCCATCAACTCGCTCTGCAGACGGCTACTGCCTTGAATACGCATAACCGGTGAATTTATTTTAATCTCCACTCCGGGTTCTAGTCGAAAGCTGAAGCTTACTTCGCAATTTCCTCTGTTTTTGTTTAAAACCGTTACCAACTCTTCCAGATAAGCCTCGTCGAGATCCTTCTTCCGAACGTTTATCGCCAAGCTTCTGGCTCGTATGGGAACCGCATCGGCAAGTTTTTTCACCTCCTCCAAAATCAGCGTAATTTCCTGACCCTCGGTTGATTCGACTTTGCCGTCCACAATCAACAGTTCGCCTTCCTTTAAGCTTTCCGAAAATTTACCGTAGGCTTCCGACCACGCCAAACATTTCACGCCGGACGAGCGGTCCTCCAATTTGAAAATACAAAACCGATTGCCTTTTTTACTGTATTTAACCTGCAAGCCGGTCGCAATTCCGGCGAGCGTAATTCTGTCGCCCGGCTTGATTTCTTCGTAATCGGCGACATTGATGACTCGCAAATCCGCCAGAATTTGTCGGTAATCGTCCATCGGGTGATTCGAGAGAAAAAACCCGATGGACGCTTTTTCCTGATTCGCCAATTCAATCGGCGACCACGGCGCGGTCATCGGCAGGTCGCCTTCCAAAATGGTCTGTCCGTCGGATTGCCCGCCGAAAAGCCCCGATTGTCCCTTTATTTTATCGCTCCAGATTTTCTGTCCGTTCGCCAAAGCGCCGTTGATGCCGGCGAAAAGGCGCGCGCGCCAGAGATTTATCGTCGAGTCAGGCGGTTGCAGCGAATCGAACGCTCCAGCCGTCACCAAACTCTCCATCGCGCGTTTACTGACGGCACCGCCTGCTGCCAGACGCGCCGCGAAATCATAAAGGGAAGTGAATTTACCGTCCGCGCGGGCTTCGATAATCGCCTGCACGCTCGACCAGCCGATGCCTTTAATCGCACTCAACCCGAATCGGACGGCGTTTTCGAGCGGAGTGAAATCCGCTCCGCTTTCATTAATGTCAGGCGGCAGAAGTTTTAATCCCAGAGTGCGCAGCTCGTTCGAGTATTTGTAAACTTTCGCCGCGTCGTCTGCTTCGTGCGATAAAACAGCCGCATAAAAATAAGCAGGGTAATGCGCCTTAAGATATGCAGTTTGAAATGCTAAATAAGCATACGCCACACTGTGGCTGCGATTGAATCCGTAATCGGCAAACTGCGCCATCAATTTAAAGATTTCCGTTGCCTTCTCGGGTTTGATGCCGCGCGCGACCGCTCCGACGACAAACTTTTCCTCGTGTAGCGCCATGTCCTCACGCTTCTTCTTGCCCATCGCCCGGCGCATCATATCCGCTTCGCCCAGGGTGTATCCGCCGAGCTTCTGAGCGAGCTGCATAATCTGCTCCTGATACACCAAAATCCCGTATGTGTTATTCAAAATCTCTTTCATCTGCGGCACGATATACTGAACTTTTTTCTCGCCGCGGTGCCTGGCGATAAAATCGTCAACCATTCCGCCGTCGAGGGGTCCCGGACGATAGAGAGCGTTTAAGGCTGCCAAATCTTCGAGTTCCTTCGGCTTTAAGCGGCGGCAGATCTCCTGCATCCCCGGCGATTCAAATTGAAAAATCGCCTCGGTTCGACCGTTGCCGAACAGCGCCATCGTCTTCGCGTCATTCAGCGGAACGGCGCTCCATTCAATGCTCGCGCCGGTTTTTTGCTTAATGCTTTTTAAGCAATCGCTTATAATGGTTAAGGTGGTTAAAGCGAGAAAATCCATCTTAAGCATTCCGACTTTCTCCAAATCGTTCATCGTGTATTGACTGGTCAATTCGCTTTTCCCGGAAACCGAAACAGGTACCAGCTCGTGCAGCGGTTTCGGAGAAATGACAACGCCTGCTGCATGAACCGATGAATGCCTGGCGCAGCCTTCGAGTCTTCTGGCTAAATCCACCAATTTCTTGACTTCCGTGTCGGTTTCCATCGCCTGTCTCAAATCGGCGACTTGTTCGAGAGCTTGCGTAATACTAATGTTGCGACCACGCACCGGCGGCGGCAACAATTTGGCGATTTTTTCCACATCGCCGTATGGCATATTCAACGCTCTGCCGACATCTTTGATTGCCGCCTTCGAAGCGAGCGTGCCGAATGTAATAATCTGACAGACCGATTCGCGCCCGTAAAATTCCGTCACATGATTAATGACCTCAGCGCGTCCGCGAACGCAGAAATCTATATCAATATCCGGCATCGAAATTCTTTCGGGATTCAGAAAGCGCTCAAAAAGCAAATCGTATTCGAGCGGGTCCACGTCCGTAATTTCCAAACAATAAGCCACGAGCGAGCCCGCCGCCGAACCGCGCCCCGGACCGACCGGAATGTCCTTTTCTCGCGCATAACGGATAAACTCCCAGACGATCAGAAAATAGCCCGGAAATTCCATGTTCTTGATTGTCAGAATTTCTCGCTCGATGCGCCTTCGGTATTCTTCCGGCGAATACTTTAATCTGCCTTCCGCCCGCAGTGGGTCCCAGACTTTACTGCTGCGCGTGGCGAAGCCTTCCATTACAACTTTTTCAAAATACTCGTCAGTCGTTCGGCAACCCGCGTCGGGCGGAATCGGAAAATTCGGAAGCGTTAAGTTATTGCCAGACGGAAATTCGACCCGGCAACGTTCGGCTATTTTTATCGTATTCTCCAATGCGGCGGGTATCTCCGCCCCGAAAACGTCCCACATCTCCGCCGCCGTCCGCAGATGAAAATTCGCGCTCCCCAGAGTCGTGCGCGTACTGTCGTTGATGGTTTTTCCTTCGCCGATGCACATCAAAATCTCGTGCGCCAGGGCGTCTTCCGGCGTTAAATAATGCGCTTCGTTGGCGGCGACCAGCGGAATTCCTGATTTGCGGGCGAGTTCGATTAAATCTCTCTGAATCTTTTCCTCCGCCGGCAAATCCTGGTTCTGAATCTCGATGTAAAAATTTCCGTCGCCGAAAATTTCATTCAAAAGACGGGCGTTCTCCGCTGCCCGTTCGTAATTTTCCTGTTTCAGAAAATGCCAGAGAGCGCCGTTTCTGCCGCCCGATAAAGCGATTAAGCCGCCGCTTCGTTCGGCGAGAATTTCCAAATCAATGCGCGGTCGGTGATACAAACCTTCCGTGTAGGCTTTCGACGCCAGATGCGTTAAGTTGTAATAGCCTTCCAAATTACGCGCCAGCAGAACGAGATTATAAAACGGTCGCTCGCCCGCCCCGAGCCGCGCTTCGCGGTCGTGACGACTGCCGAACGTCAGGTGCGCCTCATAACCGATAATCGGATGAATTTCCTGGGCTTTCATCTGGTTGTAAAAGGAAATCGCGCCGAACAAATTGCCGAAATCGGTAATCGCGCACGCCTTCATATCCATTTCCCGAAGACGTCTTGCGAGCGGCTTGAGTTGGATTGCGCTTTGCAAAAGGCTATAATCGGAATGCACGTGCAGATGTACGAAATCTTTTGACTTAAATTCGATATTCATTGATTTTTGTATTTTTTGATTATTTTTTCGGCGAATCTCTCGGAAAATTATAGAACTTTTCTATGAAAAAAGTTTACCTCGAAACCTTCGGCTGTCAAATGAACGTCTCGGATTCCGAGCGCGTCGCCACGCAGCTTGCGGCGGACGGCTTTGAAATTACGCCGGATGAAGCGGCGGCGGATGTCGTTTTATTAAATACCTGCTCGGTGCGCGAGAAAGCCGAACACAAACTTTTTACGCGCATCGGACAAGTCGGCAAAGCGGCTGCCGACCGCAACGAAAAAAAACCGCTGCTCGGCATACTCGGCTGCGTCGCTCAACTAGAAGGCGAAACTCTTTTCGCCAAAACTCCGGCGATTGATTTCGTTTTGGGAACCAGAGCCGTCGGGCGCGTTTCAAAGGCTATCGGTCAAGCCTTCGGCGGAGCCGATCAATTCGCCGATTTGGGCGAGCGCGACGCCGCCTACGATTGGTCGGTCGCCGACGCGCAGAGGCATTCGCCGTATGTCGCTTTCGTGCCGATCATCGAAGGCTGCAACAAATTTTGCACTTATTGTATCGTGCCTTTCGCGCGCGGTCGGGAAAAAAGTCTGCCCGCTACGGAAATCATACGGCACGTTTTGCGTCTGCGAGGCGAAGGCGTTAAAGAAGTTCATCTGATCGGTCAGAACGTCAACAGCTATCGCCCGAAAACCTGGGACGGATTGGAGAATCACCCAGGCGCGACGCCGTTCTCGCGGCTGCTCCGCGCCGTCGCCGCGACCGGCATCGAACGTATTAAATTTACGACTTCTTTCCCCAGAGATTTTCATCCCGATATTGTCGAAGCTATCAACGAACACGAAAATCTTTGCAACTGGGTACATCTGCCGGTGCAGTCGGGCAGCAACCAAATTTTAAAATTGATGCGGCGCGGTCACACCATCGAAAATTATCTGGAGCGGATTGACCGAATCAAAGCCTCGCCGCGCAAAATCGCCTTGACGACCGACATCATCGTCGGTTTTCCAGGCGAGACCGAGGCGGATTTTAACGCGACGCTTGCTCTGGCGGAATATTGTCAATTTAACAGCGCGTATATTTTCAAATACTCTCCCAGACCCGGAACGCCCGCCTTTGAGATGTCCGACGACGTTTCCGCCGCCGAAAAAACCGAACGGTTTCTGCGTCTGGACAAACTTATACGCTTTCACCAGCAGAAAGTTTTTAGCGGGTATATTAATCAGACGGTCGAGGTTCTGGCGGAAAAGATCTCGGAAAAACATTCGAATCAAATCTCCGGTCATACGAGCTGCCAGATGGTCGTAAATTTTGAAGGCGCGGCGGATTTATTAGGGAAAATCGTCAAAGTGAGAGTTCTCGAATCGAAAGCCAACACTTTGTATGGTAAAATTTGTTAAATTTTTGTGGTCTTGATAATTTACAATTTACGAATATGTTAGTTGAAGTAAAAATTGGCGCCTTAATTATGGACCCGAACACCAATACGCCGATTGTCGTTTTGAAGGGAATTGATTCGGACACGATTCTGCCGATTTGGGTCGGCGCGTATGAAGCCAACGCCATCGCGCTGGAAATCGAAAAAATCGTTCCGCAACGACCGATGACTCACGACCTGCTGCGAAATTTTATCGTTCAAGCGGGTTTCCGCGTCTCGCGCGTCACGATTACCGATTTACGGGAAAATACTTTTTACGCGACAATCGAACTCCTCGATGAAAAGGGAGGGAAAACAACGCTCGACGCTCGTCCGTCCGATGCCATCGCGCTCGCTCTGCGAATGGATTCAGCGGTTTTTGTCGAACAGAAGGTTCTTGACATTTCAGCTTCGACAAGCGCCGCCACCGCGAATTCCGAATTCGATGACGAAACCGTTCCCGCTGCCGAAGACTGGCCCGATTTAATCGGGTAACTTTTCGCCCGCTAACTTTTTCCGAAAATCGCTTTTATAAACAGAATGATAATCGTTATTGCCAACCAGAAGGGCGGAGTGGGAAAAACCACCACCGCCATTAATTTGTCTGCCGCCTGCGCGTTAATGGGCAAAAAGGTTTTGCTAATTGATTTAGATCCGCAGGGCAACAGCTCGCTTTCCTTTGTCGAGCCGCAAACCGTGGACGGCAGTGCTTTCGAGCTTTTCACCGAACCGCACGAACCTTGGTCTAATTTCATATATTCAACAAAAGTCGAAAACCTCGATATCGTGCCTTCGAAAATCAGTTTGGCGAAATTAGAAGCAAAATTAGTCGGCGATTTCGACGCGGTTTTTCGTCTGCGTGATCGCATCGAAGAAATTCGCTCGCGCTACGATTTGATTTTCATAGATACGCCGCCGACGCTTGGTTTGATTACCGTTAATGCATTGGTTGCCGCAACGCGCGTTTTGATTCCGATTCAATCTTCTTATTTCGCTCTGGAGGGAACTGACGACCTTTTGGAGACGATCGAGAAAGTCCGCTCGCGCCCGAACCCGGATTTGGAAATACTCGGCGTTCTGGTGACGCTTTTCGACAAGCGCACGTCGCTCTCGAAAGATGTCGAAGCGCATATCCGCCAGGTTTTCGGCACGAAAACCTTTAAGACGCTGATCTCGCGCAGCGTCCGTCTGGAGGAGTCTCCGGCGCATAAGGAAACGATTTTTACATTTTCGCCGAAATCTTCCGGCGCAATCGAATACCAGGAATTATCGAAGGAGGTTTTACAGCGTGTCTAAAAGAGGCTTACCGACCGGCATAAAAATGCGGCACGATGCTCATTACGTTGAAGAATTAGCCAGAACGCACCGTTCAATCGGCAGAGTTATCCCCATTGAAAAAATCGCGCCGAATCCTGAACAGCCGCGTACGGAAATCGGCGATTTGACCGAGTTAACCGATTCGATCAAACAAAACGGCGTTTTAGAGCCGCTACTGGTCAAACCAAAGAGCGACGGAACGTGGATGATCATCGCCGGCGAGCGGCGCTGGCGCGCGTCGAATCTCGCCGGTCTGACCGAAGTTCCGTGTATCGAGTTCGATATTGACGAAAAAACCATCGCCGAAATCGCCCTCATCGAAAATCTCCAGCGCAAGGATTTGACCATCTGGGAAGAAGCTGACGGCTTGGCTTATTTGTGCGAACGGTTCGAGTATACTCACGAGGAAATCGCCAAAAAAATCGGTAAAAGCCGCACCACCGTTACAGAATCTATGGCTCTTGCGGGTCTGCCCGAACCAATCCGCGCCAAATGCTTTCAAGCTGGCATCTCCGCCAAATCCACTTTATTAGAAGTCGCCCGTCAATTCGACGAAACCGCGATGCACGAATTTCTGGATAATATCGGAAAACAAAATCTGAAACGCGACGAAGTCCGCCGTGCTGCCCGCCCCGCGATTAAGACCAAAGATGTATCGGGCGTAGTAATTCCAAACTCTTTAGAATCCGTCGAAGCTCAAAAATCATTTCGATACGATTCGGATGGCAAGGGTTTTTCTTTGGAAATTCGCTTTAAAAAATCCGGTGAATACGGAAAGAATGACATTCTGCGAGCGTTAAAGGAAGTTTTTGACAAAACTAAACGAGAGCTGTAAATCGTACGGCTCAACCACACTTTATCTAACAATTTAATTACACACAATTACATAATCTTTATTATCAGACTCAATTGGCATAAATTATTATATAAAGATTTTCCTTCCCGCTCGAATAATTTAATAATGTTAGGTAATTTACAAGTGGCTTTCGATAAACGACATTTGATGCGTCTAAAGCGAAAGGTTTTGACACAAACATATTAAAAAGCTAAAATTTCCCTTTTGTTGTCTTAACCAGAAATTTAATTTTCATATAATCATTCAAAGGAGTTACAAACTATTGAGTAACGCAAATTATTTATTTACTTCGGAATCCGTTACCGAAGGACATCCCGATAAAATCGCCGACCAAATTTCCGATGCAGTTCTGGATGCGATTCTCGAGCAAGACCCGACCGCCCGAGTCGCCTGTGAAACTTTGGTAACGACAGGCACCGCCGTGATCGCCGGAGAAATTACCACCACCGCCATCGTCAACTATAAAAAAATCATCCGCGATACGATCAACGATATTGGCTACAATAACGCGAGCTTTGGTTACGACTGCAATACTTTAAGCGTAATGGATTTGGTCGGCACTCAATCGCCGGACATCGCGCAGGGCGTTGACACGGGCGGCGCGGGCGATCAGGGTTTGATGTTCGGTTTTGCCTGTAACGAGACTGAAGAATTGATGCCTTTGCCGATTCAACTGGCGCACAATCTGACCAGACGACTGTCCGAAGCAAGACGCAGTGGTGAGCTGGACTATCTGCGTCCCGACGGGAAATCGCAAGTCACGATTGAATACCGCGACGGCAAACCGTTTCGCGTTGAAGCCGTCGTCGTTTCAACACAGCACGCCGAAGAAGTCACAACCGAACAGCTTCGCGCCGATGTTTTGGAAAAAATCATTAAAACCACGGTTCCGGCGAATTTGCTCGACGGCGAAACAAAATATCATATCAACCCGACTGGACGTTTCGTAATCGGCGGTCCGATGGGCGATGCCGGCGTCACGGGTCGCAAAATCATCGTTGACACATACGGCGGATATGCCCCGCACGGCGGCGGCGCGTTCTCGGGCAAAGACCCGACGAAGGTTGACCGTTCAGCCGCGTATATGGCGCGTTATATAGCCAAAAATATCGTCGCTTCCGGACTGGCGGAAAAATGCACGGTTCAACTGGCTTACGCCATTGGTGTCGCCGAGCCGGTTTCGGTTCGCGTTGACACGCACGGCACCGGCAGAGTGGAAGAAGATAAACTTTCCGAGACTGTTCGCGCTAATTTTGAATTAACGCCGCAAGGCATTATCAAAACGCTTGATTTGCGCCGCCCGATTTTCAAAGCGACCGCTAAATTCGGACATTTCGGACGCACGAACGACGAGTTCACCTGGGAAAAAACCGACAAAGCCGATGCCTTATTAAGCGCCTTGAACGGTTTGGCAACCGGCGTCTAAAGGTTGAAAATGAAAAGGTGAAAAAGCGGCGCACATGAATGATTTTCAGCAGAGCGGCTTTTTCACTTTTTACCTTTTTCACATTACACTTTCTCTATTTCAATACAAAATTATCAAACAATAAAATATATGGCTAAAGAAGTACTTTCAATGGAATACGATATAAAGGATATTAACCTTGCTCCGCAAGGCAAACAAAGGATCGAATGGGCTGACCGTGAAATGCCGGTTTTGCGTCTTATCCGCGAGCGTTTTGAAGCGGAAAAACCGCTCGAAGGCGTCAAGCTCGTCGCCTGCGCTCATATCACGACCGAAACGGCGAATCTGGCGCGTACGCTGCAGGCGGGCGGCGCCGAAGCGATTCTAATCGCCTCGAATCCGCTCTCGACGCAGGACGACGTGGCAGCGTCTTTGGTTGCCGACTGGGAGATTCCGGTTTTTGCGATGAAGGGCGAATCAACCGAAACTTATATGCGGCACGTTCGTATGGCGCTCGAATCGAATCCGAACATTATTATTGACGACGGCTCGGATGTCGTGGCGACGATGCTTAAGGAAAAGAAGGAGTTATCCGAAACGATTATCGGCACGACCGAAGAAACAACGACCGGCATCGTTCGCCTGCAGGCGATGGCGAAAGCCGGCGTGCTGAACTTCCCTGCCATGGCGGTCAACGACGCGCAGACGAAACATTTCTTTGATAACCGTTACGGCACCGGACAATCAACGCTCGACGGAATCATCCGCGCGACGAACATTCTGCTTGCCGGAAAAAACTTCGTCGTCGTCGGCTACGGCTGGTGTGGCAAAGGCTGCGCGATGCGCGCGCGCGGACTCGGCGCAAACGTTATCGTTACTGAAATTGACCCGATCAAAGCCATCGAAGCCGTAATGGACGGTTTCCGCGTGATGCCGATGACCGAAGCCTGCAAAATCGGCGATTTCTTCGTCACCGTCACCGGCAATCGGCACGTCATTGACAAAGAACATTTTGAAGCGATGAAAGACGGCGCGATTGTTTGCAATTCGGGACACTTCGATTTGGAATTGAATCTCGAAGCGTTGCGCGAAATGTCTTCGGAAGTCGCTAATCGTCGCCCGTTCGTCGAAGAATACGTTGGCACGAACGGCAAAAGCGTAATTGTCCTGGGCGAAGGTCGGCTGATAAATTTAGCGGCGGCGGAAGGACATCCGGCGAGCGTGATGGATATGAGCTTCGCCAATCAAGCGCTTTCGGCTGAATATCTGGTGAAAAACAAAGGCACTCTCGCAGCGGGCGTTCACGTTCTTCCCGCAGAAGTTGACCAGGAAATCGCCAGCCTGAAACTTCGCGCGCTCGGTATTTCGATTGATACTTTAACTCCCGAAATGCTCGAATATATGACGAGTTGGGAAACTGGAACTTAACAAAAATAAAAAGTAAAAATTTTAAAAGCCGCCACGATAAACAATTTCCTTGATCGCGCCGGCTTTTAACGATTAACATAACTGCGGCGGAACCGCCAATATGCAGCGTCAGGGAAACAAGATAAACTAGGTTCTGTTGACATTTGGTTTTGATAAATTGCCGCTAGCTTTAGCTAATGGACAAGTAGTGTAGGAAAATTAAGGCTTTAGCCAAATTCCTGAAAAATATCAATCATCCTTATTTGCTTTAGCTAAAGCTGATAAGGAAATTATTTATTTTGATTTGGCTAAAGCCGAAAGCCTTATTTATCAGCCTCCCACTAGCTGAAGCTAGTGGCAATTTATCAAATGTCAACAGAACCTAAACAAGAAAGTCGCTGTTTCGCCCTCACATCCATTGATTTGTTCGCTTGCCTTTATTGTAACCACACTTTGTTAAAATAGCGTCAGGATGCCCGAAGTCGAGTCCGCCATCAAATCTTCAATTTCTGAATTATGGTCATGCAACAGAATTTCAATGTCTGCCGTTGAGAAGTTTCCGCGTCGAATTCACACGACTTTCGGCGGAAAACCGCGCAACACGCTCAAATCTGCAAAATCACCCTCTTTCGTTATTACAACAAAATTATTACTTCGAGCGTGTTCCCAAACCAGAACATCTTTGGCTGCTCCCAAGCCTAAAAAATCAAGATGATCGGAGTTTGGATACAAATTGAATAACCGCTTGACGAGTTTCGGCGATAAGTTTTGGTCAAAGAGCAGTTTGACGCTCACGCCTGCACCACCAACAAATTTTTCTCACGGTCAGCAGCAAACGCCAAACAAGCCAAAATGTCTTCGTGCGTTAAATATGGAAAGTCATCAAGAATTTCCTGCATTGTCATCCCGAAGCCAGATATTCAAGCACATCATAAACGGTCATTCTCATACCGCGAATACAAAATTTTCCACCGCCCTTGCCCGGTTCGATAGTAATGATGTCGTGATAATTCATAAAGCAATGATAAATCTTTGCTCGTTGGCAAGCAATTCGTAGAAAACACGAAGCAAGCGAACGGCTGAGATGACGCGGAGCGAAACAGCGACTTTCTTTTGGCGTTGTCCGTCAACCCTTTGCTTGTCCATTGCGGTTTCGCCCTCACGTCCATTGAATTGTTAGCCTGCCCGTGATTAAAAACAGGCTTCGTTTATTTAGGCTCATCTTCGAGATAACCTGTAACACTGATATTCACAAGTTGGTTGGGTTCAATTCCCGCATTTGTCCAAGCAACGAGAGCATGTCCCGATGGAATAATATAGCCGGAACAAAGATGAACTTGCTCCGGTTTGCTTGGCTCAATCGGGATTTGAAGCATAATGTCGCCCGTTTCGGCAACCGGATTTGCGCGGGCAATATTGATTGTAATAGATTGCTTAACGCTGCCTTTGTCGTGCAGCATTATATCTGTCAGAACGAATCGCTTGCCTTTGGGAACTATATTAAAGACGCTTTGCGGGGAATGCTGCAACCTAAAATGGCGGCTCATATGGTCTTTCGGCGGGCGCAACGATGAACTGGCAACGCCCGAACCTTGCACAAGAACTTTTTCGCTTTCATCTTTGATGCTCACGGAATCCTGAGCATAAACAGGTTGAGAATTTGGCAGGCGATTCAAAAGAAAGCCGCCGACAAGTCCAACCAAAATCGCTAAAGTAACTAAACAAAATTTTTCTCGCATAAATTCTCCTTACGCTGACATAAAAGAAGCAGGCTAACTTTGATTTATACTGAATTTTAATTTTCTTATACCGAATTTTTATACACCTCTTTTTATCCCAAAGTCAAAAGAATTGTTGATTTCATTGTCACTTCGCTCTTTGCTTTCGTTTGAGTAGAATTCGCGTGAAATTTTTCAGACGAATTTAAGTTTTGACCTTTGAAATTAGAAATGCGCCGATAATGGCGAACAAAAACATCGGACTCCAAACCGCAAATTTGGGTGCGAGGTAATCGCTCAAACCAAACTGCTCGAAGCTAATCGTCGTTGCCATAAACAAAAGCCAGACTCCGACGGCATAACCGACCGTCACAACTCTTCCCTTGCGGCTTAAAGATAAAGCGAACGGCGCGGTGAAAAGCGTGATGATGAACGGCAGAAAAAGCGTCGTGTATTTTTTTTCCAGAGCGACTTCCAGATTTCTACGCTCGATTTCCGATTCGCTCGTTTTGATTTGCTCCTCGGTTTCGCGCCGGTCGAGATGACTCGGCTTTTCATTCAAATTATTAAAAGGGTTTGATGCTTCAATCAATTCGCCGTTAGAGATTTGCCGGACTTCCACTGCGCCGTCGCTCCATTGCTGTCGTTCGGCAGCGGAAAATTTTATGACGTTCTTTTCCCAGACGGCTTCCGGCGCTCGGTAGATGCTTTGCAGTTTGGTTTCGTCGGCGGAAAATTCATAGACTGAAAGATTTTTTACTTTCTGGTTAAAATCGGTTTTCGTCTCAGCCAGTTCAAAAGAGTAAATTCGTTTATCGTTCGTCACCCAATACTTCCCTTCCCGGTTGGCGACGATGCCGCGGCTGCGGATTTGAGCGCGCAGTTGATCTTGGATTTTATTTGTTTTTGGCGCGATTGTTTCCTGTATGCCCCAGTTTACGATGCCAAGCAGAATCATCAAACTGAAACACGGCAGCAAAAGCCGATAGACGCTTTGCCCGGCAGCCGTCCACGAAACGATTTCATTTTGTCTCGATTTGATGACGAAGGTCGCCAGCGTCGCTATCATCAAAGCCGAAGGAGCTAACTGCAGGTATATGAACGGCAGTAGAAAAAAGAGATATTTCATTAAAAGGAAAAATCCGCCGCTGATTTCTCCGGCAAATTTCCAGAGTTCGAACGCCGTGAAAATCATATAAATCGCCGTTAAAAAGATAACCGTTAGCGAAAAATACTTTAATAAGTTGCGAATAATATCGAAATCCAGAATGGCGGTCGTTAAACCGAAGCGTAATTTTTTCCTTTTAATTTCTTCCGAACCGGCATTGGAATTCGCCTTAAAGCGATGATATACGTTGCCGATGGCTCTGCCTAATAAAAATCTGTTCGACAGAAAAAGCCAGGCGATGACCATCAAACTCATCGCAATCGGAAACAGACTCGCCGTGAAAACGCTGATTTGCCCGGTTCGCGCCAATTGTTCTCCTAAAAGAGTAATCAAATAATAAAGCATCAGACCGACCAGAGCTAAAAATATGCCCAAACCCCTTCCGCCGCGGTTGAATCTTAAAATCAGAGCCGTTCCCAGCAAAGCAAAAATCAAAGGCGTCACCGAAAGTATGATTCTCCGCTGCCAGAGTATCTGCGCTTCGATTTTTTCCTTGCCATTTTTTGTTTTGACGTAGCGAGCGAGTTCGAGTAATCCGAGTTCGTCCGGCGCCCCTTCGGTCGCGGTCAATTTTTCGATTATTTCCCCGCGCTTGGTTTTAATTGCTACCCGAATTTGTCCGACATTTTCCGATACAAACTTCGACGTTTGTTTCTCTTGTGTTTGTTTTTCAATGAAAAAGGTGCTTACAATAGAATTTTCCAAAACTAATTCCGAACTTTCTTCAGTCGTATCAATCCGCCCACTTTTAGACGTTATCAGACGCGCTTCATTAGTTTTCTTATCTTCATTATAAACAAAGATGTTTTTCCAGGTTCCCTTTTCAAAATCTCCGCCTTTGACATAAATCGTATAACCGTTTATTTCACTGTTGAAAACTCCGGGTTCAATTGGCGATTCGAGTTTGTGGAGAGCGGTTTGAAGAGCAACCTGCCGCACTAAACGCGCGGCGAAAGGAACTCCGTAAAGATTTATAAGAAAGGTGAAAAACGAAAGCGCGATTCCCAAAACTATAATGGGAAGCGTGATTTGAAAATTGCCGACACCGGCGCTGCGGACGGCAACAAGTTCGCTATCGCCGAGCATCTTCGACAATCCGATAATCACGCCGACCAAAACAGCCATCGGACAAGTAAATGCGATGACATTTGGGACGAGCGCGAAAGTTAATTGCCAGACTAAATTTTTTGGAATGTTGACGCTGAAAAAAATATCCGAATAACGGCTGGCTTGCTGGACGAATAAAATGACGCTTAAAAGAAGCCAGGAAAAAATATAGTAAGGTAAAATCGCCTGAACCAGATATTTTGAGATGAGCCAACTGACACGCTTCATTGAAATCTAAAGATTCACCTTAGTATTTTTTCTTCAATCGTTTCACGACCGAGTATGTTTGAAATTATGCGGCGCAAAACGGCGGAAACTTCTCGAATATCTTCGCCTTGAGATTTCGTTAGTTCGAGAAATTTTGTCGGGGAGACTTTTTGCGCTTCGTAAAACAATTTCCTTTGCTCAGGCGAAACCAACCATCGGTTACGATTCGAATGGCATTGCCCGCACAGAACATGAAAATTGATTTGCAGCCCGACCGTTTCGGTTTCGACAATCGCTCTACGGCAATTTTCGCATCTGCTCCAATCAGGCAGATAACCGCCGAGTTTTAATATCCACAATTCAAAATAGAGACCGATACCGTCGAGGCTTTCGGGATTGGCGGCGGCGGTTTCGAGACAAACTTTCGCCATCCGGTAAAGCCGCTCGTTCGGATCGTGAGGCGGGGCGAATTCTAATAATAACTCGGCGAGATACGCGAATTTTTGCAGAAATTTCGGCTCGCCCGCCGCTTCAAAAAACGATTTAACGAGTTCGACCCGACCGATCGAGACAAGTTCCCTTTCTTCTTTTTGAAAATATGAAATGTTGATCACCGAAAACGGTTCCAGACCGCCGCCGAAACGACTTTTCAGGCGTTTGGCTCCTTTGGCGACGCCGCGCACCAAACCGTCGCTCTGTGTGAGCAGAACGACGATTTTATCAGCCTCCGCCAAGCTGTATGTTTTGAGAATTAACCCTTCTGTTTCGACCAAACCCATTTGAAAACTTTTAGTTTTTTTACCACGGAAAAAAATAAAAAACCCAAGCTAAAACCAGACTGACGACGATAAATTGAGCGAAAATTTTTAATCCGTAGATTATTTTTTCCCGCGTATCGCCTGCCGCAAACACTCCGAACGCCACTCCGACGAAAAAAGCGAAACCGATTAAATATAAAAAGTGAATCATTTTTTTCTCCCCCTTTGGATGTCTAACGCGTCCAAAACGGCTAGGTAATTTAACAGCCCGGCAACCTCTAAAAATCTTCCGCCATATTCAAACGTCGCCCAGGCAGCGACATTCGGCAGCGGGTTGGTAAGGAACAAAAGACTGATGCCGGTTCCCAAGCCGTTCCCCAGGCGGGCGAAAACATTTAGCAGATAAAGCAGCGAGCCGTCCTTAAAATCAAAACCCGGATAATAGGCTCCGCCGCTCAAGACGGCAATGACGAACATTGACCAGACGGTTATGGCAATAATCACGCCTCGCTTCCAGCGTCCCTGCATCAGATGTCCAAAACCGGGCAGAAGCCACGCCACTATTCCAACAATAAAGGAATTATTCATAAATAAATTGCTTCAATTCTTTTAACTTCACTTTAACTGTCGCAACACCGACGACTAACTTCAATACAAAAGGTATTTTTCTTTCATTAGATTAAATTCCTTTACGTCGTTTTGCCAGGAAAATTTTATCGCGTTCAGCTCAGTTTTTCTTTCAAACATTTCTCTGATTTTATTCGTTCCGGCAATTACATCAAACGGATTGCGATTAAAGGCATACTCGTAGGCGTCGGTTTTCCATTTAAATTCTTCGGGATACAAATCAAATGCGGTCTTGACCATTGCCAAGCCGGTGAGAACCGGCTCAAAGTTTTCTCGGTCGTTGATGTGCAGAAAGACGCCGCCGCAACTTTGATTGGCGTGTTTCTGAAACGTGGGCAGAAAATTTATCGGTCGAAAGATGACGCCCGGCAGTTTATGCGCCGCCAGAGCATCAGCGTATTCGTCCGCGTCAATGTAAGGCGCGCCGACGATTTCAAATGGTCGGGTTGTGCCGCGTCCTTCGGAAACTTCAGTTCCTTCAAAATAGACGGTCGCCGGAAAAACCACAGTCGTGTCAACCGTCGGCATATTCGGCGAAGGCATTACCCACGGCGCGTCTGTTTCATCGTAAAAGTTTTCACGACTCCAGTTGTCCATCGTCACCGTTTCCAACTCGCAATTAATGCCGAATTCCCGATTAAATAACCGTGCAAGTTCGGCGGCGGTCAAACCGTGCCGCATCGGAATCGGATATTGCCCGACAAACGATTCGTGTCCGCGTTCAAGCGTATTTCCCTCGACCGCCAGACCGCCGACGGGATTCGGACGGTCAAGCACAAACATCCGTTTGCCAAAGGCGGCGCAGGCTTTCATCGCATTCGCCATCGTGTAAATAAACGTATAGACGCGGCAACCGACGTCCTGTAAATCGAAAACTAAAGCGTCGAGATTGGAAAGCATCTCTTCGGTCGGCTGACGGGTTTCGCTGTATAACGAATAGATTGGCAATCCGGTTAATTTATCAGTGGCGTGCGCCGTTTCGACCATATTATCCTGAACATCGCCGCGAATGCCGTGCTGCGGACCGAAAAGCGAAACCAAATTGATCGATGGATTTTTATGGAATAAATCAGCCGAATGTTGAAACGAATGATTGACCGAAGCCTGATTGCAAATCAGACCGACACGAATGTTTTCCAAAAGTTTCAGATCCTCGTCCAAAATCTTCTCCAATCCTAATCTAATCGGCTTGCGCTGTATTTTTGCCACAGGTGTTTTGATTTCCCTACCTTTAGAAATTTAAATTTAACGGCTTTTCTTTTTCGACAGTCTTTCGGCTTTGTTGCCGGGCTTTTTAGCGTGAACTACACAATGTTCAGATATTAGTGTGTAATCTGTCAATTTGAGCATTTCATTTTAAAGATTTATCATTACTCCTTTATGAAACCCGAAAAAAATTCACCGAAGATGCGTTCGACAACCGTGCTGTTTGTTTCCCGGAACGGGGAAATTGCGATGGCTGGAGACGGTCAGGTAACGCTGGGCGAAACGATTATAAAAGGAAACGCCCGGAAAGTCCGGCGCATTTTTAACGGCTCTGTCCTGGTCGGATTTGCCGGAGCGACCGCCGATGCTTTTTCTTTGCTGGCTAAATTTGAATCCAAACTCGAACAGTATCAGGGGCAGCTCGAACGTGCCGCCATCGAACTCGGCAAAGATTGGCGAACCGACAAATACCTGCGTAATCTCGAAGCCCTTCTGATTGTCGCCGATAAAACAGACGCCTTTTTAATTTCCGGCAAAGGCGATGTCATTTCGTCTGATGAAGGTCTGCTTTCGGTCGGTTCGGGAAGTATGTTTGCTCTTGCCGCCGCACGAGCGTTGTATAAAAACACGGAAATGACCGCCAAAGAAATAGCTGCCGAATCCTTGAGAATCGCCGGCGAAATTTGTGTCTATACAAACTCGGATATAATAATCGAAGAAATTTAACTTTGCATTCCAATCAATACAAATGGCTATTTACTTAGGCGGTGAAATCAAAGAAACCGCGCCGAAACCGAAACTCGACGAATTGACTCCGCGCCAGATTGTCGCTGAACTCGACAAATACGTCGTCGGACAGGCGAATGCCAAGCGCGCCGTCGCCGTCGCTCTCCGCAATCGCATCAGGCGGCAGAAACTTCCGCCCGAAATCGCGCAGGACGTATTGCCGAAAAATATCCTGATGATCGGCTCAACCGGCGTCGGAAAAACCGAAATCGCCCGACGACTCGCCAGGCTTGCCAACTCGCCTTTTATAAAAATCGAAGCGTCGAAATTTACCGAAGTCGGCTATGTCGGGCGCGATGTCGAAAGTATGATTCGGGAATTAACCGAGGTCGCCGTCGAAATGACTAAACAGGCGGCGTTCGACGAGGTTTTAGAACGAGCCGCAGAAAATGTCGAGGAAAAACTGCTGGATATTCTGCTTCCCTCCTCAAATGCTTATTCTTCGGCAAATTACCAGGAAGATCGTTCTTTGAATTTAACCGAGAAATCGAATACCAACAGCACGCGCGAAAAACTTCGTGAGCAATTGCGAAAAGGCGAACTCGATGAGCGTCTCATCGAAATCGAGACGCAGGAGCGTCAAAACGCTTCGATTGATTTTGTCGGCGGACAAGGAATGGAAGAAATGGGCGTTAATTTTCGGGATATGTTCGGAAATTTGTTTCCGTCGAAATCGGTTCGTCGAAAAGTCAAAATTTCTGAAGCGAAAACTTTTCTTCTGCGCGAAGAACAGGAAAGTTTAATTGATTCAGACCAAATCAACCGTTCAGCAATTAAAAAACTCGAATCATCGGGAATAATCTTTCTCGACGAAATTGACAAAATCGCCGGACGCGAATCGGCGGGCGGAAACCCGGACGTCTCACGCGAAGGAGTCCAGCGTGACCTGCTTCCGATTGTTGAAGGAACAACTGTCAATACCCGCTACGGAATGGTGAATACGGAACATATACTTTTCGTCGCTGCCGGCGCTTTCCACGTTTCAAAACCATCAGATTTGATTCCCGAACTGCAGGGACGCTTTCCGATTAGAGTCGAGCTTGAATCATTAACTTTAGAAGACTTTAAGCGCATACTTATACAACCTAAGAACTCGCTTATTAAACAGTATCAAGCCCTGCTTAACACCGAGGAAATAAACCTTAACTTCAGCGAAGATGCGATTGCCACACTTGCCGAAATGACGGTCAGCATTAACAAAAACACCGAAGATATCGGCGCCAGACGGCTTCATACCCTGCTCGAAAAACTTTTAGAGGAGATAAGTTTTCTTGGCAACGAGCTGGAACAAAAAGATCAGACGATTGATTCGGACTATGTTCGAGAAAAATTAGAAGAACTTGTTAAAGACCAAAATCTGCGGCAGTATATTTTGTAGATTAAACAGCAGTTAAACAGTATGCTTAACAAAATCAAATTAAGCAAAAGCTGCTTTTTGAAAGCATCGTTAACGTTTATATTTTTTGCTTTGCTTACCGGCTTAAGTTGCGGCAAACGTAAACCGCCGTTGCCGCCTGTCGAAAAAATCACGCAGCGGGCGGAAATCTCCGGCACCCAGCGCGGAAATATTATTACGTTATCCTGGGATCTTCCCGTTCAAAACACTTCAGCCGGAAACACATTAAATATTTCCCGCGCGGATGTCTATCGTCTGGCTGAATCTTTGACCGCTCCGCTAACGCTGTCCGAAGAGGAATTTGCCTCGCGCAGCACTCTGATTTCGACGCTGCCCGTTAGCGCCGAAGATTTTAAACGCGGGCAACTCTCATTTACCGATACGCTGCAATTTACGGGTCAGCCCGCACGGTTGCGCTATGCCATTCGTTTTGTAAACGCTGCAGGGCAAAAAGCGGCGTTTTCAAATTTTTTGCTCATTGAGCCGACGACAAAAGTGGCAGGCAGTCCGACGCAGCTCGCAGCGCAGATTTCGGACAACGGAATCTTGCTCGCTTGGAATGCACCGAAGGAAAACGTTGACGGATCTACGCCGGTAAACATAATCGGTTATAACGTGTATCGGGGCAGCGGCGCGGACGATTCGGCGAGTGTTCTTAACAGCACTCCGCTGACGGAAAATAAATTTAACGACCGCTTATTCGATTTTGGCGCAAATTACAGATACTTTGTAAGAACTGTGTCTCTAGGCGTCGGCGGCGAGCCGGTGGAGAGTTTAAACTCTAACACAGTTGAATTGCAGCCGAAGGACATCTTCGCACCTCGTCCGCCAAGCGCGGTAACGATTGCCGCTGCACCTGGCAATCTTTCAATTTTCTTTGCCGTTAACACCGAGAAAGACCTCGCCGGTTATCAAGTTTACCGTTCAAACAATTCTGATCAGCCGCTTTCCGATTGGACTCTTTTAACAAAAGAATTATTAACAACCAATACTTACCGGGATACGAACGTTCAGTCAGGCAAAACCTATTTTTATTATTTAACAGCCGTGGATAAAAACGGTAATGTAAGCGGTGCTTCGGAAAAAATATCCGAAACCGCTCCTTAGAAAATTTATGAAATTATGCCACTTTCAATATAAAGAAACGGTTTATTGGGGAGTTGTTAAAAATGAATTGGTTTTTCCGATTGATAATTTTAGTGATTTAGCAGAGCGCGAAAATCAAATAAAACTAACAGAGAGCTTCGATATTGCAAGTGTCAAATTACTTCCGCCCGTGACCCCTTCAAAAATTGTTTGTGTCGGGCGCAATTATGCCGAGCATGCCGCTGAACTGGGCAATGCAGTGCCAAAAGAGCCGCTGCTTTTTTTGAAAGCGCCGTCCTCGATAGTTACCGAGGGCGAAAGTATTATTATTCCCAAACAATCTAATCAGGTCGAACACGAAGGCGAGCTTGCTATCATTATCGGACGCACCTGCAAAAATTTATCTGATGCTGACGATCCGCTTGAAAACGTTTTTGGCTATGTCTGTTTGAACGATGTTACCGCAAGAGATTTACAGCGCGCTGATGTCCAATTTACGCGTGCAAAATCGTTTGATACGTTTTGCCCAATAGGAGCATTTATTGAGAATGATTTAGACGTATCAGACCTGCGGGTCACGACCAAGGTCAACGGAGTTATTAAACAAGATGGACGAACTTCGCAAATGACGTTTCCTATTCCGTTATTGATAATTTATATTTCAAAACAGATGACTCTCAACCCAGGCGATATTATTGCCACAGGAACGCCTTCGGGCGTTTCCAAGTTGAATGAAGGCGATATTTGCGAAGTCGAAATCGAAGGCATCGGCGTTTTGAAAAATCCGGTCAATTGAAAATGAATCTTTTATAATAAGACTGAAAAAGCCGTTTTCTGTCCGCGTCTTTCTTAATTTTCAGGCAATTAATTTTTTAAGTTCGGCGTGCTTTACGGCAATCGTCGCGTCGTTCTGTATGGAATTTTGATACTTTCTTTCAAATTCTTCGTCCGCCAAATTAAAGTCAATCAAGCTGCGCATTTGCCCGAGATATTTATCAATCATATCTTCAGTATAACCGTCATCCAAATCCAACATTTCATCTATTTGGACAATCAGCGACGAAAACTTTCTGAGCCACTGCAAATCAGGCTCATTCAACAGCAGGTTTAAAAACTGCCCGCTTGTAACTTGTCCGTTTTGCCGCTCGTATTTGTTTCTTTCAATATCTAATAAGAGCTTGTGTAATTTTAAAGTCTGCAGCCGCGCCTCTTTCAGTAATAAAATTTTCGCATTCAAATCTTGTTTATCGTTTTTCATTTCTAAATTTTATTACATTCTAAAAAATAGACAAACAAACCTTTTTCAGTTTGATTGTTAGCTATCTAATGATTTATAGTTAGTTACCTAAAATTGAGCTAGCTAATTAAATTTATTTTGCTTGCTAATAATATTTATGAATTTTGAGAATTCAACAACATATATTCTGACACAGCTTGCTGTTGCTTATCGAACCTATCTGGAAAGAGCGATGAATGCGATTGGCTTACACAGCGGACAAATTTTTGTTTTAATATCACTCTGGAAGACTGACGGACAAAGCCAGGTTGAGTTGGTGAAGAATCTAACGTTGACCGCTCCGACCGTTAATAAAATGGTTAAAAGTTTAGTCAAGAGCGGTTTTATAGAATGCCGGAAATGTTTGTCAGACGGGCGTTTGATGCGAGTTTTTTTAACAGAAAAAGGCATCGAGTGGCAAAGTTTAGTAGCCGAGCAATGGAGGAAAATCGAAACTCAATCTTACTCAAATTTAACGGAAACCGAGAAACTCGTTCTTTCGCAGCTTTTCGTTAAAATGAAAGAAAATTTGAGTCGAGATATTACTTTGTTATAGGTTACATAAACATTTTATAAGGTTCTATGAATTTTGCTATCGAAGCTAAAAATTTGGTAAAACGATTCGCTGATATCGCTGCGGTCAACGACATTTCCTTTATAGTCAAGCACGGCGAAACTTTCGCTATTTTAGGAGAAAACGGCGCGGGCAAATCTACGACCATGAGGATGATTGCGTGTCGTTCCCCTTTAACGACTGGTGAATTATCGGTTGAAGGCTTGAATGTAAAGAATGCAGACCGAAGAATTCGTTCTCTTATCGGCGTAGTTCCGCAGGAAAACAATCTTGACCCCGACTTAAATGTGCGTGAAAATTTGCTTGTTTATTCGAGATATTTCCGTATTCATAAAGAAATTGCTCAAACGAGATGCGATGAATTACTGGAATTCATCAGATTAAAAGAGAAAGCAAACGCAAAGGTCGAACAGCTTTCCGGCGGAATGAAACGCCGTTTGATTATCGCCCGCGCTCTGCTTCACCGTCCTAAAATACTTTTGTTGGACGAACCGACCACCGGACTCGATCCAAATGTACGGCAGGAAATTTGGGAAAAGTTGGAGGAATTGCGCCGCACGGAAAATTTGACGATTGTGCTTTCCACGCATTATATGGACGAAGCCGAAAAACTCGCTCAACGCTTGATTGTGATGGCGCACGGGAGAATTGTCGTCGAGGGCGTTCCGCACGAGATCATCAAAGATAAAGTTAAAAAATTTGCTTTGGAAATTCGTGAAGCCGATTCCTTTAACTTGCGTCAAACAGATAAAATTCTTTCTCAAAAACGCGGCTCGACGCATCTCTATTTTGCCAAACTCCCGAAGATTTAACTCCTCTGATGAATCTTTACGGCTCGCGGCAAATGATTCTGCGTCCTTCAAATCTTGAAGATGTGTTTCTCCAATTGATAAAGTAGCCCTAAACCATTTTTACAATTGGCAATTATTCCTTCAAATTCGGGTAATACAAAAACGGTGTTAAAGAAAAATCATATCGTAACGATTAATTCGCGCAAATATAACGGCGAGTTACATCGTTCTTGGAAAGTTGAACTGATCAAAAAAGAAAAATCCCTGTTTGAATTGGTCGGAAAATTTGAAAAGGAAATCTCTCATAAACATCTCAGCGTTATCAGACGCGATACTATTAGTTATGAATTTTACTGGCTGGAACGCTGGTATAATGTTTTTCGTTTTCACGAACCCGACGGAAGTTTGCGAAATTTTTACTGCAATATAAATATGCCGCCGAAATTTGCAAACGGCACTTTGGACTATGTAGATTTGGACGTTGACATTGTAGTTTGGAAAGATTTTTCCCGACAGATTTTGGATACGGATGAATTTGAGGCTAATTCACAAAAGTATGCATACCCGGATGAGTTGCGGGAAAAAGTCCGCGACAGTTTGAGCGAATTGATTTCAATGATTGATAAAAGAATTTTTCCCTTCGATTACAAGTTTTGAGTTTAGCAATATCTAAAATTGATTTGACCGATTCGTGTGCCGTTTGGCGTAGGAATTCGCGCGTTTATCTGCGGCTTTGGAAAACCGAACTCGTCGCTCCGATCATCGAACCGATTTTTACTTTTTTCGCGTTCGGTTTCGGCGTCGGAGCGTTGGTCACATCAGACGTTGAAGGCTTGAGTTATCTTTCGTTCGTCGGCGCTGGCGTGCTGGCTTTCACGGTTTTGATGCGGACAATTTTCGAGATGACTTACGGCGCGTATTTCCGAATGGTTTATCAATCCACATACGATGCGATTCTCGCCACGCCTGTCAATGCCGAATCACTCGCTTTCGGCGAAATAATTTGGGCGGTGACGAAGGGCGTGGTTGATTGTCTTTTTATTTTGCCGCTCGTCGTAATCTTCGGGTCGGCGACTTCCCTTTTCACGCCGCTGTCCATTTTACCGTTAATTTTCGGCTGCATTTATCTTGGCGGTTTGGGTCTGGCAATCACGGCGCACGTTTACGAAATTGATTATTTCAATATTTTTTTCGCCCTTTTTTTCTCAACACTCTTTTTATGCGGCGCGTGGTTTCCGATTGAAATGTTACCGGGTTGGCTGCAAATCGTCGCCTTTATTATCCCGACGACCAGCGTCATTGATTTGTGTCGCGCGTGTTTGACGGGAAACTTCGCCGTCAAACATATTTATGAATCAATTTACCTTTTGATTATCTCGGTTCTACTGCTTGAATGGGCGTTGCGAAGTATCAGAAAAAGAATGGTCGCTTGATTCATCGCCGATTTTATTTAAACGGGCGCAACAAACGTTGTATAAATGCATGTGCGATTTAAAGTTAACAAAAAGCGGGTGGAGATATGAAAACAGCGGTTTACGTTTTGATTTTTTTTTATTGGCAAACGCATCCGGCGCGATTGCCCAAATAGTGCAACCTGACCAAGCCCGAGGTTAGACGAATTATTATCCGCCGACAGATTCGCCGCGGAAAATCTCGCAGATGCTGCCGCAGATTGAAGTGGAAATCTCGGATTTATAAGAGCCGCCCGGCGCGTTTGCAAAACTTGGCGACTTCGCTAGAATTTACATCTATGCAACCAAAACAAGAATCGTTTTCAAAACTCGACCAGCTGCGTGAAAAATCGCGTTCGGCTGAGCAGGGCGGTGGCGCAACTAGGCTTGAGAAACAACGAGCGGCAGGAAAAATGACTGCCCGCGAGCGCATCGAATTTCTGCTCGACGAAAATTCGTTTGAAGAATTCGACAAATTTGTCGTGCATCGCTCGACGGATTTCAATCTCGACCGAGAGAAATATCCGGGTGACGGCGTAATCACCGGACACGGTTTGATTGACGGGCGCGAGGCGTTCGTTTTCGCACAGGATTTTACAGTTTTCGGCGGTTCGCTCTCGGAGACGCACGCGCAGAAAATCTGCAAAGTGATGGATATGGCGATGAAAACCGGAGCGCCCGTTATTGGTTTGAACGATTCGGGCGGCGCCAGAATTCAGGAAGGCGTGGTCAGTCTCGGCGGTTACGCCAATATTTTTCTGCGAAATACTCTGGCGAGCGGTGTTGTTCCGCAAATCAGTTGCATTATGGGACCGTGCGCGGGCGGCGCTGTTTATTCGCCGGCGATTACCGATTTTAACGTGATGGTCAAAGACACATCCTATATGTTCATCACCGGACCGGACGTGATCAAAACCGTTACTCACGAGGAAGTCACGAAAGACGAACTCGGCGGCGCGATGACGCATAATCAGAAAAGCGGCGTCGCGCATTTCGCCGCCGATTCTGACGAACATTGTCTGCGTTTAACCAGAGAATTGTTTTCGTTTATTCCGTCGAACAACATGGAAAATCCGCCGTTCGTGCCAACAAACGACGCATCGAATCGCACCGACGAACGATTAAATTCCATCGTTCCAGAACAATCAACCACGCCTTACGACATCCGCGACATCATTCACAACGTCGTTGACGAAAATTATTTTTTTGAAGTTCAGGAGCATTACGCGCCAAATATCGTTATCGGTTTCGCCAGACTCGGCGGTTATTCGGTCGGCATAGTCGCCAATCAACCGGCTTTTCTGGCGGGCGTTTTGGATATTGACGCATCGGTCAAAGCCGCCCGTTTTGTGCGCTTTTGCGATTGTTTCAATATTCCTTTAATAACTTTTGAAGACGTTCCGGGTTTTCTTCCGGGCGTGGGTCAAGAACATTTCGGAATCATTAGGCACGGCGCGAAATTGCTTTATGCGTTTGCCGAAGCGACCGTTCCGAAAATCACGGTCATCACGCGCAAGGCTTACGGCGGCGCATATTGCGTGATGGCGTCGAAACATATCCGCACCGACATAAATTTCGCTTATCCGACGGCGGAAATCGCCGTGATGGGCGCTGAAGGCGCGGTCGGTGTTTTGTATCGTAAAGAAATTGCCGAACATGACGAAAGTTATCGCAAAGGAAAAGTTTCTGAGTTTCAGGAAAAATTTGCCAACCCGTATGTCGCCGCTGAAAAGGGTTTTATTGATGAAGTCATCGAACCGAGCAAGACGCGCCCGAAACTGATTCGCGCCTTATCGCTTTTGCAAAACAAACGCGATTCGAATCCGCCAAAAAAACACGGCAACATTCCGCTTTAACATTTACATTAACCGTCGGCAGCCAGACAGTTAATGTATAAAATGAGCGAATTGAATCACCGATACGATAAATTTCGGCGATAGATTGTTTATGTAAAATGTCAGAATCCTTTGTTAATCGTCCGACTTGGGCGGAAATCAATCTTGACAATCTGGTGTTTAATTTCCGTTCGGTCAAACAGTTTGTCGGCAAAGATTTGGCGATGATGGCAATTGTCAAAGCCGACGGTTACGGACACGGAGCGGCGCGCTGCGCGAAAAAACTCGAAGCCGAAGGCGCGGATTGGTTTGGCGTCGCGCTGCCCGAAGAAGGTTTAGAGTTGCGCGAGAACACCGTCAAGACGCCGATTCTTTGTTTGGGAAGTTTTTGGGCGGGTCAGGAAAAATTGTTGCTCGAAAACAATATAACGCCGGTTATCTATCAAACGGAAACGGCTGAGTTACTAAATCGAGCCGCGCGGGAAAAGAAAATAATTGCCGACATACACGTCAAAATTGATACGGGAATGGGCAGAATCGGCGTTCGTTTCGATGAAATAAAAGAGTTTTCGGAAAAGCTGCGTGAATTTAAAAATTTGAGAATTGACGGATTGATGACGCATTTTGCGACCGCCGATAATTTGTCAGAAAGCGATTATACCAACGAACAAATAGATAAATTCAAACAGACCGTAGTGATTTTCGAGTCAAGAGGTTTCAAACCGACTTATCAAGATTTGGCGAACTCGCCCGGCGCGGTCGCCCACAAAAATTCGCGCGGAAACATGGTGCGCATCGGCGGGATTTTATACGGCTTGGGCGGTGATGTTTTACCTGAAGGAATAGTTAAACCACAACTTAAACCCGTAATGTCGCTGCACACTCGAATCACTCTTTTGAAACGAGTTCCGAAAGGCGAAACTTTAGGTTACAGTAGAACTTTTACCACCGAAAAAGATTCAGTTATCGCCACCGTGCCAATCGGTTATCAAGACGGTTACCGCCGTTCGCTTTCCAACATCGGGCGTGCCATCGTCAACGGAATTTACGTCCCCGTCGTCGGCAGAATCTCGATGGACTGGACTATTCTGGATGTCACCGAAGCGCAGAATGTTAAATTAGATGATGAAGTTATTTTGATTGGCGAAAGCGGCGAAGTTAAAGTATCGGCTGAGGATTTAGCCAAGCAAGCGAATACGATTTCTTATGAAATAACGTGCGGCATCAGCCGCCGCGTGCCGCGAAAATATGTTGAAAGCGAACAAAAGCGTATGGTTTGAACGAGCGTTTGCGCTTTACAACCGTCATTTGCTCAAGCGTCGCTTTAACACGTTTTGCATTTCAGACTTGAATCAATTAAAGGATACCGCTGAACAAATGCCTTTGATAATTTATGCCAATCATTCGAGTTGGTGGGACGGTCTTATTTTTCTCGAAATTTTGCGCCGCTTCGACAAAGAAAATTACGTGATGATGGAGGAAAAGCAATTACAAAAATTATTTTTCTTTCGCTGGCTGGGCGCGTTTTCTGTCGTTCGGGAAAATCCGCGCAAGGCAATCAAAAGTATTAATTATGCGGCGAATCTTTTGTCGGAAAATTACAACCGAACACTGCTGATTTTTCCGCAGGGCGAAATTCTTCCGAACGACGTTCGACCGCTGCGATTTTATCAGGGCTTGGCGCGAATAATCGAAAAAGTTCAAGTGTGCCGACTCGTTCCGGCGGCGCTGCAGTTGGAATTCGCGGGAAACTTTAAGCCGGAGATTTACGTGAAAATCGGTGAACCGGAAACACACGAGATTGATAAAACCTTTGACGCGAAAAGCGCGACAAAGAATTACGAAAGGCGTTTAACCGAAACGCTCGACAATTTGAAACAAGAAGTTACGGCGCAGAAAATTGAAAGTTACGATAAAATTTTTTAGCCCGCAAATATCTCGAAAATATCCGATGTCTTTACCGCCGAGCCATTCAATTGAAATGCCGATTTTGCAGGAACTCGCCGCGACGGGCGGAACCGACGAAGTGCATTTTTTATACGAGCGATTAATCGGCTATTTTCCGCAAATCGAAGACCTAGAAATACGCGAAATAAAAAACGGCGACAGCAAAACCTGGCGCAAAGCCGTCCAGAAAGCGGGACGAAATCTGGATGAAAAAAATCTCATCAAACGAAATCGCGGCTTGTGGAGCATCACCGCGCGCGGGCGGGAAACGGCGCTGGCGGAAACTTCAAGTTTTACTTTAGCAGCATCTGCGTCTGAACCGGCGACGCACTCGAACGTCCAGGAATTGCTGGTTGAAATCGGTAATTTTCTCGGTTATGCCGCCGAAACCGAATACGAATACTACGATGTCGTGTGGCGCGAAAAGCCGAACAGCCCGCGTCTATCGCACATTTTTGAAGTGCAGAGCAAAGGCAATATTGACTCGGCTTTCGCCAAACTCAAACGCGCTTACCAGATGCAGCGCACAAAGCCTTTTCTGATTATCTCGTCGGAAAGAGATTTGAACCGCGCCCGTCAATCGCTCGTCCGTGAATTTCAAGACATCGAGCCGGCGGTAACGATTTTGACTTTTGTGCAAATCAAACGAATTCATCAGAACTTGAATTCAATAAGTGAAATCTTGCCGAAGTTTTTAGAAACTTAATTTTTCAGACATTGCGAAAATATCTTTGCAGACATTACGCGTATAAATAAGGAGACGACCAATGAATTACCCGTTAGCTTTAACTTTCAAACTTTTATCGCTTGGCAGTCGACTTTCGGTGCGCGACGCGAGCGGAAATTTAATCGCTTACGTTAAACCGAAACGCTTTAAATTAAAAGAAGACATCAATGTTTTCGCCGACGAGAATCGAACGCAGCTTTTGTTCAACGTCAAAGCCGACAGCATAATAGATTTTTCCGCGCGTTATAATTTTACGGACAGCGGCGGCAGATTTCTCGGCTCGATTAAGCGCCAGGGAATGCGCTCGCTTTGGAAAACGAATTACCAAATTTCCGATGCGAGCGACCGGCAAATTTTGGAAATTCACGAGGAAAATGCGTGGATCAAAGTGATTGACTCGCTCGTCGGCGAGATTCCGGTTTTGGGAATGTTCACCGGCTATATGTTTAATCCGGCATATATCGTATCGAGGGCGGACAATACTCCAGTCGTTCGACTGCAAAAGCAGCCCGCATTTTTTGAAAGTAAATTCGAGGTTTCGGCGCAGGCTCAGTTGACACAAAGCGAAGAGTCGCTGATTTTACTCGGCGTTGTGACAATGACGCTGCTTGAACGCGGTCGCGGGTAAAAGTTCATCAATTTCGGTAGTTTTTTCACCGTCGAGATAAGTGGGTTTCGGGCAAGAGAATCGCAGAGATATTTAAACCTTCGGCGATTCTCTCACGTCTTCGCTCAGCGTTTTGGCAGTGAATTTGGTTTATTTATAAAACCGATTTAAGTTAAAATGATTACCGACAGTCATTATGAATAACGAAACTCCGATTCGGCGGCAGTATCTCGAAATCAAAGCCAAGCACAAAGATTCGCTGCTGCTTTTCCGTCTCGGCGATTTTTACGAAGCGTTTGACGAAGACGCACGACTGCTCGCGCGCGAACTCGACATCGTTTTGACTTCGCGTTCGATGGGCAAATCGTCTGAGCGCGTGCCGCTCGCCGGAGTTCCGCATTTCGTTCTCGAAAAACATCTCGCCACGCTCATCGCGCGCGGTCATCGCGTCGCCATCTGTGAGCAAACCTCGCATGCGCCCGTCAAAGGCAACGACGGGAAAAAATTGATTCAGCGCGAAGTCGTGCGCGTCGTCACGGCGGGAACGATTATCGAACCGCTGCTTTTAAACAGCAAATCGAATAATTATCTGGTCGCTTTCACCAGCGACGGCAGCCGTGCCGGAATCGCCTACGCCGACATCACGACCGGCGATTTCGCGGCGACGGAAATTGATAACAAAGACGCTCTTGCCGAATTGCAGCGGCTCGCGCCCGCCGAGATTTTACTGACGGAAACCGAAGCGGAATTTTCCAATCGGGATTTGCCGCAATTCGTCACGAAATTAAACGCTGAAGCGTTTGACACAAAAAACGCCGGAAAAACTCTTCTCAAACATTTCAATTCCAAAACTTTGAAACCGTTCGGTCTGGAAGATTCGCCGCTGGCAACTTCGGCGGCGGGCGCGTTAATCGCTTATTTGAACGAATCGCAATTCGGCGCGGCGGACAACTTAACTCGACTGACAACCTACGACAGCCGCCACTTTATGCTGCTCGATGCCAGAACACTGCGAAGTTTGGAGATTTTCGAAAGCCCATCAGGAGCGAGTCTTTTGTCGGTCATTGACCGCACGAAAACCGCGATGGGCGGCAGACTTCTGCGAAAATGGCTGCGGCAGCCGCTGCTCGACTGCGCGGAAATTTACCGCCGTCAGGAACATCTCGCCTGGTTTAAGGATAATAAAAAAGAGCGCCTGAACGCACAGGACGTTTTCTCAAACATAAAGGATTTGGAGCGCATTTCAAGCCGCGTTAAAGCCAACTACGCATCGGCGTATGAGCTTCTGGCGTTCGGTAAAAGCCTGGAATTGATTCCGCAAATCAAACAGATTTTGCGCGGCGATGCGGTTCGGTTCGGTCAATTACTGGCGCATCTTCCAGAATGCGCGGCGACGGCGAACCTTATCGCGCGCGGAATCAATGAGGAACTTCCATCTCGTTACTCCGAGCAAGTCGGAATTATCCGTCCTGGTTTTTCCGTCGAACTCGACAAACTCCGCGCTACGCTGAGGGATGGCAAGGGTTTTCTGGCGGAGTTGGAAAAACGCGAACGCGAGCGCACGGGCATCAAAAGCCTGCGCGTCGGATTTAATAAAGTTTTCGGTTATTATATCGAAGTCACGAAATCAAATTTGCATCTCGTTCCCGAAGATTATACGCGCAAACAGACGCTGTTGCCGGCGGAGCGGTTCGTTACGCTCGAACTCAAAGAATACGAATCTTTAGTCATCCACGCGCAGGAGCGCGTCGCCGAACTCGAAAATAATCTGTTCAGGCAAATCTGCTTAGAGGTCGGAAAAAGCCGTTCTGAAATTACGCTCGCCGCTTCGACGATTGCCTACACAGACGCGATTTGCGCTTTGGCTGACATCGCCGACGAATACGATTACGCGCGTCCGTCGGTTAACGAAACTTCCCTTTTGCGGATAAAAAACGGGCGGCACGCCGCGCTCGAAAAAATTTTCGCCGAGCAGGAATGCGAATTCGTTGCCAACGACGCCGCGCTCGGCGGCAACGGCGCGCCGCAAATCGCCTTAATTACCGGACCGAACGCTTCCGGCAAATCAACCTATCTGCGGCAGATCGCGTTGATAGTTTTGCTCGCGCAAATCGGTTCGTTTGTTCCGGCTGACGAAGCCGTCGTCGGCGTTTGCGACCGAATTTTCACGCGCATCGGACTTTACGACCGCATCGGCAGCGGCGAATCAACGTTTATGACCGAGATGATTGAAACTGCCGAGATTCTGCATCACGCCACGCCGCAGAGTTTGATTTTGCTTGACGAATTGGGGCGCGGAACTTCGACTTTCGACGGCTTGGCGGTAGCGCGGGCGGTTTTGGAATTCATCCACAATCACCCGAAGCTGAAAACGCGGACGCTTTTCGCCACTCATTATCACGAACTCGCCGAACTCGAAACGATTTTGCCGCGAATCGAGAATTTCTACTTTTTAATTGACGAAAAAAACGATAAACTCACATTCAAATATCGAATCGCCCGCGGCACGGCGCTGAAAAGTTACGGCGTTTACGCCGCGCAACTCGCCGGTTTGCCGAAGCCGGTCGTGCATCGGGCGGAAGAATTACTTGGCGAATACGAACGCAAAGACGGCGGCGAGAAAAATCTTAAAACCGATTTTTCCGAAATCGAATTGAAATTGTCGGAGATTGACACCGATGTGCTTTCGCCGGTCGAAGCGTTAATGAAAATCTACGAATTGAAAAATATGCTCGACGAAGACGAGCGAATTTATCCCGAATTGAAAAAAGCCTTCGGTTAAATTCAAGCGATTCTGCGTCGGCAAGAGAAAAGGAAAACAAATATGGCTTTGCTGAGTTTCGAGTATTCGGAGTTGAAAGAGATAAATAAGAAGGATTTTTTTTGGCGGCTTTACACCAAAGCATTCGACGAAGAAGATTTGCTGAGCAACGCCGCGCAGGTCGCGTATTTTTTTCTGTTCGCGCTGTTTCCGCTGCTGCTTTTTCTGGTCAGCATTTTCGGCATCGTACTTGGTTCCGACAAGGAATTGAGAACTGAAATGTTTCAGTATCTGCAACAAACGATGCCCGCTTCGGCTTACGATCTTGTAAAAAGCACGGTTGATCAAGTGACCGAAAGCAGTTCCGGCGGAAAATTAACGTTCGGGCTGCTCGTCGCTTTATATTCGGCTTCGGCGGGACTCGACAGCCTTCGCATCGGGTTGAACGGCGTTTACAACCTCGCGGAAAAACGTCCGTGGTGGAAAACCAAATTGCTTTCAATAGCGATGACGCTCGGCTTGGGTGCTTTGCTCACGCTCGCGCTCGGCATAATTTTTTACGGCGGCAAATTCGTTGATTTGATTTTTGAATGGCTCGGGCTTGGGCTTGAATCGCCGCTCGTTATCGGCGTTTTGCAGTTTGCGATTATGGCGATTGTTTTGGTGACGATGTTCGCGCTCGTTTACAGTTATCTTCCGCAACACAAAAAACCCGGTTGGACGTGGATCACGCCGGGCGCGATTGTCGGCATCATTTTGTGGCTCGTTCTATCCTTTGCTTTTCGACTTTATTTGAGTTATTTCAATACTTACGATGCAACCTACGGCTCGCTCGGCGCAGTAATTATTCTGATGCTGTGGCTTTATCTGACGGCTTTAGTCATTTTGTTCGGCGGTTCGATGAACGCCGTTTTGCAGGAATTTACCGACCCCGAAGCCGCCGAAGCCGGAGCGATAAAAGCCCACGCCAAAGAAAAGATTGCCAACCCGGAGGCTGCCGAAACAAAATCCGTGGCGGACAAGAAAGCGGAAATCTTACCGTCTGTGGCTCAAAAAGATAAAGATGATTCTGCCGACGAGGAAAGTTCTGCTGCCGGAGCGAAACCGGCAGTCGTCCGCAGCGAGTTGGCGCAAACAAACGGCGCGAAAAAATCGCCGCTGAAATTGGCAATTGGGTTGGTTGTCGGATTAGTCGAGAACATATTCTCTTCCAATAAAAAACGCTGACCGAAAATTTAATTTTTATGTCATTGATGCTCGAAGAAATCGCCGAACAGCCGGTCGTTTTAGAAAAAACGATTCGACTGGAAACCGGCAAATTGAAAAAACTCGGCGTTTTTCTGCGCGAGCGAAACGTTGATTTGATCGTGCTGATCGCCCGCGGCAGTTCCGACAACGCCGCTTTTTTCGGACGTTACCTGATTGAAATAACAACCGGCATTCCGGTTTCGCTGTCCGCGCCGTCGGTTTTTACGCTTTATAATGCGCGGTTAAAATTAAACCGCGCGCTTGTTATCGGCGTATCGCAGTCTGGCGAAGGCGCGGACATCAACCAAGTTTTGGAAATGGCGAAAAAGTCCGGCGCGTTTACGCTCGGCATCACCAATTTCGCCGATTCGACGATGGCGAAAATCGCCGACGAAACTTTGCTGATTCACGCCGGACGCGAAAAATCCGTCGCCGCGACAAAAACTTACACCGGACAGATGCTGCACTTTTATCTGCTGGCTTCGGTGTTGGCTGAGACGAAACTCGAATACGAAAAAATTCCCGAATTTACGAATCTGGTTTTAGAGCTAAAATCACAAGTCGAAGATTTAGTGCAGCGATACGTCTTTATGGAAAACTGCGTCGTCGTCGGGCGCGGTTTGAATTACGGAAATTCTTACGAATTGGCTTTGAAATTGATGGAAACCTGTTACGTCGTCGCCGAGAGATTTTCCTCCGCCGATTTTTTTCACGGTCCGCTGGCAATTGTCGAACGAAGGTTTCCGGTGATTCTATTCGCGCCGCAAGGCGTAACGCAGCAAAGCAATTTAGATTTATTGAATCGGTTAAAAGAACTGCACGCCGATTCTTTTTCAATTACAAACGACAAGAAAATCGCTTCGCTCAGTTCGCGCAGTCTGTTCTTGCCCGCCGAGATTGACGAGTTTTTATCGCCGATTCCCTTCATTATTCCCGCGCAGCTTTTCGCTGCCCTGCTTGCCGAAGCAAAAGGTTTGGACGCTGATGCGCCGCGCTCGTTGACGAAAGTTACAACAACGATTTAATGGAACGCCAGCATCTTGCCGGCAAACAGTTTACCAGCAAGATGCTGGCGTTCCATTCTAAGACATCGCCCTAAGCAAGGCTTCACGCATTTCTCCGGCGGTGTGCCAGCGCAGTTCCGGTTCTTTGGCAATGGCGGTTTCGATAACGGCGGCGACGCGCAGCGGAACTTCCGGCAGGCGCGTCGTGAGCGGAACAATCGGTTTTTCAAAAATCGCTTTGACGGTTTCTGAAATTCCGGCGCGCGGACTGAGGTCGAGCGCGTGCGCGCCGGTGATTAAACTGTAAGCCGTCATTCCAATCGCGTAAATATCCGACGGCGGCTTTACTTCCTTGAAATCTCTGACTTGTTCGGGCGGCATATAAGCAATCGTTCCGGCGACATCGCCGACCATCGTCACGCCGCTCATTCCCGTCTGTTTGAAACTTTTCGCCAATCCGAAATCAGTTAATTTGGCGACGTAATTCGGGTAAGTGCCGTCAACAAGAATGTTTTGTTCTTTGATGTCACGGTGAACGAAGCCTCGTGAATGAGCGAAATCGAGCGCGTTGAGCGTTTGTTCGATAATTTTAACGACTTCGCGGTAATCGAGTTTGCCGCCGCGCATTTTGGAAATTTTCGACGCATCCATTCCGGCAACGTATTCGGTCACGAGATAAACGATGCCGTTGTGCGTGCCGTGTTCAACATAGCTGACGATATGCGGATGGCGTAGGCTGGCGCCAACTTCGATTTCGCGCAAAAATCTCTTTAATGACTGTTCGCTGACAGCGACTTCCGGCAAAAGCGTTTTGACGGCGACCACGCGGCCGTCCTTGACTGAACGGGCGAGCATGACGCTGCCCATTCCGCCTTTTCCGAGAATTCTAATCATCTGGTAGTTCGGAATCGGCTGCGGGTTTTGCCTGAGTCTGTCGCGGCAGTCGTCGCACAGAAACGAGAGTTTGGCGTCTGGACGCGAGGCTTCCACTTTTGAAGGAATGCCGCAGTTGAGGCATTGAACAGTGATTAAGGACGGAATGGTTCCGCTGAATTTTTGGGCGTCATGAGTGTGCCGCACAAATTCGTCATCCCCGACCGAGACTTCGACTTTGAGAACAGTTTCGCCGCCCTGTATGCAATCGCCGTTTTTCAGATGCGCGGTCTCTACTTTCAAACCGTTGACGAAAGTTCCGTTGGTCGAACCTAAATCCTGCAGGAAAGTTTGCGGCGGCGCGATTTCCAGAAGACAGTGATTGCGCGAAAAATAACGGTCGTGCGGCAGGCAGAACTGCGAGCCTTCGCTTCGTCCGATCGTGAAAGTTTCGTGTTGGTCAAACGTAAAGGCGCGCCCTGTTTGCGGACCGCCTATCACGCGCAGTGTTACTCGCATTCAATGTGTATTTATCCTATCGCCAATGCAATTAGAATAATAATCGAAATCAGAAGTTCAAACAAAATAAATCCTTAGAATCTATGGGGTTTTTATAAAAATCAAGACAGATTGTTTCCGCAGCGCCCGCAGAATTTGATATTCGGCGGAAATTTGCTGCCGCAACGCCCGCAGATTTTCTCCAAAAGTCGCGGAACATCGAGCTGAAAATTCGACGGAAAACCGGCGGGCGAAGGTTTCGGAAAGCTACCGGACTGCGACAAATTCAAACCGCAACGACCGCAGAATTTTGAATCCGGCGGCAGAATCGCTGAACAGCGCGGACACTGGAAGCTCGTTTGATTTTCGCTTTCGCTGATAACGTTGAACGAATGATTGCCGCACTTGCCGCAGAACTTCACGCCCTCAGCGAAACGGGCGCCGCAGTTGTCGCAGGCGACAATGCCCGGCATCACGCTCGGAGGAGAACCGCTGCTCCCGCCAGTGCCTGACGGCGACGGCTGGCTGCTCGACATTTCGCGCAGCGGTTTTAGCTGCGCCTGAATCACTTGTTCGCCGACGCCTTCACGGATTTCAATCACGCGCTCGTCGTCTTTTTCGCCAATTTTGGAAACGCGCAAAACGTGGCGCCCGGCGGGAATCGTCGTTAAAATGATTTTACCGGAACTGCCGACGCTTCCCTTCCGCTCGTCGTTGACGTAAACCTCGGCGTTTGCCGGCGCGAGAATCACCAACCGCGAAGTTCCGATTATTTTTTTGTCTTCGACCGCTTCGGTCGCCGCTTCGAGTTTTGCAATCCATTCGCCGACCGTTCCCGGACGTTTCGCCGGTTCGATTTCCAAAGACCGCATTATCACTCGCTCGACATCAGGCGGTATATCGGAACGCAAGGAAGAAAGCGGCGGCGGCGTGTGCATAATTTTCTGCATCACGAGCTGCATCAAATCGCCGACGAAGGGGGTGCGCCCGCCGAGCATCAAGTAAGCAATCGTCCCCAAAGCGTAAACATCGGCGCGAACGTCAACGCCGAGTTCCGGCTGCATCTGTTCGGGCGACATAAATTCCGGCGTGCCGATGATTCCGCGCGACGAAGGCGTAGCGTTTGAACTAGCATCCGTTACTGTTTGATTGACGATTTTCGCCAAACCGAAATCGCCGACTTTTATAAAGCCGTCATCGGATTTGCCTCGGTTCATTATAAAAATGTTGGCGGGTTTCAAATCGCGGTGCAAAATTCCCGCTTCGTGCGCGGCTTCAACGCCGTCGGCGATTTGGCGCAGAAGTTTGACGGCGCGTTTGACCGGCAACGTTCCCTCGCGGCGCAAAAGTTGATGCAGCGTTTCGCCCTCGACGTATTCCATTACAAGATAAAAAATACCTTCCGCCGATTCGCCGAAATCCGTCACGTCAACGATGTGCGGATGAGAAATCGAAGCCGCCGCCATCGCTTCGCGCTCGAATCTGGCAATCGCCTCACCTTCCTGGAGTTCTTCGCTGTTTAAAATATCCTGCCGCACGGTTTTGACGGCGACGCGCCGGGTTCCCAAATTTTTATCGCGCGCCAGATAAACTTGTCCCATCGCGCCGCGCCCCAATCTTTTTTCGATAAAATAACGATTGGCGAGTAACTGGCTTCCGGGTAGAGTCTGACGAGTTTGTGTTTGGTCATACGGGCAGAAATTCACCTCGTCCGCGTAACACAATTCACATTTAGGGCATTCCTTCATCGCTTTTTATTTTGCTATAAGTTACTTTATTTCTAAACTCAGACGCACGGTTAACGGCGCTTTTTTGCAAACGTCGCTTTTTTGTTGTTATAATTCGTTTGGTTAGACGTGGGTTGTTAGCTCAGTTGGTAGAGCAACGGACTCTTAATCCCGCTCTTACAAGTGAACAACCTTTTTACTTTCAGTAATTACAGCCTTCAATAAATTTCAAAGAACACTTTCAGCGACACTTTCTTCAATTTTTCTTTCAATGTCGTTTGGTTATTGTTTATGTTAAAGGAAGCTACATAATGCAACTTCCCGCCTATTTTCATTTTAGTATTCACTCGGAAGCAAACAAGTCGTAGAACTTCTATCTGCTTCGGTAATAATCCAAATCCTTTCTCCCTTACCTGTCCTATAAGCTGACAGAATACGAAAACCTTCTTTTACTGAAAGCTCGTTTTCTCGTCTGTCATCTTCGCAAACATCGCCGTAGTCGCCGGACTGATGCCTTGATAAAAATTCGATTGCCGTTTGGTCTGATTCTTCCAGTGCCTCTTTCGCTCCAATGGTCAGATAAACCTCACCAAGTGGAAATAAGACTTTCGGCTCGTTCAAGATTTCCAGCCTGCGCCTAAACTTTAACCAAAAGGTTTTTTCATCCGTTGAAACAATCGAAAGAAAAGAATCAATATGCTTGATAATCGCATTTCTTTCTTGTGTGTCTGCCTTTTCATAAAGAGCAAGCATCTGTTCAGATTGATAGGTTAAATACGCTTGTTTAGCGTCCTGTTGTGTTTGTGTTAGATTATTCATTGTAAGCTCCTGATTATTTAGTTAGGGGTTAAGAGAGGCTTTCCTAGCTTGACGGTTTAGGAAAGCCTTTCGCCTTTATGCTGTTTGACGTTTCAAACCTTGCCTGTAAATGTTAGCTGTCGCTGCTCCGATGATGTGATAGCAGACAAACCCACGTTCGCTTGCTTTGCATTCGCACAAGCCGAACTTTTCGCCATCTTTAACATCAAAACGGACAGTATAAGAATTAGAGTTATTTGCCGATTGAACAGAAAAAGTTCTGTCAGCAATAAAGCGGACTCGTGGTTTTAGTTGTCGGCATCTTTCGATAGCCTTTGCGGTACTTTCAGTGGTTAATTTAATCATTTTAATATCCTCTTTTTAGTTGATTTGTCATTTCTGACTTAATCAAATTATATACAATTGTATAGAGTATTGCAAGATGAAACTCTATACAATTGACAATAATTCTAAAAATAATTATGCTTTTTTCGTGAGTAAAGAAATTAAATTATTGAGTGTTGCAGAGACAGCAGTAAGACTTGGCGTTACAAGAGCGCGTGTAAATCAACTTATCAATGATAAAAGACTTCCCGCGCAAAGAATTGGACGCTCTTTTGTAATCAGAGAAGAGGATTTAAGTCTGGTTGAAAATAGGAAAACAGGCAGACCGTCAAAACCCAAATCGAAGTAAAAAACTTTTTATAGTATAGAGACGAGATTGCAGAATTTTTGGGAAGCATAGAAGAATATATGAGAATCCAGAATTAATAAAATGAAACTTAAAGAATACTGGTGGAGGCTTATTGCTTATAAATAATAAGGGTATAAGATTGATTCGTTGCTTAAACAACGAAATTTCTACTACAAGGAGTAAATTATGGAAGAAACAAATAAATGCGGACATGCTGGGTGTAATTGCATAGTTAAAGGTGATGACAAATATTGCAGCGCAATTTGCCAATCTGCGGAGGGAGCAGACGTTGAGGAACTTGTTTGTGAATGTGGTCATCCAAGTTGTGCATAATTAATTAAGAATTAAAATAATTAAACCGCTCTTATGGGGCGGTTTTATTTTGATTTCAAATGATTATAAAGTCTATTTTAAAGTGAACCCCTTTGTCGAGACAGAAAACTCACTTTTTTAAGGTGTCATTTGGTTATCTAAAATTGCCGGTTTTGCTCCTTTATTTTCTTCTGTTTTTCGTCCTTTTTGATACGCCTCAAATGGTGTCTGATAGTTCAGTGATTGATGTGGTCTTTGATAATTGTAAAATTCAAAATACTGCCGCAAACTTTCCTCCGCTTCCCAGACATCCGCGTATTCCTTCAAATATACTTCTTCCTGTTTGACTGAACGCCATAATCTTTCAACGAAAATGTTGTTGAAACAGCGTCCGCGTCCGTCCATACTGATCCGAATTTTGTTCTCCTGCAAAACCTTCAGCCATTCGACCGAAGTAAACTGACTCCCTTGATCGGAATTGAAGATTTCCGGTTTGCTTTTCGCGAGCGCTCGTTTCAAGGCTTCGACAAACGGGCTCGACTCGAGCGAGTTTGAGACTTCCATTTCGATCACAAAGCGCGAATGCCAATCCATAATCACGAGCAGATAAACAAATCCGCTGCCCAATCTGAGATAGGTAATATCACACGCCCAGACCT
The DNA here is from genome assembly GCA_030448055.1 of Pyrinomonadaceae bacterium. GTDB lineage: Bacteria > Acidobacteriota > Blastocatellia > Pyrinomonadales > Pyrinomonadaceae. The sequence continues at coordinate 1,393,673 of JAUJNR010000001.1, forward strand.
GATCGGAATATTCGACCGCCACGCCTCTAAGTAAATACGGGTAAGTCAAATGATCCTTCCCCGGCTTCGATAAATTAGGCTTTGGGTAAATGGCTTCTAGTCCAAGCTTTCTCATCAAGCGCCTGACTCGTTTGTGATTGACCCGAAAACCCGATTTCTGCAAGTAAACCGTCATGCGCCGGTAGCCGTAAAACGGCGTCAGCGTATATTGCTCATCGATCAGCCGCATCAGATTCCCATCTTCAACACTCTCGGTTCTTGAGCGATAGTAAAGACCTGTCCGATTGAGTCCTAACAACTCGCATTGCCTTGCTACCGAGATCTTTTCATTCTCCGGCTCGACCAACTCGCGGCGCACTCTAACTGATAAGGGAAGATTTTTTTTTGAGCCAATCAAGCTCAACTTTCAGCTGCCCGATTTGTTGATACAATTGATTGGTCAATTCCTCGCCTGCTTCTGCTGACGGCTGTTTGGAATTATCAAAAATCTGTGGCAAGTTTTCGAGAAACTGTTTCTTCCACTTGGAAATCTGATTCGGATGAACTCCGAATTGTTTGGAAATCTGGTTGATCGTTAACTTGCCCCGAACGGCTTCCAAAGCAACTTTGGCTTTGAATTCCGGTTTATAAACATTGCGTTTTTTGGTGGCTGCCATGGTCATTTTTCAATGGCAATTTTATCATCATTTTCCACCTTAACTAACTGTCCGAATTATGGGGTTCATTATATAAAGCTTTTTTGGATTCATGTTCTCGTTTGAGAATTTCCTCGCGCTCATCTTCCATTTGTTTACGCGTAGTTTCATCACGCAGAATTTTAGTAAAGAAGACTACATTCCCGTCATCATCTTTAATCGGCATCGCTAGACCATTGGCAAAAAAACGTGTTCCATCTTTACGTAAATGCCAACGTGTATCTTCAGCACGACCTTCATTGATAGCCTGAACTCTTTCGGCATTTGGTATTTCTCTTTCTCTATCTTCAGGAGTAAAAATGATGGAAAAATCTTGACCTAAAAATTCTGCTTCTTCATATCCTAAGAGATATTGAACTCCTAGATTCCAACTGAGAATACGTCCGTCCAAGTCTATAGCGAAAATGGCAAAGTCACGAACGTTTTCAATTATTATTTGACCAAAGCGTTGACTAAAGTCGGAAAATAAGGAAATAGATTTCGTCATTTTTTTAAGGAATAAATTTCTTATTATATTTAGTTGTTTAGAAAGGAAATAGTTGCAGATAAACAAACAATAAGAACCATTTCTTACAATGCATTAATCATCTTCGCTAAATATTTAACTTTTGAATATTGATATGAATTTATCAGGATTAGTTTCTTGAATATATCAAGAAATTTATAATTACTTGAATAATTAGATAACGTAATCTATGCGAGGTATGAATTAAAGGTAAATTAAGTGAATGTCAGTAAAAACGGTATGTTACATCTGACAAAAAATACAAAGCAGTAAAAGCTATAATCAAATGATTTGCATTTGCCAAAACTTTAACGGAATAAAAACTAAGCGAGAGTTTTTTAGACGGCTTTGAAAATCTCCACCTCGTCTAAAAAACTCTCGCTTTTTATTTCAGCAAACTCATACGCTTTCTTCTTTTAAGGAGTCGGCGTTCCGTTAGTGTTCGGACTGGTATTTGAATTTGAGTTGGTATTTGTATTCCTGTTCGAATTGGTATTTGAATTCGTCCGACGGTTTGAATTGCCGTTAGTATTTGAATTCATCATATTACCGTTCATTGAATTCGAATTCATATTCGTATTCATATTCGAATTCATATCCGTATTTGAATTCATATTTGTATTTGAATTCATTTCATTAGCGTTGCCGTTCTGATTCGACATATTACCATTCGACATATTGCCATTCGACATATTGCCATTCGACATATTGCCATTTTTGTTCTTTTTGGACTTCTTCTGTTTTTTATTTGAATTGCCGTTTTGTTGGCTGTTATTTTGTTGACTGCCGTCAAAACCTTCGCCTCGCACATCCTGACCGGTAAACAGAATCCCGGACAAAACCATCGCGGTTAAAACAAATAAACCGCTAATCGTCATTAACATTCTTTTCATAACTTTTCCTTCCTTTATTACAAAGTTTCAGCCTTTGTATTGTTGAATTGAAAACCGCCTTGTTACTATTAACAGCAGTTTTCAATATTTTTCTTACGTCCATCGCCGAAAACATCTCAGCATTCAATTACTCACTTTAATTAAATTGTACTATTTAGATGTTAAAAGGAATATAAGGTTGTAAAAAAAGAGAATTATATTAACTTGGTAACGCATCTGTTTACCATTACAAAGCGAAAAACGAACTCAAGCGTGAACATTCCTGATGTGGATTCTGCTGAGTTAATACCACCGATGAATAATTTGCAATTTTAATACTATTTTTTACAATTTTAGCCTCTGATACTGTGCAAACAGCTTCGTAATTTCCGCATTCAGAACTTGTTTTGCTTTTAAGTCAGATTCTGTATCTCGCCGCTTAATAAGTTCTTCAATTTGATGCTGAATCATTTCTTGTTTCGTTTCAGGCTCTTTGCTTTTACTGATTTGATATTTATCGTCCATAAAATCAATCTTATGTCGCACGTAGTTGAGTTAAAGCTGGTAGAGAGCTTTTTATTTCAAATCCTGTTCAGATGTCTGTCTAAAAAACAACTCCAAAAACGCCGATTTATAAAACAATCAAAAATGTCATAAATGACCCTTTTGAAAGCAGTTATTTACAGATTTTAATTGAAATTAGAATCCTGCAATAGTTAAATACAGTAATAACATACTTTTTGAGTTAATAATGAATTTAATAAAAATGATTAGTGGTAAATGTTCATAAAACTGAATGTTTATTGAAAGGCACACCTATTGCTAGTGACTTTGTCGAATTTATATGAATACAAAAAAATCAACAAAACGTACAATTAAGGGATTTAGTATCGGATTAGCGTTTATCGGATTAGCTTTACTTTTTAGCTTTATATTTTTGTCAGGCATCGAGGTTAAGGCGCAAACAATGCAGCAAGAACGTCGTCAGGACAAAAGAGAAGATAGGCAAGAACGGCGTGAAGACCGCCGTGACGCACGGCAAGAGGTTTATAACGACGGCTTACGCGAAGGTGCAGAAGATGCTCGTTCAAAACGACGTACAAATGCTCAAGCAAACAGCAATTATCAGAGAGCTGGAGGCGAAAATAACCAACGCGAAAGACAGGCTTATCGTACTGGATTTATTCAAGGCTACAACGAAGGTTACAACCGAAACAATCGTCGCGGTAATCGTCGCCGCTACTAATAAATAAACTGTAAATTATGAAAAAGACCAGCCAATAATTAACTGGTCTTTTAAAGTTATAAAGTAAGGTCTTTGCAATATAGATTGGGCAAAGATAAAGTGATGCAAAAGTATCATCTGTTTTATCAAGTTTCGTTCCCGAAAATAAGCCATAGTTTAGGAGCATTCTCATTAAACGCAGAATTATACACCAACAACGCTAATAAAATCATCGAAAAACATCCACGAATTAGGATTCTTCTTTGTTAATAGACTGAAGCGGAACACGAGCATAAATAGTTGTCCCTTTGCCTTTTTTCGATTCGATTTCTACTTTTCCGCTAATAACCGCAGCTCTTTCACTCATTCCAACTAAACCAAGCTTTGTACTTCTGTTTGCCTTTTCACTCACGTTAAATCCAACTCCATTGTCTTCAATAATCAGAACAAGATGATTGTCGGGTTTTTCTAACAACACGCTCACATCAGTGGCTCGTGCATGTTTAGCTATATTATTGAGTGCTTCCTGCGCGATTCGGTAAAGATTGATTTCTATTTCGGTATTCAATCGTTTCCTTTTGAATCCCTGTGAATGAAACTCGACGGGAATTTGGAAATGACGTGAAAATTCATTAGCGAAGTTTTTAAGCGTAACTTCTAATCCTAATTCATCAATTGAGGCGGGTCTTAGCTCCCAAGCCAAGAAAGATAATTCTGAATCAACTTCCTTAGCTCTTTCTTGTGCTTGTTCAATGAGTTTGCATAATTCGTCTTTTTCACATTTTTGTTTGACCAATTCTAAGGTTAAGGAAAGGGCAGTTAATTTTTGTCCTAAATGGTCGTGCAAATCACGTGAAATTCTTTTTCTCTCATCTTCCTGAATACTGACAATCTTACTTAAAAGTTTAGCTCGTTTTTCTTCCGATTTCTTATATTTATTAATTTCTTTTTTTAACTCGGAATAGAAGTTACGCAGTTGGCATAAGTGAATATGTTGGATTTGCCAAATAAACACGAAGCGCTTCTCTGATAATTCCAACTTTCGCTTCGTGCCAACTAACTTTTCTTCGATAACAATGACATTCAAGACGCAAAAACGCTCGCAAACAAAGCAAGATGTGATTGAGCCACGGTCGGCGACGCCGAGCTTGCGAACGCTCTATCAAACAAAATTGCTTGATTCCGCGATGATATTGCTCGATCCTGTTGGCTTGCCTTGCAGACTCTTTGCGCATCTCTTCTGTCATTTCGACGATGCTTGTCGCCCAGTGTTTCGCGTTGCCGTTTTCCTCAACTGTCCGAAACACTCGTATCAAGCCAAAGCCTTGCAGCCAAACGAGGCGCCCGGCAGCGGAAATGAAAATCTCAGAGATTGGTTTCAAACCTTCTTTATCCGGATTGACACGCCGATTTGATTTAAGGCGAGTCAGAAAATGCCAGCCCAAAGCGCGACAGAGTTTCAGATTTTCAATCGAAGAATACCAATTATCGAAACAAACAAGTTGCGGAGAAAAGCCGCGCTTGTGAGCTTCGATAAGCATATCCTGAAAATGATCGTTTTTCGTTTTGCCGTCCGTATCTTTATCAAAAATTCGATAATCAGTCGGAACCGCGCGCTCAGCGTCAGTCCAGAGCAAAGTAATCAGGTTAATGCCCAAAACAACCGCCTTGTGTTTTCCAGACCAATGTCTGGAAGCCAAAGCGTTATGTTTGGAAAACGGTTTATCAAGAGTCGAATCATCCAAGACCAAAATGCCGGACTCTTTGCTAATCTGTGTTTGTGCTTCGTGCCAGAGCGTTTCAGCATTAGGCTCAAGCCGGGAAAGAAGGCGAGTAAAAGCGTCATGTGCCGGAGCGTTTTGGCTCTCTGGCTGCACGCGAGCAGCTTCTGTCGCGGTCAACTGCTTTGGAGAAGCAATGACAAAATTAATGTAATCATCTTCAGAGCATTTCGGCGGATTCATGCTCTATTATTATCAAATATCCGTTCAACTGCGTAACTTCTATCGGAAGTTCTTTTCTGAATCTTTAATTCTAAGTCAGTGTTTGCCGACTGAAGTTGTTCTTCCAGTGTTACACGCTCGGTTAAATCTCTGGCAATTTTAGCGTAACCAGTTAAATTGCCATCTTCATAAAGAGCGGTTTGGAAACCGCTTGCATAAAAGCGTGACCCGTCTTTGCGCAGATGCCATCGTTCATCTGCTCCGCGCTTCCTTTTTCACGGGCGATTTTCATTTCCAATTCGGGAATATTGTTAGCTCGGTCTTCTGGTGTAAAGATTATTCGCTCGAACTGCCCAATCGCTTCTTCTGCTGTGTATCCAAATATTCTTTCCGCGCCGATATTCCAGGTTTCAATATTTCCTTCTAAATCGGTGATGAAGATGGCGAAATCTTCAACCTTTTCAACCAACTGACGAAGGCGATGTTCACTCCATCCCGATGTTTCTTGAGATTGTTTTTGGTCAGAGGTAGCCATATTAATGCCGTACTTTCAAATGATTTCTCAAGGGATAGTAACATGGTTACATCGAAAGCAGAGTAATTTTTGAGAAAGAAGATTTTTGGTAGTTGCTAGGTATGTTATGAGTAAAACAATTTTGGTAGTTGAAGATTATGACGATGTTCGCAGTTTAATGAAACTTTTGTTAGAAAGTTACGGTTATCAAGTAACAGAAGCAGCAGATGGTTTAGAAGCAGTCGAAAGCATTAGAGCGCCTTTCCCCGACCTTGTTTTAATGGATATTTCTATGCCGAGAATGGATGGGTTAGAGGCAACAAAAGCAATCAGAAAATTAGATTATAATGAACCCCATAATTCGGACAGTTAGTTAAGGTGGAAAATGATGATAAAATTGCCATTGAAAAATGACCATGGCAGCCACCAAAAAACGCAATGTTTATAAACCGGAATTCAAAGCCAAAGTTGCTTTGGAAGCCGTTCGGGGCAAGTTAACGATCAACCAGATTTCCAAACAATTCGGAGTTCATCCGAATCAGATTTCCAAGTGGAAGAAACAGTTTCTCGAAAACTTGCCACAGATTTTTGATAATTCCAAACAGCCGTCAGCAGAAGCAGGCGAGGAATTGACCAATCAATTGTATCAACAAATCGGGCAGCTGAAAGTTGAGCTTGATTGGCTCAAAAAAAAATCTTCCCTTATCAGTTAGAGTGCGCCGCGAGTTGGTCGAGCCGGAGAATGAAAAGATCTCGGTAGCAAGGCAATGCGAGTTGTTAGGACTCAATCGGACAGGTCTTTACTATCGCTCAAGAACCGAGAGTGTTGAAGATGGGAATCTGATGCGGCTGATCGATGAGCAATATACGCTGACGCCGTTTTACGGCTACCGGCGCATGACGGTTTACTTGCAGAAATCGGGTTTTCGGGTCAATCACAAACGAGTCAGGCGCTTGATGAGAAAGCTTGGACTAGAAGCCATTTACCCAAAGCCTAATTTATCGAAGCCGGGGAAGGATCATTTGACTTACCCGTATTTACTTAGAGGCGTGGCGGTCGAATATTCCGATCAGGTCTGGGCGTGTGATATTACCTATCTCAGATTGGGCAGCGGATTTGTTTATCTGCTCGTGATTATGGATTGGCATTCGCGCTTTGTGATCGAAATGGAAGTCTCAAACTCGCTCGAGTCGAGCCCGTTTGTCGAAGCCTTGAAACGAGCGCTCGCGAAAAGCAAACCGGAAATCTTCAATTCCGATCAAGGGAGTCAGTTTACTTCGGTCGAATGGCTGAAGGTTTTGCAGGAGAACAAAATTCGGATCAGTATGGACGGACGCGGACGCTGTTTCAACAACATTTTCGTTGAAAGATTATGGCGTTCAGTCAAACAGGAAGAAGTATATTTGAAGGAATACGCGGATGTCTGGGAAGCGGAGGAAAGTTTGCGGCAGTATTTTGAATTTTACAATTATCAAAGACCACATCAATCACTGAACTATCAGACACCATTTGAGGCGTATCAAAAAGGACGAAAAACAGAAGAAAATAAAGGAGCAAAACCGGCAATTTTAGATAACCAAATGACACCTTAAAAAAGTGAGTTTTCTGTCTCGACAAAGGGGTTCACTTTACTCTGATTGGTTTATAAAATCACATTCACGCGCCCAATCATCGCTCTTTTGCTCAAAAATACCCAAATTTGAGTAATCATCGTTAATTCTGTTCGTCTCAAAATCCATCCTAATTTTAATACCCTTCCTCGTTAATTAATTTTGTGTTAAAAACATCGTCTAATCCTTTTCCTAATTCCTTTTTCCATTGCAATACTTTTGTTTCAATCTCTGATTCTGTTAAGGCAATCTGTAGATTCATAAATGCTGTTCTTACGCCCTTCCTCTCTCTCCAATCTGCATCGGGAGCAAGCGAAACTTGTTGTATCATTGGAAATTCCGTTTTTAATTCATTGATGTATTCTCTTGCCCTCTCAATCGAAACTCCCGCGCCTGCAATTCCCGCAACCGCACACTCTAATCTTTCGGCACATATATCCGCCTTCAGCAAACCTCCTGTAATAACCAGCTTGCTCGTTTGTTTGATTAAGTCAGGCTTCGCATAATGTAGAGGTATAATTGGGGACGAACCTTTTTCTTTATTGCCTGAGCTAAACCAAATAAATTTGTTGTCTTTTGGGTCGTCCAATCGAATTTGTAAGGCGACGATTTGACCTTTTATATTTCGACAGGGAACGAAGAAGCCATCAGGACAATAGGTTATTTTCCAATTTCCAACCTCATCAGCATAGAATCCCGCACACTCGCTCAAATCTGATACCTCAAACAAAACTGCCGTCAATGCTTTTTCAAAGTCTTTGTTTTCTGGTATTGAGGCGTAGAGATTGAGAGCAATCGTCGCATCCGAAAGCAATCTGTAATCAAGCAATTTGTCGGCGTGAAAAGGTTTTAGTTTAAGTTGTTCAAGAAAAATCTGATAAACCTTATCTAGCTTTTCAGGATTAGCCTTTTGCGCCAATTCTGTGTGTTTTGCGGTAATAGGCTTCGTAATTGCCTTTATAAAAGCATCATTTTTAAGAATATGAATATATCGTCCATCTTTGTCTGTTTTTTCGCTCCAAACATTTACGCAAACAGCCATAATACCGTCTTCTCTAATTCCACAATCCCAACTTCGTGCGCGGTATTTATTCCCGCAAATCTGACAAGTCCCCGCACTCTTAGAAAAGGAAGGAAGTGGAAAATTGTTATATTGCTTACTTTCGTTAAACCAATCAGCTTTTGCAGATTTTGGGTTTGTCCCACTATCCGATTTAGCTTTATCGGTTTTGTTAATTCGTTTATTTTCGCTAAATTTCATTTTCGTTAAAAAAGGATACAAATATCCCGTCACAGCAAAAACCGCTATGTTCAAATCTAATTAAATTTTATCTGAAAACCTTATACTGCCTGTTTTAAGTGCTTTTGCTGAAATTCTTGCAATTGCTCCGCAGTATAACGAATTGTTTTGTCTGACAATTGAATACAGGAAATATAACCTGCTTTTCTTATTTCACGTAAGGTGTAAATAGAAAGTCTTAGATAATTCGCCGCCTCAGACTCTAATAATAATTTACTTTTAATAACCAAACCCTCTCTAAACTAATAAATTTTCTCAATTCTTTATAAAAAATAGCATGGATTAGCAAAAAAGTCAAATATCTGTTTGACACCGTGAATCAGTTGTGGCAAAGGGGAATTTTTGTCTCAACATAAAACTTTGATATAAAAGCTCTCTGAAGAAATCAATCTTTCCATTTATATTTGCGGCGAAATTGCAATAAACTAGCCTTTTGTCTTCCGTAACTCCACAATCCAACCCGTTTGTTTTTTTGCAAACAGGACAGGTGGGTTTTCCTTTCTTAAATTTTGATTGCGGATAATTTTTTCTATTGCCATTTCCGTTTCCTTCACCGAATTCAATAAATGCCATTTTTATCTCCTCATTTCTTTGAAAGGCGCAGAAGTCCCTACGCCTTTATTTCAGACGGTAATAAATTTGCGTTAATTTAACCTATGGTTTTTACTTTGAACTTCCTAAAAGAAGATGCTAATCGTATCTTTATTCGCATAGCCGTAATGCCATACTTGAATCTTTAGCTCCGAAAAAAGCTGTCTTAAATCTTTTCCTAATGTTCGCAGAAAAGGACATTTGTAGATTTCGCTGTAATGAGTAAAAACACCTTCATTCTCATCAAACAAAAACTTTTCAGAACTTACCCAAAGTTCAATCTCAACATTACGAGCATTTTCCTTGACCGAACTTAAAGCTAGATAAGTAGTCGAGCAGAAATAGACTATACTATTTTGCACGATGGGTAAAACGAAAATTGTTCAGTTGAGTGACGAGCAAAGACAAGAACTTGAAGACGGTCGTCGAACCGGCAGAGGTCATGCTTTTCGGGAACGCTGTCAAATGATTTTGCTCAAAAGCGAGAAACGTCCGAGCCGCGAAATCGCCCGCTTTTTGGATTGTCATAAAATTACGGTCAACCAATGGGTCAAGCGTTTTGAAGCCGAAGGCATTGAGGGATTGAAAACGCGACCGGGGCGCGGGCGGCGGGCGATTCTGCAAGTGTCAACCGATTTGAGCAAAGTGCGGGCGGCGGTGCAGCGATCACGTCAGCGCATTGGTTTGGCGAAAGCCGAACTGGAAACCGAGTTGCAGAAACCGTTTTCGACCACGACGCTCAAACGATTTTTGAAAAAAACAATTGCCGCTTCAAACGAATTAGAAAGCGATTGAAAAAGAAACCGCCGGCGGAAGTTTATCAATTAAAGCGTGAGTTATTGGGAGAAATGGAGCGATTAAGCGAAAGCGGCGAGGTTGATTTATATTACGGCGATGAAGCGGGCGTGGCACTTGAACCGAACGTGCCGTATGGCTGGCAGTTTGGTGATGAGGAGGTTTCGATGCCGAGTGAACGCGGCTTGGGCATCAATTGTTTCGGATTATTTACGCGCTCAAACAAAAGTTGGACGGCGACGAGCGAAAAGACGATTGATGCGGCTTTTGTGGCGGAACAACTGGAGAGGTTTTCGTTTTCGCTTGAGAAATTGACCGTCGTCGTTTTGGACAACGCCCGGATTCATACGGGCAAAAAGATGGGTGAACGGATCGGAGCGTGGCAGCAGCGCGGATTGTTTGTCTTTTATTTGCCGATCTATTCGCCGCACTTGAACATTGCGGAAACAATCTGGCGCAAACTCAAATACGAGTGGTTAGCGGCGGAAGATTACGAGTCGAAAGGGCATTTGCAATATGCGGTAAGCCTTGCACTTTTGGCATTTGGAAAAAGCCTGAAAATCAGGTTTTCAGGCTTCAAACATAGTTCAGTTTATTTGTGAACGACTACTTATATTGAAAAGAACTCATATATTTCAATTCCAAAACTTCTACATTCTTCGCAATCGCAAAGGGTTGCATTGCCTGATTTCTTTGTTATTAAATCAGCGTCCTCATAACTTTCTTCAATTAACTGATAAAACCAAGTGCAATCAACATTTTTTGGTTTAGCTTCTGTATTAGTAAAAATTTGCACTAACCCTGTTACATTCAACACTTCATCCTCTGTAAAATTTGCACACTTCACCCGTTCTGCCATAAGCATAAATTTTTATTTCCTCTTTATTTGGTGTTATCTTCTGGGGTTGATTAGACAGACTCAGAATGCTATTTCAGAATGCTATTATGGAAGCAATTTGAGGCGGTCTAAAAGCCTCTTCAATGGACATCAAAAAGCCATTGAAATAATTAAGTTAAAGAGCAAGTTTCTGATTAGTTTGGTCGCTAGAAGAGACTTGCTTTTTTCTTACCTTCTAATTATAAAACACTTTCAGAATAATGCAACCTCACTGAAAATAAAGGACTTATCAGATTCCACTAAGGCAATACACATTTCTCTAAAAAGTCAAGTCCCCTCTAAAACAACGGTAGAAGAATAAAATTTCATGTCAGATTATTTGTCTCTTTAAAGGCAAAATTTTCTAACAAAAAAGCCCAAACCTTTTTCAAGATTCAGGCTCTTTCTAATTCTGTTTTTCTATGTGAAAGGTCTACTTAAATCGGAGCATTACCCAACTAAGTTAAATCGCTTCACGCCTTCCTCTTCGCCATTTTACAGTTCTCGTTCCGCCTGTAAAATAGGTCAAAATTAAGACCACCAAATGAGCAACAAACCAAACATTGTTCGTGCCCATATTCTGGTAAATAAAAATTAGGATTAAAATACGCGGAACTAACAATCCAAGCACTCCATTTAGCCACAAAGGAAACGTGTTGGCAGGAAATCTTTCAATCAGGAAATAAACGAGCAGAACAATGCGCGGGAAAAACAGAGAAAATAGCAAAAAATAAAAATCCATTTCTTTATGCCTCCACTTTAGAAATTTTACCGAACAACTAATTATCCATAAATTGATTTTAGTATTTTTAATTTAGTTGAAAAAGCAAACCGAGAGCATTTTACTAAGATTGGGTTTTTACTTTTAAGTTCAGTTTTTTACTTAAAGCTTTGCAGAGATTCAAAAATAGTCGCCGCTTCACGCAATGTTTCATCGTTGGCGGACAGATAAAGGTAAGTTGTTTGCGGGTTTTGATGCAAAAGAATCCTTCCGACCATTTGAATCGGCATTTGCCCTTTAACGAGCCGCTTTGCCGCCGTATGACGCATTGAATGAATCGTGATGCCGTGCGGTCTGCCCGTTTCGTATTCCGTCAGGGGCTTAATTTAATCGGAATGGAAGAAAGAGCGGCACTTGTCAATGGTGAAATCGAAATCGAATCAGCCAAAGGTAATGGAACAATCATTTATGTTCGTGTTCCTGCAAGATATGAACAGGCAGAAATATAAACTGCTTGATTCACTAATTTGAAATAATTCGGCATTATTAGTGATTTTTTATCGAGGAGCGTGTTTTTTCGGTATAAGCAAAATATAATTTAACTTAATTCGCTTTTCGTTACTAGATTGAGTTGTTTCATCGGAGTAATCGAAGTCGAAAGCGAAATCGAAATTATTTGATGAAAGCTGTTTGCAAACAGTTTCAGATAAATGAAAGGTAAAAACGTCGGCATAACGCCCTGAGTCTTCTTTAACGAACCCTAATAGTTCTCCAGATTGGTCATTCAAATAAACAGGAATGCTTTCAATAGCATCACACTGTTTGTAAATATCCCCCAGAACATTGCTTCGTTTGATTGTAAGTGGACTGTAAGTCATAAAACAGTTTAACGTCGTTTTGGCTTTCTGTTTGAACGATTGCGGAGAAATGTTTAGATTGAACGTTAACTGACTCTTACCCCATTAATAACAATTTCCAATCTTAAGCGAATATAGAACAAAAGAATAAGTGCCTCAAGCTAATTTTTTAACCAGAGGCACATATTATGAATAACTATTAATTAAACAGTTGATTCTTACCAGCGTGAACCACCGCCGCCGTAACCACCACCGCCAGCGCGATTTCCACCGCCACCACCGTAGCCACCGCCACCGCTGCCGCCACGACCACCGCCGCCACCGTAACCACCACGTCCGCCTCCTCCACGACTGCCACCGCCTTCTTCTCGCGGTTTAGCTTCGTTAACAGTTAATGCACGTCCGTCAATTTCTTTGCCGTTGAGACCAGCAATAGCACTTTGCGCTTCTTCATTGCTCGACATTTCAACAAAAGCGAATCCGCGTGAACGTCCTGTTTCACGGTCTTCAATAATGTTAACTGATTGAACAGTTCCAAATTCACCGCACATATCTTCTAAATCTTGAGTTGTTGAATTGAAGGAAAGATTCCCTACATAAAGTTTCGCTGCCATAAAATTATTTACCTTTTCCCGACTAGGGAATGTTAAGAGAAGTGTCGAATCAATATATACTTCGGAGAAAAACGGTCAAACTGCGAAGAATCGGATTTCGGATGCTCAAAAAAGCGACTTCTGTAACTAAAACAAACCTGTCTCTCAAACTTATCCGTAAAACCGTCTTTGATGAGCGCACCAAAAATGATGCAAGAGAAGGACTAATAACAATTAGAATGTGAATCAGTAGTAGAAAACGAGCAAAAAGAAAGCAAAAGCCAGTTTTCCCCAGCAATGTATTAGCAAGGCGGCGGTTGAACGCACTTTGCTTGCTCTTTGGATGTTCGTTTTCTCGATTATCCAGTTGAATAAACTTTCAATCGGTTGCCGAAATTTACTGACAAGGCGATTGTAATGCCTTTGAGTTTCAGAGAGTTCTTTGCCTTTTGGTTTTTTGACCGGAGTAACCAGTTTCGTATTTTGTTCTCTTAAGAAGGCGATAATCTGTCTTGTCGGGTAGGCGAGGTCGCCGAAAAGCGTCACGTTTGGTAATTGGAGTTGTTGGTTTTCAAGGGCTTTTGAATCGTGGGCGGAAGCCTCGCGCAGCCAGAGATGCACGGGTTTAGGCAATCTGCCGATTTGCCCAGCGGCGAGGCAGTGCAGGCGCACGCCGTGAAAGCGAGTCTTTTTGGCGGCACAAAATCCAGCGTTGGCAACTTCGCGGGCGACGCGAGCCGAATAGGAATGACCGTGTTGGGCTAACATTACCGGCAGCGAATCAACGATGCGGTCAATTCCGGCTTCAGGCTGTGGATTCAGTGATTTGAGCAGCACCTTGCCGAAAGTTTGAAAACTTGGCTCCAGTAAATTGAGCCGATGAACAAAGGTTTGATACGCCGGAAAGCGCGGAAACCAGGCAGACCAATAGTTCTTGATGAAAGTGTGCATTTGTTTTTTCTGCGACAAGCCGTTCAAATGAGCAAAGAACCAAATTGCGATTAGTTCCTGGTCGGTAAAAAGCGGTTCGTTATTGTTGCTCATTCTTTGAAAACAGGTATCAGAACAAGTATCGTAGATTTGACAGACAAACAGGTAAATTTGAATCAGTTGATTTTCCATAGACAAGAAAATTCTACTAATTCAGCCGTTTGTCTGTCTTTCAACTACTGATTCGCATTAGATACCTTTTTACCACATATTTGCAAATAAGAATTTATATTACTTGCAATGTTTCGATGTGCCTCACAAGTAAAATCATTAGATGTGAAATATCCAAACTTTAGTTAATGTTGATAACAATGGTAAAAGAAATAACGAGTGCTGTGTTCTATACTGCTCCCCGTTAAGACAAAGCTGATTCAGAGTGAGTATTCTAATAAAACAGGAGAATACTTTTATGGGAAGAGGCAGAAATTGGACGGCGGAAGAGAAAGCGAAAATTGTCGTTCAAGGGTTGAAAGGACGTGCCGTATCTGAGATTTGTAATGAATATCAGATTCATCAAACACAGTATTACAAGTGGCGCGAACAGTTTTTGGAGAACGTGTCGAAAGTCTTTGAAACAAAAGCGCAGTCAAAAAGGAAGAGCGACTCGAGCGTGAGAATCAAAAACTTAAAACGATGGTCGGCGAGTTAACAATAGAACTTAAAAAAAACGATTGGTAAAGTCTCAGAGGCAGCGCAGCGCGGCAGTCGAAGAATCTGACCGAGCAGTTTTGCCAATTATCCGCAGACTCAAAGCGGAGCATCCGTTTTGGGGCTATCGAAGGATTTGGGCATATTTGAGTTTTGTCGAGCGGCTGCGGATTAACAAAAAGCGCGTTTACCGACTGCTCAAAGAAAACGATTTATTGGTCAAAGGTAACGGGAGATTGAAAGCTCGCCGCGCGTCGAACGCGAGCAAACCACGTCCCGTTTGCCCGAACAATTGGTGGGGCGTAGATATGACAAAGGTTTTAACCAAAGATGGCTGGGCTTATGTCGTAGTGGTCAATGATTGGTTCACCAAGAAGATTCTCGGCGCATTTGTTGGCACTCGCAGTCGCGCTTCCGATTGGCTTGAAGCAATCAATCAGGCAGTTTGCCGACAGTTTGCTGTCGGTATTCGAGAGGCGGAAAAACTCGAATTGAATCTGATGAGCGATAACGGGTCGCAGCCGACATCTTTGAGCTTTATGCGCGGGTGTCGGCAGTTGGGAATCAAACAAGCGTTTACTGCCTATGCCAATCCGAAGGGCAATGCCGATACCGAACGCTTGATTCGCACCATCAAAGAAGAACTGTGCTGGCTTCAAGAATGGTCATCGGTCGAGGAACTGGCAATTGCGATGGAAAAGTTTGTCGAATATTTCAACGCCAATTATTTACATTCGGCACTTGGTTACAAAACGCCGAACGCCTTTGAAAACCAATGGTTCAAACAGAATCAAGTTACTCTCTTTGCGAAGGCTTGATTAATGGGGAGCATTACAGTTCGACAACTTTACCGAATAAGCTAAGTATTATTGTCGGCTTTTCTATCACAAACTAAATTTAGATAAAACAGTATGGAAAAAGAAAAACCCGCTTAGGTTTTGAATCCAAGCGGGCTTGTTGTGGTTGTAAACTAACTAAGTAACTAAGTATCTAACTAACTAACTAACAAAGTAACTACCGAAATAGTTACAAACTAACTAACTAACTAAGTATCTAACTAACTAACTAACTGGCAACCACAACAATATACATAATACTAAAGCGAATTGTTGAGCGCAAGTGCAAAATTTTAGAGTAGTCTAAATTTTTGATAAGTGCAATGCTTTTGCTGGTCTTCCATTTACGTCTATTTTCGTTAAGCTTCACATCTGGCTTTTTTAGTCTGCAAAGTTAGTTGATTGAATTTAATCAACTTAATGAAATCCAATTCCTTCCTTTTTTATGACAGGCGCAAAATAAAAACCGCCTCTTGTTTCTAATGTTTCGGTATTAAATTGTTTTCTCGCACCGCACTTCAAACAACTACGATAAGCGGTTTTCCCCTGAACGAACGGACGACTGATGTTATTGTGCCAGCATCCGAAAAGTTTCGCTACCAAACTCATCTTCTGCCCGAAAACAAGCTGGTCTATTTCGTTCGGAGTTCTATTTTTTTTAGTCAGCTTCAAAAGTCTTTTTGGCAACAATGCGGTTGGCATATATTTATCTCTCACTTTTAATTATTCAAATCAATCGAGTTTTATCAGAAGCAATCGAATAGGTTTTTATCAATTCTGCGCTTCATCTATAAACGCGGATAAAAGAGAATAAAAGTATCAATAGTTTTTGATTTCTTGATATTGAAGAGAGAATTTTCAGAAAAATGCTCTACATTTCAGACAATTGATTGATAACCACAAAAATAAAAAAGCCAATAGTGTGAAAATCCACCTATTGGCTTCTCTGATTTGCAGCTCGATTTACTTTTCAGCATTTTGCAAAGATTCAAAAATCGTCGCTGCTTGCCGCAGAGTTTCGTCGTTCGCGGATAAGTAACGATACGTGGTTTGCGGATTTTGATGTCCTAATATTCTTCCAACCAATTGAATCGGCAGTTGTCCTTTTACTAGTCGAGTTGCGGCACTGTGGCGCAGTACATGCAGAGTTAAACCTTCTATTCCGCCTTCTTTTATTCCTGCTATTTTGCAAGCGGAAGAGAAAGACTTTCTCACGTTATCGGAAATACCAAAAACTATAGAATTTAAATCTTTGTTTGATTCATTCCATAATCTTAGAAACTCCTCAAACAGTCTTTTTGTAATGGCAACCTGCCGCTTTCTGAGTGTTTTAGTGTTCAACGCCTGAATAGTAATTAGACGTTTTTCAAAATCAACATCTTTCCATTGCAATTTAAGCATTTCACCTTTTCTAGCTCCCGTATCAAGTAAAGCAATCAGTAACGGTTTCAAATGCCGCCTTTGTGGATGCTCACAAGCCTTTAACAATTCTGCTTCCTCTACAATGGTTAATATTCGCTCCCTCTTCCTCTCTGCTGATACTTTAATCAAAGGCTCTCCGCAACTGAACGGATTTTTTTCGAGCCAATTTTCCTGAATTGCAATATTGAATATGCGCCTTAGGTAAGTTAGTTCCCTGTTGACCGTTGTAATTGACCGTTGTCTTTTTTTGTACTGAGTCGGCGTTTTTAATCTAAGGACGCGAAATGAAACCAGATTTGAATACGTAATATCTTTTAGCTTTTGCTTGCCGAAGTATTCCCGAAAAATTTTCAAGAATGCCCTAACGTGTTTCCAGTCACGTAAACCTGAAATTTTTCTTTCATCAATGAAGCAGGCAGGTTTTAGATAGTGAGTTTCATAAAAATCAGCCAAATCATTAAAACCGCGTTGAGAGATTTCTGTGAAATTTATCCCCGTATCTTCTATTTCACGTTTTATTAGTTTGAGAATACTTCTAGCCTCTGCCTTGTCTTTTGCTCGTCTAATTACATTTTTGCGCTTTCCGTTGTTGGCAATGGTGATTTGTGCGAACCATTTACCATTCTTATCTTTACCAATATATCCGCTATTTTCTTTTGCCATTGTGTCATCCTTTGAAAACGACACATTGAAAGACACATTGAAGTTGAAAAGTGCTGTGAAGTGAGAAATTTGAAGGTTGTTAAAGTCAGCAAAATTTCAGTGTTTTTGTCACCTGTGATGCAAAGTTTGGCAAGTTTGTGTTTGGTCATACGGGCAGAAATTCACCTCGTCCGCGTAACACAATTCACATTTAGGGCATTCCTTCATCGCTTTTTATTTTGCTATAAGTTACTTTATTTCTAAACTCAGACGCACGGTTAACGGCGCTTTTTTGCAAACGTCGCTTTTTTGTTGTTATAATTCGTTTGGTTAGACGTGGGTTGTTAGCTCAGTTGGTAGAGCAACGGACTCTTAATCCGTGGGTCGCAGGTTCGATCCCTGCACAGCCTACCAAATTTAGAAAAGACAGATTTTTATAATCTGTCTTTTTCATTTTAAATAACTTTTTCGCAGTAATTTGGACTTTTTCGCGTAATATCGCGTCTAAGAATTTGAGCGTGAAAAGGTTTTGCTCTTAAAGGCGCGTCTTGTAAAATTCTCGTGCTGAATTGTTCCGAAGAATTCACGAGTAATGTTATTTAATTTAACTGATGAGCAGTTAGTCGAATTGGCAGTTACGGCGCAAAACCCGGATGCTTTCGGCGAAATCGTTAAAAGATGGGAGCGAAAGATATTCGCTCTTTGTTTCGGTATGCTTGCCCGCGAGGACGAAGCCAAAGACGCGGCGCAGGAAACATTTATCGCCGCTTACCGAAATTTGAAAAATTTTCGCGGCGAGGCGAAGGTTTCCTCGTGGCTGCACCGTATCGCGGTCAATCAGTGTTTGACAACAAAACGCCGCCAGAAAACTCGTTCAGAAAGTTTTCTCGACGATGAAGAAAACGCCGCAGAACGAGTTTTCATCGCGCCTTCGCGTCTGATGCCGTCGAAAACGATTGAGCATAACGAAAGGCTGCATCTTGTTCGTCAGGCGGTTGGGTCGCTGCCCGCGGATTTGCGGCAAGTGATCGTGATGAAGGAATTCGAGGAGATGACGTTTCAGGAAATTTCGGACGTTTTAGAGTTGCCTTTAAGCACGGTCAAAAGCCGCGTTTACACGGCTCTCAAACAATTACGGATGAAACTCGAAAGAACTCCGGTCGAAGTCGTTTGAGACATTTTGAAAAAGTTATGTTGAACAATAATCATAAATCTTGCCACTTCGCCGAACAGACAATTTCGTATCTTTACGGCGAATCGGCGGCGGGTGAAAAAATTGAGTTTGAATCGCATTTAAAGACCTGTCCGACTTGCGCCGATGAATTGGAGAGTTTCGGATTCGTTCGTTCGGCGGTTCTCGATTGGCGAAACGAGGATTTTGCAAAATTGCAAACGCCGGCTTTCGACATTTCGGCGACGAAATCCGAAAATGTTTTTTCGCCCGCGTCCAACTCGACCGAATCGCGCTCTTGGTTCAGCGGGTTTGGAAAGATATTTAGTTTCAATCCGGCACTGGCAGCGTTAGCAGTTTTGGTTGTTTGCCTCGGAGCGGCTTTGTTCGCGTTGAAGTTTCCCGGCGGCAGCGGCGAGATTGCCGGAGACGAAAACGATGCGGATATAGCTCAAGTCGTTGCCGTTTCGCCGACCGTCGAAGCAACGATAAAACCGGCACAAAAGGTTGCTGATGATGAAGATTCTAAAATATCTTTGCTGCCGGATATTAAAACAAATGACTCGTCGCGGCGAGCAGCGCGCGGACGACAGATTGTGGCGGTCAAATCGGTGACTAAAGTTTCGGACGTTTCATCGAAAAATGATACTGGCAATTTGGCTCGGAGTCTGAAAAACGCAAATGATAACATCAAGAAATCCACGCCCGTTAAAAAACAGCCCGTTCCCAACTTAAACGACGCTGAAGATGAAGAAGATAAAACCATCCGGTTGGCGGATTTGTTCGATGAGATTGATGCTGGGTAATCAGGAAGAAAAGAAAATGAAAAAATTCGATTGCATATCTTTTATTTTTACGATTTTATTGGTGATTGTTTCTTTTTCGGCGGTTAAAGCGCAGGACGAAACGCCGTCGCAAGATGCATCGCCGGAAAATTTCAATCAGGCGCGTCGCCCGAATCTTTTGGCGGAACTCGATTTGAGCCCGAATCAAATTCAGCAGATTCGCCGCATCAACGCCGATAAAAGACCGCTGGTGCGCGAGGCGCAGCAAAAGTGGCGGGAAGCCAATCGCCGTCTCGACAAAGCCATCTACGCCGACAACGCTAATGAGGCGGAGATTCAAGTTCGGCTCAAAGACGCGCAGAACGCCCAAGCTGAGCTTACCAAAATTCGTTCGGCAACCGAGTATGCCGTGCGGCAAATTTTAACTCCCGACCAGCTCGTCAAATTCCGCGAGATTCGCCAAAGTTTTAAGGAGCGAATGGAAAACCTTCCGAAAGGGTTAAAAAATCGTTCATTGAACGCGCCCAACCGAAGACTTCTCAATCATCAGCGCAGACTGCGCCCGAATAATTAACATTTTTTCTTCGCCGTAAACTTAAATTCCCTTTTCCTCAGCCGACCGAAAATCTACGGTCGGTTTTTTATTTGTCGTTTTCCGCCGTTTCGTTGTAACCTGTAGAGAATCTCGGAAACGGCGACCGGCGAATGAATCTACTCAAAAAATTTTTGTTTGAATTGCAGGAAATAACTAATCTGATTATTTTCGCATTTCTCGGACTTTTTAAAAGCCCGCGTTATTTAAAGGAAATCATTCGGCAAATGGATTTAATCGGCGTCGGATCATTGCCGATAGTTTTGCTGACCGGCTTTTTCACCGGCGGCGTTTTGATTTTGCAGACTTATCCGACGCTCGTTCATTACGGCGCGCAAGCCGAAGCGGGACGCGCCGTTGCCACATCTCTAATCCGCGAACTCGGTCCGGTTTTATCGGCGTTAATGGTTTCGGGGCGCATCGGCTCGGCGATTTCCGCCGAACTCGGCGCGATGGTCGTCTCGCAGCAAATTGATGCGATGCGCGCGCTCGGCACCGACCCGAACCGCAAACTCGTCGCTCCGCGCATCATCGCTCTTATTTTGATGCTGCCGCTTTTAACCGTCGCGGCGGACGTTTTTGGACTGCTCGGCGGCGGAATCGTCGCCAAAAATCTTTACGGTTTGGACTACAATCTTTTTATTACGTCCGTCCGCAACGGCATTACGACCGAAGATATTCTCGGCGGCATTATTAAACCTTTGTTTTTCGGTCTGATTATCGGTAGCGTTTCCTGTTACAAAGGTTTAAGCACGACCGACGGAACGGTCGGCGTCGGACGCTCGACGACCAGCGCGGTAGTTTTGTCTTCAATCGTTGTGATTATTTTCGACTTTTTCCTTTCGCGCGCCATCCAGTCAATTTTCGACATCAAACCAATTTAACTTTATATAATAAATCTGAAATTTTTATGTTCTCTCAGCCAACCGAAGACGCGGCGAACACCGCCGAAGTTACCGAAGAAGAACTCGCTCCCACAGATTTGGAAGACGCGGTTGACGAGCCGGAGCGTGTCGTTCCGGCGATTGAGTTCCGCGACGTGCATCTTTCGTTTGAAGACAATAAAATTTTGGACGGCATCAGCTTTACCGTCAGGCGCGGCGAAACAAAAGTCATTTTAGGCAGAAGCGGCGGCGGCAAATCAACCACGATTCGGCTTATCTTGGGACTTCTCAAACCCGATTCGGGACAGATTTTAATTGACGGCGAAGACATCACCGAATACAGCGAAATCGAAATGATGACGGTGCGCGCCAAAATCGGCATGGTTTTTCAGGAAGGCGCGTTATTTGATTCGCTTTCGGTTTATGATAACGTAGCTTATCGCCTGCACGAACAAGGCGTTGCCGAATCAGAAGTCGAAACGGAAGTGCGCCGGATGCTGAAGTTCGTTGACCTCGAAGACGCGATTGACAAAATGCCGGCGGAGCTTTCGGGCGGAATGCGGCGGCGCGTCGGCATTGCTCGCGCGCTGGTCGGCGACCCGCAAATCGTGCTTTTCGACGAGCCGACTGCCGGACTCGATCCGCCGACGGCGCGAACGATTTGCGAACTGGCGATAAAACTGCGCGACCTCGAAGACGTTTCTTCAATATTCGTGACGCACGAAATGAAAAACCTCGAATATCTATCTTCGGAATATGCGACGGTTGACGAAAACGGTGAAGTCGTCTTTGAGATGGAAGGCGAAAAAATCTGTCTGATAAACACTGAAATCGTGATGCTCAAAGAAGGCAAAATAATTTTCACCGGCAAAGACGAAGAGTTTGCCGCGACCGATGACCCGTATATTTTAAAGTTTGTGCGCGGAAAATGATGGGATTTGCGATTTTTAATTTGCGATTTGCGATTGGAAGAATTGATTTAACGATTCAATGAGCCAATCAAATCGCAAATCGCAAATCGCAAATCGCAAATTACACTATGCCCCCAACCCAAAGTAAATTAGGCTTTAGCCAATTGCGCGTCGGAATTTTCGTCCTTTTCGGACTCGCCGTTTTAGGATTTCTGATTTTAAACGCGACGGGAGACTTTAATCCGTTTGAGAAAAAAATTCGTTTGAGAGCGCGTTTCGCCACTGCCGACGGTTTGCGCGAAGGCGCGGAAGTGCAGCTCGCCGGCGTTCATATCGGTAAAGTCGAACGAGTTAACCTGCTGCCGCCCGACAGCCCCGAAGACGCCAAAATCGAAGCGGTTTTGCTCGTTGACCAAACGCTCGATGGCAGACCGATTTCCGAGCGCATTCGGACCGACTCGACCGCGCAGCTCGTCGCCACGTCGCTGCTCGCCAACGATAAAATGATAAATGTCACGCCGGGAAGTTCCAACGGCTCGACAGTGGCGGAAAATCACGTTCTTGCCTCGACTTCGGCGATGTCAATCAACCAACTGACTCAAACGGGCAACGAACTTTTGCAACAAATAAATAAACTTTCCATTCCGACCAATGAAATTCTCAACAAAGCCAATCGCGGCGAAGGAACCTTGGGGCGCGTTATCAACGACGAGTCTTTGTATAACAATCTCGATGCGACCGTCGCCGAAACCAAACTCACTTTAGCCAAATTACAAAATACGATTGACCGCATCAACCGCGGCGACGGCAGCGCGGGGAAACTTTTGAACGACCCTGAACTTTACGACAATCTGAACCGCAGCGTCCGGCAGCTCGAAGCCATTTCCACGGATTTACGCGCCGGACGAGGAACTGCCGGAAAGTTTTTGACCGATGATGCGATCTATAACGAATCGCGCGCCGCGATTGCCGACTTGCGAGTTTCAGCCGCGAAAATTAACGGTATCGCCGACGATTTCAAATTAATCACCAATGATTTGAACGAGGGACGCGGAACGGCCGGGAAATTTTTGAAAGACGAACGGCTTTACGAAGACGCGCGGACGACGATTGCGCGGCTTAACACGACGGCTGAAAAATTTGAAATTATTCTCGGCGACACGCAAGCTGGCAAAGGCACAATCGGCAAATTGCTGACCGACGAAACGCTTTACAACAACGTCAACCAAACGGCGGCAAACGTCAATCAGCTTTCGTCGGAAGGCACAAAATTGATTTACGATTTTCGGCAGAATCCGAAAAAGTATCTGACCGTTCAATTCAAACTTTTTTAATTGGAACAAGATAATACGAAATCATCACTTGGTTAATTCAAAGGTATGTCGTGAGCCTCATTCAGTATTTTTGACGTATGATTTTATAATTCCGTTGAAAAATTTCACGCGAATTATAATCTGATTGAAAAGATAAAACTAAATGCCGATAAAATAAACATTTCTTTGACTTCGCGGTAAAAAGAGCTGTATAAAAATTCGGTATAAGAAGATAGCAGTTCAGTATAAATCAAAGTTCGATGCTTTCGCTGTAATGGACAAGATTACAATTATTGAGAGTTTGAAACCTTGTTTGGGCACGCGACTTGTTTCTGCCAAACGGCGTTTGTATGAACTTGAAGGCGTTTCTATTTCGGAACTTGATTTAGCCGAAGTTGTTTTTAGTTTTGACGCGCCCGGTGCAATTCGTTACTTTTCATGGAAACAATTTAAGGACGAGTTTGTGTTGTCCGTCAGCAGCGATTCGCATTTGGTTGAAGATCCGCTCCCTGAAATTCTAGCAGAAGAGGACGCTCTTTTGTCGAAATTACTTGGAAAGCAGTTCACGCTTTTTGAATTATACGAGGATGAGTTTGGTAGCACAGTTGTCGCTCTGCTACGTTTTGAAAACGAAAGTTGCGTCGTTGCCGTCGGACACGAAACTTGGCATGAGGAAACGCAAACGGCAGAGTTTCGGTTTTTCTCTGGTGATGACCTTTATTTATGGACGGCAGAAGAATTTGTTGACGCTTTGAGAAAACACGAACTTAAAGTTGTGGCGCGTGAGGAAGCCGAAACCTTTCTTTAATAACGGCGCATCGAACAAGTTATTGGACGCGAGGCGGAAACAGCTACTTTGTTATCATCGTCGTCCGTTACCCTTAGCTTGTGCGTATTCGGTTTCCGCCCGCGTCAATGCCGCCGTTAATCGCCAAGGTCTCAAAGTATTTTTGAGATAGCTTTTTTTTAATTATGACACTTTGAAAAACTGTCACATTCTCCAACCTCTTTTTTCGGCTCTGCCTTAGTCTGTAAATCAAAAGGAGATTTACGGATTTGAAAACTAACCGAGCCAGCGCGACGGCATATTTGATAGCTGAAAGCGCAGTTTTTCTGTCGCAAAACGAAGCTGTCAAATCGCTTCTTCCCACTCAAACCATTGAGTTAAGCAAAATCTTTGCTGACTCTCGCCCGCCTTCAAACAAACTCGTTTACCTGTTAAAGCAGAGAAAAATTCTGCGCCCGTTTTTGAACGCTCTCGAAAACCTCGTCATTCCCGGCATTCAGCTTCATTATTTGGTTCGTAAACGCCGACTCGAAGAAATCGCGCGCGGCGCGTTGGCGAAAGATTTCCAGCAAATCGTCATCTTCGGCGCGGGCTTCGACACGCTGGCTTTACGTCTGCACAAAAACTTTCACGACGTTAATTTTATTGAAATTGATCGTAGGGCGACGCAAACCGT
Source organism: Pyrinomonadaceae bacterium (assembly GCA_030448055.1). GTDB lineage: Bacteria > Acidobacteriota > Blastocatellia > Pyrinomonadales > Pyrinomonadaceae. Next base: position 1,418,429 of record JAUJNR010000001.1, read on the forward strand.
TAAGAAATCCGTCGTTGAAAAACATCAATTGGCAAACGACAATTTGAAATTTGTCGCGCTCGATCTGACCGAAAATTTCTTGACCGAAAATGTTCTCAACGCCGGTTGTTTCCGTCCGAACGAAAAAACTCTTTTTGTTGCCGAAGGTTTATTGATGTATCTCGCCGAATCTGAAATTGAAAATTTATTTGATTTTGTTCGGCAAAACAGCGCGAGACACAGCCAATTCGCATTTACGTTTATGGAACGGCAGGCAAACGACAAAATCGCCTTTCGCAATTCATCGAAACTCGTAGATTTTTGGTTGAAAATTCGCGGCGAGCCTTTTCGCTCCGGCTTTAACCGTTCGGAATTAATTGAATTTTTACACAAAAAGAATTTTACGCTCAAAAGTTTGGATTCGGCAGAAACTTTTAGGCAGAGGTATCTAACCGCGCCTGCACTGCAAAACGCGTCGCTTGCCGAAGGCGAAGCGCTTTGTTTAGCCGTGATGAATTAAATGATATGAATAAAGCAAACGACATTTACGTCAACGACATACACTCGAAACTTAACAGAACAAACGTCTGCGAAATCGTCAAACCGGAATCAGCCGAAGACATTCAAACGGCAATCAAAAAAGCAGTGTCCGCTGGAAAATCAATTTCCGTGGCGGGCGGTTTTCACGCGATGGGCGGGCAGCAGTTTTTAACCGGCGGCGTTTTACTGGATATGTCGGAAATGAATCGCGTCTTTAAATTCGAGCCGCGCGAAAAATTAATTGAGGTCGAAGGCGGAATAAAATGGAACGAACTCGTCGGCTATACGGTTTCGGCGCAGACGGGCGCGAAAAATCAGGTTGGAATTCGCCAAAAACAGACGGGCGCCGACCGCTTGAGCATCGGCGGAGCGATTTCGGCGAACATTCACGGACGCGGCTTGCAGATGAAACCTTTTATTAATGATGTCGAATCGTTTCGCATTGTTACGGCAGACGGCGAAATCTTAAATTGCAGCCGCCGCGAAAATGCCGAACTTTTCCGTCTCGCTATTGGCGGCTACGGTTTGTTCGGCATCATCGCCTCCGTCACGCTTCGTTTAGCCGAACGCCGCAAAGTCAGACGCTTCGTAACAATCGAAACGGTCGAAAATCTCGAATCGCTTTTTGCCGACCGAATCAATAAAAATTTTCTTTACGGAGATTTTCAATTTGCCATTGCTCCCGAATCAAAAGATTTTCTGCGAACCGGCGTTTTTTCGTGTTATCTTCCCGTTTCGGATGAAACGCTTATCGAATCTTGTCGGGAACTTTCAAACGAAGACTGGAAAAATCTACTGCTTCTGGCGCACGTTGATAAACAAAAAGCCTTTGAACTTTACGCCGCGCATTACCTCGCCACCGACGGGCAGGTTTACTGGTCTGACACGCATCAACTCAGCGTTTATCTCGATTATTATCACGTGGAGATAGACCGCAAACTCGCGGCGAAAAACCCTGGTTCGGAAATGATTACGGAAATTTACATTCCGCTCGGCTCGCTGCCGTATTTTCTCGAACGAGTCCGCACGGACTTTCGAGAAAACAAGGTTGAGTTAATTTACGGGACAATTCGGCTGATCAAACAGGACGACGAAAGTTTTCTGGCTTGGGCGCGCGAAGATTTCGCCTGCGTAATTTTCAATCTTCACATCGAACACAGTTTCGACAAAATCGAAAAAGCGAAAACAGATTTTCGACGATTGATTGACTGCGCCGTCGAATTCGGCGGAAGTTTTTACCTGACTTATCACCGCTGGACGACAAAAAAGCAAATTACGGATTGTTACCCGCAGTTTGCCGACTTTTTGAAGTTGAAAACGAAATACGATGAGCGCGAAGTTTTCCAAAGCGATTGGTATCGTCACTTTAAGAAAATGTTCGGTTGAATAAAAAAGCGAGCCGAATTAAAACTCCGGCTCGCTTTTAATTTTTTGGTGGGGACGGAGAGAGTCGAACTCTCATGGGTTGCCCCACAGCGACCTCAACGCTGCGCGTATACCAATTCCGCCACGTCCCCGCAAATCCAATTTTTCAAATACCAACCTTTTTTACCGACGCAAATTTTCAAATGAGTATTCAGATTTTGCTGTTTTTACACATAAAAACTAACGATTCGCATTTGCCGCAATCGGTGGTTTTGGCTCGTCAATCTTTGCCGCCGCGTTTACATTAGATGTCGCGTTTGCCGCCGTATTCGACGCATCAGCCGTGGAGTTTGTATTCGTTACCACAATTACATTCGACGGCAAATTATTGATATTCGCCGTATTTGCATTTGCGTCAATCGCCGCATTTGCGTTCGCGTCAACATTCGCATCGGCGACCGGCGTTGATTCCGCAGGTGTATCTCCCACGGTTTCCAGCACCGAGATATTTCCCGTCAGTGCGGGCATCGCTAAAAGCAAAGCCGACAGCATAAAAATGCTCGCCGCGACAATCGTGATCTTTGACAAAATCGTTTGGGAACCGCGCGGCTGAAACGCCGTGCTGGAAATGTTGCTGGTAAAAAGCGCGCCCGCGTCGGTTTTGCCCGGTTGGAGCAGAACGCTCGCAATCAGCGCGACGCACGACAGAAAAAATAACGTATATAAAAAATAAACCACAATAATAAACTTCCGTGTTATTTAAAATTAACAATTTGCGCGAAACTCGCCGCTTCGAGGCTCGCGCCGCCGACTAGCGCGCCGTCAATGTCCGTCTTTTGCATCAAACCCGCCATGTTGTCCGGCTTAACCGAGCCGCCGTAAAGAATTCTGATTGCATCTGCAATTTCTTTCCCGTGCGTTTGGCTGACGGTTTGGCGAATAAAGCCGTGCATTTCTTGAGCCTGTTCAGGCGTGGCAACTTTCCCGGTGCCGATTGCCCAAACAGGCTCGTAAGCGATAATAATACGTTCCATATCGGAAACTGTCAAACCGTCCGTCGCCGCGACAAGCTGCGTTTTAACAACCGATTCGGCATTGCCCGATTCCCTTTCCGCCAGCATTTCGCCGACGCAGACAATCGCCGTCAAACCGAATGCTAAAGCCGCTTTCGTCTTTTTATTTATGCTCTCGTCCGTCTCGCCGTAAAACTGCCGCCGCTCGGAATGTCCGACGATAATGTGCGACGCGCCGACATCATTAATCATCTCCGCGCCGACTTCGCCGGTGTGCGCCCCTTCTTTTTGTTCGGTCGAGCAATTTTGCGCCGCGACTCTTATATTCGAGCCTTCCAACCTATCGGCGACGGTTTTCAAATGAACGAAAACCGGCGCGATAATGACTTCGCAGTGATTAGCATTTGCCACTAAAGGCTTTAACGCCAATGCCGTGTCAACCGCTTCAGAAAGCAGTTTATACATCTTCCAATTTCCCGCGATAACAGGTTTTCTCATTTTTTTCAAATCAACTTGATTAACAAATTAAGTCTATCGTATTTCAGCCGTATGATTCTCTAACATTGCCCAGTTTAGTAGCACCATGAACTTTTTCACCATTCGGATATACAACCTCAATATTAAATCCGGCAAAATATGGATTGAATCTCGAATCTATCCAATCGGACACGCTAATAGCAGAGTTGGCTGCCCGCTCAAAATCGTATGTCGGCAATCCTTCCATATCGCTTCTGACATCCTTTCCGTCACGATGCCGAATCTTTACTTCAAAACCTTCAATTCTACGTATTTTGTTTTCAACAAATTTTACTTTAGGCATATTCTCTCCTTAAGAACTCAAAAGATTTGATCAACAGTATATTTATTTATCATTCAAAACTGCCACGCCCGGCAACTCGTCGCCCGCCAGAAATTCTAAAGTCGCGCCGCCACCGGTCGAGATATGCGAAATTTTATCGTCCAAATTCGCTTGATTGATTGCCGAAACCGAATCGCCGCCGCCGACAATCGAAGTCGCGCCCGCGTCAGTGGCGTCCGCCACCGCTTTTGCGATGGCATTCGTGCCTTCGTCGAACGGCTTTTCCTCGAACATTCCCATCGGACCGTTCCAGACGATTGTTTTCGCGCCCTGCAAAGCCTGTGTGAAAATAGCCACTGTTTCAGCGCCGATGTCCAAACCGACTAAGCCCGTGTTTGTAAAATCAACCGGAATCGTTTTGCGCGAATTAATCGGGTCGTAAGAATCCACGACTTGATGATCGGTCGGCAGAATCAACTCGACGCCCGCGTCTTTCGCCATCTTTTCAATCTCCAAAGCCTTCGGTATCATCTCGTCTTCGACTAGAGATTTGCCGACCGTGTAGCCGTTCGCTTTGAAAAATGTATAAGCCATCGCGCCGCCGATAAGGAGTTTGTCAACTTTGCGTTCGATTAAAGATTCGATGATGGGAATTTTATCGGAGACTTTCGCGCCGCCCAAAATGGCGACGAACGGGCGTTCGGGATTGTTCAGGGCTTTCGATAAAAAATTCAATTCCCTTTCCATCAAAAGTCCGGCGACCACCGTGTCAACAAATTTCGTGATTCCGGCGGTTGAGGTGTGCGCGCGATGCGCGGCGCCGAAAGCGTCGTTGACGTAAACATCGCAAAGTTCGGCGAGCCGCTGGGCGAAATCGTCGTCGTTCGCTTCTTCTTCGGCGTGCAGACGCAGATTTTCGAGCAGCAAAACTTCGCCTTCTTTGAGCGCGTCAACTTTGCGTTTGACTTCCTCGCCGACAGAATCATCGGCGAAAAATACTTTTCCCTGCCTCTCTCGCTCAATTAATTCGCTTAATTCAGTCGAATTCATTTGCAGCATTTCAACACGGCGATTTAACTCAGGCGTCAACCCGTTTGCAATTCGACCGTTATCAGGAGCTGAATTTTCCTTTGCATTTTGTTTTGCATTTTCCGAAAATTTTTCATCCGTTGCTGGAGCGTCATTCAATTCGGGCAGCGCCCGCAAATATTCGTAAACGGGTTTGAGCGAATATTTATTCGCGTCATACGGCATTCCCTTTTCTTCGGCTTTCTTTTTATCTTTCAAGGGTCTGCCAAGATGCGAGGCGAGAATGACTTTCGCTCCTTGCTCAATCGCGTATTTTATCGTCGGCAGCGCGCCTTTGATGCGCGTGTCGTCTTCAATCGCGCCGCTTTTTATCGGCACGTTAAAATCTACTCGAATGAAAACGCGCTTGCCTTTGATGTCTACATCTTTGATCGTCTTTTTGTTCATACTTTTTTCAATCTTTTAATTAAAAAAAATACACTTGTCGTCCAAGCAACGATTCCTAGAAGCGTATATTTTACGATGCCGATTCTAAAGTTGAAAATGGTTTCGGCAGCCTGCTTGTTGTTTAATTCAACAATGTCTATACCGTAATACGAGAACAATGCTAAAAATTCCCGATAGCTTTGAAGTGTATAACTAGCAACTACAAACGAAACTGCTCCAACCAAAAAGAGTGAAATTGAAATTATTGTGTATTTCTTCATAAATAAAGGCGAGGAATTTACTTACTCGCCTTTGACTTATATTTTACAATCCTTTGTCAGCGATAAATTTCACTAAATCCCGCACGCGGCACGAATAGCCCCACTCGTTGTCATACCACGAAAGAACTTTAACCATCGTTCCGCCGATGACTTTCGTGTTTTCCGCGTCAACGATTGACGAATTCGAGTTGCCGCGAAAATCAATCGAGACGAGCGGTTCTTCTGAAAACGCGAGAATACCCTTTAACTCTTCGTTCGCGGCGTCTTTCAAAACCTGGTTGACTTCTTCGGTCGAAGTTTCTTTCTCGACGTTCATCACGACATCAACCAGAGAAACGTTCGGAGTTGGAACGCGCACGCTGATTCCGTCAAACTTTCCTTTTAAGTCGGGAATCACAAGCGCGACGGCTTTTGCCGCTCCCGTAGAAGTCGGAATCATCGAAAGCCCGGCGGCGCGCGCGCGGCGCAAATCTTTGTGCGGCAGATCAAGCAATTGCTGGTCGTTCGTGTAAGAGTGAATCGTGTTCATCAAAGCGTTCTTGATGCCGAAACGTTCGTGTATTACTTTAGCTACCGGCGCTAAACAGTTGGTCGTGCAGGAAGCATTGGAAATAATGTTGTGGTTTGCCGCGTCATACATTTCCTCATTCACGCCGAGAACGATGGTCACGTCTTCGCCTTTGGCGGGCGCGGAAATGATGACTTTTTTGACCGATCCGCGAATGTGTTTCGCCGCGTCTTCGGCTTTTGTAAACCTGCCGGTTGATTCGATGACGATTTCCGCGCCCACCGAATTCCAATCAATCAGCGCCGGGTCTTTCTCGCTGAAAACTTTGAAACTCTCGCCTTCGACGCTGATCTTGTCGCCTTCAGCCGAAATCTCCTGTTCGAGATTGCCCATCACCGAATCGTATTTTAGAAGATGAGCCAGCGTTTTTGTGTCAGTCAAATCGTTGACCGCCACAAAGTCTATGTCCGCGTCGCCGAGAGCGGTTCGCATCACATTCCGCCCGATTCGTCCGAAGCCGTTTATTCCTACTTTAATTCCCATTTTTATTAACTTCTCCTTTTGAAAATAGATGTGTCTTAAATGTTTGAAGATAACTTAAATCAAAGCAAAGTTCAAAGTTTCCGGTTTACCGTGTCCCCGCTTTGGCGGCTGGCAATTCTTTATAATCCATTTTTTTGAAACAAACAATTTTTTTAGGACGTAGTAAATTTTCGAGTTTGTAATCTTATATTTATTAGCAACCCAATAATCTCGGAGTCTTTTTTATCATGAATAATTTGCGCCTTATTTTTAGTTTTCTTTGCCTCGGCGCGTTTGTTTTCGGTTTGAACTGTCAGGAAATCGCCGCACAGACCGAAACCGCTCCGACGCAAATCACCAGCAAAACGCTTGATACAAACGAAAAATCAACGTCGCCGAACGCTGCCCCTGCAGCAGCGGCAGCGAAAACCGCTGATTATTCAACCGCCTCAAACTTAACCTCTCCGTATCTTGTGCGCGCCGGCATACAGACGACGCAAACTGTGCCGTTGTCTTTGAACGAAGCGATTCGCAAAGCACTCGAAAACAACAACGACATCGAAGTCGCGCGTGACGACGTGCGGTTTCAGGAAACGCAGCTTCGTTCGCTTCGCGGCGCATACGACGCGAGTTTTTCCGTCACGCCGAATTATTCGCGCAACGCGACGACCGGCTCGTCCGCTTCCAACGATTTTCGCGTTGATGCCGGCGTCAACAAACTTTTCGAGCGCGGCGGCGGTAACATCAACACTTTCTTCAACAACAGTCAGACGGGCAGCAATTCGCGCAACAATACGAATTTCAATCAGACGAGCGGACTCGTCACCTCAAACTCCAGCACGACGTATTTCAGCAATCTCGGCGTCACATACAATCAACCGCTGTTTCGCAATTTCGGTGTTGACAACACGCGACGCCAGATAAAAATTCAGCGCAAGCGTCTACAGCAATCCGACGCCGATTTTCGCCGCCAAACGATTGATATAATTTCGCGGGTTCAGCAGGCTTACTGGGATTTGGTGTTCGCGCTGCGCAACCAGCAGAATCAAGTGGCGAATGTAAATCTGGCGCGTGAAAATCTCAGGCAGATCGAAGTTAAAATCGAAGTTGGCAGCGCCGCGCCGCTCGCCCGCGCCGAAGTCGCCACCGAACTCGCCAACCGCGAAGGCGAACTTTTATCAGCCACGCAGCAAGTTTCGACCGCTGAAAACTCATTAAAAACGCTTCTTCTGCGCGAGGCGTCCGCACCCGAATGGACGCAATCGTTCGTGCCGACCGACACGCCGGTATATAGCGATGAGCCGATAATCATTGACGATGCCATCAAAGACGCGATTGATAATCGCCCCGAACTGCGTCGTCTCCGACTTCAGCGGGAGATAACGGCGATTGACATTGATTACTTTAAAAATCAAACCAAGCCGCGTATTGATCTTGTTTCGTCTTTTTCGCTAGGCGGTTTGTCGCTCGGCAATCAAAATACGGACGACACAATCATTCAGCAGTTCAGCGGCAATGATGAAACACTGCGACGGAATTTGAATATTCTGTTACGAAATGCCGGTTTGCAGACGATTGATCAAACTTCGTTGACAGTTCCGGGAACACCCGGTTTCTTCAACGGCGGGTCGTTTCAATCAATCAGAAATCTTTTCCGCTCGGATGCGCCAAGTTATTCGGTTGGCGTGACGTTTGAAATTCCTTTCCGTAATACAACGGCAAAGGCGAATTTGGCGGGCGCGAGAATTCAAGAGCAGCAAACGCAAGCGCAAGCGCGGTCGCAGGAACAAATTGTTGTCGCCGACGTTCGCAACGCAGTGCAAGCCGTCGAAACTTCCAGACAGCGAATCTTAACGGCGCGGCGCGCGCGCGACAACGCGGAAATCCAGCTTGAGGGCGAGCGCAAACTTTACGAAGTCGGACGTTCGACGACGTTTCTTTTATTCCAGCGCGAAAACGCTTTGACCAATGCCCGCAACGCTGAGATTCGCGCCGAGACCGATTACAATAAATCGCTGTCGGATTTGCAGCGGGCGACTTCAACGACGTTTCGACTAAACAATATCGAAGTTGATTCGCCGATGCCGGAGGCGGACGATAAAGATTAAGATTTTATTTGACTGTTTTTCGTTTCACTTAACAAATGACTTTAAGGGTTGGTTTGCCGACCCTTTATATTTTGCTTGAACTTTGCGACAATCTCACTCGTGAAAATCTCCGCCTGCATTATTGCTTTTAATGAAGAAAACAAAATCGCCGAAGCCGTTGAATCAGCGATTTGGGCAGATGAAATTTTAGTCGTTGATTCGGAAAGCGCCGACCGCACCAGAGCGATTGCCGAATCGCTCGGCGCGAAAGTCTTAACGAAAAAATGGGCAGGTTTTGCCAAGCAAAAACAATATGCCGCTGATTGCGCCGCGCACGATTGGATTTTCAGTCTCGACGCCGACGAGCGCGTTTCCGAACAATTAAAAAACGAGATATTAAAATTAAAAAATTTACCGGAAAACGATTTGGCTGACGGCTATCGCATTCCGCGCCTGTCGTTTTATATGAATCGCCCGATTCGACACGGCGGCTGGTATCCCGATTGGCAGATCAGATTTTTTAATCGCCGCCGGGGAAAATGGAAAGACGTTTTGATTCACGAATCAGTTCAAATGGACGCGACAGCGAAAATTGAAAAATTAAACGGCGATATTCTGCATTTCACGGTCGAAAACGCCGCGCATCATCACCGAATGATCGGCACGCGCTACGCGCCGCTCGCCGCCGAACAAATGTTCGAGCGCGGAAAAAAAACTTCCGCTTTTAAAGTTGCCGCCGCCGGCTCGACGACGTTTCTCCAAAATTACATTTTAAAAGGCGGATTTCTCGACGGCTTCGCTGGTTTCTGTATCGCGCGTTTCGCCGCTCATCACGCATTCTTAAAACATCTGCTTTTATGGGAATTGCAAAACCAAAAACCAAAAACCAAAAACCAAAAACCAAACCCGTGATTACCCGTTACAACTAATCAAAATTTAATCACATCAAACTTTCAGTTCGGCATTCGTTTACGCTATATTAAATTTATGAAAAGATTATTTTTTATCATTTCGGCGATTGTTCTTTCCGGCACTTTTGCGTCCGCCCAAAAAGGCATTGACCCGCAAACGGCAAAGATTCGTGAAGAAGGCGTAAAAATCACCGGCACGCAACGCAGCAACGAGCCGCCGAGCCGTTCGTTTGATTTCGGCAAAGACAAAACGAAAGTGCGCGAACAATTGGCGAATCCTTACCGCATGGCTTCGCGCCGTGATGTGTTAGTTGAAAATGTACTTGAAGTTTTGAAAGAGCGTAAACTCCTTGTCAACGAGGCGGCTTCGAGAAAAGGCGACGGCATCATTGTTACCGAACCGCTTGTTTTCGCCAAAGGCGCGGTCATCAGCCGCAACGAACTAAATCGTTACGCCGTTCTGCCGAATTCCGACGCTTCGTGGACGCGCGGACGTTATACTTTGACAATCGAGATTCAGTCAATTGACGGCATTCAAAACAATGTTTCCGTCACGGCGAAAGTCGAAGGTCGTTCGGAAAACGGTTTGCAGTCGGAATGGACGACGCTTGCCAGCACCGGCGCGGCGGAAGATGAGTTTTTAGTAAAATTGGTTGAGATGGTCACAGGCACAATCATTGACGCTCCACAGGACACCGACCAGTAAATAACATTTACCGAAATTATGTCTCGCATTTTTTTTCAATTATTCTTTATATTTTTACTCGTCGCTGCGTTATTCGGAACGGCTAACGCACAATCGGACGCGACGACGCGGAACGGAACGCCGCCGAAAGAAGATTTGCCGACTGGCATTCAGGAAAGCCTCGCCAAACAACGCATCGAACGCGAGAAAAAGGATTACGCCGAACTTCTGGCACGCGGCGAAGAAGCCGTCAAACTCAGCGACGAACTGGAAAAATCTTTTCTGGAAAACAACCAAATTTCTCCGACCGATCAAAAAAAATTAGACCGTCTCGAAAAGCTCGTCAAGAAAATTCGCAACGAACTCGGCGGCGATGATGACGATAAAAGCGCCGAGTTGGACGGCAAATCGCTGTCGGTCGTCAACGCCTTGAAAACTTTGCAAAACAACACGATTAAACTGGTTGACGAATTAAGGAAAACCACGCGTTACAGCGTTTCGGTCGTCGCCGTCGAAAGCTCAAACCTGCTTCTGAAAGTCGTGCGGTTTCTGCGATTCGGCAAAAATATTGATAAGTGAGAAAAGAAACGAGTGAGAAATAAGAAATGAAAAGTGAGAAGCAACGAATCAAAAGAGTCTTAAAAAATTTAATTCTCATTTCTTATTTCTCGTTTCTCGTTTTGGGTTGTTTTCACATCGCAGTTTCTGCTCAGGACGATAACGAAATCATCAACATCGAATCTTCAATCGTCGTCTTGAACGCCACCGTGACTGATGTGAAAGGCAAACCGGTAACGGATCTGAAACAAAATCAATTTAGAGTTTTGGAAGACGGGCTGGAGCAAACGGTTGATTTTTTTGAAGCCGAAGAAACGCCGTTTGCCGCCGTCATTTTGATGGATACTTCGGGCAGTATGGAAGGCGGCGTTTCGATGGCGCGTTCCGCCGCAATAAATTTTCTCGACGGTCTGCGTACCGACGATGTGACGGCGATTTATAATTTTGATTCGAAAGTTTCGCTCGTGCAGGATTTCTCGAACAGCCGCGACATCGCTGAAAAAGTTTTCAATCTCAAGGCGGCGGGAATGACCGTTCTCAACGATGCGATTTATCAAGCCGCCGTCGAACTCGGCAAACGCGGCGAAAAGCGCAAGGCAATAATCGTTCTTTCGGACGGCGCGGACACTAGAAGCGCGCGTTCTGCCGACAAAGCCTTAAAAGCCGCCGTCGCCGCCGGTGCCACTATTTACACAATTGATATGTCGGTCGTAAATGCCGGGAATAACCGCTTTCAAAATCAGGCGGCGCTCAAAAATTTCGCCGAAAAAAGCGGCGGCTTATTTATTCCGACGCCGGGCGGCGTAGCGATGCGCGAAGCTTTTAAAAACATCGTCGCAGAACTCGGCACCCAATATACGCTCGGCTATCAGCCGACGAACACTAAAAAAGACGGCAAATGGCGCGCTATCGAAATTCGTGTTGCCAAACCTAATCTCACCATCAGAACGCGCAAAGGTTACAACGCGGCGAAAGCGGGAAAGTAAAAAAGGAAAGAGCCAAGAGATAAAAATAAAAAAGCCGTCGGCGATAAACGTTCTCATTTATCGCCGACGGCTTTTTTATTTTTGCCTTTTACCTTTTTATTTACGACGCTTTTTATCTTTTTTTAGCTTTGCCGGATTTTCCGCCGCGTCCGCCAGACCTTCCGCCGCTATCGTCGTCATCGTCTCTATTTGAGTCGTCTAACACGAAAGTTATAATCATCGCTACTTGATACTCGGTGGCTCTTCCGTCGCTGATGTTAATTTTCTGATCTTTAATCCAGGCGCCGCTCACATTATTGATTGTACTCGACGCTCTGGCAATGCCCTTTTCGATGGCATCTTCGAAACTCGAAGGCGATGTTGACGTGATTTCGATGTTTTTTGCTACTGACATTTTTCTGTTCCTCCTTGAATTTACGGCTTTTAACCGATGGCAGTAGTTTTACCGATAAATGCGGCATTTGCAAATCAATTTAGAAACTTGTTTTGTTTCTCGATTTGTCGGCGTGACGTTCAAACGCCAATTTTATAAGTTCGTCAATCACCTGTGGAAATTCCATTCCGCTGCCTGCCCACATTTTCGGAAAGCCGGACGAATCGGTCATACCGGGCAGAGTGTTGATTTCGTTAATGAGCAGTATGCCGGGGTCGTTCCTCAAAAAGAAATCCACCCGCGCCAAGCCCGAACCGTCAATCGCGCGGTAAGCCGCCACCGCCATTTGTTGAATTTTTGCCGATAATTCATCGGAGACGAGCGCGGGAACGACGAATTCGTTATTGCCCGTTCCGGCGTATTTTTCCGTGTAATCGAGAAATTTTTTATCGTCGGCGCGGATGATGTATTCGCCAGGCAGACTCGCTTGCGGCGTTTCATTTCCGATCACAGCGCACTCGATTTCGCGCATATCCAGATTTTCTTCGACGATAATTTTGCGGTCATACTCGGCGGCGAGTTCAATGGCTTTGACGAGCGAAGATTCGTCCTCCGCCTTCGAGACGCCGACTGACGAACCTAGATTTGCTGGTTTTACGAAACACGGATAACCAAGTTTTACCTCGACTTGATTAACCACCTGGTGGGCGTTGCGTTCCCATTCGCCGCGCAAAAACCAGACGTAGCGGCACATCGGCAAGTCCGAATCGCGGAATAAGGATTTCATAAAAACCTTGTCCATTCCGCAAGCCGACGCCAGAACGCCGCAGCCGACGTATGGAATGTTTGCCATTTCCAGCAACCCTTGAATTGTTCCATCCTCGCCGAAGGTTCCGTGCAGCACTGGAAAAACCACGTCGAGCGGCTGGAAATTTCCGTCGCCGTCGAGGTTTATCAAGCCGTTGTATTTCGTATCGCCGAGCAGCGCGATTTTGTCGCCCGAAAATTTCTCGCCGTCCTGTGTAATTTTTTGTCTGACTTCCCACGGAAACAATTCGACCGACTCGGCGGGACTCAGCCAATTGCCTTCCTTGCCGATAGCGATGGGAACAACGTCGTATTTTTCCTTGTCAATTTGTTCGATGACGGTTTTCGCCGACCGAACTGAAATTTCGTGTTCGCCCGAACGTCCGCCGAAGATTATACCAATGCGGGTTTTCATATTTTAGAATTGATGTTTTTGGTTTTTAGTTTTTAGTTTTTTGCCAATAGTTTTTAGCAGGTTATTTCAGCTCAACTTGAGCAAGAAATAAAGACTAAAAACCAAAAACCAAAAACTAAAAACCGTTTTACAGAATGGTTTTCCCCAAAGCCGATAAAATAAGTTCGCCCGCCAGTTCGACCGTGATATTACTTTGGTCGAGCATCGGGTTGACTTCGACGATTTCAAACGAGCGCATTCCGCCTCTTTCGTGGATTAGTTCGAGCGCGAGATGCGCTTCGCGGTAGGTTATGCCGCCGCGCACGAGCGTTCCCGAACCGGGCGCGAGACGCGGGTCAATAATATCCACGTCAAACGTGACGGCATAACCGCCCGGCGCTTGCGCCGCGATTTCTATCGCCTCTTCCATACAGGCGAGCATTCCGCGCCGGTCAATGTCCGACATCGTAAAAAAATTCTCGCGCATTCCGAGTTCACGAATGCGCCGCTTTTCGCTCAAATCCAAATCTCGCGCGCCGACATGCGTGCAAAATTTCGGATTGAGTTTCGGAGAGTAGCCTTCGAGATTGATTATCGAATGCTCGCCGTAACCGAGAATTACGGCGAGCGGCATTCCGTGAGCGTTTCCTGACGGCGAAGAATCTGCCGTGTTGATGTCGGCGTGCGCGTCGAGCCAAATCAAACCGATTTCCTGTTCCTGCGCCCGGTAAAAAGAAGCCACTGCTGAAAACGTGCTGGCGGCGATTGAATGGTCGCCGCCCAAAATTACCGGAAAATCGCCGTTGCCTAAAATCTCTTTCAAACTTTTCGACACATTGGCGTAGGAAGCGATTATTTCCTTCAGATATTTTGGCGTGTCTCCATCTTTGGCAACGTAATCGGGTTTGACGATTTCGACATCGCCGTAATCCTTCACCGCGTAGCCGAGTTCGGCGATGTGCGAAGCCAGCGAACCGCCGCATATATTTGCCAGTCTGATTGCCGTCGCACCGAGTTCGCTTCCCTTCTGTCCCGCGCCGTAACCGAGCGGAACGCCGACGATGCCGACTTTTTTATTTGTTCCGGGAAAATCTACCTCTTCAAATGACATAATGCGAGAATCTATATTTCTCCGAATCCTTTTTTAAAAATTTCTTCAATTTTTTTCACCGCCTCTTTTTTATCATCGCCGATGGCTTCAATTTTCAGTTCAGTGCCTTTTGCCGCCGCCAAAGTCAAAACGCTCAAGATTGATTTCGCGTCGGCGACGACCCGATTATCCGCGCGAATGATTTTTATGTCGCTCTGAAAAGTTCCGGCAAGCCGCACCAGAGCGGCAGCGGCACGGGCGTGAAGTCCAAGCTGATTAATGACTTTTACTCGTCTGCTAAGCATCGTTTCAGCGGGGTTTTTGCGGTTCGAGCAATTTGCCCGTGCGATAGATAGCCTGTTTGCCTTGCTCTTCGACATCCTTCGCCATTTCGCTCAAAGTCGTTTCCTTATTTTGCAAAGCCAGCTTGATAACCATCGGCAAATTGACGCCCGTCACGATTTCGACTTCGTTTTCTTTAATAAACATCGCCGAGATATTCGTCGGCGTGCCGCCGAACATATCGGTTAGAACCAAAACGCCGCTGCCCTGCGAAACTTGTCTGATAGCGCGTTCGATTTCGTTTTTCGCCATTTCGACATCGTCGTGCCAGCCGATTGAGACCGCCGTCAGATGATTCTGCGCTCCGACCACCGTTTCCGCCGCCGCCACCAATTCGTTGGCGACCTGCCCGTGCGAAACGATCACGCCGCCGATTTTTTTCAGCTCAGACATAACTTATTTTCGATTTGCAATTTTCGATTTTCGTTCACGCCGCACTGCAACTTTTTCACTTATACTTCTGCACATCGCGGTGCGTTACCGACACTTCGTAACTATCTTTCTTAAATGCTCCGGCTAAACGTTCGGCGATCATCACCGAGCGGTGTCGTCCGCCAGTGCAGCCGACTCCGATGGTCAAATAGGATTTTCCTTCGCGTTTGTAAAGCGGCAGCAGATATTCGAGCAAATCGGTAAAGCGTTTGACAGTTTCTTTAACTTCGTCTTCTTTTTCCAGAAAACCGACGACTTGGCGATCGGTGCCGGGCAAGTTCTTTAAATCTTTGACGAAATACGGATTCGGCAGATGACGAACGTCGAACAACAAATCAACCTGACCCGGAGCGCCGTATTTATGACCAAAACTGAGGAATTGGACGTGCAGCGGCGCGCCTTCTTTGGTTTGTCCGAATTTTTCCACCAGCAAACGCCGCAGCGTGTGAACTGTGTGATTGGAAGTGTCAATAATCAAATCCGCCGTTTCGCGCACGTCGCGCATCGCATCTTTCTCGGCGCGAATCGCCGCCAGCAGTCCTTTGCCGACATCTGCCGGATGCGGGCGGCGCGTTTCGGAAAAACGCCGCTGCAAAACTTCGTCCGACGCTTCGAAAAATAAAACGTAAGCGGTAAGTTTTCGACTGATTTTCTTAAGTTCGCTTGGAAATTGCGATAAAAAGTGTCGTTCACGAATATTGATAACGAGCGCGGCGCGTTCGATGGCGACTGTTTCTTCGGCATTCGGCAAAAGCAGGCGGGAAAACGTCGGCAGCATCGTCAGCGGCAAATTATCAACGCAGAAATACCCTAAATCCTCAAAAGCGTTCGTCGCCGAACTCATTCCCGAACCGCTCAAACCCGTGATAATCACAAAGTTCGGGTAATTTTCCTGCTCGGCATTATTTTTCGCCATATAAAATATAAACGCCTTCCGCATTGTTTTTGTGCGAAAGGCGTTTGTTAAGGTTTAATTAAACCGTAATTCCCATCCTTGCGTTTGTAGATAACCGAAATGCGTTCGTCGTCGGCGTTGCGAAAAACGAGAAATTGATTTACCTCCGCCTCAATCTGCAAAACCGCTTCTTCCTCGGTCAGCGGTTTGACCGCATAACTCTTCGACTCGATAATGCGCGGCGTCGCCGGCGCGGGTTCAATTGTTTCTTCAGCAGGCGCAATCTCGCCGACTTTCTTGGCGCGATGCTGTTTGTCGGTAATTTTGTTTTTTAATTTCAGAGCTTGTTTGCCGATTTTCGTAATTGTCTGCGCGAGCGATTGATACATATCGGAATTAGTCGTGTTGGCGGTCAAAACTTCTCTGCGCCAATTGACGACGATTTCCGAGCGATTGCGATTTTTTTCAACCTCGATAATGATGTGAGCGCTCGCATTATCGCCGTCAAATAAATGATTTAACTTTCCGAAATGTTCCTCAACGTGACTTCTTAAAGCCGGCGTTACGTCAATATGTCTGCCGGTATATTCAAATTTCATATCTGTTCCACCTCGTTTTCGACGAATGAAGGATACAGAATGAAGAATGAATAGAACAGAAACCGATAATTCTTATTCATCCCTCGTCTTTCTTCCTTCACTCTTCGCTATACAACTGTTTTGCGTTCGCGCGAGCCGGGAATTTGCATCTGGTCGCGGTATTTGGCGATTGTCCGGCGCGAAAGTTTGACGCCTTCTTTGCTCAAGAGTTTGACGATTTGATCGTCAGTCAGAGGCTTGCGCGTGTCTTCGTCTTCGATCATTTTCTTGATGCGCAATTTCAAAATCCGGGTCGAAACTTCCTCGCCGTCTTCGTTAAGCATTCCTTCGGAGAAAAACCGGCGCAGTTCGATTACGCCCTGCGGCGTATGCGCGTATTTGCGGTTGACGACGCGCGAAATCGTTGAAAGATGCATGCCGATGTCTTCGGCGATGTCCTTGAGCATCATCGGTTTGATGTGCTGCACGCCGTGGTCGAGAAAATCGCGCTGGCGTTCGATGATGCATTCGACGACGCGGTAAATTGTCTGCCGACGATGTTCGATGTTTCGCAAAAGGTCAACCGCCGAGCGAACCTTTTCTTTGATAAAATCTTTGGTTTCCTTTGTCGTTCCGTTTTGGTCAACCAGCTTTTGATAAGTTGGCGAGATGCGCAGGCGCGGGCTGCCGTCGTCGGTAAAATAAACCAGATAATCGCCCTCGACTTTTTCGATATAAACTTCCGGCGAAACGTAAATCGGCTCTTCAGACGAATAACGTCTGCCCGGATACGGGTCGAGAATCCTAATTTTATCAATCTCTTTATTTAATACTTGCAAATCAACGCCTGTGTGTTTCGAGAGGTGCTGAAGACGATGCGGCTGCAAATCTTCGAGATGGTTTTTGACCAAATCCGTCGCCAGACTCCCGCCTTCGCCGTTCGCCTCAAGCTGCGCGAGCAGACATTCTTTGACGTTGCGCGCCCCGCAGCCGACCGGCTCTAATTGCATTACGATGTGCCTGGCTTTTTCTACCAACTCAACCGAATGACCGCACATCTCGGCGATTTCCTCGTTGCTCGTCGTCAGCCGTCCGTCTTCGTCTAAATTTCCGACGACGCAGATCGCCGCGTCTTCCAACGCCTCGCTGATTTGCTGAAGATTAAGCTGCCATTCGAGATGTTCGTTCAAGGACGCCGAACGCGACAAAAATTGATCGAAGCTCGGCGCGTCGTCTTTAAATTCTATCTCCTGCGTTTTATAACCCGGATCGAGATAATCCTGAAATTCCCTGCCGTAATCAACTTCTTCAAACGCATCCGGTTTATCAACCGAAAAATCGTCGCCTTCGTAATCCGCCGCGCCTTCTTCGTTATATCCGTTCTCGCTCGGCAGTTCGGGTGTGAAGTTATCGGATTGTTCGACGTCAACCGAATAATCCTTTTCGGTTCTGTTTTCAAAACTTTCATCGTTGCCGTCGGTGTTTTGGTCGAGAATTTTTTCTGAGATTTCTTCAAACTCCTCGTCCGGCTGCACTTCTTCCAATACCGGATTGGCGACCATTTCATTCTGAATAAGCTCGCTGAGTTCGAGCGTCGTCATCTGCAGCATCTCGATGCGCTGCCTGAGTTGCGGAGTCAAAACCATCCGCTGAGATAATTTTTGAGTAAGCCTTAACGATGACATATTTTGATTAAAACTTTATTCGGAAACTCACTGCCAATCAACAATTTATAATTTCATTGTCCTTATTATTATAACCAACTGAGTAAAAAAAGGGAAAGAAGATTTGGATTCAAAATACAAGACGCAAAGTTTTAAACGACCGGAGCAACGATGAACTGGCTGGTCATTGTTAATTGAAAATTGAAGAAGCGCGAAAAATTTTCCCGGATATACAAGTCATAAACGTTTTGAGGCAGAAGCTCCGCGCGAAGCAAGAGCATAAATTTGAAATGATTGCTTCGTGCCGTTCTCAGCACAAAAAACTACAAACTAAATCTTTCGCCCAGGTAAAGCCGCCGAACATCGGCATCTTCGACCAATGCGGTTGGCTCGCCGCTGCGCAAAATTTTACCTTCCGCCATAATATAGGCGCGGTCGGTGATGCCGAGCGTTTCGCGGACATTGTGATCGGTAATTAAAATTCCGATGCCCTGCCGTTTCAAGTAAAGAATAATTTCCCGTATGTCATCAATCGCAATCGGGTCAATCCCGGCGAACGGTTCATCCAATAAAATAATCTGCGGCTCGGTCGCCAGACAGCGGGCAATCTCGACGCGCCGCCGCTCGCCGCCCGAAAGCGCATCGCCGCGCGTTCGCCGCACGTGCGTCACGCCGAATTCTTCCAGCAATTCTTCCAATCGAGCGAACCTTTGAGCGCGTTTGAGTTTCATCGTCTCAAGCACGGCTAAGATATTTTGTTCCGCCGACATTTTTCTAAAAATCGAAGGCTCCTGCGGCAGATAACCCAAACCGAGCCGCGCCCGCAAATACATCGGCAGCTTCGTGACATCCTGACCGTTCAGAAAAATCTTCCCTTTTTCCGCTGCTTCAAGCCCGGTCATCATATAAAACGTCGTCGTTTTCCCGGCGCCGTTCGCGCCCAAAAGACCGACGACTTCGCCCTGCCCGACAAACAGCGAAACGTCGTCAACAACGCGCCGTCGCCCGTATGTTTTCTGCAAATTCAGCGCGGAAAGCGAATCGGCAGGAACATTACCGTTTCTGCCGTTTGAAGAATTTGATTTTTCCGTTTGAAAAAAATTCGACATCAAAGAAAGAGTTTATTTGAAATTCTGAAAAAGTGAAAATTGCAAGAATTATTTTTGTAGGCAGCAATAAACCTTAGCACCATTACTGTTTCTTAACTTTATAAACCGTCCGCGTTCTGCCTGCATTCGTTTGATTGGTTTTGCTTTCGCTGATGAAACGATTTTCGCGCAGAAACACCGTGACCTGTGCGCCTTGTGTTGAGCCGTTTTCACTGTCATCAATCCGCGCCGGGTTGCCGCGCAGAACGACTGATTCGTCCGCCGCGACGTATTGCGCGTAATCGCCGACGGCTTTTCGGTTCGGCGATGTCACGACGACATTTCTTTCCGCGACGGTTTGCGCCACTTCGTTTTTCTCGTTCAAAGATACATTTGCTACGCCCGCAATGATTCGGTCAGTGCCTTGCCTGATGTCCACATTGGTTTCATAACGCAGCAGATTTTTATCTTTGAAATAAAAAATCTTTTGCGACTGAGCGAAAACCGGCACGTTCGATTCGACGCCGTTTTCTCTTTTCTTCGCGTCGTAAAGCAGACTTTGCACGGCGCCTTCGCCGTAAAGTTCGCCTTGTTTTTGGCGCAGAATTAATTGGTCGGCGCGAACGTAATTGTTTTCCTGCCAGGCGCGGGCGTTGCCCGTGTAAGTTCCGATTTCCGCTTGATGTTGAAATTCCGCCGCCTCCGACGTAATGAAAACCGGCGCGTTCGATTCGCCGAAAGGCGTTGCGCCGCCGGTTTGTTTTTGGCTGACGTAAGTTGTGGAAACTTTGCCGCGCAAAAAAGATTTTTCATTGCGCGTGTCCCAATCAATCTCGCTGGCTTTGGCTCGCGCCCGCGCGTCGGAAACCAGCGGATTGCCGCGCAGACGAACCGTTTCGTCGCTCTGGGTGAAAACGATCTGGTCGGCGGTTCCGTTGCGGTCGAGTTCGGAAAATTTCGCGCTGCCGATTGCGTCAAACTGCTGAACGTCGTTTGACTGCTGATTGAAACTCGCATTCATTCGGTCTGAAGTTAAAGTTTGAACGCCACGATTTTCCGCTGCGACGGTCGGCACGCGCACGGTTTTTGTTTTGACGCTTCCCGAACATTCGCGCGGATTATTTCCCGTCTCAAAAAAATTGCAATCGAAACGCGGCGCGTTGATTGTAGTGCGATAATTTTCCGCCGAATTCTTAAGCGGCTCGACGTAAAGTTCGGCGTTACCGACGGCTTCGGCTCTGGCTAAGTCTTTGCCGCTCGCGCTGAGATAAGTTTTCACTGTGTCGGCGATTAATCGTTTATTGGAAGCGTCGGGTTTTCCGCCGGGCGCGAATATCGCAACGGTGGTGCGCCCTTCGGTGTTCATCTGTTCGAGAAGTCCCGCCTGGTTAAAATTCAAGCGGACGGCAACCGGCGCGGATAAACTGACTTTTGTGTATTCATCCGTCTTCGCCGGAATTAAATTCGCGTTCGCCGCGCCGACGGCGTTGGCTGTTTGCAATTGCTGGTTGTCGCCGAAAACGGCGTTCAATTCATTGCCCGAAACTTCCGTCGCGCGTTCGGGCGCGGTTTGTTTCAGATAAGCGTTTCCTTTAACGAATGCGTTTTTGAGACTTTTATTCGGAAAAAGTTCCGCCGTTATATTATCGCCTTTCAAATAATCGTTAGCCTGTATGATTTCCGCGCTGCCGTAAAGATAAACTTTCCCGTTTGATTGTTCATAAATCGCGTCGTTGGATTTGATAACCGTCTGCTTGTCGCCCTGCGCCGTCACAATTTCCACGCCGTTTTTGAGTTCAAATCGGTCAGCGTCTTTTTGATAAATGGCGTAATTCGTTTTTATCCTAGTCGGCTTCGCATCGTTCGACGCGGTTTCAATTTCAACGTTTTCAAACAATTCGAGCTGTTTTAATTCTTTGTCAATATTCGCCGTCGCTCGATTCGCTCGCGTTTTCGTCCATTTCGGGTTTGCGCTCGTCGGTTTTTGATAAACGTCAACATTACCGACTAAATCAATTTTTTTAATTTCCTTGTCGATAAAAAATGCGGTTGCGCTGTCGGATTTTATATCGGTCGGCTGCGCGGTCGCATCAGTCGGCGTGATATTAAGGCTGACGTTTCCTTTTAAATCAATTTTGCCGTCAATTTGATTTAGAAAAGCGTGTCCCGCCGAAATTTTTGCTTGCTGGTATTTTTCATCCGCGCCGTTTCCATTGGCGACGATTTCGACATCCCGCAGAAGTTCGAGCGTTTTATTTTTGATATTAACCGTCGCGCCGAGAGATTTGCCCGACACATTCTCGCGCGAAAACTCGATGAGTTCTTCCGCTTCGGCAATCTCGGTTTCCTTTTTATAAGTCAGTTGTGCCGTTTTAACTTTGAGCGCATCGCGCGTTTCGATATTTACGTCGCCCGCAAAATAAGCCGTAAAATTTTTATTTTCGGCGGGAACGTAAATCGCTTTCTGGGCTTTTATTTGATCGGAAGTGTCGCCCTTTTCGCCGAAAACCTGAAGAAAAACATTTTCGAGTTCCTGATGATTGTCCGTGTAAGTCGTCGCTTTGTCGGCTTTTATATAATACTTGACGACATTGCCGTCGGTTTCGCGCCGTTCATAGCCGTTGACTTCGGCAACAACGTCTTTAGAAAGCGTCGCGGGCAGACTTTTCATCCGAAATTCAGCGTTATTTCGATTGCGGTAAAACCCGATGCCGACGGCGATAATCGTCGCCGCTAATGCAACGACAGCGACGACGCGAATTATCACAGGCATCTGCGCGCGAAACTGAAGATTTTTTAAATTTTGGCGCGGAGTCTCAGACATAAAACTATTTGTTTCTTTCTTTTTCGCGTGAAGTAATAATCATCCAAATAAATAAGCTCAAGAGAATGCCTGGAACCAAACCGAAAAAGCTATAAAAAATTCCGCCGATTACAGCCCATCTCGATGCATCCGCATTATCGCTTCCGTATTGTAACTCCTCAAAATATTTATGATAACCAAAATAACCTCCGACTATCACGGCACAGAAAATCGGAATCAAAATTATAATAAAAAATTTTAGCGGTTTTCTCACTAATTAAATTTTAATGTCCTCAATTACCAATTGCAGCCGCGTGTTGCCGTTCCACGTATTGGCTTCGGGAGTGTGAGCTAGTTCGATGCGCGTTTTCGGCTTTAAGGTTTGCCCGTTCGACTTGTCCACGCCGTCCCACCAAACCGCTTCAAATTGTTTGCCGCTCGCGTCGGCGAGTTTTAATTTCAAATGCTTTTCCTTCATCACAAACGGCTCGTGCGTTAAATATAAATCTTTCGTGACGAATCGCGGTTTCGGATTGCCCATTCCGAACGGCTCGAATCGTTTTAATTCTTGCACTAAATCGAGATTTAATGTTTGCGACGAAACGATTGCATCAATTTTCAATTCGGGAATCAAATCTTCGCTCGATAAATTCTCGCCCGCGTGTTCGTTCAATTTCGCCTGCAACGTTTCGATGTTTTCCGTTTTGATTTGCATTCCAGCCGCCGCCGCGTGTCCGCCGTATTGCTCAAACAACTCGCTGCACGAATCCAAACCATTTAAAAGATGATAACCCGCAATGCTTCTAGCGCTGCCGTGCGCGACGCCGTTTTCGATTGACAGAACAATTGTCGGGCGATAAAGTTTTTCGGCGATTTTCGATGCCGCCAAGCCGATCACGCCGCGATGCCAATTTTCGCCCGCGACAACGACAAAGTTACGCGCCGCGAGCGGCGAATCGAGAGCGGAGAGAAAAGCCTGTTGGGTAATCTCCTGTTGAATTTTCTGCCGCTCGCGGTTGCGGCTGTTAAGCATTTCCGCCAGCGAGCGCGCCTGATCAAAATCTGTTGTCTCCAATAATTCGACCACCGACCGCGCCGCGTCCATTCTGCCCGCCGCGTTGATTCGCGGCGCGAGGCGAAAACCGATGTCGTAAGTCGTCATCTCGTTCGTGCAGTCGGCGACTTCCATCAACGCTTTTAAACCATAATTGTGCGCCTTTGGTAAATCCTTTAAACCGAGCGCGACGATGGCGCGATTCTCGCCAGTCAACTTCATCACGTCGGCGATTGTTCCGATGGCGACGACTTTCAAAAATCCCTTAACAAGATTTTCCTTTCCTTTTTCTCTGAGCAGAACGTGGGCGAGTTTGAACGCGACGCCGACACCGGCGAGATTTTTATCAGGATATTCGCA
The DNA here is from genome assembly GCA_030448055.1 of Pyrinomonadaceae bacterium. Classification (GTDB taxonomy): domain Bacteria; phylum Acidobacteriota; class Blastocatellia; order Pyrinomonadales; family Pyrinomonadaceae. The sequence continues at coordinate 1,441,998 of JAUJNR010000001.1, forward strand.
GCCGTTTTGATTCGGGTTGACCACGGCGAAGGCTTCGGGCAAACCGTTTTCCTTCGGCAGATGATGGTCGGTAACGATAAAATCCATCCCGTTTTCTTTCGCCCACGCAATTGATTCAAACGCGGTGATTCCGCAGTCAACGCTGACGACGAGCGTGTAACCGCGCTCTTTTGCTTTCTTGAGCGCGTCAATGTTAACGCCGTAACCTTCCGTAAAACGATGGGGAATGTGAAAGCCCGTCGTCGCTCCTAAAATCTCCAGCGCTTTTCTGACGACGACCGTTCCAGTCGTGCCGTCCACATCATAATCGCCCCAAATCAAAATTTTCTCGCCCGCTTCGACGGCTTTTGTAATTCGCTCGACCGCCGCTTTCATTCCTTTCAAAAGATACGGCTCGTGCAGATGTTCAATCGAAGGATTCAAAAACTGACGAGCCTTTTCTTCTGTTTCGTGTCCGCGCGAGATAAGCAAAGCGGCAACAATCGGCGAAACTTTCAGGGCGTCTGCCAGCAGGTTCACTTCATCGTGATTATGTTTTTTGATTGTCCACCGCTTCATAAAATTTTTCCGATTTCAGGTTTCAAATTTTGGACTAACATCTACTACCAGAAACTCGAAACCGAATCAGATTTGCGGGCTGATTACGCCTCGCCAAAGCAATACGAGAATTATAACACCGAGGATAATGCGATAGCCGATAAAAATCGCCATCGAATTTTTTCGCAGAAAAGAGAGCAGAAACCAAATCGAAAGATAACCGACAATGCCCGCGATAATCGTTCCGACGAGCAGCGGAAGAAAATCTTCAGGCGCGAGAAGCACGACGGCTTCCTTGAGCTGTAGCAATCCGGCGGCGGTAATCGCAGGAATCGAAAGCAGAAACGAAAATTTGGCAGCGGCTTCGCGTTTCTGTCCGATAAAAAGCCCGCCCATCATCGTCGAACCCGAACGGCTCGCGCCCGGTATTAGCGCCAGAACCTGCGCGAAACCGACGACGACGGCATCGAGCAGACCGAAATCTTTAATTTCCTTGCGGCGTTTGCCGACGAGTTCGGCAAACGCGAGCAGAACCGCAATTGAAATCAGCATCATCGCAATCACCCATAAACTCTTTGTCGCATCGCCTTCGATTAAATCTTTAAAGAGCAATCCGACGACTCCGATGGGAACCGAACCGATAATAATCAGCCAGCCGAGCCACGCTTCTTCCGACAGCCAAATCGGTCGAACACCGTGCGTGCCGGAAAAACGCACTTTTCGTTTATTCGTCAGGAAATTCCAATGGTCGCGGACGAAGGCGGCGGAAATGCTCAAAATATCCGAGGCGAAATAAACGAAAACCGCGAGCAGCGTTCCGAGCTGCATCACGGCAATCGTCGCGGTGATTTTTTCCGCGTCGCCGTCGTGCAGATCGGTCAGACGGCTGGCGAAAACCAGATGCGCCGTCGAGCTAATCGGAATAAATTCGGTCAAGCCCTGCACGATGCCGAGAATAATTGCCTGTAAATAATCCATTGGTAAAAAAAGGAGATTTTTCGATTGCCGAAGATGCTGAACTGTTTCAATTTTATAACTGTTTCGAGCTGCTTCGTCAAAGCGGCTGATTTTTTAATCTGCCGCATTCGCGTCGCGGCGTCAGGCGTTTTCTGATTTACAGCTCGGCGCTTAGACGCTAAAAAGGCAGTGAAGTTGCGACTTCACTGCCTTTTCGATTATTTATATACCGTTTTACGGCTTACGCTGTTTTAATTTACTCTCTAAAGGAAGCGCGTCCGGCGATGCGGTCATAAAGCCACGCGGGAAATACTTTGGCGAGACGGACGATTGAGGCAAGCTGCCAGGGAAAGGCGGCGAATTTTACGCGCCGCTCGATGGCTCGCAAAAAAAGCGGAATCGAATCTTCGAGTTCCATCAGAAACGGCATTTTATTCGTTCGTCCTGATGTCAGAGGCGTTTTGATAAAGCCCGGCTGAATAATCGTCACAGTAATGCCCTTCGATTGCACATCGAGCCGGACGCTTTCAAAAAACGCGGTCATTCCCGCCTTGCTCGCCGAATATGCCGCCGATTTCGGCAGTCCGCGAAAACCCGCGAGACTAGAAACGGCAACGAGCTGACCGCTTTTATTTTCCAGCATCTGGGGCAGAACGGCGGAAACCGCGTTGACCGCGCCGAGCAAATTGATATTGATAACTTTGGCGACGGCTTCCGGGTCTAAATTTCTGGTTTCGGAATTATTTCCGCCGATACCTGCGTTGGCAATTAAAATATCAATTTTACCGAACTCGTTTCTTAAGGACTCCGCCGCGTGCGCTACGGCTTTCGCGTCGGTTACGTCAACCGCGTAATATCTCGCCCGCCTGCCGTTCTCTTCGCATCTGCCGGCGAGTTCTTTTAATAATTCTTCGCGGCGCGCGAGAAGTCCAATCGTCGCGCCGCGTTTCGCCATCGCCAAAGCTAAAGCTTCACCGATGCCGCTCGACGCGCCAGTCAAAAACACGATTTTGTCCTTCCAAAACATAGAAATCGTTTAACACAATTCGGCAACGTATCCGCCTAAAACTTTCAACGCCTTCGACAAATCGTTTTGCTTGATCAACAAATGGTCGCGTGAAAACGCCGACAGCGCCACGATTGAAATTTCGGCTTCGGCTAAAATCCGCGCGATTTCAGCCAGAAAACCGAAGACCGAAAAATCCAATTCGACATCGAAACTCAACAGTCGGTAATTGCCCGCCGTTTTCGCGTCGCGTATTTGATAGCGAATCGTTCCGAAATCCGTTTCGTCAAGCAGCAGGGTCACTTCCCAACGGTCGCGGAAAATCATAAACGGCGCTGACATTCGGGGCGAGAGTTCAGGGTTTTCGAGCAGTTTTAACCAATCGTCGTGCGCCAGAGAAACGAGAAAAAACGTTTCCGGCGCGACTTCGACCTTAGCGGACTTTAGTAGTTCGAGAGCGTTCATCTTAAACTTCCACAACGGTCGAAACAATCACGGGTTTTGTTCCGGTTTCCTGCTGAATCAATCTTTTTAAGTGAACGCGCAGAGTTTCCGCCATAAAATTTTTATCCTGATATTTTTCCCTTTTTGTTTCCGAAACAATCTCGCCGATTGATTGGCGGGCGTTTTGCAACAACCCGTTGAGCGGATTGATACCCGCCACGCCCGACGCGGTGATTTGCGGTTCACCTTTTAATCGTTTCGTCTCTTTATCAACGGCAACGACGAGCGTAATCAACCCGCTAAAGCCGAGTTTTTTGCGTTCTCTGACGATTTCGTAATCAATTTCTTCCGACGCGCCTTCGTCAATAAAGGCTTTGCCGACATCGTTGTGTTCGACAACCTGCGCCGAGTATTCGTTGATTTCCAAAACGTCGCCGTTTTCAATCAGAATCACGTTTTCGTCGGTGTAGCCTTCAATGTGATTTTTGATGTATTCCTTATGACGGAAAAGCATTCGATACTCGCCGTGAACGGGGACGACGTATTGCGGACGCGCCGTTTCGACCATAATTTTGATGTCTTCCTGCGAAGCGTGACCGGAGACGTGAATCAGACGGCGTTTTTCTTCGATGATATTGCCGCCGTGTTTGTAAATTTCTCCGATCAGCCGCGAGATCGCGCGGTCATTGCCGGGAATGATTCTGGCTGAAAGAATCACCGTATCGCCTTTTTCAATCGCCAGACCTTTGTAACTGCCGCTTGCCATATTCCACAGCGCGGCGCGCGATTCGCCCTGCGAGCCTGTCACGAGATAAACGATTTGGTCGCTGTCTAAAGAACGCGATTCGCCGAGTTCAATCAAAGTGTTGTGTGGAACTTTAAGCAAGCCCAAATCGCTTGCAATCTCAACATTCTTCACCATTGAGCGTCCAAGCACGCAAACTTTTCGGTCGTAAGCATGCGCAACGTCTAAAACCACCTGCAAACGATGTAGGGACGACGAAAAAGTCGAAACGATGATTCTGCCTTCCGCCGCCGCGAAAATTTCCTCGAACGCCGGAATCACTTCGCGCTCCGAAGGCGTTCTGCCCGCGACGGTCGCGTTCGTCGAATCGCCCAAAAGCAGCAATACACCTTCGTCGCCGTATTTTTTTAGAGTCTTTAAATCGTAAGCTTTCCCAATTACCGGCGTGTCGTCAATTTTATAATCGCCTGTGTGAATAATCGTGCCGACCGGCGTTCGTATCGCCAGCGAAAAACAATCAACCAGCGAGTGCGAAGCGTGTATGTATTCGATTTCAAAGCTGCCGATTTTCGATACGTCGTTCGCTTCGACGCGGTGCAGCAGAACATCGTCCATCATCCGGTGTTCGCTCAGACGTTTGTCGGCGAGCGCGAGCGTAAAACGCGAGGCGTAAACGGGCAAATTAAATTTCTTTAGAAAATACGGCAGCGCGCCGATATGATCTTCGTGTCCGTGCGTTAAAACGAGGGCGGTTAAATCGTCGGCGTATTCGTCCAGAAAGTCGAAATTCGGAATCGAAATATCTACTCCGTAAGGCGTCTCTTCGGGGAATCCCATTCCCGCGTCAACGACAATCATCTCGTCGCCGTAGCGGATGCCCATACAATTCATTCCAAATTCGCCGATGCCGCCGAGCGGTATTATTTCTATTTTGTTCACTCTTCTTTAGCTCTACCTGTTTCAGTTTAAGTCAAACGGTAAGTTTAACATATCCGATAAATTTACGCTCGAATCGAAAAATAATTCTTGACCGGATAAAGAACTTTTGCTAATCTGTGTTCGACAATTTAAGGGGAGTAGATAGCCCGGCGGAAGTCGGGTTTGTCGAAGTCGTCAATACAATCGCCCAAGTCAAAGCGGTTCGGCTCGATAAAGTAAATATCAAGACCTTTTGCGACGAATGTAAATTTCGTTTTGCAAAAGGTTTTTTCTTTTGCAACGCGCAGGCAGAGAGGAAAACGATTTTACTTGCATTGATTGTCGAACGAATCGACTTTATCGGCGAAATTGTAATCGAAGTCTTGTTTGATTTCGTGATCGATTGCGTGCCTGATTAGTTGGCGAGACGCAGAAAATAAAACGGCTGAAAAATCGTTTTCTTCAATTAAAAATAATTGGAGGATACTACAATGATTCTATTTCCCTTCGCCGAATACTGGTGGTTTTACGCGGCGTTTTTGCTTTTCGTGCTGCTGATGCTCGCGCTCGATTTGGGCGTGTTCAACCGCAAAGCGCATGTCGTTTCATTCAAAGAAGCGACCGCGTGGAGCGTCGTCTGGGTTTCGCTCGCCCTTGTTTTCAATTTCATTTTATACCGTTACGCCGTTTGGAAATTTCCGCAGGACGAGCGGCTGCTCGCCGTTCCCGACTTTAATCCTGATTTGGCGGCGTGGAACGTCGCGTTAGAATTTCTAACCGGCTACATTGTCGAAAAATCTTTGTCGGTGGACAACATTTTTGTCTTTGTGATGGTGTTCGCTTACTTCGCCATTCCGCCGAAATATCAGCACCGCGTTCTTTTTTACGGCATTTTGGGCGCGCTCGTTTTCCGCGCGATTTTCATTGCGATGGGTTCGGCGTTGATGGAATATCACTGGGTCGTTTATTTGTTCGGCGGCTTTCTGATTTTGACCGGAATAAAAATGATGTTCGCTCCGGAAAAGGAAGTTGACCCGGAAAAGAATTTTTTAATCAGACTCTTCAAACGATTCGTGCCGGTTACGCCGCAGCTTCACGGGCAAAAATTCTTCGTCCGCGAGAACGCTAAGATTTACGCTACGCCGCTGTTCATCGCGCTGCTTTTTCTGGAACTGACCGATATTATTTTCGCGGTTGACTCGGTTCCGGCGATTTTCGCTTTAACCAAAGAGCCGTTGATTGTTTTCACCTCGAATATCTTTGCGATTCTCGGACTGCGGGCGATGTATTTTATGCTCGCCGGCGCGATTGATAAATTCTATCTGCTGAAATACGGTTTAGCGGTTGTACTGGTTTTTGTCGGTTTGAAAATGGTCTGGCTCAATGACGCCTTCGGCGGCAAATTCCCGATTTTGTGGTCGCTCGCCTTTATTTTGGGGACGATTGCTGTTTCGGTGATAGTTTCGCTGCTGTTTCCGAGAAAGGATAAGTTTGAATAATCGAACGTAAAAAAGCGGGCGGATGGAGCTAAATGTCACCGTCCGCTTTACATTTCGCCAAACACTTCCATTCTTCGAGCGTTAAAGTTTCGGCGCGGCGTTGCGGGTCAACAGCGCATTCGGCTAAAACTTCTTCTATGTTTTCAAATTCGCTTTTAAGATTATTCGTAATCGTTTTGCGCTTTTGCCGAAAACCCGCGCTGACGATTCGGCGAAACAATTTTTCATTTTCAATCGCAATATCAATTTTCGGCGTTAAGCGAACAACCGCGCTCCAAACTTTCGGCGCGGGCAGAAAGGCGTTCGGCGGAACGTCAAAAAGTTTTTCCGCCGTCAGATACGCTTCGGTCAAAACGGTTAAAAATCCGCGCTCCGAGTTTCCGACTTTGGCGGAAATTCTTTCGACGACTTCGCGCTGAAACATCAAAATCATTTCGGAAAAAAAATTGCGCTGCTCGATTAATTTTTGGAGAATAGCGGTCGAAATGTTGAAAGGAAGATTGGAGACCAATTTAGTTTTTGGTCTTTGGTCTTTGGTCTTTAGTAATTCGTTGAAATCAATCAGAAGCGCGTCTGATTCGACGAGTTTGAAATTTTCTTTTCCGGCAAATCGCTCGCGCAAAATCGAAATCATCCTGCGTTCGAGTTCAATCGCAATCACTTCTTCTGCGCCCGCTTCGATTAAATTTTCCGTCAACGCGCCGCGCCCCGCGCCGATTTCAATGATTGTTTCGCCTTTTTGCAGATTGAGCGCAGCGATTATTTTTGAGATGTAGTTTTGGTCAACGAGAAAATTCTGCCCGAATGATTTTTTTGCGTAAACGGATTTCGGTCTTCGGTCTTCAATTTTCGATTTATTCATCCCTCAAGCCTCATTCCTCATCCCTTATTTGAGGGTAACTCGTAAACTCAAAATCTTCGCCGTGTTTGGTAATTTCCAAATCTCTAAAACGCATCGCGTTGTCCAAAGAATGCGCTCCGTTTCCGCCGATTGCCAACGGCGCGTGGCTTCCGCCGATGACGATTGGCGCGACGATAAAAGTTAATTTATCAACCAGCTTCGCATCGCAAAACGCGCCTGCGACTTCACTGCCGCCTTCGACCAGAACGCTTTGCAGGCTGCGGGTTTTCAATTCGTTCAAAATGTGAAACAAATTTCGAGCGTTCAAGCGGACGACTTCGACACCAAGTTTTTCCAGATTCGCAATTCCCCTCGCGTCGTCAGAAGCGGAAAAGATAATCGTCGGCGTGTCTTTGGCAGTTTGCGCGAGCGTCGAATCCGTCGAGACGCGCAGGCGATTGTCCAGAACTACGCGCGCGAGTTTTCTCCGGCGCGGCTTTCCGCTGCGGTCGGTCAAGCTCGGATTGTCAACAAACGCCGTGTTGCCGCCGACGAGAATCGCGTCGTGTTCGTGGCGCAAATCCTGCACTCGCGCTGCCGATTCTTTTCCCGAAAGCGATGTGGAAACGCTGTTTCGCAAAGAAATTCTGCCGTCAAGCGACATCGCCAATTTCAAATGAACGAACGGACGAGCTTTCTGATGCCAGACGCAAAATTTTTCATTTAGTTTCGCCGCCTCATCTTTCAAAATTCCCGTCACCACTTCGATTCCGTTTTCTCTCAAAACCTGAAAACCTTTGCCCGACACAAGCGGATTCGGGTCTTCAACCGGACACACGACGCGCCTGATTCCCGCATTTATCAACGCATCGGTGCAGGGCGGCGTTCTGCCTGTGTGCGCGTGCGGTTCAAGCGAAACGTAAGCCGTTCCGCCTCTGGCTTTTTCTCCCGCTTGATTTAACGCAATGACTTCGGCGTGCGTCACATTTTCGTAAATGTATGAGCCTTCGCCGACCGTCTCGCCGCCCTGAGCGACAATCACGCAGCCGACAAGTGGACTTGGGCTGACTCGCCCGATGCCGAAAGACGCGAGTTCCAAAGCGCGCCGCGTTTTCTCTAAATCAAATTGTGAAAAATCTTTTTCCAAAACTTAATTAAAAAGTCCGTTCACGTAACTTTCAGCGTCGAAAACCATCAAATCATCAACCTGCTCGCCGATGCCGACGTAGCGAATCGGGAGATTTAATTCTTTGGAAATAGCGACGGCGATGCCGCCTTTTGCCGTGCCGTCGAGTTTGGTTAAAACGATGCCGGTCACGTCCGCCGTTTTCATAAATTGACGGGCTTGTTCGAGTCCGTTTTGTCCGGTTACCGCGTCAATCACCAAAAGCGTTTCGTGCGGCGCGCCTTCGACTTCTCTGCCCGCAATGCGTTTCATTTTTTCGAGTTCCGCCATCAAATTCGATTTGTTGTGCAGCCTTCCGGCGGTGTCAACGATTAAAACATCAGCGTTTCGCGCCTTTGCCGATTTTAGCGCGTCGAACAAAACCGCCGCCGGGTCAGTTCCCTGTTTTTGCTGAATCAAAGGAACGCCCGCCCGCTGAGACCAGATTTCCAATTGCTCGCTGGCGGCGGCGCGGAATGTGTCGGCGGCGCAGATTAAAATGTCGTTGCCTTCGTTTTTAATTCTTTGGGCAAGTTTGCCGATAGTAGTCGTTTTGCCGACGCCGTTGACACCGACGATCATCAGCACGTAAGGTTTAATCGCGTCGGAAACGCTTGTCTCGGAAGCCACGCCGGATTTTTCGGAAGCGCGCAGAATGGTTAAAAGCTCGTTGCGCATCGCCGCTTTCAGCGCGTCTAAATCGTTGATTTCCTGCCGCGACACGCCGCGCCGAACAGCGTCCAGAATTTGCAGCGTCGTCGCCACGCCGATGTCGGTTGAGATTAACGCTTCTTCGAGTTCGTCTAGAAATTTTTCGTCAATCTGTTTGCGGTTCTCGAAAATCGTGTCAATCTTGTTGTTAATTGAATGTTTGGTTTTCTCGATTGCGCGGCTAAAGCGCACGGCGAATTCGCGTTCAACCGCCGCTTCCTGCGCTTTGAGTTCTTCGATTGATTTATCGAGTCCGAGAATTGAGGTTGAAAATTTATCTTCGTCTTTTTTCCTTCGCCAAAAAAATGCCATATTTCGATTTGGGATTTTGAATTTCGGATTTCGGATTTTACGTCCGAAAGTAGATTCATCTTATTATAATTATAAAATTTTCCGCTGTAATAAACTTTCGATTATAAAAAAGAATCGCCCGCTTCGGCAAACGGACGATTCTGGAATGTAGAATTTGAAATCTGTAGTTTAGCCGCGATGTAAATTCAAACGATCGGAACATTTGACGAGCGCGGAGCCGAGAACGACGGAAAAGACGACGGAAAAATAGAATGTGAACAGACTGCCGATGATTTTCGCGGGCAGATTTCCCGCTCGCGGCATATCGAACGGCGCGAACGCGACTGACAAAAATCCGTTGACGGCAAACGAAAAAAGATTTGTCATTTCGATTTTGGTCGCAAGCGGCAAGTTGCTGATGACAAACCTGACGCCGGAACAAAAAATCAAGCGGCTTTCAAAGAAATTAAGCGGCTTTCAATTGTGAAGAATTTTCAGCGGGCGTGGCGGATTTCAGACGAACCGTGCCGACGCCGATTTGCCCGTCGGCGCAAGCCTCGACCAATGCTTCGACAACTTTGCCGTCATAGCGCGTGCCGACGAAACTTTTAATGCGGTTGAGTGAATCTTCCAAAGAAAATCCTTTTTGATAAGGTCGGTCAATCGTCATCGCGTCGAAAGTGTCGGCGACCGAAATGATACGCGCCTGCAGCGGGATTTCCGCGCCTTTGAGACCCTGCGGATAACCCGCGCCGTTAACCATTTCGTGGTGCATATAAATTCCGGGCAGATAATTTTTCATCGCCGGAATCTGCGCCATAATTTTGTAGCCCGCCTTCGGATGCGTTTTCATTATTTCAAATTCTTCGTCGGTCAAAGCGGTCGGCTTGTTGAGAATCGCATCATTGACCGCGATTTTGCCGACATCGTGCAGCAGCGCGCTGATGCGAAGCGTTTCGATTTCCTCCTGATTTATTCCCAGCCGCTGACCGATGGCGACCGAAATGCGCGAAACTCGTTCGGAATGCCCGCGCGTGTATTTGTCTTTGCCGTCAATGGCGGCGGCGAGTGCCTTCACAGTGCCGACAAAAAGCTCGCGGTTGTCCTCGGCGGCTTTGGCGAGATTGGCAATGTGTTCCTCCAATTTATCGCTCATCAAATTGAAGGTTTCGCCCAAAGTTCCGATTTCCGTAATGTTATTGGTCTGAACTCGATTCGATAAATCACCAGCCGCGATGTTTCTCGCGGCGGCGACTAATTTCAAAAGCGGCTGGGTCAGTCGTCTGGCGAAGACGCTGCCGACGAGTAGGGCGATCAAGGCGAAAACCGAGCTGATCATCCACGTCTGCCGGCGCATGTCGCCGACCGACGCGAGAGCCTTGCTTTCGTTTTGCATCGCCACGACACCGAAAACGAAATCTACACCGAAATTGGCGGTTGAATACGCGCCGATCATTTCGTGCCGCACGCCTTCGTATTCCGCCGTGAACGGCACGAGCGCAGACTGAATCTGTCGGCTCGATTCGCGCCATTCCTGCACTATTCTCAAATCGCTTAGAGATTTTTGACTGGCAGTGACGTTAGGGTCGGGATGGAAAACGGCGCGTCCTTTTTCGTCAACGACAAAGACAATCGGCAAACCTTCTTTCCAAAGCTGAGCCTCGCTCGCCTGTTTCATCTCAGACATCAGCCGCGCCATCTCGCGCACCGAAACTATCGCCGCCACGCCCGCCGCAATCTTATTTTCGATGACGATTGGCGCGGCGACGGTTAAAACGACTTCGCCCGTTAAATTTAATCGCGTCGGCTGATTAAAACTTATTTTCTTGCCGCCCAGATTTCCCAAAGCCGCCGATGCGAGCGTTTCTATTTCCTTCTTCTGAATTGTTTCGGCGCGAAAAACCGACAGCGATTCGCCGTTAATCGGCTTGATGTGCAGTGCCAGCAAATGCGGATTGTCTTTGAGCGTCGCGCTGATTTTCTCTTCGGTTTGCGGTGCGGACAACAACGACAGATTATTGGAAAGTTCCAACGCGCTGGCGAAACTTCCGACCAAATCGCTGTAACGCTGACCGAACATTTCGATTTGCCGTGCTTTCGCCTGCACGAGTTGTATTTGATAACGATTTTCCACCGCCCGTAATTCCGTCGCGCTGCGCTCCGACAAAAACCAGCCCGTTAACGCCAGCGGCACTAATCCGACGATTAGAAGCGTAACGAAGACAAAGTAAACTAAGCTGATTTTTTTCGAATTTTGAGGCATTGCAGGTTTGCTTGGAAGCGAAGATTTTCGCCCTCTGAATTTTAGACCGAATCAAACAACATAGTCAACAAGTTTTTGCTTGGCAAAAACTTTTAAAGCGCAAATATAAAAAGGCTTGCCAGGAATTCCTGCTAAGCCTTTTCATATTTGCGTGTTTTCGTTTTTATCCGAGTTTTCTCAATCTACTCATCAAACATTCTGCGCAAACTTTCCGTGTAGGGTGCGCGCGCCACGCCTTTTTCCGTAATGATTGCGTCAACAAACTCATTCGGCGTAACATCGAAGGCGTAGTTATTGACCGAAATGCCTTCGGGCGCGAGTTGAATGTCTTGAACATGCGTAACTTCTCTGACGTTGCGTTCTTCTATCGGAATTTCTTCGCCTGTCGGACAATTTAAATCTACGGTCGAAAGCGGCGCGGCAACGTAAAACGGAATGCTGTGCTGTCTGGCTAAAACGGCGACCATATAAGTTCCGATTTTGTTAGCGACATCGCCGTTTGCGGCGATGCGATCAGAACCGACGACGACCGCCTGAACTCTGCCTTTTTTCATCAGATGCCCGGACATCGAATCGGTAATCAGCGTCACCGGAATGTTGTCCTGCTGCAATTCCCACGCGGTCAATCTGGCGCCTTGTAGATACGGACGAGTTTCGTCGGCGATAACGGCGATGGTTTTGCCTTGATTGACCGCGCCGCGAATGACGCCGAGCGCAGTTCCCCAAACGCCGCCGGTCGCCAGCGCGCCCGCGTTGCAGTGCGTCAGAACGGTCGAGTTATCCGCCAGCAGTTTGCCGCCGTATTCGGCAATCATCCGCTGCGATTCGATGTCTTCGTCGTGAATGTCTTTCGCTTCGGTAATCAAAGTTTGCTTTATGTCGGAAATAGATTTGCCTTCGGTTTTCGCATGATTAAAGGCTCGGCGCATACGCTCAATCGCCCAGAACAGATTAACGGCGGTCGGTCGCGTTTTGCCCATCACCTCGGCGATATAATCGAATTCCTCTTCTAAATCAGCGATGTTCGTGCCGACAAAATTTTTCACGCCGAGCGCGACGCCGTAAGCGGCGGAAACGCCGATGGCAGGCGCGCCGCGCACGACCATCTCGCGGATGCCGTCGGCTACTTCCGTGTAACTTTTTAAGGTTAGCCATTTTTCTTCGGTCGGAAGCAGGCGTTGGTCGAGCATTAGCACGCCTTCATCGCTCCATTTTACAGGTATGATCATTTTGTTTTTTATTTTCCTTTTTCCATATTTCGATGTTCGGTAGAACTTATTTTTCTAAACTATACACGAAAAGTTTTTCGATTTCAGGCGCGGCTGTTTGATACGACTTTTACGATTTTTACGCTTTATATAGTTGAGCAACCGAAATTCGGAGGAAAACGAAAAATTATGAACATCGAAAAAAATCTCGACGCAATTCACGCGGCGGTCGTTTCAAACGGATGGACGCAGCTTTTCACGGCATTTACGCGCGTTCTTCTAGCAGTCGGTTTTATTCCGCCGAGCGTTCGGAAAATTTTGAATCTTCCGTTCACCGTTTTGCCGGACACCAATCCGGTCGGGCATTATTTCAACGCGCTGTATCACACCGGTTACTATTACCAATTTATCGGCTGGGGGCAGATTTTCGCCGCGCTGTTGCTGCTTTTTCCGCGCACCGCGCATTTAGGCGCGCTGATGTTTTTTCCGATTATCCTCAACATCACGGTTTTGACCAATTCGGTGGGTTTTGTCGGCACAAAATATATCACGATGCTGATGTTGATCGCCTGCACGTATCTTCTTGCGTGGGAGTATGACCGGCTAAAGCCGCTTTTCTTCTCTGGGCGCGAAACGAAAACACGTCTGCCGAAACTCGAATTGCTTTGGCTGCCCGTTTTGTTTACGGCGGGCGGCGCGGCAACAGCGATGCTGTTTGCGGCTTTCGGCATCGGCAACCTTCATCGTTCGTTCGTGCCGGCGTTAGTGATTTTGTCCGCGAGCGGATTCGTTTTCGGATTAATCTGCACGACGCATCACCGATTTATGCACGTCGGGCGGCTCGAAGAATCAGTTGATTAAGCGTAAAAAAATGTTGAATTTTTAATTTCAAAAGTGGTAAATTTTCTCAAGCGTAATTCTGTTTGATCGCACAGAAAAAACGAGATGGAAAAAGCCACTGAATTTTGTTTAATCGTCGAAGGAAATTATTTCACCGTCGAGGAAGCCAAGCACGCCCTCCAAGACCCATTTATCGAAGAATTTGTCGAGCAGACCGGACGCTTTCGAATCCAAAACTTTGAAGACATTCAAGCCGTCAGCGGCATTCCGCTCGGCGAGTTGGAAATTGCCGAAATTGACGAATGCGTCTTTGAAATTTCCTGCCGCACATCGCCGCAAATTCTCAACCGCCGCAAAGCCGACTTGCTCGCCGAAACGCTGCGGCGACAGGCAATGTTCGATGAAATCAACGTCGAACCGCTTGAATAATATTTCAACAGGGTAAACAGCATTTACAGGATTTAATTTTTTCATCCTGTAAATGCTGTTTATCCTGTTTGAATTTTCCCAATGCAAAAGGAATTTCTTAACAATCGCGTAATTGTCAAAGTCGGCGACATTACGCAAGAAAATGCCGACGCAATCGTCAACGCGGCAAACTCGACTTTGTTCGGCGGCGGCGGCGTTGACGGCGCGATTCACGCGCGCGGCGGCAGTCGGATTTTGGAGGAATGTCGGGAAATTAGAAAAAACAAATTTCCTGAAGGTCTGCCAACCGGCAAAGTGGTCGTTACTTCGGGCGGCAATCTTCCGGCGCGTTTTGTAATTCACACGGTCGGACCGATTTACCGGATGAACGGGGGCAAAGACGCGGAACTTCTGGCGAACTGTTATGTAAATTCTCTCGCCTTAGCGGTTGAAAACAATTTGCAAATTATCGCTTTCCCGTCAATTTCCACCGGCGCGTTCGGTTATCCGAAACACGAAGCCGCGAAGGTCGCATCAAAAGCAATTGAAGAATTTCTTTCCGCCGATAAAATAATCGAACAGGTTCGGCTTGTCTTTTTTTCTGAACCGGACGCGCTGCTTTTCGTCAAACATCAAGCCTTCGGTCTCGTCTGAGACAGTTGATAGTTGATAAATGATGGTTTATAGTTTCAGAAACATTCTTGCTCATCATCAGCCGAAAAATCTGAAAATTTATTATGAGGGAGATTTCAAGCGATACTTCTTTAAATATGCAAACGGCAACCGGCTTACAGCCCGACGAAACTTTCCGGGAGAATTTTTATTTCACACGCGAGTTACCCAACAACCTTAAATTTTTAGACGCGCTTTCGCAAAACTTTTACTGGTCTTGGAAACCGGAAGGCGCGAGATTGTTCCGCGAACTCGATTCGCAGCTTTGGGAACGGTGCGAGCAAAATCCGCGTCTTTTGTTAAAAAAAATAAGCGGGCTGCGGCTCTGGCAAAAGGCAGACGATGAAAAATACGTGTCGGAATTGCAGAGTTTCGCCAAACAGTTTAATGATTACCTCGTGACCGAGCCGAACGCTTTCGGACGAATCACCAAGCAGAATCCGGTCGCTTATTTCTGCGCCGAATACGGCGTGCATAACTCGCTGCCGATTTATTCGGGCGGTCTCGGCATTTTGGCGGGCGACCATCTGAAATCGGCGAGCGATATGAACGTGCCGCTCGTCGCCGTAGGACTGCTGTATCGTTACGGTTATTTCCGCCAAAAAATCACGCACGACGGTTGGCAGACGGAAAATTATTTTGATTCATTTGCCAATGAACTCGCGCTCGCTCCGGTCTTAAATGAAACGGGAGAGCGGATTTTGATAAAAATTCATATTCGCGGGCGCGAAGTTTTCGCCCGCGCTTGGCTCGCGCAGGTCGGCAGAATTTCGCTTTATCTGCTTGACACGAACGTCCTGGAAAACAATGAAATTGACCGGCTGATTACTGGACATCTTTACGGCGGCGACACTGAAACGCGCATCGTGCAGGAAAAAATCCTGGGCATCGGCGGCGTTCGTCTGCTTCGTCAGCTCGGAATAAATCCGTCGGTTTATCACTTAAACGAAGGACATTCGGCGTTTCTGACGTTGGAATTGGCGCGTGAATTTTTGCAGGAAAACGCCGACTCAACTTTTACCGAAGCGATCACCCACGTACGCGAGCAATGCGTTTTCACGACGCACACGCCGGTTTCGGCGGGCAACGATACGTTTCCGCCGAAACAAATCGAAGACTGTTTCGACGCTGATTACATTCACGCGCTGAAAATTTCCAAAGAAGATTTGTTCGCGCTCGGTCGCACGAACGCGGGCGACGCGCGGGAGTGGTTCGGAATGACGCCGCTCGCTTTGCGGATGGCGCGGTCGGCTAACGGCGTGAGCGAAAAACACGGCGAAGTTTCGCGCCAGCTTTGGCTGAAAATGTTCCCCGAAGCAACCCTTCTCGAAGACGTTCCGATCACGCATATAACCAACGGCGTTCACGCGCCGACGTGGATAGCGCCCGCTTTTCAAAGACTTTACGAAACACACGTCGGCGCAAATTGGGCGGAAATTACGAAAGACGAAACAGCTTGGAGCGCGGCGATTGAAGCGATTCCCGACCGGGAAATTTGGAACGCGCATCGGTTTTTAAAGCAACTGCTCATCGCTTTTATACGTTGCCGAACTTTTTCAAAGCATACCGGAGTTCACGAAACGATTAACGAACACGAAGACACTGGTAAACTTTTTTCACCTGACGTTTTGACCGTCGGTTTCGCCCGGCGCGTCGCCGGTTACAAGCGTTGGAATTTGATTTTGTCTGATTTGGAAAGGCTTCTGAAAATGACTGGCAACCAGGAAAAACCCGTGCAGTTTGTTTTCGCGGGCAAAGCGCATCCGCAAGATAGAAACGCCAAAGCGCTGCTGCAAAAGCTGATGAGTTTCGACGAAAATTCCGAATGGCAGCGGCGGGCGGTTTTCATCGAAGATTACGACCAGGAAGTGGCGCGTTATCTCGTGCAGGGCGTTGACGTTTGGCTTAACGTGCCGCGCCGACCGCTCGAAGCGTCAGGCACGAGCGGACAAAAAGTGGCGATGAACGGCGGGCTGAATCTTTCGATTCTCGACGGCTGGTGGATTGAAGGTTTCAATGGCGAAAACGGCTTTTCCATCGGCGCGGCGGAAGATGAAGATGAAACCGACGAAGCGACGATTGACGCGCAGGACGCCGAATCGCTTTACCGGGTTTTGGAAACTAAAGTCATTCCGACTTATTACCTAAAGAACGAAAACGAGTTGCCAGGCGAATGGATTCGGCTGATGAAAAATTCCTTAGCGACGCTCACTCATCAATTTTCGAGCGACCGGATGGTGAATGATTATATCGAGAAGATTTACCTGAATGAGAAATAAGAATTTACATTAAAAGTTCTTATTTCCTTCTTCCTCATTCCAGATTCTATTGAAATAAGGATTTTCAGCTCCGTGAGGAGCGGTATATTTATAGAGAATGCGAGAAAAATCTTTTAAGTTCCGTAGGAACGGCATAAAATATATGCCGTTCCTACGGAACTCAGAACTATTTTTACGATTCGAGCTATAAATATCACGTCCCTTACGGGACTTTTAAGAAAGATTTTTATGTCAACAGAGCCTAAAAAAATATGTCAAATATCGAATTTAGAACGGGCGTGATTCGTCCCGTCGAATGTTTGCGCAAAGGATGGGATTTAATCAAAGACCAGTATTGGCTTTTTTTCGCCATCACTTTAGTCGGAATGTTAATCGCCGGCATCGTCCCGCTCGGCATTCTGCTCGGAGCGATGTTCTGCGGCATTTATTACTGTCTGTTTCAAAAAATGAACGGACAAAGAATGACGTTTGAAGGACTTTTCAAAGGCTTCGATTATTTCGTTCCCGGTTTAATCGCCACGCTGGTTTTAATCATTCCCGCCGTCATTCTCGGCGTTCTCGCATATATTCCGCTGATTATGATGCAGCTTTCGATGATGAAATCGAAGAATCCGAATCCCGATGAAATGTTCGCTTATTTGGGTTTTTTCGCGGTCGAGATGGTCGTGCTGTGTTTGGTTTTGGGAACGATTCACGCCTTTTTGTTTTTCGCTTATCCGCTGATTGTCGAGTATAAACTTTCGGGGATGGAGGCTTTCAAATTAAGCGCGAAAGCCGTCTGGAAAAATTTGGGCGGCGTGGTCGGCTTCATCGCGCTCGAAGTTGTTCTGGTTATCATCGGTTACCTGTTGTGCATCGTCGGCGTTTATCTGACGTTGCCGCTAATGTTTGCGGGCGCGCTGGTCGCGTATCGGAAAGTTTTTCCGCCGAGTGGCGCGAATAATTTCAACGCGCCCCCGCCGCCGAGTGCGTTTCACGGCGCGGGCAGTTATAATCAAAAAATATGAAAGCCAGATTCAACGAAATTCACGATACCAGAGAACTCGACGCGTTGATTGAAAAATCGAACAAGCAGTCGGTCATTCTTTTCAAACACAGCACAACTTGTCCGATCAGCGCGGGCGTTTATCAGGAAATTTCCAACGCCGACGCCGATATAAACTTAATCGTCGTTCAGCACGCGCGCGACGTTTCCACCGCGGTTGCCGAAAAAACCGGCATCCGCCACGAATCGCCGCAAGCGATTGTTCTCAAAAATGGAAAAGTCGTTTATCACGCTTCGCACTACGACGTGACGGCGGACGATGTGGAAAACAATTTAAATTCTTAAAAAGAAGAAAAGAGTGCTGAGTCCTAAGTCCTGAATTTTACTATACATCTCAGCACTTTTTCAGATTTATGATTGAACCGCGCCAAATCATCGAAGAAAGCGATTCGGAAATTTCGATCAATTGGTCGGACGAAACCGAGAGCCAATACCGCGCCGCCGAACTCAGAAAACAGTGTCCGTGCGCGGGCTGCATCAACGAATGGACGGGCGAAAAGATTTTGAAACCCGAAAACGTCGAGGAAAATTTATCATTTTCCTCAATCGCCATCGTCGGACGCTACGCGCTGAATTTTCATTTCTCTGACGGACACGATACCGGAATTTTCAGTTTTCAATATCTTCGGAATTTAGCGAACGGTGAAAAAGGTGAAAAGTAAAAACGTGAATCTGATGTTAATCAAATTAGTTTTTCACCTTTTCGCTTTTGACTCTGTGATAAAATTTTCCAATGCATGAAAGAGATATTTTTGACGAAAGACCGGAGACGAAAACCGCAAACTACGCTTGCCCGAATTGCCGTGAGCGTAACGACTACGAAGTGCGCTGGCTCAAACGCACGAAAAAGCGAAACGCGCCGCGCCATCTGAACGAACAAGACCGCCGTCAAATGGAAAAATCGCGCGATTATATGGTGCGCGTGGACGACCAGTTGATGTGCAAGAACGTGCGTTGCCGCAAACGATTCGAGATTCCGTCGGCACAGTCAATCGTGTTTATTTGATTGCCGATACATTCACTTTTCGCGGTTCGCCGTGTTATTTTAGTTTTATGGAAAACAACGAGGGAAAAAATATGATTTCAGGGAAGGATTTGGAATTTTACGAAAATGAGCCGTCGCCGAACGAAACGATTCAAGAATTTATGAACGAGGAAATCGCCAACGCTCCGCAGGCTCCGAACGAATTGAAAGAACGTTTGCGCGAACACAATTCGTCATCGCCCGCCGATTCGGGCGGCGACATTGACGCCAACTGGGAAGAAGTAAATTCGACCGGTTCGGAAGCCTTCGGCGGACATAACCCGACGCCCGACCAATCAGATGTCGAAGAAAACGCTCACGCTTACGGAGTTGATTTTCAAGACAACGAGCCGCTCGATATTTTGGAAAAAATGGAAAAGCGCGACCGCGACCGTTTTGAACTCGACGAAAGTTCCAAAGGCGAAGGCGACATGATTTAAGTAAAATAAACGGCGGCGCTAAAAAACGAGTAAAAACCATTTGCTTTTACTCGTTTTTTAGCGCCGCCGTTTATTTTACTTATCTAACGAAAAACTTTTCGGCACGAATTCGAGTGCCGCTAGCTCGCCGTTCGATTTAGCCTTCGAATCGGCTTTTTCTTTGTAGGTAAAAACAACCGGAATGTCCACTTGTTTTAGATTACACCCGAATTGAAGCTGTTCGATTTCCGGTGTAAATCCCTTTATCTGAATTGCCTGCGGCGAGGCTGCCGATAATTTAAATGTCTGAACCGCATTTTTAATATAGAAAAACATTCCTTTGCTGCCGCATTCGACTTTTTCAATAAAGCCGAGTTCGCGCCGTTCGCCGGCGAGCGGTTGGCGCAGAGCGTTTTTTATTCCCTGCATCATCGCCGTCCGCCGCAGCGCGTCGAAATCCTCGTTTTTAACCGGCGGCGGAGCGGTTTCACCTACAGCGTAAATTTCTTCTGTTGCGTATTGGTCTTCGCTCGGTTTTATAAAACGAAAGTTTTTCGGTACGAAATCCAGGGCAACTAATACGCCGCGATTGCCCGTTTGAGAATTCGTTTGCGGTTTGTATGTGACAACCGAGTTGATTGTCGCAATGTTGACATCGCAGCCGACATTCGCATTTACCGCTTCGCTGACGTGCGAGGTTAGCGCCAAGCCTTGAAAATCCACGCTGGAAAGTGTAAAAACGTCCTCGTCCGTTTTAACGGTGTATGTAATGTTGCCATTTTTGCAGTCTATTTTTTGAATACGCCCGATAATTTGTTTTTCATTCGCTGCGGCTTTTTTGAGCGATTGATTGATCGCGCGTAATTCGGCTTCTTCCTCGGCTTTCGCCAACTCTTCGGGCGAGAGCGGTTTCCCGTCGGTGCGACGGCGAATCAGAATCGGCGAGTTGCCGTTTTTCACCGCGTCTTCATACAGCCGCCGGGCAGCTTCGTTGCGAGCCGTCGCCTCTTGCCTTTGTTTGATTTGCCCGACTAAATTTTCGGCTTGCGATTTTATATCAGGCTCGTCCGCAGTCCGCGCGACTTTCTCGGCAATCGCCAGAGTTTCCGCAAATTTGTCCTGCCGCAAATAAATTTCGGCGACTCGCAACGCGTATCGCTGATTTCCAGGTTGATACTTTAGAGCCGTCTGCAGATACGAAACCGCTTCGCCGAGTTGTTCATTGTTCACCAAATTAACAAATGCCAGAAGCTCGTAACTTTCGGTAAAAGTCGGATTAAGCGCAATCGCCTTTTTCAAAGATTCGCGCATTTTCGCCGTCTTTTCGGCGGGAAATGACGACACGAAACCGAATTCGTCTCGGTCTTCGCGGCTTAAAAGGTAAGCGTAACTGTAAAAAGCGAGATGATTTTTTTGGTCGGCGGAAATGGCTTTTTCGAGATACTTTTTCGCATCATCATATTTTCTTTGATCAATCTTTACCATTCCCAAAGTCGTATTCGCCATACTCAAAGCCGGGTCAAGAGCGACGGCTTTTTGCAGGTATGTTTCGGCGTCGTCCGAACGGTTCGTGTGGTGCAGCAAATCGCCGAGGTAGGCGTTGCTTTCGGCTTCGGTTAACACTGATGTTTGCATCTCGCCGTCGAAAACGAGTTTGTTTTTGAAAGTAACCATCGAATACTTGTAACTGTTCTGTTCGACGTATTTTTTCAGCGCTTTTTCCATCTCGATATAAGACATCTGAAAGGCTTCCTGAAACGCCTTTTCCGACGGCACGCTTTTCATCGAGAGATTAAGAAATTTGCTGAGACCGGCGGTTTTCCCGCTTTGAATCAAATAGTGAATCAACGCCCAGGACTGAGCGTAAAAGATGCTGCGCGAATGGTTGGCGTTCTGGTGCAAGGCGTAGTTGCTGATTTTGAAGAACGTGTCGAGCGGAATGAGTTTCGTTTGCTGAAGCAGCAGCAGATGATTGTTTTGCGGCAGTCCGAGTTTTACCTTTTGGTCTTCCTCGATCACAAAAGTTTGATAATACTCGGCGAGACCTTCGTTAAACCAGGGCGGAACTTCCGATTTCCCGAAGTTAGTGTCAATAATGAAGTGAACGTATTCGTGAAAAATAGTTCCGTAAGTATCGGCATCTTCGCCTTCGGTCGAAATGGTGATGTAATTAACGTCCTCTCCCGGCTGAAAATAACCGGCGATAAAATTGTCAATTTTCCCGTCCGCGCGCTTCGGCTTGAACGGTTTATAAGCCGCCGAGCTTTTGAAGACGACGACATTGGTCGGGGTTGCTGAATTCAACTTGTTCAAGTTGAAAATTTGGCGGAATGTTTCGCGGAACTGTTCGAGTTTGGTCGCCACTTTGCGAATATCTTTCTCGCTCGCATTACCGAGAATATTAAAGTTTTTTGAGCGCAACCGCAGCCACTCGTCTTTTGCCGAAACAGATTGCGGGACAAAACAAAAGACGATCAAAAGCAATAGGGGCAGAGTGTAAATTTGAAGGTTTTTCATACGTTTGAAAGTGAATTGGAAAGATTGCTCTAAAAGATTGCGGGAAAAATGCAATTCGTAATCATTTAATAAAATAATTAATTGTCATCCCGTACCAGTTATTAATGACATTTTTAGGACTTTTTGAGCAGACGGATTTTCAGGGAAAAACCAATTATAATTTATAGCACAACTTTGACTTTTTAAAACCAAAATTTCTCAACCGCACTTCGCAATTAAAATCTGCGCGATCTTTGATGCATTCCGTTTATTTATTCCTGCGAAAATTTTTAACGTGTAAAAAAATCATTTTTTTGCGTGGTGTCATCTTACACTTTAATTGACATAAAAAAGCGCGTCGGAATTAATTTCACGACGCGCTTTTTCGTTTTAGTTTCAGTAAAATCTACCCTTTGGCTTTTTTAATTTCTTCAACCAAAGTCGGAATGGCTTCAAACAAATCGCCGACGATGCCGTAATCGGCGATGTCGAAAATCGGCGCTTCTTTGTCTTTGTTAATCGCCACAATCGTTCCCGCGTTTTTCATTCCGACGATGTGCTGAATCGCGCCGGAAATGCCGAGCGCGATATAAACCTTCGGCGCGACGGTTTGCCCGGAGGAACCGATTTGCCGGTCAATCGGCAGCCATTCAGCATCGCAAATCGGACGCGAAGCCGCCAAATCCGCGCCGAGAATATCGGCGAGCTCCTGCGCGACGTGAAGGTTTTCCTGCGATTTGATGCCGCGTCCGACCGCGACGATAATTCCCGATTTCGACAAATCAACCGACGCCTTTGCTTCTTGAAACGGTTCTTCCGGCGACATTCGGATTTCGCCGATTTCGACATCCATCGTTTCGATTTGGGCGCTTCCCTTCGCCGCATTCTCGCCGCGAAACGCGCTCGATTGGAAAGTGACGAAATACGGCGCGTCGCCTTCGATGGTTACGTCGGCATCGAGTTTTCCAAGGAAAATACGGCGCGTAAAAGTTAATTTCCCACCGTCATTCGTATAACGAATGCAGTCGCCGACGACTTCTTTACCGAGTCTGGCAGCGACTTTCGGCGCGAAATCTCTCACTGTATAAGTATGCGCCATCACGACGAATTGCGGATTCGTTTTTTCGATAACATGCTGCCAAGCATCAGCGTAACCATCGGGCGTATAAATGTTTAATTTTTCATTTTTCGCCACGATGACCCGTTCCAAATCGTATTGAGCGATTTCCTGAGCCAGCGCGCAATCCTTATCGCACGGAATCACTGCCGCAACTTTCAATCCCAAATCTTTGCCGATGCTCTGCGCGGCGGCAACGGCTTCGAGCGAGACTTTATTCAACTGGCAATCTTTGTGTTCGATAAATACTAAGATATTACTCATAATTTTTTGTTAAGGTTCAAACAAAAGTATGGCAGAGTAAAGCGAGTTTTGGCAAAAGGTCTGCCGCATCATATTTTACTCTGCCAATCGTCGGCGCGATGATTCGAGCAAGTTGACGGATAATTTTAATAATTTACCCGTCGGCGATCCGCCGTCGTCCACTTTTTAATGAACCAGATATGCCGCCGCCGGAGTATCGCCGGTTTGACCGAACGGAATCGCCCGCGGCGCGCTCAGCGTTCCGAAGGTGAAGAAAAATCCGCCTCGATAAACGCCGAAATCCGTGCGGCTGTCACCGTCGTAATCGCCCGGTGCGGGCGTATCGGTGGCAGTCGTGCCGTAATTTAACGCCACAAACTGATTAGTCACGCTGGTTGAAACATACCACGTTAAAACTCCACCGTTATCTCGAATGACAACCAAATCGTTGCGCGAATCACCATCGTAATCGGCGGTTACAAAGCGGTCGCTGAACAATCCGTAATTGGTGACGAAAAAGCCCTGAGTCGTTCGCTGTTGAAAGATTTGCGCATTGCCGCCGTTGTTGCGAATTACCGAAGCGTCATACCGGCGGTCGCCGTCAAAATCGCCTGGATACGGCTTATCACCTGCGATTCCGAACGGAATGCCCGTGATGTTGTTGTTGTTGACGGCAGCACTGGCGCGGTAATAAAAGAATGAACTGCCGCCGCTCGTTCCCTGACGGTAAACCGCTGGGTCGGTTTTGCCGTCGCCGTCGTAATCGCCGATAATCGTCGGGTCGTCGCCGGTCTGACCGAACTGCTCGATGCGAACCGTATTCGTTGAACTTTGCAGAATATAGAAATAAGCTAATGCTCCGGCTCGCCAGACGGCAATATCAGTTCTGCCGTCGCCGTCGTAATCTTCGGGAACATTTGTGTCGGTCGCGTTACCGAACTGAACGCCCGATGCCGGCGTGCCTGTCGGGTTCGGCGCGGTGAACCAGGTTTTGGTGTTTCCCGTATTTCGCGTCACCGTGTAATCGGTTCGATTGTCTCCGGTGATATCAACTTTCCGCGAGTATGGAAGGGGACGCATACCGGTTCTCGTTCCGTCGAGTTTGAACGGAAAATCCTGCGGCAGATCAACGGCGGTGGCTGGCGCTCCGGTTTCAAGGACATCTACCCAAGTATTCGTTGTAACATTGAATTGTCGCCCATTCATCAGCGGCGTGTAGCGCGTGTCAACGATGGTCGTCGTCGGACAAAAATGCGCTGTCGCGGGGGTCGCGTTAACAGTAGTTCCCCAATCAATCCAGTAATTTCCGGTCGTCAAAACCAGCGCGGGCGAGACAGTAAAGCTATTTTGCCAGATGCGGCGCGTCGTTCCTGTCGGCGTCCCGGCGGAGGCGCAACACTGTTAAAAATACGGAAAGTATTAGTATCAGTCGAAGTTCCCAAACGATTGGTCGTTAGGTCGCCGAAAATCACCATGCTTCCCGTATCGCCCGGTCTCCCGTTCCAGATTCGCAGAGTTCCCGAAGTAAAAGGACTCGTCGCGCCGCCGCCGGTCAAATAAGCAAAGGTAATGACCGAGTTTATCGTCCACGTTTCTCCGACCGGAATGACAAAATTATCCGCGACCCGAAATCCCGCTTCACTGCAGGTTGCTCCCGCCGACCCGTTTGATGTTGTAGTATCGCCGGCAAAATTCTGCACCTCGCTAAATTGCGCTCCGGCGGGCGCAGCAACGCCGCTTTTCGATGTAGCGCCGGTTTGAAATGGTCCGTTATCGTAAATGATGACAGCCGGTGAATCAGCCGTTTGCGCCGCCACGCTCGAATTTCCGGCGACGGGCGCAAAGACGATTTGCATCATCATTAAAGCATACAGGCAAAAACTTGAAATTACGCTTTTGCCAAATCTATGATGGTTCATTGTATCTCCTCTTAGTTTTTATTGTTGACACTTGAAAAATCGGTTGCGCCGCCCGGTTTTGGACGTATTTTGGAAGAAGCCGCAACCACATTTGGTTCCAGCGAGTCTGGAAGATGGAATCCGTTTGCTTACGTTTATCGGAAAAGCCTCTGAAAGGCGTTTCTCTCTGAATGTTTTTTAGCGTCACAAGTATAAAACATTTTTCTCGATGTGAAAATGCCAAACGGCGCGGAAGATAAATTTTTATCTTCCGCGCCGTCGAGGCTGTTATTAATTTGGATTCCCGAAATACGAATCGCTGCCCAACCGGATATTTTACCGACTAAAACGCACGGACTTCGGTTCGCAATTTTTCCACCAATTCTGCTGCGCCGCGTTTCGCGTCGCCGTTGCCGAGCATCTGCGTTTGCTTGGTTTTAAGCGGCAGATAAACTTTATCAATGTGCTGCGCCGAAGCGAAGTTTTCCGCGCCCGGCGTCACATCTCGTATCTCCTTTTTCTTCGCCGCCATAATGCCCTTCAAACTCGCGTAGCGAATCTGCGAAATGCCCGACTGAATCGTCAGCAGCGCAGGCAGATTGTAGGTGAACCACTGATACCAGCCGCTTTCCAATTCGCGTTTGAGGCGAAGTTTGCCGTTGAGAGTTTCGCGGTCAATGTCAATAACGATGGTCGCGTGCGGCACGCCGAGCAGTTCCGCTAAAATTACGCCAGTCTGTCCGTAACTCGCGTCGTCCGACTGCAGCCCGGTAAAAACTAAATCGGCGTTTTCATCACGAATCGCGTCGGCGATTGTCTTGGCGATTTGAAACGGCGACAAACGATTTTCATTTTCATTGAGAATGTGAATCGCGCGGTCTGCGCCGCGTGCCAGCGCGTCTTTCAAAACAGCTTTCGCCGATTGAGCGCCGAGCGTGCAGACGATGACTTCGCCTTCACCTTTGGCTTCTTTCAAGCGCAACGCTTCTTCGAGAGCGTAACCGTCTGACTCATTCGTCTGATGCGCGATGTCCGATTCGTCAATCCATTTTTCGTCTTTGCCAATCCGCAAAACCGCATCTTTATTGGCAACCTGCTTCATTAAAACGATGATTTTCATAAATTTAATTTAATACTTTCCTGACTGTCTTTCCGATATTATCCGATAAAAAAAAGATTTTCCGCAACGGAACCGCGCCGAATAATCGGTAATCGCCGACCGCCGCGAGTTCCGCCAAAGCCACACAACCGCACTGCGAGCAATCGGGCGCGCCTCCGAATTGACACGGGGCGACGTTTTAACGCGAAATTCTAACAGGCGGTTAAGAATTTTCTTCAAACCGCTTAAAAATCAAACACGCATTCGTGCCGCCAAATCCAAAACTATTTGAGAGCGCGTATTCGACTTCGGCGTGTCTGGGTTCATTCGCAATATAATCCAAATCGCATTCGGGGTCGGGAAATTCGTAGTTGATGGTCGGCGGCAAAACTTTTTCGTGCAAGGCGAGAATCGAGAAAACCGCCTCGATGCCGCCCGCCGCGCCGAGCGCGTGTCCGGTCATTGATTTGGTCGAACTGACGGCGAGATTGTAAGCGTGTTCGCCGAAAGTCTGTTTGATTGCCATCGTTTCAAACTTGTCGTTATACGGCGTGGAGGTTCCGTGCGCATTAAGATAACCGATTTGTTCCGGCGTAATGCCCGCGTCTTTCATCGCTTTCTGCATCACGCGTCGCGGACCCGAACCGGTTTCGTCCGGCGCGGTGATGTGAAACGCATCGCCGCTCATTCCGTAGCCGGCGATTTCGGCGTAGATTTTCGCGCCGCGCGCGCGAGCGAATTCCAATTCTTCTAAAATAACAATTCCCGCGCCTTCCGCGCAGACGAAACCGTCGCGTTCGGAGTCGAACGGACGTGATGCCTTTTTCGGATCGTCGTTTCGGGTCGAAAGCGCGCGCATCGAAGCGAAACCGGCGATTGACATCGGCGTGATTGCCGATTCCGCCCCGCCGCAAATCATCGCGTCGGCATCGCCGCGTTCGATAAAGCGAAAGCTGTCGCCGATGGCGTGCGCGCCCGCCGCGCAAGCGGTCGCCGTCGCCGTATTTGGACCTTTCGCGCCGTGCCTAATTGAAACATTGCCCGCCGCGAGATTGACGATTGACTGCGGAATAAAAAACGGCGAAACGCGGTCGGGTCCGCCGGATAAAAGCTTGTCGTGTTCGCGCTCAATCGCCCAAAAATCGCCGATGCCCGAACTGATATAAGTCCCAATCATTTCGGCGTTGGAATCGTCAATCACAAGACCGCTGTGCTTAATGGCTTCGTCCGATGCGGCAATCGCAAAATGCGTGAACGCGCCCATTCGCCGGGCTTCTTTTTTATCGAGAAAATTCAGCGGATCGAAATCTTTGACTTCGCCCGCGATTTTGACCGAATATTTTTCCGTATCGAATTTTTTAATCAAGTCAACGCCGCTTTCGCCGCGCAGCAGAGCCGCCCACGTCGAAGCGACATCGTTTCCGCACGGCGTAACCAATCCTAAACCTGTAACAACTACACGACGTTTCATAAAATTTAGTCTTTAGTTTTCAGTCTTTAGTTTTTAGTATTGAAATTAAATTGAGTTCCGAAATTAAACTCAATAGACAAAAGACTAAAAACTAAAGACTAAAAACTGTTTTACCCTTTGTGTTGTTCGACGTAAGCGTAAGCATCGCGGACGCTTTGAATTTTTTCCGCGTCCTCGTCTGGGATTTCGATGTCGAATTCCTCTTCAAACCGCATCACGAGTTCGACCAAATCGAGCGAATCCGCGCCCAAATCTTCGATAAAGCGGGCATTCTCCGTTACTTCCGCTTCGTCAACACCCAATTCGTCAACAATAATTTGTTTAATTTTTTCTTGAACTTCTGACATATTTTCTCCTCTTTCTTTTTATAATGTTTCTAAAGTATTTCTCAAACTGTCTGAATCTTCAACGTTCAAACAGCGAACGTCGCGGTTAATCTGCTTAACCAAACCCGACAAAATTTTTCCCGCACCAACCTCGACGAACGTTTCGAGGCCGTTTCCGATCAAATTTTCAATTGACTGCGCCCAGCGAACGGGTTTTGAAACTTGTTCGATTAACGCTTCGCCGACCTTTTCGCCGTCCATATTTTCACGAGCGGAAACGTTTTCAACAATCGGAACGCTCAAATCGGAAAAGTTGATTTCCCGTAAATCTGTCGCCAGTCGCCTCTGCGCCGGCAGCATCAATTCGCAATGAAACGGCGCGGACACATTTAATTTTATCGCCCGTTTCGCGCCGCGTTCTTTCAAAAGTTCAATGGCGCGGTCAATCGCTTCGGCATTTCCGGCAATAACCACTTGCGACGGCGAATTGATGTTTGCCGGACTGCAAACCTGCCCGTCCGCCGCTTCCCGACAAGCGTCTTCAATCGTTTTCAAATCAAGACCTAAAATCGCCGCCATCGCGCCTGTTCCGACCGCAACGGCTTCCTGCATATAAGTTCCGCGTTTTCTCACGGTTATAACGGCGTCGGAAAAACTTATCGCGTTTGCCGCGACCAGCGCCGAGTATTCGCCCAAACTATGACCGGCGACGTAATTCGGCGCAGGAAAACCTTCGTTTTCCATCGCGCGAAAGGCGGCAATCGAGACGGTCAAAATCGCGGGCTGCGTATTTGCCGTCAAAGCCAGATCTTCCGCCATCCCCGCAAAACACATTTCCGACAATTTGAAACCGAGCGCATCGTCGGCTTCTTCAAAAATCCGTCTGGCGGCGGGAAAATTATCGTATAAATCCTTTCCCATTCCGACCGTCTGTGAACCTTGACCGGGAAATATGTAAGCGATTTTTGTCATCGTTTTTAGTTTTTGGTTTTTGGTCTTTTGTTTTTAGCGTTGAATGAATTTTTTTTTCATAAGTTCAACCGACCAAAAACTAATAGCCAAAAACTAAAATCTAATAAGGGTTGCGCCCCACGTTACGCCGCCGCCGAAAGCCGTCAGCAAAACTAAATCGCCTTCCTTGATTTTTCCCAATTGCAGGCACTCGTCAATCGCAATCGGAATCGAAGCCGACGAAGTGTTGCCGTGTTCGGCGATATTTGAAAAAATTTTTTCTTCGGGGATGTTCAGGCGAGAGGCGACGGCGTCGGTGATGCGCTGATTTGCCTGATGCGGAATTACAAGGTCAACGTCGGCAATCGTATAACCGGCTTTATCCAACATCTCTTTGGAAATCTCCGCCATCGAACGCACGGCGATTTTGAAAAGCTCGTTGCCCTTCATCTTAAAGAAATGGTCGCGGTTGTCAATCGTCGCATACGTCGTGCCGAGTCGCGTGCCGCCGCCGGGCGCGTAAAGATGTTCTTCGTATCGTCCGTCGGAACGGATTTTCGTCGCTAAAATTCCTTTGCCCGCTTCGACCGGCGCGAGAACCGCCGCGCCCGCGCCGTCGCTGAAAATGACGCACGTCGAACGGTCTGTATAATCAACGTATTTCGTCAAAACTTCCGCGCCGATGACCAATGCGTGTTTGATTTGTCCGGTGCGAATCATTGATTCGACCATCGTAATGCCGTATAGAAAACCGGAACACGTTGCGAAAACGTCCATTCCGGCGGCGTTCGTCGCGCCGATTTGGGCTTGAATCAACGCGCCCGTCGAAGGCATTATCTGGTCTGGTGTGGTCGTCGCGCAGACGATAATTTCGATGTCTTCAGCATTCAGACCGGCTCTATCGAGCGCCTGCTGCGCCGCTATCGTGCCGAACTGCGATGTGTATTCGCCCTCGGCGGCTTTGTGACGCTGCTTGATGCCGGTGCGCGTTTGTATCCACTCGTCGGAAGTATCAACGATTCGTTCCAAATCGGCGTTGGTTAAAACGCCGCTCGGATAAGCGTGTCCCACTCCGATGATGCCTGCGTTATTTGTCATTTTTCTTATTTGCAATTTTCGATTTGCGATTTGCGATTGTTTGTTTAATTTATAGTTGCAGACACGTCTGCAACGTTTATTAAAAGCAATCGAAAATCGAAAATCGAAAATCGAAAATTAATTTATTCTTTCTCTTCGACTTCGATAATCTGACGACCTTTATACATTCCGGTTTTCGGGTCAATGCGATGCGGTTTCATCGCTTCGCCTGAATCTTTATCAATGTAAAATTGCGGAACTCGCAGCGCGTCGTGGGCGCGGCGTTGGCGCGTGCGTGATTTTGAATGTCGGCTTTTTGGATTTGGCATAATTTCCTCTCGTGTTACTCGTGTTAATGGTAAATGGTTAATCGTAAATTGTCTCGTCGGCAAATCAACGATTAACAATCAACAATTAACCATTTACATCTACTTCAAATTTTTCAGAGCCGCCCATCTAGGGTCAATCTCTTTTTCTTCACAACTACAATCTATCAAATTTCGGTTCGCGCCGCATTTTTGGCAAAAACCTCGACAATCTTCCCGGCAAAAAACTTGTTCGGGTAGATTCAAAAGAATCTGTTCGCGGACGAGTTCGGTTAAATCAATTTTGTCGCCCGCGTAAATCGAAACTTCTAAATTTTCGATATTTACTTCCGCTTCTCTTTCCCGCGTATAATTTTCGGCGGTGACGAAAGCCGCGCTGAACGGAAAATCTAAAGATTTTCCGTTCGGCTGCAAACACCGACTGCACTCGACTTCGACATCGGTTGAAATTCTTCCTTCGACATCAGTTTGGACAATTCCCTTTTTTATTTGCCCTTGAACGCGAACGGCGTTTACGACGCGCTCAGTTTCGCTCTCTAAATCAATCTGCGCCGCCTCAATCGAAAAATCGAACGAGGTTCGCGCGTCTTTCATTGTCGTTACATCAACAATCATTACCGAGTAGAATAAACTTTAGCGTTCAAACAGCGCAAAAGCAAAGGACTTATTATAACTGCTGACTTTTTCGTGTCAAACCGCCGCTTTCAAGTTGCGCGTTTGCCAATTGACTCTGTTCCTACCGCTTCATCTAAATTACCAAAACCTCTTTCCGTTAAAATTTTCGCCAGACCCGAATTTACGTCTCGCGCAAAAGCGAAACCCTGATAAATAAAACCCGTGTAGGCTTGAATAAGACACGCGCCCGCCTGGATTTTTTCAAACGCATCTGCCGCCGTGAAAACGCCGCCGACGCCGACGATTGGCAATTTACCATTTGAAAATTTATAAATTTTTCGGATGACTTCGTTTGAACGCTGCTTTAGCGGTTTCCCGCTGAGACCGCCGCCTTCGTCAATTTTTGTTTTCAGGTTTTCTCTTTTTACCGTCGTGTTCGTCGCAACGATTCCGGCAAGATTTAATCTCCGCGCGATGTCAACAATCGCCTCGATTTCCGAATCTGACAAATCCGGTGCGATTTTCACAAGCAGCGGTTTGTTTTGATTCGCGCCGGACAATTCCCTGTTGCGCTTTTGTAACGTGGCAAGTAATTCTTCCAAACTCTCCGCCTTTTGCAATTCTCTTAAATTCGGCGTGTTGGGCGAAGAAACGTTTACGGCAATATAATCGGCGACCTCAAAAGCCAAATCGAAACTCGCCAGATAATTTTCAATCGCCCGCTCGTTCGGCACGTTTTTATTTTTCCCGATGTTCACGCCGAGAACGCAGTTAGGATTTATACGCTTTAATCTTTCAACGATTTTTTTCGCGCCGTCGTTGTTAAACCCCAGCCGATTGATTAACGCCTTATCTTCGGGCAGACGAAATAATCTCGGTTTTTCGTTTCCCTTTTGCGGCTCATAAGTTACCGTTCCGACCTCGACAAAACCGAAGCCGAGCGCGGCGAGTTGATTCACAACCGCGCCGTTTTTATCAAAACCGGCGGCAACGCCGAGCGGACTCTTAAATTTCAATCCAAATCTTTTAAGCTCGCCGAACGATTCGCCGCTAGCGAATCGTTCGGCTGCCAAATTTTGAGCCGCATTGGAACCGAGCGCGATTTTTAAAGTTTCGATTCCGAACTCGTGTGCCGTTTCGGGCGACGCTTTAAACAACAGCGGTCGTAGCAATTTTTTGTAGATTTTCGACATTGCCCAAACCGCAATGTTAAATGAATTTCCCTAAACTTGAAAATTGAAACTTGAAACTTCAAACCCGGCAATGCTACGATTTGCCCAACTCTTATGGCAGATGAATATGGTTTAGTCGAAAAATCGCGCATTTTGGACAACGCGCGAATGAAACGCGCTCTGTCGCGCCTGGCTTCGGAAATCGTCGAAGACAACCAAGGCGCGAAGGATTTATACATCGTCGGCATTCGTCGGCGCGGCGTTCCGATTGCCGAACGCCTGGTCGAAAAAATTGAAGCGCTCGAAGGCGAGCGACCGATTTTTGGCATTATTGACATTACGCTTTACCGGGACGATTTATCAACCGTCGGCGCGAACCCAATTGTTAACCGCACCGAACTCGACACAGACATCGAAGACAAAAATATAATTCTTGTTGACGATGTGCTTTACACCGGCAGAACGATTCGCGCCGCGCTTGATCAGTTGATGGATTTTGGACGACCGCGCAAAGTCCAGCTCGCCGTTTTGATTGATAGAGGAAAAGAACACCGCGAGTTGCCGATTCAGGCAGATTTTATTGGCAGAACCGTGCCGACCAAACGCAGCGAGATTATTAAAGTGATGCTCAAAGAATACGACGACGAGGAAGCCGTCTGGATTTACGAGAAACCGTCAGAGTAATTTTTCTACAGCAAGATTAAACGTCTTGCTTTTTTTATCAAAGAAAATGAACAAGCCGTTTCGCCGCCGAGATTTACTTGGAATTCGCAATCTATCCGCCGAGGAAATCGTCGGGATTCTAAACACCGCCGAAAATTTCCGCGAGATAAACCAGCGCGAGATAAAAAAAGTTCCGACTCTCCGAGGCAAAACCGTCATCAATCTTTTTTTTGAAAATTCGACGCGGACGCGCACCTCTTTTGAACTCGCCGCCAAACGTCTGTCCGCCGATGCGGTTAACATCAGCGTTTCGTCCTCAGCGATTACGAAAGGCGAAACGCTGGTTGACACGGCTCTGAATCTCGACGCGATGCAGCCCGACTGCATCGTCGTCCGCCATTCGAGCGCGGGCGTGCCGCATCAACTTGCCAAGGTCAGCCGCGCGGCAATCGTCAATGCGGGCGACGGCGCGAACGAGCATCCGACGCAAGCATTGCTCGACGCAATGACGATACGCGAACACAAAAAGAAAATTGACGGCTTGGAAGTCGCCATCGTCGGCGACATTCTGCATTCGCGCGTGGCGCGCTCTAACATTCATCTGCTCACGAAACTCGGCGCAAAGGTGCGCGTCGCCGGACCGAAAACCCTTGTGCCAAACGATTTTCAATCGCTCGTCGAAAAAGATTTACAGGTTTGCCCGAACATCGAAGAAGCCATCTCCGGCGCGGATGTCGTGATGATTCTCCGAATCCAGCGCGAACGTCAAGATTCGGCGTATTTTCCGACTTTGCGCGAATACGCGATTCATTACGGCTTGACACAAGAACGATTAGACTTAGCGAACAAAGACGCGATAGTTCTGCATCAGGACCGATGAATCGCGGCATCGAAATTTCTTCTGACGTGGCGGACAGTTCGCGCAGTTTGATTTTAGACCAGGTAAAATACGGCGTCGCCGTGCGAATGGCAGTTTTATATCTGGCAACTGGCGGAAATGTTTCTGAAAATGAAAGGTAGAAAATAATTATGTCTCAACCGCGTTATCAAATTTTTGTAAGTTCAACTTTTCGTGATTTACAAGAAGAACGACAAGCTGTTTTGAATGGAATATTGAAACTTAACCAGTTTCCTGCAGGAATGGAAATTTTTCCCGCGACAAATGACACGGCTTGGGAATTGATTAAGAAAGTTATTAAAGATTCCGACTATTACGTTTTAATTATTGGCGGTAAATATGGTTCGATGGACGAAACTGGTATTAGTTATACCGAAAAAGAATACGACTTTGCTGTATCAGAAAATATTCCTGTCCTCGCTTTCATTCATTCCAAACCTGAAAGTATTGCTGCTGGTAAATCTGAAATGAGTATTGAACTTCGTGAAAAACTTGATGCTTTTAAAGAGAAGGTAGAAAAACATCATTGTAACTTTTGGAAAACAATTGAGGAACTTAAAGAAAATGTTTTAACAAGTTTGAGTCAGTCAATTGTTATGAATCCACAAACAGGT
The DNA here is from genome assembly GCA_030448055.1 of Pyrinomonadaceae bacterium. Taxonomy (GTDB): domain Bacteria; phylum Acidobacteriota; class Blastocatellia; order Pyrinomonadales; family Pyrinomonadaceae. The sequence goes on from JAUJNR010000001.1 coordinate 1,476,236, forward strand.
TGGGTAAAAGCGGGCGGCATTGATAACACGGAATTGTTAAGCCGTCTAGCTGATTTGCAAAAAAGATACGACAGTTCAGTTGAAGAAAATAAAAAATTAAAAGAAACTGCAATTTCTTTCGATTCATTACAGTTTGCTTTCGGCGATGATGTATTTAAGGTGGAATTTAACTACGCGGGAAGTAAAAAAATTTGGCAGTGTGAAGTAAGTTGGATCAATTTATTTTTTTCAGTTGGAAAGGAAGCAATAACTGGTTGCAAAGAATCTGATGTGAGATATGCTTTGTCTAGTCCAATTATAAAGTATGGGTCATGACTAGCAGAAAATGATTTGCCTGGTAATTTTCAGCAAGATTTCATACAAGTCATTATTGCGATAATTAAATCTAAACTCGCACTCTTTCAAGTGCAAGTAGAAAGTGTTCTTTGATACGCCCCGAAACTTAACGAGCCGCACTTTAGCATATCCCCAGAAGCCTTCGATACCGTTGATATGGACATCACCTTTGCCATAACTTTCCTGGTGATAAATGCGAAAGTGTTTCTGATAACCGAGGTGAACAATTGAATCGTAGGAACGGAAGCCATCAGTATAAACAGTTGAATCAAAGCTTACTTTGCCTTTGATAATTCGCTGTAAAGTCTTGGCTTGGACGTTTTTGACAATCTCGGTATAGACACGCCCGTTACGTTTGTAGATACCAAAAACGATGTGTTTGTTTTCCGCTCCGCGACCACGCTTGCCTTTTCGATGGCGCGAGCCGAAGTAAGATTCATCAAGTTCGACCGCGCCGGAAAAGGCGATTCAAGTTCGCAGAAATTGGCAATCAAAGAACGAACCAATGTCAGATAGCGATTGACCGTATTGCGATTCAGATTGGTTAATTCTGCCGTCTGAGAAGCGGTCAAATCAAGGGCAAAAAGCCGCAAGATTTGACGGAATTTAGCGCGTGAAATTCGAGCGCGTATGTAAAGTTTATAACTGTCTGTCATTACTAGCTTTAAGTATTGTAATTTACTTTTCTGCTAGTCATGACCCTAAAGTATTTTGAAAATACCACTGCCTACAATGAGTTAAGTAATGAAATTCAATCTAGTTCTATTCAAGATTATAACTTGATAGTAACTGATCAGAGTTTTGAAACCATTAGAAATCAGTTTATAGCTCTTGAAATTATTAACATTACCAGCAATACATTTACAACAAAACATCAGTTATTTGATCATAATACGACAGAAATTGTTCGAATGTGGAATTTAACAGAAAAAGGTCGAAAACTTTTTTTGAGTAACACAGCAATTAGAAATACTTAACAACCAATAGAATTTTTGATGAAACTTTTAATCTCCAACGGTCATTTAATTGACCCAACGGAAAATCAAAACAGCGGAAAAAATCTTTTAATTGAAGACGGGCGAGTAGCCGCTTGGTTAAATCAAACCGAACCTGCGCCCGAAAACGCGGAAGTTTTCGACGCGACGGGTTTAATCGTCGTGCCCGGTTTTATTGATTTGCACGTTCATTTGCGCGAGCCGGGACAGGAACACAAGGAAACGATTGCGTCGGGCTGCGCGGCGGCGGTCGCAGGCGGCTGGACGAGCGTTTGCCCGATGCCGAATACTTCGCCAATAAATGACAACGCGGCGATTACCCGGTATATGATCGAGCAAGCGGAACGCGCCGCTCTTGCCAACGTTTTTCCCGTCGGCGCGATTACGAAATCGTCGGACGGCGCGGAACTCGCCGAGATGGGCGAGATGAAAGCGGCGGGCGCGGTTGCTGTCTCCGACGATGGGCGACCGGTGCCGAATGCGGGAATGATGCGGCGGGCGATGGAATACGCCAAAGATTTTGATTTGCCGGTCGTTGACCACTGCGAAGACAAATCGTTATCTTCGGGCGGCGTGATGCACGAAGGGAAAATTTCTCTGCTGCTCGGTTTGAAAGGAATGCCCGCTTTGGCGGAAGAACTCGACGCGGTGCGCGATATTATTCTGGCGAAAGAAACCGGAGCGCACGTTCACATCGCGCATATCTCGACCAAAGGCGCGATTGAAGCCGTCAGACGCGCAAAAAACGAAGGAATAAACGTAACGTGCGAAGTTACGCCGCATCATTTCACGCTCGTTGACCGAGCCGTCGAAGGCTACGACACGAATACTAAAATGTCGCCGCCGCTCAGAAGCGAAGAACATCTCGAAGCAATTCTTGAAGCGTTGCAAGACGGCACGATTGACGCGATTGCGACCGACCACGCGCCGCATCACGCCGACGAAAAGGCTCTCGAATACGACCGCGCGCCGATGGGCATCACCGGACTTGAAACCGCCGTCGGTCTGGCTTTCAGCGAACTCGTTCACAAAGGTTTGATTGATTTAGTCAGGCTCGTCGAACTGTGTTCGACGAATCCGGCGAAGATTTTCAAATTGAAAGAACGCGGAACTCTGCGAGTCGGCTCGCACGCCGACATTACGATTCTCGACCCGGATTTGAATTGGACATACAAAGTTTCCGATTCAAAATCGAAATCGAAAAATTCCCCATTCGACGCCTGGCAATTTACGGGCGCGGCGGCAACCACTATAGTCGGCGGAAAAATCGTTTACCGCAGATGAAAATTATTTTCTTGTGAGGTAGTTTAAACAGATAAAAGTTTTTCGATTTTAATCATATAGCGTAGGAAATTTATAAAAATGGAATGGCTTTCCGACCCGTCAATTTGGATCGCGTTTGCGACTTTAACCGTTCTCGAACTCGTTCTCGGCATTGATAACATCGTTTTTATTTCGATTCTGGCGGGCAAGCTGCCGCCCGAACAGCAACCACGCGCGCGTTATATCGGACTAGGATTAGCACTGATAATGCGCGTCATTTTATTGTTTTCGCTTTCGTGGGTGATCGGTTTGACCGCGCCGCTGTTTACGGTTTTCGGACAGGAAATTTCCGGGCGCGATATTGTTCTGCTCGTCGGCGGATTGTTTCTCATCGCCAAAAGCACGCACGAAATTCACGGCTCGCTCGAAGGCGAAGAAGGTCATAAAACCGCGAAGGTTTACGCTTCGTTCGCCGGCGTGCTGGTGCAAATCGCGCTGCTCGACATCGTGTTTTCGCTCGACTCGGTGATTACGGCGGTCGGAATGGTTGACCGCATCGAAATTATGATCGCGGCGGTCGTCGTTTCAATCGTATTTATGATGGCTTTCGCCGCCCCAATCGGCGCGTTTGTTCAAAAACACCCGACGGTGAAAATGCTCGCGCTTTCGTTTTTGCTTTTAATCGGCGTCACCTTGATTGCCGAAGGTTTCGACCAGCATATTCCGAAAGGCTATATTTATTTTGCGATGGCGTTTTCGGTTCTCGTCGAAATTTTGAATATGCGTCTGCGCAAAACCAAAGACGAGCCAGTGCATCTGCGCGACGCTTACACCGGCAGCGGCGACACGGCTGAGGTTGAAGTGAAGATTTAGACAGTTCGTTTTCTCAAAAAAGCGCGAAGTTTAATCAGCTTCGCGCTTTTTTGTTTATTTTCCCGCGATAAAATCCGACGGTAAATCAATCTCGAATTCAAGCCGCTGGTATTCGGTCGGATGTTGAAATGCTAATTTGTAAGCGTGCAGACACAAGCGCCCGAATTCGCGCCCGCCGCGTCGTTCGTCGCCGACAATCGGATGCCCGATGTATTCGCAATGAATCCGCAGTTGATTGGTTCTGCCTGTTACCGGCTGCAATTCGAGGAGCGTCGTATCGGCGTATCTTTCAATCACCCGAAAGCGCGATTCCGCCGCTTTGCCGTCTGGTTTTATGTTCCAGTGTTTGGTTTCTTCAAAGCGTCCGATGGGCGCGGAGATTTCTCCCGCATCCGCTTTGACCACGCCTTCGACCAACGCCAGATATTTTTTCTCGACGAGTTTTCTCTCGAAATGCGCGGACAAAACGCGGTGGGCGCGCGGCGTTTTGGCAATCAAAATCAAACCGGAAGTTTTTTTATCGAGCCGATGCACAAGTCCGGGACGGACGATTTCGGATTTCAGATTTCGGATTTCGGATTGGTCGTCCGCGCCGGATTCTTCGCCGTTTCTACGCCACAGAACTTCCTGATTTAAATAATATGAAAGCGCGTTGAGAAGCGTTCCGTTTTTGTCGCGGTGTGTCGGATGCACAAGCATTCCAGCCGGTTTGTTCACCAGCAGAAAAGCGTCTTCTTCATAAACGATGTCGAGCGGAAATTTCTCCGGTCGCATCGCCGTTTCCCTGTCCAAATCAACTTCGATTTCGACGAAATCCTTTGTTTTCAGAATGACGCCGGAGTTTCCCGTGTAACCGTTGACCTCGCAATTTCCTTCCTTGATAACCTCGCGCAGATACATTTTGCTCAGCGAATAAAATTTATCAAACAAAAAATCGTCGAGCCTGCGACGGTGAAATTTCGCGTCAATCTGAAAATAAATTCTTTCGCGCACAATTTTTTTAGCCGAGTTTTTCGTTGACGAAAGTGAAAATTCCGGTCGCCACGCTGACGACGATAAAAGTGGCAATCGCCCGCCAAACCGCGTCCGATTCGGTAAACTGCCAAATCGCCAAAATACACAAAACCGTGCAGGCGACGAGCGAGAGCGTGATGACGGTGAACGAGATAATGCGAACGAGCTTCGGTTCGACGATGCCTTTGATCTCGCGTTTTGCTTTAATACTCGGTTGGGCGTTTTCTTTTTCCATCTGCCAACTATAATAAATTTAAAACCGCCCAAAGCGAAACGAGCGAAATTAAAATCCACAACAAAACGCCTTGGGCGAGCGGCTTAATTCCGACTTTTTTCAAAGTTTCCTTTGACAGCGACGCGCCGATAAAAAACAAAGTAACGGTCAAACCCGCTTTCGCCAGCAGCACGAGCGAATCAAAAATACTCGGCGGAAAATCCGGCGGCGTATATGTGCGAGCGATTGTAGCTAAAAGAAAAAAGAAAATAAACCAGGGAATGGCTAGTTTGGCTTTCGCCGAACGATAGACGAGCGCATAAAGAAGCGCGACGGGCGCAATCCACAAAGCGCGGGCGAGTTTAACGGTCGTTGCAACCGCCAAGGCTTCCGCGCTGTAACTCTGCGCCGCGCCGACGACCGAACTCGTATCATGGATGGCAATCGCCGCCCAGATTCCAAATTGATTTGGCGAAAGATTCAGAGCGTGTCCGATGATTGGAAAAACAACGAGCGCGATTGAGTTTAAGATAAAAATCGTTCCGAGCGACACGGAGATTTGCTCGCCGTCGGCGTCAATGGCGGGCGCGACCGCGGCAATCGCGCTGCCGCCGCAAATCGCCGTTCCCGATGAAATCAGTGCAGAAGTTTTTTCATTGACATTTAATAATTTGCCAACGCAAAAGCCGACGATCAGCGTGCCGAAAATCGTCGCTATAGTAAACGCGATTCCGTCTTTTCCCGCCCGGTAAACAGCATTCAGATTCATTCCGAAACCGAGCAATACGACTGAAAATTGCAGCAAAACGCGCGTCGGTTTACCGGCAATTTGCGGATACGGATTGCCGACCGTGAAAGCGAAAACCAAACCAAATACGAGAGCAATCGGCGGCGAGGCAAACGGCATTAGGCAAACGAGAATTAAAAAGTAAAAAACGATTTTTTGCCAAAGCATATTAGCCACCGAGAACGCAAAAGTGGAAACCCATACGTCGGGCGCGGGCGAAATCAACGTTTACTACCGCTCCAAAGATTGAGAGTCGAAAGTCTTGTCTGTGAGAAGATGAAATCAAGCGTTCGCCCGGCTTTGCACAAAAATCAGAAAAGCGGGCGGCAACTGTTGGCTATTGATTATTCACTGTTGACTGAAAAACAGGGATAACCAATAAAACAAAGAACAATCAATAGCCAACAGTGGACAGTTGCCGTTCATTACAGCGGCAAATCGTTAAATTTTGTGCAAAGCCGCCTGTTTCATTTAGCTTTTCCTTGATTGGCGACGGCTTCCTGCGCCGCTTTAATCGCCTCTTGATCGCCGAGGTAATAGCTTTTCGTCGGCTTCAAATCTTCGCCGAGTTCGTAAACCAGCGGAATGCCGGTCGGAATGTTGCGATGAATAATATCTTCGTCGGAAATTGTGTCGAGGTATTTCACCAGAGCGCGCAGCGAGTTGCCGTGCGCGGCGATTATCAGGCGTTTGCCGGCTTGAATTTTCGGGGCGATTTCCGTTTGATAAAACGGAATAACGCGCTCGACCGTGTTTTTTAATGCTTCTGATTTCGGAAACTTGCCTGTTTCGATTCCTGCGTAACGCGCGTCTCTGCCGAGCCAGCGGTCGTCGGTTTCAAGCATTTCCGACGGCGGAACGTCGTAGCTTCGTCGCCAGATTAAAACCTGTTCTTCGCCGTGCTGCGCAGCGGTTTCCGCTTTGTTCAAACCTTCGAGCGCGCCGTAGTGACGCTCGTTCAGAAGCCACGATTTCGTTTCGGGAATCCACATCAAATCCATTTCGTCGAGAATTATCCAGAGCGTTCGGATGGCGCGTTTTAGAACCGATGTGTAAGCCTCGTCAAAAGTAAATCCTTCCGCTTTCAAAAGTTGTCCGGCGGCTTTCGCTTCTGCGCGACCTTTTTCCGAAAGGTCAACATCCTTCCAACCCGTAAAACGATTTTCTCGATTCCACTCGCTTTCGCCGTGTCTGATTAAAACTAATTTTTGCATAATTTAAAATTTCAAACTTTAGAATTACTGAATAATTAAACTCGAAATTTGGTTTTCTCTCAAGTTTCAAAAGAAAAAAGCGGCGCGAAACTCCAAACCGCTTTTGCCTTTTCACTCTTTTCTAACATCTTTAAATCGTCCATTGATCGTGGCTGATGCCGACGAGATGCCAACTTTTGCCTGATTTCTCGAAAATCAAACGTAATGATTTCCAATCCATTTCGTCATTTTTCTTTGTTCCGGGAAAATGATATTCGACAAATTTTCCGTTCGGATACGCCTCGGCGACATTGACCGACGTATTGCCCCGTTTGACGATGCGGTTATAACCGACCATCGGCGCGCAAGCGAAATCCCGGTCGTAAACGAACTCTTTGTAATAACCGGCGAAATCGAGTTTGATGTCGTCGCCCGAGCCGTCGGCTTGTCCCCAAACGTATGCGGGAAGCGTGTAAATTTTCATCACGTCCTTTCGCCGAAACGTCAAATCCTTTTGCGTGTCAATGTTGCCGTATGGCGAAAACCGCACGCCTTTCGACGGATGAACGTAAGTCGCCAGTGTTTTTACATTTTTGTTTTTGAGCGCGCTTAACACTTGTTTCGATTTTGCCAAAACCTGCGCTTTTTCGGTTTGAGCGTGCGCCGAAAAAGTTAAAGATAAAAACGTGAATGCGAATAGTATAAATTTTGTTTTCATTTTTTTCTCCAGTATTACAGCAGATTTTTCCGCCGCATTAGAACGCGCATTGCAAAATTTCTTGCGCTTCCCCAACCAGATAAAGCGAGCCGGTAATTAAAATCAATTCGTTTTCTTCGGTCACTTTTTTCGCCGCCTCAATCGCTTCTTCGACCGTAGCCGCGAGCGTAACATTTTTTCGGTCAAAATATTGCGGCACGAACTTTAAAAGTTCCGAAGTTTCCGCCGCGCGCTCATTTTTCGGCTGAGTTAAAATTAATCTTTCAGCTTTCGGAAAAAGTATTTCGGCGATTTCCGACAAATCTTTATCGCGCATCGCGCCGAAAATCATCGTTATGGGCTGACGAATAAACTCATCGAGATAATCGCGCAGCGCTTTCGCCCCCTCGACGTTGTGCGCTCCGTCAAAAAGAAAATTTTTGTAAAATTCAAGCCGCCCTTTGTGTTCCGCATTTTCCAAACCAAGCAAAATTTCATCTCTTGATATTTTGAAGTTTTTCTCACGAAGCGTTTCGGCGACAGCGATTGCCAAAGAAGCGTTGATGAACTGATGTCTTCCCGACAGCCCTAACCAGACATTAGGATAACGTTCGTTTTCGGTTGTGAAATTTCCCGTTAAAGCCGGAAAGCCGAAATCAGCCGATTGATTTTTAATTTGAATTTTTTCAGTCGCCCAAACCGGCTCAACGCCGACCGTGCGGCATTTCCCCAAAATAACTTTTCTTGCCTCGTTCGTTTGCGGCGCGACAATGACGCGCATATCTTCCCGAATAATTGCCGCCTTTTCCGACGCGATTTCCGCCAGAGTATTTCCCAAAATCTGCTGATGGTCGTAGCCAATCGGCGTAATCGCGGCGATTTCCGCTCGCGTCGCCGTCACTGAATCGAAACGTCCGCCCAGTCCGGTTTCCAAAATCCCCAATTCAATTTCTCTTTCGGCGAAAGCGGAAACGCCGATTGCCGTCATCTGCTCAAAAAACGTCGGCACGGCTTCGAGTTCTTTTTCACCGACTAATTTTTCCGAGATTTCTCTAATGCGTGTCGCGTGGTGAGCGAAATCTTTTTCGCTGATTTCTTCGCTGTCAATTTTTATCCGTTCGGTAATCGAAATCAAATGCGGCGACGTGAAAAGCCCGGTTTTTATTTGCGCGCTGCGGCAAATCGCGTCGAGAAAAGCGCAGGTCGAGCCTTTGCCGTTCGTTCCGGCAACCTGGATTTTCAAAAAATGTTTTTCGGGATTGCCGAGCGCGGCGAGCAGCTTTTCGGTCGAAGTCAGACCGAGTTTCATCGCCGTGATTTCATTGCCGAGATTGTATAGATATTCAAGCGTTTCGGGGAAATTCATCAAAAATGGAAATTTAACAGGCGTCACAAAAAACAATTTTCCGCTTTGCGGTTTTCAGCTTTTCGTTATTTCTTTGTTCATCATAAAATTCAGCAGACGAATAATCGTCTGCCGCATTTCGCGCCGGTCAACGACCATATCAACCATTCCGTGTTCAAGCAAAAACTCGGAACGCTGAAAGCCTTTCGGCAATTTCTCACGAATCGTCTGCTCGATCACGCGCGGTCCGGCGAAACCGATCAGCGCTTTTGGCTCGGCAACGATGACATCGCCGAGCATCGCAAAGCTCGCCGTTACGCCGCCGGTCGTCGGGTCGGTCAGCACCGAGATGAACGGCAGACGCGCGGCGTGTAGCTGCGCCAGAGCCGCCGAGATTTTCGCCATTTGCATCAAGCTGAAAGTTCCTTCCTGCATCCGCGCGCCGCCCGACGCGGCGAAAATCACGACCGCTCCGCGCGTCTCTATCGCGCGTTCGATCAGGCGCGTGATTTTTTCGCCGACCGCCGACCCCATCGAACCGCCGATAAAACTCATATCCATCGCGCCTGCGTAAACCTGATGCCCGCCGACTCGTCCAACGCCTGAAACTATCGCTTCCGGCAAACCCGACGCCGCTTTCGCCTGTTCGATGCGCTCTTTATACGGCTTCGTGTCAACGAATTCGAGCGGGTCGGCGCTCATCACTTCCTCATCGAGTTTTTCGTAATCGCCTTCGTCAAACAAAACGTCGAGCCTGGTTCTGGCGGCGAACCGAAAATGATAACCGCAATGCGTGCAAACTTGAAGCGATTCTTTGAGTTCGCGTTTGTAAAGCGCGTTGTCGCATTCGAGACATTTAACGAAAATGCCTTCGGTTTTGACGCGCCGCTCTTCGTCGCTGGTTTGTTCTTCTATTTTCGGATTATTTCGCTTAAACCAAGCCATAACGATTTGGGATTTCGGATTTGGGAATTCGGATTTTCAATGACTTAGGTTATCACAAGGCGGAAAATTGTCTAGAGCGCGTAATTACGCGAGCGAGGAAAATTAATTGTCTCCGTATCTCATCTGTGTTAAATTCAACAAATCAAATTAACTAAGGACAATTTATTTTATGAAAACAATTTTACTCTCGCTTATTTTTCTATTCACTGCCGTTAACGCTTTTTCCGCCGTCAGAACTTGGGACGGCGGCGGTGCGGACGGTAATTGGACGACGGCGGCTAACTGGGTCGGCGATGTCGCGCCCACAGCAGGCGACGATTTGGTTTTTCCGGCGTCGGCGGCGCAGTTTGCGACGAACAACAATTTCTTTTTCTTCACCGCGTTCAACTCGCTTACTTTTCAAGGCGGCAATTATACGGTCGGCGGCAATCCGATGACGCTGCGCGGTTTGAACGTGAACGGCGGAACGCAGGCAATCAATACCGCCGTTTCCATCAGCACGCCGCAAACTTTTAATGCCGCCGCCGGTTCGACCGTGACGCTTGCCGTTCTTTCAATCGGAAGCCAACCTTTGACGCTGAACGGCGACGGTAATTTCGGCATCGGCTTGATTTCCGGTTCGGGCACAATTACGAAAAACGGTTTGGGCGCGGCTCTGATCGCTTCGGCGAGCGGCTTTAGCGGCGCAATCACGCTGAACAACGGAATTTTCGCGGTTGACGCGAATATCCCGAACAGTACCGTTAATATCAACGGCGGAATTATCGGCGGCGGCGAATTCGGTTTCAGCGGATTCGGCGGCACGGGAACAGTCGGCGCGACGACCGTTACGGCGGGCGTGATCAGCGCCGGAACTTTAACTTCGCCGACGGGAATCTTAAATATCAATAACGGATTGACTTTTACGGCGAACGGAGCTTACGCCTGCAAAATCAGCGGACTCGCGCCCGGCGCAAACGGACACGACCAGCTAAACGTAACCGGCGCGGTAACGCTGAATAACGCGCGGCTCGTTCCGTTACCTTTTGGAACTTTTCGTCCGGCAATCAGTGATTCTTTCACGATTTTGAGAAACGACGGCACAGACCCAATCAACGGAACTTTCTTGAACGCGCCAGAAAACGGAATTTTCGGCGGCGCGCTTAATACGGCTTTTCGCATCACTTACCAGGGCGGCGACGGCAATGACATCGTTATCACGCGCGTCAATCGCGCTGCGTTCGATTTTGACGGCGACGGCAAATCCGACGTTTCCGTTTTTCGCCCGTCGAGCGGCATCTGGTATCTGAATCAATCAACCGCCGGTTTTCGCGCGGTGCAATTCGGCACGAGCGAAGATAAAATCGTTCCGGCGGATTATGACGGCGATAATAAAACCGACATTGCCGTCTTTCGCCCGTCAAATGGAACCTGGTATCTGATTCGCAGTTCCGACAACACTTTCACCGGCGTGAACTTCGGCGCAACCGGCGACGTTCCCGTGCCGAACGATTACGACGGCGACGGACGCGCCGATTTCGCCGTCTTCCGCCCGTCAAACGGAACTTGGTATCAATTGCGGAGCATCGCCAATCAACAGTTCGCCCAGACCTTCGGGCAAAACGGCGACGCGCCGCTCGTCGGCGATTTCGACGGTGACGGTCTCGGCGATTTGGGAGTTTTCCGCAGCGGCAACTGGTTTTTATTTGAAAGCGCGAGCAATTCCTTTCGCGGCGTTAATTTTGGCTTTGCGACCGACAAACCCGCGCCGGCGGATTATGACGGCGACGGCAAAACGGATGTCGCGGTTTTCCGCCAATCAAGCGGAACTTGGTATCTGCAAAACAGCGCGAATAACAATGCGGTTTCGGCGATTCAATTCGGAACGGCGGAAGACATTCCGGTTGCGGCAGATTACGACGGCGACGGAAAATCTGATGTCGCTGTGTTTCGTCCGTCGAGCGGCATTTGGTATCTGAATCGTTCGACTGCCGGATTTACCGGCGTCGCGTTCGGACAAAATGGTGACAAGCCAATACCAAGCGCTTTCATTCCTTAAGCAAGTCTCAAGTCCAAAGTCGAAAGTCTTAAATCAAAGACAGATTCCTTGATTGGAGACTTTCGACTATTTGAAAACTTCCAGCATTTCCGCGTGAATCCGTCCGTTGCTCGCGCAGATCGGCGGTTTGTAGATGCTGAATTTAGAATCGTCGTAATACGAAACGCGCCCGCCGGATTCTTCAATCAGAAGAACTCCGGCGGCAACGTCCCAGGCATGCAAGCCTTCTTCCCAAAATCCGTCGAAACGTCCGCAGGCGACATACGCCATATCAATCGCCGCTGAGCCGTCGCGCCTGATGCCGCGCGATTTGTAGGTGAATCCGGTAAAATGTCTGGCGAAATTCTCGCGTTCTTTGGCATCGTACGGAAATCCGGTAACGAGCAGCGCGTCTTTTAGTTCTTGAGTTTCGGAAACGTGAATCGGTTTGTTGTTGAGCGTCGCGCCGACGCCTTTTTCCGCCGCAAAAAGTTCGTTGCGCGTCGGGTCGAAAGTTACGCCGACGACAATCTCGCCCAAATGTTCGAGCGCGAGCGTGACGCAAAAACACGGATAACCGTGCGCGTAGTTCGTCGTGCCGTCAAGCGGGTCAATCACCCATTTCCACGCGCCGTCGCTTTCGATAATCGCTTCGCCGGATTCTTCCGCTAATACGGAATGTTTCGGATAATGCGAGCGTATTTTTTCGATGATGTGCTTTTCTGAAGCGAGGTCGGCTTCGGTAACGAGATTAATATCGCCTTTAAGTGAGATGTTGATTTTGCGCCCGAATCGTTCGAGCAAAATTTGTCCGGCTTCCCGCGCCGTTTCGATAGCGAAATTAAGCATTTAATTTTTATTTTCGAAAATAAATATCCACGTAATCCGTCACGCCGTCGCACGGATTATTCATTTCCTGAAGTCGCCAGTATTTTCGTTTTCCCGTGACGACGAACGTCATCTCGCCTTCGCGTCTGCACGGCGCGCCGCCGTTATTGTGACTGATTCGCATTTCGATTACGCCGTCGAATTTGAAATTTTTTGAATTGATTTTGGTAATTACGCCGTCAACTTTTAAGTAATCGCCGCCCCCGCGCTGCTTCTGTTCGCCCTTTAAATAATAAACGCCTCGTCGGTTGACGACTGTCGCTGCGCCGAAATCGTCCCAGCTTATCCATTGCAAAGATAAAAGATGTTTGCCGAGCAGCATCTTTCCGGCGTTCACATCGTTGATGACGGTTTTACTTTGCGCCGCAACGGAAAAACTCAATCCGGCTATAATCAACGAACTCGTCCAAATTATCCTTTTCAGCATCGCTTCGTTTTATTTCAAGAACTTTTCGCTCAACTCTAAAAATTCCTGAACCTGCGCGTCCCAAAATTTCCAGTCATGCGCGCCGGGCAGTTGGCGAAACTCGTGTCTGACCTTCTTTTCCAAAAGCAGATTTGCAAACTCGCGGTTGCTGCCGATCAAAAAATCTTCCGTGCCGCAATCGAGATAAATGAACGGCAGAGCTTTTATTTTTTCGGCGGGCATTTCCCTGACTAATTTGTAAATGTCGTTTTGCTTGCGCGTCGGCGAATCCTCCGCGCCGTAAACGCTCATAATCGAATCAGTCAGGACTTTCCAACTGTTTCCTAAAATTTTGTCCGTGAACGAAGCCGCGCCGAGCGCGCCGCTGAATGAGCCGACGAGCGCGAACATCTCAGAATTTTTCAACCCGAATTTGATCGAACCGTAACCGCCCATCGAAAGTCCGGCAATGGCGCGACGATTTCTGTCGGCTTTGGCGCGAAACCTTTTATCAATTTCAGGAATCAATTCCTGAACGATATAACTTTCGTAACGATCATTCGGAACAGTTGCGCTGTCAGTATACCAACCGTTATTGCCTTCGGGCGTGACAATGATGTAATTGTATTTTGCCGAGTAGTCGGCGAGTTTTGAACTGTCCGTCCAATTATTGAAGTGTCCCGTCAAACCGTGCAGCAGATAAACGACCGGATAAACAGTGTTGTCGTTCGCGCTTTTATAATCAACCGGCAGAACGACGCGATACGGCATTTCACGCGCCATCAATTTGCTGTTTAATTTATGGTTTTCGACATTTGCAGGAAGCGAGGGCTTCGGTTGCGCCTGTTGTGCGTAAGTCGAAACTGACCAGCACAAAGCCAAAGCCACCCAAATAAATTTGGTGAAAAATTTGTGTTTATCTGTGTGCATCTGCGCTTAAATTTCCCTATCCAAAAACTCTGCCGAGCCAACCCTCGTTTTTGTCTTTATGAACGATTTGCGCGAGTTCGCCCGCGTCGAGCCACACGCCGGTGCAGTTGTTACAAACATCAATTTTGATCGTCTCAAAATCAGTTTCGACTAATTTCCCGCCGCATTTCGGACAATCAAAATCGCTGGCTTGAGCATTACCCGCATTCAATTTCGATTTCATCTTCTCGATGAGTTCCTGTTCCTGGCGGCGAAAATACTCGTTCTCCAACGCTCGCCCGCGGTCATCCAATTCTATCGGCATAAAAATTTCCCCCTAGAAAAATTTGTTGTTATGAAAATAGCAAACAAACCGGCATCTTCCAAATTTTGCGGTTCGGTTTGCGCGATTAAATTTTATGTGTTTTAAAGAAGTGGAGGCTTCAGACTTAACCGCAACACAAGCTGAAATTGCTGCCGTTGCTCGATTCCTCGTCTAGCGGAGTTCACAACTCAAACCTTGTGCGGAGCCTGAAGCCATATAGAAGGCAAAAGGCAAAAGGTAAAAGGTAAAAGTGCGAAATCAAATTTTCAATTTTCACTTTTGCCTTTTGCCTTTTTACTTTTGCCTTAAAACCTGGCGGAAAGGGTGGGATTCGAACCCACGGAACCCTTTTGAGGTTCACTACATTTCCAATGTAGCCAATTCAACCGCTCTTGCACCTTTCCATTTCGATATGGGATTTGGTATTTTCGTTTGGCGATTGAAATAAAAATCCCCAGTCGGAAATCCAAAATCGTTCTGGCGGAGAGGGTGGGATTTGAACCCACGGTACCGTTTCCGGCACTCCGATTTTCGAGACCGGTGCACTAAGCCACTATGCGACCTCTCCGCAAATATAAATCAAATTTTCAAATTGTTTTAGCGTTTCTTCTGACGCGAAAAAAGTCACGCATTAACTGTCGGCAATCTTCTGCCAGAACGCCGGAAGAGACTTCAATTTGATGATTCAAAGAACTGCCGTCGCAAAGCCGAAAAACGCTTTCGACCGCGCCGAAACGTTCGTCGCGCGCTCCGAAAACAAGACGTTTGATTCGCGCGTTGATGAGCGCGCCCGCGCACATCGCGCACGGTTCTATCGTCGTATAAAGCACGGTTTCCGTCAACCGATAATTGCCGATTTTTCTGGCTGCTTGCCGCAAAACCAAAATCTCGGCGTGCGCCGTCGGGTCCGAATCGCTGATGGTGCGATTCCCGGCTGAGGCGAGCAACCCGCCGCTGGCATCAATCAAACACGCGCCAATCGGAACTTCGCCCGAAGTCTCTGCTTCGACGGCGGCTTCAATCGCTTTTCGCATCCAAAATTCGTCGTCTTCAAACATCGAAAATCATTTTAGCTGATGAAACGCGCAAACAAAAAATATAGGCATCCGAAACCAAACTGTCAAGCCGGAGGAAGCGGTTGAAAAACATCTTTTCGCCTCGGTTTTCTTGCTTTCAAATTCAGAAAGTGATAAATCTTATGTGGAGCAAACGCGCCCGTGCTGCTCATCTCCCCATCTTTCTCAAGCAGAGCTATGAAAAACGAAGTTCGGTTTGAACGCGAATTTATTTCCGACTCAACCGAAGAAGACAAACCATCAGAAAACGGAAACGCCGATTTTTTATCACTCGCCGAAGAAGTCCGCGCCCGCAGCCAAAAACCGAAAACCACGCCGCTGACAATTCCGCAAAAACTCGCGCCCGCCGAATTTAACACGGCGATGGTGCATTTTTATCGCGGCGAGGTGCAGCGCTCGAACGTCTGGCGCACGCGGCTCGACACGACGACTAACTGGGCGGTCATCACCGCCGGCGCGACGCTCTCTTTTGTTTTCAGTTCGCCTGACAATCCGCATTTCGCCATTCCGATCAATACGATTTTAGTTTCGATTTTTCTTTTTATGGAGGCGCGCCGCTACCGTTATTACGAAGTTTGGGCAAACCGCGTGCGCGTTCTTGAAACCGGCTATTTCGCGCCGATGCTTTCGCACCAGACGATGCCGCCGGACAAGGAATGGGCGGAGCATATTTCGGCTGATTTGCTCGCGCCGCATTTTACCATCAGCGAATGGGAAGCGGTCGGCAGACGACTGCGCAGCAATTACCTGTGGATTTTTGTTCTGTTGGCGCTGAGTTGGGCGCTGAAGGTTTATCTGCATCCGTTTCCCGCGCCGAATCCAGACACTTTTATCAACCGCGCTCAGGTTGGTCTGGTTCCCGGCTGGCTGGTGATTACGGTCGGTTTTGTTTTCAATACGATGATGTTTTTCTTCGCCGTCGGAACTCTTAAACTAAAAGATTCTTCGAGCGAAGTTTTGCCGCTCGAAAGTTTCGAGTGGCATCCGCTGCGTCAGGTTACTGATTGGGCGGGAACGAATCTTAAACGCCGCGACCCGATTCGCCGCGCCAAAAAAGCCCGCCAACGCGTCCGCTCAATTCACACGACCGAAACATAGGCAAAAGATAAGGAATAGAAATAAATTGTTTGAAACTAATTTTACCGATTGATCAGATTGATCAAAATAAAAGTGTCGAGGTTTCAGTATAATTGAAACCCCGAAACTAAACTGGTTTTTTCTGTTTATTACTTTATTCCCAATGCCGCCGGATAACCCTTTCCTTTGAGCGCGGCGATGTCAAATGAAACTTCTTTTTTCCCTTTGATGTTGCGCGTAACGCTCGCATCTTTGGAATTTGAATTGTTTTTCGAGTTTGAATTGCTCGTGTTAGCCGCATTAGAATTAGCAAAATTGCCGTTTGCATTTCCGTATGCGTTGCCGACGGCAGCTTCGACCGCATTGCCGGTCGCGTCAACAGCCATCTGTTTCAAACCCGCCAGAATTTTCTCGCGCTCCGGCGCAGCCAAACTATCCATAGAAACGCCGTGCGCCTGCAAAACATTTTGTAGATTCTCCTCAGTGTTCGTGCCGCGCTCGTAAACGTCGCGGTAGATTTTCAATTTTCCGTCTTCGACGACAATTGTTTCGTAACGCAGTTCGACCGGAATCGGTTGATTGAGTTTGACGTTCTTGGTTTCGGTTTTCTGTTTTTCGTAATTTTTCACATCTTCGGCGGTCAGTTCCAAACCGGAAATCTTCCCTAATTCGACGGCGAAATCCTGCACTTGCTGGTTCGTCATACCGACGCAGCCGTGCGACGCGAAACCGCCGAGTCGCGCCGGTTGTTTTCCACCGTGAATCAGCGACGGCGAACCGATTGGAATTTTAATCGGACCCAGAGGATTTAATTTGTCACCGGCGGCGACGGTTTTTCCAGCTTCGATTTTACCTTTCACCCAAGGCTCGTCGGGCGGCGTCCAGGTCGGATTAAAAATAATCGTTTCGGCTTTTCGCGTTCCGCTCGGCAGCGGAAATTCGGGATAGCCGATGCCGATTTTATAAGATTTGACGAGTTTCCCTTCTTGAAAAATATCCATCCGGTATGCCGGCGCGTTAACGACGACGCGCGTGTCGGTCGGCACCGAATTTGGCGCGACAGATGAACCGTCGCCGTTCATTGCCGTCTCGCCGCCCGACCAACGCTCGCGGACAAAATTAAAAAACTGCGCCGTTTTCTGCTCGCCGAGCATTTCCCGAATCTGCCCTTCGGCGCGCTGCATCGCGGCGCGGGTCGAACGTGAATCCTCGCTTGCTTCATCTTCGTTTAAATTCGTCACCGCTTCCCGCGATATTCTTTTTAGATTATCCACCTGCTCGTCGGTCAGTTGGACTTTCATTTTCAACTCTTCCGCGAAAGTCTCGTCTGCGCCGAACATCGCGTCAAGAACCGGCAAAGTAACGGGCATTCGCGCCGCCATTTCTTTATTTTCGACCGGCGCGTTCACCGGCGCAACATTAGCGTTGGCGACCGCCGTATTGGTATTGACAGCGAGGTTGGCATTAGCTGACGGCGACGGCGGCGCATCACAGCCGATTGAAAATAAAACCGTGCCGACCGACAGAACGGCGATTGATGCTTTGGCAAAACCTAATTTTTTTATTTGAAATTTCATTTTTTTGTTGTAAATCATCGTCTTTATTTAATACGTTTTTCTCAAAAACATCACGCTCGAAGCAAAATTTGTGCCTCGAATACGAACCGTTTTAGAAGTCGAATTTTTGTCGGATTTGCAAACGGCGGGGGCAATTCAGCGAGATTCGATGGCGTCTTTCAAAAGCGGATACGGATTGACATCACTGCCTTCCCAGTAACGCTGTCCGTCGGCAAGAGCGGTAATAGTAAAATGCAAGTGGTAATTACCCGCGCCGGAGTTTCCCGTGTCGCCGACGTAACCGATAACCGTTCCGCGCTTGACGAAATCCTTTTCCTTGAGATTATCGGCGCGTTTTTGCAGATGTGCGTAATAATAAACGTAACGGCGGTCGCTGCTGTATTGATAAATCGTAGTGCCGCCGCGCTCGCTGTCGAAAAACTTGGCGATTTCCCCATCGGCGACGGCGACGACCGGAGTGCCGAGCGGAGCTATAATATCAATTGCATTGTGAACGCGCCCTTCGGAACGAGATTCGTTAAAAGTATCTTGGAGCTGCTCGCGCCGGATTCCCGCTACCGGAATCATCAGCGCGTTTGAATCGGCGGGCAGATTGTTATCGGTCGGTTGATTGACGTTTGTTTCAATCGGCGCCGGAGTCGGCGGTGGTTCAATTGACGGAATCGGCAGAACGGTTGGAACGGGAGTTTGTTCGGTCGGGTCGCCGATTTCCGCGACTTCGGTATGCCGCGCATCGAGATAAGGCTTGACGAATTTTTCGTAGGCGAAAAGCATCGCCAGCGCGTGAATGCCCAGCAAATATAAAATCAAAAAAAACTTCTTGATTGTTTTGAGAAATCTTTTCACTTTCCGCATTCTATGCGTTTACGTCAATAACGGCAAGAAAATTTTATATTTAAAGTTTTTTCAGGTTATTTCATCCGACACGGAACTTGAAACTTCCGGCTTCGCGCCAGATTTTCGGCAGCGAAAGAATTTTCTGCGAAAACGTCGTCGAAGCCCGGCGCGAAAAGACATCGTAATTCTGCCGCTCGATTTCGTCTAAAATTCGGCTGTAAATTCTCGCCGCCAGCAGCACTGTGAAACGCGAATCCTTTTCGAGCAACGCGATTCCCTGCTCGCCCGTTTGGTAAAAATCTCTGGCACGGGCGATTTGGAACTTCATCATCTCGACAAAATTTTCATTGATTTCGCCGGAAAAAATCTGCCGTTCCGAAATATCGAATTTCCTTAAATCTTCCTGCGGCAAATAAATTCTGTTCATCGCCGCGTCTTCTTTGACATCGCGCAGAATGTTCGTCAGTTGCATCGCCACGCCCATTGCTTCGGCGTAGCGAAGCGCGATTACATCCGAGTAACCCAAAATCTCCGACGACATCAAACCGACGGTCGAAGCCACGCGGTAGCAATAAATATAAAGTTCGTCGAAGGTTTCGTAGCGTTTAATCTGCGTGTCCATTAAAACGCCCTGCATCAATTCGAGCGGCAAATTCGGCGGGATTTTATAATTTTCCAATAAATCCTTCCAGGCGGTGAATACCAGGTTTTGGTTTTTGGTTTTTGGTTTTCGGTCTTCGTTTGCGCCGTTCGTCTTTTGTATTTTGTTTTCAAAAACTTCTTCGAGTTGACGCTTCCACTTTTCAACTGCGCGAACCGCCGCGCTTTCGTCGCCATCGCCAATCTCGTCAATTTCGTCGTCAACGTGACGACAGAAAGCGTAAATCGGGTAAACGGCTCGCCGTTTCGATTTCGGCAAAAATTTAGCGGCGAAATAAAAACTTTTGGCGTGAGTTTTGGTAACGCTTTCGCAGTATTTATAAGCTGATTCGATTCGATTCGACATCCGATTTCGTTTTGTTTACGTTTTTCTTTCTGCCAGATAATCGGTCAGTTGAATCAGACAAGTGCGGGCTTCGCTTGACGGAAAATTGTCAATTAAAATTCGTTTCGCTTCTTCAATTATCTTTCTTAAACGCATCTGCGCGGCGTCTTGTTCCTGAATCGCGTAAGTTTTATTTGCCGCGAAAATCTCTTCGTCTTCCTCTGCGTCAATCAAGTCGTCGGAAAGCTGATAAGCGTCGCCGAGCAGTTCGGCAAAGCGGGAAAGGTGGGCGAGTTCGAGGTAATTTGCGCCCGCCAGAATCGCGCCGACGCGCAGCGCCAGACGCATCAAAGCAGAGGTTTTCAGATTTCTAACCGATTCCGATTCGTAATCCGCGTTAGTATTTGCGCCCACTCCCGTCGCCAACGCCAAATCAACCGACTGCCCGCCGATCATTCCCGACGCACCGACGCACTCGACAATTTCAGCGTGCGCCGCCATCGCGCGCTCGGGCAAACCGCTGTGATTGACGAAAACCAAACCATACGCCGCATTCAGAAAACCGACGGCGACCAGCACCGCCAAACCTTCGCCGAATTTCTCGTGCAACGACGTTTTCCCGCGCCTTTCAGCGGCGTTATCCATACACGGCAAATCGTCAAACACGAGCGAACTTGTATGAATAAACTCGACCGCGCACGCTGCCGGCACAATCAAATCCGTTTTTCCGCCGACGAGTTCCGCGCTGAGCAAAGTCAGTACGGGACGCAATCTTTTTCCGCCCGAAAACAAAGCGTAACGAATCGCTTCGTTAAATTTTGTTTCAATATTCGGCGGCGCGAGCGGCAAATGCTGGCGCAGAGCGTTTTCGATTTGCGGTTTGTGTTGCTCGACGTATTGCCAGAGTTTGACAAAATTTTCGTTTTGTTTTTCCATTAGCAGCCTGTTGTTGAAAAATACGCGACCTTCTTAATTAAATCGCTGCCATTTGCCTCCGACGACAGATAAAGATTTCTGAATATGACATTATCGTGAACGTAAAGTTCCATATAAAAATCCGGTTTTTGGTCACGGTCTAAGTCTCCAGCCCAGTATAAAACTCCCAGATAATTTGTATATTCTTCGTTCATCGTGTGCAAAATTTGTCTTGCTCCATTCGATTCCAAAACCAAAGCTAAAATTTTTTCCCGCTTTTTGTTAATCGCCTCTTTTACTTTAAGCGTATATTCCTTTCCGCCAATCTCATATTTCTGAACAAAGCCTTTTTTAAACGTGGCTAACATTTCGTCAGTATTTACTCCCAACTCTGCCGCTTTGTCTATGTCGTCCGAAGTGTAGCCTTGAAAAAGCGTTTTAATTTCACCGCTTTTTATTGAATCAGCGTTTTTGAGGAGAAACAGCGGCTGATTTTTTCCGATGACGCTGACACTTTTTCCCGTTTTACTTTGCTCATCTTCGTCCACGACTACATCGTGAACACGACGAATCTTTATCTTTTCGGAACGTAAAAAATGTTTATTGTTTTCCTTAAACAATCCAAGCCAGGTTTCTCCCGATTCGGCTTCTACTTCATCGCCGTGAAAGCCTTCGCCCGTTTCCATAAGTTTTATTTTAAACGGGTATTCTTCTTCCATCCCATTTTCGACTTCCTCAATTATTTCTAACTGCGTCGGCACTTCAATCAGTGGTGTGGGCGTTTTTTCTGGAAGAGCAGTCGCGGCAGCGACCGGCGCAGCAACTTTTTGGGTTGTCGAAACATAACCGCAACCGATAAGAAACGTTAGACAAACCAAAGCGATAAATGTCCATGTTGTTTTCATAATTTTTCTCTATCTTCGACTTCCCGTTTCTTCTCGTTATAAAAAAATAGAGCGCGTTCAGCCGTTCGCGCCGTTACCGTCACGCGAAACGGATGTTTGGCGACGAAATTCGGAACTCGTTTGATATTTGCGCCGAGTTTCGCCAAACCTTCGGCGAGTTGTTCGTCGGAAAATTCTTCCGCCTCGAACTTTTCCGACGCGCGTTTGAACGCGCCGCGCAGACGGTCGAGCGCGAGTTCGCGGTCGGCTAAAACTTTGCCTCGCGATTGAAACTCGCCGAGCGCGTAAAGCAGAATTCGCTCGACTTGCGCGGAGGGCGCGGCGGTTTCAAATAAATTCGGCTGCTCTATCATTTTGGCGTTTGCTTTGAACATCTTAACACAAACCGCCTCCGCCGCGAGGCGAAATTCCCGCAGGTTTTCATCCGCGTCCGTCTGTGTGTTAATCTGTGGTTCATTCTTGTATGTCCGAAAATAAAAAACACCGAATCGGTTTGGGCGTATGCGGCGGCATCGCGGCTTACAAAGCGATTGAAGTTTTGCGCCTGCTGCAGAAAAGCGGCTGCGAAGTCCGCGTGGCGATGACCAAACACGCGACCGAATTCATCCAGCCGCTGACGTTTCGCGCTCTGACGGACGATTACGTTTTGGTTGACGATTACGCGCCGGAGAATCCCGACCCGATTGCGCACATCAATTTTTCGCAAACGATAGATTTGTTTTTAATCGTTCCGGCGACGGCAAACACAATCGCCAAATTTGCCAACGGCATCGCCGACGATTTTTTGTCTTCCACTTATCTCGCCTCACACGCGCCCGTTTTGATTGCGCCCGCTATGAACACGACGATGTGGGAACACTCGGCAACGCAAAGAAACATCGAACGCTTAAAATCCGACGGCGTGCGTTTTGTCGAGCCGATTGCGGGCGAATTGGCTTGCAAAACCGTCGGCACGGGAAAATTGGAAGACGTGGAAAATATCGTCGCTCAAGTCTTACGGCTTTTAGTCCAAAGTCCAAAGTCCAAAGTCCAAAGTCTGAGCGAACCGGCTCACGACTCACGACTCGGGACACAGGACTTAAAAAACGAAAGTTTTTTAATCACTGTCGGCGGCACACGCGAAGCGATTGATCCGGTGCGGTTTATCTCCAATCATTCGTCGGGCAAAATGGGTTTTGCCGTCGCTGAAGCGGCGCAAAAGCGCGGCGCAAAAGTGACGGTCGTCTGCGGCGTAACGAGCGTCGAATCGCCGGAAAATGTCAAAACGATTCCGGGGATTTCGGCTGACGAAATGTTTCAGGCTGTGATGCAAGAATTGCCGAAGGCGACGATTTTCGTCGGCGCGGCGGCGGTCGCCGATTATCGCCCAGCGACGCGAGCCGCGACTAAAATTAAAAAATCCGAAGCCGTTTTGACTTTGGAACTCACGAAAACGCCCGACATCCTGGCGAATGTTTCCGCCAACCGGCACGACGGTTTGTTAGTCGTCGGCTTTGCGGCGGAAACCGAAAATGTAATTGATTACGCCCGTTCCAAAATGGAGCGGAAAAATCTCGATTTGGTCGTGGCAAACGACATTACCAAAGTCGGCGCAGGTTTTAATCACGACACGAACGTTGCGACAATTCTGAAACGTGGCGGCGATGAAAAAATCGAAATTCCTTTGATGGCAAAGCGCGCGATGGCAGACAAAATTTTGGATGAAGTGGTAAAATTAAGGCACAAGTAAAAAGCCCGAAAGGAAAAGTGAAATCTGAAATTTCAAAATTATTGATTGATATAAAAGAGCAGCTTTTGTATTTGCAGGAACTCGGCGCGGAAAACCTGAATGTGAATTTGCCGGAAATTTCGCTCAGTTCAAAGACAGAAGCGCAAAGCTCAAAGTCGGAAATCTCGCAAGAACGATTAGAGCGTTTCGTGCCGACGGAATTTGATTTACCGAAACTCGAAACAGCGAAACCGAAAGCTGCCGGCACCGAAAGTTCGTCTATCAGGCAGAGTTTGCTTGAAGCGACCAAGCTGTCGCGCTTGCCGAGCTTGCCGAAAAGAAATTCTTTTTCAACGAATCAAAAAACAGAACCAGCCAGGGAGATCGAAATGCCGAAAACAATTATTGATGAAACGCCGCCTTTATTCGGCGATTTCAAACCGACTTTACCCGAATCTCAGGAAACGATTGAAGAAATCCGGCTCGACATTGGAAACTGCGTGCGCTGCCCTTTGCACGAAGGACGCACGAAAATTGTTCATACGACCGGAAATTTCAACGCCGATTTGCTGTTCGTCGGCGAAGCGCCGGGCGCGAACGAAGATGCCGAAGGCGTGCCGTTCGTCGGACGCGCCGGAGAACTGTTAAATAAAATTATCGGCGCAATCGGCTTAAAGCGCGAAGACGTTCTGGTCGGCAACGTCAACCGCTGTCGTCCGCCGGGCAACCGCACGCCGACCTTACCCGAAGCGCACACCTGCCGCCCGTTTCTAAAGCGCGAAATCGCCGTTGTCAAACCGAAAGTCATTGTCGTTTTGGGCAACACGGCGACGCAGAATCTGCTCGACACGAAAGTCGGCATCACGAAACTGCGCGGCGAATTTCAAGATTACTTCGGCATCTCTGTAATGCCGACTTTTCATCCGGCGTATCTGCTGCGCGATCCGAGCAAAAAACGCGAGGTTTGGGAAGATATGAAAAGGGTGCGCGATTTTTTGAATCAAGGAACGCCGTCATCCTGACGGCAATGAGCGCGTAAGCGCGAACGAACGTCACAACAAAAATGTTATTTGAATTTTAACGAAACTTTATTAGATTGCTCGCGCAATCTTTGCCGTCAGGGTGACGGCGTTCCAACATTATGAAAAAATTTCTGACCGCATTATTCGTTTTTTCAATCACGACCGTGAACATTTTCGCCGCTGATATGAGTGCGGAAATCAATTCTGCAGCCGATAAAATTTTGCCGCAAGTCATTGAATGGCGGCGGCATCTACATCAATACCCGGAACTTGGCAACCGCGAATTTAAAACTGCCGAATACATCGAAAAAAATCTGCGCCGACTCGGTTTGGAAGTTCGCACGAAAATCGCGCACACGGGCGTGGTCGGAATTTTGAAGGGCGATTTGCCCGGCGCGACAATCGGGCTTCGCGCCGATATGGACGGTTTACCTGTTTCTGAAAGAGTTAATCTGCCGTTCGCCTCGAAAGAGAAAACCGAATACAACGGCTCGCCGGTCGGTGTGATGCACGCCTGCGGACACGACACGCACGTGGCGATGCTTTTGGGAACGGCAGAAGTTTTATCGAAAATGAAAAGCAAACTGCGCGGAACGGTCGTATTTATTTTCCAGCCTGCCGAAGAAGGCGCGCCCGCCGGCGAAACCGGCGGCGCGAAATTGATGGTAGAAGAAGGCGTGATGGACAATCCGAAAATTGACGCGATTTTCGGCATACACATCAACGCGCAAACGGAAATCGGGAAAATCCGGTATAAATCCGGCTCGTTTATGGCGGCTGCCGATTGGTTCACGATTAAAGTCAAAGGAAAACAGACGCACGGTTCACAGCCGTGGCTCGGCGTTGATCCGATTGTCGTTGGGACGCAAATCATCAACGGTTTGCAGATGATTGTTTCGCGTCAATCGGAACTCACAAAAGCTCCGGTTGTCATCACCGTCGGCAAAATCAACGGCGGCGTGCGGGAAAATATTATTCCCGAAGAATTGACGATGGCGGGAACGATTCGCACTCTGGACGATGCGATGCAAAAAGACGTTCACGAGCGAATCAAAACAACGGCGCAACGCATCGCCGAGAGCATGGGCGCGACGGCAGAAGTTTCGATTGACACGAAAACTCTCGTCACTTACAACACGCCCGAACTCGTCAAACAAATGCTACCGACGCTCGAAAAAGCGATTGGCAAAGCGAATGTTTACGAAACCGAATGGACAACGGGTGCAGAAGATTTTTCATACTACCGCTTGAAAGCTCCGGCGTTTTTCTTCAACGTCGGCGGAATGCCGAAGGACAAAACCGCAAAAACCTCCGCGCCGCATCACACGCCCGATTTTTTCATTGACGACAGCCGTCTTGATGTCGGCATCAAGGCGTTCTGCAATATCGTTTTCGATTACCAGCCGTTGGCGAAAACTGTCGGAGTTTCAAACGATAAAATCTCGGCGGAAATTTTGAGCGGACAAGTTCCGGTTGAAAATTATTTTCCGGCACAGTTTTTCGACGTGCCGTTTCAGCCGTTCAAAATTGTAAGCACGATGAAATTTTAATTCGTGTGCGCCAGAAAACTTTAAATATTCTGCGAGTTTGCTGAAAGGTTTTGCGGGGAAATTATTGAAAGATGCCAAAGAATAAACGCGGGCGAAAAGTTAGGGAAACGACACAAATAATTATTGACCGACGGAAGTCCGCTCTGCTTGAACTTGGAAAAGGCGTTGATGAATCGGTTTCGCCGAACGATGACGAAAAGGCGCAGAAAATCAAAAACGCAACCGGCGAAGTTTTCGACCGATGGAACGAAGTTTTTACGAAATTAGCAGAATGATTTTTTTTATTTACTTCAAAAATTAAATGCAAAATGATTTGTTCAACGGCAGTTGGAATTTGAACGAACCAAGCGAAACGCTCGACGAAATCAAGCGGGAGATGGTTGACAAAGCGAAATCAATTCCCGAATTGGCAAATCGTTTTTTCGTTTTCTCGCAGGGCGAACCGAACGCGACGATTGCCGTCGTCGGCGAATCGCCGGGTCCACCCGATGCCGATGCGGAAAAACCGTTTCAAGGTCCAACCGGCGATTTATTGAATAGAATTTTATCTTCAATCGGACTCAACCGCGCCAATACTTATCTAACCAACATCGTCAAATACATTTCCGTCGGCGACGAATTAACGCCGGAACTCATAAAATTTTTCGCGCCGTTCGTCTGGCGCGAACTCGCCGTCGTCAAACCGAAAGTCGTTTTGCTTTTGGGAAACACGCCGACTAAGGCGCTGCTCAATACGAAACAGCCGATTTCCAAAGTGCGCGGCGAATTTCAAGAAGCGAACGGTTTGACGTTTATGCCGACGTTTAATCCGGCGTATCTTTTGCGCGACCCGACGAAAAAGCGCGAAGTTTGGGAAGATATAAAAAAAGTAAAAAGTTTTTTGGATAGTCAATAATTTTAGCCGCCGAGGACACAGAAATTTGGAGAATTAATTTCTCTCTAAAAACTCTGTCTCCTCTGCGGCTAAATCTTAAAATTATGCAACCTGAAATTATTTCAAAGAAATTATTTTATCAAGGAAAGATTTTCGACGTGTCGCTTGACCGAATCCGCGAAGGCGAAATCGAATATGAGCGCGAGATTGTTTCGCACGACGGCAGTGCGGTCATCGTTCCCGTTTACGCGGATAAAACCGTCGCGCTCGTCAAACAATATCGTCACGCCGCTGGAAAATATCTATGGGAAATCCCCGCCGGTTCGCTGGAAAATGATGAAAACCCGGAAGAAGGCGCACGGCGCGAACTCGAAGAAGAAGTCGGAGCGACAGCTGGCAAGTTAGAATTGCTGTCGGAATTTTACGTTTCGCCCGGTTTTTTATCGGAAAAAATGTTTGTCTTTCTAGCGACCGATTTGACGGAAACGGCGCAGAATCTCGAAGCCGATGAGTTAATCGAAATCGAAAAATTTACGTTCGAGGCGGCGTTTGAAATGATTCGCTCGAACGAGATTGAGGACGCGAAAACGATTGTCGGTTTAATGCTGGCGGGTGCGAGATTCGAGCTTAACATCTAAAAACCTAATCATTGCTTGACGCTCATTTCTTTTTTCGATATTCTAACGGTTCGCGTTTTGGCGAAAATAAAAGACAGAAGCAGACTATTATGAGTACTTACTTCCCAAGCGGAAAAGGTTTGGCGGAAAACCGTAAATGGTTCGTCGTGGACGCGACAGGCAAAACCGTCGGCAGATTGGCGACCGAAGTGGCGCGGATGTTGTCGGGCAAAAACAATCCGGCTTACACGCCGTTTCTCGATATGGGCGACCACGTAGTCGTCATCAACGCGCGTCATTGCATTTTTAAAGGTTCAAAAAACGAGCAAAAGGTCTATCGCTATCACACGCTATATCCGGGCGGGCTGCGCGAAACGAATGTGAAAGATATGTTCGCCACCAAACCAGAGCGTATTTTGGAATTGGCGATTAAAGGAATGCTGCCGAAAACGAAACTCGGCAAAGCAATGGCGAAAAAATTGAAAGTTTACGCCGACGCCGACCACCGGCACACCGCGCAGCAACCCGAAGCAATCGAAATCGAAACGAAATAAAAGTTCAAAGTTCAAAGTTTAAGGTTCAAAGTTGTTTTTGAATCTGCCGACTTTGAACCTTGAACCTTAAACTTTGAACTTAAAATTATGGCAGATATTCAGTATTACGGAACGGGACGACGGAAAACCTCGACGGCGCGGGTTTATCTGCGTCCGGGCAGCGGCGACATCAAAGTCAATCGCCGCGGATTTGAAAACTATTTTCCGAACGAAGCGTTGCGGATGATTATTCATCAACCGCTTCGTTTGACCGACACGACCGGCAAATTCGACATTCTGATCAATGTTAAAGGCGGCGGCACAGCCGGACAAGCTGGCGCGGTTCGTCACGGAATCACACGCGCTCTTTTGGAGTACAACGCGGATTTGCGCCCGACTTTGAAAAAAGCCGGACTCGTAACCCGTGACCCGCGCCAGAAGGAGCGTAAAAAATACGGTCAGAAAGGCGCGCGGGCGAGATTCCAATTTTCGAAGAGATAAAGTTTTTAGTTTTTGGTCTTTGGTCTTTAGCTTTGTTATCCCAACGGTAAAGATTAAATACTAAAAACTAAATACTAAAAACCATCGCCCGAATTATGTTGGTTAATCGAATCCGATTCGGGCGACTACAAAAACCAATAAAGTTAAGGAGATTTAAATTTTGGCTACAGTCACAATGAAGGAACTGCTCGAAGCGGGCGTTCACTTTGGACATCAGGTTCGCCGTTGGAATCCGAAAATGAAAGAATACATTTTCGGCGAGCGCAACGGCATTTATATTATTGACCTGCAAAAAACGCAGAAACTTTTCCGCGACGCGCTCTCTTACGTGCAGGAAGCCGTTACCGAGCGTCCGAAAATGAAAATTCTGTTCGTCGGCACGAAACGTCAGGCGCAGGAAGCGATTAAAGAAGAAGCCGAACGGTGCGGGCAGTTTTACATCAACAACCGCTGGCTCGGCGGGTTGATGACGAATTTTCAGACCGTTCAAAAGTCGGTTAAAAAAATGCGCGACATCGAAACGATGAAAGAGGACGGACGTTTCGAGATGCTGACGAAAAAGGAACGGCTCGAACTCGACCGCGAACACGAAGGCTTGATGAAAAACCTGGCGGGCATCCGCGATATGAACGGTTTGCCCGATATGCTTTTCGTGATTGACGTGCGCAAAGAAGACATCGCCGTCGCCGAAGCCAATCGGTTGAATATACCGATTGTCGCAGTCGTTGATACGAACTGCTCGCCCGAGGGCATTAACCAAGTAATTCCGGGCAACGACGACGCGTTGCGCGCGATTCGTCTGTTTGCTTCGCGCATCGCCGACGCGATTCTCGAAGGTCAGCAAATCGCCACCGAAGGCGGCGTAGCGGCAAGCGTTTCGCAAGAAACGGCAACCGGCGAAAATGACGGAGCAGATTTAGAGCCGACAATTCAAACGGCTGATCAGAGTTTTGCGACCAGCGAGGCGACTGTGCAGACCGACGAAACCGACGTCGCCGGTTCATATGTCAACGACGAACCTGGCGCGTTCGGACGAGGCGCGGTGCGCTCGGAAATCGAGAAATCATTCGTTTCTTCCGAAGCAATCGTCAATGCCAACGAATCAACCGAACCGGAACCGGCACAAGCGGAAACAAACGAAGCGACTGCTCGCTAACCAAACAATTTTTATCCAGACAGCGCAGCTAATTTTCGTTTCATTGTAAGCGGGCTGCGCTTTTTTATAAACTAAATTTAAGGAAATTATTTTACGGAGTTAAATTTTATGGCAGAAATTACAGCAAGTCTTGTAAAATCGCTGCGCGAAAAAACCGGCGCGGGAATGATTGATTGTAAAAACGCGCTTGTCGAAGCCGGCGGCAACGAAGAACAAGCCGTCGAGATTCTACGCAAAAAAGGAATGGCGACGGCGGGCAAAAAAGCCGGTCGCGTAACGGCGGAAGGCGTCGTCGGCTCATACATTCATATGGGCGGCAAAGTCGGCGTGATGGTCGAAATAAATTGCGAAAGCGATTTCGTCGCGCGCGGCGAAGAATTTCAACAGCTCGTCAAAGACGTGGCGATGCACATCGCCGCCGTTGACCCGAAATATGTCAACCGCGAAGAAGTTCCGTCGGACGTTCTCGATAAAGAACGCGAAATTTTGATGGAGCAATTAAAGAATGACCCGAAAAACGCTAACAAACCCGACGATGTTTTGGGTAAAATCATCGAAGGACGCATCGGCAAATACTTTGAAGAATCAGTTCTGCTCGACCAGCCGTTCGTCAAAGACCCAAGTAAAACTATCGGCGAATTAGTTACCGAAAAAATTGCCGCCATCAAAGAAAACATTTCCGTCCGACGCTTTACGCGCTACAAAATGGGCGAAGGCATCGAAAAGAAAGGCGGCGATGATTTCGCCGCGGAAGTCGCGTCAATGGTCGGTTAATTTAGTTTTAGTTTTCAAGTTTCTGGTTGTAAAATCCTCAACTTGAAACCTGAAACCTGAAACTTGAAACTAAAAAGATGAATCCAGCATACAAACGAGTTCTGCTTAAACTTTCCGGCGAAGCCTTGATGGGCGAGCGCAATTACGGCATTGATACAAACGTCGCCGAAGCCGTCGCCCGTGAAATAAAAGGTATTTACGAACTCGATGTCGAGATTGCGATTGTTGTCGGCGGCGGCAACATCTTTCGCGGCGTTTCCAAATCGGCGGGCAATATGGATCGTTCGAGCGCGGATTATATCGGTATGCTGGCGACCGTGATGAACGCCGTCGTTTTGCAGGACGCGCTCGAAAAACTCGATGTTTTCACGCGCGTGATGTCGGCGGTTGATATTCCGCAGCTTGCCGAGCCGTTTATTCGGCGGCGCGCGATGCGCCATCTCGAAAAAGGTCGTGTCGTGATTTTCGCCGCCGGAACGGGCAATCCGTTTTTCACCACCGATTCAGCCGCCGCGCTTCGGGCATTGGAAATCAAAGCCGATATAATTTTGAAAGGCACGAAAGTTGACGGCATTTATTCCGCCGACCCGGTGACTAACCCGGACGCGACGCGCTTTGAAAAAATCTCTTATCAGGAAGTTCTTGAAAAGCAGTTGAAAGTGATGGATGCTTCATCAATCTCGCTTTGTATGGAAAATAACTTGCCGATTATGGTTTTCAATATGCGCGAATCGGGCAATATTCTTAAAGCCGTGCAGGGCGATTTGACGATTGGAACGCTCGTGACGATCAATGGCAAAACGCAAACCGCCGGTTAGTTTTTAATCAAAATATTTTTTAGAGGAAAATATGAGTGTAGATATTGTTTTAAGCGAAGCCAAACCAGATATGGAAGCGGTTATTGATGATTTAAAAAGAAAACTTACCAATGTGCGGACGGGTCGCGCCAACGTCGGAATTTTGGACAACATCACGGTTGATTACTATGGCGTGCCGACACCGCTCGCGCAGATGGCTTCAGTCAACGCGCCCGAAGCGCAGATGCTGACGATTCAGCCTTGGGAGTCTGGACAAATCGGCGCAATCGAAAAAGCGATTAACGCCGCCAATCTCGGATTCAGCCCGTCGAACGACGGCAAAATAATTCGCCTATCAGTTCCGCCTTTGACTGAAGAACGCCGTCGAATGCTCGCCAAACAAGTTCAGGAAATCGCCGAAGAACACAAAATCGCCGTCCGCGGCGTGCGTCACGACGCGAACGATATGCTGAAATCAATGGCGAAGGACAAGGAAATTTCCGAAGACAACGAGCGTTACGGTCTTGATGAAGTTCAGAAATTGACGAACGCTTACACGAGCAAAATTGACGAACTCGCCAAAGCCAAAGAACAGGAAATCATGACTGTTTGATTTTCGGTTCAGTTAAAAAAGAAGAAGCGGGCAAGAAAATTTCTCTTGCCCGCTTCTTCTTTTTTAAGCGAAATGAACTATTTGCCCATCATAAAAACATCGTCAGCAACAACGGAATTAACGAGAATGTCTTTGGCTTTGAAATTTGCATAGACGGTTAAATTTCCCGTTTCAAACCGCTGCGCGTATTTTTCAGGAACTTTCACGCCTTCGACTTCGCGCACCTTGTCTATCTCGACCGATGTCGTAATCGTTCTGCCGTTAAATTCGTAGCTCGCCTCGTAACCTTTGACCTGTCCGGTTTTCTCGTCAACAAAAAAATCCGTGTAGTAGCCTTCGGGCGACGTGACGCGAAAACCCGTTTTTTTCTTTTTCATATCGGGCAACGCAGCGACGACAAAACCCTTTTCTTCCATTTTCGGCAACAGCGGCAAACCAAGCCGGTTTATCGGAGGCAAGGTCACGTCGCCAGTGGAAGAATACGTCTGCTGCCCGTCGTAAATCTGTTTGAACTGCAAAAACGGAGTCGTCATCTCCAGACGGTATTTGTCGCCCGCGTAAGTCATCACGAAGGGTGCGGGAAAAGTCATCGAAGGCGAGCCGGAAACGTCCGCCGTGCCGATGACGACGAGCGTTTTCATATTCTTAAACTTATCGCCGCCGTGCGCGGCGAGCGCGGCTTTGGCTAAATCCATCGGCGCGGCGGTTTTCAAAACCGTCGCCGCTGCGACAGCAGGTGTGTTTTTTTCAGTCGGCTTTTTATCTTTGTCGGTCTGCGCGAATGCGCCGACAGCGAAAATGAGGACGAGCGAAAGAATTTTGATGTATTTCATAATTTTATTTATTGCCGGGAAATTATTAGTTGACTATTCGGTCTGATACGTTGCTATGCTGGTCGGAGTTTCGTAGCAGCGCACTTTGTAAACCTGCACGCGCTCGTCGTCAATGCGCGACGCGATATATTCCAAAATATAGCGAGCCAAATTTTCCGCCGACGGATTCAATTCCTCGTCAAACGGCGGCAACTCATTAATGTTCCGATGGTCAAGATAATTGACAATCTCGTCCGCCGCCTGTTTCAAATCGCCAAAATCAATCAGCAAACCGATGTTATTTAATTCCTCGCCGCGCGCGAAAATCTCGATTTTATAATTGTGTCCGTGCAGATTCTCGCACTTTCCCTTGTAGCCGCGCAGTTGGTGCGCGCTGGAGAAATGGCGTTCAATCATTACTTCGTAAAAACTTTTCATCTTAAAAAATTTCAAATGTATATTGAACTGTTTTGGTGACGGTTATCGGTTCGCCGTTTTTCCTCGCCGGAGTAAATTTTATTTTTCGCGCTGCGGATAGAGCTTGCCTGTCAAATTTTTCGCATCCCGACGACTTGGCTATTTCTGCCTTTGTAATTTTTCCCGATTTATCAAAAGTTACTTTAAGATTTACAAAGGATTTTGACACATCACAATCTTCAGATTTGTATTGAACTTGCGGTTTGTTTTTTATCTTTAAAGGTTTTTCTTCCTGATTACTCTTTTGCGAAGAGTTTACTGAATTGTCGGTTTGCGCGTGGCTAACACCAGCAAAAAGAAACAAAAGCGCACCGATTACAATCATTGTTTTTATCTTCATAATTGATTTTCTGTCAATAAATTTCACTCGCTTTCGTAACGGCTCAAATAAAGTTTGCCGTCGTAATCATTGATGGCGATAATTACGCGGTCGAGCCAACCGCGTCTGCCGAGAACATTTGTTTGAAAACTTTCGTCAGCCGCGAAGAAGACTTGCGAATCAAAAGCGAAGCCTTCGGTGATGAGCGTAACGCCGTGTCCGTAAGCGCGGAAGTTTCCCGTTGTCGTATTGAAATAACGAAGAAAGCCTTCTTCAATAGAAATACCGAGTTTCTCACCATATTCCCGTGCGAAAATGCAAAAACTCGCGCCTGTGTCAATATTTGCTTTAAAATTCACGGTGTCCTTACCCAGACGCAATTCAACATTTACCGAAATGCGCGCTTTGTCAATATCGAAATTAACAAGTTTTTCAAATACAAGTTCGTAAGACATCTTCACCAGCCGCCCCGAAGTTCTTCATCATCTCGTGGAAGATATGTAATCATCGGCTTTTCGCTGCCGTTTTTTTTCGCTTCAGCTAAGGCTTCAGGAAAATTTTTCCCCGTCCCGACGAGTTTTCCATCTTCAACGGCCACATATCTTCCCTGATACTCGGCGTGATGTTCTTTAACCCAAAGCGTATTTGGATGAACAAAGCCTTTTTTGCCATTCGGTTTTATCTTCCGTTTTTGTTCCTGCAAAATCTGAATTAATTTATCACGGTCGTCATCGGAAATCCGTGCGGTTTTCTCGATTATCTCATCTAAAACTGCTTGCATTTTTTTCACCTCCGAAAATTTGCGCCACGTCTTGCAATTCACTCGTTATTTTACAACGCGGCAAGCTGTTCAGAAAATCTTTGCCGTAACCTTTGGTTCTAAGGCGCGAATCGAGAAGCGCAATCACGCCGCGGTCGGTTGAACTTCTAATCAATCGCCCGATTCCCTGTTTCAGTGTAATGACGGCGTTTGGAACCGAGTAATCGAAAAACGATTTGCCGCCGTTCTCGTCAATAAATCTAGTGCGTGCCGCGACAATCGGGTCGGTCGGGACGGCGAACGGGAGTTTGTCTATGATGACGCAGGAAAGCTGTTCGCCCTGAACGTCAACGCCTTGCCAGAACGAAGATGTCGCAAATAAAACCGCGTTCGGCGTTTTTCTGAATCTTTCCAGAAGTCCGGCTTTCGACATCGAGCCTTGCACGAGACACGGGAAATTGACGCGCATCGAGACGAGTTCGTAGAGCGCGTTCATCGCCGAAAGGCTCGTTGATAAAACGAAAGCACGACCATTTGTTACGTTCAGTAATTTAATGATTTCGCCCGCGGCGATTTGGTTGAATTCCGGCGCGCGCGGTTCGGGCATCGCCTTCGGTAAATAGATTATCGCCTGCTTTTGATAATCGAACGACGACGGCGCAAGCATCGTGTCGGTTTTCGTCGTGTCCAAACCCAAACGGTCTTTGATGAAATCGAATTTT
This sequence comes from Pyrinomonadaceae bacterium, assembly GCA_030448055.1. GTDB lineage: Bacteria > Acidobacteriota > Blastocatellia > Pyrinomonadales > Pyrinomonadaceae. The sequence continues at coordinate 1,511,050 of JAUJNR010000001.1, forward strand.
CCGTTGCTCGATAAAGTCGCCGAAGTCATCACGACGGTTTCGAGTTTGTCGAAGAGTTTTTCCTGTAAAAGCTGAGAAACGTCAATCGGCGAAGCGCGGAGAAACATTCCCCTGCCGCGCCGTTCGAGCCAGTAAACGTAATTTTTCTCGGCTTGCGAGCAGACGAAATCCAAGTCGAAACGAGTTTGACGAACGCGCCGCACGAGCGATTCGGCTTCGGTCATCTTTTCGGCGTAAACGTCAATCGCCGTCTCTAATTTTTCGAGCGCGGAATCGAGCGCGAAATACGCTTCGCCCAAAGCGGTCGGCTGAATTTCATCGCGGACTTTTTGCGCGAACGCATTCGGCAGCAACGGAAAGCGCCCATCCTGTCCGCGTCCCTGAACAAATCGAGTCCAGAATTGGTCGGCGAGTCCGATGATGCGCGCTGCAAGTTTTGTAATTTCGCGCGTCGCAATCGCGTCGGTAATCGGCAGATTATCGGCGTCGCGCGCGAGTTCGTCAATTTGAAAAGTCGAAATTTGAAAGCCGAAATACTCGGCGGCGATGTCTTCGATTAAATGCGCTTCGTCGAAAATCACGGCGGAATAATCCGGCAAAACTCTGCCGTATTCGTTGCCGCGAATATTTAAATCGGCGAAAAATAAATGATGATTAACGATAACGATGTCGGCGTCTTCGGCTCTGGCTCGCATACGGGTGACGAAACACGGCTCGAAATCAGGGCATTTTTGTCCCAGACAAATTTCCGATTTGGCGTTGATTCTCGACCAGAACGAAATGTTTTCCGGCAGATTGACGAGTTCGGCGCGATCGCCGGTCTGCGATTCGCGCGCCCAGTGACGGACTTCCTCAAACGAATCCATCTCGACCAGCCCTTCGAGAATCGGCTGGTTTTCCGCCTTGGCAACGCGGTAAAGACAGGCATAATTCGCGCGACCTTTCATATAAGCGGCGGTAAATTTTTTCGGCATCACTTTTTGCAGAAACGGAATGTCTTTTTCCATTAATTGTTCCTGCAAGTTTTTCGTTCCCGTCGAGATGATGATTCGCTTTTTCTGTCCTAACGCCGCCGCGATTGCCGGAACGAGATAAGCGAGCGTTTTTCCGGTTCCCGTTCCCGCTTCGACGATTAAATGTTTCTTTTCTTCAAACGCCCGCAGCACGGCTTCCGCCATTTTTATCTGACCGAGGCGATATTCGTAATCTTTATGATGTTTGGCGATGAGTCCCGACCGACCGAAAATTTCTTCCACTTTTTTCCTTTTTGCTCTTTTTAGGATTGACTTTTGCGGCAAATTTAATTAAAATAAATTTTTGAAACCCCAAAAAATTTATTTCTACTTCGCAATTTTAGCAAGTCTGTATTTACGCGCAGATTAGATGTTTTATAATAGCAAATCGGCTTGAGAAATCTATCTGAAGACAAAGCAATTGCCGAAATATTTTCTCTTCTCTAGAAAATTTTTATTCGTCATTATTCAATAATTTACCCGTTAGAATCTTTAGGAGAATTCGTAAAATGAAAAGAAATTTCTCGGCAGAAACTCGTCGCAGTCTTTTGCTCGGCTTTATTGTTTTGACTTTGACAGCGGCGGTTATTATTCTGCCGTCTCAATTCGGTTCGGCAGCAAACACCTGGGAGAAAGCCGCCGGCAACACTTTTCCAAAACCCGAAAATTCGGCGGACGGATTGGAAGATTACGACATTCGCCATCACAAAAGCGGTGAGACGCTCGATGTTTTGATGAATTTTCGCCAGTCTTCAAATGTTGATGCGGCGACGATTGCCGATGTGCGCGATCGTTTCGTGCGCGGTGAAAATACGCTCAAACAAACGGTTCCGACTTTGAAAATCGAATACAACAAAGAATTCGAAAACCCCGAAGTCATCGCGCCCGACGTTTTGCAGGGACGCGCGTTTTTAACCGCGCCTTCAAACGCTAAACGCGCGGAAATTTTGCGTTCGTTCGCAATGGAGAATAACGATTTGCTCGCGCTGACCGACGAGCAAATCAGCCGTCTCAAAATCACCGCCGATTACACTAACCCGAACGGCGAGATTTCATTTGCCAGAATCGAGCAAGTCATTGACGGCATTCCGGTTTTCCGCGCGGAAATCAGAGCGGGTTTTAACAAAGAAGGCGCGATGTTTCGCGCGGTGAACAATCTCGCTCCGGCGCTCGAATACGAAAGATTGTCGAAAAATTTCGGTGACCCGGCGGAAGCCGTGCGCCGCGCCGCGGACTACATCAATCACGAATTAAAACCGTCGGATGCCGCGTTCAACCAAACGGCTTCGACCGATTTGAAAGCAATTTTCGGACAAGGCGATTGGGCGACGACCGCCGAGAAAATGTATTTCCCCGTTGAAGCGGGCGTGGCGCGCCCCGCGTGGCGCGTCCTTATTTGGCAGCCGGTCAATGCTTATTACGCGATTGTTGACGCGGAAACCGGAACCTTGCTTTACCGCGAAAATATTACGAAAGACCAAACGGAGGCGGCGACTTTTAACGTTTATGCCAACACGACGAGTTTGATGAAAACAATGGCGAATCCCGCGCCGCTGCCTGGACCGGGATTACTTGACCCGTCATTACAAACGCAGGGCATTCTTCAGTCGCGCTCCAACGTGACTTTAATCGGCAACGAAGCTCCATACACTTTCAACAATAATGGCTGGATTACCGACAACACTAACGGAGTGAACGGTCATACCGACGGTAATAACGTCGAAGCGGGTCTGGACCGCGTTACTCCGAACGGCGTGGATGCTCCGGTTCAAGGAACTAATCGTGTTTTTGATTTTAATTACACGCCCGGCGCAGGTATCGGCACGGAAGGCGAATCGCCTCTCTTACCCGATTATCAAAAAGGCGCGGCAACACATCTTTTCTACGCTTCCAACCGTTTTCATGACGAAACTTACCTGCTCGGATTCACCGAGCAAGCCAGAAATTTTCAGCAGGATAATTTTGGACGCGGCGGTGTGGGCAACGACCGCGTATCTGCTGAAGCGCAGGATTCTTCCGGCACGAACAACGCCAACTTTGCGACTCCGGCGGACGGCGGACGCGGCAGAATGCAGATGTATCTGTGGACTCCGCCGAACCCTGACCGCGACGGTGATTTGGATACGGAAATCATTGTCCATGAATTAACGCACGGTCTTTTCGCACGGCTCCATAACGGTAACAGCGGCACGCAAGCCGGTCAGATGAACGAAGGAAACTCGGATTTCTTCGCTCATGTGTTGCTCAGCGAAACGACTGACCCGATTAACGGCGTTTACGTCACCGGCGGATACTCGACGCTTAATTTACGCACGACCATCTTTGGCGGACAAGCAAATTATTATTACGGCATTCGACGTTTCCCGAAAGCCGTCATTTCATTCACGGGCGGACCGATGAATCGTCCGCATAATCCTTTGACCTACGCCGACATTGACCCGGCGCAGATAAATGTGACCGACGGCGCGTTCGCTCCAGCTTTTACCGGCTCGGCGACGGCGGTTCACGACGGGGGCGAAATTTGGAGCAGTATGCTTTGGGAAGTTCGCGCCCGCTTGGTGACTCGTCTCGGCGCGGTTGCCGGAAACAAAAAAGTTCTGCAGCTCGTGATGGATGGAATGAAAGTTTCTCCCTCAAATCCGACGATGCTTCAGGAGCGCAACGCTATTCTGGCGGCGGCGCTGGCAAACGGCAACGGCGACGATGTCGCTGACATCTGGGCTGGTTTTGCTGTTCGCGGATTAGGCTTTACAGCCACGAACCCGACCGCCAATACGGTCGTCGAAAACTTCGATTTGCCGAATGCGACTGTGACCAATCCGTTTTCGGTCAGCGACGCGCCGGGCGACAACGACGGCTTTCCCGAACCCGGCGAAAACCTTTTGTTGAACATCTCTGTCAGCAATACGACGGGCAATCCGGTCAATAATGTTCAGGTCAGCGTAGTCGGCGGCGGCACGGTGAATTTCGGAACGATTGCCAACGGCGCGACCGTCACGAATCCGGTTTCATACACGGTTCCGGCTAATGCCGTTTGCGGCAGTCTTCATCAAGTTTCAATCGTCGTCAGCAGTGCCATCGGTTCGCAAACTCCGCAAACACGGGAATTTCGTCTGGGCGCGCCGGTCGGAGGAACCGTCGAATTTGCCGACGCCACCGCCCGCACGATTCCGATGACCGTGGGAAATTCAACGCCGTATGCGACTTCGATAAACGTTTCCGGTTTGTCCGGCAATAAAATTGTGAAAGTCGAATTGACCGGATTGACGCACACGAATCCGACTGATTTGGATTTTCTGCTCGTCGGACCGAGCGGTCAAACTTTCGTGTTGATGTCGGATATGGGAGGCATAGACGACGTAACCAACACTAATGTCACGCTGACCGACACGGCAACCACAGCGATACCGACGACGTTAGTGACCGGCACGTATCGTCCAGGCAATATCGGCTCGACCGATACGTTTGCCGCGCCCGCGCCCGCCGCGCCTTATAATCATCCGGCGACGGCGGGAACGGCGACCTTCGCTTCGGTTTACGGCGCGAACGGCGCGAATTTGAACGGCGAGTGGCAATTGTATCTGACCGACGATTTGACCGGCAACGGCGGTTCGCTGGCGGGCTGGAAACTCATTTTCGACTCGAACGATTTTGCTTGTTCTTTGACTCCTTCGACTAAAGCCAGAGCTGACTTTGACGGCGACGGCAAAACCGATTTCTCGGTGTTTAGACCGAGTGAAGGCAACTGGTATTTTAACCGTTCGACTTCAGGATTTGCCGCTCTCGCTTGGGGCGCAAACGGCGACCGCTTAACGCCGGGCGATTACGACGGCGACGGCAAAACCGATGTCGCCGTGGCACGTTCAAATGCGGGCAGCATGTTCTTTTACATTTTGAACAGCGGTAATTCGGCAATCACCACCGTTCAATGGGGTTTGGCAAATGATATTCCGCAAATCGGTGATTACGACGGCGACGGTAAAGCCGACATCGCCGTCTATCGTCCGTCGAACGGTTTTTGGTATGTGCGCAACAGCGGCGGCGCGGCAACGGCGACGCAGTTCGGACAAACGGGCGACATCCCGCTTGCCAACGACTATGACGGCGACGGCAAAGCGGACGTGGCGGTTTTCCGCTCAGGCACTTGGTATATCCAAAGAAGCCAACTCGGATTCACCGCCGTCCAATTCGGCATCTCTTCGGACAAACTCGTTCCGGCTGATTATGACGGCGACGGGAAAACCGATTTAGCTGTTTACCGGGCAGCGGAAGGCACTTGGTATCTGTTGCAAAGCAATTTGGGCTTCACCGGCATCCAATTCGGCAATTCGAGCGACGTTCCGGTGCCGGGCGATTACGACGGCGACGGTAAAACCGATGTCGCCGTTTTCCGTAACGGCACATGGTATGTCAACCGGACGACGGCTGGATTTTTGGCAGCATCGTTCGGCACGAGTTCCGATCTGCCGATTCCCAGACAATACATTCCATAAAACAGGGATGATTGAGTGAGCAGCCATGAGCGGCGAATAAAATACAAACGATTTTATTCGCCGCTCATGGCTTTTTCGTTGACCTTGATTCTTTTTATTTGTTAGATTTCATATAAGACGAAGTTAGTTGCGAATGCTTTTCGGTGAATAAATTTAACATCAAATTTATTGCCTATGTCCTGACTGTCCGTATAAAATTTAAATTATGAACCCTGTTGCTCAAAAAGTTGCTCACACCAAATCGAAGAAATTGTTGCCGGTTGATGATGCGCGTTATCTGTCGAACCGCGAACTCAGTTGGCTCGAATTTAACCGCCGCGTTTTGGATGAGGCTCTGGACGAAACGACGCCGCTCCTCGAACGGCTCAAATTTCTTTCGATTTTCTCAACCAACTTAGACGAATTTTTTATGATTCGCGTCTCCGGCTTAAAAGAGCAGGTCGCCGAAGGCGTCCGCGGAACTTCGCGCGACGGAATGACGGCGCTCGAACAACTGCTGGCGATTCGTGAACGGCTGCTGCCGATGCTCGCCGACCAGATGCGGTGTTTGAACGACGATGTTCTGCCGCAGCTTGACCAAGCCGGCATCAAAATCGTTTCTTATAAAGACCTAAATCACGATGAGAAAAAGAAACTCGAAAAATACTTTTTAAAAAATATCTTTCCGGTTTTAACGCCGCAAGCCGTTGATGTCAGCCATCCGTTTCCGTATGTCTCGAACTTAAGTTTGAATTTGGGTTTAATCGTCGAACCGGATAAAAGTTTCGACCACGGCAAACTGACGCATCTTTACAACCGCAACCGCTTCGTGCGGATAAAATTGCCGCCGAATGTCTCTCGCCTAATTTCGATTAACGAAGGCGAAACGAGATACGCGCTGCTCGGCGAACTCGTCGGAGCGAATATCAATTATCTTTTCCCGAATATGCAGACGAATAAAGCGCATCCGTTTCGCCTGACGCGCGACGCCGACATCGAACTGCGCGTTGACGAAGCCAGCGATATTCTTCGCACGATGGAACGCGAGCTGCACCACCAAAAACGATTCAGTTTTCCCGTCCGCCTGGAAATCACGCCTTCGATGCCCGACAAATTGGTCAATTACCTGACCGAATCAATCGGCGTGACCGAACGTGATGTTTATAAAATTGACGGCTTTTTGAATGTTCCCGATTTGATGTCGCTTTATTCGCTGGAGCGTCCCGATTTGAAGGACGCTCCAATCGCTTATTCGATTCCGTCCGCGATCAGGCGGAACGACAACATTTTTGAAGTATTAAAAAAGCAGGAAGTTCTGCTGCATCACCCATTTACGGCTTACAACACGGTGACGGATTTTATCAACCAGGCGGCGGAAGATGAAAATGTCCGCGCCATCAAAATTTGTCTTTACCGCACGGGAAAAGATTCGCCAATTGTGAAATCTTTGATGAAGGCGAGTCAAAACGGCAAACAGGTCGCCGCGCTCGTCGAACTAAAGGCTAGATTTGACGAGGAAAATAATATCGAATGGGCGCGGCGGCTGGAAAACGAAGGCGTTCACGTCATTTACGGAATGCGCGGTTTGAAAACGCACTCAAAGGTAACGCTCGTCGTGCGCTACGAAAAGGAAAAACTGCGCCGCTATGTTCATCTCGCCACCGGCAATTACAACCCGACGACCTCAAAGCATTACACCGATTTGGGACTGCTGACCGCCGATGAAGACATCGGCAGAGACGCCAGCGATTTATTCAATTTTCTGACCGGCTATTCTTACAAAAACGATTACAGTTCTCTGCTGGTCGCGCCGATCAATATGCGCGAGCGAATGATTGAAATGATCGAGCGCGAAATCGAACATCAAAACGGCGGCGTCAAAGAAGGTCGCATCGTCGCTAAAATCAACAGCCTGACCGACGACGCAATTATCCGCGCTCTTTACCGCGCGTCGCAGGCGGGCGTGAAAATTGATTTAATCGTGCGCGGCATTTGCGTTTTGCGTCCCTGCATCGAAGGGCTTTCCGAAAACATTCGCGTCGTCTCAATCGTCGGCAGATTTCTCGAACACAGCCGCATTTTTTATTTCGGAAACGGCGGCAGCGAGGAAATTTACATCGGCAGCGCCGATTGGATGCACCGCAATCTCGACCGCCGCGTCGAAGCGATTGTGCCGATTAAAGATTCGCGGCTGCGGCAATATATCAAAGAAGAAATTCTGGACACTTACGCCAAAGACACGGTTAACGCGCAGCTTTTAAACGCCGACGGAACTTACCGGAAAATCGCGCCCGACTCGAAGAAAAAAGCCTTCGACTCGCAAATGTATTTCGTCGGCAAAGATTTATGATTCGGCATTTGAAATTTAGATGTCGCGCTTTTGCGCTTTTTCATTTTCGGCTTCTTCCGCTTCAATCATTTCGAGCGTTTCGATAATCGTTTCGACCGCTTCGCGTTCGTCTTCGGGCGTGGCGACAGGTTCTTCCTGCGCCTGTTCCGCGTCGCTTTCGTAACTCAAAGCGATAAAAATCGGGAAATGGTCTGAGCCGAGGCTCGGCAGGCGGCGCAACTCGGCGAGCCGGAAATGATTCGAGTGAAAAACGTGGTCAAGCGGGAAACGCAGAATCGGGTATTTCGCGTGAAAGGATGTGTAGAGACCGCGACCGACGCGCGGGTCGAGCAAGCCGCTGATTTTTTGGAAAAGTTTCGTCGTCCGCGACCATGCGACATCGTTAAAATCGCCGGCGGTAATCGTCGGCTCGTCGCGCTCGTTAATCATTCGCCCGACGAATAAAAGTTCCGCGTCGCGTTCGTTCGAGCGGTTGCTTTCGGTCGGCACGGGCGGGCGCGGATGCAGACAGTATAAATTTATCGTCTTGCCGGATTTTAGTTTGACGCCCGTAATAATCGAAGGAATATCGTCTTCGATAAAAAAATTCAACTGCGGACTGTCGAGTTCGAGTCTGGAGTAAAGCGCCATTCCGTAAGCGTTATCGAGCGGATACAGAACAGTGTAAGGATAACTTTTTTCGAGCGCGGCGACTTCGCGCACCCATCGCTCATCGGGTTCAGCCAGCAAAATCACGTCCGGGTCGAGTTTTTCGACCGCCTGCAAAAGTTTCGCCGATTGCCGGTTTTCGATAAAGACGTTAAATATTAAAAGTTTGATGGTATTTTCGTCGAGCGGCGAGCGGCTCGTTTGAACTTGTTTCGGATAAAACGGCAAATACGGCAGAACGCAGTAAAGCTGGTAAAGGGCGCAGGCAATCAGCCCCAATAAAAAAATCGTTTCGATTGTTTCCAGCGGAAATTCAAAAAGCAGAATTGATAAAATCGTAGTTGCCAAACACAAAAACGCGATTTGAAGGCGCGGAAAATCGCCGATGCGAACCCACCACATTCCAAATTTCAAAAAAGGCAAAATTGTTAAAATGATCGCCGTCGCGCCGACGGCGTAAACGGTCATTTGCAGAATAAGCACATCATAAAAGTAAGAAATTAAAAGCAAAAAAGCAAAACTCGAAAGTCGTCTTTAACGAACCTTTCGGTTGCTAAAATAAGTTCTATCAACTTGTCGCCTCGTCGGCTTTGCGGTTTTATATTTTTTGACTTTCGCGCCGACAAAGCATATTTTCAAAATAGAGGTTTTTCTTAAACTTTTAATCGTTTCAAAACGTCCAAAGGAAAAATTTTAACTTGTAGTCAAGGAGTGTAAAATTATGCCATCCGCTTTGCGTCAAATTCGGGTCATAAAATTAACGGCGGTAACAATCGCCGCTGTTTTCGCCGTTTTCTGTTTTCAAAAATTCGCCGCCCGCTCGGATAAAGTCAGCGCGTCCGCGTTCGGTCCGACGCCTTCGCACACGGACGCGCCGGGCGAGAGTAACTGCACGGCTTGTCATTCAGACAATCCGGTTAACAGCGGTTCGGGCAGCGTTACCATTTCCGCTCTGCCCGCCAGTTACGCCCCGAATCAGCAAATTCCCGTGACCGTGACGACCAGCAAAGAAGACGCGGTGATTTATGGCTTTCAACTGACCGCCGTGGACAATCAGGGCAGACGCGCCGGCACGTTCACGCTGCCAACGCAGAATCCGGCGCAGATGCAAATCCTCAACGGCATCGTGGACGGCAACGTTCGGTCTTACGTCGAACACACGATTGATGGTTTGATACCGACCGGCTTCGGCTCGAAATCGTGGACTTTCACATGGCGCGCGCCCGCCGCCGGAGTCGGTACGGTAAGTTTTTACGTCGCCGGAAACGCCGCCAATAGCGACGGCGGACCGGGCGGCGATTATATTTACACGGCGACCAGAAGCATCAGCGACAGCACGAACGCGCCGCGCGCCGCGATTTCCGATTTCGACGGCGACGGCAAATCGGATGTCGCCGTCTTTCGCCCGTCAAACGGAACTTGGTACAGCCTGAACAGCGGAAACGGAACGCTGCTCGCCGCGCAGTTCGGCGCGAGCGGCGACCGCGTTATATCAGCCGATTACGACGGCGACCGTCGAAGCGATTACGCCGTCTTTCGCCCGTCAAACGGAACTTGGTATATCCAGCGAAGCACCGCCGGATTTACGGGAACACAGTTCGGCGCGAGCGGCGACATTCCGGTCGTCGGCGATTACGACGGTGATTTGAAGGCGGACATCGCCGTCTTCCGCCCGTCAAACAACGCCTGGTATATTCTGCAAAGCTCGAACGCCCAAGTCGTCTCAGCGTCCTTCGGCGCGGCGGGTGACAAAATCGCGCAGGGCGATTATGATGGTGACGGCAAAACCGACATCGCCGTTTTCCGACCGAGCCAAAGCACCTGGTATATCCAGCGCAGCCAGTTGGGATTCGTCGGCATTCAATTCGGCGCTTCGAACGACAGACATGTCCAAGCGGATTACGACGGTGACGGCAAAACCGATGTCGCCGTTTACCGCGACGGCGTTTGGTATATTCAAAGAAGCCAACTTGGTTTTACCGGCGTTTCGTTCGGAATAGCCGCCGACAAACCCGTTCCGGCGGATTACGACGGTGACGGCAAAACCGACGTGGCGGTCGTGCGCGGCAGCAACTGGTATATTCTGCGAAGCTCCAGCAGTACTTTCAGCGCGGTATTCTTCGGCTCAACCGAAGACGTTCCAGTGCCGAGCGGCTACATCGCGCAATAACAGGTAATTAAACCGCCAACTAACAAGAAGCGACACGAAAAACATTGATTTATTTCGTGTCGCTTCTTGTTGTTTTGCAGTAAATTGTCTTTTTTAACCGCTGCTCGCACGAATCGGCACGAAAAGAAAACACGCCAAAGGCTTCGCACAAAAATAACGATGTGGCGCTTTAATGAACGAAAACTGTTCGCTGTTCATTGTTCATTGTTTTCAATTATTATCCTTGTTTTTCAGTGAACAGCGAACAATGAATAGCGAACAGTTGCCGCCCGCTTTTCTAATTTTGTGCAAAGCCCACGTCAAACAAATCTATTTCCGTTTTGACAAACGATTTCGTCTGTTCGGGCTAAATCCAAGGGACATCGCTCAAAGTTCGCGGAACGCTTTTTAAGATAAAAATTCCCGTCAAACAATTGCTCGTCTGACGGGAAACACTGAAAGAAACTTATCTTTCGATTTTCTATATCACCGATTCATATTTGAAGGTTTTTAACGTTTGAAACTCGTAAAGCGAACTTCAAACATCGAATCGTCAACTAAGGTCGGTTGGGATTGACCGAATTCGGCTGTTGCTGCATATTCGGCTGCTGAACATTCGGCTGCTGAACATTCGGCTGCACCTGCTGAACCGGCTGCACCGGAATGACGGGTGCTTGCTGATTGCTCGGAATCGTGTTAGTCGGAACGACCGAATTCGAAGGCGGGTTGCCGAGCGGCACCGGTTGAATGATCGTCGTCATGCGCGTTCCCTCGCTGATTTTGCTGGAAGTTTGATTTCCTTGATAATCCGGTCGGAAAATGCGCGGCGTGATAAAGAACAGAAGTTCCGTCGAATCTCTGGTCACGCCTTTGCGTTTGAACAAATTACCGAGCAGCGGAATTCTGGAAATTCCCGGCGTGCGGTTTTGATCTTCGGATTCTCTGTCAAGTAAAGCGCCGCCGACAACAGTCGTTCCGCCGTCCGGCACCATCACTTGCGTCTGCATTCTCTGTGTGCTGATTGCCGGCGCGAAACCGCCCGAAGCGAACGCCGTGCTGTTTTCGGCGACGACATTCAGAAGAACCATACCGACATCGGTAATTTGCGGCGTAACCGCCAGTCGCAAAGGAACCGAGACGTATTCGGTAGTGAACACGGCTGCTCCACCGCCGAGTCCGCCGCCACTGCCGGGCTGAACGGTCACGACGGGAATCTGCGAACCGCTCTCGATTTGCGCCGGACGATTATTTAAGGTCGTAATGCGCGGCGTGGCAATGGTTTTCGCTTGACCTTTATTTTCGCCAGCCGTGATTATTGCGTTGATGCGCGCCGTGCCGAAGACTCCGGTAGTCAGACCGATAACCGTGTTGGCAGCCGTTGCCGCCAAATTATTGTTCGGTTCGGGGAAAACCAAGGTCGAGCCGGGAGCGCGAGACGTTCCGAACGGAGTTGACTCGTTATTTCCTGGTAAAGTCGAGATGAAACCGCCCGCGCCGTTGCCGGTTCCAACGACCAAAGCCGAAAGCTGAAAGCCTAAATCGCGGCTGAAGTTGCGCGTGGCGACGACGATGCGCGATTCGATTTCGACTTGCGGTTCGGGCTGGTCAAGCAAAGATGCGAGTTGACGAATCGCGTCAATATTTTCACGAACATCGGTAATTATCAGCGTATTGCTGCGCCCGTCAACTTCGACCGCGCCGCGTCTCGACAGACGACGTTTGATGATTCCCAAAATGCCCTGGTCGGAGCCGTTGCTGTTGCTCGTGCTTCCGGCGTTTGAGCTGCTGCTGCTGACACCGGTAGTGAACGCGCCCGCGCCGCCCGAATCGCCGTTCAAAGTTCCCGAAGCACGCGCGTAATTCAAACGGATAAATTCCGTGTAGAGCGGCGACGTATCGAGTTGACTTTCTCTGATTCTTTGCGCGATTGATTGTTCGTCAGCGAGGGTTTTCTGCTCGGCGATGCGCAGAATCGAGCCGTTGACCTGCACGCCGAGTTCCTGCGAACGCAGAACCGATTCGAGCGCGATGTTCCATGGAACATTGTTGACGTTGATGGTGACGGGAACGGCTTTCACCGATTTGTCAATCACGAAATTGACGCCGTATTGTTCGGTAATATAATTCAGAATATCTCGTATGTCGGCGTTGACGACGTTCAAATTTATCGGCTCGCCGATGAATCCGGCGTCGCCGAAGCGTTTGCCCTGCTGCTGCGATTCGACGGTTTGCGCGACCGAGGTCAAGGCTATCGAACTGATAATCATCAAAGCGAAGACGGCGCGTTTGCCGTAGCCGCTTAAATTTTTTAGAGAATCCATGTTTCCTCCGTAGTAAATCCATCTCTCTTTAAGTTTCAAGAGATGCGTAAATTGTAGTTTTATCGTTTAATTGGAAGCGCGGTCTATGGAAGAGCGACCGCGCCGGTTTTTATTGCGCGATTGTTCAGCGCAAAAGTTAGGTGTTAAGAAAAATCTTTAAATCTAAATTGTAGGAATTTAGCTCAATCAAACTTCTCGCTCGCGTCTTTTCGCCTTTCGTTTCGTAATTTCTAATTTTGATTTTTGGCGACTTTCACGGACTTTTTCGCTTTTTTGCCGGGTTTTTCTTTGGCTGTTTTGACCGGCGGCTCGACCGGCTGCCGGTTCATTTCGTCGAGAGGAGAGATGATCAACGACGGCGCGACTAAAATCGGCTGCGACTCTTTCGGCACGAGCGCGTTTTGGGTGGGCTCATCCGACCGCGGCGTCGTTTGAATCGGGGCGGTGCCTTGCACTTCCTGTTCGACCGTGTATTGACGAAGAGTTTTATTTTCGACCGAGGCGACGAACTTGCTGTTGCTCATTTTCGTCACTTTGCGAAACACCAAGCGGTTTTCTTCAATCGCCACGAGCTGACCGTCGAAAAACTTCTCGCCCGGATAAATCGTGTAGGAAAGTTTAATCGGTTTGGCTTCGACCATCGCCGCGTAACCGCGCGGCGTGCGGAAGATGCCGGTGACTGCCATCTCGTCTAAAGTCAAAACGCTCGTCACCTTCGGAATTTCCAATCCGCTTGCCGCTGCCGACTCGCGGAGATTTTTATAATATGAGATACGACTTTCAATCGGCGGCGCGGTAACTACTATCACTGGCGGCGGACCGGCGGGTTTCGGTTTGCCGGATGTAGACACGCCGGAACCGCTGCTGCCGGTCGGCGAACCGGCGGTGCGCGGTTTTGCCCACGCTGGTTTACTAAACGGGTCGCGCGTTTGGGCGTTAACCGCTGCGTCGCTTCCGCTTGCCAGAACAAATCCGGCGCAGGCTAAACTCAAACTCAAAAGGCGTGTAATTCTCGATTTCATCATAACTTTTCTCTCTGGCTGTAGTTTCAAATAAATTTTTCGGAAAACTTTACTTCACCGTCGGGGCTGGGGTGGCGGGATTGGTTTTTTTCGTCGCGTCGGGCGCGCCCGATTGCGCGCCGACGGGCGCTGCCAGGGTTTCCGGCGCAGCGTAGTAAGCCGTCAACAAAAATTGCGCGTGCAAGGTGCGGTCGGCGGATTGTTTCTCCAACTGATTCAACTTGAAATCGGTGATCGAAACGATGCGCTGGAGTTTCGCCATTTTGTCGAAAAAGGCGCGCAGGTTATTGAAATTGCTGTCCACCTCAATTTCGACCGGCTTCGCCATCATCGCGTCCTGCTGCACGTCGTCGCGCGGACTGAACCGATTGACAATCAGGCGACTCTCGCCCGCCGTGTCCTGCAGACCCTGTAGAACATTGGTAATTTCGCGCTCTTCCGGCAGCAGAACTTTCAGTTCGTCGTATTCCATTGATTTGCTTGCGTAGAGCGAGCGGAATTCGTTGATGCGCTGCGTGGCGACTTTCGCCGCTTCGTTTTTAGCGGTCAGTTGCGCGACCTGCTCGTTCAGGTTTTGAATCTCGACGCGCGTTTCGCTGGTCACGAAATACCAAACCGTCAAGTAAAGCAATGACGCTATGACGACTAAAACTATCAGTTGGATGTGCGAAGGCTGGGCTTTTAATTTTTCTAACATTTCGGTTTCCTTTTATTTTTTCAAACTAAGCGTTCGATAAATATTGATTAATTTTTAGCAACCTGCGGCGCGGCGATATCGGGCAGCGGCGTGGGGTTTGGCAATTGTTGTTTGATTGCGCTTTGTACGGTGCCGGCTCCAGGCTGTTGTTGCGGCTGGACAGTATTGCTCGCCGTCGTCGCCCCGGTGTTCTGCGAGGCTCTCGCTTTGGAGGGCGTGTAAGCGCAACGAATCGTAAAGCCGACGATTTCCTGGCGCGGCGGAGCATCGGCGTTCGGCGAAGGCGGCGCCTGATTCGGTTTTTCCTTGCGCTGCGTTTCGATATTGAGATTCGAGAAAAGTCCACCCGAAAATTCCAGGCTGCGTCCGAACTGCGTAACCGCCGATTCGTCCGGCGAATCGCCTTTGATGGTCAACTGCTCGCCGGTCTGCTCGACCGACGCCAGATAAACGCCCGGCACCATCGTAATTCGCTCGCGCATCGCTTCCAAAACGGCGGAAGGTCCGGCTTGCGAATCCCTGAGTTTTTTGATGGCGGCAATGCGCGCGTCAATATTTTGGATTTTCGTTTCAAGCTCCTTCATTTCCTTCATCACCGTTTCGAGTTCGGCGGCGACCCGTTTTTGTTCTTCGAGCTGTCGTTCGGCTTCGGCTTTCGCCATCTGCGTGCTGATAATATCCCAGCCAATGACCGCCGTCGTAAGAAACAACACCGCCATCGTCATCAGAAGCAGCCGCGAAGCCGGGCTGGAAATTTTGCGCTCGACGAGGACCGCTGTTCCGGCTTGTCTTTCCGTTACCGAATCTAAAAGGTTTATTAAAATCATCTGAGTTCTACTCCTCTCACTGCCAGACCGACGGCGACCGCCATTTCGGGCATAATTTCGCTTAAATAATCCGGGTCGAATTTGCGCGCGTCCACATTAATACTGCGGAACGGGTCGAGAACTTCGACCGGCAATTCGAGGCGTCTGGACAATTCCGCGGCGAGTCCGGCGAGTTTCGAGCCGCCGCCGGAAATTAAAATTTTCTGCACGACGACATTGCTGTCTTCGGTCGTGGCGCGGTAAAAGTCAAAGGTTTTTTGAATTTCCATCGATACGATTTCCGTCACGTCATTAATCAAAGGCTCGATGGCGTTTTCCTCGATGCCTTCGGTTCCGTCCATCACGCCGCGTTTAACGGCTTCGGCTTGCTGAAAGCTCAAGCCTAAATTGCGCTGCAGAACGTCGGTGAACTGACTGCCGCCGACTGTAATGTCACGCGTAAACAGCGAGCGTGCGCCGCGCACGATGTTGACATTCATCGTTGACGCGCCGATGTTGAGCAGGGTAACGACTTGCGAATCGTCCGGCTGGTAATTGATTTCATAGCAGTTTTGCAGGGCGAAAGTGTCAACGTCAATGACGACCGGCGTTTTGCCCGCCAATTGAATCGCCTGTTTGATGTTGTCAATCCGCTCGCGCTTGCAGGCGGCGATTAAAACCGATTTCGAGTCGGCGGTTTCGCCCGTCACTTGATAATCGAGACTGACATCCGCCAGATCGTATGGAATATGTTCTTCGGCGTGCCAGTCAATTGATTCTTCGAGTTCTTCCTGACTCATCGGCGGCAGCACGATGTTTTTGATAATCACCGAATGTCCGCTGACGCCGGTAACAACGTGAGTGGTGGTTATCTGATGATTGCTGCAGATGTTGTTAATTACGTCCGAGACGACGTTCAACTCCATAATTTGCCCGTCAACGATAGTGTTGTCGGGCAGATTTTCAAAACCCAAACCGACCAAGCTCAAGCTGTTCATTTTGCCGCCCAGCTCGACCAATTTGATCGAACTCGAACCGACATCTAAACCGGCAACCGTTTTCTTTTTACCGAATCGCATTTTTTATCCGCTCCTCCAGGCTCGTCTTGTGAGCCATTTGTAATTTACGCAACGCGCGAGTTTTCATATTTCAAACGAATCGGAATTGCGGCAATTTGGGGATTTTTGCCACTGTTTTGGATTTGACAGCACAGGACGGGACGCTTTAATGACAGGTTAAGGCGTTTGCAGAGCCGTAATTCCGTTTTCGTTTTTATTTTTGGTTGAAGGCAATTCTAAACTCTTGATTTATGAAAACTTTCGCTTTCTAAGTGGCGATAGGAAACGACGCTTATCTCGCGTCATCACAAAATCAAAATTACATTACTTACAAAACATTGTCAACAAATTTTTGTATTGTTTAACGCAGAATGATAGATTATTTTTCAAATTGATTTGTCGCTCGTTCAAATTGAGTATCGGATTCGTTTTGGCAGCAGATTTTATTTGGTTAATCGCCAAACGGCGGCTTTGATTGCTTCAGCAGTTTCGCCCGGTCTCTCAAGCGGAAAAAGATGTGATCCCTGCAGAAAATGAAACTCGAAGGAAAGATGTTTTCGCATAAACGAAAGTCGCGCCATCCGCGCTTCGTGTGAATCGGTTCCGCCGATATACGCGGCGGGAACTTTTAATTTGCTGCGAAACTTTGGCAGATTGTGCGGCAGAGCGCGATAAATTCTGGCTTCAATTGAAGGTTTGAAAAGTAATTCGTAACCTCTTTCGGTTCGGGTCGTGCCGTGTTCGGCGTAATCGCGCAAAACCGTCTGGTCAAAAGCCGCAAACTTTTCCTTTTCTTTAAAATGCTCAAAAACTTCATCTTTCGACTGCCAGAGATTACGCCGAAAGCGCGTTGTTTGCGACGGCGTAAAGCGGTCAATCAAATTGAGCATTTTTAAGATTTTAACCGCGCCGCTGCTCAAACGGCTGATGATTGGTGCGTCGAGCAAAACAATCGCTTCGTAAAGTTCAGGCTTTTCGACGGCGACGAGGAAATGCAGAATGCCGCCGAGCGAATGCCCGACGCCGACGATTTTCCGCGCGTATCGTTTTTCAATCGCTTCGCCCAGTTCGTCGCGTAGCCGTTCCCAGCCGTCGGTCACGGGAAATTTCGGATTGTGCGCGTGGCGTTCGAGATAACCGATTTCAAAATCGTCTTCGAGATGCGAAAAAAGTTTGCTGTAAGTTTTGGCGGGAAAACCGTTGGCGTGGGCAAAGTGAATAATCTGTCTGGTCATCAAAATCTATTAAGCATTTCCCAAAAACCGACGTCAACCCATCTGCCCAATTTATAGCCGACTTCTTTGAAATGCGCGACTTTTTCATAACCGAGTTTTTCGTGAAATCTGACGCTCGCCTCGTTCGGCAGAGAGATTCCCGCCATCAGCGCGTGAACGTCGGTTTCGGCGAGTTCTTCGAGCAGCCTTTGATAAAGTTCCGACCCGATTCCCTTTTGTTTCGCTTGATTTCTGACGTAAATCGAAACCTCGACCGAATGTTTATAGGCTTGCCGCAATTTAAACTGCGCCGCATAAACATAACCTTGAATCACGCCTTCGTATTCAGCAATCAGATACGGATAATCTTCGCTCGTCTCGGCGATACGCTGCCGCATTTCATCAGCGCTCAACGGTTCTGTTTCAAAAGTATGATGCGTGTTTAGAATGTAGTAATTATAAATGTCGGCGATTTGCGCTGAATCCGTTAATTTAACTTTACGAATGTTCATTTTACTTGAGCGATAGTTTTATTTCTTCAGACTTAAATACATTTATGATTCTGTTTACAAAAAAACCAATCAAAAACCATTGAAAAGTTATAAGAAAAATTAGAACAAAAGCAAAAAGGATTTCAATAAAAACATTCTTTCCAGATAGCAGGTGCATTGGAACAGCAGCTAACTCAATAATTAGAAATGACGGAGAGTTAAGATTTACAAGCCAATTAAACAAAGTATAGTCGCAATGAAAACATACATTTCTCCCAAATAGATTTTCTTGCGTCAGAAAAGCAAAAATCACTATTATCCAATGCACAATAGTAATTGCTATTCCGACGGGATTTGTGAAAATTTTTAGCAAAGTTTTCATTTGTCAAATTTTCTCATAGTCTTCGCGCTTTTCCTATATTTTTTTTAATTCTATTTTCGCCACCGATTCAAGATGAACTTCATCCGGTCCGTCAGCCAATCTTAAGGTTCTGGCGTAAATCCAAAACTGCGCGAGCGGAAAATCCTGACAAACGCCGCCGCCGCCGTGCGCCTGAATCGCGCGGTCAATAATCTTTAAAGCCATCTGCGGCACGACGGCTTTAATCATCGCAATTTCCCGTCTGGCTGCTTTGTTGCCGACTTCATCCATCATCCACGCGCATTTCAAAACCAACAATCGCGCCTGTTCTATTGCCAGACGCGCTTCGGCAATCCATTGGCGAATTACGCCCTGCTCGCTGATTTTTTTCCCGAAAGCCGTTCGCTCGTTCGTTCGTTCAATCATTAGCTCTAGAGCGCGTTCGGCGACCCCGATGAGACGCATACAATGATGAACGCGACCTGGACCTAAGCGACCTTGCGCGATTTCAAAACCGCGACCTTCGCCGAGCAAAAGATTTTTTGCCGGAACGCGCACGTCGGTAAAAGAAATTTCCGCGTGTCCGTTCGGCGCGTCGTCGTAACCGAAAACATTTAAAATTCGCTCGACCTTTAAGCCGTTTGCGTCCATCGGCACGAGAATCATTGATTGTTGAAGATGTTTCGCCGCTGCCTGGTCGGTTTTGCCCATAAAAATCGCCAATTTGCAGCGCGCGTCGCCTGCGCCGGTTGACCACCATTTGCGCCCGTTCAAAACGTATTCGCCGCCGTCTTTTACGATTGATGCTTCGATATTCGTCGCGTCCGACGAAGCAACATCCGGCTCGGTCATCGCAAAACACGAGCGGATCTCGCCGTTTAAAAGCGGTTTCAGCCATTCGTCTTTCTGCGCCTCGCTTCCGTATTTTTCGATAACTTTCATATTGCCCGTGTCGGGCGCGGAGCAGTTGAAAACCTCGGACGACCAGACGACTCTGCCCATCGTTTCAGCCAGCGGCGCGTATTCGAGATTCGACAAACCAGACGCTTCCGGCAAAAACAAATTCCACAATCCTTCGGCTTTCGCTCTCGCTTTTAATTTTTCGATGAGTTCCGACGGCTGCCAGCGGTCGCCCGAATTCGTTTCTTCTTCAAAGATTTTTTCATTCGGATAAATGTTTTCATCCATAAAACGACCGAGCTTGTTTTGCAGTTCGCGCGTTTTCGTTGAATAATCGAAGTTCATAATTTTAGAGTTTGAAATCACAGATTAGCACAAAAAAGCGTTCGTGTAATTTGTCATATTTGCGGTAGAAAATTTTCATGAAAGACACCGCCGAAATCCGTCCGGGCGAAGAACTAAATGCGGAAAATCTGCATTCGTTTTTGCGCGAAAATCTAAATCAGAAAACCGACGAAATTGAAATTTCGCAGTTTCCGGCGGGCAGTTCTAATTTGACTTACCTGGTGACAATCGGCGCGGAAGAATATGTTTTGCGCTGCCCGCCGTTCGGTAATACGGTTGTATCGGCGCACGATATGAAACGCGAATTCGATGTTTTATCGAAACTCTCGACCGTTTATCAGCCCGCGCCGAAGCCTTTGATTTACTGCGGCGACGAAACTGTTACCGGCGCGGAATTTTATTTAATGGAACGGCGCAGCGGTCTGATTATTCGCGGCACGGCGCCGGAGATTTTGAAAAACTCGGCTGAGCTGCAAAGAAAAGTTTGCGAATCGTTCATCGAAAATCTCGCCGAGCTTCACGTGCTCGATTATGAGAAAATCGGACTCGGCGATTTGGGAAAACCCGAAGGCTATGCACGGCGGCAAGTTGAAGGCTGGACGAAAAGATATTTCGACGCCAAAACCGACGAACACAGCGAACTCGAAGCGGTAATCGAATGGCTTGATCGCAACATTCCCCCGAAAAACGACGGCGCGGCTTTAATTCACAACGATTATAAATTCGACAACGTGATGCTCAATCCCGAAAACTTAACGGAAATCGTCGCCGTTCTCGATTGGGAAATGACGACCGTCGGCGAGCCTTTGATGGATTTGGGTTCTAGTCTGGCTTACTGGATGTCGAAGGAATCCGGCGAACATCTTCTGGATATGCCTTTTAATCCGCGCGTTTTGATGGAGAATACTTCGCGCCGCGAGTTAGTCGAAATGTATGAGGAAGCATCCGGCAACAATGTTTCCGATATACTTTTTGGGTCAAGACTAGATAAAGTGACTATGTTTTTCTAGCTTGTTGAAAATTTTTGTAGTAAAAATGGGCGGTTAAAGCAAAAAAATCCATTTTCAAAGTTGAATTTCCAGTGCAAAAATTGCGACGCGCAACCAACGCCTGGAAACAACTGTTAAAATTTGGTTTAGCGAAAACTTTAACCACTCTTGCTAGGCATGACCCTACTTTTTTATTATGTTTACGGCACATTCAAACTCGCCGTTATCGCGCAGCAGATTTACGCGCGTTTCGTCAAAGGCTACACGCGCGACCGACGCTTTGCGGCGTTCAATCATTTTGTTCGCGCGCTCGGCATAATCGCCGCCGGTTCGATTGAAAGAGGAAAAATTTAACCGCTCTATGCTAAATTATTTTTATGCTGAATCAATTAACTTATTCATTACCCGAAGAACTCGAAACCGCCGTGCAGTCGAAATTCGACGAATGGCAGAAGGAAAATAAAACCTTGCGCGTGTGGGCAAAAGACGCAAGCGTCTGGAGCGGCGAGGACGACTCGAAATGGCTCGGCTGGCTCGATGTCGTCGAGCGCGAATCGAAAGATTCGGATAAATACCGCGATTTCGCCGAAGACGCAAAGGATTTTTCCGACATCGTGCTGCTCGGAATGGGCGGCTCGTCGCTCGGACCCGAAGTTTTTTCGATTACTTTCGGCGCGCGAAATTTTCATATTTTAGATTCGACCGTTCCGGCGCAAATTAAAACGCTCGAAAGCCGGATTGATTTGCCAAAGACGCTTTTTATCGTCGCCAGCAAAAGCGGTTCGACTTTAGAGCCGAACGTTTTCAAGCAATATTTTTACGAACGAGTTTCGGAAACGGTCGGGCGCGAAAACGCGGGCAAGCAGTTCGTCGCCATCACCGACCCGAACTCGAAAATGCAGCAAGTCGCCGAGCGTGACAATTTCCGCAAAATCTTTTTCGGCGACCCGGAAATCGGCGGCAGATTCTCGGTGCTGTCGGTTTTCGGAATGATTCCGGCAGCAGCGATGGGCATCGACGTTGCGGATTTTTTTGAGCGCACAAGCGAAATGATTGCGGCTTGCCGAAACGAGAATCCGGCGGAAAATCCGGGCGCAATTCTGGGAACGATTCTCGGCGTTTGCCAGACCTCAGGACGCGATAAATTAACGATTTTCACCTCAGAAGAAATTCACGATGTCGGCGCGTGGCTCGAACAATTGATCGCTGAATCAACCGGCAAAAGCGATATTTCAATCGTTCCCGTTGACCGCGAAACGATTCAATCGCCCGAAAATTACGGCGACGATAGAATTTTTGCTTTTTTAAAGTTGAAAGATTCGGCAGAAAACGAATCGGTTGCCGAACTCGAAAAATCCGGTCAGCCGGTCGTTAGAATCGAAATCGCCGATGTGATGAATCTTGGACAGGAATTTTTCCGCTGGGAATACGCGACCGCCGTCGCCGGTTCGATTATGCAAATCAATCCGTTTAACCAACCGGATGTCGAGGCGGCGAAAATCGAAGCTAAAAAACTCACCGAAGAATACGAAAAGACCGGCGAATTTCCCGCCGAACAACCGTTTTTTGAAAGCGACGGAATAAAACTTTTCACCGACGAAAAAAACGCTGCGGAATTAAACGAGCATTTAGACGGCGAGAAATCCTTGGCGAATTATCTGCAAGCGCATTTCAACCGCATCGAAAAAGACGATTATTTCGCGCTGCTCGCTTACGTCGAAATGAACGCGGAAAACGAAACGCTGGCGCAGCGGATTCGGCATTCGGTTTTGTCGGCTAAAAAATCGGCGACTTGTTTAGGTTTCGGTCCGCGCTTTCTGCATTCGACCGGACAAGCCTATAAAGGCGGTGCGAACAACGGCGTGTTTTTGCAAATCACTTCGGACGATGCGGCAGATTTAGCCGTTCCCGACCAAAAATACACTTTCGGCGCGGTGAAAGCGGCGCAGGCGCGGGGCGATTTTCAGGTTCTGCTCGACCGCGAACGTCGCGCTTTGCGGGTGCATTTGGGAGCAGACGTTAAAGCCGGATTGGAAAAACTTGCTTCGTTAATTTAACCGGAAAACGCTTTGAGCAAAAGCCGCGCGGTTTTACAAAACCGCGCGGCTTTTCCTTTTAAGTATTCGTTTCAAATTTAAAAAATTACTATCTTTGATATTGCACAATCGAGCCTTTCGCGCCGACCGCCCAGCCGTATTTTTTCATCATAAATAAACCGTAAAGATGGTCTTTCGTGCCGCTGTCCTGCGAAATCCAGGTTTTGCCGCGGTCGTTTGAGCGCAGAATCGTTCCGCCGTAACCGACGATCCAGCCGTTCTTATCGTCGGCGAAATCTACGCGCAGAAAGGTTTTTGAAAAATTCGTTTCAACCGTCTCCCACGTTTCGCCGCCGTTATCCGTTCGCAAAATCACGCCGACGCCGCGATTGCCGCCGACCGCATAGCCTTCCTGCGAATCGCGGAAATCAACGTTGTAGAGCGTCTTGTCGGTTTTTGAATTTTGTTTGACCCAATTCATACCGCCGTCTGCGGTCGTCAGAATCAACCCATCGTCGCCGACAATCCAGCCGCGAGAACTGCTGACAAAATCCAGATGATACAATTCGAGTTTTGAAGGCACAATGATTCGCGCCCAGGTTTCGCCGCCATCGTCGGTTCGCATCACCAGCGAATCAACTACCACGTCTCGATTGACGAGCGAGCCGACAATCAAACCGCGTTTTTTGTCGGCAAACCGGACGCTCAAAAATTCCGGCGAGCCGTTTCTGAAATCCTTTGGATCATAAATTTTTATCTCGCGCCAGGTGCGCCCGCCGTCGCCGGTCGCAAACATTTTTCTGCCCGCGACGACATAGCCGTTGTTGTCGTTGCGAAAATAAATTTCGTTGATGTCTTCGGTCGTGCCGAGTGATTGTTTCGTCCAGGTTTTGCCGCCGTCGCCGGTTTGCGCTAAATAACCGCCGTCGCCCGCGACGAAACCGCGCTCGGCGGACGTAAAATAAACCGCCACCAAATCGCCGCCCGCGCCGTCGCTTTTAACCGCGTTCCAATTCGATTGAGCGTAAAACAGTTGTGCCGCAAACAGCGTCAGCCAAACCGAAAGAACCGCTTTTTTCCAAACCTTGATAAACGTTTCGTCCATAAAAATTGAAAAATAAGGTGACTTCGACGAATAAGATATACTTTATTTCGCCGAATGTCACCTACGTTACATTACAGAAGTTTGTTTCCGAATCGGATTTTTATTTGGTTACTCGATAAACCTTGCCCTTCCAAACGACGACGACCTGCTCGCCCAAAGCGAAGAACTGGGCGAGTTCCTTTTCTCGATTCAGCAAATCAAAATACTCGTTGCTGGCGAATTGTATTCGCACTTCCGCCAATTTAGTTTCGCTCTTGAATTCGGCATCTTGCCAAATGCCGCTTTGATTGTAAAAATTTTTCGTGCCGACAAATTGATTGTTCATTCCGTCCGCCACAAAAACATTGCGGCTCGACGGCGCGAGCGTCGCGTTCGACATCTGCGCGTTCTGCTGCACGCTCAGCTCGACGGCATTGCGTCCACTTCTTTCCTTTATTGATTTGGCTGCATCCTGATTCATTTGAAACGCTCCCGAAGCGTCGCGTCTGACCAACTCGAAACTGCCGTCGGTCGCCAGATAAGAAGTGTAAGGCGTGACGATGCCGTAGCGCGTGCCGAGTTCGGCAACTTCGTCGCGCAATTCCTTGGTTTCGCCGCTGGCGCGAATTTATTCTAAAATCCAGCCAACGCGCCGTACTGCCCACAGACGCGGCAGAAAATTGTTCTCATCGGCGCGCAGCGGAAAGTCTAAATTTTGATAAGCGAATGAGCGATTTTCAATTCCCGATTTGCCTGTTAAACGAAGTGTGATATTTTGCAGTTCGCGGTCGTTTCGGTAACGCCCGATTAAAGTGATTTGTCCGCCTTTAAACAAATCCGTTATTCGGCGCGGATAAATGTAATCAATTTCCGCGTCGCCGAAATCAATTTGCAAATCGGACAAAACCGGCGAACTGACCTTCGTAAAAAAGTTCGAGACTTTGACTTCCAAATTTTCCTTCGGCTCGACGTAATCCGCCGCGCCGGAATTTTCCGCCGCGAGTTTGTCCAGAAGCTGCGTGTTCACGTCATAACCGACGCCAAAAGCGAACAGCCTAATGTCGGCGGCTTTAGCTTTATTTACGTTTGCAACGATTCGTTCGATGTTCTGCTCGCCGACGGTCGGCAAGCCGTCGGTCATAAAAACAAGCATTTTCGGGCGCGGCGACTGGTTGAATTGTTTAAGCGCGGCGACCAGAGAATCGTTGATGTTCGTGCCGCCGGTCGCGGTTAATTTATTGACGAAATCTTCGCCGCGTTTTTTGCCCGAACCGTTGGCGGCAATCAAGCCGGTTTCCATAAGATGTTCGTCGCCCGCAAAATTGATAATGTTAAAACGGTCGCCGTCGCGCAATGTGCGGACGCCGAACAGAAGCGCCGCCCGCGCCTTTTCCATTTTGCCTTCTTCATTCATCGAACCGCTCGTGTCGAGAACGAAAACGATGTCCTTGTTGACCAATTCCCTTTCGGAAATGTTGTCCTTCGGCGAGAGCATCAGCAAAAAATAACCGTCTTTGCCCGGCTCGCGGTAAGTCAAAAGCGACATTCCGAAATCGCTGTTCGACAACGTATAAAAAAGCTGAAAATCGTTGTCATTCTTTGACGTTTCAAACGAAACACCCGCTCCGGTCTCGCCTTTCTGCCGAACATCAATTTGATGCGACGGCGAATAAACGTTTCTAATACCGTCTTTGACACCGGCGATTTCGATTTTCCCCGAAACAGTTCCGAATTTTTGCGTGGGCAGATTACGATTTGAATTTTCAAACGCCGGATTCTGCCGCGACCAGAGATTTCTGCCCATACCCAAAGGATAACGATAAGCGACGGTTCCCGATTCGGCTTTCAAGATTTGCGAGTAAACGATTTCGAGTTTTTTGTCAGAGTTCGGCGGAATTGGAAAAATCGAAGCCTGAAACAAATCCTTTCCCGCGTATTCAAGCAGTCCGGGGTCTTTTTGGCGGCGAACGATTTCGTCGTAAATTCGTCTGGCTTCTTCACGACTGCGAATTTCGCCGACGAGTTTTTTACCGTTTTCCCAAATTGCAAACTCGACAATCGAAGCCGCGTCGGGAATCGGAAAAAAATAAGTTCCTTCGAGCGTGTAAGCGGTGTCGTTGCGAAAAACCTGCTCGACGCGCGTCGTCGCCACTTGTCCATTAATTTTCGTATAAAGCTCGATTGATTTAACCGGCAGCGCGTTCGGAACGGGAATCGGGCGCGGCAGCGGAATCGGACGACACGGTCGAATGTCGCAAACAATCGGCACAATCACGCCTTGCGCATTGATTGAAGCGGCGGAAATTAAACCGACAAATACTAAACAAAACAAACTCGCAGCATTTTTGAATCTCATCATCTTCTCCTCTAATTGAATGATTTAAGCGCGGGGAAAATTTCTATAGACGCTTTGTATGACAAATTGAGGAACGCGGCAAGTTGCTTCGGCTTGCAGATTAAATCGGCAGGATTTTGAGTAATGAACGCCTTATGTCCATTCCCCGGCGTAAACAGTTTCAAACGGTTGCGAAATATGATTCACATAATCGTAATGCAGGCGAACGATTTGTTTGATATGCAGAAAATCGTGCGCGAGCCATGAGGCGAGCAAATCCCCGGCGGAGAGTTTTGATTCGTTGTGCCGATGAGCGTTTTCAAAATTCGGGTTACGCAGAGTTTTAAGCCAAGCAACAGACTTTTCTCTTTCAGCAAGAAAATCTTTCAATAATTCCGCGAGATTTTTACCCGTATTTTCATCTTGCGCCAAATGCAGCTCTTCCGGCACGAGCGGAGTCCATTCTTCGGTTTCGTCGCGCAGAGTTTTTTCAAGCCGCAGGCGAAAATCTTTCCGTTCGGTTTGGCGCAAATGAAAAACGATTTGGAGAATTGACCATTTCTCCAAATCGTTTTTCCAAAAAATCTGCTCGTCGCTTAAATTGCCAACTAAACTTTTAATCGTTTCGGCGTTGTCAGAAAGGCGCGCGATATAAAAATCCAGATTCATTTTTACTGATTTTCCTTTTCCTCCGCCAACGCCTGGTCAATATCCTTATCAAGTTTGAGCCGTATTTTTTCCACGAGAAAATCGGCTTTGTAAACGTTTTCTTCCAGAGACGTGCGGCTAGTTTGAATCTGCGTCAAAAGAGATTCGAGATTTTTCTTTTCGGCTTCGAGCGATTTTTTACGCTGGTCGCGGATTTCTTCGGGTCGCATCGAGCCGGCAAAAACGGCGGAACGCTCGATCATTTCGGGACGCGCATCAAAGCTGACTTGTTCGAGCCGCGTTCTTACGGTCGCTTCTTTTTCGACCATTTCAAAAAGCTGTTTGCGTAATGACTCGGCGCGGCTTTCCGCCCGCGAGAGAATATCCAGATTCAGCAACAGACGTTTTTGCTTTTCGTCGTATTCGTTTCGGTTGCCGGATTCGAGCGATCTGATGCGCGCGTTTAATTCTTTGATGCGCGTGTCAGTCGAGGCGCCCCTTTCGTCGCTCTGCTCGACAGGCGGCGGGCTGATGGCTTCGCTTGTCGGCTCGTCGGGTGTGGCGATTTCGCCCAAAACAATTTGGTTGCCGTCCACAAAACGGTCGTTGCGGCTGACATCAATCGGAACGGTTTGCACGGGCGGCGCAACCGGCGGGTTAATTGTTCTTTTGCGCCGTTTTGTCTGCGCGTCCGCCGCCGAAACCAACACGCTTAATAAAATCGCCGCCAGGATGCTCGTATATAGAAATTTATTTTTCATTTTTCCCACCATAAACCGTTTTGTCGGGCAGCAGATCGCCCGTAAAAAATTCGATAACGTTTTTTCCTAAGCCGACGAACGGAATCGCGTCGAGACCCGAATTCAAAACGCCATTAACGACGCCTTTTTTTTTGATGTCGTAGCCGATTAGACCGATTGACACTGCCGTCCCGACGTATGGAATAGATTTGGCAACACGGCGCGCCACCTTCCAACTGCCCGCTTCAATCAACTTTCTTTTCAAACTCGCATTGTCTTTTTCCATAATTTTTAATCAACTCGCATTTCCTCAAAAATTATTGTATCGCAATCGGTAAGGGTTTTGAACAAAAAAAGCAAAAACTTTTTGCTTTTAACTTTAGACTATTTACTTTTCTGCCCGCTTGCCTTATTCGGATGACAAAAGCATACTTTTAATTTGCACGCGCCTTTTACACGGAAGTTTCATATTTTTTCATAAAGAAATGTCACTGATTATCAACAATCTCTCGAAAAAATACGACAATAATTGGGTCATCAAAGATGTCTCGCTGCAGGTCGAAAAAGGCGAAATTTTGGGTTTGTTCGGCGTGGTGGCAGAAGGAAAAACAACGGTTATCCGCGTTCTCGCCGGCGTCGAACCGCTGAACGACGGCACGATTTTTTATAATTCCCAAGATTTGACAAGCCGCGATTGCAACGAGCGCGGCTTCAATTTTCCGAAACTGACCAACGACGAGTTTTGGAAATCAATGTTCAATACGCAAAAATCTTCACAGCTTGCCGACGGCGAAGGTCAGGTTCTGGCTCTCGAACACGCTCTGCAAAACGCCTCCGAAGTGCTTCTGCTCGACAACCAGTTTTGTTTTATGGACCGCATTACGCGCGAACGTAATTGCGAAAAACTGCGACAGGCGGTGAAGGAAAAAAATCTGGCGGTAATTTTTGCAACCAACGATTACAACGAAGTTTTTTCCATCTGCGACCGCGTTTCGGTTCTACATAACGGCGTTATCGTGCAGACGGGAACGCCGCGCGAAGTGTTTGAAAATCCAAACTGCGTCGCCGTCGCTCGCGTGACGGGCAGAAATAATTTGATTGAAGCGAAACGCATCGCATCGAGCAAAGGCGATGCGCCGGAATTTCAAACCTTAGAGGGCGAACACCGACTATTCACCGACCGCGTGGAAACGGACCCGCCCGGCGCACTCAATCAAACGGTCACGCTCGCAATTCGTCCCGAACACGTTTCCATCTCTTTCGGTGCGTCGTTCCCTGAAGACAATCTGCTGCGCGCGGAAATCACCGGCGTTTCGTTTCTCGGCGCAACGACGCTTATCAAACTCAACGCTAATGGCTTGACGCTCGAAGCGTTGGTTTTGCGGCTCGTCGGTCTCAACGTCGGCGAAGAATGTATGGTCGGGCTGCCGCCGAACAGAATTTTGGTTCTAAAGGATTAATTTTTAGGACAAGATTTTTAACCACGAACGAACACGAAAATTCACGAAGTTAAAATCACTTAAAGGTCGGTTACAATTTTCGTGTTCGTGTTTGTTCGCGGCTAAATTCTGTTTAGAACTCTTGCGTTTTAAATATTGGGAACTAAAATCACCTGCACGCGGCGATTTTTTCCGCGGCTGGCGTTGGTCGTATTCGGCGCAACCGGCAGCGCCGCCCCGTATCCTTTAGCTTCGATACGGTTTTGCGCCACGCCGAGCGTTTGCATTTTGGCGGCAATTATTTGGGCGCGATTTTGCGTCAAGGTTTCCAATTCCTGCGGCGTTCCTTTGTTGTCGGTATGCGATTCGACGACGATTTTATAATCGCCGCTGCTTGCTAAAATTTCACCGAGCGCGGTTAGTTTCGGTTCGGCGGTCGGCGCGAAATTATCGGCGCGAATCGCCGCCCAATAGTTTTCCGGCAAATTCAAAACGATGCCGCGGTCGGTTCGCTCGACCGCTCCGAAACGGCGAAGTGATTGCATTAAAACAGTTTCGTTTGCTTGCAGTTGCGACGCGCGGTCGGCTTCTTCTCGACGGCGTGCCTCAGCCTGTTTTTCTTCTTCGATGCGCGTGAGTTGACCTCTTGCGTTTTCCGCGTCGGATTTCGTCTGACCGAGTTCTTCACGCAGCCGTCCGATTTCCGCACGCAATTCTTTTACCTGATTGGCGTATGTTTGCGCGTCACGTTCGGCAAGTTCGCGGTTGCGCGTTTCGCGTGCGAGTTCGCCGCGAAGTTCGGTCATCTCGTTTTGGATGTCGAGAATTTTCGTCTCCGACTCGCGGATTTCCGCATCTTGTCTGGTTTTTTCGTTGCGCTTTTCGCGCGCTTCGCGGCGCGACGCGGCGACTGTTTCGGCTTTGACCGCCGCGCTGATTGCCTGCCGCGCCTGTATGTCAACGGTTTCTTCGGGTCGGTCGGTGCGAAAGCCGTTTTCGGCGTTCAGCAAAAGCGTTTCGGCTTGTTTGAGTTCTTCGACGGCGTCGCGCTGCGCGCCCGCAAATCTCGCTAAAGCAATCGCCTGTTTCGCCTGCAAAATCGTCGAGGGCGTTTTTGAATAATCAATTTCGGCGATTTCCGGCGTTCGGGCGTCCGAGAAATAATCGCTCGAATTGCCGAAATACTCAACGGCGATGCTCGTCGCAATCGTTCTGCCGGTTTGCGAATACGGATTAAGATTTTCCAACATCACGGCGCGGCTCGGACGACGCACGAGAAAATGCGGCTCCGCCGTGATAATCAGTGCGAAGGTTTGCAAAGGCGTCGTAACCGAGATTTTCGAATCGAATTCAAAAGTTCCGCGCCGACGGACTTCGCCGAGATTATCAACCTGACCGTCCGGGGA
This sequence comes from Pyrinomonadaceae bacterium, assembly GCA_030448055.1. Classification (GTDB taxonomy): domain Bacteria; phylum Acidobacteriota; class Blastocatellia; order Pyrinomonadales; family Pyrinomonadaceae. The sequence goes on from JAUJNR010000001.1 coordinate 1,541,574, forward strand.
AATTGCCCATAAAACATAAGTCGCGTAGCCCGCGCCGAGTTCAAACGGGCGCGGCATCTTTGAGACGGAAAGTTCGACTTCCGTGCCGTTTTTACTTGTGCGTTTGATTTTGCCTTCGCCCCTCATGCGCGGAAACCGTGTCGTGCCGCGAAATTGCAGCAGAACGACTTCATCGAGCGGGTAAGTTACGGCTTTGGTTTGCCGCGCCACATCAACCTGGGCGAATGCAGGAATGTTTAATAATGTAAAAATGGAAAGTATCAGACCTAATTTAAGAAGTTTCAGATTTTTCATTTTTTGTTCTCCGAAGCGGATTTGTCCGTGAATAGAGATGCGCCGGTCGGCTTTAATGTTGCAATTCTACCCGAAAAGCGCGGCGGTGAAAAGTCTAATGTTTCGCCAGTCCTTGCGCGTCCGTCGTTTTACGTTAATAATTTTCTTTTTCCGCAATGAAAGAATTTAAAAGACTGCTCAAATACCTGCGCCCGCACCGGCTAACCTTTTTTTTCGCCTTTTTAGCGATGGTCTTCGGCGCGTTATTTCAGAGCGCGATTGTGGCAATGCTCGTTCCCATTTTCGACCAGTTTCTGCCGTCCGCCGCGAAAAATCCCGAAACGTTATTCAGTTTGCAGAAGTTAATTCCCGAAGGCGATTGGTATCGGCAATGGCTGATGATTTCCGTTTTGCTCGTTTCTTTCACCGTTCTGAAAGGCGTTGCCGAATATTTTTCTTCATATTTGATGGCGAAAATCGGTCAAGCCGCCGTTTTAGATTTGCGCCAGGAACTCTACGCGCATCTCTTGAATCAATCGGCGAGTTTTTTTGAGCGTCATCGAACGAACTATCTGGTCACCAGATTGGTCACGAGCTGTTCGGCAATCGAAATTTCGGTCGCCTCGAATATGCGTGACATTCTGCGCGAGAGTTTGATACTCGTCTTTTTTCTCGGCGGGGCGTTTTATTACAATTGGCGTTTGATGCTGGGAGCGATAATCACGGCGCCGATAATCGGAATTTTGACCGCCAAGTTTTCCAAAGCGCTCAGGAAACTCAGCGAAGAATTTATTGAGAGCAACAAACTTCTTTCGGACACGGCGCAGGAAACTTTGACGAATCAAACTATCGTCAAAGCGTATTCCGCAGAAAAACGCGAGCAGTCGAGATTTGCGGAAGCGGCGCGAAGAATCGCCCGCGCACATCTTCGTTCGGGACAAATCGCCGCCACTTCCCCGCCGACGATTGAGATTATCAGCATCGCGGCAATCGTCGTTTTATTTTATTTCGGCTTGCGCGAGATAGATTCGGGCAGAATGGAAGCCGCGCAATTTTTCGCTTTTCTGGGTTTTCTTTTCAGCAGTTACGACCCGATGCGGAAACTTTCGCGCCAGCACAATCAAATCGTGCAGGCACTCGCCGCCGCCAAAGACGTTTGGGACGTTCTGGACGAAACAGACGCGCTGCCGGAAAAACCGAACGCGGTTGAAGTAAACGCTTTGCAAAATAAAATCGAATTGAGAGACGTTTCGTTCAGTTATCAAAACGAAAACAAAACCGTCGTCCGCGATTTAAATCTAGAGATTCCAAAAGGGAAAATGGTCGCGCTCGTCGGCGAAAGCGGTGGTGGCAAATCGAGTTTGATAAAACTCGTTCAAAGGCTTTATGACCCGACGGCGGGCGCGATTTTATGGGACGACGTGGATTTACGCGATGCGCGCATTTCGAGTTTGAAGCGACAAATCGCCCTTGTCACGCAGGAAACGGTTTTGTTCAACGACACTGTTCGCTACAACATTTCCTACGGCAAACCGGAGGCGAGCGACGAAGAAGTTCAAGAAGCCGCCCGAATCGCCTTCGCTCACGAATTTATCAACGAACTGCCCGCCGGTTACGATACGATTGTCGGCGAACGCGGAACTTTTCTGTCGGGCGGACAACGCCAGAGAATTGCGATTGCCCGCGCGGTTTTGGTTAACGCGCCGGTTTTAATTTTGGACGAAGCAACTTCCGCGCTCGATGCGGAAAGCGAACGGCTCGTGCAGAAGGCACTGGCGAATTTAATGAAAAATAAAACTTCTATCGTCATCGCGCATCGCCTTTCGACCGTCCGCCGCGCTGATATAATCATCGTAATGGAGCGCGGGCGAATCATTCAAACCGGAACGCACAATGAATTACTAGAAAAAGGCGGAATTTATAAAAAATTATACGAACTGCAATTTGCCGAAGATAATTTCGCCTCTGCCGCCGTTGAAAAATCGTGATAAAATCCGGCGTATGACCAAAGAAGAAATGTTAAAGAAAATCGGCGAACTGACGCCCGAACAGAAAGATTTTCTGCGGCGCGAAGTCAAAAAACATTCGCCGCCCGCGGCAGAAAAAACGCCTGTCAAAGACAACTGCAAAAAGCAATCGAACAACAAAATATGAAATCAATGACCGGCTTCGGTCGCGGCGCGGTTTCAAAAGAAAACTTCGCCGTCTCCGTCGAAATAAAAACCGTCAACAACCGCTTTCTGGATTTGAATTTGCGCCTAGCAAACGAACTGCAAAATCTGGAAGCAAACTTAAAACGCGCAATTCAAACGCGCCTGTCGCGCGGGCGCGTTGACGTTTTCGTCAATTACGAACGAACAAGCGAAATCGTTTACGAAATCAATCGTCCGTTAATCGCCGGTTACATTTCGGCACTAAAACAAATGCAGGCGGAATTTTCCCTGTCCGGCGAACCGGATTTTAATTACATCGCCAGACTGCCGAACGCTTTGCAGCCGAAGACGGAAGATTTAAGCGAAGAATTTTCAAACGGCATCGAAACGGCAATCAATCTCGCGCTCGACGAACTTGAAAAAATGCGCGAGACCGAAGGCGAATCTTTGAAAAACGATTTGGAAAATCTGCTTTCGGAAATCGAAACTCACTTGCCGAAAATCGAATCGGAAAGCGGAAACGTGGCGGACGAATACCGGCAGAAATTAACCAAGCGCATCGAAAATTTGCTGGCGAAAAGCGACGCGCAAATCGAACTTGACCAGTCGCGTCTCGCGCAGGAAGTCGCATATCTGGCTGACAAAAGCGACATCGCCGAAGAAATCACTCGTCTGAAAAGCCACATCGAGCAATTTCGCGGCATTATGGATGAAGAAAAAGAAATCGGCAAACGACTCGATTTTCTGACACAGGAACTCAACCGCGAAGCCAACACCATCGCTTCAAAGACGAATAATCTAACGGTTAAGGAATCGGCTTTGCAGATAAAATCGGCGATTGAAAAAATTCGGGAACAAATTCAAAATGTGGAATAATTTTTAGTTTTTGGTTTTTGGTTTTTAGTTCTTCCGGTGCTAAAAATTAAGGGCTAAAACTAAAAACCAAAAACCAAAATGCAAGGCAATTTAATCATCATTAGTTCGCCTTCGGGCGGCGGCAAAGGCACTTTAATTTTAGAATTACTTCATTCTGAAATAGTAAGCAATATTGGTTATTGTGTATCTTATACGACTCGTGCAATCCGTGACGGTGAAACACATGGACATGATTATTTTTTTGTGTCTCGTGAAGAATTTCTCGCCCGTATTGAAAACGGTGAATTTCTCGAATATGCAGAAGTTCACGGCAATCTTTACGGAACTCCAATTCAAAGCGTTAAAGATGCAATCAATCGTGGCAAAGACATAATTTTAGAAATTGACGTTCAGGGCGCGGCGAGCGTTCGGGCAAAAATCCCTGAAGCATTGAGCGTGTTTATTCTGCCGCCATCGTTTGAAGTTTTGAAAAACCGTCTGACGACTCGCGCCACCGAAAACCCCGAAGATTTGGCTTTGCGGCTGAAAAATTCCTTCGGCGAAGTCGGGCATTTTTCGGAATTTGAATATGTCGTCATTAATGATGACGCAGCGCGTGCGGCAGCCGATTTGCAGACGGTAATTTTAGCCGACCGGCTCAGACGGGTTAGACAAGAGGCGGCGATAAAAGGTATTCTAAGTAGTTTCGAGACATCGAAAAATCACGCTATTGGAGAGTAAACTTATTTTATGGTTGAAGAAACCGAACAACTCGTCGAAGATGCCGACAAAGAGCCGCGCGTTAATCCTGAGATTGACTCGAAATACCGCAAGATAATTCTGGCGGCGCAGCGCAGCAAACAACTTCAGCGCGGAGCCAACCCGCGCGTTGATATGGACCCGCGCAAAAGCAAGGCGACGCGCATTGCGATGCGCGAACTCGAAGACGGCAAAGTTGATTTTGAACTTACCGCGTCGTCGGCGACGGCGACCGAAGAATCGCAGAATTAGCCACGCCGAGCTTAATTTCCGAAACCGGCGGCTTTTGCTTGACACTCAAGAAAGCAATTCGGTATTTTATAAATTCGCTTTTCAAACATTTGAGGCGGGTGGAATAGTCAGTTAGCTCAGTGGTAGAGCACTACCTTGACACGGTAGGGGTCAGCAGTTCAAGTCTGCTACTGACTACCAATTTTCTATTTTTTGATCAGATGCTTATAAAGAACTTTGCAGTTACACGAACTACTACGACGCGCTTCTAACGGCGCGTAATTCGGCGTTTCATTTTAACGCTAAGGCAAAGTCGCTCTTATCAAATCAAATCTTTACGAGTAGTAGGTTGTTAATCGTTAGTGATTAATTGAATTTCCGAAGATAAGCGGCGAATTTGCTTTTAGCAAATTTGCGGTTGGGTGTTGGAATACAAATTAACCATTTTCGATTAACAAAAATATGAGCGAGATAAACGTAAAAGTAGGAGAAAATCAGAGAAGTTTTCCCGCGCCGGTGAGCGTGGCGGAAGCGTTGAAATCGGTTGACCGCGATTTGGTGAAGAAATCATTGGCGGCGTGGGTCAACGGCGAAGAAGTTGATTTGTCTTACACGCTCGATACGACCGACCAGGTTATTTCAATCGAACCGATTTTGCCTGAAACCCCGGACGGCTTGGAAGTCATACGGCATTCGGCGGCGCATCTGCTGGCCGCGGCGGTTCTTGATTTGTTTCCCGGAACGAAACTCGGCGTCGGTCCCGCGCTGATGGACGACGCGCGTTACGGCTATTATTACGACGTGATCGCGCCGCGCACTTTGACTGAAGCTGATTTGCCCGTCATCGAAAAAAAGATGCGCGAAATCGCCAAAAGGAATCTCGCTTACCGCCGCGAAGTTCTCGACAAACAAGATTTGGTGAAACTTTTCACCGAGCGCGACGAGCCTTTGAAATGTGAACTTGTTAATGAAAAGGCGAGCGACACGGCGACGGCTTATCATATTGACGATACTTCGTTCGTTGATTTCTGTCTCGGTCCGCACGTTCCGAATACAAACAAACTGAAAGCGTTCAAGTTGCTCGCCTTGTCGGGCGCATACTGGAAAGGCGACGCGAATAATCAGCAGATGCAACGCATCTACGGGACGGCGTTTGCGACGCAGGAAGAACTTGACGGCTGGCTCAAACAACGCGAGGAAGCCGAGCGGCGTGACCATCGAAGAATTGGGAAAGAACTCGATTTATTTTCGATTAGTGATGAATACGGACCAGGTTTGATTCTCTGGCATCCGAAAGGCGCGGCGATTCGGATGGAGATGGAAAATCTTTTGAAAGAAGAATTGCAGCGGCGCGGGTACAGTTTTGTTTTTACGCCGCACATCGCTAAACGCCAGCTTTGGCGCATCAGCGGACACGAAGAAAATTACGCCGACGGAATGTATGCGCCGACGAGCATCGAGGACGAAGAATATCGTCTGAAACCGATGAACTGCCCGTTTCATATCGGCATTTACAAGGCTTCGCCGAAATCCTATCGCGATTTGCCCCAAAAATATTCGGAACTTGGCACGGTTTATCGCGCCGAGTTGTCGGGCGCGATTCATGGGCTTATGCGCTGTCGCGGATTTACCGTTGATGACGCGCATCTGTTTGTGCGTCCCGACCAGATTCGAGAAGAAATTGCCGATTGTCTTGACTTTGCCATAAAGGTTTTTGAAACTTACGGCTTCGAGAAAGTTCGATTTGAATTGTCAGTTCGGGGCGCGGCGGAAAATAAAGGCTATCTTGGCGCAAATGAAGAATGGGAAAATGCCGAAACTGCGCTGGCAAATGCCCTGAAGGAACGCGGAATTTCCTACGAAAGAATCGAAGGTGAAGCGGCGTTTTACGGTCCCAAAATTGACATTAAAATTGAGGACGCCATCGGCAGAATCTGGCAGCTCGGAACGATTCAGCTTGATTTTAATTTGCCCCAACGGTTTGAGCTGGAATACACGGGCGAGGACGGACAAAAGCATCGTCCGGTGATGATTCACCGCGCTTTGTTCGGCTCGGTTGAAAGATTTTTCGGCGTGCTGATCGAGCATTACGCGGGCGCGTTTCCGTTCTGGCTCGCGCCGGTTCAAATCACGGTTTTGCCGATTACTGACCGCATCAACGATTACGCCGAAAGCGTGGCGAACGAATTAAAACAAACGGGCTTTCGTGTCGAAGCGAATCTGAAATCCGACAAAATTGGCGCTAAAATTCGTGACGCGCAAATCAACAAAATTCCGTTTATGATCGTATTGGGCGACAAGGAATTAGAAGACAAAACCGTCGCCGTGCGCGAACGCAAGGCGGGCGATTTGGGCGTGATGAGTTTGGATGATTTTAAGGATATGGCGAAACGTCTGAAAGAAACACGCGCCATTGCTAATGAGTAAGTTCAAGTTTTAGATTAAGAGTCGAAATCTCAACTTTTAATCCGAAACTTTAACTTCTAAGAAAAGGAGAAAAAGTATCGCAACCAGATTTAACAAAAATCGTCCGAACCGTTTTCAGCGCGGACCGCTTCACCGAACAAACGAGCGCATTCGCGTTCCCTCGGTCAGAGTCATAGACGAGGACGGCAATCAACTCGGCGTGATGGATTCGCGCGACGCGGTGCAGCGGGCGCGTGAGGAAGGTAAGGATTTGGTCGAAGTCGCGCCGAACGCCAAACCGCCCGTGTGTCGGATTATTGATTACGGAAAGTTTCTTTACGAAGAAAAGAAAAAGGCGCACGAGGCGAAGAAAAAACAGGTGACGGTCGAGGTCAAAGAAATAAAATTTCGTCCAGGAACCGACGACCACGATTACGGCTACCGAATGGAACGTGCGCGCGGATGGATTACCGGCGGCGACAAAGTTCGCGCGACCATCGCCTTTCGCGGGCGCGAGATGACGCACCGCGATTTGGGAGCGAATCTGCTCGCTAAATTGCGCGACGATTTGATTGACATCGCCGATGTCGAAGTTTCGCCAAAGATGGAAGGCTATCAAATGTTCGTCATCTTCGTACCGAAAAAGACAAATCCGGCGGCTAAATAAATTTGAATTTAAACTTTTGAATGTTGAACTTTTACAAAGGTCAAAAATCCAAAATCAAAAGTTATTGGAGTTAGAAAATGCCAAAACTAAAAACACATAAAGGCGCGGCAAAGCGTTTTCGCTCGACGGCGAGCGGCAAATTCAAACGCGGACATTCGCACGCCCGTCATATTTTAACCAGCAAAACGTCGAAGCGTAAACGCAATCTCGACATTGATACATTGGTTTCCGAAGGCGACCAAAAGCGCGTCGAAAAGATGCTGCCATATGGAAGAAATTAATAAAAGTAAAAAGGCAAAAGTAAAAAGGCAAAGGTTAGGAATTTGTTTAATTTTATTTTATCGCATTCGTTTTTGCCTTTTACCTTTTTACTTTTGCCTTTTAACGACTGAAAGGAGTGAATTATGCCAAGAGCAAAACGTGGTAATAAACGTTTAGAAAAACGTAAAAAAATATTAGCCTTAGCCAAAGGTTATTACGGACGAAAATCCAAGACTTACCGGGCGGCGAAAGAAGCGGTCGAGCGGTCGCTGAATTTCGCTTACACGGGTCGCAAATTGAAAAAGCGCGATTTTCGCCGTTTGTGGATTGTCCGCATCAACGCGGCGTGCCGTCTGAATGAGATGAAGTATTCGCAATTTATGCATGGTTTGAAGGTCGCCGGAATCGAACTCGACAGAAAAGTTCTCGCCGATTTAGCCGTCAAACAACCGGAAGCGTTTGCGACTTTAGCCGGACAAGTCAAAAACGCCATCAGCAGTAATCAACAGCCAGCGGCTTAGTTATAATGCTATTTTTAGACAAAGCGTTCGAGCAAAAGTTCGGACGCTTTGTTTTTTAATCGCCGTTTTGTTGGTTTACAATCGTCATTTCGTTTGATGAGTAGAAATGCGGCTAAATTATTGACCATTGCGGGAACATTTTGCTGTTTGCTGGCATCAGTTTCGTGGATCCTAAATACCGTCAAAAATGCCAACTTTCAGCAATTTATTTTATTGTCGTTTTTTGTAGGCGGCATAGTTTTAATCGTTATTTCGCTGGCATATTATACCGAAAGATAACTCGACAACTCGTTTTCTATGTCTGAAGAAAAAAAACAAATCGAACAAATTAGGCAAAGTTTTCAAACGGCTTTCGCCGGATTTGTGCATCTGCACAAGGAAATTAAAGATTTAACTTTAGCGGATGCTGAAAGTTACCAGCGCGAATTAGCCGAACTAAAAACCAAACATACCGGCAAAAAGTCGGAACTCGCCAACTCGAAAAAGTTAATTGGGCGAGTTGCACCCGAAGAACGCGGCGCGTTTGGCTCATTTGTTCAATCAATCGAACGAGAAATCACTACTGCAATTGAAGAAGCGGAAACGAATCTAAAAAATTTCATCGCCGATGCGAAAATCGAGCGCGAGCGGTTAGACGTAACTTTGCCCGGCACACAACCGCGCGAAGGTCATCTACATCTTCTGACGATTCTGCGGCAGAAGATTGAAGACATTTTTGTTTCGATGGGTTATTCGATTGAAGACGACCGCGAAATCGAAACCGATTATTACAACTTCGACGCGCTGAACATTCCCGAAGGTCATCCGGCGCGCGAATCACAGGACACTTTTTACACGACCAACGGTTTTGCGCTGCGCTCGCAAACTTCGACCGTGCAGATTCGCGCGATGGAACGGCGCGGCGTGCCGATTCGCATTATCGCGCCCGGCAGAGTTTTCCGCCGCGACACGCCGGATTTGACCCACACGCCGATGTTTCATCAAATCGAAGGCTTGTGCGTGGACAAAAACATCACGATGGCGCATCTGAAAGGCACGGTTGGCGAATGGCTGCGCCGTCTGTTCGGTAAAGAAACGCGGATTCGCCTGCGCCCGTCTTACTTCCCTTTCACCGAGCCGAGCGCGGAATTCGATTTTTCCTGTTTCAAATGCGGCGGCACGGGAACTTTTGAATCGGAACGCTGTCGCCCATGTAAAGGTTCGGGCTGGATTGAACTCGGCGGTTCGGGAATGGTTCACCCGAATGTTCTGCGCGCCTGCAATGTTGACCCGCAAGTTTATTCGGGCTTCGCCTTCGGCTTCGGCTTGGAGCGAATGTGTTTGCTGATGTATTCGCTCGACGATATTCGCCTGATGTTCGAGAACGATGTGAGATTTTTGGAGCAGTTCAGGTGATGAAAAAGACGATTATTTTTCTTTCGATAAATTTACTGGTAATTTTTGGTTTTGCAAATTCAAATGCTCAAATACAAGTTATTCTCAAGTTTGATGGAACTGCAAAATCAGTCGTTGCGAAATCTTTGTTTTGCGGCAGAGATTATAATTGCGGTCTTAATCAGAGTGAAAAATCAAAAACTTCCAGAATTGACGATTTAGAAATTCCCGTTAAGGTTTGGAGAGCGGGTAAAAATTTTTATTTTTTAATTGACTCAAATCAAAATAATAAACTAGCCGATGAAAGAAAAGTTCTGCTCCTAAACGGTTTACAGGTGAAAGTAAAAATCAGAAAACGATTTGAATCGGGGAAAGTTTTATTTTTGCCTTTTGAGATTTCACATCAAACGTATGAAAAGGACGGATTGTTTACCGATTACTTCAAAATAATTCCGCATTACGTTTCCGCCGGAACATTGAGCTACAAAAACTGCTCGTCAAAAATTGCTCTTTCGGATATGAATTTTGACGGACGATTCGATTTTTCCGATGCCGACGGCGGAACTAATTTGAAAATTGACCAAAACAACGATGGAAAGTTTTGGGGAGAAGAGGAACACAAAACAACCAATGAAATCATCGAATTCTGTGGAGAAAATTTTTTGGTTTCATCGCTCGACAATACGAATTTGACATTAACGCCGACGAACTTGGAATTTGCTAAAGTCGGTGAGGCTGTTCCAAAATTTTCTTTTGTTTTGCTCAATGGTGAGGTAATAAGTTCAGACAATTTAAAGGGCAAAGATTACGTTCTCGACTTTTGGGCTTCGTGGTGCGTTCCGTGTGTCGAAAATCTTCCGCAAATTAACCGTCTGAAAAGTGAGTTCAAAGATAAACTTTCGGTTTTTTCAGTTAATGTTGACGAATCTTCGCGGAAGGATTCAGCTCAGCGGATTATCGAAAAATATCAGATTTTCCATTTCAGCGTCATCAGAGGTTTGGGAGACAACGACCCGCTTTGGAAAAGTTTCGGCGGAGCAAATCAAAATAGACTGACGATACCTTTATATATTCTCGTGGATAAAAACGGCATCGTGCGTTACGCTGCCGACGGCGGAATGCAACTAAAAGATTTACGTCAGAAAATTAGTGAATCAAAGTAAATTGGATTTATGAACATCAGTTACAACTGGCTGAAAGATTTGGTTAAGATAGATTTGTCGCCGCAGGAATTGGCGACGAAGTTGACGAGTGTTGGTTTGGCGGTCGAAGGAATTCACGAAGCGGGCGACGATTTTGTTTTTGACATTGATATAACTTCAAATCGCGGCGACTGCCTTTCGCATCTCGGCGTGAGTCGTGAAATTGCGGCGATTACGAATGCACAGTTACGAATTGCCGATTACGATTCGCAAAAACCGGCGAATGACCGGAATTTAGTTTCGATTCAGGACGCGGATTTATGCAATCGTTTTACGGCACGTGTTATTCACAATGTAAAAATCACCCACTCGCCCGAATGGTTAGTCAAACGGCTCGAAGCGGTCGGCGAGCGTTCGATTAACAACGTCGCGGACATTACCAATTATGTAATGCACGAACTCGGACAGCCAATGCACTCGTTTGATTTGAACAAATTATCGGAAAATCGAATCGTCGTCAGACGCGCCCGAACCGGTGAGACGATTAAAACGCTGGACGAGGTTGAGCGAAAGCTTGATGAAACGATGCTGGCGATTTGCGACGCAAAAAAACCCGTCGCCGTCGCAGGTGTGATGGGCGGTTTCGATTCTGCGATTAGCGATGAAACGACCCACGTTTTGCTTGAGGTCGCGTATTTCGACCGCGCAAATATTCGCCAAACTTCCAGAAACTTTAAACTTTCGACTGAAGCGAGCCATCATTTTGAGCGCGGCGTTGACATCGAAAATCTGATTCGCGCTTCAAACCGTGCTACGGAATTAATTTGCGAACTCGCGGGCGGAACTGCCGGAGAATTTGTTGACGTTTATCCGACGAAATTCACGCCAAATGAAATTGAATCCGAAGACATTCAATTTGCAGTGAAAAGATTAACTGGATTAGAAGTTGAATCCAATGAAATTTTGAGGATTTTTGCTGCCCTCGGAATAACGTTTGCTATTCGCACTCCAAAAACCACAACTTTTACAACCCCGAGTTGGCGGCACGATTTGGCGATTGAGGAAGATTTGGTCGAAGAAGTCGCGCGTATTGTCGGCTACGATAAAATCGGCGAAGAATTGCCGTCAGCGTTTGGTGCGGGCGAATATCAGCCGACCGAATCGCGCAAAAAATCGCTGCGCCGAACGCTGGTGAATCTCGGTTTTAACGAAGCTATTTCTTACAGTTTTATTGACACGCGCCACGATGAAAGATTCGATTTGATTCCGAGTTTTGTCGTGGAGAATTTAGATGAGAAATACGTTTCATTGGAAGATTCGATTATCGAAGGGGCGACTCGAATGCGTCCGAGTTTGCTGTCGGGCTTGCTCGATGCGGTTCGCACGAACCTCAATCATCAACGGCGCGATTTAAAGTTGTTTGAAATCGGAAAGGTTTTTTCAGCGTCGGAAAAGGAAAACGATTTGCCGAATGAGCGCGAGCTTTTCGCGCTGGTTTTGACCGGCAATGAAACTTTGCAAAACAAAGCGATGCCGCTGCGCGAATTTGATTTCTACGACGCGAAGGGCGCGTTGGAAGCGGCGGCGAGTGCGATGAATTTACCCGCGCTGGATTTTCATCCCAAAGACGTTTCGCATTTGCGGCGCGGGCAATCGGCGGAAATTAGTTTGGGCGGCAAAGCCGTCGGCACAATCGGGCGATTGAACGATGAAATCTCGGCGGCGTATAAATTTCGTCAGCCGGTTTTCGTCACTGAAGTAGATTTAGAAACGCTTCTCGAAGCAAAAGAGAAAACGATTCTTTACCAGCCGCTGCCCGTTTATCCGTCAATCGTGCGCGATGTTTCGCTGTTGGTAAAACGCGACGTGAGTTTCGCCGACGTTCAGCGAACGATTGCCGAGCAGAAATTTGAATTGTGCCGCAAAATAGAATTCGTTGACGTTTACGAAGGCGCAGGCGTGGCGGACGATCAACGCTCGATAACGATTCGGCTCGAATATCGCAGTGACGAAAGGACGCTGCTAGAAGAAGAAGTCGAAACGATTCACGGGCAAATCCTGAAAGTTCTGGAAACGAATTTGAATGCGAAACAACGATTCTAGAAATAATTTGAGAAATCACTTGAAGTTTTTTGCAAAAATAAACATAATCAGACGGAAACTTTAACAAACAATCTTTTGGAGAGACCAATGAACGGTTTGGCAGGAATGGAAAAATTTTCGCATCTCGAAGACAAAATTTATCTCACTATCGAAAATGTCCGAAAGCTGCGCGAAGACAAAGAACGAATCGAACACGAAATGAAATCGCTGCGCCACGAAGTCAGCAATCTTTTATCGGAAAAAACGCGGCTCGAAGAAAAGGTCGAAGATTTATTATCGGAGCGCGACGCGATTCAGTTAAAGGTCGAAGCGATGCTCGACGCGATGACGATTATCGAACCCGACGTGGCGGAAGCCGTCCACAGATAAAAATTTATGGTCAATAACGGCAAGGCGAAAGCCGACCAGGTGGCGCAGTCAATTCGCGTCGAAATCTACAATCAAACTTATAACATTCGCTCCGACGGCGACAACGATTATATTCTGCGGCTGGCGGAATACGTTGACGGCAAGATGCGCGAAATATCGAGCGGAACGCTGACGGTTGACAGCTTGAAAGTCGCAATCCTCGCCGCGCTGCATATCGCTGACGAATATCACCAATTAAAAAATTTACAGCAGCAATCCGACGCACAACTCGCCTCGCGCAGCGCCGAATGCGCCGAGATGCTCGACCGCGTTCTCAAACACCGCGAACCCGCGCCGCAGGAACTCGAAACCGAACAGTAAAGTAAGGCAAAAGTGAAAATGCAAAAGGCGAAGGTAAAGAATTGATTTCAAACTTTTGCATTTTGCATTTTTACTTTTGCCTTTCCGCAGACTGTGCTACAATCTTTTTCAGGCGTTGAAATTTTCTGCAAGGTTTGTGACCAAGCGTCATAATAATTGAGCCAACACTTGAAGAACGGGAGGCTAACGCCGTCGTTTTCGGTGCAGTCTTTCACAGTTAAAGATTTGCCATAGAAGACGGCTTCGATGCTCAAATTCGTTTGGGTAGAAAGCCACCCACCTATTTTATATAGGTTCAATTCAAGCGTTTGGAACGGCTTTTGCGGTTTTTCTCGCCAACTTTTTTTCAGTCCCAAGTTCAAAGTTCAAAGTTTTAGTCGGTCATCTGACTTGAAATTTTGGACTTGAAACTTGGGATTTTTAGCTTATGAATATTTTGATTATCGCCGATGTCGTGGCGCGACCGGGCAGGCTGGCGGTTCTGGACAGAATTCAAAGTTTGCGCGAAGAATATAAAATTGACATCGCTTTGATGAACGGCGAAAACGTGGCGGGCGGTTTTTCCATTACGCCTGCGCTTGCCGACGAGCTTTTAAGAAGCGGTTTTGACGTGATGACTTCAGGTAATCACATTTTTGATAAACAGGAAATTATTCCTTATCTCGACGCGAATCCGCGTCTCGTTCGTCCGGCAAATTATCCGCCGGCAACGGCCCGGCAGCGGTTTGTTCATTGGTGAAATCGGCGGCTTCAAAATCGCCGTCCTCAATCTTTTAGGCAGAGTTTTTATGCCGCCGGTTGACGACCCGTTTCGCATCGCCGACGAGCAAATTAAACTAATTCCCGACGATGTAAAAATTCGTCTTGTGGATTTTCACGCCGAAGCGACTTCGGAAAAATACGCGATGGGCTGGTTTTTGGCGGGACGAGTTTCCGCCGTTTACGGTTCGCATACGCACGTGCCGACCGCCGATGAGCGAATTTTAGAACCAGGCACGGCTTACATCACCGATGTCGGAATGACGGGCAGCTACGCGGGCGTCATCGGGATGGAGAAAAATCAGATTATTGAACGCTTCACGAAGTTTCCCGCCCGCCGTGCCGAACACGCCAAAGGCGACGTCTGGATTTGCGCGGTTGTGGTTGAAGTTGACGAAACAAACGGGGAGGCGAAAAAAATCACCCAGCTTCGCATTGAACATCAAGAATAAATTTTATAAATCAACGACAATCGGCGCGTTCGCCGGATTGTATGATTCGTCGCAGTTTGAAGCGTTGACGAAACTCACGTCAAATTGTTCCGCCGCTCCGTAGCCGCAATGGATATGTCCGAAAATGTGGAGTTTCGGGCGAACCGCTTCGATTCGTTTTCTCAATTCTTCGCAGCCGGTATTTTCAATCCAGTATTGGTGCGGCACTTCGTCTAAAATCCTGAACGGCGGACCGTGCGTGATTAAAACGTCGGTGTCGTCTGGAATCATCTTCCACTTTTCGGCGAGTTCCGCGCCGCGCGTCAAATTAAACGCCCAGTCGTAAAAGCGCGGCTGCCAGGGCGAGCCGTAAATTTTCAAATTTTCGATTTCAACCGAAGAATCCTGCAAATAGTGAATCGAAGCATCGAGCAAAGATCGAGCGTAACGGTTGTTCGTTTCAAAAAGCCAATCGTGATTTCCGGCGACGAAAATTTTATGCCGGTGCGGAAGACCAGCGAACCAATCGTTAAAAAAGATAATTTCGTCAATTGTTCCCCGAATCGTCGCGTCGCCCGCGTGAATCAAAATGTCGCCGTCAGGAACGACGATTTGTTCGTGGCAGTTGTGCGTATCGGAAAGACATACGATTCTCGGCATAACGAATTTATTCGACCTGAATACTAAAAGAATTCTACATCAAATGCTTTTGTTAATTCGCCATTCTCACGGCTGTTATGTAATCGAAATTTATTGTAGAAGACGAAACCCTACGAGTTCTTCAACGAACATTCTGCTGACGGCACAGCGGCGGCGATAAAAGCTTCAACCGCGCGATGAAGCATTTGCAAAACACAAAAATTAAAACGCGCCGAAATCGAGCAAGCCTTTGAGGAATACTCGGAAGACCGCGCCGATTGGGAACGACAGCTTTTTTATTTCGCCGAATTTCTCGGCTACGATTGGGATGAAGTAACCGGCGACCGTGATTTGAACGACGCGACCGACGACGAAGTTACCGAACGACACGAACCGCTGACTGCCGGCGGCGAAGCGGCGAGTCTGGACAATTGGCAATTAGAGCGGTAGAAACTCAGCCGTTTGATAAATCCTCGACACAAAATTGCCGCGCAGAAATTTTTCCGGCTCGATTTGGCTTTGCAGAATCACGCCTTTGTATTCGTTTGAAAGAAGCATCATCGCCGATTCGAGCAAAGGCGCGGCGGTCGTCGTCTGAATCGCGCGCAGCCGCTGATTGTTGATTTCCAACGGCTCGACAAAAAACGCTTTTTCAAGCATTCGCCTCGTTCCCTGCGCATCGAATCCGTCAACCGAAGCGTGAACCAGCACGAAATCGTCTTCGACCGCCGGAATTTGGCGCAAAAATTCCGTTAAAATTTTCGCGGGCAATTCTTCGTGTTCGTATTTATTGAGAATGTTTTCTTCGCTAGCGATTCGTTCGATCACGCCTTCGACCCAGCCGTAATGTCCGATGTGGCGCAGAGTTTTGTAATCGAGGCTTTTCGCCCGATGCCGAAAATAATCGGGCAGATCTGCCGCTCCGCCGCTCGTCAAATCCGCTTCAAAACTTCGATTGCCGATGACGATCTTTTCGCGGTCGGAAAGCGCGGGAATCTGCCGGATTTCAAAATCACGTATAACGCGCGACGGCTTGACGTATTCGGTCGCCACGCCAATCGGCGACCACGTAAAACCGTAAAAATGCGGCTGATGCGCGTGCGCCGTCAGCGCGCCGACCTTCATCCCGATTCGTTCGACCGTCTCATTTTCAAACTGCGCGACGAATTTTCTGTAAAGCGACATCGCCAGCACATTGATAAAACCGGGCGCGAGTCCGGTTTGCAGAACAAATCCGGTTTCGGCGTCTTTGGCGAGCGCGACGATTTCGTCGGTCTCGGCGACGTATTCAGTCAGATTCGCGTAGTGCATCTTGAAATCCACGGCGAACCGCGCCATTCGTGGAGCTTCGGCTCCCGGAGAACAATCGAGCAGACAGTCGCACGCCGCAAACGCCGTTTTCATCGCTTCGCTCGCCTCGCCGGGCGTCATCAAAACGGTTTCGACGGATGATGTTTTTTGTGAATTGCACACGACGAATTCCTTCGCCTTGCGCAAATTTTCCGCGCTGATGTCGCCGAGAAAAATTTCGGTTTCCGTCTCAGCCCATTCGCGCAAAAGCAGCGCGGCAGCTTCGCCGATTCCGCCGGAGCCGGCGATGAAAATCTTTTTTGTCATTGTTTGATTGTGGTCAGAAAAATTGCCGCCCGCGCCGGAAGAAGAA
Source organism: Pyrinomonadaceae bacterium (assembly GCA_030448055.1). Taxonomy (GTDB): domain Bacteria; phylum Acidobacteriota; class Blastocatellia; order Pyrinomonadales; family Pyrinomonadaceae. The sequence continues at coordinate 1,558,540 of JAUJNR010000001.1, forward strand.
TTTTTAGGCTGGTTTACGTATTTGTTTCACGATTAGACATTGCCGCGCCGGATTTTCCCTCTTCTGCTTCGTCAATCGCCGTTAGATTTTTATTTGCTTCCTGATGCAGACTGCCGACTTCCGCATTAAATTCGCCTTCGGCGCGCGTTATCGGATCGCCCGTCAAAATTCCGCCGATTTGTTCGAGACCGCCAATAATCATCTGCCCGACCGATTCGAGATTTTCCGCCGTGTGATTCGTTTCAATTTCTTCAATTTGTTCGTTTTCTTCAGTCATAAAAAGAATTTTACAATGAAAAAGCCAACTTGACGAATTCGGCAAAATCGGCTGACGGTTAAAATCATTCAAAGTAAAACTTAAATAAACTACCGATTCAAACAAGCGATTACAAAAAGTATTAGGGCAAATGTCGCAGAAACCGTGCGAATTGTGTTCAAATTATTCCAGCGTCGTTCAAAATTCGTTCTTTACTGCGCGACTTGTTCTTCGGTTGCTGTTTTCAAATCAAAACGGTCGAGCGTGTTATTCAAAGGAACATTACCAAAAATGGTTACGCCGAAAGTTCCGATCAAATAAATCACGGTTGCCGCGAGCAGAAACCAAAAACGCGGTGATTGTCCGTAATGTAGAAAACTGCTGATTGGCAAGAAAATCGGCGCGCCGAAAAAGGCGGCGAAGAAGGTGGAATTTTGAATCGCACGATTGGTCGCCTGCTTCGCCGAAACGAATTCCCTGTCTGGCAGACGCGCAAACCCCAACATCACCGAACACGACCACGCATAAAAAAGCCCAGCCATCAGCGCGGGCAGCGTCGCCGTTATTACCAAAAACATGTCAGAAAGATTCAACTTCTTTTTAGCTCAATCCCTAAAAAAATCATCCGGCAACGGTTCGCCGTAGGTGCGAAGGTAAAGCTGTTTTTTTATTTCCTTTTCGGATAAATCTTTCGGCAAGGATGCGATAACCGCTTTTCGCCCGGCGGCAAACATCGCCGACGCGAACCGGGCGCGTTCCTGCGGCGTTTTTCGCATCCAGAGTTCGTTCTGCATTTCCTCGATTTCACGAGTCGTATCATTCGACATTATAAGTTTCTTGCTTAACAAAATACTAAACTACTTCAAATCCGGTTGATTCTAGAAGCCATCTCAAAAATAGTTTGATAAACTTCGCTCTATGTCACGACGCGAAGAATTAACCGATGAACAATGGTCTTTGATTGAACCGTTATTTGATAAACCGCCCGTTGTGGTGACCCGCGGACGACCGCGCAGGTCTGAACGCGAAGTCTTGAACGGAGTGCTTTGGATACTACGTTCCGGCGCCAGATGGTGCGACTTGCCCGAAAGATTTCCGCCATACCAGACTTGCCATCGCCGTTTCCAGGAATGGGTTAAAGACGGGCGATTGCGAAAAGTGCTGGAAACGCTTGCCGATGACTTACAGGCTCGCGGTAAATTGGATTTATCCGAATGCTTTATTGACGGAACCTTTGTTTCGGCTAAAAAAGGGGCTTTGTGTCGGAAAGACCAAGCGGGGCAAAATATGAAGCTCATGGCAGTGGCAGACCGCTTTGGTCTTCCTCTCGGCGTCCACACTTGCTCTGCTTCGCCGCACGAAGTCAAACTTGCCCGAGAAACTGTTTGCGAGCGGTTCACCGATGAGCGACCCGAAAAGATGATTGGCGATAAAGCATATGACTCTGACCCGCTCGATGCGGAGTTGGCGAAACTCGATATTGAACTGATTGCGCCGCATAAAGCCAACCGCAAAAAGGCGCAAACGCAGGACGGCAGAAAACTTCGCCGTTACAAACGCAGGTGGAAAATTGAACGCCTCTTTGCGTGGCTGGGTAACTTTCGTCGGATTGTGGTTCGCTACGAATATCATTCGGACAATTACTTAGGCTTTGTTCATCTGGCTTGTATCGTTATTTTGTTGAGAAACTATTTTTGAGATAGCTTCTTGATACTTGAAGGTATCATCGTAAAACTTCGGTTGTCTGGTAAAATCTTCTTCTTCGCCGGGCGGAGTGTAAATTATTAATCCGTGTCTGGCTCTGGTTAATAAAACTCGATAAGTATTTAATAAGGGTCATGACTAGCAGAAAAGTAAATTACAATACTTAAAGCTAGTAATGACAGACAGTTATAAACTTTACATACGCGCTCGAATTTCACGCGCTAAATTCCGTCAAATCTTGCGGCTTTTTGCCCTTGATTTGACCGCTTCTCAGACGGCAGAATTAACCAATCTGAATCGCAATACGGTCAATCGCTATCTGACATTGGTTCGTTCTTTGATTGCCAATTTCTGCGAACTTGAATCGCCTTTTTCCGGCGCGGTCGAACTTGATGAATCTTACTTCGGCTCGCGCCATCGAAAAGGCAAGCGTGGTCGCGGAGCGGAAAACAAACACATCGTTTTTGGTATCTACAAACGTAACGGGCGTGTCTATACCGAGATTGTCAAAAACGTCCAAGCCAAGACTTTACAGCGAATTATCAAAGGCAAAGTAAGCTTTGATTCAACTGTTTATACTGATGGCTTCCGTTCCTACGATTCAATTGTTCACCTCGGTTATCAGAAACACTTTCGCATTTATCACCAGGAAAGTTATGGCAAAGGTGATGTCCATATCAACGGTATCGAAGGCTTCTGGGGATATGCTAAAGTGCGGCTCGTTAAGTTTCGGGGCGTATCAAAGAACACTTTCTACTTGCACTTGAAAGAGTGCGAGTTTAGATTTAATTATCGCAATAATGACTTGTATGAAATCTTGCTGAAAATTACCAGGCAAATCATTTTCTGCTAGTCATGACCCTTTAATAAATATTTTCGCTCGTATTGATTATGAATATTATGCCACTTTGTGCCTGTAAAATTTTGGAAATTCCATTGTTTTTCTTTGTAATATAAGTTTATGTCCCAAGCTAAACAAACCCAATCAATTTCTAAACCTTGAATATCGAACTCAGTTGCCACGTCTTCTAAAAAATATGAAGAACGAACGTCTTGAGCGTCATTTAAAAACCAATTCGGTGCGGAAATTTCATTTTTCACATCAATTCCACACGGTCGCAGCCTTCGACCGCCAGAGCTTGCAATAATACCAAAACGTTCAGTTCCTCGGGCGTTCTCTTTGAGCCAATTTTTCGCAGTTTGTAAATCTCTGGTCAAAACAATCGGATATTTATCTTTAATTTCAACGAATAATTTACGCGCTTCAATAATGTCATTACTCAAAATTTTCTGCATCAAATCTGATACTTTTTCAGAACGAAAAGACCTAACCGAAACGGATAAATGCAAATTATTTTCAGCATTGGCATTGGATGAAAGCCAATTTTCAAGTTCGTCATTATTCAAATAATTTCTGTCAGCACTGATTTGATTTGAAAAATAGACTTTCCAAAACGGAAAATGATTTTTTAGCGCTTCAATCCATTCGGACAAACCGGCTTCGCCTGTGTTTATCTCTTGTCCGCCGCCGATTAAGCAGACGATGACCGACCAATCTTGATGACGATTCATCACACTGATGAGGAATTCCGGCTCCGACATTGTAAAATCATCGTTGCCACGCTTTCGTTTCATAAACAAACTCGCCATTTCGCGGGTCCAAGCTCGCTGCGCTTCGTCAAAAATTACGACTTTTTCAATCGGCGGTTTTTCGGAAATTAAATTATCGTCTCGAAAATGATGAATCGGTTGAATGAATTTTACGGCTCGCTCGTGTTCTTTTTTCTTAGTCGAATTTTTGCCGCATTCTTTCGCTGTCTGCACCGCGTCGCGCGTTAAGGCTTCGCGCAAAACATCAACCAGAGGACCGTTTCCAGAAAGAAAAACGGCGTGTTCGCCTGAATCAATTTTCGTTCGCTCATTGGCGATATTCAGCCCGGCTAAAGTTTTGCCCGCGCCCGGAACGCCGGTAATGAAACAGATTGATTTTTGATTGTTAGTTTTAGATTTTTCGATTATCTGGTTGATTGCCGCCGCAGTTTTAGAAAGATTGATCGCGCCGGCATCGTGTCTGGAAATATCCGTAACATTGTGACCTTTATAAAGCGCCTGAGCTGCTTCGATAATAGTCGGCGTTGGTTTATAAACGGAACTTTCCCAGCCATAAACACATATGTCGTTTCCGGCATTTTGCGAAAGAACAAAATCAATTATTTGCGCGAGATTTTGCTGATTTGCTTTGAGTGGTTGAAAAAGATTGTCTTTCTGGCAAATGACATTTTCGGCTGATTCAGCGCTTGTCGAAATCACAATTGGGATGAGTTTAGCATGATGACTACCTTCGTGAAAATTCTTCAAATCTAGACAATAATCAACTACTTGTTCGATTGACTGTTTTTGATATTTCGTATCACCGACTTTGAATTCCAAAACGAAAATCAAATCATTGACGATCAGCACGTTATCAACTCTTTTTCCCATTCGCGGAATCAGAAACTCAAAATAAATTTGACCGCGATCAAGAAATTGTAAGGAATTTTTAAGGATTTTAATTTGCGCAATCCAAGCGTTCTTTTGTAAATCTTCCAACGCGAAATTATGCCGCAAACTCAATTCGCCAAGAATTTTTGTTTCACTGTCTTCCAAAAATGCCGGAATTGAGTTTGCGTATAACTTCTTTTCATTTACTCAACATTAAAATACTTCGCCTGCGGGTGATGCACGATAATCGCCGAAGTTGATTGTTCGGGATGAAGTTGGAATTCTTCCGAGAGTTCGACTTCGATGCGTTCGGGTTTTAACAGTTCAAAAAGTTTCGTCTGGTCTTCGAGATTCGGACACGCCGGGTAGCCGAAACTGTAGCGCGAGCCTTGATAGCCTTGGTGAAAAAGTTTATTCAAATCCTGAGCGTCATTGCCCGCAATGCCAAGTTCTTCGCGGATGCGTTTGTGCCACATTTCGGCTAAGGCTTCTGCCGCTTCGACCGATAAGCCGTGAAATAAAAGGTAATCGTTGTATTTATCGGCAGCGAAAAGCTCGGCGGAATACTCGCTCGCGCGTCTGCCCATCGTGACGAGATGAAACGGCACCACATCAATTTTTCCCGAATCAACGGATGCAAAATAATCAGCCAGACAGAGATTTTGACCGCCGCGCTGTTCAATCGGCTGACGCGGGAATGTGAATCTTAACCTTTCCGTTTTCTCGTCGTCCTGATAAACGATTAAGTCGTTGCCGTTTGATTGACACGGGAAATAGCCGTAAACCAATTTCGCTTCGAGCAGTTTTTCGCGGATTGCTTTGGCTTTGATTTCGGCAAATTTCGGACGCACGGTTTCCTGCAAAATTTGTTCGTATTCTTCTTTTGATTTGCGCCCTTGTTTGTATTGCCACTGACCTTTGAAAAGCGCGGTTTCGTTGATAAAGGCGAAAACTTTAGTCAAATCTTGAATGTGGACGACTTTTGAACCGTAAAACGGCGCTGTCGGAATAGTTTCGACGGGCGCGACATTTGATTTCGTCGTATGGGTCGTGTCGCCAACGCTTCTTGATGAAACTCGCGCAGCTTGCTTGCCAAGTTTGGCGTCTTCGCCGACTAAATCTTCGGCGTCGGTTACGGTTTGAACCGCGTCGGTTTGTTCGCGCTCCACGCTCATTGCCGACAAGATGTCGGCGTTCCCGGCTTCGCTGTTTCCCGATGCGGCTTTTGCTCGCACCGTTGTTATATTTTCCTCTGTTTTCTCTGTGTCCTCTGTGGCTGAATCTTTCTTCTGTGTCAGCGCGTCCATCGCATGAAGCCCGTCGAACGCATCGCGGGCGTAAAATAATTTTCCGTTGTAAAGCGGAACTAAATCCTGGTTAACGTAGCGGCGATTGAGAGCCGCGCCGCCTAAAATTACCGGAACATTGATGCCGCGCTCGTTCATAATTTCGAGGTTGTCGCGCATAATCAAAGTTGATTTCACCAGCAAGCCGCTCATTCCGATAGCGTCGCAATTAGTTCCTTCATAGACGCGCAGAATTTCGTCAATCGGCTGTTTGATTCCGAGATTGACGACCTTATAACCGTTGTTCGTCAAAATAATATCAACCAAATTTTTGCCGATGTCGTGAACGTCGCCTTTGACAGTCGCCAGAACCATCACGCCTTTGTTCGATTCGCCTTCGACCTTATCCATAAACGGTTCGAGAAATTTGACCGCCGTTTTCATCACTTCCGCCGACTGTAAAACGAACGGCAACTGCATTTGTCCTGAGCCGAACAAATCGCCGACGGTTTTCATTCCATCTAGCAGAATGTCGTTGACGATTTCTAACGCTGGATAAGTTTCGAGAGCCTTTTTCAGATTGTCTTCCAAACCGATTTTCTCGCCGTCAATGATGTGATGTTTGAGCTTGTCTTCGGTTGAAAGATTGCTGACATCAACCTTCATTGACTTCGCCGTTTTGCCCTCGAACATCGTCGTAAACTCGCCGAGCGGGTCATACGTGCAAACGTCGCCGTCAAACTTTCGGCGGTCGTAAATCAAATCCTGCGCGACTTCGATTTCGTGTTCGCTGAAACGATTGAGCGGCAAAATTTTCGACGCATTGACGATTGCCGAATTCATTCCGGCTTCGACGCATTCGTGCAGGAAGATTGAATTCAAGACGACACGCGCCGCCGGATTCAAACCGAACGAAACGTTTGAAACGCCGAGCAAAATATTCGCTTCCGGCATTTCCGCGTGAATTTGTTTGATTGATTCGATTGTTTCGGCGGCGTTGCGGCGGTCTTCCTCAATGCCGGTCGAAATCGGCAGCGCGAGCGGGTCAAAGAAAATGTCGTGCGCTTCAATGCCGAATTCAGTCGCCTGTTGATAAGCGCGGCGGGCGATTTTCAACTTCCCTTCCGCCGTCCGCGCCATTCCTTCTTCGTCAATCGTGCCGACGACGACCGCCGCGCCGTATTCTTTTGCCAGTTCTAAAAGTTTTAGAAATCGTTCCGCGCCATCTTCATAGTTCGTCGAATTAAGCAAACATTTTCCGCCCGCGTGCTGCAGTCCGGCTTCCATTTTTTGCCATTCAGTCGAATCGAGCATCAGCGGAATTTTCACATTTGTTACCAGCCGCGAAACTAATTCGTGCATATCGGCAACGCCGTCGCGCCCGACGAAATCCACGTTCACGTCAAGAATATGCGCGCCTTCGCGTTCCTGTTCTTTCGCCAGTGAAACCAATCCGTCCCAATCTTCTTTTTCCAGAAGGTCGCGCATTTTCTTCGAGCCTGATGCGTTGACGCGCTCGCCGATAATCAAAAACGAATTGTCCTGCGTATAAGGCTGCTGGACGAAAATCGAAGAAGCCGACGGAATTAATTTTGCGCTTCTTTGTTTCGGCGAAATTCTTCCAACCTGTTCGACCACCAATTTCAAATGTTCGGGCGTTGTGCCGCAGCAGCCGCCGACAATGTTCGCGCCGAAATCTTGGGCGAAATGCAGAACTTGTTTCGTAAAAGTTTCCGGCGTTTCGTCATAATGCATCGCGCCGTCTTTGACTTCGGGCAAGCCGGCGTTCGGCAAAACCGAAACCGGCAGCGGCGCATTTTCGCACAAGTATTTCAAACTTTCAGCCATCTGTTTCGGACCCGTTCCGCAATTCATTCCGACGACATCAATCGGAAACGGTTCGAGCGCGGTCAGCGCGGCGGAGATTTCCGTGCCGTTGAGCATCGTGCCGAAAGTTTCAATCGTCACCTGCGCGATGACGGGAATTTTAACGCGTCTTTCGGCAAAGAAATCAAATATCGCAGCGAGCGCGGCTTTCGTTTGCAGAATATCCTGACAAGTTTCGACGATGAACAAATCAACGCCGCCGTCATACAAACCGCGAACTTGTTCACGGTAATTTTCCTTCAAATCCAAATATGAAATATGTCCGAGCGTCGGCAATTTCGTTCCCGGTCCCATCGAACCGGCGACAAAACGCGGCTGCGCTACAGTCGAAAAATCGCCCGCGATATTTTTCGCCATCTGCGCCGCGCGAAAATTCACGTCGTAGGCTTTATCAGCGATTCCGAATTCCTGCAAAACAACCGTATTGCCGCCGAAAGTGTTCGTTTCAATCACGTCGCTGCCCGCTTCGAGAAATGCGCGATGTACATTCAAAACCGCGTCGGGGCGCGTGTAGATTAAATTCTCCGAACAGTTTTCAAAATTCGCGCCACCGAAATCGTCGAGCGTCAAATTCTGCGCCATCAGATTCGTTCCCATCGCGCCGTCGAAGACGACGATTTTTTCTTTTAGTAAATCGAGAAATGATTTCATAAGTCTAAATTGAAAACCAAAATTTTAATCTTCGTTTGAAAGCAAAATATAAAGTAATTTTCCTTCTCCTGTTTGTTTGCAAAGAGAAGCTACGTCAATAATTGAGCCTGCTAAATCCATTCGATTGTATTCAATATTTCTCCAAGATTTGCTTTCCGACCAAGGAACGGATGCTTGCAAAAGGTCGTCCCATTTCGCCGAAGTAATCTTTCCACAGAACTCCTCATCAAAAACATAAAAACGTGCTCCATCAGCAAACCAATCGGTTGCAACAGGATTTTCCTTTTCATTTTGTAAAAAGATGTTTGATAAATTGTTCATTGCTTCGAGAGTAAAAAGATTTCCGCCAAGCATCGGTTTAGTCTTTTCAATATGTTTGCAAACATCGTCAACTGATTTCAGTTGAGCAATTTCATTTTCAGTTGCAACAAGAAAATAAGTATACATTTGAAAATAAAAAAAACTCCGCGCCAAACAAGCGCAGAGTTTTCGATAAGAAATTAAATTGAAACTCAAAAGCTGTTTAGCGATTTTTTTTCGTGGTCGCAAGTCGCCGGTAACTCACCACGTTTTAAAGAATAGATTGAAACATTTGCGCCGCGAAAAATCAAGTCTTAGCGGTCAGGGCGCGGCTTCGACTTGCAAAAATATATTCTCTCGAAACGAAAAATACTCGAATAAATCATCGTCTAATTTTGCGCCGCCGCTTATCAACAAATTCGTTTTTTGTTAAAGTTCAAAATATGTTTTCTAAATCAATCGTAAAAATCTGCATTTGTCTGCTCATTATGTCATTTCAACTTTCCTTTGTGTCGCTTGAAACGAACGTTTTCGCGGCGCGGCGCGAAGCGGTTCGCGGGCGACGGGCGATGGTTGCCTCGCAACACGAACTCGCCTCTCACATCGGCGCGGACGTAATGAGGCGCGGCGGCAACGCGGTTGACGCGAGCATCGCCGTCGCGCTCGCTCTGGCGGTGGTCTATCCCGAAGCCGGAAATTTGGGCGGCGGCGGTTTTATGCTGATTAGATTTAAGGACGGCAGAACGACCGCCATTGATTACCGCGAGATGGCTCCCCAGGGGGCGACGCGCGACATTTTCGTCAATGAAAAAGGCGAGATTATCAAGGGCGAAGGTTCTTCGACCATCGGCTACCGCGCCGCCGGAGTTCCCGGCACGCCCGCCGGATTGGAGATGGCTTTTAATAAATACGGCTCAAAGAAAATCGCTTGGGCTGAACTCGTCGAACCCGCCCGGCTACTGGCGCAGGACGGTTATGTTTTAAGTTATCGTCTCGCCAATCTTTTCAAAGCCTACAAAGACACTCTGGAAAAATACGCCGACAGCAAACGAATCTTTTTAAATAACGGCAATTTTTACGAAGAAGGCGATGTTTTGAAACAACCGGAACTGGCTAAAACGCTCGAAAGAATCAAAAAATCCGGCGCGCAAGGATTTTACACCGGCGAAACCGCTCGTCTTATCGCCGAAGATATGCGGGCGAATAACGGTTTGATAACGCTGGAAGATTTGAAAAATTATCGGGCAAAAGAACGCACGCCGCTGCGCGGCACGTATCGCGGACACGAAATCATTTCGATGCCGCCGCCGTCCTCGGGCGGCATCGTTTTGCTGCAGGCGTTGAATGTTTTAGAAAATTACGATTTGCGCCAGATGCAGCATAACTCGTCAAAAAAATATCACCTTCTCGCCGAAACTCTGCGCCGTTCGTTTGCCGACCGCGCCGAATTTATGGCTGACCCCGATTTCGCCGTCGTGCCGGTCGCTGATTTGATTGCGAAAAGTTATGCGGCGAAAAGAGGCGCGACGATTGATTTAACGAAAGCGACGCGAAGCGCGGACATCCGCGCCGGAGAAATCGCCGCCAGAGAATCAATGGACACGACGCATTTTACGGTCGTTGACCCGGACGGAACAATTGTCAGCAATACTTATACGATTAACGATTTATACGGCTCGCGCGTGACGGCAAAAGGCACGGGCGTTTTATTAAACGACGAGATGGACGATTTTGCGGCGCGTCCCGGAAAACCGAATATGTTCGGGCTGATTCAAGGCGAGCGTAACGCCGTCCAGCCGAAAAAACGCCCGCTCTCTTCGATGACGCCGACAATAGTTTTGCGCAAAGACGGCACGCCGTGGTTCGCCATCGGCGCGCGCGGCGGACCGCGCATTATCACGGCGGTTTTGCAGACGGTCATCAATATGATTGACCACGATATGAACATTCAGCAGGCGATCAACGCGCCGCGCATTCATCACCAATGGTTTCCCGACGAAATTCTTGCCGAGCCTTACGGAATGTCGCCCGACACGCGCATTGCATTAGAAAGTTTAGGACACAATTTCACTGACAAGCCCGGTTTTATCGCCTCGGCGACGGGAATCGAAATCGAGGAAAAAACCGGTGTTCGTTTGGGCGCGATTGACGCCCGAAGTGACGGCGCGTCAACCGGTTATTAAAAAAACAAATTCAAAACGACTGAAATTGTGCTAGTCTTATAAAAAAGTTTTCAAAAGGGAGAATCGAATTTATGACAGGTAAAATCAGGAATTTTTCTTTAATCTTGCTGCCGCTGGCGGCGATTTTCAGCGCGGCATGTGGCGATTCGACAGCGACGACAAACACGAACGCTAATTTGACAATTGCCAACACAAACGTCAACGTGACGACCAACGGCAACACCGTTTCAATCGGAAACAACGCGGTTTCGACGACCGTAACGACCAGTTCGACCGGCGGCGTCGAAAGTAAAGAACCCGAACAATATCAAGCAACGGTCGCCTTGAAATTTGAAACTTCGGGCGCGCAGAAAGTAGCAACTCAGCCATTGCGAGCCGAAGTCGCGCGCAACGGCGCCGACCGCCGTATGGAATTTGCGATGCCGAATGGCGAGAAATTAATTTACCTCGAAACCGGTGGCAAACAACTGCTCGTGATGCCGCAGCGCAAACAATACGCCGAATTAACCAAAGAAGCGCTCGGCTTTGAAGTGCGCAGTTTGATGATGCCCGAAACCATCGTCAAAAATCTGAACAATCTGAAAGGCATCGAGCGCTTCGGCGAGGAAAAAATTGACGGGCGCGACGCGATTAAATACCGCTTTGCCGCCACGACCGATACGAAATCGCAAGCCGGAACGGTCGAAACCGAATCGTTCATCGCTATTGACAAGGAAACCGGCTTGCCGCTGCGCTCGTTTACCAATTCCGAAGCGCAGGGCAATGTGCAGGGCGTTAAAGGCGCGAGTCTTGTTACCGAAATGCATAACATTCGCACCACTGCCGAGCCAGCGCTTTTTGCCGAACCGACGGATTACGCAAAAGTTCCGCCCGAACAAATCCGCGCGCAAGTTGACGCATTTTTCAGTTTGGCGACGGCTTTCATCACGCAAATGATGAAGAGCGCGCAATCGCAGCAAAACGCTCCGACGCCTTCGCCGACGGCGCAATAAATAATTTGTCGAGAGGTTGAGGAAAATTTCTCAACCTCTCAATCGTCTTTGAAACAAAAAAATGAGCAAATTCATTACATTTCTGTTAGGCGCGATTTTAGGTTTGGTCATCGGCGGCGCACTTGTGTTCTTTATGTTTGGCGGCGCGCCGCGCGCAGCACAAACTCCGCCGGGCGTGCCGATTTTGCCGCCCGACCCGAACGGCTCGCCGGCGGGAACGGCGAGCGTCGTTTTGAATCAGCAATTTTTCGATACGATTCTCGGAACGATTTTCCGCGATATGAACGCGCCGGCTTTTCCGCTTAACTTAACCGGACAAAATACTTTTGATGCGGCGGCGCAACCGCAGTTAGCGAGTTTTGCTTTGCAGAACGGCGGTGGCTGCGAAGGTAAAATAACACTGCTTCAGCAAGGCAGCAATATCACGACCGGCGTTCGATTGGAAAACGGTAAAATCACCGCTCCGCTCGCATTTACAGGCAGCACGTCTGTGTTCGGTCAATGCGTTAATTTTGCGGGCTGGGCGCAGGCAAATCTTGCGCTCCGCTTTGATGAGACGCAGCAAACCGTCTTCGGGCAAATCAACGTCGAGACGGTCAATCTCGACAACATCTCGCCGGTCATAAGTGGTTTTGTGACGCCGATTGTGCAAACGACAATCAACAGTCGAGTAAATCCTATTACGATTTTGCGCGGACAGCAGCTGGCACTGAATCTTCCGATTAACGCTTCTGACGGAACGCTTAAAGCGAATGTTAAAGACGTTCGCTCCGAAATTAAAGAAAATGCGCTGAATCTTTTTGTAACTTACGATTTTGCGGGAACTAAAGGCATTCAGCCGTAAACGACGAATTTTACTCCTCATCCTTTTTCAGTAGTTTCGTCGTGCCTTCGGTGACGCTTTGCGGTATGGCGAATTCGCCGGTATTCGGAGCTTTCCACGAATTGGCGGGCGGCACGTAGCTTTGCGCGGGTTGTGCTTGCGGCGGCGGCAGAGTTTTTTGATTGGTTGAATAAAGGTTATTGGCATTTGCACTTGGCAATTCATTCGCCGGGAATGCATCGCTTGATGAGCTTTTTAATAATACAAGTGACGCAATCAGCCACATCAATCCGCCGAAAACGCCGACGATTGCCGAAAGAGAAGCTAGTTCATCGGCATCAACGATGCTCCAAAAAGGCGTCAATATCAAAAGAAAAAATATCATCCATAGGATGCTGAACACCACGCCGTTTTTCTTAGTCAGCCATTTTTTCGATTTATACAATTCGGCGAGCTGCGGCAGGAAACCGCCGTGCGCGAGAATCTCCGAAACAAGACCGAGCGGAAATCCGCACCGCGAACAAAATTTCGTTTCCTCCGACACTTGCTGCTGACCACAACGCGGACAATACATATTTTCCTATCTCCAATTTCAATTAATGGTTTTCGGTCGAATCCTATTCAGCTACGAATTATATTTCGTAAATGTTTAAAAGGAAAATTTCAGACGCGCGGCAATTTTTCATCCGACAGCATTTGAAAAATCGCAAACGCGCGACCTTGAAAATGTTCGCTGCGGGCGACGGTTTCGATTAAAATCTCGAAAATCGTTCGCAGTTTATCCGGCGCGAGTATTTCGCGGCGCAAATCTTCGTCCGAATTGAAAAGCGCGAAGCCTTTTAACCGCGTCTGCTCGACTTCAGCCAGATATTCAATCATCAAAGCGGCGGTCGAAAGTTCTTCGGGCAGCGTCCACTCAAACGGGTCGTCCCAGAGTCTGGTCGCAATGCCGCCGAATGTCTGTTCAACTTTCCCCGCGCTCCGCAAAATGTATTCGCCGCACGAAAACATTTGATAAGTTTTATTCAGCTCGCGCGGTTTCCAAAACAATTTATCGTCGGGAATGAGTTTTAACAATTCGTTTGAACGCGAATGCAAATGGAAAAATTGGCGGTCGAAAATGTTTACTTGTAATTTCATAAGCCGAAGGATAATAATATATTGCTTTAATTGCTTGTCAGTAAAGTTTAAGTCAAAATAATTATTGAGATGAGTGATTTGCAGATCATCACCGGCGACAGTCTTTCGGTTTTACCGACACTGACGCCAGAATCCGTTCAATGTTGCGTAACGTCGCCGCCGTATTGGGGTTTGCGCGATTATGAGCATCCGGCGCAGATTGGGGCTGAAGCCTCGCCGGAGAATTATGTTGATAATCTCGTAAAAATGTTTAGGGAAGTTCGCCGCGTTTTACGCAAAGACGGCACGCTGTGGCTTAATGTTGGTGAGGGCTATAAAATGAATGCTTTCTAGTATGAATACGATACCGCACAGAAACGAGTTGATGAAGCCGACTGTCGAGGCTATCCAATCGCTCGGCGGCTCAGGCTCTGTTGATTAAATCGTCGAAAAAGTTATCTCATTACTTGGAATTCCAGATGATCTTGTTGCTCAACCTTACATCACTAAACGCGGAAATGAGGACGGCAGAACACAACTCGAATATGAACTCGCGTGGGTAAGAACATACCTGAAACAACTTGGAATTTTAGAAAATTCAACGCGCGGCGTGTGGGTGCTGACAGGTAAGAAACTTGATTCTGATTTAATAGAAATACCGTTTGTGGCTGAGGAGACAACGGTATTGGTTGATTGGCGAGAGCGTATCAATAAATATCTTATCGAAACGCTTTCTCCCGCCGCTTTTGAACGTCTCGTCCAGCGTATGCTTCGAGAAACTGGATTTACGCAAGTTGAAGTTACGGGCAGAACGGGCGACGGTGGAATTGACGGAAAAGGAGTCGCCAGAATCAACGGCATTCTTAGCTTCAGAGTCGTTTTCCAATGTAAGCGTTACCGCGGCGCAGTCGGTTCTAGCGCGATTAGAGATTTTCGAGGCGCGATGCAAGGACGCGCCGATAAAGGTCTCTTTATTACCACAGGTTATTTTACGCGCGAAGCCGTGAAGGAAGCGACTCGTGACGGCGCAATTGCAATTGATATTGTTGACGGCGAAAAACTTGCAGAAAAATTAAAAGAGCTTTCTCTCGGTGTGAAAATCGAACTGGTGGAGCGAATAGAAATTGATGAAGAGTGGTTTAAGTCAATTTGATAAAAAAACTGAAATCGAATTTTGTTTTATGTGCGGCGCGATACGCGGCGATTCTTGGCAAACTCACCCGATGCGAGCTTGTCAGCTTCGTTTGCGCCCGCGATACGGCGACGTTACACAATGGATTCTTTGCGACGAATGCGACGAAGGCTTGCGTTATTACGAAGGTTTGCAAAATACCGCGCCGCCGAAGCCAGACCGACTTCATTTGCTCGGTCAAATTCGCCGGGCGACAATCCCCGACCAAGAAGCCGTTTTGAGTTGGTTACTTCAAAAGTTCAATTTGGAAGCCAAGAAAAAGAAATAAAAACGAAATTCCGACAAAAAGCGGGTATCAAGATTTTAACTTGAACACCCGCGAAAAGTCATTTTATTTGAACTTTATTATTGGATTCTTCTATCTTCCTCAATCATTCCGAGACCGTAATTTTTTCCGTTGTAATTTACGCCGTTTTGAATTCTGCCTTTGACGCCGATTTTCGCGCCTTTCGACGGCACGCTCGATTGCGTTACGACCCAGATGGAGCCGGTTCCGTCGTCAACTTTATAAATGCCGCCGCGAATCTGCGTCAGCGGAATGTTCAGCCCGTAACTGTCGCGCACCGTTCCGGCAATCCCGACTTCCTTGTTGTAGAACTTTGACGGATTGGCTTCGATGCCCGCGATGCTTTCGCGCTGCGGACACGCCGCCGACAGCAAACTAATTGTCAAAATGAGACCGAGCGTAAATGCTTTCGTCACTTTTTTCATATCATCTCCTTTTTTATATTTAAATTTATCGGGAGAGCCGCGTCTTCAGATTTACAGATTCAATCGGCAGACAAAAGTTTGCCATATTTTTTATTTTCTGCGATTCTTTTAGCGTTAAATCACAAAATCTTTTTTCCAAAATCGAATATGGCGACGGCAAACGAGCAAATTACGACCGAGCGGTTTTCATTTTCATCGAGCATCGCGGCAGATGTCTGGCATCCGAAGCAAAGCGCGCAGGCGTTCGAGTGGTGGTATTTCGACGCGCTTAGTGAAGACGGACGCGATGCGGTCGTGATAATTTTTCTCGACAACTTTGTCTTTTCGCCGCGTTATAATTCGCCGAATCGTAAAATCAACCGAATTGCCGATAAACTCAGGCGAAAAAAAAATCCGCAGTGCCAGCAATGCTTTCCCGCCATCGCCTTTACCTATTACCGCGACGGCAAGCCGAAATACCGCGCCATCAACGAATTTCTGCCCGAAGAATTTTCAGCCTCGGAAGACGCGCCCGCGTGCAAAATCGGCGACAACCATTTTTGCCTCGAATCGGCGCCATACGGTTCGGGCTATATGCTTTCGATAAACGCCAGACTGCGGAAGAATCGCAACTTAAAAGCGAACTTTGAATGGCTCTCCATCGAAAGCGATTTTCTGCCGAATAAGCCAATCAACACCGCAGACTCGCACAGCTGGAATCTGGTTGCGCCGCGAGCGGACGTGACGGGCAGAATCAACATCGGCGACGATGCGGGCAAATCGCTCGATGTCGTCCATTTTCGCGGAACGGGTTATCACGACCACAATCTCGACAACCGCTGGATGCCCGAAACCGTCTGCGACTGGCAATGGGGACGTGCCCATTTCCCCGATGCGACGGCCGTCTTTTATCGTTATAAGGAACACGGCGAAAAAGAACCGACGACGAAACTCTTCACCGTCAGCAACGACGAACTCAGCGACCGTGACGCTTCTTACGAAGAGCAGAATTTCGCCCGCGACAAGTTCGGCATCAAACACCCGCAGCGCCTGACCTTCGTTACCGAAGATAACATACGCTTGCGCGTCAAACAGTTGAAAATCATTGATTCGAGTTTTTTCTACCTGCGCTTTTTAAGCGAGATGACGCTCACTCTGCGCGACGGAAAACCACGCAAAACCGTCGGGCTGACCGAACTTTTAAAGCCGAAGTCGCTCAAATATCAATGGCTCGACTGGCTGACGAATATGCGAATCGGACGCAACGGCAAAGGCTCGTTTCTGCCGTAATTTATTCTGAAAATTTCGTCGCGCTAATAGCGTCGTTAAATTCAGTCACGTTTGCCGCAAAAGATAAATCGCTGTGCCGACCATTATCGAATCGCGCGGCATCGCTCGAAACTTCCGGTTGAGGCGTGAGAAATCTACTTTTTCCCGTTCAAATTTTTCAGAGAAGACTATCTCGACATCGAATCCGGCGCTGTCGAAAGCCTCCATAAACTCGTGATGCCGGAAACGGTTCGGAACTCCGCGATTCGAGCCGGTCAGTTTCCAAGCATCGTCGGAGAAACGCAGAAACGTCATCGGGTCACGATATTCGAACCAACTGTCGTGCGGACCGAAATCAACGCGGTGCAAAGCCACGCCGTTCGGCTTCTCTAACAAACGCTTGTTCATTTGAACGAATGAGTCAATGTCTGAAATATGTTCGCCGACCTGAAACGAACAAACGATGTCGAATTTATTTTTCGTGTCGGCAATTTCAATCGGCTGGGCGATGAGTTCGAGCCGGTCGGCGTAGTTTTCGGGAAAGTCGGCGGCTTTGACGTCGCTCGACCAGGGCGTTTCGGGATAAGCCTTCGACCAGTTATCTTCGATTCCCTGATACCACTGTTTGGCGACCGCGCCCGTATAATCGCCGGGAAAACGGTCAATGACGGCGTAGCGACTTGCGCCGGCGGCGAGCATTGACAAGCCGGACGTTAAGTAATCGCCCGCGCCGATTTCGCAGACGCTTTTGCCACGTATGTCGCCGACGTATTTTTTTATCAGATTCAAACCTAAAAAAGCGTAGCGTTCGAGTTCTTCCGCACTGCCGGTAAAATACGCTCCGGCACGCGGGCGTTTTGCCCGCCACTTCTGAAAAGCGCGATTGCCCATCAAGACGTTTTTGCCGGTTTCTTTGAGAAAATCCTTGTAGATGTTGAGTGTTCCGGTTCTATTTCGTTCCATAATTCAAGGGCTGAGGGATGAAGGATGAGGGATGAATAAAACAAAAACAACTCGGCTAATTTTTTATTCTCCTTTCATCTCTCGTCCCTCATCCTTTATCCCTTAATTAATTGCCGCAAAACATACGGCAGAATGCCGCCGCTTTTGTAGTATTCGACTTCAATCGGCGTGTCAATTCGCAGAGTCAGATGCGCTTCTTCGGTCGTGCCGTCGGCGCGTTTGATGGTTAGAGTGACATTCTGGCGCGGACGAATTTCGCCGGTTTCGAGTCCGGTCAAATCGAATGTTTCCGTGCCGTCGAGATTATAGCTCTGAGCGTTTTCGCCTTCTTTGAATTGCAGGGCAAGCACGCCCATTCCGATAAGATTCGAGCGGTGAATGCGCTCGAACGATTCAGCGATTACAGCTTTGACGCCCATCAATTTGGTTCCCTTCGCCGCCCAATCGCGTGACGAACCCGTGCCGTATTCCTGTCCGGCGAAAATTATCAGCGGCGTGTTTTGTTCTTTGTAACGCATCGCCGCGTCGTAAATCGTCATATTTTCGTTGTCCGGTTTGAAACAAGTAAAACCGCCTTCTTTCGGCGCGACCATCAGATTTTTGATGCGGACGTTGGCGAATGTGCCGCGCAGCATCACGCGGTCGTTGCCGCGTCTGGAGCCGTAACTGTTGAAATCTTCAATCGCCACGCCGCGTTCCTGAAGGTAAAGTCCGGCTGGAGAGGTCGGCTTTATCGCGCCGGCGGGCGAGATATGGTCGGTCGTCACCGAATCGCCGAAAATCGCCAAAGCGCGGGCGTCTTTAATGTTGGAGAAGTTTCCCGTCTCCATCGAAAAATCTTCAAAATACGGCGGCTCCTGGATATAAGTCGAGTCAGCGTCCCACGCGTAAACGTCGCCCGTCACCGTCGGAATGTGATTCCAGAGCGGATTCTGCTCGGCAAATTCGCTGTAAAGTCTTCGATAGGTTTCCGGCTCGAACGCGGCGCTCAGGTGTTCTTTAACTTCGTCGAGCGTCGCCCAGATGTCTTTGAGAAAAATGTCCTTACCGTCTTTGTCCTGTCCAATCGGTTCGAGATAAACGTCTTTGATAACCGTTCCGGCTAAAGCATATGCGACGACGAGCGGCGGTGACATCAGAAAATTCGCCTTGATGTTTTGATGCACGCGGGCTTCAAAATTGCGGTTGCCGGAAAGAACGCTGGCGGCAATCAAATCGTGTTCGTTAATGCCTTCTTCGATACCTGCGTCGAGCGGACCCGAATTGCCGATACAGGTCGTGCAGCCGTAGCCGACGAGATTGAAACCGATTTCATTCAGATATTCCTGCAAACCGGTTTTTTCCAGATATTCGGTCACGACGCGCGAACCAGGCGCGAGCGAAGTTTTTACATATGCCGGAACTTTCATTCCGCGTTCCGCGGCTTTTTTCGCCACAATTCCGGCGGCAATCATCACCGCCGGATTCGACGTATTCGTGCAGGAAGTAATCGCGGCAATCAAAACGTCGCCGTGTCCGATTGCGGTCGTTTGCGTCGGCGTGTCATCGTCAAGATGTTCCACGCGGTCGGGTGTCGGGCGGTTGTTCATCATTTCGATTTCAGTAGAAACGTTCGTATTTTTCTCGCTGACCCAGGTGCTGACGACGTGCTGCGGAATCGTGTTCGCCGCCTGCTCGCCGCCGCCCTGCTTCGTGCTTATTGATTTCGCGCCCATTGTAACCATAAAACGCTTTTCGAGGTCTTCGGCGTGCTTTCCGTAACCGCCCGACGCGACGGTATGCGAGAAAAGTTCCTTGAAACGGTCGTCCAAATTGGAAAGCTCGATGCGGTCTTGCGGGCGTTTCGGTCCTGACACAGACGGCGTAATGGTTGCTAAATCGAGATTCAAAACGGTGCTGTATTCAACTTCGCCTTCCTGAGGGATGCCGAACATCTCCTGCGCGGTGTAATAATTGCGAATTGTTTCGACCTGCTCGTCGCTTCTGCCGGTGGCGCGGAAATAATCGAGCGTTTTTTCGTCAGTGCCGAAAAAGCCCATCGTCGCGCCGTATTCGGGAGCCATATTCGCAATCGTCGCGCGGTCGGTCGCGTGCAGGCTCGACGCGCCTTCGCCGAAGAATTCGACGAATTTGCCGACGACTTTCGCTTTGCGAAGCATTTCCGTGATGCGTAAAACCAAGTCAGTCGCGGTCGTTCCCTGCGGCAGTTCGCCCGAAAGATGAACGCCGATGACATCCGGCGTTAAGAAATAAACCGGCTGACCGAGCATTCCGGCTTCGGCTTCGATGCCGCCCACGCCCCACGCGACGATTCCAAGACCGTTAATCATCGTCGTGTGCGAATCGGTTCCGACTAAAGTATCGGGATAATAAACGCCGTCACGTTCAAAAACGCCTTTCGCCAGATATTCGAGATTGACCTGATGGACAATTCCAATGCCCGGCGGCACGACGGAAAAGCCGTCGAACGCCTGAGTTCCCCATTTAAGAAAACGATAACGCTGTTCGTTGCGGCGAAATTCCATTTCCATATTTCGCGTATAAGCTTCTTCGCTGCCCGCGTAATCAACCTGCACGGAATGGTCAATCACCAAATCAACCGGCACGAGCGGCTCGATTAAACTAGTGTCTTTTCCCAATCGTTCGACCGCCGAGCGCATCGCCGCCAAATCTACGAGCAGCGGAACGCCGGTAAAATCCTGCAGCAGAACGCGAGCGACAACGAACGGAATTTCATCGGTTCGTTCAGCATTGGCGCTCCAATTCGCCACGTTGCGAACGTCTTTCTCCTGAACTTTTTTTTCGTCAAAATTCCTTAAGACCGATTCTAAAACGATGCGAATCGAAATCGGCAGACAGGAGACGGTCGCCACGCCTTCTTTTTCGAGTTGCGGCAAAGAGTAAAAAACGCCGTCTTCGCCGGTTCCGGTTTTGAAAGTTTGTCGGGTATTAAATAGATTATGTGCCATAACTTTATTGTAAATCTAAAGTGTAAAAAGACCGAATCGCATCGTCAAGTAATCAGGTCTTGATGAAGTAACAAAGATGTTCGACAAAAATGCATCGAAATAATCGTCAACGATTACGAAACCGGAGTTTTCTCAGGGCGCGACATTCGCGTTAAAAATAAATATATTGGATAACGCCCGTTGCCGTTTTGCTCCGGCGGTCAATCGCGTTATATTCGAGTTTCGCTGATTGCAAGGCGTTTAATAGTTTTCCCTTTTTTGCCAAAAAGAATTTTCAAAACAATGAAAGAAGGCGACAGTAGAAGAAATGATTTTTTCAAGATTTTCGAACGGAAAATTTGTGCGAAATCTGCGGTGTTATCCGGCGCGGTTTCGCCACCGTTTGTCTTCGTATAGATTCTACGCTTATCTCGCCATCCTCGGACCCGGAATTATCGCCGCCAACGCGGGCAACGACGCAAGCGGCATCGCCACTTATTCGAGCGTCGGCGCAGGCTTCGGCTATTCCCTGCTCTGGATTTTTATCCCGATGACTTTAAGTTTGATTGTCGTGCAGGAAATGTGCGTCCGAATGGGCGTGGTAACGGGCAAAGGTTTGGCGGATTTGATTCGAGAACAATTCGGCGTGCGCTGGACGGCGCTCGTGATGCTCGCGCTACTCATCGCCAACACGGGGGTTATCATTTCCGAATTCGTCGGTATCGCGCAGGCTTCCGAGCTTTTCGGCATCACGCGTTTCATAACGATTCCCGTCACGTCGCTGGCGATTTGGTGGCTCGTCGTTAAAGGAACACAGAAAAGGGTCGAGCAGGTTTTTCTGGCGATGTCGCTCGTGTTTTTCTGCTACGTCGTTTCGGCTTTTCTGGCGAAACCAGATTGGGCGCAGGTCGGCGGCGAAATTATCCGACCGACTTTTAGTTTCAGCGGGGCTTATCTTTTCACGATTATGGCGTTAATCGGGACGACCATTACGCCGTTTATGCAGGTGTATGTGCAGTCATCGGTTGTCGAAAAAGGCTTGGACAAAGAAGATTATCCGCTTGCGAGAGCCGATGTGATTGTCGGGACGATCTTTGCTTGTCTGATTGCCGCGTTTATCGTCGTTTGCACCGCCGCGACTTTGAACGCGCGCGGCGTAACCGAATTAGATTCCGCCGCGACCGCCGCCGAAGCGCTCGCGCCCGTCGCTGGTGTTTACGCCAAATATCTGTTCTCGGTCGGCTTGTTCGGCGCGGCGATGCTGGCGATGGGCGTGTTGCCGCTGGCGACGGCATATTCGGTCAGCGAAGCGCTCGGTTTTGAAAAAGGTCTCGCGCATTCGTTTCGGGAAGCTCCGATTTTTCTCGGCATTTTTACGTCGCTGATTGTCGTCGGCGCGACGGTCGCTCTCATACCCGGCATTCCGCAAATCAGACTGCTGCTCGTCACGCAAACCATCAACGGACTGCTGTTGCCGATTATTCTGATAGCCATTGTTTCGCTTGTCAATAACCGCGAAATTATGGGCGAATACAAAAACAGTTTTCTGTTTAATTGTCTGGCGTGGACAATTACGATTGTCGTGTCGTGTTTGTCGCTTTTGTTGATTGGAACGACGATTGTTGATAATTTTTAAGTTTCAGGTTTCAGGTTTCAAGTTTCAGGAATAAAACGTTTGTTTTGAACCTGAAACTTGAAATCTGAAACTTGAAACTTCTTTTATGGAAACTTCCAAACTGCGAAAAAAATTCATTTTCTTCATCGTCTTCGCCGGCATCATTACGCTTTTGCTGATTCTCTTTCACTTTGTCGAAGCTCCAATCAAAGATTACCTGACTGATTTTTTCTCTGATTTTTTCGGCGCGACCGACCGGCGAATGGGCGATACAGCGACGGTGCTTTTCGAACAGCTTTTCCGCATTCTGACAATCATTTTATGGATGAGTTTGATTGTCTCGATTGTGCGGTTCGTCAATCATCTCGTTTTCAGCACCGCGCTTCGGCGCTCGAACTCCTATGAAATTTCCTCGTTGCTGAGAAACGTCTTTTCGATAATTATTTACATCGTTTCATTCTTCGTTATTTTCAATTCGCAGTATCCGAACGTTGACCTCGCCGCGCTGTTTACGACTTCGACAATTCTAGGCGTGATTATCGGTCTCGCGTTGCAGGATACATTGGGCAATTTATTTTCCGGTCTGGCGATTCAAGCCGACCAGCCGTTTCAAATCGGCGACGTGATTAAGATTGACGGCAAAGGCGAAGGCGTAGTCGAACAAGTTTCGTGGCGCGGCGTGCAGATTCGCACGTTTCAAAATAAATTGATTGTCATCAGCAACAGCGTTCTCGGCAAAGAAGTCGTCGAGGTCGCGCCGCGCGATAACTTAAATGCCCGGCTCGTTTTCTTTAATACGCTCTACGCCAATTCGCCCGCCCAAACGATTCAAATTGTCCGCGAAGTCGTCCGCCAAATAGAAAATGTCTCGCAAAAAATCCGCCCCGTCGTGCGCGTCAGAAGTTTGGGCGATAACGGAATCGAATACGAAATCAAATACTGGCTCGAAGATTACTCGAAATACAACGACACGGACGCGCTCGTCCGGCAGCGCGTCTGGTATGCGTTTCAGCGCGAGAAGCTCGAATTCGCTTACCCGACCCGCACGCTGCACGTCGAAACCAAACCGTCGGAAAATGTTTTCGTTGAGACGAGCAACGAGATTTACGAACGACTGAGCAACGTGCCGATTTTCGCGCCGCTTTCGGACGAGGAAACGCGCAAACTCGCCGACGGCTCGAATTTGAGAGTTTTCGCGCCCGGCGAATCAATCGTTCGGCAAGGTCAAAAGGGAGATTCGATGTTCGTCGTTCACCGCGGCGCGGTTGACGTGCAAATCAAGGAAGCGGGCGCTGAGGCGAAAAATTTGCGCAAACTGCGCGAAGGCGACTTTTTCGGCGAGATGGGACTTCTGACGGGCGAGCCGCGCACGGCGACCGTGCTGACCGACGGCGAAGCCGAAATTTTGGAAATCAACAATCTATGTCTGAAACCGATTCTTGAAGAGAATCCCGAACTCGTCGAAAGTCTGAGCCGCATAATCGAAGAACGCCGCGAGTCTTTCGACAAACCCGAAGAAGAATCTATGCCGACCGAAATCAAAGACAAGGCGAGCCTTTTCGATTCGATTAAAAAATTCTTCGGTTTGGCTGACTAAATGATAATCGTTGCAATTGTCTTTTGTTCAATCGCTCGCTTGAAGCGCAAGTCACTGTATTATCTCTCTAAATGGTTTTGCACAAAAATTAACGATGTGCCGCTTTAACGAACGGCAACTGTTAACTATTCGCTATTCATTGTTCGTTATTTTCAAAGGTTTTTCCTGGTTTTTTAGTGAACAGTGAATAATGAACAGCGAACAGTTGCCGCTTGCTTTTCTAATTTTTTTGTAAAGCCTCTCTAAATAACAAACGCGCT
Organism: Pyrinomonadaceae bacterium; assembly: GCA_030448055.1. GTDB lineage: Bacteria > Acidobacteriota > Blastocatellia > Pyrinomonadales > Pyrinomonadaceae. The sequence continues at coordinate 1,582,756 of JAUJNR010000001.1, forward strand.
CGGAAATTCGTTTTTGAATTGCTGTTGCGATAAAAAAAAGCGTGAGCCGAATTTTTTCCGGCTCACGCTTTTTTGAAAATCTAAACTGTTTCTTAATAAATCGTGAACGTATAGGCGATGGTTTTAGCCACCGAATACGGAACGCCGTTTCTTTTCGCCGGTTCAAACTTGATTGAACGCGCCGCCGCAATCGCCTGCTCGGTCAAACCGTAAGGCAAGCCGCTGACCGGCGCGATGCTGCCGATTGAGCCGTTCGCATTGAAAGTTACTTTGACCGTAACGGTTCCCTGAACCTGATTCTGCCGCGCCGCGTCTGTATATCTTGGCTGCGGTTTGGAAAGAATTTTAATCGTTTCCGTCACGCCGACCGGAGCTGGTTTCGGCGGTGGCGGCGGTTTCGGAACTCCGCTGCCGTTTCCAGTTCCGTTACCGTTACCGTTGCCATTACCACTGCCGCTGCCCGAACCGATGCCCGAACCTTGTCCGGTGCCGCGTCCGCTGCCCTGTCCCGTTCCGATGCCCGAACCTTGTCCGCCGCCCGTTCCCATTCCGTCCGAGGAAAGCGTGTATTTTGAATTCGGGTCGCCATACGGCTCATTGGTTTGTTTGATAACTCTATCGCCTTTAGTTGACGCTTGCATTACAAGCTCAAAGTCCTTTTTTACATTCGTTACGCTCGGAGCCATTATCGGATCTTTAGTTTGAGTTGCCAATTGACCTTTTGAAGTCGGAGTCGGTTTGTCGCGTCCGCCGCCGCCGCCGCCGCCGCCGTCATCGTCTTCTTTTTTCGGCTCTTCTTCTTCGACTTCCATCGGCACATCGTCAACAACAGGAATAAAAACGCCGCTCTCTTCGCCAATTGAGCCGACGAACAAATCTTTATTAAAAAGCGAGTAAACGGTGCTGCCGAAAGCCATCGTCAACACTAATGCTAACGAACCGAGCAGAAGCAGATTGCGCTGTTTGCCGTTTTTGTCCTCAACGACTGTAATGTGATAATCGTCGTTTCTTTGAGAAATTTCCGGCGCGGATGTTTTTTGGTAATCGTCGGCGACGGTTTGATAATTTCCGTTTGCGCCAGCCGCCGCTGCAAAAGTTTTCGTTTCGACCGGCGCTATTTCCGGCTGCGCTGGCGCGATTGTTTCCGCTTTCGATTCTATGGAAACAGGCGCCGGCTGAACGGCAACAACAGCGTCATCTTCAACAACCGGCGGCGCGGCTTTCGCAAAAACCGGCGGAGGCGTTTGAGCGATTGAATCTTCAAAAACAACTTCTTTTGGCGCCGGTTCGGAAACAGGCGTTTCATTCGTCAGTTGATTCAATTCAAACGCGGTCAACCCTTGCCCGCAGTTCGGACAATATCCGAATTTTACAGCAAAACTTTCGTCGCACGCGGCGCAATACTTTACTATCTTTCCCATCTTTTTAACCTCTCAGTAATCTTCGCTCTTTTCAAGAGTTCGACCAGTTGTTTTAATTATAACGCGATTTTTGTGGATGTTAAGCGTTCGGAAAATTCCCGGTCAACGTTTTTAGAATACAACATTTTCATAGATGCGGTAAGCGTTTGACGCGATGCCCACCGCCATCTAAAATTTTAACTCATAAGCCGCCGAAAATAAATAAAAAATTGATTGGCAAAAAACGGTTTCGCATTCGGCTAACAACGAAAAATAATTGCCCGGCAACTAACAATTCACGATTCAAGACTTTCGCCTTCCGGCATATTAAAGATGAATATCAAAAACCGCTTTAAAAAATACGCTCTTTTCGCTACGATTTTTTCCGTAACGGCGACTTTCGCCCTGGCGCAAACAACGCCGAAATTTACCGCGCCGCGCCAGGAAAAATTGTTGAACAACTTGAAACTTTTGATGTGGACTGAACCGGCGGCGGAAAAAGCGACGGTCAAACTCCGCATTCACAGCGGCGCGGCTTTTGATACGTTGGGCAAAGAAGGCACGATGGCGATGCTCGCCGACGTTTTGTTTCCGAACGAATCGGTTAAAGAATTTTTCCGCGAAGATTTGGGCGGCAGTCTCGCGGTCGAAAGCAATTACGATTCGATTCAAATCAACGCGACGGGCAATGCCGATCAGATTCTGACGATTTTGGAAACAATCTCCACTGCCGTTACCAAACCGCAGATTGACAAAGAAACGACGGCAAAGGTTCGAGCCGCGCGGCTCGAACGAGTTAAGGAACTCGAAAAAAATCCGGCATACGTCGCCGACCTCGCCGCTGCCAAACGTCTTTTCGGCAAATATCCATACGGCAGAAGCGCCGAAGGCACGACGGAATCTTTACCGAAAGTTGATTTCGCCGATTTGCTGCTCGCTAAACAAAGATTCCTGACTGCTGACAACGCGACGCTCGCCGTCGCCGGAAACATCAAATCAGATTATGTTTTCAAAGCCGTGCGCCAGCTTTTCGGCAGTTGGGAAAAGTCGGACAAACGAGTTCCAGCAACTTTCGCGCAGCCGGACGCGCCCGGCGCGGAAATGCTTTTTGTAGATTCAGCAGTTGAAAACGCCGGTGAATTCCGCTACGCCTTTCGCAGCCCGGCGCGCAACGACAAGGATTTTTTCGCCGCGCAGATTATGACGAAAATTCTGCAAAACCGGCTTCAGACGAAAGAACCGAATGCTTTTGCGCGCCAATATGCCCGCCTTTTACCCGGTTGGATATTGGTCGGGTATAAGCAAGACGGAATAAAGCGTGAAGCAAACCAGGTTGCGTTCCCCGTCGCGGCAGTGGGTGATTTTCTCGGCGATTTGCTTAAAGCCCCGGTCGAATCCGCCGAATTTGAACGGGCGAAAGGCGATTTGCAAAATGAATATAATCGGACGAACGCGCTTGAAATGTGGCTCGACGTTGACACTTATAAAATCGCTTCGGTCAAAGCCGACCGGGAAAATCTGCAAAACGCGAGTCTCGCCGATGTGCAGAAAAGCGCAGAACGCTGGAAAAAAGAACCCTTAGCGAAAATTTTAGTTTCGACCAGACAGCCGACCGAAAAATAACTAAAATCCGTAAACACTATGCCCACCGAAAAAACCGCCGACGAACTGAAACACGCCCGCGCCGTGCGTGAAATGTTCTCTGGCATTGCGACGAAATACGATTTTCTAAATCATTTTCTTTCCGTCAACATTGATAAACGCTGGCGCAGACTCGTCGCCGAAAAACTCGAAGGCGTTTTACGAAATCCCCACGCGCTCGTTTTGGATGTCGCCTGCGGCACGGGCGATTTGGCATTGGAACTGCAAAAAAACGGAAAGGCGAAAATCTTCGGCACGGATTTTTGCCGCCCGATGCTCGAAATCGCTTTCGGTAAAAACGCTAAAAACGATTTGTCAATTCCCTATGTCGAAGCCGACGGAATGAATCTGTCTTTCGCCGACGCCAGTTTCGACGCGGTGACGATTGCCTTCGGTCTTCGCAATTTCTCAAATTGGCAAAACGGCTTGCGCGAGTTTCAGCGCGTCTTAAAACCAGGCGGCAAACTCGTGATTTTAGAATTTTCCGCGCCCGTCGTTCCCGGCTTTCGCCAAGCGTTTCAATTTTATTTCTCCAGCATTTTGCCGCGTATCGGCGGCGCGGTGAGCGGCTCGCGCGGCGCATACGAATACCTGCCCGATTCGGTTTCCCGCTTTCCCGACCAAAAAAATCTCGCCCGGATGATACGCGAAAACGGCTTCAACGATGTAGAATATAAAAACTTAACTGGCGGCATCGCTGCCATTCATATCGGGACAAAAAATTACACAGTTTTAAGTTAAAAATTTTCTTCCCGCAAAATCTTTACCGGATGAAATACAAACTCCTTAATTTTGCGCGTCAAATCGGCTTGCTGCTGCTCGTCGTCTGGACAGTGGTGTCCTTGGTGACGCTGCTTATCGAACTCGTCCCCGGATCGCCGGCGACCGCCATTCTGGGCGATCAGGCGACGATTGAGCAAATCAATAATTTCAATCTGAAACACGGACTCGATAAACCGGCGTTTTTCTTTTCTTACAACGAAGAAGGTTTTAAGTGGCACGGCGCGGCGAATCGTTACATGGATTACTGGACGGGACTCGTGCAAGGCGATTTGGGAACTTCCTTTCGCACCGACCGACCGGTTTTGGGGTTGATTCTGGAGCGTTACCCGTCAACGATTATGCTCGCGCTCGCTTCGATGATCGTCGCCATTAGCATCGCCGTTCCGCTCGGCGTTCTCGCTGGAACGAACAAAGGCACAATCATTGATAATTTTTCTTCCTTTATCGCGCTTTTGGGAATCAGTTTGCCGACGTTCGTTATCGGTCCGTTTCTGGTTTATCTTTTCGCCGTCAAACTCAGCTGGTTTTCGCCGACGGGCAGCGCGAACCCGGAAGATATTATTCTGCCCGCTGTTACTTTGGGCGCGGCTCTTTCGGCGATTTTAACGAGAATGGTCAGGTCGAGCGTCATCGAAGAACTCGGCGAAGATTACGTTAGAACGGCGCGCGCCAAAGGTCTTTCGGAAAGAAAAGTCATCTACAAGCACGTTCTGAAAAACGGCTTGATTCCGGTCGTGACGATTCTCGGTTTGCAGCTCGGCGTATTGCTGGCGGGCGCGATTATCACCGAGAAAATTTTCAACTGGCAGGGTTTGGGTTTATTGCTGCTCGACGACGGCATCGGCAAGCGCGATTATCGTCTCATTCAGGGCTGCGTTCTCGTTATTTCGGTAACGTATATTTTGGCAAATTCGCTGACCGATTTTGTTTATCGTCGGCTCGACCCACGCATCAGATTATAGTGAATCGTTTAACTTACATCGGACTCGCTATCGCCTCCGTTTTCATTTTGACGGCGTTGTTCGCGCCGCTTATCGCCACGCACGACGTAACGAGCATAAACACGGCAATTCGCTATGCGCCGATTTCCGTCGAACATTGGTTCGGCACGGACTCTCTTGGGCGCGACGTTTTTTCGCGCCTTGTTTTCGGCGCGCGGATTTCGCTCGAAGTCGGTGTCGTCGTCGTTATCGTTTCCGCCTTCGTCGGCATTATCCTCGGTGCGGTTGCCGGTTTTTACGGCGGTTGGCTCGATAAATTTTTGTCCGGTTATCTCTTCAACGTCTTTCTCGCATTTCCCGGTCTTCTTTTGGCGATTGCGCTCGTCGCGTTTTTGGGCGCCGGCTTGGGAAAACTTATTTTGGCTTTGTGCATTATCGGCTGGGTCGGCTACGCGCGCGTGATGCGCGGGCAGGTTTTGAAAGTGCGCGAATACGATTTCGTTCAAGCCGCCCGCGCGTTGGGAGCGAGCAATTTCAGAATTTTATTCACGCATATTTTGCCGAACGCGATTCAGCCGTTAATCGTTCAGGCGAGTTTGGGAATGGCGGGCGCGGTTTTGTCGGAAGCGTCGCTTTCCTTTCTCGGTTTGGGCATTCCGCCGCCCGCGCCGTCCTGGGGAACGATGATTGAAGAAGGACGCGGCTTCGACATTCTCTACAACGCGCCGCACGTTTTGTTTATTCCCGCGCTGGCAATCGCGCTGACGGTTCTCGCGTTCAATTTTATCGGCGACGGGCTGCGCGAATATCTCGACCCGAAACAAAGAAGCAGGTAATAAATTGCTTGGTGTAATAAAGTTCTGCTACACTTCCCCGTAAAATCTACTGCGCCTGGACTATCGCCGATTTGTGACTGCCGTTTCCGTCAAAAATCTTTCCAAAACTTATCCGACTCCGTTTCCGCGGTTGAAGAAATTTTTTCGTCTGCCAATCAAGCCCGCCGTCGAAGCTCTGCGTGATGTTTCGTTTGAAATCGCCGAAAACGAAATTTTCGGACTTATCGGGCGCAACGGCGCGGGCAAAACGACTTTGACGAAAATTATCGCTACTTTAGTTCAGCCGACGAGCGGAACGGTTTCGGTCAAAAATTATGATTCGGTTAAAGATGAAGTTCGAGTGCGTTCGCTCGTCGGTTTAGCGACCGCCGAAGAGCGTTCGTTTTACTGGCGGTTGACGGCTGAACAAAATCTTTTATTTTTTGCTCGTCTTTACGGAATGAGCGACGCGGCGGCGCAGCGGCGAATCGGCGAGATTTTTGAACAATTGAATTTAAGTGATTTAGCCGGACGGCGGTTTTCCGAACTCTCGACCGGCAATAAACAGCGCCTGGCGATTGCGCGAGCGATTCTGCCGCAGCCGCCGATTTTGTTACTCGACGAGCCGACGCGCTCGCTCGACCCGCTTGCCGCCGAAGCGATGCGCCGTCTGATTTTATCTTTGAAAGAGGTTTCGATTCTGCTGACTTCGCACAATCTTTCGGAAGTCGAGGAACTCTGCCACCGCGTGGCGATTATCCGCGGCGGTGAAATCCGCGCCGTTGATTCGCCGCGTAATCTGCGACGACAAAATAAACAAACCCAAACTGTCAAAATCACTCTGAGCGGAATTTCCGAAAGTTTGCTGCGCGAAAATCTGTCAGAAAAACTCGCCGACTTCAAAACCGAAAACCAAACCGAAACTGTTTCTTTAATTTTCGAGCGCGAAGCCGACGATGATCTTTTAGGCGAAACGATTGCGCTTCTCAAAAACAAGGGCGCGAAAATTTTGGATGTCGAAACCGCCAAACCGACACTGCTCGACGTTTTGGAAAGTTATGAAGCAGGTTTCGGAGCGGATGGGTTTTTTCGGTGTAAATTAAAATGAGTTGCAAAATTTTTCCGCTCGGCGATACGGGTTTAACCGTTGAGTTCGGCAACGAAATTTCCGCCGAATTAAATAATCGCGCTATAAATCTCGCCGATTTTTTCGATAAAAATCCGTTTCCGGGCTTTGTCGAAATTGTTCCCGCTTACGCTTCGCTTTCGGTTTTTTACGATGTTTCGATTGTGCGAAAAAACTTTCCCGATTTCCCGACGGCTTTTGAAGCAGTTAAAAGTTTTATGGAAAACGTTTTACAAAATCCGGGAGATTTAGAGCATAACAAGCCGCGTCTGGTCGAGATTCCCGTTTGCTTTGACGCGGAATACGCGCTTGATTTGGACTCGCTCGCAACGGAAAACAATTTGACGAAAAAGGTGGTCATCGAAATTTTTCTCGCCGCGACTTATCGCGTTTATATGCTCGGATTTCTGCCGGGTTTCGCGTATATGGGTGAAGTTGACGAACGCATTGCCGCGCCGCGCAAGACTGCGCCGCGCTTGCGCGTTCCAAAAGGAAGCGTCGGGATTGCGGGCAGACAGACAGGAATTTATTCACTCGAATCGCCGGGCGGCTGGCAGATTATCGGAAAGACGAACCTCGAACTTTTTACGCCCGAAGCCGAATCGCCGACATTTCTGCAAGCCGGCGACAGCGTAAAATTTTACGCGGCGAAATTTTAATCAGTTCTACACGAGTTCGATTGTTTCGTTGTATTGCGGCACGACGACGTTCCATCCGAAGCGCTCGCGGATGTGTCCCGCCATCGCTTCGGCGGCATCGGGTTCGCCGTGCGTTGTAAAAACTAATTTCGGCGTGTTCTGCAAATTTTCGAGCCAACGCAGCACCGCCTTCCAGTCGGCGTGGGCGGAAAAGCCTTCGATTCGTCGCACGTGGCAGCGCACGGGAATCCATTCTTTGAAAATTTTCACTTCCCTTTCGCCGTCCAATATTCTTCTGCCCGTAGTTCCCGCCGCTTGGTAGCCGACGAAAACGAGCGTCGCATTCTCGTCGGGCAAAATCCTCCTCGCGTGATGCAGCACGCGCCCCCCGGTCATCATTCCCGACGCGGAAATAATTATACGCGTTCCTCGTTCGTCGTTTAATCTGATTGATTCGTCGCGGCTCGAAGCTGTCAGCATCGAACCCGTTCGCAGCGGATGACGATTGCCCGCCAGAATGCTCGCGTATTCTTCGTCGTGTTCTTCGGAAAAACGGTTGTAAATCTGCGTCGCCTGCGCCGCCATCGGCGAATCAACGCGCACGGGCAAAACGGGAATTCGTTTCGCGTCTTCGAGTTCACGAATTAAATATAAAATTTCCTGCGTCCGCCCGATGGCAAACGCCGGAATCAAAATCGGCGCATCGCGTTTTGCAGCTTCGTTTATTAACTCTGCCATTTGGTCTTCGCTCGACTCGTCGCCGTGCAGACGGTTGCCGTAGGTTGATTCGACCATCACATAATCGGCGACAGTCGGCGCGGTCGGGTCTTTGATAATTGGCTGGTCGTAATGTCCCAAATCGCCGGAGAAAATAAATTTTATGCTTTCGCCGTTTTCACGCGAGTTTTCCATTTCGATTAATACCAAACTCGCGCCCAAGATATGTCCGGCGACGTTGAAACTCGCTTTGAAACCGGCAGCGATTTCGACCGGAACGCCGTCATTCGGAACGGGCGCGAGTAACTTTAGCGCGGCGTTCGCGTCCGATTCGTCGTAAAGCGGCAGCGCGGGCGCGTGGCTGGTTAAGTTTTTCCGGTTGCGGTAATCGGCTTCTTCTTCCTGCAATCTGCCGGAATCGGGCAACAAAATTTTCAGCAAATCGCATGTCGCCCGCGAGGTGAAAACTTTTCCCTTGAAACCCAATTTGACGAGACGCGGCAGATAACCCGTGTGGTCAATATGCGCGTGCGTGATAACCACTGCGTCAATCTCGCGCGGGTCAAACGGCGGCGCTTCCCAATTGCGCATCCGTAGTTCCTTCAAACCCTGAAACAGTCCGCAATCAATCAAAACTTTTTTGCCGCCGTGTTCGAGCAGGTATTTTGAGCCGGTTACAGTTCCGACGCCGCCATAAAATGAAATCTTCGCCATCCGTTTCTCCTGAAATGTTGTTTCGTAACGCGTTCTGATTTTCCGCTTTTTGCTAAAATATGTAAATTGAAGACAGATGTTGATTCAAACTACAGAATCGAAAATTCGCGTCAGCCGCAAGCGGGCAATGTTCCGGCAGATTAGATACGTCGCGGTTTGGTTATTTCTGACGTTGATTGTCGTTGGCGGTTTGACGGCTTGCCGAAGTCCGCAAAAAACCGAGCTGCGAAAACTCGTGCCGAACGGCGCGATTATTTATCTCGAAATTGATAATGTCGCACGCACCCTCGAATTGTTAACGGCAGGTCAGGCATTTCGGCAATTCGCCGAAAGCGCGCCGGATTATACGATTTTTGAAAACGTGCAAATTGCCGTCGCCGTCAACGGCTTTGAAACGATTGAAGAGGACGCCGCGCTGAATTTCAAGCCGCGCTTTGTCGCCGTCGCCGAAACACACGCCTGGTCATGGCAAACCGTTTCGTTCGCCGAAAATCAGCTTGCCGGTTTGGTCGTAAAAAATTTCGGCGACGACGCGAAACTTGAAAAGACCGAACGAGAAAACGGCACGTTTTTCACCTGGACGGCAAGTGACAAACGGCGCGTTTACGCCTTTGTTCGCGGCAGTTTGATTTATTTCGGCACGGACGCGACGGCGATTGAAAAATGTTTGGCAATTCAAAAAGGCGAAGCCGAAAGTTTAGCAATCAATGAATTGCTGACGCGCGTTTATACGGAAAACAATCTGGCTTTCGGCTACGTTTCGACCGAAGGCGTAAAACAAATCGCCGCGCTCGCGGGCGTTTCCGTCGCCGTCGAAACGACTGAAGAAGCAGGCGGAAGAAGTTTTATCGCCGGAATTGTGCCGCAGTTATTACAGAACACAACCAGGGAAATGGTCTGGACGGCAAATAAAACCGAACGCGGAATCAAAGACGTATTTTCAATTTCACTGACGCCCGAAACCGCTTCTGTCGTAAAGGAAACTTTGGCGACGGCGGCGCAGCCGACCGGCGGCTTGATTGATTTTTTGCCGGCGGAATTTTCTTCGGCGACTCGATATAATTTACAAAATCCTTTGATCGCCTGGCGCAGTTTGCTTTTCGCCGCGGCGAAAAACAGCGGCGCGGCGCGCGGCAATTTGTTGATTCGGTTTTCCAACTCGTTGCTTGAGCCATATGGAATTTCCGGTGCGGAAACTTTTCTGAGCCAGATTGATTCGGAAATTCTCACCGCGCAGTTTGACGCGGCGGGCGAACGGAGCGCGGCAATTGTCACGGTCAAGGACGTGGAAAAATTAAAGTCTTCGATTTCCAAAGAAATCAATTTTGAGTTCGCGCCGAGGTTGCAGGGCAACGCGAAAATTTGGTTTTCCGAAGACGAACGCAGCGCGGCGGCGTTCGTCGAAAACAAGTTAATTTTGGGCGATAGCGAAAGCGTTTTGAAATGCCTGCAAACCAAACAAAGCGGGCGAAATTTTACAAGAAACCAATTTTTTAATCTTTTTTCCGAAAGCGAATCTGCCGCCGCAACCGTTGGAATTGATTACGATTCGGCAGAAAAAATCGTCGGAGTTTTAGCGACGAATAAAAATGAAAACAAAAAATTGGGGACGTTTTACTTCACGGAAACGCGCTTCGACGAAAAAGGAATCGAGCGCGTAACCGTTTCTGATTTCGGTTTGCTCGGAACGATTTTGAAACAGATAGAAAAGTGAACAACGCGAGCGAATAAAAAAGCAACTATTTGAAAGCCGTCAAACTTTTTCGCCTTTTCACTATTTCACTACTTCACTTTTTTACTTTTCTCTTAGCGCTTCTCTTTAATTTTCCGGCATTCCGCTCAATCCAATTTTCGGCTTCCGCAAAATAAACGAACTTTTTTTCATCGCGCCGAAATTGCGGCGTATGATTGTAGTGTCTGCCGTCGCGCAACGTCGTAGGGTGAAAGATGTGCAGCATCTCGTGAAAGACGACAAACTCGACGATATACTGCGGAACTTTTGCATCGTCCAGAGATTTACTGATGACAATAGCCTGATGCGTCGAATCGTGATGTCCTAAAATTCGATAAGTTTTTCGCGCCGACCACGACAAAATCGGTTTTTCGATGGCGTTTTGAAAATACGTCTTATTTAACCTGGCGAAAATTTCGTCCAAATCATAAATTTCGCCTTTCGGCGAAGTGATGATTTTGCGTCCTTTCGCCAGTTTATTCTCGATTGCTTTCGCCTGCATTTCCCGGCTTTTGACAAACGATTGATAAATTTGCACGGCGAGCGGCGGGACTTTTTTTCGCAAAAGTTTGGCGACCAGAATAAATGCCAAAGCCCGCTGCACGTTGAGCGGCGCGGTTTGGCAAATCTCCGCCAACCGAACATAAATTTTGCCGTCTCGAAGGCGAATCGTATGATTGATTCCAACATAAGGATAAAAGCGCACATCGATGTCGGGCGTTGCGCGCTTTGCGTCCAGAGTTTGAAACGCTTCTTCGTAAAATTTTTTGAGCATCGAAAAATCGGCGGCGGCAAAGTTGTTTATCATAGTTTAACTGAAATTTCTTGACACGAACGAGCGAGAAATGCTATTGCTTTTAATAGCTTAAGAATACCGCCCGCGGGCGGTGTTTTTCAAATTCGCCCGAGGAAAAATGGCTGTCTCCGATGAACGCCCGACAACCGAAAAAAGTTTCTCTACGGCTCCAAACGCTCGCGGACGGATAATTCTTTCCGCCATCATCAATGAACATCTCGTCACGGGCGAGCCAATCGGATCGAAAATAATTGCTGAAAAATTTGCCAACCACCCCGGTTTGAGTTCGGCGACGATTCGCAGCGTGATGAGCGATTTGGAAGATTTCGGACTCGTCGAACAGCCGCACACTTCCGCCGGGCGAGTTCCGACCGATAAGGGTTATCGGTTTTACGTGGATAATTTATTGGGCGTTCTGCAACTGTCGAATGATGATTTGAATTTGATAAACAAAGAACTCGGACTAGGCGAATTTGAATCGTCGAACGCGCCCGACCGTTTGATGGAAAAAACCTCGCAGCTTCTCTCGGCTCTTTCTCAAAACGTCGGCATCGTCGTCTCGCCGAGTTTGGCGAAAGACCGCCTGCAGCATATCGAGTTCGTCAATTTGTCTGACAAACGCATTCTCGTCGTGCTGGTTTCCGCGCCGAACATCGTGCATAACAAGATAATCCGGCTCAACGAAACCTTTTCGAACGAGCAGCTCGACCGCACTTCAAATTATTTGAACGCCAGGTTCAGCGGTAAAAGTCTAGCGGATATTCGCACCGAGATTTTGAAATTGATGCACGAGGAAACCGCGCTTTTTGATAAATTGCTCCAAACGGCGATGATACTCTGTTCGCAGAGCATCGAGAGCGAAGCCGATAATCAAGGCGAGGTTTACGTCGGCGGCGCGTCGAATATCCTGACCAAGCCGGATTTTGCCGACCTCGAAAGATTGCGCGAGTTGCTTCGCACGATTGAAGAAAAAACGCGGCTCGTGCAAATTCTGACCGAATGTATCGAGCGCGACCCGTCTTTGAAATCCGACGTGCAGGTGGTTATCGGCAGCGAAAACTCTGCTTCGTCCTTGCGCGACTGCACGCTCATCACCGCGCCCTACCGCATCGGCGCGGGCGACGGCAGCGTCGGAACTCTCAGCGTTCTCGGTCCAACCCGCATCGAATACGCCCGAACCATTTCAATCGTGACCTACGTGGCAAGCATTCTCGAAAAAATAATGACTCAAGAACGCTCGGGCAGTTGATAAATCATTCGACAAAAAACCGTATCCAGACAAAACCACAATGAACCCCGAACAAAATCCGCAAAACACAAAAGGCGTTTCCGAAGAAGCCGAAATGGACAACACGCTTTCGATTGACGAGTTTTTTAAACAACTCGAAGCCAAAGAAAAGGATTTGCATATTTCAGCCGAATTAGTTATCGAAGTCGGCGAATCTCATGTCGGCGAACAGGATATTTCCGATTTCCTGCAATTGGATTTATCAGTCCCTCCGCACAAACCGGAAAAGTTGGTAACGACTTTCAATGATCATCCGAAGCAGGTAAAGGATAATCCGACGCTTCACACGGAAATCTCGAATCTGCAAAATCAGATTGTCCGGCTCGAAACCGAGCGCGCCGAAATTTACGAAGCGTCGCGCCGTCGGCAGACGGATTTCGACAATTACAAAAACCGTATGGAACGCGAGCGCGGCGAAACTTTTCGCAATCAAATAAGTAATCTGGCGACGCAGATGCTGCCCGTCGTGGACAATCTCAACCGCGCTCTGGATTCTTCGGGACATATCGCTGAAGAGCGCAGTCAGGATTTAAGACAGTTTTTTGAAGGCATTGTCTTGGTCAGCCAGCAGCTCAACGAAATTTTGGCGGAGATGGGCGTGCAGCCGATTATCGCCGTCGGCGAGCGGTTCGACCCGCATTATCACGAAGCCGTCGTCACCGAAACGACCGACCGCTGTCCCGCTCAAACCGTAACGGCGGAGCTTCTGCGCGGCTACCGCATCGGCGATAAAGTCGTTCGCCCGTCAATGGTCAAAGTTTCCGTCTCCGCAGCGGCGGGCAATTTGCAGTAGGTTTCCCTTGCCGGCAATAATTCTCCCGAAGCCGAATAGTTTTTGAAAAATCTCGCCGCCGTACACCAATTACACCAGTTAAGAACTTGAAAATATGAGCAAAGTGATAGGCATTGATTTAGGCACGACCAACTGCTGCGTTTCCGTTTTAGAAGGCGGCGCGGTGCAGATTATCTCGAATAAAGAAGGCGGCAGAACTACGCCGTCGGTCGTCGGTTTTACGGAAAGAGACGAACGGCTCGTCGGGCAAATCGCCAAACGCCAGGCGGTAACGAATCCGACCAACACGCTCTACGCCGTCAAACGCCTGATCGGGCGCAAATTCAATTCGCCGGAAGTCGAAAAAATGCGCGAAGCCGTTCCGTTTGAAATCGTCGAAGCCCCGAACGGCGACGCCCACATCCGCGTGCTGAACCGCACCTACAGCCCGCCGGAGATTTCGGCGATTGTTCTCCAGAGATTAAAATTATCTGCGGAAGAATTTTTGGGCGACAAAGTAACCGAAGCCATCATCACCGTTCCCGCATATTTCGACGATATGCAGCGGCAGGCGACGCGCGACGCCGGGAAAATAGCCGGTCTCGAAGTCGAGCGCATTATCAACGAACCGACGGCTGCTGCGCTCGCCTACGGTTTCGACAAAAATAAATCGGAGCGCGTCGCGGTTTATGACCTCGGCGGCGGCACGTTCGACATTTCGATTTTGGAGATAAACGACGGCGTGTTTGAAGTTCTTTCGACTTCCGGCAACTCGTTTCTTGGCGGCGAAGATTTCGACCAGCGCATTATCAACTGGCTTCTGGAAAATTTCAAAAGCGAAAACGGCATTGATTTGAAGGAAGACCGGCTCGCCCTGCAGCGTCTCAAAGAAGCGGCGGAACGCGCCAAATGCGAATTGTCAAGCGTTTCGGAAACGACCGTCAATCTGCCGTTCATCGCGGCGGACGCGACGGGTCCGAAACACATCAATCAGGTTTTGACCCGCGCTAAATTCGAAGAACTCGTGCAGGATTTGGTCGAGCAGTCAGTCGAGCCGTGTCAGAAGGCATTGTGGGACGCGAAACTGCAGCCGTCGGATATTGACAAAGTGATTCTCGTCGGCGGACAGACGCGCTCGCCGATTATCACGCGCACCGTGACAGAAGTTTTCGGCAGAGAACCGTCGGCGGAAATCAACCCGGATGAAGTGGTGGCGATGGGCGCGGCGATTCAGGGCGGTGTTTTGGCGGGCGACATTAAGGACATCGTTCTGCTCGACGTGCTGCCGCTTTCGCTCGGCTTGGAGACGCGCGGCGGTTTGTTCGTCAAACTCATCTCGCGCAACTCGACGATTCCGCTCAAAAATACGATGACTTTTACAACCGTCGTGGATAATCAGGCGTCGGTGGAAATCCATATTCTGCAAGGCGAGCGCGAGATTGCCAATGCCAACCGCAGTCTCGGCAAGTTCGATTTGGTCGGCATTCCGCCCGCGCCGCGCGGCGTTCCGCAAATTGACGTTTCGTTTGAGATTGACGCGAACGGCATCGTCAACGTTTCGGCGAAAGACAAAATGACCGGCTTTGAACAGGCGATGCAGATTACGCCTTCTTCGGGTCTGGCACCGGACGAAATCGAACGCCTGATTGTCGAATCCATCAACTCGGCGGAAAAAGACCAGCAAACCAAAGAACTGATTTTGCAGCGTAACAAACTCGATTCGCTAATCAAAAACACGCACCTTGCGCTGCACGAATTCGGCAGTTCCGTCTCTGTCCAACAACGCGAGGCAATCGGCGGTATTCTCCTGCAAGCTGAAGAAAACTTAAAAACCGACAATCTCGCGGAGTTGCATACGGTCTATTCCAACGTCGAACTCGCCGCCGGCGAATTGACCGAATCTTTAATGACAGCCGTATAAAGGGATGAAGAATGAGGGATGAATTTAGAGCAAGAATCAACTTGTTTTATTCATCCCTCAACTTGTTCCACTCGATAAATTGCGCCGCTGCTTGGCGGGCTTCGATTTCAAACGGAATTTCCAGATAGGCTTTATGACGTGAAACGGCGTCCCATTTTTTTTTGCTTTGCAGATTGCGCCAGTAATCGGTCAAATACTTGTAAAAAAATTTCAGAAAACCTTCGCGCCGGTATTGCAAAACGTGGGCGATTTCGTGGGCGATGAGATCTTCGGGCAGTTTGGGCTGATTGTTTCGGTTTAATGAAAGCAGCGTCGGTTTGATAAAAATACGTTTACCAATTGTAATGCCGTGAACGCTGATGATTTTCGTAAAAGTTTTAGTGAAACCGCCGACGTAAAAATATGTCCTCGGCAGGCGAAGATTTTCGTCGTTCAGATATTCACGAAAAAATAATTCGACTTTTCGGTGCGAAGCGTGGGCGAGTTTCATTGCCAGAAGATTGAATTATTTTTAAACGCAAAAAAGCGGAGAAATGAGTTTACAAAAAATTCACTTTTCCACTTTTAAGTCTCTACCGACTGACATCTTTGCCGGTGTTGCTTATCGCATCGCCGACGGCATCAATCGTATCGCCGACGCCGCGTTTAAATTTGCCCCAAGTTTCCTGCGTTTGACCTTCGGCTTGGTCGGCTTCGCCTTCGGCTTCCAAACTGCGGTCGCCAGTCAGATTTCCGACGCCCTCTTTGATTTTTCCGCTGATATTTTCGGCTTTGCCTTCGACTTCATCGTTGTTTGGTATTGACATAAATACGTCTCCTTTTTTAAAAATTTCGTGTATCGTTCTAAAACAAATTCTACACTTGATTTCAAACGAAGCAATTCATATTCCCGACAATCGCCAATCGCAAATTGAAAATCATAAATCTCTACATTCCCTTGTAATTCGGACCGCCGCCGCCTTCGGGCGTCACCCAATTGATAATCTGATACGGATCCATAATGTCGCAGGTTTTGCAGTGAACGCAGTTCGAGAAATTGACTTTTATCTCGCGCCTGCCGGTTTTCTGATTTTCTTCCATTTCGTAAACCGCCGCCGGACAAAAACGCTGACACGGATTGCCGTATTCTTCGGCGCACCGCACCGCGCAGATTTCCGTATCGAGAATGTGCAGATGCGAAGGCTGGTCTTCGTCGTGTGAAACCGCGCCGTGATATACGTCGGTTACTTTGTCGAAAGTCAGTTGATTGTCAAACTTTAAATCCGGGTAGCGTTGTTTTATCGAATCGCCTTGATAATTATATTCTTCAAGCATTTCCATCCGCTCGTGTCCGGCGACGTGATGTTCCATCGGCATAAAGCCCCACGAATAACCGCCAGTCAAGAATTGCAAACCGCCGTTCACGAGCGCTGACCAGCGACCTGATTGAAACGAAGCGTGAAAGTTTCTGACGGCGTAAAGCTCGTCGTGAATCCAGCTCGAATTAAATTTCTCGTGAAATTTTTCGAGCGTTTTCGACGTGAAATCCTGATGCGAAAAAGCGTGAACAATCGTGTCCGCCGCGAGCATTCCCGATTTCATCGCCGTGTGAATTCCCTTGATTCGCTGACCGTTCAAAAACGAAGCGCAATCGCCGACGAGCAAAACGCCGTCGGCGTAAAGTTTCGGCATCGTGTGCCAGCCGCCCGCATTAATCGTTTTCGCGCCGTATTTTATCATCTTGCCTCCGGCTAAAATCTCGGCGATTTTCGGATGCGTTTTGAATTTCTGAAACTCGGCGTGCGGGTCAATCAGCGGGTCTTTGTAATCCAAGCCAGTGACGTAACCGATGCTGACGACGTTATTTTTCATTCCGTAAATCCAGCCGCCGCCGTAAGTCTGCGTGTCCGACGGAAAACCCAAAGTATGAACAACGCGACCCGCTTCAAAGTTCCCTGCCGGAACTTCCCACAATTCTTTGACACCCAAAGAAAAAACCTGCGGTTCTTTGCCGTCCATTAAATCGAGCCGCTGCACCAATTGTTTGGCGAGCGAGCCGCGCGAGCCTTCGCCGAGGACAGTAATTTTAGCGAGTAAATCAACGCCTGCCTCAAAGTTTCCTTTCGCTTCGCCGTCTTTGCCGATGCCTTTGTCGCCGGTGCGCACGCCGATGACCGCATCATTTTCATCGTAGATAATTTCTGCGCCGGGAAATTCGGGAAAGATATTGATGCCGGCTTCCTCGCATTTTTCGCCGAGCCACTCGCACATTTTGCTCAGAGAAATAATGTATTTGCCGTGATTTTGCAGCGGCGGCGGCGTAATCGGCGAAGCGTAACCGCGCGTTTCGGTCAGATACCAAAAAGCGTCGCTCTCGACCGTGGAATCAACCGGACAACCCTGTTCGAGAAAATCCGGCATTAATTCGCGTAAGGCAATCGGGTCCATTACCGCGCCCGACAAAATATGCGCTCCGACATTCGCGCCCTTTTCGATAATCCCAATTTCAAGTTCGCCAATTGGCTTCCCGGCTTTTTTGCCTTTGGCGACGAGTTCGTCGTGTTCTTTAACCGCATTTTTCAGATGGAGAGCTGCCGCCAGATTCGCCGGTCCCGCGCCGACAAACACCACGTCCATTTCGAGTTGTTCGCGTTCAATCATAATTTTATTTCTTTAAAATGAATAACCATTCAGTTATAAAGAAAAAGTATAACAGAGTTGGATTTACGTTGGCTAGAGAACGAATTAGCTCGGTGCTTGATCGGCGGGAAAAGCGTTGGCGGCTGGTATTTCATCAGCCATAAGTTTCTCTTTGTAACTGACGGGGAACGAACGAACCCGTTTGTTTTCGTCGGTCACGAGATGTAGAGTTTCGCCTTCGGCAAGCAAAACGTCATCCGACGAACGGTAAATTTCATATACGAATCTTAGAGAACGGCTGCGAATGTCTTCGACTCGCGTGCGAATGGTTAAAACGTCTTCATAGTAGGCGGGCGATTTATAGCGGCAGTAACTTTCGGCGACGACCATCAGCGCGTTTTCCTTTTCCTCCATTTCCTTGTAGGAAAAACCGCGCGCCCGGCAATACTCGCTGCGTCCGACTTCAAACCAGATTAGGTAATTCGAGTTATGAACGATGCCCATCTGGTCGGTTTCGGCGTAGCGAACGCGGATTTCGGTTTCGTGCCAATCGTTCATAAAAAAATTTTCTGGGAGACAGGGATTCGAACCCCGATAGGCAGATCCAGAAACTGCAGTCCTACCATTAGACGATCTCCCAATAATTTCTAATTTATTGAGTGCAACCGTGGTTGTCAAATGCTTTATTCGGATGTCGGCTTGCCTATCGAAAAATTGACTGCCAAAATAATAGCTTATGTCCGCCGCTGAAAAAGATATTATCAACAACCGTCACGCTTTTTTCGAGTATCACATTGAGGAAAAATACGAAGCGGGCGTCGCTCTTGCCGGCACGGAAGTTAAGAGCGTGATGCTCGGACGAATACAATTAAAGGAATCTTACGTGGCGATTAAAGACGGCGAAGTCTGGCTGATGAACGCGCACATTTCGCCGTATTCGCACGGCAATCGAAATAATCACGAGCCGCTCAGAACCCGAAAACTGCTGCTTCACCGCAAGGAAATCGCGCGGCTCGAAAAGGAAACGACGCAGAAGGGAATGACTTTAATCGTCACCAGAATTTACTGGAAAAACGGGCGCATCAAATTTGAAATCGGCGTGGCGAAAGGCAAAAAACTTTACGACAAGCGCGAGGATTTAAAGAGCCGGACGATTGACCGCGAAACGCGCGCTCAGATGAAGGAGAAATAAAGTTGAAAGGATTAGGCGAGTTAAGGTATAGTCAAAACAATTTTTGCGGGAACAAAAATTAAACATACTCAAGGAGAAAGAATGAAGTTTCAAGCGATTACGGACAATTTTCAGGACGCGGATGTTGACGCTTTGGCGGTGGCGGTTTTCAAAGACGAAAACGCCGCCAGCGGAATTTTGAAAGACTTGAATGAATTAATCGGCGGACACATCGCTTCGACGATTAAATCCGAAGAATTCAAAGGCGAAAGCGGCGACACGGCGTATTTTATTTTTGAATCGAAGGGGAAAAATAAGGCGAGTCGGCTGCTGCTCGTCGGCGCGGGCGACCGCGCCGATTATAAAATTTCGGACGCGGGAATTCTGGCGGGAACGGCGGCGCGAAATTTGCGAAAACGCAACGTCAAAAGTTTCGCTCTTGCTCCGCGACTCGACGGCGCGGACGTTCTCGCCGTGGCGACGAACGCGGCGGCGAGCGTCGTCGCCAGCCAATTTGAACTCGACAAATATAAATCGAGCGACAAAAACGATAGAACGATTGAGACGTTCGCTTTGTATGTCGAAGGCGAAAACGCTAAAGATATAAAAGACGCTTTAGCGCGCGGCGAAATCATCGGCGATTCAATGAATTTTACGCGCGATTTGGCGAACGAGCCGCCGAACGTTCTGCACCCGACCGAGATGGCGAAACGCGCCGAAAAAATGGCAAAGGAAACTGGCTTGAAGTGCGAAATCCTCGACGAAGCGAAAATGGAAAAACTCGGAATGGGTTCGCTGCTGTCGGTTTCCAAAGGCTCTGACCAGCCCGCCAAAATGATTGTTCTCCGCTACGAGCCGAAGAAATCAACGGGCAAAAAAGGCGAACTTCTCGCGCTCGTCGGCAAAGGCATCACGTTTGACACGGGCGGCATTTCCATCAAACCCGCCGAGGGAATGGACGCGATGAAATACGATATGTCGGGCGGCGCGACCGTCATCGGCACGATGCGGGCAATCGGGCTGCTGAAGCCGACAGTTCCGGTTTTGGGAATCGTCGCGGCGGTCGAAAATATGCCGGGCAGCAGCGCCACTCGTCCGAGCGATGTTGTTACCGCCTCAAACGGCAAAACCGTGGAGATTCTCAACACCGACGCCGAAGGTCGTCTGGTTTTAGCCGATGCCGTCGCTTATGCCGAAAAACAGGGCGCGACGCGCATCGTTGATATGGCGACGCTGACCGGCGCGGTGATTATCGCGCTCGGCGATTTGAATACTGCCGTTTTGGGCAACGACCAGCAGCTTGTTGACGAAATTATCGAATGCGGAAAAGAGATGGGCGAACATTTCTGGCAGCTTCCCATCGGCAAAGAATACAGCAAGATGATAAAAAGCGACATTGCCGACATCAAAAATATCGGCGGCGGACGCAAGGCGGGAACGATTATCGGCGCGGTCTTTATTCAAGAATTCGTCAAGAACGCGAAATGGGCGCATCTCGACATCGCGGGAACGGCTTGGTCGGACGATGCCAAGCCGCATCGGGCGAAGGGTCCGACGGCGATTGCGGTTCGCACACTGCTTAATCTCGTCGAGAAATCACAGTAATCGAGCCGAAGAGTAAAGAGCTAAAAATCGACGGGAATTGTGAGAGTTTGAAATTTATCAAATTTTGAAAAGGCGGTCTGATGAAAGACCGTCTTTTGCTTTTTGTCCAGCGCAAAGTTAAACTTTTGGTGCTTTTCAAAACAAAACACCGACGAAAAATTTTTATGAAAATTCACGAATATCAAGGAAAGGAACTTTTGAAAAATTACGGCGTTCCCGTGCCGCGCGGCATTGTCGCCGGCACGCCCGATGAAGCCGAGCAGGCGGCGCTAGAATTAGGAACGGACATCGTTGTCGTCAAAGCGCAGATTCACGCGGGCGGACGCGGCAAAGGAGGCGGCGTCAAGCTCGCCAAATCGCCGGAAGAAGCCAAACAAATTGCTGAACAGATGCTCGGAATGATGCTCGTCACGCATCAGACCGGCGACGAAGGGCGCGAAGTCAAAACGCTTTTAATCGAGGAAGGTTTGCCGATTGACAAAGAATTTTATCTGGCGATAACGCTTGACCGCGTGACGGGCAGAAACGTTTTTATGGCTTCTAAAGCTGGCGGAATGGACATCGAAAAAGTCGCCGAAGAGACGCCCGAATTGATTTTAAAAGAAGCGATTGACCCAAGTGTCGGCTTGCGCCCGTTTCAAGCCAGAAATCTGGCTTTCGGTTTGGGAATTCCGTCGGATTTAGTTAATCAGGCGTCGAAATTTATGCTTTCACTTTACGACGCATACGAAAAAATGGACGCTTCCCTTTTGGAAATCAATCCGTTTCTTTTGACCAAAGATAATCGGCTGATTGCGCTCGACGCGAAAGTTAATTTCGATGACAACGCGCTTTACCGCCACAAAGATTACGCCGAACTCAGAGATTTGGGCGAAGAAGAGCCGCTCGAAATCGAAGCCTCGAAATACGATTTGAATTACATCAAGCTCGACGGCAATATCGGCTGTATGGTCAACGGCGCTGGGCTGGCAATGGCGACGATGGACATCATCAAACTGGCTGGCGGCGAACCGGCAAATTTTCTCGATGTCGGCGGCGGCGCGTCGCAGGAACGAGTCGAACAGGCTTTCAAAATTCTGCTCGCCGACGAAAACGTGAAAGCGGTTTTGATAAACATCTTCGGCGGCATCGTGCGCTGCGATATGGTCGCTAACGGCGTGGTCGCGGCGGCGAAAAATTTGGGCGTTTCAATTCCGATTGTCGCCAGGCTTGAAGGCACAAACGTCGAAGAAGGCAAAAGAGTTTTGCGCGAATCGGACATCGGCATTATCTCCGCCGACGGAATGAATGACGCGGCGGAAAAAGTCGTCGCGGCAGCGCAAGCGGCTTAACAAACCAGTTTTTCAACCACGAAGCGACACAAAGATAACACGAAGAAATTTAACGGAAACTTCGTGCGTTCTTAGTGTCGTTTCGTGGTTAAATTTATATGAATCTTTTACAATTACAAGAAAATTTACGCGAAGCGGTCATCGCCACCGCGCGCAGCGAATTCAATGTCGAACTCGAAACCGTTGCGTCGGAAGTTCCGCCGAAAATCGAACTCGGCGACGCCGCGTTTCCCGTCGCGTTTGAACTCGCCAAACGAATCAAACAACAGAGCGGCGAAAAATCGAATCCGCGCCAGATTGCCGAACGATTAAAATCCGCTATCGAAAAAATCGAAGCCGTCGAGCGCGTCGAAGTCGCGGGCGCGGGTTATCTAAATGTTTTTTTCAACCGCGCCGCATTTTTAATCGAAAGCGCGAACGCCGCGCCGCTGCCGAAATTAAACGCTTCTGACGATGAATCGAGTCCGAAAGTCTGCGTCGAGCATACGTCGGTCAATCCGAATAAAGCGGCGCACATCGGTCACGTTCGCAACGCAGTTTTGGGCGATACGTTTATACGGATTCTGCGGGCGAGCGGCAAGCGCGTCGAAGTTCAATACTACATTGACAATACGGGCGTGCAAGTCGCCGACGTGGTGATCGGTTTTGTTTATCTGGAAAATATGTCGCTGGCGGACATCAAAGAATTAAACGAAAAACTAATCCGCGAAAATAAAACTTTCGATTTTTACTGCTGGGATTTATACGCGCGCGTCGGGCAGGCTTATCAGACGGACGAAAACTTAAAGGCGAAACGCGGCGAAGTTCTGCATCTGATTGAAGAAGGAAATAATCCGACGGCGGAACTTGCCGATTACGTCGTCACGCGCAACGTCGAATGTATCGTGGCGACGATGGAGCGTTTCGGCATTAGCTACGATTTGCTGCCGCGCGAATCGGAAATTCTGCATTTGCACTTCTGGACGCGAGCGTTTGAAGAAATGCAGCGGCGCGATGTTATCAAACTCGAAACGTCTGGGAAAAACGCCGGTTGCTGGGTGATGCCGATTGACTCTCACAGCGGCAATGACGAACACGAAGCCGACAAAATCCTCGTCCGTTCAAACGGCACGGTCACTTACACGGGCAAAGACACCGCATATCAAATGTGGAAACTCGGACTTCTGGGATTAGATTTTTACTACAATCTTTTTCACACTTACGGCGACGGCAAGAAAATTTGGATAACGACGGCGGACGCGATCCAGCAAGATGCTGGCGTTCCGAAATTTGGCAACAACGAGACGGTTTACAACGTAATTGATTCGCGGCAATCGTATCCGCAGGAAGTCGTCAAAAAAGGCGTGGCGACGATTTTTCCCGAAAAAGGCGAAGCGGCAAGCGTTCATCTTTCTTACGAAATGGTCGCGCTCAGCCCAAGCGCGGCGCAAGAATTGGGCTTTGAAATCTCCGAAGAAGATAAGCAAAAATCTTTCATCGAAATGAGCGGGCGCAAAGGTTTGGGCGTGAAAGCCGACGATTTGTTAAATCGTTTGGAAGCGAACGCGCTCGCGGAAGTCGAGAAACGCCACGCCGATTTGTCCGACGAAGAAAAAAGAAAAACAGCGCACATCATAGCCGTCGGCGCGCTGCGTTATTTTCTTTTGAAATTCACGCGGAACACAGTCATCATTTTTGATTTCAAAGAAGCGCTTTCGTTTGAAGGCGAAACCGGCGTTTTTTGTCAATACTCCGCCGTTCGCGCCAATTCAATTTTCCGCAAATTAAACGAACCGGATTCGGCGTTCAAGATTCAGGATTTAGGATTAGAAAAAATCGCCGAAATTTTTAATGCCGAAGACGGCAACGATATTTGGTCAATGGCAATTTTAGCCGCGCGGCTCGAAGAAACAATCGTCCAAGCGGCGAACGCCAACGAACCGGCGATTTTGGCGAAATATACTTTCAACTTGGCAAAGGCTTTCAATCTTTTTTATCACAATCACAAAATCATCCACGAAGAGAATGAGGCAAAACGCCAGGTTTTAATTGCCGTCGCCGACTTGACGCGCCGCAATCTGACCGCCGCGCTCGATTGTCTCGGAATTGAAGTTCCCGAAAGAATGTGAGGAAATTTGCGATTTGCGATTTGCGATTTGCGATTTTGTTTGTTAATAATTTTAACAATGAATTTTTTACGAGCGAATTTTAATCGAACCGCGAGCTGGCAAAATTGGTGGCGCAATGACGCACCGGCGATGTTCAGCACGGATGGATAAAATACGCTTTTTGGTTAGAAGAAAGTAATTTTTGAATCTTTTTTGTGAACGTCGCCGAAAATCATCGGCGGCTTTTTTCATTTGTGCAAAGCGTTTTTTCAACTTCAGAATGGCTGACAATTTACAAAATTTCGAGGATTTTTTAGCGAAAGCGAAAGCGGCGAACGTTGTTCCTGTGGTCGAAACTTTGACGGCGGATTTGCTCACGCCGCTCGCGGTTTATTTGAAAATCGCGGTGAACGCTGCCGATTCTTTTCTGCTCGAATCGGTCGAAGGCGGCGAAAGTTTGGGACGTTATTCGTTCATCGGCGTAAATGCCGAAATGATTGTCAGCGGCAACGACGCGCAAACAATCGTTCAAAAAACTGGTAATACGGAAACTTACGAAACTTCGCTTTTCAGTTTTCTGCGCGACTATTTTGCCGGTAAAAAACTTTGTGATGTTTCGGATTTGCCCGCCTTTGTCGGCGGCGCAATCGGCTTTTTCGGTTTCTCGTGCGCCGATTGGTTTGAAAAATCTCTGAAACGCAGCGAGCCGGAAAACGAAAATGCAAAATTAATGTTTTTTCGCCACATCATCGCCTTTGACCACGCCAAACAAGTTATCAAAATCATCGCGCTCGTCTTCACCGACGAAGCCGAAACCGGCGCGGAACTGAAAAATCTTTACGAAAACGCCGTTTCCGAAAATCAAAAAATAAAGGAAATTTTAGAAAACAATTCAATTGTTTTACCAAAAACTAAAAACCAAAAACCAAAAACCGACGAAATCCAATCGAATTGGAAACGCGAAGATTTTGAAAACGCCGTTAGGGAAGTCAAAGAATTAATCAGCGCGGGCGAATGTTATCAGGTCGTTTTGTCGCAGTGTTTCACTCGTCAAACCGAATCGGACGCGGTTTCGATTTACCGCGCTTTGCGCTCTTTAAATCCCTCGCCGTATATGTTTCTTTTGAAAATCGGCGAACAATCAATCGTCGGCGCGTCGCCCGAAATGCTTGTCAAATGCGTCAATCGGAAACTCGAATATCGCCCGATTGCCGGAACAAGAAGGCGCGGCGCGACCGTCGAAGCGGATGATTTTCTGGCGGAAGAAATGCGCGGCGATGAAAAAGAAGTCGCCGAACATCTGATGCTCGTTGATTTGGGGCGCAACGATTTGGGGCGCGTGGCTAAGTTTGGCTCGGTGACAGTCGAAAATTTGATGAGCGTCGAAAAGTATTCGCACGTTCAACATCTGGTCAGCCGTCTGAAAGCCGATTTGCGCGACGAATTCGATTGCTTCGACGCGCTCGCCGCGTGTTTTCCTGCCGGAACGGTTTCCGGTGCGCCAAAAGTTCGCGCCATCGAGATTATCCAAGATTTAGAACCGACGCCGCGCGGAATTTATGCGGGCGCGGTCGGCTATATTGATTATTCAGGAAATCTCGATGTCTGCATTGCCATTCGGACGCTCGTTTTGGAAAACGGCGCGGCGAAAATTCAAGCCGGCGCGGGCATCGTCGCCGATTCGGTTCCGGCGCTCGAATACGAAGAAACGGTCAATAAAGCGAAAGCGCTTTTGAAAACAATCGAAATCGCCGAAAAAAATTTACGATGAAAAATTCGCTGGAAAAATTTTTAGAAATCTTATCGTCGGGCAGAGATTTGACCGAAAGCGAAGCCGCGCAATTCTTCACGGCATTGCAGACGGAAACCGAAAACGAAAATCTAATGGCCGACGCGCTGCTTGCTTTTGAAGCGAAAGGCGCTACCGAGGACGAGCTTTTCGCCCTGGCGAAATTGATGCGCAGCCGCGCCGTTAAAGTCAATTCAAAACACGAAACGTTCGTTGATATTGTCGGCACGGGCGGAAGCCGCGCAAAGATTTTCAACGTTTCGACCGCCGCCGCTTTTGTCATCGCGGGCGCGGAAGTTCCGGTTGCCAAACACGGCAACCGCGCCGCGACGAGTCAATCGGGCAGCGCCGACGTGCTTTCGGCGCTGGGCGTTAATCCGTCGGTCGAAGCAGCGACGGCGGAAAGATGTTTGAATCAAATCGGCATCTGTTTTATGTTCGCCCCGAAGTTTCACGCGCTGTCGCCCGTTCTCGGCAAAGTCCGTCGCAGTCTCGGCGTTCCGACAATTTTTAACAATCTCGGTCCGCTCTGCAATCCGGCAAACGCGCCGCATCAAATTATCGGCGTGTGGGATGAAAGATTGCTTGTAAAAACAGCGAACGCTCTGGCGCGTCTGGGAACGAAAAAATCCTGGGTCGTTCACGGCTCCGACGGTTTGGACGAAATTACTTTAAGCGGTAAAACCTCGGTCGCCGAAATCGCCGACGGCAAAGTTGGAACGTTCGAGATTTCGCCCGATGATTTTGGTTTGCCGACTTCGCCCTTAACCGACTTGCAAAAATTTTCGCCGGTTGAGAGCGCGCAGTTGATTGCGGAAATTCTCAGCGGTCAGTCGAACAATAAGACGGCGGAGAATTTGGTTTTAATAAATGCGGCGGCGGCGATCTATTTAACAGATTTTGCTGACGATTTGCCGAAGGCTTTTGCGCTCGCCAATGAAAGTTTGACGAGCGGCGCAGCCCATGAAAAATTGCGGACGTTGATTATCGAAACAAACAAATGAAACCGACATTTTTGCAGGAAATTTTAGAGTTAAAACGAAAGCGCGTGGAGGCTGCCAAACTCGAAACCGGTTTTGAATCGCTGCGCGAAAAAGCCAAACAAGTTCGCGCCGCATCAAAACCGCACCGCCTGCGCGAAGTTTTGCGAAACGACGGTAAAATCAATATCATCGCTGAAATCAAGCGCGCTTCGCCGTCGAAAGGCGTAATCAATGATAAAATTGATGTCGCCGAAACTGCCGGAAATTACGAGCGCGGCGGCGCATGCGCAATTTCTATTTTGACTGAAGAAGATAAATTTCAAGGGAGTTTGGAAGATTTTAAAATTGCCCGCAGTTCGGTTGCGATTCCGATGTTGCGAAAGGATTTTATCTTTGACGGATTTCAAATTTACGAAGCGGCGGCGAGCGGTGCGGATGCGATTTTGCTCATTGCGGCAATGCTGGACGATGATGTTTTGACGAATCTTTATCAATTAGCCGAACAAGATTTGGGTTTGGACGTTTTGCTTGAAGTTCACACGCTCGAAGAATTGAAACGCGCCGGGGCAATCGGCGCGAAAATTATCGGCGTGAACAATCGGGATTTGCATTCATTCAAAGTTTCGCTCGACGTTTCGCGTGAATTGGTAAAACACGCGCCGAAAGATTCTCTGCTGATTGCCGAAAGCGGTTTGCGAACGCGGGAAGACATTACTGAATTAAGAAATTTGGGTTGCGCGGGTTTTCTGATTGGCGAAACTTTGATGAAATCGGGCGACGCGGAAAAAACATTAAAGCAATTAACCACGAAGAGACACGAAGAAACAGGAAAAGGCGTTTGAAGATTTTATAAATTTTCGTGTTTTACTTTGGTGAAATAAGATGACGAAAGTAAAAATTTGCGGCATCACAAATTTAGAAGACGCGCTTCTCTCGGCAAAGTTTGGCGCGGACGCTCTTGGTTTTAATTTTTATCAGAAAAGCCCGCGTTATATTTCTCCCGAAAAAGCGCGTGAAATCATCAGACAATTACCGGACGAAGTTTTAAAAGTCGGCGTTTTCGTCAACGAAAGTTTAGAAAAGCTTTCTGAAATCGCCGCTGTTGCAAAACTCGACGCAATTCAATTGCACGGCGAAGAAACACCCGAATTTGTGCGCGATGTAAAAGCAAAAACGAATCTCGAAATTATCAAAGCCTTTCGCGTTTCGCCAGAATTCAAACCTGAAGATGTTTTGGGGTATGAAGTTGACGCGATTTTGCTTGACGCTTACAACCCGAAAGAACACGGCGGAACGGGAGAGACTTTCGATTGGGAAATTGCGAGGAAATTGCAGGGGATTTTTCCGAAAATGTATCTCGCGGGAGGGCTTTCACAAGACAATGTAGCCGACGCAATTCTTGAAGTTAAACCTTTTGCCATTGATTCCTGTAGTTGTTTGGAAATTGAAAAAGGCAGTAAAGACAAAGCTATTTTAATTAACTTTCTAAATAATGTTCATTTTTCAAATCAAAAAGTTTTTCGTCATTCCGACGATAATGATTTGTTTTATTTGTTGAGATTATATCGTCAAAGACCGCTATTATACTTGCCCGAAAAATCAATTACTCATTTGTGTACTTTCATTATCGGTTATTTATGTGCGTTAAAATTAACAGATACAGAATATAAAATGATTGATTCATTCTTCAAAGGTTTTGACAAATTTGAAAGGATTGAAAAGGGAATGTTTATTCATCATTATTATTCTTACGCAAGTCATTTTTTAGAGGAGTGCAATAATCGTGAAGATAGAGCGTTTGATTTATTTTTTGCACAATTTGAAGAGTTTGCTTTAGAAAATAAATTTCCAAAATATGAATAATTTTCAACCAGACGAGCGCGGCTATTGGGGCGAATTCGGCGGGCGGTTTGTTCCCGAAACGCTCATGTCGCCGATTGAAGAATTGACCGACGCATATTTCGCCGTGCGCGATGACGCGGATTTTCAAACGGAGTTTCTCAATCTTTTGCAGGATTTTTCCGGTCGTCCGACTCCGCTTTTTTATGCGAAAAGATTAAGCGAGCGATTAGGCGGCGCAAAGATTTATCTTAAGCGCGAAGATTTGTCGCACACGGGTTCGCATAAAATCAACAACGCCGTCGGGCAGATTTTGCTCGCCCGCAGAATGGGCAAAAAACGAATTATCGCCGAAACGGGTGCGGGACAGCACGGCGTAGCAACCGCGACCGTTTGCGCTTTGTTTGGTTTGGAATGCGTCGTTTATATGGGGACGGAAGATATGCGGCGGCAATCGTTGAATGTTTTTCGGATGCGGCTGTTGGGCGCGGAAGTGCGCGGCGTTGACGCGGGCGCGAAGACTTTAAAGGACGCGATTAACGAAGCGCTGCGCGACTGGGTGACGAATGTTGATTCGACTTATTATCTGCTCGGTAGCGCGTTAGGTCCGCATCCGTATCCACTGATGGTCAGAGATTTTCAATCGGTTATCGGGCGCGAAGCCAGGCAACAAATTCTCGAAAAAGAAAATCGTTTGCCGGATGTTTTAGTGGCGTGCGTTGGCGGCGGCTCGAATTCGATTGGATTGTTTCATCCGTTTTTGGCGGACGAAGCGGTGCGGATGATCGGCGTCGAAGCGGGCGGCAAAGGTAATAATCTCGGCGAACACGCGGCGCGTTTTAATAAGGCGGGCGGCGGAAAAATCGGCGTTTTGCAAGGCACAAAAAGTTATCTGCTGCAAAATGATGACGGGCAAATTGCCCTGACGCATTCGATTTCCGCCGGTTTGGATTATGCTTCGGTTGGACCGGAACACGCTTTTTTGCAGTCAATCGGGCGCGTCGAATATGCGATGGCGACGGATGACGAGGCGCTTGAGGCGTTTCAAATGTTATCGGAAACTGAAGGCATTATTCCCGCGCTCGAATCGTCGCACGGCATCGCGCACGCGGTGAAAATCGCGTCGGAAATGCCGCCTGACGCGATTATGATTGTCAATCTTTCGGGACGCGGCGATAAAGATGTGGATCAAGTGCAGGAAATGTTAGGAAAATAAAATTTATGAAATTCGGAAAATCAATTTTATCACCGAGCTACTTTCGGAAACCTGATTTTAATTCCGTTGGTTTGATTGAGAAAAATTTCAAATTCAATTGCGTGAACTGTAAAACCGAAGTCGAAATAGAATTTGAATCAATTATCGGTAAAGAATGGAGTTGGCGTGATGAATTTGATGAGAAAACTACTGCCGAAATAAAACAGTTTTACGATATGAATGTTGTTAACAAAACACCTGACGGTGGATGGACGGCGATAGATTAATGTTATTGCAAAAATTGTCGAACTGAATACCTAATTTATGCTGGTGTAAATGAATACCGCAATTCTTGCCATACAATTACAATGCAAGGAATTACAGAAATTTTAGAAGATGAATCGGTTAGAAGTAGAATTTAAGAAATTAAAAAGCGAAAAGCGCGGCGGCTTTATTCCGTTTATCGTCGCGGGTGATCCGAATTTGGCGACGACGAAAGATTTAATTTTGCTGCTTGCAGAAAGCGGCGCGAGCGTTATCGAACTCGGCGTTCCGTTTTCCGACCCGGTTGCTGATGGCGTGACGATTCAAGCGGCAGCCGAACGCGCTTTGCGAAATCGAATCGGCGTGAAAGATGTCTTAAAGATTGTCGGCGAAGTTCGCGCCGAGGGCTGCGAAACGCCGATAATTTTGTTCAGTTATTTCAATCCGATTCTGCAGTTCAGATTGGAAAAATTTGCGAGCGAGATGAAAACTGTTGGCGCGGACGGTGTTTTGATTACCGATTTAGTTCCCGAAGAAGCCGGAGATTTTCAACGAATTTTAGCCGGTAAAGATTTGGCTTTGATAATGCTCGCCGCACCGACTTCGAGTAATGAGCGGTTGAAAAAGATTTGCGAAAAGGCAAGCGGATTTGTTTACGCGGTTTCGCGGGCGGGCGTGACCGGCGCCCGAAACGAGATGAGCAGCGAGGCGGAGAATCTGGTAAAGCGTCTCAGACAGTTTACCGATTTGCCGATTGCCGTCGGTTTTGGGATTTCCACTGCCGCGCAGATGGAAGAAGTTTGCCGGTATGCGGACGCGGCGGTAGTCGGTTCGGCAATCGTCAAGGAAATCGAACGCACGCCGGAATCGAGCGAAGTAGCTGAAAATGTTCGGCGATTTGTAAAAGATTTATTGCCGAATGAATTTTCGGCTACGAATTTGCATTAAGATTTATTATTTAAGCGAGCGTCTGAGTTTAGGAATTGTTTCGCTGATAAATTTCTCGAATTGCCCACCGGCTTGGCGGTTTGCAAAAAGCTGGACGAAAAATTAGAGTTGGAAATTTGAAATTATGTTAATTGTAATGAAACCCGACGCGCCGCGTTCGGATGTCGAGCGCGTCATCGAAACAATCGAAAAACTTGGCTTTAAGCCGCACGAATTACCGGGCGAGAATCGCACCGCTATCGGAATTACCGGCAATCCCGGTTCGATTGATCCGGCGCATTTTGAGAATATGCCGGGTGTGGCGGACGCGATTCGCGTGACGAAGCCCTACAAGCTAATCTCGAAAGATTTGCGTCCCGAAAAAAGCGTCGTCAAAATCGGCACGGCGGAAATCGGCGGCGACGAGTTGGCGATTATCGCCGGACCGTGCGCGATTGAAAACCGCGAACAAGTTTTCAGCGTGGCGAAAGCCGTGGCGGAAAGCGGCGCAAAATTCTTTCGCGGCGGCGCCTTTAAACCGCGCACTTCGCCTTACGCTTTTCAGGGAATGGGCGAGAACGGTTTGAAAATTCTGGCTGACGTGCGCGATGAATACGGTTTGAATATCGTGACCGAAGCAATGGATGAACACGGCGTTGATTTGGTGGAAAAATACGGCGATTGTATTCAAATCGGCGCCAGAAATATGCAGAATTTTTCGCTTTTGAAATACGTCGGGCAGATGCGTAAACCCATTCTGCTCAAACGCGGTTTGTCCGCCACGCTCGATGAGTTGTTGCTCGCCGCCGAATACATTATGGCGGAAGGAAATTACAACGTGATTTTGTGCGAGCGCGGCATTCGGACATTTGCGGCGCACGCCCGGAACACGCTGGATTTATCAATCGTTCCGGCGATTCACAATGTTTCGCATCTGCCGGTGATTGTTGACCCGTCGCATGGAACGGGCAGAAATTATATGGTCAATCCGATGGCGCGGGCAGGCGTGGCGGTGGGCGCGGACGGTTTGATTATCGAAGTTCATTCCAAACCCGAACAAGCATTGTGCGACGGAGCGCAAGCCTTAACTCCCATACAGTATTTGGAACTCGTTCGGGAAGTAAAAGCGATTCACGAGGCTTTGTCCCCGATAGCTAATAATTTTGAAACAGCGTCCGTCATTTAGTTAAAAACGACGCGCGATTTTGCAAAAGCTGCTAAATTTAATCACATTCGAATAAACAAAAAAGAGCGGGTTTGTTTCCCGAAAACAAACCCGCTCTTTTTTGTTTACTCCGTTGTCGCCTTTTGCCTATTTCGCCAAACGGAGTTTGAAAAAGCTGTAAAATTGAATGTAGCAGCAAAGCACCGCCGTCACGATTAGCAATGTCATTGGGAGAAATCGAAAAGTTTCCGGCAAAACCACGCCCAACGATTGCTTGAACATTGCACCGAGCAGAACGGCGAAACCGGCGATTAAACTTCTTCCCAAAAGCCATTTCGCAAAACCTGGTTTTTCATCGGACAAAAGAAAATACGGCAACACGGCAACCGTCAAAAGCGTGAAAAACATAAAGATATTATCCAGGCTCAAAGAGAAAAACGTCCGTCCGAATTCGACCGCCAAAAAGAAAAGAACAAACGATGTATCAACCGAGAAATTTTTCTCTCCGACTGTTTCGATCTGAAATCTTTTGATGCGCGATTCCGTTCTCATATTTTTTTCTCACGCGAAATTCATTAGTGAATTTCGCTAACCTGCCATTTTATTTAGTCAACCTGAATGAAACTTGAGCGCGAAAACGACTCGAAACTTCCCGAAAAATCGAGCCATTTCTGCACTGTTAGATTATGCTTCGATGCGCGGAACAGTTCGCCCTTATTTTTTATTCGGGCTGCTGAACTGCGTGTAAGCGACGCGGAACAGTTCCGAAAGAGCTTTTGCCGTTTCCGGCGTTAAGTTTCTGTCGGCGCGAAGATGAGCTTCGATGATTTCCGGCATTGCTTCGTGCGGATAATAAACCACCGCTTCAATGTTTTCGCTCGTTCCCTGTTTTTTCATCACGCGGTCAACCGGCATATCGAGCCAGCTTGTCAACCGCGCGATATTGTCGGCATCGGGTTTGCCCGTGCCGTTTTCGATGCGCGAAAGCGTCGAAGCCGAAACTTCGGTTAAATCCGCCACGTCGCGCAAACTGATTCCTAATTCTTCCCGGCGGCGTTTGATGGCGCGTCCGAGTTCGACTGTGTTTATCAGACTTTCGTTTTTGTAAGCCATAGTTTTTTCTCCCTCTCTCCAAACAAATTTGCAAGTCGTTTTGTCCTTGCTCCCGTCCTATCCGTTAAGAATTTAGCATAGCGAAAATTTATTTGCAACACTCCGTTTCACGCTTGCAACAAAAAAATTGATGTGATACACTGTTTCATAGATGAAACGAGTATGTTTTATTCATTAGTAAATAGTTGAATCATAACAGTTTACAAATTTTCAAAGAGGTAAGAAAAATGACAGCAGTAGCAATAGAAAAAAATTTAACGGATAAAAAAGACAAACGAGCCAAATCAATTGCGGCGATGGGACTGGTGAACCGCGAAGGCGATAAATTTCTGGTTTCGACGCCGAGTTTGCGCGGCAAACAAACCTCGTATGAAGTTTGGCGCAGCGAGACGGGCAAAATCCGCTGTAATTGTTTGGAATTTGAAGAAGCCGCTGTCAGCGATTTGAGTTTTCGATGCGAGCATATTTTGGCGGTCAAATACGCTTTGGTCGCAAAGAATACCGAATCGGCTACGAAACAACCGTTAAAGGTCGAAACTCAGGTAGAAGTTAAACCGACTGAAGCGGTTGTAGAAGACACGAGCGCAACTGAGTCATCTACTGATGCCGAATTGCCGAATGAGGAAAACGAATTCGATAACGAATCCGAAATCCAAAATTCGCAATCCGAAATCGAAATGTCCAAAGATGGCGAACAGAAGGCGGACGAAGTTCGGGAAAATGTTGCGGTGGAAGGACACACCTCAGCGCAAAAAGTTTCCGAGCCGAGTCATCTTGCGAACACACAAGGAGACAAAGAAATGACACAAGCAAACACAAAAGAAACCACGTTAGCGATTGCCGAAGAATCGGCTGATGCGGAAACGGCGAACAATGTCTTAAATTTTACAACGACGCTGCGCGAACTTCGCAAAAACGTTGACCCGGAACTGGTCAAACAGCGCGAAGGCTGGCGCGACCGCAATGGAAACACGCATTACGTTGATTACGTCGAATGGCATACGGTCGCCGACATCCTGGACGAAAACGCTCCGAATTGGATGCACACGGTCAAAGACATTCGTCAAATCGGCGATATTTTCACCGTGACCGTTGCCATCACGATTGACGGCATCATGCGCGAAGGCATCGGCACGGGAACGGCTGACACCGAACTCGGAATCAAAAAAGCCGAACACGACGCTTTGAAACGCGCGGCTGTGAAGTTCGGCATCGCCCGCGATTTGTATAAAAAAGAATCGGACCGCATCGAGCGTGAAGGCGCGGTTCCGCCACCGACTAATAACGACGGCTTTCCTTCCAACCCGATTGCGAAAAGCCTCTCGGATTTGGTGACGGCGAAACAACTCGGAATGATTCGCGCCATCTCACGCGAAATCGGCGTTGACGCGGAAGTCGAGTGCCAGAACGTAATGCAGTGCAAAACCGACGAGTTATCAAAAAAAGCGGCTTCGGGTTTGATTCAACATTTGCAGGATATGCAAAAGAACAACGAAGTCGCCGTGCCGCAACCGATGCGCCGCGCCGGATAAATCGAATTGCGAATTATAATTACGAATTACGAGTTGAAGAGACAAATCCGACATTCGTAATTCGTAATTGAAAAAGATTTTGAGTTGCGTTGACCGTCCTGCTTTCTCCAAAAGCCAGAAAACACCTCGCGCGCAACTCAAACCTCACATTAGTTTTCTTCCACAAATCCGATCGGCGCAACGTTTTCATTAATTACGCTCAAGCGTTAATTTACAAATTTATCAAGCAGGCGAAATACGCGATGTTTTAAATTAAAACATCGCGTATTTTTGTTTTCGCACCGTTCAAGATTAAAATTTAAGCATCATTAGATATGGTAAATTCATCTTTGTTCGAGACGCTTTTTTCACAAAATTTAGTTCGTTTGCCATAATGATTATCAATAAAATTATGCTTTATAAAAATTACGCTCGCTCGGTTTTCGCATTTTTTCTATTCGTCGCCTGCGCCTTTTCGATCTCTGCTCAATCTGCCAAACAAAATTTTAATCGCGCCCGAACTTACGACATTCAGCATTATACAATTCGCGTGAGTTTCGACCGAGCGAGCAAAACTGTTTTCGGCGACACGACCGTTCAATTAAAATCCCTTAGTAATAATTTTAATCAAATCGAACTCGACGCGGCTAATATAAAATTCGATTCGGTTAAACTTGAATCGAACGGTAAAGACATCGCTTTCAAAACGGCGGACGATAAAATTTATTTAACGCTCGGTAAATCGTATTCGCCGAACGAGACGATTGCCGTTCGCTTCAAGTATTCCGCCAAACCGCGCAAAGGCGTTTATTTTGTCGAGGCGCAAATTGAAGACGGCAAAGTCATTCGCCCGGCGCAAATCTGGACGCAGGGCGAGCCGGAAGAAGCGCGTCACTGGTTTCCGTCGTATGATTTCCCCGACGATAAAGCGACGAGCGAACAATACATCACGGCTCCGAAAGGCGAGCTTGCCATCGGCAACGGCGAGCCGCTCGAAACCGTTGAAAACGCCGACGGCACACGAACGTTTCATTATAAAATGTCGGTTCCGCATTCGACTTATCTCACGTCTTTTGTCGTAGGTAATTACGTCAAAGTCAGCGATTCTTATAAAAACGTTCCGCTCGCTTTTTATATGTATCCGGGCAGCGAGGCGGTGGCGCGCTCCGCATACGGAAAAACCAAAGAAATGATGCGCGTCTTTGAAGAACTTACGCAAATCAATTTCCCGTTTAACAAATATGACCAAACCATCGTTGCTAATTTCACATTCGGCGGAATGGAGAACATCACCGCGACGACGGTGGCGGACACAGAGATTTTGCTGAACGCGCCGAACGATGTCGAAGATTTGGTTTCGCACGAGCTCGCGCATTCGTGGTTCGGCAATCTGGTGACGTGCAGAAATTGGGCGGAGTTATGGCTTAACGAAGGTTTCGCCACTTATATGGAAGCCGCTTTTCGGGAAAAAATGTATGGACGCGAAGATTACCTGCGGAAGATACGCGAAGATGCGAGAGAGTTTATAGTTGACGATGCCGTTAATAAAAACCGGCACGGGCTTTTCAATCAACTGGCGCGTCCCGACGATTCAATTTTCGACGTGACGACTTATCAAAAAGGCGGCGCGGTGATTCACACTTTGCGCGAAACAGTCGGCACGGAAAATTTTTGGAAAGCCGTCAACATTTATTTAAGCCGCCACAAATTCCAAAACGTCGAAACGCCGAATTTGCACCAAGCGATGGAAGATGCGTCGAAAATGGATTTGGATTGGTTTTTCAAGCAATGGGTCTATAGCGGCGGTTATCCGAAGGTCGCAGTCGAGAAGAAATACAATTCGCAAACAAAGCGGTTGGATTTAATTGTCAAGCAAACTCAGGAAACAAATAAATTAACGCCCGAAGCGTTCGTTTTGCCGATGGAAGTCGAAATTACAACGGCAATCGGAGTGAAAATCGAAACGCTGAACATCAAAAAACGCGAGGAGACGTTCTCGATAAAACTTGACGAGGAGCCGACGAAAATTGTTTTCGACAAAGGCGAGAAAATCCCGCTTAAATTAATCAAGATTGAATTCTAATCGTCAACTAATTTAACCCAACAAAAAAAGTTCCGCGCTAATTGGCGCGGAACTTTCTCTTTGAGAAGACTGGATGTCTTAGTTTGATTTGTTGAAAAAAATCAAAGGCACGAAGCACACGCAAAATCGCACCTGTTACGGCAGTAATTTCCAGTGACTTCTTCACCCACCTACGAGGTTAGCTGTCGGGCTAGGGAAGAAGAAGTGTCCCCGCGGCTTCTTTAGCAAACCGCTTCGCCCCGTGTTCTGCAAAAACGCTTTGCAAAACTTTTGGTTCCCCCGTGTAATTTTCCTTGCGTCAAATTACTTCGGCGATAAGTTTTCAACAATCAATAATATAACACCGGAACTCGGATTTCGCAAGAATTTTTTAAATTTTTTATTTCGGCGGAAAAAGTTGATAAAGCAGCAGATAAACGAAAACGCCGGTCGCTGAAACATATAGCCAAATCGGATAGGCGTAGCGAACGACGCTTTTGTGGCGAGCGAATTGATTGGTCACGGCGTAAAACATCGCCCGCAGAACGAGCGGCAAAACGATTAGCGAAAAACCAATGTGCGTGATCAAAAGAAAAAAATAGACGTAGCGAACCGCGCCTTCGCCGCTGAATTTATTCGCCGGATTCGAGACGTGATAGAGAATGTAGCAAATCAAAAACAAACCGCCCAAAGCAAAGGCGGTTGTCATAGCAATCCGGTGATAATTAATTCGCTTGCGTTTGATAAAAATCAATCCGGCGATTAAAACCAAAGTCGTCAGCGTATTAATCGTGCCGATGAC
The DNA here is from genome assembly GCA_030448055.1 of Pyrinomonadaceae bacterium. Classification (GTDB taxonomy): domain Bacteria; phylum Acidobacteriota; class Blastocatellia; order Pyrinomonadales; family Pyrinomonadaceae. The sequence goes on from JAUJNR010000001.1 coordinate 1,620,503, forward strand.
GTGCGACAAACTTTTTGTCCAATCGCCGAGATACAATTTGTTCGGAAAGGCGAGCATCACGGCGACAGCGACCGGAACAACAATTGAAATGACGTTTATCAGCAGTTTCGATTTTGTTTCGGACTGTAACACAACCGTCGCCATAATTTATTTCCAAAAGCCGAGCAGTAAAAACAAAACGAGCCAGAGTCCGTCCATAAAGTGCCAATACCAGGCGACGGCGTTTGAGACTTGCTGGCGTTTGATTAATTCTTCGCTTGACGCGGTTTTTTCCCACGTTCGCAAAACGATAAAGCCGAGAACGGCGATGCCGCCGATGACGTGAACGGCGTGGACGGCGGTCAAGATGTAGAAAAATCCGGCGTATGGATTGCTTTGCACGTAAACGCCGCGCCGAACGAGTTCAAACCAAGCGAGCAGTTGCGAGGCGATAAACATTCCGCCGAACACCGTCGTCGCCAAAAACCACGTTTTCGCTTTTTGCTGATTTGCGGCATTGAGCGCGCTCTGCGCGATTTTATAAGTGACGCTGCTCGCCAAAATTAAAACGGTGCTGACCCAGACGGCTTTCGGCAAATTAAACGGCTGCCATTCCATCACGCCGTTTGTCGAGACGACGATATAGGCGCTGATCAAACCGCCGAAAGTCATCAGCACGACGAGCAGCAAAAACCACATTAAAATGCGAAATTTGTTTGACGGCTGCGGCTCGGCTTCTTCGATGTAATCGTGTTTGCGCGAATCGTTATCGCCCCCGTCGTTTCCGCCGCCTCCACCGCCGCCGCGATTTTTATTGCCGCCGCTTGAACCGAGACCGCTGCTCAGAGTGGCGCGGCGTTTACCTTTTTTTTCCTCTACGGCTGTTTCGAGTGTTCCGACTTTCATAGATTTAAATTCAGAAGTCAAAATTTAAGATTTAGAGAAAATGCTCGCATCGAATCTTAAATTTTGAATCATAAATCCTGAGCATTATTTGTGATTAAAAACCATTAACGCGAAAATCAGCGGCAGATAAAGCACCGAGACAAGCAGCAATTTTCTCGCCTGCTCAACCGTCTTCGCGCGGGCGGTTTTAATGCTCGCCGCTAAAAACCATAATCCTAAAAGACTTGCGCCGACCAGATAAATCAACCCGGCAAAGCCGAGAAAAAACGGCGCGAGGCTGACGGGAAGAAGTATCACAGTGAAAACTACGATTTGCCGCGCCGTGATTTTTCCTTCGGGTTCGATGACCGGCAGCATCAAAATTCCCGCCTTCGCATATTGTTCTTTATACATCCACGCGATTGCTAAAAAATGCGGAAACTGCCATAAAAAAAGCAGCGCGAACAAAGCCCACGCGCCCAAAGAAATTTCATTTGCCGAAGCCGTCCAGCCCATCAGCGGCGGCATCGCGCCGGGGATCGCGCCGATTGCGGTCGAAGCGGAAGTTCTGGTTTTCAAAGGCGTATAAAGCAAAACGTAGCCGACAATCACGATTAAACCAAGAATCGCCGTCAAACCGTTGACCAGAAACGCCAGATAGATTTCTGCAACCAAACAAAGCGAAACACCGAACGCCAACGCTTCCGCCGCGGATAATTTCTGCGTCGGCAAAGGGCGCCGTGCGGTGCGCTCCATCAGCGCGTCGGTTTTGCGTTCCCAAACCTGATTGAGCGTCGCCACGCCGAACGCGAGCAGCGCGATGCCAATCATCGAATTAACAAAAAGCATTACGTCAAAACCTTTTGCCGCGCCGAGATAAAAACTCGCCGCCGAAGTCAAAACTAACATAAACGCAATGCGCGGTTTGGTCAGTTCGAGGTAGGCGAAAAGTTTTTCGCGCAAGCCGATTGCTTTTGTTTCCTCGATTGTCGTAATTACTTCCATTGAATTTTTGGATGAACTTAAACTTCTAATCAGAATAACTTGGAAAAACCTAATTTCAAAATCCGCCCGTCCTAAATAAAACTTCTATTTCTTAACAGCCGAACTAATTTTATGCGGGATGACAAAAAAACAGGGCTAAGTTATGATTTTTATTGAGCTATTAAACAATGTCTGTCGCCGAAGAAACAATTAAAGAACAAGCCGGAGAAGTTTCGCAACCGAAGGCAGCGTCGCCGCTGGACCGCCCGTTGAACTTTTTAAGCTCGGTGCGTTTCGGCGTGGTTTTGTTGTGCGTTCTCGTTTTGCTTTCGCTCGTCGGAATGTTGATCATCCAGCAAAACGTCAATGGTTTCGACGCCTATTACGCATCGCTGACGCCCGCCGAAAAACTCGTCTATGGCACGCTCGGACTTTTCGACGTTTATCACAGTTGGTATTTCAATTTTCTGCTGCTGATACTTTCCTTAAACATCGTGCTGGCTTCGATTGACCATTTTCCGGCGGCTAAGTCATATATTTCAAAACCGAAACTCAGCGCCACGCGTCGGTGGCTTCTCAGCCAAAAGCATAACGCCACACTGCAAATCCAGGGCGGAACCAAACAGGAAATCGCGGAAAAAATCAGTCGGTTTTACAAAGAAAACGGCTTCGGCGCAAAAACCGTCGAGAGTAAATACCTTTCGTATGGTTTCGATGAACAAGGAAATAAAAATTATTCGGAAATCATTAGCAAAACGCAAATTTGCGTTTTCGGCGAAAGCGGAAAATGGAATCGTCTGGGCGCGTACGTCGTCCACGTTTTTCTGCTGACGTTATTTTTAGGTCATTTTGTCGCGCTGCAAACCGGATTCGACGCCGACGTGCGAATGATGCCCGGTCAGGAAACCAGCGAAATTCAGCTTATCGAAATCAATCTCGACCGGCAGGAGCGTTTCGCCGTCGCTTTGCCGTTTAAGATTACCTGCACCGACATCGAACAAAAACTGATTGACCCGAAAGGCTCGATTGAAATAAACAACACGCTCGATTGGCGCACGCAAATTAGAATTGATGACCCGGAATACGGCGCGACGGTCGCCGATGTAAGTCTGAACAAACCGTTTGAATATCGCGGTTATCGTTTTTTTCAGGCGAGCGCCATCACCGTGGGCAGCGCGAGAACGATGACGCTCGAGCTGACGCCGCAAAACGGCGGCCAGCCGGTAAACGTCAATCTTGCCCGCAATGGCGCGGCTGATTTGCCCGACGGAACGCGCATCGAATACGAAGCGTTTTTTCCCGACTTCGTTTTGAATCAGGGTAAACCCGACACGCGCTCGGCTGATTATAAAAATCCGGCGGTTGTTCTAAATATCACCACTCCCGCCGGCGAAAGAAAAACGGCTTATGCCTTCGGCGCGAAACTACCTGATAATGTGCCGATAGGCGCGCCAATCGCCGGTTACAAATGGCGTTTGACCGGTTTTGAAAAATCGCCGCTGGCGCACGTTCTCTCAATCAAATACGACCCGTTCAACGCTGCTTTCGTCGCGTGGTATATCGGCGGATTCGGTTTAATTGGCGCGTTGTGCTTCGTGTTTTTCATTTCGCATAAACGCATCTGGGCTTTGATTGAAGAAAAGGGAGCGAACGAATACGAAGTCGTTTTCGGCGGAAACACAAACAGAAGCGAGCAGGCGTTTGAAGATAAATTCAAAAAAATTATCCAGGGCGTGACGAACCGCCCGAGTGAATCGTCTTAAAATTATGCAAGAAGTAAGAGAAATTCCAAACGAAATTTTAATCGGCAAAGACATTTCCGAAAGCCGGTCGCCGATTTGGAAAGCGTATCTGCCCGCGATTCTGGCAATCGGCGGCGCTTTTTCGATGCTCGGCTTGCGCGTGCAAATCGGCGAGACGTTTATCGCCGACGAATCATTGATGATGCTCGCGCTCGCCAGCTATATTTTAGCCGCGCTTTTTCAACTCACGAATCTCTACGCGCCATCAGAAATGGCGCGTAGAATCGGTTTGTGGAGCGCGGGTTTGGGCGTGTTTTTTAATTTATCAAGCTGGCTCGTGCGCTGGGTCAATACTTATCATTTTGAATTGGTTCAGCTTCAGCAAAGCGGAAACACCGAAACGCCCTGGATGTTCCGGTATATTCCGCTGGCGAATTTATATGATTTCAGCATCGCCTTCGCGTTCGGTGCGGGAATTACCACGCTGCTTCTGACGCATCGCAAAAACTTTCAATTTTTAAGCGCGTTTTCGCTGCCGCTGGCGGCTTTGATTTTGACGCTGGCGCGTTTTATCGGGGGCGAACACTCGAATCTGATGCCGATTCTCGATTCATACTGGAGACCGATTCACGTTGGCGTAGCGAGTTTGAGTTACGGCGTGGCTCTGGTTTGTTTCGCCGTCGCGGTGATTTATTTATTAAAAGATCGAGCTAAACCCGAAGCGATGGCGATTTGGTCGAGCGTGTTCGCGCTCGGCGTAATCGCTTCGATTAGCAAGTTTTCGGTTTTCACCGAATTCGTTTATCGCGCCGGACTTTTCGTGCCGAATCCGTCGGGCGCGAAACCATTTTCCGCTCCATTTCGTCTCGACATTCCATACGTCGGCGAAACTCTTGTTTTGGCGGGCATTCTGCTCGTCGGCGCAATCGTCGCTTTTTTATTCTATATTTATCAAACGAGCGAACCGGCGAAACGAGCCGGACATATTTTATTGAAACTCGCTTTCGTCGCGCAGATTTTGGCGATTGCGTTTTTGGTTTCGGGAATTAAATCAACCGCCGACGTTTACCCCAGATTGCAGGCGCAGCTCGCCAGCAGCCCGGCACAATATCAAACCGCGGGCAGAGCCATTGCCGAACGCGAAAATCTTTCCGCCGCCGAATTCGCCGCGCTGACGCCCGCGCAGCTCGACCAAGCCGGAAAACAATATCTGCAAACTACGGGCGCGAAAATGTTCACGAGTTTGAAAACGAATCCGGTCGAACTCGCCGGTTTGATTACGGCTTTGGCGGGAACGTTTTTCGTAATTTTATTCGCGTTCCGAACCGACAAATTGCGCGAACGACTTCCGTCTCTGGACGCGCTTGACGGCTTGATGTATAAAACGGCGTGTCTGGCGTTTGCGGGTTTGGCGATGCTTCTGATTACCGGCGCGATTTGGGCGAACGAATCTTGGGGCAGACCGTGGGGCTTCGATTCAAAGGAAACCGGCGCCCTCGTCGCGTGGCTGACTTACGCCGGATTTTTGCACACGCGCATTTCGCGCGGCTGGACGGGCAGAAGCTCTGCCTATTTTGCTATCGTCGCGTTTTTGTTCGTCATTTTCACTTATTTAGGCGTGAGTTATCTGTTGCCGGGACTGCACAGTTACGCATAGGTTTATAGCCGCAAAAAGGCGCAAAATTCAATACAGCTTTTTTTGTGTTTCTTGTGTCTTTTTGCGGCAATTGTTTTCAAATGCAAAAAAGTATTATATTCGGAATCGTCGGTTTAATCGTCGGTTTGACAGTTGGGTTTTTCGCCGCCAACAGCATTAACCGAAATTCGGCGCAAACTGTTTCGCAACCGGCGACGAACGCGCCGCTTCAAACTTCGCAAGTTCCCAATATTCTCGTCAAAGAACAACCGACGGCGGGCGGCGCGATGTTGCCCGACATTTCCGCCGTAATTGATCGAGCCAATAACGAGCCGACGAATTTCGAGGCGCAAGTCAAAGCGGGCGATTTGTATCAGCAAATTAAAGGCTTTGACAATGCCGCCGCGTTTTACGAGCGGGCGCACCAAATAAAACCCGACGATTACGATTTAATCGTCAAACTCGGCAACACTCGTTTCGACGCCAGGCAGTTTGAATCGGCGGCTGAGTGGTATGAGCGGGCGCTCAAGAAAAAGCCGGACGACACCAATGTCAGAACCGATTTGGGAATCACGTTTGTCGAACGCGCCACGCCCGATTTCGAGCGCGCCGTCAGCGAATTTCAAACTTCTTTGAAAACGAACCCAAAGCACGAACCAACGCTTTACAATCTCGGCGCGGCTTATTTCAGGCAAGGAAATATGGAAGAAGCCAACAAAATTTTAGCCGAGCTTGAAGCAATCAATCCAAACAGCCAACTCGTCGGCAGATTGCGGCAGATTATAAAGTCATAAGGGTGAAAAACTTTAAAGGGAAAAAGCCGGTTTGATTTACACGCGAACGGCTTTTCAAAATTACCGGTCAGATTATTTACCGGCGCTTTTATAAAAATTCTCAAACAGATTAAAGATTGAAACGCTTGCGCACAACCTCAGAAATGCTCGGCTGATTCGCCTCGCGGCTCGTAAATTTGATTTCATCGCCTGCGCCAAGTTCGCCTGTTTTTTCAATCGCCAAATAAAAACCGCTGCGTCCGCTTTTGGCAAATCGTTTGATAATATCAGCGCGACCGAAGCGGATGCCGAGTTTGAAACACGGTTGGCGCGACTGCGTGACAACAAATTTCGCCGTTCCGATTCCAAATCGGTCGCCGACATTGACATCTGTTTCAATCAAACCCGCTGTAGTTAAATTCTCGCCGAACACGCCGAACGGCAAATCCATTTCCGGCAACTCGTTGTGCCAGTATTCGTAATGCTCCGACGGGTAAACATACACGGCTTTGTAATAGCCGCCGTGAACGCTCAGGTCGGCTTGGGCGTCGCCTTTGAGATTAAATTCACCGACCGCAACGCGCCCGCCGACGGGTTCTTTGTAAATTCCCGTCGCTACCGGTTCGCCTCTGTATTCGACAACGCGCGGCAGACCGACGTTGACCGACAAAACTTTCATAAGGTTCGCGGATTCAAGTTCATTTTTTGTTTTCTCCAATCGCCTTTTCGACCGCCGCAATCATTTTGTCGAACGGTTCGACGAACAGGCGCACGGCATCAACCAGTAATTTATCGGTTGCCGCCTCCAAAGATATTCCGGCTTTCTCTAAATTCAAAAGAGTTTGCTTTGCTTCTTCGACGTTTTCCGTCAAACTGTTGCGCAGTTTTCCGTGGTCGCGGAAGGCATCCCAGGTTTGGGGTGGAATCGTGTTCACCGTGTCTTTGCCAATCAATTCTTCGATATAAAGCACGTCGCTGTACTCCGGGTTTTTCGTTCCGGTTGAAGCCCACAAAACCCTTTGCGTCTGCGCGCCTTTCGCGCTTAGTTTATTCCACCGTTCTCCTGAAAATAGTTCCTCGTAAATTTGATAAGCCATTTTCGCGTTGGCAATCGCCACTTTGCCGCGCAGACTGCTCAGTAATTCCTTATCTTCGCCGCTCGCCGTTTTTAATTTTTCTTCAATTTGCGCGTCAATCAGCGAATCAATTCTCGATACGAAAAAGCTGGCGACCGAAGCGACGCCTGATAATTCTTTGTTTTCAGCCGCGCGTTTTTCGAGTCCGGCGATATACGCTTCGGCGACTTGCGCGTAATCGTCCTGCGAAAAAAGCAATGTAACGTTAATGTTGATGCCTTCGCTAATTAATTGCCGAATCGTGTTGAAACCGACTGCCGTCGCCGGAACTTTAACCATCAGATTCGGGCGGTCAACCGCCGTCCATAAACGGCGCGCTTCTTCGAGCGTTCCTTCGGCATCGTCGGCGAGCGCGGGCGAAACTTCCAAACTAACGTAGCCGTCGCGCTTGTTCGTCCGGTCATAAACCGAGCGCAGCGCGTCCGCCGCCGTTTGAATATCTTCAATCGCCAGTTTTTCGTAAAGCGAGACGGCGCTTAAACCTTTTTCGAGCGCGAGTTCGGCAATCGAATTTTTATAATGCTCGCTGCCGATGGCTTTCTCGAAAATAGCCGGATTCGAGGTCATTCCCTTTAAACCGTCTTCGTTAATCAGGCGTTTCAATTCGCCGGTTGTGAACAAATCGCGGCGAATGTAATCGAGCCAGGGCGATTGTCCGTAAGCGGTAAGTTCCTTCAGCGGATTTGTTTGTGTTTTCGTAGTTGCGTCCATAATTTCTCCTGTTTAATCTTTCGTCGAATATTTATCTTAATCTTCGCTTTTCCTCTTTATTCAATCGTCATTTTCTCGACATCGAGAATCGAATAACGCCCAATCGCGCCGTCTTTCGAGATAACCGTCAAAACGCCTTTGTCCACGCCGACCCTTAAAACTTCGCTCATCGGACGTTCGATTCGCGTGCCGTCTTTGAATAAAACAATCAGCCGAATATTTTCCAGAGCAGCCGGCGGAAGCGGTTTGACGGATTTTGGCTTTTCGGTTTTTTTCGGCTTTTTTACCGCCGCCGTTTCCGCTTCGGCGACCGTTTTTTCCGTTACTGTTTCGGCTGATTTTTCTTCGCCTTTTTCGGTTGAATCCTTTTTTGTTTCAGCGGCGACTTCGGTTTCCGTCTGGTCTTTTTTCGGCAACTCATCCGTAACAATAACCGTCGTTTTGACTTCGCTTTGAACTTGTGCCGATTTTTCCTTTTCAGCGATTTGTTCTTTTTCCGGCTTCGCCGATTTTTCAGCTTCCTTCGTCTCTGCGATGGTTTCACTGACGGTAGATTTTTCTTCGGTCCGCTGTTTGGTTTCCCGTTCGGATTTTTTCACTTCGGCGATAATTTCCTTCGGCGTTGGCGTCGGTTTGGGTTTTATCTCGATAATCGTCCCGACCGAATTAACGCGCACATCCGTTTGATTGTCAGTTTTGATAGACGGCGCGTCTGTTTCCTGATTTTCGGCGATGATGGCGGGCGCGAAACTTCCGGCGAATTTTATCCGGTAAGTCGCCGCGTCGTCATTCGGCGAGCGTCCTTCGATTCGCAAAATAAGTTTCGCCGGTTGGCGCAGATAAATCACGCGCCCCGTTTCGCCCTCCGACGCGTCGGCGTAAATCGTGATTTTCGAGAGCGGTCGAAGATTGTCGTGAGTGAAAATATCAATGTCGCCGTTCAGATTTTTCGTCACGACGTTGATGAAAACATCGCCCTGCCCGGCGTTAAACGTATAAAAATAGCTGGTCAAACGCGCGTCGCCGATGTCGCGCGCTAAAATCTGTCCGCTGATTTCGTTCGAGGTAATCGGCGTCGGATAACTTTGATTGATTGATTGCGCTTTGACCGAACAAATCGAACCGCAAAGGACGCAAAGGACGCAAAGAATTCTGAGGCGTAAATCAGGCAGCGATATTTTTCTTTTGCCCTGAATTTTACAGTTGAGATTTATCTTGTTCATCCCGTCCATCCTGTTTGAATTATTTTAGCAGTGAAAATCAAACTAAATCTTTCCGTAAATGCACGAGCCGCGAAGTTTCCTGATAACCGAGATTCTGGTGCGCCCGCAAACTCGTATCGTTGCCGATTTCCGAATCCGACGCCATCTCGGTGCAGCCTTTCCGCCGCGCCCAGTTCTCCGCCGCTGCGACTAATTTTCTACCGATGCCTTGCTTCCGGTATTTTTCTTCGACAAACCAGCCTTCCAAATATCCGACGTGGTCGGTGTGACAATCTTCGACGAACGGGCGAATGCTGGCTTCGAGAAATCCGACCAGATTTTTGCCATCGGTTTCGGCGACCAGAACAAACTGCGTTTCGTGATGCTCGTAAATATCGAGCATTTCGGTTCGATGCTCGTCGTCGCTCGATTCGTCCCACAAAAGTTTCCGAAGGCGAAACCATTCGGCGGCATCGTTTGCCGTGACCTCGCGGACTCTGTAATTTTGCTCGGTCATTAAAATGTGATTTTAGCAGTCTCGTGTGAAAAGTCCCAAGCCAAAAGTCCAAAGTCCAAAGTCAAATGAATTTCCGACTTTGGACTTTGGACTTTAAATTTTGGGTTTTTCTTATTCTCCGGCTTTCGCCGCGTTCGCTTTGTCTTGCAGAAGTTCCAGAGCCTTTTTCATCTGCAAATCTTCCGGGTTCGGTTTTGGGGTCGGCGAAGGCGCGGGCGTCGGCGTAGCTTGCGGATTCGGCTGTTGTTTTTCTTGTTCCTGTTGGTCAATCAAATCTTCGACTTCGAGCGGTTCCGGCGTGTCGGGACGTTTGACTTCGATTGACGGCTTCACGCCTGAATCAGTGCGTTCGTTTGCCAGAAAAGCTTTGCCGCTCGGCGAAGCCCATTTCGCCGTTGTCAGTAAAAGCCCATCGCCGCCGCGCAGCGTGAACAATTGTTGCCGCGTTCCGGCGCCGAAACTTTTCTCGCCGACGACTTCGCCGCGCTGCCGATCTAAAATCGCTCCGGCGACGACTTCCGCCGCGCCCGACGTTCCCAAGTCAATCAGCGCGACGACTTTGCCGTCAAACAGATGTTTGCCCGCGTCAGCCGCGAAAGTTTGCGTCACTTTATTTTCGCGCCCGATGATTTGCGCCAGATTGCCGTCTTTGATGAAAAGATTTGCTACCTCGACCGCTTCATTGATTTCACCGGCGGCGACGCCGCGCAAATCTAAAATAATTTTTTGCACGCCCTGTTTCGTGAGTTCCGCGACGCGATTGCGAATGTCTTTGGCTTCGCCGGTTTCGAGGCTGTAAACTTTTATCACGCCGACTTTTCCCGTTTCGACTTTAACTTCGGCTTCGGGAATTTTATAACCGCCGCGCACGACCGCAATCGTCTGCGGCTTTGCACCCGCACGCAGAACACGCAGATTTACTTTAGAATTCGCCTCGCCCAAAAGAAGCTGCCGGGCATCGTAAAGCGAGATGTCGCGCGTCGCTTTGTTTTCGATATATTCGATCACATCGCCCGCTTTCAATCCGGCTTTTTCCGCCGGTGAGTTTTTTGTCACGGAAATCACGTAAAGATACGAAGAGACCTGCGAAAATTCCGCGCCGATGCCGACTAAATTATTCGTCGTTTTCTTCGCTTGAAAATCTTTCACCTGGTCAGCCGTCAGATACGACGAGTACGGGTCAAGCCCGTAAGCTAAACCGCGCAAGGCTCCGGCGCGAACTTTTTCCAGATTCGGCTCGTCCACGTAATCGTTTTGAATGTGCTGCAAAACGCTTTCAAAAATCCGAACCTGCGCTCCCGAGTCGTTAATCGGCTGCTGCGCGAACGACGGGAAATTCTTCAAAATGCCGCCGAAAACGGCGTATAAAGAAATCGCCACCGAAACCATTACGATAAAAAATTTTCCGCGATATGACATTGATGAAACCTCTTCTAGTGGTAAATTGTTAAAGACAATTAACAATTTCAGATTATCCTTTAAGTATAGAATTCGTGCAAGAAAAACAAACAACTAATTCCGACGATTTTACAAATGTTTTTCGCGCGCCCCGAAGCGGTAGATTGCTCGCGCTCGATTTGGGAATGAAACACATCGGCGTCGCCGTCAGCGATGAATTGCAGTTTACGGTTCGTCCCGTCGCCGTTATTGAACGCCGCGCCTGGAAAAAAGTTCTTAAACAAATCATCGCTTTTCTTGCCGAGTTTGATGCCGTCGGTTTGGTTTTAGGTTTGCCGTACAACACGGACGGAACCGAAAACGAAATGTCACAGGAAGCCAGACGGCTGGCGCGGAATTTTTCGCTGTCCGTTGACATTCCGGTCTTTCTAATGGACGAACGATTAACTTCTTACGAAGCGAAAGGTTATCTAACCAAACTTGGTTTGAGCGAAAAAGAAATCTGGGAGCGCGTGGACAGCGAAGCGGCGGCGATTATTTTAAGCGACTTTTTGCAACTCAGAAACGAGAAATTAAAACAAGATGGACACGACGGACAGGATTGAAATCATTTTTGTTTTAACTTTTTAACTTTAATTCTGTTTGTCGTGTCCATCTTGTTAAATTATTTTCGCGGCACTAACAAAACGGTTTGTTTCGCCGCTTTCTCCACCGCCGATTTTGTAAAAGGAAAAACCGGCGTGTTGCCGTTATACCAACCGTCCAACTGGTCTTTCCAATGCGCGGATTTTGGGTCGCCTGATTGTCCGGTCGTAATGCCGTGGCGCGTCGCATCCCAATCGCCCGGCGCGGCTATAAAGCGCATCGAAACTGCCGCGCCGACGTTCGGCGACGCGCCCGCGCCGCCCGAACCGTTTTGCGGCAGCGCGTCAATCATAAATTGTCCGCCGATGAGCGGCGCAACAGCGAGCGGATGCGGAAAAGTTGATTTCGCGCGATTGCCCCAAGTCCATTTCATTTCGTCCGCGCCCGATTGTTTGCCGATTGTTTCCTTCACCTCCGTTTCACACGCCTTCAGCAAATCCGCGTAAGTGGCGAACCCCTTCGGCAGCCATTCTTTCGGTCGTTCGGTTATTAAACGATCAAAAAGCGCCGGGTCGTGCGGAAAGAAAACGCTTCGCGCCCGTTCCGCGCCGAAATTTCCCCCTAAGATTTTATTGCGAAACGCCGAGCGCATCGCATCGGCGACGAGCGCGGCTTTTGAATCAGCGTTCATTCGCCCGTCCCACGCCGCAAGCAGTTTTAACGTCTCTTCCGACGCGGCTTTGAGATTGACGACTTCACGCGCGAACCTGGAATTGATGACGCTGAACATATCGAATTGATAATCGCGCGCGTCGTTGATTGAAACTTTACGATTGGCATTAAGCAAATCCTGCAATCGCTTGGCGCGGGAAACGGTATGCGCCCGCGCGATCAAATCGTGATATTTATAAGATTTTCCGACGGTGCGCTGATTTGCCGTCATTATAAAATTCTCCGGCGGATTGTATAGCTGCGGCAGTTCGTCGAACGGAATAAAGCCCGTCCATTCGCCGTCATCAGTCGCACCGTCGTAAGGCGTGGAGCCGTCGCCGGTTTTGCGCAGCGGAATTTTGCCCGCCGCAATCCAGCCGATATTTCCCTTAACATCGGCGAAGACGAAATTTTGCATCGCGCCGCTCCAAAGTTTCAGCGCGTCGCGGAAATTCGTCCAATCTTTCGCCTTACCCAATTTGGCGAGCATCGTTATCGAATCGTTTTTCGCATCGAACGCCGTCCATTTCAGCGCGTATTTTTTTCCGCCTTCTTCCAAAATAATCACGCCGTTGCGCGTCGTCGTAACTTCTAAAATTTCAATTTGAGTTTCCGCCGATAAAGGATTCGGGCGAAATTTGATTTCCTCTTTTCTTATAACGGGCGTTTCCCAGCCCGTCGGCGTTTTGTATTTGCCGCTCGCGTCGAAAGTCTCGACGTATAAATCCTGCACGTCGGGTCCGACGTTCGTATTTCCCCAGGCGATGTTTTCGTTGTGCCCGATAATCACGCCGGGAATGCCCGCCGTCGTTACGCCCGCGACTTTTAGTTCGGGCGCGGAAAGATTGACGAGATACCAAATCGAAGGCTGCGCCGCCCGCAAATGCGGGTCGTTGGCGAGCAGCGGCTTGCCGTCAACGGTGCGTTTTCCGCCGATAACCCAATTGTTGCTCGCCGCCAAATCTTCGGCATAAAAACCGATTCGTTCTAAAGATGATTGCCGCACTGTTTCGGCTTCGGCAAGAAGTTCAGCCACCGAGGACAAAGAGTTTTTAGATATTATTGATTTACTAAGAACTTCATTTTGTAACTTTTGCTCTTTTCTATAAACTTTCTCAGTTTTCTCTGTGCGCTCTGTGGCTAAATTGTCTTTTCCAATCAACAAAACGTCGAGCGGCGACGACGGATTGAAAATCAAATCGCGCTTCTCTTTCGGCAAATCCATCAAACTCGCCTTCATCAAATCCATTCGCCAGGTGTTGCTCAGCGCATCGTCGAAAATTTTGCTGATAACAATCGAATCGGCTGCAGTCCAGGGGCGCGGACGATATTGCAGAATTTGAAATTCGACGGGCAGAGTTTTTTCGTTAAGTGTGGCGATGTAGGCGTTCACACCGGCGGCGTAAGCGTCAAGCGCCAGGCGATTTTCCGGCGCGGTGTTTTTCACGTTTGCTTCGGCGACGTGGGCGAAACCGAATCGGCGCCAGCGTTTATCTTCTTCTAAAATCGTTTTGCCGAAAATCTCCGCCGTTTCGCCGCGCGCCACGCGCCGGTATAAATCCATCTGCCACAATCTGTCTTGCGCCGTGACGTAACCTTGCGCGAAATATAAATCCGTTTCGTTTTTCGCCTCGATATGCGCGATGCCGCGCTCGTCGCGGCGCACCGTTACCGAATCTTTCAAACCCGCCACGCTCATACTTTCCGTCGGCGTTTGTGCCAAACAAGCCGACGACCCAAGCAGCGCCACCACGAGCAGCCAAATGTATCTAATTTTATTTTTCATCAAGAACGAAATTACAGAAAATTTTCGTAAATTGGAAGAGACGATGAGTTCAATTTTGCCGATTTTCAAAGGGTAAAGCCCGCTTTTTCAAGAACGGGCTTAAGGAAGGTCTGATTTTCTAAATTAAAAACCACGGAGGAGTTTGCAGTTTTCAATAAACTGGATACACGCCCGCCGCCTCTAAAAGTTCCCAGGTTACGAAAAATTTATTTTCTCCAGCCGACTCGTTTCGCCCACGCTTCAAACTCCGATTGCCTATTAATGTAATCCTTCGGCTTGTTTTCCTGCGTCTCCACATTTTCCCAAGACAAACTTTCGAGCGGCTCTAAGCCGACGGCGCGGCGGTAATCATTAACCTTTTCATTGTCTTCGAGCGTCCAGACTTCCATCACGCCGTCGGCGTTCCAATCGCTCTGCGTGCCATAGCATTGGGGACGATTTTCAAGAAAGCTGATTCGGTCATGCAAATAAGCCGCTTGATACGGTTCGGCTTCGCGTTCGGCGACGGATTTTTCAATTAATTTCAACGAGCGGCGCGAGAATTCGGGCAAGGAAATTGCGTGCTGGGCAATCAGCCAAGCCGCCTCCGCGCCGTCGCCGCCGATCAGAGATTTTCCGAGCCAGCCGCCGTGTTCTTCAATCATTCGTTCGAGTTCGGCGGCGTTTTTCAAATGCACTTGTTCCATCGCCGGGTGATAACCGTCAAACAGTTCGCCGCTTGCCGCCAATTCTTCGCGCACGCGGGCATCTTCGGCTCGCATCAACAGCAGTTTTTCCCGCAGCGGTTTATTCATAAAAAATTTTATTTGTTGCGTTGTCGCCAAACTATAAGTTAAACTTTCGGAGTTTTTCAAGCAAATCCTTTTTGGAGTGAACCAATGAAATTGATTAAAGTCGCTCTTATATTATCAGCCGCCGCCATTTTTGTCGCCGCCTGCGCCGAAACAAAGACGACCGACACAAACCGTGCCTCGAATAACACAATGACAGCCAGTGCGAACGCGCAGCCGACCATTGCCGCCGTGGACGAGACTGCCGCGTCGCGTGTCATCTATCTCGAATCGTGCGTCGGCTGTCACAAGGAAAAGGGCGAAGGCGGCGCGGCGGAATTCAAGGGCAAAAAAATAAAAGTTCCCGGTTTTCAGTCGAAAGGCGCGATGAATGCCTCGGACGACAATCTTTACCGCCATATCGCCGAAGGCGAAGAAGATGAAATGCCCGCCTTCAAAGAAAAATTAAGCGAAGCGCAGATGAGAAATTTGGTAGCATTTATCCGAAAGGAGTTTCAGAAAAAATAATCGCATTTGATATTTCAAATTTGAGTTCTGACCGAAAAGAAAATTTTTATTCAATTCGCCCGCTTGCAAATCGAAAACGGTCAATCTAAAATCGAAACTGCTTTGCACCTGTAGCTCAGCTGGATAGAGTATCTGGCTTCGAACCAGAGGGTCGCAGGTTCGAATCCTGCCGGGTGTACCATTATTATCAATAGTTTAGGGTATCTTTCGAGATACCCTTTTCTTGTGTTGAGTGCCTGTTGAGTGCCAAACTCTGACAAGGATTTTTGATTCTCTCAAAATAACCCTTTACAAAATAATCAAAATTAGTATTCTTTGTGTCATAAACGACCCTTTTTGATGTTATGAAGACGTCGGGGTTGACTCGTGCGATATGATATTTGAAGTTAATTATTTCTTGACGTTCTCTGACTGCTGAAATCCCGATGAGGTAACTCTTCAGGATTTTCAGCAGAGAAGGTGTTTCGGCAGTTGGAATGCCCGTTCAGTCTCATGGTCCACAATGACCGTTTTTTGATTGGGCTACCGACCGGCGTTGTTCTAAAAAGCACCGCCGAGCGAATAAGACATCATGGGTTCATGGCTGGTCAACCAGGGCTGGTCTTTATGCCCGCATAGATGAATGAGTCCAGGCACTCGAAACGGAGTGCTGATGACTGGGAACAACGAGAATTAAAAGAAGCAATTAACAAAAAATATCATTCCATCGAGTTGCGCTTTTGATAACAAGTGTCGAGCAGAGGTGTGTAAGATTTTCACTTGACATCTGCTCCGTCTTCATAGATGAGACATTTATAATTTTACATTCTAAAACTTCCGGACGAGAGAGTCCACGTTGATCTGTGGCTGGGAAGCTATTAGGATCACCTTTATCAATGGCAGGACTTCCCATACGAAGAGCGAATGTTTTAGTATTACCGCCATTGTCACGAAGAACAGGATCAAGGCGCGGATTAACATTCAACTGGTTGCCGGTTGTGTTACCAATTATCGTCGCGCTGGAAGTATTACCAATTATATTATAGCCCTGAGATGTGAGTCTCCCGAAGAAATCCGGTCTGGACTCGATACTGGCGATTCTGTTCGGTATTGTCTTCTTTACGCATCCGCTGAAGAAAACCGGATAAATATATCACCAAATCTGACGGCGCGCGGAGAACACAGTTAAAAATCAATTCGTCTTCCTCCGCAGCCGAATGATGCTGAAATTCCATATACTTTTATTCACTTTGAGTTTAATACCTTGTCAGATTGCTGCGTGGTAGTTTATTTAATCTATCTTTGAAAGACGACGCGGCAGGCGTATGATTGCCGATATGAGCAATTCCGATTATTCCGACCTCGATGCCGAAATTATTGACATTACCCCGAAACGAAAACGCGAGCGTGAAGGCGGAGGAAGTAAATGGATAATTTTCACGGCAGTATTTTTGCTGTTTATTACCCTGTTGAGCGGCACCGGACTTTACACCGAAGCGTTGTGGTTCGACTCGCTCGGTTTCGCTTCCCGTTTCTGGTCGGTATTTGCACTCGGCTGGATTCTGTTCGCCGTCTTTGGAGTTTTGACATTCGGTGTTTTGCGCGGCGGCTTTTACTGGCTCGAACAATTTTTCGGCTTGAATAATCTTGCGCCGCGAAAAATCGTTATCAATAACCAGCCCGTTGAAATTAATCCGGCGCGCATTTTGCGACCGCTCGGCTGGATTCTGGCGCTCGTCTTCAGCGGCACTTACGCCTACAGTTTGAGCGCCGACTGGCAGTCCTGGATGCTTTATTTGCATCAACCGGCGACGACGGCTTCCGACCCGATTTTCGGTAATCCGCTCGGCTTTTATTTATTTTCCTTGCCCGTCTATCACTCGATTTTCTCGTGGCTGACATCACTTGCTATCATTCTGCTGGTTGCCGCGATTATTTGCGCCGTTTTAGCCGCTGTTCCCCAGCAGACGACGTTGGACGAGAAACAGCAGAGTTTCGACGGCTTTGGGTCGCGCTCCTTTTCCGCCGTTTCGGTTGCCCTCGGCGCGTTGCTGCTTTTCGTCGCCGGACAAGTTTTTCTCTCGCGCTATTCTTATTTGTGGAACAACCACGCATCTTTCAGCGGCGTTACTTATACCGAAGACAATTATCTGATACCGGGTTTAACCGCCGTCGCGGTCGCGCTCGTTGCTGCCGCGCTGATACTTTTCGTCAACGCTTTTACCAAGAAAGGCGCGCGTTTAATCGTATTCGCTCTCGGAATTCCCGTTGCGGTTTACCTCGTTGCGGTTATTCTGATTCCCGCGTATGTTCAAAATTTTATCGTCAAACCGAACGAACTCGGACGCGAAACCGTGTATATCGAACATAATATTGCCGGAACGAGAGCGGGCTTCAATCTCGAAAAGGTGGAATCGCGCGAATATCCAGCGGACACTTCAAACGCCGCTTTTAATCTCGAAGCCAACCGCTCGACGCTCGCCAACATTCGTCTTTGGGATTGGCAGGCTTTGCAGGATACTCTGCGGCAGATTCAGGAGATTCGCACTTACTACGACTTCCCGGACGTTGACGTTGACCGTTACAAAATCGGCGGCGAAGAAAGGCAGGTGATGATCGCCGCGCGCGAATTCGACATCTCCAAACTGCCCGAACAATCGCGCAACTGGATTAACGAGCGGCTCGTTTATACGCACGGCTATGGGGTCACGATGAATCCGGTCAACGAATTTACGACCGAAGGCAAACCGCGTTTTATCTTATCGAATATGCCGATTGAATCGAGCGTCGAAATTAAAGTAAGCAGACCGGAAATTTACTTTGGCGAGCGCACGGATACAGACGTTTATGTGAATACAAAACAGCGCGAATTCGATTATCCGCAGGGCGAAAACAATAATTATACGAATTACGAAGGGATCGGCGGTTCCGCGGTCGGATCGGGGTTGCGTCGTCTGGCAATCGCGTGGAAAACTGGCGATTTGACTAAACTTCCCTTTTCCGACGATGTGACGGCGGAGAGTCGCGTGCTGCTATACCGCAACATTAAAGACAGGACTAAACGCATCGCGCCGTTTCTCTCTTTCGATTCGGACCCGTATATTGTCGTGGGTGACGACGGGCGTTTGTTCTGGCTGGTTGACGCTTATACGACGAGCAATCGCTTTCCGTATTCACGGCATTACGACGCGAACGGCTCGCGTGTTAATTATCTTCGCAACAGCATCAAAACAACGATTGACGCATACAGCGGAGCAGTCAATTTTTACGTTTTCGACGATTCCGACCCGATCATCTCAGCGTATCGAGCAGCGTTTCCCGAACTTTTTAAAAATGCCGATGAAATGCCCGCCGATCTGCGCGCGCACATTCGTTATCCCGAAACTTTAATCAAAACGCAGGGCGACGTTTTCGGTTTGTATCACACGCAGAGCGCGAAGATGTTTTTCGGGCGCGAAGACGTTTGGAGCATCGCCCGTGAAGCGGCAATAAATAATGACGCGAATAAAACAAATCCGCAGCAGGCAAAGCCGCTCGACCCGTATCAAGTCTTGATGCCGCTGCCCGGCGAGCAATCAAATGCGGAGTTCGCGCAGGTTTTGCCGTTTACGCCGGCGAATCGCAACAATATGATTGCGTGGATGGCTGGACGCTCGGACGGCGGGGCTTACGGGCGGCTGCTCGTTTATAATTTTCCATCGTCGCGCGTCATTGACGGACCTTCGCAAATTGAAGCCAGAATTGACCAGGACGCACAATTGTCCGGTCAAATCACGCTCTGGAATCAGCAAGGCTCGAAAGTAAAACGCGGTAATTTGATAATAATGCCGATTGGCACGGGGTTGCTTTTTGTCGAGCCGATTTACCTGCAAGCCGAACGAAGTCCGATGCCGGAGTTGCGACTCGTCGTTTTGGCGACGCAGGAAAAGCTGACCTACGCCGCGAATTTTGAAACGGCTCTTGCTCAACTTCTGGGCGCGGCGGCGAAGACAAATCCAAAAGATGCCGAAACAAAGAAACCGGATAATAACGGCGGCGCTCAACCAACCGGCGTTTCGCAATCAACCGGTGAATTGATTAAACTCGCCGGGCAGACATTTGCCGATTACCAAAGCCTGACCAGCGAAGGCAAACTCGGTGAAGCCGGGCAAAAACTCGATGAACTCAAGCGCATATTAGGTGAATTGCAAAGTCGTTAGAAGAAAGGGGTCAAATCAAGATGTTCAAAAAGCTTCTTCTAATCATTTATTGCTATTATCATAGAAGTTACGCAGTTGGCATAAGTGAATATGTTGGATTTGCCAAATAAACACGAAGCGCTTCTCTGATAATTCCAACTTTCGCTTCGTGCCAACTAACTTTTCTTCGATAACAATGACATTCAAGACGCAAAAACGCTCGCAAACAAAGCAAGATGTGATTGAGCCACGGTCGGCGACGCCGAGCTTGCGAACGCTCTATCAAACAAAATTGCTTGATTCCGCGATGATATTGCTCGATCCTGTTGGCTTGCCTTGCAGACTCTTTGCGCATCTCTTCTGTCATTTCGACGATGCTTGTCGCCCAGTGTTTCGCGTTGCCGTTTTCCTCAACTGTCCGAAACACTCGTATCAAGCCAAAGCCTTGCAGCCAAACGAGGCGCCCGGCAGCGGAAATGAAAATCTCAGAGATTGGTTTCAAACCTTCTTTATCCGGATTGACACGCCGATTTGATTTAAGGCGAGTCAGAAAATGCCAGCCCAAAGCGCGACAGAGTTTCAGATTTTCAATCGAAGAATACCAATTATCGAAACAAACAAGTTGCGGAGAAAAGCCGCGCTTGTGAGCTTCGATAAGCATATCCTGAAAATGATCGTTTTTCGTTTTGCCGTCCGTATCTTTATCAAAAATTCGATAATCAGTCGGAACCGCGCGCTCAGCGTCAGTCCAGAGCAAAGTAATCAGGTTAATGCCCAAAACAACCGCCTTGTGTTTTCCAGACCAATGTCTGGAAGCCAAAGCGTTATGTTTGGAAAACGGTTTATCAAGAGTCGAATCATCCAAGACCAAAATGCCGGACTCTTTGCTAATCTGTGTTTGTGCTTCGTGCCAGAGCGTTTCAGCATTAGGCTCAAGCCGGGAAAGAAGGCGAGTAAAAGCGTCATGTGCCGGAGCGTTTTGGCTCTCTGGCTGCACGCGAGCAGCTTCTGTCGCGGTCAACTGCTTTGGAGAAGCAATGACAAAATTAATGTAATCATCTTCAGAGCATTTCGGCGGATTCATGCTCTATTATTATCAAATATCCGTTCAACTGCGTAACTTCTAAACTATTCAAATCTTAAAATAAGGACAATTACCAAATTATGGCAGCCAAAAAAACATCTACGGCAAAAACAACCAAGACAGCTAAAAAAACAGCCACAACTGGCGGAAAAGAAAAATCAATGAGCAAATTAGTCAGTGTGCTTGCTGAAACAACCGGGCTGAGTAAAACAAAAGCGAAAGAAGTTCTAGATGCCCATGCTGAACTGTTAATCAATGAACTTAAAGAAAATGGCAGCGTTCAGCTTGCCGGAATCGGAAAGCTCAAATTAGGCGAAAGAGCCGAGCGGCAAGGGCGAAATCCATCAACCGGCGAAGCGATAACGATCAAAGCCAGTAAAACCGTGAAATTTTCGGGCGGCAAACGTCTGAAAGATAGTGTTCAGTAGGCAATGATTGTAACTTTACAGATTTAGGCTGACACTTTTCTGTCAGCCTTTTTCTGTTAGAATTCTTTTTGCGAAACTAAAGTTTTTAGGTGAAATAGATATTACAGTTAAACAATACAGTTCTTATCTGCCCTAAAACTACAGTTTTTGGAGATGTCAAAAATCACAAATGTCGAACAATCGCTCACTATTAACCAAACTGAAATCAAGTCTGCCGTGGTTGATTCGCTATCCATTCGCGCGGGCGAGCAGTTTTCTCGAACGGACAACATTTGAGCGCAAGCACGTCATTTTTACCGTCGCCAATCATTTTGAACCGTCCTGGAAGCGGTGTGGAATGCTTGATTTGGATGCGCAGCGGTTGCGTTTAGACGAATACTTTAAAACGGCGCGCAAGACCGGCGAAGCCGTCGTTGACGCCGACGGAACGAAATTTCGCCACACAAATTTTTTTCCAGCGGAGCAGTATCATAAAGAACTATTGGACACGCTGGCGGCGATGCAGGCAGAAGGCTTGGGCGAAACGGAAATCCATCTTCACCACGGTGTCGAAAAACCCGATACGGCGGAAAATCTGCGGAAAACTCTTATTGAATTTCGTGACTGTTTAGCCGAACAACATCACAGTCTGTCTAGAATGGACGGCGTGGGAAAACCAATGTATGCGTTTGTTCACGGCAATAACGCGCTCGGAAATTCCGCTAATGGGAGGTTTTGCGGCGTTGACGGAGAATTGCAGATTCTCTCGGAAACCGGCTGTTATGCCGATATGACTTTACCGAGCGCGCCCGCCGAAACGCAAATGCCTGTCATCAATCAAATTTACGAATGCGGTTTGTCTTTGAACGAAAAAATGCCGCACCGCCGAGGCAAGCGCGTCGAGGTTACGGAAAATAATGAAAGCGAACCGCAGTTGCCGTTAATAGTTACCGGACCGCTCGTATTTAATTGGACGCGTCGCATCAAAGGTTTGCCAGTGCCGCGGATTGAGGACGGCACATTGGCGGCAAATCGGTCTATGAGTTTGGCAAGATTTCGGCGTTGGGTGAGCGCAAACGTAACGGTAAAAGGTCGCCCGGAGTGGGTTTTTGTCAAACTTTACTGCCACGGATTCTTCGACTACGACCAGTCGGCTTGCATCGGCGAGGACGCGCGAAGATTTTTCTCGGAAATCATCGAAAATGGCGAGAAGAGCGGCGAGTATAAGGTTCATTTTGCCTCGGCGCGTGAAACGTTCAATATCATTTTGGCGGCGATGAATGGAGCGGCGGGCGATCCAAATGATTACAGAAATTACCGTTTGCAATCGATTATGGACGAAAACACCACCTGAAACAAATTCGTTTATTAGCAACCACTGATTCCAGCCGTTACCGGGGAAAAAATTCAAACCGTCGTAAAAATGGCTGATTACGTCAAACAATTGAAATTGGATATGTCGCAAGCGAGTTGAAAAGGCTGGAAACAAATCTGAAAATTGCAATCCTTGCGCTATTACATCCCTTAAACTATCTACCAAATTATTTGATGATTTGATTTTTATTTTCCCGCACTTTTAATTGTTTTTCTTGCGGCGGCTTTTGAGATAAAGTTTACCGCTTTCTTTCCAGTTCTGACGAAGTAACCGCATCCGGCGCGTTTTGGCATGTGTTTTGAACAGGTGAATGCATCTTTACGGGCAGCCCAAAAGAACGCGAATGCGATTCTGCTAAAATTGCTGGCATCGTGTATATGCTCGCCAATCGGGTTGGAAAAGGCCGAATGACTCAACACGCCGCATTAAAACAACGATACGCCTGGAATATCATTTATCTTTCAAGCGGCGAGGTATCAATACCGGATTTGATAGCCCAAAGCGGACAACGGATGCGAGGCGGGCAGAACGTTCGCTTAATCGATGTCGAAGCCGATGCCGGCGCTGGTTTTGGATTATTCGAAAATTTGCACGAATACTCAACGGCGCGAGAATTAGCCGATGCCTTGCGAGATAACTCTAAACAATTTTACGGCGCGGCGATACGCGAATTTTTAAGGGCAATCGTCAAGGTCGATATTGATGTAATAAAACAACGCTGGCAGGTACACAAGTCAAATTTTCTCAAATCAATTTTGCCTGAAAACGCAAGCAGTGAAATCCAAAGAGTCGCCACTGTCAAGACCCCAAACATTGAGCCATCGGCATGACGTGTTTCCTCATCGTTTCGCTTTTCAGTAATCTTTGTTGCTTTTCTCAATCACGCTCAAACTCGTTTGGCGTTTGATAACCTAAACTTGAATGCGGTCGTTCAGCATTGTAGAAGTTTCGCCACTTCTCGGCGACGACCGCCGCTTCGCGTCAATTGCCGAAGATTTCCATCCGCAGACATTCATCTCGAAACTTGCCGTTGAAACTTTCGCCTTTCCCGTTCTGCCACGGGCTGCCCGGCTCGATATGTGCCGCCTTGATACTGTTTTCCGCCAAAAACTCTTTAATGATTCCGGCGATAAATTCGCTGCCGTTGTCTGACCGTATGTATTGCGGAAAACCGTGATGCGCTCCAACTTCCCCTAAAACTTCTTTGACCTGCGTCGCTTTGAAATTGCGTCCGACCCTGATTGCTAAACCTTTCCGCGTAAACTCGTCCATTAAAGTTAGCAGCTTTAATCGCCTGCCCGCCGCGTCACGGTCAAAGACGAAATCATACGTCCAGGCCTCATTCGGGCGTGAAGCAATCGGCGTTATCGGCTCCCGCTCCCGCAGTCGTTTCCTTTTCCGTTTCAAGCGCAGCACCTGCAAGCCGAACTTTTGCCAAACCCGTACCACCCGTTTGCGATTAACAGTCTGCCCGCGTCTTCTTAAAAGGGCGTGAACACGCCGGTAGCCATATCGCGGATTGGCAAATGCCAATTCTTTGACCGCTTGCTCGAACTCTTCATCCGGCTCTCGCTGGATTTTATATTGACAGGTTGAACGCGCTAAAAGTATCAGTTGGCACGAGTGTCTCTCGCTGACTTCTTTAGTCCGAAGAAAAACGACCGCTTCGCGTTTGCGCTCAACCGTCACCACTTTTTTGCCAGAAGTTCCTGCATTGCATCAATCTCAATTAGGCGGTCAGCCAGCATCCGTTTGAGTCGAGCGTTCTCTGATTCCAGTTCGCGCAATCTTTTGACTTCCTGAACCTGCATTGACCCGAAGCGTTTCTTCCACTTATAAAACGTGCCTTCGTTGAATCCCTTTTGCCGACAAAATTCACTAATCGTCGCTTCGGTTTTCTCGGCTTCCCGAACAAAACCGACAATTTGTTCATCCGTAGACAATTTGTTCATCCGTATAAATTCTCTTCATTTCAAGTTTCTCCTCTAAATTGATTTTTCAATATCGGAAGAAACTTGCCAACCAAACGGCTCAATTTTACGGTTTCAGGTCACCACTAAATTTGCTCTGATTGCGTTTGCTGGTGATTTTTCTCTTTCCCGCCTTATACCTGTATTATTTATGCTTTGAAAGTCCGAATGAGGATACCGAAAATGAGGATACCGAAATGAGCCATAACAAAGCACCGAAATCAATTCAAGTGTTCATCTTTTTCTTCTCTACTCTGCCAGCCTGTTTTCTCGCGGTATTAATCCTTTGGTATGGCGTTAATGTTCCCTACTGGGATCAATGGGACATCGCACCTTTTTTCGAGAAGTTGTCACAAGGCTCACTTACTTTTGCTGACCTGTTCGCTCAGTTTAACGAGTACAGACAGTTTTTTCCGAACGCTATTTTCGTCATTTTAGGATGGCTGACGCGTTGGGATGTTAGGTTTGAGATGTACGTCACATTCTTACTCGCCTGTCTGGTCTCGTTTAACCTATACCGTTTATGCCAAGCGACATTCAGCAGTAGTGCGATTCAGAGATCACTGGTACTTCTTTTCACTAACCTTCTCGTTTTCTCCCCGATCCAGTATGAGAATTGGCTGTTTGGTGTTCAGATCGTATACTTTATGCCAATTGCCTGTATTACAACCTGCATGACGATCCTCTACTCCGGCATTAGCCCCAAGGTCAAGTATCTTACGGCCGCTTGTCTTTGCACCATCAGTACATTTTCATCTGCCAATGGCATTCTATCCTGGTTGGTGATCGTCCCGATTCTCATGCAAACTCTTAATGATTCGGTAAAAAAGAGAAAACTATTTTTAGGTTGGGGATTCGGTTTCTGTTTAGCTACTGTAATTTATCTGTATGGAGACGGTAAACCTTTACAGCATCCAAGTGTGTCCGCCCCGCTTGCACACCCCTTTCAAACGGTAATCTACTTTATCAATCTGCTTGGCTCACCTGTCGCTCTGAGCTGGATGTACATCTCCACCGTTACTGGGCTTGCCTTACTGACAATCTATGTTTTGGTAATTATTTACGTGTTAAGGGCGCGAGAGAGTGATCTTTGGTGCCGCACAAACTGCTGGATAATGCTCGGCGTTTATTCGGTTCTCACGGCGTTTATGATCACAATCGGAAGGTCTCAATTGGGTCTTAAAGAGTCTCTTATATCTAGGTATACAACATTCACGATCTGTCTTTCTATATCATTAATCTATTTAGTGCCCATTGTGCTCAACCACAGCATAGTAAGAGGGCGGTGGATAAAGAGTAAAACTTTAGCTTCGCGATTGATGATTGCACTGGCGGCAATTTTCATCATGTTGCATTTACTATCAGCGACGGCAGGAGTCCGAGGAATGTTCAAGTGGAGACAATTGCGTTTACAAGGGAAGGCGCAGTTGCTGTTCATCAACTTTTTTCCAGTAGACTGCTCAACCAATTGCTTGTACCCAGACTCGGAAGTATTAAAAAAGAAAGCGAACGCTCTAGACCAATTAGATTTTTTGAGTCCGCGCTTGATTCAGAGCGTTAGAGTCTTAGATATTGAGGGAAACACTAATCAGACACCTTCAAGTTACGGTCTGTTTGAGTCGCTCAATCAAGACAATCATGATATTTTCACCGCATCTGGATGGGCGGTCTTACCTGGTACGAGTGAGCCGGCTGATGCAGTTCTTTTGGCATTCGAAAGTGAAAACGAATCGATGGTGTTTACCATGACCGTGACCAAACTCTTTGGGCATTTCAATCTTGACTCTTTGAATCAGAGCAAAGACTTGTACTCACGATGGCAGAAAACTTTCAGCCGAAGTGCGCTGCCGGATGCTCCGATGAGAATAACCGCCTGGGCTTTCGATGCCAGCACCGGAAAAGCTTATCGGCTGAATGGCGAGCACATGATTGAGAAGCCTGATAAGTAATTGCCAAAGGATAAGAAACACCCAAGTCTTTGTAAAATTAAGATGAATGCCAAGACTTTAACCTTCTTAAAAGCAAATTTCACAAAGACAAAAGATGATATAGTATTAGACAGAAAAACAAATCATTTACTGAAAACTTCCACAATGTAGTTCACTTTTGGAGAAGCTTGCTCTTAGAACGATTCAATTGGTCGCGAGCAAGATAAAAATTTTCTAATAACTAATGGGTTTTCAGTAACAAGATGTTTTTGTTACAAATTGTATTCTATTTACCCTCTCGTCTAATTCGCTGAACAAAAGCGTTTTAGATTAGAAGAACAGATTGATAGCCTATCCTACTAAGTGAAAGAAGCGATGATCTTAAACGGCGATAATATAACTGTCTTTTTTCCCGCATATAATGACGCGGGAACTATTGCCTCATTAGTCAAGAACGCTCTCGACACTCTCCCTGCGTTGACCAGTGATTTTGAAGTGCTGGTTGTTGACGACGGAAGCACGGATGCAACACCCGTTATATTAGATGAGCTAGCCGCTACCTTATCGCATTTTAGAGTTATTCATCATCAGCGTAATCAAGGGTATGGCGCAGCCTTGCGGACTGGATTCAGCAAAGCCGGCAAAAATCTAATTTTTTATACCGATGGTGACGGACAGTATGATGTGCGTGAACTTAAAACGTTATGCTCTTTGCTGACTGACGGAGTTGATGTAGTCAATGGGTATAAAATAAAGCGGGCGGATGACTTTTATCGGCTCATAATTGGCAAACTCTACAATACAATCGCACGTTTTCTTTTCCGTCTCCCGATTAGCGACGTTGATTGTGATTTCCGGCTGATTCGGAGACAAGCAATGCAAACGCTTGATCTAACCTCAACGAGCGGCGTTATTTGCGTTGAGCTGGTACGCCGCCTGCATCGAGCCGGATGCGTTTTCGTAGAAACTCCCGTCCATCATTACCCGCGCCAGTACGGTCGTTCGCAGTTTTTTACCGTAAGGCGCGTCGCTCGCACAGCGTGGGACTTTTTCGTGCTCTGGCTAAAGCTTGTAGTGCTGCCGATTCGCCTGAAAAGCAGATCAACCACGCAAAAGGCAGTAGTAAAGTATGACTAGTTCAAATTACTTCAATGAGTATAAAGGTCGGAGCATTTTAATTACCGGCGGTTTAGGATTTATCGGCAGCAATCTGGCGCACCGGCTTATTCAGATCGGTGACGTAGAAGTTACGATTATTGATGGGCTGCTCCCCGGTCAAGGCGGCAACCGGTTCAACATACACAACATCGAAGACCGAGTCAGGTTACTCATTGCCGATATAAACAGCGACTATGTAGTTAATCACCTCGTTGGTGGTGTAGATTACATTTTCAATCTCGCAAGCAGCGTCAGCCACCTTGACTCGATGCTTTACCCTCATCAAGACCTTCAATCCAATTGTGCTGCACAGCTAACTCTGCTTGAAGCGTGCCGCCATTCCAATCCACAAGTGAAGATCATTTACACCAGTACACGCCAAGTTTACGGCAGACCCGTCTATCTTCCTCTTGACGAGCGCCACCCATTATCTCCCCCCGACATTAACGGCATCAATAAACTAACTGCCGAATACTACCATCTGCTTTATCACCGTGTTTACGGAATACGAACCGCGTGCCTGCGCCTGACAAACACATATGGTCCGCGGCAGCTTCTTCATCACAATCGACAAGGCTTTATCCCGTGGTTTATTCGGCAAGCAATCGACGGTGAAGCGATTGAATTATTCGGCGAGGGCAAACAGCGACGCGACATGAACTTTGTTGATGACGTGGTGGATGCGCTTTTACTGGCTGGTGCGAGCAAAGATGCGGAAGGAGAAATTTTTAATCTCGGTGGATCAGAAATTATAAGTGTCTCAGAATTTGCCCAAAAGCTAATCTCCCTAACCGAGCGGGGGCAAGTGCACAACATTCCTTTCCCGCCGGAAAACCAGCCAATCGACATTGGCAATGTTTACTCGAGTTACCAGAAAATAGAATCAATGCTCGGCTGGCAACCACAGACTTCTATACACAAAGGACTGTCTGATACAATCAACTTTTATCAGAAAAATCGTGCTCACTACTGGAAATAAAATGCAAATCCCTTTTCTTGATCTCAAACGGCAATATAAGGAGATTGAGGATGAAGTAACAGCTTCAATAGGGGGCGTTCTAAGAAGTGGCGCCTACATAGTAGGCAGCGAAGTTGAAGCCTTTGAGCAGGAGTGGGCCCGGTTTTGTGGTGTCAACGGCGCGGCTGGCGTCGGAAGCGGCACCGACGCACTGATTCTCGCGCTCAAAGCGTCCGGGGGGATACGCGAAGGGCATAATGATGAGGTTATCACTACTCCATTGACTGCGGGTTACACCGCGCTTGCTATCGCGGGTGCAGGCGGCGTACCAGTCTTCGCTGATATTAATCCAGAAACACTAACGCTTGACCCGGAAGCGTTGGAGAAAGCGATTACTCCGCGCACGCGCGCAATCGTGCCCGTTCATCTTTACGGTCAAATGTCCGATATGCAGGGGATTTGCGATGTCGCGTCTCGGTACGGACTCATCGTTATTGAAGACGCCGCACAAGCACATGGTGCATGCAGCGGCGGCAAACGTGCCGGCGCACATGGACACGCCGCTGCATTTAGTTTTTATCCAACTAAAAATCTCGGCGCCTATGGAGATGGTGGGGCGGTAACGTCAAACGATTTAAAACTAATTGAACGAGTCAAAGTTCTGCGACAAGGTGGACACCCTTTTGCGCTTCAAACAAATCTCATTGGACACAATTCACGATTGGACGAGATTCAAGCCGCAGTGCTTCGTGTGAAGCTAAAATATCTTGAAGCATGGAACAAGTGTCGGAAACGTTTGGCGTCAGTTTATCGTGAATTGTTGAGCGGTGGAACTCTCAAAATTCCTGTCACGTACGATTTAGAGTCTCATGTCTTTCACCTTTACGTGGTGCAACATCTAGAGCGCGAACGTTTGCGTGCTAATCTGGCTGCACAGGGAATTGAAACAATGATTCATTATCCGTTCCTCCTTCACCAACAACCATTGTTTTGCTCGGATGCGCAGCGTCCGCTGCCCGTCGCGGAGAGCATTGCCGGTAAGATTTTCTCGCTTCCGCTCTACCCTCAACTTTCTGAGGCAGAAGTGCGCCAAGTTGCACAGGTAACTCTTAATTTTGAGGCTACTGTTTAATTAAGATTGAATTAAAATGCACAAAGAGGATTTTGAATACCTTTACAACCTAGAAGAAACTCTTTGGTGGTTCGTTGGTATGCGGAGGATTACTTCCGCATTACTTGATCTTGAGGCTCAATTTCCGGAAGACAAAATGATTCTCGATGCGGGGTGTGGGACAGGTGGCATGCTTTCTTGGCTCAAGCGTTATGTTGGGAAAGGAAAGGTTTTCGGTATTGACTTGGTCGAGGACGCCCTTGTTTTCTGCCGCCGAAGGCATCACCAAAACATAGCCCAGGCTTCCGTAACTAGTTTACCATTCGCCGACTGCGTATTTGATCTCGTTACCAGCTTCGATGTTTTGGTGCAACTCCCGGGTAATCAAATGGACGAAGTAGCTATTGGCGAGATGTACCGAGTGTTACGACCCCATGGTCTAGTATTCGTGCGGGTAGCGGCGTACAACTGGATGCGAAGCGGACACGATAAGGCTCTTGGCAGCCGGCGGCGATACAGTATCAAACAATTAACTCGAAAAATGGAGAAAGCTGGCTTTCAAATTTTAAGGGCGACTTATGCTAATAGTTTTTTACTACCGATTGCGGTTACTAGACGACTTCTGCTAAAGAAGATAGGTCTTGTTGATAGCGGGTCGGATGTTAAGCCCTTTCCGAAAAATTTTCAATTTCTGAACAAGGCATTTACAAATATTTTAAAAAAGGAGGCAGTAATCTTGCAAAATCCAGCAGCAAGTCTCGGAGCCGGTCTTTCAGTTATATGTTTGGCGAGAAAAGTCGAAAATGACACTGATCAAATCTATAAATGAACATTAGCTTTCAACATTTATTCAACAAATTCAAAAAAACAGTAATTGCGCTATTACTAGGTTTTTTGATTTTTGCTCCACCCGGAACTTTGATTGCGATTGGACTTCTTGTAGTAACATTCACAGGTAATATTTGGATTACTGTTGGAGGGAGTATTTTCCTTCTTATCGTCGGGAGTTGGCTGTTTATTAAAGGAAAAAGAAGGAAAAAATTGAATTAGAGGAATTAATCTGAGGATGTAAGAAATTTTGATGGTATGAAGCAGTCACCTCCCACTGCCGTTATACTAATGTTGAATTTTGGTTCGTTACAAAAAAGCCTAAATAGCTGGAATTAGCTAGGCGTTTAGTCCCAAAGTGTGATGGTGTAAAATGCATAACACTTTTTATCAAGGAAATACTATGGGACAAATTTTACACGGTTGCGCCACAACGACAGCGGCACTTCGCCGAGCAATACAAAATAGTCAAGAAAGCCTGAAACAATTAGCTTCGCGCTATCATATCAATGCCAAAACAGTTGCCAAATGGCGCAAGCGAACAACGGTTGAAGATGCTCCGATGGGTCCGCGCCACGCGCACTCAACTGTTTTGACCGCCGGGCAGGAAGCGATGATTGTGGCTTTTCGCCGACAAACACTTTTGTCGCTCGACGATTGTTTGTATGAGCTCCAAGCGAGTATTCCTCATTTGACCCGCTCTGCTCTTCATCGCTGTCTGCAACGACACGGCATCAGCCGATTACCGGATATAAGAGGCGAAAAGCCCGTCAAGAAAAAGTTCAAGCAGTATTCAATCGGCTATTTTCATGTTGATATTGCCGAAGTTAATACCGAAGAAGGACGGCTTTATTTATTCGTCGCCATTGACCGGACATCCAAATTTGCCTATGCCGAACTTCACTCAAACCAAACCCGCGATACGGCTTGTCGGTTTTTACGGCAATTGATTGCCCTCGTGCCGTATCACATTCACACGATTCTAACTGACAACGGCATTCAATTTACTAATCGCCAAAAAGATAGATGTGCATTTATGCACTTATTCGACCGCATCTGCCGCCAACACCAAATTGAACATCGCCTGACAAAAGTCAATCATCCGTGGACAAACGGACAAATTGAACGAATGAATCGAACGATCAAAGACGCGACCGTCAAACGCTACTATTATCAAACACATCAGCAACTCAAAGATCATCTTCAGCTTTTCCTAACGGCATATAACTTTGCCAAACGTCTGAAAACTTTGAAGGGATTGACCGCTTATGAATTCATAATCAAATGCTGGCAAAACGAGAAAAAACGATTTAAGATAAATCCGCACCATCACATTTTGGGACTAAACACCTAGTCTCAAAAACGCTTCTTTTTGACACATTTTTTCCGCGCAATAAATAAAAAATAAAACCCAATAAAACGCAGGTTTCTGACGCTACTTGTGTCATAAGTCATGTCATAACTAAAATCTCATAATTAAACCCTTTTGTTGACTTATGAGACACTTTTCAAAACTACCTTTTTATCTCTCATAAATTGAACCACGGTGTGTTTATTAGATTCATATAAATCATTTATACCAATGGAAAAAGGCAACTACTTTAGCTGCCTTTTTTTTATTGAAATTGTCTAAATTGCACTAATCCAAAAATCTAATACAGAAATAATTTAGGTTGGTGTTGTATCCAGCCAACCATAAAAGGTTAATTTTTTCACCCGTGAGCCGTCTTTCAGAAACGGCTCAATTGCTTTTATCACCGCTTCTTCAATCGCTTCGAGACTTTCAAAAACACGATTCTTTAATTCCTTTCGCAGCTCTTTGAAAAGTCGCTCGACCGGATTTAGTTCCGGCGAGTATGCCGGAAGATGTTCAATCAACAGTTCTTCTCTGACTTTCAAACGAGTGCTGCGATGCGCCGCCGCCCCGTCCGTGATTAGTCTGACGGCTGTTTGCTCGCCGACGAAACTTGCAAATTCATCCACAAATACTTGAAAACTTTCCACCGTCATATCAGGCAAAATTAACGCAAACAATTCACCCGAACGCGGGTTTAAAGCTGCTGACAAATATCCGTATTCATACCCGATGATTTGCTCTCCCGAGGGGCGAACCGCTTTTGCCGTCCATCTCCGCCCCAACTCGGTGCGCGTTCCAAAGCGCATCTCATCCTGAAAATAAAACGCTTCATCGGTTACTCGTGTGGCAAAGTTTTTTTATATTCGAGCTGTTCTTCCAAAGAGGCTTTTTTATTGAATGGGCGCGGCACTTTTGCCTTAATTCTCAACCGGGAAAAGAGCAGTGAAATTCCACCTTGTGTGTAACTGACCGCAAACTCTTTGGTTAAAAATTGACCTGCTTCGCGCTGACTGGCAAAGCCATTTTCCGTCGAGGCTCGCTCAATGACTTTTCTTTGTTGTTCATTACTGAGCTTTGACGAGCGCGGTTTCCAATCAAGCCGCAAATACTGACTCAAACCGTTATCTCGATATTTATGCCATAAATCATAACCGTGTTTTGGCGTGATTCCGCAAATTTGACAAGCATCTTTGATTGAATCGGTTTCCTGACTTTTGAGCAATCGCAGTAATTGAACTCGTAATCTGATCCGCGCATCTTTTTCCTTCTTTTCTTGTTCTCGCAATTGCTCAACGGTTTCAATAATAAGAGCCGGAAAATCTAATTTTCTCATTCGGTCAGCTTAACACACCTACCTTATTTATTTCTGTATAATACATTTTCATCATTTTTTCCATTTTGCTTGTTGCATCCTTCTGCATTGATGGTAAAACATGGCTGTAAACATCCATTGTGAGAACGATTGAACTATGTCCAAGTCTTTCAGAAACGACTTTCGGGTTTTCACCTGCAGAAAGTAAAAGAGTGGCTGTAGTGTGCCTTAAATCGTAAAGTCGTATGTCGGGCAATTTAGCTTTCTGCAGGATCGGCTTGAAATGTCTGCGATGTAAATTACGATGCATTATCGGTGTTCCAATTTCTGAGGCAAAAATTAAATCGTGATTTTGATAAATAATGCCAAGTTTCATTCTGTCTTCAAGTTGTTTAATTCTGTGTGCTTTTAATGCTGTTATCAACGAACTTGAAAGCGGTATACTTCGATTGCTTCTTTTAGTTTTTGGTTCGGTAAAAAGAAAGCCTCCGCCTTTACGAATGAAAACCGCCCGCCGTACAGATATTGTTTGATTTTGAAAATCAACATCCTTCCACTGCAAAGCAAGATATTCGCCAGGTCGCATTCCTGTTTCAATCGCTGTTAAGAAAACAACAAAGTGTTTATCTTCTTTTGCCGATTCCAAAAATTTTGTAGTTTGCTCTGGCGAAAAATATTTCATTTCAACTTTTTCCTGTCTGGGTAATTCGCAAGTATCGCAAGGATTTTGGATTAACATTTTCCATTTAACCGCTTGTTTTAATGCAGACGAGAGAACATTATGGACGTGGCGAATAGTCTTTGGTGAATAATTCGCCTTTTTCATATCGTTGTAAAGTTTTTGAATTTCGTATGCCTGAATGTCTGATAAACGCTTCAAGCCAAGTTTTTTGCGAACGTGACAATTCAAAAGTGATTCGTAATTATTGAAAGTTTTTTCTCTAACCTTCTGCTTTGAAATTTCCTCAAGCCAATGATTCAGAAAATCATTGAAATAAATTGAAGCCGGTTCAATGAACACGCCCAAATCTTTTTCGCGCGTTTTCGCCGTTAAGAATTTTTGCGCATCCTTCTTTGTGCCGTGAATGGTTTTGTTAAAATACTTGCGTTTGCCGTTCGCATCTCGTCCAAGAAAGATACGAATATACCAGGTATTTTCACCGCGTTTTACAATTTGTCCCGTCATGATTTTTGTTTTGGATAAGGACACGCTTTTTGATAAAATCAGCGTGTCCTTTGGTTTCTGTGATTAGTTTCCTTTGGATATTTCGGGCTTAGGGAAGCTGGCGCTTTCCTAAGCCTTCGACATTAAACAGTTACCGTTTGGCGTTGCCTTGCCAATCCGATGTGAAGCGATAAAGCCGCTGCCGCGTGATAGCAGACCAAACCTTTTTCGCCACCTCGACAAGTACATTCAACCGCTTTGACTCCGCGATTGTCTTTGCGGCAGATCACCGTGTAATAACCGCCCCTAAGTCCCGATACTCGATAGCGTCCAAAGCGGTCAAACTCGACACGCGGACGAATCTTTTTCGCTTTAGTAATCGCATAAGTTAATTGGTCAACTCCTTTCAAAATAAACATTGTGTTCAGCTCCTTAATAAAATAAATACTACTCTTAAACTATACTGATATCGGCATAGTTTGTCAACTTAAATGTTTACTGCGGAACAGTTTTTCTGTGGTATGATTTCACTTGTGAAAGGTTATCTAACTACACAAGAAGCGGCAGAAAAACTGGGCGTATCCGTTCGTCGAATAGTCGCTTTAATTAACGTTGGGGATTTGCCTTCGAGCCGAATCGGACGTTCTCACGTTATCAAAGAATCCGACCTCAAATCTGTTGAAAATCGCAAGCCCGGCAGACCAGCAAAAAAACAATCTGAGAAGTAGTTTTATTTCTCTCATCATTCAGCATCTACTCTCGATTTTCAGACGAATTTTGCTTACGACATAAACGACTTTTACGACCAAAGCCCCCTTTATGGAGGAACTTTGATACTTTGGTCGTTTATATCGTTTATGTCGTTATGTCTCGCCCGATAAAGTTCTCGCGGTCTACCGTCGGTTTCTTCTTTGATGACTTTGATTTTTCCGACTTCAATCAGAAGTTTCAAAGCTGCATTGACTTGGTTTGCGCTGGCGTTTCGCTGAAATAAGTCTCTGATTTGTGTTTTGGTTAAACCGTCATTAGTGCCAAGCAACGCTGCATAAATCGTGTCGGCGATTTTGTTTCCCGTTTGATTTCCAAAAATATACCGCGCCGAATCTTCGCAGTATTGCCATAAAGCGAGTCCGGCTTCTAAATGTTCAAGCATTATCACTTCGGAACTCTCCAATAAGGCGTAAAGACAAGCCAGACGCATTACTTGGGCTTCAGCTCTCGATGTGACCGAGCCAAACAATCCCGTGTGTCCATCTGACAGTTTTGGATAAATCTCAATCCATTTCAGCCGAGCCTGTTCATCACGTTTTATCTCTTGTCTTTCTCTCGCGTGCATAACAGCTTTGTTTAGCTTTTCGACCAAAAAATTCAAATCGGAATCTAGCAGATTTCCGCCTTCCGGCAAATATTTGCTGCGGCGAACGAATAGCCACAAAAAACGATTGGCAAAACCGTTGGCGGTTTCAGTTTCATCGAGATTTCGAAGCAACTCATCTTTAGTAATATGCCCGACGATTGAAATATGCGCCTCGCTCGCCTTTATCGGATTTTTCGTCATAATCCGCAAACGATCAGAATCCCACGCCTGCCGGATAATTGAAGAGAGCGTATTACCTTCTCGTGTCATTGCCTGCAAAACACGCGCAAATTCTGGTTCGACAACAAACGCCCGCTTTTCATTTGTGCCCTCATCCACAAGTTCATCTTGATAACCAACAATTCGTCCTTTCTCTTTAATCGGAACCTTTTTTAATTGAGGATCACGGACGTGATAAATCAATCCTTCGCCACTCGATAAACCATCTTGAATACAATCGACAAACGACTCATCAATGCGGAACAACAAACGCTTAATTTGTCCCCAAGATGTGCCTTTGCGTCCCTTGCTCGATGCGCCGATCAGCACAGCGAACAGTTTCGTGTAGTGATGATCGGCTTCGGCACGAAAGTATGCCGTCTTTCCAATTAAACTGCCGAAACCTGCCAGCAGTTGAATGAGTAGTGCTGCATTGTCGGCTTCCGTATGTGGTTCAATCGCGCGGACGACTTCACCGGCTAACCCGTATAAAGCTGCGTCAAGTAATTCTGGAGGCGACAAGTTTTCTTCAACAGTATAGTTCTGGTCATTCTGTAAAGTGTTTTCCTTCGGCTTCCAACTTTCCGCCCTTCCAACTAAGTCAGTTAATTCATCAACCGTTCCGCCGTTTTCAAAGAAATCAGAAACGTCGCCTTTATCTTTCAGATTTGGCAGATTAACCACGACAATTTCTTTAGCGATACCGTAAAGCGATGCCGCAATTTTTTCAGCGTGATTACGTCCGGCTTCGTCGTTGTCCGGCAAAATAACAACGGTTTTGCCGCGCAACGATTCGTTGTATTCCTCGCGCCATTTGCCCGCGCCCATCGGATTGCAAGTCGCCGGTAAATCATTCCGTCGCAATGTCTCAACGTCCTTTTCGCCTTCGACAAGATAAACAATCGGCGAAGCTGCAACCTGCGACAAATGGTAAAGCACCAATCGCACACCTTTTGTATTCCAAATCCAGCCGCCGTTGCCGTCAGGTCGGCGTTGACGGAAATCTTTCGGCTCAAAACGCACGACTTGAAAAAGCAGATTGCCGTCTTCGTCCGTGTAATCATAAGTGGCAATTTCTCTCTGCGTCTGTTCGTTTTTGTTCGGTCGATGATCGTTTGAGTGAAAGCCGTTCGTTGTAACAAATAGATCCTTCAATGCTAATCCTATCGCCGTGCAAATGCTTTCGGTAGAGCAACCGGAGAAGCAATTAATCAAAATCCTGTCATCGTCTTCTTTGATTGATAACGATGGCGAGTTATCAGCGTGAGCAGGACACAGCGCCATCCAGCCGTTTCCGCTTACCTTAACTTTTGAAAGTTTCTGTAAAAAATCAGTTGTTTTCATACACACCTCCTTAAAAACCCGCCGATTTTACTCAGCGTTTTTTCAACAAAGCGTTGCGGCGAGCGTTCACTTTCTATTCGCTCGGAAATCAAACAACTTTTGCAAATCACCAGAAAACTGCTCATCAACCTGGTTGAGAAACATCGGTCGCAACCAAAACAACGAAATAATTTGATAACTCTTACCTTTTGTCTTGTTTCCGAGTTCGTCTCGGACTTATAATCTGTAATGTAATTTGTAGGCTGATTAAAACTCAGCTTTAATTTGAAACCGTTGAGTGTTCCAGCACCCAACGGTTTTTTATTACTAGTCATTTTTCACCTCCGCGTTTCCCCCGCGCTCGATCCAATTCCGGATTGCGACCGCATCGAATCTGTATTGACGTTCTCCAAGACGAATTACTGGAAGGAGATTTGAGCGAACTAATTCGTAAATTCGCTGTTTATCAACCCGCAGCAATTCAGCCACTTCTTCTACAACTAAAATTTGTTTTTCCATAAAATTTACTCCAAAAATAAAATCCGCCGCATTTACAGCGACGGAAATAGATTAAATAAAACGGAATCGGTTATGTAAGAGAAGTCTTAAAAAAAATTGTCTCGTTTTTGGTAATAGAAAAAGGGGATAATTATCAGAAAATTATCCCCTTTTTAACTTTCGAGATGCAGCAATCTTTTTCTTCATTGTTTCCTTATCATAGTCATATACATCAGCCAAATGTATGTGGACTAATTCAAAAGGTGGAAATTCTTCTACTGCTAGGGGGGCTATTGCTTCTGAATTTAATTCAGAGAAATTTTCCGCACAAAAATTTATCCAATAGTCTTGCCACTCCTTTTCTGGAGCAGTTTTTTTAAGGAGGAAAAAAGACTTTTTATGTTCACGGTATTTCTTTTTAACATCTCTATATTCCTTCCTTAAATTGTCTGCTTCGTCGGCTAATTGGTTAAGTCTAAGCCGTTTTTTCTTATCTCCTAGAAACCACCTTTTCCATCCCAAGGTATATTTTTTAACCATTTCCAGATCTTCTTTCCCCATCAAATTGAAGTCGGATGGTAGGTTTAATTGTTTCCACTTTGTTTTCATTTCTGATTTCAAGCTATTCTGAAAATAGCCGATTTTGGAAAATTCGTAAGAATCACCAATTGCAGATTCTGTAAAATTGGGAATGTTTGCGATAAACATTTCAAGAATGTTTTTAGTATGTTTCTCAATAAATTCTTGAATTTCGTGTTCTTCCAAATCAAAAATTGCTAGAACATCAATATTTCTTTTCTTCAATTCAAACATGACAGAGGGTTTCAGTATTTGAGATACTGTTTCATTCGACAAGAGCTCTTGAAAAAGCAAAATAGTATCGGCAGCAATTCTATTTAAAGAGAAATTACAATTTATCAGTCCAAAGATAGTATTGATTGTATAATAGAGGGAAATTTCATCTGCCCAATCTCCTTTACGTAAGTAATACTCATTATCTTCCTTATTAGGACTATTGTTTTTTATATCCTGTATACCTAGAACTTAATCAAAAAGGATTTCTAAGGTTCTTAACTATTGGGTCGGATTCGGAAGTCTTCAGCTACATTGAAGGTTATTACAACCGGGTCAGATTACATTCCGCTTTGGACTATTAAAGCCAGAAACCGGGAGACCTAAACCCAATGGCGAAAGCTGAAAGCGGTCTTTTCATCACTTTGGCACAAGCCCAAGATTCGGAAATGTTAAAGTATGGTAAAGTTTTGGGGTTTTACAGGTAAGAAGTTTCTCGAATCAAATTAATCCTAAAAGCTAAAGCAAGAAAACCCACAATTGCGAATCAATTAATAGCTTAACTAATTCAAATGAACTGAAATTCTGCGGATTGGGTTAGTAATGAATCATAAAATAACGTTCGTCAAACATTAACTGTTTTCCAGATAAGAAAAATAAGCTCTTCGATTATTAATAACCTAGCAAGATTGTGTTTTCATACGAAAAAGCCGCTAGCGGCTTTTTCGATTCGAGAAAACCGGCTCTAAGTCGCATTAAAACCTCTACCGTCACGAGTGGCTGGTGACACAGCATAATGATTGCCGCGTCTAAATTTTCTTCCGCCAAAGCATATAAACCTTTTTTGATTGACGTGTTGATTCCGACCTCTCAATTTTCGTTAACCGCGATTTTCAGAGGCAAATCTTCAATTTCTTTCCCGAAAATTTCGTGTTTTGCTCCGAGAACGACGATTGCCAAAAATCCCGCCCGCAAAGCCGTTTCAGCCGCCAAGCGTAAAAGCGTTTTGCCTTGAAATTCCAGAAGCTGTTTCGACACGCCGCACATTCGGCTTGAACTTCCGTCGACGAGAATAGCAATGCCGATTTTCGTTTTTTTTTGTGGGAAAGACTCATAAAAGCTTATCAATCGTAATCGGAGAATCGCCCACCGTTTAATACCAAGTTGCACAAAAAATTAAGGAAAAAATTAGCCACTGATTAACGCAAATGACACGGATATTATTTTGAGTTCATTTGCAGCTAATTTTTTCTTAAAAATTCAAGCATTTCGCCTTTCAACTTTATGCACCAGAAATTTTGAATTAGTTTATCGCTACTTGTTCGAGCGTTCCGGCACGCGCCAGAAGTAAATCATTTTTCCGTTGACTTCGGCGGATTTCTCCGGCTCCCAATCACCCATCCGGAAAGCGTGCGAGACAATGCGCGTCCCGGGTTTCAGTTCGCGCAGCAGTTTCGGGCGCAGCTTTTCGTTCAGCGAGGGGAGCAGGTAAAGCGTAACGACCGTGGCTTCGCTAAAATCGCTTTCAAATAAATCGGCGTTGCGGAACTTCACCAAATCGGTCACTTTATTTTCGGCGGCGTTGCGGTTCGCCTCTTCGATTCTGACCGGATTAATCTCAATGCCGACCGCGCGAATTTTGAAGCGCTTGGCGGCGGTGATGGGGATGCGCCCGTCGCCCGAGCCCAAATCGTAAAGCACGTCCCCTTCCTTGACCTTAGCCATCCGCAGCATTTCGTCCACGACTTCCTGCGGTGTCGGCACGTAAACCACGTCCGGATCGCGCAAGGTTTTGGCGGCGTTCGAGTTCGATGTGGTCGAGTTCGCGTTTGAGACGTTTGCGTTGGAATTGGTGTTTTGCGTTGCTGTTGGGCGCGGTTTAGCGGTTTGCGCCGAAGCCGATTGTTCCATCGCGGTGCCGCTGCAGCCCGCGAGCAGTAAAGTCGAAAACACTGCGAGTAGCGGAAAATACTGATTTCTGTTTTTTTTCATTGCTAAAAATTCTCCTTGTACGTTTACATCAATAATTTTGCGCGCCTTTGTTTTCATCTAAAACCGTTTCGGCGGGCGTTGCGGCAGTCTTTCGACGCGCGAGCAAAAACTGCAACACCGCCCCGGCGATTAAAATTCCCGCGCCGACGAACGCACCCGCGCCCGTGTAAGCGAGGCTCGAATACAGCAAATAAAGACTCGTTAAACAAAACAAAATCGGCGTCAGCGGGTAAAGCGGCACTCTAAATGGGCGTTCGACATTCGACTCCGTGCGGCGCAGAACGAAAAGCGCGATGCCGACCAGTAAAAAGAAAAACCAGAAAACCGGTGCCGTGTATTCGACAATCGCCGCAAAACCGTCGCGCGTTAACGCGCCGAGGGCGATGAGCAAAAGGGCGATTGCCCCTTGCACTACAAGCGCATTGACCGGCGTACCCGCACCCTCGTTCCACTTGCCCAAAAAAGAAAACGCCGGAAAATCTCTTCCCAGCGCGTAATTCGTTCGCGCGCCGGTAAAAATTGTGGCGTTTGCCGATGTTACGGCGGAAACCGCCACGAGCAGACTGATAAGCACCGCGCCGCTTGCGCCGAAAGCCGCCCGCATTGCGTCCGCAGCCACCGCTTCACTGGCTGCCATTCCAGCCAGCCCCAACGCCCGCAGATATGCGAGATTAATCAACAGGTAAAGCGCTGTGATAACCAGGATACTGGCGATCAGCACAGTTGCCATTCGCCGTCGCGCACTGCGCAGTTCGGACGAAACATACGCGGCTTCGTTCCAGCCACCAAAGGTCAGGAGAACGAAAACCATCGTCAAACCGAACGACGCTGAGGCGGAAGAAGCGGCGGCTATAGTGTTTCCGCTCTCAATCCCCGCCGCTTCAGTTGGCGGGCTTGTGAAATACAATCCGGCGAGCGCGACCAGCAGCACGCCGCCGACTTCCAAAACGGTTAAAACATTTTGCATCATTGTTCCCTGCCGCACTCCGGCAACATTAATCAAAGTCAGCAAAACTACGGCTGCACCGGCATAGACGGCTGACGAAGCGCTTCCGAAATCGAAAATTTGGCGCGCGTAATCGCCGAACACAAAGGCGAGGAGGGCGAGCGAGCCGGTTTGAATGACCGCAATCCGCGCCCACGCGAACATAAACGCGAGACGCCCACCGAATGCCCGGCGCAAAAAATGATAATCGCCTCCCGCCGACGGAAAAGCGGTTGTTAATTCGGCGTAACAAAGCGCGCCGACCAGCGAAAATGCGCCGCCCAAAATCCACGCCGCGACAAAATTCCACTCACTTCCGGCGTTCGCCGCAACAAGCGCGGGCGTGCGAAAAATTCCCGCTCCGACGACAATTCCAACCGTTATCGCTACTGCCGAAAAAACGCCGAGCGATGGTACGGGGTGGGCGTTTTTGGGGCGCTTTTCGCCCGTCGCCGTTTCCGGAAATCTTATCGTTGCGCCTTGGGCAGCCGTCTCGTTAGTCATCTGAAAAATTTCCCCTTAATAAATCTCTCACCGATAAATCTTTCATGGGCGCGAAAAATCGACTCCGCCCGCTCTCTTCAAACCCAAAACGAATCTTCCTCACTCACGATGGTCTACATAAAGTATGCTGCCGCAACTCTAGATGTTTAGTCCCAGAATGAGGTGGTGTGGATTTATCTTAAAGCGTTCTTTCTGATTTTGCCAACATTGACTGATGTATTGGCAGGATGTCAGCCCTTTCAAAGTTTTCAAGCGTTTGGCAAAGTTATATGCCATCAGGAAAAGCTGAAGATGGTCTTTTAACTGTTGGTGCGTTTCATAGTAATAACAGTTTGACTGTTGCCTCTTTGATGGATTGGTTCATCCGGCATTTTCTTAACGGCTGCGATTTTCTCGTTCAGCACATCGCCCGGAATGCCCGGCGGCTGCCACATTTCCAAACCCATTTGATACGTCCCGTTGTCGCTCTCCAGGTGCCTGAAACCGATCGTCTGATCGCCCTTGACTTTATGCCAGGTTAAGGAACCGAAATGCCCGTTGCCGCCGTTGTCGCCGTAAATCAAGCCGCCCATTTCGACGCCTAAATGATTAAAGAAAATCATTCCCGGCGGGCGCGGTCCTTTTCGCTCGATGACTTTTCCGTTGACGATACCGGGATGCTGCCGTTCCTGGTTGGAAATAACCATTCGGAGTTTGCCGTCCTTTTCGACGACGTTGACCCAAGAGTCCGAGTAACTGTCCTTTACGAACTTTCTGTCCTACCTTTACCCCAACCTCTGATGAAGCAGACAAGAAAAAGCCAAAGCTATACGACAAATTGGAATGAATTATTAAAAGTTAATTGACAAATTTTTGAGTGCCTATTGAGTGCCAAACCAGCCAAATTCAGCAAAACTTAATAAAACTATTTTGAAGTAAAAAGTGAAAAATGCTGAATAAATCAAAGCAAAATGAACTCAGAAAAACTCAAGAAAACAACTGTTTAAAACTGGCAGCCTTATTTCAATACAACTAAATTTTCAACAATCGCCTTATAGATAAAAACGGATAGACCTCTTATCAGTTTGAAAATCCGGCTTTGGTCGGAACCGACCGGAGTCCGCTGACAGAGCTTTGAATTCCTGCCTTTCCTTCTTCATGATATTCTGCGTCCTCGTTAACCCCCCAAACATCATAAAGCCGATGCCCAGCAAGTATGTTTTCCGCACAAAGTAGAGCGGTCATCATTGCGTGATCCTGATTGTTGTATTTATGCATGCCGTTTCTGCCAACGACGTGTAGCGTCGGGAAACGCGCTTCCATTTCGGTCTTCAAACTCGCAACGTGCTCCGCGTATTCATCGTCGTAGATCGGATAAGCTTTAGGCTGCCGAACAACGCAGCCGTCGAGAACGTCGGCGGCTTTCGCCAAGCCGATTTTTTCAATCTCCGATTTGGCTAGACTTATCAATTGATCATCGGAACTCGACCACAAAACGTCGTCTTTAAAGCAAAAATACTCAAGCCCGTAGCAACAGCAATTCGGGTCGGGAACCATTTCGGGAGACCATGATTTAAAGTTCTGGATTCTTCCGACCTGCACGTTCGGGTCGTGAATGTAAATCCAGTTGTCGGAGAATTGTTCGCGGTC
This sequence comes from Pyrinomonadaceae bacterium, assembly GCA_030448055.1. Taxonomy (GTDB): domain Bacteria; phylum Acidobacteriota; class Blastocatellia; order Pyrinomonadales; family Pyrinomonadaceae. Next base: position 1,663,955 of record JAUJNR010000001.1, read on the forward strand.
TTTGATAATTAGCGCAACCGTTAAAAAATCTCTGTATTTCAAAGAACCTGCTGCTGCGGTCGCCGATTCCGACAACTTTGGCGAAAGCGCCAAGCCTAATTCTCTGAGCGGTGCAGAGGAAATTATATGTTCAGCCTGCATTTCGCTTTCCGCGCCGGTGGAATCAACTACGGTAAGCGTCCAGACGTTTTTATCTTCGTCCCATCGACAGGTGGTAACCCTATGTCCCATCAAAACGCTTCCACCTATTTCTTTAATCTTCTCAGCGCAGGCGTCCCACATCATGCCTGGTCCGAGACGCGGGTAGCGGAAAGTGTCAATTAGAGTTTTAATCACTTCCCCGTTTTTTTGTGCCTTCCTTTTCGGGAGAAGAGCGTTTTTGACAGCGGTGGCTAGTGACAATCCTTTGATTCGCTGAGCAGCCCAATCGGATGAAATTTCCCGGCAACTCATTCCCCAGACCTTTTCTGTGTAAGTTTTAAAGAATATTGAAAAAAGTCGCTTGCCAAACTTATTGCTGACCCAGTCTTCAAAATTTTTCGGTTTGTCAACTGGCATCATCTGCGCCTTGCCGTAGGACAGCATACAGCGGGCTGATTCAAACACGCCCAATTTAAACAAGGCTTCGGTCGCTCTGAGCGGATAAGAGAAGAATTTGCCGCGGTAAAAAATACGCGAAGAACGCGGACGGTCAAGCATATCCTGCGGAAGTATTTCGCTCCATAAATCTTCGACTTCTTTCGACTTTGAAAAGAAACGATGTCCCCCGATGTCAAAACGAAACCCTTTATATTCGACGGTTCTTGATATTCCGCCGACGTATCTCGGGTCGGCTTCGATGACTGTAACGTTTATTTCCTTCGATTTCTTTAAAAGGCTGTAACCGGCAGTCAGTCCGGCTGGTCCAGCTCCGATTATTATTACTCTTTTGTTCATTAGCACACGATTTTTCGTTTTTCAAAAAAATATTAAAAAAAGGAAAACAAGTCTCCTTTCGTGAAGTTAAAAACTTGTATACCTTTGATTTTACTCACCTGGAAACTATTGTCTGTATTCTGTCGGACACGGCAGTCGTCCCGTTAAAATACAACTGAAATTTATTTCTGAATTTAAGTCGGCGTGCCGTGTTCAGACATAGTATCGGCGATATATCGTCAAAAGCGTGATTGTCAGGCTGAAAACAACTGCGATGGTAAAGATTACGGGAGCAAGACGGTTGAAATGCTTCCACTCTAATTTATGCTGATAAAAGAGCAGAAAGATGAGCGGCGCGATGGGAATAAAATATCTTCCCTGAATGCCTACGATGTCGTCTCCGCCGATTGGCGACCAGGTCATATACAGCAAAGCGCCGATTAAAAAGGCGGTGCCGCCGATTATCAACAAGAATATAAATTTATTTAACTTTAATACCGTTTTTTTTGAATCTTTATCCAGAAGCGCGGCGATTATTATCACGAGATACATGAAAACGGTTAAATATGTCGGCACATATAAATCAAACCAGGTTAACTGTCCGAAAAGTGCTTTTAAATAATAGCCGAATTTAAAGATGTAATTTTGCACCGTCAGGCTGATAAAATACAAAGGATGATTGATGATAAAAGCGACTTGTTGCTCCGGGTTTATCGGTATATCAGTTCGATACGGCAAGTAGATTGCTTTCATTAGGTACGACCAGACCGCTTCTGCAAACAAACAAACGGCAATCAAAGACGAAAAAAAGAGCAGATATTTAGAGGTTGAGCCAATTTTCCGACGCGGAATCAGCAGAAAAAGCAAAGGCAGAAAGATATATGCCTGCTTGCTCAGGACAACCATCAGCGAGAGCACGAATATTTTAACCAAATCGATGCTTCCGAGTTTACCTTCGTCATCAACTCCGCAAGATAAAAAAACGGCAATTGTAAGAAAGCAAATTCCGAAAGTAAAGGCATCGACCGAAGCCGAACCTGCCTGAAAAACAACGGTCGGCGTCAGACAGATCAAACAAAAAACCCACTTATGAACCGGAGTTATCTTAATAGCCGCGAAAACCAGCGCAATAAAAAAGATTAAATTGGCGATGCGCGCCAGATAAATCATCACGAGAGGTGAAGCGTTGAAAAGCTTTCCGATCGAAATTCCCAGAATCTGCGGAAGGTAAGGAACGGGTGCGTAAACGACCGTATTCGGAAAGCTCTCGAAAATCTGTTTTTCCGGCTCGAGCGGAAGGTAAAGCAATTCGGGAATGAGGTTGGTGTCGAATTTAACATGTTGATTCATTTCGATATTGCCGACCAGTTTTCGAATAGTCGAAATAACGCTTTCCGGCAACCAGCCGCCGCTCAGATTATCCCGTCTTTCCCCAATAATATGCCCTTGGGAGATTTGATAAGCTCTAAAAAAATGGTTTGGTTCATCACCGACCAATGCCGGGGGCGTGATAAAAACAAACAAAAGCCCGAAAAACAATTCTAAAAGCAGAAAGACGTTTTGGGGCTTGCAAATTGACTCAAAAACGCCCCCTGATATTTTTTCACGGCTCATAACGGCAATTGCAAAATTCAACTTTATCGCGAGAGCGAAGCTCTAAAACTTTTGCTCTCACCGCTAGTCGAAAATGCTTCGGTTAAATCGAAAGTATAGATATTAGAATAAGTCCAGACAAGAAAGTAAATTAAAAATTAGAAATGATAGCTCTACCCGAAAACTCCATGATGCGTGCGAAGAAATGATTCGGCTTCACCGGCGACGACATTTCCTCTTTGACGGGTTTGTGTATATTTATATTCGCCTAAGTAGTCGTTCACAAATAAACTGAACTATGTTTGAAGCCTGAAAACCTGATTTGCAGGCTTTTTCCAAATGTCGAAAGGGCAAGGCTAACCGCATATTGCAAATGCGCTTTCGACTCATAATCTTCCGCCGCCAACCCTTCGTATTTCAATTTGCGCCAGAGTGTTTCCGCAATGTTCAAATGCGGTGAATATGTTGGCAGATAAAAGATGAACAATCCGCGCCCTTGCCACGCCCCGATCCGTTCACGCATCTTTTTGCCCGTGTGAATCCGCGCATTGTCCAAAACGACAACTGTCAATTTTGAAAGCGAAAACGAAAACCGTTCTAGTTGTTCGACCACAAAAGCGGCATCTATCTTCTCTTCGCTCGTCGCCATCCAACTTTTATTCGAGCGTGTCAACAACCCGAAACAATTGATGCCTGTGCCTTTCTCAGACGGCATCGAAACTTCTTCGTCACCAAACTGCCAACCATACGGCACGTTCGGCTCCAAGGCGACACCCGCTTCGTCGCCGTAATACAAATCAATCTCGCCGCTTTCGCTTAACCGCTCCATTTCGCCCAACAGCTCACGCTTTAGCCGATAAACCCCTGCCGGCGGTTTCTTTTTCAATCGCTTTCTAATTCGTTTGAAGCGGCAATGGTTTTTTTCAAAATCTTTTGAGCGTCGGGGTCGAAAAGGGGTTTTGCAGCTCGGCTTCGAGTTCGGTGCGCGCCAGACCGATGCGCTGACGGGAACGAATCACCGCCGCCCGCACACGATTCAAATCGGTTGCCGCGCTCAGAATTGCCCGCCTTCCGCGCCCCGGACGCATTTTTAATCCCCTCAGTGCCTTCGGCTTCAAAACGCTTGACCCACCCGTTCACCGTGATTTTATGGCAACCCAACAAGCGGGCGATTTCACGGCTGGTGCGTTTCTCGCTTTTGAGCAAAATCATTTGACAACACTGTCGAAAAGCGTGACTTTTGCCGCTTCGGTAACCATCTATAAGTTCCTGACGTTGCGCGTCGCTCAATTGAATAACTTTCGTTTTACCCATTATGCGAAATAGTATAACCTATTTCTGCTCGACTACTTAATTTTGCTTTATGCGAGCTTGGAAGCTACCTACAGTATTTTAGGATTTTCATCGAGGAATCTTTCAAATTATTATTGCAATTGCTTTTGCAAGGCACGGGAGACAGTTGAACTCCAATTCATCTCATCATTCGGCGCGCCAGCATTCGACAATACAACGTACACATCTCCATTTTCATACAGACACATAACAGCATTATGACCGAGCCAATCCTCATCGCCAGTGTGACGCACATAGAATCGTTTGCCGTTTTTGAATCTTACTCCCCATCCATATCCATAGAAATGTTCCTCTGTCGGTGAAATTTGGCGCATTAAAGCTTGTTTTCCCCAAAGCTGTTCACGGTTGGTTGAATTTAGAACTTTATTCTTTTCCAAGGCGAGTATCCATTTATAGATGTCTTCTGTCGTACTATAAATTCCGGTCGCTCCACGGTAACCCCAATTAGCCACGCTTTTGCTTGCTTTGTAAATTACGGGTCTTATCTTTTCAGTATTTTTTATATTTGCAACGGGGGCAAGAATTGCATTATCTTCATAGCCCCAAAGACCGGTCTTATTAAGTTTTGCCGGTTTAAGAATTTCTTTTCGCAAGTAATCCTCAAACGAGCGTTTTGAAGCGATTTCTACAATTACCGCCAGTAGATTGTAACCATCATTGGAGTAGTGATAGCCTTCACCGACTTTCCATCCGAGCGGTAGAGAAAGAATAGATTTTACAGCTTCATCTCGCTTTGTTATTCCATCCGCAACATATTTGTGGGGCAAACCACTTGTGTGAGTGAGCAAATGATGAATGGTGATTTGCTGTTTATCAGCCGGAACATCATTTAGAAACTTTGTTAGCGAATCATTAACAGAAAGCTTTCCCTGTTCTTGGAGTTTAACGATTGCAACAGCAACGAAAGATTTTGAATTGGAGGCAATCCAGAAAGCTGGATTTGCGCCAAAATTAGCAGCATTTCCATATGTTTTATTTAATATGATCTTGTTGTTTCTGGCGACCAGAACCGCGCCCGAAAAGCCTTTGTAAACAAATTGTTTGACCTCAGCATCAAGCTTTGTGCTTAACGAATCCTCGATGGACCGAGCAGGTTTGATGTTCTGAGCTAGAGTAAAATTAGTTAAAAGGAGAAGAACGGCAGTTATAAAAAATAGAGAAACGATTGAAAGAAAAAATCTAAGCATGAATACACCTCATTTAGCGCAACCCGCATTTTCACCGTGGCACTTGGTGTTGCGATTGTTGCGCAGAGAATTATGACAAGGTGCCTCTTGCTTAAACTTATTGATATTTTAATTTTCCTGTTTATTTTGTCAAGTGACGAGGCAAATAGCACTTTTGAAAAAAACTGCCCCCAAAAGGGTCGTTTTTGAAACGTTGTAACCATCCATAATAATTTCACACTAACGGTTTTTCAGATTTGTCTTTCCAAAATCCTGCCATAACACAATCTCGATTTTACCATGAGGCATCAAACGGCGGAGTTCTCCGGGCGTGAAACCGGCAATACGCATGTTGAATTTACCACACAAAGTTTTTAACAACGTAGCTGTTTCGAGCCCGGCACAATGACTTGTTCTGCTGCCCACTTCTGAAATGAGGCTGCTTGTTGGCGCAGAGTTTGATTAATGATAAACATTCAGTCTTGCGTCAGTTCTTTTATCAACCTTTTCGCTTTTTCATTTTCGGGATTCATCTCCAACGACTTTTTGTAGTTGATTATCGCCATTTCTTTATTTCCTTTGACCTTATATGCATCTCCGAGACTATCGTATGTTACGGATGATGTCGGGTAATACTCCTGGTTGAGCTTGAAAAGCTCAATAGCTTTATCAACCTTCTTTTCGCTGTACAACAGGAAAGACGCGGCACCGTTTATGAGTTTTCCGGGCGGTGATATATCAACTCCTAGACGCTGAGAAAACATTTCATAATGTTTTCTCACATCAGAAGCGTTTTTGTTTGCCAGAGTGTTAAGCGGAAACTTGTAGCCTTCAAATATAAACAATAGTCCGTGATAAAGACTTATCAATGGAACCGAGAAATGGTCTTCTTTCTCAAAGAAAGTGTAGCCGTGTTTCAGCCCTTCAGATTTGTTGTTCGTTAAACTCGCAAGAAATGTTTGGAAGGCTTGTCCTCTCATACCGGCATTCTTGCCTTCATCAAACGGATTGTTCGCTTGAGCGATATACAGAGTTGATTTGAAGGACTTGTTACTCGCTAGAATCTCGCTCGCCTTTTTGACTATTACCTGATCGTCCCAAACCAGACTCGGATCAATAGCGATATAAGCGTTGAACACACTTTGCTTGAGGAATGAATCTACGGCAAAAAGACCGCCTAAAGAATGTCCAACTAATAGCCGATAAGGTAAGGTTCGATAGTCTTTGTTAATCTGCGGCAACAATTCGGTGTCAAGAAAACGGTAGAAATTGTTAGCTCCACCGCTCGACGCAAAAGCCTGAGCATTATTGTTTACACCAACCCCTAAACTTGACTTCGTAGGTGTCAGATCACGATTTCGATTCGTATTAGAGACCGCAACGACAATCATCTCCGGAATCTGTTCGCTCCCGCCCATATAGCGGATAATTCCGCTCGCCGAATGAAAATGGGTGTCTCCATCCAAGAGGATCAAAACCGGATACTTCTTTTGAATATAGAAATCATCTTTTTCGTAAGAACCCGGCAGATTGACAACGTATCGCCTTTCCTCGCCAAGGATGCGAGATTGAATTTTATATTCTTTCCCAATAAGAATGTTCGATTGTTGCCCGCGCACTGAAGAAGGGAAAAAGACAAACAGCACCAGGACAAGCCATATAAAGAAGGTTGTGTCAGACCCTATGGTTTTAACTTCCAAATGTTTCTTCATTTTCTGTTATCCCTTTAGTGCGTACTTCAAACCACCAGCCTCTTTTCGGTTGGCACAGCGAAGCAGCAGAACTTTGATTTATACCGAATTAAATTCGTCTGAAATCATTCACACGAATATTTAAGCGACTATGTATCAATAATATACCGTAAAATCATGTGACAAATACCGAATTTCAACTAACTCGTTGAATCATTTTGGTTTGTCTCATCTATGAAGACGGAGCAGATGTCAAGTGAAAATCTCACACACCTTCGACTCGACACTTGTTTTCAAAGCACAACTCGATAGAATAGATTTCTTGTTAATTGCGGCTTTGCCTTACAACCTTCTATAAGGCAGTTCTAAAAGGCAAGTTAAGCAAATAAAAGGCAAATCGTCAAAATAAAGAAAAAGCCTAGTCATAATGACTAGGCTTTTTCTTTAGGCTTATTTCCAGAAGTCCGGTTTAATGTCTAATTCGTTCATTGATTGAATCAGAACGCAGATGTTGTGTGCGAGAACTTTACATAAAGCCTCGTTAATCTGCGCGGTTCTGTTTTTACTTCTTAACGCGCCGCCGAATTTCTTTTTAATCATCGAAAAAGTCGTTTCGACGTTTGAGCGTTTATGGTAGTGCTCAAGGAATTTTTCACGATTCAAAGAGTAGTAATGATATAAGCGATTCCAAAGTTCATAACCGTCTTTCTGTCTGATTTGGCTATTCGATTTCCAAGCAATGTAAGGAAACGCATTATTATCAACTGCCGTTTGCAGATTCACTTTCGACAGATAGGCTTTGTCGGCTGAAATTTCATTCATCTCAAAATTTTGCGCGGTCGTTTCAACGAGCGGCTTGAAATAATTCGTATCGTTATCGTATCGCTCGGTAACTTCAACCGCCGTGATGATGTTCGTCTGTGTGCCGACGCAGATGTGAATTTTCAACCAATCGCGTTTTTCGATTAGTCGTGGCTCGGTGAATTTCGCGTGAAGCCAAGTAAAACCCTGTGATGTCGAGAGTCCAGACGCATCAACCGCGAAACTTTTCTCTAACGCGGCAAGCGGCAAGCTGCTTTCTTCAATCATCATTTTCAGATGCGGCGCGAGCGTTTCATATTCAAAATAGCGAAGCAAAGTATTGTAGTGAATCGGCGAATCAATAAAACCTTTCTTTCTGGCTTCGTCTAGGTCAACTGTGAAGCGTCTTGCCGAAACAGTAGAAAACACCTTAAACACGCAAGCGAAAAGAATATCTTCAAAAGCGATTCGCGGTTTGGTTTTCATCGGCAACGTCGGTTCGCCGACGCCTTTGCATAATGACGCGAGAAGTTTTTGAAACTCCGATTTCTCGCAAGTTTGACTTTTATTGTAAGCAGACCATTTTTGCGGATAGGTTTTCTGCATTAGAACGGTTTCGATTTGCGGCGAGTCCGTTCTTTCCATTTCTGCCAAAAACTCTCTTTCAAATGTAATTCCGGCGGCGAACAAATGTTTACATTTCGCTTTTCGGATTTCATAGTCGGCGCAATTACATTCTTGTTTTTGTAGATTGACTTTGTATTTGATCCCCTTGCCCGAAGCTGACGGAACAAACCATAGTCCGCCGTGTTCTTTGATGGTGTATCGGTTGGCTATATCAATTCCGCGTAGTTCGCGGGTTCTTTCGTTGTTTTCCATTGTGCATCTCTCCTTGATTTTGGAGCGTGAATTGACGCACAATAATCTCTCGGCTACATCGTGCGCAATCACGCTGTGGTTAAACAGGCACGGTTGGTTGTTGACGCAACCAACCGTGCTTTTATTATTCTTACTTTCTGCATTTATTATACCTCCAAAAACATCAAAAAATCAAGCTAAATGCTTGATTTTCAATAATTTAGTCAATTTAATTTTCTAGTTATAACCAGTCGTCAAACTCAAGTTCTGGCTCAAGTAATTCTTTTATTTTTTCCATTCCGTCGTGAGTTACTAAAATCAGATTATGTTCTAAAGCCACAGAAGCTATCCAAACATCATTTATGTCAATCCCCACGTTCTCAACTAAATGCCTTTCAGTCTTCTGACTTTTGCCAGTCATTGGATATTTGGTTAAAATCTTTCCAATTATTTCAGCATATGAGTGTCGATGCCTATGTTCTATAAAAATAGTGTTAGGTAAAAACCACTTAAATACATAATCCATAAATGCATCGCGTTTCAGCTGGTCTGTTGATGCCGTGATTAAGTTTCCCGCCTCAATTTCTCCTAGAGTTATAGCACAAATACGCGGGAAGTTTTCGGGCGGGACTGAATTTACACGCACCATTACCTTTGGCTCATTACGAACTATTGCGCCAACGTGATTAGTGTCAATTAAAAATCCTTTCCGTCCTATGACTGATATGCCTCCAAATGCTTTACCAAATCTCCAAAAGTTCCTGTTTGAAATTCAGGTTTAAGATATTCTGAAAGCGAAAAATACATTTCAAAATCTTTTGGGAAATAATCTCCAAAATCATGTGGTGTCGGTCGGTCTTTACCATGTCCATTAAAGAAATCCAGCAATTCCCGCTCTAATCTTGGCGGCATGCGATAGCCATCCAAAACCAATGCGTCTATTTGCTTCAACACCGTTTCAGGGTCGTCGGTTGAAGCGTTGAAAAACTCCGTGAGCTTTGTCGCTTCATGATAACGTTTAACCAAAACTCGCAATTGCTCTATTTGTTCGTCAGTAAAATAGGGAACTGGAATTTGTTTAAGTATCTCTTTTGTTATGTTCTGCTTTCCTTCCCGCGTTGCGACGAAAGCATTTGCAACTGGTGAATTTAGAATTGCAGCTAAAACGACTTCATCGCAATCCGCTTTTGCCCAGACGCCGTAAAAGCCTGTGGTAGTCGCAATGCCCTCAGTGTCGGCAAACGCCGCAATTCTCCAGTGCCTCCGTGATTTAGTGTTTTTAACGACAATTGCCTTTGGTTTTTCCCAATCATATGAGTATCCATTACGCCGCTGATATTTCTTTTCTCGATTTAAGAATCGTAATTCCGGCACCTCAAATACATTGAATTTTGCTTTGGTCGGAACGCCGAGAATATAGTCGGGCGCAGAGTCTTTCCTTTCAAGCCACTGACGATTTCCTGTTTCCTTGCCGTTTTTAGTTAATGGAACATTCCACTCCAAGCCGCGATGTAGTTCTGCAATATCGTCAAGTGACGGATAGTTCTTCAAATACGCCCAAACTTTCTGTAATTCAGGAATCGCAAAACTTTCTTTTAATTCCTGCACGCTTTTTTCTTCGACTGGCGGCGCAAAAGAAATCTCATGAAAAAGCTCGAAGTTTTTCCACGCCGTTGTGCTGTCATATACTTTCTGGAAAACAAGTTTGCAAGTGTTGTGCGGAATTGGCTCTTTAGCTATTAGCAAAGCAGGTTCCACGCTCGCGTCCTCAAATGCTTTGTCGGGCAATGCTGTAACGTCTATGACAGCGAATCGTTCCGCTAATCGCTTGCGGATTTCTTTATAGTTGTTGCCATCAACAAAGTTAAGAGGTAAAACGAAACCTAAAACCCCGCTTGGATGCAAGTCTTTTAAGATTCTATGCATTAGTTCGACGGGTTTCCACGGCGATTGCAGTTGATAACGATTTCTAATCTCTGGCTCAAATAACTGAAAAGGCGGATTGCAAAGGACAACCGCTGATTGTCGAAGATGATTCGTCATTACACCTTCACCAAAAACATCTCCCTGAGCGATATTCCAGCCTCCGGGATTAGGAAAGTCAGCCAATGTAAGAGCGAGTTTGCTTATTTCGACCCCAATAAATTCTTGTTCAATTCCGGTGAAGTGTTGAATAAAATATTCGTGGCGCTCTTCTGGAATCATACCGAACAACTTTTTCCTAAGTTTGTTCATTGCACCGATCAAAAAACCGGCACTTCCTGAACACGGTTCAAAAATTATCCGCTTATCGTCGCCAGTTTGATCGAAGGGGATTTTTTCGACAATATACTGGACAATCGTTCTAGAGGTTCTATGAATTCCCAAACGTTTTTTCGTCTCTTTATCAACTAACATGCTCGTCCACATTTGAGACAAAACTTCAACCGACAAATTTCGGAAATCAAGTCCATTCCAGATATGAGATACTGCAACTTTTCTCGCTATTGAGTTCAGCAGATTAGGAGCGGGTTCTCGGTATTGCTTCGCCACTGCTTTTAAAATCTCGTCAGCATCTAAGGAAAGAGACTTAAAGCCTTTAACTCGTCGGTCATAAAAAACTTTGGCGGTTAAAATCCAAAAAATAAGCTTGAATAAATGCGCAGGGTTGGGTTCGCGCCCACTGCTTTGACGATAAGCCTCAACAGTATCAACAAGAGTGTTTTTAAGAATGGGTTCTAAACTCGCTTGAATTTTTTCTTCTAATTCGGGAAGTAAGCCTGAAAATAAATTGAGTTGAAAAGTGGAGTGAAATTTTCCGATGTTTTTTGCCCGCATTAACGCTTCTGGTCGCCACACAGGTGTGCGGTCAACGAACATTTGTCTTATTGCTTCAACAGGATAACGCCCAATCAATTCATGACCGTTTTCCAAACGCGAAACTCCCCACTCTCGAATTTCGTAATTATCAACTTCCAGAATTATTGGCGCACCTAAAGCACGGAACTTGTTCACAAGCGATTGCCTGCCGTCACCGTTAGGCGTAGCTACGCCTATGCACGCGGTTTCATAGTCAGTAGGCGTTTGACCAAAAACCGCGGCGGGAATAGTTCGCTTTTCATTGTTTTTTGTAAACCAATCTGTGAATCCGTAATTTTCCCCAAGCAATGCCTTGTCACTGTAATAGAGACTATGAAGCCCGTTAACAACTTCCGAAAAAGCCTGTTCAGTAAAAAGGTTAGCCATTTGATATATGCTGTCTACTTGACAACTTATGTGAGAATATCAAACATGACTGGAAACTGCAAGGTAAAATCCTCAAAATAAAGGACTTACGCTAAATTATTGAGCGTAAGCGACTTACGCGATTAGTAAAACAGCGTTTCACCCTTGATACGTGATTTTGCATGTGACTATTTTTTGTGCAAAATCAAAAAAGTCGGAATCCAAAAATCCCGACTTCCATTTGCCCTATAAGGCAATCTTAATCACTAAAAGGCAAAAGGCGCGTGTAAGGCAAAGCCGTTAATTGCTTCTTTTGGTTCTCGTCGTTTCCAGTCACCAGCACTCCATCTCGAGTGCCTCAACTCATTCATCTATTCGGGCATAAAGACTGATCTTTTTAACCAGCCGTGAACTCATGATGTAGCAATTCGTTCGGCTGCACTTGTTTAGAGCGCAGCCGGTTGGCAGCCCAATCAAAAAACGGTCATTGCAAACCATGAGACAAACCGGGCATTCCGACTGCCTAAGCACATTCTCCCTGAAATCCAGACAAGTCACCTCATCCTGATATCAGTAGTCAGAGAAATGATAAAAAGCAACTCACTTCAAATATCTTATCGCACGAGTCAACTCCGACGTCTTCATTACATCAAAAAGGGTAGTTTTTGGGACAAATATTACTCTGTTTCGAGTGTCCCGAAAAGGGGCGTTTTTGGAAGTTTAGAAAATCAGGAGTAATTTTAGTCTTTATGAACAATGAAACACAAAGTCTGGATATTTCGACTGACACAGTGGCAGCCGAAACTAAGCGGGTTAGTATTCAACTGACACGATGTCAGTTGAATACTAACCCGGATATTTCGACTGACACAGTGGCAGTCCAATTTGATGAAGTAACTGGAGAGCCTGTAATGTATGGCGGGCGTGCTATTTCTAGCCAAGACCATCAAGTATTAGACATATCCATCCAGATGACTTGAGTATTAGCCACGATAGCACCGGCAAATATAAAAAATACGATGCCGATGAAGGAGCTGTAAAATTTCAGAAGCAGGCGTGTCTGTCATTCCCCCACGAGATCCGTGATATTCTTCGTCACCGAAAAATGAAATCGAGCGAAACTATTCGCACACTCGGATTCACTTATCTTTTTGTGCGTCTTTTGTGCGTCTAACAGTCCTAAACTTAGATAAACTCAACCAAACTTAGAAGCTATTTAAGTGCGAATAGTGTAAGTAAATAAGGACAGAAACAAACCTAGATAAAGTTAACCAACACAAATAATTAGGCTGAAAATCCGCGTGTCGGCAGTTCAATTTCTTTCCAAACTCACCATTCGATTCAATAGGTTTAGTTTTTGATCAATACCCAAGTAGTCATACAACGCAGATTTTGCACATTCGTTGTTTTCAACGGTTCCAATTGAATGGCGTCAATTCGATTTGCCGCCACATTCAGCAGTTCTTCATCTACCAGAAACCGCTTAGAACCATCCGGCAGTAAATATTTGCGCTCTTCAATCAATTGAATTTTGTCTTCAATCCCGATAGTCGAGGCAAGGCGGGCAAAGAACAATCCACCACTTTTCAAAACTCTCCACATCTCTTCCAGCATTTGGTAAAACTGCATCTCATTTTCAGCAAAATGCAAAACTGCGCTGCTGATAATTGCATCAAAGCATTCGTCTGGAAACGGCATCTTTTCAACTGCGGACACTTGAAAATTATCGTTTGAAAGATTCGGATCAAGGGCATTTGCCAGAAGCCGAACTTGCTTGACGGCATGAGGGTTTTCGTCAACTGCGAAAACTTCATAGCCATTGCGGAGAAAATAAATTAGATTACGCCCGCTGCCACAACCGGCATCGAGTATGCTTTTGTTGATACTAAATCTGCCCTTCAGTATCTGGTCAAACAGATATATATCAATATCGCCAAAAAACTCTCGGACGTTTATCATTACGTAGCTTCTTTTGAACTGACTCTTTCTACAAACAATTCAGCTTTTGTCGTTAAAATCGCTAATGTCGTAAGCGGAACTTTTATTGGTCAATTGGATTTATTCACCGAACTATTTATAATTGAAAATTCTTTTAACTAGATTTTATAGGTCATTCATTTCAAATTTGGTGTGTCAATAGTGTGTCAAATGCTCAAAACTCATCATTTTCAACCAAACTCAGACAAAGTTATTAAAACAATAAGTATAACTATATCAATGATTGATAAACTCAAACAAACTTAATTAAAATGCTTATTAAGACTGGCAGTCATGAGGTCAGAGGTTCGATCCCCCTCGACTCCACCGTTCATTAACGGGTTTTACTTGACTTTCATATGCGAATCAGTAGTTGAAAGACAGACAAACGGCTGAATTAGTAGAATTTTCTTGTCTATGGAAAATCAACTGATTCAAATTTACCTGTTTGTCTGTCAAATCTACGATACTTGTTCTGATACCTGTTTTCAAAGAATGAGCAACAATAACGAACCGCTTTTTACCGACCAGGAACTAATCGCAATTTGGTTCTTTGCTCATTTGAACGGCTTGTCGCAGAAAAAACAAATGCACACTTTCATCAAGAACTATTGGTCTGCCTGGTTTCCGCGCTTTCCGGCGTATCAAACCTTTGTTCATCGGCTCAATTTACTGGAGCCAAGTTTTCAAACTTTCGGCAAGGTGCTGCTCAAATCACTGAATCCACAGCCTGAAGCCGGAATTGACCGCATCGTTGATTCGCTGCCGGTAATGTTAGCCCAACACGGTCATTCCTATTCGGCTCGCGTCGCCCGCGAAGTTGCCAACGCTGGATTTTGTGCCGCCAAAAAGACTCGCTTTCACGGCGTGCGCCTGCACTGCCTCGCCGCTGGGCAAATCGGCAGATTGCCTAAACCCGTGCATCTCTGGCTGCGCGAGGCTTCCGCCCACGATTCAAAAGCCCTTGAAAACCAACAACTCCAATTACCAAACGTGACGCTTTTCGGCGACCTCGCCTACCCGACAAGACAGATTATCGCCTTCTTAAGAGAACAAAATACGAAACTGGTTACTCCGGTCAAAAAACCAAAAGGCAAAGAACTCTCTGAAACTCAAAGGCATTACAATCGCCTTGTCAGTAAATTTCGGCAACCGATTGAAAGTTTATTCAACTGGATAATCGAGAAAACGAACATCCAAAGAGCAAGCAAAGTGCGTTCAACCGCCGCCTTGCTAATACATTGCTGGGGAAAACTGGCTTTTGCTTTCTTTTTGCTCGTTTTCTACTACTGATTCACATTCATCCATTTTCTACACCGCTTATCAAAAAGAAAACGCTCTATGAAATTACGGACGAATTCGATTATTCGCGCGGGCTTATCTTACTCAGAAAACAAACTCACAATCTTCACATCAACTTAAAAACTTCTTGAAACCGTTCTTCGAAAGCTGCTATTATTCCTGTTAGGCTCATCCGCTTTGTCTCAAATCAAAAGGAGTAAATTAAGGAATTCAATTAAATTTTTTGTAATCTTGCCGTGTTTAATATTTGCGTCTTGTTATAAATAAACCAAAATCTTCGGCGAGGTTTTTGTAGTTACTCAGGAAATTAAGGCAGCACCGCTTTGGAAGTAGCCGTCACTGCGCTCCTTCAGCGCAGAATTTTAAGGACGGCTTCAAAAAATCGGCGCAAACGATGATGCAAACGAGACGAATTTCGGTGCAAAATTGTAATACGGGCAGGATTTTCTGCCATTGCGCGTCAGTCAGTTTAACTTTCAGATCAAAGAGCAGTTTAGCTCATTTACACTAATATAATCTAATAGGACTTACGCAGTTGAACAGATATTTGATAAAAATTAAAGTATGAATCCGCCGAAAGTAACTGACGAAGATTACATTAACTTTATCATCGCCACGCCGCGCGATGTAACCGCCACCGAAGCCGGGCGCGTGCAACCGGAGAGCAAAGACGCTCCCGCACACGACGCTTTTACTCGTCCTCTGTCGCGCCTTGAACCCGACGCGGAAACGCTGTGGGAAGAAGCCAAAACGCAGATTGATTTGCAAAGCGGCATCCTTGTTCTTGATGATTCGACCCTTGAGAAGCCGTATTCGGAGTTCAATGCTCTGGTTTACCGGCATTGGTCTGGTAAGCAAAAAGCGGTCGTCTCCGGCATCAATCTGATTACTTTGCTCTGGACTGACGGCGACCGAGCAGTGCCCATTGATTACCGCGTGTTTGATAAAGACCGTGACGGCAAAACCAAGAACGACCACTTTGCCGAAATGCTGATGGAGGCTTCCGAGCGCGGGTTCCATCCTGACTTGGTTTGTTTTGATAGCTGGTACGGGTCGGTCGAGAATCTCAAATTAGTTCGCGCTCTGGGCTGGCATTTTTTGACGCGCCTAAAGTTCAACCGGCAAATCAACGTCAACCGAAGCGGGTTGCAAGCCGTCTCCGAAGCCGGATTGTGTGGCGGCGATGGAACAGTGGTATGGCTCAAAGGATTTGGAGAAATCAAAGTATTCCGTGTTCGCGCCACAGACGGCGCGGCGGAGTATTGGGCGACGAGTCTTCAAAAGATGAGCGAGGCGGAACGGATGGGCTTTGCCAAATCGTCGTGGCGCATAGAGATGTATCATCGCAGTTTGAAACAGCAATGCTTGATTGAACGCGCCCAGTGCCGAAGGTTTCGACCGGTGCTGAATCACATCGGGCTTTGTATCAGAGCATTTGTGCGGCTGGAAAGTCATTGTTATCGAGAAAGAATTAGTTGGATTCAAGCCAAAACCAGTATTGTTCGAGATGCGGTTCGAGCCTATTTATCGAATCCGCGTTATCTGCTTCTCCCAACTGCGTAAGTCCTAATCTAAATCAAATGAGAGTATTTCTAAGTTCATTTTTTATTTTTGTGCTTAATTTCATAACTTTCGCGCAAACCGGGGTGATAGGAAGAGTCGTAGATATTATTGATGGCAAAACAATCATGATTGAAACGACAGCCGAAGCCAAGCTCACCGTAAAACTGCAATTTATTGAAGTCCCCGAACCGGGACAGCCACTTGCTGATGTAGTTAAAGAACATCTTCAAAAACTTGCCTTAGGCAAAACTGTTCTACTTCAGGCAAGAAGTTTATCAGGAGGGACACAGTTGACCGGTCGAGTTTTGAACGGCAATATTGATCTGAGTGAACAAATGCTGCGCGACGGTGCCGCATGGTATGCGATTTTGGAAAAAGATTCGCAGGATTCAAACGAACGTGAAGTTTATCAAACCACGGAAAAAACAGCGAAATCTGAAAGAAGAGGAGTTTGGGGAATTGAAAGGCTAAAACCAGCCTGGGAATTCCGTGCCGAAAAACAAGCAAGTGAACCAATTTTAGTAACTAAATCAACTCCTTCACAACCATTAAGGCAAATTCGCCCAGCTCAAATTGGGGGAGGTTCTGATAAGACTGCCGGCACTACGACATTTAAACCCAAATCTTTAAAGTCATTGCAATCGGCACAAGAGTTTTTTGAGGAATGCGACAAACGCGCTAGGAATTTTGATGTTTCTTTAGCCGAGTGTTATTCAGACAAATCTTTTGTCCGAAATACCCGAAAATATCCAAGCGGGAGCACTCGAATTTTGGAATTTACAGCAGCTCAATGGAAAAAATTGATTTTGGAAGCAATGCCAATCGCCAAACAATTAAACGATTACAGTACTTATTCAAATGTAACTTACACAACAGAAGGTAAAAGAATTCGCATCAACGCCACTCGATATTCTGAAAGAAAAAAATATTACAGTCCAATCTCAATTTTGGTTGGTAAAGATTTATCTGGCTGGTGGAGAATTTACGAAGAAATATCTGAATCTCAACCGTAGAATTGCTGCGGGCGACCAGCCGGACCTCGGCGCAGGGAACAATCGGTTATCAGTTCGGCATCGCTGGGCGGCAAACGGGTATGACGGTCACAGACTGGAGCGGCGAACAATAACGCCTCCTTTACGCTTATGTCGGCAACGTCAAAGGCAAAGACAGTTGTCGAACGACCGGCTTTGATAAACCCGCGCAGATAAAAAAGCTCAACTTACCGGCTCGAGCGCGACGGCAACCATTAGCGTCTCTGCGAAGTCAGAAGGGAAACACCAAGCTGCCTTTACAAGGAAGAAAAATAAAATGATAAGGGGCTAGATTTCAGCATCTTTTGAGTGCCAATTGAGTGCCAACTCTACCAAACTTACCAAAACTTAATAAAACTATTTTGAAGTAAAAAGTGAAAAATGCTGAATAAATCAAAGTAAAATGAACTCAGAAAAACTCAAGAAAACAGCCCTTTAAGACTTCGAACCAGAGGGTCGCAGGTTCGAATCCTGCCGGGTGTACCATTTTTATCGATAGTTTAGGGCATCTTTCGAGATGCCCTTTTCTAGTAATGTGTGCCTGTAGTGTGTCGCTTCGAGCATTCGCTGGCGGTTCTAAACGATGTCATTGGTTTGGAGAATCTGCCCAAAGACAAATTTCCATCAAGACCGACGCGCTGCTCAGTTTGTACCTACATTAGAAAAATAAAGCGCAGGCGGTTAAAGATTACGAAACAAAGGAAGATTAACGGCTCAAGGCGAGCCGTTTTTTCATTGGGTAAAAAAATGTTTAAAGTCCGGCGTTGATTTGATATTATTGGTTATGCCGGTTCTTCTCTGCTCGCCGGTCTAACCACATCACAAGGAAACCAATCAAACAATGCAATCTCTGAAATGTCCGAAGTGTAGTCTCGTCAATTTTTCCGATGCCGAAATTTGTAAAAGATGCGGCGAAAATATGCCGCCGCCCGCTTTTTTCAAGCCGGCTTGCCCTCCACCGATGCTGCAAGGCGGGCAAACAATTGCGGCTAACCAAAGCGTGACCGGCGCGCCGCAAACAGGCGACAAGCCGTTGTCGAAAGTTTCACGCGGCGACGTTCTGCATATTCTCGTTTGGTCAGGCGCGATGATTTTCATCGGTATTATTTTTCTGAGTATCAGTACGGATTTGTCTAGAGCCGAAAGTGCGCCGCAACAAGCAGCCGCCGCCGGAATAAATGCTTGTTACGCCATAATCGTCTACGCTCTGGCACGAGGTGCGAGCGAAATTATCAAAACAGGTCAAGGCAAATAAAATTCAGGTAGTGTCCCAATCGGGCGACGCGGCACAAGTTTATTCCGCGCAAAGAAATAAAAATGCCGTCGGAGCATATAAGCTTTGCATTGTGCAATAGTCAAATCGAACGGTTGAATCCAAAAATGTCATCTTGAAATGACGGAATTTGTCATCAGGCACATTTCTGATAAGGATAATAAGTCAAATTGAGAGTAAATCTAAAAAGAATAATGAGAATCAGTTCAAAATGAACGAAAGGTTGATTATTGTTGATTTATTTCATTGTCTTTAAAAAAGGGATAGCCCAGCCGGTTAAGGCTGTGCTATTATTATGAAAGATAACTGAAGGAACGCTCGGAAGGTGGTCAAGCACAGCGGCAAACTATGCTGAAGGAGGGGTTAGCGGCGGGGCTTGAATCAAATTTCATCAAGCTTGCTGACTTTCTCTAATGCATTTGCCGTGCCGCGATCATTCAAATTTATTATTTCATTATAATATCATTCCTAAGGGGATGATTGTCCTTGAATCACTTTTTCGCCTTGATCAACAATTAAATCTCATAAAATACCCAGCTTGATTTTGTCGAAACTGTGTCAAAACATATCTCAAAATTAAAATTCCGAAACTCTGCGTGTTCAATGAGTCTTGAAACAGTTCCAATTGCGCCGCTTGTTCGGGCTTTTTGAAAGCCGAAGTAAAGGCGTATGCGTGCCGGAATCCAAACTTTAACGTTAATTATTTGTGTGCCAAATGTGTGCTAAGTGTGCCGGAATAAGCAAAACTTAACGAAACTTAATAAACTGAAATGTGAGAAGTGCTGAATAAATCGTAGGGAAACGAAATTGTCGAAACTCAAGAAAACAACTTTTTGAGACTTCGAACCAGAGGGTCGCAGGTTCGAATCCTGTCGGGTGTGCCATCTAAATAAAAAAGAGCATCAATCTATTGATGCTCTTTTTTATTTTGTAAAATTTATTTTCGTCTTAGCGTTGCTGGAAATAATTCGCCGCCATCGAAGCCAGATCGTCCATCGAACTGCCGTCGCCGTCTCGGTCAAGATAACCGGAAATCATATCCATCGTCGGATTGCCGGACGACTGCATTTGCTGCTGCTGCTCGCCGAGCATATTTTGCAGTCCGCCCGCGTCTAAGTTTTGTTCGGCTTTCTTTTTGCCCAAAAATCCCATCACAATCGGCGCGAGCGTAATCATAAGCTGCGCGACCTGTCCGATGTCGAGACCGCTGTTTTGGCTGACCTGTTGCGCGACTGCGCCTTGCTTATTGCCGAAAATATGTCCGAGAATACCAAGACCGTCGGCGTTCGCCTGCTGGTTGTTACCCAAAAATCCGCCGAGGTTGTCGAGAATTCCGCCGTCGTGATTTTTCTCCAAAGTATTCGATAACTGTTCCGCGCCGTTCGGCTGCTGCGCGTTTTTCGCTAGCGCGCCCAAAATCATCGGCAAAGCCATCTGAATCGCGCTGTTCGTCTCTGTGGGATTCGCGCCGAGCGATTGGCTGATTTGCTCGACCGCTTGAGTTCCCTGCTTTTGCCCTAATAAATCTTCCAATGAAAACATCTTCGTTTCTCCTTTTCCTTAATTTCGCCGCTGTTTCCTAAATCTTAACAAAAAGTTTCCGATTTGTCCTTTTCGATTTTCTTGTTAAATTTGATTTGGAACGATAATGAACAAGCGCGCCTTTTTAATCTTTAAAAATTCAATTTCAAATGTCGGGCTTTTATTGTTGATAAGTTTGGTTTTGTCGGCTTCGTGCGCGCGGCTGGAAAAATCCGCGCCCGCCGCATTTTCAAAAGTCCGCACGATTTTAAATAATCAAGAAAAATTCGGCGAGCCTTTCGGCATCGCCGCCAAAAACGGCGAAGTTTTCGTGGCTGACGGCGAGACGGGAAAAATTTGGCGCGCGTCCGGCAATCAGACTTTTGCAGTTTTAACAGATAAATTTCACACGCCTTCGCAAATCGCCTTTGATGTAAACGGCGATTTAATCGTCGCCGATTCGGGAACGCACACGATAAAACGATTGAAAATCGAAAGCGGCGCGGTCGAGACAATAGCAGGCGTTGAAAATCAAAAAGGTTATGCCAATGGCAATGCCAATCTCGCGCTTTTCAACGCGCCGATTGGAGTCGCCGTTTTTGAAAATAAAATTTACGTCGCTGACACTTACAACGACAAAATCCGAGTCGTTGAAAACGGACGAGTCGCAACTGTCGCCGGAAGCGAACAAGGTTTTGCCGACGCGGAAAACGGCGCGTCGGCGAAATTCGATACGCCCTGCGGTTTAGCGATTTGGAAAAACAATCTGCTCGTCGCCGACGCCGGAAATCGCCGTCTGCGCGTTGTTGAAGCAAGCGGCAAAACGTGGACGCTTGCCGGAAACGGCGCGGAAGATTTGCTTGACGGCGTTCCGCACGAATCGAGTTTCGTCGAACCGCTGGCGGTTCACGTTGACGGCAAAAACGTGATTTATGTCGCGGACGGCAATTCGATTCGCGCCGTCGGCAGAAGATTTTTTCCGTTTGTCGAAACTTTGAGCAATACAAAACGCGGATTTTCCGACGGCGTTTTGCGAGCCACGCGATTTAATCGTCCGAGCGGTTTAGCGAGCGACGAGCGTGGAAATCTCTTCGTTGCGGACGCGGAAAACCAAGCCGTACGGGTTTTAACCGCAACGGAAATCGGAACGGAAATTACCAGAGAAGCAAACGCTGAGATGCGCGTTACAGCGAAAGAATTTCGCCAGTCCGCCGCGCCGCGCTGGACGTTTGATCCGCCGGACAACCGGCGGGAAATCGCCGGAACGCTTGGGGAAATTCGCGGCGAAATCGTGGACGCCAGTTCGCGCGTTTGGTTTCACAACGGACTCGACGTTGCCGGCGGCTACGGCGAAACGGCGCGGTTCGTTCGCGCGGAAAAAGTTTTGCATCCGCTGGCGGTCGAAAACTTTGCGACCGCGCGCGAATTAATCAGAATGCCGACCATCGGCTATATTCATATTCGTTTAGGGCGCGACAAAGACGACGAAATTTTCAATGACAATCGCTTTATTTTCAACAAAGAACTTGATGTCGTATCTCGCGGCGATTGGTTTGGCAAAGATGGAAGATTAACCGGCTCAAGAAAAGTTTTAAAAGGGAAAATCAAAAACGTCCGCGTTCCGCGCGGCGCAAAATTTGAAGCGGGCGAGGCAATCGGGACGCTTAACGCACTGAATCACGTTCATCTAATCGCCGGGCGCGTCGGCGCGGAAATGAACGCGCTTGACGCGCTTGCGTTTCCGGGCATCAACGATTCGATTGCGCCGATTATCGAACGAGTCACGCTTTACGATGAAGGCTGGCAGTTAATCGGTGAAACCCGTCTGCCAGACGCGCGTATAAAACTCGGCGGAAAAACGCGCATCGTCGCCCGCGCCTTCGACCGCATGGACGGCAACGCCGACCGAAGACGGCTCGGCGTTTACCGCATCGGTTATCAAATTTTGCGCGCTGATGAAACGCCGCTTGCCAACATAAATTGGACGATTTCATTCGACCGCAACCCGGACGCGGATGCCGTCAAATACGTTTACGCGGCGGGCAGCAAATCGGGCGCGAGCGGGGAGACGATTTTCAATTACATCGCCACAAACCGCGTCAGCGGCGACGATTTTCGAGAAGATTTTTTTGACGCGGGCGCGCTTGAGAATGGCAGTTATATTCTGCGCGTTTTCGCGGCAGACTTTTTCGGCAATCTAACATCTGAAGATATAAATTTCGTGAGGTAAAAAATGAAAAAATTCCTGACAGTAGTTTCTTTATTGACTTTCTCTTTTTCGGCTCTGCCATTGCGGGCGAATACGATTGAAAAAAACGAGCCGAAAGCGATTCGCGTCGCGCCTGCCGTGCCGAAATTTACCGACGCGGAGCGTCAGACTGAATTGGCGGCGCGGCGGACGAAAGTTCTGGAACGAATGGCGGATAATTCGATGATGATTTTGATGAGCGCCGAGCCGAGAAATTATGCGGGCGACGTTGATTTTATGTATCGGCAGGAAAACAATCTTTATTACCTGACGAATCTGCGGCAACGGGGCGCGGCGCTTGTTTTAATCAAAGACGGCGGAAATTCGCGGGAAATTTTATTTTTGCCGAAGCGCAACCCGGCGACCGAAGCGTGGGACGGCAAAATGTATTCGCGCGACGCCGCCCGTAAGATTTCCGGCATTGAATCAATGGCTGACGCAAGCGAGACGAACGCATTTCTGCAAGCGGTCAAAGAGAAAAAACCCTTCGCCGCTAAAGAAGGCGCAAGCGTTTCAATAAATGCCGCAACGCTTTATCTGCTGCTGCCCGAAAGTGAGCAGGACGGCGACGGCAAAGCCGAGTATCGCCGCGAAAGCGAGTTTGCCAAATCGCTCGGCGGTTACAAAACGGAAAACGCCCGCCCGATTTTCGACGAATTGCGGCTCATCAAATCGCCATACGAAATCAAGTTGATGCAGCACGCGATTGACATCACAACCGAAGCGCAGATGCGTTCGATGGCGATGGTCGGGCGGGCGAAATACGAATACGAAGTGCAGGCGGAAGTCGAATACACATTTCGCCGCCGCAACGCCGATTACTGGGGTTATCCGTCAATCGTCGGCTGCGGTCCGAACGCGACCACTTTGCATTACGTCGAATCGCAAGGCGCGGTGAAAACCGGCGATTTAATGCTGATGGATGTCGGCGCGGAATACGAACACTACACGGCTGATGTAACGCGCACGTATCCGGTCGGCGGCAAATTTTCCAAAGAGCAAGCCGAGATTTACCAAATTGTTTACGACGCCCAGGAAGCCGCCGCGCGAGCGATCAAGCCGGGCGCGAATTTCAGCCAGGTCAGTCAAGCGGCAGACCGAGTTTTAAAGGAAGGCTTGGCAAAATTGGGTTTGATCACCGCGCCGGACGCGACTTACCAAATGAATTTTCAGGGCAAAAACGTTAATTTGCCGCAATTTAAATTATGGTATATTCACGGGTTCGGGCATTGGCTGGGAATGAACGTCCACGATGTCGGCGATTATAAAACGCCGCTCAAAGCCGGAATGATTTTTACGAACGAACCGGGCATTTACATCCGCGAAGACGCGCTCGATTACCTTGCCGATACGCCCGAAAACAAAAAGTTTCTGGAGAAGGTGCGCCCCGTTTATGAAAAATATAAAAACATCGGCGTGCGCATCGAAGACGATCTGCTGGTCACGCCGGGCGGCGCCGAATGGATGACAAAAAATCTGCCGCGCAAGATTGATGAAGTTGAATCGTTTATGGCGCGGGCTTCCAAAGAAATGAATTACAGCCGATTGAAGCGTGAAATGAATCTGACGCTCGCCGTTCTCGATTTCGATGGAAAATCTTTCTTTGATTCGAGCGCAAATTGGAATCCGTCCCTGACAAGCGGCAAAACCCTGCGGCGCGGCTGGGTTTGGACAGGCAAAGAGACGACAGTTTCCGGCTTAAACCACGTTGGGCATTCGCATGGCGAGTGAGAGAACGGATGAAGAATGAATGATGAGGGATGAATAAAGCAATAATTTTCATCCCTTTTTTACTTGTCGCTCGTCTTGTTGACTAAATGTTAGAAAAAAGTTAAACCAATTACTGCGTCGCAAATTCCATAAAATAACTCGAAGCAAATTATTTTGCCAAACGAAACAAACAGAAATTCAACGAAAAACGAAAACGCGAGTTTGCCGCTCGTCATCGTCAATCCGCAATCGGCGGGCGGCGCGACTAATGAGCGTTGGGCAGGCGTCGCTTCGGATTTTCGGGCGCATTTCGGCGCGTTTCAAGTCGCGTTTACGAAAAAACAGGGTGACGGAATCCAGTTGGCAAAGCGCGGCGCGGAGGCGGGCAGAAAATTTATAATTGCCTGCGGTGGCGACGGCACGATTAACGAGGTCGCCAACGGGATTTTGGAAAGCGGAGAAGCGGTCGAACTCGGCGTTTTGCCGAGCGGCACGGGCGGCGATTTTCGCCGGACAATCAAAATGCCGACCGATGCGCGCGAAGCCGCAAGATGTTTACGGATGGGCGCGACGAAATGGATTGACGCCGGGCGCGTAACTTTCTTTAATCACGCGGGCGAACAAGTTTCGCGTTATTTTTTGAACGTCTCGTCTTTTGGTTTGAGCGCGTCAGTCATTGGGCGCGTGAAAACTGGCTCGTCTTTGGATTGGCTGCCACTCGACGTTTTTCGGGGCAAAGCGAGTTTCGCCATTTCGACTTTGCAGGAAGTTCTCGATTTGGGTTACACGACCGTCCGCGTCAAACTCGACGATAAAGACGAAAAACCCCTGAATACGATAAATTTCTGCGTGGCGAATTCCAGGTTTTTCGGCGGCGGAATGATGATTGCGCCCGACGCGAAAATCAACGACGGCTTTTTAGATGTCGTCAATATCGGCGACATTAAAACCGCCAAGATTCTACTGAACGCCTACAAACTTTATAACGGCTCGCACCTTGATTTAGCCGAAATCAAATCCACGCGTGCAACGCGCATCGAAGTCTCGCCTTCAAATATCAATCAAAAAATTTATTTTGAAACCGATGGCGAACTGCCCGGACGATTGCCCGCAATTTACCAAATCGTGCCGAATGCTCTGCAGATTCGCGTTCCGAAAAAATAATTATGGATGAACATAAATCATTCTGCCAATTAATCATCAACGCCGCCGAATCACATCCAGACAAAGTTGCGATGCGCATCGTAGGCGAGGAAACCGACGGCAAATACACATACGGCGAAATGCTCGACCAGGTGCGCTCGATTGCTTTCCGTCTGGAAAAGGAAAATATAAATTTCGGCGACCGGGTGGCGCTGATCAGCGAAAATCATCCGCGCTGGGCGGTTGCCTATTACGGCATTTTGTTTCGCGGCGCGGTTTGCGTTCCCGTTGATCCGCACGGCGAGATTGAAACCGTTACAAATTTCATCGAAAACTCCGAAGCAAAAATGGCGTTTATCGGCGAGGAATTCGTCAAAGATTTTCAAGCGATTGAAGAACGGCTGGGCAGAAAAATCCCTGCCGTCGTGTTGCAGCAGATCGAATCGAACAACGGCTTTCAATCGTTCGACGATTGGGCGACAACGCCGCGTCCGGCAGATTTCGATAAACAGCCGACGCCCGCCAAACCCGAAGATTTAGCGCAGCTAACATACACTTCCGGCACGACCGGCATACCAAAAGGCGTGCCGCTGACGCACAGCAATATTTACCACGAAGCCGCCGGTTGTCAGGAAGTAATGCACCTTTCCGAAACCGAAGTCGTCCTGAGCGTTCTACCACTCTTCCACGTTTTCGCGCAGGTCGTCAATTTGTGGGTTATCGCGTCAATCGGCGGCTCGGTTTATTACGTTAAAGAACTTGCGCCCGCCGAACTAACAAAGGCTTTTGAAACAAAGGAAATCACTTTGCTGACCGGCGTTCCGCGTCTCTGGTATCTGTTTCATAAAAAGATTTTCGATAACGTCGCGCAGCAGTCTATTGTCGTTCGGACGCTGTTCGACAAACTGCTTAAAACTAATTTTTATCTGCGCGAAAATTTCAACGTCAATCTCGGCAGAAAATTCTTCGGCAAAGTTCACGACGGTTTCGGCGGCAAGCTCAACACAACGATTTCCGCCGGTTCGCGTTTTGACGAAAAAATTGCGAGAGACTACCACGCGCTCGGTTTTACGATGATTCAGGGCTATGGTTTGACCGAAACTACGGGAGCGATTTCCTGCACGAGGTTTGAAGATAACGTCGTCGGCTCGGTCGGGAAAGCCATTAATTACGCCGAAACGAAAATCGGCGAATTAAACGACGAAGGCGCAGGCGAAGTTTTAATCAAAGGAAAAATGGTTTTCGGCGGTTATTACCAAAACCCCGAAGCGACCAAAGAAGCCTTTACCGAAGACGGCTGGTTTCGTTCGGGCGATTTGGGAAAATTTGACGAAAACGGCAATCTGCACATTGTCGGCAGGTCGAAAGATGTCATTGTGCTGCCGAACGGCAAAAACATTCACCCGGAAGATTTGGAAGTTCATTATTCAAAAACCCCGATGGTCGGCGAGATGTGTATTCTCGGCGTCAAAGACGAAACATCGAATCTGGCGGGCGCGGAAAAACTCGTCGCCGTCGTCGTGCCGGATTTCGAGTATATGAAAAAGAACAGCATCGCCAACGCGCGCGAAGCGATTCGTCACGAGTTCGATGATTTGGGGCGTGAGCTGCCCGAATACCAGCGAGTTCGGGAAACAATCGTCCGCGCCGAGCCGCTGCCGCGCACGGCAACCAGAAAAGTTCGCCGCTTTGAAGTGGCAAAGGAAATCGCTGACGGCAAATTCGCTTCGAGCGACGCGCCGCTCTTTAAAAAACTCGAATTCACTGGCGCGGACACGGCGTTAATGAACGCGCCCATCGGCAGACAATTAGCCAAACTCGTCAAACAAAATTCCGAACAGGCTGAGGCGGACGCGATTCATCCGGCGATGAGTTTGGAAATTGATTTGGGACTCGATTCCCTTTCGCGCGCCGAAGTTTTCGCAGGTTTGGAACAAGCCTTCAGCATCGAGTTTGACGGCGACGAAGCCGCGAACGCTTTGACCGTCAAGGAAGTTATCGAACTCGTCGAAAAACGCGCGGGCGGCGCGAATACGGAAATCGTCGAGACGGATTTCAACTGGGGCAAAATAGTCCGCGAAAGCGACGACCGGATGCCCGAAGTGCAGGGCATTCTAAAATCGCGCACGTTCGGGATGGCTTTGGTTTTTATAGTTTTCAAAGTTTTCAATTTAATCGCCCGCCTCTTTTTGCGCCTCGAAGTTTCCGGCAGGGAAAATCTCCGCGCGGTGAAACGCCCGTATATTGTTGCGCCGAATCATCAAAGTTATCTCGATCCGTTTCTGGTGACAAGCGAATACACTTTCAACGATTTCAAAAACTCGTTCGCCGTCGGCGCGAGCCAGTTTTTTGAAAGCAAGTTTATGCTGTCGCTCGCCGCTTTCCTGAACACCGTCCCGATTGACGCGGACACGCAATTATTAAAAGCGATGAAAGCGGGCGCGGTCGGTTTGAAACACGGCAAAATCTTAAACATTTTCCCCGAAGGCGCGCGCGCGTTCGACGGTGAACTGCACGAGTTCAAAAAAGGCGCGGCGATTTTAGCGGTCGAACTTGACGTGCCGATTGTGCCGGTCGCGCTCGACGGTTTTTATCGAGTCTGGGGACGCAGTTCCGGTAAAATAAATTTCTCGAAAACGCAAATCCGTTACGGCAACCCGTTTCTCCCCAGGGAAATTATGACGCCGGAAATGTCGGACGAAGCGCAATATGCCGCCGTCACCGAACATTTGAAATCGGAAATCGAACGAATGCTCGGCGAGATGCGAAGCAATCAATAGTTTCATCTTTGTCGGACAAACATTTTTTTCGGCTACGATCCCAAGATTACGGCGGCAAAGCTATTTTTGTTTTCTGGCAGACAGAGCGGATGAATCACTGCGTTTAAAGTTGTTTGATAAGCCATTAACGGGCGATGATGAAAACGGCGCTCGAAATCGGAATTTTATATTTGCAGAAGATTCAAGGAGAAGTGTGATGAGCAAAAAAAACAACATCACGACCGATCACTTTAAGGTCGGCGGAAGCGGGCATTCGGGCGAAAATATTCTGCACGAACTCGACAAACAGCAATACACGCAGGCGCAAAAAGCCGAAGAAGAAAATTCGCTGATTCCCAATCAGGAGAATCAGCACGACGAAACGCCAGCCGCGCGGAGATAAAAACCAGGCGGGCAGCGCGACGCCTTCGTCGAATTCATCGAGCGGCGATTATTAAATTTCGGTGACGAAATGAATTTTATGGCTTCGGAATGGGCGGAAGAAGCAGATCGGCAGGCAAAGGCGATGACGCGCGATTTAATCGAGAGCGGCAAAACGAAAGGTTTTAGCGTCACCTATCAAAAACGAGAAGCGCGTTTTATGCTGCGCGCCGGAACGAAGACCGTTTATTTTTCAGCGCACGACTACAACACGCGGCGCGGAATGGATTGGCAGCGGTTGCGAATTGACGTTCTCGCCCGCGCTCGACAAAAAGACGTTTCCGCTTCGCACGAAGCGGAAACAAAGTGAGCAGATTGATGTCGAAGCGATTTTCGATTCGCTTTGATTCAAAATTATTTATAAACACGTCGGGTAATATCTCGACAAAGACTTAAAATTTACAAGAAGGGAGAACAAAACAAATGACGGAAAAAGAATTATTTATCTCGTGGCTCAACGACGCTTACAGCACGGAACTGGCGATGATGCCGGTTTTGGAAAACCACGCCAACGACGCGCGCGATTACCCGGAAATTTACCAGCACCAAATGAGACATCTGGTTGAAACCAGACGACAAGCCGAAGCAGTCAAACATTTGATTGAAAGTTTGGGCGGCAAGGTTTCGACCGGCAAATCAATCCTTGGCAAAACGCTCGGTTTGGGAAAAAGCGTTTCGACCGGAATTTTCCCGGACGAGATGATCAAAAATTTTCTCGCCGATTATACCGCCGAACACCTGGAAATCGCTTCGTATAAATCGCTGATCGCCACCGCCAAACACATCGGCGAAGACCAGTGCGTCCCGGTTTTGGAAGAAATTTTAGCAGAAGAAATCGCAATGGCGCGCTGGCTTGAAGAACACATTCCGATGGCGACTGCCGAAAGCATCAAAATCGTCACGAGCGAAGCAGGCGGCAAGCGTGCCAAAAAGTCGAGCGGCAAGCAAGGCGTCGCCGCGAAACTTTTCAACCCGTCAACTTTAGTCACGCTTTTAGGCATCGGCGCGGTCGGCACGGGCGCGGCGATGCTACTGCGTTCGTCGAAAAATAAAACTGACGGCGGCAGCGACGTTCGTTCAAACGATATTCGCTCACTGGAAAGTGGCGAAGGCACGGACGCCAAGCGGCTCGATCATAGCGATGATGTGCGGCAAATTGATCTCGTCGTGACCGAAACTTTAATTGTCGAAGAAGAACCGGACTTGGTGATTAGGCGAGCATCGGGCGGAGAAAATCTTTAATGAATGAGAACCGCAAACAACATTTAGAAATAGTTGCGGCGCATCTGACGGCGGCGTATTATTCGGAACACACCGCCGCCAGCCGCGATTACCGCGAATTGCTCGACACATTCACATATATTTTGGACGCGCTCGTGGAAAAAGACTCTCTGCCCCCCGGACATTCGCCGCTGACGGCAAGCGACACGCTGGCAAATCCCGAAACGGCGGATTCCAGAGATTAAACGGTAAATTTGCCGTTCAAAGGCAAAATGTTTACATTTGCAAAACAGAAATCTCGGATTCATCAAGCCGACAATGCTTAATGAATCCGAGATTTATCAATTTGTGATGAAACGCCTAGATTCCGCCCTTGACCGAAACGCAGACTTCTCTGCTCGATCAGACGATTTTGAAATCCGCTTGACTCGCGCGACGCAATCGGGTGAAAATAACGGCGCGATACTTTCCGAGTTTTACCCATTCTCAAACCCGTTCCCGAATATTCGGCAATAAATTCGATGAACAAATTTTTTTACGGCGATAATCTCGATGTTCTGCGGCGATTCGTCCGCGTCGAAACGATTAACCTTTGTTATATTGACCCGCCGTTTAATTCCAAGCGCGACTACAATCAGATTTACAACAACAATATCGGCGCGGTAAAACCGCAAAAAAGGCAGTGATACAAATAAATTTTTTGATATAATTCAACCGTTATGACAGATATTCAATACATTTCTGACGCGAAAGGAAATCCGGTCGGCGTAATTGTCCCGATAGAGATTTGGCACGAAATCGAATCGGAGAAGGAAACGGCTTATTTGACCAAAAGCGAAACGATGAAAAGGCGGCTTCTGGAAGCTAAAGAGCGCACAACCGGCATCAGTTTTGAGGAAACACTTGAGAAACTTGGAATTTGATATGGCGGCGTTTGAAGATTTGGCGTGGTGGATAAAGCAAGACCGCGCCAAAGCCTTACGCATCGTCAGTTTGATCAAAAAAATCGAGCGCGAGCCTTTCACCGGCATCGGCAAACCCGAACCGCTCAAACACGAATTCGCCGGCTGCTGGTCGAGACGCATTGACCAAGAACATCGTCTTGTTTATCAAGTTACCGAAAACAAAATCAGAATCCTCGCTTGCCGTTATCACTACTGATTTTTATGAACAAACTTTTTTACGGCGACAACCTCGACATCCTGCGGCGATTCGTCCGCGACGAAACGGTTGACCTTTGCTATATTGACCCGCCGTTTAATTCCAAGCGCAACTACAATCAGATTTACAACAACATCGGGCAGGAAGACCGCGCGCAGGCGCAGGCGTTTGTTGATACGTGGACGTGGGACGACCACGCCAACATTTGTTTCGACGAGATTCTGACGAATAAAAACGGCGTGCAGACGCAGCAGTCAATCGCGCTGATAAACGGTTTGGAAAAAGTTCTGGGCAAAGGCGCGTTGTTCGCCTATCTGGTTTCGATGACCGTCCGCATCGCCGAGATTCACCGCGCATTAAAGCCGACGGGTTCGTTTTATCTGCACTGCGACCCGACAGCATCGCATTATTTGAAACTTGTGTGCGATGCGCTTTTTGTTCAACGTGGCGGCGAGTTTCAAAATGAAATAATCTGGCGAAGAACAACAAACACAGGAAGTAGTAAATCAATTGCGAAAAGTTTTCCATCAAATAGTGATGTAATTCTGTTTTATACAAAATCAAACGAATATCTATTTGAACATAAGTAGTCGAGCAGAAATAGGCTATACTATTTCGCATAATGGGTAAAACGAAAGTTATTCAATTGAGCGACGCGCAACGTCAGGAACTTATAGATGGTTACCGAAGCGGCAAAAGTCACGCTTTTCGACAGTGTTGTCAAATGATTTTGCTCAAAAGCGAGAAACGCACCAGCCGTGAAATCGCCCGCTTGTTGGGTTGCCATAAAATCACGGTGAACGGGTGGGTCAAGCGTTTTGAAGCCGAAGGCACTGAGGGATTAAAAATGCGTCCGGGGCGCGGAAGGCGGGCAATTCTGAGCGCGGCAACCGATTTGAATCGTGTGCGGGCGGCGGTGATTCGTTCCCGTCAGCGCATCGGTCTGGCGCGCACCGAACTCGAAGCCGAGCTGCAAAAACCCTTTTCGACCCCGACGCTCAAAAGATTTTGAAAAAACCATTGCCGCTTCAAACGAATTAGAAAGCGATTGAAAAAGA
Source organism: Pyrinomonadaceae bacterium (assembly GCA_030448055.1). Classification (GTDB taxonomy): domain Bacteria; phylum Acidobacteriota; class Blastocatellia; order Pyrinomonadales; family Pyrinomonadaceae. The sequence goes on from JAUJNR010000001.1 coordinate 1,695,944, forward strand.
AACCGCCGGCAGGGGTTTATCGGCTAAAGCGTGAGCTGTTGGGCGAAATGGAGCGGTTAAGCGAAAGCGGCGAGATTGATTTGTATTACGGCGACGAAGCGGGTGTCGCCTTGGAGCCGAACGTGCCGTATGGTTGGCAGTTTGGTGACGAAGAAGTTTCGATGCCGTCTGAGAAAGGCACAGGCATCAATTGTTTCGGGTTGTTGACACGCTCGAATAAAAGTTGGATGGCGACGAGCGAAGAGAAGATAGATGCCGCTTTTGTGGTCGAACAACTAGAACGGTTTTCGTTTTCGCTTTCAAAATTGACAGTTGTCGTTTTGGACAATGCGCGGATTCACACGGGCAAAAAGATGCGTGAACGGATCGGGGCGTGGCAAGGGCGCGGATTGTTCATCTTTATCTGCCAACATATTCACCGCATTTGAACATTGCGGAAACACTCTGGCGCAAATTGAAATACGAAGGGTTGGCGGCGGAAGATTATGAGTCGAAAGCGCATTTGCAATATGCGGTTAGCCTTGCCCTTTCGACATTTGGAAAAAGCCTGCAAATCAGGTTTTCAGGCTTCAAACATAGTTCAGTTTATTTGTGAACGACTACTTACAAGAATTGATTATTCCGACAAATATAAATCTCGCTTTACGAAACAAGATGAACGCGGAATTTATTATTTAGATAATCTAAAAACTTATTCACAACAAAGACTTGAGCAATTGATTGAAGATAACAGAATTGAATACACAAGCACCGGAACACCTCGCATAAAAAATTATCTACACGAAGGAAAGGGAGTAATTATGGACAATATTTGGATTGATATTGATTCAATAAATTCCCAAGCAACAGAAAGACTCGGCTATCCAACCCAAAAACCCGAAGCACTTCTCGAAAGAATCATCAGCGCGTCTTCCAATGAAACTGATGTCGTGCTTGATGCGTTTTGCGGGTGCGGCACGACCGTCGCCGTCGCCAATCGTTTGAAACGCCGCTGGATTGGAATGGATATTACCTATCAAAGCGTCGCGCTGATTTTGAAACGCCTCAAGGACAGCGAAGGGCAAGCGGCGGTTGATGCGGTCGAACTGCACGGCATTCCACAGGATATGGAATCGGTTGACGCGCTGATTCATAAAAAGGACGACCGCGTTCGCAAAGAATTTGAAAAATGGGCGATTCTCACTTATTCGGACAATCGCGCCGTGATTAACGAAAAGAAAGGCGCGGACAAAGGCATTGACGGCGTTGCCTACACGCGCAAGTCTAAAGACGAAATTCTGCCCGTTATTCTCTCGGTTAAATCAGGCAATATCGGCAGAAAGGAAATGGGCGAACTGCGCGGCACAATCGAACGCGACGGCGCGGCGTGCGGCATTATGATTACGCGCAACGCGCCGACCAAACCGATGATTCAGGAAGCAAAAGAAGCCGGACAATTCAAACCCGAACACTACAATGCTTTCGACCGTTTGCAAATCGTCACCGTCCAGGAAATTTTAGACGGCGCGCGAATGAATCTGCCATTAATGGAAGAGGTTACGAAACGAGCGCAGAAGGCAAAAGCGGACTCGCAGATCGGGTTGAATTTTGAATAAGTTAAAGCTAGTTCGTTAAAAGCGACAACGGATTGATCGCGCCGCCCGCCGTGTAAACGCCGAAATGCAGATGCGGCGGCGTTCCTTTCGCATTGCCGCTCGTTCCGACGTATCCCAAAACCGTTTCCGTTGAAACCTCATCGCCAACTTTCAAATTGTCCGCATATTTTTCCAAATGCGCGTAATAATAAACGCGCCCGCCCGCGCCTAAAATCCAAACTGTATTGCCGCCGAGATTGTTTTCGCCGATGCGCCAGACGTAGCCGCCGGTCGCCGAATAAACGGGCGTGTGGCGCGGCGCGAAAATGTCCTGACCTTTGTGCTGTCGGTCAACGCCGCGCGGTGCGCCGAAAGTGTCGGCGATTTGATTAACTCTAATTTTACGAATCGGGATGTTGATTTTCGCTTCGGGTTCTCTGGCGTAAAGTTCGGCATAGCGAAAAGGCATCGCCGCCCGCTCGCTTTGTCGTTTAATTTCCGGCGCGAGCGTCGGCAAGTTATTGACGACGGCAAAGAGGGCGAAAAGGAAAACGATAAATATTAACAAGTTTTTCATCGGCGAATTTTTGATGAAAAATCGAACCTGACTGTTCGCTTGAAATCAATTTGTAATTAAGTGAAAATTGACGCTTGAGTGGTCAAGCCTTTTTTTGTGGAGCAAAGTATGAAATTCAATCGTCTAAACAAATTTTTGTTCATCTGTTCATTAATCGCGTTTGGTCAAGTCTGGCTATTTGCTCAAACCGCGCAGCAGCAGACCGAACTCGCCAAATATATTCAGGACAATTACGCCAAGCGCGAAGTTTCCATTCCGATGCGCGACGGCGTAAATCTGTTTACGGCGATTTACGAGCCGAAAGCCAGAACGGGAAAATACCCGATTTTGCTGAACCGCACGCCGTATTCGATTTCGCCCTACGGCGCCGATAAATTCAAAACGAGTTTGGGACCGTCGGAACTTTATGCGCGTGAAGGTTATATTTTTGTTTACCAGGACGTGCGCGGGCGGATGATGTCCGAAGGCGAGTTTGTGGACGTGCGACCGCATATCAATAATAAAAAAGGCGCACAGATTGACGAATCAACCGACGCTTTCGACACCATCGAATGGCTGGTGAAAAACGTCGAAAACAACAATGGGCGCGTCGGGACTTACGGGATTTCATACCCGGGATTTTATACTTCGGCTGGTTCGATTGATTCGCATCCGGCGTTGAAAGCGTGTTCGCCGCAGGCTCCGGTTTCCGATTGGTTTCACGGCGACGACACGCACCACAACGGCGCGCTTTTTCTAGCGCAGGAATTCAGCTTTTACGGTTTCTTCGGTCAAACGCGCCCCGCGCCGACGAATTCTTTCGATTACGTCAAACCGTTCAATACCGGAACGCAGGACGGTTATAATTTCTTTCTTAATCTCGGCGGCGTGAAAGAAGCGGGCGATTTCTACGAAAAGCAATTTGGCTACCGCGTTAAACTCTGGGACGAGCCGATGCAGCATCCGAACTACGATCAGTTTTGGAAAGAGCGCAACATTCTGCCGAACCTGAAAAACATAAAATGCGCGACGATGACCGTCGGCGGCTGGTATGACAACGAAGATTTATACGGCGCGCTGCGAACTTACCAGCACATCGAGCGGCAAAATCCGGGAATTTACAACGTGCTGGTGATGGGACCTTGGTTTCACGGCGGATGGGCGCGCGACAACGGCGAATGGCTCGGCACGGCGCATTTCGGCGGAAAAACTTCCGAGTATTACCGCACGCAATTAGAGCTTCCCTTTTTTAATAAATTCCTAAAAGACAAAGGAGATATTTCGCAAATAAAAGAAGTCAACGCTTTCGACACGGGCGCCAACCAATGGAAGGAGTTTTCGACATACGAACCGACGAACGGCACGGACACCGCGCTTTATCTGACGGCAAACGGCGGGCTTTCCTTTGATTTGCCAAAGTCGGCGGAAGGTTTCAACGAATATGTTTCCGACCCGATGAAGCCCGTGCCTTACACGCAGAAAATTACTTTAAATTACCCGCGTGATTTTATGACCGAAGACCAGCGTTTCGTTGCCACGCGCCCGGACGTTCTCGTTTACCAAACCGAACCTTTGAGCGAAGATATAACGGTCGCGGGCGATATAAAACCATCACTTGTCATTTCATCCAGCGGCACGGATTCGGATTTCATCGTCAAAGTAATTGACGTTTTCCCGAACGATTACAATTTTCCGACTACCGGAAAGACTTTGCCTAACGGACAGCCGGAGCGAGTCAAGCCGCCGGAAACTTCGGCATTTTCCGTTTTTCAGCCGGGCGGTTATCAAATGCTTCTGCGCGGCGAACCGATGCCGGCGCGTTTTCGCAATTCGTTTGAAAAACCCGAACCCTTAAAACCGAACGAGCCGACGAAACTCGGTAACTTTGTGATGCCAGGCATCACGCACACTTTTAAAAAAGGTCATCGCATTATGGTGCAGATTCAAAGCACATGGTTTCCGCTCGTCGCCAGAAATCCGCAGAAGTTTATGGACAATTACAAGTTGGGAACGGGCGCGGATTTTCAGAAGGCGACGCAGCGAGTTTATTTCGGCGGCAAAAATTTGTCGGCGGTTGTGCTGCCGATTCTGAAGAAATAATTGATGAGTAGATTCATTCACACACTTTTGTGTTTTGCGTTGCTAATTTCGTCGTCCGCTGCTTTCGCATTTGAAACCGACCAGTTTAATTTGCCCGAAAAACCGCTTGCTGACATCGGCGCGGAAGTTCACGATTACATTCGGGAAAACATCGAAAAAGCGATTGAGAAAATCAATCGTGAAATAAATGTGCGGCAGAATTGTCTCGATAATGAACAGGCGAAAAACTGTGAATCGGCGGCGAAAAACCGGCAGCGGTTAAATTATCTGCGTTCGGAAAACGCCGTCGCCCGCGCGGTTTTCAATCGGCTCGGCGCGGGCATTGTACCTTTTACGGTTTCGGGCAGTTGGATGGAATCGCATCGCTTCGCAGCGCAGCCAGCGCGCTACAAAACCAGCCTTAAAGAATCAATCTACGCAACGTTTCCGGGCAATTACTTAACCATTAGCGAAATGGTCAATCTCTACGGCGAACAATTCGGGACGGATAAAATCGCGCATATTTTCCAGCAGGGCTATACATATCTGCAAATTTACGAACGCGCATTAGCGAAAGGTTTGTCGAAAGAAGCGGCGACCAAAAAAGCTAACGATTGGGGACGAATGAGCGAGCGGACGTTTTACGGCAATCTCGTTTCAGGCGTTTACTCGAACGCCGATTTAGCCGCCAATTTCGTCGGACTCAAGTTTTATCAAAATCTAACCAGAGAAATTAAAATCGGCGAACAGATAAAATTGCCGCTCGTCGTTCTCGAAAACGGGTTTTGGAAATTTAACGAAAACGTCGAGCTGTCGGAAAATTTATTAAAACCGTACGTCACCGCGCACCTTAACGAAGCATTGAATCCTTCGATTTACACGCGCATTTTCGAACTGCACTCGTCGGTTCGAGGTCGCGTCGTAAAACGCGCGTGCGCGGAATGGCGAGACCTGCAACCGAATCGCTCCAAAACTGATTACGACGAAATATCGCTCCGATTGCAAACCTGGCACGGCGAAGATTACGGATTTACAGCAAACAAAAGTTTCATCACAATTGGCAACGCTTGTTTCGGCGATTAAGGCGATTTCAAATTGAAGTCTTTTGAACAACGCGCAAAATCATGAACAAGATAAATTATCCTTCGCTGGTTGTTTTTGTGTCGGCGATTGGCAGTTGCTATTAAAAGCCTTTTATTAGAAGTCGAGATTAACTATCTCGACTTTTTTAATTTTTTTCGCTTCGTCTTTTCGGCGAAGGTTTGTTAAATTTTCAGTGTCGGAAAATTTAGCTTTCCCGTAAGTATTTTCTTTACAACACTTAAATTGAAATCTCTTGGTGGAAGGTTCAAAATAAGCGCAAAAACAGTCTAAACAGACTCACCTTCAATTGAAATAAATCCAAAAAGTTTGCTAGACTGCTTTTGCGTAAAAGAGCGTATTCAGTTTTCAAAGAACTGACAAAAGCCTTTGGTTGTAGAGAGCCAAGGGCTTTTTGTTTATCTAAAATCGTAAATGCATCCTCTGGAGAAAATGTTTTTTTAGACTCACTTTTCTCATTTTTCTCACTTTCGGTCTGCCGCCTTTGTAACAAACTTAAATTTTATTCATATCAACATTTAAGCCAGCCTGCTTCATTTCTTTGGCTAACTTATATTTCCAAGCCCCGCTTTCATCCATTGGAACATAAACCACGCCGTGAATATCTGACGGTGTTTCAACCTCTTGTTTATGCAAAGCGCAAACGTTCTCACGTTTGAGTTTGGCGAAAAAATATCCTAATTCAAATATGACGTTTTGCCGCGCTCGCGGTTGTAAGTCGGATTTGTTGTTTTTATTGCTTCCTAAATCATCTGGCGTTAGCAATACGACGGCAAAGCCGACTTTATTTGAATGATGCTCAAACTTTTCAATTATCGTCCTTCCGGAATTCGGCTGTTCGTGAAGTATTATCGGGACTAAATCTAAATTATGAAGAAATCGCGCAACTGATTCTTTAGCTTCATTATCTTGCCCGTGAACAACGAAAACATTTCTCGAATCAATTCGATCAGTCATATTTTTTTCAGCAGCCATTCTTGATGTTACGAACTGTATTCCTGACGAAGTTAGCCAACGCCCGGCATCCCCACCCATGGTACCGTCAACATACTTAGCCTCATTTAGGTAGTCGTCGGCTAGCTCAAAGTCTTGCGGAGACAAAGCGACAGCTTCTTTTAATTTAGAAACGATGGTTCGGGTACCGGCAGTATGTTTGTGTTCATACATGTACTTTGCAATCTTTAAAGCGTCAGCTTCTAAATCGGGCATAAAATATTTCCCTGCAAATTCTCCCTTTGTTTTTGGCGCTCTGTCTTTTCCGCCTTTTGATTCGCGCCACCTAACGGGCGCGAAACCGAGGTTAAAGGTCATTGCTCGCCGATTCTTTTCGCCGATCGCAGATGGCGCGGTATGACCGGGCGGATGGTCAGAGTTGAAATCGGTGTTGGGCGCGCCGCCTCTTCAATCAGTCGATTAACGTCCGCCGTTTTCACCTTATCGCGCTTTCCGACCGTGGTTTTAGCCATTTTCTCAACTTCCTTCCCTGCCGCCTCGACGGAGAATCCTGACCGGCGCAACGTCAATTTAGCTTGTTTTTTGGAAATGTAAACTTTGTCCATAAGCTAACTTTTATCTTTTTTGGTTTTCCCGTAATTACGCTCGATTGTCTGCAGCGCCAGCTCCAAATAAGGCGACTATAATGGGTTTTCATACATCGTTTGAACTTGCTGTTCAATGTATTCCTTGTGCGCCTGTGATAATTTATTAATAAGCGGTTCGAGTTCATTTTCCATATTAGGTTCTAAATATGATTTTTGAATCTCTTGTTGAAAATCAGGTGAGCTTACCCTAACTGAATAATCAAGGCTGTTAAACTGAAATTTGATATTACTACTGTATTTTATGTCAGCAAATTTAAAGGCTTTTAACGTATTATATGCATAACGCATTCCGAGCCCCGTACTGCTATCTTGTAAGGTGTCTTTTATAGAACAAAAATCGTCAGTGGAAGCAAATATGATACCTTTTTCATCATCATCTATCTCTATCGAAAAATCCGTGTTTTTATAAAAACGGTCAAATTTTTTAGCGGTTTTATAAAACACTTCGATGGTGTGATGTAGAAAATCATCGAATAAAATTTGTAATGCTTCTTTACTACGAGTAACCTCAACAGGAAAATTACTGCTCGCAATTTTTAATTTTTGTTCAAGTAATGCAAGTTCCTTATCAAAATCCTCTGGCTCTTCAATGTTTTCACCTTTTGCGCCTTTAATCATTATCTCAAGCGAATGCTGTAAATTAGTTGCAATGTATTCAACAAAAGGCTCGAAAATACCTGCATCGGCTTGTTGTAAAACTGAAAAGTAATTATTTTTATCTTCGGTCTTGATAATCACGGGTGGATAACCAAACTGCATTAAAATGAAGTTCATTAAAATTCTGGCAAGCCTACCGTTTCCGTCATCAAACGGATGAATGCGAATAAATTTATAATGAAATTCAGCCGCCAGTTTTATCGGATTGACATCTTTTTCATCTTTCTTCTGCCGATACCATTCTATTAAATCCGTCATCTTAGCGGGCGTTTCTTCCGGCGTTGCAAAATAAAATGTTGCGCCCGTTTGAGTCAAAACGTGATTAGGATGAGATTTATATTTACCGATTTCAACCAATCTTTTCGTCGGCTGCCCGTCTGGAGTTACAGCGTCAACTTGGTAAGGCGCTTTCAGTAATAAAGTATGTAATTGACGAATAATTACTTCGGTGAGCGCATTCCCGTCTTTTACGACATCATTGACTAATTCAATCGCTTCATTGTGTCCTGTAATCTCGAGATGGTCTTTTAATGGCTTGCCTTGCGCGGTGATACCAAACAATAACAGAGCTTTTGTTTCACCATAAGTTAATTGAGTTCCTTCCAAATGATTTGAATGATAATTCCAATCAAGACGAAACTTTTGCATTACTCGCTTTTCCGCTTCTGCATTCAAAGGGCGTACTGAATCCAGCTCCGTTTTCAACCTCCCAACTTTTTCTAGTGCTGTGGGCATTGTTTTTCTTAAAAATTCTTATCAAGCCCTTTTTTAAATACCTGCTGCAATTTTGACAAGGTTTCGCTTCCATTACTTTTCAATCGAATCAAGTTCGCCCGTTCCGCGTTTGAGTTTTGAAAAGTATTTTCTTGAAATCAAACCGCCGCTTTGTCCGGCGTATATTCCAATAAATCACTCGGAGTGCAATTTAACGCTTTGCAAAGCGTGTTCAGTGTGTCAATGCCAATAGATTTCAAATCGTTTCGATACCATTTAGCCGCAAGATTGGGTTGCGCCCCAGTAATTTTTTGTAACTGATACGCAGTCGTCAAGCCTCTTTTTTGAGCCATTTCTTTAATTCTTACTTTTACCACGTTCATAGAATACATTTTAGGGTAATCCGTGAAAATGTCAAGCATTTAATGCTTTCGGTTACATTGTAACACTTGACAATAAATATTGTAATCTATTACAATAGATTTCAAGTTAAGCAATTAACTAATAACCACAAAGGAGTCAGAACTAAATGCTACAAATTGAAAACAAAGACAGATTCGGAAAAGTCGCCGCAGACGCACTCGCCAAAATCGAATTAACTGTGAAAGATGCGAGAATGAAAAAACGATGGATTAACGCCATCGCCAAAGCAACCGCTGAAATCGAAGAAAATGGCGTCTTTATGAATTACCAAGAAGACGACCACAGTCTGATTATCTGGAGCCAGAAGTCAAACAATATCTACACGGCAAACGGGATATGCCAGTGCCGCGCATTTGAGCAAGGCTCCCCGTGTTTCCATCGCGCCGCCGCTCGTTTGGTTCGCCTTTACCTTGAGCCGGAAAGCGTTAGCACGCTAACACCTGAAGCCAAGGAAGTTCCGTATCTCAAGAATACGAAAGAGCCGATCAGAGTTGAAAAATACGGTTCGGTTCGGCTCCCGATCTATAACTAAAAACGAAAGGCTTACCTGATTGCACTCGGGTAAGCCTCTCTCAATCAATTTCCCTACGGAGAAAATCAATTATGAAAAAAGATACAACAAAATATACCGAAAGACAAAAAGAAACTTTGTCGGACATCGCCCGGCAGCTTGAAATGGCTTTAACGAGCGATAAAACGCCGCAAGGCGTCAAAGACTGCCTGGAAACAATTATCTTTGAAGCCTCAAACGAAGCCGGGCTGCTGTTATCCGATTTCAGCCTCGTTCGTGAAGCCTTCCCGAAAATCATTGAAGCCCTGCCGAAAGATTACGGGCGCGGCATCTACCACTCGCTGCACGCGATTCTGATGCAGGATACAGCCGCTTTCCGAAACTTTTACGACCAGAGAATGGACGAAGAAAACGAAAAGGAAACTGACGAAGCGCGGATCGAAAGATTGAACCGCGCTTCGTCAGCCATATACTGATTTACTGAAATCCTTGGATGACCTCGAGACGGCGCGAAAATTCAGAGAGCATCAACTCATTCGCGCGAAGGATTTAATCGGCGATATTTTATCGGTTATAACTGGCGGCAACGTAGTTACAGAAACGAACAGCCAGTGGGGGCACGGCTGCCTTTTGGAACTTTTGGAGATACTTCAAATTCGGCACAAAACTTTTTTATTCCCGATTTCATTAGCGAGCTGGAATCTTACATTTTCACCTGGACAATAACTTACAGCGATCACCAGAGCAGTTGGAAAAAAGGTCTTTTGCGCGAAAGAGGCTTGGATTATTACGGCGTTGAATTGAAAAAGCCAACGGAAAACTGTTTGGATTTATCCGAGATGTCCGCAAAGGATTTGGAAACCGACGACCTTGACGCGCTCGCCAATCACCTTTCAGCCGCGATGAAAAACGATTCAATGCCGATGGAACTTTTCAACGTGATGGCTGATGCGCTTTCCATTGTGCCGAAAGATTGGCGAACGCCCGAAACGATTCTAATGAACTTGCAGGAATTACGAAAAGCGGAGGCGAAAAATGACTAGACCAAACAAAAAGGTGCAGCCGCAAAACGATAAAGCAACTCTGGCTGAAATATTCGGCGTTCCGGCTGAAAATCTTTTGGTTTGCGCCGCTGCCGAAAGTTTCGGCGAAGAAATAGAAACGGGCGATTTGCTTTTCGCAGACTCGGCGCGACAACCCGTTTCATCGAACAGAGTTTTATGCGAATCGGAAAACGATTTGACCGTCAAGCTGTTCTCCGAGATTGAACATTTCCAACCGCTGCGCCTCATCACTCGAAACGGCGAACTTGTGGAGAGCAAAACTAAAAGCGTTTCCTTTGAAATCGTCGGCGTGGTGACGCACGTTGTAAGGACTTTGACCAAATAAACAAAATCGCGCTTCCGGGCTGTAATCCTCGGAAGCGCGATTCACAATTGTAATCATCGAAAAAGACGGACAATAAACTCCAAAATGTAATCTTAATTTAATGTTGTAGGTTTTAGAAATTGAAATGAATTTAGTTTAGTTTTGAGGTGCTGTCAAGAAATTTTTGTTTTGGAAGCGCCGATTGTGTTATACAATAACGAAGGATTTTCACAAATCCGTTTACCCAGAAAAAGCAGAAAATTCTACCGATTGCCGGAATAAGACAACAATTCATTATTTTATTAAGGCCTTTACCTCTTTTATTTACCAAGATATTCGCCACATCTGAATATTGTTGAGACCTTATGGCGAAAACTAAAATATGAATGGCTGACTCCGCTTGATTATCAAAGCAAAGATGATTTGTTCTATCAAATTACTTTAGCTTTGAAAGCAATTGGAAACAGTTTATTCATTCAATTTTCAAAATTCAGACATACTTTACAATAAATATGTCGGGCTACTTAGTAAAGTATGAATTGTGTCTTTCGCTGCAACCGTTACACTCATCCATAACAAAATTTTAATAAAGATTTGAACGAGGAATTTTAATGCGAGTAAAAAAACATCTTTTATTTAATCTTTTTATACTGTTAGTTTTCGTTTCTTATACCAACTTTGTGAAAGCTGGAAGTATTGACCCGGGATTCCTTCCCGTTTTAACCGTTTCCGGGCGGGCGTATGCCGTTGCCAGGCAGCCGGACGGAAAACTTATCGTTGCGGGTCTTTTTACCTCGGCAAATTCTACGCTAGTGAACAATATTTCCCGACTTAACGCTGACGGTTCGGTAGACACCTCGTTTAATAGCGGGCTAGGAGCGAACGCGCCAATTTACAGTTTGTTGATTCAGCCGGACGGAAAAGTGATTGCAGGCGGCGAATTTACAAAATTTAACGAACAGGTTAGAAATCATCTAGTCCGCCTAAATCCTGACGGTTCGGTGGATTCTACTTTTAACGCCAGCACTGGTGTCGTGCATTCCCTTGCTTTGCAAAGCGATTCAAGAATACTTGTCGGCGGTAATTTTAATCTGTTAATAATCCGATTGAACAGTAATGGTTCGTTGGATAATACTTTTACTTCAAATACAAGCGGATTTGGCGGCACTGTTTCCGCAATTGTTGTTCAGGCAGATCAGAAGATATTGGTTGGCGGCGGCTTTTCGCAGTTCAGTAATAGCACCTCTTCTAATTTAGTCAGACTTAATCCGAACGGTTCAGTTGATGCAAGTTTTGACATTGGAAACGGAACGAATAACGGGATTTCCGATATTGTCATTCAGTCTGACGGAAAGATTATTATTGGCGGGTCTTTTACTTTATTTAGGAGTTCGACCGCATGGTTTATTGCAAGACTAAACCCAGATGGTTCGCGGGACACATCATATCCTAACGGAGACCTGGCTACCGGATTTAATAATTCTATCACCTCGCTAAAATTACAGCCGGACGGAAAGGTGATCGTTGGAGGTTTTTTTGCAGTTTTCAATTTCAACTCGCGTAATAGAATTCTCCGTCTTAACCAGGACGGCACGTTGGACACAACTTTTAATCCCAATAACGGTTTTGATAACTCTGTTAGTGATTTAGTCATCTACGATAGCAAAATAATTGCGGTCGGCAGTTTCGCTTCGTTTGATTCGTTCCCCAGGTTCGGAATCGCTCAACTCGATAGTATAGGCGGAATTGATTCTGATTTTACTCCGGGAGTCGGCTTGCCTACCGAAGCATATGTTATCAAATCGTTGCCGTCCGGCAAAGTAATCGTCGGCGGCAATTTTGATATGGTCAATGGTGCTTCGAGAACAAAGATAGCTCGTCTTAATGCTGACGGCACATTAGATAATTCGTTCGCTCCTCCTATAATTTTTACCGGACCGGTCAGAACCATTGACATCCAGCCGGACGGGAAGATTTTATTAGGAGCAGTGGGAATCCGGGTTAATAATGTCCCTAAATACGTCATTCGGCTCAATGCCGACGGTAGTTTAGATCCAACATTTAACTCAAATATTCCCGCAGACTCCATAACAAAAGTTAAGACGTTGAATGACGGGAAGATTTTAGTCGCCGGTAATTTCGAGAGCGTTGGGGGAATTTTGCGGAAAAATTTTGCTCGACTAAATTCTGATGGATCAGCGGATTCGTCTTTCGTCACCGGAACGGGATTTAGCAGTGCCGTCCTCGATTTTGAAGTTCAATCCGACGGCAAAATAATAGTCTGCGGCGTATTCATAACTTTTAACGGGGTAACGCGCCCTAGTATTGGCCGCTTAAATAGTGACGGATCGCTTGACCAATCTTTTAATGTCGGTTCCAGTCCAACCAGCGCTATTTATGACGCGTTTATTCAGCCGGACGGAAAAATTTTACTGGGAGGCGGATTTAACACGATAAATGGCGTATCGAGAAATGCCATTGCGAGAGTGAACCCCGATGCAACATTAGATACCTCTTTTACTTCTCCTTTCATTTCTTCTGGTGTCTCAGCAATTACGATTCGTCCGAACGGCAAAATTCTTGTCGGCGGAATTTTGAGAATTGATAACTCTGGGTTTTCAAAAGCACTGGTGCAGTTAAACGAAAACGGCTCCGTAAATAATTCAATTAACCCGAATATCACTGGCAGTGTTTACTCAATAGAGAATCTGTTTGATGGGCGTATCATGATCGCCGGTCGGATGGATACTCCGGCAAGAATTCCTTTAGACGAGGCATTTAATATTTCTGTGGCTCGGATAATACCGCAGGCGGTCAAAAACGATTTCGACCATGACGGCAAAGCGGATATTTCCGTGTTCCGCCCCTTAACCGGCACTTGGTATCTCCAGCAATCAACCAATGGCTTCACCGGTGCCACTTTTGGACAGGATGGCGATAAAATCGCGCCCGCCGATTATGACGGCGACAGTAAAATTGACATTGCCGTCTTCCGCAACGGTGTCTGGTATATTTTGAGAAGCTCACTCGGTTTCACTGCCGTCACCTTTGGAGAACGCAGCGACATTCCGCAACCGGCGGATTACGACGGCGACGGGAAAGCGGATGTGGCGGTGTTCCGACCGTCAAATGGCACTTGGTATCTGCTGCAATCAACTGCCGGATTTACCGGAGTCGCTTTCGGACAAGCTGGTGATAAGCCCGTCGCAGCAGATTACGATGGTGACGGCAAGACGGATGTGGCTGTTTTCCGCGCGGGAACCTGGTATATCCAGAGAAGTCAACTCGGATTTACCGGCATCGCTTTCGGAGAATCAACTGATAAACCGGTAGTCGGCGATTACGACGGCGACGGAAAGGCTGACGTTGCCGTGTTCCGTCCTTCAAATGGAGTCTGGTATTTACTAAGAAGCCAACTCGGATTCACCGGCATCACTTTCGGATTAGGAACTGACGTGCCTGTGCCGGCGGATTATGACGGTGATGGTAAAACGGATGTTGCAGTATTTCGTGAAGGAACATGGTATCTGAATAGAAGCACGGCAGGATTCACCGGAGTTGCTTTCGGCACAGCAACCGATAAACCGGTTCCGAATGCTTTTATTCTTTAAATCACTTGCACATCGAATAAAAAAGCCGTGAGCGTAAAAAACTTGCGGCTTTTATTTTTTCAATTTATAATCCGTGAGCATCAATCACACAATTTTTATACGGAGTTTAGCAAGTGCCGGTTGAACAAGCTCAATTTTTCTGTGTCGGCTGCCAGCAAAATCGCCTTTTTACGCGGCAGGGCAGCAATAATTTAGTTCACGCTCTAGTTAGTTTATTTTTGTGCGGGCTGTGGATTCCCGTCTGGATTCTCGCTTCAATGAACGCGGCGAACGCGCCTTATTTTTGTTCGCAATGCGGCTTGGCAGGCAACGCGGCGACACTCTCCGACCCTTACGGCAAACTAGCGAAACAAAAAGCAGAACGCCGCGAAGAGAGGCGTGAAAAGACGGCGGAAAAACTTATCGAATACAAAGATAAAGCGGCGGGCTTGCTTGGAAACATTACCAATCCCCCTAAACCCGAAGGGAGTTGTCAGAGATGCGGAGAAATGAACGACTCTTCGCGTACGTGGTGCTTGAACTGCGGCGCGCGCCTTTGAAATTTTTTAGAGAGTTTAATCTATGAATTGAAAAGTTACGGCAGCGCGGAGGATGTTACTACTACACAGCGAGCGGCAGAAAGCATTATGTTGACCGAAGTCTTTGCAGCAACTAACCTATGAAACTTAGATTACTTTTATTATTACTCTGCTTTTTTGTTTTCTCCGTCCCTGCGCAGAAAACCATCTCTGACGTTAAAACGAGCAATGTCGTCTCGGACGCCGATTTATCCGACGTTCAGGTGGTCATTTCCGGCACTTTCGCCGAAAGACGAGTAACCGGAAAAGTCGTCGGCGTGCACGATGGTGATACGGCAACCGTGCTTGATGCCGATAAAACTCAATATAAAGTACGCTTTAACGGCATTGACGCGCCGGAACTGAAAATGGATTTCGGGCAAAAATCGAAACAGAATTTGTCCGATCTGATCTTTGGAAAAGAAGTCACGCTGGTTTTCAGCAAAAAGGACAAATACGGACGCTTCGTTGGTAACATTTTCATCAACGGTAAAGACATCAATCTAGAGCAGATTAAAGCCGGGCTCGCCTGGCATTATAAAAAGTATGCCGGTGAGCAATCCAAGAAAGATAGAATTGCTTATTCGAATGCCGAAGATAAAGCCAAAGCAGCCAGGATCGGTTTCTGGTCAATGCCGAATCCGTCGCCGCCGTGGGATTATCGCGCTAATCTCAAAACCAAACAAGAAGAAAGCCGGGTGAATAGAAAATACGAAGTCGGCGCAAAAGGCGGCTGTTATTACATCAATTCGTCGGGTAATAAATCTTATGTTGATAAGAAGTTCTGCGCCGGAGTTTCATCGCCGGTCGTAAAGAAAGATGAAATGATCGAAAGCAAACTGGCAGGGGCACCGAGTAAGCCAGCTTCAGACGGCAGAATTTATATCAAAGGTCCGCGTGGCGGTTGTTATTATATGAATGGCGATCAGAAAGTTTACGTCAAAGATAAAAGTTTGTGCGGCAATTAAAAGCCATTTCCGAAACATGTTATTTATGAGCGAAGTTAAAATAAAACTCTGCGACCATTGCAAGGTAAAGCATCCGGCAAACATTACATTCAACTCGAGGAATCATTTCTAATTGTTTATGCCGATTGCAGCAGAGAACTAAATGCTATTCCAGGTGAGCAAACAGTTGAGAGGGATATAAGCAAGGAAGGATTTTATGATGACATGACCACTGACGATTACCTGGAGTATTTAGTTTTGGGAAGACGGTTGATGGCAAACAAAATTAAAAATTATTATTTTTCGCTTTAAGCATTTGAGAAAAACGCATGGCACGACGAACGACTGCAAGCACGACAAAACCGATTGAGCAATATACGCATGACGGCAAAGACCGGGCGAACAATCCGCCTATTGGATTGGTTACTCCCGAAACCGACAAAAGCGGCGGGAAACAGGCTTATTCATACGACCCGCACCTCGACCCGCAACTGCAATGGGCGGGAAAGGCGGAGCATGCAAGCTTTGAGATACCGACCGTCTCGCTTCACGTTCACGAGCGGATTGACCCTCGGTCTATTATCGAAGCCGTTCGGCGCAAGCCCGAAGAAGAATCGGACTTCCAGCCGTCGCTGTTTGCGACCGACAGCGCGAACCTGCCGTTTTTCAAAGAAGTCGAATTTTACAAGCACCGCAATAACTGGTCGAATCGTTTGATTGCCGGGGATTCGTTGCTCGTGATGAACTCTCTCATTGTCAAAGAAGGAATGGCGGGGAGCGTTCAGATGGTTTATTTCGACCCGCCATACGGCATCAAATACGGGTCTAACTTTCAGCCGTTCGTCAATAAACGCGATGTCAAAGACGGAAAAGACGACGATTTAACGAGCGAGCCGGAGACGTTAAAAGCGTTCCGGGACACTTGGGAACTCGGCATCCATTCGTATCTGACTTATATGCGTGACCGTCTGCTGCTGGCAAGAGAAATGCTGGCGGAGAGCAGTTCAATCTTCGTGCAAATTTCCGATGAAAATGTGCATTTGGTTAGAAATTTGATGGACGAAGTCTTTGGAAGCGAAAACTTTGTCAGCTTAATCACCTTTGCTAAAACGACAGGCGCAACTGTCAGTTATTTATCAGGCACGTCTGACTATTTGATTTGGTATGCAAAGCGTCGTGAAAAGGTAAAATATCGAGCAATCTACTTACAAAAAGAAATAGGTGGATTGGGTGCAAGCAATTACAATCGAGTCGAATTTTCAGATGGAACACGCCGATACCTAACCGCAGAAGAAAAGAACGACATTACACTCCTTCCGAAAAACAGCAAAATTTATAGTCTTGATAATTTAACGAGTCAAAGCGTTGGTAGAGAAAAAGGTGAAGGAGCAGCTTGTTGGTTTCCAATTAAAATCAACGACAAAGAATATCTGCCAAGCTACCAAAGCCGATGGAAAACAAACGAACAAGGAATGGAAAATCTGTTGAAGGCGAAGCGACTTGAAGGCACAGAAAATCGAGTTGGATATGTTAGGTATTTCAATGATTTTCCGGTCTATCCGTTAAATAATAATTGGATAGACACCGGCGCAAGTTTTATGGCTGATAAATCTTATGTTGTTCAGACATCATTAAAGGTTATTCAGCGTTGCCTTTTAATGACCACCGACCCAAGCGACTTGGTTTTAGATATCACTTGCGGGAGCGGCACAACCGCCGCCGTCGCAGAACAATGGGGCAGAAGATGGATAACCTGTGATACGTCGCGTGTTGCTCTGACTTTAACGAAACAACGATTGATGACTGCCTCTTTCGATTATTACCAACTAGCCAAACCCGAAGAAGGCATCTCCTCCGGCTTCAAATACAAAACTGTTCCGCATATCACGTTAAAATCAATCGCCAGCAATGAACCGCCAACGCAGGAAACGCTTTACGACCAACCTTTGAAAGACAAAGACCGGGTGCGTGTTACGTCACCTTTTACGGTCGAAGCCGTTCCCGCTCCGGTCGTTCAATCGCTGAGCGACGAAACGGAAGTCGAGCGGATGCCCGCCGATTCGTCAATCGCACGTTCCGGCGAAACTTTGCGCCAGGACGAATGGCGGAGCGAACTGCTGCGAACCGGGATTCGTGGACGGCGTGGAGAAAAGATGATGTTCTCCCGCGTCGAGCCGATTGCCGGAACTCGTTTTCTTCACGCTGATGCCGAGTTGATGAGCGAGGACGGCAGCGAAACATCACGGGCGGTCATTTCTTTTTCGCCCGAACACGAACCGATGCCGCCGACGCAGGTCGAACTGGCATTGATGGAAGCCAACAAGCTGTTTCCGAAGCCGAAATTCGTCATCTTCGCCGCATTCCAGTTCGACCCGGTTGCGGTCAACAACATCGAGCAAACAAACTGGCAAGGCGTAACGCTATTAAAAGCGCAGATGAATGCCGACTTGCTGACTGACGATTTGAAAAAGAGTCGTTCGACCAACGAAAGTTTCTGGCTTATTGGTCAACCCGATGTCCGTTTGAATGATACTGGAACTAACGAGAAGGGCGAGAAACAATATACGGTCGAAGTTCTTGGCTTCGATTATTACAACGTCAAAGAAGGCACAATCGAATCAGGCGGCACTAATCGCATTGCCCTCTGGATGCTCGACTGCAACTTCGACGGCAGAAGCATCTTCCCGGCGCAAGTCTTCTTCCCAATGTCCGGTGACAAAGATGGCTGGTCGAAGTTAGCGAAAAATCTCAAATCCGAAATCAACGAGGAACTAATCGAATCATATCGCGGTAATGTGTCGCTGCCATTTGTGCCGGGTAAATATAGGAAAGTCGCCGTCAAAATCGTTGACGACCGGGGCATCGAAAGTTTGAAGCTAATCGACATTATGTAGCTTATGCAGAAAACGTTTCAAAAAATAAATTATGAAAGTCTGACACCGAAGCAACAGGAAAACTACAATTTTCACTGGATTTCAGCGATTCTAGCAGAATACGGTTTTGTCAGCTTTAGACTTTCAAATGACTGGCTCGGCGCAGACTTTATTGCACATCACAACGACGGCGAAACCTTTATCAAAGTCCAGCTAAAAGGTCGTTTTACTCTAGCTCAGAAATATATTAATAAAAATATTTACATCGCATTTCCGAATAACGGGGAATGGTATTTGTTTCCTCACGATAAAATGTTTGTTGAATATTCGGAAATGTCCAACTTTACAAACACGAGGGCTTGGACTGAACAGAAACAAGCGCACTCGAAAGGAACAATAAACAAAGCATTAATGCCTTTGCTTGCTCCATACAAAATTTTTCCATTTCTGGATTCGATAACTTTGTAGTTTTGCTTCAAATTAATTATGTCATCAGGAATCGACCATTTAATTATAAACGCTCCATACGACGAGCCGTCGAAGCATTGGGAATACAATCATAACCGGATGACGTTCGAACTCGCCGATGGCAGGCGACCGTCCGGTTACACCGTCGCTTCGACAACGAAAAAACTGGTCAACGACCCCGGCGTGTTCGTGCAAATCCCGCTCGTCAATCAGATTCGCGGACGGGTCAAAGAATGGCGTGAAAATGGATATGCTGGAGTTTCGGGCGTCACTAAGCAGTTGATTGAACACTGGCGCGACCCGGAAGCACGAACGAATCGTTTGTTCTTCTGCCAGCTCGAAGCCATCGAGACGCTGATTTGGCTCGCCGAAGCTCCCGACGCTGAAAAGGTCGGCATCGACATTCCAACCGACGGCGGCGAACTCGAGCGCATTTGCTCGAAGATGGCGACCGGCACGGGAAAAACGATTGTGATGGCAATGCTCATCGCGTGGCAGTCGCTGAATAAAATAAACACCGTCAATCGCAAAGGATTCGCCAAAGACTTTCTTATTATCGCGCCAAATTTGACCGTTAGAAGCCGTCTGAGCGTTTTGATTCCGGCAGGCGAGGAAAACTACTATGACGCCTTTGATATCGTTCCGCTCGGTCTTCGCGAACAACTCCGGCAAGCGAAGGTCGTCGTCCGCAACTGGCACACCCTTTCTTGGGAAACGGAAGACAAAATCAAGAAAAGACGGTCGGTCGATAAACGCGGAGCGAAATCAGACGAAGCCTACGCCCGTGAAGTGTTAGGCGAACTGGCGAACTCTAAAAACTTCGCGGTTATCAACGACGAAGCGCATCACGCTTGGCGCATTCCGGCGGGCGCAAAATTGAGCCGTGATGAAAAGAAGGACGCAGAAGAAGCGACGATTTGGATTGGCGGACTCGACCGACTTAACAAATCTCGTGGCATCCAGACCGTTTATGACTTCTCCGCCACTCCATTCACGCCGACCGGAAGGACTTCCGATTCGGAAAATCTTTTTGGCTGGATTGTATCCGACTTTGGTCTAACCGAAGCAATCGAAGCGGGATTGGTTAAAACGCCTCGCGTTGTCATCCGCGATGACGGACAACTCGCCAGCGATTACAAATCGAAGTTTTACCATATTTACAACGACCCGGACGTTAAACCGTCACTCAATAGGAAAGGCGCAGAAGCAAGCGAGACATTGCCGCTACTCGTCCAAGAGGCTTACACCCTTTTAGGCGTTGATTGGCGAGCAACAGCGGATGCGTGGAGAATTGAGGGTATTAAAATTCCGCCAGTGATGATTACGGTGGCTAATCAGACGGAAACCGCCGCGCGCATCAAATTCGCTTTTGACCATAAGGTGATGTTGATTGAGGAACTGTGCAACCCCGATAAAACATTGCATATCGATTCACGAGTTTTGGAAGCGGTCGAGGTTTTAGCCGAAGAACTCAGCGCAGAGACTAAGACCACAGATGAAGACCCGGAAGCCGAACCGACCGTCCGCAAATACAGCAAAAAGGAACAGGCGCACCGACTTCGTCAGACGGTTGATACAATCGGCAGAGTCGGCGAGCCGGGCGAACAGATTCAGCACGTCATTTCGGTCGGAATGTTGACCGAAGGCTGGGACGCCAAGACTGTGACGCACATTATGGGATTGCGGGCGTTTTCCAGTCAGCTTTTGTGCGAACAGGTCGTCGGGCGCGGTCTTCGCCGGACATCTTACGACATCGAAGAAAACGGAATGTTTTCGCCCGAATATGTCAACATCTTCGGCGTTCCGTTCGCCTTTATGCCGCACGAGTCGCCGAAAGATTCGGAAGTGAAGGTGTCAGCTCCAAAGCAGCGCATTCAGCCTCTAACGGAAAAGGCGGAGTTTGAAATCCGATTCCCGAATGTTCTGCGAATCGAAAATAAATTCAAGCCGAAACTTAAACTCGATTTGGATAAAGTTGAACCGTTGACCTTGAACGCTTATGACACGCGAGAACTCGCCGAACTCGCTCCGGTCATTGAAGGAAAGCACGATGTCTCCCGATTGTCTGAAATCGATTTAGAGACGCTCTACGCTCAAGTGAGGCTTCAAAGCAGCGTCTTCCGTGCGACACTCGACATCTTCCGGCAGATAAAACCCGACTGGAAAGGTGATATTAACGCTTTATTCAGCCAACTCGTTCCGGTCGTCGAAAGATTCGTCGTCTCCGACAAATTGGAAATTTCGCCGCCGATGTTCGGAATGGAAGAAAAAAGAAAGCGGGTCTTGGTCAGGCTTAACGCTGCGACAATCGTCAACCATCTTGTTCCGTTCATTCAGCAGGAGAACATCGAATCATACGAGCTGGTCGTGGACACGAACAAACCGATTATCTCGACCGGGGATATGAAACCGTGGGATACGAGCAAGCCGTTCGTTCATACGCGAAAGTCCCATATCAATTTTTGTGTTTGCGATAGCCGTTGGGAAAGCACGACCGCTCTGCATCTGGACAGAAGCCCGCACGTTATAGCTTGGGTAAAGAACGACCATCTCAGCTTTGAAATCCGCTACATTTTCAACGGCGGAGAACACAAATACCGACCGGATTTTTTAGCGAGATTGTCGAACGATGAAATCTTGGTCATCGAAACCAAAGGCGAGGAAGACCAAAAAGACAAAGTTAAACGTGAGGCGATGCGAGAATGGATTCGAGCCGTCAATCAACACGGCGGATTCGGTCGTTGGCATTCTGACCCAGTAGTATCCAAGCGCCCAGACGATGTTCCACAAATTTTAGACATAGTTAGCATGAGATATTAAAGCTAAAAAAGTAAGGAGAGCAAGTAAACTATTTGTTCTCTCTTTTCATTTGTGAACTTGTCATTTTACAGATCTTGGCGCGTTCTTAATGTTAACAATAGTCCTTGAACACTGCTTCGTTGGCTTCGCTGAATCCTTTGAGTCCGTCGACGCAGGCGATGAAAATATCCTGCACGCCTCTGTTTTTGAGTGCTTAATTCATTTTTTCATTAACTTCTCAATCATTCCCCTAGGTATGTTCCAATCAATTGGCTCTTCTTTGATGCCGGCTTCTTTCCTTGCCTTTTTTTCAGCTTTAATCTCTTTGACTCGATCCTTCATTAATTTCGTTTTGTATCGAATCCGGTGGCGAAATTCAGTGATGAAATCTACCTCTCCTACGAACTCATTCAAATCAGCTTTCCGAATATATTGTTTCTTCAGTTTTCCATCAACCCGATGGAAGTAATAATAAGCTTCGTGTTTTTCCCCAGTGGCGCATCGGCAGTTTTTCTTGCCGCAACGAACCTTCTGAAGATAAACGCCGCCATTGTTAGTTGGCATAAAAATCTTAGGTAACATATTTCGAGTTTTGTCCTTTTCCGGGGTTCTATTAGTAAGGGTATATCGTCCTTATTTTCGTTTTTTCCGCTCTTTTTTAGCTCTTTTTCCAGGCATTCTAAATTTTTGCTGCCTGTCTCAATCTTCAGACAGTGCATACCGCCAAAAACAGAAACTACTTCACACTCTATACCACCAGTCGCTTTGCAACGTTCGCAAGTAAATTATTTTTTAATTCACCGCAACCCTTTTAGAGTCTCTTAAAATACTGTTCAGTTTCCTAATTAACCATTGGTGCTAGTGAAATCACAAACTGAATTCAGCTAACGAGAGATGCGAAACACCATTTTCATCAAAATTCAAACCGTTCCACTGCTGAAGCAGATTGAACAAAGCGACCGTAAAGGCGAGCCGCATCTCGAAATACGCCCAGACTCTTTGCCGCAGATGTTTCAGGCGGCACACCTGCGAGAGAAGCGAAAAAAGCGTTTCGATCAACATCCGGTCGTTCCACTCGCCGCGCCGACAAATCTTCAAGTTTTCCGGCTGGCTGATGCGGCGACGAAAGCCGGTGTCTGCCAAAACGATCATTTTCTCAGATACAGCTTCAACGAGCGGCAGAAATTCCTGATCCGACACCTTGGCTGTTTTCACCGCCCAATCAGTGACCAGTCCGAATTTGTTAGTCAAAAGACAGAATTTGCCGCCGACAATCCATTTCCACGAAGCGAAACCTTTGCGTCCGATTCTTTTTCGCTTTGGTTGATGGTTTTCACGAATCGGATGACAAAGTTCGATGCCGTAAGAATCAATGACGCCGAAAACGGTCGGCTCAGCCAGAAACTTTTCGGTCAATCGTTGATGCGTTTTAAGTCGCCGAAAAAATCTGGTGCGTTCGGGCAGGGCGGGAAAAAGCCCGTGCCAATTTCCTCTGAGCCAGCGATAAAAAGCATGTTGCGACGTGCCTTTGAGAGCAAACAGCAAACCCAAAGTGACCAGTTCGCTTCGAGAAAGTTTAGCTTGAAAATGTTCTTGCGTTTTCGGCAGCATATCATCTACACGGCAAAAAAGTTCTATGATAAAGTTCTCTTGAGTCACGCGATTTGTTTCTCCTTTGTGTTTGGTTTGGTCACCTCCACAATAGAGATTTTTCCGTGGCTTTTTCAACTAGCACCAATGGTTAATTAACCTGTAATTTGATTTATTCAGTAATTAATTTGAATTATTTATTAAAAGATTATTAACAAAATCATTTCCCAGAAATTTAAACTTTGATGTTTTCATAATTGAAATGGTAAATTTATATAGGAGTTACGCAGTTGAAACATTGTTAAACATAGCTTTATTGAAAATAAAAGACTTATGGCGATTTGCATTTACCAAAAACGCTCGTAAGTTATTGATTTTCCGTTCAACTGCGTAACTCCTATTATACTTGAGTAGAAATATTACTTCTAATTAGAAATTGATTTGACCGACTCAATATTTAAAATTGAATCAATGTTCTTTTAGTTAAATACATCACTTCAGTCACCCAAATAAAATCGCAATTCAACCGATTTCAATCTGTTGGGAAAGAGAGTAATAAAATATGAGCGTTCTGACGACAAACAAACCTGCCGCTAATAAAATAAAAACAAATGGAAGAGCCACAAATGGAAAAGCCAAAACAAATGGTCATACCAAATCCGATTATCTTGACCCTAAATTACTGTTAACGGTTCTGACAGCCGTTAAAAAAGGGGATTTCTCTAGCCGGATGCCAAATGACCAAATCGGTGTTACCGGAAAAATTTACGACGCTTTTAATGAAATTATCGAGAAAAACGAACTGCTCACCGCGGAATTGGGTCGCGTTAGCGAAGTCGTCGGTAAGGAAGGAAAAATCGCTCAACGGGCGACGTTAAATCATGCTGGAGGCGGCTGGGCTTCCTGTATCAGCTCGGTTAACACGCTGATTACCGACCTCGCGCAGCCGACAACTGAAGTCGCGCGTGTTATCGGGGCAGTGGCGGAAGGCGATTTGTCGCAAAACTTTAATCTCGAAATTGACGGTCGCCCGCTTAAAGGCGAGTTTCTGCGCACGGGTAAAACCGTTAACACAATGGTCGCGCAGCTCGGCGCGTTCGCCTCAGAAGTAACTCGCGTGGCGAGAGAGGTAGGAACCGAAGGAAAGCTCGGCGGTCAGGCAGAAGTCAAAGGCGTTTCGGGAACGTGGAAAGATTTAACCGACAACGTGAACTTGATGGCTTCCAATTTGACAGGTCAAGTTAGAAGCATTGCTGACGTGACAACCGCCGTGGCAAACGGTGATTTGGGTAAAAAGATTACGGTTGACGTAAAAGGCGAAATTCTCGAACTTAAAAACACTATCAATACGATGGTTGACCAGCTTTCGTCATTTGCTTCCGAAGTAACACGTGTGGCTCGTGAAGTGGGAACCGAAGGCAAACTCGGCGGTCAGGCAGAAGTCAAAGGCGTATCGGGAACGTGGAAGGATTTGACCGACAATGTAAACCTGATGGCGAACAACCTCACCGGTCAGGTGCGCAATATCGCTGAAGTTACAACCGCTGTAGCGACTGGCGATCTTTCAAAGAAAATTACAGTAAATGTTAAAGGCGAAATTCTCGAACTCAAAGACACTATCAACACGATGGTTGACCAGCTTTCCTCATTCGCCTCGGAAGTAACCCGTGTGGCTCGTGAAGTAGGAACCGAAGGAAAACTCGGCGGTCAGGCAGAAGTCAAAGGCGTTGCCGGTGTTTGGAAAGATTTAACGGACAACGTAAATTTGATGACCAGTAATTTGACCGGACAGGTGCGCAACATTGCAGACGTTGCGACATCGGTGGCAAACGGTGACCTTTCCAAAAAGATTACTGTTGATGTGCGCGGCGAAATTCTCGAACTGAAAAATACGCTGAACACGATGGTTGACCAACTCAACTCGTTTGCGTCAGAAGTAACGCGCGTAGCGAGAGAGGTAGGAACCGAAGGTAAACTCGGCGGTCAGGCAGAAGTCAAAGGTGTCGGCGGTGTTTGGAAAGATTTGACCGATAACGTAAATTTGATGACCTCGAATCTTACGGCGCAAGTGCGAAATATTGCCGAAGTTGCGACATCGGTGGCAAACGGAGATTTATCGAAGAAAATTACGGTGCAGGTGCGCGGCGAAATTCTCGAACTCAAAGACACGCTCAACACGATGGTTGACCAGCTCAACTCATTCGCCTCGGAAGTAACGCGCGTAGCTCGTGAGGTGGGAACCGAAGGTAAACTCGGCGGTCAAGCCCAGGTGAAAGGCGTATCGGGAACGTGGAAAGACTTAACTGAAAACGTGAATTTCATGGCGTCTAACTTAACCGGACAAGTTCGTAATATCGCGGCGGTTACAACGGCGGTGGCAAACGGTGACCTTTCCAAAAAGATTACGGTTGATGTGCAGGGTGAAATTCTCGAACTCAAAGACACTATCAACACGATGGTTGACCAGCTTTCATCGTTTGCCTCGGAAGTAACGCGTGTGGCGCGTGAAGTGGGAACTGAAGGAAAGCTCGGCGGTCAGGCCGTCGTTCGCGGCGTATCGGGAACGTGGAAGGATTTGACCGACAACGTAAACTTCATGGCGTCAAACCTTACGTCGCAGGTAAGAAACATCGCCGATGTTACGACGGCGGTTGCGACAGGCGACTTGTCGAAGAAAATTACGGTTGACGTAAAAGGTGAAATTCTCGAACTTAAAAATACTATCAATACGATGGTTGACCAGCTTTCCTCATTTGCATCCGAGGTAACGCGCGTAGCTCGTGAGGTGGGAACCGAAGGTAAACTCGGCGGTCAAGCCCAGGTGAAAGGCGTATCGGGAACGTGGAAAGACTTAACTGAAAACGTGAATTTCATGGCGTCTAACTTAACCGGACAAGTTCGTAATATCGCGGCGGTTACAACGGCGGTGGCAAACGGTGACCTTTCCAAAAAGATTACGGTTGATGTGCAGGGTGAAATTCTCGAACTCAAAGACACTATCAACACGATGGTTGACCAGCTCAACTCATTCGCTTCTGAGGTAACACGCGTAGCGCGCGAAGTAGGAACCGAAGGTAAGCTTGGCGGACAAGCCGAGGTCAAAGGCGTTGCCGGCGTTTGGAAAGATTTGACCGACAACGTGAACTTCATGGGGTCGAACTTGACGACACAGGTGCGCGGAATCGCCCGCGTCGTGACCGCCGTGGCGAACGGCAATCTGAACCGCAAACTGGAAGTGGAAGCCCTTGGCGAAATCGCCGAACTCTCCGACACCATCAATGCGATGATTGACACGCTCGCCACCTTCGCTGATCAGGTGACAACCGTGGCGCGTGAAGTGGGAATCGAAGGCGAACTCGGCGGTCAGGCGAGTGTGCCGGGCGCATCTGGAACGTGGCGCGATTTGACGGATAACGTAAATCAGCTCGCCGCCAATCTGACCAATCAGGTGCGCGCGATGGCTGACGTGGCAACCGCTGTGACGAAAGGCGATTTGACGCGCTCGATTACGGTGGATGCTTCAGGCGAAGTCGCGTTTCTGAAAGATAACGTGAACGAGATGATTCGCAACCTTCGGGAAACGACTCAGAAAAATACCGAGCAGGATTGGCTGAAAACCAATCTCGCTAAATTTACCCGCCTGCTGCAAGGACAGCGCGATTTGCTTACAGTTTCGCGGCTTATTCTTTCTGAAATGGCTCCGCTCGTTGAGATGCATCACGGCGTCTTTTACATTACCGATATGGTTGAAGATGAAACCGTGTTGAAAATGTTGGCGTCATACGCTTACCGTGAGCGCAAATCCGTTTCAAACGAGTTCAAACTAGGCGAAAGTCTGGTTGGGCAATGCGCGCTCGAAAAGGAAAGAATTATCATCACTAACGTTCCGCCCGATTACGTCAAAATCAATTCCGGTTTGGGCGAAGCCGTTCCGACAAACATCGTCGTTCTGCCGGTTTTGTTTGAAGGTCAAGTCAAAGCCGTTATCGAACTCGCTTCGTTTAATGAGTTCAGCGAAAACCAATTCGGATTTCTCGACCAACTGACTGAATCAATCGGCATCGTCATCAATACGATTGAAGCGAATATGAGAACCGAAGAACTTCTGAAACAATCTCAGTCGCTCGCCCAAGAACTGCAAATCGGACAAGCCGAACTGCAGGAAACCAACCGCCGTCTGGAATTGCAGGCGCAATCGCTTCAAACATCGGAAGAACTGCTCAAACAGCAGCAGGAAGAATTGCAGCAAACCAATCTCGAACTCGAAGATAAAGCGCAACTCCTTTCCGAGCAAAAAAGCGAAGTGGAACACAAAAATCGGGAAATCGAGCTTGCCCGCGTCGCGCTCGAAGACAAAGCCAAACAGCTGGCATTAAGTTCAAAATACAAATCGGAGTTTCTGGCAAACATGTCGCATGAGCTTCGGACACCGCTCAACTCGATGCTCATTTTGTCAAAAATGCTTGCCGATAGTCCCGACAATAATCTCAATGAAAAGCAAGTTGAATTTGCCGAAACCATCCACTCATCCGGCGCTGATTTGCTGGCGTTGATTAACGAAATTCTCGACTTGTCGAAAATCGAATCCGGCACAATGGGTGTGGAAATCGGCGAAGTTAACTTTGGCGAATTACAGGGCGACATCGAACGGACGTTCGGTCAAATTGCTCAGGACAAAGGAATTCAGCTTATTACCGAGTTGAGCGACAAATTACCCGAACATATGGAAACGGACGTCAAGCGTTTGAGCCAGGTGCTGAAAAACTTGTTGTCCAACGCCTTCAAATTTACGCATCAGGGACAAGTTACAATGCAGGTCAATGTTGCCGAAAGCGGTTGGTCTTATGACAACGACAGCTTGAATCAAGCCTCGTCTGTCATTTCGTTTGCGGTCAGCGATACCGGCATCGGCATCCCCGAAGACAAACAGCAAGTTATCTTCGAGTCATTTCAACAAGCCGATGGAACAACCAGCCGTAAATACGGCGGAACTGGTTTAGGACTTTCAATCAGCCGTGAAATCGCGCGTCTCCTCGGCGGTGAAATCGTTTTGAAAAGTACGCCGGGGGAAGGCAGCACCTTTACTTTCTACCTGCCTGAAAATTATCAACCAACGAATTTAACGCCCGAGGGGGTTTCTGACGAAGCTGAAAATGGTCAGCGGCAACAGAGCTTAATCTCTTTATCCAGACAACCTGAAGAGGGCAGCACGTCAAGAGTGCAGGTTGCCGTGAGCGATGACCGAACGAGCATTGAAACCGGCGACCGAGTTTTGCTAATCGTCGAGGATGACAGCAGTTTCGCTCGTATATTGGTAGATATAGCTCACGAGCAGGGCTTTAAATGCCTCGTCTCGCAGCACGGCGAAGAAGCCTTGCTGACCGCGCGTAAATATCGCCCGGACGCGATAACGCTTGATTTAACGCTTCCGGGAATGCACGGTTACGCGGTTTTAGACCGTTTGAAACACGACCCTTCAACCAGACATATTCCGGTGCAAATTGTTTCGGTAATTGATGATTTAAGACGTGTTTTAAAGTTGGGCGCGATGCATCACATCACAAAACCGGCTAATCGGGAAAAACTCGTCGATGGTGTCGTCAGCTTAATGGATTTTGTCGAGCGTCCGGTGAAAAAATTGCTGCTCGTCGAAGACGACGAAACGCTTCAACACAGTATTATGGAGTTGTTAGGTGGTGATGATATCGAAATAAGAGCAGTCGGAACCGGTGAAGATGCCTTAAATACTCTACAGTCTGAACGGTTCGACTGCGCGATTGTCGATTTGATGCTTCCAGATATGGAATGGTCTGAGCTGATTGGCAGCATCAAACAAAAATCAGGCTTCCCGGAGCTCCCTGTAATTGTTCACACCGGAAAAGATTTGACGAAAAAGGAAACGTCTAGAATTAAAAAACTTGCCGAAACGATTATCGTCAAAGATGCCGATTCGCTGGAAAGATTGGTTGATGAAACCGCTCTGTTCCTGCATCGTGATGTTGCGAATTTGAATGAATCGCAAAAAAACATGATGAAGCGCGTTAATCTCGTCGATCCGCGTTTAGAAAATAGACAGGTATTGGTTGTTGACGATGATATTCGCAACATCTTCGCTTTGACCAGCATTTTGGAAAGACAGCAAATGAAAGTCGTCTACGCTGAAAATGGCAGAGACGGCATAGAAATGCTCAAAAAAACGCCTGGCATCGAAGGTATTTTAATGGACATTATGATGCCGGAAATGGACGGTTACGAGGCGATGCAGGAAATTCGCAGTATTTCTAAGTTCAAATCGATTCCGATTATTGCCGTGACCGCCAAGGCGATGAAAGGCGACCGTCAAAAATGTATCGAAGCCGGAGCTTCCGATTATATTACCAAGCCGGTTGACACCGAACAGTTGCTCTCACTGCTTCGTATTTGGCTTGATAAGTAAAACAATA
The DNA here is from genome assembly GCA_030448055.1 of Pyrinomonadaceae bacterium. Taxonomy (GTDB): domain Bacteria; phylum Acidobacteriota; class Blastocatellia; order Pyrinomonadales; family Pyrinomonadaceae. The sequence continues at coordinate 1,725,816 of JAUJNR010000001.1, forward strand.
GAGAATGGGAAGCAAATATCGAAAGCTGAGACTTCACCAATACTTGCTTTTCACTTAGGGATTTTAAGGAGAGTTAATGACATCGGAATTACAAGCTAACGTTCTTCTGGTTGACGACCGCCCTGAAAATTTGCTGGCGATGGAATCCATCCTCGAAAATTTGGGGCAGAATCTGATACGCGCGACATCGGGTCGGGAAGCACTCCGATTTTTGCTCGTCGAAGATGTCGCTTTAATTCTGCTCGACGTTCAAATGCCCGGTCTAAATGGCTTTGAACTGGCGGAATTGATTCGTGAACGCGAACGCACGCAGCACACGCCGATTATTTTTGTTTCCGCTACGAGTAAGGACGAGCAGTATATTTTCGAAGGATATTCGCTTGACGCGGTCGATTATTTGACCAAACCTTTCGAGCCGGAAATTCTCAAATCAAAGGTTCGTTTTTTTACCAAACTTTTTCAGCAGAATCAGGAAATCAAACGACAGGCGGCATTGCTCGAAAAGGCAAATGGTGAGTTAGACAGCTTAAATACCGAGCTTGAGGCGCGTGTCGAGCGGCGCACCGAGCAGCTCGAAACCGCCAACCACGAGTTGGAAAATGAGATTGCCGTGCGAAAACAATCAGAAGCTCGACTCGCAATCGAACATACAATAACCAGAACGCTTGCTGATGCCTACAATTTAGAAAGCGCCGCGCCCATAATTCTTCAAACCTTTTGTGAACACTTAAATGCGGTTATTTGTTGTTTGTGGCTGCCGGATGAATCGGGGAAAACGCTTTCCTGTATTCACATCAAAACGGCGGACGAGGCAGATGATTTGTCATCGTTTATTAGCGAAAGCCGCAAAATAAAAATTGCTCCTCGCATTGGTCTTCCCGGACAGGTTTGGGAGAAAAATGCGCCCGTTTGGCTGCCTAACACAGTGCGCGGCGAAAAATTTCCGCGCGCTGAAATTGCGGCGGAAATCGGATTACATTGCGCCGTCGGCTTTCCAATTAAAATCGGCAGGGAATTTTACGGAGCTATTGAATTTTTTACACGGTGCGACTTATCCTTGGACCAGAATTTAATCAATATGCTCGAAGCAATCGGCAGCGAAATCGGTCAATTCATCCAGCGCAAACGCCTCGAAGCCGAACGTGAAAACCTTTTGCGACGCGAAAAATCCCTGCGCGAACAAGCCGAGAAAGCAAGCCGTTTAAAAGACGAATTTCTGGCGACCGTTTCACACGAACTGCGAACGCCGCTCAACGCTATTCTTGGCTGGGGGCAAATGCTGCAGTCCGGAAAAGTTACCGGAGACGACCATAACCGCGCACTTGAAACAATTTATCGCAATGCAAAATCGCAAGCTCAATTGATTGACGATTTGCTCGATAGCTCGCGGCTCATTACCGGGAATCTGCGTCTTAATTTGTCGCCGACCGCGATTGTTCCGGTTATTGAAGCGGCTTTGGACGTAGTTCGCCCCGGCGCGGAAGCTAAAGGCATTACCCTCTCAGCCGTTTATGATTCTGAAAGCGAAACAATAACCTGTGACTCGCACAGATTACAGCAAATGATTTGGAACTTATTGACCAACGCCGTAAAATTCACGCCGCCCAGCGGACATGTTGAAATTAAGCTTGAACAGAGTTATGACACGGTTAAAGTTTTGATTAGCGATACCGGGCAGGGTATTTCACCGGAATTTCTGCCGTTTGTTTTTGACCGTTTTAGGCAAGCGGACAGTTCCAGTACAAGATCGCACGACGGTTTAGGATTAGGACTGGCGATTGTCCGTCATTTAGCCGAGTTGCACGGTGGGTCAGTGCAGGCTGAGAGCGGTGGCAAAGAAAAGGGAGCTACTTTTAGCATTACGCTTCCACGCGTGGTGATTGGAACCCAAGCAATTGAACCAATTCAAGAAGAAGTAAACAGACATAAATCTGAGCATATTTTTAATGCCGATCTGGATGGTATTCGCGTATTGATTGTCGACGACGATATAGATACCTGCGAAATGTTAAATTTCGCATTAAAGCGGTGGGGTGCCGAAACCCATTCTTCAAATTCAGTCGATGAAGCCTTCGCTGCGTTATCCACATGGCAACCAAATATACTGCTGACTGATATTAACATGCCTGGCGAAGACGGCTACTCTCTGATTAACAGGCTTCGCTCAATAATACCAGACGATGCTGCAGCAGATATTCCTGTAATTGCTTTAACAGCAATGGCACGTCCAGAAGACAGTGAAAAGGCGCTCTTGTCCGGTTTTCAACTTCACCTGGCAAAACCAGTTGATATTCAGGAATTAGCCGATGCAATAATACGTTTAACCAAAAACATGTGAGTTAGCTTATTTGATTTATAATCTCTAAGTACAGGACAAAAAAAGGATTGATGTTTGAAAAAGGCTGGGCATTGGGTTGAAATCTACTTTTAGAAATTTGTCGAGAATTTAGAAAAAGGAGACTCAACCCAATGGATATTTACTCGTTAGAGCAAATACTGGCTGCCAATTTATCGTGGAATCGAGCGCGAATCAAGTTCTTAGCCCGCTTTTTAGTTTCCTTGTTTCAAGTGCAAACAGTCAATCTGGCAAAGATTGCCGGTGTTTTTGCCGGTGATGCCAAAGTAGCTTCCAATTACAAAAGGCTGCAAAGATTCATGCGTTTTTTTCTATTTCTCAGGCGGAGATGGCGCGCTTAACATTGAAGTTGTTGAAAATCGAACCGCCCTTTGTTATCGCCATCGACCGCACAGAATGGCAGTTGGGAGCAGCTTGGGTCAATGTGTTGATGCTCTCGGTTGGTTATAAAGGCATTTCGATTCCGTTGTTCTGGACGGTTTTAGAGGAAAAAGGCTGTTCCGATAACGCCGAGAGAGGCGGTATCGTGCAGCAGTTTATCGACGAGTTCGGAGCCGAGAGCATCAAATTCGTCGCTGCCGACCGCGAGTTTGCTTCAAAGGAGTGGCTCGCTTATTTAGTCAGAAAGAAGATTGGCTTTCGTCTCAGAATCAAAGCCAACACATTGATTACGGACAAACGCGGACGAAAGCTTCACGCCTTAAAGATGTTAAAGACAATGAAAATCGGCGACCGGGCAGAATTTCGGAGACGCCGCAAATTGTGGAATCAATCGGTATTTGTCGCGGTTTGCCGTAAAGCGGACGGCGATAACGTCATTGTCATTTCGTCAGAACGGAGCGGAGAAATCCTACTCGAATACTCTCGGAGATGGCAGATTGAAACGCTTTTCGGATGTCTGAAAACCAGAGGCTTCCGGCTCGAAGACACGCATTTAACCGACGGGAGGCGAATAAGCAGGTTGTTATCGTTATTGACATTGGCGACAGTTTGGGGACTACTGGCGGGCCAGATCGCCGCCCGCCGGACACCGCCGAAAATCAAGAAGCACGGCAGACTTGAAAAGAGCATCTTCCGGCTCGGGCTAGAAACTTTGCGGAATTGTTTCTGCCAAATGACAACAAACTTGAGACAAAAACAGCGGTTTCAACAACTTACGTTACTTTTGTCTGTACTTTAGTTATAATCTATAAATGTTCAACTTGTGGTGAGACGCATGATGATTTGCCTGACATTGGTCATGACAAGCCATACTACTGGTTTACTGTTCCTCTAAAAGAAAGATTAACAAGAACCGAGCTTACTGAAGATACCTGTATTATCGATAATGAGGATTATTTTATTCGTGGTGTCCTTAATATCCCAATTCTTGAATATGATCGTGACTTTGGCTTTGGAGTATGGGTTTCACAAAAGAAAGAAAATTTCTACACTTATTTAGAAAACTTTAACTCTAATCAGGTAGGTCCGTATTTTGGTTGGCTGTCTACAGAAATTCCTTATTATTCAGAAAGCACTTTGAGCCTCAAGACAATGGCTCACTTCATAGGCAACAATGATCGTCCAAAGATTAAAGTCGATTTAATTGACCATCCCTTAGCTATCGATCAGCATGAAGGCATATCGCTTGCCAAAGCATGGGAGATAGTTCACTTTTTTTATGGATGAAAGATAAGTTGTTATCAACCAATAAAACGTCTCAAAAACGACCCTTTTTGGTATCACGCAAAATCCACCACCTTTTGAACAAGTTAAAAATAACTCTCGTTATGTTGAAATTAAAGGCAAATACACAGAAGAGTATGTAAAGCTATTGGCGGATATTGAAGCGGAATATAAGAAGATTATCAGGAAATATTGTCGTCCAAATTATAAGCATCTCAGTATAGCTTTCGGGTCAGATTCAGCACACGACCCTGAAAATGAAGTTATTGTTTCAGTTAAAACCGAAAACAATAAGTCAGTAGTGAAAACCAAGCTGATGAAAGAGACTGACGGAAAAACAAAATATACAGACGAATATGAATTTCACTTAACCTATGAAAATAATCGTTGGTATTTAGAACAAGTATATTATGTTGACGAAGAAGGAAGATATGAAGGTCTTTGATAAACAGTTCCATAAACGCCCCCTTATGGGACAATTAAAAAACGTGTCATAAACGACCCTTTATGGAACAGTTTCATAAACGACCGTTTTTAATTTAACTTTATACAAAGCTATGGAAGTATTCATTTTTATTATTTGGGTAATGTTTGCAGTAGCAATTCCAATAGTTTTGATTCAAGCAGGCCTCTTTCAATACTACCAACAAATCGCGGTTGCTAGAATAATCTTTAGATTCCTCATAGCTATTTCTCTTTATGTTTGTAACCATCCCATAAAATAGAGCCAGACAAGATTACAGTTTTCGGTCAAAGTAGAAAGTTAAGGAGAACCGAAAACGATGATGAAAAGTAAGTTTAGTGAACATCAGATTATTAACATTTTGAAGCAGACCGAAAGCGGCAGAACCGTCGCTGAAGTCTGCCGAGAAAACTCGATTTCGCCTTCGACTTATTTTAAGTGGAAAACGAAATACGGCGGTATGGAAGCCTCCGATTTGAAGCGGATGCGCGATCTGGAAGACGAGAATCGGCAGCTCAAGAGAATGTTCGCCGACCTGTCATTAGAGAATCGCGCACTGAAGGATGTAATTGAAAAAAGCCCTGGAGCCGATAGCGAAAAAAGCGGTCGTTTCGCACTTGCAGACTGAGCATCACCTGAGTGAGCGACGTGCCTGCCGGCTGGTCAACCTGTCGAGGTCGGTCTTTCGCTATGCGGCGCACGGGCGCGACGACTCCGTGATTCAAACGGCTCTGACGAAACTGGCAGCCAAGCATCCGGAGTTCGGCTTTCGCAAGATGTTTCTGACGCTCCGGCGGCTCGGCAATCCGTGGAATCACAAGCGCGTGTATCGCATTTATTGCGGACTGAAACTGAACAGACGGCGCAAACACAAACGGCGCGTTCCTTCGAGAAATCCGTTGCCGCTCGCTGTGCCGGAAACAGTCAATCAAGTTTGGTCGGCGGACTTTATGAGTGACGCACTATGGAACGGCAGACGTTTCCGCACGTTCAATGTGATTGATGATTTCAACCGCGAAGCTCTTGCCATTGAAATTGACACTGGAATTTCAGCCCAAAGAGTTGTGCGGATTCTTGATCAAACCGCCGTTTGGCGCGGGTTGCCGGAGAAAATCAGGTTCGATAACGGACCGGAGCTAACGGCTTTGGCAGTGGCGGACTGGGCGGGAAGAAAGGAGTCGCATTGGAATTCATCAAACCGGGAAGACCGATGCAGAACGGTTTCATCAGACGCTTCAATCGCTCGTTTCGGGAAGCGGTTTTGAATATGTATATCTTTGAAAGTTTGGAAGAGGTGAAAACGGAAACGGAAAAGTGGCTCGATATTTACAATCAGCATCGCCCGCACGACTCGCTGGGAAATCTATCGCCGATAGAATATTTGCAAAAAGTTCAACTCGAAAACTGTAACCTAGATTGGAGTAATTACGGGAGCTTTACAGCTATACTGCACCCCGCTAAGACAAAACGATTAGATTGAGAGTATCCTGTCAAAAATGAGGATACCTATCAATGAAAAAACGACAATGGACTTCTGAGCAGAAACTTCAGATTGTGATGCAAGGTGTTACACTTGATTATATTCGATACATTCCCAAAAATTTCATTTTTTAAGCATTCCTCAACTAGCTGGTTGAGATGTTCCCAATCAATAGGCTCTTCTTTAATACCGGCTTCTTTTCTTGCCTTTTTTCAGCTTTAATCTCTTTGACTCGATTCTTCATTAATTTCGTTTTGTATCGAATCCGATGGCGAAATTCAGTGATGAAATCTACCTCTCCTACGAACTCATTCAAATCAGCTTTCCGAATGTATTGTTTCTTCAGTTTTCCATCAACCCGATGGAAGTAATAATAAGCTTCGTGTTTTTCCCCAGTGGCGCATCGACAGTTTTTCTTGCCACAACGAACCTTTTGAAGATAAACGCCGCCATTGTTAGTTGGCATAAAAATCTTAGGTAACATATTTCGAGTTTTGTCCTCTTTCGGGGTTTTTTTAGCAAGGGTATATCGTCCCAAATTTCGTTTTTTTCCCTCTTTTTTAGCACTTTTTTCAGGCGTTCTAAATTTTCGCTCTCTGTCTCAATCTTCAGACAGTGCGTATCGCCAAAAACAGAAACTACTTTACACTCTATACAATCAGTCGCTAATGTCACTTGGGATAACACTTCTTTCTTTAGGTTTTTGTGTTCCTAATTTCACGAAATTATTGCCGGTTATACCATTTCATCTAGTAAATCAGCGAACCATTCTCTGGTTATATCTCGGACAATTTCAAAAGGTATTTCACTTTGATTCGTGTCATCGGACGTTTGAATCGCTGCGCGTTCTCGAACTTCAAAAATGTAATCGGGAATTAAATCTTTCGGCAGATATTTCATCAAAAGCGATTGCTGCAACGCACAGAGAACGAAAGTTTTATTGACGGTTAGAAAATCCCTTTTCGCAACGGGCAAAACTTCCGTACCGTGCACTTGGAAATCATTTATACTTACAACGAACAACACACCTGCTTCAATCATTGAGTTTAGCTTTTCAATCAAGGTTCTGGTTTGCGGTTCAGTGATCACCGCAAGGCTCATTAATTGATTGCCCGGGTTCGGTTCAGAGAACAGATTCAAGAGCGATGCCAGACCGCGTTTCTTCTTTTCTCTCGTTTCTGTTGCGATTGCCATAATCTCTTTATAACTATCTAAATTTGCCGGTGTTACCTGTGTTACTCGTGTTACTTCGGTGATTTTACTGAGGTTAAGTAGGTAACACCTTGATTTCTGCTGGTGTTACCGGTGTTACCTCGAATCGTTTTCGTCAAAAAGGTAACACAGCATTTTTTAGTGTTACCTTTGTGTTACCGTGTAAGTCCTTTGTTTTCAAGTCGGTAACACGGGTAACACCGGTAACACGCGAAAAAGATCAATCCGCAGACTTCTCAGGCATTGGCTGTTTTAGTTTCCTCCGCTTCATCGAAAGTGAAGATTCTTTCATTGATCACATAAAATCTTTGATTTTTGCCGTCGATTTTGACCTGCTTCGTGGTTTTGCCGGCATTGTCCGTTTGGAGAATTCCCTTTTCCTTCATTGCAATAGCAATTGCTTTTGCGTCGTAGCCTTTGCATATTTTCCGGAAACTCTCAGGAAAAATGAGAAACTCGCGTCCCTCGTCGTTTTTTCTAAGGTATCCATTCCGCTCAATAATTCTGTCCTCATCATCATTCGACAATGATTTCTGAAACCGGCTTTGCTCATAAGTCTGCAGGTAATGCCTGACTTGCCGAATGCCGTGCTCGACGTCCGTTTGCCCACTGCCCTCACGCCCGCCGAGCCATTGCCGAAAGACAGTCTTTGTCGCTTCGAGTGCCTCCCTTTCATTCCAGAGTGTAATGCCGGCTTTGGTTGCCATCTCGCCGCCGAAAGCGACCAGTGCAAAGCGCGCCGCTACTCGCAGAACCTCTGACGGAACTTTCGCGCGGTCCGGTATAACCGAATTGATAAACGATTCTTTGAAGTCGTGCCAGGTTGAACGAATTTCGTCCAAGCCCGATTCAACCAGCCACTGCAGGTAGGCTCTGAGCGGTGTGCCGTAATAAGTACACGATGCCTGGCGTAGATAATCGGAGAACGCCTGACCGTTTGGGAAACCGTGTAAGTTCTCGAATAATCCGAACCCCCCCGTATCGGCTTCGATGTCGCACAAACGGATTTCCTGACCGCCTTTGACCGTTCCGCCGCTTTCACTTATTTTGTCGCTCAGCTTGTGCTCGCCGTTCGAGAGAACCATTAAATTCCACGACAATGAATGCCGGACCGCAATAGTTTTCGTCATCCTGATTTTGCCCCGTCCGTTAGCGAGCATATAGGCGGCGTTGCCGATTTCGCGACTCTCGCATTCACCGATTTCATCCAGGCAAAGCAAATTGTGGTTATGCCCTGCTGCGACGATTTCCAACCCGTTTAAGGTCGCCTTCCACGGCAGCAGAAATCCGTGTTCGCTACCGTCTCCGCCGCAGACCGAACCGCCGGCGTAAAGAGCCGTCGTTTTGCCGTTCGAAGTCGCTCCGCGAAAATGAAAACCGCCGCCCTGCATGTGCACAATCGGCAGCAGCGGAGCAGCAAAAGCAGCTGATACAGCGAGCAAAAGCCGTGAATTGTTTGGACAATATTTGGAAATGTTACTCTGCCAATCTTCCAGAGTGCCAGCCGTTTTGAAATTATGATGTCCGTCGTAATCGGTCTGATAGACGATTTGATTTTCCGATGAACCGAAAGTCTTATCGGGCAAAACAAAGCATTCGCCGTGGAGACCGATTTTGTCGGTGGAGATGAAAGTTTTATCAACCTGAGCGGTGGCGATATAAAATGCTAGCTTTTCGTGATGCTTGCGCGACGGCATTATTTCAAGTCCGCTGGCTGCTAGATACTCGGCGAGTTTTGATCCGGTCGAATGCAGAAATTCAATCGGCATCGCCCATCGGTGCGGGCGGTTTTGAGAATCGCGCCATTCGAGTAGTCTGCCGTAATTCTCGCCGCGTTCAGTTTGTGTTTCGGCGACGATTTTGAGAGGGGAGCAAACGCGAAAACTCTCGCCTGTTTCTGTATTCGAATAGTAAACACCCGCTGCGCGTTCGGCTTCACCATATTCGACAAGCTCAAAGTTTTCAGCTGTTAATAACTTTGGCTTTTTCGGTAGCTGCGCTTTTTCGAGCATTTCGAGGAATGTTCCAATAGCTCTTTCTAAGCCGTGTGCTTTTTCAATCGCGCCGAGGTAATCATCAATTCCTTTGGTTGAGCTGCCTTGATAAACTTTGGGAAAGTTTATGTGAAAAACCTTAGCGCCTTTTTCCTTGATGAATCTTGATAAACGCGACCGCGCTGCTTTGACGGCTGGCTTGTCGGACAAGTCTGAATCAAAGCAAATACAAACGTTTGCGCGGTCAAAATTGATTTTTTGGAAATCGGTTAGTTCTTCGGTGATGGTTCGCTGTCCATGAGGGGTGTCGCTTGTACCTTTCTTCTTGAAATTATCTACACCGGAGAGTCCAAGAGGAACGAACGACCATTTTTCTGACGTGAAATCATTTGTAGCAGCCCGCGCTAAAGCCATCGCTTTAAATTCGCCTTCACAAATAACAATTGGCAAATCCGTCCTTTGCAAAAGCTCGGTTGGTAGCATCGGCGGAATATATAACTGATTCTTGACTGTAGGCGGTTTGATGTATTTCCGTTTTTCCTTAAGTTCACCCGCACCGTTTTTCTCATAATCTGGAATATCACGTCGTATTGTCCAATGGGAAACTTTACAGTCACCATCTAAATGCTGGAAACACGGGATCCCCAAGCCCGCATATTCCACATCTTTTTGTCTTGTGTCTTTCGATAAAATTTGATGACCAACGTCATTGGATACGCGACGGACCCCTGCCAGCCGCAAAGTTTGCTCAGTAAGAAAACTTTCTCCACGCCTCTTCAGGTCCTCTTCACTTAAGTTAAAAGTTGGACTTATGCCGATGATTGAATTGATTTTAGGTTCGTGATAAATTTTATTCATAATGTATTTAATTTCGCCGCGCTGTGAACGCGGCTTTTTATTTCTCGAAACTCAGTTGTTCAATGTAAATTGCAACCCTTGCAGTGTGTGCCTTTTAGTTGGCGTATTCATTCAACGCAGGTTAAATTTCACGTATTGCGCGATAAACTTTTGGCAAAGCTGGTTGAATGCTAAAAAGTTTGTCGGCTGCAAGCTGTCATGTCGACAGGACTTCTACCATTTGCCGCACAGTCAGCGCAGAGCCTAGTCACATCGACTTGAATCAGCACCGACGGCTTGCAAATTATTGGCATTTTGGCTAGAAGTTAAAATGCCAAAACGCTTTTGATCGCCGCCTGTAATTAAAAATGTTTCTGGTTTTGAGCCGGTGTGATTTGTGTCTGCCGCGGCTTTTTCATTTGTTCTCATAAATTTTGTCTTTTAGCCCTGGTGGTATAACAATTGATACTCACGGCGCATTTTCAGCTGACCGCTACGGTGTTTCTGTTATTGGGATTATTGGAGAGATTTTCTGCGTCGAATGCGATCTCGGCTTGAGTCTTTCGCTTGCCAGATTTCAGCCACTCAGTCAGCTCAGTTCGTGAAAAATAAAGTTTTTTCCCACGTTTGGAGTGCGGAATTAGCCTATTGTGGCAGAGCGAATAGATGGTCGGTTTTGATTTGCCGGTAATTTGAACGGCTAAATCTATGCCGCCAATTTCGTCGGTTTCGGCTTTTGATTGAAATTGATAGTCCGAAACAACACTTCGCATTTCGTCTCGGACTACGGCGCGAATTTCATCAATAGTTGGAATTGTTAGTTGCATTTTTATTTACTCCTTCCATGGAACATGAAGATCACGAAACAAATAGTAAATAAAATGATTTTGAGAATAAACGCGGCTGAAAATATATTTTTCTGCGCTAAAACAATAGGATTTCGGTGCAAAACTCCAATAGAAGTTTTGCACCGAAATCCTATTGTTTTAGTGCAAAACTCCAATAGAAGTTTTGCACTAAAATTACTCTAATTTTAGTGCAAAAAATTTGTGGTAGACTTGCAGTATCTTATTAAGTCTCAGATGAAAGTGTTTTGGGGTTTGGCAAAAGAGCTTTATTTTTAGTCTTCCATTCGTCTTCTTCAATCACATACTCTTCATAGCGCGATAAGGCATTTTCAACTTCTTCCCTTGATGCTGTTTTCATCAAATTTCTACTGCCTTTTAAGTAGTCTTGTAAATAACGTTTTGAAAGATTTTCGGGAATGTTTGTAATTTTCGCTGTCATTAATAAAGCAAGAGTTGAGGGTTGTGACTCGTATGGGTCAGGGTCAGTTAATTTTTCAATCAATTTATAAGGCAATAGAGGGAATTGAACCTTTATCATATCCAAGCAATTTTCGTAACCTTTGTTCTTTTTATAGCAGGCTTTAACTTCTTTCCATATTTTTAGCTGCGAGTCATAAATGTTACAAAAAAACAACTGAGGCGCGATGTGTTTTTGCTGAAGTTCTTTTGCGAAGTTGTTAATGCCTGCTTTCCGATAATCTGAAAGCATCTTTAACTCGTCTTTAATTAAAGCCAAACGCTCTTGATTTACGGGTATGTCCTGTCTTCCTTCATAATAAGCTAAAAGCGCTAAAGTTCCCTGTTGTGTAATAGCTAATCCCAAATCATCATCAATATTACGAATTAAAATGCTTGCAGTCTCTTTAATCTTCATCTCCCAATAGAATCTACAAACTTCAAGATCGACTGGAGAGGCTTCTTTGGCAACTTCTATTTCTTTTTCTCTATTTTTAATCAGTTTTTCGATGAAAACTTGTGGCGAGTAAAAAATTCTACCTCTACCGAAATCACCTTTTATAACATTTATACAAAATTCGATTTCACCTTCTTCAGATTCTCTCAAAAAGAATTGTTCTGACTCAATACCACGTTTTACGTTTTCCCATTGATTTAAAATTATGTTTTTAGCTTCTTCTTTAATTTCTTCTTCACTCATAATTATTTCAAAGTAATTTTATTAGCAGCTTCTTTTTTCTTTGCATCAAGCAAATGCGCGTAAATCTGTGTTTGTCGAATGTCAGAATGTCCGAGCATCTTTTGAATCGTAAAAAGGTCGGTCCCGAGCGTGATCTGCGCCGTTGCGAATGTTCGCCGGAAAGCGTGAAAAGTGATGTGCCGAACAATGCCCGCCGCCTTTGTCCATCGCTCGACATAAACGCTCGTCATCGCGTCATATTCCAATCCTTTGAAAACCTGTTCGGACGGTTTCGCCGCATCGCCGAGCAGTTCGCGGGCTTCGTCGGAAATCGGCAAAATCAAGTGTTCTCCCGTTTTCTTAATCATCAAATTTAATGTCGTGCCGCTTGCCGGATTATGCCGCACGCACGCCCAAGTCAAATTTACGATGTCCGAGTGTCTTAGCCCGGTCAAAGCCGAAAACAAGGCGGCGCGGCGCAGATTGTTGGGGACATCACAAGGCGTTTTCGCCAGCGTCTGCAATTCGTCAATTAAGAGAAATTCGCGTGGCGGTGTTGTCGCTTTGATTCGCGCAACTTTTGCGGTCGGGTCGGAGCTTAAATAATTTTCTTCACGGGCTTTCCTGACGACCGAAACAAACCGCTCGAAGTATGATTTTGCTGTATTCAGCGCAAGCGTCGTTCTCTTCGGTGGCTTACGCGGGCGAGCGAGCGGTTTACCGGTTTTAGACTTGCGCGGTTCACAGGTCAAAAGATAATCGCGGAAGCGCTCGACAAAAGACGCATCGATTTGCGAGAACGCGCAAGTGCCACCGCAAAAGTCAGTTAAATGATTGAGAATTGTTTCCCAGGTAGCGACAGCCGCCTTACTGTAATTTTGCTTTTGCCCGATGAGTTTGCGGAAGAAGTCAAGAAAATCGGCATTCTTTCGCCGCCGCGAAATGAATCCGTGCGGGTTCGCCTGCAAATCAAGCTGTCGTTTCGAGCGAATCGTTTCCGCTAAAAGACGAGTTTCTTTATTGTGAGCGCGTTCAAGTTCGGTTTTCGGCTTTTCGTGAATGTAAAGGGTTAAAAATTCCCGCCGCGTTTGCTTACCATCGGCAATTACCGGCGGGTAGAAGTCAAGATACAAAGAACGTCTGCCGTTTTTCAGTTTCTTTTCGCGTAAGTTTACTTTCATCTTGACCGCTCCTTTCCATAAAGGATACACTGGAGGTACAAAAATAAACAAACCAAAGCAAAAAGTCTATAAGTAATGATGAATTGAAAAGGACTTAAAAGCTAGGTATTATCGGACACAATTAATTGATATTATGTTATGTTTATCGATACTTATCTAATAAAATTTTCAGTGTCGGAAAATTATGAATTTTGTGGAGATATTTTTATGCCTTCGACTTCTATCATTTTCGGATTTTTACTAATTCTGCTCGGCGTGTTTGGTTACGGTTATGGAGCGTTGAATGGCAACGCGAGTTTGACCGCGCTGATTCCGGCTGTTTTCGGCGTTCTTTTGATCGCCTTCGGCGCTGCGGCGCGCGGTAAAGAAAATTTACGAAAACATCTGATGCACGGCGCAGTTCTAGTCGGACTGCTTGGCTTTCTGGCGACGGCGAGCAGTTTTTTGAAGATTCCGGCTCTTTCGTCAGGAACAGCGGAACGTCCCGCAGCAGTTGTAACGCAATTGGCGATGGCGACAATCTGTTTGGCGTTCGTAATTCTATGCGTCAAATCATTTATTGACGCCAGGCGCAGCCGGACTAATGATGTTTAGCCGAGCGTCGGCAATTTGATTTCAACCGCCAAACCGTTTTCCGTGTTTGCGGCTTCGATTGTTCCGCCGTGCGCGTGAACGGCGCGTTCGGCAATCGCCAGTCCCAGACCGATGCCGCCGGTTTTTCTTTCTCGCGCTGCCTGCACGCGGTAAAACGGGCGAAATAAATTTGCCAGTTCCGCTTCGGGAACGCCCGCGCCGTAATCTGTGACGGAAATGACGGCGCGTTTATTCGCTCTCGTGAGTTTTACTTCGACCGCCGTTTCGTCTCGCGTGTAACGCACGGCGTTGCGCAGAACGTTTTCAATCGCGCTTCGCAAAAGGTTTTCGTTGCCGAAAATCTTCACTGCGTCTTTTTCTAAAATATTCACGGCTTTGCCGTTCGCCTGCGCTTCAAAATTCGCGTCCGATGCGACTTGTTCGAGAATTTTCGTTAGATTTACTTCCGTCCGACTGAAAGTTTCCGAGCCGGTTTCGAGTTTGGAAAGCACCAGCAGGCGCGAAATCATTTCATTGAGCCGGTTTGATTCGGTCTCGATGCGTTCGATGAAAGTTTTCGTGCCGTTGTCGGATTTGGCGCGAGCCAGTTCGAGCGCGACGTTCAGACGCGCCAGCGGCGAGCGCAATTCGTGAGAAATATCCTGCGTCAGACGCTTTTCCGATGTGACAAGCGTTTCGATTCTTTCAGCCATTCGGTCAAACTCGCGCGCCAGTTCGCCTAGTTCGTCGTGCCGTTTGATATTAAGGCGCGTCTGCAAATCGCCTTCGGCAAACTGACGCGCGGCGCGGCGCAATTTGACAATCGGCGAGGTCAGATAATTCGCCAGCGCGTAGCAAAGCAAACCCGCCGTTAAAATCACCGCCGCGATTTGCCAAATCTGCGTCGTCGTCAAGGCGTAGCCGCTGGACATTCGTGGGCGTTCTCGCTGCGTCACCAAAACCGCCGTTTCGCCGTTTGCCAGCGGGGTGGTTTTGCCGATTAAAAAATACGTTTCAAAGCGTTCAAATTCGGTTTCGCTGCTCGCAAGCGCGTTACGTAGCGTGTTGGAAACATCAATCTGCAAATTGTCGCCCGCAATTCGTTCGCCGCTGGCGCGATAAAATCCGACGGCGGTGGTGCGTTCGGAACTTTCCAATCTTTTCAAAAAAACGTCCAAGCCCGCTTTCCCCTGCGCGTCGAAAATCTGCGCGGCGGTTTGGCTGTGGACGTTCATTGATTCGCCGACGACCACTTGCCATTGCCGCACAATCGGCTCGGTTTGCAGCGTGCGCGTCACGAGCGTCACCGCGCCGACAATCAACGCCATCGCCAGCCAAAACCACAAAAAGATTTTTAAGAATAAAGACATTTATTTTTCATTCGGCAAAGTATAGATATAACCGACCGAGCGGACGGTTTTGATGCGCTCGCTCTGGTCGGCGCGAACGCCTAATTTTTTTCGCAGATTGCTGATGTGCATATCGAGGCTGCGGTCGAAGGGCGACAATTTACGCTCCAAAACCGTTTCGCTTAAATCTTCTTTTTTGACGACGCGCCCCGCGTGTTTCAATAATTCCTTCAGCAAATCAAATTCGACCGATGTTAGATTTACCTCTTCGCCGTTTTTGACGACCGAACGCGCCGAGATTTGAATTTCCACATCGCCGACTTTTAATTTATCGTCTTCCAACGGCGCCGCTTCCTTCTGCGTTTCGACGCGGCGCAGAATCGCCCTTAAGCGAGCGGCGAGTTCGCGCGGGTTGAACGGTTTCGCCAGGTAATCGTCCGCGCCCGTCTCCAAACCGACGATGCGCTCGTTGTCTTCGCCGCGCGCCGTCAACATCAGAACGGGAACGCTCGACTCGCGGCGCAGTTCGCGCAAAACGTCAAAGCCGTTTTTTTTCGGCAGCATCACGTCCAAAGTCACCAAATCGTATTCATTCGACAAGGCACGCTCTAAACCGTTTTCGCCGTCGTGAACCGCTGCGGTTTGAAAACCTTCGCCCGCCAGGTATTCGGACACGAGTTCGCAAAGTTCTTCGTCGTCGTCAATAATTAAAATTCGATTCATATTCAGCGTTCATTCTACCGCAAATCAGTTTGTTTTGATGCTCGGAAAAACGCTTTCGGCTGGCGCCTTTACATAACTTTGCAGTTGTCGAACAATTCAAAGGACGCGGAATTTGGTAAACTGTTTTGTCTGATTTTATAAATTTATGCCGACCAGCATTCAGCAAATCGAAGATACGGAACGCGGCAAAACAATTTTGCGCGTCGAAGGTTCGATGACCGAAGCGGACGCCGTTTTATTAGAGAAAATCGCGCTTGAAATGCGCGAAGAATCCGGTGAAAATTTAACGATTGACCTTGCCGATTTGCATTTTCTCGACAGCGAAAGCGCGCCCATTCTCAAACGCATAGAGCGCGAACACCGTTTTGAAATCGAAGGTTTAATGATATTTTTGCAAAAAGCGGTCGAGGAAACCGAGAGTCGCAATGAAGATTAGCGAGATAGCGGAATTTATAAACGGCAAACTCGTCGGCGCGGGCGACGTTGAAATTTTTCGCGTCGCGGCTCTCGAAACGGCGCGGGCGAATGAAATATCGTTTCTCGAAAAAACCGAATTCGCCGAACAAGCCGCGCGCACTAAAGCCGCTTGCGTGTTTGTTCCCGAAAACTTTGACGCTCCCGTTCCCTATCCTTTTATCCGAGTTGTAAACCCGAAACTCGCTTTCGCCCAAATCGCCGAAAAACTTCACCCATTTAATTGGCGCACTGAGAACAATCACAAAACCGCCGTTATTGATTCTCCGCTTGAAGATATTCTCGCAAATTTTATCGGCGCGTTTGTAACGATTGGCAAGAATTGCATTGTCGGCGAAGGCGCGCAAATTTTAAGCGGCGCGCGAATCGGAAACAATGTTTCAATCGGTAAAAATTCCATCGTTCAAGCGAACTGCGTAATTTACGACGATGTTTCAATCGGTCACGATTGCGTGATTCACGCCGGAACGGTAATCGGCACAGACGGTTTCGGTTTCGTGCGCGACGGCGAACGCGGCTACGTAAAATTTCCGCAAATCGGCACGGTCGTCATCGAAGACGACGTGGAAATCGGCGCGAATAGCTGTATAGATAGAGGCGCGCTCGGCGAAACCAGAATCGGCGCGGGAACGAAAATTGACAATCTCGTGCAAATCGCGCACAACGTCCGAATCGGAAAAAGAGTCGTCATCGCCGCGCAGACGGGAATTTCCGGCTCGACCGTCATCGAAGACGATTGCGTTATCGGCGGACAAGTCGGAATGGGCGACCACGCCGTCGTAAAAAGCGGCGCGATTATCGGTTCACAAGCCGGAGTTTTGCCCGGGAAAATCGTTCGCGCCGGAGTTTGGTGGGGAACGCCCGTCCAGCCGCTCGACGAATACAAACGTCAGAACGCGCACCTTAAAGGCATCGGTCGTTTGAAGGAAGAAGTGAAGGAATTAAAAAAACAAGCCGCCGATTCTGCAGAGAAAAACCAGTCCTGACAGCCGTAAACAGACTGCCGAAAATCTTCTGTTTGTGCTATCTTGACAACAGCTTGCCCCGAATCTTTATTTTATTAAGGAGGTTTAAGATGAAAAAAATCCTAAAGATATTTTTAATGTGCGCCGCGTTCAGCGCGATTTTTGGCGGTGCGTCGAACGCCTTCGCGCAAAAGTCGGTGGTGGTTATAAAACTGTTTCCGTCACCAATAGTGCAGTCATCGAAGCGGCGGACGTTGCCGTCACCGCGCATAATGCCGAAGAAGAGGAAATCGTTTACAAGCTGGTCGCCGTCAAATCCGCTGAGCGGCAGACGGTTCAGGGAACAAACTACCGCCTGTGCCTGCAAATCGTTGCCGAAGACGCACAGTTCGATACCGATTACCAATACGTTCGGGCGGTTATTTTCCGCTCGCTTGAAGGCGATTTCGATTTGAAAAGCTGGACTGACGTTAAAAACTGCGGCAAGTAACCGTTTGAAATTTCGCAATCAATCAGAAATATGAATTCGTTTATCAAAAAGCATCTGTCGGCGATGATAATTTTCGCCGCGGTCGCTGTAATTTTCGCCGCGGCAAAGACAACCGCCGCTCAGCAGACGGAAGATTTGAAAACGCCGATTATCGGCGGCTACTCGACCGCAGAAGTAACCGACGCAGAAGTCATCTCGTCGGCAAACTTCGCCGTTAAAGCACAGGCGAAAAAACAACGGGCGAAAATCAAAATCGTCGCGGTCAGTCGAGCCGAAAAGCAAATCGTCGCGGGAACGAACTACCGTTTGTGTCTGCAAGTCGAGACGCTGGAAAACGGCAACAAAACTGCCGTCCCGCAAACCGTCCTGACAATTGTTTTTCGCAGTCTCAAACAAAAATACCAATTGACGAGTTGGGCAGTTGCCGCCTGCGCCGACGAGATGCCGAAGCAAGTTTCCGTCAAATAACGGACTGCTTTTTTATTCGGAAAATTCTTTCAACAATCGCAAAATCGCCTGCGCCGCGCGTTTCGACGCGCCGCCCGTGCCGAGCGTGTCGGTTACTTGCTTTAATTTTTCGCGCGCCTTTGCATTCGTTTCCGGTTCGAGCAGACGGAAAAGCTCGCGGGCTAAATTCTCCAGCGTGAAATCGTTTTGGATAAATTCATTCGCCAATCTCTCTTGCGCAATCAGATTTATTAAACCGAAATGCTCGACCGAAATTATCGGGCGCAGCAGCCGGTAATTGAGCGCGGAGGTTTTATAGACAATCGCCGTCGGCACGCCCAAAATCGCCGCCTCCAGCGTCGCCGTACCGCTCGTGACCGCCGCCGCGTCCGAAGCGTTTAAGGCTTCCCGCGTTTCGCCCTCGACGACGGTTAAATTTCGCGGCAGACGGCGAACTTTACTTTTCGCTTCCTCGACTTCAGAAAGTCGGCGCGTCGGCGCGAGCGTGATGATGAACTGCAAATCTTTATTTTCCGTTTCCATCAGCGCGGCGGTTTCGAGCAGCGGTGGCAGAATTCGCACGAGTTCTTTGTGGCGGCTTCCGGCGAGCAAAGAAATTACCGGCTTTGTTTCGTCGAGATTATGTTTGGCGCAAAATTTCGTTTTGCTCATACGCGAGACAACTTCGCCCGCCAGCGGATTGCCGACGTATTCGACGTGCCGGATGCCGCGCCGCGCATACCAATCGAGTTCAAACGGCAGAATCGTTAAAAGCAAATCAACCGAATTCGCAATCGTTCTTCTGCGGTAGCCGCGCCATGCCCAAAGCTGAGGCGAGATATAATAAACGATTTTCAAGCCGCCCTTTTTGAGCGATTTGGCGAGTTTCAAATTGAAATCCGGGAAGTCTACTAAAACAACCGCGTCTGGCTTTCTTTTTATCGCCGCGCTTTTTACGATTTGAAAAGTGTTCCAGAACATCGGCAGAGCGCGAGCGATTTCCGGCAAACCGACGATTGCCAAATCATCGGCTTTGATAATTGTTTCAATCCCGGCTTCGCGCATTTGCGCTCCGGTCGCGCCGAAAAACTCAAAATTTGTTTCGGGCGCGTTTTCCCGCAGAGCGCGAACGAGTTTGGCGGCGTGCGCGTCGCCGGAGGCTTCGCCCGCGACGAGCATAATTTTATAAGTTGGTTTCATTATAATTTCCGGCTTCAAGTTTCCGGTTTTCGGTTTCCAGTTTCAAGTCGTGATTATTTGTATTCAAACCCGAAACCGGAAACTTGAAACTTTTTAATCTTCAAGTCAACCGTTTGCTCGTTTTCGCGCATCAAAGCTGATGTTTTTCAAGGTAAATAATAAACTAAAATTTTTCAGTTGCTTGCCAGACGCATTTTTAACCGATAAAATGCAATGTTTCGCAGCGCACCGCGATTTTTATTTTAAGAAATTGTAAATTTCGTTTCCGAGATTATTTTTAGATACGCTTTTTTGGAGGAGTTTGTGAAGTTTCACATTATTTTTGCATTAGCAATCGTTGCTTTATTCGGCGGTTTGACGACCGCTTCGGCGCAGGTTGATTCAGCCATCGGGCAGATAACCAATTCGACGGTCGAATCGTTCGCGGGCGCTATCAGCGGCGACGGGCGATTAGTGGTTTTTGAATCAACCGGCAATCTCGCCACCGAAAATCCGCGCAACGCCGACGGCAACCGCGAGATTTTTCTTTTCGATTACGCGCAGCGGCGTATCTTTCAAATCACCGACACGACAAGTTTGCGAGTTACGGCGACCAATCCGTTTGTCCAAGCAAACATTTTGGTTTCGATTGTCAATATACGTCCGACCATTAGCAACGACGGACGCTGGATTGCGTTCGGCTCAAACGCGACCGTCGCTTTTCCCGGCAACGGCACAACCTTGCCGCCGATTGTCAGCACGTCGAATCCTGGAAGTTTCAACGCCGATTCGTTCACGACCGGCACGCCTGCTACTAATTCTCTGACAAATGACGGCAATACGGAAATGTGGCTTTACGAAGTTCCGCCCATTGCGACCGCCGATTTGTCTGCGGGCAGCGAAATCGCCGTGACTAATTTAAGCGGCGGAGCTTTTACGCGCGTGACCAACACGCTTCCGAGCCGTCTGCCGTCGCCTGGAACGGCGACGAATCCGCCGATCATCGGCGACGATAACCACGACGCGAGCATCACCGACGACGGCAGCGTCATCGCCTTTGTTTCCAACCGCGATTTGACGCCGCCCGGCAACGCTTCGCCAAATGCCAACGACGAAATTTTCACGTATGTTCGTAATGCCGCCGCGACCAATCAAATCACCGTCACGACGCGCGGAACAATCGTCGCGCCGATTTACAATCAAAATCCGACCGTTTCCGGCAACGGCACGCGCGTCGCTTTTCTGAGCAACGCCAACAATCCGATTCGCTTGATGACCGGCGGCAGCAACGCCGACGGCAACGTCGAGATTTTTTACGCGGATTTGTTGGGCGGGACTGGCGATGTTACTGCGACCAGCGTTAAAAGACAGGTGACGGCGACGATCCGCAACAGTCCCGGTAATTTGGTTAACGTCCTGGACATCGGCAGACGAATGAGCCGCGACGGGCGTTATATCGCTTTTGATTCTTATGCCGATTTAGCCAATGAACACGGCGGCGCGAATCAACCGGGTTATGCGCTTTTTGTTTTCGATGTTCAGGCAAATGCGTTTCGCCGCATCGGACCGCGCAGCGACGCGGACGCGGCGGCAAGCGGGGGCGACGTTCCGCGTTATCCGGGGTTTACCGATACGGACGCCAGCGGCACACCGGCAACGCTGATTTTTGAGACGCGCCAGAATATCCTGCCGAACGGCACGGTCGCGCCGAACAACGAAAGCGGTTTGAATCCGAACGCAGCGCGTCCGACGCAGATTTACGCTTATCCTTTGAATGACTCGCCAGCTTCGGCGACTTTTACGAGACTGACCCAGTTTCCGGCTCCGAATACTTTCATCGCGGCGACGCAGCCGATTCCGAGCAATTCGCGGCGGCGAATGACTTTCAATCTGGCTTTAACGGAAATCGGCACGGGAAACGGCGATTTACAAAGCGAAGCATTTTATTACCTGCTGCCGGTCGCTGCGTCGCAAAGCACTGCGAATTTAAGTTTTGCGACAGGCGCGAGCCGTATTCCTGTTTCCGCCTCGCCCGTGCCGACACCGGCGGCGACGCCCGTCACACCGCCCGCCGTGCAGGGCGTGTCTCCAGGAATGCTGGCGATTTCGGTTACTCCTTTCAACCCAAGTATTCCGCCGGTTCCGCGAACGGCAGTCGGCTCTTTGCAGCGTCGTTTTACTTTGCCGATTGAACTCTCCGGCGTAACGGTGACGGTCGGCGGCGCGGCTGCCGGTCTGCGGTCGGTCAATCAGCAAGAGGTATTTTTCGTCGTGCCGCCCGGACTCGCCGTCGTTAATAACTCGCCGACCGTCTATCCGGTGGTCGTCAATAACAACGGAACGATTTCAAGAGGTTCGATCACCGTCGTTCCGGCGCGACCTGACATTTTCACTTTCGCGCCCGTTTCGCCGACGTTAACGAATCGTGCGCTAATCTTTAACGTTACCAACACCGTTCCGCGCACCGAACCGTTTAACGTCACCACACTCAGACTGCGCGGCGGCAGGCGAGTGCCGACCGTTTTGAGATTAGTTCTAACCGGCGTCAACAATCTTCCCGCCGCCAGTCTGACGATACGAATCGGCAACACGACACTCGCCGGAGCGCAGCTTTTAACCGGCGCGGTGCTGGTCGAACCCGGCGTTTACATGATTGATTTCACTCTTCCGGCAGCGCTGCGCGGCGCGGGCGATGTGCCCATAATAGTTTCCGCCACCATCAACGGCGTAACTTATTCAAGCCGACTCGACGACACCGCACCGCGATTCAGAATTTTGTAGAGTGAAGAAGGGTAAAAGTGAAACGGTGAAAAAGTTTGTGCTGATTAAAGCTAAACTTTTTCACCGTTTTTACTTTTTCACTTTTTTACTTTTCCACCCGCGTTATATTATCCTCTAATAGAAATAAAATTTAATCGAATTAAGATTTTTTCAGAAACTTAAAGCATTTCGTTGTTTCTCCCAAACAGAAAATCTTCTTTTCAGAATCCTTTTAGGAGTTTTATAAAAAATTATGTCAACAAAAGATGTTAAGACGATGAGAATCGCGCCGAAAGTGTGGCGCAACGGCGAATTTATTGATTGGGACAATGCCCGCGTTCACGTGATGACGCACGCCATCCATTACGGTTCGAGCGTGTTTGAAGGCATCCGCGCCTACAATACGGAGCGCGGCACGGCGGTTTTTCGTCTGACCGAACATATTCAGCGTCTGCTTAATTCGGCGAAAGTTTATCGGATGGACATCATATACAACCGCGAAGAACTTTGCCGGGCGGCGGTTGAACTCGTGCGCGGCGGCGGAATGGAAGAATGTTACTTGCGCCCCATCATTTTTCGCGGATTAAACGAAGAAAAACCCGCGTTCGGAGTCTATCCGCTTCATAATCCGATTGATTGTTACATCGCGGCGTGGGACTGGGGCAAATATCTCGGCGAGGAAGCGCTTGAGAGCGGCGTTGACGTTTGCGTTTCAAGCTGGACGCGCACGCCGGCGAATTCCCTACCGGCGGTCGCTAAAGCCGGAGCGAATTATATGAATTCGCAGCTTATCAAAATGGAAGCCGTCTTAGGCGGATTTGTCGAAGGCATCGCGCTTGACGACCGCGGTTACGTTTCCGAAGGTTCGGGTGAAAATATATTTCTGGTCAACAACGGCAAACTCATCACGCCGCCGCTCGGCGCTTCGATTCTGCCGGGCATCACGCGCGATTCGGTCATCTCCATCGCCAGAGAACTCGGCATCGAAGTCGTCGAAACCTCGATTCAGCGCGCCGCTTTGTATTTAGCTGACGAATTATTTTTCACCGGAACAGCCGCCGAAATCACGCCGATTCGTTCCGTAGATCGCATCACGGTCGGCTCAGGCAAACGCGGCGAAATCACCAAACAACTGCAGGACGTTTTTTTCGATGTCATCTACGGCAGACGCCCCGCGCCAAACAACGCGCCGTGGCTAACTTATGTAAATGACGCGGAAGAAAAAAAAACCGCAACCGCGTCGGCTAAAGAATAATAAAATTTAACTTTCAATTTGAAACTCGCATCAAAATTTATTATTTGGTGCGAGTTTTTTTATCCAGACGCCTACGTTTCGTTTCGGAATTTTTGTTATGATTCTCAGAAAATTCATTCTTGAATTAACCGTCTTCGTCTGCGGCGCGCTCGTGATGATTTATGAGATTATCGGCTCGCGCCTGCTCTCGCCCTATATCGGCGCGTCAACCTACGTTTGGACGAGTCTGATTGGCGTGATTCTCGCCGCTTTGAGTTTGGGTTACTGGCTCGGCGGCAGAATCGCCGACCGCCGACCGGAACTCAAATTTCTTTCTCTCATTCTTTTTCTCGCGGGCGGTTTGGTCGCCGTTACGATTCTACTCAAGGATTTGATTTTATCGTTCATCGCGCAGATGCCGTTCGGACTTGAAGTAAAATCTGTCGCCGCAGCGCTGCTGCTGTTCGCGCCCGCCAGCGTTCTCCTCGGTTTCGTTACGCCCTACGCCGTTAAATTGAAAATCACAACGATTGAAGACGCGGGCAAAACCGTCGGCAGGCTTTACGCGCTCTCGACCGTTGGCAGCATCTTAGGAACATTTCTCGCCGGATTTTTCCTGATTCCTTTCGTCGGCAGCGAGAAAACGCTTTATTTTATCGGCGCGAGTTTGATCCTGTTATCATTACTGCTCGCTCCGTTCGCCTTGACCAGATTAAACATCGCCGTTTTGGTTTTGTTCGTTTTGGGAATCGGGGCGAGCGAGGCGAAGATTTATTTTCTGCGGCAACAAAGCGATTTGCACGACATTGACACCGAATACAGCCGCGTTCAGGTTTTTGTAACGACCGACCCGAAAACAAAACGAGAAACCCGCGCCATCGCTACCGACCCGTTTTTCGTTCAATCGGCGATGTTCGCGGATTCGGACGAACTCGCGCTCGAATACGCTAATTATTATCATCTGCTCAAACACTTCAAGCCCGATTTTCAAAAAACCTTGCTCATCGGCGGCGCGGGTTATACGTTTCCGCGCGAGTATCTGAAAAAATATCCGGCGGCGCAAATGGATGTCGTCGAGATTGACCCGCAAATGACCCATATCGCTAAAAAGTTTTTCCGTCTCCAGGAACATCCGCAGTTAAACGTCATTCACCAGGACGGCAGAGTTTATCTTAATCAATCGGCGGCAAATCGCTACGACGTGGTTTTGATGGACGCCTTCGGCTCGTTGTTTAGCGTCCCGTTCCAACTGACAACCGTCGAAGCCGTCCGCCACATCAGCCGCGTTTTAAATGACGACGGCGTGATAATTTTCAATCTCGGCGGCGCAATTAAAGGGGATGCCGCCCGGTTTCTGCAAGCCGAACTTAAAACCTACAAACAAGTTTTCCCGCAAGTTTATTTGTTCAAAGTCAATGCCGATTACACCGACGAACAACTGCAAAACTTAATCATCGTCGCCTGCAAGAACAAAAACGCCGCCGCTTTGACAAGCGCCGACGCTCAAACCTCAGATCTTCTCCGCCATCTTTACGATAGAGAGATAAATTCCGAAATCGAAATTCTCACCGACGACCTCGCGCCGGTCGAGTATTACAACTCGTTCGCCCAAAGCGCTTACCGGATAAAAAATTAACTTTTTTACATTTATTTTCAAAAACTGAAAAAAAAGTTGTAAGATTTCGCGCCTTTTTCGCATATACATGTAGAAACCATATTTTACCGTATTGAATAACGGTAATTAACAGATTAATCTCACACCTCACAAATTTCGGCGGCGGTTATACAAAATAAAATGGTATAATCGTCGCCTTAATTATTTTCGGCTTAAAACTCTGCCCCTCGTACGTGCTTAATGCTCAGTTCTGAATAAAGAAAAAGTCGGTTACAGTCAAGTTTGTTGTATTTCAGCTTGATCGGACACAAAGAATCATAGTGCCAAATTTAATAAAAAAAGTTTTGCAGCAATCAATTGATTGTAAGAATTGATTGCTGCAGAACTTTTTTTATCTTAATCCCTGTCCGATCTGCTGCGTTCCGAAAGTTCCGATGCCGTTTAATTTGAAACTAAAAACGAAGCGATTTTCTCGACGCGCGCCGACGTTGAAGGTCGAATACTGCATTGTCACCGAGCAGCAGTCGAAAGCGTAACCAAGCGTCGCAAGGGTTGAGATTAGCGGCGAGCCGCGCACGCCGCGGCGATTCTCGAAATCGAAAAACAAGGAAGTTCCGCCGTAAATGCCGCGGTCGCGGTTGCCGACGAAAACCGACGGACTCCACTGCGAGCCGCGCAAAGTTCCCGGCTCTTTGCCGAATTGGTTGTTGTATTGCTGCAACGACGGAATCAGAGTTAAGGCGCGAGTGTAATAAAACGTCTGGAAAATTTTGAGCAACGGTTTGTCGTAGCCGATAGTCGCCGAAATGTCTCGCAAATCTCCGGTCTGCGCGTCAACGTCCATCCGCGTGTTGACGAAAATCGTCCGTTGCGGGCGGTAAGTCGCGTCAATATTAATCGGAGAGAAGCGACGCGGAACGCCGCCGAAAGTGTAAAACGTCAGGGCGGTGATTGGCTCGATTTGGTTGCGTCTGCCGGGCGTGAGCGCGCCGCCGAAATTTTCGTCGAAAAAGTATTTGCCGCGCACCGTCAAGGTGAATATTTCATACGGCTGAATTGATAACGGGTCTTTACCGCCGTCGGTCGGATTTTCCCGCAGACGTTTTCTGGCTTCTTCGGTAACTGCTTCGGTGTAGCGGCGCGTGAAGATGCGGTTCGTCACGCCGTATTCGATTTCGTTCGTGTCGGTCGCCGCGTCCTGGTAGTCGAAACGAATGATTTTGTTGAAATTGTCCACGCCGGTGATGTAGCGGTAAGTCAGATACGGCTCGATAGTGTGGCGAAAGCGAAACGCGCCGTTGTCTCGATAATAATTTTTCGCCAGCGCGACCGGGCGAAAATCGAATTCAAATTCGCCGTATTTGCGCGTTACGCTCTGCCCGACGACGCGGCGCATATCGTCGAACGAATCTGAATAAAAAGTCACGCGCGCGCCGCCGGTCGCCGTTAAAGTAAAATACTTGAAATTGAGCGGCACGGAAATCTGCGGATGCACGTCAAACCGCTGCGCGAACGCCGACGAAATAACCGGGTCGGTTCCGGTAGATTGGCGGTATAGATTGATGTCGGAAACTTCTTCGCGCCGGGATACGCCTTCGGCGCTCGTCTTAAAGGAAAAATAAACGCCTTTCAAAAAGGAAATCTCGGACGGGCGTTTTTCCAGGTAAAATCCCGGCAGATTGCGCGTTTTAACCCGCACGTTCGGAATCGAAATCACCTGCGAACGCGCCAGAAAGTTTCCCGTATAACTGCCCCAGCTTTTGTTGACGTAAACTTGGGAAACCTCAATCGGCGAGATGATTTGCTGAATGCCGTCGGAGAAAACTTGCCGGAAATCGAGATTCGAGGTCAGCCGAACGTCGGCGACGGCGGTGTAGCCTTTCGGAAGATACTGAACACCGTCGGCGTAGAACAAAGTTCCGCCCTGATCCGGGTTGTCCGGGCTTTC
This sequence comes from Pyrinomonadaceae bacterium, assembly GCA_030448055.1. Classification (GTDB taxonomy): domain Bacteria; phylum Acidobacteriota; class Blastocatellia; order Pyrinomonadales; family Pyrinomonadaceae. The sequence continues at coordinate 1,752,744 of JAUJNR010000001.1, forward strand.
CCGCTCGCCGAAAATGCGATCTTTGACGGCGTAAAATCCGAAATTTAAAAACGAACGCGAATTGGCGCGGGTGCGAAAATCCGCGCCATAGCCGATGCCGCGCGAAGCGTATAAATCGGTGCGAAACGTCACGTCCGCGCTGCGTCCCAGAGTTTGGTAATAAGCGGTTGTAAGCCGAAAACCTTTGTTGGCGGAAAAGCCGAAAGACGGCGTGAGAAAACCCGAAGCGCGGTCGCGTTTTTTAATCGGAATCGAAGCGTAAGGCAACGGAATAATCGGAACATTCTTGACGCGAAACTTGGCGTTGAACAATTTTATCCGGTCGTTCGGTCTGATGACGGCTTTGTCCGCCGTGAAACTCCATTTCGGAATGTTTTCTTCGCAGGCGGTAAATTTGCCGTCAATAACGACGACTTCGTTTTCGCCGGTGCGCTCCACGCGGTCAGCCGTAAAATAAACGACCGTGCCGTCGTTCGTTTGATTGGTAAAGCCGGTGGATTCGACAAAATAGCCGAGCTTTGTCGTGTAATTAAATTCGCCGCGCGATCCGGTGATGCGCTGGTCATCGCCCTCATCGAAGACTACGCTGCCCTCGGCGACTAATTTCGTTTCCGCTTCGTAAAGCGTGATTTTATCAGCTTGCATCCGGTAAATTCCGTAACGCGCGTCAACATTGCCCGAATGCACAACGATGCGCTTGCCGTCTTCGCCTTCCGCCGTCTGTCTTTTTGAATAAACGATTAGCTCATCGTCGCCGCCTTCTTTTTTGAAGACGGGATTCGGTCTGGTCTTAGGAGCTTTGATGTCTTGTTCGGGCGCGACCAGATTAACATTCGGCGTGTCGGTTATCGGGTTGGCAACCTGTTTATCAACCGGATTCGTCTGTTGCGCCTGTGCCATCGCCGCGAACAGAAAAATAACCGGAAGAATGTATTTTATTGATTTATTGAGACGCATTGGATTTACTACCGAAGAAATTTGATGCTATCACAAAAATAGTTGAAAATTAAAGGTCTAAGAATTTAGCCACAGAGAACACCGAGAAAGACAAGAGGAAAAACAACTCTCAATACTTGTGTAACTCAAGACAAAATCTCTCGGTGTTCTCTGTGTCCTCTGTGGCAAAAAAATTATTATGAAACCGAATGTTTTAATCGTCGAAGACGAAGAATTGATGCGCTCGATTCTGCGGCAGTTGCTTGAAGCCGAAGGTTTTCGCGCCCTCTCTGCCGACAGCGCGGAAAACGCATTGGAGATTTTCGCTGCGAACGATGTCGCCGTTACGCTGACCGACATAAAAATGGCGGGAATGGACGGGCTGGAATTGCTCGACCAAATCAAGGCGATTGACGCGGATGCGCTCGTGATAATTATGACGGCGTATTCGTCGGTTGATTCGGCGATTGCCGCCTTGCGCAAAGGCGCTTACGATTATGTAACAAAACCGTTCGTCAACGAAGATTTGCTGCAAACCGTTCGCAACGCGATTCGGACGAAAGACCTTTATCTGGAAAATCGCAATTTGCGCCGCGAACTCGACCGGCATTACAGTTTTTCGGAAATCATCGGCACGAGCCAGCCGTTGCAGCAAGTTTTTCGCCTCGTCGAAAAAGTCGCCGACACGAACGCCAGCGTTTTAATCCAGGGCGAAAGCGGCACGGGCAAAGAATTAATCGCGCGGGCGATTCACTATAAAAGCCGCCGCGCCGCCAGTCCGTTTCTCGCCGTCAACTGCGGCGCGCTGCCGGAAGGCATCTTAGAAAGCGAATTATTCGGACACACAAAGGGCGCGTTCACTGGCGCGACCGGCGACAAAAAAGGTTTGTTTCGCTCGGCGAACGGCGGAACTTTGCTACTCGACGAAATTGGCGAGATGCCTCAGACTTTGCAAGTCAAACTTCTCCGCGCGCTTCAGGAACACGAAGTGATGCCGGTCGGCGCGAGCGTTCCCGTCCGTTTCGACGCCAGAATCATAGCCGCGACGAACAAAAATCTCGAAACGGAAATCCACGAAAATCGTTTCCGCGAAGATTTGTTTTACCGCCTGAACGTGATCGAAATCAATTTGCCGCCGCTCAGAGAAAGGCGCGAAGACATACCGCTGCTGGTCAAACATTTCATCGCCCGATGCGCCAAAGACCAAAACGCGACGGAAAAAATCATCTCGCGCGAAGCGATGTCCGCGCTGATCAATTATCATTGGCAGGGCAACGTGCGCGAATTGCAGAACGCGGTTGAACGCGCATTTATTTTAAGCGGCGACGAAATCGAACTTGAAAATCTGCCGCCGAAAATTCGCGCGGGCGCGGCAAATAATTTCGAGATGCGCGACCCCGAAGGTTTGCGCCCGACTCTGGATGAAATGGAACGCCGCTATATTCGGGAAATTATGACGGCGACGGGCGAAGAGAAAACCGCCGCCGCCGAAATTTTAGGAATTGATCTTTCGACGCTTTACCGGAAACTAAAGCGCTATGAAGAAATTTGAAAAATTTATTAGCTAAGACGAAAACAATTCCAGCACAAAATAATTCGTATCGTTAATGCGCGTCAGCCGTCCGCTTGCGTAAGGCGGCTGGAGAAAATCATTCGCGCCGTATTCGACGCCTTTGAGAGATGCGTCGCCGCTTTCCTGGCTTTTGGCGATGAGTTCCGGCGGAAACCAATCTTCGGCGTCAACGTCGGCGGGCGTGGGCGGTTTGTAGCCTTCGGCGGAAGCGGCGATTTGATTGGCAGCGGCGGTTGAAAACTTTAAAATAACAACGAGTTTTACATTGTTCGGCTCGCCGCTATTCGGTTTGATTTCACTGTAAGTCGCCTCATTAGGCGCGGCGGGGAGTTTAATGATTTTACCAAGTTCTTCAACGTCGTCGTGAGCGACGATTTCGGAAATCGAATTAGCGGTTTGATTGTTGTTCCGAGCAAACGGATTTTTGCCCGCGTCACTGTTTCCCGAACACGCATTAAATAAAATAACCGTCAGCAGAAAGAAAATAGATTTTGTCGGGGAAACTTTCATTTCGCTCATTGTAAAAAGATTGTCGAAGGATTGCAACGCGCTTCGCTTGCCCGCCGTTCGGCGCAATACCTTTAACGAACAAACATAAAATAATGTTGCTGTTACTACGGCGCGTTCGCGCATTTATCATCCGTGATTTTCAGCTCGCGCTCTCGTATCGCGTCGAATTCCTTATCCGGCTGCTGTGGATTCTGGGAATCGTCACGACGTTTTATTTTATCTCCAGAATTTTCGCGGGTTTTCCGCTCGCGCGATATGAGCAGTGGCAAAACCCTTTGCTCGCGTGGCTGACGGGAATGGCGATGCTCAATTATTTTCTCGTCGGATTTTCCGCGCTCGCCAACGCAATCAGGCAAGAGCAAATGCAGGGAACGTTGGAAAGCGTTTTATTGACGCCGATCAATGTGCCGACCGTCGTCGTTTCGAGTTCGGCGTGGGCGTATGTTGACGCGACTTTTAATTCGTTTCTCTACTTGTTTTTCGGTTGGCTATTTTTTAACGTGCAATACAAAGGCAATCTGTTTCTCGCGCTCGGGTTTTTGATTTTAACGACTTTGGTTCTGGCTTCAATCGGAATTTTATCGGCGAGTTTTACGATGTCGTTCAAACGCGGCGATCCGTTTGTGATTCTTCTCGGCGCGGGAACGGCTCTTTTTTCCGGCGTGTTTTATCCGAAGGAAATGCTGCAAGAGGCGTTAGGCGAAACGGGCGGAAAAGCGTTGTCGTATATTAACCCTTCGACGCACGGACTCGACGGCATTCGCGGCGTTTTGATTCAAGGAAAGACTTTTGCGGAAGTTCAAACGCCGTTTTTTGTTCTGCTCGGATTTTTGATTGTCCTGCTTCCCTTCTCGCTCTGGATTTTCGGGCGGGCGATAAAGCGGGCAAAGCGCGAAGGCAGTTTGATTCAATATTAAGGAACGCCAGCATCTTGTTGGCAAACGCCGTTCTAGCGGCGTAACAGGCGTGATAAGTCAAGCGATCTTGAAGGCTGGTCGGCGTTCACTGATGGATTGTTACGGCGCTGGCAAAGCGAAGAAATTCGCGGAAATCGTCGCCGCGACGGTTTTGTGCGGCGAGTTGTCTTTGGGAACGGCGGTTATCGCCGACGAATGGGTTTCGTCGCACGAACGGCTCGGACGCAATCGTTAAAAGAAATTTTTAGCCACAGATGGACACAGATAAACACAGATAATTTTAAGATAAAAATCCGATTTAATCTCTTCTTATCCGTGTCCATCTGTGTTCATCTGTGGTTAAATACGCTTTGGATGCTCCGCAAAAATATGAACGAAAAAAAATCAGCCGTCTGGTTCGCGTTGTGGGTTTTGTTCGCCATCAACACGATGAACTTTTTCGACCGCCAAATTTTAGGCGCGGTCGGCGAGCCGATTCGCAAGGAATTCGGTTTGAGCGATGCCGCGCTCGGCGCGCTCGGCACAGCGTTCACGCTCCTTTATGCGTTTGTCGGCGTTCCGCTCGGCAGATTAGCCGATAAAATCGGGCGCAAAGGAATTCTTTCGGCGGGCGTTTTCGTGTGGAGTCTGCTCACCGTCGGCTCGGGTTTGGCGCAGAATTTCTGGCAGATTTTCGCTCTGCGCCTTGGCGTCGGCGTCGGCGAAGCGTCGTGCGCTCCGGCGGCGACATCTTTAATCGGCGATTTATTCCCGGCTAGTTGGCGGGCAAAAGCGCTGGCGATTTTTATGCTTGGGCTTCCCGTCGGCGTCGCGCTGAGTTTTGCCGTCAGCGGCACGATTGCCAAAACTTACGGTTGGCGGACAGCTTTTTTCGTGGCGGGCATTCCGGGAATTTTGTGCGCGATTGCCGTTTTGTTTATCAGAGAGCCGAAACGCGGCGCGACCGAAGCGCACGATATTGGCGAACAAAAACGCGCTGGTTCGCCGTATCGTTTAATTCTGGCGACGCCGACGATGCGCTGGCTGATTATTTCCGGCGCGCTGCACAATTTTAATATGTATGCCATCGGCGCATTTATTACGCCGTTTCTGATGCGCTATCACCAAATAGATATTCAATCCGCCAACTTTGTTTCGATGATTGTTTATGGAATTATGGGCGCGCCGGGCTTACTGCTCGGCGGTTTTATCGGCGACGCGTTAATGAAACGGCGGACGAACGGGCGAATGTTAGTCGGCGCGGCGGCGATTACGCTTTCGATTCCGTTTTTATATTTCGCGCTCGGCAGACCGAACGGCGATATTACGACGTTTTTAGTATTGATGGGCGTAGGCGTGGCGCTGATGTATTTTTACTATTCGACCGTTTATTCGACAATTCAGGATATTGTCGAGCCGGGTTTGCGAGGCACGGCGATGGCGGTTTATTTTTTTGCGATGTATGTTTTAGGCGCGTCTTTTGGACCATACGCGACCGGAATTCTGAGCGACTTTTTCACGAAACGCACGGCGCAGGCGTCAGGCGTTTTGGACTTGTCGCAAGCGGCGCTCGAACCTTTTCGCGCCGAGGGTTTGCATTCGGCGATGTATGCGATTCCGATTTTAAGCGTCCTGCTCGCGCTGGTTTTGTTCGCCGCCTCGCACACGGTCACTGAGGACATTGAAAAACTGCAGAGTTGGATGAAGGACTCGGCAACGACGAAATTGTGATAAAATAATCCGTAATTACAACGAAAATCATCGAAGCAGAGGTATATATGACACCAGAAATTAAAGAAACACTTTCGACGGCTCAAGAAGAAAAACAAAAATGGGAAAAGCAAACGCTCTCTAAGGTTTTAGACAAAACGCCTGAAAGAAAAACGAGTTTTGAAGGCGTATCATTAGAGCCGGTTGAGCGGCTTTACACTGCAGCCGACACGGAGAATTTAGACGACATCGGGTTTCCGGGCGAATATCCATACAAGCGCGGAATTCATCCGACGGGTTATCGCGGCAGGCTTTGGACGATGCGCCAATTCGCCGGATTTTCTTCGCCCGAAGAAACCAACAAGAGATTCAAATATCTGATGGCGCAAGGTCAAACCGGATTGTCGGTCGCCTACGATTTGCCCGCGCTGATGGGACTCGACGCGGATTCGCTTTTATCCGAAGGCGAGGTCGGCAAATGCGGCGTGGCGGTTTCATCATTCGCCGATTACGAAGCGCTTTTCGACGGCATTCCGCTCGAACAGGTGACGGTTTCGCAAACTATTAACGCGCCGGCTTCGATTTTTCTGGCGATGTATCTCGTGATGGCGGAAAAGCAGGGCGCGGATTTCAAAAAGATTTCCGGCACTTTGCAAAACGATATTTTAAAGGAATACATCGCGCAGAAAGAATGGATTTACCCGATCAAACCGGCGATGAAGCTCGTGATTGATACGTTCGAGTATTGCGTCAAGCACGTTCCGAAATACAATCCGATTTCCGTCTCCGGCTATCACATCCGCGAAGCCGGAGCGACGGCTTTGCAGGAACTCGCCTTTACTTTGCGCGACGGCGTGGAATACGTCCAATACGGCGTCGAGCGCGGGTTGGATGTTGACGAATTCGTGCCGCGAATCTCGTTTTTCTTTAACGCGCACAATGACTTTTTTGAAGAGGTTGCCAAATACCGCGCCGCCCGCGTCGTCTGGGCGCAAACGATGAAGGAACGGTTCGGAGCGAAAAATCCGCGCACAATGCAACTTCGTTTTCACACGCAAACCGCCGGTGTTTCCTTGACCGTTCAGCAGCCGCTGAATAATATTGCTCGCGTAGCGATTCAGGCGTTAGCCGGAGTTTTGGGCGGAACACAATCGCTGCACACCGACGCCTACGACGAAGCGCTCGCTTTGCCGACCGACCAAGCCGCGTTGATTGCTCTTAGAACTCAGCAAATCATCGCCGAAGAAACCGGCGTGGTGAATACGGTTGACCCGCTCGGCGGCTCATATTTTGTCGAATCTTTAACGCAGAAAATGGTTGACGGCTGTTTCGATTATTTCGATAAAATTGACGGCTTCGGCGGAATGGTCGAAGCGGTCGAAGCCGGATTTCCGCAGCGCGAAATTCAGGAATCGGCGTATCAATACCAAAAAGCCGTCGAGCGCAAAGAGCAAACCATCGTCGGCGTCAACAAATATCAGATGGAAACGGAATTTCACAAAACCGATATTTTGCAGATTGACGAAAACGTGCGCGTTCATCAACTCGAACGGCTTGAGCAAACAAAAAATTCACGCGACAAAGGCGCGGTCGCCAATGCTTTAGACAAATTAAAACTGGCGGCGCAGGCAAATGAAAACACGATTCCTGCGACGATTGAAGCAGTGAAGGCATACGCGACAGTTGAAGAAATTTCCGTTGCGCTTCGAGATGTTTACGGCATTTATGAAGAACCGGCTTTTTAGTTCAAAAGTATGCCAGCGAAAGATTTGCTTCACGATTGCGTTAAAAACGCGCTTATAAAAGACGGATGGAAAATCACGGACGACCCGTTCCGTTTAAGGTATAAAGAGCGCAACTTTATGTTGATTTAGGAGCGGAAAGAATTTTAGCGGCGGAAAAAGGTGGGGAGAAAATCGCCGTCGGAATCAAAAGTTTTGTCGGCGCGTCGGAAATGAATGATTTGGAAAACGCGCTCGGACAGTTTATTTTCTACCGGGCGATTTTGGCTGAAAACGAACCCGACCGCCAATTGTTTCTTGCCGTCCCCGATGAAGTTTTTCAAACGCTTTTTCAGAAAGAATTTTATGACTTGCTGGTAAAAAACATCTCCCCAAAGTTTTCGGCGTAAATGAAGAAAAGGAGGAAATCATTGGATGGATAAATTAGAAAAAATGCGTGAAACGGCAGAAAAAGTTTTATTGAAATATACCGAACCGCCGTTTGCCGAAGACACAATTGAAACCGAAGTCGTCTTTGACCGACAGCGCGACCGTTACATACTTGTCGATGTCGGGTGGGAAAACAACGCCCGCGTTCATCATACAATCGCGCATCTCGACATCATTAACGGAAAAATCTGGATTCAACACGACCGAACGCCAAACGGAATCGCCAATGATTTGCTTGATAACGGAATGTCAAAAGATGAAATCGTGCTTGGATTTCGGTCGGAAATCCTGCGTAAAATGAGCGAATTTGCTTTGACATAATTCAAAGAAATCTGCACGACTCTGCGCGATGTTTACGGTATTTATGAAGAACCGGCTTTTTAGAATTTATGGACAAAGGCTTGTTCAATTCAATTGTCTTTTTGGTCGGAGGCTTATTTCTGATTTTGGTAAATAAACCTTTCGGCAAGGCTTGTCAGTATTGGCAAAACGACGTTTTAGGAAACGATTACGATCAGCGATCTTTTCGTTTTCCCATCGTTACAATCGGGTTAATTTTAGTTCTGATTGGCTTTTCATATTTTATATTTAAATGATAAATCTGGTCAGAACAAGTTCGGGCAATTCAGATTTTCGGGAACTCGTCCGTTTGCTTGACCAAGATTTGCAAATTCGAGACGGCGATGAGCATTCGTTTTACGCGCAGTTTAATAAAATTGATAAAATTCGGCACGTTGTCGTCGCTTACGAAAACGGCGATGCGGTCGGTCGCGGGGCGATAAAAGAGTATGCGGAAGGCGTAGCGGAAATTAAGCGGATGTTTGTCCAAGCAGAACGACGCGGGCGCGGGATTGCGAAAAGTATTTTATCCGAATTGGAAACTTGGGCGGGCGAACTCAGGTTTTACGAGTGCATTTTAGAAACGGGTTTCAATCAGCCGGAAGCAATCGCGCTTTACCGAAAAAGCGATTACGAAACGATACCAAATTACGGACAATATCACGGTGTCGAAAACAGCGTTTGTATGAGAAAGCAGATTCGAATCGAAATAAATTGAAAAAAGGATTGGCAAACCGCGTTGAGGTTGATTGAATCATAGAAGTTGAGATGTTATTAAATCCAATCATCATCGCCATTCCCTTTTTCGCGCTTCTGATCGCCATTGAAACGTGGCTTGTAATACGCGAGAACCGCGAAGACTTCGATCACAAAGATACGTGGTCAAATATCTTCATCGGTTTTATGAGCGTCGCGTGGGGCGCGCTGTTCGGTTTGGCGACGAGTTTGATTTATCTACAGGTTTACGAACTCGCGCCCTTTAAAATGCCGATGACGGTTTGGTGGGCGTGGTTGATCCTGCTTTTCGTTGACGATTTCGCCTACTACTGGTTTCACCGCATCAGCCACGAGGTTCGTTTCTTTTGGAATTTTCACGTCGTTCATCATTCGTCGAATCAATATAATTTGAGCGTCGCCGTCCGGCAAAGCTGGTTTTCGGGAATTGCGCATTGGGTTTTTTATTTGCCGGTCGCCTTTTTGGGATTTCCGCTCTGGGCGTTTGTGACGATGCACGGACTCAACTTGATTTACCAGTTTTGGATTCATACTAAAATCGTCCGCAAACTTCCCGCTTTTTTTGAATACGTTCTGAACACGCCCTCACATCATCGAGTTCATCACGGCGTTAACGAGCAATATTTGGACAAAAATTACGCGGGCATTTTTATCATTTGGGATCGAATGTTCGGCACGTTCGTCGAAGAATCGGAAGAGGTGCGCTACGGAATCATTACGCCTTTGACGAGTTACAATCCGCTTTGGATAAATTCGCACGGGTGGGCGGAAATGTGGGCGGCGATGCGAACCAAGCGAACATTTACCGGGAAACTTCGATGCGTATTCGGCGCGCCCGCGATGGATTTTGAAGAGCAGAGATTGGATAAAATCAATCGTGATAGGTTAATATCAAGTTAAATTTATGAGCGAAAGAAAAATTAGAGTTCTTGTCGCCAAACCCGGACTTGACGGGCATGACCGCGGCGCGAAGATTATCGCCCGCGCCTTGCGCGATGCGGGAATGGAAGTTATTTATACCGGTTTGCGGCAAACGCCGGAGATGATTGCGACCGCCGCTTTGCAGGAAGACGTTGACGCGGTTGGGATTTCTATTTTGTCGGGCGCGCATAATACTTTGTGTCCGCGCATCGTCAATTTGCTGCGCGAAAACGGAATGGAAGATACATTGGTTCTAGTCGGCGGCATCGTGCCGCAGGAAGATATTCAGACGCTCAAGGCGAACGGCGTTTCCGAGATTTTTCTGCCCGGCACTTCGACCGAAGACATCGTTAAATTTATCAATGAGAATGTCAGATTTGCCGACTAAAATTTTTGGCACAAGATATGCACATTTGTCGGTCAAACAAAATTCTATGTATCAAATTCTACTAGGAGGAACTGACAAATATGTTTAAGCAATTGAAAAGTTTCGGATTTTTACTAGCGGTCGTATTATTTTCATACGTCGGGGCGAATGCTCAGATTGTTGATACAACGAAAAAAGTTGTTGACAAGTCTAAAGATGTAACGGTTGACGCGGCGAAAAAAACTGTGGAAGTCACCAAAGATGTCGCGGATAAGACCAAAGACGTTACAGTTGATGCGGCTGAAAAGACGGCTGATGTAACAAAGGACGTTGCCGATAAAACAGTTGACGGAGCAAAAGCGGCTGGCTCGGGGGCGAAGAAAGTCGGCGGCTATGTAGTTGAAACGAGCGGCGACGTTGCTGAAAAAGCCGTTGAAGGCGGGAAATATTTTGTCCACACGACTTGGGACGGAACTAAATGGGTTTCTAAAAAAGTTTGGCATCCAACCAAAAAAGCCGCTGCCAAAACTATAAAAGCGGTAAACTAAGGGCGTTTTCTAAATTTATAAAGGCATAGGAGAAATGATGAAGAAGTTATACAGTTTAATTTTTGTATTGGCGATGATGTTTTCGGTGGTGTTTATCAGCGAAGCGATTTCATCGAACAGTCCGTTTTCAGCGCAGGCGCAGGTCAGAGTGAAGCGCGGCAATAACAGCATCGCGTCGAGGACTTATCGCGGCGGTAAATACGTCGGTCGTAAAACCGTTCAAGGCGCGAAATACGTCGGCAGAAAAACATACCAAGGCGGCAAATACGTTGGCAAAAAAGGTTATCAGGGCGGCAAATATGTCGGCACGAAAACTGTCAAAGGCACAAAATATGTCGGCAAAAAAACGGTCGGCGGAACAAAAAAAGTTTTCAGCAAGACTAAAAAAGTCGTCGTCGGAAACTAAATTTCGACGCAGAATTTGAAGCGGCGTTTGCAATCGGTCATACTAATTGCAAATGCTTTTTTATTTTAAAGGCTAAACAAAATTACCAATGAAAGATAAAGTTCGAGTTGCCGGCGGGCAGGGTTTTTGGGGAGATTTGCTGACCGCGCCGATTGACCAGGTGCGCGGCGGGCAGATTGATTATTTAATGCTGGACTATCTGGCGGAAGTTACGATGTCCATCGTGCAAAAACAAAAACAGCGCGACCCAAAAGCCGGTTATGCGCGTGATTTCGTTTTGCTGATGCGCGAGATTCTGCCGGATTGCGTCGAGAAAAACATTAAGGTTTTATCGAACGCGGGCGGCGTAAACGTCAGGGGTTGCGCTGAAGCGATCAAAGATGTCGCTGGAGAATTAGGATTAAACGGACGAGTTAAAATCGGTGTCGTAACGGGCGATGATGTCTTGGATCGGCTCGCAGAATTTCTCGACAAAGGCGTGGCGATTGACAATATGGACACGGGCGAATCTCTGGCGGGCATTCTCGACAAAGTGCAGTCGGCGAACGTCTATCTCGGCGCGCAGCCGCTTGTCGAAGCGTTGGACAAAGGCGCGCAGATTATCGTCGGCGGTCGTTTGACCGATACGGGTTTGACGCTCGCGCCGCTGATGCACGAATTCGGCTGGACGTTTGAAGATTGGGATAAAGTGGCGGCGGGAACGATTGCCGGTCACATCATCGAATGCGGCGGGCAATGTTCGGGCGGTAATTGCCAGTTCGATTGGCAGGAAATCCCGGATTTGGCAAACATCGGCTTCCCGATTGTCGAAGCATACAAAAACGGCGAATTCGTCATCACCAAACACGAAGGCACAGGCGGACGCATCAACATTCCTTCTATCAAAGAGCAACTGCTCTACGAAATGGGCGACCCGAAAAGCTACATCACGCCCGATGTCATTGCGGATTTTACGACGATTCAACTCAAAGACGACGACGCAAATCGCGTCCGCGTTTCTGGCATTAAAGGAAACAAAAACACCGATTTTTACAAAGTCTCTATTGCTTACACGGGCGGCTGGAAAGCCGTCGGAACTTTGGTTTACGCTTACCCGCAGGCGTTTGAAAAGGCGAAAGCCGCCGACGCGATTTTGCGGGCGCGGCTCGACAAACTCGGTTTGAAGTTCGATACGATTTTAACCGAATTCGTCGGCGTAAACGCAACGCACGGACATCTTTCCGGCGAGCCGCCAGCGGATATTCCAGAGGTTCAACTGCGTTTCGGTGTGCGCGGGCAAAGCAAAGCGGATGTCGAAAGATTTACCAAAGAACTCGCGCCGCTGATTCTGACCGGTCCGCCGGCAGTGACGGGCTTTGCGGGCGGGCGTCCGAAGGTCGAAGAAATTATGGCTTATTTTCCCGCGTTGATTCCGAAAAGTTTAATCGAAACGAAAGTCGAAATCATTGAAGCTTAACGCTAACGAAAAGATAAAGCCGCGTATCAATCGCGGCTTTATCTTTCTCAAATTTAAGGCTCATCAATAATCTGCACTTCCACGTTGGTTTTTCTGAATTTTGAATAATCAAAAACGACCCGCGCGTTTTTCACCGCTCCGAATTCGTCGGTTTTGGAAATTTTCTTAACGCTGTTGTCTATAAATGTTATTTTCTTCGGCACGAGAATTCCAAACTCGCTCGGCGCGTATTCAAAAACGGTTTCCTGGGCGACAATCGGTGCGGCGGCTTGCACTGTTAGCTGGCGTTCTTCGCGCCAAATCTGAAACGTTTCCCGGTCAATCCAGAGTTTGCCGCGCAAAAACTTATCGGCTTTTTTCAACGCGCCCGGTAAACCGGCGTCAATGTCGGCTTTGATTCCCTTTTCTTTGGATTCCTTTTCGTTGATTGTGATAAACGGGCTTTTTTTCGTTTGCTGGTAGTTGACCAGATAAACTTCTCTGCCCTGATAATTTTCCGAACCGAGCAATTTAAAGTCGAAAACCGCACGCAAATTGCTCGCTAAAGCGATTGCTTCAAAAAGCGTGAAGCCGGAAATTTTCAAAGTTTTGTCGTATCGCAAACCTTCGTCCTGAATTTCTTCCAATTCCTTCTCGACGGTTTTTGATTTTTGCAGTTCCGTCAGAAAACGGTCGGCTCGCGCCTGGCTGTCGGGAACTAATTTCCCGTCTGCTTTAACGACGTTCCGCAATTCCGCCGACGTTTTTTCGTCTTTTGAAGATTGATAAACGAAAAAGTTCGATTCGATAACGGTTTCGTCTTTTAACTCGCCGTTTTTATCGTATTTTTCAAAAGTTTTTGTCTCGACCGCCAATAAATCCTTAAAGGTTTCCTGATAAAAGGCGACTTGTTTTTCGGCTTCGGTTAAAATCGTTTCCAAACTGGCGACAGTCGCCGGCGTCGGCGAAGCGGCGGTCGGTGCGGTCGTCGGCGACGGCGTTTGCGCGGACGCGCCGCAGACGGCGAATGCGATTAACATTCCGGCGCGGATAAAATTTTTAATCATAAGTTCCCTCCCGAATTTCAATACTTGATTTATAATTGAATCACATTTCTAATAATAAAGTCATTCGTCATTATGAAAGAGCGAGTCGAAATCTGGAAACGCCGAACCTCGAAGGAAATCGCCGATTGCCGCGTTTTCCGCGTCCGTGAAGATGCGTGCGAGCGAGATTCGGACGGCGCGGCGCATAACTTTTTCGTCATCGAAGCTCCCGATTGGGTCAACGTCATCGCTTTGACGAAGGAAAAGGAAATCGTTTTAATCGAGCAATACCGGCAAGGAACCGAAGAAATCACTTTGGAGATTCCGGGCGGAATGATTGACGCGGGCGAAGAACCCGAAGCGGCGGCGCGGCGCGAACTCGCTGAAGAAACCGGCTACGAAGCCAGGGAATTCGTTCTTCTCGGAAAATCGCGCCCGAATCCGGCGATTCAAACGAATTGGATGTATCATTACCTCGCGCTCGACTGCGAGAAAACCGTTGAGACGGCTTTTGACGAACACGAAAGTCTGCTGACCAAAATTGCTTCGCAGGCTGAGGTCGAAAATCTGATTGCGGGCGGAGCGATTACTCATTCGCTTGCCGTCACTGGATTTTATTATTTACATTTACGCGGCAAATTATGAAAATCGAACTTCTTAAACTCGCTCACGCCCGTTCGGGCGACAAGGGCGATACGGCAAACGTCGGCGTTATCGCTCTTAAAGACGAATTTTATCCGCTTCTCGTGCGCGAGGTAACGACCGAACGAGTCAAAGAACATTTCGGCGCGATGGTCAGAGGCGCGGTCGAGCGCTTTGAACTGCCGAACTTAAAGGCGTTGAACTTTCTGCTGCACGAAAGTTTGGGCGGCGGCGGAACTTTGTCCTTGATGACCGACGCGCAGGGGAAAACTTTTTCCACCGCGCTTTTGAGAATGCACATTGAAATCGCTGACGACGAAGCGAAAAACTTAGGATTGATATGAGTGAAATCGAATTCGACTACGCCCAAATCGGCGGCGTGAAACTTCATTACGCGGCGGCGGGCAATGGCGAAAAACTGGTAATTTTGCTGCACGGCTTTCCCGAATTCTGGTATTCGTGGCGGCATCAAATCGCCGCCTTGAGCGACGAATACACAGTCGTCGCGCCGGATATGCGCGGTTATAATTTATCGGACAAACCTTCGCACATTAAAGATTATTCGATTGACAAGCTGGTTGACGACACGACCGGCTTGATTCGTCATCTCGGATTTGAAAAGGCGGCAATCGTCGGACACGACTGGGGCGCAGTCGTCGCCTGGGCGGTCGCGCGTAATCAGCCAGAATACGTCTCGAAACTGTGCGCGATGCAAGTTCCACCGACAGATGTTTGGCGCAAAAATCAAACGCTCAAACAATTTCTGGCAAGCTGGTATATGTTTTTCTTTCAAATTCCCGTTTTGCCCGAATGGTTATTGAGCCGCGATGATTTCGCGCTGCTGGCGAACGGTTTGAAAACTTCAACTGCCGAACCCGACGTTTTCACCGACGCGGACGTTGCCGAGTATAAAAAGTCCTGGCGCGAAGACCGCGCTTTGTCGTCCGCGTTGAATTATTACCGCGCCAATGTTTTGCAGCGAATTTTCGCGGGCGATGCGGCGGATGCGAAAATAAAAGTTCCGACGCTTTTCATTTACGGCGAAAAAGACCAGGCGGTTTTGCCGTCGAGCGTCGAAGGCATTGGCGACGTGATAGACGCGCCTTATTCGGAAATTCGCATTCCCGACGCGGGACATTGGGTTCAGCAGGAAGCGTCGGAAATCGTTACCGACAGTTTGCGCGAGTTTCTGGTTGTATAGCCAAGATGAAATCGAGCGCGGACGTTATTCGCTGTTCGCTGTTCGCTATAAACTATTTGCTATTCGTCAGAAATTATCTGAAAGAATAGTGAATAGTTTATAGCGAACAGCGAACAGTTTAATTCGTTGGTCGTTGGCTTCTGATTTATAATAACTGCGTCTTTAATCAAATTTTCAAACAAGGAGTTTTTATGATTCGTTCTTGCGCGCGAATTTTCGTTTCGCTTTTTGTGACCGTTTCGCTTTCCGCCCAGACGTTTTCGCCGGGCAAATCTTTAATCGGATTTTCAGTTGAGAATTCCGCCAAACAAATCGCATTGGAACAACGATTCGATTCTTCGCTGAAGAAGGAAAACTTGCGCGAATGGATGAAACGCATGTCGGCAAAACCGCACCACGTCGGATCGCCCCACGGCAAGGAAAATGCTGACTTTATGCTCGCGCTTTTTAAGTCCTGGGGCTTTGACGCGCGGATTGAACAATTCGACGTTTTGTTTCCGACGCCGAAAACGCGCCGCTTGGAATTGCTCGCGCCTGAGAAGTTCACGGCAAAACTCGCCGAACCGACGCTCAAGGAAGATTCGACATCAAATCAGACTTCAGAACAGCTACCGATTTACAACGCTTTTTCGATTGACGGCGATGTCACCGCGCCGCTTGTCTATGTCAATTACGGTATTCCGGCGGATTACGAAGAACTCGAAAAACGCGGCATTGACGTGCGGGGTAAAATCGTGATTGCGCGTTACGGCGGTTCGTGGCGCGGAATCAAGCCGAAAGTCGCGGCAGAGCGAGGCGCAATCGGCTGTCTGATTTATTCCGACCCGCGCAACGACGGGTATTTTCAAGGTGACGTTTATCCGAAGGGCGCGTGGAAAAACGAATTCGGAGCGCAGCGCGGCTCGGTGGTTGATATGCCGCTTTATCCCGGCGACCCGTTAACGCCCGGCATCGGCGCGACGAAAGACGCGAAAAGATTGGCAATCAAAGACGCTCCGACTCTGACAAAAATTCCCGTAATGCCGATTTCTTACAGCGACGCTCTGCCGCTTTTGAGAAATTTGGGCGGCGCGGTCGTGCCGGAAAATTGGCGCGGCGCGTTGCCGATTACTTATCATTTCGGCGGAACCGACGCCACGCGAGTTCATCTCAAATTAGAATTCAATTGGGACATCAAGCCCGCATACAACGTCATTGCGCGAATGAACGGCGCGGAATCGCCCGACCAGTGGATAATTCGCGGCAATCATCACGATGCCTGGGTGAACGGCGCTGACGATCCGGTAAGCGGAATGGTCGCCCTGATGGAAGAAGCCAGAGCCGTCGGCGAGTTGGCGAAAACCGGCTGGCGACCGAAACGCACCATCATATATGCGGCGTGGGACGCGGAAGAACCGGGACTGCTCGGTTCGACCGAATGGGCGGAACATCACCAAATAGAATTGAGAAACAAAGCTGCCGTTTACATCAATTCCGATTCAAACGGGCGCGGATTTTTGGGCATCGGTGGCTCGCACACGCTCGAAAAATACACGAACGAGTTAGCCAAAGACGTTTCCGACCCGCAAACGAAAGTCTCGGTCTGGCAACGAGTGCGCGCCGCGCAAATGGTCAACGGTTCGGCGAACGATAAAAAGGAAGCCAGGGAAAGAGCCGACATTAGAATCAACGCGCTCGGTTCGGGTTCCGACTACACGCCGTTTCTCCAGCATCTCGGCATCGCCTCTTTGAACATCGGTTTCGGCGGCGAGGACGGCGGCGGCTCGTATCATTCGATTTACGATTCGTTCGATCATTACACGCGCTTTGGCGACCCGAATTTCGACTACGGCGTCGCCCTGGCGAAAGTCGGCGGACGCGCGACTCTCAGACTTGCCAACGCCGACGTGCTGCCGTTTGAATTTATGAATTTTGCCGACACCGTTTCAAATTATGTCGGCGAAGTAACGAAACTCGCCGACAACTTGCGCGAAGAAACCAAGCTGATGAATCAGATGATCGCTGACGGAACGCTTTTAGCCGCGCAAGACCCGACGGAAAAGTTCGTGATGCCGAAAGCGAAAACCGAGGTTCCGTTTTTGAACTTCGCGCCGCTGCAAAACGCTTTGTCGAAACTTCAGGCGAGCGCGAAAGATTATCAAACGGCGATGAAAAATAAATCGCCGACCGCGCAGAAATCGCTCGATGAAATTCTTTACAAAACCGAACGCGCTTTAACCAGACGCGAAGGTTTGCCGCGCCGCGATTGGTTCAAACATCAAATCTACGCGCCTGGATTTTATACGGGCTACGGCGTGAAAACTCTGCCGTCGGTGCGTGAAGCAATCGAGCAACGGGATTGGAAGGAAGCGAGCGAGCAGATTTTGATTGTGGCGAAAACGATTGAGAACTTTGCGGCGGAAATTGATAAAGCCGTTAAGTTATTGTAAGCGAATTATGTTTTCTGAAAAAACAGCGAACAGTTAATAGCGAACAACGAATAACTGTTATCTGTTCGCTATTAACTGTTCGCTGTTTTTCCGAAGAGGTAGATATGAGTAAAAGTCTTGTTTTAGATAAAGCGATAAAGTTCGCCCTGCGAATCGTCAAACTGCACCGCTTTCTAGCCGAAGAAAAACACGAATACGTTCTCAGCAAGCAAATTTTACTTTCGGGAACACACATCGCCAAATTTATCAACGACGCGACACAAGCCGAATCGAAACAGGTTTTTTCCGGCGATATGCAAACTGCCCTCAAGAAGGCGACGGAAACCGAGTTCTGGCTTTTGCTTCTGCACGAAGGCGAGTATCTTGAAGACAAGCCGTTTAATTCGATCAACGACGATTGCGTCGAGCTAATCAAAATGCTGACGACGAGCGTTAAAACTTCAAAAGAAAATGTCTGAAATTATCACCGCGAAGGAAAATTCAATTTTACACATCACGCTAAACCGCCCCGAAAAGCGCAACGCTCTGAACGACGCCTTAATCAACGATTTGAAAACGGCTTTGCGCGAAACGGACAACGACGAAACGCTTCGCTCAATCGTCATTCGAGGCGCGGGCAAGGATTTTTGTTCGGGCGCGGATTTGTCGGCGCTGCGTAAGATTTCCGAAAGCGATGTTTTGGAAAATCACGACGACGCGGACAATCTAAGAGAATTGTTTTCGCTGATACGCTCGGTTAAAATTCCCGTCATCGCCGCCGTTCACGGCAGAGCGCTCGCGGGCGGCTGCGGTTTGGCGACGGCTTGCGACCTTGTTTTGGCGACCGACACGGCGCGATTCGGCTACCCGGAAGTCAAAATCGGTTTCGTTCCCGCGATGGTGATGGCGATTTTACGCCGCAACACATCGGAGAAACGCGCCTTCGCCCTCGCCACGCAGGGCTTTGAATTCGACGCCGCGACAGCCAGGGATTTCGGCTTGATCAACGAAGTTTTCGCCGCTGACGAATTTGAAGACAAAGTTAAAGATTACGTTTCCGTCTATCAAACCGTCTCGCGCTCGGCGGTCGTCTTGTCAAAACGCCTTTTATATCAAATGGACGGAATGACATTTGAATCTGCGCTTCGCTCCGGCGTGGATGTCAACACGATTGCGAGATTAACCGATGATTGTCAGGACGGAATAGCAAAGTTTTTGAATAAATAAATGCAATTTAATGTCAAGACTTTAACCAGTGGAAAATAATCGGTCTAACGGTGTTTGCAATCAGGTTGGCAGCAGGTTTAATCAACTGGTATTTGATAAACCCGGACTTTTTCGGACGATAAACTTAAATATGATTTATGCTGAATCGTTCCAAGAGTGAAAATCAAGTTTGACGCACAAGAAAAACGAAACGCCGCGCCAAAAAGAAAAGGCTGATGTTGATCAGCCTTTTACATTTCTATTGCGCGTCTATAAAATCTTTCAATTACCAGGGTTAATTCTTCGCGCGAAAGACGAGAAAATAATCCATTCCGTCGGGCTTAGTAAAATCGAATTCTTCTTTCAAAACAAAACCGGCGCGTTTCGCTTCTTCGACGACTTTTTCTTTATCAATGCCGTGGTCGTCGCCTTTACCGTTTTTGTCAATGATGCCAACGAGCGCGTCTTTTTTCAGAGATTTGCGGATGTTCCGCAGAACTTTCACCGGCTGCCCGATTTCGTGATAAGTCTTGAGAATTAAAACCGCGTCAACCGAACCCGCGGCGAGTTTCGGGTCGTCTTCGGTTCCCAAAACGGTTTGAATGTTTGTGAAATTTTCTCGCTTGGCGCGGTCGTTGATGTATTTGATGTATTCCTGATTGATTTCGACGGCGAAGACTTTACCTTTCTCGCCGACTCGTTTCGCCGCCCTGGTTGTGAACCAGCCGGAACCCGCGCCGAGGTCGGCGACTGATTTCCCTTCTTTGATTTGCAGGATATCCATTACGCGGTCAATCTGTAAATTTTTGGCGCGGTTTTCATCTTCAAAAATTGAAAGGTCGCCCGTGTAGGCTTCGCTCACGGGGCGATTAATTGCGTCGTCGGAGACAGTAACGTTCGCCGGCGGTGTCGGCGCAGTTTCGACCGACGAGAGGCTCGCCGTTTGACACGACGAGAAAGCCAGCCAGGTGAAAACGGTTAAAAGCAGAAGTTTCCCGAAAGCTAAAGCCAACACAAATTTTTTCATAGCTTTTATGATGTAGTTTCGTGGGCAAAATTTGCCAGCGAATCGGCAAGCGGATTCGCCGCGATTTTATCAATCAATCCGATTCGCAACGCTTCGTAGGCGTTAATTCTTTTCGCCGTTAGAAACATTTCGAGCGCGGCGGATTCGCCGACCAGACGCGGCAGCATCTGCGTCCCGCTCCAGCCCGTGATAATTCCCAGACCGACGCCCGGATGCGCGAAGACTGAGCGCGGCGCGGCGATTCGACGTTTGCACGAGATTGCCAAATCGAGCGCGCCGCCCATACAAAACCCGTCAACGGCGGCGACGGTCATTTTTTTTGAATGATAAATCATTTGCATCATCGTTTGCCCGCGCCGACCGAATTCACGCGCCGTCGTTTCATTCAAACGCGCAATTTCATTCAAATTTGCGCCCGACGCAAACGTATCGCCTGAGCCGGTGAAAATTATCCGTTCGACATTCGGGTTCGAGTCTAAAGCGGTGAAGATTCTGTGGAGCGTTTCGAGAGTTTCGATTGATAAAGGATTTTTTATTGCCGGGCGGTTAAATTGTAAAACGACTGTTTCGCCGACGTTTTCGATGATGACTGAATCATTCATATTTTACGAATTCCGTCCGGTTGCCGGTGCTGTTATCTAAAACCCTGCGGCGAAAGCGGGGCGGCAATCGCAGCAAGATTTTGATGTCAACTAACGTCGCGCGCTAAATCAAATTTAACCGGCACATTGATTAGCCCTTGCAATTGTTCGCCTATAAAATCATCGGGAGACGGTAAAATTTCAAGTTCCGGCTCGCAACGCCAAGTGTCAACCAGCGTGTCGTCATCAGTTGAAGCCGCTTCCGCAACAAGCCGGTAAAAACCCGCCTGAAGCGGCAAATGACAAGTCCAACGCAAACGATAAGCGCCTTCTCCGACCTTTGCGGCGGCTTTGTCGGCGGAAACGCTGCTGGCGACAATCAGCGGTCTGCCGTCAGAATCTTGAACGGCGAAATTAAAACGAAGATTGGCGTTTTGCCGACGACACACAAGCTGAAATTCAAATTCGGCTCGCTCGCGCGAAACGATTGTATGCGGTTGCTGAGGCGCGGAATTTGAAATGCTCCACTCGACGAATCGAACTTCACCGTCTTTGATGTCCGGCGAATTTCTCGAAATTGTTTCAGCCGCCGGATTCAATCCGTGGTCGGTTTCATACTGCGCCAAAATAGGTTTTGCCGCGCCGTAATTTTCGAGCTTGCCGTCTTTCAGATACAAAGCTGACCGGCAAAGTTTTTCAACCATCATCGAACTGTGGCTGACGAATAAAACCGTGCGTCCGCTGCCGACGGCTTCGCCCATTTTGCCTAAACACTTATTTTGGAAAGCCGCATCACCGACCGCCAGAACTTCGTCCACAATCAAAATGTCGGGTTCGAGATGCGCGGCGACGGCGAACGCGAGGCGCATATACATTCCGGTCGAATAAAATTTAACCGGCGTGTCAATAAATTTTTCGATTTCGGCAAACGCGACGATTTCATCGAATTTTTTCTCGATTTCACGCCGCTGCATTCCCAACACCGCCCCGTTCAAAAAAACATTTTCGCGCCCAGTCAAATCCGGGTGAAACCCCGTGCCGACTTCGAGCAAACTGCCGACGCGCCCGCCGAGTCTGGCTCTGCCGGTCGTCGGTTTGATGATTCTCGACAGAATTTTCAAAAGCGTGGATTTGCCCGCTCCGTTGCCGCCGACGATGCCGAGAGTATCGCCTTGATAAACTTCAAAATTAATATCTTTTAACGCCCATAAAGTTTCCGCCTCAGATTTTTCGTGGCGTTTTCTGAACGGAAGTTTGATAAAGTTGCCGACCAAATCACGCAAAGTGCCTTCGTCGCTGCGCAACTTTCCGATGCGAAATTTTTTCGACAGATTTTCGACTTTAATAATAGTTTGCATTTTAGATTACGTCGGCAAAATCATCTTCCAAACGGTGAAACGTATAAATCGCCGTCAGGAAAATTAACACAGATACTGTAACGGAAACTCCGAAGCTGTAAAAATCAAACGGCAATCCGAACAGCAGCGCCCTGAAATTCTCTAAAATTCCGGTTAACGGATTGAATTGCCACAACGCCACCGATTCTTCGGGCAGCATCGAGAGCGAATAAAAAACCGGCGAGATAAAGAAGAAAATTTGAATTAAAAACGGCAAGATGTATTTTACGTCGCGGTATTTAACGTTCAGAGCCGCCGTGAAGATACCGATTCCCAGAGCCAGCAGCAAAGTTGGCACGATTAGTAGCGGCAATAACAACATCCGCCAATTTGGAACGACGCCGTAAATCAGCATTGCAAACATGAGGCTCATCAGACCGAAAACCAAATCGAGTAAGGTAGCGAGTGCGGCGGAAAACGGAATAATCAGACGCGGAAAGTAAACTTTGGTAATTAAATTGCTATGGTTAATCAGGCTGCCGCTGCAATTGGTGATGGCTGAATTGATAAAAGTCCAGAGCGTAAAACCGCTGAAAGCAAACAGCGGATACGGAACGGTCAAATCTTGACTCGTGCCGAGACGCAGGAAAATCGTTGTAAAGATGGCAGTCGTGACAATCGGCTGCAGCAAAACCCAGGCGATTCCGAGAAGCGTTTGTTTATACCGAATTTTGATGTCGCGCAAAGCCAGAAAATAAAGCAGCTCGCGGTATTTCCAAATGCTTATTAAATCTATGCTCGAAATAAAATTTGAAGATTCGATGACAATCGAGTCTTTGCCGGTCAGCAAATCGTCTTCCCCGTCGCCGGATTGCTGCAAATGAGCTTGAATGCTTTCTGTGGGATTAGTCAATTCGCCCGTCGAATACTTTGTTAACATTACAGTTTGAATAATAAAACAATTTGTCGATTAAGGGTAACCGCTGCAAATTTAAAATCTGGTTTTTGCCGATAAAAACTGGGTTTTCGAGTTATTCTCAGTATCTTTAATATGATGGAAGATTTATGAGCAATGATTTGAACTATCCCTACAATTTTTTTGTTGAATTGAAGTTAATTTTGTCGCATGAATAACGGACGTTTTATTGCAAACGCCGCGAATTAAGCTCGTCGGGAAGATAATTCGTGTCTTTTTCAACTTGTTTGTAATAATTCTTCGGCAATTCGTCATTATCGCGATTAAAAATCGCATATTTTTTCAAATTCCATTTTTGCAAACGAAATTTGAGTGATGTATTCAAAACGCCAAAACCATATTTGACGCTGCGACGGAAATTAATCGAAGACGCTTCAGGAAAATATTTGGTCGGGCAGGACAATTCGCCGATGCGAAAACCGAAATAGGCAATTTGTGCGATCATTTCATTGTCAAACACGAAATCGTCGGAATTTGCTTTGAGCGGTAAGAATTCGAGAATCTCGCGCGAAAACGCACGATAGCCGGTATGATACTCAGATAATTTCTGTTCAATCAAAATGTTTTGGAAAGCGGTCAAAAACCGATTCGAAACATATTTGTAAAGCGGCATTCCGCCTTTTAACGCGCCACCACCAATAATTCTTGAAGCAAGTACGGCATCATATTCGCCAAATGCTATCATGCCGGACATCGAGACAATCAAATTCGGAGTATATTGATAGTCCGGATGAAGCATAATAATAATGTCGGCGTCCTTTTTAAGCGCTTCGACATAACAGGTTTTCTGGTTTCTGCCATAACCCATATTTTGATCGTGTACAAAAGCCGTGATTCCGATTTCTTGCGCGAGCTCAATGGTTGCGTCTGAGCTGTTATCGTCAACCAAAATAATGTCGTCAACAACATCGGTCGGAATTTCGGCAAATGTTTTGCTAAGCGTTTTTTCAGCGTTGTAGGCGGGCATCACGACAACAATTTTTTTCCCGTTAAGCATAATTAATCTCCACAATCAAAAATTCTCTTAAAAAGTAATTTCAAGAAGGTAAATCCTTTTCTATTTATCCGTTTGGTCCGCAAATTTTTCAAGCAGCATTTCGTTTTTGTACCACAGCTACCTTTTCGTGAGCTTCATTTCATGACTGGGATTAATCGGAATCGTAACTTGCGTACCGCTTGGCGCGCCATCAAATTCTTGAGCATAGTGCTGAAACTCAAAATCTTTAAAAGGCGGCTGTCTCCAATCAACTATGATTCCGATGAGTGCCAGGACTAGCAAGCACAGAGCCGCAATTTTTAGCAAGCGCGTTTTAGATCGCGGAGCAAAATAAATTAAAACAAGTAAAAAAGACATCATCGGCAAAAACCAATATCTCATACACGCGCCAGGAAGCCGCATTATTTGCCACTGCGGTTCGGTAGCAGAAACTGCCGGAGAAATCAGCGCTGCCGTAAAAACCAGTGCCGAATACACGATAAAAAGTTTTAGCTCCACCGATACTTTTGTAAAAGCGTAAATCATTAAGGTAAGCCCGGCAAAAGCGATTAGTGTTGCAAATGTTTGATTCCAAATGCTGCGATTTATCAACCACCAATACCCGTTTTGCCCGATGATTGCACTTGTAAAAACTTGTCCGCCGAGAATTTGCGGAAAAAGGTCAAAACTCGCTCCTACGACAGCACCCGATAACCGTTTGTGGCTAATCATCGAAAAACCTTCTGCCAAACAGCCGAGCGCAATTATCAGCAGCAGCCACAAAGTCCAGCTTTCGCGTTTTTGCCACCAGCGAAAAACAGCGATTGGAAACAGAAAAAAGCAATACGGTCCGGTTAAAACCGTAACTGTCATAAACATTACATCAAAAACTTTCCAAAGAATTCTCCGGCTTGGTTCGGCAATCAACAGCAAAAAACCGAGCAACGCGAGATGCCATTGTGTATTGGTAAGATTCGAATCAATCTCCCAACTGTTTGGCAGTGCTAAGTAAAGAAGCGCGAGCAGCAATCTGATTTGTAAACTCGGAACAATGCGAGAACAACGTGTGCTTATGAAAAATTGGACGACTAAAACTTTAAGACCGATAGCGCACAAATTAAAAATTAAAGGCACAAATGCAAATGGAAACCACAGCGAAACAATGGCGACTAATCTTTGAAACGTACAGTAATAACCTAGTTCCTGATTAAATAACGAAAGAAATCCTGTCCCATACGCCTGCGCGTACCAAACCACACCGTCTTCAGCCCAAAATTGCGGATTTAAAAGCGCGTCAGGACGCCGACTAAAAATAATCAGAAACGAAATCGCTCCAACAATCGCTTGCAAAAGCAATTTGTTTGAAAAAACGCTTTGAGGTTTGTTCTGTTCAATATTTTCCATATAAGTTAAAACAATTTTCAATCAACTGCGCTGCTGCAAAATCTCATTTGCAGTGTTAACATTTAAAATAAATTGGTTTAAAAGCGCTCTGACCTTTCAGTTTCAAAAGGATCAAATTTTGTATTTCTAGTAACCGGCGCAAGGGTAAAAGTGCCAAGCGATAAATCGAGACTTAAGTTGGGATTATAATAAGGGTCGCAGCAGATTATCTTGCGCCATCTGCTTTCGGTGTATTCAATTTCGCGTTTGAATCGCTCGATGTTTTCCGGGCTGAAATCAGAACCGCGGCTCAGCGATTCGTAATGATACAGCTCGGCGTATGGCGTATAAACGATTAACATATTTTTCTCGCGCAGCCTCAGACAAAAATCAACGTCGTTAAAAGCAACGGCTAAATCTTGCTCGTTAAAACCGCCCAAATCTTTAAATAGTTCGGCTTTAGTCATCAAACAAGCTCCTGTCACCGCCGAAAAATTTTGAACCAAATGCACTCTTCCAAAATAACCGGGGTCGCCCGAAGGCAAATTTATATGCGCGTGTCCGGCAATGCCGCCCATTCCGACAATCACTCCGGCGTGTTGAACCGTATTGTTCGGATACATCAATCGCGCGCCGACCGCGCCGACTTCCGGGCGAACGGCGTGTTCGATCATCGCTTCGAGCCAATCGGCGGAAATAACTTCGGTATCGTTGTTGAGAAAAAGCAAAAGTTCGCCTTTTGCCCACGTCGCCGCAAAATTATTAATCGCCGAAAAATTAAATTTGCCAAAATACCTTAAAACTCGAACTTTTACCTGCTTCTCAAGCAAATTAAAATAATCCAAAGTTTCGCGCTCGGAACTGTCGTTATCAACTATTAAAATTTCGTAATTTTCGTAGGTGCTTAACTTTAAAATACTGTTGACACATTGCCGCAAAATGTTGAGCCGGTCGCGCGTCGGAATAATAATACTGACCAGCGGACTAGTTTCAGGCAGATACCGCAGCCGAACCGCGCCGTTGAAAAGACCCGGTTCGGCAATTCCTTTTAAGCCGCTCCTTTCGCAATGTTCCTGAACGGCTTTCAGCCGCGCGGCTTCGGCGTAACCTTTGGCGTCCGAATTCAGAGCGGTCGAACCCGGACTCATTCGCCAATGATATAAAATCTTCGGAATGTGATGAATGCGCGTGGTTTTTTCGGTTAAACGCAGCACTAAATCGTGGTCTTGCGAGCCGTCAAAGCCGTTGCGAAATCCGCCGACATCTTTGATAAGAGCGATTCGGTAAACCCCGAAATGGCACGTATACATTATTGAACGAAACAAATCGGGCGACCAATCGGGTTTGAAAAAAGGATGGCAGCGCGCGCCTTCGGCATCGAGCTTGTCCTCATCGCTGTAAATCATATCGGCATCGGGATAACGATTCAGCAACAGAACATTTTCGTAAAGAGCATTTGCGGTTAATTCGTCGTCGTGGTCGAGCAAAGCGATGAATTCGCCCGTCGCCATATTCACGGCTTCGTTGGAATTGCCCGAAATGCCGAGGTTTTCGTATAAAAATTTGACTTTAATGCGGCTATCCTGCCGAGCGTATTCGTCGAGTATTTGGCGAACGTGCGGTTTCGTCGAGCAGCCGTCAGCCAGGCATAACTCCCAATTTGAATACGTCTGCCGCAGAACGCTGTCAATCATTTTTCGCAGCATCGCGTCGTCCGTGTTGTAAACCGGCGTTATGATGCTAATCAAGGGACGATATTCCAAATCCAACTCGTGCTTTACCTGCTGTTTCAAAACAAAAGGGGTCGGCTCGTTTTGTTGAATCCATTGTTCATAAGTTGTTCCGACGATTGGAGCTTCATTCGTTTGGACTTCGCCGTTAGGGGAAAATGTGGTCGGCGAAGAGTTGGAAT
Organism: Pyrinomonadaceae bacterium; assembly: GCA_030448055.1. Lineage (GTDB taxonomy): Bacteria > Acidobacteriota > Blastocatellia > Pyrinomonadales > Pyrinomonadaceae. The sequence goes on from JAUJNR010000001.1 coordinate 1,779,986, forward strand.
TTATTACAGTGTTACCTCGCTCTCCCTTTAAAAAGCGGTAAGTTCGGTTGACGAGTGTGGCGGAACCTTGACTTTGCAGAATAAACGAAGAAGCGTTGTGAAGCTCTTTGAGTCGGGCTTGCTTTTGCGGAAGCCACGAGACGACTTTGTGTTTGCTTTTCCACCAAAATTCGACGGTTCGCCAAGCCTTCGTCCGGGAAATTTTCTCGATAAATTCGCTGGCGGTTTGTAGTTGCTGTAGAGTTTGCTGATGAACCTCTTTCAGATTTTCGTGTGATTCTTCCAACTTCGCCAGGCTGTCTTCGAGTTTCGAGTGCAGTTCGCGGAGGCTTTTGTGATTGCTTTCAAGCCTAGAATGCGATTCGGTTAAAACTCGTAAGTTCTCGGTCGCCGCCTGAAGCCGTTCAAGTTCGGCGTTTAGCTGCTGCCGCAACGATTCGCGTTCCGCTTCGGCGATTTTCGACTGCTCAGCTTCCGCTTTGAATTGCTCAACGTCGTTATGCTGACGGTCAATTTCCTGCTGCAATTTAACGATTGTCGCTTGCTGCGTTTTAATTTGTTTGCGGTGAATCCAAAATTTGTTTTCGTATTGCCGAGCCAGCCACGAGAAAACAATCCGCTCGCGCCGATAAACCTGCGCCCACGGCGCGATAAAGCTAGCATCGTAATCCAACACGCGAACAAATCCGTTTTGCGCGAATTTCTCCGCCCAATAGCCGGGCTGCTGAACATTAAAATGCGTCGGTTCGTCGTATGCGTCCGGGCTTGAAGTGAAAATTATCAGGTCGCCCCAGCCGCACAAATTTTGAATCGCGCGGTCGGCTTCCGACGAATCGAGATGCTCCAAAACTTCGATACAAGTGACTAGATCGAATTTCCGATTGAAAATCTTTGAGTCGAGAATCGAACCGGCTTTAACATAACGGGCGTATTCTTCGGGCATTTGCTTGACCGCCCATTCGGACACATCAAAGCCATAAGCGTCAGCGCCGCGTTGCCTGAGCGCTTCGACCAGCATCCCGATTGCGCAACCGGCATCGAGCGTTGATTGAGGATGGAAATCAGTAACGATTCGTTCGGCGATATTGCCGAAGAAATTTATCCATTCCGTCTCGCCGCGTTCGTAGCTTGCTCCGACATAATTTTTATAGTAAGCCTCGTTGTAAAGTTCCTGAGCCGCAAATGTTGGCATAAAACCTCTTTGAATTTGTATTTAGAGTGGCAAAGCTGATTTAGAGATTCTTTGACCGCTTTCTTTAAAACTATTTAATTAAACAAGAGAACCGGTAAAATTTCAAGAAGTGACAAACATTCACTGCCTCGGATTGATAGATTCTGTCTTGGATTCAGTTAGATTTAATTTGAGTTAATGATTCGGCGACACGAAAAATTTCATAATAATCGCACACTATTCTGATTCGCGGAATTTAACGGAAAAACGCCTCCCGAATTAAACATAACAGAAAACCGAAACCGATGCCCGTAAAGCCCTGACTGCTCGGCTGTGGATATTACGTTTCATCTCTAAACAATGCCTGTATCTAAAAACGTATTTGTTATTTGTTTCCGCGAAGTAATAGAGTGATAAAATACTTTTAGATATTCGTCAGACAACGCTCTGTAACGAGCAGTTGTAAGTAAAAAAGACAATTATGTATCGAACAAACAAAGCGCATCCCTGGCACGGCATCGAGACGGGCGAAAACGCTCCGGCGGAAGTGATGGTTTTCGTAGAAATCGTTCCGCGCGACACCGTAAAATACGAAGTTGACAAAGAAACCGGCTATTTAATCATTGACCGCCCGCAGCAATATTCAAACGTCGTTCCGGCGAACTATGGTTTTATTCCGCAAACTTACTGCGGCGAAAACATCGCGCAATTGGCGAGCCGGAATTCCGACCGAACGGTCGAAAAAGGCGACGGCGACCCGCTCGATATTTTGGTTCTGTCGGAACATCACATTCCGCGCGGCGATATTATCTTGCGGGCGAAACCAATCGGCGGCTTTTGCCTGCTCGACGCGGGCGAGGCTGACGATAAAATCATCGCCACCTTAGTCGGCGATAAAATCTATGAGCAATACGCCGACATTTCCGATCTGCCCGAAAGCATCGTCAAGCGTCTCCAGCATTATTTTCTGACCTACAAAAATCTGCCGAGCGAGCCGCACATCTGCGAAATCGCCTACATCTACGGGCGGGAGCAGGCGCACGAAGTGATTAACGAATCAATCAAGGATTATGCGGATTTGATGATCAAATTAAAGAAAACCGCCATCGGTTGTTAACCAAAAATCGCCCAAAGTTTAATAAACTATGATGGTCTTACTTGCGCGCCCGTTCTGGCATCATAAATTCTCCGGTAAAACAAACGCGCCGATGTGCGGTTTGTTTGTATTGAGCGCGGTCTGCAAAGAGAGCGTTAAGGCTTCGCGCAAATTTTCCGGCGTCACAATTGCGTCAAGCAAGCCGCGCGCGGCGGCGTGTTTCGCGTCGAGTTCGCGGTCATACGTTTCGCGCACTTTGTCCATCTCGGCTTTGAGCGCGTCGTCCGGTTCTTTACCTTCTTTTTTCAATTTTTCAATTTGCGTTCCGAAAATCGCCTGCGCCGCCGAATCGCCTTCCATCACGCCCATTCTGCCGGTCGGCAAACTGAAAATAAAGTCGGGATCAAAACCCTGTCCAGCCATCGCGTAATAACCCGCGCCCGAAGCGTGATTGATTGTTAAAACTAACTTTGGAACGGCGGCACAAGCCATCGCTTCGACAAAATGCGCTCCGGCGCGAATAATTCCCGAATGCTCGGCATCGGCTCCGACCATAAAACCGGAAACGTCCTGGACGAAAAGCAGCGGCGTTGAATGCCGATTGCAATTTTCGATAAAATACGCCGTCTTTTCCGCCGATTCGGTATAAACGATGCCGCCGAATTTCGGTGGTTTGCCCGCCTTGCCGCGCTGCATTCCGCGCGAATTGGCAATCACGCCGACGAGAATCCCGCCGATTCGCGCCATGCCGCAAATCAGCTCTTTCGCATAGTCAGATTGAAATTCGTCAATGCGTCCCTCGTCCAAAAAGCAACTCAAAACCTCGTGCATATCGTAAGGCGCGCGGTGGTCTTCGGGCAGAATCTCGTAAAGTTTCTCCGGTTTGTTTTTCGGTTTTTTCGCTTCGATTACTGAAACTCGCGTTTCTTCTTTTTTTGGCAATTCGGAAACAAGCTGGCGAATTTTTTCGACACATTCCCGCTCATCCTTCGTCCGGTAATGCGCCACGCCGGAAATCGCATTGTGTGTCATTGCGCCGCCGAGCGTTTCGTTATCAATCGTCTGTCCGGTCGCTCCCTTCACCAAATTCGCGCCGCCTAAGCCCATAAACGAAGTTCCTTCGACCATCAAAATCACGTCCGAAAGCGCGGGCAAATAAGCGCCGCCCGCGACGCACATTCCCATCACGGCGGCAATCTGCGGCACTTTCAAATAACGCCGCATAATCGAGTTATAATAAAAGATTCTCGCCGCGCCGTATTGACCGGGAAACACGCCGCCCTGAAAGGGGAGATTCACGCCCGCCGAATCCACGAGATAAATTATCGGCACGCGGTTGCGCATCGCAATTTCCTGCGCCCGCAAAATCTTCTTTATCGTTTCGGGATACCATGCGCCGGCTTTTATCGTCGAGTCGTTCGCCACGACGACCGACTCGCGCCCGTGAATTTTCCCGACGCTCGTCACAACGGCGGCGGCCGGTGCTTGCCCTTTGTATTCGTCATACGCGACGAGCAAACCGATTTCTTGTTGATAGGCGTCCGTATCAAACAGCAAATCAATCCGCTCGCGGGCGGTCAGTTTTCCCTGCTTGTGAATCCGCTCGATTTTCTCCGCGCCGCCGCCAAGTTTGAGTTTCCTTTCCAATCGCTCAAACTCTTCGGCGAGTTCGCGGAGGCGTGACTTTTTTTCTGATGTTTTCATTCGGTCGAATTAGGTTATTTATTTTTGAATTATTTGCCATTTCTCGAATTCTAATGCAAGTTCCATAGTTGAGGCTGTAATGATCTGAATATTTTCATTGATAAATTTTACGATTTTGTAGGAATGCGTTTTGTCTTCGTTATCTTCGAACCGCAATATGTAATAAGCACCGGTCTGGTTTTCATTTTTGCGAAAATAAGTGTTTGCTTCAATTATTTCAATTGCATCGGAAACTAGACTTTCTATTTTATTTTTTGCTTCTTCGGCATTTTTTTGTTTCCAGGACGTAAGTTTAACTCGTCTGCTATCAGGAGTTTTATAGAAACTCACTGTTCCTTCACCGCAAGCTACAAAAACAAGTTCAAATCTTTTTTCAGTTTCTTTCTCCGAAGTTTGTGCAACTGTAGTTATGGTTAAACTGCCAGCAAAAAACGTTACTGCCAATACGAGCCAAATATAAAACTTTTTCATATTATTCTTTTTCACGAATAACAAACGTCGGCACCATTCCGCCGCCGCTTGAAACATTCGCTAACTCAGACGAAGACAATCGCGTAAAAGCCGAACCGACTTTGCCATTAAAAAGCAGCGGGTCGAGGTCAACGAGTTGTTCAATCATCTGCCAGTTGCCCGCCGCGTCTAACATCGGAAACATTTCTTTGGAAGTCTGCACGCGCGCCTGCACCAAATAATCGCCGTTTTCGAGCGCGACGGTGATCGCTTTGTTCCAGTCTTCATCAATCGAAGCCCAACCGATGTAAATGCCGTGTCCGCCGTAATCGTCGTTCGGTTTCAAAACTAATTTGCCTTTGTTCGCGCGCGTCCATTCGACCAAATCAATTCGTTCGTTTCCGTTTTCCGTCTGCTCGTCGCGGAATTTCCTAGTCCAAGGGATGTGCGCTTCGATGGCGGCGAGTTCCGTTTCGTCGAAAAGATGCGCGTAACGCTCGTTCGTTAAAACGGCGAAAATCGCTTTTTTGTGGACGATTTTCGAGCGAAAGTTATTGACCAGACAAACCGCGCCGGCGCGATAAGCGTTGAGCAAAGCGGGATGCGCTTCCATAATCGGCAGATATTCGTTTACCAGCAGGCGTTTATAAACGATGTCCACGGCTACTTCCTTGTAAAATAAATTCATGCCGTCGAAGACGAGTTCGTCGGGCGAGCAAATGAACGAGGTGTAGCCTTCCGATTCAAAATAATCTTTAAAAAGTTCAAATTCCTGCTGCGTCGGCAAATCCTTCAAATCAACAATCGCAATCACCGGATTTTTTTCGGGTTTGCGTCCGAGAAATTCCGTGTAGCATTTCAGCAAAACGTCGAGCATTTTCGGGCGACCCGCAAAACCGCGCAAGTCGTAGCGTTCGGCGAATCGCTGCATAATCGGCAGCGCCTGGAAAATCTCGGTCGCGGAATCGGCGTAAGCCACGCCCGCCGGCGATTCGCCGTTGAGTTCGACAAACGAATAAGCGTTTTCCGTTAAAAATGAATCGAGCCGCGCGTTCGGCGAAACCTGTTTATATTTCGGGTCAATCGCCACCAAATCTTTTTCGATTTCCGTGATGCCGAGTTCGTCTAAAATCTCTTCGCTGCCGACCGCCGCGTCTTTGACCTTTTGCAGTGCCGACCAAACGATTTCGCAAACAGAAACGACGCGCCGCCAATCCGTTTCGGTAACGAAATGCGGGCGCAGGTAAGGCGTTAAGCGGCGACCGCCGAACATCAGTCGCGCGCCTTCCAAACCTTCGTCGAGCGCAAGCCTTGACGATTCGGCTAAATCGAAATCTTCGAGTAGTTCGTGGTAATGTGCAACGGCTTTTTTTAGCATATTTTTATTTGTCAAAAACAATAGGTATCATTTTGTATAAACCGAGAATTGAATCTTCGCTTCCATTTCTTAAATATTTTTCAGTTTTAGCAAATGGATATACAGCATTGTTAATACTGAGGAATATGCCAAATCCGTTTTCGCTCGTTTTCCATTCTCCGCCAAAATTTCGCCTAATACATTCTCCGAGAAATGAACCGAAAATGCTCGTCATTTTCTCGATGGTTTCTTCGTCAAAATCTGTGCGGTTTCTTTCTATGTAACCGTCAAGCCATTCGACCGATTTTTCATCGTAATCGAGTTGAACTTCGCACATTCGCCCGACTGCGTTTATGACGAGTTCTGCATTTTCTTCAATTGCTTTTAGCTGATTCATTTATTCATCAATAACTTGTTTGGCGAGCCGCTAATTCACCGCAAGATTTTAACAGATTCGGCGATAGCGCGCTTCGTAAAGCGACAGAATGCCGTGACAAATCACGCCCGTCGCCGCAATGAAAAGTAGAATTTTGCCGTAATAGCTGCTTCCGAGCGTTCGCAGCGCGCCGTCAATGCCCATCGCCGCGTTCGGGTCTGATTCGATTGCCGCCTGAATGAAAAAATAACCCATCAAACCGAAAATCACCGCTCGCGCCGTAAAACTCAACGCTCCTAACACGGTGACGACTTTTCGTTTTCCGCCCTGCAATTCGCGCAGGCGGAAATCCTGCTGAAACTTCCCAGTAATTCCGCGATAGCATTCGCTGACGCCCGCGCCGATGACGATTAAGCCGATCAGGAAAACCAGAACTGAACCGAGCGGCAGCGCGAGAATAATCGCCGTCAAAGTTTTTTGCACCGTGCCGTTTTGCACTTCGACTCCGACGGCGACGACGATGCTCCATGCCGTCCACGCCAAGAAAAAATAAAATAATCCGACTCCGACCGCGATGCTGCGTTTGACGATTCCCTGCCAATTCTTTCCCGCGTTGTCAACGTCCGCCACGCCGCGCAAAATGTTCCACGCGCCGTGTCCGAATGCGCCGGCGATGAAAATCATTAAAAGAATTTTCCCGTAGGTAAATTGGGCGGTATAGGTCAGCGCGCCTGTCGGGTCAGCTAATTTGCCGTTTCGGTCGCCAATTGCCACGAGAATCGCCAGCACGCCGATCACGATAAAAAGAAAACCTTTCGTGTAAAAACCGAACTCGGCGAGTCTTTTGACAAACGGATGGCGAACGATTTCTTCCGCCGCTTCAACCGTTTGCTCAACTCGTTCACTGACCGCCTGTAGGGTCGCATCATTCATTGTGTGAGAATCCTCAACTGCTAATAAGCGCGCTTGAAAACTGATTTGCTGCCTCCAAAACAGACGAAGAAGAAATTTTAATTTTTTGTCTCATTCGCGTATTTCGCGGGCAATAAATTTTGTTTTTTAAACAGGCGCTAGTTTTTCTTCTGCGCGTCCGCCGCCTTTTTGTTCAGCCATTTCGCCCAGCGTTCGACATACGGACGCAGCGGTTTGAAAAACTTTGCCCGGCGCGAATTTTCCGATTGTTTTTCGCTCCACGCCTTTAAGTTTTTCTGCGCGTATTGCCGGATTTGCGGTTCGAGATTTTCTCGCTTGACCGAATGCCGCAACGTCAAATAATAATGCTGACCGACGAGGGAGAAAATTAATCCGGCGAGATTGCTTTTAAACGCGCTTTTCGCCATCCAGCGCTTGCCGAAGTTTTCCGTCGGCTGCAAGAGCGCGCCCGTTGAAATCTCCAGCCACGCATTTTTATTCTGCATTTTCGGATGATATAGCCCCGGCAAATCGCCTTTAATCGAGGCAGGGGAATTTTTGAGCTGCGGATTATTGATAAAATCCACGAGTCGGATTCGATCTATTCCGCGCTGCTGTTCGGTCGGCAGAAACGCGAGTATTTGACGGATATTCTCTTCCGCGCCTTTCGGCAAATCAATGCTCGATTGATTTTCGATTTTTATTTCCGATGGTTTCGCGGATTTTAAGCCCGCTAATTTGATTGCCATAACTTTTTATTAAATTGTAAATCCTCGCGCGCGATTAGTAAATTGCGCCACAAGTCGGTCGCCGAAAAGCAACACCGAGAAAGGCAAAAGGCAAAAGGTAAAAGGCAAAAGCATATTGTTCAGTGAATTTAACTTTTCCGGCTGGGCTGGCACGCATTTTGTAATTAAAAATTCGATTTTCAAAAATGATTAATCAAAAAACATTGGCAAAATCAATCGAAACGAGCGGCGTCGGCTTGCACACGGGCGTGGCGGTCAATTTACGGCTTAAGCCCGCGCCGGAAAACACCGGCTATGTTTTCGTTCGCACCGACTTGGACAATTTTGAAATTCCCGCGTCGGTCGAATACATCTCGCACTGTAGTTACGCTACGACGCTTTTGCGGCGCGGCGTTTTGCTCTCGACGTGCGAGCATCTGCTGGCGGCGCTGCGCGGAGCGGGCGTGGACAATTGTTTTATCGAACTCGACAATATCGAAATTCCAATTCTCGACGGCTCATCCGAGAACTGGATTGAACTTCTCGAACGCGCCGGAGATACCGAACAAAACGCCACGCGCCGGTTTTTGCAAATAAAAAAACGGGTCGTCTTCGAACAGGACGACAAACGAATGAGCATTGCGCCTTCTGACAAATTTGAAATCGAATGCACGATTGATTTTCCGCATCCGTTTATTCGCCGCCAGTCATACAATTTTGAACTCACCGACGGATCGTTCGGGCGCGAAATCGCGTCGGCGCGAACCTTCGGTTTTACGCAGGAAATCGAGATGCTCAGGCGAGCCAATCTCGCGCTCGGCGGTTCCTTGGACAACGCGATTGTTCTCACGCCCGACGGAATGCTGAACGAAAATCCGCTGCGATTCCCCGACGAATTCGTGCGCCATAAAATTCTCGACATCATCGGCGATTTCGCCCTGCTCGGAATGCCGCTGCGCGGAAAACTCACCGCTTACAAATCGGGACACGCCGTTCACGCCTCATTGATGAGCAAACTCCTGAAAACCGAACGCGCCTGGGAAATTGTCGAAGGCATCTAAAATTTGCCTTCCGGCAGTTAAACTAAATTTTCAGTTGATTTGCCGTTTGTGACAAGCGAAGCGATTGAAAATTTAGCGCGAATCGCGTGTTCGTCAAAAGATTACGCGGCGATTGTGCCGACTCAAATTGATGGACGACCGCAGCCAATCTGCGCCGTTTATCGCACGAAAGATTGTTTGTCTAAGTTGGAGCATTTGTTGTGTAAAAATACCTTCGCGTCGGTCAGAGATTTTCTCCAACTCGTGCCGACTCATTTCGTCGGGTAAGATGAATTAACAGCAAATGCGGGCGAAGATTTATTTTTCAACGTCAATCGCCCGGCGGATTTTCAAACGCTTGAACAAAACGAGGCGGAAGCCCGCGCGTGAGCAAGGGTTCAACACAAATACCGCGCCCTTGCTCACGCGCGGGCTTCCGCCTGTTGATTCAGCAATTATCTTATTTGATAATCTTGGGTGTGATGAAAAATTTTGCGCTTATTGGTGTCAAATCTTTCACGATTGGTGTTTCTATTCTGATAGAAATCCGTCTATTATCAATTTTATATTCTTTAGCTAACAAATTTCTGTATTTGGCGGCGTAAGCCAAAGCATCTCGGTAACTTTCTTTTTTGCTTAATCTATTACGAGAAGGCGAATAAATGATTATTGAACTTTTGTAATCACGGTATTTCATTAAAAGCTCTGCATATAGTTTAAAGTCTGCCCATTCTGATGACAGTCCCGGAATTGCAGGTTCGCAATCTACACAAACCGATGCATAAAGGTATTTGGTCTTTAAGTTATCCAAGTTTACATTTGGTTGTTCAATTTCAGGTAAAGGAATATCTTTGGGATAAACCCACAATTCTTTGAATAAAGTTTCTTTTCCCTTTTCAATTTTGAATGTAATTCTTTCGGTAAATGTCCTTGCTGCACGCGAATAAACATCACGAAAAACTATATATTGTTTAATGCCTTCAATTAGTCGCAAAATATTTCCTAGCCTTTCCTCACTTTCTCCGCTATAAATGATAATCAATCCTCTACTTTCAGGTTGTTTATCCAAATTCATCAGGAAATTATCAATCCGTCCCGATTCTGCGTCAGAATCCGTTCGCTCGTATTCGTCAATTTTCGTTTGAGCGAAGAATGTTTGTGTAAAAATCACTAAAACAATGAGCAGCAAAAGATTCTTCATATAACCTTCCAAAAGGCGAAATCATTCGTTCCAATCTTCCATATGAAACGAGCCTTCCTTATCAATACGCTGAAAAGTGTGCGCTCCGAAAAAGTCGCGCTGCGCTTGAATCAGATTGGCGGGCAGGCGTTCGGAACGAAAAGCGTCGAAATATGCAAGAGCCGACGACAGACACAACGACGGAATGCGGCTGTCCATCAGTTTCTCATTGACGCCGCGCCAATCTTCGCGGTTGCCGTTCAAAAGTTCGGCAAATTTATCATCCAGAATTAAATTGGGAAGCCGTGGATTATCGCTGTAAGCGCGGCGCATTTCTTCTAAAAGCGCGGAGCGGATGATACAACCGCCGCGCCAGATTTTAGCTATCTCGGACAAATTTAAGTTGTAGTTTTTTTCCGTCGAAGCGGTTTGCAGCAGCGACATTCCCTGCGCGTAGGTGATGATGAACGAACTTAAAAGCGCGTTTTTTAATTCTTCGATGAGCTGCTCGTAATTGTCGCCGACGCTTTCGCGGATTTCCGTGTTGCGCTGTTCGTCCGCCGGGTTTTCAACGGTTTGCGTCAGATGTTTTTCGGCGATTTCGGCGATGTTTTCTTTGAGCTGAACGCTTACGGCGGTTTCGACTTCGGCGGCGGCGCGGGCGGCTTTCGGACTGGTCACCAACTGGCTTGTCACCGCTTCGCCTTCTTCAATCGGCAATTCCGCATTTACAAACGACTGCCGACTGCCGAATTTTTCGGCGACGAGCAGGCGCACTTCTTTCTGCGCCGAGATTTGGCGCATCGAAACGGCGGAATCAATCGTCGGAATCGGCACGCCGAAATCCATCGCCGCCTGCGAAGTCCATTTCCCGGTTCCCTTCTGCGCGGCTTTGTCCAGAATCATTTCAACGAGCGGCTGATTGGTTTCCGCGTCAACTTTCCGCAAAACTTCCGATGTAATTTCCACCAGAAAAGAATTCAGTTCCGTGTCGTTCCAACGAGCGAAAGTGTCGCTCATTTCCTTATAGTTCATTTTCAAAACGCGAAACATAAAATCGTAAGTTTCCGCCAAAATCTGCATCAAGCCGTATTCGATGCCGTTGTGAACCATTTTGACGAAATGCCCCGCCGAACTCGCGCCCATATACGCGACGCACGGCTCGCCATTGACTTTAGCGGATGCGGCTTCGAGAATCGTTTGGACGTGCGCGAAAGATTCCGGGCTTCCGCCGGGCATAATGCTCGCGCCGTGACGCGCGCCTTCTTCACCGCCCGACACGCCGACGCCGATAAATTCGATTCCTTGATGGGCGAGATATGTTTCGCGCGTTTCCGTGTCGGTGAAATGCGAATTGCCGCCGTCAATAATAATGTCGCCTTTCTCCAAATGCGGCAGCAGATTTTCAATCACGCCGTCAACGATTTTCCCAGCCGGAACGAGCAGCATAATTTTTCGGGGCGCCGCCAGAGCTTCGACAAAATCTTTGACGTTTTCCGCCGACGCGACTTGCATTCCCGCGCCTTCTTCCAAAAGCAGTTGCCGCTTTTCCGCGTCCAAATCAAAACCGATGCAGGCAAAACCGTGTTCCGCGACGTTCAGCAGAAAATTTCTGCCCATCGTTCCCAAGCCGACCATTCCGAATTGTGCATTTTCCATAATTTTATTTTGAATGTTCGCATAATTTATCGCGTTATTGCAAAACGAATTTTCGGCGACGAAAAAGGCGCGTCGTGAAATCACAGCCGATTTTTTTGTCAGCAATACGCGCCGTTACGCGAGAAAATAGATTTTCCGTTTATCGGGTCAAACGGTTTTCGATTCCCAGATTGCGGCGCAGGCGAGCCATTTTTCCCAATCGGTGCCGCCGTCTTCAATCGTCCACCAAGCAGACAAAACCGCTTCGGCGAAAGCCCAATCGCGCAAATCGCGCGGCTCGATTGCAAAGGCTTCGGCGAATTGTTCGACGCGCCGGCAAAGCATTTTCCGGCGGTCGGGAACGGTTAAAATCCAGCCGCGCGGATTATTCAGAAAGACGCTGATTTCAAAGCCGATGTCGCCGACGATTCCCTTCGGGTCAATTGCCAAAAACCGTTCGCGCCGCGCTGATAAGATATTCTGATGATGCAAATCGCCGTGCAGTAAACTTTGTCTGGAAGAACCGATTAGCCGCTCGAAAATCCTCTGCGCTTTTTTCACGCTGGCGAAATCGAAGTTTGTTTTTCCCGCCCGAAGAAACGAGCCGACCCATTCATCGAGCGTCGGAAATGAGTGGTTGGCAGGCGGCGGACGACGAATTTTATTCAACACCCGAATCGCTTGCGTCGTCGCCTGTTCGTCGTCCGCTGCGGCGAGTTTGACTAAATTTTCGCCCGGCAGCAGTCTTTCCAAAAGCAGAGCGCGGTAATCGGCGTCAAATTGCAAAAGTTTAACCGCGCCGCTGCCGCCCGCGACTTTCAAAAACTTCGCTTCGCCGAAAATAACCGAATCGTTTTCTTCGGGCAAACCGATTTTCAAAACCGCGCGGCTGCCATCGGCGCGAGAAATGCACGGCGCGACGTAATTATACGAAAGATTCGGAAACGGATTTTCCACGACGAGCGACCATTTTTCCGCAATCTCGCCGACGATTTCCGGCAAATCGTTCAACCATCGCCGCCCGCGTTTCCCGCACGCGCCAAGCACGTTTTCCGTAAATTGCGTGGGCAGATTATCCGGCACAATTTTCTTCATCGGTCTTGACGAGTTTAGCCTGTCTGAAGGATTCTAAACAAATGAAAACTTTACTTGAAGCGATTCGCCCGACGACTTTTATCGAATCGGAAAAATTAAAAGCCCGTTTGGGAATTGATTTGACCGTCGCCGCCGAGACTTTCCAGCACACGGGCAGTTTCAAATTCCGCGCCGCTTACAATCTGGCTCTGAACGTGCCGAACAACGAAATCATCACGGCTTCGTCGGGAAATTTCGGGCAGGCTCTGGCTTACGCCTGTCGTTTGTTAAATAAAAAATGCACGGTGGTAATGCCGGAAACTTCGGCGCGGGTGAAAATAGAAGCGGTCAAAAGTTACGGCGCAATTGTTGATTTGATTGACACGCGCCATGTCGGACGCGCCGCGCGTGTTTCCGAGTTAGCCGAATCAATGACTGATGTTTACATCGCTTCGGCTTACGACGATACGTTTGTCATCGAAGGCAACGCGACGCTCGGCGACGAACTCGCCGCTAAAGATTTCGACCTCGTGATTGTTCCGGTCGGCGGCGGCGGTTTGATATCGGGAATTTCGCAGGGTCTCTGCCGCAACGGTCATCGGGCGCGTTTAGTCGGCGCGGAACCGCTTCTGGCAAACGACGCGGCGCGCTCTTTGAAAGCGGGCAAAATCGTCGTCAATGAAAACGAACCGACGACGATTGCCGACGGCGCCAGAACCGTATCTTTAGGCAAACACAATTGGGCGATTATCGAATCAGGCGTGGAGGAAATCATCGAGGTTTCAGAAGATAAAATTATCGAAGCGGCGCGGTTGTATTTTTCTCTTGCGAACTTAAAAGTCGAGCCGACCGCCGCGTTGTCGCTCGGTGCTATTTTAGAAAACAAAGACAAGTTTTCAGATGTAAAAGTTTGCGCGGTCGTCAGCGGCGGCAATGTTGACGCGGAAATTTACCGGCGGATTTTAGAGAATTAAGAAGTTTCCGTCGTCATTTTGGTGAGCGCCTCTTTGCTGAAATAAGAAATGATGATGACCGAAGCGAGCGTGGCGACGAAGCTGAAAACGAATGTCCAGACATTGAACGGTTCGTTAAAGTCTAGTTCCGAAAGTCCCGCCCCGAAGAAAACCACTGCCGCTGAACGAGGCAGCATTCCGACAAAAGTTCCGATTAAAAACGATGACAGCGGAACGCGAGCCGCCGTCATCAGCAAATTAGTCAAAGCGAACGGCATCGCGGGCGATAGCCGCAGCAAAGTGATAACAAGCGTCGTGCGTCTGAAACTTTTATCGAGCAAAGTCTTATGCAAAATTTCCGCTTTTTCGTGCCTGGCTAAAAATTTCTGCAAATTATCGCCGACGAGCGGCGACAAAACATACGATGAAACCAGAGCCGCGCCGACAATCGCCAGCATATGCAGACCGATGCCGAGCGGAAAACCGAACGCCCAACCGCACAAAATGCCGATGACGTTAGTCGGAAGCAGTGCGAAACCGCAGACCAGCCAGACGAACAAAACGTAAATTACCGTTCCGATTTCCCAATTTGCGCGCAGCCAATTTCCCGCCGCCGCCGCGAAAATTAACAGCATCGTGCTGATGACGATCGGCACGACGGCGGTCGCCGCGCCGAGAATCGCCACTCGGTCGAGTTCACGAACGTAACGATAAACGGCTGCCGATTTTTCTTTCGGATTGAACATCGAAAATTTACTTTACAATTTCCGATGACGATTTCAAGATTTGTCTTCGCAAATAATCCAGCGCCGCTGACGAAGCTCGCCAGCGAATCAGATAGCGGTCGCCCGGCAAAGTTATTTTGATTGATTTCGTTTTCGCTCCGTCAGCATATCCGATGAAAACTGTGCCGACCGGCTTTTCGTCGCTGCCGCCGTCGGGTCCGGCGATGCCGGTTACGGAGATTCCAAAATCTGTTTCGGCTTTTTCGCGCATTCCGCGCGCCATCGCTTCGGCGCATTCGGCGGAAACCGCGCCGAAGCGTTCGATAATCTCCGGCGCGACGCTGAGCGTTCTCGTTTTCGCCTGGTTCGAGTAAACGACCGCGCCTTCGATAAAATACCGTGACGCGCCGGATACATCGGTCAGCCGCTCGCCGATTAAACCGCCCGTGCAGCTTTCGGCAATGGACAAAGTTTTATTATTTTCGGTTAAAAGTTTGCCGACGATTTCTTCCATCAATTCGCCGTCCAGCGCGAAAACGGCGACGCCCAATTGCTGTACGATTTTTCCGGCAAGTTCTTCGAGAATTGTTTCGGCTTCGGTTTCGGTTTTCGCTTTTGCCGCCAGATGAATTTCAATCTCGCTGCGGTTGAAAAGAATCGAAGTCTCAACCGTCTCGAATGATTTGTAAATCGGCGCAATCGCTTCGTCAACCGCCGATTCGCCCATTCCCGCCACGCGCAGAATTCGGCGGCGAACGACAATCTCGCCCGCCGATTTTTTGAGCGTCGGCAAAACGTGCGCCTCAAACATCGGCTTGAGTTCGCGCGGCGGACCGGGCAGCACGACGAGAAATTTTTCGCCGATTTCGACTGCCATTCCGACCGCCGAACCGTTCAGATTCGGTAAAATCCTGGCGCCTTCGATAACGTATGCCTGCCGTTTATTCGTTTTCGGCATCTCGCGTCCCCAGCGGCGAAATCTTTCTCTGAGGTCTTCGACCAATTCTTCGTGATAAACGAGTTCGCGCCCGACGGCTTTGGCAGAAACTTCGCGCGTAATATCGTCTTCGGTCGGACCCAAACCGCCGGTCGAAATCACGATGTCGGAACGGCGCAGCGCCTCTCGAATCGTTTCTTCGAGACGCGCCCGGTCGTCGCCGACGACGGTTTTTAATCGAACTTCAATCCCGATTTCATTGAGTTTTTCGGTTAGCCAGAGACTGTTGGTATCGGTTTTCGTCGGCGTTAAAAGTTCCGAGCCGACGGCGATGATTTCTGCGGATAACATAAAATTAGAACTACGAATTTCAAATTACGAATTACGGAAAGAATTCCGACATTCGTAATTCGTAATTTGAAATTCGTAATTGGTCTTACTTCTTGTCGTAGATGTCGTGTAAAACTTCGGAAATTGATTGACGATTGGCAAACGGGTCTGCGTTTGAGTTGCCGTTTTTCTCTTTACGATTATTTTCAACGATGGCGTTTTGAATGCGGCTGACTTCGACAAACGCCGCGCCGTTCGGCTCCTGTTTTTTTGCCGGTTCGTCAACGACGCTCGGATGATAGACGTTTTGCGGCGCGGCGGCTTCGTGGTTGACTTCGGCGAGTTTGTCAATTTGTTTTTTCTGTTCCGCCATCGCCTTTTGTTTTTTGCCGTTGAGTAGTTTCAGTTCGGCGCGGCTGTTTTCAAGAATCGCTTTGCCGCGGTTGCGGCGGGCGCGTTCGAGGGCGCGAATGGCGGCTGAAGTCTGCGGCGCTTCCGCCGGTTCGCGTTCGATCTTCCGCAAAATATTGACGTAGTTTCTTAACTCCGGCGAAGGATAGACATAAGTCTGCTCGTCGGCGTTTTCGTTCTCGACGATGTATGCCAGATGGTTGACGGATGATTTATAATCCCCGATTTCGTGGTAGAGCGCGCCGAGCGTGAAATAGACGAGCGGCGGCGCGCCATTCATTGCCTGCAGAATGCGTTCGCCGCGATTGATGATTTCCTGCACTTCAAAACCGAACCAGCGGCGTTCGTCGTCGCGCAAAACTTCATTTGCCGCCAGATAAAACTCGAAAATCTCGCGCGTTCCCGTCCGCGACGGCTGCGAGAAAGTTTTCCAGAGAAAATAAGCGAATATGGCGAAGAAAAATATCACGAACATCGGAAAACCGGCGACGAGCAGCATCGTCGCAATCAAACCGAACGCCATCACATACTGCGTGTTTTCCTTGAGCGTTTCGGGAACTTTTTTTTGTAATTTATTGCCCACCTTTTCGTTTGTGATTACCGGATGAGAATCTTTTAATCACGAGATATTAAAAAACCTTTGTGCTGAAACGCCAACTAAACCGATGACGGCGGCTGCTCGGTTTTTTTCCCGCGCGTCGTTTTCTTGTTTTTATTTTCTCCGTTGACCGACGTTTGACTGTCGTCTTCGGCAGTTTGGTGTTCGGCGGGACGCGTTTGTTTTTTCGCGTCGGCTTCCATTTGCAAACCGAATTCCGCCAGCACGTCCATCAGTTTGCCGACGATTTTATACGGCGAATTGATGACGAAGGAAAACGTTTCGCTCAGCGCGATGGATTCGAGTTCGACCAAGGAAGCCACTTTTTTCTCAAGCGGCAGCTCTTCAAATTCCTTGCGATACGCTTCTCTTTTCGCTTCGTACTCGGGCTTTTCTGCTTCTTGTTTTTTTGTCGTCATAATTGTGATTTCGCCCGCCCGTTCGATTTTCGCTTGGTCGGCGAAACGCTCGCCGCCCGCGCGTCTTTCGGCTGACAAATTTTCGATTTCGGTTTTCGTCGGCGCGGAGACGAGTTCGCTTCCCCGACTGATTTTCACGATCGCAAATTCCGCTTCGCCGAATTCTTCGGTTGCCAAATCAACGCCCATTCGCCGCGCCGCCTCCGCCAGATAAGTTCCGACGGCGACCAAACCTTCCAAATCTTCGCGTTCAAATTTTATTTCCGCTTGCTGCATAAATTTTATTAAATTCCGACGACCGATTTCACTCGCACGCGCGGCTGCGCGCCCGAAGCCGCGCCGTTCAACTCTTTCTCCCGCGTCAGACAATCTTCGCACAAACCCAAAATCCGCATCGAATGGTGCGTTAATTTGAAACCGTATTCGGCGGCGACTTTTTCCTGCAGCGCCTCGATTTCCGGCGAATAAAATTCGACGACTTTGCCGCATTCGGTGCAAATCATATGGTCGTGATGTTCGTGATTGTAGTGATGTTCGTAATAAGTTTTGCCGTCGCCGAAACGAACTTCCCGCGCCAGTCCCGCGTCGGTCAAAAGTTTCAAAGTGCGGTAAACCGTCGTGTGTCCGACGCTCGAATCTTCTTTATGAACCAGCCAGTAGAGGTCTTCGCTCGACAAATGTTCTTCGGTTCGCAAGAAAATTTCTAAAATCAAATCTCTCTGCGCCGTATGCCGCAAACCGGCTTTTTGAATATGTTCGGAGAAAACCTGTTTTTCCGTTTCAAAATCTTTCTTCACGCTCGTCATAACAATTTTCTTTCAAATATCTTATCACTTGAGATTCTTTTTCGCTAACAAAATTTGCCCACGCATTTTTTCGAGATTCGCCCGCCTCGCGCCCTGCGCCGCGGCGAGCGGCAACGAGCGCTCGCCGAGCTGCAAGTAAATTTCCAAAGTTTCCGGCGCGACTTTCGCCCGCAAAGTTTCGAGATGGCGGCGCAGCGTTTCGAGGTCAGCCCGCGCGAAAGTTCCCGTTAAAGCCTCGGCGGTCGTTTGGCTTTCGAGATTAGAGACGGTGCTTTTAATAAGCGGCAAAAGAATTTCCCTGGCGGATTTTTCGTCCAAACCGCATTTCGTCAACATCTCGACCGCCGCGTCAATCAAAGCGACCAGATGCCCGCAAGCCGTTACCGCCGCTGCGTGGTAAAGCGTTTTATATTCAGCGGCGACCGAAAAAGATTTGCCGCCGAGTTTGCCGACTATTTCTTCGGCGGTTTTAACCGCCGCCCGTTCGCCTTCGACGCAAAAATAAGCGTCCGCAAACGCGTCCGCGCCGCGCCTCGCGTCGCTGATTGAAACGAGCGGATGAATCGAGCCGGTCGAGCAGCCGACGGATTTTAACCGATGCAGAACTTCCGACGAAAGCGAGCCGCTTGTGTGAAAAACAAGCGGCTTCGTCTTCAACTGGTCGGCTAAACGGGCGGCGACCGTTTCGATTTCCGAATCCTGCGTCGTAATTAAAATTACGTCGGAAGCGATTTCGGAAAAATTATTCGCCGGTAGAATTTTCGGATTCGGGTTGATTAATTTCGCAATGTATTCGGCAGTTTCAAAACTCCGCGCAACCAAATTATCAACTGAAAAATTCTTTTTATTTAAAGCTATCGCCAACGCTCCGCCGAGCCTTCCCGCACCGATAATCGAGATGTTGAAATTCGCCGTCATTTCGCTGAAATCAATCTACCATAAAGACGCGGCTGAAAGTAGAGAGAAGAAATCAGCCATTAACAAACAAAAAGGACACGAAATAAAATCAAAAACTTTTCGTGCCTTTTCGTGTTTGTTCGTGGCTAAAAATTCCTTAAAACTTCAATAACACCGGCTCGCTCGGCAGATTGTCCAGCCAGTCGTTGACCTGAAAGCGCAATTCCTCGCCGCTCAAGAAACTTTCCTCCGCCGGCGGTTTGACCGAGACGAGCGGCGAAGTCGGCAAGGATTCGAAAATTCTTTGCAAAATGATCAGTTCGTGATTGGTGAGCAGCGGAATTTCCCGGTCATCTTTGAAAATTTCGATTAAGTTTATCGCCGCATTTAAAAATTCTTCGTCCGTGTTTTCGTGGGCGAAATTTTCGATTGACGCGACAATCGTCTGACTCAGCATCTGCAAAATTTTCCGGTAGCTGCGGCGACCGCGCGTAATGATTTCTTCGAGCGCGGACGGCAGATTCTCCCACTCCCAAATTTGCGCCAGATTAAACGAACACGCGCAAAACGGTTGCGTTTGCAGCATCGCCGCGACATCAAAGCGGCAGTTCAAATCCTTGACCTGCCGGTGTATGCGCTGCGCTTCTTTCCAATAAGTTTTTTGAAAAATCGTCAGACGCGAGAGATTGACGAATTCCCACCACTCGTTGCTTTCGAGAATCTCCCTGAATTTGTCTTGCAGATAATGCGATTTCATGACCGAATCGTGTTTGACTGTAAAATGCTCGCTGAACGCTTGGTGAAAATCGCTCCACAGACTGCCGAGTTCCAGGTTGAGTTTTTTATTCGGATTAGCGTAGCTGTCCTCAATCCGCCGAATGAGTTCGGCGCGGCGATGTTCGATTTTCTCGTCGTTCGTCGCTTCGCAAATCGCCAGATAATTCCAAATTTTTTCGCGCGTTCCCGCGCCGCCGATGAAATCTTCAATGACTGCCAAATCGTTCCGGCGCGTGAAGAATTCTTTTTCCGAATCCGAAAAAGCATCGGCAATGCGGTTCAGTCCTTTTTCCAAAGTGAGCGAATCCTTGCTAATCGCCCGGACAGCGGCGGCAACCGCGCCGAAAGTTTTTTCGACGTGCGTCGCCAATCGCCATATTTTCGTGTTCAAAATTTCGTCGGGCAATTCGTTAAAGCGCTCCAAAGTTCGCGCCGAATCCCAATCGGTCAGCCAATTTTCCAGCGCCGATTTAACGATTTGACGCTCTTGCGGCAAGTCGAGCGACAGCGGTTCGGCGGCTTCGGTCAAAATTTGCGCCCATTCTATCAATCGCTGGTCGGCGTATAAAACGCTCGACGGTTTGGTAACGCCTTCGATGTCGTCCCAGATAATCTTTAAATCGAGCGAGCGACGGTTGATGCGGTCGCCTTTGGTGGTGACGAATTCGATGCGGCGCTGCGCGACGAGCGCCGTTAAAATCAAGTGCTGCGCCTCGCGCGCCAGACCGAACGGCGGCTGTTTGAGTTCGCTGTAAATCGCGTCGAGCGAAACTGCTTTTTCGGTATTTTCATTGACCAGATGCAGAACTTTCTGCGCGAGCGGCAGATTGCTCAGATTTTCTTCTGATTCGATAACGAACGAATTGCCGCGCTCGGCGACCAAGCCGAGCGGCAGCGCGAAGATTTCCGCCAAAAACTGCGATTCCGGCAAATTCGGATGCGCGCCGCTGAAAAAGTCGTTAACGAGCTGCGAAACCTCGTTCATTCCGAGCGGCTCGCCGAACGCGGGATGTTGCGGGTAACGCGCTTCAAACAGCGGCGCAAGCATATCGGCAAACACGGCGGTCAGGTTTTCCGCCGTTGCGGATTGCTCAGAAAAATCATAAGCGACGCCTTCGATATGCAAAGTGGCGTCTTCGAGAAAAATCCGATTCCAGATTTTTTCGACCGCTATCAAAGCCGAGTGTCCGGCGGCGCGTATCTGTTCGCCGTATTCTTCGCGCAGACTCGCATCATACAGTAAAACCGAGTAACGGAGAATTGTGTCCGTTTCATACGGCGTGAGCGGCGCGGGCTGCCAAAAAACACGCGGCACGCCCGACGTTTGAACCGGCTTTTCAGGCGACTCGGCAACGACGATTTCCCAATCGAAAAGTTTCGCGTCGGCGGGTGTCAATTCGGCTCGGGCGGCATACGTATCCAAATTCCAAATCAAACGTCCGCGCCGCAGCCCGCCGCGCCAGACAACTTGACAATCGGTGCTGTCGAATCCGGCGTTTTCAGAGTCTTCGGCAATCTTCCAATCGGCAAACCGCTCGCGCGCCACGCGCCGCAAAACTTTCGGCACGATGTTGTCGGGCACGACGGTTTTAATGGCTTCGGTCAGAGCGTTGTTGAGATTTTCCTTATTGCTGACTCGCAAACTGTATTGCGTTTCCCGGCTTTCGACCTGCACGCGCTGAATTTCATTGGGAACGGCTTCGACAAATGTTTCGAGCAGTTCCTCGACGCTTTTGACGGCGTTCGGCGGATCGTTTTCGTCGAAAATCAACATCGCCGCCGCAATCTCTCCGGCGGTTGTGCCGTTGCCTTCGAGCGACAAAAGAAATAATCCCTTGAGAATCAATTTCGCTTGCAGCCTTTGCATGACGGGAATTTGCGTAACGACCTGCTGGTTGATTTTGTCGTAAGTCGTTATCGCTTCTCTCAAATCTTCGATTTTGCGCAAGGACGCTTCAACACTGTCGAAAACCTCATCAAGCGCAATCAGCGAATTGGCGGGACGCCCCAGGATTTTGTCTCCGGCTTCCGATGTAAAACTGAGCAGCGCGAATTCCGGCGCGTAAAGCCGCACGAACGGCGCGGTTTCCAAAATCACCGGATGCAGCGGATAAAGCGACGAAAACCGCTGTTCGCTCCAGCGAAAGTTTGGCATCACTTCCTTGAAATGCAGGTAAATGTCGTGAAGCAGCGGCGCCATATGCCGGTATTTTGGAAAGATATTCGCGTCAACGATGCGGTATAGATGTTCGGTGTCGAGGTAATCAATCGTAAAATTGCGGGCAATCGCGGCGTTGATGCCGTCGGCTCCGGCGATGTCGTCGTCAAGGGCGACCGCGACGAAAACATTCAGTTTTTTGGCTACCTCGGCGATTTGACCGAGCAGCGCGCCGTCGTCGCGCGAGACGCGCGAAGTG
Source organism: Pyrinomonadaceae bacterium (assembly GCA_030448055.1). Classification (GTDB taxonomy): domain Bacteria; phylum Acidobacteriota; class Blastocatellia; order Pyrinomonadales; family Pyrinomonadaceae. Next base: position 1,801,982 of record JAUJNR010000001.1, read on the forward strand.
CGCTCGAAAGCCGTATCAATGACGAGAACGAACGGCAAATCACCGGCTTTGCCCGCCGCGAATTCCAATAAATTTTCGAGCGAATCGCTTAGGCTCTCCGGCTGTATGTCAAAAGTTTTGGCGATGCCTGCCTTCATTTCCTCAAGCAGCGTGGCGTGCGTTCCGCGCCGGACGTAGGCGACAGTGTGACGGGCGCGTTTAAGCTGCTGGATGCTTGCCGCCACGTGCGCGTCGGTTATTCTGGAACGCAGTTCGGGATGCGAAACAATCGCGCCGAGCGTCGCCAGAAAATGGCTTTTGCCGACTCCGCGATAACCCGCCAAAGCCGCCGCCGTGCCGCGCCCGCTCTGCACCGCCGCGATTTTGTCCAGACATTTCGCCATCAAATCCGAAGTTATATCGGTGAAATGGTAGATGGAAAGCGTCTTTGCCGGATCGGAGATAAAATCCCGCAAACTTTTGTGCGAGCGAACCTCAATCAGGTCTTTGACTTTTTCTTGAATGCGTTTCATCGGATTTAGGAAAATTGTTAAATGAAAATTTTGAATTTAACCGGCGAGCGGCGATTTGAAAAGCGTTGTTGCCGAATGAAAATTTCAACTGATAACACTTTATCAATTTTTACGATAAAAAAACAGTTTCAACAAAAAATTTCAAAAACAAGTCAAAGCATAAACTTTCCATAATTATAAAAATAAAAGAAAGCCGTATTTAATTTATTTAATTAACAAAGCGGCTAGTAAGCAAACGCCTGATAAACTTCGCGCGTATCAATTTCATCGAGTGATTCAACGCGCGGGTTAAAGCGCAAAAGATGTTTCGCCTTTTCGGAAAGATTTTCCCACGTTGCGCGGGGAATTCTGACGGAAACTTCCGCTCGAAACAGCCACCGGCGGCTGTAGCCGATGACGCACATCGGGCGCGGCTCGTCCGTCAGGTTCGGCGTTCCGCGATGAATCGCCCGCACGTCCCGAATCATCAGATCGCCAATTTTCATCATCAGTTTTTCGAGTTTGATTTCGCCCGATTCTAATCGCCGCAAGCCCTCTTCCTTCGTCAGCAGATGCGTGCCGTAGGTCGTCTCAAACGGTCCGTTTTCCTCGGTCACGTCAACGAGCGGAAAATTGACGGCAAGCTGAAACGACGGCGTTTCCGCATTTAACTCGGGAAAAAGCGGCGGCGCGTCGCGGTGCAATTCCTGGTAATCCGAGCCTTTGAGCGGAGTGTCGCTGGCAAGCTGGCACATCACGAAATCTCGTCCGACCAAATTCTCGACAATCGCTAAAACGTCCGGGTCGGCAAAAATCTCTTCATCGGCAAACGGCGCAACGAATGGCAGAGTTACGTAATAACGATTCGAGCCGCGATTTTCATTGCCGCGTTCGCGCTCGACGTGCGAGGCGAGCAGCGGCTGAAATTCTTCGTTCCAGCCACGCAGTTTTTCTGCCGGAAAATGTCCGCGCAAAACGCATTGTCCCTGCGTTAAGGCTTCATGTGTAAATTGTTCGATTTCAGATTTGTTGTAACGCATAATTTCAAAAATAGGTAACGAGTTAATGTAAAATAGTTCGCGGAAAAGTTTCCAGTTATTTATTGCCCGCTGTCGGTTATTTAAGTTTCGTCAGGCGGTTTTGCACAACCACGACAAATAAAAGTATAACGCCGCGCAAAACAAGCTGCCACCAAGGGCTAATTTGACCTTCGAGATTGAATAAATTAAAAATCACGCCGAGCAGAAGAACGCCGACGAGCGTTGATAAAACGCTGCCTTGTCCGCCAGTCAGGAGCGTTCCGCCGATGACGACCGCCGCAATCGCGTCGAGTTCCCAACCGACGCCGGCAACCGGCTGTCCGGTTCCTAAACGCGATGCAAGAATTACGCCCGCGAGTCCCGCCAACGCGCCGCTAATGGCGTAAACAGCGATAGTAACGCGGTTAACGTTGAGTCCCATCAAGCGCGCCGCTTCGTCATTATCACCGACCGCGAAAACATTGCGCCCGAATCTGGTGTGATTCAAAACGAGCCAGCCGACGGCGAATGCGACGATTAAAATTGCAATCGGAACCGGCAAAAAATCACCGATTAAACCGCGACCGAGCCAGTTAAAACCTTCGTTCGCGCCCGTTATTCTGACCGATTGCTCGCCGGTCGCCGCCAGTGCCAAACCGCGCGCCGCAATCATCATCGCCAAGGTAACGATAAACGGTTGAATTCGTGCCTTTGCGATTACCAAACCGTTTATCAAACCGAGAAAAGTCGTTGCCGCCACCGCCGCGACGAGCGCAATTACCAAACCGCGTTCGGCTAAGTTTGCGGCAATCACGCCGGCGACCGCGAGCAGCGCACCGACCGATAAATCAATGCCGCCGGTTAAAATCACAAACGTCATTCCGAGCGCGACGAGTCCGAGCATCGAATTCTGGCGCAGAACGTTTAGCAGATTTTCCGGCGTAAGAAACGCTTCGTAACGGATAAAGCCCAGAATGCAGACGACGACAAGCATCACGAGCGCGCCTTGCTGCTGCAGAAACGAACCGACTTTCGCCCGCATCGAACGGCTCGCATCCGTATTAACGTCATTTAAAGTTTCGGTCTGGCTCATAGTTTTCAGTTTTGAACGATTTTCAACCAATCAAATCGCGCCTCTCTCGCTTTGCCGACATGCGTTAGCGCGACTCGCGCGCCTTCGACATGGCTGCCAACAATCGGTTTTCCTAAATCCATCCAAACGTTTCCGTCTAAACTGTAAGCGAATTGATAAAACTCGCCGCTCTTTGCCGTCATTCGCAAATAAATATTCGGCGCGTTAGCCACCTCAGCGCTCGCCGCGATTTCTTGTTTGAAGTTCTCGCGCCGATAGACGTAAACTCTTCCCGCGCCGAAACCGATGCCGACGGCGTTGCCGCGCCAACTGTAACCGGCGAGTCCAATGATCTCATCTGCCGCAGCGTTCGCCGATTTTATCAAAGTCGTCGCCGTATAATCGCCGGAAGCGGTGCGCGTGGCGATGACGGCTTCACTCGTATCGCTTGCCCCGAATGCCAAAGTTCCGGCTTTCAAATCTACGCTCTCAGACGGCGACAACGGCAATTGATAATTCGGACTTAGAATCGAGTTATCAAACTCGTCAACGAAACTCAACTTTCTTTCTTGTTTTGCCTGAGCGAAAGGCAGATTCGCCGAAGCGGAGGCGCCGCGTCCGCCGTTAATTGTCGCCCAGCCGTCCGGCGTCCATTCGACTCGATCAAGCAATGCTTCGCGCCCGATATTAAAAGCGTCCGAGCGTTTGCGGTAAGCGTGATACAGCATAAAATCCGCGCCGTCCGGCGTTTTGACAATCGTGCCGTGACCCGGACATTGCCAAACGTCATTCGCCGCCAGAATCGGATTCGCCGGATTTTTCTCCCATTTTCCCAGAAGAGTTTTGCTTCGCGCAACCCCTAGAGCGTAATTGCAGGAACGTCCGCAACAGGCATTGCCCGAATAAAACATATAGAACCAGCCGTTTCTGCGGACAATATCCGCACCTTCGACGACATGATTTTCCCAGCCCGAACCCTCGTTGCGGAAAAGTTTCTTCGGCTTGCCGACGAGTTTGGTCAAACTTTCATCGAGTCGCTGTGCATACATCCACGTCGGCTGCTGGCGGTCGTTTCCGTCTTCTTTCCAAACTAGATACGGCTTATTGTTTTCGTCGCGGATGAAAAACGCGTCAATCGAACCCATTTCCTGGCAAACAAGCGCGCCTTTGTCAGTATAATCTCCGGCTGGTTTGTCTGCGACGGCGACTGCGACACATAAAGTTCCTTTTTTGCCTTTGCCTTCGTCACGCCGGGCTGTGTAGAAAATATAAAATTTGCCTTTATCTTCGGCAATTTCCGGCGCCCAAAAATCGCCTTTCGCCCAAGACGGCTTTTTGGGAAAAACCGAGCCGATGATTTTCCAGTTCACCAAATCCCGCGAATGAGCAATCGAAAAAAACGGCGACCAGCCGCCGGTCGTCGCCGTCGCGTAATAATCTTCACCGACGCGAATCACCGACGGGTCTGGGAAATCTCCGGCGATGACAGGATTTGTGTAAGTTTGCGACGATGCCGTTAAAGCAAAGAAAATTAACCACAGATGGACGCAGATAAACGCGGATAATTTAATGAAAAACGGATAATGGATAATGGATAATTTTCTGAATGTTATTTTCAGCTTTCCATTTTCCATTTTCCATTTTCCATTTTCCATTTTTTCTTTCATTTTTATCTCGCTCCAGCCGTTCGCGCTTTTGTTTTGCCGGTAATTCGTTTAATCAATTCGGTTTCTTCCCGAAGATACGGCGTTCCGTCCGTTCGGAAAACGTCGTGAAACCAAATCCAAGGTTCGTAATCAACATACGGTCTTTCCCACGAATCCCAAGGGTAATTCGTCTGCGATTTGCCCTGCACAAACCCCCAATTTATCATCCCGACATTATAACGCTCGCCGATTGGCAAAATGGCGACAAAAGTATTGCCGCGCGGACGCGCCATATATTCGGTACACATAATCGGACGATTCAGTTTTTGCAGAAACAAAATTCGTTTGGCGAATTCGTCCGCCGAATCGTAAGAGTGAAATGTAATAAAATCGGAATTCTCGATTTGAATTTTTTCCGTTGAGTCGAACTTTTCCGTATTCGGATATTCGCCTTTCCAAACGCCCGAAGTTAAAGGCTGTTGCGGATTTGCGGCGCGCGCCCACTGAAACGCGAGCGGCAGAAGTTTGTTGACCAATTCGATTTTGTTCGGCGGGTCTTGTTTGGCGTATTCGTTGCCGTTGCGGTTGTCCGGCTCGTTCCAGATGTCCCACGAATGTATTCGTTCGTCCCGTGCAAAACTGCCGACGACATCTTTCACATATTTCTCTAAACGCGGATATTCCGCCGGATTTGCCAGAGCCTTCGCGCCCGGCGATTGCAGCCAGCCGGAATTATGAATACCCGGACGCGGCACGCGCTGTTTGCCGATTTGCGGATTCGGGTCCCAAACCGAATCGAAAAGAACAATCATCGGTTTGATTTTATGCCTTGCGGAGATGTCGAGAAATTGATCGAGCCGTTTCTTAAAGCCTTCCGGGTCTTGGCTGTGCGCCAAATCGTGAAGAAAAACGCGCATCGTGTTCATCCCCAAACCTTCCGCCCAGCCGAGTTCCAAATCAATCCGCTTCGGGTCAAAAGTATCGGCTTGCCACATCTCAAGCTCGTTAATCGCGCTTGCCGGAATGTAGTTAGCGCCAACCTGAAACGGCTGCTTCGCATACCAGTCGTTCGCTTGCTTTTCTGTCCAGCGCGTCTGCGCGGACGCGGCGAAACAAAATAATAGAATGAGCGCGAACGATAGTTGAATATTTTTTATTTTCCACATAAATTTTCGCAGTGTTAAGTGACCGCTGCGCGCGGAACATCGTCATTTCGACCGCTTCTAATCAGCATCCAGCCGACAAGCAAAAAGGCGATTCCGCTGGCTAAGAATGCCAAATCCCACGGCAGTTTATTCTCGGCGTATTCGTTGACGTGATGAATGCCGAGAATTTGATGGTCAATGATGCCTTCGATTAAATTGAATAAACCCCAACCAATGATCAGCGCGCCCGTAAAAGTTTTGCCCGACCAAGGCACATCGCGCCGCGCGCCCGCTCGCCACAAAACGCCTAAACCAATCGCCGTCATTACCCAAACGGCGGCGTGAAACAAACCGTCCCAGAACATATTGACTTTCGCCGCCGCCAAATCATTCGGCGGCATCCGCGCGGAAAGCATATTGTGCCATTGCAAAATCTGGTGCAGAACAATTCCGTCCACAAATCCGCCGAGTCCGGCTCCCATCAAAACTCCCGCCGCAATCAGCGGGCTGCGCGTCATATTAGCCATTATTTTATTCTGCCTTTCAACCGCTCTGAAATCTTGTCGGCGTGATACAAGCCGAATCCGATTGCCGTAATAATGATGATTGGCAAAAGCATTATAAAAAAATTATTAAGGAAATTTCGGTTATAAATCTCGCTCTCGACTTGCGCGCGGCACAACGGACACGCCGACACTGCGCTGCTGAAAATTAATGGCAAAACAAAAACCGTCGCTACAAATTTTCGGAATCGCTTCATACGTTTGCGTCTTTTTCATTCCAATTTCTCAATGCGATTTCGGACGCTGCAAATAAACGACGAATAAAATTATCGCCGCTTTTATCACAAGGGCGTATGAAAACTTAATGCCGTTCATATTGAAGCTCGTCGTAATGATTTGCATAATCAACGCGCCGATGACCGTGCCGATGACCGTTGCGCGTCCGCCGGTCAGAGCCGTTCCGCCGACGACGGTTGCCGCAATCGCGTCAAGCTCAATCGTCTGCCCGACCTGCGAAGCGTCCGACGCGCCCAGACGCGCCGTGTAAATCAAACCGGCGATTCCCGCGAGCAGTCCGCTTAAGGCGTAAACCATTATTTTCGTGCGATTGACAGAGATTCCCGAAAGCCGCGCCGCGTTTTCGTTGCCGCCGACAGCAATGACGTGCCGCCCAAAAATCGTCGCTCTCAAAATAAAAATCGCCAGCCCGATAATCACAGCCATCACCAGAATCGGCACGGGCAGAATGCCAAAGAGCGAATCTTTGCCCCAAAATTCAAAGCTCGGATTGGAAAATGGAATCAACTGCCCGCCGTTGCTAATCACCTGCGCGACGCCGCGCCCGGCAATCAAGATGGCGAGCGTGACGATAATCGGCTGAATCTTAAAAGTCGAAATCAGCCAGCCGTTGAACGCGCCGATTAAAGTAACAACAACCAGTGCCGCCAGCATCGCCGGATACGCTCCGTAATCGAGTGAAACCGCCGCCACCGCCGACGCAATCGCCATCAAAGAGCCGACCGACAAATCAATGCCGCCCGTCGCAATCACAAACGTCATCCCGATTGCCACCAGCATCGTCGGCGTAACCTGCACGAGAATGTTGCGAAAATTGTCAACGTCGGCAAAATTCGGCGTCAAAACAACATTTGCCAAAATCAATAAAACAAGCGCCGCCGCCGCGCCGTAAGTCGGCGCGTAATCGGCAAAGCTCGAAGCCGAGCGTTTCGCCATCGGTTGTGTGATTGCTTCAGCCATATTTTATTTTGGATTAAATATCAACTCTCAATTTGCTCAAACCGGCAATTGTTCGACTTAATTTTTCTGCTTGTTACGCTGCGTATATAACAATACGCCAACCGCCAGCAGCATAAATCCGACTGCTATCCCCGAACTCCATTTTCCGCCCGTAAACGAATTGTAAGTGGCAAAAGCAATTACCAAAACCGAACCGATTATCAGAACTGCCGACATCGCTGCCCTGGTTTTTGAAGCTGAATTTTCCATAATCAATTATTTGACCTTTAAAGTTTTATCGAGCAAGCACAAAATCCTTTGAACCGAATATTGACAGACTAAATTGCTTTTCCAGCGGGAAATCAATTCGTTTCCGCCATCGCGTTGATAATCGAATCCTGCGAAATATCCGCGCCGCGCAACTCCGCCGCGCATTCGCCGTCGCGCATTACGACGATGCGCGAGCTGCCTTCGACGAGTTCCTCAAGTTCCGAGGAAATCATCAAAACGCCCAAGCCTTCGTCGGCAAGTTCGTTAATCAAACTTTGAATCTCGCCTTTCGCGCCGATGTCGATGCCGCGCGTCGGCTCGTCGAGAATTAAAAACTTCGGATTTTTGCACAGCCACCGCGCCAGCAAAACTTTTTGCTGATTGCCGCCGGAAAGCTCGCGGATTTTCTGCTCGCCGCTCGACGCTTTGATACCAAGTCGGCGCATAAATTTTTCGACGATTTCATTTTGTTTGGCGCGGCTTACGACGCCCAAATTAGTGAGCGCGGGCAGAGCGGCGAGCGTCATATTTTCCCTGACCGACCATTCGGGAACGATGCCTTCGGCTTTGCGGTCTTCGGATAGAAAGGCGATTCCGGCTTTTATCGCGTCGTTCGGCGAATTCAATTTTAACGGTTTTCCTTCGAGCGAAACTTTACCTCGATCAACCGCGTCCGCGCCGAAAACGGCTCGCGCCACTTCGGTTCTGCCGCTGCCTAAAAGTCCCGCCATTCCTAAAATCTCGCCGCGTCCGGCTCGCAGCGAAACGTTTCTAAGTCGCCTGCCGCGCGTTAAATTTTCCGTTTCCAAAAGCGGCTGAACTGCTTGCGCTTCGTGGTGTTCGCCGAATGCGGTCGCGCCTTTGCGTTCCAAATCTTCGCGCTGTTTGCCGAGCATCAAACAAACTAAATCAATGCGCTCTAATCCGGCGAGCGGGCGAGTGGCGATAAATTTCCCATCGCGCAAAACCGTCACTTTGTCGCAAACGGCGTAAAGTTCGTCAAAACGATGCGAGATATAAACGATGCCTGTTCCCTGCTCCTTCAAACGGCGAATCACATCATACAAAAGCCCGACTTCGCGCTCGGTTAAACTGCTCGTCGGCTCGTCCAAAACAAGAATTTTCGCGCCCAAAGAAACGCCGCGCGCAATCGCAATCATTTGACGCGATGCGATATTGAGACTTCCCAAAACGGCTTTCGGGTCAATCTGCAAACCCAAATTCCGCAAGACTTCGCCCGCTTCTCGATACATTTTATTCCAATCAATCAAACCAAATCGGCGCGGTTCGCGTCCCAGAAACATATTTTCAGCGACCGTGCGAAACATCAACAGATTGACTTCCTGGTAAACGGCAACGACACCCGAATTCTGCGCCTCTTCGGGCGTGCGAAAATTAACCGGCTTGCCTTCAAAAAACATCTCGCCGCCGTCGCGGTTATAAGCGCCGGTCATCACTTTTATTAAAGTTGATTTGCCCGCGCCGTTTTCTCCGACGAGCGAGTGAACTTCGCCGCGCTCAAGCGTGAAGTTCACGTCATCAAGTGCGACGACGCCGGAGAAAACTTTTCTGATACTCTGCATCCGCAAAAGCGGTTCGTTGGTCATTGGTTTTTGGTTTTTGGTTTTTGGTTTTTGGTTTTTTGTTCTCTGCGGGTTGAAATTAAATTACGAAACAGACGAGTAACAAAAGACTAAAAACCAAAAACCAAAAACCGTGAACTTAATTTTTAATACGCTTCGTTAACGAATTGCGCTGCATTTGAAGCGTCGAAAAAGCGATCTTCGTTGATGATTTGCGCGGGTAGTTTCTCGCCCCGAAGATGTTTTTCGAGCGTGTCAAAGGCAATCGGTCCGAAACGCGGATTGCATTCGACCGTCGCGTTCATCTCGCCCGCGATAATTGCCTGCAGCGCCGATTTTTGCCCGTCAACCGAAACGACTAAAACATCTTTGCCCGGATTCATTCCGGCGGCTTTCAAAGCGGCGATTGCGCCGAGCGCCATTTCGTCGTTGTGCGCGTAAACGGCGGTGATCGCTTTGCCTTGCGCCTGGATGATATTTTCCATTACCTTCTGTCCTTCAGCGCGCGTAAAGTTTGCATCCTGCGAAGCGATGATTTTCATCTCCGCGCTTTTGCCGATTTCATCCATAAAACCTTTGCTGCGGTCGTTCGCCACGCTTGATCCGGTCGTTCCCTTTAATTCGACGATTCCGGCTTTGCCGTTTGTTTGTTTCGCCAGCCATTCGCCCGCGCGCTGTCCTTCTTTGATAAAGTCGGATTTAATCACCGTGACAAAATCAACGCCTGCTGTTCCGGTCGCTTCGCGGTCAATCAAAATTACGGGGATGTTCGCCGCTTTTGCCGCTTGAAAAGTCGAAGAAAAACCTTCGGCTTCGCGCGGCGCCAGAAAAATCGCCGACACTTTGCGCGCGATTAAATCTTCCACGTCCGAAACTTGTTTCGCGGTCGTGCCTTGCGCGTCGGTGTAAACGAAATTGTATTTATCGGCGCGTTTCGCGGCTTCCTCTTTCATACTGTTGCTTTCGGCAATGCGCCACGGTCCGGTGTTTTCCATCTGCGCGAAGGCGACTGTTTTTTTGCCGCCATCGCCGCCCGATGCGTTATCACCGCCAGTGCTGCCGCCAGCCGGTTTGCGCTCACAACCAATAAAAGAAACGGCGAAAAGCATTATTAAAACCAAAAGGTTTCGATTCTTCAAAAAAAGGTTCATAATTTTTATCACTCCAAAAGTGCCTGTCTGAAATAAAATTTATTTTTTATTTGGTCGGCTCGATTCGCAAAAACCCGAAACGCGCCGCCGCATTTTCCGCGCCGCCAACCGTCATCGCCACGCGCACGCCTCGATCCCAAGGCGGCAAATAATCGCCGTTTTGTTCAGCGCCGACGTTTGTAAAAGTTTTCCCGTCGCTGCTCGCCGCAAAGCTGTAAAAAGCTCCGTCGCGCGCCGTCATTCGCAGATAAATTTGATCGCCAGCCGGAGCGTCGTGCGTCGAGAGCGTGCGGTGATTGTTTTTTTCGCGCCGCCAGACGACGATTTTGCCGTCTTTCAAACCAAAGCCGAGAGCGTTTTCGCCGTCGCCGAAAGCTGAAAGTCCAGCGACCGCGCCCTTCGTGATGCTTTTCCGTTCAAGTTGCGTCGTCGCCGTGTAACTGCCGTTCGTCGTGTAATAAGCCATCACGCCGCCAATCGGATTCGTCATCTGCGCCGCGTTCGGCGAGAGCTGCAGAAATCCGCCGCTGATTGTATAAGTCGGAATGCTGTTTTGCAGCCATTGCCAACCGAAGCGCAAATTTGGCTGGTCGAATTCGTCGGCAAAACGATATTCTTCATCGAGTTCGGCGACGCCGAGCGGAGCGGCGGCGGTTTTGCTCGCTCCCTTGCCGTTGTTGATTGTCGCCCAACCTTGCGGCGTCCAATTTACTTCATCGAGATAAGCCTGCCGCCCGACATAATTGGCATCTTTTCGATCAAAAGCGTGATACATCATAAAGGCACGTCCGTTCTCCAACGTAACAATCGTGCCGTGTCCCGGACAATTAGCGTTTTCATTGCCTTTCAAAATCGGATTCGCCGGGTCTTTTTCCCACGTTCCCAAAAGAGTTTTCGAGCGCGCAACACCCATCGCGTAATTGCAGCCGCGACCACAGCAGGCATTGCCTGAATAAAACATATAAAAATAATCGCCGCGCCGCATAATATACGGACCTTCGACGAGATTTCCCTCCCACGTTTCCGGGTCGTTTCGCAAAATTTCTTTGCGCGTTCCGACGAGCTTCCAATTTTGCGTGTCGAGTTCCTGCGCCCAGAGCGGCGTCGGTTTATTCACGCTGTTGCCGTCTTCTTTCCAGACGATAAAAAGTTTTCCGTTTTCATCCCGAATCGGAAAAGCGTCAATCGAGCCGACTTCCTGACACTCTAACGCGCCGTGGTCGGTGTAAGGTCCGGTCGGTTTCGCGGCGGTCGCCGCGGCGATGCACAGCGGTCCGTCTTTCCGGCGCGCGACGTAGAAAATATAAAATTTACCGTTTTCCTGCCAGATTTCCGGCGCCCAGTAATTGCCGACCGACCATTCGGGACGTTTGGGGAAAACCACGCCGACGATTTTCCAGTTGACCAAATCCGTCGAATGCAAAATCGGAAATTCCGGTCCCCATTCGCTCGATGTCGCCGTCGCGTAGAAATCTTTGCCGACGCGAATCACCGACGGATCTGGATAATCGCCCGCCTGAACGGGATTTGTATAGCTCGCCGCTTTCTGGGCGAAACTTTGCGCGGTCAAACCGAGCAGAACAATTAATAAAACGCCGATTCGTCTGAAATATAAATTTTGCATTTTGAACATTATTTCTGCCTTTTAATTTTGCCTTTTAATCTTAAATTTTTTTGCTTTTGTCGTGATGTTTCGCGCCTGTGCCGTTGAGTTTCTAACAATAAGCGCGGTCGTAATTTCAAATTCGACTCCGTGCTGCGTCGGATTGGCAAGCGTTGACATCAATGCTTCGACCGCCAGGCGTCCGAGTTCGCGGCGCGGCAAACTGACGGTAGTCAACGCTGGTTCAATCAGTGAGGAAAACGCGATGTCGTCAAAGCCGACCACCGAAACGTCGCACGGCACGTTCAATCCGGCGCGCCGAAATTCGCTGATTGCGCCAAAAGCCATCAAATCGTTGGCAGCGACGACGGCGGTCGGCAGATCGGCCGCTAAAATTTCCTTCGCGGCGTTTGTTCCGCCTTCGATTTTAAAGTCGCCTTGAAAAATCTGTTCCGGCGAGTCGGGCAGAACGCTGCGCATCGTTTGCCGAAACGCTTCGAGCCGACGATTGGCTGAATGCAGATGCGGCGGTCCGTTAATAAAAGCGATGCTGCGATGACCGAGTTCGACGAGATGCAAAATCGCCTGCCGGATGCCTTCGCCGTAGCCGACGCGCAGATTGCTCATATGCAAACCCGTTTCGCCCGAATCTAAAAATACTACTGAAACTTCCCGACGCGCCAGTTCGTCAATCAACGCTTTGTCCATTTCCGAAGTCATCAGGGCGACTCCCGCAACTTTGCGTTCGATAAGCCGCCGGACGTAATGAGATGTGCGTTCGGCGTCGTAATTGGTGTTCGACAAAACCACGTCGTAACCGTGTTCAAACGCCGCCGCTTCGATGCTTTTGACAAGTTCGGGGAAAAACGGATTGGCAATATCGGAAATCACCAAACCCAAAATCCGGCTGCTGCCCGAAGCCAAACTTCTGGCATGCGCGTTCGGATAATAATCGTGCAGTTCAATGGCTTTCAGGACGCGCGCGCGAACTTCAGCCGAGACGAATCTCGTCTTATTAATTACGTGCGAAACCGTGGCGGTCGAGACGCCGGCTTCGCTGGCAATGTCCTTGATGCTGCTCATCGAAAAAGTTTGATTTCGGACTTTTTACTTGTTTATTTTATTTCAAAAATCTCTGTTCGTACCGTTTGCTTTACAATTCATACAACTAATTTGCAAAATTACTGACTGCGGCGATTAATGAACGGCGCGACACGCGTTTCCTTGGTCGGCGCGTTCGATTCGGCTCGCACCCAGCCGTCGCTGCCGTAAATCAAGCGATTTATAATCATTACGCGCCCGCGCGGTCTGTCGCCCGGATGATAAGCGTGATAAACCATCCAGTCGGTTGATTTATCATCTCGAATGACGGAATTATGTCCGGGACCGAGCCACTTGTCGTTTGATTTGACGATGACGCCGTTGTTTTCGGGCAAAACTTCAAACGGTCCGGTGGCGCTCGTCGAGCGCGCCACCATAATCGCGTAATGCGCGGTCGTGCAGCAATCATCGCCGGAAAAGAACATATAATAATAACCGTTACGGTATGTCACCCACGCGCCTTCGACCAAATCCCGGTACATATTTGGATCAGGACTGTTGATAGGAAATATAAGATTAGTCGGCTGTGAATTCGCGGCGAAATTTATCCGGTCGGCGGCTAATTCCTGCACTTTAATCGGCTCGAATCCACTTCCCCAATACAATAAATGTTTGCCCGTGTTCGGGTCGTCATAAGTCATCGGGTCAATATTGACAAAGCCGCTGCCGCATTTGAGCGGCGTGCCTTTGTCGGTAAAAGGTCCAGCCGGATTAGTCGCCGTCGCTACCGCCAGACACAAACCGTTGCGCGGATTCGGGTCAGCCGAGTAATACATATAATACGTATTGCCGATTTGAGAAACGTGCGGCGCCCAAAAATTCTGCGTCTGATTCGCCCAGGCGGGTTTGACGGGCAAAGCGTCTCCGAGACGAACCCAATTTTCCAAATCGGCGGAACGCGCGACCTGGATATTTACCCAGCTTCCGTTAACGACCGTCTGAGTGGCGTAAGCGTAAAAATATCCGTCCGATGAACGTATGACGGTCGGGTCTGGAAAGTCAAAGTTGAAAACCGGATTTTGGTAAAGCGGCGTTTTCCGGTTCAAACCGATTGGGGCTTGCGCGAAAGCCGCCGCGTTCAGCAGCAAAACCGAAACGATCAAAATCAAAATCCGACTTTTGTTTTTTGCTAACATAAACTCTACCGGTCTCGAAAAAATTACTCGCGTCAATATAGTAAACAGTAATCTGAATGATAAAACTATTTTGCCGTCACTACGCGCGCCGAGTTCCAGTTGTTTTCCGACGAACCGTAACCGTAAAGCATCAGATGAAACGACTTCGGCATATTTTTGATCGCCGTCTTTAATCCAATCTGCGCGTCTTCGGGTTTGCCGTCGGCGCTGTTCAGGACGAATAAAAATTCATCGCCGCGCCGCACAACCGACAAAACCGGATTTTTCATTTTCGTTCCCAGCTTACGGTTGTCGAGCCGCTCGCCGCGTCCGTCGGTCATCGCCCACGCTTCGAATGTTCCTTCGCTCGTTAAAATCCACTCGATGCGATTTCGCCCCGCGCTATCGAAAAGAATCGTTAGGGTGGCAAAACCTAAAGCCTGCCCGTTCGAGCCGGGTTCAGGCAATGCCGCGCCGACTTTTGCCAAATGCGCTTCGACAATCCAGCGCTCGCCGGCGAAAGATTTTTTAGTGCGAATTCCCGCGCGGGTTTTGCTCGCTGAGCGAATTTTGACGATTCCGTCTTCAACTTCCAGTTTGCCGCCGCTGCCCCCCTCAAAGGTGAATTTTTCCCACTTGCTTTCGTCCAGTTTATTTCCGCTAAAATCATCGCTCCATTCTTCAAACTGCTGATTGTTTTGTGCCGGCGGCGCTTTTGTTTCCTGCGCTTTAATTTGTCCGTTAAAAGCGAGTGTAAATAATGAAATTGTTACCACAAGTAAAAGTTTATTCATCTTTTATTCTCCTTAGAAACGCACATTGGCGAGTCGCTTGATAAGTTTCTCGCGTTCGACTTCTTTCTTTTCTTTTTCGGCTTTGCTCAATTGTTTAAATTTTTCTAAAACCGTTCTCGATTCTTCCGTGCGCTTTAACCGGGCGTAAACTTGCCCGAGTTGATAAAGAGCTTTGGTATTTTCCGGTTGAAGCTGAATCGCCGTTTCGAGCATTGCCGCCGCCTGGTTCCATTGCCCTTGGCGAATGTAAAGCGTGCCGAGAGCCGGATAAGCGGCGGCTAATTTCGCGTCTAACTCGATGGCGCGTTTGAGCAGACTTTCTATCCGCTTTGAGTCGGCGGTCGTTATATTTAGTAAAGTATCTGCCAGAAGAAAATGTAAGCCTGCCTCTTTTCCTCCCGACGCGGCAATCGCCCGTTCATAAATCCCGGCGGCTTCATCATAACGCGCTGCCTCGACAAACGTATTAGCCAGGTAAACCATCGCCGGCACTGATTTCGGCTCAAGCGCTAACGATTTTTCGAGCGCCGCTTTCGCCTCCGAGCTTTTACTATCGTTAAAATAGGCAATGCCCAAGCCGAGCCATAACTGCGCTGATTGCGGAAAGTATTCGACGGCTTCCTTAAGCCTGATGACGGCGGCGGCAGGAGCTTTCAAGTTAACCAGCAGCATACCGTAACGAAAGCGGTAGTTTTCGTTCTTCGGGTCTTTTTCGATAGCCAAACGCATTGCCGGAATCGCGTTTTCGAGAAAGCCGCCCGCTTCGTAAACGTCGGCTAAACCGGCATAAATTTTAGCGTTATCCAGCCCGCGAGCGATTGCCGATTCGAGCAGTTTCCCGGCGCTTTTAATATCGTTTTGCAGTGCATACGCTTGAGCTAATTGAATTATCAAATCCACGTCCGAAGAATCAATCGAAAAGGCGGTTTCCAATTCCTGAGTCACCTCTTTAATCAACCCTTTTTCAAGCAGAATTGTTCCCAATTCGGCGCGCGCTGCCGTTTTAACGACAACATTTTTAGCCGCGAGCGTATATTCCTGAAAATCTTTTGCCGCGCGTTCAAGCTCGTTCAAGCGTAAGGAGATGACGACCAGCGCGCGTAAAATTTCGGCGTCGGGCTGAATAATTTTGGCTTTTTCAAATAATTGCCGAGCCGTCGTTAAATCATTTTCGCCAAATTGAATTTGCGCCAGATTGACGAGCGCGCTTAATTGATTCGGATTGATTTTTAATGACGCGGCGAATTCTTTGGCTGCCTCCGCTTTTCGATTTAACCGCTGTAAAATCACGCCGTAATTGTTGCGGGCTTCCGGTGAATTCGGCGCATATCGAACGGCTAAAGCAAAGTGTTTTTCAGCAGTTTGCAGATTGTTTTCACGGTCGGCAACGGCGGCGAGCAAAGTATGCGCCGCCGTGTTATTCGGCGCGGTCTTTAGAATGCGCTGCAAAATGTTTTTAGTTTTAGTCGAGTCGCTGTTTTCGAATGCGGCGACGGCTTCGGCAAGTAATTGTTCGACGGAGGATTGATTAACAGGTTTTCTGCCTTGCGCTCCGCTCTCGTCAGTGAGAAGCGAAAAGAACAATAGCAAGGCAAATATAGCTTTTAGAGAAATTCTCGGTAACACTGTATTTAACTATATTTTGAATCGGTTATCTAGAAACTATCGTGAACGGCGCGAGACTAATCAGTCGTCGCGCCGTTCGGTTAGCGAATCATTTCATTTAGAAAATGAATCGTCCTCGCAGTTGAATAACGCGCGGTCGCTCGATCAGCTCTTTGGTTCCAAAATCAGGCGAAGCGAAGTTGGTATTAAGCAAACCGTATCGAACACGGTTGAAAACATTGAAGAATTCGGCGCCGAGTTCAAGCGTAAAATTCTCTCCAAACCGGGTTTTCTTGAGAATACTAATGTCTTCGACAAAAAACGGATCCGAACGATAATCGGTAATTACCGCCGGAGCGTTTCCGAAGAACCGGTTCGGATCCGAATAAAATTGACTGTATAACGGATTAAGCGCTCCGTTCACCAGAAGAGCCGGACCGGACCCGAAAGCCGACGCCGCCGAGAAACCCGCCGCGTTAAGGACACGGATGCGGTCAGGCGCGCCCCTCACGCCAACTCTTACTTCATTTTCCAACCGAATCGGCTGCCCCGTTAAGTTCGGTCGCAGATTTCCGAGAAATCCGGTAATGTCTTGATTTAAAAATCCTCGGTCGCGGTCAGTGAAGACGGTGATCGGCGTGCCGGCTTGATAGCGGAAAATTCCGCTGATCTGGAAGCCGCCGAAAATCGCGTCAACAATTCCGCCGCGATTCAAAAATTTCCTGCCTTTGCCAAACGGAAGTTCGGCTAGGAAGTTAGTGACAAAAACGTGCGGCGGATTGTTCGGCGATAAAATTTTAAGCTCTTCCGGGTCAGTATACGGATTTTGCAAAGTTCCGCTGAGCGGTCCGCCGCCGAACAAATCCTCGGCGGCATTGGTAATGAGTCTTGAAGCGGTGTATGAAAATCCGGCTTGAATGCCGTTTGAAAAGCGACGTTCCACGCGCACGCGCAGCGAGTCATAAGTGCTTTCGCCTTCGCTTTCGAATAAATTGTTAATCGTGCCGTATTGCGGGAAAGGCTGTAAGGCTCGCGCAACCGAGCCGTTGAAGCCCGTAAAAACGGCATTATTAGACGTCGGCAGCGCAACTCCGGCGCTCGCCGCAAGGCTGCGAGCGGCGTTGGCGAAGGCAACGTCGTCGGCGTTTGCCGGCGCCGTTATGCGACTGAGCGGAGCGTTAAGAATCGCGTTACCCAGGCGAAGCGCGTTGAGCGGAAGCGCGTTTATACGACCAAAGTTTGAACGCTGACGGTCGGCGCGGCTGCCGATGTAGCTGACTGACGCGACAAAGTTGAACGGCAACTCGCGCTGCAAATCAACGCTGTATTGCAGTGTTCGTCCGGTTTTGAAATTCTCGTCAAAATATAGCGGATTGGCTCCCAAAAACTGTCCGGTCGGATTAACGTCGGGAAGACCAATGTATGTCGAAAGGAACTGTGTCGCTTGTCGTCCAGCGGAGAAGGTGCCGCGATCCGTATTATAACCGATTAAACCGGGAGTCGGTTCGTTGCCGCCGCCGGAGCCGTAAAGAACCGGCGAGAAATATAAACCGATTCCGGCACGAATCACGGTTCTGTTATCAAAGGCATAAGCAGCGCCGACACGCGGACCTAAATTAGATTTATCAGTTTCAACAAGTCCGCGCGGTCGAGTTCCTAACGCGCCGCGTCCTTCGACGCCGACCAAAGCGCCGCGTCTGCCGCCCGCTTCAGGATTCGGCGTATTTGGATCGAACGTGCGGAAACGGTCGTATCTTTCCGTGCGCAAGCCGGGCAAATCATAGCGCAAACCAAGGTTTAGCGTCAGCTTTTGCGTTACTTTAAAGTCGTCCTGAACGAAATAGCCTTGCGTTACTTGGGTGAAAGATGGATCAATCGAATCTCGGCGGGTAAAACCCAAATCAACGGCTCCGGTAATTAAACTGGCAATCGGGTGTCCGCCGTTAGGGTCGTCATCGCGCGCGGTTTGATCATTTCTGAAGCGAAACGTGCCGCCCGGATCAATTCTTTGAAATGAATTTAGCTGCTGCGTTCGGAAACTGCCGCCGAACTTGATGGTGTGTCTTCCGACAACCCAGGTTACAAAGTCCGAGATGTCGAGTGCGCCGTCGCGGATTCGATCAGTAAAGAAGGATGAACCGATACTTTGATAAGCGCGCACATCGCTGGAACGATCCGGTTCGCCGTAAGTATCAATTAAAATACGCGGAAACGCGATATTAGACGTGGAGCCCGCGGGAATGCCGAGCGACGAGGTGTTAAAACCCTCGGTCGTATTCGCATTTCTCACATCGTAATAGGTGTAGCCGATATTAAAAAAATTGATAACCGACTGCGTGATGCTGTAATTGTGCTGGAGTCGCCCAAAATCAGAAGTAAACGATTGATCCCAAACGTCAATCGCTGTCGCTGGCTCTGGAAAACGCGGAAATCTCGGTCTGCCGTCCGGTCCGGTAAATCCTTGAAGCCGCTCGAATTTGCGGCGCGAATAGCTAAAATTCAGACGCTGTTTATCGGAGATATTAAAATCAGTTTTAATTGTAAACTGATTCATATTGTTCGGGCGCGTCGAAGAAGCGACGTAATTGCGAAAGACGCCCGGACGATTAGGCAGCGGATACGCTTGCAAAGCATTGAAACCTGCAGTGTCGAACGCCGATCTCGGAATGATATTATTCGCAAACTGCGGACGATTTGCCGTAGTAATACCCGGACCGGTTCTCGGATCGTAAATTCTGATTCCGCTTGGAAATTGTCGAAGAACGTCAGGGTCAGTTAACAATTCGCCGAAATCGCCGTTGCGCATTCTCACGGTCGGAACGGTGACGACGACGTTTTCGCCTTCGGTAAAGCGGTATCCTTCGTAATTGAAAAAGAAGAAGGCGCGATTTTTCGCTAAATAAAAAGGCTTCGACGTGCCTTCCCCAATGCCGGGAATCGGAAGCGGACCGCCGACGTTAAACCCGAAATCGTTTTGATTGTCACGGTCGCGCTCGAAACCGTTGATTTTGCTGCTCACCCGATTGGCGTTAAATTTCTCGTTGCGCAGCAAATCGTAAACTTCGCCGTGAAAATCGTTCGTGCCGGATTTTAAGATAAAGTTGACAATGCCGCCCGACGAGTTGCCGAATTCGGCGGAGAAGGTGCTGGTCGAAAGCGTGAATTCCTGAAAAGCGTTCGGACCGGGCGACACTTCCGAGAAAAACGTGCCGTTTTGCGCGCGGCGCGTCGAAGCACCGTCAATCAAGATTTCAGTGCCGAGCGCCTGCCCGCCGCTGACGCGGAATCTCGAAGCGTTAGTTCCGCCGACCGAACTGCTGGCGGAGCCGGTTTCGGTCGAGTTGACGTTGCTGTCAAGAAAGATAAACGCGAGCGGCGTGCGTCCGCCGGCTTCGCTGCTGACTTGCAGCGGCAGTTCTTTGACTTGTCGTTCGTTAACGTTTGTTTGAATAACAACCGTGTCGGCTTGCAGCGCCTGCGCGTCCGCCTGCACCGTCACTTCATTGGTCACGGCGCCGACTTGAAGTTCGATATTCAACGAATGCGTAACTTGAACCGCAACTTTAAAATCGGTAATTGTGGAACGTTGGAAGCCTGGTGCTTCAACGGAAACTTGATAAACTGCGGGGCGAAGCTCGGGAAAAACATATATTCCTTCGTCGCTCGTGGTGGTTTCGCGTGTTTCGCCGGTTTCAGTGCCGGTTAAGACGACTCTTGCGTTAGCAACTATAGCGCCGGTTGGATCAGTGACCGTTCCGCGAATCGTCCCGCGGTCGCTTTGAGCGAAAACGAGATTGGTTCCTAAAACGAACGACAGAAGCAGCGCGACAAAAAGATTAAACGACTTCATATTCAACTCCTTTACAAATTAATGAAAAATAACCGGCTATGTAAAAATAAAAAAACAGGCGTGCCAAATCGAAAAACTTAGTTCGTTAAAAGAAAAAAGGCTTTTCTCTCTTTAAAATGCGTCAAAGGCAAGAGATGAATGTTCGTCTCGACATTGCAATGCACTTTTAATCGGCAAAAGAGTCTTTCAAAAGACGAAATGATATTGCCTGTTCAATGAATTCTCGGCGAGCATTTTATCCAAACGATTATTTTTCCGACTAACTTTCGGTTAAAATTTGGTTATAATTTAATCGTTTGCGTAAACGTTTAACTAAGTGAATCTATAGTAAACGCGCTGTGTTAAACTGTCAACAGAATTCAGGACAAATTCATTAACAAACCGGTAAAATGTGAAAATAAAGTTAAATTTTTATCGGTTAAAGAAAAGCGAAATGAAAAAGACGTTATTTTTTGTGACTTTAATACTAGGCGCAGCAAGTTCTCTTATTGCCCAAAAACCTCAAATGGGCGGCTCGTCCACCGGCGAAGCGAAAACTTATTCAACACGACGCACCATTGGCATCGTTGACGAAAAAGCCCGCGCAATTTACGAAGA
This sequence comes from Pyrinomonadaceae bacterium, assembly GCA_030448055.1. Taxonomy (GTDB): domain Bacteria; phylum Acidobacteriota; class Blastocatellia; order Pyrinomonadales; family Pyrinomonadaceae. Next base: position 1,822,763 of record JAUJNR010000001.1, read on the forward strand.
CGCGACGGCAAACACCGGGCTCGTAAATTTCCGATGCGTTTCCGGCAACGCAGAAAAAAACTACATTATTGAAACGACTGCCTGCACGGTTGCCGTTTTCGATTACGACAATGACGGCAAGCCGGACATTTACCTCCTCAACGGCTCGACGATGAACGCCGAACGCGGCAAGGAAAAACCGGCGAAATCCGCACTTTTCCGAAATCTCGGCAACTGGAAATTTGAAGACGTGACGGAGAAAGCGGGCGTAGCAAACGAGCGTTGGGGAATGGGCGCGGCGGTCGCCGATTACGACAACGACGGCGACGCGGATTTATTCGTCGCAAATTACGGCACATCGCGGCTTTACCGCAACAACGGCAACGGAACTTTTACCGATGTGGCGGAAAAAGTCGGTCTGGCAATCAAAGGCTGGCACACGGGCGCGACGTTCGGCGATTATGACAAAGACGGGCGGGTTGATTTATTCGTGCCGGCTTATTTAGATTTCGATTTTAACAATCTGCCGCCGAGTCCCGCCGACAGCAAAGAAATGAGCGGCGCTGCAAATCCGTGTCAGTTTCGCGCACAGCCCGTGATGTGCGGACCGCGCGGATTAAAAGGCGCGAAAGACCGTTTGTTTCGGCAAAAAACCGACGGCACATTTGAAGACGCTTCGGTTAAAGCGGGCGTGACGGACGAAGGCGATTATTACGGTTTTTCTTCCGTGTTTATTGACGTTGACGACGACCGCGATTTAGATTTATTGGTTGTCAACGATTCGACGCCGAAGCAGCTTTATATCAACAAAGGCGACGGCACGTTTGAAGAAACGGGCTATGCTTCGGGCATTGCGCTCAACGAAAACGGACGCGAGCAAGCCGGAATGGGTTTAGCGGTCGGCGATTACGACAACGACGGGCGGGTTGATTTTCACATCACGAATTTTTCCGACGATTCAAATACGCTCTACCGCAACGACGGCGGCGGAAATTTCTCCGACATCACATTCCAAGCCGGATTAGGCGAACCGACAATTCCATTTTTAGGTTGGGGAACCGCTTTTTTCGATTTCGATAACGACGGCTGGAAAGATGTTATTGTGGCGAACGGTCACGTTTATCCGGCGGTTGATAATTTTCAATGGGGAACGAGCTACGCCCAGCAAATGCTGCTTTTCAAAAACACCAAATCCGCAAGCGGCGGACAAACCAGATTTGAACGAATCGCCGCCGCGCCGAACAGCGGACTTGCCAAATCATTCAACGCCCGCGGAATGGCGATTGCCGATTTCGACCAGGACGGAAAACTCGATGTCGTCACGGCTAATTCGGGTGCTGTGCCGACGCTTCTGCGAAACGTATCGGAGTCGAAAAACAACTGGCTGCGAATCAAACTCATCGGCGACGTCGCAAAGAAAACGCCGAAAGACGCAATCGGTTCGACGGTTTTCGTGACGATCGGAAAACTCCGACAGCGTTTCGATTCCACAAGCGGCGCAAATTATGCTTCGCAAGACGAGCAAACGATTCACGTCGGACTCGGCGACGCGACCAAAATTGATAAACTCGAAGTCGTCTGGGCAAACGGACAAATCGAAATTTTTCCGGTTGAAGCCATCAACAAACTTTTAACCCTTAAGCAAAACGACAAAGTAAAGTAACAAAAAACAAAACTCCTAAAAATTAAAAGCCGCGAGCGATTAATTTTTCGCTCGCGGCTTTTAATTTTCAAACCAATTTTAGCATCTCTAAAGTCCAGCCGTTCTTTTTTCAACTGCGTCAATCGGCGGCAAATTGTTCGTTGGTTTATCAAGATAAAAATAAACGCAGCTCGACCAATCATCCGAACGTTCAAATTTTCCGTCTTTCGACGTATCCATCGGAACGAGACCTGGACCGGCGCGGTAAAGCCTGCGGTTATTTTTGACAATATCTTCGCGGCTGTGCGGCGCGAGATAACCGATTTGCTGCATCGTCCCGTGCGTCGCGGTAGAAATAAAACGGGTCAACCGCCACGCGCGACTCAACCGCTTGCGGCATTTCATAAAGAGATTGAGCGAAAGCTGAATACGCGATAAAAATACATATTGACACCGAAAAAACGCGATTAATTGATTTACAGTTATGTCGCATATTCTTTATTTTTCCCCTCAATAAAATTTCATGACTTTTTAAATTAACAAAAGCGGGAAACTTACATAAAAACTTCAATCAAATTCTTTAGCCAACTGAATTTTTGTATTTGCGATTGTGTATCTCTCTTCAAATAACAGGTAATGAATACGAGTAATTACATCAAGGTCTTTTCGACTGTATATACGTTGTCTTGGTCCAATTCTTTCTGACTTGATTTGTAGAAACTCGGTCTCCCAATAACGGATAACGTGCGTTCCCACTCCTATAATTTCACTTACTTCATTTAGGTTAAAGTTTTCTTTATTATTCATAGAAGTCGGTGCTCTGAATATAAAAATTATTAAGAAACACAGTGCTTTACAAAATCACTTTTCATTGATCAAGTGGTAGCGGTCAATCGCGGGATTTTCGAGCGTTTGAACTTTTCCGCTCGTCCAGCTAATTTCGATTTGCTTGACCGAAGTTGCAACGCCTAAACCCACAATGATTCGCGCGTCGTTCGCCGCCAGATAACTGCCGGAATTGCTGACATCGAAAAATTGTTTTCTGCCGTTTGCGTCCGTCACCATAACTTTCGCGCCTTCGCCGTTCGGCGCGCTTTTTGCGCCGCCGCGCAAATCTATTCCAAGCCAGTGATTTTTCGTGCCGTCGTTCCGCAAAACGACGGGCGCGCCGTTCGTCTGCGAGATAACAACGTCCGTATCGCCGTCGTTATCCAAATCGCCTGCCGCCATTCCGCGCGCCGCCAAATCCGTCTTAAACGCCGCGCCCGCCGCCAGCGAAACGTTTTGAAACCCCTTTTCCGTATTCCGCATTAAAAGCGGCGATTGCTTGTATTTTAGAAGTGAAGTTGTTTTCTCAATCGTGTCGAGAACATGGCTTTGCGCGACGAACAAATCGCGTCGTCCGTCGTTGTCGGCATCAATCCATTTCACGCCCCAGCCCGAACCGAGAATCGTAATTTGCGCCACGCCGCTCGACTGAGTAACGTAATCGAAAAGCCAATCGCCTGTGTTGCGGTAAAGCGGATAAGTTTCGTTCGAGAGCGCCGTAATGAAAACGTCCTGCCGACCGTCGCCGTCGTAATCGGCAGCGTCAACGCCCATTCCCGAAAAATATTTCCCTTTGTCATCAAACGCGACACCGACGGCGAGCGCGGAATCTTCAAATCGTCCGTCGCCGAGATTACGAAAAAGCTGCTGCTCGCTGTTGTCGTTGGCGATAAAAACGTCAGTCCATCGGTCGTCGTCGAAATCTGCAAACGCCACGCCCAGAGATTTTCCTTTCGTTTGCGTGATGCCCGATTTTTCCGAAACATTTTCGTAAGCTCCGTCGGGTTTTTGATGAAACAAAAGCGCGGTCGTCGCTTTGAAATTATCCGGGTGACAATAGGCGCGATAGCCCGGACGAGCGTCACCGCAAACTAACGCGCCCTCTTCAAAATCCCATTCAACATAACGCGTTACAAATAAATCGAGCCGTCCGTCGCGGTCGTAATCGAAAAATCCCACGCTCGTCGCCCAGCCGTCAACGCCGATGCCGATCTTTTTGGTTACGTCCGAAAAAGTTCCGTTGCCGTTATTGCGATAAAAAACCGCGCCGTCGTAATGCGTGACGAATAAATCGGCGAAACCGTCTTTGTCGTAATCGCCGACGGCAACGCCGAAACCGTAACCGGCGCCTTTCACGCCCGCTTTTTCCGTCGTATCTTCAAATGTGCCGTCAGCCTTTTGCCGGTATAAGCGATTCCAAAATTTCGAGTTTGTTTTGTCCGGCATTTTGCCTTTCGGCATCGCATCGAGCAGTTGCGCTCCGTTCGTAAAAAAGACATCGAGACGCCCGTCACTGTCGTAATCGAGCAGACCGACACCCGCGCCCATCGTTTCGAGCAAATATTTGTTAGCGGTCGGCGAAGCCTCGTGCTTGAAATTTATTTTAGTTTGAAGGGTGATATCGGTGAAAGTAACGGGCGAAGGAAATTGCGGCGCGGTCGTCGCCGGACGCTGAGGTTTATCTGAACTATAAGATTTGCCGGTCGGCTGTGTTTGCGCGTGAATCGCCAAAGGCGCAACCCAAAGAACAAATGCAAATGAAATTTTTAATAAACGAACAAGCATTTTTGAAATTATGTCGAACGCGACTTTTCTAAATTTTCGGTGGTCGCCGCTTGAAAATCAATCTGCCGTTTCGATTCGTCAATCAACCAATTGTTTTCTTCATAAGAAAGCATTTCTTCGCCGTTTTCTTCTAGTTGCGGCGGGTAAAAATGTTTCAAGTAAATAGGATATGCCCCGGTTCGCAAATGAGCCGGCATGGAGCTTTGACGCCGGGAAATTCTTTGACGAGCGAGCGCATTTCAAGAATAGGAGTCATAAAAATTATGTTTGTTCAACGAACGAACTTAAACTGTAAATTCTTCCGGTAAAGCTGTTTTTCTGCCGAATCTCAAGCGACGGCGTTTGCCGAATTACGCGGCGTTGCGCCGACAAATTTTTGAACTAACGAATCAATTCCGGTGATTGCGCCCCCGACGACGACGGCGAATGCGCCGCAATCGAAAGCCCGCCGCACGTCGTCGGTTGAGCGCAGACGACCTTCGCACACAATCGGCAGCGTTAATTTTTCAGCCAGTCGTTCGACGAGCCTAAAATCCGGTTCAATCAAGTATTTTGTTTCTGCTGTGTAGCCGGAAAGCGTCGTGCTGATAACGTCAACGCCGAGCGTCTCGGCGGCGTATAAACCTTCGTCAAAGAACGAGACATCAGCCATTATCGGCTGATTTAATTCAGCGCGGACGCGGGCGACAAGCGCGTTGAGCGTTTCGCCGCCGGGTCTGGCGCGCCGCGTTGCGTCAAGAGCAATGACATCGGCGCCGGCTTCGACGATTTGTTTCGCCGCCGCGAAAGTCGGCGTAATATAAACGTCGCTCGAATCGAAAACCAATTTGTAAATTCCGAGAACCGGCACACTGACGCACCGGCTGACGGCGCGAATGTTTTCCGGCGCGTCAATCCGCACGCCGACCGCGCCGCCGAGTTCGGCGGTTTCGGCAAACGCCGCGATAATTTCCGGTTTATTTATCGGCGAGTTTGCCGGAGCTTGACAGGAAACAATCAAACCGCCGCGCCAACCTTCAATCGTTTTATTCATTCTTGTTTCGCGCTCTTCCGCTTCGCGCTTCGCTCCAAATTCAATAATAAATCTTCGGTTATATCAATTCTTGCTTGTCGGAAAGCCAATAATAACGCGCCGTCCGCCGGATTAAAACGCGGCTCGCGGAAAATCGCCGAGGGAATTTTTGCTTGCAATCGTTCGACAAAATATCTCTTCATCAGCGGCGCGCGAAACATTCCGCCGACACCGGCGACCGGAAATTCATCTTGAAATTGCAGCCGCCGCGCAGCGCAGCAGACGCTTTCGATTAGCGCGTCCGTGCCGAATTTGATTTGGTTTTGAATAACAGTATTTCCCGCTTGTGCCGCTTCGTGCGCCGCTCGCGCAAAGCTCGCTAACCTGTCGCGCGTCATTTTGCCGTTGTAAAAATCATCGGTCAAGTCACGAATTTTTTCGCGCCCGAAAAAATCGAGAACCAAATGCTCAAGACCTGTCGGTTCGATTAGTCCGTCCTGCTCTTTTATTGCCAGCCGGATAATTTGCACAGCCAGCCAGAAACCGCTGCCTTCGTCCGAAAACAAATAACCCAAACCGCCGATTTTCGCGGTATCGCCTGGCGCGTTTTCGCCATAGACAACCGAACCCGTTCCGGCGATAACGACGATTCCCGGTTTTCCGGCAGTCGCGCCGGAGAGCGCCGTCGGCGCGTCGTGTCCGACTCTTAAAGTTTCGGCTCGCACAATCTCGCCGATAATTTCTTCTTTGTAATCCGCGCCGCCGGTCATCCCAAAATGCGCGGAAGCAAAAACCGATTCGTCCATCGGCGGCAAATTCGCTTTTGTTAACGCTTCTCCGACGCTTTTTGAAATCGCATTTCTCAAACGCTCGCGCCCGCCGGGAGATTCGGCGTGATTCGACGCGCCGCCGAAACCGCGACTTAAAATGTTTCCCTTCACGTCCGCAATGACAGCTTCGGTATGACTCTGTCCGCCGTCAACGCCGAGAAAAATTTCGGATTTCAAATTTCGGATTTCGGATTGATTCACCTTTTAATTTTTTGATTTCCCTTCGTGTTTTTCAATATCCAAACGCACTGATCAAATGCGAATTTTTAGTTTTCCCTGGCGCTCTTTGTTGCTCTCGAACAAATTCATCAATTGTTCTGCAACAATTTTTCGGCAAACGCACGCGCGAATTTCTCTTCTTTCTTTTGCTCTAACTTCAGATCAGCCGCGTAAAAATGTCCGAGTTCGTGCGCGATAATTTCTTTTTCCAAAGTTTCGGCATTGTCCGACTTTTCCAAAGCAATGCGATTAACCCGTATCGTTCGCGTTTTTTTTTCAAATTCGCCGATGGTCGTCGGTTGCCAGCTTTCATATACGATTTTCACGTCCGCGCTTTCGGCAATCTCGAAAACATCGCGCGAGCCGCACTCATAAATGATTTGGTCAATAAAACTTTTAATAATCCAAAATCCAAAAATCCAAAATCAACCAGCGTGTCGGTGCGGATCGCCCTCCGCGAGCTTTAAATCCTTTCGCCATTCGAGTTCGACGCCGTTTTTTACCAGAACATTTTGAAATTCGCGCAACAGCTTCGCGTCGTTTCTGACCGCCGACGGTTTCAAGTTTTTTCCCAAACAAAAGGCCGCTAACGCGCCTGCCGCTTCGCCGATGTTCCACTCGATTGGATGAAGGCGGTAACAACCGTTTGTAATGTGCGTCGTGCCGATATTTTTACACGCGGCAAGCAGATTTTCCGTCGTTTGCGGAATCAACGCACCCAAAGGAATTTGAAACGGCAGCGCCTCGACATCAACGTAATTGTCGCCGCCGACGGTAGGATGCAAATCAATGCGATAAAAACCGATGCCGACCGAATCGTCGAACTTTTCGGCGAAAATCTGATTCGAGCGACACGCTGCCGAAACGTGCTGTTCGCAAACGGTAAATTCGGCTTTGATGCGCCGCGACTCGCGGATATATGGCATTTTCGCCAAACCGTCGCCGGTCCCGACGACATCTTTTCGCAATTTCAAACCCGAAAATCCGGCGACGGTTTGCAGCCAATACAAAAAAGATAAACTTAAATTTTTGGCTTCGGAAATCAAACGCTGTTTTTCTTCATAACCTGCCGCGTTCGACAAATCTTTCAAAAAATAATCAATCTGCGGATAATTGACAAGCGTAATGTCGCTGTCAAATGCGTTTTCGACGAAATTTTCGCGGTGCAAAATTCGCCGGTAAGTCCAAAGTCCGGCAAACGCCCGGTTTGGCTCCAGATACGGCGCGAAATTATACGAAATCGGCTGCATCGTGCGCGGGCTGATGCCGTCTAAACTTAAAAGTTTTCCGCTCCACGGCGGAGTTAAATTCGGCACGTAATCGCGCCAGAATTCGTAGTTTTCCGGCTTCTCAATCGTGTGATTTTCGCCCGCGTGAAAACTCATTGCGAAACACACGGAAAACGCCTGCGAGTTAGTCAGCTCGCGCGTTTCCTTTGCGCTCGGTTCGTCGGTTTCCGTTTTCGATTCCGCGCCGGTGACAAACTCGGTTTTCGTCAGCGGAAGAAGCTCGCCGAGTTCAGTGGCGTCAATAAAATACTCGGCTGAAACGCTCACATTTTCGCCGCTTCGCAAATTTACAAGCGCGACGCTGCGGACTTTTGTTTTTTCCGTATCAGCTGCGACGGGGTAGTGTTCGGTCAGAATTCGCAGATTTCCGCTTTCGACGTATTCCGCCAGCATCGCTTCTAAAACTTTCAAGAAAACCCGCGGCTCGGCGCATAACGGCGAAACCCAGCCGTCGCCCGGATTCAAGCGAGGATTCGCCTTTGCTTTTTCGGTCAAAGGATAATTCGTTTTATAAAATTCTCTGACCGCGTTTCGCATCCGGCGGTAACTGCGCGTGCAGCCGAAATTTTCAATCCAGCCGTGTTCGTCGGGCGGCGTCGCCTGACTCGTCAATTGTCCGCCAATCCAATCAGACTCTTCGGTGAGAATAATATTCCAGCCGCTTTCCGCTGCTGCCAGAGCCGCCGCGCAGCCGCCGACGCCGCCGCCGACGATTAGAATATCCGTTTGTAGTTCGTTCATCAGAATTTAATTCGAGCGCGAAGCGGCAACCAAAACTAATTTTTCATCCGCCGGTAAATTTTCGAGTTCGGTCTGCGCCAGCGCGACGGCTTGTTCGAGTTCCGCCAGACCGGAAAGATTGACGATTCGCGTGCCGACGAGCAGGTGAACGTCGGGCAGGGCGCGTCCGGCATCGCCGAAATCGGTTAATTTAGTAACGACCGATTCAAGATTCCGCGCAATCGCTTCGACGGTCGAAGCGTGAACTTCGGCGTTGTTTCGCTGAAGGCGGACGACGCCGGTTTTATCAACTACTCTGACAATTTGCCGCGCATTTTTAAATAAACCGAAAAATGTTTTTGTCTGAACGTCTGAGACGAAAGCGTAAAGTCCGGCGGTTTCTCCCGCAAGTTTAACCGCCGATGTTTCGGTTTTCATCGAACGCGCCGCCGCCTCGAGACAACCTTCCAAACCGCCGACCGTCGTTTTGTTTTCATCCTTTTTAAGCTCAGTCGTGCCGAAGGCGATGGCGCGGACGAGATTGCGGCGCGTGTCAACTTCAATCTGGACTTCGACCGATTCGGGCAGCGCGCCGATTTTAATCACCGCGTCGCTGGCTTCGCGGCGCACCTGCAAAATCTGTTCGGGCGAAGGATTTGTGATGTTGCGTTCCACCACGTCGCGCACCATTGCGAGCGCCACGCCGATGGTTGAAATAACTTCGGCTTTTTTCGCCAGACGCGCGGGCAGATTCATCAATTTTCCGCTATATGGAACTAAGGACGCCGCGCCGCCGCCGCCGCCGACCAGTTCGACAGTCGCGCGGTCGAGATTGTATTCGACGATCAATTCATCAATCTGTTTCTGAACTTTTCGGCACGAAACGTCCAGCACTCGTTTCGCCGCCTCTTCGACTGAAACGCCGAGTTCTTCAGCCAGCGGTTTGAAAGCCGCTCGCGCCGCTTCAGCGTTTCCTCTGGCAAAAGCCGTTTCGGGAACGATTCCTAAAAGATTCGCCGCGCACGTCGGCGTCAGCGCGAACCGTTCGCCGTTTTCGCATTCGACGGCGACATAATCGTCGGTATCGTGTTTCGTCGGGCGCAGATGAACGAGTTTGGCGTTTTGAAAAATCTCGGGCGTTTGAAACGCTGAATAAGCGAGTCCGGCGATATGCGCCGAACGCGCTCCGACATCAACGATTTCGCCGTTTTTCTCACGAATCATCGAACCGCCGGCAATCGCCAGCGTTCTGACATCCAGAGTATTTAGATAAGTGCGGTGACCGCCGACCTTCGCCGCTTTCGTCTGCGGCTGACCGTCGCGGATCACGGAAATATCGGCTGAGGTGCCGCCGACTTCGATAAAAATTCCGTCGGAAACTCGTTCATACATCAATGCGCCCGCAATTCCCGCCGCAGGTCCCGAAAGCATCGTCATAATCGGGCGGCGATGCACTTCTTCGACGCTCATCACGCCGCCGTCAGAACGCATAATCATCAACGGCGCGCGGATTCCGGCGCGGCGGACGCATTCGTCGGTCATCGTCGCCGTGTGAATCATTTTCGGCAAAATCGCGCCGTTCAAAACCGCCGTGCGCGTGCGGGTTCGCAAACCGTAAAGCGTTGAAACCTCGTGTCCGCTCGTCGCAAATATGCCTTTGCCGCGAACGATACGAGCGATTTTTTCCTCGTTTTCTGTGCGGTCAACGCCGAACGCTTCGGATACGGCGATGACTTCCGCGCCTTTGGATTGGAAATTCTCGACGATTTCAGAAACTAGTTTGTCGCTGAAATTTACGCTCGAAATGAATCGGTGCTGCGCCGTTAAAAAGCGATTCGGCGCGAGTTCAATCGGGGGAACGCGCGTGTCGAGTTTCGCTTTCCAGCCTTCGATACCGTTTCCCAAACCGATTATACCGACCTGCGCGACATCGCCTTCGAGCAGTGCGTTGGTCGCCTGCGTCGTCGAATGCGCGATAAAAACCACGTCGTCCGGCGAAATTTCAAGTTCCTGCAAAGCACGTTCGATAGCGTTGATAATTCCCAAAGCAACGCCTTCGGTTGCCTGGTGTGTCGTCGGAACTTTTAATTGCGAAACGACTTCGCGCGTGTCGTTGTCAACGATGACGACATCGGTAAAAGTTCCGCCGACATCAATGCCGACGCGAACCTTTCGATTTGGGATTTTTGATTTGGGATTTGGGATTTCCACTTTTATCAATAATTAGCCGCGGGTTTTCGCCGATGACGCGGATAAAAATATTTATATTCTTAGCTGCGTATTCCGCGTTAATCTGCTGCTAAAATCATTTCATAATTCCCGCGCCGATTCCAAAAATTCCGGGAACGCTGACAGGAAGTTTTCCGGCAAATGAAACATCGCCGAATAGCGTTCTGATTGCCGCCGTCTGTGCGACTTCTTCAATGGCGTAGGTGACGACGTAATTTTTCGCTTCGGGAAATTGTCGAATCAAATACGGCGAACCGAAAGCGACGATGCCGACCGGCTTGTTCAAAGCAATCATTTGTTTGATAAAATTCGCTTGGTTTTCCGGCAGCGCGACCGTGCCTTTGAGAGCGGCGCGTTTGACGAACGGCGCGAGAACGATTGAATCAAACTGCTCGGCTTCGCGCACAACTTTTTGGTATTCTTCGACGGTCGAACGCGGATCGAGACGAACGATTTTCGCGCGCGGAGCGCGCCGCTGAACTTCGGGCATAAATGCGATGCCTTCAATCGGGTCGTCGTCAGCCGCGATGACAACGAACAAAGTTTTATTCGCCTTTTCCACTGTCAACGGAAAAATGTTGTCGCTGTTTCGCAAAAGCGTTATTGATTTTTCCGCCGTCCGGTTCGCCTCGCGCACGTTTTCCGGCTTTTCGATTAATTCATTCACTTTCGCCAAATCAACCTGCGCGTTTTCGTTTAATCCCAGACGATACTTCGCCGCTAAAAGCCGCCGCGCCGACTCATCAATTCGCGCTTCCGTGATGTCGCCTTTTTTGATAGCCGCCTCGATTGCCTCAATCGCCTTTTCGACATTCGGCGGAAATAAAACCACGTCCGCTCCGGCTTTTATTGCCATGACAGCGCTCGCGCCGTTCGGAAAATTTTTGGTAATCGCGCCCATTTCCATCGAGTCGGTCGTAATGATTCCGCCGAATTTTAATTCGTTTCGCAAAATATCAGTCGTAATTTTCGGATTAAGCGTTCCCGGCAATTCGTCATTCGTCACCTTCGGCACGGCGAGATGAGCCGTCATTACCGCGTCAACGCCGCCGTCTATTCCCATTTGAAACGGCACGAATTCAACCGCGTCGAGTCTGGCGCGGTCGAGCGGAACAACCGAAAGCCCGATATGCGAATCGGTCGCCGTATCGCCGTGTCCGGGAAAATGTTTGAGCGTCGAGAGACAATTCGCCGCTCGCACGCCGCGCGAAACCGCCGCAACGAATTCGCCGACTCGCTGCGGATCGGCGCCGAAGCTGCGGATATTGATCACGGGATTATCGGGATTGTTGTTGATGTCTGCTACGGGAGCGAAAAGCCAGTTGGCGCCGATGGCGCGCATTTCTTCGCAGATAATTTTGCCCTGACGGAAAGCCGCGGAAACGTCGCCGCTCGCCGCGACGCCCATGTTCGTCGTAAATGGCGTTCCGGTGCGAAGCTGCATCCGCAAACCGCGTTCGTAATCGGCGGAAAAGAATAAAGGAATTTTCGCCAGTCGCTGCGCTTCGTTCGTTAAAGCCGCGATGGAATTGGCTTCGCCGCGAAAAAGCGTGAAGCCGCCGACTTTGTTCTCGACAATCTGACGGCGCATCTGCGCGAATTTTTCGCTTTGTGTGTTTGTAAACTCGCCATTGAGCGGCACGATTATCATCTGACCGATTTTCTCGCGCAGAGTTAACGTCTTGAGCGTATTTTCAATCCAATTCGTTTGCGCTTCAGTCTTTTTCGGCGTTCTGTTTTGCGCGAAAATATACTGTTGGCTAAAGGAACTAATCAATGTCAGGAATAAAAATATCTTTGTCATAAAATTAAGACTTACTTGCCGCGAGCGCAGACATTTCCGTCCGCATCAAGAGCAAAGCGCGAAAAAGAATTGCGATTGAAATCTTCAATTAAAAATTTCCGTCTTTTCTTTCGCGTCTTTTTCCCTTTCCTTCCGCGCCGCGATTTGCAAGCCATCGCCGATTTTGAACAATCCGGGCAGACTCACGGGCGAGCGCCCGCGAATCGCGGTTTCGCCGAAAATCGCGCGCGACGCCGCCGTCTGCGCCGCGTCTTCGACCGCCCACGCCGCCATATAAATTTTAGCTTTCGGAAATTGCCGCAATTGATACGGGCTGCCGAAAGCAACGACGGCGACGTTTCTTTTTTCGTCAATCAAATCACGAACAAATTCGGCTTCCGCTTCGGGCAATTCGATTGTGCCTTTGAGCGCGGCGCGTTTGACGAACGGCGCGATGACAATCATTTCAAAATTTTTCGCGTCGCTCAAAAGTTGTTTGTATTCTCGTTCGGTGGTCCGCCGGTCAATTTTGACGACCCGCGCGTTTTTGACGCGCTGCTCGATTGCCGCTTTGAAAACATTGCCTTGTTCCGGGTCATCGTCTCCGGCGGCGATGATGAACAAAGTATTTTGTACCTGCGCTGACGACAATGGCAGAATGCCGTTTTCGTTGCGAAAAAGCGTGATTGATTTTTCCGCAATCTCGTTTGCCGCCCGCACATTTTCCGGTTTTTCGATTACTCGATTGACGTTGTTTAAATCAACGAGGCGGTTTCTCGCATCGGCTAAACCGACTCGATATTTCGCCCGCAAAATCCGCCGCACTGAATCGTCAATTTGATTTTTCGGAATTTCGCCGCGCGTAACCGCCGCTTCAATCGCGTCAATCGCTTCCTTCGGATTCGGCGGCAGCAGCGCGATGTCGGCTCCGGCTTTAATCGCCAGCAGCGCGCCTTCCGCGCCTTTGTAGTTTTTGATAATCGCGCCCATCCCAAGCGAATCGGTCGTAATAATTCCGTCGAATTTCAATTCTTTTCTGATTAAATCCGCATTTATTTGCGGAGAGAGCGATGCGGGCAGATTGTTTCCGGTAATTTCCGGCAGAGCGATGTGCGCGGTCATCAAGGAATCGAGTCCGGCGGCGATAGCGGCGCGAAACGGCGCGAGTTCGACCGCTTGAAAACGCTCGCGCCGGATGTTGATAACGGGCAAAACAATATGCGAATCAATCGGCGTGTCGCCGTGTCCGGGAAAATGTTTGGCGGTCGAAAGCACGCCGCCGTCCTTAAGCCCTCGCACTTCCGCCGCGACGAACTCCGCGGTTTTTTCGGGGTCTTCGCCGTAACTGCGGACGTTGACCATTGTATTTCCGGGATTGTTGGCGACATCCGAGACGGGTCCGTAAAGCCAGTTAATTCCGATTGCCCGCATTTCTTCGGCGATAATTCTGCCCTTTCGATAAGCCATCTGCGGATTGCCCGCCGCCGCGATTCCCATATTGTGCGTGAATGAAGTTCCGCTTTTAATCTGCATCGGCAAACCGCGCTCGAAATCCGCCGCCATCAGCAAAGGGATTTTCGAGACGCGCTGCATTTCGTTGGTCATCGCGGCGAGTTCCAAAACGTCGCCGCGATAAAAGACAAAGCCGCCGACTCGGTTTTCGATTATCTGCTTTTTAATATCGCCGAATTTTTCGCTCGTGAAATTTTTGTATTCGCCCAAAGAACCGACGACAATCATCTGCCCGACGCGCTCGCGCAAAGTCATCGAGCGCAGAGTTTTTTCTACCCACGCGGATTCGGACGCGGAATTACGAACGGATTTTTTTGCGTCTTTCGGCATTTTTGTTTTTTGCGCGTTCGCAGTCAATCCGAAAAGGCTGGCGGACAGAAAAATCGCGGACAGAAATCCGGTGAAAATTCGTTTGGCTGATTTTTTAATTGAGCGGTATTTCATTTTATTCCTTCGGTCGGCTTTGCACATAAATTAACGATTTGCCGCCTTAATGAACGGCAACTATTCGCTCTTCGCTGTTCATTGTTCGTTGTTTTCAATGGTTATCCCTGTTTTTCAGTGAACAGTGAACAATGAACAGCGAATAGCTGCCGCCCACTTTTCTAATTTTTGTGCAAAGCCCCTTCGGTCAACTTTGCGGAAACACGCCCGAAGTAAGTGTGCGGCTTTCGCGTTCGGAACACTTACTTCGCTCGTGTTTCCGCACCAACCGGATAACTTCTATCGCTTAATTTATTCTGACGTAAAACGCTTTCCAGAATCGTCCACGCGTTTCGCCGTTTGACGTGCGACGCTTCAAAAATGCTGACGCCGTTTGTTTCCTGTTTGATAATTTGCGTTCCCGCCTGGAGTTTTTCCGTTGTTAAATCGTTGTCGCCATAATTGATTACGCCGTGAATTTTCGTTGCGCCGCGCGTCACTTCTTTTGCCAATTTTGCCGCGCCTTCGATTGAACGCCAAGTGCTTGCGCCCGCTTTTGTCGCTTCCGCTTCGGTGTTGTTCGGGTAATAGAGACCGACATAAAGCACGTCAACCAGTTCGGCATAGCCGGTTGCGCCGTAGTTTTCGCTCGCCCACCGATATGAAACTTTGTGCTTTTCGCTCGCCCAATTAACGCCGACATCGTTTCCGTAAATCGGATACCACGAACCGACATAGGATTCGAGCGAAACTTTGGGGTGCGATTTTTTCACCATTTTATTCAATTTAACGAAAAAACCTTTAATGACGCTCGCCCGCCATTCGAGCCAGTTTTTGAAATACTTGCCTTCGACGATTTGCTTTTTGCCGTCGGCGCCCAATTTTATTTCGTAAATGTCGTTGGGAAAATTTAAGTTTTCGGCTTTGATGTATTCTTTAAATCGGTCGCGCGAATAATCGGAAAAGTCCGCATTGATTCCGTTCCAGCGCGCCCGATCCATTACCACGCCGTCAACCGCGTAATTGTCCAGAACTTCTTTGATAATCGAAAGCTCGTAATCCTGAACCGCCGGCAGCGCGGCGTTGACCCAGAGCGGAATTCCCTGTTTGAATTCGCCAATCGGCGCGATTTTTATCTGTTTGTCTCGCTCGTCAACGTCATAAGCAACCGACTGCCAGCTTTTGCGTTTGTCGAAACCGATGCCGATGCCGGGAATGAGTTTGTTGCCTTCGGTGAAAATGTCGAACGCGGCGTGCAGACGCATTCCGCGCCGGTGACATTCTTCGACGAAAGTTTTGAGCGCGTCAAAATCCGTGTTGTATTTGACGCCTTTGTGTTCCGCAAGGCGCGGCGCGATTTTCGACGGATAAACGACGTGACCGTTTAGTTCCTTCGTGTAAAGAATAACCGTGTCGAAACCGGCTTTTTCTGCTTTCTCGGCAAAAGCGGCGATTGACTCGCGGCTCGCAATTACGTCAGCCGAAGCGGTCGAAGAAACCCAAATCGTGTTGCGCGGCGCGTTTGGTATTTTCTGCGCGTGCAGAGAAACGCTTGCCGCAAGAAGCAGGATAGAAAGAAGTTGGCAGCTAAAAATAAATTGCATAGATTTTAGTTAGGCGCGAAGAAATACGAAAGGATACAAAAGTTTTATTTTTATATTTTTTCGTGATTTTTCGTGTTTCTTCGAGCTTGTTCGCGGCTACTCTCTATTTTTTCGGCGTTCCGAAAATATCAATCTTTTCCGCGCCTTTCGCCTGGTCGGTCGCCGTCACGACGACATTTGATTCGCCCGCACAGCGCATATCTGTAAAGCGCGATTTATCCATCGGAATTTGTTTCGCGTTTGATCCTTCGCCGCGCAGCAAAATCGTTTGCAGCCATTCGGCGCCGACGACTTCCGCCTTTGTCGGCTGCACGGGTTTTCCTTCGTTGCCGAATTGGTCAATCGCGTTGACGCGCTTGAACTGGCGCGTCACATTCGGCGCGAATCCGGCTGCGTCGAAATCAGTCTGAAACATTTTTTTCGGCTGTGGCACGGCGTCGGCGACAATCAGCCGCAGTTTTTTCGGTCCGACGATATAGACGGCGATTTGCACGGTGTCGCCCGGATACCAGTAAAATTGTTTTTCCGCCGGCGCGTTGTTCCACGCCTCGTTGCGCCAGAACGGTCGCCAGGCGTTGCGCCGCTGGCTTTGTTTGCCGTTTTCGTCCACGGTAAAAGCCCACGTTAAACCAGCGTCAATCTCTTTTTCTCCGGCGCGTCCGCCGACATAAACCGAAAAATTATCGAGCGGAGATTTATCCTTTTCGCTCAAACGATTTTCGTCAACTTTCGGAGTCGGCAGTTTGATGATTCCGGCGATGCCCGTCCAAACGTCAAAGCTCGTCACGGCTTTGCGGTAATACGCCCCGGCAAAACACGGAATCGAAGCGGCGGGCGCGACTTCGCCGCTGCTGTTTCTAACGACGACCGCTTCGCCGATTTTAACCGCGTCGCCGACTTTCAGGTTCGCTAAAATCCATTTTCGCGCCGCGCCGTTGCCGCTTAAAATGTAGCCTTTGCCGTCAATTTTAATCGCGCCCGGATCGGGCTTTTTCTCAAGATAAACCGCTCCGGCGCGGTCTTGCACGAGCGCCACCCGGTCGTCAACAATCAACAAGTCAACGCCCGATTGATTGGTCGGATTTTTTTTATAGAAATCCGGCGTGAATTGGATGAGTTCATCGGCGTTGACCCGCCGGTCTTTGCCCGCGACCGCAAAAGTTTGATTGTTCGGCGCAGTTACCTGCAATTTATTTTGCGCCGCCGCCTGAGCAGCGACGAAAACCATGATTAAAATTAGCCAATGAATGTATCTAAAGCGCATAGATTTACCTCGCAATTTTTAGAATTTTTTAATTTAACGTAAAAGCGCAAAGGCGCAGAGCCACAAAGTTTTTTAAGTTAGGTCAAAGAAATATCAATCCTTAAATTAAGCCAGTTAAAAAATAAAAAAATCTTTCTTTGCGCCTTCGCGTCTCTGCGTTAAAAACCCCACTCTTCAGCGCAAAAACAAAAACGCGCCTAAAATCAAACCGCCGATGCAGACAATCATCATCGGCAGCAAAGTTTCTTTCGTCATATCTTCGACGCGCACGCCGGTAAAATTGGCAATCCAGACGTTGTGCGTGTTGGTCGGGTCGCAGACGTTCTGCACCTGCGTCACCGACATCACGGCGGCGAGCAGCGCAAGCGGCGGCAGAATTCCGAGCGTGAACATCAACGAATAAACGCCGATGCCGACGCCGAAAACATTCAGCGGTCCGCGATAAAGCGCGAGCGGCGAGAGCAGCCCGAAAAATAAAACGTAAGTCCAAGCGGAATTTATCGGCAGCGCGGTGACAATCGGTTTCAGCGCGGCTTCGACGTTCGGCAGTTTCAGTGCGACGAGCAGCATTCCGATGCCCATCATCAAAATCGCCGCTGGCGCGCCGTCTTCCAATCCGCGGACTAATGACGACGTAAAATTTTGAATCGCGCGGCGCGGCTGCGTTGTCAAAAGTCCGAACAGAGCGCCGCCGAGAAAAGCCGGAACTTCCTTCCAACCGAAAAAGAAATACAAAACCAGCGGCACGAGCGGCGTTAGAAAAGAAATGAATGGAACGCGCTTTTCCGGCGCAATCTCTTCGATTAACTCGTCTTTGGATTTGACGGCAAACAGCGCGACTTCGCCGAGTCTGCGCTCAGAGATGACGGCGTAAATGACGACCGCCGCCGACATTATGCCGAGCAGACCGAACGCGAAATAAACGATGTCCGTCGGCAGCGGCGCGTCCGGCGCGATTTGCAGAAATTCGCGGTAAAGTTTAATCAGCGCGATATTGAAAATAAATCCGGTCGCAAACGCGAGCAGAAAAAGAACGGCGACGAGCTTCCGGTTCAAACCCAAACTCATCATAATCGGCAAAACCAAAGAGCCGACCATTATAATCGCTCCCAAACCTGTCAGAGTCGTAAATAAAATTGCCGTCGCAATCATCAAAGCGAACGCAACGACGAGCGGACGGTCGCCGCCGAACTCCGCCGCGCGTTTGATAATCGCCTCGGCAATTCCGGTCGTCATCATTACGCGACCGAGCATCGCGCCCGCGAAAACTGCCACGTAAGCCGGAGCGAGCCGCACGACGCCCGCCGAAATCACGTCGTTCAAAATCCCGTTAAACGGCAAGCCGACCACGATTGCCGCCAGAATCGCCATCGTCGGCACAGCCAAAAGAGCCGGAACTTTCCGCGTGAACATCAGCACGGCGAAAACGACGAAGATAGCGATGAGTATTAAACCCGTCATTTATTGGCGAGCGGCGAGCGGCGAAACAGGAATAAACCCGTTGCCGCTCGCCGCTCACTTTCCTAGAATGTAAAACGCGCGACTAATTGAATAAGTCGCGGACGATTGCCCTGCGACGTGACGATGCCGAAGTTGGCGGCGTTGATGTTTGTTCCCGGCGTTCCGAAAACCACGTAGTTGAAGATGTTCAAAAATTCGGCGCGAAGCTGTAATTTCTGACGATTTTCGCTGAATCCGAAGTTTTTGATCACCGAGAAATCCACGTTGCGGTATGAATCACGGCGAATGTCGTCATACGTTCGCGCGCCGTTGCCGAAGGTGAAAGCGGCAGGGTCGGCAAATGCGGTGCGGTCAATAATCGCCACGCCGTTGCGGGCATTTTCCCGCAGAGTCTGGCGGTCAATGTTGTTTGGTCCAACGCGGTCAGGACGGCGCGCGGCGTTGCCGACACCTGCGCCGGTTAATCCGAAAATGCCGTTGGCGACGATTTGCAGCGGCGTTCCCGACTGCACCGTCACCGTTCCGCTGATTTGATAGCCTCCGAAAAGCGCGTCCAGAACCGGGTTGAAATCTTTGCCGAAACGCTTTTTGCGTCCGATGGGAAGTTCATAGCTGAAACTTCCGACAAAGCGGTGCGGCACGTCAAGAGTAGAAAGCGAATATTCGCCGCCCTTGTAATTATAAATGTCTTGAACCGGCGTCGCGTCGAGAAACGCCGCGCCGTTTCCGACGCCGCTCGTGTCCAGCAGTTTCGACCAGACGTAGCTGGCAGTTCCCGATAATCCGTCGCTGAAACGCTTCTGCAAATTGACTTGCAGCGCGTGATACATACTTTCGCCGATCAGCGGTCGAAAATAAAAAACGTTATTGTATTGGGGAAACGGACGCAGCAATTGCAGACGGCTGATTGTCGGATTACTTAAAATCGTTCCGGTCGGAATCGGTCCGGTCGGATTGGTCGCCGCGTTTCGCACAAGCGGCAGAAACGGATTCGCCACTTGAAAATTCAAAAATTGCAGCGCGTCGGCGCAAGCGCCAGTCGGATTCGTCGGTGTGGCTGGTCCACAAGCTCCGGCGGTCGCAAAATTATCGCGGGCGAACAGCAGATTTTCCTGTGTAATTTGATTCAAATTAATTTGCTGAATCGGCAGGCGAACGCCGCGGCTGCCGACATAAGCGATGTCGAGAACCAAATTTTTGGCGAGCTGCCGCTGGACAACCAGATTCCATTGCTGGTTGTAGGAGTTTTCGCGTTTCGGTTCGACGGCGAAAATGTCGCCGCCGATGCGCGTCAAAGCTCCGAGCGTGTTGCCAGTCGGCGTCTGCACGCCGGTCGGAAACGGGTCGCTCAGAAAAACGGTCGAAGAGGTAATTTGCGTGGTTTGCGTTGATTGAATCAAGCCTTGCGTAAAAGTCGCGCCGAGCGCCGTCGTGTTCTCTAACGATTGCGGCAGAAAGAAAATGCCGTAACCGCCGCGCAAAGTGGTTTTGTCGTCGTAGCTGTAAGCGAAGCCGACGCGCGGCGAAAAGCGATTGCGATTGGCTCTCGTTTGTCCGCCTTCCGGGAAAGAAAGCAATCCGCGCAAGTTTGTCGCGGTCGGATTGAGCTGGTTGACAAACGGGTCGGTGACGGCAGCCGTTCGCCCGTTAAGCGGCGATGCTTGATCAAAATCGAAATTAGTGATGTTTTGATTCGACTCGCCCGTTCCGGTTTCAATTTCGTAGCGCAAGCCTAAATTCAGCGTCAGATTGCGGCGAACTTTGTAATCGTCCTGAACAAAACCCGCGCCGTATTTCTTGTAGATGGTCAACGGCGTAATCACTTCCCGGTTGCCGCTCGACGGCAAGCCGAGAAGGAACGACGCGAGCGCCGAACCCGCGCGCTGCACGTCGGCAAAGGAAGTCGCGCCGATTGGTCCGCGCGTAAAAGTGCGGTCAAAGCTGAACGAACCCTGCGGCGTGAAAAATTGAAACGGGTAAAAACGATAAAGGCGAAATTCGCCGCCCGCTTTGATAGTGTGCGTTCCGCTTACAATCGTCACCGAATTATTCAGCGTGTGAACGTCGCGCGGCTGGTCGTTGCCCGCGCCGCCGATGGCGCCGGTATTGATTTGCCCGGGAACGGTCAAGCCGTCCGCGCCTCCGCCGATGTTAAAATCAGGAAACTGCAAGTTAGCGGCATTTTCGCTCAGATAGCTCGGCAGCCCCAGAGTCGTCGCGTTAAAGCCCTGCCCGTTCGGACGCTGGTTGGCGCGAACGCGCGTGTAACCGTATCGGAAATTGTTGATAACCGTGGCGGTCAAGCTGTAAACGTGATTCAACGTAAAATTACCGAAAGTGTCGCGGATGGTGCGCGCGTTTGAAGCGTCGGAATTAAAATAATTAGGCTGCACGTCGCGACGAATTTCGTAAGAAAAGCGACCGAAAATGCTTTGTTTGTCGGAAATTCGCTGGTCAATCCGTCCGGCGAAAATATCGCGGGTGAATTTTGAAGTGTCGTTGATGACAAAATTATTGATGACGCCCGGCGTGTTCGGCAGAATCGTGCCGGGTGCGTTCGGCAGCGGAATAAAGCCCAGCACGGCGCGCGCCACCGGATCAATACACGCCGTCGTGCGCGGTCCCGGCGCGCACGTCGGCAGAACGGATAAATCGTTATTGGCTATAACGGGGCGACCTAAAACCTGCGTCGTCGTGCCGTTGGCGTTGACTTGCAGATAAGGCACGAGCGCGCCGTAAGGATTAAAAATTTGTCCGACGCGAACGGGCATTCCCGCCGCGCCGCCCGGATTACCCGGACCGAACAAAACGTCCGTGCGGTTGCCGCCGAGCAAGTCCGATAAATTGCCGGTTCTCTGCGCCGCAGTCGGAACAGTCAGCAATTCACGGGTAAAAGGATTCGTTTCGCGGCGGGCTTCGTAGTTGAAAAAGAAAAACGTTTTGTTTTTGCCGTTATAAAAGGTCGGTCCGCCTTCGTTAAACGCGGGCAGGAAAACCGGACCGCTGATGGCGCCGCCGAATTGATTTCGTTTCACGCCGATGCGCTGGGCGGTCGCCGGGTTGCGGTTGCGGAAAAATCCGTTGGCGTTCAAATCGCGGTTTTGAAAATACTCGTAAAGCGCGCCGTGAAAGCGATTGCCGCCGACTTTCGAGGCGATGGTCACGATGCCGCCCGCCGTGCGCCCGTATTCGGCGGGCGCGACGCCGGAGATGACTTTGAATTCGCGGATCGAATCCTGCGGCGGCGAAATGGCGACGCCGCCGAAATCGCCGATGGTGTTCGTTACGCCGTCAAGCAAAATGTCGTTGCTCGAAGCGCGTCCCCCGCTGACCGAAAAGTTCGAGTCGAAAAAGTTGCGGTTTCCAGCCGAACCGACCGCGCCGCCCGGATTGCCGACCGCCGTTCCCGCGTCAATTGTGCCGGGAACGAGATTGACAAAGTTAAAGATATTGCGGTCTGCCGTCGGCAAGTCTTCGATAAGTTTAGCTTCGATTGTCGTTTCCAGATTCGACGTTTCGGTTTGCAGAATCGGCGTTTCGTTACTGTCAACCGTCACGTCAACCGTTCCGCCGGAGACTCCGAGCGTGATGTCAATGCTCGCAGTCTGCGCGATTTCGAGCCGGACATTTTCGCGCACCGTATCGGCGAAACCGGTTTTGGCAATCGTGACGTTGTAAGTTCCGGGCGGCAAAAAGGTGATTGTATAATTTCCTTCGTCGTTGGTGGTCGCGGTTTTGGTTTGTCCGGTTTCGTTCGACAGAGCCGTCACGATTGCACCGGGAACGACCGCGCCGTTCGGGTCGGAAATCGTTCCGGTCAGGGTCGCGGTGATTTGCTGGGCGAAAGACGCGCCGTTAAATAACACGAAGGCGACGAGCATTGCCGACAAAAGATAGGTAGTTTTTTTCAAACAGTTCATAATATCTCCTCAAACTAATCGGGAATTTGTGCTGCAAAGCGTTTTTTGATTTATCAATATTTCCCTTATTTCTTAATTCTGTAATCGAGTCCGATTTCTTCTGGCGGCGGAATTGTGCCGTTTTCGTTGTAACGCGCCAGCGCGTTTTTGATTTGCGCTGATTTGCCGAGCCACATCTGAATTGACCCGTCGTAACGCGCCGAGACGCTTTCGAGATGCGACGGGCGATTTTCCGCCAGATAAAGCGCCAGGTATTTTCTTTTTAACTCGCCGGTTTCTTCCGCCATTTCGCGCAGATAATTGTAAATCGCGCCGGAATACCAGCTTAATTTGCGGACGCGCGCTTTATCCGACATATTCAAATAGGCGTTCCAGTAAGTCTGGCTGAATTGTTCGAGCAGAATTAGACGACGACCGTGATGGTCGAGCCGCTGCGCGGCGAAACGCAGCGCCGGAATCATTTCTCGGTTTCGCCGAACGCGCGATTGGTTTTTGATTAAACTTTCTTCAACGGCTTCGACGCTCAAGCGCAGATTTCGGGCGTTTTCAAATTTTTCGCGGGCGTGTTTTTGAAACGACGCGGCGGTGAACGGATTCTGCCAGAACAAATCGTTCTGCGTGACGTTTTCGATGCCGAGCGTTTTCGACGCCGCGCCGAGCGCGCGAATGGATTTTGCGAAATCATCGCCTTCGGCTCGAAAAAACGCCCAGTCGAATTTGCGGTCGAATTTTTCGACATCGAGCGGCGCGCTTTCCCAACCGGCAGCCGCGCCTAAGCCCACGCCATACCAGGTCATCTCGAAAAGCGTCTCGCCGTCGTCGTCCCAATTCGTATTCATCACGCCGATAACGCCCGCTGCCTGACCGTCGCGGACGAAATTTCTGATATTAACAGCGGCGAATTCGTTATTCGGAAATATATGATTGAAATTCCAAACCGAGGGGCAGACGAACTGTTGCAAACCGGCTTTTTGAAACGGCTCGATGCGCGGCGCGTAAGTTTCGCGCGCGCCGTAAGCCCAATTCATCACAATCATATCTTTCGGAATCTCGCCGATCAGTTCCGGGTGATTGAGCGCGATGTCGCCCCACATCATCAATTGCCGGTCGTAAGGTTTTAGAACTTCGCGGACGCGATTGATGTGGTTGAAATAAACTTTTCCGACGCCTTTTTCCTTCGCTTCTTCGCGGCTTCTGCCTTCGCCGAGTTCAAAAGTTTCGTCTGCGCCGATATGGAAAAATTTCGACGGAAAAATACCGTCAATTTCCCGGTACAAATCGGCGACGAATTTATAAGAATCCGCTTCCTGCGGCGTTAAAACGTCGCCGTATGGAACTTCCGCCAGACGATTGTATTTTTCGTATTTTAAGACTTTATGCAGATGCCCGAAAGTCTGTTGCTGCGGCACGATTTCGACGTGGTAATTTCTGCCGTAGGCGACAATTTCTCGAAGTTCCGCGCTCGTAAAACTCCCGTTTTCGGGCGCGAACAGCGGGTGAGTTTCCGACGCGAACGTGTGCTCCATATAGAGCGAGTGCATATTCATTTTGAACATCGCAAACGTTCTGATTTGCCGCTTGACGTATTCGAGCGTCGGTACGACTCCGCGCGAAATGTCGTCGGAAAACGCGCGGTAACGCATCGTCGGATAGTCAACGATGCGCGCGCCCTGCACGTAAGCCGTCGCGCCAATTCCGCGCACCATCTGTTTTAAGGTTTGCAAGCCGTAAAAAGTTCCGGCATAGGTCGCGCCGCCGACCACGATTTTGTTCGCCGTCACGATCAAAGCGTAACCTTCGGCGTTCAAATCAGAGGGAATTTCCAGTTTGGCTTTGGCGAATTCATTACTGATGCGCGTGTTTTCGAGCGTGCCGATTAAAATATCGCCGCCGCCGATTTTCAAATTAACATTTGCTGTTTCTCGGACATCACTGATGAAATCCTGCGCGGCGAAACGGTCGGCGGCGGATTTTGAATTCACAGGCGAAATTCGCGTTCCCGGTTTCAGACGAAAATTTTCGCCCGTCGCCGCGACTTGTTTCGGCTCCGGTATTATCTGAACTGCGTCCGTCTGCTGGCGGCAGACGGCGGACGACTGGAACCCGGCGCAAATCAAAAGAAGCGCGAAAAAATAAAGTTTATTTGACCCAAATAAAAACTTCATCGAAATTGCTCGGACAAGCGAAACGATTTTTTTGGAATGACTTGGTGGACTAGACCACTTATAGAAAAGATTAAACTAGAAAACGGTTTGTGATGTCAACCGAAAAATTAAAAAATTGTTAACATATAGCTTTTTACTGTTCGTAAAATTTTACGATAAAATTTTACGAATAGAGGTAAAGTCCTTTGTGTTGCAGTAGTTTAGAGTCTTTAAAGACAAATATCAAATATAAAAAAAGCGCCGTTTGAATAAACTCGAACGCGCTTTCTTGAAATAATTTATATTTGATGTTATTTCTGGAGTGGTCTAGTCCACATTGTTTTACAACCAGCAATATTTATGAATTTGACTCTCGACCGCATCAGCAGCGTTCCGCTTTACGCCCAAATTCACGGTGAAATTCGCCGCCAAATAGAAGCCAATCAGTTAAGGGCAGGTGCGGCAGTGCCGTCTGAACGTGAGCTGGCGGAAATCTGCAAAGTCAGCCGGATGACTGCCCGCCAAGCCTTGAATGCTTTGAAAAACGAAGGTTTCGTTTATCAAGAACGCGGCATCGGCACATTTGTCGCCAAACGTAAATTAGACGTTCACACCAGAAATTTGATCGGCTTTACCGAAGAAATGCGCGGACGAGGATTAACTCCCAGCACAAAGATTCTGCTGGCGCGGCGCGAAAAAGCGGCGCAGGAAGTCGCCCAGGAACTCGGCATCGAAACCGAAGATGAAGTTTTTCATTTCCAGCGCCTGCGGCTCGCCGACGATTCGCCGCTCGCTTTTGAAGACGCTTTTTTGCCGGTCAAACACTTTCCCGATTTGGACACGAAGAATCTCGAAAACGAATCTCTTTATAAAATTTTAGAAACCGACTACGGCGTGGCGATGCGCCGCGCCGAAGAAATTCTGGAGGCGACCTGCGCGAGCAAGGAGATTGCCCGCGCCCTCGCCATCAAACCGAAATCCGCGCTGTTAATTGTTCATCGCGTCGTGTTTTCCGAATCGAATCTGGCAGTCGAATCGGTTCGTACATTCTATCGCGCCGACCGTTATCGCGCGACATTCGTTTTAACTAAGAACGCCGTATGAATTTGAAAGTTCAAAACTCAAAATTCAATATTCAAAGCCTGACTCGGACGGTTTTGTTTATTCTGCTCACTGTTTATTGCGCCTCGGCGCAAAATGATTTACAGCAAATTGAAGACGGCGGTTTTGTGCGGAATTGGCTGATTTCAAACGAGTTTCCGGCGGAAATTGATGCGGGCGCGTGGGAAAATTTCAATCGTTTCAACGTCGAAACTCTGCCGCAGAAAGATTGGCTCGCGCCGTTCGGCGGCGTTCCTAAAATAAAACCGAGCGTCGGAACTTTTCAAGCGACGATACAGAATCAACCGCCGCAAAATCCAAAATCCAAAACTCAAAATCCCAAATCAAACGAGCCTTTGCCGGAAGTCGGCGCGGCTTCAAACATCAGGATTTTACCGGACGCAACGGAAATCAGTTGGCGCGGATTCAAAGCGGAAAATTCGCGCATTGATTTTTACAATTTATTCGGCGGTAAAATAATCGGCACGGCTTATGCGGCGAGTTACGTTAATTCACGAAACGACGAAACTCGATTTGTCGAAACCGACGGTTTTACGGGCGCAATCTGGCTGAACGGCGAAAAGATTTATGACGGTTATTCGCTGAACGCGAAAAAAACCGTTGCGGCGAAATTCAAAAAAGTCGCGAATCTTTTAATCGTTCGCGCCAGCGGCATTGCGGGAGATTATTGGCGCAAAGACGGCGCGTGGACGGCGACAATCCGTTTTTGGAAAAGCGAAGCCGACGCAATCAGATCAGCCGAATACAAATCAACCGGCGCGGCGGGAACGATTTTTTATCTCGAAGGTTTTCACGTTGATCCGGTTTATTTGCAGGATCAGCGCGGCTACTCGCGCATCACGCTTTCCAATACGAATCAATATGTCAATAGCTTGCGCGCCGATTCGCGCTACGGCGTTTTTTTATCGGAAATAGATTACTTAAAACCGTATCTCGACACGCACCCGGAAGACCGCGAATTTTTGCGTCAAACTGTCAAAGACGGGCGCGTCGGAACCGGCGGCGCGTATAACCAATTTAACGAATTAACTATCGGCGGCGAAAGCATTATTCGCAATATTCTCTACGGACAGGCGATGCACGAAGCGATGCTCGGTCGCCGCGCCAAATCGCTCGCGCTGTGGGACGTTTTCGGACACGCGCCGCAAATTTCGCAGATTGCCGCCAAATCAGGATTCAACGGCATCGCGTGGAGCAAAAAAATTACGGGCTTCGAACCGTTCTTCTACGATTACGCGCTTGACGGTTCGCGTCTGCTGCACCGCCGCGTTGATTACGCTTATTCATTTTCCGGTTTCGGCAGCGGCAAAAATTATACGCTCGATAATTTCCGCCGGATGACGGAACGCAAATTCGCCGAAACGCAAACTTTCAATTCGGCAATTGATTTGCGAATCAACGCCGCCGATTTCACGCCGCCGTGGACAAATCTCGCCGGAAATGTCGGTAAATTAGAAACAAACAAACCGCAAATCAAAGTCACCGGGCAAGCGCAGGATTTATATTTCGACGCGCTCAACCAGGAAATCGCCGCAAATAAAGTCAAACCACCCATTACATCGCGCGACAAATTATTTTTCCACGTCGGCGTGATGGCGGCGCGTTCGGATTTGAAAGTCGGTCAGAGGCTTTCGGAAAACATGACTCTGACGGCGGAAAAGTTCGGCGCGATTGCCTACCTGCGCGGCGCGAAATACCCGGATTTAGCTTTAGATAAAGCGTGGCGGCAAATCTTTTTCGGCTCACACCACGACGCGATTACCGGAACGCCGTCCGATTCGGCGTTTCTGGATTTGGTTCACGGCTACCGCGAAGCGTTTGAATTATCGAAAGGCGCGCTTAAAGATTCGCTCGATTTTATTGCAAAACAGATTGACACAAATCCGAAATTTAAAGTTCAAAAATTGGAGCCTAAAATCATTCCAATCGTCGTTTTTAATCCGACAAGTTGGAAACGAACCGATCTTGTTCGCGTCGAATTTGACGAAATAATTTTCGATTGGCTCGGCAATCTTTATGACGCCAACGGCAAAGAAATTATTTTCAATCCCTCTTACCCGAACGAGCGACAAGCAACCGGCGCAAAAACGAAAATTGAGTTTATCGCTTCCGACGTTCCTGCGCTCGGCTATAAAACATTTTTCATTATGCCGAAGGGCAAACCGAATCTGCTAAATGCGGCACGCGGCGGTTCGGAAAAAGTAATGGCGAACCACATCGAAAACGAATTTTACCGAATCACAATTGACGAAAAGCGCGGCGGCGCGATTTCGAGTGTTTATGATAAACAGGCGGAGCGCGAAATCGTAAATACTCAAAACGGACATCTCGCAAATGAAATCGGCGTTTTAAAAGAGGAGTTGACTAAGAAAAACGTCATTTACCCGGCTTGGGAATTTTGGACGACCGGCGAGAAGAAGTTTTCCACCGAAAGTCGTGGCGGAAGCACGACCTGGAGCGTCGGCGCGACCCAAACGCTGGAATTTTCAGGCGAATTGCCGAGCTTTTCAGCCATACCGCCGAACGTCCTGAGAAATCGGCGGACGAATGTGCCGCAATACCGGCAAACGATTCAACTGCACAAAGGCATTAAGCGCATTGATTTCAAAACCGAGCTGATTAATTACACAGGTAAAGACGAGCTTTTCGTCGTCAATTTTCCGCTCAATTTAACGGGCGGCGCGCTCGTTACCGAAGACCGTTTCGGAACAGTCGTTCGCAATAACAGCAAAGATTTTTTAGATTTTCGGACGAACACGGACAAACTCGTTTCCGGCGCGCCGGTTTACGCCGTCAACAATTGGGCGGAATACGGCTCGATGCTGAACCTGAATTTTGTTGACGCGAACGGAAAATCAATCACATCCGTTCCGTTTAAGCCGACCGCTTTGGTGCGTCCGCACGGCGATAATTACGAGCGATTAACTGAAACGATGGTCGGCAGTTTGATAAAACGCGGCGTTTCGGTGACACCGTTTTACGCTGACAACGACGCGGCGCGGCGCAAGAATCTCGTCATTGAAGATTCGACGATGCCGAAAAAACTCAACGACGACATCGCTTATCACAATTTCAGAATCGCGCTCGGCGGCGAACGGGAAAATCTGTATTCGGCAGCATCGCTCAAACAAGTTTCAGCGGAAACGCGGGCGAAATTTGACGCGAGATTACAGCGTGACGGTTTCGCATATCTTTTTCTCTATGACAAAGACGTTCCGAAAGATTGGTCGCCGATGCCGACGCTTTTAATCGCCGGGAATTTAGAAAAAGCCGTTGAGCGGTTCACCGTTCCGAATACTTTTAAAATAAATTTGCCGTTTGAAAGTTTCGCCGTCGAGACGAATTCGGCGAAAGATTTGCCGCGCGTTCCCGATTACGGCGTGGCTTTAATCAACAACGGAACGCCCGCCGTATCGTTAGAAAATCCCGACACGCTGACTTTATTTTTAACACACACGGCGATTTTTCCGGGCGTAAATCTGCCGTTCGATTTTGTGCCGGAAAACAAAACACACGTTTTCAAATATGCGCTTTACCCACACGCTGAAAGCTGGCGCGAAGCCGACACCGTAAAAGTCGGCGAAGATTTTAATAATCCGCTGATTGCCGTGCAAACGAGCGTTCACGACGGCGATCTGCCGAGCGAAAAAAGTTTTCTCGCGGTTGATAAAGAAAACGTCATCGTTTCGGCTTTGAAACTGGGCGGAAATCCACAAGCGAATTTTCGTTCGATTTACAAAAACCGTGAAAGACCTTTGTTCCTTAGGTTTTATGAAACGGAAGGAATAAAAACGAGTCCGAGGTTCACGCTCGGTCAAAACGGTTGGGAGTTTGGACAAGTCGGGCTTTTGGAAGGAGATGCCGACACGCTAGGTTCAAGTGGCAACGGTTTCGAAACGGAAATGAATGGTTTTTCAATCGAAACTTTTAGCTTGAAGCCAACAAAGTCTGAAGTTCGAGAAGCTAATGAACAAACGCTCGGCGCGACGAAGGAAATCATCCAGCCGATTTTCTCGCGTTACTGGCTGCATAATTCCGGCGCGGCTCCGATTGGCAATGACGCGATGAAAGTTTCACTGCGTCCGGTCGAACAGATGAACGAGCTTTCGACTTTCGCTTACGACGACAAATACAATCAGGGCGGCACGACGACGGTCGCCGTTCGGGTGCAGGTCGTTAACAATTATCAAGACCGCAATTACAAAGGCGAAGTCGCGCTCGAAGTCCCGGAAGATTGGCGCGTCGTGCCGGATAAATTGAGTTTCGACATCGCGCCGAACGGTTCATTCGTCAAAGATGTCGTCGTCGTCGCGTTTCCAGTTAAAAAGAATTTGGAATTTGAACGCGCTTCGGGTTTGGTAAAAGCGAGAATCGAACACGAAGGGCAGATTTTTCAGGACGTTTTAAATTTGGGAAAACCGTTTAATCTCGAATGGAGAACTGAGAAATCAGCCGACGGCACGGTAACGGTCAAAATCAAAAATCCGCATCGGCAGACCATTGAAGGCGCGGTCGCTTTCATTATGCCGCTCGAAGCGTGGGCGGGCGGAATTTATTCGAGCGAGCCGAACTTTCCGCGCGAACTCTCGTTTGCCGTGGCGCCCGATTCGGAAATCGCGCTGAAATTTGAAACGGGCAATTTACCGGCGGGAACGTGGACGATTGCGCGCATCGCTTATAACGGTTTTGTTGATTACAAACGTGCCGACGCGCTGGCGCAAAAGTAAAAACAAGGAACAGTCAATGAAAATCGAATTAATAAAAACAAAATTTAAAATTTTACTTTTTACCTTTGCCTTTTTACTTTTGCCTTCGCTTTCGTCGGCTCAAACAAAAGCGGTTTGGGTGCGTCCGTTCATCGGCGCGAACGAAGAAACGAGAAAAGATGCGGCGCAGGGACGCGACTTTATTCGGCGCGAATTGGAGAAAATAAAACGCGCCAATCTCAACACAATTTATCTGGAAGCTTTCTGGGACGGCTACACGATTTACCCGACGCGCGTCGCCGAACAGCGTCCGGTTAAAATTAATTACGGCACGGCTGACGCTAGCGGAAAAGGTTGGGACGCGCTGCAGGTTTATCTCGATGAAGCGGCGAAATTGAATGTCAGAGTTCACGCCTGGATTCACGTTTTTCACCAGTGGAACACGAATTTGGGCGGGCTGGAAAATTCGCCGATTTTTTCAAAACATCCTGATTGGGCGATGCTCGATAAAAGCAGGTCGCCGCTCGTCAAAGCCGAAGCCGAAGGCGCGAACCGTGATGTTTATAAAGTTTTCGTGTCGCCGTCGAACAAAGAGGTGAGAGAATACCTGCGCCGAATCGTCGGCGAACTCGCCGAAAATTACCCGCGTCTTGCCGGTATTCAGTGGGATTACATTCGTTATCCGCTGCAAACGGGCGACGCGCCGTTTGATTATAATCCATTAACGCTCGCCCAATTTCAAAGAGAAACAAAATTAGACGCCGCAAAAATATCGGCGAAAGACACGCCGCAGCAATGGAAAATCTGGCAGGATTGGAAAACAAGACAGGTGACGGAAACAGTCGAAGAATTAGGCGGAATTGTTCGTCGGAGACGACCGAAATGGGAAATTTCGGCGGCGGTGTTTGCGAACATCGAAGAGAATTTGCGCGTGAAACAGCAGGACTGGAAGGATTGGGCGAATAAAGGTTACGTTGACGCGCTGCTGCCGATGCTCTACAGCACCGATTACGCCCGAGTCGAATCGTGGGCACGCGATTTTCGCCGCGACGTTTCGCCGAAGACGAAAATTTATCCGGCGTTTTTCATCGGGCATTTTTACGACGCGAAACAGCGGAGATTGGACGCCCGATATTTGCAGATAACCGAAAAATATAAATTTGACGGCGTGGGATTTTTCGCCGCGCAAAGTTTGACCGATGATTTAATTGAAAAATTGGCGAAAGAAAACTTGACTAAATAAAACAAGTAGAAATTTAACTGATGATAAATAAAACGAATAAAAATCCTCGTTTAGCCGCATTTATCGGCGGGTTGATTTTGCTTTTGGCAGTTTCCGTTTTCGGGCAAAACCAGTCGAAACCGAACGCGAAAATTTTACTGATACCGCTCGACGACCGTCCGCCGTGTCTGCAGTTTCCGGTGCGGATGGGCGCCATCGGCGACGCGGAAATCGTTACGCCGCCGCGCGAGCTTTTAGGCAGGTTTACCGAATTCGGCAAACCTGCCGAGATAATCGCGTGGGTCAAAAAACAAAATCTGCAATCTTTCGACGCGGCGATTGTTTCGGTTGACATGCTTGCCTACGGCGGTCTGGTCGCAATGCGCGTTCACGAAACAGACGATGCCGCTGCGATGCAGAGGCTGGCGGTCGCCAGAGAAATACGAAGCCTCGCGCCGAAGCTGAAAATCTACGCATCGAGCGTGATTATGCGGCTCGCCCCGACCGGCACCGTCGTCAACGAATCGTATCGGGAAAATCTGGCGAAATGGGCGGAGATTTCGGTTGACGAAATGCAAAAGGCGCAAACCGAAAAGCTCGAAAAATCAATTCCCGCCGCAGCTCTCGCTGATTACAAAGCCGCCCGCCTCCGCGATTTAAAAATCAACCGCGCGTCAATCGAGTTAGTTAAAGACAAAATTTTCGACTATCTGATTTTGTCGCAGGACGACGCGAAACCGAAAGGCATTCACGTTGCCGACCGCGAAAACCTGATCGAAGAAATCCGGCGGCTGAACCTATCGGAAAAAGTCGCCGTGCAGCCGGGCGCGGACGAAGTTTCGATGCTGCTGCTGTCGCGCGCCCTGACTGATAAATATACTTATCGCCCGAAAATAAAAGCGATTTATTCGTCGGAGCAAATCGCCGACCGAGTTATGCCCTACGAAGACCGACCGTTGCGGCAAACCGTCAGCTTCCACATCAAAGCCGCGGGCGCGACTGAGGTCGGAAACGAAGCCGATGCCGACATCCTGTTTTACGTTTTCGCATCGAGATTTGAAGTGGGAAAGGCGAATAAATTTGCTCAAGAAATTTATAATCGGTTTTATCAAATTCCGGCTAATTGCAAAGAAACTCTAAAAAGCCTTTGTATGCCTCGAAAACCGTTTATCGTGGCGGATATTGACCCGAAAGGAGACGTTCAGGGTGCTGATGCCGCATTCACGGAACAGTTAAAAAGCAAGGCGCTTTTTGCGGTAATTTCCGGTTACGCTTCCTGGAATACGGCGGGAAATACAATCGGAACCGCGCTTCCGCACGGCGTTTTATACAACTTATCGGCGCACCGGCTTCGCCTAAATCCGAAAAATGTTTCAAAGGCGCGCGGCAGAGAAATTTACCAATTTTCAAATCGCGTCGAGCAGGCGCAAACGTGGTTTTTGCTGAATCGTCTGCTTGACGATTACGTTTATCACACGCTGGTTCGTCCGGAGGCGATTAAATTTGCCAAAGCGAAAGAATGGAATGTCTTTCGTTTTAACGATGAGCAGACCAAAGCGGTTGAAGAATTTTCTTCGCCGAAAGTAGAAGAAAAGGCGTGGCAAAATCTTAACAGAATAAACACTGCCGGTTCATCCACAATGGTTTGCGATAAGCTAAAGACATTTGATTTTTCGCTGCCGTGGGGCAGAACTTTTGAAGCTGAAATTGATTTCCAATTAGTTTGCCGAAATCTATAAACCATTAAAATATGAAAGTTAAACTGTTTGTCTTATTAACGCTGATTTCTTTAATTGCGATTGCGTGCAGTCAACAGCCGACAAATAATTCGGCTAATTCAACCGAAGCAAATTCCGCTAAGAAAAAAATCGGCGTAACTCTGCTGACGCGCGAAGACGATTTTTACCGCGAACTCGAAACCGGATTGCAGGAAGCGGCGCGTGGCAATAACTTTGAACTGCTCGTTCAATCGGGCGACAAAGATTTGTCTAAACAGCAATCGCAAATTGACAATTTTTTAGTGCAAAAAGTTGACGCGATTATCGTCTGTCCGACCGACACGCAGGGCATTGCGCCGGCGATTGAACGCGCTAATGCCGCGAACATTCCGGTTTTTACCGCCGACATTGCGGCAGGCGGCGGCAAAATAGTTTCGCACGTCGCTTCGGATAACATCGCGGGCGGACGGCTCGCGGCAGAATACATCGTCAAGGCGATTAACGGCGAAGGCGCGGTCGGCATTATCGGGCAGCCCGAAGTGCAGTCGGTCGTTGACCGCGAAAACGGTTTTAAACAAGAAATCGCAAAAAATCCAGAAATATCGCTCGTGCCGCCTTTGAATGGCGGCGGCGTGCGCGACCGCGCTTTGAAAGCGGCTGACGATTTGATTCAGGGAAATCCGAACTTGAAAGCGATTTTCTGCATCAACGACGAGACCGCACTCGGGGCGCTCGCCGCAGCGGAAGGACGGGGCAAAACGGATTTAATAATTGTCGGTTACGACGCCGCGCCCGAAGCGGTGATGAAAATCAAAGCCGGAACCGCGCTCAAAGCCGATGTCGCGCAGCAACCGCGCGACATCGGAGCGAAAACAATCGAGGCAATCGCCAAACATTTCAAAGGCGAGCCGGTCGAAGCGAAAGTCGCCGTTCCGGTGAAAATCGTGGATGCCGAAAGCGCGAAATGAATCAAAACTTCTGGCAAAAACTCGGCGGGTTAGCCATCTTCACGGCGATTTTGTTGGAGATGTTTGTCTTCGCGGCGCTCGCGCCACAGTTTCTCTCGTTTGAAAATTTAGTCAACGTCGCCTTGAGCATCGCCGTCATCGGCATTCTGGCGGTCGGAATGACGTTCGTGATTTTAACCGGCGGCATTGACCTTTCCATCGGTTCGGTCGTCGCGCTCGCCGGAGTTTCCGCCGCGCTTGTAACGCAAAAAACAGACTTCGCGGCACTCGGTTTCGCGGCGGCTCTGGCAATCGGTTTGACAGTCGGCGCGTTCAACGGTTTGACGGTTGCTTATTTTCGCGTTCCGTCGTTTGTCGTTACGCTCGCGGTTTTGACCATCGCTCGCGGTTTAGCTTTTATCGCGTCAGGCGGTCGCTCAATCGGCAGTTTGCCGGAAAGTTTTTCGCGTTTGGGAAAATCCGCTTTTTTGGGAATTCCGTTTTCGGTTTGGCTGATGGCTTCGATGTTCGCCCTCGGTTGGTTTACGCTGCGGCACACGACTTTCGGGCGTTATGTTTACGCCGTCGGCAGCAACCGGGAAGCCGCATTTCTGGCGGGCGTCAATACGAAATCCGTGATGTTTCGGGTTTATGTTTTGAATGGTCTGCTCGTCGGTTTGGCGGCAATCGTGTTGGCTTCGCGTTTAGGCGCGGGCGTGCCGAATTCCGGTCTGCAATACGAACTCGACGTAATCGCGGCGGTCGTCGTCGGCGGGACGAGTTTAAGCGGAGGGCGCGGCAGCGTCGTTTCGACTTTATTCGGCGCGATTTTTATCGGCGTTCTAAATAACGGCTTAAATCTTGTCGGCATTGACACCTACGTTCAAAAGATTGTTCTCGGCATCGTCATTCTGGTTGCCGTTTTAGCCGACAAGTTTAACCGCGCCGATTGATCGTAAAATTTCAGACAGATGGCAAATGGACGAGCAAAACTTTAGCGGAACATCAGAAATTGCGCGAATTTTTACATATCCGCCAATGCGGGCTTAAAAATCCAGCTTGGCAAAGTTTTCAAACTATTCAAGATGATCGAGCGCAAGGGCAGAATAATTTTAAGGAGATTTGATCGTCTGTTTGGAATACGCCTCAGAAAACTTTAGAATGTCGGGAATTTTACAACGCTTTCATTTACCAAACAATCGCTGTATCATCGATAAATACAGGTCCGGCGAAACTCTTTTGGAAATCAAAAATGAAAATACTATTAATCGGCTTCGTTTTATTATTTTCCCAATTAAATGGGATGGCGCAGACATCTGAAAACTATATTCAATACGTCAATCCTTTAATCGGAACCAGGAAAATGGGACACACTTTTCCCGGCGCGACCGTCCCGTTCGGCGCGGTTCAGCTTTCGCCCGATACTGACCAACAGCCGCATAATATCAATGGAAAATATAACAAGGACGCATACAAATACTGCGCCGGTTATCAATATGACGATGCGACAATCGTCGGTTTTTCGCACACGCATTTTTCCGGCACCGGACATTCAGACCTGGGCGATTTTTTAATTATGCCGACCGTCGGCGATTTGCAGTTGGAGCCGGGAGCGAAAGACAATCCGAAAAGCGGTTTTCGTTCGGCGTTCTCTCATCAAAACGAACTCGCCGAGCCGAATTATTACCGCGTTAAACTCGATGACGACAACATCACCGCCGAAATGACGACGACCACGCGCGTCGGTTTTCATCAATACACTTTTCCCGAAAGCGACGAAGCGCACATCGTTCTCGACTTGATGCACGGCATTTATAATTACGACGACAAAAACGTCTGGACTTTCGTGCGTGTCGAAAACGACCACACTATCGTCGGCTACCGGCAGACGAACGGCTGGGCGCGAACGCGCACGGTTTATTTTGCGATGGAATTTTCCAAACCGTTTACGAATTACGGTTTCAAAAATTTCGGCACGGAAAATTACAAAGGCTTCTGGCGCAAATTCGATCAAACGAAAAACTTTCCCGAAATGGCGGGCAAACAAATTCGCGCCTATTTTGATTTTAAAACCGCGAAAGACGAGAAAATCCGAGTAAAATTCGCGCTTTCGCCGGTTTCAACCCAAGGTGCAATGAATAATTTGAAAATCGAAACGCCGGATTGGGATTTTGAACGAGTAAAACGCGCCGGACAGATTTTGTGGAACAAAGAACTAGGAAAAATCGCTGTGACCGCCGAAACAAAAGGTGATTTAATAAATTTTTACACCGCGCTTTATCACACATTTTTGTCGCCGACCGTTTATATGGACGCAGACGGCAAATATAAAGGTCTCGACCAAAACGTGCATCAGGCAAACGGATTTACAAATTACACGACCTTTTCGCTTTAGGACACATACCGCGCGCTGCATCCGTTTTTCAATATCATTCAGCCCCGAAGAAACCGCGAAATGATTCGTTCGATGACGGCGCATTATGACCAAAGCGTGCATAAAATGCTGCCGGTCTGGTCGCATTACGCCAATGAAAATTGGTGTATGATCGGCTATCATTCGGTTTCCGTCATCGCCGACGCAATCGTCAAAGGCAACGTCGAAGGCATTGACGCGCAAAAAGCGCTCGACGCTTCGGTGCAGACGGCGCGGACGAAGTATTACGACGGTCTGGAATTTTATATGAAGCTCGGCTTCGTTCCCGAGGATAAAAATTCGTCGTCGGTTTCCAAAACTTTAGAATACGCTTACGACGATTGGGCAATCGCGCAGATGGCGAAAAAGTTAAATCGAACTGACGTTTACGATGAATTCAGCAGGCGTTCGGAAAACTGGAAAAATGTTTATGATTCTTCAACCGGCTTTATGCGCCCGAAAATGAACGACGGGAAATTCCGCGAAAAATTCGACGCGCTGCAAACGAACGACCAGGGTTTTATCGAAGGAAATGCTTGGAATTACAGTCTTTATGTTCCGCACGACCCTGAAAAAATGATTGAGATGATGGGCGGAAAAAGTAAATTCGCCGCGCATCTCGACGAGCTTTTCACGATGAATCTACCTGACGAATTTTTCGCCGAAACCGAAGACATCACACGCGAAGGAATCATCGGCAATTACGTTCACGGCAACGAACCGTCGCATCACGTCGCGTATCTTTATAACTGGGCAGACGCGCCGCAGAAAACGCAGGAAAAAGTGCGGATGATTTTAAAAAATCAATATCGCCCAACGCCGGACGGTCTCGGCGGCAACGACGATTGCGGGCAGATGTCGGCGTGGTTTCTCTTTTTGTCTCTGGGTTTCTACCCGGTCGCGCCCGGCTCCGACCGCTATGCTTTGGGAAGTCCAGCAATTAAGACCGCAGTTTTGAAACTCGAAAACGGTAAAACTTTAACGATTGAAGCGAGAAATCAAGCGGATAAAAATGTTTACGTGGAAAAGGTTTCAATCAACGGAAAACCGCTCAATCGAAATTACATCACGCACGGGGAAATTATAAACGGCGGGAAACTGACATTTACAATGAGCGACAAGCCGACGCTTTAAGACAATTATGAAATTATCAAAACTTAAAATTTCAACGTCGCTCTTTTTGGTTTTGGCAGTCGTTTCAACATCGTTCGCTCAATCGAGGTCTAAGATTGATAAAAAACAGCTCGCTAGCCGGGTGAAAAGCGAATTTCTGCACGCCTGGAACGGATACAAAAAATACGCCTGGGGACACGATGATTTGAAGCCTTTGAGCAAAACTTATAAGGACTGGTATGGACAGACGCTGCTGATGACGCCGGTGGATTCGCTCGATACGTTGATTTTACTGGGTTTCAAAGATGAGGCTGACGCAACCAGAAAATATATCACGGAAAATCTTTCGTTCGATAAAGACATTTACGTTCAAAACTTTGAAATCACGATTCGGCTTCTTGGCGGATTGCTATCAAGTTATCAAATGACGGGCGATGTAAAATTGCTGAATCTAGCCGAAGATTTAGGCGCGCGCCTGCTGCCCGTATTCGATTCGCCGACGGGACTGCCTTATAAATCCGTCAATTTGAAAACCGGCAAAACGCGCGGCGAAATCACGAACCCGGCGGAGACGGGAACGCTCCTGATCGAATTCGGAACGCTTTCAAAACTCACTAACAAACCCGTCTTTTACGAAAAAGCCAAACGCGCTTTGGTCGAAACTTACAATCGGCGTTCATCAATCGGTTTGGTTGGAACAAACATCAATGTCGAAACCGGAAAATGGACGAACACGGACAGCCACCTCAGCGCGGAAATTGATTCCTACTACGAATATCTTTTGAAATGCGCGATTTTGTTTGACGATGCCGACTGCCGAAAAATGTGGCAGGAATCCATCCGGGCAATCAACAAATACAACGCCGACGAAGTGCGCGGCGAGCTTTGGTATGGACACGCCGATATGAACACGGGAAAACGAACCGCAACCACTTTCGGCGCGCTAGACGCTTTTTTCCCGGCAGTTCTGGCTCTGTCGGGCGATTTGGACAGAGCGCAAAGATTGCAGGATTCCGCCTACAAAATGTGGACGGCGCACGGCATCGAACCCGAAGAATTCGACTATCAAACAATGCGAGTCGGCGCGCCCGCTTATCCTTTGCGCCCAGAAATCGTCGAATCAACTTACTATCTTTACCAATATACAAACGATGAAAAATACCTGCGAATGGGCGCGCGATTTTTCAACGATTTCGTAAAATACTGCCGAACCGATGAGGCTTACGCCGGTCTGAAAAACGTCGTCACCAAAGAAAAAAGCGATTCGATGCAGAGTTTTCTTTTCGCGGAAACTTTTAAGTATTATTACCTGCTTTTCGCCGCGCCGAAAACTTTGGATTTTAAGCGAGTCGTCTTTAATACCGAAGCGCATCCGATCAAAAAGACTTGGTAAAAAATGTTCAATCGGTTTCGTTCAATTCGTGTCAGGCAATGCAAGGAGATGCGTTGATAATTGAAAATGAAGGCTGGCATCGCCATCTGCAATCCCGAACGTAAACGGATTGCCACGGGTTGAGTGCTTGCGGCTAACGCCTGACTGACGAGCGCGCGGTCGGCAAGATTTTTCAGCGGATTATTCGTGAATCACGACGCCATAGTTCTTCTTTGTTAAGTTTCGCAACATACAACTAGCTCTGACTGCAACGGTAAAAAGGTCGTCGCTGACTTGATAACCTTTGCCCTCAAAAGAATCTTGCCCGATGTAATACGTTCTCGTGCGCAAGATGAAAGTCAACCGACAAACCCAAATAAAAGTTGCCGCCCGCTCCCTCATGTGAATTGTTTGGCGTGCCTTGCTCAATTACTGCTCGTAAAGTTTAAGTTGGTCGCGTCTCCGGTTATGTTTAGTAATACGGACGGTTGCGCGAAGTTGCGATTTTTGGCGGAAACCGTCGTTTGATAAGTGAAATAAACCGGAACGTTAACAAATCTGTAATAGCCGAATGGATTTGTCACGGCGTAGCGCGGCGACGAAAAGTAATCGCCTGACAAACGGATGCGAGCGCCCGCGATGCCGCGCCCGTTTGAATTTGTGACTCGTCCGCTGATTGTCGCCGTTTGATTTGCCGACTGGCAGCCGGTTCGCACGTCGTCGCAGTTGTAGCCGTCAAAGAACGCGCCCGAAGTGAAATTTTGACTGAGCAGAGTTTCGAGCGGCGTGTTGTTCACCGAACGAGATAAAAGTCTGACCGTCGCGCTCGTGTCGCCTTTCAGCCAGCGGTCGAACCAATTCTGCGTGTAATAATTGGTTAAATCGTGCTGTGCGTCGCTTGCCGCCGCGCTCCACCAGAAATGATTCGCGCCGCGAAAAACGACTTGCATCGCTGGCTGACCGAATTGCCGCCAGCGATTAAAGCCGGTTTTTTTGGCTTCCGCCGTGCGCCCGTCGTTGCACGTATCCGAAGCCTGACCGAGCGCGGGAACGCGCGGCGTTCTTAAAATTGTCGGCTGATTCGTGCATTGCGGCGAGCCTAAATCTCCGGCTTCGCTCGACGCTAGATTGTCCCAGACGACAATTGCCGAAATGCGCGTGTCTTCCTCTTGCGTCCTGGTCAAAATTCTCCCGCCCAAAGACCAGCCCGCCGCGCCCACGGCATCCGTGTCCGTGCTGCTTAAATACGGATTCGCGTTTGAAACCAGAAAATCAACGCCGCTGATTGCCGCCGTGTTGTAATCGTTAAGGCTGCCGCCCGACTGCGGTTTAGTGATGATGACGACATAGCCGTTGGCGGCGAGACGCTGCGCCGCCCACTCGACGCTCGAAATTTCCGCGCCGCCGCCGGGCAGCATCGAAATCGCCGGACACGCGGCGGTTTGCCGTGAAACGTCGGGCGCAAAAAGTTTGGCATTCAAACTCCCGCCGCCGCGCTGCGGAATCGTTGCGTTCTGCGTCCTAATAATGCCGCCCACACCGCCGCACAATTCGCCCGGCGCGGCAAAAGCGTAACTCTCGCCAACGACAAACAAAGAAACGAACAATAAAAAAAGACTCGATAAACCGGAACGGTAAAAATTAATCACTAACTTCTCCTTCAAAAGCGTTTCAATTTCAGCGCGGCAAATATGACTTTAGAGTTTGAGTAAAGCGAAAAAGTTTGGAAATTAATGTGTTAAATCGAGAACATTGGTAAACCACGAAACGCCTAACGGTTTAGATGAAGTGCGGCAAAACACCGCACTTGCCAACAAAGAAAACAACGCCTGTGTTTTGCCCTCACGTCCATTGAATTGTTATGCCCCGCCGATAATTTCATTCAAGCCTTCAATAATTGTTTCTAGTTCTTCATCCAATGCTGTGCCGATTTTCTTGCCTAGTCGCTGAGTCGAAAGCGTGCGAATCTGACTGATTTTTACCCAGGATTTTTTCGGCAAACTTGGGTCGGAAAGTTCAAACGTCAATGGAAAACTCGCACTTGGCTGCTGACTTATCAAAACAACGGCGATAACTGTTCCCGAATGGTCATTGAAGATGTCTTCACTCAAAACGAGAACCGGACGCGCACCGGATTGTTCGTGTCCAAGCGTCGGGTCAAGATTAGCCCAAACAATGTCGCCTCTTAGTATTCGAGCCATTCTTCCGCCTCGTTCGCCAGTCCTAAATCAGCTAAAGATTGTTCTTCGGCTTTGTTTAGTTTGGCACATTCACGCGCTAGACGATTGCTGTCAAGGCGCGAAACTTTTTCTTCAACAGCGGACTGAATAGCTTGGCTACGATTTGAAAAAACGCGCTCTTTGACAAGGCGGTCAACTTTCTTCAGAAGATTCGATTCGATGGAAATTGTAACTTTTGCAACGCTCATAACCAAAGTAATACTATTAGTCACACCAAAAGTCAATTCCGATTTCAAAGAACAGGGCATAACGCCTGAGATGACGTGGGGCGAAACCAGATACACGCAAGCTAAGGGTTAAAAAACAACGTGATAAGAAAGTCGCTGTTTCGCCCTCACACCCATTGAATTGTTCGCTGTTTCGTTACTTTTCGCGCCTTTGTTTCTCAAAAATGAGCGCGTGCCGTAACGAAGAAGACGTAATTTCAAAGATTCTATCTTCATCCAAAATCATAATCCTAGCCCATTCGGTCTTTACATATTCGTTAGGTGGAAAGACTGCAACTATCCTTTCGCCCGCTTCGTCGTTCAATGTCTCTCGCTCAACAATTTTGGTTGCCTTTTGTAACTCGGACTGAAAACAACTTCTAGCAATTTTGGGAGTATCAAAGCCTGCACGGGAAAACGCCAATTTTATGCCATCATAAGATTGATAACTAACAAAACCACCGCCGCCTTTAAATCCACTGTCAAAATCTCCGCACGTTGCGAAAGAACCTCTGCCAAATTCCCAAAACTCGATATTCCAAACAAAATAAATTTTTGTAATAGCTGTGCTGAAACCAAATGTTAATAAAAGAACAGCGATGTAAAAAGCAAAGCGTTTCATATTTTCAATCTAAATTTACAAGAACAATTTTTCCTTAACACGCTAAAGCAAAATAAAAGTTCCGATATAACCCAGAGACAGCGAACTTTGTATTCTACGGAATTTAATTCTGCCTAATAAATTATGCGGAAATAGCAAGCTATTACCAATGCACGTTAATTGCCATTGCGCCTGACGAAAGCCGAATTTCGACTTTCATAATACTCCCTCTCTGCTTTCTCAAAAAGCCATCTGTCAACATTTTCCGGTTGTGTGCAAACACGAGGGCGACGAATAAAGCATCTTCATTTGTCAATTGCGGGCGGCAAATCATCAACGACCGGATTAGTCTAAATTCTCAGGTTCGAGAAGCCGTCGCCAAATGAGCCAGGCGGTTATGAAAGCGACGCCCGCGCCCGCGAAAGTGCTGCTCCGATAATTTATTTGCGAATAGATAATTCCGGCAAGAGCCGCGCCTGCGGCGAAACCGACTTGACCGAGCGCGACCGTTAAACTCATCAACGCGCCGCGCCGCTCGCCTGGAACGAGCGCTGACAGCAGAGCTTGAAACGGCGACATTCTGGCGGCGAGCAGCACCGAGCTGAAAAAGAAAACCGGAAAAGCCAGCCAAAACTCCCGGATGAAATATGTCGCGCCGCCCATTAAAATTACCAATCCCAAACTCGAAGTTAAAATCAGCGGTTTTCTTCCTAAACTGTCCGAGAGTTTTCCAACGATTGGTCCGGTGATGACGCTGGCAATGCCGCCAGTGAAAAAAAGCCAGGCGATGCGGCTCGGCGTTGCCTGCCGGTATTCGGTCAGCCACGCCGGAAGGTAGGTGATGTAAAGCGCCATACTGAAAAACAAAAGGGCGAAAACCGTAGCCGCCGCCAGAATGTCTTTTTGTTTGAGCAGCGAAAAATACTCTTTAACCGCGCCGCCGACAGTCAATTCCCTGTTGTCGAGTTTGACATCCGGCTGCGGAACGAATTTCAAGATCAACAGGAATGTCGCGCCCATCGTTGCAGCGAAAATTAGAAACGGCGTGCGAAAACCTAAGCGTTCGGCGAGCAGCGCGCCCAGAGGAACACCGGCAATTTGCCCGGCGGCTATGCCGGACATGACCCAGCCGTTTGCCCAGCCGCGCCGCTCGTATGGAAAATAATCGCCGAGATAAGCCACCGCCGCGCCGGACAATGCGCCGCCCGCGACACCGGCGAGCGTGCGCGCCGCGAGCAGCATTGCGTAACCGCCGGGGACGCCGTGCAGAACGAGTGCCGCCGTCATCAACCCCGAACCCGCGAGCAGCATTCGCCGGCGCCCGAATTTGTCCGACACGGGACCGGCGACAAGCGCGAACACGCCGACCATCACGGCGTAGGAACTTATGAGCAAACCTTGCAGCCCGGTTGAAATCGAAAGCTGTTCGCCAATTGCTGGCAGCATCGCCACGACGATCATCAACTGGCTGCTCGCCGAAAAAACCAGCAACCAGAGCGCGAAAAGAATCGTGTATTGACCGCTCGGAGTCATGTCCTCAGTCGCCAAATCACTGCTCCCGTTGATTGTTTCTTCGACCCGCATCAACCCTCTTTATTTTCCTGATAATTTTACTTTTCCGGCAGTTAAGCGGGATGTATTTTTAGTCACTGAACCATAATAACAAACAAAAATAATGAAAGAGCCGCCGGATTAAAGCGGCTCTTATTTTTTAATAAAAACTTTTTCTTTACACCGCAGAAAGTTTCGCAACTAAAGTTTCTTGCGACGCATCAAAAAGTTCGTTGCTTTTACAATTTAACAAAAGGTAAAATTACTTACATTCATTTACTAAGGATTTTTCAGGAGGCTTTAAATGCGAAATAGTTCGATTCGTAAA
The DNA here is from genome assembly GCA_030448055.1 of Pyrinomonadaceae bacterium. Taxonomy (GTDB): domain Bacteria; phylum Acidobacteriota; class Blastocatellia; order Pyrinomonadales; family Pyrinomonadaceae. The sequence continues at coordinate 1,866,946 of JAUJNR010000001.1, forward strand.
ACAGGCGCGTTCTTTATGACGGCGGCGGTCTGGTTCGGCGCGATTGCTTTTTATCCGGCAGGTGCGGCGGCGCAGACCAGTTCCGACAAGGACGATAAAAAACAAACCGCGAAAAGTAATAAATCTAAAAAAGAAGATAAAAAGGAAGTTGCTGCCACTCAAACACAGACTGTTAACGGTAAAGCTCCGCTGTCGCTGAAAGAAGATCCAACCCAGATCGGCAAACGCAAAATCAATAACGGTTCGGACAAATTTTTCGGCTGGCTAGGCGGCTCAAAAGAAAAGGAAGTCGCCATCGGCAGACAAATTGCGATGGAAGTCGAACAGCAGGCAAAACTGGTCGAAGACCCGATTGTTACCGAATACATCAACCGCGTCGGTCAAAACGTCGTGCTTCATTCGGACGCGAAAATTCCCTTCACCATCAAAGTCATTGACAGTGACGAAGTGAACGCGTTCGCTTTGCCCGGCGGATTTTTCTACGTCAATAAAGGTTTGATTCTCGCCGCCGACAACGAAGCCGAACTCGCGGGCGTGATGGCGCACGAAATCGCGCACGTCGCCGCCCGGCACGCAATGGAAAATCAAGGCAAAGGACAGTTCATCAATTACGCGGCGTTAGCCGGAATCATTTTCGGCGGTCCGATTCTCAGCCCGATTCTGCAAAACGGCGGCGGAATTATGGCGGGACTCGCCTCCTTGAAATTCACGCGCGGCGCGGAACACGAAGCCGACAGCCTCGGCGTTCAATACCTTTATGCAACCGGCTACGACCCAACGGCGATGTCGGCGATGTTTGAAAAGCTTGCCTCGAAAAACAAGAAAAAACCCGGCGCGGTGGCGAAACTTTTCTCATCGCATCCGCAGAGCATTGAACGCCGCGATTCGAGTCTCGCGCTCGTCGCTCGTTTCCCCGAAAGAGAAGAATACGTTATCAGCACCTCGGAATTTCAGCGCGTCAAAGCGCATCTTTTCCGCCTCTCGAACATCAAAGCCGGTGTTACCAGCGACATCGACGAAATGGAGCCGGGCAAACCGACCCTGAAGCGTCGGCAACCGGAAGCGGATTCGACCGATTCAACTGATTCGACCAAAGAATCGAGTTCGGACGCGCCGCCGAAGTTGAAAAGACGTGGCGATGAACCCGAACCGAAACCATCGCCGAGTCCTGAAAAATAAAATTGTTAAAGTAAGAAACGCTTTGCCTGGAACGCAAAGCGTTTCTTACTTTAGTTAGTAATAGAAGTTAGTAATAGACATCGAGATTGGGTGAAAACCGTCAGTATTTGAAAGATAAATAACAGATTTCTAACGCCTATGTGCCTTAACTTTTAGATTTTTTTATAAGTTAAATGAAAATGGTTCTGACTTATCCAACGAGTCAGAACCATTTTTTTCTTTTCGAATCTTCAAACTCCGCCGCTGTTTTCAAATTTCAATCGAGCAAAACGCCGTAAACTCCGACTGGTAAACTGTAAACCGCTTCGTTGGTCGCTACTACTATTTCGCCCATCCGCGTAAAGCACAAACCGACGACGTTCATTCCGACAAGGAAAATTTCCGCTCGCTCGCCTTCGTCGTAAATTTTCACGATGCCGTGCCGCCCCTGCAGACACGCCGCCACATACAAATTTCCGTCGCGGTCAAAGGCGACGCCTTGCGGTCTGCCGAGTCCGCGATAAAAAATTTCGTCGAATCCTTCGCGGTCAATTCTGTAAATTCCGTCGAAGCTCGAAAGACCGGGCGCGGCGACATAAAGTTTTTCATCGGTTCCAAAAGCCAAATGATAAGCCGAAACCGACGGTTCAAGAATCGCAAAAGATTCGGCGACGCCCGAATCGCTGACGCGGTAAATCGTGCCGCTCCGGTCGCCGACGAACATCGCGCCGTTCCGGTCGAAAGCAATTCCGGTGGCGATGCCCAAATCCGAAGCGTAATGAACGATTTCCGCGTCGTCGTTTACTTTGATGACCTCGCCGTCCGCTCGCGCCGTGACGAAAAGTTCGCCCGCGCCGTCGAAAGCGACACTCGTCGGGTTTAATACCTCGACCGCCATTTCGCTTAAAAATCCATCGCGTTCGAGACGAAAAAGCGTGACGGGAAGCTGCTGTCCGCGCGAACCGGAACGGGTTAAAATTATCGAGTCGTTTCCTGGGTCAACCGCCGGATTAGCGACGATGTGCAAATCATCAGCCAACTTTTTGCCGACCGTGATGCTGAACGATTCACTGCGGTCGCCGCCGCTTTCGAGGTAAATCTCGACTTCCGTCGTATCGAATTCCTCGGGAACAATCGCCAGCACACGATTGGCAGACACGCCGACGAGACGCGCCGATTTGCCGTCGAAAAAACAACCGAAATTTTCGCCGCTCGTCTCAAAACCTTCGCAAACGATAATGATTTCTCCGCCCGGAATGGCGTAAGGTGGATTGACGGAGATGATTCTGCCTGCTCTATTCATTTTTCTGCTCCAATGTAAAACTTTAATTTTACGCCGCAAAAACGGATGTGTCTAATTGCTTAAAAAAATTTGTTGACGCTAATGTTTCAGAAAAGTTAGAATCGTATTCAGAACGGTTTTGATACGTTCACTTCCGCAGCGAAAAATCTTTCCGCTAGAGCCGTTCCCGAAATTTCTTTCATCCATAAAATATGCCGAGTAAAATTGACGATTTATTGCGTATGGCGATGAGCTTTGGCGCATCCGACATCCATCTTCGCGCCGGTTCGTTTCCCGTCATTCGCGTCAACGGCGAGCTGCGTCCGGTCTCCGGCGCAAACCGTCTGACGCAGGACGAAACGCTGGAAATGGCATTTTCGATGATGTCTAATCGTCAAAAACTTCATTTCAAAGAAGCTTACGAAGTGGACATCGGTTACGGCGTTTCGGGCTTGGGCAGATTTCGCGTCAACATTTTTCAGCAGAGAAATTCCATCGGCATCGTCGCCCGCGTCATTTCCGATTACGTTCGCAATTTTAACGAACTCGGACTGCCGCCGGTTTTGAGCCGAGTCGCCGAAGAAAATCGCGGCTTGATTCTGGTCACGGGAACAACCGGCTCGGGAAAATCCACGACGCTGGCGGCGATGGTTAACCAGATCAACCAAACGAGAAATTCGCATATCGTCACCATCGAAGACCCGATAGAATTTCTGCACAAAGACAAAAATTCCTACATCACGCAGCGAGAAGTGGACGTTGACACGCGCTCGTTTGCCGAAGCCCTGCGCGGTTCTCTGCGGCAAGACCCGGATGTGATTTTGGTCGGCGAAATGCGCGACCTGGAAACTATCGAAACCGCCTTGCTCGCCGCCGAAACCGGACATCTCGTTCTTTCGACCTTGCACACTTTGGATGCGTCGGAAACTTTGACGCGCATCATTACGGCTTTTCCGCCGTATCAGCAAAAATCAATTCGCATACAGCTTGCCGGACTCTTAAAAGCCGTCGTTTCGCAGCGCCTTATGAAATCGGCGAACGGGCGCAGCCGCGTGCCGGCGGTCGAAGTTTTGATTTCCACCCCGCTCATCCGCGATTACATTCTGCACGAGGAGAAAACTTCGCAAGTGCGCGACGCAATTGCCGCCGGAACTTCGCAATACGGAATGCAGACATTCGACCAATCGCTGTTTTATCTGTATCAATCAGAACTGATCACGCTCGAAGAAGCCCTGCGCGGCTCGACCAACCCGGACGAATTTCGTCTGCGGCTCGCCGGAATCCAAAACACGACGGCGCACGCCAAAGAGGAAATGGAGAAATTGAGCGGCGTCAAAAGCGTCTCGGAATTAATTTCTAAAATTTAATCTTATAGCTCGTAAGGGCGTTGTTGCATGAATAGCTGCGGATGAAGTGAAAATGGTAGATTTTTTCTGCCATGAAAACAAAAACCAAATACCGCATCCGCAACTGGACGGATTATAACCGAAGTCTTCAAAAGCGAGGAAGTTTAACTGTTTGGATCAGCGAAGAAGCCGTTGAGAACTGGCTTTACCTTGAGAAAACCGGCGAGCGCGGCGCTTCCAAACGCTACTCTAATTTGGCGATTCAAACAATAGCAACCATGAAAGCCGTTTTTCATCAAGCCGGGCGACAAACCACGGGGCTGGTGAAATCAATTTTTGAATTGATGAAAATTGAGTTGCCGGTGCCGGATCATTCTACGCTGTCGCGCCGATTAGAAACTCTGCCGGTCGAGTTATCAGTGAAATGCGCGAAAGGCGCGCGGCACATCGTTGTAGATTCTACGGGAGTGAAAGTTTATGGCGAAGGAGAGTGGAAGGTGCGAACGCACGGAGTTTCAAAACGCCGCACCTGGCGCAAACTGCATTTATGCGTGGATGAAAAAACAAACGAAATCATCGCTGCCGCTGCGACTGAAAACTCTGTCGCAGATTGTCAGGCATTTCCCGAACTGATTGCTGGCATTGATGACCCGATTGAACAAATCAGCGCGGATGGAAGCTACGACCGAAGAGGAGTTTATCAGGCAATCAGAGGACGAGGAATTTGGCGGGCGGCAATCCCACCCAGAAAAAACGCACGAATCTGGCAGCACGGCAACAGCAAACAAGAACGGCTGATTCGAGACGAAGATCTGCGAGCAGTCAGAAAACGAGGCAGAAAAAGGTGGAAAGAGGAATCAAATTATCACCGGAGAAGTTTGGCGGAAACAACGATTTTTCGATACAAAACAATCTTTTCGGACAAGTTGAAATCGAGAAAAATAGAAAATCAATTTAATGAAATGGCCAATCAAATCGCCTCGTTTAAATCAAAGGAAAAATTGGGGTTTGCCAAAAAGTAACACGTACGCGGAAAAACCCGCAAAAAAAAAATATCACGTATTACTGATAATTCAAAAAACCCCCCTGTAACTAAAAAATAAAACCCAAAACAAAAAAAGACCCCCCGGCTATAAAAATAGCCTTTAAACGCCGTCGGCTCTTCTGTTTGGGCATTTTACTTTTTGCTTTTTACTTTTCCCGTTTATTGTCTTGACATAAAAGCGTTTCGGCGTGTAAATTTTAGTCTTATCTGGTCAAACGCGCGAGTGGCTGAAGCAAAGCAAAATTCAATGTCTTATCTCTGTTTTCCATACAATTTTCTCACGATAGATTCGACAGATTTTTTCTTCTCCGACCACCGCGCTAAAAGGTTGAAATCGGCTGATTCGCAGAACCGATTCGATTTTTATATTTGAACCAAGAAAAAACGGCTGAACTGGCTTTGTACTGAAAAATATTGAAAAGCAACTTTTAAAACTTAAGGATATTGGACATAAATTTATAATGGCAAACGAGGTTATAAACGAAACGGAAGCGGCGCAAAACGACGCTCCCGTTTCCGAACAAACAAACACTAATCCCTCCGGCGAAACGGCGTCGGAAGAAACTCTGGTTTCAACCGAAACAAATGCCATCGCTTCAGACGATTCAGCGACGGCGGAGACGCCGACGCCGATTGAAACTTCCGCTCCGGCAGCGGCGGGACAATCGCGCGACGTTGAATCGGCGGGTTCGACCGAAGAGGATTTCGGCTCAATTCTCGAAAAGTTCGAGCAGGAGCAAACCATCTATCATTCGGGCGAATTAGTCGAAGGAAAAGTCGTCGGCGTTTCGGAGCGCGGAGTTTTGATTGATTTTGGTTACAAATCCGAAGGCATCGCGCCGATTGAGGATTTCACATCGCCGACCGGCGAGGTTAACGTCATTAAAGACGATACGGTGGAAGTCATCATCCGAAGCATTTCGTCGGGCGACGCGCCTCCGATTCTCTCGCGCTCTGATGCGGTCAGCCGCAAGTCTTGGGACGTGATCGAGAAAGCCTTCAATGACGAGACACCTATTACTGGGCGCGTCACGGGCGTGACGAAAGGCGGTTTGCAAGTTGACCTCAACGGCGTAGAAGCGTTTCTGCCCGGCTCTCAGGTTGATTCGCGCCCGATTCGCAATCTCAATTCGTTCGTCGGTCTAGACATCGAAGCCAAAGTCATCAAATTCAGCCGCAAGCGCAATAACATCGTTCTTTCGCGTAAAGTTTTAACCGACGAAGTGGTCAATAAACAAAAAGCCGAAACTTTGGGACAAATCGAAGAAGGCTACATTATTGACGGTACAATCAAAAACTTAACCGAATACGGAGCGTTTGTTGACATCGGCGGTCTTGACGGATTGCTGCATGTCACTGATATGTCGTGGGGCAGACTGCAGAATCCGGGCGACCAATTTAAGGTCGGCGACACGGTGCAGGTCAAGGTTTTAAAGCTCGACCGCGAACGGGAAAAAGTCGCGCTTGGCTACAAACAACTCATCCCCGATCCGTGGTCAACGGTGATGGAAATTTATCCGATTAACGGAAAAATAAAAGGTCGCATTTCAAGCGTGACCGATTACGGCGCGTTCGTCGAATTAGAGCCGGGCGTCGAAGGTCTGGTTCACGTTTCGGAAATGTCCTGGTCGAAGCGTTCGCAAAGCCCGAAAAAACTCGTCCATTCCGGCGATGAAGTCGAAGTGCAGGTTTTAGGCGTTGATACCGAAGAGCGGCGCATCAGCCTCGGAATGAAACAGCTTCAGCCGAATCCCTGGCAAACCGTTCACGACCGTTATCAAGTCGGTCAGACGGTGCGCGGCAGAGTTCGCAACCTGACTGATTTCGGCGCGTTTATCGAAATCGAAGACGGCATTGACGGGCTGGTTCACATCTCCGATATTTCGCACTCGAAGAAAATCAAACATCCGAAAGATGCATTAAAACGCGACCAGGAAGTCGAAGCCGTTATCCGCAACATTGACACGAACAACCGCCGCATATCGCTTTCGATTAAAGAACTGACGCCGAGCGTTTGGGAACAATTCGTCGCTGCGCACAAACCGGGCGATGTTGTCCGCGGACGAATTTCGCGTTTCACCGGCTTTGGCGTGTTCGTCGAACTCGGCAGCGAACTCGAAGGCTTGTGTCATATTTCTGAACTTTCCGACGAACGCATCGAACGCCCCGAAGACATCGGCTCAATCGGTCAGGAAATGGATTTCAAGATTTTGCGAATCGAAGGCGACACGCAGAAAATCGGACTTTCGCACCGCGCAGTAGGTAAAGAAGAGGAGCCGGTAATTGATACGAAAAACTACTCGACCGAAGCCAAAGGCGGTATGACATCTCTTGGCGAATTGATGAACCTGAAACGCAGCGGCGCGGAAGAGGATGTCAGAACAGATCAACAGGAGCAGCCGCGTTTGTCCAAAAAGGAAAGAAAAGCTCTACAAGCCCAGGAACGCGCCGAACAGGAAAGGCTGGCGACTGAACGAGCAGCGACCGAAGCGGAGCAAGAGCGGCATACGGAAATTCCTTCTGCCGAAAGTGAACAAAACGCCGCCGAAACAAACACGGCGGGCGAACAAGCGGAAGAAACAACGACTGACGAAACGAGACCGGCGGATTCGTCAGAAATCGGCGGAGTTTCTGAAGATGTTTCCGGGGTAGAAACGCCGACCACCGAAACCAATGCGGCAGCATCGCAAATTGATCAAACCCACGATGAGCCGCCGAGCGAAGCACCGTCTGAAGGTGGTGAAATGGCTTCTGCGGCGAACGGTTTGGCTCAGGGCGAAAATGCTCACTTGGAGCAAACCGCGACGGCGCAAGCATTCGAAAACTCCGACCCTGAAACCGCGGAAACCCCACCGGATTCGGAAGAGAAAACAGCTAACGGTTAAGTTGCGAATTATAAATCATCGTCGAGAGATTAAGGAAACCCAAATATGACAAAAGCGGATTTAGTGGAAAAAGTCGCCAGAGAAGCCGAAATGACGAAGAAGGATGCCGAGCAACTGGTCGAAATAATTTTCGAGAGCATCGTCGGTTCGCTGAACAAAGGCGAAAAAATCGAGCTTCGGGGTTTTGGCAGCTTTCGCGTGCGCGAACGCGACGCGCGAAAAGGACGCAACCCGAAAACCGGCGCCGCGGTAAACATTCCCGCCAAGCGCGTCGCTTATTTCAAACCCGGCAAAGAACTAAAAGAAATCATTAACAATTGAGAAAACGGGAAAAGTATTTAAAATCATTTTTCGCATTACATTTGAGACACGTCCTTTTCATTGAACAGCAAGCAATTCAATCAATGATAAGCGATAAAAAGCGAATGGAAAACGAAAAATGATTTTTTATTTGTTCAACTGACGGAAATGGATATTCTGTGGAGTCCCTGGCGCTACGCTTATATCAAGTCAAGCGACCCCGCATTAGCCGCCGCGAATGGCGGCTGTGTGTTTTGCGGCATTCTGCGTGGTTCGGCGAATGACGAGGAAAAATTCATCTTACACCGCGCCGAGTTTAATTTCGTAATCCTAAACGTTTACCCGTATATCTCCGGTCATTTAATGGTCGTCCCCTACGCGCATCTCGCCGATCTGGATGACGCCGAAAAGAAAATCACCGACGAGCTGATGGATTTGACTAAATATTGCCAAACCACTTTAAGAAAAGTTTACGAGCCGCACGGCTTTAATTTGGGGATGAACTTTGGCAAAGCGGCGGGCGCGGGCGTGGCAGAACACTTTCATCTGCACTTTCTGCCGCGCTGGATCGGCGATGGAAATTTCATGACGACAACTGGCGAAACTCGCACCATTCCCGAAGATCTGCACACGACTTATAAAAAATTAAAAAGCGAGTTTTAAATTTTGAGTTAAGGCGAGGGACGGAAACGCTGCATTCAAGCTTATAAGCTTGAATTGAAAAAACACGCGCGTCTTTGAAAACCGTGAGAAACATTTAGCAAAAACGCCGGAGCAGTAAGAAAAGAAACTACCGCTTCAGTGTCAGGCGGGTAGTCAGCACACATACATACATTTCATGCTCAATATAACGCCTGAGATGGCGCGGGGCGAAACCGCTACTACGCAAACAAAGGGTAACGGACAACGCCTAAAGTAAAGTAGCTGTTTCGCCCTCACATCCATTGATTAGAGAATCAAACCACTGCCTCTGGCAGTGGTTCTACAAGGCAGTGAGGGCGAAACACCGACCGACCGACTAAGATATATCTCCCTAGAGGTGTCAACAACTAAGGAGATATATTTTATGAGCAAGAGATTTAGACGGCTCTCGCATACTCTTTACGAGTGTAAATATCATTTAATATTTTGTCCAAAGTATCGGCGATGGATACTAAAAGATGAAATCAGAGAATATGCGAGACGAGAAATAGAGAATCTGCTGCGACAGAAAGAAGGTATTGAAATTATCGAGATGAATGTGCAGGCAGACCACGTGCATTTGGTGGTGTGGATACCGCCGAAATATGCGGTATCGGAGAAGCCCGTTAAGGTCTAACGGACAACGTGAATAAGAAAGGCGCTGTTTCGCCCTCACATCCATTGAATTGTTCGCTGTGCCATTATATTTTGATTCCTAACGTGAACAGCACACAAGTTTCAATTCGTTCAAGCGTTGCGCTGCTATCTTCACCTAACCTTTTCGGCAGTCTGGTTTTGTCCAGCACTCGTAACTGATGACATAAAGCAACTGATTCGTTCGACAATCCACCTTCACCTGCTGCAACTTGGACGCACGACGGCAGAGAAGCGCGTCGCAGATTTGTAGTGAACGGAATTGCCAAAATGGTCGTCGTAAAACGGTTGATTGCGTTCGTCAGCATCACCAAAACGGGACGAGTTCCAGTCTGCTCTGAACCGCGAACCGGATTAAGTTCCGCAAGCCAAATTTCGCCGCGATTAACGGTCATTGTGCCGCGTCCTCACGCTCAAGATTAGCGGCATATTGGGCTAGACCGGCTTCGGCAAGCTCATGGTCTTCGTCAGCAAACTCAGCATATAGAGCCTCAAGTTTAACGTCGTCGAACTGCGTCTCAAATTTGCGACGTTCACGAAACCTGAGAAATTCTAAAAACTCGGCAACCGTTTGAAGTTGTTCGTCGTTCAGTTCAGCCAAGCTGGTTACAACTTGTTCTTTTGTAGAAATCATACGACGCTATTTTACAACGCGCCGTAAAAATTTGCATTTCAAATATCAGATGTTTAGGAAAACCAAGAAACAGCGAACGGTTGAGATGAACGGGGGCGAAACCGCCGCCGAAAAACTAAAATTATGAAAGACAAGCTAACAAACAAAGTCGCTGTTTCGCCCTCCGTACCATTGATTGGTTATATCGCCGTTAGCGAAGAATTACCGCCTGACGGTGAAATAGTGATGACCAAAATTGACGATGAAAACGGCTGCCGAAACGAACAAAAATTGAAGCGTCAGGGCAATCTATGGTGGTTTCCAGATGGCTCAATGTATGTCTATTATCGCCCAACGCATTGGAAACGGTAAGCGATATAACGGTTGAGATGACGTGGGGCGAAACCGCCGACACGCAAGCTAAAGGTTAAAAGACAAGGTGATAAGAAAATAGCTGTTTCGCCCTCACGTCCATTGAATTGTTCGGCATTCGTTGATAAAGAGTCAAACTCTTTCCTGCGTTTGCCTACGAGCGACTTTCATTAGCATTCGCAACGCTTCGTTCACAGATTCTGCGTCGGGAAACGCCGCTTGCACGTCTGATTCTAGCAGGACTAGATTTGTGCCTGCCCGATAACGCTCGACATACTTGCCGCGCACTCTGCCCTTCAACTGTGAAAGGTCATATTCAGGGCGCATCTCGTCTTCCGTATTTTTAGTTTTATCCTTGTTCATACGATTCTCGTTCTGTGCGTGTCGGTTCTCGCGCACTAATTATTCGGACTGTTTCGCCGTCGTCCGTATGCGACACAAATAAAAGTTTTCCCTTTTCAGAATGCCCGATAATCAGAAAACGTTCTTCTTTGACGGAATGGTCAGGGTCATCGAAAGTATCTGAAAGCGGGTCGCCAAAAACTGTCGCGGCTTCTTCAAACGAAACTTTGTGTTTAGCAAGATTGCTTACCGCTTTGTTTTTGTCCCAATCAAAACGCACAACTTAAATATAACGGTTTTCGGTCTATGTTTCCAGCCGGTTCGATTTCACGCACAGATGCCGAACGGCTGAGATGACGTGGGCGGAAACCGGCAGCACACAAGCTACGGGTTCAGAAGAACCGTTACAAGAAAGTAGAAGCCATCTCAAAAATAGTTTGATAAACTTCGCTCTATGTCACGACGCGAAGAATTAACCGATGAACAATGGTCTTTGATTGAACCGTTATTTGATAAACCGCCCGTTGTGGTGACCCGCGGACGACCGCGCAGGTCTGAACGCGAAGTCTTGAACGGAGTGCTTTGGATACTACGTTCCGGCGCCAGATGGTGCGACTTGCCCGAAAGATTTCCGTCATACCAGACTTGCCATCGCCGTTTCCAGGAATGGGTTAAAGACGGGCGATTGCGAAAAGTGCTGGAAACGCTTGCCGATGACTTACAGGCTCGCGGTAAATTGGATTTATCCGAATGCTTTATTGACGGAACCTTTGTTTCGGCTAAAAAAGGGCTTTTGTGTCGGAAAGACCAAGCGGGGCAAAGATATGAAGCTCATGGCAGTGGCAGACCGCTTTGGTCTTCCTCTCGGCGTCCACACTTGCTCTGCTTCGCCGCACGAAGTCAAACTTGCCCGAGAAACTGTTTGCGAGCGGTTCACCGATGAGCGACCCGAAAAGATGATTGGCGATAAAGCATATGACTCTGACCCGCTCGATGCGGAGTTGGCGAAACTCGATATTGAACTGATTGCGCCGCATAAAGCCAACCGCAAAAAGGCGCAAACGCAGGACGGCAGAAAACTTCGCCGTTACAAACGCAGGTGGAAAATTGAACGCCTCTTTGCGTGGCTGGGTAACTTTCGTCGGATTGTGGTTCGCTACGAATATCATTCGGACAATTACTTAGGCTTTGTTCATCTGGCTTGTATCGTTATTTTGTTGAGAAACTATTTTTGAGATAGCTTCTAGCTGTTTCCGCCTTACGTCCATTGAATTGTTCGGCTCGTCGTGATTTAGAAAGTACAATTTCGGGCGAAAAGAAACTTGTAAATTCCAAAGTTTCTTTTCAACTTTATTTCTTTTCGTAGAAATAAACAATTATTTGCGAACCTAAAAGAATGACAGTAATTACAAGCCAAACATAACGCCATTTTGTTGTGAACTTTGCTGCAATCGCTGAAGGTATTCCAGCGAATAAAAGTGTCCCGAAAGCCATTCCTAATGCCATTGAAAGTCTTTGCATAAATGGGTCGAGAATGCTTCGCTCGGTTTTGGCGACTACGAGACCAACTAAAAAACTTAAAACCAATGAACCTATTATAACGGAGCGATTTGCCGCTTTAGTTTTTTCATATTCTATTTCGTCTGCATCCAACTCGCGCGGTTTTGTTTCAGTTTTATCTTCGTCGAAAAGTCCCATAAGCATCTCCTGTTTTTATACTAAAGAATGAGCGATTTCTGGGAAACTAAAAACGCCGAACTTTGAACTCGGCAAGGCATAATCATTGATATTGATTCTGAACAACCACGCTGTTCACAATAAGTTTGAATAATGGCTCAAAATGCACAAATCTATTATTAAGAATTGCCTCTTCGCTCTTTAAGAGGGCAACTCCACATTGAATCATAATTAGTTTGTTTTTATATGGAACGACATACATCATAAAACGCATAATAAGAGGAATTTCAACCGCAAGCTGCTCCACATCGTATTTAACGACAGCACCAGATAAACCATCTAATTTTACTGGAGTTGAAGATATAAATTTACCCGTTTCTGGCACGAGTTCTTTAAGAGAAGTTGGATGTAATAATTCTTTGATTTCAGGCTGCGTGATAGGTCTATCTATGGGTAAATCTTTGACAATGAATAAAACTGATGCGTCACCTCGCCCGTTTTCGCTTTTGAGTGTGGAAATAACATTGGGTCGTTTGCCCTCAAGAATCTTCCAACTACGCGGGAAATCTATTTGCAGGTCAATGCCTTTTGATTTGGGGTGGTCTTTGGTGCGAAAGGTTTGTTTATATTCACAGATAAATTCCTCTGCGGGTTGTTTCAGGAAATCTGGGTTGTAAATGAGCAATGTTTCAAGAACTGGTGAAGTTAGTTTGCCGTTAGCACGGGAAGTAAGTTCAGCAACAAAGGCTTTAGCCTGAGCTTCCGTCACGTTAACACTTGCAATTTTATTTTTCGCCGTCTCTAAAAACGCTGGTTTATCGGTTGCCCAAGTGGTGTTCTCTTTAGTCATAATTGCATCAATAGTAATTATTGATGGCTTAAAAGTCCTGTCAAAATGTAATTGCGCTTTACTCAAATCTGTTGCCATCTCAGGGAATTTCTTTGATAACTCCTGCACTAAAAATAGCTGAAACATATAATAAGAATATGTCTTTGTCATTTCGTCAGCTATAGCATTTGTCATTCGAGGATATTGCGACGGCACCGAATTCGATTGATTTGAAGTTGCTGTTTTATTTACTTGAGAAAATTGTGAGGATGAAAGAGATATTAAAAACAAACTCACACAGAGCGCAATTTTTATGCGGTAAGTAAAAAATTTTATAGACATATTAAAAATCTCCAACCAAAATAACCGTTTGCGGACAACTAGAAAGAGCCGAACGGTTGAGATGACGTGGGCAAAAACACACGCAAGCTAACCTAAAGACAACGTAGCTGTTTTTGCCTCACGTCCATTGATTTGTTGGGTGCGGCGTGATTTACACGCTTCTTTTGTAAAAATGTTTAAGCCTAAATTTGAAAACATAACTTACACTCAAACTTTAACAGGTGAAACTACCGGAGAACAAAATAAGCCAGAACACTTTGAAGCTGATAAATGTTCAATTTTTTATTAAATCTCTTTTGGAATGGTGCGGGACTACCGGAAATCCAAATTTTTAATTCAGCATCAAGGTCAAAATGACCTGCCGTTTCTATACTAAAATGCGTGATACTTTTATAAGGAATCGAATGATAATCAACTTTGTGTCCGGTCAGTCCTTGTTTATCTACAAGAATCAGCCGTTTATCCGTGAAAATAAAAAAATCCCGAATCAGAATATATGCTTTTTGCACTTTTTCATTCGGCGCATAGATTTGTGCAAACTCGTTTTGCGCCTGATTCGGGTCAATTTCTGAGGCGTTTCCTAAAAGTCCATCAAAAAATCCCATTCAATTTCCTCCAAATTCGTTTTTGATTTTACAGCACTAAGCGATAAACAAGAAAGCACCCAACGGCGGCGTTCACGCGGCGGCAACCTTGAGACGCTGGCAAAGAAAACAAAGTGGCGGTTGCCGCTCGCGTGCAATAACTTGTTAGGCGTTGCTTTCCACTATTTGACTTAAACAATGAATTTCTACAGATTGATTGAGCCTTCAAAGGTTTTACTGTTCAACGTATTTGCTCGCAAAAGAATGATTGCAATTTTAATCTTCAGCCGGGTGTTTAAACCTTTGCTCGGATTCTGAAAATATATCAAAGAAGCCTAATGAATACTCGGTTTCTCCTGTTTCCTCAAGAGTAACAAGACACCAACTCCTACCTAATTCGAGGCTCTTGGGAGTATAAATCTCACCGATGCGAAGCTCTTTTTCGGCGTTGGCGATAATGTTTGTATGCCAATATGGGGTAGTGCCGCGATAACGGAGCTTATTACCCGGCTTGGGAAATTTTTCGAGCGCTCTTTTATGTGCTGCGTCATACCATTCCTGACGCTCTGTTATGGATTTTTCTCTTTCATTCATAATGTATCGAATTACGCAAATCAATGGACGCCTAACGGCTGAGATGACGTGGGGCAAAACACCGCGCAATCAGGCAAACCATAAAGCGTCCGTGTTTTGCCCTCACGTCCATTGAATTGTTAGCTGTCGCCGTTGGAAATGATGCGCTTCTTTCCTTTTGGCGCAACTTAATGCGACATCTTCAGAAGAATTATGGGCGTATTTTCTTCTGCTTCCCATTCTTCCGCAACATAGCAGTATTCTTCTGGAAAATCTTCCAAATAAAATCCTTCTGCTTCGGGATTGGCTACTCGCATTTTTACCTCTGACTTCCAAAACTTAAAACATTCTTCAAGCGGTATCCATTTTAGCTTGTCGCCGATATTTGCCACAACAAAACTTACTTCTCCAACGCGCAACATATCGGCTATGTCAGCAACACTTAAACTGCGAATCATTTTCGTGCTTACGATACGATGCTCGTTCCATATTTCAGACAATGGCATTTGCGAAACGACTCGCTGATTCAGTTTCATAGAGTCAACTATAACCTCCGCAAAAAAAGTCTTACACCGCTACACAATAAGAGACAGCTAACTTTGTATTGAACGAAACTTCGGCTTTCTTACACCGAGATTTTATACTCTAACTAAAACAGAAAAGTCAATGAGGATTTGATTTTTGTGATGTTTTATTCTATCGTTGCGGTCAAAAAGCTATTCGGTGTAAAAATTTACACCGATTGGAGAAACTATGCCGAAATTGCTCGACCGAGTTCGCGCTCTAATGCGGACACAGCGTTACAGTTATGAAACCGAAAAACGGTATATTTACTGGATTCGCCGCTACATCGGCTTTCACGACATTAGAAATCCGGTCGAAATGGGTGCGGTGGAGGTCGAAGCGTTTTTGTCGCACCTTGCGGTGGAAGGCGGCGTTTCAGCTTCGACGCAAAACCAAGCTCTCGCCGCACTGCTTTTTCTTTATCGCGGAGTTTTGAAAGTTGATCTGCCGTGGCTCGAAAAATTCACGCCCGCCAAAAAATCGAGTCACGTCCCCGTCGTGCTGACCAAAGACGAGGTGAAGCGGATTCTTGGACATTTGGACGGAACCAATAGGCTGATCGCCGGTTTGCTTTACGGCGCGGGGCTGCGTCTGACCGAGGCGCTGCGGTTGCGCGTTAAAGATTTGGACTTCGGTTTTCGGCAAGTCGTCGTGCGCGACGGCAAAGGCGGGAAAGACCGATTCACCGTTCTGCCGACGAAACTTATCGAACCGCTTCAGAAACAATTACAGACGGTTCGGAAACTTCACGAAATGGATTTGCGAAACGGTCTCGGTCGTGTCGAGATGCCGTTCGCCCTCTCCAGAAAATATCCGAATGCGGAAAAAGAGTGGGCTTGGCAATACGTTTTTCCGTCGAAAAATTTGAGCGTCAATGCGCGTTCCGGTCAAACCGGCAGACACCACGTTTCGCCTTCGAGCCTCCAAAACTTTTCAAAGAAGCCTTGCAAAAAAGCCGCATCCCGAAAAACGCCAGTCCCCACACGCTTCGCCATTCGTTTGCGACGCATCTTCTGCAAGACGGCTGTGACATTCGCGCCGTTCAGGACTTGCTCGGACACAAGGAACTTTCGACAACAATGATTTACACGCACGTTCTGCAAAACAACCGGCTCGGCGTGCGAAGCCCGATTGATTTATAAAAATTTTATCTGACTGTTTTGGCTTCGGCTTTGTCCGGCTGGCGCACGCAGTCAATGGCTTCGTCTTCGACTTCGCCGCCGCGACTAATGGGAATTTCCGCCGGATTGTTATACCGCTGCAAGCTGCGCTCTTCGGACTCTTCCTCGGCGGATTGAATCAATGTGCGGATTGAATGCGGCGGCGTGTAGCCCGGATAATCCACGCGCGAATGATAAATCGCCACCAGAGACTTAATCATCACTTCGCGGATTTGCGTCAGTTCGCGCAACGTCAAATCGCATTCGTCTAGCTGGTCGTCAGACAAAATCGCGTCAATAATTTTCGTCACGATAAAGCGAATATTCTCCGGCGTCGGCTCGGACAAGGAACGCGCCGCCGCTTCGCAACTGTCGGCAATCATCATAATCGCCGCTTCCTTAAACTGCGGTTTCGGTCCCGGATAACGAAAATCATTTTCGACGATTTCCTCGCCGTCGCGCGCTTCCGCCTGCGCTTTGCGCAAAAAATAATGCAAGGTTCGTGTGCCGTGATGCTGCGGAATAAAATCAATAATCCGCTGCGGCAAGCCCATTTCCCTGCCAAGTTTTACGCCGTAGGTGACATGGCTGATAATGATTTTCGCGCTCTGAGCCGGTTTCAGGCGGTCATGCGGGTTTTTGCCCAACTGGTTTTCGACGAAATGTTCGGGCGCGGCGGCTTTGCCGATGTCGTGATACAGCGCGCCTAGCCGGGCGAGCAAAGCGTTGGCGCCGACGGCGCGGCAGGCGTCTTCCGCCAATTGCCCGACGGCGTGCGAATGCTGGTTCGTTCCCGGCGCGCGCAGCGCCAATTGTCCGAGCGCGGGCAAATCGGCGTTCGATAATTCCAATAATTTGACATCGGTTAAGATGCCGAATGAGTTTTCGCAGAGCGGCAGAAAAACCGCCGTCACCGCCGCCGTAATCAGCCCGCTTGCCAAACTGCAGCTCACTGCCAGCGCGACCGTGTTCAAAATAAACGGCTGCTGCGTGTAGCCGATCAGCGCGACCGCCGCCGCGGCGCTCGCTAGTCCAACGAGCGCGCCCGCCGTCGTCACCGATTGACGCGAGCGGTACCGCCCGATGCCGTAAACCGCAACCGCCGAGGTGATTGCCGTGTAAAGAGCGAATTCCAAACTTTTCGGCGCGAGCATTCCGGCGACGAGCGACAAAAAAAGCCCTGTGAAAAGCGCGGTGCGCCGGTCGGCGAGCAGCGTCATCAAAAGACTTCCGAAGGCAAACGGAATCGCCAGCGCCCAAAGCGTCGGGTCGTTGAGCGGAGCTTTGACGTTCTGAGCGGCGGTAAATTCGGCGAGACGGAAAAACACCGCCATCAAAGCCGTCTGCGCCAAAACGATGAAGCCGAAAAGCGCGAAGGTTTTGCGTTCGGAGAGAACCAGACGCGGCACGATTCCGCGATGCTCGATAAACTTCCACGCCACCCAAAACAGCGCGGAGACGAGCGCGAGCAAGCCGAAAAAGCGATTCAGGCGACGGGTCGAATCGCTGTAGCTGCGAATGGCGGCGATTTGCGCGAGCGCAACGGGCGTAATCGTGTCGCCTTCGCGCACAATCGTCTGCCCGCGTTTTAGGGAAATCGTAACCGGCATCACCGTTTTCTCGATTGCCTGACGCGCGTTTTCGGTCGCCGCCGAATCGAACACTACGCTCGGCTGAATCAGCGGCGCGAGCGCGGCATTGAACGCTTCGACTTCCGCTTCCGACAAACTTCTGATTCGTCTGAGTCCGTCCTTTAATTTATTCCTCGCCTCGGAAAGCGCGGTCATATTGCTTTCCGGCATTTTCACGATTGATTGCTGATTCGGTTTTTGCCGGTCGTTGAGCGTGATTTCTTCCTGAAAATACTGCCGGTCCTGGTCGCCGTAAATCGAACCGTCGGCATTTTCGCGCAAAACCCTGGTTACGGCTTCGAGTTCGTTCGTGCTGAATCGTCGGGCGGCAAAAATTTTGCCGACTTCCGCGCCGCCCGCGCCCATCCAGGCGATTTGCGTTTCGGACTTTTCGCTGGCGTTCGCTTTTGAATTGGCGTTGGCGTTTGTCCTTGTATTAACGTCGGCGTTTTCGCTTTTTCGCGCCAGATTTTCCCACGCCGAGCGAAAACTCTGGACGGCTTCGTCCGCGCGTTTCGATTCATAGACGAAAATCGGCTGGACGCTTGTCCGTGCCGATTCTCTGATTCGTTCAGTTTCTTCTGCGTCGTTTACGGAAATATCGGCGGGGGAAATAACGCTTTCGCGGGCGATGTCGCCTTCTTTATACGGCTCGGCGGCAGTGCGCCAAAACGGATTGTTGATTAAAAACGTAGTCAGCAAACACAAAAAGGCGAAGCCGAGCCAAAACTTTCGCTTTTCGGACAGATTTTCAAACGGACGCGCGAAAAACTGCCGCGCACTCTGGCGAATCTTGGATAAAGGCGTTGCCAAATCTTGAAGAAGCTTGCTCATATCTGCGATTGGTATTTAGTTTTTGATTTTTTTGTTTTCAAGCTTAATTCACCTTATCAAGCCAAAAACTAAAAACTAAATACCAAAAACTAAACTGCCACAGGATGCAAATTTGAAGTCATAACTTTGCCGACGACTTCTCCGATTTTTTCCACTAAAGGTTTTAATGTTTGGGATTGAATAGCTGAAATTGCCACGCTTTCGGCTTGTTTGTCAAGCCAAAGCTGCCGCTGTAAAGATTCTAAAGAAATTTCGTCGAGCAAATCCGCTTTATTTAAAACGACAAGGCGCGGAATGTTGTTTAGCTCAAGGTCGAGCAAAATCTTATCAACCGATTCGACGTGCGCCAGCGCCTGCGGACTTGCCGCGTCAACGACGTGGACGAGCAAATCGCTGTCAGCGATTTCTTCGAGCGTGGCACGAAAAGCGGCGACTAAAGTTTCCGGCAAATCGCGGATAAATCCGACCGTATCGTTGATGATAATTTCCTGCTCAATCGGCAGACGCAGACGGCGCGATGTTGGGTCTAAGGTGGCGAACATTTTCTTTTCCGCGTAAACTTTGCTCTGCGTCAAAGTGTTCAGCAAAGTTGATTTTCCGGCGTTCGTGTAGCCGACCAGAGAGATAATCGGCACGTCACGGCGCATTCTTTCCTTGCGCCGCTGCTGCCGCTGCTTTCGCAAACTTTCAACCTGTTTTTCGAGATGCGAGATTTTATCGCGCACTCGGCGACGGTCGGTTTCGAGTTTTGTTTCCCCAGGTCCGCGCCCGCCGATGCCGCCCGCTAGTCTGGAGAAAGCCGAATTTTGTCCCTGCATCAGACGCGGCAGAAGATATTTCAACTGCGCTAATTCGACCTGCAACTTCCCTTCGCTCGATTGAGCGCGTTGAGCGAAAATATCCAAAATCAACTGCGGTCGGTCAATCACTTTTAATTCGGTCGCTTCGGAAAGCGAGCGCACCTGCGTCGGCGAAAGTTCCGAGTCAAAGACGATTAAATCCGCTCCCAAACGCATCGCTCTGATTAGCAACTCTTCGAGTTTACCGCGTCCCAAAACCGTTTTCGGGTCAATTTTCGGTCGGCGCTGAATAATTTTATCCAGCACAATCACGTCAGCCGACAGCGCAAGTTCTTCGAGTTCGGTCATTGATTCTTCGGCTTCGGACTGGTAGCCGTCGGTTACGCCGACTAAAATCACGCGGTCGCGCGTCGTCTGTTTGTTGCGCGCCGTCAGACGATTTCGCGCCATCTCGTTTTCCAGGGAATTTATCAAATTGATAAAATTCGTGTCGAGATGCGCGGGAATCGTCGGCGCTAAAAATTCGTAAGAAAGCGATTGGCTTTCGGTCTCCAATTTTTCGGCGGTCGTCGGCAGCAGATGCGCCGAATAGACGTTGTTCGGCAAACCGGTTTCGCGGTCAACCTGAATCGTCGCCATCAAATCGAGCCGCAAAAGAGCCAAGTCGGTCAAATCGTCCTGCGTCAATTTTTCGCCGGAAAGCTGCGTGTGAACGCAGCGCAAACCGCGAAAACGGTCGGCGGAAACGCGGGCGCGTCCGAAGTCCGGCATCTCGATGCGCTTCGCCGTGCCGACCATCACGTATTCGACTTGTCCTTTGCGGTTAATGAGAACGCCGATTTGTCTGCCCGTCTCGAAAGATATTTCCGTGAGCTGTCGGGCAAGTTCCGGCGAAACGATTTGTTCGGGCGCTACGCGCCGCGTGGCGAGCCGCTCGATTCGTTTTAACTGATTTTGTTTTAAGCCTTGCGTAAAGCCGCTGATATTACTGATAAATCTAAAATCCTCCGTAAACAGTAATCAAATTATAACATATTAGGAACAATTTACAGGAATAACAGAGGTAAATAGGGATGGAAAAAACAAAATCCAGCAATCTTTTTGTTTGTGTCTGCCGCTGTAAATTTTCCTTACGCAAAATCTTAAACTTCAAATCTTGAATCCCGAATCCCGAATCTATACAATCGTGCAATGCAGCCGCGCACGAAACGACAAAAAGAAGTTTTCGATTACATCAAGCAATACGTGGAAAAACACGGTTACGAACCGTCCTACCAATTGATTGCCAGACATTTGCGAGTCGCCTCGAAAGCCGGAATCGCCAAACATATCGAAGCTCTCGAAGCGCAGGGCTTGCTGGCGCGGCGGCGCGAAAACGGCAGTTTCTGGATTGATTTGCGCCCCCCCGCAACTATCGCCGACGCGGTTTGCGAAATCGAATGGCTGGCAATTCCGAAAGACGAAACCTACACCGAAGATTGGGAAAATCAGCCGCTTTACGTGCCGAAGCTTCTGCTCGGCAATCAGGAGCCGGAACGTCTGCGAGCCTTTCGCGTCACAAGCGATGCGATGTTCGACCAGCATATTTGCGAAGGCGACGTTGCGCTGATTGAAAAACGCTCATACGCCCGCGACGGAGACATTGTGGCGGCGCTGACGACCAAACAAATCTTCCTCAAACAATTCTACCGCGACGGAGCGCACATCGAGTTGCGTCCGGCAAACAACGACTACATAACTTTGAAACTTCCAGCAAACAAGGTGGAAATTTTAGGCGTTTATCGCGGACTCATCAGACCGTTTGTTTAGGGATGACACAAGAATCTGCAACAATCGGCGTTTTCATCACGCTCGAAGATTCGACCGGAGTATGCGAACCGAACCGGCAAGCGCTGGCTTTTATCATTCCGACGGCTGGAACCGAGATTTTCCGCGCCTGCAAATTCTCACGATTGAAGAATTGTTAAACGGCAAAGACGTTTCGATGCCGCCGAATATGACGACGTTCAAGCAAGCCGAAAAATTTTACAAAGACGAGAAACAAATTGAAATGTTTTAGGTTCTGTTGACATAAGAGTTTTTAGCTCCGTCAGGAGCGGAATGTTTATAGAAATCCATCGGACAAGGCGAGGGAGTTCCGTAGGAACAGCATAATTTATGCCGTTCCTACGGAACTCAGCCAATTCTTTGTAAAATTCTATCTATAAATATGTCGTTCCTACGGAACCTTGAAGAACATTTTTATGTCAACCGAACCTATAATCTCAACGCTTCTTTTTGCCTTTGCTTACCGTTTTCTTCTTTCCCTTACCTTTTGCGGGCGCGGCATTTCGGTTTGGTTTCCCGGCGAATTTTCCAAAAGCCGAACCGGAAGCGGTTTCGGTTTTTGCTTTGCGGCGCGGACGGTCTTCCACGAAATCAAAATCGGATGTCGGGGCGCGGCGTGGTCGCGCTTGCGACTTATCAAAGTCTGTCGTCTTTTTGCGGCGCGGTCGGTCTTCGGGCAAAGCGAACGGCGCGGTCAATTTGCTTCTCGACGGAGTTTTCCCAGGCGGCTTGCCGCCCGTCGTGTTGTCGTACGGCGCGGCGAAGGTGTTGATGGGTTTCGCTTTACGGCGCGGCGGTTTCGATTCAAACGTATTGGCGGGCTTCGCATTGCGGCGCACATTGTCCTCAAATCGCTCGGCGTATTCCGAAACGCGGCTTTTCTTTTCCGGCTGGCGGCGCGTGGGTTTTTCCCACGAATCGTTTCTTTGATTCGATTCGCGCCGGCTGCTGCGTGATTGGCGCGAATCGCTCAGCGCGTCGTGCGATGAAGCGAGGCGAATGTTGGCGTTTTGTCCGCGAACGCGCGTGCTGCTCATTTGCTTCAAAACTTGCTCAACCATTTCGGACGGCACATCAACGAACGTAAAGCGGTCGTAAATATCAATCGCGCCGATTGCTTTGCCCGGCACGCCGCCTTCGTTGGCGACGGCGCCGACAATATCCGACGGGCTGATACGATGACTGCGCCCGACATCAATGAATAGACGCACCATATCTTCTTCTCTGAAAGAAAATTGTTCGACCTTCGGCTCGACCGGAACTTCCAGCGGCTTATCGCCCGCGCCTAAAAATGCGGCGGCGGCGGCGATTTCGGACATATCGCAGCCGCTTTCTTCCGCCAATTCCTCGATTAAAGACAAGTATAAATCCAGTTCTTCATCTTTGAGCGTTTTCAAAATTCGCTCCTTAAACAAATTGATGCGGCGCGAAGCGACATCTGCCTGCGTCGGCAATTTCATCGGCGGGATTTGCTGTTTGATATAACTCTCGATGTCGCGTTTCATCCGCTGCTGGCGCGGCGTAACGAACAAAACCGCCGTGCCTTCGCGTCCGGCGCGAGCCGTACGACCGATGCGGTGAACGTAAGATTCAGTGTCGCCGGGCATATCGTAATTGATGACCGAACCGATGCGCTCGACATCCAGACCGCGAGCGGCAACGTCGGTCGCCACGACGATTTCCACGCGCCCGTCGCGCAGACGTTTAATCAAAGCCTCGCGCTGCGCCTGACTTAAATCGCCGTGCATCGCTTCGGCAGCGTAACCGCGAGCTTGCAGTTTATTCGTCAGCGCATCCGCGCCTATTTTCGTGCGGTGAAAAATCAAAACCGCTTCGCCCGTCACCGTTTCCATTTCCAGCAGGCGAGTCAGCGCGTCGGTTTTCTGATTTTCGGTGACGTTGATATAAAACTGCTTGATGTTCGGCACGGTCATCGTCTTGCGTTCGATTTCGAGATTGACCGGCTCTTTCAGATACTTTTCGGCAAGCCGCCGGATTTGGCGCGGCATCGTCGCGGAAAATAAAGCCGTCTGCCGGGCTTCGGGCGTGTGCGACAAAATCCATTCGACATCTTCCTCGAAACCCATCCGCAGCATTTCGTCAGCTTCGTCGAGAACGACCATCTTTAAATTTGATATATCAATCGTCTCGCGTCGCAGATGATCCATCACGCGCCCCGGCGTGCCGACGATAATCTGCACGCCGCTTCGCAAATGTTTAATTTGCTGCGAGATTGCCTGTCCGCCGTAAACCGGCAGCACGCGCACGCCGCCCGTAAATTTCGCGTAAGTGTGAAACGCTTCGGCGACTTGAATCGCCAATTCGCGCGTTGGCACTAAAACCAAAACCTGCGCCTTGCGGCTTGCGGCTTCGAGCTTCTGCAACGCGGGCAAAGCGAACGCCGCCGTTTTTCCCGTTCCCGTCTGCGCCTGCCCGACAATATCGCGCCCCGCAAGCAAAACCGGAATCGTCTTCAACTGAATCGGCGACGGTGTTTCATAACCGACTTCCTTTAACGCCTTCAACAAATCCGCGCTCAAACCAAATTGCTCAAACGGATTTTCCTTTCCTGCTTCAATTTCGACGTTTTCATTTGCATCCGTTTCTTCAAACGGTGTCTCTTCGATAATTTCTTCAGTCTGCATAAATAGAATTCTTCTGATAACTAAATTGTCTGATAATAAAATTGTCTGATAATAAGATACAAGATTATCAATGTTCGATTCTGTATCTTTAAATTAAAAAAACAGTCTGGCGGCAGACTGCCCGTACTTCAATCTTTTTTGTCGGCCGGCGCGAATCAGCTTTTCGACTGCCGGTGCGGAATTCCTAACCGCCGCAGCATCCGCTCAAGCAGATACGATTCGCCCATTCCTTCGTCGGCGAACGAAACGCCTGCCGGAACTTTATTGTAAATCGCTTCATACGTCTGATGTTTGGCATCTTCGCTGATGTCCAAAGCGCGTATCGCGCTGATCACCGTGTCCTTGTCAATCGAATCGTTTGAGACGACATAGGGAATGTTGATATAAACCATTGCATTATCTTAACACGTTTCCGCCCGAAAACCTTTTGCCTTGTGTGGCGCGGCTCGAATCTTTCGAGATTCAAGCGAAAAACTTATAATTAACAGGCGCGATTCGGCGCGATATGTCGCCCGGAAATCAAGACGCGGAAAATTCGCCGGTCGGCGATTTTCAGAGATGCGTCCGGCTGTAATGAAAGCCGCGAACCGGTTTTTTGAAAAAATCGTTTTCAGAGATTCGCCGAATAGCCATCCGCGAACAGCGCGTCGTATTCGTCGGGCAAAGTTCCGCGCATTTTGGCGAACTCGCCTTCGGAGATGGCTTCGCGCATCACGGCGAGAACCGCGACGGCGTAGCTTTTTGCCGTCGCCGCGTCTTGCAGCCCGCTTCGCTCCGCCGTCCGCCTAACGAATTCTTCCACCCCGAAACCTTCGCCTGTCGCGTTCGGGTCGCTTTTGTGTTCGGTGATAAAAGCTACGATCTCTTCGGGCAACTGCGCCGCGAGTTTGGCGGGCGCGTTGCCTGCCAAGTGGTCTGCCAGAGTTTGCAAAGTTGCGCGCACGGTATTTTTTGCTTCCTCCGCCGATTCGACTCGGATGCGTTGCTGCACTTGGCTTATAAATTCGTGATCCTGCATTTTGTTGTTAATCAGAAAAAGCGGCGACCGGCTCAAAACCCGTTCCGACATTTCCGTTTTCGATTCTTTCTCCTTAGTTGGTATTTTCCTTTTTCTGCCGACGCTTTTCAAGGCTGAGCATCAAATTCAATTTCGCTCGTCTCAAAAACATCTCATCACCGTGCAAAAATACGCCGCTCAAGCTGAAGCGATTTCATTTCCCGAAAGCGCGTTTGACGTTGACACGCCGGCGGACTATGAAAATTTGACCAAAAAAATTAGGTGACGAATTTATAGCCCAAACCGTGAACGGTTTGAATAAACTGCGGATGTTTCGGATTCGCTTCGAGTTTTTGCCGCAGCCACGCGACGTGAACGTCAACCGTGTGCGTCGTCGGCATCGCGTCGTAGCCCCAAACCGCGTCGAGCAATTTATCGCGCGAGTGAACCGCGCCGCGATTTTCGATTAAAAATTGCAGAAGTTTAAATTCAATCGCCGAGAGTTCGACCGGCTGATTATTTTTGCTGACTTCGGCGCGGCGAAAATCAACCGAAACGTCGCCGAAACGAAAGGCGTCGGTCGCGTTTCCGTTCGTGTTCGTCGAACGCCGCATCAGCGCCTCTATTCGTGCTAGCAGTTCCAACATTTCAAACGGTTTCGTCAAATAATCGTCCGCGCCGAGTTTTAAGCCGAGAACTTTGTCGAGCGTTTCGCCTTTTGCCGTGAGCATCAAAATCGGCGTGTGTACGTTTTTCTGCCGCAGATCGCGGCAGACATCCAAACCGTTTCGCTTCGGCAACATCACGTCCAAAATTATCAAATCAAAAGATTCGGCGAGAGCGTCAGACAACCCGCGTTCGCCGTCGGTCGCGCTTCGCACGTCGAAGCCTTCGCTACTCAAACGGTCGGTGAGCGTCAAAATCAAACCCGCTTCGTCTTCGACTAATAAAATTTTCATTGGAATTTTAACCGTTTAGGAAATTTTTAACTGCGAAGGACGCAAAGTATTTAAAAAAAACCAAAATCTAAAAACGACTATTATATTTTCTTTTTTATTTCCCTGGCGTCCTTTGTGTCCTTTGCGGTTAATTTTTTGCTTGCGGCAACTCAATCGTGAACCGGCTTCCCTTTCCGATTTCGCTCTCGACCGCAATGCGCCCGCCGTGTGCCGCGACGGTTTGCTTGACCAAACTCAAGCCCAAACCGCTGCCGTGAATTTGCTCGTCAACAACGGTTTTTGAGCGATAAAACGGCTCGAAAATATGCTTCAAATCTTTCGGCGCGATGCCGATGCCTTTATCTTCAACGACAATTTTTATTCGACCGCCGCCGTTCGTCGCCGAGATTTTCAGCCAAGAGTTTCCGTTCGAGTATTTGACCGAATTGACGACTAAATTTTGAATCGTCTGGCTCAACGCTTTTTCGTCAGCCGCGAACGGCGGCAGATTTCCGGCGATTTCTTTCTCAACCGTAAAACCCTTTTCTTTTATCAACGGCTCGCATTCCGCCAAAGCGTTTTCGATAATTTTTTCAATTTCAGTTTCGCGCAAATCGTATTTTCGTTTTCCCAAACTCGCGCCGGCGAATTCCAAAATCTGCTCGACCATCGCCGAAAGTTTTACGCCTTCGCGTTTGATGAGCGCGCCGTATTTTGAAACTTGGTTTTCGTCTCGCACCACGCCGTCAGACAGATTTTCGCCCGCTGAACGAATGACAGCGAGCGGTGTGCGAAATTCGTGCGACACCGCCGAGACGAAATCAACTTGCTTTTGCGCGAATCGAGTTGCGCGTTGCGCCGAGAGGAAAATTAAAACAACGCTGACGGCGAGCAGCGATAAAATTCCAAAACTTACGCCCAAATTTTTGCGGCGCGTGTTGGCGATAAATTGTTCGAGCGAGCCTGCCGTGTGCTGGACGTTCAAAGTCCAAACGCCGTCATTGTGCCGCAAATTCTCGCCCTCGAAAATTCTGATGCGCGGTTTTTCGTCGCCTTTCAACACTTGCGTCTCGATGCGATTTGGTTTGTCGTTCGCCGCAGAATGGCGTGTCACGCGCTCAATCCGGCTAAAAACCACGCTTTTTTTTTCGCCCTGAATTGTGGAAAGCAATTCGCGGTTGTTAAAGGAAATAAAATTGTCGGGCGCGAGATTGAAAAACTTTGCGCTCGAATCAATCGCGGTTAAATCTTCGGTTTGAAAAACAACCCGGTTTTCGGCGCCCGCGACGGCGAATTTATAATCCGCGCCGCCACTGCTGTCGCTGAAATACTTTTTCGCCACGTCAGGTAAAAGCTGATTGACAACCACGTCCGCGTCGAGTTCGATGACCAAAACGCCGTATCTTTTCGGCATCATAACCGACGAAATGTCTTCTTGTTCGATCTTTGCCGTTCTGATGTTGATGACGCGACTTATTTTATCTTCGGCAGTGTGAACGGGCATCAACAGCGCGGGAACGTCTTCGGCAATCGGCTGAAAATTTGTTTCGGCGAAAATCTTCGGTTTCAAATTTATTAGATTCGCAGTCCAATCAGCCGCTTGAAAAGTCTTGCTTTGATTGTCGTAACACAGGAGATTTTCGCCGCCGAGTTCGACGAAATAAAAATTCTTTATCAAGTTCGGATACGCCGTTTTGCCGCGCCAGAAATCAACTCGTTGATTAAATTCGTTCCAATTTTTTTCGCGCCAAACCTCGCTGTTCAATTGAAAATTAAAATAGGCGTTTTGAATTTCCCGATTAAAATCTTCAGCGAATCGGCGCGTGTCCGTTTGCAGACGATTTTGCAGACGTGTCCGTTCGCCGTCGCTGATTTGTCCGAGCCAACGGTATTGCAAAGTCGCCAGCAGAGCGAGCAAACCCAGAAGCAAAAGGACCAGTGTGATTGGAAACCAGGAACGCTTCATAAAATTAAAGGAGAGATGAGAAATAAGAAAGAAGATTTATCAACTCAACTTACGCAATTTCGGTTTTCAGCCGCGTAAACGCGGAAAGCCTGTTAAAACAGGCTGAAAATCTTAAGTGCGTAGGTGAGTTATCAATTTAATTTTCATTTCTCACTTCTCATTTCTCACTTATCCTACCACTCTTTTTTCGTCTGTAAATGGCTTTGCAAAAGATTTTACATTCTTAACAAATTCTTTGCGTCCTCTTAACCACCCGCGCCTCAGTTTCGGCGATACTGCGAACTGTCAATTGACAAAAAAGCAAAAATTCAAATTTCTCGGAGGCAAAAAATGAAACGATTTATATTTTCTATTTTATGTGTAGCAGTCTTTTTTATCGGTCTGGGCAGCATTGCAAATCAAATCGGCGCGCGGTTCAAATCCGACGAACGCGCTTTGGCTTTGATTCGGCAAGCCAGAATCGCCGTCGGCGGCGACGCGAATATCGCTAATGTTCGCAGTCTGACGGCAAAAGGAAATGCCGCGCATACGTTCAATTTCGACGGCACAAATATACCGCAGACAGGCGATTACGAAATGAATCTCGCGCTGCCGAATCAGTTCGGCAAACGGATGAAGCTGCGAACAGAAAACATCAGCGGCGACGGCTCGAAACAAGTCGTCAATGAAGAACGCAAAATTGTTATCCTTAAAAAAGGCGACGGCGACAAAACAATTTATAATTCCGCCGACAAAGACGCGGCGTTAAAAAATAAAGTTGTCATCGTTAAGAACGGCGACGGCGAAATTGAAACGGAAGATATTCGACCGGCGAGCGACGGCACTAACCGCGCGGTTAAAGAAATGCGCGTCGTTAAAGGCGACGGCGAGAATCATCGCAACGAACTTCTTCGCACGATGTTGAGTTTATTTTTAACTGCGCCCGAAGGCGTTGACGTTTCATACTTTTACGTCGGCGCGGGCGATGTTGACGGAACGGCTTGCGAAATCGTCGAAGCCAAAACGGGCAATGATTCGGTTGCGAAAATATATTTGAGTCAATCAACCAAGCTGCCTGTAATGATGAGCTATCAAGGAATGGATTTGCCGAAAGTTATCAAAATCAACCGCGAAGATAAGCCAAGTTCCGACAATAAAGATGTAAAAGTTTTTGTTAGGGAAACGGACGCGCCGACGCTGGCTGAAATCAATATAAAGTTTTCCGATTATCGAACCGTCGGCGGCTTGCGGCTGCCTTTTGCCTGGACGCAAACCGCAAACGGAAAAACGGCTGAAACCGTTTCGATTGAAAGCTATGAAATAAATCCGGCGAACATCGCGGAAAAATTTCAAAATTTGCCGCCGAAAGTTTTGTTTAGAACTGAAAAGAAAGCGCAGTAATTTTTGATAAACAAAGCGCGTGCAAAACGCAACCGACTGGGGCGCAAGCGGACGCTTGCGCCCCAGTCATTTTCTTCAATCTTTTACATCGTCGCCAGCACCGCGCGGATTTCGCCGTAGCTGTAATCGTCGCCTAAAAACTCTTTGACGGGCGCGACGGCGAAACCGGCGTTCAAATGAACGATGGCGTTTTTTATCGTTTCGATTTTATCTACGTGGACAAGGTCGTCGAGCATCACTTCGCCGCTTCCGATAAACCTGACAAGATGCGTTTCAACCGTGCTGACCGCTATTCCGCGCGACTCGGCGATTTCGGAAATTGAAAGTCCGGATTTGAACATATCGAGTGAAACGTCGTAAGTGGTTTGCCCACCCGCGTCGCGCTTCGTCCGTGTTTTGGCTTCGCGTTTCGGCGTTTTCAAATTGATGCGCGAAGTTAAATTATTTCGGTCGCAGTAATCCGTAATTACTTGTAAAAAATCCGAGCCGTATTTCTGTAATTTCAAATCGCCGATGCCGGAAATTCTTCGCATCTCATCTTCTAACTGCGGCAGGTAGGTCGCCATTTCAATCAACGTCGCGTCGGAGAAAACGACATATGGCGGCACGTTTTCTTCGCGGGCGAAAACGGTTCGCACCCGGCGCAGTTCGTCAAACAAATCTTTTTCGTAATCGTGCGCGACTCCTGAAACGAGCGATTTTTCTTTTTTGTCTTCCTTAATCGTCACCTTGAATAATTCAACACGCTCTGTGCCGCGCAGAACGTCAATACTTTTTTCCGTCAACGCAATCGTCGGCAACGCTCCTTCGGCTTGTTTCAAATAGCCCTGCTCGATTAAATCTCGAAAATACTCAAACCAATTATTTTTGGAAATGTCCGCGCCGACGCCGTAAGTTTTCAAACGCTTGTGTTCTTCCCAAATTGTCTTCGCCTGCGAGCCGCGCAAAAAATCAATCAAATAATTTAAGCCGAAACGCTGTCCGGTACGATAAACCGCGCTCAATGCCTTCTGCGCGATAATCGTGCCGTCGAAACGTTCAAACGTCGTGTTGCAGTTGTCGCAATGCCCGCAGTCTTCGGTCAGTTCTTCGGAGAAATAATTTAATAAAAAACGTCGCCGGCAAGTTTTCAAATCGCCGAACGCGCCCATCGTGTTCAGCTTTTTCAGCATTATTTCGGTTTGCGATTTGTTGCCTTCGACTTCGGCGAAACCTTTGAGTTTGTTGATATCGCCCCAACTGAAAAACAGCAGCGCTTCCGATTGCAAACCGTCGCGTCCGGCGCGTCCGGTTTCCTGATAATAGCTTTCGATATTCTTCGGCAAATCCATATGGACGACGAAACGCACGTTCGATTTGTCAATGCCCATCCCGAACGCAATTGTGGCGACGATAATTTTCACTTCGTCCTTTAAAAACAAACTCTGATTTTTGTCGCGTGTTTCTTTATCGAGTCCGGCGTGGTAGGCGAGCGCGTCGAACCCTTCGTCGCGCAAATCCGCCGCCAGACTTTCCGCCGAATTGCGACTCAGACAATAAACGATGCCGCTTTCGGCGCGGCGCGATTCGAGATATTCGAGCAGCCGAGCGTAGGAATTTCGTTTCGGCTCGATTTTGTAAAAAATGTTCGGACGATTAAAACTCGAAACAAACAGCGCGGCATTCCTGATACCTAATCGTTCGACAATATCTTGACGAACGGGTTTGTCGGCGGTCGCCGTCAGCGCGATGAGCGGCACGTCGGGAAAATATCTTTTCAGTTTTCCGAGCTGAATATATTCCGGTCGAAAATCGTGTCCCCAGCTCGAAATGCAATGCGCTTCGTCAATCGCAAACAGCGACACATTAACCGATTTTAAAAAATCAATAAATTGGTCGCCCGTTTGCAAAAGGCGCTCCGGCGCGACGTAAAGCAATTTTAATTTGCCGCTTCTGACTGTTTGAAAAACTTCGGTCTGTTCGCGCCCGGTCTGCGTCGAATTTAAAAACGCGGCTTCGACGCCGTTGTTTCTCAGCGCGTCAACCTGATCTTTCATCAGCGCAATCAAGGGAGAAATGACGACCGTCAAACCGTCGAGCAGCAGCGCGGGAATTTGGTAACAAAGAGATTTCCCGCCGCCGGTCGGCATCAACACGACGCAATCCTTTTTCTGCAAAACGGCTTCAATCGCCTGCTCCTGATTCATACGAAACGAATCGTAGCCGAACTGACTTTTGAGAATTTCTTTTGCGCGTGTGATGTCCATTCAATTACGATTTTATTCAACCTGACGTTCAAAAACTTACTAGACGCACCTCATTGCGCAAATTTTATTCTTTGTTTGGCAAAAATCCCCAGATTGTTAGCTCGACAACAATTATTAGAATGAGACTTATTATAAAGAGCGGCAATATTCTAACGGCGAAATGATAAATAGCAAAAATAGCAAAGAACTCCGTTTTAGCCATCTCCTCCACTATCCATTTTACTGCATAAATAGCTGTTCCAATACTCCATAAGGCGACTGTCCAACTAATGATAATAGTAAGTGTTCGTTTTGACATTTTACTGTTCAACTTTCGGATGCGTTTAACAAAGAATTAAGCGGATTTTTCCAGCGCAAACCGAGCAGCGATTAGCGGAACGATTTTTTTCGGCACTTCAATCGCGCCCGCAATGTGTCTGGCTTCGGTGAAATGCCCGACCACATAAACGCCCGCGACGTTCGTCTCAAAAGTCTCCTCGTCGTAAATCGGAATTCGCCCGTATTTTGAATCTTTCATCTCCACGCCGAGACGTTCGAGCATCGTTAAATCCGCGTCCGAGCCGATTAAAATGAACACCGCATCGTTCGGCAAAGTTTCGACGTTGCCGTTTTCATCTTCCAAGACAATTTCCCTTTCTTTAATTTCAACCACGCCGCCCAGGAAAAAAACGTCGAGACAATTTTTTTCCAACTGCGCTTCAAGCGGTTCTTTGACCCAATGTTTAATACAGCCCTGCTTCGGATCGGTTTCTTCCCAATCTTTGCGAAACGTCGCCAGCGTTGCAAACGCGCCTTCCTGCGCCAGAAACAAAGCGGCTTCGCCCGCCGAGTTTCCGCCGCCGACGACGAGAGCGTGTTTTTTGACGTACGGATAAGTTTCGCGGAAAAGATGATGCACCTTCGGCAAGTCTTCGCCTTTGACGTTCAAACGTCGCGGATGCTGCATCGCACCCGTGGCGAATAAAACTTTGCGCGATTCGTATTCGCCCTTTTCGGTTTTTACGACAAAATGATTCTCAGAAATTTTCTCGACCGCGCCGACCGCTTCTTCCCACTGAATACTGAGATTTTTTTCCAGAACAAACCTGGTGTAATAAGACAATAATTCTTCGCGTGTCGGCTTTTCTCTCGCCGGAAAAAGCGTGTTCGGTTCGAGTTCGAGTTCGTTGACCGTCGAGAAAACCGTCAAGCCGACCGGATATTGATAAATCGTGTAGCCGATTAAATTTTTCTCCAGCACCAGGTAATTGAGGTTGAGTTTTTGCGCTTCGTATGCGGCGGAAATTCCCGCCGGTCCCGCGCCGATGATGATTAAGTCAAACATTTAATTCTTCAATCTGTTTTCTTAATTTATTTGTATTAATTATTAGACCAAATAAAACGGGCAGAAAAAGATTCATCAACAAAGTAATTTCAAAAAGATTGTTAGTTGAATAAAAATTATTTACTGATGCAGATTCAATTTCGTGACACCATCTTTTGTCAACTGAATCTTCTTCGGCTCTTTTCAAGCACGCTCGATAATCTCTTTCGACTCTTTCAAAATATTTATCTGTAATATGACTGCTTCTATAACTAAGAAACAAATTCGGCAAGACAAATATAACGATAAAGGCTAAGACATAGAAAACCCTATCTTTTGACTTTTTATCCGTTTTCCAGTTTTTTTAATTCTTCCGTAAATTTTTCAATTTGCAACTGCGTGTTTTCAAGTTCGCGTTTCGACTCCAGATATTTTTCCCACTGGTTCGTGTTGGTCAAAGCCTTCGTCACATCTTCGTCGAGCGCGTGCGCCATCAACGCCAGAAGGTCGCTTAACGCTTCCTGATTTTTGAGCAGCGATTGAATAATCGTGTAGGCGAGTTTGGCGTTCGGCAAATCAATATCTTGTAATTCATTCATTTTCTTTTGTATATTATTTTACTTTATAAACGGTAAATTTTTAACTTCTCCGGTCATTTCATTGACTTTTAAGTTTGTGCCTTCCGCCAGATAATCGTAACGCACGAAGGCGAGTGCAATGAATTTTCCAAGTCGCGGCGAGAATGTGACGGAAGTTATTTTCCCCGCATTTTTGCCGTCGAGCGATTTTAGCTCGTCGCCTCGCGCTGCCTCCGCCTCCAAAATTAAACCTGTCAACTGTTTGGCGATATGTCCGCGGAAATGTATGCGGGCTATGATTTCCTGTCCGACGTAACAGCCTTTGTTGTAGCTGATTAAATTTTCGATGCCGAGTTCGGGAACGATTGTCGTTTCATTGGCGTCAACGTCATAAATTGGCACGCCGTTTTCGATGCGCAGGACTTCATAAAGTTCGTCGGAAATTCCGACGGCGTTTTCGTTTTTCAGTTCGTTTGTAAAATTTTCCGCCGTATCGTTCGGCACGAAAACGTTCGCGTCGAAATTATTATTAAATTCGATAAAGTCGGGACTTGAAATCTGAAACTTCCAATTAAAGATTTCAAAATATCTGAAACTGTCCGACAAATCTTCAACGAAAAAATCGCCCGCAAAAGTGAAACGAAACAAATTTTGAAAAATTTTTTCGCGCGTGGCGGTTTCGGTTTCAAATAAAAATTTGTCGCCGCGCCGCAGAACGTGCGCCGTCGCCAACAGTCTGCCCTGCACGTTCGGAAACGCGGCGCGCATCTGCCCGCCTTCTTCGAGTTTGGCAGCGTCGTTGGTCATCAAGCCGTTCAAAAACTGCACGGCTTCTTTGCCCCAGACGGCGATGAGTCCGCGCTTCTGCTCGTAAAACCCGACGCCGCCTGCGCGAATTGCATTGTATTCACTCAAAAAATCCTGTTTCATCGGCTCCTCAGCAGCATGTCGTATTCCTTCTCGAAAAATCCGGCGACGGCTCGGTCGCCAATTACCAAAATCGGACGCTTCAGAAAAGTATATTCCTCCGCCATCAAATCGAGCATTTCGCTCTCGGAAAGCGTTTTGTCTTTTAATCCGAGTTCGCGGTATTTGACCGAACGCCGCGAGAAGAGATTTTCCGCGCCGCCGACAAGCACTGCCAGCCGCTTGATTTCCGCGCGGTCGAGCGGTTCTTGCTTGATGTCCCGAAAATTCGTCGGCGCGACCCGGTGGTAATCAAGCCGCCGTTTCGCCTTTTGACAAGTCGTGCAGTCGGGCAGCCAGTAAAAACTTGTTTCCATAAGCCGTGTAAAAGTTTTCGGCGGGCGGCGTTCGTCTTCGATACTGCGCCCGGCACGAAATCAATACGAAATTTTATTTGTCATCTTATCACAAAACGTCTGAACGAATTTTCAGTTCTGCGCCGCAAAAAAGTTTATTCAATAAATACAAGGGCTGTAAAATTTCACTGCCTGAACAAAATATTTTTTGTCATTTCTGGAACACGATTTGCACTAGCTCAAATTCGAATTTAACAATCCGAAAACTCCCAATAATGTCGAAATACATTTCTTGTTTTTGGAAGAGGAGACTGATTATGGAGACGAATCAGAACGCGGCGTCAACTACGACTGAAAAGTTTTCGGAGGAGATTGCGGCGGACAATCAAACGCTCGTTTTTCCGGTTATCGAAGAAGAAGCGTTTCTTGACAAACGAGTCGTTGAGACGGGCAAAGTGCGGATTTCCAAACGCATCAGCGAGCGCGAGGAATTGATTGACGAACCGCTTTTCCGTGAGGAAGTAACGGTCGAGCGCGTCGCCGTCAATCAGTATGTAGACCAAGCGCCGCAAGTGCGGCACGAAGGCGATGTAATGATTATTCCCGTTATGCAGGAACAAATCGTAATGCAGAAACGGCTTGTGCTCGTTGAAGAATTGCGGGTCAGAAAACAAGTTGTCGAAACTCATCAACCACAAAGCGTAACTTTACGCCGCGAGGAAATTGATGTCAGCAGGATTGCGGGGACGGAAAATTCCGGCGATTAAATTTAAGGGGCGTCGCTGATATATTCGGCGACATTTGGAGGACTTGAAAAAACTTTAAAAAGGAGATTATTTATTATGACACACACAGTTATAGGTTTATTCGATAGTAAAACGGAAGCACAGGCAGCAATGCGCGATTTGGTAGCGGCGGGTTTCGCCGAAGAAAACATTGACTTTTCAAACAGACGCATTGACGAAACGACGAGCGGCGCGACGGGTGGCACGACAACCGGCACCACGGGCGGCGGCGTGAGCGGTTTTTTCAATTCGCTTTTCGGCGATGATTCGCCTGAAGCGAGAACTTATTCGGAAGTAGCGACCGACACCGAAGCAATTTTAACTATCCAAACCGATTCGGACGAACGCGCGCGTCAAATCGCCGACATTCTCGACCGCAACGGCGCGGTTGACGTTGACGAACGCGCCGCACAATATCAAGCAAATTATGCGCAAAGCGGCGGCACAGCAACGACGCAAAACAGAACCGCCGCAACCGGCGATATGACGCAAAATCGTACGGCGGCGACAGGCGATACGACGATTCCGATTATCGAAGAACAATTGCAAGTCGGCAAGCGCGAAGTCCAAGGCGGCGGCGTGCGTGTTCGCAGCCGCGTCATTGAAAAGCCGGTCGAAGAAACCGTGCGTCTGCGCGAAGAACACGTTGTTGTCAATCGTCGCCCGGTTGACCGCGCCGTAACTGATGCGGATATGTCAAGCTTTAAAGAAGGCGATATCGAAATCACCGAACGTTCCGAGCAAGCCGTGGTCTCGAAACAAGCCCGCGTCGTCGAAGAAGTCGAAGTCGGCAAACAGGTCAGCGAACGCGAACAAGTGGTTAGCGACACGGTTCGGCGCACGGACGTTGATGTCGAGGAAATCGGCACGGATGTAACAACCGATGCGAACACCAGAAGAGCGAACAGTTAATTGACTATTTGAGGAATAAATGAAAAGGGCGAATCGTAATAATTACGATTCGCCCTTTTCATTTATCGAACTAAATTCTCAAGGCGCGTCGGGTCGGCAGACGATTCCTTTGTTTGAAATTTTCTCGAATCGTTCGTTTTTAATGTTTGCGCGCCAAGCGTTAATTATTTTGTAAGTTTTCGTCTTCGGTAGAAATTCAGCTTGCACGATTAAATCAAGATTTTCCTCGCCATTCTGCCGGCAGCCCGAACTGTGAGAGAACAAAAATTCCTGATTGCTTTTCGGTTTAGAAAAAATTAAGGCGTCTTTGACTTTCCAACTCGGGATGCCGCCTGCGTCGCGCACGGTGATTTTCTCAAGCCAAAGCATAAATTTTCCGTCTTTGGAAAAACGCGACACGCCGTAGTTTTCATCAGAGAGCAAACCGCCGCCCAAATCCTTTGCGCCGTTCGGCAACATTGCGCCGTAGGTCACGCCCTTATGTTCATAGCCGATGTATTTTTTGGCTTGCGAGACGGCAGCCGTCGGCAGTGTGATGAGTAAAAGCAAGAGAAGTAATTTCATTTTCGTTGACCCGATTCATTAAATGTTCGTTCGCCGATTTCGCCGATTGTTCGGCTTTATCGAAATCGAACTTAAATTATGCTAGATTCATAAATATACCGACAAGTTTTAAACGTGTAAACATAAATTTTTATGAATCAATTATCAGAACAAAGTATCTTAACGGCTCTTAGCCAAATTATTGACCCCGATTTAAAAAAGGACATCGTAACGCTCGGCTTCATCAAGGATTTGGCGATTAGCGGCGGCGGCGTATCTTTCCGCATCGTCTTAACGACTCCGGCGTGTCCGGTCAAAGAAGCGTTCGAGGAAGAAGCCAAGCGGTTGGTCGGCGCAATCGAAGGCGTTGAAACGGTTCGCGTCACGATGGACGCTAACGTTCCGCAAGGGCGCGGCGTGGCAAATAACGTCGCGCTACCGGGCGTGAAAAATATCATCGCCGTGTCTTCCGGCAAAGGCGGTGTCGGCAAATCAACCGTCGCCGTCAATCTCGCGGTTTCTTTATCGCTTGACGGCGCGCGAGTCGGTTTGATGGACGCGGACGTTTACGGTCCGAACGTGCCTTTGATGCTCGGCGTCGGGGCGATTCAGCCGCAGGTCACGAGCCGCAATCAACTCGTCCCGCTCGAAGCGCACGGCGTAAAAATCATCTCGATGGCGGTTCTCGTTCCGCCCGACAAGCCGATGATACTGCGCGGTCCGATGCTGCACGGCGTGGTCAGGCAATTTTTAACCGATGTTGATTGGGGCGAACTCGACTACTTAATCGTTGATATGCCGCCCGGAACCGGCGATGTTCAATTGTCGCTCGCGCAACTCGTCCCTGTGCAGGGCGCGGTTTTGGTAACGACGCCGCAGGCAGTTTCGCTGTCGGACGTGCGGCGCGCTTTAAAGATGTTCGAGCAGGTTTCGATTCCGGTTCTCGGCGTAATTGAAAATATGTCGTATTTCGTGCCGCCCGATATGCTGGAGAAACGCTATGATATTTTCGGCACCGGCGGCGGACAGCAATTAGCGAACGAATATAACATTAGACTTCTCGGCGAAATTCCGCTCGGAATGGAAGTGCGCGCGGGCGGCGACCTCGGCATTCCGGTCGTCATCGCCAACCCCGAATCACCGCAAGCCAAAGCGTTTCGCACGGTAGCGGAAGAAGTCGCCCGGCAAATTTCAATCGAAGCGATGAAGCCGGAACTCGTCATTATGTCGCGGGCAAGGTAACGTCCGTCTAAATATAAAACGGGATGGACAGGATATACAGGATTACAAAGAGTCGCTTAAGCTCCGTTCGTAATTGTGTATATCCTGTCCATCTCTTTAAATTTTTTTTCGATATATTTATTGTCTGCTAAAAGCCGCCGGAATCGCCCGGTCATCAACCAACCCCCATTGTTCGGTTCTGAACGTTTCGCTGCCGAGCAGCAAAATATACCACGCGCCCGCGCGGAAGACGCCGATGTCCGTGCGACCGTCGCCGTTGTAATCGGCGGCAACCGGCGCGTCGCCCGATTGTCCGAACTGCCGCGCCTCGAACCCGCTGCCGCCCGTCGCGGCGAGATACCACGTTCCGGTTGACGGTCGGAAAACAGCGATATCATCGCGCCCGTCGCCGTCGTAATCGCCCGCCGCGGCGATGTCGCCGTTGGTGCCGAAAGCCCGGCTGCTGATTGAGCCATTACCGCTTTGCAGAACGAACCAGCCGCTGGTCGCTCCGGCGCGATACACGGCAAAGTCGGTTCGTCCATCGCCGTCGTAATCTGCCGGAACCGGCTGGTCGGCTGCCGTGCCGAACGCGACTGCCTGCGACGTATTATTACCGCTTCGGAGAACATACCAGTTGCCTTCCGACTGGCGGAAAACGGCGACATCGGCTTTGCCGTCACCGTCGTAATCGGCGGGAACAGGCGCGTCCGTTCCTAATCCCCAACTGACCGACCGCACAGTGTTCGTCTGGCTTTGCAAAACATACCAAACGCCTTCGCGGAAAATGGCAACATCGGCTTTGCCGTCACCGTCGTAATCGGCGGGAACTAATTTATCAGTTGCGATGCCGAACTGCGCCGCCGACAGCAAATTATTCTGGCTGTTCTGGATATACCACGCGTTGTTCGACGGACGAAAAACGGAAATGTCCGCTTTGCCGTCGCCGTCAAAGTCGAAGCGTCGCGCCGTGGCGCTGGCTTGATTGACTGTTAACGTTCTGGCGCCGATTGTGATTGTGCCGGTTCTGGGCGTTCCGCTCGGATTCGGCGCAACGGTAAAATTGACCGTGCCGTCACCGGTCTGCGATGGACTCGTTATTTGAATCCAAGGCACATTGCTTGCTGCCAAATACGCGCACGTTACGCCCGCCGTTACCGCCACGTTTCTCGCGCCGCCTGAAGCCGGGACGTTCTGCGCGGCGCTGCCCAAAGCGAACGGACAGCCCGACGGCTGCTGAATCAGAAACGTCTGCGAAAAAATGCCGTTCGAGACGACAATCGAAGCGGTGCGCCCGGCGTTCATATTCGGAGCGACCGTATAATTTACCGTTCCCAAGCCTTCACCGCTCGCGTTCGACGTAATGCTGATAAAATTTGAGTTTGTCGAAGCCGACCAGGGACAGCCCACCGGCATATTGACTGTAAAACTGCCGCTGCCGCCCGTTATCGGAAAGCCCTGACTGCTTGGCGTTAAAGTAAATGAACACGCCGAGGGCGAGGTCGTTAATGTCAAACTCCAACTTGCTATCACGCCGGCATTTTCGCCGTTGTCGTCCACGATAAATAATTTCCACACGCCGTTGGCGGGCGAACCGTAAAAGGCGTTTAACGTCGTCCCCGTTACCGCGCCTTGCGGAGCGGGCGCGGGAAATGCGTCGCCCGTTTCAAAATCGGTCGGCTTGTATGTGCCGGACGCGAGCGGCGTACTGTCGGGCAGATTCACCGTCGCCGCGTCGTCGAAAGTTAAACTCACGCCGCCGACTTCGGTCGCGCCGCCGACATCTGACATCAAAAGTATTCGCCTGCCGTTCGGCGCGACGAGCATTATATCCACGTCGTCCGGCGAGTTGTGGCTGAAGTTCGGGATATTGACGACGGCTTTGGTTACCGAACCTTCCAAGCCGCTGATAATCGTGTTCGACGGATACGGGTCGGAGATGCCGACTGACGGAATGGCGATGGCGTTCGTCGAAGTTTGGAGAATAATGCTCCAGCCGCCCGAGACGCTGCCAACGTTTTCACTGTTGTCGTCAACCAGAAATAATTTCCACGCGCCGTTCGGCTGGCTGCCGCCGAAGGCGGACAGCCGATTGCCGCTCAACTCGCCGCCGGGCGCGGGCGCGGGAAACGCATCGCCCGGCTCGAAATCGGTTGGCTTGAAATTTCCTGACGCGAGCGGCGCGTTATCGGGCAACGATGCGATCGCTGCGTCGTCAAAAGAAATGTTCAGATTGCTGATGGGATTCGCGCCGCCGACATCCGACATCAAAACGACTTTTCGATTGTTCGGCGCGACGAGCATCAAATCAACGTCGTCGGGCGACGAATGGCTGAAGTTCGTCAAATTAACCTGCACGCCCGTCACCAAGCCGGTGTGATTGGTAATCTCGATTTGCGACGGATACGGCTCGGCGATGCCCGAAGCCGGAATCGAAATCGCATTTTGATTTTCCCCGGAAATGGCGTTCGTTATTTGGACGTTATCAACCCACCAGCCTCCATTCGGTATTCCGAACGCATTGTCTGTCCCTCTCAACCAACGAAATTGGATATTTTGATTGTAAGCGGCGGTCGGAAGATTAACTTCGGTGGTAATATATACGTTTGAAGCGCCCGTCCACGCCTGTCTGCCGGGAAGCGGATTACCGAACATCAAGTTTAGCGTGCCGTTGTAACCGCCGGAAACAAAACTGCCGCCTGCCGTTCGAATATCTTGAAAACTGCCGTTATTGATTTTAATCTCCAAAACGCCGCCGTCGAAATTGGGTTCCAAATTGTATTTATGGCGAAAAATCAACTTGGGCGAATTGCCGCCGATTCTAATACTCGGCGATACGAGTTCTGACGTGCTGACTGTCGCCGGGTCGTTAGTGAAAACAGCGTGCGGCGGCGAATTGGGCGTAAGCGTGGTAGTAACAAACTCCGTCGCGCCCGTTCCGGTGATCGCCGCCGTCCAATTCGCCGGAAGCGCGGGCGCGGTTACGTTGTCGAAGTTTTCCGTATAACCGGCAATCTGCGGGGCGACGCTATTATCCGTTACCTGGATATTATCAATCCGCCAAAGATTTCCGCCTCTTTGCTGGTCAGTTCCGTAACGCCAGCGAAAACGAATGCTTTGATTTAAAACGCTTGACGGCAAATTGACTTCCGTTGTGATATAACCCGGCGAGCTTCCCGTCCACGCTTGCCTGCCGACAAGCGGATTGCCGGTTGCATCGGCTCTTATATCTCTAATATAACTGCCGGAAACGAAACTGCCGCCCGCCGCCAAAACGTCCTGAAACGCGCCGCCCGCGATACTGATTTCCAAAACACCGCCGTCAAAGCCTGGGTCTATCTCGGTTTGATAACTATGCTGAAAAATCAATCTCGACAGATTACTGCCGACGGCAATCGGCGGTGAGGTCAACTGCGATGAGCCAGCCGTGGACGGATTGTTGGTCGCCACGTGATTCGGCGTCGAAACCGCCGTGCCGACTCCGGTAATAAATTGAAGATTTTGCCCGGTCGTCGAAGTCGTCCAGCCGGCGGGCAAATTCGGCGCGGCAACGCCGTCGAAATTTTCGCTGAACAGGGTGACGGAAGGATTTTGCATCTCAAACTGTGCTTCGACCTTAACCGAACGAAACGGAATGGCGAGAAAAGCAATTGCCAATGCAAGACAAATGACTGAAAATTTCAAATGATTATTGAAATTAACGACCGGAAGATTTTTCAACATACGATACAGCTCCTTTAAAAATTATTGACGCGATGGTTTTGTTACCGAGCTAAATCCGGTTTTAGGAAACTTTCGATTGACGCTTCGAACGAATGTCCAGAAGCGTCATAATTTCAATAACCGCCGCCGCGGATTGAAATCACTTAGTCGCCTTCCGCTAAACGCCGACCGAACGGCGGCGTTCGCATCGCTCGCTCGATGGCGGGCAGTTTGTATTCGCGTCGGCTTCGCGGAGAATTATCGTGCTTGAAGCCGCTCGGAACGTCTGATTAGATTGGCACAGAAAATAAAAGTAAAAATGTATTGTCCGGGCATTATTAACCTTTTCACGAAAAATTTCAACAATTCGTATTAATAAATTTGCTTTTGTTTAATAAAAGAGTTATAAACAACTACTTTTTAACCGTATTAACTCGCTTACGGCGATTATTTTAAGCGAAAATTTTTTGTTCGTATGTGATGCTGATTACATTCGCCGACAAAATTTCGTGCTATTTTCTTAAAACAATCGTGACAGCGCGAACGAAAACGTCCGAAGCGAGATAGTTTAACCGCAAAGCAAAAGTTACCGGCAACGATTTCTTCCATCATCGTTGTTGAAAAATCGTAAGTTTACGAGGAGGAAATTGAGATGTCGTCTGAATTTAACATTCGCCGTATGCGCCTGTTTGTGCCGCCCGGCGTTTTATTTTGTCTGGTTTTCTTTGGCGTCGTCGCGTCGGCGCAGGAAAATATTGACGCCGCACCGGTAATTATCAGCGAAGCGAATTCAACCAGAGCGTTGACCGCCGCCACGAAAACGCGCGGGCTTCAGGCGAACACGCGAATTTTCAGTCCAAGCGGAAAAACGCGCGTGACGGTGTTCGTCACCGGCATCGAGCTTTTGCCGGGCGAAGGCGCAACCGCCTTTCGCGCCGACGCGACCGATGGGCGATACAGGCGTTATCCGCTGCAAATCGTCTCGCTCGCGCCGACCGCCGAGCGTCCGTGGGTTTACGCTTTAACATTTAGATTACACGCCGGAATGGGCGATGTCGGCGACGTTCTGCTGCGCGTTGCGTGGCGCGGAATGGCGAGCAACCGCGTGCGTCTCGCCGTCGGACACGAAGGCGACGGACTCAAGGACGACCCGGGCGCAGTTCCGACTCCGATGCCCGACACGCCGGTAATTTTCGGGCAAACGGACGCGCCCGGCTTGCCTTACACGGGCGACCGTGTGCGCTTTATGCACCAAGCGACTTTCGGCGCGAATCCGACGCTCGAAAATCAACTACGCCGTCTCGGTCTTTCCACTTGGATTAGTCAGCAGATGGAAACCAAGCGCGATGCCAATAACGCCATTCGTTATTCGACTTTTCCGATGCCGAATCCGCCGTTGATGGCAGACCTGAATCCGACCTGCACTAACAATGTAACTTGCAACCGCGATAATTACACGATGTATCCGCTGCAAAATTGGTTTTTCCGCGAAGCTCTCTACGGTGAAGATCAGCAACTGCGGCGGCGCGTGTCATGGGCTTTGCACCAAATTTTCGTCGTGTCGGGACGCGAAATCGTCCAACCGAGCCGGATAGCTCCGTATATCCAGGTTTTGGACAAACACGCTTTCGGCAATTTCCGTAGTTTGCTCGAAGAAATGACGCTGAATCCGGCGATGGGCTTTTATCTGGATATGGCGAACAGCACGCGCCAGAATCCAAACGAAAATTACGCCCGCGAAATTATGCAACTTTTCAGCATCGGTCTGGATATGCTGAACCAAGACGGCACGCCGAAACTCGACGCGCAGGGCAACCGCATTCCGAGCTACGACCAAAACACGGTCAATGGCTTTACTAAAGTTTTCACCGGTTGGCGGCTTTGCGCGACACCGGCGAATTGTCCGGGCAGCGTGGCGGGAACCAGAAATTTCAAAGACCCGCTCGAACTCGTTCCGGCAAACCACGACAACAGCGAAAAACAGCTTTTGAATTATCCGGGCGCGATTTCGACGATTCCCGCCGGACAAACCGCCGAGCAGGATTTGCGGGCGGCGTTGGATAATATCTTTAATCATCCGAACGTCGCGCCGTTCGTCAGCAAACTTTTAATTCAGCAGCT
Organism: Pyrinomonadaceae bacterium; assembly: GCA_030448055.1. Taxonomy (GTDB): domain Bacteria; phylum Acidobacteriota; class Blastocatellia; order Pyrinomonadales; family Pyrinomonadaceae. The sequence goes on from JAUJNR010000001.1 coordinate 1,911,044, forward strand.
CGTTACCAGCAACCCGACGCCGGCGTATGTCCGGCGCGTCGCCGATGTCTTCAGCGACGAGGCGGGCGGCGGCGTTGACCGCGGCAATCTGGCGAAAGTCATCCGCGCAATTCTCCTCGACCCCGAAGCCCGCGGCAACAACAAAACCGACCCAGATTACGGGCATTTGAAAGAGCCGGTGATTTACACGACGAATTTTTTGCGCGCGCTTAATCCAACAGCAAACACTAATCTTACGCCGCCGGCAACTTGCAACGGTCAGAGCGACGGCGTAATCAACGGTGTAACGTTAAATCTCGACCAAGATGTTTTCAATCCGCCATCGGTTTTCAATTATTACCCAATGGATTACAGCATCCCGAACACGAATTTAGCCGCACCCGAATTCGCTATTATGACCACGGGAACGGCATTGAAACGTCCGAATTTAATCAACCAGTTTTTGCCGCCGGGTTCAATTGCTTCAGTCAATACCGGAATTTTGATTAATAATGCGCAAAGCGTCACGTGCGGAACGAAAGTGAATTTGACCCTTTACCAACCGTTGGCGGTGTCCGACCCGACCGGAGCGTTGTTGGTTGACACGCTGAACCGCGAATTGCTGAACGGTTCGATGTCGGCTGATGTAAGAACGCAGATGCTGAACGCCGTGCAAGCCGTCGCCACGACCGACGCCGGTTTGAAGCGAACGCGAACGGCGCTTTATTTGATTTTCACTTCGTCGCAATACCAGGTGCAGAGATAGTCGAGCCGAAACGCCGACATCACGAACGGCAAAGATAAAGCCCGGCGCGTTGTGGGCGTTCCGAAAGGAGATATTATGAAAGAAAATAGAAGGGAATTCTTAAAAACATCCTGTGCCGCATTGACTATGACGGCGTTGGCGACGCAGATGCGTCATTTCGGTTTGATAAACGCTTTGGCGCAAAATGAGAATGTTGCCGGCGGCGATGGCGGAAATTATAAGGCTCTCGTATGCGTCTTTTTGTCGGGCGGCAACGACAGCAACAACACCGTCGTTCCGAATTACGACGCGGGTTACGCACAGTATTCGGCGGCGCGAACGGCGCAGGGTCTGGCGATTCTGCGGGCGAATCTGCTGCCAATTTCGCCGCCGGCGATGAACGGCGACGCTTACGGTTTGCATCCGAGTATGACCGATTTGCACACGCTCTGGAATCAGGGAAAACTCGCCGTTGTAACCAACGTCGGAACGCTGATGCAGCCTTTGACGAGAGCGCAGTATCAATCAGGCGCGTCGCGCCCGATGCAGCTTTTCTCGCATTCCGACCAGGTTGACCAATTTAAGACGGCGATTTCCAATTATCGTTCGGCAATCGGCTGGGGCGGCAGGCTCTCAGACCGCACGGCGGGTCAGAACCCGGGCGCGGCGATTCCGATGATTAGCCAGATTTCGACGGGCGCGAATGTTTTCACCGTCGGCAACAACTCGACGCCGCTCATTGTCGCACCTGCGCCGACGCCGCTCAATCAGGTTTTGACGTTGAACGGATTCATCGCCGGAAACGCCGAAGATACGGCGCGGCGCAGCGCGATGAATAACATCCGCGCCGCGAATCTGGATTATTCGATGACGCAAGCCGCCAGCGTCATTACGCAACAGGCAATCAACGTCAGCACACAGCTCAGCACCGATCCGGTTTTGACGGCGACGTTTCCCAACACGACGCTGGGCAATCAATTACGGCAAGTGGCGAAATTGATGAAATTCCGCACGCAGTTGAATATGAGCCGACAGGTTTTCTACGTTCAGCTCGCCGGCTTTGACACGCACAGCAGTCAGTTAAACCAACACGCGACTTTGTGGACGCAGGTCAGTCAGGCATTAAAGGCGTTTTACGACGAAACGGTCGCTCAAGGCATTGCCGAAGACGTAACGACGTTCACAATGAGCGACTTTAACCGCACGCTCAATCCGGCGGGTGCGGGTTCGAGCGCGGGTTCAGACCACGCCTGGGGCGGACATCATTTCGTGATGGGCGGCTCGGTTCTCGGCGGCAACTTCTACGGCAAACCGACCTCGAACGGCTCGATTTTCCCGACGCTGGTTAATTCAGGTCCCGACGATGCCGAAACGCGAGGGCGTATTATTCCGTCCGTCTCGGTCGAGCAATATGCCGCGACGCTGGCGCGCTGGTTCGGACTTTCAAACACGGATATTCCGCTCGTCTTCCCAAACATTAATGCGTTCGGCGGCTCGGATTTAGGATTTATGATGTAGGTCATACGGAGAATCAGCCGCAGATGCAGTAAGCAGTTTTAGTAGTTGGAATTTAATTGAGCGTTGGCAGGTGTGTTCGACCTAACATTTGCCAACGCTCAATTTCTGCCCGCCGCGCGCTGATTTTCCGCTTGTGCTTTTCAAAGTGTCCGTGTAAAATTTACAATAATGTAAAGATTCGAGAATTACTGAATCTAAAACTTTTTATAGCGAGGAGAAACAATAAAAAATGTCAGCAATTGCAGCACCCACAGTGGAAATTAACGTAACACCGAGCGCGGCGGCGGAAATCAAAAAATTTATGGCGAGCGAAGAAGATTTGCCGGAAACGGCGGGGCTTCGCGTCAGAGTCGTGCCGGGCGGTTGTTCGGGTTTTCAATATAGTCTGAACATCGAGGAAGAATCGCGCAACGGCGATTTTATCGTCGAGCGCGAAGGCGTCAGGCTTTTCGTGGATATGTTCAGCGGACAGTATCTGAACGGCATTCAAATTGATTACACATCGAATATGATGGGTTCGGGTTTTACGTTTGAAAATCCGAACGCGACCGGCGGCTGCGGCTGCGGCACTTCGTTTTCGGCGTAAGATTAACAAAAAAGAACATGAAAAAGCGTTGGTATCCTGCCAACGCTTTTTTTACTTATGCGCAAGGTTGCCGCGAAAAAAACTTGACAAGCCATGTTACAATCAAGACGAGTCTGCCGGAAAAAAATCCTATGCAAAGTTATTTTTTGAAAAGAGCGAAAACACTCGCTTATGTATGTCTCTTTTTGTTGATTTCCGTTATCGGTATTTCCGGGCAATCAATGTTCAGAAAAATCTTGGATTTTGATGGCGATAGGAAAGCTGATTTCGCAGTTGTCCGCCAGGAAAACAATTTGAGATTCTGGTATATTTGGCAAAGCACTGCCGGTTTCCGCGCAGTGCAGTGGGGGTTGGCTACGGATTACACGACTGAGAGGGAGGGCGATTTCAATGTCCCCGGCGATTATGACGGCGACGGCAAAACGGACATTGCCGTTTACCGGCGGGTTCATTCTCCGTCAAACTCTTTCAGGCATGACTATTATATTCTGCAAAGCGGGAATAACTCGTTTGCCGCGAAATCGATCACGACGCTTCGAGCAATCTTTCATTTCGCTAATCAGCAGGATTACGACGGCGACGGCAAAACCGATCCGTCAGCCGGGGTTTTTTACGATACCCAGGGCGGCGAATCCATCCTTCTAAGCTCGACCAATTCTTTACGGTCGGTGAGCTACAACCGCCAATCTCTAATCCGAATCGGCGATATGGACGGTGACCAAAGCGCCGAAAGCGCTTCAAGCACATTATCCAATCCCAATACCGTAACATGGACTAATTTGACGAACGGCAACACGCGATCCATTCAGTTTGGCTTATCATCGGATCAGTTCGTTCCCGCCGATTTCGACGGCGACGGCAAAGGCGATTTAACCGTCTGGCGTCCTTCGGAAGGCATCTGGTATTGGCTGCGCAGTTCGGACAATGTTTTTCAGGCGATTCGCTGGGGCTTGAGCGACGATCTTCCGGTTCCGGCTGATTACGACGGCGACGGCAAAACGGATCAAGCCGTTTACCGCCGCGGTTCGCCCAACGGAGTTTATTATATCAATGGAAGTCTCGGCGGATTTCGCGCTTTCGCTTGGGGAAGTTCAACTGACTCTCCCGTCACGTATTAGTTGCGTTGACGAAGCGGTTGAATCTTAAGGAAACAGCTTATCTTTTGCGCATTATTCTCCTTTCAGCTCAGCATTATTTGTTTGATTTTACAATCAGCGGCTGCGAAACTTCTTTTTCGGCGTAGATTGCAGAAATTTCTTTATCAGGCGCGCGGTAATCGTTATAGATTGCTGTGCGCTTTTTTCATTTCATTGTAAACGTCCGCACTGCCTCGCGCCCGGCACAAATTCTGAAACACAGATTTTTTTGTTTTGCGCTTTACCAAAACGGGTGAAATATCGTAAAATGCTCCAACCCTTCAATTGAGATAAATCTTAAAAGAAACGAATCGTTGGATAAACCGGCAAAACTTTGAAAGGCATTCTGGAATAAAATTTCAAATGCGCGAGTTGTATCGTCAATTGGGTTTGCAGATTTTTTTCAAATCACTTGCCAACAGCAAAATAAATTAACAGGAAGTTTAAAGATGAAAAATACCGGAAAATCGAGAAGATGGCTTTTGTTTTCATTGGCGGTCGTGCTTTTGACAGCCGTCGTCATTCAAATAACGAATCGCGCCGACGCAAATCAAACGGCGGAACTAAGAGTTGTTCATGAAAACAACGAATTCGCGTTGAGCGCGGGCGAACTCGTGGCGTTTCATCGTACGGAGCGAAGAATTTCTGATGCGCGAATGATAAATTTGCCGGAGACGAACGCGCAGATTTTCCTCTGGAACGAAGACACGGACAACGGCGGCAAATCGCCGCATTACGCCGTCAGCCCGGACGGGAAAACGGTGGGGACGATTCGGGAAACTTCCTACGAAATGATGTTGCGTTACGCGAAGTTCGACCCACTCGCCGAAGTTCCCGCCACCCCTGACAATCTGACCGCGCGAAGCGGCGCGAGCGGCGACGGCGTTTATATCGTGCAGTTCGTCACGCAGCCGCTCGACGAATACCGTGATGCCGTCAAAGCGCTCGGCGGCGAAATCTATATTTATCTGCCGAATCATTCGTATATCGTCAAAATGAACGGTGAAACCAAACAAGCGGTGGAAAGTCTGCCGTTCGTGCGGTGGATCGGAAATTATCATCCCGCTTATAAAATTGAAGAATTTATTCACGAAGGTTTGGCGAACCGAACTTTGGACGCGGCGCGCTATAACATTATGGTTTTGCAGCGCGGCGGATTTATGCAGGGCAAACTTGCCAACCGCATCGGCGCGCTCGGCGGCAAAATTGATTTGACGATTCCCGAAGGCTTCAGAATGGAAGCGACTTTGACGGCGGAACAACTCATCGCCATGGCGAACGAAGCGGACGTTTTATTCATTGACCGCTGGAGCGCGCCCGAACCGGATATGGACATCGTGCGAAACGTCAGCGGCGCGAACTTTATCGAGAACACGACCGGATATAAAGGCGAGGGCGTTCGCGCCGAAGTGATGGACGGCGGACTTTTGACGACACACACGGATTTTCAATCGGGTCTCGCGCCGATTGTTCACGGCACGATTAATGTTGACAGCCACGGCACAGCGACTTACGGCATCAACTTCGGACGCGGCACGACCAATCCGATGGGGCGCGGAATGCTGCCCGAAGCGCAAGGCATTATCGCCGGTTATCCGCAGTTGACCAACCGCTACACGCACACCGCGCGGCTACTTCAAGACCCGTATAAAGCCGTCTATCAATCGAACAGTTGGGGCAACGCGCTGACGACCGCCTATACGACGATTTCGGCGGAGATGGACGACATTCTTTTCATTAACGACTTTACGCTGCTCAATTCGCAGAGCAACGCCGGAAACACGAGTTCGCGTCCGCAGGCGTGGGCGAAAAACGTCGTTTCAATCGGCGGCGTGCGGCATTTCAACACGGCGAGTTTCACCGACGACCGCTGGCAGAACGGCGCGAGCATCGGACCTGCCGCTGACGGACGCATCAAACCGGAACTCTCGCACTTCTACGATTCGATTCACACGACGAACAGCACTTCGACGACCGCTTACACGACCAGTTTCGGCGGCACGAGCGCGGCAACGCCAATCACTGCCGGACATTTCGGCATATTTTTCCAGATGTGGCACAACGGCGTTTTCGGCAACCCAACCGCCGGAAGCGTTTTCGACAGCCGCCCGCATATGACAACCGCCAAAGCCGTGATGATTAACACGGCGACGCAGTGGGATATGACAATTGCCGGGACGGATTTGACCCGCGTGCGGCAAGGCTTCGGGCGCGTTGATTTGACGAATTTGTATAATCTTCGCAACAAAATGCTCGTCGTTGACGAGACGGACGTTTTAGCGAATCTGGAAACGAAAACTTATACGAAAACAGTCGCCGAAAACTCGCCTGACCCGCTGAAAGTCACGCTTGTTTACGCCGACCCGATGGGCAGCCCGTCGGCGACTCGCGCGAGAATCAACGATTTGTCGCTGAAAGTTACCGCGCCGGACGGCACGATTTACTGGGGCAATAACGGTCTCGGCGTGGGCGGCGGAATGTGGTCAACATCAGGCGGCGCGGCGAACGTCGTTGACACGGTGGAAAACGTTTTCATTCAAACTCCGGCGGCGGGAACGTGGACGTTTGAAGTTATCGCCTCTGAATTAGTGCAGGACGCGCGTCCGCAAACGGCGGGCGTTATTGACGCCGATTATGCTTTGGTCGTCAGCGGCATCGCCGACCAAGCGCCGGCGCCTCGCACCCGATTCGATTTTGACGGCGACGGCAAAGCCGACATCTCCGTCTTTCGCCCGTCAAGCGGCGTATGGTATTTGAATAATTCGCAAAGCGGTTTGTCAGGCGCGCAATTCGGCGTCGCTTCGGACAAAATCGTTCCGTCGGATTATGACGGCGACGGCAAAACAGACATTGCCGTTTATCGCGCGGGAACTTGGTATCTGTCGAGAAGCCAAGCCGGTTTCACGGGCGTTCAATTCGGCGCGGGCGAAGACGTTCCCGTGCCGGCGGATTACGACGGCGACGGCAAAGCCGAGTTAGCCGTTTTCCGCGCATCGAACGCCACCTGGTATTTTTATAACCTGGCAACGAATCAAACGAGCGCGACAACTTTCGGTCAATTGGGCGACAAACCCGTTCCGGCTGATTATGACGCTGACGCCAAAGCAAACGTCGCTGTGTTTCGCCCGTCAAACGGCACTTGGTATACTTCGACTAATCCGGCGATTAATTACGGCGCGATTCAGTTCGGCGTTGCAGGCGATAAACTCGTTCCCGCCGATTACGACGGCGACGGCAAAGCGGATGTAGCGGTTTTCCGTCCGTCGAACGGAACTTGGTATCTGCTAAGAAGTTCGCTTGGCTTTACGGGGATTCAATTCGGTTTAGGAACGGACGCGCCTGCGGCGGCTGATTATGACGGCGACGGCAAAGCCGATATTGCAGTGTTCCGCGACGGCGTTTGGTATCTGTCGAGAAGTCAGGCAGGATTTGCGGGCGTCGCGTTCGGCGCATCTTCCGACAAAGCCGTTCCGAATGCTTTTGTTCCATAACGATAATTTACCTGCGAAATTTATTTGCAGTGTTTTGGAGCGCAAAGTTTACGCGCTCCATTTTTTTTGGATAAAAGTTTTGGAAGCAAATGTTTATTGCGAGTGTCTTAAGTCATACAAGGACAACTCGGAAGGCAGGCGAAAGGCGGAGAAGAGATTGGCGAAATTCTTCGGCGCGGAGCTGTGCGCAAAAGTCGAGCCGGACTGAACACCCACCTGATTCAAAACAATTTTTGTCAGCAAACTAATTTAATCGCCCGCGCTGATTTTTTACGCCGCTTGACAGCCGTGCCGCCGGCAGGCATAATCTAACCCGGTTCGCAATTAAACAATCATCCGACAATTTATTTCTTTATTTCAAAAATCCGAAAAATAGATTTTTAGGAAGCGTCATTGTTTTAATTGTTTTTTAAAGAATAGAGCGGAATTTCAAGTTCCGTCTCTTCCCAAACTTTCCCAACAAAAAATTCAAAATTTGGAGTTACGCCTGATGAATCTTTGTAAGTCTTTGTGTTTTTCCGTGTCGTTCGTCTTGATTTACACCGCTCCCGCTTTTGCTCAAGAGCGCCCGCGCATCGTCCCGAATCAACCGCCCGAGGCGACCGACCAACCAATCAACCGAAACACGAAAAGACCTGTCTTAACCAATCAAATAACCGTTCAAAATTCCCCTTCTCTAATCAAAAAAACCGGCTCGTCACAACCAATCAATTCGATTTCGACCGCACCCGCTGTTAAAACCTACAATTCTTCCTTCAATCAAAAATTACTGAAAGCCATTCAGACGCGCGTCGGAATTCCGTATGTTTACGGTTCGTCGGGACCGAATTCTTACGATTGTTCGGGTCTGGTGTGGAGCGTTTTTACGCAAGCTGGTTTCGCTTACGAACGCTCAAGCGCGAGAACGCTCTGGCAAAATTCTGTGCCGGTCGAGGGCGGTGACCGTTATAAATTCGCCACGCTCGTTTTTTTCAATAATCTCGGACACATCGGCATCGTTTACGACGAGAGCGGTTTTTACCACGCTTCGAGCAGCCAAGGCGTAACTTTTTCAAGATTCGACGGTTATTGGGGAAAACGCATCGTCGGCTTTCGGCGCATCGTTCTTCCGAATTAGTTTTTCCGCCCGCACATCAAACCACAAAACCCGGTCGGGTTTGATGTTCCTTGACTTCCCAAACAATCGCCACTTTTTCAATTGCCACGTAAGCGACACGCTCGTCTTCATCGCGCAGATACAATAAACCGTTTTTCACATCAACGACGTCGCCTCTGACCGTTGGGCTTTGTCCGCAGGAAATATCAATCTTTTTTCCGGTTAGTTGCTTTAAAAATTCTTCCATAATTTTCTCCTTTCGAAACGGCAGTGATATTTTCACGACCTTTAATTTTTGTCGTGAAAATATCGCCGCCGTTTCCGTTTACATTCGATTCTGATGCGCCGCCACTCTGCCCGCCAGCGCCCAGCGGCTAGCTGATTGCTGCGTCTTATTTGATTCGTTAGACACGGTTTTCCGATTACCGCCGTTTGCCAAAACCGCTGCAATGACGGCTAAATCCCGCGCCGCTTCGTCAATTTCCCTTTCCCTTTTTCGCTCGTTAAAACGCCCGATAAAACCCGTGTCGAGATTTCCGGCAACGAATTCTTCGTCCTCGACGATTTCACGAAAAAACGGCAAAGTCGTTTTGATGCCGCCGACTTCGTATTCGCGCAGGGCGCGGCGCAAGCGGTCAATCGCCTCAGAGCGCGTCTTGCCGAAAACGGCGAGTTTGGAAATCATCGGGTCGTAATAAATCGAAACCTCCGCGCCTTCGTAAACGCCGCCGTCGTCGCGCACGCCGCCGCCCTGCGGAACTCTCAACCTCGTAATCTTCCCCGGCGACGGAAGAAAATTATTTTCCGGGTCTTCGGCGTAAACGCGACATTCAATCGCGTGATTTTCCCACTTGATTTCCTCTTGCCCGAACGAAAGTTTTTCGCCGAAGGCGACCAGAATTTGTTCGCGCACGAGGTCAATTCCCGTCACTAATTCCGTTACCGGATGCTCGACTTGCAGACGCGTGTTCATCTCCAAAAAATAAAATTCGCGCGTTTCGTCCGAAACCAAAAACTCGACGGTTCCCGCGCCGACGTAATCAACCGCCCGCGCGACTTTGATCGCGCTATCGCCCATCGCGCGGCGAAGCTCCATTGAGTTTATCGGCGACGGACATTCTTCGACGACTTTCTGATGTCGCCGCTGAATCGAACATTCGCGCTCGCCTAAGTGAACGTAATTTCCGTGTTCGTCAGCGAAAATCTGAATCTCGATGTGACGCGGGCGCACGACTGCTTTCTCGATATAAACTTCGTCGTTATTAAACGAAGCGAGCGCTTCGCCGCGAGCAGTATCGTAAGCCGATTTCAAACCTTCCGCTGTTTGAACGAAGCGCATTCCTTTGCCGCCGCCGCCCGCCGAAGCCTTGAGCATAATCGGATAGCCAATTTCCAATCCGATTTTTTGGGCTTCTTCGAAAGTTTCCAGCGGCTCGGTCGTTCCCGGCACGACCGGAACATCAGCTTCAATCGCAATTCGTCTGGCAGAAATTTTTCCGCCCATCGCTTCCATCGCTTCGGGCGCAGGTCCGATGAAAACGATATTTTCCTTTGTCGCCTGCCGAACGAAATCGGCGTTCTCCGACAAAAAACCGTAACCTGGATGAATCGCTTCTGCGCCCGACTTTTTGACCGCTTCGATAATTTTTTCGCCGCGCAGATAGCTTTCATTCGACGACGGCGCGCCGATAAAATAGGCTTCGTCCGCCATTCGAACGTGCAGCGCGTCGCGGTCGGCTTCCGAGTAAACGGCGACTGATTTGATGTTCATATCGCGGCAGGCGCGAATGACGCGGCAGGCAATTTCGCCGCGATTGGCGATTAGAATTTTCTTGAACATTGAAGTTTGGTATTTAGTTTTTGATTTTTGGTTTTTAGTTTTTATCTTTTAGTTTTTAACTTGTTGATATTAAATCGAGTGCCGAAGTTTATACAACTTACCAAAAACTAAATACCAAAAACTAAAAACTAATCCAACATCGAATTCCCGTGATTTTTCGGGTCGAATCTCACGCCGACTTTCGCGCCCGGCGCATATTTTAACGGATTTTCGCGCTGCTCTTCGGTTAAAATCTCCGACGATTCAAAATCCACGCCCTGAATGCTGTAGAAATAATAGACAATTTCTTCGCCCGCCTCAGACGTTTCGCCGTCAATGATTGTGCCGTCGGTGATTCTGCCTTGGGTCTGCAAAAATTCCCGCCGCACGGTTTCCGAATCAACCGGTTTTTTAGATTTAAAAATATCCAAAAGTCCCATCGCTTAATCCATTATCAAAGGCGGTTTGTTATATTTGGCGCGCAGTTCATTGACCGCCGATAAAACCATTGGACGCTGGATAAGTTTTGCTTCCAGTGGACGTTTACCCGGAACGTCCATCATTATTAACCCCAAAAGAATCGTCGGAACGCCCGGTCCAGGCGTGAAAATCATTATGATTCCGGCGATTACGAGAAGAAAACCAATGACATTTTTGACGATGAACGCCGCCCACCTGACCGAAAAATGATTTTCGGTATTCGTTTCCCTGACATATGTCGAGCTGAAATAATCCGCCGGAATTTTTATCATTCCGATAACGATTAATCCGTAACTGGCAACTATCGTAATGATTGTAAACAACAATCCCCAAGCGAATACTCCCCACGTCAGCGATTCCCAAAACCGCACGAGCCATTCCCAAATTCCCAAAAAAAAATCCATACTTAGGTTTCAAGTTTCAAGTTTTAGGTTTCAGATTTTTAAATTGAAATCTGAAACCTAAAACTTGAAACTAAGACTGCGCTTCTGTCTGCCGAAGTTCCTTCCAAATATAAAACATCCGGTGGATGAACGTCCAAAGCGAGGCGATTGCCAGAACCCATAGAACCTGCGGCATCCGGTTGGCAAAAAACGAATCAGAATCCGGCACAGTCGAGAGCGCGCCGATAATCAGCAGCACGATTCTCTCCGGTCGCTGGAGAAATCCGACGTTGGCTTTCACGCCGAAGCCTTCCGAACGCGCCGTCGCATAGCTGACCATCACCGAACCGATTAATCCGACGCCCGCTAAAGTGACATTTAGAAGCGAATGCTGCGGCGTGTTGCCGGCGTAAAAAACGATGATGCCGAGAAACGAAACCATATCCGAAAGGCGGTCGAGCGACGAATCGAGAAACCCGCCGAAGCGCGTTACTCTGCCGGAAAGCCGGGCGACATTTCCGTCGAGCATATCGAAAAGATTGGCGACGATTAAAACGATTCCTGCCCAGAAAAATTCGCCGAAACCGAACAGAACGCCGCAACCGACGTTAATCGTCACGCCGATGACGGTTAAGATATTCGGATTGATGCCGCCGAACGCCAACCAGCGCACCATCGCATTGATGATTCGCATTGCTCCGCGTCCGATGCTTGCTCCAAACATTCTTTAGTCTTTTGTCCCTTGACCCTCGTCCTTTGTTTTCCTTGTCGAAATTTTACAAATCACTTGAACACTTGCTCAATCTGCAACGGACAAAGAACAACGGACTAACTTTGTTCGTGAATCGTCGTCAATCGTTTGACTTCAAAATTGCGCCAGCCTTTCGGGGTTTTCACTTTTACTTCGTCGCCTTCTTCTTTGCCCATCAAAGATTGACCGATGGGCGAGACGGTCGAAATCAAACCGTTTTCCGGGTCGCTTTCTTCCGAGGTCACTAGCCGGTAGGTGATGTCTTCTTCGCTGTCCAAATCGTATAACACGACTTTCGAGCCGTAAGCGATGCTGTCGGTTGGAATCTTTGACAAATCAATTGATTCGACTTCGCTCAACCGCTGGCTCAACTGCACCACGCGCGCCATCACCATCTTTTGACGTTCCAGAGCGGCTTTGTATTCGGCGTTTTCCTTTAAGTCACCGAATTCGCGCGCTTTCTGAATTTCCTTCGGCAATTTAAAGCGCAGCTCGTTTTCAAGCTCCGCTAATTCCGCCAGTATTTTTTTTCTGACTGCTTCCATATTTTTTGTTGATGCAGGAACGCGGAGACGCGGGAGCGCGAAGATTTGTTTGTCGAGAAGTTTCTTTTCTCCGTGTCGCCCTGTCCAGGTGTCTCCGCGCCGCTATAATTTCGATTCCTTCGGCGCGGCAAATGAAATTCCGATGTCGCGCGCCGTGCGGACGAGCTGACCGTCGCTGGATACGTTTTTGATATTGGCGATGGCATCCGACAGCGGCACGGTAATGACTGTTCCGGCTTGCAGAGCGACCATTTTGTTGGTTTGCCCGTTTGCCAGAGCGCGAACCGCGCACGCGCCGAAGTTCGTTCCCAACATCCGGTCGAAGGCGTTCGGGCTGCCGCCGCGCTGCAGATGTCCAAGCACGACGCAGCGCGATTCTTTGCCGGTCATCTCCTCGATTTTGTGTCCAATGTAGTCGCCGATGCCGCCCAGCCGCGGAGCGGTCTTATTATCGCCCGCCGCTTTGTAGATTTCCGATTTGCCGACTTCCGCCGCGCCTTCGGCAACGACGATGTTTGTGAAACGCGAGCCGCTTTTTTCCCTAGAGTAAATCTTTTGCGCCATTGACTCGAACGAAAAAGGAATTTCGGGAATCAAGATAATATCAGCGCTTCCCGCAAGCCCGGCGTGCAGCGCGATCCAGCCCGTGTGTCTGCCCATCACTTCGAGAATCATCACGCGGTCGTGCGAGGCGGCGGTCGTGTGCAGTCGGTCGAGCGCTTCGGTGGCGATGTCAATCGCCGTCATAAATCCGAACGTGAGTTCGGTCGCCGCCAAATCGTTATCAATCGTTTTCGGCACGCCGATCACCGGAATGCCGCGTTTGGAAAATTCCTGCGCGATTGCCAGCGTGCCGTCGCCGCCGATCACGACGAGGGCTTCGATTTCCAATCTCCTCAAATTTTCAATCGCTTCCCGAATCGCCTCTTCCGGGAAAATCGTCTTGCCGTCAACGAAGCAGCAAAAACTGCCGGTATTGCGCGTGCCGAGAATCGTTCCGCCGCGCGGCAAAATTCCGCCGACGCTTTTCGTCGTCAGTTTCATCGTCTGCGTCTCGCCGATCAGACCCTCAAAACTGTCTTCGATGCCGAGACATTTCATTCCGAATTCGCGTACCGCTGTGCGAACCGCCGCTCTGATAACCGCATTTAATCCCGGCGCGTCGCCGCCGCCCGTGATAAGACCGATTTGTTTATACATAATTCAACCGTCGCAGATATTTTAACCTATCAATCGGGAAACGCGAAAAAGCTCAAAGCTAGATTTTCGTAGGAAACTTTCTTCCTGTAAAGTTATACTGCCTAAAAGATGCAAACAGCCGACGCAAAAACAGTTTCCTTTAACGAAGCGTTTCGCTTTTGGCTAAAACTCGGTTTTATTTCGTTCGGCGGCCCAGCCGGACAAATCGCCGTCATGCAGCGCGAGTTGGTTGAAAATAAACGATGGATTGACCAGGACGATTTTCTGCACGCACTCAATTATTGTATGCTGTTGCCCGGACCGGAAGCCCAGCAGCTAGCGACTTATATCGGCTGGCGGCTGCACGGCATCCGGGGCGGAATCGCGGCGGGCGCGCTTTTCGTCATCCCGTCAATTTTTTTCCTGTTAATTCTTTCCTACATTTACGCCGCTTACGGAAACATTCCGGCGGTCGGCGCGGTTCTCGACGGATTCAAAGCGGTCGTCGTGGCAATCGTCGTCGAAGCGGTTATTAAAATTGCGAAGAAGGCTTTCAAAACTTATCGGCACGTCGCTATTTCGGTTCTGGCATTTGTGGCGATTCACTTTTTTCAAGTTCCCTTTCCATTAATCGTTCTCGGTGCGGCGATCTTCGGGATGATAAGTCTCAAGTTTCAAGTTCCCAGTTCCAAGTCGGAGGAAGAAAAACCAAAAACCAAAAACCAAAAACCAAAAACTAAAAACCGAACGCTAAAAATTTTGCTTGTCTGCCTTTTACTTTGGCTTTTGCCCTTCGCCGGACTCGTTTCTTTTCTCGGTTTCGATAATCTTCTGACCAAAATATATCTGTTTTTCACGCAAGCCGCGTTTGTCACATTCGGCGGCGCATATGCGGTTTTGGCTTACGTCAATCAAGCGGTCGTCAGTGCGGGCTGGATTACTTCGGCGCAGGCAGTTGACGGTTTGGCGCTCGCCGAAACCACGCCTGGACCGTTGATTATGGTTTTGCAGTTCGTCGGATTTATGACCGGCTGGAATAATCCGGCGTTCGCCAATCAAACTACGAGCGCAATCGTTTCAGGACTTCTCACAACTTACGCGACGTTTCTGCCGTCGTTTCTTTTCGTCTTTGCTGGCGCGCCATATATCGAACGACTGCGGCATAATCAAAAATTAAACGCTGCGCTTTCGGGCGTGACGGCGGCGGTCGTCGGCGTAATTCTAAATTTGGCTTTGGCGTTCGGCGCGGCGGTTATTGTGCCGGATTTGCAGATTGACGTTTTCGCGTTCGGCTTATCAGTTTTGTCTTTCGCCGCCCTTTATTTTTTCAAAGTTGACGTGCTGATTGTCGTCATCGGCGGCGGGCTGTGCGGGTTAATAAAATACTTTTTATTATGAAAGTCGAAAGTCTCAAATCAAAATTAATTGACTTGAGACTTTCGACTTGAAACTTGAGACTTTTTATTTGTTCGCCGTGTAAGTTCCCAACAATTTTCTTGCTTCTGGAACCGCGTCAATCGCCTTCAAAATCTGCGGGTCGTTTTCGAGCAGAACTTGTCGTCCGGCTTCGTCCGAATAATTGGCGGTGGCGAGTTCCTGCCGGATGCGCGCGCGGGCGTAATCAATCTGGCTGTTGACGTTTTCAACCGACAAACCGTTTTCCTTGTCTTTGGCGACGAAGGCGCGAAACGCTTCGAGCATTTTATCGTTGATTTGCAAATCGTTTGGCGCAACCGTCTGATTGTAATTTTGCCGCTCAACCTTGTAATTTTCAAAACCTTTGATTTGTCCAGCGACGAGTTGGCGGACGAAGAAAAACGTCGCGTCGTTAAGACGAAATCGCAGCGGCGTAAAGGCGAGTGCGGGCGCTTTCAAATCGGGTTCGATGCCGCGACCGCTGTTGAAAATTCTGCCGCCCGCGGTTTTGACCGGACTGCCAACGGGTTTCGGTCGTGCGTCTTGAGTCGTTTCATCGTCATCGTGATTCGTATAATAATCGTAAATCGAACCGCTCGAATAATCCTTTTGCAATGAACGTCCGAACGGCGTGTAATAACGCGCCGTCGTCAAGGTTAAACCCGTGCCGAACGGCAGCGGGAAAACTCTCTGCACCAGCCCTTTGCCGAAACTGTCCGAGCCGACGACGACGCCGCGCCCGTAATCCTGAATCGCGCCCGCGACGATTTCCGAAGCCGAAGCCGAGCCGCCGTTAATCATCACGACGAGCGGCAAATCTTCCGTCCGGTCGCCGACGGCGCGTAAATCCTGCGATTGAGCGTAGCGCGAGCGACCTTTGACCGAAACCACCGTTTGACCGCGCGGCACGAAACGACTGACGACTTCGATTGCCTGCGGCAGCAGTCCGCCAGGGTTGCCGCGCAAATCAAGCACAAGACTTTTCATTCCCTGCTTTTTCAAATCGCTGATTGCTTCATCAAGTTCGTCGGCTGACGTTTCCTGAAAACCACCGGTGAAACCGACGTAACCCACGCCGTCCTTGAGCATAAAATAATTGCGAATCGAAGGCAGCGGAACGCCGCCGCGCACGATGTTAAAGTCAAGTGGTTTTTCCGTTCCGGCGCGTTCGATTCGGATATTAACCGGCGTGCCGCGTTCGCCGCGCACATTTTTCGAGACTTCCGCGCTCGTATATTTTCTGGCGTCTTTGCCTTCGATTTCTAAAAATCTGTCGCCGTAATGCAATCCGGCTTTATCAGCGGGCGTGTTCGGAATGATTGACTGCACGTATACGCCGTCACGGTGCTGCAAAATCGAAACGCCGATGCCGTAAAACTGCGAAGACTGGTCTTCGTAGAGTTTGCGAAACTCGTCGCGCGTGAAAAACGACGAGTGCGGGTCAAGCGACCAAAGCATTCCCTGAATCGAGCTTTCCGAAACCTTTTCGTGGTCAATGCGGCTGACGTAATTTGCGTCAATCACGCCGAGGGCTTCTCGATAATCGGCGACGACTTTCTCCTGCGTCACCGAATTATCAGCCGATGTCGTCAGGGGTAATCTGCCGAAAATGCCGCCGACAAACGCGCCGACGACGACTAAAATGACGGCGATGATGCCAAACTTTCTGCTCATTTATTTTTCTGCTCCAAACTTTTATCGGAAACCCCGATTGTCAGCAGCGGCGCGAAGCCGTCTCACAACTGAATCCGCCTTGTCGAACGGCGAGCGGCTGCCGAAAACTTCTAAAACTATAACACAAAATTAGTTGTCAATTAGTTGTCAAAACTCACCCTTCGGTTGTCGCCCAAAACAGCCGTCGCTTTTCACATAAAAATTTAATCGCTTGGCGTCTTTATTTCTGAAACTAAGAAACCGGTCTGAATAGGAATTTATAAATATGTTCGATTCGGATTTACTTTTTGCCGCCAAGAATTTAACATTACCTTTTTGTTAAATGATACCTGCAATTTCCATTGTCATTCCGGCTTACGAAGAACAGGCGCGGGTCGGCGATTCGATCAGGCAAATTCTCGCTTATGTAAAGGGGCAAAAACTTTCCGCCGAGTTGATTGTCGTTGACGACGGCTCAAAGGATAATACTGCCGGAATTGCCGAATCCGCCGCGAGCGATTACTCCGATTTGCCGACCGAAGTCATTCGTTATGAAACGAATCGCGGCAAAGGTTTCGCCGTCAAAACCGGACTGCTCGCCGCCCGTGCCGACATTGCCGTTTTCTCGGACGCCGATTTGTCAACGCCGATTGAAGAACTGCCGAAACTCGTCGAGCCAATCGAACGCAGCGAATACGACGTTACCTTCGGCTCGCGCGCGCTTGACCGCCGCCTGATCGAGACGCATCAACCGTGGCGGCGCGAGCAGGGCGGCAAGGTGATGAATTTAATAATCAGAACTATGTCGGGTTTGCCGTTCGCCGATACGCAGTGCGGCTTCAAAGCATTCAACATGAAAAAATTTCGCCCGTTGCTGGAAACGATGACCGTTGACCGTTTCGGTTTCGATGTCGAATTTCTGTTTGTCGCCGCGTATCATAAACTTCGTTTGAAGGAAATTCCCGTGCGCTGGAATAACGTCGAAGGCTCAAAAGTCAGCGTCCTCCGCGACACGCGCCGAATGTTCGCCGAGTTGAATCAAATTCGCCACAACGCCAAAAGCGGCGTTTATGACAAGGTGAAATAATCAGAGTATAATTAACTCGCTATGCAGACAATTTATCAAATCAACGCTGACGAAATTGACCAAACTCTTTTGGAAAGCATTAAAGCGCAGTTCAAAAATAAGGAAATTGAAATTGTCGTGAGCGAGCGCGACGAAACAGCTTATCTTCTTCGCTCGCCCGCCAACCGCGAGCGGCTCCTGCGAGCAATCGGTGATATTGAAGAAAACCGCAATATCATTGTGCCAAATCAAGAACAATTTCAATGAGAACCGTGGCTTTGCACAAAAATTAGAAAAGCGGGCGGCGACTGTTCGCTATTCATTGTTCACTGTTCACTGATAAATAGGAATAACCATTGAAAACAACGAATAGTGAATAACGAACAGCAAACAGTTTTCGTTCATTAAGGCGGCAAATCGTTAATTTATGTGCAAAGCCGAGAACCGTCGCTTTTCATCAGGAAGCGTTTGAGCAATTCGGCGAATGGGCGCGAACCGACAAAAAACTTTTTGAGCGGCTGCACCGGCTAATTTCAGAAACCGCTAAAAATCCTTTTGACGGCATCGGCAAACCCGAACCGCTCAAAGCCGATTTGAAGAGCTACTGGTCGCGCCGCATCAATGACGAGCATCGCCTTGTTTATAAAGTCACTGAAACACAAATAATTATTGTCGCCTGCAAATATCATTACTAAAATGCCAGCAAAATTAAACGTCAACATTGACCACGTTGCAACGATTCGGGAAGCCCGCAAAACCATCGAGCCGAGCATCATCACCGCCGCCGTCGTCTGCGAGCAAGCCGGAGCGCACGGTATCACGGTTCACATTCGCCAGGACCGCCGTCACATTCAAGACCGTGATATTTCCCTGCTGCGCGAAGTCGTCACAACGTATTTAAATGTCGAGATGGCGACTGGCGATGAGATGATTGATATTGCCGTTCAAACCAAACCCGACGCAGTTTCGCTCGTTCCCGAAAACCCGTTTGAGATCACGACCGAAGGCGGTTTGGATGTCGTGAAAAATTCCGAAGGCGTGCGCGCCGCAGTCAATCGTCTGCGCGAAGTCGGAATTTTTACAAGCATTTTTATTGACCCGGAGATGCGACAAATCGAAGCGGCAAAGATCGCTGGCGCGCAGCAAGTCGAACTCTGCACCGCTGAATATGCCGAGATGACTTTATCCGCGCGTGCCGCGCACGGCGAAGGACTCGAAAAAGCGCAAGCCGAAATCGAACGCATAAAACGCGCGGCGGCTTTCGCCGAATCACTCGATTTAATCGTCGCCGCCGGACACGGTTTGACTTACCGAAACATCGGCGCTCTCGGCGCCATTCCTGAAATCGCCGAATTCAATATCGGACACAATATCATTTCGCGCGCCGTTTTTGTCGGTCTTTACAAAGCCGTTGAAGAAATGATTCACGCGATTCAGGTTAAATAATCTTCCGAAATTTATTCATCGTTTAAAGAATATGTCCGTCGCAAGATTTTTTGTCCGCGCCGTTCTCTCAGCCGTAAGTTTATCGCCGCATTCGTCAATTGAATGTTTGAACGTTGTCAATCATTCGTTGTGGCGGCAATCTTTCTTTATTTTCAAGACTCTTCTAGAATGCAAAAGAAAGATTCGCTTATTCTAAAAATTTGTGAGGCTCAAATGATGTTTATTTCCCGTATGTTTTCGCTTTTGCTCGTCGCGGTCGTTCTCTTTAATTTGGCGCGGGCGCAGACTAGCGAGGAGAAAAGCAAAGAAATCGAAAAACAGCAGCTCGCGCTTTTCGAGCAAATCGCTAAAGACGCCGAAGCGTTGCGGCTCCCTGAAAACCGCGCTCTGGTGGCGGCAAAACTCGCCGAAGGCGTTTGGAAATACGATGAAAAACGCGCCCGCGCGCTTTTTCAAACGGCGGTCAGCGAAATTGTTGTCGCGCAAATCCAAGCCGAAGCGAACAAAAAACAAGCCGGAATGCTGTATAGTTTGATCAACGGAATCTCGCCGCGACAGGAAATTCTAACAATGATTGCCGCCCGCGACGCCGAATTCGCGCTCGACGCTTTTTATAAAAGCCGTCCTTCAAAATTTACGGGCATTTTAACCAATCCGGAAGAAATGAAAAAGCCGACGAGTCGGCAGTTTGTCCAAAGCGAAATTTCTTTCGAGCAAACGCTGATTGCGCGCGTGAGCGAACAAAGCCCGCAGCGCGCCGTCAAACTCGCCCGCGAAAGCCTGGCGAAAGGCGTCACCCACGAAGTTCTCGGTCTGATTGAGAAAATCAAAGTCAAAGACCCGGAACTCGCCGCGCAGTTCGCAGGCGAGGTCGCCGACAAACTGCTGGCGGCGGACTTTGACAGGCTGAATCACGAATTCAGCCTCGCCGCGTCGTTCGTCGCGCAATACGGCAAAAAGGCGGAAGCCGAGGAAAAACCGCTGAAAGTTGACGAGAAAAAACTGCGCGATTTGACCGGCTTGCTCGCCAGACTGATTCTGAAAAGCAACGACGAGTATTCATACGAGATAGAAAATCTGCTGCCGATTTTTGAAAAATTCGCGCCGGAAAATCTTCCGGCGCTCAAACAAAGAAAGGCGAAATTGGATAATACGAGCGAACGGCGCGAATACGCGGCTTACGAAAAATTTATGGAAGGCAATCCCGCGCCGGAAAAACTTTTGTCCGAAGCAGACAAGTTTTCCGAATCGTTCCGCAACCAGATTTATTATGCCGCGGCGGAAAAATCCGCGCAAAGCGGCAATCTGGCACAGGCGCAAAAAATCATCCAGACTAAAATGTCGCCGGATGAAACCGAAAATTACCTCATGCAGATTAAATACAATCTCGTTTCCAAAGTCATCGCCGACGACAAGATTGAAACGGCGAATTCGCTGATCAATGAAATTTCCGACGAAAATTCCCGCTTTGCATTTTTAATTCAATTGGCGACCGTCTATCAGAAAAATCCGTCGGAAAACAAAAAGCAGACTTTAGCCATTTTAGAGCAAGCCCGCGCGCTCGTTCCGCAGCCGGCGGAGACCATCGAGGAAATGTCGAAATTGATGCAGTGGGCGATTGCGCTTGCCGAAATCGAGCCGGAGCAATCATTTCAAACAGTTGAAGCGATGACGCAGCCGATTAACGAATACGTCGAAGCCTCGGCAATCGTCTCGAAATATCGCAACGAAGGAGTTTTGCGGCAAGGCGAAATTGTCCTCAACGCTTACGGCGGAGTCAGGGGTTTTTACAATTTGAATCCGATTTTGACGAAACTCAAAAACAAAGATTTCAAACGCGCGCTGGCGTTTATCAACGGTTTTCAACGCCTCGAAGTGCGCCTCGGTTTGTTAATGCAGTTGATTGAAAATTCGCCGCCGAGCATTAAAACGAATGTCACGCTGATGGTGCGTCCGGGCGGTTAAATTTTAATTTCCGGTAAAAATTTTCCTGAATTATACAACTCACAATTATTTAAGTAACGCTTTCAAAGCCTGTCCCGTGTAAGATTTCTTCACCCGCGCGACTTCTTCGGGCGTTCCCTGGGCGACGACTTTGCCGCCGCTTGCGCCCCCTTCGGGTCCCAAATCAATGATGTAATCGGCGCTCTTTATCACGTCCAGATTATGCTCGATGACGATGACCGTGTTGCCCGTGTCAACCAATCGCTGCAACACGTCGAGCAGTTTGTGAACGTCGGCAAAATGCAAGCCGGTCGTCGGTTCGTCCAGAATGTAAATCGTTTTTCCCGTCGCGCGTTTCGATAATTCTTTGGCGAGTTTGATGCGCTGCGCTTCGCCGCCGCTCAAGGTCGTCGAAGATTGCCCGACTTTGATGTAGCCCAAACCGACATCAAGCAGCGTTTGCAGTTTCTGTTTTATGTTTGGAATGTTTTCTAAAATCGGCAAAGCGTCCTCAATCGTCGTGTCGAGAAGGTCGGCGATGGACAAGCCTTTGTATTTGACCGCCAAAGTTTCGCGGTTGTAGCGTGCGCCGCGACAGACATCGCAGAGAACGTAAACGTCGGGCAGGAAGTTCATCTCGATAGTTTTGAGACCAGCGCCTTCGCATGCTTCGCAGCGTCCGCCTTTGACGTTAAAGGAAAAGCGTCCGGCTTTGTAACCGCGTTCTCTGGATTCGGGCAGCATCGCGTAAAGCTCGCGGATCGGCGTGAAAACTCCGGTGTAAGTCGCCGGATTCGACCTCGGCGTTCTGCCGATTGGCGATTGGTCAATCTCGATGATTTTATCCACCAACTCCAGCCCGACGATTGAATCGTGTTCGAGCGGTTCGATTGCCGATTTGTAAACGTGCCGGTAAAGCGCTGGATACAAAATGTCTTCGACGAGCGTTGATTTCCCGGAACCGGAAACGCCGGTAACGACCGTGAATACGCCGAGCGGAAACGTCGCGTCAATGTTTTTCAAATTATGAGCGCGCGCGCCTTTGACCGTGATTCGGCTGCCGTTCGGCAGCCGCCGCAAATCCGGCACTTCGATTTTCATTGCGCCCGAAAGGTATTTTCCCGTCAAAGATTCGGCAGATTTTTCGATTTCCTGCGGCGTTCCAGTGGCGACGATTTCGCCGCCGTGCGTTCCGGCAAGCGGTCCCAAATCCACGACGTAATCGGCGCGTTCTATCGTTTCCGCGTCGTGTTCGACGACCAGAACCGTGTTGCCCAAATCTCTTAATTCGTGCAAGGTATCGAGCAGTTTTTGATTATCGCGCGGATGCAAGCCGATTGAAGGTTCGTCCAAAACATAAAGCACGCCGCGCAATTGCGACCCGATTTGCGTCGCCAAACGAATGCGTTGACCTTCGCCGCCCGACAAAGTTCCCGAAGCGCGGTCAACCGTCAAATATCCCAAACCGACCGCTTGCAGAAAACGCAGACGCTCCTTTATTTCCTTCAAAACCAATCCGGCGATTTTTTCCTCGCGCTGATTCAGAGCGATTTCATCGAACCGTTCAATCGCTTCGTCAATCGTCAGCGCAACGTAATCGGCGATGCCGAGCCCGCCGACTCGCACCGCCAAACTTTCCGGTTGCAATCTTTTGCCCGCGCACGCCGAACAATCAACGGGCGAAACCAATTCTTCCAAAGCCAGTTTTACTTTCTCAGACGGCGGATTTTCCATTCGCTCGCGCATCGCTCTGATCGCGCCTTTCCAATCCGATTCGTATTTATAGCCGCCCTGCTGAAAAGTCAGCCGCCTTTTCGTGCCGTTAAAAAATGCTTCGCGGATTTCCAAAGGCAAATCGGCGAACGGCATTTTCATAAAATTTTCCGCCGCGTCGCTCCGTTTTTTGCCTTTCGCCTGTTTACTTTTCACTTCTTCGTCTGGCGAGCCGAGTTTGTCTTCGCCAGTAAATTTTTCGATAATCGCCGTCAAAGCCGCGTTCAGAAATTTGCCGCCCGATTTATCCGTTTCGTCTAAAAATTTGATTTTGCCGACGATTTGCGACGGGGCGGGGAGAATCTTATTCGCGTCCATTTCCAAAACCGTTCCCAAACCGTGACATTTTTTGCACGCGCCATAAGCCGAATTAAACGAAAACGAGCGCGGCTCTAAAGTGGCGATATTGATGCCGCAATTGACGCACGCCATTTTCTCCGAATAAAGTTTTTCCTCGCCGTCTACAATCGAAACCAAAACCGCGCCGCCGGTTAATTTAAGCGCGGTTTTCACTGATTCGGTCAGGCGTTCTTTGACGCCTTCTTTAATCAACAATCTATCAACAACGACTTCAATCGTGTGATTTTTCCGTTTATCCAATTTAATCTCGTCGTCGAGAGCGCGAAGCTCGTTGTCAATTCTGGCGCGAATGAATCCGTCCTTGTGAAGTTTTTCGAGTTCCTTTTTAAATTCGCCTTTGCGCCCGCGCACGAGCGGCGCGAGAATCATCACGCGCTCGCCTTCGGGCAGTTCCGTCACGTTCGCCACAATCTGCTCGGTTGACTGGCGCGTAATTGGCAAGCCGCACTGATGACAGTGCGGCTGACCGATTGAAGAAAATAGCAGCCGCAGATAATCGTAAATCTCCGTCACTGTTCCGACGGTCGAACGCGGCGAACGCGAAACGGTTTTCTGCTCAATCGAAATCGCAGGTGAAAGACCTTCCACCGAATCAACATCGGGTTTTTCGAGCTGGTCAAGAAATTGACGCGCGTAAGCCGACAAGGATTCGACGTAGCGCCGCTGCCCTTCGGCGTAAATCGTATCAAACGCCAAAGACGATTTGCCCGAACCCGACAAGCCTGTAATAACCGTTAATTTATCGCGCGGAATCTCGACCGAGATGTTTTTCAAATTATGCTGTCGCGCCCCGCGCACCGTGATTTGTTTAATGCTCATTGTATAGATAAAACTTACGCCCGTTAACGAAACGAGTATTTTATCAATTTGGGCGGACAAAGAAAAGCAAACTCAAGCCTCTTCAATTAAGGAGATTCATAAAAGAAATCAAATGAACACCGATGCTGAATGATTCGCGTGAATTTATTATGCGGAATTGCGTTTTGATTGTTCAAACGACACTAAAGACTAATTTTTGTTGACTTTAAGCGTTAAAGCAGGATATAAAGAATTCCGTATAATTTAAATCTAATTCGAGTGAATATAAAGTTCGACGGCTTCGCTGTAATCTATGCTTGACGAATATGAAATGGAAAAGTGGATTTGGACTGATGCCGACTTCGAGCTAATGGGCTGGCACGATTCGCAAATTTACGCTTTTGCTTTTCTGTCTGAAACCTATGAATTCGTGCTTGATATTGATTACATTCTTCGTTGGGTTCAGCCTGCGCCCGGCGAAACATATTTCAAATTTTGGGTTGCTCCGGCGACACTTGTTTTCGAGAACGCTTACGATATAAAGTTTGACCTTGACACCCAAAACGGCATTGGAGTAGAGATACAAGATATTCATCGTCAGAATCCTAAAGTTCTTGAAACTGGTGAATTAGCAGGCACAAATGAATGGCGTTGGGTAATTGAAGCGCAAGAAGGCAAGATTAGTTTAGATGCTACAGGATACAAGCAATACTTTCGGAAGAAACCTTTTTTCCAACAAGAACAGGCTTTAGAAATGGATACTAGAAGCGGAATTTCTTTTTATCGCGGAAGACTCGATGAATAACGCGCGTCGAACAAGTAAAAGTACCACCGCCAGAGGCGGTGGCTTTGTTTTTTTGCCCTAGAAGGTGCGCCATTATTGGCTAGTCTTCTGACTCGTCGAACAAATTGCCCTGCAACTTTTCGATCTCCGCTCTTTATTCTCTTGCCATTGCACATACTCGCGGATGCGCGTCTCGTCTATGCCGACGGTGCTGACACAATAGCCTCGTCCCCACAAATGCCTGCCCCAAAATTGCTTGCCTAACTTTTCGTATCGCTGAAAAATCCGAATCGCCAATTTGCCTTTCAAATAACCCATCACCGCCGAGACAGCATACTTTGGTGGTATCCAGACAACCAGATGAACATGGTCGCTTTGCACATTCATCTCGATGATTTCTATGCCTTCTTTCTGTCGCAGCAAGTTACGTATTTCCTGTTTTACATATGCTCGAATTTCGTCTTTTAGTATTCGCCTGCGATACTTTGGACAAAATATTAAATGGTATTTACACTCGTAAATGGTATGCGATAGTCGTCTAAATCGCTTGCTCATAAATATATCTCCTTAGTTGTTGACACCTCTAGGGAGATATATTTTAGAAAATATATTTCGGTCTGTCCGCTGTTTCGCCTCACGTCCTTGTAGAACCACTGCCGGAGGCAGTGGTTTGATTCTTTGAATCAATGGATGTGAGGGCGAAACAGCTACTTTCTTATCAACGTCGTCTTTTAACTCTCGGCGGGCTTTCTGGCAGTTTCGCCCCACATCATCTCAACCGTTATATTGCTTTCTTGGATGGTGAAACAGAATGAATAAATACTTTTTGCATTTGATTGGGATTATGATTTGCATTTGTGGAGCTGCAGCATTCACAGATGTAAAAACTCAATCAAGCGCTCGCGATAAGCGAATGATTAACTACGCACGAAATCTGCCATTCTCAAAATTAGACTCGGCGCTACCGAAACAGCGGCTTGAAACTTGGCTGCAATCTCTCGTCGGCGCAAAAACTGTTATTACTTGGGAAATTAACGATTGTGGCGCGCAATTAGGCATTGCCGGAGATGATAGCCACATCAATCCACCTTTGTGTGCAGAGGCTCAGGCTAAATTGTCAGGCGAGCGTCAAGTTATTATTTCGATTGTGATTGGCACACACAAAGCCGGAATAAAAGGTTCTCCCGAAGTTTTGGGAGCGGTTTATTATAATCAGGATAAAACTGTGACTTTAGATAAGTTGCGAGAATTGTCCACACTTCTGCGAAAATAAAGCAGTTGTAATTTTCAATATATCGCAATATAACAATTCAATAAACGTGAGGGCGAAACAGCTACTTTGTTATCGCGTTGTCTTTTTACCCTTAACTTGCGTGGGGGCGAAACCGCCCCACGTCATCTCAAGCGTTAGTTTTTATTCTATTGTCGTGGAAATATCACTTGAAGCCGTATCGGTTGACCAGATTTGCGGCGTTTCCAGAACTTCCGCGCTTTTGACCGTTTCCAAAGCGAATTGCAAAACCTCGTCAATCGTGTCAACGACGTGAATCGTCAAATCTTCGCGCACTTCTTCCGGCACGTCCTTCAAATCCTTTTCGTTATCATTCGACAAAATAATCGTCTTCAAACCGAAACGATGCGCCGCCAGCAATTTTTCCTTTACGCCGCCGATGGGCAGAACTTTGCCGCGCAGAGTAATTTCGCCGGTCATCGCCACATCATGCCGGGCGGCTTTGCCGGTTAAAGCGGATACCATCGCGGTCGCCAATGTGATTCCGGCTGAAGGTCCGTCTTTCGGAATGGCGCCTTCGGGGACGTGAATGTGCAAATCCTTTTTGTGAAAATGCTTTTCGTCAATGCCTAATTTGTCGGCGCGGGTGCGAATGCAGGTCAGCGCGGCGTAAGCCGATTCCTGCATCACCTCGCCGAGTTTGCCGGTTAATTTAACCGCGCCGCGTCCTTTGACGAGCGTGGCTTCGACCTGCAAAACTTCGCCGCCGACTTCAGTCCACGCCAAACCGTTGACCAAGCCGATTTCCGATTTGCGGGCGATGTCTTGTTTGCGGAAACGAATCGTTCCCAAAAGCTCGCGCACTTTTTCCGCGTCAATCACTTCTTTGAAATCTTCCAATTTAGCCGAGACGACAAATTTTCTGGCGATTTTTCTCAAACACGAGCTAATTTCCCTTTCGAGATTTCTCACGCCGGCTTCGCGCGTGTAATGACGGATAACTTCCAGCACGCCGTCGTCGGTAAATTTCACGCGTTCGGCGTCCAGTCCATTGCCTTCGGCTTGTTTCGGAATCAAATGGCGTTTGGCGATTTGCGCCTTTTCGCGTTCGGTATAGCCCGATAGCTGCAAAATCTCCAGACGGTCTTGCAGCGCGGCGGGAATCGTATGCAGAACATTCGCTGTCGCTATAAAAAAAACGTGCGACAAATCATAATCCACATCCAAGTAATGGTCG
The DNA here is from genome assembly GCA_030448055.1 of Pyrinomonadaceae bacterium. GTDB lineage: Bacteria > Acidobacteriota > Blastocatellia > Pyrinomonadales > Pyrinomonadaceae. The sequence continues at coordinate 1,938,460 of JAUJNR010000001.1, forward strand.
CGGAAAGTGTTGTTTTGTTCGGGGTCGAGAACTTCCAAAAGCGCCGCCGACGGGTCGCCGCGAAAATCCTTGCCGAGTTTGTCAACCTCATCAAGCAGAATCACCGGATTATTCGTCCCGGCGCGTTTCATCAATTGCACGATTTGACCCGGAAGCGCGCCGATATAAGTGCGGCGATGTCCGCGAATTTCGGCTTCGTCGTGAACGCCGCCCAAACTCAAGCGAACGAATTTTCTGCCCGTCGCGTTCGCGATTGATTTTCCCAGCGAAGTTTTACCGACACCCGGCGCCCCGACGAAACACAAAATCGTGCCTTTCGGATTTTTCACTAATTGCCGCACGGCGAGGTATTCCAAGATACGCTCTTTGATTTTTTCCAGCCCGTAATGATCTTCATTTAAAACTCTTTCGGCTTCGGTCAAATCGTTGATTTCTTCGGAAGCGGTTTGCCAGGGAACATTGATTAACCAATCGAGATACGTGCGGGAAACCGTGCTTTCGGCGGACATCGGCGGCATCGCTTCGAGCCGGGCAAATTCCTGCAAAGCCTTTTCGCGGGCTTCTTCGGTCATTCCGGCTTCTTCGATTTTTTTCTTCAGTTCGTCGAGTTCCGCCTTGTCGTCCTTGCGTCCGAGTTCTTTGTGAATCGCTTTGATTTGCTCGTTTAAATAATACTCGCGCTGATGTTTGTCCATCTGTTTTTTCGTGCGCGTGTGAACCGTGCGGTCGAGTTGTTTCTTTTCGATTTCCTGTTCGAGAATTTCGGCTAATTTTTGCAGGCGTTCCTGCACGGAAAACAGTTCTAGGAGTTGTTGTTTTTCGCCCACATCAATCCGCAGATGCGAACTCATCGCGTCGGCGATTTGCGCGGCGGAGATTCCTCTCAGAGAAGCATGCAGCGCGTCGGTGTAAGCGTCGGGCGAGACGCGCAGGAATTGTTCGACTAAAGAATGAATTTTCTGCAGCAGTCCGTCGGTGCGATAACCTGATTCGTCAACGGATTTAACCGGTCTTACAAGCGCATAAAACATTCCGTCGTCGTCCTGCTCGAAACGCACGGCTTGACCGCGTTCGCGTCCTTCGACGACGACTTTGATTTGTCCGTTTTCCTGTTTCTGCGCCTGCAAAATTCTGCCCAGAGTTCCGACCGTGTAAATTTGTTCCGGGTTCGGCTCGTCAACCGTCGCGTCGTGCTGCGTGGCGAGAAAGATATTGCGCTCGCTCGTCATCGCCTGTTCAAGCGCGCGAACCGAACTTGGGCGACCGATTTTAAAGGCGACTTTGGTGAAGGGGAAAATGACGACATCGCGGATTGGCACCATCGGAAACCGCGCAATATCCGAAGGCATCTGGTCTGTAAACTCTTGCATATTTTTTAGAAACTTCTAATGTGAAATCAATTTCGTTTTCTAGATAAACGTATATTGGTTATGAGATTCTAATTTTAAACTATTTGAATTGATTTCCGCTAGTTTTTAGATGTCGGTTTAAAAAAAAGACAAAAAAATCGGAAGCGAATTTGCTTAAGATTCGCTTCCGTTCTAGTCAAAGGAGAAAAACTATGAAGATTATGAGGTGAAAAAATTCTTTTAAGCTAATTTGCCGACGTGCGTAGTCAGCCGCGACTTGTAACGCGCCGCCGTATTTTTATGCAAAATGCCTTTGTTGACCGCTTTATCAATTAAGGAAACGGTCGGCGTCAGCAGTTCCTGACTTTGATTTGCATCGCTCGCGGCGAGAGCCGTGCGGAGTTTTTTGATTTGCGTCCGCAAATCGCTGCGGTTGCTGCGGTTGACGGCGCGGCGTTTTTCGTTTTGTCTAACGCGCTTTTCGGCTGATTTATGATTTGGCATTTTTCGGGTCGCTTAAATTCCTTTGTCGTGTAAATGAAATTTTTATCTCATTCAAGAAACTATTAAGTTTAAGGGCTCGAAAAACGATTGTCAAGCCCCGGTTAATAGAGGTCGAATTTTGAAGCGAACGAGTGCATTAAATCTACGAACAGAACGGCAATCGGCGGGTAAAACACAAACTCGGGTCTGAGCGAAGCGGCGAAAACACGCGGCATCGGCGACGCGACAGCCATTTCCAAAACATTGCCGACGAGCAGCCCAACGCCGAAACTAGCCGCGATGCCGACGATTAAAAAACAGGCGGCGGCAAATCGCGTGTAAGGCTTTGCGGCGGGCGCGGTTACTTCGAGAATCGAATCGTGCAGATTCCCGTCGCGGTAGGTGTAACGTTCAAACCCTTTTCGCAGACGCGCGGCGAGATGAACGATGCCAACGACGAACAACGCGAGCAAAATCATTTTTCCGATGATTTGCAAATTCGTCCAGAACATCGGTTTGAAAATCCCGACAAAACAAGTCGAGAGAAATAAGGCGACGGTCGGGAAAATTACGCGCTGCAAAGCCATCGTTTCGCGGCGTTCGTCGGCAATCATCCGGTCAATAATTTCATTGTACCGGCGTTCGTAAGCCATCTGTCGCCAACGCCGGGCGTGGGCGTTTTCCGATGCGAAAACCGAATCGCCGCTTGCGGAATTTTTATATTGCGCGTTGAGCAGCCCGCGGTCATAAGCGGCGCGCGTCTGAGGATTGCTCAAAACTTCGTAGGCTTTGGCAATTTTCGCAAATTCGCCCGAAGCGTTCTCCGGCGCGTGGGTTGTGTTGACGTCCGGGTGAATTTTTCGCGCCAACCGCCGATACGCCGATTTTATCTCGGCGTTGGTCGCCTTCGGTGAAACTTTCAGAAGTTGGTAGTAATTCACCATCGCACAAATTCGGGTCGGGAGAGGCGTTGAAGTTTATACAAATTCGCCCTTGTTCGGGCAAGAAAATTATACCATAGGATTTTTTCAGTTTTAAAGAAAATTTCTTAGGTTCTGTTAACTTACTGGGATTTCAGCTCCGCAGGAGCGCGATATTTATAGCTCAGTAATCGAAAATGAAATTTGAGTTCCGTAGGAACGGCATAAAATATCACGTTCCTACAAAACTCCACCAATCTTTTATAAAATCTAATCTATAGATATGTCGTTCCTACGGAACTTTGAAGAACATTTTCTTATCTCAACAAAACCTATATGAGTGTGAGATAAAAAATGAGAAGTAGTGACTTGAAATGTTAGCGCCTCTCATTTCTCATTTAGTTTAGGTCATCAATCTGCAAACTAATCGGACTTGCGCCCGCGATTTTCACTGCGTCAATAACTCGCACGACGCTGCCGTAATCAATCGCGCGCGGCGCTTTGATAAAAACGGTTTTCTGGATTCTTTCGGCTTCGGTCAAATCCGTTTTGAACTCCGCGCCTTCCCAATACGCGCGATTGTTTGCGCGCTCGGCGAAAATTGCCGCGAGACGCTCGATAAGCGGCGCTGGTTCTTGAATCGTTCCTAAATTTTTCTCATTGTTCAGCCGCACCGTCAAATCGGCGTCGAGCGCGACGACTAAAGTATCGGGCGGCGCATCGGCTTTTTTCAACACATCCGGTTCGCTCGGAATCTTCGCCTTAAAATCCGTCGGCTTGGTCGGCGTGATGACCATAAAGATAATCAGCAGAACGAGAAGCACGTCAATCAGCGGCGTGACGTTGATATTCGGTTTCGTATTCATCGAAATTTCACCTCTAAAAGTTTTACCGATTAGACACCGAAGAAACGGGAAAGTTCCCGATCGTTGATTTTTTAAAGGTAAAATATAAGAATTTATATTTGAGGTTTATGCATCAAAATCACGTATGAAAAAATCAGTTTATATTTTATTGGCGATAATCGCTTTTTCAATGTTTGCTCGCGCGCAGAATTCCGCCGTCCGGCTCGAAGGTCAGGTCGTGTGCTGCGCCGATTGTTGGGCGGAAGCCGACCGAACGAAAATCGAATACGGCAACGCCGAAGATTTATTAAAAGCAAAATCCTGCGTTGAAGGCGGCGACCCGACGCTGCTCGCCGTCCGCGCTGGCGACAAGTTCAAACTTTATCAATTAGCCGAAGGGAAATTTCGTCTAACCGAAAAAAACTGGCTCGCTTATGTCGGCAAAAAAATCAGTGTTTCGGGAACGTTGAATAAAACTAAGAAAACCGAAATTATAAAAGTTGACGCGCTGGAAATCACGGAAAAAAGTTTGGCGGAAAAACAATCGGCGGAAGTTACAGGAACGCAAGTCGAACTGAAACTTAAAGATTTATTCGGCGCGGAACAATCGCTCGCGCAGTATCGAGGCAGAATCGTCATCTTGAATTTTTGGGCGACGTATTGCGTTCCGTGCCGCAAAGAAATGCCGGATTTGTCGGCGATTCAAAACGAATTCGCCGCGCTCGGCGTTCAGGTTATCGGCGCGTCAACCGATGAAGCCCAAGACCGCCCGAAAGTTTTGCAGTTTATTAAAGACGTAAAGATAAATTTCCCCGTCTGGCTCGGCGCGACTTCAGCGGACACGCTTCGGTTCGGTGTCGGGACGGCTTTGCCCGCAACGGTAATTATTGACAAAGACGGCAAAGCTTATAAAACGATTTCCGGCATCGTCAATCAAACAGATTTGCGGAAAGATGTCGAAAAACTTTTGGGAGACGCGGAAAAGCAGGCGAAAATCGAAACAAAAAAGCAATCAAAAATCTCTGACTCGCAAGCGTCGAGCGTTCCGAGTTGACCGCTCTGACCGGGCGAAGGTCGCGCCGTGAGCGGGACGGGACAAGAAAACGAGAAAAAATGGACGTTCGGCACGCGCTTCGTGACGAACCAGATTGACCGCGCCAAATGGCGAAATACGTTGACCTATCAGCTTTTGCCGCGTCTGTCAGTCGGCATCGAATACAATCCGCTGGCGGGAAAAGTTTCGCCGCTCGCCAATTTCGTCGCCGTAACCGAAACGAAAACGCGCCCGGCGATAATTTTAGGCACGAGCAGCGACCGCATCGGAACGCCGAGCGGACAATCTTTTTATGCGACAGCAAGCAAAAATTTGAAGCGCGAAACAGGTTTGCCGATTGCGCCGTATATCGGCATCGCTTACGGAACTTACGAAAATCGTCTTCGCGTCATCGGCGGTTTGAACGTTGATTTCGGCAGAGGTTTCAGCTCGACCGTTTTGTTCGACGGCGTGAAAGTTCATCCGACTTTTAATTACTCATACAAGCAGCATCAATTCGGCGTGATTTTCGCGCAGGGCAAAAACTTCGGCGCGAATTACAGCATTTCGTTTTAGATCAAATTATGAATGTCGAAGTATTGAACGAAAAAGTCGTCCACGCGGATATGCTGCGGCGCGGGCAAATGCTGGAGTATTTTACAATCGGCTGGAACTCGCTCGAAGCCGTGGTCGCCATCAGTTTCGGCATAGTTGCCGGAAGCGTCGCGCTCGTCGGTTTCGGCGTTGATTCGGTCATTGAAAGTTCGTCGGGCGCGATTCTCTTGTGGCGGTTATTTGCCGGTGAGGAACGCGAGCGGATTGCGCTGCGGCTCGTCGGCGTCAGTCTTTTACTTCTTGCGGCTTACGTCGCTTTTGACGCAGTAAAGTCTCTTTTGTTTCAAGAAAAACCCGACGAAAGCTACATCGGAATCGCGCTTGCCGTCGCGTCTTTAATCGTGATGCCGATTCTCGCTAGAGAAAAAAGAAAGGTTGCGACGCGATTAAACAGCCAGGCGATGCAAGCCGACTCCAGACAAACCGATATTTGCGCTTACTTGTCGGCGATTCTGCTCGGCGGTCTGGCGTTAAACGCGCTTGTCGGCTGGTGGTGGGCTGACCCGTTTGCCGCCCTCGTAATGATTCCAATTATCGCCAAAGAAGGCGTCGAAGCGCTGCAGGGCAAAACTTGCTGCGGCGATGAATGTCATTAAAACAATTTTCTATAGTTCCGCGCCCAAAACTCGTAGCAGAGCTTTCGCCTTGACCAGCGTCTCTTCATATTCGAGTTCGGGAACGCTGTCAATCACGATGCCGCCGCCGACGTTAAAAATCGCTTCGTTATTTTTAACGACCATCGTCCGAATCGCCACGCTCAAGTCGCAAGCCGCCAGTCCCGAGTCCCAAGTCGAAAATTGTTCCTGACTTTGAACTTGAGACTTGCGACTTTGGATGCAATATCCGATTGCGCCCATCGAAAGCCCGCGATTCGCCGTTTCAAGTCGGTCAATAATCCGCATCGTACTGATTTTCGGCGCGCCCGTAATCGAGCCGCACGGAAAAACGGCTCTTAAAATGCGGGAGAAATTTACGTTTTCCCGCAACTCGCCGCGCACGGTCGAGACGAGATGGTAAAGCGTCGGATGCGTTTCCAAATCGCAAAGTTTTTCGACTGTTACCGAGCCGAATTTACAAATTCGTCCGATGTCGTTTCTCAGAAGATCAACAATCATCGTATTTTCCGCTCGGTCTTTTTCGCTCGCTAAAAGCTCGCTCCGCAAATTCAAATCTTCTTCCGACGTTCGTCCGCGCGGTCGCGTTCCTTTAATCGGACTCGTCGAAATGATTCGATTTTCGACTTCAGACTCTGAACTTTGGACTCGAAAAAATCTCTCCGGCGAGATGCTGACGACCGCATCCGTCTCGCGCTTTAAGAATGCGGCGAACGGCGCGGGATGCGATTTTCTCAAGTGCCAAAAGATTTTTTGAGCCGTGAGATTTTCAGGCAAACGGGCGTGAATCTGCTGCGTCAAATTTGTCTGATAAGTGTCGCCGCGTCTAATGCATTCCTGTATTTTTTCGATTGTCCGAATATAACTTTCGCGCGTGAAGTTTGAGGAAACCGCAGATTTTTCAATCGAATCAATTTCAAAATTTGCCGCTTTTTCTCCTTCCCGCAAAATTCGTTCAATCTCGTCAAATCTTTTTTCGTTTCCGGTCAGGCGCGTTATGCCCGTGTCGTAATCGTGAACGATTAAGCAATCGAACGCGGCAAGAAAAACATCAGGTTCGTCAAAAGCTGAAAATTCTTTTGGACGCGGATTGATATTTTCCAGTTTCAAACTGAAATCGTAAGAAATCGAAAAAATGAATGCCGAACCAGACTCGGAAAATTTATCGTCGAGAAATTCAAGCGTTTGGCGAGCGTTGTCGTTAGTGATTTCAAAAGTTTCCAGCGGTTTGATTCCGGCGATTAAAAGATGCGAATTGAGATACGAAACGCCGCAACTGTCGAGCAGACAAACCGGCTCTCGTTCGGAGAATTTGAGTAAAGCCGAAACTAATCTGTCGGCTGAAAATTCGATTTCGCGCATTTTTAAACGGGCTACCAATTTTTGAAACCACAGATTAACACAGATGAACACAGATTCTTTAAATTCTAATCTTGTTCTTATCCGTGTTAATCTGTGTTCATCTGTGGTTAAATAATCTTCCGTAAAAATTATGGCTTCCAATTCGATTGATAAAATAACTTTGATTCGCGGGCTCGGTTTGCTTGCGGCGATTTCCATCATTTTGGGAAACGTCATCGGCACCGGGGTTTTTTTGAAAGCCCGCGTGATGACGTGCAATGTCGGCAGCCCGATGTGGGTAATTGTCGCGTGGATTGCCGCAGGAATTTTGTCTTTAGCCGGCGCGCTGACCTACGCCGAACTTTCGGCGATGAAGCCGGAAGCGGGCGGCGAATACGTTTTTCTGCGCGACGCTTACGGGCGCGTGTGGAGTTTTCTTTACGGCTGGATGCAGATTTTTATCGCCAAAACCGGCTCGCAGGCTTCGGTCGCCGTCGCGTTTGCGATTTTTTTGAACGATTTTATCGGCGGCGATTTAAAGAAAACTCTTTTGACGACGAATCTTTTCGGCTCGACGTTTGAAATAACGACTTTGCAGATTATCGCTGTCGGAATTATCGTCATTATCACGACGATAAATTGCGCATCCGTTGCGGCAACCGGACAGCTCGCCACTTATTTTACGGTTATCAAAATCGCTTTAATTTTGCTCGTCGGTGTTGGCGCCTTTATTTTCGCCGACGGAAATTTCGCGCATCTCGGAATGGAAAACACGGGCGGCGCGTGCGAAGGCGTGGACAATTCGGTGAAGTACGGAGCGGCTGGCTTTACGTTTATGGCTGGTTTCGGCGCGGCGATGCTCGGCGCGCTGTGGGGTTATGACGGCTGGAATAATTTGACGCTCGTCGCCGGAGAAGTGAAAAATCCGCAGCGCAACATTCCGCTCGCGCTCATCGGCGGAACGATTACAATAATTCTGCTTTACGTTTTCGTCAATTTCGCATATTTCTATGTTCTTGACCCGACCCAAATCGCCAGCGTCTCAGCGAATTCTTCTGTAGCGCGTGAAGTCGCTATCAGATTTTTGGGCGCGGGCGCGGTGGTTTTGATGAGCGCCGGATTGATGGCTTCGTCGCTCGGAACATTGCACACATCGGTTTTAACCGGCGCGCGAGTTCCCTACGCGATGGCGCAAGACGGTTTGATGTTCAAATCGCTTGGCAAACTTTCAGAAGGGACGCGCGTTCCAATCGGCGCGTTGCTCGTGCAGGGAGTTTGGGCGTGTATCTTAGCGATGTCCGGTTCGTTCGACACTTTGACCGATTACGTCGTTTTCGGCTCTTGGATTTTTTACGCGCTCGTGACGACTTCAGTTTTCGTCTTTCGCCGAAAATATCCGAACGCCGAAAGACCTTATAAGGCATTCGGCTATCCGATTGTTCCGATTGTGTTTCTGCTAGTCGCCGGATGGCTGCTCGTCAACACGATTTGGACGAGTCCGAAACAATCTTTTATCGGAATTTTCCTGATTGCGCTCGGACTGCCCGTTTATTATTATTTGACAAAAATCAATCGCGCTGAAGAATCAGGCGAAAAATAAATTCAAAGGAAAAAAATCAATGACAATTACCGACCGAAGAACGGGCAGCGACCGTCGCGCCGTCGAGCGATTTAACGTCAATATCGAAGTCGAATGGGAAGGCTTAATCGGCAGAAAACCGGGAACTCTCGGCGACATCTCGCAGGTCGGCTGTTTCGTTTTGTCTTCGGGTGAAGTCGAAGACGGCGAGAACGTCAAAATTTTCTTTCCCTTAGCCGACGGCAGAAAAATCCAGTTTTGGGGCGAAGTCTTGAATTACGTTTTTGAAATCGGCTTTGCCGTCAAATTTATCGAACTCTCCGAAGCGCAACGGGAGTTTCTCAAAGTTTTCATTGACAGGCTGCGCGTCGAATCAGATTCGGAGTTACGGCTTCGGGCGTGAAGTGCGGCTTTTTTGCGGTAGAAGCCGTAACTCCGAATAATTGAGAGGATGGCTTATCAATCGGAAAAGGAAATTTTTGAGATTGTGCGCGGCTTTGAAAACGGCACTATCGGGCGCGAAGAATGGCGGCACGCCGAACATCTGACCGTCGCCTGCTGCTACGCTTTTCAACACGATTACGAAACGGCTCTCAGAAAAATGCGCGACGGAATTTTCAATCTGCTCGATTGCTTCGGCGTTGATTTATCAACTGAAATGCCGTATCACGAGACCTTAACCGTTTTCTGGATGCGGACGATTTTCGATTCGATGAAAAATCAACCGGAAGCGTCGCTCGTCGAATTCGCCAACCGAATTTTAAAAATCGGCGGCGATAAGGACTTACCGCTCGAATTTTACAGCCGCGAACTTCTTTTTTCCGACGCGGCGCGAAAGAATTATATCGAAGGCGATTTATGAAATCAGTTTACGTCGCGCCGAAAGAGTCGTGTTGTGCGTAATTTTCCTTTCAATTTTGCTTTGTCCGCTCTGGATTTATTTTGTAAATCCGGTTTCTAATCGTTTTCGTTTATAATCGCTTTTCAAATTAATTTTATGCTTAAATTTCATAACACATTGTCGGGACAACTCGAAGAATTTAAACCGCTCGACGGCAACAATGTGCGGCTTTACATTTGCGGTCCGACCGTGTGGAGTTTCGCGCACATCGGCAATTTCCGCACGTTCACGTTCGGCGACGTTCTGCGGCGTTATTTGAAATTTAAAGGTTATAATTTAACGCACGTTTTCAATTTGACCGACGTTGATGACCGCATTATCAACGAAGCGAAAAATGCCGGAAAGACGATTGACGAATTCACCCAGCCGTTTATCGAAGCGTTTTGGGAAGATTTTGACGCGCTCGGTTTGGAGCGACCGGAAGTTACACCGAGGGCGACGCATCACATCGCGGAAATGATTCAAATTATTGAAACGCTTCTCGAAAACGGACGCGCTTACGAATCGGACGGTTCAATTTATTTTCGCATTTCGGCTTTTCCCGATTACGGCAAACTCTCGAAAATAAATTTCGCGGGCAACGTCTCCGGCGCGAGCGGGCGCGTTGACACCGACAAATACGACAAGGAAAATGCCAACGATTTCGCGCTCTGGAAATTGGTTGACGCAGACGAACCGACCGGCTGGGGCGCTTCGTTCGGGCGAGGTCGTCCCGGTTGGCACATCGAATGTTCGGCGATGGCGATGAAGTATTTGGGCGAAACTTTCGACATTCACGCGGGCGGCGTTGATTTGAAGTTTCCGCACCACGAAAACGAAATCGCGCAAAGCGAAGGCGCGACCGAAAAGCAGTTCGCCAAAGTCTGGCTGCATTCGGAACACTTAAAAGTCGAAGGCGAAACGATGTCAAAATCTTTGGGAAATTATTATACTTTCCGCGATTTAATTGCGAAAGGCTACACAGCGACGGCGATTCGTTATTTGCTGATGTCGGTTCCCTATCACAAACAATTGAATTTCACGTTTGAAACTCTGGACGGCGCGGAACAGACGATTGCGCGGCTGCGCGATTTTCGCAAACGACTTCAGGAAGCCAATCTGCCGGACGGCATCAACCCTAATTTGCAGACGAAGGTGAGCAGTTCGCTCGATGATTTTGAAGTTGCGATGGATGATAACTTAAATACGTCAATCGCGCTCGCCGCGCTGCACAATCTCGTCCGCGAAACGAACACGGCGATGGCGCACGCGGTCGCCTGCATCGAAGACCGCTCCGTTATTCTGCACGCGATTGATAAATTCGACCAAGTTCTCAACATCTTCGGCGAAGCGAAAACGGAAATGCTCGACGCGGAAATCGAAAGTTTGATTGAAGAAAGACAAGAAGCCAGACGCAACCGGAATTTTCCAAGGTCTGACGAAATCCGTGATACGCTCGCGGAAAAAGGAATCGTTCTGGAAGATACAAAAGACGGCGTAAGATGGAAACGGAAATAAGTTAATAAAAAACAGAATATGAAAATAACAGAACTGACATATTATAGTCTACAGGGTTTCAAAAAACTTTTATCGCAACAAGAACAGATAAAAGAATTATTGTTCCTTTACGGCGCATGTTTTTCATGATTTTCAGCCTTTGACGGTTTTTTTATTAACGCTCTGAAATGTAATAAATTTGAATTTGAAGGAAGGGTAATTGGCAAAACTTATACTGAAAAGGAACAGGAAAAATTTGTCTCACACCTAGAAGATAAAGCTACGACGAGTATGCTTGTCCGCGATTTCAAAGAGAAGTATGAGACTACTAAGTCTGATGACTTGTTGGAAGAGTTAGTGGGAATAAGAAACATACTCGCGCACAAATATATGCGATTAAATTTGAAGTATTTGACAGATCAAGAAGCGAGAGAAGGAATGTACGAAAATTTATTAGATGTTTTTTATTTTCTAAACAAATTTGAAGAAAATTTAGAAAATCAAGAGTTTGTCTCACGCGCTAATACAACTAATAAGATTAAATGGGCGGGTAAAAAACAGAAGTAAAATTTGCAAAAACAATCTAGGTTTTTAGACACTTGTAAAAGATAAAAGGCTGAACAAATTACTCATTACTTTCTGACTTCAACCAAAAACGCTTTCAACCCTTGCGCTTCGTAAATTTGCGGCTCGCCGAATCGGTAATTTTGCGCTTTTAGATTTTGCAGCGGCGGCGCGAATTCTTTCCAGGTTTTATCGCGGAAGGCGACGAGAAATCTTTCGCCTTCAAATTGATTTGCCGTTTGAACCGCGTCAAAACCGCGCGGCAGAAAATAGGCTTTGTCTTCGGTTAAACCTTCAATATCGTTTATTTTCACGATTTCAAATCGCGCGTCCGAATCGCGTAAGGCAAACCAAAAATGATAAGCGACTAAATCTTCAAAAACATAAATCTTTGTCGGCTCGCTCGAATTCAGTTGAGTTTGCCGCAAATTGAGCGCGAGATTTTCCCACGCGCACCAAATATACTTCGGTTCGGCGCGCGTCGCCTGAAACAGAAACGCCGCGCCAAAAAGCAGAAAAATCAAACTCAAACTCGCCGTTCGCAACTGCCGAATTTTTATTTTTGAAAAAGCAATCGCCTGCAAAATCACAAACGGCGCGAAAACGATTATCAAATGGCGCGTTCCCCAAACTGAATATGGCGAAATCCGACTGACGATAAAAGCGATTAAAACCGGGGCAAGCGTAAAGGTCACGAGCAGCCAAAAATTTCTTCTTTCAATTGCGCTCCGGTTTTTCCAATCGGCGAAATAAAAGCCGAACGCGATAAAGGCGACGGCGATAATCGGCGCGGTTATCAAAAAAATCGCCGGTGACTCGGCGTTGCTTTGCTCGAAATAAATCGGCTCGAACAAATCGAAAACGAATCGTAAAATTGATAAAAAATTCGGCTTCGTTATCCAACCGATGTTCTGCCCGACGTTTGAATTTATTTGCGCCGCCTGCCAAACCAGATGAATCCAGGGCGCGAAACTTGTGGCGACTAAGATTAACATCAGAGCCGTCTGTTTCAATCTTTCACGCGCTAAAATTAAAACCGCCAAAACTTCCGAAGCAATTATCAGCCAGCCGAAATAATGCGAGTAAACGAGCGCGACGTTGGCGACGATTAAAAGGTAAAATCCTTTGCCCGAATGCAGAAAACGCGCGAAAAGCCACGACGAGAAAAGACCGAAACACAGCAGCAGGCTATACATTCGCACTTCCTGCGCGTATTTGATGAGCGAACCGTTGGCGGCGAAAAGCGTCAACGCAACGGCGATTGTCAAAAAGGAAAGTTTTAATTGGCGGCAAAGCAGAATGAACGGAACGACGGCGAGCGTCGAGAAAAAGACGGGAAAAAATCTGAGCGAAAACAAACTTTCGCCGGAAATAAAAATCCAGATTTTCAATAAAACGTAAAAAAGCGGCGGGTGAATCAAATCCTGCGCGACGAACCAAAGCAAGTTCGGCAATGACATTTCAGCGGCGTGAACTCCGAAAATCTCGTCGAACCAAAGACAAGAAGCGGTCAGATTCCACACGCGTAGCGAAACGTAGACAAAGCAAATCAGAGCGATAATTAACAGCCGCGTTCTGTCGTTAAGTTTCATTGCGCGTTTCGGGTTGGCGGTTATTCGGCATTTGCGCGGCGTCGGCTTCGCGCCTTTGTTCTTCGATTAATTCTCTGGTCAAAAAATAATTCAGCACCGTGCGAATCAGAGCGATTGCGCCGAGTTTGCCGATTTGTTCCCAACTCGGCGCAATCGCGGTTGACAAAATATCCGCGCCGACCTGAAACTCCAGCGCCAGCACGAGGTATTTTCCGAGCGTCAGCCGAACGTGGTTGAAATTGCTCGACTGCTCGCGGATGAAATGAGCGGTTAACTGATAAATCGCCAGAATTACGCCGAGACAGATGATCAACGCGCCGACGGTTTCGATGCCGAGTTTGAGCCATTGCGCGGCGACAATTATTGTCTGTTCGATTGTTTGATACGCGCTCGTCTCTGCCGCGTTTTCGAGATTCTCCTGCCAGAACATTATAATTTTATGCTGCTGCAAAGCTCGCCGCCGACGCTCGTGTAAAAAAGCGGAACTTCCTTAAAGGTATCTGTTTCGCGGCAGTAGGCAAGGCAAGTGTCGAACGGTCTCGAATAAATGTGCAGGCTGACGGCGCGCTCCTCGAATTCAGGCAAGTTTAAGATTTGATGAATCGGTTCTTCAAGTTCGACTTTAGCGGCGAGACATTCGGACAAATCGAAATTGTCCGTTTCTTTTAAGCGGCAAAAACCTTTTGTTTCGTCAATTTCCTGGACGGCAAAATTTTGCCCGCGCAATTTGCCGACCGGAACCGTCATCCAGCACATCTGGTCGGCGTGGTTGTGTATGCGCGACATTTGTCCTTTGTCCCAGCACAAGACCATCATTTCGAAACGCTCGTTTTTGAAAATCAGATTGCGCGTGTAAAACTTTTCGCTCCAATGAAAATACGGCGCAATCGAATTAACGTCCACCGGATTTTCGGCTAAGAAACGATAAACGTTATCGCAGGTAAATTCCGCTTCGGGAATGGCGCACAAGCCTTCGATTAAGTTTTCGACTCGGACTGTTTTCATAAGATTTTTCAGCCACGAACAGACACGAAAATCACGAAAAAAAAATCAATAAAATTTTCGTGTCCTTTTGTGTTTGTTCGTGGCTAATTTTCTTCTGCTTTCTTTAAAAAGTCAACAAACTCCGGCACGTTTCTCGTCAAGCCCGGAAACGTCGAAACGGTTCTACCGCTTGCATCCACAATCGCGTAAAACGGCAGCGCGACGGTTTGAAAAGTTTGCTCTTGAAATTGCTGCTGCCGTTCGTAAATCTCGCCGTCGCCGTCGGTGTAAAGACGGGCTAAAACGTATTTCGACATTTCCGCTTCGACTTCCTTTTTGGGGAAAACGTTCGCTTCCATCCAGCGGCAATTCGTGCAGGTGTAGCCGGTGAAATCTATAAAAACTTGTTTGTTTTCGGTTTTTGCTCGCGCGAGCGCTTTGTCCAAATCGTTGTCAATCCAGGTTAATTTCTCCTGATTTGAATTGCCGAAAAATCGCGCGGAAGAGTTTTCCAAATCCGGCGGCAGAAACGATTCGAGTTCGCCGAGACGCGCGCCGAAAAGTCCGGTTATCAAATAAAAACTGATTGCCAAACTAATAACCGCCGACATCACGCGAAACGCGCCGATGCGTTCGGGTTTCGTATCGTGCGGCAGTTGAAATTTGCCCAAAAGATAAATTGCCAAAACGATGCCGATAGCAATCCAAATCGCCAGCACGACCGGGCGCGTGAAAATTCCCCAATTCCAAACCAAATCTACGTTCGACAAAAATTTCATCGCCGCCGCGACTTCGAGAAATCCCATCGCCACTTTGATTGAATTCATCCAGCCGCCTGCTCGCGGAAGTGAAGAAACATATTGCGGCACAAGGGCGAGAACGAAAAACGGCAGCGCGAAAACAGTTGAAAACGCCAGCATACCCAATAAAGGCATCTGCCAATCGCCGCCCGCCGCGGAAACCAGAATCGTGCCGACGAACGGCGACGTGCAGGTAAAGCTCGTTAAAGTAAATGTCAAGCCCATCAGTAGCGCGCCGACGATGCCGCCGCCTTCGCCTTCCCGACTGCGCGTGAGATTGTCGAGTTTCGTTAAAATCGCGGGCGGAATAGTAATCTCATACGCGCCGAAAAGATTGAACGCGAAAAAGAGAAAAATGCCCGTGATTAAAAGATTGACATACGGATTTGCCGCAAAAAGATTGATTCCCGCCGCGCCGACGAAAATTGCCAGAAGCATTCCTAAAATAGTAAATGTGCCGATGATGCCGAGCGAATAAACGCTCGCCAGTTTTACGGATTTGGCGCGGTTCTGACTCGAATGATTCGTAAAATACGAAACCGTAATCGGTATCATCGGAAAGACGCACGGCGTCAAAAGCGACAACGCGCCTAAAGTTATTGCCAGCCAGATGAACGACGAAACGGGTAAATCGTTGAGATTATCCTTCGTTTTTTGTCCTTCGTCCTTTGTCCTTTGTCCTTTGTTTGAAACCGAATCTGTGACCGACGGGTTTTCGGTTTTAGCAACGGACGAAGGACTAAGTACTAAGGACTTCTTCACATCTTCAAAGCCGGCGAACGAAACTTTGACCGTTTTCGGCGGCAGGCAAAGGGTGTCGTTGCAAACTTGAAAACGCACGTTGACGGCGAGCGCGTCGGCGTTTGTTTCGCTTGTAGTTTTTACCGGCAAGTTAAACTCGGCTTGTCGGTCAAAAAATTTCGTTTCGATGTTAAAATTTGGATCGAGTTTGGTAATCGGCTCAGGCGTTTCGATTTTCCCTTCGATTTTAAAGGGCGTGTTTTCGGCGACGGTGATTTTGGTCGGGAAAGGTCCGCCCGTCGGCTGCTCGACCGAATAAAGATGCCAGCCCGCTTCAATTTCCGCTTTTAATTCGGCTCGGAAAGTTTCGTCTGTTTTTAGCGTCTTCCCTTTCGCGTCTGAGTCCAAACTCCATTTAGTCGGATTTTGGGCGAGCGAGATTAACGGCAAAGCAAGAAGCAAAACGACGATGAATTTTAACTGTCGAAGGCGCGACATAATTTTTCTCTAGCGAGTCAGATGCGATTTTACCATTATCGGTTCTCAAAAACCATTTTTGCACAATGCACGGCATCTCGCATATAATTTTTAAAAGACTAAAGCGACAATTTTTATTCCAATTGCAGCGCGGAGGATTTAATTTTGCCAAAAACAGCGACCCGCCAAAAAACCGAAACGAACGAGAATTCTGCTAACGGCGCAGCGGCTAAAACCGTCTCGAACACGAAAAACAACAACGGCGTAACCGACAAAGTAAACCGTAAGGAAGCCCGAACGGAAAACGTCTCGCGCAAAAAACACCAGACCGATTCAATCAAACGCATCGAGCCGGAACTGCTCAAAGAGATGCTTTATCAGATGGTTCTCGGCAGATACTTCGAACAGAGATGCGCGGAAGTTTACCGCATCGGAAAAATCGGTGGTTTTTGTCATCTTTATATCGGACAGGAAGCCGTCGCCATCGGCACGATGATGACTCTGCGCGCCGACGATCTGGTGATTACGGCTTATCGCGACCATGTGCAGGCGATGGTTAAAGGCATTTCGCCCGAAGCAGTGATGGCGGAACTCTACGGCAAAGCGGGCGGCATCGTCGGCGGCAAAGGCGGCTCGATGCACATGTTCGACGCGTCGCGCGGATTTTTCGGCGGACACGGCATCGTCGGTGGGCAAATCGGCGTCGGAACGGGAATGGCTTACGCGCAAAAATATAAGGGAACAGACAATGTGACTTTATGTTTCTTCGGCGAAGCGGCGG
Source organism: Pyrinomonadaceae bacterium (assembly GCA_030448055.1). Lineage (GTDB taxonomy): Bacteria > Acidobacteriota > Blastocatellia > Pyrinomonadales > Pyrinomonadaceae. The sequence goes on from JAUJNR010000001.1 coordinate 1,955,555, forward strand.
TTAATCAAGGAATGTTTCACGAATCTTTGAATATGGCGGCATTGTGGAAACTGCCCGTCATTTTCATTTGCGAAAACAATCAATATGGGATGGGAACGTCGCAAACGCGCGCGATGTCAATTTCGAGCGTGGCGAAAAAAGCCGACGCTTACGGCATCGCCAACGAATTCGTTGACGGAATGGACGTTCTCGCGGTCCGCGAAGCGACCGAACGCGCGATTGAACGAGCCAGAAAAGATTCGCTGCCGACTCTTTTGGAAATCCGCTGCTATCGTTTTATGGGACATTCGATGTCCGATCCGGGAAAATATCGCACGTCTGACGAAATCAAAAAATATCAGGAACGCGACCCGATTGTCTTATTTCGGAGCAGTTTGACTGACGCGAAAATTATTTCTGACAAAGATTATGAGGAAATAGAAAATCGTGCAAAGGAAGCAGTTGAAAAAGCGCTTAAATTTGCTGACGAAAGTCCGCTACCGGATGAGAAAGAATTGTTCACGGATGTTTACGCATAAATCGAAATGCCTTGTATCAGCCAATTCTTCGGCATTGTAATTTATATGTATTACAACGACCACACGCCGCCGCATTTTCACGCCCAATACGGCGGGAGCGAAGCGTTATATGAAATCGAAACTTTGCAAATTATGCGCCGGACGACTTCCGTGTCGGGCGCATAATTTGGTAATTGGATGGGCGGATTTGCATCGCGCGGAATTGTTGGCAGACTGGGAAAGAGCCAGACAAAGTGAGCCGTTAGTTAACATTGAACCGCTCGATTAATTTATGAAGTTGGTCAGAATCAAATCAGTCGAACCGCTTGAAAATTTCACGGTGCATCTGGAATTTACCGATGGAACGAGCCGTGAAGTTGATCTTAAACCGTTTTTGCACGGCAAGATTTTTGAATCGCTGCGAAATAATCCAAAGGATTTTCGAGCGGTCAAAGTTGACGAACGAATGGGAACAATCGTCTGGGAAAACGGCGCGGACATTGACCCGGATGTTTTATATCATAACTTACAACCAGCTTGGGCGGAAGAAAAAGAACTGGAATTGACAAAATAATTTATGGCAGTTTTAACAATCCGCGATGCGCTCAATCAAGCGTTGCGCGAAGAAATTATCCGGGACGAAAATGTCTTTATCATGGGCGAAGAAGTCGCCGAATACGACGGCGCTTATAAAGTGACGCGCGGGCTTTGGAAGGAATTCGGCGACAAGCGCGTGGTTGACACGCCGATTACCGAACTCGGTTTCGCGGCGGTCGGCGTCGGCGCAGCGATGGCTGGCTTGCGTCCGGTCATCGAATTTATGACGTTCAATTTTTCGATTTTAGCCTCAGACCAAATTATCAATCACGCGGCTAAAATGCGTTATATGTCGGGCGGACAATTCAAAGTTCCAATTGTTTTTCGCGGTCCGAACGGTTCGGCTTATCAAGTCTCAAGCCAGCACTCGCAAGCGCTTGAAGCGTTTTACGCTAATTTTCCGGGGCTTAAAGTCGTGATGCCGTCAACTCCGGCGGACGCGAAAGGACTACTTAAATCCGCCATCCGCGATGACAATCCGGTTGTTTTTCTCGAACAGGAAAGAATGTATGGCATTAAGGGCGAAGTTCCCGAAGACGACGATTTTACGATTCCGCTTGGGCTTGCCGATGTCAAACGCGAAGGAACCGATTGCACCATCGTCGCGCGTTCGATGACCGTTCCACTGGCAATGCAAGCCGCTGAAATTATGCAGACGGATTTCGATGTTTCAATTGAAGTCGTTGACCCGCGCACGATAAAACCGCTCGACATTGACACGATTGTCCGGTCGGTGAAAAAGACGAATTGCTTAATTGTCGTCGAAGAATCGCACGCTTTCGCGTCGGTCGGCGCGGAGATTTCGCATCAAGTGATGGAACAGGCTTTTGATTATTTGGACGCGCCCGTCAAACGAATTTCCTGCGCCGAAGCGCCGATGCCGTATGCGAAAAATCTGGAAGAGATGGCATTGCCCGACGTTCCGAAAATCATCCAGGCAATTAAGGAAGTTTGTTATTTGTAGACGGAGAAGATTGATTGAATTGTGCCGAGAGGAATTACGCGCATTGAAAATTATAAACGGCGGGCGAACGGTTGGTGGGTTCGGCTGCAAAGCCGCGGCGAAAAGTTTTCCAAATTTTTCAAAGACTCGGATTACGCCAGCAAAACCGCCGCTCTGCGGGCGGCGCGTGAACATTACCGCGAATTGGTGCGCGACCATCCGAAAAGAAGCCGGCAGGAAAACGCCGAGATGAAAACCGTCCGCACGGGAAAAATTAACGGCGTGCGGCGAGTTTGGCAAACCAGGTTCGGACACAGTTACGAAGTTTGGCAGGCGCGCTGGAGTCCGAAAAAATACCAGCGACGCGTGAAGACATTCAGTATTGAAAAATACGGCGAGCGCGAAGCCAAACGGTTGGCAATCGAAGCCAGATTGCAGGGTTTAGCGGAAATGAGCAAAAGATAATCGCAAATCCCGAATCTACAAATTAGCGAATTACTCTTTAAATTATCAGCAAGCAACTTTTATGGCGAATACAATTATAATGCCGAAACTTTCTCCGACGATGGAGGAAGGACAAATTTCCCGTTGGCTCAAAAAAGAAGGCGACGCTATCGAAGCCAACGAGCCGATTGCTGAAGTTGACACCGACAAGGCGACGATGGAAGTTACTTCTTTGGAAGCCGGAACGCTTTTGAAAATCGTCATCGGCGAGGGCAACAACGCCAGATTAGGCGAAACCATCGGCGTTATCGGCGAAAAGGGCGAAGACTTTTCCGCGCTTTTAAACGGCGCGTCTTCAAACGGCGCAAGCGCGAAAGGCGACGCGGAGACGCGCGGACAGGGAGACGCGGCGAAAAGGGAAGCGTCGGGCGCCTCTCAGGAAAAATCCGTCGCATTTGCGAGCGAGCGAGAAGTAACTGTCGCCAAACAGAGCGAACAGCAATTAAAAGAAGAAGCGAACGAAACCGCCGGGCGCAGTTACGATGACCAACGCCCGGAAGCGAAAGAAGAAGCCGAAGACCAAAGACCAAAAACCAAAGACCAATCGCCAGGCGATTCTCAAAGAATGATCGTCTCGCCGATTGCCGCGCGGATGGCTTCGGAAAACGACATCAATCTCAAATCAATCAAGGGTTCGGGTCCGAACGGCAGAATTATCAAACGCGACATCGAAACGGCTCTCGCGGAAGTCCAAAGTTCAAAACCCGAAGTCGTCAGTCAAAAATCTGCGCCCGCGTTTCAGACCGCGCCGGTTCAGGGCGCGTCCGCTTTCCGCGAAGAAAACACTTCAAAAATGCGGCAGGTTATCGCGCAGCGATTGGCGACTTCAATCGGACCGATTCCGACGTTTTACCTGACCGTCGAAATCGAAATGGACGCGGCGATTGAGTTTCGCAAACAAATCAATGCCAGCATCAAGGAAGAAGAAAAAGTCAGCGTCAATGACATCATTGTCAAAGTCGCGGCGATGGCTTCCTTGAAACATCCGTTCGTCAATTCCTCTTATCAAGACAAAACGATTCGCTTTTACGCCGACGCCGATGTCGGCGTGGCGGTCGCCATTGACGAAGGTTTGATCACGCCGGTCGTGCGCGGCGCGAACCGTAAAACTATCACGGAAATTTCCCGCGAAATAAAAGAAATGGCGAAACGCGCCCGCGAGAAAAAACTTCAGCCGGAAGAATATACGGGAGCGACGTTTTCGATTTCCAATTTGGGAATGTTCGGCATCGAGCAGTTCACGGCGATTATTAATCCGCCGGAAGCCGCGATTTTCGCCGTCGGTTCAGCCGCACCGAAAGCCGTTGTGAGGAATGGTGAAATCGTCGTCCGCAATGTAATGAATGTGACGATGAGTTGCGACCATCGCGTAATTGACGGCGCGACGGGTGCGAAGTTTTTACAGACCTTTAAACAGATGTTGGAGAATCCGATTTTGATGCTGATGTAATAAAGATTAGTAATTTCATCTTTTTTAAGAACGGCTTTGTCCGTTCTTTGTTTTTTGAATAAACTAAAATTTGAATAATCAAGATTCGCAAAAAGACAATCTGGCGCCGCACGTCGCTTTGTTTGCCGTGCAGGTGATGTTCGGGTCGTCGGCTATTTTGGGAAAGTATGCGCTAACGGCGTTTCCGCCAGTTGCGATTGTCGGTTTTCGCGTGGCGGGCGCGGCGATTGCGTTTTCGGTTTTGCAAAATTTACGCGGCGGTCTGCGGCTCGAACGGCGCGCGCATTATTTATACTTCGCGCTGTTTGCCTGCTTCGGCGTGATTTTCAACCAACTGCTTTTTTTCAAAGGATTGTCTCTGACGACGGCGACTAATACTTCGCTGCTCGCCGTGATGATTCCGGTTTTTACGATTCTCGTCAGCGTCCTGATCGGCAACGACCGGCTCACGCGGCTGAAAATTGTCGGAACCGTTTTGGCGGGAGGCGGCGTTGTTTATTTGATTGACCCGCAAAATGCGAGCTTTTCATCGGCGACGACGCAGGGCGATATTCTCGTAATTCTCAACAGTATGTCGTATGCGACTTATATCGCCGTCTCGAAACGCCTGATAACTCATTACGGCGCGCTGAAATCTATCGCCTGGCTGTTTTTGTTCGCGTCCGTCGTTAATGTTCCAGTCGGTTTAATTTCTCTTTCAAGCGTTGACGTTTCGCAAATCAATTCAGGGGCGTGGCTGGCGCTCGGCGGAGTCGTGCTTTTTTCGACGATTCTCGCTTATTACTGGAACGCCTGGGCGCTGGCGCGAGTCGAGCCTTCGGTCGTTGCCGTTTACATTTATTTGCAGTCGCTGATCGGAACGGTTCTGGCGATTTTCATTCTCGGCGAAGCGTGGAAGCCGCGCATATTTTTAGCAATGTGCTTGATTTTCACGGGCGTTTTTCTGGTGACGCGAAAGCGGCAGCGCGAGGTTATTTCCAAAATTTGATTTCCGCTAAAATTATCTCAAACAGGATGGACCGAATGAACAGAACAAAACCAGAAAAATAATCTGTTTCATCCCGTCCATCCTGTTTGAATTTTCCCGCCGATTATTGTCAATCGCACATTTCCCTTTTCGTCGAACGCGACCAAATCGGCGCGCTTGCCAACCTCGATTGCGCCATGAGTTTTTTCGATTCCCAAAAGTTTCGCCGGATTTGCGCTTGCCATTCTTGATATTTCCGAATCGGAAAATCCGAGTTCGCGCATTTGCTTTACCGCGTCGCGCATTGTAATCACGCTGCCGGCGATGCTGCCGCGCTCGTTCTGCGTTTGACCGTCCGCGACCGAGACTTTTTCGCCCCAAAGCTGAAAATCGCCGTCGCCGAGTCCGGTCGGCGCAACCGAATCGCTAATGAGCGAAACTTTGTCCGCGCCTTTGCTTTGCACGCCGAATTTCAACATCTGAGGCGCGACGTGAACGCCGTCGGCGATAATGTCGAAAGTCGTTTCCTTGCGCGTCAAAGCCCAGCCGACTACGCCGACCGAGCGGTGATGCAAGCCGGTCATCGCATTGAAAAAATGCGTCAGATGCGTCGACCCCGCCGCCAACGCTTCGTCGAGAGTTTTTACATCAGCCTTTGTGTGACCAATCGAAACAATCCAGTTTCGTTTCTTCAATTCTTTTATTAACTCGATGCCGTTCTCGACTTCGGGCGCGAGCGTCGTCAAATGAATGCCGCTTTTTAACCGCGGCAAACTTTCTATTTCATTCGCGTTTCTAAAAGTTTTAAAGAACTGCGGACGCAGCGCGCCGCACATTTTTTCATTAGCGAAAACGCCCTCGTAATGCACGCCCAAAATTTGAGCGTTCGGCTCGGCTGCTTGCGTTTCCATTACCTCGTCAATCGCCGCAATAACTTTTCGGTAATTTCCATCGGTGTCGGGAACAAACGTCGGCAGCCATGCGGTTACGCCTTGATTAGCTAAAAATTTTCCGACTTTTCGCAAATCCGCCGCGCTTGCGCTATTGACATCAACGCCGACCGCGCCGTGATTATGTATGTCTATAAAACCGGCGAAAAGTTGCAGACCACCCGCATCAATAATATTCGCATCCGTATTTTGAAGATCAGAAATTTCGACGACGATTCCTTTTTCAATTAAAATGTCTGTTCGTTGCTTCGCTCTACCAAGCATAGTCGCGGCGGCGTTACGCAGTAAAATCGGTTGTTCGGTCATAACTTAAATTTTCGGCTTTCCGATTGCGTTTCGATGATATAAATTACCTTTTGATGAAAAGTCTATTTGCAAAAATTTATTTTATCTTTTTCGTAGCGGTTTTGGCGACTGCGCCGATTTGCTCGCAAACCGACTCCGATGAACGAATGCAAAAAGGTTTTCAATTTTTGCAGAGCGAAGATTTTCAGTCGGCGGGCGCGGTTTTTTCCGCAGTTTTACGCGCCGAACCCGATAACGATAAAGCGCGGCTCGGTCTGGCAATCGCGCTCGTCGGTTTGGAAAAACCGGCGGAAGCGAGCCGCGAAATCGCCAAACTGCTGGCGCGTTCGCCGAAGGATTTAAAACTGCTCGAAATGGCGGCGCAAACTTTCTGGCAGCAGAAACGCTTCGCCGAAACGGAAAAAGTTCTCAAGCGTCGTCTCGATTTGGGCAATGCCTCAGCGGAATGGTGGGCGTTATACGGCGACGCGCTCGACGCGCAGAAGAAAACCGTCGAAGCCGCCGCCGCTTACGAAAAAGCGGTTAAAGCGAATCCCGATTCGATAAATTACCGTTACGCGCTCGGCTCGCTCTACTGGAAACAGATTCGCTACGTCGAGGCGACGCGCGAGTTTACGGAAATCCTAAAGCGCGAGCCGAACGAGCCGCGAGCCTCTTTCAATCTCGGCGATATTTATCTGGCAAACGGCGATGCCGCCAAAGCCGTGCCGTTTCTGGAAATCGCGGTCAAAAATTTTCCCGATGAATTCGACACACGTTTCGCTCTGGGTCGCGCGTACCTGCTGACGAATAAATATCAGACGGCAGTCGAACAACTCGAATCGGCGGTCAAACTGCGCCCCGAAATCGCCGAAGGTTTTTATCAATTAGGTCTCGCCTTGCAAAAAAACGGACGACGCGAAGAAGCCAAAACCGCCTTCAAAAAAGCTCAGGAACTACAAAAAGCCCAGCGAGATTCTGAAGCACCGACGACCGTTCCCAAAGGTAAGCCGTAAATTCCTCTCAAACAAAAAAAAGTCCGCGCCGAATTTCTGCGACGCGGACTTTTATAGTTTTTCAATCAGAAGTTTAGAAATAAAACTTCGCGCCGAATTGAAACTCACGCGGCAGACGAGTCGAAGTCGGTCTTCCAAAAAGCGAATCTCGCTCAATATTAGTACCTGTTGTCGGACGACCCGCACTAATGCCTGTAAATTGAGTGGTGTTAAAGAGATTGAAACTTTCCGCTCTCAACTGCACATAAACGGTTCTCTCTTCGTTGAAATAAAATTGTTTCGACAAAGCAAGATTGGTTTGGTTACGTCCCGGAAGCCGCGCAAACGAGCGTCCTAAATTACCGAATTGTCCGAGTGCCGGAGCTTCAAAAGCCAGCGGGTCAAAAATGAACGGCAAACCTGAAATCGGATCAATCGTTCCCGCCAAACCGCCGCGCGGATTGCTGATAACATTCGGGTAAATTCCGCGTGTTCCGTTCGCCTGGTCGGTAGCGGAAATTACGACGCGCGGAACGGGCGCGCCGGATTCGATGTTGGTGATGCCCGAAACTTGATAACCGCCGAGTAGCAATCGAACGAGCGAGTTGGATGATTTACGGAAAAACGGTAATTCGTAAACGTAGCTCGCGCTGAAAATATGCGGACGCGATGTGCGCGCTTCGGCGAATTCGGCTTGGGTATTAAACGGATTTTGCGGGTCATCAATCGCGTCGCGGTCGTTTGTCGAATCGGTCAAAGTCTTACTGAAGGTGTAAGCCAGAGTAATGGTAAAACCTTGCTGAAGACGATAATTGAACGACGTGAGCAAACCGTTATAACGCGAGATGGCGCTGGTTTCGTAATAAATTATGTTCGAGAAACCGACAAACGGACGAACCGCGTTGGTGTTTCCGGCGGTCGCGCCGGTCGCGCCGGCGGCAATCGCCTGCTGCGGAGTAACGAAATTGATGTTGCGCCGCCGAATCAAATGGTCGCCTTTTGTTCCGACGTAGCTAATGTCAACGACGGCATTTTTGAAAATTTCGCGCTGAATGCCGACTGAATAAACCTGCGACTCGGGCGTGCGGAAGTCCGGCGCGATTGCGCCGCCGATGCCGAGATTTCTTACCGGAAAAGTCGTTCCGATAATCGAGCCGGTAAAAGGCGCGCCCGGATTCGAGAAAGTGATTACCTGCGTCGGCGTGCTGGTAAAGCTGACCGCCGTGTTGACGGGTGGTGTGAAAAAGGTGGCGTTTTCAAAAATCCCGACCAGCGGCTGGTCAAAATATAAGCCGTAACCCATACGAATAACGGATTGACCCGGGCTTCCGAAAAGGAATCTGCCGATGCCGTTTTCAAAATTCGGCTGGTAAGCCAGACCGACGCGCGGGCTGAAATTGTTTTTGTCTTTTGGAACAATCGTATTGCCGAAACGCGAATTGACGCCGGCGCGAGCGATGCCGTTTAACGGGTCAACTCGTGCGGTAAGAATCGCGGTGCAAGCAGCGGTCGAACAATCGGTTGCGGGATTGACCGCGCGATAAACTGCCGGATCAAATGTTACCAACAAGTTATTCACATCAGTAATCGGGCGGAAATACTGATAACGAACCCCCAAATCCAAAGTTACATTCGGACGAATTTTCCAGGTGTCCTGAGCAAAAAATTCATTGCGCCCGAAACGAAAACGAACGCGCGGGTCGCGTTCAGCTTCCGAATAAGTGCTTGCTCTGCCTAAAAGAAATGAAGCGAACGAATCGCCGGTTGTAATACCTGTTCCGCTTATCGCAGTAGTTCCGACAAAACCCTGCGACTGCGCCGCGGCGAATCCGAAACTTCCCGCCGCGGAATTGCCGCCGAGATTTTCATTTTTAAATTCCTTGGTGACTTCACCGCCGAATTTGAAAAGGTGGTTGCCGCGCGTGTAACTTAAAACATCGCGGAACGTGCTGTTGCCGTATTCGATGCTGTAGCCCTGTGTTGATTGCAGCGGCGTAAAACGAGTCGAAATCGTCGGCAGGGCGTTAGCCACATTTTCCGGGAAAAACTCGTTTATTCCTTCCGCGCCCGGATAATCGGATTTGCGTCCGCGTCCGACTAGCTGAGAATCAATCGTGTTGGTCGAATAATTATAGGTAAATTCATTAACAATCGAATTGGAAAAGATTCCGGTATAAGAGACGGCAAAAACCCGACCCGGAACTTTTGTATCGGTGGTTGCAACATTCGGAAAAGTAGCCGTCCCGAATAAACCGAAAGACTCCTGCGTGTTGCTGGTGTCCTGCGTGAAGCGACCGAAGATTTTGTGCATCGCGTTGAAATTATGATCAATGCGAATAACTTCCTGGCGCGTGTTGTTGATATTGACCGGGCTGAAAGTAAATGCGTTGCGGGTCGTGCCGTTCGGCAGCGGAAAAGCCGCTAGCAAAGCGTTCGAGCGCGGGTCAATATCCGAAAGCGGAACGACGTTTCCGGCATACGGGCGATTGTCCGTCGGGCGGAAAACTTGGTTCTGCCGAATCTGAATTGTATTCCCTGCCGTATCAATCGCCGTGACCGGCGTGTTTCCCGTAGCGACGGTCGTAAATGCTCCGGCAGCAGTTCGGAAAATAGGCAATCCGAGCGTTTCGGAAAAATTGCCCTGACGTTCCAGCGCCGAAGGAACCGATGTGCTGGCGTCGGTCGTCGCGCGGATAATGCGTCGCTGCTCTTCAGAAAAGAAAAAGAATGTTTTATTTTTGCCGGAGGTAAACACCGGACCGCCTTCGCCGAATCTTAAAAACGGCAGCGGACCGCTGAAAGTGCCGCCGAAATTGTTGTAGCGAAGTTTCGGAACGCCGGCGACGACTGAACCGTCGGGTCGGCGCGGAATGCGATTGTTAAAAAACGAGTTGGCGTTGAAGTAATCGTTTCTCACGAATTCATACAATCTGCCGTGATATTCATTGCCGCCGCCGCGCGTGACGATAATTACCGAACCGCCGCCGGAGCGTCCGATTTCGGCTGTATAATTTGAACTTAAAACCTTAAACTCCTGAATCGAATCAACCGTCGGAGTTGAAAGCAGCGTAATGTTTGAACCCACGTCGGTATTGCTTACGCCGTCAACCAGATAATTGACCGCGTTACGACGCAGCCCGTTAATGGAAACGCTGGCGCGGCTCGTCAAACCGAAATTCGATTCGTCATCCAGATCAGAGCTGACGCCCGGAAGCGTTTCGAGCAGACGGATGAAGTTGCGGTTGTTGAGCGGCAATTCCGTTACCTGATTGCCGGAGACGAGCGCCTGTCCGGTCGAGCTGTCCTGCAGCAGCGGCGGTTCGTCCGTGACGTTCACCACCGCCGAAGCCTCGCCGATTTCCAAAACTAAATCAATCGGTCGGCGGTCTCTGGCGTTCAAAGTCGTGTTAACTATGGTTTTCTTAAAGCCGCTCTGTTCGACGCTAATCGTATATGGACCGGGAATCAGCGGAAAAACCGTGTAACTTCCTTCTTCGTTCGATTGAACGGTTCGCGCCTGTCCGGTCGCGGTATTTGTAATTACAATGTTGGCGTTGGCGATTGCCGCGCCAGTTGAATCGGTAACTTGTCCGGTCACGGTCGCCGATGTTTCTTCTTGAGCTAGAGCCGAATTGTTAAAGCCAAAGCTGCAGATAAAGGCGATGCACATCACTAACGCTATCTGTTTGAGATTACTTTTCATTAGTCTTTCTTTTACCTCTTTGAATAAATTAAATACAAAATTGCAAGCTATAAGATAAATTTAGATTTTTGGAAAAATCTTCAAAATTCTGTTATGGATAATTTCACGAAATTCGGGCAATAAGTTCGTAAATTCAAACAAATAAAGGTTGAAACAAAATTTTAAGATTGCAGGATTTGGTTATAGCTCGAAACCATTCTTTTTATAAGCAAAAACTGTGCGCGAAAAAGCAGCGCCGACGCGCGACCGCCAATCGTTCGTGGATTCCGTGCGTGAGGACGGCACTGCTTTTATTTGTAGATTAAAAATTGGGCGCGGCGTTTTTTGAACTCGTCTAAATCTTTCTGCCACGCGCGTTCGATTTCTTCCGGCGCATCGCTTTGTTTTACTCGCTCAAAGCTCGCTTGATTAACGATCAGGTTGAGATATTTTTCGATTTTCCAATCGGTCGGATAAAGTTTCCGCAAAGCGACGGCGATTTCGATTCCCGTGCGAACTGGTTCGAAAGTTTCGCGGTCGGTGACGACGATGTTGATGCCTCCTACTTCTTCGTTTTTGAACACCGACGCGTTCGGTTTGTATCTGACCGGGACGAAACGCACGCCGTTTAAATTTCTTTCGTTCAAAAAAGCCGCGAGTTTGCGACCGTCAATCCACGGCGCGCCGACGACTTCAAATGGCGTATCTGTGCCGCGCCCGACCGATAAATTCGTATATTCCAGTAAACCGATTCCCGGATAAAGCGTCGCTTCGGTTAAGGAACGCATATTCGGCGACGGATTCGTCCACGTCTGATTCGTTTGGTCGAACCACATCGTGCGCTGCCAGTTTTCCATTTTTATCACGCGCAAATCGGCGTTGATTTTTTTCTCGGCGTTGAACATCTGCGCCATTTCGCCGCTCGTCATTCCGTGTCGGACGGGCAAAGTGTGCGTGGCGACGAAAGTTAATTTGTCCGCGTCGGCAATCGCGCCGGCAACGTCAATGCCGTTAATCGGGTTTGGACGGTCGAGAACGAAAACGGGTTTTCCGGCTTTCGCCGCTTCTTCCATCACGTTTTGCAAAGTGGAAATGTATGTGTAAAAGCGCGTTCCGATGTCTTGAATATCGTAAACAATTGCGTCCAAATCTTTTAATTGTTCGGGTTTCGGTCGGCGAGTTTCGCCGTAAAGCGAGTAAATCGGCAAGCCGGTTCGCTCGTCCGTCGAGTCAACAATCTTTTCCTGGTCAAGCTGCCCGCGAATGCCGTGTTCGGGCGAAAACAGCGCGACGAGCTTTACATTTTTTGCTTCCTTTAAAACATCAATCGTTTGTCTGCCCGACAGATTCCTGCCCGTATGATTTGTTACCAATCCGACGCGCAAGTTCTCCAACGGCTTGAATTTCTCTTTTTCAAGCACATCTATGCCGTTCAAAACCGTCGCCGTTCGGACTGACTGTTGACTGTTGACTGTTGACTGTTGACTGACAAATCTCGGAATCTGTGCCGTAACCTGCGATGAATAAACATCTTCCGCTTCCCTGATTTTCTCAATCGGAACGTCTTCGATTGCCGATGCGACGACGGTTGCGACTTTCCCGCGAAGCGGCGTTACGTCGCCTTTGCCGTCCGGGTGAACGCGGTTGGAAAGAAAGACGACGAAAGTCTGCGTCACGCGGTCAATCCAAACGGAAGTTCCCGTAAAACCCGTGTGACCGAACGAGCCGAGCGGAAAAAGCTCGCCGCGATTCGCCGAAAAGCTCGAATTCATATCCCAACCAAGCCCGCGCGTCGCGCCTGTCTCGCTAACGACATACGGCGCGGTCATTCGCGCAATTGTATTTGCCGACAAAATTCTTTTGCCGTCCAAAACGCCGCCGTTCAAAAGCATCTGACAGTAACGCGCCAAATCGTCGGCGGTCGAAAAAAGTCCGGCGTGTCCGGCAACTCCACCCATTCGGAAAGCCGTCGGGTCGTGAACTTGTCCGCGCAGTATTTGATTGCCTGTCTTTTCGTCGCCTTCAAATTTTGAGCCGAGATAATTTTGCTGTCCTTTGATGTTTTCGGTCGGTGCAGTTCTTTTTGTTACCGCAATTATTTGCTCTATTATTCCTTCATCGGGGTGTTTAATTTCATCTGAGTTTTTTTCTCTTAAGGTAAAAACTTTTTGCTGAAATCTACTGTTTTTCATCGCTATCGGTTGAAAGAGATTTCCGTTACTATAAATAAATAATTCATCTTCGCTAACTCTATGAATAATCTCGCCAAGCACAATAAAACCAATATCCGAATAAACAAACCGCGTTCCCGCCGGTTGGCGCAGTTTCTCTTTATAAAGCGCCTGCAACATTCCGTCGCGTCCCGTCCATTTTTCTCGCAAATCAAAATCCGGCTGATAACCCGAAACGTGCGTGAGAAGCTGCTGAATCGTCACCCGCTTGGCGTTCTCGTCCTCGATTTCGGGAATGAATTTTCCGATGGTGTCGTTAAGGCGAAGCTGCCCGCGCTCAACGAGAATCATAATGCTCGTCGCCGTCGCCACCGGCTTCGTCAAACTCGCCACGTCGAAAATCGTATCAACCGTCATCTTTTCAACCGCCGGCACAAGCGAGCGATTGCCGAACGCTTTGCGATAAACGATTTTTTCCTTGCGCCCGATTAACACCACCGCGCCCGGTAGCTTTTTATCGGCGATGTCCTTTTCGACTAATTTATCAATCTCGTTTAATCGCTCCGCAGACATTCCGACTGTCTGCGGAGCGGCAACGGGCAAACTTTGCGCGTAGATTGAACTGCAAAGGACGCACAGAAAGCAGAGTATTTTGATAATTCGTAATTCGTAATTCGTAATTCGTAAATTTTTCATTGGCGAAACTGCTCTATATTTTTTCAGAGTAAGCTGAAATTTTTTCCCGGAGCCAAGAATTGATGATTGTCTCTGACGGCAAGCGTTCGTGTCTGGAAATCTCCGACAGTTTTTCAGAAAGTTCTTCGTCAATCGCCACGTAAAACTTTCGGCTTTTCAAACTCACTTCAAATTTTGCTTCCGGCATCGTCTCAAGATAATCGCCCAAATCATTTTCATCGAAAAAGTTCGTCAACGCATCGAGAGAATCGAATTTTGGTAATTTTTTTTGATTATTTTCGGTCATACATTTTTCTTTCCTTGCCAGCCATATCTCTCGCGCTCAAAATCAACGCCTCTTTCGCCGCTTTGTAAATGAATAAAACCGTCAAATACCTTCCGCCGACAGTTTTCCCTAAAGCCATATACATATCTTCGTTTTTTCGGTCGCCTTTTTCAACAAATCTGAATTTGGATTTTTCGCTTAACATTTCTTCGACTTCATAAGTTTCGACTTGATGCTTGAAGGCAAGTTTATCAACAATTTGGTTTAACCAAATAATGCCTTCGATTTTCATAAATTAATTTATCGCGCCGCTTTCAATTCTTTTTCGCGTTCCTTAAAATTCTCCTTGCAGAAATTGACGAACTCTTTGGCGATTGGCGAAAAATAGCCGCCCCTTAACCTCGCCAAACCCAAGTCCCATTTTATTTCCGCGCCTTCAATCAGCCACGAGACGAGACGTTTTTCGCGGATTTCCTTTGAGATGTGCTTGGCGCCCGCAATGCCGACGCCCATTTTGTTTTCGACCATTCGGTTGATGGCTTCCTGTCTCGATAATTCCATTACCACGTTCGGGCGGACGTTCGCCGCCGCGAAAAATTCGTCAATCATCCGGCGCGTATTACCGCCTTTTTCGCCCAAAATCAATTGCTCGCCCGCGAGCTGCGCCGCGCTGATAAATTTTTCTCGGGCGAGCGGGTGCTGCGGATTGGCGATGGCGACGATTTCATCGCTGAACAGCAAATCGGTTTGGATATTCGACGATTCGACAGGTAAGGAAACAAACGCCATATCAATATCGCCGTGCAGAATTTTATCAACCAGCATCTGGCTCGTGCCGGAGACGACTTTTATTTCGGCGTTCGGGAATTTGTTTTTGAGGTTTTCTAAAATCGAAGGCAATTGCGCCGTGGCGAACATCGCCGAAGCCGAACCGATTCGCAGGCGTCCGTGTTCCGCGCCTGCAATCTCGGCGATTTCGGCAAGCGCGGCGTCGTGTTCGCGCAAAATTTTTCTGGCTCGCTGCAGCAGCAGTTCTCCGGCTTCGGTTAAAATGACGCGGCGCGGCGTGCGCGTAAAAAGCGGCAAACCGACCGAATCTTCAAGCTGGCGAATCTGCATTGAAATCGCCGCCTGCGTGATGTTGACGTGCCTGGCTCCCGCCGTAAAAGTCTTCGCCTCGGCAATCGCCAAAAACGCTTTTAGTTGTCTGATTTCCATAAGATTCAGTCCTGCGTTTTTAGTTTTTAGTTTTTAGTTTTTAGTTTTTGGTTTTTGGTTTTTGGTTTCTGGTTCTAGTTGTTGTCTCGTTAATTCAGACAAAATTTCATTTTTAAGCGAAACTCTCATTGACTAAAACTAAAAACCAAAAACTAAAAACTAAAACTAATCAAAATATATTATCGCTTACATAAAATCTTTTAGTTTTGATTATATGTCAAGCGTAGCTAATAATAGAACAAATTTGTTGAGAAATTTCGCAAAAATGCCAAATCGTTCGCTTAATAAAAAACGTCCGCGCAAATCTCTCAATACGTATTTAGGCGTTGACGGCGGGGGCACAAAAACGCAGGCGGTTTTGTTTGACGAAGATAGAAATGTGCTTGGCGAAGGTTACGCCGGAGCGTCGAATCCGTTGCGCGTAGGCGTCGAGACAGCCGTCGCCGCCATTTTTCAAGCGACTGACGCGGCGTGCGACGCGGCGAATAAAAGCCGCGGCGACGTGGTTTCGGGGATTTTCGGTTTAGCCGGAGTTAGGCGCGCCGATTTGCGGCAGCGCGTTCGTGAACGGCTGGCTGAGACACTCGGAATCAAATCGGTCGAAGTTGTTACCGACGCGGAAATCGCGCTGTTCGGAACGACTTTAGGAAAAGCGGGCGTGGTCGTCATCGCCGGAACAGGTTCGATTTGTTACGGACGAAACGAAACCGGAGAAACGGCAATCGCGGGCGGCTGGGGACCGATTGCGGGCGACGAAGGCGGCGGCGCGAGCATCGCCAGACGCGGACTTCAGGCAATCGCCAAGGCTTCAGACGGTCGCGGCGCAAACACGCGGCTAAGCGAAGCGGGAGCAGATTATTTTCGCGCTTCCACGCCAGAAAATATCTTGGTTGCGATTTACAATCCGCAGATGGACAACGCGAAAATCGCCGGATTCGCGCGTCTCGTAGTGGAAACCGCACAGGCGGGCGATAAAGTCGCCGTCGAAATTTTAAGGGATGCCGGCATCGAACTCGGATTGGCGGTTAACGCGGTAATCGAGAAATTGAATTTGGAAAAGAAAACCGTTCCCATCGGGCGCGTCGGCAGTATCTTTCGGGCGGGCGCGCTGCTGACCGACTCCTTGCTTGAAATTGTTCACCGAACTGCGCCGAAGGCGTATTTGGCTGAACCGCTTTTGCAGCCCGCGAGCGCGGCGGCGCAGATGGCTTTCGAGATGTTCACGAAAGTGGAAAGGCGATGAGAAAACTTTTGTCGGCTGCCGTTTGTTTTTATTGACGACATTCGATTGAACCCTGCTAAGATAGCTTAATCGTTTTTTTGTTTTTGTTTTCAAGCTACGTTTTCCCTGGGAAAACTATCTGTCAAAGCGCGATTAAAATTAACAATATTGAGTAAGGAGGAAATATGGAAAGCAGAGCGAAATTACTCGGACACGCGATTCATCCGATTTTGATCGTGTTTCCGCTCGGACTTTTGGCGACGGGCGTGGTTTTCGATGTCGTCTATTTGATTTGGGGAAATCCGGTAATGGCGACGGTCGCCTACTGGATGATTGCCGCCGGAGTCATCGGCGGATTGATTGCCGCGCCGCCCGGCTGGATTGATTGGTTCGCCATTCCGGGCGGAACTCGCGCGAAAAGCGTCGGCTTAATTCACGGTTTGGGAAACGTCTTGGTTTTACTTTTGTTTATCGGAAGCTGGTGGCTGCGGCGCGATGCGCCGGAACGACCCGAATTGCTCGAACATATCCTCGCGTTTGCGGGCGCCGGTTTAGCGTTAGTAACGGGCTGGCTCGGCGGTGAATTGGTCGAACGGCTCGGTGTCGGCGTTGACCCGGGCGCGCACCTCGACGCGCCGAATTCGCTTTCCGGCAAACCGGCGAGCGATACGGCGGCGAGCAAAATTTAATTTACAAATCTGAAATTTCAATTCGTAAATTAAACTTTTCGGCAAATTCATCAAACGCCGTTTTGTTCTATTCGTAGGCTCGTGTATAATCTGTGAAACAAACTAATTTTAAGGAGCAAAAATTATGACTGACAAAAAGACACAAGAAGTTAGCGATGAAAGCAATACGATTAAAGACCCGGACAACTGGACGACCGGCGACGAGCCGATGACTGGCGCGCAGCGTTCCTACCTGACGACCCTGAGCGAAGAAGCCAAAGAAGAGTTTGACGAAAACTTAACCAAAGCCGAGGCTTCCAAACGCATCGAGGAGCTGCAGCAAAAAACCGGACGCGGCTTGGATAAATAATTAAAGCGAGTGAAAAATTAAAAAGCGCGAGAATACAAATTCTCGCGCTTTTTAATTTTTTACATTAATTTTTGAAAATGAAAATTTGAAAATGCTCGCTTTATTCTTGACGTTTCGTCAATCCGAAGGCAAACTAACGCGAAAGCAATGAGCATTCCGATTACCGAACAGGAAAACCCGCGCACCTCGGAAATTGACCGATTGCCGACGCTCGAAGCGATTCGTCTGATTAACGATGAAGACAAAACGGTCGCGCCGGCAATTGAAAAAGTTTTGCCAGAAATCGCAGCAAGCGTTGACCGAATCGTTGAGCGTCTAAAAAACGGCGGTCGGCTTTTTTACGTCGGCAGCGGCACGAGCGGACGGCTCGGTGTGCTTGACGCGAGCGAAATTCCGCCGACATTCGGCGTGTCATACGATTTGATTCAGGGAGTGATCGCAGGCGGCTACGACGCGCTGTATAAAGCGACCGAAAGTTCGGAAGACGACAAAGAAGCGGGCGCGGAAGACTTGAAAAAACGCGGCGTGACGGAAAAAGATGCGGTCATCGGCATCGCCGCCTCCGGCAGAACGCCTTATACAATCGGCGCGGTCGAATACGCGAAAACGCTCGGCTGTTTTGCGGCTTGCGTCAGTTGCGTTCCCGATTCGCCAATCACCGAAGCGGCGGAAATTTCGATTGTTCCAATGGTCGGTGCAGAAGCCATCGCCGGGTCAAGCAGAATGAAAGCGGGAACGGCGCAGAAAATGATTCTCAATATGATTTCCACCGCCACGATGATTCGACTCGGCTACGTCAAAGGCAACCGGATGACGAACGTCAAATCGTCGAACGCGAAATTAAAAGAACGGTCGTTGAGAATTTTGATGGCGGAAACCGATTTGAACGAACGAGCGGCGCGAGATTTGATGAGCGCGGCGGGCGAAGATTTGCGAGTGGCAATCGTGATGCACAAGTCGAACGCTTCGCGGGAAATTGCTGAAAGAGAGTTGGTTGAAAATAATTTTGTAATTGAAAAAACTGTCCGGTTAATCGAATAAAATGCAGACTTTAGATTTAATCATCATCTTCGGTTATTTAATCGGCGTCACTTTATTCGGTTTGTGGTTCGCGCCGAAACAGGAGACGACCGAAGATTATTTTATTAGAGGAAATTACCAAATTCTCTTAACCGCTTTGCCTTTTAAATACTCGTCGAAAATGTCGTCCGAGCTGATGAAATCAATCGTTTCGATTATCGCTTGGGCAACGATAATTCGGTCGAACGGGTCGCGGTGATGAAACGGCAATTGATTGTTCTCGACGGTGTGAGCGAAAGTTATCGGCAGAATTTCGATTGAGTTATCCTCTAAATAATCGGACATTACGCCGAAACCTCTGACGAGATTTAGCTTTCCGATAGAGTTTTTGATGGAGATTTCCCAAAGGCTGGCGATGCTGATAAGAATTTCGTTATCTTCATCTTCGATCAAATTTTTCGCTTTTGGTTTAAGATTCGGCGAATTCTGGATAAACCAAATAAAAATTTGTGTATCAATTAAATACTTCATCACATATATTCGGCAAAATCTTCGAGCGGCGCGTTGAAATCGTCTACCATAAATATTTCGCCTTTCGCGCTTCCGGCTTGTCTGCGCTTGCGCGGCTTGGCGGGTCCGCTTTGAGCGCTTTGTTTTTGTTTCAGAAATTGAACGAAGTGCAAAACTTCCAGTTTCAAATTTTCAGGCAGCGCGTGAATTTCTTGAATTAGTATTTGCTCATTCATAATAAAACTCCTTGCGGCTTAATTTTAACTTTGGTTTTGCGAATAATGCAATGTTGATTAACAGCGGTTTTATGATAATCTGCAAACAATTTTTATAGAGCGCGGACGGCTGAATCAAATAAAATGCAGACTTTAGATTTAATCATCATTTTCGGTTATCTCATCGGCGTAACCCTTTTCGGTTTGTGGTTCGCGCCGAAACAGGAGACGACCGAAGATTATTTTGTCGGCGACAGAAACGTGCCGTGGTGGGCGATTGCCGCTTCGATTGTGGCGACCGAGACCTCGACGATTACATTCGTCTCCGTTCCGGGCATTGCGTTCGCCAAAGGCGGAAATTTTCAGTTTCTGCAACTCGTCTTCGGTTATATGCTGGGGCGAATCGTGATTTCCCTTTTGTTTATTCCGCTGTATTTCAAAGGCGAATTGCAGACGGTTTATCAACTGCTCGGCGAACGCTTCGGCAGTAAGGTAAAAATGCTCGCCTCCGCCTTGTTCGTCGTAATGCGAAATATCGCCGACGGCATTCGCCTGCTTTTAACCGCCATTGTTTTAACCGCCGTTTACGTCGCGTTTCAGCCGGAGGCGAACGCCGATTACGTAACAATCGGCTCGATAATCCTGCTCGGCGCGATAATGATTATTTTTACGTTTTACGGCGGAATGGAAGCGGTGATTTGGGTCGAAGTCGTCCAACTTGCGATTTACATCGGCGGCGCGATAGCGGCGGCGGTCGTCTTGATAAATCAAATTGACGGCGGGTTTTCCGGCGCGGTCGCCATCGCCTCGCAATTCGACAAATTCGATTTGTTCGATTTTACTCTGGATTTTACAAAGACCTATACATTCTGGGCGGGACTCGTCGGCGGCTGTTTTTTAACGATGTCCACGCACGGGACAGACCAATATCTCGTGCAGCGTTATCTTTGCACCGACCGTGCGAGCCGCGCGTCTTTGGCTCTGCTATCGAGCGGCGCGGTCGTTCTCGGACAATTCATCGGATTTCTTTTCATCGGCGTTTTGCTGTTCGCCTTTTATGCGCCGTTCAATGCAGCGGAATACGCGGGCGCCGGAGTTGCAAATTCCGGCGTTCCGGCGACGTTTCCATTTGCGGGCGGCGATAAGGTTTTCCCCGATTTTATCACGAAATTCATGCCGACGGGTTTAAGCGGTTTGGTCGTCGCAGCGATTTTCGCGGCAGCGCTTTCTTCGTCTTTAAATTCGATTGCCGCAACTTTTATCAACGATTTATACAAACCGTTCGCGCGTGACAAATCCGACCGACATCTTTTGAAAATGTCCGGCTGGCTGACTTTGATAATCGGCATCGTGCAAATCGCGGTCGCGCTCGTCGTGATGAAACAAAATCGCTCGGCTCTCGATCAGGCATTGTCTATCGCGTCGCTTTTTAACGGTCCGGTTCTCGGCGTTTTTCTCGTCGGAACTTTCATCAAACGCGCTAACGAATCGGCGGCTCTGACCGGAATGGCGGCGAGTATTCTGCTTATGCTCTACATCAAATTCGCCACGCCGATTGCCTGGACGTGGTATGTTTTAATCGGCAGTACGACGACGTTTTTCGTCGCTTGGCTGGCGAGTTTTATTTTTCAAAAAGAAATTACCAACGATTAGTTATATGAAGTTTCAAAAATCATTTTTCTACCTGCGCGCATTTTTATTCGCGTTCGTCTGGATTCATCTGTGGACAAATTCCCTTCCAGTTTTTTCTCAATCGCAACCGAAATTTCGTCCGTCGGAAAAGGCTTACAAATGGGCTGACAAGCAACTGAAAAAAATGTCGGTTGACGAACGAATCGGTCAACTCGTTCACGTCGGCATCAACGCGCGTTTTCAAAATCAGGACAGTCCCGAATTTAAGGAATTAAAACGTCACGTCGTCGAAAATAAAATCGGCGGCATAATCGTTTTCGTCGGCGGCGTTTACGAGACGGTTCATTTGATGAACCGGATGCAGGAACTGGCGGAAACTCCTTTATTGATTTCTTCGGATTTTGAAACGGGCGTGGCGATGCGCTTTGAAGATACTGTGAATTTTCCCTGGAATATGGCGATTTCCGCCACGGGAAATCCCGAATACGCGCGGCGGATGGGCGCGATTGCGGCGCGTGAATCGCGCGCGCTAGGCGTGCAGTGGGCGTTCGCGCCGACGGTTGATGTCAACAACAATGCCGACAATCCGGTTATCAACGTGCGCTCCTACGGCGAAAATCCGGCGGACGTTTCGCGTTTTTCCGTCGCCTTGATGGAAGGTTTGCAAAGCGGAAACGTCCTGGCGACGGCAAAGCATTTTCCCGGACACGGAGACACGGCGGTTGATTCGCATCGCGGTTTGCCTATTATCAATTTTTCCAGAAATCGTTTTAACCAAATCGAACTCGCGCCGTTCAAATCGGTGATTGACGCAGGGATAGGTTCGGTGATGATTTCGCATATCAGCGTGCCGCAGATTGACGCGACAAAAGTCGAACCGCTCAAAAAATCCATCAAAGCCAGCTATACCGAATCGGAAGTCGTCACCGAAGGCACGACGATGCCGGCGACGCTTTCGCCGAACGTCGTATCCGATATATTGATTAAAGATATGAAATTCGACGGTTTGGTTGTCACCGATGCGATGGATATGAGCGGGCTGACGCTTTATTTCAATCAGGATGAAGCGGCGGTTCGCGCCGTTCTCGCTGGAGCGGATGTTCTGCTCAAACCGGCGGACACGGATTTAACCATTAAAGGTTTGAAGGAAGCGGTAGCGTCGGGCAGAATCAGCCAGGAACGCCTTAATCATTCGGTTCGCAAAATTCTCGCGTGGAAATATCAACTCGGATTAAACGAACGAAAAATTACGCCGCTCGACGAAATTGATAAAATCGTTTCTTCCGACGCGACGCGCCAACTGTCGAACGAAATCGCCGAAAACGCGATAACTTTAGTGAAAAGCGAAACAAACGTTTTACCGCTTAAAAAAGACAAAAAGATTTTTCTTTTCGGCGTCACCAACGGCGAAGACCGCAACTTCGTCTCGAACACTTTCCAGAGAACTTTGCGGGCGGCGGGCTTGAATTTTGAAGCGGTGATTTTAGATGAACGCTCGACTGCCGAAGAAATGAACGCGGCGCGAAAAAAAGCCGGTGAAGCCGATGTTATTCTTGCCGGACTTTTCGGGCGCGTGCGTTCGGGAGCGAAAAACTCGGTCGGCATACCCGAAGCGGGCGCTAAAGTTTTGCGCGAGCTTTTGCGAAGCGACAAAAAAGTCGTCAACATCAGTTTCGGCAATCCGTATTTATTGAATAATTTCCCGGAAATGAAAACATATATCGTCGCTTACGGCGATATGCCGAGTTTGCAGCGGGCGACGGCGCGCTCTCTCACGGGCGAAATTGACTTTAAAGGAAAGTTGCCGATTTCGCTCGGAGAAAATTTACCGCGCGCAACCGGAATGCAAATCAAATAAATTTAATCGAAAGCTCCGAATGATTTTAGAGAAGCCGTCTCAAGTAAGATTTTTGAGACGGCTTCTCGGTCAATTTCCGTAAATTATTCGTTTAATTTCTCTAATGCTTCGCACGCGATTTCGCGGTCGTCGAAATGAAATTTATCGCTACCGACAATCTGGTAAGTTTCGTGTCCTTTGCCCGCGATTAACACGACATCGCCCGGTTTGGCTTGTCGAATCGCGTGATGAATCGCTTCGCGGCGGTCGGAGATGGCAAGATACGGGCAAGCGGTTTCTTTTAATCCAGTTTCAATTTCCCTGATAATTTTCAAGGGATTTTCCGTGCGCGGATTATCCGACGTAACGATTACCGAATCGCTGTGCGTTCCGGCAACCGCGCCCATCGGCGCACGTTTTGTTTTATCGCGGTCGCCGCCGCAGCCGAAAACCGTGAGGATTCGTCCGCCGGTTAAATCTCTGGCGGTTTTTAAGGTATTCAGCAGCGCGTCGTCCGTATGCGCGTAATCAACGACGACCGCGAAATCGCCGTCGTGCGCCACGCGCTCAAATCTGCCCGGCGCGCCGACGCAAGTTTTCAAGCCTTCGGAAATTTTATCCAAATCATAACCAAGTTCGAGCGCGGCGGCAGTTGCCGCGAGCATATTGTAAACGTGCGGCTTGCCGACGAGCGGCGACGTGATTTTTCGCGTTCCGCGCGGAGTGATTAAATCGAATCGAGTTCCCTTGATCAAAGAAACTTCGACGTTTTCCGCCGTTAAATCCGCCGGATTATTTTGCGCGAAAGTAACGACGGTTTGATTGTTCGATTTTAATTCCGCCGCCAATCTCGCGCCGTATTCGTCGTCAATATTTATCACGCTCGATTTTGGAATTTCGCCCAGACGCCCGTCGAAAAGTTTTCGCTTCGCGTCGTAATAATTCTCCATCGTTCCGTGATAATCGAGATGGTCGCGCGTCAGATTGGTGAAAACGGCGACCTGAAAACGCAGCGCGTCACAGCGGTGCAAATCAATCGCCTGCGAAGAAGTTTCCATCGCCGCCATCCGGCAATTTTTATTAACGGCTTCGCGTAAAAATCTGTTTGTATCCGACGCTTCGGGCGTGGTTCGCACCGCCGGTCGGCTTTGTTCGCCGATGCGGTATTCGACCGTCGTCAGCATCGCCGCCTTCTCGCCGTTTGCTTCTGCCAGAGCAAAAACCAAATACGTCGTCGTCGTTTTGCCGTTCGTTCCCGTAACGCCGACGAGCTTTAAATCGTGCGACGGGTTGCCGTTGATTACGGCGGCTGCCTGCGCGAGCGCGGTTCGCGCGTCGGCGACTTTTAGCCACGCGCCTTGAAAATTCTCTGGCGCGTCGAGTTCCGAAATTACGCCGACCGCACCGCGCCGCATTACATCGCCGACAAACCGATGTCCGTCCATCGTCAAACCGCGCACGGCAACGAACAACGCGCCTTTTCCTGCCTGCCGCGAATCGTGCGTTACGTCGAATACTTCCGCATCGTTTTTTCCGGTCAATTCGGCGTTCGTCGCTTCAGCGACCTGCCTGACTGTAATTTTTCCCTGCATAAAAATACCAAAGTTTTACGGATTATACTTATTTTGGCTTGCCTTTGCGAAATCGGTTACAATTGTAAATATCGAGGTAGTAAAGCTCAATGAATTTTATCAAAATAATTCTCGTCGCCGTCGCTTTAATCATCGCTGCGCTGCTCGCGTTTTCCGTCGTCGGCATCGTCTATTCGGCTTTGTGGTATTTGTTTTTGCTCGGTATCGTCGCGGTCGGCGGCGCCGTCGGCTATAAACTTCTAATCAAAGAAAAGGAATCGCCGCAACTTGAAGATAAAATTCCGACGACGATTGCCGAGATGGAAAACGCCGACCGGACTTTAGAAAAATACAAACGAAAATATCTGCCGAAGTAAATTTTCATGCGAAACGCTTTGCTAGACAATTTTTCGCCAATCCGATAAATTCGATTTTGTTCTTTTGCTCGTTTGAAATGCTGAGATGGCGTAATCGGTAGCCGCGCGGGTCTTAGAAGCCCGTGCCGAAAGGCGTGCGAGTTCGAGTCTCGCTCTCAGCACCAAAACTTGCCTCACGCCCGAATCGAAAATTTCGATTTTTCCCTTTCAAAATAAAACGGCGACGGAATTTATCGAAAAAACCCGCGTTCGACAATTACATTCAAAATCGTTATTCTTTTCTTGAACCGAACCGGACGAGAAAGCCCGCTTTGTCGAGAGTTTTTTCCCGATTAATCACAATAATTTTTTAATAAATGAACACTGAACTAATAGAAATTTCTCCGACGCAGCGGGAAATAAAAATCGAAATCGAACCCGAAGAAGTGCGGGAAGTTTATAACCGAGTCAGTCAGAAATTCGCCAAAAGTGCGCAGATTGACGGCTTTCGCAAAGGCTTCGCGCCGGTTGACGTGGTGCGTATGCGCTACAAAGAGCAGATTCAATCCGAGGTTTTGCAAGAGCTTTTTTCGCCTAAAGTCGGCGAGGCGATTCAACAATACAATCTGCAGCCGTTAGCCGAACCGCATCTGCATCTGAATGACGCGGAGAATATAAAGGTCAACGGCTCGCAGCCGATTTCCCTGAGCGTCCAAGTCGAAGTGATGCCGGAGATTCCCGCGCCCGAATATAAAAATCTGGAAGTCGTGCGGCGCATTCGTCCGCTTTCCGATGAAGAACTCGACGCTATTATTGACGAACGCCGCCAGGAATCAGCCACGCTTCTTCCGGTCGAAGACAGAAAATCACAGGCGGGCGATACGTTGATTGTTGATTTGGAAGGCGCGTTTGTCGGCGAAGAGGAAAGCGAACCGATCAAAGCCGACGATTTGGAAATCAAATTGGGCGACGAGCGAATCGAAAAATCATTTACGGAAAATCTCGTCGGCGTCGAGCAAGACGAGGAGAAGGAATTTACCGTCTCCTACGCCGAAGATTTCACGTCGCCGATGCTGGCGGGAAAAACCGTTAATTACCGAGCGAAAATCAAATCAATCGGCGCAATCGAATTGCCCGATTTGGACGACGAATGGGCGACGAGCCTTGACGAAGGTTACGAATCTCTGCAGGATTTGCGTTCAAAGCTGCGCGGCGATTTGGAAGCGTTGGCAAAGAACGAAGCGGACAATCGGCTGCGTTCCGAGTTAATTCAAAAACTTATCGAGACGCATAGTTTTGAAGTTCCCGATTCTTTGGTTGATATTCAAGCCAGAAATCTTTTGAACAATTTCGCTCAGGATATGGGGCAGCGCGGAATGGATTTGAACAACGTCGAAAAAGATTTCGTCTCGATGCTTTACACGCAGATGCAGGCGCAAGCCGAGCGCGACGTGCGCGGCGCGATGCTGCTGGAAAAAGTTGCCGAACTTGAAAACGTCGAAATCTCGCCGGAAGAAATCAACGAGGAAATCGAACGAATGGCGCGACATTATCGCACTACTTCAGAAGAAATTCGCGCGTCTTTAAATCAGCAACAAGGCGGCGAAGCAAATATCGCCAACAGTCTGCGGACGCGTAAAGCCGTCGAAGCGCTCGTGACCAATGCGAAAATAACCGACGGCGAATGGATTGATCCGAATCAACCGACGGGTGTCGCCGAAGGAAACGAAACGCAAGAAGGCGAAACGAATACCATCGCCGGAGAATCTTCTGAAAATAAAGAAGAACCGAAAGAAAAAAAGCCGAAAGCGGAAAAGAAAAAAACTGAAATTAAAGAGCCGAAGAAGAAAGCGGCGAGGAAAGACTAAAATTATTTTTGGGCGTTTGCAATTTAAGGGATAATCTGTAAAATAAAATTTCAATTGGCAATAGCCACTATTTCAACAGTTATCTCCGCCGGGTTAAACCGATTCTTAAACAAACTGCTCAAGCAATTATAAAGAGAGAAAGAAATTATGTTAGTACCAATGGTAGTCGAGCAAACTTCGCGGGGCGAACGGGCGTTCGATATTTATTCGAGACTTTTGAAAGACAGTATTATTTTTATCGGCACGCCGATTGACGATATGGTGGCGAACCTGATTGTCGCGCAGCTTTTATTTTTAGAAGCCGAAGACCCGGAACGCGACATCAATTTGTATATTAACAGCCCGGGGGGTTCGATCACCGCCGGGATGGGAATTTACGATACGATGCAGTTTATCAAAAACGACGTGACGACGATTTGCGTCGGGCAATGCGCTTCGATGGGCGCGCTGCTTTTGACCGCCGGAACGAAAGGCAAGCGTTTCGCGCTGCCGCATTCGCGCATTTTGATTCACCAGCCGTCGGGCGGAGCGCAGGGTCAGGAAACCGACGTGCGGATTATGGCGCAGGAAATTTTGAGAATGCGCGAGATGACTTCGCGCATCATCTCGCACCACAGCGGACAGCCTTACGAACAAGTCGAACTCGACGTCGAGCGCGACCGCATTATGTCGCCGATTCAAGCCAAAGAATACGGCTTGATTGACGAAGTTATCGAACACCGGGAAGCGTAACTAGTCAGTCGTCTGTGGTCAGTTGCAAATTGAACTTTAGCGAGATTGTTCATTTAAACTCAACCAACGACGGACGACGGACGACGGACTAATCTATGATAAGAAGACCCGAAGAAATCCTGCGCTGCTCGTTTTGCGGCAAATCGCAGAACGAAGTCAAAAAACTCATCGCCGGACCGAGCGTTTATATCTGCAATGAATGTATTGACATCTGCAACGAAATCATCAACGACGACGAGCAGGCGGAAACGGCGAACGTCCGCTCGACTCTGCCGAAACCGCAAGAGATAAAACATTTTCTCGACGAATACGTTATCGGTCAGGACGAAACGAAAAAACGTCTGTCGGTCGCCGTCTATCAGCATTACAAGCGGATAGAGATGTCGAAAATCCGTCAGGATGTCGAACTGCAAAAATCGAATATCCTTTTGATCGGTCCGACGGGAACAGGGAAAACGCTCCTCGCGCAGACCCTCGCACGGATTTTGAGCGTTCCGTTCTGCATCGTTGACGCGACGACTTTGACCGAAGCCGGTTATGTCGGCGAAGATGTCGAGAACATTATTCTGCGCCTACTGCAATCTGCCGGAAACGATGTCGAACGCGCCCAACACGGCATCATCTACGTTGACGAGATTGATAAAATTTGCCGCAAAGACGACAATCCTTCGATCACGCGCGACGTTTCGGGCGAAGGCGTGCAGCAGGCGCTTTTGAAAATTTTGGAAGGCACAATCGCTAATGTTCCGACCAGCGGCGGGCGCAAACATCCGCAGCAGGAATTTCTGCCGGTTGACACGACGAACATTTTATTCATCTGCGGCGGCGCGTTTATCGGTTTGGAAAAAGTAGTCGAGAAACGCTTTCGCAACAAATCTCTGGGTTTTCAGGCGGAAGTCAAATCAAGCAAACAGCGGCAGAACGAAGCGATTGCGAATCTCGAACCCGAAGATTTGATTCATTACGGTTTGATTCCCGAATTCGTCGGTCGGCTTCCGGTTCTCGGAACTCTGAGCGAACTCGACGAAGCCGCGCTGCTGCAAATTCTGACCGAGCCGAAAAACTCGCTGATCAAACAATACCAGCGCAAATTTGAATTCGACAACGTGCGTCTGAAATTCACCGACGACGCACTCAAAGCCGTCGCGCATCAAGCCTTTCAGCGCAAGGTCGGCGCGCGCGGGCTGATGATGATTTTAGAAGAAATTCTGCTGCAGCCGATGTATGTGCTGCCGTCGCAAAAGCGCGTCAAAGAACTCATCATCACCAAAGATATGGTCGAGCGCAAAGCGCCCGCACTTGAAGTCGTGCGCGATATGGAAGAAGCGGCTTAAGAGAAGTAAAAAGCAAAAAAGGCAAAAAGCAAAAGCGAGGAAATCAATTCCAAGCTTTTGCTTTTTCGTTTCGATTAATTCGTTAAAAACTCGCCAATTCGCAAACCAGCATTTCGATTTGAAGACGCGAGCCGACGGTTCCACCGCCGCCGATTGAAGTTTTTATGGCTACGTCAGTTTCAGCGATTCTTTTCATAATCCTGGTTAATTTTTCTGTCTCAATTCGGCGGGCAGTCGCCAAAAAATCTTCTTGTTTGCTATACGGCAATTTCATCACACGCGCTACTTCCCTGCGCTCGACACCATTTCGCATTAATTCTTTCGACGTTAAGAGACGGCGAAAATTACTGGCAACTAACCCAAGAAGCATTAACGGTTCCGCGCCGTCGTCGAGGATTTTTTTCAGAATTTGCAGCGAGCGGGTTTTATTCTTTGCGAGCAGGCTGTCGGTCAAATCGAAATTGGAAATCTGGCACGAATCAGGCACTAAAGCCTCGACGAGTTCGTAAGTTATCAATGAATCGGGCAGGGCGGCGACCGACAATTTTTTGAGTTCGTTCATTAAGCGGCGGGCATTGCCTCCGACCAAACCGACCAGATGACGCAGGGCGCGCTCGTCGGCTTTGGCATTCAAGTCTTTTAATTTCGTTTTTGCCCACGCGCGCATTTCGTCGTCTTTGAATTCGGCAAACTCGACCGCAGCGCTTTTCTCCAGCAGCAATTTAGCGATTCGGCGACGTTTGTCGAGTTCGCCGGCGACGAAAATGACGATGGAGGTTTCAGCCGGACGATTCAGATACGCCGCCAAGCTCGTTTCATCATCTTCCTTTAAATTGTCTTTGGCGGCGTTTGCCGAAACGATAACGTCGGTAATTTTAACGACGCGGCGCGCCGAAATCATCGGCAACTGTTCGGCGGCGGCGAGCGCGTGCTGCACCGGCGAACGGCTTAAACTGAACTCGGTTTCATTAAACTCGCGCAGCGAAGAATCAGCCAAAACCGAATCGGCGATGTTCTTTGCCGCCAAATCCCGCAAATAAGTTTCGGCTCCGAAAAGCAGATACACAGGCGCGAACTCGCGTCGTTTCAAATGATTCCACAACTCGTCGCGGGAAAGGATTTTCATAATTTACTTATCGCCTTTGACGCCCAATCCGTTGACAATCGTCGAGACGACCGATTCGGCAAATGCCCGCGCCATTCGCTCGACCGCCGGGTCTTCTTCGTTGAAAAACGAACGCGGGTCATCAGAAAATTCAAACGAATCGCGGAAGATAAAATTTTGGTTATCGTAGAGAATTTTGTTTTCTTTCAAATCCCGAATTGTCACTGCCGCGACAATTGTCACTTCATAAACGCGGGCGCGACCGTCGCGGTCGAGCAGCACGCCGGAGAAAATAAAGTTGCGAATTGTGCCTTCGATTACCGCGTCGGCGTTCTCGCGCGAGCTTTGCACCTTCAAACCGCGACCGCGTTTGATGATTTCTTTGGTCACGGCTTCGGTAAAACGCGATTCGACGCGGAAACGCGCTCCTTCGGCTTCAAATTGAAACGCCGGAACCGCGACGGTTTTGATATTCTTCGGCAGACCCGAATTAGTGACGGGTTTATAACATTCCCGAAAACCGGAGACCGAAAGGAAAAGTGTAACGATGCCGACTAATTTTATAAATTTCATAATTCACCTTTTATTTTATCAACAACTTTCAATGTTTCAACCGTCGCCCGAACATCGTGAACGCGGACGATATTCGCGCCGTTCCAAACCGCAATTGCCGCCGCCGCCAAACTTCCCGGCAGTCTTTCGTCAGTCGGCGCATCGTTCAGAATTTTTCCGAGAAAAGATTTGCGCGATACGCCAATTACCAACGGAAATCCGGGAAAATCATCGCGCAGTAAATTTAACCGCGCAATCAATTCTAAATTTTGCTCGAAGGTTTTACTAAAACCGATGCCGACATCGAGCGCGATGTTTTCTCGTTTGACTCGATAGGCTTCGGCTCGTTCGATACTCAGGCGAAACCCCGTCGAAACTTCTGGCAAGATGTTTTCGACCGGCGGTTGTTTGTGCATCGTCTCAAAATCGCCGCGCAGATGCATCAAAATTAAACCTGCATTTGTCTCGGCGGCAACCGCCGCGATTTGTTCATCAAACAGCAAACCGGAAACATCGTTGATAATTTCCGCGCCCGCTTCGACGGCTCTTTTCGCAACCGCCGCTTTGCTCGTGTCAATGGAAATCGGAAAATCTAAACGTTTGGCAATCGCTTCGATGACGGGAACGACGCATCGCGTTTCTTCTTCAACGGAAACTCTGCGGCTCGCCGGACGTGTTGATTCGCCGCCGACGTCGAGAACGTCCGCGCCTTCTTCGATTAAAATTTCGGCTTGCCGTAGAGCGTCATCAATCGAAAAAAAATTTCCGCCGTCGCTGAAACTGTCGGGTGTGATGTTGAGAATCGCCATCACCAAAGTTTTCTTTAAGGTTAATTTGCGACGTGAGGTTTGCCAAAACATAAATCAATTAAACGCAAAGAACGCCGAGAAAGCAAAGAAAAAGTTTCATCGTGTCTTCGATTTGCCCATTCAGGCTTGCGGTTGGCGGAAATTTGGCAGTATTGATGAGACAAATTCTAATTTGGGTTAGCACGCTCTGATAAAGATACTTCCGTTCCTAATACCTTTGTCCTTAAATGATGAGAGAATGCGAAAGGCATAAATGAAGTTTCAGCTTCATTTATGCCTTTCGCATTTACTGTTTAACTATTTTAAGCCGTTGCCGGATTGTTCGGCGTTATTGGCGGTAGAATCGGTTTTTTGAACGGATTCTTGGAAGTTTCGTCTTCCGCTTTCTGCGGCGTTCCGTCGTTGTTATTGTTGACCTCACTGCCGCTGTCGTTGTCGAGCGGCAGACCGGCGGCGATGCGGCGAATCTGCACGCTGTCGAGCGTTTCGCGCTCTAACAAAGCCTGCGTCAAATTTTCCATCGCTTCTTTATTGTCCGACAGAATCTTCTTCGCCCGATCATATTGCTCGGAAATAATGCGTTTGACTTCCTGGTCAATTTTGATCGCCGTGTCTTCGCTGAAATCACGATGCTGAGCGATTTCACGCCCCAAGAAAATCTGCTCTTCTTTTTTGCCGAACGCTAGCGGTCCGAGTTCCGACATTCCGTAGGTGCAGACCATCGAACGCGCGAGTTCGGTTGCCCGTTCAATATCATTTGACGCGCCGGTTGTGATGCGTCCGATGTAAAGCTCTTCGGCGATGCGCCCGCCCATCGCGTTGGCGATCATCGCTAAAAGCTCTTCTTTGGTGCGTCCCAAAACGTCCTGCTCGGGCAAATAATAAGTTACGCCGAGGGCGCGTCCTCGCGGGACAATCGTTACTTTGTGAACCGGATCGCTTTCGGGGATGTTCATCCCGACGAGCGCGTGACCGGCTTCGTGAATCGCCGTCAGGCGGCGTTCCTTTTCCGAGACGACCATGCTGCGGCGTTCCGGTCCCATCATCACTTTGTCTTTGGCAAATTCGAGGTCAAACATCGTGACGACCTTTTGATTGCGGCGAGCCGCGTTGAGCGCGGCTTCGTTTACCAAATTCGCCAAATCCGCGCCGGTAAAGCCGGGCGTTCCGCGAGCGATGACGTTGACGTTAATATTTTCATCGAGCGGAATTTTTCGCGTGTGAACCTTTAAGATTCCTTCGCGTCCGCGCACGTCCGGGTAGGAAACGATAACCTGCCGGTCGAATCGTCCGGGACGAAGCAGTGCCGGATCAAGAACGTCCGGGCGGTTAGTCGAAGCCATTAAAATAACGCCTTCATTCGATTCAAAACCGTCCATTTCAACGAGCAGTTGGTTTAATGTCTGCTCGCGCTCATCGTGTCCGCCGCCTAAACCTGCGCCGCGATGTCGTCCGACGGCATCAATTTCGTCAATAAAAATAATGCACGGTGCGTTTTTCTTGCCCTGTTCAAAAAGGTCTCGGACACGCGACGCGCCGACGCCGACGAACATCTCGACAAAATCCGAACCGGAAATTGAGAAAAACGGTACGTTGGCTTCGCCCGCGACCGCTTTAGCAAGCAGAGTTTTGCCGGTTCCCGGAGGTCCGACCATCAAAACTCCTTTCGGAATTCGCCCGCCGAGTTTTTGAAATTTTTGCGGGTCTTTCAGAAATTCGATGATTTCCTGCAATTCGTCTTTGGCTTCTTCTACTCCGGCGACATCCTTAAACGTGATGCGTTTTTGCTGGTTGTTAAGAAGTTTCGCTTTTGATTTGCCGAAGCTGAGAGCTTTGTTGCCGCCCGCCTGCATTTGCCGCAAAGTGAAAGCGAGAAATCCCATCAGGAGCAGAAACGGCAGCGCATTGATCAGCAGTAGCCAGCCCCAGCCGCTCGAAGCCGGTTCGAGTTTAATCGTCGTGCCGGTTTCGTTCGCCGCCGCGTAAATTTGGTCGCGCGTCGAATCGCTCGAATCGAGTTTGGCGGTAAACTTTTCATTGGTTTTGCTAACCAATTCCAAAGTGTCCTGCCGAATCGTCGCTTCGGTCACTTCCTTATTCTTGATTTGCGTCATAGCCTTGTCGAATGACAATTCCTTCGGACCGGCGGTTTGCTTGCTTTGCAAAAAGTAAACAAACAGCAGCGCGCTGGAAATAATCATCAGCCATAACAGAACTTGTTTTGCTTTAGAACTCAACTTTAATAGCCTCCAAAATTAAACTTTCGTCTCGTCGTTCGATTAAAAGTTTTCCTTCAATTTTAGTTACAGCTTTTTGATGAGAATTTCCACTCTCACGTTGTTCTTTCAATCCGCCTGTAACGCTTTTCAAATCCCAACCTACGATTGTAGTTTGCCGACCGTCATTTTTCAACCTTTGTTTTTTGGAAATGCAGTTTCCCGTCTTTTTTGGTAACGATTTCGCCGCCCGGAAGTTCAACAGTTCTGCCGCTCCTGCGGCTGAAAATCAGTTTCTCGACGGCTTCTATATGTTTCAGTTCCAAACGACGGAGATTTCCGCGATTCTCCTTCAGCCAATCGCGCAAAACGGTTCGTCTGACTGACGGAAAAATGTCTTTCAAATCTTTCAAAAGTAAATATTTAATTTGGTCTTCGGTCTTTAGTTTTTGGTTTTTGGTTTCAAATTCCAAATTCTGAGTTCCAAGTTCCTCTTCTGCGCGTTCGAGTTTTTTATCTGTCCGCTGTCTGTCGCCGAGCGCCAATTGTTCAGCGTCTTCTCTGAGCAGCCGTGCCGTTTGTGCTAAAGTTTCAACGATTTTCGGATTGAAATCTTTGAGCAGCGGCAACAAAACTTTGCGAATTCTGACGCGGTTATATCTCAAATCTTCGTTCATCGCGTCATATCGAAACACGATTTCGTTCAGCCGACAAAAGTTCTCCGTATCTTCGCGCCGCGCCCAGTTTAATAACGGACGAACCAAGAAAATTTGCAATTTGCGATTTGCGATTTGCGATTGCTCGGCTAACTGGAAAGTCTCTTCCGACTTGAGACTTAAGACTTGAGAACTGAGACTTCTGACGGGTTTCATTCCGCCCAAACCTTCGATGCCGCAGCCGCGAATTAAATTAAATAAAAAGGTTTCCGCCTGGTCGTTGAGCGTGTGCGCGGTCAGAACCGCGTAAGCGTCAAGACTCGCGGCGGTTTCAGCGAGAAATTTGTAACGCGCGTCGCGGGCGGTCTGTTCGAGATTTCCGGTCTCAAACGGAGTTTCGCTTTTTCCCAAAGCCAATTCAAAATTAAATTCGCCCGCTAAATTTGCGACGAATTTTTCGTCCGCGTCGCTCTCCTCACCGCGCAGATTGTGATTGAAATGAGCGACGACGAAACGCAAATTAAGTTTTTTGAGTTTTCTTAATTCGTTCAGAGCAATCATTAAACTGACCGAATCGGCGCCGCCCGAAATTGCCGCGACGAAAGTTTCATCGGCAACCGGCAATTCGAGTTTGCGCCATTCGGTTAATAGGTTGCGGACGAATTTCTGCATCTTAGTCTAAAAGCATAATCGGCTTCGGCGCTAGACAAACTGTTGCGCGATTAAACTATAATTTACTTTTCGGTAAACTTCACCAAGCAAATCTTTGTTCAGCAAAAATGTCAGAAAAAACTTTAAAACTCAAATTTGAAGCAGGCACGTTAATTTTGGAAGGCGCCGAAGAAAACGATTCTACTCCGAAGGCTTTCGTCTGGGACAAACGAACCAGGCAATTTCGCTCGCCCGCTTACAAATATCGGGAGATTATCAAAGAATTCATTCGCGCGAAAATTGATTACGAAGACTTGGCGAAACGATACGAGCAATTCGCTTTCAAGCAGAAATTTCACATCGCGCCGCGCCCGTATCAAACCGCTTCGGTCGAAGCGTGGCGGCGTAACGAGCGGTGCGGCGTGATCGTTCTGCCGACCGGCGCGGGCAAAACCCACGTTGCGACGATGGCGATTGAGATGTGCGGGCGACAAACGCTCATCGTCGTGCCGACGATTGATTTAATGAATCAGTGGTATGACCTGCTCATTTCGACATTCGACGCTGAAATCGGTTTAATCGGGGGCGGCTTTTACGAAATCGGCGCGATTACCGTCACGACTTACGCTTCAGCTTTTCGTCATCAGGAAAGAATGGGCAATCAATTCGGGCTGGTAATTTTCGACGAATGTCATCATTTGCCGTCCGAAGGATATAAATATGCAGCGGAATTCGCCATCGCGCCGTTTCGTCTCGGCTTGAGCGCGACGCCCGAACGCGGCGATGAGGGCGACGAACTGCTGCGCGAAATCGTCGGCGAATTCGTCTATCGGCTCGAAGCGCAGGAACTCGCGGGCGAATACCTCGCCGATTATATTGTCGAAAAAATCGAGGTTGAATTGTCCGATGAAGAACGCCGCGAGTATGAGCGCGAACGCCTGATTTACACCGATTTCAAACGCCGCAAAAATCTTCCCTACGGACAGGAAGGCTGGCGGATGTTTCTGATTCACAGTGCGAAATCCGAAGAAGGTCGCCGCGCGATGAAAGCCTATCGCAATCAGAAAAAAATCGCGCTCGGAACAGATTCAAAACTGCGCGTTCTGCAGGATTTATTAATTCGCCACAAAAACGACAGAACTTTGATTTTCACTGCTGAAAACGCAATGGTTTATCAAATCTCCCAAAACTATCTCGTTCCTGCCATCACGCACGAAACAAACGTCAAGGAGCGAAAATTCTGGCTCGACGCATTCAACCGAGGCGACGTTCTCGCCCTTTGCACCTCGAAAGTTTTGAACGAAGGCGTGAATATCCCCGACGCAAGCGTGGCGATTATTCTTTCCGGTTCGGGTTCGAGCCGCGAACACATCCAGCGTTTAGGGAGAATTTTGCGAAAGAAGGCAGATAAGCAGGCGATTCTTTATGAAGTCGTAACGCGCAACACGAGCGAAGAATACACTTCGCAAAAACGCTCGGACGTGCGTCAATTTCAAGATGTGAAACAGCGATTCAAGCGCGGCTTGTTTGAATAGAAATTTAGATTAAAATAATTTTATGGAAAAATCGGTGGTGACAATTTCAAATGAGATAATGGGCGGAACTCCCGTTTTTGCCGGAACTCGCGTGCCGATTCAAACGCTGATTGACTATTTAGTGGCGGGCGATTCGATTGACGAATTTCTTGACGGTTTCCCGTCGGTGAAACGCGAGCAAGTCGTCGAATTTTTACAAGTTGCCGAAAAGGAAATGGAGAGAAAAGCCGCGTGAGAATTTTGCTTGACGAATGTCTCGACCGGCGTTTAGCGAGAGATTTTAGCGGTCTTGAAGTCGTCACCGTTCCGCAGATGGGCTGGGCTGGTATGAAAAACGGCAAGCTGATGGCTCTGGCGGAAACCAAGTTTGACGTTTTCATTACGGTTGACCGCAACCTTTCCTTTCAACAAAATCTACCGAAATTCAACATTGCCGTTCTTGTCGTTCGCTGCCGCTCGAATCGCTTGGAAGATTTGCAGCCGTTCGCGCCGAAGATAATCGAGATTCTGCCAAATTTGAAGAAAGGCGAGGCGGTTTTTATTGATTAACCAAAAGTTTTGCCGCCGTTTCGACTAGCAGACGCGGCTCGATTTTGGTTTTGTAAAAAATCACGTTCCGGCTTTCCCAAAGCGGTTCGTCGCGGCTGCCGCGCAATTCCTGCGAAGCGGCGAGAATAAACTTGGTGAAATTCGCGGCGGCGTATTCTTCCAATCGTTTCTGCAAACTCTTCGGCGTCCAAAAGCCCAAAACGTCTAGATAAATTTCTTCGCCGCGCGGAGAAACTAAAACCAAATCGGGCGCGAAAGCCGTTTTTCCCAAATCAATAACTTTGCGGTTTTCTTTTAATTGCCAATCTTCGGCAGAAACCTTTTCCCAGTTTTTCGTAAGTTTTTCGAGGTCTGGATTTTCATATTCCGGTTCGTCATAATAGCAGGATTTTAATTCTGTTTGCTCGCTCGAAAGTTCGTAAAAAACATTTCCGCCCAGCTTTTGCGCGACTTCCGCCGACATTTTCCAATTTTGACAGGGCAAAAGTGCGGGCAGAAAAACCGCCATCCGAATGCCGTATTTTTGCGAGCGGTGAAACAAAGAAGCCGCGCCGGTCAATCGAATTTCATAACCGTTAGCGGCATTTCCGATGACCGCGTGAATTAAACCAAAGCGTTTTATTGAACTAAAAATCTGGCGGTAATTTGCCGCGTCTGATGGCGCGACACGAATTTTCATCTCGACGCATTTGTAAAGCAAAGCCTGCGCCTGCGCGAGATTATAACGGTCGAGCAAATCAGTCGGCGCGATTTGTTCAAATGAAATCAGCCGCTGCTGAAAAGACAAATCAGCGTAAAGCTGTGCGTAAATCGTGTCTGAATCGGTCTCGAATTCGGCGGCGATTAATTCCAGAACTTTATTTTTTGACTCGGAATCGGGCGCGACCGGTTGAAATTTGCGGGCTTCGAGAAAAACACGGCGGCGAATATCTTCCGGCGCGGCGACGCTCGCGGTTTCAAATTCGCAGCGGTCGGTCAGCAATTTTATCAGTCCGCGCAAAATTCGATAATCCGTTCCCGTGCCGACGTATTCTTCCAATTCGCTTTCTAATTCGCCGCGCGTTCGACCTTGAAATTCGTCGAAAATTTCGATTAGAACTCCGGCGTCACGCAAATAGCCCGCGTCGTCGGTTTTAATCAGGCGCGGAACTATTTTATCGCCGCGCCGCCAGTTGATCGCTAAATCGGAAGTCAGCATTGTTTTTTCAGTGGCGCGTAATTTATTAAAAGCTATTTCTGACGAAACCGTTCGATGAAAAACATCGGTTGTAATTTCCGCACCGCTGCCCTCGTTAAGATAAATTATAAGATTTTTAATTGATGCCGGTAAATCTCAAGATAATTTTGCGGCTTTTGCCGTCAACTTTTCTTGAGCGTAATTTCGCGTAAATTTTTATATTATATTAATTTTCAGACAACCGGCGTGCTTTTAAATGAAATAAAGCCATCTTTATCCGTCTCAAATCTAAAGATTTTTTTTATTTTGTAATGTGTAAAAAGTAGTATAATTTTTCGAGCCGAATAAATGCCCTTTCGGGCTGTTCCGCTTCGCACGCTCCTGCATTCAGCAAATACTCTGTCAAAATCCAACGTCTCGATTCGGAGAAATATAATGATATTAAAAAACTTGCTCAAAGTGATTTTCGGGTGCCTCGGCATCGTGTTTTTAACTGATGTCATTCAAATTTACGGGCAAAGAAGCGCTTGCAAACCTTTCGATTTCAATTTAGCTGCCGATTATCAAACGGGTTCTAACGCTTTCTCATTCGCTTCAGCCGACTTTAACGCCGACGGTTTTACGGACGTGACGGTGATCAATGCCGAAGTCCGAACCGTTTCGGTTTTATTCGGCGACGGCGCCGGCGGATTTGCTCCGGCGCGAACTTTTCCGTCTGAAATCAATCCTTACAGCATTACGAGCGGCGATTTGAATTCGGACGGTAAATTCGATTTGATAGTCGGCTCGTTTTACGAAAATAAAATAGCCGTTCTGTTCAATGAAGGGCAAGGCGTGTTTTCTGCTCCGAACATAACCGTTCCGCCGAATTCCTTCGGTCAGTTTTATGATCTCAAAACAGCGGATTTTAACGGCGACGGAAATCTTGACCTCGCGGCGGTCGCCAATCAGCAAGGAAAACAATTAAAATTTTTCCTCGGCAACGGGCAGGGCGGCTTAACCTTAGCGAGTTCGTTGAGTCTTTTAGGCGACGACACAAAAATCGCCGTCGGAAATTTGAACGGCGATAATCTGCCCGATGTCGTCGCCTCGACGGGCAGCTCTTTTGTGCCGCGAAGTATCAGCTATGTCTTCAGTCAAGCGAACGGAAATTTTGCTCTGACCTACGGTTTCAGCATAATGGACAAACCGGCAAGTGTAAAAATTGCCGACCTCGACAACGATGGTAAAAACGATTTCCTTGTCGCTTTTGAAGATATAACCACGCCGACGCAGCCTTACATTCAACCGTTTCTGGGTGACGGCGGCGGAGCATTCGCCGCCGGAACGAAAGTAGAACTCGTCTATTTTCTGACGCCTTCCGACGTTGCGGTCGGATATTTCAACGCCGACGGAAAGTTGGATTTAGCCGCGCCGGTCGCCGGAAATATGGTGATGGTCACTTACGGAGTCGGCAACGCAACTTATCAAAATCCGGGTTACTGGGCGGTGCCTTCGGGAAGCAATTTGATTTTTGCAAAAGATTTGAATCAGGATAACAAGCAGGATTTAGCGGTTCTCCAAACTGCTTACGCTCCGACAAATTCAATCTCGGTTTTGCTTAACGACGGCGCCGATCGTTTCAACGCTCCAAAACCGGTCGTTTGGGGAACTCACGAAATCGAGGCGGCGGATTTTAACAACGACGGCTTCAAGGATTTCGTTTCCGCGTATCGAACCGATTTTTACGGCTCCGAAGTCGTCATCGCTTTGAATGATATGAACGGCGGGCTGCTTCCCGACCAAAACTTCGCCACGCCAGCCGGTTTGAAGGCGATGAAAGTCGGAGATTTTAACGGCGATGGAAACTTCGACGCGGTTACCGCGCACGCCGGCAACACCGCCAGGCAGTTAGCCGTTTATTTCGGCAACGGAACGGGCGCGGTCGGAATGCCGATTTCCACTTCGCTGAACGTCAGATTTTTGAATTTGATTGTCGGGAAATTCAACGCGGACGGCAAAGACGATGTTTTCGCCGTTGACGAAATCGGACGCGGCTATTCCTTTTTAAGCAGCGGCAATGGAACTTTTACGCTTGCGCCGAATTTTCCGGTTACTTTGCCGAGCAGTCTTCTGCGGCTCGAAAAAGGAGATTTTAACAGAGACGGCAAAACGGATTTAATCATCTCGAACAATGCGGAAATACGATTATGGCTCGGCGACGGCGCGGGACAATTCACGCAATCGGCAAGCGCGATTCCCGCTTTGGGAAATGTCGTGGTCGGCGATTTTAACGCGGACGGAAACTTAGATTTGAGCGGCGCCGCCGACGGCGGCGTCAAGGCGGTTCTCGGCGACGGAACGGGCGCGTTCGGGCAAACATTTTTACAAGCCCAAATCGGCAGTATAAGTTCGCTGATTGCCGCCGACTTTAATTCGGACGGCTTCGACGATCTGGCTTACAGCGTCATCCTAAATAACAACAAAAACTTGATTATTGTTCCTTCGGGCGGACAAACTCCGGCGTGGCTGCCGCCGACTTCTTACTCGGTCGGCGGACTCAACGGATATTCTCCTTCGCTGCTCGACGCTGACTTTAACGGCGATAATAAGCCGGACATTGCTTATAACGCGGAGAATTCAAGGGGCGTAATTTACAATATAAGCGGTCAGAAGCCGTGCGTTTCGATCAACGACGTAACCGTAACTGAAGACGACGGCGGCACATCGAATGCGATGTTCACCGTTACTTTATCGGCTCCGAGTTCGCAAATCGTGCGCCTCAATTACACGCTCCAAGGTCAGAGCGCGACGATTGGAACAGATTTGCAAAATGCGTCGGGACGACTTGAAATACCGGCTGGACAAACGAGCGCGACGATCAACGTTCCGATTACCGGAGATTTGATTGACGAGTTCGACGAAACCTTTACCGTCAATTTATCGAGTCCGGCGAACGCTTCGATTGTAGATTCCATCGGCGCGGGAACGATTACCGATAACGATGCCGAGCCGTCGTTGACCGTCGCCGATGTTTCAAAGGTTGAAGGAGCTTCTTTCCAACACGTTTTTCAAGTCAATCTTTCGGCTCCGAGCGGCAAGCCGATTAGTTTCCGCTATGCCACCGCCAACGGAACGGC
Organism: Pyrinomonadaceae bacterium; assembly: GCA_030448055.1. Lineage (GTDB taxonomy): Bacteria > Acidobacteriota > Blastocatellia > Pyrinomonadales > Pyrinomonadaceae. The sequence continues at coordinate 1,996,479 of JAUJNR010000001.1, forward strand.
AGTTGTCGGGAGCGATTATTTAGCGGTTGATACGACGCGTAACGTCGCGCCCGGAACGACGACGATTGATGTCAACGTCGGCGTATCGGGCGACAGCACTTTTGAACCAGACGAAAATTTTTTCCTAAACTTTTCAAATCCGACTAATGTCACACTATCGGATAATCAAGCGCAAGGAACGATAGTCAACGACGATAACGTGCCGACCGTCAGTATTTTTTCCGCCGGCGCGACCGAAGGTGACATGGGGCAGTTCACTTTTCCGGTCACCGTCAGCTTATCCAATCCGACTTATCTGCCCGTAACGGTAAATTTCGTCACCTCCGACGGCACGGCGCTGGCGGGCAGCGATTATGTGGCAAACAACAGTTCGATAACGGTTGCGCCCGAACAGCAATCGGCGACGTTGAACGTTCAGATTATCGGCGACACGATAAACGAGCCGAACGAACTTTTTAATATCAATATCTTCAATCCGGTCAATGCAGGCATCGGCAATCCGCAGACGCTGTTTCAAATTTTCGACGACGAATTCGTCGCCAACGATTACGACCGCGACGGTAAAACGGACTTCGCGGTTTTTCGCCCTTCAGATGGCACATGGTATCGTCTTTTCAGCTCGAACAATAGTTTCGCCGGAACGCAATATGGCGCGAGCGGCGACTTTCCGGCGAGCGGCGATTATAACGGCGACGGCAGAACCGACATCACCGTCTGGCGACCGTCAAACGGCGTTTGGTATTCGACCGTTCCCAACCGCACCCAAACGTGGGGAACGACCGGCGACACGCCGGTTCACGGCGATTACGACAACGACGGCAGAATTGACCTCGCCGTATTTCGTCCCGGCACGGGAACTTGGTATATCCAGCAAAGTTTCAACAACGTCCCCAAATACGTTCAATTCGGACTCTCGACCGACATCCCGGTTCCGGCGGATTACGACGGCGACGGCAAAACCGATGTCGCCGTTTTTCGTCCCGACACGGGAATTTGGTATGTCTTGCGAAGCAGAGACGGAGCGGTTTCTTCATCGCAGTTCGGCATTGCGACGGACAAACTCGTTCCGGCGGATTATGACGGCGACGGGCGAGCCGACATCGCCGTTTTCCGCGACGGCATCTGGTACGTGCTGAGGAGTTCCGACGGCGGCGCGGCTTTCGTCCGTTGGGGACAGGCGGGCGACAAACCCGTGCCGGGAAATTACGACGGCGACGGCAAAACCGATTACGCCGTTTACCGCAGCGGCGTTTGGTATGTTTTGCTGAGTTCCAACGGCAGCGTTCTAACGAAACAATTCGGCGCGAGCGACGACATCCCGGTCGCGTCCGTCTCGAATAATTAAATTTTCGACCGGGCGGAAAATTAATCTTCCGCCCGGTTTTTTGACTTTACAGCCCTAAACATTTTCGACTGGTAAATTACTTACAAAATCAATATGAAAAATCTTCAATTCGCTCTCGCAACGGTAGTTATTTTTTTCGGTTTAACAATGGCTAAAACGGTTCACGCCGCTACCATTTTGGTAACCAACACCAATGACAGCGGAACCGGCAGTCTGAGGATAGCGATTTACGAAGCTAATTTGAATAATGAAGACGACGTGATCGAGTTTGATCCCAATGTTTTTAATGTTCCGCAAATCATCTTTTTGACAAACGGATTTCTTAACATAGGTCCCGACAACGCATCCGGGACGACTAAATCGTTGACCATTAACGGCACCGGCGCAGACCGGCTGATCATCAGCGGTAATAACCAAAGCCGCGTTTTTCGCACGGAACGAGACACCCGCGTAATTATCAGCAAGGTGAAAATAACCGGCGGCAACAGCACCGACGGCGGCGGCATTTCGCTCGAAGGCGGCTATGTCGGCGAAGGAAACAAAAATTTTATTCTGAGCGATTCAATCGTGACGGGAAATACGGCGCCCTACGGCGGGGGAATTGCGGCACGCGGAATAGAAGTTATGATTATCAACTCGACTATTTCCAACAACACCGCTACCGCTACTGGGGGCGGCGCGATTTATCAAGGCAGCAGCACTCAATTAAGAATTATAAATTCGACGATCAGTAGAAACACGGCGAGTTAGGGCGGGGGCATTCACAACCAGGGCGGAAATTTGCATTTGACAAACTCTACCATTGCTTTTAATCAAGCGACCAGCGCCGGCGGCGGTATTTTTAATACGTCTGCCGGACCCAATTCTGACGCGCGTTTCAACGCCAGAAATTCGATAATCGCCAAAAATACCGTGACAAATCCTATCTATGGAACGGATTTTTCGGGGTGGCTCAATTTCGGGGAATATAACATTATCGGCAATATAACCGGCGGTTATATCATTGGAAATCCGGCGGGCAATCAAGTTAATGTTGATCCACAGCTCGACCCGGAACTAAAAATTAATGGCGGAGCAACTCCTACACACGCGCTTAGTGCGGGCAGCCCGGCAATTGATCAAGGAACTAATTGTGTTTTAAATGTCATAGCGGGCGGCGGTTGTTTAGAGATAAATATGACCACCGACCAGCGCGGCGCTTTGCGACCGCAGGACGGCGACGGCATGGGGGCGGCGACCGTTGACATTGGAGCTTTTGAAGTATTGCGTTCGGAAGTTTTGCTTGCGCCGAGCGCGCCTGACCTGCAAGCAAACAACGATACGGGATCGAGCAATTCGGATAATGTTACTATGAGCCGCGACCTAACTTTCGATGTTGGCGGCGTGACAAACGGAGCGATTGTCGAGTTTTTTCGGAACGGCGTAAAAATCGGCGAAACGGCAGCGAGCGGAAACGTCGTTACTTTCAGCGACAACAATCTTCCCACCGACGGAATGTTCTTTTATTCAGCAAGACAAACTGTAAATAGCGCGCCCAGCCTTTTAAGCGCGGCTCTTTCAGTCACGGTTGATAACACGGCTCCGACGGCGACAATCAATCAAGCGGCGGGACAGAGCGACCCGACCCGAAACCAACCGATTAATTACGCCGCCATTTTTAACGAAACGGTTTCCGGCTTTGATGCGGCGGACGTATCTTTAAGTAATTCGACTGCCGGTGTTTCATCGGCGAACGTCTCGGTTTCGGGGAGCGGCACGACATACAATGTAGCGGTCGGCAACGTCACCGCCGACGGAAATGTCCGCGCCGATGTTCTAGCAAACGCCGTGCAGGATTTAGCCGGAAATTCGAGCGCTGCTTCCACCAGCTTCGATAACACGGTCGGGTTTGATACGACCGCGCCGACCGTTACGATTAATCAAGCCGCCGGGCAGCCCGACCCGACGAGAAATTCGACGATAAATTTCACCGTCGTCTTCAGCGAGCCGGTGACCGGCTTCGGCGCCGCCGACATTTCCTTTGTCGGCACCACCGCCAACCTTTCGTTCGCTACGCTTGCGATAACCGGAAGCGGCGCAGTTTACAATGTGGCGCTGAACAACCTCAATTCGGGCGGCGGTTTTGTGCAGGCGACGGTCATCGCGGGGGCGGCGGCTGATGCGGCTGGAAATTCAAGTCTTGCCGCGACCAGCACAGACAATCAGATTACTGTTGACACGGTTGCGCCGACCGTTACCATCAATCAAGCCGCCGGACAAGCCGACCCGACGAGAATTTTGCCGGTCAACTTCACGGTCTTCTTCAGCGAACCGGTCACCGGCTTTGACGCCGCCGACATTTCTCTCACCGGCTCGACATTGAACACGACGGCAGCAACCATCACCGTAACGGGTTCGGGAGCAATTTATAACGTGGCGGTGGGCAATATCACGACGAACAGCGGCTCGATTCGTGCAAGCGTCCGGTCGGGCGCAGCGTCCGACTCAGTTGGTAATTTTAGTTTTGCTTCAACCAGCACCGACAACGTGATTGCGATTGATAACGTCGCGCCGACGGTCAGCATCAATCAGGCAATCGGACAAAGCGACCCGACTTCAACCGCGCCGATAAACTTCACGGTTATCTTCAGCGAGTTAGTCAGCGGCTTCAACGCGGAGGACGTTACGCTGGCTGGTTCAACCGCCAACGTTTCGGCGGCGGCAATCACCGTGACCGGCAGCGGAAGCGTTTATAACATTGCCGTCGGCAACATTTTATCGAGCGGACAAGTGCGGGCGAGCGTCGCGGCGAACGCCGCGCAGGACGCGGTTGGAAATTTAAGCAGCACTTCAACCAGCACGGACAACACAGTGACGTTCAACGCGCGTCGCGCCGCATTCGATTTTGACGGCGACGGCAAAGCGGATTTGAGCGTGTTTCGACCAGAGAACGGCATGTGGTATCTGCAGCAAAGCACGGCGGGTTTTACCGGCATCGCGTTCGGTCTCTCGACCGACCGAATCGTTCCCGCCGATTATGACGGCGACGGCAAAACCGATGTCGCCGTCTATCGCGGCGGAACCTGGTATCTGCAGCGAAGCGGTCAAGGATTTACCGGCGTAACTTTTGGCGAGGCGGCGGACATTCCGCAGCCCGCTGACTTTGACGGCGACGGGCGCGCGGAACTGGCGGTTTTTCGCCCGTCGAACGGCACCTGGTATGTATTTAATTTAGTGACGAACCAATTTAACTCGGTGCAGTTCGGCGCAAGTTCCGATAAGCCGGTCGTCTCGGATTACGACGGCGACGGGCGAGCCGATTACGCCGTTTATCGGAACGGAACTTGGTATCTGCAACGTTCAAGTCTCGGCTTTACGGGCATCCAGTTCGGCGAAGCAACAGACAAACCGGTAGTCGGCGATTACGACGGCGACGGAAAAACCGACATCGCCGTTTTCCGCCCGTCAAACGGCGCGTGGTATTTACTGAGAAGCAATCTCGGCTTTACCGGTGCGGCATTCGGATTCGGAACCGACACGCCGACCCCGGCAGACTATGACGGCGACGGCAAATGCGATCTCGCCGTTTTCCGCGATGGAACTTGGTATATCCAAAGAAGCGCGCAAGGTTTTACGGGGGCGGCGTTTGGCGCGGCAACCGATAAACCTGTCCCTAATGCTTTTGTGCCATAGAAACGGGCGCGCCCAGTGAAAAGTAAAAAGGCAAAAGGTAACAGTCAGGAGTGTGGAAGCCGTTCTTCACTTTTGACTTTTATCTTTTGCCTTTTTACTTTTGCCTTTTTACTTTTCACCCCCACCTTCTCTTTCTAAACTTTCTCTTGCTTGTTCCAGAGCCTCGAAAACTCTCACCGGCGCGGTTCCACCGATTTGATCTTTGCTTGCCAGAGTTTGTTCGAGACTTAAAGCGTGGTAAACGTCCGCGCCGATACTGCCGGAAAACTTTTGGAATTCTTCCAAATTCAATTCAAGCAGTTTCTTTTTTTGCGCAAAGGCGTACGAGACGATTTCGTCAACCACTTCTCCGGCGATCTTTAAAGGAACGTTTCTCTGCGCCAGGTAATCGGTCAATTCGGCAGCGTTTGAACAGTCATTGATTACGGCGAGCGTTTTCGTTTCATTGACGCGCAAACTCTCGACGATTATCGAGATAATTGATAAGCAAGATTTCACTGTGTCAACCGAATCGAAGACTGCCGACATGCTTTCCTGCAAATCTTTGTGAACGCCGAGCGGCAAACTTTTCAGCGTCGAAAAAAGCGCGGATTGATGTCCGAAAATTCGACCGGCTTTCCCGCGAATCAGTTGTAAAACTTCGGAATCTTTTTTCGACGACAAAGAATTCGAGTTTTCTATAGAGTTTTCGCCGAAAACAATAAAACCGAATTCAGCCGAATTATATGCGATCAAATCTTCCGCCAGCCGCGACAGATGAATCATCAGCAGAGCGCACGCCCCGACCGATTCGACGGCAAAATCCGCGTCCGCCGCCGCGTCCAGACTGTTCGCCGCTACGCCTTCAAAACCGAGCGCGCGAGCGATTTCCTCGCGGTCAATTTCAACTGCGCTTGCTGCGCCGAGCGGCAGAACGTTGACGCGTCGCCAAACTTCGTCGAGCCGTTCGCGGTCGCGCGCGAACATCTCGAAATATGCCAGACACCAATGCGTCCACAGAACCGGCTGCGATTTTTGCGAGTTAACGTAGGCGGGCAAAACCGCTTCCTTATGCCGCTCGCCCGCGTCAACCAGCGCGGCTTGTAAATCTCTCGTTCTTTTGGATATTTCCACGACTTCTTCGCGCAGCCACAAACGAAACGCGGCGGCTGTCTGGTCGTGCCGGCTTATGCCGATGTTTAGTTTCGCGCCCGCCTCGCCGATCAGTTGAACGAGCCGGATTTCAACGAAAGAATGCACGTCGGTCGCCGTCGGTTCGTCAAAATAATCCGCGTAAAAATCGGCGCGTTTGAGAATCGTCTGTAAACCATTTTTGACGCGCTCGGATTCGAGGCGGGTTAAAATTCCGGCGTGAAAAAGCGCGTCGCAATAGACGAGACTGACGCGCACGTCGGCGGCGAAAAGCCGCCGGTCGAAATCGAAAGAGTTGGCGAACGCGGCGAAAAGTTTCGCCGTGCTTTCATCGTGTTTTCGATTTGGCTGGTTTTTCGCGCCCGTCATTTTCCGTTTCGTCTTTGCCGTCTTTTCGTGTAATTGAATTATAGCCGAAAAACATTGGCGAAGAAATATAGCTCTCAAATAAGGCAAGAAATTTTTAACGCCGGTGGCGCAAAGACGTGAAGAGGCAAAGATTTTTTTATAATTATGTCAAGAAAAAAGATTTATATTTCAACCGCCAGACCAAATAAACCTGATTTTCCTTTGCATCTTTGCCCTCTGCGTCGTTCTCGTTAAATTGATTGGCGGGAAAATTCTATTACAAAGTTTTGCCGTAATTCCTATTGAAATTTTGTGCTAAAATTTTCCCGATGAAACTTTCGCTCGCAACTTCGCTGCTCGAACTCGACCAATACGACATCGCCGGTTTATCACAAGCGACGGCGCGAAAGTTGGCGATGGCGGTCGCCGCTTTCACTTACAAAAACGATTTAGGCGACGTGACAATCGAGGATTTATTGAATTATTTTCCGATGCGTTATGAAGACCGCTCGAATCTGATTCAGATTGACGAATTAACAGATGGTTTGGAAGCGTCAGTCGAACTTTACGCGCGGGTTGCGGGCGGCTTTCAGGTCGGCAAAAACCGCGGACCGAAAGCGCCGCCGCTTTTTATTTTTGAAATCACGGCGGGCGATGTCGAACGCACGCGCAAGCCGGTCGTCGTCTGGTGGTTCGTCTCCGGCAAAGGCGCGTATCGCATCGTCAATTACTGGAAAGAACGCTTCGAACGCGGCACGCGCTTTGTCGCTTACGGCAAATGGGAATGGGACGGACGGAAAAACACTTACGCTTTGAGATTAAATAAACCGGACGAACTCGAAATTTTGCCGAGCGAAACCGATTACAACGAATTCGGTTTATTGAAGAATCTTTCAGCCACAGATAACACAGAGGGTTTTGAGGAAGAAAATTTCAAAGACCGAAGACCGAAGACCGAAGACCAACTCAGCGAAGACGATATATTCGCCGACTCCGGCAATCCCGAATTGGCGACGATTCACGTCGGGCGGCGCGTTCCGGTTTATCGTAAACTCGGACAATTTCAAACGAAAAGATTGCGCGAAATCGTTTTCAGCGTTTTGCAGAATCTCGAAAAAACTTCCGTAAAAGAAACGCTGCCGGAGGATTTATGCAAGCGTCAGAATTTAATTACCAGAGCCGAAGCGATTGAGGGCATCCATTTTCCGCCGGAAGACGCGAGCATTACCGAATACGAAATGGCGCGCAGCCGAGCGCATCTGCGGCTTATTTTTGAAGAGTTTTTCTGGGTTTCGTTCGCGCTGCAACTTAAACGCGGCGACCGCACGAAAGAGCCGAAAGGAACTTTAATCGAAATTAACGAAGTCATTTTCGAGCGCATCAACGCGCTTTTGCCGTTCACTTTGACCGGCGCGCAAGAGCGCGTTGTTAAAAGAATTTTCGACGATATGCAATCTGACGCGCCGATGAATCGTCTGGTTCAGGGCGATGTCGGCAGCGGGAAAACCATCGTCGCGTTTTTGGCGATGTTCGCCGCGATGGAAAACGGTTATCAAACCGCTTTAATGGCTCCGACGGAAATTTTGGCGGAACAACACGCCCGCAACGCGAAACGAATTTTTGAAACGTCGCCATATCGCGTCGAATTATTGATCGGCGGTTTGCGCGCCGCCGAAAAACGCCGCGTGCAAAAAGACGTGGCGAGCGGCGATATTCACGCCGTTGTCGGAACGCACGCCGTTATTCAAGAAGCGGTTGAATTTGAACGCTTGGGTTTAGCGGTTGTTGACGAGCAGCATCGCTTCGGAGTGATGCAGCGCGCCGAGCTTCGAGCTCGCGGCTTCAATCCAGACATTTTGGTAATGACCGCGACGCCGATTCCGCGCAGTCTGGCGATGACCGTTTATGGCGATTTGGACGTTTCGGTAATTGACGAATTGCCGCCCGGCAGAACGCCGGTTAAAACCGTCGTCGTCGGCGAGGATAAACGCGACGGCGTTTATCGAGGAATCGAACGGGAAATAAATCTCGGTCGGCAGGTTTACATCGTTTATCCGCTGATTGACGAATCGGAAAAGATGGACTTGAAGGCGGCGACAAAAATGTATGAAGAGTTGCGCGACGTGATTTTTCCGCAATACAAAGTCGGATTATTGCACGGCAAAATGAAGGGTTCGGAAAAAGAAGAAATAATGGGACGATTCGTGCGCGGCGAAACCAACATTTTGATTTCGACGACGGTTATCGAAGTCGGCGTTGACGTGCCGAACGCATCCTTAATGATTATCGAACACGCCGAGCGCTTCGGACTTTCGCAGCTTCATCAATTGCGCGGACGCGTCGGGCGCGGCGCGGAACAATCTTTTTGCGTGCTGCTCACCGGCGATAAAAAAACCGCCGTCGCCCGCGAGCGTTTGGGAATTATGGAAGAGACGACCGACGGTTTCCGCATCGCCGAAAAAGATTTGGAGATTCGCGGGCAGGGCGAGATTCTCGGAACTCGTCAATCGGGCGTGCAGACTTTTAAAATCGGCAACATCATCCGCGATTTGGAGATTTTGGATAAAGCCCGACAGGAAGCCGAATTTTATCTGACGCAAAAGCGTCTGACCGCGGAAACTTCAAAACTTATCGAGGTGACGAAAGCCGACGCCAGGTTTCGTCTGGCGGGCATCGGTTAACTTCTGCAAAGTTTAAAAAACCTAAGTAGCTGATTAGCATAAAATAAAGAATTTTCAGCGCCGAGACGCAGAGATTCGCGGAGAAACAAAAAACTCTCAGCGCATCACAGCGCCTGGTCTCTGCGCCTCGGCGGTAAATTAATTTCCGATAAACTTCTAATTTAAATAACATTTCAGGCGGCGCTTACACTCTTAAATAACAGACTTTTCGCCTGGTTTTAGCAATGTTTTTTTGCAGTTACATTAACGTCCCGGCGTGGCTTCTTCCTGGGCTTTAGCCGCGCCTAAAAATAAATTCGCGTTTTTTCCATAAAAAAACGATTTAGTTATTGAATTTTCCTGACAGATTTGGTTATATTGCTTTTATAGTTTCAACCTCTCGTAACAGTTTTCGCGTGAAATTCTGTGACTTTATTTTTCTATACAATTTTCAAGACCGAGAAATGCTCCTGCAGGAATTAGATTTTACGTCTTGTTCGTAAATTTGCAGATTCGCCCGAAAGTCGAAGCAAATGTGCGAATTCCGACATTTTTTGCCGATGTCGGAAAACGAATTCGCACACTATCTAAAATATAAAGGAAGAAAAAAATGGAAAACCGACGACCAGCGACCAGCAACACTCCGCGACCTGTAAATCGAACTAACAATTTCAGCAGAAACGAAGGCGACCGACCATCGTTTGGAGCGCGACCTTATCAACCGCGCGGTGGCGACAGATTTCAAAGCCGCGACGACCGACCGCGCGCTGGCGGCGACACCCGTTTTCAAAACGGCAGAAACGACCCGAATCAACGGCGCGATACCAGATTTCAAAACAATCGAGACGAACGGAACCCGCGCCGCGATGAAAAATTTCAACCGAGAGATAACAAGTTTCAATCGAGGGACAATAAGTTTCAACCGCGCGGGCGTTCCGCTCCGAAAGGGCGCGATTCCAAGCCGTGGGAGCGAGACCAATCGCTGCCGCGCATCGTTTCGGATATGCAAGTGACAGACGGAAAGCACCGGGGAAAATATCTGCAAAGCACGACTTCGGTCAAAGTGCGCCCGACCGCCCGCAGGATTCGTGAAGTGATGTTTAGAATTCTTTACCGGCGGGTTCGCGCCGGAAGATTTCTCGATTTGTGCGCGGGATCGGGAACGGTCGGCATCGAGGCAATCTCGCGCGGCGCGTTAATCGGCACGTTCGTCGAGCGTTCCGCCAAAATGTGTGGCTACATCAAAAAAAATATGGAAGCCTGCGGCATCAAGGAAGGACACGGCGAGATTCACGAAATCGAAGTCGTTCCGTTTTTGAAACGAATGGAAAAACGCCGCCGCGTCTGGGATGTGGTTTATTTCGACCCGCCGTATGATTCAAATTACGACGAAGTTCTCGCCTATTTCAGTCGAGGCGCGGCGCTCAGACCGCAGGGCGTTTTGGTTATCGAACATCATACGGAAATGTTTTTCCCCGAAACCTTCGGCGCGATGAAACGCTGGCGCGTCGTAACTCAAGGCGAAACGGCTCTGAGTTTTTACGAACGTAAATAATTTTTGAATTACGAACTACGAATTAAAGAGCTTTTTTCTCTTCATTCGTAATTCGTAATTCGTAATTCAAATAAAATGCGTATTATTGCCGGCGAATATCGCGGGCGAATCTTAAAAAGTCCCGCCGACCTTAAAACTCGTCCGACTTCCGACCGCCTGCGCGAAACTCTGTTTAATATCTTGAGTCCGAAGATTTCCGACACGACCCGCTTTCTCGATTTGTGCGCGGGAACGGGCGCCATCGGCATCGAAGCCGTTTCGCGCGGCGCGGGTTTTGCGACGTTCGTTGACAAATCGAGTCGCGCCTGCGCTTTGATTGAAGAAAATCTCGACCTATTAAAAATCTCTGAAGAACAGACGGAAATTTTTCGTAGTCCGGCTGAAAAATTCGTCGCCCGCGAACATTCCAAGGTCTGGGACATTGTGTTTTACGACCCGCCGTATCAGGAAAATTACCGGCATTTTTTGTTTGAGTTCGCTGCAAATGCGTCTAATTTGTTAAGCGACGGGGGCGTTTTGATTGCCGAGCATCACGCCAAAACGATTCTTCCCGACGCGCCGGGAGACATTAGCCGGCGGCGCGTTACAAAACAGGGCGAAACGCATTTGAGTTTTTATGAAAGACGGTAAATTTGCGATTTGCGATTTGCGATTTGCGATTTGTGATTGGTCGAAGCAAAATCGTATTTTGATTTGCGGCAATTTGTGATTCTGATGCTCGCTTCACGAGATTGCAAATCGCAAATCGCAAATCGCAAATGAAAATAATCATCTGGCTGACGCTCTGCTTAATTTGGGGAACGACCTGGTTTTTTATCAAAATCGGACTCGAAGATTTGCCGCCGATAACTTTCTCCGCCGCTCGTTTCGCGTCCGCCATTTTGATTTTAGCCATCATTATCGTCGTGCAAAAAATTCCGCTTCCCGCAACGAAACGCGAGTGGAAATTAATCGCGCTGACCGGCGTTCTGCAGTTTTCCGTCAATTACAGCCTCGTATTCTGGAGCGAAGTGTATATTTCATCCGGCTTGGCGGCGGTTTTGCAGGCGATGATTACCGTTTTCGGACTCGCGCTGGCGTGGATTCATTTGCCGAACGAGCGAATTACTCGATTAAAAATCATCGCCGTTCTGCTCGGCATCAGCGGCGTCGCCGTTATCTTTACCGAACAATTACAAATCAACAGTTTGATGGCGTTTGCCGGCTGCGCGGCGATTGTCTTCGGAGCGTATGCTGCGGCGCATGGTTCAATTCTGGTCAAAGCCTACGGCAGCGAGATTCATCCGGCGACACTGGTTTTCGGGCAGATGGTTTGCGGCATCGCGCCGGTATTCGTTTACGCCTTAACAGTTGAGGGCAATCCGCTTCGGTTAAATTGGAGTTGGCAGGCGATAATCTGCGTTCTATACCTGAGCGTTTTCGGAACTGTCGCGGCGTTTTGGCTTTACTATTGGCTTTTAAGTAAACTTGAATCAACGAAAGCGATGATGATTTCATTGGTGACGCCGCTGATTGCCGTTATCATCGGCGGAATTTTCTTGGGCGAAAGACTGCCCGTTCAAACATTCTTCGGCGGCGTTTTGATTTTGGCGAGCATCGGATTGATCGTTTTCAGGAAAGGAAAATTAGCCACAGAGGACACAGAGAATACAGAGTTAAATTTACAAAGCCAAGAGAATTAACACACTGTTTTTGTTCTATAGCAACTTTCAGTTGCGTAAAGACCAGAAATGGGAATAAGCTTCACAAATGCAAGCTTATTCTATAGATTTTCGTCAAAAAGTGGTTTCAGCTTATGAAAACGGGCTGGAAACGATTATCGAAGTCGCCGAACGCTTTGAAGTCAGTCCGAGCTTTATTAAGAAAATGCTCGCCAGAAAACGCTCAACCGGTGATCTGAAACCAATCGGGCATCGCGGCGGACAGAAGAAACGACTCTCGGACGAACATCGTAAATGGCTGTTGAAAACCGTATTGGCTGAGCCTGATATAACGCTGGCGGATTTACAAGAACGGCTGGAACGGGAAAAGGGGATTTCAGTGTCGGTGCCGACGCTTTCACGCGAGCTGCGTGCGTTAAATCTGAGACGTAAAAAAAATCGGTGGTTGCTCGTGAACGAAACAAACGAAAGCGAGCCTGGCATTGGCGGAGAATGAGCAGATTGTCTCATCAGCGATTAAGATTTTTGGATGAAGCCGGAGCGACGACCGTTCTGACTCGGCTGTATGCCAGAGCCATTGGCGGCGCGAGAACAACAGAAGCCATGCCTAGAAATTACGGCGCCTCGACTTCGATGATTGCGACTTTGGGAGTCAGCGGAGTCGAGGCAATGATGACGATTGAAGGCAGCGTTGACACAATTGTTTTCAATGAGTATTGCGAGCAGGTCTTGCGCCCAACGCTCAGAGCCGGCGATGTGCTTGTGCTAGATAATTTAGGCGCGCATCGAGCCAGCAGAATTGAGAAAACAGCTAAAAAATGTGGCGCCAGAGTGATCTGGCTGCCACCGTATTCGCCGGACTTCTCACCGATTGAATTGATGTGGTCGAAGGTGAAAACTTTCCTCAAGAAAGTCAAAGCCAGAACGCAGGAAGAATTGGAAAAGGCAATCGCTTTGGCTCTGGAAACGATTACTATCAGCGATTGCCTGAATTGGTTTGGGCATTGCGGCTACGAGGTTACATCCAAGTGAAAACTGCTATAGTTGTTAGACTTATCTTTTGGTAATTTCTCTCTGTATTCTCTGTGTCCTCTGTGTCAAAAAATTATGTTCTTCAAATTTACAACCGCCGGAGAATCGCACGGCAAAGCCCTTGTCGCCATTGTCGAAGGCTTGCCCGCCGGTCTGGAAATAAATATCGAACGAATCAATCACGAGTTGCGGCGACGGCAGCTGGGTTACGGGCGCGGCGGACGGCAAAAGATTGAAAAGGATACGGTTGAAATTTTATCCGGCGTGCGGCATGGCATGACGCTCGGTTCACCCGTCGCTTTGCTCGTCGAAAATAAGGATTTTATCCACTGGCAGGAAGTGATGGCGGCTGAAAAATTAGAAGTTGCGCCGAAGAATCCGCGCCTCGTCAAACGCCCGCGACCGGGGCACGCCGATCTTGCGGGCGGTCAGAAATTCGGCGCGAGAGATTTGCGCGACGTTTTGGAACGCGCCTCAGCCAGAGAAACGGCGGCGCGCGTCGCCTGCGGTGCCATCGCCCGTCAACTGCTCGAAAACTTCGGCGTTCAAATAAAAAGCCACGTTGTCAAACTGGGCGATGTTCCCGACAAACCGCTTGAAAAAACTTTTAGCGAAATAAACCAGATTGACGAAAACTCGCCGCTCAGATGCGCCGACGCGGAAACTGAACGGCGAATGGTCGAACTGATAGACCGGGCGAAAACTGACGGCGACACGCTCGGCGGAATTTTTGAAGTCGTCGCGGTAAACGTCGTCGTCGGTTTAGGCTCGCACGTTTCGTGGAGCGAGAAATTAGACGGTCGCATCGCGCAGGCGTTGATGTCAATTCAAGCCGTTAAAGCCGTCGAAATCGGAAGCGGAGTGGAAAACGCTTCGCTTCCCGGCTCGCGCGTTCACGATGAAATCAAATTTGAAAACGATAATTTTAAACGAACTACAAACCGCGCGGGCGGACTCGAAGGCGGCATCACTAACGGCGAAGAATTAAGAGTGCGAGGATATTTAAAGCCGATTGCAACCTTAAAAAAACCGCTCCGCTCCGTAGATATTGACACGAAGCAGGAAGATTTGGCAGCGTTTGAACGTTCGGACGTAACGGCGGTTCCGGCGGCGGGCGTTATCGGCGAAGCGATGCTGGCGGTTGTTCTGGCAAACGCGATGCGCGAAAAATTCGGCGGCGACTCGCTGGCGGAGATGCGGGCGAATTTCGACAGTTATCTGAACCGCTTACGAAGTTACTAATCGCAAAATTAAGATTCGGCAAAAATCATTTTCCAATATCGCGGCGATACTGCATTCCGTTCCAGCTTATTTCGCCGACGGCTCGATACGCTCGTCGAATCGCTTCGCTTAAATTTTCCGCGCTCGCCGTTACGCCCAAAACACGCCCGCCGTTCGTGATGTAATTTCCCTGCGCGTCTTTCGCCGTTCCCGCGTGGAAGATACTCACATCATCAAATTCTTTGTCCAAACCGTAAATAACGTCGCCGGTTTGCGCTTTTTGCGGATAACCTCTGCCGGCGAGAACGATGCACGCCGAGCTTCCCGCTTCCCATTCGATTGTTATTTTATCGAGCGTCTGATTTACAATCGCTTCACAGATTTCAACCAAATCGGTTTTCAGCTTAACTAAAATCACTTGCGTCTCCGGGTCGCCGAAACGCGCGTTGTATTCGATAACCTTCGCGCCGGTTGGTGTCATCATCAAACCGAGAAACAAAATTCCGCGAAACGGAAATCCTTCGGCTTGGCAGCCGCGCAAAGTCGGTTGGATGATTTCCCCGATGATTTTTGCGGTTTCATCTTTTGATAAAAGACTCATGTCGGCAATCGTTCCCATTCCGCCCGTGTTCGCGCCCGCGTCGTTTTCGTAGATGCGTTTATGGTCGCGCACCGGCGGCATCAGCGCGAAATGTTCACCGTCGGCAAACATTATCAGCGAGATTTCCCTGCCGATTAAACATTCTTCCAAAACGATTCGCTCGACCGCCGCTCGTCCGACTGTATTTTCGAGTTCGTTTAGCGCTCGCTCGGCTTCCGCTCGATTTGCGGCGACAATCACGCCTTTGCCCGCCGCCAGACCGTCGGCTTTGACGACGACCCGTGCGTCTTCGCCGCCGAATCGTCCGCTTCGTAAAATCTCCGTTGCTTGGCGCGGCGAGTCGGCAATTTCGTAATCGGCAGTCGGAATGTTATGCCGCCACATAAAATCCTTGGCGAAGAATTTGCTGGCTTCGAGCCGCGCGGCGGAACGGCTTGCGCCGACGATTTTTAAACCGCGCCGTTCAAATTCATCTGTGATGCCGAGCGCCAGCGCGGTCTCGCCGCCGACAAAGGTCAAACCGATTTGGTTCTCGACCGCGAAACGGGCGAGCGCGTCAATCTCGTCAGGCTTGATATTAACGCGCTCGGCGACATCGGCGATTCCGGCGTTGCCGTCGGCGCAGAAGATTTTCGTTACTTTTTCGCTTCGCTTAAAGGTTCGGCACAAAGCGTGTTCGCGCCCGCCCGAACCGACGACTAAAACTTTCATAAGTTTTTTAAAATTGTAATAAAATGTTCGCTCATTAGCCGCGTTTCGGCGGTTAAAACTTGACACGCCCAACCGATAGTTATAATTTCAATTTAAGTCAAAAGCAATTTTTAGTGAATAGAGAATCGGCATCTCAAGCCAGAACTTACCGGAAATTATTTATTTGACAAAAACATTTTTTAATTGAACTTGTGCTTTAAACAATTCAATTTTTGAAGCTGAAATTACAAGGAAAAACTCGGTGATAAAGGTCGTGCCTACCAATCTTAAAGAATTTAATCGCAAAACTTTCGCTGACCAACCGGAGCTAGAAGATATCAACATTGCTTGCAGCGATTGCGAAAACGATTTCGTTTGGTCTGTCGGCGAGCAGATATTTTTCCGCGATAAAGGACTGCAAAATCCGCCGAAACGCTGCAAGGAATGTAAACAAGCGAAAAACGAACGGCTCAACGCGATTATCGCCGCCAGTGAAACGGGCGTCAAACAGAAAATTGAAGTCGCCGTTTACTGCGCCAAATGCAGCGGCTACACGACCGTTCCCTTCTACCCGTCGCAAGGTCGCCCCGTCTTTTGCCGCTCATGTTATCTGGAGATGAATCCGCTGCCCAGTAACGGCGACGATAGACAGTGAAACAATGAGTCTTAACTCGTTGAATCCCAAAAATTTCACTGTCTCCGCGCCTCTTTGTCTTATCGTCTCACCGTCTCCGTTTCTCAATTACCCGCCGACGTGAACGCTCGGACGCAGTTCGGGGTCGTCTTCGGCTTGCCGCAAAATTTCGCGCGTGACCGGCGCTGTGTCGCCTTCGCCGAAAAGTATGTAGCGAATCAAATAAGCTATCGGATTGCCTTCGCTCCAACCGAAATAAACGTGCGGAATTTTTTCGGTCGTGTCGCGCAAATGCAGCAAAAGGGCGGCGATGGCGTTCGGGACTGCCGGCGCTGAGGTCCGCAAAATTCGATAGCCGTCAACATCAACTCCGCGAACGTATAATTTTCCGGTGAAATCCGAAGCGTCGCCGAGTTCGATTTCGTAGAATACAATCGGGTCGCTCGACGGAATGTGATTGTCCACGCGCTTTTCGTGTTCCTTAAAACGATACTCGTCAACGTCGCCCGTTTCGCGCCGGTTCGTGACGATGCGGATTTCGCCCTGCGCCATTTCGTCAATAAACTCCTGCGCCTTTTCGTCGAATTCGAGACCTTCGACGCGAACTTCGGTTGTTCGTAAGGCTCTGGAGACAAACGACGAAATAACGATTCCGAAAATAAACAGCAGAGCGATTTTTATCCCGCTCGGCTGCTCGACCATATTGACGACCGTTGTATAAATAAAAACGACCGCGATTATCGCAAACCCAATCCACCTGTTTTGTTTTTTTCGCCTAGCTGAAATTGTCACCGCCACCGCCGCCGATGTCATCAGCATCAACACGCCGGTCGCGTAAGCTCCGCCCTGCGCGGTAACGTCAGCCTCAAAAAGAATCGTCACCACAAAGGCAATTGCCGTAAAAACAATGACGAGCGGACGAGTCGCCCGCGCCCAATCGGGAGCCATTCCGTAACGCGGCAAATAACGCGGCACGATATTCAAAAGTCCAGCCATCGCCGACGCGCCGGCAAACCACAAAATCAGAATCGTTGAGATGTCGTAAATCGTGCCGAAAAGTTCGCCGCGATAAGTGTGCGCGAGATAAGATAAAGCGCGTCCGCTGGCTTCGCCGCCGGGCTGAAATTTCTCCGCCGGAATCAGCATCGTCGTGATAATGCTGCTGCCGATAAGCATCACACTCATAATCAAAGCCGCGCCGCTTAAAAGTTTTTTACCGTTGCGGATGCGTCCTTCGAGATGTCTCTGCTGGTTTGCAGTCGGTTCGACATCGGGCAGTCTCGAAAGATGCATCGAGGATTTTTCCGCGTCTGAAATTTTTTCGTCGCTCTTAACAAGCGGCATCACGACCACGCCGGTTTCAAAACCCGACAAACCGAGCGCCAGTCTGGGGAAAAGCATCAGCGCGGCGAGAATCATAAAAAACACATTTCCGTTGACATCTTGATGTTCCCAGAGCGCCGCGCTCCAATTTGAAAAAGCCTCCGGCTGAACCGCAAAAATCTGGTGTAAACCCGTGATGATAACGACGATATTTAAAAGCAAATAAACGACGACAATACCGACGGCAATGCCGATTGCTTCGTTAAATCCTTTTAAGAATACCGCGCCCAGAAACCCGATTAAAACGAGCGTGACGATAATTTCGTGGTGAAGAAATTGCAGATGATGTTCGACGAACGGATTTTCGATAACGTGCGCGGTCGCGTCCGCCGCCGAGAGCGTGATGGTGATGATAAAACTCGTGGCGACGAAACCGAGCAAAGCCAGCACGAACATTTTCCCTTTCCAGCGCGAAAGCAGATGTTCGAGCATCGAGATTGAGCCGTCACCGTGCGGACTTTCTTCCGCCACGCGCTTATACATCGGCAGCGCCCCGAAAAGCGTCAGCAAAACCAGCACGCAGGTTGCCAGAGGCGACAATGCGCCAGCCGCGAGAAAAGCGATGCCGGGCTGATAGCCGAGCGTCGAAAAATAATCAACGCCAGTCAGACACATTACTTTCCACCAAGAATGTTTCGGGTGCGTTCCTTCCTTTTCGTGCGGTCCCTCGATTTCCTGCACGCCCTTCATCAGCCAATGGCGAAAGCGGTTATCCGAAAACTTTGCGGGTTTACTCATAAATTTTTCACAACAAAAAACCACAAACGCAAGTCTTTGCATTTGTGGTTTCGCGTTAAATCTACTAATCCCAAACGGCTTGTCTTCCAAAACGCCTGCGAGGTTAGCTGACGGGCTAGAACAATGGAAGTGTTCTTCATTTTACGAAACGATACGCCCCAAAAGTTTGGTTCCCCCGCGCCGCTTTCGGTCAAGCGGCTTCGGCAGCAAAAATTATCAAAGATTGGAATATACGCCTGCCCCGCAAATTTTGCAAGCGACTGCCGAAAGGCAAAGATTAATTTTTTCCATTGATACAAATACCGGAAAATTCTCTTGAAAAGTTGAATTGAGACTTTAAAAATTAAAAGGGCAACGTCTCCCACTCCGTCGCCCCTAGGTCACAAGTCCTCACCCCTCGTGACCAAATGTTCACCGGGGAGGTGAACATTTATAGATTATGCACATAAAGAACGGAATTGCAAATTTAAACTAAATGTTTTTTATGGTTAATCGCGCGGCAATAAGAAATGACTATTCCACGAATTGACGAACTTCTCGACCGTCAAACTTCCGACTGCAAACTCCGTCGCTTCGCCTGCCGATCTGACGAAAAAACTGTATTCCCCGAGCGGAGTTTCAGGAGCGACATTGACTTCAAAACTGACCACCGAGATGTCCGCTCCGTATTTATGATCGGTTAAACTTTTCGGTGTAACGCTAATATACGGCGAGTTAAAACCGATTGCGACTTTACCGGCATCCAGGTTTTTGCCGCCGACGTAAATCACGTATGATTTACCGCCGTTGACCGGCACGGCGAGTTCGGAAACCTGCGCATTAAAGCCGATATACCGTACATCAAAATCCTTCGTCGCGGATTTTAATTTTTTGGACAAAGTTTGCGTTCTTCCTTTGACGACATTGACTTCGCCGAGTTCTTCGACCGAGAAGGATCTGCCGGTTTCGCTGCCGAAATCCTGCGCGTAAATTTTATAATGCCCACTTCGTAAGCCTTCGACGCGATAAACTCCATCAGCGTTTGTCAAAACTCCGGCGGCGACGCGCCCGCTTTCCGCCTCTTCCGCCCAAACTTGATAATTTTTCGCCGCCTTGCCGCTTGACGATAAAAGTTTGCCGGCGAGCGTTCCGCAACAATTTTCTTCGTCCGAATTTCCGCCGTAAAGCGCGCGGATTCCGGCTAGATCGTCTTCGGCTAAAGTGCGCGAACTAAAAGCCGACAAATTATAAACGCCGTTTTTCCCTTGATGTTCGTTCATTGTCGCGCCCGTCACAGAAGAGTGGTCGAGTCCTAAAAGATGTCCAATTTCGTGCGTTAGCGTCGCTTCAAAATCGAAAGTTCCGTGCGAGCCGTCGGTGGAAAACTGCTCGTAAGGATTCAGCACGATGTCGGCTTCGGTGATGTAACCTCTGCGGTTAAAAAAAATTCGGGTGCGGGCGGAAACCGTGTTTGCGTCCGCTCCGAATAGCAGAAGATTCTCCGGCGTTTGGGCAATCGTTACCAAACTAACTCCATCGCCGGACTTTCCGGTCGGGCTGACCGTCTGTTTGTCGGTCCAGAAAACCTGAAATTTGATGTCGGCGGCTTTTTCCCATGCCTCCAGGCTTCGTTCAATCGCGCCCTGAATGTCGCTATCCGGTTTGACGTAAGGATTCGGTTTAATCAAGGAAGTCGAAAACGCAATGGGAATCAGTTTTGCAGCCCAGTGAAGGCGCAGCGTCTCGCCGCTGTCGGCAAACTGCGTCGAGTATGCCGCCGAAGGCAGAGTGAAACCGATCAACAGCAGCCAAACCAGAAAAATTTTAAGCGTTTTCGACATTAAATTTATAAATTGTTTTCCTTTCCGACAAATCCTTCGATATTGTCTCTACCGACTTTTTCCAAATCGGCGAATCCAACAATCAAAAGCAAAATCACCAGCGAAAGCGTCGCCAAAACGTATAAAAGCGCGATTTGCTCCAGATAAATTAAAACTCCGATGATGGTGGCGACCACTACCAGCCAGAAAAGCGCAATCGTCCGGCGGCTGTAACTACCTTGTTTTCCCGTCATAATTTTTGTAAATTTTCCTCAAGTTCGTCGAGGCTAATCCTTATAAATATCAGATTTTTCGATTCTTCACAATGTTTTAAATGGAAAAATCAGTCAATTATTCTTAAAGGCAAATTCGATATTTTTTTTTCGCCCGGTTCAGAGGCTTTGAGAATCGGCGGAAATTTCGTTTTTTCGCGTCCCGTCTGCGCGACTTCGACAATATCAAAAGCGCGCAAAATCAAATCTTCGGCTTCGCCGTTTTTTATTCGCTCCAAATTAGTTTCGATTACTTTTGTCTCGCCAGCCTCGCGCCGGAAAATCGTCACCTTTCCCGCGCTCGCGTTTTTCGTCAAACCGCCGGCGCTCGCTACGGCGCGGCTTAAAGTAATCTGCGCTCTCGAAGAAATTTGTTTCGGATTGACCACGCCGCCCGTCACGTAGATTGGTTCGGCTACGACGACCGTTATAATATCGCCGCCCAAAATTTGCAGATTCGCTTCTTTTTTGCCCGCCAGCAAATCGCTTATTTTGATGTTGATGTAACTTGAGCCGCCGCTGTTTTGACTTGCTGTAACGAATTTTTCCTGGTTTTTCCCGTCGTCGGCAATCGAGGCGGGTTTTTCTTTGACTGACTGGCAGTTCAAACTTTCCGGGCGAAAAATCAGTATTTCGCCGCTCGATTTTTCCGTCAAACCGCCGGCGACGATGAGCAGTTCGTTGAGAAAAATCGAACGCCTTATTTGAAAACGCTGCGGTGTTTTGACTGCGCCGTAGAGAATCGCCAGCGGGCGGTTGGAACGGTCGAGAATTTTAACGACAATTTTCGGCGCGCGGAAAATTTTGCCGTAGGCTTGGGCGACCGCAACGGCAATTTGCTGTTCGCTCCGGCAAAGAGCGTAAATCGGATTTTCGGCGTATTCAACGCCGTCTAAAAAACCCTCAGGGTTGATTGTTCCGCGCCAGTCGTATCTGACGCTGCCGACAACATCAACGTCAATTAAATCGCCTTGATGAATCAAATCCGTTTCGGCTCTGCGAATTTCGACGGTGTTTTGAGCGGCGATAGCGGTGGGCGTCTGAGTCGGCGTTTGCGCCGAAATAAAACTTTGCCGGAAAGCGGCGCAAAGCAGAATGAGTGAGAAAAGATAAAACTTTCGACTTTTCATTACATAAAATAATGCTTATGCCGTGCCGCAAAAAATCAAGTCAAGACCACAATAAAAATTAAATTGCGAATTTCTTTTTTGTCGCGGTTTATTAAGCGCTAACTTTGCCTTCATCTTTAGACGCGCCTTGTTTTTTGGGATTTCTCGTCGGCTTGGTAGTAACCGTACCGGGAACGGCGAAACCCTTAAACTCCCAGTTGCAATTGTCGCACAGCAAGTTATACCGGAAGAAAATTTTTGAGAAAAAGGACGTCGGGCGGTAACCGCGTCTGATTCGTTTGCTGGCGCATCTCGGACATCTCTGACTAATCATTTTTTAACTTCCTGGGACTTTTCCTTTTGATTTCTTTTTTCGCCGACAGCGTTCGCAGCGATTCAATCTCGAAATTTATTCGCTCGGTGATTGCTTGGCGCTCATCGGTTTTGACGTCCTCGCGGTCGAGAAAAAACAGCGCATCCCGATAGAGGCTCACGGCGCGTTTCGAGTTGCCCTTAAACGCCGCTCGTTCGGCTTGTTCAATCCAGTGCGAAACTTTTATCGAAGCGATGAAATCCTTTAAAACCGTTTCGGACTCAATCAACCGCGCCTCGTTCGGATAAAACTGCAAAGCCGAATTCAATACGGTCAAAGCCTCTTGCGCCGTATCTAATTTTTCGGAAATTGTAACATAGTTTTTGGCTTTTTGCGTTAGCGTCCGCGCTTCGATTTCCGCCCAAGCCAATAAATGATGTCGGTGCAGCTCGCCGACGATTTCGCGCCCGCGCCGCAGTCCGGCGATGCGGGGCGAACCGACTCCGACCGTTTCCATCTGTTTTTCGGTCAGCGAAAGATACTGATTGCAGATTTCAAAAACTTCCATATGTCCGGCGGACATTTTTCCCAAAAGCCGCGCGGCTTCGCTTTTTTGCTGGATGTCTTTGACGATTGCCGCGTTTTTTTCCAAGCTGAGTTTGTTGGCATCACTTTTCGAACGCAGCGGCAACGGAATTTGTTTTACGTTTCGGTCGAGGTTTCTTTCAACCAGCAGAAAGCGGTTTCTCGCTTTTCTGAGAAAAATTTCGCGCACAATGACCGCG
This sequence comes from Pyrinomonadaceae bacterium, assembly GCA_030448055.1. Classification (GTDB taxonomy): domain Bacteria; phylum Acidobacteriota; class Blastocatellia; order Pyrinomonadales; family Pyrinomonadaceae. The sequence goes on from JAUJNR010000001.1 coordinate 2,019,428, forward strand.
CTGACTAAAACCAGACTGGCGCCGATGCCCGCCGCTATCCAGGGCGTTTCTTCGTCGCCTTCGTGGAAAATTCCCCAGACGAGAAAAAAAAAGGCAATCGCCGTCGCCGCTGCCAAAACATAGTAGCTCGAGGCAATCAGCCAGAACGGACGGCGAAACGGTTGGTCGGGAAAACGCCCTTGGTTTCTGGCGGAAAACTTTTGAATTGGATATTCGCCGTCGCCTCTTCCGTTCAAATCTCGTCTCCTCTCGAATGAATTTTCGGGACGTTAAATTTCTCCGAATATAACGCGAAAACGTAATTTATAGTGAGATTTTCCGCCGCAGATGTCAATAGTGAAATTTGCGGATGACACGCGGAGATTTCTCGTGTAATTTTTCAAATGTATGGCAGGCAAAAAAAAGAAAAAACCCGAACGTCCGGTTTTCGACGCTATCCGCAAGCCCGTCGCACCGCCGAGCCGCAAATTCGGCAAAGACAAGCCGGAAGAAAAAGCGAATCCGGCGCGGCGCAAAACCAAGCACAAGACTGAAGAGGATCGGCACGATTAATGATGAGCTTATTTAAAAAATCGAACGAGAAAACCAATCCGCCGAGCGTTTGGGCGCGACCCGAAATGGCGATCACTTTTCGCGCCGAAGTGATGCCGGGCAAAAGCCGCGAGGAAAGAACTTTTCGCGTCCGAGAAGTGCTGCGCAACGGGCGCGTTACGCTGCACGAATTTGCGGGCGAACACCGCGAAAGCGAATTTGAGGCGGTGAATTTTAACCGCGAAAATCCCTAGCGTTTTATAATTACGCGAATTTTGCGAAAGCCTTTTGAGATTTACCATTCGTAAATCTGTCCGACTTCGAGGATTTGCAGATTTTCGATTTCCAATTCGCCGATTTGCCGTACGACTTCATCACAATACGTCGGTTTGATGTTGACGACGTAAATCGAACATTCTTTGCGCTTAAATTTTTCAAGTTCCTTTTTCAAAATTCGCGGCGTTAGATGATGAGCGGCGCGCGCCAATTCTCCGAGTTCGTTCGGCAAGGCGCACTCGACGAGCAACGCCGAGAGATTCGCTTCGGCATTCAAAATTTGCCAGAATTCGTCGGTTTCCGCCGTATCGCTGCTGACGGCAAACTTCATTCGATTGTCCGAGACGACGAAGCCGACGGTCGAAACTTTATGATTGACCCGGACGGCTTTCAAGCGCAGATGTTTGACTGAAAACTCCTCGCCGACCGAAAACGGCTGATATGTCATCACCGCGCCGTTCGCGTTTTCGAGTTCGGAAAAACGCGGGTAAATTTCCCAGTTAAAAATGTCCCGCTCCAGCGTTTCGACGATTTCCGGTAAAGCGTGAACGCAAATTGGCGCGTTCAAACCGGAAAACAAATCGTCAATAAAGAGCGGCAGTCCGGCGATATGGTCGAGATGCGCTTGCGTCAAAACAATGTCGCGGATTTGTTTTTTCTGTGTGGCTGAGGCTGCCGTCGCCAAACTTCCGGCGTCAATCGCCACGCAGTCGTCAACGACGAAACACGAAAGATGCTGGCGCGGCGAAGCCATACCGTTTTCGTCAAAAGTGCTGGGCAAAAGCTGAAGTTTCATCGCTCAATTTGAGGCGAATCATCTGGCGCAGGTTTGAGCGCGTCCGCCGTCAATTTCGTAAGTCGCGCCGGTGATCCACGAAGCCTTTTCCGACGCGAGATAATAAATCAACTCGGCGACTTCTTCGGGCGTGCCGACGCGCCCAATCGGATGCGTCGTTTTGGAATGCTCTAAAAAATTCAGATAATCTTCTTCAGGCATTCCGCCGCGTTTGTGCAAAGCGGTGACGACGACGCCCGGATTGACCGCGTTGACGCGCACGCCTTTCGGCGCAAGTTCCAGCGCGGAACAGCGGGTCAATTGGTCAATCGCCGCTTTGGAAACGCAGTAAGCCAAGACGTTCGGAAAAGCGCGAAGCCCGGCGACGCTCGAAACATTAACGACGTTTCCCTTCGTTTCCGTCAGATGCGGAACGCACTTATGCATCAAAGAAAAAACGGCGCGAAGATTGATGTTCATCATTTTGTCCCAATCTTCGAGCGCGGTGTTTTCAATCGAGCCGTTCAAAATGATGCCCGCCGCATTCACCAAAACGTCAATTTGACCGAAGGTTTCGATGCAGTTGTTAACGATTTTTTCGACTTGCGTCGCTTCAAGCACGTCGCCAAGCTGGATTTTTAAAGTCCCTCCGTCGTTCGCCTGAATCTCTTCGCTCAGAGATTTCAATTCCTTTTCGTTTCTGCCGAGCGCGACCACGCTTGCGCCGTTTTCGGCGAACAGACGTGCGGCAGCGCGTCCGATGCCGCTGCTTGCGCCCGTGATAATACAAACTTTTCCCTGCATAATTTTCGACAATTTTGAGTCTTTTAAGCAGTTTAACACAATATCTGATTCGGCAGTCCAGCCGAGTTTTTCATGATTTTCTCTGAACCCGAACCAAACAAAAAAGACAGTCAATGATTGACTGTCTTTTGATTATATTGCCTAGCGGCAACTCGCTGTTTTGTCGCCGGCGCTCGTATAAAAAAGTTACACGCCGTTGGTTTGCGGCTGGTTGGTAAAGAATTTTTCAATCGCCTGTTTCGTTTCCTCGCGGCGGCGTTGTTGAAATTCGCCCACCCAGTTTGTGACGGTCGAAACCATTTCACGGGCGGCTTGATTTTTCTTGATCTCAATTTTGATGGGGGCTTCGACGACTTCTTTGGCTTCGCCTTTCTTGATTACTTTTATTTTTGCTTTGGCTGTCATTATTCTATTTTCCTTTATGTATGATTCCGATACTTGCGAGAAGCATTTTTGATTTCCCGTCATCGCTATTAGCAATTTGAATGCCAACAGCCTGACGGTTGAAAAAATAAATTTTTGCTAGAAGCTATCTCAAAAATAGTTTCTCAACAAAATAACGATACAAGCCAGATGAACAAAGCCTAAGTAATTGTCCGAATGATATTCGTAGCGAACCACAATCCGACGAAAGTTACCCAGCCACGCAAAGAGGCGTTCAATTTTCCACCTGCGTTTGTAACGGCGAAGTTTTCTGCCGTCCTGCGTTTGCGCCTTTTTGCGGTTGGCTTTATGCGGCGCAATCAGTTCAATATCGAGTTTCGCCAACTCCGCATCGAGCGGGTCAGAGTCATATGCTTTATCGCCAATCATCTTTTCGGGTCGCTCATCGGTGAACCGCTCGCAAACAGTTTCTCGGGCAAGTTTGACTTCGTGCGGCGAAGCAGAGCAAGTGTGGACGCCGAGAGGAAGACCAAAGCGGTCTGCCACTGCCATGAGCTTCGTATCTTTGCCCCGCTTGGTCTTTCCGACACAAAAGCCCCTTTTTTAGCCGAAACAAAGGTTCCGTCAATAAAGCATTCGGATAAATCCAATTTACCGCGAGCCTGTAAGTCATCGGCAAGCGTTTCCAGCACTTTTCGCAATCGCCCGTCTTTAACCCATTCCTGGAAACGGCGATGGCAAGTCTGGTATGACGGAAATCTTTCGGGCAAGTCGCACCATCTGGCGCCGGAACGTAGTATCCAAAGCACTCCGTTCAAGACTTCGCGTTCAGACCTGCGCGGTCGTCCGCGGGTCACCACAACGGGCGGTTTATCAAATAACGGTTCAATCAAAGACCATTGTTCATCGGTTAATTCTTCGCGTCGTGACATAGAGCGAAGTTTATCAAACTATTTTTGAGATGGCTTCTACTAAATTTTTCCACGCGATTTGAAGTTTGCAATCTGCCAAGCGACGGAAGAAATTTTGCGCTTTGCTAATTTTCTCAAACGCTCAGGCGCATCGTTTTGTTCCAAGTATTTTTGCAATCCGTTTATTTTTCAGTCTGCGGCAACGAATTGTTCAATTGCGGGAGACCGGCGCGGCGGTCGGCACGACCGTTGCACAATCGGGATTGGTGATGAATCCGATTGATTTTTTTATAATTTATTTCGCCTGTGGCGCGCCATTCGGCGTTTACTATTTTTTGCAGAATCGAACTAGTCACGATTCAAAACTGCTTTGGCTCAAAACGCTGTTCAACTTTATTTTTTGGATGCCCGCCGCTTTTTTGTTTCTCAGCCGAGGCGCGCATTTGAAAAATCGCTCTTTATTTAACTTTAATAGAACAGCGGCGGACGATGCGATACGAAAAAACCTTCAACTAATTCAAAAGCAAATTGAAAAGAGTTTACCGGAAAGCAATTCGGAAATTTCCGTTTATGAGATTCGTGAAACAATCGAGCGTTACGTCGGGCTGACTCTCGCCAATCAAATGAACGATACCGGTAGCCTCGCTGAAGTCGAAGATTTTTTTCGCGTCGCGCAAACAAATAATGTCGAACTCGGCGCGATTTGTCTTAACCGGCGCAACCGAAACAAACTTTCTTTTCATCAAACCGAAGCGCGAAAGGATTTTTTATATTTAATCAATCAACTGCTGCGGTTCGGTTCGGATGAAAAGAATCTCGAACAATCGGCAATCAAATTAGCCGCGGTTCTGGAAGACCTCGACGCGCAAATCGAACTCGAAAAAATGTTTGCCCGTTCGCAGCAAATCGGCAAACGCCTTAACGTCGTAAAAACGGAGAATGATTTATGGAAACCAGAAGCACTCAAACCGTCGCCCGCCGAACCGGTGTATCACTCGCGCGCGCTGAAGGCGATGCCGAACTTGCGAAGCAAAGATTAGACGCGCTGCTCGCCGCCAACGCCGAAACCGCGCGCCAGAAATCTCTCTTTCGTTCCGAGCGGGAAAAAACCGAAGCGACGTTGATGGAAAATCCTTTATCCGTCGAAAAAACTTTTGCTTATTTGGGGCTTCTGCTCGGCGCGTTTCCGCCGCTGGCAATGTTCGTTCGGTTTTTCGCCGAGAAGGGAGTTCTTCGCGGCGAGGATTTCTGGATTATTGGTGTGCTTGCCGTCATCAATTTGATTACGGCGACGGTCGGATATTTTTCCGGCGAACTCATCGGTCGAATCGTCCGCAAACTCGAAAAGTTCTCGTGGTCGTATATGCTTTTCTCTTTGCCGTTCATCGGAATTCTCTGGGGAATTCTGGCAGGCGGCGCGTGCGGCGCAATCATTTTCGTCGTCGGCGCGGTTTTCGGCGCGGCTCTCGGCGCGGCAGTCGGCAGCGTCGCTTTGCCCGCCTTCGCGATTTTTCACCGACTGCTTAAAAAAGGCGATCAATTTGACCTCAAACATTTTCTGCCGATTGCTTTCGGCATTACCTTTATCATTTCCGCTTTCATTCTCGGTTTGTAATTTTTAGTCAGAGAATTTAATTTGAGCAGCGAACAATACGGATTAACCGAAATTGTCCGAAATATCGTTATACAGAAGTCATTAATTGTTCAGAAATAATTCTTCTTTAGAATAGGAAATTCGGCGACCGATAAATTTACGAAAATAATCGGGCTTTACTTTTTCAAACTTTTCAGGCTAAAACAAAACGTAAATGCTCGTCCTTCTTCATCTATTCGCGCTGTTTCTGCTGGTCTCGCTCGGATTCTACGTTTTCGTCGCCAATCCGCGTAATCGCGCTCATCAAACTTTCGCCGCCTTCATCGCTTTTCTCGCGCTGTGGACGATAAAGGATTTAATTTTTTGGAATTTCCGCGAGGGCGGCAATGTCTCATCCGGCTGGTGGGCTTCGGCGAGTTTTATCATCGCGCTTTTGATGCAGTGCGCGCTGGTCATTTTCGCTTGGGTGTTTCCCGAAAATTCGCGCATGCCGCGCGGCAAAGCCGCCGTTCTTTTCGCGCCGGGCATCGTTTTGATTCCCGTCGCCGCGTTCGGGCTTTTGTGGCGCCGAGTCGGATTCTCTAATAATCAGTTCGAGATAGAACTTGCGCCGCTCGCCTTTGCCTTTGTCGGTCATGTTTATCTTGTCTTTGCCTACGGCGCAGCGGTTCTTTTTCGGAAATACGGAAAATATCGAAATACTCAAAAAGGTCAGCAAATCGGCGCGATTCTCTGGGCGGTCGGCATCACAGGCGTTTTGAAAACGCTGGCGAATATCGTGCTGCCGTTTTGGGGCGTTTACGATTTTCTGCCGTTCAGCGCGATATTCGTTTTGCCCGGCGTGACAATTTACGCCTACGCTATTTCCAACTTTCAGCTTTTCTCCCTGCAAACCGCGCTCGACCAATTCCGGCTGTTCCCGATTGCCTACAAAATCGCGCTGAGCATCGCCACCGTAGCGATTTTAAGTTTTATAATTTTTCAAATTCCGATTGTCTGGTGGGCTTTCCGCGACGGAATGACGTTTGAAGCGTGGCGTAAATACCTCGTCTTCAGCGTCGTTTCCGCGCTCGTGCCAAATCTCGTTCTCGTGCTTTTAATCGTGCGGACGTTTTCGCGTCCGATTGGTCGCATCACGGTCGCCGCCGTGCAGGTGGCAAACGGCGGATACGGAACCGAAGTGGATTTGCGAAAAAGCAACGACGAAATCGGTCTGCTCGCCGAATCGTTTAATGAGATGAGCCGCAAAATGGCCGACGACATCGAACAGCTCAGGCAACTGAACGAACAGTTGATTCGCACGGAAAAGCTCGTCGCGATGGGAACGCTCGCCGCCGGAGTCGCGCACGAAGTCAACAACCCGCTCGCCTCGATTTCTTCTTTGATTCAGATGATGCAGGCGCATAAGAATCTGGACGCGGAAACTTCGGAAAAACTGAAATTAATTTCGACGCAAATCGAGCGCATCACGCACGTAACCAAAGATATGATGGATTTCGCGCGCGTGCGTCCCGCCGCGAAGAGTTCGGTTGACGTAAACGCGGTGATTGAAACGAGTCTGCGGCTGGCGAGTTTTGATAAATCGTTTCAAAATCTTCGATTGAAAAAAACATTGGCGGAAAATTTGCCGGAGATTTCCGCCGACAACGACCAGTTGCAGCAGGTTTTTCTCAATCTTTTCCTGAACGCGCGCGACGCGATGCTCGGCGACGGCGAACTGCTCGTTAAAACTTCCGACTCGAATAACAGAATTAAAATCGAAATCGCCGACAGCGGCAACGGCATTGACCCGAAAAATCTCAAACAAATTTTCGATCCGTTTTTTACGACCAAACAAACGGGCAAAGGCACGGGTTTGGGTTTGGCGGTTTGTTACGGAATCGTCACGGCGCACGGCGGCAAAATCGAAGTTTCTTCAAACGAGAACAGCGGCACGACGTTTTGCGTCGTGCTGCCCGCAGGCGAAAATGCTGTTTCTTAAAAAATTCGCAAATTCATTGAAGTAATTAATGTGAATCAAAAGCGGATAAAAACGAGCAAGTTATTCGCTGTTCACTATTCGATATTCGCTCTTTTACCGGAAAAATCTTCCGCGCCAAATAACGAATGTTAAAAGTGAAGGTGAATAACACCTGCGCTCGGCAAATTTTGTTTTCAATCGTCGCCGCGAATTATCGGGAAAGAATTTTACCACGCCGGAATTCTTGACACGCGCCGAGGTTTCGTTGCAACTTAGATACACACTTCTTTTGCGGAATTTTACGAGGAAAACCAAAATGAAAAAATATCTGATTTTTATCGGTTTGTTTCTGTTGTGTCTCAATCAAGCCGAAGCGCAGGAAAAACCGACCGCGTTTATCAACGCGAAAATTATTCCGATTGTCGGACAGCCGATTGAACAAGGAATTCTTTTGATTCAAAACGGCAAAATCACCGCCGTCGGCGACGCGCGAACCGTCCGGCTGTCGTCAGACGTTTTGACGATTGACGCGCAGGGCAAAACGATTATGCCCGGTCTGGTTGATTCGCACAGTCATATCGGCGAAGGCGCGGGCGCGGACGGCTCGGCGCCAATTCAGCCGGAAGTTCGCCTGCTCGATTCGGTGAACGTCCGCGCTTCGGGAATCCAACGCGCTCAAGCGGGCGGCATCACGACCGTCAACGTGATGCCCGGTTCTGGACATTTAAACAGCGGACAGACGCTTTATCTGAAATTGCGCGACGGCGCCAATACGATTGAAGACCTTTTGATTTACGACAAAAACGGCGTTTACGCGGGCGGCATAAAATTCGCCAACGGCACGAATCCGCTGCGCTCCGGTGGCGGAAATTTTCCCGGCACGCGCTCGAAATCCGCCGCGCTCGTCCGCGAGCAATTTACCAAAGCGCAGGACTACCGCGAAAAGATTCGCCGCGCCGGAACTGATAAATCGAAACTGCCGCCGCGAGATTTGGCAATGGAAGCGCTTGTCGAAGCGCTCGACGGCAAACGCGTCGTGCATTTCCATACGCATCGGCACGACGACATTATGACGGTTCTGCGCCTGCAGAAAGAATTCGGTTTCAAAGTCGTTCTTCAGCACGTCTCCGAAGCATGGAAAGTCGCCGACGAAATTGCGCGCGCTAAAGCTCCATCTTCGGTAATCTTGATTGATTCGCCGGGCGGCAAACTCGAAACGCTCGACGTGAGTTACACGAACGGTGCGGCACTCGAAAAAGCGGGCGCGCTCGTCGGCTTTCATACCGACGATTACATCACCGATTCCCGCCATTTTCTGCGCTCCGCCGGACTCGCCGTGCGCGCCGGAATGTCGAGGGAAAAAGCTCTCTACGGAATGACGATGGCGAACGCGATTATGCTCGACTTGCAGACGCGCGTCGGCTCGCTTGAGATCGGAAAGGATGCGGATTTTATCATTTTATCCGGCGACCCCTTGAGCATTTACACGAAGGTTTTGGAAACCTGGGTCGAAGGCAAACGAGTTTTCGACCGCTCGGACGCGAAAGATTTGTTGATTGCCACGGGCGGTTACGGGGCGAGCAGCGACCGCGAAATTCACATTGATTGTTTCGACGATGATTTGGGAGGACAGGAATAATGAAAAGACTAGTCAGTGGTCAGTGGTCGGTGGTCAGTTGCGCTTCGCGTTTCTGCACTTTCGCGTTGATTTTTCTTTTGTCTTTCTCAACAATTCAGGCGCAGATTGCCGTCAAAGGCGAAACCGTGTGGACGATGGCGGGCGAGCAGCCGATTACGAACGGCGTGGTTTTAATCAGCAACGGAAAAATCGAAGCCGTCGGCGCGGCGGCGCAAATAAAAATTCCGAACAATTACCGCGTGATCAACGCGAAAGTCGTCACGCCCGGTTTGATTGACGCGCGCACGGTCGTCGGTCTGGCGGGTTATATGAATCAGCCGCACGACCAGATGGCGCTCGACGCTTCTTCGCCGATGCAGCCGGAGCTTCGGGCGATTGATTCGTATAATCCGCAGGAAAAACTCGTCGAATGGGTGCGCGAGTTCGGCGTGACGACGATTCACACCGGACACCAGCCGGGCGCGCTCGTGTCCGGTCAGACGATGATTGCCAAAACGTCAGGCAAAACGGCGGACGCGGCGGCGATAATGCCGACCGCGATGATTGCCGTCACCATCGGCGACAGCGCGAATGCCGGCGGCGGACGCGCGCCCGGCACGCGCGCCAAACAAGCCGCGATGCTCCGCGCCGAATTAATCAAAGCATCGGAAGCCGTTCGCAAACAAAACGAAGATAAAAAACCCGAACAGAAACCGCCGGTCGAGTTAGGCGCCGATATGATGCAGCGCGTCATCCGCCGCGAGATTCCGCTGCTCGTCACAGCTCATCGCGCGCAGGATATTATGACCGCGCTGCGAATCGCCAAAGAGTTTAATATCAAAATTGTTTTGGACGGCGCGGCTGAAGCGTTTATGGTGATTGACGAAATCAAGGCTTCGGGCTTTCCGGTCATCATTCACCCGACGATGTATCGTGCGGGAGGCGAGATGGAAAGTCTCTCGATGACGACCGCTGCAAAACTCAAAGCCGCGGGAATTACGGTTGCGCTGCAAAGCGGTTACGAAGGCTACGTGCCGAAAACGCGCGTCGTGCTTTTTGAAGCCGGAACTGCGGCGGCAAACGGGCTTTCGATGCGCGACGCGCTGGCAACCATCACGATTGACGCAGCGAAAATTCTCGGTCTCGACGCTCGCATCGGTTCGCTCGTCCGAGGCAAAGACGCGGATTTGGCGATGTATGACGGCGACCCGTTTGAATACACGACGCACTGTACGGGAACGATAATTAACGGTCAAGTTGTGAGTGAAACAATCAGATAGTGCAGAAGCCCGCACGAAGTAAGGACATAAAATGTGCGCTCTTAATTCGTGCGGGTTTCTGCATCGAAAATCACATTCAAACAAAAATGAATTGCATCGCGTGCGGCAGCACAAACTTAATCGAAGGAAGCATTCTCGACGAAGCGGGCGGAACAAAATTCACTTTCAAACCGCTCGACGTTTCAATGTGGAAAGCCGTCTTCGGCATCGGCGTGCGAAAGATTTCCGTTGCGGCTTGCGTTCACTGCGGACATCTGCAAATGAATGTTAATTTTTCAGATGAAGACAAACAGCATCACTTAAAATTTGAAGGCGAACAGCCGGATTTATTAAAACGCATCGAATCCGAATCTTAAACAAAACGCCGTCGTCTTGACGGCAAACGCTTTCTGCCGTCAAGACCACGGCGTTACAAAAAATTATTTTGTAAAAAAATTTTATTTAGTTTATATTTAATTTTAAAAACCCCCATTGATCGGCGCAACACCACCAAAAAATAAGAAGAGCGTGGTGTAGGGGAAGAGTGTAAAGTTTCGGTGAAGTAGAGGGGGGGGGGGGGTGGGGGTAA
>JAUJNR010000012.1 GCA_030448055.1 Pyrinomonadaceae bacterium
TAAAATCTCTGTTTTATCTTCCGTTATCGCCGGTTTTATGTCAATTTTATGCTTTTATTTCAAAAATTGGCAAAAACTTAAAAATATATCTTGACACGACGCCGTATTTCCGATAAATTTTCCATCGTTCTATCAAAAAACAACACCAAAAACGAATCCCAGAATCTTGCAGTTTAAGATTTTCTACTTGTTAGGAAATGAGCTTTTTTACATTTCTATTAATTCACGTTAGATAAAGCCTAAGTTTTAGGCTAGGTTTGGCGTGAGTTTTGTTTTTTTGCCTGTGTTTTTTATTACGAAAAATGCTTTTGGCTGAGAACTTGAAAAGTGGACATCAAAAAATGTTCAAAAATTAAAAATTAAAATTCACTGAAGTTTGTAGGAGGAATTAGAAAAAATGTCAAAAACAACCGGTAAGGTCAAATGGTTTAATAACGCAAAAGGTTACGGTTTTATCGAACAACCCGGCGAGCAGGATATCTTTGTGCACTACAGCGCAATATCCGGCGACGGTTATAAAACTTTAGCGCAAGGACAGGAAGTTGAGTTTGAAGTTACCAACGGACCCAAAGGACCGCAGGCTGAAAACGTATTGCGAGTCTGAAGCGCGGGTTAAATCAACTTGACCGCTGCCGGTTTTTAGCCGGACAGCGTTTATTAATAAAAAAGCGGCTTTTAAAAAGGTCGCTTTTCTTTTTGAAAAATTGTGTAAAATTAGAAATTGCTTTTTAAACCAAAATGCGGGTTAAAATAGTTTTATGAAAAATCAGAAAACACCCGATAAAACGGAGGTTTTGAGATTATTGCCTTCGATTGACGCCCTTTTGCATACGGAAACTGCCCGTAAACTTTTGCCTGAATGCGGCGCCAAATATCTTGCTTTGCTGGCGCGAAATGCAACGGATTTGCTGCGACGAGAAATTCAAGAAAAAATTTCAAATGACGCTATAAATGAGGAAAATTATTCGCGCGAAAATTTACTCGAACAAGCCGAAAAAACCCTTGAAGCAACGTGGCAAAACGAAAGAAGCACGAGTTTGCAAAAAGTCATAAACGCGACAGGCGTTATCATTCACACAAATTTGGGGCGCGCGCCGCTTTCGGAAAATGCGCGAAAAGCGATTTTTGAAGAAGCCTCCAGTTATTGCAATCTCGAATACAATCTTGAAACCGGAAAACGCGGAAGGCGCGGCGCTTACGCCGAAAATCTTTTAGCGGAGCTCACGGGCGCGGAAGATGCTTTGATTGTTAATAACTGCGCGGCAGCTTGCGTGTTGGTTTTAACCGCGCTCGCCAAAGGCGGCGAAGCAATAATTTCGCGCGGCGAAATGGTCGAAATCGGCGGTGATTTTCGCATTCCCGATGTAATGATTCAATCGGGCGCGGTTTTGAAAGAAGTTGGTGCCACCAACCGAACGCGGATTTCCGATTATCAAAACGCAATTAGCGAACAAACCCGCTTAATTTTGAAAGTTCACCCTTCAAATTACCGTATTGTTGGTTTTACCGCTTCACCAGCTCTTTCTGAACTTGCCGAACTCGTACATCAAAACGATATTTTGCTTTACGAGGATGCGGGTTCTGGTGCGATGTTTGATTTGAGCGAATACGCCTTAACGGACGAACCGATAATCAGCCAATCAATTGCGGCGGGCGCGGATGTCGTTACATTTAGCGGTGATAAACTTTTAGGCGGCGTGCAGTCAGGTTTGATTGTCGGACGGCGCGAAGTCGTTGAAAAATTACGAAAACATCCGCTTTATCGTGCTTTAAGAGTTGATAAATTGATTTACGCGGCACTCGAAGCAACATTTGAAATTTTTCGACGCGAAATGGCTTTAGAAGAAATTCCCGTTTTGCGAATGCTTTCGATGAACAATGATGAAATCAAACATCGCACTTTGGAGTTTGTCGAAAAACTAGGCGAAAGGCTCGGCGAAAAATCCGCTTTGCAATTTGAAATTCTAGAAGGAAACTCTGTTATCGGTGGCGGTTCCGCACCAACAGTTCAACCCGCGACGATGCTTTTAGTTTTGAGGCACGAAAAATTGTCGGTTAATGAATTAGAACAAAGATTACGGCTTTCACGTCCGCCGGTTATTGCGCGAATTTTAGAAGATAAAGCCTTGATTGATTTGCGGACGGTTTCTGATGCGGAAGAAACGGAGCTTTTGGAAGCATTGTGCAGAGTAATTTAGCCGTAAAGATACACAAAATACGCAAAAAAGATTTTGTGATTTCTGTGTATCTTTACGGTTGATTCTTATTTTGATTATCCGTTTTTTTGCGCGAAATTTTTCATAAAATCAACTAATGCTTTCACGCCTTCTTTGGGAAAGGCATTATAAATGGAAGCGCGGATACCGCCGACCGAGCGGTGTCCTTTTAATCCATCCAACCTTTGCGCGGTTGCCTCGGTTGTAAATTGCTTCTCAAGCTCTTCCGTCGGTAAACGGAAAGTTACATTCATTGACGAACGCGCTTCTTTGTCGGCGTGTCCGCGATAAAAACCGTCGCTCGCGTCAATCGCGTCGTAAAGAGTTTTCGCTTTTTCTTCGTTTTTCTTTTCCATTTCGGCTAATCCGCCGTGTCCTTTGATATGTTCGCAGACCAGATTAATAATATAAATTCCCCAGGTGTTCGGTGTGTTGAGCATCGAATTGTTTTCTGCTAGCGCCCGGTAATCGAGCATCGAATGTTGATTTTCGGGAACCTTTTCAAGCAAATCATCACGGATAATTACCAGAGTTACGCCAGAAGGTCCGATATTCTTTTGCGCTCCGGCGTAAATCAAAGCGTGCTTTTCAACATCAATCGGTTTTGACAAAATGTTTGAAGAAGCATCGCAAATAACAGGAATGCCGCCGCCGTCTAAATCATACTTAAACTCGACGCCTTCGATTGTTTCATTTGAAGTGTAGTGAACATATTTCGCGTTTTCAGAGAATGAAAGTTCATCTTGCGTCGGAACAGATTTGAAATCCGAATCGGCAGTTGAAAAAATCGTATTTGCGTTTCCGCAGCGCTTTGCTTCTTTCAAAGCCTTTTTGCCCCACGCACCTGTTACAATATAATCAGCCGTTTCATCTTTGCTCAAGAAATTAAGCGGAATCATCGAAAATTGCAGAGTCGCGCCGCCCTG
>JAUJNR010000013.1 GCA_030448055.1 Pyrinomonadaceae bacterium
TCTTACCTTTCGGGTTGGTTTTGATTTATCGCCGGAGCGTAAAACTCTGAAACACATCGTCCTTTTGCTCGTGACGATTGAAGAATACGGGCGCGAATTGTAAAAGTGGTGATTCGGTTGTAAAAAGTTGTAAAACTCGTAAAAGGCGCGTAAAACTTGTTCGCAAAGCGTAACGATTCCGATTTTATGCGGTTATACTTTTTCTCGGAGGTCATTTTTAATGACGCACGCAACGAATCCGAACGGAAGAATCGGACAAACCAAACGTCGAAGTTTAATCGAATTTCTGAAGCGGCATTTGCTGACGGTCGGAACGGGCGCGGTCGTCGCGCTGCTGGCGGTTATCGTCGGCTTGCAGCTTTATTCGCTCGAACGCATCGAGCGTTTTTGGGGAGCTTACGCGCAGCTTTGGCGGCAGAGTTACTTGTCGGAAGTCGCCGGAGCGGTCGAGGCGCATTACCGGAAAACGGCGGAACTCGCTTTTGACGATTCGATTGCCGAGCTGTCGGACGAATCGCTCGGACGGCTCGAAACGCGGTTCGCCGACGCGAAGCTCGAAGGCGTGCGGCGGTTGTTCGTCGTCCGCTGGCGCGAGGCTGACGAAACGGGAAAAATCGAATCCGAACAATTGGCGGCGCAATTTCAGGCTTACGCTTTCGATTCGGACAAAAATCGGCTCGTCGAAATTTCCCAGAATACTTCGGCGGAAACGACGGCGATTCTGGCGGCGAGTCTTCCGTGGCGGCTTTTGAGCAAACAAACCGCCGCGCGAAAATCCGTTTTGCTAACCGAAGAACGCGACCCGAATCACCGCATCGTTTTGCGAACCGTCGCCGACGAAAACTCGCACATCGTCGGCGTTCTCGGTTTCGTCGTGGACGAAAATTACGTCCGCGAGCGGCTTTTGCAGCCCGCGATTGACGAGCCTTTTCCGAAGTATTTTCCCGGCACGATGGCGACGAACGTCGTCGTTTCGATTTTCGACCGCGAGGAAAAACCGCTCCACGTTTCGCCGCCGACAACCGAAGGACTCGGCGACACGGTTTCATACAAAATGCCGTTTTTGTTTACCGATTGGAATTTGCAGATCGTCAGCCGCAACACCACGCCGCAGCAGCTCGCCCGCAATTTTTACCGGACGAATCTGCTGCTCTGCGGGCTGGCGACCGTTTCGATTTTGGGCTGCGTCGGTTTGGCGCTTTATTCGGCTTCCAAACTGATGCGCGTCTCGCAGATGAAATCCGAATTCGTCTCGAACGTCTCGCACGAACTCCGCACGCCGCTCGCTTCGATTCGCGTTTTCGGGGAATTTTTCAAATCCGGGCGCGTCGGCGACGCCGAAAAAATGCGCGAATACGGCGATTACATCGAAACCGAAAGCCGCCGCCTGACGGCTTTAATCAATAACATTCTGGATTTCGACAAAATCGAGGGAAACCGAAAAGAATACAAATTCGACCGGACGGACGTTTCGGCGGTCGTCGCGGACGTGATTAAAACCTTCGAGATGCAGTCGAAAGAGCACGGCTTTCGCATCGTTTACGACCAGCCGGAAATCGCTCTGCCTTTGGTTAAACTCGACCGCGACGCGCTGACGCAGGCTTTGATGAACCTGCTCGACAACGCCGTCAAACACTCGCTCGACGGCGGCTGGCGCGAAATCGGCGTTGTAATCAGCGCGGTCAAAAACTCGGTCAAAATCTCCGTCCGCGACCACGGCATCGGCATCGCGCCCGAAGAACAAAACAAGATTTTCGAGAAATTTTACCGCGTCTCGACCGGACTGGTTCACGACGTAAAAGGCAGCGGCTTGGGCTTGGCAATCGTCAAACACATCGCCGAAGCGCACGGCGGCGCGGTGACGGTGGAAAGCGAGTTGAAAAAAGGCAGCGAATTTACGATTCATCTGCCGGTCGAAAAAATTCGAGAGATTGAAAAGGCGGCTTTATGAATAAACGAATTTTACAAGGATTTTTCGCCGGAGTAATCGGCGCGATAATTTTAGCGGCCATGATGTATTCTCTGCAAGCCGCGAATTTAAGCGGCGCGCCGGGTTTTGTCGGAATTTACCGCGCCGTTCTCGGCGCAACCAGTCCGCAGTTCGAACATATTTTCGGAGCAATCGGATTCGTCTTGGCGGGCGGCTTGTGGGGATGTTTGCTTGCCGCGATTGTCCGACAGCCGACTACTTTAAGAGGAATGATGTTCGGTTTCGCGCCGACGCTCTTTTTGTTGCTGGTGATTGCCAAGATTGTTGGACAACCGATTTTCGGCGGTTTTACCGTTCGCGGCATTTTGCTTCCAATCATTTTCAACGTCGTCATTTGGGGCGGCGTAGTCGGCTGGTTAACCGGCAAGTTGAGGTGAAAATATGACGCAGAAAATTCTCGTTATCGAAGACGACGCGGCGATGTGCGTCGCCCTGCGCGACGGTTTCACCTACGAAGGCTACGAAGTCGCCGTCGCCAAAGACGGCGCGAGCGGCTTGCAGATGGCAAGCGCGGGCGCGTGGAATTTGATTGTTTTAGACGTGATGTTGCCCCGCCTGTCGGGTTTGGATGTTTGCAAAAAACTGCGCGGCGACGGTAACACGACGCCGATAATTATGCTGACGGCGCGCGGGCAGGAAATAGATAAAGTCGTCGGATTGAAAATCGGTGCGGACGATTACGTCACCAAACCGTTCAGCTTCGCCGAATTGACCGCCCGCGTCGAAGCCCTTCTGCGCCGCGCCAACAAACCGAACGAGGCGATTGAAAAATACCGATTCGGCGACATCGCACTCGATTTCGCCCGGCAGCAAGCCACCAAATCCGGCGCGCCCATCGAATTATCGAGCCGCGAATTTCACCTTATTGCAATACTTCATCGAGCGGCGCGGCGAAGTCATCACCAGAGAAAAACTGCTCGACGACATCTGGAGCTACAACGCTCCCTTAACCCGCACGGTTGATATGCACATCGCCAAACTGCGCCGCAAAATCGAAGACGCGCCGGACAACCCGCGCTTTATCGTAACGATTCATCGCAACGGATATAAATTTTGCGATTGACTCAAGCA
>JAUJNR010000014.1 GCA_030448055.1 Pyrinomonadaceae bacterium
CGCTGCCACAGCGGCAATCGGCAAACCTTCGTGCAGCGACGAGAAAACAAACAACTCGAGCGCGTTCAGAAGGTCTGGAACATCGTTTCTGGCGCCCAAAAAATAAACTTTTTCGGCGATATTGTTTTCCCGACAAAAATCTTTGCAATCTTGCAGTTTTTGCTCCGCGCCCACCTCGGTTCTGCCTGCGAAAACGCAATATGCGTTGCTGATTTCAGCTAAAACCTTCGGTAGAGATTGGCAAAGCGTCAATTGGTCTTTGCGCGGGTCGCGGTAGAAATTGCCAATCATTCCGAAAAGCAGAGCATCGTTTGGCAAACCGAGTTCTTTTTTAACAATTTCACCGTTTCCCGTAAGCCTTTTTTCGTCCACGCCGTTGTGAACGATTTTTGTGTTACCGGAAAATTTCAGTCCGATTTCGGTTTCATACCAACGCAAAAGCGCATTGCTCACCACGACATTTGCCGCAACGCGCGGAATGAGAAATTTTAGCGCGAACAGATTTTTTTTGTCCGGCACAAAACCGTGATGCGATAGCACCACTTTTGCGTTTGTTCCTAAAATCGCCAGATATGCGTGAATGCCTTCAACGGCTTGATTCGCGTGAACGATTTCGATTTTTCGCTCACAAATGATTTTTCTAAGTTCGGTTATTAACAAAAAATCAATTGGCAATCGTCGTTCCAACCGAACAAAATCAATGCCGCTTTGTCGAAAATTTGATTCCAACACTCCACCGCCCGTCGCGGCAAAAGTTAAATCCAAACGGTTTACTTGCGCGTTGCGGCAAATGTCCCAAGCCAAAACTTCCGTTCCGCCACGATTTAAAGAATCAAGCAAGTAAAGAATTTTCATAAAATGTTAATTTGCAGACAATCTTGGACATTACCCGATTAAAATTTATAATAATCATTTATGCCTGAGGTTTTCACTTTTGTTCCTTCTTACAACCACGCGCCGTTTGTCGAACGCTGTCTGCAATCTATCATCAAGCAAACGTTAAAACCACGCAACCTTCTGGTGATTGATGATGGTTCAAAAGACAATTCGCCGCAAATAATCGAAAAAGTTTTAAGTGATTGTCACTTTGATTGCGAATTGATTGTGCGCGAAAACCGAGGACTTTGCGCGACACTCAACGAAGGTTTTTCTCATTGTAATACGGAATTTTTTGCTTATCTCGGCTCAGATGACGTTTGGCTTCCGACAATTTTGGAAAAAAGAGTTAAACTTTTAGAAAAGCGTCAGACGACAGTTTTGTCTTTTGGACACGCTTACTTAATTGACGAATACGACCGGATAATTGACAGCACGGCGGATTATACGGACTTTGCCGATGGCGATATGCTTCCGCTTCTACTTCGGGGCATAATCTTTCCAAGTTCAAGTGTTGTTTACCGTAGTTCCGCGCTCGAAAAACACGGTTGGAACGAAAACTCGCTTCTCGAAGATTACGAACTTTATTTGAAACTCGCCGCCGATGGTGAATTTGCCTTTGACAAAAACATTTTGAGCGCTTGGCGACAGCACGGCGGAAACGTGAGCGGCGATTTTCCGTTGATGCTTGAAGAATGGATTAACGCGCAAAATCGTCTTTTTCAAAAATTAAATATCCGCCGCGAAGAACTCGGCAGAATTCAAACCGAGTTAAAATTCGATGCGGTTTTAAGCTATGTTCGGCACGGACGAAGACGCGAAGCCGTCAGATTGTTCGCAGAAAATTTAAGCGGCGCGAAATCCGTTTCGCAAATCGGAAAAACCATCTTTCGTCTTTCGATTCCGCAGACACTTTTTCAATGGAACAGGCGACGTAAAAAGCGCAAGGCGATTGAAAATTACGGAAAATTAGAGATTTGAAAATTAAAAATTTTTCACTTCACAAATTGTTCAATGCAAGAAGCGCAAATTACCAGAATCAAACCGAGTGTTTCGCGGGCTAATCTTGACCTGAAAGACCTTTGGCAATACCGCGAACTGCTGTATTTTCTGACGCTACGCGACATTAAGGTGCGTTATAAACAGACTGCTATCGGGATTCTCTGGGCGATTTTACAGCCGGTTTTAACAACTGTGATTTTCACCGTCATTTTCACACAGTTTGCGCGGCTCGAAACTTTGGCGATACCTTACCCGCTTTTCGCGTTAAGCGGTTTGCTGATCTGGCTGTTCGTTAATACGTCCACCACGACGGCGAGCAACAGCCTAGTCGGAAATGCGAATCTGGTCACGAAAATTTATTTTCCGCGCCTTATCGTGCCGTTAGCCGCAACACTCAGCGGTTTGGTTGATTTGCTTCTGGGATTGGCAATTCTAATTGGTTTAATGATTTATTACGACATCGGTTTGACGGAGAAAATCGTATTTGCGCCCGTTTTTATCGTTTTAGCAGTAATTTTGGCTGTATCATTCGGAACGCTTTTTTCTGCTCTCAACGTGCGTTTCCGGGACGTGAAATTTGCTTTGCCCTTTGCTTTGCAAATCTGGATGTTTCTCTCGCCGATATTTTATCCGCTCGACGTTTTGCCGGAAAAATGGCGTTTGATTTTCGCTTTTAATCCTTTGACCGGAATTTTGCACGGCTTTCGCGCTTCGCTTTTTGGCGAGCAATTCGATGGGTTGGTAATCGGCATTTCGGTTGCCCTGACATTTCTTCTGATGTTATTTTCGCTGTTTGTTTTCAAGCAGATGGAAGACGATTTTGCCGATTTAATTTAGAAAAACCATTCACGAAGACATAAATTACTAAGCACGAGAATTTGTTTTTCATTTCCGAATGCAGGTTATCAAAGTCGAAAATTTATCGAAACTCTATTATCTCGGTGGCGTAATGCACAATTCGCTGCGCGACGCGGTGATGAGTTTTGTCAAAAATCCGAGACGAAATGAAAAACAAGAGCTTTGGGCTTTGCGCGATATAAACTTTACAGTCAAAGACGGCGAAACTCTGGGAATCATCGGACACAACGGTGCGGGCAAAT
>JAUJNR010000015.1 GCA_030448055.1 Pyrinomonadaceae bacterium
TTTCCCAAAACATTCTGTGACCGTCACGATGGCGTATCAAATCCCAAGCCAAAAGCGGGTGACGTAAGAGCAATTCGGCAGAATTTTGAATGCTCCAGACTATTCTTTCTGGAATTTTTCTTTCCGAAACTTTCATTCCTTATTCGCTCCTGTAACGGCTCAAATAAAGTTTGCCATCGTAATCGTTGATGCCGATTATATTCGACGTTGACGGTAACGCCTGCTTTTCCCGTGTCATAATCGACAAGTTTTTCAAATGAAAGTTCAAATGACATTTACCAGCCGCCCCAAACTTCTTCGTCTTCGGCGGGAATCTAATGAAGAAAGCGGATTTTTCACGCCTTTTTCTTTTGATTTCAAATCGGCTTCTTTAATAGTTTTTCCCGTCGCAATCAATTCGCCATCTTTAAGAGCAATATGCATTCCTCGATATTTATGGCTGTTATCGCGCACCCAAATCGTATTAGGGCTGACATAACCTTTTTCGCCATTTGTTCTTGGCTTGCTTTCTTGTTCCTGCAAAAGCCGAATCAACTTTTGGCGTTCTTCGGTCGTTAAATTCGCCGTTTTTTCAATAATTTCGTTTAACAAAATTGTTTCCATTCGTTTCACCTCCGAAAATCTGCGCCACGTCTTTTAACTCACTCGTTATTTTACAACGCGGCAAGCTGTTTAAAAAATCTCTGCCGTAAGATTTTGTTTTAAGACGCGGGTCGAGCAGCGCGATAACTCCTTTGTCGGTTGTGCTTCTTATCAATCTGCCAACGCCTTGTTTCAAAGCGATGACGGCTTGCGGAACACTGTAATCGAAGAATGATTTGCCGCCGTTTTCGTCTATAAATTTTGTTCGCGCCGAAACAATTGGGTCGGTCGGAACGGCAAACGGCAATTTGTCAATTATCACGCACGACAATTGTTCGCCGCGCACGTCAACGCCTTGCCAAAAACTCGAAGTGGCAAACAAAACCGCGTTCGGCGTCTGGCGAAACTTTTCCAATAATCCGGCTTTCGACATCGAGCCTTGCACGAAGCACGGAAAATTTACGCGCATCGAAACAAGCTCGTAAAGCATATTCATCGAAGAATTACTTGTCGCCAAAACAAAAGCGCGTCCGTTGGTCACGTTTATCAATTTAACGATTTCGCTGGCGGCAAACTGTGAAAATTCCGGCGAGCGCGGGTCGGGCATTGCTTTCGGCAAATAAATTATCGCTTGCTTTTGGTAATCGAAAGACGAAGGCGCAAGCATTGTGTCGGTTTTCTGGCTTTCCAAACCCAAACGGTCTTTTATAAAATCGAATTTTCCGTTGCTGGATAATGTTGCGGAAGTCATCACGACAGTTTCGACTTTATCGAAAAGTTTGTCCTGCAAAAGCGCAGAAACGTCAATTGGCGAGGCTCTCAAAAACATTCCTTTGCCGCGTTTTTCCAGCCAATAAACATAATTTTTCTCGGCTTGCATACAGGTAAATTCCAAATCGAACCGCGCCTGCCGCACTCTCCGCACAAGACTTTCCGCTTCGGTTAGTTTTTCCGCGTGAACATCCAAAGCGGTTTCGAGACGTTCTAATGTCGAATCCAAAGCAAAATACGCCTCGCCAAGCGGTGTTGTTTGAATGTCGCCGTTGCGTGATTTTTGCGCGAAAGAATTGGGAAGAAGCGGAAAGCGTCCGTCCTGTCCTCGTGTTTGCGCGAAACGAGCCCAAAATTGGTCGGCAAGACCGATAATTTTTGCGGCTAATTTCGTAAAATCTCTCGAAGCAACGGCATCTGCAATCGGCAAAGTGTCCGCGTCCCGGACGAGTTCGTCAATCTGGAAATTCGAAATCTCAAAACCAAAATAATCTGCGGCAATGTCTTCGATTAAATGCGCTTCGTCAAAAATAACCGCCGCATAATCGGGCAAAACGCGCCCGTATTCATTGCCGCGAATGTTTAAATCGGCAAAGAAAAGATGGTGATTGACGATTACGATGTCGGCGTCTTCAGCGCGGTCGCGCATTCGGGTAATAAAACACGGCTCAAAATTTGGACATTTTTGACCGAGACAAGTTTCTGATTTGGCGTTTATTCTGTTCCAGAACAAGATATTTTCCGGCAAATTTACGAGTTCGGATTTATCTCCGGTTTCCGATTCGCGCACCCAATGGCGAATCTCTTCAAAAGAATCCATCTCGTCCAAGCCTTCCAAAATTGGTTGATTTTCCGCTTTTTGGATGCGGTAAAGACAAGCATAATTCGAGCGACCTTTCATATACGCCGCACTGAATTTTTTCGGCAAAACTTTTTGCAAGAACGGAATGTCTTTTTCCATTAATTGTTCCTGCAAGTTTTTCGTTCCCGTCGAAATGATTATTCGCTTTTTTTGTCCGAGCGCGGCGGCAACTGCCGGAACGAGATAGGCGAGGGTTTTCCCCGTTCCGGTTCCCGCTTCGACGATTAAATGTTTTTTTTGTTCAAAAGCACGCAGTACGGCTTCCGCCATTTTTATCTGACCGCCGCGATATTCGTAATTTTTGTGATATTTGGCGATAAGCCCGTTTTTACCGAAAATTTCTTCCACAATATTTTTATTGTTTCTTTTCGATTTTTCACAAAATTCTTTCTGAAAAATCCTTAAAATTGATTTCCCTCTTGAAAAATTTTGTAAGTTTCTCGAATTTATCTAGCTTTTTAATCAAAAGTCTGCATCAAACCGTTTTTAATTTCTTGCAGTTAGGCTATAATTTGCTTTCGCCTTTTAGATGTTCAATCATAACAAATTGATTCGAGAAATCTATGCGGCGACCAAAACATTTTTTATTTGTAGAGCGTTTTCTCAACGGGAAAATTTTATACCCTCTTAATCATTAAATATTTATCGCATTT
>JAUJNR010000016.1 GCA_030448055.1 Pyrinomonadaceae bacterium
CGTCAGATTTTTCGACCACGTATAAGCCAACCCAACGCGCGAATCACCGGTAAAGCGATGATCTGCCGAAACTTGCAGGCTGTGATAATTCGAGTCGAAGCGCGGCTGGATCATATTGATAGCGCGATAACCGCGATACGGGCGAAGCTGATCGAGTCTTAATTCTTCCGTCGCGTTAAAGAACGTCACACCGGGAACCTGGCAAAAGCCATTAGGATTATTCGCCGTCGGCGCACCGGCACAAGGAGTGCTGGCAGCCAATCCGGGCGGCAGTAGGTTAATGTCCACGATGCCGATTAGATTCGTTCCCTTCGAGCCGAAATAACCGATTGTCACTACTGTGCTTCTCGTCAACTGTCGCTGCAAGTCTAAAGACCAATGCTGCATATACGGCGTTTTCCAATCGGTTTGTTGACCCCGAAGCGTTTGCGCTGCTAAAGACGAAACAATACCTGGCGTCGTGCCTGGCGCAATCGGTTGGTCAAGCCTGGTTTGGCTCACGGCAATCGTTTCTTGGAAAGGCGGATTCGTGCCGAGATTTTGCAAGAAAGTGCCGACTAAAGTTTGCTCATGGTAAATTCCGTAGCCAGTGCGAATTGCCGTTCTTCCATTGCCGAACGGGTCCCAAGCAAGTCCGACGCGCGGCGCGAAATTTCTTTTCTTCGCGTCAACGACGAATTTGCCGTAGGGCGAAACCGTCGGCGTGCAGTTTGGCGGTAAGACGGACGGAACGTTTTGAGAGTTAACAATTAAGCCCTCGCAGAAATTTCCTGTTCCGGCTACGCGATTTCCAGCTGAGTTAACCTGTGGCGCATTTGCCTGGTTATACAATGCCGGGTCAAAGTTGGCTAAAAACCCGTTTCTATCCCACGGCGAACCGAAGAACGAGTAACGAACACCGTAATATAAAGTTAAGTTCGGTCTCACGCGGAATTCGTCTTGAGCGTATGCTTCAAAGTTGCGTTGACGAAAATCGGCTTCCAAATCGAATCTGGCTTGCGAGAAAGAAACGTTTGTGCCAAGCAGGAAGTTAGCAAATGCTTGAATGGCGGAAGCATTATTTGCTGTCGGACAAATACCGTTTGCCGCAACCAAAGGCGCGCAAACCGTGCCTTGTGTCGGGCTGGCTGCGGTTGTATTCAGGAAACTGGTAAATTGTCCGTTGTTCACGCCACCTAAAGCGTTTTCGTTTTTCCGGTATTTTGAAAAGTTCGCACCGAATTTCGTCGTATGGTTGCCGAAAATCCAGGTAAGATTTCCGCTCCAATCGTGTTTATCGGAAAAGTTGTCATAAGGTCCGAACCCAACTAAACTGTTAAAACCGTTTCCAATTATGTTGGGAACGCGGTCAGTGGTATTGGTATAAGGTAGCGGAACGTCAATCGGCGAGTTGCTTCTTGCTATCAAACCGATGTTTTCACTTAAAATCGCGCCATAAGCATAGTTGTAACGACCTTCGACAATCATTTTCGGATTAATAACATAAGTCGTTTGAACGGTATGCGTCCGCCCCGGCGAATTTGTTTGCGTCGTTGAAACGCCTGGAATTCCCGAACCTGCTGAGAACAGCGCGTTTACGTCAGTCGTCGGAATTCTATCGTTTTGGAAGCGGTAGAAAGCCGACCAATCTTTTGTAAAACTCGTGTCGAGCTTGAAGATTTCCTGTCGAAACTTCGATCTGCCGTTTGCTGGGGCAACCAATCTGAAAGGAATCAAAGGTTCGTTTGGAAGCGGAATGCGATTGTAAATGTTAGTCAGATAAGCCTGTGCAACCGGATTGATCGCAGCGCGAGACGAGAGCGGAGTTCCTGCTGGCAGAATGTTTGTACAAGTGCGTGTTGTGCCGGAAATCGTGGCGCTCAAACAAACGTCAATCGGGAAAACGCCCTGTCTTAATCCGGCATCAGGAACGGACGAAATTAAAGTCGGATAGCGAATGTCGTGGCGTTGTTCTTCCGAGAAAAAGAAATATGTTTTTTGATACCTTCGGAAAATTCCGCCTTCACCGCCTTCACCGAAATTGAAGCCGTAAACCGGACCGCCGATTGTTCCGCCAAAGTTGTTGTAACGAAACGGCGCGCGTCTGGCTTTTCCGTTTTCATCTATACCGAACGGAGCGCGTTGATTATTAAAAAAAGTGTTGGCGTTGAATTTTTCGTTGCGAACGAATTCAAATAACGAGCCGTGAAATTCATCCGTTCCGCTGCGCGTTACGACATTGATCTGTCCGCCGCCGCTTCTGCCTGATTCTGCCGGGTAGAGCGAGCGCAGAACTCTAAATTCACCAATCGAATCAACGCTCGGATACGCTTGAATCGTTAAGTTCGAGCCGCGGTCGGTAATGTCCGCGCCGTCAACCGTAAAAGTGTTTTGGCTGCTGCGCGCGCCGTTGACCGAAATTGAGACGACATTTGCTTGTCCTTCCGGGTTTGTCGTTCCGACATAAACCTGGTCAGCGAGGTTTGACGAAACTCCGGGTGCCAACGTTACAAGCTGCACAAAGTTCCGGTTGTTAATCGAAAGCTCACGCACCTGATTGCCGCTGATAACCGTTGACGCAGTCGGCGTTGATAACTCAACTGCCACTTGGTCGGCTTCAACCGTAACGACTTCCGAGATATTTCCCGCTTCGAGCGCAAAATCAACCGTGCGCCGTTGTCCGACATCGAGTTTTATATCGGTTTGAACCGATCTCTTAAAGTTTGCCGCTTCGACTGTAATCGAATAGATACTGACCGGCAAGTTTGGTGCTGAAAAATT
>JAUJNR010000003.1 GCA_030448055.1 Pyrinomonadaceae bacterium
CCGCCCCCCACACATACAAACACCTAACCTTACACTCTTCCCAAACACTACGCTCTTCCTATTTATTTTAGTTGCTTTTGGTAAATTTTTAAAAATTTGTTTAATGTTTTGTTTTTCTTTTTTCATGTTAAAAGTCGCTTAATCTAACCTCAAAAATTAAATCCGAAACTTGAAACTCGAAACGCTTACCTTTACATTTATTTACACAAAACCCGAAAAAACTTTCGACTTAATCACTTTTTCCCGCGTCAAAAGAGGCGAACGGCGAAAGTTAGTCTGAAAAATTAAAGAGGTAAAAAACAGATGTCATTCAAACGCAAATTAATTTCGGCGGCGACTTCAGCATTTGCGGTAGTTGCCTTCTCCATCACCTTCGCATCGGCGCAGGATACAAACACAAATCAGGAAAATGATTCGACGCAGAAACAGGAAATGCGCGAAGGACGCGGCGGCAGAGGCTTCGGCAGACGCGGCGGCGATAAAGGAATGCGCGGCGGCAGACACGGTGGCGATAAAATGATGCTGCGCGCGCTCGGGCAATTGAATTTGTCGGACGCGCAGAAACAACAAATTCGCGGCATTTCCGAAACATATAAAACTTCCACGCAAACCCAGCGCGAAGAGCTTCGCTCATTGGGAATGAAAAAACGCGACGGCATTATCACCGCCGACGAACAAACCCGATTCAAAGAAATCAGAACGCAGCTTAAAACGTCGGGCGAGCAGATGCACAATTCGGTTCTGGCAGTTTTAACCGCCGAAAAACGCGCGCAGCTCGAACAAATGAAAGAAGAAATGAAAAAGCGCAAAATGGAACGCCGCCAAAATCGGCAAAACCAAACCGTGCCGCAAACAGAAGTAAACTAACTTCATCTTCCAAGCAAAATAAAACAGGCGCAAGAATTAATTCTTGCGCCTGTTTTATTTTGATAAATCAATCTCTTAAAAATCACCCGATAAACAATTCGTCTTCCGTATAAACGCGGTCAATCTGTTTCGGCGAAGGCGCGAACAAAACTTCCAGACCTTTTCGTACGCCAGCCATCACCGCCGCGATTTCGCGCGCCGGTTCGACGATTTTCGCTTCGATGTAATCGGTCGTCGTTACGACTTGCAATTGCGTCCGGTCAATCGTCCGGCTAACGAGTTCGACTTTATCTTTAGCGACGATCGCCGTTTCGCCGACGAGTTGTTTTAATTCGGCGACTTCTTCACGAATGAGTCCGGCTGATTCGGAAAAGTATTTCGTCGCCGTCGAAAGATTTGTGGAAATTTCCGTAAACTGCGCCGAGATTTCCTTGCCCTGCACGCTCATCGCATTCACCTGCGCCAGCAGCGGAGTAACTTTTTCTTCGACGCGCTCGATGGTGCCGGTGATTTTTTTGACGATTAAAGCAGTCGCAATCAAAGCAATCGCCATCGCTATAAAACAAATAGCGATGACGATTGATGCGATCATTATCCAGAAAATAGGTTCGCCCGCGTTCATACTTATACTTTATTTTCTTTATTAAAATCTACGGGAGCGTCCAAAGATTGCCGCTCTTTCTGAACCGGATAGCTCGGACGACCCTCGACAATCGCTTTCGTTTCGGTGCGTCGTTTTTCTTCGGCGTAAGCGTCTTTCCCGGCTTCGAGCGCGGCGGAAAAAGGATTTGAAGCCGATGAAACCGCGCCTTTTGCCTTTTCAGTGAGCGCGCCGGCTTTCTCCTGCGCGGTCGAATAAAACCCACCGGCTTTCTCGCGCGTCACTTCGTAATAATCTCCGGCTCGCTCGCCGACCAACGTCGCGGTTTCCTTGCCTTTCTCGATTCCTTTGCGCGTCACGTCGGCGATGTCGCCGCGCAGTTCCCCGCCGGATTTCGGAGCTAAAAGCAGCGCTAAAACCGCGCCGATGCCGCCGCCAATCAGCAAATACGACAACTTTGTGCTGGCTCTTGTTTGTTCTTTTTCGTATTCGTATTTCATAACTTATCTCCTTTTTTGAAAAGTGTATGGAAGCAAAACATTTTTTTGACAGAAAAAGAAATACAGCAAAAAGTAAGCCATAAAGCTAAGAAAAGTGCAAAAGTGAAAAGGTGAAAATCTTGAAGTAAAGAAAAAGGCATTTTCAAGAACATACGAAAATCTTTTGCCTGTAAACGCCTTTTACATTTGCGCCTTTCTCGCTTTGACCGTGCGCGGAATACCTTGGAAATCCGGTGTAATTCTCACATCACGCCAGACTTTACCGCTGAACATTGCTTTGACCGCGCCATCCTGATTGATGCCGATTTCCATCAGCAGAAAACCGTCCGGCTTTAAAAATTCCGGCGCGTCGGCGATGATTTTTTCGATGATCGAAAGCCCGTCGCCGCCGTCGGTCAAAGCCGCGAGCGGTTCAAATTCGCGCACTTCCGCCTGCAGGGTTTTTATGTCGTCGCGCGGAATATACGGCGGATTGGAAACGATTAAATCGAATTTTTCATTTGGTAGATTTTTAAAGACATCTGAGATTCGCAGTTCGAGGCGGTTTAGAACCTGATGTTTTTCGGCGTTTCTTCGCGCCACTGCCAGACCTTTTTCAGAAATGTCTGCACCAATGGCGCTCGCCGCTTTGACCGCGTGCAAAATCGAAACGGCGATGCAGCCCGAACCGACTCCGATTTCGCAAAATTTTGAATTGTCATCCGCCTGCAAAATCTCAATTGCCGCCTCGACAAGCATTTCGGTTTCGGGTCGCGGAATCAAAACATCTTTCGTCACCGAAAAATCAAGTCCGAAGAATTCCTGTCTGCCGACGATGTATTGAAAAGGCTCGCGGCGGGCGCGGCGCGTCACGAAATCCAGAAAATGTTTTTCCTCATCAAATGATAATTCGTATTCGGTGTGCGCGATGAGAAAAGTTTGATTCTGATTCAAAACGAAAGCCAGCAAGGATTTTGCTTCGCGGACGGCATCGCTGATTTGGCTTGCCCGCAGAATTTCCGCCGCGCTTTTTAATGCCTCAAAAATTTTCATCTTCTTTATTCGTTTAACCGTTTACGACAAAAATCATTTTTTCCCCGATTAACGCGCCGGAAAGCCGAAGAAAAAGCGGCGCGACAAATTTGCTTTTAAATCTTGCCGCCGGTCAATGGCGAATGTTATATTCTTATTTAGCTTCTGAAGCAAATTTTCCGATAACTAATTTTACAGTCAAGACAAACTTTTCGACTCTCCAAACGTCTGACGCGCGGGCTTCCGGTATCTCCCTGGAATAAAACAACATCAAAATTTTGTTCTTCGCCGTCGGCTTCGCAGACTCGCTCTCCTTTAATCAAATAAAAAATGAGGTAATCCTGATGTCGTTTTCGCCCCTAGAGTGTCTTCCGAAAATTTATTCCGCACTTTTTTTAATTTCAATTTCGCTGTGCGCCGTCAATCTTTCAGCTCAAACAAAAAAGAATTCCGCCGTTCAGAAAAAAAATCAGACGACCGCAAAAAATCAAACGAAAACGGTTGAACCGAAAAAAAAGGTCGAGCCGAAATCTGAGAAAAACGCCAAACAAAAATCCGCCGAGACAAAAAAATCGGCAGAGGAAAAGAAACGCGCCGACTCGCGGCGCGCCGAAGAAGAAACCAAACAGCGCGCCGCGCAGGAAGCGCGTCGGCAAGCGGCGTTGGCGGAACAGCGTCGCCGCGCCCAGTTAGCCCGCGAAGCGCAAGCCAGGCGCATCGCGTTCGAGCGCGGGCTGCGCACCGAGACGATTGAAAATATCGAAGACGATGACACCGACGGCGAAGATTTGGAAGTGCGCCGCGCCGCCGTTAATGCTTTGGGAAATCACGCCGGAACCGTCGTCGTGCTTGAGCCGCAAACTGGCAAAATTCTGTCAATCGTCAATCAAGATTGGGCGATTCGCAAAAGTTTCAAGCCGTGTTCGACCATCAAACTCGTGACCGGCGTCGCCGGATTAAACGAAGATATGATCAGCGAAGACGGTAATATCCGCTCGCAAAGATTTCCGCTGAATTTGGACGACGCGCTCGCCTTTTCAAACAACACATATTTTCAAGCCGTCGGCAGAAAATTGGGAAATACGAAAATGGTTCAATACGCGCAGATGCTCGGTCTCGGTTCTCCGACCGGCATTAACGCGAAAAACGAAACGGGCGGACGGCTTCCTTTCAATAATAATAACTCCAGAATTTATTCGCACGGCGACGATTTTGAAGTCACGCCGCTGCAATTGGGCGTGTTGGTTTCGGCGATTTCCAACGGCGGGCGCATCGTCATTCCGCAGATTCCGCGCTCGCGCATCGAACGCGCGAATTTTCGCGGCGCGATGCGCTACCAACTCAAACTGCCGGGCGATTCTCTGCAGGGCGTGATTCCGGGAATGATCGGCGCGACCGCTTACGGAACGGCACGGCGCGGCGTTGATTCGTCGCTCGGCGTGGCGGGAAAAACCGGCTCGTGTATCGGCAACGGCAGTTGGGTCGGACTTTTCGCGTCGGTCGCGCCCATCGAAAATCCGAAATACGCCGTCATAGTCATCACGCGCGGACAAGCGGAACGCGGCAAATACGCGGCGGCGATTGCTGGAAAAATTTACCAATCGTTAAAAAATCGGATGATAGACGGCGCGGATAAAACGCTCGCTAAAATTCCTCTCGAACTGCGTCCGCAAACAAAAGTCAACGCCAAAGTTTCGGCGCAGCTAGACACCGACGAAGACGAAGATTCAGCCGACAACGACATTATCAAACCGCAGCCGAAAGAGGTTGCCGCAACGCAATCAGCGCCGAAAACGAATCCGAAAAAAGATTTGAAACAGGCGGAGCTTTTTCCGACAGTCGTCGTGAAAGTAAAAAAATCTGGCGAGCCGACGCGCCCGCGAATCGTGCAGAATAAATAAAAGTCAATACAAATTAAAGACTCAAACGGAGCGAGAAGCGGAACGGCTTTCGCTCCGTTTGTTTATCGCCCTGCTTTGTCCTGTTAAATTCTCTAAAATCTTCTCTAACCAAGCCGCTGAGAGAAAATTAGCTTTCGCCGCCGACATTTCGCTTGACACGAGCGTAAATGTTGCGTGATTATTATCTCTCTGCTGATTAGTTTTAAAAATGAAATTCGGGTTGCATAAATCTGAAAATCTTGCAACCCTTTTTTAGACCAAAACATCAGAGTCTCGCAAATGCCGAACGTCTCTGCCGATTCAAATTTTGCGAAAAGTTTATACGATTTAACACGCTTGGAGGATAGATTTTAATGAAAACCATTTACAGAAATTTAGCGCTCGGATTGTTGCTCGCGGTTTTTGCCGCCTTCGGCATTACATCGGTTTCGGCGCAAACCGCGGCGCAAGACGAAAAAACGAAACTCTATAACACCTACATCGAAAACTACGACAAAAGTCTCGACAAACAAAAAATCGCTCTTGCCGCGGCAAAACAGTATGTCGAAAAATACGGCGCTAATGCCGAAGATAAAGAGCAGGTAGATTATTTTAAGGGCGCGATTCCGTCGCTCGAAAAAGGAATCAATGATAAAGAAGCTGAAACCAAAGCGGCAGCGGCGGCGGGGGCTCTTTTTGAAAAATTCAACGCGGCGAATAAAGGTAAAAACATCCCTGAACTTTTTGCAAGCGGTAAAGAGATTCTCGTTAAACAGCCGGACTTTCTTGATGTTAATCTCGTTCTGGCAAGCGCCGGATTTGACCAGGCGGTTTTGGCAACGCCGGTTGATACGTATAACAACGACACTATCAATTACGCGAAAGCGGCGATTCAGCAAATCGAAGCCAATAAGCCTTCGGCGACCGGCGATTACGGCGCGATAAATTATATCTACAAAAACAAGGATTTCCCCGACACGAAAAGCAACGCGCTCGGCTGGATGAATTACACCGTCGGTTACATTACCTATTACCGTCAGGGCAAAGATAATGCGGCGAAGAAAAAAGAAGCGCTGCCGTATTTTTACAAAGCGACGCAGTATAACTCCTTCAATAAAACCAACCCGTTCGTTTATCAAACCATCGGCGCGTGGTATCTGGACGAAGCGATTAAAATTGATACCGAACGCAAAGCGAAAATCACGGCTGCCGGCGATAAAGACAATGACGAAACTTTGGCAATGTTGGCTAATCAAAAAGGCTACGCCGACCGCGCGATTGACGCTTACGCCAGAGCTTATAAATTTGCCAAAGACGATCCGAAACAAAAGAAAGAATACACCGACAATCTGTATAATCGTTTGAAAGAACTTTACACTTTCCGTTACGAAGGCAAGATTGAAGGCATTGACCAATTCGTCGCCACTGTGCAGAATAAACCGATGCCCGACCCGACGACGGCGATTACGCCCGTGAAGGAAGAAACACCGGCGGCGACCACTACTACGTCAACCACAAACAACGTAACGACTCCGGCGACGACCACGCCGACGACCACGCCCACTAAACCGGCAACCACGCCGACTAAACCGGCAACCACTAATACGGCGAAACCGGCGGCAACAACCACGCCGACCAAGCCGGTTAGTATGACAAACACGACGCCCGCCACCGACGCGACGGCGAAAGCAAAAGGTAAAGCAACGACCCCGAAAAAGAAAACGAATCGTTAGTTTTCAGGCGATAGATGGTATTTCATTAGAAAAAGAAAGCCGGACGCATAAATTTTATGCGTCTGGCTTTCTTTTTCGGCGCAATGCTTTTAAAATGAGCATTCTATGTCATCCGTCAATCTAGCCGGTTTTGAACGGCTGCTCGGTTACACATTTCAAAATCCCGCTTTGCTCGAACGCGCCGTCACGCACCGCTCGTGGGCTTTCGAGCGAGTTCCGTTCGGCGAGGAAAACGAGATTCGGCGGCTGCAAAATGAATCTCTGGAATTTGTCGGCGATTCGGTGCTTGGTCTGGCGGTCGCCGAATATCTTCACCTGCGTCACCCGGATGCGTCCGAAGGCGATTTGACGCTGATGAAGCATCATCTCGTCAGCACGGCGACGCTCGGTAAAATCGCCGAAAATTTAGAAATCAGCAAATATATGCGCGTCGGGCGCGGCGAAGAAAAAACCGGCGGCAGGCGCAAACTCGCGCTGCTCGCCGATACGCTCGAAGCCGTCATCGCCGCGATTTTCTTCGACAGCGGATACATAGCCGCACGCGCCTTCATCAACCGCGTTTTCGCCGAGGAGTTTCGCCAAGCGACGCCGAAAACTTCGATTGATTACAAAACGTTGCTGCAGGAAACTTTGCAGGCGGAGAAACTCGCCGCTCCGGTTTACAGCGTCGTCAAAACCGACGGTCCGCCGCACGAAAGAAAATTTTTCGTCGAAGCCGTCTGGGAAACCGGCAGAGTTCGCGGCAAAGGCAGTTCGATCAAAGCCGCGGAAATGATGGCGGCGAACCTCGCCCTTCAAAAATTAAACAAAGCCGGCGACGAAAGCGTAAAATAAATTTGTTCATCGAATCATTGAATCGTTTGCTCGTTTCAATGACTCAATGAACAAACGATTCAGCGAATAAATAAATCTATGAGTGAAAACGAAAAGGAAATTAAAAATCCGGCTGACGCGCGACCGCTCGGTCCGCCGAAATCCACCGCCCGCGAGTATTTCGAATCGTTCGTCGTGACCTTAATAATGGCGATTTTCGGAATGACGTTTATTCTGCAAGCCGTCACGGTTCCGACCGGCTCGATGCAGAACACGATTTTAATCGGCGATTATTTGCTGGTCAACAAATTCATTTTCGCGCCGAGCGGCAATCCGGTCCCGTTTCTGCCGCAGCGCGATGTCGCGCGCGGCGATATAATCGTTTTCAAATATCCGGGCAACAAAGTCAATCCGCGCAACGATAGCTCGCGCGGCATCGTTCCTTATCAGATAAATTACGTGAAACGGGTGATCGCCTTGCCGGGCGAAACCGTCGAATTTCGCAACAATCAAGTTTTCATCAACGGACAATTGCTGCCCGAACGCCGCATTATCGGCGACGCCGAGGATGAGGAATCGGCGCTGACGACGCGCGAATTTGAATCCGCGCAGCCGAGCGAAAAATACAGCGTTTACTATTCAGAAGGCACGATGAACAACGTCCAAGCCGGACGGCGAATGTCGCGCACCGGCTATGAATTCGGCGTCGAGGGCAAAACGATGCAGGTTCCCGAAAATCATTTTTTCGTGATGGGCGACAGCCGCGACAACAGCGAGGATAGCCGATATTGGGGATTTGTGCCGCGCGAGCTGATCGTCGGACGCGCGATGTTCGTTTATTGGTCGTGCGACCGCGCCGCCTCGAACGGCAATTTCTTCGGCTGCCTGACCAATCCGCGGCTTGACCGTATTGGGAAAATGATTAAATAGTTTTTGGTTTTTAGTTTTTAGTTTTTGGTCTTTGGTTTTTCTTACGCTTCCTGAAATAAATGTGAATTTTCTTTAGCGATACAAAAAACTAAAAACCAAAAACTAAAAACTAAAAACTAAGACCCAAATGAATTTAAAATTTAATGCTGAAGTTGCCGCTGCGATTGGCGATAAGAAACCAATCGTCGCGCTCGAATCAACCGTCATCGCTCACGGCTTGCCTTTCCCGAACAATCTCGAAACCGCATTCAATCTGGAAAAAATCGTCCGTGAAAATGGCGCGACGCCGGCTACGATCGCCGTCTTCGGCGGCGAATTTCACGTCGGATTGAACGAAAATCAAATCAAACAACTTGCCGACGACAAAACGATTCGTAAAATTTCCCGACGCGATTTGCCCGTCGCCGTTGCCCGCAAATTAAACTGCGCGACGACTGTTGCGACAACCGCTTTTATCGCTTTCTCGGCTGGGATAAAAATTTTTGCGACGGGCGGCATCGGCGGCGTTCATCGGGGTTTTTCGGCTGACGTTTCGGCGGATCTGCCGGAGCTGGCGAACACGCCGATAACGGTCGTCTGTTCGGGCGCGAAAATCATTTTAGATTTGCCAGCTACAAGAGAATGGCTGGAAACGCACGGCATCTGCGTTCTCGGTTTCGGTTGCGATGAGCTGCCCGCGTTTTATTCTCGAACGAGCGGGCTGATGGTTGACGAGCGAATCGAGTCGGCGCAAGAAGTCGCAGAAATTGAACGGGCGCGTGATGAGCTAAATTTAAAGAGCGCGATTCTTTTAACCGTTCCGGTTCCCGCAGAATTTGAAATCGAAGCGGAAGAATTAGAGAGAATTTTAGCGGAATCTTCGAAACTCGCAGATGAAAAGAAAATTGTCGGCAAAGAAATTACGTCGTTTCTGCTCGCCCAAA
Source organism: Pyrinomonadaceae bacterium (assembly GCA_030448055.1). Classification (GTDB taxonomy): domain Bacteria; phylum Acidobacteriota; class Blastocatellia; order Pyrinomonadales; family Pyrinomonadaceae. The sequence goes on from JAUJNR010000003.1 coordinate 9,259, forward strand.
TGTCCGAACGAAGCGCGGGCAAAACGCTGGCGGCGAACATCGCGCTGCTGGAAAACAACGCAAAGGTTGCGGCTCAAATCGCTGTTTCCTGCAAGGCGCTTTGATTTATTTAATTTGAAAAGTCTGCCGACATATTGCGGTAAGACAAGATTGCTTCAGTTGTTCGATTTCCGCTGCCGGCAATTTCCACGCTTCGGCGCGAATCAACGCTTCTAACAAACTAACTTGCAGCATTTTTTGCACACCGGTCGGCGAACTATAATCCGCCGCGTCGAGTTCCGCGGTGCGTCCGCTCCATTCTTTCAGCCAGCGATTGTAACGCGCTCGTATCAAACTTTTATCCGATTCGTCTCCGTATTTCGAGATAAGATACGCTGCCGTGCCGGTCGTTTCATTATTTGCGGCAAGACGTTTTCGGAAAAAATCGGCAACGCCTTTCGGGAAATTCACTTCCGTTAAACTGGTCAGCAAGCTGAACTCCGAACCGTTTCCTATTTTCGCCAACGCTTCTTCAACCAAAGACACGGCTTCTTTATCGTTAAGACGCGCAAAGTAACCGAGCAGGCTGCCCTTTGTATTAGCTTCCCATTTATCGCCGTGATTTTTGTAGGATTCAAGCGCGCCGTCGTAAATTTTCGCCGTCGCGTATCGCGCCGCGAGCAGCGATTTTAGCCGCAGCAAAGTGTTATCGCGAGCGCCATTTTTGAGCGGAGCCAGATTGCGGATTTGTTCGAGCAAAGCGTCGTCGGTTTCGGGCAGAAATTTATCGTCGAGCGCGCCCAAAACGTCAACGCCAACATACGAATTCGGATTACGAATCTCGGCGACGACCAGCGGACGAGCTTTGGCTTGGTCGAGTTCTATCAATCGTTTCAACGCCGTCGCGTGAACGTTGAGACGATACATTTGCGGCAAATTTTTGTCCGTCAGCATTCGTTCCATCGAAGGCGCGAGCGACGCATCGCGCAGATTTTCCCAATACGCGCTCAGCAAATACTCGCGGTCGAAAATATCCAATTCGTCAAACTTTTTAAGCAAAATTTCGCGGACTTTTGCCGAAATGTCGGCGGGCGCAGTTTTGTCTTTCGGCAAAGTTTGAAGAATGGCGATTGCCGTTGACGTGAGATTTTTCCCCGCGCGTTTCGGAAGGCTTTCAATTAATTCTTTAATGTAGCTTTGTCGAATTTCGTCGGCGCGGCGTCCGTTTTGCCCGACAATCTCTGGCGCGCTAGGTTCAGTTTCAACTGCTCTGCTTTCCAACATTAAACGTAATTGGACAAGCATATTCAGCAATTGAAAATTCGCTTCCCGATTCGTGTCGCGCAGGGTTTCTTCCAAAAGTTTGACGGCAAGCGCCCGGTTCCTAGCGATGAAAAGTCCGTAGTAAATATTTTGATGGTAATTACCTGAATGTCCTCGTGAATCGAGGTAACGCTTTACTTTTTCACGAGTCGAAGCGTCGCCCGTCAGAAAAGATAATTGTTCTGAAATTCTGATTTCTTCGTTCAAATCGCGTTTCACGTCAAGCAGCGGTGATAATCTTTTAACTTCCGCCTGTTCTTCGGCTTCGCTCATCGCCGCTATTTCAAAACCGACTTCATTGGTTGTCAAAGAAATTCGCTCCCGATTTTCTTCGCGGAATTCTCCGGTTTCAACTCTTTTAGTTTTTATCCGCACAGAATACTTGCCAATTTTATCGAATCGAAATTTATCATTGAGAACAACTTTGACATTTATTGGCTGGTCGGAAAGTTCAGTATACATAAAAGAATGGTTCACAATATTTCTTCCGCTGGTATATTTGGCTGCCCAATCAAACACGCCTTCGTTCGGCGTTAAAATAATTTCATCGGACGAAGAGACAATCTCATTTTCGTTTATCAAAAGGTTATACTTGACGCCGTTTGCCGTAAAAGTCAGCGTCAGACGAATCGGTTCGCCCGTTCGGAAAACGGTTTTTCCGTCGGCGAGCGAAAGTCGAACCTGGACATCACCCGTCGCATTCTGCGAAAAAGCATTTATTGAAAAAACAAGCAGGACGATTACCAAAAGGAAAAATTTTCGATTCATATTTTCACCGATTCAGAGGGCATCCGACATTTACAAAAGTTATTCTACCGCTTTGGATTCGAGTCGAGCTAAGAAAGATGCGCCGAGACGGACAAGAAAAACTCAATGCGAAATAAAAAACAGACGAACTTTGTGTAAAGCTCGTCTGTTTTTTAAATTGGATTACAACCGATTAGTATTTCATCAATTCCTGCACGGCTCGTTCCACATCGTCAATCTGCGGCAAAATAAAATCTTCGACCTGCGGCGCGTAAGCGACGAACGTATCGGTTGCGCCGACTCTTTTAACGGGAGCGTCCAAAAATTCAAAAAGCTCGTCGGCGATGCGCGCCGCGATTTCCGCGCCATAGCCGTAGGAAACCGGGTCTTCGTGCGCGACGACGACGCGGTTGGTTTTCTTGATTGATTCGGCGACGCGCTCCCAATCATACGGCACGAGCGAACGCAAATCTATTAACTCGACCGAAATTCCCTGTTTTTCCAAACGCTTTGCCGCTTCAAAACTTCTCTGCACGAGCGCGCCGTATGTAACAATCGTTACGTCCGTTCCTTCGCGCACGATTTTAGCTTTGCCGAACGGAATCAAAAATTCCGACGACGGATATTGCGATTTGTTGTAAACCTGACGGTAAAGATGTTTGTGTTCGAGAAACAAAACCGGGTCGTCGCAGCGAATCGAAGTTCGCAGCAGTCCGTTTGCGTCGAGCGCGTTTGACGGATAAACGATTCTTAAACCCGGCGTGTGCGCAAACAGCGTCGTGCCGCTTTGCGAGTGATAAACCGCACCGCCTTTCAAATAGCCGCCGACCGGAACGCGCATCACGAGCGGGCATTTCGTGTCGCCGTCCGAACGCCAGCGCGTCACGGCGACTTCGTTTCTGATTTGGTGAAACGCCGGAAAAATGTAATCGAAAAACTGAATCTCGACGACCGGCTTGAGATTGCGAATCGCCATTCCGACGGCGCGACCGATGATGTTGGCTTCGGCGAGCGGCGAATTGAAAACGCGCGCCGAGCCGAATTTTCTTTGCAGATTCGCCGTTACTTTGAACACGCCGCCTTTGCCTTTGACGCGTTCGAGATATTCTTCGCGCGAAGCGTCCGCCACATCTTCGCCGAACACGACGATGCGAACGTCGCGCTCCATTTCCTCGTGCATACAGCGGTTAATCAGGTCAACCATTGTTCCCGCATTGCCGGATAATTCCGCGCCTTCTTCGGTGTCGAAATCTTTCGAGGTCGGGTCAACGTCCGGCGAATAAACGTTTCTCAAAGCCGATTCAGGCGCGGGCTGCGGCGTTTGCAAAGCGATGTCGGCGGCTTCGTTGATTTCGTTGTCAACCACTTTTCTCAAACTCTCTAAATCTTCCGACGACGCAATACCTTCGGTCATCAAAAACTCGGCGTAGGTTTTTATCGGGTCAATCGCCGCGTCCGCTTCGCGCTCTTCTTCAGGGCGATACAATTTTTCGTCGTCCGACAAACTGTGCGAATACGGGCGAATAACTTTCGCGTGAACGAACGCCGCGCCTTTGCGCTCGCGGCAAAATTCAACGGCTCGCTTAAAGGTTTCGTAACTTTCGAGCGGATTCGTGCCGTCGCATTTTTGAATTAAAAGATTCGGAAAACCCGAAACTAATTTTGAAACGTCGCCGCCCGCCGTCGAGACTTCGACCGGCGTGGAAATCGCGTAGCCGTTATCTTCGACGACAAAAATCACGGGCAGTTTCAAGTTGCAGGCGGTGTTGAGTGCTTCCCAAACTTCGCCCTCGCTCGTCGTGCCGTCGCCGATTGACATATAAACGACTTCATCGCCTTTGAAACCCGTGATTTTATCTTTTAATTCTTCGACCAAAGACGCGCGATATGACGCCTCTGCCGCGCCGACCGCGTGCAGCGCCTGCGTTCCGGTGCAGGAACTTTGCGACGGAACATTTAGGTCTTTGTGTCCCCAATGCGAAGGCATCTGCCGCCCGTGCGAATTTGGGTCGGCTTCCGCGCCGACTGCCGAATACAGCATTTCCTGAGCGGTCATTCCCAATTGCAGAAGCAATGCGCGGTCGCGGTAATACGGGAAAAACCAATCGTAAGCCGGCTTCATCGCCAGCCCTGCGCCGACCAGCATCGCTTCGTGTCCTGCGCCGGAGATTTGAAAAAAGATTTTATTCTGCCCTTTGAGTTGAATTTCCTTGTCGTCAATTCTGCGCGACAGATACATCGTGCGGTAAATACCGATTAAAGTTTGCGCGTCCAAACCGGCGTAATCTCGTTTGTGCGCTTTGACTTCCGCCGCCGTTTGCCGTTTGACTGCGTTTTTCGGTTTTTTCGGCTCGATAGCTTTGGCGGTTTTCTGCGCCGCGTCGTGGTCGAGCAATCCGCCGTCGCCGATTGCGCCTTCGGGTTTGATTAAAACTTTCGCGGCGTTGTCTCGCGCCGCTTTTTTCACTCTGGTCGACGGCTCTTTCTTATTCGTGCCGTTGTTTTTCGTTGCTGCCATTTTGTCAGCTTTCTTAGTTGCCGTTGCCATTGATGGTAATTTCCTGTTTATTGAATAAAGTCGTATTAAAAGAAAAATAACATCTTAACTTAAATCGGCGGAAAGACGAAAACCGGCAGTTTCGGCGCGAAACAAAATTTTACCTTCGCTACTCGGCGTAATCCAAATCGAGCGTCATTCGGTAATCGCTCGCCATCGAAGGATGACCGTGAGCGTTTGAAACTTCGATGCCTTTCTCGTAAGCCGCCCGCGCTCGTTCGCGGTCGCCGCTTTGTTCGTATGCCTTCGCCAACATTCCGTAGGCGTTGCCTTCATCGTCCGCTTTCGCTAAGTAATTTTCGAGCAGAGCGATTACTTCGTCGTTCTGTCCGAGCTTTTCGTATTCCTTCGCCAGCCCAAACATTACCATCGTATTCTCCGGTTCGGCGACAAGCATCTGTTTGAAAACTTCGATTCTGTTTTGCATAAAATTATTTCTAAGGCATTAAAATATATCGTTTTTCAAAGCAGCTTCGACCGGACGCCGCCCGAAAAAAGAAGTGTTTCGCCGATGACCGGAATTTTTATTTTCCGAGCTTCTTCCGGGCTTCAACTTTTGTTTGAAAAGTTAAACTCCGCTCGGCTTAGATTCAAATTAACACTTTAAACCTCTTTAATAAAAGCGTCGTTTTTTAATATCGGCACGCAATCGCTGACGGCGAGTTCAGCCGCCAGATGAATGTCTCGTTCTTCGCCTCGCGCGATTTTTTCTCTGCCCGAAACGCAGTTTTTCAGATTTTCGATTAAATCTTTTGATAGATTTTCAAAAACAGTTTTCGCAATTAACGCTTCGGGTGAAAGCCTGCCCTGTAAGTAAAAGATGATTGCGCCAGCGCCGATTAAATCTTCGACGCACGGGCGCAGCGCGTCGCTTTCCTTCCATCTTTCGCCGGCGGGGATAACGGCGACGCGCTTGCCTTTTTTTAACGCAGATTCGGCGACCGCGCGACAGTTTCGCAAACAACCGGCGATGACCGGCGTATTTCCCGCCAATAAACTAACGCTCGAACCGTTCGGCGAAGGCAAAACAAGGCGTGTTTTTTCGGGTAAATTTCGCAAAGAGACAGTTGATAAACTATAACCGTTCGGATTATTTCTGTCGGCGACTTCGGCATTAACCTTCGCGGCAAAATCATACATCGTTTCGTCTCTCCAACGATACGGATAAACAACCGCGCCTTGATTGGTTGCAAACTCGACGCAGGTTGTGAATGTGAGAACGTCAACCACGATAACCGCATCCGCCGTCGGCGCGAGCATTGAAACGCCTTCCGCGCTCCATTCGCAAACGATGTCATATTCGGTCTGGTCGTAAATCATCCTGCCAGCATAACGAACAGTCGGGCGGCTAATCAAATAAACTCTGCTGAATCGCTAAAGGTTTTTCATCAATCGTTTCTATCGCTCTGCCCTGCCGTTCGAAACCCAAACGCCGGTAATGCAAATCGAAAAGTTTGACGGCTAATTGCCACTGCTCGGTTTTGCCCGTCATTCGATTTCCGAAATCGCTGCTGTTTAATTTTCCGTCGCGCTCGCGCTTGAGCGCATTGAGGATTTTGTCGGTTTTCGTCGGGAGACGTTCGGCGAGCCGCTCGGTAAAATAAGCGCGCAGCGATTCGGTCGGAAGACGGAGAAGCGTCATAAACGCTTTCGTCGCGCCTGACTCTCGCGCCCGTTCGAGCAGCGCGGGAATTTGCGCATCGTTATACGCCGGAATAATCGGCGCGACGGCGATGCCGACAGGTATTTTGTTTTCCGCCAAATTTTTCATCGCCCGAAAACGCGCGTCGGGCGTGGGCGCGAACGGCTCGAACGGTTTTGATTGTTCGGTGGTCAAAAACGGAATCGAAAAATAAACCGTCGCTTTGAGTTCGCTCAAAACGTCAATGTCTCGGGTGACGAGCGGCGATTTCGTTACAATGCCGACGGAAATCTTAAATTCCCGGCAAACTTTCAGACAGTTTCTCGTTAATTCGTAACTGGCTTCGAGCGGCAGATACGGGTCGGTCGTAAACGAAAAATTCAAACTGTCAATCGTTCGTCGCGCACGTTTTAATTCTTCACGAAGAAGTTCGGGCGCGTTGGTTTTCACGACAATCTTTGTCTCGAAATCAGTTCCCGCGCCGTAGCCCAAAAATTCGTGATACGGGCGGGCGAAACAATACGTGCAGGCGTGGATGCAGCCGCGATAGCAGTTGACCGAAAAATCGAATCCGACATCGGGCGAATTGTTTTTTGTGATGATTTTGCGCGTCGCCGTTTCTTCAAAGATTTCGACTTTTGTCTCGGGCGGTTCGCCCAAAAATTCGGCTGAGTATTTATGATAAGGATTCGGCGGATTTCGGATGTGTCGCATACGTGAAACAATAGCCCATCCGCGCCTGCAAGACAAGTAAAAATTCCTCTTTTACAATTTGTATTTTAATTCTATTATCAAACAAAATTTCAAAATGCGAACGGCTGAAACAGGAAGCATCTGGAAGCCGTGCAGCATAAAAACTACAGCAACGTGGAAAATGGTCGCCGCTACGCAAGCATTATTTGTCAGAATTAAAATTCAGATTAGAAATTCGCGCGGCTTCATTTTTTATTCAAAATTCATCCGCCGCATCAAATCAACAAAAGCGTGCGCGTTTATATTAAATCTACACTCTTTAATTGTTTGCTTCGGCAAGCAATTTTTTTACCAAACTCACATAAAGCCCGACCGCCGATTCCAAATCTTTCTTCAATACGAATTCGTCTTTTGTGTGCGCAACGAGAATCGAACCCGCGCCCAAAAGAAGCGGCGTTCCCCAATTCGAGAGATGCGGAATGTCGGTCGTAAAGCGCACGACTTTTTGCCGAAAACCTTCGACGGCAAGCATTTTTACGGGTTTGGCGATTGACATAATTTCGATTTCCCCGCGTCCGTCAATCGTCTTTTCCAGGATTTCCAGAATTGGTTTCTCTTCGGTCGTCAGGCGAATGTGCAAACCGGCTTCGGCGTTCGGCGCGATGACGTTGGTTTTCAAACCGCCGCCGATTAAACCGATATTGTTCGTCGTTTCGCCGAAGAATTCGTCCGCCGGAAATTCGGCGCGGCGCACGTCCGACAAAATATCCAGCAATTTATCAATCGCCGATTCGCCCATTTCGGGATAAGCGGAATGCGCGGCGCGTCCGACGGTTTTAATATAGAATCTGAGCGAGCCTTTCGAGCCGATTGCCAAATCGTTGTCGGTCGGTTCGCCGTTAATCAGATATTCGCATTTCGCCGCGATTGGATGAAGGTTTGCCGCTCTCGCGCCCGAACTTCCCTGTTCTTCGTCAACCGTGAACAGCAAACCGATGTCTTCGATTTTTTCTTTTCGCAACGCTTCCGCCGCGAAAATTTGCGAAGCGACGATTCCCTTCGCATCGCACGCGCCGCGCCCGTAAATTTTTTCCGCGTCTTCGCTTGCTTCAATAAACGGCGGAACGGTGTCTATATGCGTCGAGAAGAAAACGCGCGGCGTTTTGTTTAAACGGGCGATGACGTTTTTTTGATTTTTCGAGACGACTTGCAGTTCGACCGTCCAACCGAGCGATTCGAGATAATCGCGCAGGTAAAATCCGACAGCTTGCTCGTCGCCGGAGACGGACGGAATGTTAATTAAAGTTTTAGTCAGTTCAAATAAATTCATTTTAAGTTTGCGTTTTGCGCTCGATTAAAAGCTGCCTGATTTCCGTTCTCAGTTCTTTGATTTCTGTTTGCAATTCGGCGAGTGTCGGCTTTTCCGCTTCGCGTTCTTCTGTGTCGCTTTCGACAAAAAACGTCGCCAGCGTCGCCGTAATGTAACCGAAAACTGCAAAAGCGTAAAGCGCCAGAATAAAACATAAAACGCGACCTTCGGCAGTTTGCGGAAAATAATCCGAACCGATGGTCGTCAGCATCATCGCCGTCCACCACAACGCCGCCGCGTAATTTTTCAAACCGCCTTCGACTTCGTTTTCAAAAGCAAACATTCCCGCCGCGCCGCCGAATAGAACAATTCCGCTCAGTAAAACCACGTAACCGAAACCGCGCCGGCTGAAACTCGCGCCCAGAGCCTTCATCCCTCGATTCAGAGATGTCAGCAAACGCACAAAACGCAAGCCTCGCGCCGCCCGCGCCGCCCGCAAAAGCCGAAATGCCCGAAATGCCCGAAACACGCGCAAGGCGGGAAGCAGCAGCGCAATCGCCGTCAGCCAGTTGCCTTTCAGATAATCGGTTTTGTCGGGCGCGAGCATAAATTTCACCGCAAAATCAACGATAAAGATTATCCAGATGACATTTCCGATTGCGTCCAGAAGCGGGCTGATGCTCCAGATGGATTCGTAGATAAAGAGCGCGAGCCAGACAAAACTCAAAACGAGCATCGGCGTTTCCAGCCAATTTTCAAGCTGCTCTAAAATCTCCAGCCGTTCATTATGCGTTTTTTCATGCGTTTTTTCCCGAACAATCTTTTTTTCCTCGTCCATCCAACTCTCCTCGCCCGCCAAATCTCTTTCGGATTATCGCATCAAGCCCGTCGGCTGCATATTCGGTTTTCCTATAAATATAAGGGTTTTAAGATTTAATCTCCGTGAAGAATTCACTGTGCAATCTTTTAATTACTTCGCCGACGACCGCTTCGCGCACGACAAACGTCATATTGACGCTTGAGGCGCCGTGTGAGATGAGCGAGACGTTAATGTCGGAGATCGCCGCGAAAATTTGCGCCGCCACGCCCGAAGTATCGCGCAAACCCGAACCGACGACGCAGACGACCGCTTGATCGGGTTCGATTTCGACCGTGCCGATGCGCTGCAAATCACGGACGACGGCTTCGAGCGCGTCGGTGTTGTCGAGCGTTAAGGAAACGGAAACTTCCGAAGTCGTGACGACATCAATCACCGTGCGGTGACGTTCAAAAATCTGGAAAATCGCGCTCATAAAACCGTAAGCGCCGAGCATTCTGGCGGAAGTGATATGCAGAATCGTGATGCCTTTTTTATAGGCGATGGATTTAACCTTGCGCCTGGTAGTTTGCGCTTGCGGCAAAATCATCGTTCCTCTTTCATTCGGTTGAAGAGAATTGCAGACGCGCACGGGAATTTGCAAATCAACCGCCGGTTGAATCGTTTTCGGATGCAGAACCTTCGCGCCGAAATAGGCGAGTTCGGCGGCTTCTTCATAAGAGAGAGTTTTCAGCGTGTGGGCTTCGGGACAAATGCGCGGGTCGCAGGTTAAAACGCCGGTCACATCCGTCCAAATCTGAATTTCCTTGGCTTTAAGAGCCGCGCCGACCAGCGCCGCCGAATAATCCGAACCGCCGCGTCCCAAAACGGTCGTTTCGCCGCCGCGACTCGCCGCGATAAAGCCGCCCATCACCGGAATTTCGCCGTTATCTACGAGCGTTTGCAATTCGAGTTGAATCAACTTTTCCGTCTCGTCCCAAATCGGCGCGGCTGAACCGTATTCGTCGTCAGTGACAATCAGACGGCGCGCATCGGCGTGACGCGCATTCAAATTTTTTGTCTTTAGGACTTCCGCTAAAAGGCGCGACGAGAGTTGTTCGCCGTAGGAAACAATCGCGTCTTTGAGCATCGCCAGCGGCAGCGAACGGCGCGATGCGCGCACAAGCAAATCGTTTAATTCCCCGCGCGCGTAATCGAGTTCGGTTTGAAAAGATTTTCGTCCCGCATCACCCGTCAATTTTTCGGAAACTTTTGTATGACGCTCGAAATGCGGCTGCAAACTTTCAAAAGCCGCGGCGACCTCGCCTTTTTTCGCCGCCTCGAAAGCCGATAAAAGCGCGTCGGTCACTTTTCCCATGGCAGAGGTGACGACGACCGGGGAATTTCTTCGTTCGTTCCAGACAATTTTGGCGACCCGCGCAAAGGCTTCCGCGTTCTGCACCGACGTGCCGCCGAATTTCATTACGGTTGGAATTTTCCTCTCGCTCATTTGCTATTGAAAGTTCAATCGAAAGCGATTTCTTTGTCAAGCAAAGAGAGATTTAAATTGACAAATAGAAAATTCGCTAAAAATCTAAAGGGAAAAGCGAAATCTACGAAGAAAAACAGAAAGCCAACCTTTATCAGATTGGCCTTTCGCTGATTTAAATTTTAATAAAGGTCGCATAAATTATCTGCCGCCCGAACCGCTGCCGCCGCCTTAACCGCCTTGTTCATTTTCGTAGTCTGTCATATTTCTAGCCTCCTTTATTTTTTGATAGAACTTTGAAATCTAAAAATAACGGTTTTCGATTCGTCTTTTCTGTCATCTGCCTACGTAAAGCGCCAAAAAATTTACAATCGCCATTTTATTCGACATAAAATGCGCTGACGCCTAAATTTAGTCGTTGTTTTTCAAAACGCTCTTTGAAGATGCTAAAGTGTAAGTTATAAAATTCGTTGAATAAAAATGAAAACACAGAAACTCGCCGCTATTGACATCGGCTCGAACTCTTTAAAACTCGTTATAGTCGAAGCCGCCGCCAGCGATTCGTTCACCGTTATTCTGCAGGAGCGCGAGCGCGTCCGGCTCGGTCACGAAACTTTGCGCAACAAATTTTTATCAAAGGAAGCGATAGATTTATCGGCTGCGGCAATCGCCAAATTCCGCCAGATTGCCGAGAGCCGCGAAGTCCGTTCGATTATCGCCGTCGCCACCGCTTCGGTCAGAGAAGCCAACAACGCTAACCAATTCGTCCGGGAAATCGAAGAACGAACGAGCGTTCGCGTTGACGTTTTATCTTCAATCGAAGAAGCGCGTCTTATTGGAATCGCCGCCGCGCAGTTTTTCGGCGCGGACGACGCATCGCTTTTAAATATTGACATCGGCGGCGGTTCGACCGAATTGTCCTTGATGAAAAACGGCGAGCCGCACAAACTTTTCTCGATGAAGCTCGGCGCAGTCGGTTTGACGGAAAAATTTCTTTTCTCGAACCCGCCGAAACGGAAAGAACTCGAAAATCTGCAAGCGGAGATCGTCGCCGCGCTCCAACAGCCGTTGCGAAAAACAAAAGGCGCGACGTGGCAATTTTCCACCGGAACTTCGGGAACGATTTTAAATCTTGCCGGTTTATTGAACTTTCAAACCGCCGAAAACGCGCCGACCGGCAAACTGGAAATACAACTCAAAAAATTAACCGCGCTTAACAAATTGATAGCGAGTCTGCCGCTCGAAAAACGCGCGGAACTTCCCGTCATTAGCCCGCAGCGCGCCGAAGTAATCGTGGCGGGCGGGCAAATTCTCGAAGGCGTAATGCGGGCGTTTCGAATTCAAACCTTGCAGCCGTGCGGCTACGCCCTGCGCGAAGGCGTAATTATTGATTACCTGCGCGAGATCGAATCTGAATCAATGCCGCCCGTGCCGGATGTCGAAGACAAAAAACTGCGCGACGTTTTCGCCATCGGCAGACGTTACGGTTACGAAGAATCGCACGCATTAAAAGTGGCGGATTTGGCGGAACAAATTTTCGACGCGCTCGCGCACGTCTATAAACTTTCCCGGCACGGGCGCACATTGCTGTCAGCCGCCGCGCTGCTTCACGATGTCGGTTATCACATCTCGCACGAATCGCATCATAAACACTCGTATTACCTCATAAAACATTCTGAAATGACCGGCTTTTCGGAAACCGAGAAAACTATTATCGCCCACATCGCGCGTTATCATCGCGGCTCAGTGCCAAAAGAAAAACACACGGATTTTATGCAGTTAAGCGAGCGCGACCGACGCAGCGTGGCGCAGTTGGGTGCGATTTTGCGGCTTGCCGAAGCACTCGACCGCGGACACGAAAACCGCATCCAGGACATCAAATTCAAACGCGATAAACAAAATCTTTATCTCAAGCTCGTCAGCAACGAAGATTGCATTATCGAACGGCAAGCCATCGAGCAGAAAAAAGATTTATTTGAAATGGCGTTCGATTGCAACTTGATAGTGGAACAAACCGCCAGTTCTATGGGACGCTGACATTTCTTATAGAAATATGTCTTTAGCAAACTTTATTGAAGAGAGAATCAGAGAAGCGATGGAAGCCGGCGAATTCGACAATCTCGAAGGCGCGGGCAAACCGCTCGATTTAGACTCTTATTTTAATACGCCCGAAGATTTGCGAATGGGTTATTCGGTTCTGAAAAGCGCGAAAATCGTTCCCGAAGAAGTTGACCGCCTCAAAGAAATCGGCGAGTTGAAAGAGCGAATTAAATCTTCGACCGATGAAAGCGAAAAGCGCCGACTGATTGTAATTCTCAACGAAAGAGTTCTCGCCTTTAATCTTTTGATGGAACGAAACAAACGGAAAAGATAATTTCACGCGCCCGCCACCAATCGGTGAAATTAAAATGTCTCCAACGTTTCATAGTTTATTGTTTACGCTTGTAAGCAGTTACAACAAAAAATTCGCGGTAATTTATTATGCGGAATTGTGTTTTTAAGGCTAAAAGAAGACTAAACCAAGTTTTTATTGACTTTAGCTGTTAAAGTAAAGTATAAAAAATTCTGTATAACAAAGATTTTATTCGGTAGAATACAAAGTTCGGCATCTAGCGAAAATGGGAGAAGTCGAACCAACTGTGTTGCGTGAAGCTCTCGATTCTGGATTCGACGAAGAAGAACAAAATGCCCTTAATCGAACAGTTGCTTTTTTAATGCCAGCCGACTTCATATAAAAGTTTTACGCTCCGCGTGAAAATAACGCAATGCCGAACAATTCATTGGAAACGAGGCGCGTAACGTATCTTGTTTGGTTAGGCGCGTGCTTTCGCGCCCGTTTCAACTCAGCCGTTCGGCATCTACTCGTTTAATTCGGCGTTTCGGACATTCCACGCATTTTCTGCTTCGGCTTGCGTGTCGAAACTTCCGGTTTTTGGCTCAACCCAGCAAAGCCGATTATCACAGCCCGCGACAAAATTACTTATTGTTTGCGGCAGAATTATAAGTTTTCCGGCTTCGCCGCAAAACGGACAAGACTTTAAGTGAAAATTGTTGTTTTCCATACTTAAATTTTACTCTTAATTCTAGAGAATAAAAGCATAATAATATGGCTTTTGTATTCCAACACAATGCCGAACCAATCAATGGACACGAGCGCAAAACAGCGACTCTTTATCACGGCGCGTGGTTACTTTCGGCTTGCGTGTGTCCGGTTTTGCGCCGTGTCATCTCAGCCGTTATGCGCTTCTTGTTATGAATCTCGCACGAGTGAAATTTTTGGGTATTTATCTTACTGCAATTTGTTCTTTGCAAATTTGTTTGTATCTTATTATTTCCTATAATCCAAAGGACTTGGGAGTTCTCTTTTACTTTGACCCGCGCATTGGAATATTTTTCTTGGAAACAGTTCTCAGAGGCTCGGGGGAAGTTGCTCCGGGCATTCTCAGATGGCTGTCGGCAGTTTGGATTTTTGCGCTTGGTTTGTTTCTGTTTTTCGGTCGCCCGTTCCTAAAGACTTATATTATTTCCGAGATTATTTTTACGCTTCCAAGTTTTCTTTTCTGTTTAGTTATTATGGCGGCGAACTTGAGTGCGGCGCACGGTTTCTCTGTCGGAGAATTGCTTATTACTATATTAATCTTGATAGTCTTTAGTTTAGCTCCTTTGGCTTTGGCGGTTTGGCTAGCGTGGACTTCCCGTTTCAAAGGAGACTTAAGAATCTTTGAGTGATGAAATCAAACACGCGCATAACAATTCAATGGACGTGAGGCAAAAACAGCTACGTTGTATGGGTTGCCGGCTTGAAAGTGTTTTTGCCCACGTCATCTCAACCGTTCGATGCTTTCTTTTTGTTTAAGACATTCGCCGTATGCAACCAAAAATAAAAGTCGCCTTCGATGATGTGGAACACGGTTGGGTTGAGCTGACTATTTCCTACGGCGTTGAAAATTTGACCATTGTTGCCTCTTATACGCCGAGCGATTCGTTTCTCGACTTGACCAACGCTTTGCACAGTTTGTTGCGCGACGGTAAAACTAAAGTTACGTGGCATTGCGAACCGCCCGAATACGATATGCTGTTTTCCCGAAGCGGCGCGGACGTTAGCCTTGAAATTTTCGAGTATTCAGATTACCGTCGTGGTGTCGAGCGCGGAGAAAAAGTTTTCGCGGTTTCTGGCACTTACGCTGGCATTTGCTTACCCTTTTGGCGAGCGTTGCGAGATTTGCAAGGACGTTTTTCGGCAGAAGAACTTAATTCGCGTTGGCATCGTCCGTTTCCTTTGCGTGAGATAGACTTGCTAACGTCGGAAATAAAAGAAGCGCGTGGAAAATAACGTCGCTTCGAACAAGTTATTGGACGTGAGGCGGGAACAGCGACTTTGTTTTCACGTTGTCTTTTTACTTTCGGCTTGCGTGTAGCCCGTTCCCGCCCACGTCAATGCCGCCGTTAGATGCTTCTTTGAAAAAGAAGAAATCTAACGACGCTATTTTGAAAACGAAGACGCTTCGCGTGGAAATAAAGTTGCGCAGAAGTCAACTTCAGTCTTTTGGCGGAGTTGCGTGGTGAACCGAACGCCGCATCTAACAAGTTGTTGGACGTGAGCGCGAAACAGCGACGTTCATTCTAGGTTAGCTTGCGTGAGTTTCGCGCCACGTCAACGCCGCCGTTCGACGTTTCTTTTTGAATAATGAGCCTCAATAATAATGAACGAGATGGATTTTTTATTGCAGGCATTGTTTTATTTGCCATTGCAATAATTGGCACATTTGTCATTCCGTATTTCTTTTTGATAACGCCGATTTTCCTGTTTGCCGCAATTTTGTTTGCTTGGCTTAGTAAACAGAAAACATTGACGAAAATTTTGTGGACTGTTTCACCTATTGGTTTGTTATCTTTGCTGATTGTGATTGGTTATCAGCTAGACAAAAAGGAGTCTGAAACTTTTCTTATTCCAAAAGATTTTCGCGGGAAGTTTGTCATTTATTACGAAGAATCTTGCGGAACTGATGTCGAATATATTAACGGGCGAAGAATTTACAGAATTCCAGACGACGGAATTTTGATAACTAAATTTAAGCGCGAGGCTGGGTTTATTGACGACGAATTTTATTTGATTGACAATCAGGGCAACAAAATTCTTTTACCCAAGTTGGATACTAGGGATTTCAATTTCAACGGGCGACTTGAGAAAACGGACAATGAGCCGCCTAGAGATAAACTGGCGGTTTTTCGTAGTAACTTCACGACTGTTCTTGGAAAAGTTTATGCCTTTACAGTTGCCACTTATCAGGAAGTTGAAGATCAATATTACAGCAACAAATACTACGTTGAATTTGAGAAAAAAGCTGAAAAGAAGTTGCGTGAATGTCGAGAACAATAGCTTTTAATCAACGACACGTCGAACAAGTTATTGGACGCGAGGCGGAAACTGCTACTCTCTTAAATACGTTGTGTGTAAAATCTTGGCTTGCGTTTGCTGTTTCCGCCCGCGTCAATGCCGCCGTTGGGCATCTTCTCGTGAAATTTATGAACTATAAAATTAGACAATTTGGCTTGAGATTGTTTGCATTTATTTTTGCGACTGGCTGTTCTGTTGTCGCGGTTCAAATGCTAACCGTGAAAACTGTTGTTCAAACCGAACCAATAAAATCCTCTGAAATTATTGAACAATCTTCAAAACAATTACCGCTTCCAAATAATCCGAAATTAATCGTGGCGGGCGAAAGTGTCGGCTTGTTAAGGCTTGGTGATTCTCGTGAACGAATGCTTGAGCTATTTCCGAAAAAACCAAATTATGATTTTGAATACAACTACGGCAAAAATGCTTACGGATGGGAGCATTCAGATTATCATTGGTTGCCGCCTGATTATAAATCTAACGGTTTGTTTTTTGACTTTAAGCAAGGACGTATTCATCAAATTTCCGTTCAAACCGACCTTTTCACGACAGCCGAAGGAATCAAGCAGGAAAGCACGCCGCAAAAAGTTCGGCGGCATTTTCCGAATGCAAATAAGGCTTTTGTTTATTTGAACAGTAGCTCGAAGTTTAGCGGCTGGCGTAATATCGTTTATTGGGTTGACAGCAATTCAGGCATTGCGTTTGAGTTTTATTATTATCCGAAAAAACGCCAAAGCTATGTAAATGCGGTTATTGTGTTTGAGCCGAAAACCGAATTTCAGCCTAACGGCTGCACCGACTCTTTACGAGAGTTTATAGAAATTGCATCTTTCACAGTTAATCCGCCGGAATCGCTGCAACTAGATTTTGATAGAAGGCACAACATAAAAAGAAATGCCGATTATTAACGCAATGCCCAACAAATCAATGGACGTGAGGGCGAAACAGCTACTTTCTTGTAACGGTTCTTCTGAAACCTTAGCTTGTCTCTAGCCGGTTTCCGCTCACGTCATCTCAATCGTTAAGCCAAAGTTTTTCCAACAAACTTAAATCAATCCACAATTATAAACTTCCCATCTTGCTGAATGAATACTCATTCAGCTATAATTCTCAAAACAAAAATCCAATTTCAAAAAGGTAAAATACAAAAATGTTACAAATCGGAAAAGCCGCCGTTTTAGGCGCTGGAACCATGGGAGCAGCGATTGCCGCGCATCTTTCAAACGCCGGAATACCGACGCTTCTTTTAGACATCGCGCCGCGTGAGTTGAGCGAAGACGAACAGAAAAAAGGCTTAACGCTCGACGCGCCGCAGGTTCGTTACCGCATCGTCAATTCGCTCTTTGAGGCGGCGAAGAAATTGAAGCCCGCGCCGTTTATGCTGAACGATAACGCGAATTTAATTACCCTCGGAAATTTCGAAGACGATTTGCACAAGATTAAAGATTGCGATTTTGTCATCGAAGCGATTGTCGAAAACTTGGAAATCAAACACAAACTATTCGCCGAAGTCGAAAAGCATAAAAAACCGGGCGCGATCATCGCGTCGAACACGAGCGGCATTCCGATTGAATCAATCGCCACGCCTTTTCCCGACGACTTTAAAAAGAATTTTCTCGGCATCCATTTTTTCAATCCGCCGCGTTATATGAAACTCGTCGAAGTCATTCCGACGGCGGACACAAGCGGCGAAATCGCCTGTGCGGTTTCCGGTTTTCTCAATGAACGTCTCGGCAAAGGCGTTGTTCCGGCGAAAGACCGTCCGAATTTCATCGCCAACCGCATCGGCGTTTTTTCGATGATGGCGACGATTAAAGAGATGATTGAAATGGGTTTGACTCCGACCGAAGTTGACCAAATCACCGGAAAAGCTATCGGACACGCCTCATCCGCAACATTCAGAACGTCGGATTTAGTCGGTTTGGATGTCACGGCGCACGTCGTCGGCAATCTTTATCCGGCGATTCCCGACGACGAAGACCGCGAAGTTTTTCAAACGCCCGAATTGATAAAAACTTTGATGGGAAAAAAGATTTTGGGTGACAAAACCAAAGGCGGATTTTTCAAAAAATCCACGAATGCAGAAGGCAAGCGCGAAATTCTCGAACTCGATTTGGAAACTTTTGAATACAAGCCGCAGACGAAAACGAAATTCCCCTCTTTGGACGCGGCGAAGCAAATCGAAGATTTGCCGAAGCGCATTAAAACTCTTGTTTGGGGCAAAGATAACGTTGGTGAATTTTTATGGAAAACGACTTCGCGTATTTCGCGTTATGCGGCGAACCGCATTCCCGAAATCGCCGACACGATTGTCGAAATTGACAACGCGATAAAATGGGGCTTCGGCTGGGAAATCGGCGTGTTTGAAACGTGGGACGCAATCGGCGTTCGTGAATCGGTCGAAAGAATGCGAGTCGAAGGTCAACCGATTCCGGCGAACGTCGAGAAAATGCTCGATTCGGGCGCGGAAACATTTTACAAATACGAAAACGGCGTGAAATCTTTTTACGATTTGGTGAATGGCGGTTACAAGGAAATCGCCGACCAGCAGGGCGTAATTTTTTTGAAATCGGTCAAGGATCGCACGGGCGTGATTAAGAAAAACCAGGGCGCGAGTTTGATTGACATCGGCGACGGCGTGGCGTGTCTGGAGTTTCACTCGAAAATGAATTCCATCGGCGGCGACACGGTGCAAATGATGAATTTCGCCATTGATGAAACGGAAAAAAATCACGTCGGTTTAGTCGTCGGCAATCAGGGCGGAAATTTCTCGGCGGGCGCAAATATTATGCTGCTTTTGCTGGCGGCGCAAGAAGAAGAATGGGACGACATTAACCAGATGATTCGCGCTCTGCAAAACGCGGTGATGCGTCTGCGTTATTCGGCGAAGCCGGTCGTCACCGCGCCTTACGGTTTGACTTTGGGCGGCGGTTGCGAGATTGCGATGCACGGTAATAAAGTTCGCGCGGCGGGCGAAACTTATATCGGCTTGGTCGAAGTCGGCGTCGGTTTGATTCCGGCGGGCGGCGGCACGAAGGAACTGACGATGCGGGCGATGGACGCGGCGAAAAACACGCCGGACGCTGACCCGCTCGCGTTTTTGAAAAAGACTTTTGAAACGATTGCGATGGGCAAAGTCGCAACCTCAGCGCAGGAAGCGAAGAGTTGGGGAATCCTTCGCCCAAGCGATGCGATTTCGATGAACGGCGACAGATTAATCGCCGACGCGAAGCAGGAAGTTCTGGCACTTGCGGAAACGGGTTATGTTCCGCCGGTCGAGCGAACTGACATTTTAGCGTTGGGCGAACAGGCGCAAGCCGCTATCAAACTCGCGCTGCATATGATGCGAAGCGGCGGTTTCATCTCCGAACACGACCATCTCATCGGCAAAAAGCTGGCTAAAATTATGAGCGGCGGCGATTTAAATCACACGAGTTTTGTGTCGGAAAGATATTTGCTCGATTTGGAGCGCGAGGCGTTTTTGTCTTTGTGCGGCGAGCGCAAAACACAGGAACGGATTGCGGGAATGTTAAAGACGGGCAAGCCGTTGAGAAATTAAAAGGAGTCTGGAAAATGAGTTTAGCTGAAGTATTACCGAGTTTAAAAGCATTGAATCGTTCCGAAAAACTGCGGGTGGTTAAAATTCTCATTGACGAAATAACCAGCGAGGACGAAGCATCTTTTTTTGAAAGCGGAGCAGAGTATGAAATCTGGTCTCCATACGATTCTTACGAAGCCGCCGAAAAGTCACAGCGTATGTTAGAGGAGAGCAAGCCGAATGCCTGAGGCGCGCAAATTCCCTTTTCTCGCTGTTACAGGCTCAACACAGCCGACGGATTTGATGCCGTATCTGCCTTTGACGCTCATGCGCGACGGAAAATCAATTGATTTTTTGGGATTGGTTGACAGCAGCGCGAGCATCAATGTTTTGCCTTACCGAATCTGACTCGAACTTGGCGCGGAGTGGGAAAAACAAACTACCTTTTTCAGGTTAAGTGGAAACCTTGCTAACCATGAGCAAAAGGTTTGCTATTGACTGCTAAAGTAGCCGATTTTCCGGCGGTCAACTTAGCATTCGGTTGGACGAAAGCGGAAGACGTGCCACTTATTTTGGGACAAACGAATTTCTTTTCAGAATTTGACGTTTGCTTTTACCGTTCGCAAAACGAATTTGAAATAAAATCGAGATAAAAATAATTTCAATATGACGACACAAACCGAAGAATCAAGAATTTCAATTGAGCAGCGCGGGCATCTTCTGCTGATCGGCTTAAATCGTCCGGCGAAGCGCAACGCCTTTGACCGACAAATGCTCGACGAATTGGCAATGGCTTACGCCCAATTACAAGACAGCGACGATGTGCGTTGCGGCGTTTTGTTTGCGGAAGGCGAAATGTTCACTGCCGGGTTGGACCTCGCCGCGCTCGCGCCGACGATTGCTTCGAGCGGTGAATTCAGCTACCCGGAAAATTCCATTGACCCGTTGAATTTATACGGCGACCGGACACGGACAAAACCGATTGTCGCCGCCGTGCAGGGAAAATGTTTGACCGTTGGAATTGAATTGCTGTTGGCTACCGACGTTCGCATCGCGTCGGAAAACGCGACGTTCGCGCAGATTGAAATCAAGCGCGGGATTTTCCCGTTCGGCGGCGCGACTTTACGTTTTCCCGAAGTCGCGGGTTGGGGAAACGCGATGCGCTGGCTGCTGACGGGCGACGAATTCGACGCGGCGGAAGCGTTACGCATCGGACTCGTGCAGGAAGTTGTCGAACACGGCAAACAGATTGATAAAGCGATTGAGATTGCGACGCGAATCGCCGCGCAAGCGCCGCTCGGCGTGCGGGCGACAATCGAATCAGCCAGAAAATTACAGCGCGAAGGTTTCGACGCGGCGGCGAGCGATTTGATGCCGCAAGTTTTGAAGTTATTCAAAACCGAAGACGCGCGCGAAGGCGTTCAATCGTTCGTCGAACGGCGCGACGGGAATTTTACAGGTCGGTAAATCTTTATAAATTAGAAGCTATCTCAAAAATAGTTTCTCAACAAAATAACGATACAAGCCAGATGAACAAAGCCTAAGTAATTGTCCGAATGATATTCGTAGCGAACCACAATCCGACGAAAGTTACCCAGCCACGCAAAGAGGCGTTCAATTTTCCACCTGCGTTTGTAACGGCGAAGTTTTCTGCCGTCCTGCGTCTGCGCCTTTTTGCGGTTGGCTTTATGCGGCGCAATCAGTTCAATATCGAGTTTCGCCAACTCCGCATCGAGCGGGTCAGAGTCATATGCTTTATCGCCAATCATCTTTTCGGGTCGCTCATCGGTGAACCGCTCGCAAACAGTTTCTCGGGCAAGTTTGACTTCGTGCGGCGAAGCAGAGCAAGTGTGGACGCCGAGAGGAAGACCAAAGCGGTCTGCCACTGCCATGAGCTTCGTACCTTTGCCCCGCTTGGTCTTTCCGACACAAAAGCCCCTTTTTTAGCCGAAACAAAGGTTCCGTCAATAAAGCATTCGGATAAATCCAATTTACCGCGAGCCTGTAAGTCATCGGCAAGCGTTTCCAGCACTTTTCGCAATCGCCCGTCTTTAACCCATTCCTGGAAACGGCGATGGCAAGTCTGGTATGACGGAAATCTTTCGGGCAAGTCGCACCATCTGGCGCCGGAACGTAGTATCCAAAGCACTCCGTTCAAGACTTCGCGTTCAGACCTGCGCGGTCGTCCGCGGGTCACCACAACGGGCGGTTTATCAAATAACGGTTCAATCAAAGACCATTGTTCATCGGTTAATTCTTCGCGTCGTGACATAGAGCGAAGTTTATCAAACTATTTTTGAGATGGCTTCTAGTAATTCTTTCAACTTTACGCCGAATAAATATTATGGTGAATCAAGATTTATACAACGTCATTGATGAAATGACGGAAATCGGGCAAAACGCCGAATTTGCTTTTGGTCATCTGTCGGCGGAACAAATCAACTGGAAACCAAGCGCGGACGGTTGGAGTGTCGGACAGTGTTTCGAGCATTTAATAAAATCCAACCAGCTTTTCTTTCCCGAACTCGAACGAATTGCGGGCGGGCAGCGCAAAAATTCTTTTCTCGAAAATTACTCGCCGCTCAGTTCGATCTTCGGAAATCTGCTAATCAATTCGCTGAAAAAAGACGAACGAAAATTCAAAGCGCCGTCAAAGGCGATTGTGCCGCCGAGCGACGTTGACGCTTCGATTGTCGAGCTTTTCGCCGCTCACCAGGCGGATTTGATCGAACGCGTCAAATCAACCGTAACGGCAGACTGGGAAAAAACAAAAATCACCTCGCCGTTTATGAAACTGATAACCTACACGCTCGCAGACGGTTTTCGCGTCGTCGTCGAACACGAGCGGCGGCACGTTCGCCAAGCCGAACGCCTCGTGCGGGCGGAGAATTTTCCGAAACGCTAACCACCTTCGCCCTAAACTTTGCGAAATATGATAACCAGATGCGGCTGGGCGACGAACGATTTATCAATTGCGTATCACGACGCGGAATGGGGCATACGCTGCACGACGACCGAAGATTATTTGAATTTCTGACGCTCGAAGGCGCGCAAGCAGGACTTAGCTGGGACACGATTTTGCGAAAGCGCGAAAATTATCGCCAGGCGTTTGACGATTTCGACGCGGAAAGAATCGCCGGTTACGACGAGCGTAAATTAAATGAACTTTTACAGAATGAAGGCATCATTCGCAACCGTTTGAAAATCGCTTCGGCAGTTTCAAACGCGAAAAGTTATTTGAAAATTAAAGACGAATTTGCCTCGTTCGATTCGTATATCTGGAGTTTTGTCGGCGGCGAGCCGGTTATCAATGCCTGGAAAGATTTGTCGGAAGTTCCCGCGCAAACTTTTGTTTCAGATGCGATGAGCAAAGATTTGAAACGGCGTGGATTTAAGTTTGTCGGTTCGACGATTATGTATGCGTTTATGCAGGCTTGCGGTTTGGTCAACGACCAGTTAACGAGTTGTTTTCGATACGGAGAAGTTTAGATATGGCAGACAAAATTGCGGCGGTTATTTTATTCATCGTCGGAATGATCAATCTTTTGCCGATGATCGTATTTTTCGATGCGACCAAAACCGCCAAACTTTACGGCTTGCCGATTGAAGGCGAAACTTTGACGATTTTAATGCGCCATGGCGCCGTGCTTTTAGGCTTGGTCGGTTTGGCTTTGATTGCGGCGGCAGTCAAACCCGAATTCAGAATTTTGGCGATTGCGGCGGCTCTTATCAGCAAGTTTGCGTTCGTTTTTCTGACTTTTACCCACTCGAATTACACTGCCGAAGTCGGACAAGTCGCTTTAATTGATGTCGGAGCGATTGTTCTATTGATTGCCGCTTTAATAATTCATGGGTCTATGGTAGCAAATAAGCAATGATAAACTTGTAAGCTACTGTGATGAAACAATTAAACCGATATTATCGGTGTGCTAAAATTAGCGAGCGTAAAACGCGCCAAATCATCAAGTATTTCGCGCTTGATTTGACCGCTAATAAGACGGCTCAACTGACGGCTCTGGCGCACCAGTCGGTTAATCGAATTTATTTGAAAATTAGAAACCGCATTGCCGAAGAATGTGAACGCGCCTCGCCTTTTCGAGCTTGCGAAATCGAAGTTGATGAATCTGACTTCGGCGCACGTCGAGTTAGAGGCAAACGCGGACGTCGAGCGGGCAGTAAAACAATCGTCTTTAGTATCTATAAGCGCAACGGCAAAGTCTACACCGAGATTGTCCCGAACGCTGCTCAAAAGACGCTGCAAAACATTATTCGCGGGCGCGTGTCTCGCTCGACTCGGTGATTCATTCGGACGGCTGGCGCGGCTACAACGGTCTGGTTGATGTCGGATATTCCAAGCATCTGAGAATCAATCACTCGAAAGATGTTTTCGCTACCGGCGATGTTCACATCAACGGAATTGAAAGTTTCTGGTCGTTTGCCAAACGTCGCTTGCAAAAGTTCAACGGCGTGCCGACTTCGACTTTTTATTTGCACTTGAAAGAATGTGAATATCGCTTTAATCATCGAAATGAAAGACTGGAGCGAAAGCTGTTAAAATTACTGGAGTGTTTTCCGCTCTAAATTACTTTTGCTTCCATAGACCCAATAATTTTATTGCCTGATGCTTCATTTTCGGGTAAAGTTAATTTCTCTTCGCGGATTAAAAGATTCCGCTGCTCTAAATTCGTCCTCCGTAAAATCCTAATTTTATATTCAACGAGGTAAAGATGTTTTTGCGTTTTAAATTCTTTCTTTTATTGTGCTTCTGCTTCTCAATTTTTCTGCCAATTTCGGCGCAAACGCCGACGGCGAAAAGTTATTTCGAGCAGGGTTTAGTTCTTGTCAAAGAGCGAAAATTTAACGAAGCCCTCGAAGCCTTTCGTCAAAGCGTGAAACTCGATTCACGGCAAGCCGCCGCTCACGCCAATATCGGAACGACTTTAATGGCGCTTAATCGCGCCGCCGAAGCGATTCCGCTGTATCGGGAAGCCGTCAAACTTTCTCCGAATGACGGCACTTTTCGTTCGGCTCTATGTCAGGCACTAAGTTCGACGAAAAATTACGCCGAAGCCGTCGCGCAGTGCGCCGAAGGCGTTCGTCTGAGCGGCGAAAAAGTCGAAGCGCACGCCGCTTTAATTACGGTTTCGCAAATCGCCAATCGTCCGGCGGAAGAAATTTTGCGTCTGACCGAGACGGCTTTGGGTAAATTTCCCGACAACGAAATTTTGTTAAACGTCGCCGCGCCTTACGCGGATACGGGGAGCGTTTCGCAAGCCGTCGCAATTTATGAAAAACTGGCGCAGGCAAATCCGAAAGTTGTTTTGTATCTGGTTCGTCTGGCTGATTTATATTTGCGGCTCGAACGCGATGCGGAGGCGCTCGCCGCCGCGCGAAAAGCCACCGCTCTTGAGGCGAAAAACCCAATGGCGTATTTTTTTTCGGGCAGAATATATTTTGAACTCGGACAGCACGAAGAAGCGGCAAGCGCCTTTCAAAAAGTCGTCGAACTCGACGCTAAGATGTCTGACGCTTTGTATTATTTAGGTCTCAGCCAAATCCGGCGCGGTAAAACGACGGACGGCATCGCAGCGCTGCGAAGGGCGGTTGCCGCCGCGCCGGAGAGTTTCGATTACAACAAAGAACTTGGCTCGGCTTTAATCGGCGACGCCAGATACGAAGAAGCCATCGAACCGCTGAAAAAAGCCGTCGCCCTGAAACCGAAGGATTTTGAAGCGGTCGTCGCGCTCGGAACCGCGCTCGGCGAGGCGGCGCGTTTTGAGGAAGCGCTGCCGGTTTTAGCCGAAGCCGACCGGATGAAGCCGGGCAATGAAATTATCAATATGCTTCTGAGCGTCGGGCGGGCGCGTCAGCAAACGATGACGCAAATCGAAGCGATGAAATCTCACGCCAAGGAAAATCCGACTGATTTGAATGTGCGGCTTCATTTGATTCAACTGCTCACTTACGGACGGCGAATGTCTGAAGCCGAGCCGTATTTCGATGAGATTTGGAAGATGAAGCCGACCGACCCGCGCGTTTATAGCTTGATCGGCGTGCTTCATTCGACCACCGGAAATTACGCAAAAGCCGGCGAAGCCTATCGCAAACTGCTCGAAAGCGGAGAAAATCCGGCGGCTTATTTAGGGTTAGCCAATATCTACGCTAAAGGCGGTCAGATTGACGAAGCGATCAAGGCTTACGATAAGGCTTTTGAACTCAAACCCGATTCGCCGAATTTTATGAAACTCTACGCCGATTTGCTCCGCGACAACGGCAAACGACGCGAGGCTTTGGCGATGTACCAACGCTCGCTGACGATGTTGCCGAACAACGCGCCCGCCCTGTTTAACGCGGGAGTTTTATCGGCGAAGCTCGGCGATTTTAATGCGGCGGAAATTTATCTTAACGCGCTCAAAGGCTCCGACCCGAAACTGGCAAAAACATTGGCGCGGTTTCTCAAATTACTGCGTTAACCTTCACTTTACCCGATTACCGGCGGCGTTTGTTTTTCAAGCGCCGCTTTATTATTTCGGGTTTTTTATGACAGAATTGAAGGCGATGAGCCAAACTCTTTCAAAAGAAATGCAGCAGCACACCTACGCGATTATGAACCGCGTCGAAGATTCGCATTGGTGGTATGTCGGTCGCCGCCAGATTTTGGAATCTTTTTTGGAGCGAATAATCCAAAAACCAAAAACTAAAAACCAAAAACCAAAGATTTTAGATGTCGGCTGCGGCACGGGCGGCAATCTTGAAATGCTGGAAAAGTTCGGCGCGGCGGAAGGCGTTGACGTTTCCGACGATGCGCTCGAATTTTGCAAATCTAAAGGCTTAACCGTTCACAAAGGTTTGGCGGAAAAACTGCCGTTCGCCGATGAAAGTTTCGATGTTGTAACCGCGCTCGATGTCGTAGAGCATTTGGACGACGACGTTGCCGGACTTGTAGAAATGCACCGGGTTCTTAAAACAGGCGGCAAAACTTTAATTTTCGTTCCGGCGTTTATGTGGCTCTGGGGCGTGCAGGACGACGTTTCCAATCACCGCATTCGCTACACGAAAAAACAGATTACGGAAAGATTAAAACGCGCCGGTTTTGAAATCGAACGCGCGACTTATGCCAACTGGACGTTTTTCGCGCCGATTTTGGGCGGCAGAACTTTAATGCGAATCACCGGCATCCGACCCGAATCGGAAAACAACGTGAACGTCTCCGCGCTTAACGGCGTTTTTGGGAAACTCTTCGGCGCTGAAAGATTTTGGCTCAAAAATTTCGATTTCCCGTTCGGCGTTTCGATTGTCGTCGTCGCCGGAAAAAAGTGAACTTTTAATCCGCCGAAAGCAATGTGAAAATTAACGAATCGCTCTGGCCTTTCACCTTTTCGAGTATATCTTTGCGTCCAATAGACCAAATCGTTTCTGCAACGAATCCGGGTAAAAACTGAGAAAAGCGAAAATAAGTCGGCAACTCCAATGTAAATCAGTCATATAAACGATTCGGCAAACATACTTCCGACAAATAATTGTCTTGGGCATATCTTTTGCGAGGTTAGCGAACACACATCGGAAAAAAATTCTTTGTGTAATAAATAAGCACAGTTTTTATAAAAAACGTGCCAAATAAAAACAAGAGTAGGGAGAAATAAGATGAAAAATTTACTTAAAGCCGGAATCATCGCATTTGCGTTCGGCATAATGTTCGTTAGTGTTGACACGGCGAACGCACAGAATAGGGGAAATCGAAGAGAAGCCAGACGCGAATATCGAGATGAAATTCGGGACGCGCGTCGGGATTACAAACAGGATATTCGTCGAGGAGAAAATCGTCGTGAAGCCAGGCGCGATTATCGTGAAGACCGCCGCGACGCGAGACGCGATTATCGCCGTGATACCGGTCGTCCGTTAAATCGAGGTTATTATAGAAGCCGTTCGAACCGCGGTTACGTCGTGAGCAGCAGCCGTCGCGCTTATCCGCAAAGAACCCGCGTTTATTACCGCAACGGTCGCCGTTACGTCCGCAGCTACTAAAATTACAGCGCGAAAAAAAATTAAAAAGCCGTGTCATTTCGAGACGGCTTTTTGATTTTTAAATTATTCGATTGTTTCGTATTCCATTGTTTTCGAGATTTTGCCTAAATTCAAACTTCTGGCTGAGGCGTTGAAAATCTCGCGGTAAGTTTTGCCGTTCTCGTAAAGTTCTTCGTGCGTTCCGCTTTCGACGACGCGCCCTTCCTTTAAAACGAAAATAACGTCCGAATCTATAATCTGCGAAATGCTGTGCGAGATGACGACCGTCGTGCGGCGTTCCTTAATCGCGTCGAGGCTCGTCGAGAGGACTATAATTATTTGTTTTGGTCATAAAGCGACAGTCCTAATCCGTATTTTGCAGCAGCACGACGCAAAGCCATAGATTCCGCATTACTTGACGAATTTCCATAACTTTCTAAATCTTCATCTTCCTGTCCGGTCGCTTCACGATAAACCGTGCCTTCCGCGCACTGAATCGTCAAACGCACGGTCATAATCAATTTTCCGGCAACCGAATCAATCGAGCGGATTTCATAACACCAGCCGGGCGCAAAGTGGTCGAGATATTTCACTGCGTCGTGCCAGGCGAGATAAGTGATTTCTTTTCCGCCCTGCCGCCGCTTTCGCTGATGTTTTTGAGCAATCGGTTTTGATAAATCTTTAACGATTTCGCGGATCGAGCGTAATTCCAAATTCGATTTCTCGTCGGCAATTTCGGTTCGACTGCCGATTGTTTCAATTTCAGTTGTCCCTGTTGCTGGCATCTAAATGTTCTCCTTAATATAAAAGAAATGCTTGTTTCATCTGTGAAACAGTAGCATTTATTAAACCTCAAATCAACCGAAGTAAAAACGCGGCAGATGATTTTTACAAAGCGACTGCTTCGCAGTATTCGCCCCAAACTCTCCTTAATCGGTGAGAAATCTCCCCGACGGTCACGTAGCTTTCGACGCAATCCAAAATTCGCGGCAAAAGATTTTCATTTCCGCGCGCGCCTTCTTCTAATTTTGCCAAAGCGTTTTCAGCTTTTCCTTTATCGCGTTTTTCACGCACTGCGCGGACGCGTTCGATTTGATTGCGTTCGATTTGCGGGTCAACGCGGAGAATGGGAATCGTTTCGTTTTCGGCTATCTGAAATTTATTGACGCCGACGACGACGGCATCGCTGGTCTCGACCGCTTTTTGATAATCGAACGCGGCTTCCTGAATTTCGCGCTGCGGATAACCGTTTTCAATTGCTTTCAGCATTCCGCCCATCGCATCAATTTTTTCGATGTATTCGACGGCTTTTTGTTCAAGTTCATTCGTCAATTCTTCAATCGCATAGCTTCCAGCGAGCGCGTCAACAAGGTCGGCGACGCCCGACTCGTTGGCGATAACCTGCTGTGTCCGCAAAGCGATGCGCGCCGCCGATTCGGTCGGCAAACCGAGCGCCTCGTCCATCGAATTCGTGTGCAGCGATTGCGTTCCGCCCAAAACCGCCGCCAGTGCTTGAATCGTCGTCCGCACGACATTGACTTCCGGCTGCTGTGCCGTAAGGGTCGAACCGGCGGTTTGCGTGTGAAAACGAAGCATTAAAGATTTCGGGTTTTTCGCGCCGAAGCGGTCGCGCATAATCTTCGCCCAAAGCCTGCGCGCGGCGCGAAATTTGGCGACTTCTTCAAGCAGATTATTATGCGAATTAAAGAAAAACGACAGACGCGGCGCAAAATCATCAACTTTTAAACCGACGGAAATCGCTGCGTCAACATACGCTATGCCGTCAGCCAGCGTGAAGGCGATTTCCTGCGCGGCGGTCGAACCGGCTTCGCGGATGTGATAACCGGAAATCGAAATCGTGTTCCAATTCGGGACTTCAGCCGCGCAAAAAGCAAAAGTATCGGTAATCAAACGAAGCGACGGCTCCGGCGGATATATATAAGTTCCGCGGGCGATATATTCTTTCAAAATATCGTTTTGAATCGTTCCCTGAACTCGATCAAACGAAACATTTTGCTTTCGCGCTACCGCCAGATACAAACACAAAAGCGTCGAAGCCGTCGCGTTAATCGTCATAGAAGTCGAAACCGTATCGAGCGGAATTTCGTCAAACAAGCGCAACATATCTTCTAAAGAATCAATCGCCACGCCGACTTTGCCGACTTCGCCCGCCGCCAGTTCGTCGTCCGAATCAAGCCCGATTTGCGTCGGCAAATCAAACGCCACGCTTAAGCCGGTCGTGCCGGCGGACAAAAGATATTTGTAACGCGCGTTTGATTCTTCGGCGGTCGCAAAGCCGGCGTATTGGCGCATCGTCCAAAAACGCCCGCGATACATATTCTTTCGGACGCCGCGCGTGTAGGGAAATTCTCCGGCATGTCCCAAATCCGTTTCGTAATCAATTTTCGTATTCGCCGGATTAAAGTCGTTGGGCAGTTCGATGCCCGATGAAGTTTGAAATTTTTCGCGTCTTTCTGTCATAACGGCAATAGATTAACACAAAATTTTCTGCATTGAACAAGGCAGACAATTGACAGAATGAACGGGATAAACAGGATGGAAATCAATTTTACTCGGTTTTAATTTTTTATCCTGTAAATCCTGTCCGTCCTGTTTGAATTTTCTTCACGCCTCGCGTAGCATTTTCATTTAGCGAAAATGAAACTCGACAAAAACGCAAAACAAGCGGTGGGCGAACTAGGCGATGCGATCAACCAGGCGGTGGAAAAGTCTTTGCGCGTGGCAGACGCAATTGAAGGTTTGCGCCAACTCGGTTACGAGCCGAATTTAACTCTCAAATTAGAAATCGGTCTGCAGCCGACCGAAGACGGCTTTGGAGATTTCCCGGAAGAAATCGAACTCGACTTGACCGACGAAGACGTGCGCGCTTTGCAGCGAATGAAAATTCGCTTTGAATAAGATTAATCGAATCATTTGTTCATCGAATCATTTATTCATCGGTTCATTTCAGAAATGATTCAATGCCGCAATGAATAAATAATTCAATTTATCGAATTCCTTGAATTATTATAATTATTTTTCCGAAATCGAAGAACTGTTCATTCGTCGGCGTGGGCGCAATCTGCTTTTGTCGCCGCTCGATTGGGCGCTGATTGAAAGCTGGCAGGAGCGCGAAGTTCCGCTGCACATTATTTTGTGCGGCATCGAAAAAATTTTCGATGGTGTTGACGGGCAAACAGATCGCAAAAGAACCGTCAAAAGTCTGCTTTACTGCAAAGAGGAAATCGAAGCGCAATACGCCGGATGGCTGGAGCGGCAAGTCGGGAAAAACGGAAACAAGAAAGTCGAAAGCTCGGAGTCCAAAGTCCCGAGTCAGAAACCGCCGGAATCGAATTTGTTTTCCGACGACGCGGTTGCCGCGCATCTCGAAAAAGTTTCGCTTGAATTAAAATTAGCCAAAGATAAAACCGAAGGCGATTTGCAGATGACTCTGGGGAAAGTTCTCAGTCACCTTACAAAACTTAGAGAAAAAGCACATCCGGCAGAAAATCTTGAAAATTCGCTGGAAAAGTTAGACGCGATGATTGATGAAAGCCTGCTTCGTAATTTTGAAACCGAGACATTAAAAGGCGAAATCGAAAAACAAATCGCCGCGTATAAAAACAAAATGGAACGGGAAGTTTACCGGCGCACTTTCGATTTAATGCTGCTTAAACGCTTGCGCGAACAATCTGAAATTCCGTGTCTGAGTTTGTTTTATTTGTAAATTGAGGTTGAAAACATTTATTGAGCAAACAATCTAAAGTTGGCGAGCTTCTCGACGTGCGAATCGAAAAAATCGTGCCGAACGGTTTCGGTTTGGCGTTCGCCGAAAATCTCACCGTGTTCGTTCCCTTATCCGCCCCGGGCGACCGGCTTCGGGTTCGCGTCAATCAGTTAAAAGGCAAAACCGCTTTCGCCGAAATTGTCGAAATTCTCCACGCGTCACCCGAACGAACCGAGCCGCGCTGTCCATACTTCGGACGCTGCGGCGGCTGCGATTTTCAGCAGTTAAAATACGAAGCGCAGCTCGCGGCAAAAGTCGGCATTGTCCGCGATTGTCTAACGCGCATCGGACGAATAGATTACGAGCCGGAAATTCCGATTATCGGCAGCCCGAACGATTACGAATATCGCTCGCGCGCCGGGTGGCACGTTGATACCAGGCGGAAAAAAATCGGTTATTTTCAGAGAAAATCGCACGATATTATTGACGTTGAAATCTGCCCGATTCTCAAACCCGAATTGCAACAGGTTTTAACCGAACTGCGCGAAACAATTGTTTGGGAAAGTTTCTGGAGCGAGACGGTTGAAATTGAATCGGCGACGGCGGGCGGCGCAGTTTCCATTTATTCGGCGGAGATGATCGAGCCGACCGAAGAAATTTCTTTTACGGCAGGCGGTGAAAAGTATTTGTTTGATGCGACGAGTTTTTTTCAGGGCAATCCGTTTTTGATTGAACAACTTATCGAGACGGCAACGAGGAATGCGGCAGGAGAAAACGCGCTCGATTTATACTGCGGCGTCGGACTTTTCACGTTGCCACTGGCGCGAAAGTTTCAAACGGTCGTCGGCGTTGAAGGTTACGACAAGGCAATTGATTACGCCGAAAAAAACGTCGAAAACGCGCGGCTCACAAACGTCAAATTTTACCGCGAAACGGTCGGCGATTGGTTAAAAGAAAATTCGGAAGATCTAAAAAATCTCGACTTTCTTCTTCTCGATCCGCCGCGCTCCGGCACTGAAAAAGAAACGGTTGAAATCATTTTAAAATTACAACCGAAGCAGATTTCTTATGTTTCCTGCGAACCTTCGACGCTGGCGCGCGATTTGAAAATGTTAACCGAAAATGACTATTCAATCGAATCAATCGTCGTGCTCGATTTATTCCCGCAAACGCACCACGTCGAAACGGTCGTCAGGTTAAAAGTGAAAGAGTGAAAAAGTTAGTTTGAATTTCGGGAATCTCGCTTTTTCACTTTTCCACTTTAAATCCGTCCGTAGGTTTTCGTCATTTCCTTTAATTTTGTGGCGAGTTTGCCGGAAAAATCCTTCTGCTGACATCTCCAATTCCAATTTCCCGAATCAGTTGAAGGCAGATTCATTCGACTTTCATTGCCCAAGCCGAGAATGTCCTGCATCGGCACAATCGCACTATCGGCGACCGACGCGAAAGAGGCGCGAATAAAATCCCAATGAATTTCCTTGCCGGTTGAATTGAGATATTTCAAACAAAAATCGCGTTCTGTTTTGTTCGCCGATTTGAGCCAACCGGCGACTGTATCGTTGTCGTGATTGCCCGTGTAAACGACCGCGTTTTTGACGTGATTGTGCGGCAAATACGGATTATCCGCGCCGCCGCCGAAAGCGAAAAGCAAAATTTTCATTCGCGCGAAACCGAACGAATCACGAAGGTGCTCGACCGCCGGCGTAATATCGCCCAAATCTTCCGCCATAAACGGCAAATCGCCGAGCGCGTCGCGCAGCGCGCTGAAAAGCTCCGCGCCCGGCGCAGAAACCCAGCGTCCGTTTTGCGCCGTCTTGTCCGCGGCGGGAACTTCCCAACACGCCTCAAAACCGCGAAAATGGTCAACGCGAATGATGTCGGTCTGCTGTGTGGCAAATCTCATTCGTTCAATCCACCAGCGAAATCCGTCCGCGCGCATCCGTTCCCAATCGTAAATCGGATTGCCCCAACGCTGTCCGGTTTTTGAGAAATAATCCGGCGGAACGCCCGACACAACCGTTGGCGAACCGTCCGCGTTTAACTTAAACTGCGACGGATCGCACCACACGTCGGCTGAATCGAGCGCGACGAAAATCGGCACATCGCCGATTATTTTCACTCCTTTCTTATTGGCGTATCGTTTCAAATCGAACCATTGTTTGAAAAATAAAAATTGACAAAATTTCTCGGCGAACATAATTTCGTCGAGTTCACGCTGCGCTTTTTCCAATGCTTCAGGCTCGCGCAATTTCAGCGGCTGGTCCCAGTCCTGCCACGAATCCTGGCTGATTGATAATTTGATCGCGCGATAGAGCGCATAATCTTCGAGCCAGAAATTATTGCGGTCGCAAAATTCGTGAAAAGCGCGGGCGATTTGTTCGTCGTCGGTTCGTTTGAACCTTTCAAAAGCCTGTTTGAAAATTTTATTTTTCCACTGAATCACTACGCCGAAATCAACTCGGTCGGCGGAAAATTTCGGCGCGTCGGCGATTTCCTTTTTCGTCAAAAATCCGTCTTCGACAATTTTTTCTGGCGAGATGAGCAGCGTATTTCCGGCGAACGCCGAAAAAGATTGATACGGCGAGTCGCCGTATCCGGTCGGACCGAGCGGCAGAATCTGCCAGTAAGTTTGTCCGGCTTTTTGCAGAAAATCTATAAACTGAAACGCTTCGCTGCCGAAATCGCCGACACCGAAACGGCTCGGCAGCGAAGTCGCATGCAGCAGAATGCCGCTGGCTCTTGGAAAGTGCATAATAGTTTTTTTAAAACTAGCTCCGCTAGGAGCGACATATTTATAGAACTGACAAACAAAAATCAATCGAGTTCCGTAGGAACGGCATATTTATAGACTTTAGGAACGGCATATTCTATTCAAGCCATTCAAACAGATATTTCTCGTCGTGTTCAACGCGGAAATTTCTCAAAAATCCCTTGTATTCATCCTTAAAACTTTTCTCGGCATGATGGGTTTCTTGATTTTCTATGTAACGAATAACCGCATCGAGTTGCGAATGTGAATAGGAAAACGCTCCAAAACCCTCTTGCCAGTAAAATTTACCTCTTACAAATTTTCGTTCGTTGATAAAACGACTCGAATTGGCTTTTATTTCTCTTACCAAATCCGACAATGCGATGTTCGGTTTGATGCCGAGTAGAATATGAATGTGATTGGAGATGCCGCCAATGACAATCAATTTTTGTTCGTGGTTTTTAACGATTCCAGTGATGTATTTATAAAGTTCATCGCGCCATTCGCTTTTGATTAGATTGTCTCGTCCGTGAACTGCAAAGACGACTTGAACGTAAATTTGCGAATAGGTATTTGCCATCGTCTATAAATATGCCGTTCCTGCCCGATCTATAAATATGCCGTTCCTACAGAACTCGAAAATTTTTATAATGCTTGAGGCTATAAATATATCACGCCTACGGCGTTTGTTTTTGTAGGTTTACCAATTAATACTTTCGTTTATTTGAAGATTTTTTATTTTATCTGAAACGCCTTCGCTTGCGGCTTTTTCCTTTAAAAGGCGCAGCGGTTCGCTCGGCGGCTCGTCCGACAAATCGAAACGCCCGAAGTGCATCGGAATCAAAGCATCGGCTTTTGCATCGAGAAATCCCTGAAATGCTTCGTGCGGCGAATTGTGGTTGGCGCGCATAAACCAATTCGGCTCGTATGCGCCAATGCCGATGATGAAATAATCTATTTTCGGAAACACTTCAGCGAGTTCCGCGTAATGGCTGCCGTAACCGGAATCGCCGCTGAAATAAATCCTCTTGCCCGCGCCCTCGATAGCGAATCCGCCCCAAAGTCTGGCATTCGTGTCGAAAAGTCCGCGCCGCGACCAATGGCGAACGGGCAGAAACGAGATTTTTATTTTGTCCGTCGACAGGTTGAATTGCTGATACCAACCGGCGGTTTGGATTTCGGTTTTGGAAGAATTCCAATCGCTTAAAAGCTCGTCCATTCGCAATCCGACGAGAATTTTAGCATCGGGAAATTTTTCAGTGAGTTGTTCAATCGTCGCCTCGTCGCAGTGGTCGCGGTGGTCGTGCGAGATGAGAATGTAATCAACTTTACGAATTTTTTCGAGCGGCGATGCGGGCGTAACAAGGCGAGTGATAAACGACGGTTCTCCGAAAACTGGGTCGAGCAGAATGCTGACGCCGTTCAAGCGAATCAAAAACGAAGCGTGACCGAACCATAAAATTCCGTCCGCCTCAGAGTTCAGAAATTCAGTCGGGTCTTTGATTTCGAGTCGTTCAACATCAGCTTGCTTTTCCTGTTTCTGCGGTCGTGCGCCGAGCTGCCACTTCAGCATATCCGACACTTTCGGCAAAAAGGGAAATTCAG
The DNA here is from genome assembly GCA_030448055.1 of Pyrinomonadaceae bacterium. GTDB lineage: Bacteria > Acidobacteriota > Blastocatellia > Pyrinomonadales > Pyrinomonadaceae. The sequence continues at coordinate 44,815 of JAUJNR010000003.1, forward strand.
CATTGACGAATCTGCCTTTCTCGTCAACCGGCGTGCCTTGCCAATCAGTTTTTATCGTCGGCAGACGTTCATTTTTCGCGTATTCTTTGATCACGGCTTCGTCGCGTTCGCTCCATAAAATTATCCCAACCAAAACGCCGATTAAAACAATAAAAATCAGCGCGGCGATTCGGATGAATTTGAACAAACGCCTTTTCATAGCTTTAGAAATATAATGCACAATCGCAGCGATAAAGACGAATCGAATCTGCATCTAAACTTTTCGCCGTCGTTTTTCGTTTTAATGGGCGAGATTCGCTTGAAATTTGAATTATCGGAAATATCTATCTACACTCGTAAATTATGTCAAAAAAAGATTCAACAGCCGCTGCTACCGAACGTTATTCGGTGCGATGCCGTTACTGCGGACAGAAAAATTCCGTCCGCGAAGATTACAAAAACAATGAAGCCGTGTGCGGACGCTGCCGTCTGCCGCTCTCGAACGAAGCGCATAAAAAGTTTGCCGATTTGAGTAAACACGAATACGTTCATCCGGCGGACAGCAAGGCTCTCGCCGCGTTGCGGGCGATTCCCGGAATTGATACGGCGTTAAAACAGTTGCTGAAAGTGACGGGCGAATCCGCCATCCGCGTGATGTTTATGGCGAGCGCAGTGAAAGTTACGCCGAAACAATGCCCGGATTTATACGCCAAACTGCAAATCGCCTGCACGACTTTGGGGGTTGATATGCCGGAACTTTACGTGCAGCAAAATCCGGTCGTCAACGCTTTTACGGGCGGCGTTGACCGACCGATTATCGTGCTGCATTCGTCTTTGATCGAGCGGCTAAACGACGAAGAAACTCTGGCGGTTATCGCGCACGAAGTCGGACACATTCACGCCGAGCATGTTTTGTATCTGACCGCCGCACGTCTTATCGAAGCGCTGGCGAATGCTTCGCTGGCGCGGCTGATTCCGGGTGCGGACATTATCAAGTTTCTGATTTCCGCCGGCATCAGCGGCTCCTTGCTCGCGTGGGCGCGCAAAGCCGAACTTTCGTGCGACCGCGCCGCACTGCTGGTGACGCAAGACCCGCACGTCATCGGGCGCACGATGATGAAACTCTGCGGCGGAACTTTCGCCTCGAAAATTGATTACGATTTGTTTTTAGAGCAGGCGCGCGAATTTGAGAAAAATTACGACGAGAAAAAACTCGACCGCTTCTGGGCGGACATTTTAGGTTCGGGTTTGTCGCATCCGTTTCCCATCTGGCGCGTCTCGGAAATTCTGAAATGGGTTGACGAAGGCGAATACGCGGATTTGATGAAAAGATAAGTTTTTGGTCTTTGGTTTTTAGTTTTTTGGTTTTGGTGGTAAAAATCTCAAACTTTTGTGATAATTTTCCGGCTAAAAACCAAAGACTAAAAACCAAAGGCTTAAATTTATGAAAGCAGTTTACGTCAAAGAATTCGGCGGCGCGGAGAATTTGGAAATCCGCCGGGTTGAAAATCCTTCCGCACCGAAAGCGACGGAAGTTTTAGTAAATGTGAAGGCGGCGGCTCTCAATCGTGCCGATATTCTTCAACGGCAAGGTTTTTATTCAGCGCCGAAAGGATTTCCCGAAAAAATTTTAGGGCTTGAATTTGCGGGTGAAGTGGCGGAAACTGGTGACGGCGCAAGCGAATATAAAATCGGCGACCGAGTTTTCGGTATCACGGCGGGCGGCGCGCAAGCCGAGTTTCTTACAACCGACGAATCACTGCTCGCAAAAATTCCCGACAATTTGAATTTCGTCGAAGCTGCTGCAATTCCCGAAGCGTTTATCACCGCGCACGACGCGATTTTCACGCAAGGCAATCTGCAAAAACACGAAACGCTTTTGATTCACGCCGTCGGTTCGGGCGTCGGACTCGCCGCGCTGCAACTGGCGAAGGCAAAAGAGATTAAAGTTTTTGGAAGTTCCCGCGCAATTGACAAGCTCAGAAACGCTGCTGAATATGGACTCGATAAATCAATTTTAACCGATAATGTGCAGAATAACTTCGCAGAGTTTCTTAAAGAAGAAACAAAAGGGAAAGGCGTTGACGTGATTTTGGATTTGGTCGGCGCGAAGTATTTCGCGGCAAATCTGGAAAGCCTCGCGCTTAAAGGTCGCTTGATTTTGGTTGGCTTGACCGGCGGCACAAGGGCGGAATTTAATCTCGGGACGGCTTTGTCGAAACGTCTGAAAATCGTCGGCACGGTTTTGCGCTCGCGCTCGACCGAAGAGAAAGCCGGGGCGACGCGAAAGTTTGTTGAAGATGTTTTGCCGCTTGTCGCAGCGGGGAAAATCAAACCGAATCTGGATAAAGTTTTTCCGGTCGAAGCGGTCAGAGAAGCGCACGAGTACCTCGAATCGAATAGAAGTTTCGGGAAAGTAATTTTAGAGTTTTGAGTTTTGTCTATTTTTTGCCGATTCGCGCAGCGGCTTCGTCGGTGATGATGCAAAGCCCGGAAATTTTCTGCGCCGCGAGTTCCTTTAATTTCTCCGCCGCCTGCGCGTAAGTCAAATTGCCTGCCGCGCGAGCCTCAAACGACACGACCGACCAGCGCGGCTCATCCAATTCGCCCGGCGCGTTTTCGTGAAAAGAGCGTTTTTTTCTCGACTTTTTATTTTCCTGTTTTTTCACTTGCACTTTTACCGAACTCTAACATAAGCAGCAGCGGTTGTAAAAAGTCTCGGCGATGCGGAGATTGCCGGAAATTGCGCGATTGACGAATGTGCCGGCGGCACGGGCTTTCGGTCGAAATAAAATTGTTCAGTTTTCGACTGCGTTGTCGCTCCGGGTGTTTTTTCCGCGTCTAACGGCTATAATTTCAACAGATGACTTTCGACGAAACAATTTTTCTAACCGGCTTTCCCGGTTTTATCGCCGAACGGCTCGTCGCGCGCCTGGCGCGGCGCGACACGCAATTTTTCCTGCTCGTGCAAAAACCTTTTATCGAAAAGGCAATGCGCGAGGTCGAAGAAATCGCCCGAAATACAAACGCGCCGCCGGAGAATTTCGCGCTCGTCGAAGGCGACATCACCAAAAAAAATCTCGGAATTTCCGACGCGGATTTACGCATCATTCAAGCGGAGACAACCGACGTTCATCATCTCGCCGCCGTTTACGATTTATCGGCGGCGAAAGATACGGCTTATTCGGTCAATGTCGAAGGAACGCGCAACGTCAACGAGTTTGTCAAAAGTTTGAAGAATCTGCGCCGCTACAATTACGTTTCGACTTGTTATATTGCCGGGAAACGGACAGGCGAAATTCTCGAAACCGAACTCGAACACGCGGCGGGGTTTCGCAATTTTTACGAGGAAACGAAATATCTGGCGGAAATCGAAGTCGAGCAATTGAAAAGCGAAATCCCGACGACGATTTATCGCCCGTCGGTCGTCGTCGGCGATTCGGAAACGGGCGAGACGGCGAAATACGACGGCATTTATTCGCTGATTCATTATCTGCGAAAAGCGCCGAATTTGCTGCGCTTCGTCAACGTCGGAAACTCGGCGGTCAAATTAAATCTCGTGCCGGTTGATTTCGTCGTCGAGGCAATCGCGGCGCTCTCGGCGGACGAACGCGCAGTCGGGAAAACCGTCGCGCTTGCCGACCCGAATCCGTTGACGACCGAAGAGCTTTTCGATGCGATTAGCGAGGCGTTGACAAATAAAAAATCCGTCGTCAAACCGCCGCCGCAGTTAATCGAAAAATCTCTGATGCTGCCGTTTTCGCCGATTGTTTCCGGTTTGCCGTTTCCGTCGGTGCCGTATTTTTTCGTACCGCAAACTTACGACACGAGAGTCGCCGACGGGCTTCTTTCGGCGCATAATATCGCTTGTCCGCCATTTGTCTCTTACGTCGGAAATCTTTTGAAGTTTGTCGAGCAGCATCCGAAGTTGGATTAACAGGCGAGAATTATAAAAACTGGTAGTTCTGAATCTTTTGGTTAATCATTAACAGAACTTTTCCGAATGAAAAATCAAGAAATAAAATGCGTCGGCGTGGTCGTCAAGCCGAATCATAAAGAAGCGTGGGCGACCGCCTGCGAGCTTTCCGATTGGCTTGAAAAACGAAACATAAACTTAATCGGCAAACAGCGTGAAGAAAATGAAAAATACAATGCCGAAGCATGCGGCATCGAAATGGTCGGACTCGAAAAATTTCAAGCGCAAGCCGATTTAATCGTCGTTCTCGGCGGCGACGGCACGATGATTTCAACCGCGCGTTTAATCGGCAATCGGGAAGTTTTAGTTTTGGGAATAAACTACGGCAGTCTCGGTTATTTGACCGAGTTTCGCATCGAGGAAATGTTCGGCGCGCTCGAAGCGATTCTCGCGGGCGATTATGCGATTGACCGCCGCGTGATGCTCGAAATCGAACACCGACGCGGCGGCGCGGTTTTGGAAAGCGGACGAGTCCTAAACGATGTCGTCATTAACAAAGCCGCGCTCGCCCGCATCATCGAAATCGAAATCGAGCTAGATAATCTTTTCGTCAATTCGTTTCGCGCCGACGGCTTAATCGTCGCCACGCCGACCGGCTCGACCGCCTATAATTTGTCGGCGGGCGGTCCGATTGTTTATCCTTCGATGAATGCCGTCGTGCTGACGCCGATTTGTCCGTTCACTTTAACGAACCGTCCGATTGTCGTGCCGGACACGGCGGAAATAAATCTAAAGTTAAAGAATGAAAACGAAGGCGTGGCGATAACTTTAGACGGGCAAATCGGTTATCAGATGAAAACCGGCGATACGGTTTCGATTCGCAAAAGTCCGACGAATTTTAATCTCGTCCAGCCGCCGAATCGAAATTACTTTGACGTTCTGCGGAATAAATTGAAATGGGGCAGATGAAAAGTAAAAAGTAAAAAGGCAAAAAGCAAAAGTGAAAGCAAAATCATTGGTAAAGTTAATTATCCGAATAAACTCGGCTGTTCTTCATCTTCGTTACTCTCGAAACCTTCGGGCGACCATTGATAAACTTTCAAATCGCAGCGACCTTTCGCGTCAAATTTCACGCCTTCGTCTTCGAGAATTTGCTGTTGCAAATTAACGGGAACGGTCAGTCTGCCGGTCGAACACGCGCCCTGTGAATTGATGACGCGCTGCCACGGCGTTTCCTTTGTGTCCGCGCCGTGCATCACAAATCCGACGGTGCGTGGCGTGTAACCTTCGCCCAAAATTTCCGCGATTTGTCCATAAGTCATCACGCGCCCGACTGGAATTTCGCGGACGATTTCATAAACTCGCTCACGGTAATTTTTGTCATTTACTTGCTTGTCATTCATTTTATTTACGTCCTAATTTTCGTTTTATCGCGCCGACCAATTTATCAATCTCGCCAATCCGCAAAACTTTTGCGGCGATAAAAAATACGATTCCGCCCAAAGCAATCGGCACGAAGGCTTCGACGAGTTTGACGATTAAACTTTTCGCGCCGAGCGAATTTGTCAAAAAATAATAACTTACGTAGCAAACCGCCGACATCGCCGCCGAAGCGATGACGATTTTTATAAATGCGGCGAAAATCTCTCTGCCGTTCAAACCGGAAATGCGCCGCCGCATTAGAAATGTAAGTGCGAAAAAATTGACCAGCGCGACAGTCGAAGTCGCCAGCGCCACGCCGACATGTCCGAAACCGTCTGGACGCTCAACCGTCACGCCGACCGTCGAGAGAAATCGCATCATCGAATAGCTGACGACGACGTGAACCAGAATCGAAGCGATACTGACATACATCGGCGTTTTCGCGTCGTCCAATGCATAAAATGACGGCGAGACGATTTTTATCGCCGCATAGCCGGTCAAGCCAATCGAATACGCCCCCAAAGCCCACGCCGTCATATTCGTGTCAAACGCGTTGAATTCGCCGCGTTCGTAAAGCAGTCGAATAATCGGCTCGCCCAAAACGGCGAGACCGCACGCCGCCGGAATCGTCAACAGAAAAACCAGCTTGAGCGCATCGGATAGAGTCGAGCGGAATTTAGTGAAATTGTTTTCCGAAGCCAGCCGCGAAAGCGTCGGAATCGCCGCCGTGCCGATTGCCACGCCGAACAGTCCGATTGGAAACTGCATCAGGCGAAAAGCGTAACTGAGCCACGATTGCCCGCCGTCAATGCTGGAGACGATAAACGTATCAACCAAAACTTTGATTTGCACGGCTGACGTGCCAATGATTGCCGGACCCATCAGGCGCATCACGCGCCGCACGCCTTCGTCGGTAAAACTGACGACGGGCGAAAAGCGAAAGCCGACACGAAGCAAGGATGGAATTTGGATAAATAGCTGAAACGCACCGCCGATTAAAGTTCCGATTGCCATTCCGATAATCGCCCATTGCGCCGCCGCGCTTGGCACTAAATCTTTGTCCGAAGACGTTTCCCAAACGCCGCCGCTTAAGTAAAAAGCCAAACCGAGTCCGAAGATGATTGAAGCGATGTTGAAAGCCGTCGAAGCCGAAGCCGGAACGCCGAATCTGCCTTTTGTATTCAACACGCCCATCGCAACGGCGGCGAGCGCGACGAGCAGAATAAACGGAAACATTATTTGCGTCAAAGTTACGGCGAGCGCGGCTTTTTCCGGCGAAAAGCCGCGCGCGAGCAGCGGAACGAGATACGGAGCGGTGAAAATTCCGATGATAGTAACGACGCTCAAAACAATCGCCAGCGCGTTAAAAATCAAACTCGCCAACTGCCATGCTTCCGTTTCGCTTTTTTTGAGTTGGTAATCGGTGAAGACTTTGACGAACGCGGCAGAAAGCGCGCCTTCGGCGAAAAGGTCGCGCAGGATATTCGGAATGCGGAAGCCGACCAGAAATGCGTCATACAAAAACCCCGCCCCGAAATACTTGGCGAAAATCACCTCTCGCACTAAGCCCAAAACGCGCGAGAACATCACCGCAATCGAGACGATGCCCGCGCTACGGGCGACGCTTCGATTTTTCGGTTTTTCGGCTTCGACTTGTTCCGTCTGCTCGGTCGGGTCGGCTAATTTTTCGGGCGGTTCTTCTGTTTGTCCGGTCTTTTCGGTTTCGCTCATCCATTCTTAAATGCTTTCTCGGCAAACGTGAATTATCGTATGCTTTTCGGTAAAGCGCAAAATAAAAAGGAAGCAAAGTTTTTTGCTTCCTTAAATGGAACGCCAGCACCTTGCTGGCATCAGTGTTTGCCAGCAAGATGCTGGCGTTCCTTTATTCTTCGTTAACTCTGGCGCGCGTGTCGGGATAAGTAATGCGCGTCGTCGCCAATCGGACATCGAGCGAAATTTCGTTATAACCCATCGGAGTCGCGCCGCCCATTTGTCCCTGAATCAAAGAAACGAGCGAATTCTGAAAAGCGCGAAAACGGGCAACGCCGCCGCGCTGATTGAAAATAACGAACAGAAGTTTGCCGTTTCGCGTCTGAATCTCGCCTGCCAAACTGCTCACGCCGCCGTCGGTTTGTCCCAGAGTTCCGGTTTTACCGACCACACTGCCGCGCGCAAAATCGGTGTCGAAACGTCCTTCGAGCGTTCCTTTGTCAATTCCGGCAACCGGCATAATGTCGGTGAAACTCATTTTATTTTTTGTCAAATCGCTTCTTAACGCCCGCAGTAATTTCATCATCGCCCGCGGCGTGACGCGGTTGATGCCGAGTCCGCTTGCCGTCTGAATGTAAAATTCTTCCGGCGCGATTTGTCCGCCTTGCTGCACGATTCGAGCGACGGCATACGGTCCGCCGAGCATATCGCCCAGGCGTTCCGACAAAAAGTTATTTGAATAACAAAGTGTGACTTTGAGAATTTCGCGCATCGGCGCCGATTCGTGCGAAAAAACGAGTTTCGCATTGGTCGGAAGCGCCTGCACGTAAACGCCGCCCGCCACCGCTACGCTCGGAACCGAGACGGCGGTTTTTCTCGAACTGATTAGATAATTGTTCCAGGCGCGGGTCGCCGCCGCCGAACGCTTCACCGAATTCAGCACTGCTAGCAGTGCATTGCCCGAATACTGCGCCTGCGTGGAATAATTCATCGCAAAATTATCGGTCACGATTAAATCGCCGGTGATGCTGCGAACGCCCAAACGGTTCAATTCGGCGGCGACGCTGACGGCGTGTTCGTTACTAAACATCGGGTCGCGTCCCGACACATACAAATTGCCGTAAAGCGTTCCGGTCGCTTGTTCGAGTTGTCCGTCCGTCCAGAAGCTCGTCGGAAAACGATAATCGGGTCCGAAGGTTTTCAAAACGGCGTAAGCGGTGGCGATTTTTACATTGGAAGCCGGATTAAAAGGAAAGTTTGAAGCGCTGTCTAAAACGACGTTGCCGTCCAGGTTTTCAACCAGAATGCCTGAATAACCGGGAATCGCCACGTCAGCCAAAACCGGAAAAGAAGTTTTGCGCGTAACTACGCTGGTCGGCGACGAACTGCCCGTTTTCGTCACGAGCGGCGCGGCGGATTTTTGCTGATTAACGCCCGTCGGCTGCGACGAATTGGTTTTGTCCGGCTGAACGATAATCGGCTGCAAAAGAGGTTTCTGCGGCGGAACAGTCGGTTTGGTCGAGACTTGTCCGAAGGCGGAGATGGTTGAGCCAAGCCAAAGCGCGACGGCGGCACAAAGCCACAGAGAAGATTTATTCTTGATAAAACGGTTCATAATTTTATTTTTTGGCAGTTGCGGCAGGCTTTCCTGTTTGGAAGGCTGGAAATTATTGTAGCATACCGACCGCCGTGTTTTTCAAGCACAAAAAACTTTTTCAGTTTCACGCCTTTTGCGCCAAACGTGGGTTTTGATGTATTCAATCAAGATTTGGATGTAAGCCTTAAATATCGCTTATGGAAACGATGTTATTCGCTTATACCTTAAAAACTACGAAAAGGAAAGTTTTTCTGTAAATTTTCGGAGAAAATAAAGTCGGATTTGGAAAACATAGTCAAACTTCAGTCCGCCGCCTTTTCAATCTCAAAAAAACATTGCATTTTAGCGAAGAAACTCCTAAAATTAGGCTCAATTAACAGTCTTCGTGAAAAAAGAACAAACGCCCTTAACGATTGAAAAAATAAAAGCCGCACACTTGGAACGACGCGAAGAAATCAGGAAACGACAGGCGGAATTTCAAGACATTCGGACGAGCGGAACCGACGAATGCCTTTGGGAGGAAATGGTTTTTTGTTTCTTCACGGGCGGCTGCTCGGCGCGAATGGGCATTCGCTCGGTCGAGGCGGTCAGACCGCTGCTGCTCGCGGGAAACCACGCGGAATTGAGCCAAGCGTTAGTCGGCAGGCATCGTTACCCGAATGCGCGGGCTGGTTACATCGTCGCTTCACGCGAGTTTTTACAAGAGCATTGCGGCTTGCGTCTGCGCGAGAAATTGGAAGGTTTCGACGACGGCGCGGCGCGGCGCGATTGGCTGGTCAAAGAAAAGCGCATCAAAGGTTTGGGCTATAAGGAAGCGAGCCATTATTTGCGAAACATCGGCTATCGGGGTTATGCGATTCTCGACAAACACGTTTTGCGTTCACTCGCGGAACTCGGAATTATCAGCGATCCGCAACCGCCGAACACACGGACGAAATACCTGGCGACCGAAGAAAAATTGAAAAATTTAGCGGCGCTGGCGGAGATTGATTTTGATGAATTGGATTTAGTTTTATGGTCAATGAAAACCGGCGAGATTCTTAAATGAAATTTTCGCCAGACGGGAAAGGAGGATTTTATGAAGTATGAAAATTTTTTAACGGACGTTTTTCGGTTTCCTTTCCAAAAGAAAAAATTTGTTTGTTCGCTGTCAGTTTGTTTGCTCACAACTGTTTTTGTGATATTGGCGGCGGCAAATGATAACGTCAGCCAAACCACCGGCGGCGACACGAAACAGTTAATCAAGCAAGCGGAAAAGCTGGCGCGCAAAGGCGAACTCAACGAAGCCGAGAAAATTTTGCGCCAAATCGTTGAGCGCGATCCGCAGCACTTAAAAGCCAAACTCAATTTGAGCTACGTTCTACTCAAGCAAAGGCGAATTCTTGAGGCTTACGAAATGTCGTTTGAAATCGCCAAAGCCGAGCCGAAAAACGCCTACGCCTATGCCGTTTTAGGCACAACCTTGCTGCACGCCGGAAGTTTTCGCAACGCTCAGCTTGCTTTCGTTAACGCCTTGAAACTTAATAATCAGCAACCGCTGGCTTGGATGGGTTTGGGAATGCTCGATTTTTACGAAAATCGGATTAACCAAGGACTCGAAAGTTTGCGCGAAGCCGTTTATCTTGAACCGCAGGAGCCGGATTTTCTGTATGCTCTGGCGCAGGTTTCGGCGCGCGCCGAACGCTACAAAGAAGCCGCCGATGCGTATAAAAAATTTTTACGGATTTCGCCGCAGACCGATGTCGAAAGGCGCGACCGCATCAAAGGGCTAATTAATTTTCTGCAATTTTTGGGCAACCGGCAGTCGCTTTATAATCTGGACGGCGCGAAGCAAACCGTCGTGTCGGTCAAACTTGTAAACGACCGTCCGGTCATTCAAATCAAACTGGGTAAATCCGGCGAGCCGCTGAATTTCGTTTTGGATACGGGTTCGGGAATCTCCGTCATCTCCGATGCGACCGCCCAAAGGTTAAACATCAAACCAATTACGCGCGGCGGTTTGGCGCGCGGAATCGGCGGCGACGGCAAGTTTGAAATCGTCTATGGTTTTCTGCCGTCAATTTACATCGGCGAGGTGAAAATCAAAAACGTCCCCGTTTACATCCGCAAATTTCACACGCAGAACGAGCAGATTGACGGCTACATCGGCTTGTCGCTGATTTCAAAGTTTTTGACGACCATTGATTACGGCAACGCAACTTTTACTTTGGTCAATCAAAACTCCATCGAGGAAAAACCGGCTGAAACAAAAAATTTATCCTTGCCGCTGCGCCTCACTTCGAGCGGATTTCTAAGCGGCGAAGTCCAGCTTGAAGGCGTGCAGGTTCCGCTTAATTTTATCGTTGACACGGGCGCAAGCGTTTCGGTTATCTCCGACTCGCTCGCTAGTTCCAAGGAAATCAGCCCATTCGTCAAAGCGGAAAAAATGCGTGTCATCGGCGCGGCAGGCGTTACCGAAGACGTGCCTTCATTTCTTTTGCCACGCATCTCGTTCGGCGCGCACAGCCGCAACAGCGTAACGGCGGTCGCCCTCGATTTGGACTTGATAAACGAAACGTCGGGTTTTGAACAGGCGGGAATTTTGGGCGGAAACTTTCTGAGAAATTACCGCCTGACGTTTGATTTTCCGAACTCTAAAGTGGTCTTCGTGCCAATTAAATAAGTTTCGAATTTCAAGTTTCAAGATAAAACAGTAACCTTAAACTTGAAATCTGAAATTATAAATAATGAAACAAAGTTTATATCTCGAAACTTCGGTCGTCGGCGCATATTTGGACAACGGCGAACCTTTTCGGCGCGATTTGACGATTCGCTGGTGGGAACACGAGCTTGCCGAGTATGACGCTTACAGTTCGATTCTCGTCCGGCGCGAACTCGAACAAACGAGCGAGCCGCACCGCACCGGTTACTTAAAGTTAATCGCGCCGCTCGAGGCGCTCGAACTCGCTGAAGAAGTCGCCATACTCGCCGAAGGCTATGTTTCGCGCGGCATTTTTCACCGCAAGTTTTTAGCGGACGCACTGCACGTCGCGCTCGCTTCGTTTCACAAAATTGATTATCTCGTTACTTGGAATTTCGGACATTTGGCGAACGTCCGCAAGCAGGCGCGAATCCGTCTTTTCAACACTGCCGCCGGATTTTTCTCGCCCGTCATTGTCACACCCGAATTTCTCGTCAGCCCTTAAAAGTAAAAACGTGAAAATGCGACAAAACGGCAAAGTGAAAAAGCCGAGCGTTTGAAAAATGCTGACTTGGTAAAATACATCAATGCTAGTCGGACGACAGACAAACGTTTTCACATTTTTCCTTTTACCCTTTACAGGTTGACGATTTGCCATTAACAAATAACAATTAACAAGTTGTTATGTATCGTCGTCCGAAATTTTTAGAAGTTCTGCTCGAAATCCGCCAGGCGATGTCGCGCGATGCCGATTACGATATAGATTTATTTGCCGAGATGATTCGTTCGGGTAAATTCAAAGTCGAATCCGAATCCGAAAATCGGGATTTGAAAGACGACGTTTCCGAGACGGAAGATTAACCGTCGTTTACTGATTTATGGAAATTTTTAACGCCACCGGGCGTGGCGGATTTCTGGAAAAACTACAAAAAATTAAATTAAAAAACGTCGAGTTGTTTTCCGGCGTTGAGCGCTAAAAAACTCATCGCTGATCATTTTTTTAATGCGTCGTTATATACTCTCCTGTTTAATCGTTTTCGTTTTGCTGGCGTCGGGCGGAGCGTATCTTCTAAACCGTTATTGGATACACCGCTACGACGATTTGATTGCGCGGCAGGCGTCAATTTACCGGCTGGACGCGCAATTGGTCTGGAGCGTGATTTACGAGGAGACATACTTTCGCGCGTGGCAAATCGGCGCGGCGGATGAAGTCGGTTTGATGCAGGTAACGCCGACGGTCGCCCGCGAATGGGCAAAGGAAACGGGCTTTCGGGAATTTGAAAAACAAACGGCTGAAAACGTCGTCGAATTTTTGCGCGAGCCGGAGAGAAACATTCAAATCGGCTGCTGGTATCTGGAAAAAATGCGCGGCAATTACCGCGGCTTTCCGGCAGAACAGGCAATGATGCTGGCGGCTTACAACGCGGGCGCGAGCCGCGTCGAAGAATGGACGCGCAATGCGAAAGACGCTCAAATTTCCGAACGGGAATTCGTCGAGCGCATCGGAATTCCCTCGACAAAATCTTACGTCTCCTCGATTTTGGAGAGATACGAGAAGGTGAAAAACAAGTTGTGAGCGACGGGCAGAAAAAATCTTCGCCTTCCCCAGTTTCCGTGTCCGCGCGTTTTCTCACCGCCGATTATCTTTTGCCGATTTCCGCTGCACCCATAGCAAATGGCGCAATCGTCGTTGACGGAAAGAAAATTGTCGCCATCGGCACGAAGTCGGAACTCGCCGAAGAATTTACGCAAATCAAAGTCGAAGACTTCGGCGAAGCCGCGATAATGCCCGGTTTGGTCAATTGTCATTCGCATCTGGAAATCACGGCGATGCGCGGATTTCTCGACGACGCGGAGGCGGATTTTTATTCGTGGCTGATAAAGCTGACGAAAACGCGCGGTGAGCGTCTGACCGAAGCGGACGTAAAAATCGCCGCGCTCGCCGGCGCGCTCGAAGGCGCGAGAGCGGGCGTCACCTGTTTCGGCGACATCGGACGTTTCGGCGTCGCCGGTTTTCAAGCGTTAAAAACGAACGGCTTGCGCGGCGTCGTTTTTCAGGAAACCGAATTTTCGCCGATTGACGAAACGGCGGACGAGGATTTTAAAAAACTCACGGATAAATTTTTAGAATTAAAAGCGGGGGAAACTGCGCTCGTTCGTGCTGGACTTTCGCCGCACGCACCTTATACGGTCAGCCGCAAACTTTTTGAACTAATCACTGACTACGCAATTAAAGAAAATATAAAAATATCGGTTCACGCCGCCGAGTCGAATCAGGAAACGGATTTGATGGAAACGGGCACGGGTTTTTTCGCCGACATCTATAAGAACTTAAACCTCGAATGGAACGCGCCGCGCTCTTCCTCTATCGAATACCTTTCTCAAATCGGAGTCTTGCGCGCCAAACCGCTGCTCGCGCATTGCGTTAAAGTTTCCGAGTCGGACATCGAACGGATTGAGGAAAGCGATTCGCGGGTCGCGCATTGCCCGAAATCGAACGCCAAATTCGGACACGGCATCGCGCCGCTCGAAAAATTCTTGAGACGGAAAATCCGCGTCGGCTTCGGCAGCGATTCGGTAGCGAGCAACAACAATTGCGACATCTTGGAAGAAGCGCGTTTTGCGACGCTTGTTGCCCGCAGCGCGGCGAACGGAAGCCGCTTTTTGACGGCGACGGAAATCATCGAAGCGGCAACGCTCGGCGGCGCGCGCGCACTCGGATTAGACCGCGAAATCGGCACGCTCGAAGTGGGCAAACAAGCCGATGTCATCATCATCTCACTCGATAATGTCGCGCAGCAGCCGATTCACGATGTTTATACGGCGTTGCTTTTCGCCTCGAACGCGCGCGACGTGCGGCTGACGCTTGTTGCGGGCGAGGAAATTTACCGCGACGGAAGCGCGTTGAAAATTGACGAAGCGGAAGTGAAGGCAAAATTGCGAGAGATTTCAGCGAAGATGCGAGAATAAAATCAATTTAGTTTTTCGCGCGATTTTCCCGAAAATTGCGCGTTCCGCACATTGCCTGATAAACAGGCGAAGGGGAAACAATCAATATGAAAATAATCAAATTTTTATTAATCGCCGCGCTCGGCTTAAGTCTCGCCGGTTGCGTTTCAGCTCAAACCGACAAACGCCGAACGAATAAAAACGGTAAACCGAAAAACACCAAACCGATGAATGAAAAACCGAAAGCCGAACCGACCGGCGAAAATGTAAAAATTATCGCTGAAGACGTTTACGAAAGCCTCGAAACGCCTTTTATTTTTGTGGCGCGTTCCGCCGAAACTTACGCGCAACTGCAAAAGTTCGTCGCGCTGAAGCTGCCGCCCGCAACGGAAATTGATTTCGCAAAATCAGCGGTCGTCGCGGCATTTGCCGGAACAAAAAACACCGGCGGCTATTCGGTGTCCGTTAAAAAAACTGCCGATAAAATTACAATCGGGTTAATCGAACCGCCGAAGGATGCGATAACGACCGATGCTTTGACCACCCCGTTTGCAGTTTCGCTCGTCTCAATCGAGGCGGAAGAAACTCTGCCGGTTGAAGTTTCGGAAAATTGGAAAAACCCGATGCAGGCTTTTAAAGTCGTCTCGGGCGAATTTGAATCGTCAGGCGGTTTTGCCGGTCGGCTGAAAAAATTTAACGCCGAAGGCACCATCGGCGTTTTAAGTTTCGGCGATTACGCGACGCTCTTTTTCAATCTTTCGGGAAAAGGCGCGGACGCTTCCGGTATGCGTTTGACCGAAACGGCTTCGGGCGCGATGAAAAACGGGACGATTGATTTGGCGCGGCTCGACGCGGGCAGTTTTTCGGAAAATCCGAAACCGCCGCTGAAAGTTTCGGGAATGTTATCAAACGATAAAATTTCTCTGACGTTCGAGCCGCTTCCGGCTACTGTCGCCGACGGTTTTCAAACGGGCGGAAAACTCGAAGCCGTAAAAATCAAGCGATAAAAAAAGTGTGTCGGCAGTTTGAACAATTAAGGCGAAATCCAATCGGCAACAGCGTTAAAAGCCGCCGGATACATGGAATCCGACTGACGAATAACAGCTTTACGCCAACCGAAAAAATCACCTTTACTCAAACTACCGACACTTACTAATAAAGTTCGATTGTCGCGTGATTTTTATAATTTCCTCGAATTTTTACAAAGTTGAATTTCGCGTTTGCATCTACGGCGCAAGCGCTGAGCGAATCGGTCGGCGCTCCAAACTGCACCGCGCCAAAACCCATCTGCGTTCCGGGCAGATATCAAACACCGCCGCGATAAACCGCGAAATCTGTCTTGCCGTCCGCGTCGTAACCAGTCGGAAGGGTTTGTCTGAAGCGGCGCCGAACTGCGCGGTGTTTACTTCTCCTGAGATTCGTATTAGAAATTCATAATTCGGTTCTTCAAAAAAATCAGAACGGCTGAGATGACGTGCGGCGAAACCGGATAGAAGCCCGTTAAGATTTAACGGACAACGCCAAATGAAAGTCGCTGTTTCGCCCTCACATCCATTGATTTGTTGGACGGCGGCTTCGTTACAAATAAACTACCTTTTGTAATGTTCGACGTAATTTTGTTGATCCTCCTTCAAAGGTTCGTCATCGTAAGACAATGCAAACCAGATTTCGTTTTCAA
Source organism: Pyrinomonadaceae bacterium (assembly GCA_030448055.1). Taxonomy (GTDB): domain Bacteria; phylum Acidobacteriota; class Blastocatellia; order Pyrinomonadales; family Pyrinomonadaceae. The sequence continues at coordinate 60,746 of JAUJNR010000003.1, forward strand.
TCCAAAAGCGGTAGATAAACTCCTCAAAACTCCGAGCGCAAAAGAAAATATAACTTTCTTCGTCTGAATCTTCAATTTCTTCGCCGTCTCTTAAAAACTCGCCTTCAATACCGAACAACTTATCGGAAACAACTACGCAATGCTCGCCCGTTTTGGTCAGATACAAATACCAAAATAAACAACCCTGAGAATCAGACAAAAAGTGAATCAAATAGCCGCCTTCGCTTGCCGGAGTTTCAACGATTTCATCGGACAAATCAAAAAAACAATCGGTGCAAGAGCGAATATGTTTCGGTAAATCGGGCGACTTCATAAAGCGCACAAATTCTTCTGGTAAGGTCAACTTAATTTGTGATGCCGTCGTTAAAAGTCGCTCAAGTTGGGAATGCAAATCAACTGTTTCATCATCCGCTTCTTGCGGCTGGCTTTCTTTTAGCCACTCGAAATCTCCACGAAACAACTCTGTCGGTAAAGGCGGCAGGTTTTCATAGGAGAACTGCGAATATGTGGTGGGTTCTGAGTGGTCACGATAGCCTTCAAGTTCAGTTGAAAGCCAAGCCGTTGGAAATGGAGTTTGATTCGGGAGCATTATTTTTTAGCTTCAATTATTCGCAGGTTTCGATTTCAAAGGTAGCCGTCCAACTTTAAATTCTACCGAATCATTTTGGTGTTATACCGAATTTTTTATACTTTGTTTTTTTGTCTTAAGACAACAAAAATGGAGTATCATTCAGTTTTGGGCAGATTTTTCTGCCAAAACAAAATTCGGTTGAAAATTTTCAACCGAATTTTTCAACTTCAAAAAAATTACTTTATTGCCGTTTGTAGTTCGCGCAATAAATCGTTTGGCGTCCATTCGTTTCCCGAAAAAACTTTTTTCACTTTGCCGTCGGGCGTGATGACGATTGTTCGCAAAGAATGAGCAAACTGCGTTTTGTCGTTCGGGTCCACTTCGTAGCGCAAACCAAAAAAATCCGCCACTGCTTTGACTTCCTTATCCGTGCCGGTTGCCAATTGCCAAACGGTGAAATCGGGTTTCGCGTCTTTGCCGAGATAACCTTGCCCGTATTCTTTGAGTTTCGCGGGCGCGTCGGTGTTTGGGTCAAACGAAACGCTCAATAGCCGAATTTTATCTTTCAATTCGGCGTTGCCGTTTAATTGATTCGCCAAATCGGAAAAATGTTTCGACATCAAAATACAATAAGTCGGCAGCGGGCAGCGCGAATAAATAAATGTTATCGCCAAGGCTTTGCCGCGGTAATCTTTTAGATTAATGCGCTTGCCGTCTTGATTCGTTAATGTAAAATCGGGAACCTGGTTGCCGATTTGCGCGACATCTTCGCGGACGGGAAGCGGCGGCTGATTCGGATTCGGCGCGGCGACGATGCCGATTTTCTCCAGCCAGTAGCCGTCTGCGTCAACGACCAGTTCGGCGAAAACGTCCGCGCCAGCCGTCAAATCTTCCCAGACCCAATCTTCCCGAATCGGAAAATCCATCGTCATCGCGTCCATATAACCGGGAATTTCCTCGTGTTTAATGGTCGCTTTTTTCTTAGCTTTATCAACCGCGACGACCGTGCCTTTGATCGCGTAGCGTTTCGCGTCTGCCGAAGCGTTTTGCGATTGCGTCTGCGATTTTTGACAAGCCGTAAAAAGTAAAATCGAAAATAAAATCAATAAAAAATAACGCATAAAATTTATTAACAAAAAGCCGTCAAGATGACGACGTTCCGTTTAATTATAACCTTCCAAATCGGTCAAATCCTCATAAATCATTCCGCGACGGTCGCGGCGGGTTTTGGTCAACGCTTCGTAGCCGCCTTCTTCGTTGCGCGCGATTTTGTTTTGCGCGTAAAGTCCTTCGAGAACGAATTCGCACGCCGAAACGAGTTTCGCCTCTTTACTCGGTTCGATGTCTAAAGTTGTCGCGGTTGACTCGACTAAATCGGGAACGACTTCGAGCATCATCGCGCCTTCCGCCGCCGAAGCCGTGTCGGAAAGAATAAGTTTGTTGCCTTCGTCGAACCATCTGACGGTCGGCTCGAAATCAATTCCGAGAAAGAAGCCTTCAAAAATGACGCCGCACGCTTTTTTAATCAAATCTTTCGCCAATTTTTGCGCGCCGATTTGTTCGCCTTCGTATTCGAGTTCCATTTTCCCGGTCATCGAAGGCAATGCTGCGTAAACGTCAGAAATGCGCGGCACGATTTCCGTTTCTTCGGTAATCAGAGCGCGGCGTTCGGCGTTCGACACGACTGATTCCAAAGCAGAAATCGGAAAACGCTGTGATACGCCCGAACGCTTGTCAATGCGCTGATCGTCGCGCGCTTCAAACGCGATTTGCTCGACAATTTCGGAAATAAAATCGGGAATCTCAACCGTGTAATCTTCAAAACCGTTGCGCGTCGTCCACGCTTCCTGTTTCGTAATCGAAGTTCCAAGCCCGATGTCTTTCGGGTAATGCGTCGCAATTTCCGCCCCGATTCTATCTTTCAAAGGCGTGATGATTTTTCCGCGCGCCGTGTAATCTTCCGGGTTAGCCGAGAAAACCAGCATCACGTCGAGTGGCAGGCGAACGGGAAAACCTTTTATCTGCACGTCGCCTTCCTGCATAATATTGAAAAGCCCGACTTGAATTTTGCCCGCCAAATCCGGCAATTCGTTGATGGCGAAAATCCCGCGATTGGCACGCGGCAGTAAACCGTAAAAAATCGTCAATTCGTCGCTTAACAAATGTCCGCCTTTCGCCGCTTTAATCGGGTCAATATCGCCGATGATGTCGGCAATCGTCACGTCCGGCGTGGCGAGTTTTTCGACAAACCGCGAATCACGCCGCACCCAATCAATTTTCGTTTCGTCGCCATTTTCTTGAATCTGCTGTCGTCCGAACGCGCTCAGCGGCTCGAACGGATCGTCGTTGATTTCCGAACCGGCGATAATTGGAATCTCTTCGTCCAAAAGTTCCGTTAGTTGCCGGATAATTCGACTTTTCGCCTGCCCGCGCGTGCCGAGTAGAATCAAATTGTGTTTCGACAAAACCGCGTTGACGAGTTGCGGAATAACCGATTCCTCGTAACCCAAAACGCCCGGAAATAATTTTTCGCCCGTCTTTAATTTACTAATCAAATTCGCTCGCATCTCGTCTTTGACGGAACGCGCTCTGTAACCGCTCGCCTTTAATTCGCCCAATGTTTGTGATTCGTTCATAAATTCCCTTTGTTCTTAAAACTTATTTTTGCTGTAACTATATTTTGCCACAGAGCGCACAGAGTTCACCACAAGAGAACGAAAATTAGCCGCGAACAAACATGAAAAGACACGAAACAAAATCCAAAAAAAGTTTTCCTTTGTTTTTAATTTCGTGTTCTTTCGTGTTTGTTCGCGGCTAAACTTCTTCGTTTTTAATTCGTCGGCAAGTCCGGCAAAGTATATTTGCGTCCGGCGTTTTGTTTTTTCAGATAAGCTGTCAGCGGCTCGAAATAACGAACCATTGCTTTCGCGCTCAAATCTTCGCCCGTCGTTTCTTTTAAGACGACGCGCCAATCGCGTGAACTGCCCGGACTCATTATTTTTCGCAGAAAATCGCCGACCTCTTTATTGCCGTAATAATTAGTCGCGTGCGGGTCTTGTTTCAAGATTTTCCGAGCGATGTGATCGTGCATCTGGAAAAGCAAAACGTAGGACAGCGCGTAATCATAATACTGCGCTGCGTCATCGTTGATGTGCGTTTTCGTGCAGGCGTCGCAGAATTGCTCGCCGCGCGCATTAGGCGGAACGATGCCTTGATATTGTTTCACAATTTCCCACCAGCGCCGGTTGTATTGGTCTTTCGGCAGATTTTTCTCGTAAAGCTCGTATTCAAAACCGGGCATCGTTCCGGCGGAAAACGGAATGAAAACGACGTTGCTCAACGCCTCGCGCAAAAGCGCCTGCGTCTGGTCAACTTTAGCGTCCGCCGGAATCAAACCGCGCCCGACGAGAAACGGTTTCTGCGTCGCGGCAAACCCCATCATCGAACCGATGGCTTCGTGATAAGCGCGGTTCGCGCCTTCGCGCAGCAGCGGGGGCACGTCTTTGTTCGTGTAGCTGACATAGTAATAAATATGACCGAGTTCGTGATTGGAAGTTTCAAACCATTCGGCATTCGGCTCAACCGACATCAGCGAACGCAAATCGTTTTCTAAATCCAGATGCCAAGCCGATGCGTGATTATTCTTTTTATATTTCGCGTCTTTCGGCAGCGGATAAAGCGACGATTTATCCCAGAACGATTGCGGCAAGCGCGGGAAACCAAGCGAAACATAAAAATTCTCGCCTTCTTTAACAATCCATTCCGCCGATTTATTTTTCAGCGCGGCATTCACGTCCATTCCTTCGACCGTTACCATCTCGCTCCAATCCTGTCCCCAGCGATTCGTCAGCCAATCGGCGGGCAGTTGATCAGGCACGGGCTGGTTATATTTTTTCGCCAATTCGTAACGCGCCCAGGTGTGCAGTTCTCGATAAAGCGGGCGAAGCTCACGGTTAATCTGCATCATCAACTGTTGCATTTCTTCCGCCGTCATTCCGTATTCGGAAACCTGATAGCTGTAAAAAGATTTAAAGCCGAGCGGTTTGACCGTGCCGTTTCTTAATCTTTGAAGGTTCGCCAAACCGTCTTTCAGCCCGACGCCGACTTCTTTTGAAGATTCCCAGGCTTTGCGCCGCGTCTGTAAATCGTTCGATTCTTTTAGAATCCGGTCAATATCATTTGTCGTCACCGATTTGCCGCCGATCTTAAAATCGAATCCGAAAAGTTTTTCCGTCTGTTTGGTTTCAGCGGTGATGCGTTCTTTAACTAAATCTTTCGCTGTTTCGGGATTGCTTGCCGCAATGAAAAGAATCGCTTGCAATTGTTTGACTTGAATCGGCGTTAATTTATCTTTCTGACTTAAAAATTTCGTTGCGCCGTCAATATTTTGTTTGCTGCCGGTAAAAGCGACGAGTTTTTCGTTCGCCGCAACCGTCGCCTTTGAATTCGTGTCGTCGCCCTCGACGATCATCGTGTTTGATTTCCACTCGGCTTGCGACGATTCGTAACGCAGTTTCGTCCACATCGCTTCGTATTCGTCAATAAACTTTTGTGCTTCAGCACGGACATCATCTTTTGTAATCGCAAGCGTCGCGGGCGCGGCAAAGAAAATAAAAATAAACAGCATGAGCAACAGGCTCGCCGTGAACTTATGGCATATTTTTTTGAACATAGTTTTTATCCTTACAGTGAAAACAGTAGAAAATTTTTGTAATTGGTATTGAATGTAATACGCAACCGTTCGGAAAAAGATTTTTCTCTTCGGAATAGATGACAGATGACGGATAAAAGATGATAGAGAAAATTGCATCTAGCAGTTATCATCTTTTATCTATCATCTATTCCGAAGTAACAATTTTTATTGTTCCGTGATAATCGGCGACGAAATTTTTCATAGCCCGAAGCTCAGTAGTGTTTTACGTTTTTCAGCCTTAATCATTGCGTTGGGCTGATGTATCCAATCAACTTCGCCCCTGAAAGATTTAAGTTCCGAATGCACAATATCAAAGACGCTTTTACCGATAACAATAAGTTTTTTGGGTTTTAATTCTTTAATTATCGGAATGCAATAGTTTTGTAATGATGTATTTAGAATTTGCTTATAGTCTGTTAAGCTCGGTTTTTCTCCACGATTATAAATTCCGACAATGCTACAATCCATAAGCCAAATTCCAAGTCTTTGCATTTCTTGTAAAAGTTGTATTTTTTGATTGAGTTTATCGCTCTTGTCAAAGTTATTTACGACTCGAAAATTACCTTGAACGGATTCATTAAACAATTTCCAAAATTGAGGCGTTCCTTTGTTATTGCTGATTGGCTTGTCTAAAACTTGGCTTTCACCATAAGAAAGACAATAAACAAACCTTGTATAATTTTCAGGATAATCGTTGAGTGGAATTTTGTGTTTAATATTAAGTGAATCCAAATCGGTGAAAACGTGCGATTCAGCGAAAAGGATTGTATTGACCTTTTCCGGCTTCCAATACATTCGATATTCATGCACTAATTTCACGACTTCAAAAGCTTCAAGTTCTAGGTTGATAGAAAGGTTTTGGATTTTTTGATAAGTTTCTTCAAGCAAATCTAAATACATAATTTGTTCAATTCTTATAGAGTTTCAATAGTTTATTCAATCACATTAAAACACATAACAAAAAAGAGTTTCGCCATACAAAGACAGTGAAACTCTTTTTCTTAATTTTCGACAAACTTAAAAAACGTATTTATTCGCCGCAATTAAAGTATCAGCGATTTGCTGTCTGGCTGCAACCGTGTTCACCGGCGAATTGTTTTTCGTAAAACGCTTGAGCGCGACGAGCAGCATTTTGCCTTCGTCACCTTCGCTCATTGCCGCAATGGTATTTTTCGCCGTCGCTTCGATGCGCTGCATTGCGTCGTTGCAGAAAACCTGCGCCATCGCAATCTGGTTCGCCGCGTCGCCCTTTTCCGCGAGTTTTTGCGCTCGCAAAATCGCCGTTTCCATCGCGTAGGCGTTCATAATAATATCCGCCGAATTGAGCAAAATCTCCTGCTGGTTTTGCAACTCGGTCATATATTTCTGTGCCGCTGTGCCGACGACCATCAGCGCGATTTTCTTGGCGTTTTGCGCCAGCTTCATTTCCATTGCGAGCGTGCCTTCATCTTCCTCAAACGACGGCATCGGCGGATTGAGAAGTTCGCCCTGCAAATCCTTCGCGGCTTTCAATAATCCGAGTTCGCCTTTCATCGCGCGTTTCAAAAGCTGTCCGGGAATCAAAAGGCGATTGATTTCGTTCGTACCTTCAAAAATGCGGTTAATGCGCGAATCGCGGTAGGCTTTTTCCGCCGGATAATCCGCCGAATAGCCCGCGCCGCCGTAGATTTGAACCATTTCGTCAACGACATAATCCAAGGCTTCCGAACACCAGACTTTGTTGATCGAAGATTCGACGGCGTATTCTTCAATCGAGCGCAGTTTCTTTTCCTTGTTTCCGCCGTCTTCGCCGATGAGCGCGTCAATCATTCCGACTGTGCGATACGACATTGATTCGGCAACCCAAGTGCGAATTGCCATTTCCGCGAGTTTATGTTTCATTGCGCCGAAACTCGAAATCGGCACGCCGAACTGTTCGCGCTCGTTTGCGTAACGAATCGAATGAAGAACCGCGAGCTTTGCGCCGCCCGTCACCGATGCGCCGAGTTTGAAGCGTCCCACGTTCAAAATGTTGAAAGCGATTTTCGCACCGTCGCCGACTTCGCCGATGAGATTTTCAACCGGAACTTTGCAGTCCGACAAAATCAGCGGCGTGGTCGAAGAAGATTTGATACCCATCTTGTGTTCTTCCGCGCCCGGACAACAATTTTCAGAACGCTCGACGACAAACGCCGAAAACTTTTTCTTTTCGCCATCAACCTTGGCGAAAACGATATACATATCGGCGAAACTGCCGTTCGTAATCCACATTTTCTCACCGTTCAAAACATAATGCGTCCCGTCTTCGGAAAGTTTCGCGTTCGCCTTCGCGCCTAAAGCATCAGAACCGCTTCCGGCTTCCGACAAACAATAAGCCGAAATTTTCTCGCCCGAAACAATTCCCGGAATATATTTTTCTTTTAAATAATCCGAGCCGAAATAAAGAATCGGCAACAGCCCGATTGAAGTCTGCGAGCCAAACGTCACGCCGAAACCCGAAGCGCGTCCCATATTTTCGGCGACGACTACGCCCGTCGTTTGGTCTAAATCCAAACCGCCGTATTCTTCGGGAATGTTCGCGCCAAGCAAGCCTAATTCGCCCGCTTTGTGAACCAATTGACGCGCTAATTCCCAATCGTGATTTTCCATCGCTTCGAGCTGCGGAATCACTTCATTGTCAATGAAGTCTCTGGTCGTCTCGCCGATCATCCGCTGCTCTTCCGACAAATCTTCTGGCGTGAAAATCTCGCTCGCCGTTCGGTTTTCAATCAAAAACGCGCCGCCTTTGATGTAATCTTTCTCCATCTTCGCATCCATATTTTTTCCTCGTTGTATTATTTTATTGAATTGATTTTCGCTGCGGATATTATAACTGAATGAACATTCATTCAGCAAGATAATTTTCGGAATCTTAATTTCGGAACCTTATTTTTAAGCGGCAATGCGTTCTATTTGCGCGTAAACCAATTCGTTTTCTCTCTGCGTATCGTATAAATCAACGGCTTGCTGCATTCTCAGCCAAATGTCGGGCGACATTCCGAAAGCGCGACCGAGCCGATGCGCGATGTCCGCCGTCACCGGCGCGCATTCTTTCAAAATCTCGTTAAAATTTTGCCGCGGAACGCCCAGCGCATCGGCTAACTCATCTGCTGACAAATTAATTTCCGGCAATGTTTCTTCTCGCAAAATCGCGCCCGGATGTGTCGGACGGCGTTCGATTTTTATCGGCATAAATTTTCTTCCTCAATGATAATCTTCCAAATCCAAATCAACCGCGTCGCCGCTTTCAAATCTGAAAGTCAAACGCCAATTTTTGTTGACCTTCATCGTCCACGTTCAGGCGCGTTCGCCTTTTAATTCGTGCAAATCATAACCGGGGAAGTTGAGTTGTCCGGGAGCGTCGCCTTGATTTATCGCGTCCATCTGCCGTAAAAGTCTTGGTGCGGAAATCCGGTGCGATATGTTTTGATTTGCCTCGCTCGAACAACTCGCGCAAACCTTTGTGTTTGAAAGATTGAATCATCTTTTAATCCAACCGCTCAAAAATTCCCGCCGCGCCCATTCCGCCGCCGACGCACATCGTAACCATTCCGTAACGCGCGCTGCAGCGTTTCATCTCCTGCAAAATCGTCGCCGTCAATTTCGCGCCGGTGCAGCCGAGCGGATGTCCCAAAGCAACCGCGCCGCCGTTGAGATTGACCTTTGCGGGATTCATTTCCAAAACCTTCATCACCGATAAACCTTGCGCGGCAAACGCTTCGTTGAGTTCGATAACGTCAATGTCTTCCAAATTGAGACCAGCCATTTTCAATGCCTTCGGAATCGCGTAAACCGGACCAATGCCCATTTCTTCGGGCAGACAACCCGATGTTGCATAAGAAACAAAACGCGCGAGCGGTTTCAAACCCAATTCTTCGGCTTTTTCCAAAGACATAATCACGACCGCCGCGGCGCCGTCCGACATCTGCGACGAATTGCCCGCCGTGACCGTTCCTTTGATATGAAAGACAGGTTTGAGTTTCGCAAAGCCTTCCATCGAAGCGTCATAACGCACGCCTTCGTCGGTCTCAAAAACAACTTCCTTGCGGCGCACGCGACCGTTTTCGTCAAGTTCGTCAATCGCAACAGTGAACGGCACGATTTCGTCTTTGAATTTTCCTGATTTGATTGCTTCCGCCGCTTTTTGATGCGACTGCAAAGAGAATTCATCCGCCTGCTCGCGCGTGATTTCGTATTTCCGTGCAAGATTTTCAGCCGTCAAACCCATATTCAAATAATAATCCGGGTAATTATCAACAATCTTTGGATTCGGTCGCACGACGTTGCCGCCCATCGGAATCATTGACATCGTTTCGAGTCCGCCCGCGATGATAACGTCCGCGCCGCCCGTGCGAATTCTGTCCGCCGCAATCGCAATCGTCTGCAAGCCCGAAGAGCAATAACGATTAACCGTCATCGCCGAAACTTCGACCGGCAAACCGGCTTCAATCGCCGCCGTCCGCGCCACGTTCATCCCTTGCTCGGCTTCGGGAAACGCGCAGCCCATAATCACATCGTCAATCTGCGACGCGTCCAAACCTTCGGCGCGTTTCACCGCTTCCCGAATCGCCGCCGCGCCCAAATCGTCGGGACGAGTATTTTTCAAAGTCCCTTTCGGCGCTTTTCCGACAGCCGTCCGCACGGCTGATACGATAACTGCTTCTTTCATTTTTGTTTTTCCTTTTTATGCTTTCTTAAATTCTTCCCAATCTAATTCCAAATCTTTCACAATCGCGCGAATCGTTCCGCTTTTCAATTCTTTGCTTCCCCAATCAGGCACGGGAATCGGCGCAACCGTTTTTGCTTTCGGGTTAATCCAATTTCGATGCGAGCCTTTTCTTTTATTTGAAAGCTCAATGCAACCGAGTTCTTTCAACTTTTTTGTTACTTCTCGATATTTCACGCTGCTTTCAGTTGTATCACCGTTTCGGTCAAAAACGGCGCGTTTTGATTAACCGGCTGTAACGCTTCGGGCAAAGGTAAATTCATTTCTTCATAACCTTCAATCAAACATTCGAGCGCCTCCGTTACATTCGGTATAATTTCATCAACTGTATCGGCTTCCGTTATCAATCCGCGCAAAATCGGACAAGTAATCGTCCAACCGCCTTCGGGCTGCGGCTCTAAAACAAGCGGCAAGCGGTAGATGTTTTCAGTAACTGCTTCTTTCATAATTTTTCTAACTTGCAAGATTATTTATTTTCCTTAGCTTCTTTATATTCCTTGGCTTGTCTTCTTATTTCACTAATTACAGAATCATAGTTTTCACGCGCAAATCTGAATTTGATTTCCTCTGGAGGCTGATAGCCGCCGGAAGGATAAAATACTTTGAGTTCAACGTAATCTTGATCCTTTTCTATTTCACAATCCGTGCTTCCGCATCCGCTATCTCCACAAATGCAAACTCCAAGTAAGTGAAGTTTCTTGCTCTGATAATTAACGTAATATGGCAACTCGTTTTCGTTCCCTTCAAAATAATAATGAGGAATAGCTTTATCCTCTCCGACAAATTTTTCAATAGATTCACCATCAATTAACAACTCACACCAGAGTTTCGGAGAACGAGTATTTTTTTCTTCCTCAGTTTGGTAGCTAAGTTTATTTAATTTCATAAAACAATTACCTAAACTTTCTAATTTGAATCCAAATTTCGTTGCTTCTCCAACTCAATTCTCTCAATCACATCCGCCACGCGCGGATTTTTCGCCTGCAAAATTCGATTCTGAATATAAATCCGGCTGTCTTTCGTGTTGAATTTGTAACCGTTGTCAGCCAAAAGTTTCATCACCGCCCAACGCTTGACATTCAACTTGCGCGGCGGCTCGAAATACGCGCCCATATCAATCATCGGTTTCGTGCATTCGGGACATTTGCGCGGCGTTGCGCTTTCTTCTTTGGCAAAACTTTTGCGGCAATCGAAACAAGCCCAATGCGTGTATGAACTGTTTCTCATTCAGTGTTAGGATTTTTCCAATTTCTCTTCGGCTTTTTGTTTGATGAGCCGCAGCATTTCCTGTCGAATCAAACCGCTGAACGGCTGGACGAATCGCCAGTAAAATCTAAAACTTGACAGACTCTTTTCGTCCAAACACTTCACGCGCGTTTCTGTTTCCAACAGAATTTTGTCTTTACCGATCTCCTTCAAAGCGAAATTCCAGGCGGCTTTCGCGTAGCCTTTTGTGTCAAACTCGCGGAAGTTTTCCGCGTTTATATTCTGCATACAGCCGCTCAAAGTCCAAAACTTTCCCGCCAATCCGAGCAAAATTTCCTCATCAGGTTTTTCTCCCAAAATGGCAAAACCGTCTTTCGTCATATCGCGCAGAGTCAAAGTTTTCGCTGGACGACGACCTAAACCGCGCAAAGTTAAAAGCGAGCCGATAATCCAGGACTCGGAAAGATCGGTTGAATTAACCGCCGCGTAAACTTTTTCGGCGGAAGCGCGAATGTTCGTTTCGTGCTTTTCGCTGAAATCGTAACCGAGCATAAAGTTATCAATCAGCATTTTTCGACTCCAAACTTCAGATGCGAAACCGGACTTTTAAGTCTCGCGCGTCAACTTCATTCCTTGCGGTTCGGCGACAACAATCGGCTCGTTTTCGATTTCGACGTTGCTCGCGTCCAAGCCGTAAGCGGCGTCTTCGCGGATGCTGAACCAGTGGCGCAGAAAATAGTATGCCCGCATTATAAAATTCTGCTTGAACGGCAAATCGTTTTCGTGGCTCAGAAACGAGCTGTGCAGCACAAAGCGAATGTCGCCCGGAATGTTGTATTTTTCGAGCGCCGGGTGGCGGCTCGTCGCCGTCACTTCTTTGTTTTTCACCATATCGTCGAGCGCGAGTTCGAAGAAATAATTCAGACGCGGCTCGATGCGAAAACCCAAAGTGAACGTCAGATGATAAACGTCTTCCTTGGCAATTGTCTTGACGCAGTATTTCATCGTGAACGGCTCGTTGTCGGTTTTGACGTGGACGAACCAGTAAACGTCGGCGCGTTTCGGCGTTTTCTCCAGAATCGAGCGCATCGTTTCCTGTTCGAGCTCGTCGGTCGTCGGCGAGCCGGTCAGATAAACCAGATGCGTCGCGTATTGCGGCAGAGTCTTGTCGTTGCTCAGTTCGCGCAAAGTTCCGAAAAACGGCTCGGTTTTTTCCATGACCGTCAAACTGCGGCGCAAAGTTCTGCCTTTATACCAGAGCCACATAATTGAAATCAGCACGAAACCGCCGACAATCGTAATCCAGCCGCCGTGAGTAAATTTGATTAAATTGGCGACAAGAAAGGCCGATTCGATGATGAAAAAGAAAGCCGGAACGAGAAACGCGACGACGGGCGAAAAACCTCTGACGCGCAAAAAAACCGACAGCAGAATCGTCGTCATCATCATCGTCAAAGTAACGGACAAACCGTAGGCGGCTTCCATATATTTCGATTCGTGAAAATAAAGCACTACGACGACGCAGCCCGCGAACAACAGCCAGTTGACCTGCGGAATATAAAGCTGACCTTTGAAATCGGTCGGATAAACGATTCTCTGGCGATACCAGAAATGCAGCCGAATCGCTTCGCCGATTAAAGTGAACGCGCCGGAAATCAAGGCTTGGCTGGCGATAATCGCGGCGGCGGTGGCGATGCCGATGGCGACTGGCAAAATCGGGCGCGGCACAATCGAATAAAACGGAGTCGAGCCTTCCATTTTCGAGCCGAGATGGTGCATCAAATAAGCGGTCTGTCCGGCGTAGGACAAAATCAAACAAATTTTGACGTAAATCCAACTATAGCGGATGTTCGTGCGCCCGACGTGACCCATGTCCGAATAAAGCGCTTCGGCGCCGGTCGTGCAGAGAAACACCGCGCCCAAAAGCCAGAAACCGCCGGGATACTCGACGAGAAAACGATAAACCCAGACGGGATTCAGAGCCTGCAAGACCGAGAAATCAGCCGCCAGCGAGAGCAAACCGATGGCGCCGATAAAAGTGAACCAGAGGAACATTACGGGACCGAAAAACTTCCCGATAAGCTGCGTTCCGAATTGCTGCGCGAAAAAAATCAGCAGCAGAATGAAAAGCACAATCGGCACGGTCGGCAAATTCGGGGAATAAATTCGCAAACCTTCGACCGCCGACGAAACGGAAATCGGCGGCGTGATAATGCCTTCGGCGAGGATAAACGAGCCGCCGATAATCGTCGGATACATAATCCACTTTCCGGCTTTTTCGTAAATCAAAGTGTAAAGCGAGAAAACGCCGCCTTCGCCGTTGTTGTCCGCGCTCAAGACAATCAAAATATATTTAATTGTCGTCTGTATCGTCAGCGTCCAGAAAACGGCGGACAGCGCTCCCAATGCGAGCGTTTCGGTAATCTCGCGTTCGCCGACGATTGCCGCGAAGGTGTAAAGCGGCGACGTGCCGATGTCGCCGAAAACGATGCCGAGCGCGACGAGCAAACCGGCGAACGAAACTCGATTTAAGTTTTGATGATGATTTTGATGTGCGGTTTCCATAGCTAGACAATTTACCCGTCTTTCGTCGCTACTGCAACCTTGTTTATTTCTAAAACTTGCTCTAAAACTTTCGGTTCAATCGCAATCAAAAATCCGCGCTTGCCGCCATTAATGTAAATTCGCTCTAAATCGAAAATCGTCCGTTCGGCGCAGATCGGCATTTTCGTCTTTAAGCCGAACGGAGAAGTTCCGCCGACTAAATAACCCGTCAATTTATTCGCCAGTTCGGGAGATGCGAGCGCGATTGTTTTGACATTCAAAATTCTCGCTAGTTCTTTTGCCGAAACTTGTGCGTCGCCGTGCTGCAAAACAATTAAAGGTTTTTGCTCATTCGTTTCAAAAACTAGAGTTTTGATAACCGCGTATTCGCTGACATTCAAAACTTCCGCTGAATGTTTGGTTCCGCCTCGCTCGACATAATCGAAGACGTGCGGCATAAATTCAATTTTTCGCTCGCGCAAAAATCTGACGGCTGGCGTTATCGGGTAATCCATCTATAAATCGTCAATGAGTCTTTGTCTGAGATAAAGAAAAAGCGGAAAGCCGCACGACACGCCTGCGCCGAACGTTCTCAAAAACGCTGCGAAAAAAATCAGTCTCGACATTTTCAGCCGCGCAGTTTCAAACCAGGCGAAAATTAAAAGAACCGTCGTCGAAACGAAAATGTCCATCCCGAACGAACCGCTGACTGGATTTGCAAAAAGTTCGGCGAAAAACTTTCGCACATTCAAACCGTTTTCCAAAAACCACGGCGTAATCTGCCAATACGGAAGCCAGATTCCCAAAATTAAAAGCAAAAAATAAATGTGCCGCAGCTTCATAAAATCTCTTCGCGTCGGTCAAGCTCGAATTAGAGTTTCGTTCACGCCCGCCAAAAATGAATTAGGGTCTATGGAAGCAAAAGTAATTTAGAGCGGAAAACACTCCAGTAATTTTAACAGCTTTCGCTCCAGTCTTTCATTTCGATGATTAAAGCGATATTCACATTCTTTCAAGTGCAAATAAAAAGTCGAAGTCGGCACGCCGTTGAACTTTTGCAAGCGACGTTTGGCAAACGACCAGAAACTTTCAATTCCGTTGATGTGAACATCGCCGGTAGCGAAAACATCTTTCGAGTGATTGATTCTCAGATGCTTGGAATATCCGACATCAACCAGACCGTTGTAGCCGCGCCAGCCGTCCGAATGAATCACCGAGTCGAGCGAGACACGCCCGCGAATAATGTTTTGCAGCGTCTTTTGAGCAGCGTTCGGGACAATCTCGGTGTAGACTTTGCCGTTGCGCTTATAGATACTAAAGACGATTGTTTTACTGCCCGCTCGACGTCCGCGTTTGCCTCTAACTCGACGTGCGCCGAAGTCAGATTCATCAACTTCGATTTCGCAAGCTCGAAAAGGCGAGGCGCGTTCACATTCTTCGGCAATGCGGTTTCTAATTTTCAAATAAATTCGATTAACCGACTGGTGCGCCAGAGCCGTCAGTTGAGCCGTCTTATTAGCGGTCAAATCAAGCGCGAAATACTTGATGATTTGGCGCGTTTTACGCTCGCTAATTTTAGCACACCGATAATATCGGTTTAATTGTTTCATCACAGTAGCTTACAAGTTTATCATTGCTTATTTGCTACCATAGACCCTAATTATTTACTGTCAACCCGGTTTTCGAGCGTTTCCTGCAAATTCATCGGCAGATTTGAAAGCAGATTTAAATTCGTTCGCTGCTCGATGGCGCGAACTGTCGTGCGGAAATTGCGCCAATTTGGTTTGCCGAGATTTGGAGCGTTTGGCATATCAACCGCCGTGACGGGCGTGGTTTCGTTAACGGCGGAAAAAACCGCACCCGGCGGAACAGTGACAATCACTTTCCAGCAATTGGTCGGGACGACGATTTTCTTTTTCAATCTTCCTTTATCGCCGTAGCAGCCGGCGACGACGTATAAATCAACTCGATTCTTTTTCACCAAATCGCGCGAATGAGTTTCAAAATCGTTCCAGACGTTGCGGTTCAAATCCGGCGTTTGCGGAATCATATTCGTCATAAAAAACGTCGCACTATTGGCTTCGGGGCTGCTCGAACGGTCGGCGCTCGGACACAGATGCCCGCGGTCGAAACCGCTGCCCGTGTAATCGGCGGGCGTGATGCGCGTAAAAGTTTTCGGCAGATTCGGGTCTGGGCGAAAATCGTTTTGCCGCTCGGCGGCGCCGAAATCCGTTTCCGTAATGCGCCACGCGACCCAATTTGCCGCGCCGCGGCTGTTGTTATACGAAAGCGCGTAAGCGTTGTTGACCATCAAATAATTGTCGGCGTTTAGAGTATTATTCGTTGCGTTTGACGGATTGCCGGGCGCAAGATAAATTTCCTGCGCTTGTTCGACGTTTGTAATCGGCGCATTCGGCTGGCGTGGAGGCGCGGGCGGCGCGGTTTCGGTCGTTTCGGTTTTGTCCGTCGCGCTTTGCCAGATTTTTCTGCCAATCGAGACGCAGGCAATTATTAGCAGAACGACGACTGCCAAAGCGATTAAGCCTCCGGTAAGAGTTTTCCTGTTCATAAACATTTCGCCGAGACGACTCAAAAAAGTTTATCACAAACAATCGAAAAAACCGCCGATGCGCTTTTGGCATCAAATACGTTAAAATAAATTAGTGATGAGCAAAAAACTTCACATAACCGGACTTTCGATTAACGAACTTGCCGATTTCGTCCAACAAATCGGCGAGCCGAAATATCGCGCGAAGCAAATTTTCAAGAATTTGCACGAAAGACGCGCGCTTGATTTCGACGAGATGACCGATTTGCCGAAAGCGTTTCGTCAAAATTTGAATGAAGCGGCGACGGTGAGGACTCTAAAAGTCGAATCGCGCTACGTTTCGACGGACGGAACGCGTCGTTTTTTGATGAAGACGCATGATAATTATCCGGTCGAGACGGTTTATATTCCGACCGAAACGCGCGACACGATTTGTTTTTCGTCGCAGTCGGGCTGTCCGCTCAAATGCGATTTTTGTTTGACCGCGAAACTCGGATTATTGAGGAATCTGACGGCGGGCGAGATTGTCGAGCAGATTATCGTCGTCTTAAATGACGTTTACGGCGCGGACGCGACGCCGCACGGCACGAATCTGGTGGCGATGGGCGCGGGCGAGCCGTTTTTGAATTTTGAAAATTTAATTAAAGCCCTGGAAATAATGGCGGACGAAGCGGGTTTATTCATTGTGCCGAACCGCGTTACGGTTTCGACCGCCGGTATCGTGCCGAAGATTTACGAATTTGCGCGTCTTGAAAAGCGTCCGAATCTGGCGATTTCGCTGTCCGCGCCAACTGACGAACTGCGCGACAAGTTAATGCCGATCAACCGGCGTTGGAACATCGAAGAACTTTTACGGGCGGCAAAGGCGGTTGAAAAAACTCTGCGGCGCGGCGAGCGATTCACGTTTGAATACGTTCTACTCGGCGGCGTGAACGATTCGGACGCGCACGCCCGCGCTTTAGCCGAACTGCTCAACAAATACGATTTGCAGCGAGTGAAAATTAATTTGATTGCGCATAATTCGGCGGAGCCGCTTGAATATCATCCGCCTGACGCCGGTCAGGTCGAGAGATTCAAAAAGATTTTAGAATCGAAAGGCGTTTCGGCTTACGTTCGCCGCCCGCGCGGGCGCGATATTTACGCGGCTTGCGGTCAACTGGCAGCCAAAAACGCGCCGAATCTAGTGCAGGTATAAAGTGAAAAAGGTTAAAAGTTGTAAGGTGAAAAAGTTTTGCTCTGGAAAAATTGTTTCCGTTTTTTCAATTTTATCCTATTTTCACTTTTTCACTTTCTAATTTATGGTTTATGGAAATTTTTATTGTCGGAATCTTCGTCGTCGCCCTGATGGTTTACGTTTCGACGCGAATCAAAAAAAGCGCGGCGCAGGCTTACGAGTCGGAGACGATTGAGGCTGAAGATTTTACGATTAACAAACCCGCCGGTTTTATCAATCTGGTAAACGACGATTCGCCTTTCGCGTTCGAGGCTTACACGAAAGATTTCGGAACTGACGAAGCGAAGGATTTCAGGCAGGCGCGGGCGAGATTGCGCCGAATTTCGGATTCGAGTTTTGATGCGGTCTGCAAAAACGTCAAACAATCCGCCGGTAAAATCCTGTCGAAAAACTTTTCCGAGAACGCCGCTTCTGGACAGCGCGTTTTCCTGCTTGAAACCGAAGGAGTCGAAACAAACGTGGCGGTTTTTTCCGCGTGGAAAATCGTCGAGAGCCGCAAGCGGCGAAAAATTTATGAATTGCAAATTTCGGTTTTGGAAGAATATAAAAAAAATTACGCTGATGAAGTAGCGGAGATGATTGAAAGTTTTGCCGTCAAACAAATGTAAAACAAAAGCATCTCGAAAAAGCAACCAGACATCATTTATGGGCAGAAGAAAATTTATGAAAAAACTTTTATTCGGTTTATTTACGGCATTTATATTTTTAGCAAGCGCATCGGTTGAAACACGCGCGCAAACAATCAACGGTTCAATCGGCGCGGTCAAACGCGGAGGCTCAACAAAAGGCGCGATTGTAATGGACGTGCCCGGCGGCTTGCACGTCAATTCGAGTCGTCCGAACAGCCAATACGCGATTCCGACCGTCGTCCGCGTCAGCGCGGTCGGCGCGAAAATCGGCGCGGTCAGTTATCCGCGCGGCGTAAACCGCAAATTCGGATTTTCCGAAGATACGATAAATGTTTACGAAGGTCGCACTTCATTCGGTTTTAATTTAACCGTTCCCGCCAATTTCAAAGGAAACGTCGTCCGAGTCCGCGCCGTCGTGCGTTATCAGGCTTGCACGGACGAAGTTTGTTACCCGCCGAAAAGCAAGGAAATTACTTTGACGGCGAAAGTTCAATAAATTAGTTTTGAGATTTCGGTAAATAAGATAACTCATGGCATAAGAGAATGCGAAATACCCGCGTTTTATTGAATTTTAATTATTATTTAATGTAATTGATTTTTTTTCAAAAACAGGCGTTTTCGGTTTCTCAATTCCTGGAATGGGAATAATAAAAATCCTCTTAGGTTTTTTTCTCTGGACATCGCTAGGCGTGGGTGAATTGCCTGATAAAATAGACCTTATAATGATGTATCTCCGCGAGTGACCTTTGCCGCGAGCGTAAACACGAGAAAAGAGAATTGTTTGGGTTCGCCAATCTGGACGAAGCGCGTCGGATGTTCGACCCGATTGTTGACCAAATCAACGACTTTATGCAGACTTCCGCAATTTTGAGCAAATACAACAAACGCAACCGCAGTTTCAAAAAAGGCGAGCTTTTGTTGCAGGTCAACGGTTATTCGTGGGACGGACTTCTGCTGTTTCGCTACATCAATCAAATTCAACTGCTCGGCAAAGCCGATCTCATCCGAATGAGTTCGCTTTCCAATAAATTCCAGCGCGGCGATGCCCGCACCATCGTCAAACTATTTGTCGCGCAAGGTTTTTGGCGGAAGAAAAGAAAGCTGAAAACAACGGCACCTCAGGCGGTAATGTTGTTATATTCAAGCTGTAGAATTTACAGTCCATAAATTTTAAGCCATTCGCAAATCAAAAAGCGGCTGATGGATTGCCCGGATTATCTGTCAACCGCTTTGTTATTGCCGCGATAAATATTTAGACAGACAAATTTTTGCAAAAATTTGTTAAAAATAACCAACAATGCACTTTCTTTTTTTTTTGTGATTGTTTACAATATATCAGGTAAAAAATTTACCTTCCCATCTGAATCCAAGATTATCCCTTCGTTTACACACAGATATGCTGACAAAAGATAAAGTTTTAAAAGGACGTTACCGCATTATTGATGCGCTTGGACAAAGCGAGACAGGGGCGGTTTACGAAGCCTACGACAGTATCCGCAAGGCGAACGTCGCGCTGAAGGAAATTCTGATTGATTCGGAAAAAGTTCCGGCGATAAACGAACGTGAAGTTCTCAAACGCTCGTTTGCCGACCGCGCCAAAACTTTGGCAGAAGTCAAACATGAGTCCTTGCCGCAAATTCGCGGTTATTTTTCGGAGTTCGACCGTCAGTATCTGGTGATGGAATTGATTAATGGCGAGGACGCCGGTGAACTGCTGGCGAAAAATGAAAAGCCGCTGGCATTTTCGGATGCGGCGAATTGGGCAGACCAATTGCTCGACGCGCTCGATTATCTGCACACGCTCGCGCCGCCGCTGATTCACGGCGATATCAAACCGCAAAACGTAAAGCTGAATTCGCGCGGCAAAATAAAACTTCTCGGTTTCGATATTACCGAAAGCAAAGACGCAAAAATCAATCAGATTGTCACGAATCAAAACGCCGTCGCCGCTTCTCTGCCTTATTCGCCGCTCGAACAAATTCTGCGGACGGTTGACCTGACGGCGAGAGAAGTAACCACGAAAGTTTACGGCGAGAAACTCGAAAACGCCCTGAAGAAAACGGCTGATGCGCGAAGCGACGTTTACGCTCTTGGCGCGACGCTTTATCATCTGGTGACGGCGCAGATTCCGGTTGACGCGCTTGAGCG
This sequence comes from Pyrinomonadaceae bacterium, assembly GCA_030448055.1. GTDB lineage: Bacteria > Acidobacteriota > Blastocatellia > Pyrinomonadales > Pyrinomonadaceae. The sequence continues at coordinate 81,063 of JAUJNR010000003.1, forward strand.
AACGCTCGCCGTTTGGTCAGAAGAATTTGACCCGCTGCCATCCTCAAACGAACTCAATCCGGCGATTCCGATTGAGGTCTCGGACGTTTTGGCGAAAGCGATGGAAATCGAACCGGAGAAGCGCTACGGGTCGGCGATGGAGATGCGGCAGGCATTGCAGACCGCCGTTACGCGGGCGCAGGAACGCGCCGCGGAAGAAGTGAAAAACCGCGAAGCGTCAGCCGCCCGCGAAACTCTGCTAGCTGAGGAAAAGCGTCTGGAGGAGGAACGTCAAAAAGTTGAACAGGAGCGGCTGCAGCTTGAAGAGGAACGTAGGCAGCAGGCAGACTTAATTCAGCAGCAATTGAAGACCGCCGAAGCCGAGCGAGAGAAAGCCGAACAACGCGCCGCCGAAGCGGAAAAGCGGCTTTCGGAAAAGAAATCCGTCAACGCCGACGACAAAAAGCCTTCAGCGAACAAAGAAAATTTCGCTCAAAAAGCAGCGGACGCCGATGCTTCGGCTAAAGCGGACAAACAAAAAAGCGCGTTTGACGAATCTCCGGTTTTATTCGCTGAGCCGGAGCAGAATAAAAAACCGGCGTGGCTGCTGCCCGCCGTGGTCGTGGTTTTTCTGCTAATCGGCGGTGCGGCGGGAATTTGGGCTTTACGGTCGCCGAACGTCGCGGCGGAATCAAATCAATCAAGTCCGAGCCAGGCGGTTATCGTAACGAATCCACCGCCCGCGCCCGAACCGACCGTCGAAGCCGCGCCGCAGCCGACGGTTGAGACGATTTCCGCGACCGACGCACTGCCGATGACTTCGGCGTCGCCGGCTTCCATCGAAAAAACCGCCGCTCAATCCGCGCCTAGAAACAAATCCACTACTGCTGCCGCCGCGCCGCCGACAAAAGTTGAGAAGCCCGCCGCGCCGCGCCCCAAACCGGCTAATCAAAAGAAAGCCGTGACGGTTGACGATATTATCGGCGGCAATTAAACGAGTCACCGCTGTAAAACAAAGAGAATTTCTTATATGTGAGCTTTAACGTCATAAGGTTTGCCCAACATCAAAGCTGATTTATCAAGCGTCAAGGAACAAAAATATGAAACTCTTAAATCTTTCCCGAATTAAATTAACGCACCCGCGTGTTCTTTCCATTTTCGCATTGGCATCGCTGATGTTTTCGCTGACGCTGTTTAGCCAACTCGGACAGGCGCAGCAGGCACAGCTTAGTTTAGCCGATATTTTAATCGGTCTGCGGTCGAAAAAGGTAACGCTCGACGAGCGCAACAAACTTCTCTCCGGTGCCGTCATCGAGCGCGGAATCACTTTTTCGCTCACGCCGGAAATCGAAACCGAACTCGTCGGCACGGGCGCAAACCGTGAACTCGTCGAAGCGATTCGCCGAAAAAGCGAGAAAATAATAGCCGCTGTTGCTTCCAAACCGGATCCTGCGCCCGTTCCGGCGGCTACTCCAACGCCTGGTCCCGATTACGCATTTTTCCGCAAGCGGGCGGATGAAAATAATTTTAAAGGCGAATTTGCGCTTGCCGTGGAAGATTACAACAAAGCCATCGAATTAAACCCGAAAGATGCCGCGTCGTATCTCAATCGCGGACGGGCTTATTCCGGCAAAAAAAACTACGACTTAGCGATTCTCGATTACAACAAAACGATTGAACTCAACCCGCAGGATTCGACGGCATATTTCAATCGCGGAGATGCTTACGAAAAGAAGGGCAACGTGCAGCAAGCCGTCGGCGATTATCAAAAAGCCGTGGGGCTTGACGCGGGCAACGAACCGGCGAAAAACAATTTGAAGCGGTTGCAGAACGAATTGGCGAAAAACTCGCCGAAACAGAAAATACAGGAATCGCCCGTCGCGTCCGAATCGCCTAAAATGCCGGAAACGTCCGCCGCGCCTAAATCGGTTGACCTCGGACAATTAAACGGTCTCGCCCTCAAATTGGCGATGCCGGTTTACCCTGAAATCGCCCAAAAATTAAATGCACAGGGAAAAGTTACAGTTCAAATTATGCTCGACGAAGAAGGCAAAGTCATTTCCGCCAAAGCGACGAACGGTTCTACTTTGCTGCGTTCGCCGAGCGAAGAAGCCGCCCGCAAATCGAGATTTAAACCGACGATGGTCGGCAATCAGGCGGTTAAAGCCACCGGCTTTATCACCTATAATTTCATTGATAAAATGTAGATGTAATAATTCCGACTTGCGAAAATCGTTTGAATTAAAAAGCGAAAGGCGCATCGGCGCAAAGAAAATTTTTGATTTCTAAAGCGGCTTTTAGTAATTTCCTGCGACGACATTTGATTTTACGCCGCCCGCTTCCTGCGCGATTTTAACGCCGACCGACGCGCCGATGCGCGTTGCGCCGGCTTCAAACATCGCCCGCGCGTCTTCGATTCCCTTCACGCCGCCCGATGCCTTGACGCCAAGATTTGAACCGACAACGCGCCTCATCAGCGCAACGTCCTCGACCGTCGCGCCGCCTTTGGCAAATCCGGTTGAGGTTTTAACAAAATCCGCGCCTGCGTTTTTCGACGCGAGACACGCGCGAACTTTTTCTTCGTCGGTCAGCAGCGCGGTTTCGATAATCACTTTGCACAACACGCCGTTTTCGTGCGCGGCTGAGGCGACGTGGCGAATGTCGTCTTCGACCGCGCAGTCGTCGCCGGATTTCAGCGCGCCGATGTTAATTACCATATCAACTTCGCTCGCGCCATTAAATATTGCCCGCCGCGCTTCAAAAGCCTTCACGTCCGAAAGCGTCGCGCCCAAAGGAAATCCAATCACCGTGCAGACCGGGACGTTTAAGCCTTTCAGAAATTCGACGGCTTTTTTCACCCACGACGGATTGACGCAAACCGACGCGAAACCGTATTGCACGGCTTCCTGACAAAGTTTTTTAATATCGCTTTCGGACGCTTCGGGTTTTAACAAGGTGTGGTCAACGAGGCTCGCCCAATCTTGCGCCGTCGCCGAGTCGCCCAGGACGACGCCGATGCGCGACGCGCCCGCATCAACGATTCGCCGAACATCCGCGCTGCAAAACGACGGACAATAATCGTCCGCGCCGCCGTCAAGCCGCGATAAAACCAAATCCGTAATTTGCTCGACAAGCGTTTCGTAATTGCCGTTTTGAAAATTAGCCATTTCTCCTCTTTAGCGTTTGTATTGTCGCTCAATCTGGTCAATTTTTCTAACGCGTTTCTTGTGTCGGTCTTCGCTCAAATCGGTTGCCAGAAACGCTTCGACGATTTCCTTTATTTCGCCGAAATCGTTTTGCCCGCTGCCCAAAGTTAAAACATTCGCGCCGTTATGCTGGCGCGAATTTTTCGCCAGCGCGACCGAATAACAGGCGGCGGCGCGAACATTCGGAACTTTGTTCGCCGTCATCGCGCTTCCTATGCCTGCGCCGTCAATGATGATTCCGATATCAACCGATTTTTCGGAAACCGCCCGAGCGACCGCGTGGGCGAAGTCTGGGTAATCAACTGCATCCGTCGAATTCGTCCCGAAATCGCGGACTTGAAAACCTAACTCGTTGAGAAAAATTTTTAGTTCTTCTTTGAATTGAAAACCGCCGTGGTCTGCTCCGACGGCGACGGATTTTACTTTTGAAGAATCGTATCGTGAAGATTTTACAACGAGTTCAATAAGCCTTTCTTTTATCAGATCGGAAGCGAGCGGCGTGAATCTGGCGTTTTCCGAAACGCGGACTCGTGCGCCTTCATCAAGCCCGCGCAAATCGTCTTCGGTAATCAAACTTTTCGCCGATTCGTCGCGGTCGAATTCCGTGCCGATTTCGTCTTTCAGCGAATTAACGACGACGCGCTGCGGCAATGTTTCGGCAGACGATTCCTCTTCGACGGGAACGTTTGCCAGCACGTCTCTCACAAGCGCGCGCACGTGGTCGCGGGTTTCTTTATCGTTTGCCATAAAAAATTTTCCGAGTCCGTAAATTGACGTTTCCAATTCTCTCACATACTATTTTTCTAAACAATTTTAAGAGAATTTTCGGAGGCTCAAAAATGTCGGCAACTACCGTTCAAAAAACGACTGAATTTACCAATACGAACCTGGAAACTTTGTATTCAGCCGAACAGATAAAATCTCGTGTCGCCGAACTTGGCAAACAAATCGCCGCCGATTACGTCAATAAGGATTTAGTTGTTATCGGCGTTTTGAAAGGTTCGTGCGTTTTTCTGGCAGATTTGATTCGCCAGATTGATTTGCCGCTAGCGATAGATTTTATGGCGGTGTCGTCCTACAAAGACGGCACGAAATCAACCGGCGATGTCGAGATTTTGAAAGACGCGAGCCAGCCGATTCGCGGCAAAGACGTAATTATCGTCGAAGACATCGTTGACACGGGCTTGACGCTTTTTCGCCTGATGGAAATTTTAGGTTCGCGCGGCGCAAGTTCCATTAAAATCGCATCGTTGCTCGACAAACCCGAGCCGCGCATCAAAAAAGAGTTGAAGATTGATTACTGCGGTTTCCAGATTCCAAATAAATTTGTCGTCGGTTACGGTTTGGACGTGGCTGGGCGTTACCGCAATCTGCCGTTTATCGGCGTGGTGAAAAATCCCGATATCGTTTAAAATTCAAATCTTTCTTGACACGAACCGCCCTAAACCGATAACTTTCAAACAAACTTGTGAGCGAAAAAAAGACAGAATTGAAATTGGCGAGCCGCCTCGAATCGGTTGAGAAAGCCGCTGTTGAAGCGGCAAAATTCGCTGAAGTAAATGATTTCGGCGAAGACGTAAAATCCGCTGTTGATATGGCGGTGCGCGAGGCGGTCGCCAACGCCGTCAAACACGGCAACAAATTGGACGAGACGAAACAGGTCGAAATTACGTTTGAAAATCGGGGCGAAGCGTTCGAGATAACTGTCCGGGACTTCGGAGAAGGATTTGCCGTCGAGGAAGTTCCCGACCCGACGGATCCCGAAAATCTCTTAAAGGCGAACGGGCGCGGCATTTTATTTATGCGTTCGTTTATGGACGAAGTCGAATGGTTTAATCACGCTCAAGGCGGTATGATGGTGAAAATGTTGAAAAAACGCTAATCGAACTTGGACTTTTTAGAAGATTTTAGTCTAAAATTTGCAATCAAAACTTTTTACAAAAATAGGAGATAAAAATGGCTGAACTTAATATTTCGGAACGTCAGGCGGGCGATATTACGATTCTTGATATGGACGGCAAAGTGACCATCGGCGAAGGCAGCGTCGCGCTTCGCACGACTATTCGCCGTCTCTTAGGCGAAGGCAAAAAGAAAATTCTGCTTAATTTGGGCAGAGTCGGTTACGTTGATTCGAGCGGTATCGGCGAACTCGTATCGAGCTTTACCGCCGTCAATAAAGAAGACGGGAGTTTGAAGCTGTTAAATTTAACGCAGAAAATTCAAGACCTGCTGGCAATCACCAAACTTCTAACCGTTTTCGACGTTTATGAAAACGAAGGCGAAGCCCTTAGCAGCTATAAATAAAAGTGAGACTTTTCGCGGCGAAAATTAAAGGATGAAGGATAAACGACAGTTGAATCCTTTATCCTTTTCGCGTTTTTGAAAAGCATCTTTCGCCCGCCGCCAAACATCTTTATTACAGCAAAGGCGCAAAATAGATCAGAAAATCACCCTTGTCGTTCCCCTTTGATTTTCTCGTCTTTCTTGCGTCCTTTGCAATTTCGGGTTTTCCTAATCACAAATACAATGAAACGAGTTTTACGGCTTGCCGCAATTTTAATTTTTTCTGTCAACGTCTTTGCCCAAAACGCGCCGCCGAGTTTTGATTTGACTAATTACGGCGTGAAGATCGAGCCGGACAAACGGGTGATGACTGTCTTGGCGGCACTCGAAGCGGCGGGCATTGATACGTCCCTAACGGCGGAAGGCGAAAATTTTCGCCAAAAGTTAAAAACCGATTTGTTGAGTACAAGTCCCGATCTGCGTCAGAAATTAGTCGTCTTTGTCGAACAGTATAAACGCCGTCATCCGAAGGCGACGAACGCCGAGCTAATCGCGCCGTTTGTTTCGATGGCTTATTCGCTCGCGCCCGCGCCGGATTTGACCGATTCGCCGCGTTCGACGGATTTGCCGGGCGATCTGCTCGACGTGCTTGATTTCGCGCCGCTCGTGCGCGAGTTTTACCGCCGCCAGTTCAGCCAGAAAATTGATGAATACGTCAAGGATTATCAAACTGCCGGAACGGATTTGCGCCCATCCGCCGCCGAGATGGTCAGCGAATTGCTCGATTATCTGCACACCCGACCGCAACTCGTTTATATCGAACGAATCAAAACCGAATCGAAAGACGCCAAAGGCAAAAAGACCGTAACGCAAACCGAAACGCGCGAGCGCGAACGCCGATTTTACATTATCCCGGAAATGCTCGCGCCGAAAAACACGATAAATTTCGTCAACATCGGCGACAATTACTACGCGATTGTGCCGCCGAAAACCGACTTGAGCCAATCGGAAGTGCGGCGCGCGTATTTGCAATTCGTCATTGACCCGCTCGTTTTAAATAACGCTAAAGATATTGCGACGCTGCGCGGCGGCATCAAAACTTTGCTCGACGAACAGCGAAAGCGCAACGCGGACATTTCGCCCGACGTCTTTCTCGCCGTTTCCCGCTCGCTGGTGGCGGCGACCGAAGCCAGACAAATCGAATTCGAGAAAACGAACATCGCCACTGCGCAAGCCCGCCGCAAAATTGACCAGATGAAAACCATCGAAGAGAAGGAAGCAGTTTCCGACGAACTCAAGGTGACGAAAAAATTGCTCGCCGACGAAACGGCTCTGCAGCTTTCCGAAGCCTACGAGCGCGGCGCGGTTTTGTCGTTTTATTTCGCCGACCAGTTAAAAGGCTTGGAAGATTCGGGTTTCGACATCGCCGGTTCGCTGCGCGATATTATTTTGTCGCTCGATCCTGCGAAGGAATCAAATCGTCTCGCGCAGTTTGCCGACGCCAGAAAACGCGCCGCCTTAGCGCGTGAAGAACGCCGGAAAAACAATCCTAGTCAGGAATTCATCGTGGAAAATCCGGTGACAAAGAAACTGCTTGAGATTGACCAAATCACCCGAACGAAAAATTACGCCGAATCGGAAAAACAACTGAAACAACTGCTCGCCTCAAATCAGTCAGAATCGCGCATATATTATGCGCTCGGTCGTGTGGCGAGCCTTTCAGCTGAAAGCATTACTGAAGAAGAAGTTCGCAAGCAACGTTTGCTGGAAGCAAAAACGGCTTATGAAAACGCGCTGGTTTCGGCGAATAAAAATCCCGACCCGCTAACCAAAAAACCCGACGCGGCATTGATTTCCCTATCCTACGTGGCTTTGGCGCGGATTTACGAATTTTACGGCGACACGGGTTACGCCATAAAAATTTACGAAGCTGCCATCAAAGTCGGCAATGTCAGAGACGGCGCATATAACGAAGCGATTGCCGCACGTGACAGATTGCTCAAAGAGCAGCAGTAAAGCGGAAAAGGTGAAAAGGTGAAAAAGTTGATTCGGTAATCGCAAATAACTTTTTCACCTTTGCCTTTTATACATCTCTCATCTCTCACATTTCCGCTTTTCCACTTTTTCCCGTTTTCACTTTTTCACTTTTTACTGCTAATTTTACAAGATGACATCCGAAACTTTCCGAAGCGGTTACGTCGCTTTGATCGGTCGCCCGAACGCGGGAAAATCAACGCTTTTAAATCATCTGGTCGGCGAGAAAATCGCCGCCGTTTCCAACAAACCGCAAACCACCCGGCACAAAATTCAAGGCATCGTCACGCTTGAAAATGGGCAAATCGTTTTCGTTGACACGCCGGGCGTTCACAAACCAGGCTATCTTTTAAATCGGCGGATGATGGCGGCGGTTCACGACGCGATTCTCTCGGTTGACGTGGTTGTTCTGCTGCGCGACGCTTCGGTTTCGACCGGCAACGGCGACCGTTTTGTTCTGGATTTAGTCAAGCAATCGGAAAAACCCGCCGTTCTGGTTCTCAACAAAATTGATAAAATTCATGATAAAAAAGAACTTCTGCCGCTGATTGAATTTTACGCAAAAGAATATGATTTCGCGGAGATTGTGCCGATTTCTGCCCTCAAAGGCGAAGCGATTGAAAATCTCCTACAACAAATTGTCAAACATCTTCCGACCGGCGAAGCGATTTTCGGCGAAGATGAAATGACCGACCAATCAATGCGAACACTGGTGGCGGAAATGGTGCGCGAGAAAATCCTGCAAACGACCGGCGACGAAATTCCGTATGTCACGGCGGTTGTCACCGAAACGTATGACGAAACCGACTCGGATGTCGTGAGAATTCAATGCGCGATTTACGTCGAGCGTTCGTCGCAAAAAGGAATCATCATCGGGAAAGGCGGCATTAAATTGAAAAAAATCGGCACCGAAGCGCGAGTTGATATTGAGCATCTTTTGGGCAGGAAAGTTTTTCTCCAGCTTTTCGTCAAAGTCGTCGAGGACTGGCGCAACCGCCCGCAGGATTTGGACGAAATCGGCATTGTCGAATAAATATGAGCGGACAAATAAATGCTGACAAAAATTGGTTCGCGCTTAAAATCACGGTTGATGCGAAAGCGTCCGAAGCCGTCGAATTTGCGCTTAATGAACTCGACGCGCTCGGCACGGAAATCAATAATTTGGGCGCAAAACAAACGGAAACTCTCGGCGTCATCGGTTATTTTAACGAATTGCCCGACCGCGAAAAGATTGAAATTGAATTAAACGAAGCGTTACGCATCTATAATTTTTCTCCGAGCGTAATTTGTGAAACGGATTGGCGCGTAATCGAAAACACGGATTGGCTCGTCGAGTGGAAAAAACACTGGAAGCCGACCGAGACCGAAAAATTCATCATCGCGCCGACCTGGGAAACCGTCGAAAGCGCCGATAAAATCGTTGTCAGAATCGAGCCGAGTATGGCTTTCGGCACCGGCACGCACGAAACGACCCGGCTGTGTCTGAAAGCGATTGCGGAAAATTATCGAGGCGCGATGAGTTTTCTCGATGTCGGCACGGGAACAGGCATTCTGGCGATTGCCGCCGCCAAGCTGCGGGAGTCGGAGGCGGAACACAAAGCTCGTAGTTCGATTGTCGGTTGCGACACCGATTTTGATTCGATCACGATTGCCGAGGAAAATGCCGCAACGAACGAGGTCGGCGGTGAAATTGAATTTCGCGTCGGTTCAATTTCGGAAAAAGATTCTCAATATGATTTCGTCTGCGCTAATTTAACTGCCGACGTTATCGTTCCGGTTTTAGCACTATTGCTTGAAAAATCAAAAAGAGTATTAATTTTGTCGGGAATTTTGAAGGAGCAGAAAGATTTTATAATCGCCAAACTAAAAGATTACGGCATTGAAAATCCCAAAATCGAATCGCTCGGCGAATGGATTTCAGTGTTGATAGAAAAACAAACGAACGATTGATTTTCAATTATCTTCCGTTCGCCGTTTTCCGCTAATTTTCCTTTTCTTTTTTCGGCTCAATCGCCGCCGGAATATCGCCGTCGTCGGCAATCGTGAAAATCGGCGTTCGCGCCTTCGGTTTGGTTTTGGGAATTCCCAAACGCAGCGTCGGCGGAAGTTTTTGACCTTCGGTTGTCCTGACTGGTGAAAGCGTTTCGGAGCGGCGCAGAATTGAACCGCCGCGCCCGGCAATCCATAAATCAATGCCGCCGAGATAAACTATCGCCTGCAAAGATTTGTTCGTGATGCTCGGCTTTCTTTCCCAGGTTTCGCCGCCGTCTTTGGTCAGAAAAATCGCGCCTGCCTCGCCAACCGCAACTGCTTCTTTGCGGCTGTGAGCCGTTACCGCATAGAGATTTACTTTGAAAGATGTTTCCTGATCCTGCCAGGTTTCGCCTCCGTTCGCGGAGCGCAAAATCGTGCCGTTCGCGCCGACCGCCACGCCGATTTTTTCATCGTAAAAATCGAGCGAGTATAAATTATCTTCAAGATTCGTGTTGATTTTTTTCCAGGTCGCGCCGCCGTCGTTCGTCCTCAAAATCGTTCCCTTGTCGCCGACGATGACGCCGCGCTGTTCGTCGAGAAACTTTACGTCTTCAAGCCACGCCCGCGTTGCCGATTCTGATTGTTCCCAATATGCGCCGCCCGAATTGGAGCGCAAAATCATTCCGTTCGAGCCGACGGCAAAGGCGGTTTTTTCATTGATGAAATCAACGCCGAGCAAATCTTCGGTCACGCCGGAAACAGTTTTGCCCCAGCTCGCGCCGCCGTTGCCCGTCCGCAAAATTGTGCCTTTGTCGCCGACCACTAAGCCGCGCTGCGCATCGAGAAAACCGAGCGCGTTTAAGTTTTCTTCCACGCCCGAGAAAACCGGCAGCCAATCGTTGCCGCGATTGTTCGTAATCCAGGTTTTGCCCCGCGCGCCGACTGCTAAACCGATGTAGTTATCGAAAAACGTCATATCGTTGACATCTTCGCGCCCGCCTTCGGTCAAACGCTGCCAACTGTAGCCGCCGTCGTCCGAGCGGATTACCAAGCCGTTTTCGCCGACCGCCCAGCCGGTAAACGGGTCGGCAAAATAAAGTGCGACGAGTTTCGGATTAGTGCGGATGCTGAACGGCAGCCAAACATTGCCGCCGTCGCCGGTCAGCCAAATCATCCCGTTCGCGTCGGTCATAAATCCGGTTTTTTCGTCGGCGAAATAGACGGACAAAAAATCGGCGCGGCTGAAGACTTTGATTCTCTCCCACGTCTCGCCGCCGTCAATGCTTCGCGCCACGCAGCCGCCGTAACCGACAGCGACGATTTTTTCCGCCGTCAGATACGCCGCGCCCGCCATCAGAAAATTGTCGCAGGGCTTATTGGATTTCCAGATTTCGCCGCCGTTTTTTGTTGATAAAATCGTGCCGTTCGTTCCGACGACCAGACTTTTTTCCGCGTCGAACGCCGCGACCTTTAAAAGCTGTTCCGTCGTTCCGCTCGCCTGATTGCGCCAGGTCTCGCCGCCGTCGGTCGTTTTCAAAATCCGTCCGTAAGTTCCGACCGCCCAACCCGCCTGAAAGTTTTCGCCTGCCAAAGCGACGCCGTAAAGATGGTCTTTGATTTCGATTTCGCTATGTTGCCACTCTTTGCCGCCGTCGTCGGTCGTGTAAATAGAACCGCGCGAGCCGACGATGACCGCGTTTTTTTTATCTTTGACAAATACGCCAGAGAGCGTCGCGGCATTCGGCGAACTTTGCTTTTGCCAGCGAAAACCGCCATTCTCCGTTCGCAAAATGGTATTTTCCGCGCCGACCGCAAAACCGTTTTCTTTATCTTTGGCAAAATGAATTGAGTAAAGCGCATTGCCCTGCGGCAGTGGATTTTGCCAAATCCAGCCGGAAGAATTTTGTTTTTGGGAAAATGCTGAGGAGCAAAGACAGAGAAGAAGCAGGAAAAGAAACGCGGAGACGCGGAAACGCGGAGACGCGGAGAGGTGTTGCTCAAACTGCTGATTTTTCTCCGTGTCCCTGTGTCTCCGCGTCTCCGCGTCTTTCCGTAATTTTGCGTCTTCGTCTCGCATTAAATTTCCTGCACGCCAATTTCCGCGACGGCTTCGTCCAAAATTTTCTCGTCAACTCGTCCGAGTTCCGCCATTCGCCGCGCCATTTTGTCGGCGACTTCCTGAACTTCGTGTCCGGCGTGTCCTTTTGTCCATTGCCAATTTATCCGATGTTTTTTCGCCGCCTCGTCGAGTTTATTCCACCAATCCAAATTCGCTTTTTTGCGAAATCGCCCGGTCATCGTCTCGACCACGTAGCGCGAATCGGTTAAAATTTTCACCCGGCACGGCTCGCGCAGAGTTTTTAAGCCGATCCACGCCGCCGCGATTTCCGCCTGCTGATTCGTCGCCTCGCCCAAAAATTCGCCGAACGCCCGCCAGTAACCGCGATAGCCAAGCACCGCGACCGCCGCCGCTCGCGGTTTTTCTTTGCCGTTCCCGAGACTCGAACCGTCGCAGACGATTGTTACTTCCTTCATAATTATTTAAGGGATGAAGGATAAGGATGAGCGATGAACAAGACAAGTTTTCTTGCTTTATTCATCGCTCATCCTCATCCTTCATCCCTTATTCCATCTCGTCGAAATCCAACTGTTCTAGAATTTGCTGGGCATCTTCATTGTCGAATTCAAACGCCTGCTGTTCAATCGCGTTGCGGGCGATTTCAAAATAAAGCGTGTCGTCGAGCAGCGGAAGCAGATGAGCGATTGGCATCATCACGAGAGTTTCGTAGGCGACGGCGCGGAGCTGCGCGAGTTCGGTCTGCCTGACGATTTCCGCGACTTCGCCCGCCGAAAAGCGCTGAGCAAGTATGTCGGCGAGACGGTCGAGATTTTCAAAATCGTTGCGCTGCACGGCGCGTTCCGCCAGTTGAATAAACACCTCGGCTGACGCGGTTTGCGTTTGCAGAACCTTCGCGCACGCCTCCGCCAGTTGTTTTATCTCGTTCAGTTTTTCTGCGTCGCGTCGGAATTCCGCGTCTTTTGCCTGCTCGTCAAGGGCGGAAAGCAGACGGCTGAGTTCCCATTCGGCGTGAACGTCGTAAGAAAATTTCTGTGTTTGCGGGTTCGCCGGATTTGCGCTGCTTGCTGCCAGCGCGCCGACTAACATTTTTTTTGTCATCGGGCGCAAACCTTCCCAAACACTCACGACTCGCGCGCCGAAATTTTTTATCGTCATTTCAATCTTTAAGTTTGCAACAAAAGAGGCGGTTTGTAAACGAAAAGTTAAGAGTCGCTCAGATGACTTTTTTGTTACCGGATTTTGATGCCTGTTTCATCAACCTGGTTTGCATTTCAAATCTAGCGTCTTCGCGCACGTCTTCGTCGTCGTCGGCTTCGAAAACTTCGACGAGCGCAAACGGCGTATTCGACAGATGTCTTAACTCCCAAGCCTCGCGTCCTTCAAACGAAGCGCGTGAAAACCAGAGCGCGTCTACGTCGGACGCGACGACTTCAATTTGACCGAAAAGCGTCGGCGGCAAGTTGCTTTTGATTTCCGCAGAAAGCAAAACACGGCGTAAACTCCAGCCGTGTTTTTGATATTGCGCTAAAATCTCTCTGACTTCCCGCTCGCCAATCATTTTTTCGGTCTCTCTTCCTTCAGAACTTCAACGGATTTATTCTTGTCCGAAACCGGCGGAACTTTAGCTGAGCTATTCGAGTTCATTTCAGGGAAATTCGTTATCGTATTGGAAGGCATCGGCATCATTTTATTCGAGGCTTCCATTTCGATTTGCCCCTTGCCTTTCGGGAGCGTGTTCTTCGGGTCGAAGGTGCCGGCGAAAAGGTCGCCGACGGCGAGTTTCCAGCCGCCGTCTTCTAAAATGAACGGCAAATCTTCCCAGCGGTTTTCCTTTTCGTTTTTAACTTCGATTCTGCCGAAATTCTCTTTAACGCGCTCGTCGCGGATTTCGGTTATCGAAGGCGCAAGCGTCGGCGCGACCAATCCGTTTTCGAGAATTTGTTCGAGCGGTTTTTTCTGCTGACCGGCGGACATTCCGGCTAATCCCAAAGAACCTTTCGACATTAACTGTTTGATTGTAGCCGAATCCTTTGCCTTAACCGCCGCGTAAAGCATCCGGTAGGCTTCAGTCGGCGACTGCGCTTTGACGGTCGGCTTCGACTGTTGCTGCTGTTGCTGGGCATTGCTGTTTCCCGCCTGCTGCGTCTGACACGAAACGGCGGCGAAAGCTAAAATTAATAACAGAAAAAAGCTGATGGATTTGTTTTTATATTTCATTATTGAATACTAAAAAGGCGATCTTGTTTCGGTAAAAGTATAAATGATTATTCGGGTAAAAGTAAATTTTCCCAACGCGCATCAGATTCACTTGCATTCCCGCCGCTGATTTATGGAAACCTCTCTAATATAAATTTCGCTTGCATATTCAAGCTGATTTATGGTAAACCATAAATAGAGCCGAATTACTCGAAACCGGCTTGCATTCCAGGTGGACGCATTCCTTCCACAGTCTATTAATCAGCCAACGTAAAATCTTTTGAAATCATCAATTGTAGGTAACAATTTCGCCGAACTTTGTCGGCGGAAACCGGCATTAAAAATTCGTCTATTTTGACGAGACGCTTTTGAGAAGAGCGTTGTTTTGTTTGACGAGGAGAAGAAGAAAAGAAATGAGAAACGAAACGGCTAAAAAGAAAGAAACCACTGAAAAACTCGTGCTGCTCGACCCCGACCTGAAAAGCCCGCGCGCCAAAGATTTTGAAGACAAATTATCATCCTTCATCGTCGGACAGGAACGCGCCGTGCGGCGGATGAGCGGACTTTTCCAAATTTATCTGGCGGGAATGAACAACCCGTCGCGCCCGGTCGGAACGCTTCTTTTTTTGGGTCCGACCGGCTCGGGAAAAACCCGCGTCGTCGAAGCGGCGGCGCAGGTATTATTCGGCGAACCGCACTCGGTCGTCAAAATTGACTGCGCCGAATTTCAACATTCGCACGAGATTGCCAAACTCATCGGCTCGCCTCCGGGTTATTTGGGACACCGCGAAACGTCGCCGATGTTGACGCAGGAAAACTTAGATAAAGCGCACACCGAAGACACGAAATTAACTTTCGTGTTGTTCGACGAAATCGAAAAAGCGTCGGACGCGCTCTGGCAACTGCTTTTGGGAATTCTCGATAAAGCGACGCTTACGCTCGGCGACAACCGGCGCGTTGATTTTTCCAAAACCGTCGTTATTATGACTTCCAATTTAGGCGCGCGCGAGATGTCTGAAATGATTTCCGGCGGCATCGGTTTTGCGCCGACCAAAGCGCAGAAGAACGCCGACGACAACGAGATTGATTCGAAAATTTATCGCACCGCGCTTGAAGCCGCGAAACGTAAGTTCTCGCCGGAATTTATGAACCGCATTGATAAAGTCGTCGTCTTCCGCAGTCTGAAAGAACATCATCTGCGTCAGATTCTCGACATTGAACTGCGCGGCGTGCAGGAACGCATCACCGATTCCGCCGGGACGAAATTCGTTTTTGAATGCACGGAAAAAGCCAGGGAATTTCTTCTCAGCGAAGGCATTGATTTGAAATACGGCGCCAGGCATCTGAAACGCGCCATCGAGAGATTTCTTGTTTATCCGCTGTCAAATCTGGTGGCGACCGAACAGGTAGAAACCGGCGATTTGGTGACGATTGATTTCGACGAAGAGCAAACCAAACTCATTTTCACGAAACAGTCCGGCAAGATGATTGTCAGCGATTCGGACGCGGAAATGTTCGACTATGAACCGGAAATTAAATCGGACGCTGTCGGGCTGCCGCTGCCGCACGTGCAAGCCGCCGCCAGCGGAAAAGGCAGCAAATCGAATATCGAAAACAACGAAGGTTAATTAAATTTAGCCGGAAAGTTTAAGGGCGAGTAATAGATGCATCTATTACTCGCCCTTTCTAATTTTTATCGCTCTATGTCGGTGAATAAAAAACTGTTTCAATCAATCGTTGCAAAAATAATTTGTCGCGTTCGTTTAAATTTGCGTCAAGCCATAATCGCAATACTCGATCAGCGGACATTGTTCGCACAACGGTTCGCGCGGGCGGCAAATCTTTCTGCCCAAACGAATCAGATTAACATGCAGCGAATAAAATTTCTTCGGCGGGGCGAGTTCATCAAGCAAGCGATGCGCTTTTGCGTCGGTGATTCGTTCGGGCAAAATTCCCATTCGCTTCAACACGCGAAAAATATGCGTGTCGAGCGGAAAAACTTCTTTGTGACAGGCGAACAATAAGGTGCAGGCGACGGTTTTCGGTCCGATGCCGCGAAAATTTTGCAGATAATCACGCGCTTCGTCGGGCATTTTTTCGAGAAACGCGAGCGACAACTGTTTGCGCGCCGCTTTTATTTGACCGAGCAAATCTTTGATGACGCGCGCCTTTTGATTCGCCAGTCCGCCGAGTCGAATCGCGTCGGCGATGTCCGTTTCGTTAGCCGCCAAAACCTTTTCCCAGGTTCTAAAACGCTTTTTTAAATTCCGAAACGTCCGCTCGCTGTTCGCGTCACTCGTCGCCTGCGATAAAATTATATTTATCAACATCGCCAGTGGGTCGCTTTTCGGCGCAAGCTGCGGCTCGCCGAAAGTGTTTTCCAAATTCTGCACGATGTAATTGAAAGGCTTTTCTTCATTGAGGCGTTCAATGAAAGAAGCGCGATTGGTAATTTCTGATTTAGCGAGTATCTTGATTTTGTTTGATGATTCGGATTATACCAATCGCGCTTCTCAAAATCACAACGCCCGCGCTCGGATTCGCAAAGAAATTAAAGGCGGGAAACAACACGAAACAGACTCAATCTTTTCGCGTTGTTTCAAGCTGATTTGCGGTTTAATTTTTTCCGCTGCGAACAAAATCATTTAGCCACTCGCGCAATTGGTCGCGCACTTCCCGAAAAATTTTCAGACGCGATTCTTCGTCGCCGACGGTTTCGGGCGGAGGATCAGTAAAACTCTGGTGAATGCGCGTCGCGCTGCCGGGAAAAATCGGACAAGTTTCCTTGGCATTATCGCAAACGGTAATGATGAAATCGAAATTTTGTCCGGCGAATTCCTCGATTGATTTCGAGCGGTGACGGGAAATATCAATGCCGATTTCGCTCATCGCTTCGACGGCTTCGCGGCGCACTTTGCTCGGCGCGACACCGGCGCTTTCAACCGTAAATTCATCTCCTCCTAATTCTCGCAACAAACCTTCCGCCATCTGACTGCGAGCGGAATTTCCCGTGCATAAAATCAATACTCGTTTTTTCTGCCTCATATTATTTCGATTCTTTAATCGTTCGCCTACTGATGTGAAACGACAACCGCCTCTGCATTGCTTCGATTGATCGGCACGAGCCAGCGAAACAGCACGGTCGCCGCCGCCGCACCGAGAAGTTGAGCTAAGATAAAACCGGGCGCGTCCGCCGGACGAATGCCCGCAAACGTATCGCTCATCGAACGCGCCAGCGTTACCGCCGGATTTGCAAATGAAGTCGAAGCTGTGAACCAGTAAGCGGCGACGATATAGGCGGCGACGGCAAACGGCGCGACGACCGACGAACGCAATCGGGAACAACCCCAAATCACCGCCAGCAGTCCGAACGTGGCGACGAATTCGCTGAACCATTGCGCCGTGCCGGTGCGCGTCTTTTGCGAAACAAAGAAAACAGGCAGTTCGAACATCATGTTCGCCGCCGCGACTCCGGCAAACGCGCCGCTCGTCTGCGCGACGATATAAGCGACTGCATCACGCCAGGAAATACCTTTTTGCCACGCATCGCAAATTGTCACCGCCGGATTAAAATGCGCGCCGGAAATCGTGCCGAACGTCAGAATCAAAGCGACTAAAGCCGCGCCTGTCGCAATCGTATTAGCGAGCAAAGCAACGGCGACATTTCCGCCCGCGAGCCGTTCCGCCATAATGCCGGAGCCGACGACTGCCGCCAATAGCATCGCCGTTCCCAACGCTTCAGCGACAACACGCCGCGCCAGTGTTTGTTTCATTGATTGTTCCAACCGCGTTCGGCGAACAGCACGTCGCCGTTTTTTCCGTTTTTTCGAGCAATTTCGTTCCGCACTCGCACGGGTCACTTTCCTCCAGATTGTCTTTTAGCACGACGAAAACTTCCCACTCATTGCCGTCCGGGTCGCGCGCCCAAGTTTTATCCTGCAGCGCGTAACAGCAACTCGTCTGCATTTCATCTCTCGTTATCAGCCCGATTTCTTCCCACCGCGCTTTGGTTTTCAAAACGTCTTCGGTCGAAGCGACTTGGATTCCGAGATGCGAAAGCACGCCGCGTTCGCTAAAAGAAGTTTCGTTTAAGGCGAGATTGAGCGGCGGATTCAGCACATCGAATTTAGCATAACCCGTGCGGACTTTAGCCAGCTCGATGCCGAACAGCTTTTGATAAAATTCAATGCTTTTTTTCACATCTCTCACATTCAGAGAAACATGCGGTTTTAGTGTCTTAATATTTTCCATATTTTTTCTCCTTATATTCGCATAAACGAATATGTTTTAATTTATATTCCTGAACTCAATGTTTGTCAACCGGATTTTTATAAAATTGTGATAAAATTTTTCGTTATGGTAAGTATGCAGACTTTTTTTACTGCTCTTGCAGATAAAACGCGGAGGCGAATCTTAAATTTAATACGCGATCAAGAACTTTGCGTCTGCTTTTTCACAGAAGTTCTGGATGTCGGCCAACCCAAAGTTTCAAGGCATCTGGCTTATTTGCGAAATGCGGAAATCGTCACGGCGCGGCGTGATGGCAAATGGATGTATTACCGAATTGTCGAGCCTGAAGATTTATACGCCGCGCAAATTTTGCACGACACTTTGGATTGGCTCGCTTCGCAGGAACGAATGCGCGCGGATTATGAAAAGTTAAAATTGATTTGCAGCTCGCCTACCGCTCCGGTGCAGATTGCTCGCGCACCGAAACCGAATATATTACGCAAGGCAGATACGTTACAGCAAAAAAATGAGGAGCTAGATACCTTCTTGCTCTAAATCCTTTATTTCAATTTTTTGGTATGGACAATGGCGACAGTCATTGCCGCAGCAATAGCCACGCTTTCTAAGAAAATGCGCGGTCAAAACCATCAACCCGTTTTCAAAATAATAATCAACGTTTTCAACGAACTTTTCCGCCTTTGAGTTTAATTGTTTATTTTTAGTTTCCACAAAATCTTTACTTAGGCGTCAACCGCGAATTTTCGCCGCTGCGTAAATTGCCAAGAATTCTTTATTGCCTTCCGCGCCCAGAATCGGCGAATCAATTACGCTCGTATTTTTCAAACCGTAGGTTTCGGCGAAAGAATTTATTTCTGCGACGACCCGTTTGTGTTTCGCTTCTTCGCGCACGATGCCGCCCGCGCCAACTTCTATTTTACCGACCTCAAACTGCGGTTTTATTAAAACGATTATTATGCCCGCATCCTTTAGAAGCGGAACGAGGGCAGGCAGGATTTTCGTAACGGAAATAAACGAGACGTCCATTACAATCAAATCAAACGGATGCGTAAAATCTTTGGGTTCAAGATACCGCGCATTAGTATTTTCGCGCACCTCGACGCGCGGGTCACTTCTCAGTTTCCAATCAATCTGGTTCGTTCCCGCATCAACAGCAATAACTTTTTTCGCGCCATTTTGCAAAAGACAATCCGTAAATCCGCCGGTTGACGCGCCAATGTCCAGACAGACATATCCGTTTACGCGCATTTGAAGACGTTTTAATGCTCTTTCCAATTTTAATCCGCCGCGTCCGACATATCTGTTTGTCGTCGAGTCGCCTTTGATTCTGATTTTTGCGTTCGCGGGAAAAGTTTCAGAAGGTTTTTCAACTCGTCTTTCATTGACTAAAACTACGCCTGTCATCACCAGAGCCTTCGCTCTGGAAAGCGAATCGGCGAATCCGAATTCGACGAGAAGATTGTCAATTCGCTCTTTTTTCATACCGAAAAATTTTATCCGAGAGAGGCGCGCTGAAAGTAGAAGTTTTCACTCAATCTAAACTTTATTGCTCGATGCCGTCCGCCGAAAAACCCGTCAATTCGAATGCTTCCGCCGTGTAGCTGACCTGAATCGGATGGCAGCAAACCTCGCAGTCTTCGACATAGCTTTGCTCTTCGATTGATAAATCCAAAATCATCGAAACGGTTTGCCAGCAATACGGGCAAGTGAAAAAATGTTCAACTTCCATTTAGCTTTTCTAATATTCATTTGTTTTTCGCATTCAACTTTCAAGTGATATGCTGACAACAGACGAATCTGAAATACGAATGTAACAAAAATGCACACGGAATTAAAACTGTCGGGATTGGCAAAATACGCCTGGTTTGTTTTGGCTTACAACATCCTCGTGATTATCTGGGGCGTTTTTTTGCGCGCGTCAAAATCAGGCGACGGCTGCGGGCAGCATTGGCTGACGTGCCACGGCGAGGTCATTCCGAGCGCGCCCGAGTTGAAAACCGTTATCGAATTTTCCCACCGCGTTACGAGCGGTCTGGACGGAGTAATCGTTTTGGCGCTGGTCGTTTGGGCGTTTTTAAAGTGGCGGTCGCACCATTCTGAAAGGACTAAAATTGTTTTCACAGCGGCGGCTGTTTCTTTATTTTTCGTCATCACCGAAGCACTCGTCGGCGCGGGTTTGGTTTTGACGGGCAACACGGCGGAAACTTTAACGGCGGCGCGTCCGTTTTGGATGGCTGGACATCTGATAAATACTTTTATTTTGCTGGCTGCCCTGAGTTTGACGGCGTGGTTCGCGAGCGGCGGCAAACCGTTTGATTTTAGGGCGCAGCCGAAAATTCTATTTCTTTTAGGGCTGGCGGTTGTTGGGATTTTGTTCGTCGGGTTGAGCGGTTCGGTGGCGGCTTTGAGTTCGATGCTTTTTCCTTCGCAGACTTTGACCGAAGGCATTGCGAAAGATTTTTCGGCGACATCGAATATACTGCTGCGTCTGCGCGTCAGCCATCCGGTTTTGTCCGCTGCGGTCGGCGTTTATCTGATATTTCTGGCAAGTTGGATCAAAAATAAATTCGCCGGATTTTCGTCAATCGTTCGTTGGGCAAACGTTCTTTCGCTTTTGATTTTGATACAGTTTGTTTCGGGGGCGATAACTTTGCTGACGCTCGCGCCGATTGTAATGCAAATCGTTCATCTTTTTTTAGCCGACGCGGTTTGGATTAGTTTCGTTCTAATGTCGGCGAGCGTTTTAGCGGAGCAAACGGAAATCGAAAATGTTTCTTTTACGATCGAAGCACAAGAAAATTAAAACTGAAATTTTAATCGAAAATAAAAAGGGAACGCTAAATGAGCGCATTCCCTTTTTATTTTCGCCGTGAGTTGTAAAATTTGTTTACCTGGCAGTGTTTGTGTCAGTCGTCGCAGTAGGCGAATCGCCAGTTACGGTTTTGTATTCGATGCAGCGGTTTTTAAATTTATTATCCGCCTCATCATTGGCGGCAACCGTGACGACTGTTGTAGATTTGCTGCAGAACATATAACCCAAGGTTAATAGCAAACCGAGCAACAGAAGCGGCAGCAGCCAGTTAAGAATCGAATCATTATCGCCATCGTCGTCAACACGCTCGCCGACGATGTTTGGCGCGATGCCGAATCTGTCGCCAACCGCACCTGCCGTATCGCCAGTGGCATTGATGCCGCTGCCGACCGTTCCTCTAGTCGCGTAGTCGGCGACGCCGACCGTCGCGTCAACTTTATCGGGAATGCCGCCGGTCATCGCCGCCGCAGTTCCGATGCCGCCCTGAGCCGCGCCGCCAATATCGGTCAAATAGCCGCCGATTCTCGAAAGCAAATCGCCGTCTGTCGGAACTACTCCGCGGGGCGTGAGCGCGTCAATAACGCGCGGAATCATATAGGCGGTCGCCGAAGTTGCCGCCGCGTAATCAGTTCCCGTTTCATCAGCAATGCCTCTAAGAGTATTTTCGCCCAGAGCCGATTCGATTTGTTTGCTGGAAACAGGCGTATTCGAGCTTGTCCCAATCCAAGATGTAACCGTATCGCCCAAACCGGCTCGGTTAAAGTTTTCTAAAAATCCCCCAAAACCGCCGCGATTTTTGTCTGTCATCAAAGCTAATAGCGCGGAAAGCAAAGTTCCCACTTTCCCGCCCAGATTAAATTTTTCTCCGGCTTCATTAATGATTGAATCGAACATAAGCTATTGCATTTACTGATATTTACCTAGTATTACAGAGTGTTATCTGTTGAATATCTAAATGTATTTTATCACTCTGTATCACTTCATAACAGCAAGTAATAGATACATTTTTTGATACAGGCGATTGCAGCCGAATCAAAAACTTTGATAGACTGCTTTTGCGTAATAGGCTATTCAGTTTTCAAAGAACTGAAAAGAGACGGCTTGAGAGTGGATTCTCAAGCCGTTTTTCTTTATCTAAAATTATTCTTGCGCGCCTGCTTTTTCGCTGTCGCTTATTCGTCGCTCGATTGTCTGGAGTGCCAGTTCTAAAAACTCAGGAATCTTTCTTTCTTCAAGTTCCCAACGCGAAACCGTGTTACGAGCGACTTTCAATTCTTTTGCAAGCTGATCCTGCGACAATCCGAATTTTTCACGAAAAGTTTTCAGTTCTTCCCCAGTCATTAAAGCGATTCTACTAATGGTTGAAACATTTCTCAATTCCATAAAAATAATTCTACTATTAAACTAAAAAACTTGCAACCAATGGTTGACTTGTCTTTGCAACCAATGGTAGAATTGATTTCAAGTTAAGCAATTAACGAATAAACCAATAGGAGTCAAAACTAAATGTTACAAATCGAAAACAAAGACAGATTCGGAAAAGTTGTCGCCGACGCCCTAGCCAAAATCGAATTGACGGTTACGGACGCGGGAACGAAAAAACGATGGATCAACGCCATCGCCAAAGCAACTGCTGAAATCGAAGAAAACGGTGTTTTTATGACTTATTTGCCGGAAGATCACAGTCTAATCATCTGGAGTCAGAAGTCAAACAATATCTACACGGCTAACGGTGTCTGCCAATGCCGCGCCTTTGAGCAAGGCTCGCCGTGTTTCCATCGTGCCGCTGCTCGCCTGGTTCGCCTTTACCTTGAAGGTGAAAACGTCAACCACGGTTTACAAAATGAAAGTGGGAAAATTTTCCCACTTGAAGCAAAAGAAATTCCGTATCTGAAAAACAATAGTTATATCAAAGCGGAGCGGGTCGGGTCGGTAAGGATTAACTAAAAACGAAAGGCTTAGATGATGCGTCAACATCTCTAAGCCTCTCTTTCCACAATAAAACTAAAAGGAGTTACTACAATGAAAAATAATACAGAAAAACAATGCAAAACACCAGAAGAAAATCCGGCAGCAAAAACGCTGAACGACATCAGTAAACAGCTTGCAATGGCTTTTGCCGACGAAAACACGCCCGAAGCCGTCAAAGATTGTCTCAGAACAATCATCATCGAAGCCGCAACCGAAGCGTCCGTTTCAATGAATTGGGATGATGACGCCGAATTAAGCAAAAACTTTCCGCAGATTATCGAAGGTCTAAATCTTGACTACGGGCGCGGCGTTCTTCATTCGATACACGCGATTCTTATTCACGACACGAAAGCGTTTCGTGAGTTCTACGATAAACGAATGGATGAAAAACCGGAAAAGTCGGCAACCGAAACACCGATAATGTCGCAAGAAGAAATGCAACGGTTTATCTCTGTTATAGCCAATGCCGAGCATATTCAGGGCGATTATGTCCACAACGGATTTCTCTGTTTTTTCCAATCAATCTATGAAGCCATTAAGGAAAACCCCGTTGAAGCCCAAAATCTAATGTTTCATCTGCAACAACACGTTTTCAATAAGCTGATGTGGGAAAGTTTTTGGGCGTTTGACGCGCATAGAAAAAAAGCGCATTTGATTTTTTCTTCGACCGAACCATTTGTTTACGACGACGAAGAAGAAGAAAGCAAACCGGACGTTGAAGAAAAGCCGGAAGCCGATTGTTTGGATTTATCCGAGATGTCCGAAAAGGATTTGGAAACCGGCGATTTAAATACTCTGGCAAATCAAATATCAGCCGTGATGAAAAACGATTTGATGCCGACGCGCCTTTTTAATGCGATGGCAGATGAACTTTCCGAAGTGCCGAAAGATTGGCGGACGCCGGAAGCGATTCTGGTGAACTTGCAGGAAATACGAAAAGCGGAGGCGAAAAATGATTAAGCAAAATACGGCTGCGGCTGTGCGTAGGCAAAACAAAGAAAAACTTATGGCAATCGCCGCCGATTACGTGAGCGGATCGGACGCCGACCGTCGGCGAATTATTGACAATGTAAACCAGATTATTTCCGAAGCTGATCTGGCGAGTCGTGCAAACGTGAAAGAGTATATCGAAGGCTACCGGGACGCGCTTTTAAGTTATTCGGTTCCCCCGGCGGTCTAATTAAAACTTCTTCCAATGGAAGAAATATAAAAAGCCGTGAGCGTGATTGCTTGCGGCTTTTTTCTGGAATTTGCGTTCTATTCAGTTTTTATATTACTTGAACCATAAATAATCATCTTTTTTCTTCAAAGCCGTAAGCGTAAAAACTCACGGCTTTTTTGTTTTGTCTCCACGTGCGCGTAATGGCTCGGATATGAAGATAGAAGAGAAGCAGACGTCTCCCCTTGTTATCGCTTCTCTTCCTCCCCACAAGAGGGGAGTCATGAGGTTACGACAAACGGCGTAACCTCATGACGATTTGTAATATTGCTAATAGCTGGATAAGTTCAGACTTTAATAAATATTTACGAAACGGAAGACTATCTGTAATTGAATAAATGAGTGCGCGATAAGAAAAGCCTATCTTTGTAAGATAGGCTTTTCTCTTAGGGGAGTTCACAATAAAACTGGAGGGAATACTTCCCGGTTCCCTCTCCAACGAATATACGCCAGGAATTAAAAAGTTGCAAAATGAAAAAGCCGTAAGCGTCAAAACTTGCGGCTTTTTCTATTTTATAGATTCGGTAAATGGTGTATAAATATTCTGCTGCCAACTTTAGAGTTTTAGATAAATTTATGAATAAAACTTTAGTTTCGCCGGATGAATTTATTGAGCTAGTCAATCAAGAGATTAAACAGCATCCTAAATACTCCGAAGATAAACCAATTGTTTTTAACGAAATCGCTGAATTCAGCGATTTCGGTATTAGTGTTATCTATCCAATAACAGACACAGACAACGAAATTATATCAGATGTTTTATCTGCGGTTGGGAAGAAATATATATATAAAAACGAAAGCTAGCGTAATGATAGTTACCAGTAAATTGGCTCTGAAGAAGATTCATAAACTTTGAACTCAAAGACGGGCTTACTTGCCATACTCGCCGCTAAAGCAAGGGCGCAAACCGCGTCATCGTGCATCCCTGACGGAGCGGAGTATTTAACGCCCGTCCGCGTGTATTCATACTCGAAAGATTCTAATTCGTTGGCGATCACGCCTTCGGGAAAGCCGATTGTTTGCTTTTGAATAGCAACCGCCAAACCTTCCATCAATTGTTGTTTCGATTGGGAAGTAAATTTGAAGCCTTCAAAATTCGAGCGTCCATCCTTCTGCAAAGATTCAAGAACGGCATCGCCTACGCCCGTCGAGTCAACCAATGTTTTGATGTTGCCGACAATCCGCCGAACGGTTTCTATCGTTTCATTCCAAGGCTTTTGAAAGCGTTCAAAGACGCAGACGCGGTTTTCCTTGTCGAGTCCGATCACACAAGTCCAGTCAACACTTTTAGCCAAGTCCACGCCGAAAACAACCGCTTCTTCATTCGACATTGGCGTAATACAATCACGAATCGCAATCATTCCGAAAGGGTTTCCTTCGTCGTCGGAAGGTTCGGCTAGATAAAGCTCCCGGAAAACATTGTCCGGCAATTGACGGCGTGCATCTTCGATTTCATCTTCGGATAAAATTCCGGCATCAATCGCATCATAAGCGGTAATCTTTTGATAACTCATCCCCGGTTCGCCGGATTCAGCTTTTCGAGCTAATTTATAAGCCCAATTCTTTCTGCCTTTGACGTTGCCGATTATGCGGACTTTTCCGCGTGTCGCCGTGAGCGTCGAGCGGAGCGCGTGCCAGGCTTCTTCACGGGCGCGTGATGCTTCATCAAAGACAGCCGCAAAGACATCTTCGCCATAAAGATTGTCGGGCTTTTCGGCGGACTTGCAGACGATTCTTGCGCCGTTTATCAAAGTTAGGGTTAGATCGGATTCGTTCGGGTTGTAAGATTCTCTTGGAAGTCCGGCTTTCAAACGGCGAAAGGCGATTTTAGCTTGTCCATACACCGGGCAGATCCACCAAAAACCTTGACCGCTTTTGCCTTGCAAAGCCTGTTCGATAATCCAAACGAGACACGCCGCAGTTTTCCCGGCTTTGGTTGACGCTTCGACAATTCCATAACGC
Organism: Pyrinomonadaceae bacterium; assembly: GCA_030448055.1. GTDB lineage: Bacteria > Acidobacteriota > Blastocatellia > Pyrinomonadales > Pyrinomonadaceae. The sequence goes on from JAUJNR010000003.1 coordinate 107,027, forward strand.
GAATCATTAAAAAGCGCGTCGAGTTGATAATTTGCCAGTGCCGGGCGATTGTAGCGAATTGATATTTTATTTTCGTTAGTCTTTATCATTGGTCAGCCTCACCTGATTGTTAAAATTAAATGAAATCACAATCTGCTTTTCCATTGGTTTAGCGTTTTCAGAATTGCCGAAAACATTATCGAGAATCAGTTGAGCCGCTCTGATTTCGGCTTGCGGATTATCGCAAGTTAGATTTCGGCGCAAAGTTTCAACCGCTTCATTTGCCGCTTGCTGCAAACCGAAAACGGCACTTTCGACAATTTGCCGTTTTGCCTGTTCGTATTCATTCCTAAAATCATCGTCTTCTAAAAAACGATAAAGACTTCTTTCGGACAGTCCGCATTTCGTCGCCGCGTCCGTGATAGATGTCGAATTTAGCAGCGCGGTTAATGCTTTTTCGTGATTATTTTGTTTTGCCATAATTTCATTTAATTTTCTGCCAAAATACGCCAAAATCGGACAAATTCAGAAAAAGGCAAGGCTCTGTAAGCCGTTTTTATCCGTCGAGCCTTGCCGTGATATTCCTTAAATACAAGGCGAAAACTTGCGAACATTTCGTCATTTGCCCTGCCACATTATTCCAATCACCTTAACGGCTGCGCTGCCGCCGCGCGCGCTTTTCAACTACTCTCGTGCCCGCTTTTCAAATACTCTGTGGGCGGAGATGATTCCGGCGCTCGCCTGCGCGCTGCTGCCAAAGCTTGCTGCAATTTCGGGTTGGCTGTTGTTTGTTTCAATTGATTGCGTTTAGCAAACGTTTTGAATTTAGTCGGTGTTGATTTTTGCATTTTGATTTCTCCTTTTATTTTTTATTTATGCGGTCATCTTTCGGCTTGCCGCTAATTCCTCTCTCTCTCTTTCGCGGCGAATCTGTTCGTATGCTGCTTCGAGTGCCGGACCGAAGACAGCCGGCGGGAAACCCATCTGGTTTCTATTAAGCAATCGAAGTAAATCGTCTGATAGTTCGGGCGTTTTTGCGTCCGCCGGAATTTGGGAACGTATTCCCCGATACTCTCTCCGCTTATCGTTCAGGCTGGAGAGTTTGTCGTAAAACCTTCCGGCAATTTCACCGATTGCGGTATCGAGTTCGTTTCGGATTTCCAGTGATTCATTAAAAATCGTTTCGGCTTCGTGCGCGGCTGTCGTTGCGGATTCAAGCAAGTTTTGATTCGATTCGGATAAACTCGCTTTTTGAAAAGCCGTATGCAGTTCGGCTTGTTTGACTTCCAAGCCCTTTATTGATTCATTAAGAATCGTCAGCTTGCCTTGTTCGGCTTGCAGCTCTTCGAGCGGCGTTTTGCCGCCGATAAAGCCCTGCTGCAAGGTTTCTAAATTGTTATTGAGACGCATCCGCATCTCGGTTAATTCGTCGAGCCGTTTAGTTGTTTGGTTAAGTTCGATTTCAATTTCAGTTGATTGAATTTTCATTCTTATTTCTCCTTAATAGTTTTGTAGTGTGTGATTCCATTTGAAGTTTGGCTTCATTGGCAAGCCTCTGTTTTGCCGTTTGAATCAATTTATTTTCCGCTTTCACCTTTTCGCGGATGCGGTCGAAATATGCCGCATCTTTCGTAATTTCACTCATTTTTCATTTGCTCCTTTTATTTGTCAGTAAGTAAATCCGCAAACCATTTGCGCGTGGTTTGATTCACGGCATCGAAGTAAATCTGAAACTGAGTTTTGTCAGTTATTCGCAGTTCTGTTTCCGGGCGATTCGCCAAAATTATCGCTTCAAGCTCCCGGATCTCAAACGCAAAATCTTCAAACTGTTCGGGAGCGTGATTGAAAAGATGTTTCATCAAAAGCGATTGCTGCAACTGGCAGAGAATCGCCGCGCTATTGATCTTCAGAAACTCCATATCCGATAACTTCAAAGTTTGCGCCGGGTCAATAAAAAGAAAATTGTCGGCGGAAACGTCGAAAGTAACTCCGGCTTCGATGAATCGGTTTAAGACAGAGTGAAAATAATCGGTTTTGAAGTCTGACTGTTCGTCATTATTTTTGAAAGAATCTCTAGAATAAGCACTGACAAAAACTGACGAAACTAGATTTTTATGTTTTTCGGGTTCATCCGAAATAGTCCGATTTTCCGGCAAATGTCTAAATTCATCACTGACAAAAACTGACGAAACTAAGCTATGGGGGGTTTTGTCAGTTTTTGTCAGTTCCTTTTTTAGACAATCTTCCAGAATTTCGCCGTTTTCGGTTTTTGTTAAAAATGATTTCAATCGTTTATTCCATTTCATTTTTTGTCTCCTCTTCCAATGAAGGATGAAATGAATATTTAACGGTTGGTCTGCCTTCACCGCTTGTCGGCAATTCCAGCAAATAGCCGTAATCAACAAGTAAGCCGATAACGTCCTGCACAGTGTCTTTTTGTTTCAAACCGCTCCATTGCTTACGCATCACTTCGCGAGCGGTAAAACCTTGCTCCAATTCGCCTTTCTTGATTTTGCCGATTAGGATTTGAGCCAGCGAAAAGATTTGATTTTCTCCGAGCGCAAAAACGCGCCGGGCGTGTGTCGTTAAAACTTCCGTGTATGCGATTGCCTTAAACGCCGTTTCGAGCGTAATTTCATCCGGGAAATTATCGCCGCCGATATTCTCCAAACAGTGAAATATCAACGCGATTGCAAAGCAGCTTTTCGGCAGTTTGGAGAGATACGACGAAAAGGCTTCATCTTCGATTTCCAGATTTTCGGATTGCGTCAGGATGTCGTTCTGCCATTCGTCAACAACGGCTTGCGCGGCATCGCTGAATTTTACAATCTGAAACTTGTCGCCGTTCGCTCCGACGACGTTTCCCTTAAAATCATATTCGGCGATGGTTTTGTATAAACGGTTAAACGCCGCGTAACCGTCCTTCATTTGGTCGTAAACGGATTGTGTCGGCTTATCCTGCCGTTTGTTAGCGTCAGGATAAGCAAACAAAAAACGTTGCAAAAATCCGTCTGATTCCTCATAAGTTTCAGTAACGTATTTTTGTAGTTTTGACGGCTGAATGCCGCCGATGACCGAAAGCGTTCCACTGGCTATTTGAATTTCGCGCCCGTCCTGCCTATCCAAAGAATAGGCAAGCGCGCCTTTCCATAATTCTAAAATAAACGGTCTTGCGTTTGAATTGTAATCGGCTTCAAAAGACTTCAACCACCCCATTAACTCATCGCGGGATTGCAGAAAGCCGTTTAGATTTTCGTTTAGAATTTGCGCTAGTTTCGCTACGGTTACATCATTTACTTCATAACGCTTCAATGTCGGCGGAACTAGTTCGGGCAAAGCATTGATTTTTTGCTTTGTTTGTTCCAAGTCTAGTTTTTCTCTGTAAATATCTGCCGTTTGTATTTCGTAGTGTTTTTCTTCGATTGCAAAATCTTTTCTTTGTTTCGCGCAAAGTTCACGCGCCGCCGCTTGTAGTTCAAGAATCGGCTTCCGCGTTTCGTCGAGCGCGGGAGTTTTTTTGGTTGACGGCAGACCGACGCATCCGCCGTATAGATTCGGAACGACAAACCAGTCGGAATGACGAAGCGGTTTAACGCGCAGCCGTGAGCCGATCAGACTGCCAACCATAATGGCAGCCGATAAAACTAAAAAATCAAACGGGCAACCGATAACTTTTGAAGCCGGGCGCAACCAATCAACTAAGACTTTCGGCAAGCAATCATCGCTAATCGGTGCAACTGGTTTCAAGGTTAAATCGAGCGGACGCGGTTCGCCTGTAAAATGTATTTCGTTTTCCGCGCCGTCGTCGGACAAATCAAAATTCGGCGCGTCCGCAACAATCTTTAATAATTCTTCTTTGGAATGTCCGCCGGTCAGCCAGTCGAAAACGTCTTTTCCGTGTTTTTCCGGGAGCGGATCATTTTCAAATAAATCAATCCGTTTGAGTGTTTTAACACTTGGTTGAATTACCTTTATTGCATCGCTCGATTGTTTGATTCCGGCTTCGTCGTGGTCTATCAGCAAAATGACATTCGCGCCTTTAACAAAAACGTTAAATTCATCTTTCCAGTTTTTGAAACTGGTTGCCGTCAGTCCAAATTCGCGCAGCTTGTCCGCGTCCTTTTCACCTTCACACAAATAAACGGCTTCATTTGGATTTTTGCTTAAATCCGCTATCAGTTCTGGCAAGCGGTAGGGGATGCGGCGAACGCCCGCCAAACTCCAAACCGCTTTGCCGGTTCGGTCAAAATGTCTTTGTGAAAAGATTTTATCTTTCGAGCCGTCATCATAAGTTACGAGATAACGGACATTTTGAAAAAGCAATTCGCCGTTTTCGTCCGTGTAATCATAGGCACAAACTTCGTCTCTTTTTATTTCTTTTTTCTTTGGTTTGCCGTTGCCGTTCGTCGAAAGAAATAAATCTTTCATCTCGATATTCATAGCCGCGCAAACGGCATCGGTCGCGCAAACGGCGTGGCAATGCAAAAGAATCTTGTCGGATGTTTCCGAAAGGCTTAGGGAGTTTTTTTCGTCATTATGCGCCGGGCATCTTGCCGTGTAGTCATTGCCGTTTTTCTTCACGTTTTGAAGGCGCGAAAGAATTTCTTGGACTGTCATTATTTACGCACCCCCAAATTATTAAAATAATTCGCCCAATATCCGCGCAAAGCGTCAACAAATAAGTGAGCCAGACGGTAGCAGCGCGGGCAAGCTCCGAAGCCCGCAAAGCGATGTCCGCCGCTTGGCAGTTCGCGCTGGCAAAAGTCGCATTCGTATTGGAATTTATTTTCGGTTGTGGTATGGTTTTCCATAGTCAGTTTGTTTTCTAAGTTAGTATTTAAGCCCTTTGTTAGCGCAAAGGGTTTTTCATTTTTCATCGTTATTTTCTCCTTTCAAAAATTCTTTCAAATCTTCGTCTAATACCAATCGCCTTGCGCCAAATTTCTTTGTTTTCAAAGTCCCGGCGCGTGCCAATTTCCTTACAAACGCAGTGCTTAATCCAGTAAGTGCTGCAATTTCATCGAGACCGTAGCTAAAACGATGTTGCGTAGCTGTTTCATTTATAGAATTGGTTTGTTCTAAAACTCCTAATTTCATTTTTATACTCTTTGTCGTTACTGCTTTGTGTTTCTCGCTTGTAGTAAGCTATGCCCTTATGCTACATTCTATAACAACGTAAATCAATGATTTTTGATTGTAATTGCAAAATAATATCGGCATACATTTTTGAGTAAAATCTAGCACAAAACGGTTATGCAATGTCATAACAGTTATTAGTAAATAAATACAAATGTTGGTTTATGCGAAAAAAGAAAACAGACAAGGAAATTGAATCGAAAGAGAAAAAATCAAGGGCAAAATACGAACGCCCGGGCGAACTTGGAGAACTGATTGACCAGGTGAATTTAGTGCCGCCTGATTTTCTAATGCAATCAATAATTTTGCTGTTAATGGAGCGGAAATACACAGAAACCGAAGCATTAGAAATTTGCTTAAAAGATACTTCCGAAAAATTTCAGCAACATATCAAAAAGGTTGCCGATGAGAAAGTCAAAAGTTTTTATCCAGCTAAACCGCATATGGAAACCGTTTATAAAGTCGGCGCGATGGTAAATGAATACGCCCGGCTCTACGATTTGCGTATGATGATGCGGATGCTGGTTGACCGACTAGAAAGAGAACGAAAGGGAGAAATAACGCCGGAGCATTGGTTAGCTTTTCCCTTAACGCCATCGGCAACCATTTTTCGCGGAAAAGACGGAAAACTGCAAAAATCAGATTTGTTAGCAGTGGTCGGAAACTTTGATGACAGCCGATTACGTAGCTGTGAAATTTGCAACTGCATCTTTTGGGCGGAGAATAAAAACTCTTTCACTTGCTCCGAAACGTGCCGCAACGCTTTACGGCAACGCAGATACCGAAAGAAAAATAAAGAGGACGTAAACGCCAAACGCCGCGAAAGATACCAACAGGAAAAACAAAAAAAGGAATCAGAAAAAGAAGAAAGAAAAAAAGCGTTACTTGATAAATGCAAAAAGGAGCAAAATAATGGCACTTTATAAACGCCCAAACTCAAAATACTGGTGGATGAAGTTCACCTTTGACGGTCAACTAATCCAGCAATCAACACAGGTCGCAAACAAACGCGACGCTCTGACGGTTGAAAGCGCGTATCGCACGCAGCTCGCGCTTGGCAAGATCGGCATTGAGCCAAAAGTTAAAGCTCCGACATTTTCAAAAGCGGTTGACGATTTTCTTGCTTGGTCAAAAGCCGAACACGCCGGGCAACCGACAACTTACAAAAGATATTATTTTTCCTGCCAAACCTTAAAGAATTATTTCGGAGCGGTAAAAGTTGATCGGATAAACAAGAAACACATTGAAGATTTTATAGTTTGGCGGAGCGGTCAAACATCGCGCAAGACAAAGGAATTTATTACACGCGAAACAGTTAATTTAGAGCTAACCGCTTTGAAAACCATTTTAAATAGATTGCTTGACGCGAAAATTCTGCGCGATAATCCGGCGCGAAAGATTAAGCAATTAAAAGCAAACGAGCGGAGCTTTCACGTTATCTCGAACGATGAACAAAAACTTTATCTTCTAGCCGCGCCGCAGCCGCTTCAAGACGTAGCCGCTTTAATGCTCGAAACCGGTATGCGATGCAATGAAGTTTATCAATTGCGCCGTCAAGACGTTTCACTTGAAAAAGGCTATTTGAAAGTTTATAAAGCCAAAACAAAATCATCCGTCCGGCGTGTTCACTTATCGGATGAAGCAAACAAGGTTTTGAGTTATCGGCTTAATCGTTTCAAAGGTGAAAATCTTTTTCCGCAAAATGATATTGACGGAAACCTTCCAACTGACAATTTAGCCAGAATGCATCTCGCAACCGTTCGCAACTTAAAAATGAATTTCAGGTTATACGATGCCCGGCACACATTCGCCAGCCGCGCCGTCGAGAATGGAATTGATCTTTTAGTGTTAGCTTCGATACTCGGACACAGTAGTTTGAAAATGGTTATGAGATACGCGCATCCGTCCGAAGGATTCAAAGCCGACGCTATAAAAAGAATGGAGCAAAACAGAAAAGCAAAAGCAGTCTAAAAGCGGTCAAAATGTAAGACTTGGCTACATTATTAGATACAGGCAGTTTATCGAACATCTGATTTTTACTTGTAAACATTACAAATAATAAACTTGTTGAATTACAGTAAATTAAAATCTATGTATGAATCGAACATAGACATATTCTTTTCTCCTTTTGAATTGTCTTGCGAACGCCTGTCGCAAGCTTTAGTTCAACTGGCGACGAACATCACACTCATTAGGGCAAATATTCGTCAACCAGCACGGGAGTTCAAATCTTTTTAATACTGACTCGCCATTGTTCTCCATCTGCAACCAATTCGTCAAGTTTTGACTGTAGTTCCAGACGTTTATTTTCGATTTCAATTTCGCACGCCTCCGCCGCCACGTAAACCGGTTCGGCAATAAAAACCCGCGCCCGCGTGAACGGTTTCGGAATGCGTAATTTGTCCCAATTGTTAATCGTCCAAAACTTTTCCGCTTCGACGACAAACGGCATCATCGGATTGCCGGTTTTTTTCGCCAGCAAAACCGCGCCTGATTTGGCGACGTAGCGCGGACCTTTGGGACCGTCAACTGTAAAACCTGTCGGCGAACCGTGCTTCATCAAACGGATCATCTCGACCAGCGCGCCGACACCGCCGCGCGTCGAGGAGCCGCGCACCGCGCCGTAACCAAAACGCCTGATAAACCTGGCGATGTATTCGCCGTCGAAACTCTGCGAAGTGATGACGACGATGCCGCGGTTGCGAAAAAAATACGTTCCGGCAAAAATCCGGTTGTGCCAGAAACAGTAAATCGGAATTTTGCCGTCGCGTTCGATACGCTCGAAATTTTCCCAGCCTTCGGTTTCGTAACGAATCGTTACGCCGACGAATTTTATCAGCAGGTAAAACGCCCGTTCCGCCAGATGAATCGCTATTTTTTGTCTGAACGAATAAGCGGACAAATCGGCGGCGGATGAATTTTCTTTTTTTCGCAGCATCGGATAGAAAATTTACGGCGGTTCAATTTATGATATGCAACAAACGAAATTATGTTATCGTAAATTTTGACGGAAGGCTCTATAAGAAAGCCAATTATTGACAGCGAACCGGCGCAAAGATGCAGAAAAAAATTTTAATTGTTGATGACCATGACGATTTAAGCACGGCTTTGACCGGCGAATTCAGACGGCTCGGTCATCTGGTCGAAACCAGCGAAAGCCGCGCCGAAGCGGTCGAACTTATAGAGGACAAAAAGTTCGATTTGATAATTTCAGATTTGGACGGCGAACATCTGATTACCGAACCGAGTAAAGTTGAAGACGGTATAACCTGCCTGCCTGACGACGCCGTTGACGAGTCTCGAAGCAATATCAAATCCTTCAAAATTTGCGTCGCCAAATACAAAGACGGCGAGTTCACCGAAGAAGAATTAAAAAACTTTGTCGAAACCACGCTCGATTATAAGGCTAAATTCGTTGACCAGAAGGAAGTTGTCCAAAACTGGCGCGAGAAAATCGAATTTGAAATTCCGAGTCTGATTTCGCTGATGCACAGCATTCTTGATTACCTGATGAAGCGCGTGGAAAAAAGCGGCGTGGTCAATGCGGAGAACTCAAATCTTTTTGTCGCTCTAGACGAAGCATTTGTCAACGCCGTCAAACACGGCAATAAATTTGACTCGACAAAATTCGTGCGAATCTCGGCGGAAGTTTCGACCAAAGAAGCGCGCTTCACCATCGAAGACGAGGGCGAAGGCTTTAACGTCGCGGAAATTCCCGATCCGACCGATACGGAAAATCTTTTCAAAGCCTCGGGACGCGGCGTTCTGATAATTCACAACGTGATGGACGAAGTTCGCTACAACGAGCGCGGCAATCGGCTCGAAATGATAAAGAAAAGCGAAAATCAAAAAAAGTTATAATACTAAGGACTTTAATGGGATGGACAGGGTAAGAAGGATAAAATAGAAATCCTGCTTACCCTGTCCATCCCGTTTGAATTTTCCCTAATTTTGTGTGGTAAATTTATTTTATGAAAATCACCATCGGACAAATCAACACGACGAACGGCGACATCGAAGGCAATGTCGCCAAAATTTTATCGGCAATCGAACGAGCGAAACTGGACGGTTCGGATATGATTGTTTTTCCAGAAGTTGCCACGCACGGCTACACTTCGTTCGACTGGTTTTTGGACAAAGACATTATTGAACGCGCCGAAGAACCGCTCGAAAAAATCATACCGGCGACCGAAAACATCACGGCGATTGTCGGCACGGTGAGAAAAAACAAAGACGCCTACGGGCGCAGATTATTTAATTCCGCTGCCGTCATACACAACGGGCGGCTGCTCGGATATGCCGACAAAACTTTGCTGCCTGAATACGACGTTTTCGACGATCCGCGATTTTTCGAGCCTGCCGATGCGAGAAAAATGTTTGAAATTGACGGGCGCAAAATCGGCGTCGTTGTCTGCGAGGATTTCTGGAACGATAAAACTTTTTGGAAAGAAAGATTATACGACGTTGACCCGGCGGATGAGTTGATCATGCAGGGCGCGGATTTGATTGTATCCTTAAACGCTTCGCCGTTTAATAAGGGCAAAATAAAGCTGCGCTGCGAGATGGTCGCGCACCGCGCCCGAATGCAGAAAAAACCGATTGTGTTCGTCAATCTCGTCGGCGCGAACGACGGAATCGTTTTCGACGGCGCGAGTTTGATTGCCGACGAAGGCGGCGACATAATTCTGCAGGCGAAAGCGTTCGAGGAATTCGTCGAGACGGTCGAACTCAACGTTCATAAACCTGATGCGCGTCATATTACCAGAGACGAATATGAAACGATTCGGCAGGCTCTTGTTTTAGGAATCAAGGATTACGCCGGAAAGAATCGTTTTACCAAGGCGGTTTTGGGTTTATCGGGCGGCATTGATTCGGCGCTGGTGGCGGCTCTCGCCTGCGAAGCGTTGGGCGCGGAAAACGTTTTGTCGGTGATGATGCCGTCGCCGTTTTCTTCGGAAGGCAGCGTCAAACATTCTGAAAAGCTCGCTGCTGCGCTTGGTATGCCGACTCGTCTCGAACCAATTTCCGGCGCGTTTGAAGTTCTTCTCAAACAAATGAATTTGCACAAACCAACGCACGGCGGCGAGAATCTGGCAGCGGAAAATATGCAGTCGCGTCTGCGCGGCGTGATTCTGATGACGATTTCCAACGCCGAAAATCGCTTAGTTTTAGCGACGGGAAATAAATCGGAACTCGCCGTCGGCTACTGCACGCTTTACGGCGACACGAACGGCGGCTTGGCGATTCTCGGCGACATTTTGAAAACAGAAGTTTACGAAATCGCCCGACACATTAACGAAAGCGCGAAACGCGAAATCATTCCGTTTGAGATTATTGACAAAGCGCCGTCCGCAGAACTCGCGCCGAATCAATTCGATCAGGACAGTTTGCCGCCTTATGATTTGATGGACGTAGTTTTGAAAAGTTATTTTGAACGCAAACTGTCACCCGAAGAAATTATCAATGAGGGCAGCGATGCGCGCTTGGTTTATGATTTACTCAACAAAGTTGAATCGCCCGCCAACGAATTCAAACGACGACAACTTCCGCCGACTTTAATAATTTCAAAAAACGCTATCGGCATCGGTCGCCGTCGTCCGGTGACGCATAAATACCGAAGAATTCACAGCGATTAAAAATTTAACTGCAAGATAGATTTTTATGCTGCGTTCATTGGAACAAATCGAAAGATTTGGAGTCTAATAGCCTGTTTGGAAATTCTATAAAATAGCTCCAGCGGAGCGTCATATTTATAGAAAGCGTTACAATGGAAGGCTTGAGCTGCATCGAGAGTGACATATTTTTATGCCGTTCCTCTGGAACTCAAATAATTTTTGGAAATTCCGGCTATAAATATGGCGTTCCTACCGAAACTTTGAATTTCCAAACAGGCTCTAAGAAAACGGAGCATTTTTTATGAGCAAATTTACGAATCATTTAAGCAGCGTTAAAATCGCCAGCCCTTGTTCGCAGAATTGGAACGAGATGATTGGAACCGAAAGAAAACGCTTTTGCGGCGAATGTAAATTGAACGTTTATAATTTATCGGGAATGTCGCGCCGCGAAGCCGAGAATCTTTTAATAAACTCAGAAGGTCGCTTGTGCGTGAGATTTTATCGCCGCGCCGACGGCAGCGTTTTGACAAAAGATTGTCCAGTCGGCTGGCAGGCGATAAAGCGGCTCGTCTCGAAAACGGCGACCGCGTTCGCTTCGCTCATCTTTGCCGCTCTTGGCAGTATCGGTCTGACAAATTATTTTGCTAAATCGAGCGAACTGCAGATGATGGGACGATGTCTCCGATAATCAAAGATTCAACGACGGGCGAGACAATAGAAATTGACGAAACCGATTCAAATATTGTCGTTCAGGGAAAGCCAGTCGCCGCAATGGGAGACATAGGGATAGTTGGACGAATTACTTTTGAACCGAAAGGCGAAAATTATAACTTTAAACAAACTAAAAAACGAGCTTTATATCAACGCAACCGTTAATTTCCCATTGCGTCCGACGTAAGGGGACAAAGAATAATCACGAAATAAAGCCAAGCGAAAAAACATAAAATCTTTCGCTTGGCTTTATTTCGTGATTACAACAAATTAACGGCTTAAATTGAAATTAGTTTTTCACAAAATAACCGCGTCGCGCGCGAACGCGAAGAGTCTGCGGATTATTCAAACCGACATTGAGCTTGACGTAGCGGTTCGTCGGAAACTCGGCATCGGAATAATATTGCACCAGATATTGGGCTTGTAATTCGTTAGCCAGTTGACGAAAGATTTTCGTCAGAGTTTCCTGATTTCGTTTGATATTCGACGAATTTTGTAAATTATCCTTCAGATTAATCGGCAAAAACTTCGGCAAAAAAGCCGTGCCGCCGGTTTCCTCGGCGAACTTTTGCAGATTCGATTGCCCGAATTGACTCATTTTATTTAACTGGTATGAATTGCCCCCCGGATTGACCGAGTAAAAAACCGCATCAGTATTTTGCAGCGATTGAAGAACGCGGTTTTGTTCGCGCAAACTCGCTTCGTTACGGTTGGCGACGGTTAACTGATATAAACTTTTCGAGTCTATCGTGTCTAACTTCTTGCCCAGTTTATTATAGCCGCTCTGAATAGCTTGGCGAATGCGTTCGCTGTTCGTGTCCTCACCGTCGGAAATTACCACAACGACTTTGCGTCTGCCCGACGGCGCATTTTTTTGCAGATACTCGGCTGCGGCGGCAACCGAGTCGTAGAACGCCGTAAAAGATTTTGTCGGCTGAATTGATTTAATGGCGATAGCAGATTTGTCAGCCGTTTCACGCGCCTGAATGATTCGCGGAGACGAACCGATTGAAAAAATCGTGGCGCGGTCGTCCGGCTTCATCACTTCCTGCAGAAATTGCGCCGCCGTTTCCTGCTCGAATGTAAACATCGCGTCGGTGCTTGCCGAAACGTCAAACAGCAGAGCTATTTCCAGCGGGACTTTTTCAGCATCGGAAACCTGTTCGATTTGCTGCGCTTTGTTTTCTTCCGCTATGCGAAAGTCCTGCGCCTTTAAGCCCAAAACCGGCTGACCGGCGGCGTCCGTCACCGAAACCGGAACGACGACCAAGCGCGAACTGACTTTGATTATTTCACCATCGTCTTCGACTGGCGGAGGTGTCGGCTGGGCAGTTTGAGCAGAAGCGGAAAAAGTTAAGGCGACAATCAGAGTAAATAGTAAAGCGAATCGTTGTTTTTTCACGTTTTCTTACCTCAGAGTTTATTGAATCTGCGCAAAATTAAAAGGGCAAAATGTGAAAACCTACTGTGTTGTTTTCACATTTTTGCCCTTTGCTTTCATACCGGCAACAATTATTGATCGTTTGTCGTCGCTGCGTCTTTTCGAACCTCAACGTTTTGATTCAAACCGCGGCTGACTGTCAACTTAACTTCAACGCGACGATTTTGAGCGCGTCCTTCACGAGTCGCGTTATCAGCAACTGCTTGCTGTTCGCCGAAACCATAAGAAACTCCGATGCGGCGAAGCGGAATGTTGTGCGTTTCAATCAAGTAATCAAGCACGGCTTGAGCGCGGCGGCGGCTCAATTCCTTGTTTTTCTTTTCGTCGCCATCTGCTGAAGCAAACCCCGTAACTTCAATGAGATAACCTTTCATCGTCAAAGCCGTCTGCGCCAGATTGTCAAGATTTTGCTTGCCTTCCGGCGAAAGAACCGCGCTGTTGACTTTGAAGTTGACCGTTTGACTTGTTTGAACGACGTAATCGTCCACCGCTGAAATTCTTTGGTTAGTGGCGTTGACGCCAGCAATCGCGGCATCTGCCGTATCCTGAGCGGCTTTCGCGCCGCCGCGAGCGGCATTGGAAATCGCCATCAATTCATCAATTTGACCGGAAACGCGCTGTGCGTTTTGTTCAGCTTGCGTAATGCGGTCTTCCGCCGGAGCGACCCGACTGTCAATTGATTGCGCGACACGAAAATCGTCTTTTCCGAAACGCACTTTCGTCGCCGCCAAGCCGCCAGTCGTATCGCCGCGACCTTCGACCTCCAAGTTCAGACCACGAACAATACCGTTGGTTGCTACTGTATCGCCGCCGCCAAAAAAACCGCCTTTGGTTTTAATGCTCGTGCTAGGACTTAGAAGTACCTTGGTATCGACGCCGACCGTATCCCGAACGACAAAACTGTTATCATCCTTTGAAACGACCACGCCTTTAATTTTATATTTTTGACCACTGGTTAAACTGCGGATTTGCGCGTCTTGCGCGAATACGCCGACCACGCCTATTAAAACTGCTAAGAACAAAACTGGAATTCTCTTTAACATAAATTTCGACTCCTCAAATTGAATTTAGATTTTGGTTGCTGAGTTTATGACGTTCGTCAAATGGATTGGGTTGTCGGGAAATTACTTTTACCGTCGGCAAAAACCCTGCTGCTCAAGCGCATCTGAGTAATCTCATAGCTTCAGACAAATTATCAATAAAGTGTATTGTTAGACAAGAATCGTGCCAACAAAGGTAAAGCTAAATATAGTTAAGGTTATGAATTACAATAAAAATTACAAGCAAAAACGAAACAAGAGCGGCGTCAAAGAGTTGTTCCGATTGCGGACAGTTTCGATTGAAACTGTCCGCAATCGGTTCAAACAACTTTTATAAATTGAATTGAGTCGTTTCGAGATATTTCTTCATAAAAGATAAAAACCGCTCGGCATCCGCGCCGTCAACAATTCGGTGGTCATACGTCAGCGCGAAATAAGCCATCGAACGAATCGCAATTACATCGTCGCCGTCATCGGTCGTGATGACTTTCGGACGCTTCTCGATTGTGCCGACGCAAAGAATGGCGACTTGCGGTTGATTGATAATCGGCGTGCCGAATAGACCGCCAAAAACGCCCGGATTCGTAATCGTAAAAGTTCCGCCCGCTACTTCGTCTGGCATCAATTTCTTCGTCCGGGCACGGTCGGCTAAATCGTTCGCCGCCAGAGCCAAACCGGACAGCGAAAGCGTGTCGGCGCGTTTGATGACCGGCACAATCAAGCCCCAATCGAGCGCGACTGCCATTCCTAAATTAACATCGCCTTTATAAACAATCTGCTCGCCCGCTACTTGCGCGTTGACAACCGGGAATTTTCGCAGAGCGTTCGTTACCGCTTGGAAAATGAACGGCATAAATGTCAGCTTTGTGCCGTATCGCGTTTGAAATTCCGCTTTGTTTTTATCGCGGAATTTCGCCACGTTTGTCATATCGAATTCGTAAACGCTCGTCACATGCGCCGAAGTTTGTTTTGAGAACGTCATATGTTCGGCGATTTTCTTTCGCATCACCGACATTGGTTCAATTTTATCGCCAAGAGCTTGCGGAACGCTCGGCGCGCTGTAGGCTGCTTGCGGCGCGGACGGCGCGACAGCGGTTTGCGGCTGCGAAACAGGCGATGTTACCTGCGGCGCAACCGGCGCGGATTTGCCGAGTAAATCCTGCGGACGCAGTGCCGCGCCCGATTCGATAAAATTTAAAATATCCTTTTTCGTTACGCGCCCGCTCATCCCAGAGCCTTCGATGCGGGAAATATCAACGCCGTGTTCTTTGGCGATGTTGCGAACCAGCGGACTCGATTTCGTTTTTCGCAAATCTTCGAGCGACATCTCGCCGCTCGATTTACCGTTGGTCGGTTGTCCGTTGGAAGGTTTCTGTGCGTCTTCAATTGCGTCGGGACGCTGATAATCGTAACTTCTGCCTTCGGTTTCCTGAACATCCTGGGCGGACGACGCCGTTGTTGCCGCCGCTTTTGGCGCTTCGACCGACGGAACATCCGCGCTTATCGCGTTGGCGGTTTCCTCGACGGTTTGTTTCGGCGCGACCGCCAATGTTTGAGTACCGTTTGCCGTCTGTTGCCCGCTGACCGCTTGGCTGCCTCCTGCTCCGACTAACGCGACAACCGCGCCGACTTCAATTGTCTCGCCTTCACCGACGCGAATTTCAAGAAGCGTTCCGGCTGACGGACTCGGCACTTCCGCATCAACTTTATCAGTTGAAATCTCTAGTAAAGGCTCGTCTTTTTCGATTTTGTCGCCAACCGCCTTCAGCCACTTTGAAACAGTTCCTTCCGTTATAGATTCGCCCATCTGCGGCATCACCACTTCTGTCGCATCTGCCGCGTTTGGGGAATTGTCAGAGTTGACCTGCGTTTCCGCACTCGCCGTCGCCGCTTGCGATTGCTCGGAAATCGGTTCGTCGTCCTTAATTTCTTCGGCGGCAGCTTGCACTTCTTCAACGGGCGGCGGTTCAGATTGACTGCTTACAGTTGCTGTTGCGGGTTGACTGCTGACTGCCGTTTCACCCGCTTCACCTAAAATGCCGACTGCCGTTCCAACTTCGACGGTTTCGCCTTCATTCGCTCTAATCTCTAACA
The DNA here is from genome assembly GCA_030448055.1 of Pyrinomonadaceae bacterium. Taxonomy (GTDB): domain Bacteria; phylum Acidobacteriota; class Blastocatellia; order Pyrinomonadales; family Pyrinomonadaceae. The sequence goes on from JAUJNR010000003.1 coordinate 123,043, forward strand.
AAACGCCTGCCGACGGCGATGGAACTTCGGCGTCAACTTTATCAGTTGAAATCTCTAGCAAAGGCTCGTCCTTTTCGATTTTGTCGCCGACGGCTTTCAGCCATTTGGAAACGGTTCCTTCGGTAATTGATTCGCCCATCTGCGGCATCACCACTTCTACGCTCATAAAATCTCCGTGTTAAATAATGATTGAAAAAATGTATAAAATAACTGTCAATAGGATACAAGAAAACGTTTGATAAGAAAACAAAGGCGCGTTTTGATTGACCGTGAGAAACTTTTGTCGTTCAGCTAATCCAGCTTGCAACCAGATAGGCGGTGGCTGCCGCGACGCTGCCGATTAAGCATGTCTGAACAGCGCTTTTCAGCGGTTTTGTTCCCGTGAAAGTTCCTTTGATATAACCGAAGACGAACAACGCGACGACGGTGATGCTGATTGACCAGAGCAATGCCGGGTATATTTCATCAAATAAAATATACGGCGCGAGCGGAATCAAGCCGCCGAAAATATACGCGCCGCCGATAGTTCCGCCGCTTTGCAAAGCGCGCTTCGGGTTCGGCTTTTCCAAGCCAAGCTCAAAACGCATCATAAAATCGGCAAAATCCTTTGGACGTGTCGCAAGTGATTCGACAATCGGGATGCTTTCCTCGCGCGTCAAACCGTAATTTTCGAGAATCTCGACCACTTCGTCTTTTTCGTGTTCGAGCATATGGTCAATTTCAAATATCTCGCGCTCGTATTCGCTGTCATAATGCTCGACATCGGATTTGCCAGCTAAGTAACCGCCTAAGCCCATCGCAATCGAACCGGCGACGATTTCGGCAAATCCGGCGGTGACGATGATTGAAGTCGTCGCCACCGCGCCCGAAAGTCCGGCAGCGAGCGCGAACGGAACGGTTAAGCCGTCCGCCATTCCGATAACGACATCGCGCACGATTTCGCCGGATGTAAAATGTGTTTCGATGTGCGGAGTGAGCGGCATTTTAATTTGTCTCCCGTTCAGATATTTGTTTGTCCTGCAAGCGTTTAAAAATGATCAGCGACGCAATCGAACCCGCCAGACACATAAACATATCGGTCTGCGTGTCCCACTCATAACCCTGCGTTCCGAGAAACGCTTCCGCCGAATCGCCCGTCGCCACGGCGACCCACCATTCGACGAATTCGTAAAACGCCGAAAACGCCAGCGGCACGGCGACCGCTAAAAACAAAGTCCACCCGTTGCCATTAACGATATTCTGACGAATGAAAACCTCGCGCGCAATAAGCGCAGGCGAAAAACCCTGCATGAAATGTCCGACTTTATCGTAGTTATTGCGCGTCCAGCCAAAAACTTCTTTGAAATAATCGAACAGCGGCACTTCGGCGTATGTGTATTTCGCGCCGACCATCAAAACGATGCAGTGCAGCCAAACGATTGCATAAATGAGATTTGTAAATCGAAACCGATTGTAGAAAAAAGCGAAAATGCCGACGGCGAGCAGCGCGGGCAGAACTTCGAGAAACCAGGTAAAATAATCGTGCGGTTTGATTGCCGACCAGATGAGAACGCCCGCTAAACTGACGAGCAAAACAATATGAAACCGGCTGACGGAATTTTTCTCTGACATTTATTAGAAAGCGACTGTCTTGGTTTTGAAAACAACAGCAGTTGAATTATGAAATAACAAACTGCGATTGACAACAGAACCTTTAACCTTATGCCGATTATCAAACTTGAAACGGTTATTAACGCGCCAATCGAGCGTGTTTTCGATTTGGCGCGCTCGATTGATTTACACAAAAATTCAATGTCGAAATACGACGAAAAAGCCGTCGCCGGCATCACGTCGGGTTTGATAAATTTGAACGAAACCGTCACTTGGGAAGCGACGCATTTCGGCGTCAAGCAAAGATTAACTTCAAAAATTACGGCGCTCGACCGTCCGCGCTTTTTCCGCGATTCGATGGTTGCGGGCGCGTTCAAGCGTTTCGACCACGACCATTTTTTTGAACATATCAGCGGGCAAACACGGATAAAGGATGTTTTCGATTACGATTCGCCGCTCGGCATTCTGGGCAAAATTGCCGACGCGCTTCTCGTGGAAAAACATTTGCGGGAAATGTTATGGGAAAGAAACCAAATTATTAAAACGGCTGCCGAAAACGACGATTGGCGAAAATTCTTAGACAGAACCCCGTTGACTTGACGGCAAGCGTGTGTCAGCAAGATGCTGGCGTTCCTTTATTCAAAGCAACTCAAGCAAGTTTTTCAATCCTTCCGGCAGCGGCACGTAAAATTCCAATCTCTCCGAAGTTTGCGGATGCGTGAAACTTAATCGTTCGGCGTGGAGAAAAAAGCGGTTTAAATCGGCAATCGCCTGACGAGCCGTTAAATCTTTCACGGTTTTATCGCGCCCGCCGTTATACGTTTCGTCGCCGACGACCGGATGATTGATTGACATTAAATGAACGCGAATCTGGTGCGTTCTGCCGGTTTTGATTTCGACGTTAAGCAGCGTGAATTTTTCAAACCGTTTGCGAACCTTCCACAAAGACAACGCGCTGCGCCCGTGTTTGCGAATCGCCATTTTCGTCCGGTTGTGTTTCTCGCGCGCAATCGGCTGGTCAATCGTTCCATCTTTGCCTTCCATTTCGCCGTGAACGAGCGCGACGTAAGATTTGAAAACTTCCCGCTCTCGAAACTGCTCGCTCAACTGCTCGTGAATTTCTTCGGTTTTCGCCACGACGATTAAGCCCGACGTATCTTTATCGAGACGATGAACGATGCCGACACGGTTTTCGTATTTGGAATCCGCTGTCTGAAGTTTAAAGTGATGAGCAATCGCGTTCGCCAGTGTTCCGTTCAAGACGCCCGCGCCCGGATGAACGACCATTCCCGCCGGTTTGTTGATGACAGCGAGCGCGTCGTCCTCGTAAATTATTTCGAGCGCGATATTCTCCGGCTCGAAAGTTTTAACGGGCAGCTCGGCGAGTTCGATTTCAACCGAATCATGCGCGCGCAGTTTGTAAGATGCTTTGGCTCGATTCTCATTAACCGAAACATCGCCGTCGTCAATCAGTTTTTGAAGACGCGAACGTGACCAGTTTTCGATTCGTTGGGAGAGAAAAGCGTCCAGCCGTTTGCCGGCATCTTCCGTCTCAATTTGAAAATTGAGATTTGAATTTTCTTCGTTCATAAAAATCACTGCCCGCGAAACGCGAGAAACTGCACGGAAAAGAAATTTTTCAAATCATTACTTTCCTTTTCGTGTATTTTCGCGTAGCTTCGCGGGCAAAAAATTATTTCGCTTCAAACTTTCTCGCTACTTGCAGACGATAAATCATAAACGCCACTGCGCCAAAGGCGACAAGCAAACTGATAATCTGCGAAGTCGAAAGACCGGTCAAGCTGGTTAATCCGAATAAATCGCCGCGCGGGTCGTCGCGGAAAAATTCGATTGCGAAACGGACAATCGGGTAAAGAATCATATAACCGATGAGAACCTGTCCGTCGAAACGTTTACGGCGGTGAAGGAAAACCAGAATGCCGAAAACCGCCAGCATCGCAAACGATTCGTAAAGCTGCGTCGGATGCAGATGCAGCGCGTTGCCGACGCTATCAAAAATCGGAACGCCGGTGTTCTCGTGTCCGGCTTCGGTAAAATGCACGCCCCAAGGCAGCTCGGTAACTTTTCCCCAACAGCAGCCCGCCGAAAAACAGCCTTGCCGCCCGAAAAATTGTCCCAAGGCAACGCCCGGCGCGAATGCGTCGGCGACCTTCCAAAACGGCAGTTTATAAAATCTGATTAAAAAGACGAGCGCCACCAATCCGCCTAAGAATCCGCCATAATAAACGCCGCCCGAACGCAGAAAATCCAGCGAAAAAAGATTAACATTTTCTTCGGTGAACGCCATCAAAATCTTCGAGCCGATCAACCCGCCAATAATCGTCCACAAACCCAAATCGTAAATTCGCTCTCTCGGCAAATTATCGCGGGCAGCAAGGCGCGAAGCGGCGAACAGCGCGAGCAGCAAGCCAATCGCCAGCAAAACGCCGTAAGTATTTATCGGAAACGCGCCGATGCGGAAAAGTTCTGGATACATTAAGTTGGTTAGTTGTCGGTTGCCGTCTTTCTGTTGGATTAAATTACACTGTGCAACGACAACCGCATTCAAATTCAATCTCGGCAGGCAAAGTCAGTTCGCGTTTTTCGCCGCCGCGAAAATGCAAAACTTCGTCGGTGTAAGGATTGAAAACGACGACATCTTTTACGCCGCTCGCTAAGTAGAACGGGACGCCGATTTCCAAATCTTTTTTCTCGTAGCCTTTGCTGATAATTTCGATTACCGCATCGGGAACGTCCTCGACGGCTTCGTCTGTTTCCGTCGGCGCAGCGCAATAGACGGAAATGTCGGGACGCTTCAACGAGCCGTCGGGAAACTGAATATAAATATCGGCGACGTGAAAACAGTCGCAATTCGTGTCGCCGGTTTCCGTTTTTTTGATGGACTCACGAATGCGATCAACCGCAATTTGATGACGCATCACCGGCGAGGCTTCCCAGACGGGCAAGCCATTGACGATTTCGAGCTTGATACCAAGTTCTTCCGCCCGTAAAAGTTGCGAATCCATTGCATCTCCAAAGTTATTCGCCCGCCGTTTGCGCCAACGCTTTGCCGACCTGGACGCGCGCCGGACGAAGAAGTTTATCGCCGAATTTGTAGCCGCGCGAATACTCAGCCGTGATTTTGCCGTCATCTCCCGGGTTCGCTTCGACCATATCAACCGCTTCGTGGAGTTCGGGATTAAATTCCGTGCCGGTCGCCGGAACAGCTTCGACTCCGACGTTCGTTAAAGCCTGTTCAAACGAACGCGCCGTTCCTTTGATGCCGCCGACCAAATTTTCAAACGAGGTGTCTCGCTCGGCGTGGTCAATCGCCAAATTTAAGTTGTCGAGAACCGGCAGCAAAGTAATCAGAAAATTAAACTGACCTTGTTTAGCGCGGTCTTCAAGAGTCTTCATCAGCCGCTGCCGCATTTCCGCAGTTTCGCGCTCCATCTGGGTTTTTATCTCGTCGAATTTCGCCTGCACGCCGACGAGTTTTGCTTCGGCTGCCTCGCGGCGCGCGCGCTCGTCTTTCAATTCGTTTTCCAGACGGACGACTTCCGGCGATTTCGTTTTTCCGTCGCCTTTGACTCGCTCGCTCGCGTCGGTAAATTCATTGCTTTCCGCGAAAGCGGCGTCTTCCGCCGTTCCGCCCGTTATTTCTTCGTTATCGTAATCTTGTTCGATCATTTTGTTTTTATTAAACCAACTCATAAATTCGATTGTTAAAAATTAATTCTAACAAACCATTCAACACAAAGAAAATTAACCGCGAAACAATACGAAACAACGCGAAAAGAAACAAGTATTTTCGTGAATCTTCGTGTTGTTTCGCGGTTAAAATCTTATGCCGCCGCCGTCGTTGCCGCTTCGGGCGTAAATTTCAGCCGGGCGTTCTCGGCTGAAACGCGAATCGTCTGCCCGCTCGCAATCTCGCCGTTCAGGAGTTTGACCGCCAAAGGATTTTGAATCAGCGATTGAATCGCGCGTTTCAAAGGACGCGCGCCGTAAGTCGGATCGTAACCTTCTTTGACGAGCAGCTCTTTCGCCGATTCGTCCAAAGCGATTCGGATTCCGCGTTCCGCGAGCGTCTGCCGCAGACGTTCTAACTGCACGTCAATAATCGCCGCGATATTTTCTTTCCCAAGTTGTTTGAAAACCACGATGTCGTCAATGCGGTTCAAAAACTCCGGCTTGAAATAATCGCGCAGAATCTGTACGACCGCTTCGCGCGCCTCGACTTCATTGCCGTCGGCTGTTTGAATTTCGCGCGAGCCGAGGTTGCTCGTCATGATCAATACCGTATTTTTGAAATCCACCACGCGACCTTTGGAATCCGTCAGTCGTCCGTCATCTAAAATCTGCAAAAGCAGATTGAAAACGTCCGGGTGTGCTTTTTCGATTTCGTCAAACAGCACGACCGAATACGGACGACGGCGCACGGCTTCGGTCAATTGTCCGCCTTCTTCATAGCCGACGTAGCCCGGCGGTGCGCCGATCATTCGAGCGACCGCGTGTTTTTCCATATATTCCGACATATCGAGCCGAATCATCGCTCGCTCGTCGTCGAAAAGAAATTCAGCCAGCGCGCGAGCCGTTTCGGTTTTGCCGACGCCGGTCGGTCCCAGGAAAATAAACGAGCCGACCGGACGATTCGGGTCTTGGAGTCCAGCGCGAGCGCGACGCACGGCGTTAGCAACCGCCGTTAAACCTTCATCCTGCCCAATGACGCGCCGCCGCAAACCGTCTTCCATCGTCACGAGTTTCTGCATTTCGCCTTCGAGCATTTTCGAGACCGGAACGCCCGTCCATTTCGCCACGACTTCCGCCACATCTTCCTCGTCAACTTCCTCTTTCAAGAAAACGCCTTCGGTTTGCAGTTCGGCGAGTCTGGCTTGCTCGTCCGCCAATTGTTTTTCGAGCGTCGGAATTTCGCCGTATTGCAGTTCGGCGGCGCGGTTCAAATCGCCTGCGTTTCGCGCCTGCTCCAATTGCAATTTCGCCGCTTCGAGCTTTTCTTTACCGCCGCGCATTTTCTCGATTTCGTCTTTTTCCGATTGCCACTTGGCTTTCATTCCGCCGGATTTTTCCTGCAAATCAGCGATGCGTTTTTCGATGTCGGTCAAACGCGATTTCGATTTGTCGTCGGTTTCCCGATTCAAAGCTTGCTTTTCGATTTCGAGCTGCAAAATCTCACGTTCCAACTCATCAATTTCCTGCGGCAGCGAGTCAATCTCGATGCGCAGTTTCGACGCGGCTTCGTCAATCAAATCAATCGCTTTGTCCGGCAGAAAACGGTCGGTGATATAACGATTCGATAAAGTTGCGGCGGCGACAATCGCCGAATCTTTTATGCGAACGCCGTGGTGAACTTCGTATTTTTCCTTCAATCCGCGCAGAATTGCAATCGTATCTTCGACGTTTGGCTCGCCGACAAAGACGTTTTGAAAACGCCGCTCCAACGCTTTGTCTTTTTCGATATATTTCTGATATTCGTTGAGCGTCGTCGCACCGACGCAGCGCAGAATTCCGCGCGCTAAAGCGGGCTTCAACATATTCGACGCATCAATCGCGCCTTCGGATGCGCCCGCGCCGACGAGCGTGTGCAGCTCGTCAATAAACAAAACGATTTGCCCGTCGCTTTTTTCGATTTCTTTCAAAACCGCTTTCAAACGGTCTTCAAACTCGCCGCGATATTTCGCGCCGGCGAGCATTGCGCCCAAATCAAGTCCGACAAGTCGTTTGTTTTTCAAAGTTTCCGGCACGTCGCCCGAAACGATTCGCTGCGCCAACCCTTCGACAATCGCCGTTTTCCCGACGCCCGGCTCGCCGATTAAAACCGGATTGTTTTTCGTTCTGCGAGACAAAACCTGAATCGTTCGGCGAATCTCGTCATCGCGTCCGATTACCGGGTCGAGTTTTCCTTTTCTCGCTCTTTCGGTCAAATCGAGCGCGTATTTTTCGAGCGCCTGAAAATTTTCTTCGGCGTTCTGGTCAGTGATTCGCGAGCCGCCGCGCATGTCTTCGACGACCTTCAGCACGTTTTCTTTGGTAATCCCGTTCGAGCGCAAAATGCGTCCAGCGTCGCCTTCTTTTTCGTCGCAGATGACGAGCAGCAGATGTTCGGTCGAAACGTATTCGTCCTGCATCGCTTCGGCTTCCTTCTGCGCGTTTTGCGTAATCGTATTAAAACGCGAGGAAAAATACTGCTGTCCACCCGAAACTTTCGGAAAGCGGGCAATCGCCGCCATTACGTCATTCAAAATAGTATTGGCGTTGGCGCCGACTTTTCCGAGAATCGGTTTAACCGTTCCTTCTTTCTGCTCAAGCATCGAAGCCAGCAGATGTTCCGGCTCGACTTGCTGGTTCTGATTTTTTTCGGCAACTCCGATTGCCTCCTGCACAGCTTCCTGTCCGCGAATTGTAAATCTGTCAAATCTCATTTTTGTAAATTTATAAAAACTCTTAAACCGCAAAGGACGCGAGGGACGCGAAGGTTTTATAAAAATACTTTGCGTCCCTCGCGTCCTTTGCGGTGAAATTAAAATTAGGCTTTCGCCGTTTTGCTTTCTTCATCCGACTGAACTTTCGCGTCAATCGTTTTGACTTCCGACGAGCCGCCGGTCGCATTGATTTCGATGCGGCGCGGTTTGGCTTCCTCACGTTTCGCCAAAGTTAAGCGCAACACGCCGTTGTTAAATTCGGCATTGGTGTTTTCGCTCGAAACCGTCGGCGGCAGCGTAAACGAGCGAGTGAACGAACCGTAACTGCGTTCGACGCGGTGAAAATTATCGCTTTCGTCCTTTTTCTCAAATCTACGCTCGCCGTGCAAAGTCAGCACGTTGTTTTCAATCGAAATATTCACGTCTTCGGCTGACATTCCCGGCAGTTCGGCTTCGAGAACGATTTCGTTTTTGTTCTCGAAAATATCCACGCTCGGCGACCATGCGCCGCGCAAAACTTCGTCCTGGCTGCCGCGCGAAAATGTTCCGCTGAAAAGACGATTCATTTCGTCCTGCAAACTTCTCAAATCACGAAAAGGGTCACATTTTACTACGTTCATTTTTATTTCCTCCAAAAATTTAGTTTAGCTTGATATGACTAAAGCCTCATTTGCTTAGCCTAAAGTAATAATAAAATATGAGTGCCTTGTTGTCAAGTCATTTTTGAAAAAAATTTTATTCGAAGTATGTAAACTTATCTTTAATTTTTAGATGACACTGCGCTCGTTTGTTAGGTATATTTACAACGTCCAAAATTTTAAAATATCAAATGAAAATTCTCCGCGAAATTTTATCTCCGCTTATTGCGGTTGTCGCCGCTTTTATTATCGGCGGCATTATCGTCGCAGTAATCGGCGACAATCCGTTTGAAACATTCGGGCTTTTAATCGGCAACTCGTTCGGTTCTTTGCGCGATATCGGCTATATGCTTTTCTACGCCACGCCGCTGATTTTTACCGGTTTGGCGGTCGCGGTCGCGTTTCGCTGCGGGCTTTTGAACATCGGCGCGGAAGGTCAGCTATACGTCGCCGCGTTTGCGACGGCGTGGGTCGGCATCAAATTCGGCGGAGTAATAATCAATGCCGCGGGGGAAAACCCTAACTATCCTTTCGCCAACCTTCCGGCGATTTTGCTTGTGCCGCTGTGTATGCTGACGGCGGTTGCGGCGGGCGCGATTTGGGGCGCGATTCCGGGAATTTTAAAAGCGAAATTCGGCTCGCACGAAGTTATCAACACGATAATGCTGAATTTTATCGCCATCGCTCTCGTCAGTTATTTCACGCAGTATCACTACAAAGTTACGGGCGATGCGATTTTGCAAACCGCGCCGATTGGCGCAGCCGCGCACATTCCGCGCATCAGTCAATTTATTCCCGGAATGCCCGATTTCGTTCCGCTCAGCGTCGCATTTTTGCTGGCAGTTTTAATGTGCGTTCTCGTCTATATTTTCCTCTGGAAAACAAAATGGGGTTACGAACTCCGCGCCGTCGGCGCCAATCCGAGCGCGGCGGAATACGGCGGAATTTCGCCGAAAAAACAAATCATCACGGCAATGACGATTTCCGGCGGCTTGGCGGGAATGGTCGCCATCGGCGAAGTGCTGGGTAATCGTTATCTTTATTACCACGATTTTTCGGGCGAAGTGGGTTTTTGGGGAATCGCCGTCGCGCTTCTCGGCAGAAATCATCCGCTCGGCGTTTTTATCGCCGCGCTGTTTTTCGCCGTTCTGCTGCGCGGCGGAATTTTCGTTGACGCATTTACCGAATATGTTTCCAAGGATTTAGTCGAAGTTCTGCAGGCGACGGTGATTTTGTTTGTGGCTTCGCTGCAAAGGTTTTCTAAACGATAAACGATGTCAGAAATACTAACCATAGCATTCTTATTTTCCACGATTCGTTTCGCCACGCCGCTCGTTTTCGCCGCGCTCGGCGGAATGTTTTCCGAGCGTTCGGGCGTTATCAACATCGCGCTCGAAGGCTTGATGCTCGCGGGCGCGTTTACGGCGGCGGTCATCACCTTCGAGTCGGGCAATCCATTTCTCGGTTTTTTATGCGCGATGGCGGCGGGCGCGTTTTTGGCTCTCGTTTATGCGATTGCCTGCATTAAGTTTGAAGCCGACCAGGTAGTTGCGGGCTTCGGCATCAATATCCTGATGCTCGGACTGCCAGCGCTTTTGTCGAGCCGAATTTACGACGCATCCGGTTCGACTGAACAAATCGCCAAGGAAAATTTGCTGCCCGATTTTCTCGGCGTAAACGTCGCTTCTTTTTTGGCGTTTCTGCTTGTTCCGATTTGCTGGTATGTGCTTTATAAAACGCCGTTCGGTTTGCGGCTTCGCGCGGTCGGCGAAAATCCGGCGGCGGCGGACGCGGCGGGCGTGAATGTTATTCGGCTGCGTTATACCGGCGTTATTTTGTCGGGCATTTTGGCGGCGGCGGGCGGCGCGTATCTCTCAACCGGACAATCTTCCTTTTTCACGCGCGGTATGACCGCCGGACGCGGATTCATCGCACTCGCCGCGCTCATTCTGGCAAAGTGGAAACCGGTTCCCGTTTTGTTCGCCTGTCTTTTTTTCGGATTTATGGAAGCCTTAACGATTCCGCTTGCCAATATCAAAATGGCTTCAGGCGAAAATGTTCCCGTTCAATTTATACAGATTATTCCTTATGTTTTGACGATAATCGTCCTCGCCGGATTCATCGGTTTGTCGCGCGCGCCGAAGGCTCTCGGCGTTCCGTATCGCAAGGAAAAATAATTTAATCGCTCGGAAACAAAGGTTAAAACAGACGAGTTAAAAATTTCAGCCGTCTGTGTTAATCTGTGTTTCCTTCTTATTATGAACTACGAAAAAGCGGTCGAAGCCGCCGAATTCATCAGATCGAAATACACGAAAGAAATAAAAGCCGCCGTCGTTTTGGGCAGCGGTTTAGGTGCGTTCGCCGACGAAGTGGAAAACGCCGTCATTATTCCCTACGAACAAATTCCGCATTTTTCCCGCTCGACCGTTGAAGGACACGCCGGACGACTTGTTTTAGGCGAAGTCGGAGGCATCTCCATCGCCGTTCAGCAAGGGCGGTTTCATTATTACGAAGGCTATGAAATCGAGCAAGTTGTTTTTCCAGTTCGCGCGTTTCGCGTTCTCGGCGTAAAAAACTTGATTCTGACGAACGCGGCGGGCAGCGTAAACACGGATTTTCCGCAAGGCTCTTTGATGCTTATCCGCGACCACATCAATCTGACGGGCATCAATCCTTTGCGCGGGCGAAACGACGAAAGGTTCGGCGTGCGGTTTCCGGATATGACGGAAATTTACGCGCTCGATTACCAGGAGATCGTTATTAATGAAGCCAGGCAAATGGCGCAGGAAAAAGCGGCGCGGCGCGAAGCCGAAACAAATCAGAAGCAAACGGTAAATTATTTTCTGCGGCGCGGAATCTATTGCGGTTTAATCGGTCCGAGTTACGAAACGCCCGCCGAAGTCAGAATGCTGCGGCTGCTCGGCACCGACGCGCTCGGAATGTCAACGGTCGCCGAAGCGATTGCGGCGCGGCACGTCGGAATGAAAGTCATCGGAATTTCCTGCATTACAAATATGGCAGCGGGCATTAGCGACGACATCATTCACCACGAAGAAGTGATGGAAACCGGCGCGAAGGTGGCGGCGACTTTCAAAGAATTATTAAGGCGCGTAGTTGCGAGAATTGGTTTTTAGTTTTTGGTTTTTAGGAAAATTTTTAGCTTTTTAAAGATTATGAAAACAAAATTTGAAAATTTAAGAGTTTACCAAATGTCCGAAACTCTTGCGGATGAGGTTTGGGAAATTGTTCTTGGCTGGAGCAATCTGGCGAAAGATACGGTTGGCAAGCAGATTATTCGTTCTGCCGATTCTGTCGGAGCAAATATCGCCGAGGGCGAAGGGCGCGGCACGCATTTAGACAACAAACGGTTTGTGCGAATCGCTCGCGGCTCGCTTCAAGAAACACAACATTGGCTTCGTCGTGCTTATAAAAGAAATCTGTTAACCAAAGAACAAATTGAAAAACTCAAACCTTTAATAGAAAATCTTTCGCCATCCTTAAACGCTTACCTGCGCTCAATCGGCAAAACCGAAGAATTGGAAACTAAAAACCAAAAACTAAAAACCAAAAGCTGAAACCAATGATTATCGGAATCTGCGGCGGAACGGGTTCGGGAAAAACTACTCTCGCCAGAAAAATCATCGAAACGGTCGGGCGCGAAAACGTGATTCTCGTCGAGCAGGATTCGTATTACCGAAACCTCGCCGATATGCCGCTCGACGAGCGGCGGCAGGCGAATTTCGACCATCCCGATTCGATTGACAGCGAGATGCTGATGAATCATCTGAAGCGTTTGAAAGCTGGCGATTCGGTAGAAATGCCGATTTACGATTTCAAAACGCACACGCGATGCACGGAAGTCGAACGCATCGAACCGAAAATCGTCGTCATTGTCGAAGGCATTCTGATTTTCGCCGAAGCGCGCATTTTAGATTTGCTGGACGTTCGCGTGTTTGTTGACACGCCCGACGATTTGCGTTTTATTCGCCGAATGCAGCGCGACATCTCGGAACGCGGGCGCACAATCGAATCGGTCGTTGAACAGTATTTCGCCACCGTCCGCCCGATGCACCACGAATTCGTCGAGCCGTCGAAACGTCACGCCGACATCATCATTCCCGAACGCGCCAACACCGACATCGGTATTGATTTTATTTGCACGAAAATCCGCGAAGAAGTCGGCAAACAATTAAAAACCCGCAAAAATTACACGAGGAAAAATGAAGAGTAATCAGGAACTTATCGAAGCTGCGACAGCCGCTCGTGAAAACGCTCACGCGCCGTTTTCGCATTTCAAAGTCGGCGCGGCGTTATTGACAACCGGTGATGAAATCGTCACGGGCTGCAATGTCGAGAACGCTTCATATGGTTTGACGTTGTGCGCCGAGCGCGTGGCGATTTTCAAAGCCATCAGCGAAAACAAAAAAGATTTCACGAAAATCTGCGTCGTTGCCGACACTGACGCGCTCACGCCGCCGTGCGGCGCGTGCCGCCAAATCATCTGGGAATTTTGCGGCGATGTCGAAGTTTTGATGGCGAATCTGCACGGCGAAGGCGAGACTTTTCAGATGAGCGAGCTTTTGCCGAAAGCGTTTGACGCGAAGTTTCTGAAGTAGATACGCTAAAGTTTTTCAAACGGCAAAAAATCTTTTACTGGCAAGGAAATTTCTGGAAAGGCGACGAGATTAAAAGATTGTCCGCTCCGGTAAGTTTGTTTCGACTGAAAGCCGTCCGCGCCTGGTTCACGATAATCTTCCAGGGTTTTTTCCTGGACGTTAAGTAAAATATATTGTCGGATTCCTGCCCGCGCATAAGCCGCGCCTTTTGTGTTTCGGTCATATTCCAAAGTCGAATCGGCGATTTCCAAAATCAGAAGAATTTCCTCTGGCGTCGGATGATTTTCAAAATATCTTTCAAACGGCGGCGCTGCCAAAACAATGTCAGGTTCGGGTTCGGAAAACTCGTCGAGCCAAATCGGATTTTGATTTCTGACGCAAGCCCTGTGACCTAGCTCATTAATAAAACGAGTTGCGACAATATCATTCAAAGTCGCGTGTTTTGTTCCTTTGGGCATTTTCTCAATTATCACTCCGTTTAAAAGTTCGATTTGGTCATTCTCGTCAAAGACGCCGCTTTCAATCATCAAGTCATACTCGGTGACTGTAATTCGACGCAGTTTGAGCGTTTGATTATTGAAATTGCCGATTGCGGGTTGCGTTTGAGAAGAAATTTCAATGACAGCCGACATAATTTATACCTCGGTGAAATTCTAAACTATTTTAATTCGTTTGTGAATAAGTTGATTTTTCGCGCTAAGCTATAGTAAATTCAGCTATGGAAAAGCTGAACATTTTACTCTTCGTTTCATTTCTTTTACTTCTCCCGCTCGCTATTTTAGCTCTAAAAAAACCCGTTGATTTAATCGTTCAAAACGGCACAGTCGTGACAATGGACGCGAACCGCCGGGTGATTGAAAACGGTGCGGTCGCCGTTCAAAAAGGCGAAATAGTTGCTGCCGGAACCGTGCAGGAAATCGCGCAGCAATTTACGACTAAACAAATTGTTGACGCGCGCGGCAAACTCATCATTCCCGGTTTAATCAACACGCACACGCACGTTCCGATGTCGCTGTTTCGCGGCATCGCCGACGACCTCGATTTGCAGGAATGGCTCCAGAAATTTATTTTTCCCGCCGAGGCGAAAAACGTGACGGAAGATTTCGTGCGCGTCGGAACTCGCCTCGGCATAGCGGAGATGATTCGCGGCGGCACGACGACTTTCTGCGATATGTATTATTTTGAAGATGCCGTCGCGGATGAAACTTTCAAAGCCGGAATGCGCGGGGTGCTGGGCGAGACGATTATTGATTTTCCCGTTCCCGACAATAAAACACACGATGAGGCGATTGCCTACACCGAACGATTTATCAACAAATGGAAAAATAATTCGCTGATCACGCCCGCACTTGCGCCGCACGCGCCTTATACGGTTTCGACCGAACATCTGCAAAATGTAAAACGGCTGTCAGATAAATTAAATGCGCCCGTTTTGATTCACGTCTCCGAAACGCGCAAAGAAGTTGACGATTCGATTGCGAGCAAAAAACTTCGACCCGTCGAATATCTCGAAAGCATCGGATTTTTAAACGACCGCGTAATCGCCGCGCACACGGTTCACGTGAGCGACGCGGAGATTGATATTTTGAAAAGGCGAGGAGTCGGCGCGGCGCACAATCCGCAGTCGAACATGAAATTAGCGTCGGGCGTCGCGCCCGTTCCGCAGATGCTTTTGAAAGATTTAGCAATCGGTTTGGGAACCGACGGCGCGGCGTCGAACAACGATTTAAGTCTCTGGGAAGAAATGGATACGGCGGCGAAACTGCACAAGGTTTTCACCAATGACCCGAAAGTTTTAACCGCCGCGCAAGCGTTTGAAATGGCGACGATTCGCGGCGCGCGGGCGCTGCATCTGGAAAAACTTATCGGCTCGATTGAAACGGGCAAACGCGCCGACCTCGTGATTGTAGATTTCGATGACCTCAACCAAACTCCCTTTTATAACATCTATTCGCATCTGGTTTACGCGACGAAAGCTGACGACGTGCGCACCGTAATTATTGACGGGCGCATTGTGATGCGGGACAGGCGTTTGCTCACACTCGACGAAAATGTTATAAAGAAAGACGCAAACGCATACCGACGAAAAATCATCACAAGTTTAACTAATTGAAGAAAAGACAAGTTTTGAAAAAACTTGCACAATATGCGTTTTAATGAGTTGAAAGATTCGTTTGTTCAGGTCGCAGAAGTGAAACATTCGCTTTGACCTTTGCGAAAGGCTACGGTCGGAAATTAACTTTTAAGGAGACTCGAAAATGCCGCTGAATGTCAAAAGATTTTCCTGTTCGGTTTTACTAACATTTACTTTTTCAATTTTGATTTTCGCGCAAACGTCAGCCGATGTGATGCGCGAGCGCGTGGCGAAAGCCAAAGCGTATATTGCCGTTAGAAATTACGGCGCGGCGATTTACGAACTCGAAAACATTAGGCGCGAAACCAGCGACACGACGGTTCACGCGGTCATCAACGTTCTGCTGATGAACAGCTTTCTCGAACAGGGCGACTACAAACGCGCCCAGGATTTCTTAAACGAACTTTCAAAGAAACTCGGCGCGTCAGCGAGTTATTTCGCGGCTGCCGGACAAGTCGTTAAGGGCGCGAAAAATCAGATCGAGCGTTATCGCGCGCTTGGACTTTCAGTATCCGACCGCAATCTGCCGAAGGATGCCGTCACTGACGTTGATAAAATGCGCGAAACGCTCGAAAAAGTCGTCGAGCAGACCAAGGTTTTCAGCAAAGAAAAAAATCAAGCATCGAGCGCAATGGCTTTGATGGAAGAGGCGACCGCGGCGCGGGGCAGTTTGGCGCGCGACGATTTCGACGCAAATCGCTGGAAAAACGAAGCCGCCGACGCGCGCGAAGATTTAGCCAGTTCGAGAAGCGTTATTGTCAACGCCGTGAACGAAACGCCGGTGCAACCGACGCAAACCGCTCAAACAAACACACTTGCAGCGAATACGGCGCAAAACAATCCGCCGCAAACGAACGAACCCGCGCAATCGGTTCCGCTTCCGGCAGAAAAGACGATTGCCAAAACCGAACAGACTTCAAGTTCGCCAGTTGTCGAAACGCCAAAATCGGAAATCAAACGCGCTGATGAAACGCCGAAGATTGCGGCGGCGGACAATTCGGCAAATTCGACCAGGACGCGGCGCCTCGAAAATTCGGACGCGCCAAAAGTCGCCGCGCCAGATAAAATTGAAACACAAGCTATAAACGCCTCAACCGACGCGTCAAAAAGCTCTTCGCCGATTGCCGTCGGTTCTTTAATCGGTTACGCGACGCAAAAATCCAATCCGGTTTATCCGCCGATGGCGAGAAATATGCGTCTGACCGGCGTTGTTAAAGTCGAATTGATGATTGACGAAAGCGGGCAAGTCGCCCAGGTGCAGAATACAAGCGGACCGGCAATGCTGCAGCGCGCGGCGATGGACGCGGCGAAAAAATGGAAGTTTAAACCTTTTACGCGCGACGGTCAGGCGACAAAAGCCACCGGATTTGTGAGCTTTAATTTCAGCTTATAAAAGTTTTGCAGGTTAATTTTTAAAGGCGGTTGTTTTTTCAAAACAACCGCCTTTTTTTGGATTTTAAAGATTTCTTGACAATGACTTATTATTGCAAGGACAAACCGCGCAATAAATAAGCAGTCCAACAAAATTAGATTTAACCGGGGAACGCTGGCATCTTGCCGGCACAGGTTGCGACAGCAATCTAAAAATGCGGCACTTTTGAACGCTTGCGCATTCATTGCCGGCAAGATGCCAGCGTTCCCGGAGTAAATTATTTTTGTTGGAGTATTAATCATTGTAAGATTATAATACTATTAGTGTTAGTCACTCGACTTTGGTTTGTATTGAGACCCGTTCCATTACTGTTTGTATTACTATTGTTTGTATTAAAGGTTGATCCGCCCCCGCTGCCAACAGCACCAGAATCGGATTGCGTGATAATCGGCGCGCTCGGCGAGGCTGATCCGCCCCCGCTGCTAACAGCACTTACGCCCACGCCCCGGAAAAGCGGCGTGAAAATCCATTTGCTGTGATTTTCGATGCCGTAATAAGCGATGATCGCGCGGCTGCGGCTTTGGCTGGCAACCCCGATGAACGGCGTCGAATCAGTTTTGATTTCGATTTCCTCTTCCGATTCATCTTTCAAATCCAATTCGCTTTGCGTGTCGAGAATATTAACTAAAGCCGCTGTAACATACCTGTCGAACATCCCTCTCGGTTCCGGGCTGGACGGCAGCGCGCCGTTGTTGTAAATCTGGACGCGGCGACCAAAGTTTTGAAACGCTTTGGCGGTCGGTTCCACGAGTCGCCATTTGCCGTCTGCCGAAAGCGGGTCAATCGCTGCCGAAGGACGCAGTATCTGTCGTTTTTTCGTGCCGACCGGAATGCCTTCGAGCAAATCGTCCATCGAATCGGGAAGCCTTCCCTGGTTGGCGACGACATACTGCCGAATTGCTTCGGCGACTTCCTCGCCGCGCCGAATCGCTTCGATTTCCTTTTCGCGCTGAACGCCCTGCTGAACTGTCGGCGCCACCGCGAGCAGTCCGATGGCGAATAAAGTCATTACCGCCAGCACCGCGAGCAACGACATTCCCGCTTCTGTCTTAGACTTTCGACTTTCGACTTTGGACTTTGAACTTTCTTTAATTTCCATCATCGTCTTCGTCGTCTTTTTTCTGTTGTTGTGGCGGGGGCGGAGTCGGTTGATAAACCGGGATATTGCTCGGAATGCCCGGAATACTGCCCGGAATGCCCGGAGTTTCGCCCGGCTGCGGATAAACCGGCGGATTCGGATTATTGGGGTTGGGATTAGAATCACTCGGTTTAAAGCCGCCTCTGCTCGGAATACGACCCGGATTGCCTAACGTCGGATTCGGATTTTGACCGGGATTTGAACCGGCATTTTGTCCGGGCTGCGGGCGGTAAAGCGCGAGCCGGTGTTTGAATCCGAGATTGACATCTTCAAAAATCGTTTCGCCCGCAGAGATGCTCATCAGCCGAAAACGTCCGCCGACGACATCGTTCAATCGCGCGCCAACCGGCGTCGGCTTGCCCTGTTCCTGAAAATAAGCCGTGTCGTTATTAAACCGCTGGCGGGCAATCATACCGATATACTGAAACTGCGGGACAGGCGGAGCCTGCACGTTCAGCGCAACTTGATTCGAGTAAAGACCGCCGTCGGGCGTGCGAACTATAATTTGAATCGCGCCGGCGCCGGCGATAAAATTCGATGGCACTTCGGCAACCAATTGTTGCGGGCTGACAAAAGTCGTCGGCAGTTGGCTGCCATTCAAATAAATCAAGGACGCGGGCGTAAACTTATCGCCGTTAACTTCAAGACGGAAAGATTTTGAACCGGCGTAAACGCTCTGCGGGGTAACAAAACCGACGAGCAGCG
The DNA here is from genome assembly GCA_030448055.1 of Pyrinomonadaceae bacterium. Classification (GTDB taxonomy): domain Bacteria; phylum Acidobacteriota; class Blastocatellia; order Pyrinomonadales; family Pyrinomonadaceae. Next base: position 141,739 of record JAUJNR010000003.1, read on the forward strand.
GCGGCGTTGGCGTCGGCGTCGGCGTTTTAATCGTTTCAACAACCAGCGGCGTTGGTGTCGGGCTATACGGAGTCGGCGCTGGCGGCTCATAAAACGCGAAGATGTTTCTGCCTGCGTCCGGCGCATAGAACTGAGTTGGATTATAAGCGACCGGCGTGGTCGTGTATCCGAAAATCTCTTCTTCGCGGCTGGGCATCGTGACAGTTTCCGCGTTCGTGCGCGGCGAAAGTGTGGGCGTCGGGGTTGGCGAAATGCTGACGGTAACGGTTCTTTTGCCGCCGAACAATCCGCCGCCGAAAGTGTAGGTTAAAGAAAGCAACGCCATCGCGCCGAGCGCGATTGCCGCGATGATTTTGTTGCGTTCCGCCGGACTTTTTCCTTCAAATAATTTCATTTTTCTTAATGCTATTGCTGGCTGTCAACCGCGATTGGTTGAAAAGTCGGACGGCGGAAATACGCCGCCATTTCCAGACGCAAACTCACCGTTTCGCCGCGCGTTTTGCCGCGCGCGATTTTCGGCTGCTGTGCGAGCGGAACAGGTTGCGTAAAAGTCGGGTCTTGCGGAAAACCGCCGGGATTCATCGGATTTACCTGCACTTGATTGATTGACGCCTGGACGGGGCGCGACGGATCGGGTTTTCGTTCTTCGTTTTCCGCCGGTTCGAGTTCAATCGCGCTGATGACGACGAACTGCTCGCTGGTTTCGATTTCTCTGATAAATCGCCGCAAGTTTTGATACGAGCCTTCGATGGTCGTCGTTACGTAAACGCCGGGAAAAAGGCTTTGAAATTTTGCTCGCCCGCGATCCGCTTCGTTTTCCGAACCGCGATTGCCGTCGGAAATTTCCAGCGGCGCGTAATCGGGTCCGCTCGTATTGGTCAAACCGTAAGCGCCGATTAAGCCGTTGATGCGCTGGTAGAGCGAAGTTTTATCAATCATCGGATTACGCAGAAAGCGCGTTTCAAAATCGTTGACGCTCGTGATAATTCTGGCAACCTGCGCTTCGGTCGTAGTAATATCGCCGTATTTACCTTTCGTTGTAATCAGTTCGGTTTCCAGCCGGTCGCGTTCGGCTTTGTTCGCGGCGAGTTCTTTTTTGGCGGGCAAAACCACCAGCACGACTAAAAGAACCACCGTCAAAATCGCCAGCATTCCCAAAGCGACCGTCGCAATCTCCGTCGGTCCCCACATTCCCGCGTAGATTTTGCGCGGGCGGTTTTTCGGCGCGATGTCTATGCGCGGCTCCTTTTCGATGACGATGGTTTCATTATCGGTCAGCAGAATCGTGCGCGTTTCTTCCTCGACGACGACGGTCGAATCTATCGTCGCGCCGTATTCGTTGACGAGGATTTCCGGTTCTCGATTTGCTTCAATCGAATCGTTCAATTTCGGGTTTTCGTTCATTATTGATTTCCCCCTTGCCTCTCCAGCGCAACATCGGAAGGCACGGCGGGCGCATAACCGTAACCCGGCGTATAAATCAGCCGCAGCGTGTATTCTGTATAAGTGATGCTCTCGGTTTTCTGCAAATCCTGACCGCGCAGCTCGGCTTGAAATCTGCCGGAGTTGTTCATCGTTTCAATCATCCGCATCACACTTTCATAATCGCGGCTCAAAACGGCGAATTCCAAATCAGCCTTTGTTCGGTCGCCGTCTTTGTAGATATTCTGCACGACGATGCGCGAAACGCTGACGCCGCCGGGCAAAAGCGATTCCAAATCGGCGAACAGACGCGACCAGCCGAACGATTTATTCGCCACGAGTTTGTGCGCGGCGACCAGCAATGCCTGCTGTTCGGGCGTCAATTGCTGCTGGACGAGTTCGCCTTTTCCCTTTAAGGCTTGCACTTCCGCCTGCATTCGCTCGATGTCGCTTTTGGCGAGTTCGTTTTGGTCGGTCGTGTATCTCAAAGAAGCGAACGACAAAACCGCGCCGGAGACGGCGCACGCCAAAAACAGCAGCGCGATCAGATACGGCAGCGTCCGATTGCGAAAAGGTCGGCTTGATAAATTGAGTTTGTTAATCACTTTTTTTAGATTGTCCTTTGTTCGTTGTCAGTTGTCCGCCGCTCGGTCGAAAGTCAAGTTGCCAGATTATTTCTGCGGCAAGCGAAGAATGAAATTTTAACAATAAAAGCTGCAATGAACAACGAGCCTTCGAGCAAAACACAGCTTTCACGTTGAATTTAAAGGAAAAGTTGCAAAAAGGTTTTAAGTTTCAGGTTTCAAGTTAAGTTATTCGCCAAACCTAAAATCTGAAACTTGAAACCTTTAATCACGGCGCGGCGGCAGATTTTTGTGAATTTCTTCCGCGCTTAAACTCTGATACGCGCAGACGCGGTTTCTGCCTTCGCGTTTGGCGCGGTAAAGCGCGGAGTCGGCGTGTTCGATGAGTTCAATCGGGTCGCTCGAATCGTTCGGGAAAGACGCAACACCGATGCTGATGGTGATGTGATGCGATTCCTCCGCCGCCTTGCCTTGCCGGATAACATTGAATTCGTTGCTTTCGATTTCCGCGCGGATTCGCTCTGCCGCGACGAGTCCCTGCGCAAGTTCTGCGTCAAGCAGAAACGCGGCAAATTCTTCGCCGCCGAACCTGGCTGCCGCGTCTCCGCTGCGCAAATTCTGTGTGATGCACAAACCGATTTCTTCCAGAGTTTTGCTGCCCGTCAAATGTCCGTAAGTGTCATTCACCATTTTGAAATGATCAATGTCCATCATCAGCACGCAGAAGCGACGTTTTTCCTGTTTGGCGCGTTCAGATTCGCGGCGCAGTTCCGAGAAAAACGAACGGCTCGAAAGCAGTCCGGTTAAATCGTCGTGCGAGAGCAGACGGCGAATCTGCCGCTGGTATTCGCGGTCAATTTCGTCGAGCATCTCAAAACGCAGCAGATATTTGCCGATGGTAATCTTGTCGCCGTTCTGCAAAGTTTCGCTTTTGACGCGCTGACCGTTGAGCAACGTTCCGCTGCTCGAAGTCAAATCGGTCAGAACATAATCCGTCTTTCCGCCTTCGCCCGCAACCGTATTGATGCGGGCGTGCCGCCGCGAAACGCCGATGTCGTTGATGCGAACGTCGGCTTCGAGCGCGCGTCCGAGAACCACTTCTCCGCGTTCGAGCGGAATCGGCACGGCGAGCAAATCGCCGCTCAAAAAAACCAAAGCGGGACGCAGATCACGTTCTTCACGTTTCGTCGGTTTCATAACAGGCAGGAAGTCGGCGGCATCAAACGAATGCCCGGATTTATAGAATAAAACATTTTCGCCCGAATTTGCCAGATTTAATTTTTTCGCACATAGTCTTATTTTTGATAATCTTCTAATTTGTTTTGAATCTCGCACGAGTTCACGATTGAAGATTCGGAAACAATGAAAATTCTCATAGTCAAACTGAGCAGCATCGGCGATGTCGTCCACGCATTGCCGTCGCTCGCCGCGATTCGCCGCGCTCTGCCCCAGGCGGAAATCGCCTGGACGGTCGAACGCAGCGCGGCGGAAATCCTGCGCGGCAACCGCCTTATTGACCATCTTATCGAGATTGACACGCGTTCCTTGCGGCGCGGCGGAAAAATCATCGAAGAAATTTTCATTGGCGCGAGCCGCCAACTCCGCCAATTGCGCCAATACGAATTCGATGTCGCGCTCGATTTTCAAGGTTTGCTGAAGTCCGCTTCAATCATCAAGCTCGCCAAAGCGCAAAAAAGAATCGGTTTCTCAAAAGGTAATTTGCGCGAACCAGCGAGCCGGTTTCTTTTGACCGACACGGTTGATGTCGAAAAACAAACGCACATCATCCGCAAAAATCTGGCGCTCGCCAAGCGAGCCTTGAACATCGCCGTCCCCGAAAATGATTTTGAGTTCCCTATCTTTACCGACGAAAATCACCGGCGGGAAGCCGAAAACATTATCGAACAGTCAGGGGAAAATTACGCGATTCTGAATCCGGCGGGCGGCTGGACGACGAAACTCTGGGAGGCGGAAAAGTTCGGCGCGCTGGCTGATAAACTTTACGAGAAAAATAATGTGACTTCCGTGATTACAACCGCGCCGAATGAAATCGAATTGGCGAACCGAGTTTTGCAAAATAGTCATTCGGGAAAAGTTACGCTCGCCCAACCGAGTCTGAAAGGATTTTACGAATTGGCGAAACGCGCCAGAGTTTACATCGGCGGCGACACCGCGCCGACGCATCTGGCGGTCGCGGCGAAAACTCCGATTGTCGGCATTTTCGGTCCGACCGAATGGTGGCGCAACGGCAGCCCGAACCGAAACGATATTTGCGTCGAACGAGACGACATCAATTGCCGCGCCGATTGTCACCGGCGGGCTTGCGACAACTGGATTTGTCTCGACATCACTACGGAAACGGTTTTGCGCGCGGCGCAAAAAAGATTAGAATTATCCGCGAAATGAGTAGAATTAACGCTACGCCAATCCAACGCTTCAGAGTGCCGCTCGGTTTTTTGTTCGCGGCGATCTTTTTAATTTTCGCTCGTCCCGAACCGCTGACTTTGGTAATCGGCGGCGCGATTGCCGTCGTCGGGTTGCTCACGCGCGCATGGGCTTCGGGGCATATTCGCAAAAATCAAACTTTGGCTGTCTCCGGTCCTTACGCCTACACGCGCAATCCGCTTTATCTGGGAAGTTTCATCCTCGGCGTCGGCTTCACGATTGCGGCGGGCGTATGGTGGCTCGCGCTCGCTTTCGCCATCTTGTTTCTGGGCATCTATCTGCCGGTGATGCGCGTCGAAGCCGGGGAATTGACGCAGATTTTCGGCGCGGATTATGAAAAATACGCCAAACAAGTTCCGCTGTTTTTCCCGCGCGTGACGGCAAACGGAAAATCGGAAATTAGTTTCGATTTCGCTTTGTATCTGCGTTACCGCGAATATCAGGCGGCTCTCGGTTTGGTTTTTGCGTGGGCGATTCTGCTCGTCAAAGCGATGTTTCTAAAGTAAAATTATGTTGATGAAAAAATTATTCGGCTCGCTTTTGATAATTTTCACCTTTGCCTGCGGCGCGGCGGTTTTCGCGCAGAAAGTCGAAGCCTACACCATCGGCGAAAACTTAATTTACGAAGGCAAATACAGCAAAGCGATTCTTCGCGGCGTTCCCGGCGCGGATTTGAGTTTTGCGGTCGAGAGCGCGCCGGGCAGTCAGGATTTTTTGATAAAATCCGAAGTCAAGTCCAAAGGAACGCTCGTCAAACTTTTCTTCAAATTTAATCTAAACATCCAGTCAATCGCCGACGGCAAAAATTACTCGGTCAAAAGAACCGTCAAGCGCGACGAGCAGGGCGACCGAGTGCGCGAATCCGAAGCGCTTTTCGATCACGCAGCGAAAAAAGTTATTTATGTCGAGACCGACCCGAACAATGCGGCGCGTCCGCCGCGTCAAATCGCTTCGCCGATTGTGAGAGACACGCAGGATTTAATCACGGCGGTTTACACCCTGCGCCGCCTTCCGCTCGCCGTCGGCAAAACTTTTGAATTGTCGGTCAGCGATTCGGGGCTGGTTTATAAAATTCCGGTGCGCGTCGCCGCCCGCGAACAGCAGAAAACGATTTTGGGCAAAGTCTGGTGTTTTCGCCTTGAGCCGGAAGTTTTCGGCGCGAACCGCCTGGTTGACGGCAAAGGCAGTATGATTTTGTGGATAACGGACGACGCCAGACGCCTTCCCGTCCGCTCGCAAATCAACGCCAGCATCGGCAGAGTCGAGGTCAAACTCAAGAAGTTTGAAACTAAAAACTAAAGTAAGGAAAAGATAAAAGCGCAAAGCCGTCGCTGCTAAACATTTTCGTTTATCATCGGCGGCTCTTTTATTTTTTACTTTTACCTTTTTACTTTTCATTTTCCTCCGGTTGTTTCTTTCCGCAGATGACCGCATAATCTTTGTATTAACTAATTTTTTATAAAAATTTATGACTTCCAAAGATAAAAAGAGCCGGGAATTTGCGCTCAAAGATTTCAAATTAAAGCCGGTTTCTTCGGCGGAAACTATCAAACGTAATTTAATTATCGGCGAAGATGACGAAGATATTCTTTCACTTAATGACGCGGAGAAGCCTTCGGGCGAGACCGGCGCAATTGCGGAAACCGAGTCAGCCGATGCCGTCGAGATTGAAGAAGAAAACCAATCGGGAGAAATTACAGACCCGATTTTCAAAGAATTAGCCGAGCCGAAACTGCCTGAACTGTCAAAGGAAAACCGGGCGCGCCTGCAAATGCAGTCGCCGAATAAAATTTATTTTTACTGGTCGTTCAAAGACAATCCGTTTCAAACTCTGCGGCGCGTCTTCGGCAATCAAGTTAATTATCAATTGGTCGTTAAACTCGTCAACCGGACGAACAAGCGCGAGGAGATTTTTCCCGTCGAAGCCGAAGGCTCGACTTGGTTCGACGTTGACGCTGATTCGACTTACCGGGCTGAAATCGGATTTTACGCCGTGAACCGCCCGTTCGTGCGCGTGATGTTTTCCAACACGATTGAAACGCCGCGTATAAATCCGAGTTCGCGCCGCGATTTCTCGCAGAATTTTACGGTTTCCGCTGTTCAATTTGCTGAAGTTCTGGATGCTTCCGGTTTCGAGCAGGACGCTTTTGAAATCGCGCTGGCGGGCGACGATATTGAAACGGCGAACGAGCGGGCGCAAACCGCCTTCTCGAAAATCGTCGGCGCGCCGCACGAGGATTTCGATAAAAATAAATCGAGCGAGATACGTTTTATTCTGCTGGCGTTGGCTTCCGGTTATTCGGCGGAAGATTTGCGCGGACACATCAGCCCGAGCCTTTTCGCCGTTTTGCAGGGCAACACGGAAAAAATAAGCGCGGCAAAAGCGTTGGCGGCACTGCAGGAAAATTTCGGCGTTTTGTCGGACGAAACTGTCAGCGAGGAAGAATCGTTTGCGGCGACGGTTTTCGGCGCTAGTCAAATTAACTTTCCGCGATTTTCCAAACGAAGAATTCTGCCGAAGTTTGCGCCGCTGAGTTCACTATCGGAAAAGTTTTTTTAACGCCGAGGCGCGAAGAAAAATAAACCGCGAATCGCCAGTAATCAACATGAAAAAGGTCAAACCCTTTCGTGCTGATTACAGGCGATTCGTGGTTTCGCATTTCCGCTGCCATAGGCAAATTTCGGCGTTCTGTTAAAAGTCTTCAGCGCCCTTGCGTCTTTGCGCCTTTGCGTTAAAATCCTTTTATGCCGATTGGATATTTTAGCTTAATTCTGCACGCGCATCTGCCGTTTGTGCGGCATCCAGAATACCCGGAATTTCTGGAAGAAGACTGGCTGTTTGAAGCGATTACGGAAGTTTACCTGCCGCTCGTTTTCATTCTTCAAAACCTGCACGAAAGCGGCGCGAAACCGCGTCTGGCAATGAACGTCTCGCCGCCGCTGTGCGAAATGCTCGCCGACAAACTGCTGGAGACGCGCTACACCGGACATCTCGAAAATCTGTTTGAATTGGCTAAAAAGGAACTGATGCGAGTTCAGAACGAAGAGCCGCAATTTTACGCAGTCGTCAAAATGTATGTTGACAATCTCGGCGCCGCGCTCGATTTGTGGAACGTAAAATATCAAAGAAATCTCGTCAACGCCTTTCGTCAGTTGCAGGAAGAAGACGTTTTGGAAATCATCACCTGCGGCGCGACGCACGGATTTCTGCCGTTAATCTCGACCGAAGAATCGCGCCGTGCGCAAATTCAAATCGCCGTTAATAATTATCAAAAACATTTTAACAGGCAGCCGCGCGGCATCTGGCTGCCCGAATGCGCTTATGAGCCGGGCATCGAAAATTTGTTAAAAGAAGCCGGGTTAGAGTATTTCATCGGCGATTCGCACGCGATTCTTTACGGCGAGCCGCGACCGCGCTACGGCGTTCACGCGCCCGTCGTCTGTCCGAACGGCGTGGCGGTTTTCGCCCGCGATGTCGAAACCTCGGAACAGGTTTGGAGCGCGGAAGTCGGCTATCCGGGAAACGCGAATTACCGCGAATTCTACCGCGACATCGGCTGGGATTTGCCGCTCGATTACCTGAAACCGCACTTGCACAAAGACGGAACGCGGCGACACCTGGGTTTGAAATATTACCGAGTTTCCGGGCGCGACGTTTCGACCGGCGACAAACAGCCGTATGTTCCCGATTGGGCGCGACAGCAAGCGGCGACGGATGCGGCGGATTTTGTCGGCAAGCGCGTCCGACAGGCTTATAAATTACGCGAAACCTTCAACGGACATACGCCGATTGTCGCCGCGCCTTACGACGCGGAGCTTTACGGTCACTGGTGGTTTGAAGGTCCGCAATTTTTGGATTTTCTTTTTCAAGAGTTGCACTACAAAAAGGATTTGGTTGCGCCGATAACACCCGGCGATTTTCTCGACGCGCGCATTCCAATTCAAATTCAACAGCCGTCGGCATCATCCTGGGGCGCAAACGGTTATTACAAAGTCTGGCTCAACGAAAATAATTCGTGGATGTATCCCTACAGCCATGACGCGGAACGGCGAATGACCGAACTGGCAAATAAATATAATGAGCCGACGGAAATCGAACGGCGCACGCTGAATCAAATCGCCCGCGAACTTCTTCTCGCGCAGTCGAGCGATTGGGCGTTTCAAATTTATCAAGGCACGACCGTGCAGTATTCCTCAAACCGCTTCAAAGCGCACATTCACCGTTTCAACCTTTTGGCGACGGCTCTGGAAAACGGCGACATCAATGAAGAACTTTTAGCGGAGATCGAACGGCGCGATAACATTTTCGCGGAGATTGATTATCGAATTTATCGAAGTTAAGAACTATGAAAAAGAAAAGCCCACCAAATGCCGAAGATTTTACACGCGAGTTTAATAAACGTAAACCAAGCTATGATTCTCTGCGTGAAGAGGCACTTCATACAATCTAGAAGCGATTAAAGGAAAGCGGTATTAAAATTCACTCAATACCTTCGCGCGTAAAAGATTTGGATTCTTTTCTCGGCAAAATTGAACGAAAACAATATAAAAATCCTTTTGAACAAATGCAGGATTTTGTCGGCTTGCGAATTATTTGTCTTTTCCTTTCAGACATTCCCAAAATCGGTGGAATTGTTCGTGAAAGTTTTGAAGTAATTGAATCTGAAGATAAAATTGATGGTGGAGATACTTCATCTTTCGGCTATATGTCTGTGCATCACATTGTTAAATTTGGTGACGGTGTTAAAGGTGATAGATACGACGATATAAAAAATATACCGTTTGAAATTCAAGTTCGCACTATTGCAATGGATTCGTGGGCGAATGTTTCGCATTACCTTGAATACAAAACCGAACAAGATATTCCAGACGAATTAAAACGCGATTTCAACGCTTTGAGTGGAATGTTTTATGTAGCTGACAAACATTTTCAACTCTTCTTTGAGCAACGTCGTGAAAAGCAAGAAGAGATTGCTGAAACTTTTGAGAAAGGAAGTGAAAAAGACAAAGATAAACAACCTATTAATCTTGATACTTTAACCGCGTTTATGCGTGATAAGTTTCCAGACAGAGAAGTTTCTGATAGCACTTCAGTATCATTACTTATCAAAGAATTACTTAATGCTGGTTATGAAACAATTGGTGAGATTGAGGAATTAGTTAATAATTCTTGGGACGCCTTCCTTGCTTACGAAAAAGACCATCCTCCACTTGCAGAATCGAGTAAAAAATTTGCTCAGATTGGCGTGATTAGAAGTATCGGAAGAATTGGCAGTGATAATTTCCTTGATTTACCTAAAGCAATTCCTAGCTCTAATAAAGAACAATATAAAAAATATAGATATTTGCTCAAAAATCAAAAGTAGTTTTTGAGATTTTATGATTATCTCTTTCCGCGTTTGCCTTAACATTTTCGTAAAGTTATCATCTCTCTTTTACTTCTTGAGGAGAATAATCAATGGTTGAAAAAGGCGTGGACATTGCTCCCGCAAACGGCAAACTCGGAATTCTGCTCGTCGGACTCGGCGCGGTCAGCACGACTTTTGTAGCTGGAGTTGAGGCGATTCGCAAAGGCGCGGCGCAACCAATCGGCTCTTTGACGCAGATGGGAACGATTCGGCTCGGCAAGCGAACGGAGAATCGTTGCCCGAAGATAAAAGATTTCGTGCCGCTCGCGGATTTGGACGACATCGTGTTCGGCGCGTGGGATATTTTCTCCGATTCGGCTTATGAAGCAGCCAGGAACGCGGGCGTTTTGGAAAAATCGCAGGTCGAAGATTTGCGCGAGCAGCTCGAATCTTTGCGCCCTATGGCAGCGGTCTTCGAGCAGAACTACGTCAAACGCATCACGGGCGAAAACGTCAAAACCGGCAAAAACAAAATGGAACTTGCCGATCAATTGATTGCCGACATCGCCCGTTTCAAAGAAGAAAAAGGCTGCGATAGATTGGTGATGGTCTGGGCGGCTTCGACCGAGATTTTCATCGAACCGTCGGACATCCACAAAGATTTGGAAGCGTTTGAAAAGGCGATGTATGACGACGACGAACGCATCGCGCCTTCGATGATTTACGCTTATGCCGCAATCAAATCGAAAGTTCCCTTCGCCAACGGCGCGCCGAATTTATCGTGCGATATTCCCGCCTTAACGAAGCTCGCCGAAGACAGCGGCGTTCCGATTTGCGGCAAAGATTTCAAAACCGGACAGACGTTGATGAAAACGATTCTCGCGCCAGGGCTTAAATCAAGAATGCTCGGACTCGAAGGCTGGTATTCGACAAACATTCTCGGCAACCGCGACGGCGAAGTCTTGGATGACCCAGAAAATTTCAAGACCAAAGAAGAATCGAAACTTTCGGTTCTCGAACACATTTTGCAGCCGGACGTTTACCCGGAACTTTATAAAGATTTCGCGCACGTCGTGCGCATCAATTATTATCCGCCACGCGGCGATAACAAAGAAGGCTGGGACGCGATTGACATTTTCGGCTGGCTCGGCTACAAGATGCAGATCAAAATTGACTTTATGTGCCGCGATTCGATTCTCGCCGCGCCGCTCTGCCTTGATTTGGCGTTGTTTATGGATTTGGCGCAAAGGGCGAAAATGAAAGGCATCCAGGAATGGCTGTCGTTTTATTTCAAAGCCCCGCAAACCGCGCCGGAACTTTACCCGGAACACGACATTTTTATTCAGTTAATGAAGCTGAAAAACACGCTGCGGCATCTGAAAGGCGAAGATTTAATCACGCATCTCGGACTCGAATACTACGATTAGTTTTACCACGAATCGAATTTCCCGTTCGTCATTGAATCAATTATCAACCGGCGATTCAGATTCTTCTTCGCTGTCGTCGCTAAAGTTTGCGCCATGACTTTCGAGCAGTTCTTTTATTTCGTCGTTGTCGGTTAAATCCCAAACGGTTTCGCCCGCTTCGTTTTTCAAACGGATGTCCGCACCCGCGAGGAGCAACGCCCGAACGTTTTCCAACTGGTCGGCTTCGGCGGCATTCATCAGAGCGGTTCGCCCTTCTTTGTCGCGCGCGTTAACGTCCGCCCGGTGGCCGAGCAAAATTTGCAGAACTTCCGTTCGGGCGACCGCCGCCGCCAGCATCAAAGCCGAGTTTCCCGCCTTATCAGTCAAATTTATCTTGGCGCCGTGTTTAATTAAAACTCTAACGAGTTCCGGCAAAGCGTCGCCGTCGAGCCGCATAAGAGGCGTTTGTTTGTTTTCGTCGCGCGCGTTGACCTTCGCCCCGAAACTCAACAAAGTTTCCGCGATTTTCGCGCTGCCGTTTTCGACTGCCAGAAAAAGCGGCGTGATGTCGCCGTTATTTTCGTCGCGGACGTTGACGTTTTCGCCGCGCGCGATTAAGTTTTCGGTTGCTTCGAGATTGCCGTCATTAACAGCGTTGAAAAGCGGATTTTCGTAATCTACCGCGACGGCGACGACGCCCATCATCACAGTTTCCGATGTCAGCGACATTTCAACGTCGAGTTTCAAATTTTCACTTTCGGCGATTGTTAATTGTTCGATTCGATGGTTTGCAAAACCGGCGATTCCTTCGGCTTCGAGTGTGTATATTCCCGCGCCCAAATCTTGAAATTTATAAAAGCCTTCATCGCTGCTCGCCGCCGATCGCGTCTCGCCGGTTTTTTCATTCGACAGGGAAATTGAAATTCCGGGAATCACCGCGCCAGCCGGGTCGAGTATAGTTCCCGAAAGCGTCGCCGTCGCGCTTTCAATTTGATTTTCGGCGGAATTCTTTTTTTCGGAAACTTCTGTTTTTTCATTCGCGGCTCTGACCGGATTGATGCCGCCTTGCGCGTAAGTCATTGACGTGAGGCTCAGCGCCGCCGTTATCGCGCTGATCGCCAAGCGCGGCGCACGACGCGCGGAGGAGATTTGCGTCAAATCTTCGGAAAATAAAGGCGCGCTGCTCGCCGGATTTTTTACATACCGCACACAAAGATTGCCGTTCGATTCGCGCACGATTTTCAACGCTTGGCGCCGTATCATCTTCGAAAGATCGCTCACTGATTTTGAGCAATGCGAGCAGAATCGCGCCGTTTCGCTGCCGCGCATTTCGTTCCAATTTTCCCCGCACGGCGCTTTGACCTCAATTTTTTCAACAAAACTCTTTTTTGACATAGACGTATCCTCTAACGCCCCGCGATTAAAACGGCAGCGCTTGCCTTTTTAGACAAATTGTTTTTAATTTTGTTTGCGGCGAATTTTGACTTCGCGCTTTCCGTCTGACGAGTTATCTACCTTGATGCGGTGAGTTTTTGATTTGGTTGCACCGAAGGGGGAAAGACGCAAATAAAAAAGCGCGGGGTGTTTGATTTTTATTAAACACTGCCCGCCGCGGATTAGCCCGGTTATTTACGCTCTATTTTTTGCTTGTTTTCTTTTTTGCCAAAGCGCTGGCGGCGGCTGTTTTACTTTTTTTGCCCGTGTCGTCGGACTGCAAAACTTTCGACGCTTTTTTCGCCGCCACGTCGCCCGTCGTTTTTTTCGATTTTTTATCGGCTTGCGACATCGCGCTGCCGGCGGCAGATTTGCTGTCGTCGGCTGTTCTTCCGTCACGCAACACTTTAGAAGCCGCGCTCGCCGCCTTTTTATCTGTCTGTTTTTTTTCGTTTGCCATATTTGAAATCTCCTCGATCTGAAGAACTTTTACGCTACTTTCACTCGCAAGTCAAGAAATCCTCAGTTAATAAAGTCCTGTTTTTTCTCCTCGATTGTAACGGGCGCGTCAAATTGCGGCGCGTCTTCTTCCAAGCTCCAAACTTCAAACAACGCGGGCGGGCATTCCATAACAAAACGCGACGGCTTTTGCAGAACGGTCTGGCGGTTGTAATCAATAATCATGAGCGGATAAGTTAAATACAATTCGTCCTGCGCTCTGGTTATAGCGACATACCAGAGGCGGCGTTCTTCTTCCTCGCTGTCAATCTCCTTCAAACTTCTCGGAGAAGGAAATTTGCCTTCTGCCGCCCAGATTAGAAAGACGGCTTTCCATTCCAAACCTTTTGCTTGATGCACGGAAGTTAAAGTTAAAAGCTCGTCTTCTTCGCCACCCGAAACTACATCTTCGCCAACGACGCCGGTCGGTTCTTTGAAGCGTTCGGTCGAAAGCAGGGCGAGTTCTGACAAAAAATCTTCGGTCGAGTCGTAACGCGCGGCATACATTCCCAAACCCTTTAAATCTTCGAGACGCGCCTCAAAGTTTTCGTAATTTTCCTGTAAATATTGTTCATAACCGTTCGTTAAAATCAATTCGATTTGCCTGGCGGGACGATTGCGGTTTTCGTCCGAAGTGATTTTTTCTAACAATTCGACGAAGTTTTGCCAGCCTTGTTTGCCGCGCGGCTGATATTTGAAATCTTCGCGTTTGACGAGCGCGAACGGATTTTCGGCGTAAGCGAGCGATTCGTAAATTTTATTCGCCGTTTGATTGCCGACGCTCGGAATCATTTTCAAAATGCGTTTCCACGCCAATTCGTCGCGCGGGTTGCAGATGATTCTCAGGTAAGAAATCACGTCTTTGATGTGCGCCTGCTCGAAAAATCTGACGCCTGACTGGACGCGATACGGAATGTTTCGGCGCGTGAGTTCAAGCTGCAATTCAATCGAATGATAATGCGAGCGATACAGCACGGCGATTTCTTCTAAACTAGTTCCTTCATCGCGCAGTTCCAAAATCCTTGAGGCGACAAACGCCGATTGCTGCTCGACATCAGAACACGGCACGAGCGCGGGTTTCCAGTCTTTGGATTTTTTTACCGCTTCCAGAGTCTTCGGAAACTGCTTGCGGTTATTCGCAATCGAAATGTTTGCCAATCCTAAAATTTCCGGCGTGCTGCGGTAATTCAATTCGAGTTTATAAATTTCAGCCTGAGGATACCTTTTAGGAAATTCGTAGATGTTCGTGAACTCCGCGCCGCGCCACGCGAAAATTGATTGCGCGTCGTCGCCGACGACCATCACGTTTTTATGTTTCACGGCGAGCAGGTCAATCAATTCGGCTTGCAGTTTGTTCGTGTCCTGATATTCGTCAACGAGAATGTGCTGAAACTGCTCGGAGTAAAGATTTGCAATGTCCGGCTTTTCGATTAAAAGGCGTTTCCAGTTCAAAAGCAAATCGTCGTAGTCCATCACATTGCGCATCCGTTTTCGCTCCATATAAACAAAATCAACGCGCTTGATTTGCGCGGAAAGCATTTCAAAATACGGATATTTTTTGATAATCACGTCTTCGATAGGAGCGTCGGTGTTGTTGGCGTAAGAGATGATATTTTGGACGACTTCGGCTTTCGGAAATCTTTTCGCTCTGGTGTCAATCGCCGCTTCTTCGATGCAGACGTTAATAAAATCCCGCGCGTCTTCAGAGTCTAAAATCGAATAATTAGAATCGAAACCGATGGATGCGGCGTGTCTTCTTAAAATCAGATTGGCGATACGGTGAAATGTTCCGCCCCAAATTCGGTGGACGTTTTGGCTGCCGGTTAAAGTTTCGACGCGCTTGAGCATTTCACGCGCGGCGCGGTTGGTGAACGTGGCGAGCAAAATTCTCTGCGGCGAAACGCCCTGCTCGATTAAATATGCGACCCGGCAAGTTATCGTGCGCGTCTTGCCCGTTCCCGCCCCGGCGACGACCAGCGCCGCGCCCGGTTTCGCCGTGACGACGCGAAACTGCTGTTCGTTTAACTCGCTGCGATAGCGCGTTAAGCGTTCGGGCAGCGCGTTTTCATCTCGTTTGATAACGTATTTTTTCATCGGAATTAATCAAAGATTAACACGAGATGAAACGGGATAAAAACCGCTGTCCGAGCGACAAATTCGGCGGGAAGATTTAACTGCCTTCGCCTGCCGAAGTTTCTTCTTCTTTCTTCGTCCAAAGCGCGTAAAGTCGTTTGCGGTTTTCAATTTTGGCTTCGATGTTCGGAACTTTCAGAGCGAGCGTTTCCAAGTGAATCAGGTATTCCGGTTCATTGAAAAGCTCGCGGATTTCCGCCAGGAAAGGCGCGATTTTGGCGTAAACGAAAATATGTTCGGTGCCTGCGTCGAAAAACATTTTCTCGTCTAACGCGCCGTTCAGGACGAACGACGAAGCCATATCCCAATACGATGTTACCGTGCGGAAATACGCGCTTCGCTGCTCGCCGTCGCGGTAGAGTTTGATAATATCCATCGCCGATTGCGGCGCGAAATCGGAAAAATACCAGGCTCGCGCCGCCCGCATTTTTTCGTCGCGGCGCAGCTCGTAAAGTTTCAAAATCGCCATTACGTCCTGTTGTTTGTCCATTTTATTTTCTCCGTTTAACTAAGAATTTTCAGCCGCAGATTAACAAAGAGAGACGCGGAAATTTTCGGATTTTCGTCCGTGTTCACCCGTAGCTGTTGGCGGTTTCAGACGTTTTAAATATTTACTAAATTACCGCCTTTCTACCGTCCGATTTGTCCTAAAAGTTCTCTAACGGCAGCGTCGAGTTGGGAATCTTTGCCGGTCAAACTCTCGCCAATCGGACGGGTAACGGGAACATCAACCGGGCGCGGATTGAGTTCCATATTTTTTCCGTCGTTTCCCGTAATCAGTTGGCGCGGCAAGCGCACGGTCGTGCCGTCGAAGGCGGCGGCGTTCCAGGTGAAAATTATCCATCCGGCGGTCGGTTCGCCGACGACTTTGCCGAGTTTTAGAGAACGGTAACCTTCGGTGAAATCTTCCGCGTCGGACAACGAATGTTGATTGATGAGCAAAATCGTCGGGCGTTCGAGCGCGCGTTGTCCGAGATTGGAGCGCGCCGGAACCGTCCAGCCGCCGCGCTCTTTCATATTCAAATAACCGCGTCTGGATAAAACGTCAATGACATACGGATTGATAAAACCGCCGTTGTTGTTGCGAATGTCAACGACTACGCCTTCACGTCCCTGATTCTGCACGTCGAGGTCAACATATAACTGCGCCAAACTTCCCGAACCCATATCGGGAATATGAACGTAGCCGAGCCGCCCGCCGCTCGTGCGTTCGACATAAGCGCGATTCGATTCGACCCAGGCGCGGTAAAGCAGATTTTTCTCCGCGCCGGTCGTGACGGGTTTGACGACAATCTCTTTTTTGTCCGCGCCGCTTGCATTTGAAGAAATTTCGATTTCGACGCGCTTACCGACTTTGTTTTCCAGCAGTTCGTCGAGATTTTTTCCAGCGTCAATTCGCGCGCCGTCAACGCTCAACAGGTAATCGCCGACTTTTATATTTTTTACGATGTCCGCCGGGCTGAGAGAAATGATTTCCGTGATTTTCAAACGTCCGTTCGCTTCGTATTCGTTTTTATCAAAACGCAGTCCGAGTTTGCCAATCGGCGTTGGCGTAAAAGCAGGCGTCCCTGCAATTCCCAAGTGAGAAGCATTTAATTCGCCGACCATCAGCGACATCAAACGGCGCGCTTCGTCAATGTTTTTCGCGCCTGCAATCAGCGGCTCGTAAGTTGTCCGGACCTGATTCCAATCCGCGCCGTGAAATTTGTCGTCGTAAAAATTGTCGCGCAAATATCGCCACGCCTGACCGAAAATTTCCATTTTCTCCTGCGCGAAATTCGTATTCAAATCAATATTGACGGCAAGCGGGCGAACCGCCGCTTTTTCCAGATTAACGACGTTGATGCGCCCGTTTTCGAGATAAAAAACTTCTTTTGAATCTGGTGAAAACTGCGCGTCTGATTTGAAATTCGGAGTCGAAGTAAGTTGTTTGGCTGATTGGTCAATCGCCAATTCGTCGAGCGGTAAGGTGTAAAGATTAAATTGATTTTCGGCTGAAGCAAGAATCAAAACCGTCTTTCCGTCCGGGCTGATAATCTGTTCGTTGACGTTCAAGCCGGTCTGCAAAACGCTTAGGCGGCGTCGGATATTTTCAAAAACGATTTCCGTTTTCTTTTCGTCCTTTTTCGCTTCGGGCGTTGGTGTTGGAGTTGGTGTCGGCGTTACGGACGGATTCGGAGTTGCGACAGGCGTCGGATTGACAATCGGCGTGGGCGAAGGTTGCGGTGACGGTTGCGTTCTTGGCTGCGGCGTTTCCTGATTAAATAAATCGCGGAACTGGTCTTCGCGGAATCGAGGCGTACGAAGCTGCAATTCAATCCGCGCGAGCAGTGCGTCTTCGGTGCGCTGCGCCGAACTGTATAAAATAAACGTGCCGTCGGGACTCCACGAAATGCTTCCGGCGAACGAATTGGCGACGAAGCTGATCGGTCGGGCGTCGCCGCCTTTTACAGACACGACCGAGACGTTTGTGTAAGAACGATTTTCGGGCGCGCCGGTCAAAAAAGCGATCCAATTGCTGTCGGGCGACCAAGTGAAATTCTTTCCGCCAATCGGCGGCGCGTCGGTGTAGAGTTTGCAAAGCTCGCGTTCCTGTTTTGAATTGACATCGTAAACCCACAACGCGCGGGCGTTACGAACAAAGGCGATAAGTTTTCCGTCGGGCGAATACGTCGGCGCGAAATCGTCACCGGCATTTGTGATTTGCATTTCCGATTCGCTCGCAAAATCGTATTGAAAAATCTGCAATTTGCCGTTTCGTTCGGAAGTGTAAACGACTTTGCGGCTATCGGGCGACCACGCCGCGAACGATTCCGCCGCCGCCGTACTGGTCAGCCGTTGCGCTTCGCCGCCGTCTTTCGACGAAGCCGCGAAAACTTCGCCGCGAGCCACAACCGCCACTTTTTTGCCGTCGGGCGACAAAGCGACTTTACGAATTTGCGTCGAGAGATTTATTCTTTCGGTTAAAGCAGTTGCGGGCAAACCGCGCAGTGTTATCGGAATTTCTGCGGCGCGCCCGCCGCCTGTTTCGAGCGTCCATATTTTGAAATCGCGCTCGAAAACGATTTGCTTACCGTCGTAAGAAATCTTCGCCCAAAGAACTCTGCCGTCTTTAAAATCGGTCAGCGGCTTTGCCGGGTTTTTTCCCGTCTGTGCCCAAATATTTTGCGTGCCGCCCCGGTCGGAGACGTAATACATTTGTTTGCCGTCTGCGCTCCACATCGTCCACAATTGTTTCGCTCCGCGATCCGACATCTGCTCGTAGGCGTCGCCGTTTTTCACCCAAATTTCGCTTTCGTCAATATGGCTTCTGCCCTTGCGCCACCATTGTCCGTTGGCAAAGCCGCGAGCCGAAAACGCGAAGCTGATTCCGTCAGGCGCGGGCGCGGCGAAAAATTCGCTCGTGTAGCGGTCATTTGATACGGTTTGCGGCGTTCCGCCCATTGCCGCAACGCGGTAAATATCGCTCATTCCGGCAATATCGCGGCTCGATGACGAAAAATAAAGCCAGCGACCGTCGCGCGACCACGCATCGAGATTATCGAGCGCGTCGTCAAAAGTGACGCGCGATAAATCGTTCGTCTCCAAATTCAAAACGTAAATGTCGCCGCTGCCGGTTCGATTGGAAACAAAGGCGAGACGTTTTCCGTCAGGCGAAAAAACCGGACGCGATTCTGTCGCCGGATGCGAAACCAACAAAGACGCCGTGCCGCCCGCAGCGGCGACCGTCCAGATGTCGCCGCCGGAAACAAAGGCTATTTCCCGGCGGTCGGGCGATATGGCGGGTTCGGTTAAATAGGCAATTGATTTTTGAGCGTAAAGCGCAATCGCGGAACTTAAAACGAGAAAACAGAGGGCGAAAAGTTTTTTCTGCATCATAATTTATTCTTAATTTTTGACGGTAATTTTAGACAGCAATTTTTCTACGCAGGAGGCGCAAATTTTGTTTTGAAAGTTTTATAAAGTCGAGCGTTTTCCAACTTTTACAAGTTTGCATTTAAGCGACGGGACAGTTACGATTAAACATAACAAATTTAATTGTCAAGGAGCAAAAACAATGAAATTTCCCGGTGGATTCGATATGAATTCGATGATGAAGCAAGCCCAGAAAATGCAGGAGCAGATGGGCAAAGAAATGAAGGAAATGACCGTGGACGCAACTGCCGGCGGCGGCGCGGTGACGGTCAAGATGCGCGGCGATTTTGAAGTTTTGGATTTCAAAATCTCGCCGGATTTAGTCAAAGACGGCGATGTCGAGATGATTCAGGATTTGGCGGTCGCCGCCCTGAACGAAGCGCGCCGCAAAGTCGAAGAATCTTTGAAAGGACGGCTCGGCGGAATGCTGCCGCCAGGACTTATGTAATTTTGGATTTTAGATTTTGGATTTTGGATTGGACTTTCAGACAAGATTTTCGTTTCGTCTGAAATTGCAATTTCGGACGAATCCAAAATCCTAAATCCCAAAATCCAAAATCCAAATGCTTGATTACTCAGAACCCGTCGCCAAATTAATTGACGAATTCAAACGCCTGCCCGGTGTCGGTCATAAATCGGCGCAGCGGCTGGCGTTTCATATTCTGCGCCGCCCGCAGGAAGAAGTCGAAAGATTCGTTGACGCACTGCACGAAGTCAAGGAAAAAATCGTTTTCTGCTCGGTGTGCAACAATCTGACGGACATCAATCCGTGTATGTATTGCGCTTCGACCACGCGCGACCGTTCGATTATCTGCATCGTCGAAGAACCGTATAATCTCGTCGCCGTCGAAAAAACCCGCTCGTTCAAAGGCTTGTATCATATTCTGCACGGCTCGCTCTCGCCGATTCGCGGCGTTGGTCCCGACGAACTGATGCTGGCGAATCTGATGCCGCGCCTGATGCCGAATAACAATGAAGGCGTGGAAACCAAAGAAGTAATCGTCGCCACTAATCCGACCACCGAAGGCGAGGCAACGGCAAATTATATCGCCCGGCTTCTGAAACCGCTCGGCGTGCGCGTCACCCGCATTGCGATGGGAATGCCCGTCGGCTCTGATTTGGAATTTGTGGACGAGGTGACGATGGACAAAGCTCTGGCAAATCGCCACGAAATTTAATTCTTCAATTCGCTCAAAAACAAAAGGAGTAAAATTCCATCTGCACAGAATTTTACTCCTTTGTCGTTTTCGCCTTTTGCCCAGTGCGAAAATTTACGCCGTTTTAACGCGTTTGATTTGTCTAACATCCGCCGTCTGCGCGTTGTTGTTTGTTTTTGCCACTCGCGCCGTTATTCTTTCGTCCAAATCGGCGATTTGTTCAGGCGTCAGATGATAAATGTTCGGCTGGTTGTGATAAATCCTTGCGCCTGTCACGATGTCGGCTTGCTTAAAACCGTTGGCTTCCGCCTTTTTAATTAAATCCTCAATCGTCATCGTGTGCGGCGCAATCGAGACTGGCGTTTTATCTTCGATAAATTCCGGCACGTCGGATTTCGACGGCGTTTCAAACGCCAGCTCTAATGCCTGCTCGCCTTTCATATGATCGAGGAAATCCTTGAAACCGACGTTGCCCGTCATTTCAAATCCAACTTCAAACGCCGGTGAATTCGATTTTACGACCTGAAAAACTCTCGTAATTTCACCGTCGCGTTCCTGCAAGCTGACTTCAATCATCACGTCCACGAAATACTCCAAGCCGCTCGCCGTCATTGGCAGCACGCGCCCGATTTCGTTATCTTCTTTGGCTTCTTTGCCTCTGGCTGGAATCTGGTCGGCGATGACGACACATTTTCCCGATTCGATGCAAAGTTTTCGCAGAACATTCTGCAAAATCATCTGGTCGGCGGCTAACTCTTCGGCGGTCGGCTGCGCCAGCGGGTCGCCGGTTCTCTCGCGCACGGCTTCGAGCATCTCCGAATGTTTTGCACTGAAATATGCAGCCCAACTGTCGAGTCCGTAACAGCCGTAATTTTGTTCCTGCCCTTCGCCGTTAATCGCCCATTCGATAAATTCCGGCAATTCATCGGTCTGCTCAATTTCTAAAGCATCAAATGTCTGCCCGACTCCGCGCAACAGACGCGCTTTGCGTTCGGTGTCGAAAATGCAGAGTTTCCCCAGACCCGCTTCCGCCATCGAGCTGACAAAGTGACTTTTTCCAACGCCCGCGCCGCCGCGAATCGCCATAATCAGCCGCTGTTGCCGCGGCACGCGGCTTAATGGATTTATTTTCGGTTTATTTGTAGTTTTCATTTTTGCTTTCTCCAGGCTTTTGATTTTCTTAATGTTTTTGCTTATTTTTCGTTTGGTAAATGCCTACCGTCAAAGGCATTTTGTATCACTGATGAGACAATTTAGCATAACTTGTTTTTTGTTTCAAGTGTGAAACACGATTTTTGGGAAAAATTATTTTGGGAGAAATTTTACTCTGAATGAGAAAAGACGACGAGTAAAAATAACTCGTCGTCTTTTCTCAAATAAATTTTCAAACCCTGACTAAGGATTGGTGCTAAAAGTCGAATACATTTTCCCTGACGGTTGCAAAACATCTTTATCTTCGATCGTAACTAGCAGACCGAAATCTTTAAGTGCCGTTTCGCCGCGAATTTCAGCTTCGGCGCGTTCGCCGTTGTTGATAACCTGTCCAATTTTCGTATATTCCTTAGCAGCTGACACCGCCCAGAGGACATACCGTTTTTGTTTCGGCGCCATTTTCATATCGTCGAAACGCATTTTTATTTTCGTTAATCCCGCTTTACTGTTATCGAGATACGCCTTTCCTTTTAATCCTTCCAACTCACCCGAAAAATTTACTCTGATTTCCGTCTCGCCTTTTTCAAAACCGGAAACGCCGAGCAATGGAACGTCATAAGTGGAAGAAACGGTCTGCGTCCCTGCGACTTGTTTGTCGTCACCGCTGATCGGACTCGACACCCTGTTATTGACAACGGCATAACCTTTCGGCACCGCGCTGCGAAAAACGACCGGCGTGTCATTGGCGATAGTCGTCAAACCTTCGTTCGGCGAAAGAACCAGCATAAACTGATTAAGCGGTGTTTTGAATGCCGCTTTCGCCATTCCTTTTTCCGCGTTAATTGGTCCGAGATATGTAACCGCGCCGGTTGGGTCAACCGCGTAAGCATGGTAACCGGTCGTATTGTTTCCAACTCCGCTCAAATCAAAATTAACCATTGTTTCGTTGTCCATGCGAATCACGCGAGCCGAGCCTTTAGCGCCGCTCATACTCGTCATTGGCGTCAAATCAACGACAACTTCCTTATTAACCGGATATTCGATAACGCTGTATGTTCCATCGGAGTTTTGAACCACTTTGCTTTTCGTTGTCGTGGTTGTCGTTTTGGTAGTCGTCACCGGGGTTGGCGACGGCGAGGGCATATCCATCGGACTCGGCGATGGAAACGGGGTTGGCGATCCGCTCGGTGATGGAAACGGTGTCGGACTCGGCGTTTGTGCCAAAGCCGTTCCTGCTAAACAAACCGAAAAAAACAATCCCGTTCCAAATTTGAATAATCTGTTCTTAAACATAAATACTTATAACCTCCCTAGAATTTTAATGAGTGTGTTCCAAATCGAAACATAAAGATACTCAAGTCAGTGAAGTAGGGCGCAACCGGCATACCAAAGCGAAAAACGTTTTTTGTTTGCAGACACTTAACAGAACGCTCAATGCTTTTCAGTCGGCTCTTGAGCGGCAAGAAATGTATTGATGCTTGACACAATTGTTCTTCGTTAATACGAAAGGCGACGAGTTATTGAAAAACTCGTCGCCTTGCCACTTAAACCAAGCGGTTGAAACTTATTTTATTTGCAATTCAAACGGCAGCATCAACATCGCTTCGCCTTTTTTCATTCGGTCAAAAATCTCCGCGAAACGTAGAGTGCGGCGCACATCTTCCGGCAAAGATTCGACTAGAGCTTTTTGAGTTTCCAACTGTTTCGCATCGGCGAAAGCGCTGTCGTCGCTGCTGCCGAAAATGGTTTCAATGAACGGGCGCGGTTCAGGAAAACCAACGCGCCTAACTTCCTTGTCGGCGGGGATGTTTGCTAGGTTTTTGGCGATTTCAATGGCTTTTTCAAGTCCGCCGAATTCATCAACCAAGCCGTTTTGTTTAGCTTGCGTCCCTGTCCATACGCGCCCTTGTCCAAGCGCGTCAATTTCTGCATCGGATTTATTGCGTCCTTTGGCGACCTTCGGCACAAAATCCCCGTAATAAACTTTTTTCGCCTGGTCTTCCATTTTAGCGCGTTCTTCGGGCGTCCATTTTTCGGTTTCGCGGAAGATACCGGCGTTTTTGCCGCGCATCACGTATTCGTTGGTCACGCCGACCCAATCGTAAAAACCTTTTATTACGGGTTTTCCCATAAACATCCCGATTGAGCCGGTGACAGTCGAAGGCTGGGCGACGATTTTGTTGGCGTTGCAGGCGATATAATAACCGCCGGAGGCAGCAACGTCCGCCATCGAAACCACGACCGGTTTTTTCGCCTTCGCATTTTCGAGCGAGTGCCACATCATATCCGACGCGAGAGCCGAACCGCCGGGGCTGTCAACGCGCAGAACAATCGCTTTAATCGAAGAATCTTCCGCCGCTTGATTGACGGCTTTGACAATCGTGTCCGAGCCGACCATCTCGCCGCCGAACGCGCTGTTGCTCGAACTGCCGACGTTAATCGCGCCCGAAGCGTAAATGACGGCGATTCGTTCGCCGTTGTTCAAATCCAAAGAGTCCGACGGAATTTCTCGATAATCGTTTCCGCTGATTGTGCGAAGTTTATCGTCCGCCTTGTAACCGAGCCGATTTTTCAACTCTTCGTAAACCTGATCGCGGTAAATTGCCCCGTCAATCAATTTTAACTGCTGCGCTTCGCCGGCGTGATAAGGCGCATTGTCCACAATCACCCGGACATTTTCAATCGGTAATTTTCGCTCCTCGGCAATCGCGCCCGTAAAACGTCCGTAGTATTCATCGAGAATCGCGTTGACGACTTCGCGCTGACCTTCGCCCATCTCTTTTCTGGTGTATTGGTCGGGCGCGTTTTTGTATTTCGGTCCGATTTGGACGACATCGGCTTCGATGCCGAGTTTGTCGAGCGAGCCTTTGTAAAACATCGCTTCCGCCGCAAAACCGTTGACGTATAAATCTCCGGCGGGCGGCAGAAAAACTTTCTCCGTCGCCGTGGCGATGTAATACTCTTTATTCATTCCGAGTTCCATATACGAATAAATCGGTTTACCCGAAGCGCGAAAATCTTTAATCGCGTCGCGCAGTTCGTCAGCCTTCGCCCAACCGATATTCGGAAATTCGATGTCGAGCAGAACCGCGCCGACGCGCGCATCAACTTTCGCCTTCCGAAGCTGCGTTACCAAACTTGTAAAAGATTGCGGCTGATTGATGCCCAAAAGTTTCGCCGTCGAGTCTTCGGGCGCGTAATCGGGCAAGCCGCCCGAAACTTTTAGAACCAAAACGCTGTTGTCGG
Organism: Pyrinomonadaceae bacterium; assembly: GCA_030448055.1. Classification (GTDB taxonomy): domain Bacteria; phylum Acidobacteriota; class Blastocatellia; order Pyrinomonadales; family Pyrinomonadaceae. The sequence goes on from JAUJNR010000003.1 coordinate 166,479, forward strand.
GAACGCTCGGTTTGCCGAGCGATTCCGCTATCAGAGCGATTCCGATAATTGCGACGAGAACGACGGCAAGCGTAACTCCGCCGGCGATGAGAAGTGCTTTTGCTGTTTTTGACATTGCCATTTTTTATAATTATTACTTCAAAACTTCCTTGCGATTTTATAAAAACCTGATTTCTTTTACGTTGAAAATACGAAAAGGTTTGAAAGACATTTTAGCCACAGAGAACACAGAGAAAGCAGAGAAAAATAAATCACGAAAAAATACGAAAATTTATTCTAATTCTTCTTGATTAGATTTTCTCTTTGCTTCTCGGTGTTCTCTGTGGCTAAACTTTCTTCAAAAAAGCGATTTTTGCTTTTCCAGATTGCTCGCCTCGATCATTTTTTGCCCGAACAGTTTTTTCAATTTGTTCACGCTCGCGGGCGCGTGTCCTTCGTAAAAGTTGCTGAAATAAATGAAAACGTCTTTCGCTCGTGTTCGCTCGATTTCCGTTTTCCACATTTGCAGATTCGCGTCCTGCGGGCGAAGAACTTTATCGAAGCTCGTCAAATCTCTTTCGCCCATAAAACGAACATAGGCGAAATCCGCTATCCGTTTACCAATCGCTTCAAACGTCATCTCGCGCGGAATCCAATTCCCTTCAACTAAACAGAGCGCGATATTATTTCTTTCAAATTCTTCAAACGTCCAATCAATGAGCCATTCCCGGTTTCTAAATTCGACCGCAAAACGAATTTCCTTTGGCAGACGCGCCAGAAAATCCCGCAGACTCTGCGCGTTTTCTTTGCCCGCTTCAAACTGCGGCGGGAGCTGAACGAGAACAACAGCGAGTTTTTCTTTGAGCAATAAAACCCGATCGCAAAATTCTTCCAGAACGTGAAACGCGGTTGATTGAAGCAGATGCTCGTGCGTGATTTCCCGCGGCAGCTTTAAGGAAAACGTAAAATCCTCCGGCGTTTTCCGATACCAGTTTTCGACCGCCGAACTCGCCGGAATCGCGTAGAAAGTCGAATCAACTTCGATCGTGTCATAGACTTTTGAGTAATTTTCTAACATTTGATTCGACTTCGTGCCGCGCGGGTAAAAAACCGTTTCACCATCGGCTCTCGTCGTCCAGTCGTCGTAATTCCAGCCCTGACAACCGATGTGGATTTCGGATTTAGCTTTGTCTATCATTTGTGTTCGTTTGCGGGCGCATGTTCACGACTTTTTTATTGACGAATTTACAATTAACCGATTAGGTTCTGTTGACATTTTATTTATAAACGATTCGCTCGCTGGTCGGCACGGAACGTTTTTGCAAAGTAATCGTGAAAGTCTGTATGTAATCTCATACGTCATCAAATTAACTTTTTCGCTTTCTTCACGACATTCTCAAGCGTAAAACCGAACTCTTTGAAAACATCATCGCCGGGCGCGCTCGCACCGAATCTATCAACCGTCAGCGTGTCGCCCGCGTCACCAACGTATTTATGCCAACCCAGAGACACGCCCGCTTCGATTGCCAGACGCGCGCGCGTGTTTGACGGCAAGACGGATTCTTTGTATTTCGGCGTTTGCTCGTCGAAAAATTCCCAGCACGGCATCGAAACGACGCGCGTCGGAATGTTTTGGGAATTTAACTGCTCACGCGCCTGCATCGCCAAGCCGACTTCCGAGCCGGTCGCAATTAAAATCAATTTTGGCGCGACCGTTTCGCCAGTTTTGTTTTCGGCTTCGGCTAAAACATACGCGCCTTTATGCAAACCTTTCGCGTCGGCGAATTTTACACGGTCAATGACGGCAACTTTTTGGCGGGAAAATGCAAAAGCCGTCGGCGCGTTGTCGCGTTCGAGCGCGGCGCGCCAGGCTTCGCGGGTTTCGTGCGCGTCGCACGGGCGGATTACGGCGAGTTTCGGGATAGCGCGCAAGGCGGCGAGATGTTCGACCGATTGGTGCGTCGGACCGTCTTCGCCGAGACCGATTGAATCGTGCGTGAAAACGAAAATCGTCTGCACGCCCGAAAGCGCGGCGAGGCGAATCGGAGGTCGCATATAATCGCTGAAAGTTTGAAACGTGCCGCCGAAAGGAATCACGCTGCCGTAAAGAGCCATTCCGTTCATCGTCGCGCCCATCGCGTGTTCGCGGATGCCGAAATGGATATTGCGGTTTTGGTATTGTCCGGCTTGAAAATCGGCGGAAGATTTTATCTGGGTGTTGTTCGACGGCGCAAGATCGGCTGAACCGCCGATGAGTTGCGGAACGGCGTCGGCAATCGCGTTGATAACTTCGCCCGAATAAGCGCGGGTCGCTTTCGCTTCGACCGCATCGAATTTCGGCAGCGATTTTTCCCAGCCTTCGGGCAGTTTGTTCTTTCGGGTTTCCTGCAAAGTTTTGCCCAAATCGCCGTGCGTTTTTTCGTATTTCGCAACGAGCGCGTCCCAATCTTTCTCAAGGCGCGCGCCGCGTTTTATCGCTTCTCTAAAATGCGCGGCGGCTTCACGCGGCACGAAGAAATGTTTGTTTTCGTCCCAATCCAAATTGCGTTTCGTTTCGCGCACGGCTTCTTCGCCGGGCGCGTCCGAATGCGCTTTCGACGTTCCCGCTTTCGGCATTCCGAAACCGATAATCGTTCGCACGCGAATTAATTTCGGCTTGTCTTTTATTCGCTGCGCGTCTTTAATCGCCCGCTCAATCGCCCGCAAATCGTTGCCGTCTTCGACAATAAGAACGTGCCAGCCGCACGATTCAAATCTTTTTGTAACGTCTTCGGTAAAAGCCAAATCGGTCGAGCCGTCAATCGTGATGCGGTTATCGTCGTAAAAATAAATCAAGTTTGAAAGTTTGAGATGTCCGGCAAGCGAAGCCGACTCATACGCGACGCCTTCCATCAAATCGCCGTCCGACACAATCGCGTAAATGTGATGGTCAATAATCGGAAAACCTTTTTGATTAAATTTCGCTGCCAGATGTTCCTGCGCCATCGCCATTCCGACGCCGTTGGCGAAACCTTGCCCAAGCGGTCCGGTCGTAATTTCCACGCCGGGCGTCATAAAATTTTCGGGATGTCCGGGCGTTTTTGAATGAAGCTGACGGAAATTTTTCAGCTCGCTCATCGGCAAATCGTAACCCGTCAAATGCAGCAGGCTGTAAATCAGCATTGAGCCGTGTCCGGCACTCAAAAGAAATCTATCGCGGTTAAACCACTTCGGATTTTTCGGGTTGTAGCGCATAAACTTCGTCCACAGCACGTAAGCCGTTGGAGCCATTCCCAAAGGCAAACCCGGATGTCCCGACTCAGCTTTCTGCACGGCGTCTAAAGATAAAGTTCGGATTGTGTTGATGCACAGTTGGTCTAAATCAATTTTCTTTTTTGGTTCGGTTGCGGTTGTCATAATTTTAATTTTTATTGCTGATTTAATTTCTAAATCTAAAGTTGTTCTTTTATGTTTTAATCATCCCAAACAAAATCACTGGGCGGCATCAGAATCTGTTGCACTCGCCATCTCGCTTTTGATTTAAGTCGTGCAAAACTCAATCGGACGCGAAACTCTTCTCCCAAAGTCGGCGCATTGCGTCCGGCGACGAAAACAGTGTCGCTCACGTCAGGATTGTATGCTTCCTGCAGAATGCCGTTCGGAAGCGCGGCAATCGTAATACTTCGCAACGAGTTTCTGCGCGTTTCTTGCTCTTGGTAATTATATTTTACAAAAAGCGTCGTTGTAATAAAGGACTCACTTTTAAGATTTAAAATTGCAGGCAGTTTCCCAGCAACTTCCAGGCTTTGATTAAACCGAATTTGTCGAACGGACATTGAAAATTGAGAAGTTTGCAAAGTCGCCGTTCCTTGACCGCTTATTTTCTCTGCCTTTGAATCAATGAACAATGCTTGTTTAATCGAGTATTCTGGATGAAAAACGTAGCGGGCGCGTTTGTAATCGACTTTACCGAAAATTCTCCGATCAATTTTCGACATTCCGAGTTTGTCTAACGCTTCTCGCGTTAAATCTTCGCCGATGTCGGCAACAAGGTCGCTTTCTTCTTTAAAAGTTTCCTCCGCAATAGCGCGGTATTCGTGGATTGCTTGAACGACAAGGCGCAAAGAAGCCTTTTCTATTTCTTCGAGTCGCTTCGGGTCGTTTCTCAATTCTTCGGGATTTAGAAACATATTTATTTCGGCTTCGCCGATTGTTCCAATTCTTGATTTATTAGCCGTCGCGCTAATTCAACATATTTTCTTTCAACGTCTATTCCGATAAATTGCCTTTGTTCACGAATAGCAGCAAGCGCGGTCGTTCCGCTTCCGATAAAACAATCCAGCACGATTTCTTCGGGATCGGTCAGCAGGCGAATTACGCGGCGCGGCAGTTCAATCGGAAATTTCGCTTCGTGATTGTCGTTGGCGCGAACCGAAGGAAAATTCCAAACGCCGCGCGAACCCCAATTTTTCCATTCGTCTTTTGTTAATCTGTTTCTGTCGAATTTAGTAATGCCAGGTTTCCAAAAAAAATATAAATACTCAAACTCGTCAACCGAACGGTAAGACAAACTCGCCCATTGCGAATTCTCCCAAGCCGCGTCTTTGACCCAAACTCTCCGGTCATACAAATAAAAACCTGCTTGCAACGCCCATTCCTCGATTAAGCCGCCAACGATTTTAACTCTCGTTTGAACGTCGTGCTTCCCGCCGCGAATATTGTTTCCGTTGAGCCGTCGGTCAATCGTCTGCTCGCTGCAACCGAGAAGTTTGGCAATTTGATTTCTATTCAAATTCGGATTTTCGCTCCACGTTTTTAAAACATCTTCTTTAGTGATTGACAGACGTTTTCTTTGGACGGCATCGGCTTGAACTCGCGGCATTGTCGAATCTTTGAAGCAAAGAATGTCGGCAATGTTGACGACCAAAAAACCGCCTGGCTTGATGATGGGAAAATGAAAATTAATTGTTTCGGAAATTAGATTTTCCCAATCTTCAAAAGACAAATTGGCTTCATATTCCTTGCCGACAAAATACGGCGGCGACCAAACACTGACGGCAATTGAATTTGATTCGATTTGAAGCAAAAGATGCCGTGAATCTCCGTGATAAATTTGGTTAGTCAGAAGATTCGATTCTTTTGAAGAAGTCTTTTCATACAATGCCCGAAATGTCGTCTGTAAATCTTTCGGAAGTCTTTCCAAGTTGAAGTTCGTTTGAGTTGATTGCATAAAATCTCTCTCCTTAATTATTTTTCTTCAATACCGAAACATTTTCATTTTCGTATTTCTCAATCAACACGCCGACAACTTCCATTAACGATGGAGCAGATGCGATTCGTCTTCGCTGACTTCATCAATCAAACGGTCGAGTGTGGCGACGAGATTTTCATATTCCTTTTCCCTGTGCGGAACGTAAAGCATCCTTCAATAATAATCTTCTTCAAAATCCTCGTCATCTTCCTCAAAATCTTCGTCGAATTCGCGCAAAAATTCTTGTCTGAAACGACGGTCTTTTTTGAGCAAATTTAAAACGAATCTTCGCAGCGCCGAATCGTGGAGGTTTTCAAGAAGCGCGGTTAGCTCATCGCCCGTGCCGCTGAAATTTCCGTGGCGAAGCGCATAGAAAACGGCAACCTTATGTTTGCACACATCGCCGTAATCGTATGGACAATCGCACTCGTGTTCGACTATCTCTTTGCCGCTCGTTTTGATATAAACGCTGTATTTTTCGCTGCCGAAAACAACCGCGCCGTATTCGTTCGCGCCGACCTTTTCGAGTTTTTTAACGTCGCCGCTGCGATAATAATCCAAGCCGCGCTCGATAATTTTTGCTTCGACTATTCCTTCAAAATTGGTCAGCGTCATTTGCATATTAATAGTTGATAAAACTCCTCGTGTCTCTCACGGGCTATTTTGTAAATCGCGTTTCGCTTTTTATCAAATTTAAATTTCCGACCCGTCGGCGTGTCAATTTTTTCGATGCTTTTTATTGCGCCAATCGCTTCGAGCGCAAGCAAAACCGCGCCGCGTGAAGAGGCTTCGCGCGTGTCGGGCAAACTCATATTTTGCGCCAGAACGTCGGCGATTATTTGCGTCCAGACGGGCGATTCGCGCAGCGCGCCGCCGGAGGCGATGATTTCTCGGATTTTTACGACATCGTTTAATTGATTGTAGATTTCTGCAAAGCGGTAAGCGACCGATTCGAGCGCGGCTTGCACGATGTCAATCGTGTCGGTCGAAGAATGCAACCCAAAAATTCCGCCGTGCGCCGCTTCGTGATAACCTGTGCCGCGTTCGCCCGCCAGAAACGGCAAAAAGGTTAAACCGTGCGCGTCCGCGCCGCGTCGTTTGATGGCGGCTTCGGTCTGGTCGTCATCCTGTTTCAAGCGCAAATTATCCTTCAGCCAATAATAAAGCCCGCCGCCGTCCGAGAGCGCGCCGCCGACGATGATTCTTCGGCGGTCAATGCGGTAACACCAGAGACCGCTCGGAATCGTCTCCGGCGGCTCGCCTTTGAACGCGACGCGCATCGCGCCGCTAGTTCCAATCATCAAGGCGGCTTTTGATTTGACCGTGCAGCCCGCGCCGATGTTGTTCGCCGCGCCGTCGCCGATTGCAGCAAACCATTCGGCGTTTTTTAATCGCGCCCAACGCTCTGAGTATTTTTTGTTTAATCGAAAAGTCCGCGCGTCTTCGGCGACGACGGCGGGCAGATTTTCTTTTTTTATTTCGAGAAATTCCAGCAGTTCCGCGTCCCAATCGTTGCGGCGAATGTCGAAGATGCCCGTCGCGCTCGCCATCGAAACGCCGGTTGCGGCTTCGCCGAAAAATTTCAGCGCGGCAAAATCGCTGAACGAAAGCCAGCAATCGGTTCGGGCGTAAACTTTCGGGAAATCCTTTCTCAACCACAAAAGTTTCGCCGTCCAGAAACTCGAATGAAACCGCGCGCCCGTTCGGTTGTGAATCGTCGTCTCATTGAACTCGTTCCGCAAAGCGGCGACGTATTTTCGGCTTCTCGTGTCCGCCCAGCCGAAAATTTTCGTCGTCAGTTTTCCCCGTTTATCAACGCCAACCAGACTGTGCCAGAACGACGAAGCGGCGACGTATCGGATTTCGCCTTTTATTTTCGCCGACTTTTTCAAAACGTCGTCAATCGCCGTTTCAATTTGAGCTAAGGCTTCGAGCGCGTCAATCTCCGCGCCGCCGTCGTCGGTTGCCGTCAGCCGCCGCTCGTGTTTGACCATCGTTGCGGGCAGAACGTTGGCGGACGAATCATACAGCGCGGCGCGGACGCTCGACGTTCCGATGTCTAGGACTAAAATTAGCGGTGTTTTCATTTCTCTAAAAAATTCACCTAAGTTTAATCGAAAAATCTGTGATTACAAAAACCGGCGCTTTAAATTGCGCGGGTTTGGCATTATGATTATTGGAAAAATCCCCTGCGAAAAATTTCAAACAAAATGAAAAGATGTCAGAAGTGTAATTATGAAAATTCAGACGTAATGCGTTTTTGTCTGGAGTGCGGTACGCCTCTGCCGGACGCGCCGATTGTTGTCAATTGGCAGGACAGCGGAACGCAAAGGCAGTCAAATGTAGATACGGCTTCTTTCGGACAATCTGTGCAAACGCACGTCGGCGGGCGTTCTTCTTTCCCGAATAATTTTCCGACCGCGCCGCAGTCAGCCAGACCGCGCGGCAACAAAAAAATGTTTATCATCGCGGGTGGCATCGCCGCTTTGCTGCTGTTGGTTTTCGCCGGCGGCGCGGCAATCATCGGCTACAACATAATTTTTACGCCAAAGCCGACACCGAAACCCGGTTTGACGGCAAGTGCTGATTTTAATCGAATCTGGGTTGATTATGACGTGACGGAAAATAAAAAGAAGGGAATGCAGATTCATACCAATTTTACCGTTCACGGGATGAAAGATGTTGATTCTTACCTGGCAATCTATTTTGAAACGGCTGATGGTCAAAGGCTTCGAGACAAAAATAAAAGTTATTACAGCACCGCCGGTGAAGTAGCCGTTTATAAGGAACTCATAATTGATTACGACCCAGGCACCTATGATGATTTGAAGATTTTTATGCCTTATGACGAACTCGATTTGAAAGAGGGCAAATATAATTTGAAAATGTCGGTTGATTTGATTCATAAGTCAGGCGGTGTGATTCAAAAATTGACTACTTATGACTTTGTTTACACGCAACCCGGCAGGTAAAAAATGGCGGCGATTCCGGCTGATGATATAAGCCGGGCGACTAATCACGCAAGTAAAGAAAATCAACTCACGATTATTTGTTTCGATGAGGAGCGTAGCGAGGAATGAAGAGATGTCAAAAATGCGGTTATGAAAATGTTGAAACAATGAGTTTTTGCCTCGAATGCGGAACGCCGCTTTCCGGGGCGCCGATGGTTTTTAATCTGCAAGACAGCGATAAAGCGCGTAATCAATCCGCTTCCGAATAATCATCAATCCAATCGTCCCAGCTTTTGCCTCCCATCATAAAATTTCTCTTCTTTTGTTTTTTCCTTCGGATTTTACTACGAATTTATCTTTTTGCAAAAAAATTTATCTTCAAATCGTCTTCCGTATTTTTTGTTTCCCGCAATTCAAAATCTTCGAGAAAATCCGTCGGCATAAACGTATCGGCGTCTTCGACGCTCGCGGGAATTTCCGTGACAATCCATTCGTCAATCGCGTCCGCGAATTGCGCGTAAGTTTTCGCGCCGCCGATGACGAACACATCGCATTTCAAATAATTCGTTAACGCTAAAACTTCTTCCCGGCTTCGCAAAAGCAGAACATTCGGCTGCGCTTCGATTTCCGACTTGCCGCTCAAAACGATATTCAGGCGATTCGGCAGCGGTTTGCCGATTGATTTCCAAGTATTAAAACCCATCACGACGGCGTGGTTCGTCGTGGTTTGTTTGAAAAATTTCAGGTCGGACGAATAATGCCACGGCAGTTTGCCGTCTTTACCGATGGCGAAATTTTTTGCGATGGCGACGATTCCGATTATCATTTTTGTAGAATTAGAGAACGAGTTTCGCGCCCTTATAAACCGCAACGGGCGAGCCTTTCGCCATAAAAATTGAATGCGGTTTTTCGTGCGACAAAAAAGCGAACCGCTCGCCGTAAAGCGTTCCGAAATCGCATTTAATTTCGTAGTTTTTCACATCGAAAAGTTCCCATTTCGGATGCTCGACTTTGTATTCGTCCGTGCGGCTGGCGCCGCGTTTCGTGTAGCCCCAATAATGTTCGACGATAAATTCGCCGTGCGAATTCGGCGCGGGAACGCCAGCATTTTCGCCGATTTCGATTTTTATTTGATTCACCGAATCGGCTTTCCACCACGCATAACTCAAATCTTTTTCCGTTTTCGCGTGACTCATTCGCCACGCTTCGTAAGGTTCGCCGTAGAAAACTCTGGCGACGGTGGCAATCGCCAGACGCGGAACGATTTCTTTAACGAAAACCACGCCGCGCCTCATTTCTTCAGGCGTTTCTCTTTTCACATAAAAGCGCAAATTTACCTCTTCAAAATTGACGTGAAAAGGCACGGGAACTTTCAAGACGCGCACATCGAGAAACATAAACGCGACGAGGCTGACGAAACATTTTCCGTCGTGAAAATCGAGCGATGTTCCCTTCGGAACGAAATCAGCCAAAAGATGCGGCGCGATTTGGTAATTCGCCATCACCAAATCCTGCCATTTGGCGGTTAGAAATTTTCGCATTTTCATTCACAAAATCAATCTTTTATCGCCCGCGCGACGAGTGATTCGTTCGCGGTCGAAGTATTCGAGCAGCGGAATCGCGTATTTCCGGGAAATTCCCGCGCTTTGTTTGAACGTCGGAACGTCAATTAATTTATTCGCCGAACTGTCGGCGAACGCTTTTAGTTTTTCTACAAGGTCGTCAATCGCCGGGCGCGTAAAATAAAATTCTTCGGAAACTTTGACGAGTTCGCCGGTATTGACGAGCAGTTGGAAAATTTTGCGGGCGTGGTCGCGCGTTAGTTTCGTGTTTTTAACGGCTTCGAGCAAAGCGTCTTCGAGCTTCGGAACTTCGAGTTTTGCCGTCCGGTAAATTTGTTCGAGCCGCTCGCGCAAAACTTTCTCGCCGCCCGACAATTCCAAGCTGTGCGAAGCGGCGCGAACCGTATCTTTTTCCGCGACGATTCGTTTTTCCTGTTCCAAAATCGAAACAACCGCTCTGAAAATTTCCGGCGGCAAATGCGCGAAGATTTTCTCGCGCAGCGTTTCGCGCGGCATTCCTTTGGCGAGCGGCTCGCGGCGGTGAAAACTTTCGATTTCCGAAAGCGTTTTCGTCTTTAGATTTTCAAACGGCGTTCGGGCGATGTAAAAAACGTCGGCTTCGACGATTGATTTTTTTTCGAGATTCGCCCCGATTGCCCGCTCTAAAACTTCTCTGCGCCAGCCGGTTCGCGCTTGCGAATCGGCGAAGGTTAAACCAGTTTCGCCAGCCGCGTCGAGAAAAAGTTTCATCTGTTTTGTTTTATCGGCGTGGATTAAATTTTGCAGGTATTGGCGAACGCTTTCGATTTCCTTGCGCCGATGTTTGACCGCCGCGTTGTCTAAAACTCGCCCGCCGGCAATCGTCGTTTGCGGCGAATACGAACGAATGATAAATCTTTCATTAGGGACGGCGGCGACGAAGGCTTCGAGCCGGAGCTGAACGAAATTCTTTTCGCCCGGCGCGATTTCATTCGACTCGTCGAGAACCTGAACGCGCGCCAGCGCCTCGATTGTCCCGATGTGGACGCGAACGCGCTGACGCGATTTCAGGGCTTTTTTCGCGCTTTCCAGAACTTCGATTTCCGCGTCGAAAATCTGCGTCGAACGCAAAACGCCTTTTTCCGTCAAAACCATTCCGCGCCGGATTTCCGCGTGTTCGACGCCGCCGAGATTAACCGCCGCGCGCTGTCCGGCGCGCGCCGTTTTCACCGCTTTGCCGTGCGTTTGCAATCCGCGAACGCGCACCTTCCGCTCAAGCGGCAAAATCTCCAACTCGTCCGATTCGTTTATTTCGCCCGCCATCAAAGTTCCCGTCGCAACCGCGCCGAAACCTTTGACCGAGAACGCGCGGTCAATCGGAAGCCGCGCAATCGTCTCATTTGTTCTGGGCGGAATTTTCGCCGCCAGATTGACAATCGTTTTTTTTAATTGCTCGATTCCCTCGCCGGTTTTCGCGCTCGCGGAGATAACGGGAGCGTTTTCGAGAAAAGAATTTTCGACGAGTTCCGCCGCGTCGAGCCGCACGAGTTCGAGCAGTTCGGCGTCGTCAACCAAATCAACTTTCGTCAGCACAATCAAACCGCTTTTTATTTCAAGCAGACGGCAAATTTCAAAATGCTCGCGCGTTTGCGGCATCACGCCCGCATCAGCCGCGATGACGAGCGCAACAAGATCAATTCCGCTCGCTCCGGCAAGCATATTTTTAACGAATCGTTCATGTCCGGGAACATCAACAAAGCCGACGCGCACCGCGCCCAACATAAGTTCGGCGAAACCGATGTCAATCGTGATTCCGCGCTCTTTTTCTTCGGGCAGACGGTCGGCGTCAACGCCCGTCAAGGCTTTGACGAGCGCGGTTTTTCCGTGGTCAATGTGTCCGGCTGTGCCGACGATGACATCCATAAAAAAGAAAATCCAAGTTTAACATTTTTCGTCGTTAAACTTGGAAATGAACTGTAAATCCGGGATTAATATTTAAGACTCCTGTAAATTTCGTTTTTCGTGAAAAATTAAAAGAGATATGTTTTTATTCGCTCGTGGACTCCGATTAATTTACGATTTCAAAATCAACCCACTGCGAAGTCGTCTCGTTCGTCAGCAAATCTTTGACGATAACCTGCAGAGCATAATCGCCCTTCTCGGCGTTCTGGTTGAGCCGCAAATAGCCGTAATCGTTGATACGCGTTCTGTCAGTCAGATTTTCAAGCTGCGCCGCCTGCGGTTCTCCGGCGGTGACGATTTTTCCGTCGCGGTATAAATTAACCTGCACGGTCAGTTTCGGTTGATTCGTCGTTTTGTCGGTTTGCGCGTTGTAGAGCGTGTAAGCATAAGCCAAAATCGTATTCGGGCGAAATCGGCGAATTACGGGAACTGCCGCTGAATCGGGCAAAGAAAGCGCGTTTTCCGGTTTAACGGCGGACGGCGCGACAAATTTGCCGTTTGCGTCAACCGCGCTGACGGTTAAACCAGACAGAAAAATCTTACTTTTTTTAAGGTCGGGAACTTGAATGATTTGACTCGCCGAGCCGAGTAATTTGCTGTTCGCGACGCGAACAGCCACACGAAAATTATAATTTCCGGCTTTTTTAACCCGCACGTCGGTTGTGTAAATCAGACCGTTTTGTTTGATGAGCGGCATCGCCGCCGCCTCAATCTTGAAAGTGTGCGTTCGGTTAAATTCGTCAACGACTTCGTTTTTTTCGTTTAATGTAACGGCGACGACATCGAAAACAGCTTTTTTAAATCCGTACGCCTCGTCAACAAACGTCAGTTCGCCGCCGTCAAGATGCACGAGCGAGCGCACGACATTTCCCTGCGCCGAATCGTTGGCGAAAAATGCGGTTAATTGCACATTCAATCCGGCTCGCGGCAGCGGCGCAACAATCGCTTCGTAGAGTTCGCCGTCGCCGGTGCGTTTTTTCGGCGCGATGGATTCATCGGTTCTACCCAAAAATCCGGCGCGCGAGCTTATTTTCAAATCGGGACGTTTCAATTTGATTTCGATTTTATTGAAATCTTTATCTTTGAAAGTTTCATTGTCCGGCTCGTAGCCGAGTAGGTAATAACCTTTTTCCAAACTCAAAGCGCGGCGAATCGGCACGTCGAGAAAATTCTGTTCTTTGTAAAAGACGCCGCCGGTTTCCTCCGCCAAATGAGATAATCCGTCGCGCGTATCACGAACCTCTCTCATTCGTTTCTCAACAGCACCCCCACCTGCGTCATTTCCCTGTGGCGAATACGATATTCCCCCGCGCACATCAATCGTGTTAAAAACGACAGAAGCGCGATTCGCTGCATCCGTCAAATCGCGCAGCGCGTCAAATGCCTGCCGATTTCTGCCCTCGCGCGTGCGTAGCGGCAAACCGTCCGAGAGCAAAAAAACGACTTTGCGCCGGCCGATTTTTCCGAGACCGCGCATGACGTAACGGATTACGCCGATTGTGCCGACCGCTTGATTGTCGCGGAGCGAATCTTCAATTTGCTCGCGAGTTTTGCGGTTTGCATCAGTTTCAAATGAGCCTTGACCGGTGCTTTTGCCCGTCGAATCATCACGTGTCGGTTCAAAAAAATCGCCGTTATAGCTGACGCAGCTTCCCTGCGGCGGATTCCAGCGAATCCGCCGCGCGGCGCGCATCAGTTGAGTTTTGTCCGAAGTGTATTGCTGCAGCAGACTGCTTCCGCCGCGCGTCCGGTAGATCGAAACCAAATCGTTCGGCAGCATTTGTTCATTGATGAATTTGATTACTCCTTCGCGCGCCGCCGTCATTCCGATTTGCGATGCCAGACAGTTTCCGTCATCAACGATAAACGTAACGATGCGTCCGGCGTTTCCCGGGCGCACTCGAACCGGCGGCAAGACGACGCTCTTTCCGTTTTTGTCCGTCGCAGCGGGCGAAGACTGCGCCGGCGCTTCGGTGTTAATATACGAAAAATTCGTAATTTTCTGCGGCTTGCCGTCCTGCAAAAGCTCGAAATCGGAAATAGTCAGGTCTTTGACTTGATTACCGTTTTTGTCGGTCACGACCGCGTTGAGCTGAACGAGTTTGGTCGTAATTTTTATCACGTCGTCAGCGGTCGGCGGAGTTGGCGAAGCATTTTGCGCGTAAAGTCCGATTGTCGAGAAAAGAAAAAAACTTATGCAAATAAAAGCGGCGAAAGAAATGCGTTTCATTTTTTATTCCTGAGTTTTACGATTTGTCGGATTTGCTCATTCCAAAATACTTCAATCAACCGGAAATGTCATTATTCTTTTACTGTCCGGCAGCGCGTTGATTCGGTTTGACTATTCTATGCATCTTCAATTTTCGCCCGAATGCGCGACATTAAATTGCTTTCGTCAATAGGGTTCATCTAAACAAGTATTTGTACTAAATTAAATATTTGACTTACCGTTGTTTTCGTATTGCTCCAATTTTCGATAAAGCGTTTTTCGCCCGATATTCAAAAGGCGCGAAGCGCGTGATTTGTCGCCCGAAGTGTAATCGAGCGCGAGTTCGATGGCGCGGCGTTCGATTTCTTCGATGGTCGCGGGAAATTCGATTTCCAGATTTATCGAGCGGTTTTCACCGGCGGCACGGGCGCGTTCGTGTCTGGCTGAGGCATTTAATTCAAACTGCTTTTTGCTGATCGCTTCAGGCAAATCGTCGAGTTCGATTTGACGACCCGATGCGATAATTACGGCGCGTTCAATAGCGTTTTCGAGTTCGCGCACGTTGCCGTGCCATTCGTAATTGACGAGCGCGCGCAAGGCGGCTTTTGAAATGCCGGAAACGAAGCGTCCGGTTTTTTGTTTGTAAGTTTCGAGAAAATGAAAAACCAGAATATGTATGTCTTCCGGTCGGTCGCGCAGAGGCGGCACGACAATCGGGAAAACCGACAGGCGATAAAATAAGTCTTTGCGAAATGTTCCCGCTTCGACCGCTTTTTCCAAATTTATATTTGAGGCGGCGACAACCCGCGCGTCAGTCTTTAGAACTTCCTTGCCGCCGACGCGCGTAAATTCGCCGTCCTGCAAAACCCGCAGTAATTTCACCTGCGCCGATAAACTCATCTCGCCGATCTCGTCGAGAAAAAGCGTTCCGCCGCTCGCTTCTTCAAAACGCCCTTGCCGCTGCGCTCGCGCGTCAGTGAACGCGCCTTTTTCGTGTCCGAAAAGCTCGGATTCGAGCAGCGTTTCGGGAATCGCGCCGCAGTTCAATTTGATATACGGCTTGTCTTCACGTCCCGAATTATAGTGAATCAGATTCGCCAGCAATTCTTTTCCCGTTCCCGATTCGCCCTGAATCAAAACGGTTGTGTTTGTGTCTGCAACATTGAGCGCGAGTTCGACGGCGCGGCGAATCGGCGCGGCTTGCCCGATTATCTCGCTCGTGTGACGTTCATACAGTTCGCTTTTTAGGCGCATTACCTCCGCGCTCAACTGGTCACGTTCGAGCGCCGTGCCGATTTGGTCGGAGATGCCTTCGACGAGCGCGACTTCGTGCGTTTCAAAACCCGTTTCGCGCTCACTGCTCCAAACAAAACCGATCAGCCCGAACGCCTGTCCGCCGACGCGCACCGGCGAGACGAGCGCGGCTTTGCCGCCAAGCTGCGAATTGAAAATCAGACGAATGGCGAACGGCAGTTGCTTGTCAATTAGCTTTAAAGTTTTTCCTTCTTTAAGAATATCGCCGAGCGCGGGAAACGGTTCGATGTCGAGCGATTGATTGTGCTGCTGAATCATTTCCAAAACCGCATTCGGTTCGACATCCGGCGCCGATTTGAACGCGACGAGCGAGATGCGTTTTCCCGTCTGGTCGAGAACGCCGAGCGCGCTGTAATCCGCGCCGACGAGTTCGACGGCGCGTTCCAGAACTTTTGCCGACACTTCGCCGAAATCCGAATGCGAATTCAAGATATTAGCAATCTCCAGCAGCGCGTTCGTGCTTTTCGATTCCTGTTCCTGCGCGACATAAAGACTCGTGTATTGATAACCGATAGCGAGCTGACGACCTATTGATTCGAGAAACGACACTTCCTCGTCGAGCCATTCGCGCGGCTCTTTCGTGTCGTGCAGTCCCAAAAGTCCCAAAACTTTCCCGCTCAAAATAATCGGCACCACTAAAAGTGAACGCGTTTCCAAGGCTTTGGTAAAAAACTTGAGCGTCGCGTCCTTCACTTTCGAGGTGTCGTTAATGCGAATCGGCTGCGTTAAGTCAAATTTTTCGGCGAGTTTCTGCACATCGAAAGGAATTATTGTGCCTTCGCTCGGCGGAACGGTTTCGTCTTTGCGCCACTCGTGACTGATGCGAAGCTCGCTGCCCGAAGTCAACTGCAAAAGGTCGCAACGGTCAGCCGCTATCATCCGCCCGATTTCCGAAACGACGACATTTAAAAATCGTTCGAGGTCAATGTTCGTCGGCAAGTCGCGGGCGAGGCGGTCAATAATCGCTTCGCGCGCCTCGTGCATTCGGATTTTGCGTTCGAGCGGAAATACGGGCGGACTTTCGATTTCGATTTTCATACGAATCAGTATCTTGAACAAAACACTGATTTTAGAGTCTGAATTTTTATGTTTAATGTCAAGTTGATACAGGACAATATCAAAGTGTGTTTTTTAGAAGCAAATTTAAGAGCGCGAGACGACTGTTTGCGCTCTCGAATAAACTTACTAGAAGCTATCTCAAAAATAGTTTCTCAACAAAATAACGATACAAGCCAGATGAACAAAGCCTAAGTAATTGTCCGAATGATATTCGTAGCGAACCACAATCCGACGAAAGTTACCCAGCCACGCAAAGAGGCGTTCAATTTTCCACCTGCGTTTGTAACGGCGAAGTTTTCTGCCGTCCTGCGTCTGCGCCTTTTTGCGGTTGGCTTTATGCGGCGCAATCAGTTCAATATCGAGTTTCGCCAACTCCGCATCGAGCGGGTCAGAGTCATATGCTTTATCGCCAATCATCTTTTCGGGTCGCTCATCGGTGAACCGCTCGCAAACAGTTTCTCGGGCAAGTTTGACTTCGTGCGGCGAAGCAGAGCAAGTGTGGACGCCGAGAGGAAGACCAAAGCGGTCTGCCACTGCCATGAGCTTCATACCTTTGCCCCGCTTGGTCTTTCCGACACAAAAGCCCCTTTTTTAGCCGAAACAAAGGTTCCGTCAATAAAGCATTCGGATAAATCCAATTTACCGCGAGCCTGTAAGTCATCGGCAAGCGTTTCCAGCACTTTTCGCAATCGCCCGTCTTTAACCCATTCCTGGAAACGGCGATGGCAAGTCTGGTATGACGGAAATCTTTCGGGCAAGTCGCACCATCTGGCGCCGGAACGTAGTATCCAAAGCACTCCGTTCAAGACTTCGCGTTCAGACCTGCGCGGTCGTCCGCGGGTCACCACAACGGGCGGTTTATCAAATAACGGTTCAATCAAAGACCATTGTTCATCGGTTAATTCTTCGCGTCGTGACATAGAGCGAAGTTTATCAAACTATTTTTGAGATGGCTTCTAAATAGGTTTTTTTGACGGCGGTGCTGGAGGTGGCGGAGGCGGAGGCGGAACTGCGCCCGGCGCTTCGGGCATTTTTGAATTCGCCGCCGGTTGCGGATTTCCGCGCGGTCTTTTCGGCGGTTCGAGCTGCGCTTGTTGCGGCGGTTTGGGTTTGTTGCCGAAATCCACGCGCCGGCGTCCGGCTTCGGCTTTTTCCAAAAGACTTTCGGCTTGCAGATTTGTGCTGTCAATGGCAACGGCTTTTTTCAGCGCCGCGACCGCTTGTTCGTATTCGGCGAGCTTGATCAAAATCACGCCGAGTTCCGTTTGATATTCGCCGTCGTCGGATTTGAGCTTGACGGCTTGCTGCAGAGATTTCAACGCTTCCGGGTCTTTGTTTAATTTGTTGTAAGAGCGACCGAGATTGTAATGCGCCTGGTCGTCATTCGGATTTTTCGCCAGAATTTTTTTATACGCCTTGACCGCGTTTTCAAACGATTTTTCCGATGCGCTTAATTCAACGCTTTCTTTTTTGCCCTTTCTAAGCGGTTTTGGAGTCGGAGTCGGTTCGGTAACGGGCGGCGGATTGTCTTCCCGGACTTTTTCGACCAGAGCATAAGCGATGCCGAGATTAAAATGCGCGTCGGCTAAATCGGGATTGAGTTTTACCGCCTGCTCTAAAACCTCGACCGCTTTTTCCGCTTCGAGATCGTCGAGCAGCATTTTACCGACGCTCAAAGCCTCGTCCGCGCTCGTAAAAGTCGGCAAAGGCGTTTGTTCGGCGACGACGCTCGTGTTAGCTCGAATGGTTTCCGCCGCATTCGTCAACAGATTGGCGTTCGCCTGATTGGAATTATCCGCCGTCGTATTCGTCGTGCAGCTAAATTGCAGGCAAGTAAGCGTCGTTAAAAATAAATTGATAAGGATTTTTCTCATATTGCTTTTTGCTGAAAACGCTTGCCAAGCAATTTGGGATTTCCTTTAACAAATGACCAATCCCAAATCCGAAATCGCAAACCCCAAATCCAATCATCCCGGCGGAAAGACGAACGGGCGACCGCCTAGCAGATGAACGTGCAGATGAAAAACGGTTTGTCCGCCGTTGCCGTTCGTATTGATGACCGTGCGGTAACCGGCTTCGGCGAATTCGTTTTCGCGGGCGATTTCCGCCGCCACCAGATGCAGATAGCCGAGCGTCTCAAGGTGCTTATTTTTCGCTTTGTCGAGCGATTCGATATGTTCGCGCGGAACGACGAGAATGTGCGTCGGGGCTTGCGGGTGAAGGTCTTTGAAGGCTACGCAAACGTCGTCTTCATAAACCGTTTCGGACTTGGATTCGCCCTGAATAATTTTACAAAAAATACAATTTTCCTGACTCATAATTTATAAATATTGAAACGTAAGTATAACACAGACAGATTTTCTCATCTGCGATTTAGACTGTCCAGACCGACACGATTTTTCTTTTCAAACGAAAAAAATTTCTGTATCATTCAGTCCAAATGTCGCCTATCGTTATCACGCTCGTTTTGCTGCTCGTCGCCGTCGCTTTATTTGCGACGGAGAAACTTCCCGTTGATGTCGTGGGCATTCTGCTCGTTATCGCGCTGATAATGACGAATGTTTTGACCGTGCAGGAAGGTTTGTCCGGTTTCGGCGATAACGTGATTATCACCATCGGCGGACTCTTCGTTTTAACGGGCGGGCTGGTTAAGACCGGCATCGTTGATTTAATCGGGCGCAGGCTTTACCGAATTGCGGGCAACAATGAATTTTTTTTGACGGCTCTGATAATGTTCGTCGCGGCGGCGTGCGCTTCGGTTTTGAAGAACACGACGACGACAGCGATGTTCGTGCCGGTCGTGTTGGGTTTAGCGCACCGCGCTAAAGTCTCGCCGTCGAAACTGCTGATGCCGCTCGCTTTCGGCGCGATTCTGGGCGGAAGCTGCACGCTCATCGGAACTTCGACGAATCTCGCGGTGAGCGGCGCGATGCAGCGTTACGGAATGGACCCGTATTCGATGTTCGAGCTAACGCCGGTGGGCGTGATTACGGTCGCCGTCGGGCTGGCATATATGCTGCTCGTCGGCATCCGTCTGTTGCCGAACCGCGGCGGCGAAGAATCTTTGACCGAGCAGTATCACATCCGCGAATATATCTCGGAGGTTTTCGTCGCGCCCGGTTCGCATTTAATCGGCAAAACGCTGGGCGAAGCGAATATCAATCTCGAATTCGATTTGAACGTCATCGGCATTATTCGGGGCAGAGAAGAGCGCGTCGCGCCGAGTCCGCAACAGCGCGTCGAACTCGGCGATTTGCTGATTGTGCAAGGGAAAATCGCCGATATTTTGAATATCAAATCCGCCGCCGGGCTGGAAATCAAAGCCGACTTTAAACTTAACGACCGCGATTTAGAAACCGGCGATGTTGAATTGTTTGAAGTGATGGTGATGCGCGATTCGAGCCTTATCGGGCAAACGTTAAAGACCGCCGATTTCCGGCAGAATTTCAATCTGACGGTTCTGGCAATCAACCGGCACGGCGAGACGTTTCTCGAAAAAATCAGCACCGTCCGTTTGCGTTTCGGCGACGTGCTGCTTGTGCAGGGCAACCGAGCGCTCATCGAGCCGTTCGTTACCGGCGGCGAGATGCTGCTGCTCGAAGACGTTTCGGCGAGCAGTATGCGAGCGGCAAAACGCCGCTGGGCGATTGCCGCGTTCGGGCTTTTTCTCGCGCTTTCGCTGTCGAAACTCGTCACGGGTTACGACGTGCCGCTCGCCGTCGCCGTGCTGCTCGGCGTGCTGCTGCTGCTGGCGACGCAAACCGTGCGGCATTCGGAACTTTATTCGCTGATTGATTTCCGCCTGCTCGTTCTTATTGCCTGTATGATGAGTTTCGGCGTGGCGATGGAAAAAACCGGCGCCGACCAATATCTGGCGAATTTAATCGTCGTCTATTTCGAGCAATACGGCGCGATTGCCGTGCTTGCCGGATTTTTCGCGTTGACCGTCGCGCTGACTCAGCCGATGTCGAATCAAGCCGCTGCGCTGGTCATTCTTCCCGTAGCGGTAAAAACCGCCGTCGCGCTCGGTCTGAACCCGCGCACGTTCGCCGTCGCCGTAACCTACGCCGCCTCGTTTTCCTTTATCACGCCGCTCGAACCGGCGTGCGTGCTGGTTTACACGCCCGGACGCTACCGGTTTATGGATTTCGTCAAAATCGGCACGATTTTGACGGTCATCGTTTTTATCGTCGCAATAATTTTAGTCCCAATCTTTTGGCGGCTTTAATAAGTCCGAAGTTCAAGGTAGAGAACGGTTTTCGACTTCGGACTTCGAACTATTCTACTGTTGCAGAGATTTCGATTTTGTTCGATGCCTTTTTGCCGTTGACAACATTTACCGGCACGCTCCAAACAAGCGATTTTATCAAACAAACGCCCGTGTTATCTTCGCGGCAGTAATAAATCGTCAGCTTCGCTTTCAGATTTGCCGCGCCTTTTTGCGTCGCCGAAAACGGCACGACGACGGGCAGCGTTTTAAACTTTTGCGTCGGCGCGGCGATTTTAATGTTTTGTCCGTTCTCGATTGAAATTTCATATCGCTGCGGCGCGTTCGGATTCAGATGAAACCCTTCGGGCAGTTTGACATTAAACGTTAAAGCGTTCTGCGCATTCGCCGCCACTGTCTGCGCCGCGAGCTTTATTTCGTTCGCGTTCGGCGCGGCGGCTTCAGTTTCCGTATCAGTCGGCGGCTTCAAATTTTCGATTTTGAGCGTCGAGACTTGTTTGGTTTTCAAATCCGCGACGCGAATCGCGTGATTATTCGTGTCGGCGACGAACAGTTTGCCATCGGCGACCGATATTCCGGCAGGTTCATAAAATGACGCATTGCCCGCGCCGTCCGTCTGACCGGATTTTCCCGTTCCGAGAAATGTTTCGACCACGCGCGTCGAGGCGTCGAGCCGTTTGATTTTATGGTTGTATGTGTCGGCAATCAAAATTTTCCCGTCGTAAAGCGCGACGCCGAGCGGGTGCTGCAAAAGCACGTTGTCGCCTTCGCCATCCTTGTCGCCAAACTGAAATAAATCGCCGCCGACCAACGTTTCAACCGCTTCTGTTTGAAAATCAATTTCGCGGACGATGTTCGCCTCGCTGTCGGCAACCCACAATTTTTTCCCGTCCGAGACGATGCCCGACGGCTGCGAAAACGCCGCCTCTTTAATGTTGCCGTCAATCCTCGCTTCCGCCCTCGTTCCGGCGTATGGTTCGAGCGTATTTTTATCCAAATCAGCCAGCCAAATCTGATGCGAGCCAGCCATCGCCACGTAAAGTTTCCTGCCGATGAGCGACAAATCCCAGGGCGAACGCAGCCCGGTCGTCAACCCGTTGCCGCCGTTGCCGTTGAAGTCTTCGAGCTTCCCTGTGCCGCCGATTGTCTCGACTCGTTTGGTTTTCAAATCAACGCGCCTGATTAAATGATTTTCCGTGTCGGCGACGTAAAGCATTTCGCCGTCGAGCGCGATTCCCTGCGGACGATTAAAACTCGCCCGCGCAAAATCGCCGTCGCCCGCCGCCGCTTTACCGCTGCCGATTACGTCGAGAAGTTTTCCTGCGAAATCCGTCACGACGATGCGGTTATGATTTGAATCGGCGATGAAAAGCCGTTTCGATTTCGCGTCAGCCAGAACTTTTCCGGGAAACGCGAGCGGCAAATCGCCGATTTTCGCCCGTTCGAGAGCGAACTTCAACGGCTGTTCGTTTAACGCTCCTTTTTTGCGAAAATCGGCTATCGTTTCGGCAATCGTTCGGTCGAGTTCATCATAATGCCCTTCGCCGAAAACCGTTTTTATCACGTAACCGTCCGGGTCAATCACCACTAAACCAGGCCACGCGCGAATGGCGTAAGCCTCCCAAATTTTAAAGTCCGCGTCATTGATAATCGGGTGTTCGATACCGTAGCGAATGACGATTTGGCGAATGTTGGCGATGTCTTTTTCGTTGTCGAATTTGGCGGAATGAACGCCGATGACGACTAAATTATTCGGGTATTTCGCTTCGAGCCGTTTCAAATCGGGAATAATATGGATGCAGTTGATACAGCCGTAGGTCCAGAAATCGAGCAGCACGACTTTGCCTTTCAGACCGGCGACTGACAGCGGTTTGTCGGTGTTGAGCCAGCCTTTGCCGCCCGTAAATTCGGGAGCGCGGACTTTTCCCTGTTTTTCGTAACTATTCATTTGTCCGAACGAAACGCCGTTGAAAACTGCGGCGGCAAATAACAGAACCAGAACATTGTAAAATTGTCGCATTATATTTCCTCAGTCATTGAATTCGCCTGAATTTAAGATGCGGTTTCAAACTGATTCTATTCCGCTAAAGAAAACGAGCGACGATTTTCGCGCCGCTCGATTGAGAAACATCAACATTTTATTCAGTTTTACCAATTAACATTTCCTTCTTTGGTCGTGTCAATCTGCGCGAGTTCCACGCCTTCGTCGAAAAAGAAAATCTTCATCTGGTCGAACAGAAAATCGTGCGAATCGGGATTCGAGACATCCAAACCGAAATGATTGATCAGTTGTTTTTGTTTGTCGAGCCATTCCTTCCAGCAGTCGGCGCAAATTTCCTGACTGACTCTTTGACCGAGTTCGGTCGGAACGGGCGCGTAACCGAGCGGCGCGTTTTTCCGCCCGCAGCGCGTGCATTTAAATTTATCACTTGAAAATAAAGCCATTTTATAAAACTCCTTATTCGGTTTTCGGTTTAGAATAACACAAGCGCGGGCGACATTCTAAACCAGATTAGCCTGCGCGATTGCCGCTAAAATGTCATCGTCTTTCGGACGAAAAAGGCTTAACGATTCGGTTTTGTGATAACGCACCACGCCTGCTTTATCAACCACGACGACTGACCGCGCCGAACGATTGGGCAGCCAGGATTTCACCCCATATTCTTCCACGACTTCGCCCGTTTCATCCGCCAGCAGCGTCAACGGCAGATTGTGCTTTTCGGCGAAACCTTTATGCGACGCGGCAGAATCGGTTGAGATGCCGACAACCGTCGCGCCCGTCGCCTGATAATCCGCCCAATTGTCTCTGACCGAACACATCTGTTTCGTGCAAACCGGCGTGTCGTCGCCCGGATAAAAAAGCAGCACAACGGTTTTTCCTTTTTGCTCGGACAAATTCCAATCGCGTCCGTCGCCGTCTTTCAATGTAAAATCAGGCGCATTTTCTCCAATTTTCATTTTTCATCCCTTTCGGTTGTTAGGCGCAATTCAGTAATAACTTTATTTGCTTCTTCAAATAATTCGAGCCATTGACTTGAATTATTATCAAACTTATCCATTTTTTCTTGCCCGACAAATTTTCCTTTATTTGTAAGAAAATAAAACTTCACACTGCTTTCTTCGGGAAGCGGAGTTGTTTCTGTTTTAGTAGCTTTGTTTAGGTAATTTTGGGACTTATAAACAAATGCTACAGTCGCTCTTTTAACATTTTCTTGATAACCGCCGCCAATAACACCACCACCCGTGCTTGTATACATGCTTGCGTCCCCTGTCTGAAAAGCTGTAAAAGTTGCAATTCCTTGACCCGTGTTCCAGTCCATAACAACGCCATAAACTTTTGCTTTTTCATTTGTAAGATTTAATCCAAGTTGTTCAGGAGTTATGGCTAAAGCCATGGCGCGCATGTCTTCATAAGGATTATTCATTGAGTTGTTTTGCTCAGCTTTTGTTGTGTTCTCATTCTTTTGATTAACTCGGACGTTTGATTGTGTGTTGCTTCTGCAACTAATGAGATAGAAAACAATACCCGCAAGCAAAGTTATTCCGATTGCTATATAAATTATTTTCATTTTCGATTTTTATTGAAAATCCCGAATGTCCTTAAACGGCTCGTCCGCGTCGGTAAAATTCGGTCGGTAATAATGCGAAGCCGACTCGTATTCCTGCATAAAGCCTTCTTCGATTTGCAAATCTTCCAGAATCGAAATGGCTTCAAACCATTCGCGTTCGGAAATTCGGCGCGAAAGTAAAATGTATTTTTCGTCGGTCGCCG
Source organism: Pyrinomonadaceae bacterium (assembly GCA_030448055.1). GTDB lineage: Bacteria > Acidobacteriota > Blastocatellia > Pyrinomonadales > Pyrinomonadaceae. The sequence continues at coordinate 190,724 of JAUJNR010000003.1, forward strand.
CTTTGTTCGTTGCATAATACTGCGCCATCAAAGAAATTGCCGGGCGCGGCGACAATTCTTCTTTTACCCAGCGCAAATTTTCTGCGATGCCCGCGATGTCGTTCGGCAGAACGAGCAGGCGAATCAGCAAGCCTTTCTGCAAAAGTCCATTTTCGTCAAAAACAAGTTTGTCGCCCGTCTGCCGGAACATCTCCTTTATCGCCGCTCGCGCGTAATCCGTATAGCCGCGCACTTTTGAAAATGTAAATCCGGCGTCGTTTTCCGCGTATTTCAAATCGGGCAGATAAACGTCAACGATGCCGTCGAGCAAGCGCAAAACCTCGACCGAATCGTAAGCGTTCGTGTTGTAAACAATCGGCAGACGCAGACCTTTTTCCGCCGCGATGAAAATCGCCCGCGCCATCTGCGGCGCGAAATGCGTCGGCGAAACGAAGCCGATATTATGACAGCCTCGCGCCTGCAATTCGAGCATCATTTCCGCCAACTGTTCGTGCGTAGTTTCGTTTTTCCGCTGCGTTTTCCACGTTTGAGAGATTTGGTAATTCTGACAATAGACGCAGCGCAGATTGCAGTTGCCGAAAAATATATTTCCCGCGCCGCGGCTTCCCGACAAACACGGCTCTTCGCCGAAATGCGCCGTGTAACTCGACACAATCGGCAATCTGCCTGAATAACACGCGGCGATTTCATTGAGCAGGCGATTGTTGCCGCAATCCTTCGGACAAACCGTGCAGCGTTCGAGCAGTTTTTCGAGTTTCATAACCCGCCGTTCAAGCTCGCCCGCGCGGTGTAGTTGTAAAAAATTCGGCTCGCTCATATTTTTGAGATGCGGAGAATTACGAGACGGGGCGACGCGGAGATATTTTGGCTATTCCCAAATTTGAACGACAAAAAACAAAGTTCTTCGTGTCGCCGCGTCACCGCGTCATCGCATTTCTCCCTTCATCCTTCCTCTCAAGTTCGCCGTCAATCATCGTATAACGGCTGATAATTTCGCGCGGCACGATTGTTTTCGCCAGTGTCCACGTAAAATCCATTTCGGCTTTGATCGTCGCTCTTGCCATTGCGGTTTCGCGCAGCATCAAAACGCTGCCGTAAAATAGAAACATAATGCCGATGACGCCGACCGGAATCGGCAGCCAGCGGTAAATGCCGAAAATTCCGGCGACGGCAATCGTCAAACTCGTCAAAACAAAAAGTCCCAAACCGTAGTAAAACGCGCTCATCGCCCGCTGCAAAATTCTTGAGCGCGTCGTTACCTTGTCGAGCAAATGAACGATTGTTTCGAGCCGTTTGCTGTAAAGCGGAATTCCGCTTTTATCTTCAATCATTATCAGCTCGCTAAGTCGTCCTTCGAGTTCGCGCACGCGGTCAACCACGCGCCCCAACCGGGTCGAGGTCGAAAGCACGAGCGAACCCGTCGCCGAAATCAGCAGCGCGGGCGTAATCATCGCCGTCAGAAATTCGATGGTCGAATTCAGCGCGTTCGGATTGACGTTAATTAAATCAGATGCCACGAAAATTATTTTAACGCAAAGATGCAAAGACGCGAAGACGCAAAGTGAAGAACATTAAACACATACATAAGCGTCGCTTGTTTGCTTTCACTTTTGTTTTATTCTCTTTGCGTCCTTGCGCCTTTGCGTCTTTGCGTTGAAAAATAAATGTATGACTGTTGAAAAACAAGGAGTTGTCAAAGTTCTTAAACACGAAAGCGAAATTCTGAAAAACAATCCGCTCGGCGACCGGCACATCAGAGATTTGTATGTTTATCTGCCGCCCGATTACGAATCGAAAACGGATGCGAATTTTCCCGTCGTTTACTGTCTGACCGGATTTACGGGACGCGGGAAAATGTTTCTCAACGACAATGCCTTTACGCCGAATCTCGCCGAACGACTTGATAAATTAATCGGCGACGGAACAATCAAACCGATGATTGCCGTGCTGCCCGACTGTTTTACATATTACGGCGGCTCGCAGTATATCAATTCGAGCGCGACGGGAAATTATGAAGATTATTTGACTGAGGAAATCGTTTCATTCGTTGATGAAAACTTTCGCACCGTTCAAGATAAAAATTTCCGCGCCGTAATGGGCAAATCATCAGGCGGTTATGGCGCTTTGATTATGGCGATGCGCCATACCGATAAGTTCGGTTTGGTTTGCTCGACGAGCGGTGACGCTTATTTCGAGTTTTGTTATTTTCCCGGAATCGCCGAAGGTTTCCGCGCAATGAAAGGCGACGCGAAAAGTTTTATGGAGAAAATCTGGCGCGAAACCGAGCGCAAAGGCAAGGACGATTTCGCCGCGCTGAACACCATCGGAATGAGCGCGTGTTATTCGCCAAACGAAAAATCCGAACTCGGTTTTGATTTGCCATTCGATTTGGAAACGGGCGAAATTCGGCAAGACGTTTGGGCGCGATGGCTCGCACGCGACCCGGTTCGGCTTGTGGAAAAATCTGTTGAAAATTTGAAAAGGTTAAAATTACTGTTTATTGACGCGGGAACGCGCGACGAGTTTCACCTGGATTTGGGCGCGAAAATTTTATCCCGGCGGCTGAAGGATTTCGACGTTCCGCACATTCACGAAGAATTCGACGACGGACATTTCAATATCGGCTATCGTCAAAATCGCTCGCTCGAATTGATTTCCCGCAGCTTTGAAAATGAGTAATCGAACGGTAAAAAATGAGCGCGTCGGTGTCGTCAGCTTAAACGTCAACGTCTGCGATCACGAATCGGCGATTCGGCAAATTGCAGAACTCGTGACGCGCGGCGCGGGCGGCTACGTCTGTTTTTCGACCGTGCATATGGTTATGGAATCGCACGACAACGCGGAATATGCGGAAAAGGTCAACGGCGCGAATTTAATCGTCCCTGACGGAATGCCGCTCGTCTGGATGCAGAAATTGCAGGGCGCGGGGCAAGCCGCGCGCGTGCGCGCCAACGATTTGATGATTATGCTTTGCGCCTACGCCGCAGAAAACGATTTGACTGTTGGGTTTTACGGCGGCAAGCAAACGGTCATTGACGCGATTCTCGAAAGAGCGAAAAAGGATTTTCCGAAACTAAAAATCGCCTACGCTTTCTCGCCGCCGTTTCGTCCTTTGACGGACGCGGAAGACGCACAGATCACGGCGGAAATCAACGAGAAAAATCCCGACATCTTGTTTATGGGTTTGGGCTGTCCGAAACAGGAAAACTGGATGTGGGCGCATAAAAATAAAATTAAAGCCGTGATGCTCGGCGTCGGCGCGTCGTTCGATTTCTTCGCGGGCAACGTCAAGGAATCGCCCCAATGGTTGGGCAAACTCGGTCTCGAATGGCTGTTTCGCCTGACGCAGGAACCGCGCCGTCTGTGGCGGAGATATTTGATTCTCAATCCGCGCTTTGTGCGGCTGGCGACGCTTCAACTGCTCAAATCAAAGAAATAGTTTTTGCGGTCTCAATGAATCTTCCAATTTGTTCATCAATCCAGAGTAACGAACCAAAAATCCTCGGGCGTAAAAAAACTTTTCGCCCGAGGATTTTTGACTTTTTATTCTAAAACCTAACAGGTTTATTTTTCGCCGCGTTCGAGTTGGACTTCAGTTCCCAATTTAACCGACAGACGCTTTGCGCCGGGCTGGTCGAACGACTCAATCCAGCGTAGCGCTTCGTCCAACAAGCGCAATTGATATTCTTTCTCGTTCGGTTCGCCGAGAACTCGTCCGAATTCTCCCGCATAATAAGCCGTGCGCGGCGGGCGAACCAAATCGGTAATTCCGCGGTCAACGGAAATCAACATCGTCGGGATGTTCGCTTTTTCGAGCGCGCGTGCGACGATGCCCAAAGTTTGATGACAAAGACGCGACGCGGGAATGAGCAGAGCCGCTTGCACTTCGTAACGCGCCGCGCGTTTGGCAATCTGCGGCGCGAGCTGTTCGGCGACAAGACGCGCGTTCGGAATCCAGCCGTTCAAGCTCCACCAGACGTTATTCAATTTGCCGATGACGGCGTTCCTTTCGTATTCGAGCAGGCACTCGATGGGAATCTGAACGTTTCTGTCTGCGCGCACGGCGGTCGCGTCATAGCCGCGCGCCGCGTAAAGCAAATCAGCGGCTTCGACTTCAATCGGAATTTCTTTGAAAGTCGCGTCGCCGTCGCGCGCCTCAACATCGAAGGCTGACGTGCCGTCAATATACGCGCCCGCCGACGAAATCAATGCCAGATTGAGCATCGGCAAAGCGCGGCGCATTGGCACGAACGGCGCGTTTGTGTTTTCGACGAACGGGTAATTCGTCAGGTTTTCGCCTCCGCGCCAACTGCGGTAACGTCCGGCAATCGTGCCGCTGTTTTCAACGAGCGCCGTTTCTCTGGTTGCCTGTTCGCGGCTGCCGATTCCCAACCGGCGTTCGATGTTTTCTCTGATAGTATTTAACATTTATTTTTAAGAATCCATTGTATTTCTCGCCCGTCTGACGAGCAAAAAGAATGCGGCGACGGCGGCAATCAGCGCCGTCGTTAAAATTGTAACCGAATAACCGTGCAAATCGTTAAACGCCGCGCGCAGCGGGTCGTCAATTGCCAGTTCTTCAATCGGTCGTCCGATTTGCCCGCGCAGATCGTTTAGTTTCGCGGCGATGACGAACTGCCCGAACGCGCAAGCAGCGGTTAATAAAAGCAACGAGCCTTGTTCGAGCAAAAGTTTTGTTCGATTGACGTTCTGCCGCAAAACGTAAGAACTCGCCAGCAAAATCAACCCGACGATAAAACCGCTGTAATTTATTACCGCTAACGTTCGGTTGACGATTAAACCCGCGAGTTCGCGCGAAGGCAGAACGCCGAACGCGCCCGGCGCAACCGCAAAACTGAAAAAACAAGCCGCGCCCAGCCACAAACCCAACAGCAGAATTCGTAAATCTGAAAGCAAATTCATAAATGCCCGAAACGAGTTTTTATTATAAAGCGGAACGCGGCAAAGTAAAAAAGTAAAATTATCACCGCCAGAGGCGGTGGCTTTATGATGTTCGCATCTGGAAGATGCGTGTCAGTGTCGGGTCGGCAAGCGTTGTTAAATCTTTTATCCGTTGAACGCTCCGTTTGCTAACTTTTGTCTGACGATATTTTTTGTTCTGTTTTCCCTTTTCACCTTTTTGCAGGAACCACTGCCAGAGGCAGTGGCTTCACTCTTAGTCAAAAGGTGAAAAGGCGAAAAAGTAAGAAACGAAAAGCAAAATGGGCGGCAAAAGAAACGAAAAGCGAAGCAGCGGCAAAGGAAAAAGATGCGTCCGAATCGTCGCCGGCTTTTCCCCTTTTTTCACTTTTTCGCCTTTTCACTTTTTGCTTGCCTTTATCCAAAAATGTATTGCATAATTTCACGGGCAAACATTGTTTGTCAGCTACTCAATACTCACGGTTGCTGACCCTTTTCGGCAGCTACTCAATACTCACGGTTGCTGACCCTTTTCGGCAGTAGGGATACTCCACCTCCTGCTTTTACGATATGAAAAATTTTAGGGACAAAGGCGCGGCGGTCTCGCTTGGACTGGCGGTTCTGGTCGCCGCGTTCGTCGCGCTTTTCGGGACGTTTTTTTCGGTTATCGTTAAGCTGGTGCTGCCGCCGGGCGCGTCTTTTACCTGGTGGAAGGCGGTTATTGTTTTACTCATCGCTTTAACGGTCGGCGGGCTGATTGAAAAATGCGGTCTTAAACGCGTCCTTCCGCACGCCTTGATTTTTTTGGCGGTTTTGTTTGTCGCCAGCGTTTTATCGGCGCAGTGGCTAAACGTCAGTTTGGTTTTTATTCCAATTTTTCTGACCGTCGTTTTCACGCTTGCCGCCGTTCAGTTGAAAACTCTGTGGCTGATTGATTCGGCTTTGACCGAGAAAATCGTGCTGTTGGCTTCGACCGGACATCTGCTCGAAGGTCAATCGGCGGATTTGCGAATCGAAAGCGGATTGCGGCTGCTCGAATCGGTGCTGCCGCTTTCCGAAGCAATTGTTTTCCGCCTGACGAGCGAAGGCGAACTGAGTCCGGTCGGGCGGGCGCGCAGTAGCGATAAAAATTTCGATTCCGCCATCGAGCGGCAATCGTCGTGGCGCGAAAACGTCGGGTTATGCGAGCAGGCGTTAAGCCGACGCGAAACAATCGTGCAGCCGGTTGAAGGCGCGGCGGGCGCGGCGCGAATCGTGCTTCCGCTCGTTTATGAAAACGTCGCGGTCGGCGTCCTGTTCGTCAAAATCAACGAGAATTTCGTGCGCGAAGACCAACATCTGCTCGAAGCCTTTAGCGGTCAGCTCGCCAGAAACTTTCAGCGCAAGGAACTGCGCGAGCGAAGTTTGCCGCACGAATCGTGGTGGAGTTCGTTTTCGACTCGTTCGGCGGAAAACCGGCTCGATATGATTAGCCTCGTCCACGGCATTATCAAGGAACAATCCTTCAGCGCGGTTGCCAGCTCGTATTTAAAGGAAGCGCACGCCATCGCGTATCTCGACGGCACGCTCGCCTACTTGAACCGGCGGATGCGCCATCTCGCCAAACTCGATTCTGGGGAGATTTCTCGGATTGATCTGTTCAGTCTTTTGCAGCGATTTAAAACCGATGTTTTCAACGAGCCGCAACTAGCGATTCGGCGCGTGCTCCAGACGGGCGACACTTTCAAAAGCGAGCTTTATTACGCCGAAAGCAATAAAACTCTGGATATGCAAATCACGCTTGTTAAAGTTCCGACCGACAGCGCCTCGATTCACGAAACGAACGTGCCGCTCAAGCCCGCGTGTTTTCTCATCACGTTCCGCGACGTTTCCGCCGTTAAAGAAAACGAACGACTGCGCAGCGATATGGCGAGTTTGATGTCGCACGAACTTCGCACGCCGATTACCAGCATCGGCGGTTTCGCCGAACTGGTGCTCGCCGACCCGACCATTTCCGAAGAAAACCGCGAATTTTTAGCGATTATCAATCATGAATCGCAGCGATTATCAAAGATGCTTTCGACGTTTCTTTCGGTTTCCAATCTCGAACAAGCGGACAAACAGGAATTTTTCAAATCGCCGGTCAAACTCGATACGGTCGTGCGCGAAGTCGTCAACGATTTGCAGGAAAACGCCAAACGCAAACGCATCCGCCTGATCGAACAATTGAACAACCATCTGCCGCCAATCGCCGCCGACAAAGGTTTGATCACGCGCGCCGTCGCGCATTTGATTGACAACGCGATTCGCTACAGCCCCGAACGGACGAGCGTGATTATCTCGACAATTTTGGAATCGGATTTTATGCGCGTTGTTGTCGAAGATCGCGGCTACGGCATCGCTTCGAGCGAGCAGGAAAAAATCTGGCAGAAGTTCTACCGCGTCGCCCGCGACGGGCAGGACAAAGAGGAAGAATCAACCGGACTGGGATTATCTTTAGTTAAAGAAATTGTCGAGCAGCACGGCGGCGCGGTCACGGTCGAATCGGAAATCGGCATGGGTTCACGCTTTAGCTTTACGCTGCCGCGTTTGTAAGGTTAAAGAGCATTTTCACCACAGAGACACGAAGGCACAGAGATTTTTTATAATTTTTCTCTGCGCCCCGTGTCTCTGTGGTGATTTTTTAGAGTTGAAGGGTCTTCAAATACTCTCGAAAATCCGCCCCCAAATCGTCGCGTTTCAAGGCGAATTCGACCGTCGCAATCAGAAATCCGAGTTTGTCGCCCGCGTCGTGGCGCACGCCGTCAAGTTTGACGGCATAGAAAGGAAAGTCTTTGTCGAGTAAAATCCGCATCGCGTCGGCGACTTGAATTTCGCCGCCCGCGCCCGGTTCGGTTCTCTCAATCGCGCCGAAAATTTCCGGCGTGAATATATAACGTCCGACGACCGCCATATCCGACGGCGCATCTTCGTACTTCGGTTTTTCAACGACGTGGCGGATTTTATAAACGTCTTCTGCAACCGCTTCAGCGTCAATCACGCCGAAACGCGAAATTGCTTCGCCCGCAACCTGCATCGTCGCCAGCACGGGCGCGTCGTATCGTTCGTAAACTTCGATTAACTGCTTTAGTGCAGGCGTTTGCGATTCCATTATATCGTCGGGCAGAATGACGGCGAACGGTTCGTCGCCAACGAAATCTTTCGCCTGATAAATGGCGTGTCCCAAACCGAGCGCCTGTTTTTGCCGGATATAACTGATGTTCGTCATTTCGGATATGGCGCGAACCTGCTCAAATTCTTTTTGCTTGCCGCGCTCTTTGAGAACTGTTTCGAGTTCAAACGAGATATCGAAATGGTCTTCGATGGCGGCTTTGTCGCGCCCCGTGATAATCAAAATTGATTCGATGCCCGAAGCGACGGCTTCTTCCACGCCGTATTGAATCAGCGGCTTATCAACCAGCGGCAGCATCTCTTTCGGCGAGGCTTTTGTGGCAGGCAAAAATCTCGTTCCCAAACCGGCGGCGGGAAATACGGCTTTGCGGACTTTTTGTTTCATAGTCATACTGTTAAATTATTATTCTGCGCTTCGCTGGTCGTTTGCCGAGCGAAGTTGTAATTTTAGGTGAAAAACAGTTGAGAAACAAACTTAGATGAACAGAGTTTTCTTTTAACATACGAAATTAAAACGTCCGAAACCAAAATAGATACCGCAATGAAAAAAATATCACTCATAATAATTCTGGCGATTCTTTTCTTAAACGCCCCGACCGCTCAATCGCAAGTTGCGCAATGCACTGGATTGAAAGCAACAACGCTGCCGCTCTCCGGCGATTATGGCGGTTTTGGACAGTTCGCGGTAACGCGCCAAACGATTCCGAATCCCGACCCGACCGCGCCCGCGCCCGTTTCGGTTTTCGTGCCGAGCAACGCCAGCGCGCAAAACCGAGTTCCGGTCGTTTTCTTTGCGCACGGTTTCGGCGGAACGAATTACGTATTTTACGAAAAACTGCTGCAACAGTTGGCGAGCAACGGTTACATCGTCGTTTTCGCGCCTTACACCTCGAATTTATTTGCGACGCACACCGTTCGCTACAATCAGATTTGGAACGGTTTTCTCGCCGCCGCCGCACAGAACGCCGCGATTATGGACACGACAAAAGCGGGTTTCGCCGGACATTCTTACGGTGCGGGCGCAACGCCGGAAATGGCGCGGCGCGGCGCGGCGCAGGGTTGGGGCGCGAACGGTTTGTTTTTATTCGTAATGGCAGCTTGGTATAACTGGGGAACGAATTTGAATCAGATTCCGGCATCGGCGAAAATGATTGTGCAAGTTTACTGGGACGACGAAACTAATCAGCATCTGATTTCGCAAAACGACATCTGGGATAAACTGCCGCAGATTACCGAACGCAAATGGCAGGTCATTCGACGCTCGCAAACTTACTGCGCGCTGAGCGCGAATCACACTGTTCCCGTAACCGACGGTTTGGGACAAACCGACGCGGCGCTCAACGGCTACGATGCGTGGGGCGTTTGGCGCCGGCTGCACGCGCTTTCGGATTATACTTTCATCGGCAATCAGACGGCTCGCGGCGTCGCGTTCGGCGCTGATGCGCATATGGGCAGATGGCGCGGAATTTTCGGCGTTCGGCGAATCGCGCCGCTCGAATCAACCGACGCGCCGGTTCTCAACTCGCAAAGTAACCCGACGTTTCTCTGGAGTCAGAAATGCGTCTATGCTTTAGGGTCGCCTTGCCCGTAAGGAAAAGTTTTTTCGGGTGCGGCGACGGCGGTCTTTTGACCGCCGTTTTAATTCGTGTTGATAATAAAGTTTTTTATAAACGCGGCAAAAGAAATTTTATAAAGTAATGCTTGATTTACATTTTGTCAGAGAGAATTTAGAAACGGTTAAAAACGCCTTAAATAATCGAAACTTTCCGATTGAAAGTCTCGACGATTTTGTCAGATTGGACGAGACGCGCCGCCGTATAATCGGCGAAACGGACAAAATCAACCAAACTCGCAATGCTTCGAGCAAAGAAATCGGCGCGTTAATGCAAAGCGGCAAAAAAACCGAAGCCGACCAAAAAAAAGCCGAAGTCGGCGATTTGAAAAACAAGCAAACCGAACTCGAAAAGCAGCGCGACGAAGCGGAAGCGAAGATGCGAGATTTACTGTCGCATCTGCCGAACATTCCGCAGCCGGACGTTCCCGTCGGCGCAGATGAAGCGGCGAACTTGGAAGTTCGCCGCTTTAGCGAGCCGCGCGAATTTGATTTTGAGCCGCGCGACCACGTTGATTTAGGCGAAAGTCTGGGCATTCTGGACTTGGAACGCGCGACGAAAATCGCCGGTTCGCGCTTTGCGATTTTGAACGGCGCGGGCGCGAGGCTTGAAAGAGCGCTCATTAATTTTATGCTCGACGTTCACACGACCGAACACGGCTACACGGAAACTCTGCCGCCGTTTATCGTTAATCGCAACGCGCTTTTCGGAACAAACCAACTGCCGAAATTCGAAGACGAATTATTTCATTTAAAAGACGAACGCGGCTACGCCTTGATTCCGACCGCTGAAGTTCCGGTGACGAATTATCACAGCGAGGAAATTCTCGACGCAAAGGATTTACCGAAATACTATACGGCTTACACGCCCTGTTTCCGCTCGGAGGCTGGCAGTTACGGGCGCGATACGCGCGGGCTGATTCGTCAGCATCAATTTGAAAAAGTCGAATTGGTAAAATTGAGTCTGCCAGAAAATTCCAACGAAGAACACGAAAAACTAACGGCAAATGCCGAGAGAATTCTAAAGCTTTTAGGTTTGCCTTATCGAACCGTCGTTCTCTCGACCGGCGATATGGGTTTCGGCGCCACAAAAACCTACGACATCGAGGTTTGGCTGCCGAGCCAAAAAACTTACCGCGAAATTTCATCCTGCTCTAACTGCGGAGATTTTCAAGCTAGAAGAATGAATTTGCGTTTTCGTCGGTCGGGCGGCGCGAAACCGGAGTTCGTTCACACGCTCAACGGTTCGGGTTTGGCGGTCGGTCGGACGTGGATTGCGATTTTGGAAAATTATCAACAGGCGGACGGCTCGATTACGATTCCTGAAATTTTGCAATCGTATATGAACGGTTTGGAAAAGATACGTAAATAAGAAAACCACGCGTCCAACACGAAGCGACACGAAACAAATCAAAATTCATTTCGTGTCGCTTTGTGTTGCTTAATAATTAAATTTCTTAAGCGGTCTTGCTTTTTACTTCGTCAGTAATCACTCTCTGCGCTTCGGTTGCCATTTCTTTAACCGAGCCAAGTGCTTCCTGCGCCGTTGTCTGCGCTTTCTCCAGCACAGTGTCACGATATTCGCCCAGATATTCGTTTTCCGTTTTCGTCCTAGGAATCGCCATGCCGACCACCGCGCCTAATGTCAGCGCAACCGCACCGACCGCCAACGGATTTTTTTCAATATAATGATTATAGTTTATTTTCATTTGTCCTCCTAAATCTCCTGCTTTATCGTATGCGAAACTGGCGGCGGCGCCGACAGTTTCAATAGTTTTACTCGCCGCGCTGCCGACAGTTTCAAAAGTTTTGCTCGCCGCGCTGCCCGCGCCCTCATAAGTTTTGCTCGCTATGCTTCCGACGGTTTCAGATACCGTGCCTGCCGCGCTCGCTACTCCCGCGTATGCTGTAGTTGCCGCGTCCGAAACGCTATCCAAAGTCGAGTTTGTTTTACCGCCGGTTTTGTTCAGCGCTGGTCGAGCAGCAAAATCAGTTGAGCTACTGGAATTTAGCTCACGCCGCGCACTATCAGTGTATCTGACCTCGTTGTCATCAAAATCGAGATCGTAGGTGTAGGTCGGGTATTCATTGTTATAGCGATACGAAGCGTTTTTCTTTCGGCTCTTTTTACTATCGCCAACTAAAATGCCGACCAGCAACGCGCCGATGCCTGTGCCAAGGATTGCCAGCGCCGTCGGATTTTCCTGCGCTTTCTTCGCCAAATCGGATCCGCCAAGTTGCCTGAAACTCCTGCCGACAGTGTTGACAATATCTTCCGCCTTTTCGTAAAAGGCGTCCTTCGCCGTCTCGACCGCGCCGGTGATTTGCCCGGAAACCTGGTCTTTAACCTGTTCGGAAATGTTCGAGAAACTCAGCTTTTCCTGAATAGCGTCAATCGTTTCGCTCATCCCGCGCCGCGTTTCCTCGATTTGGTCACGAAGCTGTTCCGTTTCGGCAGTCGCGCCTTCTTCGTCGCCGGTTACTACTCCATCAGAGCTGCGCGTTTCCAGATTGGTTGATTGGTAATCATCATTGCGAGTCTGCAAAGAGGAATCATCGCCGACAGCCGCCTCTTCTACAGAATCCGTGTCAATCATTTTTATATTTTTTAGCTCACTTGATTTTTCAGCCATTCCGCATCCTCCTTCAATGTCTCAACCGTTTGACGTGGTGTTAATTCAGTATTTTTGAGTTTGGCGAGCGCGCTTGTTACTAACATATAAGCGACAATACCGACCACTAAACCGACAATTGCCGCTGCAATCCAAGCGGACGTGATAGTCTGCCAGGCCGTCAAACTTGAAATAAGCTGCGTCAAACCGATTACTATTGCCGCCAAAATAACGAGCAATGCCGTATAACCGACCGCGCCGCCCGCGACCAAAAATCCCACATCTTTGCCGACGACCGTTGCCTTTTGCGTCAATTCCGTCTGCGCCAGAGAAACTTCCTGTCTGACGAGCGTGCTGGTTTCGGCAGCAAGTTCGGAAAATAAATCACCCAGCGAGCGTTCTTCTTTAACGAGTTGTTGTTGTGCCATAAATCATCTTCCTCCCGTTCCGTGCCGTCATAATTTCATCCAATTACGACGGCGAAGAACTATCCTTGTTCGCAACCACCTTAAAATTCGCTCCCTAAACGGTTTCTCGAAGGGTCGTTCTCTAAACGATTTCTCGAAAAGTCATTTCCCGAACGATTTCTCGACGTTTGACCCTGACCGGAGCTTTTCAAAAACCGCGCCGCCATAATACCGAGCGTGAACGCGCTGCCGACGAAAAGAAGCGGATTTCGCCGCGCAAACTGCTCAACGTCGCGCATCAATTCCCTAAAATCTTTCTCGTCAATATAGCTTGAAAACTTCTCGATCTGTCCGGCTAAATTTTCGCCGTATTTGCCTGCCAACGCCGCGACTTGATTGTTCTCAGTCGAGCCGCTCAGGTTCTCGCCGACTTGACGGATGCTGCTGGCGACACTCGTGATGCCCGACGCCAGATTCGCCTTTTGCTCGCCCAGTACGGAACCGGCTTTTTCCTTAGCCTGCCCGATTGCCTGACTCGCCACCGCTCCGGCTGACTCCGTTACCGTGTTGAGCGTATCCTTTGCCGCTTCTGTCACATTAGCGGGTTGCGGCGCGCTAGTCGGTTGCGGTGCGGTTTTACCCACCGACGATTCAGTCGGGTTATTCGTTTTGTTTGGCGCATTATTTGGCGCATTATTTGGCGTATTATTTGGCGCGGAGTTTTCCTCTTTGATTTGTCTGGTCGAAGTCGCACTGCCGCCCATTGTGTTTTCGGTTTCTGAATTTTGTTTATTAACTGGCATAATTGTCACCCCTTTTTGATTTTATTTTGTTATTTATAACAAGCGATTATTTTGTTTTCAGTATTCCGGCAAACAAAACCGCTTACAATTTCGCTGTTTAGAATCTGTCCGGTATAAAATTTATTTTCGATACCCCGGTCGTTTCTAATCATTCGCGTCTGAAAAACGTATCGTTTAATAACAGATTTCTTTCTCAAAGCAACACTCATTCCACTCGCGGAAAAGTTTAGATATTTTGGACTTTAGACAAATTCCAGGGAAAAATCGGATTCATTTAATTTTGATAGTGTATGAATTTGTAACACTAAGATTTACGGCTAATATACAAATCGGGTTCGGCAGAATATCCGTTAATTTTCCAGCAATGTTTTTTAGGCATCAGACAAGGCGAAAACTTATGTTAATCTTTCATTTCGCAGTATGTTGCTTTCCGAATTTGCCTACGACCTGCCCGAAGAACTTATCGCGCAAAATCCTTTGGAAAAGCGCGAGAATTCCCGCATGCTGACGGTCAGCCGCGCCGGTAAAAGTTTTCTGGACGAACATTTTTATAATTTTCCGCAGTTTTTAAAAAAGGGCGACATCGTCGTTCTCAATAACACAAAGGTTTTCCCCGCGCGGCTTTTCGGCGTGACCGAAACGGGCGCGCGAGTCGAACTTTTTCTGGTTCGTGAAACCGAGTCTCAAACTTGGGAAACGCTCGCGCGTCCGGCGCGTCGTTTGCAGCCGGGCAAGAAAATTTCGTTTGGCGAGAATTTAATGGCGGAAGTTTTAGAAACAACCGTCGAAGGTCGCCGCATCGTTCGTTTTGAAACGGGTGAAAATTTTGACGATGTTCTAGAAGCAATCGGGCAAACGCCGCTGCCGCCATATATCAAGCGCGAGGAGGGCGACTCGAATGCAGATAAAAACCGTTACCAGACGGTTTTTGCCAAACAGCGCGGAGCCGTCGCCGCGCCGACCGCCGGACTGCATTTCACGTCGGAGATTTTAGACCAAATAAAAAATCTCGGCGCGGTCATCGCGGAAATCACTCTGCACGTCGGCTACGGAACTTTTGAACCCGTCCGCGTTTCCGATTTGTCCGAGCATCGGGTAATGCCGGAAAGATGCGAAATTTCAGACCAGACCGCGCACTTTCTGAACGAGGCAAAATCAGAAGACCGGCGCGTTATCGCCGTCGGCACGACGACGACGCGGGCTTTGGAATCTTCGATTGACGAAAGCGGAAGAGTTATTCCAGGCAGTCGCTCGGCAGATTTGACGATTACGCCTGCCTACCGATTCAAAGTCGTCAATGGACTTCTGACGAATTTTCATCTGCCGCAGTCGTCCCTGCTCGTTTTAGTTTCGACTTTCGGCGGACACGAACTTATAATGAAAGCATACCGGCACGCTGTCGAGTCGCGCTACCGTTTCTACAGTTACGGCGATTGTATGCTGATTTTTTAGTTCGGGAATTCTAAAAAGTTTTGGTGGTCAAAGAATATTCTTCCTCCCGGGCTTTCTAAACTTTCTAAATTTCCCAAACTCTACCTATGGCGGTTTTAGAAAGACTTTTTAATTTTTTCATTCCGGCGCAGGATGCAGAATCGGAGATAATTGTGCCTGCGCCGCCGACCGTTTATGAAACTCGTCCGCTGACCGACAAACAATTAAATGAAGTTCTGAAATTGAATCTGCGCTGTTTCAAAGCCGGTGAAAATTACACCAGACACACGTTCTCGTATCTTTTGGGCGAGCCGAACAGCCTCAGTTACCGCATTGTTACGCCGAATGGACAAATGGCGGCGTTTATTTTTGTGATGACGAACCACAAAGACGGAACCGGACATATCACGACCATCGGCGTGGCGCCCGAACACCGCCGGCGCGGATTGGCAAACAAACTTCTAAGTCACGCCGAAGAAGCCCTGCGAAAACGCGGCATCGGCGTTGTAATGCTCGAAGTACGCGCCGGCAACCGTGCCGCGCAAAATCTCTACCGCGCGTTTGATTATGCGGTTGTCCAAAGACTTCCGAAGTATTACAACAACGGCGAAGACGGCTTTCTAATGGTGAAATCTTTAATTTAGTCCGAAGACCAAAGTCTCAAGTCCGAAGTAAATTTCGACTTGAGACTTTGGTCTTCGGACTTGAGACTTTGAATTTTAATTTACCGAAAATTTATCCGATTACCGACCCGCGTATTGCGAAAATTTCGCACGCCGAACAGGTTCAAAAACTAATCGCGGGCGGCGCGAGGATTATTCAACTGCGCGACAAATACGCCGCGCCGAAGGATTTTTACGAAGCGGCAGAAGCGGCGTTAGAGATTGCGCGCAAGCGAGGCGTGAAGATAATCATCAACGACCGCGCCGACATTGCGCTGGCTCTTAAAGCCGACGGCGTTCATCTCGGACAAGACGATTTGCCGCCCGAACGCGCCAGAAAAATTTTAGGCGAGCGGGCGATTATCGGTTTCTCCACGCACAACCTCGAACAAGCCGTCGCCGCCGTAAAACTTCCGATTGACTATCTGGCAATCGGTCCCGTTTACGCGACGCACACTAAAGAGAATTCCGAAAAAACAATTGGCATCGAGGGCGTGAAAATGGTGCGCGATGCCGTCGGCGATTTTCCGCTCGTCGCCATCGGCGGCATCAAGCTGGAGAACTTCAGAGACGTTTTTCACGCGGGCGCAAACTCAGTAGCGATAATCAGTGATATTCTCTGTGTTGCCGATAAAATCAGCGATAAGATGCAAAAATTTAGTTCGGTTGGCAAACTGATGATAAATAATGTTTTGCAAAGTTAAATTTAGCTTGCTTTTTCCCACGCTTTGCGTAAAAATATAAATAACAAAACGGTTAACGAAAGCCGTTCGCACCAAAAGCCTTTCCCGCCTTTTTTATATAAATTTTCCCAAGGAGTTAATCCAGCCAATGAGTTTGCTTGACGTAGCGCCAATTATTGAGCAGATGCTACTCGTTTCCGACAATGTTAGCGATCTAAATTTTTCAACCGCGCAAAAGCCGCAGGTAGAAATCAGCGGAACGCTGTATTCCGCCTCGCCGCTCGGTCTGGGCAGACTCACGCCGTTTCAGACAGAAATGATCGCAATGGCGATTTTACGCGATAACCCCGAAGCCGCCGCTCAGCTTGCCCGCTACGGCACGGCGGATTTGAGCTATAATTTGCCCGCCCGATGCCGTTTTCGCGTCAACATTTTCCAGCAGCGCGGTTCATACTCAATCGTGATGCGCGTGATTCCTTTTGAAACGCCGACACTCGATTCGCTTAATTTGCCCACGCAGCTTGCCGATATGTGCGAGCTTCGCAACGGCATCGTGCTGGTAACGGGTCCGACCGGCTCGGGAAAAAGCTCGACGCTCGCAGCGGTGATTGACCGCATCAACGAAACGAAAGCCTACCACATCGTTACGATTGAAGACCCGATTGAATTTCTCCACCCGCACAAAAAATCTACGATCAATCAACGCGAAGTCGGTTCGGACACGAAAAATTTCGGTTCCGCTCTGCGCGCCGCGCTGCGGCAAGCTCCGAAAGTAATTCTCGTCGGCGAGATGCGCGATTTGGAAACGGCGGAAATTGCGCTCGAAGCGGCGGAAACCGGACACCTTGTTCTCTCGACCTTGCACACGATTGACGCGGCGAAAACGGTTGACCGAATAATCGGGATGTATCCGAAAAATGAGGAGAAAGCCATCCGCACCAGGCTCGCGCAGACTTTTCGTTTCATCGTTTCACAGCGCCTGATTCCGCGCGCTGAAGGCAAGGGGCGCGTCGCGGCGGTCGAGATTCTCAAATCCAATCAGCGCACGCGCGAATACATCGAAAAGGGCGAGGAAAGCGGAAAAACGCTGCTCGACGCGATGCGCGACGGCGCGATTGACGGAATGCAGGATTTCGATTCGGTGATTCTGCGAATGATTGAAAATAAAATTATCACGCTCGACGACGGGCTTTCGTTTGCGACGAATCAAAATAATCTGCTGCTGCAATTGCGCGGTTTGGCTTCGACCGAAGACTTTATTAATGCCGCGCCTAAGCCGACCGCTCAGCCGAAATCTGCCAACGTGCCGCCACCGCCGACTCCGAACTCGGCTAACTCGGTTTTGAATATGATTGAATAATGAAGAGTTTTTGGTCTTTAGTTCTCAGGTAACCGAACAAAATTGTATTAATTTGTAACAGAACACAGCGAAGAAAAGCTAAAAACCAAAAACCAAAAACTAATTATGATAATACGTTGTGATAGTTGTTCCGTTTCTCTACAGCTCGACGAATCGAAAATTCCGGGCGGAAACTTTACTGTGCGCTGTCCGCGCTGTCAGAATTTGATTCGCGTTACGCCGAACGCGAAAAACGCTTCGCCAGTCGAGCAGTTAAAGGAAAACGCGCCCGCGCCCGCCGTCGAGCAAGGCAGACAGGAATTTACGGCGAAGGAGAACGAAGTTCAAATTAACTCGGCTCTGCGCTCGTTGCTGGCGGCTTTGCAGACGGAAAATAAAGTTCTGGACGCGACTGACGAAGCAATCGAAAAACCGCGCCGCGTTCTGCTGTGTCTCGGACAAAACCGTGATGCGATTGCCAAGATTTTAGTTGATGGGGGCTTTAAAGTTTACCTGGCGGAAACGCCCGCGCAGGCGAACGAGCGGCTGCGCGAGGGGAAAACGGAAATTCTCATTTTCTCGCCGGATTTCGCGGCGCAGTTCGGCGGCGCGGCGATGCTTCAGCAGCGGGTCAACACGATGCCGGCGATAGAACGCCGACGTTTGTTCCTGGTTTCGGTCGAAGACGACGGCATTACGATGAGCGCGCACGACGCCTTTTTGCGAAACTTGAACTTAATCGTCAATTCCAACGATGTCGGTCAGTTTCCGCTGATTCTAAATCGTTCGCTTAGGGATTTTAACGAAATTTACCGTCACTTTAACGAAGCGGTGGGCGCGGCAGCGGTTTAATTCAAAAGTTTCAAGGTCAAAGTTTCAAATTAAAAGTCCAAAGCCGGGAACGCACCTGACTTTGGACTTTGGACTTTTAAATCGGCTATAAATTTAACAAATTTTTCGCTTGTCTTTTTCATTTTTTCAGACTCCTGCAACCGTCTCAAAAAATGTTACCATCGTAAATAAATCTTTTGTTGAAGAAATAATTATGAAAGTCTTTTTGGCGTTTGTTTTCGTTTTATTTTTATTAATTTCTTCTAGCGTGTCGGCGCGCGGTTCGTTTAAGCACGGACTCGGTTTATTCGATTATCAACCGTTTTTTTCTTTGCCGGTAAAAGACAGCCTCGCCGTCGAGGGCGAAAAGCATTTCAAAAACATCAGACAATTAACCGACGGCGGCGAGAATGCCGAAGCGTATTTTTCATCGGACGGCAAACAGCTTATTTTCCAATCGAAACGTGACGGGCGCGGTTGCGACCAGATTTACACGATGAACGCCGACGGCTCAAACTTGCGAATGGTTTCAAACGGCGAAGGGCGCACGACTTGTTCATACTTTTACAAAGGCGGCAAAAAAATTCTCTACGGCACGACTTTTCTGGGCAAAAAAGAATGCCCACCGAATCCCGATTATTCAAAAGGCTACGTTTGGGCGATTTACCCCGATTACGATATTGTTGCCGCCGACGCGGACGGCAAAAAAATCAAACAATTGACCGCGACGAAAGGTTACGACGCGGAAGCGACCGTCTCGCCTGACGGAAGGCGAATTATTTTCACTTCGATGCGCGACGGCGACCTCGATTTATACGTGATGGACAAAGACGGCAAAAACGTCAAACGTCTGACGAGCGAACTCGGTTACGACGGCGGCTCGTTCTTTTCGCCCGACGGCAAGCAAATCGTTTATCGTTCTTTCCATCCGAAGACCGAAGCGGAGATTGCGCGATACCGGCAGAGACTTTCGGAAAACTTAATCGAGCCGACCGTGTTTGAAGTTTGGACAATGAATGCCGACGGCACAAACAAACGCCAGATAACAAAGTTAGGCGCGGCTTCGTTCGCCCCGTTTTTCACACCCGACGGCAAGCGAATTATTTTCTGCACGAATTATTTTGCGACCGACACGCGAAAACGCAATTTCGATTTGGCGTTGATAAATACAGACGGCAGCGGTTTAGAAAGAGTAACTTTCCACGAATCGTTCGACGGCTTTCCGATGTTCTCGCCCGACGGTAAAAAATTGGTTTTTGCATCAAACAGAAACGCGGCGAAACAAGGCGACACGAATGTTTTCATCGCCGATTGGGTTGAGTAAAGCGGAACGCCGTCATCTTGACGGCAAGATTGCTCGCGCAATCTTAATTGTTTCGTTATTCAACAACCTTGAATTTTATTGCAACTTTTATTCGCGCTTCTGCGCTCATTGCCGTCAAGATGACGGCGTTCCGACTGATTATGAAAAAGCAATTTTTAAGTTTTTTTCTTTTACTGTCTTTCGTCATTGGCGTGTCGGCGCAAAAGGCGCAAACGCAAAGATCGGAAGCGGCTGAGAAAAATCTGCGCTCGCACGTCGAATATCTCGCCTCCGCAAAATTGGAAGGCAGACGCACGGGCGAAACGGGCGCGACTTACGCGGCGGGTTACGTCGCCAATATGTTTGCCAACTATAAGCTCAAAACCAGTTCGCCGCCAGCGTCAAATGGGAAAGCAAAAACAAATTTTATGCAGACTTTCCCGTTTGTAACCGGCGTTGAAATGGGCGCGGGAAACAGTTTCAGTTTGGATGTCTTAAACGCCGATGGGCAGAAAATGAGGTTCGCCGACGAGTCGGATTTCAAACCCGCCGCGTTTTCGCCGAACGCGGAAATTGGAAACACGGCAGTTGTTTTTGTCGGTTACGGCATTTCATCGAACGAAGCGAAATACGACGATTATGCAAATTTAAATATCAATGGCAGAATAGTCGCCGCCTTTGACGGAACGCCTGACGACGGCAGTCCGCATTCGCCATTCGCGCGTTTCAACGCGCAGGCTAAAGCGCTCGTCGCCAAGGAGAAAGGCGCCATCGCTCTGCTCCTGATTTCGCGCGAAGCGCGGCTCGAAGACGACAGATTGGCGCAGTTGAAATACGACCAGGCGAGCGGCGAAGCGGCTTTGCCGACGCTCATCGTTTCCCGGAAAATCGGCGCGGATATTTTAGGAACCGACGAAGGCGGTTTGAAAAAGCAAGAGGAAAAATTTATCGCCAAAGCAAAAGGCGAAACCAATTTAGACGCCCCGATTACTTCTAAAGCCGTCGCGGGTTTGAAAATCAATTTCGTCAAAAAACAGGCGGACGCATACAATGTCGTAGGCGTTTTGGAAGGCACGGACGCAGCGCTCAAAAACGAAGCAATTATTATCGGCGCGCACTACGACCATTTGGGCAGAGGCGGCGCGGGAAGTTTGGCGGCGAATTCAAAAGAGATTCATTATGGCGCGGACGACAACGCTTCGGGCGTGTCGGCGATGCTCGAACTCGCTCGCCAATTTTCTACGGAACGGAAAAACAAACGCACGCTAATTTTCATCGCGTTCGGCGGCGAGGAAGAAAGACTTTTGGGGTCGAAGTTTTATGTTAACAATCCGGCGTTTCCTTTGTCGAAAACCGTGGCGATGATAAATATGGATATGGTCGGGCGGCTCAAAGAAGACAAATTAACCGTTGGCGGTATTGGGACGGCGAGCCAGTGGAAAAATTTAATTGATGAAAAAAATAAAAGCTCGGCAACCTTGCCTAAAAATGAAATCAAAGATGGAGAAAAAACTTTGACTTTTCAACACGATGTTTATTTTTCTCCTTTTGCGCTTTCTTTGAATGAAGACGGTTTCGGACCGAGCGACCATTCATCTTTCTACGGTAAACAAATTCCTGTGCTGTTTTTCTTTACAGGAACGCATCTCGATTATCACAAACCGACAGACACCGCCGAGAAAATCAATTACCAAGGCTTGTTAAAAATCACCGATTACGTTGCGGAAATCGTTCGTGCCGTTGACGGCAATCCACTGCGACCGACTTACGCCGTTGCCAAGAGTTCAGGCGCGATGGGCGGCAGGATGGGCTTTAATGTCTCGTTGGGAACGATACCGAATTACGCCGACAATAATAACGACGGATTGTTGCTCGACGGCGTACGCGACGATTCGCCTGCCGCGAAAGCCGGACTTAAAGCGGGCGATAAAGTCGTTCGGCTCGCCGGACGCGACGTTCGCAACGCGACCGATTACACATTTGTCCTTGGAGAAATGAAAGCGGGTATAGAATACGAAGTTGAAATTGTCCGCGGTGTGGAAAGACTGAAGTTAAAAATTATTCCGGCGGCGCGGAAATGAGAAGGTGAGAAACCCAGAGATGAAAAATTATATAACTTTAATTTCGATTTGCGCGTTTACAGCTTGCGGCGGACAGACCGCGCCGCCGACGGGAAATCAAGTATTGAAGGCGACCAATTCAGGTAACGCCGCGCCGGGCAATTCCGTTTCCGTAACCGTTCCGCCGACCGCCGCGCCAGTCAATTTGCCCGACAAAACAAAAATAAGAACATTCGACGGCAAAGGCGTGGTGACGAAAATTAATCTCGAACTTGTTTCGGTCGAACTCGACCATGAGGAAATCAAAGGCTTGATGCCGAAGATGACGATGGAATTTTACGTCAAGGAAAAAAGCGAATTGGAAAAACTCAAAGTCGGCGACGCGGTTGATTTTGTCCTCGAAGACAATGCAGGAGCGGAGCAAATTATCAGCATTAAAAAGGCGAAATGAAACCGATAAAATTTTGCAAATTTCACGGCTTCGGCAATGATTATATTGTTTTTGAAACCAACTATTTAAGAGATATTTCTTCGCTGCGCGAATTCGCCCGTAATGTCTGTCGCCGCAACACAGGCATCGGCGGCGACGGCATTACGATTCTTGATAAATTAGAAAATGAAGCGGCGGATTATTTGTGCCGGATAATAAATCCCGATGGCAGCGAAGCCGGATTTTCCGGCAACGGAACGCGCTGCGCCGCCGCTTATCTTTACTACAAAAATCTTTTTGCGGGCGAAACTCTCCAACTCAAAACGATAAGCGGAATTAAAAGTTATCAACTTCTCGAACGTGAAGAAAATACGTTTTGGTTTCTCGCTGAACTCGGCAAACCGAAATTCGATCTGCCCGAATCTCCTTTTCTCAAAGCGATTTTGTCTGAATTTGGCGAACAACAAGGAATGCCAGCGTTCTCTTCGATATTGCTGCCGGAGGAAAAAATGCTTGTCAATTTTTTCTTTGTTGATGTCGGCAATCCGGTAGTCGGCGTTTTTGTCGAAGATTTCAATCAGTTTGATTGGCGACAAATCGGTCAAAAAATCGAATCTCAAGTGGAAATGTTTCCCGAAAAAACAAATGTGGTTTTTATCAAAGTAATTGATATAGAAAACATTGAAATTCGCATTTGGGAACGCGGCGCGGGCGAAACCTCGTCGTCGGGAACTTGCTCGATTGCGGCGGCGGTCGCTTCGGCTTCGACGGGCAAAACCGAAAGAAAAATTTCCGTTCACGCGCCCGGCGGCACAACCGAAGCCGTCTGGCGCGAAGATGATGAGATGCTAATTACAGGTCGGGCGGATTTGGCTTTTTGCGGCGAGTGGTTTGAAGGAGTTTAATGATTTGTCTGTTCGACTCGCCGGAGAAATTCTTCCGATTCTTTCGGATGCCGGAAAACAAAGATTTCCTTTTCGCTCAAATTATCTTCGCGTAAAAGTTTTGTATAACGCCGCCGCTTTTCAAAATAAGTCGTCAACACCCACAGCAAAATCGAATCGCGGCTCATAAACGATTGGCGGAAAGTTTCCTGATTCCCCGAACAAACTCTCTCGCCGCTGACGATGCGGCGCGTCGTGCGATTTATCGCGCGGTAAAAAGTTCTGGGAAACGAATAATCGAGCCAGATGATCGTCGTTGCTCGTCCCCAGACAATCTCGCGGGTGCGCGTGTAATTCCCGTCAAACACCCAAGCGTCGCCAGCGGCTTCTTTTTCAACCAAATCTAAAAATTCTTCTTTCGGTCTTTCGACCCAATCGGGCAGCCAATTGATTGCGTCAAGCTCGATGTATTTAACTTTTAAGAATTGCGCGAGATTTTTAGCAAACGTGGTTTTTCCCGAACAGCTTGTGCTGACGACCGAAACACGCTGCAAATTGGCAGTTTTCACTTTTTCCGTTTTCATAGGAAAAGTTTTACGACAGCACGCCGCGAAAAGTTTTGCGGTGCAGCGGACAAGCGCCGTATTTTCTCAACGCCTCGAAATGCGTTTTTGTTCCGTAACCGACGTGGCTGGAAAATCCGTATGCGGGATAAATTTTATCGAGTTCCGACATCAAATTATCACGGTAAGTTTTGGCGACGATTGAAGCGGCGGCAATCGAAGCGGAAATCGCGTCGCCGCCAATAATGGCTTTTTGCGGCAAGTCGAGTTCTTTTAATTGAAGCGCGTCAATTAAAAGAAAATCAGCCGCCGGAATGAGCTTTCCGACGGCTGCAATCATCGCTTTTTTCGTCGCCTGCAAAATGTTGATACGGTCAATCTCGTTGGCTTCGACTTGAGAGACCGCGTAACAGACAGCAGCTTCCCGAATCTGCGCATCGAGCGTTTCGCGCCGTCGCGCCGTGAGTTTTTTTGAATCGTTCAAGCCTTCGGGCAGCGGCTTCGACAAATCAAGGACGACCGCCGCGGCGACGACCGCGCCCGCCAGACAGCCGCGCCCGACTTCATCAACGCCGGCGATGAATTTGTAACCGTCGGCGATTGCTTGTCGTTCAAAATCTATCGAGAGTTCGGTTTTTGGTCTTTGGTCTTTGGTTTTTAGTCTCATATATTCAACGCACGATAAAAATCGAAACAAAAAACTAAAAACTAAAAACCGCCTTCCCAATTTATTTCTTCGCTGACTTTGCCGCGTCTTTGTTGCGCGTATCGCGTTCTTTGATGCGAGCCGCTTTGCCGCGCAAATCGCGCAGGTAATAAAGTTTTGCGCGTCGGACTCGTCCGCGGCGCGTAACGTCAATGTGATCAATAACCGTTCCGTGCAGCGGGAAAATTCTTTCCACGCCGACCCCGAAACTCACCTTGCGAACCGTGACGGTTTCGCGCGCGCCGCCGTGCTTTTTGGCAATCACGATGCCTTCAAAAATCTGCAGGCGTTCTTTGTTGCCTTCCTGAATTCGCACGTGAACGCGCACACTGTCGCCCGACTGAAACGCCGGAATGTTGTCTCTTAATTGTGTATTTTCAATGTTGTCTAAACGGTTCATATTTTTTTGTCCTTTGTCCTTTGTTCTTCGTTGGTTGAACTTTAGTAAATTTCTCGATTTACACTCAACGAACGAAGGACAAAGGACAAAAACCTATTTTAATAAATCTTTTCTAACTCTCTCTGTTTTCTCTAAAGCCTTCGCTTTCCGCCAGCGTTCGATTAGAGCGTGGTTGCCGCTCAGCAGAACTTCGGGAACTTCCATTCCGCGAAATTCGCGCGGATTCGTATAATGCGGGCAATCCAATAAACTTTCTGTAAACGAATCATTGACGGCAGATGTTTCGCTGCCTAAAGCGTTCGGCAAAAGTCTGACAATCGCATCGGTTAAAACAATCGCCGCCGGTTCGCCGCCCGATAAAACGTAATCGCCGATGGAAATTTCATCGGTCACAAGCGCGTCGTTCACTCGTTCGTCAACGCCTTCGTAGCGTCCGCAAATCAATACGATGTGATTCGCTTCGTCGGCAAACTCCTTGGCAATCGCCTGTTTTAAAGGCTTTCCCTGCGGCGAGAGCAAAATGACGCGCGTTCCGTTCGGGTAATTTTCGCGCTTCCAAGTTCCGACGAGCTGTTCAACCGCCCGAAAAATCGGCTCTGCTTTCATCACCATCCCGTCGCCGCCGCCGAACGGTTTATCGTCGGTTTTTTGATGCTTGTCGGTTGTAAAAGAACGAATGTCGCAGATGTTTATCTCGACAATTTTTACGGCTCTGGCGCGGCGAATGATTCCGAAATCAAAGACCTCTTTAAAGAACTCAGGAAAAATTGTTAAAACGTCGATTCGCATTCAGTTTTTGGTTTTTGGTTTTTAGTCATTCGCTTTAACTTTCAAACGAACTAAATGCTAAAAACTAAAAACCAAAAACTATTTATCAAAAATCCAGTAAGCCTTCGGGCGCGTCAATTTTTATCAACTTCTCTTCAATATCAACCGACGTGCAAATCGTTTCGGCAAACGGAATAAGATATTCTTTTGCTTCGCCCGCGACGATTAAAATTTCAGTGCCGCCCGTTCGCATCACTTCGCGCACCGTTCCGATTCGTTCGCCATCAGCAGTTTCAATCGCGCAGCCTTCCAATTCCCAATCGAAAAATTCGTTAGCTTCGAGTTCGACCGTTTCGGTTTCGCCGACGCAAATTTCGCCGCCGCGTAAAGTTTCCGCCGCTTCAATCGAATCGAAACCGGCAAACTTTAAAACGATTCTTCCATTCTGAAACCAGAACTTTTCGATTTCGATTTCCGCCGCGTCACCGTTCGGACGAACGATTGTCACGCGCTTTAAATTATCAAATCTTTCGGGAAAATCAGTCAGCAAATCGCCGACGAGTTCGCCGCGCAAACCGCGCGGCTTAGCTAGTCTGGCAATGGCGACTAAATCTTCGCGCATAAATTCGGTCGCCGTTTACTCGACAATATCCAGCACAATCCGCTTGCCGTGTTTTTGACCGGCGGCGAACAAAAGACTGCGAATTGCCTTAATCGTTCTGCCTTCGCGCCCGATGAGGCGTCCAATATCGCTCGCCGCGACGCGCAGTTTTATTACGGTCGCCCGCTCGCCCGCATCTTCGGAAATTTCGACCGCTTCTTTGTCGTCAACCAAAGCGTTGACGATTTTTTCGACCGCTTCTTTCATAAATTTGAAATTCGAGCAGAAATTCGACGCCGCGAATCACTCACTCGCCGTCGACTGATTTTCTTCGGTCGCCGCATTATCGGCTTCAGCAGTTTCGCTCGTTTCCAATTCAGCTTGAGCATCAGCAGCGGCTTTTTCAGCTTCGGCTCTTTCCGCTTCGGCTTTTTCTTCCTCTGCTCTTCTCGCCTCGGCTTCAGCTTTCTTCGCTTCAATTTTCGCTTGCTTTTCGGCTTCGGCTTTCGCTACTCGGGCTTCTGCCGCCGCCGCTTTTTCTTCTTCGGATTGTTCGGGATTATTTTTAATCAAGCTCGCCACGGTTTCGGTCGGCTGCGCCCCAACCGAAATCCAATACTGAATCCGTTCGTGTTTTAGTTCGACCGCTGCCGGGTCGAGCATCGGATTATAAGTTCCGACGTTTTCGATATATTTTCCGTCGCGTTTTGAACGCTTTTCCTTAACTACAAGGCGATAAAAAGGTTTTCCCTTCGCGCCCATTCTCATTAAACTGATTGCTAACATAATTGTTTGTTAGTCCTTAGTCCTTAGTCCTTAGTCCTTAATTTTCAATAAGCACACGGCACTCAGCACCCAGCACTATTTCCTTTTCTTGTGTCTTTTCTTTTTCTTTAATTTTTTAGCCAAAGAATCCGTTTGTTCTTCGTAATTATTACCAAAATCCGGCGCGTCGCCGTTGTCGCCCATTCCGCCTAATAATCCGCCGAGTCCGCCGCCGCCAAGCATTCCGCCCAAACCGCCGCCGAGTCCGCCCATCGCTTTGCCCGCGAGTTTCGAGAAAAGTCCGCCGCGATTCATCTGCTGCATCATTTTCTTCATCTGCTCGTATTGGCGAATCAAACCGTTGACATCGGAAATGGTCGAACCGGAACCTTTGGCGATGCGCGTTTTGCGGCTCGCGTCAATGATTTTATGATTCTGACGTTCGGCTCGCGTCATCGAATCAATAATGGCTTCGGTGCGCTTCATCTGCGCTTCGACTTCGACGGATTGTTCGTCGGTGATTTGAAGTCCGCCCATCATCTGTTCGGGCATCATCTTCATAATCTTCGACATCGAGCCGAGTTTTTTGAATTGTCCGAGTTGGGCGCGAAAATCTTCGAGCGTAAATTGATTGCTCGTCATTTTCTCCAACTGCTTCGCCGCTTCGTCTTCGTCAATCTTGCCCTGAACTTCTTCGATAAGCGAAAGAACGTCGCCCATTCCCAAAATTCTCTGCGCAATTCGGTCTGGATAAAACGGCTCAATCGCGTCGTATTTTTCGCCGACGCCGACGAATTTCACCGGCTGACCGATAACCTGTTTGATGGACAAAGCCGCGCCGCCGCGAGCGTCGCCGTCCATTTTTGTCAAGACCACGCCCGTAATTCCAACTCGCTCATGAAAGACTTCCGCCGAACGCACCGCGTCTTGTCCGGTCATCGCGTCGGCGACGAACAAAACTTCCATCGGCTTGGTCTCGGCTTTAATTTGTTCGAGTTCGACCATCAAGTCGTCGTCAATATGCAGACGACCAGCCGTGTCAATGAGCAAAGTATCAAAACCCGAATCCTGCGCGTGTTTCATCGCGCCTTTCACGAGCGTCAACGGGTCGTTCGTTTCCTTATCCTGATAAACCGCCACGCCGACCGCGCCGCCGACAACTCTTAATTGCTCACGCGCCGCCGGACGATAAACGTCAACCGAAACGAGCAGCGGTTTTCTTTCCTGATTATCCTTCAGCCAGCGCGAGATTTTCCCCGTCGAAGTCGTTTTACCCGAACCTTGCAGCCCGACAATCATCACGACATTCGGAATCTGACGGGTGAAAACCAGCCGCGAAGAAGTTCCGCCGAACAACTCTACAAGCTCGTCATAAACAATTTTGACGACCTGCTCGTGCGGCTTCAAATCCTGCCAAACCTGTTGCCCTTCGGCTTTGGCGCGAACCGCCTCGACAAAATCTTTGGCGACTTTATAATTAACGTCCGCCTCAAGCAAAGCCATCCGAATCTCGCGCAAAGCGACATCAACATGCTCAGGCGTGAGCCTGCCTTCGCCGCGCAAATTCTTCAGCGTAGATTTCAGTTTGTCGGATAAAGACTCGAACATATAGATAGACTTCAGGCATTAGAGCCGAAACTATAAATACTAATGGCTGGGCAGGAAAGTGTCAAGAAACGGGAAGGTTAGGTCAAATCGAACTTTGGCGTTTCTATTTTGACAATAGAATTTACACAAGTGAAAAACGCTTATTCGATGCAGATTCTATTTTGGGTTACAGGTATAGCAAACATCAGTTCCATTTATGGCTGCTCGACCACA
This sequence comes from Pyrinomonadaceae bacterium, assembly GCA_030448055.1. Taxonomy (GTDB): domain Bacteria; phylum Acidobacteriota; class Blastocatellia; order Pyrinomonadales; family Pyrinomonadaceae. The sequence goes on from JAUJNR010000003.1 coordinate 219,475, forward strand.
ATGCCGACAATAAACTTTACTCGCGGAAGATGATGTTCCGTGTAGATTCATCATCCTCAACTTCTAACAAAATTATCTTCGCGCCTAAATTTGCATATACTGAATACAGTTTCTCAGCATCTTGCTTTCTCTCTCGGATATACAAGATGTTAATTCGCGGGTGCTTTAAGTCTTCTTTAATCAACTTCACCTCTATAAAAAGTATATGGACTAATTATAATGCCGTTGATAATACGACAGAATTTAACTGTTATCAAATTAAACGAAAACAATAAGAAGGTTTGGAAAGATTTGTAAGATTTTAAGAGACTTTTTCGACAGACAATTTCAAACCATCCACAGTTGGCAGGGGTAAGTTCTTGGATAGACGAAAGAAAATCCATTGCTCTAAAACTTCGAGAAGTTCGTCGCGGCAATCTCCAAGCATCTCGGCGTTGGCATAAACGCCTTGAAATCCGGGAATCTCGCCGTAATAACTTCCGTCGTCCGGCAAAATCTTATATTTGGCTTGACGTATTGCGGCTTGAATGTATTGGCTTAACATATTGTCAGCTTAACCGGTCGCCGCGCTTTTCGACAACTAAAATCTCCGCTCGCAAAACTCTTTCAATCGCCTCGCAAACTTCTTTGACCGTCACGCAGTGAATACATTTTGGGTTTTCCGAACCTTTGCGGATTTCGCCGAACGGGTGATCGCACGATTTTTCCGCATAGACGATTTCATTCGGCGCGTTCGTCCAAGGTCGCCAATGATTGATGTTCGACGCGCCGAAAACGACCACTGTCGGCGTATTGACCGCCGCCGCGATGTGCGCGATTCCCGAATCGTTACCGACAAAAATTTTAGCGCGTGAAGCCAGAGCCGTAATTTCGGGCAAAGTTAAATCGTCGAAAATTGTAATCGGCGCACGCGAATTTTGTCGGAGAGTTTCAAGAACTTCGCGTTCTCCGCCCGCGGCGACGGCAACGGTCGGCAAGCCTTTTTCAAACAAATACTCCGCGGCACGAGCGAAGTTTTCCGCCGTCCATTGTTTCGTGTCGAACGCGGCGGTCGGATGAACTAATGCGATTTGGGATTTGGGATTTGGGATTTGGGATTTGTCGAAATTGATTTCCGATAGAAAATCTTTCGCGTCTTCGCGCCTTTGCGATTTTGCGTTAAATTTTTCTTTCAAAGATTTTAACGCCTTTTCGGTAACGACAAGACGGCTTTTTGGTCTGTCGGAAACAGGAACGCCGACAAAACCAAGCAGCGCAAGTTGCTGTTCGGCGGAATGCGCGTGTTCGGTTCGCCAAAACTCCAGAGGCGAAGGCGCAAGATGCGTGTAAAGAAAATTGTATTGATAACTCGCCAAACCGACGCGATATTTTGCGCCGCTTGCCCGAACGAAAAATGTCGCTGTCGTTCCGCCATGCAGATTAATTGCGACATCATACTTTGTTTTACGAAGCTCCCACGCGATAATCGAGCGAACAAGTAGTAACTCTTTTGAAGAAAGGACGCTGCCGGGAAATGCTTTGAGTGTGGCTTTTGTCGGAACTGATATAACATTATCCACTGCGTCGAAGCCGTCTAAGAGAGGAAAAACCCAATCTTCCAATAAAATATCAATCCGCGCGTCGGGCAAAAATCTTCTCAAAGCAATCAATGAAGGCGTTGCTAAAACCGTGTCGCCGATTGAGCGCAGACGCACGACAAGAACGCGCCGAACTTTGCTCCAATCAATTTCGGATTTTGAAATGTTCTCACTCAATAAAGAATTTTCACCACAGAGTTACGAAGGAAATTTAGCTACGAACAAATACGAACAAAAACGAAATTTTTTGTTTTTATTTCCTGAAATGCGCGTGTTTGTTCGCGGCTAAATTTCTTTCGCATTTTCAACCGTTGCTTCTTCGACGAGCATCACGGGAATTTCGTCGCGTATCGGATAAACAAGCGAACATTCGTGGTTCGTGCATTTCAAACCGCTTTGGTCGGGTTTGATTTCGACTTTCGATTTGCATTTCGGACAGCGCAAGATTTCTAAAAGTTCGGGGCTGATTGCCATAAATTATTTCTCCGTAAATTTGATAAACAAAAGCAATTCTAACGCTGGTGGCACAAAGACGCAAAGCGAAAGGGCAAGAGGTTTATTCTCTCGCCCTTTTACCTTTTACCTTTTTACTTTTGCCTTATTCCGTCGCCGCTTCGGTTTTCGTGCCGCATTCGGGACAGAATTTTGCGCCCGGCGCGAGTTCCGCCTGACAGTTCCGGCATTTTGCTTTTTCCTGCGTCGCGCCGCATTCCGAGCAGAATTTCGCGCCTTCGCGCAGTTCCGCGCCGCATTTGCCGCACGGCACTTTTGCCGATTCCATTTTCGCGCCGCAGTCGCCGCAGAATTTTGTTCCCGCCGCATTTTGTTTGCCGCACGACGGACACGCGACGGTTTGCGTTTGCGAAGATTGTCCTTGTCCGCCCTGCTGTCCCATATTGCCGAAAGCGTTTGCCATTTGTCCGCCGACGGCAAAACCGGCACCTAATCCGGCGCCTAAACCTGCGCCGCCGCCTTCGTTTTGCGCCGCGTCTCGAAGCGCGTCAGCCGCTTGAAACTGCATATAACGATTCGCGTCGCCGAGCGCGCCCATCGAAGCGCGTCGGTCCATCGCTTCTTCGACTTCGGGCGGAAGACTGATGTTTTCGACGTAGAATTTCGTTACCTCTAAACCGTAACTGTTAAAATCGCCGTTAATTTTTTCCCGAATCGCGCCGCCGATTTCTTTGTATTGCGCCGCCAAATCGAGCGCGGGAATTTTCATCTCGCCGAGCGCGTCGGAAAACTCCGTGACAATGGCGCGTTTGAGTTGTTCGTCAATGTCTTCGGTTTGAAAATGCGCGTTCGTTCCGGCGACTTCTTTGATAAACTGCGCCGGGTCAGCGACGCGCAGGCTGTATGCGCCGAAAGCGCGCAGACGGACAATGCCGAAATCGGCGTCGCGCAGCATAATCGGGTTCGCCGTTCCCCATTTCAGATCGGTAAATTGTTTCGTGTTGACGAAATAAACTTCCGATTTAATCGGCGAATTAAAGCCATGTCGCCACGCTCCCAACTTCGACAGAATCGGCGTGTTGCCGCCGTCAACCGTGTAACGTCCCGGCGTGAAAACGTCCGCCACTTGACCCTCAAAAACGAAAACCGCCGTTTGCGATTCGCGCACGATTAGCTGCGCTCCGTTTTTTATTTCTTGGCTGTAAACCGGAAAACGGTAAAGAATCGTGTTGCCCGAATCGTCGAGCCATTCGATAACTTCGATAAACTGATTCATCGCCGCTTCCCTAACTTTGTCGAAGATACCCATAATTTTTATATTCTCCTTGCCGAATCTTAACGAAAACTATCGCACAAAGTTTCGATAAATGGAAGTTTTACGCGGGTGAATGGCAACAGTTTCGTATTATAAAATTTCGCTCTTGTTTCATATTTGCGTTTTTCCGAAGGCGTGGTGCGCGCATGGCGCCGAGACAAGATGCGGCGGAAGATTTGTGGCTTGTTTACTACCGATCAATTTTCGATCCGTTTCGCCTAAAAATAAAAGCGATGAAAAAAGAACTTCCCGTCCGGCACTGGCGAACTTTGCCCGAAGTGGCGTTGATCCCCGGGCTGATTCGCAAAGCCAAAGATACGGAAAGCAAAAAGCGTTTTTAGATTTTCGTCCGCCAATATTTAATCCACGAATAAAATATTAAAATCATTGCCGTTCCGCCGGAGACGTCGATCAAAACGTCGTAAATTGAACCGGTGCGAGAGTTAAGAAAGCTCTGATTTGTCTCGTCAATCGAAGCGACGGCGAGAACTAAAATAAACGAGCAGGCGAACCATAAACGGCGCAGAAAATTCTTATTAGAACTGACAAAAGCCCGCGCCGCCCAAAACGCCAGAATCGCGTATTCGGCGACGTGTGCTAGTTTACGAATGTAGCCGTGATAAACGATTAAAATTTCTTCGGGCGCATCGGGAAATAAAAATTCTAAAAGCGGACGAATAAAGCGTGAGGTGTTCGGCATCGAACCTTGCCCCGACGAGAGAAACATAATCAAGCCGATCCATAAAATAAGTGGCGCATAGCGAATAATCCGCTCGCGCCATTTTGATTTTTGTAAATCAGCCTGAGCCATAAATAAAAAACGAATTACGAGATTATCTTACTCGTAATTCGTAATTTGAAATTCGTAGTTGATTATGCTGCCGCGCCCGACACGACTTCGATAATTTCCTTGGTAATCGCCGCCTGCCGAATGCGGTTCATATTTAAAGTCAGAGTATCAATCAATTCGCCCGCGTTTTTCGACGCGCTGTCCATCGCCGTCATTCGCGCGCCCTGTTCGGAGGCGGTTGATTCGAGCATCGCGCGGTAGATTTGCGTTTCGATTTGTTTCGGCAACAGACGGTTAAAAATTTCCGCCGCCGGTTGCTCGTAGATGTATTCGGCTTGCGCCGCGCCCGCCGCGTCTTCCTGAACGGCAGTGCGCGGAATCGGCAGCAGTTGTTCGATGACCGCTTTTTGCGACAGCACGGTTTTGAATTCGGTGAAGACGAGAAAAACTTTGTCAATCGTTTCGTCGTCGGTGAAAGTCTGGATAATTCGCTGCGCGATTTCCGCCGCGTCCGTATGATTAACGTTTCCCGTGCCGGTCAAGCCGACGTATTCTTTGGAAAAAGTCATCTCACGGCGTTTGAAAAAATCGCGCCCTTTGCGCCCGACGGCAATCATCTGCATTTGTTTCCCCGCGCCCGATTCCTTAACGAACGCTTGCGTCGCTTTAATGATGTTAGCGTTAAACGCGCCCGCCAAACCTTTATCCGCGCTGACCAGGACGATTAAGTATTTCTCGTCGCCGCGTGTCGTAAGGAGCGGCGATGAAAAATCGTCGCCGACGTTCGCGCTCAAGTTTCCCAAAATCTGCGACATCTTCTGCGCAAACGGACGCGCCGCCGTCACGCGGTCGGTGGCGCGTTTGAGTTTTGCCGCTGCGACCATTTTCATCGCTTTGGTAATTTGCTGTGTGTTCTTGACCGACTTAATGCGTCGGCGCATATCTAAAAGACTTGCCATATTTTGATTTGGTATTTGGGATTGCGGATTTGGGATTTGAAGATTTTTAAATCCCAAATCCGCAATCCCAAATCGAATTAAGCATTCGCAACTGCAATTTTATCTTGATTCCAGCGCGTTTGTTTGAAATCCTCGACGGCTTCGCGCATCGAACTTTTCAAATCGTCGTCAATTGATTTTTTATCGCGCAGCGTTTGCAAAACCGCCGGATGCGAGTTTTCAATGAATTTGAAAATGTCTTCTTCAAAGCGTCGCAAATCGCTGACTTCGATGTCATCAGCCAAACCGTTGGAAACCGTCCAGATGATGAAAACCTGCTGTTCGACCGGCATCGGTTGGTATTGACCTTGCTTCAAAATTTCGGTCAAACGTCGCCCGCGTTCAAGCTGCGCCTGCGTTGATTTGTCCAAATCAGAGCCGAATTGCGCGAACGCAGCGAGTTCGCGGAACTGCGCTAGATCAATCCGTAGAGTTCCGGCGACTTGTTTCATCGCCTTGATTTGCGCCGAACCGCCGACGCGCGAAACCGAATTGCCGACGTTAATTGCCGGACGAACGCCGGAGTTGAACAAATCGGATTCGAGAAAAATTTGCCCGTCAGTAATCGAAATCACGTTCGTCGGAATATACGCCGAAATATCGCCCGCTTGCGTTTCGATGAACGGCAAACTCGTCAAACTTCCGCCGCCGCGAGCGTCGGACATTTTCGCCGCACGTTCGAGGAGACGCGAGTGCAAATAAAAAACGTCGCCCGGATACGCCTCGCGTCCCGGCGGTCGTCTGAGCAGCAGAGAAATCTCACGATACGCCGCCGCTTGTTTCGTCAGATCGTCGTAGATGGTGAGCGCGTGTCTGCCGTTATCGCGGAAGTATTCGCCCATCGCCACGCCTGAATACGGCGCTAAGAATTGCATCGCCGCCGGGTCGGAAGCCGAAGCGTTGACGATAATCGTGTAATCCATCGCGCCATATTCTTCGAGTTTTTGACGAACCTGCGCGACGGTCGAAGCCTTTTGCCCGATGGCGACGTAAATACAAATTACGTCTTTGCCTTTCTGGTTGAGAATCGTGTCAATGGCGACGGCGGTTTTTCCAGTCTGCCGGTCGCCGATAATCAGTTCGCGCTGTCCGCGACCGATTGGCACCATTGCGTCAATCGCTTTGATTCCGGTTTGCAGCGGTTCTTTCACCGGCTGGCGGTCAATGATTCCCGGCGCGATGCGTTCAATCGGATTGAACTGGTCGGTAATGATTGCGCCTTTGCCGTCAATCGGATTTCCGAGCGCGTCAACAACGCGACCAACCATCGCATCGCCGACGGGAACGCTCATAATTTTTCCCGTTCGTTTTACTTCGTCGCCTTCTTTGATTTTTTGAAAATCTCCAAAAAGCACCGCGCCGACTTTATCTTCCTCCAAGTTTAAAGCGAGACCGCGCACATCGAACGGGAATTCGATGAGTTCGCCAGCCATTACTTTTTCGAGTCCGTGAATTTCGGCGATTCCGTCGCCGACTTTGATTACCGTTCCGACTTCCGAGACGGTCATACTCGTGTCAAAATTTTCAATCTGTGAACGAATAATTTCGTTTATTTCGTTGGCTTTTATTGCTTCCATAATTTTTGGTTTTCGGTCTTTGAAGTTAGGTCTTTGGTCTTTGATCTTTGTAAAATTTCCCAAAAACCAAAGACCGTTTTATGACCCGATCATTTGTTGTTTAAGTTCTTCCAATTGCGTTCGCACCGAGCCGTCGTAAACAGTCGAGCCTAGGCGCGTAACGACGCCACCGATAAGCGATTCGTCGGTGGCGAAGTTTAAGTTGATTCGTTTGCCGGTCAATTTTTCTAAATTCGTTCGCATTTCCGCTTTTTCGTTTTCCGAAAGCGGACGCGCCGATGTGATTTCGGCGGAAACCACGCCGCTGCGCTCTTCCAATACACCGGCGAAACGCTCGTTGATTTCCTTGATTTCGGTTAAGCGGTCGTTTCGCAGAAGAATGCGCAGAAAATTCGCCGTCGTTTTCGTCGGCTGCGTTTTGGCGATTAAGTTGTCTAAAACTTTTTCCTTATCAGTGTATGAAATCGCCGGATTGCGAAATGCGGTTTGCAAATCGGCGTTCGCGCTGATGATTTGTTCCCAAGTTTTAAGTTCCGTTTTGACAGAATCAGTTTCGTTTGTTTTCGTGACGACATCAGCCAGCGCAGCGGCATAGCGGCGGGCAACGGTTTCAACGCTCATTTTAGTTTAAGCCTCCAATCGACTGAATATTTGCCTTAACCAAGCGAGCGTCTTTTTCGTCGGTAATCTCCATCTTGATTTTTTCTTCGGCAAGACGAATGCTTTCTTCGGCGGAAAAGCGTCGGAGTTCGAGACGCGCCAACTGATTTTTGCGCTCGATTTCTCCGATTGCCTGTTCGCGCAGTTTGTTGATTTCAAATTCCGTTTGCTCGGTGATGCGCGATTTTTCGGCAACGGCTTCCTGTTCCGCACGCTGACGAATCGCTTGGGCTTCCGCCTCAAGTCCGACGAGTTTCGCTTCGATTACCGTTAAACGTTCGAGCGCCGCCTGTTTTTCCGCTTCGGCGCGAATCAACTCGGCGCGAATCGTTTCGCGTTTCGCTTTGAAGGCAGCGGTCAAAGGCTTCTTCAAAAGGTAAATCAAAATTCCGACAAACACCGCCAGATTGAAAAACCGCCACGCTTCAAAACCCGGGAAGTTAAGATAATGATTGTAAAAATCCATAAAGCCGCCTGAGGCAGCTTCACCCGCGCCACTGCCGGTCGGCGCGGCAAAAATTAAAATGTAATTAAATAGAAAAGCTGACATTATTAAATTTATAGAAAAGCTGACATTATTAAATTTCCGATTCGTGTAAATTTACGCTCGCTTCAAAATGCTCGAACTGATACGCTCCGCCATTCGCTCGGCTTCGGCAGCAAGCGTCGCCCGCGTCTGCTCGGTTTGCCTGGCTAATTCCGCATTTTCACGCGCTGTCAGTTCGGCGACTTCTTCCTTTACCGCACCAATTTTCTGCTGACGAACAGCAACCGCCTGGGCGCGTTCGCGTTCGATTAATTCATAACCTTCCGAACGCGCTTCGAGCATCGCCGCTTCGATACGCGACTGCTTTTCGCCGACGTTTTTTAAGATTTCCTGCGCTTCGCTCGAATGCCCGCCTTTATTTCGTTCGCGCGCTTCAATAATACGATTGACTGGACGAAAAAGCGTGCGGTTCAAAACCCAAATCATTATCAGGATGAGCGCGATGTGAATAATCAATGTGCCGTCCGGCACGAGCCGAACTTCCTGGAACGCGAGCAGAAACATATATTTTTTTAAAGATGCGTTTGATTATGTTAGTGCAAAAATTCACTAAGTTTCAAAAGAGAAAGAATAACACGCCCCGTTTTTGGCGGTCAACCGTCAACCGATTTAACCGCGCAACATTAAAACCGACTTGACAGTTTTTCACCCGAACGCTTAGTTTTAATCACAACGGAGGCGCATCTGTTCCGGTGAATGGCGCGGTCTTCAAAACCGTTTGTGAGTTTGTGAGAGCAAACTTAGGTCGGTTCGACTCCGACACGCCTCCGCCAAAATTAGGGATGAAGGATGAGGGATAAGGGATGAAATAAGAAATTCTATGCGTGATTGGATATCCTTAAATATGACTCCTCAAATCGGTCCGCGAGCCGCGACTAAACTGCTTGAAAAGTTCGGTTCGGTGGAGAATGTTTTTCATGCCCGCCGAACCGAACTCGAATCTTTACGATTGAAACCCGAATCAATCGAAAGCATTTTAAAGCGCGAGTTTCACGAAAAGGCGGAAGAAGAATCGTTAAAGGTTCGAGAACTCGGCGGCGATGTTTTGATTCTCGATGACGGCAGCTATCCGTATCTTCTGCGAGAAATCGCCGACCCGCCGATTACGCTTTATGTCAAAGGCGATTGGCAGGCGTGTTTCGACGCGCCGTGCGTGGCGGTCGTCGGGTCGCGCAAGTGTTCGACTTACGGCGAGAACGCTTCCGAAATGTTATCGCGCGATTTGGCGGCGAACGGCGTTTGCATAGTTTCCGGTCTGGCTCGCGGAATTGACACGGCGGCGCATCGCGGCGCGATTGCGGCAAAAGGCAAAACAATCGCCGTTTTGGGAACGGGCATTGACGCTGTTTATCCGAAGGAAAACGCCAAACTCGCGGATCAAATTTTAGACGCGGGCGGCGCAATCGTTTCGCAGTTTCTTTGAAAACGCCGCCTTTGCGAGACAACTTTCCCTACCGCAACCGAATCATAAGCGGGCTAAGTTTGGGAGTTTTATTAGTCGAGGCGTCCGAGCGAAGCGGTTCTTTGATTACCGCGCGATTGGCGATGGAGCAGAACCGTGAGGTCTTAGCCGTGCCGGGAAATATTACGTCGAAAAATTCATTCGGAACGAATTATTTGATCAAGTCGGGCGCGAAATTAGTTCAGCAATGGCAGGACGTTGTTTCTGAATTGCCGCCGGAAATTTCAGCCGCAATTTTGCCGCCGAAAATTGATGAAACGGAAACGAAAGGCGAACCGAAACAATCAGAACTCGTTCCCGCCGGATTAAACGAAAACGAGCGTAAGATTTGGCAAAAACTTTCGGCAGACGAAACGACGCACGTTGACAGTTTATTAGAGCAAAGCGAATTATCGTTCGGCGATTTGAGCGCGGCTTTGCTTAATTTGGAAATGCGCGAGCTCATTCGGATGCTGCCGGGCAAACATTACGCCAGAAAAATTTAAGTTCCGACGCGTGGATTTTAGCGGCGAATTGACACGCGGGAAGCGAAGGTGTTAGAAGTCAGATGTCAGCACAAGAAATGTGTCTGACATATTTTTTTTCAAACAAAATGGCAAAAAATTTAGTTATCGTCGAATCGCCGGCAAAGGCGAAAACCATCAACAAATACCTCGGCAGCGATTATTTAGTTCTCGCCTCAATCGGGCATATCAAGGATTTGCCGTCGAAGGAACTCGGCGTTGACATCGAAAATAACTTCGAGCCGACCTATGAAGTTATTCCCGACAAAAAGAAACGCAATAATAAAAAAACTGTTTCCGATTTGAAGCGGGCGGCGAAAGACGCCGACACGATTTACCTGGCGGCTGACCCCGACCGCGAAGGCGAAGCGATTTGCCAGCATCTCGCCGAAGAAATCGTGCCGAAACGTCCCGCCAAACCGGTCTTCCGCGTGATGTTCAACGAAATCACCAAAAACGCGATTAAAGAAGCGTTTAATCATCCGAAAGCGGTCAACAAAGATTTGGTTGACGCGCAACAGGCGCGTCGCGTTCTCGACAGATTAGTCGGCTACAAAGTTTCCCCGATTTTGTGGAAAACCATTGGCGGCAAACTTTCCGCCGGTCGCGTCCAGACGGTCGCCGTGCGAATGGTCGTTGACCGCGAGCGCGAAATCGAAGCATTTGTTAAAACCGAGTACTGGACAATCATCGCCAACCTTGCGGCAAAATTGCCGCCGAATTTCGACGCGCGGCTTTATAAAATCGAAGATTTGACGGTGAAAACCGCCGGCTTCGAGCAGGATTTGAAAAAGTCGGAAACGCACATCAAAGACGAAGCGACGGCGAAATCAATCGTCGAAGAAGCGGAAAAAGAAAGTTTCATCATTGATTCGGTAACGACGAAAGAGCGAAAAAGGAATCCGACGCCGCCGTTTATCACTTCCAAATTGCAGCAGGAAGCCGCCCGAAAACTCGGCTTCTCGGTCAAGCGCACGATGACGACGGCGCAAAGGCTTTACGAAGGAATCGAACTCGGCAAAGAAGGCGCGGTCGGTTTGATAACTTATATGCGCTCGGATTCGGTCAGAGTTTCCGACGCGGCTCTGTCGGAGGTCAGAGGTTTTATCGGCGGCAGTTACGGCGACAAATATCTGCCCGAAAAGCCTGTGATTTATCGCGGCAAAAAAGACGCGCAGGACGCGCACGAAGCGATTCGACCGACTGACGTGAACCGCACGCCCGACTCTTTAAAGAACAATCTGAGCGCGGACGAGATTAAACTTTATACATTGATTTGGAAACGCTTTGTCGCTTCGCAGATGACCGCCGCGATTTTCGACCAGACGACGATTGATATAAAAGCCGGACGTTTTATGTTTCGCGCCTCTGGCTCAGTGCAGAAGTTCGACGGTTTTTTGAAAGTCTATCAGGAAGGACGCGACGAAAAACCCGAATCCGAGGAAGATTCGGACGAAGAAAAAAATCTGCCCCAAGTCGAGCGAGGCGAGCAGTTGAAATTAAACAAAATCACGCCCGAACAGCATTTCACCGAACCGCCCCCGCGCTACACCGAAGCGACATTGGTCAAAGCGCTCGAAGAACAAGGCATCGGCAGACCTTCGACTTACGCGGCGATTATGACGACGATTCAAGACCGCGAATACGTCGAAAAGCTCGAAGGCAGATTTCACCCGACGACGATGGGAACGACGGTCAACGACTTGCTCGTGAAAAATTTTTCCGACTTGTTCAATCCGACTTACACGGCGCGGATGGAAGAAAATTTGGACGAAATCGAAGAAGGCAAATTAGATTGGCGCGACGCGATGCGCGGTTTCTACGACAAGTTTTCGGTTGATTTAAAAGACGCGACCGAAAATATCAAAAACGTCAAAAAGCAGGCGATTCCGACCGATGAGGTTTGCGACAAATGCGGCGCGGGAATGGTAATCAAATTCGGACGCTTCGGGCAGTATTTGGCGTGCGAAAATTACCCGGAATGCAAAACGACGCGCGAAGTCGGCTCGAAAAAATCAGCCGCAAGCAGTCAAACGTCGGAGAACGGCGAAACGCAAACCGAGACGGAAGAAATTCCCTCGTGCGAATTATGCGGCAAAGATATGGCTCTCAAACGCGGACGTTTCGGCGCGTTTTACGGCTGCACGGGTTATCCCGAATGCAAAAACATCCGCAAGATTGATAAAAAAAGCGGAGCGACGATTGCGGTTGCGCCTCCGGTCGAACTCGACGAAATCTGCCCGAAAGACGGCGCGAAGCTCGTCGTTCGCAACGGGCGTTTCGGCGAATTTACTTCGTGTTCAAATTACCCGAAATGCGATTACATCAAACGCGAAACCCTTGGTATCGCTTGTCCGAAATGCAAAACCGGCGAAATTGCCGTAAAGAAATCCAAGCGCGGAAAAGCCTTCTACGGCTGCACGAATTACCCGAAATGCGACGCGGTTTACTGGGACAAACCCATCACCGAACCGTGTCCGAAATGTCACGCGCCGTTTGTTTTTGAAAAGACGACCAAGAAAGACGGGACGTTCCGCTATTGCCAAACCGACGGTTGTGATTATAAGATTACGGTCAACGATTTAACGTCGGAAGGTTCAGATGCGGAAACTTCGGTCTCCGCCGGTTAGGACGCGCTGATGAACGAGAACATTGAATTTCTGCAGGCATTTCTGAAAAACCCTTTAAAAGTCGGCTCAATCGCGCCGTCGTCGCCGGAACTTGCCCAGCAAATGGTCGCCGGAATCCGCCCGAATGAAGAGTCGGTCGTTCTCGAACTCGGCGTCGGCACGGGAGCAATTACGAAATTTTTGCAGGACATCGTAGCTACGCGCGAATCTTACCTCGGCATTGAGATTGATAGAACGCTCGTTAAATTGTTGAAAGTAAACTTTCCTGCTTTAAAAATCGTGCGGGGCAATGCGTGCGACGCTCATTCGACTCATCAAAAAACCGGTTTGGGGAAAGTCGGCTACATTATCTGCTGCTTGCCGTTTGTGTCTCTGCCGAACGATGTCGGCGAAAAAGTTCTCGCCGAGATTGATAAATTTATGGAACAGGGCTGTGTGTTTCGCACGTTTCAATACGCGCACGGCTACTATTTTCCGTCGGCGATAAAACTGCGCGAACATATGCGGAATCGTTACGGGAAAGCCAAGCGAAGCCCGCTGGTAGTCAAAAACGTGCCGCCGGCTTACACGCTGACCTGGAAAACCGTCCAAAGCGAAAAAGGCTGATTCAATTTTATCAATCAGCCCTTTTCATTTTTCCCTGCAAAATTTTTCCATAAAAAGCGTTTCCCGATGCGGATTGTCGTAATAGGCGGCAATCGGTCGGAAACCGAATTCCCGGTAAAGCGCGACAGCTTTCGGCATTTTTTCCAGCAGAGTGTCGAGCCGCATTTTTTTGTAACCGACAATTTTCGCCGCTTCAATCAATCGTTCAATCAGCTTTTTTCCCAAACCCGCGCCGCGAAAATCATCGCGCACGAAAAGCCGTTTCATCTCACAGATTTCATCGTCAATTTCTCTTAAAGCGACACAGCCCGCTGGTTTTTCATCAGCAAAAGCCAAAAACAATGCTAGACAAAGCCGAATTTCTGTAATTTGTCCCGCGTGATTGTTTCGCTTTTTTCCTTCGCCTGACCGTAGAGCATAATTCGCTCGACGTATTTGGCAATAACGTCAACTTCCACATTAACCGGGTCGCCGCTTTCGAGCGCGGAAAGATTCGTCAGTTCCCAGGTTTTCGGAATAACGGCGATGTCAAACGAATCGTCGCTCAAATCGGCAATCGTCAAACTAATTCCTTCGACCGCAATTGAACCTTTGCAGACGAGATACTGACCGATTTCTTTCGGAAATCCAATTTTGACCGTCCAAAAATCGCCGCTTTGTTCGGCGGCTAAAAATTCCCCGCGAGCGTCAACGTGACCTTGCACGATATGACCGCCGAGACGGGTAGCAGGTGTCACGGCGCGTTCGAGGTTAACCTTTGAGCCGACGTTTAGTTTTCCCAACGTCGAACGCCGCAAAGTTTCGCCGGAAACGTCAGCCGCGAAAGAATCTTTACTAATATTTAACGCGGTCAGACAAATTCCGTTGACGGCAATCGAATCGCCTTCGCCGGTGTTTTCCGTAACGACTTGCGCCGCAATTTTTATTCTCGCGCCATCAGCGCGTTTTTCGAGCAATACGATTTTGCCGAGTTCTTCGATAATGCCTGTAAACATTTTCTCTTTTATTTACCTATATTTACCTAGTATTATGGAGTGTTATTAACTCACTTTCTAAAAGTATTCTATCACTCGAAAACACTCTGTAACAGCACGTAACAGATACGTTTTTGGATACAGGTAAATTGGTAAGTTTATATTGAATTTGATAGACTGCTTTTGCATAAACAGCTATTCAGTTTTCAAAGAACTGAAAGAGACGGTTTGAGAATGGACGCTCAAGCCGTTTTTCTTTGTCTAAAATTACTCTTTAAAGGATTCATTTTTTATAACAGCTTGAAACAACACTATTTTACCTTCCACATCGAATGCCATACCGCTCCCGCTGCGAACTTCCGATGTCTCTGGTTTTATTGCGGTTACTAAATTTCCATAAAGTTCCCAACCATCAGCTAATTTTTGATTTATTTTGAGTTCTAAATCTTTGGCTGTGTCTGCTTCTACAAGTTCATAAATCATAGCTATTGCGTTATTTTGTTTCTGTTACTGGCTGCTTCAATTTTCAATCTATTTTTCAAGTGAAAAAGATTAGATAAAGAATGCTTGTTCCGATAACCTGCACGGCGATCCATATTGATAAATAATCAAAGTTTTGGTTATCGTTTATTTTTTGCAAATCTGTTCGGTTATCTTGTTTCATAATTCAAATCAAAATTATTCTTTAATAGATGCCTTTATTACTCTTTGGCGGTCTGCCGGGCTTGCCGTGAATCGTAACATTACTCAAATCTTTTTCTTGAATTAAATAATCACGTCCGATTCTTTGCGCCGGGAGCGTTCCCGATTCAATTAGTTGCTGGACACGCCGCAAACTCACGCCTAACTTTTCCGCCGCTTCTTTTGTGCCGATTAAATTATTCATCACGTCAATAATAATTTACAAAATAAACTTCGTCAAGATGCATTTTTAACTTGACAAATAACTACGTCTTGGCGTAGAATAATTATAGATTGAAACATTCAATCAAATTCAATTTACGGAGAAAACAAAATGTTTATATTAAAAGGAACTGAGCAACTTGAAAAAGCAATCGCAAAAGCTAAAAAAGTCCGTCCGCGTGTCGAGTTCGATCACTTCGGACGTTATCGCGTTTCGGGGAGTAAAGGCTATTACACGGTAATTTGCCGCAAAGACGAGCGCGGATATAAAACGGTTGAATGCACTTGCAAAGGCGCGGAAAAAGGCTTGGTTTGTTATCATTCGGCTGCTGCCTTGTCGCTGCACATCGGACTAGCCAAACAACGCCAAACGGCATAGCAGACGAAAGGCTTAGGAATGCTGACTACATCCCTAAGCCTCTCTTTCAAATCTCAGGAGACTTGATTTACAACAAATGGAGAATATCAAAATGAAAAAGGGAGAACAAGTAATTTACTTGTTCTCCCTATTTTTTTAGCTTCAATCATGATGTTTCCCTTTTCTACTATCTGAGATTGAAGACTGTCTTTCATCAAAATCATTATTAACTTACCTATTCCAATTTTTATTGGCAAAGACAATGTTAATTTGTTGTAAGTAATCGAGCAGAAATAGACTATACTATTTCGCACGATGGGTAAAACTAAAGTTATTCAATTGAGCGATGTGCAACGTCAAGAACTTACGAATGGACATCGAAGCGGCGAAAGTCACGCTTTTCGAGAACGCTGTCAAATGATACTGCTCAAAAGCGAGAAACGCACAAGCCGCGAAATTGCCCGTTTAATGAGTTGTCATAAAATCACGGTGAACGAATGGGTGAAGCGTTTTGAAGCGGAAGGCGTCATGGGCTTGAAAAACGCGCCCCGGGCGCGGGCGGCGGGCGATACTGCAAGCGTCAACTGATTTGAAGCGGGTATGGGCAGCGGTGGGACGTTCACGGCAGCGCATCAGTCTGGCGCGCACCGAACTCGAAGCCGAATTGCAGAAACCGTTTTCGACCACGACGCTCAAACGGTTTCTGAAAAAACAATTGCCGCTTCCAACGAATTAGAAAGCGATTGAAAAAGAAACCGCCGACGGAAGTTTATCAGTTAAAGCGTGAGTTATTGGGAGAAATGGAGCGATTGAGCGAAAGCGGCGAGGTTGATTTGTATTACGGCGATGAAGCGGGAGTAGCACTTGAACCGAACGTGCCGTATGGTTGGCAGTTTGATGATGAAGAAGTTTCGATGCCGAGTGAGAAAGGCTCCGGCATCAATTGTTTCGGATTGTTTACGCGATCAAACAAAAATTGGACGGCGGTCAGCGAAAAGACGATTGATGCCGCCTTTGTCGTGGAACAGATGGAGCGGTTATCGTTTTCGCTTGAGAAATTAACGGTTGTCGTTTTGGACAATGCGCGGATTCACACGGGCAAAAAGATGGGTGAACGGATCGGAGCGTGGCAACGGCGCGGATTGTTTGTCTTTTATTTGCCGACTTATTCGCCGCACTTAAATATCGCGGAAACGGTCTGGCGCAAACTCAAATACGAATGGTTGTCAGCGGAAGATTACGAGTCGAAAGAGCATTTGCAATATGCCGTCAAGCAAGCACTTTCGGCGTTTGGAAAAAGCCTGAAAATAAAATTCTCAGGCTTCAAACATAGTTCAGTTTAATTGTGAACGACTACTTAATTTTGGCAAAACTTCTCTAAATATTCTGAGTCATGAAAGAAAGTAAGTTCATCTCCTTTCTTCAAAGCTGCGAGCGTCAAAACTCGCGGCTTTTGCTTTGTCTCTGCGGTCAGGCTCATTACTTCCTATACAGCTTTCAAAACATTTTGTATGAACCATGTCTGGGCGTTTTGCATTCGTGATATATTCACAAATAATACGAAGGAGGGGCGGCGGGCAAAATTATGAACGATGAGAACAAACAAGAATTAAAGCGAGAATTAAGACAGAAACTAGACGCGATTTTAAGAGATTTTGCTTCAAAACACGGCGGTTCGCCCGGGCTTGCTTTCGTTATTATAGAATCGCTCGAAGAAATTTCGGCGGATTGGGAAGATGTTGCTTCTGCTTGGTATAAAGATAAATGAGGATTGGTAAAAGGTTAATTAAAAATGTCAGAAGATCAGAAAAAAGCACTTGAAATACAGCTTTGGAATATTGCCAACACTTTGCGCGGCAAGATGAATGCCGATGAATTTCGGGATTATATTTTGGGATTTATTTTCTATAAATATCTTTCCGAAAGAATGAATATGTATGCCGATTCGCTTCTGGAATCGGACGGCATTAAATACACGCAAATTAACGAAAACAGCGATGAAGGCAAAGAATATTTAGAAGCTGTTAGAGAAGCGTCGTTGGAGCATTTAGGCTATTTCCTGAAGCCTTCGGAATTGTTTAGCGCGATTGCAAAGCGTGGCAATGCGGATGCTTCTGATGAAGACGGCGAGACGAAAAGCAATTTTATTCTGGAAGATTTAGCCAAAATCTTGAACAACGTCGAGCAAAGCACGATGGGGACGGAATCGGAAGACGATTTTGATAATTTGTTTGAAGATTTGGATTTAACCAGCACGAAGTTAGGACGCACGGAAGCGGCGAAAAATCAGATTATTGCCAAAGTTTTATCGCATCTCGACAAGATTGATTTTCACTTGGCGGATTCAAGCCGCGATGTTTTGGGCGATGCTTACGAATATTTGATCGGACAATTTGCCAGCGGCGCGGGTAAGAAAGCCGGTGAATTTTACACGCCGCAGGAAGTTTCTAAAGTTCTGGCGAAGATCGTGACGACCGGCAAAACGAAACTGAAAACGGTTTATGATCCGACGTGCGGGTCGGGTTCTTTGCTTTTGCGCGTTGCCAGAGAAGTTAAAGATGATGTCGGTAAATTTTACGGACAGGAATTAAACCGCACGACTTACAATCTGGCGCGGATGAATATGATTCTGCACGGCGTTCATTATCAGAAATTCGACATAAAACAGGAAGACAGTTTAGAACGTCCGCAGCATTTTGATTTACGCGCCGAAGCGATTGTTGCCAATCCGCCGTTTTCAGCGCAATGGTCGGCAAGTCCTTTGCATTTGGGCGATGATCGTTTTAGCCAATACGGAAGACTTGCGCCGTCGTCGAAAGCCGATTTCGCGTTTATCAAACATATGATTCACCATCTGGCGGACAACGGCATAATGGCGGTTGTCGCGCCGCACGGCGTTTTGTTTCGCGGCGGCGCGGAAGGTCATATCCGGCAATATCTGATTGAAGACCGCAATTATCTCGATGCCGTGATCGGTTTGCCCGCCAATATCTTTTACGGCACAGGCATTCCGACTTGTATTTTGGTATTCAAAAAATGCCGCGAAAATCCCGAAGATATTTTGTTTATTGACGCGAGCCAGCATTTTATAAAAGTTGGAAATCAAAATTATTTGCGCGATGCGGATGTTGAAAAGATTATTGATACTTTCCGCGAACGTCGCGCCGAAGACAAATACAGCCGGGCTGCAACGCTCGCCGAAGTGAAAGAAAACGATTACAACTTAAATATTCCGCGCTATGTTGACACTTTTGAAGTCGAAGACGGCATTGATCTGAACGCAATCGCCGCCGAACTCAAAACGCTCGAAACGGCAATGAACGAAACCGATAAAACCCTCGCCGAGTATTGCCGACAATTAAATATCTCAGCGCCTTTTTAATTTATGACGACACAAAATAAAAATGTTCCCGCTTTGCGTTTTTCTGAATTTAATGAGGATTGGAAAGAAAAAAAGTATGGCGAGATTTTTTCATTCAAAACTACAAATTCATATTCACGCGAAAATTTAAATTATGAAACTGGTGAAGTTAAAAACATTCATTACGGCGATATTCATACGAAATTCAAAACGCTTTTCGATATTACGAAAGAATATGTGCCGTTCATCAACGAAGAAATTTCACTAAAAAAAATAGCTGAGGACAATTATTGTAAAGTTGGTGATCTTGTGACTGCTGATGCTTCCGAAGATTATGCAGATATTGGAAAATGTATTGAAATCATTAAGTTAAATAATGAAAAAGTTCTTGCCGGATTACATACATTTTTAGCAAGACCTAGTTTATACAAAATAGAATCTGGCTTTAGTGGTTATTTAATGCAATCCCGAAAAATAAGATTGCAGATTATGACTATTGCGCAAGGAACAAAAGTTTTAGGTCTTGCTACTGGCAGACTTGCAAAAATAAAACTTGATATTCCTGAAACCAAAGAACAAAAAAAAATCGCCGCGTTTCTCATGGCGGTTGATGAAAAGATTCAGCAACTCGCCAAGAAAAAAGACCTTCTGGAGCAATATAAAAAGGGCGTGGTGCAGAAAATCTTTAGTCAGCAAATTCGGTTTAAAGATGACAACGGAAATGGTTTTGCGGATTGGAAAGAAAAGAAATTATGTGAATTAGATATTTACATTTCAGACGGTAATTATGGCGAATTGTATCCTAAATCAAGTGAAATGAAATCAAGCGGTGTGCCTTTCATTAGGGCAAACAATATTAAAGAGCTTAAATTAACTTGGGATGATATGAGGTTTATTGATGACGATTTGCACTCTACTTTGAAAAGCGGTCATCTTAAAACAAACGATATTCTTGTGACTACTAGAGGTGATATAGGAATGGTAGCTTACGTTACCGAAGAATTTAACGGCGCTAACATAAATGCTCAAATTTGTTTGCTTAGAGTAAATGAAAATACTAATTCCAAATATCTACTTCAATTTTTAGGTTCAAAATCTGGAAAAGCTCAATTCAAAAAACTACAAACAGGCTCGGCATTAAAACAATTACCGAAAAAAAATTTAGATTGTGTAATTATTCCAATTCCTAAAATAGAAGAACAAAATAAAATCGCCAATCTCCTTACTGCTATTGATGACAAAATAAATTCAGTAAATCAACAATTAGAGAAAACTCAAACATTCAAAAAAGGCTTATTACAACAAATGTTTATCTAATACAGAAATAAATAAGGTAGGTGTGTTAAGCTGACCGAATGAGAAAATTAGATTTTCCGGCTCTTATTATTGAAACCGTTGAGCAATTGCGAGAACAAGAAAAGAAGGAAAAAGATGCGCGGATCAGATTACGAGTTCAATTACTGCGATTGCTCAAAAGTCAGGAAACCGATTCAATCAAAGATGCTTGTCAAATTTGCGGAATCACGCCAAAACACGGTTATGATTTATGGCATAAATATCGAGATAACGGTTTGAGTCAGTATTTGCGGCTTGATTGGAAACCGCGCTCGTCAAAGCTCAGTAATGAACAACAAAGAAAAGTCATTGAGCGAGCCTCGACGGAAAATGGCTTTGCCAGTCAGCGCGAAGCAGGTCAATTTTTAACCAAAGAGTTTGCGGTCAGTTACACACAAGGTGGAATTTCACTGCTCTTTTCCCGGTTGAGAATTAAGGCAAAAGTGCCGCGCCCATTCAATAAAAAGCCTCTTTGGAAGAACAGCTCGAATATAAAAAAACTTTGCCACACGAGTAACCGATGAAGCGTTTTATTTTCAGGATGAGATGCGCTTTGGAACGCGCACCGAGTTGGGGCGGAGATGGACGGCAAAAGCGGTTCGCCCCTCGGGAGAGCAAATCATCGGGTATGAATACGGATATTTGTCAGCAGCTTTAAACCCGCGTTCGGGTGAATTGTTTGCGTTAATTTTGCCTGATATGACGGTGGAAAGTTTTCAAGTATTTGTGGATGAATTTGCAAGTTTCGTCGGCGAGCAAACAGCCGTCAGACTAATCACGGACGGGGCGGCGGCGCATCGCAGCACTCGTTTGAAAGTCAGAGAAGAACTGTTGATTGAACATCTTCCGGCATACTCGCCGGAACTAAATCCGGTCGAGCGACTTTTCAAAGAGCTGCGAAAGGAATTAAAGAATCGTGTTTTTGAAAGTCTCGAAGCGATTGAAGAAGCGGTGATAAAAGCAATTGAGCCGTTTCTGAAAGACGGCTCACGGGTGAAAAAATTAACCTTTTATGGTTGGCTGGATACAACACCAACCTAAATTATTTCTGTATAAGATTATGCCCACACAGCCCGAACAAGTTTTAGAAGATAATTTAGTCGCTCAACTTGTTAATTTGGGTTACGGCATAACTTCAATCAAAGACGAAAAAGATTTACTTGCCAACCTCAAATCGCAACTCGAAAAACACAATAAAATTACGCTTTCCGCCAAAGAATTTGACAAGGTTTTGAATCATCTCAATAAAGGCAATGTCTTTGACCGCGCCAAGATTCTGCGCGATAAATTTCAATACACCAAAGACGACGGCACAAGCGGTTATCTGGAATTTCTCGACCTTGAAAATTGGTGTCAGAATCAATTTCAGGTAACGCAGCAAGTGACCATTGAAGGAAAGTATAAGAATCGTTATGACGTGACGATTTTGATAAACGGTTTGCCGCTCATCCAGATCGAACTAAAACGGCGTGGTCTTGAATTAAAAGAAGCCTTTAACCAGACAAACCGCTATCAACGGCATTCTTATTCATCGAATTACGGTTTATTCAATTACGTTCAAATCTTCGTCATATCAAACGGCGTAAATACGAAATATTACGCCAACAATAAAAACCAATCTTTCAAACAAACTTTCTTCTGGAGCGATAAAGACAACAATAAAATCACGCAGCTCGATAAATTCGCCGAAGTCTTTTTAGAACCTTGCCACATCTCGAAAATGATTTGCCGCTACACGGTTTTGAATACCGGCGGTTATTTGATGGTTTTGCGCCCGTATCAGTATTACGCGACCGAAGCGATTATTGACCGCGTAAAAAATACCAATAAAAACGGCTACATTTGGCACACGACCGGATCGGGCAAAACGCTGACATCATTCAAAGCAAGTCAGGTTTTAACCAAACTGCCGAACATTCACAAAGTCGTTTTCGTGGTTGATAGAAAAGATTTGGACTTTCAAACCACAAAAGAATTTAACAGCTTTTCCGAAGGCAGTATTGACGGCACAACCAACACAAACGCGCTTGTCCGGCAGTTTTCTGATAACACGCCGCTAATCGTCACGACGATTCAAAAACTTGATAACGCCATCAAAAAAGGCAGACATTCCGAAAAGATGGAATTGATGAAAGATAAAAAATTGGTCTTCATCTTTGACGAATGCCACCGCAGCCAGTTTGGAGCGACACACAAACGAATTAAAGACTACTTCGGCGACGTGCAGATGTTCGGCTTTACCGGAACGCCGATCTTTGCTGAAAACGCTGCCAAGAATGATTTAGGCAAGCGAACGACTAAAGATTTATTTGACGATTGCCTTCATAAATACGTCATTACGGACGCCATCCGTGATGAAAATGTTTTGAAGTTTTCCGTCGAATACATCGGGCGTTATAAGCAGAAAGAAGACAGCAAAACGAATCTTGATATTAACGTTGAAGACATAGACACCAGCGAGCTTTTAGAATCTGAGACGCGCCTCGAAAAAATCACCGATTACATCGTCGCCAATCATAACCGCAAAACGCACAGCAAAACTTTTACGGCGATGATGTGCGTTTCTAATGTCAAAACCTTAATAAAATATTACGACATCCTCAAAGCGAAAAAAGAAGCAGGCGAACATCATTTAAGAATCGCTACAATCTTTTCTTACGGCACAAACGAAGACGATCCCGACGCCAGCGGCTTTATGAATTTTGACGACATAACGCCCGAAAACGGCGCGGCAACTTCCGCCGATCCGGTCGAATCATCGCACACACGCGATAAGTTAGAAGAATATATCGGTGACTATAACCAAATTCACAACACGAAATTTACCACTAAAGATAGCCAATCTTTTTATAACTATTACAACGACATTGCCCGCCGCGTGAAAAACCGCGAAGTTGATCTTTTGTTAGTGGTTAATATGTTTCTGACAGGTTTTGATAGCTTGGCACTCAACACGCTTTTTGTTGATAAGAATTTGCGTTATCACGGTCTCGTTCAAGCCTATTCCAGAACGAACCGCATTATCAATGAGTTAAAATCACAGGGTAACATTGTTGTTTTTCGCAATCTGAAAAAGGCGACCGATGAAGCGATCACGCTCTTTTCCAACAAAGAAGCGATTGAAGAAATCATTTTGCAGCCGATTGAAAACTACGTAGAAAAGTTTAATGAAGCCGTCAAAAAACTTGTCAAAATCGCACCGACAATTGATAGTGTAAATGATCTGCAAACCGAAGAAGACGAATTTAGATTTGTTACTTCTTTCCGTGAACTATTGCGCGTCAAAAACGTCTTAACGACATTTGCGGATTTCAGCTTTGACGATTTGGAAATGTCCGAACAGGATTTTGAAGACTACAAAAGCAAATATCTGGATCTTTGGGACAAAGTTAGAAGCGACCGCGGCAAAGAAAAAGTTTCGATTCTCGAAGACGTTGATTTTGAGTTGGAGCTAATTCACCGTGACGAAATCAATGTTGCCTATATCTTGCGTTTATTAGCTAAATACAACGATGCAAGCACGGAAGAAAAAGCCAGAATCAACCGCCAAATTAACGAGCTTCTCGCCGGTGATATTCAACTCCGAAGTAAACGCGAATTGATTTTAGAATTTATAGACAAAAATCTTCCCGAAACATCCGATCAAGACGTAATCGAAGATGAATTTAAGGGCTTCTGGAATCGCAAACAAAAAGATGCCTTTGACCAACTTTGCCGCGAAGAAAATATCTCACAGGAAAAAGTCAGTCATATTATCGGCGAATACCTTTTTACCGAAAGAAAACCTTTACCGGAAACGATTGTAGAGTTGTTAGAAACAAAGCCGAAGATTTTAGAACGCAAAACTATTGTTTCGAGAATCACAGATAAAATTTTGAATTATGTTGAGGTGTTTATTAACGGAATCAGTAAAAATTAAGTTTGTCCTCTTTTATAATGCAATCACATTCAAATGTATTTGACTATGTAATCTCAAAAATAATATGTATTTGGAATATAATTATGCATAAAAAAATTTATTGAAAAACATTTTCGGTGGATGAATTAGTAAACTGTTATAAATTTCTATAATTTTATTTGTATTTCTCTTCAGACCTTATTAAGAGGTTAAAGTAAAGGATTATTACCAAATGTATTTAGCATATATAGATGATTCACGAGATGAAAGATTGTGTGTATTCTCTGCACTTTTAATTCCTGACTACCAATGGCGAAATTGCTTTGGAGTGATTAAAAATCTCCGTAAAAATCTTAAACAAAGTGACGGTATTTCCATACATTCTGAATTTCACGCTTGGAAATTTGTTTCTGGTCGAGGAAATCTCGGCGCAAATAAGATAATTGGTAAATGGCGACGAGCACAGATTTTCAAACAAACACTGAATACAATTTCGACTATGCCCGATGCTAAATTGATAAATGTTTGTTTATCTGCTGATAAAGAAGACTGGGCGTTTGAACGATTATTAAATAGAATCAATCGAAATATGCAAAGTTGTAATAGCCGAGCATTACTTATTTGTGATCAGGGCAAAGATGCTATTTATACAAGATTATGCAGAAAGATGGGGGTGTATAATCCTATTCCGAGTATGTATGGGGGATGGAATGATGGAGGGGCTAATAGTTTTTCAAAAAACATACCAATTGAAAAAATTATTGAAGACCCCATATTTAAAGATTCTAAGAAATCGTATTTTGTCCAGCTTGCGGATTTTTGCGCATATTCCCTTTTGAGGCGTGAACATCAAATAGCATCAAAAAACGCTTATGGTTTACACAAGGCATTTAATGAACTTATTCCTATTTGTGTGAAAGAAGCTAATAAAAAAGATCCTTTAGGAATTGTCAGATAAAAAGCCCTGACGCATTTAAGGTCAGGGCATAAGCAGAGCCTACATCCGCCACTAAAGACGGGTTCGGTTCTGCAATTACATTTTATCATAATGCTTGGGAAAGTCAATGTTGCATCTATGCAACATTGTAGCTTAAACGAATTACCAGTAATTGAATTTTATTTCAATCTTGTTGTCATTTGAGTTCAGATCAATTGCAAACTACTATCTGTTTTATAAAGTTCATTTACAACTTTTCTATCTACCCGAACTTGTCATTTCTTTTAGAATTTTAAGCGAATTGAGAGTTTGCGACGATTTTGCTTTACTCGCCGCCGTTTCAAACTTTGCCGTTTGCGCCGTCATTTTTCTCACCTTTGCCAGTGATTCAATCGCTTTGAGATGCCGTTTTTGCGCTTCGCTCAATCGCTTATCCCAATAGATGCCGGATGTTAAAGAATGGCTTCCAGTTGTTGCTTGGTGATGCTGTCTTTCGACGTAATACAATCGCAACCAAGTTAAGCAAATTTGTCGAATCAGTAATTTCTCAAGCACGTTAGCATCTTCCCATCCGAGATCGTTACGCAATTCTGCTAACTTCTTTTTAACCGTCTCTAAAATTAACCCGCTTGATTCAAAATACTCGTTTAAGATTACAAGTTCTGTTTGCTTTGCCCAATCGCCGTATGATCGGCAGATACTAGCATCTTCGTTCATCATTTCGCGTAATGCTTTTATATCTTCCGGTTTCGGATTTTTCTTATTTGTCGCCGCAAAGATGGCTTCAAAATCTCTTTTAGGGTCATTCGTTCTGGCTAATTTATTTTCTGCCATTTCTCTTTTTTCTCCATTCGCGGCTGTCGGTTTGGTGATAGCCGTTGATAAGTAAATATGCGGTTATAAGGTCTTTGAAGGCAGCTTCGATTTCTACAAGTTCCTTTTCAAATCGCTCTGCCTTTTCCCGACGATTCTGTTCTTCATATCGCTTATACTCATTAGCATCGGCTTCGATTTCATCCATCTGAGAGATTAACGAAGCAAGCTCGCCTTTTCCGTAATATTTGGAAACAACCCTATTGCCTTCACGCTCTTTTTTGTAGTAATAAACACCGTTTCCGCGCCTTTCTAATGCCATAATCGTTAATTTTTGACAGTTCTTAATACTTTTTCACTGTTTTTCAGGTTGTTTGTATCACTTTTTCGCAGTGAAACACCGATAAACATTAGGCTTTACGCATTTTGAATGTCTGTTTTATTGTGCTACACATATTTCATTGCCACGCTTTTCTAAATAGCAACATTTTGATTGTTTCTCTGTTCTTTCTCTGTATTCGCCAACTGACTCTCACAACCGAGCGGACAAAACAAATCGTTGCTGCCGGGTAAGACTTCCAACTGTAAATCACATTTCGAGCAATTATTTTTCGTTTCTAGGTTTTCTAGGTTTTCTGGGTTTTTACTATTAGCAAAACCTACAAACCTAGAAACGGATTCTTCGCTTTCCGCCCTTTGTTTATCGGCTTCATTTCTAGGTTTTTCGTTTTTAGTAAATTCGTTTCCGGGTGTTTCTAGGTTTTCTAGGTTTTCTAGGTTTTCTAGGTTTTTGAAATACAGAAACGGGCTGTTTCTTTTGCCGTCGCCCTCACGCGCTAGAAGTTTTTCGTCAAACAAAAGACGAAGTGCCTTTGATATTATTCCTTTCGAGTTTCCGTCGACTCGCTCTTTTATTTCCGCTTCTGTAACTTTTTCTGTATCGGTTATCGAATTGAAGATTTCCGCTTTCTTTTCCGCCAAAACAAACGTCTGCAAATCGCCCTTATCTGAGATCACGCCTGTTTCCTTGTCGAGATCAATCACGGTTTCCGGTAAATCTACGCCGTAACGCTGCGTTGTAGAAACGGTTCTGCCGTTGTTTCTTTTTCTCAATTGCAGATGACAGTCAACCGCACCGAAAAGTGCTGTCGAGCCTAGCAAAGCATCGCCGCCATCGCGCTCGCCTTTGCCTTCGTGATGAAGTGCCAAAATATGAACATTCGTTTTTCTTGCCACATCAATAAACGGCTCAAGCCCGCGTGACATTGTGCCGTAATCGTTAAAGTCATTGACTCTTAAAACACGCGCCAGCGGGTCAATAATCACTAAAACAGACTCAATTTCGGCAATCGCAATCTCTAATGCTCGCAAAGCATTTTCAGGCGTTGCGCCTGTATGAATCAAAATATCTTGTCCGCTTGCGCCCATTGAGCGGAAATGTTTAGCGATTTCAGAGCGTTTTTCTTCGAGGCATAAATAAATCACTTTGCCTTTCAAGGTTTCACGTCCGAGAAATGTTTCGCCTTGTGTAATGGCAACGGCTAAATTTCGGGCGACGGTTGATTTTCCGACTTTCGGCTTCGCCGAACAGATGGTAAGCCCGCCGGAAATCAAAGTGTTCTCCCAAATGTAAGCGTGTTGTTCTTCAGGTTCGCTTAGAAGTTCGTCTAACGTTGCAAAATTAAATGTGCTTTTGCCGTTTGGCTGTGTTTTCTCTGCGTTTGATTCGCTTTCCGTATCATTGCCGGGCTTTCTGATTTCAAGCCATTTGCAAACGGTTTCGACAAGTTTTTTGTCGGTCAATTCGGCAAGTTTTGGAAAGCCGCAAACCTTTTCGCCAAGTTCCAATTTTTGCGCCGTCGCTTCGATTGCAGGCAGACGTTTTTGGGGTTCTTCGTCTCCGCTTGCACAGCAAACCGCTTTGATGAAATTTCTAACTGTTGGCACGTCAAAGCCGTTTCGTAACAATCCGCCGCATAATGCAAGGTTTAATTCGTTCCGCATACCATTACGCCAAAATGCAGAAATAAGGCAAGCAGAAGCTAGCAACGCAACCGCCCGGCGTAAATCCCGCGCATCAACTTGAAGCGGTTCGCCGTCGCTCTGCCAGCTTACGGATTCGCCGCTTTCGTGTGTCGAGTCGGGAAAAACTGTCTGCAATCCGTTGCCGGTTCGCATTTCGACAATACACGCCTTTTTGCGGTCGCTTTCATCCTTTGAAACGGTCAAAAATGGATTGTTGAATTTCTCAAACTTTCCGTCTGTGCAATAGTAAAGCCGATGCGAACGCGGTTTGCTAATCCGTCCAAACACGGCTTCGGTTTCGGGCAGAAAATAATCAGCGATCTTGACGGCTTCAGGCGAATCCAAATCAATATCGGTTAAGCCCTTTGATTTTGCGCCAAGATGAACGCCGATGTTTTGCGGCTTGCCGTTAAAATGGTTCGGCAAATCGTTTTCGGTCAAATTCAATTTCTGCCAGCCTGATAAATTCGGATTTTTCGAGCGATGCGGAATTGGTATCGGTTGCCAGCCGCGCCGCAAAATATCCTTTGCGCTATCGAGTGCCGTTGGTGTATTATTTTTTTGTTCCATGTATTTAGTTAGTATTTTGAGCCGTTGTTATCAGCGACGGCTTCTCTACTTTTCATCTTTATTTTCTCCGTTTAGATAATTCATAAAATCATCTTTTGTAATTAAGACACGTCGTCCGCATCTTTTTACTTTCAAATGCCCGGCGCGAATCTCGTTTCGCAGAAAGGCTTTAGAAAGCGTGGTTTGTTCACTCATTTCTTCAACTGAATAGGCTATTTTCGTTTTCTCAGTAATTGTTTCTAACATTTAGTTTAACTCCATTGCATAACATATCTTGTAATTCTCACAATCTAGTGATAAAGTCATTTTACTTAATGCTATGGAATAAAACTAGATACTACTACTTAGTTCTCGTCTTTTCTTAATAAGGCTGTAGCTCAAAATAAATGTTATGCGAACAACAAAAGACTATTTACCGAAACTGCTTGAATATATTGATCTAACTAACAAAATCCCGCCCAATTTTGTATTTCCTATTTTTATTATTGTCTATGAATTAACAATGGAAAGATTGCAAAAAAAAGATGATGGATGTTCTTATGAAGAAATAATCAAAACATATCAAGATTTGCTAAAACAGTTTCCGGGCGAGCTTTACCATTATGTTTTTAATGTAGATGAAACCAATGCGTCAGAAAAGTTTAAATATATTGTTAAAAAAGTAGAGTTACTATCTTCACTCAATCACGGCTTAGTTACGCTTGCTTATGCCGTTACTCAAGAACTTCTCGCAGGCGAACCGGTTGATGAAACAATCAAAGGCATTGAAGAGGTTATGCCAGAACACTCAGCTATTTTAACGGCATCAATCGAAGTAAATAAAAACGGTTATATTGAATTAAAGACGACCGAATTTTTTGATTTCATATCAAGCCATAAAATTGAAGCAAGACGCATTCGCAGTTGTGTGATTTGCGGAGATGTATTTTGGGCAAAGCGAATTGAAAATTTTGCTTGCAGTAAAAAATGTGGAAATATCTGGCGACAAAAAAAATGGCAGTCTCAGAACAAGGATAAATATAACGAAAGACGGCGTAGTAATTACGTTTATAAAAAAGTAATAGAAAAAACAAAAGGAGTGAAATAATGGCACTTTATAAACGCCCGGATTCAAAGTTTTGGTGGATGAAGTTTCACTTCGACGGCGAAGTTGTCCAAAAATCTACACAAGTGTCAAACAAACGTGATGCCGGAACGGTTGAAAGCGCATATCGCACACAGCTTGCGCTTGGCAAGATCGGCATTAAGCCAAAACCAAAAGCACCAACATTCAAACAAGCGGTTGAAGATTTTTTGAAGTGGTCAAAATTAAATCACGCGCAAAAACCAAACTCTTATTTAAGAGTTAAGTATTCGTGCGAATCGCTCAAAGATTTCTTCAGCGAAACAAAGGTTGACCACATCGAAAAAAAAGACATCGAAAATTTTATTTTCTGGCGATCAAAACAAAAATCGAGAAAGACCGGCGAGGTTATTACACGCGACACAATCAATCTTGAATTGATTGCTCTGAAAACAATCTTCAAACGCCTTATTTCGGCTGGCATCTTATCGGAAAGCCCGGCGCGTGAAATAAAGCAGCT
Organism: Pyrinomonadaceae bacterium; assembly: GCA_030448055.1. GTDB lineage: Bacteria > Acidobacteriota > Blastocatellia > Pyrinomonadales > Pyrinomonadaceae. Next base: position 249,350 of record JAUJNR010000003.1, read on the forward strand.
TGCCGAAAACGAAAGAAGTTTTCACGTTTTAACCAATGATGAAGAAAAGATTTATTTGATGGCTTGCCCGCAGCCGCTTCAAGACGTAGCATCTTTGATGATTGAAACGGGAATGCGCCCGGCGGAGATTTACGGATTAAAACGCGAAAACGTATCAATCAAAAAAGGTTATTTACAGATCGAAAACAGCAAAACGAAAAGTTCAAATCGAAAGGTCTGGTTGTCCGATAAAGCCTTAAAAATTATTCAAAACAGGTTAGAGAAATTCACTAGCACTTGTCTTTTTCCAAAAGGCGATAAAGACGGCGATCTTCCGACGTATCAATTGAACGAACAACACCGGGCAACGCTCGACCGCATCAAATTAAAATTTCGGCTTTACGATTGCCGTCATACTTTCGCAACGCGGGCGGTTGAAAGCGGAATTGATTTATTAACGCTCGCGCATCTCTTAGGACATTCTAGCCTTAATGAAGTTATGCGCTATGCTCACGTCAACGAAACGCGAAAAAACGAAGCAATCCAACAAATGCAGAAAAAAGCGGCAAAAGCAGTCTAAAACGGTAAAATCACGCCGAAAGGTTACGTTATTAGATACAGCAACCTTTTGAAACCCTCAAATACTCGCCGCAAATATCTACAAATAAAAGAGATATAGTATCACAAGACAACGGATTTTATGTTGCCTGTAAACATATTCAAAAATTAAAGTGAAAAAGTTTTTGATGATACTCAAGTTAGCTTTTTCACTTTTACCATTTTTCACTTCGCTCGTCATCGGAAACTATTTTACTTTCTGCGGAGATTTTCATTGTAAACCAGTTTGATTCTTAAAAATTTTATCCAGCCACATATTCGACAATTTCTCTTGAATCGAATTCGCCCGCAGCCGGTCGTTCAGATTTTTGAAGTCAACGAAATCGAGATGCTGGTCTTGATTGAAACACGAAAAGACGAAAAATTCTTCGCCCGTGTGCGGGTTCACGTGCCGCTGCAGACATTGAGCGCAGACTTCCTTCATCATACACTGCATCGGGCTGTTGATTGAGCCGATTGCCGTGTGCTGCTGTTTCAGATACGGTTTCAAAGATGCGTGTCTGGCTTCTTTCACGCCGTTCATCATTCGGTCTGAACCGATGGCGATAATTCGGTCAACGTCCTTTAAATCTACGTTCCGCTCACCTAGTTTTCCTTCGGCGTAAGCAATCATCGCTTGGACGATGTTGCCGCGAAAATGCGCGTCCTGCGCCCTGGCGGGCTGAATCTCATCGCCGAAATCGGTCGCCCAGACGATTTTGTCGGTCGCGCGTTCGATTTCTTCGCGTTTGAATAAATCCGCGCCGTTTTTGTAACCGGCAAAATAAATCACCTCGTTGTTGCGCTCGCGCATCGCTTTGGCGATTGAAAATAAAACCGCGTTGCCGAGTCCGCCGCCAGCCAGCAGAATCGTTTCGTTTTCGGGAATCTCGGTCGGCGTTCCGGTCGGTCCCATCACCAGAACTTCCTCGCCTTCTTTGAGCAGCGAACACAGGCGCGACGACGTTCCCATCTCTAAAACAATCATCGAAAGAAGACCTTTTTCCTCGTCAACCCACGCGCCGGTCAAAGCTAAGCCTTCCATCATCAGCTTTGTTCCTTCGATGACCGGCGCGCTCGTTTCAAAATTTTGCAGCCGATAAAATTGTCCCGGCTCGAATTTTCTCGCCTGCAGCGGCGCTTTGACAACGATGTCAATAATCGTCGGCGTGAGCCGTTCAATTTTGACTATGTAAGCGCGAAGCTGTTCGTCTAAAGTCGTTTCGAGTTTATCGAAAATCGCATCGCGCTCGGCTTGCGGTAAAGTTCCCCTTTCCGCAAGTTCTTCGCCGAAAATCTCGACGACCTTCTCGTAACCGTGTTTCGCCGAAGCCATCGCTTTGACGACGTTTCCGGCGTAACGCGGATGATTGTCGCCGTAATAAGAAATAAATTTTCCGTCGTGTTCGTAAGACGTAAAAAATCCGTTTTTCGACGCGGCGGCGTGCTGTTTGCCGTCTCCGTTTTTAACGATTTCGTGCGGCTCGAAAAACTGCCGCCATTCGTCCATTTTGAAAGTTCCGGGTTTTTCCTTTTCGTAAATCACGTTCGGCGAAGTTCCCGCCGCGACACAAACCGTGCGCGCCGGAAACTCGACCATTTCATTTGTGTTTTCAAATTTTCCGGTTTCCGCGACGTAATTCAGACGCTCGAAAATCAACGCTCTAATCGCGCCGAATTCGTCCGGCACGGCTTCCGCCGGATTCATACATTCGACGAAATTAATTCCTTCTTCGAGCGCCTTTTGAACTTCTTCATGATTCAGACGATAAGCTGGCGAATCCTGCAATCTTTTTCTGTAAACGAGCGAAACGCCGCCCCAACTTTGGACGAGCGGCACGAAATTCGGTTCTTCGCCCACTGCGTCGGCGCGAGCGCGTTCGGCGCGAATCGCTTTGCCGTGATCGAGAAATTCCTGAAAAACGCTGACTTCTTCGTCGTCGAATTTTGCCCAAACCGATTCTTCGCCGAACTCCGCAACAATCGTTTCGTATTTCTCCAGCATCTTTTCGACCTGCACCGGATAATAAGCGAAAATTTCCGTCGCCGTGTCAACGCCGGTCAAACCGCCGCCGATGACGACCGCCGGAAGACGAACCTGTAAATTGGAAAGCGTGTCTTTTTTAAACGCGCCGGTTAATTGCAAAGCCATCAGAAAATCCGAAGCCTGACGAATGCCGCGAATCAGATTGTTTTTCATCGGCACAATCGTCGGACGACCCGCGCCGGTCGCAATCGCAATATGATCGAAACCGAACGCCCAGGCATCTTCAATCGTGAACGTGCCGCCGAAACGCACGCCGCCATAAGCGCGAAAACGCTTGCGGCGCGTGAGTAGCAATTGCAACATCGTTAAAAAGTTTTTGTCCCAGCGAACCGTAATGCCATATTCGGAAACGCCGCCGAAACCCGACAAAACACGCTGGTCAAGTTCGTCAACGATTTCGTTAATATCTCTCACCGGACGCGGGCAGATTTTGCCGTTCTTGCCGGTAATCTCGTTGGTCATCGGCTCGATTTTCAAACCGTCCACGCCGACAACGCCGAAGCCTTCATTCAGAAGATAATGCGCTAAAGTGTAACCTGCCGGACCCAAGCCGACGACGAGAACGTTTTTTCCGTTATATGGCAAAGCGTATGGGCGTCTCGCGTTCAGCGGATTCCAGCGCGTCAAAAGGCTGTAAATTTCAAAACCGTATGGCAGATTCAACACATCGGTCAAGGTTGCAGTTTCCGCCAAAGGAATATTCACCGGGTCTTGCTTTTGGAAAATGCAGCCCTTCATACAATCATTGCAGATGCGGTGTCCCGTTCCCGCGCACATCGGATTGTCAATCGTGACGAGCGCCAGAGACGCAATCGAATCGCCTTGTTTTTTAAGAAGATGCATTTCCGAGATTTTCTCGTCGAGCGGACAGCCCTCGAGTTTGATTCCCAAAGGATTTCGTTTCGGCGAGCCGTCTTTTTCGTGCAAGCCGGTCGAGCAGGAATCTTTTTCGCGCTCATGGCAAATCAAACAGTAATCAACTTCGTAGAGCGCATCACGCATCGTGCCGCGGTCGTCGGTTAATTTAAAGCCGTCGCGCCGCCGCAATTCTTCGGTCGCGCCGTGCAGCAGATTCGGCAAATCTTCGTTCGGGTGAATAAGATGAACGAGGTTCTGGTAATCAAGTCCGTGCGGTGTTTTCATCGAATGCCAGCGTTTCTTTTTGCCGAAAAACTGAATCGCCGACCACGCTTCGAGCAGATGCAAAACGGCTTTAACCTGCAGAAACTCGCCCGTCTCTTCCGACTCAAGCACGAAACGGGAAAAAACCTTGCCGAAAGTTTTATCCTTTAGCGCGTCGTAAGCTGCGTTGATTTTATTTAACGTCTCTCGAATTTCAGATGTGATTTCCTGATTTTTCGTTAAGGCTTCTTCGGCGGTCGTCAGTTTTTGCGCGATGGAGGCGATTGCCAATTCTTCGTCGTAAATCAAAGTTTCATCGAACGCCGCGTTTTTGAGTTCCGACAAAGCGAGAGTTAATTCCGTTTCGTTAAAATCAACCAGATTTTCCGCCGTGAATTTTTTAATCGCGCGGCGTTGAACGAAAAACTTGTATGCCCAAACCGGATTTTGTTTGAGGATTTCGTTTTGCAAATCGCCGCGCTCGCGGGTTGCGCCGAACATTCGCGCGATAAAATCCGACAGATACGGCGCGGCGTCGGTCAGAATTTTAGACTCGACTCGCCGCTCGAAACCCGCGCCGCGCCGCGCGATGTATTTCGTCAACGCTTCGGAAAGAATCGGGTTGGCTTCCTTAACTTCGGCGTAAAATTTTTCGGCAATTTCGCCGAGTTTCGCTGCATCGTAAAGGTCTGAAAATTTAAAGCCGGCGATGCCCAAATTAAAATCGTAATCAACCGCTTCGCTCATCGGAGCCAGTTCATTTTTAGAAGTTCCTGTCATAAAAGTTAGATGAATAATTAACCGAAAAGTTATGCATTTTTTATAAAAGAGAAATATATCATTTTCGCGGCGGGCGAAACAAAAGCGGCTGAATCCGGCGCAGTTCGGGCTAACGGCATCAAACCCGGTTCGGCGGAATACAACTATTAGGGCTACGCCAACGATTATTACACGCTCGGCAAAGACGACGATTGAACGCTGTTGATGGAAGAAGGTGAAATTTTTACGATTTACAGTAAAAAGTGAAAAAGGTAGTTGAGTTTTATCAAACGGCAGTAATCAATTTTCGTTTGCTTAATTCCAAACGCAAAAAGAAAAAAGTCGGCTCGATGAAACTGAAGCGACTTTTTTCACTCTTGCACTTTTCCCTTTTTCATTTTAAGAATTCGCTGAGGGCTTTTTCCCAATTTTGCAGCGGAGCTAGTCCGAGTTTTTCGCTTATCAGACAAGCTAGTTTTGAACTGACCGGACGCGGCGCGGGGCGCTTTAGGTCATTCACCGAAACGCTTTCTAATAAATTTCGGTCAAAGCCTCGAATCTCGCACACCTTTTGCGCGAAATCTGCGTAACTCGTGCCGCTGCCGGCGTTGGTAACGTGGTAAATGCCGGGCAAATCGAGTTCTGCCAATTCGCGCAGCCTGCGCGCTAAATCTTTGGCATAAGTCGGTGTGCCGTAAGAATCGAAAATCGCTTTTATCGTTTTTCCTTCGGCGAGAAGTTTGTGCATCACGCTTAAAAAATTCGTGCCGCCCGCGCCGTAAATCCAACCCGAACGGACAATGATCGAACGCGCGTAAGCGTTGCGCGCTCTGGTTTCGCCGTCGAGTTTTGATTCGGCGTAAATGCCTCGCGGATTCGGCGTGTCGCGTTGCGTGTAAAAATCGGACTTTGAGCCGTCGAAGACGTAATCGGTAGAAATCGTCACGAAAGCCGCGTCAATCTTTTTTGAAGCGAGCGCCAGATTTTCCACGCCGAAGGCGTTCGCTTTGTAACAAGCGTCGGCGTTTGATTCAGCGCCGTCAACGTCTGTGTAAGCGGCGCAGTTGATAACGGCTTCGGGCTTTTCGCTTTCAAACGAATTAAAAACCGCCGGTTGGTCGGAGATGTCGAGTTCCTGCCTGGTTGCGGCAACAACTTCATCGCCGATTGAGCGGCAGTAATCAATCGTGGCGCGGGCGACCATTCCGTTTGCGCCGGTGATTAAAATTTTCATATTTTACGCGCTTCGACAATCAAGCTCCGATTTCCATCCCGTAGTGGTTTTTATAATAGTCACGATACGCGCCGTTTCTGATTCTCGAAACCCAATCTTGATTTGACTGATACCATTCGATAGTTTTCTGCAAACCCGATTCCCAATCGGTCTGCGGTCGCCAGCCGAGTTCGGTTTCGACCTTGCCGGCGTCAATCGCGTAACGGCGGTCGTGTCCAAGGCGGTCGGTGACGAATTTTATCAAACTGTGCGGTTTGCCGAGCGCATCGAGAATTGATTTGACGACTTCGATGTTCTGCCGTTCGTTTCTCGCGCCGATATTATAACTTTCGCCCGCTCTGCCTTTTTCGTAAGCCAGCCAAATCGCGCGGGCGTGGTCTTCGACGAAAATCCAATCGCGCACATTTTTTCCGTCGCCGTAAACCGGCAGCGGTTCGTCGTTCATCGCATTTGAAATCATCAGCGGAATGAGCTTTTCGGGAAACTGCCGCGGACCGTAATTGTTTCCGCAGCGCGTCGTAATCGTATCAACGCCGAAAGTTTCAAAGGCGGCGCGGACGAAATGTTCGGCGGCGGCTTTCGAGGCGGCGTAAGGCGAATTCGGCTGAATCGGCGACGTTTCGGTGAAATATGAATCGTTGTCTTCTGGCAAACTGCCCTGCACTTCGTCGGTCGAAATTTGCACAAAACGGCGCACATTTTTCGCCCGCGCCGCGTCAAGCAGAATCTGCGTTCCGAGAACGTTCGTCAAGACGAATTCGCTCGCCGACGCGATAGAACGGTCAACGTGCGATTCGGCGGCGAAGTTAAAAATGGCATCGGCGTTTTCGGGCAGAGCGGCGAAAACTTCCTCTTTGACGCAAATGTCGCCTTTAATAAATTTATGGCGCGTTTCGTCCAAACCAATCAAATTTTCCAGGTTTCCCGCGTAAGTCAGCGCGTCAAAATTGACGATTTCAACGTCCGGGTCTTTTTCCAAAACGAGGCGGACGAAAGCCGAGCCGATAAAACCCGCGCCGCCCGTAACGAATATAGTTTTCATAAGTGAGCTGCGAATTACGAATTATGAATGAAGAAAAGAAGTCTTTCAATTCGTATTCGTAATTTATTTATTGAGTCGCCGCATCTGTCTCAGCAAAATGTCTGCGTATTTCTTCGGCGAATTGATATTCTTTAAAACAATCCGGCTTTCGGTTTCGCCCGCGTTTTCAATTATCAGATTGCCGAAGCCGAGCATTCTCTGCGGTACGGTCGCCGAAATTGTTACATCCTGAATCGTGCGAAGCGGCACGTTGCGCGTGGTTTTGGAAACAAAACCTTCGTCAATTTCAATCTTTGAATCGGTCAAGGTGTAGCGCACGATTTTGTGCTTCAGATGATAAAACGCCGGAATCAAAAGCAGCGCGAGTCCCGCCAAAATCGAATACTGAACGGGAATTTTTATTATTTCGTAAATCACGCTCAACAAAGCGACGAGCAGCAAGCCGCCGAGAACCGCCAAACCGTAACCGATTTTGACGAACATTAAAGTCGGGCGAATCGAAAAAATCTCTTTTTCGGTATCTTCCGTCGCGTCCGTTTTGCCCCTTTCAACTTTTATCGAACGGGCGATGCGCGTTTCCTCTTCGGCTTCGAGCAGCGCGCCGCACTTTTGGCAGTAAATCGCCTCAAGAGAATTTTTCGCGCCGCACTTGATACAAAACATAAAATTAGTTTCAGGTTTCGGGTTTTAAGTTTCAGGTTCAAAATCAAACTTGAAATCTAAAACTTGAAACCTGAAACTTTCTGCTAATCATACAGCAGGTCGGCGATTTTGCACAAAAAAAGCGGCTGAAAAAATTCAGCCGCAAGTCTTTTTCAGACCAGAGGAGAGAAATCCTCCAAATTTATTGATTGACGAGCCGCATTTTGCCGTCCGCCGTGCGAATCGCCATTGTGCTACGCTCTAAAACCGTGAGCGGCGCGGCTTCTTTCTGTTCGAGCTTAACCGCTTGCTGGTCGCTGACTTTGCGGACGACGCGCGCCAGATTCGGATTAGTAATCGAATTGTAACGCGACCCGATGCGCCGCACGTATTCCTGCGTTTCACGATACGGCGGAATTTGGTTGCCGTATTTCATCACCGCGCCTTCGCCCGCGTTGTAGCCGGCAAGGGCGAGCGCGACATCGCCGCCGAATTTGTCGAGCAGCCAGCGCATATATTTCACGCCGGCTTCGATATTCTGTTTCGGATTGTAAATGTCGGTGACGCCGAACCTGATTGCCGTTCCCGGCATCAACTGCATCAATCCGCGCGCGCCTTTATATGATGTCGCTTTTAACTTAAATCCCGATTCCTGGTGCATCTGCGCGTAGATGAGCAGCGGGTCAATATTGTAGCGAATCGAAGAATTCGTGATATACGAATCAATCGCCGCGTCGCCCGTCGTGAACGCGCCCATCGAATTTCCCGCCGCCATCGAAAGTCTCGCGTAGCCGGTTGATTGTTTCAAACTCAAATTGTCTGCCGCGCTTGGGGATTTTCGAGAAACCTGCGCGGTTTTTTTGATTAACTTTTTGTTCGTTGTTTCGATTACGGGCTTAATGCTCGGCGTAACGATTTGCACGCCGCGCCCGGTGTCGAAATTATCGAAAACTTTCGTTCGACTCTGCGAGATGCCCGTAACAGTTAAAAGGCACAAAATAATAGTGTTAAATAAAACTTTTTTCATTAACTATCGTCCTGAGAGTCTTTTAGCAAACGGAAATTTTAAGTGTTTTTTCCGGCGCTATAAAAATTTGAAGATTGTGGGGATTGTTTTGATTCGCGCGGAAGTCAACGGCGCACTATTTATTAAAAAAGTTTAATAAGTTGACGCTTCCAAAAAATTTAACATAATTAAACAAGTTTTTGCAATTCTTACGGTTTTGTCATCTTTCGCAAAATTCATTTATCTTTAAGCTATGTTATATCTTTCCCAAATTTTGGGGCGTCCGATTTTCGACGCCGAAGGCGAACGAATAGCCGTTGTCAGAGACGTCATTGTGCGTTACGGCGAGGAAGATTATCCGCCGGTTCTCGGATTGGTGGCGCGCTACCGGCGGCGTTTGTTTTTTATGTCGCGCGCGCGGATTTCTTCTTTGAGCGAGAGCGGCGTGCGTATGAATTCGGAGATAATTGATTTAAAGCCGTTCAACAGGCGCGCTGGCGAAGTTTTGCTGGCAAAAGACGTTTTGGACAATCAACTGATTGACGTTGACGGCAAAAGGGTCGTTCGCGTCAACGACGTGCAGATAATCGAAGTCGCGGGCGAGTGGCGCGTCAGCGGCGCGGATGTCAGTTTGCAGGGTTTTATGCGGCGGCTGATGCCGAATGGATTTTACTTTGCAAGGCGTCCCGTCGAAGTCATTGATTGGGCGGATGTCGGTTATTTAGCCACCGGCAAAACGACAGCCGCCGTCCGTTTGAAATCTTCAAAAGACAAATTAGCCAGACTGCATCCGGTCGAAATCGCGCAGCTTGCCGAAGCCCTTTCGCCAATACATCGCACGGAAATCGTCGAATCTTTGGACGACGAAATCGCAGCCGACACTTTGGAAGAAATGTCCACGGAAAACCAGGCGCGAATTCTCGAAGAAATGGACGAGGAACGCGCCGCCGATATTCTCGAAGAGATGTCGCCGGACGACGCGGTTGACGTGCTTGGCGAAATGGACGAAGAAAAGGCGCAGGAACTTTTCGATTTGATGGAGGGCGAGGAAAAAGCCGATGTCGCCGAGCTTTTGCCGTTTGATAAAGACACGGCGGGCGGTTTGATGACGACCGAGTTCGTCGCCTTTCCGAAAAATCTCACGGTCGCGCAGGCGATTGCGCGGCTCAGGGAAATGGCGGAAACACCCGCGATGATTTATTACCTGTATGTCGTGGAAGAGGAAAATTCCTGGAAACTCGCCGGTTTGATTTCGCTTCGCAATTTGATTTTAGCCGACCCGACTTTGCCGCTCTCGGAAGTGATGCGCGAGCAGTTTCAGGCAGCGCATCCGTCGAATTCAGCCGAAGACGTGGCGCAAACCATCGCCGAGTATAATCTGCTGGCTCTGCCAGTGATTGACGACGAGGGCGATATCGCGGGAATCGTGACGGTTGACGACGCGATGGAAATTTTGCTGCCGAAAAATATCAACAATCGTCTGCCGCGTCTTTTCGGTTAAACGAAACCGCAATTGAGTCGGCGGCGTATCAAAATAAAATTTTGCCGCTTGTTAGTGCAGGCGACAAATTGTTAAAATCAGCATCTAAACAAAATAAAATAAGGAGTTTTACAAATATGAAAAAATTGAGTTTTCTGACGGCGGCGTTTTTCGCAATCGTCGCGTTCGTTTCTTTTAACAATGTCAGCGCGAAAGACGGTTTAGCTGTCGGCGCGACGATGGAAAATTTTAAGCTGGCTGACACGAGCGGATCGGAGAAGTCGCTTAACGATTTGAAGGGCAAAAACGGCGCGATTCTCGTTTTCCTGTCCGTGCAGTGTCCGGTCGTCAAGGGCTACGACGCGCGCATCGTCAAACTCGCCGAAGACTATGCGGCAAAAGGGATCAATGTTATTGGCATCAATTCCAATGCGACCGAAGCGGCGGATAAGGTCAAAGCGCACGCCGCCGAAAATTACAAGTTTCCGGTTTTGATTGATAAAGGCAACGTGCTGGCAGACCGGCTCGGCGCGAACGTCACGCCGGAAATTTTTTATGTCAACGAGAAAAACGTGCTGGTTTATCACGGCGCGATTGACAACAGCCGCAATGGTGAAAATATCACCGACAACTTTTTGCGTGATGCCGTCGAATCGAATTTGAGCGGCAAAACTGTTGCCAAAACCATTACGAACGCCTTTGGCTGCTCGATTAAACGGGCGGAAAAAAATTAAACGATGAATTCACCACAAAAACTAAAGTTTTTTTCAGCCGCGAACAAACACGAACAAACACGAAACGAAATCAACAAACCTTTTGTGGTCTTTCGTGTTTGTTCGCGGCTAATTTTTTTTCGGGTTTCGGCAATTTTAGCTTGCGTCGTCTTTTTATGCGCCGTAGATTCCGCTGCGCAGACTAAAAAAGTCGCATCCAAAACGCCCACGCCAAAAAGTCAGACAATTTCAAATCTGCCTAAGGTTACGCAGATTGATGCCGTAGCGTTGAAAAATCTGCTCAAACCGACTGGCAAACCGCTGCTGGTAAATTTCTGGGCAACGTGGTGCGACCCGTGCCGCGAGGAATTTCCCGACCTCGTTAAAATCGGCGCCGATTATAAAGATAAAATTGATTTAATCACTGTGTCCCTCGACGAACTTTCCGAAATAAACGGCGACGTGCCGAAGTTTCTAGCGCAGATGAAATCCGACGCGCCCGCCTATCTTTTGAAAACGCCGGACGAAGGCGCGGCAATCGCCGTCGTGTCGAAAAATTGGCAAGGTGGTTTGCCGTTTACGATTTTATACAATGCAGGCGGCGAAACAATTTATATCAAACAGGGAAAATTCAAAACCGAATTTCTGCGCGCGGAAATCGAGAAAACCCTCAATAAAGATTTGAAACCGGAACCTGAGGTTATAAAGTCGAAAAATAAATAGCTCGCTTGAGAAAATGTTTTCGGAGAGTTTGGCGCGACGGATTTGAAAAACGAGTCCGAACCGCATAAACTCTCTTTTTTGTTTTAAACGAGATTTTTCCAGGTAGAGAGTTTTTACTAATGAATCAACCGCCAATCACGCCCAAAATTGTGCAGCAACACAATTTGACCTTTGAGGAATACGAAAAAATCAAATTGATTTTGGAGCGCGAGCCGAATTTGACTGAACTCGGCGTGTTTTCGGTGATGTGGTCTGAGCATTGTTCTTATAAATCTTCGCGCGTTCATTTAAAACGGCTGCCGACGACGGGCGCGCGCGTAATTGTGCCGCCCGGCGAAAACGCCGGTGTCGTGGACATCGGCGACGATTGGTGCGTCGCTTTTAAGGTCGAGTCGCACAATCACCCGTCGTTTATCGAACCGTTTCAGGGCGCGGCGACCGGCGTCGGCGGAATTTTGCGCGACGTTTTCACGATGGGCGCGCGTCCCATTGCGGCGATGAACAGCTTGCGGTTCGGGCATTTGAATCACGAAAAGCACGGCAACCGCAACCGATCAATTTTGAAAGGCTGCGTTGAAGGCATCGGATTTTACGGAAATTGTTTTGGCGTTCCGACCGTCGGCGGCGAAGTCGTGTTTGACGAAGCATATAATTTAAATCCGCTGGTCAATGCGTTTGCTTTGGGCATCGTCCGCAAAGACCAGATATTTTTCGGCAAAGCGTCGGGCGTCGGCAATCCGGTTCTTTACGTCGGCGCGAAAACCGGGCGCGACGGCATTCACGGCGCAACGATGGCGAGCGCGGAGTTTGATGAAGCGGCGCTTGAAAAACGCCCGACCGTGCAAGTTGGCGACCCGTTTCTCGAAAAACTCCTGCTCGAAGCGTGTCTCGAAGCGATGCGTTCAGGCGCAATTGCGGGCATTCAGGATATGGGCGCGGCTGGGCTTACTTCTTCGTCGGTCGAGATGGCGGCGCGCGCCGGAACCGGTTTGGAACTCGATTTGACCTTGATTCCGCAGCGCGAATCGGAAATGACGGCGTATGAAATGTTGCTCTCGGAATCGCAGGAACGAATGCTGATTGTCGCGCACCGCGGGCGCGAGCGCGAGATTGTCGAGATTTTCAACAAATGGGATTTGGACGCGGTGGTCGTCGGCAAAGTCGTCGAAGGCAATCGTTTGAAGATTTTTCACAACGGAAGTCTCGAAGCCGATTTGCCGGTTGATAAGCTAACCGACGAAGCGCCGAAATACGAGCGTCCGCTTGAAAGTCCAAAGTCCAAAGTCCAAAGTCCAGAGCCGAAAACCGAAAACCGAAAACCGAAGACCGAAGACCCGAGAGAAGCATTAAAAATGCTTCTCTCCGCGCCGAACATTTGTTCAAAGCGCTGGGTTTACCGGCAATACGACCAGATGGTGCGGACGAACACCGCCGTTTTGCCGGGCGCGGACGCGGCAATCGTGCGCGTCAAGGAAACGCGCCGCGCGGTTGCGATGTGTCTCGACGGCAATGCGCGTTTCGTCGCCGTCAGTCCGAGAGATGGCGCGAAATTAAACGTCGCCGAAGCTGCCAGAAACGTCGTCTGCGTCGGGGCAAAACCGATTGCCGTAACGAATTGTTTAAATTTCGCTTCGCCCGAACGCCCGGAAGTGATGTGGGATTTTTCCGAAGTGATTGACGGAATGAAAGAAGCGTGCGAAGCATTTGAAACGCCCGTCGTCTCCGGCAACGTTTCGTTTTATAACGAAACCGAAGGACGCGGAATTTTACCGACGCCGGTTATCGGAATGGTCGGACTCGTTGAGGACACCAGAAAAATTATTACGCAGGGCTTTAAGAATAGCGGCGATTTGATTGCGCTTTTGGGCGTCACGAACGATGATCTGAGCGTCAGCGAATACGCACAGACAATTTTGGGATTTTCCATTGACGAATTGATTGAGTCGGGCGAAGTTCCTGTAATTGATTTGAGTTTAGAGAAACGAGTGCAGGCAACTTGTCTGAAATTAGCCGACGAGTTTTTGCTCGAATCGGCGCACGATGCGTCGGACGGCGGGCTTGCCGTGGCGATTGCCGAAAGCTGTTTTTCATCGCTCAATCGAAAAGCCACGGGTGTAGAAATTAATTTGAAGAACGAAAATTTATCAAACGAAGCGGTGCTTTTCTCCGAATCGCCGTCGCGCATCGTCATCAGTTTTACGGCGGAAAATTTTGAAAGAATCAAAGCGATTGCCGCAGAGACGAATTGCCCGCTGACGGTTATCGGCAAGGTCGGCGGCGCGAATTTAACGATTAAAATAAACGATTCGGAAGTCGCTTCCGCAACGATTTCCGAACTCGAAGCCGTCTGGGAAAGTTCGCTTGAAAAGCAACTAGAAAACTGACGGCGACTTGAAAAACACATTCGACGGATATTACACACGGTTCTTGAGAAACCAAAGCAAAAATGAGCGAAGCCGGCGTTTATCTTCATGTTCCATTTTGCCGTTCGCGGTGTTCGTATTGCGATTTTGCTACTGACGTTTATAAAAACGCGGAGATTGTCGAAGACTATGTTTCCGCGCTCGTTAAAGAAATCGAAAATTTCGGTAACGCCGCAAACTTCTCTCGACCGCTCGCGCCGCGTCCGACCGGCGTTGACACGATTTATTTCGGCGGCGGAACGCCTTCGCTTCTCTCTTCCGTCCAGCTCGAAAAAATCCTGAAGGCGATTGAAGGAAAATTTTCCGTTGCCGCCGGTGCGGAGATTACGATGGAGATGAATCCCGCAACCGTCACGCTCGACACATTAAAAGCCTACAGAAATCTTGGCGTAACGAGAGCGAGTTTCGGAGCGCAAACTTTTGACGATGCGGAACTGAAACGGCTCGGACGAAAACACACCGCCGCTGATGTGCGCGAAACAATCGAACTTTTAAGAACGGCTGATTTTACGAACGTCAGTTTTGATTTAATCGCCGGACTGCCTCGCCAAACATTAAAGGATTGGGAAAGAAATTTAAACGAAGCGTTAGCCTTACAACCTGAACATCTTTCGCTTTATCTGCTGGAAATTCACGAAGCCACGCCGCTGGCTGAACAAATCCGCAGCGGTCGCCAGCCTTTGCCCGACGAAGAATTAGCCGCCTCGATGTATGAATTGATGCTCGAACAAGTTTCCGCTCAAGGCTACCGGCAATACGAAATTTCAAATTTCTCTTTGCCTGGCTGCGAGTCGAAACACAACTCGAAGTATTGGACGCTCGACCCGGTTTTCGGTTTCGGCTGCTCGGCGCATTCGTTCGACGGCGCGGGCGTTCGTTATTCAAATGAGCGCGACACGGCGAAATACGTGCGGTTAATTGAAGTCGGCGATTCGCCAATCGTTCACCGGGAAGAAATAGAAATCGCCGCCGAAGCAGCGTTTCTCGGTTTGCGTTTAAGCAAAGGTATTAATTTAGCGGCTTACGAAAAAAGGTTCGGCTTTGATTTGATTGCCAAACACCACGATGATATTCAGCGTTTAGAAGATTTGGAGTTAATTAAAATCGCCGACAATCATTTAAAGCTGACCGTTAAAGGCTTTTTATTTTCCAACGAAGTTTTCGCCGTTTTTGTCTGATTTTTCGTTGTCGAAAATTTATGACTTTTCGATGACCGAGCCTTTGACCGCTTCGACTTTTTGCGGAGTTTTGTAAACTTTCGCCGGGTCGAATCCTAACTTTTCCGCGCGACGCAAAATGTTTTGATAAGTCGCGTCGCTTAACTCGGGCGTGCGGCTGAGAATCCAGAAATACTTGCGTTTCGGGTCGCCGATAACGGTGTATTGATAATTGTCGTCTAATTCTAAAATCCAGTAATCGCCCCAGACAGCCGTGAGAAACGATAAAGCCGCCGGCGCAAAACGCACTTCGAGTTTGGCGTTCGTCTTTTTATCAACGATTCTGGCTTCGCCTCGCGCGCGCTCAATTTCGCCGTTTTTTTTCAGACATTCGTTGATGACTTCAACTTTGCCGTCGGTTTTAATCGCGTAGGTCGCCGTCGTGTTGCCGACGCACTGCTTCTGAAATTTATTCTCGTAACGCGCGATTTCAAACCACTTTCCGCTGTATCGTTTCAAGTCAACGCTCGGCACGGTCGTCAGCGCAGCCGTTGCCTTCGATTCGTTTTGTTGCCCCGAAACCGTCGCCGCAAAAATCAAAAATGTCGGTAAAAATAACGCCAAGATATATTTTTTCATCACTCAACTCTCCTCGATTTGCTACAGAAATTACTCATTGAAGATAAGCAATTAGTTTGCCAAGTTTGCTTTTGGGCAAACACAATTTTTATAATTTTAGGGAGAATAAAATAAAAGAATAAAATTTATGCCGATTTACGAATACAAATGCGCCGAATGCGGAGCGCGCTTGGAAAAAATGCAGAAGATTTCCGACGAACCCTTGACCGTTTGCGAAGTTTGCGGCGGGCGGCTGGAAAAACAATGGTCGCTGTCCGGCTTTCAATTCAAAGGCGCGGGCTGGTATGTTACCGATTACTCGAATAAAACGAAGGAGACCGCCGCAGATGGTAAAGGCGAAACGACGGAAAAGGGCGCGAAAACGGAAAACACGGAAAAAACTTCCGCCGCCGAATCAACCGTCGCGCCCGAAGGCGCATCAAACAAGGCAAACGATGCCGTAGCCGCTGCCGACGCGCCGAAAAAAGATACAGTTACCAAAGAAGATTGAGGTTTAAGAAACGATGAAATTTCCGGTCGAAAAAATTTGCCTGCTGATTTTATTTTTGAATTTGAGTTTTGCGCCGACAAGCGCGCAATCGCGGCGCAGCGCGACCGGAACGCTCGATTCGGACGGCACAATTTTAAGCGTCGTCGCCTCGCGCACAGATAAAGCGGGCGAGACGATAAAGACCGAAAATCTTTCTTTGTATGAAAACGGCGTCGAGCAGAAAATCAAAAATTTCAGCTTCGACCCGTCGCCCGCGAAAATTCTGTTAATGGTTGACAACTCGCAAACCGTCCGCGCCGATGTTGAAACTTTAAAGAAGGCAACGATGGAATTTGCTTACGAGATTTTCGACGGCGACCAGCTTTTTATCGTCGGTTACGACGAAAAAGCGGAAATCATACAGGAATGGACCGACGACGCGAAAAAGATTGAAACCTCGGTCAATGCCTTTCGCAAAAAAGGCAATCCGTTTCTGTTCGATTCGCTGAACGCGTCGGTCGGCGAAATTCTGCTGCCGCTGATGCCCGGCACGCGCAAAACCGTCGTAATTTTAATCAGCGACGGGCTTGACCGTGGCAGTAAAATCAGTTTCGACAAAGTTTTGGGCGATTTGCAAAATCAAAACATCACGATTTACGCGCTGCAAATTCCCGACCGCACCGGCGGCGCGTTTCGCCGCAACCAACCGAAAGCCGGTCAGGTTATCGAACAATTGACCGAAGGCACGGGCGGGCGAATTTTCCCGATTGAAGAAGCGCAGACGGCGGCGAAATTCATCTGCGACGAACTCAAAAAAAATCGTTATCTGCTCAACTATCTGCCGACCAATATGTCTTCCTACGAAGCGCGGCGCGTCTTTTTAATCGGCGACGAAGGCATCTCGCTGCGCACCAAAACCGCCCAGCCGCCAAATGTAAAGTGAGAATCGGCGAAATTGACTTTAATAAAACTTATATGCCCGGCGCTGCGGCAAACTAAACTTTGAACTTTCAACTTTCTTGCAAGCTAATAGATAATGTGTGAAACTCTTTATTAACGACGCTATTCATTACAGGAGATTTCGCCAGTGAGTTCAGAACTTGAAAAGCTAATTGAGTTGCAAAAGACGGACACCAACATCCGCAAATTAAAAAAAGCCATCGAATCGGCAGAACAGAGGCGTGCAAGTATCGAACAAGAGTTTGAACGGCACGCCTCTTCTATTCGTGAGATACAGGCAAAACGCGATGCGGCGCAAACGAAGCGCGCCGATTTGGAAAAGCAAATCGCCGAAAATAAAACATATCTGATGCGCGCTGACCGAAACTTAAAGGCGTCGCAAAACCAGAAGGAATACGAAACGGCAATGCGCGAAACCGACGCGCTGCAAAAACAGATTTCCGCGCTGGAGACGCAGGTTTTGGAACGAATGAGCGAAGTCGAAGAAGTTGAAAAAGTTTTAGCCGAACGCTCGGATGAGATAAATTCTCTCGAAGCTAATCGTGAAGCTGCGCTTGCCGATTTCGATAAGGAACTCACTGCCAACCGTAAGGAATTTGAAGCGGTGACTGCCCGACGCCACGAAGTTTTCATCACCTTGCCGCCGCAGATGGCTTCGATTTACAACCGTCTGGCGCAGCGCAGCCGCGACGGAATCGCCGTCGCCGAAGTCATCGGCGGTTCGTGCAGCGCGTGTTTTATGAAGCTGCGCCCGCAAATGCAGGTCGAACTTAAAACCAGCGACAAAATTATGACGTGCGAAAGCTGCACGAGAATTTTATACATCGCGCCCGCGGCTGTTGCGCCCGAATCAATCGCCGCCAGTCAAGAATCTTAAAATTATTGCGAGTTTTTATTCGAGTGGCTCTTGAATTTTGATTATGAAAAACTTTCTTTTCATTTTAATTTTCATTTTAATCTTTTGCGGTGGCGCGTTCGCGCAATTGGATAAAAATTCGTCTTGTCCGACGATAGATGTAGTGAGTCCGGCAGGAATTACTCAACCCGGCGAAACGGCAACTTTTACCGCAAATCTAGGCAAGGAAGCCGAAAAGCTTAATCTGGAATATAAATGGACGATTTCGGGTGGTGAAATATTGAAGGACAAGGAACTTTAGCTGTTAGAGTTTTGCAGAAGCCCGAAAACGCAGGCGAAATTCTCACACTGACAATTGAAATAATCGGCTTACCTGAAAAATGTCCGAATACAAGTTCGGAAAGTATGTCTATTTGCATTCTCTACACACCTGAACTAATTGACGAGTTTTCATTTTCTGCGTTGCAGATAGATAAGACAAGAATTAATAATTTTGCAGTGAGACTGCAAGAAAACCCAACCGCACTGGCATACATCATCGAAAAATTTGCAAGAAAAACTTCGCGAAAAACGGTCGAGCAAAAAAATCAGGCACTTTTTGATTACTTTAAATTAAAAGGAATTCAGAAAGACCGAATCGTTTTGTTAAATGCTTTCACTGACGAAAATTTAACGCAGTTTATTTTAGTTCCCGCCGGTGCAAGCCCGCCAAGTTGCGATGACTGCATAACCGTTCAACCAAAATAATTTTATAAATTCTTAAGATTTGATACAGGTTGGGATTAGAATTCTTCTAAAATTAATTTCGAGTATGAAACACGCCAGCGCGAAATACGCGAAATACGCGAAATACACAAAAGGAAATCAAAAACAATTTTTCGTGTATTTCGCGGGCAAATTGTCTTTAAGAATTGAACAAATTCCCAAGCTCTCTGAAAAACAATCCTAGAATATACAAACTCACGATAATCGAACCAACCAAAATTCCGATTAAAAGCAAAATCATCCCAAAAACGAAAATATAATCGCTCGTTGTTCCCTTGCCTTTTCCAGTTCCGCGTTCCCGAATCAAATCCATATTCCGCCGGTTCGCCTTCCAGAAAAAATCAAACGCATCGCCGAGGAACGGAATCGCGCCGACGATGTAATCAAGTCCGATGTTAAAAGCCATCCTCAGCAAAGTGATTTTCGGCACGCCGTAACGTACGCCGGCGACGAGAATGTAAAACGAAGCGAGCGATGTTACCGTATCGCCCACGTTCGGAATCAAACCGACGAGCGCATCAAGCCCGAATCGCCAACCAACGACGGGAATTTTCACCCAATCGTCGAGGTATTTTGAGAGGCTTTCCAGACCGTCTTCAATCTCGATTCGTTTGCGTTCTTCTCTCGATAAACCGAAAGCGGCTCCTTTTCTTTCAAGATTTTCCATCGTTTTACTTTTTCAACCGATGTCCTCGATTTCAACAATCTTGTCGGCGGCGAAACGAAAGATTGATTTTCCGTCTAGTTCGATTTTGCCGCCTGACTTCAAACCGCCGGGAAGATCAATGGCGATGATTCCGCTGTAGGAAATTTCAGCCTCGACTTCATTTTCGCTGAACTTTAATCGGGTAATTTTTTGTTCTCTTTGGCTAAAAAGATTGACCGCTCGTTCGGCTTGTTCCCGAAATTCGGCGATGCCTTCAGTCGTCAGATTCACCGTGCCGTCGGCGATATTTCGGAAAACGACGTTTTCGTCTAAATCTTTCAACATATTTTCGACATCGAAATCGTTGTAAGATTTAACGTAATTTTCAACCGCCTTTTTTCTAATTTCATCCTTGCTCATTTTCTTTTTTTCGGCGACGGATTTCCTTCAACAATTTTCACGCTCGTAATTTTATCGCCGCGCACGAGATTATCTACGATTTTCATATCGGTTTCGTTCACGCACCCGAAAACCGTGTAGCCGCCGTCGAGATGCGGCTGCGGCGCGTGCGTAACGAACCACTGCGAGCCGCCCGTGTCTTTGCCCGACAGAGCCATTCCGACCGCGCCGCGTTCGTATTCGAGCATATTTATTTCATCACGAATCTGCCAGCCCGGTC
The DNA here is from genome assembly GCA_030448055.1 of Pyrinomonadaceae bacterium. Lineage (GTDB taxonomy): Bacteria > Acidobacteriota > Blastocatellia > Pyrinomonadales > Pyrinomonadaceae. The sequence continues at coordinate 269,288 of JAUJNR010000003.1, forward strand.
CGCCGTTGCCGTCGCCGCGCGGGTCGCCGTCCTGCATTACGAAATTCGGCACGACGCGGTGAATCGCTGTGCCGTTAAAGTAACCACTGCGCGCTAATTTAATAAAATTATCAACCGTTAGCGGCGCATCTTCCGGCGCAAATTCAATTGTGAAAATTCCCTTTTCGGTCGTTAAAATCGCCCGCGCGTTTTTGCGCGAAACGGCGCGCGCGTAATCGGCGTTCGTGTTCAAAAGCTGTCCGAGCTTCGTGCTTTTCTGTGACCGGCGCGGCATTACCGAATTAACGTATGTCACGGCTTCTATCACAGGAGATTCTTTTTCCAAACCATACTGCTTGATAATGCTTGCCGTGTGACGACGAACCAGAAAATCAGGCGCTTGAAGAGCCATCGGAAACAGAAGTTTGATTTCTTGTTTTTCTTTATCTTGTTTGGCTAAAGCGGTAATAATAGCCAGTTGCGCATCGTTATACTCTTTATCGGGCATCAATTCCTGCAATATAATTGCACTAAAAGCTGCCTTTAATGCTTGAACATTTTCTCTCGATGGAGTTGTATCACCTAAAAGTTCTGCTGCGGTAGCACGAATAAATACGTCTTTATGCTCAAGGTATTTTATTAAAATTTCTGGCAAATCATTTGATTTGAATTGTGCGTATGTTCGGAGATAATCAGGTATTACAATGTCCGGCGCAATTGTTTTTTCTGAAGTTAAAGCGGATTTCCAAACTGATTGCAAAGCGTCTTTTTCTGATTTATCAAGCAAATCCGAAGCAGCTAGTTCTCCGATAGCTTGCGCTTGACTAGATAATTCTCGCCATTTGAGCTTTGCGCCTTTAGAGAAAGTTCCTAATCCAATATATTTTATCGGTGCAATCTTCGCATAGGCTATTTCGGTTTCAGGTGAACTAGCTTTATCCGCTTCCCGAACATCTTGCAGAAATTTAATCACTCTTTCATCATTTGAATTCGGCAGGATTCTGCCCAAAGTCGTCGTAATTTCCAATAACTCGCTTTTCTCATTAGGGGCGGCTGCTTTCGATTTTTTATAACTAGCTAAAAGCATCGTGCCGCGTTCAAGCAGTTTGTCAGCGGCTTTTGCATCTTTCAAACTTCCTAAAGAACGAATCGCGGAAACGCGCACGCGCGAATCTTCGTCGGTCAAAGCGGCATTGAGCAACGCGTCGAAAGCGCCTGCGTCTTCCGCCGCGCCGAGCGCCCGCGCCGCGTTCGCTCGCGCAATTGCGTCTTTATCGGCGTGCAGCATTGCGCGAAGCTGTTCGCCCGCATTCTTGGCGCGGATTCTCAATAAAGTGTTGGCGGCATCGGCGCGAATCCTTGCGTCAATGTTGGTTAAAAATTTCGCCGCGACCGAATCGCCTTTTTCGGGACGCGCCCGCAGAATCGCAGTCAAGCCGAGCAGAACGGTCAAACGGTCTTGTTTCGGTTGTGTCGCTTCCGCGTCCAAAACGTCGAGAATCGCTTTGCCTAGTTCAATGGCTTTCGGGTCTTTGGCGTTTGCCGCCGCGATTTTTCCCGCCGCCTCAACTAGACGCGCGCGAACTTCCGGCGCGATTTTTTCGTTCTCCAAATAACTTAAAATCGCGTCCGCCGCTTTGATTGACTCAATTTCGCCGAGCGCGAACGCCGCCATCTCTCGAAGTTCACCCGAGGAACCAGGTCCCAAAAGATTTATCAAAGCGGGAACCGCCCGTTCATCGCCAATGCGTCCGGCGGCGAGCGCGGCGCGAATGCGAAGTTTCTCGCCTCCAATCTTCATCAAATCTTCCAAAGTTTTATCATATCGCCGTTCATCTTCGGCGCGGATGATTTGCACTGCGACATTCCTAGGAATTTGCGCGAACGATTGAGCGAAAAAACAAACGTGAATAACGAAACAGATTATTGTAATTTTTCTCATCAATTAATTTGCGTTGAAATAAATTTGCTTGAATTTTAACGAGACACGCGGTGAAAGCCAAGTGATTTAAGTTTAAGAATAAAGATTCATCGGACGCGTCAAAAGCGCAATCGGGTCTTCGACGTTCAACGCCTCGCGAACGAAAAACGGCTCGCCTGCCGCCGCGCCGATTAAGCTGCCGAAATAACGCGAACGGTTTTCTAGTTCGGCGATAAATCCTTTGCCCGTCAAACGCGTTTCCGGCTCTTCGGAATTCGGGTCGTAAAATTGCGAAGCGTGAGCGCGAATGGCTTCGGTCTTTTGTTCGAGAAATTCCGAAATGTCAACGATGAACGACGGCGTAACGCGCTGCGAAAAAATGTTGTGCGCGACAATCGGAACTCGAACTTTTTCTTGTCCGAAATCCGCGTCGTATTTACGCATCGAAGCCAGACGCGCCGATTCTCTGACAAGCTGCGCGATGTGATGATGATCAGGATGCGGGTCGTCAATTTGGTGCGTGAGTAAGAGTTTCGGTTTCAGGCGGCGCAAAACTCTGACCAGTTTCGCCCGCTCGTCGTCGGTTGCAAAAACGCGACCGTCGGGCAAACCTAGATTTTCCCGCACGTCGAGCTTTAGGATTTTCGCCGCTTCTTCGGCTTCGGCGGCGCGTCCTTCGGCTGTGCCGCGAGTTCCCATTTCGCCGCGCGTCACGTCCAACGCGCCGGTTTTGTAATTCAAAGATTTCATCTTCAAAAGCGTTCCGCCGACGGTTAATTCCACATCGTCCGGGTGCGCGAAGATTGCTAAAATGTCAATTTCATTCATACAAAAATTTACCACAGAGAATACGAAGAAGAATAATTTACAGCAATTAAGAGGATAAACAGTGATGAGAAAAGATTCGCATTTTGTTTTAATCTCCGCCTACTGCCTTTATCCACAGTAAATTATTCTTTGCGTCCTTAGCATCCTTTACGGTTTAATAATTTTATGAAATTTATTGTTTTGGGTTCGGGAACATCAGTGCCGCATCCGCAGAGAAGTTCGTCCGGCTTCTGGCTCGAAACGGCGAGCGGCTCGCTGTTGTTGGATTGTTCGGCTTCCGCCGTGCATCGGATGGCGCAGGAACGGCTCGATTGGGCGAATCTCGACGCGATTTGGATTTCGCATTTTCATCTCGACCACATCGGCGGGCTGCCCGCGTTTTTGTTCGGCACGAAATACGCGCCCGAAACGGCGGCGCGGACAAAAACGCTGAAAATTTTTGGCGCGAAAGGTTTACGAAATTTAATCGAAAAGTTTGACGCGGCAAACGAATATAATTTATTGAATCAGCCGTTTCCGATGGAAATAATCGAGGTCGAACCGTTAGAGAAGTTTGCGATTTTAGAAAAGATCGAAGCCGTCGCGCTCGACACGCCGCACACGCCGGAAAGTTTAGCCATTCATTTGCGGAATGAGAGCGATAAAACAATCGTTTATTCGGCGGACACCGGATACGAGAAAACTTTGGGAACGCTGGCGCGAGCGGTAGATTTGTTTGTTCTGGAATGTTCCTTTTTTGCGGACAAGCCGGTCGAAACGCATCTCGGACTTAGCGAGGCGATGCGCTTGATTCGTTACGCCAAACCGAAACGCGCGCTCCTGGTTCATCTCTACCCCGAATGGGACGCAGTTGATTTTGAAAAAGAAGTCGTAAAGTTTTCGCCGCCGTGCGAAGTTATCAAAGCGCTGGACGGTTTGCGGCTCGAAATAACTTAACCGATTGGCGCGCCGACGCGCTATATTTTAACGCAATTCTTTACCTTGATTTCAAACAGGGGAATTCCACATTAGCGCGGCATTCGCTGAAGTTAATTGATTGCCGACGAAATGATGTGGCTTTCGTCGAGTTCGACGATGGAACATTCTTCCGGCGAAAAATCATCGCACGGCAAAACTTCCGGTTCGATGATGGTGTTTTCTTCCGAAACGAAATCATCGCTCGGCGCGGTTTCCGGCGTAAACTGCGCCAGCGGCGGCGAAAGCCGTTCATTAAGATGAGTTTGTTTGCGTTGCGCTTTGACCTCATACATTCCTTTGTCGGCACGTATGATTATCTGGTCGAGCGTTTCGCCGTCGTTCGGATAACACGCCGCGCCGATGCTGACGCCGACGCGCGCGCACTCGCCTTCGCCGAGCGGCAAAACAAATTCGTTAACGGCTTTTTCGATCCGGCGGCTTAATTCACTAATGCTTTCGCGGTCGGTTTCCGGCACGATGGCGACGAATTCATCGCCCGCGTAACGCGCCAGAAAATCGTAATCGCGGAGTTGATCGGTCATTACGCGGGCGAGTTCCTTTAATAATTTGTCGCCGGTTTTGTGTCCGAAAGTATCGTTTACCGCTTTGAATCCGTCGAGGTCGAGCATTAACAAATGAAAGTTCGCTCCGTTGCGGCTGGCGCGCGCCGTTTCCTTTTCAAACTGCAATTGCAGACTGCGGGCGTTCGGCAGATTTGTCATCGGGTCGGTCAGAGCGCGCGACTCGGATTCGGCGTGCTGCAGCGCGACGAAAATCGCGTCAGAGGCGATGCGCGAAACCGTCTCAAGCAGACGCATATGTTCTTCTTCGTAGTTTTCCAAATCGCACGAGTAAAGCGAAACCGCTCCGATTAGTTTTTCATCGGCAATCAAAGGCAAGGACGCCATTGCGGTATAACCCTCGTCGAGGTCAAAGCTGCTGAAATCGAAATCAAGTCCCGGCTCGATGTTATGCACGGCTTTTCGCATTTTTAGGGCGTAGCCGGTTGCGCCCTCGCCTATTTTAACCCGTTTGTTTTTAAGCGCGGATTTGTTCGCTCCCTGAACATAAACCGCTTTGGCGGAATCTCCCGTTTCCTCTGTTAAATATACGGCGCACGTATCGAACGGGACGAGTTCGCCGATTTTTTCGACGAACAAGGAAACCGTTTCATGCAGATTTAAGGACGAGCTGAAAACCCGCGCCAGTTCGTAAAGCGTAAAAACTTCCCGATTGGCGCGTTTGATTTGCTCGACGTAGCTTTGTCCGCCACCATCGTCGCCGCTGCCGTTGTTGTAATTCTCGGCGGCGCTTTCCCGGTCGAAAACGTAGGAAAATCCCTGCGCTTCGACTTTCGCCTCGAACTTGCTTAAATTTCGCAAAAATACGTCAACGATTTTCGGGTCGAACTGCGTTCCAGCGCCGCTCGAAAGAAATCGCCGGGCTTCGTCGCGCGCCAGCGCCGGACGATACGGACGCGCGCCGCGAAGCGTGTCGTAGGCGTCGGCGACCCCCAAAATCCGCGCCGTCAGCGGAATGTTTTCGCCTTTCAGATTGTCCGGGTAACCGCTTCCGTCCCACCATTCGTGATGATGTTTGACCGTCGGCACAACCGGATAGGGAAAATTTATCTTTTCTAAAATTGATGCGCCGACCGATGCGTGAATTTTCGTTTTTTCCATTTCGGCGGGCGTTAGTCGTCCGGGTTTATTCAGGATATGATCGGGAACAGCGAGTTTGCCGACGTCGTGCAGCAGCGCGCCGGTGTTAACGGCTTCGAGTTCGTCGGCAGACAATTTCAAAAGCTCGCCGATGCCGACCGCGTAAATTTGTGTTCGGCGTACGTGACCGATGCCAACCTGGTCGCGGGCGTCAATCGCCGTCGCCAACGCTTCGACGGTCGCCAGATGAACGCGGCTGGCTTCCGTAATTTCTTTGGTTTTCTGGGCAAAACGGGCGAGGTGCAGCCGATAAGCGAAATGCCCGAAAACGGTCAACGGCAAAAGAACCAAACCGAAGTATAGACCGAACTGGAGAAATGCGAAGTGGAAGATAAACGCGGCGACAACACCGACCGCGTATTTGCCGGGCGACGGAACAATCGCCTCTTTCCAAAAATCGGAAATTGAAGAGTTGGTTTCGAGTCCGAAAAAGATTGCCGGCAGAAATTCCGTAAATGTGTAATACGCGAAAACCATCACCGCCGCCGCCGCCATCAGCCAGCCAATGGCGAGCGCGTTTCCGCCGACCGATGTTTCGCCGAAACCGGCGAAGTTTTGCAAAATCGAATAAAAAACGTTTCCCGCCACAAAAGCGGCGATGACGCTGACCGTTGCGCCAAACAATTGTTCTCTTTTGTCGTTTCGCGCAATTTTATACTGAGCGGCGGCGATACCCGCGGCGAGCAGAACGCCGCCCGCTGTGCCGAGCCAAATCGTTCCCCAAAAAATTATCAGCTCCCTGGCGGTGAGCGTTATTTTGGTTCGTGGAATCGTAAATTGATGCTGACTGACGAGCGCGGCGATAACGAGCGTGACCGACAGAGCGACAAGCTGCGCGGCGGAGAATGAGAAACTTCCGTAAATCGCCGCGCCTAAAATCAAAAAACTTGCGCTAAGCATCAGCCACAAAAAAATTTTGGCTGATGGGCTGTTGTCCGATGAGTTGAAATTTTTCAAAGTATTTTTCTCCGTAATTTGAGAACACATTCGCTTCGTTTCGTCAAAATAAATATTCGTTAGTTCAATGCGAGAGGTTTTCTACTGACTCAAACTTTTTTGAGCCGTCGAGAGGGTAATTCAACTTTTGTGCCAGGCTTTGAAATATATTCTGGATTTTTATTTTTTTTATTTTACAGCAAAATAGCGGGCAATCAGACTGCATGAAGAGATCATTGAATATGTCGGTTATATAATAAAAGAAATTTCACGGCGAAGTTTCGTGGCGGGTATTAGTCAAGTTGAATGATCAAGCTGAGCAGGTTTCGTCAGAATGATTGATGGCTGATTCGCAATTGAAATTTCAGGCAACAGAAAACTTTTTAAAAATTTCTTAAATGCGTATTGATTTTAACAGAACTTATTTGCTAGTTTGAAAGAATCTTAAAAGATTACTCGATTTTTGATTTTAAACCATAAGCGAACGGGAAAGCAATAAGAAAGTTTGAGCCGAATGAAACCGCAAACAATTATAAATAAAAGAGGTTTTTGGAATTTTACGGCGGGCGGCGCGGGGCGGCGATTGATTTTTCTTTTTTTATTTTGTCTGACAATTTCAGTTACCGCGCAGGAGGAAGATGCCGATGAAATAATTCGCGTCGAGACCGAACTCGTTCCGTTTGAAGTTACCGTTACCGACCGAGACGGCAAGCCGGTGCGCGGGCTGGAGGCGAAAGACTTTAAGCTTTACGAAGACGGCGTAGAGCGTCCGATTGATTTTTTCGAGGCGATAAAAAAAGAGGACGGTCGCCCGCTTTCGATAGTTTTCGCGCTTGACGTCTCCGGCAGCGTAACGCGCGAAGAACTGACGCGGCTGCGCGACGCGCTCCGCATTTTCATTCAAAAACTCGCCGATTACGATTCTTATTTCGCCCTGATGACTTTCGGAATGGAAGTCAAAACGCTGCAGTCTTTTACGAATCGTCCCGACCGGCTCGAAAAAAGTTTTGAGAAACTTTTTCGTGAGCAGGACGGACTTTCCACGCACGCTTACGACGCGGTTGACGACGCGATTCGGCTGCTGAGGAAAAAATCGCCGTCCGCCGTCAGAGACAAAATTCCGAAACGCGCCGTTATATTAATCACCGACGGCTTTCCGGTCGGCGACGTGGTTTCGCCGAAAACCGTCGTCGAACGCGCCAATGACGCGGAGACGACGGTCTATTCGATACTTTTGCCGTCGTTTTCGCGTCTTCAGAGAGATAAAAAACCGCTGCTCACGCCGCTCGAAGCCAGCGGGTTGCTTGAAAAAACTGGCGGACGCGCTTTTTACGCGACGCAAAAAAGTTTCGAGCCGCTCTTTAAATCACTCGCGGAAGAAATTACGTCTTCATATGTTTTAGCGTTTTATCCAAAACTGGACGCGCGCCGCGACGGACGGTTTCGCCGCGTCAGAATCGAAACTCCAAAAAACCTTCAAATCAAGCAAAACCGCAACGGTTACGAAAACAAACCATCAAACCAGTAGCCCCTAAAATCTGAAGGCTAGTATTCGTATTCGTCGGCGTCTTCCTTAAAATCATCCGCGTCCTCTTCGTGTATATCGAGTTCAATCGGGTCGAGTCCGACGATTTCCAAATCGGTTCCGCACTCATCGCAAGTGACGGTATCGCCCTGCTCGGAGTCGGCATCAACATAAACGTCTTCGCTGCATTCGGGACAAGCTGTGGTCGGCATTTTTTCTTTTCTCCAAACAATCTAAAGTATATTTATTGCGTTTCTTCACTTAAAAAAGTTAAATGAAATTATGTGTATGATTGTCAATCTAACTTGTTTGCCGACGGTTTGGCAAGAGCGTTTTTCGTTTTTTTCGACTGCGAAAATTCGTCAACTAAACGGTTTCGAACCGCTTATAAACACTAAGTAGTCGTTCACAAATAAACTGAACTATGTTTGAAGCCTGAAAACCTGATTTGCAGGCTTTTTCCAAATGTCGAAAGGGCAAGGCTAACCGCATATTGCAAATGCGCTTTCGACTCATAATCTTCCGCCGCCAACCCTTCGTATTTCAATTTGCGCCAGAGTGTTTCCGCAATGTTCAAATGCGGTGAATATGTTGGCAGATAAAAGATGAACAATCCGCGCCCTTGCCACGCCCCGATCCGTTCACGCATCTTTTTGCCCGTGTGAATCCGCGCATTGTCCAAAACGACAACTGTCAATTTTGAAAGCGAAAACGAAAACCGTTCTAGTTGTTCGACCACAAAAGCGGCATCTATCTTCTCTTCGCTCGTCGCCATCCAACTTTTATTCGAGCGTGTCAACAACCCGAAACAATTGATGCCTGTGCCTTTCTCAGACGACATCGAAACTTCTTCGTCACCAAACTGCCAACCATACGGCACGTTCGGCTCCAAGGCGACACCCGCTTCGTCGCCGTAATACAAATCAATCTCGCCGCTTTCGCTTAACCGCTCCATTTCGCCCAACAGCTCACGCTTTAGCCGATAAACCCCTGCCGGCGGTTTCTTTTTCAATCGCTTTCTAATTCGTTTGAAGCGGCAATGGTTTTTTTCAAAAATCTTTTGAGCGTCGGGGTCGAAAAGGGGTTTTGCAGCTCGGCTTCGAGTTCGGTGCGCGCCAGACCGATGCGCTGACGGGAACGAATCACCGCCGCCCGCACACGATTCAAATCGGTTGCCGCGCTCAGAATTGCCCGCCTTCCGCGCCCCGGACGCATTTTTAATCCCTCAGTGCCTTCGGCTTCAAAACGCTTGACCCACCCGTTCACCGTGATTTTATGGCAACCCAACAAGCGGGCGATTTCACGGCTGGTGCGTTTCTCGCTTTTGAGCAAAATCATTTGACAACACTGTCGAAAAGCGTGACTTTTGCCGCTTCGGTAACCATCTATAAGTTCCTGACGTTGCGCGTCGCTCAATTGAATAACTTTCGTTTTACCCATTATGCGAAATAGTATAGCCTATTTCTGCTCGACTACTTACTTATTGACTATGAAATTTCCTTTTACTTTGCCGGAAAATAAACAATTCGATGTCGTCGGATTTGGCACCAACGCGGTTGATTTTTTAATCCAGGTTCCAAACTATCCGGCGTATGCGTCGAAAATCGAACTTTCCGATTACACGCGGGCGGCGGGCGGCGAAGTGGCGACGACAATGGTCGGATTACGGCGGCTAGATTTGAAAACCGCATACGTCGGGCGTTTCGGCGACGACCGCGAAGGCGATTTCGGGTTGCAGACGTTGCGCGACGCGGGGGTTGACATCACATTCGCCGAACAAATCGCGGGCGCAAAAACGCAAATCGCTTTTATTGTGATTGACGAGCAAACCGGCGAGCGAACCGTTATCTGGCACCGCGATAAGCTGCTGGCTTATGAGGAATCAGCCGCGCCGCTCGACGCAGCGCCATTGGGGAGAATTTTGCATTTCACGACGCACGACGCGCGCGCTTGCCAGCAGATGGCGCAAAGAGCGAAAGCGACCGGCGCGGTCATATCAAGCGATGTTGACAACCTTTTCGAGGGAATCAGCGAATTGCTTCCGCACATTGACATTTTGATTTGTTCAGCCGAATTTCCCGAAAAGCTCGTCGGCATACGAGACCGGCGGGATTCGCTGCGCGAGATAAAATCCAGGTTCGGCTGCCGCCTCGTCGGAATGACGCTCGGCGCCGAAGGCTCGCTGCTTTTCTGTGAAAACGAGTTCGTCGAAACCGCCGGCTTCAGAGTTCCCGGCGGTTGCCGCGACACGACCGGCGCGGGCGATGCGTTTCGCGTCGGTCTGCTCTACGGTTTAATCCGAGGCGAGACAGTTGAAAACTCGGCGCAAATGGCAAACGCCGTCGCCGCGCTTAAATGCCGCGCCCTCGGCGCGAGAACCGCTTTGCCCGGCGTTACAGAACTCCGCGAAATCATTAAAAATCAGCGCAGCCAAGATCTTTGAAAACATAGACATTTTTTTTGTGATGCGTTAAAATTTGTTTTACCAAACTAACAACGAGTTTTTTCATCTCACGAGAATCCATACGCCACCTCATGGCTAAGGTTTTTTATTGTTAGTTAAACTCAAAAAGTTATGGATTTAAAGGTCACTCTGACAATTCAATTTTTCGGCATTCTGCTGCTTGCGCTGCTGTCGTTTTCTCTGAACAGTTCACTAAAATCCACCGCTCTGAAATACTGGAAATATGCGTGGCTCGCGCTGAGTCTGGCATTAGTCGGTCTTTACCTGGCTCTGAATTACCACTCATTCGCCAAGCCGTTTTTTTTGATTTATTATTTGGGCGAATATGCGTTCGCTTATCTGCTGATTGCGGGTTGTCGAAATTACGCCTGCGGCAAAACCATTAATTTTCGGGACCCGTTGATACTCGCTGCTCCGGCAGCTTTGACTGTAGCCTTAATCGCTTCTTACAACAACGAATTTATAAAGATTTTTAACTTTCATTCTTTTATTATGGCGTCGGCTTTCGGCACCGCGTTTTTCGCGCTGCGAATGTCCGACAAACTTCCGCCAAATAATACAGGCTGGCGCGCGATGCGAATAGCGCTGGCGTTGCTGACGCTGGAATTTTTTCACTACACAATTATCTTCAGTTTGCGGCATACTTCATACTCGCAGCATTTGGAAACATATCTGTCTTTCAGTTCGATAATTGACCTTGTGCTGCAAGTGATGCTCGGCTTCGGAATGGTGATCGTTCTGCTTGAAAAAGTTCGTCAGGACGTTGAGGAAACTAACCTCAAACTCAAAGAAGCGCACGACCGACTCGAACAGCTCGCGCACGTTGACCCGCTGACCGCCGCCTTTACGCGCCACGCCTTTTACAGTTTTCTGCAAAAACAAAATCGGGACGAGAAAGCAATTTCGGGTTGCGTCGGCGTGTTCGATATTGACAATCTAAAGCCGATTAACGACCGCCTCGGACACGCCACGGGCGACGCGGCAATCAGTTCGGCAGCGCGTGCCATTCGCTCGCTCGTGCGAACTGACGATTTGATATTTCGTTGGGGCGGCGACGAGTTTTTCGTCGTGATGCCCGGGTTTGACACTGCTCAGGCGGTTGCGAGAATGGGTGAACTCAACGCGCTTTTGAAGGATGTAAAATTGTTCGGCGCGCCGGAAAAAACATCAATCAGTGTGTCGTTTGGGTTTGCCAATTTCAGCGACATTAATGATTTGGAAAAATCCGTTAAAGAAGCGGACGCGAAAATGTATCTCGCCAAACAGCGCGGCAAAGAGGCGGACAAGGCGGAAGATGTTCGTTTCTCAGAAAGTCAGCCGAGCCATCCCGACGCGGTGACGGCATTGCATTAAAAAGCCGTCAAGTTTATTCGATTTAATCGAATAAACTTGACGGCTCTCAATCGTCAAAATTCTCAGTTAAAGATTTTCGTTAAAAAACCCGATCGCCTTTGCCCAGGCATCTTTCGCCGCCGCTTCGTCATAAACTTCGGGTCGGGTTTCGTTAAAAAACGCGTGGTCGGCTTCGTATTTAACCGACTCGATGGGCAGCGACTCGGTTTTTGCAATGCGTTCCAACTCGGCGACTTTTTCCGGGTCTATCCATTGGTCTTTCGTTCCAGAAATAAAAAGCACCGGGCATTTCAAGCCTCTTAGAGTAAATTCGTCGGGAATGTCGCCGTAAAAAGGCGCGGCGGCGTGCAAGCCTTCGAGTTTGCAGGCGGCTTCGAGCGCGAAAGTTCCGCCCATACAAAAACCCGTGATGCCGAGTCTGGTCACGCCGTATTTGTCCTGCGCCGTGATTATCGCTTTATTGATAATATCCAAACCGTCTTCGGTTTTAAGATTCTTCATCAATTTCGCGGCTTCCTGTTTGTCATCGGTAACTTCTCCCAAATATAAATCGGGCGCGACGGCGATAAAACCTTCGTCGGCGTAGCGTCCGGCGATTTTTTTAATGTTGTCGTTCAAGCCCCAGTATTCCTGAACGACAATCACGGCTTTCGTGTCGGTGTCGGTCTCGTCAGGCAACGCGACATAGGCGGTCGTTTCGCCTTTAACGCTGCTGAACTCTAAAGTTTCGGTTCGCATAAAATAAAATCCTCCAAAAAATTATTACAAAATTGATTATAAACAAATTAACCGGCGCTCAAAAAGTCCCAACAAATTAAAAAATCCAAAGACCTTTGTCTAAAGTGGAAAAACACGCGTAATTTGCAGCATTAAACTTGAGACTTGTGACTTCGGACTTTAAACTTTGGACTTATTTTCTCTTGACTTCGATAATCGGGGAATTTATATTTTCGCTCGTTGCGTAAATCGCCCTGCCGTCAGCCGCATAACAAACCGCTTCGCCCTGTTCTCTTTCGCCGAGTTCGACGATAAAAGGTTTTTCGCGCCAAATGTCGTCAAAGTTCTTCGCCGTCTCGGGTAGAACGATCTCGTAAGCCGAAAAGTAATCGCAGAGGACGACGCGCCTGCCGTCCGGCGAAATGTCGCCGCCGGTTAAAAATCCGTTCGGAACAGCGGGAACCGAGAAATCCGCAATTTTTTCAAGTTGGTTGATTCTATTCGGAACGTAATTTTTCGAGAGTTTAAAGACGCTCGCCGCGCCGCGTAAGCGTTTCGTCAAAATATACAAGTCGCTGGTTTGCGGATGAACGAGCAGAGTTTCGGCATCTCGACTCCCGTCGGGATACCGAAATCTAATCGGCTCAATTGATTCCGCGTAAAGCGGCGTTTTCTCGTTTGAAGTTTTACCCGCCGCCGAGACCGCCGGTTCGGGAACGCGAAAGACTACTAAAAATTCCCGCACTCGCTTGTTATCTCCGATGTCGCCAATAAAAAGAAAACATTCGCCGGCGGCGTTTTTCTTGGCGGCGATGTCCTCCCAATCAGTGTTTTTTGAATTTCCGACTTGCCACGTTCCGAGCTTTTCGCCTTTTGAGTTCACCGCGAAAATAAACGCGCCGCCGTCCGAATCATTATGCGTCCAGAAAACGTCCGGCTGACATTTTGAAGCGGCGATACCGCTGCTTTCCGTTATCTCATCGGTTTTGATTGCGCCGACGATTTTCGCCTTTTCGTAATCGGTCGAAACATTTCCGTCGGCGCGGTTATCATTCACAGTTTGGCTTGAGGAGATTGAAAAACAACCGGAAAAGAGACTGCAAAAACTCGTCGTCAAAATGACAAATGAAAAAATTTTGGTTATAGTTTTTTTCGACATACTTCACTCGTAACATTATAACGCAAAAAAATTTCCGAGGTTCACGATAAATTGAGACAAACTTTTGTCGCTGAAGAAACGTAAGCAAAATAATTACTGATGATTGTCGGAACTGAATGGTTAATCGAAGCCTTTGACTGCGAAGCGGAAAAACTGCGTGAGGTCGAAATTCTGTGCCAAATTTTCAGCCGCCTCGTCGCCGATTTAAATTTGAAAACTCTCGGCGCGGGGTTCTGGCATCAATTCGACGGCGAACGAGGCATTACGGGACTCGTCGCGCTGACCGAATCGCATCTTGCCTGCCACACTTACCCCGAATACAAAACCGCCACCTTCAATCTTTACTGCTGCCGAACGCGCCCGGCGTGGAATTGGGAAAAAAATTTAATGGAAATACTCGGCGCGAAACTCGTTAATGTTCAAACAATCGAAAGAGGAACCCCCAAATCCCAAATCCCAAATCCCAAATCTAAATTCGTTGGGGGTGAAGCGTGAGCGTTCTTGCCGCCAATTGCCCGTCGTGCGCCGCGCCGATTGAATTCAAAGCCGGTTCGACCATCGTTCTCGTCTGCCCGTTCTGCCGTTCAGCGGTGGCGCGGACTGATAGGAATTTAGAGGATTTAGGCAAAGTCGCGGAAATCGCCGAATCCGAATCGCCTTTGAAAATCGGACTGAAAGGCACGTTTAAAGGAAATCGTTTTGAACTGACCGGACGCGCTCAAAATCGTCACGAACTCGGCGGCGTATGGGACGAATGGTATGCGACATTCTCAAACGGCTGGGTCGGCTGGCTCGCCGAAGCGCAGGGAAAATTTTATCTGACTTTTTATCAGCCCATGCCCGCAGGCGCATCCGTTCCGGCATTTGAAACGCTGCGAATCGGGCAGACGATTTCAGAAATTCCGAATCAATCGTTCGTCGTGACGGAAAAAGGCACGGCGACGGCAATCGCGGCGGACGGCGAAATTCCATACAAATTAACGCCGAACGAGCGCAGCGATTACGCCGATTTGTCGGGCGCCGGCGGCGCGTTCGGAACGATTGATTATTCGATGAATCCGCCGTGGACGTTCGTCGGTCAGGAAGTTTCGCTCGCCGACATCGGGCTGGCAGATGCGCGACCCGTTCAACGCGAAGCGCGAAAGGTTGCCATCGGCAAAATGGGTTGTCCGAATTGCGGCGGCAGCTTGGAACTCAACGCGCCAGATCGAGCCGAGCGCGTAACTTGTCCGTTTTGCAATTCTCTTTTAGACGTTAATCAGGGCAATCTAAAATTTCTCCACGCGCTCGCCAAAATCGAAAATCCGTTCGTTCTAAAAATCGGCTCGGAAGGCACTTTTGCAAACGACGCGAAATTTAAAATCATCGGTGCGGTCGTCCGCAGCGTTTCGATTGACGGCGAGAATTATTTCTGGCACGAATACCTGCTTTACAATCCGAACGTCGGTTTCCGATGGCTGGTTCATTCGGACAATCATTGGAATTTTGTCGAGCCGATCAACGCGGCTGACGTAGACGCATCAATCGGCATTCTCAGATCGCCGACCGGAATGCCGCCGACGGTCACCTATAAAGGCAAAAAATACCGGATTTTTCAGGACGCGCCCGCGCGTGTCGAACATGTGCAGGGCGAATTTTACTGGCGCGTCGAGCAAGGTGTAACGGTGCGGGCGATTGATTACATCGCGCCGCCGCTGATGCTTTCGCAGGAAATCACAAATTCGGAAGTGAATTGGTCGAGTGGAACTTACATGACGAACCGCGAAATCGAAAAAGCGTTTAATATTTCCGATTTGCCAAAGCCTTTTTCGGTCGCGCCGAACCAGCCCGCGCCCGACGGATTTTATATCAAATACGGTTTGCTGATGCTTGGCGTTCTGCTTGTCGTCGCGGCGCTTATGATTCCTTTGAGCGGTTTTTCAAGCACGCCTCTGAATCAGCAAATCGTTCTGCCGCCGACGGCAAGCGCGACGACGGCGCAGACGGTTTTCTCGCAGCCGTTTGAACTGCGCGGCAACCGCAACGTGCGGATTACGGCGAGCGCGCCGCTCGATAATTCGTTTGCCGATTTGGACATTGATTTAATCAACGAGCAGAACAACGAAATCGAATCGGTCAGCGTGCCGATTGAGTATTACCAAGGTTCCGGCAGCGACGGCGCGTGGACCGAAGGCGCACAGACGCAGGACGCGACGCTTTCATCTTTGCCCGGCGGAAAATATACGCTGCGCGTCGAAGGCACATGGCAGAACTTCGGGCAGCCGCTGCCGGTAACAGTTAAAGTCGAGCAGAACATCAATCGCGGCGTAAATTTCTGTCTGGCGTTCGGCGTGCTGGCGCTGCTGCCGATTTTTGGTTTGATTCGCAAATTTATGTTTGAATCGAAACGCTGGAGCGAAAGTATGTTTAGCACAAGCGGTTCTTAGTTTTTAGTTTTTAGTTGCTGAGTGAAAATAAATATCTCAACTAAAATTGAACTAACTACAAGCTAAAAACCAAAAACTAAAAACCAAAAACTAATTTATGTTCAAAACGCTTTTTTTAATTTTCGGAATCGGGGTGATTTTAATTTACGCCGCGTCGTCGTGGTTCGGTTGGGAGTTCGCCAATTCGGGCAGCCGTTCGCGGCTTGGAGTGCCGTTCATTTACACCGGGTTTCGTGGAGGAAAATAATGTTAACGACAATTTTAAATTTTAACGCGCTGGCGTTCGTCGTCAAGTTCGATGCGCTGGCGGAAGTTTTGGTCACGACGCTGATTTTCGTTTTCATCGGCATCGTATTTTTCGCCGTCGCTTACGGAATTTTGAGCCGTATGTTTCCGATTAAAAAGGAAATCGAACATGACCAGAACGTCGCGCTTGGCATCGTCGTCGGCTCGATTATGATCGGCATTGCGATAATTATCGCGGCGGCGATTCAGGGATAAAAATCCGATGGCACGGCTCGATAAAATCCACGATAAGGGTCAAAACCGCTTTGATAAAAGATGGTTGGACGATAACGCACGACCCCTATACAATCGAATTTAAGAAGCTCATTTTATTCGCTGATTTGGGCGCGGAAAAAATGTTTTCCGCCGAACGCGAGGGGCGCAAAATAGTCGTTGAGGTAAAAAGTTTCAGCCAAATTTCTAAAGTTCAGGACTTAAAATTGGCGCTCGGTCAATATGAACTTTATAATGTCTATTTAAGCGAAACCGCTCCCGAACGCAAACTTTATTTAGCCGTCGGCGAAGGCGTTTATCGTAAGTTTATTTTGCGCGAAGCGATAAATTTCGCTGTTGAACGACTGGAAATTTCGCTTATCGTGGTTAATATCGAAGCTGAAGAGGTAGTGCAATGGATAAGATAGAAAAATACCGCCGAGCAATCAAGGAAATTTTAGGGTATTATAAGGACATTCTTGACCGCCGCTCGAATCCGCCGCTCGAATCAATCTTCTTTTTCGACGAGGAAAATGATAATTACCTGTGGACGAAAGTCGGCTGGCAAAACGGTGAACGGGTTGAAGGCACGGTTGTTTTCGTCCGCCTCAAAGACGGCAAATTTCACATCGAAGAAGATTGGACGGAATCGGGCATCGCTGTCGAACTGATGGAAAAAGGCGTTCCTCTCAAAGACATTGTTCTTGCCTACGAACAGCCCGTCGCCGAACAACTTTTAGCCGCTTGAGCAATAATCGAAAATGAATCGCGTTCCGCTTCTTTTCCTCAACGTCGTCGTCATCGCCACTTGCGGTTTAATCTACGAATTGCTGGCGGGAACGCTGGCGAGTTATGTTCTCGGCGATTCGGTTACGCAGTTTTCTCTGATTATCGGCATTTACCTTTCGGCGATGGGCGTCGGCTCGTGGCTGTCGGGTTTTCTCGATAAAAATCTAGCCAAACATTTTGTTGAAATCGAACTCGCCGTTGCAATTTTAGGCGGTTTTTCCGCGCCCCTACTTTTCTTCAGCTTCGCTAATGTTTCCTATTTCAACGTGATTCTTTACGGACTGGTTTTCGGTATCGGAACATTAGTCGGTTTGGAAATTCCGCTGCTGATGCGAATTCTCAAAGACGAACTCGATTTCAAAAAACTCGTCGCTCGCGTTCTCGCCCTTGATTACGTCGGCGCACTCGTCGCCTCGCTTTTGTTTCCGATTTTTCTCGTGCCGAAATTAGGATTGACCAGAACGAGTTTGGTTTTCGGAATATTAAACGCCGGGGTCGGAATTTGGGGAACGTGGCTGCTTGAAAATTTGATAAAAAAGCGCGATGTGAATATTCTGCGCGTCAAAGGTTTTATAATTATCGCGCTGCTCGCCATCGCGTTTATCAAAGCCGACGCGCTGACTTCTTTAGCCGAAGACAACCTTTTTACCGACAATATAATTTACGCGAAAAGCTCATCGTATCAACGCATCGTCGTCACGAAGGGCAAAACCGGCTACGCGCTTTTTCTGAACGGCAATCTGCAATTCAATTCGTTTGACGAATACCGCTATCACGAAGCGTTAGTTCATCCGGCGATGCTCGCCGCGCCCGGCAGTCCAAAAAGAATTTTAGTCCTCGGCGGCGGCGATGGTTTGGCAATCAGAGAGATTTTAAAGTATCCGTCGGTCGAATCGGTCACGCTCGTTGACCTTGACCCGGCGATGACCGGACTTTCTGCGGCTTTGCCCGCGCTGGCTGAACTTAATAAAAACGCTTTTGAAGACGCACGTGTGACAATCGTCAACGCCGACGCTTACGTTTGGCTCGACAACAATCAGGTCGAATCGTTCGACGCGGCAATCGTGGATTTTCCCGATCCGAACAATTTCGCGCTCGGCAAACTTTACACGACGCGCTTTTACAATCTGCTGAAATCGAAGTTGAAACCAAACGCTTCGGTCGTCATTCAATGCACGTCGCCGCTTATCGCCAGAAATTCTTACTGGTGCATTATCAAAACGCTTGAAGCGGCTGGCTTTTCAGTGAAACCTTATCAAACGACCGTTCCGAGTTTTGGAGTTTGGGGCTATGCACTGGCAAAAACGCAACCGTTCGACGCGCCGCAAGCGATTCCCGAAAATTTGAACTTAAAATTTCTAAACGAAAAAACGTTCGCTTCGATGTTCGAATTTTCGTCCGATACATCTTTGCCCGACGAAGAAATTGAAATCAACCGGCTCGATAATCAAGCCTTAGTGCGGTATTACGAAAGCGAGTGGCGCAAATTCGAGTAGTTTATAACTCTCTGTGAAAATCATTGCCGGCTCGTCGCTCGGCAATTTATTTGCGCCGCCGTTTACTTCTTTAATCTTTCCTTTCAATTTTCCTTTGTTTCCGGGTTTTTGTCGGCAACGTCGTCGCCGCCGCGCTGGTGTCGCGGCACGGGTTTTCTATCATCGTTGGCGGCGTTCGTCGCGCCGACCACATCGCGGTCGTTCGGGTCGCCTTTCGTTTCGTCGCCGCGCCGCATCTGCTGGGCGATTTCCGTGGTGTCGTTGTAAGCGGAAGCCTCGCCCAATTCCTCTGCCGTAAATCCTTCGCGCTGGACGTTTTGCGGGTCTCGGTCTTCGTCGGCTTCCTGTTTTTGCTGGTTAAATTCGTTCGGCATTTTTTATTTCTCCTTGTTTTAATCATTAAACATCTCGCCAAAAACTTCAAAGGCGGCGAGACTGATCGAAAGCCGCATTTGTCTCTGTGCAGCATAATCTGCAAAATGATGTAGAATCATAACAATTCTCTATAAAAACATTTGTTTGTAGATTTTGTTTTATTTCATAAGATTATTTAACTTCTTCACAAAAGCCGTTTCGCAGAGATGAAATTCACGCGGCGCGAAATTTTAACTGCATTTTTAGGTTTGCCTTTCGCGCTCGCGGCGTGCCGCTCGGATTCTGCCGACGATTTTCCCGACGGCGAGATTGTCGGCGCGAACGTCAACGCCGGACATCTTTTAAGAGAAAATAGAAATGCCGAAGTTCCCATCCAAAATTGGGAAACCGTGAAAACGGCGATTGTCGGCGGCGGCGTTGCCGGGCTATCGGCGGCGTGGAAATTTCAAAAGGAAAACTTTAACGATTACGTTCTCGTCGAACTCGAAAACAAAATCGGCGGAACTTCGCAGAGTGGCGAATCGAAATTAATCGGTTATCCGTGGGGCGCGCATTATTTGCCCGTGCCGTTTCGGGAAAACGCGGAATTGATCGCTCTGCTAGACGAAATGAATTTGACCGAGGGCGTAAATTCGGACGGCGAAATTCTCGTTAAAGAACAATTTTTATGTCGGGAGCCGGAAGAAAGAATTTTTTATAAAGGTCGCTGGTATGAAGGACTTTATTTAAGCGTCGGCGCGAGCGAAACGGACAAAATTCAATTCGCGGAATTTCAAAGGCAGATTGATTACTGGGTGAATTGGCGCGACTCGAAAGGCAGACGCGCTTTCGTTGTTCCCGTCGCAAATTGCTCGACGGATGCGGAAGCGACTGCGCTCGATAAAATTTCTTTCGGCGATTTTTTGCGCCAAAAAGGTTTCACTTCCGAGAGATTATTACAGTATTGCGATTACGCTTGCCGCGACGATTACGGTTTGAAATTAGAGCAGACTTCGGCGTGGGCGGGACTTTTTTATTTCTGTTCGCGCGTCAGAGAATCGGGCGACGAATCGCAAGCCTTTATTACTTTTCCCGAAGGCAACGGCAGATTCGTGGGTCATCTGCACGAACGAGTGAAAGATAAAACGCGGCTGAACACCATCGCGCTCGAAATCATACCGAATGAAAAAACGGTTGACGTTGTTTGCCTGAACACGGAGACGAATGAGCTAAAAGGTTTTCATTGCGAAAAAGTCGTTTTCTGCGCGCCAATTTTTACTGCAAATTATTTGATTCGAGATTTTCGCCAAAATCCGCTCGAATACGTCAAAGAATTTCAGCACAACAGTTGGTTCGTGGCGAATTTGTTTTTGCGAGACCGCCCGAAAACGCAGTTTGCCAGAGATTTCCCCCTCGCGTGGGACAATGTTTTATATGAAAGCCCCAGCTTAGGTTACGTGAACGCAACGCATCAGAAAGGCATTGATTACGGCGAATGCGTTTTGACTTATTATTACCCGATGTGCGCTGAAGAAAACGCGCGGGCAAAACTTTTCGGTTTGAATTGGCGCGATTTAGCCGACATTTGTTTGACGGATTTGAGCCGCGCTCATAAAGATGTTTACCAATTAACCGAGCGAATTGACATAATGCGCTGGGGACACGCGATGATTTCGCCGCGCCCGAATTTCCTGTGGAACGGCGCGCGCGAACAGGCAAACAAGCCGTATCGCAACATTCATTTCGCGCATTCGGATTTAAGCGGCATCGCGCTTTTTGAAGAGGCTTTTTATCACGGATTGCGTGCGGCGAGTGAGATTTTGAAAGTATAATTATTCCGTGGAACTTGCGACTAAACAAAATTACTGGCTTTTTTCCGCTTCCGTTGATTTGTCGGTTTTTCTCGGCAGCGCGGTCATATCGCTTCTTCTTCTAGCGGTTGGTTGGCAGCTTGGGATTTTGAATGACGAATCGCCCGATTGGACTTGGATTTCCGCCGTGCTTTTGATTGATGTCGCGCACGTTTGGTCAACTTCCTTTCGCGTTTATTTCGACATGGGGGAATTTCGTCGGCGAATGTGGCTTTACACACTCGTTCCCGTTTTCGGTTATGCGGTCGGCGTTGCGCTTTATTCGGAAAGCGCGTTGACGTTCTGGCGCGTATTGGCGATAATCGCGGTTTTTCATTTTGTGCGTCAGCAATACGGCTGGGTCAATCTTTACCGCGCCAAATTAAAGGAGAAGTCGAAGCTAACTTGGTGGATTGACGCTTTGGCAATCTATCTTGCCACCGTTTATCCGCTCGCGTTTTGGATGACGAGTTTGCCGCGCAACTTTGAATGGTTTGTCGAGAATGATTTTTTCAACTTGCCGGCAATCGTCGAGCAGATTCTTTTTCCCATTTACGTTTTGGCTTTGACAACCTATTTTGCCAAATCAATTTACCTTTACTTCAAAAACGGTTTTTTCAATCTCGGTAAAGACATTATCGTTGCAACGACCGCCGTTTGCTGGTATGTTGGCATCGTCTGGCTCAATTCCGATTACGCTTTTACGGTGACGAACGTGATCATTCACGGCGTTCCGTATTTCGCTTTAATTTATTTTTACGCTCGTCAGCGGCGCGAATCGGCGGGCAAATTTTATAAATCCGTATCTAGTCATTGGATTGTTTTTCTCGCCACATTGTGGGCTTTAGCTTACGTCGAAGAGATTTTCTGGCATCGCGGCGTCTGGCACGAGCGCGATTATCTTTTCGGCTCAAATTGGAATACGGGCGATTGGAAAACTTATCTCGTGCCGCTGCTCGCCGTGCCGCAACTGACGCATTACGTTCTCGACGGTTTTATTTGGAAACGTAAAAACAACGAAAATTTTCGATTGATTAGCTGAGGTAAATTTCAAAACAATGGCGGCAAAAGAGATTAGCAAAAAGGCGGACGAGTTGATGAAGAAAAGATTAAAAAAGGTGAAAAGGAAAAAGTTAGCTGTAAGCATTTAAGCTAACTTTTTTCCTTTTCACCTTTCTCCCTTTTGCGCTTTATAAAATGCGCGGCGCGATTCTCAGCGGAGTTGCCGGAATGGGCGCGACCAATGGCTGCGCAGTCTGAAACCGAAGATTCATTTGACCCGGATTGGCTTCAAATAAGTTTTCAAATTCTTCAAACCGCATCGCTCCGTCTTTGGAAACTTCGGGCGTGACGCGCACAATTTGCCGATTGCGGTCGCGGACGATAGTCAGCGAAACGGCGCTTTCCTTCTTTTCGCCAAGGGCGTGAATCAAATCTGTTTGCCCTTTAACTTCTTTGCCTTCGATTTCGACGATGATGTCGCCGGCTTTCAGACCCGCGTTTGCTGCCGGAGAATTTTCGCGGACGTTATTGATTAAAAGTCCTTTGCCTTCCGGCACGCCGAAATAATCGCTTAATTGTTTGGTCAGAGCGGTGACGCCGACTCCGATTTGACGATTCCCGGCTGCGCCGCGCCAGACGAAAACGTCGCCACCATCGCGTTGTTCGAGCGGCGGAAACGGAACGGTTTGCGCTTGCGGCGTTCGCGGCAGCGCCGGAAGGGTCGGCAGATTTTCAAAACGGAAATTGCCGGTCGGCAGTTGCGGCAATTCGCGTCGTCCGAGCGTGACGTTAAATTCGCGTTCGCTGCCGCCGCGCAGAATTGTTATTTTAGCGGTTTGTTCCGGCGCGACCTCGCCAATCAATCGCGTTAATTTCAAAAAGCTTTTTACCTCTTCGCCTTCAAAACGCACGATGACGTCGCCGGTTTGCAGACCGGCGTTTGCCGCCGGCGAGTTTTCGACGACCTTTTCAACTCCGACGCCCCGCACCTGCGCGAGTCCGAATTTGGCGTAATTTTCCTTTGATATTTCGACGGTCTGAATGCCCAAGTAACTGCGCTCGAAAGGCGCATCTAAAAGAATGCTTTGAACTCTTTTCGTAACGTTATCCTTCGGCGCGCTCGGCGCGTCCTGAGCGTTAATCGCTGCCGAGCCGACAACCGAAATCACTGTAAAAGCTAATAATTTACGTAACATAAAACCTCCAAAAATTTTGATTGGTGCGAGAATTTTTGTGAAAACTCTCGGGAAAATTTAATAAATTTGTTGCGCCGCAAACGAACAAAGTTGCTTTTGAGGCGAAAAATCCGCCTAAAACCGAATAAAAAAATTAATAAATTTACCCACGAAAGACGGTTTTCGAGGGCTTTTCCTTTTGCCAAGCGCGGGCTGAATATACTAGGATTGCTTTGTAAAGTTTTTAAACTTTATATTTTTTAATTTTTAAGAAGAAGAAGAGGAATTTACAATGAGAAGACTAACAATTTTTACTGCCGCTGCATTAGCCGTGGCTTCAATCGGTTGCGATACGGCATCCAACGCTGTTAATACGACTGCTAATAAAGCAGTGAACGGGACAAATTCAAACGTCGCTGTTGTCGTTAACAACAACTCGAATATGGCGGCGAATATAGGCATGATGAACGGCAATTCGATGACAACGACAAACTATAACGTTTCGCGCGCGGACTATGACAGAGACCGCGCTAGATACGAAGCAGACAGAGGAACTAGCACCATCGGGCAGGGCGCGGACGATAGCTGGATTTGGTTCAAAACCAAAGGCGCATTAGCGACAGTTGACGACTTGCGCGACTCGACCATTAACGTGGACGTTAATAACGGCGTTATCACATTAAGAGGAACGGTGGGAAGCGCCGCGGAAAAAACCGCTGCCATAAACGCCGCGAAAGGCATCGAAAGACAAAAAGGCGTCAATGCGAACGAATTAAAAGTTCAAGCCAATGATTCGTTGACCAATCAAGTGACCGGGGGCAATACCGGCACAATGACAAACACAAACGCGAACCGAAGATAAGCATTTTGATTAACCAAATCGAAAAGCCCGTCGTTGACAAACGACGGGCTTTTCGATTTTCAACGATTAGATTTTCGATTTTATCTTTTGCAGCCTTTCCGCCGCCGCCGCCAAAGTTTCATCTTTTTTGCAAAAACAAAACCTGACCTTTTGCGACCCCAAAGATTTATCGTGATAAAACGACGAACCCGGAACGACCGCCACGCCGATTTCACGAATCAGATGTTTTGTAAATTCGATGTCGTCTTTAAAGCCAAAATCGGAAATGTCGGTCATCACATAATACGCGCCCTGCGGCATCTCGCATTTGAAACCAGCCGCTTGCAAAACCGGAACGATAAAATCGCGCTTGCTTTGATATTCACTCTGCAGTTCGGCGTAATAACTTTCCGGCAAACCGAGCGCATACGCGCCAGCGTGCTGCAAAGGGTTCGCCGCGCCGACGGTTAAAAAGTCGTGAACTTTACGAATCGCCGATGTGATGTCGGGCAGCGCAATCACGTAACCGACGCGCCAGCCCGTTACCGAATAAGTTTTCGACAACGAATTGACGACGACCGTTCGCTCGCGCATTCCGTCAATCTGCGCCATACAGATATGCTTCGGTCTTTGATCTTCGGTCTTTAATTTTCGGTCTTCAAATCCCAAATCATAAATAATGTGTTCGTAAATCTCATCAGTAAAACAAATCGCGTCGAATTCCTTGCATAAATCGGCGATGAATTCTAATTCTTCGCGCGAGAAAACTTTGCCCGTCGGATTGTTCGGATTGCAGATGATTATCGCTTTCGTGCGTTCATTAAAAGCTGCGCGCAATTCCTCCTTTTCAAAATGCCAGCCGTCTGACGTTTGGTAAAGCGGAACGTGAACCGGCACGGCATCCGACAAAATTGCGTCGGGCGCATAGTTTTCATAAAACGGCTCAAAGACGACGACTTCTTCGCCCGCGTCAACCGTCGCCATCATTCCGGCAATCATTCCTTCGGTCGAACCGCAGGTAACGGTGATTTCCGTTTCCGCGTCAACGTCCAAATTCAAAAACCATTTTGTTTTTTCGACAATCGCGTCACGAAAACTTTTCACGCCCCACGTTATCGCATATTGATTATGATCGGCGGCAATCGCTTCCTGCGCTTTCTGTTTAATATCTTCGGGCGCGGCAAAATCGGGAAAGCCCTGACCGAGATTGACCGCGCCGTATTTAACAGCCTCGCGCGTCATCTCGCGGATAACCGATTCGGTAAAACTCGCGGCTTTTTTTGAAATTCTGTTTTTAGTTAATTTGGTTTGCATTCAGTTTTGCTCGTTCGGCAAAAAGTTTTCATCCAAAATTTGCTCTAACGAAAACGGACAGGCGGCGGGAAAATTTTGTTTTTCAATTCCTGTTTCAACTTCGGCGGCGAGTTTGGCTTTTTCGTAGGCGGTTTCGATTCGGTCTAAAACTTCGTTTCTCAAACTCGGACTGTCTTCTAACAATTCTCGAACATCAATGCGCTGCACGGCGATTGTATTGCGCCAACTCGTCGAGCGTTTGACCGCTTGATACTGCCATTTGAGCAGGTGCATCAACAGAATGGTCAAACGGCTCGACAATTCGCGCTTTTCGCTTTTCCCCATAGACTCCAATTCTTCGATGAGATTTTCCGTATCAATTTCAGAGAATTTTTTTTCACGAATCAGCCGCGCGTTTTCCTGCAGCCAGCCGTAGTAATCTTTTTGATATAAAACTCTTTCCATAACCCGGATTATACTCTTTTTTTTTCGATGGCAAAATTTATTCCTTCGCGCCCAACCGGAAAGTTACGCCGACGTTAAAGGTCGTCGAATAACCGGGCGTAGCGTGGATTCTCTCAATCGGCTCGCACGTCGGGCAGATGCGCGACTCGAAAAAGTTTTGCGTCTCAAAGTAGCGTTTGTTGAGTAGATTATCAATCGAAAAATTTAAATCAATCCATTTTCGCAGGCGTTTAGAAATTCTGAAATCAACGACATCGTGACCGGCGGCGCGAATTGCGTCGTCTTCGCCATCAAGTCGGTAGCTGGAGATATGCCGCCAGCTCAACGAGGAATTAAAGCCGCGCAGTTCCGACAAAACCAAGCTGCCGTTAGCGACCGTGCGCGGCGCGCTGTCAATTGCCACGCGGCGGCGCGAGTTGTTTGCTTCGTAAAACTCGCCCGGATAAAACGCTTCCAAAACCTGAGTCAAGCCGCCGTTGAAACTTAAAAAACGATTGATGCGAATGGAAGTTTTCGCTTCGATGCCGTAAGAGCGCGAGCGTCCGGCGAATTCGATTGAGCCGTCGTCGGGAATGTAAACCTGCTCGTTCGAGCGGTCAATAAAAAAGAAACTGCCCGTCGCCGAAAAACGCCGTGCGTTGTAGGAAGTTCCCGTTTGATAAAAATCCGTCGTCGAGATTTTCGGCGCGTCAGGATTGCGAATCACACCGCGAGCGTCCTGCGACGCGATTCCGCGCCCGTAGTTTCCGTAAAAAGTCATCGGAAATCGCTCGAACGGCGACCACGTGACGGCTAATTTCGGCTGGAAACGCGCCGCGCTTTCTTTACCTTTGAGAATCGTTTCCGTGTCGCTCAACTCGAAACCGTCAACGTCAAAGCTGAAATAATCCCAGCGAAGTCCCGCTTCGACGTGCAGGTGACCGTTGAAAAAATCCATTCCGTTCTGCACGTAACCGGCGTAATTATTGACGTTTGCCTGCGCGGAAGTTAAAAGCACGTCCGGGTTATTGATATTTTCGGGTTGGAATTTACGGTTCGGATTTCTCGAAATCGAAGGATAAAGTCCGACGTTGACTTGATTGAAATGAAAATTCGAGCCGAAGGTGACGATTGCTTGATTGCCGAAAAATTTGTACGGCTGAAGAAATTGGACGTTCGCGCCTTCCTGCAAGCGCGAATCGTGCTGCTGAATTTCGTCGCCGTAAACCGGATCGGCTAAAAAGAACGTAAAATTCGACCACAAATCGAAAAGCGAGCGCCCCACGAATGCGTCGGCTTTGAACGTCGCGCCTGATTTCCATTCTTTGCGAAAATAAGTTCCGACTGTTCCGAGCTGCACTTTTCCGCCGTTTTCCGGGTCAACGAATCCAAAACGGTCGAGCCGTCCGCCAAAAACTTCGTCGAGCGGAATTTGTCCCGACGACGTGAAATCATTGCGTCCGGCATTGAATTTTAGTCCGACGGCTTCGTTTTCTTTATACTTCCACGTAAAATTTCCCGTGAAATTATCGCGCCGGTATCTTAACGAATTTTCAAAAGGTCCGTCCATGTAGCTCGGCTCATACGCGATAAACGCCGACACATTTTTTATCTGCGGACTGTAGGCGAAAAATCCGCGTCCTGTGTTGAAAGAACCGCCCTGAATCCGCGCTGTAAATTCGTTTGGCAAACTTTCGCGCTGGCGAATTTGCACCACGCCTAACCCTGAAAAATCGCCGTAAGCGGCGGAAAACGGTCCGTTAATAATCGAGATGTCCTCGACGAGTTCGGGCGACAGCGATTTTAAATTTCCCAAATAGCCTTGCCCGTGTCCCTGCGTTCCCTGATTCTGCTGAATGTTATCAACCAAAATTTTTACGCCGCCGTTCACGCCGCCGTGGTCGGTGTTGAAACCGAAGCGCCGAATCTCCAGAGATTTTCCGCCGCCTTCGTGCTGTCCGGCGTTGATTCCGGCGTTTAAGGTTTGAATCAATTGGTCGTCGCGCCCGAACAAAGTGTTTTTGTAAACCGAATCGTTGCGAAATTCGATTTCCGGCGTAATGGTGTTCGCCTCAATCGTCACGTTTTCATTTATCGGGCGAATTATAAAAGACGTTTTGATTTGCAGACGAACGAGCGCGTCCGTCGCGGCGAAAATTCTGGTGACGGGCGCGATATTGTTGCCGAAAAATTTAACGGAAATGGATTCGTTCGGAACTTGCGCGGAAAACGCGCCTTCCGCGTCGGTCGTCGCGGCTATTTTTCCATCGGACGTTTCGATTTCGATGGAGACATCGGGAATCAACTCGAATTGCTGTGTGATAACCGTGCCGGAAAACGTTCGCGTGTTTTGAGCGCAGACATTCAAAGCGAAAAGGAGCGACAAAAGGACGACAAAAAAGATTTCGGCTCGCATAAATTTAATAATCAAAAGTTTTGTTCGTTGACATTAGAATATCAAGTTGTGTTACAAAATCAACTTCCGTAACACTACTTTTGATTATTATTCGCTATTGGTAGCCGTTCGGATTCAGCGAATGCCAAGCCCACGCGCTTTCGATAATTCGTTCGATTTCGGGAAACTGCGGATTCCAGCCTAAAACTTCACGCGCCTTTTTTGCGTCGGCAACCAGACGCGACGGGTCGCCCGCTCGACGCGGCGCAACCGTCGCTTTGATGTCTGCGCCGGTGATCTGTCTGGCGGCTTCGATGACTTCTTTGACCGAGTAGCCGCCGCCGTTGCCGAGATTGATAAATTCCGACGCGCCGCCGTTTCGCAAGTGTTTTAGCGCAAGCAGATGCGCCTGGCTCAAATCGGAGATGTGTATGTAATCGCGGATTGCCGTGCCGTCCGGCGTTGGGTAATCGTCGCCGAAAATCGCAATCGAATCGCGCCGCCCTTGCGCGGTAAACAATACGAGCGGAATCAGATGCGTTTCGGGATGATGGTCTTCGCCGCACGCTTCGGACGCGCCGCAGGCGTTAAAATATCGAAGCGCGACATACTTTAAATCGTATGCCGCGTCATAATCCACGAGCGCGCGCTCGACCATAAATTTCGACCAGCCGTAAGGACTCGTCGGAAATTGCGGATGTTTTTCGTCAATCGGGACGTATTGCGGCTCGCCGTAAGTGGCGCAAGTCGAAGAGAAAATAAATTTTTTGACGTTATTTTTGATTAAAACATCGAGCAGTTTTAACGTCTGGACAAAATTATTTTCGTAATAAATCTGCGGCTTCTCGACCGATTCGCCGACGAAAGCGAACGCCGAAAAGTGCATACACGCTTCGATATTGTGCTGCTTGATAATTTTTTCGACGAGCGAAGCGTCGCCGATGTCGCCTTCGTAAAAAGCGGTGGACGAATCAACCGCCTGCCGGTGTCCGTAAACGAGGTTGTCTAAAACGACGACCGTTTCGTTTTGTGCGCGTAAATCTTCAACCGCGACGCTGCCGATATAACCCGCGCCGCCGGTCACTAAAATTGCCATAAAATTATTTTAACTCTAATCGTTCAAACCGCGAAACAACACACGAAAATTCAACTAAATCGTTCGTGATATTTTGTGTTGTTTCGGGCTTAATTCTCCTTTTCCTTTGCTGGAAACAACAGTTAAAACTAGTTGTAATTTTTCCCGTTAAATTTCGAGCGCGGAAGATTGATTGGCGATTAAACTTTCAGACGGCGCGGCTTTCGCAGTCAGCATTTTCTGTTTCTCTTCGGAAATTTTTGCTTCCGGCAGAAAATGATTAAGCAGTCGGCGGATTTTCGCCGTGTTGTTTTCTTCGACCGCCTGACGGAAATTGCTGACGATGTTGGCGACTTCTTCACCGGAATAAGTGGCGATTTTGCCGATGAAAATTTTCGGATGCGTCGTTTTCAAAAGATTTTCGCCGGTAATTTCAAGTTCTTCAAAAAGTTTCTCGCCGCCTCTGATGCCGGTGAAAACGATGTCAATATCTTCGTAAGGTTCGAGTCCCGACAGGCGAATCATATCTTCGGCGAGGTCGAGAATTTTGACCGGCTTGCCCATATCGAGAATAAAAATCTCGCCGCCCTTGCCAAGCGCGCCCGCCTGCAAAACCAATTGTGAGGCTTCGGGAATCGTCATAAAATATCTGGTCATTCCCGGATCGGTGATGGTTATCGCTTCGCCTTTTAAGATTTGCTCACGGAAAATCGGCACGACCGAACCGGCTGAACCCAGCACGTTGCCGAAGCGCACAGCAACATAATTGGTCTGATAAATTCGATTCAAATCCTGCAAAACGATTTCCGCGATGCGCTTTGACGCGCCCATTACGGAAGTCGGATTAACGGCTTTGTCGGTCGAGATTAAAACGAAATTTTCGACGCCCGATTCGCCCGCGAGTTTGCCGATTGTCTTTGTCGCCAGCACATTGTTTTTAATCGCTTCGGTCGGATTCGTTTCCATCAGCGGAACGTGCTTGTGCGCGGCGGCATGGAAAACGACGAGCGGTTTATATTCGGCGAAAATCTCGCGCATTCTGGGTTCGTCGCCGATGTCGGCGATCAGCGGAAGAAAGTTGACTTGCAGAAAATTCTTCGCCAGTTCGCGCTCGATTTGAAATAAGACGTATTCGTTTCTTTCGACCAGCAGAAGAAGTTTCGGATTAAATCCCGTAATCTGCCGAACGAGTTCCGAGCCGATTGACCCGCCCGCTCCGGTTACCATCACGACTTTGCCGTTTAAAAGTTCGTGCAGATTTTCGTTGTCGAGCCGGATGGCTTCGCGTCCGAGTAAATCTTCGATTTGCACGTCGCGGATGCGGCTGATTTGAACTTGACCGTGAATGATTTCGTGCAGACTCGGCACAATCTGCGTTCGGACGGGAATTTCGCGGCAGATATCAATAACGCGGCGGATGTCTTTGCCCTGCGCTTTGTCGAAGGCGATGACGACTTGTTCGACGACGAGTTCGTCAACCAGCCGCGCCAAATCGTCGGTCGTGCCTAAAACTTTGATGCCGCCGACGCTGCCGCCTTTTTTGCGGCGGTCGTCGTCAACAAAACCCTTAACATCGAGTTCCGCATCGGCACGTCCTAAAATGTCTCTGACGGCTAGCGCGCCGACTCTGCCGGCGCCGACAAAAAGCGTTGATCTGGGTTTGAAGCGGCGTTTGCCTTTTTGAAATGTCCGCTTTTCGCCGAATTCGTAAGCGAATCGGCGCAGCAGCCGCAAAGTCAGCAAGCCCGCAAAAGCCAAACCCGTATCTATCAGGATGATTGAAAGCGGAACCTGCCAGCGCGCGAACTGCTCGTTTGAAACGAGTAACCGGATTAAAACTAAGATAACCGCGGAAATTAACGCGGCTTTCAAAAACGCCCGGATGTCGTCGAGGCTGACGTAACGCCAGATGATTGAATACGTCCCGACGAGAAATAGGGCGATGAATTGGACGAAGACGACGAACGGCAGTTGGTTAAGCGCGTTGTCGAAATAGTATTCGCCGATCTCAAAGTCGAAGCGCAGTAGATACGCCAGAAAAAACGCGCCACACAGCACTGCGACATCCAGCGCCAATTGCACCGGACGGCGCAAAAACCAGAACCGCTCTCCCATTCGGTCATTTTGTGGTAAATTTTTCACTCGGGTTGAAATTCAAGAAGCCAGACTTAAATTCAAATTACTTGGCAAAACCGAAAGAGTCAAGAATAAACCGCAGAAAAATCCTTTCGGCTTAATTGTTTGCCAATAAAATTTATCAGCGAGCAACTGCTCAAACGAAAGATTGGTTCAAAAGCGATTGCGAGTTTTTTCCGAACAAGAAATATAAAATTAAAAAGAAGTTTTCAAAAACACCGTTGACGAAAGGACGAAAGGAAAATTTTAACCGCGAAACAAGACGAAAAACCATTCTATTATTTGTGTTGTTTCGCGGTTTTGTTTTTTGGCAGTCTTAATCAAAATGTCCCGGCTTTTTCCAAATCGCTGATTTCGCCGACTCTGCGCGCGTGCCGTCCGCCCTCGAACTCGGCTTCGAGATAAGATTTGATAACCTTCGCCGCTTCGTCCGGTGAAATTATTCGCGCCGGAACGCTCAGAACATTCGCGTCGTTGTGCTGACGGGCGAGCCGCGCTGTTTCCTCGTTCCAGGCGAGCGCGGCACGAACTCCGCGAACTTTATTCGCCGCGATTTGCATTCCGTTGCCCGAACCGCAAACTAAAATTCCGCGTTCGACTTCGCCGTTCGCCACTTTTTCCGCGACTTTTTGAGCGTAAATCGGATAATCAACCGATTCGGTCGAATCGGTTCCCACATCTTCGTATTCGACGCCGAGCTCGTCAAGCTGCAACTTGATTTTTTCCTTGTCTGCAAAGCCCGCGTGGTCTGCGCCGATGGCAATTCGTCTTGTCATTTGTATTTCCTCTATCGGTTAATTTGATTTTAACCGAATTTACAAAAAGCCGAAAGAATGGAAACAGCAAACTTAAATAAAAGAAGCCGCCATCGTTCGGAATGAGACGACGGCGGCTTCGACTGCCCTTTGTTCGTTATAATCTGCTCAAATCCATCCCAAGTCCGTGAGCGATTTGTGCGGTTTCCATATTAACTTTCCAAAGGTTCATTGTCAAATATGCAGCTTTTATTTGACCTACCGGCAATAACGCTCACTTGATTTGTTCGATTTGTGCGGTTTATGTAAGATATGTAAGACGAGTTTTTCTCTATTTTCTCTTTCGCTTCGTCGTTCGGAAAAATTTGTTAGAATTTTCAGTAAGATTTATCATAAAACAACCTGATGGAATTAAAATGCTTTACCACTAAAGAGGTCGCGCGTTTGTGCCGCGTGAGCGACGCGACCGTGAAGCGTTGGGGAGACTCGGGACTGTTGCGCTCTGAGCGGACAAGCGGCGGACACCGGCGTTTTCGCGCCGAGGAAATCGCCCGTTTTCAGCGCGAACAAAATCTCGGATTGAAAATTTCCAACGGCGACGAATCTGCTGTTCGTGCGGCAGCGCGTCGCCGCGCTAGTATCCATCAGTCAGAGTCGGCTCTTTTTCATTCGCTCGTCGGCGGCTGCGAGGAAGAAGCGGCTAACAAATTAATCGGAGCGCACCTGCACGGCGAGACTTTGACGAGTATTTTCGACGATTTGATTTGTCCGGCGATGCGGCGCGTCGGCGAGCTTTGGTACGACGGCGAATTGAGCATCACGCAGGAACATATTGCGACGCGCACGGCTTGCAACGCGGTTTTCAAACTGCGAAACGTGCTTCCCGTTCCTGCATTGAACGGCGCGTTGGCGATGTGCGGCGCGATGGAAGGAGATTTTCACGAGTTGCCGACGCATCTGGCGCAGACGGTTTTTGAAAACGAAGGCTGGGAAGTTTTGAACTTCGGCGCGAACACGCCGCTTTACGCTTTAGCGGAAGAAGTTGCGCGGCACTCTCCAGAATTGATTTGTCTTTCCGCCACGGTGATGAACGATGTGGAACGCAGTTCGCGCGATTATAAAATTTTCACCGAGCAAACCGGCAAGCTCAAAATTCCGATTATTTTAGGCGGCAGAGCGTTCGCCGACGAGCAAATCCGGCGGCGTTTTCCCGCCGAACTTTACGCGCGGAGTTTCGCGGAAGTTATCAATTTTACGCGTGGTTTAAAGACCAAACAATAAATTTTAGCAATGACATATCGCGTCCTGGCTGAAATCGTGCTGGTTCTGCATTTTTGCTTTGTCATTTTCGTAGTGCTTGGCGGATTGTTCGTTCTGCGTCGTCATCGGCTGGCGTGGCTGCACGTTCCGGCGGTTGTGTGGGGCATTTTAATCGAATTTTTCTGGTGGGCGTGTCCGCTGACGACGCTCGAAAACCGTCTCCGGCAGCTCGGCGGCGAAGCGGGCTACGAAACGGGTTTTATTGATTATTACGTTTCCGCCGTTTTATACGCGCCGTTCTCGCCAGAGATGCGAATAACACTCGGATTGCTTCTCGTTGGTTTCAATCTGCTAATTTATCTTTACCTTCTGCGCCTATATTTCTCGCTTCGTGAAGCAGGAGATTAGTTATTGGCGGCAACGAACCGGTCAAAATCCGGCATCTGACCTGGCAAATCGCCCCATCCGTTTGAGTTTGTTAAATTCGGGTAAAACCTTTATACTTCGGTAGGAAAATATAAAAACGCTTTGATGAAATTTGCCGCCCTTAAAATCTACGCTTTTCTGATTCTGGCTTTCGCTTCGGTTGCGTCCGCACAGGATTTTTTGCCGGAACTTGTCCGCCGCATCAAACCTTCGGCGGTCGCCATCGAAACCTTCGACGCGAAGGGCGCAACGCTTTCGCGCGGCAGCGGTTTTTTTATCTCCAATGACAGAATCATCACCAATCGGCACGTTATCGAAAAATCCAGTCGGGTCGAAGTTCATTTGATAGACGGCAAAAAATTCGCCGCGCGCGGCGTTCTGGCAATTGACGGCGAAGGCGATTTGGCATTGCTGCAAGTCGAATTGCCGCCGGGATCCGCCGCGCCTCTGCCGCTCGTCTCAACTGCGCCGCAGGAAGGCGAATCAATCGTGGTCGTCGGCAATCCGTTCGGTTTGGAAGGCTCGGTCTCGAACGGTATCGTTTCGGCGGTGCGCGAAATTCCCGGCTACGGAAAAATCATTCAAATCACCGCGCCGATTTCTCCCGGCTCGAGCGGTTCGCCGGTTGTTAATATGCGCGGGCAAGTCATCGGCGTCGCTACTTTACAAGCCGCCGAAGGTCAGAGTTTGAATTTCGCCGTTCCGAGTCAAAGAATTTCGCAATTAAAAATCGGCGAATTGCAGACTTTTTCGTCGCTCAATCTGGAGTCGCAGAAAAACAAACGCGCCGCCGCGCAAGCGTTGTATTCGCAGGGTTTGGGAATTTTATCGCGCGACGAATACGCGCGGGCGGCGGCGTATTTTGAAAAAGCCGTTGATATTGACCTGGGATATGCGGAAAGCTGGTATCAAGCCGGATTTTGTTACGGAATGCTCGGCAGACACGCCGAAGCGCTGAGGGCTTCGCGGCAGGCGGCGAAGCTGCGACCCGAATGGGCTGAAACTTTCGTCAACATTGGCGCGTCGAGCTTTGCGCTCGGACAATTCAAAGACGCGGCGGAAGCCTACCGGCAGGCGACGAAACTCGACGCCGACAACGCCGACACGCAATACGCGCTCGGTTTGAGTTTGAACAAATTAAACCGCAGCGATGAAGAAATTCTCGCCTACAAACGCGCCGTTGCCATTAAACCCGATTACGCCAACGCCTGGGAACAACTCGGCGCGGCGTATTTCAAACAAAAACGATTTTCCTCGGCAATCGAAGCCTTCGAGCAGTTGAAAACCTACAAGCCCGACGCGAAAACGTATAATTACCTGGGCGAAAGCTATTTCGAGATGGGAAAAACACCGGAAAGCGTCGAAGCGTTTAACAACGCCGTCGGTTACAATCCCGATTTTGAACGGGCGCGTTACAATCTCGGACGAGCCTATCTCAAAGCGGGCGACCGTGATTTAGCCGCTATTCAATACGAAATTTTGCGAAGCAATAAATCCGATTGGGCAGACCGGCTTTACGTTTTAATCAATCCTTAATCGGTGAAATTTTTATTGTTCGGTAAGTTGGTTGATGATTTTTCTTTTACCGATTTCCGTAGCAATCCTGACCGCGTCAGCCATTTTTCCTTTCGGTATATTTCCGCGTAAAGTAATTTCCTTTGTCGTCGCTTCTACTGAAATGTTATTCAATTCTCTTTGCACAAACGCGATTTGAACGGCTTGCGTCGCGGCGTAATCTGTCTCCTTAAAAGAAAAAGCACTTTGATTCGCCTGCCGACGCAGACAAACCAAAGTGCCTTATAAATTCAGGTTGGAAACTTTTATTCTTGCGGAATAGTCAGTTCTTGTCCGGGCTGAATTTTGTCCGGGTCGTCGAGTTTGTCGCGGTTGGCGTCGAAGATTTTCTGCCAGCTCACGCCGTATTTCGAGCCGATTTTGCTTAAACTGTCGCCCGACTGAACCGTGTAAGTCGAACCCGAACCGCTGCCGGATGAGGGGTCGCCTTCGGGCGCGTTGATATTCAGAACTACTTCGCCCGAACGATAATCCGGGTCGAGCCGTCCGTATTCGTCCCAAAGCTGCTGTTTGGCTTCGGCGCTCGCGGCAGTGCCGTCAATTTTCAGCGCGCCGTCGCTTTCGACCACGTTGAGACCGGATACGCCTAACTGGTTCGCCATATCAATTAAGGATTGGTATTTTTCCATTAACATAATTCTTATTCTCCTTTGTATTAAAAACTATTTTTCGGATACCTGATTGATAACTCGTTTGCCTTTACTCGCATCGGTAGCGATGCGGACAGCTTCGCCCAACTTGCCTTTCGCCACAGTTCCGCGCAGCGTTACTTCGGTCGTCGTCGCCGAAACCGTTACGTCGTTGAGTCCGCCTTTTTTAAGCGCGTCTTCAACAATTTTTTGTGTCGCCGTGTCCGGCGCCGCCATCGGCGTTGACATCGGTGTCGCCATTGTTACGTTGGTGTTCATCATTCCGGTGTTCGTTGTATTAGTTGCGATGGTCGTGTTAGTGTTGGCTGCGCTGCGGCAACCGGCTAAACCGGCGACCGCCGCCAGACCGAGAACTGCTAAAACTTTAATTTTCATCTTATTTCCTCCTGAGAAATACTCGAAAAATATTTAATATAAGTATCTACAAATCTAAACCGCAAAAATCCGTCTCAGGGCTTTTGCGGCTCATCCTTTCCGTCTTCTTTTTTAACGGCTATTGAAAAATTACTCAAATGACATCGGCTTGTCAATCCGAATCCGCCGTATTTATAAAAAAATTTTTAGCTGAATTTCATCGAAAAAACCTCTTCGGCGATTTTTTTGGCGATTTCAAAAGAAGTCAAATCGGGCTTGACGATAAAATGCCAGTCGGCGAGACAGTAAAACCGCTGCCGGTCATCGAAAAGCCGTTTTGTTTCGAGCTTGTTTTTCGCCAGCGGACGCTCGCGCCTTGAAAGTTTGATGTTACGCCAGCAATGCTCGAAACTCGATTCGAGCCAGACGGTCGTCAGGCTTTCTTCTTTTATCAGGCGGCGGTTTTCGGCAATCGTCCACGCGCCGCCGCCGAGCGCGATGACCCGCGCTTGTTTGTTCGACAAAATCCGGCGCAAATTCTCGGTTTCGATTTGCCGGTAACGAGTTTCGCCTTCGGTCGTGATAATTTCGGCGACGGTTCTTTTTTCGGTTTGTTCGGTGAAAGCGTCGAGGTCAATTCTTTCGCACTTGAGCAAGGATGCGAGATAACGGGCGACGGTTGATTTGCCAACGCCCATAAAGCCGGTCAGAACTATTCTCGTTTCAACGCTCATCGGATTTTTTCGGCACAAAAAATTACAGTTGGAAATTTTAACAGGATAAGCAGGATTTACAAGATGAAAAATCGGCGGCGGGATTTGAGGTTAATAAAGAACGCCGGCAATCGGCTCTCTTTTTAAAATTATTGATGCAAACCGGCAAGCGTCTGAAAAAATTCGGGAAACGAAACGCCCGCCGATTCCGAGCCGATGATTTCCGTTTCGCCCTTTGCAAACAGCCCGGCAATCGCAAACGCCATCGCAATTCGGTGGTCGCCGAACGAATCAATCACCGCGCCTTTCAAACTGGATTTTTCAACCTTAAAGCCATCGGGAAATTCTTCGACCGCCGCGTTCATTCGCCGCAGATTTTCGACAATTGCCGCGATTCTGTCCGATTCTTTGACGCGCAATTCCGCCGCGCCGCGAATCTCCAAGCCACTCTCGATTTGTGTCCCGAAAATGGCGAGAATCGGAATTTCGTCAATCAGATTGGCGATGATATCGCCGCCGATTAAATTTGACGCCGCTTTCGAGACGAGAATTTTTCGACCGCGAACCCGCACGTCGCCGACAACTTCATTACAAATTTCGTTTTGATTTAAAACTTCGATGTCCGCGCCGAACGATTGCAAAGCGTCGAGAATCGCCGTTCGCGTCGGATTTAAGCCGACGTTCTCTAAAACGATTTCCGAATTTTCCAGACAGCTTGCGGCGACAATGAAAAACGCCGACGATGAAATGTCCGAAGGAATCTTCAAATTTTTGGCGGCGAGTTTCGGATTTCCGTTAATCGAAATTTCCTGCACGAAACCGCCTTCAGTTTCGACGTAACTTTCTTCAATTTCCGCGCCGAGATAACGCAGCATTAATTCCGTATGATTTCTCGAAGTCGGAGTTTCGATTTGGGATTTTGGATTGCGGATTTTGGATTTTCCTTTTGCGTTTAAGCCGGCTAGAAGAAGGCAGGATTTTACCTGTGCGCTGGCGACCGGAAGTTTATATGAAATTGCTTGAAGCGGATGCGCGCCACGAATTTTCAAAGGCGCACAACCGTTTGCCGATTCGATTTTCGCGCCCATTTCGGTCAGAGGCTCGATGATTCTTCGCATCGGACGTTTCGACAAACTCGCGTCGCCGGTTAAAACCGAATCGAAATCGCACCCCGCCAAAACTCCGGCTAAAAGTCGCATCGTCGTTCCGCTGTTGCCGCAATCAAGTTCTTTAGACGGTTTTGTAAATCCGTTCGCGCCAACGCCTTTGACGAAAACCGTCGAATCCTCCTGCCGGATTTCAACGCCGAGATTTCTCAGACAATCCAATGTCGAAGCGCAGTCCGCGCTCGTCGCGTAATTTTCGATGCGCGTTTCGCCCGTCGCCATCGAAGCTAAAATTGCGGCGCGGTGTGAAATGGATTTATCGCCGGGAAGATGGATTTTTCCATTAAGCGAAGCGGCGGGTCGGATTTTCATATTTTGAGAATCAATCGCTTTCCGCTTTTACTTCAGAAAAAGCGATATCGTAAATCGCGTAATTTTCCCAATCTTTATAATCGAAATGCCACCATTCATTGCGGTTGACGATGTAGCCTTCGGCTTCCATCATCCGGCGCAGCAAATCGCGGTTTTTCTTTTGTGTTTTGCTCGCGCCGTCATAGTTCGGACTCGCTTTGTCGGTGAAATCGTCAAAGTCGGTCGGCATCTCGACGAGTTTGCCGGTTTTCAAATCGAACATACTCAAATCAACCGCGCAGCCGCGATTGTGACGCG
Source organism: Pyrinomonadaceae bacterium (assembly GCA_030448055.1). Lineage (GTDB taxonomy): Bacteria > Acidobacteriota > Blastocatellia > Pyrinomonadales > Pyrinomonadaceae. The sequence goes on from JAUJNR010000003.1 coordinate 308,130, forward strand.
AGCCGACTTTAGGATTGGCGACGAATTTTCGTTTATCTTCGGGCGTTACTTCCCAGAAAAGTTTCGTCACCGACCACGGGCGGTAACCGTCGAAAATTACCAGTCCGAGATTGCGTTTTTTCAGCTTTTGGTGAACTTTGACGAGCGCTTCGGCGGCGGGTCGCTGCATAAACGCCCGCGCTTCGGCGTAAACCGCTTTGCCGACGAAATTATCCGTCCGCGCATAGCGAATGTCGAGTTTTAAAGTTTTATCCAGCGTGATTAGTTCGACCAAATCAGCCTCGCGTTTGTTTTCCTCTTTTGGCGGCGCGCTCTGCGCCGATACGCAGAAAGACGCCGCTAGGAGTATCCAAACAATCCGCGCTCCAATTGTCAAGAAACGTCTTTTCATAACTTCGGACAAACTGGTTATTTTTAAATTTTGAAATGCAGGAAACCGAACGCCCAAACGAAAAGTTTCGCCCGATGGATAAAACGCTTTGGCGCAGCGGGTTTTTGTTTCTCTTTTTCAAAGGTCTGAGCTAATTGTCCACGCGCTGACTGCTTACTTCGCTCTGTAAAATTCACTTAAATTATCTGCTTACCGATTCGGTTTTTCTTCCTGCACTTCCTCGTCGTCATCTAAAATTTTAACTTCCGAGCCGTATTTTTGATATTCCTTAAAACGAATCACATTGCGCGTTTCAAACGTCTGGCGGTCTTCCTTCGATGTCAAGCGCACGTCCGACAGCGAAGGCAGCAGATATTTTTCATCGCTGATCGTCACCCAATCATAATCAATCGTTCGACTTGCGGAGCGTATCCGAAAATTGTCGGGGATTTCGGTCGCCTTACTTTCGACGCGTAAAACGCGAAAGTTTTCGCGGTCAATCCAAATTCTGCCTTTCATTCCCGTTATCGCCGTGTCGTTAAACGCGCCCGCGACCGTGATGACCTGTTTCGCCTTATCGCGGATAATCAAGTATTCGTAAATCAAGGCACGACTGCTGCGGATGACATCCGTATCCACGAGTTCAAATTTCGTATCGCTTTCGGGCTTGAAAATTTTCGCCAGAACCGTCACAAATTCGCCGGTCGAACTCGTGCCGCCGACTTCTTCGTAAGATTGTTTCAGTTGCGGATTAGTTTCTAAAACGCCGTTGCGCGATAAAATTCGGTATTCTTCGCGCCCCTCTGATCGGTAACTGACGGCGACGACCAGCCGGTCGAGATTGCGAAAGTTATTTGTTCCGGCGTAAGCGGCGGAGCGCGCGATCTGCTGTTTGACGACGAAATCAGGCATTTCTTCGACCGCCTCAAGAGTCGCTTGACGAGCTTTACTTAAAATTTCCGCCGATTCTTTTTCCGAAGGCAGTTTCCCCTGTTCGGGATTGGCTTTGCGGCGCGCGGCTTCGTCGAGCGTCCGGCGCAAATCCGCGTCGCTGCGGCTTTTTGAAGCCGTCAGCCCGCGCAAACCGTCGGTCAATTCAAAAGCGATGCCGCGCTTTCGTATCGCTTCGACGAGTTCGTCCTTTTTGCTCGGATTTTTTTGTAAATCATAAAGCATTTTGACATATTCGGCTTGCGTTAGAGGCTTTTGCTGAACCGCCTGCGCGAAAATAAAATTTGCCGAAAATAAAATCAGAAATATGGAAATAATCTTTTTCATTCGTCCTATAAAGATGCGCCCGATTTATCATTCGTTCGCCCCGAAAGAAAATTCTGCGGCAAGGCAAAAGCGGAGATGAGTGTAAATACTCGTCTCCGCTTTTCATTTACAAAAATTGACCGAAAAGATTTGGGTTTAATTAACCCATTCCTCTTCGTAATTAAGCTGCCAGTTCCGCGTCACCCAAGTTTGAGCGGCGGTCAAAGCGTTCTGCTTCCATTTTTTCAAGTTTTCAAGAACCGAAAGCGCGGCAAGCGGCTTGCTTGGGTCGCGCTCGACCCGTATGACCTGTGTCGGAACTTCGATGATGGTTTTTTCCTCATCGAAAATTCTCAACTTAACTTCGCTGCCGACCGGCGGCAGAACTTCCAAATTAACCAATGCGGTGTTCTCGCCGAGATTTTCGGTAAAACCGTTGATGGAAACCGTATCTCCGCTCTCCGCGTCAATCCAACTCGCCTGCACCGTCAGATTAGCCATAATCCGATGATGCACCGGCGTTTTATTTTCAACTTCCGTATATCCTAAACGCGACATAATAATAAAGCCCCCTTTTTCGTTTGATACTTTTTTACTTAACCAATGTCTAAACGCCTTAGACAATTTTTATTGCGCGTTTAATCTAAACTATTATTATTATAAAGTCAAGTTTCCAAAAAACGCTCAAAACGCTCAAATGTCCGACGCCGTTATTTTTCGCCAAGCAGATTTTATTTGTATAAGCAACAAACTGTCCGAAAAAACAATTATCATGTGTCCATTTATTAAATCGCACAAATCGTTCAAATGCTTAAAACACTAAATCATCAAAAACCGCTTGCGAGTTGCCGGCAATCCAACAAAACAACAGATATTTCGACGCTGTTTAGAACGCTGAACAAGCTCAGGAGTTGCCAAAAGATAATCCGAGTCGTCGAAATTTGCAAATTCGTTTTCAGCGATTCAGATTCTTTTCCAAAGCAAAGTCATGTCGCTTCAAGAGGTGCGTAAAGTTTACCGACTGTATTCTCGTTATTATTTGTCGGCGATAGAATCGGGCGCGGCGAGTTTTTAACAAAGAATTAACTTGAGCGTAGGATAATTTTGATATTCGGATAGCAAAATTATCTGCGAAAACAAACGGAACTTAATTTGCATAATTACAAATCGAATTTTTGTAAAATCCGCAAAAACAGTAACATTTTTTTTCATAGCTCCGGCTATGAGTAATTAAAGTTGTGAGAATTAAACACTTAACAATTTTGGTTGGAAGTTTGAATTGATAGATTTCAAAGACGGGCGATTAAAACAACTCGCCTTTGAAATCCAAAAAGCGAGATAAAAATTCAAAATATCCAATTCGTATTCAACCAAGCAATTTTGTTCACGAAATTTATATAAAAAGAATGAGGTCAAAAAATATAATGACTAAAAGAATTTCAGTAAAATATTTAGCAATAACGCTTTTCTGTCTGCTCTTGAGCATTGGACAGGTTTTTGCTCAATCAACCGTCACCGGCGGTATTCGCGGCACGGTGAACGATCCACAGGGAGCTATCGTTCCAAACGCAACTGTAACGACAACCAATGTTGGAACTAACAGCACTGAAACGGTGACGAGTGATGCGAATGGCACATTCATCATTAACAATTTACAGCCCGGCACTTACAACGTAGCCGTTAGACAGTCGGGTTTCGGGGATTTCACCGCGCAAAGAGTCGTGGTTGAAGTCGGTCAAGTTACAACCGTTGACGCAACATTGGCGGTTGCGGGCACAAGCGCGACAGTTGAAGTGACGTCGGAAGTTCCAGTCATTAACACCAACTCAAATGACTTTGCGACCAACATCAACCAAACATCCATTAACGAATTACCGATTAACGGACGACGCGCTTCAAATTTCGTCATTCTAACACCGGCAACCGTTCCCGACGGAACTTTCGGTTTAATTTCGTTTCGCGGCATATCCGGTCTTTTAAATAACAGCACGGTTGACGGCGGCGACAATAATCAGGCGTTTTTCTCGGAAGAACGCGGACGTACGCGCATCAACTACGTTATCAGTCAAGCGTCGGTTCGTGAGTTTCAGGTTAATACGTCAAACTATTCAGCCGAATACGGACGTTCGGCGGGCGGCGTTATCAACACCGTGACCAAAAGCGGGACGAACGAATTTCACGGCGAACTTTTTTATTACAACCGCAACAACCGTAACGGCGCGCGTAACCCGCTTGCCACCCGAACTATTCTGGTCAACGGCGTATCAACTATCGTTGGCATCAAACCCATAGACGTTCGCCAGCAATTCGGCGGCGCAATCGGCGGTCCGATCCTTAAAGACCGTCTGTTTTTCTTTTTCAGCTACGACCAGCAAAAACGCAACTTTCCGGGATTGGCAAGATTCGCAAATCCAAATTTCTTGAATACTCCGAATCGCACATTGTTAACAGCGCGTGGTTTATCTAATACGCAAATTGACAACACGCTCGGATTTTTAAATTCTCTGACCGGCGAAACGCCGCGCTCAGGCGACCAAACGATATATTTGCCAAAAATTGATTGGCAAATCAACGGCAACAATTTGTTTAGCGCGACTTACAATCGTCTGCGCTGGGAATCTCCGGCGGGAGTTCAAACTCAGGCGACCAACACGCTCGGGCGACAGAGTTTCGGCGATGATTTCGTCAGAGTTGATTCGTTAAATTTACGTCTGCAATCAACCGTTTCGTCGAACATATTGAACGAAGCGCGATTTCAATACGGGCGCGATTTTGAGTTTCAAATCAGCCAGGCTCCTTTGCCGGGCGAACCGACGACGGCTCTCACCGGTCAAGGCACTCGCGCGCCAAACGTATTCATCACTAACGGTTTAGCGTTTGGCACACCGACCTTTTTGGAACGTCCTTCATACCCGGATGAACGCCGCATCCAGTTTGCCGACACGGTAACTTATTCGAGAGGCAGACACACTTTCAAATTCGGCGGCGACATTAATCGCGTTACCGACGACATCCAAAATCTACGTTTTGAAGCCGGTGCTTATTCGTATAACAACATCAATGATTTCATTATTGATTACGCGAATTTCCGAACGCCGTTGCCGACAACCACGCTTTGCGCTACACAACCGGCGGCTCCGGCTCCGGCGAATCGTTTCGCCGGACGTTGCTATACCAGCAATTTTCAGCAGGGTTTCGGTCCTCCGGGACTTAAGTTTAGCACTTACGATTTGAATTTTTTCTTTCAGGACGATTTTCGCGTAACGCCGCGCCTGACCTTTAATCTCGGTATGCGCTACGAATATCAAAAAATGCCGGAACCGGTTTTCGCCAATACCAGAACGGACGTTATTCCGAATTCCGGTTTAACGGCGGCGGAAGCGACTTCGCAATTGCCAAGCGACACAAACAATTTCGGTCCGCGCGTCGGTTTTGCTTACGACCTTTTTGGTAACGGCAAAACATCTTTGCGCGGCGGTTACGGTATTTACTACGGGCGCATCATCAACGCGACGATTTACAACGCGCTGGTCAACACGGGAAATCCGAACGGACAAGCCCAATTAAGTGTTGCGCCGACGGTCACGACAAATTGTTTTCCGCTGGTTCCCACGGCGTCAATACCTTGTGCGCCGATTTTTCCCAATGTTCTGCCGTCAACCACAACAGCCGCGGCGGGCGGCGGAATTCAGTATTTTAACGAAAACTTTCAAGCTCCGCTCATCAACCAATACGATTTGATTGTCGAACATCAGATTGCCAAAAACACCGTCGTATCGGCATCTTATATCGGAAGTTTGGGGCGTAGTCTGCCAACTTTCGTTGACCAAAATTTGGTCAGAACAGGCGCGACAACGCCTTTTACGATTGTCGGCGGTCCGAACGACGGTCAATCGTTCAGCGTGCCGCTCTTCGCCCGCACGAGTTTCGGCTCACAGGCGGTTACTGAAATTCAAAGTTCGGTTAGATCTAATTATAACGCTTTGGTTTTGCAAGCGAATCGCCGTTTTACCGACGGTTTGCAATTCCAAGCCAGCTATACCTTGGCAAGAGCGACCGACACCGGACAAACTTCGGCGGCGTTTCCGGCAACAAATTCACCGCTCGATGTTTCCGACCGCAGTTTCGATTCCGGCACAAGCAACTTTGACGTGCGTCATAAAGTTGTCATCAGCGCGGTTTATGCGCCGACGATTTATAGAGGCAGTTCAAAGTCAATCTACAACTATTTGTTGAATGGTTGGTCAATCGCACCAATTTATGCCTTTTATTCCGGTCGCCCGTATGACGGCGGAGTTTCCGGTCAAAGTTTAAATTTAACTTTCGGCGACAATCGTCTGCCGATTATCCCGCGCAATTCGTTTCGTTTGCCAAGCGTCCAGAATCTGGATATACGACTTTCCAAACGATTTAGATTTACCGAACGCTACAGTCTCGAATTTCTCGCCGAGGGATTTAATGTGACGAATCGCACAAACATTTTTAATGTCAACACGACGCTTTATAACCGAAACGGAAATATTCTGACTTTCAATCCGAGTTTTGGTCAAGCTACCGGCGCGGACAGCACCTTATACCGTGAGCGGCAAATTCAATTTGCCGCTCGCTTCCAATTTTAGTTTTTCCTCAAACGGGAAAAACCTCTACGGCGTGTTTCTTTCGGGAGACGCGCCTTTTTTATTTTCGACAAATTGTCGTTTTCCTTTTACCATTGACTCGTGCGAATTCTACAAATCAGTTCGGCGAGGAATTTCGGCGGCGGCGAGCGGCACTTTGTTGATTTGTGTCGCGGGTTGACAACACGCGGACACGAAGTTTTCGCTGCGCTCAGACCGACGAATGAGTGGCAGGCGCGGCTTGATTTTTTGCCGCCGGAAAACATTCTGCACGTTTCATTGCGGAATTCGTTCGGAGTTTTGAGCGCGCAAAAAATCGCCGAATTCATCCGCGAAAAAAACATCGAAATCGTTCACGCTCACGCGGCGCGCGATTATATTCCGGCGAGTCTGGCGTGCCGGATGGCGGCGACGGCGAAATTCGTTTTGACGCGCCACGTTCTCTTTCCGCTCAAGCCCGTCCATCGTTTCACATTGAATAATCTTTCTAAAGCAATCGCTGTCTCAAAGCCCGTCGAAGCGAATCTGCAAAACGTTTTCTCGAATGGAAAAGTCGTTTTAGTATCAAACGGCATTGATGTCGAGGAATTGGCGAAAGCTGACCGTGAAAAATTACGCGCGGCGTTCCGCTTCGAGCATAACATTCCGTTCGACTCATTTTTAATCGGCACCGTCGGCGAACTGAAAATCCTGAAAGGTCAGCGAGACTTTATTTTGGCGGCGCAGATTGTTGCTCGTGAATTTCCCGACGCGCGTTTTATAATTGTCGGCAAAGACAATTCCTTTAAGCGGGATTTTCGGCGCGAACTTAAACGGCTGGTCAAAATTTTCAGATTGGAAGAACGATTTTATTGGCTCGACTGGACGGAAGACACGGCGTCTTTACTGGCATCGCTCGATGTTTTTGTCTCGGCTTCGCACACTGAAAGTTTCGGCTTGGCGATTCTCGAAGCGATGGCAATCGGCTGCGCGATTGTGGCGACCGGAACTGAGGGCGCGAATGAACTGCTGCAAACCGACGTTTCGGGAAAAATCGTTCCGATGAAAGACTCGGTTCGGCTCGCCGAAGCCATCAGTGCGGTTTTAAACGACGAAAACCTGCGGCAAACTTTCGGCGTGAATGCTCAGGCGCGGGCGAAAGAGAAATTTGGTTTGGACAGAATGATTGGTGAAACGGAAACTGTTTATCGTGAGATTTTGCCGAACAAATAAAAAACGCAAATGAAAATCAGAACGCGCGAACAAAAGCTGCCTGGCAAGCTGCCGCACGGCGCCCATGGCAATTTCAAACCACATTTTTATCTCACCGGTTTCGGGTAGCTAACCGGACTTTTATTTCCGTTTTTGTCAACGGCACGCACGCCGAAAAAATAATTGTCCTTCGACATTCCTTTCATTACGAAACTCGTGACGTTGCCGACCGTATGCGCGTTCGTCCAAATAGCGCCGGTCGTTTCGCGCCAGACGATTTCGTAACCCGCCAAATCCGTTTCCTGCCCGGCGTCCCATTTCAGTTCCGTGTCGTTGCCGAGCCGAGCCGTGACAATGCCGACGTTTTTTGGACGCGCCGGGGCGTTCGCCAGACGCGCCAAACTCGCGGCGTTGATTCGCGTAACGTTCGCCACGTATTCAAAATCCACAAACTCAATCGTGTCGCCGTAAAATTTTCCGTTTTCGGTTCTGAGGTTCTGATGCTGATGGTCATAATCTTCGTTCGGCTCGGTAAAGCGCACGGCAGAAAATCCGCGTTCGACAAACGGAATATGATCGCCGCCGCGTCCGTAGCGGTCGCGCCGGTAAATCATCGTCACGCGAAATTTCGGCGAATATAAATCAGCCGTTTCCTTGATGAAGCGGGCGAGTTGCCGCGAAGCCGAATCGTTTTCCCCGCCGACGCTGCGGCGCGTTCCCGCTTCCGCCTCGGTTTCGATCGACGGCACGCCTTCGCTAAAAACGCGCACGGAATTTCTATCGGGCGAATCTTTAAAGGTCGTCACGCCGCCGATGATGTCGTTGGTGAACATCGCTTCGATATTCATTTGCGTCTGTTTCGCCTGTTCAGCAAAATAAGCCGCGCCGAGCAAGCCTTGTTCTTCGCCTGCCACGGTCATAAAAATTATCGTCGCGTCGAATTTTCTTTTGCTCATCACGCGCGCCATTTCAATCACGGCGGCAGTTCCCGAAGCGTCGTCATTTGCGCCCGGCGCGTCGCACGTTGGGTCGTCAGGTTTCGTACACATCGAATCGTAATGCCCGCTAACGACATAAACTCTGTCAGGATTCGCCGTGCCTTTTAAGGTGGCGACGACGTTGGTTAAATTCGTCGGCTGCGACACACGGCGATTTGCCGTCGGTTGCTGCAAAAAAGTTTGCTTTTCGACGGTCAGACAATTTCCGCACACGCCTGAGATTTTTTGGAATTCACTAAAAATCCAATCGCGCGCCGCGCCGATTCCGCGCGTCGGATTGTCCTGCTCGGACAAAGTGTTGCGCGTGCCGAACGAAACGAGCTTGCGAATGTCGGCTTCGATTCTTTTGGCAGAAACTTCTTTCAACATTTTGGCGATTTCTGCATTCGGTTTTTCTTTCATTTTTTGGGCAAAAACGAAGGATGCAAAAATAATCAAAAAAGAGAGAATAAAAATAATTTTTTTGGTCATAACAATTTAATTTTCTAATTCCTCAAAGTCTTTTTCTTTACAACTTGGATCAACATCATATCCAAGGTAGTAATAATTGTGCCAAATTCGTTTGCCGACAAGTGGCTTGCCAGTCCAAACAGTAAAATGCACTCCTTCCATACTTGTGCATTTCCGAAAATACTCGGCTTTTTTATCGTCGTTGAGGTCAACGCTTGCAATGCCTTTATTTATGACAACTTTATTCGGACTAATCAAGCCAAATGCTGTATAAACTGTTTCGCCTGTAAACTTTGGAAATTCTAATGAGTAAAACGAATTGTCTGGGTCAATATCTGGATTACGCGAGGAACTACTCGACAATTTTTTCTTCACGGTTGCCATTTGAACTGATTGAGGTTTACCCATAAAAACCACAGAAACCTCTTCGCCTTCTTTCAAATCAGAATTGTATATTGTCAAACAGATTTCGCCTTTTTTAGTATCAACTATTCCAATCTTAGAATTAACATCATCAATTGATGATGATTTTGCTGTTAGCAAATCGGAAGGTTGAACTTCAACAATTTTCTTGGTGCTTGCATCAACCTTTTCGGTATTTGAATTTTGAATTTGAAGAATTGCTGTTGAGTTGGAATTTCCAACTTGTGCTTTAGTTTGGCAAGAAGTCAAAAAAGCAAGAAATAGCATTGAAATTAAAGTTGCATTTTTCATAAGTTACCTTTCCAAAACATCAAACGCCTGCATTTTATTTCCGTCCGCCGAATACAGCAAGCCGACGGTTTCATCCGTCGTAAAACCGGGGTCGGGTTCAGAGGTTAAAACGAAACGCGCGTCTTTGCCCGTGTGGACGTTCACACCGATTAAGCCTTTTCTGTCAAATGGCTTTGGCAAATCGGTGTAAAAATACATGTAATTTCCGCGAATCTCCGCCAACCGCTTGCGCCGCAAAAAGTAATCGGAAAGTTTTTCGACTTGCCGCACCGGGTCAATTCTATCGAGCAGACTTTCCTGCACCTCGGCGCGGGTCGGCGCGACGCGATTGGCGATATTTCCGACGATATTCGAGCGAATGTTTGAAGGAGTGATAATCTGTAATCCGTTTATCCGGTTCAAAAAATTCGGCGTTCTGGCGGCGATACCGAAGACGCTGATTCTGTTTGTAACGTAATTTTTCGCCGAACTGCTCGCCAGCGTCGTCAAATCGAGCGAAGAGAATCTCGTCTTTAATCCTGACCAGCGCAAACTCAAAACCGAACGCGCCGCATTTGCGCCGCGCACGATGTTTAGCGCCGATGTCGCCAAACCGCCGTAACGAAAGTAAAGCGCGGTCGCCCGCAAAGCGATGCCCGCAACAACGCGAAACACGCCGCGGCTTGGGGCTTCGTGTTTCACCCGCCAAATCTCGTTTGGATTTTCGTCTATGGTTTTCGGTCTTCGGTCTCCGTAAAAAGCGTTTTGAAACTTTAAATCTGAAGTTTCGGCTTCAAACCGACTTTGGACTTTGGATTTTGGACTTTGGACGGCGAACGCCGCAATCTCATCGCGTCCGCCGACAACTGCTTTGCCGCTTTCGTTGATTAAAACGAATTGCGCGCGGTCAACATCGTGTTCAAATTTGAATTTCCGCTTGCCGTCTTTCGCGCCGAGCGCAATCAAATCATCTCGGTCGGCAATCAAAATCGTGTCCGCGTCCGAGAAAACAAAATTCGTCAAGCCTTTGTCCGCACCTTTGTAACGCCACAAAGTTTTGCCGTCGCGCGTGTCAATCGCCGATATGCCGAACGCGCCCTTGTTTTCCGTTTCACCGTCTTTGATGCGGGTGAATTGCCCGCCCGTTCTGACATACAAAACATTGCCGACAATCGCCAATTCCGCAGCAACGCCCAAATCTTTCGCTTCCCATTCGACTTCTCCAGAACGACGATTGACGGCGCGCACCTTGCCGCGTCCCGATGTATAAAGATATTTATCGTCAAAAACCGGGTCGGCTTCGGTCAATGCCAAACCGTTTTCGTTGATTTTAAATCGTTCGCGTTCTTTCTCTTTTCCGGTTCGGGCATCGAAACTCGTCGCGCCTTCGTAAAACAGAAAAAGCCTGCCGTCTAAAATTAAAGGCGGACGATAATTATCCAAGGTGAAAGCGACTTCACCCAGGTTTTCGCCGAATCTGGACGGCATCATTTCAACGTCGCTGTCTAATTCTTTTTTCCAAAGCTCATCGCCGTCCGACAAACGCAAAACGTGGACGATTGGCTTGCGCTTTAATTCTTCGCCGACGTTTCCCCGCGCTTTTTTGACCAGCACGACGGCGAGCAAATCCTGTTCCGGCTCGACCGCAAGCTGCAAAACATCGCCTTTAATTTTATCGCTGCGCCAGAGCGTCGCGCCCGACAATAAATCAACCGCTTCGACGCGCGAACGGTCGCCTTCGTCAATCGAAATTAAAATCAAATCAGTCGCGGGAATCGGCGTAATCGAAGTTTCATCCAGCCCGCGCGTTTGCTTGCGCCACAGCGCTTCGCCCGTCCGTCCGTCCACCGCGTAAAGCGAATTGTCAGTTCCCGCGATCAACACGCCGAAATCAGTTGTTTGATAAAAAAGCACTTTGCCGTCGAGATTCATCTGCCAGACGGGTTGAGCGTTTGCGGCTGCCGCGAAAAAGCACAAAAGACACGCGAGTAAAACAAAAACTTTCATAAAATTATTATCCACCAAAAAACACGAATTGACATTATATTTTGTATCAATTCGTGTGATGCTTTTTGCTTATAAAAAGTTTCTATGAGAGAAACGGCGCGGGAATTTTGAAGATATTATTGAATCCGATACGCCTTTTGCTTCCAGACGACAACGACCGTGCCGCCCAAATTTTCCGCAATGCCGCGCAACCCCGCGTCGAGTTTTTTGTATTCGTTCGTTCCGCGCGCAACATTCGTCGTCGCCTGTCCGCGATAAACGGAATCATACCAAACATTGTTCTCACGTTTGAAAGTTTTTCCGCCGACGCTAATCGGTTCATTTGATTTTTCTTGCTTGTCGTCTTTAGATTCCCGGAGTTTTTTGTTTTCTTCGTTCGCCGAAAGTGCCGTCGGCGCACGCTGCACGTTGCGCGAATCGGGCATAATCTGCGTTTGATTTTGAGCAACTGAATTTTGTGTCTGGCTCGGCTGCTGTCTTTGCGTCTCGGCGTCAAATTGGTAATCGTTTTCCTTTGCCGTTTGCGCCGGCGCGCCGGCGGCGATTGAATCCTGCGTCGTGGCTGAATCCGCCGGTTCTTTCGGCGGGGCGAGAGATTTCAATTCGGCTCTTAAATTTTTGTCCGAATCTTCGCGCCTGCTCATCGCAGCGTTCGAGTTCATCACCGCTGTCGGTGGGGAAGGCATTGCCGGATTTGAAAAGTTCGCCGACGCGCTTGTAGAAGAATTCATCGAAGCTGAATTCGACATCATCATATTGGCGTTCAACGTCGTATTGCTCGAATACGATTCGGTCGTCGTTATGTCGCCGTCGGAACTCATCCCTTTGCCGCTCGACTGTCTTTCGGGAATCTGCGAAACTTCCGCGCTTTGAGAATTATTGACGTTTCGCAAAACCGTGTAAGCGGCGATGCCCGAAAAAACCAGAACCAACGCGCCGAGCGTGTAAGCCAAATTCGGAAACGCAAAAAGTTTGCGATACCAGGGAATCTGCGCGGCGATAGATTGTTTTTCTTCAACATCAACCGCGACGGCGTTTTCGGTCGCGGAATTCAGCCAAATTAAACTCGATAAAGACTTTCGACATCCGTCGCAATCAGCCAAATGCTCCGCATATTTACGGCGGGTCGCCTCTGGCAGAGCGTTTTCGGCGAACGCGGAAATCTCGTCCGCGTCCAAGTGAAAGGATTTGCGTTTTGGGATTTGCGTTTTGGGATTTGCCGACTCGAACACAGTTTCGCCTTGCGCCGATTGCCGCAAAAGAGCGTCTATTTCTTTATCGAATTCAAAATCCATTTTAATTTTTGCCACAGAAAACACAGAGTTTTTAGAGATTTTATGACAAACCGAACAAATTAAATTTCTCTTCTTTTTCTGTGTTCTCTGCGGCTAAATCTTTCCCCGTTTAGAGAACGCCTGTTTGAAAAATATCTTGCACGAGCGCGGCAACGACGAAAATCGCCAGCATTTTTTCAAAATTGACGCCGAGTTTAGATGCCGCGTCAGCCAGATGGTGCGTTACTTCTTCGCGCTGCCAGCCGTGCCGTGTCTGCAAAATTCGCTCAACTGATTTTCTGACATTTGTTTGAATGCGAACCAATTTGCGGCTCGCCGTCGCTTCGTGAAATCCGAGAGTCGCGCCGATGTCCTTTAATTTTACATCGTCGAAATAATAAAGTTTCAGAATCAATCGGTCTTCCGCGTCGAGTTCGTCAATCGCCTGCTTCAGCGCGTTTGAAACGTCGCGTTGCGTCTGCTTTCGGCTGAAATTTTCTTCCGGGTCGTCACTGCCGCGAACGATTTTCACATTGTCAGAATTCGCCGCCGACTCGTTTGCCAGATTTTCAAATTCTCTGGCTTCTTCGATTTGCACGAATTTCGATTCTTTGCGAAATTGGTCAACCGCCAACTGATTCGTCACGGCGCGCAGCCCGCCCGCCAGACTGCCGCGTCCCGAATAATAAGCGAGTTTGCTTTTCACATTTCCGCCCGCGTCCCGTTTCAGCCCGTAAAGTTCCGCCCAAATCGAACTCGCCAAATCTTCCGCGTCTTCCTCGTTTTTCGCATACCTTCGCGCTGCCGATTTCACGGTCGAGTCGAAACTTTTCACCAAATCGGTCCAAGCCGATTCATCGCCTTTTTCGCAAGCGATGATCAAACACAAATCATCGGCGCGTATTTCGGCAACAAAATTTTGGACATCCACGTTTGAAGCGTTTTCGTTATCTTTGAAAAGATATTTTTCTAAAGCTGCTACGATGCGCGTCCGAAAATCAGTTGCCGACAATCCGCGCGAATTTTCGGCGCGTAAAATCAAACGCGCAATCGCTTCGTCAATCGTTTGGATGTATTTTTCGGCAATCATCGCAGGAAACGACAAGATTTTAACATTGATTGATTGCGGATGCTCAAAAAATTACGATTCTGATTCTATTTGAAAATCTTTTCGTCGAGTTTCGTCGTAATTCGCCCGACCGGATATATTCCGATGCGCTGATTAGCGAAATACGGCGAGCGTTCGTAGAAAAAACTCAGACGCGCAAACGGGCTTTTCGCAAATTTTTCGTCTTTCAATCGCTCTTCAAATTCCTTTCTTAAGGCAGCGTCTTTCGCCAGCATCTCGCGCGCCAGTTTTTCCAAAACGTAACCTTCGCCGTATTCCTTCTGCTCGAAAATCGCGTTGAAAAAACCCCAGTAAACAAACGAATCGGGCGAGTTCGGTTCGAGCAGATGAATGGCAACATTCGCCGTTTCCTGCGCGAGCGGAACGACGACGGAATTAACGGGAAATTCGCGTGTTTCTTTTATTGTATTCGCCTTATAGTTCAGCGTAACGCGGTTTTCAAACGAAGCGGCGGCGAATTTTACGTCCGTGAAACGATAGCTTTCGACTTCGACGGTTAAAGGTTTCGTCAATCTGCGAAATTGAACGCCGTGCGCCTGCAAAACTTCAATTGCGTCAGTCCATTGCGGCGGAACAATATAATAGAGCGGCGTGGCGACCGACGCGGTTATCTTTGCTTCGTCGAATTTCGGAATCGTGATGTCGAGCGGTTTTGTGCCGTAAATAATTCGCTTCGCGCCGGAAATTTCGCTATCTTCGAGGCGATATTCAATGCCTTTGAAATTGAACGGCGCAGATTTGCCCGTGATTTCCTGCCGCAGCGGAAATTGTCGGTTTGCGTCGTAAACTTTGCCGCGCTCGACAGTTTCCGCGTCGGCACGGCGATTGGCTTCAAAAAGGCTCGCTTTGTGCAGATTTATTTCTTCAATCGTATAGCGCAGAATGTCATAAGTGCCGCGAACGCGCGATTTATAAGACTTGAGTGAATGAGTTTCAATCAGCAGTCCAACGCGATTTCTGAGCGGCGTGTAGCCGGTCGCAAAGCGCGGCGTGGGAATAAAAGTTTCGATTCCTTTCGCTACCTCACGTCCGTCGAACTGCAAGTAATGCGTTATAAGATTTCCCTCGCGTTCAACTTTCTCGGCAGTATTTTTTTCAAAATGCTCATTCATCCAATCTTTGACGAACGGTGAAATCTCAGAGTGGTGCGCGAACTCGTAAGTTAGATTGTATTGAAAATCCGCGCCGTCGGTGACGTGGCAATCTATGAAAAAATCCGGTTTCCAATCGTTCCAAAGTTTTAGGAAAGCGCGCGTTTCCGGCGCGTCCGTCTTCATATAATCGCGGTTCAAATTGAGATTCGAGGACGTGGCGCGAAAGCCCATTTCGTCGGGTCCGTTTTGATTGATGCGATTATAGGCGTTGAAATTTTCGTGTCCGTCCACGTTGTAAATCGGCACGAATAAAATGACGACATCTTTTAATAAATCGGCGCGGGTTTTCGTTATCGCAATGTCCCGAAAAAGCGCCAATCCCGCGTCTTTGCCGTCTGATTCGCCCGCGTGGATGCAGGCTTGGATTAAAATAATCGCTTTGCCTTTTTTTCGCGCCGCCGCGACGGTAAAAGTTTTGTCATTCGACGCGATTAAAAGCGGCAAATCTCTGCCTTCGCCGCTCGCGCCGAACGATTGATACTGGATTAAATCCGATGCCTCGTCTAATTTTTGCGCGTAAGCGACGGTTTCCGCGTAGCGCGGAGTTTTTCGGTAATCGGTTTGCTCGGCAAATGTCCGCCAATCTGCGGAGACGTTTGCCGATTCGCTTTGCGCCGGTGTTTTCATAGCGAATAAAACAATCGAATAAATTATCAAGGTGAAAATTACCCGTAAATTACCAGAGCGTAACAAAACTTTTCTGCTCGTTTGCGCGAATGACATAAACAAATAAATTCGGAGTCGCCGGAAAGTTATACTTCTTTGCAGGCTTTATCTTACAACACGCGAACCGGAAAATATAAAAAGGTCGAAGTCATAAACTGACTTCGACCTTTTCGGTTCAATGCCGCAATCGGCGAACAGATTAGCCGATTGCGGGCGAATGAATTTTTTTACGGCAGCGGATATTGATTCGACCGAACGACCGGCGCGTCGCCGCTCGTTCCGAACGCATATCCGAACTGCGTCGCATTGGTCACGGCGCGGTAATAGAATACGCTGTTCGACGGACGATAAACCGACAAATCAGCTCGCCCATCGCCGTCGTAATCGCCGACCGTCACCAAATCGCCGGATAGTCCGAACTGCGTGCCGTTGACTATAACGGTGTTATCCAGCCCAATGACATACCAGTAAAGCAGTCCATTTGACATCGCCGCCACGCCGATATCGGATTTGCCGTCGCCGTTGTAATCGCCGATTGCCATCTGCATCGTGTCGAGTCCCCAGCGCACACTCGACGTTCCGCCAGCCGAACGCAGAATAAAGAACTGCGTCGCGCCCGGTCCCGGATCGTTCGTCGTGCGCCGAACCGCGATGTCCATTTTGCAATCGCCGTCGTAATCGCCGATTGCCGGAACGTCGGTCGCGTTGCCGCCCCACTGAACGGCGGTCATTTCACCGTTTTCCGTGTTCACGATATACCAGACGCCGGTCGCAGGACGATAAACCGCCAGTTCCGCTTTGCCGTCGCCCGTGTAATCGCCAGCGACCGGAACATCCGTCGCCGTGCCGAATTGATAACCGCGCGCCGTGTTGTCCGAGCTTCTGACCCAATACCAGACTCCGGCGCGATAAACGCCGAGGTCAGTTTTGCCGTCGCCGTCGTAATCAACCGGCTGAAGTCGGTCGCCCGATGCGCCGAAGGCTCTGCCCGTCGCCGCTCCCGCGCCGTTCGGTTGAATAAACCATGTGCCGGTTGACGGACGGAAGACCGCGTAATCGGTTTTACCATCGCCTGTAAAATCGCCGCGCCGTTGAATATTACACGTATTCGGGTTACAACTTTGGCAAACTCGCGCGCCGAAAACTTGCACGTCGTCAACCCAAACGCCAGCTCCCCCAACTCCGTTGTCCGAACCCATCAGCCAGCGGAATTGAACTGTTTGACCGTTCAAACTGGCGGGCAGATTAACCACCGTGTCAATGTAGCTGCCGGAATTGCCAGTCCATGCCATACGTCCGGGAAGCGGATTGGAGAAGCCAGTGTTCAGTGTGCCGGTGTAACCGCCGGAAACGAACGAGCCACCGCCGGCAATGACATCAGTCCAGGTCATTCCGCCATTGGTCGAGTATTCGAGAACCATTCCGTCGAAATTCGTTTCCGTGTTGAATCGGTTTTTGAACGAAAGTTGAGCATCAGTTCCCATGATGGAAACCGCCGGACTGGTTAGAGCCGCCAGATTAACCGTCGCCGGGTCGTTGGCAAACGCGGCGTTCGGCGGCGAACTCGGAGTCGTGGTCGTCGTTACCCAGTTAATCGCCGTGCCGGAGATTTGCGTATTCGTCCAGCCCGCGGGCAGTGCCGGAGCCGTTACGCTGTCAAAGTTCTCGCTGAATGAAACTGTCCTGACGCCGGTCGTATAGGTACGCGTGATATTCGGGTAGGTCGTGGTGCCGTCGCTGACAGCGAAAGTCAACGTAACAGTGCCGCCGCAAGGAATGCTCGGGTCAACGGTAAAGGTGAAACTTCTCGATACCGCCCCGCTGCCCGGAGGCAATGCGCCATAGTTTTGCGCCGGACTCACATTGGTTACGCCGCCGGTCGCCTGCAAAGTCGCCGTCAAATTCGTCGTCGCCGCGCCTCCCGTATTTTGCAGCGGCAAGCTGATGGTTATAACTTCGCCCGGATCGGGCGTGTTGTTTGCTATTCCGCAAGATTCAGCGGTGATAGTCGGTCCGGTTGATGTCAAAACGGCAACTCCGTTTAGACACAGATTCACCGTCGCCGTTTGCCCGTTAATTACTGTGACGGTTTGACTGCCCGTGCTAAAGCCGCCGGATTTGCTCGCCGTTACCGTATAGGTTCCCGGCGCGACGGTCATCGTAAACGTGCCGTCCGCGCCGGTGACGCGCGCAAATCCGCCTGTCGAATCAACCAATGCGCCCGAAATCGGCGCGCCGCCGACGCAAGCCGTAATCGTGCCTTGAATAGTCGCCGTCGGCGCCGCGGTGCATTGCGGGAATTTGAATTTGCCGATGCGCGTTGACCAGCCGAATCCGCTGGTTGTCGCGTGATATTCCTGCGTATACCACATTGTGCAGTCGTCGTCCGTGTCGAGATTCAGCGAACTGTAATCGCCCCAGCGATTGACATTGTTGGTTTGCGCTCCCGGAGCATCGTGAAATAACGCCTCGCCTTCATTTAATGTGTTGCTGTTCGCCACATTGTTCGTGCGTCCAGCAATTTTGATGTCCGCGTTTTGAGTCGTTCCTGATTGACTGTAACCGAGCGCAATATCGCCGCGATTGTCGAGCGCGATGCTGCCCATCCAGTTATTTAAGCGAGTTCCGGGCGTGTCGCCCGCGCCGATATGCGTTCCTTGATCAAAGACCGAGATGGCTGTGTTGTCCGTGCGGCGCAATTCAAACCAACGGATGGCTGCATCATAAGCAGCTGCCGATGGTCTGGGATCCATGCCACTGGCATTGACTGTAAAACTACTGGCATAGACGTTAATCGGAGCAGTTTGCGTTCCGAGATTTCTGTATGAAAGGCGGTGCATCAGGCGACCGCTGAGCGAGTCTAAATTCGTGCCTCCGAGCTGCTCGATATCGGCGCGTCCGTTCGGATTGCGCGGGTCAAACGGAGCCAGAGCGACATCGGGAATCGCTTGGAAAATAGTATTCGCCGGAGTCGTAAAATCGGGCTTGAACCGGAAAGCGCGAAGTCCATCAAACGGATCGCCGAATTCATCAGCGCGAAATTCTAAAAAGATGTGGTCGAGGTCGGTCGGCGGTCCGCCGTAACCTTCGATGTCGGTCGGCAGCGCGCCGCCCGAAGTAGCAACGCGCCGAACAATCATCGAAGCGGTCGCGTCACCCTGCAACATTTTGTCGCGGTCGAAGGCGATCATTCCGGCTCCGGCAAACGCCGCGCCGCCGTTGGTAAATTCGTTAGTGGTCATATAATAACCATCGCGCCATACGCCGAATTTCGGGTAATCGTTGATTACGTTGTTCGGATAAAGATATTGATACGCGAAATACGCTCCCGACGGATCGGGCGTTCGCGAGACGGCGACGCATTGATAAGTCGGCGTCGTAAAGCCGGTCGGCAAACCGAACTGCGTAATAACCCAGCGGTCTGCTAGTTGGTCATAAGCAACCGTCGGATCGCCGTCGTCACGGCGGCACGGGCTGCCTGCCGGTAAACTGCTCCACAAAGTGCTAAGTCTTAACGGTCCGGTCGTTCTGGCGCCAGTCGTTTTGTTGTAAATACTGAAAACCAGATTAACGGCTTGAACATAATGATTCGGACCGACATCGCCGATTGTGTCCGGCGGCGCCACGTTCGGTGCGCCTGCCGCGCTGTTATCGGCTTGAACGTTACCGTCGAATGTCAAACTCGGCGTCGGCATCGCCTGCGGCGCGTCGGTCTGTGAAACCGATTTGTCCATCAGCGGGTCTTTGAAACTTTCGCCCGCGCCAGCGCCCGGAATAGTTTTCTTGAGTTCTCTCAAGTTGAGCGAATTGATTTCCTGAATGTATTGTTCGGGCGGAATGCCTTTGGCGATGGCGTCCTGTTCGAGAATTGATTCGCGCATTTGCTGTTTGGTGACGTAAAAAACGCGGCGCAGATGCGCGTCAATGACGCTGCCGTCCATCTCCGAAATCGGTCCGGTTTCGCCGACCGCCGACGGTATAACCACCGAAAATTCTCCTTCTTGTCTGACCGTCCGTGCCGACACGTCGTTATACTCGCGGCTCGGCGCGGTTTCTTCGCTTGTCGCGTGCGACGGCAGTTTAATCCACGCGACGGCGGCTAAAACTACCAGAACTCCAAGCAACGTTCTAATTTTCCAACTCATTTGTATCCCTCCGAAATGATGCTTTCAATACGCTTAAAGATTAAATCACGCAGATTGGCAAATAATCCGACGCTTTTTTCACAGACTTTATCGAGCGTATTCAATGGTTTGTATATCAAAGCCGTCTGTCGGGCTAAATTATAAACACACGGATTGCGTATTTATCCTAACTATTCCCATTATCAAACCGTGAAGCACGAATGCCGGGTTTGTTCGGGTTGTTTATTATGACTTTATAAGTTTTTGAACGTATGAAAGCGGAATGGAGAAAACACCAATCCGGCAGCACGGCAGATCGTTTAATCTTGACCGAAAATAACAGCGAATATAAATTCAAAAACATCGGAAGATAAAATCTACAAATAAGTTGAATTAACTTTTTACCCGCAGTTGCTAATAGATACTTGACGCTTTCACTCTTTGCATTCGAGGCGAATTAAAATTAACAAAACGAGTTTGCGACTGAAGAGAACTTAGATTATTTGATTATGTCGGATAAATTACTAAGTATAGACAAACTAACTTATTTTGTTTGTTAATGTCAACGAACACGGCGCGTAAACCGAGACTTTTCCGCAACAAATCTGCGAAAATTTTCGTCGGCTGAATTTTCAGTTTAAATTCAGTCTTCAAACTGCAACTGCTCGATAATCTCACGCATAAACTTTTCGCCCTTTTCCAGTTCTTCGGGTTTCAGAGAAACCGCGCCGACGACCGCGTGACCGCCGCCGCCGTAGCGCTCGCAAATCTCCGCGATGTTATGCAGACGCGGGCGCGGCGACCACGGATTCGAGCCGACTGAGATTTTCGTCCTGAAGGAACTCTGCGTCAAAGAAACGGTGTAGGTCGTCTCAGGGTAAAAATAATACGGGATAAATTTGTTGTAACCGTCAATGCTGTCGCCGACCAGATTAAAACTAACCACGCCGCGCGAATAATTCGACTTCTTCTTGATTAGCTCGACCGTCTCCCAATGCCGCTGGAGAATCGGCTTTAATTTCGCCTGAATCTCTGCGCTTTCAACAACCGCGTCGAGACTTTTCGCGGTCAAATCGCGGATAATTTTTTCGACGAATCGCTCATCTTTTTCGCCTTCGATAATCTGCATTAACTTTAGCGCCGAGGAACGAAGCTCGACGCACTGGGCAGGCGATTCGTAAAGCGCGCCGTCAATAATGTGCGCCCACCGAATTAATTCGGCGAGACTCGCATCTTCGTAAGCAAATTTTTCGCGGGCAATTCGCGCGATAAATTCCGCGCACGATTTGCTCGTCGTGTCGAGAAACTTTTTGCCCGACGAATCGGCGCGAAAATGCGCTTCGTCCTCAGGCGAGAGAAACGCCGATTGATGATGATCGAACCACCAATTCAGACGCTCGTCGGGACAGTATTTGAAATCAACAATCGCATTTTCGTCGCCGTCAAACTGCTCTGGGTCAAAGGCGTTTCCGGCGCGGTGCATCGTCGGCGTGTAGAAAATTTTGGCGTTCGGGCTGATTTTGGATTGATAAAATTTTGAAAAAACGGCGGCGGAAGAAACGCCGTCAAAGCAGTTTCCGTGATAAAGTATGCGAAGTTTCATAATAGAAGGATCGTTTCGTTTAGCGAACAAAACATTTTAGAGTAGTTATCAAAACGTCTAACGTCAAGGGAAATTTATGAATATTCGAATGGCGAACTTTGATGATGCCGCGCCGCTCGTCGAGTTTAATCAAGCGATGGCGCTCGAAACCGAAGGCAGACGGCTCGACCCGCAGACTTTGAAAAGCGGAGTCGAAGCCGTTTTTCAAGACGACAAAAAAGGATTTTACGTCGTGGCGGAAAGCGGTGAAAAGATTGTCGGCGGTTTGATGATCACCTTTGAGTGGAGCGATTGGCGCGGCAAATGGTTCTGGTGGATTCAGAGCGTTTATATTCTGCCTGAACTGCGCGGGCAAGGCGTTTACCGGAAACTTTATGATTTCGTAAAGGAAAGAGCGCGAGCGCAGGGCGACGTTTACGGTTTTCGCTTATACGTCGAAAAGGAAAACACACAGGCGCAACAAGTCTATGAAAAATTGGGAATGAAAACGTCTCACTATTTAATGTATGAAGCGAAAGCTGAATAAAAAAGCAGAGCCTTCGTTGCCGAAGACCCTGCCGGTATTTGAAAAACAAAATCAAAAGCGAAGTGATTTGATGTGAGTTTAGAGGATTATAATGTTTACCCTTTGTTTATGAATGCGCTAAAAATTTCTGTTTTTCAAAAACTTTAAAAATATCTTGCCGCCTGAACAACAGGCGGCAAATAAAATGCTCCGAATGTTTCGAGCGTTTCGCTGTTGAATTGCTTTCTCACGCCGCATTTTAAACAGCTTCGATAAGCAATTTTCTCGTGGGAGAAAGGTCGGCTCATGTCTTCATGCCAACAACCGAAAAGTTGTTCTATAAGACCGATTTTCTTGCCAAACACTCGACTATCAACTCCCCGATTTTTCAAAACAAATTCATTCGATAATGCCTTAGAACCGCTTCGCATCGAAAAAGTCGCCATACTTCTTTCTGCCCCTTGCTCGTTAAATACCTACCCCAACCTTGTTCTTTCAGATGCCCATCCGAATTTCCTGCTCGATACTCGTTCGGATCCTTACGCGGGAGTAAGAGCAATGATTGTGCCATTCACAAAAACACCGGAAAACTGCTTTTCAGGCGGCAACAGCGAGCGTTTCGCGGCAACGCATTGTTTCGAATCAGTTTGGGGCGATGTCTTTTTAACATACGCTTTCTTGTTTTTGCACTATGAAAAATGCCTTAATTTGATTCATTATGAAATGAAAACCCGTTTGTGATTTAATAAACTCAATGACCAAGATCAGCGAGCGGGAGTTTGCGCGAATTTGCGAAGGTATTTATGTAGAACGCGATATAATTTG
The DNA here is from genome assembly GCA_030448055.1 of Pyrinomonadaceae bacterium. Taxonomy (GTDB): domain Bacteria; phylum Acidobacteriota; class Blastocatellia; order Pyrinomonadales; family Pyrinomonadaceae. The sequence continues at coordinate 330,992 of JAUJNR010000003.1, forward strand.
CAAACATAATCCGATTGGAACGCGCGAGGAAACGCTTTTATGGATGCTTTTGAGTTGTTTGATCAGTTACTTGAGCCTCGCCGAAATCGAAACGCCGTGTTTTACCGGCAAGCCGACGGCGGAAATTTACCGGGACGCGATTTTATTCGTCCTGAAAAACAGAAAAACTGAAGACTTCGGCGCGGAGACGCATCTTGAAAAGTTAACAAAAGAATGATTATCGAAACTTTTATCACTAGTCCGTTTCAGCAAAACACGCGCGTTTTAGCGTGCGCGGAAACGCGTCGCGCCGTCTGCGTTGACCCGGGCGATTCGGCGCCAAAGATTGCCGACTATATCAAGCGAAACGGTTTTGATTTGCAGGCGATAACCCTCACGCACGCGCATCTCGACCACATCGGCGGCGTTTCCGGTTTGCACGCGCTACACCCACAGGCGGAAATTCTTCTTCACAAAGACGACGAGCAATTGTATTACGGTTTGCCCGAACAGCCGCTTTTTATGGGCATTCCGCGTCAGCAGCTAAAAGCCCTCGGACTTGAATACGACGTGCCGCCGCCGCTGACGCGCCATTGGCGAGACGGGGAAATTTACGCGGTCGGAAATTTAAGTTTCAAAATTCTCCACTGTCCCGGACACACGCCCGGTCACGTCGTTTTGGCGGAGGAGCGAGAGCGAAAAGTTTTCAGCGGCGATTGTTTGTTCGCCGGTTCAATCGGCAGAACCGATTTGCCGGGCGGCGATTCGGAACAATTACTGGATTCGATAAATGATGTAATTCTTCCGCTCGGGGACGACGTAACGGTTTATTCGGGACACGGCGAAGATACTACAATTGAGCGAGAGAGAATGACGAATCCGTTTTTAACGGGCGCGTATCAGATGTCCCGCGGGAAGTTCTCGTAAAGAATTAAAATTTAAGAAGAAAATCTAATTTTGTGATTTTTTTTAAAGCGGCATTTTAAAAATTAAAAGATTAATTTTTAGAATTTTGATTCTTTTTCGGCGGCGGACCTTTTCTCGGTCCCCAATAATAATGCTTCGCCGTCAAACCTAATACCAAACTGCCGACGATTGTCAGAGTAATAACTATAATAATGAGCCAGGCTAAATTAGACATATCCGTTATTCCTTAGTTCTCATATATAATTTTGCCTCGTCAATCCTATTCGCTGGAGCCTTGCACACAAACAAACGATTGAATATCAGCCGTATCGCGCGGCGTTAAGTCTTCCGTTCTAAATCACAAGATTAACTCTGTCACTTAGCAGACGAGACTGAAAGTTTTGAAAACTATTTGCGAAAATTCATTTGCCGCGCAATTCTTTAATGCGTTTGAGCAATTGCGGCGCGAGTTTCATTGTCTGCCGCAAAGAACCGCTGGCAAAGTATCTGGCGAAACCGCGAAATGTTTCGACCGCTGTCGGCGAGTAAGGCAGCCACCACGCATTCGGCGCGAACAGTGCGCGGTTGACGTGAATGTGCTGCGGCGCGACGAGTTCCAGAAGTCCGTATTTGCCGTGCGTTCTGCCGTAGCCGCTTTGTTTGAAACCGCCCCACGGCGTTTGCCCAATGCCGTGCGTATAAAGAACTTCGTTGACGCAAACCGTTCCCGCCAAGATTTTTTCCGCGACTCGTTTTCCTTTGGTCAAATCTTTCGTCCAGACGCTCGCCGTCAAACCGAAATCCGAATCATTGGCTAACCGAATCGCTTCTTCTTCGGTTTTAAACGTCGCAATCGGAAGTGTCGGACCGAAAGTTTCCTCGCGCATTCCGCGCATTTGATTCGTCGCATTTGAAATTACGGTCGGTTCGTAAAACGCTCCTTTGAAATTTACGTTTCTCTTCCCGCCGGTTAAAACTTTCGCGCCTTCCTGCCGGAAACTTTCAACGTGATCTTCGACGATTTTGATTTGTCTTTCCGAAGACATCGCCGCAACATCGGTCGTTTCCTTATCGCCCGAATCTTGATTTAATCCACTTGTTTTCTCGACAATCAGATTCGTAAATTCTTCCGCGACCGATTCTTCGACATACAATCTTTCGACCGACGAGCAACTTTGCCCGGAGTTACAAAACGCGCCCCAAATCGCGCCTTGCGCGGCGAGTTCGAGATTGGCGTCGGCGAAAACAATCATCGGGTCTTTGCCGCCAAGTTCAAGGACGACCGACGTTAAATGTTTCGCGGCTGATTCAGCTATTTTTTTTCCGGTCGCCACGCTGCCCGTGAACATTATTTTCTCGATTCCCGCGTCAACCAGTGCCGCGCCGGTTCGCCCGTCACCCGTTATGACTTGCAAAACATTTTCCGGCAAACCGACTTTTTCAAAAATTTCGCCAATCTTCAAACCGATAAACGGCGTAAGTTCCGACGGTTTTAAAATAACAACGTTCCCCGCCATTAAAGACATCACGACTTCGCCCAAAGGAATCGAAAACGGATAATTCCACGCCGGAATAATTCCGATTGTGCCGAGCGGTTTGTAAATGATTTTCGAGGTGCGCCCCATCGCCCGGTAAAGACCGATATTAATTCGTTCGGGTTTGAGAATCTTCGCGGCGTTCCGGGCGAAATACTGCATTAAATCAAGCACCGGCGCAATCTCCATCGAGAGAGCTTCGGCGACGGGTTTGCCCGATTCGTCGGAAATGAGACGCGCGATTTCGTCGAGTTCGTTTAAGATTACTTCGCGTGCCAGCATCACAAATCGAGCGCGTTCCCTGAACGAAGTTTCCTTCCACTTCCCGAACGCCTGCCGGGATTTTTCGACCGCAATTTTTACATCTGCGGCAGAAGCGCAGCCGACGCGCCCGAACTCTTTGCCGGTCGCGGGATTATAAGAAATGATTTCGTCTTGTGCCGTCGGAAATGAAAGAACCGCGCTCATATTTTTCCTCCTCCTCGGTTAAAGAATAATTCATTAAAACATTTTTGATAATAATTTTCGACCCTGGCTAGATCAGACCTGAAAATTCATTAATAATTTTGCGACAACAAAACACTTGACAACACAAATTCAAACGATTATTCTGGAAATTGGGGGCAAAATAGAATGATAAACGAAATTGACATGAGAATACTGAACATCATTCAGCGCGACGCACGCATTTCAAATGCCGAGATTGCGCGGCAAGTCGGGCTTGCGCCTTCGGCAGTTTTAGAGCGCGTGCGTAAATTGGAAGAACGCGGCGTGATTCGCGGTTACGCGGCGGAGATAGATGCGGCGCAGGTTGATTTCGGTCTGACGGCGTTTATCGCCGTTCGCATTAACGAATGTTGCAGCGAAACGGACACATATCTGACGGCAATTCCCGAAGTTTTGGAAGTTCACGATGTCGCGGGCGAATATTCTTATTTTCTCAAAGTGCGTGTCAAAAACACGGAAGAGCTTTCCAAACTTTTGCGGGGAAAATTGACAAACGTGCCGAACGTCGCCGCCACCAAAACGACGGTTGTTTTGCAGACGATTAAGGAAACTACGGCTCTGCCGCTCGAAAATATAGGCGAAACCGCAGAACAAGCAACTGCCAGACGTAAGACGCGAAAAAATAAATGAAATTAAACGAGTGAGGAAAGCGATGCGGGAAGCGACGAAAACAAATCAAAACGTCAAGCATTTTTCGGTTTTGCTGTTGGCGGCATTCGCGGCGGTTTACATCTTTTGGGGTTCGACATATCTCGCCATTAAGTATGCGATTGAAACTCTGCCGCCGTTTTTGATGGCTGGTTCGCGTTTCATCTTCGCCGGTTCGATTCTCTACATTTGGGCGCGTTTTTCAAAAGATTACGAAAAGCCGGGTTTTGTGCATTGGCGCACGAGCTTTATCGTCGGAACGCTTTTGCTTTTAGGCGGAAATGGCGGCGTCGTTCTCGCCCAACATTATATTTCATCAAGTCTAGCGGCGCTGCTCGTCGCCACCGAGCCGTTCTGGATTGTGCTGCTCGGTTGGCTCTGGCTTAAGGGAGCGCGCCCGAATTGGAAAGTCGCCCTCGGATTGCTCATCGGATTCGTCGGAGTTTATCTGTTAATTGGCGGGCAAAACAGTTCGACGGAAAGCGGAACGGAACAAATTTTCGGCGCATTTCTCGTCATCGCCGCCGCCTTTTCGTGGGCGACGGGTTCGATGTATGGACTGCGGGCGACAACTCCGAAATCGTCCGCGCTAACGGCGGGAATGCAGATGCTTTCCGGCGGTTTGGTTTTAACTTTAGTCGGAACTATTAAAGGCGAATGGATAAGTTTTAGCGTTGGTGACGTTTCGGCAAATTCGTGGTTTGCGCTTGCTTATCTGATAATTTTCGGTTCGCTTATCGGCTTTACGGCTTACAGTTGGCTTTTGAAAAACGCGCCGCCGGCAAAGGTCGCAACTTACGCTTACGTCAATCCGGTCGTGGCAGTCTTTCTCGGCTGGCTCATCGCGGGCGAATCCTTCACGATGCAAATGCTCGTCGGCGCAGGCGTAATCGTTGGCTCGGTCGCGCTAATAACTTCGCACAATAAAGGCGAGAAAAACGCGGCGGAGGAAATAGGAATTCACGAATCGAACACGCCGACAGGAAATTGTAAAACTTTGTCGGCTTCCGCTTAAAGTAAGATTGAAACAGGAAGGACAGGATTTTTATATTTATCCTGTCCTTCCTGTTAAAATTCAACTTAGCATTTGCTCGACAACTTTATAACTCGCTTCTAAAGCGTCGTTTAATTTCGTTGCGTCCGTGCCGCCGCCTTCCGCCATATCCGCTTTGCCGCCGCCGCGACCGCCGACAACGGGCGCGATTTCCTGCACGATTTTTCCGGCTTTCACTCGGTCGGTTAAATCGTCAGACACGCGCACGATGAACGAAACTTTGTCGTCTTCGGTTCTTCCAAGCACGACCACGCCGGATTTTAATTTTGCCAGCAGCGTGTCGGATAAATGACGCATTCCGCCTTTGTCCAAACCTTCGATGGTTTTCGCTACGACTTTTACGCCGCTTATGTCTCTGGCTTCGTCGCCGTTTGATGAAGACTGCGAAACCGCGCCCGTCGCAATTTTCATTTTCAATTCGTCATTCTCGCGTTTGGCGCGTTTTAATTCTTCCTGCAAACGCTCGATTGCCGACGGCAAATTGTCGCGCTGCGTGCGCAACGCGCCGAGAGATTTTTCGATTAACTGCTCGTCTTCGCGGAAACGCGCGAAAGCGTCCAAGCCGGTAATCGCGCGGATTCGCCTGGTTCCCGAAGCGATTGCTTCGTCAGACAAAATCTTAAACGAGCCGATGTCGCCCGTCGCGCGGACGTGCGTTCCGCCGCAGAGTTCTTTTGAAAACGTGCCTTCGCCAATGCTCAAAACTCTTACCTCAGAGCCGTATTTTTCGCCGAACAAAGCCATCGCGCCTGACTGCATCGCTTCTTCAATTAATTTCAAATCAGTATTCACCGCATCGTTTTTCAAAATCTCGCGGTTGACCAAATCTTCAATTTCCTTAATTTCTTCGTCGGAAATCGGCTGGTAATGCGAAAAATCAAAGCGCAGATAATTCGGCGCGACAACCGAACCGGCTTGCTTGACATGCGTTCCGAGAACTTCCCGCAATGCGGCGTGAAGCAGATGCGTCGCCGTGTGATTGCGCCGCGTCGCGTCGCGTTTCTCCGCGTCAACCATCGCCGTCATTTCATCACCGACTTTGATTGAGCCTTTTTCGATTTTCGATTTATGCAAAACAATTCCCGCAATCGGCGCAAACGTATCGAAAACTTTCACTTGAGCATTTTGATTAAAAAGCGTTCCCGTATCCCCGACTTGCCCGCCCGATTCGGCGTAAAAAGGCGTTTCATCCAAAACGATTAAACCTTCTTCGCCTTCCTTGAGTTCGTTCGTTTGCTGGTCGTCTTTAACTAGCGCGACAACTTTTGCATCTTCGACTTGTGTTAAATCGTAGCCGTGAAATTTATTCACGCCAACTTTTTCCGAAATTTCGTGATAGATTGGACTGATTACAGATTTGCGCTCGGTTTTTCCGATAGCACTTTGTTGTTGCAAGTCAGCTAAAACTTGCTCAAAATTATTATTAAAAAACTCTAATAGTTGTGGGTCAAAATTGTTCTCTTCTAAAGCAACCAAAATTAAATCTTTCGGAACGCCAAGAGTATCGTAAACGCGAGTTAGAGCAATCGCAGATTGGTAATTATTAAAATATTTGTTGACTCTAACCCATCTTTCACTATGCGGTTCGCTGTAAAGCAAATCTCTTTCTTGTTGACTTCCTTGTTCTCTAATAACAGTTGCTAAGTCGAATAAGAACAAGGTTTCTGCTTTAGAGTAATCTTCGTCATATTGAAAAAGCGGCAAATTTTCTTTCACTCCATTCAAAGCAATATCTAGTGGAGTTTTGCTTCGATAAATTGACTGAGCGAATTCCTTTAAACTACTTTCATTGCCATATTTTTCTAGAATCTCATCAGAAAACTTCTTATATTCTTCAGTTGTTATCTCGCCAGAAATTACTTTCCCAAGATTTTCTAATTCAGTACTGCTCTTTTCTTTCAGTTTGAGAATCACTTGCTTTAGTTCCCTCAAGCCATTCGTTAATGTCGCGCCGAATCTCTCTTCCTCAAGCCGCACCATTTTGCCGATAAATTCGCGTTGCACTTCGAGTTCTGGATAAGCGTCTCTCATCTGGTCAACGACGAAATCGCAGACTTTGTAAAAAAACGAATCGTGAAAGCCGAGATGCTCACGTCCGTGATAAATCGCGCGGCGCATAATTTTCCGCAAAACGTAACTTCTGCCTTCGTTGCCGGGCAAAATTCCGTCGGCGATGGAAAAAGCCGTCGTCCGCGCGTGGTCGGCGACAACGCGCATCGCAAAACCTGCCTGCGATTCGTATTCATATTTTACGCCCGCAAGTTCAGCGACGAATTCGACAATCGGTTTGAGCAAAGTCGTTTCAAACGTCGAGTGAACGCCTTCCATCACGACTGTCATTCGCTCCAAACCGGCGCCCGTGTCAACCGACGGCGCGGGCAAAGGCTCTAATTTATAAACGCCTTTTTCCTCTTCGACGCGGTTGTATTGCATAAACACGAGATTCCAGATTTCCATCGTCGTGTCGCCTTCATCGGCGTTGACCAAATCGGCGCGGTTCATTGAAGGGTTTTCCGGCTCGTCGCCCAAATAATAATTGATTTCCGAATTCGGTCCGCACGGTCCGGTTTCCGCCATCTGCCAGAAATTATCTTTTTTGCCGAAACGCAAAATTCTGTCAGGCGACGCGCCAGCTTTTATCCAAAGCTCGACGGCTTCTTCGTCCGCCGGAACTTCGTCGTCGCCTGCGAAAACCGTGAACCACAAACGATTGACATCGAGTTTTAGTTCGTTGACGAGAAAATCCCACGCGAAATTTATCGCGTCTTCTTTGAAATAATCGCCGAACGAAAAATTGCCGAGCATCTCGAAAAACGTCTGATGTCTGGCAGTTTTCCCGACTTCATCCAAATCGTTATGTTTGCCGCCCGCACGGATACATTTCTGCGAACTGACGGCGCGCGTGTATTCGCGCTTTTCGTTGCCGAGAAATACGTCTTTGAATTGATTCATTCCCGCGTTCGTAAAAAGAATCGTCGGGTCGTTCGGCGGGTAAACCGGGCTGGAATGAACGATTTTATGTCCGTGCTTTTCAAAATATTCTAAAAACTTTCGTCTGATTTCGCTGCCTGTCATCATAATCTGAATAATTTCCTGTTAAATTAAAGAGCGATTTTAACATATAGCCGTTATGAAAGGCACGACAGAGCCAAAAATGCCGGATGCTTTTGGTGAAAAACATCCGGCATTTCCGGTTCAAAAAAGGAGATGAATTAGAGTCCTAACCTACTGCGCCGATTACGGCAGAATAGATTATCGTCTAAATAAGCCTGAATTTCTTCGGGCTTACAAACTCGAATTCGGCGAGACGCGACTTTCGGATTCAGAAACGAAATTATTACCGCAGCGGCGGTCTTTAAATGCCGATTATTTTGGCAAGCTGCGGCGTGACGGCGAATTTGTCGTAGAGCGGGCGGCGCTTTTCGATGAGCGCGAGAATGCGGTGCGTGGTGATGAGATGGAGGTTGGAAAATTTCGGGTTGCGTCCGAGTTTTTCCAAAATCCGGCGCAGCGTTTCGTTGATGCCCGCTGTGAAAAGCCGCGCCTCGATTTGGCGGCGGACGACGATTTTGCCGTTTTTATACTCGAAGACGCCCGAAGCCGGATTCAGAAACTGGTAATCGCCGGAGACTTCCGACCGCGCCTTTTCGAACGCCGCCGCGAATTCAAGATTGGCTTCGGCGAGAGATTTGTCAATCGTGCTGAGCAGTTCGGCAATCAAATTCAAAACCATCTGCCAATCCTCCGGCGCGGCAAAATTCGGCGGCGCGGCTTTCTCTTCCGATTGATTGCCGAAATCAAACGAAATTTCCGGTAGCGGTTTCGGCGCGGCATTTTCAACCGGCTGAGATTCGATTTCATTTTTCGGTTCGGTTTTGACGATTACGGAATTGCCGTTTCGGTGCGGCGGTTTCGCCGCTATACTGCCGCCGCTGACCGTCTGTTTTGTTTCGACGGCAAACGGAATTTCATCAATGATTTTTTCGACAACCGGTTTCGGTCCTTCGCTTGCCGCCGCAGAATTCTCAACTGCTTGAAGGACGTTGATGATTCCGCCCGGCTCGCGGGCGCGAATCATAAGACGCTGAAACGCTTCTTCGCCTTCGGAGATGCGTCCAGCGATGCGGTCGTGTTCGCGGACGCGCATCTCGCCTGCCGTCGTCAAAACGATGTCGGCTTCGTAACCGCTCATCTCGACGCGAATGCTTCCGGCAAACTCGCGGCGGCGCAGGTAATGCACCAACGCCGACAGATTGACAAACGAAGTGTCTAAATTTTCGTGTATCGGACGATTTTTCATCTGGCGGAAAAAAGGATGAACCGGCAATCCTTGAAATCAATTCAAGTTTTTACGGGCTATAAAATAAAAAATTACTAATTTCGCCTGATTTCCATTGCATCTTTTTTATTTTTCGTTCAAAATTCGCACACGGACAAAGCAGTCGGCAGTCAGTTGCATTTCTTTTATTAAAGCCTTTGTTCTTATTTGCAAATTGCTCGTTTAACGAAAAAAACAACAGATCATTTACCACCAAATACTGACAATACTATGAATTCATTATTTCGCAAAAAATCCATCGCCCAAATTCAAGCGGATGCCGCTGCCGGAATGACCGAACACGCGCAGGAAGTCGCCCGCGGCGAAGGCGGCGGACAGCTTCGGCGAACGCTCGGCGTCACGGATTTAACTTTGATGGGCGTTGCGGCAATCGTCGGCGCGGGCATTTTCGCAATGATTGGCAAAGCCTCGTTCGACGGCGGACCGGCGGTGATCTTTTTGTTCGTGTTTACGGCAATCGCCTGCGCTTTTTCCGCGCTTTGTTACGCCGAATTCGCTTCGCGGATTCCGGTCGCGGGTTCGGCTTACACTTATTCCTACGCTTCGATGGGCGAACTCGTGGCGTGGATTATCGGCTGGGATTTAATCGTCGAATACGCCATCGGCAACATCGCTGTGGCTATTTCCTGGAGCGATTATTTTACGGGACTTTTAAGAGGCTACGGAATTAACATCCCGCTCAATTTGACGATGGATTTTCTGACGGCGAAACGCGGTTACGCCGCCGTCACTGAAGCAGTCGGCAAAGGCGAAACCGTCGGCGCGCTGCAAGCCGCTTGCGAAGGCAAAGACGCGATTGTCTCTTGCGGTCAGTTTGACGCTTACACGGCTTGGAATTCCGCGCCGAACGTCGCCGGCATTCCGATTGTCGCCGATTTGCCCGCGCTCTTGATTGTCGTCGTCATCACCGCGCTGGTTTTCATCGGCATCAAAGAATCGAAATTCGCCAGCAACATAATGACAATTTTGAAAATCGGCGTGATTCTTCTTGTGATTTTCCTCGGGTTAAATTACGTAAATCCAGAAAACTGGTCGCCGTTTGCGCCGAACGGAATCACCGGCGTCTTACAGGGCGTGTCCGCCGTTTTTTTCGCCTACATCGGATTTGACGCGCTTTCCACGACCGCCGAAGAATGCAAAAATCCGCAGCGCGATTTGCCGCGGGCGATGATTTTATCTTTAGTGATTTGCACGATTTTGTATATCGCGCTCGCGCTCGTTTTGACCGGAATGATTTCCTACGAAAAGTTAAACGTCGGTGACCCGCTGGCGTTCGTCTTCGGCGCGGAAGGTGCGAACATTCCTTGGGTGGCGGGAATTATCGCCGTCAGCGCGGTGATTGCGCTGGCAACCGTGTTTCTGGTTTTTCAAATCGGACAGCCGCGTCTTTGGATGGCGATGAGCCGCGACGGACTTCTGCCAAAGATTTTTTCTTCGATTCATCCCAGATTTAATACGCCCTGGTTCGCTACGATTATCACCGGCATCGTCGTCGCCGTTCCCGCCCTTTTTATGAATCTGACGGAAGTCACGGAGTTGGCGAGCATCGGAACTTTGTTCGCGTTCGTCGTCGTTTGCGCGGGCGTTCTTTTCAAAGACAAAGAGTTCGGGCGCGAAAAGCGTTTTGTGCCGTATATCAATTCGCAGTTTATTCTGCCCGCGCTTCTGCTCATTATCGGCACGGCGATTTTTTATTTTAATCCGACGGTAGCAAGTGATTTCTTAACCATTGTGCCGAAGGAAAACGAAACTATGCTGAGAGCGTTTTCGCACAAAATTCCGCTGATTGTATTTTTTGTTCTGACATTGGCTTTGGCGATTCTGAGTTTGTTCAAAAAACTATCGTTGATTCCAATTTTGGGTGTTGTTTCGTGTCTGTATCTAATGGCGCAGTTGGATGTGAGTAATTGGCTGCGTTTCGGCATTTGGCTGCTCATCGGTTTGGCGATTTACGCCGTTTACGGTTATCGTCACAGCAAACTGCACCGGCGCGAGCAAGCGGTTGAGGCGTAAGCGGAAATTCGACGAATCATTAAATTCGGTTTTCTTCGATTGAAAGTTGATATAAATTGAGTCTGCAATCAAAAAGCTGAATAAGTAGCAAAGAGTGCCAGCCATGCAGAGAAACAGAAAGCAGCACACGCCTCCTTTCTCAAAGACACCATTTAGAGGAAGTTAGTTTCGTGTTAATTGTTTGTAAATCTTCAAAAAAAAATGTTGACCGGGCGAATCTTTCGTGCTATGTTCTTCGCATTCTAAAAAGACGCAAGCCTCGCTTGATCATCAACAATCAATTGTTCAGCCACTATAAGGAGTTCACAATGCTTAAGAATACCAATCTGTCCGTTTTCGTTTTACTGCCGCTTTTCTTCGCTTTTAGTTTAGTGACGGTCTTACTGTTAGTGCCGGGCGCCACGAGCCGTGCCATGACGACCGAGAGCGCCACCTTGTCTGCGCCATTGCAAGAACTGCAAAACGGCACGTATGTGATTGTTGCTCGCCACAGCCAGAAGGCGCTCGACATCCCCGCCTCTTCGACCGCCGAAGGCACGGGTCTGACGCAATATGAGCGCAACAACGGCGACAATCAGCAGTTCATCCTGGCAAGACAACCGGACGGCAGTTACACAATCACGGTCAAGCACAGCGGACTGGTCTTAGATGTGTTGGGAGCTTCGATGGAGGACGGAGCAATCGTTGGGCAGTGGACGAGCAATAACGGCTTGAATCAGCGTTGGCGAATCGAGGCGACTGATTCGGGTTATTACCGGGTGATATCGGTTAACAGCAATAAGGCATTAGATGTCGCCGGTGTTTCACAAGAGAACGGAGCGGCGCTGATACAATGGGAAAACACCGGCAATGGCAATCAAGAATTCTTCTTTGACTTGGTTGCCGCCGCACCGACACCAACGCCAACACCGACACCGACACCAACGATACAAAACGGCAGAATTGCATTTACCAGCGGTCGCAACGGCAACTTTGACATTTACACAATCAACCCGGACGGCACCGACGAGCGGCAAGTGACCACCAATTCGGGTTCTAATTCCCAGCCATCATTTTCGCGCGACGGCACTCGCATTGCTTTTAGCAGCCTTCGCAACGGCAACCGAGACATTTATGTGATTAACGCCGATGGCACCAATGAGCAGCGCCTCACGACTAACCCGGCTTCTGATGACGAACCTTCATTTTCGCCTGACGGCACGCGCATCGCGTTTCGCACCTTTCGCAACGCCGGTCGTGACATCTATGTAATGAATGCCGATGGCACGAACCAGCAGCAAGTGACTACTGCCGCGCGTGATGATTTCGCTCCGTCGTTCTCGCCCGACGGCACGCGCATCGCGTTTCATAGCGCTCGCGGCAGCGCTACGGTGAAAACATCTATGTCATCAATGTTGACGGCACGAACGAGCAGCGCGTGACTAATAATACCACTAGGTTTTGTGGTGATACAATCCGTCATTCTCGCCCGACGGCACACGCATCGCGTTTGAAAGTTGTCGTAACAACAGCCGTGACGTCTATACAATCAACGTTGACGGCACGAACGAGCAGCAAGTGACTACTAACCCGGCTTCTGATTTCGAACCGTCATTTTCCCCTGACGGCACGCGCATCGCGTTTTACAGCACTCGCGACGGCAACTTCAACATCTACACAATCAGCACGGATGGCACAAACGAGCAGCAAGTAACCACTAACCCGGCTGGTGATTCTGCCCCGTCGTGGGGCGGGGCGGTTGCCTCACCGACATCCGCTTCGACACAAACATCCGAGCCGATACCGACGCAAATGTTAACATCAACTTTGCTTCCGCAACGACATTTAACTCGGCGTTAAACCGCAATGCCGAATTTTGTTCGCTGTCGCTTTGCTTTTGACGTTTACTTTTTCAGATGTTTCAAAACTGAGTTCGTCTAAATTAACGGCAAAGAAATTTAAGCTGCTTGATGCTCGATAAGCAATATCAAGCAGCTTATCTGTGTCAATTGCAAACAAATCGCCGTGATCGGAAAGCAGTTAAAGCTGCCGCATTTATGTATTCGGTAAGAACCGGCTAAGTTAAAACTTCTCAATTGACTTGAAGCAGCATTTTGATAAACCTCAAATCTATAACTGGCAGTTTGGATTACTTAGAATAGTAAAGAATTCTTATCTCTGATTTTGCCTTTTTACTTTTCCGTTCTGCTTTCTCGACTTTGGACTTTTACCGCGCAAACCTTGTATGTTAATCAAGTATGGAATATCCGTCGTGGGCTTGGATTGTTTTCTTCGTTGTGGTTTTAATCGCGCTGTTCGTTGACGTTGCTATCGTCAACCGGCATTCGCACGCGCCGACGCGCCGCGAAACTTTCATCTGGAGCGCGGTTTGGGTGTCGCTCGCGCTCGCCTTTAACGGTTTTATTTACTGGATGGTTGACAGCCATTTCGACGATCACACGCTGGCGTTGACGAAAACCAAAGAATTTTTCACCGGCTATTTGATCGAGCTTTCGCTGTCGGTTGATAATTTATTTATTTTCCTGCTTATCTTCGGTTATTTCAAAGTTCCGAAACAATTTCAGCACCGCGTTTTGTTCTGGGGAATTATGGGCGCGCTCGTGATGCGAATGATTATGATTTTCGCGGGCGCGGAACTGGTCGAGCGGTTTCATTGGATTATCTACGTTTTCGGCGTGTTCCTGCTTTATACCGGAATCAAAATGTTTTCGAGCAACGACGACGAATTCGACATCGAAAACAGCCGCATCGTCGGTTTGACGACCAGGTTTATTCCGCTGACCAAGGAATTTGACGGCGAAAAGTTTTTCGTCCGTAGAGACGGCAAATTGATGGGAACGCTGCTGCTGCTCGTTTTAATCGTCGTCGAATTCACCGATTTGATTTTCGCCGTTGATTCGATTCCGGCTATTTTCGGCATCACGACCGACAAATTCATCGTTTATACGTCGAACATTTTTGCGATTCTCGGGCTTCGGACGTTCTTTTTTCTGCTCGCCGATTTAGCCGACCGCTTTCATTACCTGAAAATCGCGCTGGCTTTTATCTTGAGTTTTATCGGCGTAAAAATGCTTCTGCCGCTCGTCGCCGAAACGTTTGTTCGGGTTTTCGGCGCTGACGGCAATTCCGCGTTCGGGCAGATTTTGCAGCGTTATCAAAATCACGAATTCAGCCAAACGATTATCAACATCTCGCTCGGCGTAGTCGTCGGCGCAATCGCGCTTGCGATAATTTTCTCGATAATCTTTCCGCCGACCGAATCGGAAACAAAAGAACTGATGGACAAGCTCGATGATAAATAATCAGATGAAATCAGCTTGAAGCGGTTCAAATAACAAATCCTACAAAATTCTTTCAAATTGGCGTTTATGTTTTCGGCTGCAAAATTTCGATGCCATAATTTTCAACTTAAGTTAGAATAAGCAGCGGCGAATGGAAAAGAAATATCGCGGATTTTACGTTGATTGGTGGCAAATCAGGCGCAGCACCGTTTACAGCGGCGTGGCGATATTCCTGCTCGTGATTCTGCTCGGCTGCGGTTGGTGGTTATGGCGCAACAATTTTCTAAACGTTGCGCCCGCCGACGCCGAAACGCCGAAAGACGCGGCGAAGGTGATCGCCTTTGAAGGCGACGTGCGAATCGTTCGCGCCGCGACCCGCGAAACGATCCTGGTCACGAAACCCACTTTCGTTTCGGCGGGCGATACGATTCAGACGCAAGCCGACGGACGCGCGCAGGTGCAGATGATTGATGGCTCGATGCTTTCGATTCGCCCGGACAGCACCATCGTCATCCGCGACAGCGCTTCGATTTTCGGCGGCACGAACGTGCGCGTGGTTCTGGACGACGGTCAAATCAACGTCAAAACGCAAGACCAAACCGAAGCCTCGGAAAACGTCGTCGAAGTTCTCGAATCGGAGAACCGCGTCATGGCGCAAACCGACGCGAGCTTTAACATCAATGAACAAAAAGGCAGCGGCGAAATCCGCATCAGTCGCGGCGGCGTTGAGTCGAACGTCGGCGGCGAGCGCGTCGTTATCGGCGAAAACGAGTTTGCGGCGGTCAGTAATGGCAGAATAATGCCGAAGGAACGCCTTCTCGACGCGCCGAAGCCGGTCGCTCCAGCAAACTCCGAACAGATTACGGCGGCAAGCGACGTTTCTTTTCGCTGGCAGAAACCCGAAGCGAATTCGGCAGTTAATTTTTATCTGCAAGTTTCCAAATCGCCGTTTTTCGTCGCCGACGCGATTATCATCGAACGCGATAACTTGACAAATCAGATTTTCACGCTGGCGAATCTCGCTCCCGGAACTTATTACTGGCGGCTTCGCGCTGCGGCGACATCGGGACAGACGAGCGATTGGGGCGAGCCTTGGAAATTTACCATCGTCAAACCGGCGGCGAGCGAAACGCTGACCGGAACGGATTGGCAAGTCGAAGCGGTCGGCGGCAGCATCTATCTGGTCGGCGGCAGAACGCAGCCGGGCGCGACCGTTCGCATTGCGGGACGCGAGGTTTTCACCGCCGCCAACGGTTCGTTCCGTTTGCAAATTTCCGCCGGTTCGCCGAACGTCACGGTCGAAATCAGCGACGAGAGCGGCAACCGCAGCCGTTATAATTTGAATCTAAATTCAGTAAGAGCGGTAAGACAATAGGATAGTGCTGAGTGCTAAATTATAAGTTCTGGTTGCTAAGTGAAAACCGTATAACTTTACTTACGACTCAGCACTTATAAACACCACTCAGCACCGCTAAATTTATCGGCGCACATCATACACATTCACACGGAAAGCGCGACGCGGGCAGTTCTAAAAAATTAAAACTCGCGCTTGGCTTAACGTTCGCCTATATGCTCGCGGAAGCGTTCGGCGGCTGGTTCGCCAACTCGCTTGCGCTGCTTGCCGATGCCGGACATATGCTAACGGACGTTGCCGCTTTGACTTTGACTTTAGCGGCGATTTGGTTTGCGGCGCGTCCGGCAACGCAAAAAAAAACTTTCGGTTATTATCGTCTGGAAATTCTCGCCGCGTTCGTCAACGGCATCGCGCTGGTTTTGATCTCGTTGTGGATTATCTACGAAGCCGTCGAACGCTGGAACGCGCCGCCCGCCGTCAAAGGATTTGAGTTGACCGTAATCGCTGTCGGCGGTCTCGTCGTCAACGTCATTTGCGCGTGGCTTCTTCACGGCGGACACGAACACGATTTGAACTTGCGCGGCGCGTGGCTGCACGTCGTCGGCGACGTGCTCGGCTCGGTGGCGGCAATCGTCGCGGGCGCTTTGATTTTGAGTTTCGGCTGGCTGTGGGCTGACGCGGCGGTCAGCGTTTTGATCAGTTTGATTATTATTTTCGGCGCGTGGAATTTGATCAAGGAATCGGTCAACGTCCTTTTGGAAGGAACGCCCGCGCACATCAATCTGACGGCGGTCGAAGACGCGATTCGGCAGACGGCGAATGTCCGGGACGTTCACGACCTTCACGTCTGGACGATAACTTCGGGAATGGAAGCCTTGAGCGTTCACATCGTTCACGAAGAAACGATTTCTCCAAAGTCGCTCCTGCAAAACGTTAAAACAAAACTGCACGACGAATTCGGCATTGACCACTTGACGATTCAGATGGAAACTTCAGAAGAAGAATCGGAAGACGCTCACCCGTGTTTTTCGGGCGCTAATTGTTTCGATTCAGATTTAAGAGTAAAAGCGGAAGGCTCAAGAAACTGAACCGAACAGTCGAAACCGGCAAAATTTAACGCCGGACAGATGATTTTAGTGTCCGCCGTCGCGGATTTTGTCTTCAAGCGCGCACGTTCCGACTCGGTGCGCGTTTATCTTCGCTAGGTGTGAGCTGGTTCCGGCTTAGAATTTGTAAATTCTAAGCCGGAACCAGCTCACACTGACTTGGTATAAGCAAACACCAGGTCAGCGTTTGCTGACACTAACTCGGTGCGCGGCAATTCTAAGACGAAATTTGCTGATACCGAGTCCAAATTCGTCCGCCCGAACGCTTAATGAGCGCATCTTTATGCCGAAAATCAGACTTAAATACGGAAAATCGCACGTTTCCTTTGATTACGATGAAAATCGCTTTACGGTTTTGGGAAAACCCGAAACGCGGGCGGCGTTGTCCGATGTCGAAATCGGCGAGCGGCTCGACAATCCGATTGAATCAAAACAACTCGAAGAAATCGTCCAGCTGGGCGAAAGCGTTTTAATCGTCGTGCCGGATGCGACCAGACAGACGGCGAGCGGACAAATCGTTAATTTAATCGTTCGCCGCTTGATTGCGAACGGGACGATGCCTTTCGATATTCGGATAATCTTTGCGACGGGCATTCACCGCCGCGTAACTGACGCGGAAAAACAGACGATTCTGACCCAGTTTATCGCGCAGCGAATCAAGACGCTCGACCACAATGCGCGCGATTTGGCGCAAATCGTCCGGCTCGGCGAAACGGCAAGCGGAATACCGATTGAATTAAACCGCGCCCTTATCGAACACGACCGCGTGATAATCGTCGGCGGCATCTCGTTTCATTATTTCGCCGGGTTTACGGGCGGACGAAAATTGATTTGTCCGGGACTGGCTTCGACTCGCACCGTTTCCGAAACGCACCGGCTCGCCTTTGACTGCGAAACAAAATCGCGGCGCGAAGCGGTGGGCGCAGGCTTATTAAACGGAAACGCTGTTCACGAAGCCTTCACCGAAGTTGTGGAAAAAGTCCCGCCGCATTTCGCGGTTAATGCGATTGTCGATGATAAAGGCGAAGCGGTTGATTTGTTCGGCGGTGACTGGCGAGTGGCGCACAAAAAAGCGTGCGAATTTTACGCCGCGCGGCACACAATTGAAATTGCCGAAAAGCGCGAGTTAGTCATCATCAGTTGCGGCGGTTTTCCGCACGATACGAATATGATTCAGGCGCACAAGGCATTGGAGACGGCTTCACAGGCTTGCACCGAAGGCGGCACAATTATCTTTTTGGCGGAATGCAGCGAGGGTACGGGCAGACGAGATTTTCTCGATTGGTTCGCGGCGGACGATTCCGAACGATTAGCCGAAAAGTTGTGCAAAAACTATCAGGTCAACGGGCAGACGGCGTGGAGTTTATTGCGAAAAGCCGAAAGATTCAATATCCGAATCGTCACGTCTTTGCCGGAAAGCGAAACGCGATTGATGCGGGTGAGCAAAAGGGGAGATTTTAATGGCGCGTTATCGGGAGTAATTGAAAATACGAAAGGTTACATTCTCCCTTTCGGCGCGAAGTTCCTGATTAAAATTACCCGTGATTCCGCAGTCGTTTAACCGGGCAGTTTTTCCTCAAGAAGCGTCTGTTTTATTTAACTTTCTTCAAACTAAAGGTTCGGGCAATCGAATCGGTCTGGTTGCGAACCGAACGCAGTTTGTCGCGCTCTCCGGTAAAACGCAAGACATAGACGGTTTTGTCGTCGGCTTTGAGAAAATAGAATCTGCCGCTCATATTGCGCCCCGAATTGACGTATTCGTAATTGAAAATTTTGCCGTTCAATGCGCCTTTAAATTCTTCTTCTTTGCCCGCCACATAACCGGGCTGAAATTGCAGACGCTGTTCCTCGCCTCTGATCGTGTCGGCGAGCGCGTCGCCCGCTTTGATCGTGACGCGGCGCACTTCGAGCCGCCCGTTCGAGCGGTCGCCGTAAACGTATTCGACGTTCGGGCTGGTCGTCGAAGGCTTAACGGTTTGCTTCCAGGTCGCTTCCGGCAAAGCGAATGTGTAGTCAACACTCGCGTCGGAAAAGCTGGCGGTTTGGGCAAACGCCGAAAACGCGAAAAGCAGAACGAGACCGGCTGAGAGCAAAATTTCGGTTGATTTCATGTTAGTTGTTTCCTCGTTTTCCATTAGAAAATCGTTGATATTTTAACTTACTTTCAGGAAAATTACGATGCTTTTGATGCGGGTTTTTCCGCTGTCAGTTGTCCTTTGTCAGTTGCGGTTTGCCGTTTAATAACCTTATCTATTGCAAGGGACAACTGACGACCGAGAAGTTTTTCGCCTTTTCCCGCTTTTCCAGCGTCTAAGCTGCCGGACGATTCCGAAGCGATCATAAATTTTTCGAGGTGTAATCAATGAAAACGAAATTCTCTTTTGCCAGCAAAATCACGACGTTTGTTATGCTGGCGGCGATGTTCAGCCCGATTTTTTCAGTCGGCGCAAGCGCGCAGGCAATGCCGAAAACAAACGCCAAACCTTTAACCGAAGATCAGAAAATCCTGCACGTTCTTAACCGTCTCGGTTTCGGCGCGCGCGACGGCGATGTCGAACGAGTCAAACAAATCGGCATCAACAAATATATCGAACAGCAATTAAATCCATCTTTGCTAAATGATGCGGTCAGCGAAACGAAAGTTAAAAATCTCGACGTTTTGAAAATGTCGAGCGAAGAGCTTTTTAACAAATATCCGAATCAAGCGGCGGTTTTGCTGGCGGTTGCCGATAAAAACAATTTGCAGCGTCGTGATTTGCAAGGCTTGCGGCAAAACAACAATGCGGCGAATCGGGAAATGAAAACCGAGCAGATGAATGGCGAAACCGCCGAGCGAAAACAAAACGAACTTTCCGCCGCCGACCGTGAAAAATATCAGCGGGAAATCGCCGAACTTTACACGAAATACAAACTCGGCAGACCGCAGCAAATCACGCAGCAGTTAAACGCTTCGCGTATTTTGCGGGCGGCTTATTCGGAAAAACAATTGCAGGAAGTGATGGTTGATTTTTGGACGAATCATTTTAACGTCTTTTCGGGAAAAGCCGCGACGCGCTGGTTTTTGCCGCATTACGACCGCGAAGTGATTCGCCCGAACGCTTTGGGAAATTTCAAAGATTTGCTGACGGCGACGGCGCAGTCGCCGGCGATGCTTTTTTATCTCGACAATTTCGAATCGGTCGCGCCAAACGCGCAGATGAACGCCGGACTGAGAAACCCGAATCGTCGCCCGAATCAAACAAACCAGAATAATCAAATGAACGCGGAACGCCGCGAGCGATTGAAAAAACAATACAATTTGACGGACGCAGAACTCGATGCGCGGCTCAAACAAAATCAGCAGAATCCGCCGCGAAGAATGCAGCGCGGCATCAACGAAAATTACGCCCGCGAAATTATGGAATTGCACACTTTGGGCGTTGACGGCGGCTATACGCAAACCGACATCAAGGAAGTCGCCCGCGCTTTCACCGGCTGGACGATTATTGACGCGCGAGGTTATCGCCGCGCGTTTGCGAGTCTGGCGAACGGCACGGAAGACAAACGCCTTTCTCGCCTGACACGTCTCGCGGGCTTGCCCGAAGATACCGAATCGGGAACGTTTTTCTTCAACGAGCGCGTTCACGACGCGGGTGAAAAAACCGTGCTGGGACAAAAAATCAAAGCGGGCGGAATCAAAGACGGCGAGCGAGTGATTGAAATTTTGGTCAATCATCCTTCGACCGCGAAGTTTATCGCCCGCAAACTCGCCATCAAATTCGTCTCCGATAATCCGAGCGAAGCCCTTGTCGGTCGCGTGGCAAAAGCGTTTCAAACGAGTAAAGGCGACATCAAAACGACTTTACGCTCTCTCTTTACGGACAAAGAATTTTTCGCGCCGGAAAATTACCGCGCCAAAATCAAAACGCCGTTTGAGGTGTTGGTCAGCGCGATTCGCACTGTCGGCGCGGAAACCAACGGCAGACAGATTCAAACGATGCTCCAGAAAATGGGCGAGCCGCTTTACGGATTTCAAGCTCCGACCGGCTATCCCGACACGGCGCAGGATTGGGTTAACACGGGCGCGCTGCTCGAACGTCTGAACTTTGCGGTCGCGCTGGTTTCAAAACGAATTCCGGGAACGCGAGTTAATTTGAAACAATTTGAAGGCAAGAGCAAAACACAGATTTTAGACCAGGCGATTGCCGCAGTTTTGGACGGCGAAATTTCGCCGAACACTAGAGCGACGCTTTTGAAACAACTCGAACAACCGCTCGTTGAGCCGAAAATCGAAACAAACGAAGACATAGCGGACGGCGGCGAAACGATGGCGATGATGCCGAATCAAGGCGGCGGACGCAACCGTCAACCACAAGCGCGTCTGCTTCCGCCGAGCGGCAATGCGGAAGTTTTTAAAGTCGTCGGTTTGATTTTGGGAACGCCGGAATTTCAACGTCAATAAAGGTGAGAAGTAAGAACTGAGAACTGAAAACAAATCTCACTTCTCACCCGCTCAGTTCTTACTTCCTAAACGGCTTATAAATTTTTATAAAGCAGTTACGAGGTAAACAATTATGGACAGAAGATATTTTTTGAAATCGAGCGGAATTGCTCTCGCGGGCTTCGGTTTGATGACTGCCGCGCCGGATTTTCTCCAGCAATTCGCCAACGCGCAAACATTGACTAACGGCTCTGGCAAAAAGAAAATTTTAATCACGATTTTCCAGCGTGGCGCGGTTGACGGTTTGAATATGGTAGTTCCCTACGGCGACAGCGAATATTATAATCTGCGCCGCACGATTGCCGTCCAGAAGCCGAATCAAACCGATGGCGCGATTAATCTCGACGGTTATTTCGGACTTCATCCCTCACTAAAACCGCTCGAAAAATTCTGGCAGGCGAAACAATTAGCCGTCGTTCATTCGGTCGGCTCGCCCGACAACACCCGCTCGCATTTCGACGCGCAGGATTATATGGAAGCCGGAACGCCGGGCGTGAAATCAACGCGCGACGGCTGGCTCAACCGCGTTCTGCAAACTTCAAAAAGCGACAAAGATTCGCCGTTTCGCGCCGTGGCGATGAACGGGCAAATTCCCAGAACGCTGGTCGGGCGCGCGCCGGCGATTGCGATGACGAATCTTTCCGATTTCGCCATCAATGCGGGCGTTTATACGCAGAGCGTGCAGGGCGGTTTTGAAGGAATCTATCAGCAGAATGTCGGCGGCGGTTTGGGCGACACGGGCAAGGAAACTTTTGAAGCCGTCAACTTTTTAAAGCAAGCGAATCCGTCGCAATACAAAGCGGAAAACGGCGCGCGTTATCCGAATAATCCGTTCGGAAATTCCTTGCGGCAAATCGCGCAGTTGATAAAAGCTAACGTCGGACTCGAAGCGGCTTTCACCGACACGCCTGGTCTGAATTGGGACACGCACGCCAACGAAGGCGGCGGGCGCGGGCAAATTGCCAATCTTTTAAACAATTTCGGTCAGGCAATCGCCGCTTTCGCCACCGATTTAGGCAGACGAATGGACGACGTGGTGATTTTAACGATGTCGGAATTCGGCAGAACCGCCAGAGAAAACGGCTCGCGCGGAACCGACCACGGACACGCCAACGCGATGTTCGTTTTGGGCAATTCCGTCAAAGGCGGACGAGTTTACGGCGATTGGAAAGGACTCGACGCGCAGAATCTTCACGAAGGACGCGACTTGGCGGTGACGACCGATTTCCGCGATGTTCTCGGCGAAGTTGCCGCCAGACATTTGGGCAATAAAAATCTCGATAAAATTTTCCCGAATTATCAGGCAAACACGAAGAATTTTCGCGGATTTATGAGTTAATCTGCGGTTTCGATTTTTTATCTTCTGATTTGTCTGTAACCTTTCGCCAAAAGACGCGGCGGCACGCCAAACCAATAAAGACCTTGAAAAATTGACCAGCGCAGAAACGTCCAAACAAACGAACGATTTTCAAAACGTCGTGAAGATGTCGTCACCGGCAAATTAACGTGGACAAAGCGACCTTTTTTCAATAGTCGCTTATACAAATCAACGTCCTCGAAAAGCGGCAGTGACTTGAAGCCTCTGAGTTTCTCATAAGTCTCGCGGCGCACGAACATCGCCGAATCGCCGTAAACCAAACCGATTGAGCGAAGCTGCGGGTAAAGCCACGTTAAAAATCGCGCCCAGCGAGTTTTACCGTCGAAAATTATTCGGAAATTTCCGCCGACAATTTCCTTGTAGCGCATATATTGTTTGATTTGTTTGCCGCAGCCCTGAACTGGTCGCGTATCGGCGTGAAGAAACCAGAAAATTTCCCCAGCGGCGTGGCGCGTTCCTTCGTGAAGCTGCCGTCCGCGATTGGCTTCGGTAAATTTTATCAATCGAAGCGGTTTGTTCGCCGGATAATTTTCGACAATCTCAATCGTTTTGTCCGCGCTTCCGCCGTCAACAACGATTATCTCGTCAACATTAATCAGCCGCGAAAGCGCATCGAGAGTTTTGCCGATGGTCAGTTCTTCATTATAGGTTGGGATGATGACGGAAAGCTGCATAATAAAGTTTCAGGTTTTAAGTTTCGGACTTCAAGGAGCGCATTTCGACTTGAAAACTGAAACTTAAAACCTGAAACAAAATAAAAATTTGCCCGCTGATTAAAATCTGACCGTCTCCGCCGGAACGTCGGCGCCCTCTGCTGCTTTCCACTCTTCTTCGGTTTCGTAAAAATTGCAGTCGAACTGAGCGAGCGATTGAATGTTGATGCCGTTGACTTCCGCCGGCGCGTCTTCAAAGCGCACGATTGCGCCGCAAGCGATAATCTCGCCGCCGAGTTCCTGAACCAGATCGGCGGTTTCCTGAATCGCCTTGCCGGTGCGAATCAAATCGTCAACGATAATGCACGGGTGAATGTCGCCTTCCTTCAGATATTGGCGAAATTGGCGCTTTCCGTTTTCGATTTCCGCCCAGTAAATCTGCTCCGCGCCGAGAGCTTCTCGCACGGCGAAGGCGACCGGAATGCCGCCCGGACTCGGACTGATAATCGAAATTTTCGGCAGGCGGCTGGAAATCGCTTTGTCCATCCGAAACTTGCGGCTCAAACCGACCGACAAAACGCGCGCGTTGTCATAAAAACGGAAGGCGAGCGGCATCTGAAAATAACACGAAGCATGTTTGCCGTTCGGGTAAACGAAATGCCCCTGCCGATAGGCGCCCGTATGTTGTAAAATCTGCATCACCGATTCCGCCGACGGAATTAAATCTACCATTTATATTCTCCTGTTTGTCTTAAAAAAATTATTTCTTAAAATTATACCGTCGTATTTTATCGGTTTTGTATTTCAATCACAAACTAATTTTTCAATAAATTTTCGATGAGCCGCCTCTGCGACTGGTTCATATTTTTCGGCATCTCGCCCGGCTTAAACCAGCCGACGGCGTTTATCTCGCGGCTTTTAACCGAAGCCGTGCCGACGGCTTCGGCGCGAAACATAATCTCGACGTGGCGACCGCCGACGGTTCGCACCCGAAACAATTCCGCGCCGGTTATTTCGATTCCGGTTTCCTCGCGCAACTCGCGCCGGACGGCAGCAACCGGCTGCTCGCCGTGGGCGAGAAAGCCGCCCGGCGCGCCCCAACTCGAAGCCGTTCGCAAAACGTGGTCGAGCAGCAAAACTTCTCCTCTCTCATTGACGATAATCGCCGCGACCGAAACCGTGAATGTCGGCTGCGTCACACGGACTATTATTCGTCTGAACGACGGCGGCAGGTTTCTCCAAATTGTTTGAACGATCCTCTTTAACATTTAACCGGAAATGCCGGACGCGATGCGATTAAAAATGACAGTTTTTTGGATGATTCCAACCGGCGGTAAACATTACGAATTAAATTACAAACAAAAAGGGAGAGCAAAGTCGCCTTCCCTTTTTGTTTGATTATTTTGATTTTGCAATTACCTCAACGAAACATCATCAACTCGGAAAGTTGTTGTCGCCGAGCCATCCGTTGTCGCGCGGAATTGAATGCGAACCGTCTGACCTTTGTAAGCTGATACGTCAAATGATTTTTGCGAATAGCTTCCGGCAGCACCTTTGTTCAAATTGCTGTATGTTGTCAATGTTTTCAGCAAACTGCCGCTTGTGTTACGAATTTCGACAAACAATTTATCGTATTGCGTCGAAGTTGTTGTTTCGTTTGATGTAACGTTCAGCCAGAAAGACAAACTTCCGGTTGCGCCGCTCGGAATCGAAACTTGTTGATACGCTTGCCCGGTAACGCTGTTATTTACACCGAAATAGACGTAGCCCGTTCCGCCGTGCGGATAACTGCCGTTAGCGGTATAGAATGCGCCTGAACCCGACAAAGCCCAGGGCGATGCGCTGCCTTCAAAACCACCGTTGGTAAGAATCTCGCTTCCGCCGCCCGAACCCGGACAAGAACCGACGCCGACGGCGCACCAGGCAGTCGCTACAGTGTTATACTGGGTGCTTGCCGAACCGTAGAGGTCGGTTGCTGCGTTGAGCGTTGCCGTTCTCGCGCCCGAAAAATTCGTGCTTGATGTCATATAAACGGTCAAACTACGATACCAGATTCTTTCAGCTGGACTCGTGCCGACGCCGCTGACAGTTACGCCGCTCAGGTGATGCGTTCCGCCGGCGGCAACCAGATAAAAGGCTTTGTTTCCGATGCCGCTATTGATGTGAACGCCGCCGTTGTCAGATGTTCCCGTATAGCGTTCCGAATAATGGTCAGGGTCATCATCGGCTGTGTAACCGCCGCCGGATTTAGCGTGCGGGTTATCCATATAACGCAGCGCGTCGCCGGAAGTACCGGGAGTGTAGGTTTGCTCGCCGATTTTCCAGGTGTCGGAAGTAACCGTTCCGCCGCGGGCGTAACGCTCCACCATCGCGCCGAAAACGTCGGACATTGATTCGTTGAGTGCGCCGGATTCGCCCGAATAAGTTAGATTGGCGGTGCGTTCCGTAACGCCGTGCGTCATTTCATGACCGCAGATGTCTAATGTAACCAGCGGCGAAAAGGTAGTTCCGTCGCCATCGCCGTAGGTCATATATGAACCGTTCCAGAAGGCGTTGTTGTAGTTTGAGCCGTAATGAATCTTCGAGCTGATTAGTTTCGTTACGCCGTCGGCGGAAGTGTAATAACCGGGTCCGCCGCTTCCGTCAATGCCCGTGCGTCCGTGAACATTTTTGTAATAATCGAATGTTTTCGCTGCGCCGTAGTGCGCGTCAACGCCCGCTCTTTGCGAACTGCCGTCCCAGGTATTGTCGGTATCTGTGAAACGGTTGGTTGTATCGGTCGTGTTGCGGTTGTCGAAGGTTCCAATCTTGCGCCCGATGTCTTCCATATAATAGGTCGAGCCGTTAAGATATGTTTCAATGCTCACCGTCCCGCTGTAGAGAGACGAACCCGAACCCGTCGCAGTCTGCAAATTGTCATATTCAAAAACCTTTTCACCCGTTTGCGCGTCAACGAAAACTACGGGAATCGAGGTGTGTTCCGTGCCGTCAAGACGCGGCATCTCGACGCGATACGTCAAATGGTCGCGCGCTTTTCCGCGAAAAATCCACAATTCGGCAATCGGCGCCTCGGTCAATTCCGCCGCGCCGTCATACATATTTCCGGCGATTTCAATCGCTTCTTTGGCGGAAAAACCCGGCTCGGTGTTAACGATGAGTCGGTCTTTTAAATCGTCGGTGACCGAGGCGAGCGAACCGTCCGCTTTGAGATGAATAATCACTTCGCCTTCCCAGACGGGTATGCCCGCGACGGTTTGACGCACTTTCGTGTGCGCCATATTCAAATCGTCAAACTCAACCGATTTAACGTTGAAATCGTTTGCGCCGATTGAGCGAGCAGCGAGACCTCCGCGCAAATAATCGAGGCTGATTTGTTTGATTCTTTCTTTATCGTCGAAAGATTTCGTGCCGAAAACGGACTTGTCGGCTTCCGCTTCTTTGGTTAAAAACGCGAACGCGACGAACGCGACGAGCAGAGTTACAAAAATACTTAAAAACTTTTTCACTTGTCTGTTATCCCCCAAGAAATGTAGATTTAGAAATTTGCCGATAAGCTATCAAGCCGTTATAAATAAAAATTAGCGTCGAGTGATTTTCGACATTTCTCGTGGAAATACCCTTCGTTTGTTCAGAAACGAACCATAGAAACTGTTGAAATACTTTAAAGGGGTTTAGTAAAGTATTGAAAGTTTAGCATTCAGTAAATTTATGTCAAGCATAAACGAAGCGAATACTGCCGCCGTCAATTGTTTTTTTACGACAAAAGATTTTCAAAAGATATACTCATGGAATGAAATCAACAAAATTCATCGAGTTCGTCACGGCATTTACCACCGAAACGGCAAGTTAATTTCGCTACTCACCGATTTCGGCTTAATCAATCCGTGCTACCCGGATGTTCACGGAGACACGACGGACACAATTTTCTATACGGGTGCGGGGCGACGCGGCGCAGCGGCTCGATTCGTTTAACCGGGCAATGTTTAACGCCATCGAATCCAAACACGCCGTTCCGCTTTTTAACAAACTGGCGGTCGGGCGTTGGGAATTTACAAGTTTTTGGCGTGTCTTGAACGGCGAATATATTTACGACAAGCGGCAGAAAAGAATGGTTTGGAAATTTACTTTGGAACGGTCTCAAATAAACTAATTGTTTTCAAGAAAAGTTTTTAATTTCTCTCGCAGTGCCGGTTGGTTTTTTATTTCGCAATTGGGCTTGTCGGGAAGTTTTGCGTCGTGCAGACGAAAACGCAAACCAAGACGATGCACAATCGAGCGCACATATCATTTCCGGTTTGGTATGGCGGCTTTTGATTGCCGCCGTATTGCGCTTGCGCTGTTCGGTTGTGAGGTTTTGAGTTTGAAAAAAGCGGCTGAAAGTTTCAGCTTCAAAGTCGAAACTGTTTCGAAGAGAATGACTCGTTTCACGGTAATTATCGGAATCGAAAAGCAAAAAATTTTATCGCGTCGTAATTTTGCTTTTCACCAAGTCATTGCTTTTGAGTAATAGGAAACTAATTTATAATTTGTCTGCATCGTTCGAGTTTATTTTTTCAAGCAGAGAGAATACGATAAATTGCTGTCTATAAACTTAATTTTTTTTACCTTGACGCAATGACAATAAATGAACAAGTTAATTTCTTGAAAAAAGGCGCGGTTGATGTAATCCGCGAAGACGATTTACGCGCAAAACTCGAAAAATCACAAAAAACAGGAAAACCCTTACTCGTAAAATATGGCGCCGACCCGACCGCGCCGGACATACATCTCGGACACACGGTTGTCATCCGCAAATTAAAAGCGTTTCAGGATTTGGGACACACCGCCATTTTTCTGATCGGCGATTTTACCGGAATGATCGGCGACCCGTCGGGGAAATCGGCGACGCGCCCGATGCTGACGCGCGAGGAAATTTTGGCGAATGCCGAAACTTACAAAACGCAGATTTTCAAATTGCTCGACCCCGAACGAACCGAAATTCGTTTTAATTCCGAATGGATGGACGAATTCGGCGCGGCTGATTTTGTCCGTCTGACATCGCGCGTAACGGTCAAACAAATTCTCGAACGCGACGATTTTACGAAACGTCTGACAGAAGAAAAACCGATTGCGCTGCACGAGCTTCTTTACCCGCTCGTGCAGGGTTATGATTCGGTCGCCTTGAATGCGGATGTCGAACTCGGCGGCACCGACCAGAAATTTAATCTATTAGTCGGGCGAAATCTTCAGCGCGAATACATGCAAGAGCCGCAAGTCGTCATTACTACGCCGCTGCTCGAAGGTCTGGACGGCGTGCAGAAAATGTCGAAGTCTTTGGGAAACTACATCGGCATTGACGAACCGCCACAGGAGATGTTCGGCAAAATAATGAGCATCTCCGACGATTTGATGTGGCGGTATTACGAGCTTTTGACCGATTCGACCGCGCCGGAAATCGAAGCGATGAAAACGAGCGGCGAAAATCCGCGCGATTTGAAAGTTAATCTGGCGAAACTGATTATCAAAGATTTTCATTCGGCAGAACTAGCCGAAGAAGCCGAACGGGAATTTGTAGAACGCTTTCGCCATAAGCAGCGTCCGACGAACATCGAAGAATGCGCGGTTAAAGCGGGCGAATGGGACGCGCGCAAATTGCTGGTGCGCGTCGGATTGGCTTCTTCGATGGCGGAAGCAAAGCGTTTCATAAACGACGGCGCAATTAAAATCAACGAAGAGCGATCGTTTTCAAAAGACGCGACGATCACCGTCACCGAAGACGAAAAGGTATTGTTGCAGCGCGGCAAACTTCATTTTCTTTATGTTCGCGGAAAAGCGGTGGCGGACGTTGTTCGCTGCCCGGTCAGTTCTTCGATGCTCGCTTCGATTGGTTATGATGAAGAAAACCAAATGCTTGAAGTCGAATTCAAAAACGGCGCTGTTTATCAATACTTTGAATTTCCAAAAGAAGAATACGAGAATTTTCTAGAGCTAAAAGACAATGAAGAATCTTTGGGCAGCTTTTTTAACAAAAACATCAAAGCGGGCGGTTATCGCTTTATAACGCTCTAATTGAAAATGTCGCCGATCATCGAAACCGAAGAAACCCTAATCATCGAAACGCCCGAACGAGTTCCGCTCGCCTTTGCGCTCGCCTCGATTGGCAACCGCTTTCTCGCCGTCGCCATTGACCATTTCATACAGTATTTCGTCATCTTTGTCGTCGCGTGGGCACTTCTCAGCATGTCAGGAATCGGCAGCGTGGAAACGATTGAAAACTCGGAAGTTTTTCGGGAAATGCCGAAGTGGACAATTGCCTTGATGATCGTCGTTTTGTTTTTGATCTTCGCCGGCTATTTTATTTTTTTTGAATGGCTTTGGAACGGGCAAACGCCCGGCAAAAAGTTATTGAAACTGCGCGTCATCCGCGAAGACGGTCGCCCGATAACTTTGTGGGAAGCGTTGACGCGAAATCTTTTGCGGATTTTCGACGCCGTGCCGGGTTTCGTGCTGCCGGTTTATTCAATCGGGCTGATTACGATTTTCCTCAGCAGCCGAGACCAGCGCGTCGGCGACGTGTTCGC
Organism: Pyrinomonadaceae bacterium; assembly: GCA_030448055.1. GTDB lineage: Bacteria > Acidobacteriota > Blastocatellia > Pyrinomonadales > Pyrinomonadaceae. The sequence goes on from JAUJNR010000003.1 coordinate 360,785, forward strand.
CGGAACGGTCGTCGTCAGAGAGCGCGCGGGCGAGGCGCCGACGTTTGCCGAAACTTTTTCCAATCCGGTGGCGGACGCGGCTTTTCGGCGCGTGCAAAAACCCGTCAGTTTTCAAGCGGACACGAGCCAAATAACCGAACGAGAAATTGAAGTCGCCGAAAGTTTTCTGCGGCGGCGTTGGGATTTGAACGAGCGGCAAAGACTCTGGATGGCGTGGCGCGTCGCCCTGCCGCTGATGTATAAAATCAAGCCGGTTTACGATTTGCAATCGTTTACCTACGAAGGTTTTCTGGAAGAACTCGTCCACCGCTTTCACTCGCGGCAGAAATTCCTGAACTGAAAATTTTTTGCCAAATGTTTTTGGAGCGTGGTATTTTGGTTAAGTCAGGTCTCCCGTAGTCTTTCCAAATCTTGTGAAAAATCAGAGAAATATCTTGGTCACCGGCGGCGCGGGTTTTATCGGCTCGCATCTGGTCGAACAGCTTCTTGCCGAAAAAATCTGGCGCGTGTCGGTCGTTGACGATTTCAACGATTTCTACGCGCCCGCGCTCAAACGCAGCAATGTCGCCGCGCATTTAGCGGACGCAAATTACCGATTGTTTGAAGCGAACATTTGCGACGCTGAAACTTTGCGGGCGATTTTTGCCGAAAACGATTTCGACGCGATTGTTCATTTAGCGGCGCGCGCCGGCGTTCGCCCGTCGCTTCGGCAGCCGAAACTTTACGCCGAAACGAATATCAACGGCACGTTAAATTTGCTCGATTTAGCCCGTGAATATAACGTCAAACAATTTGTCTTCGGTTCGTCGAGTTCGGTTTACGGCAACAACGAAAAAGTTCCGTTTGCTGAGGACGACAGAATTTCCCGCCCGATTTCGCCATACGCGGCGACTAAAGCGGCAGGCGAATTGCTTTGTCATACCTACTCGCATCTTTACGATATTCGCGCCGTTTGCCTCAGATTTTTCACCGTTTACGGAGCGCGCCAGCGCCCCGATTTGGCGATTCGCAGATTCTCGCAATTAATTACCGGCGGCGAGCCGATTCGGGTTTTCGGCGACGGCACGACCAGACGCGATTACACTTTCGTTGACGATATTACCGGTGGCGTTCGCGCCGCGATTGACTACGACCGCTCGATGTTTGAAGTTTTTAACCTCGGCGAATCGCAAACCGTCGAATTGAGGTATTTAATAGAGTTGTTGGAGAAAAACCTCGGCGCAAAAGCCGTTATTGACCGCCAGCCGATGCAGCCGGGCGACGTGCCGCAAACCTTCGCCGATATTTCAAAGGCGCGCGAGCTTCTTCATTACAACCCGCAGACGAAAATCGAAGCGGGCATCGAGAAATTCACAGATTGGTTCAAACAAGAAATCGCCAATCGCAAATCGCCAATCGCAAATTAGTAAAGTTCCGGCTCACCCTTCGGGCGCGTGTTCCAACGTTTGTGAATCCACAGCCATTGCTCCGGGTATTTTCTGACATATTTTTCGACGACGTTTGTAACATCCTGCGTCAGATTTTTTATATCTTCTTCCGCATTTTCCGTCTTTTTATACTCAACGGGCGGTTCGAGATGCACGACGTATTTCCGCTTCGATTCTTCCCAAACGGCAAACGCGGGCATCAGGACGGCGTTCGTGCTTAAAGCTAACTTGGCGATGCTCGTCGTCGTCGAAGCCGGAACGCCAAAAAAATTCACAAACACGCCTTCTTTTTCCTGCACGTTCAAATCCGCCATCATTCCCAAAAGTTCGCCGTTCTCAAGCACGCGAAACATTTTTCTGGCTGATTTTGTTTTGTCCAAAGTTACTGCGCCAAAACGCGAGCGAAAACTCTCCACGTGCGTTTCTACCAACGGATTATCAATGCGCCGCACGAGAACGTTCATTCCGTAGCCGAAGGCGGGCGAAAGCAGATGGAAAACTTCCCAACTGCCGAAATGTCCGGTGAAAAATAAAATGCCTCTACCGGACGCCTGCGCCGGATCAAAATTTTCTTCTCTTCCGACAATCTCGACTAAATTATGAATGTCTTCGTGCTGAAATCGTTTGAAATGCGAAACGAAGCCGAGATGTCTGCCCAAAGATTCAAACGTGCCGCGCACGATTCGTTCTTTTTCTTCGCTAGACAATTCGGGCAGCGCGATTTCTAAATTTCGGTGAGCGATTCTGCGCAATTTCGGAAAACGCGAGCCGATAAATTTCCCCAGAGATACGCCGAACCGCATCGAAGTTTCAAGCGGCAGCGCGCCGATTGCGCCGAGCAAAGAACGCACGGCAAGCAGTTCGGATTTGTTTTGCAAATTGCTTCTTTTTTTCGGCACGAATTTACCAAATTTCTGTCAAATCAAGTTCAAAACCGATCAAAACATCCGCCCCCGAAACGCTTTTCGGATTATCCAAAATTTCCGCCTTCTTATTCGGGCGATAAACGTAAACTTTCTTCGCCTTCGGGTCAATTAGCCAGCCGAGCCGCGCGCCGTTTTCCATATATTCCACCATCTTTGCTTTTAGTTCCATCAAATTATCGGACGATGAGCGCAGTTCAATCACAAAATCAGGGCATAGGTGAATTAATTTTTCTTTTTGTTCTTCGCTCAAACTTTCAAATCGCTCTTTCTTTATCCAAGAAAAACTCGGCGAGAAAATACAACCTTTCGGCAAAGCGTAACCGACTAATTGATTAAAGATTTTGCCTGTTCGATAAGTTTTTTCCCAACTGCCGAATTGCACCAAAATTTCCGTTGACCTTTGACTGAACTCAAAACCTTTCGGAAAAGTTACGGTAATTTCGTTTTCTTTCGTCAATTCAATTTGAAGTTTACGGTTCTGACTGCAAAAATCCCAAAACTCGTCAACACTCAATTTGTTCGATTCATCGTCAAACTCAAACTGCAAACGCACTGATTTTGTCCTGTCTGGAACAATCGGCGGAATAAAAATGTCAGACAAAATTTCCATTAATTTGTTTTCGGAATCGCGCTCATTTTCTTTCTCCAATCCAACGCTTTGTTTTAACTATTTCATCAATTCTATTTCCCAAGTGATATAGTTTTTGCGGAAAAATTTTAGAATTGGATTCAGCAGTTTCTAAACATCCTAAATCATGAGGAATTGCTTTTTCTCTGCCGTCAATTTTGATAGATATAAAGACGGAAGCCATATTCTGAAACAACACCGGACAGATTTTCTTGGAAGCATACGAGTTCTCTAAGGCAAAGAAATCAGCTTTTTCAAACTCTAAAATAATCCGCTTTATTTGTTCCTTCGTAATTTTGCTTGTTCTTCTTCCTTTAACTTTCGTATTTATTCTTCCGCCAAATTCTACTGTTCCATTTGCTTGAATCAGCAATTCGTAATCTGGACAATTTTCCTTGCAAACGAATCTTGAAAACGAAATAGAAAAGTCTTTTGGTATCTCACCATTTTTTAGAAGTGATTGCGCTTTTATTTCTGAAAAAGTCAGAAAACACAAAGCCAAAGCGACAAAGACAAGAAACTTTCTATACATATTTCCTCCGAATTAAGCCGCAACTTTTTCCACATGATTATAAACTGTATCGCGCTCGACCGCTTCAAAGCCCGAGTTTTCAATCATTTGAATCAATTCGGTTTTCGACATTTTCACTTCGCCGTCGTTTGAATAGCTGTGCGTCAATTCGCCGCCGTCGGTAATCGTGCCGTCGAGGTCGTTCGCGCCGAAATGCAGCGCGGTTTGCGCCGTCGCTTTGCCGAGCATCACCCAATACGCTTTGATGTGGTCGAAATTGTCAATCATCAGACGCGAAACGGCGATGGTTTTCAAATTATCAATCGCGTCCGGTCCCGGCAAAGAAGATAAAGCCGTGCCGTTCGGATAAAACGCGAGCGGAATAAAACATTGAAAGCCGCCGGTTACGTCCTGCTGCTCGCGCAATTTTACAAAATGGTCAACGCGGTCTTCAATTGTTTCGATATGTCCGTAAAGCATTGTCGCGTTTGTTTTCAAGCCCGCTTTGTGAACTTTTCCGGCGAGTTCCAGCCAACGGTTGCCGTCGCATTTATGGTCGCAAATTCTCGAACGAGTCGGCTCGGCGAAAATCTCCGCGCCGCCGCCCGGACACGAATCCATTCCCGCCGCTTTCAATTTTTGGATAACTTCCTCGTCCGTCATTTTATAAAAACGCGCAAAGAAATCGAGTTCAACCATCGTCAACGCCTTCAAATGCAGTTTCGGGAATTCGCGTTTCAGAGACGCGAACAAATCTGTGTAATACTCGAACGGCAATTTCGTATTCAAACCGCCGACGATGTGCAGTTCGGTCGCGCCTTCCGCCACGGCGTTGCGGGCAATCTCGATTCCTTCCTCGATGCTGTGCGTATATGCGCCTTCCTGCCTGGCGCGTTTGTAAAAGCCGCAGAATTTACAATCGGCGACGCAGATGTTCGTGTGATTAAAATGCCGGTTGACGTTAAAATAAGTCGTCCGCCCATGTTTCGTCCGCCGCACCGAATCGGCGAGTTTGCCTAGCGCGTTGAGGTCGTCGGTTTTGTAAAGCGCAACGCCTTCATCAAAGGTAAGGCGCTCGCCTGCTTCGACCTTTGCGGCGATGGTATTTAATTTTGTATCAAATGAAAATTGCATAAATCTAATTCGAGAATTTTGAAACTCTCTCAAGTAAAATTTTTAGAAACTCTTCAACTTTGAGCATTAAATTGTTATATAAAAATATAAATTCTTCTCTTGACTGAGGAACTCTCTGCATCCCAAACCATTCGAGAGTTTCTCTTCTGATTTGGTAATCTTTCGCAATATCTTTGTCCTTGCCATGTTCAATATCATGTCTCAACCACTTGTTACGCAAATGTTTAATTTTCCAAATAATTTCTACTTCTGGTTCTGTTCTTGAGAAATAGCTATGCTGATTTTTATCTTCGTATGTAATAAATCTCAAAACATCCTTACCTGCTCCTTCAATTAGAAGGAAATATAAGTAATCAACAATTTCTGCGAAATTTTCTCTATTGGTTGGAACTACTTGTAATAGTTTAAAGCTATTTGACCAGACGGAATTAGTCAGAGTGAAGATTGAACTGCCCTTTGTAGTTTGTGATGTTTCGTTACACAGACCTACAATTTTCAAACAATTTACAATTAAATCAAAAGAAATTGCTGACGGAGATTTTATAACCAGGTTTTCATAATCTTCATCTTCTTCTATATCATCTCGACGGAGCAGTTCTTGTTTTTGAACACGATAACGGTTAATTCTTGGAAATTCTCTGTAAAAAAATAAATTTGAATCAGTATTATCGGAAATATCTGAGTTTTCGATGTATGACTGCACAACACTCGTAGAACGCAAAACTTGTTCATTTGCCAATATCAAACTTCCTCTAAGAGCAGATGAGATATGTTTATCCATGTCAAATCTAAGCCTATTTAAAGTTTCGTTAGCAAAACGGTCATAACCAATTAAAGATTTTGACAGTTGTCTTAAAAAATCTTCGTTTTTGAAGATATTTGCTTGCTGTGCAAAGGTTTTCGATAAAGTTTCTAAACTAGAAAAGGTCGTAGCTTTTGTGACTTGCTCAAAAGCTCTAAGAATTTCTGAACTTTGAGATTGATAAGGACTTAATAAACTTTCACGCAGATGCTCAAAGTTAGCCTTCAATTGATTGCTTAAAGAATCATTTCTTAAAAATGGTTGAAAAGTTTCTTCTATTAATTTTCTTGCGCTTTGTATAGAAGAGTTTTGAAAACCATGAAGATTTTCCAAAGCTAATTGGCTAATTGATTTCTGCGCTAATTTTAAACTCTCTTGAAAACTGGGAGAATTTGCAAAGGTTGTAAGATGATTGCGCGATAATTCAGCCATCCAATCACGATGATGAGAAAGCGCAGACAAACTTCTAGCGTCAAATCTTTCTAGCAATTCCTTTTGAGCTTTACTTGCTCCTGTTAAATCGTCTAATTGTCGCTGAGCCTCAATAATTTTTTTTATATCTACCATTATCTACCTCTAAATCACGCGGCTAAAACTTCTACATATTCGCTTTTCAATAAGGCTTAATAAATTTGCGCCGAAACGCAAACGGCAAAAGCCAATAGATAAATAAAAACGATAAAATTTTTCGCTCGATTCTTAAACACCTCAAATAAATTCGGGAAACACCTTAAAACCCGTCGCCTTCGCTAAATCGGGATATTTCGTCAGCAAACTGCGGCAGACGACGCGCGGGCTTTTGTAAAGGTGAAACGATTGGAACATCAAAAGCTCAAATGCCGAGGATTCTATCCAATCAACTTTTTTCGTAAAGCCGGTGACGAGCGCGACGTTTGTGTTTTCGACGAACTCGACGACTTCGCGCGGCTTGCGAATCGTGCCGCACGTGCCGAAATGAATTATCCAATTGGAAAAACGACAGTTCATCATTTCCGACAATTCCGCCAAGCTCACCCGGTCGCCGTGCAGTTTTACGTAGCCGGGCGTGCCGTGAAAGGCGAAATACAAAATGCCGTAATTGCGTTTGCACAAAAGATTGAGATTGTATTTTAATTCCTCGCGCGTGTTGCAGGTCAGATGAGAAAATTTCGCGTTCCAGCCGCGGGCGATGACTTCGAGCATCGGCACGACGTTTAAACGATTCTCCGTGCGGTTGTCCCACATTGATTCGAGGCAAGCGATGTTTCTTTTGCGTGAAGCCATAGATTTTTTACTGAAGTTTAGATGCGAAAACCGCGCCGCCGAATGTTACGAATAAGATAATGCTGACAAATGCGTTGGTCGTAAAAAACGCCTGGTTCATTCTCGATAAATCGTTCGGTTTAACGAGCGTATGCTGGTAAATCATCAACGCGCCGACAGCGAAAACTCCAATCAACGCCAGCCAGCCCAAATCGGTAACGAGATAAAGCAAAAGCAAAACGATAAATGCCTGGGCGTGAAAAAGCCGGGCGATGTTAAGCGAGTTTTTGATACCGAAACGAGCCGGAATCGAACGCAGTCCGGCTCGTCGGTCAAATTCGTAATCCTGACACGCATACATTACGTCGAAGCCGGCGGTCCACATCATCACGAGCAAAGAGAGCAGCAGCGGCGTTTCCGAATCAATCGCTCCGCGCACGGCAATCCACGCGGCAGTCGGGCTGATCGCCAAAGCCCAGCCCAAAATCAAATGCGCCCAGACCGTGAATCTTTTCGCGTAGGAATAACCCAAAATACTGATTAAAGCGATGGGCGAGAGAACAAATGTCATCAGATTGAGCGAGTAAGAAGCAACCAGAAACAGCGCGACGGACGCGATAAAAAACATCCACGCGAAATTGACCGAAAGCTTTCCGCTCGGCAGTTCACGGTTTGCTGTGCGCGGATTCTCCGCGTCGAATCGGCGGTCTACGATTCGATTGAAAGACATCGCCGCCGAACGCGCGCCGAACATCGCGGCGGTTATCCAAACGATCTGCCAGAGCGTGGGCAAACCGTTCGCCGCCAAAACCGCGCCCAATAAGGCAAACGGCAGCGCGAACAATGTATGCTCGAACTTGATCATCGCAAGCGTCGTTTTCAATTTTTTCCAAAAGTCGTTCATCGAAAAATTTAGGATTCCGAGATTGTCTATACAAATCTCAAAAGCTAGTTTGGCAAGCCGAATGCCATACCGTAATTGTAGCAAACTCGCGTGTTTACCGCACTTTCAAGCGGCAATTTGCCAAACGCCGGTGCGACCGAAAGCATTTTGCAAAACTTTTTTATTTGAAACGCAAGAGATTTTCGCTAGAATAAATTGACGGAAATTTTCCCGGTAAATCTGAAATCCAAAATCTAAAATCCAAAATCTAACTGTGCCTTCAGGAAAAACACACGACGCAATTACATTTCTGTTTGTCGCGCCCGTTTTTGCGGCGGCGTGGAAACTGACTGGCAGTTTTCCGCTCGCTCTGGTTGTAACTGTCTGTTTCGCGTTCGGCGGTTTGATGTTTGGTCCCGACTTAGATACGCACTCAAAGCAATATACGCGCTGGGGCGTTTTTCGTTATCTCTGGTATCCGTATCAGGCGTTTTTCGCGCATCGCTCGCGCTGGTCGCACGGGCTGATTTTCGGGACTCTTTTAAGAATCGTTTATTTTATGGGCGCGCTCACGCTGCTGTCGTTCGTTCCGGTATTTGCGTTCGCCTGGCAATCAGGCGGAGAGTTGCCGAATTTGATGGAGTTTGCGCGAGTCTGGTCTTCAATCGGCGAATACATCCGCGCGGATTTGGGCGAATACGCTTTTTTATATGTTTTCGCCGGATTATGGCTCGGCGCGGCGAGCCATACGCTCGCCGATATTGCGGGTTCGTTCGTCAAAACGGGGCGGATAAGCGAATTTCTCTAAATCATTTAGCCACGAACAAACACGAAAATTCACGAACAAAATCAATAAAAATTTTTCGTGTCCTTTCGTGTTTGTTCGTGGCTAAATTCTTTATCTTCCCTGCCGCGCCGTCACCAGCCGCAAGGATTGTTTTCTAACGGCGTCGGAGACGTTGCGGTTTTTCGTCATCGCCTGCAAATCACGAAGCTGCAAGCGGGTTAAAATTGACATCACGTTCGAGAGCGGCGTGCGCGGGTTTTGCGCCAGTTTGTGCATAATCGAGTAGTTTCGCGCCCAACCGCGATTGTTGGCGATTTGCCGCAAAACGTCTTCCGGCACCGAGCGCATCGCCGCGATTTTTTCGATTTCCTGTTCAGTGATGCGGGCGTTCTGGACGACGGCTTGCGCGACGATGCGGTTCGGGTCGCGGATTAAAATGTTGCGCGCCTCGCGGTCGCCCTTCATCGCCAGCTTTACGCGGTCTTTCATCCCCATTCGCAAAATGCGGTTAATCATGGAAACGCGCTCGCCGGAGATTTCGTCGTCTTCCGAGCTTAATTCACCCAAGATTTTATTGACGATTGATTGGCGCTGCTCGTCGGTCTCTTCATAAAGTTCTTCGATGTAATCAAAGGAAAGCCAACTGTCGTCAATTTCAGCGTCGGAAACTTCGATGTGTTCGGCGAGCAACATCGCGTCCTCAATGCTTAAATTTGATTTTGAAGCGGTTTCCGCTAAACTTTCGGCAAATTCCGCCTTTTCGATAAATTCGGCGGCGGCATCTTTTCCTTGTGCGCGGAGTTCGCCTGCAATTTGCTGCGCCCCGCGTTCTTTTTGAAAAAACTCGCGTTTCGTTTCCGTCGCCCGACGTTCGGCTTCCGACGTTCGGTATGGATTACTAATAATCGCGTCAATAATCTGCGGCTCGCCGATCAGAAGCTGCTGATTGAGCGAGAGTATTTCGAGCAGTTCGCCGTTTGCAGTGCGGCGGGCGAAATTGATAATCGAAGCGGTCGGCGTTTTTGGATTAGTCAAAACCGCTTCGTGAATTAATTTCGGATGGTCTCCTTGTTCGACGAAGTAGGCAAGCACCCCAGGCGCGATTTCATTTGACTTGACGGTTGCCGCCAGTTCGCTCGCGTTTTGCGAGACGAGCGTGTTCCGAGCGTTTTTCGCTAATTCCGCGTCGGCGCCTCCGGCGAGGGCGACGAGAACTTCCAATAAATCGGTTTGCGGCAACGGCAGAACTCCGCGGGCGGCAGCAAGTTGTGCAGGGCGCGGGGCGGATCCCGCAACGATAGCTTTGACGACCGGATTGGTCGAATTGACTTCGTAATTCATAAATTGATGGAGATTCGAAACGATTGGGAATTTCAGCTTAATGCAGTAGTTTCATCGAAACCTGAACGGGTTGAACCGTAATGATTGTAACATAAATTATAACGAGAGAAACACATTCTTGACAGCCGCGAAAGGCTTAACATAATCTTGAAACTTACAGGCTGCAAACTCTTGGCTCAAATTAGGAATCACATATCAAACAATTAAAAATTTAAAACAAACTAATGATTAAAAACGAAATAAAAAATCTGATTGCGGAAAAACGCGCGTGCATCGGCGTGATCGGTCTCGGCTATGTCGGTTTGCCGCTAATCGTCGAATTTGCTTTGAAAGATTATCCGACCATCGGGTTTGAAGTTGACGAGAAAAAGGTTGACGAACTTAATAAAGGAAATTCGCACATCGTTGACGTGTCTTCGGCGAAAGTCCGCAAATCTCTCGACAGCGAGAAATTTAAGGCGACGACGGATTTTTCCGAGTTAAACAAATGCGACGTGATTATCATTTGCGTTCCGACGCCGCTGCGAAAAACGAAAGACCCGGATATGTCGTTTATCCTTGCGGCGGGCGAACAAATTAAGAAATATGCCCGGCGCGGGCAGCTCGTGATTCTCGAATCAACCACTTATCCGGGAACGACTGACGAAGTTATCCAACCGATGCTCGAAGAAGCCGGTTTGAAACTCGACGAAGATTTTCTGCTCGCGTTCTCGCCCGAACGAGTTGACCCGGGCAATCCTCAATTTCAAACGCACAATATCACAAAAGTCGTCGGCGGCGTCGGCAAGGACTCGACCGAAGTCGCGGCGCTTCTTTACTCGCAAATCGTCGAAAACGTTCACGCCGTATCAAGCGCGCGAGTCGCTGAAGCGTGTAAATTGTGGGAAAACACTTTCCGCGCCATCAATATCGGGATGGCGAACGAGATGGCGAAAGTCTGTAACGCCCTCGGCATAGACACCTGGGAAGTCGTCCGCGCGGCGGCAACTAAACCGTTCGGTTTTATGCCGTTTTATCCGGGACCGGGAATAGGCGGTCACTGCATTCCGCTCGACCCGCATTATTTGAGTTGGAAAGCCAGACAGCACGGTTTTGACTCGCAATTTATTACCTTAGCCGAACAGATCAATTCGGGAATGCCGAAATACGTTGTAAGTTTGGTGCGCGACGCGCTGAATGAAAACGAAAAATCGGTGAAGGGCGCAAAGATTTTAATTTTAGGCGTAGCGTATAAAAAAGATATTGACGATATGAGAGAGTCGCCCGCCTTGTCGGTGATTGATTTGCTGCGTTCGCGCGGCGCGGCGGTTGTCTATCACGATGCGTTCGTGCCGGAAGTTACCTTCGACCACGCTTACACCATCGGCGACGGCGAGCCGCTTTATAATCAAGAACTGACCGACGATTTAATAAAATCAGCCGATTGCGTCGTCATCTGCACCGAACATTCTAATGTTGATTACAACCGCGTCTGCGAACTTTCAAAAGTTATCGTTGATACGCGCAACGCGCTCAAAGAAGAAATGCGCAACGGAAGCCGAGCGAAAATTGTGCGTTTATAATCGAATAATGTTCGAGTTTAAGCCGCTCGCAATGGATGATTTTCCTTTGTTGCTAAAGTGGCTCGCAAAAGAACACGTCAAAGAATGGTGGGACGACGGCGACGATACGCTTGAGAAAGTCGCCCTTCATTACGGCGCGAATGACGAAACGGCGCGGTTCATTTTGCTCGAAACAAATGAGGGCTGCAAAAAACCAATCGGTTACTTTCAATACTATTTTGACGCCGACGGTTCAATCGGAATTGACCAATTCATTGGAGAAAAAGATTATATCAATCGCGGCGTGGGACGGCGGGCAATCAAACAGTTCATCGAAATGATTGTCCGCCGTCACCGACCGGCGCAGATTACCCTTGATCCTTCACCGGAAAATAAAAGAGCCGTCCGCTGTTATGAAAAAGTCGGATTTAAACATTACCAAACCAGGCGCAACGCCGACGGCAGTCTCGCATATCTGATGCGGCTTGAAATTTTACCGGCGGAAAACCGTTCGAAAAATTAAACGGTTTTTCTGGGTTAAAATTTTTCGGATTTATTTCTGCTCGGTTTTGCCCATCGGATAACCCGCCGATTTCCAAGCATTTGTTCCGCCGACCAAAGCATAGCCATTATTAATTCCCTTTTCTTTTAATTTAGTGACCAGACCGGCACTAGTGTGTTCAGCCGGTCAGGAACAATAGGCGATGATTTTCTTGTCGGTCGGGATTTCTTTGTAGCGCGCTTCAACATCGGCGGTCGTCATATTGATTGCGCCTTTGATGTGTTCGACATCGTAAGCGGCTTTGGCGCGAGTATCAATAAAAATCACATTGCCCGCGTCAAAATCCTTTTTCGCGTCCGCCAAAACGATGCGCGGCGCGTTGTCGGCGTGTCCGTGTTCATCAGTTTTCGGCGCGGCGGAATTCGCTAATTTATTGGCGGTGTTTTTATTATCGGTTGAGCTTGTCGAGGCAGTTTGACACGCCGCCGAAATGAGCAGCGCAATCGTCAAAAAAGCCGACAGCGATAGATTTTTTTTCATAATTACCTCCGGTTTTTTACTGAGAACGCTGCCTGCGCTCCCAATCTTTTAACTATTATCAATGGTCGGCGCGGCGTTGGCAACCGCCGTTGGATAGTTACCGTTCCAGCACGCGACGCACGACGCGCTTTCTTCCAGCCCGATGGCTTCAAGCATTCCTGTCAAAGAAAGATAACCCAAAGAATCGGCTTCGATATAACGGCGAACTTCTTCGACCGACATTTGCGCGGCGATAAGCTCGGCTTTGCGCGGCGTGTCAACGCCGTAATAGCACGGCGAAACCGTGGGCGGACACGAAATTCGCATATGCACTTCTTTGGCGCCCGCTTCTCTGACCATCTGCACGATTTTTTTCGAGGTCGTGCCGCGCACAATCGAATCGTCAACCAGAATGATTTTTCTATCTTTAATCAAATCACGAATCGGATTGAGTTTTAAGCGCACGCCGAACGAACGAATGCTTTGCGACGGTTCGATAAAAGTCCGCCCGATATAATGATTGCGGATAATCGCCTGCCGAAAATTGATGTCCGACTGCGCCGCGTAACCGATTGCCGCCGCGACGCCCGAATCGGGAACCGGCACGACCAAGTCGGCTTCGACCGGATGCTCGATTGCCAACTGTTTGCCCATCCGATGACGCGATTCGTTGACTGAACGCCCGAAAATTATCGAATCGGGACGCGAAAAATAAACATGCTCAAACGCGCAGACAGAACGCGGTTTTTCCGCAAAAGGAAAACTCGAATGCAGTCCGCTTTTGTTAATTACAAGCATTTCGCCGGCTTTGATTTCGCGGACATATTCGGCATCAATCAAATCAAACGCGCATGTTTCGCTTGCTACACACCACGCATCTTTTAATTTTCCCAAATTCAAAGGACGAAAGCCGCGCGGGTCGCGGACGGCGATTAAGCCGGTCGGCGTTAAAAAAAGCAGAGAGAATGCGCCTTCGGTTTCGCGCAAAACTTTTTCAATCGCTTCAATAGCATCGGCGGCTTCGCATCTGGCAATCGAATGCAGAATCGTTTCCGTGTCCGATGTCGAAGAAAAAATCGCGCCCTGTTTTTCGAGTTCGCGGCGTTTTTGTTTCGCGTAAGGCAAATTTCCGTTGTGGCAGACGGCGATTTGTCCATGCTGGCAGGTAACGTTAAACGGCTGAACTTCGTGAATCGTGTTGGCGCCCGCCGTCGAATAGCGAGTGTGTCCAATTGCGCTCGCTCCTTTCAAATCCTTCAAAACGTCTTCGTTCAGAACGTCGGCAACTAATCCTTGCGAACGAAATTGATGAAGTTCTTTGCCGTCGCTCGACACGATGCCGCACGCTTCCTGTCCGCGATGCTGAAGCGCGAACAAACCCAACTGAGTTAAAGTTGAGGCTTCGGCGTGTCCGTAAATTCCGAACACGCCGCATTCTTCGTGAAATTTGTCGAGAAGAAAATCACCCATTAAAGCTATTGTAACGAAATAATCCCATAACCTGAATTGGTTTGTGCCAGAAGGCGTCCGTTGGGCAAACCGCGGGTGAAATGACTTTGGTATTCGCCGATTTTCCGCACTTCTTTGCTGCCGATTTGCCATTCGTAAATTCCGAAATCATAATCTTCTAACTCAAGTCTGTATTTGCGATGAAAATAAATTTTGTCGAGAAGTTTGGTTATCGCGTGAGAACCTTGAACAGCGGCAGGTGTTTCCCAGACTTCTTGTGTTTTGGTTTCTAAGTCGAAAAGAACTAATGGAAATTCTGTGTAAGGACAAAAAATAATTTGGTTTTCTTTTACTAAAGCTGAAGCGTAGCAGTCAAAAACCTCGACGGCATTTTTGCCGAAAGTCTCTTCATAGCCGAATAATTTATTTCCCTCAAAATCAAAAGCTACTAATCCTTCTCCATAACAAGCCGCTTCATCAAAGTATGTAACCACAATAAAATCTTTTGTTATTACGATATTTTCAATTGCGTCACCGGCAGAAAAATTTGCTTTTATTTCTCCGTTTGAACCAAATATCCAGGCATTATTTTCATTCAGAAAAGTGGTTTTTATTAACTTATTTTCATTAAATTCGTACTCTCTTTGTATTCGAGTATCTGCAACCAACACCGTATTTTCGCTAATGCTTCTGATTACCGGAAATCTTATCTTCTCCGATAGTATTACTTGAATCTCACCAAAACAAACTTTCTGCTTATCATCTGAAAATTCGGTTATACCAGCCCACGAACCTGATTGAGTAATGTCTAAATCGGCGAGAGGTTTTGAAAGTCTTTCGATGATGTATTCAACTTCTTGTGCCATAAAATGCTTATTCGGTGGGAAGAACAACGCCGCGACATTCGCCGAAGCCGATGCGTCGAAAACCCGCCCGTTCGCAAAAGCCTTTCATAATAATTTCGTCGCCGTCTTCTAAAAACCGGCGCGTTTCGCCATTCGGAAGTTGAATCGGTTCCTTGCCGCGCCACGTTAATTCAAGCAAACAGCCGCGCTCGGTTTTTTCTCGTCCTGAAACCGTTCCGGTCGCCATTAAATCGCCGGTTTGCAGATTGCAGCCGTTTGAAGCGTGATGTGCGAGCGTTTGCGCGGGCGTCCAATATAAATCTTTGGTGTTTGAACGCGAAAGCAGAAACGGTTCGCTGTTTTCATCGCGCATTTTTTCGGTCAGAATATAAACTTCGAGATTGATGTCGAAGCCGCCCGCTTTTTCGTTTGCGTCCGATGACAAATAATCGAGCGGCGGCGGGTCGTTTTCGTCGCGGACAAAAGCCTCGGTGCGAAACGGCGCAAGCGCCTCCATTGTGACGACGAACGGCGAAATCGAAGTGGCGAAATTTTTCGCTAAAAACGGTCCTAACGGTTGATATTCCCACGCCTGTATGTCGCGCGCCGACCAATCATTTACCAAACAAAGTCCGAAAATATGGGCTTCGGCGTCGTCAATCGAAATTGTTTCGCCGAGTTCGTTCGGTTTGCCGACGAAAAAACCGACTTCCATTTCGTAATCGAGATTTTTGCACGCGACGAATTGCGGCGGCGCGGTTTCGTCGGCGCGGTTTTGTCCTTTCGGGCGCACAATCTCCGTTCCTGAAATCACCACGCTCGACGCGCGTCCGTGATAGCCGATAGGAACGAATTTGTAATTCGGCAGCAGCGGATTTTCGGGGCGAAACATCGAGCCAACGTTCGTCGCGTGAAAAATCGAGCAGTAAAAGTCGGTGTAATCGCCAATGTGCGCGGGCATATAAAACTGCACTTCGTCAATCGGGAGCAAATTTCTTTTGACATTTTTTTGCGTGTCTTCGTCAGCATCGGCAGATAAGATTTCAACCAGACGACGGCGAAAGGCGCTTTGCAAATTCTGATTTTTTTTCATAATCGAATGGTCGAGACAATAGTTATTCGTCCCGACGGCGACCGTGAACGATTCGTCGTCGAACAGACAGCTTTCGTAGCACGCATAAACGTCCAAAACAAAATCGCCGATTGCTACGCCGACGCGCACGCTTTCATACGTGCAGGCGCGCGCAAAAACACAGAACGGCAGGTTTTGAATTGGAAAATCCGTGTCGGGCGCGTTGGCTGATTCAATCCAGCTTTTTAAGTTTTCGTCGTGTGTGTTGTTTGT
Organism: Pyrinomonadaceae bacterium; assembly: GCA_030448055.1. GTDB lineage: Bacteria > Acidobacteriota > Blastocatellia > Pyrinomonadales > Pyrinomonadaceae. The sequence goes on from JAUJNR010000003.1 coordinate 376,667, forward strand.
TTCAATCATATTGGTTTTTAGTCTTTAGTATTTAGTTTTTGGTTAGTCATTCGTCGTTTTGTTGCTACGTGCAAACAAAGGCTTGAACACTAAAAACCAAAAACTAAATACTAAAGACAAATTATAAAAGTCCGATTTCCTGTAAATCCTCGACCGGCTCGGAGAATGAACACGAGCCAAACGAGACTGCGGCGCGGATTCGCGCGTTTTCTATTTGCAGACTGTTTATAAAATGCTCCTGCCGCCAGAGAACGCCGTTGTCGTCGAACAAAAAATTATCCGCCCGCTTGTCTTTGAGCAAATCGTGAATCAATCGCGGCTGGTAACCCTGACGCAAAAACGCTGCGGCAAGAAAAACGTTAAGAAAACCGTTCATCGTGCCTTCGGGCGCGTCCGGCTCGTAGGTCAAAGGCTTGACCGAACGCAGCGGATGATGCAGTCCGGCGGTGGCTTTAAACGGCACGTTCGCCGCCAGACAAACGCGCATGAATTTTGCGATCTGCTCGACCGGCGGAAACGCCGCTTCGCTTGTGCCGCCGGTGCGGATTTTGGCGCGTTGTCCGAAAATAGCCAGGCTCGAAATCAACTCGGCTAACGATTCTCCGATTGGAATTTCAAAATACGTTTGCAATCCTTGCGGCAGAGCATTGCTTATTTCTTTGATTTGATAACTCGTTTCCGCTTTGACTTCGAGCGCGTCGCAGGCGGTTTGCGTGGCGTATTCGTGGTTAAAATCCTGGATTTGATGAACGGTTTGATAAATGTCCCCGCTGCCTAAAACGCTCAAACGCCAGACATCGCCGCCGGCAGAGAAAAAGTTTTTCGCGCTGGCGGCAAATTCTTCGAGCCGCTCGACCGGCACGACGAAACGCCCCAATATCCATTTGTAGCGATTGTTTTTATAAGCCGCGTAATTAGCAACCGCCTCTGGCATCGAAAGCTGTGCAGGCGGAAAAAGCCCCGCGTAATCTATAATTTCGGTCAGCAACGCGCGAACCGATGCTTTTGGGTTTGAGTGTGACATCAGGTTTTTCATTTTACGATAATCCGAGAAATGTCGCCACACCGGAAGGAGAAAGGGCTGAGGGATGAAAGATGAGAGATGGATAAAACCAAGATTTGCCAGTTTCTTTTTTTGTTAATCCCTTATCCCTCAGCCCTCAGCCCTTATTTGCCGCTTGCTTTTCGCAGGCGATGTGCGTTATCTTGAGGGCGTAAATTACAAGATAAGCCGGTTTTATTATTTATCGAATGCGTGTTTTGGGAATTGATCCGGGAAGCGAAACGCTCGGTTGGGGCGTGGTCGAAGGCAGCGGTTTGAAATACAATTTGATTGATTTCGGCACAATCAAATCGAGTCCGAAAGAAGCGTTTTCCAAACGGCTTTTGAAAATCAGCGACGGCATCGAAGCCATCATCGAAAAATTTCAGCCCGGCGTTCTCTCGGTCGAAGAAGCGTTTTACGCCAACAATGTCAAAGTCGCTCTCAAACTCGGACAAGTGCGCGGCGTGGTTTTGCTGACAGGGGAAAAAGCTGTTTTGGAAATCTCGGAATTCAGCCCGCGCCTGATTAAGCAGACGGTCGTCGGCTATGGCAACGCTGAAAAACATCAGGTTCAGGAAATGGTGCGGCTGCTTCTGAAAATGAAAACCGTCCCGCAGCCGCATGACGCGGCTGACGCGCTGGCAATCGCCATCTGTCATTTTCATCACGCCGGCGCGCAGAGCCGAATTAATCTGGCGAAATTGAAGAATTGAACTCGGCTTTCTGCTTTGCTCAATCGCCGCAGCCTTAAATCTTAACTTCCGATTCCCGACCAGGAGGATTTATGAGACGCTCTTATTTCACACTCTTTTTTCTCGCTTTTCTCGTTTTCACTTCCGACACAGACGCGCAAAACCGCCGCTTTCCGCCCAAAGTTAAAAATCCGGCGGCGGCGAAATTGCCGAACACGGCGGTCGTCGTGGATGAAAGATTAGCCGTTTTGCGCGTTGAGCCGAGCTTTTACGCCCGCGTCGTCCAAAGAATGCGGCGCGGCAGAGCAGTGACGATTTCGGGCACGCGCCAAGCCGACGGCGTAACGTTTTACCGCGTCGCCGACGCGCCGAATTACGGCTGGATACAGGCGGAAGCCATCGCCGGAAAATTTAGGCGCGGCGACGACGCGCGGCTGGCGAATCTGGTGCAGTCTTCCGAAGGCTTTGAACAAATCGAACGCGCCGCGATTTTTCTCGACACTTTCGGCGATTCGCCTTTGCGTCCGGCAATCCTGCTTCTGCTCGGCGATTTGATGGAAGAAAACGCTTTGAAACTTTCCAGCGAGGCGGCGCGAAGGCTCGACCGACGCGAGATGGCGGCAAGCGGTGCGCCGCTGCACAGCTTTTACTTGAATTACGTTTCGCTCGACCGCTATCGTCGGCTCGGCATCAATTTCGTTTTCAACCCTGAGGCGAAACTGCTGCATTACGACGGCGCGGGCTGGCGCGAAATTATCAGGAAATCCCCGAAATCCGCCGAAGCGGTCGAGGCGCAAAAACGACTTGATTCGTTGAAGGAAAAAATGGAAGCGGTAAGGTGAGAAAGAGATTTGAAGCGAAAGGTAGAAATTCCGAGGGCTGCCCGGTATTTTGCTTAGCTGAATCTTTTTCGTTTCTCTTTTTGTTGTTTACAAACGAATTTTGAAATTTGCTCCGATGACATTCAAATCGCCCGGACGCGAAAAGCCGTCGTTCTGGCGCAAATAAAAAACGTCAACCGATGAATTTTTCGTCAGAGTTTTATTAATTCCGGCGCTGAACCGATTGCGCGAGAAACGCTTCAAAATCGAATCGTAAAAAACCTCTTCGGTGACAAACAATTTCACGCCGGGAATTATTTTGCCGACATCTTTTTCAAACGTCAGCGACGGACGATAACGCCAGGAATTTCGCGGCTCGCGCAGACGACGCTCAATCCAGCTGCGGTGCGAAACAGCGATTCGTTTGAACGGAAAACGGTAAATCGCGCGAAAATTAAGCCGGTGTTCGGTCAAAAATTTGCCGCTCGCGTTGCGCGCGACGATGTTCCAGTAAAACGGTTGAAAAGACCAGGATTTAGCCTTGCTCGCTTTATAAACGAATCCGACGGCGATCCGGCGGTCGTTGAGGCGCGTAATGTTTTTCCCGAAACGAAGCGTTCCCGCCAAAGTAAAATCGAATTGTTCGTTTACCGGAACAGTGATTTGCAAATCGTTCCACGATTGATTGTCGTCCGCGTCGGCGGTTTGCGCTGCGGCAAAAATTGTGTAAAAACTGGCAACCGCTAAAACCAAAAAGATTCTTTTCATCGCTAACCTCCATTGAGCAGAGATAAAGCTAATTTATTTGCCTGGGCGCGAATTTCCGGCATCGCCGTTGATTCCCACAACACGCCTTTGAGCGCAGTTCCGACGGTTAAAATCACATCAGAAACCATGCCGTTTTTATCAATCGTTTTACCGTCCGGCGCAGCGTCAACGCCCATTTTCAAACTGTCGGTTTTTATCAAACCTTTGCCGAGCAGATTGACGACGAGCGGCGATTCGACGCGGTTAAAATCGCTTTCCGAACCGATGCAATTTATCGCCGCGTCAGCCGAGAAATTCGTTTCAACCCCATCGGCGGAATAAGTAATCGTAAATTTTCCGTCTTCGCCCGCTTCGATATTCCGCAAGCGTCCGCGCCCGATTTGCAGTTGATTCGCCGCTTGCAGTTTATTCAAAATTCTCCACGTCTCCGGCGGCAGACGGTGTCTAGCGACGTTCCAATAGCGGCTGAGATGCTGCATAAAGTATCGCTTTTCCGGCTCGGGAAGCGTCTGCCAAATTTCCTGCGTCTGCGGGCGCAGGCTGTCAATGACGGCTCGCCAGTCGCTGCCGTTCGCGTCTGCCGCTTTGATGTGTCGGCGAACCGTTTTGAGCAAATCGGTGATTTTCGTCTGCGATTTTAATTCGCCGGAAAAAGACGGATAACTGTATCCGAGTCGATGAACGGCGGGCAGCAAGCCGCGCGTCGAGAACCCGAAAATTTTTCCCGCGTGGCGGTTGTGATAAAGACTCGTCACCACATCGGCAAACGTCAAACCCGTGCCGATGATGAAAACGTCGTCGGTTTTGGCGATTTTTTCGGTCAAATCCGCCCGCCACGGATTGCGAAAATACTTTTCGGCATTAATGAACGATTGACTCTCGGATTTCGGATGCGGCGGCGGAAAATTACCGAATGCTAGCACAACTTTATCCGTATATAAAACCGCGCCCGACGCTAAAGCGATTTGCGCCCGCGACTCGTCAACCGAAACATCCGTAGCTTCATCGTCGAGGACATTGACCACGACGTTCGCGCCTTTGTTTTTGAGAGTCTGGCTGAAAAGCTCGCGCAGGTACTCGCCATAAATGCGGCGCGGCGCGAAATCGTTCGGCGCGTAATGGTAATGACTATCAGCCAGCCAGCGGTGGAAATGTTCAACGTCGTCGGGAAACGCGCCCATTTTTGCGGCGGGAACATTTAAGAGATGAAAATCTTTGACGGTCGAGTAAGCCACGCCGCGTCCGAGCCGCTCTCGTTTCTCGACCAGGTTTATTTCAAGCGGCTGTTTTCCGGCATGTTTTATCAAGTTAATCGCTAAAAGCGTTCCGGTTGCGCCGCCGCCGACTATCGCAATTTTTTTCATCAATCGCCCTCGCTTGTAATTTCAAATTTGTTTTTAAGATACAAAAAAAGCGTAAAGCACACGCTTTACGCTTTTCGAGATAAACTCTTTTCGTGTCCTTCTTTGCTTAGGCTTACGAGGTTAGCTGCCGGGCTGGAAGCAAAGAATCTTCTGCGCCGAATTCGGCGCTTCGCCCCATGTTTTGCCCCGCAAGGCAAAACTTTGGTTTCCCCGCGCCGCGTCGGAAAATTTCCGAAACGGCTTCAGCGACTTAAATTGTTTGAAAAGTCTATAATAAAAAAACCGGAAAAAGCAAGATTTATTTTTCAAATGCGGAACACCACGTTATTCGCCGATTTGATAAATTTCCTTCGCGCCTGCGTCCGCTAAATCGCGTCTCACCAACAGATAAAGTTCCACGCCCGGACGCAACGGATAAGTTCCGGCGTATTTGTAATGCGCCGCGTATCTTTTTATTAATTCCCCTTTTTGCGCTTCAGAGGCGACGACCATTTCCGAGGCGTTCGCATCAGCAAATTTGCCGTGAAAAATCGCCTTCGGATAATCGCGCAGATACCACGGCATTGACCAGTAATCGGGCGAGACGATTTCGATTGAAGCCTGTTTTCCCTCGCCGCTTTTTTCGGCGTAGCGTTCGATTTCCCCAATCAAATCGAGAAAACCGCGTTTCGTGTGCGCGTAAACATACGGCATCGAATCGTCGTCGTATCTTTGAAAATTCAAATCGTAAGTTTGATAACCGAGAATCGCGGCGGCGACAACGGCTAAAATTCCGCCCAAGATTTTTACCGGAACATCGCGCGAAGCGACGAGTTCATTGACGGCGTAACCGGCGACGACGCACATCGGCAAAACGAAGCTGATGGCGAGCCACGGCGTTTTGTAGGGAATAATCGAATAAGCGAGAAAAAGCCCGTAAGCCCACAGCGCGGCGAACATCGGGAAACGATGACGCGCTTTGAAAAAGGCAATCAAACTGCCGATTGCCGAGAGAATCAAAATCGGCGATTCGATTTTCAAAAGCCATTTCAGATAAGCCAGCGCGCCGTTTTGCGTGTGGTCTTTGCTGCCCGTTTTCGTCCAGATGGCGTAAGCCTCGAACGCTTTCCAGACGCCTTCGGGATAAGTGAAAAACGACGAGAAAAACAAAACGCCGACGTAAACGAAAACAAAAAAGCACGCCGCAACGATTAAAAGCACGTCTGACGAATCGCCCAAACGACGGCGAAAAGTTGCCCAGGTTAATTCGGCAGGTTCGAGTTCGTTCGCCTTCGGCTCGCCAAAGGCGGCTTTATAAATTTTGCGCCACAGCCAAACGCAGACGCACGCGATTGCCATTGTGCCGACGGTGATAAAAGCGGTTTCTTTAGTGGCGAAAAGCAAAACGACGCAAGCCGTCGCCAGCAGCAGATAAATCGCTCTGCCTTCGTTCCAAGCGAGCAGCATTCGCATAATCAGAAAAACCAGCAATGCTTCGACGGCGAACAAACCGAGCCGCGCAATCCAAACTAAAGTCGCGTTATCTTTACCGACCAGCGCGGCTAAATTCAGCGCGGTCGGCAGAAAACAAATGAGCAAAAGAAGCGTCATCATCGCAATCGCTAACGCGCCCGCTCGTCTTCGTTCGATGAAATACAAAACGCCGACGACGATGCCGAAGCTGAAGAACACAAACAGAATCTCGTGTATAAAATAGCGCGAGATATAAACCATTCCCGGCGAAAGCGCGAGGAAAAGAGCAGCGGCGAGACTGCCGACGCTGCCGACGTATTTTCTCAAAAAAAACGCCAGCATAACCGTCAAAACTCCGAACAACGCCACGCTTCCGCGCACGCTGACCGTGTTCAAGCCGAACATTTTCGCCGCCGCCAGCGCAAAATAATAAAGGTCGGGTCCGTGATAATTTGCCGGGTCATATTTATAAACGCCGTCGCGGAAAAGCGTGATTAAAAAATAACCGTTTACGCCTTCGTCGTGATGCAGCGGTTTTAGCTCAAGCCAAAAAAAACGCAGAAACGCGGCGAGGGCAGTAATGGCGACGCAGCCGACGAGCCAAAAATGGTCTTCGGTTTTCGGTTCTCGGTCTTCGCCAATCGAAGGCGGAGAGTCGGAAGTCAAAAGATTTTTCTCCTCTTCCCCTGTTCTCCTCTTCTCCTCTTCTAAAATCTCCGCATCTTCGACGCGTCTTCCGCGCGTTTCTGCGTCTCTATTCCTTTTCCGTGGTTTCATTTTTTAATTTGATAAACGCGATACTGCCCGGCTTCGGCGGCGACGGGAAATCGTTCGAAGAATTCTTCGTTGACGGGCAAATTCGATTTTTCTTCGGGGCTGATTAAAACGTATTCAATGCCGTGTTTGTTTAAAAGAACTTCCGCCGCAGCGTCGCCCGTGTAAATTCTTTTAACGTCCATTTCTCGTTCTCCAAAGTCAATTCCGTAAGAGGCGAGATGTCCCGTGTAGCGCATAAGAGAGCGTCTGCCCGACAGAACGACTGCCGAATTGAACGTCGGCGCGTTTAAAAACAAAGCGTTCGGCGCGGTTCGGCGTTTTATTTGTTCGGCGACGGCAACCGCGTCTTTGTCGAAAATTTTATAATTGATTTTCCCCGACATCGTGCGCCAGACATCGAGCGCGCCCGACGCGGTTAAGACAATCAAGCAGCCGACGGCGACGATTTTTAAGATTCTATCTTGATTCCAAAGCCATGCCAAAACGAACGCGACCACTGGCAGAAAACCGACAAACCAATAAATTAAAACTTTGATATTGTCCCATTCCCACGGCGCGAGTTTCACCAGATTCGAAACGAAAAAGAGCAGGAAAAATGGCAGAGAGAAAAGCAACCAGGAAACGGTGCGGCGAGAGAGTGCAATGTCGTGTCCGCGCCGAAGACTCGTTTCATCGTCTCTCTGCCGCAGCGTCGCGTCGTCATTCTTCGCGCTTCTCGTTTTCAGATTAAAAATAAGATAAATGCCGAAAAGAAGCAGCGGTATAAAAATTCCCGTATTCGTCAGCCAGAACCAGAAAAAACTCGCATCGCGTTTGTCCCAGCCAAAGTGCCAGGCGACGAATTCCGTCAGCCGCGTCGCGCTGCCCGTCATCGCCCAAACGAGTTCGGGAACGGCAACGATTGAAACGCCGATGCCGAACGCAATCCATTCGCGTAGTTTGTCCAATCTAAGGAAAAATAAAAACGCGCTGACGACAAACAGAACAACCAGACTGTGAACGTGAATCAGCGGCAAAGTTCCGGCGAGTAAACCGATGAAGAAAGACGCGATAATGTCTGTCGAGGCTTGACGGTTTTTCTCTGTGTCTCCATGTCTCCGCGTCTCCGCGTCATAAAAAATCTCCCAAATTTTCTGCAAAACAATAATCGTCAGTGGCATTCCGAGAATCAAACTTCGCTGTGTGATGAAAAGCACGACCAGCGAATTTCCCCAGCGAAAAGTTTCGCTGATGGTGTAATCTTTCGGCAGATTCCAGAGCAAATCGAAAAAACTCTGCGCGCCTTGCCAGTAATCTTTGAGAAACCACAAGAAACCTAATCCGCCGCTAAAGAACAAAAGCACCGGCGCGATTTTTCCCGTCAGGCGGCTGCCGGTTAACTTAAAAACGAAGCGTTCTAAAATGACGAGCAAGGAAAAAGCTAAAGAGACGTTTTGGACGAGCATCGCGTCGCGGACGCTCGCGCCGAATTTTATAAAAGCCGCCGTTATCAAATCCGCCATAAACGGGTAGGAAAATTTGGCGAAGGCGTAGGAAGGATTTTCCGGCGGAAAATTACCTCCGTCGGCGAAAGAGAAAATCGCGCCCAAATGAAACGGCAAATCGCCGAAGTTTTGCGACGCGCCCGTGAAAATCCCGTTCGGAGTTTCAAGCAGCGCGCGTTCAAAAAAGAAAACGAATAAAACGAAAAAGAAAACGTAATAACCGAACCAGAGAAACTTTTTCGTAGTCGCGCCTTCGAGTTTGCCCTTTGCCTTTCGCCAATCGGCGCGCAATTTCACGCGGTTCATTTCTTTGGCGAACAAAACGAGCGGCGAAAGACAAATGAAAAATGCGAGTGAAATCGTAACGATTGAGAAACCGAAAAAACATGCGAGCAGAAAACAAATTAACCCGAAAAACGCCGAGCCGACGACATTGCCCGCACAGACGCGCCACAACAGCGGTTCGTCTTCGGCGAAAAGATAAGTCAGACTCAAGCCGCCGGCGGTGATGAGCAGGATTAAAACGAAAGACGTAAACATAATTTCAAAAACATATTTTCATTGTTTATGCAACGGGCATTTCTCAGATATAAATTACCTTAATTTTCCCTCAAGACAAAATTTTGCGCGTCTTTTCACTACGCCGTAAAATTTCTGGAAAAAGCTATTTAAATAAGCTATACTTTTTCCGACAACCATCAGCTATTCCCATATATTTCCGCGAGGTGAAAAATGAAAAACGTCTTCTTTCTGATTTTCCTGTTCGTTTTGTCGGCGATTGCGCCGAACTTTTCCGTAAAAGCGCAAAACCTGAATGATAATTTTTTTAAGAATTTTGAAATAACCGACTCGCAAAGCTCGCCGCAGCCGAGTTCGCAAATTAAAGATATACAGGTTTTCGGCGAACAATCCGGCGTCGCATTTACGCGCGACGCGCTTTTCAGAACGGACACGAGCGGCGCGACGTGGCGCGAAATCGTTTTGCCGAAAGATTCGTCGGAAACGATCAGCGCGGCTTTGTTCACAAATGAAAACGTCGGCTGGGTGATTTTAGCCGACGCGAAAATCGCGCGTCTCGAAATCGCCAAAACCATTGACGGCGGCGACTCATGGACGAGAACGCCGATCAATTTGCGACGGGAAGATTTGCAGGAAGCCGATTTGGAGAACGTCATTTTCGGATTCGGCAACAGCGACCGTTTACAGTTGATTTTACGTCGTCCGACGACTTCTAATTTTACCGGCAGAAGTTTTTACGAATCGAGAAATGAAGGGCAAACCTGGGAATTTACAGAAACTTCAATTTCCCAGAATACTTCAGATTCGCCCGCCGAAAAGACTTCCGGGAATTGGATTCTGAAATCAGAAGGAAATTGCGAAGGCTTCAAAACAGGTTGCTATAACGAATCGAAAATCATACGCGGAACGATTGAAATCACGCCGCCGCAAATTAAAAATCTTGCCCAAATCGAAAAAGAAAACGCCAGGCTCGAAGCCAGTAATTCAGTTTTCGCCGCGCCGCCCGGCGGTTCGACGCGCATCAGTCTGAATCGCGGTTTCGACAAATGCACCGCCGCGACCGTCGCGCAGATGCAAACTTGGTGGAACACTTCGCCGTTTTACGACGCAAACATTTACATGTCCGGCAGAAATCGCGGCTGTTCGCAGCCGCAATTGACGGCACCCTGGGTCAATCAGGTTTCGGCGATGGGCTGGGGTTTGATTCCGACCATCGTCGGTTATCAAGCGCCGTGTTCGGTCTGCGCGAATTGTCAAAAACACAGTTCCGATCCGGCGGCTGCCGAAACGCAGGGACGCGGCGAAGCCGACATCGCCATCACGGATGCGAACAATCTCGGACTGACGCAAGGCACGATTCTTTATTACGATATGGAACGCTACGACGAAACGAGCCAAACGCCCGGCTGCCGCATGTCGGTCAATGCGTTCTTGAAAGGCTGGACTGATCGCTTGCACGAACAAGGCTACGTTTCGGGCGTTTACGGTTCGCCGACGAACGCCGTCGCCGATTGGCTAAACATTCCCGCCGCGAGCCGGATGGACGCGGTTTGGCTCGCGCGTTGGGACAATGTTCCTTCGGTTTGGTATTACGCGCCGCCGTCGCCGGTTGTGCCGAACACGGTTTGGGCAAATCATCAGCGCATTAAACAATGGCAGGCGCCGCATAACGAGACCTGGGGCGGCGTAACTTTTAACATTGACGGCAACATTTTGGACGCGCCGGTCGCGGGCGCGCCAATCGCAAAAAATAAAACGGCGGATTTTGACGGCGACGGTAAAACCGACGTTTCGGTTTTTCGTCCCGACAGCGGCATCTGGTATGTCTTGAACAGCTCAAATAACAATTTCAGCGGAGCCGCTTTCGGCAACGGCGAAGACATTCTCGCGCCGGGCGATTACGACGGCGACGGCAAAACCGACCTGGCGGTTTTCCGTCCGGTGGAAGGCGTCTGGTATTTTCAGACCAAAGCCGGATTTGTCAGCTCGCGCCGGTTCGGAACAAGCGGCGACATTCCCGTTCCGGCTGATTACAACGGCGACGGCAAAACCGACGCGTCGGTTTTTCGACCGTCAAACGGCACTTGGTATATCGCCAACAGCGACAGCCTCGGAACTTTTACGTTCGTCCAGTTCGGGGTGACCGGCGATAAGCCCGTAATCGGCGATTACGACGGCGACGGTAAATCCGACATCGCCGTTTACCGTCCGTCGAGCGGCAGTTGGTATGTTTTGCGTTCGTCCGACGGAACATTTTTCGGCGCGGCTTTCGGCGCGGCAACCGACCAACCCGCGCAAGGCGATTTCGACGGCGACGGCAAAACCGACTTCGCCGTTTTCCGCAGCGGCACTTGGTATATGCTGCAAACGACAAACGGATTTTCTGCCGTTCAATTTGGCGCGGAAGGCGATTTGCCGGTTGTCGGCGATTATGACGGCGATAACAAAACTGATGTTGCCGTCTTTCGCCCTTCAAACGGCGCATGGTATTTGCTGAGAAGTTCCCTCGGATTTACCGGAATCGGATTCGGTGCGGCGAACGATAAACCGATTCCGAATGCGTATCTAGCGCAGTAAAATTTAGTCTCAAGTCCAAAGTCCAAAGGCTCAAGTCAAATCGTTTTTCTGACTTGAGCCTTTGGACTTTGGACTTGAGGGTCGTTAAATGTAGAATATCCAATTTGAAATTTATAATTTGAAATTTGAAATTTATCTATGTTACAAGCCGGAATCGTCGGACTTCCGAACGTCGGAAAGTCCACACTTTTTAACGCGCTGACCGCGCAGGAAGCCGCGCTCGCGGCGAATTACCCGTTCGCTACGATTGAGCCGAACGTCGGCGTCGTCGCCGTGCCGGACGAACGCCTGCCTGTTCTGGAACGGATGAACAAGTCGCAAAAAATCGTTCCCGCGACGGTTGAATTCGTTGACATTGCCGGATTAGTCAGAGGCGCGAGCAAAGGCGAAGGTTTGGGCAATCAGTTTCTGGCGAACATCCGCGAAACCGACGCGGTGATTCAAGTCGTGCGCTGTTTTGAAGACGAAAACATCGTCCACGTTGAAGGTTCGGTCAATCCGATTCGTGATATTGAAACGATTCAAATCGAATTGGCTTTGGCTGATTTGGCAAGCGTCGAAAAGCGGCGCGATAAAGCGCAGCGCGGCGCAAAGTCGGGCGACAAAATGGCAAAAGCCGAACTCGAAGTTCTCGATAAAATTCTGCCGATTTTAGAAGAAGCGCGCCCCGCCAGAGCCGTCGAATTATCGAAAGAAGAACAAGTAATTCTCAAACAGTTTTTTCTTCTTACTGCCAAACCGACAATTTACGCGGCGAATGTTGACGAAGAAACACTTCTCAACCCGCTTGATAATCCGCACGTTAAAATTGTCAAAGAACACGCGGCGAAAGAAAACGCTGAAGTTGTCGTCATCTGCGCCAAACTCGAAGCCGAACTCGTCGCGCTCGAAGAAACGGAACGCAAAGAGTTTTTGAATGACTTGGGCGTCACGTCGAGCGGCGTTGATAAATTAATCAAATCGGCTTACAAAATGCTCGGTTTAATGAGTTATCTAACGGCTGGCGAAAAGGAAGTCCGCGCGTGGACGATTCCTATGGGAACGAAAGCGCCGCAGGCGGCAAGCGTCATTCACTCGGACATCGAACGCGGATTTATTCGCGCCGAAATCGTTTCCTACGACGATTTAATCAGCGCCGGTTCGGAAAAGGAAGCGAAGGAAAAAGGCTTGACCCGGCTCGAAGGCAAGGATTACATAATGCAGGAAGGAGACATCGTGAACTTTCGTTTTAACGTCTAAAGTTCTGGACAATAAAGCAGTTTCCCAGTATCCTTACCATTGATGAAGGCAAATATTTTACAGCAAAATACAAAACGCGCCGTCGCCGGAATGCTCGCCGTTTGGTTGAGCGGCGTTGTCTTTTTGTTTTGTTGTGAAATGCCGAACGCACAGGCTTCGGAAGCGGAAAGCTGTCCGTTAAAGAAATCGAGTCATTGCGATAAAAAATTAACTGGCGAAACTGATTCACAATTTGCTTCGCTTGAAACGGAAAATGAGACAGAAAACTGCTGTCAGTTTATGTCGCAGGTTTTCGACAAAGCACGAAAACTTGAAACAAACCAACAATCGGCGGACGTTGCGGCAAGAGTCAAAGTTTTGCCGATAAAGTTTTCATATCAAAAAGCGAATTCGCGGTCTATAACTTATCATCAATCCGTTGTTCACAATCGCGCAGGCACTTATCTACGTAATCGTGTTTTCAGAATTTAAAAATAAGTTTTTTGGAGAAACGTCAATCAATTACTGATTGGCAAAACCTTTAGCTTAATTTTTAAATTACGAGGAAATAAAAAAATGAAAAGTAAATTTTTGATAGCATTAACCGCGATTTTCGTTGTGGCGTTTGCCGCGGCGATTTTTGCTTTTAACAGAACGAACAATTCGGGCGCAACAGCGGCGGCTTCGTGCTGCGCGAAAAGCGACAACTGCCCGATGAAAAACAAAGGTTTGCAGGCGACGGCTGAAAACAATTCGACCGCTTCGTGCTGCGACAACGCGGACTGCTGCTGCAAAAGCGGCTCGTGTCCAATGAAGGCGAGCGGCGAAAAGGGCGCGGCGGATTGCTGCGGAAATTGCTGCGGCTCCTGCCCGATGAAGAGCAAGCAAACCGAGACGGCAGCAAGTCAGGCAAAAGAAACAAGTTGTCCGCACAAAACAGCCGGAAGTTAAACTCTTCGGCAGTTTATAAAAACAAAGGCGGCGTGTGTTAAAATCACGCTGCCTTTTATTCTTTAAATTGTAAAAATGCTCGGAATCATTTATCTCGTCGCTACGCCAATCGGAAATCTCGCCGACATTTCGCGGCGGGCTTTGGAAACATTAGCGGCGGTTGACCTTATCGCCTGCGAGGACACGCGGCACACAGGGAAACTTCTCAATCATTTCAACATTAAAAAAAAACTTGTCAGTTATCACGAACACAACGAACAGGCGCGGACGGCGGAACTCGCCGAATTTTTGAAACAGGGAAAATCAATCGCGGTCGTGTCGGACGCGGGAACCCCGGCGATTTCCGACCCGGCTTTAAAAATTGTGCAGAAGGCGCACGAAATCGGCGCGCAGGTAGTGGCGATTCCGGGCGCTGCGGCTTTCGTCAGCGCTCTTATTGTTTCGGGCTTGCCGACCGATTCATTTTTTTTCGGCGGATTTCTGCCGTCAAGAAAAAACGAACGGCGAAAGCGTTTGTCAGATGTTTCAAACATTCCGGCGACGCTTCTGTTTTATGAAACGCCGCATCGTCTGTCGAAAAGTTTGACGGATTGTTTGGAAATTTTGGGCAACCGAAAAGCCGCCGTCGCACGCGAATTGACCAAGCTGCACGAAGAAACGGTTCTCGGAAGTTTGGAAGAATTAACAGACAAATTTTCTCAATCAGATGTGAAAGGCGAGATCGTTCTGGTAATCAATCGTGCGGAAATCTCAGATTTTGAATCTCAACTTTCCAACGAAAAATCTCTGCCCGAGCGTGTCGCCGAATTGGAGACGGAAGGCATTGACCGCAAGTTCGCGCTCAAGCGAGCGGCGAAGGAATTCGGTCTGCCGCGTTCGGAGGCATATCGGATTCTGCAAACGGAAAAAATAAAACAGTAGCCGAGATATTCAAACTACCGTTTTATTCGTTTACAGCAAATTTATTTCTTCGGATTTTGATTCGTTTTGCCTTCCGCGTTCGGCACGGTTTTTTCGTCGAACGTAAAATACGCAATCGCCGCGTCATGGTCGGAAAAGCGTTCGACGCGCGTGTCGTCATTGCGATACGTTTCGGGAAAATCCGCGTTGATGCGGGCGTAGCCAAAACCGGCGAGATGTTTTTTCAGCCAGTCGCTGACGAGAAAATGGTCGAGAATCTGCGCGTTGCCGTCAAAGCTGTATGAATAACGCTGTTCGGTTTTTATCAAATCAACCAAATTCGTCAAATCAGATTCAAGCAAATCTTCCGACGCGAGTAAAACGGTTTCTTTTGCCGACGGCGCTCCCTTTATCGTGCCGATTACGTCCATTACGCCGTCGTTAAACTGAAACGCATTGAAATCGCCGATCAGCGCGAGGCATCCGTTTGGATTCGCTTTTAGTCTTTCGGCGACGAATCGAGCTAGAAATTCGGCTTGCAATTTTTTCTTCATCCGCACAAACGGCGCGTTTTTTTCGTCGTTGTAGCCGTTAAGTGATTTCAGATGATTGACGACAACGGTCAGCTCCAACGGTTTGTTTGTTTTTTCGTCTTTGAGGGCGGCGCGCAGAATATACGGCGGACGGTCGTTCAGCGGAACGTCGTTTTTCGAGACGGGATTTTCAAATTTTTCATCCTTGCCGAATTGCTTTGTTTCCAGAACTTCAACGCGGCTTGATTTGACCAGAAAGCCCGAGTCAATGCCGCCAATGTCGTTGCCTTCAACTAAATACGCTTCGTATTTCGGGTTTGATTTGCCGCTCGCTTCCGCATCTTTATTGATGCGTTCGGCGAGTCGTTTCAGCACGGCGAGATTTTCCATCTCGACGATGCCGATGATGTCGGGCGTTTGCAGATATGAACGAACGGCGAGCGAAACTTTTTTCAGACGCTTTTCAAAACCTTCACTCGTGATAATCGGTTCTTTGATTTCCGGGTCGTCGCGGTCGTCGAAAAATCTTTCGAGATTCATCGCGGCGACGGAAAACTGACGCTCGTTCAGCGCGGGCAGCGGCTGCGCTTTGACAAGATTGGAAACTGCCGGACGGCTGTCGGAGTCTGTCAAAATCGCGTAGGCGCGGTAAGCGTAATGAAGAACGCCGACGAGATTTTTAATCGCCGCCGAGTTGGTGACGTCAATCGCCTGCGCGCCGCGCTGAGCGGCGCTCTCAATCCGCAGCCGTTCGGGATTGTGGTCGAAGACAGCAATTTTCGGCGCGTCTTTTTTCATTTTCTCTTTTTCCTTTTCGGGCAGCAGAACGTAATCGTAAATGTCGAGTCCCGTTTCGCGGAACGGTCTGGGTAAGCCTTTGACTACGCCGTAAAAAACGCCGTCAGATTCCGACGCGCCGGTTTTTTCTTCGACTCTGCCATTCGTCGGCGCGACAACGGTCATCTCGGCGATGGAAACGCGCATTCCTTCATATTTTTCGAGCGCGTCAATAGCGGTTTTGCTCGTCTCAACGGCGGTCAACGCAATCGGTTTCGGAAGCGGATTAGCTTTCGAGACGACCTTGATAACGTCGCGGTCTTTGAACATTGAAAGCTCTGTGATCGGCAAACTCAACGGCTCCTGCTTCGGGCGAAATTCCTCGATTGTGCCGGTGACGGAAATCAAATTGCCGATGGCGGCTTCGCCCGGCGGTTCTGATTTCGTAAAAACGTATATGCCTTCGCTCGTCGCCGGATTGCCGTCGGTTTTATCGTCAGGCGATTGCAAAAAAAATCCGGCTTTCAGCCGCGCCGTAACGATGCCGGTCAGCCGGACGGATTCGCCGACGAGCGGCGAAGCGTTTTTCTCGCCCTGCACTTCAGAGATGGCGCGGTCTTTCTGCGCCGCAGCGTTTGTCGTGAAAAACAGAATGCTCAAAAACAAAACCGAGAGAATTTTTTTCATATATCGGAAATTATTGCTTCGATAATTTAGCAGTTATTTGCAAATCAAAATTTTGGGGAAAGAAATTTTCTGAAAGATAGCGAATCGTGTAAAGCGAACAGTTGCACGTTCACATTATTCGCTTTTCACTATTCACTGTTCGCTTTTTTTAAAGGAAAACTTTTTCAAAAACGTCTTGTCTTTCCAATTGCGACGCGTCCTCCGATTATTGTCTGTCCTTTCTTCTTTCGATAATTTCCTGCGTGTTTTTCGGCACATTCGAGAAGAAATTATAACCCGTTAAATTCTCCACTTCGTTGACGGAAACTCTAAACTCACGCCACGTCGCATTGATATTGAGCGGCGGAAAATTTGGCGTGATAATGCCGATAGTGCGCGTTCCTTTGTTAATTCTCTGAAGGTCGTTCGCGCCGTTCGGCAGAACGAGCGCGACTTTCCAGGTGTATTGCGGCACGACGATTCTGCCGCCCGCAATCGTGCCGATGTTTCCGTAAACGCCCGCGATGATGTAGATTTCCTGCCCGCTTTGCGCCAGAGTTCTGAGGTAACTTTCAAAATCTTCCCACGCGCCCTGATTGTTGGCGGCGAGCTGCGGAATTATATTCGTCATTAAGAACGTCGCCGAATTATCGGGAATCGAGCGCGTTCTGTCGCCCGAAGGCGTCAGGTGTCCGCGGTCGTAGCCCGAACCTATATAATCCTCACTCGTCACTTGATACCAACCGGCAGGCAAAACCGAGTCGGGACGAAAATCGTCCTGGCGCTGCGTGCCTCCGATCCAGCTTGCGTCGAGCCGCCACGAAACCCAATTCGCCGTCGCGCGGCTGCGGTTATACGAAAGCGAATACTGCGGCTTGGTCATCAAATAATTATTTTCATTGGCGACATCCGGCGTGGCGTTGCTCGGATTGCCGAGCAGCATATGGTCTTCACCGGCGGGCGGCGCGTTTATCGTAACGTTAATCGTGACGCTCGCCGAGCGCATCTGCGCGTCGGTCGCGGTTGCCACGATGCCGAAAGTTCCGCCGTTCGCTGCTGCGGGAATGGTTGCTAGATACGAAAAAATATTATCACCGGCAACCGCGTCGCCGTTCGTTCCGTCGTCGAAAAATTGCTGATTCGCCGCGCCGCCGATGCCGCTTAGATTGGTGGTCACGGCGATGCCGGTGCTGGGCGGAGTCGCGGCGGGAAAGACCGAGACGGTAAAAAGCGTCGTCGCGCCGGGCGAAACGGTATTTGGACTCGCGCCGCCGCCGACCAGCAGCGTCGTTCCGCCGCCTCCACAGACGAGCGGCGCGCTCGAAGCATTGCGCGGCGCGGACGGATTGACGGTTGAAAAATCACCGGCGTTATTGTCCGTATCCTGACAGCCGTTGTTGAGGCGCGATTGACCGGCATTTGCCGGAGGCGCGGCTGTGACCGCCGTTTCGATAAAAGCGTTGGAAGCCGAGCCGTAACCGACCGAATCGAAAATTACTCCGCTGTTCGGCGCGCCGCTGCGGATGGCGATGCCGCCGCCGGTCGCCGACATCGAACACTGGCAAGTAGTCGGATTGTAAACGAAATTCGGCGCGGTAGTTCCGTCATAACCGGTCGAAGCAATCAAATAATAACCGCCCGCTGGAACAATCGTGCTGGTCGTCCATTCGGCAAAATTCACGTCGTTCGTTCCGGCGGTCGAGCGATAGACAAGGCGAAAGCCGTTCAAATCAACGCCGCTCGAACTCGTGTTATGCAATTCGATAAATTCGTCGTTTGCCGTGCCACCCGCAACTTGAAATTGGCTGATGACGAGATGGGGCGAAACCTGATTTGCCTCTGCCGTTTGATTACCTTCACTTTGGGCGGAGGAAGTTTGAAAACTCAAACCGCACCACACGGCGAGCAGACATAAGCCAACTAAAACAAAATAAATCTTTTTCATCGAATAATTCCTTTTAAAAATTTAACAATTATAGGAAGGGGAAATTGTCGGTTACTTGATTTTTACCATATTCGCCTTTGATTGAATAATTCAGGCGCGGGTTTAACAAAAAGTTAATAATAAGAACAACTGCGAATAAACACACGCACGACGCTAAAATTTGTGTTTCCTTTTTTTCGTCTCGTGCGTGTGTTTATTCGCGGCTTAAATTTCTTCGGATATTCTTAAGGCACGTAAATCGTCGGCAGCGCAATGTCGCTGCCCGCGATGCCGAACTGCCCGGCGACGACCGCCGCGCCGTCAGAACTTTTTATGTAATACCAAACGCCCGTGCTTGGACGGTAAACAGCGATGTCGCGTTTGCCGTCGCCGTCGAAATCAGTTTGCAAAGGTTTGTCGCCGCCCGCGCCGAACTGCGCGGCGGAAAATCCCTGCGCCGTTCGCTGCAAATACCACGCGCCGTTTGACGGGCGAAACACG
Source organism: Pyrinomonadaceae bacterium (assembly GCA_030448055.1). Taxonomy (GTDB): domain Bacteria; phylum Acidobacteriota; class Blastocatellia; order Pyrinomonadales; family Pyrinomonadaceae. Next base: position 395,636 of record JAUJNR010000003.1, read on the forward strand.
GCTAAATCAAATTTGCCGTCGCCGTCGTAATCTCCGGCAACGGGTTTATCGCCCGATTGCCCGAACTGCGCGGCGGAAAATTCGCCGTCCGAACTGCGCCTGACATACCACGCGCCGTTTGACGGTCGGAAAACCGCGACATCCGTTTTATTATCGCCGTCGTAATCGCCAGGCGCTGGCAAATCTCCCGACGTTCCGAATTGAACGGCGCGAATCGCCGCGTCAGAACTTTGGCGAATATACCAAACGCCGTTCGATGGACGGAATACAGCGATGTCGGCTGCACCATCGCCGTCGTAATCGGCAGGCACCAATTCGTCGCTTGCCAATCCGAAGTTTATCGGGAAAATTACATTGTCGGAGCTTCGCAAAACGAACCAGGTGGCGGTCGAAGGACGGAAAACGGCGTAATCGGTTCGTCCGTCGCCGTCGTAATCGGCATTTACCGCCTCGTCGCCCGTGCCGCCCCAAGCCGCGCCGGTGACGAAATTGTTCGAACTGTTGCGAACATAAAAATCGGGTTCGTTTGAATTGTTCGTCGAGCGAAAAACCGACAAATCGGTTTTGCCGTCGCCGTCGAAATCAAACGGCGCGCGCGCGGAAACAGGCGTGGTTTGGCAGGCGCAGACGTAGCCGTCGGAAACGCGAACGTCGTCTATGTATTGACCTTCGCGCGAGGTTCCGTTGTCCGTGCCGACGCGCCAGCGCAGGCGGACGTTTTTGCCCGCCGCCCGCGCCGGAAGTTTCACCTTTGTCTGGATGAATTCCGGCGTTTGATTCGGACCGCTTTTGCCCGACCAGCCCGCTCTTCCGGCGAGCGGATTTTGACAGCAACTGTCAATGACGCCGTCGTAACCGCCGGAGATGAACGCGCCGCCCGCCGCAATAATATCCTGGAAAATTCCCTCGCCGATTTTTATTTCCAAAACCGCGCCGTCGTAAAGTTTGTTTCTCAAAAACGTCGTTTCCAAATCGTAGCGATTGTAAAAAGTCAGTTCTGCCGTCGCCGTCGCAACGGGAAAAGCGGGCGAAGTCATTTCGTTGACGCCGACTTGCGCGGCGGCGGCTGAATGAGCGGCGAGCGGCGGCGATTGGCGCTGCGTTGCCGAAGTTTTCCATACGTCCTGCGCCCCGGTCGCCGAAGTCGTCCAGCCTGCGGGTAAATTCGGCGCGCTGACCGTATCGAATGTTTCCTGCAAAGCAACGCGCTGGCTGCCCGTGCGGAGATTTATCGTCAGCGCGCCGAGATTTTCTTCCGCATCCTGCAACTGTATGGTTAAACTGATGAAATCGCCGCACCGCAAATCAGGCGAGGCGGTAAAAGTGAACGAACGAAAAACCGTCTGACCAGAAACGACGCCGTAATTCTGCGGCTCGCTTGGATTCGTTACGCCGCCGGTCGGCAAAAGCGCGGCGACTAAATTCGTCGTGTTTCTCGCGCCCGTGTTCGCTAAACCGAGATTGATCGTGACGGTTTCTGACGGGTCAATCGCGTTGTTCGGCTGGCAGCTTTCAGCCGTGATGTTGATTGAGCCGTTTTCAAACAACGCCGCCGGTTCGAGCGCAAAATTTTGCGTCAAAATTTGCCCGGCAACAAGCATAACGTTTAATGTTTGCGAGCGAAAACCACGCGCCGAAACGGTTACGGTGTAAGTATTCGGAACGAGCGTTAAAATTCCATAGTTGCCATTTTGATCGGTGAATTTCGTGTAAACGGCGTTCGCCGCGACAGTCGCGCCGGGAATCGGCTGACCGTTTACGGCGTTCGTCACCGCGCCGTTTATCCGGGCGCGCGGCGCGGGCGCACATTCGTCGAATTTAAATCGTCCGATGCGAGTCAGCCAGCCGAACGGATTTTCCGCCTGGCTCGCCGCGGTGTAATATTCGTTCGTTACCCAAAACGTGCAGTCGTCGGTCGGGTCAACCGAAATCGAACTGTAATCGCCCCAGCGCGAACCGAAAGCCGCCTGCACGCCCGTGCCGTTGGCGACAGCTTCTTCGTCACGAAACTGGGTTTCGGTCGCCAATTTTCCCGTGTATAAAATCGAGGGCTTTCTGGTTTCGCTTGAAAAACTGTATCCGACCGCAAGATTGCCCTGATAATCCTGCGCCGCGCTGCCCATCCAGCGGCTCGCTTCATTTGAGCCGATGGTAGATTGCTTGTGAACGGAAAAACCGGCGTTCGCCGAGCGCCGCAGTTCATAAACGCGAACGCCGCCGCGATACGTCTCAGAGACGGGCGAAAGGCGAATGGTTTGATTGACGACGAGCGATTGGTGCGTGCCGAGATTGCGGTAAGCGAGGCGATACATCAAACGGTCTGACTGCGCGTCGAGCGGTTCGCCCGGCGCGGGCTGCAAAACATCGGCGCGTCCTTCGGGACTCGTCGGGTCAAACGACGCGACGATTAAAGGACTTTCGCTTCGCTCGGTGAAAGTCGAATTATTCGGATTGATAAAATCGGCGCGAAAATCAAACAGCCGCAGCGCGTCCGCCGGGTCGCCGTATTCGGTCGCTTGATAGCCGACGAACGTATTCGGCGCGCCAACGGGCGGCGCGTTCAAACCGTCCAAATCCGACGGCAGAAGCCCGCCGATTCTGATGCTCTCCGGCGAAGCCAAATCGAAATAAATGTAACTCGCGCTCTGGTCGCCGACGAGCATTTTATTGCGGTCGAAGGCGAACACGCCGCTGCCCGCGTAATCGCTGCCCAAAAATTCGTCGGTTGACATATAATAGCCATCCGTCCAAACGCCGAGTTTCGGGTAATCGTTAAATTTGACGTTTGGCATTACGAATTCATAAACGTAATAATCGCCGGTCGGGTCGGCGGTGCGCGAGACTGCAATCAATTGGCGAAACGGCGGAAAGTTGTTGCAAAACTGACTGAGAATCCAGCGGTCGGCGAGCGCGTCGTAAAGCGCAATCGGGTCGCCGTCGTTACGTTGTGAACATGGCGTTCCGAGCGTCGAAAAAATACTGCTCAACTTAAACGGCGGCGTCAGAGCCGTCCCGTTTTTGTCGAAAATCCGCGTCAAAACATTAACGGTTTGGACGTAATGATTCGGTCCGACATCGCCGTTCGGGTCAGGCGGCACGACGCGGAAACCGTAAGCGGTGGCGTTGTCGCTGCTCGATACGCCGTCGAAGGTGAGCGACGCGGGCGGCATCGGCGCGTCGGAGAAATTCGTTACGGCGTTGTCGGCATCGTGTACGGCATTTGGAATTTCCTTGCGAAACTGTTCTTTGTTCGGCACGGCGCGGGTTTTCAATTCGTCCGCGTTCTTTTTGCTCGTCTGCCCGACCGCAGGCGAAGCGGGCGCGAGGTCGCTGACGCGCGGGGAAATTCCGAAAGCAACCGCTTTAAAATTCTGCGCCTTTATTTCGGAGACAGTTTGAGTTTGTGCGCCAAGCGATTTTTCGCGTTCGCCCTGCACCGCCGTTCGGTGATACGCAAAGAAAAAACCCGCGAGAACTGTGGCTGTAATTAAAACAAAAAGCCGTTTTTTCATCGTTTCGGGGAGTGTCTAAATTTTTAAGATTATGTTAGCGAAATCCGATTGTTTCGGGAAGCAATAAAAACAGTTCTAGCCGCTTGTTTCCTCGACGATTGATTCGCCTCGGAAAAATCCCCGCTCGTCCATCGCCACTTTTCGCGGAGCCGGATTCTGCCGTCGGAAAGCGTTTCGGGCGTTGAGAAACATTGCCCCGTCATCAATTTGCCTTTTTTATTTAGGTGTTGGTAGCGAATATCCAACATTTCGTTGTCTGCGATTTTCCCGATTAAATTTCCGAAAACAATCGCGCCGCCTGCATATTCCGCCCAAAGTAGATTGTCTTTTTGATGATAATGAAAAACGGTCTCTGCACTGACTTCGCCCGTTTCAGAGTTTTGGACGGACGCGAAAGTTTTGTTGTCGTAATTTATTTTAGTCACTTGATTTTAAGTTTGAAGCCAATCCTTGCATATCTGCTAATAATGCTTCAGTGAAAATTCCCTCGATTCTTGGCAGTTCATTATTTTCCGATTCCTTATAAAACCAAACAGGCGGATTTTCATTTAGTTTAGGTAATTCAAACCACGCAATCATATAACCTTGGTGAGAGAAAAATGCCAAATATTTATCGGGCAAAGTAAAATCAATTTCGTTAGCTGCTAACAATTCCGGCAGATATTCCGTGTTTTCGATTACATCATCAATAAAATATTCGCTACCTACAAAAATACCGTTGTAATCTTTTCCCATAAATTTTAGGTATTCCTTATAAGCAATTGGAAACTCAAATCCGAAATGAGTTTCTAAATTTTTAATTTCCGCATTTCGACAACCTCGCGGAAATCCTTTATAAGGTTGAACAAACTTTTTGTGAAATTCGACAACTTCTTTCAAATAATCATATTCGATTGTTTTTTGCATCTGACCCATAAACGATAAACAAGATTGAATGATTGAGGAAATTTTTATCTTGCTCATAATTATTCATCCTCATTAAAATTCCGCGCCGCAATCTCGCGCATTTTGCTGCTCACCAAATCGTAGGAAAAACCCTGCCGCAAAAGATAATCGTAAAACTTTTTCGATTCCTCGCGCGTTTCCGGCTTGCCTTTCAAACGCAGACGTTTGGCAATGGCGCGTTCGATTACTTCGGCTTCGGGCGTTTCCTCGAAAACCGTTTCAATCGCCGCCGCGACCGTTTCCTTATCGAGTTTTTTCATCGCCAGCTTTTGCTGCAAAACTCTTTTGCCCATTGGCTTGCCGCGCAGTTGCGCGGCGGCAAAGTCTTTGGCAAACTGCCCGTCGTTCAAATAGCCGTAACCTTCGAGTTTGACGAGGACTTCTTCGACGATTTGGCTGTTCGTCCATTCTTTTTCCATCAAGCGCGTTCTGAGTTCGACAACCGAACGCGGTTTGTAGGCGAGCAGATTAACGGCGCGGTCAAACGTCTTCTGGCGCGCGCGGCTCGCGTCTTTAATAATTCGTTCTTCGTCGGGTTTGATTTCCTTGCGCTTTTTCCACATATTCGTTCGGTGTAATTTTAAACTTACCCGATTATAAAACAAAATTTCTTATTTCCGGGCTGACGCGCCTACGTTTCTTCAACTAGAATTAAATTATGCTGGAAGAACAAATAAAAACACACGAAAATTTCGGCTCTGCGTATCTCGGCGCGCCGCGCAACGTTCTAGTTTATCTGCCGCCCGGTTACGGACTTGACCCGTCGCGCCGTTATCCGGTGCTTTATATGCACGACGGCCAGAATTTGATAAATCCGCAAGACGCCTTCGGCGGCGTGGTCTGGGGCGTTGACGAAACGGCGCAAGAGTTGATTTTGACCGAACAAATCGAACCGCTGATTATCGTCGGAATTTACAATTCAGGCGAACGGCGAATTGATGAATACACGCCCGTCATAGGCGCGGGCGGCAGAATGCGCGGGCGCGGAGGACGTGCCGACCAATACGGGCGGATGATTATCGAAGAACTCAAACCGTTCGTTGACCGCGAATATCTGACAAAACCCGAGCGCGAATACACCGCGCTCGGCGGCTCGTCTTTGGGCGGTTTGGTGTCGCTTCATCTGGGCTTTAAACGCCCGGACGTTTTCAGCCGTCTTGCGGTTTTGTCGCCGTCGGTGTGGTGGGCAAATAATCAAATTATCCGAGAAATCGCCGCCGTTGCCGATCATCTGCCGCTGAAAATTTGGCTCGACATCGGCAGAAGCGAAGGCTCGCGCATCAAGCATCAAGTCCGCGCTCTAAAGGAAATTTTGCGCGCCAACGGCTGGCGCAACGACGTGGATTTGGCGTATTACGAATTTCCCGAAGCCAGCCACACGGAAGCGGCGTGGGCGGCGCGATTCGGGCTGGTGCTGAAATTTTTGTTTCCGGTTGCCGCGCCTGCGCTTGAGCCAAATGAACTTCAATTGCCGACGGCTCGAATTCAAAGTTAATGGACGGCGTATTAATCATAGACAAACCCGAAAATTTCACTTCGCACGATGTCGTCGCGCGGCTGCGTGGGATTCTAAAAACGAAACGCATCGGACACACGGGAACGCTCGACCCGTTTGCGACCGGCGTTCTGGTGATGCTCGTCGGACGAGCGACCCGGCTCGCGCAGTTTTTGGACAAAGACGCGAAGGAATACGAAGCGATTCTCAGATTCGGATTTGAAACGGACACGGGCGATAGAACCGGAAGTCCGAAGTCCGAAATTCAAAATCCAAAATCTGTTTCGATTGGCGAAATTGAAAATGTTTTGCTGGAATTCCGTGGCGAAATCGAGCAAACGCCCCCGATGTATTCGGCGAAAAAAATCGGCGGTAAGAAACTTTACGAGTTGGCGCGAAAAGGCATTGAAGTTGAGCGCGAACCCGTAAAGGTTACGATTTATGAGTTAGAAACGATTGAGCCGCAGAGAACACAGAGGAAATCAAAGGAAGAAACCGAAGACCAAAAACCAAAAACCGAAGACCGCGCGCTTCGCGTCGTTTGTTCGGCGGGAACTTATATCAGAACGCTGGCGGAAGACATCGGCAGACGACTCAGAACGGGCGCGCATCTCGCCGAGTTGCGGCGAACGCGGGCGGGCGCATTTGATTTGTCGAAAGCAGTCACGATTGAAGAACTCGAAGCGATTGTTGCGGCGGAAAAACTCGGTGATTATTTGATTTCGATGAACAAAGCCGTCGCGCATCTGCCGCCGGTTGTTTTGTCCGAAAAGGAAATCGAAGATACGCGAAACGGAAAAAGATTGCGGGTTGAAACAGCCGAACTCGCCGACAATCAAACGGCGCGAATGATTGACGCGGCGGAAAACTTAATTGCAATTGGTTTTTATAAAGCGGCGGAAAAATCCGTTCAACCGAAACTCGTTTTGTTATAAAATCATTGCGAGGAGAAATTTATGAACAAGAAAAATCTGGCGCTCGGCGCGGGCGGCGCCATCGGCGCGATTATCGCCTGGAAAATGTTGACGCGGGCGGGCGCGGTTGATTGGGAAACAATTTCCGATAAAATTCATCACGTCGAGAATTCGCATTTCGCGGAAGTTGACGGCGCGACGATTCATTACCAGGAATTCGGCGAACCGGCGAATCCGACGCTGCTTTTGCTTCACGGCTACACGGCTTCGACTTACGTCTGGCGAACAGTCGCGCCGCGGCTCGCCGATGCGCAATTTCACGTCGTGGCGGTTGATCTGCTCGGCTTCGGATATTCCGACAAACCCGCGTCGTTCGATTACACAATCGCGTCGCAGGCGAGAATGGTTGAGCGGCTGATGAATCGTCTCGGCATCGGGAAGGCGACGCTCATCGGCAGCTCTTACGGCGGCGCGGTCGCCTCCACGCTCGCGCTCGACGCGACGGAGCGGGTCGAAAAACTCGTTCTCGTCGGCGCGGTCTGCAATGACGAAGTTCTCCAAAATCCGCTTTTGAAACTCGCTGCGATTCCCGTCCTCGGCGAAGTTCTGACGCCGTTTTTGCTCGATTCAAAAACTTTCTTGAAAGCCCGTATGAAACGAACGCTCGCGCCCGCAAGTCATCATTTGATTGACGAGGAGCGCGTAGAATCAGTCATTCGCCCGCTCAAAGCCAAAGATGCGCATCATTCGGTTTTGGCTTCGGGGCGAAATTGGGACGCGAACCGCATTCAAGCTGACGCGCATTTGATAAACCAGCCGACGCTTTTAATCTGGGGCGAAAACGATTCGATAGTTCCGTTGCGCAACGGAGAATGCCTTTACGATGCGATGCTGAATTCGCGGTTGGTTGTTTTGGAAAATTGCGGACATTTGCCGCAGGAAGAAAAACCCGAAAGATTCGTCGAACTCGTCGGCGAATTTTGCCGCGCCAAAAAAGGAAATACTCGATTCGCGGAGAAATGAAGGAGTTAAAATGAGAATCGGCAAACGATGAATTAATTTGATAAACTCGTTCGGCTGTTCAAAAAATTTTTGCGCGTCTCAAAAACTAACGTATAATCATTTCGCACAAAAAATTACCAGGCGAAATTGCCCACGCTATCGGTTCTTTTTCTTTGTGATAATTTGGAAAACCGCACACTGCCGGCAAATAAAGATAATCAGGTGAAAATTTATTAATCAGGAGAATTTATGTCAAATAAAATCGCTTTTGACTCGTCGGTTCGATTCGGAACGAAAATTCTACGGCATTTAGCCGCCTTTGTAATCAGCGTTTTTGCGTGGCAAATTGCGTTTGCCGCGCCGAGCGCGGGCGCTCTCGATCCGACGTTCACCGGCGGCGTCACCGAAGGTCTGAGTATGGTTTTCACCGTCGCCGGACAACCGGACGGAAAAATTCTCGTCGGCGGCTCATTCGCTCACGCGAACGGCGCGCCGCGCACGAATCTTGCCCGTCTCAACGCAGACGGCTCGCTCGATGCGGCGTTTAATGCGGGCGGCGCGGGCTTAGACACCGGCGATGTGCGGGGTATTGTCGTCCAGCCGGACGGCAAAATTTTGATTGTCGGTCTTTTCGGCTCTTACAACGGCACGGCGCGCCAGAGCATCGCCCGGCTGAACGCCGACGGCACGCTCGATGCAACGTTCAATCCGGGAACGAACCCGAACAACACGACTTTCGCCGTCGCTCTGCAAGCGGACGGAAAGATTCTCGTCGGCGGAAGTTTTACGAGTTTTAACGGAACGGTGCGCACCCGAATTGCGAGATTGAACGCCGACGGCACGCTCGATGCGACTTTCACGCCCGGCAACGGCGCAAACCAAACCATTTATAAAATCGTCGTGCAGCCGGACGGGAAAATTCTCATCGGCGGAAATTTTACAAATTATAACGGAACGGCTCGCAGCCGCCTCGTTCGACTGAATGCCGACGGCACGCTCGATGCGACTTTTAATCCGAGCGGCGCGGGCGCGGATACCACCGTTTACGCCATCACGCTGCAATCGGACGGCAAAATTTTGATCGGCGGATTTTTCCAGCAGTATAACGAAATCAGCCGCCAGCAAATCGCCCGCCTCAATGCGGACGGAACGCTCGATTTGACGTTTGAAGTGACGGCTTTTCCGCCGAGTCCCACGACGGGTTTGGCGACCAGTTACGTTTATTCGATCAATTTGCAACCGGACGGAAAAATTCTCGCCGCCGGATATTTCGGCTTTACCGGCAACAACGACGGCAAGCCCATCGTGCGGTTCAATACCGACGGCAGTTTAGACGCGACCTTCACCGCGCCGCAAGCGAACAGCCAGGCTTTCGAGATTGTGCAGCAGGCAGACGGTAAAATTTTTCTCGGCGGTTCTTTTACTACTTTTGCCGGAGCGGAACGAATCAAAACCGCTCGCATTAATGCCGACGGCACGCTTGACGCGGCTTTTCCGGTGACGAACTTCACCGGCATCGCGCTCGTCAGAGCCATCAACCAACAAGCGGATGGCAAAATTCTCGTCGGCGGCAGTTTCCGAATGGCGAACGGAGCGGTGCGGCGCAACATCGCCCGGTTTAACGCCGACGGAAGCGTTGATACGACTTTTAATGCGACCGGCTTCGGCGCGGACAATGATGTCACGGCAATCGGCATTCAGCCGGACGGCAAAATCGTGATCGGCGGACTTTTCCAAAATTATAACGGCGCGCCGCGACAAGGACTGGCTCGTCTGAACGCCGACGGCACGCTCGATGCGACGTTTTCGACCAACTTTATCGTCACCACGACTGAAGAAATTATTCCCGTTGCGGACGGCAAAATTTTGATCGCCGGGCTTGCCACCATCGGCGGTTTTTCCAACGCCGTCTATCGTCTGAATCCGAACGGCAGTGTTGACAACACATTTATTCCGGCAAGCGCCAACGGCAACGCGCGGACGATTGCCATTCAGCCGGACGGCGCGATTCTGGTCGGCGGCAATTTCACCGTCTTCAAAGGCATTGCCCGCAACCGCCTCGCCCGTTTGAGAGCCGACGGCGCGCTCGATGCGTCGTTCAATCCCGGCACGGGAGCGAATTTAGCGCTGAACAAACTCGTTTTGCAGCCGGACGGCAAATTTTTGATCGGCGGTCAATTCACGAATTACAACGGCGTGAGCCGCAACCACATCGCCCGCGTCAACGCCGACGGCTCGGTCGATACGACTTTCAACCCCGGCTCTACTGGTTTCGTCGGTTTTGTTTATTCGCTCGTTTTGCAGGCGGACGGCAAAGTTCTGGTCGGCGGTCACTTGACCGCCTTTAACGAAACGCCGATTTTTAATCTGGCGCGACTGAACGCGGACGGCAGTTTTGATGCTTCGTTCGCGTCCGGTTTTCCGGCGTACGTAGCCGCTCGGTATGTCTTCAGACTTTTCCTGCAATCGGACGGCAAAGTTTTGGTCGGCGGCATATTTACACAATACGCCGGAGTGCCGCGCAACAGTCTTTTGCGGCTGCAAACGTCGGCGGCGCGCCGGACGCTGTTTGATTTTGACGGCGACGGCAGAGCCGACCAAGCCGTGTTTCGACCGTCCGAACGGAATTGGTATCTGCTTCGTTCCGGTTCGGGATTCGCCGCCGCGCAGTTTGGAGACGCGAACGACCGCATCGTTCCCGCCGATTACGACGGCGATTCAAGAGCGGACATAGCGGTTTTCCGCGCGGGCGTTTGGTATATTCTGCAATCGAGCAACAATCAAGTTCGCGCCGTTTCTTTCGGAACTGCCGAAGATTTGCCGCGTCCCGCCGATTACGACGGCGACGGGCGAGCCGACATCGGCGTTTTCCGACAGTCTTCGGGAACCTGGTTTTATCTGCGAAGTTCCGACAACGGATTTCGCGCCATTCAATTCGGTCAATCCGGCGACGCGCCCGTGATGGCGGATTTCGATGCGGACGGCAAATCCGACATCGCCGTTTTTCGTCCGTCGAACGGTGTTTGGTATTGGCTGAGAAGTTCGGATAATCAATTTCAAGCAGCCGCGTTCGGGCAAAACGGCGATATTCCGCTCAGCGGCGATTTTAACGGCGACGGTAGAAGCGATTTGGCGGTTTTTCGCCCGTCAAACGCCACCTGGTATGTGGCGGGAACGATGGGAATTCCGGCGCCGAATTTTCAAGCGACGCAATTCGGCTTATCAACCGACACGCCCGTTCCGGCTGATTATGACGGCGACGGCAAAACTGACATCGCCGTTTTCCGCGGCGGAGTTTGGTATATTCTTCGTTCGCAGCAAGGTTTCGGCGCGGTGCAGTTTGGAACGAGCGGCGACCGACCGATTCCGGCAGCGTTCGTGCCGCAAAATTAGAAGGCGTGTTAAACCAATGACATCGTACCGAACGTATCATGAGGACGCGAGGCGGCGTTAGCCACAATTTAATATCTTGTGCAAGCCGCCCGCGCTAATTCGGTTGTTACCAAAAATACCGGTAATGCCCGATGATTTTCCAATCGAAAATTACATCTTCCGCCCGCGTTCCGCTGCCGATGTTGTGAATGATTAAATACCGCTTCGTCGTCTGGTTATAAAAATTTGAAACTAGCCCGATGTGCGTCATTCCTTTGCCGTCCAAATTCCACGCGACGACATCGCCGGGTCGGTAATTCTCTGCGCGGTCGGTTATCGGCTGGAGAGATTTTCCCTGACGGGTGAAAAATGTTTGCAGGTTCGGCACGCGCCGGTGGTCAATGTTCGTGTCGGGTTTTGATAAATTCCACTTTTTCGGATAGACGGAAAAGTTTTTCGCCATATCTTCATGAACCGCTTTTTGCAAATCAACGCCCGCGCTGCGAAACGCGCGGATGACGACATCGGTGCAAACGCCTTTTTCCATCGGCACATCGCCCGACGGATAAGGAATCACGACGTATGCGGGGTCGTAATTTTTCGTCAGCGTCGTTTGCTCGACCGCGCTTTCGAGCAGTTTTCTAATCGCTTCGAATTCAATCTCGGCGAGTTTCGGTTTTTCGGAAGCGAGCGAAACAATGGTTTCTTTCGTCTGCGCGGTTGACTGGAAATTTGTTTGACAGGCGACGGTCAGGAATAAAACGAACAGCGGAAGCGGGCGAACGATTTTTCAGACGAAAGACATTTTTAATTTTCCTCGGACGACGAATTTTATCAAACCGTTTGATGCTTTGAATAAAAAAAAGAAAGGCTGAAGCGTAAAAAATTCTTCAGCCTTTCTTTTTTTTATTTTTACTTCCGTATCTTACGGTCTGTCGTAGGCGGGCGCGGGCAAGTCGCCGTTTTGTCCGAACTGCCTTGCGCCGAAGTTTGTTGACGGGTCGGTGGAAGTATACCAAAAGCCGTTTGAGGGGCGGAAAACGGCGATGTCGTCGCGCCCGTCGCCGTTGTAATCGCCGACCGCCTGCAAATCATCCTGCGCGCCGAACTGAACGGTTTGAACCGCGTTGTCCGAACTGCGCAGAATATACCACACCAAATTTCCTATCCGGCGCAAAACAGCGATGTCGGCACGTCCGTCGCCGTCGTAATCGCCGACTGCCGGAGAATCTGGCAGGCTGCCGAATGCAACGCCGGAGAAACTATTGTTGCCGCTGTTGATGCGATACCAAACGCCATTTGACCGGCGAAAAACGGTGATGTCAATTTTGCCGTCGCCGTCGTAATCGGCTGGCGCGGGAACATCGTCCGTTTGTCCGAACTGCACGCCGAAAAATGTATTGTTTCCACTGTTTTGCCGATACCAAGTTCCGTCCGACGGACGAAAAACGGCGATGTCGGCTCTGGCGTCGCCGTCGTAATCTCCGGCAACGGGAACGTCGCCCGATAGTCCGAACTGAACGCCGCTGAAAGTATTCGTGCTGCTGTTAATGCGATACCAGACGCCGTCCGACGGTCGGAAAACGCTGATGTCAGCGAGGTTGTCGCCGTCGTAATCTTCGGGCGTCGGTATGTCGCCGTCTGCGCCGAATTGCAGCCCGCGCACCGAACCGTTCGCGCTGTTCAAAATATACCAAGCGCCGGTAGAAGGACGAAAGACCGATAAATCGGTTTTGCCGTCGCCGTCGAAATCCGCGTTGGCTTCGTCAAAGCGAGCGATTCTTTCGACCGTGCCGCCCAGCCCGACGACGTATAATTCGCCGTCTTCGTCTTCGCCGAATGAAGAGATGTTGCGCGGCGTGTCGAGCAGCAAAACCTGCTGATTGTTGTTCCAGACAAAAATTTCGCCCGTGCAGTAATCGCCATAAATATACGAGCCGCCCAGCAGAGCCGCGCGCATTCCGCGGTAAACGTAGCCGCCCGTAATCGAACATCGCGGGCTGCCGACGTTATTGTATTGGAAAACCGGCGGGATGTAATTTGCCGGATTACACAAACCCGGATCAATGTTCGTGCATTGCGTTCCTTCGTAAACGCGCCAGCCGTAATTGCCGCCGCGCGTGATAATGTCAACTTCTTCGATTGCATTCTGCCCGACATCGCCCGCCCAAAGTTCTTTCGTCTGGCGGTCGAATGACCAGCGAAACGGATTTCTCATGCCGACGGCATAAATTTCGTCTGCCCCGTTGGCATTGACGAATGGATTGTCCGCCGGAACGGTGTAAGCCGGAGCAGTATTATTGCCCGAAACGTCGGGCGTGATGCGGAGGAATTTTCCCAAAAGCTCGTTAATGTTTTGCGCCCGATTGCCCGGATCGTTTGCCGAACCGCCGTCGCCCATTCCGATATAAAGATTATGCACGCCGTCGTCGGTTCGGAACTCGATCATTCCGCCGTTGTGATTGGCGAACGGCTGCGGAATGACGAGTAGAATTCTTTCCGAATTTGAATCGCCGAGCGCGTTCGTTGAGTCGGTCGTTTTGAAACGCGCGATGACGGTCGCGCCGTCGCCGCTGCGCGTGTAGTTGACGAAAAAATAACCGTTGGTCGCAAACTGCGGGTGAAAGGTTAAACCGAGCAGTCCGCGTTCGCCGCCCGACAAAACTCTTGGCGTAATGTTCATAAAATCGGTCGCCGTCGTCGCGCCCGGCTGCACGACTTTGATAATTCCGCCCTGCTGCACGACGAACAAACGCCTTGCTGCACGACGAACAAACGCCCGTCTTTCGCATTCGTGGCAAGCAGCGGCGAACTTAATCCCGACAAATACGGTTCAAGACGAATTCTTATGGGCGACGCGGTTTGCGCCGAGACTATCAGAGTCAGCAGCAAAAAACTGACGAATGAGCCGATTGTAAATCTAAAATATCGCATTTAATTTCCTCCGACAGATTTGAGTTAATTTTACGACGGGATTTTTCGCCCGCCCGATTTTCGGCGTCGTTTCAGACGCATTCGCCAACGATTCGGTTTATATTAAGAAACAAACGACGAACCTTGTAACTTTCATTACGCTTTTCTCGCTCTTGTTAAGTATTTTCAGGCGTGCAATTTGATTTTAGAGGCTGACAAAAATAAAAACAAGCGAAAAATTCTACAGCCGGTAACGGACTTTTTTCCGTTTGAGTTCCGCGTCTTCATTTTCATAGTTTTGCAGACGCATCGAAACGTCAGCCGTCATTCTTAAATCCGACCGCTCGCCTCGCGCCAGATGAAAATAACCGGCAGCAGCAATCATTGCCGCGTTGTCGGTCGAGAGATGTTTCGACGGAAAATAAACGGGCGTATTTAATCGCTTGCCGAGCGCCGCCGCCGCTTCGCGCAAACTGTTGTTGCAAGCCACGCCGCCCGCGATGATTAAAGTTTTCGGTTTATACTCAGCCGCCAGTTTTTCCGTCGTGCCGACGAGCGATTTGATGACCGTCGCCTGAAAGCTCGCCGCGATGTCTCGGATTTCCTGCGCGGGCGTTTTGCCTTTCGCCGCCGGCGCGATTTCGTGTTCGCGCAGGTAACGCGCGACGGCGGTTTTCAGACCGCTGAAACTAAAATCGGGGCGACCGTCGGAGATTTTGGCGACGGGAAATTTTATCCGTTTCGCGTCGCCTTCTCCGGCTAGTTTTTCGATGACAGGACCGCCCGGATATTCGAGTCCGAGCATTTTCGCCACTTTATCGAACGCCTCGCCCGCCGCGTCGTCGCGCGTTCTGGAGACGACTTTATACACGCCCGCTTCGGGAATATAAAATAAATTCGTGTGTCCGCCCGAAACAATAAGAGCGAAAGCCGGATACTCAATCGGCGGATTTTCAAACGCGACCGAAAAGACGTGTCCTTCGATGTGATTGACGCCGATAAACGGAACGTCCAAACCGAACGCCAGAGCCTTGGCGTAACACACGCCGACGAGCAAAGATGCGACGAGTCCAGGACCTTGCGTAACGGCGACGGCATCAATCTGTTCGAGCGTAACATCGGCTCGCGTTAAAGCTTCGTCAACAATCGGGTCAATTTTCTCAAGATGCTCGCGCGCCGCGAGTTCCGGCACGACGCCGCCGAATGGTTTGTGCAGTTCAATCTGCGAGGAAATCACCGACGATAAAATCTCTCTGCCGCCGCGCACGATTGCCGCCGCCGTTTCGTCGCACGAGCTTTCAATGCCTAAAATCAACATAACTTAAATTGTAAGCGCGCAAACAAAAAAGCAAAAGCCGAAGGTCGTCTCTCAGCTTCTGCCTTTTTTGTTTTTCCCTTTTGCCTCGTCTTATCTGGTTTCGCCGGTCTGTCTTTTCGATTCAATTTCCTTCGGACTCTGCAAATCGCCGTCGCCGACCGAGCCGCCGAAGAAAGCGAAAAACATAATCGCCGCGCCTGCCAACACAATTCCGACCGTGATCAAAATCCAAATCGTGCCGCGATAAGCCTTTGCCGTGTCTTCGCGCACCTCCGTCTCTTCGCCGCCGACATTTATCGTATCTTTTGCCATAAAGTTTCTCCTCGTCCAACCTTCATTTCTAATTTATAACCTACGCCGCGCAAAAGCAACAAGTTAGATGGATTTAAGAGTAATTATAGAGCGCGAAACAACCGCCGATTTTCCGAATAAATTGCACTTTCAAAGTGTCGTCCGTCATTGATTAAAACCGAAAGCGCTTCTTATCCAATGGCGAATATTTGCTTTTGTAATTCAGAAATATCAAAATAGCACAAAACGTTCGTGTAACATCAATCAAAATTTATGCTGAAAAAATTCATCGCCGCTTCTTTTGTTTTAAGTCTATTTTCGTCCGCGACTTTCGCGCATAAAAAACACGAAAACGAAAACCAAGCGCAGGAAATTACGGTCAAAACCCAAAAAATCACCGACCGCGTTTATCTGCTGCAAGGTCGCGGCGGCAACGTCGGCGCGCTCGTCGGCGCCGATGGGATTTTAATCGTTGACGACGATTACGCGCAGGTTTCGCCGAAACTCGCCGAAGCCCTAAAAACTCTCGGCTCCGACGTGCCGCGCTTCATTTTCAACACGCACTGGCACGGCGACCACACCCAAGGCAACAAATTTTTTGGCGGTAAAAATTCGCTGATTCTCGCGCACACTAACGTCCGCAAACGCCTGTCGGTCGAATCAACGGTTTTGGGAAATAAAACGCAGCCGTATGAAAAATTCGCGCTGCCCGTTTTCACCTACGACCAATCAATGTCCGTCCATTTTAACGACGAAGAAATCCGCGCCGTCCATTACCCGAACGGACATACTGACGGCGATTCAATTATCTTTTTCACGAAAGCAAACGTCGTGCATTTAGGCGATGATTTTTTCGTCGGCAGATTTCCCTTCGTAGATTTGGACAGCGGCGGCAGCGTGCAGGGCTTAACCAAAAACATCGCCGACATTCTCGCCAAACTCCCTGTCGATGTCAAAATTATTCCCGGTCATGGCGCGCTTTCCACACGCGAAGATTTAAAGGCTTATCATCAAACGCTCGTCGAAACGACCGACATCGTGCAGAAAGGAATGACGAGCGGAAAAACTCTGGATGGTTTGAAAAAAGACGGCTTGCCGGAAAAATACAAATCCTGGGGAACGGGATTTATCAAAACTGATTTTTGGATTGAGACCATTTACAAAAGTCTTTCGATGAAAACGAAGTGAGCTACGCTTCGTTTGACATTTGTTTTTCCATAGAACTGTTGTCACCTTTATCCTTTGATTGTTCGGGTAAAAGTTTTTGAAATTCTTCTCAATGTGTAGGTCTGATTAAATTTTGTAAGTAGTCGAGCAGAAATAGACTATACTATTTTGCACGATGGGTAAAACGAAAATTGTTCAGTTGAGTGACGAGCAAAGACAAGAACTTGAAGACGGTCGTCGAACCGGCAGAGGTCATGCTTTTCGGGAACGCTGTCAAATGATTTTGCTCAAAAGCGAGAAACGTCCGAGCCGCGAAATCGCCCGCTTTTTGGATTGTCATAAAATTACGGTCAACCAATGGGTCAAGCGTTTTGAAGCCGAAGGCATTGAGGGATTGAAAACGCGACCGGGGCGCGGGCGGCGGGCGATTCTGCAAGTGTCAACCGATTTGAGCAAAGTGCGGGCGGCGGTGCAGCGATCACGTCAGCGCATTGGTTTGGCGAAAGCCGAACTGGAAACCGAGTTGCAGAAACCGTTTTCGACCACGACGCTCAAACGATTTTTGAAAAAAACAATTGCCGCTTCAAACGAATTAGAAAGCGATTGAAAAAGAAACCGCCGGCGGAAGTTTATCAATTAAAGCGTGAGTTATTGGGAGAAATGGAGCGATTAAGCGAAAGCGGCGAGGTTGATTTATATTACGGCGATGAAGCGGGCGTGGCACTTGAACCGAACGTGCCGTATGGCTGGCAGTTTGGTGATGAGGAGGTTTCGATGCCGAGTGAACGCGGCTTGGGCATCAATTGTTTCGGATTATTTACGCGCTCAAACAAAAGTTGGACGGCGACGAGCGAAAAGACGATTGATGCGGCTTTTGTGGCGGAACAACTGGAGAGGTTTTCGTTTTCGCTTGAGAAATTGACCGTCGTCGTTTTGGACAACGCCCGGATTCATACGGGCAAAAAGATGGGTGAACGGATCGGAGCGTGGCAGCAGCGCGGATTGTTTGTCTTTTATTTGCCGATCTATTCGCCGCACTTGAACATTGCGGAAACAATCTGGCGCAAACTCAAATACGAGTGGTTAGCGGCGGAAGATTACGAGTCGAAAGGGCATTTGCAATATGCGGTAAGCCTTGCACTTTTGGCATTTGGAAAAAGCCTGAAAATCAGGTTTTCAGGCTTCAAACATAGTTCAGTTTAATTGTGAACGACTACTTAGTTATTAAAAAGCATAATTATTTCCTTTTTATTTTGAAAGCCCGCTGTAAAATCTCCAGTTCGGCTTGAAATCTTTCTGTAATTTTCGTTTCGTTAAAATCGCCCTGACCATCTCGACCGGAATCGCGCCTTCCTTCAAAATCGCATCGTGAAAATTTCGGTTAGACATCCGTTTCGAGCCGACGAGTTCGCGGTGCAGATTGTAAAACTGCAAACCGCCCATCATATACGCGATTTGATAAAGCGGTCCGTAATCGCCGGCGAACGAGCGGCGCACTTCCGCCGTTGCGTTATCGCGTTCGTGTCCGACGCGGTTCACGAGAAAATCAACCGATTCTTGCGGCGACATTTTTTCGAGGTGAAAATTCAAGGAAAAAATAATGCGGGCGCAGCGGTGCATCCGCCAGAAAAGCGCGCCGATTTTGTCTTCGGGCGTTTTGTTGAAATTCATATCCCACAGCAGAAATTCCCAATACAACGCCCAGCCTTCCATCCAGAACGGCGTGTAGAAAATGTCTCGATACGGGCGATACCGCTGCGTCATAAAGCGCTGCAGATGATGACCGGGAATAAGTTCGTGATGCGTGACGGCGTGGGTGAAATGGGGATTGTTGCCGCGCATACTCATCATTTTCTGCTCGTGCGTCATCGCCGATGTCGGATAGGAAACCAGAATCGTTTCACCGCCTAAAAAGAACGGACTGACGAGTTGACGTTCGGGCGTCATCATCTCCATTCGCCACGAATCACGCGCAATGCGCGGAACTGTTACGAGTTCGTTTTTCTCTAAAAATTCAATCGCCTCGTAAGCCTGTCGGCGAATCAATTCGGGCTGTTTGCCCGGCTCGACGTATTTATTTTTCACCGTTTCGAGAGCTTTTTTCCAATCGTCGCCGTAGCCCAACTCCGCCGAAGCCTTTTTCATCTCCGCTTCGCACCACGCGAATTCTCGGTTGGCGATTTCGACTAATTCTTCGGGCGTGTAAGGAATCATTTCATATTCCAATTCTTGCAGTAATGCTTCGCGCCCAATCGGGTCGCCGATGATGGTCGTTTTGTCATCGGGCTTGATGCCGACGAGTTTTTCGAGCAGAAATGTTTGATAATTTTGTAGTGAAGCGTCAACCGTTTTGTAAGGTTCGCCGTTCCACCAGGTGAACATCGGGTCGTAGCCGTTGTGGAATGTAAACCAATTTTTCAGCGTCTGTCTTAGGGAGGCGACGGTTTGCGCGGCGCGATTTGCTACTGTTCGTTTCGGTTTGGCGATGCGATTTTCTTCGATGTTTTCTCGCGTCGCGGCGATTTGTTTGTTGAGGTCGTTTAATAGGGCAGCGGTTTTCGCCGAATCTATCGTTTCGAGTTTGCGGCGCGTGTCTTCCAAATCGCTAATCGTTCGGGCGAACGGAAGCAACGCGGACATCTCATCGAATTGTTTGTTGTTCCGGTCGAGTTCGCTCGCTTCGTGCCGGAGAAAATTTACAAAAAGCAGATAATCAATTTGCTCGTCGTGGTTGAGCGCGTCGAAATTTTGTTTGGTTAAAAAAGCGAGTTGGTCTGAATAAAATTCGCGCAAACGCGCCGACCGATTCTTTGAGGTCGGCGCGGTGTAAAAACGATTCAGGCTGCCGTAATCTTCGGAAAATTTTTCAATCACGCCGCGCAGACGGCTCGGCGGCTCATTGTAAAAGCCCAAACCGTCGCCAGTTTGCGCGTTAGCGGTCGGAAAATTGTTGATGACGACTGTCAAAAGACAGCAGAAGACGGCGAGCGTTTTTAATCGTTTCATAAATTTTCTCGAATAATAACATTTTTTCCCGCGCGTTATCATCCGAAAAAACTCTGGTCGCCCGAACCGAAATTTTTACCGACTGCCGATTAATTACGGCTACCGATTGGCTGTTAAAGCCGTATTAGTCGAGCCTGAACCGGTATTGCCGGTCGGCGCGCTGAAAAATCTGCTGATAATCACGACCGCGATAATTATAAATATAATAGTGCCGACGATCATAACCAGCGTCGCTCTGGAAACCGAATTCGATCCCCTGCCGAGCGATGCGGCGTCCACCGTCTCCGCGTCATCTCCGCCGTTCGTTGTTTTGTCTGCCATTGTTATTCTCCTTGATAATTTTTTAATCTACAAAATCTGCCGCAGAAAACTCTCCCCGTTTTTTAGTTGCCCGCCGAAATTCTCCGCAACGGTTTGCCCGATATCCGCCAAACTGCCACGCGTTCCTAGATTAACCGCTTGCCTGGCGGATTTTCCGTAAACAAGCAGCGGAGTGTATTCGCGCGTGTGGTCTGAACCGCGAAAGCCCGGGTCGTTGCCGTGGTCGGCGGTGATGATTAACAAATCATCTTCGCGCAATGCGCTTAAAATTTCCGGCAGACGCTGATCGAAATACTCCAACGCTTTCGCATAGCCCTCGACATCGCGGCGATGCCCGTAGAGCATATCAAAGTCAACGAGATTCGAGAAAATCAGCCCGTGTGAATTTTTATTTAGAGCGTTTATCGTCTGGTCAATTGACTGCTCGTTATTCTTCGCCGTCAAATCTTCGGTCACGCCGAGAGAATCGTAAACCGACGCGACTTTGCCGACGCAAACCACGTCGAGATTTTTATCTTTGAGCAAAGGTAAAAGATTATCACTCGGCGGCGGCACGGCGTAATCGTGGCGGTTGCCGGTGCGCGTGAAATCGTCCGCGTTGGTGCCTAAGAACGGACGCGCAATAACGCGCCCGACTTCATTTTCGCCGCTTAAAATTCGACGTGCGATTTCGCAGATTTCGTATTGTCTCTCGATAGGAATCGTCGCCTCGTGCGCGGCAATTTGAAATACCGAATCGGCGGACGTGTAAACAATCGGCTTGCCTGTTTTAATATGTTCCTCGCCGAATTGTTTGATAATTTCCGTGCCGCTCGCCACCGTATTGCCCAACACGCCCGGCACATTCGCCTGCGCCGTGAACTCGTCAATTATCTTGCCGGGAAAGCCGTGCGGAAAAGTCGGAAACGCTCGTTCCAAAATGATTCCGGCGATTTCCCAATGTCCGGTCGTCGTATCTTTACCGTTCGATTTCAAAGCGCATTTGCCGTAATTGCCCATCGGGTTTTCTACCGCAGGCAAACCGCTTAATTCTTTGATGTTGCCCAAACCGAGCCGCTGCATATTCGGCAGATTCACATTGCGCGATTTCAAAATGCTGCCCAAAGTATCCGCGCCTTTGTCGCCCCAAACGCCCGCGTCGGGCATCTCGCCAATGCCGACGCTATCCAAAATCATCAGACAAATACGATTAAATTTTGAATTCATAAACTAATAATAAAGAAAATTGTCCGCAGATGCACACAGGTTTTAAGAATGATTTTATCTGTGTGCATCTGCGGACAATTTTCTTAATTCTTCGGTGCCGTGTAGCCTTCACGCGCCCGCACACTGACGCCGACAGGAACGCCTTTTAACTCGACTTTGATTTTGCGGTAGCTGCCGTCGCGCTTTTCGTTCGACGGGTAATAGCCCAAAGAATATTTTGTGCCGATTTCCTGCGCGACCCGCGCGAAAGCCGTTCTCGCTTCGGAGAAATCAGCGACCGGAAAAACTTTGCCGCCGGAGGTTTTCGCCAGCAGATTCATTTCCGTATCGGCTAATTCGTAGAGGTTTTTGCTGATGTCGAGCCGTTCAAAATCGCCGAGCGCGCAAAAGCTGGAAATCTTTTCGATTTTCGATTTCGGGTAAAAAGTGCGGTAGTAGCGGCGGATTTGCGCAGTGGAAAAACGCATCGCGCTCTGGCAGTCGCCCAAAAGGTTTTCCTCAAAAAATTCGCGCGTGTCAACCTGTATGAAATACGAAACGATTCCCGCCTGGGTGAACCGCTCGCGAACTTCTTCAAAGCCAGTGGCACTCGTCGAATCAACGCCGTCAGTCAGCGCGACAAGAGCGCGTCTGCCGCGAAATTTCTCGTCCGGCTGCTCACGAAAAACCCGCTCGATAACCTGCAAAAGACCGTCGTAATACGGCGTTCCGTTGCTGACGCTGATCGTTTTGAGAACGTTTTTCAATTTTGTTCTGTCGTCGGTCAAATCGGTTAGGACTTCGCTCGCGGCGACGGCTTTGCCGCCTTCGCGGTCGCTTCTGAAACTGATAATCGAAACTCTGTCGCCCGGGCGCAGCGAGTTGATAAAGTTTTCGGCGGCGCGCGTGATAAGCGGCAGTTCCGAACGCGCCGAGCCGCTGGTGTCGAGCAGCAGCGCGACTTCAAACGGCGCGCTGGTCGCCGCAAAATCCGCGAGTTCCTGCTGCTTGCCGTCTTCGTAAACGACGAAATTGCTTTGCTTCAAATTCAAAATCGGCTTGCCGGTTTTATCGGTAATCTCGACCGGAACGTCAACGAGCTGCGTCTCGACGCGCAAAACCTCGCCGTCATCCTCGGCATTTTTATCTTGTGCGAATACGGCGGGTGCAAAACCCGCACTTAAAATTAGCAGAAGAAAAAACATTTTGAATTGCCGCATAAAACCTCGTTCCCGAATTCTTTCGTTTTTCAGATTGTAACAAAAATTTCGCTCGCCGATGAAATAATATCTCGAAAGTCAGTTCTGAAACATTTATTTAACGCTTTCTGCATACCATTTCTAATTTATTTCGTGGCATTATTTGCCCGAATCAATTTTCGATTAAACCAATCAAACAGCGCATCTCCCAAAATGGCTGGAACTATGAAAAAGGAGCAAAGTTAAAAAACTATGATTTCTTAACTTTGCTCCTTTTTACGTTTTACGTTCGATAACTGTTACCGACGTTTTTACATTTGAGTCTCGAATCCGGCGTTTATCCACGCGCCGGTTCCGCCGGTGACGTTATAAATTTCACGAAAACCTTTTTTTTCTAAAATGCTCGCGCCCGCGCTCGAACGATAGCCGCCCTGACAGATGACATACGTCGGGCGCGAGGCGTCGAGTCTGTCCGTTAATTTTTCTAAATCCGATAAACTTAAATTAACGGTTCGCGGCGCGTGTCCCGATTCGTATTCGCCGACGCGCCGCACGTCAACGAATTGCAAATCGTCGCTTCCGCCGGACAAACGCTCGTTCATTTCCTCGACTGAAATTTGTTCGACTTTCCCCGCCTCAAACGTCCAATCTTCGATCAATAAAAACCCTGCGACCGATTCGATGCCGACGCGCGCCAAGCGCATTACGGCTTCTTCGACTCGTTCTTCCGCGTCGGCGACGATGACAATCGGCGCGTCAGTATCAATCAAAGTTCCCGCCCACGACGCAAACTGCCCGGCGAGTCCGATATTTAAAGCGTTTGGAACGTGCGCCGCGCCGTAATCAACCGCGCTTCTGACATCAAGAACCACGCCCGAAAAATCTTTGACCGCCTGTGCCGACATTTTTTCCGGCTTCGGTAAATCTTCCAAACTCTTTGCGCCCGCCAGATTTTTCGCCACGCTTTTCGGAAAATAAGCGGGAGCTTCCGCCAGATTTTCCGTCATCATCGCAACGAATTCGTCTTTTGCCATCGGCTGCAACGCGTAATTTGTTTTCTTCTGCTCGGCGAGCGTTGACCAGGTTTCCTTCGACATATTTTTGCCGCACAGCGAACCCGCGCCGTGCGCCGGATAAACTTCCGTTTCGTCGGGCAAAGTTAAAATCTTCGCGTGCAGACTGTCGTATAAAAATCCCGCCATCTGCTCCGCGCTGAAACCTTTAGAACCGACAAGGTCTGGTCTGCCGACATCGCCAATAAAAAGCGTGTCGCCAGTCAAAATCTTCAAAGGCTCCCTCGTGTTTTCGACAACGATTGAAATTCCTTCAGGCGTGTGTCCGGGCGTTTCCAAAATTTTTAATTTTACGCTTCCGATTGTCAAAACGTCGCCGTCTTTGACCGCCAGATGTTCAAATTCGGCGTTCGCCGACGCGCCGAAAACAATCGCTGCGCCGGTTTTGGAGGCGAGCTCGATGTGACCGCTGACAAAATCGGCGTGCAGATGCGTTTCGATAACGTATTTAATCTGTTGATTATTCGCTTTGGCTTCTTTTAGATATTGTTCGACATCGCGTTGCGGGTCAACAATTGCCGCTTCTGTTTCTGAGCCGATGTAATAAGAAGCGTGCGCCAGACAGCCGAGAAAGAATTGTTTGAACTGCATAAAATCGTTCTCCCGAAAAATTTTTGGATTAGTCGTTTCTATCACACAATTTTTGAAAAATCTACTGCAATTAAAAAAGGCTGGAGAAAATTTTCTCCAGCCTTTTTTATCTTGTAACTAAACGCGAGCGATTAAATATCGTCATCGTCGTCAATCGTCAAATCAACCGAATCGTCAAAGACTTCTTCGGTCTCCAGTGCGAATTCGTCCAGGGTTTCTTCAGCTTCGTCGTAGCCTTCGTCCGTATCTATGCCCGGCACGTCCGGCATCGGCGGCAGAGTGTAGCCGCTGGCGGCTAACGGAAACTCGTCGAGTTCCTCTTCTTCTTTCTGATTGACGGTCGGGTCGAAATCAACTTTGACGTTGCGGTAATACTTCATTCCCGTTCCCGCCGGAATCAATCGTCCCATAATGACGTTTTCTTTTAAGCCGCGCAGGTAGTCAACGCGACCGGAAATCGCCGCTTCGGTCAAGACGCGCGTGGTTTCCTGGAACGACGCCGCCGAGATAAACGAATCGGTCGAAAGCGACGCTTTTGTGATTCCCAAGAGAAGCGGTTCGGCGCTCGAAGGCTGTCCGCCGTTGTCCATCACGCGGCGGTTTTCGTCTTCGTAACGGAAGCGGTCAACTTGTTCTTCGAGCAAGAAATCCGTATCGCCGACTTCTTTGATTTTCACCCAACGCAGCATTTGGCGAACGATACATTCGATATGTTTATCGTTGATGTTTACACCTTGCAGACGATAAACCTCTTGAATTTCATTAACGATGTATTGCTGCAGCGCTTCGGTTCCGAGAACGCGCAAAATGTCGTGCGGGTTCAGCGGTCCGTCCATCAAAGCCTCGCCCGCTTTTACGCGGTCGCCTTCCTGAACGTTGATGTGCGTGCCGCGCGGAATGTCGTATTCGCGCTCGGCTCCGTCATCGCCCGTGATAACGAGTTTGCGTTTGCCTTTGGCAATCGCGCCGAATTTAACTTCGCCGTTGATTTCCGACATAATCGCCGTTTCGCCCGGTCGTCTGGCTTCAAAGAGTTCGACGACGCGCGGCAAACCGCCCACGATGTCTTTCGTCTTTGTCGTCTCGCGCGGAATTTTCGCAATCGTATCGCCCGCTTCGACTTCTTGCCCGTCTTCGACCATCAAATTGGCGCGAATCGGCATTTGATAAGTTTTCTGAACTTTATTGTTGCCGCTGCGGATTTCCAGACGCGGCTGTTGTTTTTCGTCCGAATCTTTGACCACGAGACGTTTTTGTCCCGACACTTTATCAATGTCTTCTTCAAGGGTTTTGCCTTCTTTCAAGTCCTGGAACTTAATCGTTCCCGAGACTTCCGTCAAGATGGCGAATGTAAACGGATCCCAAGTCGCCAGCAAATCGTCTTCTTTAACTTTCTGTCCGTCCTGCACGTGAACGTGCGCTCCGTAAACGATCGTGTAACGCGCCACTTCGCGCCCGCGTTCGTCTAATAAAGCGAGTTCGGACTTGCCGCGTTTCATAGAGATAAGCTCGCCCGCGCGGTTGGTGATGACCTTGAAATCGTCAAGATATTTCACCGTGCCGTTCATTGCCGCCGCGTGTTTGGTTTCCTGCTCCAGTCGGGCTGTTCCGCCGACGTGGAAAGTTCTCATCGTGAGCTGCGTTCCCGGTTCGCCGATTGATTGGGCGGCGATAACGCCGACCGCTTCGCCGATTTCCACCGTGTTGCCCGTCGCCAGATTGCGACCGTAACATTTCACGCAGATGCCGCGACGAGTTTCGCACGTCAGAGGAGAACGAAGCCTCACGCTTTGAAGTCCTGAAAGCTGAACCTGTGCCGCCAAATCTTCGTCAATTTCCTGGTTGGCTTCGACAATCGTCGTGCCGTCAACCGGATCAATGATGTCATCGAGCGATGTGCAGCCGACAATTCGGTCGCGCAGACTTTCCACTTCTTCGCCGTTGCGAATAATCGCTTCCGCCCAAATTCCTCTGAGCGTTCCGCAATCGTTTTCGGACACGATAACGTCCTGCGCCACGTCAACAAGGCGGCGTGTCAGATAACCCGAATCAGCCGTTTTCAAAGCCGTGTCAGCCAGACCCTTTCGCGCGCCGTGCGTCGAGATAAAGTATTGCAGCACGTTCAAGCCTTCGCGGAAATTAGCGACAATCGGCGTTTCGATAATCTCGCCCGACGGTTTCGCCATCAATCCGCGCATACCGGCAAGCTGTCGAATCTGCGCTTCTGAGCCGCGCGCCCCAGAATCAGCCATCACGAGAATTGGGTTGAGTTCCTTGCGGTCTTTCTCGCGCTGATTCATCGCTTTGAACATTTCCTTCGCCACGCGGTCGGTAACGTCTGACCAAATCGCCGTAACTTTGTTGACGCGCTCCATGTTTGTCATCGTCGCGTCTTCATACTGCCGTTGCAGTTTATCAACTTCCTTTCGCGCATCTTCGATAATGCCTTTTTTGCTTGCCGGCGTGACCATATCGTCAATACCGATTGATACGCCTGAGCGAGTCGCATACGCAAAACCCATCGCCTTTAAATCGTCGAGCATCACGACGGTTTGGTCGTGTCCGAGTTTTAAGTGACAAAAGCTGACGAGCGATTGCAAGCCTTTTTTCTTGAGCGTTCCGTTGACGAACGGCAAGCCGTCGCGCGTCAAACGCTCGTTCAAAATCACGCGCCCGACGGTTGTGTCAATCAAAGTATTGTTTACAGGTCGCGGCGTGGCGCGCATCACGTCCTGCGTGTTGTGTTCTTTGGTCAAATCAATCAAATCGCCCGTCCAGCGCAATTTGATTTTCGTCTGCGTCGCAACTGCTTTCGAGTCAAGCGCGAGCAGCACGTCGTCAACCGAATTAAAGGATTTGCCTTCGCCGGTCAACTCCTCGCGGTCGAGCGTCAGGTAATAACAACCGAGAACGATGTCCTGCGACGGAACGGTAATCGGTTGACCGCTTGCCGGACTCAAAAGATTGTTCGAGGCGAGCATCAAAACCGTCGCTTCGATTTGCGCTTCGGCAGACAGCGGAATGTGAACCGCCATCTGGTCGCCGTCAAAGTCGGCATTGAACGCCGTGCAGACGAGCGGGTGAATTTTGATTGCCTTGCCTTCGACCAGAACAGGTTCAAATGCCTGAATTCCGAGTCTGTGCAAAGTCGGAGCGCGGTTTAATAAAACCGGATGCTCGCGGATGACTTCTTCCAAAATATCCCAGACAATCGGCTCTTGCCGTTCGACCATCTCACGCGCCTGTTTAATCGTTGCGGCGTGCGCGTCGCGTTCGAGTTTGTTATAGATAAACGGCTTGAAAAGTTCGAGTGCCATTTTCTTCGGCAAACCGCA
Organism: Pyrinomonadaceae bacterium; assembly: GCA_030448055.1. GTDB lineage: Bacteria > Acidobacteriota > Blastocatellia > Pyrinomonadales > Pyrinomonadaceae. The sequence goes on from JAUJNR010000003.1 coordinate 423,275, forward strand.
TTGATGAAGTTTGAGTTCCGGTCCGACGACAATCACCGAACGTCCCGAATAATCAACGCGCTTGCCAAGCAGATTTTGACGAAAACGTCCCTGTTTTCCTTTGAGCGTGCCGGACAAAGATTTGAGCGGACGATTGTTCGCGCCGCGCAGGACGCGACCGCGCCGACCGTTATCGAACAGCGCGTCAACGGCTTCCTGCAGCATTCGCTTTTCGTTGCGAACGATGACTTCGGGAGCACGCAGTTCCATCAGTTTTTTCAAACGATTGTTGCGGTTAATCACGCGCCGATACAAATCGTTCAAATCCGATGTCGCAAATCTGCCGCCGTCAAGCGGCACGAGCGGACGAAGCTCCGGCGGAATGACCGGAATGACATCGAGAATCATCCATTCTGGATTATTGCCCGATTTTAAAAATGAATTAGAAACTTTCAGGCGTTTGGAATACTTCAATTTTTTCTGCTGCGAAGTTTCCTCGCGCATCTTGCCGCGCAAATCTTCGACAAGTTCGCCGATGTTGATTTTCATCAATAATTCCTTAATTGCTTCGGCGCCCATTTTGGCGACGAACTGACCGGGATATTCCTGCGTGAGATTGCGATATTCCTCGTCAGTTAGCAGTTGCTTTTCTTTGAGTTCGGCGACATCGCCTGCGTCAACGACGATATACAATTCAAAGTAAAGAATCTTTTCGAGGTCGCGCAAAGTGATGTCGAGCAGATGCCCGATGCGCGACGGCAAGCCTTTGAAAAACCAGACGTGCGAACACGGGCTGGCGAGTTCAACATGACCCAAACGTTCACGGCGAACCTTCGATTGCGTCACTTCCACGCCGCATTTATCGCAGACCACGCCGCGATGTTTCATTCGTTTATACTTTCCGCACAAACATTCCCAATCCGACACCGGACCGAAGATGCGGGCGCAAAACAGCCCGTCGCGCTCCGGCTTGAACGTGCGGTAGTTGATGGTTTCCGGTTTGGTAACCTCGCCGTGCGACCAAGATTTGATTTTTTCGGGCGACGCCAACGAAATACGAATCGCCTCGAAATTCGGAGTTAATTGCGTTTTATTATCGTTTTGAAATCGAAACATAATTTTATTTATCGAGAGTTGTGAGTCAAGAGGCGAGAGAAGATTTTCCCTCGCCTCTCGACTCGTAATTAGTCAGCACCTACCAGTTCGAGAACGCCCGCCGTTGCTTCTTCGATATCAATTTCATCTTCGGTGATGAGTTCGACATCGAGACAGAGCGATTGCAATTCGCGCACGAGAACATTGAACGATTCGGGAATACCCGGCTCGAAATTCGATTCGCCTTTGACGATAGTCTCGTAGATTTTCGAGCGCCCGGCAACGTCGTCGGATTTACAAGTTAAAAGCTCTTGCAAAATGTGCGCCGCGCCGTAGGCTTCCAAAGCCCAAACTTCCATTTCGCCGAAACGCTGTCCGCCGAATTGCGCTTTGCCGCCGAGCGGCTGCTGCGTAATTAACGAATACGGTCCGATTGAGCGAGCGTGAATCTTATCGTCAACCAGATGCGAAAGTTTGAGCATATAAATGTAACCGACCGTTACTTTCTGCTCGAACTGCTCGCCAGTCAAACCGTCGTAGAGACGGGTTTTTCCTGAGATTCCGACCGATGGCGGAATGCCAAGTTCGTCGAATTTCTCGTTGGCTTTGCCGATATATTCCTTGATTTCTTTTTCGCTCGCGCCGTCGAAAACCGGCGTGGCGAAATGAAGTCCGAGAATGCGCGCCGCCCAGCCAAGATGCGTTTCGAGAATTTGACCGACGTTCATACGCGACGGTACGCCGAGCGGATTCAGCACGATGTCAACCGGCGTTCCGTCCGGTAAATACGGCATATCTTCTTCAGGCAAAATGCGTGCGATCACGCCTTTGTTGCCGTGCCGTCCAGCCATTTTGTCGCCGACCGAGAGTTTGCGCTTCATCGCCACGAAAACCTTCACCATTTTGATCACGCCCGGCGGCAATTCGTCGCCTTGCTTCAGCTTGGTGATTTTTTCTTCATAAATGTCGCTCAGAATATTTATCTGGCGCGTCGTGCGCTGTTCGTATTCTTTAATTTCACCGGCGATGTCAATCGTTCCGGCGGCGACTTCCGCTTTCCGCAGGATTTTCGTGTCAACGTCTTTGAGAAGCTCGCGCGTCAGGGTTTCGCCTTTTTTGATGTTGAAACCGTTACCGTCGGATAAATCCTTCGTCAATTTGCGACCTTCAAAAAGCTCATAAATCCGCTCGTCACGCTGCTCGCTCAAAATACGAATTTCGTCTTCGAGGTCGCGCCGCAAATCTTCTTCTTCGAGCGCTTCGATGTCGAGCGAGCGCTCGTCTTTTTCTTGTCCCTTGCGCGTAAAGACTTGAACGTCAACAACCGTTCCGTCAATTCCTGGCGGGCAGGTCAAAGAAGCGTCTTTTACGTCGCCGGCTTTTTCGCCGAAGATGGCGCGAAGCAGTTTTTCTTCCGCCGTCAACTGCGTTTCGCCTTTCGGCGTCACTTTGCCGACGAGAATTGAGCCGGGTTTAACTTGCGCGCCGATGCGGATAATGCCGGATTCGTCCAAATCACGCAGCATATTTTCGCCGATGTTTGGAATATCGCGCGTTACTTCTTCGGGTCCAAGTTTGGTGTCGCGGGCTTCGATTTCGAGTTCTTCAATGTGAATCGAAGTGTAATAATCTTCTTTCACAAGGCGTTCGGAAACCAAAATCGCGTCTTCAAAGTTGTAACCGCGCCACGACATAAACGCGACCAGCACGTTGCGTCCGAGGGCGAGTTCGCCTTTATCGGTGCAGGGACCGTCGGCGATGACCTGACCTTTTTTCACGCTTTCGCCGACTTCGACGATGGCGCGCTGATTGATGCAGGTATTTTGATTCGAGCGGGTGAATTTGACTAGCGAGTAAATATCCGCCGTCACCTCGCGCGAAATCGTGCCGTCAACCTGATGGTCGGCTTTGACGATAATGCGTTCCGAATCAACGTAATCAACCACGCCGTTTCGTTTGGCGATGACGACCGCGCCCGAATCTCGCGCCGCGACCGCTTCCATTCCCGTTCCGACATACGGCGATTCCGCACGAAGTAAAGGAACTGATTGACGCTGCATATTCGATCCCATCAAAGCGCGGTTCGCGTCGTCGTTTTCGAGAAATGGCACTAATGACGCCGCTACCGAAACAAGCTGTTTTGGTGAAACGTCCATATATTGAATTTCTTCGCGGTCAGCCGTGATAAATTCGCCTTTCTGTCTGGCTGCATTTCTCTCGTTGACGATATTTCCTTTCTCGTCGAGTTCGATATTCGCCTGCCCGATAATGTATTTATCTTCTTCCCAAGCCGTTAGATAAAACGGAAACGGCTCAAATTCAGCCGCGCGCCCGTCGGTTTTTCCTACCTTTTTGTTTGCCGCCTCGATTTCCTCGATTGGAATGTGCGCGTTTGGTTTCAAACCCGTGTCGCCGCCGTTGATGATTTTGGCATATTCGACCACGCGCCCGTTTTCGACTTTGCGATACGGCGATTCGATAAATCCGAATTCGTTTATTCGGGCAAAACACGACAAACTCGAAATCAGACCGATGTTCGGACCTTCCGGCGTTTCAATCGGACAGATGCGCCCGTAGTGCGTCGGATGAACGTCGCGGACTTCAAAACCGGCGCGTTCACGCGATAAACCACCCGGACCTAACGCCGAAAGACGACGCTTGTGCGTGATTTCCGAAAGCGGATTCGTTTGATCCATAAACTGCGAGAGCTGCGACGAGCCGAAAAACTCGCGCACCGCCGCTGTCACGGGTTTAGCGTTAACCAAATCCCTGGGCATCGTCGTGAACATATCCTGCTGAATGGACATCTTCTCTTTAATCGCGCGTTCCATTCTTTCTAACCCGATGCGGAATTGATTTTCTAAAAGTTCGCCGACGGCGCGGACGCGGCGGTTGCCCAAATGATCAATGTCATCCTGTCCATAATGTTCGCTGTCCTTTTTCATTCGCAGCAGATAATTGACGACTTCGTAAAAATCCGGCGCTTTCAAAAGCGAATTGTTCAAATCCTCGCGCTCGGGTCTGCCCATTTTGATATTGAATTTCAGCCGCCCGACGCGCGATAAATCAAAACGTCTGGCATCAAAGAACATTCCTTCGAGCAGCCGGTAAGCCGTCGGCACGGTCGGCGGATCGCCCGGTCGCATCTTTCTATAAATTTCCAGCAGCGCGTCAACCGGCTTCGTAATCGCGTCCTTTTTCAAAGTTTGCAGAATAACGCTGCCGATAGCGTCGTTTTCGGGAAAGAAAATCGAAAAACTCTCGACGCCTTCTTCGACGATTTGCTGCAGTTTGGCGGCGCTCAATTCACCGTTGGCTTCAAGAATGACTTCGCCCGTCTCCACGTTGATGACATCATCGAGAGCAATCGCGCTTTCAAAATCGGCGGCGGAAACTTCGACTCGTTCGATGCCTAGTTTCCTGAGTTCCTTGAGAGCCGAAGCCGTAATTTTCTTGCCCGTGCTGACGACGATTTCTTTGTTATCCTTAATATCTTCTTCCGCCCGCATTCCCTTCAGATTCGTTTCGCCGTCGGCTTTGACGCGAATGAAAAGTTTGCCCTTCTCGACGATGACTTCATCGGTCGTATAAAAGCGGCGCAGAATGTCGGCGTTGGTGAACTCAGCGTTTTTAACCACTTCTTCCAAGATATTGTCAGAGACGGTTTTCATGTCAATTTGCGGATTAAGCCAAAGCCCAAGCGCACGCAGAAAGATAGTCGCCAGAATTTTACGCTTGCCGAGGCGTGCGTGCAGAATTCCCTTCTGGTCGAATTCAAACTCGACCCACGAACCGCGATACGGAATAATCTTCGCCAGATAAGCGTCGCGGTCGCCTTTGAAAAACACTCCGGGCGAGCGATGGAGCTGCGAAACGATGACGCGCTCGGTGCCGTTGATGATAAAAGTTCCGTTGTCGGTCATCAGCGGAATTTCGCCGAAGAAAACGTCTTCTTCCTTGATGTCGCGGATAGTCGAGACATTCGTTTCCGGGTCTTTGTCGTAAACCGTCAGGCGAATGCGAACTTTCAGCGGGACGCTGTAAGACGTGCCGCGTTCCTGACATTCCTGCTGGTCGTGTTTATGTTTCAAACCCACCGGCTCGCCGCAGTTCGGGCAGAGTTTCGGGCGCACGGCGTTGAAAGTTCCGCAGTTGTTGCAGAGAACTTCCGCCGGATTAAATGGGTCAACCTTGATTTTCGCGCCGCACTCTTTACAGTTAGCGCGTAAGTGTTCGAGTCCTTCCAAATTTCCGCATTTGCACTGCCAGTTGCCGATTTGATATTCGACAAATTCAAGCGTTGCCGTTTCGCGGAAATCCGAAACCGGAAAAATGGATTGAAAAACCGTTTGCAGCCCGACCGTATCGCGTTCTTCGGGAATCAAATCCATCTGCAAAAAACGGTTGTATGATTCGCGCTGCACTTCGATCAGATTCGGAATGCGCGCGGACGTATAAATTTTAGAAAAATCAACGCGCTCGGGCGCTTTGCTTGTTCGGCGACCAAGCCCATTAGTATTAGTTTGTAGCGGATTGGCAATCATAATTTTGTAAGCTCAGACTTTGAAGAAATATTTTTGTTGATTTAAACAATTTTTGTTGCTAAGATGCCTTAGTCAAAATCCTTAAAGTCAACATTCTAATTAAAGACGGCAAATGCGGTCGAGGGTAAAGTATGCCCTGACCGCTTTTTTAGCAGTAACGCTATCTAATATATTTTTCGAGAGTGCCGAATGTAGACACCAACTCTCCCAAGTTATCTGTAAGAAACGATCGCTCGTTTTGCCTGTAAAACTTCGATAATCGAAAATTTAATTTAATAAAGACGGCAAGCGTTAAAATTTTAACGCTTGCCTTTTATCTTAACAACTATATAACCGAACTTCAATTCGTAATATAGATGTGATAAATCAGATTCGGGTTGCCGAGCCGAGTTATTTGATTTCAACCGACGCTCCGGCATCGGTCAATTTGGTTTTGATTTCTTCGGCTTCAGCAGCGGAAACGCCTTCTTTAACGGCTTTCGGCGCGCTGTCAACCAGTTCTTTGGCTTCTTTCAGTCCAAGACCGGCGACGACTTCGCGGACAACCTTGATGACGTTGATTTTGCCCTGACCGGCTGAAGTGATGATCACGTCAAACGTATCTTTTTCAGCTTCGGCAGGCGCAGCGCCGTCACCGCCACCTGCACCAGCCGCCATCGCCATCGGCGCGGCTGCCGCCGCAGCGGAAACACCGAAAACTTCTTCCAATTCCTTAACCAATTCCGACGCTTCAAGGAGCGTCATACCTTTTAGAAACTCGACTACTTCATCTTTTGAAACTGCCATGATAATTTAATTTCCTCCAATATAGGGTTCTTGTATTTTAGTAAATATAAATCGCCGATAATTTCGACGACTCGTTTGTGTCAGCCGCGAGAACCCAACGAGAACGCTTCTTTCATTTGGTTGCACCACAAACTAGTCGAGAACGTCCGAGCCTATAAAAGCGACCTGACATTATCGCTTCGCTCGTTTTACCTTGAGTACGGCTAGAAAAAATTTTTACTCTGATTTCTCCGGTGCTGCTTCGCTTACCGTTTCTTATTCGGCACTCGGCACAGCTTCCGTTTCGGCGGCTGGCGCGGTTTCTTGCGGCACAGCCTCGACTTGTTCTTCTTTCACTTCGGCTTTTTGTTCAGCCGGGGCGTCTGTTTTTCCTTCACCGATTTGTTTAATCACCACCGCCAAATTACGCGGCACGGCGTTAATAACCGTGACGATGCGCTGCGCTTGAGCGTTGATGACGAACATCAATTTGGAAATAAGTTCTTCTTTCGACGGGAGGCTCGCAATCGCTTCGACTTGTTTCAAGTCAACGACTCTGCCCTCGACGATGCCCGCCTTGAACGTGTAAATATCGGCGTTGTCTTTAACAAATTTGGAAACCGTTTTTGACAAAACAACCGCGTCATTTTCCGTCCAGGCGATTCCGGTTACACCCTTTAAATACTCGCTCGCGCCTTCATACGGCGTGCCTTTGATCGCAATTCGCGCCAAAGTGTTTTTGACGACCTGATATTCCGCTCCGGCGTCGCGCAGTTGATTGCGAAATTCCTGGTCTTTATTAACGGTCAGTTTGCTAAAACCGACAATCATCGCCGACTTTGAGTTATTTAACTGCTCGGTGATAGCGTCCAAGTCCGTCTGTTTTCTTTCTCTTGTTTTCATTTCTGTAATTCGCTCCTCACTTCAGTTTAGACGTAAGCCAATTCGTCCATTAACACACCCGGACTCATCGTTGCCGCCAAATTGATTTTTTTCAAATAACGACCTTTCGCTGTCGTCGGTTTCGCCTTTATCACGGCGTTGATTAAAACTCTCGTGTTTTCCAAAAGATTCGTTTCGTTAAAAGAAACTTTTCCGACCGGACTGTGAATCACGCCTGTTTTATCCACGCGATATTCGACTTTGCCGGCTTTAGTTTCCTGAATGGCGTTTCGCACGTCCATCGTTACTGTGCCGGTTTTCGGGTTCGGCATCAATCCGCGCGGACCCAAAACTTTGCCGAGCGTTCCGACCGAACGCATCATATCGGGCGTAGCGATAACGGCGTCGAAATCGAGCCAGCCGCCTTTGATTCGATCAACCAGTTCGTCGCCGCCCGCGAAATCCGCTCCGGCTTCTTCGGCTTCACGAATTTTATCGCCCTGCGCGATGACGACGATAACTTTTGCCGTGCCGCCCAAACCGTGCGGCAAAACAATCGTGCCGCGCACAAGCTGGTCGGCTTTGCGCGGATCAACGCCGAGCCACATCGTCAGCTCGACCGTTTCGTCAAAATTAGCGAAAGCAACTTCTTTTACTTTCGCCACGGCTTCTTCCAAAGTGTGTTTTTTGTTCGGCTCAATTTTTTCAAGAGCCGCCGAATATTTTTTTCCTCTTTTCATTATGTTTTATAGGTTCAAGCGAGATGTTTTTTAATTTGCATTTTTAGGCGCAAACATTTCTCCCTTTTTGAATCTGGGATTCGACAAAATCCTCAATCACCAATCGTCAAGCCCATACTTTTCGCCGTGCCTTCAATTGTTTTCACGGCTGATTCCAAATTTGTCGTGTTCAAATCGGGCATTTTCTTTTTCGCAATTTCTTCAATCTGCGAACGCGAAATTGAGCCGACTTTCGTCCGGTTCGCCGTGCCTGAACCTTTTGCAATTCCCGATGCCTTACGAAGCAAATCGGCGGCGGGCGGCGTTTTCGTTTCAAACGTAAACGAACGGTCGGCGTAAACCGTAATCACCACCGGAACCTTCATGTCCGGGTCGTCGTTTTGCGTTTTCGCGTTAAACGCTTTGCAAAACTCCATAATGTTGACGCCGTGCTGTCCGAGTGCCGGACCAATCGGCGGCGCGGGATTAGCCTTCCCAGCCGGAATTTGTAATTTAATATATCCTGTAATTTTCTTAGCCATAATTTTGATTTACGATTTTGAATCAATTTTTAGCCACAGAGAACACAGAGGATTTAGAGATTTTCTTTTCTCTGAGAACTCTGTGTTCTCTGTGGCTGATTTATTTCAAAAATGTCCTCTTTATTCTTCTTCCGCAAACGTAACTTTTTCCACGTCCAAAAAGCTGAGTTCGACCGGCGTGGCGCGTCCGAAAATCGTCACCGTAACCTTTAGAGTCGCTTTTTCCTCGTTTACTTCTTCAACCTTGCCGGTGAAACTCGCAAACGGACCCGATTTGATTCTAACGACTTCCTCAATCGCGTAAGAGAATTTCGGTTTCGGCTTCTCGGTCGCCACCTCGATGTTGTGAACAATCTGGTCAACCTCTAACTGGGTCAAAGGCGTCGGCTGTTTTCCGCCCAAAAATCCAGTGACTTTCGGCGTGGATTTAATGGCGTGAAAAACATTATCGGGAATGCGTCCCTGTTCGTTGCACTCGATTTCAACCAGAACATAGCCCGGGTAAAACATCCGCGACGATTCGATGCGTTTGTTGCCGCGCATCTCCACAACGGTTTCCTTAGGCAATAAAACTTCCGTGATCTGCTCGCCTAACTCCATATCTCGAATACGGGCGTTAAGGCTTTCCAACACTTTGTTTTCATGCCCTGAATAGGTGTGGATAAAATACCACTGTCTCATCTGTAATCCTTATATACCGACAATTTTATTAACCAACCAGGTTAAGCCGTCTATAATATAGACCCACGCCCGGTCAATCAAAAAAAGATAAAGAGCAAAGAAAATAACGTTGACGATTACGATAATCGTCGTATTTTTAACCGCGTCGGAAGAAGGAAACGTAGTCTTGTCAAGTTCCTCGCGCGTATGACGAATAAATTCGCCGACGCTTTCCTTTTTTTCGATACCCTTATTGTCTAAGGTGTCAATTGTTTCTGACACTTGTTTTACTCCTTAAATTTTCTTGGCAGGGGTACCAGGACTCGAACCCGGACCTACGGTTTTGGAGACCGACATGCTAACCATTGACACCATACCCCTAAGACTCGTTTCGATTTTAGATTGCCGATTTGCGATTTATTATTTCAACCGCAAACCGACCGTCCAAAATCGAAAATAGAAAAAATTATTTATTTTCCTTATGCAAACGATGACAGCGGCAGCGACGGCAAAACTTATTCAACTCCAACCTTCCGGGCGTGTTCTTTTTGTTTTTCGTCGTTACGTAATTGCGTTCTTTGCACTCGGTGCATTGCAAAATTATATTATCTCTCGGCATTACTTCAACCTCTTATTTTATTACTCGACAATCTCACTGACGGTTCCGGCGCCGACGGTTCTGCCGCCTTCCCTGATAGCGAATCTGAGTCCCTTCTCCATCGCTATCGGCGCGATAAGCGTGATCTCCATCTGAATGTTATCGCCCGGCATCACCATCTCGACTCCCTCTGGAAGATTTGCCACGCCCGTCACGTCTGTCGTGCGAAAGTAGAACTGCGGACGATAACCGGTAAAGAACGGCGTGTGACGACCGCCTTCTTCTTTGGTTAAAACATAGGCTTCGGCTTTGAACTTCGTGTGCGGCGTAATCGAACCCGGCTTGGCGATAACTTGTCCGCGTTCGATGTCTTTTCTATCTACGCCTCTCAACAGAAGTCCGACGTTATCTCCAGCTACGCCTTCGTCCAATAATTTCTTGAACATCTCAACTCCGGTCACAACAGTATTTCTGGTGTCACGAATGCCGATGATCTCCACCGTTTCGTTGACTTTCACAATCCCTCTTTCTATGCGTCCGGTGGCGACCGTGCCTCTGCCTTGAATGGTGAAGATGTCTTCGACCGGCATCAGAAACGGTTTGTCCGTGTCTCTGGCAGGTGTGGGAATGTAATCGTCCACCGCCTGCATCAGCTCTTCGACCGTTGCCTCCCATTTGGCGTCGCCTTCCAAGGCTTTCAGCGCCGAGCCTTTGATCACAGGAATATCGTCGCCCGGAAATTCATAACTCGATAAAAGCTCTCTGACTTCGAGTTCGACGAGTTCCAACAGCTCTTCGTCGTCAACCATATCCACTTTGTTCATAAAGACGACCATGGCAGGCACGCCGACCTGTCTGCCAAGAAGAATGTGTTCTCTGGTTTGCGGCATCGGACCGTCGGTGGCTGCCACGACCAGAATCGCCCCATCCATCTGCGCTGCGCCGGTAATCATATTCTTGACGTAATCGGCGTGTCCCGGACAATCCACGTGCGCGTAATGGCGATTGGCTGTTTCATATTCGACGTGCGCCGTGGCAATCGTAATGCCGCGCGCTTTCTCTTCCGGCGCGTTGTCAATCGAATCAAAGGCGCGGACGGTGATCTTCGGATTATGCTTTGCCAAGACTTTCGTGATGGCTGCCGTCAAAGTCGTCTTGCCGTGATCGACGTGCCCGATTGTTCCAATGTTCACGTGCGGTTTGCTTCTATCAAATTTCTCTTTCGACATTTTTATTTATCCTCAATAATAAACTTATAAAAACTATGGAGCCCAAGACGAGATTTGAACTCGTGACCTCTTCCTTACCAAGGAAGCGCTCTACCCCTGAGCTACTCGGGCTAAATTTCAAAACAAAACTTTCTAACAAACTTTGTGGAGCGGGAGACGAGACTCGAACTCGCAACATTCAGCTTGGAAGGCTGACGCTCTACCATTGAGCTACTCCCGCCGGTCAACTTAAAAGCTCAGAATTTCAGGTCGCAAATTTTACCAACCCCAAATCGTTAATTCTCAATCCGAAACCTAAATGGTGCATGGGGTAGGATTTGAACCTACGTAGGAAATTAATCCGACGGGTTTACAGCCCGTTGCCTTTGACCGCTCGACCACCCATGCAAACTATTCATTGTTGCTATTATCAACTTTCTGAGCCGATTAGCAAAATTGCTATGATAGCCAAGATTTCCGCAACTTGCAAGTTCAACCGAAAAGATTCTAACCCGTATCTGGGTTTTCTTGAAAATCCAATTTCACCCGCGCGCGCGGGTGAAATTTCTCGTAAGTTTTTCGCAAATGCGAGTCGGTTATGTGCGTGTAAATCTGCGTGGTAGAAATGTCGGCGTGTCCGAGCATTTGTTGAACCGAGCGAATATCGGCGCGGTTTTGAATTAAATGAGTGGCAAAACTGTGCCGCAAAGTATGCGGCGAAACATCGGGCAGTCCAGTTTTCTCGGCGTATTCCTTGATAAACTTAAAAATCGTCTGGCGGTTTATCGGCTTTCCACTAAAACTGACAAAGATGTTGCTTATCTCAATGTTTTCTTTTTCGCGTCTGACGACTAAATAATTTTTGAGCCATTCGACTGCGCTTTTCCCCATCGGAATGCGGCGCGTTTTATTGCCTTTTCCCGTGCAGTTTAAAATTCCCTGGTCAACGTCAGCGTCGCTTAATTTCAAATCCGCAACTTCGGAGACGCGCAAGCCGCAGGCATACATCAATTCCAAAATCGCGCGATCCCGCAAACCGATTTCCGTCGAGGTGTCCGGCACAGCCAGCAGATTTTCGATGTCGATTTGATTCAAAAATTTCGGCAGATAAGAACTCTTTTGCGGCGCGATTAAATCTTCCGCCGGATTTTTTTTGATGTGTCCGTCAAACTGCAGAAATTTATAAAATCCGCGCAGCGCGCTGATGATTCGTCGCTTGGAATTTTCCGACAGATTTTCTCCCGACAAATCAATCAACCATTCGCGCAAGTCCTGGCGTGTCAATTCGAGCAAATTAAAACTATTTTTTTCAACCCAATTCGTCAGTTTCGCCAAATCTCTTTCGTAACTCTCGACTGAATTTTTCGCCAAGCCCTTTTCGACTTTCAAATAAGAAAGATATTCGCGCAGATAATTACGCTTTGTTTGAAGTTCATTTAGCATTTTGTTAGCTGGAATTTCAGAAGTAAAACGAGAAATGAAAAGGCGCAAGTTAATCTATATTTGCGCTTTCATCTTAAAAGATAGAACTTTTTAAAGCAAGAAAAGTAAATTGACAAACCTTTTTTAATACTCGCCCAGAAATCTGTCGCCGTGTTTCGTATAACCGGGACAATTCGACGTATCCAACCTTTCGCCGTGTTGCGCCGTCGCATTTCGCGCCGCAAAGCGCGACTAGTTCCAGGTGCGAAAATCCGTTTCCGTCTGCGACGTTTCAAACCGATGCACGATTTTAAACTTGACCGCGCATTGCTGCTCGAAACTCATCGCTGGTAAATTTTCCAGCAGCGCGGGCGTGGCATCATCGCTCAAATTCGCCGCGTAATTTGCATCGAAGTGGCGACCTTCGCGCATCAGCCGAACATTCGTGCGAACGATAAAATCGTCACGGTTGAGAACGTGCAAAGTTCCGACGACGAAAAACGCCGACCACAGCGCTCTGATTAAGACAACATAGACGTTTTCATTTGTCTATATTTTAACTTTGCGTTATATTTTCAATTCGCATCTCGTTTGCGGAGAGATCGCATAATGGTATTGCAGTAGTCTTGAAAACTACCGGGCGTAAGCCTATGCAGGTTCGACTCCTGTTCTCTCCGCCATTTTGACTTAGGATTTGGAATTGCTTATTTAATTAACAATTCTAGTCAAAAAAATGCTTTGACGCTCCGGTAGGATGTCAAAGCATTTTTTTGTCGTTTGAAGAAAATAAATTAGCGTCTGCTCTTTTTCTCTTCGTTTTTCTTTTTCGGCTTTTCGTCGCCTTTGTCTTTGTTATCGTTCGCACTGCGTCTTTGCTTTTCGGCTTTCGGCTCATCGCGGTTGCTCGTCGGACTCGACTTACCGGCTTCGGATTGTTTTGGCGGCAGGCTGCTCTCTCGCCGGTCTTTGGCTTTTTCTTTTCCCGGAATCGCGTCGTCGGTTGTTTTCTTGTTTTTCTCGCCTTTTATCGCTCTTTCGTTAGTCGGCATAAAAATTTTCCTCCCTGATTTAAGTTGAGCTGCTTCTTTTTAATAACAGAAATTACCCTCGAATCAAAACAAAAATTGCGTAAATTTTATCGCTCGCCGAAAAAATCTTGCCAATTTTTCCTTTTGGGTTTAGTCTATTGAAAAACTGAATGATGATTCATTCATAATTTATTAGAAGCCAAACAGCAATATGCAGCGTTCAGATTCTTCAATCGGACAGGCTCGCGCCGTTATCGCCGACAAACGCGAAGCGATTTTGCGAGCGGCGATTAAAGTTTTCGCGCAAAAAGGTTATTTCAATTCAAAAGTCGCCGACATCGCCAAAAAAGCGGGCATTGCCGACGGCACGGTCTATCTGTATTTCAAAAGCAAGGATGAAATTCTGCACTCGATATTCGACCGCGCGATGGAAGAATTTATCGCTGAGGGAAAACGCGAAATCGCCGAAATCGAAACAGCCGATAAGCGCCTTGAACGCATCGCGCAATTGCATCTCGAAAAGCTCGGCGCAGACCGCGATCTTGCCGTCGTTTTTCAAGTCGAGCTGCGCGGCTCGACAAAATTTATGGAAGAATTTTCCGGCGGCGGTTTCGCCGAGTATCTCGACATTATCCGGCACACGATTTCCGAAGGACAGAAATCAGGTGTTTTTCGCACTGACTTGAAACCGATTACGGCGGCGAAAATTCTTTACGGCGCGCTCGACGAAATGGTCACGAATTGGATTTTGTCGAAGAGAGCGTATCCCCTTGCGCCGATGGCGGACGAAGTTTTAAAGGTTTTTTTCGGAGGCGTGACGCAGCAATGAACCAGGAATCAAGCGTGGAAAATCGAGAGTCAATTCGCCATCCGCCGAGCGAGGTTCAAAATCAAAAGACGGCGGCGCGAATTCCCCTGCATCCCAACGAGCCGAAAACGCTGGCTGAATTGTTTATTAAAGCGGCAGAAAAACATAATCGCGCCGACGCGTTAAACTTTAAAACGGGCGGCGAATGGAAACGAATTTCTTCCGACGAGATGATTGCTCGCGCTCAACACATCGCGCTTGGACTTTATTCGCTCGGTTTACGAAAGGGCGATAGAATCGCGCTGCTCGCCGCCAATTCGCCCGAATGGACTTTGACCGATGCGGGTTGTCAATTTGCGGGCATAATTGATGCGCCAATTTACACGACGCTCGCGCCTAACGCTATTCAATACATTGTCAACGACGCGGGCGCGCGAATTTTATTTTTGGAAAACGCCGAATGTTACGAACGCCTTCGAGAAATTTTGTCTGAATGCCCAACGCTCGAAAAAATCGTTTTTTTCGAGCCGCCAGACGTCGAAATTGAAAACTCGATGTCGCTTTCTAAGTTGGAAGCCGCGGGCGCGAAGTTAAAAGAAGCGAATCCGAATTTGATAAAAGATTTGACCGGCGCGATTGCGTCGCAGGATGTCGCCACTTTGATTTACACTTCCGGGACGACGGGCGAACCGAAGGGCGTGATGCTGACGCACAGCAATCTCGTCTCAAACGTTTTGGACGTGGGCGCGGAGCATACGTTTTCGCCGAAAGATAAACCGCTTTCCGTCTTGCCGTTCTCGCACGTTTTTGAACGCACGGGAATGTATCTTTACATCCAGAACGGAATGGCGGTTTATTACGCCGAGTCAATCGAGCGCGCGGCGGATAATTTGTTAGAAGTTAAGCCGACGCTGTTTGTTGCCGTGCCGCGCATTTTTGAAAAAGCCTACGCCAGAGCGAAAGTCAAAGCCGCGCAATTGAGTCCGCTCAAAGAACAGATTTTCGATTGGGCGATTGAGGTCGGCAAAGAATACGCTTTGCGAATTGAGCGCGGGCAGCCGATTCCGCGCCTGTTGGCGGTCAAGCACAGCATCGCTGACCGAATCGTTTTCTCGAAACTCCGTGACTTTTTCGGCGGCAATCTGAGTTTCTGCATCTCCGGCGGCGCGGCTTTGCCAGAGGATATTAGTTTGATTTTCACGGGCGCGGGCATTGCGATTATGCAAGGTTACGGTTTGACGGAAACTTCGCCCGTCGTCACGACCAATACAGGAATGCACGCCAGGCTCGGCACAGTCGGCAAACCGATTCGCAATGTTCAAGTGCGCATCGCTGAAGACGGCGAAATCGAAGTTTCGGGCGCAAACGTAATGCTCGGTTATTACAACAAGCCGGAAGCGACGCGCGAAGCGTTCACCGCCGACGGCTGGTTCAAAACCGGCGACATCGGAACGCTCGACTCGGACGGATTCTTGAAAATCACCGACCGCAAAAAAGAGCTTTTCAAAACCTCCGGCGGCAAATACATCGCGCCGTCGCCGATTGAACAATTAATCAAAGCCTCACGTTTCGTCAGTCAAGTCGTCCTCGTCGGCAACGAAAGAAATTTCCCCGCCGCGCTCATCGTGCCGAATTTCGAGCAGCTCGGAAACTACTCCAAAATCAAAAATCTCGATATAAAATCGCCTGCCGAATTCTGCTCGCATCCGCGCATTATTGATCTAATTGAAAGACAAATCACCGAGCTAACCCAAAATCTTTCGCATTATGAAAAGGTGAAAAAAATTGCCTTGCTTGAAAACGAATTAACGGTCGAAGGCGGGGAACTCACGCCGACGCTGAAAGTCAAACGGCGCGTCGTTGACGAAAAGTATCGCGCGATTATTGAGAAAATCTATTCTGATGCTAAACAAGAAAAATCGTAAATAATTTAGTTTTGTTGTAAAATTACTTCTCTATAAAATCGAAGAGAGGTAGAACCGATGATTAAAGTAATTGAAAAATCCCGGAAAGAAACTGAACAAAATTTTGACAGTTTAATTGTGGAGATTCCAAAAGATTTTGCCCTCTCTCACGGATTGCCCGAAAAATCCTTTGCGACGTTAACCGTCCGAAACGGCAAAATCGTCTCGGAAATAATTTCATATTCGGACGAAGACGAAAAGGAAGTTGAAAAATTTCTCGCCGAGTTTCCCGGATTCGATGAGGAGATGAAACGAGTTGGCGATTGAAAACTTCGTTTATCTTACAGTTAGGGAGGCTGTCAAATTTCACGTTCTCTATATGCGGCAAGTCGGCGAAGTTCGTTTCGGAGTCTTTGATAAAACTTTAATCGAATCGGCTTTGGCGCGTCCGCAAAACTCGGCGACTTACGAGAACGCCGATTTAACTCGCCAAGCGGCGACGCTTTTGTTCGGTTTGATTAAAAATCATCCGTGGGAAGGCGGCAACAAACGAACGGCAACTTTTTTGACAAATATATTTTTGAAGAGAAACGGTTGGAAGATAGTTGCGCCGACTGGCGAGCTAATCGAAATGGTTTTGGCGGTTGAATCGGACGCTTGGAAAGTTGACGAGATTGAAATTTGGTTGCGCGAAAGAGTAAAAGTTCTCAGATGATGAATAGAGAAATTCTTCAAAAGGTTATTGAAAAATGGAAAGGTGAAAATCTTGAAATAATTTCTCCTTACTCAGAAAAGCAAATTCAAAATAGTTTTGATAAAATCGGTAAGTCTGTTTCAAAAGATGTTCTTCAAGTTTATATGACTTGCGGCGGGCTTGCTGATGGTAAAATGGATTCTAATTTGCTTTCTTTTTGGGGTCTGGAGCAAGCAGTTACTGAGAATTTGGAGTTCAAAACGGACTTTACTTTATTCGGAGATTTTTTAATTTCCTCTCATTTTTACGGCTACAAATACGAGAACGAAAATATTTCATCTGTTTACAGCGATTTTGAAACTGGAGAATATTTGAAGATTTCACAAACGGTTGAAGAATTTTTCGGTTTATATTTAACAAATCCGATAGAAATCGGTTTATATCAAGAGTAAATAAAATAATGAACAATTTTTTTACAGCAAATTTAGCAGAAGTTGACCCGATTGTTTCGGAAGCGATTGACGATGAAGTACGCCGTCAATCGAACGGCTTAGAGCTTATCGCGTCGGAAAATTTCGTCTCCGAAGCCGTGCTGCAAGCGATGGGTTCGGTTTTTACTAACAAATACGCCGAAGGTTATCCGAAGAAAAGGTACTACGGCGGTTGCGAGTTTGCCGATGTTGTTGAGCAGTTGGCGATTGACCGAGCGAAAGAGATTTTCGGCGCGGAACACGCCAACGTTCAGCCGCATTCGGGAGCGCAGGCGAATATGGCGGTTTTTCTCGCGTCATTACAGCACGGCGATAAAATTTTGGGAATGAATCTTTCTCACGGCGGGCATTTGACGCACGGACATCCGATGAATTTTTCAGGCATCAATTACGAAGTTTCGGATTACGGCGTGTCGAAAGAGACCGAGCAGATTGACTACGACGAACTGCAAAGAAAGGCTGAAGAAGCGCGACCGAAAATGATTATCTGCGGCGCGTCGGCTTACGCGCGGACGATTGATTTTCAAAGAATCGGCGAGATTGCCCGAAGCATTGGCGCAATCGTGATGGCGGACATCGCGCACATCGCCGGACTTGTTGCAACGGGACTTCATCCGTCGCCCGTTCCGCATTGTGAATTTGTGACGACGACGACGCATAAGACTTTGCGCGGTCCGCGCAGCGGTTTGATTTTATGCCGCGAGGAGTTTGCCAAAGACGTGAACAAAGCCGTCTTTCCGGGCGTGCAGGGCGGACCGCTCGTGCATATTATCGCCGCCAAAGCCGTCGCCTTCGGCGAAGCGTTGCAGGCGGATTTCAAATCATATCAACAGCAAACTTTAAATAACGCGCAAGCCTTAGCCGACGAATTAACGGCGCAAGGTTTGCGAATTGTGTCGGGCGGCACGGACAATCATTTAATTTTAATTGACGTTTTCGACGGCGGCAAAGGCATCACGGGCAAAGTCGCTGAGAAAGCGCTCGACGACGTTCACCTCACGGTCAACAAAAACACGATTCCGTTCGATACTAATTCGCCGTTCGTCGCTTCGGGAATCCGCGTCGGAACGCCCGCGCTAACTACGCGCGGAATGAAGGAAACGGAGATGAAACACATTGGCGAGATGATTGCCTCGATTATCCGCGAGCCGGAATCTGAAGAAGCGCGAACGCGAGTTAAACGCGAAGTTATCGAACTGACCGAAAAGTTTCCGATGTATCCGAACCGTTATAAAGCAGAGAAAACCGGTGCGATTTCGGCAAGCTGAGATTTTATCCGCTTGCGTAATAATGAAACAAATCGTTTTTATTCTCTTGTTCTTCTGTCTGTTCTCGTTCGTCGCGGCGGCTCAGAGTAAGCCGGTTGCTATCATCGAAACAACTTCCGCGACGTTTAAAAGGGACGGCTGTTCAATGTTTCCCGACAGCAAATATCGTGATTGCTGCGTCGAACACGACCGCGCGTATTTCAGCGGCGGAAGTTGGACGAACGCTGGCGAGCCGATAAAAAATTGTTCAAATGCGTGGCGGCGAAAAAAGGTTTGCAGCATAAGTTTATCCCGCCTTTAATGTGGCTTGGCGTTCGCGCCGGCGGCGTTCATTGGCTGCCGACACGGTTTCGCTGGGGTTTCGGGCGCGTAAAATCTTCCAAATAATTCTCAAAAAATTATGAGCAATTTATCCGACATCGGTTTTCCCACGCGGAGCGAGCAGGACATCAACGATATGATTTCGCACGTTCTCGAACACACGGAAACGGTTCGCTGCCCACGCGGATTTTATTTGAAATTCTCCGACGTCTCGGGCGCGGAAATCTGGCTGCAGGGAAATTTCGAGCAGGAATTAATCGGCTTTAATCCGCATTTTGCGGGCAAGAGTCGCCGCACAGTCGGGTTGACGAAGGCGATTGAGCGCGAATCTTCGGAACTCGACGGCGGTTTTCACGCTTGGGCGAATCCGTCTGGCGAAACGGCTGAGATTTCGGGCGAGTATCCGTTTGTTTTTGACGTTCCCGATTTTCTACTGAACGACGAAATAAAACTGCCGCGCAATTGCGAGATTCAATTGACGGCGTTTGCGTCAAACGAATTTGAAGTATTTGAGAGCGAAGAAAGTTACTATAATTCGTCGAACGACGAACCCGCGATGGCTTCCAAGTCGTTTATTCCGAGCGGATTGTTTTTGCCCGACGACAAAGCGACGGCGATTGAGCCGCCGCGCCCGATTGGGATTTTTGCGGGCGAGATAAAAGAATACGAGTTAAAAACCAATCAACTCTCCGGCAATAAATTTTACTGGTTTTTGGTAGAAACTCTGGGCGGCGAAGTTGATGTCGTCGCGGACGTGAAATTGATTCAGGTTGAACCGCAAATCGGCGGCATTATGAGCGGACAATTTTGGTTGTCGGGGAAAATAATACGATAATACAAATCAATTTAGGCTCATAGGAAGTGACGAAATCTTTGACCAAACATACTTAAAAATTACTCCAAGTATTAAACTGAAAACTATTGCCGTCGAAAAACCTGCAACACCACCAGCTCACGCTCACCGGCTTTTGACTGAGCCGCTTCAATAAAAATTCACCAAATCTATATAGCCCTCATTGTCTATCTCTGATGAGCAGACTCGTGATCTCAATTGAAGGTTTACTGAATTACTAATTTGACATTGAGGTTAAACGAGAGTAAAATTGTTTATAATAATCAAAACAATATTTTGATTATTTCTACCCAACTGGAAATCAGCTTCCAACCCGTCAGCTAAAAAATTAACGTTTAGACAAATCAGTTTTCCTTAACTGGAAATTAAAACCATAAAAACATTAATGAAAAAACTTATTATTTTGCTTTCAATACTTTTGTGCCTAATTTGCGTAACCGGCGCAACGCCTACATTAGCCGGTAATGTGCTTCAGATCGGAGCCGCCGCGCTGGATCGTCCAACTGTAACTGCGCTCGGAGTTTCACTCCCGCTCAGTGGCGACGATAACATGAATGCTAAAGTAGCAGTTCGGTTTCGTGAGCAATATTCTAGTACGTGGAGAATTGGTTTACCTCTTTTTCGCGTGAGACCCGAAACCGTTACGGCTTACAGCGTTTCCCCGCAATTTGCCGGAAGCATTTTTGATCTTAGACCCGCAACCACTTATGAAATTGAGCTACGGGCGACGGATTCGGATGGTCCGGTGGATCAAATTATCAACCTGATTGCAACTACACGCGCCGTTCCCCGTGATCCGGCAAATCCCCGTTCAGTTCAAGTCAACGATGTCAATAGTTTGCGGTCCGCGTTGAGTAATGCGCAACCGGGCGACGTTATTCAGTTGGCTGACGGCGTTTATTCTCCGGGGACGCTTTCCATGACGCGTTCTGGAACAGCACAGAATCCGATTGTCATTCGCGGAACCAGCCAACAAGGAACGATCCTCGATGGCGGTAATTGTGCAACTTGTAACGTCATCGAAGTTTACGGAACGGGCTACGTTCATATCGAACGAATGACAATCCAGAATGCATTTAAGGCGATTAAATTCCAGGATCAAAATCAAAAAGGAAATGTTGTGCGGCGAGTGCATATCAAGAATACGACAAACGGCATTACGTCACAAGCCAGCCAGCTTGATTATTATATCAGCGATAACATTTTGGAAGGTCGGCTCTCATGGCCAAACGTTTATTGGGATGACAGCGGAGCGCATGCTAATGACGATGGAATCAATATCAAAGGTTCCGGTATCGTTATCGCTTACAATCGCATCTCCGGTTATGGCGACGCGATGAAAACCGAACAAGCCGGGTCGCGAGCAAATGATTTTTATGGAAACGACATTCTCTGGACTTATGACAACGGAGTTGAGCTTGACGGCGGAGAAAGGAATATTCGACTTTTGCGGAACCGTTTCACAAACACCTTTGCGGCGATTAGCGTTCAACCGGTGTATGGCGGACCGGCTTATATAATCCGCAACGCGGTGGTCAACGTCTCTTACGCGCAAATAAAGTTTCACGGGCTTGGCACTAATCCTCCACAGGAAACAAGCGGAACTTTAGTGTATAACAACACTTTTGTTTCACCAGACCACGCGCTTGAAAATTACGCCTCTCTTAAAGCTCATAACTTTGTAATGAAGAACAATATGTTTGTTGGTCCGAGACCTTCTTCGGAACGCGTCGTTTCGTGGAATACGCCAACAAACAAAGCGTTTTTCGATTATAACGGTTATTACCCGGACGGGACCATGTATTTTTACATTGAAGCGCTCGCCGGGTATCAAAATTATCCGAATTTAGCGGCAGTTAAAGCTGGCGGCTACTATGAAGCAAACGGTCGCATTATCAATGAAGGTATGTTTGCCAGCGGTCTTGCGCCGCTTTCCGACTACCGAACATATATTCAGCCGGCAGATTTGACATTAGCTTTCGGCTCAAACGCGGTAGACGCCGGAATTGTCCTACCAGGTGTGAACGATAGTTTTTCCGGCGCGGCGCCGGATTTAGGCGCGCTCGAACAAGGCGCTGAAATGCCGACTTACGGAGTTCGATTAGCAGGCGTTGATGAATCAAATCAAACTCCGCCGCCTCCGCCGCCGACTCCAATGCCGCCGTCTGCGCCGCAGAGCTTGACGGCGACGGCTGCCTCAAGTACGCAGATTAACTTAAATTGGACTGATAGCTCGGCGAACGAGGATGGTTTCCGTGTTGAGCGCTGCCAGGGAGAGGGTTGTGCGAACTTCGTCCAGGTCGCTCAATTGGCTGCAAACGCGACCACCTATGCGGACACTGCTCTTGCAGCTAGCACCGCCTACACTTATCGGGTGCGCGCATATAATAGCGGTGGTGATTCTTCCTACTCGAATACGGCGAGTGCGGCGACGCAAGCACCTTCGCTGAGTCAGCCAGGCGCGCCGAGCAATCTGGTCAGCACCTCTACCACCGCAACTCAGATTAATTTGCAATGGACTGACAATTCTAATAATGAAACCGGATTCAAAGTAGAAAGATCTACTAACGGAATCAATTTTACTTTAATTTTTACCGCGGGCTCGAACGTAACCAGTTACTCCAATACCGGGTTAACGGCGAATACCTTTTACCACTACCGTGTCCGTGCATATAACGGGGCGGGAGATTCTGCCAACTCAAATGTAATCAAAATAAAGACTAAAAACAGATGAGTTGCCAAAGATGTTTTACATCTGAACTAATAGATTGGCTTGACAACCCAGTTAATTAAGGCATAAACATACTTGACTTAGTAACGGCTTCTGAATCGTGCCGAGCTTCTGGAAATTGCTTTGCCTGCTTTTTATATTCGTGAAATGAAAAATTTTGAATAGAAGTTTGCTCGTAACTGAGTCAAGTATATTTAGCCAAAATAAAATTCCAATGAAGAAACCTGATTTGAACATTTTATTCTCAATTCATTTATTAATTTTCATTTCCAACAACTGAAATCACATTATCCACATAACCTTCGAAAGTATCGTCGTGCGAGATGACGAAAAGCTGATCGAAGGTTTTTCTTTTGGTGATATGACTGATTTGTTCGGCTAACCTCTCGCGCCGTTCCGCGTCCATATTCGTCGTCGGCTCGTCGAAAAACGCGAGGCGAACGTCGGACAATTGTTTCAATAACGCCAGGCGAACCGACAACGCCGCCGCCATCTGCTCGCCGCCGGAAAGGTTGACGAATGGACGCTCGAAGCCGTTTTCCTCTAAAACGATTCCGTAATCTTCCGTCCATTTCAGCATCCGTTCGGCGTTGCCGGAAATCTCCCGAAACATCTGGTTGGCTTCCACCGAAACAAGAAAAACGTAATTGCGGGCGACGCGCGGGGCGGCTTCCTTCAGCGTGTCGCGGATAAAATTCGTCGCCTCATTGATATTCTCCAATCGTTCTTTTTCCTGAAACTCGCCCTGCATCGCTCGTCTGATTTTCGTTAGCTTCGCCAGTTCTTCGGCTAACTGCGCCGCTCTTTTTTCGGTCAAAGCCAGAGTCGTCCTGGTTTCGGCTTGCCGCCGTTCCGCTTCGGCGAGCGACGCTTTCTCGCGCGCGTGCGTTTCGCGGTCGTAATCCGCGCTCGCCGCTTTGAACTCGTTTTCGGCTCGCTCCAAATCAACTTTCAAATCAGCCAATTCGCGTTCGACGTTTGTAAATTCACGCTCGCGTTCGGACAGAGTTTTTGCTAGATTTTCATTCGTCAGAAATTCACGATGAGCGCCGGCGGTTTCATCTCTTTCGGCAGAATAACGCGCCCAATTCGTATCGAAATCCTTGTAGCTTTCCAATCGTTCGACGACGATTTTGACATCGTTTTCGAGACGCTCTAAATTTTTATCAACTTCCGTGATTTTTTCGCGGATTTCGCGCTCGCGTTTCGCTTCCGTCTCAAACATCTGAACTCGCGCTTTCGGATTATTCAACGCCTTGAGCTGTCTTTCGATTTCTGACAAATCAGCTTGCGATTTCGTCAAACTTTCCGCGCCATTCTGCAAAGAGTCGCGCTCTTCCTTGAGACGCATTCCTTCTTCCTTGATTTCGCGCTCGCGGTTTCGCAAAGCGCCGAGCGTCGCTAAAGACTTCTCCGCTTCGCGCGAAACTTGCAGCCGAGTCGCGTTTTCGCGCTGCCCTTTTTCATAAGCGGAGATTTCCGCTCGCAGTTCGGCAAACTGACTTTTTAAAAAAGTCTCCAGAGTTTCGCCCTCTTTCAAATTCAAACATTTCTGCGACAAAATCGGACAGACGCCGTTTTTCACCGCCGATTGAAACTGCTCGTCGTGTTCGAGTCGCGCCCGCAATTTCGCAATTTGCCGCGTAATATCCATGTCGCGTTTTTGCAGCGTTTCAAATTCAGCGGCGGTCGCTCTCCTCGTTTCGGCTTCCTTGATTTGCGTTTGATTTGCTTTGTAGCTGTCGCGCAGACGATTTATTTTTTCATCCAGACTTTTGATTAATTTTTCCTTCGCCTGCGCGTTTGCCAAACTGATTTGCAAGGCGTTTAATTGTTTCTCAAATCGCTCTTGTTCTTCGACTCGCGGTTTGAGCGATTCGACTTCCCGGTGCGCGCTGAGCGCTTTTTCCAAATTTTCCACCCAGCGTTTTTGGTCGGACGCGACGTTTGCCCGCGCCGTTTCGATTTTCGATTTTTCCCGGTCGAGCCGGTCGCGCTCGACGCGTTCGCGTTCGAGTTCCTTTATTTTGCCCGTCGCCTGGATGTGTTTTTGGTAATCGGCTTCGACGAGTTTAATGCGCTCGGTCGCGCTTTTTGCTTGATTGAGTTCATTTTGTTTTTGTTCGAGCGTAACTTCGCAGCGGATTCGTTCGGTTTGCAGTTTTTCAAACACGGTTTTCAGTTCGTTGACTTTCGTTTCGATCTCGTCAAACTGCAAAACCGTCGCACTTTTTTCGGAAACTTCCGCGTTTAATTTTTCTAAATTTTCCGCGAGTTCCGCCACTTGATCTTGATAAATTTTATGTTCTGCTTCGACAGTTTCAAAACGAGCGAGTTCGCCTTCGGCACGAGCGATTTTTTCCCTGACCGCCGTGATTTGCGTCTCAATATAACGCGCCGTTTCGCGCAGCTTTTCCGCGCCTTGTCGGTATTCTTCGACCTTTAAAAGTTTGTCGAAAGCCTTTTTGCGTTCGGCGGCGGTTTCAAGAAAAATCGCCGTGAACGTTCCTTGCGGAACGCCGATGGCGCGGCGGAAAAGAGCTTCCAAATCCGTCCCAGCTTCAACGCCCAAATGCGCCCACAAAAATCTGGCGACTTCTTCTTTTTTGTCGGCGATGCGTGTTTTTAATTGCGGGTCGTAAACGTAGTAACCGTTTCCCGTATCTCGGTAAACGCGGTATTGGCGTTCGTCAAGGCTGCTTTCAAACGTCACATTGACCGTGCCTTTCTTTGCGCCGCGCCTGACAAAATCATCTTTTTTGTAATCGAGCAAATCAAACAAAGTCCACGCGACGGCTTCGATAATCGTCGTTTTACCCGCGCCGTTTGCGCCCGTAATGGCAGTTGTGCCGCGCTCGAATTCAAACGTCGCCGCCGTATGAGATTTAATGTCTTCGAGTTCGATTTTTGTGATGTGCATCTTTCGATTTCGGATTCTGCTTTTAAGTTTCTGATTTTCGTTTCACTTTTAATTTTAGAATAATTTTCGCCAAAGAAAAAATTAACAGGACGGACAGGACGGACAGGATTTTTCTTTTTGATTGATTATCCTGTTTATCCTGTCCATCCTGTTTGAATTTCTATGTCTGGTGATACAGCCGCGCCATTTCCGTTTTGAGTTCCGGCGGAAAGCAGACGCGGTGAATTTGATATTGCTTTTGCAGCCCGCGCACCGCCGCGCTGACTTCCGAGATTTCTTTTATCTGCGGACGCGAAAAACCTTCTTCGACGTAGATTAAATTTTTCGGCTCGCTCCGCTCTTTCGTGTAAAAATAATACGGCACGTCGCCCGCGCGGTCTTCGATAAAATAATAATCGGTGTCGAAACCATTTTGTTCGGTCAGCGTCCGCGCATTTGCCAAAAACTCTTGACGCTCGGCTTCGGGCATATCGAGATCGAAAACCTTAAACAGCCGCCGATTCAAAAATCGTTTCGCCAAATCCGACAAAATTTCGTCCTTTGAGTTTTGCCATTGTTTGATGTGAAACATCACGTCCGCATCGTCGAGTTCGAGATGCTCCTTCAAAGACAATTTTTCGCCCTTTAAAATCTTCTCGGACGGCGTGCCGACGGCATACCAAATTAATTTTCCCGTTTGAAAAACTTCCAGAGCGCGGCGCAGAAGCGATTTCAAGATTGCCTCCGCCGCCCGCAGCGTGCGGTGAAAATAAACCTGGCGAAACATATAATATCTCGCCTGGAGATAATCTTCGACGGCGTAAACGCCGCGCGCCGAAACGTAAAGCCGGTCGTTTACCTCGTCAATTTCCAAAGATTTGATAATCCATTCCAAATCGTAAATGCCGTATTTTGCGCCGGTCATCAAACTGTCGCGCAGCAGGTAATCCATTCGGTCAACGTCGAGTTGCGACGAGACAAGTTGCGCTAAAGCCATCGGGCGGAAATCGCCGCGAATAATCGCCGCAACGTTTTCCGGCAAATCCTTTGAGAATGTTTTTAAGATACGCCCGACTTCGGTCTCGTCGCTCAAAACGGCTTCGATAGTAAATTGTTCGTGGCGAAAATCAAGAATCGTTTCGATGACGTGCGAAAACGCGCCGTGTCCGATGTCGTGCAAAAGGGCGGCGCAGCGCACGGCAAGCTGCATTTCGGCGGAGATGGCGTATTTCGATTTGAGTTTGTCGAGCGTCCGCGTGGCGAGATGCAGCGCGCCCAAACTGTGCGTGAAGCGCGAATGTTCCGCCGCCTGATAAGCAAATAGCGCGAGTCCGAGTTGTTTGATGCGGCGCAGGCGTTGGAATTCCGCCGCGTCAATCAGACGCGCGAGCAGTTTACCCGCCGCGTCGCCGGTTTTCAGCCGAATAATGTTGTGAACCGAATCGCGGTAGATTTTTTCAGACAAAATTTTCTCCGTTAGAAGCGTCTCGAAATCAATCTTTTAACGCAAAGACGCGGAGACGCAAAGAAAGATTAAAGATTTTCTATTTTCGCTTTTTGTTTCAATAAACTTTGCGTCTCCGCGTCTTTGCGTTGAAATTATTCTTAGGCTGCTCCCAGAAAAATCCGAAAATGACTCTGTAAATTTTTCGCGTCAAACAAATCGCGTCCCCCGTTTTTGCCGACCGAAAACCAATTCGGCGCGTTTTTTTCCGAAATTAAAACGAGTTCGGCGTTGTGTTTGGAACGTCCGAAATGCGAAATCAGTGCGACGGCGAGCGCGCCGCCGCGCATAAAACCGTCGGCTGGCGCGCGCGTCCAACCCGCTTCGACGCTCAGACATCTTACGCCTTGACGCAGACGACAAAGCGAACCGACAAGACTGACGTTTCCGAACTCGAAACGGTGCGAATTTTCCGTTTCGACGCTGACGTTTGCGCCGCCTCGGTTCGCGTCGCTGGCGATTTCAAATAGGGAATCGAGCAGCCATTCGACACTCGTTTGGCGAACCATATCGTTGGTCGCCCGCAGCGCGAGATATTCGGCAACGTCGGCGCGTCCCGAATTTTCGGCTTTTACGCGGGCTTCGCTCAACTTTTGCGTCCAAACCTGTTCGAGTTCGTTCATTACTCTGAGCATAAAACCGACCGATGATAAATGCAATTTCGTGGTATTATTTTCAAAATTCGGTTAACGGATAATGGTTAATTGGTACGCGAATTTTACAATTGATCATCATCCGTTAACATTTAACCAACGATATGAGAAATTTAGCCGTTTTATTAACGCTCGCTTTGTTTTCGCTCGCCGCATTTGCCCAAACTCCGAAACCCAAATCGAGAAATTACAAAAACCCGGTGTCGGCGAAAAACCTCGCCGGCGAAAAAGAGGAGTTTGACCGAGCCGTTGCGCTCGCTGACGCGGCAGAGAGAGTTGCCGGTCTGCGTAAATTTGTCAAAAACTTTCCAAAATCAAAAGAGAAAATTCGCGCCCTTGAACTCATCACCAGCGGGCGCGCTGCGCTGGCGGACGAAAAATTGCGGGCGGGCGAAAAAGACGCGGGCGTCGAGCTTTTTAAACTCGCCGTGCGCGAAACCCCGAAACCCGTCTCCGACAAACTTTTCGCCGAAGTCGTGCTGCAAATTCCGAACAGCCTTTTTCTTCGCGGCGAACGACGCGCGGCAATTGAGATTGCCCGGCTAATCGAGGAAAAAGCCGACGGCAACGCCAAACAACTGCTCGGCGGGGCGGCGTTTTATCTCGCTATGGAAAACGCCGCCGACGCCAAGCGGTTAATTGAAAAAGCCGTCGCGCTCGATGCGAATCTGCCCGCCGCTTATCAAACGCTGGGACTCGCGCACCGGCTCGATTTTCAATTGGAAGAATCGGCAAACGCCTATCAAAAGGCGTTGGAACTCGACGCCGATTCGACTGTTTCACGGCGCAGCTTGGCGGAAATGAAACGCGCTACGGGAAAAGCGACGGAAGCCGTCGCGCTGTATCGAGAAATTTTGGCGAAGGACGCAAACGACGTGGCGGCGCAAACCGGCTTGACCCTCGCGCTGTTCGACGCCGAGAACAAAACCGAAGCCGAAAGCGAAATGCAAAAGTCGCTCGCCGCCAATGCGAATAATTTATTGCTGCTCGTCGGAGCGGCTTACTGGTATGCGGCGCGCGATGACGGCGCACGCGCGATTGAGCTGGCGGAAAAAGCCGTCAATATCGAACCGCGCTACATCTGGGGGCGCGTCGCGCTGGCGCGCGGATTGATGCAGCAAAAACGCCTGATGGAGGCGGAAAAGGCTTTGCTCGCCGCCCGGCAATACGGCGATTTCCCGACGCTCGATTACGAACTGGCGACGGCGCGTTTTCAATCGGGATTTTACCGCGAAGCCGCCGAAGGTTTGCGAAAAAAGTTTTTGGTCGCGGATGGCATAATCAAAACGCGGCTCGGCGGGCGCGTCGCTAAAGAGGCGAAAAATTTCACCGATCTGCTCGCTGCCGAACGCCGCGCGAGTATTTTTCAAACGCTCGCCGCCGATAACGCGGAAACTGCCGACAAGATGAAATCTCTGCTTGATTTTTCGCAAAAACTCGACGCATCTGGCGACGAACCGGCAGTCGCGGCGGCTGACGAATTCGTTAAAGGCGACGACCGAATGAAGCTGCATCGCCAGCTTTTCGCCGCCGACCAGCTTTTGCAAAAAAGAAAAGCCCTGCCAAAAGTTTACGAATTAACAAAGGCGGCAATCGGCGGCGTGGACCCGGCACTCGACGCGCCGCACCCGGCGGCGGCGGTTTTGGCGGACGAACTTTATCAAAGCCGACGAATTGCCATCTCGCGCAACGAACTCGTTATCGTTCCCGACGTGCCGCGCCAAACGCTTTCTAACATTTTGCGCGGCAGAATCGAAGACATCGCGGGCTGGACTTTATTTCACGAAAACAAATCAGCCGAAGCCGTGACGCGCCTGAAACGCGCCGTCAGCGTTTTGCCGGAAAAAAGTTCTTGGTGGCGCGGTTCGATGTGGCGGCTCGGCGCGGCGCACGCCGCCGCCGAAAATCACAAAGACGCGCTTGAGGCTTATATTAAAAGCTACGCGAGCGGCGAAGCGGACGCGATCAAATACGGCGTCATCGAAACGGTTTACCAAAAAGTCAACGGAAGCACCGACGGTCTGGAATTAAAAATCGGGGCGAAACCCGCTTCGGTCGCTTCCGCTTTTCCAGTTCAAACCGAAATCAAAACAACCGAATTGCCAAAATCAACAATCGTTCAATCTGCGCCCGAAATAATATCGCAGACCACGCCGACGCCGAACGTAGCGGAAATTACCGAGCCAATCGCGGAGACAAAACCACCAGCGCCGGAAATTTCCGATGCGGATAAAACGGTAAAAGTCGAAACCGCGCCGACGCCGAAAACGGAAAAAGAAGTCGAGAACCGTGAGCCGCAAATTGAGGAAACGCCTGCCGAAACGAAGACTGAGGCGAAGCCGAATCCTGTCAATCAAGTTTCCGAGAATACGTCAAAGGCGATTTTCGAGCCGATAGTCATTAACGTCCCGAAAATCGGAGCGACGAAAAATCTAACGGCAGAAGCGAAACCTGAAGAGAAAAAACCAATCGAAAATGCCGCGCCGCAAAGCGAAACGAAAACGGATGAAACCGTTGCCGAGAGGAAATTGGCGGAGCAGGGTGAAATCCGACCGCGCGTGGTGGTGACGGAAAACACAGCGGAACAAACGCTGCCGTGCAAAATTATGACGGGTCAGGAAATCATCTCGATTTTGAACGGCGGCAACCTTAGCGTTCTCGTCAGGTTTGAGGACGAAACCGACGCGCGGGAAATAAAAGCGACATCGAGCAGTCTGGCGGATGTCGAAATCGTTGCCGAGCCGTTGACCGTCGGAATTTCCGAACGCGGCAGATTTTTCATCGTCAAATCAATCAGCCAAAAAACCGGCACGTTCGCCGTAACCTTTGAAGCGGCGTGCGGCAAAAAAGAAATTTCGGTTAAAGTGCGGTAAATAAGGGATGAAAGATGAGAGATGAGGGATGAATAAAACGAACGCTTCGTAATTATTATTTATCTTTTGATTTTTTTCTTTTATCGCTTTCGCGCCTTTATTCGGAACGATTTTTATTTATGAGTAAATTTTTCATTTTTACGATTCTGCTCTGCTTTTCTGTTGCAACGGGCGACACTCAAAACCGCCGCGCGCCCGTTAAAACGCCCATTAAAACGATTGAAACAAAATTGCTTCCGGCGACGGTCGCGGAATTTTCCGAAGCCGAATGGAAAATTTTAACCGACGCTTTGCAGGCGGAAGATTGGAAAACATCCGTGCCGTTGGCTTCGCAATACTTGGGAAAACTCAAAATTGAAAATGAGAAAAAGCAGTTGGCGCAGCTTCGTTATTTTTATCTATACGCTCTGGCGGGAAAAATTCTCGCCGCTTCGTCCGTGAAAATTCCGATAGAAACCGATTCGATGTGGAACGAATTGGATGCGGCGGTCGGCAGTTTCGTCGGCACGGAATTCGTTTTGCCGCCGCGCCGCTTTATGCCCGAATGCAAAGCGGTTCTCAACTATATCTGCGCCGTCAAAGACAACGACCGCGCCGTGCGCGTGACCGCGACCAACAAAGCGGGAACGATGATTCACTCGTTCGATTACGTGACGTTCGACGAAAAAATCTTTTCGGGCGAATTCGCCGACAAGGAAATTTTTCTCGGCGGGAAATTAAAGCGAGCCGAATTCAATCAGGATATGTCGAAACTATGGGTGATGCGGCTCATTTTTGAAAAAGGTTTTGCGCGAGTTGTCGTGGCGGGCGATAAATAATTACATCTCTTTTAACGCAAAGGCGCAGAGACCCAAAGACGTGAAGGTAAATTGAAAACGATTACTCTTTAAACTTTGCGTCTCTGCGCCTTTGCGTCTTTGCGTTAAATAACCATAATAATTTCTGTCTTGAGTTTTGTTTTACCTACAATTTTTATCAGAGGATTTTTAATATCTTGAAAGCAGAAGAACAACGCTTGGAAGAAACCAAAAAACGCGAGAAAAATTGGAGACGCTGGGGCTGCTACGTCAGCGAACGCGCCTGGGGAACCGTTCGGGAAGATTACTCGAAGGATGGCGCGGCGTGGGATTATTTTCCGTTTGAACACGCCGCGTCAAAAGCGTATCGGTGGAACGAAGACGGCATCGCGGGAATCTGCGACAGCAAACAGCGCATCTGTTTCGCTGTCGCTTTGTGGAACGAACAAGACGCTATTTTGAAGGAAAGATTATTCGGACTCGGCGGCAATGTCGGCAGTCACGGCGAAGACGTGAAGGAATACTATTTTTATCTCGATAACACGCCGACGCATTCCTTTATGAAATACCTCTACAAATATCCGCAAAGTGCATTTCCATACGAAAAAATTTATGAGGAGAACCGGCGGCGCGACAAATCGCAGCCCGAATATGAATTGTTGGACACGGGCGTTTTTGATGACGACGAGTATTTCGATATTTTCGTTGAATACGCCAAAGCCGACGCCGACGACATTTGCATAAAAATCACGGCGCACAATCGCGGGCGGCAGTCAGCGCCGCTGCACATCTTGCCGACCGTCTGGTTTCGCAATCGCTGGTCGTGGTATCGGGCGGTGAACAAACCGGCGATGAAGGAAATCAAGACGGCGGAAAATCTTTCAATCGTTCATCTGTTCGAAGAAAAACGCGGCGATTACACGTTGACGTGCGCGGGCGCGAAACAATTGCTTTTCTGCGAAAACGAAACGAATTTTGAGAAACTTTACGGCGGGCAAAGCGAATCGCCGTTCGCCAAGGACGGCATCAACGATTTCGTCGTCGGTAAAAAACAATCGGCGGTCAATCCCGAAAATAAGGGAACGAAAGCGGCGGCGCATTACGTTTTTAATATCGCGCCGCAGCAGAGCGAAACGATTTATTTGCGGTTAACGTCAGAGGCGAACGATTTGGGATTTGGGACTAAAGCGAATTTAGGATTTCAAAACCGAGATCGAAGACCAAAGACCAAAAACCTTTCAGGAAAATTTATCAAAGACTGCGAGCGGATTTTCGTCGCCAGAAAAAAAGAAGCCGACGAATTTTACTCGGAAATTATTCCGAAAAATCTAACCGACGACGCGAAAAACGTGATGCGCCAATCGCTCGCCGGAATGCTTTGGGCGAAACAGTTTTATCATTACATTGTCAAAATCTGGATTGATGGCGACGCCAAATTTCCGCCGCCGCCCGCCGAAAGATTAAAGGGCAGAAACTCCGAGTGGAAACATCTCTACAACGACGACGTGATTTCGATGCCCGATAAATGGGAGTATCCGTGGTATGCGGCGTGGGATTTAGCGTTTCACACGGTCGCGCTCGCGCCGATTGATGCGGAGTTTGCCAAAGAACAATTGATTCTGCTGCTGCGCGAATGGTATCAACACCCGAACGGACAGATTCCCGCTTACGAATGGGCTTTTTCGGATGTCAATCCGCCGGTTCACGCTTGGGCGGCGCACCGCGTTTATCAAATCGAAGCCAAACGAACGGGCAAACCCGACCGCGAATTTCTGGAAAAGGTTTTTCATAAATTGCTGCTTAATTTCACGTGGTGGGTCAACCGCAAAGACACCGAAGGAAATAATGTTTTTGAAGGCGGATTTTTAGGCTTGGACAACATCGGCGTTTTCGACCGCAACACGAAACTGCCCGACGGCGCGCATCTCGAGCAATCGGACGGAACTTCGTGGATGGCGATGTTTTGCCTGAATATGCTGGCAATCGCCGTCGAACTCGCCAAAGAAGACCAGGTTTACGGCGACGTAGCGAGCAAATTCTTCGAGCATTTCGTTTATATCTCCGACGCGATGAACAACCTCGGCAACGAAAACACCGAACTCTGGCACAAGCGCGACGGTTTTTACTATGACGTTCTGCATCTCGAAGACAAGCGCAACATTCCGGTCAAGGTGCGCTCGATGGTCGGTTTGATTCCGCTTTTCGCCGTCGAAACCGTCGAAGAAAAATGGCTCGACCATTTGCCGGAATTGAAAAAGCGCACCGAATGGTTTTTGAAAAACCGCGCGGATTTAACCGACGACATCGCTTGTATGCAGCAGCCGGGCAGGGAAAATCGTCGGCTTTTAGCCATCGTCAATAAAGAAAAACTGCGAAGCATGCTGCGCTATATGCTCGCGGAAAACGAATTTTTATCCGACTACGGCATCCGCGCCCTTTCGCGCTTTCACTGGTCGAATCCGTATTGTTTTGAAATCGAAGGCACACGCTACGAAGTCGGCTACGAACCGGGCGAATCAACGACCGGAATGTTCGGCGGCAACTCGAACTGGCGCGGACCCGTTTGGTTTCCGATGAATTTTTTGCTGATTGAGTCCTTGCAAAAATTCGATTTTTATTACGGCGACAATTTCAAAATCGAATTCCCGACCGGTTCAGAAAAAATGCTGACGCTCTGGGAAGTTTCCCAAGAGTTGGCAAAACGATTATCCAAAATCTTTCTCAAAGCTGCGGACGGAACGCGCGCCGTTTTCGGCAGCGCGGAAAAATTTCAGCAGGACGAACATTGGCGCGACCATCTTTTATTTTACGAATACTTTCACGGCGACCGAGGCGCGGGTTTGGGCGCGAGCCATCAAACCGGCTGGACGGGTTTAATCGGCAAACTGTTGCAGCAAATCGGCGAATACGCAGTTGAGGAAAGCGGCGATTACACGCCAACGGATTAGTGAAAATTTGTCAAAAAAATCTGGTTGACTAGAGAGCAGAATAAGAAAGCGCGAGCAATAACATCTTATTTATTTTAGCGAAATCTCTTTCGGACATTCTGAGTGCAAATCCGAACGAAAGGCATTGTGCCGAGAGATATTGTATGCTGTTTTGACAGCGTTATTTTTAGAACTTAATTTATGTCGAAGAAAATTCTTATCGTCGAAGACAACGAAGACGCCCGCAGTTTTATGAAACTTTTAATCGAAAAATACGGTTATCAAGTCGTCGAGGCGGCTGACGGAATCGAAGCGCTGGAAAAGTTCAGACGGCAGCAGCCGGATTTGGTTTTGATGGATGTGTCGCTGCCTTTGGTGGACGGATTGACGACGACGAAAGCCATCAGAGAAATCGAGGGTTCGGGCGAAGTTCCGATTTTCGTCGTCACGGCATTCGGCAAATCCTTTCACGCTCAGGCAATCGAAGCCGGCTGCAACGAATTGATTTCCAAACCCGTTGATTTTGACGTCCTTCGTTCTTTAATCGAGAAATATCTCAATCCAGAATAAACATCTCTGTTTGCGAGTTTTTATTTTCCGTGCCGTTTGAATAATATGTTGCCGTAAATTCACAACTCAATTTAAAAATAGCTTCTTTTAAAAATAATAAACACGTCTGAAATTATCACTTTCGGATGCTGTATTTAATTCGGCAAATCTTGTTCAATCAAACACGGCACACCCATTGCTTTCGCCTCTGAGTGATATTTGCGTTGTCCGAACTTGATACAGTTCCCACAAACCCGAAGACATACAAAAATATTAACGATCAAAAACAGGAGATAAAAATATGAACGAATCAACAAGACAATCACGTGTGGTATCAGGGCTTTTCAACGATAGGGAAAGCACGGAAAGAGCTTATTCATCATTACAAAGTCGCGGTTATAGTAAAGATGATGTCAATCTGATGATGTCTGACGAAACACGCAGCAGACATTTTGGTGAAGGAACGGCTGATACCGAACTCGGCAACAAAGCTCTGGAAGGCGCGGGAACTGGTTCGGCAATCGGCGGAACACTCGGCGCGATTATCGGCGGCATCGCCGCTATCGGAACAAGCGTTTTGATTCCGGGATTGGGATTAGTCGTCGCCGGACCGATAGCGGCGGCTTTAGCCGGTGCGGGAGCAGGCGGTTTGACGGGCGGATTACTCGGCGCGTTAGTCGGTTCCGGCATCCCTGAGGAACACGCTGCCGAATATGAGTCGGGAATTAAAAATGGCGGCGTTTATATGGGCGTCAACGCGCGCAACGACGAAGACGCAGAATATTTCCACAACGAATTCAGCAGAAGCGGTGGCTCGCACGTCGTCGGAACCGGAGTCGGCGCGACAGGCGGAGCATTGGCTGGAGCCGCTATCGGGTCTGCCGTTCTCCCAGTCGTCGGAACCGGAGTCGGTGCAGTTGCGGGCGGTATCGCCGGTGCAGCAGCCGGTCACGAAGCGGGCGAAGCGGTAAATCCTAAACCGGGCGATAATCAAGACGGCGATCACGCGGTCGGAACCGGAACCGGCGCGGTCGGCGGCGCAATCGGCGGGGCGGCGCTCGGCTCGGTAGTTCCGGTCGTCGGAACGGCAATCGGCGGAGTAGCCGGTGCAGTCGGCGGCGCGGTCGCCGGTCACGAGGTATCCGAAGAAGTGAATCCTGACGATAAAGTTGTTGGCAATAAACCTGCTAGCAATGATTTCACTAGATAAAAAAATTACTTCCGAAAAGTAACAAAGGGAAGTCTTATCCGAGGCTTCCCTTTTTCTTGCGTTTTATACCGTTCAAAAAAGCAATTATAATGGGCGCCAATAAATATTTCGCTAGGGTTTGGGGTTGCAAATCGAAAGGTGCTATATCCTGAGTAACAATCTCGCAGTTCAGGAGATTTTGTCTTTTGCTGAACACGGCGGAAGTTAATACTTCGCGCATCGTTCTGTTTTGATATGGTCAACGCCGCGTCTTCAACGTGCAAACAAAAGCGTTTCAAAATCACGATTCCGTTTACCGTCAACGGAATGATAAAAGACCAGAAGGGCAATGTGAAAATTGGCGTCTCGGCGCAAACCACGATTAACCGACAGGATTACGGCGTAAAATACAGCAACAAGCAGCCCGACGGAACGCTCACGTTATCCGACATTGTGAAAATTGATTTACAGCTTGAAGCGGGAATGCAAAAGAAGCAAGAGGCAACTGCTAAACAATAGTTAAGTTTGAATCGAGTAAAAACTGAAGCGTCGGCGAGTATGATTTTCAGATTCATTCGCCGACGCTTCAGTTTTTACTGACCACCAATGATTTTCCATTTAACTATAACCGAGCGGCTGAAGCGGGCGAGGCGTAGTTCCTTCAAAAAACCAGCTCGCACCGACTTTAAGGCGGTGATGCCACGTCGGAAGCCGGGAGGTGTAAAGCGCAAACCGCGCATCGCGCGCCAACGCCCCGCCGACCACATTTCCGCCAATCAGAACGGCGGCATTGTGCGTCCCCAAACTCAACGCTTCGCCGAGTTCTTCAAACCCTTTCGTCTTTAATTCCTTTCCATTTAAAAACGCCCGAACATTGTCCGCCGCCAGAGCCGATTCCTGATTTGCCAGTTGCGCTGTTCCGGCGAGAACCGGCGCGACTTCTTCAACCTTGGCGATGTCGCCGAGCGCGAAAACATTTTCCCAGCCTTCGACCTGCATCGTTTGATTAACTAAAATCAAACCGTCTTCGTTTTTCGGCAAATCGAGTTTTTCAATCAGCGGATTGACTTTTACGCCCGCCGTCCAAACGGTGGCGACGGTTTCGATTTCCGCCCGTCTGCCGTTGCGTTCCGAGACGATTCCCGAAGGCGTCACTTCCAAAACTTTGGTTTCGAGGTGAACGTCAATGTGAGATTCGAGCAGCGCTTTTTCGACGTAAGCGCGAACTTCTTCGCCCATACCGGGAACGAGCCGGTCGCTCATCTCGAAAATCAAAACGTGCGGCTCGCCCTTCAAACCGCGCCGCCGGAAAGCATCGGTCAGCAAATCCGACATTTTCGTCGCTAATTCGACACCGCTCGCGCCGCCGCCGACCACCGCGAAAGTCAAATTATCGCGCACACCCTGCGGCGCGAGCGTCGGCGAAACCGCATCTAACGCCCTCGTCATCTGATTGCGAAGTTCGTCCGCGTCGGCGATGTCTCGAAACGCTAGCGCATTTTCCTCGGCGCCCGCGACGTTCCAGAAATTCGTTACGCCGCCGACGGCTAAACAGAGCGCGGCGTAACCGAGCGTTTCATCGCGCGTCGAAACTTTGACGGTTTGATTTGCAAAATCAACTGCTTCGACCGCGCCGCGCACGAAATTTATTTCGCTGCCGAACAGTTCTTTATAATCCGGTGCGATGTGCCACGCTTCGACTTCGCCGCTCAAATACTCGTAAAGCAACGGGCGAAAAGTAAAATGGTCGCTGTCGCTGACGAGCGTAACTTCCGCGTCATTCGCCAAATCGAGAGCCGTAAAAAGCCCGCCGAAGCCGCCGCCGATTATCAAAACTTTTTTCCTTTTATCTGCCATTTTCAGCCTCCGTGTAATTTTGAGAAATGTTTCACAAACTTACGAGAGTAAAAACTACGCTTGTTTTGCCGAAAAGTCAAAAAACAAAAATCGGCTAAAACTTTTCTATCAGTTTTAAACTTTAGCGGAAGATTGACGATTACAATGTCTTCGAGATTACGGAAAACGGATATGCAGATGATTGTGGTGTCCCGCCGCGCGTTTGGTCAAACCTTTGTCAATCAAACGCCGGTCATTGAAAAAATTACGGCGGTCGGATGACGCTCCAAAACGATTTTGACAAATTCCTCAATCCGAGTCGTGTCGTATTGTCGTGTCGTATTGCGGATCGCCGATGCTGATCGGGTTCACCCGGTTGTCGCGCCTGATCGTGCGCACCAAAAAAGATTTCAGCGGCTGATTTGCGCGCGCGGTTGACCTTGCCGAAAGTAATTTCGTATAATCTACATTTTTCGACACGTGGCGAATTTCTTGCCTGTGTAAAGGAGACAATAAAACAATGAGTTACGCAATTATCAGAACAGGCGGCAAACAGTTTGCGGTCGAATCGGGACAAACCCTGCGCGTGCCTTCGATTGACAAAAAGACGGGCGAAACCCTCGAACTCGAAACGCTTTCAAGCGGTGAGGGCGCGGATATGACGTTTGGCGCAACGACGTTAAGCGCGACGGTCGTCAGCCACGGGCGCGGCGACAAAGTTATTATTTTCAAGAAAAAACGCCGCAAACAATATAAACGCAAACAAGGTCATCGGCAGGGTTATACGGAAATTAAGATTAATTAGTTGGAGGAAACGGTTTTTGGTTTTTGGTTTTGGTTTTTACTTTCTTTAAATTCCAAATTCCAAATTCCAAATTCCAAATCGAATTATGGCTCATAAGAAAGGTGTAGGTTCATCACGCAACGGGCGCGATTCAAACGCGCAGCGGTTAGGGTTAAAGAAATTCGGCGGCGAGCATGTTCTCGGCGGCAACATTCTAGCCAGGCAGCGCGGCACGAAATGGAAGCCGGGCAAAAACGTCGGTCGCGGCAAAGACGACACGCTTTTTTCGCTGATTGAAGGTTTCGTCAAATTTGAAAACAAAGGTCAAAAAGGCAAATTCATCAGCGTTTACGCTGAAGGCGCGGCGGAAATCGCGCCTTCCGAAACAGCCTAAGAAATTTGCGATTTTCAATTTGCGATTTGCGATTTTTTGATTCGCAAAGCACGCGAATTTTCCAAAAACGCGCACGCGAATTTTCAATTCTTGGCGAGCGCGTTTTTGTTTTGCTCAAAGTTCGGAATTTAATAATTAACTGTTGCCGTCGAACAACGGCGAGAATTGATTATCAAATTCCCGCTTATTGATTTGAAAATCGCAAATCGCAAATCTAAAATCAAAAATTACGAATGTTTATAGACCGCGTAAAAATCAAAGTTTCAGCCGGCGACGGCGGCGACGGCGTAACGGCTTTTCGGCGAGAAAAATTCGTTCCGCGCGGCGGACCATCAGGCGGCGACGGAGGTAAAGGCGGCGACGTTTGGATGGAAGCCGACGAAGGCTTAAACACGCTGCTTCACTTGCGCTACAACCCGGAACACCGAGCCGAGCGCGGGCGGCACGGCGAAGGCTCGAACCGGCACGGCAAAGACAGCCCCGATGTGGTGATCAAAGTTCCGGTCGGAACGCAGATTTTCGACGCCGAATCCGAAGATTTGCTTTTCGATTTTACGACCAGCGGACAGCGTTTTTTGGCGGCAAAAGGCGGCAAAGGCGGTTGGGGAAATCAGCATTTCGCCACGCCGACCAATCGCGCGCCGAAGTATCATTACACGGGAAGACCGGGCGAAGAAAAAGAATTGCAGCTCGAATTAAAACTCATCGCCGATGTCGGATTGGTCGGTTTTCCGAACGCCGGAAAATCAACTTTGATTTCTGTTATCTCCGCCGCCAAACCGAAAATCGCCGATTATCCTTTCACGACTTTAGAGCCGAATCTGGGCGTGGTTGATTTGGGCGAATATAAAACTTTCGTCGTCGCCGATATTCCCGGTTTGATTGAAGGCGCGAGCGAAGGCGCAGGACTCGGCGACAGATTTTTGCGGCACGTCGAACGCACGAAATTGATTCTGCATCTGGTTGACGTTTCTTCGATTTCCGGGCGCGATTCCAGTGAAGACTACGAAATCATTAACCGCGAGCTGGCAAATTACGATGCGAACTTAGCGATGCGTCCGCAGATTGTGGTGGCGACAAAATTGGACGCGCTCGATGAACCGGAACGTTTGGAGAGATTGCGCGAATTGGCGGAAAAAGACGGCAAACCGTTTTTGCAAATTTCCGCCGTGACAAATCAAGGAACAAAAGATTTGGTTAATTTCGTCGCCCAGAAATTAGACGAAATGAAACGCGAGCAAGCTGAAATTGAAATACGCGAAACTGATGTTGTGTAAATTTTTTGATTTTAATGCAAGAAATTTTTTGAACAATGAAACGAATTGCATTCTACGGCGGCTCGTTTGACCCGCCGCACAACGGACATTTAACCATAGCGCGGAAACTGACCGAATTGTTCGCGCTCGACGAATTCGTTTTCGTTCCCGCCTTTCACGCGCCGCATAAAAAAGACAAAAAGCCGACTTCCGCGTTTCACCGTTTTGCAATGCTTGCGCTGGCGACGAGCGATAAGCCGAAGATGAGAGTTTCAAAAATCGAACTCGACGCGCCTGAAAAACCTTACACTTACGAGACGCAGACGAAATTAAAAAGAAGCCTCAAAGATGCGAAGATTTTTTTCGTTATCGGCGCGGATTCGTGGGCTGAGATTGATACCTGGCGCGAATGGGAACGAGTTTTAACCGCCACCGACATTATCGTCGTTACGCGTCCGGGCAGCGAAATTAGTTTTTCGCACGTTACGGAAAAAATCAAAAACAGAATTATTGATTTAAGGAAAAGCCGCCGATTGAAAATCAAAGACCAAATATCAAAGACCGAAGACCGGCGGATTTTCATCACCGATGCGGTCAATCTCGGCGTTTCCTCGACGGAAATCCGCAGGAAGATTCA
This sequence comes from Pyrinomonadaceae bacterium, assembly GCA_030448055.1. GTDB lineage: Bacteria > Acidobacteriota > Blastocatellia > Pyrinomonadales > Pyrinomonadaceae. The sequence goes on from JAUJNR010000003.1 coordinate 464,085, forward strand.
CGCTTCAGAAAGCGTTTGGGACAAACTCGTGCCGCGTGCGGTTGCAAATTACGTCGAAAAATACGAAATTTACATTTAACGTTTATCGGTCAAATCAATTTATGGAAGCGACACAGGAAAAATCTTTACAACACGCGACAATCGAGATTACGCATGCCACAACGCCGTTTGCCGATTTAGACGACGAAGTAAAACTCGCCGTCGCCTGCGCGAGCGACAAAAAAGCGTTCGACATCACGGCGATTGATTTACGCGAGATTGTTAGCTTCACGGAGTTTTTCATCATTGCGAGCGGCGCCAATCAGCGACAGGTGCAAGCCATTTCCGATGAAATCAACGAGCAGCTCAAAAAACAATTAAACTCGCGCGTCATCCGTATCGAAGGCTACAATTCGGGCGAATGGATTCTGCTCGATTACGGCGATTTTATCGTGCATATTTTCGAGCAGAAGGCACGCGAATTCTACGATTTGGAGCGGCTCTGGCGCGACGCGAAAAGAGTTGAAATTCCAAAAGAGGTTTGAGAAATTTTATGGCTCATGTTGTTTTGTTCGGCGATTCGATTTTTGACAACAAAGCGTATGTCGGCGGGAACGGCAAAGATGTTATTACGCATTTGCGCGAACATTTGCCGAACGATTGGCAAGCGACGCTCAAAGCGGTTGACGGAAGTTTGATCGAAAACGTCTCGGAGCAATTATTAGATATACCATTTAATACGACTCACTTTGTTATCAGCGTTGGCGGCAATAACGCCATTATGAATTCGGACGTTCTGCAAATGAAAGCCGGTAATTCAGCCGAAGTTTTGAAGGAAATCGCCGACAGACGAGAAACTTTTGAGCGGCATTACGAGAGAATGTTGCGGAACGTTCTATCAAAAAATTTGCCGACAGCCGTTTGCACCATTTACTTTCCGAATTTTCCAGAAGCACTTTTCCAGCGTTTGGCAGTTACGGCTTTATCGGTCTTCAATGACGTAATTATTCGGCAGGCAATCGCCAACAATTTACCGATTATTGACTTGCGTTTGATTTGTAATGAAGCCGCTGATTATGCCAATTCTATTGAGCCATCCGACAAAGGCGGAAAGAAAATTGCCGCCAAGATTCTGGAATTAATAAATAAACACGAGTTTTCAAACCGAAGAACTCAAGTTTTTGCATAGCCGTAAATTTAAAATTTCAATGCGCTTTCGTTTCGTTTGGGTCGGAAAAACAAAAGATAAAAATTGGCGGGCGCTGCAGGAAGAATATCTGCGGCGCCTGTCGCATTTTGTTCGTTTTGAAATCACCGAGCTGCGCGACGAAGGCGCGGAAACGGAAAGCAAACGAATTCTGGAGAAAGTGAATCAAAGCAACTTCGTCTGTTTGTTGGACGTGAAGGGACGCTCGGTTTCATCGCACGAATTAGCCGCCCAGATTGAGGATTGGCAAAATCGCGCATTTAGGGAAATCGCGTTTGTCATTGGCGGCGCGGAAGGCGTCGCGTCTAGGGTTGTCGAAAAGGCAGACTTTAGTTTATCCTTATCGCTTCTGACTTTTACGCACGAAACAGCGCGCGTTATTTTGGTAGAACAGCTATATCGCGCCTTTACAATAATCAAGGGGTTTCCATATCAAAAATGACTAAATCGAATTCAAATAAAATCAAAGAAAGACTTATCGCCGAACGCGAATCTCTGATGACCAAACTTAGCGGCAATGACTTGTCGGTTGATGCGTCGGAAACGCCCGATCCGGTGGATCTGGCGGTCAGAAATTATTCAAAAAATGTCATGCTGGCAGTTTCAGAAAACGAAAGCCGACAAGTGATTTTGATCAACGAAGCGTTGGAGCGCATCGCCGATAATGAATACGGCGCGTGTCAAAACTGCGAAAAGGAAATTAATCCGAAACGGCTCGACGCTGTGCCTTGGGCGCGTTATTGTCTGGAGTGTCAGGAATTAGTCGAACAAGGCTTGCTCGAAGAAGAATAGGAAAGTGAAAGCGGAAAGGTGAAAGAGTGAGAAAGACAGTCGTTTGTTAAACGATTTGTTTTTTACTTTTCCGCTTTTGCGCCATTTCACTTTTTTATGTTTCACAAAATTTTCGACTCCTTACTGACGCTCGCTTATCCCCAAGCCTGTCAAGCGTGCGATAACTCGGTCGAAAATTCAGCGGACGGAATAGCTTGCCGCCTCTGTTGGAAGAAAACAAACATCTTTTCGGGCGCGGAAATTCTATGCGCGAAATGCGGTGCGTTTCTTCAAGCCAAATCATCAAATTTTCAAACTTTTTGTCACCGTTGCGACGGGCATTTTTACGATTCCGCGCGAGCCGTCGGCATTTATGACCACGCGCTGGCGGCTTCGGTTCTGCATCTCAAACGCGAGCCGTTCGTCGCTCAAAATTTACGAAAACTTTTCCTTTCGCGTTTCCAAAACTCAGAATTTCAGAATGTCGCGCTGATTGTTCCAGTTCCGCTTTCAAAAAAACGCTTTCTCGAACGCGGGTTTAATCAAGCCGCCGTTTTGTCAAAAATTCTCGCCAAACAATCGGGCATCAAACTTGACGAACACAGCCTCGTTCGCCAAACCGATACGCCGATGCATCGCGTCGGAATGGACGGCAAGGCGCGGGCGGTGAGCGTCGAAAACGCGTTTGACGTGAAGCGTCCGAAGTTTGTTGAAGGCGCGAAAGTTTTGTTGATTGACGATGTTTTTACTTCCGGCGCGACCGTTTCCAACTGCGCTAAGGTTTTAAAGAAGAGCGGAGCAACAAAAGTTTATGTTTTTACACTGGCAAAAACTCTTTGATTACATAATTGTTTTTATTGAACCACTGAACTTTCCAAAATTGATTGACATTTTCTTTGAATAAATATATGCTTCGGGAATTCCTTAATTCATCTGTCGGTAATTTTTTATAAATTAATGCTTTTCTAAATACTAAATTTAATTTCAAGGAGTATAACCGACCAATGAAAAAACTTTTCGCGTTCTTCGCTTTGCTTGTCCTTTGCGCCCTTTGCGCTCTAACCTTTTTCCCAGTTTCCGAACAAGCTCAAAAAATAGATACAGATTCAAAAATAAAGGTGTCTCAGTCGAGAGAACCTGCTTTTGTGCCGGGAGAAATTTTAGTTCAGTTCAAAGCTAACGCAACCGATCAAACTGTTGAAGATGTTTTAGGCAACATCAATGCCGAACCGCTTGAAACAGTTCGAGCGGCTGAATTCAACGATTATGAGCGCGGAGACTTAGTTCTCGCTCGCTTTCAGCCTGACTTAACAATATCTAGTGCTATAAATGCCCTAAAACAAAATCCAAATGTGGAATTTGCCGAGCCGAACTGAATTTACTCGCATCAAGCGACTTCAAACGATTCCCATTACACAGATGGAACGCTTTGGGGAATGTACGGCGATGCGACTTCGCCAGCCAATCAATTCGGTAGCCAAGCAGGTGAAGCGTGGGCAGCCAATCACACAGGTTCAAAGAATGTATACGTCGGTGTTATCGATGAAGGTATTCAATACACACACCCAGATTTGGACGCAAATGTTTGGGTTAATCCTTTTGACCCAGCTGATGGTGTTGATAATGACGGCAATGGCTACGTAGATGATATTCGCGGATGGGATTTCGCCAATAACGACAATACCATTTACGACGGCGGCACGCGCGGAAGCCTTGACGATCACGGCACGCACGTTTCCGGCACAATTGGAGCCGAAGCCAATAACAGCTCGTCCGAAAGCGTCGTTGGCGTTAACTGGAACGTAACGCTGATTTCCGGCAAGTTTTTAGGTCGTAACGGCGGAACAACCGCCAATGCTATCAAAGCGGTTGATTATTTCACTGATTTGAAGACGCGGCACGGATTGAACATCGTTGCCACAAACAACTCGTGGGGCGGCGGCGGCTTTTCGCAGGCGTTGCTTGACGCGATTAATCGCGGGGGCGCTAAAAATATTCTGTTTATCGCGGCGGCGGGCAACGGCGGTTCTGACGGCGTTGGTGATGATAATGATGCAACGGCAAGTTATCCGTCAAATTATCAATGCACTGCTAACGGCACTTATGATTGTGTCATTGCTGTTGCCGCTATCACAAAAGATGGACTGAAATCGGGGTTCTCCAACTTTGGCGCGACAACCGTTGACATCGGTGCACCAGGTTCAGGCGTCTGGTCAACTACAGCATTTAACACTTATTCGTCTTACAGCGGAACTTCGATGGCGACACCCCACGTTACGGGCGGAGCGGCACTTTATGCCTCAACACACGCTGGCGCGTCAGCTAAACAAATCAGAGATGCTATTATGGCGAGCGCAGTTCCGACTGCTTCTCTGAACGGCAAAACCGTTACGGGTGGACGATTGAACGTCAGCGGTTTCTAATTCGCTTTGAAAAATTTAGAGAAATTATTATGGGATGCGAATTTCTGAAATTCGCATCCTTTTTATTTCGTCATTAAAAGCCGATTTATTTCCACATCTAGAATTTTAGTCTTATCGAATCCGCTCGTCTTGAGTTCAATTTCGCCTTTTTGATTGATAAGATAATGCGCGGGAAAACCCATCGCCACATTACCGTCGCCGTCTTTGTCGGCGTATTTCAAAACCACTCCGAAACTATTCGGGAGAATGTCGAACTTAAAGGGCGTTTTTTTCAAATAAGCTTTCACCTTATCTGAATTCTCCATGGTCAAACCGAGAAAAACAACCGCTTTGTCTTTATAATTTTCAACCAATTGATTGAGTTTTGGAATCTCTTTATGGCAAATCGGACATTTCGTTGACCAGAAAGTGAGAACAACGACTTTGCCTTTCAATTCGGCAAGGTCGAACGATTTGCCGTCAAGAGCAATTGCGCTGAAATTTTCCGCCAACGGTTTCGCCTTCGAATGCTGACCGAAAACCGCTGCGGAAAACGCTAAAATCAAAAACAAACCGATTATATTTTTCACTAGATTTTTCCTCGATAAATTGGCGTAAATTATGAGTCCTGCGAAACACGCCGTTATTTAACACAGATTTTTATAGGCGAATTATTTCCGCCAAACGGCGAAAACTTTTCGCCGCCTTCGCCTGTGTTAAAATCATTATATGCTGCTTGAAACCATTTCGGCACAAAATTTTCGCAATCTGCACGGCGAAATCCGCTGCGGGAAAAACTTAAACATCATTTTCGGTGAAAACGGACAGGGCAAAACCAACTGGCTCGAAGCGATTTATTTGCTGGCGACGACGAAATCTTTCAAAACCTCCAGATTGCAGGAGGCGATAAAATTCGGCGAAGAACTGGCAATCGTGCGCGGCTCGGTCGAGCGCAGCGCGGAAATTTCACGCTCGCTGCAAGTCGCGCTGCAAGGCAACACAAAAAATTTAAGCGTCAACAATAAAAACGAAACTGTGCAGAGATTTTTGGGACAGCTTCACGCCGTTCTTTTCAATTCGGACGAACTCGAAATCGTGCGTGGAACGCCCGAAGCCAGGCGCAAATTTCTCGACGGCGGCATCGTTTCGATTTACCCGCCGTTCGTGCAAACCCTAACCGATTACAACCGCGTGATTCGGCAGAAAAACTCCTTGCTGCAATCGGCTCAGGAAAATGGATTTTCAATCGAGAAAACCGCTGAATTACTCGAACCCTGGAACGAGCAATTGATTTTGCACGCCGCCCGAATTCACAAAGCGCGCCTTCGTTTTGTCGAAAGATTGAACGAAGTATTAGAAAAGAAATTATTTGACCGCGAGGAAGTTTCGATTCGTTACGTTTCATCGCTCGAAGGCAAAGGCGATTTGAACGATTACCCAAACCTGCTGGCGGAAAGATTGAAGCTGCGCGTGCAAGCCGAACTCGCCGCCGGTTACGCGCTTATCGGAACGCACCGCGACGATTTGGACATTCTTTTCGACGGACACGATTTGCGAAAATACGGCTCATCTGGTCAGCAGCGCAGCGCGCTTTTAATTTTGCAGCTCGCCAATCTGTCGGTTTATCATTCGCAAAATCAAGAATATCCGCTTTTTCTGCTCGACGACGTTGACGCTGAGTTAGATTACAAACGCATCGGTCAATTGCTCGAATTTTTGCAGGACAAAACGCAGACTTTTGTCACGACCTCGAAAGAAAGTTTCGTCGAAAAATTCGGGCAGAGCGCCGAGATTTTTGCGGTTTCAAAAGGCGAAAGCGTCGGACGAAAAACTTTCACGAACGCCTAAAATTAGCCACAAAAAACCTCTCCTAATCGTGTTTCATACTTGAAACAAAGTCTTGCAAATAGTAAAATATCAATGTCGAAAATTCATGAAAAGAGGTTTAAAAATGGCATTGGAATTAGTAGAGAGTCCGGTTCGACAGAGCGGTTTAATCGTCGGTCAGGCGACGATTGAGGACGTGCAGAGCGAGCCTAGCTTGCGTCCTAAAAAGCTGGACGAATATATCGGGCAGACGAAAATCGTCAATAATTTAAAGATATTTTTAAAAGCCGCGCTTCGTCGGGGCGAAGCGTTAGACCACGTCTTATTATTTGGTCCGCCGGGACTCGGCAAAACGAGTCTGGCGATAATTTTAGCGAACGAGCTTGGTGCAAGTCTGAAGACGGTTCATGCTCCGGCGGTCGAAAAGTCGGGCGATTTGGCGGCGATTCTGACGAATCTCGAAGAGGGCGACGTGCTGTTTATTGACGAGATTCATCGTCTGAAACCGCAAATTGAAGAGATTCTTTACCCGGCGATGGAAGATTATCAGCTCGATTTGATGATTGGACAAGGCACGGCGGCGCGTTCGATAAAAATTGATTTGCCGAAGTTTACATTGGTCGGCGCAACAACTCGCGCGGGAATGATTTCCGCTCCGCTGCGCGGACGTTTCGGCATCGTCAATCATCTTGATTTTTATCCGAAGAAGGATTTGGAAATTATCATCCACCGTTCGGCGGAAATTTTGAACGTCGAAATTGAAGCGACCGGCGCGGACGAACTCGCCCGACGCGCTCGCGGCACACCGCGCATCGCCAACCGGCTGCTCAGGCGCGTCAGAGATTACGCGGAAGTTTTGGGCGACGGTCGCATCAGCGGCGCGCTGGCTCAGAAAGGTTTGGACGAGATGGAAGTTGACCGCTTTGGACTAGACGAAGTTGATAGAAAATTGCTTCTTTCAATCATCGAAAAATTCGACGGCGGTCCGGTCGGAGTCGGCACGATTTCGGCTTCAATCAGCGAAGACCGCGAATCCATAGAAGAAGTCATCGAACCGTATTTGATTCAAATCGGTTTCTTGAACCGCACGCCGCGCGGACGAATCGCAACTGACGCGGCTTACCGACATTTCGGTTTTGAGCCGCCCGCGTCCGAGCAGCAAACTCAGGCATTGGCAAGTTAACAACAAATTAACCACAAAGACACAAAGGTCACAAAGAAAGGGCAAAAGAAAATTTCGTTATGATTTTCTTTTGCCCTTTCTATTTTATAAGCTCCGTGTTCTTTGTGTCTTTGTGCCTTTGTGGTTAAAAGATTTATTGAATCGGATTGCCTTCCGCGTCGAGATAAACAATCGAGCTGCCTAAGCCTTCGATTGCCTTTAAGCCCGGCTCGATGGTTTTTCGGTCGCCGACGACGACGATTGCCAGTTTATCCGGCGTCAGATATTTGTTGGCGACGCGGTTTACGTCCTCCAAAGTGACCGCGTTAACGCGCGAGATGAACTCGGCGAAGTAATTGTCGGGCAAATTATAGACCACTGAATTAGCGAGTTGTCCGGCGATTTGGTCAACGGTTTCAAAGCTCGCCGGGAAACGCCGAATCAAACTTTGTTTGTTGTATTCGAGTTCGGCTTGCGTCACCGGAATTTCGCCGCGAATGCCGCGAATCTCCTTTAAGAATTCCATCACCGATTCTTTTGTCACGGCAGTTTGCACGCCCGCGCTCGCCGAGAACGGTCCCGCGCCACGCCGGAACGCAAAGCCCGTCCGCGCACCGTAAGTGTAGCCTTTGTCTTCGCGCAGATTCATATTGACGCGCGACGTAAAGCCGCCGCCTAAGATTGTGTTCATCACTTGCAGCGGAAAATAATCGGGGTTATCACGCGCCACGCCGATTTGTCCGATGCTGATGACCGACTGCGCCGCGCCGGGTTTGTCAACGACGTAAATTGCCGCTTTATCCCGCGCGGGAGCATTCGGCAAAGTCATCGGTGAAATTTCGCCGGCTTTCCAATCCTTGAATTTCGCTTCGAGTTTCGGCGTCAGAGTTTTCATATCCGTGTCGCCGACGACGATTAAAACCGCGTTGTTCGGGCGGTAATAAGTCGAATAAAATCGTTTCAAGTCATCGCGTTTGAGGGCGTTGACCGACGCTTCGCTCGAAGTTACGCCATACGGGTGGTTGTCGCCGTATAAAATTCGGTTATAGACGATGTTCGAGATGGCGTTCGCGTTATCGCGCCGCTGTCGGAGCGAAACGAGCGCGCGGCTGCGCCAAGTTTTGACTTCTTCTTCGGGAAACTCGGCGTTTTGAATCACGTCCGCGTAGATGTCGAGCGCTTTATCAAAATTTTTCGTTAGCGTCAGCATTTCCACGCCCGAAGAATCGGTGGAAGAACCGGTCGAAAGCCGCGCGCCGATTGACTGAATTTCGTTGGCGATGTCCACCGCCGAGCGCGTTTTCGTGCCGTCGTCGAGCAGTGAAGCCGTCGTGCCGCCCAAACCGCTCAAGCCCTGCGGGTCGGCGGTCGTGCCGGATTTGAAAACCATATTCATCGAAACAATCGGCAGTTCGTTTTGCTTGACGAGCCAGACTTCCAAGCCGTTCGAGAGTTTGGTTTTTTCAATTGTCGGCAAAGTGAATTTCGGATTCGCCGCCGGTTTCGGCAGTTTTGAACTGTCAATCGCCGACTTTTCCTTTTTGCTGACCGAAGCCTGCTGATTCGCCGCCTGGTTCATTTTCGGCATTTCTTTGTCTTTCGGACGCGGCACGAAACTCATCACCAGACGCTTGTCGGTCAAAAAAGTTTGCGCCGCTTTTTGCACATCGGCGGGCGTAACTTTGCGGTATTTCTCTAACTCCGCGCCGAAATAATCCGGCTTATTCAGATATGTCGCGTAGCCGTTCATCTGGTCGGCTTTGCCGAGAATGGTTTGCAAACCGTAAATGGTCGAAGATTCGATTTGATTCAAAGCGCGGGCGATTTCATCTGCGGTCGGCGGCTCGTTTTTGATGCGCTCGATTTCCGCATTGATTTCCTTTTCGATTTCCTCTAAGGTTTTGTTCGGTCGCGCCGTCGAAACGATTTGAAACAGCCCGCTGATTTCCGACGCCGGATTGTTGGCGAAAGCGTCCTGAGCGATTTGTTTGCCGTAAACCAGATTGCTTTGCAGACGCGAACCTCTGCCCGCCGACAAAACCGCCGCGAGAATATCAAGCACGGCTTCGTCCTGCGTGAAACGCGGCGCGCCGAACCAAGTCATATAAAGACGCGGCAACTGCACGCTGTCTTCATAAGAGACGCGAATCTCTTTGTCGAGTTTCGGCATCGGCACGTTCGGGCGTTTAATCGCCGCGCCTTTCGCAATCGAGCTGAAATGTTTTTCAACTAACTTTCTGGCTTCTTTCGGGTCGAAATCTCCGGCAATTACCAGAGACGCATTGTTCGGCACGTAATACTCGCGGAAAAACGCTTTCACGTCGTCCATCGAAGCGGCGGTCAAATCGTCGAGCGAGCCAATCGTTGTCCAGCTATACGGATGCGTTTTCGGATACATCAGCGAGACGATTTTCTCATACGCCGTGCCGTAAGGCTGGTTGTCGTAATTCTGCCGACGCTCGTTTTTCACCACATCACGCTGGTTGTCCAGTTTTTCCTGCGTCATCGCTTCGAGCAGTCCGCCCATCCGGTCGGCTTCCATAAACAAAGCGAGTTCGAGGAAATTCGACGGCAGAACTTCAAAATAATTCGTGCGATCAACGTTTGTGCTGCCGTTGATGTTCGCGCCCGCTTCCTGCAAGGGCGTGAAATAATCGGCGTCGTAATTTTTCGAGCCTTGAAACATCATATGCTCAAAAAGATGAGCAAAACCCGTCCGCCCGGCGACTTCGTTTTTCGACCCGACGTGATACCAGACGTTAACGGCGACAATCGGCGTTGATTTATCAACGTGCATAATCACGCGCAAACCGTTTGGCAAAGTAAATTCCTGATACTTAATCGGCGGCAGTTTATCCGCGCCGTTCCTCTGAGCGAAACTCGTCGTGGTGGTCATAAATAAAACAAAGGCGAGCAGAAAAACAATCGTTCTCTTCGTGTTCATCGCTAAAACTCCTTCCTAAATTTTGTGAAATATAAAATACAAACTTTTTGTTTGGCTTTCTTCTGATTTTAGATTTTGTTGATACGCAACACAAGGAGAGAAGGTTTTTCACTGAAAAACTAAAAGTGAAAAGTGAGAGCCACTTTATAACCGATTTTAACCGTTCGCGCAAGGTTTGCGAGAAGCGAATTTCACCAATTCAAGCCGATTCGAGCGATTTTCCGACTCAAATATAATACGTTTCATCCGCCTGCCGATTATTTATACAAAATTCCGTTCAATTAATTACGCCGAATTAGCTTTTGAACGCCAAAAACCAGCCAAACTGGATTTTCATTGACTTTAACGGTTAAAATAACGTATAAAAATTCGGTGTAACACCGAAGTAATTCGGTTCAATACAAAGTTCGGCTTCTTCGCTTAACTACAAAGGGACGTAATATGAAAAGTAAAATTACAATTATTTTGTTATTTATTCTGTTCTGTTGCGGAGGTAAGGCTTTGGCTCAATGCGATTGTGGTTATGGGAATCCCGATATAGCGGCTTATCTTACTCACAGAGACTTTAAACTTGCGGACGCTGTGTTTGTCGGTAAAGTTACCGAAATTAAACAAGTCCTGAATAAAGCCGATAATGATTATGACGTTGTTGTAACTTTCGAGGTAAAAAAGGCTTGGAAAAGAGATTTAAAGCAATCTGTGATTTTAAGAAATTTTACAGGCTGTGATTTGGGTTACAAATTAAATGATGAATGGTTAGTTTATGCTTATGACAGAGGAGACAGCGCGTTTAGAATAGATTGTTGCTGTTCAGGAACAAAGCGGCTTTCGTTAGCTGAAGTAGATTTAAAAACATTCGAGGAAAAAGGTGAGAAGCCGACAAAAATTAAAAAAGAGTCGAAAAATAACGGAAAGCCGAACAATTCAATGGACGTGAGGGCGAAACAGCGACTTTGTTATCGCGTTGTGTGTTTTCTTTTTGCTTGCTCATAATTGGTTTCGCCCCACGTCATCTCAACCGTTCAGCTCTTTCTTGGTTTTTATGAAAGTCTCAACTATTCAAAAATATTTATTTGTTCTCGCCTCTTTGTCGGCTTTGCAATTTGGTGTGTTTTATCAGGCAAATGCACAAAAGAAAGTTGACGACAATTTACCCGCAGACGAGCGCAAGTTGCGCGACGAGTTGGAGCAAGAAAAATCATTTTTGCAAGCGGCTTGCACCTTGACGTTTATGGTTGATTTAGACCCGAAATACTTGCACGCTCGTAACGAAAACAACCGCATCAGATTGTCTCTTTACGAAGCGGCTCGTTCTGGTAAAGGCGTTGTTAAAGCTAAACAGATTTGCCCGACGGAAGAAGGAGATAATTTTGTAATTTATTTAATCGTGGAGCAGGGCAAAATTAAATATGTCGAAGATTACTCGCGTGACCCGTTTAGCAGTATGCGTGTTCGTTCTTATACTTGTAGCAATTTAGTGCTTGGGAGTTACGAAGTGCTTGAAGGCAATCGTTACGCGTTTCAACCGATTGCCGACGAATACATTGCCATTGCTAAAAACAAAACTACTTTCTCGTTGCGGTGCGAAATTGAAGATGACAAAAATTATAAAAAGTCAGCTCGATTTTAACGCCGAGCCGAACAATTCATTAGACGTGAGGGCGAAACAGCTACTTTCTTATTCACGTTGTCTTTTTACTTTTAACTTGTGTGGCGGCGGTTTCGCCCCACGTCATCTCAATCGTTCGACGGCTTCTCTTTTGCCCGGACGGTGTTAATATATTGATGGGTGAAAATTATGCAGACTATCGTTGAGCTAAAACTAGATTTACCGTCAAACCTATCAAAGGATGAAGTGCAAACGCTTCTTGCCATAAAATTGTATGAAACGGAGCGCGTTTCTTTAGGTCAAGCCGCAAAATTAGCGGGCTATTCTAAACGCGCTTTTATAGAAATTTTAGGGCGACACAAAGTTCCGGTTTTTAATTACCCGCCCGACGAGTTGCGCGAGGAACTTGGCTTGTGAAAGAAGCGGTTGTTTCCGACAGCACTTGTTTAATTGGACTGGAGCGCATTGGAGAGCTAAATATTTTGCTCTCGCTGTTTGATCCGATAATGATTCCGCCGGAAGTTGAGCGAGAGTTTGGCAGCAACTTTTCGTGGCTGCAAACCGAAAATCTAGCGAGCAGTTTGCTGGTTGCGGCATTGCGTCTTGCGGTAGATGCTGGTGAAGCTGAAGCTATCGCTTTGGCGAGCGAGAAAAGTTGTTTGTTAATTTCCGACGATAAACAAGCGCGTGCGGCGGCAAAACGACTTGGAGTTTCAGTTATCGGAACAGTCGGCGTTCTGGTGCGAGCGAAACAAAACGGCGTGGTTTCGGCTGTAAAGCCGATTTTGGACGAACTTGAGCTAAACAGTTTCTTTATCAGCCGAGCGTTGCGTGAAGAAGCGTTAAAACTCGTCGGAGAATAACGCGCCGTCGAACAATTCAATGGTCGTGAGGGCGCTGGCAGCTACTTTCTTAAAAACGGTGTCTGGTTTCCTTCACGTTGCATACGGCGGTTTCGCCCCACGTTATCTCAGCCGTTGGGCGGCTTCTCAGTTTTCCCAAACAGTGCTGGATTTGCAACAACGATATATGATATTTTGATTTCTCTGCTGTTTGAGAACAAATTACTTTCTGAAAGGAGATGTATTTATGCCGAAATATGTAATTGAGCGTGAGATTCCTAATGCAGGAAAATTATCTCCGCAAGAACTTCAAGCTATTTCGCAAAAGTCTTGCGGCGTATTGAACCGAATGGGTTCACAGATTCAATGGGTTCAAAGTTACGTTACCGATGACAAAATATACTGCGTTTATATTGCGCCAAATGAAGAAATGGTTCGAGAACACGCACGACAAGGTGGGTTTCCGGCGAATCAGGTATCGGAAGTTAAAACTATCATTGATCCGACAACTGCCGAAGCATAGCTCGTTCTTCCATAAGTCGAATGTTGTAATTGACGAAGGTAGAGCGCGAGTTCGTATTTTGCCATTGCAAAGGCGCTCTTAAAATATAACGAGCGGCACAACAAGTAAAAGTACCACCGCCAGAGGCGGTGGCTTTGTTTTTTTGCCCTAGAAGGTGCGCCATTATTGGCTAGTCTTCTGACTCGTCGAACAAATTGCCCTGCAACTTTTCGATCTCCCGCTCTTTATTCTCTTGCCATTGCACGTATCCTCGCGGATGCGCGTCTCGTCTATGCCGACGGTGCTGACACAATAGCCTCGTCCCCACAAATGCCTGCCCCAAAATTGCTTGCCTAACTTTTCGTATCGCTGAAAAATCCGAATCGCCAATTTGCCTTTCAAATAACCCATCACCGCCGAGACAGCATACTTTGGTGGTATCCAGACAACCAGATGAACATGGTCGCTTTGCACATTCATCTCGATGATTTCTATGCCTTCTTTCTGTCGCAGCAAGTTACGTATTTCCTGTTTTACATATGCTCGAATTTCGTCTTTTAGTATTCGCCTGCGATACTTTGGACAAAATATTAAATGGTATTTACACTCGTAAATGGTATGCGATAGTCGTCTAAATCGCTTGCTCATAAATATATCTCCTTAGTTGTTGACACCTCTAGGGAGATATATTTTAGAAAATATTTCGGTCTGTCCGCTGTTTCGCCTCACGTCCTTGTAGAACCACTGCCGGAGGCAGTGGTTTGATTCTTTGAATCAATGGATGTGAGGGCGAAACAGCGACTTTGTTATCAATGGGTCTTTTCACCCTGAACTTGTATATAGCTCGTTTCGCGCTACTTCATTTCAACCTTTAAATTAAATGTCGCCGGTATTTCTCAAATCAGCCGCCGGAGGAGCGAACCATTCTGCCTCGCCGTCCGACACCTTTTTCTCAAGTAGTCTCTTTGTAGTTGTAGGTTAAACACCGTTCGCGGGCGGCACATTAATTCCGGCATCAAACTTCAACTTCCTTCAAAACTAGCGCCGAATTTTTCGAGCCGAAGCCGATGCAATTGCACAAAGCGATTTTTACGTCCGCATCTTCTCGCGCTTTGTTCGGCGTGTAATCTAAATCGCAATCAGCGTCAGGCACATCCAAATTTATCGTCGGCGCGATAACGCTTTCCTTTAAGGCGAGCAGGCTGGCGCCGATGCCGGCGGCGCCCGACGCGCCCTGCGGATGCCCGATTTGCGATTTCGTCGCCGACATTTTTAGTTGGTAAGCGTGTTTGCCGAAGGCGTTTTTGATGCTGACGGTTTCTATTCGGTCGTTTAACTGCGTCGAAGTTCCGTGCAGATTGACGTAATCAATTCGTTCAGGCGCGAGACCTGCATCCGTCATCGCCAGCGTCATCGCTCTGGCAGGTTCGACTCCGTTTTCTTCCAATCGAACGCGGTGATATGCGTCGCAGGTCGAGCCGTAACCGGCAATTTCCGCGTAAATTTTCGCGCCTCTCGTTTGCGCGCTTTCCAAACTTTCCAAAACGTAAATCCACGCGCCCTCGCCCAAAACGATTCCCGAACGGTCTTTTGAAAACGGGCGCGAAGCGCGTTCGGGCGCGTCGTTCCAGCCGTCGGTCAGAACCGTCATTAAATCAAAACCTTTCAAAATGCCGAGCGCGAGCGGCGAATCAACGCCGCCGGTCAGCATAAAATTCTGCCTGCCGAGCGCGACGTTCTGCGCGGCGTAAAACATCGCGTCGGTCGAACTCGTGCAGCCGGTCGAAACGACGTGCGAGAGTCCGTGCAGTCCGAAAACCATCGAGAGTTCCGACGACAAACCGCCGTGCGTCGAAGCCGGAATCGAGTAAAGGCTCGCCTTTTTTTCTTCGCCCGTGAACCAGTATCTGTATTGCCGTTCGGTAAAAGCCAGCCCGCCGCCGCCGGTTCCCAAAATCACGCCGAAGTTTTGTCTTTCGCAAAGGGTGAGATTTTCAAATTCGATTTGCGCGTCCGCGACCGCTTCGCGCGCCGCCCGAAGCGCCAACGGAACCGTGCGCGCGACGTGTTTTCTGTCTTTCGGATTTAATTCGGCTTCCCAATCAAAATCTTTAACTTCCGCCGCAATTTTTACTTTTGTATCGGCGGTGTCAAAACTTTCGATTTGACTGACGCCGCTTTTTCCCATTCGCAAAGATTTCCAAAAATCTTCGCGCCCAATGCCGATTGGCGTAACGCAGCCGAAACCCGTGATGACGACGCGGCGCGGTTTGGTAAAATTCTCGAACATAAATTCTATATTTCGAGATTAACATTTTGATTGAAAGCAAAGCGAATTGAAAAAATGCAGGTGATTGAGCGACGGTTATTTTACGCCGAGAATTGTAGGCGGCTTACCATGAGAATCAAGGCTGAAATAAGTCCACGATTTGATTAATTTCCCGTTAATGAACGAGCATAAAAGCCAACCCGCGACCGCATAACCGAATAGCGCGAACAAGGCTGTCAATTCTTCTCCCGTGCTAAGTTCTAAACTGCGGCTGCGGCGCGGTTCTGCGCCAACGATCAAAAGCAATATGAGATAAAGCATAATGAGCGTTGTCAAGAATTGCCCCGCGAAAGCGATAAGTAATTTGCCGATTACTTTAAATTTTTCCACTCCGGCGGCATATGTAATTGTGGCGGTGATAAGCAGGGCGGCGGGGAGCGAGAAAAAAAGTATTATCCAGATTAGAAAAATTAACACGAACATAAATCGCCTTCAAATCAAATGCTTGGAACTTTCTTAATTGTTTGGTGAACGAGTTTAAGCCATTCGGAGCGCTTCATTTCTTCGGCGGCAAAAAGCAGTTCGGTGACGATTTCGCTTTTTACATTCGGCAGACAAACGCTTTCAGCGACCTGTTCGTAATTTTCATTTCGGAGGCGATAGAAAACTACACCGTTGCCGTCAAAACGCCAGATTTCTTCGACACCGATTGCCGCTAAAATCGGAAATTTCGACAGCGAACCGTGTGTGATGTCAATTTCGATGACGAGTTCGGGCGGTGGGTCAACACTCAAATCAATTTCGTCTTTGCCGCGCACGGTTTCGGCGTTTTTGAAATAAAAACTTCCGTCGCCCTCAAAACCTTTTCGCTTTTTCTCGGCTCGAAACGTAGTTGAACCTGCTCCGACAAAATCAAATTCCAGCCAATCGCTGATGGTGCTGACAATTTCTCCCAACATGAACGAATAAGCGTCGTGCTTGTAGGAAACAACCATAATTTCCAACTCTCCGTCGTCGTAAGTCAAGCGCAAATCACGCTTACCCATTTGGTCTTCGACTAACTGCCGGTATGTCTCCCAACTGACATCTTGCAAATAAACCCGTTCAACCGTCAGCTCTTTTTCAACCGATGATTGTTTCGTTCGCGGTTCTACTTTCGGAAAATCTAAAACTGCTTCCATCGCTTCTACTCCAAAATTAAACGTCCAAATTTTTCACATCGAGCGCGTTGTCTTCGATAAACTTTCTACGCGGCTCAACC
The DNA here is from genome assembly GCA_030448055.1 of Pyrinomonadaceae bacterium. GTDB lineage: Bacteria > Acidobacteriota > Blastocatellia > Pyrinomonadales > Pyrinomonadaceae. The sequence goes on from JAUJNR010000003.1 coordinate 480,860, forward strand.
TGGTCGCCCATCAGGACCGTGAAAATCTGGTCGGTTTCAATCGCGTCTTCGATGCGAACTTGCAGCAGCGTTCGCTTTTCAGGGTCCATTGTCGTTTCCCAAAGCTGTTCGGGGTTCATCTCGCCCAAACCTTTGTAACGCTGAATCGCCAAATCCTTTTTCGCCATCGTCATTACCCGTTCGAGCAAATCTTCGCGCGTGGCGAGCGTTTCTGATTTACCGTTTTCGCCGATTTGAAACGGCGCGGGAAAATCTAATTCAAGCGATTTTTTCAGCTCGATGGCTTTTTGAAATTCGACGTAACTCGCCAAATTCCAATCGAACAAAATCGCCTGTCCGTTCGGCATCGAAATCTCGATTTCCGCCAAACCGTGTTCTTCGTCAGTCATCAATTCGGTTTTGTAACCGGCGCGGGCGACGGCGCCTTCGATTTGCGCCATCAATTCTTCCTGCTCGAAAACCTGACGGAGCTTGACTTTGTTTTTCATCAAAACGCCGTCTTTGCCGCCGAACGCATCGAGCAAAATGTGAAGCAGTTTTTCATCATTGCCGAGCCGACGGGCAAAGCGTTCCGAATAGCGTTTGAATTCAACCGTCTGCCCCAACGCCTTCGAGATTTCGCGTCCGCCGAATGTTCTGCCGTTCGAGGCAACCGTCAAATCGTTGGTCGCCATCCGCATCATATACTGAAACATTTCCGGCTCGTCTTTAATATATTCTTCTTTTCTGCCGCGCTTGACTTTGTAAAGCGGCGGCTGCGCCAGATAAATATATCCTTGCTCGATAAGCTCTGGCATCTGCCGATAGAAAAACGTCAGCAGCAAAGTTCTGATGTGCGAGCCGTCAACGTCCGCGTCAACCATCAAGCAGATTTTGTGATAACGAAGTTTCACCGCATCAAAATCCTCTTTACCGATACCCGTGCCAAGCGCGGTAATCAACGCTTTGATTTCGCTGTGTCCGAGCATCTTGTCGAAACGCGCTTTTTCGACGTTCAAAATTTTACCTTTCAAAGGCAAAACGGCTTGATTTTTTCGATTACGTCCCTGTTTCGCCGAACCGCCCGCAGAATCGCCTTCGACCAGGTAAAGTTCCGACAGCACCGGGTCTTTTTCCTGACAATCCGCTAGTTTTCCGGGCAAAGTCGAACCACCAAGAACGCTTTTGCGGACAATCTCGCGCGCTTTTCTGGCAGCTTCACGCGCTCGCGCCGCGTCAACGGCTTTGCCGACGATTTTTTTGGCGACGCCCGGATTCTGCTCGAAAAATTCGCCGAGCTTTTCGTTGAGAAACGATTCGACCGCGCCTTTGACATCCGAATTTAGTTTGCCTTTCGTTTGTCCTTCAAACTGCGGCTGCGGCAATTTGACGCTGATAACGGCAACCAAACCTTCACGCACGTCGTCGCCGGAAAGAGCAGTTTTAAAATCTTTTGATAAGCCCGAACTCTGCGCGTAGTTGTTAATCGTACGGGTTATCGCGCCGCGAAAACCCGACAGATGCGTTCCGCCGTCAACCGTGTTGATGTTGTTGGCGAACGTGAAAATCTTTTCGTCGTAAGTGTCGTTATACTGCATCGAGATTTCGATTGATAAATCGTCCGCCACTCGCTCGAAATAAAGCGGGTCTTCGTGCAACGCGACTTTATTTTTGTTGAGATGTTTTACGAATTCGGCAATGCCGCCTTTGTAATAAAACTCGTGCGATTTTTCTTCTTCCTCGCGTTCGTCCTTGATAAAAATGCGAATGCCTTTGTTCAAAAACGCTTTTTCCCTGAGCCGTTCCGACAATTTTTCAAAACTATAAATGTCCGTGTCGAAAATCGTCGCGTCCGGGCGAAACGTGATTTTTGTGCCGCGCTTTTTCGTTGTGCCGGTTTGTTTGAGCGGCGCAACCGGAATACCGGCGCGAAATTCCATTTCGTAAGTTTTCCCGTCGCGCCAAATTTCGAGCTGTAACCATTCGCTCAAAAAGTTAACGCAGGAAACACCGACTCCGTGCAGACCGCCGGAAACTTTATAAGAATTTGAATCGAACTTTCCGCCCGCGTGCAGAATCGTCATCACAACTTCGGCGGCGGAACGCTTTTCCTGTTTGTGCATATCAACGGGAATACCGCGCCCGTTATCAATGACGGTGATTGAGTTGTCCATATGAATGGCGACTTCAATCGTGTCGCAATAACCGGCGAGAGCTTCGTCAACCGAGTTATCCACGACTTCATAAACCAAGTGATGCAGACCAATATCGCCGGTCGAGCCGATATACATCGCCGGGCGTTTGCGAACCGCGTCACGCCCCTCTAAAACCGTGATCTGATCCGCACCGTATTCTGTTTTTGCTTTAGCCAATTTATTGTCCTCTGATTTGTTAAATTTTACTTTAATTCGCTGGCTATATTTTACTATATTTTCAGCAATTTAGACAGCCTGATTAACTGTTTTTTATATTTTTATTAGATGCCGAAAAAGCCTTTTGAGCCAACTTAAAATCAAGCGTTTTCAACAATCAATTCGCCGCGCTTTTCGCTTCTCAATTTAATCAAAGCCGTTACGACTAAATAGACGGCTAAAACAATCAAAACGAGCGATGCCAGCCCGTTGACGAACTTTATATCGAAGCCATTCGCCGCGCGGAAATTTCCGATGACCAAACTCGTTAGAGCCGTCAGCGTAATCGCCAGAACAAACAGCATCGGCAAAAGCGTGAAGGCGATGCGCTGGCGCGCTTGATAAAGCCACGCCGTGATCGAAAGCAGGGTTAATGCGGCGAGCAGTTGATTCGACGCGCCGAACAGCGTCCAGAAATCGTTCCAACTTCCTTTCGGCGCAATCAAAACGCAGATGAACGGCACGACAATCGTCGCCAAAGTTCCGATGATTGCGCCGAGTTTCCCCTTCAAACCGAATAATTCTTGAACGATATAACGACCGAGCCGCAAACTGACATCAAGCGTGTCGAAAACAAACGTCGAGAATGCCATCGCGCCGAACGTAACCGCGAACGGTAAATTTTCTTTCCCGATTAAAATAGTCAAAAATTCGCCGATGCCGTTGCCGTAAATCTTGCCGGGCGAAACGCCTTTGACCGCTTCGGAGGCGACAATCATAACCGTGACGAGCGCGATAAATGCGACGAAACCTTCTGCCAGCATCGCGCCGTAACCGATGGCTTTTGTGTGCGACTCCTTATCAATTTGTTTCGATGTCGTTCCCGAACAAACCAGCCCGTGAAAACCGGAACACGCGCCGCAGGCAATCGTCACGAACAGAAACGGAAAAAGCATTCCCGTCATTCCGCCGATGTCCCAAGATTTGAATGACGGCTGCTGAATTTCGTAACCGCCGAAGAAGATTCCGAGAATCCCGACGGCAATCGCCGTATAAAGCACAAAGCCGCCCAAATATCCGCGCGGCTGAAGCAGCGCCCAAACCGGAACGAGTGAGGCAACGATGCAGTAAATCAAAATCAAAACTCCCCAACTAACGTGATCAAGCAAAAACACGGTCGAGAATTTTGTTCCGAGATAAGACAGGGCGAAAGTCGCGGGAACAAAAATTATCGTAGATAACCAAAGCGGCGGCTTTAAAAATCTTTCGACGAGTCCGAGGACGATTGAAAGCAAAAGATAAGTTACGCTCGCAAATGCGACCGCGCCGCCCGCGTTAAAATTTCCGACGCCTTGCAATTCTTCGGTTCCCGATACGAAAGTTCCCGCCGTAATATCAGTAAAAGCGACGATGACATAAATGAGCGCAATCCAGATAAACGCCATCATCGCTCGCCCCGCGCCGGTTCCCAATTTCTCTTTCGTAATCTCGGCAATCGAAGTCGCGCCGTGACGAACGCTCGATGCCAAAGTCGAAAAATCGTGAACCGCGCCGATTAAAACCACGCCGAACGCAATCCACAAAAGACACGGCAGCCAGCCGAACGCCTGACACGCGATAATCGGACCGGCAATCGGACCCGCCGCCGCAATCGCCGAAAAATGTTGACCGAACAAGTAGAACGGTTTCGTCGGAATAAAATCGTCGCCGTCGTTTATTTTATTGGCGGGCGTTTCGCGTTCGTCGTCAAGACGAAATTGTTTCGCAATCCAGCGCCCGTAGGCAAAATAACCGAAGACTAGCCAAACTAAAAAAACGATTGCCAGAAGCGCGAGCATAAAATTTTTCTCCGTTAATTTTTGAAAGTTTTGAGGCGTTTTGCTTTGAGATTCTAACACAGGTTTATCAAACAAAAACAAGTGATTTATAACTCCAAATGTTTTATCATCGAGTCCTGAATAAAAAATAATTTTAAGATAAATTATGAAAATATACGCGAACAACGGCGACAGCGTGAAAATAGATATTTGGAAGCATCAAGATGGTGACGGTGAATTCAGACCGCTTCAGACCTATGATCCTATTGAAGAATTTAGAATTACGATTAACAATAAGCAAATTACTGTTTATTACAATAAATCAAAATCATCTGTTGATTACTATTACCTAAAATTTAATGAATTGTGGCATTGGACAAAAGACGGAAACATCAAAAGCCACGCTCAATACACAACCTAAATTATTATGAACGAAGAAAAATCTTTGCAAGAAACTTTCGCCCCGAACGGCATCTGTTTCGGCTGTGGCGTAAAAAACGAAAAAGGCTTGCGGATTCGCAGTTTTCCGGTCGGCGAAGAAGTCACCGCCGAATGGCGCGCCGACGACCATCACCAGGCGTTTCCCGGAATGCTCAACGGCGGCATCGTCGGCGCGCTGCTCGATTGTCATTCAAACTGGACGGCGGCGCATTTTTTGATGAAACGGAGCGGCAAAGACGCGCCCGACTGCACCGTCACGGCAAACTACTCAATCAAACTTCTGCGCCCGACGCCGTTTGATGTGCCGATTTATTTAAAAGCCCGCGTCATCGAATCAACCGAAGACCGCGCCACGGTCGAAGCCGAATTAATTGCGAATGATAAAGTCTGCGCGACGTGCAAAGGTTTATTCGTCGCCGTTAAAGAAAGTCATCCGGCGTATCATCGCTGGTAAACGGAATGCCGTCATCCTGACGGCAATTGAGCGCATCAGCGCGAAAGCATTCCAAACAAACCAAGCATTATGAAAACCAGCCGGGACGCCTACGGACAACAACTGCTGGCGCAGTTTCACAGCCGACAAACGACTGTCGAAATTATCGAGCGCGACGACAAATACATTGACACCGGTTCTGACCCAGGATTATATTTCTCCGAATATCGCCAGTGGTCGCCGCTCGAAAAACGCGCTATCAAATTAGTGAAAGGAAGAGTTTTAGATGTCGGCTGCGGCGCGGGCAGACACGCGCTTTATTTGCAGGCGAAAAATTTCGATGTCACGGGCATAGACAATTCGCCCGGCGCGATTCGCGTCTGCAAATTGCGCGGTTTGAAACGGGCGATTGTCCGCCCGATAAATGATGTTGATAAATTTAAACCCGCGTCTTTCCACACGATTATTATGATGGGCAACAATTTCGGCTTGTTCGGCAGCGCGAAAAATGCCCGGTTGCTTCTCAAAAAATTTTCACGCATCACCGCGCCCGACGCGCGGATTATCGCCCAAACGCGTAATCCATATATAACTGACCATCCGCTTCATCCGCCGTATCACCGCGCAAACCTTCGGCGCGGGAGAATAGGCGGACAAATCAGAATGCGCGTCCGCTACGGCAAAACAATCGGCGAATGGTTCGATTATCTTTTCGTCTCGCCCGAAGAAATGCGTGAAATCTTGAGCGACACCGATTGGCGTATCGAAGAACTATTGAACGCGGAAGAAGCAAACTACGTCGCCGTCATTCAGAAGAAATCTTCGTGAATGCTATTCTCATCAGCGCGGGCGAACGACTTCGATATTGAGCATTCGTTTAATAATTTGATTGCCGTGTGCGAATCATGAAATTTTGAGTAAAATAACTTAAATGGAAAATTTATTCACCATCAAAGAAGCAAGCGTTTGGGCGACGAATTTTCTTGGAAAGTCCGTCACGCCATCGAATATTGCTTACCTTATAAATTACGGCAGAGTAAATAAACGCGGCGAAAACGGCAATACTTACGTTGCCAAACAAGACCTCATTGATTATTACGAAACTTACCAGCGAGAAACGGTTTGGAAAAAACAACTCGGCGCGGATTTAAATTGGGCTTTGTCGTTTGAGCAATACAAAGAATCGGAAACGACCAAGCACGTTCACCGGCTTCATCCGTATAAAGGCAAATTCATTCCGCAGCTTGTCGAATATTTTTTAGATTCGCACACCGACAATTTCAAACGAGAAGTTTTCTTTCGCCCAGGCGACATCGTTCTCGACCCGTTTTGCGGCAGCGGAACGACGCTCGTGCAGGCGACCGAGTTAGGCATTAACGCAGTCGGGATTGATATTTCGGCTTTCAACACTTTGATTTCAAACGTCAAAGTCAAAAAGGTAAATCTCGTCGAACTGCAAAGCTGCATCAATGATATTTCGCAATGGCTTGGGACATTTACCGCCGAACAATCGAATGTCGAATTTGAACTTAAATTGACGGAGTATCTCAACCGCTACAACAATAAATATTTTCCTTCGCCCGAATTCAAAATACGCGCTCGAAGAAAAGACTTTGACGATAAAACTTACACGGCGGAACACGAAGCGATTGTTTTGAAAAAGTATCACGAAGTAGTCGAACTTTACGGCATTAAACTCAAACAAAACAAATCTGAAAGATTTCTTGATAAATGGTTTGTCGAATCGGTGCGCGAAGAAATTGATTTTGTCTCCGAGCAAATCAAACGAGTAAAAAGCGTAGAAATCCGCGATGTTTTGACGGTGATTCTGAGCCGCACGATTCGCAGTTGTCGCGCCACGACGCACGCCGATCTAGCGACATTGGTCGAACCCGTCACGACAACTTACTACTGCGCGAAACACGGAAAAATCTGCAAACCTTTGTTTACAATCGTTTCGTGGTGGGAAAGATACGCGACCGATACGGTCAAACGTCTGGCTGAGTTTGATAAACTGCGAACCGACACCGAGCAGATTTGCTTGAACGGCGATTCGACAAACATTGATATTCTGGCGGAACTCGAAAAGCAAAATAAACCGCTCGCCGAATTAGCGAAAAAACAAAAGATTCGCGGCATTTTCTCAAGCCCGCCGTATGTCGGCTTGATTGATTACCACGAACAACACGCTTACGCCTACGACCTTTTCGGCTTTGAACGACGCGACGCGCAGGAAATCGGCGCGATGCACAAAAAACAATCGAAACAAGCGCAAGCCGATTACGCCGCCGGAATCGCCGATGTTCTCCGCAACGCGCGAAAGTTTTTAGCCGAAGATTTTGACATTTTCCTTGTCGCCAACGACAAATACAATCTTTACCCGCAAATTGCCGAAAGTGCGAATCTGCAGATCGTCAATCAATACAAACGCCCTGTTTTGAATCGCACCGAAAAAGACAAAGGCGCGTATTCAGAAATAATTTTTCACTTAAGGAAAGTTTGAGCTAATTTATATTCTAATAGGAGAAATTAAGTGCCAGAGCTTATTTTATATTCTACAAACACTTGGCTCGCTTTTAATATAGCAACACGCTACTTTGATAACGACCATTATGTCTGGTGCACTCCTTTTTTTGACTCAGACGGACATCCAGGTTATGCCTATACGGTTGCGCCTACTTCTTGTCCGAAAGAAATTTATTTGAGTTTGATGAAAGAAGTTAAAGACCGTGATAATCACAGCAGTAAAATAAAGGATAATAAAGTCGGTATTTTAAAGGGAGCCGCTTTCAAGAGAGCGGCGGGCGTAATTACAGAAGAACAGGAAAGAGAGATAGCAGCAGTTGTTGATAGCGCAGTTCATCAAGACTTTAAACCATTGTTGTATGTCATTCCATACGATAAAGTTGTAGGTATTCTTAAAAATGTTCCAATAGCAGATAAAGCGCATCCTCTTTCAGCAGAATTTATAATTGAGAGTTTGCCGCGAGACCATTTTGACATTATTGAATTGGAAAGAAAATAAATGTTTGAATCTTTAAATGAATTAGAAATTACTGATGCTTTGGCTGGTTTGCATTATGCTATTCGCCGAATAACGCACCGACACTCTTACATTACCAAAGATGGTTCTCTACTGCATTTTGATCCGATTGATGAAAATCAGGAAAATGACGACGGTTTAGAGATTGGACTAAAAATAATCCAAGAAATAGAGGATTTTGAGAAAACTAACTTAGCTTATTTAACAAACAGGCAGGCAAATACATATAAAAATAAACTGTCTAAAATAGCAAAGGATATAACTAAAAGGAATTTAAATTATGACTCTCGAAAAGGAAGACAGTTGCTTGAAAACTGGAGAAGTAATCCCATAGAGAATATTAGTAATAATTTAATTTATGAAAAAAGAGGAATTTTTCTTGGAATTGAAGAAACAAATTCTATTGAAAACGTTTTACGAAAAGCATTAAGAAATAAATTCAACAATTACAAACCCGAACCTGCCGCGATGCCTTTTCATACCAGATTACTCGGCACAGACCGTTTGGCTTTATATTCGTTTATTCATTCTCTCAACACAAATTTCGGAACGAGCGTTTTTGAGCCGGTTGCCGTCGCGTTAGCTAAATCAAATCACGCAAACGCAAAGGCGCAAACAAAGGCAGGCGAGTATATCAGCGAAGAAGCCGATAGATTGATTCATCGAATAATGAGCGAATTGACTACCGCGCAGGAAATGCCCGATAAAGTGAGCGAAATTGAACGCATTCGAGAAGTTTGCCGCAACGGAGAAATGATTAAAATCAAATCAACAAGAGTTGATGTTTTCATCGAAGGTAAAGACGGAGAATTGTTTCTTTTCGACATCAAAACGGCGAAACCGAATGCGGGCGGATTTAAGGAATTCAAACGAACGCTGCTCGAATGGGTCGCCGCCGTTTTAGCCGACACGCCTGATGCAAAAGTTAACTCGCTGATTGCGATTCCTTACAATCCATACGCGCCCGAACCTTACAACCGCTGGACGATGCGCGGAATGCTCGATTTGCCGAACGAATTAAAAGTCGCCGAAGAATTCTGGGATTTTCTCGGCGGCGCGGGCGCATATAACGATTTGCTCGACATTTTCGAGCGCGTCGGCATCGAATTGCGTTTGGAAATTGACGAATATTTTCAAAAATTCAACCTTAAATAAAATTTCGGAACAGTGTAAAATTAGCGCGTCGTGTTAAGTGTATTCATCGCCGATTGCCGCCGCAAAAGCTCAAATTTTATTTTGAAGTTTGGCTGTGCGTTGTCTTGTCCGCGCTTGTTTTCTCTTGCGGCGGCAAAACGACGTTGCTTTAAATGATTATTTTGGCGATTTGATTTTCGTAAACGCTTTTCAAGTTCAATTTTTCGAGCCACAATTCCTGTTGCTTTTTCAGTTCCGGTAGATAGACGACATCGCTCAGGGCGTAATCAACCAAATCCTGAGTCCAAACGCCGTTCCAGTTTCGGTTGAATTTCGCGCGCTGCGATTTGTCTAAATCAATCGCAAAATAGCGGTAAAGCGTTTCGGCTAAACTCGCCGATTGTCCCGCGCCTTTGGTTAAAACTTTTTCGGCGATCATCGTGTCGAAAACATTTGAGACTTGATAACCGCTTTCGCGCAAAAATTCCAAATCGAATCGCGCGTTGTGAAATATTTTTGTGATGTCGGGATTTTCTAAAATGGCAGTGAGTTGTCCTAAAGCGACGCCTTCGCTCGTCGGGATTAAAACCGAGAAATCGCCGTCGGAAAATTGGACGCTGAAGATTCGTCCGCCGCGCGCGCTTAGCGAAGAAGTTTCAGTGTCGCAGCCGAGAACGGGCGACGCCGAAAGTTTTTCGTAAGCGATTCGGATTTCATCGGCGCGCCGCGCTACTAGAATTTTCACGTTTTAATTTTAATTCATTCGTTGAGCGAAGCGGAAATATCAGAAAACGGCTTTGCACAAAATTTAGAAAAGTGGGCGGCAACTGTTCGCTGTTCGTTGTTCACTGTTCACTGAAAAACCAGGATAACCATTGAAAACAACGAATAATGAATAATGAACAGCGAATAGTTGTCGCTCATAAAAGCGGCACATCGTTAATTTTTGTGCAAAGCCTCAGAAAACTAAACCGCGAAGTAACACGAGGCAACGCTAAATTCTTTTCGTGTTGTTTCGCAGTTTAGTTTCTTCTGACTTTGCTTTATGCTGTTAAATCGAATATGCCTGAAATACTAAACGAAATTGAAGCGCGCGTCGTCGGCGCATTAATCGAAAAGGAATTGACCACGCCCGAATACTATCCGATGACTTTGAACGCGCTCGTCGCCGCGTGCAACCAGAAAACCAACCGCGAGCCGGTCGTGTCTTACGGCGAACAAACAGTGCAGAAATCGCTCGACGATTTGCGCGAAAAAAATCTGGCGTATGTTTTTTACGGCAGCACCTCGCGCGTTCCGAAATACAAACATATTTTGGATAAAGTGCTTGAACTCGAACGCTCGGAAATTTCAATCGTTTGCGTTTTGCTTCTTCGCGGAGCGCAGACTTTGGGCGAGCTGCGCGGGCGCACCGACCGGCTTTACGATTTTTCATCTCTTGGCGAAGTGCAGGAGACGCTCGACAAACTGATGCGGCGCGACGAGCCGCTCGTCGCCCGACTCGAACGCCAGCCCGGACAGAAAGAAGTTCGCTACGCGCATCTTCTTTCCGGCGAAATTGACGCTTCTGCGATTTACGCGAAAGAAGTTTCAGGTTCCGGCTCGAATCAAGCGGAAAATGAACGAATCGCAACGCTCGAAACCGAATTGGAAAATCTGCGCGGGGAATTTAATTTGTTTCGGCAGTCGTTTGAAGAATTTAAGAAACAATTTGAATAGAAAATTTTGGAAAAATAGAAAAATCCAATATGGAAATTGAGAAAAAGTTTTTGTTGCGCAGGTTACCGACGGGAATTACCAAAGGAACTAAAATTCGACAGGGTTATCTGAGCGTCGGCAATCCCGAAGTGCGAGTCAGGGCGAAGGGTGAGGAGTTTTATCTGACCAGAAAAGGCGGCGAAGGTTTCGTGCGTAGCGAGGAAGAGTATGAAATCTCAAAGAAAATTTTCGAGATTTTGTGGTCGCTGACGGAAAACGCACGAATCGAGAAAACGCGTTATGAAATCGTCGGCGAAGACGGGTTGACGTGGGAAATAGATGAATTTCAAACGCGCCGAATCGAAGGATTATTTACCGCCGAAGTCGAGTTACCTGATGAATCAGTTGTTCCCGAAATTCCGCCTGCCATTGCCGAAGTAATCGAAAGCGATGTAACGACTGACGAAAAATTCAAGAACAAAAACCTGGCAGTTAATGGAATATCGGTTAAAGCCTAGGTTCTGTTGACATTTTGTTTTTTTAGTTGCCACTAGCTTTAGCTAGTGGACAGAATTTGTAGCCAATAAGCGGCTTTAGCCAAACTCCTTTTAATAAAGTTCCTCTTGGCTTCAGCCTAATTTGCGCTAAAGCAAAAAGGATGATTGATTTTCTCTTACTATTCGGCTAAAGCCTTTTTCATGTTATTCATTATCCACTAGCTAAAGCTAGTGGCAATTTATGAAATGTCAACAGAACCTAGCAAATTCGTGTTTGATGTTTTTATTAAAGGCGAGAAAGTGAGCGACTAAAAAACGCTTTGCGCGGCATCGTCGAACTTTCATATAATACTTTCATATAATTACGAAGGGAGTTCAAATTTTAATTATGGCGAAGGCGAAAGAAATAATCGGGCTTGATTGCGCGGCGCCGGTTCTCGAACGGGCGGCGGAAGTTTTGCGCGTGCGTTTCGACGAAGTGGTGAATCTGCGCGACGCGGCGCTTGATTTCTCGGACATCGAAGGCGTTCACAGTATGCGCGTGGCGACGAGGCGACTCAGAAGCGCGCTGCGTGATTACACGCCGTTTATGAGTCAGCGTCTTCCTAAACAATTGAGAAAAGAATTAAAACAACTTGCCGATGCGCTCGGCGCAGTCCGCGACGAGGACGTGGCGATTGTCGCGCTTGAAACGCTGCAGCTTGAAGCCGACAAAACCGAATCCGTCAAAGCGGGCATCGGAAAATTGCTGAAAGAACGAAGCGACGCGCGTGAGGTTGCCCGATTAAATTTGACCGAAGCGCTCGCCGTCCAACACCTCGACGATTTGCAGAACCGATTCGCGGCGGCGATTGATAAAATGGCGACGCGGAAAAAATCGAAGCGCGCGATTAGCTTTAACGAAGCCGGACGCGAAGTAGTCGCCGACGGATTGCAGGATTTGCTCGATTTGGGCACGAGTCTTTACGAGCCTTTCAAGACTGAAGAACTGCACGAGATGCGTATCGCCGCGAAACGTCTGCGTTACGCCATCGAACTTTTCGTCGCCTGTTGGGGCGAAAAGATCGCTCCGTTCGCCGCCGAAATCGCTGATATGCAATCTTTTTTGGGCGAAGTTCACGATAGCGACATCTGGATCGAAAGTCTGGGCAAGCGTCTGCGGCGCGATCAAAAAGACGCAAGCGGGAACGAAAGCGATTATCAAACCGCCGCCTGGCTTTTGTCCGAATTCGTCAAGAAACGAACCAAAGAATACCGTTCGGCGCTCAAACTATGGAGCGAATGGGAAACAAACCGTTTTGCCGAAAGAATGCGGGCAATGATACAGGCTTAACGGAATATTAATTCGCGTTGAGAAAAACAAGGCGACGATTGTAAGATTCTGCGACAATGCTGGTAAATGACAGCGCAGGTTAAAAAGAAAAAAGAGAGAAAGAAAATCTTTCTCCCTTTTACAAATTACAAAGCCCGCACGCCCGATTACCGATTAACCGCTTGGAGTCCAGACAGTTTGAAAGAAAGTTAAAAAGCAATCCGGTTCGTGCAAGATTTGCAATTCGATGCAAGCTATTTACTCCACACGCCGATACGTTTTTGCACCAGCTTTTCGACTTCGAGCGGCACGCCGTCGGCTTTTGCTTGACGAATAAAAGCGCTGTCAATCTTAAAAATTTTCATCTTCACCAAATCTTCAACGTCTAAATTCGTCAAACCTTCGTTGCGGGCTTCGGCAACAAATTCGGGCGTAACTTTAAAAATGCGCATTTTCACTAAACTTTCAAACGGCTCTTTTGTAAAACCCAACGCCACGACTTCACGGACAAAATCGGCATCAATTTTGAAAATCCGCGCCTTCACAAGTTCTTCCATTCCGAGATTCGGAAAACCGCTCGCCTTCATCTCGCGCATAAACTGCGAATCAACTTTGAAAATCGCCGCCTTGAATAAATCTTCCGTTTCGAGTTTGCCGAAATCAGCGGAGAGCAAATCGTCGGCGAGAGCGGTCGTCACGTTCAGCGTCGTCGCGGCGAAAAGTCTCCTCTCTTCCAAATCCTGATTTTTCCCGCGCGAAGAATCCGCCGCAAAATCAAAACCGCGCGTTTTCATCGCCGCAACGAATTGCGGATTCGATGTAAAGCGAAAAGTTCCCGCGCCTTTGCCGCCGGAAAAACTGCCTTCGCACTCGATGCTGCCGGCTTCGCGGACGAGGCTGAATTTCACCGCGCCGCCGCTCAAAGCCTGCTCGCGGCTCAAGCCCTGCAAATCGGCGTAATTAAAACTCGAACCGTGTTGATTTCTGCCTTTTTCGCTGCGGCGTTCAAATGACAATTGAATTTTGTCTGGATTTTTTTCCGACCGAACTTCGGCTTTCCAATCGCCTATCAAAACGGTCTGCGCGACGATAACGTAATTTCCGATGACGATAACGACAAAGACGAAAGCCAGTCGCATCAAAATTTGAATGTTTTTCGACATAAAAGAACTCCTGAAATTAAGATTTTTGGCAATACAAAAGAAAAACACCGCCGCGCGATGTTTTATGACAAATTTATTTTTGAAGGCGATGAAGACCGTGAACAATCATCTTCGCGCTTCAATGTCTTTCATTTTTCAAATTAAAAATTCGCCAATTAACCAAAATGCTCAAAGCTAAAAGCAAAATTATTTTACAGATTTCAAAAGCGATGTAGAAAAGATGCACGGACGAATCAGGCAGAGTTTGCCCGCCGGTTATTAAGTCAATTCTTTCAATCAAATTCGGAATCAGCCAAAAAGTTTGCACCACCAAAATCAACAAAATCGCGGCGAAAATTATCTGCGCTTTTCTCGCCGCGGCAGAAAGGAAAAACGCGACGAGCAGTAAAACGGCAAACGCGCACTCAAAGCGATTCAAAGCCGTGAAAACGAGTTTGCCGATTCCCAAGCCGATTTCGCGCGTGACGTTCGGCGCTTGAAATTTCAACTGCGCTTCCATCGCAATTGCGCAAACCATTCCCAACCAAACGGGCGGCAAAATTCTCTGCAGCAAACCGGCGACTTTCATTATTCGGTCGAAACTTCTTCCTCGCCGTGCAGCGCGGCGTTCAAAGTATGCCAACTCAAAGACGCGCATTTCACGCGGGCGGGAAATTCCTTGACGCCCGCGAAAATTTTCAATTTGCCCAGAGAATTTTCTTCCGCCTCCTCGTCTAACTCGCCCAACACCATTCGATGAAATTCGTCGAACAAAACTTCGGCTTCCGCTTTCGATTTCCCTTTAACGACCTGCGTCATCATACTCGCCGACGCTTTTGAAATCGCGCAGCCCGAACCCTTAAAGGCAACATCTTTCACTCGCTCGTCTTCCATTTCGACGTAAACCCGAAGCGCATCGCCGCACAACGGATTGTTGCCGTCGGCTTTAAGATTTGCCGCCGGAATCTCGCGGAAATTTCTGGGGTTTTTGTTGTGGTCTAAAATAACTTCCTGATATAAATCGCTTAATTCTGACATTTCTATATTTTTAATTTTCTATTATTATGCAACGGCATATTCGGTATATTTTCTGAGTTCGGGCGCGTGCCACGCAAGAACAATATCGCTTTTCGGCACGCCCGCCGCTTCCAAATCCGTTGCAATTCCGTCTTCCGTGCCGTCGCGCTGAATCCAGATTTTGCCGCCGATAATATCAACGTGAATGTTAATGCCGTGAACGCGCTCGCCGTTGTCCCAACCGACAACGAAAAGCAGATAAGTGTTTTTTTCGCGGTTAAAAAGCGTGCGTCGTTCAATTTCGCCATATGCGTATGGAATAGCGGCGTATTCGCTCAAAACAGATTCAACGACATTTTGATAGTTTTCTAATTTATCCATTGCAAAACCTCCTCCTTGTCTTTATCAAAAACCACCATTTTCAACTGGTTGATTTCGACAAACGCCAGACCGTCGGGATTAACAAATAAATCGTTGTAGATGTCTTTAGCAATCGCTAAAAACAATTCACGGTCAGGCTCTTTCTTTTTCAGTGCGAAGCGATACAAGACAAATTGCCCGACAGCTTTTTCAAGCTCCGACATCTCAGACTGTCCGATGAAACTTTTAACTTCAACCGCAATTTTACGCCCTTCTTTTTCGGCGGTAAAGACCTTTTCCGCCGCAATGTCAACATACGCATCGCGTCTGCCCCAACGCAGATGCAGATTTTCTTTGGTTATCTTCCAACCGTCTTTTTCGAGCGCACGTTTTACCGTGTCGTGATAAATATCTTTCGCGGGCATTTCTGTTAAAGTAATTTTTGAAAATCTTCCAAACTCATTTCAACCTGATTCAGAATAGCCTTCAACGTGCCGACTTTAACGGATTTATGATAAGGCACAATGACTCGCTGTTTTCCTTTTATCAAGATGTAGTGACTACCCGTTACACGGTCAACCGTAAAACCCGCGCCTTCAAGTGCGGAAATAATTTTCTTCGCAGGCAAATCACGCGGTAATCGGTTCATTTTCGATTCTCACTCGCACCGGCATTGCGATTTTGTCTTTCGGAATCGGTTCGCCGTGCGCTATCAAACTTTCCAAATAACCCTGAATCGCGTCTTGCGCCATCGCGTAGGCTTCGTCGAGCGTGTCGCCTTCGGTCACGAGTCCCGGCAAAGCCGGACAAGTTACCAGATAACCGTCCGGCTCGTTCGGCTCAAGCAAAATCGTAAAACTGTATTCGCCAACTTGAATCGGAGTTTGCTGCATATTTTGAAAAACCTCAATAATAATTAATCTCTCGTTTGGTAATTAAATATGGCTCAAAATAAGTCTTTCCAAATTTGACAACTTCTGACGAAGAGGTTTTACTTATCCAATTTCCAACTGAGTCAAATTCATACTCATACTTAAAATGATACTTTTTACCATTTTTAGGAATTTCAAAATATTCAATTTCAAGATTTGTGGCTTTATAAATTACTTCGACCCGGCGAAAATGTTCTATATTTTTCGTGTAAAAAATAAGCGTCTTTCTTAACTCCTTTTGTGTTTCAGTAATTATTTCTTTATTAAACAGTGTAAAATCCTTTTCAGTTAAATGAAGACTTTTCAACCAAGTTTCAGCAACATTTTCGTTTTGATTCTTGTACCTTTTTATTCTGTAAATTGAGCCGTCATCATACAAAGTGTCATTACCATTTTCTGTCTTTTTATAATTAATTTCTCCATTCCCATTATATTCCGTAGTTATTTTTACGCCGTTTGTCTCTTTTTTTTCTGTTGTTTTAGCAATTATATTTCCCTCTGAATCAAATTCAGTTGTTATACCATCTTCATACTTAGTCGTAGATTTATCGACAGATAAAGAATTTAGCGACTCACCACGTTTGTACTCCTGAGTTTCTAGTTTTTCAGCATAATCGTATGTGTAGTTTATTATTGTTATACCTACATTTTCAGTAATGTCTCCTTCAGCATAGCGCAAAGCCTCGCTTTCTATTGTTTGAACCTCAACAAAAGTTCTATTCTCCCAAAGACTTAAATATCCATCTAAATTATAATTTTTGACAAGGATTTTGAAAGGCTCACCTAAATACAATTTTTCAAATTTTACTTTCGGAACGTAATATAACTCTTTTACAGACTTTACGTTTCCAAGTAAGTTTTCTTCAATGACGTCAGGAATTTTAGATGGAATTTTGTATTTTATTTGGAGTAAAACTTTCTTGCTGATATTCGTTTGAGCAATTATATTAGTAGGAAAAAAACAATTGATGAAGAAAAAGAGATTTAATACTAAAATTGTTTGAAAATATTTTTTCCTTCTCATTGAGAACAACCTCCCTCACAAAATGATTTTTTTCATGCAAAAACATCAATCACTTTCTGAATCGAATTCACCAAAACGTCAACTTCTTCCTTCGTATTATAAAAAGCGAACGAAGCGCGCGCCGTCGCCGGAACGTCGAAAAACCGCATCACGGGTTGGGCGCAGTGATGTCCGGCGCGAATCGCAATGCCCGATTGGTCGAGAATCGTGCCGATGTCGTGCGGGTGAACATTCTCGATGGTGAACGACAACACCGACGCTTTTTCCCGCGCCGTGCCGATCAGCGAGACGCCTTCAATTGCCGAAAGTTTTTCGGTCGCGTATTCGAGAAGCTCGTGTTCGTAACGCGCCGCCGCCGCAAAATCAATCGAGTTCAGATAATCAATCGCCGCGCCGAGTCCGATGTTCGCGGCAATCGCGGGCGTTCCGGCTTCAAACTTTTCCGGTATCGGCGCGAACGTCGTTTTCTCAAAACTCACGGTGCGAATCATTCCGCCGCCCGTTTGATACGGCGGCATCTTGTCCAGCCATTCGCGCTTTCCATACAACACGCCGCTGCCCGTTGGCGCAAACATTTTATGACCGGAAAAGGTGAAAAAATCCGCGTCCAAATCCTGCACGTCAACGGGAAAATGCGGAACGCTCTGCGCCGCGTCAACAAAAAACGGCACGCCGAATTTATGCGCCGTCTGAATCATTTCTTTAATCGGATTAACCGTTCCCAAAGAATTGGAAACGTGCGATACGCTAACGATTTTCGTTCGCTCGTTCAGCATATTTTCGTATTCTTCAATGACAAGTTCGCCGCGCTCGTTCATCGGAATAACTTTTAATTTCGCGCCGCGTTCTTCCGCCAGCATTTGCCACGGAATAATGTTGGCGTGATGTTCCATTTGACTGACGATAATTTCGTCGCCTTCATTAACGAATTTTCGCCCGTAGGAACTCGCCACGAGATTCACGCCTTCGGTGCAGCCGCGCACGAAGATACATTCTTTCGCTTCTCGCGCATTGATAAATCTTTTCACCTTTTCACGCGCCGCTTCATACGCCGTCGTCGCGTGCTGCGACAGGTAATGCACGCCGCGATGAATGTTTGAGTGTTCTTCCCTGAGATATTTCGCGCCGCGGTCAATCACCGTTTGCGGCACTTGCGACGAAGCCGCGTTATCGAGATAACGAAGCGGCTTGCCGTTCACTGTCTGCGATAAAACGGGAAAGTCCGCCCGAATTTTTTCAACGTCCCAACTGCTCATTTCTTTGACTGCTGTTTTCATTTTGTTTAATAGTTCGTTCAAAAATTTGCTCGACGTTCAATTAAAGTTTTACGCCTTAATTTGTTTGCCTTTCGCCCGAGTTTTTTCATCCGTCATCTCGCCGTCAATTTTAGCCGGTGCCTTGCTTTCTTCTCTCGCAATATATTCGCGCAAAGCCGTTTCGATAATCGCCGCCCGCTTCGGCTTTTCACCAGCAATGGCGTCAATTTTTGCTAGTATGCTTTCTTCGATTATTATATTTGTTCTTACTCTCATAATTTTTACGCTTCCAAATTCGCGTTCAGACGATTTAGAACCGCTTCGTCCAACTGTTTTTTGATTGACTCGATGCTGATTTTGTCAACGATTTCTTCGGCGAAACCGTAGGTCAAAAGATTTCGCGCCAAAGTTTCGTTCAAACCGCGACTCAGCAGATAAAACAATTCTTCTTCTTCCAATTGCCCGACGGTCGCGCCGTGCGAACATTTCACGTCGTCGTTGAAAATCTCCAACTGCGGTTTCGTATCAACTCTAGCCTCATTTGAGAGCAGCAGATTTTTATTCGATTGATAACCGTCGGTTCCGCTTGCGCCGACCGCGACGAAAACTTTGCCGTTAAAAACGCCGCGTGACTGATCATTCAAAATCCCCTTGTAAGTTTGATGCGAAGTGCAGTTCGGCACGTTGTGCCGGATGACCGAATGCGTATCGTGATGCTGTGCGCCGCCTAAGAAATAAAGCCCGTCAACAAACGCTTCGCCGCCTTCGGAATTGAATGTCAAACCGACATCGTGGCGCGAAAGGCGCGCGCCGAGCGTAATTGCCGTCGTGTCGTAAACCGAACCGCGATGGATTTCCGCCGCCGTCGTCGAGATGTGAAATGCCTGGTGCGATTCGCGCTGAACGCGGTAGTGTTTGATTTTCGCTTCGCCGCTGATTGAAACTTCGACGACGGTGTTCGTCAAATATCTCGTTTCCTCGCTGCGAACATAAGTTTCGACGAACGTCGCTTCGGCGAATTCTTCGGCGACAATCAAAATTCTGGGAAACGAAACTTTTCCGTCTTCGGTAACAAATAAAAACTGAACGGGCGCGTCAATTTTTACGTTTTTCGGCACAAGGAAAAATACGCCTTCGCCGATGAAAGCCGTGTTCAAAGCCGTGAAGCCGTTTTTTTCCGAATCAACCAGACTTCCCAATCTTGCCTGAAAAATCGGAGCGTAATTTTCATCCGTCGCGGCTTCCGCGAAACTTAAAATTTTCGCGGCGCCTAACGCTTCGAGATTCGATAAATTTTCGTTGTAATTACCGTTCGTAAAAACCAAAACGCTGCGCTTTGATTCATCGAAAACGAACGGCGCGATTTCGGCTTCGGTGTAATTCGCCGCGTCCGCAACTTGAAAATTTTCCTTTGCTACGGGAGCGACGTTCGTATATTTCCATTCTTCGCTCTGCACCGCCGGAAAATTGTTTTCCGTAAAATAAGCGAAAGCCTTTTCGCGCAGATTTTTTAACCAATCAGGTTGATTCGAGTTCTCAAAACGGCGGCGAAATTCAGCGTTATAAATCGTCTCTTTTCCTGTTTGCATTTTAATTTTTCCTATTTTGCGTTCGCCGATTTTACCCAATCGTAACCTTTTTCTTCGAGTTCAAGCGCTAGTTCCTTGCCGCCTTCTTTAACGATTTTTCCGTTCGCTAAAACGTGAACGAAATCGGGTTCGATGTAATTTAAAAGCCGCTGATAATGCGTCACCAAAATTATCGCGTTATCGGCGGAACGCAGTTTGTTCACGCCTTCGGCGACGATACGCAGCGCGTCAATATCCAAACCCGAATCGGTTTCATCGAGGACGGCGAGCGTCGGCGCGAGAACCGCCATCTGCAAAATCTCGTTGCGTTTTTTCTCGCCGCCCGAAAAACCCACGTTGACCGAACGATTGAAAAAACTTTTGTCCATTTCGACGACTTTCGCTTTCTCCCTCATATAATCGTTAAACTCAAGCGGATCTAATTCTTCCTCGCCGCGATGCTTCATTTTCTCGTTATAAGCAAGCCGCAAAAACTGCGAGTTCGACACGCCCGGAACTTCGACCGGATATTGAAACGCTAAAAAGATTCCGCTCCGAGCGCGTTCGTCGGGTTCTAATTCCAGTAAATCTTTGCCCTCGTAAACGACTTCGCCTTGAGTTATTTCATACGACGGATGACCGGCGAGAACTTTCGCCAACGTGGATTTGCCCGAACCGTTCGGACCCATAATCGCGTGAACTTCGCCCTTGTTAATCTGCAAATTCAAGCCCTTTAAAATTTCTTTGCCGTCAATTCCGGCGTGTAGATTTTTGATTTCCAATAACATTTTTATAAATTTCCCTTTTTGATAAAATAAATTGTCTGCGCTTTTATAATTGGCGCGTAATGTTTCGTCGCAGCCTCTATCCTTTTACCTTCTCTATGTATCTATATCAAACGTAAATTTCACCTTTCAGATAAAGCGCCGCGTCGCCGCCGATTTTCACGCGGTCGCCCTTTAACTCGCAAAACAATTCGCCGCCTCTGGCGGAAAGCTGTCTGGCATAAAGCGTTTGCTTTCCGAGCTGCGCCGCCCAATATGGAATCAAACTGCAATGAATCGCGCCCGTCACCGGGTCTTCGGGAATGCCGATGCGCGGCGCGAAAAGACGCGACACGAAATCCGCTTCGCCGTCGCTACCGCGCGCCGTGACGATAACTTCGTCGTATTTCAAACGGCTCAACGCCGACATATCCGGTTTCAGATTCGCCACTTCATTCTCCGATTCGAGAAGCAGCATCGCCATATTGCCGTGCGTTTCCCAAACTTGTTTCGGCATCGCGCCGACGGCTTCGATCAAATCTTTTAGAATGACGGTTTCCTCTAAATCGTATTTCGGAAAATCCAAAATCAAACGGTCGCCCTGTTTTTCGACGCTTAAATTTCCGCTGCGGTGCGAGCGAAGATTGATAACCGATTCGGTTTCGCCGATGAAATTAAAAATCACAAACGCGCTCGCTAAAGTCGCGTGTCCGCACAAATCAATTTCAATCGTCGGCGTGAACCAGCGAATTTCATACGTGGCGTCCTTCTTCACAAAAAACGCCGTTTCCGAAAGATTGTTTTCAAGCGCGATTTTCTGCATCGTTTCGTCAGGCAACCATTCTTCGAGCGGACAAACCGCCGCCGGATTTCCGGCGAAGATTTGTTTGGTAAAAGCGTCCACTTGATATATCGTCAGATTCATATTTTCGCCGCCTCTTTCGTCCAGTTGATAAAGCCGCGCAAGTGCATAAAAAAGAAAATTGAACTGCCGAGAACGATGGGAATACTGCCCGTCAAAATCCCAAACGTCACCCAACTCAAACTCGCCGCCATAAACAGAAGAAAACCCGTTTTGTTTTTATTTCCCAAAAGATAAACGCCCGTCAGACCGCAAACCATTGCCAGCCAATCTATTCCGTAATACTGCATTTTTTAATTTTTCACCCGCGCAATCGCTTGAATTTCAATCTTCGTTCCAAAGTGCAAATCTTTGACCGGCACAATCGCCCGCGCCGGTTTGTGTTCGCCCAAAATCCGCGCGTAAGTTTCATTTACTTTATCCCAAAGCTCCATTTCCGAAACATAAATTGTGAACTGCAAAACGTGATTCAAATCGCTGTTCGCTTCAAGCAAAATCTGTTCAACATTCCGCAGCGCAAGTTCAGTCTGCGCTTGGATTGCGCCGGTTTCGACCACGCCCGTTTCGGCATCGCGCGGCAATTGTCCCGACACAAAAATTAAGCCGTTATGCACAACGGCTGGCGAATAATGCCCTTTCGATTCGGGCGCGTTTGGCAATTTAATTTTCTCCATATATAAATCTTCCAGTTTCAAGCCCGTTTTCTTCCCAATCCTCGACATCATCTTTGAGCCAATTTCGTCGCTGTCGTGGAATGCGAAAACATAATCCGTCCAACCTTCACGCGATAGAGTTTTATGCGAACCTTTCTGTCGTTTGATTTGCCAACCGATTTTCTCTAAAGCGGCTAAAACTCTTTTAGCTTTCGCGGATTTCCAGTTACTCATACCGCTTCAAAAATCAAACTCTCGATTTGCTGCCGCAAACTTTCGCCATTTTCCAGACGGTCGGCAATTACGCGCAAAGCCAAAGTTTTAACTTTCGTAATTGCGTCATCGCGCGTTTCGCCGTAAACCAAAACGCCGTTCAGTTCATTAATTTCGGCAATCCAGCGTCCGTCCGTTTCCTGTTCGAGTTCGATTGCTAAATTCATATCAGTTTTCCATTAAAATTTTTAGATTTGAAGTTTTTTATTCAGCTTCCTCAAAATCCATAAAGCCGTCAGGAAGAACTTGCAAAGCTAATATTTTAACTTTTTGAATTGCTTCTTCGCGTTTTTTACAGCAAACCGAAACATTATTCAATTCGGTAATTTCGGCACTCCATCGTCCATCTTTTTCTTGTTCCGCTTCAATCGTTAAATTTATTTCCTCGTCGTTTTCGCTGTTTCTGATTTTCAAACGATGTGAAACTTTCGTTTGACCAAATCTTGTAATAAATTCGCCCAGCGGCGCATCAGGATATTTTTTCCATTGTCTTCTCTTGATTTCTTTAGCTTTGGCATCAATTAACTCGGCTTTCTCTAAATCAATTTCGCCAACTGTGTCGTGCAAAACATCGTTAACCGCTTTTCTATAAGCACGAGTCGGAAAAGTTTTATTCCGGCGAATTGCAACAAGCGAACCTTTATCACTTTCGCCGTAAACATTTCGCCTGTCTTTGGCGTAACTCAAAGCCTTTTTTTCTTGCGGAGTTTTCTGCTTCATTACCCGACGCTTCCCTCCAGTTTCAACCCAAGAAGTTTCTGCGCTTCGACGGCATATTCCATCGGCAATTCTTTGAAAACTTCTTTGCAGAAACCGTTAATAATCAACGAAACCGAATCTTCCTGCGAAATGCCGCGCTGCTGCAAGTAAAACAATTGTTCTTCGCTGATTTTCGAGGTCGTCGCTTCGTGTTCAACGCGCGCCGTATTGTTCATCACCTCGATATATGGAAAAGTATTCGCCTCGCACGTCTGCCCGATGAGCATCGAATCGCACTGCGTATAATTTCTCGCGCCGTCGGCTTTCGGCATCACTTTGACCAATCCGCGATATGAATTGTTCGATTTACCAGCCGAGATTCCTTTTGAGATAATCGTTGATTTGGTGTTTTTGCCAATGTGAATCATCTTCGTTCCGGTGTCGGCGACCTGCGCGTGATTCGTCAGCGCGACCGAATAAAATTCGCCGATTGAATCGTCGCCCTGCAAAATTACCGATGGATATTTCCACGTAATCGCGCTTCCGGTTTCGACCTGCGTCCACGAGATTTTCGCTCTTTTACCGCGGCACGCGCCGCGCTTTGTTACGAAATTATAAATGCCGCCTTTGCCCGATTCGTCGCCCGCATACCAATTTTGCACAGTCGAATATTTAATTTCCGCGTCGTCTAAAGCGACGAGTTCGACGACCGCCGCGTGTAGTTGGTTCGTATCGAATTGCGGCGCGGTGCAGCCTTCGTTATAGGCGACGTAGCCGCCTTCTTCGGCAACAATCAGCGTGCGTTCAAACTGTCCCGAATCCTGCGTGTTAATGCGGAAGTAGGTCGAGAGTTCCATCGGGCAGCGCACGCCTTTCGGGATAAAAACAAACGAGCCGTCGGAGAAAACCGCCGAGTTTAACGCCGCGTAATAATTATCGCCGACCGGCACGACCGAGCCGAGGTATTTCTGAATTAACTCCGGGTAATCGGCAACCGCTTCAGTGAACGAGCAGAAAATCACGCCCGCTTCGAGCAGTTTTTTCTTGTAGGTCGTCGCCACCGAAACCGAGTCGAACACCGCGTCAACCGCGACATTCGCCAGCATTTTTTGTTCGGTAATCGGAATGCCGAGCTTCTCGAAAGTTCTGATCAATTCCGGGTCAACTTCGTCCAGACTCTGTTTTTTCACTTTCTTTTTCGGCGCGGAATAATAACTGATGTTTTGAAAATCCACGTTCGGATAATTGAAATTCGCCCAGTTGCTTGGCTGCTTCATTTCCAGCCATCGCCTGTATGCTTTCAAACGAAATTCGAGCAGCCATTCGGGTTCGTTTTTCTTTGCGGAAATAAGACGAACCGTGTCTTCCGACAAACCTTTCGCAATCGTTTCCGTTTCGATGTCGGTTGTGAAACCGTATTTATATTCTCTGTTCGCTAATAATTCAACAGCCGTACTCATATTATTTTTATAAAAACTTTAACTTCCTAAAATTTGATTGGCGGCTTTTCTTTCGAGCCGCTGAATTTGTTGAAAAGTTTCCTTCACTTTTCGCTCTTCGCCGACGAGCTGCGCGAGTGTGATATTTGACAACGCTTCGTTGACGATTTGGTGAAGCCCGACGATAAGGGGGCGAATGCCGCAATCGCCTTTGTGAATGCACATATCCAACACGCCTTTGTAACCTTCGCAGTGATTGTCAATTTCGTCGGCGTCTAAAATTTTGATGACTTCGTTCAGATAGATTTCCCCAGACGGACGCGCCAGCGTGTAGCCGCCTTTGGTGCCGCGCATCGCCTGGACGAAACCGGCTTTATTGAGCAGCCACATCAGCTTTCCGGCGTTCGCCTGTGAAACGCCTTCCCGCTCGGCAATTTGATTTAACGTTAAAGATTCGCCCGCGCCGAGCGTGGCAAGTTGCACTAAACAGCGCAGTCCGTATTCTTCCTGTGCCGAAATCTTCATAATCTTAAGCGCGTTCCTTTCATCTGTTTTTCAATCACAGAACTAAGAATAACAAATCTTTACTTTTTTCTCAAGATTGCGCGGGCGGCGTAGAAAGTCTGTCGGATTTGAATATAAGCGTGAATTTAAGTGGTAGGGAAAGATAATCTTTCGTCGCTTCGGTCGGCTGGAAACTAGCGAATAAAAAAATCGTTTTACCCGAAATTATTTAGGTTTTATTGACATAACGATTTTTAGCTCCGTGATGGAGCGACATATTTATAGAAAACACGAGACAAATTTTTTGAGTTCCGTAGGAACGACATATATTCTATGCCGTTCCTACGGAACTCGCGCTCTATTTATTACGATTCGAGCTATAAATATCACGTCCCTAGCGGGACTTTCGGAGTTAATTTCTTTGTGTCAACAGAATCTAAAATATAGAATAATTTCGGGTAAAGTTTTTAATCGTTTTCGCCGAGTGATTTTACATCTATTTCTGTTTGATTTTAAGTCTTACTTCCAAATCTAGTTTATTGATTTTTTCCGCCGTCGAAATCGCCAATCGCACGCCGCGTTCTTCGCGCTCGCCTTTGTCAACCGAGCCGGGACGACCCGGCGCGGTCAGAATGTTTTTTTCGATGAGCGTTTTAATTGTTTTCGGCGCGACGATTTCAGCCGCCAAACTTGTTCCGTTCGGCTCAAACGTAAACAACTGTTCGGAATCGCGCCGAATGACGTTATCGGAATGAAGAAACGCCGTGATCGTTTGCGGCTCGTCGGTTTCAACCGAATCTTTAATAATAAAACTGTTCGGCGCGGCGAACTCAAATTTTCTGATAAATTTCCTCACGCCGACTTCCGGTTCGTAAGCCGCCGTCAAATCCGCGACGATTGAAACTTTTCTGGCGTCCATTTTCACGTCGGTCAAACGAATTTGATTCAGACGTTCGTAGGAAACGTTGGCGAAAGCGTCGTGTCCTTTGCCTTCCTTCGCCTGACCTTTGCCGTCAAAAGTAAGCGTGTTGTGATGTTCGGTCAGCGGCACGCCCGCGTATCCCGAATCGCCGGTTAGATATTTTCTGTTTGCCCAAATAATAAATGAACCGGCATCGGGATGCGCGTGACCCGATGACAAACGCCAGTCGGGAAACTGTTTGATTTTTTCAGTGGTCGCGTGACCTTCCGGCGGACCGGCTTTAAATGAAAAAGCCATCGCGTCGTCGCTCCACGAATCGCGCCAGAAAACGACTTCGTGGTCTTTGAAGTAATGCCATTTTTCCTGTTGCTCAATCGGCACGGATTTAATGTTTTGGTTGTGCCAGATGAACGTCCATATTTCTTCGGCGTTGACTTGTCCTTTTGATTTCAGCCAATCGGCAACGCCCTGCGCTTCGCCGTTACGGTAGCGGTTGGCGAGATTGTAAAGAATGTTATAGTTAGTGCGGAATTTGCCGTTAATGCGTTCGCGTTCGTAATCATTTCCCTTGCGCGAGCGCGTGATATTTCCGGCGTAAATGTCGCCGTAATCGAAATTAAATTCGCCGCCGGGCAAAGTAATGTGCGCGACGTATTTGTGCGCTGATCTCATTCCCGGTGTGATTTCATATAAATTTTCTCCGGTTGCCGCCAAGTGCGCGTCCATATAATGCACGAGCCAGGGCGTCGAGAAAATCCAGTATTCCATACTCTCGTAAAAATACCCGTCTTCGGAATACGTCGCCAGAACACGGTCGAAAATCGCCCTTGAGGTCGCCGCCCAATCTTTTGCTTCGTCGGTTTCGTCCATCAAAGCGTAAGCCGTCACCGCCAAACCGGAAATCGGAATGAACGTGTGATTTTGCGAGTAGGCATAAGTTTTGCCGCTTTTCGGTTTGAAAAAATCGTATAACAGTCTGGCTTGTTTGATTAATTTTTCGCGGTATTTCGCGCGCTCGGCTTCGGTTAAATCATGATAAAGCAAATCGTAAGCCCAGCCCATTCCATACAAAATATGCCCCGCCGCGAGATCAACATTCGGTTTGTTATACGAGTAACCCCAAATCTCATAAGAGACCGCCGCGTCCATATATTTTTTCGCCGCGTCGAGGTATTTTACATCGCCCGTCATTTTGTATATGAACGCGGCTTCGGCGATTCCCAAACCGACTTCGTTTTGCACGCGCCTAGCTTCGGCGGGCAGCGCGGGCGGTTCAACCGTTAAAGCGCGCACTCTGGCAATCGCCGTTTGCCAGAGCTCCGGTTGCGTTTTGATTTTCGCTTTGAACGCGTCAATCTCGCTCTGCGTCAGATAGACACGCGGGTGAACGCCTTTTAGCTCTGATTTGAGCGATGAATTTTTCGTTTTCATCAAATCAAAAAGCGGATGCTCGCCTTTTAATTTAGCGTTGGCGATTCGCTCGGCTTCGAGTTCCTGTTTGTCCTGTGCGAATGCGGCAGGCGCGAGAACAGTTGAGAAAATCAAATAAATTGCGATGAAAATTTTAAGCATAAGTCACAAAAATAATTTTCTATTTCTTTTCTATTTCTTTAAGTTAGTTTCAATCCATCCGTTGATGCGCTCGCCCTGTTCGGGCGAATTTGCGTGTCCCATCTCCAATCCCAAAAGCAGAGTTTTCGGCGCGGCGATTTCGTTGTAAGCGGCATAGACGGAAGTCGGCGGACAAACTTCGTCGTTGTAGCCGAACGAATAAATTCCCGGAACCTTGATGCGCCGGGCGAAATTCACCGTGTCGTAATATTTCGAAGTTTCTATTTTCTCTCGCGTGCGATTTTCCTTGTCTTTGAAACCTTGAAACCAGCCGCCCGCGCGTCCTGAAATATAACCGGTCATATCGGAAAGCGCCGGATAAGACGCGGCTAAAACTTTCACCCGCGCGTCGAGCGCAGCGGTCATTATCGCCAGCGCGCCGCCCTGACTGCCGCCAATCACGCCCAGGTTTTTTCCATCAAACTGCGGCAGACCGACAAGAAAATCGTTCGCTCGCAGACAACCGAGAAAGACGCGGCGGTAATAATATGTGTCGCGGTTGTCGAGATTGTAAGTCATATAACGATTGAGCGACCCGGCGGCGAGATTGTCGTAAACCGTCTGGTCTAAATTAACCGGAATGCCGTGAATGCCGATTTGCAAAGTAATGATTCCGCGCTCGGCTAAATTTAAAAGTCCGCGATACGGGCGTACGCCCGCGCCCGGAACGCTGAGCAGCGCGGGAAATTTATGATTCGGATTCGACGCTTTCGGCACGGCGAGAATTCCGTAAATGCGCGAAGATTTGCTGACGCCCGCGCCGACGTTTTGAAAGCTGACGTTAAAAACGTCCACTGTCGGCGTTGAGTAATTCGCCAGAAATTCAACTTTCGCATCGAGCGGAAGTTTGGCGAGTTCCGTTTTGCCGTCGTTCCAGAATTTATCAAAATCTTTCGGCTCGTCAGTCGTCGGCTTGATTTGGTCTGGTCGAAACGCCGCCGTTCCCAAACCGCGGTAAATCTTTCCGCCCGTCTCCAGCGTGACAATGCAGCGCAAAAATCCCGGCTCTTTCAAACTTCCCGCGTCAATGGTTAAAGTCTGCGCGGTCGTCGTAATCGTTTTCTCAATCGTCGGCGGCATCGCTTCGAGTCCGCACGAATACTTAATCGGCAAACCGGCGACCTGCCGATTATTCAAAGCGACGGCAACATTAAACTTTGCTGTTTGATTTAATTCGTAAGTCCAATCGTCGCGGTCCGGCGCGACGCGGATTTGGTAAGTTCCCAAACTTTCTTGCGCTTTTACGGCGCAAGAAAAGATAAAGACAAAGACAATAAACGTTGAGAGTTTTAATTTATTCATTTAATGATTAAAACAAATTCCGTCGCATCCGAACACGAAAATTTGACAGGAATTTAGGGAACGGACAGAGATAAAAGAATTTTTGGATTTCGTTTTTCATCCTTGTCCATTCCTTTTACCCAGATCAATTCCTTCGTTTTCCTTATAGCTTCTCCTGTTAGAAAAGCAATTTGACCGCAAATTGAAACTCGCGTCCTTCGGTCGCCGTGATATTCACGCGTCCGACATTGGCGTTATCCAATTGAAAAATCGGCACTTGATAATTCGGCGTGTTAAAGACGTTGAACGATTCGACGCGAAACTGCAGCCGCGTTTTTTCCGCCAGCCGGAAGTTTTTCAGCACCGATAAATCAACGCTTCTGAACGGCGGTCCGGTTAAAATGTTGCGTCCGGCGTTGCCGAACAAATCAACTTCGCCGCCGGTCGCCGTCGGGCGACGAAACGCCGCCGGATTAAACAATAAACCTTCGGGAATGTTCGCATACGGGTCGCCGATGACATCGGGACGCTGCGCGCCGACGTCCGCCGCCGAATACTGCGGTGTGAACGGACGACCGGAAAGAAGCGAAACGATGCCGTTCAATTGCCAGCCGCCGAGAAACGTCTGCGCCAAACCGCCCGCGTCGCTGAAAAATGCGCGTCCGCGTCCAAACGGCAATTGGTAATTAAACGAGCCGGTAAATTGATGACGGCGGTCGAAATCCGAAAGTCCGCGCTGCGTTCCTGAAATGTCGCGGATGTCCTGCGGAAAATCTTGCGAACCCGTCGTTGAATTGTTCGTCGAAGAGCCGGTGTCAATTGACTTCGAAAAAGTGTATGACAAAAGCAAAGTCAAACCGTTTGCCGCGCGTCGTCTTAAACTGGTTTGCAAAGCGTTGTAATTCGAGTTGCCGAATTGGTCTTGATACTGAATCGTCGCCGTGCCGTATTGCGCTTGCAGGCGGCGGAAAACTTGCGGAACGCCGCCCGTCACTGTGCCAGTCGGCAGCGGCGCGTTGTAGTTGTAACGCAAGCCCAAAAATCTGCCCTGCGATCCGACGTAGCCGACTTCTAAAACCAAATCCCGCAAAAGTTCGCGCTCGATGGTCAGATTATATTGATAAAATTCCGGCTGGTTGTAATCGGGATTCAAACCGCGCGGCGTGCCTTCGGCGACGCCGGTCGGAAACGGATTTGCCAGCGATATGCCGAGCGGAGTCGCCGCCACTCTCGTGTAATTAATGCGATTTAAAAACGGCGATTGAACCGCTAACTGCTGGCGAATCGGATTGAAAGTTTCCAGACTGTAATAAATTCCCGCGCCGCCGCGAATCACGGTTTTATCGTCTCGAAACGGACGCAGCGCGAAACCGACGCGCGGACCGTAATTGTTTTTATCGGCATTAACCAGCGTTTCCGGCAAACCGACCGAAGCGGCGGAAACACAAGTCACTGCGCCCGTCGAACTGCGAACTTCCTGCGGGCAAACAAGCGTTCCGACGTTATTCGGAGAAATCAGCAAATTAGCAAGCCGTCCGGTTTTCTCCCGTAAAGCCGTTTGATATTCATATCTGAAACCGAGATTGAGCGTCAGCCAATTCGTCACGCGAAAATCGTCCTGCGCGAAAAAAGCATATTGCGTTCCGGTCGTGTCCGCCGGTTCCGCTCCGATTTGACGCGAAGTCGAACTGGGCAGTCCGAGCAGAAAATCGGCGAACGAATAAACGCCGCTCGAAGTCGCGCCCGTCGGGTTCGTATTTTGTCCGCGAAAACGGAAATCGCCGCGCACATTCCGCACGTCGTTTTCTAAAAAGTTCGAGCGAATGATGTCCACGCCGAGTTTCAAATTATGTCTTCCGGCGACGATGCTCAAAGAATCGAAAAACTGAAAAGTTTTTAATTTGTAAGAAAAGGGATCGTTCGGACGGTCGCCGAATTCCGAATAACCGTCAATCCGAATCGCCGGAAACCCTTGTAAATCTTCGCCCGGCGAAACGCCCGGAATGCCGAATAAAGCGTTGTAATCCGTCGCGCGGTTTTGTCCCAGATTTTCAGTTTCCTGATTGAAATAACCGAAACGGGCTTCGTTGACGATGTTCGGCGTAAAAATATGCGTGTCGGAAACCGCGTAGGAATCGTTGCGGCTCAAGGCATCGCGTCCGAATCCCGGATAAAAATTGCGGGCTGACGGAAACGCCTGATAACCGTTATTTCGCTGCCTGGCGAAGCGAAAATAAGCGCTGTTGTTTTCCGTCACGCGATGATCGAATTTCGCTAAATACTGATTGCGGTCTGGACGATTGATGCCGCGCGCGACATAACCTTCGCGCGAACCCGTAATATTCGCCGCCGGAATAAACGGCAGAATTTGCAGCGCGATCGGGCTTGCCGTCACGAGCAGCGGGTCAATTGCCACCGGCGATAAAGGAATGACATTTTGCGTCGGACACTCGACGCGCGTGATGGCGTTTGATGTCGCCGACGTTCTTCGTAAACATAGAACGCGCCCGGTGTCGTCGGCGTTTCCCAGAACACCGTCGTTCCCAGCGCCGCGCACGTTGCGGAAATCGCCTCGAAACCAAGCCGCATTCGGCGCGGTCTGAATCGAAGTCGCCGAGCGCCGCTCGCGCGTGCCTTCGTAAGAGACGAAAAAAAACGTGCGGTCTTTGCCCGAATTGAAAACCCTTCCGCCTTCGCCGAAATTCAAAAACGGCAACGGTCCGCCGAGCGTTCCGCCGAATTGGTTACGCCGCAAAACTTTTGTGCTTTCATCGTCGGGCGTTCCCGGCACGTCAAACGCCAATGCGTTTTTCGCGTCGAAAGCGTCGTTGCGGACGTATTCAAAAAGCGTTCCCGAATAACGATTCGTGCCGCTTTTTGAAACGACGTTGATTTGCGCGCCCGCCGTGCGTCCGAATTCCGCCGAATAAGTCGAAGTCTCAACTCTGAATTCTCGAATCGAATCAACCGAAGTGTTGACGCCGACGTTCGCGTTTCTGTCAGAACGATTATTGATACCATCGAGAATAAAATTCGAGGCGTCAGTGCGCGTTCCGCTTGTTGCAAGACCCTCGCCCTGGTCGTCGTCCGCCGGACGGCGATAAACGCCCGGCGTGAGCAGCGCCAAATCAGTAAAGTTGCGTCCGTTGAGCGGCAAATCCTGAACCTGGCGCGGCGTGATGACTTCGCCCTTGCTCGAAGTTTCCGTATTGATTACCGGCGCTTCGGCTTCGACCGTGACGGTTTCCTGCACGCTGCCGGTTTCGAGCATTAAATTAAGCCGCGCGCTTTGGTTCGTTTCCAAAACCAGATTGGTTTGTTCCAGAACCTTAAAGTTGACGGCTTCGATGCGCAGCGTGTAGCTTCCCGGATCGAGTTGGGAAATCGTAAAATTTCCTTCGCCGTCGCTAGTGACCGTCTGCGTTTGGTTGGTCGCCGGCTGCGTAATGGTGACGGTCGCGTTCGGAACAGCGGCGCCAGCGGAATCAACGACCTGACCGACGACGGTCGCTTTGAAGGCTTGCGCCGCGGCGCTCACTACAAAAGCGACGGTTATTAAACTAAGCGCGAAAATTTGTAATAACTTTTTCATCTCTTTGTTCTCCTTGTAAATTAATCCATCAGCATTCCGCCGTTGATTTCAATCGTTTCGCCGCACAAGTAAGCCGCCGCGTCCGATGCCAGAAAAGCGATGACGCGAGCGACTTCTTCGGAAGTTCCGACTCTGCCCATCGGAATCATATTTTTGAAATTTGCCATTGCTTCGGGCGTGGAAAAAGTTTCGTGAAAAGGCGTGTCAATCACGCCGGGCGACACGCCGTTGACGCGGATTCCTTGAGCGGCAAATTCTTTCGCTAAGCCTTTGGTCATCGTCGTCATCGCGCCCTTCGCCGCCGCATAATGAATCGAACCGAGCGCGCCGCCGTTGCGCCCGGCAATCGAAGTGACGTTGACGATTACGCCCGCGCCTTTTTCGAGCATTTTTGGAATTACGGCTTGCGCGGCGAAAAACGCGCTTTTAACATTGAGGGCGAAAACTTCGTCCCAGCGTTCTTCCGTGAGTTCCGCCGTTCGCAATCTTTCGACTAATGAACCGGCGTTGTTCACCAAAACGTCAATCGCGCCCAAGTTGTTTTCAACTTCTTTTACCATCCGCTCAATTTCCGAATTTTTCGTAACATCGGCTTGCACGGCGAAAGCTCTACCGCCCATCGTTTCGATTGAATCCGAGACGGTATTTCCGTCGGCGCCGCTTGCCATTCCGCGCCCGACATTCGCGCCCGCAATTGCCGCGACCGCCGCGTCCGCGCCCGCCTGGTTTTTTAAATAGGTGACTGCGACTTTCGCGCCGCACGCGCCGAAAAATTCCGCCGTTGCCCGCCCGATGCCGCTTGATGCGCCGGTAACGAGAACGACTTTGCCCGTAAAATCAAAAAAGTTCTGCATATTTTGTGTTTCTCCAAATCTGAAATTTTTGTTTTTATCTAATGCTTTTAACCGATGAAATCTTTTCGATTTTGCCCGACAGCGCGAACAAAACAATTGTCCCGATTGGCGCGAGCAATCCGGCGGCGACCAGAACCGGCGTGTATGAAAAGTTATCAACCACCCAGCCGGTCGTAAAAATAAAAATCATCGAACCGATCCCTGCGCCCGTGCCGCCCAAACCGGCAACCGAACCGACGGCGTTTTTCGGGAAAAAATCGCTCGGCAAAGTCTGGACGTTATTAATCCAAACCTGAAAACCGAACAAAACCACGCCGATAAGAGCGAGCGCGACCATTGAATCGGTCACAAAAGCCGCTGCTATTCCGGCGGGCATTAAACATGCGGCAAAAGCGATAACCGCTTTGCGCGCCGCGTCAACCGACCAGCCGCGTTTAATTAAAAAGCCGGAAAACCATCCGCCGAACAAACTTCCCGCGTCCGCCGCGACAAACGGCACCCACGCGAAATAACCGATTTGCCGCAAGTCGAAACCGCGCACGTTTGCCAGATACAAAGGCAGCCAGGCGATGTAAAGCCACCACACCGGATCAACGAAAAATCGCGCCAGCACAATCGCCCAAACTTGCTTGTAACGCAGTAATTCTCCCCAAGTCGGCGCGGTTTCGGAGTTTTCAACCGCCGCGTTCGGCGATTCGTTTTCTTGAATTAAAACTCGTTCTTTGTTGGTCAGCCATCGGTGTTTCTCCGGCGTATCATAAAAAATCCACCACAGAATTAACCACAAAAAGCCGAGCGCGCCGGTAATCAGAAACGTTGGCTGCCAGTGTCCGAAATAAGCGGTTAGTCCGACGATAATTGGCGGCGCGACGATTGAACCGATTGCCGCGCCGCTATTGAAAATCGCCATTCCGAAAGCGCGTTCGCGGACGGGAAACCATTCGGCAACCGTCTTCGCCGCGCCAGGCCAGTTTCCCGCTTCGCCCAAACCGAGAACGAACCTCACCGCGCTCAAACCGCCTAAAGTTTTCGTGAAAGCGTGCGCCATCGCCGCCAGCGACCAGACGATAATCGAAACGGTAAAGCCTTTTTTTATTCCGATGCGGTCGTAGAGTTTGCCCGACAACGCTTGACTGATCGTGTAAGCGAGCAGAAACCAAGTCGTAATGCCGCCGTATTCGGTGTTCGATAAATTTAAATCTTTCGTAATTACGGGAGCGAGAACCGAAAGCGTGAGACGGTCAATATAGTTGATGAGCGTAGCTAGAAAAACCAGACCGACAATATACCAGCGCAGCCCGTTCAGCTTAAATCCGCTCGATTCATTCGCGTAATTTTGTGTTTCAACAGCTTTCATTTTAGGTTCAAACGCGATACATATTTTTATTCGGAACTCGAATTTTCTTTAACTATTTTTGCTTCTGCAAAACTAATTTCGGCAGTTGCCTGCCGTCTCTGCGCCGCTCGATTGAGCGTTCGCCGGGTTGCAGATTTATCGAATCCTCGTCGCCGTTCGCCCAAACTACTTTTAATCCATTTGCCGTTCGCTCAATTTTCGGCGCGGGCGTTTTGTCGTTCGTAGAAATCGGCTGCAGAAAATGGAGAAACTCGAATTTTGTTTCTTTGCCTGCCGAAACGGTTTGCAGTTGAACGCCGCGCTGCTCCGCGTTGCCTTTGTCCACGCTGCCGGGCAAACCGCGGGCTTGAATCATCTGCGGTGCGACTTTAGAATTCACTGCGTTTGGCGCGACGCGAATCACCCGCAACGCGGCGGTTTCGTTAATCAAATCGGCGACGTTTCCGCTTAATTTAATCTCGCGGTCGGCGTTTAGCAGAAACGAAAACTCGCTCGCTTTTGCGGTTTCGAGTTCGTCCCAAACAATGAAATAATCAGGCGCGACGTAAAGAAAATGGCGGTCGTATTTCTTTAATTCTAAATCCGCGTAATAACCGCTCGCCGCCTCGCCGCGCGCATAGAAAAAGTCTTTATTGCCGAAAGTTTCGGCGATGCGGATTTTATCGAGCCGCTCGTTTGGAACTTCCTTGAACATCTCGTAAACGCCGTCGCGTTCCTGTCCGCGATTGTTCACCAAAATCGTGTTGTGGTCGTCGGTTTGTTTTATTCCGAGATAACCCGTGTCGCCCGTCAGATATTTGCCTTTGGCGAAGATGATAAAACTATTTGCGTCCGGGTGCGCGTGTCCCGTGTTTTGCCGCCAATCGGAAATTTTGGGCGCGAGCCGCGCTGCGTAATGACCTTCAGGGGGCGCGCAGCGAAACGCGAAAGCCGTCGCATTTTTCGACCAATCGGAACGCCAAAAAACCGTGTCGTTGTCATCGAAATAAACGTATGTCGGAATGTTTGCGAGCGGCGCGGGTTTTATATTCGCGTCGTGATTGATGAAAGCCCACATCGGTTCGCGCGTGTCGAAACTGGTTTCCGCGCGGACAAAATCGGCAATCGTCTGCGCTTCCGCATCCTGATAAACGCTCGCAAAGCGATAAAGAATATCGTATTCGCCGTAAAGTTTTTCGCGCTTCCCGGTTTTATTTCGATTAAGCGAGCCGTCGCCGACATCGGCAAAATCAAAAACGTTTTCGCGGTCGGGTGTAATCGAGTGCATCACAAAATACTTCATTCGCTCGAATTTCGATTTCATCGGCGCGTAAAGATTTTCGCCCGTCGCGTGCCGGTGCGCGTCGAAATAGCGAATCATCCAGCGAAACGCGAAACCGAAATAATGAAAACTTTCGTAGAAAAAACCGTCAGTTCCAAAGGCGAGCATCGTGCGGTCGTAAACCGCGCGCGAAAGCTGCGCCCAACCTTTCGCTTCTTCACTTTCGTCCATCAAAACGTAAGCCGCAATTGCCAGTCCAGCCATCGGAATCCAGGTGTGATTTTGCGTGTAGGTATAGCGTTTCTTGTCTTTGTATTTGAAATAGTCATACATCAAACGCCCCTGCTTGATGAGTTTATTTCTGATGATTTCCTTTTCACTTTTTGTTAGCCGGTCGAACAAAACGTCGTAGGCAAACGCGACGGCATAAAGCAAATGCGCGGGCGGCAAATCTACATTAGGTTTATTGTAAGTGTAACCCCAAATCGGCATCTCGCAGGCGACGAGCGTCCATTTTTTCGCCGCTTCCAGATATTTTTCGTCCTGCTCAATCGCGTAGGCGTAACTT
This sequence comes from Pyrinomonadaceae bacterium, assembly GCA_030448055.1. Taxonomy (GTDB): domain Bacteria; phylum Acidobacteriota; class Blastocatellia; order Pyrinomonadales; family Pyrinomonadaceae. Next base: position 517,504 of record JAUJNR010000003.1, read on the forward strand.
GTTTGGGCAATCTGAAAAGCAAATTCATATTGCGAGATACTGCCCGCTTTTCGCTTGTCGAGTCCGCTTTTATATAAATCTTCGTCGTTCGGGTCGGGCGCGTTTCGCTTTAAAGTTTTCAGGTCTTTCAAAACCGCTTGCCATAAATTTTTGTCCCCGCCTTGCGCTCGTTCGCGCATCTTCGGCAAATCGGCGGCACTAAAGAAAAGACGCGGATGGATATTTTTTAATTCCGGGCGCAACGAAATCGGCTTTTGCAATAATTCAGAAAACGGCGTGATGAGAATTTTGTCCGGCGATTTGCTCTGCGCTTTGGTCGGCGAAGCGAGTAAACTTCCCAACAGAAACACCAAAACGGCAACGCCGAAAAAGCGATATGTAATTTCTGTGATAACGATAACATTTCTAAACATAAAAAAGTTCGTTCAACCCAATATGAAAAATCAAATTTAGATTTTTAAGGAAACGGTTGATTCACGAATAATCAATTCACAATTAAGAATTTTTTCTTCGCGCAGTAAATCCTCATCACTCTCGATTCGGCGCAAAAGCAACTCGGCGGCGATTTGCCCTTGAAGACGCATCGGCTGGCGGACGGTCGAAAGCGACGGCGACATATGAACCGCCAGCGGAATATCGTCGAAACCAATAATCGCCACATCTTGCGGGATTCGCAATCCGGATTCTTTGACGGCAGTCATCGCGCCGATTGCCGTAAAATCATTGCGGGCGAAAATCGCTGTCGGACGATTCGGCAAAGACAGCAGACGCTTCATTCCTTCGTAGCCGATTTTCTCGGTCGAATAACCGGGAACGCCCGTTCTAACTTCTCTGCGTCCGGTCACTAATCTTTCGTCAATTTCAATACGGTGTTTTTCGAGCGCGTTAAGATAACCCTGCAGACGTTTCAGTTTCGCCTCGTTCTCCAAAGTCGCGCCGATAAATCCGATGCGCCGGTGTCCCAAATCAATTAAATGCTGCGTTGCCTCAAAGCCGCCCTGCAGATTGTCGGCGGAAATATAATCAATTTGTTCGTGGTAGAAATCGCGTCCGATGGCAACGACCGGAACATTGTTTTCGACAATGCTTTTCAAATATTCGTCGCCCGAATCGTTAGCGCGCGTCGCTACGATCAGCCCGTCAACGCTGTGGCTGGTTAGCGATTCAAAAGCCGCGATGTCTTCTTGCGCGCTGTGTTCGCTGATGCAGATGAAAAGATTATAATTTTTCGCCGTCGCTGCTTCGCGCACGGCGCGCGCCAGTTCGGTCGAATACGGATTGGAAATATCGCCCAAAACCAAACCGATTGTGTCGGTTCGCTGTCGCTTCAAACTTCTGGCTAAACCGTTTCGACGGTAGTTCAATTCCTTGACAACACTCAAAACCCGGTTGCGCACGTCCTCGCTGACATAGCCGTTTTGATTAAGAACGCGCGAAACCGTCATCGGCGCGACACCAACCGTCGTGGCAATATCGCTCAAAGTCGTCTGCTTCTTTTTTAGAACAATTTTCTTTTTCAATTTTTTATAATTCGGATGTGTTATCGCTAACTTTTTAACACAGTGTTACGGAAATTGCAATCAGTTATCTTGAAAATTTTGCGATTATGAAAAAAGAGTTGGTTTAATTTTTCACCTTCTGAAGTTGATTTCGGAACAGTAAATTTATTTGTTGTTTTATAAGCGTAGTGATTTATAATCAAATTGATTATTAAATTTTTCATCATTAGACTAACGGAGACAAAAATGGCAAACGAAAAAAAAGACGAAGCGGCGAAGCAAAAAGAAGATAACGAAAAAGCGGGCAGTCTTGCCGGAGTCGCGGGCGGCGCGCTCGCCGGAGCGCAGGTCGGCACGGTTTTAATTCCGATTCCGGTCGTCGGAACATTCACCGGCGCATTGGTCGGCGGCGCGTTAGGCAGCAAAGTCGGCAAAAAATACGGCGGCGCGCTGCTCGACAAACTCGGCTCGAACAAACAGTCGGAAGACGCGCCGGATGAAAATAAAAAAGATGTGACGGCTGAACTCGAACGGCTCGCCAAGCTGCACAAGCAGGGAATATTGAGCGACGAAGAATTTAAAGCGGCAAAGGCGTCACTGCTCGGTTTATAAGTTTATAAATCAATAGCGAAAAATCGCTTTATAAATTGCCGACGGTAAAAGATGGCGGCAATTTATAAAACCGTAAATTTTCTGCGAATCTTCACGCTTCTTTCTAAACCGTCTGATACTTCCAAAACTTTCAAGCGCAAATCTTTATCCAAACTCGGATTGTCCGCCAAAAATTTATTGACGACTTGCAAAGCCTGTTCGCTTCGCTGCCCGCCGATAAAAGCCGCGAGCCAGCTGTTGACGAAAAAGATTTTCCGATTGCGTTTTAAGTTCGGCAATTCCGTCAATGCTTTATCCAGAAACGGCAAAGTCAATTCCGAATGGCGCGGCGAATTAAACGCGACGAACGCTGATTCAATCCAGCTTTCGCTCAATTCTTTATTGTTCGTAAAATCATCGAAAAATTTTGCTTTGTTTTTGTCCGTCCCGATTCCGGCGCGCGCCGCGTAAGCGTAACGTTTCGCTTCGTCACTCGTTTCGGTTTTTTCGAGTTCGGCAAGCAATTTTTCGGCTTCGTTGTTGCCGATAATTCTTTTATTTTCCAAAATCAAAAGTCTCGTTACGATGTCGAATTTATCTTTCGTTTTCAGCGGCGGCACTTCCAACGGCGGAATTTTGCTTAACGGTATTGCCCTTTTTTGCAGAATTTCGCCTAACCTTATTACTCCCGGTAAAGATTCATCTTCAAATTCAATTGGTTTTCCGTCGCTTTTTAGGATTTTTTTCAATAAACTTTGCGCGTTTTCGGTCGAGGCAACATTTAAGTAAGCGCGGAAAAACGTAATTCTTTGTCCGAGCGTTTTTGCGTCGCGCATTCTTCCAAATAAAACCGTTTCGACTTTCGGCGCGAACGTTTCGCGTTGCCTATCTGACAAATAGTAATTCATGGCAGTTGCAACTCGTCCGAGCAAAGTTTGAATCGTGCTTTCGTCAGTTTCGACATTGATGTTTTTGATGACGAGTTCGACGTAATCTTGCGGCGCGAGTTCGGCTTCGCGCACCGAGTCCCACAAACTTCCCCACATCATTGTGCGGAGAAAATCGTTTTGTTCGTTCTGGATATTTTTCAGCACGTAATCGCGGCTTTTCGCGTCAAGCAGAAAGATGCCGTAGCCGTAATCTTGGTAGTTTGGGAAAACGAATTGGACTTGTTTTGATTTATTATTTTCAGTTATCTTATTTTCAGTTATCTTATTTACATTCTCAAAAAGTTCTTTGTATTTAGCAGTAAAAGAATGCATATTTGTTGCTCCTAAGAATGCAGTGGTTTCTTCACGACTTTCATCTCTGAAAACTCTCAATACTTTTACATCTTGATTCCAATAATTGCTTTCGCCAATTTGCGGTAAAAAATTTTTTGGATAGATAGTGTGATGGTGTACAGTAAAAGCGTTAGTTTTTTCATTTGAATCGAAAAGTTCTAGTGCAGGCGTGATAATAGGCAATCCTGCTTTTTTCACCCAAACATTCGCCCATTCTTTCAAATTCTGACCGCTTGCCTTTTCAAATTCCTTCACCAAATCCGTCCATTCGGCGTTGGCAAATTCGTGTTTCTTCAAAAACTCACGAACCGCCGTTTGAAATTTATCTTCTCCTAAATAAAACTCGGCTTGCTTCAAAAACGAAGGCGCTTTGCGATAGACGATGTTGCCGTAAGCCGATTTTGCCGACGCGAGATTCGAGATTTCCTGATAAATCGGCGTTGTGCCTTTTGTCGAATCGGTCAAATACGCAAGCTGTTTGTTGCGCTCGTAAAAGATTTTCCAACTGTTGTATTCGGGCATCACTCGTTCCAGCGTTTTATACGCCATAAACTCGGCAAAGCCTTCCTTGAGCCACAAATCGTCAAACCAGCGCATCGTCACCGTGTCACCGAACCATTGATGCGCGGCTTCGTGAAAGATAAGATTCGCGCGTGTGACGAAATCGTTTTTCGTCGGCTCGGTCGGGAAAATGATTCGGTCTTCGCGTAGAAACGTCGCGCCCGCGTGTTCCATTCCGCCGAATGGAAATTCGGGAATCAAAACAAGGTCGTATTTCTGAAACGGAAATTTGTAGTCGAAATAGCTTTCGAGATATTTAACGGCTTCGCGGTTGAGCCGAAAAGTCTCGGTGGCGTGTTGTTTGAATTTTTCAGCTTGCGATTTGCGAACGTAGATTTTTAATGGCATAGTTGAGCCGTCATTTTTAACAGGGGAAACATTCGGTTTATTTGCTTCGTTTGAAAGTGTGGGATGCAGCTTGATAGTATTTTCAAATTCCGCAAAATCGCCCGCCGCGAACGCGAAAACGTATGTGCTGATTGGTTTAGTTTCGGCAAAAGAATACGACTGCAAACATTTTTCAAGGTTTGCACATTTTGGGCGTTCCATTAGTTTAACTACCGCATTAGAAACAGATTTCCATTGAATCGGGAATGTTAAATCAAGCTGAAAGCGCGCCTTCAAATCTGGCTGATCAAACGCGGGAAATGCTGTGCTTGCGTCCGACGGCACGAACAGCGAATAGACGTATTCCGCATTATCTTCCTTATCAACGTAGCGCGTGATTGCGCCGCCGCTGGTTAAAATCGGCGAAGTGAAATCGAGCTTGACGACATTTTCACCTTTTATAACGCTGTCTTTGAAAACGAGATGCTCGTTGATTTCTTCGTACTTCGCCGCTTTGCCGTTGACGAAAACATTCTCGACGCGCGACAAATCTTCCTTGCCGCGCAGTTTGCGCCAATCGAGAACGATTTGGTCGGCGTTATTCTTGAGCGAAATCTCAATCGTGCCTTTCAGCACGGGTGACATCTTCTCTAACGTCAGATTCAATTTGTAACGCACGTCCGAATAATTACCGGCGCGCCATCGCGCCAGCGTTTGCGGAACGCCCGCGTCAATCGTCGGAGTTTGCGGGAAAACACTCATTGCGCTGAGAAACAATGTGAAAAATAAAAGACGTAAAAGCATATCTTTTCTCCCGGTGAATAAATTTGTCGAATCGAATTTTAATCTATAAGACTTTCCGCTTCCGCATCGTTCTTTCTGCGTCTGCCGAAAAACCACGCGATAAAAATCGAGATGACGTAAAGACACATCATCGGCGCGGCGAACAACATCATATTCGGTATGTCGGCAGTCGGCGAAACAACCGCCGCGACAATCAAAATTACCACAATTGCAATTTTCCAACTGTTTATCAAAAGCGTGTGGTTGACCAACCCGATTCTCGACAAAACATAAGTTATGGCGGGCATCTGAAAAATTATTCCCATCGCCAGCATTATCAGCGTGATGAAGTCCAAATAATCGGTCGCGCGAAGCATCAATTGAAAATCCGAACCGAGTCCGAGTAGATATTTGACGGCGGGTGGAAACAGAACATAGTAAGCGAACGCCGCGCCGATTACAAAGGATATTGTCGAGAGCGCGATGAACGGCGTAACATAAGCTCGTTCATGGCGATAAAGCGCGGGCGAGATAAAACCCCAAATCTGAAACAACAAAAACGGAATTGACAAAGCAATCGCCGCGTAAAGCGAGACTGTAACGTAGAGCGTAAACGGTTCGACTGCCGTCGTTACAATCATTCGTTCGTCCGCACTCGCTTCGTTTAAATCTTTTCCGCCAAAATCTACCGGCAACCGAATTCCTTTCGGAATAACCGCATTGTTTGTAAAAATCGGTTCGTCAGTGAAAAGTCCGATTTTTCCCGTCGCGTCCGTTTCGACAATCGCCGCGACGGATGTGCCGGAGGAAACTACGCCGACTCCCAAAGTCGTGGCTTTATCAAACACATACCGCAGAGTATCACCTTGTGTTAGCGAAGTGGCTGGTAAAATTTTCTCATTTCCGGTCAAACCCTCAACCGGAATTTCGCGCCGGTTAGCTTCCGAAAGCGCCTTGCGGATTGGCACTGAAAGGAAATTATAAATTTTGTCGGAGACAAACCAACATAACACAAACGCGATAACTATAATTATTACAGATTTTACAAGTCGCTTGCGGAATTCGTCGAGATGTTCTAAAAAAGACATCTGTTTGCCGAGATGTTCTTCATTAATTGTTTCGTCAGAATTCATTTCGATGCAAAAAATAGAGAGTTTTTCAATAAACTACTAAAGCCAGTCGCGCTTGTCAGTTAAGCTATTTTTTGAACGCTCTGAAATTTCAGTTCTTCCCTCAGAGCGATTATTTTCAAAATCTGCCTGACTTATTTCCTCGATTTCTGGAGCGACGATTTCGTTTTCAGCAACAGTCTCGGTTCTTTGAATAGTGTCGCTTGTCGCCGACGTATTTAACTTTCCGATTTGCTTTTCCTCGCTTTCAAAATCAACTTCCCGAATCCAAGTTTCCTTGAAGTCGTCTGTTGTGCGTTTGAACTCATTTCTTGCTTTTCCCAACATTCGCGCCAGCTCCGGCAGCTTTCGCGGACCGAAAATTATCAGCGCTACCAGACCGATTAAAAGCAATTCTGAGGTGCCGATTGATTCTAAAATGAATAAGTAAAACATTTTTAGCGCTGCTTTCCTAAATCAATTGATATGATTTTTATTCTACTTCTATTAAAAAATTTTTGTGTTCTTCAACTCTGCCGATAATCTTCGCGCCTTCGACTTTTTGAATAAATTTCTCTGCCTTTTCAGGCTCCAAACTAATCAGTAAACCGCCTGCTGTTTGCGGGTCGAAAAGTGCGCTCTGCATTTCTTTTGAAATATTGTTAAATTTTACGTTATCGCCTACGTAAACACGATTGTTTTTATCGCCGCGCGTTAACATTTTCTTTTCGATCAAATCTAAGACATCAGGCAAAAGCTGCACTTCACCGGATATTATCCTTATTGTTACATTGCTGGCTTTCGCCATTTCAAAAGTGTGTCCCAAAAGCCCGAAACCCGTAATATCCGTGCAGCCGTTTCCGCCTACTTCCTGCATAATTATAGATGCTTCCCTCGCCGAAGTTGTCATTGTTTTTAATGCCGCTTCTGCTGTAAGTTCGCTCGCTTTCCCGAACTTAACTCCTGTGCTGATCACGCCCGTCCCAATTGGCTTTGTTAAAATTAAGACATCGCCCGCTTTCGCACCTGAATTTTTAATAATTTTGTCTGGGCTGATAATTCCCGTTACTGCGTAACCGAACTTTATTTCCTGGTCATCAACTGAGTGTCCACCCAATACGACAACATTTTCTTCGTTTAATGCATGCTGTCCGCCTAGCATAATTCTGCCCAAAATATCCCAATCGCCTTTTTGAGGGTAACAAACGATAGATAGTGCAGAAATCGGCGTTCCGCCCATCGCATAAATATCATTTAATGAATTTACGCCAGCAACTCGACCATAAATTTCCGGCTCATCTGCAATAGGTGTAAAGAAATCAATTGTTTGCACCAATGCGATTTGGTCATTTAAGCGAAACACACCTGCATCATCGGATGTTTCAAAGCCAACTAAAACATCCGTCGAAAAATTTTGCGATGGCAGCTTGCTCAAAACTTGAGCAAGGTCGGCAGGCGCCAGCTTCGCCACTCAACCTGCGCAGGAAACCATCTCTGTTAATCGCTTCTGACTCATAATCAAATAATTATTTATTGCTTAATATCAAGTTGTAAATTCTATCTAAATCCGAATCGCTATAATACTCAATCTCAATTTTGCCGCCGGTGCCTTTACCGTCGGGCACGACGTTTACTTGCGTTCCTAAATTTCGCCGGAGTTTTGTTTCAGCCGCTTTTACATTGGCATCTAATTTTGGTTTGATTGATTTTTTCTCTGCAAAATGGTTGTTTTCTTTGCCAATTCTTTTTACGGATTTTTCGGTTTCCCTTACTGATAATGATAATTCGACGGCTTTCGTCGCTAATTTTCTCTGCAAATCTGCGTCATTGAGCATTAGCAAAGCTCGTCCATGCCCGGCGGTTAATTTTTCATCCTCGACTAACTTTTGAATATCCTTCGGCAGTTTTAGCAGCCTTAAAAACGTTGTAACAATTGTGCGGTTTTTACCGACTCTCTCAGCAATCATTTCCTGTGTTAGTCCGATTGTATCAATCAAATTTTTATATGCCTTGGCTTCCTCTATAGCATTAAGTTCTTGCCTTTGAATATTTTCTATTAATGCCAATTCAAGCAGTTTTTCGTCAGCAACTTCTTTTATCACCGACGGAATTTTTTGCAATCCGGCTTTTTGCGCTGCTCGCCAACGCCTCTCGCCTGCGACAATTTGATAACCTTTGCCCTTTTTTCTGACGACTATCGGCTGAACGATGCCATTTGCGCGGATTGATTGCGCTAATTCCTCTAATTTTTCTTCTATAAATCTAGAGCGAGGCTGTGACGAATTTGGCTCAATTAAATCTATGTCTATTTCTAAATAACTTTCATTATTTTGATTTGTTGTTTCTTCTCCCAATAAAGCGCTTAAACCTCTTCCCAAAACTTTTCTAGCCATGACTTAATATCTCCTTTGCTAATTGAATATAACTTTCCGCTCCGCGTGAGCGAATATCATATAAAATAATGGGTTTACCGTAACTTGGAGCTTCTGCCAATCTAACATTTCTCGGTATTACCGTATTTAATACTTGTGAACCATAGAATTCCCGTAAATCTTTAGCCACCGCTTCCGATAAATTTGTCCTTTCGTCATACATAGTTAAAAGCAATCCTTCTACAGCTAATTTGGGATTTAATCCCCGCTTTAGTCTCGCCATAGTATCAAATAATTCAGTTACCCCTTCGAGTGCATAATATTCACATTGTATGGGAATTAAAAGCGAATCGGCGGCGGTTAAAGCGTTTACTGTCATCAATCCCAATGAAGGCGGACAATCTATAATAAAGTAGTCGTAGTCGTTTTGAATTTCCTTTAACAGATTTTTTAACCTATATTCTCTTTTTTCGGATTCAATGAGTTCGATTTCCATACCGACTAAATTTCTATCAGCCGGGAGAACATCTAATAAAGGCAGATCGCTTGGCAAAATTACATTTTTTAATACTTCTCCAGATACAAGAGCATTGTATAAAGTTTTTCTAGACTGCATTCTTGGTATTCCCGATCCCGAAGTCGCATTGCCCTGCGCGTCCGCATCTATCAGCAAAACTTTCTTTTCTTCAACTGCCAGGCTTGCGGCAAGATTTACGGCTGTTGTAGTTTTACCAACACCTCCCTTCTGATTTGCCACTGCTATCACCTTTCCCATAGAATTATTTATATTATTACCAACTCGAATTACTATATTTTCAGAATTTACTATATTTTCAGAGCAGAATGTGGAACGTGCCACAATCAATCGCAACACTATTATGGTGGCACGTTCCACCTAAACCAAATTCATACTACTCAAGCACTAACTTTTGCTGCTGTCAAATAAACTAGAATCGTGGAAATTGCTGCCGGTGTTAGACCAGGTATCTTTCTCACCTGAGCAAATGTTTTAGGTTTAGCCCTTTCCAATCTCTCAATCATTTCATAAGAAACGCCGCTCAAAACTCGAAAGTCGAACTCATCAGGAACTTTCAAATTATCATTATGATAAATACGCTCGTTTGAAACTTTTTGAGTCTCAATGTAACCCCTATATAACAAATCAGCCAGCGCGGTATCCAAATCAGCTAGTTTTACAGTCGCTTGCAAGTTATCAGGCAGAAGACGATGAATAATTTGCGAATTTACTCCCTCACGTTGTGCAAATTGAAACAAAGTAATGGTATCACCTAAATCACGTCCCAAAAGCTGAGAGAGTGATGAATACTCTATATCTGAGCGTTTGAAGCGAGTATTGGTTAGGACATCCCGTAACTGAGTGATTCTATCACGCTTTCTATTAAATTTTTCCCACTCCGAATCAACAAGGAGACCTATTTCTTTACCTTTAGGAAAAAGCCGCTGATCGGCATTATCATGCCGCAAAGTCAGTCGTGCTTCAGCGCGAGAGGTAAAAATTCGATAGGGTTCATCAACGCCGTTTCTTATTAAATCGTCAATTAAAACTCCAATGTAAGCCTCGTCGCGTCCCAAACGAAACGCCGGACGATTGAGAACATTAAAGGCAGCGTTTATACCTGCTATCAAACCCTGACAAGCGGCTTCCTCATACCCGGTGGTTCCATTGATTTGACCGGCTAAAAACAAGCCTTTGATTCTAAAAGACTCCATAGAAAAACTTAATTCTCTAGGATCAACAAAATCATACTCAATCGCATAACCAGGACGAATGATTCTGACATCTTCGAATCCATCTATCATTTTGAGTAAATTTTGTTGTAGTTCAGCCGGTAGGGAAGTCGAAAATCCGTTTAAGTAAATTTCATTGGTATTATGTCCCTCAGGTTCAAGAAAAAGTTGATGGCGGGCTTTGTCCGCAAATTTAACAACTTTATCTTCTATTGAAGGACAATAGCGTGGTCCTATACCCTTAATTTTTCCCGAGTAAAGCGGTGACTGATCGATATTATCACGTATTTTATTATGTAAATCATTATTCGTATAGCCGATAAAACACTGTACCTGCGGCTGTTCTATTTTTTCGGTTGCGAAGGAAAACGCGACCGGTTTTTCGTCTGCCGTCTGCGGTTCAAAAGCGCCCCAATCAATGGTTCTCCCGTCAAGACGCGGCGGAGTTCCCGTCTTCAAACGCCCAACTGGAAAACCTAGCTTCTTTAAACTTTCAGCAAGCTCAATTGAAGCCGGCTCGCCAGCGCGACCGGCGGAAAAGGTATTTTTTCCGGTGTGAATCATTCCATTTAAAAAAGTTCCTGCAGCAATCACAACTGATTTTGCACCGAACTTGCGAGTGTCCTGTAGGTTGACACCTATTATCTTGTTATCTTTAACAATTAAATCTGTTATTACGCCTTGTCTTAAATGCAGATTTGGCGTGAATTCCAAAACCCGCCGCATTTCCGTTCGGTAAAGCGCACGGTCGGCTTGGGCGCGTGGTGATTGAACGGCAGGTCCGCGCGAACGATTAAGCAAACGAAATTGAATGCCAGTGCGATCAATGACTCGCCCCATAATTCCGCCAAGAGCGTCAATTTCTCGAACTATATGACCTTTAGCGACGCCTCCTATTGCCGGGTTACAAGACATTTGTCCTATTAAATCCAAATTTATCGTAACAAGCGCTGTGTCAACTCCAAGACGAGCCGCGGCAGACGCCGCTTCGCATCCTGCGTGTCCTGCGCCAATAATTATTACATCAAAATCTTCATCGAAAATCATAATCTTTGATAATCTCTCAAATAAAAATTAAAATTGCTATACGTATAAATATAAAAGATTACTCGCTTAATTGAAAGCAAGTTGCTAAACAATATCATTTTGAGCTTATACATCCGTTTGTGAGATTTATAAACCAATTTTGTAAACGAGGTGTTTCTCGTTAAATTTTAATTATTAATAAGAGCTGAACTGGAATCTACTTTCCGATGCAAAAAGTTGAAAAAATCCTTGCCAGCATTTCCTCAGTTGTAGTTTCGCCAGTTACTTCTCCCAAATAGCGCAAAGCATTATGCAAACCAATTAGAATAATTTCTTCGCTAATTTTATTATCAATTAATGAACTTGAAGATTCTATTTCTAATTTAGCTCGCAAAAGCAAATCAAAATGCCGTGAATCAGTAATTAGAAATCCCTTGTTTTCTATTTCTTGAGATGCAAAGGGTTGAACAATAGCCTTCTTTAACTCACTTAATCCAAAGCCCGTTTTAGCGGAAACTCTAAGCGTTTTTGAATTATTTATGTCCTTTACTTTATCACGACTTAAATCACTTTTATTTATTGCAAACAAATGGCTTAATCCATCAACTTGAGCGATAATTTTCTTATCTTCATCAGTTAAATTTTCCGAACCATCTATTAAAACAATTACTAAATCAGCATCTACCATTGCCCGTTTTGAGCGCTCGATGCCGATGCCTTCGATCACATCCGAAGTTTCGCGCAAACCCGCTGTATCAATTAGTGAAATTGGAATGTTATTTATCGTAAACTTTTCGTGAATTTGGTCGCGGGTCGTTCCGGCGATTTCGGTTACAATCGCTCGTTCAGCGCCGAGTAAAGCGTTGAAAAGACTTGACTTTCCAACATTCGGTCGTCCGACAAGCGCAACTCTTAAACCCTCGCGCAACAATTTGCCAGCCTGAAAAGTCGAAGCCGTTTTGTCTAAAGTCTCAACGATTACCTGCAAATCGGATTTGATTTTTTCGGCTTGGAAATCCGGCAAATCGTCTTCGACAAATTCCAGCGAAGATTCCAAAATAACGATTACATTCAGAAGTGCGTCTTTCAGCGGCTGAAGCTGGTTTGAAAGCTCGCCGCGCATCTGTCTGATTGACTGCCGGGCGACGGCAACAGTCTGGGCGTCAATCAAATCTCGAATTGCTTCGGCTTGACTCAAATTCATTCGCCCGTTTGCCAAAGCACGCAGCGAAAATTCGCCCGCTTCAGCCATCCGCGCGTTTAACCGAAGGCATAAATCTATTATTTGTCTCAGTATAACGGGTGAGCCGTGGCAGCTTATTTCAATTAAGTCTTCGCCGGTGAACGAGCGCGGGGCTTGAAAATAGGTGATTATAGCTTCGTCGAGAACGTCGGGAGTTTCGAGGTCGTATATTTTTTGTAATAACGCCGTGCGAGGCGTCGGCGAAAAATTTTTATCGCGCACAAGCGTTCGGACGATTTCGAGCGAATTTGCGCCGCTTAAACGGATTACGCCGATTCCGCTTCGTCCGGTTGGCGTGGCGAGTGCAACGATTGTATTCTCCATAATTTCAGGTTACAAGTTTCGGGCTGCATTTAACTTGTAACTCGAAACCTGAATTGGCAATTTATTTGAGACGAACCTGCAGTCGTCGGTCCCTGCCTACTCCGACCGATTCGGTCATCAAATCGCTTTCTTCCTGTAAGGTAAGATGAATAATGCGCCGCTCGGTCGAGTTTAAAACTCCAAAAGTAAAAGGTCGGTCGTTTTTACGAACGTTTTGCGCGGCAAATCGCGCCATTACTTGCAACTCGGCTCTACGAGTGCGCCGGAAACCGTCAGCGTCGCAGATGAAACGCTGCGAACGGTCGAGTTCTCTGCCGTAGATTTGAAACAAAAGCGTCTCGAAGGCATCGAGCAGCTCGCCGTTTCCGGCGAGCAAAAGCGGCACGTCCTGACCGCTTAAATTTAACAGACAGCCTTCATCGGACATCTCTGACGAAACGTGCAGGTCGAGCCGCAAATCAGCTAGAATATCAGTTAAAAATTCCTCGGCTTTTTGGCAAATTTCGCTCATATATTTTAGGTTAGAGTTTTCGCCGCCTAAAGTTCGATTCTGCAGTTAAGATGTTGAAAGGTTAGGCTTTGCCTTTTTCGCGCTTTTTGGAATCGAATCAACTATTTCCTCTTTGGGCGGCTCATCGCTCGTCTTGTTCATACGGTTAATAATCATCTGCTGTCCGAAACTAACGATGTTGCCGAAAAACCAGTAAAGCAATAATCCGGCAGGCGCGCTCCACATTACCCAAAGCATCATGACCGGCATCAAATACATCATCATTTTCTGCTGCATTTGTTGTTCCGGCGTAATGGCGGCTGCGGTCGGCGTAAACTTCATCGCCAGAACCATCGAAATCGCAAATGCGAATTCGAGCAGATGCCAGGGGTCGCCAGCCGATAAATCGGGAAGCCAGAGAAAATTCGCTTGCCTGATTGCCAACGAAATCGTCACCGCCGTATAAAAAGAAATCAGCAGAGGGAACTGCAGAAGCATCGGCAGGCAGCCGCCGAGCGGAACGGCGGTTTTCATCATTTTAAGCTGTTCCATCTGCAGCTCGCGCATTCGCGGGTCGTCTGCCGGAATTCCTTTTTTCTGGAAATCCTTTAATTTGTCCTGCAATTCCTTCATTTTCGGCGCGTTCGCCGAAGCCTTTTTGAACGAACGCGACTGCGACCAGCGCAGCGGAAACAACAGCGAATAAAAGAAAAAGGTGAAAATGATAATCGCAACGCCGTAATTATGCGTGAAATCGTTGATAAAAGTCAGCGCGTAAAGAATCGGAATCGAAAGCGGCTTGACGAACCAGCGGACTAAACTGTAATTGCTGAAATTAATTAGATTCTCAAGGCTAATCGGTCTGCCAACGCTGTTCGTTAAAATGTCGTTATAATCGTTGAGCGCGAAGTAATCCTTCGTTCCGGTATAAATTTTCGTAACCGAACCGTCGGCATTTATCGGAACGTACGCGGTTACTAAATGGCGCGTCTCGCTGGTTTTTTCGCTTCTTGTAATCCAACTGAAAATTCCGTCATAATACGGTCGGGTTTGAACTTCGTATTTCGAGGCGTGATATTCAAGCCCTTGCGTTTGCGCCGCGGGAACTGCCGCCATCGCAAAATAAGCGTCGCCGACTCCAGCCCAATCAACCGTGCCGGGAACGGCAAGCGAACTCTGATTGTTCGCGTCGTATGTAAAAGCGTAATTTCCCTGATGACGAATAATATCGCCGTTCACGGCAGCGACGGCTTCCGATTCGATGTGATAAAAATTGTGATGATTGATGGCGTGGTCACCGATGCTCGCTCCGATAAGCAGTTTCGTATTCGGAACGGGCTGACCGGCGCGCGTCAATTTAACGCCTAAATCGGCAACATAATTGTCGGCGCGAAAAAGAAAACTCTTCGTCGCTTCAACGCCGTTTCCGTCCGTCAGCGTGAAATCAATTTGTCGTTCTTGTCCGGCTTCCAGCGTAATCTCGTCCTCGGCTGCCGAAATTTGATAATTGCGGTCATTCAAAAGCAAATCCAAATTTCCGTCGCCGGTAGCGAGGCGAAACGGAACGTCGCGCGGGCTGCGGTTGAGCGCTTCCTGTGAAATCAATTCAAGCGGTTTCTGATTATCTGTAGTTGAAGCGTCGGCGTAAACTGGATATTCGCCCTGCTTCGATTGGTTTTTCAGCAAAATCCAACTCGTCGCCAGCGCGCCTTTTGAATCGAGTTTAACTTGATAAAGCGGCGTTTTTATCGTGATTTGTCGGCTTGGCGTATTATCCGGGACGGAAGCGACGGGTTGTTGAGCCGTTTGAATCGGTTGAGTTTGAGGCGCAGGCGTTACTTGATTATCAGCAACAACTTGCGCCGTATTCGAATTCGTTTGCTCGATTTTCTTCGGCGGGAAAAAATAACTCCAGCCGAAAAAAACCGCCATCGAAAGCGTCGTTGCGAGAAGAAGCCGAAATTGCGTTGATTGTTTATTATCTGACATTCTTAAAAGTTTCAAGCTTCAAATTTTAAGTCTCAAGTTTATTGTTTTACTAATCTTAAACTTAAAACTCAAAAACCGAAACTTATTTAACCGGGTCATAGCCGCCTTTTGAAAAAGGCTGACAGCGTAAAATACGCTTTACGCCCAGCCAAGTTCCGCGCAGCGTGCCGTATTTTTCGACGGCGCACTGCGTGTATTCAGAACACGTTGGGGTAAAACGACACGACGGCGGCAAAAAAGGCGAAACAAACATCCGGTAAAGCCGCAAAAAATCTAAAACTAAAAACTTCATTTTGCCCGTGCTTCGACGCTTTCTTCGCCTTTGTTTAATTCGCTCTTTTTGACTTTCGATACGATTTGCCGAAATTCTTCGAGAGGCTTTTCAAGTTTGACTCTTAAAAGACTGCGCCGCGCATTTAAGACCCAATCGAACTTAATATCTAATTCGTCAAGTTCGGCGCGGCTCAACCGAAATGTTTCGCGCAGCAGACGTTTTGCCCGGTTACGGTCGTGCGCCTTATTGCTGATTTTTTTTGAAGCCGTAATCCCGACTCGCTGAAAAGCGGTCGCCGACGGCAAAATAAAAACCGTTAGAAAGCGTCCTTCAAACCGCTTGCCGCGTTCATAAACCAGACGAAATTCGCTGGGTTTCCGCAATCGGTTGTCTTTCGGCAGCCGAAAATTTAATAATGTTTGACGGTCAATACTTTGCGACCTTTGGCGCGGCGGCGTTTCAAAACGGCGCGTCCGTTTTTGGTCGCCATCCGCGCGCGAAACCCGTGTTTCTTGGCGCGGCGGCGGTTGTTCGGTTGAAATGTTCTCTTTGGCATAATTACTCATCTCCTCACGGTAAAGTGAAAACTTAGAGTTTAAGCGTTGCGGACGATTATGTCAAAACAAACAGTTAAGACAACTTAAAATCTGCAACTTTCAAAATCGTTCGCGGTGAAACAAAGAATGTTAAAAGAACTGCACGCCGCCTTTTATTATTTGGTTTATTACTCGATGATTTATATTTTTCCGGTGGCTTTTGTTTTCTTTCTGGTTTTCACAGTCGCGTTAAGGGAACTGGATACAAAATTAAGATTTCGGGAAATAATGCAAAGCATTTTCAAAAAACTATTTTAATTCTTGACCGATACGACGCGCCTTCCGACAATCTCAATTTCGCCCGCCGCAATTCGTCTCACTGCTTCGACGTAAAGCGGATGTTCGTGTTCCAAAATCCGCACCGCCAAACTCTCCGGCGTGTCTTCATCTTTCACAGTAACTGTTTTCTGCGCGATTATTGCGCCGTGGTCTAATGCTTCGTCAACAAAATGCACGGTGCAGCCGGAAAGTTTCACGCCGTATTCAATCGCTTGCCGCTGAGCATTCAAACCTTTGAAAGCGGGCAGCAAACTCGGATGAATGTTGATAATTTTATTCGGAAAAGCGCGAACGAAATCTTTTGACAAAAGCCGCATATAACCTGCAAGACAAACCAACTCGACGCCGCGCATTTTTAACTCGCCAATAATTTCCGCGTCGTGTTCTTCGCGCGTGCGCCCGTTTTTGCAAACAATGAGCGTTTCAATCCCGCGCTCTTTAGCTTTTATCAAACCTTCAGCGCTTGTTTTGTCGCTAATGACGACCGCAACCTCTGATTCGGGAATCAAGCCGCTCTGAACGGCTTCAACGATTGCTGTCATATTTGAGCCGCGCCCGGAAATTAAAATACCGATTTTCATTATTTCTTCTTTCGTTTAAAAAGATAATTAACCATTGGTGCTAGTTTGAAAAACGCTAAGTTGTTGAAAATAAAGGAAACAATGTTTTGCTTTGAAAGCGGCTTTTGCCATATTTCGGCGAATCTCAGCAGATTTGCGAAAACAACACATTTCCCGAATTACTAAGTCTTTTGTTTTCAGTATCACAAACTAGCACCAATGGTTAATTAGAAGCCATCTCAAAAATAGTTTGATAAACTTCGCTCTATGTCACGACGCGAAGAATTAACCGATGAACAATGGTCTTTGATTGAACCGTTATTTGATAAACCGCCCGTTGTGGTGACCCGCGGACGACCGCGCAGGTCTGAACGCGAAGTCTTGAACGGAGTGCTTTGGATACTACGTTCCGGCGCCAGATGGTGCGACTTGCCCGAAAGATTTCCGTCATACCAGACTTGCCATCGCCGTTTCCAGGAATGGGTTAAAGACGGGCGATTGCGAAAAGTGCTGGAAACGCTTGCCGATGACTTACAGGCTCGCGGTAAATTGGATTTATCCGAATGCTTTATTGACGGAACCTTTGTTTCGGCTAAAAGGGGCTTTTGTGTCGGAAAGACCAAGCGGGGCAAAATATGAAGCTCATGGCAGTGGCAGACCGCTTTGGTCTTCCTCTCGGCGTCCACACTTGCTCTGCTTCGCCGCACGAAGTCAAACTTGCCCGAGAAACTGTTTGCGAGCGGTTCACCGATGAGCGACCCGAAAAGATGATTGGCGATAAAGCATATGACTCTGACCCGCTCGATGCGGAGTTGGCGAAACTCGATATTGAACTGATTGCGCCGCATAAAGCCAACCGCAAAAAGGCGCAAACGCAGGACGGCAGAAAACTTCGCCGTTACAAACGCAGGCGGAAAATTGAACGCCTCTTTGCGTGGCTGGGTAACTTTCGTCGGATTGTGGTTCGCTACGAATATCATTCGGACAATTACTTAGGCTTTGTTCATCTGGCTTGTATCGTTATTTTGTTGAGAAACTATTTTTGAGATAGCTTCTAGTTTAATTAATCAAAATCTTTTGATTTCCTTTTACGACTCGCCCAATCTCTAAACATTCACTCAAATTATTTTTCAAAAAATTTTTATCTTCTTCCGCACAAATTACGACCATTCCAACGCCCATATTAAACGCCCGGAACATTTCGTTCGTTTCGACGTTGCCGAGCGTTTGCATCAAGCCGAAAACGGGAAGTTCCGTCCAAGTGCCGCGATGAATTTCGACAGAGACATTTTCCGGCAGAATACGCGGAACGTTTTCAAGCAGTCCGCCGCCGGTGATGTGCGCTAAACCTTTGATTCGTCCCGAATCGAGCAGCGCGTCGAGCGGTTTCAGAAAACTCACGTGCGGTTTTAATAATGCTTCGCCGACAGTTTCGCCGAGTTCTTCAATGTATGAATCAACGGTGAAGCCGCCGATTTCAAAAAATAATTTTCGTGCCAGCGAATAGCCGTTCGTCTGCAAACCGCTCGACGGCAAGCCGAGAACAACGTCGCCCGCCGCGACTGATTTGCCGTCAATGACTCGTCGTTTATCAACGACGCCGACGATGAAACCCGCCAAATCGTATTCACCGTCTTTATAAAATCCGGGCATTTCTGCCGTTTCACCGCCGAGCAAAACACATTTGTTCTCTTTACAGGCGATAGAGATTCCTTCAACAACCGAAGCCGTGGTTTCGGGCGAAAGTATGCCGGTGGCAAAATAATCGAGAAAAAAAAGCGGTCTCGCGCCCTGCACGAGAATATCGTTGACGCAGTGATTGACTAAATCTTGTCCGATTGTATGGTGAATTCCCGTTTCAAAGGCTATTTTCAATTTCGTGCCAACGCCATCAGCCGAGGCGACGAGAATCGGCTCGCGCATTTCGGGAAACATCGCGGAAAACATTCCGCCGAAGCTGCCGATTTCCGTCAGAGTTCGCGCGTTAAAAGTCGAACGGGCGTAGCTTTTTATTCGGTCGAGCGCGAGATTTGCGTTGTCAATCGAAACGCCTGCATCTGAATACGAAATTGGTTTGGTCATAATTTTTCAAAACGAGATTATAAACTGACAAAGAAAAATTAACCATAAACACGAATATACGCTGATAGATTTTTGATCAAAGAAAGCCTGATTACCTGTTGAAATTCGGTTTAATACAAAAGTCGCTTGCCAGAATTTGGTCGAATTGTTCGCCGGAATTAACGGCAATTTCTTTCTTTTGTCCGTTTTTGGTTTCGATAAATTTATCGTCAGTCAAAGTTTTGCGTCCGTCAGGCATCAGCAAAGAGCAAACTTTGCCGCGTGTAAAATGCGATTCGGGCGATGTTTGATGAAATTGACACATCTCCGCAAATTCGATTAAATCGCGCTCGCGCGAAGTAAAAATATATTCGCATCGCCAATCGTCGCCGTCTTTCTTGACGACTTCAAAATGAATTTCGTTAAATTTTCTAATTAAGAACACGCCGTTGTCATCTTTTTGCTCGACATTCAAAACAAATTTCAGCGGTTCGGCGGTGAAACTCCCGAACCCGACATCAACCAGATACTCCTCGTCTTCAATTCGCGTTAGAACCGCCAAGTGATCGTATTCGGCGCCGATCTCGCCGTCTCCTTTGCTTACTTTCGCTGAAATTATTTTGCTTTGAAAACCGATTTCTGCCAGCAATTCGTAAAACAAACCGTTCAACTCGTAACAAAATCCTCCTCTTTTTTCGCCGATTATTTTGTCGTAAAAACGTTTACCGTCCAAAGCAATCGGGCGTTTCCAGTGAATATCGAGATTTTCAAACGGAACGGTCAAAAGATGCTGCCGCTGCAACATTTTTAAACTCTCTAAATCAGCCGCAGTGTCCGTTTTCTCGATTCCGATTCGATTGAGGTAGCTTTTTACATTCATATTTGTCCGAAAAAAATTATACTTGGAAAATTATTCAAACAAAACTTTATTGACTGAATTGATTTTCGCGTTTAGCATTTCTTTGGAGAAAATTATGAGTTTTACATTGATTGATTTGGGCGCGGAAAAATTCGAGTTTCGCGCCAACGTCTGGAACTGGAAGCCGACGGTGGAGATAATTAAGAGTTTCGACATCGTTGACGAAGGGAAGTTGCGGCAGATGAATTACAACGCGACGGGCGCCACATTTTCCCTGGAAGAAGCGCAAACCATCGGCGAGCGAATCCGCAGCGAGATTTTGCCGAGATTAGAGCCGAACAAACGCATCTTTGCGGATTTAAGCGTGACTGACGCGCCGGACGACGGAACTTTATACAAGGACGAAGACGAGCAGTGGAAAAATTACAGCACTAATTATAACTGGCTGAAGGACTTTTCCGAGTTTTGTTTAAAGTCAAAGGGTTTTCAGGTTTTTTAAGAGTTTCAATTTTCCGGCTTCGGGTTATTTGTTAATTGAGTTTGAAATTTGAAACTTTATTTATGGATTTTCTCGGCAACATTTGGTTTCAGATCGTTTTGCTGATTTTATTCGCTACGTTTCACGGCTACGCGGGCGCGTGGCTCGCCGTGCGGATGCTTTTTCGCCCGCGCCATCCGGTCAAACTTTTGGGCGTAACCGTTTTTCCGCAGGGAATGATTCCGAGACATCGCGCGCGTCTGGCGGAAGCGATTGGCAAAGCCGTGGGCGAAGAATTGGTTTCGCAGGAGACGATTACCGAACAGCTTTTCGGCAAGGAATTTCTGCGAAAGAAAATCCAGAGCATCGTTGATTCTTATACTGACAGTTTGCTCGCGCAAAATTATCCGTCGCTGATTGAAGCATTGCCGGCGAATTTGCGCGAGCCGGTTTTGGATGCGGTTTCGTCTTTGCAACTGAAAATCGGCTCGCATATTCAGACGGTTTTGAAAAATGAGGAAGCCGCCCAGTCAATCAGCCGGTTTGTCGAGCGGCGCGTTGACGAGTTTTTATCGCGGCGAGTTTCCGAAGCGATAACCGAACAGCAGTTTCACAAAGTTTTGAGCTTTCTTGAAACGCGCGTTCGCCACGCCGTCAAATCGCCAGTGCTGGAAGAAAAAATCCACGATTTTATCGGCAGGCAAGTTGACGGTCTGGAGAACGCGAACACGCCGCTCGGCGAAATGTTTACGCCGGACGCCGTTCAGCTTTTGAAGGAAAAGGCGATTGAACAAATCGAGCCGATTGTTCATCAACTGGCGGAAGTCGCAACATCGGAACGCACGCGCAATCAAATCGGCGCGCTGATTAAACGCGAAGTCCACGATTATTACGAAAATCTGGCGTTCTTTAAAAAGATTTTCGTCTCGCGCGACAATTTGATCAGGGAAGTTGACGATTTGGTTAATGAAAATTTGCCGAAACGCATCGAGGAAACTTTGCGCGGCGAATTTTTCGAGCAGGAAGCCAGAAACTTCCTAGATGAAGCGATTGATAACGCGCTCTCGCGTCCGCTGCCTGACGTAATCGGAAAAATCGCGCCCGACCAGCTCGAAAGATTAAAGATGCAAATCACGCGAGCCGTCGTTTCGCTTTTGCAGGGCGACGAAATGCAAAATTCGATTTCCGCTTATCTGACCGACACGCTGCGGAAAATTCAGCCGCACAGTCTCGACGCGATTTTGCAAACCGTCCATCCTGAATCCGAAGAAAAACTTAAGCGGCTGCTGGCGACCGGATTGTTAAATGTCTTGAACCGCGACGAAACGGCGGCGATTATCAACCGCGTTCTGTCAAAACAAATCGAGCGGCTTTTGTCCGCGCCAATCGGCAGGCTGTCCGAATTCATCGCTGAAGAAAAAGTCCGCCAGGCGGGGGAATCTCTGACCAAAACGATTATTGCAGCGGCGAAGGAAAAATTGCCCGGAGCGATTCAGGAATTCAACATAGGCGGCGTCGTGCGCGAAAAAATCAATCAATACCCGGTCGAAAAACTCGAAAACCTCGTTTTGTCAATCGCCAAAGAACATCTGCGGACAATCGAGTGGTTCGGCGCGCTATTCGGCTTGCTAATCGGCATTGCGCAGGCGATTCAATTTTATATCTTCGCAAAATAAAAGATAGTTGACGGCAGCGAGCAGTAAAACCTCGAATGAAAGTTGTATAAATAAAGCAAAACCGTTAACTGCCGACGGTTATTGCCCGAAAAATTCAACTCGACCCCGTTTCAGAATGCGGCGCGTCAACCGGCTTTGATTCGGGAGAACCTTTTTGTCTCAAATAAACCGACAATAAAACCATCGCCCCGATTGATAAAAATTCGCTCTGCCAGTTCTGAAACGACTGAAACCAAAAATCCGACGTTTTTATAAATTCGACGGTTGAAACCGTCGGCTGTCCGTGCGCGGATTGTTCCTCGTTGTATTCTTTTGCGCCGCCGCCGGCGTGCATAACGAACGAAATAAAAAACAGCGTGAATAAAACGATGCTCAGAGAATTTTGATAAAGTTTCAAGTGTAGACCGCCGCGCTTGACCGGCGCTGGCGCGTCTTCGCTCAACAAGGATTTTTCGGGAATCACGTCAACGCGCTCGGTTCGGTCGGGCGCTTTCGATTCGGACGAGCCTTTCTGAAAAAGGAAAATCGTCAGCACGACATACATTCCCATTTGCAGAAATTCGCTTTCCCAATTCTCGAACGTTGCTTCGATAAAATGTCCTTCGCCGAGATATTCGACGTAGCCGACCTCCGGTTCGCCGTGCGTCTGACGTTCGTTGTTGTATTGATGATAGCCGGTGAGATATTGTCCGATTAATGAAAAGAAAAACAAGCCGAATAAAACGATGGAAAGCCCGTTGTTCCGAAAAAATTCACGCATAAGCATCTCCTTAAACCGTAAAGATATTTCTGAGCTAAAACATTCTAACCGTATCAAAAATATCTGGCAACAAAATTTGAAACTTCCGCCGAAGACTTCTCGTTCATTTAGAAAACTTGCGAGGAGAAAAAAAAAATGAAAAAAACGGGCATGTTAACTTTTGTATCGGCTTTGTCAGTCGGGTTAATTTTCTCGACAAATTGCAGATTCGGCAGTTTCAGGGATGTCAGCGGCATACAAGGTTCGGGAACGGCGAAAAGCGAAATAAGGACGGTTTCCAGCTTTACAAGGGTTAATGCAGGAGGCACGGTCAACGTAGAAATCGTCGCGCAGAGGGATTTCAGCGTCGCGGTCGAAGCCGACGATAATTTACTGGCGAATATCAAAACCGAAGTCAGCGGCGACACGCTGAAAATTTACAGCGAAGACACGATTTCGCCGAAAACGCCAATCAACGTGAAAATTTCAATGCCCGCCGTCGAGGGCTTGGATTTGTCCGGCGCGTCGAGCGGCAGCGTCTCAGGCGTCAAAGCCGACTCGCTCGAATTAAAAGCGAGCGGCGCGTCGGAAATTAAAATTGACGGTGCGGCGAAGGAATTAACCGCGGACGCCAGCGGCGCAAGCGCGATTGATGCGGAAAGTTTGCAAACCCAAGACGCCGATGTTGAAGCCAGCGGCGCGAGCCAGGCGACAGTCGCGGCAACCGGTGAATTAAAAGTCGAAGCCAGCGGCGCGAGTAAAATCGTTTACATAGGCGAACCAAAAAACCTTCAACAAAATTCTTCGGGAGCAAGCTCGGTAACAAAAAAATAATTAAACGTGAAAAAATAATTAAATTTAGAGGAGAGTAAAATTGCCGAGCGCAATGATAAATTTACGCTCCTCTATGTTTTGCGATTTATGTTTCAACGGCTTTCGTTTTAATTCCCGTCAGTCTGTTTTGCGCGTCGAGTCCGATGACATAAATATCTATCTGAACTTTTCCGATTTTGTAAACCTTCAAATCTCTTAGATTCTTCTCCAAAAAATTTTTTAAGACCAGATATTTTTCCGCCGTTTTCGTTTCTTCTTCTCCGAACCAATCTTGTATTTCAATCAGCCGCACGAAAAATTCCGTGAAAGTTCTTTCTTCGACCGGCGAGTCAGGGGCGTTTTTGGTTTGCGCCAAAATCACCTCTCGGCTGACTGATTGCGCGTGTTGACCGATGAAAGGCAAAATCAACGCCTCCGTCTCGCTGACGTAATACAAACCGGCGGTGGTTTCATGGATTTGTTTTGCTAAACTGTCTTCCTGTAAATCCATCGTTTCGCGTTCGGGTAACTTTTTCGGCGGTTCAGAATTTTTCCGGTTTCCTCGCTTCTTTTTTTCCCCTTTCAGCATAAATTTTCGCTCCGAAAATTGAAGTATTTGTAGTTTAACATAACGAAAGTTTCTGCCAACTCATTGCTAAAATAATAGTTTATCAGTCCTAAAAATTATTTTTTCAGTCCTGTGGATTTCTCCTTGCATTTCATTTTTTTTTCTGTTAGTCTGTGAGCCGTTTCAGTAAAAAAAATTCTTGTAAATTATTGAAAACAATAAAGTTAAAGTTTTACGTTAGCATTTAAGCGACTTTCCACAAGCCTGTGGAAAACCCTGTGGAAAAGATTCCGTTGTTTCTTAGTAAAGCGTCAAAAAACCGTCAATTCATAAAGGTTTGCGGCGGGTAATTTGAACGGGATTTGAGATTAGCTAAGAAGTTTTCAGAAACGTATTTGCTTAAAAGTTTTCTAAAGGTTTAACAAAAAAGGTGCGGAGAAAAGTTATGGAATTTGCGGCAGAAAATAAAACAGAAGAAAAAAATGTTTGGTCGAATATTCTTCAATCGGTTGAAAAACGTCTGAACAAACAAATCTTCGATGCGTGGTTTCGCCCGATACAATTTGAGAGCTGTGACGAACAAGATAAAGTTCTGCGGCTGCGCGCCAGTCAGGTGAACAAGGAATGGGTCAGCAGTTATTACGCGGAAGTTATCTCGCAAACGTTAAAGGAATTAAATTTGCCTAATTACAGCCTGGACTGGGAAATCGTCGCCTCAGAGATGAACGAAAATGATTTTGCCGATGATGACGATGCCGAATTTTTCTTTGAAAAGCAAACCAAAAATTACAATCCGCCGCCAACAAATAGCTTTAACTACGTCGAGAAGTCAAAACCCGAAGTTACGGTCAAAAGCAGTTCGACCAATTTCGTTGACATCGAGCCGATTGAAAATTCGCTGAACGCGAAATACACATTTGAGAAATTCGTTGTCGGTTCATGTAATCAATTCGCGCACGCCGCGGCGTTGGCGGTCGCCGAATCGCCGGGCAAAACCTACAATCCGATGTATATCTACGGCGGCGTCGGTCTCGGAAAAACACATTTGATGCACGCCGCCGGACACGCTATAAAAGAGCGCAACCGGCATCTGCGCGTCGCTTATATTTCCGCCGAAAAGTTTATGAACGAATTAATCAACGCGATTCGTTACGACAAAACGCAGACTTTTCGTGACAAATATCGTTCGATTGACGTTCTTTTAATGGACGACGTGCAATTTATGGCTGGTAAAGAACGCACGCAGGAAGAGTTTTTTCATACGTTCAACGCGCTGCATAACGACCAGAAGCAGATCGTGATTACTTCGGATTGTCCGCCGCGCGAGATTCCGACCTTAGAGGAAAGACTGCATTCGCGCTTTGAATGGGGATTGATTGCCGATATCGAACCGCCGGATTTGGAAACGAAAGTGGCAATTCTCAAACGTAAAGCCGATATGGACGGCGTGCATCTGCCCGACGACATCGCGTTTTTTATCGCCAGCAAAGTTAAAAGCAATATCCGCGAACTCGAAGGCTCGCTCGTTCGTCTTGTGGCAATTTCTTCGCTGCGCGGTTTGCCGATTTCAAAAATGCTCGTTCAGGACGCTCTCCGAAATATCATTGACAGCGAACAGCCCGAAGGATTGACGATGGACCGAATTGCCAGAACCGTCGCCTCGCAATATAGATTATCTATCGAAGAATTAAAATCAAAAAACAATTCAAGGCAAATCGCCGTGCCGCGGCAAGTGGCGATGTATCTGTGTAAAAGATTGACGAAACACAGTTTTCCCGAAATCGGACGCGAATACGGCGGGAAACATCACACGACCGTAATGCACTCGGTCGAGAAGATTGATGCTGTAATTAAAGAAGACAAAAATTTCCACAGGGTCGTCAGCGAGCTTATAGACAATCTTTGCAGTTAGTTAGAGATTTATTGGACAAGTTTGATGTGAAAGTTTTCCACAACTGTTAAATCGAAGCATTTAGATATTGTAGTTAGTATCAACACTTAAACAAAGTTTTTCCACATTTCCACAGGATAACCGTATTTTGCCCTGTGGAAATTTAGGAAAACTCGAATTTTGTCAAACTTTTCCACAGAAAAAATTTTTTTCCACACTTTATCCACAAGCCCTGTGGAAATATTAATCTTTTATTGGCAACGAGTTAAAGTGGTTTTCCACATTTCCACAGGCACTACTACTACTACTAGATAAATATATAGTTTTTAAATTAATAGAATTAGTAAAAGCGGCGGCGAATAAAAGTATGACTTTAGATATAATTACAGTAAAATAACTGAAAATAACTTAGGAGCAGACGTATGGAATTTGTAATCAAGCAAAACACTTTAAAGGAAGAACTCGGATTCGTTCAAGGCATCGTCGAAAAGAAAAGCACGATTCCGGTGCTTTCTAACATCTTAATCGAATCGGTTGGCGAAAACACGATTCGGATTGTCGGAACGGATTTAGACGTGACGATTCGCTGCGAAGCGGAAGCCGACATTAAACAAGCGGGCGCGATGTGCATACAGGCGCGGAAACTTTTCGACATCGTTCGCCTTTTAGACGGCGGGGACGTGCATTTTACCAAAGAAGAAAACGACTGGGTAAAATTGAATTCGGGAAAATCGAATTTTCGTCTTGCCGGCGTCAGCCGCGATACGTTTCCCGAAGTGCCTTCGTTCAAAAGCGCGCCGATGAAACTTTCCGCCGACATTTTCAATCATTTTATCCAAAACACCGCTTTTGCGATTACCAACGAGCAATCTCGCTTTACGCTTTCAGGCGCGAAGTTTATGATTGACGGCGGCGCGGCGCGAATGGTCACCACCGACGGTCATCGTCTCGCCTTTATCGAAAAAAAATTGAGCGAAGGCGCGGGAACTGAAACGATGGACGCGCTGATTCCGAAAAAGGCTTTAATGGAACTGACGAAAATCTCGCGCGACGCGAAAGGCGAAATCAGTTTCGGCGAAGACGCCAATCACATTTATTTTGAAGTCGAAGGCAGACTGCTCATCACACGAAAACTTTCGGGAACGTTTCCGAATTACGAAATGGTGATTCCAAAGGATAACGACAAAACCGCCGTTTTCGACGCCGAAGAAATGAAGACCGCGATTCGGCGCGTCAGTTTAATGGCGGACGAAAGAACCCGTTCGGTGCGAATGACCATTCGACCGAACGAAATCGAAATCGGAGCGCAATCGTCCGAAGAAGGCGAAGCGAATGAAAAAGTCGCCGCCGACTACAACGGCGAAGAAGTGCAGGTCGGATTCAACGCGCAGTATCTACAGGAATTTCTCAATGTCGTCGGCTCCGGCGAATCGGACTCGGCTGAGACAACCGAAAAAGAAACGAGCGGCGAAACCGTCCGCGTTAAAGAAGGCGGCAATCGTCTGCGCGTCGCTTTTGAATTCAAAGACGGCAACGCGCAAACGCAGATGAATATCGCGGGCGATAAAAATTACGATTACAAATACATCGTGATGCCTTTGCGGATATGATATTTGTAAGTCGGTGTAAAAATTTACATCGACAACCTACTTAAACTGAAATTAATAGCTAAAAGTTAAAGTTATACCAAGTTTTACTACAACAACACTTATAAGTAATTCGGTGTAAGATAAATTTAATTCGGTTCAATACAAAGTTCGGCGTTTCCTGTTGGTTAAGTATGCGAGGTTATCAATGTTCAACTTGCGGTGAATTTCATTCAGGCTTGCCTTTTAGCTATGGCTCGCCTGCGCCCGCACCTTATTTCGACATACCCGAAGCCGAACGCGACGACAGAGTTTTGCTTTCCTCTGACCAATGCGTAATTGACGACAAACATTTTTTCGTTCTTGGACGCTTGGAAATTCCCGTGCTTGACGCTGACGAAGACCTTTTCAGTTGGAACGTCTGGGTTTCCTTGAGCGAAAAGAACTTTAATCGTGCGAGTGAGTTATGGGAAACCGAAGGGCGCGAAAGTGAGCCGCCATATTTCGGCTGGTTAAGTACATCGTTGCCTTGTTATGACGTGGACACTTTTCTTTTGAAAACCAATGTTCACACGCGCCCCGTTGGAGAGCGTCCGTTTATCGAACTTGAACCGACGGAACATCCGTTGGCGATTGAGCAGCGAAATGGTATAACTTTGAAACAAGTTCAGGAAATTGCGGAGTGTGCTTTGCACGGTTGAGTAGTGAAAATAAAGACACGCCGAACAATTTAATGGACGTGAGGCGGAAACAGCTACCTTCTTATGAACGTCGTCTTTTACCTTTGGGCTTGCGTGTAGCTTGTTTCCGCCCACGTCATCTCAACCGTTCGACGGCTTCTCTGTTTTCCAACGGCGCGCAAAGGTTGACATATTTTGCGGATGCATCAAAATTAAAACGGAGGAATTATGACGAACGAAGAAATTTTGCGCGAAATCAATTCTTTGCCGGTTGAAGCGCAACGCCAGATTGAAGATTTTGTCGCCTTTTTGCGTCAGCGTTACAAATCTTCGCCGCTTGCCGAAACCGCAAGGGTTGATTTAACCGCCGAAGAATTTATCGGAATGTGGCAAGACCGCGAAGATTTGCAAGACAGCACTGCTTGGGTTCGCAACGTCCGTCAATCGCATTGGGGCAAGTAATTTATGGCTTTGACCATTGTGGATTCGGACATTTTGATTGACGCGGGACGCGGCGAGGCGGACGCAATAAATTGTTTGTTGCGTCTTGAAACTGCTGCAACTTTAGCCATCAGTGCCGTAACACAAATGGAGTTGATTGTTGGTTACCGAAACAAAACCGAATTGCAAGCTCTTGAAAAATTTCTAACCCGTTATCAAATTCTGAAAATTACGGACGAAATTTCTGACCGCGCAGTTGATTTGCTGAAGCAGTATTTTTTGAGTCATAGTTTGTTGATTGCTGACGGATTGATTGCGGCAACTGCACTTGTTCACAACCAAGCGTTTATCACAAAGAATCAACGAGATTTTAGTTTTATTGCAGGCTTGAATTTATTGCCTTATCCGTAGAAATAACGCGCCGTCGAACAATTCAATTGACGTGAGGGCGAAACCGCTACTTTCTTATCGCGTAGCGTGGTTTCTTTCAGCTTGCGTGGCGGCGGTTTCGCTCCACGTCATCTCCGCCGTTAGGCTCTAATAATATGAGATAAAAACTCTGGCTCGGAATGGTCGAAAAGCTGGTCGAGTTCGCGTTCGACGCTGCCGTGTCCGGCGGGAATCTGTTTGACGAGCGGCGCGAAGTTTTTAAAGTCGAAAAGCTCGTTGTCGAGCAGATGCGAGCCGGTAACATTTGTCAGAGCCGTCATAATTGACGAGCGGACGTGCGGAATTTCCTTTTCCAATTCGTTAATCAGCTTTTTGACGCGGGCGCGTTTGAGATTTGGCTGCGAGCCGCATAGATTGCACGGAATTATTGGAAATTCCTTTTCAGCCGCGAATCGGGCGATGTCTTTTTCCTGACAGTAGGCGAGCGGGCGAATCACGGTGTTGCGGCGGTCGTCCGAGCGCAGAATCGGCGGCATCGCTTTTAATTGCCCGACGAAAAAAAGATTCAGCAGAAAAGTATTGATTACGTCGTCAGCGTGATGTCCGAGCGCGATTTTCGTGCAGTTTTCCTTAACGGCGGTCGTGTAGAGAATTCCGCGCCGCAATCTTGAGCAGACCGAGCAGAAGGTTTTGCCTTCGGGAACGAGGCGCGTCACGATTGAATAAGTGTCTTCTTCGACAATACGGTAATCAACGCCGACGCCTTCGAGATATTCGGGCAAAATGTGTTCGGGAAATCCGGGCTGTTTCTGGTCGAGATTGACGGCGAAAATCTCAAATTTCACTGGGGCGCGTTTCTGCACATCAAGCAGCAAATCGAGCATCGTGTAGCTGTCTTTTCCGCCCGACAGACAGACCATCACTTTATCGCCATCTTCAATCATCGAAAAATCGCGGATGGCTTCGCCCATTTTTTTGAGCAGTTTCGTTTTTGTTTTACTTTCTACAAACAATTTCTAAATCCCCTTCTTTATAGACAATCGCACGTGAAAAGCGAAATTTGCAACTTTACTACAAACAGGCGAAAAATCCTAGACACCACCCGCCGAAATTATCTATCATAAAAAAGTCCGGTTAAAAATTCGCTGATTTTTCCTCGCTCCAAGTGTAAATTTGACGAATTTCTTTACGGCTGACACTTTGTTGGATGCCAGAGCGGACAAATGCGGGCGAGTAAAAATTCAAACGGAGGACTGATAAAATATGATTAGAATGGGCAGAAGTCCCAAAGTCGAGCAAACAGACGACGCGGCATACGCGCCGACGCGAACGGTTGATCCGAGTTCGCTCTATCCGACGGCTAACACAAATTCGCCGTCGAGCCGTGCCGTTTCCGAAAGCGAGTCAATGGCGCGCGACATCAAGGAAGGTCGTCTGAGCGGCTTTATCGGCAGCGGAACTGTTTTGACGGGCGAAACTGTGTTTCAGGCGATGCTGCGCGTTGACGGGCATCTGACGGGCAGCGTCTCATCCGAGAACGGAACGCTGATTGTCGGTTCTACGGGCAGAGTTGACGCGAACATTTTAGTTGCGGCGGCGATGATTAACGGCACGGTTAACGGCGATATTATCGTCTCCGAGCGTTTGGAACTCGGACGCACGGCACGAATCGTCGGAAACGTCCGAGCACCGCGATTGATGATGGAAGACGGCGCGATTCTCGAAGGCAGTTGCTCGATGATAAATGCAAAGGAAGCGTTGGAAAAGCGCCTTGCCGAAGCCAACGCGCCCAGAGCCGCCGTCGAGCCGCCGTCGTTTGAAGAAAGCGAAACGCCTGTTTACCTGCAAGTCGGCGAGGATGAAAGAGCCGAAACCGTGACGAATTAGACTGCGCCGGGAATTTCTATAAAAAGTTTTGCGCCTGAGGTTCTTTGCTGCGCCGACAGCGTTCCCGGCAAAACTTTACCTCGTCCCAAACTTTCTTCCAACACTTGCGCCAGGCAAACGGGCGATTGCACGCCGCGCAAATTTTTGTCGGTAAAGTGGGTTTTGTAATTTTTTTTCGATTTATGCTCAAAGATTTCCCTTTTCTCATAAATGAAGAATTTTACGCCGCGCAAGTTTCCCCGCCGCAATTAGATCAGTTTCTCGCCGACGGCTGGCGGCATTTCGGCGAACATTTTTTTCGTTATAACATCGGTTTTCACGAAAACGAGTTGCGGCGCGTGTTGCCGCTTCGCATTCGTTTGAAGGATTTTACGCTGTCTAAGAGCCAACGACGAATCTTAAAGAAAAATCAGGATTTGCAAATCGTCATCCGCCCGATTGAAATCATGCCGGACAAAGAAATTTTATTTGAAACGCACAAAAAGCGTTTCAAACACAGCATTCCCGATTCAATCTACGATTTTCTTTCTTTCGCGCCTGCCGATGTGCCGTGCAGGGCGTTGGAAGTTTGCGTTTATCAAAAGGAAACACTGCTTGCCGCTTCGTTTTTCGATGTCGGCGGAGCAGCGGTTTCGGCAATTTACGCAATGTTCAATCCGCAAGAATTCTCGCGCAGTTTAGGAATTTTCACAATGCTGCTGACCATTGATTACGCGCTGAAAAATGACAAAATCTTTTATTATCCGGGCTACGCCTATGAGGAAAATTCCTTTTACGATTACAAAAAACGCTTTTCTGCGCTGGAGATTTTTGATTGGAACGGAAACTGGATGAATTTCAAGCCCGAATTTTAGTCTGTTGATTGATACTGGTAAAACTTATTTTTTATTCTTCGCTGTCGAATCGTTCAAGCGGCGAATTCTTCTCGTTCAAAACGCGGCATCCGAATCACGCCGTTAATTGGATTCACTCGCTGATTCATTTCATATTAAAATAAATTTTCTCCGCAAGAGGCAGCAAGCGCAAAGTAAGATTTATGAAAAAAACATCTGTTATTATTTTTATCCACCTGTGGATAATCTCCTCGATTTTTTCTGTTTGGGCGCAGGATTTCAAAGCAATTCAAGACGGCATCGAATACGCCGAAATAAAACGCGGCACGGAGACCGAACCGATCAAACTCAATCTTCTGCGTCTGGATTTAACGAAAGTTCGTCTCGATGTCGTCCACGCGATGGACGCGGCAATCGGAACGGAGACGACTTCTTCGATGGCAACGCGGCACGGCGCGATTGCGGCGATTAATGCGGGATTTTTCAGATTAGACCGAAGCATTTTCGCGGGCGACGCGGTCGGCGTTCTAAAGGTAGATAATAATCTTTATAGCGAATCATCGAACGGACGAATTGCTTTAATGATTTCCAACAATTCAAATCGAACTGAAGTTTACATCGAACGAGCGAACGTTTCCGATTTTGTTTCGATTAAAGGAAAAGATTTTGATGTCGGCAGAAACCGTGAGCGAAAAGACGACGATTTGGTGATTTTTACGAATATTTTTCATCCGACTACTCTGACCGCTAATAACGGAGTTGAATTCGTCATAAAAAACAATAAAATCCGGCAAATTTTTGATGGAAAAGGAAGCAGTAGAATTCCGTCCGACGGATACATTCTTTCAGCAAGCGGAAAAATGCGCGAACATTTGCTTGGTTTAATCAAAATCGGAACGAAAATAAAATTGTTAGGAAAACATTCTTCGCCAACAGATTTTATGGCAAGTTCAGCTTACGGAAAATCCGAAGATATTACTAACGGCGTTCCGCAACTCGTCAAAAACGGCGTAATCGAAATCACTTGGGAGCAGGAAAAATCTTCAAAATCATTCGTCGAAACGCGCCATCCGCGCACGGCGGTCGCCAAGCTTAAAGACGGGAAATTTTTAATGGTCACGGTCGACGGGCGGCAAAAGGAAAGCGTGGGAATGAATTTACGCGAACTTGCCGCGCTATTGCTCGAACTCGGCGCGACGGAAGCGATGAACCTGGACGGCGGCGGTTCGACGACGATGTTTTTGAACGGCAAAATTGTTAACACACCGTCGGACAAAGAAGGGGAGCGAAAAGTAAGCGACGCGATTTTGGTTTTTCCGCGAAAGAAAAATTAACCACGATAAGATGCGAGGAAGCACGACAACAATGAAATTTTAACAATCCCTGAAATTTCAAGTTATTTCGTGCTATTTCGCGGCTAAAATTTGTATTAGAATTTTCCTTTCCCTCGCGCCGTCAAATTCGCACAAATAAATTCCCTGCCATCTGCCCAAAAGCAATTTGCCGTTTTCAAACGGAATGGTGACGCTCGCGCCAAAAAGCGAAGATTTAATATGCGCGTCGGAGTTTTGTTCGTAATGCCGGAAGCCGTCGTAAAATTGCGGAATCGTATTTTTCAAAAAAAGCAGCACGTCGCTTTTCACGTCCGGGTCGGCATTTTCGTTAATGGTTAAGCCGCAGGTCGTGTGTTGCGTAAACAGAACGCAGACGCCTTCTTTGACGTCGGATTGGCGCAAAAAACTTTCAACCTCCAAAGTGATTTCAATCATTTCTTCGCGCTTGTTTGATTGAACTTTGATTGTTTTCATCGAATAATTTAGAAACAAAAAGGCGCACAAGATTTTTTTGAAAAATAGCGAATAGCTGACAACTGACAGCCAATAGTTCGCGCTTGACAGATCAAACTATTCGCTGTTCGTTATTTTTCAGAAAAGCCGTCGCTTAAAAACTACATTACAAACTATTTTTGGGCGGAACTGCCGCCGAGGTATTTCTCGAACCAATCGAGATTTGATTGCATCGCGGCGATTTGCATTTTCGGCTCGTTCGGTCCGTGCGGCTGGCGCGGCAGAACAATCATCCGCACCGGCACGTTCTGCGCTTTCAAGGCGTTGTAAAATTCATAGCCCTGCGAAATCGGAACGCGAATGTCGGCTTCGCCGTGTTGAATCAGCGTCGGTGTGGTAACGCCTTTAACGTTGAACATCGGCGAATGTTTTTGATAAATTTCCATATTTTCCCACGCCTGCCCGCCGAAATAGTCGGGAACGAACGACGGAATATCAGCCGTGCCGTTAAAGCTCATCAAATTCGTCACCGGCGCGCCGGCAGAGGCGGCTTTGAAACGCTTGGTTTGCGTCACAATCCAAGAAGTCATAAAACCGCCGTAGCTCCAGCCCATCACGCCCAATCTTTCCAGATCGGCAACGCCCATTTCGATGACTCGATCAACGCCGCTCATCAAATCCTGATAATCTGCGCCGCCCCAATCTTTCTCGTTGGCGTAGCGAAAATCTTTTCCGTAACCGCTTGAGCCGCGCGGATTAGGGCGCAGAATCGCGTAGCCGCGCGAGGCAAAAGTCGCCAGCGGATACGAGCCGCGTCCGCCGATGTAAGATTGTTGGAAAACTCCGGTCGGTCCGCCGTGAACATTTAACAAAAGCGGAACTTTTTGACCCGTTTGATAATTTACCGGATAAGTCAAAAGACCTTCGATTTCCTTGCCGTCTTTGCTTTTCCAGCGGACGACTTCGGTTTTGCCAAGCGGCATTTTCGGCGCGTCGCTGTTGGCGCGGCTGATTTGGACGGGCGCGAATTTATCAACCCCTGACACGAAGGCTTCGGGCGGCGTTTCCGAGTTTTGTTTGACGAAAGCCATCATCGTTCCCGCGCGGTTGATGCTTATGGCGCCTATAACTTCATCGGTTTCATTGATTTGGGCGATTTTATTCGCCGCGACATCAACTGTGTAAAGGCGCGTTCCGGTTCCTTTCGCTTCGCTGAAATATATCCGCTTGCCGTCTGGCGACCAGCCGCCGATGTTCGGCTGACCGTCGAAAGACGAAGCGAGAATTTTCGCCGCGCCGCCGCTCGCCGGAATAATATGAATTAAATTGTTCGTCGCCCAGCGCGCCGGAATGTCGCTGACCGAAAGGGCGATTGATTTCCCATCTGGCGAAAAGCGCGGCGAAGTTTCAGCGGCGGCGGTTTTGGCAAACGGCGTGACTTTTCCGCTTGAAACTTCCACTATCGAAACGTCGGCGGTCGTCCAATCGTTGGCGACGGGCGAGCGCGAATGACTGAAAACAATCATTCGTCCGTCAGGCGACCAATCGAAATCGCCGCCGACGTTATAATTTTCCGTCGTCAATTGGCGCGGCTCGCGTTTTCCGTCTGCGTCCTTCATTACCGAAACCACAAAAAGCCTGGACATTTTTACATTTTCGTTAACCCAACGAAAATCGTTTTTACCTTTGTCATTCTTTTCCTCGTCTTCGTTTTTCTTGTCAGACATCGTATAGGCAAGCCATTTACCGTCGGGCGACCAGTTAAAACTTGAAATGCTGGTTTTGACATCAGTCAGCGGTTCGGCTTCGCCGCCGTTCAAGCGCAACAGATAAATATTATTTTTATTGTCTTTGCGGTTCGACATAAAAGCCAGCCAATTGCCGTCGGGCGACCATTGCGGATTGGTCGAAGATTTCTCGCCGTAGGTGATTTGAAACGCGTTTGTGCCATCTGTGTTCGCCAGCCAAACCTGCGTCACGAACTCGGATTTATCGGCGGTCATTACCGCTTCGTTCACGGTATAAACGACGCGCTTGCCGTCCGGGGAAACTTGCGGCGCGCCGACGGCTTTGGTTTTTACCTGCATCTCCGGCGTCCAAGTTTGCTGCGCCCGCGCCGACGCTGTAAACGCCAGCGCGATTGATAGAAAAACAAACGTCTTTGAAACGAACGATTTCATATTCGGATTTTCTCCTCAGAATGATTTTTGAAAGATTGTTTGAGAATTGTAACTTATTGAGTTTTGCAGAACAATGAAAAAGCGGCGTTTGATTATCAAACGCCGCTTATAATTTCGACAAACAGCCGCACAATTTCTTTTACAGCCTCTTTTCAGTATGAACTTCAACTGTTCTTTCCACTTTGACTTTAGGAGTTATCTCCGCGTGGGGAACGGTTCTATTTACATTAACATTGATATGCGGAGCAATAATTAATGCAACAATACTCATCAGCTTAATTAAAATATTCATAGAAGGTCCTGAGGTATCTTTAAATGGATCGCCGACAGTATCGCCCGTTACACTCGCTTTGTGAGCTTCGCTTCCCTTATACTGCATTACCCCGTTAATCATTACGCCGGCTTCAAATGATTTTTTAGCATTGTCCCAAGCTCCGCCGGCATTGTTTTGGAACATCCCCATCAATACGCCTGAAACAGTAACGCCTGCTAATAAACCACCGAGAACTTCCGGTCCAAAAGTAAATCCGACGACAACCGGAGTAACTAATGCGATTGCGCCCGGAAGCATCATTTCTCTCAAAGATGCTTTAGTAGAAATAGCGACACATTTCTCATATTCCGGTCTCGCTTTATACTCCATAATTCCCGGAATTTCTTTAAACTGACGTCTGACTTCTTTGACCATCGCCATTGCCGCCCGACCGACTGCTGCAATACAAAGCGAAGAAAAGATAAAAGGAATCATTCCGCCAACAAATAAACCTGCCAGAACGTCCGCTTTATAAATATCAATCGAGTTTATTCCGGCAAGACCGACATAGGCTGCAAATAATGCCAGAGCCGTCAGAGCGGCTGAAGCAATTGCGAAACCTTTACCTGTTGCCGCAGTTGTATTTCCAACAGCATCTAAAATATCTGTTCTCTCTCTAACTTCTTTCGGAAGTCTGCTCATCTCGGCAATTCCGCCGGCGTTATCGGCAATCGGTCCAAAGGCATCAATTGCAAGCTGCATCGCCGTTGTTGCCATCATTCCTGCCGCTGCAATAGCAACCCCGTATAATCCGGCAAAGTAGTAAGATAAATAAATACCGGCTGCCAGAATAAGCGTCGGAACTAAAGTAGACTCCATTCCGACAGAAAGACCGCCAATGATATTAGTGGCAGCACCTGTATCGGATTGTTGAACGATTGAATTAACCGGACGCTTCCCCATCGCCGTGTAGAATTCAGTCACAATACTCATCAGAGCGCCGACAATTGACCCGACTAAAATTGCCAGAAAAACTCCCGTATTTGTGAAGTTATAACCTCTGAGCGTCATATTTTCAGGAAGCATCCACATCACAATAAAGTAACAAGCAATTGTCGTAATAATAATTGAAGTGTAGTTCCCGAGATTCAGCGCTTTTTGAACATTACCTTTATCATCGGAGATTCTAACAAGTGAAAAACTGATAATAGAAAATATAATTCCAAGTCCGGCAATAACCATTGGAAGGAGCATTGGAGAAAGACCGCCAAACTGGTCACTGACGACAATCTCACGACCGAGAACCATCGTGGCAAGAATTGTCGCCACATAAGAACCAAAAAGATCGGCTCCCATTCCGGCAACGTCGCCGACGTTATCTCCTACGTTATCTGCGATAGTTGCCGGGTTTCTAACATCATCTTCGGGAATTCCCGCTTCAACTTTACCGACCAGGTCAGCCCCAACGTCAGCCGCTTTGGTATAAATACCGCCGCCGACTCTGGCAAAAAGAGCGATTGATTCAGCACCCAAAGAAAATCCGGCGAGAACCTCGATTGCTTTTTCCATGGCAACACCGTTTACTGAACTACCAGTGTTCACGACATAGATTCGGTAGAAGATTATAAATAAAGTGCTAAGACCCAAAACCGCCAGACTAGCAACTCCAAGTCCCATTACTGTTCCACCGGTAAAGGCTACTTTAAGCGCATCTTTAAGACTGGTTCTTGCCGCTTGTGTTGTTCTAACATTTGCTTTTGTTGCGATATTCATCCCGAAGTATCCAGCACTCGCGCTGAATACCGCGCCGATAAGAAATGAAAGTGCGATCACGGGAGAAGAAGTTTCAACTAACGTTCCAGACCACCCGAGAAGAAATGCTGCAACAATTGCAAAATAAGCTAAAATTATCCATTCTGCTTTTAAAAACGCCATGGCGCCGTTAGCAATATAAGTCGCAAGCTCAACCATATTTTCATCGCCGGTAGCTTGCTTGCTGACCCACGCGGATTGAACCGCCATCACAACCAATCCAAAAATCCCTAATGCCGGGATCAGATAAAGAATTGTAGATTCCATTAAAAAACCACCTATTTTTATGAATAAATTACTGTATTGAAGCCGTAAAACATCAACAATTTAGAATAACCTGTGTCGGAGAACAAAGTCCCTAGAGATAAATAATAAAAATAATGCACTGTATTTTCTAAAAGCATATTCTGTGCGTTAAAACTGGAAGGTATCGCCTAGCCAAACCGCTAATTATAAAAACTAACCAAAGTTCCACTTTTTATATTCCTCTCTAGTATTAAAAAATTATGAAGTTTCAAAAAGGGCTATTATCGCTGATTTAACGGTAAACATTCAAATCAGGATTTTCGGATAAGAGATTTCTAACGCCGAAACCCGAAGACGCGAATAAAATTTAATGTAACAATTTCTGCGTTTCCGAGTCTATCGTTGTAATTTCTTAACCCAAATTAAAGCTGCCTGATCGTTTAGATTTCTTCATCAGTTCAATAAATTTCTCGAAATGATAATGAGCGTCGTGCGGACCGGGCGCGGCTTCCGGGTGATATTGAACCGAAAAAATCGGCAAGGTTTTATGTTTGATTCCAGCGATTGTATCATCGTTGATGTTAACGTGAGTTACTTCTAATTCGGCGGGCAGATTTTCTGCGCTCACCGCAAAACCATGATTGTGTGCGGCGATTTCAATTCGCCCGGTCGTCAAATCCTTGATCGGCTGGTTGCCGCCGCGATGTCCGAATAATAATTTATAAGTTTCGCCGCCGAAACTTTGCGATAAAATTTGATGTCCCAAACAGATACCGAACATCGGCACGTTTGATTCGGCTAATCGTTTGATTTCTTCGACGACCGCGCGCATCGCCGACGGGTCGCCGGGACCGTTTGATAAAAAAATTCCGTCTGGTTTCAAACGCAAAACGTCTGCGGCGGAGGTGTCGCCCGGAACAACCGTCAGGCGGCAATCAAGCGCGGCAAACTCGCGCAAGCTGTTTGTTTTCACGCCGAAATCGAAACATACAACGTGAAAACTGGCGTCTCCGCGCGACTCATATGCAAAAGATTCGCCGGTCGTAACCGCGCTGGCAAGTTCGCGGTTTTTCATTTCAGGCGAGTTCAAAACTTTTTCCAAAAGATTTTTTTCATCCAAATCAATCGAAGAAATCGCGGCTCGCATCACGCCTTTGCTGCGAATGTGGCGGACGAGCGC
Source organism: Pyrinomonadaceae bacterium (assembly GCA_030448055.1). GTDB lineage: Bacteria > Acidobacteriota > Blastocatellia > Pyrinomonadales > Pyrinomonadaceae. Next base: position 556,919 of record JAUJNR010000003.1, read on the forward strand.
GCGAGTGTCAATTCGCTCAATGCCGATGATGTTGTGCCGCTTCAGATACGAATCGAGCGTTTCGGTCGAACGCCAGTTCGAGGCGATTCTGCTCGCTTCGCGCACGACGAAACCCTCAACCCACGGGCGACGCGATTCGCTGTCTTCCGCATTCACGCCGTAATTTCCGATGAGCGGATACGTCATACAAACGATTTGTCCGGCGTAACTCGGGTCGGTCAAAATTTCCTGATAGCCTGACATCGAAGTATTAAAAACCATCTCGCCGAACGCTTCGCCGTCTGCGCCGAACGACGCGCCGCGAAACGCGCGTCCGTCTTCGAGAATTAAAATCGCTTTTTTCGATTGATTCATTTTTACAATTTGACGACCGCGCCCGTTTCATCAGATTTCCGCGCCGCGTCCAATAAAAGTTGAACTCGATAACCGTCCTCAAACGTCGCCGCGGTTTCGACAAAAGTTTTGCCCGCTTTCAAAGATTCGATAATTTCCCGCGCGAAAGCTAAAAAGCCGTTGTTCCATCCGGTCGGGCGCGCGCCTTCGACGGCTTCGTTCGGTTCAATGTCAATTCTGCGCCACGCTTCGTCGCCCGCGTTGCCGACGAAAACCTCGCCGTTGTATTCGACGCGAACCGCGCCTGTCGTCCCGAAAAACTCGACGCGGTTTTGATAAATTGGATACTCGACCATCGAAACGGAAATGTTCCCCGTCGCGTCAGTCGTTCTGGCGCTGTCGGCAAATCTTAAAATTAAATTCAATTCGTCATCAGTTGTAACCGGACGCATCGCGCCTGATTTTGCGTCGAATCTTTTTTTGACGTGCGTTTGCAGTTGGCAAAAAACGCTTGAAATCTCCGCGCCGGCAAACCAGCGCAAGCTGTCGAAAACGTGCGAGCCGATTGCGCCGAGCGCCGCCGCCCGATTCGACATCGCTCCACCAATTCCAGGGCGAATCTTCGCTGCCGCGATGCGGAGCGCGAAAATTATATTTCGCGTGGCGAATTTGCCCAATCGCGCCGTTTAGAATCATCGCCCGCGCCGCTTGTCTGCCGTTTAAAAACCGCAGTTCGTGGTCAACGAGCGCCAGCACATTTTTCTCGCGCGACTTCTCCAGCATTTCCAGCGCTTGGGCGGCGTTCATCGCCATCGGTTTTTCGCACAAAACGTGCTTTTCGTTTTCGAGCGCAAACAGCGTCATTTCCCTGTGAAAAACCGGCGGCGCGGTAATGCAAATCAAATCAACCGCTTCGTTTCGGACGGTCTCGCGCCAATCGTCAGTATAATGCGCGATGTTAAATTCGCGCGCCGTTCGTTCGGCGTTCTCTAAATGCGCGCTCGAGACCGAGACGACTTCCGCGCCTTCGCATTTTTGAAACGCCGGAATTTGAACTGTTCGGGCGAAGCCCGTTCCGATTATCCCGACGCGAATTTTTTCCTTCATCCCAAGAAATTAAAACACGAAACGGACAAAGAAAAAAGCGCGAGAATTTTTTATCTTCTCACGCTTTCTATTTCGTCTTAAATTTTCTTGACTTCGGAAAAATCCCGAATCCGTCATCTTTCCTCGGTTCGGAGTTTCAATCCTCTCGCGCTTCCTTTTTTATCGCCGTAACGCAAAAAATGACTGTATGCCTCGCGGTTTTCGTCGGTTATTTCCTCGATGCTCGCGCCGACCAAATACCGCGCCGTCGAGATATGTTCGCCGACCTGTTCGTATCTTTGCCCGACGACTTTCATCGAAATCTTTCCGTTCGGCAAATCGAGTTCGGCGTTCAGCACGCGGTTTTCGCCGACCAGATAATTTTCCTTGATGCGGATTGACGAAACGATAAACGCGATTCCCGAATGACTCAAATCCGCCGTCTCGCCCGACACATAAAGAATTTTCGGCGGCGCGTCCGGTCCTCCCGTCCTGCCGCTCGGTTCAAACGACAATCTAATGGGAACTTCCCGTTTATGACGCACGGCAACGACGCGCTCAGCCATTGACCTGTTAAATTTTGCAATTAACTTTCTTATCATTTCTGTTGTCTTTGGAAGCTGTTACATCGGAATCAACAAAAATTCGGAGGGCTAAAAGATTTATAAACTTATTTTCGGTAAATTACAACAAGTTTTTTGCTGGTTTACCTTTCGCTTACATTTTTAATCACTGACCTTTGCCGTCCTTGTTCTTCAAAGTCGAGGTTTTACTGCCGTTCGCTTCAAACCAAAAAGATAATTTGCCCGTTTTACCATAAACGGCGGGCGTGGCGGTGGCGACATACTTTTTCCGGTCGGGAGAAATCTGGATTTGGTAATTGTAGCCGGTCGTTTCCGCCGTCAGAAAGTCCTTCGGCAGAAAACCTTTGTCAATCAAAGTCGAAGCGTCGGCGTAAAGCCCGCCGTTCTGCGTAGCGTAAACCATCTGCGCTTTGTTGACGCGCTCAAGCATCGCTTTGGCTTCTTCATGATGCGTTTTGATTCGCAAAGCGGTAAAATAATTTTTGCCTTCCTTTTTCACGTCGGCTTCTGCCTGCTCATCAACCGTCAAAATTATCCAGACATTGTTTTCGCGGCGAAGCTTTATTTCCTGCAATTTTATTTCGTCCGTGTCGTTGTCAGGAAGTTTGGCGGTAACGGTCGCTTTGTTTTTGGAAATTATCTCGCCGTTGATTTCAATGTCGGGCGGCACTTGCGCGGCGAGCGGCTCGAAATCAACGTGCAGTTCCTTGAGTTCCGCGTCGGTCAAACTTTCAATCGCCGGACGCAGATTCGTTAAAAACATCGCCTCGCGGAATTTCCTCTCGCGCAGATGCGCGTAAAAAACTTTAACCGTGTCGGCAGGCGAATTCGGCTCGATTTTTATAGTCGCCTTTGAAGCCGGATTTTTCGATTCAATTGCAGCCGATGTTTTAGAAGCGGAAGATTCCTTGTCGGCGGGCTTTTCCTTCGCGGCTTTGACCGCGCAGCCGCCTGAAAGCATGAATGAAAAAATAAAGACGGAAAGAAAGTGTCTGGTGTATAAAAAACGATTGGGCATTGCTTTGACTCCGAAAGTTTCGCTGCGGATATATGAAATTCGTTTGAAGAGAGACGCGCTATGGAAGAAACGGACAAACGCGCTACGGAGATTATAGCGCATTTTTTCAAAAAAGGTAAAACAAAATTTTACCGTTCGGGCAGAGTCAAAGAAATCGTCTCGGTTTCCTTAGCTTTGATTGTCGCTTTTTGCGCGTCGGCAGTTTCTTTTTCATGCCATTTGCGCCGTTGTTCCACCCAACTTTTTCCTTCTTCGACGTATTCGGGTTCTTTGTAAAAAATTACGAAATACTCTCCGGGCGCGCCGGTTATTTCAAAATCTCCGCTGCTGTTAGTAGCGGCATAAAAGCGCGTATTGAGATTTCCCCATTTCTGTTTATCGGTAGGAATCAAAGAAAGTTTCGCACCGGCGATTGGCGATTTATCCGCTCGCAGAACTTTTCCTTTTAACTTTCCGACATCTTTCGAGAGAATGACTTGAACGCCTTTAATTTCTTCGCCTTCTTTGATTTCAAGCGGGCTGCTGCTGATGTCTTTGCCGTTAAGCAAAATACTTTTAACGTAAAACTCGGGTTCTTGTTCTTCGCCGTAAGTCCGCCTGCCGTTAACGCCAAGGAATGCTTTACCCGTCGGAATGCCTTCGATTTTAAAGTCGGCGGACTTTTTCGGAGTCGGTTTGCCGTCCAAGTATGAAGAGTTTGTGGTCGCCGATTCGGAAAACTTTCCGTCATCCGCCGTCGCGGTAATCGAGATTGATGCAGGCAGATTTTGCTGATTGTCAAAACTTATCGTGCCTGAGAGAGTCGCGCCGTAAAAGAGTTCGATCACGACTTCCGAAAGATTTTTGTCTTCGACGACGATTTCCTGAATCTTCTTCGCCAATTTTAGTTTCGGCGTCGCATTCGGGTTTTTGTTTCGATTGCTCGCGTAGGCTCCCGGATTGTTCATATACGCTTCCGGGTCGTCCTGATAAGAACCCGCATACGGCGGTTCGACGACGAGATTGTAAGTTCCTTTCGGCAGCTCTTTAAAGTTCCAATTTCCCTGCTCGTCGCTCGAATTGGTTTGCTGCATTTTGCCTAATTCATCGAAAATCGAAGCGGTATTATCGCCGACTCTTTTAATCTGAATTCTGGCGTTTTCAATCGGCGATTTGTCTTTGCCCGAAACGATTTTGCCGGCGACCGCATATAATTCGCGGTCGGGAATCGTGATGTTGATTTCCGATTGCTCCTGTCCGGCGAGGACGCTGACCGTTTGCGCTTTTTCCGTCGTAAAAACATCCGGGTAAAACATCGTCAAAAGCGAATTGCCGCCGAAAAGCGATTCGTCAAACGGACTGTAACCGCCGCGCGCTTTATTTTCGCTGTGCGAGACGTTTTCGCTGACTTTAATAATGTAATCGCCGGCGGGCAAACCGGCGAAACGATAAAATCCGCGGTCGTCGGTTTGAAAACCGCCGCCGCCACTGCCCATCATCATCGAAAAAATCGAGGAAAAACTTGGAATAACGCCGACGAAACGCTTTTCGACTCGTCGCATAATCTCGACTTTGACGCCGATGACCGGATCGCCGTCCGCATACATCACGCGCCCGCTGACCGCGCCACCGCGTCTGGCTGGAATTTGCACGTCGAGGTCGCCGACGCCGCTCACGATAATCGGCGGAAAGCCTTCGACCGCTTCTTCCAAACCGTCTTTCTGTTTCGTTATATCGGCGAAAGCCAGCGGCGAAATCACGCCCGGCGCGTTTACGAAAGCGTAATAAGTTCCGGCGGCGACGTTTTTTATTTGAAAATAGCCGTTGTTGTCGGTCAAGCCTGAAACTTCCCGACCACCGCCGCCCAAATTTTTCGCCATCAGCATTATCGAAGCGCGCCGGACGGCTCTGCCCGTATCTTCATAAAAAACCCGTCCGCGAACGGTTGACTTCGGCGGTTCGGGCGTCGGTCGGTAATTTCCTGCCATTCTCGAATTATTCACCACCACGGCGACGTTTGACGTCGTTACGACTTCCGGTTCGTCCTGCATTGAAGCCTTCGGCGCGAGAATAAAAGAGCCGAGCAGTAATGCGGCGAAGCAAGCGAAAAATTTGAGCAGAAATAAATAATGGCGCGAACCGAACTCAGTTTGTTTTGACATCGTGACTCCATTTTGTGAAAAACTTATTTGAAATAAAGCAAAGTAAAAAACCGCCTCGCCAAGTATAAGGCAAAACGGTTTTCTATTCTACGATTTTTTCTGCGAATCTATTTTAGATTTTTTCTGCCGCTCAGAAGCATTTCGCGTCCGACGTAGTAAAGCAGAATCGCCAGCAACAGAAACGGTATCATTCCGAGCCAATCGGAATTCGGACCGGCGAAAAGCGGGTTATGCTCTTCCGACCATTTCTCGAAGCTCGTTACCGTTCCGCTTAAGAATTCCGCCGCGACCGCGACCAGAATTCCCGCCAGCGCGCCGCCCGCGATGTAACCGGAAGCGAGCAGAACGCCCGGACTGCGGTCGGTTTCGGCGACGATTTCTTCTTCCGATAAATTCCGCCGGCGAAGCCGTTTAATCAAATCCTTATCAACTGCCCAGCGCACGATTCCGCCGACAAAAATCGGCGCGGAAACGGAAATCGGCAAGTATAATCCGACGGCAAAGGCGAGCGACGGAATGCCGGAAAGTTCCAAAACAACGGCAATCATTACGCCGAGCAAAACCAAACCCCAAGGCAGTTCCCGGCTTAAAATTCCCTTAATGATGTAACTCATTAAAGTTGCTTTGGGCGCGTTGTATTTCGTGACGCTCGAACCGTCGGCGCGTTCCGTCACCGTGCCGTTAATACCCGGATCAACCAAATAGGCGGGTCTTCCCTGCGTATCAATTAAGTAACGTCCCGCGTCTCCGGTTTTCGCGTCCGTGTTGTGCCAAACGCTGTAATTGGCTGAATCATCCAAGCCCGGTTCGTTGACCGTTTCGCGTTTCAATTGTCCGCCTTCACGAAGAAGCTGCTGTTCGGGAACGCGAAACTCCGAGGCGAAAGCCGTCGGTTCGACTCGCTGATAGACGGTCGAAGAATTGTTTAATTGAATCAAAATCGGACCCAGAACGAGAGCCGAAACGGTCGCGCCGACGAGAATGGCGATTTGCTGTTTCCATGGCGTGCCGCCGACCCAAAAGCCGGTTTTCAAATCCTGCGAAGTCGTGCCGCCGTTCGAGGCGGCGATGCAGACGATGCCGCCGACGCTCAAAGCTGTAACAAAATACGGATCGGGAGCCGTCCAGCCAAGCAGCAGAAAAACAAGACAAGTCAGCAGCAGCGTGGCGACGGTCATTCCCGAAATCGGGTTCGACGATGAGCCGATTTCACCCGTCAAGCGCGAAGAAACCGTAACGAATAAAAAGCCGAAAATGATAATCAAAATCGCGCCGATCAAATTCATTTTGAGCGACGGCGCGAACGTGATGACGATAATCAACGCTAAAATACCGGCAACTACCCATTTCAGCGAGAGGTCTTGGTCAGTGCGCGGCACAGCGTTTTCGTTTTTGACTTCGCTTGCGCCGCCGCGAAAATCGGCGAGTCCGCCTTTCAGCCCGTGCCAAATCGTCGGCAAGGAACGAGCCAGCGAAATCATTCCGCCCGCGGCAACCGCGCCCGCGCCGATGTATAAAACGTAGGTGCTTTGGATGCTGTCTTTGCCCTGAATCGCCATGTCGGAAATAAGTTTCGACGTGGCTGGCGCGAGCGGTTCAAGCAGAGCCGAGCCAAAGTATTTAATCATCGGAATCAGCACGAGATACGACAGAGCGCCGCCGGCAAACATAATTCCCGCAATGCGCGGACCGATAATATAACCGACGCCGAGCAGCGCCGGATTATTCTCTAACGACACCGAGCCGCCGCGAAACGGCGCGTCGAATTCTTTGCCCGGCGATTCCTTCCAGCCTTTGAAAACCTGCATCAGCGTATTGAACAAAAACCCGATGCCGAAACCGACTGCAATAACTTTTCCGCCGGTCGTTGCCGCGTCGTCCGAACCGGCTTTGTCGGATTCAATCGAAGCGGCGCGGGATTCTGCGGACGCGCCCGCCTTTAACACTTCCGCGCAAGCCGTTCCTTCCGGGTATTTCAAATAACCGTGCTGGTCGCGGATCAGCGCGCGGCGCAACGGAATCATCATAAAAATCCCCAAGAGTCCGCCGAGAACGGCGACGAGCATTACGCGCGAAAGTTCGAGGTCGAATCCGAGAATCAAAATCGCGGGCATCGTCACGCCCAGCCCGAACGCGATTGATTCGCCCGCCGAGCCAGCCGTCTGCACGATATTGTGTTCGAGAATCGTCGCGTCGCGCACGCCGATTTTCGAGAGCAGCCGGAAAAGCGTAATCGAAATAACCGCCACGGGAATCGAAGCCGAAACCGTCAATCCGACTTTCAAAACCAGGTAAAGCGAAGACGCGCCGAAGACGACTCCGAGCAGCGTTCCGACAATCAGCGGAAAAACGGAAAGCTCGCGGAAATTTTTCACGCTGTCGGGAATATACGGACGGAAAACCGCCAAGAATGGATTATTAGTCATAATCGAAAACTAAAACCTCCGAAATTGTTTTATAAAATTGCAGGGAAAGTGTTTTGTCGCAAGTCCTGGCGTTAATTTACATCGCATCGCACGAACAAGCAAGTAACTTTTTGTTAACCGCCGAACTATTTCGGCGCGGGAAAGTTTCTTATATGATTCCGCCGCCACGAAAAAAGATTTCCCGCGCGCGACGCGCATTCTAAATTGCCGGAAATTAATTTATACTTTGGAAAAATCTTTAACGGAGTTTTCAAAATATGCCAAAACTTTTTCACGTTTTTTTTCTGTTCCTGTTGCTTTCCGCAATCGCTTTTGCTCAAACAAAAATTCCCGCGCCAAACGAAGTCGTCGGCTTTACGCCCGGCGACGACAAAAAACTCGCGTCGTGGAATCAGATTGTTGATTATTTTCAAAAATTGGATGCGGCGAGCGACCGCGTGCAGTTTCAGGAAATCGGCAAAAGCACGATGAACGCGCCGTTCGTTTATGCAACGATTTCCGCGCCGGAGAATTTAAAAAATCTGGAAAAATATAAACAAATAAACGACAAACTCGCCGATCCGCGACTGATAAAATCGAACGAGAAACTCGCCGGCGATTTAATCAGACAAGGCAAAACGATTGTTTTGATAACTTGCGGCATTCACTCGACCGAAGTCGGCTCGACGCTTTCTTCGATGCTGATTGCTCACCGACTTGCTTCGAGTAACGAGCCGGAAATTCAGAAGATTCTGCAAAACACAATCGTCCTGCTCGTGCCGTCCTTGAATCCCGACGGCGTGGACATCGTGAAAAATTGGTATGACAAAACGCTCGGAACAAAGTTTGAAGGAACTACGCCGCCGGAGCTTTATCACAAATACGTCGGACACGACAACAACCGCGACTGGTATGCGTTCACGCAAGTCGAGACGCAGTTGACGGTTGATAAAATCCATAACGAATGGCATCCGCAAATCGTCAACGACATTCACCAGCAAGGCGCGAACGGCGCGCGCCTGTTCGTGCCGCCGTATATGAAGCCGGTCGAGCCGAACGTGCCGAAGGAAATCATCGAAGGCTACACGGAACTCGGCAATTATATTTTGACGGAGATGACCAAACAAGGTTTCGCCGGAATTACGAACGATTCGATTTACGATGCCTGGACACCGGCGCGAGCCTATTCGCATTATCACGGCGGCGTGCGGATTTTGACCGAAACGGCTTCGGCTCGGCTGGCTTCACCGATAAAAGTCGAGTTTGGAAACTTGCGCGTTGACGCGAGCGACAATTACGACCCGCAAAAAGCGTCGGCGAATTTCCCGAAACCGTGGCAGGGCGGCGATTGGACTTTGCGCGACATCACGAATTATATGACCACATCGAGTTTCACGCTGCTCAAACACGCCGCCGAAAACCGCGAAGCGTGGCTCAAGCGGTTTTACGCGGTCGGTAAAGAAGCGACTCGACCGCGAAAAGACGGCGAATTGTTTGCTTATGTAATAGAAGCTGAAAAAAACAATTACGGATTATTTTTGACCGGAATTTTAGAAAGCGCAGGAGTTGAAATAACAAGAGCAGTTCCGTTTTCCGTTAACGGAAAGAAATATGACAACGGAACAAGCATTGTTCGTTTAGACCAACCTTATGCAAGTTTTGCGAAAGCGATGATTGAATCGCAAAAATATCCAGAATTGTTGGACAGCAAAGGAGAGCCAATTCCGCCTTACGACGTGACAGCGCACACGCTCGCACTATTTACCGAAACGAATGTTGATAAAGTTTTCCGTCCATTTCGCATTCCAAAAGAATCTTTAGCTGAAAGTCCTTTGGATATTGGAGATTTGAATGGTGAAAAACTGCTTGACAAATCTTCAAATAAGGTAAAACTGCTGTATAAATCTCACATTCCGTCAATGGACGAAGGTTGGACTCGTTGGATTTTTGACGATGAATTGTTTCCAAAAATTTTCAATTCAAGCACATCTTTCAAAAAAATTAACTATCGTTCAGCTTTCAATAAAGACATTCAAGAAAGTAATTTGATTTCCAAAACAACCACAATCATCTTCCCCGACCAATCGCCGAACCAAATCTTAAACGGCTACGCGAAGGGCGCAATGCCCGACGAATACACAGGCGGAGTTGGCGCGGAAGGCGTGGCAAACTTACGGAAATTTGTCGAAGCGGGCGGAACTTTGGTTTTTCTCAACCGCGCTTCAAACTTCGCCATCGAACAATTCAATTTGCCGGTCACGGATGTCACGCGCGGCGCAAGCCGCAAAGATTTTTACATTCCCGGCTCGATTCTCCGAACGGAACTCGACACCGCGCACCCGATAGCCAAAGGTATGCCGAAAGATTCAATCGCGTGGTTTGAAGATTCGCCCGCGTTTGAAATCAAAACCGACCCGCTCGCCTTGACGAACAATTTTAAAATCATCGCTTCGTATCCGAAAAATCCGAAAGACATTCTGCTTTCCGGCTGGGCTTTGGGCGCGGAACGACTCGCGGGCAAAGCGGCTTTGGTCGAATTTACCGTCGGCAAAGGAAAAATAGTTTTGTTCGGCTTTCGCCCGCAATATCGCGGTCAATCGCTGGCGACGTTTCCGCTTTTGTTTAATGCGATTGCAAATTAAATGAAAATTCAAACAGGACGGACAGGATACTCAGGATAAAACGAAATCGTTTAATTTGTTTTTAATCCAGTATACGCCGCACGTCCTGTTTGAATTTCTACCGAAACGAATCCGAAATTAATTTACTTTGACCGCTCGAAACACGCATCACCTTCCGCGCCGTCGAAGCATAAAATCAGCGGCGCGTCGGGACGAAAAACGCTGTCCAGATTTTTAACGACAAATTTTTTCACAAGCGTCGAAGCCGACAAAGTGTTCTTGAAGTTGCCTTTCGCTTCGCACGAGCTTGTGCCGATTGACGTTCCCGTTCCCAAATTTATCGTCATCTCGTCGCCGCTGACGGTAAACTTGCCGGGAATTTTTGTGATTTCGCTGATGCGGCATTGCGTAATGCTCAATGTATTCTTTTCATTGAGAAACAGCATCGAACCGTCGGCGAAAAACTCGAATGTAATGTCCTCTCCGCTGTTGTAGTGGGTTTTGCCGGTGTAATCGCGGAAGCCGCCCGCGCCGCCGCCGCGCTTCCATTTTATCTTAAATTTGAAGGCGACGCTCGGAAGAATTTTTATTTGAAGGGCGTTTCTTTTCATAAAATAATAACTTTCATTTTAATTTTTTCGTCGTCATCATCATCATAATCATCAGTTTATTATCGGTTCTGGGTTTTTTCTTCTACTTCAAACGCCGAAACAAGTCTCTTGTCGCAAACGATCAAAATTCGTTTAATTTTATTTGTGTCATTTGTGTTATTCGAAAAGGGCGAGCCGAAACTCGTCCTTTTTTGATTTTTCCGGTTCTTGTTTTCAAGTTTAGAAGCGGTTAAAATTTAGCAAAGGCGAATCTAAACATTTTTATTCTATCGAGTTTAGCCAATATGATTCCAGAAATTCCCGCCTCTTGGCAGTCGCGTCTCGCCGTTGAACGAGAAAAACCGTATTTTGCACAATTGGAAAATTTCGTCGCCGACGAGCAACAGCAGCACACGATTTACCCGCCGCCGGACAAAATATTTACCGCTCTGGAATTAACTTCTTATGATGAGACAAAAGTTTTGCTGCTTGGGCAAGACCCGTATATTCAGAAAGGGCAGGCGCACGGATTGGCTTTTTCAGTTGAAGATAAAAAGGCGCGAATTCCGCCGTCGCTCAGAAATATTTACAAGGAACTAAAAGATGACGTTAGCGTTGAGCCGCCGCATCACGCGAATTTGACCGATTGGGCAAAGCAGGGAATCTTGATGCTCAACGTCGTTTTAACAGTGCGCGAAGGAGAATCGAATTCTCACAAAAACAAAGGCTGGGAAATTTTCACCGACGAAATTATTCGTCTCGTCAATCAGAAAGAAGAAACGGTTGTTTTTGTTTTATGGGGAAAGCCCGCGCAAAAGAAAATTCCTTTAATTGATGCGAAACGGCACGTTATCGTTCAGGGAGCGCATCCTTCGCCGCTTGCCAGAGGCTTTCTCGGCAGCCGTCCGTTTTCCAAAATCAACGAGGCTCTGAAAAACGCTAATCGAGGCGAAATTGATTGGCGAATTAAAGATTAATTTCAGATTTGTTAAGTGAAATTAGTAATTGCAGACGGCATCGTGCGCCGTCACCAATCTTGGGTAGTATTCTTATTATGTGATGCTGAAAAATATTTTTTTGAGACTTACAAAGAAGAGAGTCAAAAGTCAAAAAAGATGCGGAGTTTTGGGATTTTGATTATGTGACGGCTTATGACACAAAACGGAAAAATTTATTAGCCGGTTATTTGGTATTAAACGGTATGTAAATCAATAGTTAATGTGTCTCAAAAACGTATGGCTTATGAGACATTTTTAATGGTTATTTATGTGTCTCAAAAACGCTCGGATACTGTTGTCGAATTCAGTGAGCCAGTTTTGCAAACCTGGAAACTCTGGTTTTTGCTATTGGCTTATCATTGAGAAAGTTGATTGTTCTCAAAAGATTAATACCCGTTGCCGTTGCGATTTCCTGAAGATGAGTTTTCTGTAATCCTCTATATCTTGAACGGCGAAGAGTGCCGCGGCGAACAGCCTGTGAAAGCGTTCCTTCAATACCTGCTCTATTTTGATATTCACGCTGTCCATCAACAGTTGAAAGAAGCTTTCTTGTTTTCGTTAATGCCTCATATTCAGGGCGTGCAGGAGGCTTCAGCCGCCGAGCATGTCCGGCTTTGTTTCTGACGCATTTATGTCGGCTCAGACAGTCCAGACAATCTTTAACTTTGAACTTGATCAATACGACCGAGCGTGAGTATCGTTCATTGGTTTGGTGTTCATACCAATAAACGCTTTGTTTTCCTTCAGGACAAGTAGCCTTTCGATTGTCCCAATCGATCAGAAACTTTGATGAGTCATATCCGCCTTCTCTTGATTGCCAACTCGGATTCAAGCGCGTCGGTCCAAACAATTCAACGTTATACTTTTCCGAGCTTTCGACCAGAAGTCCAGCATCAACATAGCCCGTATCGACAAAGTGTCGGCTGGGAAGCAAACCTCTTTTTGATAAAGACTCCTGAATATCGGAGGTCGAGGCAACATCCTGCGTTGTGGCAACTGTCGTATGAACATTCGTAATCAATCGCGGCAGGTCTTTATCGCATGTTTCAGACAGATGAACCTTGTAACCTGTCCACGAAAGATCACGCTTGTTACTATGTCGAGTTTCAGTATCATATGGTGATTCAATTGAAGTTGCAGCTCTTGATAATTCAGCGTTTTTCCGCCAGCAAACTTCACCTGTTTCATTCCGGGCAAAATGCCGCTCCCATACTCTTTGAAGTGTTTGAATCTTTTCCAGCTTTAATAAATCAGGCTGCTGTTCGGCAAGCAATTTCAGAAGCAAAAAGCCGTCTTTTCCGACTTTTTCAGCCAACTCCTCTCGCGCCTTTTCGCCGCGTGGCAGGCGCGTATCTTCGATTCTTTGACTATAACGCGCAAACCAATCAGATAAGGCAATTCGACTGAGCCAATCCGGTGCAACAGTTGCCAGTTCATTGAGTCCTGCACGCATTGTTTCAGTAACAAGTTCAAGGCGATTCATCACACGAATCGAAGCTAATACATGAGTTGAATCCGTGCGCTGTTTGCCTCTGACTTTTAAGAGCTTCTTTTCCCGCAACAACTCCAGCACGCGATCAAGTATTACAGATTGAGGATCAGCTATCAGAAGACGTTCGCGAAAGTTGCTCAAGACTGAATAATCAAAGCCGGAATCAGTTAGCTCTAAACTTAAAGCCTACTTCCAATCAATTCGTGAGCGAACTGCATCGGCTGCTTGCCGGTCGGATAAGTTTTCCAGAAACTGCATCACAGTTATCAACGCCAATCGCCAGGGAGCAAATGCCGGCTGACCTCGACGCGGGTAAAGATTGGTAAAATCAGTATCTTCAAACAAAGTGCCAAGCTGATCACGAATTGAAAGATACAGATTGCCTTTCGGAAAAGCAGCGCGGGCAATACGCGCAGTTTCAGCAGGAACTGGTTCAATAGCAGAAGGCTTTAAAGACATGACGATTACTCCTTTGATTTGTGGAATAATGCCATTATCATTCAGAAACAAAATTACTCAAATGAATTCGACAACAGTATCCGGGCGTTTTTGGGACTGTTAATAACAACTGAAGAAGCTGCCATAACAGAAAGGGATCGCAATAGGAACTTCAATAGGCATTGGAGAAATAATTCTATTTCTTCGATTAGTCTGTTACTTTTGTTAGGCTTTCTTTATACAAATTATAAGCTAGAGCAATCCATAAAACTAATGCCGTATAAAAATCAACACCTAACACGTCCAGCAGTCTCTGTATGCGACTTCCGGGAAGCAGAGGGGAGAGACAAGCTAACGTTAAAATGAAACCCGAAACCAAGATATTAAACTTTGATTTATTACGAAAAACAACGTGTAAAAAAGGTATTAATGGAAAAAATAGAGCTAAAAAATAATACCCGTTCGAGCGAGGTGTAATGAGCAGACTCAAACAAATCATCAAACCGAATTCATTGTAGGCGAAAGAATCGAATTGATTCGACGTTTTTGACGATATATTGTCTTCTGAGTGAACTGATTTTTCAGTATTTTGGTTTGAAAAATGAATTTTATTCCTTAGTTTTGAGCTAAACCAAATGAGAAACAACGTTCCAACCGACATCATTAGAGCCGAAATCTTCCAAATCCAATCAGCTTGATTTTTAGATAGAGAGATAACATTAATATTTTGATAATTAGGGTCGAAAGCTCTTTTCGTATAGTCAATTCCGACCAAATAACGCTCAAGCTGTCCTTTAAGTGAAAGATTTATCGGTCCGTTAATTTCGTGAAACTCATTATGAACAAGAACGTGATTATACCAATCATTTAGCAGCTTAAAATTTAAATCCGTGCCGAAATAAAATGCCGGAAGCAGATTAAAAACGACTATAAAAACGATGGTCGCGGATAAGAACAGCCATTGTTTTTTGATTGCGAAATAAGGCAAAGTCAAAACCGGAACAATCTTAATAACAATAGCGAGAGCCATTAACAAAGCAGCAAGTAACTTTTTTTGTTTGAGAAGTAAATAAAATGCCCCGAAGATTAGACACAAAATTAGAAGATGGACATTTAAGTTTCTTATTAATGGGAAAAAGAGCTTTGCGCAAATCAGAAAGGATAAAAATAAAACAAGATTAAGTTTTTGCGCATTCATTGTAGTTAGCTCAAAGCCTCGCTTAATTGCAATAACTGCTAAAAAAACTGCAATAATATTAAGCCAGAGCCAGATAAATTCCATTGCTTCATAAGGACAGAAGCTAAATGGAAACATCAAAAATAGAAAGAAAGGCGGATATCTGTAATCCATTATCGCGTCGTCGGCAAAGTCAGCCGAATACAAATCGGTTCGCCCTTCAATAAATAAGGAATGTGCTGCGGAATGATAAACGTGAACATCCGCCCAGTGATGGTGCAAGGTCACAAAAACGGTGACCATAAATAAAAGCACACTTATAATGAAACCCGTAAAAGAAGTTTTCACAAACTTTATTCGTGTAAAGAAATTTTTTTTGAACACTAGAACATTGGTCTGAGTTATATAGTTCAATCAATTTGACTTGCAAGGTCACGCAGTGCTTCAAGATGTTTTTCCTTTAACGTCAACTTAACATTACCACTTTGTATTTTTACTACTTTGACACGATATAATTTTTCATTATACATTTCCTCTTTTTATATTCAGTCTTTGTAAAAAATAGTGTCATAAAGGGTCGTTTATGACACGAGATTAGTATAGCACCACAAGATTAGGATACTGCTCAATTTCTGCTTGTTTTGCCGTTAGTGTGGCGATTTGTTACGATTTTCTTTTGCTTTTACACGATGGGAGAAAACATACAAACCACACGTCTTGAAAACGGCTTGACAATTCTCACCGACCGGATGCCCGATGTCCGTAGCGTAACGCTCGGATTTTTTTTCCGCAAAGGCTCGCGCCACGAGCCAAACGAACTTAATGGAATTTCGCATTTCATCGAACATGCCGTTTTCAAAGGAACGAAAAAGCGTTCGGCGTTGCAGATTGCGATTGAAACCGACCGCTTGGGCGGAAATCTCGACGCTTTCACGATGCACGAGGAAACGGGTTTTGCAATAAAAGTTGTTGACCGGCAAATCGCTAAGGCTTTTGATTTGCTTGCCGATATGCTTTCAAATCCGCGCTTTGACGAACAGGAATTAAAGCGTGAACAGCGAGTTATCATTGAAGAAATAAAGATGACCGAAGACTCGCCCGAAGATTTTTTAGGCGAGATTTTTAATGAGAAACTTTTCCCGAATCATCCGCTCGGACTCTCGATTGCCGGAACGCCGAAAACAGTTAGAACATTCAATCACGAAACGACGCAGAAATTTCATGCGCGATATTTCAGCCCGAACAATCTCATTGTCGCAGCGGCGGGAAATTTGGAACACGCGCAAATTGTCGAGTTAGCCGAAAAAAGTTTCGACTTCAAAACCAAAAACCAAAAACCAAAAATCAAAGACCAAAAACCAAAAATCGCCGCGCCAATCATCATCAAGAAAAACAAAAATCTCGAACAAGCGCATTTAATAATCGCCGCGCCGTTCGCCAGCGCAAAAAGCGAACGGCGTTATGCCGCCGATATTTTGGCAAATGCTCTCGGCGGCGGAACATCGAGCCGTTTGTGGCAAAAAGTGCGCGAAGAAAAAGGCTTGGCGTATTCGGTCGGCGCGAGCGCGGCGATGTATCAGGACTGCGGCGTGTTCCAGATTTACGCGGGAACTTCGCCGAAACAAACCGAAGAAGTTCTTGATATTTCCATCGCGGAACTGCGCCGCGTCGTTAAAAACGGAATCACGTCAGGAGAATTGGAATTAATAAAAGAGCAAACAATCGCTTCGATTTTGCTCGGTTTGGAAGATTCGAGCGTTCGCGCCGGAACGCTCGCCCGCCTTGAAATGGTTCACGGCAGACAAATTTCGCTCGAAGAAACGATTGAAAAAATCGAAGCCGTCACGCTCGAAGAAATCCAGGAATTGGCACAGGAATTTTTTCAAACTGAAAAAATCTCGTTCGGCGCGCTGGGAAATTTGAATGGTTTGAAAATAAGGCGCGAAAGGTTGGAAATTTGATGCGAAGCGAAATTATCGGCGACAAAATAATTTTGAGAAAATACGAAATCGGTTTCGCGCCGCTTTTGTTTGAAGCGGCAACCGAATCAAAAGGCGGCGAGTTTTCGCGCTGGATGCCGTGGTGTCACGAAAACTATACGATTTCCGAAAGCGAAACTTTTATCGAAAATCTTGAAGAAAAATGGCAGAACGGAAAAGTTTTCGGCTTTGCGATTTTCGACGCGGGAACAAACGAATTTTTAGGCGGAACGGGTTTGAATCAGCCGAGCATAATTCATAAATTTTACAATCTCGGTTATTGGATTCGCGTCTCGCGCCAAAATCGCGGCATCGTCAGCGAAGCGGCGCGACTTTTAGCCAAAAGCGGTTTTGAAGATTTGCCGATTAATAGAATTGAAATTCTGACCGCCGTCGAAAATATTCCTAGCCAAAAAGCCGCCGAAAAATCCGGCGCGACACGCGAAGGCATTTTGCGGAAACGTCTGGTCATCGGCGATTGTAGAGTTCACGATGCCGTGATATTTTCGTTCATCCGCGAAGATTTCGGGCTGTAAATTAAGATTTATATTTAATCGGGTCAACCGCGCCCGCTCGCTCAAATCCGCGCAGACGCAACGCGCACGAATCGCACGTTCCGCAAGCCGCATCCTCGTTGCGGTAACACGACCAACTTAAGTGAAGCGGAGCGTTCATTTCGATTCCTTTCCGCACGATTTCCACTTTCGATAAATGAATAATCGGCGTGACGATTTTGATGCGCGTTTCCGGTTTTGTGCCGACTTCAACTGTCTTTTCAAACGCCGCGAAAAATTCCGGTCGGCAATCCGGATAACCGCTCGAATCTTCCGCGACCGCGCCGATGTAAATCGAATTTGCCTTTAAAACTTCCGCCCAGCTCGTCGCAATCGAGAGCATATTCGCGTTGCGAAACGGCACATAGCTCGTCGGAATTTCGGCTGATTCAAGATTCGCTTCCGCAACTTCAATCGAAGCGTCGGTCAAACTTGAGCCGCCGATTCGCGCCAGGTATTCAATCGAGATGTCGAGCCGTTTTTCGACCGCGTAAAAATCCGCGATGTCATTGAACGCCTGCCGCTCGCGCCGTTCGGTTCGTTGTCCGTAAGAAATGTGCAGAAAAGCGATTTCCTGATTTTCCGTTTTGGCAATCGCGGCGGCAACGCACGAATCCATTCCGCCCGACACGAGACAAATCGCTAATGGTTCTTTATTCTGCGACATTAAGCGACTCGTTTGACTTGTTGAGAATAAACGGAAATCTGTTGTAGAACTCTTTCTTTCTTGCCGATATTTTTTATTTTTTGTGCAATGCCTAATGCTTTTTCGATTCTTTGTTCCGCCGCAAAATGTTCGGCGATTTCCGCCAATACGCTCGAAGAATCATAACTATCCTGCGAACTCGGCGAGTCTTCGCCTTTCTGCGCGGCGGCAATCGCTTTTTCCCAAACTTCGTCAGCCTTAAAAACGGCTTTTGTCCGGCGCAAAGATTTAGCGATGTTGTGAAGCAGTTCGGCTTTTTGCCATTCGGCGACATTATCGGCGGCTTTTTCCGCTTCAGAGAAAATTGAAAAAGCCTTTTCCAAATGACCGATTGAAACCGTATAATCGGCAATTTCCTGCAATGCCTGGCTTTTCTCGTAGCTTTCTGACATTAACTGCGCCGCGCCGTAAGCCTTTTGCCAATTTTCATTCTTGACCAGCCAGCGAATCGCGTCGAGCAAATACAAATCCCTGTCTTCCTCGTCCTCGATTGACAATGCTAAACTCACTACCTCAAAAATCTTTTCGGAATTTTGAGACTGCACTATTTCTGTGACCTGCGCTATTTTTTCCGCGTCATTCATAATATTTATTTAAGCACAACTTTGGCAAAATTTGACAGCCGATTTTTGATGTCCCGCACCTCTAAATTGGGAAAACGAAGCGACCAATGACCCGCGCCGAATTGCGGCGTGTATTCGGCAATTCCGCCTTAGAGCAGCGGTTCGATTACCTGTGCGACTACGCCCGCGACTTTTTCGCCTTGATAAACCGCGCGGATCGGCAGATTGAATTTGTAATCAGGGAGAGCATTCTCAAATACTGAAACGCCGTCTTCATCAACACGAAACGCGCTCGGATTTGTTCCGCTCAAACCGCGATAAAGCGTTAGAGTTATATTGATTTTCGACTTTTCGCCGCTCATTTATTTTGCCAAACCATCCTGCAAAATCTGCGACAGCCGCCAAATCAACAGTAATCCTTGGTTGTCCGGCACGTAGCGCACCGTTTCCATATCGTCAACTGTAATCGCCATTGCGATGCGCCCGCGCCGTGTATAAACGATTCCGACATCGCTTCGCAGACGGTCGAGCGCGCCGGATTTTGACGCGCTCGGCACGGTGTCGAGCAGTCCGCGTCCGATGCCGTCTTTGTATTGCTGGCGCCGCAGAATGTCGAGCATTTCTTTTGACGCTTCAGGCGAAACGACTTCGCCGTGTTCGAGCATTTCAAGCAACTTGACCATATCTTTCGGCGAAGAGACGCCGATGCCGAAAAGTTTATTGAGCGGTTCGCTTGCCGCTTTTGCGTCACCGCCGCCGCCGATTTTTCGCAAACTGCGCGTTTGTTTTAATCCGAGCGCGTCCATAAAATCATTTACGCTGTCGCTCGAAATTCGGTCTAAAATCAAATTCGTAGCAGTGTTGTCCGAGACAACAATCATCAAATTGGTCGCCGTCCGCAAATCAATTTTCGCGCCGTCGGAAAATTCGCCCAGCACACCCGAACCGCCTTGTTTGCCTTTTAATGTAAATTCGTCCGTCCAATTGATTTTCTTTTCGGCGACTTGACGGAAAACTTCCGTCATAATCGGTAGTTTTATCGTGCTGGCGGTGCGAACCTGCTCGTCGCTGCGAAGCGCGTAATCTCGTCCCGTGTCGAGATTTTTCGCGTAAATCCAGACTTTGCCGCTGAAATTTTCTGTTTCGTTTTGAATTTTTTCGCTTAAAGTTTGTGGTCGAACGACGGGCAAAGGCGTTTGAGTCGGTTTCGCTTTCTGCGCTAAAACCGCTTGCGAAATTATGAAAATAAACGCCGCTACAAAAAATTTTCTAAACATAATTTTATTAAACGCCGTGAACATCCGCGCCCCAAATGTATTTGTGTAATTGCAGATTGAGCCGAACTTTCAATTTACTTTGCGCGACGGCTTCGGCAATCGCCGCGAGATTTTGAATGCCGAAAATCGGCGAGATTAAAATCTCTTTCGCGCCGGTTTCCAAATCATATTTATTAATTACGCTTCTCGCAAATTCCCAATCATTCAAATCGGCGATGACGAATTTTACTTCGTCTTTTGCGGGATTCAATAGCTCCAAATTCGCCCAATGATTTCTCTCAGACTCGCCCGAGGCGGGGCATTTTACATCCAAAATTATTTTAGCGCGTTCGTCAACTTTTTCGGTCGAAAAAAATCCGCCGGTTTCAATCAGAACTTCATAACCGTCGTCTAAAAGTCTGGTGATAAACGGGAAAACATTTTTCTGCGCGAGCGGGTCGCCGCCCGTTACTTCGACCAGGTTGCAGCCGAAAGTTTTTAACCGGGCGAAAATTTCGTCGAACGAGATGCGCTCGCCGCCCGTGAAAGTGTAAACCGAATCGCACCAAACGCAGCGCATCGGGCAGCCGGTCAGACGCACAAACGCGCACGGACGACCGGCGTGTGAAGATTCGCCTTGAATCGAGAGAAAAATTTCGGTGATGCGTAAATCCATAAAGAAAAAAATTAACAGGGATATTCGGGATGGGCAAGGACAAATTATAAATCATCTCTGCTCATTCCGTGTCTCCCTGTTAATTCTTCGCGGGCGTCACGCTTTAACGATTTTGCGGTGAAACGAATGTTACCGCATCGAGTTCAGCAAGAGACGCAATTTTTTCAACCGCAATGCGTCCGACGACCGCGTTCGCCGAAATCATTTCCGTCACAATTTCAAAGCCGATTTTTTTCAGTTCCGCAACGGTTTCGGGTTTGAGTTCTTTGACGCGCACGCTGATTTCCGCTTTGCCGTCTTTAACAAATTTGGCTTCGTCCGCCGTCGCTTTTGTTTGATTGTTCTTCAAACGCTCAACTAAAGCCTTGACCGAAGAATGATATTTATTCGGTTTAATTTCGACGCGCACACTTTGCAACTCTGGCGCGACGGTCACGGTTTTGTCTTTCGCAAAATTGTAAGCAATTACGCCGGTGATTTTAGCGATCTCAACCGAGAGTTTCGGAATTTCAAACTTAGCGTTTTTCGCCGCCGTTTCGCTTGCTTGATAAAACGCCTGATCGCCCGAAACTGCTTTGGCGGACGCGACGTTGCCGGCTGCGTCGAGCATTACTTCGACGTTGATCGCGCCGTTTGTTTTAGCATCCTGCGGATATTCGGGTTTAGGCAAAGTTGTCGCTTTGATGCTTTGCGAAACAATTATTGAATCGGATTCTACGCCGTCAACTCTAATTACTTCATCGTCACTGTTTGTCGAAGGCGCAGGTTTTGGAACAATCACCGGAGCGTTCGCCGTCTTTCTGGATTTCCTTTCGTTCCTTCTTCCGCTGGTGACTTCGACAGTTGCTTGAACAGCTCCATTACCATTCCCGCGCCCAGTTCCATTTCCGCTACCGTATCCGCCTCCAATACCGTTCACTACCGCTGCGCCCGCCGATAACATAGCATAGTTTGTAGTTCTTCTTCCATTTATCGGAAGCGACTGCACACTTTGCGCATCAACGCCGTCAACACCGAAAACACCTTCGCGGCTTACGCCTTCGGGCATCTCGACGGGAACTTCGATTCGTCGGGGTTGTCCGCCGTCGGTAACGATTCGTTCTTCGACGGCGACGAACGATGTGAACTGCGTCAGCAGGCGATATTCGATTCCTAAATTCGTAATCGCATCTTTTACTTCGGGTTTGGCGTTGCCGTTCTGCACGCCCGCATAATCCTGCGCCATTAAATCCTCAATTCTGGTTCGCGCCCAGAGCATTGCCAGCACGTCATGATTCGGTTCGGTTTCGGGAAAATTGACCGCGATTTCCCGAACAATTTCGCGCCCGAAAGATTTGCCTTTTAATCGAATCGTGCCGCTTCCGGCTTTGGTGTAGCGTCCGTGAACGACGACGGGTTTCGCGCTGAAAAGGTCATTAATTCGTTTCGGGAAACGTCGGCTACTTGCAGATTGCCGAAATCAAGCGAAATGTCGGTCAAGAGCGGACTTCGCACGCGCTCGTGAAAACGCCTGGCGGCTGAACCGTCATCGCTGAGCGCGACGTATTCGACTTCGCCGCGTCCTTCTTCCGCCATTTTGTCGAGCAGGAAACGATTGACCGATCCGCCAATGCCGAATGAAAACACGCGGGCGTTTTTGTATTTTTGAATTTCGCCGATGATTGCCATATCGTTGCCGACATAACCGTCGGTCATAAAACAAACGACGCGAACGTGCTGCTGCTAATCCGACGGCTCAAGCGCGGCTTTAATCGCTTTCATCATTTCCGTTCCTCCTCCGCCTTGTCTGGATTGCAGAAACGCCTGCGCTTTTGTCAGATTTTCCTTAGTCGCCGAAACGGGTTTTTCAAACAGAACGTGCGTGTCGCCCGAAAAAGTTATCAAATTAAAAGTGTCCTGCGGATTCAAACCGTCGAGCGCGAGCCGCATCGCTTCCTTCGCTTTTTCAATCGGAAAACCAGACATCGAACCGGATGTGTCCAGCACGAAAACGATTTCTTTCGGCGTCGCGTCCTGCGCTCTCGTTTCGCCGGGCGGTTGGAGAATCAACGTAAAATATCCGCCCTGTCCGCCGCGATGCGTCAAAACCGCGTCTTCGATGCGCTTGCCGGAAACGTCGTAACGCAAAACGAAATCTTTGTTCGGAATCGTTTTTTCGTTTTTTAGTTTGACGTTGTAGCCGCTCGCCGAGAGCATCGCCGATTCGATTTCGTGAGATTTTGACTGGACGTTTTCGACGGGAACGCCCGCGTCCAATCGAACGGAAATTGAGATGTCGTGTCCGGCGCGCTCTTTGGCTGGCATCGGCGTAATCTTTGAAGCGTCGGGAACTTGCGTCGTGTCGGGCGCGAAACCGCCGCCCTGTTTGCCCGTCGCGCCGCCCGGAATATAGCGCGGTCCGACGACCATCGGAAACACGAATTGATACGCGCCGTCTTCGTATTTCAAAGTTTCGACGTAGCTGATTTCAATAATAATTTTTTCATTCGGCAGAATGTTGGCGACCGCTTGGGTGAAAATGTTCGGGCGTTCCTGGTCGAGAAGGCTGGCGATTTGCCCGTTCGATTTCGCCGCTTCATAAATTTCGCGGGCTTCTTCGCGTTTTGTAATCTTGCCGCGCACCGTTCGCTCGCCGATACGCATTGTCATATCATCAATCGCCGCGTTCTGCGGCAGCGGAAAAACATAAACCGCTTCGATTTTTTCCGTGAAATTATTTTCAAATTCCTGCGTCACCTTAACGCGCGACAAAAAGCCGCTGATTTCCGCCTGCACGTCAGTGTGTTTGAGCGGACACGCGCCCAAAGATTTTCCGCCCGCGCCGACGGCTTCGAGTCCGCCCTGCGTTACTTGCTGCGCTTTGACGCTCATCGCGCAAAGCAGACAAAAGACGGTTAGAAAGATTGTTTTTCGCATAACCACACCTCATTCCAAATTTTTATTTTTGTAAATTTTGTTTCCGAAACGGTTTCAACAGTTCGTAGTTTGAAACAGGTAAACCGTTGCTTTTCGGGAAATTTTTATCAAAGACATTTCGGGAACGCGGGGAATTTTAATATCTTGCAATTTCACGGCTTTGCACAAAAATTAGAAAAGCGGACGGCAACTGTTCGCTGTTCGTTGTTCACTGTTCACTGAAAAATAGGGATAACCATTGAAAATAACGAATAGTGAATAACGAACAGCGAACAGTTGTCGCTCATAAAAGCGGCACATCGTTAATTTTTGTGCCAAGCCCAATTTCACAAAAGAAAGAATCGGTTTATCAGCCGGGTGTAAAACTTTTTCCTTTCGCCGGTTTGAGTTACAATTTTCCGACGAGGAGAAAATCTATGCGACCACAGTTGAAAAAATTTATCGAACAAATCGGCAAAGACGCGATTGCCATTATTCCGGCGGCGCACGAAGTTACGCGCAGCTACGACACGGAATTTAAGTTTCATCAAGACCCGGATTTTTACTACCTGACCGGCTTTCCCGAACCCGACGCGATTGCCGTTATTGACCCGTCGAACAAGAAAAATCCATACACGCTTTTCGTCCGCCCGCGCGACCCGAAAATGGAAACCTGGTATGGCAGACGCGAAGGCACGGAAGGCGCAAAGAAAAACTACGGCGCGGACAAGGCTCTGCCGATTGAAAAATTTCCGCAGGAATTAGCAAAAATGGTCAACGGACACGAAAAACTTTTCTACCGCTTCGGCGTTGACGGCAAACTTGACCAGCAAATTTTAACTTACCTTTCGGCGCAAAGATTCAGGCGGCTGAAAACCGCGTATCCGCCGCACACGATTGTTGACCCGATTCTCTTGATTCACGATATGCGTCTGCACAAAACGCCCGAGGAAGTCGAGTTGATGCAAAAATCGGCGGACATTGCGGCGGAGGCGCATATTTTGGCGATGCAATCCGTAAAACCCGAAATGAACGAATCGCAAATCGAATCAATTATCGAACATTATTTCAGAATGAACGGCGCGGCGGGCGTCTCTTACAATTCAATCATCGGCGGCGGCGCGAACGCGACGATTCTGCATTACGTCGAAAACAATGCGCCGCTTCGAGACGGCGATTTATTACTCATTGACGCGGGCGCGCAATACAAAGGCTACGCTTCGGACATCACGCGCACGTTTCCCGTCAACGGCAGATTCACAAAACCGCAGCGCGACATTTACGACATCGTTCTCGACGTGGAAATCAAATGTCTCGAAGCGACGCGTAAAGGCACAACCATTAAAGAACGCCAGAAACTCTCAATCGAACTGCTGACCGAAGGAATGAAAGAACTCGGACTCTTAAAAGGCAAGACGAAAGATTTAATCAAGAAAAAGGCTTACGAAAAGTATTATATGCACGGCGTCGGACATTATCTCGGTCTGGACGTTCACGACGCGGGCAGATATTTCACCGACCACCGGGCGAAGGAATCGCGCCCGTTCGCGCCGGGAATGGTCTTGACGGTCGAGCCGGGAATCTACGTTCCGGTTGACGCCAAAGACGCGCCCGCCAAATATCGCGGCATCGGTGTCCGCATCGAAGACGACGTTTTAGTTACCGAAGACGGCAACGTCAATTTAACGGCGAAAGTGCCGAAACAGGCGGAAGAAATTGAAGAGTTGATGAACAACAAATGAGGTAAACCAGATGCAAACTGAAATCGCGCAAACTATTTTCGAGAAGGTTAAAATTCTTTCTTTAGACGAACAACAGGAAGTTTTGGAAATTGTCGAGAAAAAAGTTTCCGTGTCGCAGAAAAAGGATTCGCGTCCGATTTGGGAAGTGATTACCGAAATCAGCGGTCAAGTTCCAGATGAAGAATGGGCGAAACTTCCGGTTGACGGCGCGGAAAATCACGACCATTATCTTTACGGCGCGCCGAAAAAACAAAAATGAGAAAGATTTTCGCGGACAGTTTTTATTGGATTGCGCTAATTAATCCGAAAGACCAATGGCGAAAACGCGCGCTTGAAGCGAGCGTAAACTTAGTCGGCTCGTCTATTGTCACAACCGACGAAGTTTTAACCGAAGTGTTAAATTATTTTGCTGAAAGCGGCGAATTTCTGCGGCAGAATGCCGTCCGGGATGCGCGGGCAATTTTGCTGAATCAAAATGTCGAAATTGTTTCCGGTTCTCACGAAAGATTTTTGGAGGCGATTGATTTCTACGAATCGCGTCGTGATAAAGGCTACAGCCTGACCGATTGTATTTCAATGATTGTCTGCCGGGCGCGCGGAATTACAGAAGTTCTCACGCACGACAATCATTTTGAGCAGGAAGGCTTGAAGATACTTTTATAATAAATTCACATTATGAATTTTGAAGAAACAGGCAAAAATCTCCCCGCGCTGCTCGCCGCATTGCTCGTCGCTATTCTTTTCATTCAATCGGGACTCGATAAAGTTTTCGATTGGAAAGGCAATCTCGAATGGCTAACCGGGCATTTTTCCAAAACGTTTTTGCGCGGGACGGTTCCGCCGATGCTCGGAACGATTACGCTGATGGAGCTGGCAACCGGATTTTTGAGTGCTGCCGGTTTCGTCTATTTTATTATTGCGAACTCAACCGTTTTGATATTTTACGCTTCTATCTTAGGCGCGGCGTCAATCGTCGCGCTTTTTTTCGGGCAGCGCGTCGCCAAAGATTACGCGGGCGCGGCGGTTTTGATTCCGTATTTTATCCTGCTGATCGTTTTGATGTATCTGACAAATCCGTTTCTAAAGATTTAATGAGAGCTGAAATTTTATCTTGATAACCGGCTAATGGAAAAAGTCGCCGTGTATGCGTTGCGATTGATACGAATGTTGGCTTTCGGAATCGGCGTTAGATCGGTTAAGTAAATTGCATAGCCTTCATAGGCGTCGCCTTTCGCGCCGAGGTTCGTATTCGCTTCAAAGGTTACGGGCGCGCTGCCCGGTTTGCTGACCGTCACTTTTATTCGAGCGTTGCCGGCGTGGATGCAGTTCGCCTCGTCGGGACAGCGCGAGTCTTCGATTAAGGAAACGAATTTGACCGTGATTTGGCTGCGCGAGGCTTTCTTTTGGTTGCCGACGAGGACTTTAAACGTTTGCGCGCTTTGCGCGTTTGTCTGAATCAGATTGCCGAACGCGAGCGTTAAAATCAAACTTAAAAATAATAATTTCATCGTGGTTTCTCCGAATCAGAAAGCAAATGTTATTTGCCGTATTTTGGAAGTCAGGCGAAGTGTTCGCGTTGTAAAAAATTAAATCAAACAAAAAGCCGTCTGACGAATCAAACGGCTTTCTTCAGTTTGTCTTTAGCGATTTATTCGCCGAGATGCGAGTAATTCGTGCTGACGGTCAGCACGCTCGGAAAATGCGTTTCGTGCATTTCGTCCTGATTAAGCTCGTGTCCGCAGACCGAAAAATTTAAACCCGATTCGGCGAATTTCTTTTCGTCCATCAACGCCTGCAAATTAACGCCGTTCAAAACCGAAGCGATGTTCAGATTCGGGTTAGTTTTACGCGGCAGTTTTTCCTCAGACATCGCCGAATTGTAAGCAAAGGTCGCCATAATGATTGACGATTGTTTCAAATCGTCTTCGACGATGCGGTCGTAAACGTCCTGCGTCGTGTGCCAGGTGCGGGCGAAATACTCAATAGGGTCTTGGATAAATTGAAATCCGGGCAAGCCGACGGCATCAAACGCTTGATGGTCTGTGCCGCCCGTGCCGTTGACGGTCAAAGTTGACGCGCCCATATCTTTGAACGGCGCGAGATATTCGCGGAAAATCGGTCTGAGGCTTTCGTTGCCCTGCATATAAATGCCGCGAATTTTGCCGGTGCCGTTGTCGAGATTATAATACGCCGCGAATTTATCGTAACCCGCTTTTTTGGTGACGGCGCGTGGCTGCGGGGCTTGTCCGGGCGTGCGCGGAGCGTTTTCGCCGAGCGCGGCGAGATTTTTGGCGACGTAGCCGCGCGATCCTAAAAGTCCCTGCTCTTCGCCCGTCCAGAGTCCGACGCGAATCGTACGGCGCGGTTTAAAGCCGGACGCTTGCAGAATTCGCATCGCTTCCATCACGACGGTGACGCCTGCGGCGTTGTCGGTCGCGCCCGACGCCGCATGCCACGAATCGAGATGCGCGCCGATCATAACGACTTCATCTTTCAGATCGGTGCCGGGAATTTCGGCAATCGTGTTGTAGCCTTGCAGGTCTTCTTCATAAAACTGCGTCGCCAAATCAACCGTCATTTTCATCGGCGTGTTGTCTTTGACGAGCAGGCGAAACAGACGATTATACTGTTCGGTTTCGACGACGAATTGCGGAATGATGGCGGGAGCGTTTTTGGCGTAAACGCGCACGCCGCCGAATGGATTAGAAGCGTCGGCGGTTGCCGGTTGCGGAACGCTTGCGCCCATCACGCGAATCGTTCCGGCATCAACACCCAGGCTCGGTTCGAGCAGAATAGCCGCGCCTTCTTCGTGAAAAAACCTGAACTTGCGGGCGTTAAAACGGAGGGCGGCGATTTGTTCGGGAGTCGCTTGAAATTGTTGCTGCTGATTGTTCGGCGACGCGGTTGCTTCGGCGAGTTGTTGCAGCTCTTTTTCGTCGCGGCGAAATGCGGTCGGCTTAAAACCGGGTTCGACCGGGCGCGGCTGGCTCGTTAAAACAATCGCGCCTTTGAGCTTGCCTTTGTATTTTTCGAGCGCGGCTTCATCCGCCGCATCAACGTAAACGACATCGCCGGTTACGGCGCCGTTCGTCGAAGGCGACCACGCTTTCGGATAAGCTCGGACGGCAATGTATTCGGGCGCAATGACCGAAACGGAAAAGCGTTTCAATTCCCATCCGCGCCCGAATTCTCCCCACGGGTCAACCGCCGCATTCTTCATTCCCCATTTTGTCAATTGGTCGCGCGTCCAAACATTGGCGCGTTTCTGCGCGGGCGAGTTCGTCAGCCGCGCTCCGATAACGTCGGTCAGATGGCGCATCGTCGCCATTGCCTGCGAGCGGTTCATTCCCTCGTCTTTAAATTTAGTCACCGCTTCGTTTGCCGCCGGCGTCGCTGGCTGTGTCGCCGGCTGTTGGGCGAAAGTAAAAATCGGTGTGATAAACGCGGAAAGCAAAAATGCTGCCGCAAATTTTCGTCGTAACATTGATAAACTCCTCAAGATATTTTGATTTGGCAAACGAATAGATGTCGGTCGAATCGTTTTGTGTTGCTAGTGATTCTTATACTCTGGAAAAGAAAAAAGGTTTCATGACACTGAAAGCGAGCGGTAAATTGAAAAATCCGTCAGAGAACATTATTACTACTGCAAATGTGTTTCTGACGGATTTTTAGTGTCGTATCAAAAGACTCGTGTTTTTTATTCAGCCAATCTTTCCTGCGCGATGCCGTTGATTTTTTCCCGCGCGTCTTCGTCTATCTCGCCGCCTTCAAACCACGAATCCACTTCTTCGACCGGTCTGCCGAGCGCAACCGCGACGTGCCGGTTGCTCGATTCAAAAACTTCGTTTTTCAGTCGTTCCAAATTTTTTCTGGCTTCTGAATTGTCACTCATTTGATTTTCCCTCCCTGATTTATTTTTACTAGATAATGCCGCTTGCGCGGAAAGTTTTCAAGTCGGGCGGATTCGGCGGACGGCAAATAAATTCTCTCTTGCGAAAAATTTCTCGAAGTGTAATGATTTTTCTTTGCAGGCGGACGCGCCTTTTGCATCTAAATTGCAAATAAGGAGACGAGGCGAAATGATTGGTGTTTTGGACAAGAAGCTGGTCGGCGAAGAGGACGTAAATAATGAGCATCTGCTCGAAAATTACCTGCGAATGTCCGACGCTGAAATCAGTGAACGCATTGAGCGTGCGCGAAAGAAATTAGGCTCGCGCGTCGTCATTCTCGGTCATCATTACCAAAGGGACGACGTTATCGAACACGCGGATTTGACCGGCGATTCTTACCAGCTTTCGGTGATGGCGGCACAGCGCAAAGACGCCGAATTCATCGTTTTCTGCGGCGTGCATTTTATGGCTGAATCGGCGGATATTTTGGGGCAGCCGCACCAGAAAGTCATTCTGCCGGATTTGGGCGCGGGCTGCTCGATGGCTGATATGGCGACCGTCGAGCAGGTCGAAGACGCCTGGGAGCAACTGCGGGAAATCGGAGTTTTGAAAAACAAAGTCGCGCCGATAACTTATATGAATTCGTCGGCGGCAATCAAAGCATTTTGCGGGCGCAACGGCGGTGTCGTCTGCACTTCGTCGAACGCCGTGCCGCTATTCGACGTTTATTTGAAAGAATACGACAAAATGTTTTTCTTTCCCGACCAGCATCTCGGACGAAATACGGGCGCGAAGTTCGGCATTCCGATTGAGAAAATGGCGTTGTGGAATCCGTTTGAAGAACTCGGCGGTAACACCGAAGAAGAGCTGCACAATGCAAAATTGATTCTCTGGCGCGGACATTGTTCGGTTCACGGCAGATTTAAGCCTTGGCACGTTGACCAAATCCGCAAGGCAACGCCCGACATTAAAGTCTTAGTGCATCCCGAATGTATGCGCGAAGTCGTTGATATTTCAGACTTAAACGGTTCGACCGCTTTTATCATCAACACTGTCGCCAACGCGCCGTCAGGCTCAAAATGGGCAATCGGCACGGAGCTGAACCTGGTTCTTCGTCTGCAAAAACAATTTCCCGACAAAGACATTCGCCTGCTCGCGCCCGATCTTTGTATGTGCGCGACGATGTATCGCATCGCGCCGCAAAATCTGGCGTGGGCGATGGAAAACCTGGTCGCCGGAAACGTCGTCAACCAAATCAAAGTTGATGACGAAACGAAACATTACGCGCTCATCGCGCTGGAGCGAATGATAAACCTGACCGAGCAGAATCAAGAGAAAAAGAACTAGCCACAAACAAATACGAAATATCACGAAAGAGGATTTAGATTTTCGTGTCTTTTTGTGTTTGTTTGTGGCAAAGATTTATGGCAGAGATTCAAGACAGACTTCCCGAAAATGCGCGCGGCAAATTTTACGTTGATCGGCAGTGCATTGACTGCGATGTTTGCCGCGACACTTCGCCGAAGAATTTTTCCCGCTACGACGAAAACGGTTATTCCTACGTTTACAAACAGCCGGAAACGCCCGAAGAATACGAATTGTGCGAGGAAGCATTGTTGGCTTGTCCGGTCGAAGCCATTGGCGACGACGGAAGTTAAAAGCAAAGCGGCGGCGAGTTACCAGATTTTTTGCAGCTTTTTTTTATCTCTGATATATTGCCGAGGTGGATAAAAATCTGTCAAAAGGCGTGAACATCAAAACCACACTAAGCGCGCTTCGCACAAACTTTGCATATCATCAAAAATAACATCAGAAAGCTATGGAAAAAGATTTGCGACAAAATGAACGAGCCAACGTTTCGCTTGAAGTAACGGTGGAATGCTCTTCTGGAAAACGCGAAGTCCGCATCAGCGACCTGAGTATGAGCGATTGTTTTATTGACAGCATCGTTCCCGTCATCAAAGGCGAGTCGGTAATTTTTACAGTTCGTATGCCGGCGACCGGAGAATGGTTAAAGCTAAACGGAGAAGTAGTCTATGTTTTTCCAAACTCAGGATTCGGCATAAAATTTACCGACTTGACCGACGAAGAACAAAATTTTATCAAACAGCTTATCGTAGAACGCGGCGGTCGCCCGTAAAGCTGCGCCGATTCAGCGTGACAGAAGAAAAGAGAAAGAAGAAAAGAGAAACATGATTGAAGCATTTATTTTCGACGTTGACGGAACGTTGATTGATTCAAACGATTTTCACGCCGAAGCGTGGCAAAAGGCGTTTGAAAAATACGACAAAAAAATTTCGTTCGACAAAATTCGCCCGCAAATCGGCAAAGGCGCGGACACGCTTTTGCCTGTGTTTTTAACCGAAAAAGAAATCGAAGAATTCGGCGATGAGATAGCCGAACTACGCGGCGAAATCTTTAAAGACGAATACCTAGCGCGCGTCAAACCGTTTCCGAAGGTGCGCGAGCTTTTTGAAAAAATCAAAGCCGCGGGTGGGCGAATCGCGCTCGCGTCTTCGGCGAACGAAAACGAAGTCGAAGCGTATAAAAAAATTGCGAACATCGCAGATTCAATCGAAAAATCAACTTCGGCGGACGATGCGGAAAAATCGAAACCCGAACCGGACATTTTTCAAGCCGTGCTTAAACTTCTCGGAGATCCCGCGCCCGAAACGGTTCTTGTCATCGGCGATACGCCTTACGACGCGGAAGCGGCGACGAAGGCAAAACTTAAAATCGTCGGTGTTTTGTGCGGCGACTTTGCCGAAAAGGATTTGCGCGAAAAAGGCTGCGTCGAGATTTATCGAGACCCGGCGGATTTGTTGGTAAATTACGAAAAAATCGTCGCTTTGTAAAAATTCTAAATCAAAATTTTTATCATCTCATCTTCAATCAAGACTTCGTAACTCTCCAGCGAGCAGTTTTTCTTCGTCAAACATTCGCCGTTTCCGACGTCGAAACGCCAGCCGTGCAAATCGCATTCGACGATGCCGCCGTCGAGCCGCGAGTCGGCGAGCGGATAGCCTTTGTGCGGGCAGAAATTTTCTATCGCGTAAAATTTGCCGCCGACGTTGAACAGCGCGACTTCCGCGCCGTTCTTTAATTTAACCGTCGCGCCGCGCCCCGCCGGAACGTTATCTGCTCGCCCGACCGTGATTTTCTTTCCCGTTCGCGCCGGCTTGCGTTTATTTTCGTGGAATTTTCCCATCGGTTCATTTCAAAACTCAATTTAATGTTGCGCAAACAAATCGCAAATCACAAATCGCCAATCGCAAATCTCCCCGCTTGCTTTATTGTTCGCCGTCAAACAAAATAATAAAAACCGTGTGTTAGCTTGGAGTTTTTGTGATGAATGAAAAATCGGCTTCGGCGAAATCGCGCCTCAGGTGCCGGGAAATAATGACGGGCAGCGTGTTGACGACGACCGGCAAAATGTCTCTGCGCAACGCGGCGCAAATGATGAAAGACGGCGACATCGGCGTTTTGCCGGTCGTTGAGCAAAAAACAAATAAGCTCGTCGGCATCGTTACCGACCGCGATATTGTCGTCCGCGCCGTCGCCGTCGGCAAAGGCGCGGACGCGACCGTGGCGGAAGCGATGACGACCGAGCTGTTCACGGCAAAACCCGACGATTTCGCCTTTGAAGCGATTCGCACGATGGGCGAGCGGCAAGTTCGCCGCATTCCGATTGTTGATGAGGCGGGCATTTTGCAGGGCATCGTTTCGATGGCGGACATCGCGCTCGAAATGGAAGACGAACGCGAGATTGCCGAAACATTGGAAGAGATTTCAAGCGGCGCGAGTTTTTGGAAAAAATAAAATTATGTTTAGTTATTAGTCCTTCGTCCTTTGTCCTTCGTTTCGTTCGGGGAACAATCGAGATTCTTCCCAACAAAACAAAGGACGAAGGACAAAGGACAATTTTTGATAGAAAATGGCAAAATCAATCAATCGTTACTTTCAATTTCTCGCTTCGTCAAAAGAAGTGCGACCTTCGGGCAGGCTCTGGTATCCGTCGGCGGACGTTTATCAAACACCCGACGGCTGGCTCGTCAAAGTCGAGTTGGCGGGCGTTTCGGCTGAAGATTTGGAAATTGATATACAGGGAAATCAGCTTTACATCGCCGGAACCAGGCGCGATAAAATGTGCGCCGCCGTCGGAATGACTTATCAGCAAATGGAGATTACTTACAGCAGTTTTGAAAAAACTTTACAGTTTCCTGCATCCATCGAAGGCGCCAGCATCGAACATAATTTTGAAAACGGTCTGCTGATAATTCGTCTGTGGAAAGGCGAACGGACAAAGCCTGGAGCGTCAGCGTCATCTTAGTGAGACTTAAATTTTATGGCAGAAAAAACAACAAAAAATCTGAACGAACAAACAAACACCGCGCGCCAATTTGAAATGGCGGTTTTGCCTCTGCAAAATACAACCTTGTTTCCCGAAACCGTTGTGCCGCTTTCGGTTGGACGCGAGCGTTCGGTCAAGGCGGTCGAATTTGCTCTCTCGACCGAAGAAAAACTTATCTGCTGCATCACTTTGAAAAATCCTGATGTGACGGGACAAGAGGCGAAACCCGTTGACCTTTACGAAGTCGGAACAATCGTCAACGTCAAAAGAATGATGCGCGCTGACGGCTCGATGCAGTTAATCGTGCAGGGCGTTGACCGCGTGCGAGTTTTATATTGGGCGCAGGAACAGCCGTTTATCAAAGTGAAAATCGAAGTATTGCCTGATTTAACGATTACCGATAATGAAAATGTCGAAGCGTTGAAGCGCAATATTCAAGGTCTCGTGCAGGAAGCGTTGGCGATGTTGCCGCAGGTTCCGCCGGAGATTCGAATGGCGGTTATCTCGCAAACCAATCCGGTTCAATTGTCTTATTTTCTCGCGTCGGTTCTTGATTTAGGCGTGGAGACCGAACAGAAGATGCTCGAAGCCGCGACGGTTGACGAACTGCTGACGCTGACGCACGCCGCTCTCGCCAAAGAAGTCGAGATTATGCAAATCCGCTCGAAAATTGCGACCGAAGCGCAGGGCGAAATGGACAAAGCGCAGCGCGATTACGTTCTTCGTCAGCAGATGAAGGCGATTCAGAAGGAACTCGGCGAAGATGAAACGGGCGAGAAGGCGGAAGCCGCACAGCTTCGGGAGAGATTAGACCAGGCTGATTTGCCCGAAGATGTCCGCAAGGAAGCCGAACGCGAACTGCGGCGAATGGAACAACTGCCGCAAGCCGCGCCGGATTATCACGTAATCCGAACTTATTTAGAATACGTTTTGGACTTGCCCTGGAAAAAATCGAGCGAGGAAAAACTTGATTTGAATGAAGCGGCGAAAATTCTTGACGAAGACCATTACGGTTTGGAAGACATCAAAGAGAGAATTTTGGAATCGCTCGCAGTTGTTAAGTTGCGTCCCGATTCAAAGAGTCCGATTATTCTTTTTGTCGGACCGCCGGGCGTTGGTAAAACTTCTCTGGGACGTTCAATCGCCCGCGCTCTGGGACGCGAATTTGAACGAATGAGTTTGGGCGGAATGCGCGACGAAGCCGAATTGCGCGGACACCGGCGGACTTATATCGGCGCGATGCCGGGCAGAGTTATTCAATCGCTCAGACGCGTTGGCGTGAATAATCCGGTGATGATGCTCGATGAAATTGATAAACTCGGCAACGATTACCGCGGCGACCCGGCTTCGGCTCTGCTGGAAATTCTTGACCCGCAGCAAAATTTTTCGTTCCGCGACCATTACCTTGATTTGCCATTTGATTTGTCGAAGGTATTTTTCATCGCCACGGCGAATCAACTCCAGCCGATTCCCGCGCCGCTGCGCGACAGAATGGAAATCATTCAGCTTGCCGGTTACAGCGATATGGAAAAACTCAATATCGCTCGGCAGTATCTGATTCCGCGTCAAATCAAAGAGAATGGTTTGACCGAAGAACAAGTCGAAATCAGCGACGATACGATAAATCTGCTGACGGCGCGCTACACGCGCGAAGCGGGCGTTCGGCAATTAGAAAGAACCGTCGGAAATCTCGTTAGAAAAATTGCGTTAAAAGTCGCGCAAGGCTCGACCGAACAAGTAAAAATTACTGCGGACGACGTTAAAGGCTATCTCGGCGCGCCCAGATTTTACCCGGAAAAAGCGCGTGACGAAAATCCGGCAGGCGTAGCGACCGGAATGGCTTGGACGGAAATGGGCGGCGAAGTTTTATTCATCGAAGCGACCGCGCTACCGGGCGGAAGCGGTTTGACTTTAACCGGACAACTCGGCGACGTAATGAAAGAATCGGCGCAGGCGGCGCGCAGTTATTTGTGGTCGCACGCCTCGGAGTTGGGCATCGAATCAGGCGCGATAAAGGAAAACGGCATTCATCTGCACGTTCCGGCGGGCGCGATTCCGAAAGACGGTCCGAGCGCGGGCGTCACGATGGCTTCGGCTCTCGCGTCGCTTTACACGGGCAGACGAGTTCGCTCGGATACGGCGATGACCGGCGAAATTACATTATCCGGTCTTGTCTTTCCCGTCGGCGGAATAAAAGAAAAGGTTCTGGCGGCGCACCGCGCCGGAATCCGGCGGATAATTTTGCCTGAAAGAAACGAAGCCGACACGGAAGATATTCCCGAAGACGTTCGTCAGGAGCTGGAAATTATTCCGGCAAAGCGCGTCAGCGACGTTCTCAACGCGGCTTTGGAATCGCAGGTAACACAACCGCTGCCGATTGAAAATTACGACGGCGTGAATCCTAAACTGAGCCGCGCCGAACGCGACGCGGGCGAGCCGCTGATTGCCAAGGAAAACTAAAGACGGTCGTACATCCGACTCTTTTATGAAAAGGGCGAGTTTAATCACCGCCCTTTTTATTTTTGAGCGCGCTTGAATGCGAGTGTTTTTCGTTGTTCTTTACTTTCTTACCCGCCTTAATGAAAAAAAAAATGAAAAGCGCAATTTTTAATTAGCAAATTTTCGGAAATGCAGTATATTCTAAATAGTTTAGTGCGCGTCGTGAGTTGCCTTTCCTTAAGCCGCTACTCTGATTTCCCCGAATAGAGAAACTTTTGGGAGCAGTTTTCCCGACCCGCCGAATTTTGTAAAATCAATTTTAAGATACGAACCTTTTAAAAATGGCACTTAAATCTTTATTCAGTTTGTTTTCGAGCGATTTGGCGATTGATCTCGGCACGGCGAACACGCTTGTTTACGCGAAAGGGCGCGGCATTGTCGTCAGCGAACCTTCAATTGTCGCAATCAACAAAGTTACTAATCAGGTTGAAGCGGTGGGGCGCGACGCCAAAGAAATGCTCGGCAGAACGCCCGGCAATATCGTAGCGATTCGTCCGATGAAGGACGGAGTGATTGCGAATTTTGAAGTGACGGAAAAAATGCTCCAGCATTTTATACGCAAAGCGCACAACGGAAAAAGTTGGGTGCGCCCGCGCGTCGTCATCGGAATTCCGTCGGAGATTACGCAGGTCGAACGCCGCGCCGTCGAAGATTCGGCGTATCGCGCGAAAGCCTCGGAAGTTTATTTGGTTGAAGAAGCGATGGCGGCGGCAATCGGCGCGGGTCTGCCGATTACCGAACCGCACGGTAATATGGTTGTGGACATCGGCGGCGGCACGACCGACATCGCCGTTATCTCTTTGTCGGGCATCGTTTATTCGCGCGCCGTGCGCGTCGCCGGAAACGAGATGGACGAAGCGATTACGCAGTTTATCAAACGCAAATACAATCTCCTTATCGGCGAGCGAACTGCCGAAGCCATCAAAATCGCGCTCGGTTCGGCGTTTCCGCTCGAAGAGCCGCTTTCGATGGAAGTGCGCGGTCGCAACTTAATCGAAGGAATTCCGAAAACCATCACTATTTCCGACGAAGAAATCCGCGAAGCATTGTCGGATTCGGTGGCGACGATTATTAACGCCGTGCGCGTCGCTTTAGAGCGCACGCCGCCGGAACTTTCCGCCGATATTGTCGAACGCGGAATCGTGCTTACGGGCGGCGGAGCACTGCTGAAAAATCTCGACAAGCGTTTGATGATTGAGACGGGCTTGCCGGTCGTTATCTCCGATGACCCGCTCTCAAGCGTGGTTTTGGGAACGGGCAAAATGCTTTCGGATTTTGAACTTTTGAAGCGAGTGAAATGGGACAACACGATGATGACGGGAGGATGAGAGGGGTGAGGGAAAGAGATGAGGAATGAATAAAAACAAGGCGCGAGGCGTTTCTTAATTCATTCCTTATCCTTTATCCCTCATTCCTTCCAAAGCTGTGGTTGAGCGAAGTCAAAAGGAAGTTTGGAAAATAACGCCGTGGGTAATGCTTCTTTTGCTTTTGAGCAATTTTGTGTTGATGGCGTTCGACGCGCGTGAGGCGAATACGCAGCAGCGCGTCATTCGCGTTTGGACGCAAACGACCGCCGATTTTGTTCAGTCGCCCGTTACTTTCATCAGTTCCGCCGTGACCAATTATTTTTCCTCAATCTCTTCAATGCGAACCGCGCAGAGCGAGAATGACGAGCTTAAACAGCGCGTCCAGGAACTCGAAGTCGAAGTTCAAAACAGTAAAAGTTTGGCGTTTGAAAACGAACGTCTCAAATCGCTGCTTGAATTAAAATCCGAGATTGGTTATCGGTTTCTGCCCGCGCAAATCATCGGACGCGACACTTCCGCCTGGTTCGACACTTCGATTATCAATCGCGGCAGTCTCGACGGCGTGAAATTGAATATGCCGATTGTCACCAACGGCGGTCTGGTCGGCAGAGTTACGGCGGTTAGTCCGCTAACGGCGCAGGTTTCGCTGATTACCAAGGACAAATCCGGTTTGGGCGCGGTTATCGGCGCGCTCGGCACATCGAACGCGCTAGGCGTGGTCAGCGGAAGCGGGAAAAGGGAAATTTTGGAGATGGGATATGTTCCGGGCAGCATCGAGGTGAAAGTCGGCGAAAGCGTTTACACGACCGGGCAGGACGGAATTTATCCGCCGGGTTTGAAGCTGGGCGAAGTAGCGGAAGTTCGCGCGGGTTCGGCGTCCGAAGCGTTGAAAATTTTTATTCAGCCGAGCGCGAAATTGTCTTCGATGCAGGAGGTCGCCGTGCTGATTTACGAGCCGCCGCCGCGCCCGGAATTTGATAAGTCTTTGCCTAATGCTAATAAGAAAAAATGAGTTTCAGGCTTCGGGCTTTGACCGATTGACCTGAAAACTGAAACCTGAAACTTTCGAGAATGGAACAGGTAAAAATTACAATCGCCTTGATCATCGCCGTGCTGCTTCAGTGGACGCTTCGCAACATCGCCGAGCCGCTGGCGTTCGTTGATTTTCCTTTGATTATTGTCGTCTATGCGGCGCTGCAGGGAAGTTCAATCAGAGCCTTGTTTTACGGAACCGCCGCGGGTATCGCCGTGGATGCTTTAAGCGGCGGGCTGCTCGGCGCGAACGGCTTCTCGAAAACCCTCGTCGCTTTCGTCGTCGCCGAGATTGTACGGCGCGTCTATGTGGACAACCTTCTCTTGAGAATTCCCGTCATAGCGGGCGCGTGTTTATTGGATGATTTGGTTTATTACGGTATGCACCGTCTGCTCGGTCAAGAGCCGACCGGAGAATTCGTCACGACTCTCGCTTACACGGTTATCGGAACGACCATCGCCGGAACAATTATTTACTTGCTTTTGGACAGCTTTTTCGCGGAAAATGTAAAGAACCGAAGACGCGAAGTTTTTACGCAGCGTCGTCAAACCCGTCGGCGCAATCCGATTCGATTAGGCAACCGAAGATAAAGGGCAAAAGTAAAAAATTAAATCTGAGTTGATTGTTGATTTAATTTCCATCTCCTTCCGGCAAACCATTAGACAATCAAAAATAATTTGAAATCCGAAATTTGAGATTTGAAATTTATGAAACTAAACGACCAGGCGCAAAATTTGGGCATCAGAGTCGGCACAATCCAGGTTATCGCGTTTGTTTTTCTGGCGATTCTCGGCGTGCGGCTTTACTATTTGCAGCTCGTTAAAGGCGAGTATTACAGTGACAAAGCGGAAAACCAGCGCATCCGGCTGATTCCGATTCCTGCGCCGCGCGGCGCGATTTTCGACCGCAACGGAAAACTGCTGGTTGATTCGCGCCCGACCTACAATGTTACTTTGTCGAACGAGCCGATTAAAAAAATTGACATTACCGAACGATTTGAAGATTACGCGGGCGGTTTGAACGTTGACCGGCAATATCTGGTCGAGCGAATCAATCTGATTAGAAAACAGCCGGGTTTTGAAACGATGGTGCTAAAGGAAAACGCCACGATTCAAGACATCGCCTGGGTTAAAGCGCATGAAGAAGAATATCCCGAACTGCGCATCGAGCTTCAGCCGCAGCGTTTTTATCCGCTCGGCACAGTTTTGGCGCACGTTCTCGGCTACGTCGGCGAAATCAGCCCGAAACAGCTTGAAAAACCGGAAGTGATTGAAAAAGGCTTTCGTCCCGGCGACATTATCGGCAAGGGCGGACTCGAACAATCTTACGATGAATATCTACGCGGCAAGCCCGGTTATCGAAAAGTTATCGTTGATTCGCGCGGGCGAATTCAAAGCGAACTCGAAACCGTTCCCGCGCAAGCCGGACAGGATTTGGTTTCGACGATTGATTTGGATTTGCAGCTTGCGGCGGAAGAACAACTGGCAAATTCGGCGACCAAACGCGGCACGATTATGGCGACCGACCCGAACAACGGTGAAGTTCTGGTCATGGCTTCCGCGCCGTCGTTCGACCCGAATGCTTTTGTAACGCGCATCGCTACGCCTGAAGGTCGCCGGGAGATCGCTGGCTATTACACAAACGAAGAACGACCGCTTTTAAATCGCGCGATTCAAGGACGCTATCATCCTGGCTCGACCTGGAAAATTCCCGAATCAATCGGCGCGCTACAACAGGGCGCGATCACCGTCGCCCAATCGAACGTCGCCTGCGGCGGCGGAATCACTATCGGCAATAAATTCACTCGCTGTATGGGCAGCCACGGATCGCCGCCTTTAAGTTACGCGATTACTAAATCATGCGACGGTTATTATTACCGCCTGGCGTTGAAAATGGAAATCGAAGGCTTAATCGAGATGATTGAAGAATTCGAGTTCGACAAACGTTCGGGCATTGATTTGCCGAATGAAAAAATCAGCCAAACGCCGAAATCGTGGATGCCGGCAGTTGTCAAAAACGAAGGCAAATGGAGCGACATCCGCACCGTTTACGCGTCTATCGGACAAGATACGGTAGTCGTGACGCCGATTTCGATGCTGCGCGCTGTCTCGCCCGTCGGCGTGCAGGGAAAAATGTTCGTGCCGCATCTTTTGAAAGAATTCAAGGCAATCGGCGCGGTCGGCGACGAAGGCAGTCCGACGTATATTCCGGCAAAATCGAGCTTCGGCTTCAATCGTCCCGAACCGAAAATCATCGAAATGACGCCGGAGCAAAACAAAATTATGCTCGACGGAATGTGGGGCGTGGTCAACGGCGGCGGAACGGGTGCGGGTATCAGAATTGACGGTTTTGATATTGCTGGCAAAACCGGCACGGCGCAAAACTCCTCGCTCGGTTCAGGTGGAGCGCAAGACCATTCGTGGTTTGTCAGTTTTGCTCCCGCTTACAAACCAGAAATTGCGGTTATCGCTTTAATCGAAAATTCCGGTTTCGGCGGCAGACACGCCGCGCCTGCGGTCAAAGCCGTCTATGAAGCGTATATTTCAAAACATTATCCCAATTTATTGGATGCGCAAAAACAGTTAGCAGTCAAGAGTCATCAGTCAACAAGAACTGATCACTAATCACTGGTAACTGCTAACTGAAAAAATGGTTGCAGTTCTTGAAAAACGTAATTTAAGGGATTTCGATTGGCTGACAGCGGTTCTCGCCGTCGCCATCGTCAGTTTCGGCGTGTGGCAAATCTACAATGCGCAGCCGACGGAAACTTATTGGTCGAAACAAATCACCGGCTTGTTTATCGCCCTCGTCGCTTTAGTCGTGATTGCCGCGACGGATTATCGCCGGGTGATTGATTACGCGCCGATTTTTTACGGTTTGGGTTTGGTTTTGCTCGCGCTTGTTTTAGTTCCCGGACTCGGCGTAAAGGTCAACGGACAGCAGGCATGGCTGAAACTTCCCGTTATCGGACAATTTCAGCCGTCGGAGTTTGTTAAGATTCCGACGATTTTGATGCTGGCAAAATATTTCGGCGCGCGTAAACTTGGCAGTTTGCAGCTCAAGGAAATTCTCGTCGGCGTGTTGATTTTAGCCGCGCCGGTCGGTTTGATTTTGCTCGAACCGGACGCGGGACAGGCGATGACTTATTTTCCGATTCTCGCCACGATTCTTTTTCTGTCGGCAATCAAAATTCGCTACGTCGTTTTGACGCTCGCGGCGGGTTTGGTTTTAATGCCGCTCGCCTATTACGCCGGCGTGCAGACCGGAAAAATCAAAAGCTATCAGCAGGAACGCATCAACGTCATTCTCGACCCGGAAAACGCCGACCCGCGCGGCTACGGTTATCACACCGTCCAATCAATGATAACGGTTGGCAAAGGCGGTTTGTCGGGCATCAAAGGCGACACGGAAACGTCGCAGGCGAAACTCAAATTTCTGCCCGAACCGCAAACCGATTTTATCTTCGCGGTGACGGCGGAAAACACCGGTTTTATCGGTTGCATCTCATTGCTGCTGGCTTACGCGATGCTTTTGTCGCGTTTGATTTCCGGCGCCAGACAAGCGCCCGACCGCGCCGGGATGCTCGTGATTATGGCGATTGTCGGATCTTTGATGTTTCAGATTTTCATTAACGCCGGAATGGCTCTGGGATTTTTGCCGGTTATCGGCGTTCCGCTGCCGCTGATGAGCGCGGGACTTTCGGCGGTTCTGTCAACGTTTATCGCCATCGGGTTTGTAATCAGCGTGAAGATGAGAAGGTTTGTTAACTAGGTTTCAAATTTCAAGTTTTACGTTTCAAGTCAATATGCAAAAACTTGAGATCTGAAACTTGAACTATAAAAGTGAGAGCTATGAAAAGAATTAAGACAACCGAAGTCGAATCAATCGCCCCGAAAAAACGCGGGTTTTGGAATATCATTTGGTTTCCGGTCGCGCTTCTGCTAGCACTTTCGGCGGGCGGTTTGACCGGCGTTCTAGCTTCCTATTATTTGAATAATTCGAGTTATACGACCGAGGTTTCCGCGCTCGCCACGTATCGCCCGCCTCAGGTAACGACGATTTACGCCGACGACGGCGAAACGATTTTAGCGGAGTTTGCTATTGAGAAACGCATTCCGATAAAAGAACAGGACATTCCGAAAAACGTCGAGAACGCCCTTATCGCTGTCGAGGATTATCGTTTTTACAATCACATCGGCATTGACCCGTATCGCATTGCGGGCGTGGTTTACAAAAACATCACGACCGGCTCGGTCGAAGGCGGCTCGACTATTACGCAGCAGCTCGCCAAAAATCTTTTTCTTTACAAAGACCAAACTTACACGCGCAAGGTCAACGAGTGGATGGTCGCGCTGCAAATCGAACGGCTTTACACGAAGCGGCAGATTCTCGAAATGTATATGAACTACGTTTTCTTAGGCGCGGGTTCATACGGCTTTGAAGCCGGTTCAAGAACTTATTTCGGAAAATCGCTGAAGGATTTGAATCTCGAAGAAGCCGCCTTGCTTGCGGCGATTCCGAAATCGCCCGAATACTCGCCGACGCGCAATCCGAAAAAAGCCAAAGACCGCCGCGACATCGTGCTTGATCAAATGGCGAAATACGGCTATATCACCAGCGCCGAAGCCGTCGCCGCCAAAGCCAAAGAAATAAAATTGGCGGACACGGCTTATTACCAATCGCTGCCGAAATCTACAGCGTGGGATTATCCGGTCGAGGAAGTTCGCAAATATCTCGAAGACAAATACACGACGCGCGTCGCGCAGGGCGGACTGA
Source organism: Pyrinomonadaceae bacterium (assembly GCA_030448055.1). Classification (GTDB taxonomy): domain Bacteria; phylum Acidobacteriota; class Blastocatellia; order Pyrinomonadales; family Pyrinomonadaceae. The sequence continues at coordinate 600,029 of JAUJNR010000003.1, forward strand.
AGGTTTACACGACCATCAATATCGAAGCGCAGAAGCTGGCGACGAAAGCCATCCGCGAAGGTCTCAGAAATTACGACCGAGGTCGCGGCTGGCGCTCCGATTATCAAAATATCCTGCTCGATGAAAACGATCAGCCGATTGCCGACGAGAAAACCGTTCAAAGCAAGCTGAACACTTTCAAACACGCCGATTGGTATGGCGACGAATACGAAAAGGGCGAATTTATCAAAGGTTTGGTGATGAACGTCAATCCGGCGAGGGACGAAGCGACGATTCGTTTCGGCAGATACAAAGCGATTATTACCGCCAAAGAAATGGGCAGAAGCGGCAAAAAACCGAAAGACGAATTAAAAGTCGGATTTCTGCCTGAGTTTGAAATCAAAGAAGTTGACGAAGAAAATCAAACCGTGCAGGCGACGCTTTCGCAAGTGCCGGAAGTGCAAGCCTCAATCGTTTCGCTGAACGCTAAAAACGGCGAAATTATAGCGATGGTCGGCGGCTACGATTATTCAACAAGCAAATTTAACAACGCGACGCAAGGGCTGCGGCAGACAGGCTCGGCTTATAAACCTTTTATCTACACGGCGGCGGTCGAGTGGGGAATGACGCCGGAGACGATGGTCAGCGGCGCGCCGATTAAACGCGGCGGCTGGATGCCGCATAACTACGACGGTTCTTTAAGTCACGGCAACGTGCCGATGAAAACGGCGCTCGCTAAATCGCTTAATCTCGGAGCGGTTCATCTGCTCGATCAGGTCGGCGTTCAAACCGGCGCGCAGATGGTTCGCCGCTTCGGTATCACTAATCCGATGGCGCCGAGCTTGCCGTCTGCCTTGGGCGCGAGCGAAGTATCCCTGCAGGAAATGGTTTCGGCTTATTCTGCTTTTCCGAATAAAGGCGTGCGCGTCGAGCCGCATCTGATTCGCAAAGTTTACAGCCGCGACGGAAGTCTTTTGGAAGAATTCAAAGGCACGACCTCGCGCGTCACGAGCGAATACGTCGCCGGAACGATGGTCGAAATGATGCAAGCCGTCACGAGCGCGGGCGGAACCGCGCCGGGCGCAAACGCTATCGGGCATACGGTGGCGGGCAAAACCGGCACGGTCAACGACCAGACCGACGTTTGGTTTATCGGCTACACGCCGACTTACGTAACCGGCGTTTGGATGGGAAATCCGACGAAAAAAGAATCGCTCGGTAAAGGAATGACCGGCGGGCAAGGCGCACTGCCGTATTTCAATGCGTTTATGATTCCGTTTATGAAGGATAAGGAAGAGGAGAAATTCTATGAAACGCCGCCGATTCCTTCGGATATTAAGTCTTTGATCGCACAGCGCCAACGCGAGGAGCAGGAGAAACTCGAAAAAGCCGACGAAGCCGGTCGCACGCTCGGCGTGAGTTTCAACACCGGCACGAGAGTTCGCAGCAGACCCGCCGAAAGTTTATCGGCGGGCGGCGAAAGCCCAACTACTTTGACCGCGCCGACCGATTCGTCCGACACGAGCAAGCCGGTCGAGACGATCAAGCCCGTTACCGAAGATAAACCGCCGCAACCAGTTACGGTCAGCACGCCGAGCCGAGCCGAGCCGCCGCCGGAAAAACCCCCGGTCGAAGGGGTAAAACGGAAAGGGAAAAAAGGCGACGGAGAGAATTAGCAAGTAAAAAGTAAAAAGGTTAAAGGCAAAAGTTTGGATTCTATTCCTCACCTTTGCCTTTAACCTTTTACTTTTGCTTTTTTTAGCCTTAGCTGAAAAACTTGCCGAGATAATACGGCAGCATTTTGCGCCACCAATCCCAATCGTGTTTTACGTCGTGTCCCCACAGCTCGCACAGATGCGGAATGCCTTTTTGCGTCAGAACGCCGCAAAATTGCCGGGTTCGCTCCGGCGCTTCAAACGCGCCTTGACCCGTGACGATGACGATTGAATCAGCCTTTTGCAGCGTCGGCAAATGGTAATCGTCGTTTAAGTTTCCGACATATTGAATCGGATTGTTGAAATATACGTTGTCGTCGTAATAATTTTTTAGATAAGAGCGAATGTCATAGCTGCCGCTCATCGCAATCGTGCCGCGAAATTGGTCTGGATGTTTGAAATAACAATTCGCCGCCAGAAACGCGCCCAAACTCGCTCCCGTAGTTAAAGGCTTCGCATCCTGCCCGCATTCGTCGCGGATCAGCGGCATCACTTCTTCGGTAATATAGCGGTCGTAGCGCATCAGCAGTTCCGCCTTCCATTGCGGCGAAGCCTGTTCGTTCAAAAGGCTGTAACGGTTAACCGAATTTATCGAATAAGCGCGAAGCTGACCCGATTCGATAAACGGCTTGATCGCGTCAACCAGCAGAAACCTTTCGTATTCCAAATAATCCGCTGCCGCCGTCGGGAACATTAAAAGCGGGTAACCTTTATCACCGTAAGCCACCAACGGCATATCCATTCCGAGATTATGACTGAACCAGGATGTCGTATTACGTCGCATAAATTTTTGACTCCAATAAACTGTTTAATAATAAAAATCAATTATGTGAGGTTAAAAGAAAGCGGACGCAAGTTCAAGTTTGATTCAAAGAAATAACAATGAAAGAACAGGCGATTTTCCGTCATCAACATACTGCCTGTTCACGAAAGCGCTACACTCGACAAGAGCATCAAAAATCTCTGGCGAGCGAGAATTAAAATCTTCGGTATCCGAAATTTCAATATGCAGCAATTCTCCTTTTCCCAAAGTAAAACAAGACATTCTATCTTCCTCATCAAGATAACTTAGGCAATCAATCCAAGCATTCATATTCGCTCCGTAAAAGTCGGGGAAACCAAATTCATTTTTGCAAAGTAGATGAAAAGATTTCCAATCTTTAATTTGCTTGGTATTTAATCTAACCTTTGCCATTTTCTTTTCTATTTAGCCACAGTAATTTCCCTCGTCGTCGAATTGTAACCGCCGTTGTCCACGAGATTTCCGGCTTTGTCCACGAGTTCGACTTTCACCGAATGCTTGCCGCTCGTCCAACCGGCGAGCCAAATCGGTTTCCAACTGTCAACGAATTTCGCCTCGCCGCCGTCAACCGAATAACGAACGCGATATTCGCCGCCGTCACCCTGCAATTTGGCATTCTGTAGCCAAAAATCAATCATTATATTTTCGGCATCCGCGCCTTTGTATTCGCCTTTCGGACGGCTGTAAGTTAAAAGCGGCTTCTGCATATCAACCGCGCCCGCCGTCGAGGTTTGCATATCTTTACCTTGCGGCGTCGGCGCGGTGCTGGCATTCGACATCGTTTGATTGGCATTGGTCGTTGCCGGTTTAGTCGTGTCCGCGCCGCCGTTTTTCACTGTAAATCTTACCATCTGAAATGCGCCGTCGTTTTTATAACTTTCGTGCCACGGGCGCGACGGGAAAAACCGCAAAGTATGTTCGCCGTCCGCGACGTTTCGTAATTCAAATTCGCTGTCGAGATTGTAATACGCTTCATACGGCTGGTTGTCGAGAATGACGTGAATATGATTGCCCATTCCGGTCGTCATATCCTTCATCGGTTTATAACCTTTCAAATCGCCGGACAAAGCGAGTTTGACTCGGACAGTCGAATTATTGACGGTCGAATTGTTTTTCGGTTCGACGACGGTTATCGTCGGGGCGGCGTTGTCCTGTTCGCCGCGCGTTTTCATTTCGTCAGAGATTTTTTGCGGGCGCGGAACTTCCGTTAAAGTTTGCGCGGTCGGTGCGGCGTTCGTGTTCGTCATGTTCGCCGCATTGATGTTCGTCCGGTTGGCGTTCGTATTGGTATTTGTCGCCGTTTCGCAAGCCGTTAAAGCGGCGAACGCGACTAGAAGCGTTGCGTATTTTATTATTTTCATTATTCCTCTCGATTTTTGGTCTTGCCAAAACATCGGTTAATTTATATTTTGGTTGGTTAAATACTAGCGAAAATTCGTTGCTTTCTCAACGAATCGAATTTATAACCGTCTCACTTTTTAACTCGTTCCGTCCGCATTTTTATCAGTCGCTTTTCTAAAATTCAAAATTACAAGCAGAACTGTCAATGCGTATTCCGAAACTGAAATTCTTTGCTTTTTCTCCGCTGTCGGCTTGTTTTATAACAACCGTCGCTACAGCGCAGAAAACCGATTTTACCCGAAACCAATTCAAACAACTGACAGGCGCGGGGGAAGAAATTTCGCAGATGCGTCTGCCCGATCCGGCGGACTTCGGCGTGAAATCGAAAACCGCGATGCTGCCGGTAGCAGCGCGTCGAGGCGTGCAGCAATTTGAAATTCCGATTGAGAACCACGCCGATTTTCGCCTTATGCTGCTACCGACGCATCGCGCAACGTGAATATGAACGCAAACGCAGCGCGATAGACTTTAAGGCAAAATGAAAAAGGTAAAAGGCAAAAGTAAAGAAATAAATTCCGCACTTTTGCCTTTTACCTTTTTCCTTTTGCCTTCTTTACTTTCCGGTTAATTCTTTTGCCAAATCCGTCGCGTCGTAAAGTTTTCGCAACGCTTCGAGAATTCCCGCGCTGTGAACGGCGACAGCGCGCGAACCTTCTTCCTCCTCGATATACCAGTAGCGATTCGAAAGTTTTTGGATGTTGCTGTCGAAATTCAGACCGACGAGTTCGGCGTTGCGGTTGATGACGGGCGAGCCGGAATTGCCGCCAATTGTATCAGCCGAGTAAACGAAATTCAGCGGCGTTGATAAATCGAGACTGCTGCGCCGCTCTTTATACCTGGCGGGCAAATCATACGGCGGTCGTTCGCCGAAACTTTCCGCGCGGTCATACAAACCGAAAAACGTCGTCTTGAACGGCACGAGCGTTGTGTCTTCTTCATAACCTTTGACTTTGCCGTAGCTGATTCGCAAATTGAAATTCGCGTCGGGCGCAATCGTTTTGCCGTAAACGGCGAAACGCGCTTTGGCGATTTGCGCGCCCGCGCTCGCGTCAACGTTTAGAATTTTCTCTTCGTTCCAGGCGCGAAGCTCACGGATAATCGGCTCGGCGCGCCGCGCCAGCGTAATCATCGGGTCGGTTGATTTGGCGATTGCTTCCGCGCCGCCTTCGAGCAGAGCTTTCCGCGCCGCGACATCTTTTAACTGCGTTTCACGCACGGCGCGACCAGCGACTTCGGCGGGTTCGGCATCGCCGAGCGCGGCTTTGACAAACGGGTCGTCTCTTCCAAGCGTCTTCGCCGCTTCTTCGAGCCACGCCGTCAAAACGGCTTCTTCAAGTTCCGGGTAAATCGTTGCTGTCGAGAGCAAACCGAATTTAAATGATTCGAGACGCGAATCGCGGAATTCATCGTAACGCTGATCGTTCGGTTTTTTTATTTCTTCGGCGTAACGCACGAGCTGCGAAGCGATTGTGCCGAGACGCGAAGGCGCGAGATTGGAAAAAGCAATCCGCTTTGACATCGCCGGCAGTTGTTTGTAAGCCGCCGCGGTTTGTTCCCACGCGGGCGCGTAAAGTTTCTGCGCGTCGGGCGTTTTTGCCAGCGCGTCTTTCAAAGCTTTTTCTTCGGCTTCTTTACGGGCAAACATTCGCGGGTTCATTAAACCTTCTTGCTGTCCGGTCAGACGTTTCAGCGAATTGCTCAAAGAACGCATCGCGCCGCCCGCTTGTCTGGCTTGTTCGCTGCCGAGTTTTGAATATCGTTCGAGCGCGTTCAGGCGCGAAGTCCAAACTTGCTTTTGCAGAGGATTTCCAGTGTCGCGTTGATAAGCAAGCTGTGCGACGGTAAGAAGCCGCGCGGTCGAACCGGGACTGCCCGACGCTATAACGAATTCGCCGTCCGCCGGTCCGGTCGCCGACCATTTGAAATAATTCGGAGTTTTAGCGGGCTGTCCGTTTTCATACGTGCGCAGAAAAGTTACGTCCAAATCGTGGCGCGGAAATGTAAAGTTGTCGTAATCGCCGCCGAAAAACGCGATTTGTTCTTCGGGCGCGAAAACCAGACGAATGTCCGTATATTTTTTATGGCGATAAAGCCAGTATTCGCCGCCGCTGTAAAACGCGATGACGTCGCTTTTCAAATTGGTTTTTTCCGTTGATTCCTTTTCAATCTGCGCGATGACGGCTTTGCGCTGCTCGCTCGCCTGTGCGTCGCTCGCGCCCGCTTTGACCGCCGATTGAACGCGCTCGGTGACGTTTTCAAAAGAAACCAGAACGTTGACTTCGAGGTCGGGAGCTTTTAATTCTTCGGCTCTTGTTCTGGCGTAAAACCCGTTTTTCGTCAAATCGTTTTCTTTGGTCGAAAGTTTTTGCAGTTGTCCGGCGGCGACATGCTGGTTGGTGACGAGCAAACCGTCGGGCGAGACAAAACCGCCCGAACCGCCGTCGTTTAATCTGACGGACGCGAGACGAACTCGTTCCAGCCATTCTTTAGTCGGCTCGAAATTGTAACGTTCCTTCCACTGTTTGAGCGGCGGATTGTCAAAAGTCCACATTCCTTCATCGGCGCGGAGCGTAACCGGAACGCCGATTAAAAAGCTAAAAAGTACTAACAAAGCTGATATTTTTTTCATATAATTTTATCTTCGCAAAAAGCGCGCGGGTTTGGAAATAAAAACTGTATTTTAAGATTGATTCGCGTTTTGTATTGATGATTTAACCGCTAACAAGTTTGCACCCCGTTGCCGCGCCGCAGCATAAGAAGGCAAAATTCGGCACACTTATAATGCTGTTAAGTTATCAATTTTGTTGCTAACTGTTTAAAAGTGTTGTTATACTTGATTTGCGTTCCTATCAAAGATGTTAACGCAAACGCTTTTTACAGCAAATCGGTCAACCGACTCAAAGAAAATTTTTACCGTAAAATTTTCTAAGCGGCTTGGCTGAATGAAAACACATCGCTCTTTGCAAACAGGCAAAATTCTTTTCGAGAATCTTCAACGGCTTAAACAGCGCACATGGAAGTTTCTTGAAATTTCCGCTTTCAATTCGTCGCCTTAAACGATAAACGGCAACCCCGCAGCGATGCGGTGGACGCAAAGTCGTGAGTCTCAAAAAAAACATTTGAGATTGTCTGACTACCGAAATGAGGACTATGCACAATCATCTGTTTTCCGCTCCGCGTCTTTTTGTTTTCGCCTTTTTCACATTTTACATTTTTTCAACCCAAACGTCGGCTCAAGATTTTCAGCCGTTCGCACCCATTTCGGCGGCAGCGGCGGGAAACAATTTTACGAATCCCATTTTGAAATCGCCGAGCGGCGGCTGCGCGGCGGACAATCTGCGCGGCGAGCAGTTCGCTTCGGAAATCGCGGCTGGCGAGCGCGTCGAATTGTGTCGGGCAATAGACAAAATCACGAACAAATTAAACAGCACGGTGTGGTCGCCCGCGCTTGCCGCCGAACTGCGAGAAATCTGGCGGACGTTTTCAAATGAGTCGGTAACGCTGCGCCCGATGCCGAAAGACGTTTCCGCCCGGACGCTGGCGATGGCAGAGCCTTTTCCCGACAAAACGAACGCCGCTGTTTTCGCGGCAGCCGTTTACGTGCGCCCGGAAAAATGCGACGACGCAGCGTTTTTTCAAATTCTTTTTCACGAATTGCGGCACGTCTTCGATTTTCACGAAACGTGGCGAAACAAAACCCAGCTCGATTCGCTTGAAATCGAACGGCGAGCGTATCTCTTAATGAGCAAACTGACGCAGGAGACTCCCGAACGAGAAAAATTTTCCGGCGTTCCGAAATTCTGGAAAGAATCCTGGCGCAACCGTTCCGAAGCGGAGATTTCCGCAAGACGTCTGAAGGCGGTGGAAAAATTCTTGCGCGGCAAAAAACACTACCGCGATCTGGCGCGCGACCCGAACCGCCGAACGCTCGATTTTTCTTATTTAAAAACAACGGCTAAAACGGCAGACAATCGGCAGGCAGCGAACAACCGGCAATCATCGGGCGGATACAACGGGCGGGCGGGCGAACCCTTGCCGCGGCATAACGCGCTTCCGCAAACTGTTTCTGTATTGGCGCAAAATATACGGGACGCTAAATTCAATTTGGAAAAACCGAAAAACCCGCGCGACGAAAAAGAGATTCTGCGCGTGGCTTTGAGCAATGAAAAAAAACTTTATTACGGAATGAGCAATTTCGTCTATGACCAAAAGCTGGCGTTTCAGTGTTTGAAAAAAGGCAAAGTTTCCGCCGCGTTCACTGAAGATAACACGGTGGCGCGAACCGGCGACGGCGATGCCTTGTTTAAATTAACCGCCGCGCCCGCTGCTTTGCCGTGCATTTTAAATTACGACGATTTGAAAACGGATTTTACCGATACGTTCTGGGCGAGTCCCGCGCTCGAAAAAATGCCTATGTATTTCAGCGGTTTTCACGAAGTTGACGGCGTAACTCTGGCTCACTACACCGTGACGCAGCCGGACGAGCGGCTCTTTGCCGAACTAGCCGCCGAGTATCCGCAGATCAGACCTTTTCGTGTTGTCGTCGGAACGATTTACGTCTCTCCTGAAGACGGTCAAATCGTCCGCTTCGCCGGAACGAGTTACCCCGAAGAAAATGTTACCGGCGCTTACGCGCAAAAAGTTCGCTGCACTTACTGGGTTAAAGCGGTGCGGCAAAAACTAAACGTCGAAGACGGTTTATGGGTGACGGTTCACGTCGGCACGGTGGCGGTAGCAAACGTGCAGGGAAAAATTCATCCGTTCAATTACACGGTTAAATTTGAAAATTACCGCCAATCGGAAACCGACGTAAAAATTCTCGACGACGAAGAAGTCGCCGCCGCAATTTCGCGCTGAAATTGGAAAAAGCGTTTTGAGCGATAAAACGGTTCGAACTTCAGCCGAAACTAGATTTTTCTCAGAACCGGAAAAACCGCCTTGTCCGCCGGGCGGCGAAATTATATATTTTCATTTACACGCGGTCGCTGATTTTTAAGGAATACAAATTTTGGCTTCCGCTGCTCGGCTTTCGGCGCGCTTCCGAAGAATTAGCGGGTGTAAGATTGTAAAAACAATAATTTCAACAGGTTCTTATGAGCGAGGATTTTGTTTTGGCTGCCGATTTGGGCGGAACGAATTTGCGGATGGCGGCGATTGACCGTCAGGGGAAAATTTTGTACTGCACGAAGCGTGAAACTCCGCGCGGCGAAGCGGCGGACGAAATCGTCGGGGCGATTGTCGAATCTGCAAACGAATGCCGGAAAAACTGCGCCGGTTATCGCGTCGAGGCAATTTCGGCGGCTGTTCCCGCAACTGTCAGCGCGAGCGACGGCTTAATCGTCACGGCTCCGAACTTGCCCGCTTTGAACAATTTTAAAATGGCTGCCGCGCTTGAAAATAAACTCGGCGTCAAAGCGATTCTCGAAAACGACGCCAACGCGGCGGCGGTCGGAGAAAATTGGCTCGGCGTATCGAAAGGATATAAAAATTCAATTTACGTGACGCTCGGCACGGGCGTCGGCGGCGGAATTATCGTTGACGGAAAAGTTTTGCGCGGCGGCGGGGGCAGAACGGCTGGAGAAATCGGGCATCTTTGCGTTGAGGCATTCGGCGCGCCCTGCGGCTGCGGCTCCGTCGGCTGCGTCGAACAATACTCTTCGGCTTCGGCGATTGTTCGCATAGCCGAAGAATTAAAAGCGCAATACGCCGAATCGTCGCTCAGGAACAAAACACAACTAAACGCTTTTGAAGTGTTTCAAGCCGGAAAGAACGGCGACGAACTGGCTTTGGAGGTTTTCCGGCAGATGGGTTTTTATCTCGGCGTGGCGATAACGAGTTTGCTGAACATTCTCAATCCTGAAATCATCGTCATCGGCGGCGGAGCAAGCGCCGGTTGGGAATTATTCGCGCCTCAAATGCAGGAAACCGTTTGCCGAAGAGCGTATGGCGGTTCAGCCGTGCGAGCAAAGATAATGCGCGGCGAATTAGGCGACGACGCCGGAATATCGGGCGCAGCGCGGCTCGCTTTCGATTCATCGGGCTAACGGAAATTTTTCGGCGGCGTTGATTTTATAATTAAAAATAAATTAGGAATGACGCTTGAATTGACCGGATTATTTCACCGCGATAGATTCATGCGCCTCAAAAGGTCGGCGTAACGCGGGTCGTTGCGGAGAGAGTCGAGCGTCGGATGCCAGGTGATCGTCGAGAAATCGCCGCTGCGAACTTGAAAGTCCTTCTCCAGCCAGGCGAAAGCCTGATCATTTTTGCCGAGAGCCGCGTATACCGCGCTTATTTCTCGACCGGGCGCTTCCCGTTTGGCATATCTTCCTTCCAGTTCCCTGATGATCGCATTTGCTTCGAGCTGCTTTCCTGAAATCGCGTTAGCATAGCCGAGATTGGCGAGAGAATCGCTTGATCTTTGCAGCTTGACCGCCTTTTGCATTTCTGCAAGCGCCTCTGTGTAACGTCCTTGTTTTATATACGCCAGACCTAAAAAACTATGATTGGGCGCGTAATTCGGATGAAGTTCAATCAGTTTCTTGATCTGCTCAATGCAAGTATTTACGTCGCCTTTCAATAAGTGAGCGCGCGTCAGGCTGACGTTGATGACGAGCGAAAGAGGATCAAGCTCTTGGGCGCGCTTAATCTCTGCCAAGGCTTCATCAAATCGTCCCATATCACGGAGATAGATGTAGTACCAGTGGCGTGCTGTCGGATAGTTTGGATTTAACTCGATGGCTCGTTTAAACTCTTTTTTGGACACCGCTCACTGCACAACATATAATTAACAAACGCCAACGAGGTATGCGCTTCGGCAAGCTGTTCGTCAATCTAAACCGCACGTTCCGCGTAGCTGCGCGCCTGCGGCAGCGTTTCGCTCGGCGGCGTTCCGGTGTATTGCTCCAGCAGCACATAAGAATCGGCGAGTCCGACAAAGGCGAGCGCGTAGTTCGGGTCAAGGTCAGCCGCCGCTTTAAATTGCTCAATCGCTCGCATCAAATCAACAGCCGTCCGTTTGTTCCAGTAAAAACGTCCTCGCAGGTAAAACTGATACGCTTCCGGGTTTGCCGTGTAGTTATTCGCCAATCCTCTGCTCGTCCGCGCCCGACAGTTTCAATTGCAGTTTGTTTGAAACGTCGCGGGCAATCTCGCTTTGTAAAGAAACGAGGTCGGTTTGTTTACGATTGTATAACTCGCTCCACATTACGTTTTCCGTTGTCGCGTCAAGCAATTCCAGATTCAGTTTCAATTGTTCGCCTTGCTGAACGGCTCTTCCGGTCAGAATTGCCTGCACGTTGAGTTCTTTCGCAATCTTTTGGAAATCAAGTTCTTTGCCCTTGTAACGAAAAACGGACGAACGCGCCTTCACATTCAAATTCGGCAGTTTCGACAAACTGCTGATGAGCGTTTCGGTCATTCCGTCCGAAAGATACTAATATCGGTGTTTCCGCTTTCGTTGACTAACGGCATCACCGCGATTGATTCGATTTGTTTTGAGTTTGCGGCGTGATTAAAGGAATACAAATAGCCCAAACCCATTACGGCAGAGAGCAGCATAACCAGAGCAGCGGCGAAACCGCGTTTGTGTTTCTTGACTTCCAGAGTGATGAATTCCGCGCTCGAAGTCGGATGCGGCACGTCGCTCGCTGGTGCGCTCATCAATTGCGTTTTCTGCTCTTCAAGATTGGGCGAAGTTGTTTCTCCCGGTTTGTCCTGAAACTCCCAATTCTGTTTGGCGTCTTTCAAATCCGTCAACAAATCTCGCGCGTTTGATAACGCTCTTCGCGGTCTTTACGCAGTGTTTTGTTAATGATGCGTTCAATTTCTTAGGGAACTTCGGGCAGCAACCCGCGAATCGGTTTCGGCTCATCCTTTAAAATAGAGCTGATCGTTTCCAAAGGAGTTTTGCCGTCAAACGCGCGTTTCCCCGCCAGCATTTCATACAGCACTATTCCAAAACTAAAAATATCCGACCTGGCATCAACTTCTTTTCCTTTCGCTTGTTCGGGCGACATATAATTTGTCGTCCCGATTATCATTCCTGGATTTGTTTCGCTTTTGATTGCCGTTGCCGCTTCTGTATCACTTTGGCGATTTTCAAGTAAGCCTCGTGAATCAGTTCGGTCGTTTGAAAAGTATGTCCCGAAGATTGTTCGCGCATTTGACGACTTGCCATACGGCATAGCTCTTCATAAACGAGCAGCATCAGTTGCTCCAGGGCAAACTCGTCTCCCTTGCTCCAATCAACCAGCAGAAGCGTAATCTGTTGTGAAGCAGTGTTTTGCATTTATTTTTTAGAGTGAAACTTTTCGCCGATTATAGAACAAAAATAAATGTGAAAACTTTTTATGGATGATGACCCTGACCTGCACCCGTAGAATTATCCCGAAAGAATGGCGAGAATCAAATAAACTGAAAACAGGAGATTCTTGCTATGAAAAAGACTTTTACGGACGAGCAAATCGTCGGCATCTTACGCGGCTTTGAGCCGAGCGGAAAAACAATTAAAGAATACTGCCGGGAAAAAGATGTCAGCGAAGGCACATTTTACAAATGGCGTAACCGTTTCGGGACAATGGAAGTTGCCGAGGTCAAAGAATATCGGCAATTGCAGCAGGAAAATGCCCGTTTGAAAAGACTGCTCGCCGAACGGGATTTAGAGATTGATGTAATCAAAGAGGTGCTGGCAAAAAAGTGGTAGGCTGCGCCGCCAAGCGGGAGGCGGTTGCCTTTATGAGAACCCGCCGATTGTCTGAGCGGCGCGGCTGCCGTCTTGTCTCGCTAAATCGGAGAAGCTGTCGATACAGACAAAGGCGCGCGGCGGAGTGCAGTTTGATAAAACAAGTGCGCGCTCTGGCGGTCGAACATCCTCGCTTCGGTTATCGGCGGATTGCCGCTCTGCTCAGGCATATGGGTGCCAAGGTGAATCTCAAACGGGTTTACCGGTTATGGAAACAGGAGAAGCTGAGTTTACCGCTCAGGCGACCGCGCAAGAGGCGCTCCAAATCGGTTGTCGGAATCATGCCGAAGGCTCAGAGGTCTAACCAGGTTTGGACGTATGATTTTGTATTCGACCAAAGTCTTTCGGGTAAAAGCCTGAAGATGCTGACCTTGATTGATGAATATACCAGAGAATGCCTGGCGGTTGAGGTCGGCGTGTCAATAACGAGCGAACGGGTCAGGCAGATTCTGCAAAGAGTTTGCGCCTCTTTTGGCAAGCCGGAACAGATTCGTTCGGATAACGGAAGTGAATTCATCGGCAAGGCGGTCGGCGGCTGGCTTGGAGAGAACGGCATCGAGCCGTTGTTTATCGAACCGGGCAAACCATGGCAGAACGGCAAAGGCGAAAGCTTTAACGGAAAACTCCGGGATGAATGCCTAAGCCGCGAATGGTTCTCTTCGGTTAAAGAAGCGCAAGTGGTAATTGAAGAATGGCGTAGATTCTACAACGAAGGACGACCGCATTCGAGCCTTGGATATTTGACTCCGCTGGAGTTCAAATCAAAGACGGAGAGTAACAAATCTCTCTCCATTCAATTGGGATAACAAATGGGGGCTGGACAACCCTTTATTTCTCCGAATCTCGTTTAGATAGGTAGAAGGAACAATTTACTAAAAAATTTGGAGGAAAATACTATGCAATATATCAACTTAAAACTCGCTAAATGTTTAGGAACAACAATATTTTTGATGATCTTCGGGGTCTGCGTTCTTTTGACCAATGTCAAAGCGCAATCTGGAACAGTTTCTGAGATTCAGATACCGTTCGATTTTGTTGTCAAAGGTCGAACGTTTTCGGCGGGAAAATACCGGGTCGAACGCCTCGATCAAACTATTCTTGATACTCTGATCCTTAAAAACGCCGCCGGCAAAACACAGTCAATAATGCAGACGCAGAGATTTAACTCGGAGCATCAGAGCAACGAATCCAAGCTGACTTTCCATCGTTATGGGGAAGTATATTTTCTTTACAGTATTCGAGCATCCGGGGATAGCTACGGAAGCAGGCTTTCGATGCATAAACCGGATCGCCAGCGGCGACGCCCGCCGATGATAGCGGAAATCGTCACTCTAACCGGAAATTAACGGCATTTTATTGCCGTATGACGGAATTATCTACGGGTCGTATTATTCAAATTCCAAAGACTGAGGAACAGAAAAGAAGTTAAAGAAAAGGAAAAGGGTGTGAGCAATCACACCTTTTTTGAATTCTAAAGCTGTTTGTGTGAGGCTATCACATTCAATCAGAAATTAAGAATGGAGTCGAGGGGAACGAACCCCTAACCTCATGATTGACACACTATTGACACACCAAATTAGAAATGAATGACCTATAAAAATCTAGGGAATAAATGCATTCGGAACCGGTTTGTCTCCGCCTGCGCCGAATAATATGCCGGTAAAGCCTTGCATGCTTTGCTGCAAATACCAAACACCGCTGCCTGGACGAAATATGGCGACATCCGCTTTCCCGTCGCCGTCATAATCCGCCGGTACAGGTAAATCCGTGCCGGCTCCAAACGCAATTCCCGCAAATCCGGCAGTTGATTGCTGCAGATACCAAACGCCGTTTGATGGTCTGAAGACGGCAATGTCCGTTTTGCCGTCGCCGTCGAAATCAGCCGCCGCCGGTTTGTCTTCGCTCGCTCCGAAGGCGATAGCCGCAAATTGATTGTCCGAGCTTCTGAGCCAATACCAGGTGCCGTTTGACGGACGGAAAACCGAGATGTCGCTTTTGCCATCGCCGTCAAAGTCGGCAACGAGCGGCGCGTCCCCCGCTTGTCCGAAAGCGATAGCCGCAAATTGACCGTTTGAGCTGTTTAAGCGATACCAGATGCCATTTGACGGGCGAAATACGGCAATGTCCGCTTTACCGTCGCCGTCGTAGTCGGCAGGTCGGGGCAAATCTTCAGGCGCGCCGAACCGGACAGTGAAGATCGCTTGATCGGAGCTACGGATAACGCTCCATTCGCCGTTGGACGGACGATAGACGGTCAAATCAGTTTTCCCGTCGCCGTCAAAATCGGCGGGCGCGATTTTATCGGAAGCAACGCCCCAACCCACGGAGGTGAATCCCAATTGGCTGCGCTGCAAATGCCACACGCCGTCGCGGAAAACAGAGATGTCCGTCTTGCCGTCGCCGTCAAAATCGAATACGTTTTTAGCCGGCTGAACCGTCGAATTCGCAGTGTAAATCTGGTCGCCGCCCGTTCCCCCATTGCCGTCGGCTTGATTACCGGCAGCGTAAAATGTAACCGCTCCGGCGCCAGCAGCCGGAGCCGTCCAATTAAAAGACCAGACCGCGCCGCCGGTTTGGTTGAAAAAAGTTCCCGCCGATGTGTGCTGAATGTAGATACGTCCGCCCGAACTGTAATTGTTGGTGGTGTTGGCAAGATTGGCAAACGAACCGGCTGCCGTATTACCGGCGAGCGATGTTAATTGAAAGCCCCAACGACGGCGCGACATATCCGCGGTCGTGTGCCTGACCTGAATTTGATAAGTCTGACCGGGAATATATCTAGGCGGCGCAGCGATTGTAAATTGACCACTTCCGCTGCCCCCACCAGAGTGGCAACTTGCGCAGGTTGTTTCGCCCGGCGCGCCGGTTGTCCTCGCCGGCGGTCCCGAGCTAAAGGCAATTACGGTTGGGGCAAAACGGTTGCTGTGCGCTAAGCCGAAAATCGCTAATCCAACAAAGAAAAGCATAACCAAAAGTTTGATTTTTCTCATCATTTCTCCAAATAATTACAAATTTTAACTCACCGCACAAAGGCATTCGGAAGCGGCTTATCTTCATTCGCGCCGAACGCCACGCCCGTCAAACCGTTTGATGTTTACTGCAAATACCAGAGGTCGTTTGACGGACGGAACACAGCGATGTCAGTGCGCCCGTCGCCGTCATAATTCGCCGCTTCCGGCTTTTTGTATTCGTAATAAATCCTGAAGACCTTGGGTCTGACTCGAATAATAGTCTACTACCAGTAGATTAACAATGATTTTATTCAGACTTCGATGGTTTTCGTATAAATATTAAATGTAAACTCAGTTTCAGTTTGCGGCTTTAACTTTCCTACAAGCGGGTGAAGATAAGAAGTTTCATTAATTATATAATCATAATGATCTGTCTCATCTATGAAGACGGAGCAGATGTAAAGTGTATAATCACACACCCCTGCTCAACACTTATTTTCAAAGCGGAACTCGGCAGCATAGATTTTTTCGTTAATTGCTTCTTCTGCTCGTTCCGGCGCACCAGTCATCAGCACTTGTTCGAGTGCCTGGACTCATTCATCTATGCGGGCATAAAGACCGATCCTAGTTGATCAGCCGTGAACCCATGATGTCTTTATTCGTTCGGCTGCACTTGTTTAGAGCGAGCCGGTTGGTATCCCAATCAAAAACGGTCAGGTTAAGACCATGAGACAGAACGGGCATTCCAACTGCCTTAGCACATTCTTCACTGAATTTCTCAAAATTGAGATTTCAGTTGTCCGAAGAAATGAAAAAAGCAACTCACTTCAAATATCTTACCGCACGAGTCAACCCCGTCTTCATAACATCAAAAGGGGTCGTTTTTGAGACACTTTAGTTTTGGTGCTTGTTCTTTCGAGGCTTTTTACTTTTACCTAAAATTTTATCTCTTAGGCAACCTCTTCAATCTCAGAAATAAAATTAAAAAACTTCTTAATTACCAGGAATGTATTTGCTTTCTATATGACCTTGCAGCTGCGACGGATAAAAATAAACTTCGCGTAAATCGCCTTTGGAATAGCGGATGGCTTGGTCGTTGAAGTGCGGAGATTTCGGGTCGCCGCTTTCACCGCCCGCTGTTACCGCTTTGGCGCGAACCTTTTTGCCGAATTCGACGACGGCGACAAAACTGTTGCCGCTCGTGCCGTACCATTTTTTAGTATTGCGCGTCGGCGCAGCGCCGAACGATGCCAGAGAACCCCAGTTTCCTGAAGTAAATCCAACGGGAATGCTCGGCGCGGCATCATTAAAAGGCTGCACGATGTCTCCCGTAAGGCGCTGAAAACGATTGATCTCGCCCCAGGGCGTTCGCCAATTTCCGAAATCCGCTGTCAGCTTGTCCGAAGCGCGTGTCAATGATTCAAGCATCTGAGCGGGCGTTGCTTTTGCCCGGACGTAATCCTGCGACGGAATGCCCGGACTTGGACCTGCGGCGCGCAGAATTTCCGTTCCCCAGAATACCGCCAGCGAGGTTGCAGCCGAGTCTGTTGACCAGCGCAGATTCCATTGGCGCAGGATGCCGATCTGATCTTTTAATTTTGTCTTTAACGGATCATTCGGCGGCAATTTATCCCACGCCGCGACGAGCAATGGCACGGTCTTTTCAAACCACGGCAGATAACTGTCATAAGCGGCATCGCGCAGTTTATCGAGCGTGAAATCCTTGCGGTTTTCCAGCACACGAATCGCGTGCAGCCCGCGCGCCGATTCGATGCCGTTGTCAACGTATCTGGGAAAATCCGTCTGTTTCAAACTGCTCGGACCGGCGGCTGACCAGGGCGAGTTGTTGCTGTTATAAACCCAACCGCTCGCCGGGTTCAGCAGATTCGGCGATTCTTCAAATGTCAATAAACCTTTCCAATCGCTTTCCGTGTCGCTGCCGTCAACGGGTTTCGTCCAGTCGAATTTGAGGTTGCGGCGCGGGATAAAATTCGGGTGAAAATAAGCGATGTTTCCGTCGGCGTCGGCGTAAATCGTGGCGTTCGACGAGTTGGCGTGAAGCCGCATAATCTGCCGGAACTCCTTGTAATTTTTCGCCTTCGTTCTCGTAAAAGATTGAGTCAGCGCCTTGACCGGCTCGTTCATTAAACCGACGGTGATCCAATCGCCGCTCGCGTCGTCTTTTCTGACGACCGGTCCGTGATGCGTGCGGTAAACCGTAAACGAACGCATCGCCATTCCCTGCGCGGTTTTATACGGGACTCTGATAACGGATGTCTGAACAGGTCTTTGCTCGCCGCCGAACCGGTAGAAATACTTGTCGCCTTTTTTCAAAACGGTTTCGCGCCATTCATCTATCGCATCAACGGCGCTCGAAGTGTGCATCCAGCCGAGACGTTCGTTAAATCCCTGATAAATAAAAATTTGTCCCCACGTCGCCGCGCCGTAAGCGTTCAGACCTTCACCGCTCGTCATCTGCAACTCCGAGCGAAAGAAAAACGAAGTGTGCGGGTTAATCAGCAGCAAAGCGTTTCCACCCGTCGTATTTTTCGGAGCGATGGCGATTCCGTTTGAACCGCTCGGCTCTTTGAGCGATTCAGGCTCTTCCAATTGTGCAGTCTTTAATTCAGAACCATAAAAGGATTGCAGCCGCGCTAAGTTGATCGTTTCAATATCGCCGCCGATGCTGCCCTCTGTAAACGAGAGCGCCATCCACGGCTCGAATCTCGTGATGATGCGCGGCTTAACTTCAGGATGTTTCGCCAGATAAAAGTTCAGACCGTCCGCCCAGGCTGTCATCAGCTTTTGTAGCCACGCGGGACTCATCGAGAATTGTTTCTTTAGTTCATCCGGCTGGATAAAGATTTTCATCCGCAAATCGCGCCAAACAGCCGTTTCGCCTTCCGCTTCGGCAAGCCGTCCCATCGCGATGAGATAATTAGTCTCGACGCGATTGAAATCATCTTCCGCCTGCGCGTAGATCATCCCGAATACGGCGTCGGCGTCCGTCTTGCCCGTAATATGAGCGATGCCCCGGTCATCACGAACTATGGATACATTTCTCGCCTGCCGCTCCCACCTTGCTTCTGCTTCGCCCGCCCCATAGACCGCCGGTATCCAGAAAAGAAGGATGGTTAGTAAAAATAAATTATTGAAACGAACGTAAAGGGAATTTGCTGAAATCATATTATCCTTTTTATAGTTTATACAGTATTCATTAAATTCAGGTATAGGAAGGGCTTGTATTATTTTCCTTAGTCAGCTACTGGGATTTGTCTGTTGCAAAAACGGTCATTATTGAAACACTGTAAAAGATTCATTAGATTGTATTCTTTATCGCTTTCAGCGAGTTTAATGACTTTTTAGATCCCTGATTTTTTTGAACTATTTGCTTGTCCAGACATTATCTTTAGTATCCGAATCAGGGAATCTTCCAAATGGATCCAGAGTTATCTTCCTAATTTGGCGTTTCCCAAAATCAAGCGTGGCTTGAAAATCGCGGTCTCCATTAAACCAAACATCTTCATTCCATTTCACAATTGCCGTTTTATCGTCAATCATTTTTGCATTTGGCATTGATTTAATCTTCTCGCTTCCGTCGGCAAATTCGACTTTGAGAACGACGGATGAAGGCATTTCGCCTGCTTGATGTATCGTGATTTGTGTTTTTTCTCCTCGCGCCGCAACGTCTTTGATCGAGCCATTAACCGACTCTGTTGTGAAAAGCCAGTAATACCAAAACCAGTTTAAGTCACGACCAAGCTCTTTATTCATAAAGAACGTAAAATCCCAGGGCGACGGATGTTTGAATTTCCACGTTTCCACATACTTCCTGATGGCTGCGTTCATCGCGTCGTCGCCGACTATTCCGCCCAGCATCGAAAACATCATGCTTGTTTTTCCGTAGGTTTGAAAGCCATAGAATGTTCCTCCGTAGTTGGCATTCCACATCATCATCGGTTCATCTTCGTTGCCGCTGATTGAGCCGTAACTCTGCCCCAAACGATCAATGTTAAAAGGTTTCCCATTAACATCGGCATCGGAAAGGATATTTGAATAATTATTAAAGCCTTCATCCATCCATCCGTAACGGGTTTCATTAGTTCCCATCATCATTGGAATCCATTGATGAAAAGTTTCGTGGTCAGCTGCGCCTTGATTTGAATTGATGACCATTGGATATTCCATTCCGGAACTTGGTCCATCTTGTAGCGTTAATTGGGGAAAGGCATATGGTATTAAGAGTTTAGAATAAAATTCGAGGGCGTGGCGGGTAATCTTTCCTGCGTTTTGAAAAAGATTCGCTCTTTCTGGTAGGTAAAACATATGAACCGGAACGTAACCCTTTTGCGGAATATTTGCCCTGGTTGATCGCCATACAAACTGATTCGATGTTGCCCAGGCAAAATCGTTGACGTCTTCTCCCAGGAAATGCCAGACGTTCTTATCTCGTGATAATAATGCTTTGCCGACACCGCGCTCGTTTTCTTTAACGATCATGACCTCTTCATCGGTCTTCAATGCAGATGCAAGCCGCTCACGAACAAAAGGCGCGAGCGCCTCCCGGTCATTTTGCAGCACTCCCGTTCCGCTGACGAGCCATCCTGCCGGCACTTCGATTTTGACATCAAATCTTCCGTAGTTGTTGTAAAACTCTGAAGGACCGAGATATATATTTGAATCCCATCCACGCAAATCATCGTATTTTGCCAGACGCGGATACCATTGAGTAGGTTGGAAAAGTTTGCTCTCCCACCGCTGCGTCATTCGGTGACCTTGACCGCCTTCGCCGCCCGGTAATTTTGTATGCCAATCAATCTCAATTGTCGCAACGCGGCGCGCAGCAATCGGTTCTGCGAGAACAACAGTAGCCACGGTTTGGTCTAAGCCAACCACGAATGATTTTTCGATCTTCTGTTGCCCTTCGTGGCTTTGTCCTGGCGGACTCGACTTCAAATCAATTTCAGTTCCGTTAATTTTAATTCGGGTGACAACCATTCCTTCGGTAGTTTCGGCGGGAACGGAAAAACCACGCGGAACTCTCGGACGATAAATATTATGGTCAAGACGCAAAACTATGCGGTCAAGCTTATCCCCGCTATTATTATGGAGCGCGATCATCTCGCTTCCGGTTATGGTTTGCGTTTCGGGATTAAGGTTGGCATTAATCGAGTAATCGGTTTTTAGTTGCCAATAATTAGGTCCCGGACGACCTGAGGTATCTCTCGTTCCACTCCGATAAGCTTTTTGAATTGAGTTTGTGAGCGGAATATTCTTGCGTATCGCACGCTTTGATAATGCTCCCGAATCATTAAGAATTGTTGTATTCAGAGGAGTTTCGGCTGTCTGCACCTGTCCGAAAACACTATAACAGTGTAAAAATAAAAGCCCAACAATAATTTTTAGTTTCATAAGATATTTTTGCCAAAAAAAATCTAAGATTTGCCGAAGTTTCAGAATATTTTACAGTCGTATTCAATTGAAATTTTACTTTTTTAATCGTTCCTTATTGGTTTAATTCCTCGTAGCTTTGCTACGGAATATACTAGACCGATGAGCGAACTGATTCATAAAAAACACAATGTCAGTGTTTTGCTTTACCATCTGGTCTGCCCGACGAAATATCGGAAAGCCGTCATTACGCCGGATATTGATGAGAAACTCAAAGAAATATGCGAACAGATAAGCCTGCGCTATGAGATTGAGTTTCTGGAGATCGGAACTGACTCAGAGCACGTGCATTTTTTGGTATAGTCGGTGCTGATGTATAGTCCAACAAAAATCGTGCGAACCATCAAAAGCATCACCGCCAAGGAAATCTTTCGTCAGATGCCGGAAGTCAAAAAACAGTTGTGGGGCGGCGAGTTTTGGTCTGACGGCTATTACATCAGCACGGTCGGCGCACACAGTTCGGAAGAAGCGATGAAACAATACATCAGAAATCAAGGTGACGGTAATGATTCAACGCAGCCATCACTCTTCTAATACCTCGCGGCTCTGCCGCGCGGAAATTTATTTGGGGTTTTAAGATTTTATTTCTGACTTATCAAGTGAACCATTGAGTTATTAAAAATAATGGCATATTTGTATGTCATTCTCTTCGAGAGTTTGATTGATTTTTCTATATGTTTCCTGATAGCTTATCGATAAAAATGTAGTAATACCTATTTAAAAACGAGTGCAATGCTATTGTCAGAATAACTAACTTTGGTATAGTTTTTGACACTTTTGCAACTTACATTTTGTTTCAAAACTCGTCTCAAAATCAAGCAGCTACTTCTTTACAATATTTCAGAAAGTCACGAAAAGGGTCGTTTTTGAGACAAATATAATTTTATAGCAATCGAAATTATGACATTATCAAATTCGACACATCGTTAACACACCCAGTAAGAAAAGGGTATCTCGATAGATACCTAAACTATTGATTTTATTGGTGGAGTCGAGGGGGCGAACCCCTGACCTCATGACTACCAGTCACAGGAACTGTCGCTGCAAATATTTTCATTATATTTCAAAAACTATTATAAAACCCTTTGTTTACGGCTATTTCATCTTGCTTATATTTTCATTTAAGTAGTCCGACATATTTATTGTAAAGTGTGTCTAAATTTTGAAAATCGAATCAATAGGCTGTTGCCGACTCCTTTGAAAGCCAAATTGATTTGATAAAACAAATGTCCTTTGCTTTGATAATCAGCCGGGGTCAGCCATTCATATTTTAGTTTTCGCCACAAAGTTTCCACGATATTCAGATGTGGCGAATATCTTGGCAAATAGAAGAGAAAAAGCCCTCTTGACTGCCAAATTTTGCTTCGTTCTTTGATAATTCTGGACGTGTGAATTCGGGCATTATCTAAAACTATAACGGTCAATTTCCGTAACTTGAACGATAAAGTCTCAAACTGTTCGAAAATAAACTGAGCTGAAAAACTCTGCTCGCCGGTTTTCACCACACATTCATTGGTTCTACGCGAAGAGAGCAAAACAGTTTAAGCCATTGCCCTTGGCGGTGGGCATAAAAACCTCTTCAAAATTCGCCTATGCCGAATTGCATCTCAATCAAACACGCGACATGGCTTGCCGGTTTTTACGACATTTGATTTCAGTCGTTCCTTATCGTCTCCACACGATCCTAACTGACAACGGCATTCAGTTTACCAACCACGCAAAAGATAAATGGGCGTTTATGCACTTGTTCGACTGTATCTGCCGCCAAAATGGAATCGAACACCGGCTGACGAAAGTTAATCACCCGTGGACGAACGGGCAAGTCGAGCGAATGAATCGAACGATTAAAGAAGTGACCGTCAAGCGTTATTATTATGAAACGCACGAACAACTGAAAAAGCATTTGAAACTTTTTCTAGCGGCTTATAATTTTGCCCAGCGACTCAAGACGATCAAGGGTCTAACGCCTTACGAATACATCATTAAATGCTGGCAAAATGACAAAGAACGATTTAGAATTTACCCAAACCACGACACTTTTGGACTGAACACCTAATTATTGACTTTAGAAAATATCGTTCGTGCGGCAGCCTTTAGTAATTAATACTTTCCCTTACAGTGAAACTCTGCTATTTTACTGAAATGAAAGAGGTTCTGAAATTGTTTTTGGTAATTGCTTTTGCGGTTAATTCTTACGCTTCGCCTTTGATTTTCATAGTGACGAAGGAAGTTAACTGTTGGAAATATAAAAGGTTAGAATTTTACACTGAATTAAAGAAACTTAAATTGTCCCAAATAACCGTAGATAAGATTGGAAGTTGTTTCAAACGGTCAAAAAAATTCGTATCAAACCAGAAATTTATATTCCCGCCGATAAACGTCATCAAGGTTTAAGCCGTTTCGATCAAATACCGTTTACGGACCGCCGAAAGGGTGACCCTGACCGTTATCGCGCCGTTAATCCAAAGTATGTCAAAAGAGAAAAGGGACAATATTATTTTGCCTTGAATGTAAAACCAGGCACACATTATTACGATATAGAAGTTACGCAGTTGGCATAAGTGAATATGTTGGATTTGCCAAATAAACACGAAGCGCTTCTCTGATAATTCCAACTTTCGCTTCGTGCCAACTAACTTTTCTTCGATAACAATGACATTCAAGACGCAAAAACGCTCGCAAACAAAGCAAGATGTGATTGAGCCACGGTCGGCGACGCCGAGCTTGCGAACGCTCTATCAAACAAAATTGCTTGATTCCGCGATGATATTGCTCGATCCTGTTGGCTTGCCTTGCAGACTCTTTGCGCATCTCTTCTGTCATTTCGACGATGCTTGTCGCCCAGTGTTTCGCGTTGCCGTTTTCCTCAACTGTCCGAAACACTCGTATCAAGCCAAAGCCTTGCAGCCAAACGAGGCGCCCGGCAGCGGAAATGAAAATCTCAGAGATTGGTTTCAAACCTTCTTTATCCGGATTGACACGCCGATTTGATTTAAGGCGAGTCAGAAAATGCCAGCCCAAAGCGCGACAGAGTTTCAGATTTTCAATCGAAGAATACCAATTATCGAAACAAACAAGTTGCGGAGAAAAGCCGCGCTTGTGAGCTTCGATAAGCATATCCTGAAAATGATCGTTTTTCGTTTTGCCGTCCGTATCTTTATCAAAAATTCGATAATCAGTCGGAACCGCGCGCTCAGCGTCAGTCCAGAGCAAAGTAATCAGGTTAATGCCCAAAACAACCGCCTTGTGTTTTCCAGACCAATGTCTGGAAGCCAAAGCGTTATGTTTGGAAAACGGTTTATCAAGAGTCGAATCATCCAAGACCAAAATGCCGGACTCTTTGCTAATCTGTGTTTGTGCTTCGTGCCAGAGCGTTTCAGCATTAGGCTCAAGCCGGGAAAGAAGGCGAGTAAAAGCGTCATGTGCCGGAGCGTTTTGGCTCTCTGGCTGCACGCGAGCAGCTTCTGTCGCGGTCAACTGCTTTGGAGAAGCAATGACAAAATTAATGTAATCATCTTCAGAGCATTTCGGCGGATTCATGCTCTATTATTATCAAATATCCGTTCAACTGCGTAACTTCTAACGATAATAAACTGACTGATAAAGGAATTTTGCCCAAGACTAATGTTGAAGTTGATTTAACCCAAACAAAGTCTCAAAAAGATGGCATTTCAAAAACGGAAAAGTATGTTTATGCCAAAGGTAAAGGTTATGTGGCGATAACCGCTTTGAGGCAGACACCAAGTGAAATTAAAGCCGGTCGCTGGTTTTACTTTCCCGTTAAAACAGGCGAACACCAGTTATACGATGGAACAGGAATATCTCGAGGCAAACTTGTCGCCAGTTCCGTTAAATTAAATTATGGACAGGAAAAGAAAATTAATAAGGAAAATTACTATTATGCCTTTTCTACGAAAATCATCGTCAATGGCAGCAAGGAAGTAATAGGCGCATCAGGCTGGATAAAAGCTACAGCCATCCAAGCAGGAAATGAACCGCAATATGACCGGAAATTTACCGAAAAAATGCAAATGCCTACTGCTGTTAACGATACTTTTACCGATTACGCAATTACCGGTGGCGACCCCCACGAAACGATTGGGAAAGATGATAACGGTAAAATAAAATACAAATTTGGTTATGCGGACAAAAAAGGAAAATTTGTGGCTTATAAAGTCTTGCCTAAAATTCCTCTTGACGGAAATCAAAGTGTTGCTTCGACCGATTATCTCAAACGCGGGGATGCAGTTATAAATTTAGGTTTTAATGTCGCTGGCGTCAGCAACGACACTTTTAGAATCGACGGTGTGAACCGCCCGCTTATTTTTCACCGTTCGGCTGAAAAGGATTCAACCGCCCTAATTGATCTTTTTTGTCCAAAAGACACAGAACATACCGGAGAAGAAATTGTTGGAAAAATGGTTTTCGTCTACGGGTATATTGACACTCAGAGTGGAAAACGTTGGGGCTGGATACCGCTGGATGCATTAAAAGCGAAATCTTAAAACAATTATGCGGATACATACTCGCAGAAAGTTGATATCCGTTGATACCTTACTTGGCGCAGGCTTCCACGTTTAATTTCCAACTTTACACAATTAAATCTAATTTAATTAAATTTTCTCTTGACTTATAAATAGAAGGGGGCATATAATTCGCACCTCGAACAAACTCAATGCTTTCCGTAAGTAATTATTTTATAAGTGCGAAAAATTGATTTAAATAGTTTCAATATTGCTACCAGCGATACTGTGCGAAACATTAATCGTCGCATTATTCTCGATTTGATTCGGACGCGACAGCCGGTTTCGAGGGCTGACTTGGCACGTTTTTCAGGAATGCAGCGCAGCACAGTTTCGTTAATCACCGAGCAATTATTAACTGAACAATGGATTACTCAAGGCGCACTCGGACATCTTCCACGCGGGCGAAAACCGAGGTTCCTGCACTTAAATGTCGAACGCGCCGGAATTATTGGAGTCAATGTGCGTCCGACAGTCACGACAATTGCGCTGGCAAACTTAAATGCTCAATTTATCGCGCATGAGTCTTTTCCGACGAATTCTAATCCGGAAATTTTCACCAAAGATTTAACCGAACGCCTGCAGTCATTCATAAAACTTCATCCTCAAGTTTATTTTGAAGGAATCGGTGTTAGTATTCCTGGACGGGTCGATTCAATTTCAAAAAGAATTGTTTTTGCACCAAATCTGGGGTGGCGCGACGTTGATTTGCAAACTCCGATCGAACGCGCTACCAAACTTTTGGTTGAAATAGAAAATGCGGCTAATGCTTGTGCTTTGGCTGAAATTTGGTTTGACAAGCGTTCTGATGGTATTCAGGATTTAATCGCCGTTACTGTTTCTGAAGGAATTGGAACGGGAATTATTGGCAATGGACAACTCTTGCGTGGTGCTAATGGCGTAGCCGGAGAATTCGGTCACGTTTCAATCGCTGAAGCAGGTCCACTTTGTAATTGTGGCAATCGCGGATGCTGGGAAGTATTTGCTTCAAATACCGCAGCAATAAACGAATATATTAATGCCGCATCTAATGGAAATTCCAGACGGCAAAATAATCAATTTGAAAGAGATAAACCGAGTTTTGACGACATTCTTCATCTTTCGGAACAAGGTGATCTAAAGGCTATAGAAACGATTGAGAGAATGGCTCATTATCTCGGAATCGGGTTGTCAATGCTTATTAGCGGAATGGCACCGAGTATGATTGTTTTGATTGGAGAGGTTACCCGGTCTTGGAAAAGAATTGAACCAATTATTAAAAATGTTTTGGATGCGCGTTTACAAGGCTCGCCGATGGTAACGCGCATTCTTCCTGCCGAAGACAGTTTACAGCCAAGGCTTCGCGGCAGTATGGCTTTAATTTTACAAAAACACTTCGGAGCTCCACTGATTGCTTAAAATTGATAGGTAGTAAAGAAATTGAATTACTGGTTTAAGGATATTGTTGTAGCCTTGAACTAAATGTCGTTAAAAAGGATCGTTAAAATTTTAGGAGAATTTTTTATGAAACAATTTGTTCACCAATTGTTAATTTACACAGTTTGCTTAATAGCAATCGCCTCCTCTGCCAATGCTCAAACTGTAACCGGCTCGCTTGTTGGGCATATTGAAGATGCAAGTGGAGCAGTAGTTCCCGGAGCGCGAGTAGTTATTACTGAAATTAATCGAGGTTCGACACGCGAAATTGTTACTAATGACGAAGGTAATTATTCATTCGGCAGCCTCGACCCAGGTTTATACCGCGTTGAAATAACTCAGGCAAACTTCAAGAAACTCGTTCAGGAGAATGTCGAAGTCGCCATTAATACGACGGTTCGAGTTGACGGAAAATTAGAAGCGGGTGGGGTGTCTGAAACTGTTCAGATTGAAGCCGATCAAGTTCAATTAAAAACTGACCGCGCCGATGTCAGCACGCAAATCACCAGCGAACAAGTCGAAGAACTGCCGCTCTCGCCCGACCGCAATTATCAAAGCGTTCTCGACATCACGCCCGGCGTAACCGAAGCGGCGGCGGTCGGTTCGAGCTTCGGCAATCCGAACGGCTCGCTCGTCAACCGCGTCAACGGACAAAACGAACGCTACAACAATTTTCAGCTCGACGGCACGATCAACAATCAAACGAACGTGATTTCGCAGACGGCAATCGTTCCGCCGCCGGAAGCGATTCAGGTAGTTGACGTTTCAACGAACGCTTACGACGCCGAGCAGGGCAGAGCCGCCGGCGGCGTCATCAACGTGCAAATCAAGTCGGGCACGAACCGTTTGCGCGGCGCTGCTTTTATCTACAACACGAATAGCTATTTCAAAGCGCGCAATACGCTTTCTTTTACGGATGATAAGCCGAACACGAATTTGACTCAATACGGTTTCGTCATCGGTGGTCCGATTATCAAAGACAAAACTTTTTTCTTCGGCGATTACCAGAGAGGCGCCGACCGGCGCGGACAAAACACGCTTTTGTCGGTGCCGATTGCCGCTTACCGCAACGGAGATTTCAGCCAGACTCTAGGGCAGTATATCTGTTTCGCTCCGCCGCTCGCCGGTTCTACTACACCGCGTTCTGCTCGCACCGCCACGCCCAACTCTTGTCCGACGGGATTCAACCCGCTCACGGCGACGAGCACGACCGGGCAGACTATTCAAATCCGCGACGGACAAATTTTTCGCCCGTCGCTCACGAGCGCGAGCAGCCGCATCGCCTACGCGAACAACATTATTCCGCAAGCCGAATTCAATCCGGCGGCGCGCGCGATTCTGAATCTTTTGCCGCTGCCGAATCTTCCGGGAACGGTTAATAACTACGACGCCAGCGGAACGTTCGTCCAAGACCGCGATTCGGCGGACATCAAAATCAATCATAATTTCACGGACAGCACGACCGGATTCGTGCGCTATAGCTTCTTTAAATCGAACACCGCCGATTTGCCCGTGTTCGGCGACCTCGGCGGCACGACGAGCGGCGGCGGCGCGACGGCGGCGGTCGGACCGGGCAGAAACGACAGTATGTCGGCGAACTTGACGCACGTTTTTTCGTCGCGGCTGATCACCGAATTTCGCTTCGGCTACGTCCGCGTTCACATCACGGGCGACGTGCCTTCACGGGAAAACCTCGGCAACGAACTTGGCATTCCGAACACGAACATCAATGATTTTTTTACCGCCACTGGCATTCCGCGCATCACCATCAGCGGTTATGATTTTCTCGGCAGCGCGACGACGATTCCGTTCGATATTACCGAAAATAGCTTTAACATTGTCAACAATTGGACGCTGATTCGAGGCAATCACTCGATTCGTTTTGGTACAGACATCCGGCGGCTCAAACTCGACAAATATCAGGCGGCGGGCAGCAACGCGCGCGGCGAATTTACGTTTACGACCGGCGTGACGGGAATCGCCGCCACGACCGGCGCGACGGGACGACCGGCTTCGACGACGACCAACGCCAACGCTTTCGCTTCGTTTCTGCTTGGCGTGCCGCAGAGCGTGCGCCGCACGACGGTCGCCCAGCTCGGCGGCTATATCACGCCGCAGTATTTCTTTTTCGCGCAGGATCGCTGGCAGGTCAATCCGAAGTTAACCGTCAACTACGGTCTGCGCTACGAAATTTACCCGTATCCGAGCGGGATCGAACCGGGCGACCAATCGTATTACGACCCGGCGACTAACACGGCGCTGATCAGCGGCTACGGTCCGAACGATTCGCGGATCAATGTGAAAACCGATTACGGCAATCTCGCTCCGCGCCTCGGCGTCGCCTATCGCCTCGACGATAAAACCGTCGTTCGCACCGGCTACGGCGTCAGCTTTGTGCCGATCACCGTCAATACGTTGGCGAATCAAAACTACGGTAGCCAGATCGACGTGACAATTGCCGGAACCAACGCCAATTTCGCGCCCGTGACGGGCGGGAACTTGATCACGCTCTCGACCGGCATTCCGACGCCGGGCATCATTGATTTAACGAGCGGCGTCGTCACGCCGCCGAACAACGCCGTCGTCGGCGTCGTCAATCCGAACGCCAAGCGCGGTTATATTCAATCGTATAATTTTACGGTCGAGCGCGACCTTTTCGGATTCGTCACCTCGGTCGGCTACGTCGGCTCGCGCGGCACGCGTCTGCCCGGAACACTCAATCTGAACGCGGCTCTGCCCGGCGAAGCGAACGCGGCTCGCCCGTTCGCCCGCCTTTACGGGCGCACCGCCGACGTCCTGCTGTCGGATTTTATGCTGAGCAACGCTTATCATTCGCTGCAAACCCGCGTCGATAAACGCTTCGGGCGCGGCGCCGGCAGAATAACGCTCGCTTACACGTTCAGTAAATCAACCGACTACACCGACGCTTTCGCTCTGCAAAACGACATCGATATCGACGCCAACAAAGGTCCGTCGAGTTTCGACCGGCGGCACAATCTCGTGATCAGCCACGTCATTCGACCGTTCGGCAGAGGCGGCAGATTGTTCGACGAAAACGGTTTGCGATGGCGCGGTTTGTTCGGCGGTTTCACATTGAGCGGCGTTTTCGCGGCGCGCACCGGAACGCCGGTGGACATTACCGGAACCAGTTTGACGAGCGCTGTCGCGCCCGGCACGACCAACCGACCGAATCAAACCGGTGAAGCGCGCATTTTGGGCGGTCTCGGACCCGGACAGCTTTATTTCGACACCAGCGTTTTCGTTAATCCCGAACCGTTCACCTTCGGCAACGTCGGACGCAACACTTTGCGCGGACCCGGCTACATCAACTACAACGCGACGCTGGCGCGGACTTTCTCCATCGGCGAACGTTTTAGTATTCAAGGACTGATGACGGTCTTCAACGTGACGAACACGCCGCATTTTAACGATCCGAGCGGTTCGTTCACCTCCAGCACGTTCGGTCAATCGACCAGTACGTTCGGCGAACGCTCGGTTCGCTTTGGACTGCGATTTTTGTTTTAACGGAAAATTCACTGACGAATATCTTGAAAATTTAAAAGGAGAACATAGTTATGAAAAGAATTCCGGCAGAAACAGGCGCAAAAGCATTGAGGTCAAAAACGGTAATTTACAGCGCGATTCTCGTCGCGGTAATCTGTGTTTTTTCTCATACGACGCGGGCGGCGACGGCTTATTACGTGTCGGCGACGGACGTTTACGCGAGGTCAAAGCCGCAGTCTTATGCGATGGGGCGGCTTTATAATCATACGAATACCGGGCAGGGACGAATGGACATTCAGTACGTCGATTCAAACGGCTGGGCTTACGGTTACGCTTACGGCTACGTCAACCGCTGCGTCTGGGCGCAATACAGCTACCGCGACGACGCGGGCGTTTCGCGCACGAATTTTCGCACGAACGGAACGACCGTCAGCGACAAATGCCGGACGACGAATATGTATCTCGATACGTCGGAATTTACCAACGGCGAAATATTTATGAATTCGACCAACACGGACGGCGTGATCGTCACCCTCGCCAGCGACACGAACGCGTGGGACAACTGGCGTTGGGACGGCTCGGCGACCGGGAATTCGCTGTATCGCGGCGTCTCGGCGGCGGGCAGCAAATGGAAAGTTCGCTACACGACCAAAGACGGCGCGGGCGTCATGGCGCGTCCGTGCAGTTATGACGCCGCCGGTTCCTTGTCGTGCGCTTCGGACTGGCATTTTATCCAGCGTTCTTCTTTTTAATTGTCGCTTTATAAAACGGGCAAAAAAGCCGCGTGCATTCTGCCCGAATATTTTCAGCGGTTATAAAATGTCGAAACGATTTGTGAAAAGCGGTAAATAAATTAAATGCGGGGAAAAAATCAATTGAAATTTTCGGCTTTCGGATGCGTTCGGGTTTTGTTTACATTTTTGGTTACGCTCGTGGCTTGCTTCTTCTCCGGCGCAATCGTTTCGGTTCGCGCTCAGAGCGCTGTCAAGAGCAGCCAACTGCGCGACGTGCGGATTGTCAATAATCAGCCGTTTCCGGTAAAAATGCCGCTCAGTCTGCTGGTGGCGAATTTGCCCGGCGCGGACTGGCGCACGTCCGGCGGGAAACCGGCACAAACGGAATCGGCAAACGGAAATTTGTTTTTCATTGCGGATTTGCCCGCTTCGGCAACCGCAAATTTCCGTTTGCAAAACAAACCGGCGAAAACAGCGAAACTTTTAATCGTCAATCCGACCGCGAACGGCGTTTCGTTCGATTTTGCGGGCGCAAATCTGGGCGAGCTGTCGTGGCAGATTCTGCACCGTGATTCGCGCCCGGAAGAATTAAAAGGCGAGCCGTATTCGACGAAGACGGATTTTTCTAAAGATTTTCAAGCGCTTCCGTTCAAATTCACGAAAATTTCCATCGGCGCTTTGTTCGACGTTTGGCGCGGAAGGGCGGAATCGAACGGCTTGCAGTTGACGATTGAACTACGCGCTTTTCACGACGGATTTTTAGACATCAATTCCGAGCTAAAAAATGTGAACGCTGCGAAAACCGAAAACGTTTACGCGGCAGTCGTCATGCGTTGGCAGCAGCCAAATGGTGCGAATCGGTCAGTCTGCTACGACTATCGCATCAGAGATTTGAGCGTGAACGATTACACGAATTTCCGCGTCGGCGAAAGCCGCAACTGGTATGTGCAGCATGGCGTCGATTGGTTGAAAACGAATTTCGCCGGAAACAATTCGGTTGCCTGGATGAACGAATTTTCGCAATCTTTTACAGTTCATCAGGACGCAAAGGGCAAGCGACCGGCGCGCTGGGTCGGCGCGAATATTCCGCAAATCGGACACGAAGCGCAGACAAACGGAAACGACGTTTATTTATTAACCGAAATCGCCCGCTCGAATCTGCGCTCTTACGCCGAACGGCTCGAAGACAACCGTTTGATGGAGCGCGGTGAATCGGCGAATTTTTCGTCCCGACTCGCGTTTTCCAAAACGCCGATGACCGACGAGCAGGTTGATAATGCGTTCGTCGCTTACGCTTCCTACGCCGAGCAAAAACAGACCGGCGATAAAGTTGATTACGAAATCGGCGTTCCCTACACACGATTTGGCACGAATTATTTTCCGTATTCGACTTTGGGCGAAAACTTCGACATCAAAAAACTGCCCGGAATGGACAGAGACGCATATTGGGCTTTTGCAGCCGATACGGTCAACAAATGGCAGCTTTTCAGCGATGACATCCGGCGCGATTTGCGAATCGCCAAAGCGCTCGGTTTTGAACTGATTCGCCTGCATCATCTTGAATTGATTCAAGGCGTCGAAAAAGCGAAACAGACCGAATATCTCGATTTCTTTTTCGGCGAGATGCGGAAATTGAAATTGAAAGCGTTGATTGACGCACGCATTTCTGCCGCTGACACCGCCGAGATGGTTAAGCGTTACCGCGACGTGATAGACGGCGTGGAAGTCGATAACGAAGTGTTGATTTTCGGAATTAACGACGACGCGCCCGCTTACTGGAAACGAGTTTATAACGCAGTGAAAGAAGTAGCGCCGGAAATTCCAGTTCATCTGACCGCGCACACGAACACGGGCGCGTTCGACCGTTTGCAAAAATTGGGCGTGCCGTTCGATAGAATCGGGCAGCACGCTTACACCGACGGCTTGGATTCGATGCCGAACACGCGCGGCTTTTCGCTCGCGGCGGCAAGTTACGGGCGGCGCGTCGGCAAACCGCCGATTATCACCGAATGGAACTGGCGTTTTCTGACTAGAATGACGCCCGAAGATCGCGCGAAAGTTTACGCGCCGATTTTTGAAAACGTCCTGAAAACGCGCTCGATGCCCGCGATGTATCAGTTTCAATTTAACGAAACGCTGGCGATGAACCCGAAAGCGCTCAAAGGAATTCGTCATTACGAGCAAATCTGGTTGAGCCGACGACCGAAACCGGAAGCGTTCGTTCTTTCGGGTTTAATCAATAAATACGGCGCGCCGACGCATCCGAACAAACTCGTAAATGTCGAATACTCGGTTGTCGAGCTGGACAAAAAAGGTCGCGGCGTGGCGCAATTCAAAATTACAAATACGAGCAGTCGAAGTTTGAATCTAAAAAGTTCCATTGAATCGCCCAACAATCTGCACACGAATTCAACTATGCCGAAAGAAGCGATTTTGAAAATAAAGCCAAATGAAACGCAAACAATTTCGGTCAAACTCGAAGCTGCTTTAACCGACAATTCGCCCGCGCCTTTGCCGGGGTTTTACCACGTTTTTCTGCGCCTCGAAGACGGCGATTTGCTGCGCTACGGCTGGGCTGAAGCGCGTCTCGCCGGACAGCCGCAAATGGACGCGGCGGAAAAATCGAACGTCGTTTACGGCGAAAAAGTTTTTGATTTCAATTTAAATCGCCCGCTCGCCGTCGTTTACGGCGATAAATCGCCGATTCAGGACGTGGAAACGGCGTCGGTTTTGGTCAATACAATCGAAAGCGCGACCGGCAGACCCGTGAAAATTTACGAGCTGAAAGATTTACCGCCAAACGAACGCGCCGCGCTGATTCTGGTCGGCACGGCGAAAACCAATCAACTAATCGCTGCGGTCAACGCAAAAATTCCGGCGAATGTGAGAGACGCCAAACAATTTGCGGCACGAACCGGCGAAAATTCCGGCGAAGACTGGCTCGTTTTCGGCGGCACAGACCCGCTCGAAGCCGAGCGCGCGGCGATGGACTGGACGATTCGTTTTTGGAAATACGCCAAAGACTCGGCGGCGCGTCGCGTCGGGCTGGTGGAAAAAGAATTGCCGCTCGGCTTCGACCCGGCGCAGTTACCTTAAATCAATTACGAATTAACAATTACGAATTACGAATTATTGAAATTTAGGAATGAAAATCACCGATATAAAAGCGACGACCGTGACCGTGCCTCTGGAAGCGCCGCTCAGACACGCGAACGGTTGTCATTGGGGCAGATTTGTTCGCACGATTGTCGAAGTCGAAACCGACGAAGGCATCACGGGTTTGGGCGAAATGGGCGGCGGTGGCGAATCTGCAGAAGCCGTTTTTCGGGCGATGAAAGCGTATTTGGTCGGACACAATCCGGCGAATTTGGAAGAAATGCGTTTTCTGATTGCCAATCCGACGGCTTCGCTCTATAACAACCGGACGCAGATTTTAGCGGCGCTCGAATTCGCCTGTCTCGATATTTTGGGACAGAAATGGAATGTGCCGGTTTATGAAATTCTTGGCGGCAAATTGCAGGACAAAGTGCCGTTCGCGTCATATTTATTCTTTCGTTATCCGAATCCGAAAGAAAATTCGGGCGAAGTTAGAACCGTAGAACAACTTGTCGAACACGCCAAAGATTTAAAGGGTAAATACGGTTTTACTTCGCACAAATTAAAAGGCGGCGTTTTTGCTCCCGAATACGAACTCGAATGTTACCGCGCCGTCGCCAAAGAATTAGACGGCGACAGTTTTCGCTTTGACCCGAACGCGGTTTTTTCGACCGAACAGGCGATTTGGTTTGGACAGCAGATCGAAGACATTAAAAACGATTATCTGGAAGACCCTGTTTTCGGTTTGAACGGAATGCGGCGGACGCGCGAGAAAGTGCGAATGCCGCTGGCAACGAATACAGTCGTCGTTGGTTTTGAACAGCTTGCCGCCAACGTTTTGGACACGGCAGTTGACGTGATTTTGCTCGACACGACGTTTTGGGGCGGAATCCGGCAATGCGTCAAAGCTGCGAGCATTTGCGAGACTTTTCAATTGGGCGTGGCTGTTCATTCTTCGGGTGAATTGGGAATTCAACTGGCGACGATGCTTCACTTGGGCGCGGTGATTCCGAACTTAAGTTTCGCGGCGGACGCGCATTATCATCATTTAACGGACGACATTATCGAAGGCAGCAAATTCAGATATGAAAACGGCGCGATAAAAGTACCGAACACGCCCGGTCTGGGGGTTCGATTAAACCGCGAAAAACTCCGCGAATACAGCGAGTTATACAAACGGCTCGGCTCTTATCCGTATGACCAAGACCCGCTGCGGAAAGGCTGGACGCCGATTATTCCGAACAATCGCTGGGCTGACCAGAAGGATGCGCGAACGCCGGAAATATCTTTTTAACGCGCCGCGAAAATAATAAAATGAACAACTTAACAACTCAACAATTTGAACCGATGATCTCCGCCGACGGGCGCGACGGAAACGCGCGCAAGGCGGAACAACTGCGGCAGCAAGTTAATGAAACGATTGCAAACACGCCAGTTTTCGATTTGCACACGCATCTTTTCGCACCCGAATTCGGCGCGCTGAATTTATACGGCATTGACGAACTGCTCAATTATCATTATTTAATCGCCGAGTTTTTTCGTTATTCGGATTTAACGCCCGAAGATTTTTGGAAATTAGAGAAAACCCGACAATCAGATTTGATTTGGCAAACGCTGTTCGTCGAAAACACGCCGCTTTCCGAAGCGACACGCGGCGTCGTGTCGGTTCTAAACAGCCTCGGACTCGACACGCGCGCCGCCAATTTGCGCGAGGCGCGTGAGTTTTTTTCGGCGCAAAAACCGGCGGATTATATCGAAAAAGTGTTGAAAATGTCGCGCGTCAGCGACATCGTGATGACGAATGACCCGCTCGACGAAGACGAAATCGCGGTTTGGAACGGCGACGAGAAAATTGATTCGAGATTTCACGCCGCGCTGCGGCTCGACCGATTATTAAACGGTTGGGCGGAAGCCGTGCCGTTGATGCAAAAGCAAAATTATCGTGTTTCGAAGAATATAGACGCGGGGACAATTACGGAAACTAGGCGGTTTTTAGACGATTGGATTGCTAAGATGAAACCGCTTTATTTGGGCGTTTCATTACCCGACGATTTCCTTTACCCAGAAGATTCGGGGCGCGGGAAATTAATAAAAGAAGCGGTTTTGCCGGTTTGTCGGGAACACGGAATTTCGCTGTCTTTGATGATCGGCGTGCGCCGCCGAATCAATCCGGCGTTAAAGTTAGCCGGCGACGGGTTGGGACGCGCCAATGTGTCAGTCGTTTCAAGAATTTGTCAGGAAAACCCGGACGTGAAATTTTTGGTGACGTTTCTGTCGCGTGAAAATCAGCACGAATTGTGCGTCGTCGCCCGCAAATTCAGCAACCTGATGCCGTTCGGATGCTGGTGGTTTTTGAATAATTCTTCGATTATCACGGAAATCACCCGCGAGCGGTTCGAGCTTTTGGGAACGAGTTTTATTCCGCAACACTCGGACGCGCGCGTTTTCGACCAGCTCGTTTACAAATGGAGTCATTCGCGTCGTTTAATTGCCGACGCGCTTTTCGATTCGTATGTAAATCTGTTGCATGACGGACGGCACGTAACGCGACAGGAAATCGAGCGCGACGCGGAACGGTTGTTTTCGGAGAATTTTCGCAATTGGGTCGGGTTGAAATAATCAAAAATGAATCAACCGGAAAATATTACGGATTTATCAAATAAAACAGCAGTCGTCGTCGGCGGCACGTCCGGTTTGGGACGCGCGATTGCGATTGCATTGGCGCGTTCGGGGGCGAACGTCGTGCCGACGGGCAGGCGTAAAGAATTGACTGTGGAGGTTTGCGCAGAAATCGAAAACATCGGGCGGCAAACCTTGCAGCAAACCGTTGACGTGGCAAAACGCGAATCAATTGACGCTCTGCGCGATGCGGTTACGGAAAAATTCGGCGGCACAGACATTTTAATCAACGCGGCAGGACGCACCGAACGCAAACCGACGGCGGAAGTTTCCGAGGCGAGCTGGGCGGAGATTTTGGATACGAATCTGACGGGAATTTTGCGAACTTGCCAATCGTTTTACGAGCCGCTCAAACATTCCGGCAAAGGAAAAATTGTTAACATCGCGTCTTTGGCGTCATTCGTCGCGTTTCATGAAGTTGCGGCTTATGGTGCGTCGAAAGCCGGAGTTTTAGCATTGACGCGCAGTTTGGGTGCGGAATGGGCGAAAGACGGAATCAACGTTAATGCGCTCGTTCCCGGCGTTTTTCCCACTGAATTAAACGAAAAACTTTTGAACGGAACGGCGCGCGGAAACGAAATTTTGATGCGGACGCCGATGAATCGTTTCGGCAAGCCGGAAGAATTGACCGGCGCGGCAGTTTTTTTAGCGTCCGACGCGGCATCGTTTATCACCGGGCAATCAATTGCGGTGGACGGCGGTTATCTCGCTTCGGGCGTGAATTCGTAAAATTTTAGCGGGCGAAAATCAAACTTCAAAGGAGTTTTGCAAATGAAAGAAAAAGACGGACGAGATTACTCGGCGAACGCTTTCGGTAGCCCGGAAAAATCATTGCCGGTTGACGTTTCCGCGCCCGTCGGCACGGGTTCGAGCGCGTTCGAATCGGCGGTGACGTATTCGGTTGACGACAACATCGCCACTAAAATCGGTCGTCGCCGCTGGCTGATTTGCGCGCTGCTGTTTTTCGCCGCGACGATTAACTATATTGACCGGCAAGTGATTGGCATTTTGAAACCGACGCTACAAGCGGAAATCGGCTGGACGGAAATCGAATACAGTTGGATTGTTTTTTCATTTCAAACCGCATACGGCATTGGGCTGTTGCTGGTCGGCAGTTTGATTGACAAAATCGGCACACGCGCCGGCGCGTCACTTTCGATTACCGTCTGGAGCATCGCGGCGATGGCGCACGCGCTCGCCTCGTCGGTGATGGGATTTGCCGCCGCCCGTTTCGCGCTCGGTTTGGGCGAAGCGGGTTATTTTCCCGGCGCGATAAAAACCGTCGCCGAATGGTTTCCGAAAAAGGAACGCGCGCTTGCCACCGGAATTTTCAACGCCGGAACGAACGTTGGCGCGCTCGTCACGCCGCTCGTCGTGCCCTGGATTGCTCTGACTTACGGCTGGCAGGAAGCCTTTATTGTGACTGGTGCCATCGGTTTTGTCTGGCTCATCTTTTGGCTTTTGATTTATCGCAAACCTGAAGAAGATACACGATTATCGTCCGCAGAACTGGCTTACATCCGTTCTGACCCGCCTGAATCAACTGTTAAAATTCCGTGGCGGCGGTTGATTCCGCATCGTCAAACCTGGGCTTTTGCCATCGGAAAATTTTTAACCGACCCGATTTGGTGGGTTTACCTGTTCTGGCTGCCTGATTTTTTGAATAAGCAGCACGGTTTGGATTTGAAAACTTTCGGCATTCCGGTCGCCGTCATCTATATCATCGCCGATGTCGGCTCGGTCGGCGGCGGCTGGATTTCGTCGAGCTTAATCAAACGCGGCTGGACGGTTAACAAAGGGCGCAAAACGGCAATGCTCATCTGCGCGCTCGCGGTCGTGCCGATTGTTTTCGCCGCCCAAACGACAAATTTGTGGGTCGCAGTATTGCTCATCGGAATCGCCGCAGCAGCGCATCAAGGCTGGTCGGCGAATCTTTTTACCTTAACTTCGGATATGTTTCCGCGCCGCGCGGTCGGCTCGGTCGTCGGGATCGGCGGAATGGCGGGTGCAATTGGCGGAATGTTGATTTCGCTCGTCGTCGGGCAGATTTTGCAGGCGACCGGCAGTTACGTGCCGATTTTTATTATTGCCGGTTTGACTTATCTCATTGCGCTGCTGATTATTCATTTGCTGGTGCCTAAGCTGGAGCCAGCCGATGTCGGCGATGCGATTTCGTAATAACG
Organism: Pyrinomonadaceae bacterium; assembly: GCA_030448055.1. Classification (GTDB taxonomy): domain Bacteria; phylum Acidobacteriota; class Blastocatellia; order Pyrinomonadales; family Pyrinomonadaceae. The sequence goes on from JAUJNR010000003.1 coordinate 639,206, forward strand.
AATTGACTAATTTTCAGCGCGGTTTCCGCAGGTTTTGAAATTCTAATGCTGTCTGGAAATAAACAATTAAAAGTCCGAAGAATGCTGTTCCCGAACCTCGTTTGGTTTTTTGAGATGTTGTGTCTGCTCGGCATTTTCAGCGGGGCGATTTTCGCCGAAAAACTGACGCTTGCCGAAAACGGAGAGTCCGATTACGTTATTCTCGTCAGTCCGCAAGCGAGCGAAGTCGAACGTTACGCGGGGGCGGAACTGCAAAAATATCTCGGACAGATAACGGGAAGCCAACTTTCGATTGAGACGCGGGCGAACGGCAAACCGTTTATCGCCATCGGAAATCACCCGCTGGCGCGGAAGATAATCGTCGCTTCGCGTTACGCGGGCGACGATGCGTTTCGGCAAAAAACGACGGGCGCGAATCTGTTCTTAAAAGGCGCGACCGAGCGCGGAACGCTTTATGCCGTTTATGATTTTCTCGAAGCGCAGAGTTGCCGCTGGTTTACGCCCGCAATCCCGCAGCTTGCCGGTCATCACGAATTCGTGCCGAAACGAGCGACGCTTGCAATTAATTCGGCGGATTCGTTCAAACGCCCGCTGATGAAATACCGCAAGCGCGACGGCGACATCGGACGGCGCAGCAACACGGCGGCGACGTGGACGCCGATTCTCGAATGGGCGGGGAAAATGCGCGCCAACTCTTTCAGTTTGAGTTTGCGCGCTTATGAGGAACACCGCGAGCTTCTCAAAACCGAAACGGAAAAACGCGGAATGATTCTGCAAGTCGGGCAGCACGATGCGATGAACGAGTTTCTCGCGCCGCAAAAGTATTTCGCCGCCAATCCCGAATGGTTCGGACTGATTGACGGGGTGCGCGCCGTTCGCGCCAGAGGCAAACAGGTTATTTTTGAAACCGCCAACGCCGAAGCGATGAAGACGTTTGAAGATAATTTGATTGCTTATCTCAAAAACCGTCCTGAAATTGACGTTTTCCAGCTTTGGTTAGCCGATGCCGGACTCTGGTCGGAAAGTCCCGAAGCGCAAAAAATGGGCGAACCCGCCGAGCGGATGGCGATTTTTATCCAGCAGATTACGAAAGCTCTGCGCGCGGCGAAACTCAAAACCAAAGTTTCGTTTATCGCTTATTCGTTCTACACCGAACCGCCCCGCAATATGAATTTCGAGCCGCAGACGATTCTCGAATTCTGCCCGATCAATCAAAATCACTCGTTTACGCTGGACGATGCGGCTTCGCCGGAAAATAGGAAATATTACGAGCAGCTACAAAAATGGATCAAGCGTTTTCCGGGTGACGTGACGCATTACAGCTACTACGCGAAATTCAGTTGGCGGTCGCTGCCCGTCGTTCTGCCGGTGCAAATCGCGCGCGAAATAAAAAACTGGCACCGGATCGGCGAGGTCGGAACGAGTCTTTATTCGGAACCGGGAAACTGGCTCGCGCTCGAATTCAATCACGCGGCTTTTTCCAGGGCTTCGTGGGAAGAGAATTTCGACGCGGAAAAATGGTATGACGAATACCTGCAAGCGCGTTTCGACTCGGCGGCGCAGGCAATAAAACGCTATCACACGCTCGCCACGCGCATCAGTCTGGAAGCGTTGATTCCGCAAAGCGCGGACAAAAACAACGCGCGTGATTTTCAGGATTTACTCGCGCAGACGCAGGCGGCGATGCGCGAAGCGATTGAAAAAGCCGACACGCCGGACGCGAAATGGCTCGTCGGAAAACTCGCGTGGCAGCCCGAATATCTCGCGCTCGCGCTTCAATTCCGCGCAGCGCAGCGCGCCAGAGATAAAGAACAAACGAATCGGCTGCGCGGCGCAATCGCTCGCCTTATCGCCGCCCGCGCCAACGACGGCACGACGCTCGACCGCGGCTACGGTTATCAGTTGGCGCAGGAAGACGCGCCGCAGTGAAAATAAAAATCTTAATTTACAGCAAGCATTTTCGGAGGTTATTTTGAGAACAAAAGGGCTTATTAAAATATTATCTTTATTCGTTTTCCTCGCTTTCGCGCCGCTTTCGGTCAGCTCGCAAAAAATCACGAACGGCGAAGTCAAACTCGCCGCCAAAGAAATGCGGGCTGGAACCGAGATTGATTTGACCGGGAACTGGTTTTACCGCCCCGATTACGCAATCAAAAGCGGCGAAAAAATTGAAACGACGCAGCCGACGAAAGACGATTTTTCAGTTGGCGTGCCGCAGTTTTTAAATCGCATTCGCTGGTGGCTCGACGATTCGGAGGATTTTAAAAAACACGAAACGGCGCGGCTCAAAAAACTCGGCTTCGACACTGATAAGGCGGAAGAAGGTTGGTATAAATTAACGATTGACTCCGACAAATTGCCGAAAGATAAGCGTGTTTTTATCGAATTCGACGGCGTGGCGATGAAATCGAGAGTCTTTTTGAACGGCGCGCAACTCGGCAATCACACGGGAATGTTCAGCCGTTTCGCATTTGATTTAACGCCGAATTTGAAAGCCGGAAAAAACCTGCTCGCCGTCTGGGTTTCGATGGAAAAGATTCCCGTTTCGACTGTTTCTCTGGGAACGGCTGTAACCGTTAATTTAACGGCTTCAAAAGTTTTAAGCCTTAGTAAAGGAATGTTCGGACCGCTGACGCCGGTTGACGACAACCGCGCGTATGATTTGCACGGCATCTGGCAGCCGGTTCGCCTCGTCGTGCGCGGCGCGGCGAAGCTCGAAGACGTTTATTTTGCGCCGACTTTGACTGGCGCGCGAGTTAGCGTCGAAGCGAAATCGCTGTCCGGCAGTGCTCAAAACGCCGTCGTCAAAACGCGCTGGACGGACGCGAAAACGAACAAAGTTTTTGCCGAAATCCCCGCGCGCAAAATTCAGTTGAACGCCGCTAATACGACGACCGCGCTCGACATAAGCAATTTGCAACCGAAACTCTGGACGCCCGCCGAACCGAATCTTTACCGGCTCGAAGTTACGCTCGAAACGGAGGACGGAAAAGTTCTCGATAAATTCGCGCAAAACGTCGGTTTTCGCACGTTTGAGGCGAAGGGAAACAAACTTTTTTTGAACGGCAAACCGTATTGGCTGCGCGGCTCGAATCACCTGCCTTACGGCAAAAATCCGTGGGACGCGGAACTGGCGCGAAAACTGATCCGGCAAATGCACGACAATAATCAGCGGGTTACCAGAACGCACGCGACGCCGTGGAATGAAGCGTGGCTTGATGCGGCGGACGAAATGGGTCTGGGCGTCAGCGTCGAAGGCATTCGCCCGTGGGCTTTTGTCGGGAAAATCGGCGCGACGCCGAAAGATTTATTTGAACATTGGCTAATGGAAAATGCCGATGTCGTCAAACGCATTCGCAATCATCCGAGCGTTTTTATCTGGACAATCGGCAACGAAATGCTGCTGCGCGACAACGAAAACCCGGAAAAATGGAAACAGCTCTCCGATGTCGTCAGGCAAACGCGCGAGCTTGACCCGACGCGCCCGACAATCGTTTCGTCGTCGTATCAGCGCGAGCCGGAGCTTTACGGAAAAGTCATCGAGCCGAATAAATTCGACGACGGCGACATTGACGCCATTCACAGTTACAAAGGCTGGTATGCCGATTCGCCGTTTGTCACCGATTCTAATTTCGAGCGCGAAATGGAAAGATCGAAATGGAATCGCCCGTTTATCGGGCAGGAGATGTCAACGGGCTACCCGGATTTGGACACCGGACTTCCGGTTTTCACTTACACGAAAAACCAGCGCTCGCCGCAGGCGTGGGTCGGCGTTCATTCGTATCCGGGCAGCGACCCGGCGATTTTTCTCGAACACAACCGCGCCGTGACGAAACGCTGGGCGGAACAGCTTCGTTTTCAGCGTGCGGACAAAACCGCCGGTTTTATTCTTTTCGCCAACGAATGCTGGTTTTCGCACAGTTTTGACGCGAAAATCGTCAAGCCTTATCCGGTCGTCGAAGCGGTGAAATACGCTTTCGCGCCCGTTGGATTGGCACTCGAAACCGCGCAGCGCAGATTTTACGCGAATGATTCGATTAAAACAGCGATTTTCGTGACAAACGACGATGAGCGTTTTCGTGATTTTCAAAATTTATCGCTCGAAGTTTCGTTTGTTGACCGAAACGGGAAACAAGTTTTGTCGCAAAAAATCGGCAGTTTAGCGAGTTTGAAATATTACGAAACGGCGAAGGTTTCGGTCGAAGTAAAAATTCCGAACGCGCCCGACGCGCGGGCGAAAATGAATCTCGTCGCCAGACTTCTTCAGGGAACGACGGAAATCAGCCGCACCGTTGATTTGATCGAAGTTTTTCAGCGACCCGTCGCCGAGAAATTAACGGCGAAAGCGGCGAATTTGTCGCTCGGCGCGGAAATGTCAAAATTAATCGGCGAAAATTTTCAAACAGTCGGCAAAGATGCAGCGGATAATTCCGTCATTTTTGTCGGCAAAAACGCGCCACTCGACGATTTGAAAAACGGCGGCAAACTTTACAATGCGGTGAGCGGGGGCGCGACGGTAGTCGTTTTTTCGCCGGGCGCGCGCATTGCGGAAATTTTTCCGAACGATGTGATGAGCGTCCGCAAAGTTTCGGGCGAATACGCCGATTGGACGCCGGCGACCGGAACGCTCCTGGCGCGCGATCTCGAAGCGATGGATTTGAAATGGTGGGCGCGCACGGGCGATTGGCGAGTGATGGTGGCGAGCGAAGCGCATCGGCTTAATCCGAGCGGCAAGGCGCGCGAACTCATTCGTTTCATTCCATCGCACGGCTACATCTCGCTCGACCGGGTGCCAGAATTTATGGCGACAACCTTGTTTGAAATTCCCGTCGGTAAAGGTCGCGTCTGGGTTTGCGATTTCGATCTGGAAGAAACCGTCGCGGTTGATCCGGCGGCGCGAAACTTTGCCGAAAATTTATTAACGGCGGCGGCTGATCCGAGTTCAACCAAGAATTTAATCGTGATGCCGACGCACGAAGAAATGCTCGCCGGCAAGAAAGTCGCGGCGAAATAACGGCTGTTTTTTGATATGTTAGAACGTATTTTATTTATCGGCGGCGAATAAGACGGCGCTTATAACCGCGTCAGAGAAACAAAAGATAAAATGGAAATACCTATTTACCCGAAACTCGATTTTAGAAAGTTTTTCGGTATTGTGACGCTCGATAGGCGACCGATAAGAACCGAGATTTACCATAGAAAAAGATTTGGCGATGTGGAGTGTTTTTGTTTGGAAGGTATGACAGACGATGAAATACTGGCAAAAATACCGAAAAAGTAAAATCTTGAAATCACAACACATATTAGCAACACAAATTAGGACATTAACCCTTATCTTGTTTTTCCTGACAATGCCGCTCGCCGCGTTTTCGCAGGAATTCGTTCCGCTTTGGGAAACGGGCAAAATGCCGAACTCGAAGGGAATAGTTTTGAAAGACGACATTCGCAACGAGCGTATTTACCAAGTCGGGACGCCCGGATTTTATGCGTTTTTTCCGTCTGTTCAGGAAAACAAAGGTGCGGCAATTTTGATTTGTCCGGGCGGCGGTTACGAGCGGCTGGCGTATCAAATTTCGGGAACGCAATTGGCAAAATGGTTTAATTCAATCGGCGTCAGCGCGTTCGTTTTGAATTATCGCCTTCCGACTTCACCGGATTTGAAACAGCGCGAAATCGCGCCGCTGCAAGACGCGCAAAGAGCAATGCGCGTAATTCGCGCTAACGCGGAAAAGTGGCAAATAAAAACGGACAAAATCGGCGTGTTGGGAACTTCGGCGGGCGGTCATCTCGCCGCGAATTTAGGAACGGCAACTGAAGATTCAGCGAAAATCGGCGACAATTCGGACAAACAAACTTTTGCGCCGAATTTTATAATTTTGATTTCGCCCGTTATTTCGATGGGCGAATTCGCGCACGCCGGAAGCCGCAAAAATCTGTTGGGCGCAAATCCGTCGAAAGAATTGATTGAAAGATATTCGCTTGAAAAGCAGGTTACGGCGACCGCTCCGGCAACCTTTATCGTTCACGCGGCTGATGACAAAGCTGTTAATCCGCGCAACAGCCTGATGTTTTACAATGCGCTTTTGGACAAAAACGTCTCGGCGAGTCTGCACATTTACCCGCACGGCGGACACGCCATCGCTTTGCGAAACAATCCCGGCTCGACGGAAACTTGGACAATGCTGTGCGAAATGTGGCTCGTCGAAATGAATTTTATTCCGCAGATTAAGAAATAATTCGGGGCAAACGTAAAAATTAAAGCCGCGTCGGTTTATTCAAATGAAAAAGCTAATTTTCGTTTTATTGTTTCTGTTTTCAATCAACAGCGTTTTCGCGCAGACCAAACCGCAGACTTTTTGCAATCCGCTTAATTTAAACTACAACTTCACTTCAGTAGGTGGGACGAATCATCGAACGGCGGCTGACCCGGTGATTACGCTTTATAAAAACGATTATTATTTGTTTGCCACGGCTTCGGGCGGTTACTGGTTTTCCGGCGATATGCGCGAATGGACGTTTGTTGAGCCGAAAGGCTTGCCGATGGAAAAACCCGCGCCTGCGATTTTGATTGTCGGCGATAAAATATATTATACGGCGCACCGTTTGAAAGAGGTTTACGAAACCGACGACCCAAAAAACGGCGTTTGGCGCAAAGTCGCCGACATCGGCGAATACGCTGACCCAGCGTTTTTATTGGATGACGACCGCCGGCTTTATCTTTATTACGGCTCATCGCTCGACGGCGGAATCTCGGTTGTCGAACTCGACGCGAAAAACAATTTCAAAGAAATTTCCTCGCCCGTCCATTTGATGCGAGCCAATTCGCAAAACTACGGCTGGGAAGGTTCGGGAGAAGACAATCTCGGCTATATCCGAAACGGGGTTAACCGGGTCGAACCTTACATAGAAGGCTCTTGGATGACGAAACACAACGGCACGTATTATTTGCAATACTCTGCGCCCGGCACAATTTGGAAAACTTATGCCGACGGAGTTTACACCTCGAAATTTCCAAATAAAGATTTTGTTTATCAGCCATACAGTCCGTTTTCCTATAAACCGGGCGGCTTTATTGGCAGTGCCGGACACGCGGCTACTTTTCAAGACAAGCAGGGAAATTACTGGCGCATCGTGACGATGGTGATTTCCGTTGCGCATAAATTTGAACGACGGTTGGGAATTTTTCCGGCTGGTTTTGACGTCAATGGTACATTTCGGGCAAACACTTATCTCGGTGATTATCCGCAATTTTTGCCCGGCACAATTAAAAAACCGCTCGAAAATAACTTGGCTGGCTGGATGCTTTTATCTTTCGGCAAGAATGCAACGGCTTCTTCTGTACTCGAAAATCGTCCGGTCGAAAACGCTTTTGACGAAGACATTCGCACCGTTTGGAGCGCGAATACGGGTGACAAAGGCGAATTTTTGGCAGTTGATTTAGAAAACGTTTCAAATATAAATGCCGTGCAAATCAACTTTGCCGAGCAGGACGCGATTGCAAAAGGACGAAGGCAGAAAACTTACCAGCAATATGTGTTGGAAATCTCAGATGACGGAAAACAATGGAAAACGCTTGTCGATAAGAGTCAAAACAAACGTGGCGTACCGCATGATTACATTGAACTTGCTGCTCCAGTAAAGGCTCGGTACGTAAAATTAACCAACTTGCATCAATCCGAAGAGGGGAAATTCTCCGTCCGGGATTTGCGCGTTTTTGGTCGCTCGAACGTAGCCAAGCCCACCGAAGTCAAAAATTTAATCGTCAAACGAAATCCGAACGACGAGCGCAAAGCCATAATTAAATGGCAACCGTCGCTGAATGCCCTTGGTTATAATGTTAGTTTCGGCATTTCACCGAAAAAACTTTACAGTACATACCAAGTTAATCAAAGCACTTCGCTCATTATGAACGGGCTGAATAAAGGTGTTAAATATTTCTTTACGATTGATGCTTTCAATGAGGGCGGTATTTCCAAAAAAAGTAAAATTATCAGTTCAAATGATAGGTGATTAGTTGCTCTTCTTTTACCACATTACTGCTCTCTAGTTCCATTCACAGACAATAAACGATCCTTTGCCACAACAAAACGATTAGCAAAAATAGATGATTTGCATTTTCATGATCTAAGAAGAACAGCCATAACCCATTGGATCCCACAAGGTACTCCATTAGCGTTAGCTGGAAAATTGAGTGGTCACTTACAATTGATAGTGGTTAAATTGAAACGCAATAAATACTATAATCGAAACATTATGCCAACCTCCTTTTACCTAAAAAGAATTCAAATTTTTGGTGGAAATTAAGGTGTGAAAATAAGAAAGTATTACTTTTGATGTTCTTAAACTATTGATATTATTGGTGGAGTCGAGGGGATCGAACCCAAGACCTCATGACTGCCAGTCTCAAATCTTTGTTTTGGTAAGTTTCTCTTAGTGAGTTTTACTTCGTTTTATTCAGCATTTTTCACTTTTCAGTTTACAAGAGTTTCGTTTAGTTTTGCTAGATTTGGCACAATTGGCACACAAAAATAAGATTACAATAATTTCAAAAGAGAACTGCCTAAACCGGGTGCTTCTGCCTGCCCCAAACAAACCCAAGACTGAAAGGGGTTTTTAACAAGTTTTAACATATTTATAATACCTGCTTTGAGGGTATAATCACCTAATTTTATGGTGTTATACAGAAATAAATAAGGTAGGTGTGTTAAGCTGACCGAATGAGAAAATTAGATTTTCCGGCTCTTATTATTGAAACCGTTGAGCAATTGCGAGAACAAGAAAAGAAGGAAAAAGATGCGCGGATCAGATTACGAGTTCAATTACTGCGATTGCTCAAAAGTCAGGAAACCGATTCAATCAAAGATGCTTGTCAAATTTGCGGAATCACGCCAAAACACGGTTATGATTTATGGCATAAATATCGAGATAACGGTTTGAGTCAGTATTTGCGGCTTGATTGGAAACCGCGCTCGTCAAAGCTCAGTAATGAACAACAAAGAAAAGTCATTGAGCGAGCCTCGACGGAAAATGGCTTTGCCAGTCAGCGCGAAGCAGGTCAATTTTTAACCAAAGAGTTTGCGGTCAGTTACACACAAGGTGGAATTTCACTGCTCTTTTCCCGGTTGAGAATTAAGGCAAAAGTGCCGCGCCCATTCAATAAAAAAGCCTCTTTGGAAGAACAGCTCGAATATAAAAAAACTTTGCCACACGAGTAACCGATGAAGCGTTTTATTTTCAGGATGAGATGCGCTTTGGAACGCGCACCGAGTTGGGGCGGAGATGGACGGCAAAAGCGGTTCGCCCCTCGGGAGAGCAAATCATCGGGTATGAATACGGATATTTGTCAGCAGCTTTAAAACCCGCGTTCGGGTGAATTGTTTGCGTTAATTTTGCCTGATATGACGGTGGAAAGTTTTCAAGTATTTGTGGATGAATTTGCAAGTTTCGTCGGCGAGCAAACAGCCGTCAGACTAATCACGGACGGGGCGGCGGCGCATCGCAGCACTCGTTTGAAAGTCAGAGAAGAACTGTTGATTAAACATCTTCCGGCATACTCGCCGGAACTAAATCCGGTCGAGCGACTTTTCAAAGAGCTGCGAAAGGAATTAAAGAATCGTGTTTTTGAAAGTCTCGAAGCGATTGAAGAAGCGGTGATAAAAGCAATTGAGCCGTTTCTGAAAGACGGCTCACGGGTGAAAAAATTAACCTTTTATGGTTGGCTGGATACAACACCAACCTAAATTATTTCTGTATTATATTTAATCTGTCTCATAAACGACCCCTTTTAAGACAAATTAGAAATATTCCTCAGGAGTTAAAATTGCCATATAATTTTGGTTAAAGTTTACATGAGTGAAACGGTGTGCTGTGTTTTTGCAGGTTCGCCTAACAAATTATTTGAGCGGGCGCTATATATAAGTTTCCTATTGGAATTGTAAGAAATGCAATTTCATGGCAAACATGAAATTGTAATTAAGCATCTAAGCGACACATTTACTCCCAATATCATTCTAAAATTTATACTTTTCCGTTCGTTGGGTGATTTTTGTACCGGACTCATATTTTTGAGCGTTAAATAAGATCAAATAATCCTGGAGAAAAAAATGAAAAGATTCTATATTTTATTGGTAACAATTGCGGTTTTCGGAACGATGATGTTGCCTTTCTACGTTAATGCCGACAAACGTGTATCTGACGCGCAGCCTCAAAACAGACCGGACGCTGCTCCCGATGAGTATTTTGTAGCTTTTAGGGATTCCTTGACGGAAAATGACAAAGCGAGCGTTCGCGCAATAGGAGCAAGAATTAACGGTGAGTTTCCTGAAGTCCGCGCCCTTGCAGTTAAGGTAAGAAACGAGCAACAACTTAACGCGTTGCAAAGAAATCCTAGAGTAGAGTATGTTGAAGCCGTTCCCATGCGATACAAGATGGGTCTATCTACCACTCAACTTGCGCCCACAGCAAGCAACGGGCTTTACGGTCTGCTTACTACTAAATCCACAACTGTTCATGGTCGAAACGTCACCGGCGTAGGCATAAACGTCGGTATCGGCGATACCAGTCTGGATTACAATCATCCTGACATCGTCCTTAACTACAAAGGCGGGATCGACACAGTCGGCACGGGCGACAGCGACCCCATCAACGATGATGGCGAAACGCACGGCACGCACGTTGCCGGAACAATTCTGGGCGTTAATAATACCCAAGGGGTTTATGGTGTGGCTTACAGTGCCAACCTTTATCACGCACGCGTGCTCGGTCCGAACGGCGGCTCGACCACGGACATTATGGAAGGCGTGCGTCACTTAGTCGAAGTGCGCGGCTGCAAAATCATTAATTTGAGTTTAGGCGGCGGTCTTAAATCCAGGACGGAAGAGAATTTTTACAAAGAAATGCGTAACAAAGGCGCATTGGTTGTCGCCGCAACGGGCAATGACGGTGCGACAAGAGTGAGTTATCCGGCAGCTTATGCGGTCAACATCGCAGTCGGTGCGGTCGATAAGAATAACGCTATAGCAAGTTTCTCAAACCAAGGTTCCGCTATTGACGTTGTAGCTCCGGGCGTTGGTGTTCTCTCATCCGTGCCGAGAGGTCAGGGCAGCGAATCATCAGTAACTAACGGCACTGCTTCTTACACCTCTTTCGGTATGGAGTTTGCTGGCAAAACTGCTGGCACTACGGGAATTTTGGTTGATTGTAAATTGGGTCAAGTGGGTGAGTTCCCAGCAAGCGTCGCTGGCAATATCGCATTGATTCAACGCGGTACTATTGACTTTGCAACCAAAGTCACCAATGCTATGAATGCCGGCGCAACGGCTGCCATTATCTACAATAATGCGGCGGGCGACTTTACAGGTACGCTTGGCGCCGCTGGCAATTGGATTCCAGCCGTCAGTGTCTCTGATGCAACCGGTGCAGCCCTCAAAGGTAACGTGGGAACATCTGCTACTGTTGTTGATGGAGCTAGTGATTGGGATTATTACGACGGCACGTCAATGGCAACCCCACATACTGCGGGCGTCCTTGCTCTCATTTGGTCTGCTAACCCAGGACTCTCACACACAACGGTTGAAAGCCATTTGTTTACTACTGCTACGGATTTGGGCGCGGCAGGTTTCGACAACACATACGGACGCGGAATCGTTAATGCGGATGCCGCAGTTGCAAAAACAGGTAAATAGGCGACAGTGTGTTTATGACAAAGTAAAAGATAGCGAGAGGTCAACCTTTGACCTCTCGCTATCTTGTTTTTGTTTGAGGAAATTATCGTCGTTTATACTGCAAAAGAAAGTCAATAGACATCAAAGAATACTTTCAGTTTAATGGAATAGAACCTATCAACTGCTTGAATTATCCCTGTGCGAACAAAACGCAATCTAATTTTGCAGTTGTTTCAAATTCTCAATTCTCAAAGATTGAGAATTGAGAATTGAGAATTATTAATTGATTATCGAACATAAGTAGTCGTTCACAAATAAACTGAACTATGTTTGAAGCCTGAAAACCTGATTTGCAGGCTTTTTCCAAATGTCGAAAGGGCAAGGCTAACCGCATATTGCAAATGCGCTTTCGACTCATAATCTTCCGCCGCCAACCCTTCGTATTTCAATTTGCGCCAGAGTGTTTCCGCAATGTTCAAATGCGGTGAATATGTTGGCAGATAAAAGATGAACAATCCGCGCCCTTGCCACGCCCCGATCCGTTCACGCATCTTTTTGCCCGTGTGAATCCGCGCATTGTCCAAAACGACAACTGTCAATTTTGAAAGCGAAAACGAAAACCGTTCTAGTTGTTCGACCACAAAAGCGGCATCTATCTTCTCTTCGCTCGTCGCCATCCAACTTTTATTCGAGCGTGTCAACAACCCGAAACAATTGATGCCTGTGCCTTTCTCAGACGGCATCGAAACTTCTTCGTCACCAAACTGCCAACCATACGGCACGTTCGGCTCCAAGGCGACACCCGCTTCGTCGCCGTAATACAAATCAATCTCGCCGCTTTCGCTTAACCGCTCCATTTCGCCCAACAGCTCACGCTTTAGCCGATAAACCCCTGCCGGCGGTTTCTTTTTCAATCGCTTTCTAATTCGTTTGAAGCGGCAATGGTTTTTTTCAAAAATCTTTTGAGCGTCGGGGTCGAAAAGGGGTTTTGCAGCTCGGCTTCGAGTTCGGTGCGCGCCAGACCGATGCGCTGACGGGAACGAATCACCGCCGCCCGCACACGATTCAAATCGGTTGCCGCGCTCAGAATTGCCCGCCTTCCGCGCCCCGGACGCATTTTTAATCCCTCAGTGCCTTCGGCTTCAAAACGCTTGACCCACCCGTTCACCGTGATTTTATGGCAACCCAACAAGCGGGCGATTTCACGGCTGGTGCGTTTCTCGCTTTTGAGCAAAATCATTTGACAACACTGTCGAAAAGCGTGACTTTTGCCGCTTCGGTAACCATCTATAAGTTCCTGACGTTGCGCGTCGCTCAATTGAATAACTTTCGTTTTACCCATTATGCGAAATAGTATAGCCTATTTCTGCTCGACTACTTACATTCTTTAACACTAATAAATCCTATCCAAAAACTACTCTGATACTGTTGCCGAATTCAAAAACTAAGATTTAACAGTATACTTCGACGATTGTATCTTTTGATTTCATCTTTGATTTTGCGCGCATTTTAGTAACTAACTAAAAATATGCTGTGAGGTTGAATTAAACACGGCAATAGTAGTCGGACAAGAACTAGAATTAACTATTTCACGCTCTAGCGTGTATTTGCCAATAAAGACAAACTAAAGCTTGAACTTAAAACGCTTGTCAACAGGTCACTTAAGTCTATCCGGATACTTATGGCTAAATAAATTTACCTATTTATATTTTTGTAGCTTGCTACCAGCTACCGCATTATAAGTTTTGAAGCGGTAGCTTGTTTTCTTTTCTAAAACATCCTTTCTTATTAGCAGAAAGGATGTTTTAGACAGTTCCTACCACGCAATACCGTAATCTTCACCGTGATTGCTGGATCCGCCCCACATAGTGTTATGCACGCGGTCAAAAAAGATGGCGTTAATGGGTCCTGAAGTTCGCTCTTCAAAAGTTAAATCATATCCCATTTTCCTGAGTTCGCCGCGCACCCAGGGGACATTGATTCAGCCAGAAGAAGTCTTCCCGGTCGAGAATCGTGTTTACCGAAGGAGCTGCGCATCTGAAAGCTATTGATGTTTGGAGCTTCAGATGCTTCCTGCACGTTCATTCCGAATTCGACGACATTCAAGAAAAACTGCAAAAGGTTTTGGTCTTGACTGTCGCCGCCCTGAACGGCGAATGAAAGAAACGGCTTACCGTTTTTTAACGCCATCGTCGGCGTCAGAGTTACGCGCGGGCGTTTGCCCGGTTCAATCACATTAAAGGGATTTTCCGCCGCGTCAAGCACAAAGCTTTGCGCCCGCTGACTCAGACCGATTCCCGTCTTACCGGCGATGACGGCGGGAACCCAACCGCCGCTCGGCGTAATAGATACCACCCAACCTTCCTTGTCCGCTGTCTCAATCGAGGTTGTGCCGGAGTAGAACGACTGCCGAAACTCATCCCACGAAGATTGTGAAACAGCGTCCTGATTAAACCTTGAGCCGCCGTTATCCAGCGGTAAATTCCACTTCTCCAGAAGATTACGGTAAGGATTGCTTTGTCTCTGAAACGGATACGGGTCGCCGGGCTTGATTGCCGGGTCGTTGCGCTCCATATTTATCAATTTGCTTCGTTCTTTGGCGTATTCTTTTGATAAAAGTCCTTCCATCGGCTCGACGGGAGCGAAATACGGATCGCCGTAATAAAAATCACGGTCGGCGAAGGCTAAATTCATCGCTTGATAGATGGTGTGAATATAACGGGCGCTGTTATAACCCATTGCTTTCAAATCGTAATTTTCAAGGATGTTCAGCGCCTGGAGCATTGCCGGTCCCTGTGTCCATTGCGACAGTTTATAAACCTCGACTCCTTTGTAAGTGGTTTTAACCGGTTCTTCGATACGAACTTTCCAGTTCGCCAAATCTTCGACCGTGATTAAACCGCCTTCTTCTTTAGTTCCTCTGGCAATCTCACTGGCAATATCGCCTTTGTAAAAGCGGTCATAAGCAGCGTAAATCGCTTCTTTTCGATTTTTTCCTTGTTTGAGAGCTTGCTGTTCCGCTTCAACCAATTTTCGCAGAGTTGTTGCTAAATCCGGTTGGCGAAAGATTTCACCGGCGGACGGAGCTTCGCGCGTTTGTCCGATGTGCGGCAGCATCACTTGGCGCGAGTATTTCCATTCTTTCAAACGCTTTTTCTCGCGTTCGATGCTGTTCGTTATCTGCGCTTCAATTGGATAGCCGTCAGCCGCCATCTGAATCGAAGGCTCTAAAACGTCTTTCAGACTGAGTTTGCCGTATTCGGCTAACATCACCAGCAGACCGCCGGGCGTTCCCGGCGTGATGGCGGCAAGAGCGCCATGTTCGGGCGCATACTTCATTTTCTTGCTTTTGTAAAATTCTGCCGTCGCTCCAGTGGGCGCAACGCCGAGTGCGTTAATGCCGATAACTTTGCCGGTTTTGGGATTATAAATAAGCGCCTGCGTTTCGCCGCCCCAGCTTAATGTGTCCCACATTGTCGAGGTCGCCGCGAGCATCGCGCAGGCGGCATCAACTGCGTTCCCGCCCTTTTGAAAAATCATCGCTCCTGTGGTTGCAGCCAGAGGCTTGCCGGTAATCGCCATCCAATGTCTTCCGTGAAGCACAGGTTTTGCGGTGCGCTGTCCATAGAAATTTACCGTCGTCGTTAAAATAATTGTCAGCATCAATCCAAAAGCAAGTAACCGGCTGCTTGCATATATTTTGTTAGCGGCAAAGGCGAAGAATTTATTATTCATAACATTAAGGGATTTGTAACTAAGATTGTATAAATACCAAACGAAAAGCCCGTAAACTTAATATAAATTTACGGGCTTTTTTAATTAGAACGCAATGCGGAAACCGAGTTGCAAAGTCCGCGGGGGTTTTGCTACCGAAGGTATCAGGAACGTGCTTTGCGATGTGTTTCCCGAAACCGTCAGCTCGTCATAATTGGTTCTGTTCGCCAGATTAAAGACTTCAAATGTAAAACCGGCATTGATGCGCTCGGTAAAACTAAATTTGTAAGCTAATCTTAAATCAACCGAGAAGAAACCTGGAAGTCGCGCGCCGTTAACTCCGCCTTTATTGTCAACCGCGAAATTAAACGTTTCACCGTTGGCAAAAGTTCGTGAACTGGTAAATGACCCAGCTGGTAGCGGATCAAAAAGGATGCCGTTCTGGTCGGCATCAATGTTTGAGTTAAAAATTGTAAACGGCGTGCCGAGCGGCTCGCCGCCGAGCAGAATTAAACGGTCTGACTTTAACGGGGCGGTCAAGACGATTTCCGCGCCCGGTTTGAAGACGACTAGTTGACTGGCGTTAAAAGTGCCGCCGTTCAGCTGAAACTCCGCCGAACCGTCAACGATAAAAATGGCGCGCTCCTCGTGTTCGGTGGGAATCCACAGCTTTACACCCGCGCTCAAAGAAACGTCGGCGTAAAACATCTCGAAAAACGTCTTCACCGGCGAATTTTCCCCGTAAAGCGAGCCGGCGATTAGGCGAATTGTTTTGCTTTAGGCTTCAATGACGGACAGTTCGTCCGCTCGTGATGAAAAAAGTCGGAGCTGTTTCTTCGTTTTGTTCCGGCAACACAATCCAAGACTGTATTCCGAAAAGTTCGGTGCTTGTTAGTCTGATTTCCGGCGGAGTGCGTTCGGAATAAGCGATGCCGCTTCCAGTGGTCATCCAGTTGACCACGCCCGGACTAATCGGCTTCACCGTAGCGAGGCTGTCGCGGTGCAAAATTTCGCCTTTGAAAAGATACGTGACCGTCGCCAATCCGATATGCGGGTGCGGCACAACGTCGAGGGCTTTGCCCGCGCCTAAAATCTTCAGTCCCATTTCGTCGAAAAAAATAAGCGTCCATATAATGCGTTTTTCAGGGCGGCAAGACACACAAAAATTAAAAATACAATTCAAATTCAGCTTATCTGTAACACTTTATTTTAGAGTGTTTTTAAAATAACAGTGCCTTATTACAAGCCGTTTTTTTAGAAATTTGTTTTATCGACCGAGTGTTTTATAATGAGCGAAAAGATGAAGGAAGGAATAAATAATCCGCGGGCGGAAATCAACGCGATTGATGACGAATTGTTGCGCCTCTTGAATAGACGGATGAAGATTGCTCTGGCAGTCGGCGAGGTCAAAAGGCTTAATGATGTATCGCTTTGCGACCATAATCGAGAATTTGAAGTGCTGGCGAGATTGAATCGGCAAAATACCGGTCCGTTAACAGAGCGAAACATCGAAAATATTTTCCAGCGAATAATGGACGAGTGTTTAGACGCGCAGCAAGACGCTTTCCGCGCTCCGGCTGGCGTTGATAAACCCGAAGCGGGAGAAATTGTTCTAAATTTACGCAAAAAAGCGCGCGTGGCAATTCTCGGCGAACGCGGCTCGTTCAGCGAAGAGGCGGCAATCGCGCTTTTGAGCGAAATGTGCAAGCCTGTTTCGCGTCCGACGTTTGAAAGCGTTTTTGCGGCAATTAACGAAAAATCTGCCGATTATATTCTGGTTCCGCTGGAAAACAGTCTCGTCGGTTCGGTTCATCGCTGTTATGATTTGCTGCTGGAGGAAAGCTCGCTGAGTATTGCCGCGGAAATAATCTGTCCAATTTCGCATTTTTTAATCGGGTGTCGAGAAGGAGCGTCTCTTGAATCAATCAAAACTGTTGAATCACACCCGGTCGCGCTCGCCCAGTGCGAACATTTTTTCGCCGCTCACCCGCATATCAAGCGAGTTGAAGCCGGCGACACCGCAAGCAGTGTTCGGCGCGTGGTCGAAAGCGGAAATCCCGCGAATGCCGCAATCGGCGGAAAGCGCGCGGCGAATATATACGGCGGCGTGATACTGCGGGAACACTTGGAAGATTACCGGGAAAACTATACTCGCTTTGTATTGCTCGCCGCCGAACCAAATGTTTCAAACCGCGGGAACAAGATTTCACTTATAATCCGATTGCCGCATCGCCCCGGAGCGCTCCACGACGCGCTTAGACCGTTTGTCCGGCGCGGCATTGATTTGCTCAAAATTGAAGGTCGTCCGATTAAAAATCGCCCTTGGCAGTATAACTTTTACCTTGACCTTCAATCTCCGGCAAGCAAAAGCGAATTTCGCGGCGCGCTCGATGAAATACGCGAGTTCGCCGAAGAAGTTCGTTTTTTGGGACAATACTCTTCGATGAATGTCCCGAAAAGCGAATAGTAAGCAGACAAGATTGAACCGAACAAATATGATTTTGATTTTAAAACCGAATACGGATACCGAAACAGCCGAATATAAACAGTTAATAAGTTATCTCTCGGCGCTTCAGAATATTGAATTGCGTGTTCATCAGGAGCGCGGCGCTGAACGGACATTAACCGAAATTCATCTGATTGGAAACACCGCCGCTCTCTCGGTAGAAGATATGAAGAATCTGCCGGGCGTTGAATCCGCCGTCCGCGTCTCCGAGGAATATCGCGTTCTCGGGCGGCATAAAGCGGATAATCGCCCGAACTATTTTGATTATCAGGGTTTGCGCTTCGGTCAGGACAGCCTTCACGTTTTCGCCGGATTATGCGCGGTCGATTCACCGGAAAGCGTCGAAAAAATGATGAAGGCTTTGCGCGATAACGGGCAGGTTTGCACCAGAATGGGCGCATACAAGCCGCGCACCAGCCCGTATTCCTTTCAGGGTCACGGCAAAAATTGCCTGCCGTATGTTTTTGAATTGGCGGGCAAATACGGAATAAAAGTTATTGCAATGGAGGTTACTCACGAATCTCACGTTGACGAAATCAACCAAGCGCTCGATTCGAGCGGTCAACCGACCGGCGTGATGCTGCAAATCGGCACGCGCAACACGCAGAATTTTGAATTATTAAAAAGCGTCGGTCGTCAGCAGGAATTTCCCGTGCTGCTCAAACGCGGTTTCGGCATCACCCTGGACGAATCCCTGCACGCCGCCGAATATCTGGCGAGCGAAGGCAATCAAAGGGTGATTTTCGGCTTGCGCGGAATGAAAACGAACATCGGCGACCCGCACCGCAACTTTGTTGATTTCGCCCACGTTCCGGTCGTCAAACGTCTGACCAGAATGCCGGTTTGCATAGACCCGTCGCATTCGGTCGGCTTACGCAGCACGGGCGCCGAAGGCATTCTCGATGTAATGCACGTAACCGCGCAGGGCGTCATCGCGGGAGCAAATATGATTCTCGTAGATTTTCACCCGCAACCAAGTAAAGCGCTGGTTGACGGACCGCAGGCTTTATTGATTTCGGAATTGCCGTATTTTCTGGAAGACGTGCAAATTGCCCGCGAAGCATACGAAAAGCGAAAGACTTTAGCCGCGCGCAGTTCCGCCCATTAAAGTCGCGCGGGAAACCATTAAATTACCTTTCGCGCGGTAAGCCGTTTGTTTGCTTTTTAAAGCGCATTAACCGCATTTGTGTTATGCGGTATTTAGGCGGAAAATGTTTTAACGTCATTTTTAATGAGTATTTTTTAACGCTAAGCCGCCGAAAAGTTGAAACAATCGGCGTTTACGGAAGAGGTTTTATTATGCCGAAAATTTCCCGTTGCGTTTTGTTTTTACTTTTTTCCTTTTCCTTTAATTGTTCTTTTTCCCTTCCTTATTTTCAATAAGTTGCCCGACCTCTATAAAAGGCACTTAAACAAGAAAAAGGTAACTATTGGCTACCTTAAATTATCGGGGATAGCGGTGATCCGAGAAGGATTCGAACCTACGACCCTATAGTTAAAAGGAGCGTGTTATAAATTTTGTGTAAATGAGTTGTTCTGAAAACCGTCATACGGGGAAGCGCTCGAACTTTCGGATTCCTCGGCGTTTTAACCGGAGTTTGCTTAGCGAGAAAGTTTTAAAATAAAAAGGGAGAAGATTATCTGTTTATAATCCTCTCCCTTTCTTCTTATCTGGATTACTTCGGCGCTTCGATATTCTTACCCACAACGATAGTAGAAAGTCCGTATTTCTGCAAAGTTTGATTGATTCGCGTCGTGTCTTCCGCGATAAAGCGGTTGATCAAAGCGATTTTGCCGGGAAATTCCTTTTGCAGCATTTCGTAATTTTCGCGCATGGTCGCCGTCGGCGCGGAATTTCCGCCGCTAATCGTAAAATACAGATTGCTCAACTGGTCGGAAAAACGCGCCGGTGCGCGAATCCCGTCTTCCGGTGTGGTCGCCAGTTCATCCAGCAAATCGTCAACCCGTTTTTTGTAATCTGCCAAGGCTTTCGTCAAATTCGGCGGAACTTCCGCGAGGCGGTCTTTGGCGACGGTTTCGATTTGCTCGGTTTGCTGCTTGGTGCTGTCGAGAAAGCGTAAACCGCCGTTCATCACGGAAACCATATCGCGCAGTCGCATCGCCATTTCATACTGCATCCGCAGATCGGCGTCGGAAACCTGCACGGTCGGATCAACGCGAACTTCTACCTTTCTTTCCGCCTGGATTTTATCGCCGACGAAAAGTTTAACCGTATAAGTTCCGGGCAGAACCTGCGGACCTCGCGGCGGTCCGGCAAATTCCAATTGTTCCGGCGTCGGCGGGCGACGAAGAAGCGCTCCTTCCTGGCTTAAATTCCAAACCGTGCGGGTTAAGCCTTTTTCCTTCGGCAGATTTTTATAATCGACGACCATTTTGCCGGCAGCGTCGAAAACCTGCATTTTGACGGGCGTTTTTTCGTCCGGTTTATCCTTTAAATAATAAGTTACAATCGCGCCGTTCGGCGAATTTTGACCGCGAAACGCTTTGTCGCCGATGCCGTAGCGCGTCATTCTCGTCGCAAAGCGATACGCGGGACGCATCTCGAAAAGAAAAGCGTCGTTCTGCAAGATATTCGAATTCATCTGCTGAATCGGCGCGGCGTCATCAAAAACGTAAAGGCTTCGCCCATGCGTTCCCAAAATCAAATCGTTGTCGCGCGGATGGACGATGATGTCGTGAACGGCGACGCGCGGAAGATTTTTCAGATTCAATTCCATCCAATTTCCGCCGCCGTCATAGCTTGCATACAAACCCAATTCAGTTCCGGCATAAAGCAGATTCGAATTTTTCGGGTCTTCTCTGACGACGTGAATATAAGCATTAGCGGGCAGCTTGCTGCTGATATTGGTGAAATTTTTGCCGCCGTCCGTCGTTTTGAAAATGTAAGGCTTATAATCATCGAGCTTGTGACGGTCAAAAGCGACATAAGCCGTATTCGTGTCAAAGCGCGACGGTTCGACGTGCGAAACCGATGAATCGGCAGGCAAATTTCGGAAGTTTTTCGTCAAACTCGTCCAATTTTTGCCGCCGTCCGCACTCGTTTGAACGTTGCCGTCATCCGTTCCAGCCCAGATCAAACCGGCTTGGCGCGACGATTCCGCCAGCGAGATGATTGTTCCGTAGTATTCGGCGGAGGTGTTTTCCGTAAAAACCGGACCGCCCGCGTCCTTTAACCTTTCGCGGTTATTAGTCGTTAAATCCGGGCTGATCTGCGTCCAATTCTTGCCGAAATCGGTGGACTTGAAAACCGAGCTGCCCGCTAGATACACAGTGTTTTTATTGTGCGGTGAGGGAATTAAAGGCGCGTTCCAATTAAAACGAATTTTGTCTATTTCCGCCGGACCGCCGAGACCGAAAAACGGAATGACAAGCTGCTGTTCGCGGTTTTTCATATCTGTCCGCATGACGTTTCCGCCCTGCGATTCGGTCAAAAACAGATCGGGATTGTCGGGATGCGCGATGGCAAAAAATCCGTCGCCGAAGCTGATCATCCGCCAATCATCGTTCAAAATTCCCGAAGGCTCACGCGTTCTCGCCGGTCCGACCCATGTGCCATTGTCTTGAAGCCCACCGGAAATGTTGTAAAACGGCGCGGCGTTATCGGCGTAAATCTGGTAAAACTGTCCTGCGGGAAAATTGTTGACATATTCCCAATTTCTGCCTTCGTCGTAGGAAACGGCGACTCCGCCGTCTTGCCCCTGCCACATTCTTTTCGGATTTTCCGGGTCAATCCAGAGCGCGTGAAAATCAATATGCGTCGTCGGCGAAATTCTTTGGAAATTTCGCCCGCCGTCGAGCGATTTAAATAACAAAGACGCGACTGCGTAAACTTTATTCTCGTCGGTCGGATCAACTTTGACAGTCGTGTAATAAAATCCGCGCGCAACGAGATTCTGAGCTTTGTTGATTTGCCGGAAGGTTTCACCCTTATCGTCCGAGCGGTAAAGCGTTCCCTCCTTGGCTTCGAGCATTGCATAGACAACACTCGAATTGGTCGGCGCAACCGCCAGACCGATTCTGCCAATCAATTTCGGTAAGCCCTTTTCAATCTTATTCCAAGTTCGCCCGCCGTCAATCGAGCGGAAAACGCCGCCCTTTTCCGAACCGCTCGTAAAAGTCCAAGGTTTGCGCTCGAAGCGCCACACTCCGGCATAAAGAATATTCGGATTTGTTGGATCAATCTCCAAATCCGAAGCGCCGTGCTGATTGTCAATATAGAGTGTTTTCTGCCAGGTTCGACCGCCGTCGGTCGTCATAAAAACACCGCGTTCCTCGTTCGATCCCCAGACGCGCCCAACCGCCGCAACGTATGCAATATCGGGGTTTTTCGGATGAACGATAACTTTTGAAATCGTGTTCGTGTCCTTCAAACCAAGATGCTTCCAGGTTTTTCCGCCGTCGGTTGATTTATAAACACCGTCGCCGAAAGAAACCGAATTGCGAGGATTCGCTTCGCCCGTTCCCACCCAGATCACGTCAGGATTTCCCGGCTCAAGCGCGATGTCGCCGACCGAAATCGTATTCTGCCGGTCAAAAATCGGTGTCCAGTCTATACCGCCATTGGTCGTCTTAAAAATTCCGCCCGAACCCGTTGCGACATACACGATATTCGGATTTCCCGGCACGCCTTCCACATCGGCGACGCGCCCGCCCATATTCGCCGGACCGATACTGCGCCAGGTGAGATTCGACATTGCCGAAGACACTGGCGAGGTTTCGTTCTGCCCCAAAACAAAGATACTCAAACAACAAACAACCAGCCACACGCCGATTGAAAGCGTCAATCTACGATTTATCATTCAGATTCTCCAATTAAATAAGACTAGAAACTTCAGTAAATTGAAATAATACGCAAATTTAATACAAAAGTTTACCGGCGAGAGCATTCAAGAGTTTGTTAATCGACTTCGCAAACTAAAAAGCAACAAAGCATTTTCTCAATAGGCGTTGTATAGAAATCACCAGTCTTGAGTGAATTCAACAACTTGTTCATAAGGTAAGGACGGATTTTTTGATCGTTTAAGAGATCGTAAATGTAATGCTCCCCATTAATCAAGCCTTCGCAAAGAGAGTAACTTGATTCTGTTTGAACCATTGGTTTTCAAAGGCGTTCGGCGTTTTGTAACCAAGTGCCGAATGTAAATAATTGGCGTTGAAATATTCGACAAACTTTTCCATCGCAATTGCCAGTTCCTCGACCGATGACCATTCTTGAAGCCAGCACAGTTCTTCTTTGATGGTGCGAATCAAGCGTTCGGTATCGGGTCTGGAATCCCGCGCAAAAACTATTAAAAAATTCCTTAAAAGGTTTTGTGCATCTGTCATTAGCCTTTAATCATCTATCAATAGCTAATAAAACAATAGCCTATAAAAGAAATAACGTTCCACGCTCGTGGATTGTAATTCCAATAATGGTTAAATTGCAAAAGGGAGATTTAACAAATGCCTGAATTTACTTTGCGCCGCCTGCTGACTGCTGCGCTAGCCGCGCTTGCTTTTTTAGCAGCTTTCGATTTTATGAGTTTAAGGAATAATGTCCAAGCCTTTGAAACGCGGGGCGAGTGGATTACGGCTGACACCACCGAAACAAACCCGCTGCTTAATGAATGGAAAGGTAATTATGGTGGAGTGCCGCCTTTTGATAAAGTGCAGATCGCGCATTTTAAGCCCGCACTTGAAGCGGCAATGGCGGAAAATCTGAAGGAAATCGATAATATCGCCAACAATTCAGCAACGCCGACTTTTGAAAACACAATTGCCGAAATGGAACGCGCCGGAAGCACGCTCGAAAGAGTTTTGACTGTTTACGGCATTTGGACCGGCACGATGAGTAACCCGGAAATGCGGGGAGTCGAGCGCGAAATGGGACCGAAACTCGCCGCGTTTTCCGACAAGATCACGCAGAACGAAAAGCTTTTCCGCAGAATCGAAGCGGTTTACAATTCACGGGAGAAATTGAATTTAACGCCCGACCAAAAACGCTTGACCTGGCGCTATTACACGAATTTCGTTCGCGCAGGCGCGAAACTTGGCGCAATGGAAAAGAAACGCCTTTCAGAAATAAATCAACAATTGGCGGGGCTTTACACCCGCTTTAGCCAAAACCTGCTTGCTGACGAAACTGATTTGTTTGTTGTTATCAAAGACGAAGCCCAACTCGCCGGGCTTCCCCAATCTTTGCGCGACGCCGCAGCGCAGGCCGCCGCGGCGAAAAATTTGAAAGGCGCGTGGGTGATTGCCAATACGCGCTCATCGGTTGACCCGTTTCTGACTTATTCCGACCGAAGGGATTTACGCGAAAAGGTCTGGAAAATGTTCGTTAATCGCGGCGATAATGCGGATAAAAACGATAACAACGCAATTATTACGGAAGTTTTACAGCTTCGCGCCGAACGCGCCAAACTGCTTGGTTTTCCGACCCATGCTCATTGGCGACTCGACAACGCGATGGCGAAAACGCCCGAACGAGCGATGGAATTGATGGAGGCTATCTGGAAACCAGCCGTGGCATGCGTGAAGGAAGAAGTCGCCGATATGCAGGCTTTGGCTGGTAAGGAAGGCGCAAAGGTTACGATTGAACCGTGGGATTATCGCTATTATGCCGAGAAAGTTCGCAAAGAACGTTACGATTTAGACCAAAACGAAGTCAAGCAGTACCTCCAGCTCGGAAAACTGCGCGAAGGAATGTTTTGGGTAGCGGGGGAGCTTTTCAATTTTTCCTTTACGCCAGTAACTGATGTTCCGGTTTATCATCCGGACGTGCACGTCTGGGAAGTTAAGGATAAGACGAGCGGCAAACACATCGGTTTGTGGTATTTTGACCCGTATGCCCGCGCCGGCAAACGCTCTGGGGCGTGGATGAACGCCTATCGCAGTCAGGAGCGAATGGATAAGGAAATAACAACCATTGTTTCCAACAATTCAAATTTCGTCAAAGGCAATCCGGGCGAGCCAGTCCTGATTTCATGGGACGACGCAACGACGCTGTTTCACGAATTCGGACACGCGCTTCATGGTTTGAGTTCAAATGTCGTATATCCGTCACTGTCGGGAACGGCGGTCGCACGCGATTACGTTGAATTTCCTTCGCAGCTTCTGGAACACTGGCTCTCGACGCCGGAAGTTTTGCAGAAATTCGCACTTCATTATGAAACCGGAAAACCGATTCCGCAAAATTTGGTTGATAAAATCCAAAAAGCCGCAACGTTTAATCAAGGTTTCGGCACGGTCGAATATCTCGCCAGCGCTCTGGTCGATATGAAATTGCATCTGGCAGGTTCGCAGAAAATCGATGCGGACAAATTTGAGCGCGAAACTCTTGCCCAGCTTGGAATGCCACGAGAAATCGTGATGCGCCACCGCACGCCGCAGTTCGGACATGTCTTTTCGAGTGACGGCTATTCCGCCGGTTATTACAGCTATCTATGGTCGGACGTATTAACCGCAGATGCTTACGACGCATTTACCGAAGGAAAAGGAGCGTATGACAAGGAAGTTGGCAGGCGGCTGATTAAAAATGTGTTTTCGGTCGGAAATACAATTGACCCGGCGGAAGGTTATCGTGGCTTCCGCGGACGCGATCCGCAAATCGAAGCGTTGATGAAAAAACGCGGTTTTCCAGTAAACAACCCAAAAAATTCGCCGAATATAAAACCGCAGGCTAAACCGAACAAGTAGTTTAAGAAAAGTGTTTTTATTAGAAATACAAAAAAGTAAATATCAGTGCTGATAGTATTGCCAGCACTGATATTTACTTTGCTAATCGTGCAAACCCCTACTTATAAAACAATTCACAAATTCTCTAAATAAAACCAGAATTTGAACCGAACAAAAAAATTAAGTTTTGTCTCAAAGGGTCGTTTATGAGGCTTTTTCAAGATTGAGATAAAATCAAGTTCGAGCGAATTTGCGTTGCCAAATGCTGCGCCGCCGCCTCGTCAATCATATGCTTTTCAAATTTGTCGGCGTGATGCCAGGGAACCTGTTGGCGGTCAGGATCTGAATCATAACGCGGAAACAAATGCCAGTGAATATGAGGAACGACGTTCCCGTAACATGAATAATTCATTTTCCAGGGCTGGAACGTATCGGCGATGGCGCGCCCAGCGATCATAAGTTCGGTGAACAAGGCGGAGTGAACTATTGGTTCAAGCTCATGAAGTTCCCGAATGTGCTCCTTAAACAGGAGCATGCAATATCCACGGAAAAACTGATGATCGCCAACAACGAAAACCGAATGCTGAAATTTGTGAATCAAAAACGGATGTCCGTCCTCTTGCAGTAGCAAAGCAACACGCGCGCACATCAGGCAATGAGTATTCGACTGGTTCATATTTCTATCAGAAGCATTTTTATGATTGGATTTACTTCACCTCACAAAGGCGTCTTAAAAAGGGTTTTTTTGAGACGGTTTTCAATTTTAATATAAGAATTTTCTAATTATTATAAAAGTGCAGCGCCAAAAACACCTGCGCTGTCACCAAGCGTCGGTTTGAGAATCGGTGTCTTAAACTCTCCAGGATTAAACAAATATTTTTTAATGCGTTTGTATCCTTTTGTGTAAAGCAAATCAACATTACCGACCCCTCCGCCGATGACAATTAGATTCGGGTCTAATACATTTATTAAAGTCGAAATTGCACGCCCATAATATTCTAAAAGTCGCTCGATTGTCTCATCGGCAAATTTATCGCCTCCCGTTAAATGATTGACTAAAATCTCACTTAATTTTAATTTACTGCCGCTGATTTTCGCGTAGTAATGTTCAAGTGCAACGCCCGAGATTACTCGTTCGACACAGCCGCGTTTTCCGCAATAACAAAATTCGCCGTTTTCTTCCAAAATGTTGTGTCCCCATTCGCCTGCGATGCCGTGAATGCCTTCGATTATGCGACCGTGCGCAACTAGCCCGCCGCCGACGCCCATACCCATAATTACGCCGAAAACAAGGTCGGCTTTTGGATAAGCCTTACCTGCTCCCAATAGGGTTTCAGCTAGCGCGAAACAGTTTGCATCGTTAGCGAGTTTAACGGGAATCTGCAAAGCGTTTTCGATGTCTTTTTGCAACGGCTGATTGTTCAATACAACCGTATTGGAGTTTTTCATACGCTGCGTATCCAAATCGAGAACGCCCGGAGTGGCAAACCCGATATTTGTCGGATATACCCCAATTTCAGCTGAAACTTGTGTAATCAATTTTTTTATTTGCGAGATGATATGGTCGTAGCCTTTGTCGGCTTCGGTAGGTATGCGGCGCCGAATCACTGTTTCTTCCTTATCTATTACCACACATTCGATTTTAGTGCCGCCTAAATCAACTCCCCAAAGTTTCATAAATCAACTCACGATTTTTATTATTCAATAACCCAATCCAAAAGTAGAGACCACGTTTTATCAACAAACATTAACATCGGAACAAAAGTCTCCAAAAACCGTTTTTGAGAAAAACATAATTTTATAGTTATCCAAAATAGGGCATTAGCACATTTGACACACTATTGACACACCAAAAAGGAAAAGAGCATCTCGAAAGATGCTCTAAACTGTTGATATTATTGGTGGAGTCGAGGAGGATCGAACCCCTGACCTCATGACTGCCAGTCACAGGAACTATCGTTTCAAATATTTTCATTATATTTCAAAAACTATTATAAAACCCTTTGTTTACTGCCGTCTCGTCTTGCTTATATTTTCATTCTATTTCACAATATTGCCAGATATTACATAAAATTTGGTGGGAATACTGGTGGGAATTGGTGGGAAAGAATGAAAATTAAAGATAAAGTATTCAAACGCAAAAACGGCAAAAGTAAAGACAAGTGGATTGTCCGTATTGAATATCTTGATGAACTCATTGGGAAAACAAAATACATTGAACGCCACGCTGATAAGAAAGGTGATGCAATTGATTTAAGAAACAAGTTAGTTGATGAAGTGAAAAAATCTCACGGGCAAATGCAGACGGGCGAAAGGATGACTTTCAATCAGCTAGCTGATATTTGCGAACAGATTTTTTATAGACCTGCTGAAATAGTCGAAGGAAGAAAAGTTGCCGGCATTCGCTCAATTGCCGGACTCAAACCTCAGATAAATAATCTGCGTCTATTTTTCGGAAAACGTCTTATCAAAGAGATAACTACTGAAAGTCTTACCCAATACAAACTCTGGCGATTAAAAACAAATTCCGAACCATTAGGGCAACCTGTCAAAATCGCCACGGTCAATCGCGCGCTTTCTGCCATGCGAAAAATGATGCGTTTTGCATACGGCAAAGGCTGGATACTTAAAGACATCTTTTTCAATGCCAAGGTGATAGATACCTCAAATGAAATTGAACGGCATAGGCTTTTAACCATTGATGAAGAAAAACGACTTCTTGGGGTTTGTCAGGGAGAACGAACAGTAACTTATAAGAGAAAACTAAGAGGCAAAGAACAAGAAGTCACTGCAAAGATTAGTGAAGATAATCCGCATCTAAAAGCAATCATCATTCTCGCTTTAGATAGTGGAATGCGGCGTGGAGAAATATTCAAATTAAATTGGAAAGATCTTGATTTTGATAACGGCTTGATTCGAGTTATCGGAACTAATACCAAAACAGAAAGAGCGAGACTTGTTCCGCTTTCGCATAGAGCCAAAGATGAACTCGAAAAACTCAAAGAGATTACCAAAGGCGAAAAACCATTTCCTTTTACAGATATAAAACGATCGTTTGCCACGGCAAAACGCCTTGCCAAAATAGATGACCTGCATTTTCACGACCTGCGACGAACAGCAATAACACGCTGGATTCAACAAGGCACTCCATTGGCTTTAGCGGGAAAACTTGGCGGACACTCACAATTGCAAACAACGATGAAGCATTACACGGCAAATGATGCCGATGCTGTAAAGGAAATCACACAAAGAATAAATTCATTTTATTCTCAGCTAGACTTAAAAGTGACAGAAGAAAGTGACCTTAAAACACTCTTCTTCTGAGATGCTGTTGACATATATCCCAGACTGGAAGCTTTGAAAACATCCTGTCATTGAACCATTTATTAGTTCATCAATCCGATGCGCTGCAATAGATTTTGAAATCTAGGATCAGAGCGCAATGGATCAAAAGCCGGATCAACGCCTAAATACTGTAACTGCAAGTCGTGCTCATTGTAGGCTTCTTCCAGTAAGGCAAACGCCTGCTCGCGGTCTCCTAACGCGGCGTAAAGAACTGCTAACTCGGCTGGCGACTTGTATTCTTTGCTTTCCTTCAAATTCTTAAGTATTACTTTTGCTTTTTCGACTTCTCCTGACCTTGCATAAGCTTCCCCCAAAAAGATTTGCGTGCTTGAGCTGTCATCGCCCAATCTAACTGCCTCTTGGTAAGCAGCGATGGCTTCCTTGTACATGCCTTTTTCCGTATATACGTAACCAAGATAAAGATGGACAGCAGAATGATTTTGATCCAGCTCAAGAGTTTTCTTTAAAATTTCAATCGCCTGATCATTACGGCGTGCAAGATAAAGTATAAAACCATTATTTATATTGACACGTAATGAGAGTGGATCAAGCTCTCGCGCTCGCTTGATTGCGCTTATGGCCTGATCGTGGCGTCCCATTAGGCTTAGATAAAGAGCATATCCGTTGTGAGCTCTGGCATAATTTGGGTTTAATTCAACCGTGCGTTGGTATTCGCGTTCTGCTTGTATCCATTCCCAAGAATGTGTCTTCAGATATGCAAGGGCATAATGCGCATCAGGAAGATTTTCATCCAATTCAAGCGCTTTCAATGCGGCTTCTTCTGCTTTAGGTTTATACTCTTTCGGATCATAATCACTACCATAACTAATAAGAGCGCTGTAACTAGCAGACAGTTCTGCATACGCAAGTGCATAATTTCGGTCAACGGCTATTGCTTGATTGTAGTACTCAATAGCTTTCTTCCGATTGTCCGTCCCCCCCTTATTCCAAAATAAGTTCCCTCTGAGCAGGAGTTCATAAGCCTGTGGATTTACTTCCTGAAACGCGGCTTGTTGTTCTTGTATGCCTGTTAATCGAATACTCAGTTTTCCGGCAATCTCTTTGGAAATCTCTGATTGTAATTGAAACAAGTCCGCAGGCTTACGGTTATATTGCTCACTCCAAATCTGTGTTTTATCCTTTGCGTTAATTAATTCGACGCTGACAATCAATCGATCGTTAAGGGGCACAATTCTGCCCGTGACAATTGCCTGCACGCCGAGAGCATTTGCTACTTCATTCAGATCTGTTTCTTTGCCTTTGTATTTAAAACTTGAATTGCGAGCGGTAACCTTTATGCCGTGCAATGGCGAAAGATTCTTCATTATACTTTCGGCAATTCCCTCTGAGAGATATTCGGTATTAGGATCGTTGCCATCATTGTCGAAGGGCAGTACGGCAATTGAGGAAACAGTTTCTTTAGGAAAATACGAACTCCAACCTATTATGAACAGACTGAGAATCAAGGCGCCGGAAATTAAACTAAAGCTCAGTTTGTGCCGCTTGATTTCGTTTGTGACATATTCCGCCATTGAAGTAGACTGCCTAGAAGTTTTCACTGGAACATGTCCTCTTGAATCAGAATTGGTAATTACATTCGTCTCGTTTTCATTTGGATTAGTTTTGATTTTTTCAGTATGCGGTGTCGTAGAACGCTCTACCGCAACTCGCAATTCTAAATCGTGTCGCAAATTTTCTAAATCAATTAACAAATCGCGTGCTGTTTGATAGCGTTCGTCGCAGTTTTTCGCCAATGACTTTCGCATAATTCTTTGAAGCTCGGCGGGTGTGTATTCTGTTTCGGGAATAGGCGGAAGCTCGGTCTTCAAAATTGAGGCGATACAATCGCTAACGGTTTCTCCAGCAAACGGCACTTTACCAGTAATTAGTTCATACAAAACAATGCCAAGACTCCAAATATCCGATCTTCCATCAATCTTCAACCCGCGCGCTTGTTCCGGCGACATATAAGCGACCGTTCCAAGCACCATGCCAGGCATGGTTGAATCCATTTCTTTGGTAGGAACATCGGTATTAATAATTATTGGCTCGTCACTTACATTCTTAACCAGTTTAGCCAAACCAAAATCAATGACTTTTACGATTCCGTCATGTCTAACAATAATGTTCTCCGGCTTTATGTCGCGATGCACGATTCCTGCCTGATGAGCAACCGCGAGAGCTCTGGCGATTTGAATGCAGATATCCAACACCTTATGCAGATCTGGAAAAGCCATGCTCTTGTACTCGCGCAGAGTTTTGCCTTCAATATACTCGGTGGCAATGAAATGCTGTCCGTTCTCTGCACCAATCTCATAAATAGTAATGATATTCGGTTGATTGAGAGAAGAAGCAGTTTGAGCCTCTCGCTTGAAACGCTTTAGGCGATCTTTATCCGCCGTAAAATCCGAAGAAAGGATTTTGATTGCAATCTTGCGTCCTAAACGAACGTCATATGCCAGGTAAACTTTGCCCATTCCGCCGACGCCTATTTGTGAGAGGATTTTGTAATGGCTTATCCTTTGCCCTTCAATTAATCTTTCGTTTTTACCGGAAATATCTTTTGCTACTTGAGCTACGGCTGATTCCTCCATAAACTCTTCGGCATGACCAAAAGATGAAAGAAGAGATTCGACTTCGGAACATAATTCTTTGTTGCTTTCACAAGCTTGATCGAGAAACCGACGGCGTTCATCGTCTTGAAGCTTTAGTGCTTCATTGAAAATTTCTTTTGTCTTACTCCAATTTACCGTGTTCATAAGGATCACGAATTTATTGTTTAAAGAAACAACTACCAATAAAAAAGACTTTTTAGAACTTAACGTCCCACCCAATGAGAAGTTTCATTTTCACTTTCTCCCGTCCCAATTTAGTAATGCCGCGCCGGACGGCAACATTCGTTCTTAAATCGCGTTTAAAGTTGTCGTTTGCCGCGTCTGTCATTACAATCCGAAAGGGAAGTTGATGTTCGCGATTGTTCGGTTTGAATGCGCGTCTGTTATCGCCTCATATACGCCGTTGATGTTTGTTGCGCCTCTTCTCACCGCGAATCTCCCCAATCCGCCAGTCGCCCGCAAATTGATTTGCATTTGTCTGAATCCGGGCTCTCCGTTGCGATTCGTTACCACGTCGATCGCTCCGCCCGACACTTTTCCGTAGAGCGTTCCGACATAAACATCATTACGGAAAACAACTAGCGACCACGAACCGCCGGTGACGGGAAAATGGCTGTTCGTATCGCATTGCTCGCATAAATAATCAAGCGAAATGGTGAGATGATGTGTTTCCGATGCAGCAAAGCCGTTAAAGACAAAAGTGTTGCCGTAGGACATATTGCTTATCGGCTCGAAAGTTCCTCGTGACGTTTCAACTCCGGTCAAAGCTATAATTTGAGCCAAATCGTCGTTCGTTTGACTCTGTGCCGCAGTGCTCACCGTTAAACTGATTGCCAAAATTATTACCATCGCTATTTTTGTGATTTGTTCTATCATTTTCGCCTCCTTATTTTTGTATTTTCTATTTGTTACTTGTGAAAACCCCTGATTTTATGTATACAAACTCAGTCTTCACTATCACCCGATCTATTCTGCTGCCGCCAGTAAAATCCAACTGTGCTGAAGAAGTGAATGGAACCACTTTAATTTTTAAATCCAAGTAGTCCTCAGATCTGATCCAGTTAGCATTTACCCTATTCCACTTACTAACGCACCAAAGAAATGGAAAACTTTACATGTAATTCTTAAAATAGTTTTCTTTTTTATTATGTAGAGCGTTTTTACTTAATTGAGGTTTTACAACTGTTTATCTAAACAGTTGTAAAACCTCAATTAAGTAAAATAGGAATAGATTTGAAACAGCGTATTTAAAAAATGAGTTAGGTATCAAAGGCCAAAGTTATCTTATCGAAAGCGTGAAAAATGAAAAGCCTGTTTCACTTATTGAAACAGTAAATACTTAGTGTGTTTCGACTCCTTTTCGTCGTACTTTTGCTTCAGTTACCTTTATCATCATGTGAAGATACTCAGAGCGATTCGCTTGAAAATGATAGTTATTGGAATGAATCGTTTGATTTATTTCAAGACGTTTTACCCTTCAATTATCTTTGGAAACGGTAAGCCTCGGATGTCATTTGGTATCTGCTAAACTCATATCCAGGATTTAAAAGTAGTCCTCAACAAAAATATACTGCTCCCCATTAAGACAAAGCTGATTCAGAGTGAGTATTCTAACCGAACAGGAGAATACTTTTTATGGGAAGAGGACGCAATTGGACAGCGGAAGATAAAGCAAAAATCGTCGTTCAAGGGTTAAAAGGTCGCCGTGTGGCTGAGATTTGCAATGAATATCAGATTCATCAAACACAGTATTATAAGTGGCGCGAACAGTTTTTAGAGAATATTCCAAAGCTCTTTGACACGGCAAAGCAAAGTAAAAAAGAAACTCAGCTTGAGCGTCAAGTGCAGAAACTCAAAAGCATCATCGGGGATTTGACAGTCGAGTTAAAAAAAAGCGATTGGTAAGATTTATCCGCTGCCGGAGTTTAGCCATAGCTGCTCGCGATGCAGAGGTTTTGCCGATTATCCGAAAGCTTAAAGCGGAACATCCGTTTTGGGGTTATCGAAGGATCTGGGCTTACTTGAGTTTTGTCGAGCGATTGGTTATTAACAAGAAGCGCGTTTACCGACTCTTGCGGGAAAATGATTTGCTTGTCAAAGGTGATGAGAGATTAAAAGCAAAACGTGTGTCGAACGGGTCAAAGCCTCGTCCCCATAAGCCGAACAATTGGTGGGGCGTGGATATGACAAAAGTTCTAACCCGAGAAGGTTGGGCTTATCTGGTGGTCGTTAATGATTGGTTTACAAAGAAGATTTTAGGCGCGTTTGTCGCTGAGCGATGCCGTGCTGCCGATTGGCTCGAAGCAGTCAACCAGGCAGTTTGTCGGCAGTTTCGGCAAGGCATTCTGGAAGCCGAAACTCTGGAATTAAACCTGATGAGTGATAATGGCAGCCAGCCGACATCTTTGACCTTTATGCGCGAGTGCCGAGCCCTTGGCGTTCGGCAGGCGTTCACCGCTTATGCCAATCCGAAAGGAAACGCTGATACCGAGCGGCTGATGCGCACCATTAAGGAAGAACTCTGCTGGCTGCGCGAATGGGCATCGGTTGAGGAGTTAGCGATTGAGGTGGAAAAGTTTGTCGAGCATTTCAACGCGTATTATCTGCATTCGGCAATTGGTTACAAAACACCGAACGCATTTGAAGCGAAATGGTTCAAAAATAATTAAATTACTCGCTCTCAGGCAGCTTGATTAAAGGGGTGCATTACAAAAAAATTGCTATTTATAAATATCTGCTTTAGAATGACTCCATAATTTTTATCATTTTCATTAAGGGTAAGTAATATTTAACTCCATCAAAACCGAGGATGGGAGAAACTCTGGAAATTAATGAATTGCTGGTTGCATGGAGTGCGATGAGTCCTCTTTGGCCCGTTTACTACCTCTTACAAAAATCGAATTGCGTCGTATAGCTCACAATTATATGCGGAGAGAAAGGGTAAGTCATACGCTGCAAACAACAGCTCTCGTTAACGAGGCTTATCTGAAGTTGATTGATCAGGCTCGAGTGACTTGGCAGAACCGGGCGTTCAGTGAACAAATCTGTTTCGAAACAATTGAGAGTGATAGTTTTTAATGAGTTTGAGTTCGTTTGTATATGAGAACTTTTTCGCCAGTAAATATGTGCTAAATCTAAATACCTACAAGGTCAAAAAAGAAGCACGTATGAGTTCAGAAATCGTCTTCTCATTGATAAATAATATGTCAAAAAACAATTTTGGTTATGAAGAAATGCTTGGAATCAATAACGGGCATAATCCTTCGGACGAAGAGTTAAATAAATTAGCGGAATTTATGGTTGTTGAAACTGAAAAAATTCCTGCAGGTTACACTTATTTGGGACAATTTATTGATCACGATATGGCTCTTGATTCAGCCACTGTCGATGAAATCCCTCCCTGGGATCTGATCTCTTCTTCAAGCATTTCGAACAAACGAACGCCTTTTTTCAACTTAGAAACTATTTACGGTTTTGAGTCTCCATCCAATCCAGATGAACCCGCAAGAGCTGAATTATTGAAACCAGGCTCGCAATCGCTTTTGAACTTAGGAGACACTGTTAAAGATACCATCCAGCAGTCTTTTCCGAATGATTTACCCAGAAGATCAGATTGTCCGATAGCTGTGATTGTTGACCAGCGCAACGATGAAAATTTAGCAGTCGCACAAACGCAGGTTGCGTTTATTAAATTTCATAACGCCGTAGTCGAATATCTTAAAAAAAATCATGGTGGGGGGGACACGCCAGCTACATTTGAAACTGCCCGCGAAATTGTTATCCGTCATTACCAGTGGATTATTGTTAAAGATTTTCTTCCAAAAATTATTAAAAAATCGGTTTTGAATGATGTTCTAACTGAAGGCAATAAATTCTATTTTCCCAAACAAAATAATGTATTTATGCCTTTAGAATTTTCAGTCGCTGCATATCGAGTCGGACATAGTATGATTAGGAATTCATACAATTGGAATCACTTGTTTAACAATGATTCAAGTCCGGATCTTGACGAACCAAGTAGTACTCACATTGATGTTGCTACTCTTGTTCAATTAAGAATTTTTACTGGAGAGGGCGGCATGGCTGGGAAAAACAATCTTCCTAGTGATTGGTTGATCAACTGGAATTGGTTTTACAGTATTGATCATTCAATTGCTCTTAAAAAACAAAAATTTAACTTTGCTTCGGAAATCAATACTAAAATCGCTCCACTACTTGGGGTCTTAAATCCGAGAGTCGTCATTTTTAATAGAGAATTTTCTCTTCCAGCACTTGATTTGTATCGCACAAGAGCACTTGGGTTACCGTCTGGACAAGCCGTTGCAAAAACAATCTTGGGATCTAAAGAACGAATTTTGAAACCGGAGCAACTTGCAAATTTATTACCGGAAAATCTTAAATATAAATTTTCAAAAAAGACGCCTTTATGGTTTTACTTGCTGGCAGAAGCTGAAATTGAGGAAGCGGGTCAAAGGCTTGGAGAAGTCGGCAGCCGTATCGTGGCTGAGACTTTCGTGGCACTTCTTAAACTTAGCAGACCATCAATTTTGAATGAGGATTTTCATCCTAACTCCGATTTTTGCGGAGATGAGGGAGAATTCGGAATGCCGGAAATGCTGAAATTTATTCGTGACAGCAACAAGGATTTTGACGAACTTAATCCTATCAAGGATGAGGTAGTTGAAAGATGGTTGAAGATTATTATCAACCAAAATAAATAACAATAAGGAGAAAATCGTATTATGAAAATAATGGAAAAAATTAACAAATGGAGCGAACTTGTAAGCACACCACAGGGTGCGCATCACGCTGCTAGGATACAAGAAGAGGCAGTCGAGGCGGTTCTTAATGGGTTAGGCAGTAAAGAATGGGATATGTATATGAGGAATTTCAATTCTAACGCTGAGCAGTTACAGCGTCTGACAGGACAGGATGCAGCGTTTATGGGTACTACTTGGGGACCATTAATATTAGCTTATATAGCAGGCGATGCGCTTTGCGGGGGAGGAACAACCATTACTACTGGAAGAAATATGGGTAATAAATTAAAAGCGCATTTGGAGAACGGTTTGAGTACAATTACTAACCCAGCCAAGAGTAATCCAATTCCTCCTGAGCTTGCTCCTTTTATCTAAAGGTCAATTTTCGTTAATCTACAATGAATGTATGGATTATCAGATGGAGCAAATAGACAGAGTCCCTTTGAATTTGTCAGAAACGGTACTCTCAAAAACAGACGAAAAGGAAAATTTTTTTTCCTTACGTTGGCACCGTCTTTGTGAGAGGTACCTACCTGTAAAAGCTAAGGAAGAAATTTGGAGGCTTAGTCGTGAAGCTAAGCCTCATGAACCATTACAGGGCTGGAAACTTCATATTTCCGCAACGCTTCTTGAGGCTTGTGATTTATTCGAAAAAATCGCCCCCTTTTTGATTTCGCAAGACATACAATTCAAAGCACCTGAATCACTCAACGTACTTTTCAAAATTAACTGTGGGTTGCAATACGGTTATTGGCAAGTTGGGAAATTCATTACAGTTTATCCTTCAACGGAAAAAGAAGCAGTGAAACTTGCCCGCGAACTTCATGAATTGACAAGCGAATTTATCTCAATTGCTGTCCCTTTTGATGAACGGTATTTACCTAACAGTTCTGTTTTTTATCGTTATGGAGCTTTCGCACAAATAGAAATAAAAAATGAAAACGGCATGAGTTTACCTGCCGTTCAACACTTGTCAGGACATCTTGTTTATGACGACCGGTTTCGAGCCGTTCCCGAATGGCTTTCCGATCCATTCCAAGATAAGCCGTTAAAGAATGAAGATAATTCCGAAAACGTTATAACGCCATTGATGACAACATATAAAGTTATTCGGGCAATTACACAACGCGGAAAGGGAGGAACTTATATTGCTTTGGATTTAACTATTACTCCACCTCGTCTGTGCATCGTTAAAGAGGGAAGACGACACGGTGAGGTTTATTGGAACGGTCAAGACGGTTATTATCTCGTCAAAAATGAATTTGATGTTTTAAATGATTTAAGGAAGATTTACAAAGATGTTCCAGAGGTTTTTTCATCATTTGAAGTGGACGGAAATTTCTACTTGGTTATGGAGTACGTCGTAGGCAAAAGCCTTCATGATTTGATGAAAACCAGACGACGACGTTTTTCAGTCAAACAAGTTCTATTTTTTGCGATTGAGATTGCCAAAATAATTGCCGAAATTCATCAAGCAGGTTGGATTTGGAATGACTGTAAACCGGCGAATCTGCTTGTTTCACCCAATAAATCGCTGAGACCAATTGATTTTGAAAACTCTTATTTGATACATCAATCTGCTCCGTTTGACTGGAAAACTGATGGCTTCTCCAAGTCTGCAGAAAATCAAAATTCACCGTATTCGAATGATCTTTATGCACTCGGTGCAGTTGTTTATTTTCTGTTGACCGGAAAACTTTATGATCCTGATACACCGATTGCAATTGGGAACTTGCGACGTAGTGTGCCGAAGCCACTTCAAGAAATTGTCGAAAATCTTCTCATTGATTCTGATTCGAAGAGGCAACAGTCTGCGTTAGAAATTAGCAGAGAGCTTGAAACGGTTGCAGATTCGATTTAACTTCAGGTTAAAGATTTGCACAGTTTTTGATGTCGGCAAATCTTGAGTCAGATTTTATTTCGTCAAAAATCGGATCGTTTAGTGCAAATGGGAATGAGGGGAACCGTTCATTGCAAGCTTTATTCAAGTTCTCAAAAACTTTATCAAGTTCTCCAAGTCCGAGGTAAATAATCGCTTTTTCTTGTGACGGAATATAATCTTCTCCTTCTTTTTTTGAAAATTCTTCTAAAGAAGCAAGAATTTTCAGAGTTTCATCTTTTCTTCCTGTTTTACCGTAAATTAAACCAAGCGGGGCAGCAGCGAGTACTTTGTCTTCTTGATACATTTTTTCAAAAATTTCAGTTGCTTCCTTTATTTTGTTGATTTCCAACAGCTGAAGACCACGCAGATAATTTAATCTTTTATGGTTCGGAAATTTTTCTAATGATGCAGATAAAACACTGCTCATTTGTTCATAATCACGTTTGAAATAATAAACGCCCGCCATATTCAGATCAGACGAAACGGTAAACGGGGAAAACTCTTTTGCTTTTTTTGCTTCTTCAATAGCTTCATTAAATTCTCCTCTGATTGTCAGTAAATTTGATAAACCCAAATGAGCCTGGGGAAACTCTGGATTGCGGCTGACTGCTGCTCTGAAATATTCTTCAGCTCCTTTCCAATCCCATTCGTATCTGAGTTTAATCATTCCCAAGGAATTGTATGGCTCGCACAAAGTGTCATCGATTTCCAGTGCCGCTTTCGCGGCTGCTCTTGCTAATTTTACGGCTTCATCTGGTGATATGGAACCTTTATGACCCGGAAGGCTATAAAGTGAATAAGTATCGGCTAACCCCCCCCACGCTCTTGCATAAGAAGGATCTAAATTAGTCGCTTCCCTAAAATATCGTTCAGCGTTCTTTAAATCCTCACCCTGCCGTCTTCCGAGATGAAACCGCCCGAGAATATAAAGTCTTTTCGCTTCCTGATTTTCAGTATCCTTTTTAGATAATTTATTTTTTTCTTCATTGGTCAGACTCGATTTAATTTTACCTATAATTCGGGAAGAAATATCTTCCTGTAATTCAATAAGTTTAGATTCTTCAACCTTATACTCATCTGCTGTGATAACGACACCGTCAGACGTTCGAACAAGTTTAGTTACAAGGAACAGCGAATCATCACGCTTGGTAATTGAGCCGGCAAAGACGGCATCGACGTTTAATTCTTTTCCCGCTGTTTGTGGTTCATTCGTTCTTCCTTTAAAACTTGCAACAGTGTACTGGTTTTTGACCTTCAGTTCAGACAAGTTCGATAGTTTATCAATAATGCTTTGCGTCAGTCCGTCAGCCAGATATTCCTTTTCAGTTGGGGGATTTTCAAAAGAAATCGGCAAAACGGCTAAAGTCTTTTGTTGACGATTACCTATCTGGAAAAACATCACTGCCAAAATAACAAGCAAAAATGCGGCGAGAACGGTTTTTATAAAGTAATTTTTATGGCGTTTGGAGAATGTCCCGATAAACTTTTCAGTTTCAGCTTTGTCTAGTTCAATTAAAATCTCCGCAGCCGATTGAAATCTTGTTTCTTTATCTTTATGCAAACATTTTTCGACCAGATTTATCAGTCTTTCTGGAAAATCAGGCACAAAGCTTTTGAGTGGGGCGGGGTCATCGCTTAAAATTGCGGCGATTGTTTCCGCCTGACTTTTGCGGTCAAATGGATTTTGCCTGGCAAGCAATTCGTAGAGAATAATTCCAACACTGAAAATGTCACTTCGGTAATCTAGCTTCTCGCCGCGTAACTGTTCGGGAGACATATACGAAACAGTTCCGATAATCAATCCGTTTTGCGTAATTTGGCTTATGGTATCCATCGTATCGAGTTCAAGAAACGGTTTTTCCTGAATAACTTTTGCCAGCCCGAAATCAAGAATTTTTATTTGCCCATCTTCGTTCAGCATAATATTTCCGGGTTTCAGGTCGCGGTGAATAATGCCATATGAATGTGCAAAGGCAACGGCTGTAATTATCTGGCGTGTAATTGAGTTGAACTTTTCAACGCTGATGGTTCGACATTTAATACTTTCGGCAAGCGTTGTTCCTTCAATGAATTGCATCACGATAAAATGATGCTCTTCGATATTTTCGATCCCATACACTGTACAGATAATCGGATGTTCGAGCATTGCAACAGCCTGGGCTTCTTTGATCAGCCTTCTTTTAGCCGCATTGTCGTTAGCTAACGATTCTGAAAGAAATTTCAGTGCGACGGAACGTTGCAGTCGCATGTCAACGGCTTTATAAACTTCACCCATTCCGCCCGCACCGATCTTTTCCTGCAACTGATAAAAACCAATTACCGAACCTGCGAGATTTTTTTGTCGTGTGGCATTAATTGCTTCAAGACCAAGTTCAAAAACAGGTTGATCAAGCAAACTCACTTCATTTTCAAAACAATCTAATAAAGATTCGACTTCGGAAAGCAGGGAGGCTTCACCTGCGCATTCGCGTTGAAGATATGAATTTCTGTCTTCAACCGACAAATCAAGCGCGGTATGAAAAATCCGCTCAACTTTTTCCCAAACCTCATTTTTCATTTCTTATTTCCCGCGCGAGCCACGCTTTCGCTAGATTCCAATCACGCATTACAGTAATTCCAGAGACCTTCAAAACTTCAGCAGTTTCCTCAACACTCAAGCCACCGTAATAACGTAGTTCAACCACTTTCGCCTTGCGTTCGTCAACTTCAGATAAACGACACAAGGCTTCTTCTAGCGCTAGCAGCTCATCAGATTTTTCTGGCGAAACAACGGCGACTTCTGAAAGCGAAACTTGGACAGCCCTGCCTCCCCGCTTAATGCGATGTTGGTCGCGCACGTAGTTAAGTAAAATACGACGCATTATCTGAGCAGAGATGCCGAAAAAATGGGCGCGGTTTTGCCAATGAACATCGCGTTGATTGACTAAACGGATATAGGCCTCATTAATCAGTGCGGTGGTCTGGAGAGTAATTCCCGGATTTACCCGCCGCAAATTGTAATGGGCAAGTCGGTGTAGCTCATTTTCGATTAGAGGAAACAGTTTGTCTAGAACTTGTTGGTTACCATTACTCCAATCAATTAATAATTCAGTTATTTCTGAGGATGGAACCATATATTTGTTTCTACGCTATTTATTGGCAAAAGATTCCCGAAGTTGCTATCTGAGATTTTTAAAGAAAAAGTAAAAACTGATGATAGTTTTTGTTTCTCTAAAGGGCGTTATTGATTGAACGCGTAAATCTTTAATGTAATCGCTAGTCAATATAAGTCTTTTAGGAAAAATAGTTCAGCTATTTTGGATTTTAATAGTTATTTTTGAACAAGTATTTATAGCTTGAAAACATTCAAATTAGCAAGAAAATTATCAGTTTTTGCGCGAATCAACTTATATATTCGGTTTCGGAAACAATTATTTTATTAAGAAAGGAAAATTGTTATGACAGACAAAGGTGTTCAAGACACTTCTCCGATGCAAAATACAACCGACGTTCTTAAAAGTTGGATGATGGTCGCATTGACCTTAATTTTCGTTCTTCTTTATGCGTCTGCACTTTTAGGCTGGCTTAAACCACTTGCCGACGTGACCATGATCACGCGCCTCGAACCGATAATCTTTGTCATTATCGGTTATTACTTCGGTAGGCTTCCCGCCCAGCAGAACGAAAAGACGCTAAAGGATGAAATAAAACGCCAAACGCAAAAAGCAGATGCCTCACAGAATGCTAAAGAACAAGCAAAGCTAGATAGAGAAGCATTAGAGGAAAAAGTGAAAAATGCCAGAGTTGTCTTAACTACTTCAAGCGAAACACAGGCGCGATCACCAAGTATTAACAGTAATGACAATAATAAAGAAATTGATTCTCATGCAGTGAATTCTGCAATCAGCATTTTAAGTTTTTAGTAGAAACTAAGGAGAAAATAACTATGAGGATGAATACAAAAACGGGTTTATTTATTAACCCGGAGTATGGAATAAAAGAAGGAAAAAACTAAACCTTTTCGGGCGTTATTTATCAAGAAACAATTAAAGACTGAAATTTTGGACATAGAAAAACACGAGGAAACTAATATGAAAAAATGTCTTTGCCGGGTGCCACCGTCGCCCAAAGTAACGAATCTTCTAATTCACGAATACCACAGCAAATGGAAACCGCTCGGTTTAACCTTTCGTCAGTTTTTAGTCGTGAGCGGTTACACCAACCCGGCGCACAGCCGCGAGGGTCTCGACGATCACCTGGTGGGAAACTTTACCGAAGGTGAGCGTCACGCCGAGTTAATAAGCATTCCGGAGCGTCCCGTCACCGGCAATCTACACGTCATGGTTCTGCTGGTTGATTTCTCCGATCGCCCGGGCGCCGTCACGCGCGAACATTACGAGAACTTGTTATTTTCCGAGGGTCGCTATCCGACCGGTAGTATGACGGATTATTACCTTGAAGTAAGCCGCAATCAGGTGAAGATAACCGGGGAAGTTCACGGCTGGCTGAGAATGCCGGAAAATTATACATACTACACAAACGCTCATTCGGGAATCGATCGTGCCGATGCTTACCCGCGAGATGCCAGAAGATTAGCCGAAGATGCGATCACTGAGGCGCTTGATGCCGGGATTGTTTTTAACCGAGAACTGGACAAGCTGGAAACCGGTACCATCACCGCTCTTTTTATCGTGCATTCAGGACGGGGCGCCGAAAAGCTTCATCCTTTAATCCGCCGCGATCATATCTGGTCGCACAAGTGGAATATGAAACATCCCAAGATGGTGTCAGGGGATCTGGTCGCGATGACTTATTTAATGGTTCCGCAGGAAGCGGCTCTCGGGGTCTGCGTTCA
Organism: Pyrinomonadaceae bacterium; assembly: GCA_030448055.1. Classification (GTDB taxonomy): domain Bacteria; phylum Acidobacteriota; class Blastocatellia; order Pyrinomonadales; family Pyrinomonadaceae. The sequence continues at coordinate 682,202 of JAUJNR010000003.1, forward strand.
CGAACTCGGTCACTTAGCGTTTCAGTGGCAGGATTTTTATGATCCTAATTACGATGAAGACGGAGATGAGTGGGACGGCAATGGCATCTGGGACGTGATGGCAAGCGGCTCGTATGCCGGCAACGAAGTTCGCCCAGTGCATCCGGCGGGATTACATAAATCTCAGCACGGCTGGATTCCGGTCGAAAAAATCAATAAGACGACCGCAAACGTGACGCTTCCGCCGGTTACCAATGAAAATGGATATGTCATAAAAATTTACTCTGACCATCTGCGTCCGAAACAATATCTGCTGCTCGAAAACCGTGCCAAACAATATTTTGATCTGGATTTGCCCGGTGAAGGACTTCTCATCTGGCGGGTTGACGAAGAGATGGAAATGGAAGGCACGGTCCGACCGGGAATGTTGCTCATTCAAGCTGACGGACGGCATAATCTTCTCGATCCGGATGATTATAATAACGGAGATCCCGGAGACCCGTTTCCGGGAGAAAGAAACGTCCTTGGACTTTCCGATCAAGGAGATATTTCGACATCTTTTCCAGGACAGGTGCGCTCCGGGATATCACTCAAAAACATTAGATATGATGCGGAAACAAAAGACATAATTTTGGATATTGAAATTGTCGCGGCTCAAGCTGCTGCAGACGCCTTATAGCCCTGGGGACATTTGATATTTCTCATTGCATAACGTTTATAAATTTCGATTATTTGAAAGGAGATTGGAAATGCCGAAAAACATTTTGTTCTTGATACGCCCCCTGTATTTTTTATTATTTGTAATGCTCTTTAGCCTTTATTCGACGTCGGTCGTGTCGGCACAGGACGAGCCCGACCCGTCAGCTATCTCTCCGGAACTTCAAAAGGAAGTCAATACCGCTAAAGCCCGAAAAGAAATAGCAGAGGCGCGCAAAGCCGAATTAGAGGCGGCGTTTCCGATACCGGATGCCGAATCGCTCCGCACGTCAACAGAGTTTAAGGAGCTCAAGGGAGAGTTTATTGAAAGCCGCATTCAAGGCTATAAAGCAATGTCTAAAGTTGCGACGGAAATAGCCTGCCGCTCGCGCGGGCACGTTGGAGAGAATGCCACCCTCGTCATTTACAGACCGGAAGAAGCCGCGATGCTGCAAAATTATCTTTCGGTGATCGATAAACAAAAGCAACTTTTACAGTGGTATGAAGAATTAATAAAAGAGGCTCAGCAGCACCAGGCAACTGTCGAGAAACTCGATGACAAAAGTTTAGGCGGTTTTGTGGCTCCGTTTTTGGGTGTTGTAGGTGATTTAGCTGCTCTTTTTCAAAGGAAGGAAAGCTATACGCCTACCTTATTTGATATCACAGAAAAAGAACTAGTTGCCGTGTTTTTCAATCATTTCAAAAACGCAAAATGTGAATCGCATGTTGCGCAGGGCGGAGCGCCCCGCCTGTTTTATCCCGGGGTAGTGCCTATTTCGGTAAACTCTTTTAAGCTAGGAACCTCTGATTTATTGAGTAAAGTTGTAATGCTCGACTCTAAACACAAAATGGCGGAAACGATGATTCAAAAAATGGTTACTTCGGGTGACCAAAATAAAAATAATAAGAATCTACCCGTCAGTGAGGAAAAACTGAATGAATTTATCCGGACAAGTGATGAATTAAAATTCAGAATGGAAACTTTAAGAGAGGTTTACAAAGGTTTTCTCAAAGAAATAGGGATCCCGTATAAGGAAAATACTCCTCCCAATCCAAACCCTAAACCTGAAGTTTCGAGCACTGCACAACCCACAACCGTTACAGTCAATGTCTACAACAAAGAAGAAGAAAAAAAGAAAACCGGAGGCGGAGGCGGAGATTTTTATAGTTACCTGCAGGCTGAAAAACTTTACAAGCTAATGAACGACCCAGCTCATAAAGGTTATTGGATTCAGATGAGCGTTACCAAAGCCGGCGGCAACGTGCGGGTCGTGAGTATTCCGATTGTAGACATATTTGCCGGCAGCCGGGTTCGTTTTAGTGGCGGGGCTATTGTTACCTACAGTATCTTTAACTTAAATGGTCAGACTGAGCTTTCGGGCATTGTTCAGGCTTACGAGGAATATACAAGCTCGCAAAAGATCAAAAAGTCAGTTAAGTAACAGGAGAAATGTTTCTCGGCAGACGTTTAATTTAAGAGTTATATTGCTTGAAAATAACTGAAAATCTCAAAAGGTGTAATTATGCTGAAACAACAAATAAAATCTTCTTCGCTTCTCTCTGCCTCAACAAGACTCGCACCACCGCTGGGAGGCTCGATTGCATCGAGAAATCTAGGATTTGATATGCAAAGACAGCGGCAAACACAGTGGTGCTGGTCAGCAGTCGCAACAAGCACTTCGCTTTTCTATGATTTGGGAAGCGGGTGGACGCAGTGCACATTAGTTAATCAGGAGCTTGGACAAACATCGTGCTGTCAAAATGAAGGCAGTTCTGCATGTAATCAGCCGTGGTATTTAGATCGCGCTTTGCAGAGAACCGGTAATCTCGATAGCTGGAGCACCGGAACTGCCAGCTTCAATCAGGTACAGCAGGAAGTCGATTCCATACAGCCTCTGGGAGTAAGAATCGGTTGGTCAGGCGGCGGCGGGCATTTCGTAATCCTAGACGGATATGAGACGAGTAACGGGCAAACACTTTCGGTTCGAGATCCGTGGTACGGGTCATCCACCTATTCTTATAATACTTTTAGAACAAGTTACCAAGGCAACGGTTCTTGGACGCACAGTTATTATACAAAATCGTAGGAGTTAAATTATGTCTTTAAGAACTGGCAAGCCGCCGAAAAAAGCATTTCAAATCGTATCTGACGCTATCCAAAACATGGCTGTATCCTCTTCCAGTGAAGCGCTGAAAGCCGTTGGAGGAAAACCTGAATCTGCTGAGTTAACAGTCCCATTAAAGGTCTACACATTAGGCTTAAAAGATGTTCAGGATAATGACTTGAGCAAAGCTCAGGCAACTAGCTGGCGTTATCTGGTCCTTCATGAGGATGAACCAATAGGCGCTGCCGAAGTTAGGGCTGCTAAAGGTTCTAAAGTGCAGTTCTCTCATTTCAATACCGGACCATTTGTCGAAGAAACCGTCAGGACAATTTTGCAGGCTGAAAACCTTGATGATGTAGTTAAAAATGATTACGAAGCACGAATTCTGAGAATTCCCGCTTTATACGTTATGGCACTCTGGCTGCATAACAAAAAGAACGATATTCTAATCCCGATGCCGCCCACAAATGAAAACCTGACACCTAAGAAAACCTATTCTCAAAAGGATTTTTTCAGCAGTCTGAACATAAGCGCACAATTGCGCTCAGATTTCGATGATGCGCCACAAGATTGAAGTTCAGATTTTTAAGAGCAAAGCCGGCATTGGGCTCGTCATCGCCTACTAAATATGAAGTGGGTGTGACCCTGCCGTAAAATCGAGCCAGACACAATTACAATTTTGAGAATGTTGCGGTACAAAATCAAAATCTAAGCAGGTTTCAAAAAGGAACGGATACTGTTGTCGAATTCAAAATTACCTTTAAAATTGAAAATTAGTTGTCAAATTTTTAGCCCTTGATTTGGAACAATTTTTCACAAAAATGAATTCAACAACAGTTCTTCATGTGATTCATATCACACCACCGCCATTGAAAATAGCTTCTACTTTCAGAGTAGTATCGGAATGGAGCTACCGCAATTTGCGTTACCTCTAAAACTAGGAAAGGCATTAGATTCTGTCTTACAAACCCCCCTTTTTGAAACTATTTTTGTTTATTTGAGATATTACAAAACTAAAAAGCCGCGTTAAAAACGCGGCTTTTTAGTTTTAATAAAAAAATTAGTATCTTACGATGTAACGATGACCTCTGCGGGAATTAGCCAAGCCGAAGCGGAATGCAATTACTTACCCTCGATAATTTACGGCAATTGTTATGAGTTTATAAAAAGAGATCTCAGCTTTAAAGAATGATGATTATAACAAAAGCGATGCGCAAAGTGGATTGAATAGAGTGTGACATAGTTTCTGTTTTTGGCGATACGCACTGTCTGAAGATTGAGACAGAGAGCGAAAATCCAGAACGCCTGTAAGAAGAGCTAAAAAAGAGCGGAAAAAACGAAATTTGGGACGATATACCCTCCTAAAAAAAAACTAATAAAACCCTCGAAAAAGGACAAAACTCGAAATATGTTACCTAAGATTTTTATTCCAACTACCAATGGCGGAGTTTATCTTCAGAAGGTTCGTTGTGGCAAGAAAAACTGTAAATGTGCCTCCGGGGAAAAACACGAAGCTTATTATTACTTCTATCGGGTTGATGGAAAACTGATGAAACAATATATTTGGAAAGCTGATTTGAATGAGGTCGTAGAAGAGATAGATTTCGTCACTGAATTTCGCCATCGGATTCGATACAAAACGAAAGTAATGAAGGATCAAGTCAAAGAGATTAAAGCTGAAAAAAAGGCAAAGAAAGAAGCTGGTATCAAAGAAGAGCCAATTGATTGGAACATGCTTAGTCGAATGATAGAGAAGATACTGAAAAAATGAATTAAGTTAGATTTGCATCCCTTGAGTCTGTAAGTATAAAGAGGGGGCAATGTGTCCGCAACTGAATTCTTAATTTTGCTTTATTCATATAGGCTTGAAGAAAGACGGCTCTTTCAGAGCTAAATTATTTATCGCTTTAACATCATTAACTAATTCTTCTTTATCGTCATTGGATAAATCGGACGAATTAATTATCTCTATAAGAGGTGATTAAGAGAATTGCGCAAAAGATAAATGTTTTTCATTCTAAAATTAACGACAGATAGCAAATAGAGAGTGAAACGGTAAATCAAGCTCAAGATGAGAAAAAAAACTACGAAACAGTTGCTCCGGGAACGTGAACTTCAACGTCTTGCGAAGAAGAAGGAGTTTGAAGCGCAATATCTAGAGGAAAAGATAAAGTCGAAAAAATCCGTAAATTCTCAATCAAGTGAGTTATTTTACTCAACTTCATTTTCATCGAAGGAACACTTCGTCAAAAGTATGTTGAGTTATTGGGATATTGAACAACCGGCAATCATATCGGGGAAATATCAAGATTGGAACAAATTTGTTTCTATTTATCAACAAAACTTTATTGAATTCACTCGACAATCATATCCAAATGTTATCGAAGAATTGAGAGCATTTACACCCTTTTTCAATCAATTATTTGGTGAAAATCAAAACAATTATATGTCCATTTTTGATTTTCGTAAGGAGGGAATTTTTGTCCTTAATAAACATTTAACTACTTATTTAAATTCTCTTCTTGTCGAAGATTATCCTTTTCTAATTTTTAAACCTGAAAGAGGTGCATTTTTCAGAAGGTTTGACTACCAGTGGGGCGTCTATAAGCTCCTCTTTCTGCTCTGTTATTTGTCATTTGTTAACTCGGATGAAGAAAAGAAAAAAGAAATTTATCAAGATGCGATAAAGTTGCTTCTAGATAGTCTTATGATTAAATGGACTTACTTTACAAATCCGAATGATATTGATGAATCAATTCTACAAAGTCTTATTGTAAGTAAGACTCATCAAATTTGTATGAAATTTCTTACAAATCATAAAGATTATTTTATTTCAAATGTAAAGCAAAAATTTTCTGAATCTTTAAAAGGTATTTCAACTAATAAAGAAAAAAGTATTGAGGCTTTTATCGCGCTGCAAATTGAGTTATTCAAATGGGCAGAACGACATAATTTAGAAAAGGACTGGGTCTTAAAATATGCTTATTATTTTCTAGCTCAATTCAGTAAAGACCCAAATCTCAAAATTTCCGAAATCAAAGTTGAAAGCTTTTATGCTCGCTCACTAGCTGGATTTCCATTTGAGTTTAAATTCGATGGTTGGTTAGCTGGAGATGAAACCAAAGAAGATTATGAAAAACGACTAAAAGCGAGTTTTGAATCTGAATTGGAAAGCTATTTTCAAGTGCTGGCTGGTGGTTTTGATTTAAGAAATACAAAGCGAATTACAAAACCTAAAGATCCTGATTTTGAAAGCATCAAATGGCTGATTGCTTGGAACGAAAGTGCAACTTATCCACAAATCGCAAAGTTTTTCGGAAGAGCAACGGTAACAATAGAGAATGGAATTGATTTGATAGTTAAAAATTTTGATTTGCCAAAGCGTACTGGTGTAAAGGGCAGAAAAAAAACTACGCTAATATCTGAAAACAGCCTTTCTCAAATCAAGGCAGCAAAAATACCATAACTATCTTTGCCTTCTTTTCTAAAAGATAAATATGATATTAAATCCTTTCCTTTCAGTTATTTCCGCTTGCTTGCTTAATATCTCATATAGTAGCATCAGATTACTTTAAGGCATATAAAAGCCGTTTTCGTTCTCAAGTTTGGCGACTTAAACGAAAACGGCAGCAAAGCCCTAAAATGAACGCGCCTTTCGGCGTGTCTAGGCTATTTGTATTTATGTGGATAGAAGAATGGTGAACGAAAAACAAATCTACACAGATAAAGAGGCAAGTTCTTATTTGAGGATTTCACAGGTAACCCTTTGGCGTGAGCGCAAAAAAGGAAAGATCACTTTTCGGCGTGTTGCCAGCAAAATCGTTTACCTGAAAGAGGATTTAGAGAATTACCTAAATCAAAATAAACGCGAGGCATTCGGCATTCAAAAGTAGAAGTTTTCGAGTTCTGTAAATGATAGATACCTTCAAAATTTCAAAGACCTTTGCGCGTTTGCCAAATCAAAGCGAACTTATCAGCAACGGTTGGAAAATGCTTCTGGATAGGCAGACCGGTGAACCCGCAGCATTATATTTAACCTCTCCCAAAGGCGAAGGAAAGCCGCGTCTGACAATTTCACAAAATCCGCTAAATGATTATTGGGTTATTGGTGCTGAGGTTTCTCTTGGCAGTTGGTTATCCAACTCGAACTTGCACTTGCCGGATGAAGAAGAATTTTATCAAGGCTTACATCTATTAAGCCAGTATGTCGAAAGCAAAAGCGGAATTGGCTTTGATGCACATAGAGAAAGAGTAACGAGAGTAGATTTCACGCGCGATTTTCAAGTCGGTGAGAGTGCAGTAATCCCAGTCATTTCTAAATTCAGCAAGCTGACACTACCCAGGTATAACCGTCTTAGTTTTGGTGATACATCGGTTTACTTCACAAATTCTGGAAAGGAAAAAACAAAGAAATTTCTGATTTATAGCAAATACCACGAAAGATTATCAAAAAGTAAAAATACCTCTCAACTGGAAGCGGCGAGAGGTTTAATCAGACTGGAAATTTCATATATAAAAAGCGCGGTTAAAAGACTAGCTAAGTCGCTCAAATTGTCTAGTCATCATGCAAACTACATTTTAACCAAAGAAACCTCTGAAAAAGTTATTCAAGAGGCAATGAAACTACTTCATTTTGACAGTTTACTAACTCCCAAAAGCGCAAATGTTGAGAAGTTATTTGAAATATGCGATACCTCCGCTGCCTTCAGCAGGATTGGGTTTCTGCATTTAAAAGCTATCTTCGGGGAAGATTTAGCCAAACAACCCTTCATCAACATTTCACAGAAAACTCTCAAACGATACGAAGATGATTGCAGGAAAGCAGGCATTTTGTCCTTAAAGTAATACTACGGAACAAATGGACAGATTTGTCCATGCAAGATAATTACAGTTTTCGGTAAAGACACCGTTAACTTTAGAAATAGAATGAGGAGATCAATGAAAAAAACACTAATAATAAATGAAGAGTTCAAAAATGCATTACCTAGTTTGAGACCGATTGAGTATCTTTTACTTGAAATGAACATTCTCGAGAATGGTTGTCGGGAACCACTCACAGTTTGGAAGAATCAGATTGTAGATGGACATCAACGTTACAAAATATGTCAAAAACATAACCTGGACTTCGAAGTAACTGAAAAATCTTTTTCAGACGACGAAGACGCTAAATTTTGGATTATAGGTAATCAACTTAAACGTAGAAATTTAAATAACAGTCAATTTATGCTGTATCTAGGAAAGTTATATCAATTATCCAAAAAAACAATTGGAGCTCAGCTTCATAATCAAAACGCTACCAAACCTAATATAGAGTCAAGTGATGCGCGAGATGTCAGTCGTTTAACTGACACGACGTCCCTTTTAACTGTCAACGTGTCCACATTGAATTTGGAAACAAGACAAAGCACAGCGGAAATCCTAGCTAAGAAATTTAATATTAATGAGAAGACAGTCAGGCGTGCGGGGAAAATCGTCGAGATCTTTGAGAAAGTTGATGAAGAAGTACGAGAAAGTTTTTTGAAAGACGAGATCTCACAAAAATCCTTTATGCAAATGGGCAAACCACTAGCAAAAGAGCCGAATATCATAGCTATTGCGAAGGAATATGTTGAGAAGAGAAATACAGAAATTGAATGGGCATACAATCAAGGCATCCGGATGGAAAAAATGCTTAATATTTTTAAGGAGCAGTTTAATGAAGTAAGGCAGGTAATGCCACCGGAAGGAGTTGTCTTGAATTCTCTTGAAACGTTTTATACAGAAACCGAACAATATTTCATGAAAATTCAAAATGTTTGCGATGACTTGAAAAGACGATTCACCTGCGAACACTGCGAAGCAATGGGTTGCGTCAAATGTGATGAAGCATATCTTTCCAGCGATACGTACGCTCTTCAAATCAAAGCAATCAATGAAAATCCACACTTGCGCGATCAGCTAAAAAAGGTCGAGAATCCTGGGCATTGTGAGCCAATTCCGTTCTAAAAGAGCCTGCATAATGATCAAAACTTTAATTATGTTACCTAAGATATTAATCACACTATCCAATGGCGGCGTCTATCTTCAGAAAGTTCGCTGCGGCAAGAAAAACTGTCGATGTGCTTCCGGCAATAAGCATAATGCTTATTATTACTTTAACCGGGTTGACGGAAAATTAACGAAAAAATATATTCGGAAAGCCCAATTGAAGGAAATTACAGCTGAGGCGAATGTAATTACTGATGTGCGAAATAGCATTCGACATAAATCAAAACTCGTAAAGGAACAGAAAAGACATCTTCGCTTGGAAAGAAAGGCAAGAAAAGAAGCGGGTATCAAAGAAGAACCGTTTGATTGGAAACTTCTCAATCAACTGGTTGAGATGATGCTTAAAAATGAAATCCTTGGAAAGTAGCTAATGTAGTCGCGCGTATCAATACTATAGTAATTAAACAGGGCGAAGTATCTCTTCAATTGCCTCTCTAATAGCGGAAACAAAATTACTAAAGTTACCTTTAGATGGATGCAGTTTTGGGCTTATTTTCGAGATTGCTTTATCAAGCGGCATGCGCTCTGAAGAATACCTTTCGCTTCAATGGAAAGATATTGATCTTGATAAAGGCACGGCAACCGTCCAACGAGCGCTTGTTTGGTACAAGGGCGGCGGTTTTAAGTTTGCCGAACCCAAAACGGTGAAATCGCGCCGAACCGTTCCTTTGCCGAAATCAATTTTGCCGAAGATCAAAGTTGACGATTGACTTTGCATAGGAATTTAACGGACGTGAGGGCGAAACAGCGACTTTGTTATCCACGTTGTCTCTTGAACTTAAACTTGTCCGCTTCTGGGATTTTACAGCTCCTTCATCGGTTGTTTCGTTTGGTTGTCATCTAGAATCACTGACATGGTGTCAGTGATTAACATTGTTTGTTCATTGGTTATTTCATCATCGAGGAGGAAGATTCTTGCTCGAGTTCTTACCCCTAAAGTTTGGGTTATCAGCTCCAAGATTTGCGCCTCCAATCATAGTTCCTTTAAGGAAAGAGGTGTTATCCCAAGTGACGCTCGCGACTGGTTGTATAGAGTGTAAAGTAGTTTCTGTTTTTGGCGATACGCACTGTCTACGCACTGACAGCCCGAATCTCTTAATCAATAACGAAGTCTTCCATCGGTATTTGACCGAAGGTGTTGATGTCGAAGTTCGCCGGGATGACGGCATTCGTGGCGATAAAGTTTATCTGGTCGATTTCGATAATCCAGACAACAACGAATTTCTCGCTCTTAATCAGTTCACGATTATCGAGAACAATAATAACCGCCGACCGGACATTATTTTATTCGTCAACGGTCTGCCGCTCGTTCTTATCGAACTCAAAAACGCGACGGACGAGAACGCGACCGTTTACACGGCGTTCAAACAGTTGCAGACCTACAAAGCGCAGATTCCGTCTCTTTTCGTTTATAACGCCCTGCTGATTATCTCTGACGGCTGGGACGCACGAGCGGGAACGATGACCAGTCCGTATAGCCGATTTATGGCGTGGAAGACCGAAGACGGCGTAAACCTTGCCGATGATTCGGCATTGAAAATGGAAACAATGACGAACGGGATGCTGCGCCCAAGCGTTCTGCTCGATTTGATACGACATTTTATCGTCTTCGAGAAACGGGAAGAAAAGACCGCGAAGAAAGTCGCTGCTTATCATCAGTATTACGCTGTCAACAAGGCTCTGATTAAGACTGTTGAAGCATCTGCAATCACGGGCGACCGTCGGGCTGGAGTCGTCTGGCACACGCAGGGGAGCGGTAAAAGCCTTTCGATGGTTTTCTATTCCGGTAAAGTCGTTCTGGCTCTCGATAATCCGACAATCGTGGTTATTACCGACCGTAATGATTTAGACGACCAGTTGTTTGAGACCTTCGACGCCTGCGGTCAGATTCTCCGTCAGCGACCCAGACAAGCCGAAGACCGAAGGCATTTGCGGGAACTCCTCAGTGTCGCTTCCGGCGGGATTGTTTTTACGACCATCCAAAAGTTTATGCCGTTCGACCCAAACGGTCAGAATATCGCCGAAGCGAGTGAAGAATTAAGCGGTCGGCGGAACATCGTGGTCATCGCCGACGAAGCGCACCGGTCGCAATACGACTTCATCGACGGTTACGCCAAACATCTCCGGGACGCTCTGCCGAATGCTTCGTTTATCGGGTTCACCGGAACGCCGATTGAATCAAGCGACCGCAACACGCAAGCCGTCTTCGGCGAGTATGTTGACGTTTACGACATCCAGCAAGCCGTCATTGATAAAGCGACCATTCCGATTTATTACGAATCGCGGCTGGCGAAGATAAACTTCGACGAAGCGGAAAAAGAACATCTCGACGAAGGATTCGAGGAAATAACCGAAGGCGAGGAACTAACGAAGCGGCAGCAGTTCAAAGCGAAATGGGCGAGACTCGAAGCCATCGTCGGCAACGAAAACCGTCTGGAGAAAATCGCCGAGGATTTGGTCAGGCACTTTGAAACGAGAAGCGGCGTTCTCGAAGGCAAAGGCTTGATTGTCGCGATGTCGAGGCGCATCTGCGTTGACCTTTACAATCAAATCGTCAAGATTCGCCCCGAATGGCACAGTGAAGACGACGCCGACGGCATAATCAAGGTTATTATGACCGGGAACGCCACCGACAACGCTGACTGGCAACAGCACATCCGCAACAAACCACGCCGCAAAGCCATCGGCGAGCGGCTCAAAGATGAAAACGACAAACTGAAGCTGGTCATCGTCCGTGATATGTGGCTCACCGGCTTCGATATACTGCACCCCGCTAAGACAAAACGGTTTGCTTGAGAGTATCCTGTCAAAAATGAGGATACATAGCAATGAAAAAACGACAATGGACTTCTGAGCAAAAGTTGCAGATTGTGATGCAGGGCGCCCGTGGCAGACCGGTTTCGGAAATCTGTAACGAATACCTAATTGGACAATCGCAGTATTATTTATGGCGCGACCAGTTTTTGCAGAATGCGGGTAAGGTTTTCGAGATGCCACGGGCGACGCAGCAGCAAACCCGGCTCGAACGTGAGAATGAAAAGCTCAAAGCGATGGTTGGCGAGTTGACGATGGAGTTAAAAAAAAGCGATTGGTAAAGCATTATCGCTGCCGTTCAGTTCTACGAGTTTTGGCAGATGCGTCGTTGCTCGAGCAGATTCGAGATCTCAAAGCGGAGCATCCATTCTGGGGTTATCGACGAGTTTGGGCTTACTTAAAATTTGTCGTTCGGCTGCCGGTTAACAAAAAACGTATTTACCGGCTTTTGAAAGAAAACAATTTGCTGGTCAAAGCCGATACGCGCCTGCTGGCGAAACGAACGAGCAGCACCCGAAAGCCGCGCCCTTCGACACAATCAATCAGTGGTGGGGCATCGATATGACAAAGGTAATGACCCGTAACGGTTGGGCGTATGTCGTGCTGGTTCTCGATTGGTATAGCAAGAAGGTCGTCGGGCATTATTGCGGCGAGCAGTCGAGCAGCCTGGCATTGGCTGGCGGCGTTAAATAAGGCGGTTAATCGTCAGTTTCCCGCAGGCATTCGGGAAATGGAAACCGAGCTGAATCTAATGAGTGATAACGGGTCTCAGCCGACCAGCCGCTCGTTTATGGAAACCTGCGCGGGGCTGGGAATCAAGCAAGCGTTTACCGCTTACAATAATCCGAAGGGCAATGCCGATACGGAAAGAATGATGCGGACTCTCAAGGAAGAGTTGTGCTGGCTGCGAGAATGGAAATCGGTTGTTGAGCTGAAAACGGTATTCGATACTTTCGTCGAGGAATTCAACTCGGGTTATCTGCATTCGGCGCTCGGTTATAAAACGCCGAATGCATTTGAAAAGGAATACTTTGAAAACGGGCGGGCGACTCACAATCTGGCAGCTTGATTAACGGGGTGCATTACATCGACGCTCCGCCGCTCCACACGCTTTATGTCGATAAGCCGATGCGTGGTCATAATCTGATGCAAGCCATCGCCAGAGTGAACCGGGTCTTTACCGAAGACAAACAGGGCGGTCTGATTGTCGATTATCTCGGCATCGCACAGGAATTGAAATACGCTCTCGCCGAATACACGGCTTCGGGCGGTCAGGGTAAACCCACTCTCGACCAAGAACTTGCAGTGGCGAAGATGCTCGAAATCCACGAAGCGATTGAACATCAACTACGATTCTTCGACTGGCGCAAATTCTTCTCGCTCTCGAAAGAAGACAAATTAAAGTTTATTCCGGTAATCATCGACTATATTTTCAGCCAGGAAAACGGCGAGACGGCGTTTGTCGAAAATACGAAGAACTTGCTCAAAGCTTTCGCCATCTCCGTTCCGCACGAGAAAGCGATGGCGATTCGCGATGATGTCGCACTGTTTCAGGCTCTCAAAGCCCGACTGGTGAAAATTGTCGAACGGAACGACCCGGACAAAAACGAACGAATTGAAACTGCGATAAAACAAATCGTGTCCGAAGCGATAACGAGCGACGAGGTGATTGACGTTTTCGATGCTGCGGGTATCAAGAAACCAAATATCGAGATTCTGGACGAAGCCTTTTTGCGGGAAATCCAGAATATGCAGCAGAAGAATCTGGCGGTCGAATTATTAAAGAAACTGCTTAAAGACGAGATTAAACAGCGCAAGAAGTTGAATCTCGTTCAAAGCAAAAAGTTTTCCGAGCATCTCGAAGACGCCATCAGCCGTTACCATAACGGTATGATAGACACCGTAGAGTTTCTCGAAAAGGTCTTGATTCCGCTCGCCAAAGAAATCAAAGAAGCGGATAAGCGAGGCGATATTCTTAACCTCGATTTTCGGGAACTTGCCTTTTACGACGCTCTCGAAGTGAACGATTCCGCCGTCAAGATTCTCGGCGATGCGAAATTGCAGACCATCGCCAGAGACTTGCTCGAAAGCGTCCGCAACAGCACGACGATTGACTGGACGATTAAAGAGAGTGTTCAAGCCACTCTCCGGCGCAACATCCGCCGTATCCTGCGAAAACACGGCTATCCGCCAGATTTGCAGGAAAAAGCAGTCCAGACGGTCATCGACCAAGCTCGTCTTCTGGCGAATGATTTGGCGGCGAACTAAACAAACGTCAAATTACAACTATAAGGAGATGAGACTGACCGCAAAAAGCGTTTTGGCGACAAAGGTTTTAGCCGCGCGGCACAATCATTGCGACAAATTAAAGTTCAAATCCAATTCGTGTGAAATCGTTACATAAATAAACGCAACTTAACTTTTGTTAATCAAGGAGATTATATGATTAAAAAGTCAATTGTAGTTTTCGCAACGAGTATTTTTCTTTTGTCAGGAATATTTGCGACGGCATTCACGCCGGAGGCGACGAGTTTAAGACCGATGCCGACGGTTTCGCCAACAGTTTCGCCGTCGGTTTCGCCGACTGCCCGACCGTCGCTTTTAGATACGCCGACACCGACGCCGACCGTCTCGCCGAGTCCGAGTCCGACGGCGACGGTAGTGCCGAGTCCGACGGTATCGCCGAACCCGAGTCCGACGGGCGAACCGTCGCCGCTTCCGAATCCGACGGGCGAGCCGACGCCATTTCCGAGTCCTTCGGGAACGCCGTTTACAGTGCCGTCTCCGAATCCGACCGAAAAGCCGATGCCGTCCGTCTCGCCAACCGTTTCGCCGACTCCTTAATCGCGAGGAAAGCAGAGTCAAACTGATAGTTCAGAAAACGAGGATGAATCGAACTCGACTCGTCCTTGTTTGTATTTCAAGCGTCATGGGAGAAAAAGGAATGACGCGCTTTTTTTATCCAAAACAAGTGTGTCGTTCCGAGATTCGACCGGCGATCAACTTGGCGGTTAAATTCGGTGCCGCAATTTTAACTGCAAAAATCGCAAAGGCTCATTGCAAAGGTCGCTAAGGGATTTTTGAGATAGCTTGTAGATTGGCTCAAACCCGATTTTGACCTTGACGACATCGGTGACACTTTCGACGCGCAAACCGGACCACCGAGAAATAAAGACCAATGCAAAAACGGCGGGTGGATGCGTTTTAATTTTCCACGCACGTGCAGAAATCAAGGTGACTGCATTCAGGAAGGTAAGTTAAACAATCAATCAGTAGTTAAAGTAGAAAAGCCGTGAGCGTCAAAACTTGCGGCTTTTTTTATTCTGTGGATTATCTGCCGGGACGTTCAATTCAACTTGACATAAATAATATATCGCAGATAATGGAGGATACCTTTCGCCAAGGTAACCCAATCATTTAGCCTTTTTTGCCATCCTGCTGTTCTTCTCAGTTACCGAATGTTTTGCGCTTTATGTGTCGATGCCGCCTTCGCAAATAGTTGATCTAAAAGACTCGTTCGAACTTAAAAAACAAAAAAACAATATGAATAAACTACTATCCCTTTTTATTTTAATCTTTGCCACCTCAGTTAACGCGGCAATATTTACTGTTACCAGAAGTGATGACCGCAACGATGTTTGTATCCCCGGCGTGGACTGCTCATTGAGAGCCGGCTTCTTGCGGGGAGGTTTCAATCCTTTTAATAATGGGCAAATAAAACTCTCGCCTGATGATTTCACAGCGTCAGGCGAACTTGACCGGAACAGTCTTGCGCCGGAAGTGCAGGTTTGCTCAAACCTGAGTTTTGCAGCAACTAACTTCAGTGTCAACCTTAATCCTTATTCAGTCACAACAGGAGATTTTAACGGCGACGGCAAACTTGATCTGGCGACGGCGAATCCCAACTCAAACAACGTCTCGGTGCTGCTCGGCAGCGGCACGGGCGGCTTCAGCGCGGCAATTAGCTTCAGTGTCGGCACTCGTCCTTTCTCAGTCACAACAGGAGATTTTAACGGTGACGGCAAACTTGATCTGGCGACGGCAAATTACGAATCAAACAACGTCTCGGTATTGCTCGGCAATGGCACGGGCGGCTTCATCGCGGCAATCAGCTTCAGTGCCGGCACTAGTCCTTTCTCAGTCACAGCAGGAGATTTTAACGGCGACGGCAAACTTGATCTGGCGACGGCGAATCCCCCTCAAACAACGTCTCGGTGCTGCTCGGCAGCGGCACGGGCGGCTTCATCGCGGCAACTAACTTCAGTGCCGGCGCTACTCCTCGTTCAGTCACAACAGGAGATTTTAACGACGACGGCAAACTTGATCTGGTGACGGCGAATTCCGGAACAACCATCGTCTCGGTGCTGCTCGGCAGCGGCACGGGCGGCTTCAGCGCGGCAACTAACTTCAGTGTCGGCACTGGTCAGCTTGTCTCAGTCACAGCAGGAGATTTTAACGGCGACGGCAAACCTGATCTGGCGACGGCGAATTACACCGCAAACATCGTCTCGGTGCTGCTCGGCAGCGGCACGGGCGGCTTCAGCGCGGCAACTAACTTCAGTATCAACACTGGTCAGGTTTTCTCGGTCACAGCAGGAGATTTTAACGGTGACGGCAAACTTGATCTGGCAACGGCGAATATCAACCCAAACAGCGTCTCGGTGCTTCTCAATACCTGCCCGGGAGTGGCTAATATTCGCACTGCCTTTGATTTTGACGGCGACGGCAAAGCCGACGTGTCTGTCTTTCGTCCCTCGAACGGCGTGTGGTATCTGCTGCAGTCACAAAACGGTTTTACAGGCGTCAGCTTCGGGCTGGGCGGCGACAAGCCTGTCGCTGCCGATTATGACGGCGACGGCAAAACCGATGTCGCAGTATTTCGTAATGGAACTTGGTATATCCAGAGAAGCCAACTCGGTTTTACCGGCATCGCTTTTGGCGAAGCAAATGACATTCCGCAACCGGCAGATTATGACGGCGACGGCAAAGCCGACGTGGCGGTGTTCCGTCCATCAAATGGCACCTGGTATCTACTCAGAAGCCAGCTTGGTTTTACAGCTATCACATTCGGACAGACTGGCGATAAACCTGTTGTCGGAGATTATGACGGCGACGGCAAAGCCGATGTCGCCGTATTCAGAAATGGCATCTGGTATATCCAGAGAAGCCAGTTAGGATTTACTGGCATCGCTTTCGGAGAAGCAACTGACAAACCCGTCGCAGCCGATTACGACGGTGATGGTAAGACCGATATCGCCGTTTTCCGCCCATCAAACGGCGCATGGTATCTGCAACGGTCGCAGCTCGGATTTACCGGCGTAGCATTCGGCATTGCTACTGATTTGCCTGTGCCTGCCGATTACGATGGCGACGGAAAAGCAGATGTCGCGGTTTTCAGAGACGGAACGTGGTATCTGCAGCGTTCGGCGCAAGGCTTTACCGGAGTAGTGTTTGGCGCGGCGGGCGACAAACCCGTTCCGAATGCTTTCGTTCCTTAAATTACTCGAACATCAAAAAAAGACAAGCCGTGAGCATCAAAACTCACGGCTTTCTTGCATCTACAAACACAGTAAGGCTAGACTTCAATTTCACAGCCTGCTTTCAAATCAAGTAATTTATGCGGAAAATAATTACAATAATCTTAGTTCTGCTCGCAACTTTGCTGGTTATCGGGTCATTAAACACACCGGCATAAATAACTATTCGGGATATTAACGAGCAGGAACTCATAAAGGAGAGAAAGGGTTGTCGAAGAGATTTCACTGTGTTGCTATACAATCAATAATCCACACCTTTGCCGCAGCCGACTACTAAATATGGCAGAGACAGTAGCAATCCAGGAAATGGTGGAGCTTTATGAGAACGGAATGACGCTTCAGGAAGTCGGCGACCGGTACGGCATCTCGCGCCAGCGCGTTCAGCAAAAATTCAAAGAGGCAGGCTTGGCTCATATCAAACGACCGCCAAAATACACTTTAATAGATAAAGCCCGTCTTGAGAATTTATACGCCGGAGAGCGATTAGCAATTGCTAAAATCGGCGAAGCGTTCGGAGTAAAATCTCACCTCATTCATCAGGCACTAGAGTTTCATAAAATTCCGAAGCGCTCTTCGATTAAGTCGGATGGCAAATACGTTGATCAGCTTAGAAAATTAAAAATCGGTGAAAGAATGGAGATTGTTTGCGATGCAAAAAAACCGTACGTTATGCTGCATAAATCCGCCAAATGCACGGGCGTGAAAATATCTCTGAAGAAAATTGAAAGCGGCAAATTTCAGGTTACGAGAATCACTTAATAAGGCAAATAATACGTAATAAAGAAAATCATCAATGAATTTTCATTATCTCATCAAGCCTGGTCGTATAGCGCGGACTCATTCGCTCACGTTTCATCTGCCATTTACCCATATGAGCGATTGCCAAATGAACCGTTCCTTTGCCGAACTTTTTGTTTATCTCGTCAATCGCTTTATTTAATCTTTCGTGTTTCGGATTCGGTTGCTCATACAGTCGCGCCGTCGTTGATTCAGACAGAATCAAACCACTCAAAATTACACCCGCTTTTTTGTAAGCGAAGTTTTCCCGGTAAATTTTCTTGATTGACTCGCTCGCCCAGTGCTGCAGTTCAAACAGATTGTCCGTCGGGTATGCTGATTTATAAGTGTAGGAGTTGGCGTAGAAACTATCCAGCTGAAACTTGTTCGTTTCGATGAAGACCGTGAGACTTCGCGCGGCGAGACGGTGATGACGCATCTTCTCGACGG
Source organism: Pyrinomonadaceae bacterium (assembly GCA_030448055.1). Lineage (GTDB taxonomy): Bacteria > Acidobacteriota > Blastocatellia > Pyrinomonadales > Pyrinomonadaceae. The sequence goes on from JAUJNR010000003.1 coordinate 700,587, forward strand.
CATTCATCAGGTAACAGGACATCGCCATTTGCAAAGGTTTGTATTCGGTTACGAGTTCGCCAAATGAGCGCGAGCAGGTGATTGATTCTTTCGGCGGCGGTTCTAATTCTAAAGGAAGACAGCGCACGCCGCGAAGTTCAAGCAGTGTTCGACCGCCAACGACGGTAAAGTTCTTTTTCACCCAGCGCAAATCGGCATCTCTGAATTGCAAAGCGGTTTTGATGTTGATCGTCTCTAACTTCTTAATTGAAGCTCTACCGATTCCCCACACGTCTCCGATTGCCGTTCTGTCGAGCGCGATGTCCTGATAAGGTGATTTATACAAATCCAGCACACCTTTCGCCTTATCTGATTTTTTGGCAATCCGATTGGCAATCTTGGCGAGCGTCTTGGTTTCGGCAATGCCGACGCCGACCGGAATGTTCGTCCATTTGAAAATCTTTTCCTGAATTTCCTTGCCAATGTAATCAAATCCTTTCTGCGTTTCCTGTAATCCTAAAAATGCTTCGTCAATCGAATAAATCTCGACTTCGGGTGTAAACGATTGAAGCGAGTTCATCACACGGTCACTCATATCACCGTAAAGCTCGTAATTGGAGGAAAAGATTTCCGCCTCGTTTTCCTCCAGTACTTTTTCATATTGAAATAGAGGCGCGCCCATCGGAATAAATGCTTTTGCTTCGTTCGAGCGGGAGATGACACACCCGTCATTATTAGAGAGAACGACGACCGGAATGCCAGCGAGTTTTGGATTAAATGCGCGTTCGCTTGAAACGTAGAAATTGTTGCAGTCAACCAGGGCAATCGCGGCAGTGTCTTTGAGATTCCCCATAATCAAAACGATTGAATCGCGTGAATGATTTTCCCCCAGACCGAGAAATCCATTTCCCCGGTGATTCGGATCGGCTGATAGTTCGGATTCTCTGACACAAGCCGCATTCCTTTATCGGTAATCGAAAGCCGTTTCATACAGAATTCACCAGAGATGTGAGCCAGGATAATATCACCGTGGCATGTCTCAGCCGCGCGGTCGATGATGAGCATTGATCCGGTATAGATCAGGGGTTCCATCGAGTCGGAAGCAGCTCTGCCGTAAAAGGTCGAATCCGGATTCTTAATCAAATCGCGGTTCAAATCTATCCGGTTTTCGATATAGTCTTCGGCAGGCGATGGAAACCCGGCTTTGATCGGCGAAGCAAAAAGCGGAATATCGAGACGCATTCCGTCCTGATATTTATAAAGCTCGCTTATCTCGCTTTTGATAACTGCCATTTTACACCTCAAACTATGTTTTACCTGTGAAACAAGAATAGCATAGATGGGGGAACCAAATGCAAACAACAAAAAGAGGACTTTTCGTTGCCTTTCTTATTTCATTGTTTCCCACAAACGCGCTCCCGCCGCGGTCGGCTCCAGTCGGCGTGTGTCCGTAATCCTGACCAACTCCTTCTCGCATAGTTCGACGATTGCCAGTTCGACCGTTTCCTCGTCAGGCTCGGCATCGGCTCCGAGTCGTCGGTCAATAATCCAGCCCGCCAGTCCGACGCGTCCGACTCCGACCGATGCCGCCAGCGCGCCCGGACTGTACCGGGTTGGAAGCTCCGCGATAATTCCGAGCAGCGCGATTGCTTCCTCCCTCAGCACTATTGGATGTGAAATTTCCTCAACGAGCGGTGAAACTAGGGCGGCGGGGTGTTCGGTCGGCAGTGTCGGCAACTCATTGAGCGGCAATAAACTTTGCGCTGAATTGACCGCCGGTCTCGAACGATACTCGCCGGATAAGCTGCGCTCAGTTTGATTCTCGTAAAGCAGCAATGTCGCATACGGGTCGAGCGCAGCGTAATGCAATTGCCGGGCATCTAGCGGGCGGCGGCTCCAGTCGCTACCTTGCGCCGATTTGTCGAGCCGCAGATTAAGATACGTTTCCGCCTGCGCTTTGAGCGAGTATTTTCTCTCACCGCTGCGGCGAGCCGCGAGCATCGTGTCAAAGATTGGCGCGACGTTGAAACCATAATGCTTTTCAAGACGAGCCGCATCGAAAGCGGCGTTATGAATGATTGTCAGAGTGGAAGATTGTTCGAGCGGCAGGCGCAACGGTTCGAGATCGAACCCGGCGAGCGCGTCAATAATGACGACTCTCACTCGTCCTTCGCTGCGGAAGGCGATTTGAATAATGGCAATACGTTCGCGGTGGCGATTCCACCAGTCGGTTGTTTCAATGTCGAGGGCGAAAGCGGGAAGCGCAGTCAAGGTGTCCGAAAGCCTGAGCAGCGCCTGAGCATCTTTAACAAATTTGAGTGTGAAGTCCGGTTTCGGCATTCGGCAAAAAGATTACTGTGCAATTGTTTTCGCTAATTATTTTACACGCATTCTGACGTAAAGATTCAGGTTTCGGCGCGCTGCCTCGTCCAAACGATTATTTTCACGCCCGCGTCAGCATCTGTTTGCCCCGCTCTCTACGTCCGAAACACTCTGTGGCACAAAATCCACAGCGAGCAAATGCTAACAGATGCTTTATTAAAATAACAGAGATTTCCAATCAATTCTAAACGTTCAGCTTTATGCGAGTAATTACCAGAGAAGAATACAATTCGATACGCGCGCATCCTGAATTTAGATGGTTTTACGGAGAAGAATCTCCAAAACCGTGGATATTTGAGGCAAGCGACCTAGAAGTAAATTTCAATTTTGAAAACAATTCGCCGCGTAGAAAAGATGATTTAGATTGGCTTTGCGAGGATTTGGCGGAAATGTTTAAGGATTATAAAGTTGCGTATTTTGATATTACCAAGCCTGAATTATTTACAAGTCAAGGAATAGCAATTGTTGAATCCATCCGGAAGGGGCATAACGAAAATAGACCATTGTCAGAAGCATCAGTGCATATATTTACAAATGAAGAATCTGACCTGCTTTGGGGATTCTTCTTTATAAATGTTCAGATGTGTTGGAGTTTCCACCTTTATTTCCCCGATTATGACGCTTCAATCGGTTATTCGCTTCCGGCTGATTACTATTTCATCACTTGGAAAAATAAAGAATTATATGAAAAAGCGAAAGATAAGTAGTCGTTCACAAATAAACTGAACTATGTTTGAAGCCTGAAAACCTGATTTTCAGGCTTTTTCCAAATGCCAAAAGTGCAAGGCTTACCGCATATTGCAAATGCCCTTTCGACTCGTAATCTTCCGCCGCTAACCACTCGTATTTGAGTTTGCGCCAGATTGTTTCCGCAATGTTCAAGTGCGGCGAATAGATCGGCAAATAAAAGACAAACAATCCGCGCTGCTGCCACGCTCCGATCCGTTCACCCATCTTTTTGCCCGTATGAATCCGGGCGTTGTCCAAAACGACGACGGTCAATTTCTCAAGCGAAAACGAAAACCTCTCCAGTTGTTCCGCCACAAAAGCCGCATCAATCGTCTTTTCGCTCGTCGCCGTCCAACTTTTGTTTGAGCGCGTAAATAATCCGAAACAATTGATGCCCAAGCCGCGTTCACTCGGCATCGAAACCTCCTCATCACCAAACTGTCAGCCATACGGCACGTTCGGTTCAAGTGCCACGCCCGCTTCATCGCCGTAATATAAATCAACCTCGCCGCTTTCGCTTAATCGCTCCATTTCTCCCAATAACTCACGCTTTAATTGATAAACTTCCGCCGGCGGTTTCTTTTTCAATCGCTTTCTAATTCGTTTGAAGCGGCAATTGTTTTTTTCAAAAATCGTTTGAGCGTCGTGGTCGAAAACGGTTTCTGCAACTCGGTTTCCAGTTCGGCTTTCGCCAAACCAATGCGCTGACGTGATCGCTGCACCGCCGCCCGCACTTTGCTCAAATCGGTTGACACTTGCAGAATCGCCCGCCGCCCGCGCCCCGGTCGCGTTTTCAATCCCTCAATGCCTTCGGCTTCAAAACGCTTGACCCATTGGTTGACCGTAATTTTATGACAATCCAAAAAGCGGGCGATTTCGCGGCTCGGACGTTTCTCGCTTTTGAGCAAAATCATTTGACAGCGTTCCCGAAAAGCATGACCTCTGCCGGTTCGACGACCGTCTTCAAGTTCTTGTCTTTGCTCGTCACTCAACTGAACAATTTTCGTTTTACCCATCGTGCAAAATAGTATAGTCTATTTCTGCTCGACTACTTATTCTTAAAGACTTTTACCCGGAATTTTATAAAAAACTTGAGTAGTAAAATATATTCATTCTTGCTAAAAAACTAAGCAATAAACAACAATTTGAAAACAACAAGTTCGATGTATGCTAGTGCTTTGACCGCGTAAATTTGATGGATAGAAATGACGAAATCTTCAGAGTTTATCAACTTTTCTATCCATCAAATTTATAAAGTCAGAAGACTAGCAGTTTTGTCCAAAGCATTCGCGGCGCGACCAAATTGTTCGTTCGCGTCCCGCATTGTTTGACTGGTAAGCGTTTCGGTAATAAGTTTGGAACCTTTAATTATTTTCCTCGCATTTTCAAGAGCAATTTTATGTTCAGAAAGAGGATCAACCGATTTTTGGGTAGTGGGTCAGTTTGAAATAAGTTTTTATTTATTGCCGAAAACAGTTTTATCACGTATTTTATTCTATGAGAGGCTTGTGCTTTATTCCACCGCATTTGCCATGCGGGTAGGCGTAAAAAACAAGCCTTTCACTCTAACTCAACAAATCCACAATATCAGAAATTTCCAAACTGACCCACTACCGATTTTTGAAGCTCTTTGGCAAGTTCGGCTTTCTTTATGAGATCTTTTAACTCTGGCATTTATTTAACTCCTTTGTGGTCATTCTCGCCTACACTTTCTCGCATAACGGGGTTGTTTTTTGGTTAGAATCGGTTCTTTCGAGGGCAATACCATGTTTCTTTCGTCTGCATACTAAAACAACCAAGACAATTTGGTAAGGTTGGGGATTAGAATTACACGCTATACAAAATTCTATCTTTACCGCTCAAGAAGAATAAATCTTAAAACGTGATGGTTTATTTAACGCCTTATACAAAATGCCGAGTAGATTTAATGTTGTGTGTTTTAGAAATTGGAATGAATTTAGTTTAATTCTTAAATGCTGTCAAGAAATTTCTGTTTTGGAGGCGCGAATTGTGTTATACAATAACGCAGGATTTTCAAAAATCCCTTTACTCAGAAGGAGCAGAAAATTCCACCGAGGGTCGGAATAAAGTAACAATTCATTATTTATCAATAGAGTATGAATTACGTCTTTCGCTGCAACCGTTACTAAATTAAGGATTCGTCTGTAAATACTTGCGAATACAATTCGTGCATCGCGGACACAACCTTTCCCCAAAATCGTTAAATTTTATATAGATTCCAGAACAGCGGCTTTAATAAAAGTTTGATTGTACAAAGTTTGTTTGAGATAGATTTAACCCTGTCAGATCACCAGAAACTTTCGATATACAATTTTATGAAAACACCAATTTACCTTAACTTTCTGTTCATCAAATTCACTTGGATACTCTTACTCGTTGCCGGTTTAACCGGTGCGGCATTCGGAGCAACTTTTACCGTTATCAATACCAATGACAACGGAGCAGGGTCATTTCGCCAAGCTCTTCTCGATGCGAATGAAAATCAGGAATTTGACACAATTGTTTTTAATATTGGTTCGGAGGTGCAAACAATCACAGTATCAACGGGTTTACCGAGAATTAGCGCCCCAGTGATTATTGATGCGACAACACAACCGGGCTATGCGGGAAAGCCAATTGTCGAGTTAAAGGGTTCAGGGGTTTCTGACAATAGCCTTGGTTTAGCGATTGATGCTGGAAATACAACAATTCGCGGGCTTGTCATCAATAATTTTGGTCGAGGCGGAATAGGTATTTTCACCAACGGTGGAAATCGGATAGAAAATAATTTTATCGGGACAAACGTTGCCGGGACAGCCGCTCAACCTAATTTTGCAGAAGGAATTCGTATTTTTAATTCATCAAACAATGTTATCGGCGGAAGTTCTGTCACTGCACGAAATCTTATTTCGGGTAATAGCTCAACCGGAATTGTAGTCAACGGTACAAATAATACCAACAATACTTTTCAAGGCAATTATATTGGTACGGATATTACTGGAACGGTAAAAATACCTAACGGGCGTGAAGGAATTTGTTTATGCAGTTCAAACGGAGGTTTTAGCATAACTAACAACTTGATTGGTGGAACAACTCCGGGTGCCGGAAATCTTATCGCCGGAAACAGGTTTAGCGAAATTACGCTTGGTGGTTTTGCAACAAATGGAAATACTGTTCAAGGAAATCTAATAGGTACAAACGCCGCAGGAACACAGGCAATAACAAGCACCGGTTACGGCATAGAGATTTACAGTGCTAGAAATAATATTATCGGCGGCACAGTTCTCGGTGCTAGAAATGTTATCTCAGGTAGCTCTTTTGGCGACGTAAATGGTGGTAGTGGAATCAGTATTGAACGTGCGTCGGGAAATGTAATTCAAGGTAACTTTATCGGTACAGATATAACAGGCACGATAGGACTACCAAATTCCTTTTGGGGCATTCGTATTTTTGAAAATTCCCAAAACAACATAATTGGAGGAAATGAGTCTGGCGCCGGCAATTATATTGCCTTCAACGGAATGACGGGAGTTATTATGGGTAAACCTTTCGATTCTCCATTTCCGGTAACAGGTAATTCAGTTCGCGGAAATTCCTTTTTTTCCAATGGAAAGCTCGGGATTGATTTAGCTGATGGGACAAACTTAGAAGTGACTCCGAATGATTCTTGCGATGCAGATACGGGCGTAAATAATTTGCAGAACTACCCGGTTTTAACATCGGCTGCATCGAACGGCACGATCTCCAACATTGTCGGTTTACTGAACAGTGCAGGAAACGCTACGTTCGCCATTGATTTTTTTGTCAGTCCAACTTACGACAGCACTACTTTCGGCGAGGGAAAAACATATATCGGTTCAGCGAATATTACGACCGCCGCTAACTGCAACGCCGAATTTAGCGTAACGCTGCCTTATCCGGCAGCCGGCAATCAATTTATTACTGCTACGGCAACCGATTCAAATGGCAACACTTCAGAATTTTCTCAGTATGTTCGAGCCTCCGGAACCAGCACGAGAGCCAATTTTGACTTTGATGGTGACGGTCGTTCAGATATTTCTGTCTTTCGACCATCAATCGGCGTGTGGTATTTGAATCAATCAACCAATGGCTTTACAGGCGTTCAGTTCGGTACTTCGACAGATAAAGTTGTATCGGCGGATTACGACGGCGATGGTAAAACCGACGTTGCCGTTTATCGCTCAGGCACCTGGTATCTGCAGCGAAGTCAACTTGGCTTTACCGGTGTCGCGTTCGGCGCGGCGGACGATGTTCCGGTTCCGGCTGATTATGACGGCGACGGCAAAGCGGATGTTGCTGTGTTCCGTCCGTCAAACGGCACCTGGTATCTGCTGCAATCAACTGCCGGATTCACCGGAATCACGTTCGGACAGTTGGGCGACAAACCTGTCGCGGCGGACTACGACGGCGATGGCAAGACAGACGTGGCGGTTTTCCGCGCGGGAATCTGGTATATCCAAAGAACCCAACTCGGATTCGTCGGCATCGCTTTCGGGGAATCAACAGACAAGCCTGTAGTTGGCGATTACGATGGCGACGGCAAGGCTGATGTCGCGGTTTTTAGACCTTCAAACGGCACGTGGTATTTGCAGCGCAGCCACCTTGGATTCACCGGCATCACCTTCGGCTCGCCGGAGGATTTACCTGTCCCGGCAGATTACGACGGTGATGGTAAAACCGATGTTGCTGTCTTCCGCAACGGGACGTGGTATCTGCAGCGAAGTCAGGCGGGTTTCATTGGAGTCGCTTTCGGCACCGCAACCGACAAACCGGTTCCGAATGCTTTTGTTCCTTAATTCTCTTTCATTATCAAAAATAATCAGAGGCTTTATTCAGTTTGGAATAAGCCTCTTACCTTCAAAAATCAGGTTTTTCACGGTCTGTAAGTTGTTAAAATATTTTTTGAGAGACAAATAGTCAATATTTACTGATTTTTAACTTTTGTCACACAATTTCGGCAACTAAAACTTTCAATCGTCATATCCGATACGAGAGAGTTTTTGAATAGCTTAATCAGCACAAGAAGATTTCTAAAAAAACACTGCTTTTCATTTTCTAAGGAGCTTTCAATGAACAGAAAAATTTCTTTTCTTGTAGATTTATTAAAAAACATTGCCGGTCGAACTTTAACGCTGAGTTTTTCAGCCATACTTTTCTCTCTTGTTTGGCTGCATTGTTGGCAACCCGCCTCGGCGCAAACGCACGACGTGTCGCCCGTTTCCAAACTTAATATAATCGAAAACAACTTGCTGTCGCCGCGGTCGGCGGGCGACGTTCAGTCTGAGGTCATTACTGTCCCAAACGAATCCGCCCCTCGATCTGCTCCGCAAAACCGTGCGCCTTCCGCCGACGGAGATATTGACGCGAGTTTTAACCCGAGCGTGTCCGAAGGTTTCGGCTTTGTCGAAGAAGCAATAGTGCAGCCGGACGGTAAAGTTATTATCGGCGGCTTGTTCAGCGGCGTAAACGGCGCGCCGCGCAGCTATCTCGCCCGCATCAACGCGGACGGCAGCCTCGACGCGACTTTTAATCCGGGCGGGTCAGGACCTAACGCGACGGTTCGCGCTCTGGCTCTTCAACCGGATGGCAGGATTCTCATCGGCGGCAACGGCGCGACTTACAACGGCGTGTTTCGCGGAACAATCACGCGGCTGAATGCCGACGGCACGCCCGACGCGAGCTTTAACGGCAGTGGCAGCAGCGCCGGCGGCGTTGTCGAGTCAATCGCCGTGCAAACAGACGGTAAAATACTTATCGGCGGCTCCTTCCCGACTTTTAACGGCGTTCCGCGCAGTCGAATAGCTAGATTAAACGCCGACGGCAGCCTCGACCAGACATTTAATCCGGGAAGCGGATTTAACAATGCTGTTCTGTCAATCGTTCCGCTGCCGGACGGCAGAATTTTAGTCGGCGGCGCATTCACGCAGTATAACGGCGCGCCGGTCGGCATAATCGTTCGTCTTAACGCGGACGGCAGTCTTGACTCGACGTTCAACACGGGCGCGGCGTCAACTAACGGAAGTGTCGAGTCAATCGTCGTGCAGCCGGACGGCAGAATTTTAGTCGGCGGTCAATTTTCGTTTTTTAACGGCGCGCCCGCTTTAGGCGTCGTGCGTTTGAACGCCAGCGGCGCAATTGATACGGCGATCAATGTTCCGGGCATCGCTTCGGGAATCGTCACGGCGGTAGCGTTGCAGGCGGACGGAAAAATTCTGGTCGGCGGCGTATTCAACAACGGCACCACTGTCAGTCCCGGTCTGTTGCGTTACAACGCGGACGGCTCGCCGGATAATTCGCTCGCGGCGGGCGCGGCGAACGACAGCATCTTCAGTCTCGTCGTTCTGCCTGACGGCAGAATTTTGGCGAGCGGCGGTTTCACCAGATACAACAGCGCCGAACAACGGCGACTCGTGCGACTCAATTCCGCCGGAGTGGTTGACAGCACCTTTAATGTTTCCGTTAATACGGTGGGAATCGTTTACCGGATTGCCGCGCAAACCGGCGGCAAAATCCTGATTGGCGGTGATTTTCAATTGATCAACGGCGCGCCGCGCAACAATTTTGCCAGAATAAATGCTGACGGCTCGCTCGATTCGACTTTTAATACCGGCAGCGGAGCGAACGGCACAATTTTCGCTTTGGAGACGCAATCTGACGGCAAGATTATCATCGGCGGTTCTTTCACCAGCTACAACGGCGCGGCGGTCAATCGCATCGCTCGTTTGAACACCGACGGCTCGCTAGATACGACTTTTAATTTCACGCGAATGCCGCTTTCCGTCTCGGACATTAAGTTGCAAGCGGACGGCAAAATTTTAATTGGCGGTCTTTTTACCGGAACGAGCAGCGCGACCGGCATCGTGCGCGTCAATGCGGACGGCAGTTCCGACGCGACATTTAATGCTGCTGTCATCACCAACACCGTTCGGGCAATCGCTATGCAACCGGACGGTAAAATTATGATCGGCGGATCTTTCGCGTTGGGGACCGGCGGAGTCGCGCTTGCCCGGCTCGATTCAAACGGCGCGCTCGATACGTCGTTCGCCTCTCCGCTACAGGCAAACGGCAACGTCGAAGTCATCGCCGTGCTGCCTGACGCGCGAATTATCATTGGCGGAACTTTTTCCGTGCCGGTTCCCGGCTCGTCCGCCGTCGTCAGAAATCTCGCCCGATTATTACCAAACGGTTTTTTCGACGTGTCTTTTAACACCGCTTCGCAAAACGGAACCGGCGGAATTAACGGCGCGATTCGCGCTCTGCTAGTGCAGCCAGACGGTAAAATTTTGCTCGGCGGATTTTTCTCATTTTTCAACAGCCTGCCCGCCAATCGTATCGTGCGCTTGAACGCGAACGGAACGCGCGATACGACGTTCGAGGCGAGCGCGGATACTGTCGTCGAAGACATCGCTCTTCAAACGGACGGGAAAATCCTTGTCGGCGGCGGTTTTACGATTTTTAACGGCGCGCCGCGCCACAGCCTCGTGCGGCTCGAAGGTTCGCCCGCACTGGCGACTCGGCGGACGCGGTTTGATTTCGACGGCGACGGACGCGCCGACCTCTCGGTCTTTCGCCCGGAAAGCGGCGTATGGTATCTTCTCAACTCGCAGTCCGGCTTTACCGGACTCGCTTTCGGTCAATCGGCGGACGTGATTGTTCCCGCTGATTACGACGGCGACGGCAAAACCGATGTCGCGGTTTATCGAAACGGCACCTGGTATCTGCAAAGAAGTCAGTTAGGTTTTACGGGCATTGCTTTTGGCGCATCAGAAGACATTCCCGTGCCAGCAGATTATGACGGCGATGGGAAAGCGGAGCTGGCAGTCTTTCGCCCGTCGAACGGCACCTGGTATGTATTAAATCTCGTTAATAACCAATTCAACGCTTTTTCGTTCGGGTTGAGCGGCGATAAACCGGTGGCGGCGGATTACGACGGCGACGGCAAAACCGACATCGCCGTGTTCCGTAATGGGACTTGGTATCTGCAGAGAAGCCAATTAGGATTTACCGGCATCGCATTTGGAGAAAGTACAGATAAGCCTGTTCCGGCTGATTACGATGGCGACGGCAAGGCTGATGTGGCTGTCTTCAGACCATCAAATGGAACGTGGTATCTGCAAAGAAGTCAGTTAGGATTTACCGGCATCGCTTTTGGATTGGGAACTGATTTACCCACGCCTGCTGATTATGACGGTGATGGTAAATCTGACATTGCTGTCTTTCGAGACAGCACCTGGTATCTGCAGAGAAGCACACAAGGCTTTACCGGAGTAGCGTTCGGCGCGGCAGGCGACAAACCAGTTCCAAATGCTTTTGTCCCTTAAATTATTTGAACATCAAAATAAGAAAAGCCGTGAGCGTAAAAATTTGCGGCTTTCTTCTTTTTTGCGAGAAAATAAATATATGGAAATATCGGAAGAAATGTAGGAGCGAATAAACGTCAACGGGCAAAGAATGACGATAACGTTTTAATCGGCGCTATTCTTCATTTGAATGAAAACGGCATTCACTAAAACCTTTTACCTGTATCTTGCGCCCGTAATTAAAATCGTTTTTGGCATTTTCAGTTCACCAGTTAAATATATTTTATTGATTAAATTTTACCGTTCATTACCTGATTAGGCTTTATTGCATTATCCTCTTCTATTGAGTCGGGCGACAATTTTGATGAGTTCCGAAGCTTCGACCGGCTTTGAGAGATAGTCATTAAATCCTTCTGAAAGCGCCCGCTCGCGGTCCTCTTTTCTGGCGTAGGCGGTTAAAGCGACGGCGTAAAGATTGCCAGCAGGCGGATAATTCCTGACTCGCCTGATCAATTCATAACCGTCACTGCCCGGCATTCCAATGTCGCTCACTAAAACGTGCGGCAAGCTTAGGCTAAGATTTTCCAGCGCTTCTTCTGCTGATTCGGCTGTGACGACTTCCGCCCCGTATTGGGCGAGTATCACCTTGAAAAGCTCTCTGGCATCGGATTCATCATCAACGACCAAAACCTTGATGCCGGAAAGAGCTGTTTTGGGAATGCCTAAAGTTTCCTGACTCTTGGTTCCTCGTGAGCGCAATAGTGATTCGGCAGTTCCGCCTTGCATAGCTGCAAGCGGGAGTTTGATCGTAAAAATTGACCCGCAGCCCACACCTTCACTGTGCGCGTAAATGCTTCCGCCGTGCAGCTCGACCAAGTGGCGAGTAATCGCAAGACCTAAACCTAAACCCCCGTATTGTCTTGTCGTACTGCCGTCCGCTTGAGTGAAACGATCAAAGATAAAGGGTAGAAAGTCCGGGCTGATTCCAGCGCCCGAGTCGCAAAACGACACTTCCGCGTAATTTCCGGCGCGCTTTAGAAGCACCGCTATTTCTCCTTCGGGCGGCGTAAATTTTGCGGCATTGGAAAGCAAATTCCAGACGATCTGTTGAAGGCGATTTGAATCGCCGGAGATAAGCTCAGCGTCTCTATCGAAATCGGTTTTTAACCTTATTTTCTTTGCTTCCAGCGCTGGGCGGATAGAATCGAGCGCGGCGTCAATTACCGAAATCAGTTCTACTGACCCGATATTCAAAATGAGCTTCCCGGTAATAATCCGGGACACGTCCAGAATATCTTCAATTATCTGATTTTGTGATCTGGCGCTACGGACGATGATTTCAAGCGCTCGCTTCATTGCTGCAGAGTCAATACCGGACGATTGCGCTATGCTCGCCCAGCCCAAAATGGCATTGAGCGGCGTTCGCAGCTCATGAGAAACCGTGGCGAGAAATTCATCTTTGAGGCGGTTGGCGTTTTCGGCGATCTGCCGGGCTTCGTGCTCTTTCTGCAGAAGTTTATCCCGCTCGATCACCGCCAGCTTTTGTTCGTTGATGTCGGTGCAGGTTCCGAACCATTTGACGATTCGACCGGCTTCATCGTGAACAGGCTCGGCTCGACCCAGGAACCAGCGGTAATCGGCGGTGCGGTAATCCCTGAACCGGTATTCGATTTCATAAGCCGACCCGGTCTCGACGGCGCCGTACCAGGTGTCACTATAGCGGTTAACGTCTTCCGGATGCAGAATCTTCTCCCAGTTCAAACCTGCGTATTCGCCTTGTGAAAATCCCGTAAATTCGTCCCAGCGCCGGTTGAAGTAATCCGGATAGCCGTCCGGGCGCGCCGTCCAGACCATCTGCGGCATCGCGTCGGCAAGTTGCCGAAAGCGCTTTTCACTTTCTTTCAGAGCAATTTCGGTGCGTTTCCGTTCGGCAATTTCCTTGTTAAGCTCGTTTACCTTTTGCGTCAGCGAGGTGAATCTACTGCTGGCTGATTCCTTCTGTTTAAGACGCAGAAGGATCAATGCCGGAGACTCCTGCGACCGCGGCTGAACGAGCGCTCCGTCACACCTGTAGCCGGTTATCTGCCCGTCAGCGTGACGCAAATCAATTGAACCGATCAGCATTTGGCGAGTCTTGGCGCAATTCTGCAAATACTGGCTGATCTTATCGTGAGGCGAAGCGGTAAATTCGAAAAGAGACTTTCCGTCTAAAGTTTCCTTTTTGATGTCGAGTATTTCTAAAAACGGTGGGTTAGCGGATAGAAACTGCGCGGCGACTGTAACCAGCACCATCGGTTCGGGCAATAGTTTGGCTAATTCTAAAAATTGTAGCGGAGTCAATCCTTATTCTCCCTTAAAATACTCTCTTCCATCGGCATTTTCCGCTTCTTCGGTCGGTGTAAGATAAACAACCACTCTGCATCCCGAATTTCCCATAGCAATGGATTCCTGTATTTCGACTTTGGCGTAGCCGAGATTTTCCGACGTGATGGATCCGAAAACATTCGAGGTCATCATGCACATCGCTGGGCGACCGACGACTTTTTCTTCAAACGGGCAAACGTGATTGCCTAAAACAATTTTTTCGTCCGTCTCTTCAATGATAAAAAATTCGCCTTTGATGCGTTGCTTCAAATCTACCAGAACATCGGTCACCTGCTCGCGCGAGAGCGAGGAAACGTTCAGGGCGGCTTTATATTCACGGTCTATCTGCCCGCCCATATTTTGACCGACGACGCTGATAAACCCGGAAGCCTCTTCAAGTCCGACTACATCCTGCAAAGTGCCGGATAATTCTCGGATCAAAGTTCGCAAAAAAACGTCGCGTTCGAGCGGAATGTCGATCTCGCTCAATTCAATTTTGGGTTCATTCGTTTCTTTCATAAATATTATCTACGGTAGCTAAAATAAAGCGGAATTGTTTAGAAGAGAGCTAAGCGCCTAACAATCAAGATAACACACATAACCGGCGAAACCTAAAAAATTCTTTTCTGTCGTCTCGTAAACCCAAGAGGAGCCGAGCCTGGCTTTTTACGACGAATAGAAAGGTTTTCAAAAGCAAAATTTTGGTAGCTGTCTCTATCCAGCCGAGCATTTTTCGTTTAATCATTCTGCGGAAATCATAGATTGGTATCTCTGCCCGCGTCGCAGACAAAGCGCCCTGTTCGCCGCCGTTTAATTGGCTTTCCATTTTCTTCATTCGGCTTTTTTGATGTCGGTTAATTTTTTGCCAAAGTTTCTTTTCATTTCAGAATCAACTGGTAAATTTTCAGTGTTGCGTACCCACAGTGCGCCCGCCTGTTTTTTCTTGCATCTATTTTCCTCTACTTTATTCCGAAATGTTCGGCTGCCTACACATAAATTAAAATTTAAGTGAGATTGTATTTCTCAGCTGAAGGGTAAAGCAAACTCGGTGGAATCCGGCTTGAAATAGAGTCAGGGGCAATGATCCAACTTGATTTGCTCGTCAGCTGAGTAGCCTAGCACCACAGCCACTAGGCTACTTCAATCCGTTTTCTTTTTTTTTGTGCTGTTTCTCACTGCTTTTTCACTGTTCTTTCTCTGTTTTGGCTTTTTTCCCTCCCAATAGACACAGCGCACTTTGACTGCTACTATGCTTAATTAAGCGAGATTACTTTGTATTTTCTCCTTTCTTGAGAGTCTAGTTTAGTGGGGACTAGACTCTTTTTTTTGTGATCCAAAGTTGATTCAACAACACGCCGGCGCGGAGATAATTTGGTTAGCCAAAGTTAGCCGTGTTTTCATCGCGCCGCCGCTCGCCTGGTTCGCCTTTATATGGAACCGGAAACCGCTCCCGCGCCGGTCAAAGAGGTAAATGAGATTTCGTATTAGGGTTGAAAAATTTGGTTCGGTTCGGCTCCCAATCTATAACTAAAAACGAAAGGCTTTCCTAAACCGCCAAGTTATAGGAAAGCCTCCCCCAATTGAAATGAATTCAGTTTAATTCCAAATTGCTGTCAAGAAATTTTTGTTTTGGAAGCGCAGATTGTGTTATACAATAACGAAGGATTTTCACAAATCCGTTTACCCAGAAAAAGCAGAAAATTCTACCGATTACCTGAATAAGACAACGATTCATTGTTTTAATAATAAAGGGCTTTGTTGTATGAATCAGTAATCCGTCTGATTTTTGATTGCCGGTTTATGCCGCTACCTTGTAACTTTTGGGCATCCCCAAATGTGTCATTCGATTTAACGTCGCAGATTTGATTGCCATTTCATTAAATTGATTTTCTATTTTTCTCGATTTCAACTTGTCCGAAAAGATTGTTTTGTATCGAAAAATCGTTGTTTCCGCCAAACTGAGATGGTCTAATTATTCAGCACAGAAAACTCTCTGTAAAATGAGAGGATGAAAAAATACGACGATGAATTCAAACAAAACGCCGTTAAGAAAATTCTTGATGGTCAATCAGCCGCTTCGGTCGCCAGAGAATTGGGCGTCGGCGAAGGATTATTACATAAGTGGAAACGAGCGCGGCTGGCAACGGCTTCTGATGCCGAGCGCGAAGTGATCGAGTTGCGGAAGAAGCTGCGCGAAGTGGAAATGGAGCGTGACATCCTAAAAAAGGCGGCACTTATCTTCGGCAGGGGAAGTTAGAGCGATATAAGTTTATTGAAAAACAGAAAGCAGATTATCCGTTGCCGACTCTATGCCGGACGATGAAGGTGTCTTTGTCCGCCTTTTACGCTTTTAGACGCGGCGCGAGTTATCGAAAAACGGCGCGGCGGGCTGAGTTGGACGAGCGCGTGCGAGAATGCTTTTACTTTCACCGGCGGCGTTACGGCACGCGCCGCATTGCGGTTGAGCTGAAAACGGGACGTGCGGCGATTCGTGCGGCGATGCGGCGCGAGAATCTGAAGGCAATCGGTCCGCGCCGGTTTAAGCCAAGAACGACCGACTCGGAGCACGATTCGCGCATCAGCCCGAATCTGTTGAAGGAAGCCGTCAATGAGCCGAGCCGAGTTCGAGAGGTGATAGTCGGCGACATCACCTATATTCGCCTTCGAAACGGGAGTTTTTGTTATCTGGCAATATTTCAAGACAAGTTCACCAGAAGGATCCTCGGGTGGGCGGTCTCGATGAGAATGACGGTGCAGCTTGTGCTGGATGCTTTTCAGATGGCGCGCCGACGCGCCTCTTTCAAACGCGGAGCGATCATTCACACTGACCGCGGCAGCCAATACGCGGCAGTGGAATTCCGACGTTTGCTGTATATTTACGGATTTCGGCAATCGATGTCTGCAAGAGGCAATTGCTACGACAACGCCCAGGCGGAAAGCTTCTTTTCCAGATTCAAGGCGGAATTGGTTGAGGGCGGGATTTTTGAATCGATTGAAGAAGCCCGCCTCGAAATTTTTAGTTATATTGACGGTTACTATAATCGAATCAGAAGGCATTCGGCATTAGGCTACAAAAGCCCGCTCGAATTTGAAAAGGACTTGAAAATTAAACAAACAAGGAGGAGAGACAGTTTTTTGTGCTGAAAAACTTGACCGTCTCATTGCGATAAAAAACTAAAGCGGTGTCATAAGCTATTGACTCTTGATTTTCTTCGTGTGACCAAGTTTTCTCGTGAACAGCTATTTTTTCAATAGGTGATGCTGGAAAGGGTAAAGTGATTGTGCTAATTGGGAAATAAAGAGTATCACCTGCACCATTTTTGCCTATTCTGGTTTTAATATCTCTTGGTGTTCTTGAAAGATGTGCTGATAATTGCCAATAATCTATATACTCTGTGAGAGTTTCCATCCACTCATTTTCTATAATGACATAACCTATTCCCTCACGGTGTAATGACAAACTTGTAGCAACAACAGTCTTCCCATAAATCTCAAAAGTAGGACTGTAAATTCTATATATTGTTTCTCCTAAGATAGAACGTAAGGAACAAATAGTTTCTTCGGATAATCTGGCTTCATATATTGAAGTTCTTGCCATAGTTAGGTCTATTCAATTGCAGGTGTTTTTGTTTCAAAAAGGGTCGTTTTCCCTTACTCCAAATAGTTACGCGGAGTTTTGAGCATCCCCCTGAAACTCAAAACTCCGCGCTTTTGACCGTTACGAAAAACCGCAGAATAGCTGTTGCCTTCAACAAATACTCAATTTACATACACCGGTTTGAAGTAAAAGTGTTGCGGTTGTCTGTCTTAAATCATAAAGCCTTACCGAAGTGCGAATTTCGGTTTTTGCCAAAATCTTTTTGAACGCGCTGGTTACGTTCGGCGAATTAAGCGGCGTTCCAACGTCACTTGGAATGAGCCTGCACTCTTCATCGTTTTGCAGACCTCAGAGTTATTCGACGCGCGGCAATTTTGAAATCGGAATTTCGCCGTTTTCACCCAAGTTGACGGCGCGTGTAAAACTGCCGATGTTCAAATACCAAGCATTGTTTGAAGGACGGTAAACGCCGAGTAAAGCCGTTTCGCTACAGCAATTGCCGAAAATAGCATAATTGCCGGGCTGCGCCGAATCGCCGTTTGAGCCGTATTGATAAGCGGCGAAAGACTGGTTGTAGCTACTGCGCAAGTACCAGACCGAGTCCGATGGTCGCCATACCGCCACATCCACTTTGCCGTCGCCGTCGTAATCGGCAGGGGTGGGTTGATCTCCGTCTCGTCCCCACTGAAGCGCGGAAAACCCATAATTAGCATTGCTGTTGAGGTGATACCAAACGCCGTTCGACGGGCGCCAAACAACGATGTCGGCTTTGTTGTCGCCGTCGTAATCGGCAGGCACCGGTTTATCGTCAGGCAGCCCGAATTGGAAAGCAATAAGCGCTGCGTTCGAGCTTTGACGGACATACCAAAAGCCGTTTGATGCACGATAAACCGCCGCATCGGTTTTGCCGTCGCCGTCGTAATCGGCGGGCACCGGTTTGTCGCCGCTCACTCCCCAATCAATAGACTGAATCGAATTGTCGGAGCTGCGCAGTATGTACCAAACGCCGTTTGAAGCACGATAAACGGCAACGTCCGTCCGTCCGTCGCCGTCATAATCGCCGGGCGTTGGCACGTCGCCCAGATCACCGCGTCCCCAAAAAACCCGCCGCACGACGGCTCCGTTTGAATTTTCGATTGTCCAGCGCCCGTCGCTCGCGCGCCACAGAGCCACATCAGTCGCCGAGTCGCCATCGAAATCCACGATTTTAGTTTGTCCCGCAGGCGCGCAATTATTTTTCTTAACTAACAAAAAAGCAAACGGGAAAAACGCCCCGCGCGCAACGCTTAAATAATCGGTTCTACCGTCGCCGTCGAAATCCGCGTAAACGTTCGAGGACAGTGAATTCGGCAAACGCTTGGCGAATTCAAACGCGGTGAAAGCGCCGTTCGCATTGCCGAGCAAAATGGTGTTGAGCGAAAACGTGCTAGAGGCGCTCGGAATCAGCAAATCTTTCAAGCCATCGCCGTTGTAGTCGCCGATGCGCACCGTGAAGTGAGTATAATTTTCGGTGCGGTTCGGCAGAGTCGTTTCGCTTCGCGTAAAACCGCCTGCCGAATCGCTGAGAAAAACAATCGTTTTGTTGACGCCCGTGTTAGTGGGGAGGAAAGCGACGAGATCGCTTTTTCCGTCGTTATTGATGTCGGCGGACAGTTCCAAATCGTAAAATTGATTTTCGAGCGTAGTTTCAGCAAATGAGCTGCCCGTTCCATTGTTAATAAAGATCGAGGTGCGAGCGCCCGTAATCGTTGAAGAGACGGCAAAATCCGCTTTGCCGTCGGCATTAAAATCGCCGATGACCGGAAACGAATTGGTTAATTGCGTGCCGCTTGTCGCATAAGTGCCGTCGCCGTTGAGCGTGAAGAACGCATTGCCAATAACCAAATCGGGACGATTATCACTGTTAAAATTGGCTATATCGCGCACTCGCGAAGCGTTACTCGGATGAAGCGGCAAAACTGTTTGATTCCACAAAGCGAAATTGCCCGTGTTGTCGCCCAGGAAAGTTTTGAGCGTCACCCCGTTGTTGGAATAGCTGATGACCAAATCTTTTTTGCCGTCGTTATTTAGATCGCCGGGAAGAACGACGCTCGACTGCGCGCCGATTTCATTTATTATCGGATTGCCGAAATTGCCCGTTCCGTCGTTTAGATAGGTCGTCAATTTTCCGTTCTCGGCGTCGTGAATCGCCGCGTCCGGCTTGTTGTCGCCGCTGAAATCCGCGACAATCACGCGATCAAGGGAAAAAGGGGCGATGGCTTTGCGGCTCAAAGTATCGAATGCAATCAAGCCGCATTGCCCGAAGACGGTTGGCGGGGCTGATCCGAAGGCAACCAAAAAAGCGAAAAATGTGCAAAACAAAAGGATTATTCGAGCAGCCATTTGTCTTTCCTTAAACTGGCGGCGCACCACGCATAAACCGTTGCCGATAACCGCAACGCCTAGTAAAGTGCGCAAGTTTGTTGCTCTAAAGAGGCTCGTTGAAATTATGCTTTTCCCTTGCGGGTTAAGCTGTTTGTGATTTTTTATAGTTAGTTTATGTTTTTTGGTCAGCATATTAATTGTTTCCTTCTCGATTCAAAATGAGATGGCACGAAGAATTAGTCGTGCGGTTCATCGAGATCATAATAAATAACTGAGTTCTTTGGGCAGCAAAACGGGGAAACTCAAAACCCCGCGTTTTCGACCGTTACGAAAAACCGCAAAAGAAAATTTTTACAGGTCTCGTAATGTTAGTTTGATTTCGACTTTTTCACAAAAAAGCCTAGCCAGTTACAGGTAGGTTTTTCTTTTTTATTTTATTAAACAGGCTGGTTCGCCCACATGTCCGATGATTTGTTCGACAGCTTTTATGTTAACAATCCTTCTTGAGTAAGATGCTCGAAATTACAAAAGTGTAAGCCTCTCAATTGCGGCGGGAGCTGTCTTCAAAACTGAACCAATGTTTTTGTGCGTTTTACTGCACCGTTATGTTATCAAAAGTCGCCGTGCTGATGGCTTGGTTGTTGTGAGCTGTGACTGCAAGCCCGATTTACACTGTTTGATTGAGATTGACCGTCGTTACGCCAATAGTGATTCAATTCATTCCGTCACTCGATGTATAGCCAGTTGGGCCCGTACCTTGACGCACCAATCGCACCCATTGCGGCGCGTTGCCGCTAGCTCCTTGATGATCGCTCAGCGCTGCAGTCGAGACGCGCGATTGTAGCGCTACGCTATCTGACGGCGTAACGATAGTCATTGCGTGCGCCGCATTTGCGGACAGACTTTCTCGAATCATTACACCCGCCTTTGCCCACGGATCGGTATTTTCGAGACCGGTTACGCGCGCTGTAATCGTGCAGTTACCTGAAAACTGTTGATAGGCGAAGTGGGAAGCATCAGAGTATTCCCAAATATCGCTGCCCGAACCTTTAACGGTGTAAACGCCGTTGCTAATGGCAGTCTAATCGCTGACGCCGCCGATGTCGGTTGCCGCCCAGCCGCTCGGCAATGTGGCAGCGCCCCAAGACGGTCTGAACTCGACGTCCGGGCTGTTCGTGACTTGTTGCACGCCCGTGCCGTCCGCGTTCATCGTATAAATGTCAGAGTTGCCGGTACGACGGCTATCGAAAGCAATGCGCGTTCCATCCGGCGACCACGACGGCTTAACATCACCCACCGCGCTCGCGGTAATTAGCCGCTCGTTGCTGCCGTCGGCGTTGACAACATAAATGCCGTTACTGCGATGAAACGCGATGCGAGTCCCGTCCGGCGAAAATGATGGGTCGCGATCAAGCGCTTGGCTGGTCGTCACGCGCTGCAGATTCGTGCCATCAGCGTTGATCATGTAGATGTCGCCGCCACCGGTCCGATTGCTGGCAAAGGCAATCCGCGACCCGTCTGGCGAAAACGACGGAGAAAGATTGACACTACCGAAACTCTCGATATACACCTGCTGTCGGTCTGTTCCGTCCGGGTTGACTGTGAAAATGCGATTCGTTCTATTCTCGTTGTATGACACAGCAAATGCGATTCTGCCGTTGAGCGGTGTTGGTACGGCGGCAACTAAGTCAAAGAAGAATTGTTGATTGCTATTGCCGGTGGCTTCCCATTGAATCAGCGCTGCTCCGTTCTCTTGTGAAACACCGGCGACATCTAATGCCTTATTGCTGTTAACCGAAATCACCCGGTAATAACCCGAATCAGTCGCCTCGATTCGCCAACGCTGATTCAAGCTGTTATTGCTCGTCCACTGCCCAACGATTGCTCCGTCCTCCATCGAAGCTCCCAACACATCTAAGACCAATCCGCTGTGCTTGACCGTGATCGTGTAAGTGCCGTCCGGTTGTCTTGCCAGGATGAACTGCTGATTGTCGCCGTTGTTGCGCTCATATTGCGTCAGACCCGTGCCTTCGGCGGTCGAAGAGGCGGGAATGTCGAGCGCTTTCTGGCTGTGGCGCGCAACCATCACATAAGTGCCGTTTTGCAGTTCTTGCAATGGCTCGGAAAAAGTCGCGGTGTAGGCGGCAACCGTCGCAGGCGTGATAATCGTATGAGCCGCCGCGTCACCGTCAGACCAGGAGACGAACGTATATTGCTGTCCGCCCGAAGTTTGATTCGGCGCGTTGACATTAAGCTGATAATTGTCCCACGAAATGATGGTGGTCGAGCCAGCGATGGTCGTGCCGTTAACTGTCAAATTGAGTCCGCTCGGCTGCGTCGCAAAAGTGATGTTCACTTTTCGCGGCTGGAAATTTTGCACGATTGTTCGGCTCAAGCCGTTAAAATCTGTGGCAGTCAAACGAATTTCCAGAGAACTGCCGGTCGCCGCCTGCAAATCTTCCGGCGCGGGAGCCGTAAAGGTTATGTTATTGCCGACGGTCGGCGGCAAATACGGATGCGTGTGATTATCGTTATGATGAAGAAGAATTTCCCACGTAAGGCGATCGTCCGGCAAATTTCCGTCTTGCGCATCGAAGGCGCTGCCGGTCAGCGTGATTGTTTCGCCGACGCGGAAAAGCTGGCTGGCAGTCGGCGACGAGATTGCCGGCTGCGGCGCGGTGTTGCCGACATCAATCCGAACGGTCGCTGTCGCCGAACCGCCGCGTCCGTCGCTGACCGTCACGACCGGATTGTAAGTCCCGATTTCCGAATAACGATGCGCGGGCATTGCGCCGGTTCCGGTTGTTCCATCACCAAAGTCCCAAGCAAAAGTCAGAGGATCGCCGTCCGGGTCGCTGCTCGTCGAGGCGTCAAACTGAACGTCGAGCGGCGCATCACCGGCGGTCGGATTAGCGAAAATCTCGGCGACCGGATCACGGTTCGTCGTGCCGGCGTAGCGGATGCGTCGCACTTGTCCGCCGCCTGCATAAGTCGTGTAATAAAGCGCTTTGGTGCTTTGGTAAGGTCCAAAAATCATCGCTACGGCGCTGCTGCTGCCCAAGCCCGTGACAAACTCGCTTGCCTCGTAACTGCCGTTTCCGTTCGGCGTTAATTTAAAGATTTTGCCGCAGACGTATTCGCCGAAAAGATAAGAATTATCATACGCACTCGTCCAAACGCCGTTCGGGACAAACGCGCCGCCGGTGATTGAATTGCCGCGCACGCCCGCCGCCGAGCAGTCGTCGGTATGCTGATAATCGTAAACGGGATTGGTGAATTCAGCGGGCGGCGCGCCGCAGTTGGTCGTCGAATTGTTCGCGCAATGTCCTTCGCGTTCGTTCCAGCCGTAATCGGCTCCGATTAAACCTTCATCAATTTCTTCCCAGACGTTCTGCCCGACATCATTGATAAAAAATCTGGTGTCGTCGGCGTTTGAGTCGAACGAGATGCGAAACGGATTACGCAAGCCGGTCGCGTAAATTTCCTGACACCAATTGCCGCTCGTTGTGCTGCCCGTCACATTACAGCGTCCGCTGTTCTCGACCTGAAACGGGTTGTTCGACGGAATCGCGCCGTCGCTCGTGACGCGCAGAATTTTCCCGAGCATTACGTGGCGGTCACGCGCCGCGTCGTTTTCTCCGGCGCAGCCCGAATTTCCGGCGTAATCGCAGCCGCCGTCGCCGACGCTGATGTAAAGCAAATTGTCTTTGCCGAAGTGCAAATCGCCGCCGTTGTGATTTCCGGCGGGCGAATGAATGTTGTCAATCAAAACCGTCTCGCTTGCCGTATCAATCGTGTTGTTATCCGCCAGAGCGAATCGCGCTACACGGTTAACGGTAGTTCCGTCGCAGGCGGCGCTTTTTTTAAAGCTGTAATAAAAATAAACGTAACGGTTCGAGGCAAAATCCGGGTCAACCGCAATGCCTAAAAGACCGCGCTCGCTATTGGTGCAAAGAATGGCATTAAGATTGACGGCTGGCGCGGCGAGCAAAACGTCGTTTTGAAAGACGCGCACCTGACCTTGCTGTGTGGTAATCAAAAGCCGACCGTCGGGCGTAAAAGCTAGCGCCGTCGGCGCGACGATGCCGGCGACTAGAGCGTCTTCAAAATTCGGCGGTAACGTGGCGGCTTCCGTAGTTGGATTTAGCGAATTGGACGATAAGAAAACTACGACAAACAAAAAAAGCGCGAATGTAAAAACAGCGGCGCGGTGCAACATATATTAACCCTCTGGTGACTAAAGTTATTTTTCTATTTGATATTTGATGAATTTATAAACCCTATCGACTCGACAGACAAAGGTTTCGGCTAAATCTGATCCGCTGCAAATGGTCTTTAAAGTTTAACTCCAGTCGCAGTTTGAATTTAGGCAAACAAGTTGAAGAACAGCGGTTTTAATAAAATCGTGTTCCATAATCCAATCCACGAACGAGAAAAAACTCTATCAATAAAATGATACCACAAGGTCGAAAAACTTGCTTCAATGCGTTGACGCACAGGCGGCAAGCACCAACCGCGCTTTTTGGCATCGCGTTTAGTTATCAAAAGAGCAGCGTTCTTCTGCATCAATTCGTCACGCAAGTTTTCGCCGCCATAACCCAAATCGCCGATGACGACTGCCTGCGCCGGACAGATTTCGGTAAACCACAAGCGAGGCTTCTATCGGAGTAATTGGCAGGTGTCAAAATCGCGTTGCAAATCTTCTTTTGCGGCGTTTCCAAAACGTGCAGCTTGAAACCGAAGAACCAACCCTTACTCGATTTGCCCCAATACGCTCGGTCCTCTCTGAGCAGACGGACGCGCCAATGGCGTGGCGGCAGGCAAACGGGAATCGGTTTGGCGTCAATCAGAAAAATGTCACTCTGGAAAGAGGCGACGACCGCTTCAAACATATTCTGCACGACCGGCAAAAGCCAGCTTGAGATGTGAAAGCCCGGAATACCTTGTTGTCAGAAAAATCCCCTCAATTTAGCCCATTCATGACCGGGGAAAATTGAGGGGATTTTCATCTGGATCTTGTCGACAAAGCCTGATTTGATTTAGCTTCGCGAAGCTTATTCTGCTTCGTCAAAGTCACCGCGACTCCACCCTGATGGTGTCAAATCGAGTAAAGTTGTCCCATGAGCGCACCCCGATCTTCCCGCTCGTATATCTGCTGTCAGTTCCTGAGCCTAATGTCTGGAAAGAACCGCCATAGTCAGTCGAGATTTGTGCTGTCAAGGTGCTGCCTGACATGTCAAGGCGCAGCAGGTAGTAAGTGTTAGGCGCAAAGTTGAAGGATCCACCGGCGAGCTCTGTCCATTGCTCGCCATCATTCTTCCAGATATACCACTTCTTTGTCCCCGTACCCGAAACGTCTTTCCGCAATTCCACTTGGTAGTAATGCGAAGCGTCCTGGAGGCGACCCAACAAGGCTACACCTCCATCTTCGCCGGTCATGTTGACGTAGCCTTGGACCGAGTAGTTTGTCCAATTTGCGGTGCCTGCTGTAGAGATATTATCGACCATACTGGCAGAACGGTATTCCTTGCTTTCGCCTTCCGGCTGTGATACTTGCCAGGTGCCTTGGTCTTGCGCCCAGCCGTCGGCATTGCCGTCTTGAAAGTCATCATAGAACATTAACGTCGGAGTGCTAGTCGGGCATGAGCCGAGCGTATAAAGCCAGGTGTCACCCAAATATTGACGTTCTCCGCGCCATCCTCCGAAGACGATGAGCTGTCGCGTGGACGGATCGAATGCTGCTGCGCTGTGGTGTCGTGATACATCAGGAATTTCACCGGGAAGCCGCACATACCGCGGATTAGAATTCATCTGCAGTGCTTCTAGATAAGGAACGTCAAGTAAATCATCGTTGTCTCCGCCCATCAATAAAAGCGTCCCACAGCTGTCATCAACTGCTCGCGCGTGGTGAGACCATACAGCAGGCGCTCCCTGTGGAGAAAGCTGCTCCCACTGTCTGCTCGCCAAATCATACCGCCATGTCCCTGGGGTGATCATCGTTGCATTGTGTCCACCAACCAAATACAGTGCGTCTTGGTAATAGGCAAGGTTTGCGTTCGTCGTTGGAGGCGGTGCAGCCCCGTTATTTGGCAGTTGCTGCCATGAGTTAGCTGCAAGATCAAACTCCCACAAATCTCCCAATGTGTTGTCAGGAGTTAAGGGAAATTGTGTAAAGCCGCCGTGGATCCATGCCCGTGTGCCGTCTGTCGCGACAGCGGCGTCAAAGCGCCCTGTGGGACCAGAAGCAAGGCGTGACCATTGCCTAGTCTCATAGCTCAGCGCCCAAACTTCTGGACTGCCTCGCTCGGTTACATACTGATCAAACCCAAAGAACAGAACCATCCGGTCACGCGGTTGGTCAGAAATTGCGGCAGAAGCCCAGAGCGGTCTTGGCTGATCGCCATTGACGAAGATTGGTTGCCACGTCTCACTGTTCAAGGAAAACGACCACAAATCTCCGAGCGGCTGGAAACCCGCTTGGACACCACCGAAAATGATAGCTTGCCTGCGATTAGCATCAAAGACAGCAGTGTGGAGCGCTCTTGCTACTGGGCCAGGACTGGTGATTTGACGCCAACCCGGAGTGGTATTAGCGGGTTCATACACATCAATCTCATGGATTGACCACCACCTGACAGAATCGCTTCCCGTCTGCACAATCCTCACGTAGCGGGCGGTTTGCACCGCAAATGTGATTGTCGTTATGCTCCCGCTACCTGTGCCGCTGGCCACAGGGCTACCCCATTCCATTCCATCCTCTGAGACATACACTTCATAGCCTCGCGGGTAATCATCCGCCTCGGGTGCGCTGCCGCTGTCGGCAATGATGCGATCAAATGCACGTGACTCACCGAAATCAATCTGGAAGTATTGCCCGGGGCTTTGCAGTGTTCCGGTTGACCATCGAGTGGCGCTGTTGCCATCAATGGCTTTGTCCGGTGTCTCCTCCTCAGAGGCACTTGATGAAGCGCTGACAACCCAGCTCGTTCGGGGAAGGGCCGCGTTAGGTAACTTCTCATTGGCAGCCTCTGCAAGCATGAAGGGAGAATTAATTGAAACTGAAAAGAGCATTGGCAGCAAAGCCAGCACCAACAACAGTTTAAGGCGCGTCTTGCTTGTTCTGACGCCCATGAATAAAAAGCTTTTTCTCATAATCTGATATTCCTTTTAAATCAATCTGTAATGTCTGTAAATCTGGCCTCAGCTGTTATTACGCGCTTGCCGTATTTATACTGCTTGCGAACAGAGCGCACTAACTCCGTCGAGACCTGGCCTCTTTCAGTCGCAGCGTACGGGGTCTGGTAGGGAACGCGGGTTTAGCAGTTATAACGTTGAAATTTAGACCACTAATTCTGAGTAAATTTTAGGGCCATGATAACATATTTTGTCTTTAATTCAAGACTATTCTCATTGTTTAATATAAGAATTTTCTAATTATTATAAAAGTGCAGCGCCAAAAACACCTGCGCTGTCACCAAGCGTCGGTTTGAGAATCGGTGTCTTAAACTCTCCAGGATTAAACAAATATTTTTTAATGCGTTTGTATCCTTTTGTGTAAAGCAAATCAACATTACCGACCCCTCCGCCGATGACAATTAGATTCGGGTCTAATACATTTATTAAAGTCGAAATTGCACGCCCATAATATTCTAAAAGTCGCTCGATTGTCTCATCGGCAAATTTATCGCCTCCCGTTAAATGATTGACTAAAATCTCACTTAATTTTAATTTACTGCCGCTGATTTTCGCGTAGTAATGTTCAAGTGCAACGCCCGAGATTACTCGTTCGACACAGCCGCGTTTTCCGCAATAACAAAATTCGCCGTTTTCTTCCAAAATGTTGTGTCCCCATTCGCCTGCGATGCCGTGAATGCCTTCGATTATGCGACCGTGCGCAACTAGCCCGCCGCCGACGCCCGTACCCATAATTACGCCGAAAACAAGGTCGGCTTTTGGATAAGCCTTACCTGCTCCCAATAGGGTTTCAGCTAGCGCGAAACAGTTTGCATCGTTAGCGAGTTTAACGGGAATCTGCAAAGCGTTTTCGATGTCTTTTTGCAACGGCTGATTGTTCAATACAACCGTATTGGAGTTTTTCATACGCTGCGTATCCAAATCGAGAACGCCCGGAGTGGCAAACCCGATATTTGTCGGATATACCCCAATTTCAGCTGAAACTTGTGTAATCAATTTTTTTATTTGCGAGATGATATGGTCGTAGCCTTTGTCGGCTTCGGTAGGTATGCGGCGCCGAATCACTGTTTCTTCCTTATCTATTACCACACATTCGATTTTAGTGCCGCCTAAATCAACTCCCCAAAGTTTCATAAATCAACTCACGATTTTTATTATTCAATAACCCAATCCAAAAGTAGAGACCACGTTTTATCAACAAACATTAACATCGGAACAAAAGTCTCCAAAAACCGTTTTTGAGAAAAACATAATTTTATAGTTATCCAAAATAGGGCATTAGCACATTTGACACACTATTGACACACCAAAAAGGAAAAGAGCATCTCGAAAGATGCTCTAAACTGTTGATATTATTGGTGGAGTCGAGGAGGATCGAACCCCTGACCTCATGACTGCCAGTCTCAAATCTTTGTTTGCCTGAGTTTTATTAACTTCATTTTACTTTGTTTTATTCAGCATTTTTCACATTTCAGTTCATAAGAGTTTCATTAAGTTTTGCTGGATTTGGCAGGCTTGGCACACAATTGGCACACAAAAATAATATCACCAATCTTGATAAACAATGAACGAATTCGCTTACGATTTTAACGACAAAATCTGAAATGTTTGTCGAAAAAACCAGGTAAGGAGAAAGCAGAGAAGGGCAAACTCTTGATTTCAGCATTGCGAACGCTGAATTATCTATTTGACGTTTCGTGCCAAACTCAATAAAACCCGCATAAAACATAAACTTCGTCTAGACTTCAAGAATAAAAATCCATTAAAAAAATTACAACCAAGAAGATTCTCGACAATTAACTCCAAGGTTAAAAGTTCTTGAAATTTTCTAGCTCCTTCGACTGTCAAACATTTTGGCGGCTGTGCTAATGCTGAATCGCGTAGTGAAGTGTTATGTGACCCGCCGCCATACATTACCGGTTCGCCTGTTACTTCATCAAAAGCTACGAGCGGTTTGATTTGCTCCGGCTCGATCTGCGGATAAGCAAGGTTTGGTATTTCTTGATGATGTTCGATTGTATGCGGAACATCAACATTTTCCGGTTGATTTTCAACTGCCAGCCTGTCAGTTGAAATTTCCTTGTCTCGGATTTGGACTGACAGGCTGTCAGTTGAAATCTCTCCAGTGTCATTTTCAACTGTCAGGCTGACAGTTGAAAATTCTGGATTATCATTTTGATTGGTCATTGGTTTATTCTTCCTCCTTGTTGCAAGAATTTTATAGTATTGTCGTTCCGAAGTCGGATAAAATAAATTTACAAATTTCTGGGAGAAATTTATGAAAAAACAAGTCTTAAAAATTGTCTCTTTTGTTTTAAGTCTTTCAATTGGAATCGCCCTCGTTTGGTCATTAAATCTACTGATTAACAAGCAACGAATTTTTGAGGCGGATGGAATCATCCCAAGCGTTGAAAAAGAGTCTTCAGTCATAAGAAAAGCTTTAGGGGAAATTGAAGTAAAGTTCAAGGAATTTGCTCCAACAAGGGATAGTATTGTTGCAGATTTTGAAGTAGTGAATAACAGCTCAGTCTCAGCGATTTATAGCGCCTATCCTCCAAGTGATGACGAAAAAACAGTCTATTCACTTCCTTTTCTGAAGGTAGGTGGGAAAGAAGTAAAGGAATTTCGCTGCGGAACTGGTTTAATTGATTACGAATTAAAACCAGGTGAATCAAAAATCTTCAGGTTTAGCGGCTTACGGCACTACTGGAAAGAGGGAAAAAGTATTCAAGTTGGTTTCTATTTTAAGAAACGATTAAACAAAGAATATCAAACTTACTGGAGTGAAAATCTGCCGATTTCAGATTCTATAGCAAAACAATTACTGAAGAGACAAAACTGAAAAATACAATTTTTGCTTTAAAGGTTTTTCAGTAGACGAAAACATCTCAAAAACGCCCCTTTTCAGGACAATCAAAAAACGTGTCATAAACGACCCTTTTTGCGACACTATTTTGCGTATGCTAAAGACTTATGGAATATCTTAGTTTTGTCTTAATCCACGTTATCGTGCCAGTTGCTGGACTTCAAACATTTTTGTGGGTTCGGGACAGGATGCAAGACGAAGAAATTGTTCATCCGCCAATCATACCGCTAATTATTATCTGCGCCACTTATGTCGGTTTGCTGATGTTAATTCTCACATCGTTTTTGTGGTATGCGTCAGGTTTGGCAACATTAGGTATGTTTTACTTAATCTTTGTTGCGCCAATTCTTATGATTATAATTTCGTGTCAGCTTTATTCAGAGCGGAAGTTATCGCGATACCATCAAGCCACTTTTTTTGCTGGCGTTTTATACATTGGAATTTTAACGTGCCTTGCCGCTGCCCTTTTTATATGGGTGCAATTTTTTTACAAAGGGTCGTGAAAACAGTTTCATAATCGACCCTTTTTGAGACAAATTAAAGTAAACATAAAATAAAATTGCTTTTGTTAGTTATCTAAAAGCTTTAAGATTAACGAGCAGAATTTACGATTATGAAAGAGTTTTGGAATAAATCTAAATTCACGAAAAGAGAAATTGGTTTAGCCATAAGTTTGGCATTTCTTTTATTAGGATACTGGTGGTTTAGTAATCACATTTGGTTTCGCATTGAAGATAATAAAGTCTCTATCAATCAGCAATCAGACCCTATTGATTATTCGTGTTTCAAATCGTTAAGCGGAGAGATTTTTTGTCATCATCAAGATAACGGCACACAATATTTGATTGTGCCGAAAACTAACGAAATTTATACCATCGATGGTGAAGGAATAACTTATTTAGAGGGTATTATTATCTCTTCAACTTTCACTAATACTCTTCATAGCTCAAATATAAGAGAAAAGCTACCTGATAAAATCACCAGAAGCGAAAACTTTATCGAATTTGTGCCAAGCATCAGCGAATCAAGAAAATTCCACTTTGAACAACATTGGCGTATTTATGATTAGTCATATTTCAAAAAATAAACTGTCTCAAAAACGCTTGTTTACGAGAAATTGAATTTCATTGATAATTAGTCGCAAAAACGCCCCCTTTTGAAACCATCAGACTATTATAGATTTGTCCCATAAACGCCCCCTTTTGAGACGTTAAAATAAAATAGCTATGAGCGATAAACCCAAGCCATATCCAAAGAACGTTGAAGGTGATTTTTATGTTGAAGACGGCTGTTGTATAACCTGTCTCGTTCCAGAATTTTATGCACCGAGTTTAATGGGTTTTGATGAAACTGAACCCCACTGTTTTGTAGCAAAACAGCCGACTAATGAGAATGAAGTTTATCAGGCGATTAAGGCGACTTGGGCAGCAGAGGTTCAGTGCATTAGGTATAGCGGACAAAATCCGCAAATTCTCAGAAGACTTGCTGAGGCGGAGCTAGCGGATTGCTGTGACCAAAGACATTTGATTAAAGAAATTGAACCGCTTTTAAGAAATCACACTACATTTGAGTATCCCGAAATTCAATCAGAGTTAGAAATAGCTAATCAATTCAGAGAATATCTTTCGATGCAAAGCACCGAATCTCTTCATTACAAGGCAAGCAAGATTGTCACTGATAAATTGGGATCCACATTCGCTTTTAGTTGGTATGAGGAGAATTATTACAGTGTGTGGTTTAACAGAATTCAATCACCAAATACTTGGCACATATTTCATTCACCAAACCATAAAAAAATAGGTAGTAGAGGCATTTCTGTAACGATTGATGAATGGCTTAGAAGCAATAAAACAGTTGCCAATATCAAATGGTATACAGACACATCTTGGAATAAATCTTTTGAATGGCGAGAAACGCCTATTTGATTACTGTCTCAAAAACGCCCCTTTATGGAACAGACAGAAAAGCGTGTCATAAACGACCCCTTTTGAGACTGAAATCAAATGTTCGAATATAAAGAGATCAACAGTCCAGTTTTCAAGTATTCAGCTTTTGCTGTCGGAACAGTTTGTATTATTGCCATTGTGTGGTTTTTTATTGCTTTGTCTAATGCTTTAGATATTGGAAAGGGTGGCAGTGATTACAGCGACATACAGTTTATAACTTCTCCAAGTAAAAATTATGTAGCAACTTCTTTTATCAAATCAGGCGGTGGAGCGGCAGGTTGGTGTTACTCAGTAGTAGAAATAAACAAAGCAAATGAACCGTCTGCCAACAACAAAGAGATTTTCAAAGGACGTTGCAGCAATAAATTGCAAATAAAGTGGTTGGACGAAAACCACTTGAAAATAGATTATTCGGAAGAAACACCTGTTTGGTCACAAACTGAGTGGGAAGAAGTAAACATCTCCTATTCTTTGATTGGAAAACAATCAATAAAACGTGTCATAAACGACCCTCTTTGACACGTTTCTTGCGCGTAACGAAATCAATATTACCTGTCTAATTAAAAATTAAATTGCTTTTTTGTTTATTTAGCTGTTATGAATATTGATATGCGAAAATCATACTTATACTTTACCGTCCTACTTTTTTGCTTATTGTTTTCCTCCGCTTCGACAGTTTACGGATGTCGCACTGCTCCGCCATCTGCACAAACTCTTATCTCAACCGCAGATGTTGTTGTTCGAGCAACGGCGGTTAAGTATATTCGCGAACCGCAAGGCGATATCAGAGCATTATATACGCCCAATGACGTTGAAATTGAGTTTAGAGTTGAAGAAGTTTTGAAGGGTAAAAACGTGCCCACTAGCTTAATCCTCAATGGCTACTTAACGGATAGGGATGATTATAATGACCGCCCTGTGCCATACGATTTTGTTCGGAAAGGTGGGCGCGACGGTTCTTGTTTCGCATATGAATATAAACAGGGAGCGGAGTTTTTGTTGTTCCTAACAAAGAAGGATGGAAAATACACGCTTCAATGTAAAGCTCCCGTAATTACTCCAATCTAGGTTACAGTTTTCGAGTTGAACTTTTGCAAATATTCTATCGGCGATAGATTTCCCAGCAGTCGTGCGGGCGATGCTGATTGTAAATATCGAGCCACTTTTCCGTTTCCGTTTTCACCTCTTCCAAACTTTCAAAGATATACATATTCAAAACCGCTTCCCGAAACGAGCGATTGAAGCGTTCGATGAAACCGTTCTGCATCGGTCTTCCCGGTTTGATGAATTCCAATGCGACTCCTTTCTCTTCCGCCCAGTCCGCCACTGCCAAAGCCGTTAGCTCCGGTCCGTTATCGAACCTGATTTTCTCCGGCAACCCGCGCCAAACGGCGGTTTGATCAAGAATCCGCACAACTCTTTGGGCTGAAATTCCAGTGTCAATTTCAATGGCAAGAGCTTCGCGGTTGAAATCATCAATCACATTGAACGTGCGGAAACGTCTGCCGTTCCATAGTGCGTCACTCATAAAGTCCGCCGACCAAACTTGATTGACTGTTTCCGGCACAGCGAGCGGCAACGGATTTCTCGAAGGAACGCGCCGTTTGTGTTTGCGCCGTCTGTTCAGTTTCAGTCCGCAATAAATGCGATACACGCGCTTGTGATTCCACGGATTGCCGAGCCGCCGGAGCGTCAGAAACATCTTGCGAAAGCCGAACTCCGGATGCTTGGCTGCCAGTTTCGTCAGAGCCGTTTGAATCACGGAGTCGTCGCGCCCGTGCGCCGCATAGCGAAAGACCGACCTCGACAGGTTGACCAGCCGGCAGGCACGTCGCTCACTCAGGTGATGCTCAGTCTGCAAGTGCGAAACGACCGCTTTTTTCGCTATCGGCTCCAGGGCTTTTTTCAATTACATCCTTCAGTGCGCGATTCTCTAATGACAGGTCGGCGAACATTCTCTTGAGCTGCCGATTCTCGTCTTCCAGATCGCGCATCCGCTTCAAATCGGAGGCTTCCATACCGCCGTATTTCGTTTTCCACTTAAAATAAGTCGAAGGCGAAATCGAGTTTTCTCGGCAGACTTCAGCGACGGTTCTGCCGCTTTCGGTCTGCTTCAAAATGTTAATAATCTGATGTTCACTAAACTTACTTTTCATCATCGTTTTCGGTTCTCCTTAACTTTCTACTTTGACCGAAAACTGTAATCTTGTCTGGCTCTATTTTATGGGATGGTTACATCAACTTTATGCACTTGCACCAATCAATGAACAATTACGTTCGGCTGATGATGAGTGGATTAAATGGGTCAAAGAACACTTAAAATGGCTTGAAACTGCCACCGAATTACAAAGACTGGAACTTACATTTGAATTGCTGAAGAAGCAACGTTTTAATACGGATGCGGAATTATTATGGAGATACCGCTTTATCGATGCAAACGAAGAAAAACTACAAAAATTAGCCAAACATATCGAATCACTTGGATATACAATTGTTAAAATATCAAAATCTGAAAACAAGGCAGATTTAGGGGAATCTGAATTGGAAGTGGAGAAAGTTGAAAAGCATTCTCCTATAACAATGAATCAAAGAAATGAAGAGTTCAAAGGTTTAGCTAATACTTTCGGCATTAGAAAATATAATCAAGGAAGTGTCAGCAGAGTAAAATAAAATAGCACAATCTGCTAATTCATTTACGTAACTGGTAAATAAATCATTTCAAAAACGCCAACTTTTGAATTATCATAAACGACCTTTTTTAGACAATTATGAATGATTTTATACAGCAATAGTATAGAAAAAAGGTGTATTTGTTATGAACAATAAAGAAAGCTTTAATATAGAAGAAGTCTGCGAGATTGTAGGAGTCAAGCCACACATAATCCATTATTGGGAAACGGAGTTTCCGCATCTCAGACCAGTAAAAAATAAATCAAGACAACGAATATATAGTCGAAAAGATGTTGAAGTAATTAGGCGAATTTATTTCCTTTTATTTGAAGGTAAACATTCAATCGAAGATTCAAAAATCGTATTAGCAAAAGAATTTGAACCAGTAAAGGATGTTCCCATAAATCAGGCTGAAAAGAATCTTGCCGAATTTGGAGTTAGAGAGTTATTTTGGCTAGATGATGATAAAAAGCCGCAGGCACAATAAAAGTGTCTCAAAAAGTCGCTTTCCTAAGTGGAGTTGTTATGGATAGTCTTGGTTCTATTGTGCCTAATGTTCAAATAACGGCTCAGAATAAAATTGGAAAAAGGTTTGAGGCTGTAACGAATGAAGAGGGTAATTACAATCTTACGCTGCCTGAAGGTATATACACGATTCAAATAATACACTCACCTTTTAAGACCTTTATCATTAAAGAGTATCAAGTCACACATAGCGTTAAAAAAATGGAACTTGATGTCAGTTTGATTTGTGAAAAATGTGAACTTATTGAACATCCTTCTGCCTTATCGCAGAATTGACTCATAAACGCCCCTTTATGGAACAGACAGAAAAGCGTGTCATAAACGACCCTTTTTGAGATAATAAATACGGAAAAATGTTTGAAACAGAAATCATTTCAACCGACAAAAAAAAGACTTTTATTTTAATAACGCTTATTGCGTTTATGCTCTTCGCTAGTTTTTTCGGTTACCTGGAATATCAGGAATACCAAGGGAGACAACACTATCCTATAGTAAAATCTGAGTTCAATCAGATTCAACCTTTACCAAATGCAGTTCCTACATCTGACAATCAAAGCACTGTTGCCGCAAATTCCGCAACCGTCGGAATGCTCTATCAAACAAAGATGTCTTACAACGAAGTTAAAAAACATTATGATGTCGAACTAGCAAGAAATGGATTCAAACTTCAGAAAGAATCGGAAGCTTATGGGCAAAAGCGCGCACTTTACTCTAAAGGCGAATTTACTGCTTTTATTGACTATGTAGGAGTTACAAATCCCGAATACACATATTACTTTCGTGTCAGTTGGGCTTCTCAATAATCATAATCTTTTCGGTTGTTTAATTTCTTTCTTTGTTTCTCAAAAACGCCCCTTTATGGAACAGACAGAAAAGCGTGTCATAAACGACCCCTTTTGAGACTGTTTTCCCAATGTAATTATGAAGATAATCTATTTGCTACTGATTTATGTGATAACTCAATCCACAGCTTTTGCCGTTGATAGTTATAAAGGTTTATCGCCTATATCTTCGTCGTGTTCAGATGCAACGAAAGTTTTCAAAAATGAACTATGTGGACAAAGTGAATCCAAACATATTGTAGAAGGGGACAATATAATAATTAGATACTCAAAAACAATGTGTGAAACTGCTTGGGGGAAACAATGGAATGTAAAATCAGGAGTTATATTGAGTATTGAACGCCAGCTGAAAAAACCAATTCTTATGACCGATTTACAAGTTAATTGGTTAAATTTGGAAAAATCAGATATAAGCACAGATATTAATGAAATAATATATTGGGACAGAAAAAATGGAATAGGCTATTTCACTAGTAGCAAGTCAATATCAACAATTTATTATTTTCCCGCTGAAAAGATGAATAAATATCAGTGTAAGAAAAGAATAAAAAACAGTGTCAAAAACGACCCGATACTGTTGCCCAATTCAAAATCGTCAATAAAACTGAAAATGAGTTTCTGAATTTACGGCGATTTTATTGAGATAACTTTTCACAAAAATGAATTGGGCAACAATATCTGGACGTTATTGGTACCGTTTTGTCCCTTATTAAAAGAACGTTTCTGAGACAGTTTTTTACTGAGGAATTCTTTTTCCAAACCGAGCAAGTAATACTCATCCTAATCCAATTACCCCATAGACCAAGACTGCCAAAAGGTATTTACGTGTTCCCCCTCCAACATGAGGGGAAAGATAGCCCACTTTGGCTTTTATCACCGTGAAATACTATTGGGTCTCAAGAGGCAGATCGCCGTTGACAGATTCCCTGATAATCCTTTCAGAAAAAAATTGCTAATTAACCATTGGTGCTAGTTTGTGATACTGAAAACAAAAGACTTAGTAATTCGGGAAATGTGTTGTTTTCGCAAATCTGCTGAGATTCGCCGAAATATGGCAAAAGCCGCTTTCAAAGCAAAACATTGTTTCCTTTATTTTCAACAACTTAGCGTTTTTCAAACTAGCACCAATGGTTAATTAATGTCTTTTTAGTTAGAATTTGCGTGATTTTCAATAAACTACTCGAATAAAAACTGACTTTTTTGCCTCCGATTTTGTCACCTTATATGACTGAAAATAACGAGATTACCGAATTACTTATTCAGTGGAAGAACGGCAACGAGCCAGCAATCGAATTGTTATTGCCTCTGGTTGAAAAAGAACTCCGTCAAATTGCCCACCGACAGATGCGCCGAGAAAGGGGAGATCATACTCTGCAAACGACTGCTTTGATTAACGAAGCGTATATAAAATTGATTGACCAAACGCAGGTCCAATGGCAAAACCGCGCTCATTTTTTTGGCATCAGCGCCATCATAATGCGGCGCATTCTAATTAATTACGCTCGCGACCGCCGGGCAAAAAAACGCGCCGCTTCAGCAGAATGCATTAATATTGACGAAGCGATTGTCTTTACAGAGGAGAAATCACAGCAATTAATTGATCTTGACGAAGCGTTAAAACGGCTTGAGGTTTTTGATAAGATGAAAAGCCGCATCGTCGAAATGCGTTTTTTCAGCGGGATGAGCATTGAAGAAACGGCTGAGGCTCTCACCATCGCACCAGCGACCGTTTCGCATCATTGGCGTCTCGCACGGGCATGGTTGAAAAAAGAAATCGATGCTTAATTTTTTTATAAATTGTTCATCCTTTTCGTGCCTAAGTAAATAGAAATATTATTTCTTTTTAGAGATGCAGAAAGACCGCTGGCAAAAAATCGAGGAAATATTCACACAAGCCATTGCACTGCCGCAAATGGAAAGACAAAAGTTTGTCGAGAACATTTGCGGTAGCGATATAGAGTTGTGTCGAGAGATTTTCGAATTATTGGAAGCTGACACAGCCGAGGAAAATCCGCTTGATGAACACCTTTTCTCACTAGGAGTAAAATGTCTGAATGTCGACGATCTGCTTCTCCAAGAATCAGAGTTTGCTTTCTACCGTATCAAAAAACTCTTGGGACGCGGCGGAATGGGGACGGTTTATCTGGCTGAAGATACTCGCCTCGGACGATTGGTCGCCCTAAAAATTCTTCCCGCCTCGCTCAGCAAAAACATTGAAGCCGTATTGCGCTTCAGGCAGGAAGCGAGAACGGCTTCGGCAATATCGCATCCGAACGTCGCGCACATCTACGAAATCAGCGAAAACAGTAAAATGCTGTTTATCGCGATGGAGTTTGTTGAAGGCGTGACTTTGCGTGAGCGTCTGCGCGACAAAACACTGGCAGCGGAACAAGCTATTAGTATTTCGCTGCAAATGGCTTCGGCTCTCGCTGCGGCACACGAAAAAGGAATAGTTCACCGCGACATAAAACCAGAAAACATCATCATTCGACTCGACGGTTCAGCTAAAGTCGTTGATTTTGGCATAGCTAAATTAACAGCTACAGCTACCTCGGTTGATCGCGACAATCATACTAATGAAAAACAGTTTGTTCCCGATATGGTTCGTACCGAGCCTGGAATGCTGATGGGAACAGCCAGTTATATGTCGCCAGAGCAAGTGCGCGGCGGTGCTACAGATGCAAGGACTGATGTCTGGAGCTTAGGTGTTGTTTTATACGAAATGATTGCGGGAAAGAAACCGTTTCAAGGCGAATCGACAAGCGATATCATTGCTTCAATCCTTAGAAACGAATTACCTGAGCTTCCGCCCAATACATCAATTCAGTTAAACGAAATAATTAAGAAAGCATTGAAGAAAAGCGTTGATGAACGTTATCAGTCTGCCAGCGATTTTTGGCACGACCTCAAAAAACTTGAGAATCAGGTTCATGATTATAAGATTTCGGTTATTGAATCTACAGGGGGTAATCCAAGTTCACGGGTAACGAACGAAAATCCAGATTCACAAACGATCGATGACCTTGATCATCAACTTTCGGCTTCCGCTGATCGACAGCCGATTGATATAAACAGCAATCCAGAACAACGCTTTTTTCAGCAGGTTAAAATTCATTACAGATTTATCGCTTTATCAATCGGGCTCATACTGCTTGTTGTGACTGCCTCAAAATTAGGCATGTTTGAATTTGGTAGGCGGACCGAGAGGTCCGAAATGATTCAAAAGATGCAACTGAAAAAATTGACTGGAAAGGGGATGGCTGCCGATGAAATAACGGCAATTTCGCCTGACGGCAAATATGTGGCATATGTGATGCGGGAAGGCAGCTTGCGTAGTCTCTGGTTAAAACAAGTGGAAGTTGCCAGCAGTATTTTAATCGTATCGCCAGCGGAAGTTGAATATCCCAGCTTAAATTTCTCTCCCGACGGTAATTACATTTACTATTCGGTTTTTTTTGCAAATAAAGAATCAACGGAATTTTATCAAATTCCAGCTTTGGGCGGTGTTGCCCGAAAGTTAAGCGATGACGTGGGCGATGGGCACATTTCTTTGTCTCCTGATGGTCATCGAATTGCTTTCATCCGAGACGCGCGTTTTTTAATAATTGCTAATCTTGACGGCAATCAGCCGCAAACAATTTCCACTGTTTCAAAAGATGGCACATGGATTAGACCCGCCTGGTCTCCCGACGGGGAAACTGTAATTCTCGCCGCTTCTTCGGTAGCAGATCCGCAACTGCGGCTGGTTGAGATTAACGTCAATGACGGTTCGCTCAAAAGCCTCGATAGTCCGCCTTGGTATCGCATCAGCGGGATTGCTTGGCTGCCTGACAAAAGTGGATTAATTATCAGCGGGCGTGACCCCGAAACTAAACTGTCGCAGCTCTGGCACTTCGATTATCCAATTGGTAAATTACGCAGAATTACGAATGATTTGGACAATTATAAATCTGCCAGCGTGACAGCTGATGGTAAGAATGTCATCAGCGTTCAACAGGAACGAGTCTCAAATATCTACGTTATTCCAAACGGAGATGCCGAATCGGCGCGTAAAATTACTCTTGAAGAAGGAACCGACGATGGAATGTCGGGAATCGCGCTGACTTCCGATAACAGAGTCGTCTATACCTCAATTCAAAATGGAACCCGAGATTTATGGATTGTTAATGCAGACGGAAGCAACAACCGTCAATTGACTTTTAACTTGTCATTCAGTGCCTCTCCAGCGGTTTCGCCCGACGATAGATATGTCGCTTTTGTGACAAATCTATCAGGCACCGACAATATCTGGCGCATTGATTTAAGTAACGGCAGCTTAAAACAATTAACTTTTGGTTCTGGCAAAACACTCTATCCTGATTTTTCACCAGACGGCAGATCGATTTTTTATCAATATATCGAAAACAATAAATCCAATATTTGGAAAGTTGGGATTGACGGCGACAATCCGATACCATTTATCGAGGAAAGTTCATACAAACCTGTACTTTCGCCCGACGGAAAGTTGATCGCCTGTGGTTACAAAGAAACGTCTGATTCTCTAGATCGTATTGCCGTGTTTTCAGCCGAAGGTGGGCGTCCGACTCATTTACTTGATTTCCCTTCGATCGTTAATTCGATGAATTTTCGCTGGAGCAAAGATGGAAAATCATTGATTTATATCGACAGCCGCAAAGGTTTTTATAACCTCTGGAGTCAGCCGCTTAGCGGAGATCAGCCCAAACAAATAACAAACTTCAAATCTGGGCAAATATTCAGATTCGCCCAAACGCGCGACGGCAAAGAATTTGTTTTGGCACAAGCGCAGGAAAGCTCTGATATTGTTATGATTAGCAATTTTAATTAAAACTCTGCATAAACAAAGTGCAAACATATGTTCTACTTTCAGTAACTAATGGAGGATTTTTGTAATGGGAAATGAAGAGAGAAGAAGACCGTGTTCACCAGGAGATTGCTGCTGTTTTACGGTGCGCAGACATAAAATCGTGTGCAATGCTTGTGCCAGCGGTTGCGATTGCAGCGCCGCTCAATTACTTGATGCTGATAAATCTGCTTTTCATACCGATGAAATAGCCGGTGCGACGCAAGCAATTAATAAAATTTTGTCCGAAATCCCGAATGATAGCGAGGGGCGAACGCTTTCTTTTATTCAGACAAAAATGGGAATCATGCTTGCTTGGGTCGAGCACGAAAATGAAATTGCTCGGACCGCAGATAAAGATGACGATGAAATTACTGTAACGTCGGCTGACGACAATGACACAATTGCCAAAGCACTTAATCTGAAGAACTACAACTCAAACTGATAAAAAGCCGAATAACGCGCAGAATGGAAGATATATTTTTTTCTTTGTGCTGTTTCGCCTCACTGCCTTGTAGTAACCACTGCCAGAGGCAGTGGTTTGATTTTCTATTCAATAGAAGTGAGGGCGAAACAGTGACTTTCTTAACATCTCAAAAACGCCCCTTTTCGGGACAATCAAAACAGAGTAATATCTGTCCCATAAACGACGCATTTTGAAACATTTTATTGATGTGTAGAAATGATGGTCATAAAATAGAATGAACGATTGTGTTATACTGCACCCCGCTAAGACAAAACGGTTTGCTTGAGAGTATCCTGTCAAAAATGAGGATACATAGCAATGAAAAAACGACAATGGACTTCTGAGCAAAAGTTGCAGATTGTGATGCAGGGCGCCCGTGGCAGACCGGTTTCGGAAATCTGTAACGAATACCTAATTGGACAATCGCAGTATTATTTATGGCGCGACCAGTTTTTGCAGAATGCGGGTAAGGTTTTCGAGATGCCACGGGCGACGCAGCAGCAAACCCGGCTCGAACGTGAGAATGAAAAGCTCAAAGCGATGGTTGGCGAGTTGACGATGGAGTTAAAAAAAAGCGATTGGTAAAGCATTATCGCTGCCGTTCAGTTCTACGAGTTTTGGCAGATGCGTCGTTGCTCGAGCAGATTCGAGATCTCAAAGCGGAGCATCCATTCTGGGGTTATCGACGAGTTTGGGCTTACTTAAAATTTGTCGTTCGGCTGCCGGTTAACAAAAAACGTATTTACCGGCTTTTGAAAGAAAACAATTTGCTGGTCAAAGCCGATACGCGCGCCTGCTGGCGAAACGAACGAGCAGCACCCGAAAGCCGCGCCCTTCGACAATCAATCAGTGGTGGGGCATCGATATGACAAAGGTAATGACCCGTAACGGTTGGGCGTATGTCGTGCTGGTTCTCGATTGGTATAGCAAGAAGGTCGTCGGGCATTATTGCGGCGAGCAGTCGAGCAGCCTGGCATTGGCTGGCGGCGTTAAATAAGGCGGTTAATCGTCAGTTTCCCGCAGGCATTCGGGAAATGGAAACCGAGCTGAATCTAATGAGTGATAACGGGTCTCAGCCGACCAGCCGCTCGTTTATGGAAACCTGCGCGGGGCTGGGAATCAAGCAAGCGTTTACCGCTTACAATAATCCGAAGGGCAATGCCGATACGGAAAGAATGATGCGGACTCTCAAGGAAGAGTTGTGCTGGCTGCGAGAATGGAAATCGGTTGTTGAGCTGAAAACGGTACTCGATACTTTCGTCGAGGAATTCAACTCGGGTTATCTGCATTCGGCGCTCGGTTATAAAACGCCGAATGCATTTGAAAAGGAATACTTTGAAAACGGGCGGGCGACTCACAATCTGGCAGCTTGATTAACGGGGTGCATTACAGTGTTTTATGTTTAAGCCAAAACAAACTCCTCCTAAATGGTATTTGTGGCTGTATCCCTATTTTTACTTTCTTAGATATAACCCCAAAGAGGTCTTTCATGCCATAACTGGACGGGCTAATTGGCATTGGCATTATGAGTGGGAGAAAATTGGTGCTCAATCCGAACAAGAAGCTGAGCGGGAATATTACAGATGGCTTCTTAGGGATAAAGAAATGTTTAGTATGGAAGAACTAAGCAAAGTTGTAGGAGTAGCGCCACATATAATCCGATATTGGGAAACCGAGTTTCCACAAATCAAATCAGAAAGAGATGAAAAAGGGGAACATAAATATAGTCGGAAAGACCTTCAGGTGATTCAGCGGATTTACTATTTATTATTTGAAAGCAAATACTCAATCGCAGATACTAAAATCCGATTAACCAAAGAATTCTGTTAATTCTTGTTTTAACATTACGCAAATAACTCCGTGTCAAAAACGCCCCGATACTGTTGTCGAATTCAATGTGCTAGTTTAGCGAACCTGGAAGTTCTGGTTTTAGCGATTGGCTTACCATTCAGAAAGTTGATTGTCCTCAATAGATTGATGCCCGTTGCCGTTGCTACTTCCTGAAGATGAGTTTTTTGCAGTCCCCGGTATCTTGACCGGCGAAAGCTGCCCCGCCGCACGGCTTGCGAAAGTGTCCCTTCAATACCGGCGCGGTTTTGATATTCACGACGTCCGTCTTCACTTATAAGCAGATTGCGAGTCATCTCCAATGCTTCGTAAAGCGGTCGAGGCGGCAGATTCAAAGATCGCGCCGCACCGGATTTGGATTTAACACATTGATGGCGATTGCAACAATGGCGGCAATCTTTGGTTTGAATCTGACTGTCACCACCGGGCGCGAATAGCGTTCATTGGTCTGATATTCATGCCAATAAATGCTTTGCTTGCCTTCCGGACACACGGCGATTTGATTAACCCAGTCGATTTGGAACTGCGCTTGATCATAGCCGCCGGCTCTGGTTTGCCAACTCGGATTGAGGCGTGTCGGTCCGAACAGTTCAACCGCATAACGGCTGGAACTTTCCACCAATAAACCGGCATCGACGTAACCGGCGTCAACAAAGTGCCGACCCGGCAATCGATGGCTTTTCTCTAATGACTGATGGATTGCGGCGGTGCAGGCGACATCCTGTTCGGTAGCCGCTGTCGTCATAACATTAGTGATCAGGCGCGGGAGATCGGCATCGCACGTTTCACTCACATGAACCTTATATCCCGTCCACGAAAGCTGGCGTTTATTACTGTGCCGAGCCTCTATATCATACGGTGATTCAATAGCCGTGGCGGCTCTGGAAAGAAGAGCGTTTTTTCGCCAGCCAATCTCGCCGCTTTCATTGCGCGTGTAGTGTCGTTGCCAGACTTTTTGCAGTGTTTGAACCGCTTCGAGCTTTAATAACTCAGGTTGCTGTTTCAGAAGTATGGCAACCAGCTGAAAGCCGTCTTCGCCGACTTGCCGGGCGAACTCTTCGCGCGCCTGCTCGCCGCGCGGAAGGCGCGTATCTTCGATTCTTGCACTGTAACGAGTAAACCATTCGGGCAATGCTATCGAACTTAGCCAGATCGGTGAAACAACAGCTAGTTCATTTAATGCGGCGCGCATTGTTTCGGTCACCAGTTCCAGTCGATTCATCACGCGGATTGCGGCGA
Source organism: Pyrinomonadaceae bacterium (assembly GCA_030448055.1). Lineage (GTDB taxonomy): Bacteria > Acidobacteriota > Blastocatellia > Pyrinomonadales > Pyrinomonadaceae. Next base: position 744,781 of record JAUJNR010000003.1, read on the forward strand.
GCACATGGGTCGAATCGGTTCTCTGTTTGCCCCGCACCTTCAAAAGATTCTTTTCTTTCAGCAGTTCGATCACCTGATCAAGCAGTAAAGCCGGTTGTTCGCCTGCCGCCAACCGCTCACGGAAATTGCTCAACACCGAGTGATCAAATCCGGCATCGGTTAATTCCAAACTTAAAGCATATTTCCAATCAATGCGGGAACGCACGGCGTCACTAGCCTGACGATCAGACAAGTTCTCCAAAAACTGCATAATCGTAATCAATGCCAGTCGCCACGGAGCGAAAGCCGGCTGCCCTCGCTTCGGATAAAGCGTAGTAAAATCGGCATCTTCAAACAAAGTGCCGAGCTGATCGCGGATTGAAATATACAGATTGCCTTTTGGAAATGCCGCTCGCGCCACTCGCGCGGTTTGCTCAGGAACCGGTTCAATAACAGACGGTTTCAGACTCATAACAATATTGCTCCTTTGATTGTTGGAATGGTCTGATTATAAAGGTAAAATCATCTCAAATGAATTCGACAACAGTATCCGCCCCTTTATGGAACAGACAGAAAAACGTGTCATAAACGACCCTTTTTGAGACAAAAATTGTTTATAGTGCAATTTGACTATTGACGTATAATGCAAAACAGATTCCTCAAATTTTAACTGAGAATGTAGGAAATAACTATGCGATTCATTACTATCATTTGCAGCACATTACTGCTTTTTTCTTCAGTTTTTGCTCAACACAAAGTCAATGGACAAGATGAATATACTGAATCTATTAGGCTTGTTAAACAATCCGTAAAAAATCCAGAGAGCGCTCTTGGTCTTTCATTTACGGAGAAGTATATCAGCCGTTTAGGGGATGGCGTTGCGATTGCGTTGCTTAAAATCTACGATGCTGATGGTTTAGAAAGTCAACAAAACATTAGGAGTTATTTACCGATTATTCGTGCGGCTTTTTTTGCAACTAAAATTGTTGAATTATCCGAAAATAGAAAACCTGAAGTAACGATTTTTCTGCTTACATATTTGCAAGGGAGAGTTAAAGACGAAAATCTAAAGACTGAAATATCTGATGTTATTAAATTTGTTAAAAAGCAGACTTCGAATGAGGACGTTTTTAATGTTAATACATCCAAATAAGGATGAATGGGTAGAACGTCTCAAAAACGCCCCTTTATAGGACAATCAAAAAACGTGTCATAAACTACCCTTTTTGAGACATAGATTAAGAGAGTAAATGGTTTAGAAATTCGCGGTAATTTATTATACGGAATAAAATTCGGGATAATACAAAGTTTCATTTATTTGCGGAAAACGGTGAACTTTTGATGGTTAAAATTCGTAATTCCGCAAAAAACGAAACTGGTCATTGGAACCGAAACCGCTTTGGCGCTCGGTTAACCGACCGCTGAAAGCGGTTCGGTTCAACTCATTGTTGGGCGTTTTCTGGTTAATCGTAAAAACTGAAATCTTTTGCGTTACGCTCCGCGATTTCACAAACGGCTTTATATTGTTCAGTTGTTAAAACGCAATCGCACGACTGTTTTGATATTTCAGCTTCCGGCACGGTTTCACCGGAATAGGTTTCGTCGGAACTGATACTAAATTCGAGTATGCCGATTTTGCAGTTTGGGCAGACCGAACAGTCTTCGTCGTCATAGTCGCCGCAAATGCAATCGTTATCGAACATTCCGCAGTCGGAACAGATGTTTTCTATGTCATCAAATGTGCTTTCGTCAATCATATTCATATATACGGACAAAGTTTCGTGTATGTGCGACACGCCCAACAAATCAATGGATGTGAGGCAAAAACAGCGCCTTTCATTCTAGGTTAGCTTGCGTGTGTTTTTGCCTCACGTCATCTCAGCCGTTAGGCGCTTCGTGTTGTGACAGAATTGCGTGCTATTTGGAGGAATAAAATGAAACATTTTCTTTTCAATTTAGTTGTCGTCGGCTTTGCGCTTTTTCTTTGTTCTTGCCGACATTCTGAAAACCCAGAAACTGTTTTATTTCGAGATTTCAATTTGGGCGCAACCGTTGAAAAGATGAACGTCGCACAACTGCGACCACAAACCGGCGGAAGCGGCGCATCAACGGCTATTGGAGAAACAACTGAACGTCGCCGCGGTTTTGACCTTGAATACCTTCTTGATGAAAGTAATGGAGAACGCTTTGACGAAATAGGTTTTCTGAATGAGTTGAAGGCTAAACTCGCAGAAAAAATTGCCAATGCTGGCGTTCGGACAGACGGGGCAGGCTCTACCAATGATAATTTTTATTATAACTACTCGAAAGATAAGAAAAAAGGCTCTATTGAAGTTATCGGAACTAGAGTCGAAGGAAATAAATATAAATTGTGGTGCGTAATGCGTGAAAGTGCTGGAATTGACAGTGCCAAATGAAAACAAAAACTCTCGCAGAGCAAAAACGCGCCTAACAAGTCATTGCACCGAAGCGCGAAACAGCGACTTTGTTAAAAACGTTGTGTGTTAAATTCCACGTTGCGTGTAGCCCGTTTCGCGCTCGGTGAACTCCGCCGTTCGGCGGTTATTGCCACCAATGAATAATATTGTAAATTTGAGAACATTTTTAAAATTCTTTCTGCTAAAACTGCAATCAAACGCTTTTATATGACATACAGATACTTCATTTTCATCATTTTGTTAATGCTTTCCTTTGGTGTAGGCGAAAAGACTTTGGCTTGTAGTTGCGTTGCCAACATTTCACCGTGTCAGCGTTATGGATTTTCCGATGCTATTTTTGTTGGAAAAGCCATTGGTATCAAAAAAGAGAAAGCCAAAGGCGAAAAAGGGAGAGAAACTGCTTACGAACTGGAATCCACAATTTTTGAAGTGGAAGAAGTGCTTTCGGGCGTGAAAACCGAGCAAATCATAGTTAGAAATAAAACTGGAACAAGCTGTGACATTTCTTTTGAGCAGGGTGAAACCTATCTCATTTTCGCTAATAGCGACGCAAAAAAAGGGTTTTCAACCGGATACTGTTCTGGAAATACGCCAACCAGCGCTGGAGAATTTTTAACGGCGTTACGAGGCTTACCTCCGAAAGGTTCCGGCGGAAGGCTTTACGGGAATGTTTCAGAGTCACTTAAAAAGCCTAGTGACGACGATTATGTTGCGATGCCGGGCGTTGATATAAAGATTCAGGAAATTGAAGGCAGCAGAAAGGTTTTTCATGCGGTGACTGATAATGAAGGAAACTATGAGCTTATTGTGCCGCAAGGCAAATATAAAGTTAATCCAGCTATTCCAACTTACGGTAGACTTGGCTTGTATTCTGAGGAAGCAGTTTTTGTAAAAGACCGTGGTTGTGTCGAGAAACATTTTACGGTTGAAAACAAAAGCCAAATTAACGGCAAAGTTATTGACTCGCGGGGCAAAGCTGTCACTGAAATTCGGGTCGAGCTAGTTTCAATTGAGGACGACAAGCCGGAACCATTTTCCGATGATGGAGGATACACTGATAAAACTGGTCATTTCTCGATTACCAATATTCCATCAGGTCGTTACACGTTAAGCATTAATTACTTGATCGAACCAACCGAAGAGAGTCCGTTTCCGACTGTTTTTTATCCGAATGTTAAGAAACGTGAGAATGCAATGATTATTGAGGTTGGATTGGGACAAAGGATTGACAGCCTGGTTTTTCAACTGCCGGCATCCATCCCAAAACGGAGAATTTACGGAACAGTTGTCTTCCCCGATGGCAGACCTGCTGCCGGGATGACGGTTAACCTGCAACGCGGCGATTCAGATATTTCATTTTCTTATACCAAGACGGATAAAAACGGAAACTTTGAGCTTAATGGTTTTATTGGCGAAAGATATAATTTCGGTATTGATTATTACGGAGATGAAGACGAAAAACGCGAATTTTCTGTCAAAAAGTCCGTTTTTACGCTTGATAAAAAAACACCCCCTTTTAGATTGGTTATGGAAAAATCCAAAGAGTTGGAGAGTAAATCCAAAGATAATTAACGGTTGTGTGATGAACGCCCCGCCGAACAAATCATTGCACGCGAGTCGGGAACAGCGACTTTCATCAAAGGCGGCTTTTTACCCTTTGCTTGCGTGTTGCCGGTTTTTGCCCACATCAACTCAGCCGTTAGAAATTTATCTGTCTCACAAACGCCCCTTTTCAAGACAAAATCCTAATTCCTAAAAATCGCCTCTTTTGGCTGCTCTTCATCTTCACTACAGAGTCTATTTCATCGTATCGAACAGCAATTTAAGCATTTTTCTTCAAAAAGCGGTTTTTGTGTCAAAAGCCGTCTCATAACTAAAATCCCAAAAACGTTCCCTGTTTTGACTTTTGAGACACTCAAAAAATCAGTTGTAATAACTGTTCAAAAACTAAAGTGTTTCTTCAGTTTTCCCTTTTCTTGGTAAAGCGACAAATGAGAGCTGACACGCCGTCATAGACAAATTTCCATTCATATAAAAACACTGACACTGTTTCCATTTTCTTCATTAATAGCTAAACCAAAACTTTCATATAAAAAATTAATTTGTGGGCTTGAAAACCAATTTGGTTAAGTTTACTACCATTTAGTTGTGTTATTTTTGCAGGAAAACGAGTTTACTTGCGTTTGCCTCAAAATGATGTTTTCAGAAAGTTAACACATCAAAATTAGGTCAAGTCTTCGCGCGGTTAATTGATTCTGGACTGTCACTGTGTCAGTTGAAATCTTGTCTCGGATTTGGAGTGACAGGCTGTCAGTTGAAATCTCTGTGTCATTTTCAACTGCCACGCTGTCAGTTGAAATTTCTGGATTATCATTTTGGTTGGTCATTGGTTTATTCTTCCTCCTTTTTGTCGTCTTCGGTTTCGATCACGTCCGGGAAATCTTCTTCAAAATTAGCAATAATCTCGTCTCCTTTTTTTTTCTAACGCATTCCGAAATTCTGGAGGCATTTGAGAAAACGGTGTAAACGGCGGTCTCAATGAAGGACGCGCACAGCGACTTTCAATGAGTCTCAAAACGCCCCATTATGAAATAGTTAAAAGGTATCTCAAAACTGTGTCATAAGTAACGTTTTTGGGATACTTTAATTATTGAAGCATTTACAATTTAAGGCTCATTTGTGGGCTTGAAAACCATTTTATTTAGGTTTACTACCATTTAGTTGTGTTATTTTTGCAGGAAAACGAGTTTACTTGCGTTTGCTTCAATATGATGTTTTCGGACAGTTAACACATCGAAGGCAGGTCAAATCTTCGCCGCGGTCAATTGATTCAAACTGTCACTGTGACAGTTAAGACTTTCCGGCTGGTCACTAACTGACACAGTGGCAGTTAGTGCTTCTGGATTAGCACTAACTGCCATCGTGTCAGTTAGTGCTTTCGGTTTGTCATCTTCCTTGTGCATTGTTAGATTCTCCTCTTTTTGGGTTATACGTCTTGAAATTCACCATCAATAGCATTTTCGTCATCAATGGTTACATCTTCGGGTTTGTTTATGGTCGGCGTTGTTCGATTTGGAAGATTAAACACTCGCCTTATGTGAGCTTCGAGCCTGTGACGAACTTCTTTATTACTCTGCATTGTGTCGTCATTCGGGCAAATAGAATCAATGCCGGTATAAATTGCAGTTGCAAGCAATGCGACTTCCAAGACCGGAATTAAAAGGTTTTGATTTTTGTCTATGTCTTGTTGCTGGCGAGCGGATTACCGATGCCTGGTTAAAAAGACTTCTCATTTCTTTGACAATCAGATAATCCTTTTTGCAACAATTGGCTAATTGCTCCATTTGCCAAACAAGAGGCGAAACGCTTGCGAATTCTTCATCACGGATAGCGTCTCTTGTTTGTTCGAGCAGATCCAGGAACTCTTTCCATTTCTCCATCAGGTTGCCTTCGGCTTCGAGCTGTGCCGCTAAGTCACCGGTGCTAGTTTTAACGAAAATGATTTCCTCCCGGATTTCAAACAAACCGGCGGCTTCGGTTAATATCTCGAATTCTTGAAAGAGTCTCGACGGTAGCCTTTTGCTCCAGGTCTTGCCTTTATAAATGTATCCATAAAAATTAAAGGGTCATGACTAGCAGAAAATGATTTGCCTGGTAATTTTCAGCAAGATTTCATACAAGTCATTATTGCGATAATTAAATCTAAACTCGCACTCTTTCAAGTGCAAGTAGAAAGTGTTCTTTGATACGCCCCGAAACTTAACGAGCCGCACTTTAGCATATCCCCAGAAGCCTTCGATACCGTTGATATGGACATCACCTTTGCCATAACTTTCCTGGTGATAAATGCGAAAGTGTTTCTGATAACCGAGGTGAACAATTGAATCGTAGGAACGGAAGCCATCAGTATAAACAGTTGAATCAAAGCTTACTTTGCCTTTGATAATTCGCTGTAAAGTCTTGGCTTGGACGTTTTTGACAATCTCGGTATAGACACGCCCGTTACGTTTGTAGATACCAAAAACGATGTGTTTGTTTTCCGCTCCGCGACCACGCTTGCCTTTTCGATGGCGCGAGCCGAAGTAAGATTCATCAAGTTCGACCGCGCCGGAAAAAGGCGATTCAAGTTCGCAGAAATTGGCAATCAAAGAACGAACCAATGTCAGATAGCGATTGACCGTATTGCGATTCAGATTGGTTAATTCTGCCGTCTGAGAAGCGGTCAAATCAAGGGCAAAAAGCCGCAAGATTTGACGGAATTTAGCGCGTGAAATTCGAGCGCGTATGTAAAGTTTATAACTGTCTGTCATTACTAGCTTTAAGTATTGTAATTTACTTTTTCTGCTAGTCATGACCCAAATTAAAAAGTAGGGTCAGTTTGGTTGGCACATAGGTAACCTCGAAAACTGTCTTAATCTTAAGACAAACAATTTTATTGATGAAATTTATGATGAGAAATAGACCGAGTGATAATAGCCTTTGCTCTATAAGAAAATTCACAAACGTAAACAACTTGAAGAAAGAATGAAATTTGGCTAAAGCGAAAAACTGTATTCCGTATTGATTTTAGAAAAAGGCGCGATGGTCAAGAAAAAGTAGACACAAAACTGTCACTTTGTCCTCCATTTTTAGCTTTCAATTCCTTTTCAAATTCCAGTGGGCTTTAATAGTCCAAAGCGGAATGTAATCTGACCCGGTTGTAATAACCTTCAACGTAGCTGAAGACTTCCCAACCGGACCCCAATAGTTAAGAGGCTTAGAAATCCTTTTTGATTTAGTTTTGATGAATTTGTAACGATTTGGTTTTGTTATTTTTGCAGGAAAACGAGTTTACTTGCGTTTGCCTCAAAATGATGTTTTCGGAAAGTTAACAAATCAAAAGTAGGTCAAATCTTCGCCGCGGTCAATTGATTCTGGACTGTCACTGTGTCAGTTGAAATCTTGTCTCTGATTTGGAGTGACATCGTGTCACTTGAAATTTTCGGGTTAGTTTCAACTGCCACTGTGTCAGTTGAAACTTTACCCGGTCTATTTTCGACTGTCACTGTGACAGTTGAAATTTCCGGGCTTTGTGTTTCAATGTTCATAAAGTCTTTTTGCTCGTATACTGCTCCCCGTTAAGACAAAGCTGATTCAGAGTGAGTATTCTAATAAAACAGGAGAATACTTTTATGGGAAGAGGCAGAAATTGGACGGCGGAAGAGAAAGCGAAAATTGTCGTTCAAGGGTTGAAAGGACGTGCCGTATCTGAGATTTGTAATGAATATCAGATTCATCAAACACAGTATTACAAGTGGCGCGAACAGTTTTTGGAGAACGTGTCGAAAGTCTTTGAAACAAAAGCGCAGTCAAAAAAGGAAGAGCGACTCGAGCGTGAGAATCAAAAACTTAAAACGATGGTCGGCGAGTTAACAATAGAACTTAAAAAAAACGATTGGTAAAGTCTCAGAGGCAGCGCAGCGCGGCAGTCGAAGAATCTGACCGAGCAGTTTTGCCAATTATCCGCAGACTCAAAGCGGAGCATCCGTTTTGGGGCTATCGAAGGATTTGGGCATATTTGAGTTTTGTCGAGCGGCTGCGGATTAACAAAAAGCGCGTTTACCGACTGCTCAAAGAAAACGATTTATTGGTCAAAGGTAACGGGAGATTGAAAGCTCGCCGCGCGTCGAACGCGAGCAAACCACGTCCCGTTTGCCCGAACAATTGGTGGGGCGTAGATATGACAAAGGTTTTAACCAAAGATGGCTGGGCTTATGTCGTAGTGGTCAATGATTGGTTCACCAAGAAGATTCTCGGCGCATTTGTTGGCACTCGCAGTCGCGCTTCCGATTGGCTTGAAGCAATCAATCAGGCAGTTTGCCGACAGTTTGCTGTCGGTATTCGAGAGGCGGAAAAACTCGAATTGAATCTGATGAGCGATAACGGGTCGCAGCCGACATCTTTGAGCTTTATGCGCGGGTGTCGGCAGTTGGGAATCAAACAAGCGTTTACTGCCTATGCCAATCCGAAGGGCAATGCCGATACCGAACGCTTGATTCGCACCATCAAAGAAGAACTGTGCTGGCTTCAAGAATGGTCATCGGTCGAGGAACTGGCAATTGCGATGGAAAAGTTTGTCGAATATTTCAACGCCAATTATTTACATTCGGCACTTGGTTACAAAACGCCGAACGCCTTTGAAAACCAATGGTTCAAACAGAATCAAGTTACTCTCTTTGCGAAGGCTTGATTAATGGGGAGCATTACAAAGCTGCCAAATATAACGTCCTCCCCAATGACTAACAGCTTTTCCTTGCCCGAATTTCATGTAACATCGTAATCGAGTATTCAGGGTTTCGTTACCACCATTCCCTCCTGCTTTCCCAATGTAAAGCACTTTAGTATTCTCAACCCAATTACCAATAATTGTATCCATTTCAGCGGTTGGATTTTTGCCCTTGAAATGTCCACCAATGTTCATATTTAAAAATGAAGGACTTGTATCAAATGGGTATATTACTAAATAAACGCCTTGGCTCTGGGGAACACCAACACACCCGGTTTTCTGTAATTCACAAATGGAAAGAAACCCGTGAATTTTTTTTTCTCTAAATACAGGACAAAAAAAGGATTGATGTTTGAAAAAGGCTGGGCATTGGGTTGAAATCTACTTTTAGAAATTTGTCGAGAATTTAGAAAAAGGAGACTCAACCCAATGGATATTTACTCGTTAGAGCAAATACTGGCTGCCAATTTATCGTGGAATCGAGCGCGAATCAAGTTCTTAGCCCGCTTTTTAGTTTCCTTGTTTCAAGTGCAAACAGTCAATCTGGCAAAGATTGCCGGTGTTTTTGCCGGTGATGCCAAAGTAGCTTCCAATTACAAAAGGCTGCAAAGATTCATGCGTTTTTTTCTATTTCTCAGGCGGAGATGGCGCGCTTAACATTGAAGTTGTTGAAAATCGAACCGCCCTTTGTTATCGCCATCGACCGCACAGAATGGCAGTTGGGAGCAGCTTGGGTCAATGTGTTGATGCTCTCGGTTGGTTATAAAGGCATTTCGATTCCGTTGTTCTGGACGGTTTTAGAGGAAAAGGCTGTTCCGATAACGCCGAGAGAGGCGGTATCGTGCAGCAGTTTATCGACGAGTTCGGAGCCGAGAGCATCAAATTCGTCGCTGCCGACCGCGAGTTTGCTTCAAAGGAGTGGCTCGCTTATTTAGTCAGAAAGAAGATTGGCTTTCGTCTCAGAATCAAAGCCAACACATTGATTACGGACAAACGCGGACGAAAGCTTCACGCCTTAAAGATGTTAAAGACAATGAAAATCGGCGACCGGGCAGAATTTCGGAGACGCCGCAAATTGTGGAATCAATCGGTATTTGTCGCGGTTTGCCGTAAAGCGGACGGCGATAACGTCATTGTCATTTCGTCAGAACGGAGCGGAGAAATCCTACTCGAATACTCTCGGAGATGGCAGATTGAAACGCTTTTCGGATGTCTGAAAACCAGAGGCTTCCGGCTCGAAGACACGCATTTAACCGACGGGAGGCGAATAAGCAGGTTGTTATCGTTATTGACATTGGCGACAGTTTGGGGACTACTGGCGGGCCAGATCGCCGCCCGCCGGACACCGCCGAAAATCAAGAAGCACGGCAGACTTGAAAAGAGCATCTTCCGGCTCGGGCTAGAAACTTTGCGGAATTGTTTCTGCCAAATGACAACAAACTTGAGACAAAAACAGCGGTTTCAACAACTTACGTTACTTTTGTCCTGTATTTAGTTTTTTTCTATTAAACTATTTATATCGTTAAAATTTATATCATCCATTTGATACGATTCTCAAATTAAGCCAATCATTATAAGTTTCAAATTCGTCATCTAAATAGTTTTGAATGTTCGATGAATTTACCTGTCGAAGATACTCCATGAGAAAAGGAAACATTTTGCTCCTGTTTTACCAATAATGCCAACATTTTTAACTATATGGCTTTTTAATACATAGTCTAAAACGAAAGGATCATCCAAATAATTTTTAATTATGTGCTGGAATAATGTGATGTAATACATGCTGCTTGATGTTTCAATAAAGAGCTTCAAAATTTCAATCATTCGAGCTTTAATTTCAATTTCAATTTCTTTTTTTTTGTCTTTTGATGCGGTATTTAGAAGCTATCTCAAAAATAGTTTCTCAACAAAATAACGATACAAGCCAGATGAACAAAGCCTAAGTAATTGTCCGAATGATATTCGTAGCGAACCACAATCCGACGAAAGTTACCCAGCCACGCAAAGAGGCGTTCAATTTTCCACCTGCGTTTGTAACGGCGAAGTTTTCTGCCGTCCTGCGTTTGCGCCTTTTTGCGGTTGGCTTTATGCGGCGCAATCAGTTCAATATCGAGTTTCGCCAACTCCGCATCGAGCGGGTCAGAGTCATATGCTTTATCGCCAATCATCTTTTCGGGTCGCTCATCGGTGAACCGCTCGCAAACAGTTTCTCGGGCAAGTTTGACTTCGTGCGGCGAAGCAGAGCAAGTGTGGACGCCGAGAGGAAGACCAAAGCGGTCTGCCACTGCCATGAGCTTCATCACCTTTGCCCCGCTTGGTCTTTCCGACACAAAAGTCCCTTTTTTAGCCGAAACAAAGGTTCCGTCAATAAAGCATTCGGATAAATCCAATTTACCGCGAGCCTGTAAGTCATCGGCAAGCGTTTCCAGCACTTTTTCGCAATCGCCCGTCTTTAACCCATTCCTGGAAACGGCGATGGCAAGTCTGGTATGGCGGAAATCTTTCGGGCAAGTCGCACCATCTGGCGCCGGAACGTAGTATCCAAAGCACTCCGTTCAAGACTTCGCGTTCAGACCTGCGCGGTCGTCCGCGGGTCACCACAACGGGCGGTTTATCAAATAACGGTTCAATCAAAGACCATTGTTCATCGGTTAATTCTTCGCGTCGTGACATAGAGCGAAGTTTATCAAACTATTTTTGAGATGGCTTCTAATAACTTTGTAATTTTGGAAGTATCGCCGTAAAAATAAAATTCGTCGTATATCGGTTTATACAGGTATTCTCTTTTGCAAGATGGAGAATTTGCACAACACCAGGTAAATTGTCCTTTATTGCCCCCCGTGAGTTAAATTTCAGCCAAGTTTCAATTCCACAATGTAATGGTTGGTTGGGGATTTGGTGTGTTCGCTGCTGCCTTATCAAATAACGAAGATACTTCCTGCCAGATTCAATCAGTTCAATTCTGTTTGAATTTCCCATAGCAAAATGCTTTGCCATCTCTACTGTTGTTTCGTCTGGTTTGTCCATTATTTAATTCCTTTTAAGTTATATACATCAAAAATCTCCTTTTACTTTTAATAGTATTCTTTGATGTATTCGTAAGCCTTCACGAATAATTCAGTGTCCTTGTGCAATTGGTATTTGAGCAATGTTTTTCTTAAAGCCTTTTGAATTTCCCTTTCACCTGCAATACTGCTTTGCCAACCTTCAAAGCGAACGATTCTAACAATTTCATCAATATCATTAACTATTCGCTCAACAATAGCGGGTGTTTGATCGGTTTTCATTTCTAAAACAACTCGGTCAAAGCGGCTTTGCCGGATGCGATTTGTTCAATCGGCTCAATTTGTTTTTCAGCTTGCAAAGTTTCGGTTGCAATCTGGCAAAGTTCTTTGATGAATTGAATTGAAGTAATTAAACCTTGTTCAGCACGGGCGCGGATTTCATCGAGCCTTTCGCTTAATTGTTTGAAAATCGGAACATCGCCGTTTCTTCTAAGTCTGCCAACTAAAATATTAACGACCTTTGCAGCTTCTTTCGCATCGCCTTTAGTAGCTAGATCGTCAATTACTTCGGCGTTCAAAATAACTTCTTCCATTTCCGTATTGATGCCGGAAACGTGAATGTGATCGTGAATTAGTTTTGTCGTCTGAACGCCTAAAGCGTGCTTTCCTAAACTTGCGCCGAATGATGAAAGCGAAAATGAATTGGTGATGGACGCGCTGAATTACGCGAAAAGCGGATTTGCCGTCTTTCCGCTTCACGCGGTCAAAGACGGAAGATGCACTTGCGCGAAAAGCGATTGCAGTTCACCGGCGAAACACCCGCGAACCGTTCACGGATTAACACAGGCAAGCAACGATCCGAGTTTTGTTAAAAATCTTTTCAGTTGCTTTACATATTCGTCGGCAAACATCGGCATCCGCACGGGCAAAGAATCGAACTTGGTCGTCGTTGATGTTGATACGGCGAAAGGCGGACGCATTGAAGAACTTTATAATTTTGTTCCGAAAGACGCGCTCGAAAAAACTCTCCGAGTAAAAACGGGCGGCGGTTTTCATCTTTATTTTCTTTATCCGCCGAATGTTGAAATTCGTAACTCGACGGACAAACTCGGAAACAAAATTGATGTGCGCGGCGAAGGCGGTTATGTCGTCGCGCCGCCGTCAATGCACATTTCCGGCAAGCCTTACGAATTTCTCAATAACAATAAGTTGCTGCCATTTCCGCAGGCGTTTGTTGAGAAATTAAACGCAGCCGAGCCGAAAGCCGCCAACGGCACGGAACGCAGCAAATCAAATGATTTGGAAACGTATTTTAACGGAAACCGCAACGATTCGCTGGCGCGAGTTGCCGGAAAGCTGCGACACGCCGGATTGAGCCAGAGCGAACTTGAGACCGCGCTTTTGAAAATTAACGCGGAAAGATGCCAGCCGCCTTTGGAATCAAAGGAAGTTTTGCAGATTGCGCGTTCGATTGCCCGTTACGATGTCGGACAAGAGCCAACCGTTGATTTTGAGACGATCAAAAATGCCGGTGATTTTGCAAGTCTTTTGCTTACCAAAACCGCCAACGCCTGCATCGAGGAAGCCAAGCTTGCGCCAACGCCGAAAACGCTTTTCGATGATTTCTGGTTTGAAGGCGAAATTTGCATTTTGTTCGCCGACACCGGATTAGGCAAAAGCGTCTTAGCCGTGCAAATCGCCGATTCAATCACCAAACATTCGCCAATTGGACATTTCGCGCTCGAAGCCGCAAAGCAGACGGTTCTTTTCTTTGACTGCGAGCTTTCGCAAAAGCAGTTTGAGAAACGATACGCCGTAAAACAAGACGATATTTTGACGAATCATTACATTTTCGACAACAGTTTTCTGCGATGCGTCATCAATCGCCGCGCCGCGATGCCGAAACGATTCACGAATTTTGAAGATTATCTTTTCTTTTCGCTCGAATATGAAGTTGCCCGAACCGAAACGCGGATTTTGATTGTGGATAACATCACTTATCTAAAAAGCCAGACCGAAACGGCAAAAGACGCTTTGCCGCTGATGAAAGAATTAAACCGTCTGAAAGATAAATATCAACTTTCGATTATGGCTTTAGCGCATACGCCGAAACGCGATATGACCAGACCGATCAGCGTCAACGATCTGCAAGGCTCGAAAATGCTTTCAAATTTTGCCGATTCGATTTTCGCTATCGGTCAAAGTGCGAAAGACAGCAGCTTGCGTTACTTGAAACAAATAAAAGTGCGAAGCGAAGAAAAGATTTACCACGAAGAAAATGTCGCGCTTTGCCAACTGATAAAACCTGACAACTTCTTAAAGTTTGAATTTCTGACGTTCAGAAATGAACGTGAACATTTGAAACATTTGAACGAAAAAGACAAAGCCGAATTGATTGAAAAGGTTAAAAATCTTTCAGCGCAAGGCAAGAAACAAAGGGAAATTGCCAAAGAATTCGGCATTTCTTTGGGCGCGGTTAATAAATATCTGAATTTGAAAATTTGAAATGTTCACGGTGTTCACGGCGTTCAAAGCGTGAACGCCGTGAACAAAAAAGATGTTAGGTCATAACAACGCGCCCGGACGCGAAAACAAAAACTGCGAATCCGGCTACTAAGATGAGCGATTTGTTAAACGGACATGTTCAAACGAGGCGCGTTAGATGCGGCAAACAAAACTGCAAATGCGCCAAAGGCGAGCCGCACACGGCTTTCTATCACGTCTGGCATACGGACGGCGTTCGTTATCAAAAATATGTCCGGCGTTCTGAGGTTGATAAAGTCCGTGAGGCTTGTCAGACATACAGAAAATTACAAATCAAACTGCGTTTCGGGCGCATTGAACACAAACAACTGCTTGCCCGTGCGCGAGAACTTTTCAGGAGGCTTTCAAAATGAATGAAACAAAGAAACGATACCCCTTTGCAATTGACCGTGATAAACGCCGGGCGCGGCGAAATAAATTACGACGCATCGAACGCAGTCACCGGATGACGGCAAAGGACGGAAGCATAACTGAGAGTAATAAATTTATTGAGACAAACGCTGAACGCGCCGAAAGTCTGTCTATCGTTCAGGAAATGGCGCGAGCATTTGCCAGCACAATCGAATTTTATAAGTCTGAGATGGGCGGCTCGAAACCGCACGAAGAAGCCGTTAAAGAGGGACTTTTGAGAGGCGAATGGCGGCGCGGATATGTCGAAGGTTTAGAACTGGAAAAAGTTGAATGGGGACATCTGGCGGCGGTTGCCGAAGTTAGTGGGAGCGACGCTTTAAGGCTTTGGGCGCGTGTTCGTGAAGCGGCAGACGACGATCTTGAAAGCGGCAGACGTGCGGCGAAAGTTGCGGGCGACAATACTGAACCTTTTGCTTATGCTCAATTTCTGGCAATCCGTGATGCGTTCGCTGATCAATGGCAACCGAACGGCGGAATCGAATCGGCAATGATAGATATGATGACGATTGCCTTTTCGCTGCAAATGTATTGGTCAGAAATCGCACATCGGCGATCAATTGAAATTCATAATAACGAGGAAAAGGAATTAAGCCGTTATGGAAATAAAGGCTGGAAATCGCCCCTTCAACACGAAGCGAACGCGATAGAGCAGGCGTATAAATTAGCGGATAGTTATAACAGACAATTTCTTCGTGTGTTGCGGCAGTTGAGAGATTTGCGCCGATATGCGCCGGTAATAATTCAAAACAACGGCGGACAAGTCAACGTCGGCGCGCAACAAGTAAATGTTCAAAAATCGGAATGATGCAATTTTATTTTTCTTCGTTCTTCGGCGGGCGACCTGTTTTTCGATCTTTGACGAGTTCTAGATCCGATTCTTTGATGACGTAAGAGTTACCAATTTTTTGAGCGGGCAAACGTCCTTCGGTAATTAACGCTTGAACTCTTTGACGATTAACACCAAGCATTTCAGCAGATTCTTTGACGCTCAAAAGTTTTTCATCTCTCATAACAAAAAAGAATAATTTCTTTTGAAAATATAGTCAATTTGCTACCTTTATGCTTGCAAACTATGGCAAAACTGCTATACTTTATCTTAGTTGGAAACAACTTATTTCAATCAAAAAGGAAGGAAAAGAAAATGTTTATTTTGAAAGATAAAGCGCAACTTGAAAGAGCGATTGCAAAGGCTAAAAAACTTCGCCCGCGTGTCGAGTTTGACCGTTTCGGACGTTACCGCGTTTCCGGCTCGAAAGGCTTTTACACGGTTATTTGCCGCAAAGACGAGCGCGGTTATAAAACGGTTGAATGCACTTGCAAAGGTGCGGAAAAAGGCTTGGCGTGTTATCACGCGGCGGCGGCTTTAAGTCTGCACATCGGACTTGCCAGACGGCAACAAACGGCATAATCGGCAAAGGCTTAGGAAAGCTACCAACTTCCCTAAGCCCGAATTATCCAAAAGAACTTTTCACAGAAACTAAAGGACACGTTAATTTTATCAGAATAGCGTGTCCTTTCAAAAGAAAATTATGACAGGACAAATAATAAAACGAGGCGAATCTTGGACGGTTCGCATTTTTCTTGGCAGAGATGCTAATGGCAAACGTAAGTATTTTAACAAAACGATTCAGGGAACAAAGAAAGATGCGCAAAGGTATTTAACGGCAAAGCTTCGAGAGAAGGACTTAGGCGTTTTCGTTGAGCCAGCTTCAATCGCTTTCAATGATTACTTGGATAAATGGCTTACTGAAAGCGCCAAACCTCGTCTTAGAGAAGTTACTCTGGATAGTTACCGAAGTTTATTAAAAAAGCATGTTAGAGAAAAACTAGGAAGCCGCAAGCTTTCGGACATTAAGCCATTTGATATTCAAAAAATTTACAATCAAATGACCGAAAGCGGGCTTTCACCGCGAACCATACGTTACGTTCACACTATATTAAAAACTGTTTTTTCACAGGCGGTAAAGTGGCAAATGATTGTCATTAATCCTTGCGATATAGCTAATTTACCCCGCCAACAAAAAAACGAAATGAAAGCCTTTTCGCCCGAGCAAGTTAAAAGATTCCTAGAGGCGGCAAAAGATGACAAGCATGGCTTAATCTTCGCCTTCGCTTTAGCAAGCGGTATGCGACCCGAAGAGTATTTAGCCTTGAAATGGTCTGATGTTGACTTTCAGAAACATACGGCAACCGTACAAAGAACTTTGATTTGGCGAAGCGGTGGCGGCTGGTATTTTTCAGAACCGAAAACTGCAAAATCACGGCGCACCCTACCTTTGCCCGAAAGTCTTTTAGTTAAACTGAAAACACACAAAAGACAACAAGGTGAAGCGATCCTTAAACTCGGTCAATTTTATGAAAGAAACAATTTTGTTTTCGCAACCGATGAAGGAAAGCCGCTTCGTTACGGAAACTTAACTAAAAGGCACTTTCATAAAATTTTGGAGAAGGCAGGTTTGAAAGGTTTTCGGCTTTACGACTTACGACACACAACCGCTACCTTGCTTTTGTCCGAAGGCGTAAATCCTAAAATTGTTTCTGAGAGACTCGGGCATGCCAGCATCGTTTTGACTTTAGATACTTATTCCCATGTTTTGCCGGATATGCAAAAGGAAGCATCAAGCAAACTTGGACAAGTGCTTTTCGGCTAAAACCAACCCTAAAAAAAGCTTGTAAAAGCCTAACTTTTATCGGTTAGACACTTTTATTGAATAAAGGAAAATACTATAAAAATCAGTCACAAAAGTGTGTCAAAAGTCAAAAAAGATGTAACGCTTTGGGATTTTGATTATGAGACGGTTTATGAGACAAAACAGAAAAAAGCATCGCCAGATACGGAAGCGTTGACGAAAATCGCTGAAACCAACGTTGAAGGCAATGATAAACTGAAAATCGTTGTTTATCTGCCGCACAACGCACGCGATATTCCATCGTAATAATGTCCACTCACACAATCGAACCCAAACCGCACCCAAGTCTAGGACGACAGTCTGGTTTCCTTTAGCGATTAATGACTTTCACGTCTCGCTCGCTAACAATTTTCCACGCACCGTCTAATTTTATCCACTGCAATTCTTGGATTACTTCACCGCTGCGGCTTCTTTGTCCTTCTTTGATGACATACTTTTTCCTGAAAAGCATCGTCGCGCTTCGACCGTCACGGCCGAGAGTGATTTCCGGTTCGCTCGTTTGAATGTCAACAGCATTGGCGCGCTCAAAAATACGATTTTTTTCAGCGCGCACTAACTCCGACGAAGCGTTTTGTGTTCGGTAATAAGCGTTGACTTTGGGCGCGTAATAATCCATCTGTCGCTCGACATCGCGGGCGTTAGTCGCGGTAATCCATTCATCGAGCGAAGAGTTTAATTCCGTCTGCTCATTGCCTGACCTCGATGTTTCGACAGATTCATTGTCACCCGTTTCATTTTCAGCTACTTGCTTTTCACTCACCGATTGATTTTCAACCGTTTCGCTCGGCTGATTCGCTTCGTCGCCTGCAACAGAATCCCGAAGCGGCTGATTTTGAAGTTCGCCTTCTGAGGCTGTCGAAGTGGATTCTTCAATGGCGATTGGCACGGCTTGGTTCGTTTCCGTCGCATCCTTTTCAACCGTCACTGTGACATCGTCATTGCTGCCGGCTACCGTTTCGGGTGCGGAAACAACCGGCGTTTCTTCGACCGCCGTTCGTTCGTAATCGAGCGAGTTCTGCCGTTGGCTATACAAAAATACACCTAGTCCGACCAAAGCTATTAAAGCCAAAAGACCCGCGACGACGAGCAGCGGAATATAACTCGACGAAAATAGGCGCGAAGCTCGACGCGGCGACTCATATGAAACATCAGGAATCGGCGCGGACTGCCGTGTTTCCCGCATTTTAACGCCGCCCACAGGCGAATTACCTGCTTTCAAAACGACAGTTTTAACCGCCTCGTTTTCGTTAGCCTCTTTTTCGTTTTTGACAAAATACGATTCGGACTCGCTCGGAACTTTTACGACAAAAGGGATGACTTCGCGGGGAAAACTTTCCACTTGTTTTTCTTCTATATGAACTGGCTCAGATTTCTGTGAAGCGACAATTGTTTCGTTTTGCCGCTCAACGGGAACCGTATTTTCTCGCTCCTCAGAAATTCGTCGCGCCGAGAACAGCGTCGGCTCATCTTGTTCAGGAGAAAAACCCTGCGGTTTGCGGAAAGATTCATTGCCGTCATTAGCGTTATCTTTGATTTCCTCGGCGGATACTAGCGGCGCGGGCATGAAATTAGAAATCGCCGCCGCGTTTGAGACGCTTTTTTCCGATGGGAAAATTTCCGGCTTCGCCCGCACATCAGTGAGAAGACCGTGATTTTCCGCACAAGATACGACAGAATCCTCATAATAACGCTGACAGACAGTGCAAATTTTCATCTTACTTTGACTCCAAAAATTACTATCAAATTAATTCAATACCTTTAGTAACGCCAACAAATCAATTTGCCTTCCGGCACAACCGTCCTGATTATAGTTTTATAGACGCTAAATTTTGGAACAAAAGTTGTAGAATTTATTTGCATGGTCAAAGAAATTCCGAGACGAAATCAGATTGTTCAATTGTCTCAAAAGGGGTCGTTTTTGAGACACTTTTATTAAAATCCTTTATTTAATTCATTGTGTTTAATTATTCATTCAGTGTTTTTAGCACAACGAGCGCACTTACAGCCTTTTGGTTTTATTTGTTCATTAAAATACTTTTTGCCGTAATCATAAGTGATTTCTTCTCCGGCTTTTATATCTTTGTTTGACCATATCCAGACTCGAACACCGCTTCTAAATGCTTGGGCGTTTGGTTGGCATGAATGGTTAATGTAACGAGCGGCGTTACTACGCACACTGCCATCAATGACATATTCCTCATCGAGCCTCATCAAATATTTGCCGCCTTTTTTATCGGCTTCTTCTTTGGTTAAAATCAAGCCAATGTATTCAATAATCTTTTTATCCTTTGGAATTGGGCTGAGGGTGAAGAATCCGAGTCCGGCAGCAGCGCGCTTGATGGCGTAACTAATTTTCCGCTTAGTCATTGTTGTGTTCGAGAGTTTTTATTTCAATGCCAATCATAGACAAATCAATTCTTTCGCGGATCAGAGTCTTTTATTGTTATTTACTTCTCCACGTAAATCACAAAAGAGGCTCTTTTTGAAACAACTATAAAACATTTTAGAAATTTGGCACACAATAGGCACACAAAACAAAAAAGGCAGGCAATATAGCTTGTCTTTCTTGTCTGTAAACTATTGAGATTATTGAAGATATTTGGTGGAGTCGAGGGGGATCGAACCCCTGACCTCATGACTGCCAGTCATGCGCTCTCCCAGCTGAGCTACGACCCCGGATGCAATTACGAATTATAAATTACGAATTGCGAATGAGCAAATCAGTTCCTGATTTCAATCCGTAATTCGTAATTTGAAATTCGTAATTCATAATCACTTTCCCTTGAAAACGGGTTTGCGCTTTTCCAAAAATGCCGCCACGCCTTCGCGCTTGTCTTTAATATGCAGTGATTGACCACTTGAATTAACTTTTTACCTTATTAAATAAATAGGAACAAAATAGATTCTGCTTTTCCATAACAAATACGGAGAAATTATGGAAAAAGAATTTGAATTATTTTTACGAGAGAAAAGATTTGTTCAGAATGTTTCGCAACACACAGTTAATTTTTACCGATATAGTCACAGGGCTTTGAGTAAATATTCTTCAGTAAAATCTATTACTGAAATTAATAAAAATACATTGATAGAGTTCGTTGCCAATATGCAAGAACAAGGATTATCTGCATCCTGTTCAGACGCTTATATACGTGGGACTAATCCATTTTTGACTTGGTTATATGAGAATGAATATACCAAAGAGCATTTCAAAATCAAACGTCTCAGATTTCAAAAGCGGATAATGAAAACTTTTACAGACGCACAAGTTAAAGCTATTTTAACCAACAAGCCAAAGAATTTTTATGAATTGCGTCTGCATACATTACTTCTACTTTTGTTGGATTCTGGCATAAGGATTAATGAAGCCTTAACCCTTAAGCGTTCACAAGTGGATTTTGAAAACTTATTGATAACAGTCATTGGAAAAGGTAACAAAGAAAGAATTATTCCATTTTCATTTGAGTTAAGAAAATCATTGTTTAAATTTCTGCGCTCTCATGATTTTGAATTATTCTTTCCAAATCGGCAGGGTGGAAAACTTGGTTATAACAATATTCGACGTGATTTTAATAAGTTAATAGAAAAACTAGGAATAGAAGGATTTGACGGTAGTTTTCACGCATTTAGAAGATGTTTTGCTCGTAACTTTGTCAGAAGCGGCGGAAATCTGTTTTATCTTCAAAAACTGTTGGGTCATACTTCATTAAAAATGAGCCGAGAATATGTAGAACTTGAAACCGAAGATTTACAAAAAGAGCAGCACCGCACCAGCCTCTTAAATCGCCTACGATAATTTTTAAGAAAGATTAGCCTGTGTCTTTTAAAGTTATGAGTTTTCCTGTTATTACGTTCTAATAAGCTTGCATTATTTGCTCAGAATACATGTTTACTCAATTGTTGAATCTGCTAAGAGGTATAGTCCCATAAACACTTTAAATTCAGAAGGTTACATTTGCGTAAACTGTTACTAACAAATAGGTTGCAGATACAAGAGGGTTGACTTTTCCTGAAAGTCGTGCTATACTTGTAGTACGATAGAAAAAGGGCAAAAACCTGATATTACCGTCGAAAGCATAACAGGAAATCACCCTTAACTTTTTAGTTCGTCAAGCAGTATTTTTGTGTCTGCTCGACATTGGCAAATTACTGCCTTTAACTGTCTTAATCATACCACAATTGGCAGTTAAAAGCAACTTTTAATGGAGAAATAAAATTATGAAAAAAGAATTAAACGAAAAACTCTATTCGGAAAAAGACGCTGCCGATTATTTTGGTTGGTCAGTTTTCACGATGAGAGAAATTAGAAAGCGCGGTGAAATTGAACACTTGTTATTTCAGGATAAAACAGTGCGTTACACGCTTGAGCAGTTAGAGAATTATAAGAACGAACATTTGGTTGGGGGTAAAGTTGATGCAAACAAACAATAACCCTATAACAGTGACGGAATTTTTAGGAGCGTTTTTCGCTAATGAAAATGAAACGATAAATTTAAGAACTTTTAAAGCGAAAGATGCGCCGAGAGAAATTGCAGTTCCAGCTAGAAAATTTGAAATAACTCGTTCAAATCTTCCGAAAGCTACTGCAACACAAAATGAACTTATCGAACTCAATGAAAACTGTGGAGTTTATTTTGTGGTAAACAGTGGCGGAAATGCTGATGCTGAAATTAATCGTTACAATGCTTTTTTTGTTGAGAACGATAATCTTCCAATCGAAGCGCAGCACGAAGCATTGGATAACGCTCCAACTAAACCAAGCATAAGAGTTGAAACAAAGAAAAGCGTTCACGCTTATTGGTTGATAGATGGGGATTGCTCAGAAGAGGATTGGCGAGAAATCCAAGCTGGACTTATTTCATATTTCGATGGTGATAAACAAAATAAAAATCCTAGTCGCTGTATGAGAGTTCCATATTTTGACCACGTTTCTTTTGATGGCGATAAACCTGAATACAAAGCGGTAAAAATTGTGGCTTTTGATTCAGAGAAACGATTCACTGTTGAAGAAATGAAAGCTGAATTTCCAGCGGTTGAAACATTTCAATCTCAATTGTGTGACAACCGTGACAACTGTGACGACTTAAACCCAACTTATGATAGTTGGGAATTGTTAAATGCTGAGCTTGGCAATAGAATAAAGCAAGCGGGAAAGCTAAACAGACAAGGCAAATATGAAATGCGCTGTCCGAATCATAACGGTAAAACCGATACATCATTATTCTTTAATCCATACACGAATAAGATGAAATGTTTGGCGGGTTGCCCTCATTCTGATTTGTTAAAAGCATTTGGATTGCCGACAAAACCAACAAACGGTTATGAAGCAGAGATAAAAGACACAAAACAATCTCAAGCCTCTCTGCTTGTTGCGATAGCAGAAGAAATAGAGTTATTCGTTTCTCAAGATGATGTCGCTTACGCAACTGTTCCTGTAAACAATCATTTTGAAACTTGTCCTGTTGAATCAAAAGCTTTTGAAAATTGGATAGCTAGACGATATACCAAAATTCACAATCAAGCTCCAACTAAATACCCTTTGGAAGAAGCAATAGGCATACTGTCAGCAGAAGCTAGATACGGATTAGATACGAGTAGAAAACAGGTCTTTACCCGAATTGCAGAATTGGATGATGTGATTTATTTAGACTTAATAAACGATAAATGGGAAGTAATCAAAATTACTCGTGACGGTTGGGAAGTTGTTTCAGATTATCCTGTAAAGTTCCGTCGAGTTAAAGGAATGAAAGCTCTGCCAATTCCTGACAGAGACGGTCGTTTAGATGAGTTAAACGAGTTCCTTAACATACACGATGATAATTTGAAACTTGTTAAGGCTTGGTTACTAGCTTGTTTGAAACCGAATACGCCTTATCCAGTGCTTGTTCTTCAGGGTGAACAGGGAAGCGCAAAATCAACAGCGTGTGAAATCTTATGCGAATTGATTGACCCAAATAAGAATAATTTAAGGTCTGCTCCAAAGGATGAAAGGGACATAGCAATTTCTGCGACAAACCGTTTGCTTGTTTGTCTTGATAACCTTTCAGGAGTTAAGACTTGGTTGTCTGATACGTTATGCCGTATTTCAACGGGCGGGGGGTTTTCAACTAAAAAACTTTATACTGATGACGAAGAAATGATTTTCAATCTTAACAATCCTATTTTGCTTAACGGTATTGATGAAATAGCCACGAGAAGCGATTTGTTGGATAGAAGCATTGTTATTTACCTTCCAACGGTAGAAGTTAGAAAACCAGAGCAGGAATTTTGGGCAGAGTTTGAAAGTAAAAAGTCTAAAATTCTCGGTGCATTATTAGATGCTTTCTGCGAAGCATTAAGAAATATAGATAACGTAATTTTAGAAGATTATCCGCGAATGGCTGATTTTACGAAATTAGCAACAGCAGGTGAAAAAGCATTAGGCTTGGAATCAGGCGAGTTTGTTGATATTTACAATAATAATCGTGAAGAAGCTAATAACTTGGTGATAGAGATTTCTTTGATTGCTCCAATCGTAATTGATTTGGTAAGTCGTCAAGAAGAATGGGTTGGCATTGCCAAAGATATTAAAGATATTTTAGATAGGCAGTCTGACCCAATAACTCAAAAGAGTCCGTATTACCCAAAGAGTTCATTAAAAGTGGCAAATGATTTAAGAAGACTTGCTCCAAATCTTCGTCTTATGGGAATTGATGTTGAGTTTGCAGGCAAAGATAAAAGGGAAGCAGGAACAGGCAACAGACCGATAAGAATAAAGAATATGAATTTTAACTCGTCACAGTCGTCACAGTCGTCACAAAATCAGATTGGGCAACAAGATTTAAGTTTCTAACACAATTACAAGGTGTATGAGGCCGCTTTCCAATACGGGAAGTAGCCTCTTCTAGCTGAATCCATTCTGAGGATGGATTTTCAGAAAAAAAGTTTTTTAAGAGTAAAAATAAAAATTTATACAAGCGATTTTGTTAATCCTTTTAAATTCAATCGTATAAGCAGCAAACGGCTAGTTAATTTAACTGTCACATAGGCATCTCAAAAATATAAAAATAAAAAAGAGAAGAAAAATTAGATTTCTCTCCTCTCTTTCCTATTTTTCTGCTCGGCTAAAGTAAATTTTCTATACAAATCTAATTAGCAGGGAAGATTTATAAGGATAATACGGGTAGCTGAGACTGCCCGTATTGGCTTTAAATTGCCCTTTAAACCGTCTTTTATTTTAAATCCTGCTCCAGAGCGTGAAGCAGAACTTGCGGCTAGTTTAAAAGCCTCTATTCATAAAATCTCAATGCTCAAGATATTGATTTAGAACAGGCTTTAATGCGGTAAAGTCTAGCGGTTTGCTTATCATATCATCACAACCTGCTTCTATTGCTTGTTTGTAAAAAGTTTCTCCATGAGCTGTAACGGCTATAATCGGTAATTTAGCTGTTTTATCAAATCCTCTAATCACTCGCGTCGCAGCTAATCCATCCATAATAGGCATTGCTAAATCCATCAATA
>JAUJNR010000017.1 GCA_030448055.1 Pyrinomonadaceae bacterium
TTAGGCGTTGATTCGGGAGTGGTTTGGGCGCTTACAATTACACACCAGAGCAACACGACGCTGATTGTGCAAAAGATTTTGAATGAATATTGTATGCGTTTCATAATTTTTTTTACCTCCTCTTAAGCTTGCGGTTGACTATCTTTTTTACCCGTCATTGGATAAAGCTTTAATTTCTCGGTGGTGGCAGTTTTACCAATTTTCTTATGGGACGCGCCGTAAAAGACTCCCAATGCTCATAGCGGCGACCATCTTGCGTGGTGGCGAAAATCCGCGCGGTGAGTCCTTTGCTATGTTCTAAAGGCTTCAAGCGGATTGTGAGACGATGATCTTTTTTCATCTCAGAGACTTTTATCCGTTCGCCCTTATGATAATTGACGTCAATATAGCTACACCTACGATGTAGAAACGCTCCGCACGAGCTTTCGACTCCCACCTCGATGCTGGTAGGCGCCATAGTTGTGAAGGAAAGTGTGATTGAGTTGGATTTAATGTCCTCGACCTTCACGTTGCGGAACCATCCTACGCTTTGCGTATTGGCGTCGGGGGATAACTCTCCCAACTTTTCGTGATGCTTGCGAAGGTCGCCATTCCAAGTGCCGCCTGATGGATCGTCCGGATCATCTGAATTACTCCAGGTGCCTTCGAACGCCCTTGCACTGCTAGAGAGAGTGAAGCGTCCACTGCCTCGCTGATTTCCCTGACGCCACTTAAAGCGAAACACTCTGCCAGTCACTTGACCTTCAATCCTGCCGTCGTGCGGCGTGTAAGTGCCCCATACTTTCCTGCCATCCTGATGAAGCACCATGGTGTACTTGTTGCCTTGACTGGATACAGTGTCCCAGACGCCGCGAAATGGAACGTAATCGTCCTGCTGGATACCAGTGCTCGCAGAGCCTGCAGCGAAGGCTGGCTCATTCGCTGATGCTGCCGAGATCTGTACCAGCAGCAATAAACTGAAGAGCGGAAGTAATAATGATCTTTTCGTTTTACTCATCAAGAACTCCTCAAATTTTCCTCTAAACATAATTTTTCTCCTCATCTTTGAAATTTCAACCGGCTCACAGGTGGGCGAAATTCTTTCTCCGCCAGTCGAAGTTTGCTTATTTCAAACCAAACTAACCGATGACAAACTCTTATGTAACTACCAATCTTTGCAGGGTAAGAAAAAAGATGATGGATGAATTGGAAGTAGGCAGTGGCAGTTGGCGCTAAGTAGTCGGCTTTCTTCTGCCAACTGTTTTATTCATTCTTCAAATCAACCGCTCGCGCAGGGCTTTGGCGACGGCTTCGCTCTTTGAGTGGACTTGCAGTTTTTCGTAGATGTTGCGGAGATGAAAAGAAACCGTGTGATAACTGATGTCGAGGTCGTAGGCGGCGGTTTTATAGCTGTGCCCTTCGACGAGCATCTTTAGCAATTGTTTTTCCTGCGGCGTGAGGTGATATTCGGCGGTGGCGGGCGGTGCGAAATCACGAAAAAGCGTGATGACCTTTCGCGCCACTTCCGGCGACATCGGCGCGCCGCCCGCCGCGACTTCGCGCAGAGATTCAATCAAGCGTGCAGGCTGCGTATTTTTCAATAAATAACCGCAGGCGCCGGCACACAACGCGCCGAAAATTCGCTCGTCGTCGTCATAAACCGAAAGCGT
Organism: Pyrinomonadaceae bacterium; assembly: GCA_030448055.1. Lineage (GTDB taxonomy): Bacteria > Acidobacteriota > Blastocatellia > Pyrinomonadales > Pyrinomonadaceae. The sequence goes on from JAUJNR010000017.1 coordinate 1,650, forward strand.
GATAAACGATACGCCGGGAAATTTTTCGCGTAAGACTTTAATTCCCTCAATGCCGTCCATTCCGGGTAGCCCGATGTCGGTTAAAATTATATCCGGCACGTTGAGACCGATTCTGGCAATCGAGTCTTCGACCGAGCGGTAACGTCCGACGCACGTGAAGCCATTCGTGCCGCTAATCAGCATCGCCAAGCCTTCGCGCACCTCGCGCAAATCTTCGATGATGGCGACTTTGATTGGCGCGGCAGCCGTTGGTTGATTGTCTGATATATTCGGCATTACGAGCGTTTGCATTTAATGATTCTAGCGGAAAATTTTATTTTCTTAACCTGCGAGTTTATGTAGGTTAAAGATTGGAGCGCGCAAAACAATCTTTGTTCCCGCGCCGTCAGACGAATTTATCTGTAAACTTCCGCCCGCGTCGGCGGCGCGTTTCTTTATACTCAACAAACCGTTGCCGTCATATTCCTGCGACGTATCGAAACCTTTGCCGTTGTCTCTGATTTGCAAAATCAATTCCTTGCCGGCAATTTTTAAATCAACTTCAACCTTTGAGGCTTGCGAATGACGCACGATGTTGTTGAGCGATTCCTTGAAAATCAGATAAATGTTGCGGCGCGTGTTCGCGTCCAGCTTCAAGTCCGAATCAGCGAGCGGCGCTTCAAATTTCAAACGAATGCCGCACTGCTGCAGAGTTTCTTCCGCATAGCCGCGCATTCTTCTGGTCAAATCGAGCAGGCTGTCTTTTTTTGGATTGATTGCCCAAACGATGTCGCTCATCGAAGACACCGATTCGCGCGAGATGTCGGCGATGGACAAAAATAATTTGTCCTCGCGCCGAATCGTATTTTGCTCCAACTGATGTTGCGCGACTTCGCTCAAAATAGCGATTTTCGTCAGATTCGCGCCGATGTCGTCGTGCAGATCAGTAGCGATGCGCGTCCGCATATTAGCGACTTCCAAAAGACGCGCAATGCGATAGCTGTAAAGCAAATAAAAAATCGCGCCGATAAT
>JAUJNR010000018.1 GCA_030448055.1 Pyrinomonadaceae bacterium
CGGCGGCGAATACGCCGATTTATACGAGAGACAACTGCTCGAAGAAGAATTGGAGGCGACCGATTAGGTTAGTAGGTAAAAGTAGAAAGGTAAAAGGCAAAAGTAAAAAAGTAGTCCGACAAATTTATGCTAAAGTATGCCGGAATTTTGAAAATCGAATGAATAAGCTACTGCCAACTGCTTTCAAAGCTGATTTTGTTTGGTAAAACAAATTCTCTTTGCTTTGATAATCCGATCGAGTCAGCCATTCATATTTCAGTTTGCGCCACAACGTTTCAACAATGTTCAGATGCGGCGAGTAACGCGGCAAATAGAAGATATATAATCCTCTTTGTTGCCAAACTTTTTTTCGTTCTTTGATAATTCCGGACGTGTGAATCCGCGCATTATCCAGAACCACGACCGTCAGTTTCCGCAATCGAACGGATAGGTTTTCAAATTGCTCAAAGATAAACTGGCTGGTCAGAGTTTCGGAACTTGTTTCAATCAAACACTGATTGTTGCGCTTGAGCAGCGCGAAACAACTCAAGCCGTTACCTTTGCCGGTCGGCATAAAAACTTCCTCATCGGGAAATTGCCAACCTATGGAATACTCGGTTCAAGCGACACGCGGCTTTCGTCTGAATAATACAAATCAATCAAATTTGTTTCCGACAAGGTTTCCAGTTCTCCGAGAATCGCTAATTTGTGCCGGTAAATTTCTTCCGACTCTTTGTTTTTCAAACGCCGCCGGATTCGTTTATATCGGCAGTTAAGTTTTTTAAAAAGCGTTCCAATGTTTTTTGTGAAAACTTTTTGCCGATAGATTTTTCCAACTCAGCTTTGGCGATCGAAATTCGTTGCCGATGGCGCTGAACGGCTTCTTTAACTGTTTCCAGGTCTTCGATTTCCGATAAGATCTTTGGTCGTCGGCGACCTGCTTTGACCAGCAAACCGCCTATGCCTTCCGCTTTATAGCGGTGCAGCCAGAAGTTGACGGCTTGCTGACAAAAACCTAAAAAGTCGGCGATTTCCTGCGCTTTGTGTCCTCCGCTTTTTAACAAAACCATCTGACAACGCTGTCGAAAAGCGTGGCTTTTGCCGTTGCGATAGCCATTTTCAAGTTCTTTTCTTAGTTCGTCAGATAATTCAATTTTGATAACTCTGCCCATAAAGCAGATACTGTCTTAACAGTCAAGCCGAAAACGCCAAACTCGAATCAAAAGGGCGTCCGTGCTTCAGCACTCCAAACGCGATGTGCAGCAGTTTCCTCATCGCCGCACACACAACCTGCATCGGAGCTTTGCCCTTTTTCCTCAACCTGACGGCAACCTCTTTAATGATTTCGTTGTGCTGCGTTGCAACTATCGCCGGAAAATACAATGCCTTTCTCAAGCGTCCGTTTCCTAATTTCGATAGATTCGTTTGTTTCAAACTCGTTCCCGATTGTCGCTGTCGCGGCACGACTCCGGCTTGCGCGGCTAACGCGCGTGCTGAATGATAACGCGCAAACTCGACTTCGCTCAAAAGAAACTGCGCCGTTCGCCTCCCGATGCCCGGAATCGTTTGCAGCAGCGCACTTTGTTCCTTCAAATGCGGATGGCTTTCAATGTGTTGCTTGATTTGCCGCTCAAGTTCACTGATTTCTGCTTTAAGCAGCTCGATTATTCGCTCAACGCTCGGCTGCACTTCGCAGGCGGCGTTCGCCAGCCGATTCTGCTCGGCTTGCAGCATTCCTTCGAGCGTTTCGATTCGTCGCACGAGCGATTGCAAGTGTCTGACTTCAGCGCTCGGCGGAAGCCACTCGTCTGGCTCCTGCGTCTGACAAAACGACGCGATCAGTCGAGCATCCAGACGGTCGGTTTTATTGCGCCGCAAATTCGATTGGGCGTAGCCTTTGATCCGTAATGGATTCACTATTGACACGCGATAACCTTGCTCGTGTAAAAACACTGCGACAGCTTCAGAATAAGAGCCGGTCGCTTCCAAACAGGCGTGCAGCGGCGATTGACATTGATTCGAGCCAGTCGGCTAACAATCTCAACCCGTCGGCAGAGTTCTTGAACTGCTTGTTCAGCGTTCGGTTATTCAGAATCAACGCCACATCCAAAGTTTTCTTCGATACATCAATGCCTAAACAGATTCTCGACATAAGCCAGCTCGCCTCCTTTTGAGAAATGCGTTCCTGCGGGTCAACCTTGCAAATACAGACTCTCTAATAGGTCTTAAGATACTGTCCGCCCTTTGCAGAAACTTACCAAAAAACGGAAAAGCGGTCTTGATCTACTTTGCAGACTCAAATGGTCTTGAGCTGTTTCCCAGACTCGTCTTTTCCGACAACTAACAAGCGTCCTTGTTAATTGTTAAATGGCTGATTGTCAAGATACAAGCTGTTTCGCCCTCACGTCCATTGATTTGTTCGACAGCCCGTTATTGTAACAGACGTTTTTGCATTTCCGGCAGCAACTCTGACAAAGAACCAAGATGCTCTGTTACCGTGAAACTTTCCACCGCACACTCAAACGTTGAATCGTGGAAAGCGAAAACGTAATGTTTAAGTTGCGCGTATCTTTGCGGACCATGATAGGGATGCACCGAGTTCATTCGCTCAAGCTGCCGAATCCAAGACGAATTTTCAATCACAAACGCACTATAAGTTT
>JAUJNR010000019.1 GCA_030448055.1 Pyrinomonadaceae bacterium
CAACTTTTGCAAGTTTCCCTCATCCGTCAAGTTTCAGTCTGATGTTTGGCTGCTTACACATGAGATTTTTGCTTAAATTTGGCTGAATAAGCAGAAACAGTTTTTAACAAATTCTTGGAATCAAAACAATCGAAAAAGTGCGAAGTGATAGCCGTATTTTTCAGCCTTACGGATGTATTGAACTTTGCGCGTGCCGTTTCGGGTTGTCGGACAAATCTTTTTTGTTAATCCTTACAAAAATTATACAAATTTCTCGTTTCCCTATCCAATTAGCGGGTTTCAGTTTTGTGCGACTTGATAACCGCAATGCCGAAACCATCCCAAACAATCGCTGGTTGTGATCAAATTCAAACTCTCAACAATCGCACGGTCAAGCTCCTGGTTTGTCCGTGCTTTTGCTTTTCTCAAATAGCTTTTCACTTTCGACCACATCTGTTCAATCGGTGAAAAGTCCGGCGAATACGGCGGCAACCATAAAACTTCGGCTCCGCACGTCGCGGCTATTTCTTCAATTCGACTGGCTCGGTGCGCTCCCAGATTATCCAAGACAATCACGTCACCGCTTTTGAGTTCCGGGCGCAGAACTTGCTCGCAATAAGCGTTGAAAGCTAAAGTATCGAGACTGCCTTCAAGCAGCATTGTGGCGCTCGCTCCCGATAAATCCAATAGACTGATCATCGAAGTTGATTGTCCGTAGTTGCGCGGCACCGCTTGACGAACTCTCTCGCCCGGAGCGGCTCGCCCGTACAACCTGGTCAAAACGGTATTTGCTCCCGATTCGTCCAAAAATCTGAGTTTTGAACTTGCTGCCAGCTTTTTCACTTTGCGCCAAAACCAAGCTCGTTTTCGATTATTGCGCTCCTGTGCTGTGAGACTCTTTTTTTACGCGCCAGTTTTAACTCTTTCAGTTCGCGGCAAACGGTCGCGCGGCTGACCGTTACTTGCTGTTTCTCCGATAACTGCTCCGCCAATTCGGTAATTGTCGCATCCGGCTCTTGCGCGAGAGCCTTTTCAAGCCATCGCCGATGCTTTGCCTGCAGCCGGCGTTTTGCTCCGGCTCGCTGCTTGAGCGGCGACAGATTATTGGTTTCACGTTTTTGTCTGAGCATTTTCACGGGCGAAAGTTTCGCCGACTGAAAACATTTGTGCAACTTCTTTGATTGTGCCTTTGTCTTGCTCGTAAGCGGCAACGACACGCTCCCGTAAATCCAAAGAATAAGGTTTCATTCAACTAAACTATACCTTTTCAATCAGTCGCACAATTTTGAAACCCGCTATAGAAAAGCTCAATGACGAATTTATTGCAGCCTCAAATTTATCAGAGGAAATGGAAAATGTCTTCAATCAAATAAAAAAGGAACTAGAATCATAGTATTAATTAAATCAGATTGATGGTCAAAATGATGGTAACAATAAAGTGCAAGTCTCTACTTCTGCCTTTCAATTACCATTCACCATTTAGCACCAATTTCAATCGTAATACTCCAAACCCAAATGCGTAATCAAATCTTCGCCCTGAAGATGTCGCAGCGTATTTTTCAGCTTCATCAATTGAATAAAAATATCGTGTTCCGGGTAGAGTTCCGGCGCGGTTTGCGGGGCTTTGAAGTAGAACGAGAGCCATTCTTGAACGCCTTTCATTCCGGCACGTTGCGCTAAATCCATAAACAACGCCAAGTCAAGCACGAGCGGCGCGGCAAGAATCGAGTCGCGGCAGAGAAAATCAATTTTTATCTGCATCTTGTAACCAAGCCAACCGAAAATATCAATCGCGTCCCAGCCTGCTTGGGTGTCGCCGCCCCGCGGGTAATAGTTGATGCGGACGACGTGCGAGAAATCTTTGTAAAGTTCCGGGTAAATGTCCGGCTGCAAAATATGTTCTAAAACCGAGAGCTTCGATTCTTCTTTTGTCTTGAAACTTTCCGGGTCGTCAAGAACTTCGCCGTCGCGGTTGCCTAAAATGTTCGTCGAATACCAGCCGTCAAGCCCTAACATTCTCGATTTAAAACCCGGCGCGAGAATTGTTTTCATCAAAGTTTGTCCGGTTTTGAAATCTTTGCCGCAAATCGGGACATTGTTTTGTTCAGCTAGTTTCGTTAGCGCGGGAATGTCAACCGTCAAATTTGGTGCGCCGTTGGCAAATGGAACGCCGGATTTCAGCGCAGCGTAAGCGTATATCATCGAAGGCGCAATCGCCGCGTCGTCGTCGTAAAGACCTTTTTCAAACGCTTCGATTGTCTGATGAACTTCGGATTGTTGGAGAAAAACTTCGGTCGAAGCCGCCCACACAATCACTAATCTATCACAACCTTTTTCGGCTTTGAAATTGGCTATGTCTTCAATGATTTGCTCGGCAAGCTCCATTTTGTTCTTGCCGGTTTTGACGTTTTCACCATTCAAACGCTTGACGTATTTGTTTGAAAAAACGGCGGGCATCGGCTTCAAAGATTCGAGTTGCTCGCGCAAATCTTCGACGTGCGCTTTTTCCAAAACCCCGCAATGAAGCGCGGCTTCGTAAGACGAATCCGCAAAAATATCCCACGCTCCGAAAACAACGTCGTCCAAAATTGCGAGCGGCACAAAATCATTGATTGTCTGAAATCTGTTAT
>JAUJNR010000020.1 GCA_030448055.1 Pyrinomonadaceae bacterium
TAAATAACGAGCGGCTTAAAAAACATATCAAAAAAGAAATTCTTAAAGTCTATTTGAAGGATAATGGTAATGCGCAAATTTTGAAGTCCGACGGAAGTTACGAAAAACTTTCTGCTGATTCAAAAGAAAAAGAATTTGATGCACAAATGTATTTTGTCGGAAAGGAGAATTAGGAGAAGAGGAGAAGAAGTAAGATTAAATCACGAAACAGTTTGAATTCAGCACTAAAATAAAAAATCTTTTAATGAGAAATCCTGTTTTTTCTATTCTCAAAAATGACCTTTTAGACATACAGTTAATAGTCTAATGAAGGAATGTTTTTGATATTTTTCTTTGAATCTCTTACAGACAGGAGTATTTTGAGACAATCTTAAACACTATTTAGACAAAACCGACATTAGACACAAAGCCCACATTTGTAGCAGTTATTGATTTGTCTCATCTATGAAGACGGTTTCGGTGTCAAGCGGAAAAGTGACACACTTCTGCTTGTCCGCCAACTTTGGCGGTGATCGAGTTATTTACTTTCTGTTTGATAACCGATGCTTCGTTCATTTTCCTAAAGTTATTTCCTTATTATTCCAGTATTAGTCGCTCTGGCGTCGAGCGGCTACGACTCATTCATCTATCCAGGCATGAAGATCGATCTTTTTAACCAACCGTAAACCTATGATGTTCGATTCGTTGCAGTCCTTTCGGACTGGTTGGTAGCCCAATCAAAAAGCGGTTATTTCAAACCATGAGACAAAACGGGCATTCCAACTGTCGAGCCACGCCGTTTGAACTCTGCGTAGTCGATCTCATCACGCAACATGATGAAGAGTCTCACTAGCAGTTTTCGTGTCGTGGCAACTTTGGCGATTGACTTCGAGCGTCTGGTCGCCAATCTTTTGTAAAAGGCTTTGAGTTCGCCATCATAGCGGGCGGCAACGTGCATCGCCTGTCCCAAGAGATGTCTGAGCACACTGCTTCCGGCTTTGCTGATTGAGCCGAATCTCACGCGCCCGGCGCTCGATTGTTCAAGAGGATCGAGTCCCGTGTAAGCGACCGCTTCCTTGCTCGACGGGAACCGATTGATGTCGCCTAAAGTGTGGACAACGACCAAAGCACTCAATAATCCGATGCCTTTGTGCGTCAATAGCAACTCGACTCGCTTGTCGCCCGCGGCTTTCTCCTCAAGCCAGCCTTCAATCAACTTGATTCTCCGGCTCAAATCGTCAAGCATCTCGAACAATTGATCGCGCTCGAAGCGCTGCGTCTCGGTGAAATTGGCTTCCATTAAAGCCGTCCGCGCTCGTTTTGTCTGAATGCCTCGTTTCGGCAAACCGGCAGCATGTGCCAACGCCTGCAGTCGATTGCAAACCTGCGTCCGGTGTTTGACCAGTGCGTGGCGAAAACGAAGCTGTTCTAAAACAGATTTTCCTTCCACCCCTCGCCTCCACAGAGCGGGAAACTCATCTTTGAGAAGCAGATCCAGAATTAGATCGGCGTCACGCTTGTCCGATTTGTGACGAGAGCGCGCCCTAGCTCTGATCAGCGTGGGATTGCCGACCTGAAGGTCGTGTCCGAGTTCACTGATCAGGTTCTCGAACCACCGCGCGATGCACGATGCTTCGATGCCGACGACCGCTTTCGGCAATTGCTGGTAAAAGCGACGAACCAACTCGACGTTATGCGCGAGTGAAAGCTGCTCAACCTCTCCCAACTCGGTATCACAGTAACTAACGGTTTGTTGATGTGGATGAAAATCCACTCCGATGTATAATGTCATTGCGGTTTCTCCTGTCAAAGAACGAATGATCTGTTACCAAATCTGATTATAAGTCACCTTGGAGAAACCGTCTTCATAACATCAAAAAGGGACGTTTTTGAGATACCCTTAACTTACTAACAATGTGAAAAATACTTCATACATTCATTTATCATCCAAAGCTTCAACGCCCGGAAGCACATCACCCGAAAGAAATTCCAAAGTTGCGCCGCCGCCAGTTGAAATGTGAGAAATTTTATCATCAAGTCCGGCTTGATTGATTGCTGAAACGGAATCGCCGCCGCCGACAATCGAAGTTGCGCCTTTTTCGGTTGCCTCGGCAACAGCTTTAGCAATCGCAATTGTGCCTTCGTCAAACGGTTTTTCTTCGAACATTCCCATCGGACCGTTCCAAACGATTGTTTTCGCGTCTTCTAAAGCCTGTTTGAAAATTTCAATTGTTTCGATGCCGATGTCCAAACCCACCAGACCTTTGTTAGTAAATTCAATCGGAATTGTTTTGCGCGAATTGAGCGGGTCATAGCTGTCAACAACTTGATGGTCGGTTGGTAAAATCAGTTCAACTCCTGCGTCTGCGGCTTTTTGCTCAATTTCTGAAGCTGTTTCGAGCATTTCGTTTTCAACCAGAGATTTGCCGACGGTGTAGCCTTTTGCCTTGAAAAAGGTGTAAGCCATCGCGCCGCCGACAAGAAGTTTGTCAACTTTTCTTTCAATCAAAGATTCGATAACGGGAATCTTATCGGAAACTTTCGCGCCGCCCAAGATAGCGACAAAAGGTCTTTCTGGGTTGTTCAGCGCTTTACTCAAAAAATTCAATTCTTTTT
>JAUJNR010000021.1 GCA_030448055.1 Pyrinomonadaceae bacterium
TTACCGCGCCTGATTTTACCTTTTGCGCCAGCGGCGAATCAGAGACGGCAATGCGTTTGGCATTCGATTTTTCGATTATCGCCGCAACTGTCTCAATGGCTTTGGCTTCATCAGCGACGACAACGCAATTTCCGCCGATAGAAATTAGATTTTCTCGAAAACGCTCGACTAAAGAAATCTTTTGCATATTTGCCGTTGAAACCAACGCGGCAGTTTCCAACGGCTTCGATTTGTGTCTCTGATGTTCGCGTCGAATCGCATCAAACGGCACGCTTGTCGCCAAACTTTGACGGATTGAATCAAAAATTTCCGATTTTGCGTTATTAATCCGCATTTTGCTGGAATGATCCTAATTTTCCTGACGTTACTGCCATAAATCTTGCGCCCTTTACGGTTGTAAAAAATTCGCTGCAACAAATTTCGTAATAACCGCCAACGGTTCAATCAAAATCTACTTCACTGCCAAATCGTCTTTCCAAATTTCTCGAAACGACTTCTGCGCAATCGTCGGCGCGTCGCGAAACTCCGTCCAATTTCCCAAAGGCGGCGCGATTTCCGCCAGAAGTCCGGAAACTCTGCCGATTTTTCCGTTTTTCGCTACCAACTTTTGCATCAGTCGTCCGGTTTTTGTGCCGAGCCGGTAAAATCCTGCGCTCGACCAAGCCAAACCGTAAACGCCGAAGCCGAAACGCTCGATTGTTTTCCCAACCGGCGCCGTTGCCGACTTTTTGCCGTTGGCCGCGCCGTCCGCGATTTCCGCGCGAAGATGCAAAAGCAGTTCGGGAATATCAATTTTCACCGGACAAACTTCGCGGCACGCGCCGCACAAACTCGACGCGAACGGCAACTGTTTCGCTTTCTCGTTGCCGATCAATTGCGGTGTGATAACCGCGCCAATCGGTCCCGGATAAACCGAACCGTAAGCGTGACCGCCGACCGCCTGATAAACCGGACACGCGTTCAAACACGCGCCGCAGCGAATACACGCCAAACTCTGGCGCGTCACCGGATGCGACAACATTTTCGAGCGTCCGTTGTCCATCAAAACGATGTGAACCGCTTCGGGACCTTCATCGGAAGAATTTCGTTTTGTTCCGGTAATCAAAGATTGATAAGTCGTCAGCCTTTGTCCGGTACCCGAACGCGGCAGAAGTTTGAGAAAAACATCTAAATCGGTAAATTTCGGAATGATTTTTTCGATTCCCATTACGGCGATGTGCGTTTTCGGCAAACTCGTCGTCAGCCGCGCGTTGCCCTCGTTTTCAAGAATCAAAACCGTGCCGGTTTCCGCGACGCCGAAGTTCACTCCGCTAACTCCGATTTCGGCTTCGGCGAATCGGCGCCGCAAAATTCGTCGCGCTGTTCTCGTCAAAACATCAACGTCGCCGGTCGGTTCGATACCAACTTTTTCGACGAACAAATCGGCGATTTGCCCTTTTGTTTTGTGAATCGCCGGAACGACGATGTGCGAAGGCGTTTCGCCGGCAAGCTGGATAATCCATTCGCCCAAATCGGTTTCAATCGGATTGATTCCGGCTTTTTCGAGCGCGGCGTTCAAATGAATTTCCTCGGTCGCCATACTTTTCGATTTGACGACGTTTTTCGCTCCGCGCTCGTTTATCAAATTCAGAACAATCTGACAGGCTTCGCGCCCGTCGCGCGCCCAATGAATCGTCGCGCCCGCTCGTTCGGCGTTTTCGGCAAATCGTTCGAGATATTTATCTAGGTGAAGAAGCGTTTCATCTTTTATCTGTCTTGCTTTTTCTCGCAAATCTTCCCAATTCTAAACAGAACTCATCGCAACTTTGCGCCGCTCGCCGAAAGTCGCGGCGAGATTTTTGAGCGCGCCGCGAAGCTGCACGTCCTTCAAAGCCGTGCGCGCGTTTTGGTCAAAAGTTTCGGCGGTTAAATGCGTCATTTAATACAATGTTTGCCGCAGATTTGCGCGGATAACGCGGATAAATACAAATGATTCATCAAATATATTTTTTCATTTTTTTCTCCAAATCCGCGTCATTCGCGTAAATCCGCGGCTAATTTCTTCATTCCCGCGAAGCCAAGATTTCTGCGATATGCAGCGGTTTCACCTTTGAATTTATCCGGGAAAGCCGCCCGCCGATTTGCATCAGACAGCTCGCGTCGCAGGCGACAATCGCGTCGGCGCCGGATTTTTCAATCGCTTCGATTTTATTGTCGAGAATCGCCGCCGAAATCTCCGGGTATTTGACCGCGAAAGTTCCGCCGAAGCCGCAGCAAACCTCGGCGTTCCGCATCTCGACGAATTCGGCGTCGGCGACGTTTTTCAACAACGCGCGCGGCTCGTTTTTGACGTTCAAATCACGCAGAGCGTGACACGCATCGTGCCAGGTTAAAACGCCGGAAAACTTCGCGCCGACGTTTTCGGTTTGAATGACATTGACCAGAAACGCAGTGAATTCGTGCGTTTTGGCGGCGATTTTTTCCGCGCGGTTTCGCCAGTTTTCGTCGTCGGGAAAAAGCTCGTAAAAATGTTTGACCATCGCCGTGCAGGAACCCGACGGCGAAACGATC
>JAUJNR010000022.1 GCA_030448055.1 Pyrinomonadaceae bacterium
TAATCATTTTTGTCCTTTCTCCTTTAACTTTTCATCTATCATCGCTTTCCTATTAAATTATTTCAAGACACAAAACTTAACTGTTTCCTGTATCGCTATAAGAAGCGTCAACGGGTTTCGATTCGGGCGAGCCTTTTTGACGCAAAAATATACTCAGCACAACCATGAGTATTTCCGATTTTTCTTCTCCATTGATAAACCTCCTCGTACGCAGCTAACAAAGTTAAGCAGTTTATACGCTATAGTTAACCTGTTAGTCAATAAATTTTTAGTAAAACGGATTTTAATAGGAAAACGCTTTTTGTCGAATTGTGATTTGGGATTCTATGGCTTCATAATTCAAGCATAAAATTATAATAAACTACAGCGAAATTAACTTAAAAATATACTCGAAGCGTGTTATCTTGTTCACACTATGAAGAAAATAATGGCAACTGTTTTTCTACTTTTTCTAAGTTTTGGTTTAACCTTTGCGCAAAATATGAAAGATGAAGCAAAACCAGCTTTGGAGATTCGCAAAGTTATGAACGAACAAACGATGGCGTGGAATCGCGGCGACATCGAAGGCTTTATGCAAGGTTACTGGAAATCGGAAAATCTCGTTTTTGTTTCCGGCGACAATGTAACGAAAGGTTGGCAGCCGACGCTCGACCGCTACAAGAAAAATTATGATTCAAAAGCAAAAATGGGCGTTTTGACGTTTTCTGACTTAACAATAAATGTGTTGAACAAAGAATGGGCGACCGTTCTTGGCAGTTGGTCTTTGCAACGCGAAAAAGATAATCCACACGGAAAATTTACGTTGATTTTCCGCAAATTCAAAGATGGCTGGCGAATCGTTCACGACCACACATCTTGATTTTGGATTTTAGATTTTGGATTTTGGATTGTAAAATTTATATATTGTCAATTTGCTTTTTAAGCTGGCAAAATTTAAACGACATCGGGGAATTAAAATGGAAGACAATAAAACACGAGAAGAAGCAGTCAAAAAACTACGTGATTTAATCGAAGACATTGACACTGCGATGATGACGACGATTGACGGCGGCGTTTTGCGCTCACGTCCGATGCAGACACAGGAAGCCGAATTTAACGGCGATTTGTGGTTTTTTACCAGCAGCGAAACGCACAAAACCGAAGAAATCGAAAAAGACAATCGCGTTAATGTTTCATATTCAAAACCGTCGGGCAACATTTACGTTTCAGTTTCAGGAACGGCGGAAATTGTGCGCGACCAACGAAAAATCGAAGAGCTTTGGAATCCGGCTTACCGAGCTTGGTTTCCCGAAGGTCTCGACGATCCGAATTTGATTTTGCTGAAAATCAACGTTGAACAAGCTGAATACTGGGATTCGTCATCAAGCGCCGTCGTGCATCTTTACGGATTTGTCAAAGCGCTTGCGACGGGCGAACGCGCTAAAGGCGGCGAGAATGAAAAGATAAATTTGTAAAAATTTAAATATTTAATTTACTGAGGATAATAGAATGAGCAGGAATTACAAAATTTTTCTTCTCATCCCTGCACATCTTGTTATTACAGTAATTTTTCCTTCAAAAAGTTATTGGCGGCTGTAAAAATAAAAAAGCAAGAATTATTTTCCGCTCTTTTTTATTTTCACACTGCTTTTGTTTCAATGAAGTTGATGGCGATTTCAAGTTATGTGTAATTTCGATTAGAAAGCGCATAATCCGGCAATCGGAAAATCGCCTGGTTGACCGAACTGGACGCCTGAAAACGTATTAAAATTAGGACTGTTGAGCCAGTGAAAGCTGCTGTTTGACGAGCGGTAAATGGCAATATCCTGTTTGCCGCCGCCGTTGTAATCGCCGCAAATCGGGCAGTCGGTTACTGGTGCAACCGACGTAGAGCCGTACACGCGGACATCTGTTCCGCCTCCACCGTTTTCCTGGATAAACCGAGTGCCTTTGACGTTACTCGTGAAAGCGCGTTAAATGGCAAAATCGGCTCGACGGTCGCCGAGATAGTCGCTGCCGACGTAAAAGTCTGTGTCGAATTCGACCCACGGCTGCGCCAGCACCACCGGAGCTTTGGTGCTGGCGCCCGCTAAATAAGTATCTGCACCGTTCGGATTATTGCGAATAACGGTAACTTCAGCGCATCCGTCGCCATTGTAATCTGCTCCTGTAATCGGAGTGTCACCGTCATACTTTCATCTCTAACGGGGGATTCTATTCCGCCCTCCTCCGGGAATAGGGGGGTCAATGGAGCCAGGAAGGAACGGCTGAAGATTGCGCAACACCTGATCTGCCGTCAGCGGTTCGTCAAAGGATTCGCTCACCGTAGCTGCGGAGAAGCCCGTTAAAGCAACCAAATTAATTCCGCCCTGAACAACGTTTTCTTCTCCGTCATAGATGCCTTGGAAGATTGCCGGCAAATTGCCGCGCTGGTTTAGCGTAATCCAGCCTTTTAATCCGGCAATGCGCCGCAGTTCCGATGCATGGCGGGCTTCGGTCGAATGAAAGCGCAGCGCGGTCGTCAAAATAAAATCA
>JAUJNR010000023.1 GCA_030448055.1 Pyrinomonadaceae bacterium
CAGCCAAAATCAACGAAATTGCGTTGCGCAAATCAATCAATGTATCGATAGGCGAAACCGGAACATAACCTTCTTTCGGGCGAATGTGATAACCAAAATTCGGCAACATTTCATTGCCATTTCTTCCCGTGTTCCAGTGTCCTTCTTCCGAATTAATTGAATAACCAGCTGATTGCTGGTCATTGTGATAAAAAACTTCGTCAAAGACGAAAAACTCGGCTTCCGGTCCGACATAAACCGTATCGGCAACGCCGGTAAATTTCAGATAGCTTTCGGCGCGAACGGCAATCGAACGCGGGTCGAGTCCATAACCTTCCTTGGTTATCGGTTCAACGACGTTGGCAATCAGGCAAATGGTTGTTTCTTCGGCAAACGGGTCAACCCAGCAACGCGTCGGGTCAGGCACGAGCAGCATATCCGACTCGTTAATCGCCGCCCAACCCCGGAGTGAAGAACCGTCAAAGCCGAAGCCTTCTTCAAAAGATTCTTCGGTTAATTGTTCAATCGGATAAGTTAAGTGATGCCACGCACCGGGCAAGTCTGTGAAACGGACGGAAAAAAATCGCGCGCCTTGGTCGGCGGCATAATTTAAAACATTTTTCGGGTTCATCAAATCTCCTGTTTAGCTTAGCAAAAGAAAATCTTTCTCAGAGTTTGTGCTTCTTTGATATGTAAATTCAGAGAGATTTTACAACACTCATCCGCTACTTCAAAATTCTCTTTTAAATTATTTTAAAGCCGGGATGACGTGTCAAAAAAGATGTTCAATGTTTTCACTTTGGTGACTTTTCTGCTAATAAGCTACAAGGTTTTGTTAAAGTCTTTTGGTGAAACGATTGTTAAAAGGTTACGAATTTTGCAGTATGTATGCCAAAATTAATCGGGCTGGATTTTTCATTTGTGTTCGCTATTAAATTGTCGGGTGTCAAAAGTAAAAAATAAAGATTTTTTGCGCTTTTCAAGCAAGACAAATAACATATATTTTTTTGCATCAAAAGCTGCGGGAGTAATAATAAAAAATGTTGTTTCATAATAATTTACGTTTTCATTCCGTATCCTCTCTGACAATTTTTCTGCTTTGTGCAGGGTTTTTGCTCGTGCCGTTGACGACAAGCTGTGCGGCGCTAACGCCGCAGCAATCCGACGAACGAGCATTGCAGGTTTTACGTCAAATGACTAAAGACGGAAAACTTCCGCCCGAGCCGGTCGTTTTGCAGCTTGAAACGACATTTCCAAACGGCAAAACAGGCGCGTTAGCAAAACTCCTGCGAGCACGGATTCGTTTTGAATCGGGTGATTTCGGCGGTGCGGCGCAAATTTTAAGTTCCGACCTTTTTCGCCAAAAAACAAATGTTGCTGATTATGCTTTATGGCTGCGCGGACGCGCTTTGCAACAAGCCGGAAATCACGCCGAAGCCATGAATGTTTTCGCCGAACTCATTCAGGATTTTCCGAATTCCCTACGGGCGCGTGATGCAAAACTTTTGTGGGCAAACAGCGCGTTGCAATCAGGGCAAGCCGCGCAAGTTCCGAGTTTTCTGAAAGACTCAATTGATAAAAATGATGCCGACGCGCTTCTTTTAACGGCAAAATTTTATGAACAACAATCGAATCAGGCGCAGGCGATTGCTTTTTACCGCAAGGTCTATTTTTACGGCACGGGAACGGATGCAAGTCGAGAAGCCGAAACAAAACTAACCGAACTCGGACAAACTTTAACTGCGCAAACTGCGGAAGAAATTTTAGCTCGCGCCGACAAATTTTATGAAGCGAAAAATTACGCCGAAGCGCAAACGGCTTACAGTAATTTAATCATCGCTTTTCCCAACTCGGTAACTCCGCAAATCAATCTCAAACGTTTAATCGCTTTTGCCAATTTGCGAAAAACTTCCGAAGCACAATTTGCTTTTAATTTGATTCCGCAATCGGCAAACGAAAAGGAGCAGGGATTTTACGAGCTCGCACGCGGTTTTGCCAGAGCGAGACAATGGGAGCAGGCGCGCCAAATTATAGATGAAATGCGTCAAAAGTTTCCGAAAAGCTCCTTCACACCGAAAACTTTAATCGGCGTCGGAATGCTCGCCCGTGATGCGAAAAACAAATTGGAGGAATCTTATTTTTTGCGAACCGCCGTTTTGTCTTATCCGAATGCAATTGAAGTTGCCGGAGCGCAATTTGAACTTGCGTGGATGGAACACGAAAACAACAATTTCGCGGCGTCTTCGCAAATGTTGATTGAGCATCTCGCCAGATATGTTGATAAAGATTCGACCAATCGCGGAAAAGCCGGTTATTGGGCAGCAAGAGATTCGGAGCGAGCAGGAAAAATTTCGGAAGCGTGCGCGCTTTATGACGGCGTTCTTTACCGCTACGGCGCAAATTGGTATGGGTATTTGGCTCTGGAGCGCCTGAAAAATTTGCGCGGGCAAGGCAGATGCACGACTCCGCCACAATTTGCGGCAAATTCGCTTGTGCCGAAGGCAGTTGAGAATTTGAA
>JAUJNR010000024.1 GCA_030448055.1 Pyrinomonadaceae bacterium
ACAAAAATAATAAGTCTCACCGTTATATTCGTATTTTCCAGCAGCGGTTTCGGGCGCAACCGACATTCCGCATACAGGGTCAACTAATTCGCTGCGTGGCATTGCAGTTATTTCGCCGTGCCGCACGGTTTCCTTTTTAGCGCGTCTGATTCCGACAAAACCGCTCGCCGGAACGCCTTGCATTTGAGCGATGAATTTTTGCAAACAGCCTGCCGAGCAAAAATAATATGTTTTCCCCGCGTGATTAAAACTTCCGGCGGCACTCAAAGGATTAACCGTCATCCCGCAAATCGGGTCAATCTCCGAACCGCTTTTGTCTTCGCGCATTTCTTCGTGCGAATGATGCTTATCCATTTGAGCAATCGGCGAATCCTCAATTCCATTTTGCCTTTTAAAAGTTTCCAGACAGCTTTTCGAGCAGAAATAATATCTTTGTCCTTCAAATTCCAATTCGCCGCGAGCCGCGTCGGGCGAAACGTTCATTCCGCAAATCGGGTCGATAAATTTTTCGGTCGCGTCTGTTTGTCTTTCTGTCATATTTTTATCCTGCCTTGTTATTAAATTTTAACGACAGAATTATTCTACAACCTGTGAGCAGGTGTCAGGTCAAGCGTTATTTTTCAACTTCGCCGACCGATTCGATTAAATGACAAACCGAATCGCCGTCGGGCATCGAATTTTTCATCTTCGCCCAATCTTTGACGGCGTTTTCCATCTTGCGTTGAAGCCGCTGCATCTCTTTTATCTTGCGCTGATTTTCCTCGATGCGGCGGACGATGATTTCCCGAACCATCGGACAAGGCGAATTTCCGCGCACGGCTTCATCTAAAATCTCGGCGATTTCCGCCAGAGAAAACCCTAAATTTTTCGCGGCTTGGATAAAGCGCAAGCGAGCCGCATCCGACGGCTCGTAAATTTTGTAGCCGTTTTGCCGGTTGCGCGAAGGCTTCAAGAGTCCGATGCGCGTGTAATGCCGCACGGTAAAAAGTGATACGTGGGATTGCTTAGCTAGAACATTTGCCGTCATAAAAAAGTCCTTTCAAAGAAATTAAAGTGCGAGTGCAAATTAAGAGTTCAAACAAATTTCTCGCCTCATCGCGGATTAGTTGCACAGGCGTTGTATTTGGTAACAATTATAAGAATAACTTCGGCAAACGCGCTTTGACAAACTTTGCTGACAATTGCTCTTTTAAGTTTCGGGAAAGAATATAAATTGGTTCGCAAAATATACAAAAATTTTCTTGACTCTTAATGTTTTAAGGAGTAATTTAAACAACACTTCTCTAAATACCAAACGTCGAGTTTGGCGACAATCTTTAAATCAGAAGTTTCTTGCAAACGCCAAAAATCTGTTTTGGCTGTCGTTTGCAACCAAAATCTATTTGTCCGATTCGAGTTCGCCTCGAAATGTTTTCTAAATTCAGGAGGAAAAATAAAGAATGAAACTGAGACACGCAATATCTGTTTGGATAGCGGTTTTCGGCATCGCCGTCTTTTTGGGAATACCGCTCGGAAGCTGGGCTTCGCATCGTTGGGACTGTTATAAATACGCCAATTACGATATTTACTGGTATAACGGCGGAACAGGCGATTATTACAACATCTACAATGAAGAAGCAAAAACCGATTCGAATGCCTGGAGTCCTTACACGGACATTTATTTAAGACCGACTTCGAGTGCCGGCTCAACCGACCACGCCAACGCCTATAATGGCTATTACGGCTCGACGGGCTGGCTCGGGCTCGCCGAACTTCGCAGCGTCAGCGGTTGCACGATTTATAACGGACGGGCGCGACTAAATCAAACCTATCTCGACAACGGAAACTATTCGCGCACCAACAAAAAGCACGTCGCCTGTCAGGAAGTCGGGCATCTTTTCGGTCTGCATCATAATACTAGTGCAAGCAACACATGTATGAACGACCAGATTTTGTCTGCGCCGTATCCGAACACGCACGACCGCGACTTAATCAATTCAATTTATTAAAAAGGAGGAAAAGAGCGAGAATGAAAATCAAACATTTTTTGTTAGGAACGATTTTGGCAGCGGTTGTTGGGTTGTCGGTTTCGGCGATGATAGGTTGGCAAAACCACGAAACGGTTGAGCAAGCCCGCAGCGAAGAATCCTGCAATACAAACAAGCCAAGCAGTGCCGCCGCCTGGAAGGAAGTTTATTCTACGTCCGATCAAATGATTGCGGGTGTTGACGCGATTGTGCTGGCGGAAGCCGTCAATATTACGCTAAGCCGTGTCGCTTATTCGGAAAACAGCGAAGACGAATTGCCTTTTGAACTCGTTGCATTTCGCGTGTCAGATCCGGTTAAAGGCGCGAAAAGCGAAGAACTGGTCTATGTCGAACGCGCGGGCGGTTTTGATTCCGACGGACAGGCGATAAATTTGGACTTTGATGGCGGAGATTTTGAAATCGGCAAATCTTATCTGTTATTTTTGACACAACAGGAAGAGGGGACGTATTTTTATAAAGTCACAGAC
>JAUJNR010000025.1 GCA_030448055.1 Pyrinomonadaceae bacterium
CTTCGTTCCCGTTTGAATTTTGAATCAACAAACTTCGATTTGTTTGGATACTCTTGTTTCGTCTTGTTTCGGTGGTAATCAGTTGTAAAAATTTACGTCCGCGTTCGACTTGGAAAACTCGATTGGTCGGACTGACTACATCAAAATCTAAACGCCAATAAACGTGGTGATTGTGAGCCGAACAGACACAGGAATTATTGGTTGCGCCAAAACCGTAACGCGGGCGGATTGTACCGTCGTTGGCAAACCGCCATTCCATAATATAGCGATAATAGCCGGCTTGCATTTCAGAAACCATTACGGTTTCATTGTTTTGCGTATAAATTGCCACTCCGCGGAAATTTCCCGTGTCATCACCTGTTTCCAGCGAAGTCGTCGCTACTTGTCCCGGCGCCAAAACTCTAATACCATTTGCGGGATTTTGAGCGCCTGCTGCCGGCGCCTGACAAGGATCTTCCTGATGTTGCCAATCTCGAAAAGGTCCGCAAACGTTCCCGGCATACTGAACATTTAACACAGGTGCGTGTCCACGTTTAAGAACGGATTTGCCTTTGTATTTAACATCTCGAACTTCAATTCCCGAAGCACGCGTGCCTGAAGAAGCCGACGGACGAATAACGAGCATTTCCCACAATGTCAAACCGTCTTGTGAAACAGTTATTTGAAATTGTCCTGGCGTGCCGCCCGCTGTTGTTTCTTGATTGGAAGCGGGAATACCGCAAGTATCATGCGCTGCCTTTGCCGTCGTCGGTGCGCCTTTCGGATAACGTATCACCCGACTGTTTTTAATGCTGACGCTGACGACCTCGTTTTGCGATTCATCTCCGGCAGCATCTAATCCGACATTAACAAGACGCTCTCTTGTTCCATCTAAAATCGTTATCGGAGGCATCGGACGAAAAGGATTCAGTTTTTTGTCTCTGACCGATGCGCTTAGATTGGCGTCTTGCTGCAAGATGCGTACTGCTTCTTCGAATTCTTCGTCATTCGGAACCGGTTGATAAGAATCTTCACGAATAGAGATTGCTTCTTTTCCGGCAAAATCGCCTTCAGCAACGATGGTTCGCTCATTTGTGTAATCATATAAGATTGCACGAAAGTGGGTGGGATTTTGCGTTAATTTAGATTTACTTTCATTCTCAATGTAATTAAATTCCAATAAGCGATATTTTGTGCCTTTAAGCAAATTCTGCGCCGCCGCGCTTTGCTCGACACGCAATTTTGCCGCTTCAATTGTTTTATTATTCGGTCCCGTCGCAACAACTCGAATCTGTGTTTGCTCTTGCGCTCTCTTTGTGTTTTTGGTCGTGTTTTCACCGGATGCAGCCGCGTTCGCCGCAGTTAAACCAAGTATTACTGTCAAACCGAAAAAAATGCGGCTTAATTTTTTCATTTTATCTCCTAAACAATTTTAAAAATGATTTACAAAATTTATAGTAATCATTTCTTAGAAGTATCACTTCAGGCTTTCAAGGTCAAATTTTTCGGGAATAAAAAGTATCAGCCTGTTTGTAAATTATCACAAACAAGCTGATGTAAATTTCGGAAGATTATTTTCGTTTATTTACATTTCGAATAACCACAGTCACGGCAAAAGTCGCAGCCTGAAGCGTGTTCGAGCTGCCCCTTGCACTCGGGACATTCACCGATTAAATTTGCCATTGTCGGCTGCGTTTCAAACAGTGCCTTTTCCTGTGGCAAATTTCCCGCTGCGTTTTTGCTGATTTGTCTTTCTGAAGCTGGCAGATTTTTCAAACGTCTCTCGGTTAAAAGCAGACATTCGGCGACGGCTTGTTCGGGCGAAGTCAAAAGACGCTCGTTAAACCAGACGGCGTGCGTGCCGGTAACTTTGTTCAAGCTGCGCGAAACGCCTTTCACGTCAAAGCCGCCGCGCAGCATCTTCGATGCCAGAAGTCCGACGCCTTCCGAAATTGGTCCGGTGGCGAAAACTTCCAAAACATTTTCGCCGTTATGATTGACCGTTACATAAAGATTTGCCCCGTCAAACGGAATGCGCCACGTCGAGCCTTGCAGTTCGCGCGGACGGTCGGTACGAACACCTTTGCCGGCTTTCGCTTGAACTTCGGTTTTTGCCTGCGGCATTGTTTGCAGAGTTGTTATTTCATTGCATTCGTCAACAACAATTTCTTTCGTCTCGGTTTGCTCCGGCTTATTTTCTTCCTTCTTCTCTTCGGTTTTCATTGAAGTCAAAACCTGTCCTTCACGCGAACCGTCACGGTAATACGAAACGCATTTGCAACCCAAATCCCGCGCCAGACGATAAAGTTCGTCAACTGATTCAATCGTGTCATCCTTCGCTCCGTTGCAGGTTTTCGACACAGAATTATCAACATTGCGTTGCGCTGCTGCCAGAACTTGGACGTGTTGTTTTGAAGTAATACTCATCGCAGAAATAAAATACGGCGGCAGTTTATCTTCATTATCAACGACGTATTGCGCAGCGCGTTTTATTGATTCTT
>JAUJNR010000026.1 GCA_030448055.1 Pyrinomonadaceae bacterium
CCTTAATCTTCCCGTAATCATGCCAAATGATATTTTTTGGCTCATTTTGGTCAGCAGAAAAACCAGACGAAAGCGGCTTGCCTAAAACACGCAACATATCGGCGCGAGTTGATTTCCCGACGGTCAAACTGCGATAAGTTCCTGCACACCAGCCGCGATTCGATTTGCAATCAGCGTGGGCTTGCTGCGAAAAATAAACAGTTGCACCTAAGATGAAAGTCAAGAGTAAAATGACAAATGCATTTCTACGCATAATTTTCATAAACCTCAAAGACAAAAGGAAGATGCCCAACTATCCGGTTATCCTTTCATTAAAAATACAAAAATCCGAAAATTATTTATCGCTGCGGTTTCTTTTTAAGGCTAAATAAACAAGCCCGATTCCCAAAGTTACGGCTGCGCCGGTAATTACCGGATGCAGCGATGCCCTTGTATAAAGACTGCTTTCGGCAACGTAACCGCTGTAGCCGCCGCGCTCTCTTAAAGAACTGTCGGACGAATCATAAAGCCCTTCTTTTTCGTTAGACGGCGGCTCTTCGGTTTTTTGCAAATCGAACATTGTCATTTCCATTATTTTATCGGTTACACGGGGCGCATATTCGCCTAAAGTGGAAAGCGCCTTGCCGCCTGCGCCGACGAATACGTCTCTTTCGGAGTTTTCAGCACAATACAAAATCGCTTCGGCAACCGTTTCGGGCGCATAAACCGGCGGCGGATTTTCCGGCTCTACTTCAAGATAATTTTTGGCGTGGTCTTTGTATGGCGTATCAATCGCGCTTGGCTTAATCAATGTTACTGAAACAGGAGCGTTTTCTTCTTCGAGTTCCATCCGCAAAGAGTCGGTAAAACCTTTGATCGCGTGTTTTGAAGCGCAATACGCGCCCTGTAACGGAATGGCGCGGTCTGACAAAACACTGCCGACATTTATCAACGCGCCGCCCCTTTTGCGAAGATATTTAACCGCCGCAAGCGAGCCGTAAACCACGCCCCAGTAATTCGTCTCAAAAAGTCGGCGGTGGTCTTCGACAGAAATTTCATCAAGTCGTCCGTAAACCGAAATGCCCGCGTTATTAATCCACGTATCGAATCTGCCGAAACGTCCTAATGCTTCGTCGGAGATTTTTTGCACGTCCGCTTCGCTGCCGACATCGGCGACAACGTACATAGCTTCGCCGCCCGCTTCATTTATTTCATCGGTTAATTCGCGCAGCGCGTCTTCATTGCGAGCGGCTAAAACCAATTTCGCATAGCGTTTTGCCGCTATTCGCGCCGTTACCAATCCAATACCGCTTGTCGCGCCGGTTATCACGACGACCTGCACGTCAAGTTTTTTTAATTGTAAGCTCATTGTCCAAACTCCTTCATTTTAGTGGAAAACGGAAAATGGAAAATGCCGGTTTTGATTTTCCATTTTCCACTTTCCGTTTTCCATTTACCGTTTATTTCTCCGCGTTTTCGCTCGCCGGACGACCCGAAAGCGAATTAGGCGAATCTAAATGCGCTCCGGGATCAACGCTGACGCCGAGTCGTTCAACTAATTCGCCGCCGAGCCAGCCTGTAAATAAAGCCAAACCCGCTCCGGCAAAAGACAAAATGTGTTCAAGCATTTCCGGTCTGTCCGGTGCATCGCGGCGCAGCCACCAGCTTCCGATAAATAAAACGAGCACGATTACGTTGCCGATGCCGTGCATCAAACCGACGGATTTGGCGCGAGTTCCTGAAGGGATGGCAAACCAGTCAATCCAGCCCGGAGGCGCGGCGAGTGCTCCACCGATGATTCCGGCAACAATCATCCAATAAGCAACGATTGCCATCGTCGGATTTCCCCAAATTAAATAAATAACATCAAAAACAACACCCGTTGCCAGAAGTCCTAACGGAAACACAATCAAAATCGGGTGAATCGCATGTCCTCAAAGTTTTGCTCTGCTTTCCATTTTATTTGCTCCTTTTTTTATAAAATTAAATTTTTCCGCCTTTTAAAACGGTTCAAAAAGCTCTGAAACGAAGAAAGCATAAAAGGTGTTAGAAGATATGTTACAAAATCAAACTGCTTGTAAGCAATAATTTTTATAGCTTTTCGGGTTTTTTATACGCATCAAAAGCCACACACGCGGCGGCGTTTGCCGGTTGTAAAATCGGTTCAGCCAAATATGCTTTCGGAGCAAGCATGTGAACCGTCTCGAGCAATGAGGAAGTAATCAATTCACGCGCTTGAAAAATGCTTCCGACATAACCGATTGGAACTTTTCGGCGTTGTAAATTCAATTTTTTTATCACGGCATTGGCGGCAAGACCGAGTTCAAATCCGGCTTCTCTTAAAATTTCGACGGCAATTTTATCGCCTTCTTTAGCCGTTTCGACGACTAAACGCGCAAAGCCCGCGATTTTTGCGTTATCCATTTGGGGAGTGTAAATCGCAATCAATAAAT
>JAUJNR010000027.1 GCA_030448055.1 Pyrinomonadaceae bacterium
CTGTTGTTCGGTTTTGGTCTTTCGGCGAGTTTTTACGCTCAAGACAAAAAAGTGTCCGACAAATCCGACACGGAAGACGAGGAGATTTTGCGGATTGATACGCAGCTCGTTGATGTGCCGCTTGTCGTTTTGGATAAAAGCGGAAAACCTTTATTGAATCTCAAACAAAACAATTTTATTGTCTATGAAGACGGAAAGCGGCAAGAACTGACTGAGTTTTCAGCGACCGCCGCGCCGTTTGAAGTCGCGCTTCTGCTTGACACTTCAGGCTCGACGCGCTCGGATTTGCAATTGATTCAACGCGCCGCCGAAAATTTTATCGCGTCCTTACGCCCCGGTGACCGCGTTTCGATTATTTCTTTCAAGAGCGAAAAACAAAATAACAAATCAGTTGCCGTCAGCGAAATTCTTTTGCCTTTGACCGATGACAGAAGCAAATTGAAAAATGCTCTGGCGGAAGTAAAAGTCAGTAACGGAACGCCTTATTATGACGGACTTTTGCAGGCGGTTGAAAGAGTTTTCCGCGATACGCCGAAAAACGAATTTCGCGGGCGTCGGGCGCTGGTTGCTTTAACTGACGGCGTTGATTCGACCAGCGTGAGTGATTTTGCCGAAGTCCGAGAACAATTCAGCCAAGCCGGAATCGTTTCTTATTTTATCCAAGTTGATACGCGCGAGTTTTTCGAGGAAAATCTTTTAGGCGACTGCGAAGGCGCGATGCGTTTTTCCGCCGCGCAAATCAGGCGTTATTACCGCGTGTTTTATCCGAAATCAAAGATTGAAAAAGTTTCCGGTTTTTGTCAGCTTGGCGATTTTGAACGCCTCGCCATCAGCAAAAGCCTCTATGAATTAGCCGACGCGGAAATGCAAACTATGGCAAAAATGTCAGGCGGAAAAGTTTTCCCCGTAGCAGATTTATCGGAAGCAAGAGCCGCTTTTCAAAAGGTCGCGCAGGAAATCGGGACAAAATACTCTTTGGGTTATTATTCATCAAACGAAAAACGCGACGGCACTTTTCGGAAAATCAAAGTTGAGTTGAAAGGCGTTCCCGCCGCAGCGCTGGTCAGAGCGCGTGAAGGCTACAACGCGCCGACGAATTAACGGATAACTTCGATTTTGCAAACATTCACACCCGCCCAATTTTTATCAGCGGTGACGGCAGGCAAGTCTTCTAAAATCGCTAAAGCCAAACAACACCGGTTGCCGAGAGATAAACCGAGATGTTTTGTTAAGGGGCGCAGTTCAGCAGCTTTCAGAGATTGATTTTCGTCAATTTCGACGGTTGGTAAGTCTAAATCGTCAAACGCTTCCTTAGCCTCCGTAACAGATAATCCTTTTTCAACTAATTTTGTCAAAATCTCGATAACGTTGACGCGGCTAACTGCGGATGATTCTAAAATCGCTTCAACTTTTTCTTTCCCTTTTCGTTTTGCAGATAAGCCAGAACCGCAGAAGCATCCAAAATGTTTTCAATCATTTTCTGCCTCACGACGGCGGTCTTCAATCAGTTCATCAACTAAGGAAACACCTTCGGGGACGTATTTTCTAACTAAAGCCTGCGCCCTTTTTAAGCGTTCCGCCCGTGACAAGGAAACGCGCAGGGATTTGTTCTCGACTTCCAATTCAACATCTTTACCTGCTTCAAAATTCAACTGCTCCAATATTTGCGGCGGCAGTCGAAGTCTGCCATCAGGTTCGATTTGCGTGTGAAAAACTTCCATAATCTTTTACCTCGCTAACGGCATTGTATTATTATAAAAACCGTATGACAACAAAATTTAATCGAATCATTTTATTGGTTTTGGACAGCGCCGGAATCGGCGAAATGCCTGACGCGGAAAGTTGGGGCGACAAAGGCGCGGACACCTTCGGCAACATTTTGAAATCACGCAAAGTCAATTTGCCGAATTTGCAAAAATTGGGTTTAGCCAACATTCGTCCGCTGGAAAATCTTCCTGCAATAGAAAATCCAATCGGATGTTTCGGCAAATGCACGATGAAATCAAATGGCAAGGATACAACAACTGGACATTGGGAAATGGCGGGAATTGTTTTGCAAAAAGCATTTCCGACTTTTCCTGAAGGTTTTCCGCCGCGAGTAATTGACAAATTTATCAGCGAGACAAATATTCCGGGCGTTTTGGCAAACATTCCAGCGAGCGGAACGGAAATCATCAAACAATTCGGCGAAGAACACATCAAAACAGGCAAGCCGATTGTTTACACTTCTGCTGATTCGGTTTTTCAAATCGCCGCGCACGAAGAAATTATTCCGGTTGAAAAACTTTATGAAATCTGCGAAACGGCACGAAAAATTCTTGACGGTGAAGATCGAGTCGGGCGAGTGATTGCCCGTCCGTTTCTCGGCACAAACGCCAATGATT
>JAUJNR010000028.1 GCA_030448055.1 Pyrinomonadaceae bacterium
CGTCAATCAGTTTTCTGCTTTTATCGTCTTCAAGCGGCACAAACACGCCGGGTAATGCACAACTTGCGCGAACGGCAAAAACCAAATCGCCCTCGTCGCGCAAAATAATTTCTTCACCCGTTTCTAAATCGCAGGCGACGGCGGCAAACGGAATCGGTAAATCTTCAAATTTTCGGTAGGGAAAATTTTGTTTGATAAATGCGCCCATCGGCGCGTTTGAGAGCAAACCTTTCGGCGAAAAGGAAAATCCGGTCATATTCAGCCAACGAATTTTTCGTCCGAATTTGATAATTTCTTCCGCGCTTAAACCGCAAGCCGCCGCCGCGCCCGCAAACGAGCCGGCGGAAGTTCCGGCGATAAAATCAATCGGAATGTTGTGTTCGACTAAAACTTTCAAAACGCCGAGATGCGCGAAACCGCGCGCCGCTCCGCCGGAAAGTGCCAAGCCGATTTTTTTTCGAGACATAAATTATTTTTACCAAAGAGACACGGAGACACAGAGTTTTGCAAGAATGATTAACCACAGATGAAAACAGATAAAGAATTGATTTTATCTTGTAAATCCTGTCTATCTTGTTAAAATTTCTCTCTGTGCCTCTGTGTCTCTGTGGTGAAATTGATTTTAACTTTTCTTTGTGAAAAACTTCAAAAATGACTCAAGCAGAAACTTTATCTTTTTTGCGACCGGCAACCGGCGCAGACATTACGGCAGGCGAAGAAGTTTGTCCGGTTTGCTCGCGCGAGGTGCAATATGAATTTGTGCCGCTTGTCGCGTTGCCTAACGAATTGGAAGGATTGATTCGCGTCAATGCGCCCGACACACAAACTTTTGAAGCCGTCTGCGCTCGTTGCGTGCGATTATTTGAACGCGCTAAAGAACAAATTGTTAGCGACGCGGCGGTTACAAAGGACGGCTCGCACGTTCTTTCGACGCCTCTGCGTCTTGATGCCGACGAGCGTTTTACGGGTAAAGGCGTAACAATTGCTTTTCTCGATTCGGGATTTTATCCGCACGAAGATTTAACCACGCCGCACAACAGAATTTTGGCTTATCAAAATATGAATGCGACGGACGGCGAAGTGGCGTCGCTGTTTCAACCGGATGTGGCGAGCTGGCACGGAATGATGACTTCGGTGGTCGCGGCGGGAAACGGTAGTCTCTCAAACGGTTTTTATCGCGGAATCGCACCCGAAGCCAATGTCGTTTTAGTAAAACTTGCTCGCACCGGAAGAATTACCGAGCAGAATATTCAAGACGGTTTGGAATGGATTCTGGAAAATCGGACAAAGTTCGATATTAAAATTGTCAATATCTCGGCGGGCGGCGATTTTGAGCAAAGCTATCTGCACGACAGCTTGTCGCAATTGGTTGAAGAATGTGTCGCCAAAGGTTTGACAATTGTTTGCGCCGTCGGTAACGCCGGACATCTGCTTACGCATCCAGTTTTTCCGCCCGCATCTGCGCCTTCGTGCATCGCCGTCGGCGGTTTGGACGACAAAAATTCAATCAATCGCTCAAAACGCGGAATGTATCGCTCGTCTTATGGTCCGACGCTGGATGGTTTTCAAAAACCGGAAGTCATTGCGCCTTCGATTTGGGTTCCCGCGCCGATTTTGCCGAACACGCCGACAGCGCAGCAAGCCGATTTTTTAGAAACTTTAGACAAAGCCGAAGATATAAAATTGCACGCTCTTATCGCGGCAAATCCAAACATCGAACCGGATTTAGATGCCGCGCTTGACCGACCTGCATATTTGATTCGGCAATTTATCGCTTTAAAGCTCAGGCAGGGAAATGTTATCACCAAACATTACAAATTTGTTGACGGAACAAGTTTTGCCGCCCCGATTGTTTCATCAGTCATCGCGCAAATGCTCGAAGCAAATCCGAAATTGACCCCGCAGCAAATAAAACGAATTTTAATTTCTACCGCTGAACGCCTGCCGCATTACGAAGTTGACCGCCAAGGCTGGGGCGTCGTTGACCCACGACGGGCGGTCGAAGGAGTAATGAAGTCCAAAGTCTAAAGTCCAATGTCCAAAGTCAATCCATACCTGTCGGCTTTGGACATTGGATTTTAGACTTTGGACTCGAATTTTTATTGGTTGATAAAGTTGTAAAGAAGAAAGCCGGTTGCCTGGACATTTCTATCACCGACTTTTATCGGATTAAATCTGGATTGGCGAGCGGCGGCTTCGGCTGGCGCTCGCAGCATCGGATGACCGCTCGTCGCTTTGGCAGACAAAACATTTCCGCCCTCGTCAACCAAAACTTGAACGGCAACCTGTCCTGAAGCGCGAACTTGTCTGGCAATCGGAGGATAAGCGGGCTTTGGTAAATTAACCGCACGACCGTTTAATACGCCGGCATTAACCGGAC
>JAUJNR010000006.1 GCA_030448055.1 Pyrinomonadaceae bacterium
AAACAAACAAGGAGGAGAGACAGTTTTTTGTGCTGAAAAACTTGACCGTCTCACTACGGACTGCTTGGATTTGGAAGATAAGGAA
The DNA here is from genome assembly GCA_030448055.1 of Pyrinomonadaceae bacterium. Taxonomy (GTDB): domain Bacteria; phylum Acidobacteriota; class Blastocatellia; order Pyrinomonadales; family Pyrinomonadaceae. The sequence goes on from JAUJNR010000006.1 coordinate 86, forward strand.
ACCGCCGTTGAATCTGAATTTTAAAACGACAGTGCTGGTAACCGTTATATAATTCTTATCCATTACTGACTTTAATTTAGATATAAAAGAAGAAAAAACAAGCATCCCGAAAAGTCATTTCGGGATGCTTGTCTTACGGATGCACCAGCGCAAAACTGGAGGCACGCTTAGAACACTAATTTCAACTGGTAACGAACCGTGCGTCCGCCACCACTAGTATTAACTGTATCAGGATTCAAGAAGAATCCTTGTGTCAGTGAATTTGCGACACTTGTAATCAGATTTGTTAGACCTACCGTCGTAGTGGGGAAATTCGGTTGATTAAAGGCATTGAAAAGCTCAACTCGCGCCTCTAAAGCAGTCCTTTCAGTAAATCTTGTGCGTTTTAACAGCGTCAAGTTGGTGTTATAAACTGAAGGAGTACGCTCTGTGTTACGACCAAGATTACCTACGATCGGAGTGCTGCAGGACGAGCCCGCAACATAAGTCGGATTGACGATGAATTGAGCGGTATTGGGATCAATTGTCTGATAAGCTGTCGGAGCCCCCGCCGCATTAAACGCAATAGGTATTTCCGGATTAATGTATGACGTTACACAACCACTGGCGTTGGTGATCGGAACTGCGCGAACACCCCGCTGTCCATTTGGATTGAAGGTTGGGCGATCCGTTCCCCCGATACCATCAGCATCAAATCCGTTTTGTATGGAATAAGGAACGCCGGATTCAAATGTAGTTACACCGCTAAGCTGGAAGCCTCCGAGAAGTCTTCCGATAATGCCCTGCTGTTCTTTGTAGAATGGCGATTCAACTACATAAGTTAAAGCAAGACGATGCGTGCGGTCATCTACTGAAAGTCCGTAATTATGCTTTAGCCCACCGAAAATTGATGGGAAAGGCGCTAAAGAGGACTCACCGGATCCAAGCCCCACTGCAAATACTTCGTCTCCATTATTGATATTCTTCGAGAAAGTGTAAGCAACAGTAGTCAGGAAGTTATCTGCAAAACGCCGACGAAGTTCGAATTGTCCGGCATGATAGTAAGAAGATCCGCCGTTTGTTCGCACAGTACGTCCGCCTTGAATGTTGTCAAAGCGACCCGTTAATGGGCAAGGCTGACCGGCAGGAAATTGTGCTGTTGCCTGCGCTGCCGTGACGTTAGTGCCAGGGGTACAATTCGGATAACCTGCTGGTGTGATGCGCTGTTCGGGTCTGACCAGCGGATTATAATCTTCATTAATGAAAAGATGTGTTCCTTTCGAGCCAACATAGGAAAGATCCATTGTAAGTTTGAAAGGTAACTCTCTTTGCATACCTGCCGACCATCTCTGGTAATAAGGATTACGCAAGTTAGGAGCTACCAGTGTCTGGGCGCTTGTCGGGAGCACCGCAGCAGCCGTAGTCGGAAACGCTGAACTAAAGTTAGCAATACCACGCGGATTTGCAGATGTTACAGATGAAGTGTTCGTCGTCACGATTGTATTCGGCGACGAAGCAACAATATTTGATGCGATATTATTGAAGAACGAATCGTAACCGATATTGTATCCCACTCTGAGTGCTGTTTTTCTTTCGCCGAAAATAAATCCGCCGATACCGCTTGTAAACGACGGTGAATAAACCAGACCAAAGGTCGGGGCAAAGTTATTCGTGTCCGGCTCAACTTGATTCGGCTGCGAAAAAGGTCCCTGACGAGTTGCCGGATCAACATTGAACAGACCCGTAAAAGCAGGAGTCATCAGCTTATTGAACGGTTCTCCGAATCTTTCATATCGAAGTCCGATTGACATTGTCAGATTATCCGTAATCTTCCATCGATCCTGAGCAAAAGCTGCAAAACGATGCAATGTCGGATGGTATGTGGCATTACCGAAAGTTCGCGAAGCCAGTCCACCGGAACCACCGAAGTTATCAACAAAGTTACCAAGACTGGTAAAATTTCCGCCCGCATTAAAAGTTAATGAACCGCGTATATTAGCCGGAGCCGTCTGCGTCGCGATTTGCCTGAGATAATCGATACCGGTGCGAACCGTATGATTTCCAATGATCTTGGTTACGGTGTCCTGAATCTGGTAATTATCTGCTGTTCTGCCTTGCGGGAAATTTTGGCTGGTACCAAAGTTAGTTAAATTACTGCCAGTGATAGTTAGTATCGGCTGAGTTGCTGCCGGACCAGTTGGATCGGAAATCGGGAAACCATATTGAATACGGTTATAAGCAAGCCGCAATTCATTTGTCAGGGTAGATGAAAAGATATGCGTTTCAGAAACCAGGAAATTACGGTATTTCGCAAAAGAATCAACTTCAAAACCTGGAAATCCAATGGAGGAGGCGACAAACGGCTGATCCTGGTTATCATATAGGAAACGAAATGAGAGCTGATCGTTTCGTCCTATATTGTGATCCGTGCGCATCTGAAATTGCTTTTGATAAGAGACTGTATCGTACGGGCGGATAAACGTTCCTATTTGAACAGTTCCGCGTGTTTGCGCTCCGCCGGTCGGATCAAGAGAAATCGCCGGTTGATCTACAATCGTCGCCACTGTATTTGCAGTAGCTGCAAGATAGGCTGCAACATTCGGATTGGTTGCGGCAAACGGTTGCAGTACTGCTCGTCCGGCTGCTGTTGGAGTTATCAAATTCTGAGTAGAACCCGGGGCGCGATAATCGTAATCCTGAAAAGCAACGAAAAAGAAGTTTTTGCCGCGTTCGGTATTAATAACCGGACCGCCTTCGCCGAAGTTAGGTAGGAAAAGAGGTCCGCCAAAGGTTCCAGACCAAACCTTTTCATCATTGAAGAGCGGTCTGCCGAGTGCTATAACTGCAGGTACGCGCGACTGAGTGGCAGTAATTGCATCATCAGTACTGGTGTCATAGCGGAAAGATAATGTGCCGTGAAAATCGCGTGTTCCTGAACGGGTGATGACATTAACAATTGCGCCTCCGGCGCGACCGAATTCAGCGTCATAATTTCCGGTTTGGACGGAAACTTCCTGAACGGCATCCTGATTGGTAATTTGAAAACCTTGACCGGCGACCGAAATGTCGTTATTCTCCGTCCCGTCAATCAAAAAGTTATTCGAGCGTCCGCGCGCACCGTTAACGGAAAAAGTGCCGATGCCGACGCCAGTTCGATTGGTAGTAACACCCGGAAGGGTTAATGCCAATGAAACCGGATTGCTGGCAACTGGCAAGTCGGTAATTTGTCTTGTCGAAATATTACCGCCGCGCACAGCAGATTCTGTCTGCAAAGATTCACCGCCACCGGCAACTACTTCAACTACAGCCTGCTGTTCGCCAATTTGCAAATTAGCATCAACAGTGGCAGTTTGATTTGCGGCAACGGTAACGCCGCTTCTAACGGCGGTGCTGAAATTCGGTGCGGTAATGCGCACCGAATAGGTTCCCAGATCAACCGCGTCAAAACGGTAAAATCCTTCTTCAGTAGTTGTGGTAGTACGCTCCACCGATGTGGTCTCGCTAACAAGCGTAATTGTCGCTCCCGGCACCACTGCTCCGCTCGGGTCTTTTACAGAGCCGCTTACAGTGCCGCGGCTAGTTTGGGCTAAGGTCATCACAGAACAAAGCAAAACGAAACTTCCGACAGCTATCAGATGCGTCCCGAAGTAACGATTGAAACTACGATAAAAACTAAACTGAATCATAAATATCCTCCAAAATTTTTTATTTACTTCAACGGTAAATTTAAGGGCGAAAGTTCTTATAAATCCTTCGTGACGATTACAAAAAAGTTATTAAGATTTAAGGTCGTCTAAACAAAAGGAAAGAAGTTTCAGACATTGCTTATTGGGCTCTTTTTCCCTTAATGCTTTGCTCAATTGCCAGCTTCACTTGAAAGTAAGTCGGCAAATTACTGCTGTGAATTCCTTCTTCGTAAACTCCCCAAATAAAAATCGCTGAGATTTATTTTTTTAATTGTTTGCCCCCAAACAACTAACTTTTTCTCTTGAGCTTTCTTTTACCCGTCGCAATTTGAAAAGAAGCCATTTAATTCCAATAATTTGGAATTCTTTACTCCAACAAAAAGGAACCAGTTATAAAACAGGTTCCTGCAGCGAATAAGTGCAAATGTTATGCCCCTTAGTGGCGAGTTAATTATTTTCGAGTCCAACGAAAGGGATCTTCTTACTGGCGCGCAAGTAGGATATAGATTTTTGGAAAAAGTGGTTAGGAATTTGGAAAAACGCAGACATGGAAAATTCCATCAAATTTGATTTTCGCTTCTCAAAAAAACAGGGTCGAATAGTAGCTGTTTCAAAAATAGTTTCTTAACAAAATAACGGGGTAGAAAGGCATAAAATATAGTCGCTTGAATCATAAAGATCTAAGAATTACTGTGTCAGTCTGCTTTATTAGCGAAAGCCTCTCTCCGCCTGCCAAAGAATTTATAAAACTTATAAAAGAGAAGGATTGACGAGAAGACAAAAATGTCCGAAAACTACTCTTTTCAGCCAAATTATAAATCTTCGAGTAATATCAATGTTTTCAAGGAAATTTTAAGATTTTCGAGGTTTTTGAACTCTAAAATTTGAATTATCAGTTCGCCGAAACAAATTCTCAAATAGAGTTGTATTCAACTGTGATAAGCCATTAGCAAAAAGGAACAATTTCATTTTAATCGTTCCTTGCGGCTCTGCCGCGCGAAAATTTAATTACTAAAAAATTGTCACATTGAATTGATGAACGGTGTTTTTATTTTGAAGCTCATATCTAATTATCTCGGAGTTCAGATTTCAAATTATGTCAGAATATAAATGCCGCCAAATAATCGTATTCTTTTTTATTTTAATTTCTTCAACTTTAGTTTTTTCTCAAATAGACCAGCAAACTTCTAAAACCGAAGCGGAAAAATGGCGCGAAGATCTGCGTTTTATGGCTCAGGAAATGCCGAAGCGGCATAAAGATTTGTTTCACCAAATGACGCGCCAGCAGTTTGAGACGGCTATAAAAAATCTTGACGCGCGCATTCCGCAGCTTGCTAGAAATCAAATCATCGTCGAGATGGCGCGGATTGTCGCCATGGTCGGTGACGGACATACGAACCTTTACCCGACGCGGGATCCAAAAGTAGGTTTCCGCGTTTTACCCGTCAAATTATATTTTTTCAAAGATGGATTATTTGTTCGCGCGGCAAAGAAAGAGCAAGCTGCTTTAGTAGGAGCGCGTGTCGTCAAAATCGGAGATTTAATTGCCGAACAAGCATATTCCAAAGTCAGAGAGCTAATCGGGCGCGATAATGAGATGGACGTAATATTCTTTGCGCCTCATTTGCTCGTAATGCCGGAAGTTTTACAGGCTTTAGGAATCAGCTCTGACACGGAAAAGGCTCGGCTCACGATTGAGAAAAATGGAAAGCAGCAAACAGTTGAACTCCGCCAAATCGGTCCGGCTGAAATGATGGCAGGCGATACGGATATGACATGGACAGCGAAAGATGACTGGATTGATATGCGAGATGGGGCGACAGAGACCGTCTCTTTGTGGCTCAATAATCCATCGAATAAATTTTGGTTTGAAATGCTGCCGGACAAGAAAACCTTATATTTACAACTTAATCAGGTCAACAATAAAGACGATGAAACTCTCGCTGAGTTTTCCAAACGCTTGGCGGCTTTTATTGAATCGAACGGAGTGGAAAAACTCGTGTTGGATTTACGTCTGAACCGAGGCGGGAATGGAACACTGTTGCCGCCCTTTGTGACGGCGCTCGTTAAATCCAAAATTAACAAACCCGGTAAGTTTTTCACCGTCATCGGTCGCAGCACTTTTTCGGCAGCCCAATTTTTAGTCAATGATTTAGAACGATATACGGATACCATCTTTGTTGGTGAACCTTCAGGCTCGAAAGGAAACATCTACGGCGATTCGCGCCGGATATATATGCCGAACAGCGGCATTACGATTAGAACTTCAGTTTACTACTGGCAGGACTGGCATCCGCTCGACACGCGGGCATGGACGGCGCCGCACTTAACTGCCGAACTATCGTCAAAAGAATATACCGCAAATGTTGATCCGGCATTAAAAATGATTGCCGATCACATTCCGCAAAAATCTCTTTCTATGTTGCTCGAAGATGCTTTTGCTAAAAATGACGCTGCGCTTGCCAAAGAAAGATTTCGGCAATACAGATCCGAGCCGATCAATAAATACCGATACTTACAGAACGAGTTGTTTACTTTGACAGATAGTTTACTGAAAACCAAAAAAACTGATTACGCTATTGAAGTTCTGAAACTGAATGTTGAAGCTAATCCGCAATCGATTTTTGCCTTTATGGCTTTAGGCGATATTTACGCCTACAAAGGCGAGAAAATTCTTGCGCGTGAAGCGTATGAAAAAGCGCTGATACTGAATCCGAAGAATGCCGACGGTCAGGATAAATTAAAAACCGTCTCGCCAAAATAAAACCTCGCTGGGTTCGTCGTTAGAAAGCGGGCGAGCAATCAATCAATTAAACAAATTGATTGACTTCTCGCCCGCTTTCTAATTCAAAGAAATCATTATAATGAACCCCATAATTCGGACAGTTAGTTAAGGTGGAAAATGATGATAAAATTGCCATTGAAAAATGACCATGGCAGCCACCAAAAAACGCAATGTTTATAAACCGGAATTCAAAGCCAAAGTTGCTTTGGAAGCCGTTCAGGACAAGTTAACGATCAACCAGATTTCCAAACAATTCGGAGTTCATCCGAATCAGATTTCCAAGTGGAAGAAACAGTTTCTCGAAAACTTGCCACAGATTTTTGATAATTCCAAACAGCCGTCAGCAGAAGCAGGCGAGGAATTGACCAATCAATTGTATCAACAAATCGGGCAGCTGAAAGTTGAGCTTGATTGGCTCAAAAAAATCTTCCCTTATCAGTTAGAGTGCGCCGCGAGTTGGTCGAGCCGGAGAATGAAAAGATCTCGGTAGCAAGGCAATGCGAGTTGTTAGGACTCAATCGGACAGGTCTTTACTATCGCTCAAGAACCGAGAGTGTTGAAGATGGGAATCTGATGCGGCTGATCGATGAGCAATATACGCTGACGCCGTTTTACGGCTACCGGCGCATGACGGTTTACTTGCAGAAATCGGGTTTTCGGGTCAATCACAAACGAGTCAGGCGCTTGATGAGAAAGCTTGGACTAGAAGCCATTTACCAAAGCCTAATTTATCGAAGCCGGGGAAGGATCATTTGACTTACCCGTATTTACTTAGAGGCGTGGCGGTCGAATATTCCGATCAGGTCTGGGCGTGTGATATTACCTATCTCAGATTGGGCAGCGGATTTGTTTATCTGCTCGTGATTATGGATTGGCATTCGCGCTTTGTGATCGAAATGGAAGTCTCAAACTCGCTCGAGTCGAGCCCGTTTGTCGAAGCCTTGAAACGAGCGCTCGCGAAAAGCAAACCGGAAATCTTCAATTCCGATCAAGGGAGTCAGTTTACTTCGGTCGAATGGCTGAAGGTTTTGCAGGAGAACAAAATTCGGATCAGTATGGACGGACGCGGACGCTGTTTCAACAACATTTTCGTTGAAAGATTATGGCGTTCAGTCAAACAGGAAGAAGTATATTTGAAGGAATACGCGGATGTCTGGGAAGCGGAGGAAAGTTTGCGGCAGTATATTTTGAATTTTACAATTATCAAAGACCACATCAATCACTGAACTATCAGACACCATTTGAGGCGTATCAAAAAGGACGAAAAACAGAAGAAAATAAAGGAGCAAAACCGGCAATTTTAGATAACCAAATGACACCTTAAAAAAGTGAGTTTTCTGTCTCGACAAAGGGGTTCACTTTACATTGCCGTGCTTTGATTCAAATATCTTTGGCGAACCACGCACCAATTTTACTTTCCATTATCCAAAGACGCTCGTCAAAGAGCATGATCTTCCAAGGAACCATACCACACAAAACTTTAATTGGCTTCCACTTTTCCATTCGATTTCCGACAATTTTCAATTTGTCTTTATTCGTTAAATTTTCAGGAAAAAGGCGGTTTTTCCAGTTAGGAATTTCTAACCGGGCAAATTCTTTAACTGTTTGGTTTATAAATCAAATGTATTTTTATATGCTTGTAACTGTTAATAACAATAAGTTTGCGCTGTTAGAAAAATTTAATAATTCTGCCGTTTTCTGACCGGCGTAAATTATGCATTTTCAAGGTTTACATATTTACCGGCGTAAGAATGCCCTCTAAAAAATGTTCAGTTAGATTCTAACTGACACAACTTCAACTATTTCAACATTTATTTTCTAACCAGCGGTTAAATCACCCGTATCCTGTCATACAATTAAACCGAAAAATGGTGTCAAAGATAAAGGGCGATGCAACCGGATTGTTTTGAGCTAAAGTTCGCAGTAAAAACCGGTGCTTTTTCAAGATAATTTTAAGTCTTTTGAAGAGCTTTTCGGACGTTGATTGAGGTCTTTCAGATACGCATTGAAACTGTCACAAGCGGGCAATAAATTGAATAAAGTTAATACCTTTTTGTGCACTAAAATTTGCTGGTTTTGGAAAGTTTTAGAGAAGAATTTGCGCGGATAGAGAGCCCCTTAGATCCTCACACGGTGGCAAACAAAGAAAGATTTATTGACGCTTCTATAAATGGAATTGGACGGTTGTATCATAACTAGTGGGAGCCGGATAGAATGCTGGACTATCACGCGAACAGTTCCTTGAATTTATGGATAAAATAACAAAAAGAGGCGTGAGTAATATGGCTGGTGAAGGCTCTATTCGAGGTACACTTAAATAAATGTTCAAGGCGAAGTACAGATGCTTGTTGATGAGTTTTTGGCTTTAAGTCATGAGATAGAAAAGTTACCCTGCGGTACTGATGAATAAGCTCAATTCGCGTTCATTTAAGGCACGTTGCAGACGAAGAAAGTGGTTTTTTTTTCGCTCAAAATTCCACTGCTCTTCGCTCGAATTTGAGCGGTTTATATTAGGTTTCAGATTGCACTTTTACCCTTCTGACTGCCACCTAAAACAGCGGATTTAATGTTCTAAATTTGTTTGGTTTTAATCGAGATTAAAACCATTTATCACACATTTCTCAAATCAAAATACGGCTCAAAAATCGTATCTTTTATTTATTCTTGTCGTTTATTTGAAGTGTATGACAAGTAGCGGTAAAAATTCATTGTTCTTGCACTCTAAATTATTAGAAAATAAGAAGTTGGACATGCAAGAGTGCAAGAAATCGCAAAATCAGCAATTTTAGTAAAGACTCAAAGCCGCAAAACCCTATATTTTATAGATATTTAGAGTAATCTGAAAGGCATTTTTTAGATCGTAAATTTTTCTTTCGCTTTAAGTTGCTGAAAAAAGTAAGTTTACCGTGCATAGCATTTTCAATTTATCTGCTAAATAATTGATTACAAAAGAGAACCAGTCTTGCAAAAAAGCGCAAGAATTTCGATGCGTTTTTTTGCAGTTAAAAAGCTGTTTCGGCAGGGTTAATTGAGGAATAAAATTCTTTGAGAAGAGCAGAAAAAAGATGAAAGCCAGAACGATCAGAAATCGGCTTTCATCTTTAATCTTATTTCACTTTTCATTAGATAAATAATTCAGCCGATACTTTGAATCTTGCCGCAAGAGCTTTTGCCTGGGATTTGCTGATCTCACGGGCACCATTTAAAACCTGTGAGATCGTCCCGGATGAACTAAAAATATCTACCAAGTCTTTTTGTTTTAATCCTTGCTGGTCCATCAGGAACGCTAATACGTCGCGCGGCGTAGAAGAGCTGCCTACTTCGGGATAGGCTTTTTCTTCAAAATCTTCGATGAGACGCACGAGCAGCCGAAACAGCGAAGTTTCTTCCGGTGAAAGATTACCTTCACCTTTTTTCATCAGGTGTTCGACGACTTCCAGAGCGCGTTCGTTTTCATCTTCGGTTTCGATGATAGCGGGCAGAGCTTCTGCCAAAAGCATTCCGTATTTTGTTTTATCAACTTTTTCGGTTGTTCCTATCATTGTGTTAGCTCCTAAAAGGTTAAATCCTACTGCAATCAGGGTGTAAAATTGTGGATTGTTATTAGCACTGGCAATCCTTTTTCCATGCGTCTTTATCATATTCCTTATGTGTCATCACAAATCGAATCAAAAGCGTTTGCTCTGTGAAATAAATTTTTGAAACGACGCGATATTTATTTGTGCCGACATTAAAGATTATGCATTCTCCAACAATGTCTGCATGGCGATAAACTTCTCTGATTTGAGTGATATTATCAAAATTGCCTTTTTTCATCGTTCGATACCAAGCATCGAGGAAGGGTTCGGAACCGCTATTTTCTTTCTTTTCCCAAAACTCGACTAATTTTGCTCTTTTGATAATGTGCATATTTTTTAATCACCCAACTATTAAATTCTTGCATTTTGCAAGGGACCAGTCAAATAAATTCTTGCATTTTGCAAGTTTTTCTTATTCAAAACTAATTATTACACCCCTGTTTTGATACTGGAAACAAATTGATTTATATTTTCAATTAATTTTTATAGCCCCCCTCCCCATTTAACTTGACAATCTTTTAGAGATAGGTTAATTTTTCGCTCATGAAATTCTCGCCCTTTTCTACTTCCCCAGATCCGGAAATGCTTTACATTACACCTTCAATCAAATCGACAATTGATAAGGTGATGCACCTGATTGATTACCGGCAAGGACTGACGACCATCGTCGCAGATGTCGGACACGGTAAATCCACGGTTATTCGCCACCTCTGGAATGAGTTGTCAAAAAATAAGGAAATATCTTTGGCATCGGTTTTAACGCCGAACTTCCCTTCCGATTTTGCGATGATAAAAACCATTTGCGGTGAGTACGGAATTGCTCCCAGGCGTAGCATGCTGGCTCAGGAATCGGCTTTGAAGGACTTTTTAGGACAATTAGACTCCGAAGGTCGCACTGCGGTAATTTTGATTGACGAAGCACAACGCTTGACCGGAAAGCAACTTGAACTTATCCGCGTACTCCTCAATTTTGAAACTCCGAAATACAAGTTAGTCCAAATCGTTCTCGCCGGACAACTCGAATTGAAATATAAACTTCTCGACGAATCTAAAAAAGCTCTCCGCTCGCGCATCTTCGCTCCATCAAATCTCTCGCCGTTATCGCCAGCGGAAATGCGCCGCGTGATCGAATTCAGATGTTTAAAAGCTGGCTCGCTGAATCCTTTCACAGACGAGGCATTACAAGCAATTTACAACATAACTTCTGGCATTCCCCGCGATGTGCTGAAGATTTGTCAGGTATTGTGGGTTGCAGCGCAAAAAGATGGCATTGAAGAAATTCCGATTGAGTGGGTCGAACCGATGGTTAAGGAGACGGAACTGGATGCCTAAATCAAAACCGGAGCCGGAATATATTTCAAATAGTTCTTTTATGACTTCCCAAATCAGAGTGCCGAAACCGTTCGGCGATGATTATGAAGATCCGCTCGAAAGTTTGAAAACTGAACACGAAAAAGAGAAAAATTCACCTTTCAAGGCTGGTCCTGCTATACCTACTACACCTAGTCCTAGTTTCAAGAATATATCCAATCAAAGCAATGAACTTGTAGAAACAACTATACCTACTATACCTAGTCCCACTATACCTACTACACCTAGTAATAAGTTAGAACCAACTTCCCCAGTTAGAGATTTCCAAAAAGTAAGCAATTCAATAACGAGAGAAGCAATACCTTCTGGAATCTTTGGCTCAGGCAAAGCAAAACAATTGTATGACGCTTTGTATTCGTTGACGCGTGGCGCAATCAAACCAATACGAGTAATCAGAATCACTAAACCGCGATTAATGAAGCTGGCAGGAATCGGAACACGCCAGACGTTATGGCTTAACCTAGAACATTTGGAAAGCGTTGGACTCGTAAGAAAAAGCGTATTGCTCGGCGAACATGGCGGAAACGAATATGAGGTATTTCTCCCTGAGGAATTGCCAGAACTAGGGACTATACCTACTACACCTACTAGTCCTACTAACAGGGTGTACCAGGTACAGAATCTAGAAGGTGTAGTAGGTATTGAATCTAATCCTACTACACCTAGTTCACAACCAATAAACACGGGCGTTTCGGACACTCCTAAGACTTCTTTTAAAGACAATACTAAGAATGATGATGACGCACATGCGCGCGCGGGATTTTCAGTGATGGTTGAGCGGTTTGACGCCGCCGCGAAAAAGTTTACAGGCAAAGGCGTCAGCAAGCGTGAAGCAGATGCTTGGGGTACTTTAGCCGATTTATTAATTCTCGAATTGGAAGTTGCTGTCAGTCGCACTGACGGCATTTCATCAGTGCCGGCATTTTTAACGGAAGTACTGCGTCGGCAGTTTTTCGCATCTCGTCAACAGCAATCTTCCGGTAAACCGGCGAAGGCAAAAATTGATACAGTCGGAAAATCTGACTCCAGCGTCTTCGAAATTAAACCGCTCAATGAAAAGGGAAGGGAAGAGGCACTTGCTCAACTCAGAGAATTCGCTGGTGATGATTTCCTTCAGGATTTCAAGAAGTGGTACACGGAAGAAGATTGGCAATGGCTGATTGAACAATTAAAATAAACTAAATGTATTTAATAAAGGCGGGAGATTTGGAGACAAAAGACTCGAGACCTCTCGAACAAAAGGGACAATCTCAGGATTTTGAAACAGCAAAACAAAAGGCTGATAAATTATCAAAATCTTTTGCTCAAGTAAAAGTAATCGGTTCTAAAACAAATGAATGCGTTTATTTTCAAACAATAGATGCCAGGTAAATTCAATTCTTGAAAATTATAATAAGCAGTTATGAATGAAAAAACAGTAGTTGTCACCGAGCGGGACGGCACTTATCAAATTCAGAATAACGGCATACCGGAATTCGCTTTATTGGGGATTCTGGAATGCATTGTGTTTGATATGAAATCAACCCGCCGCAATGAAACAACGGTTGAGCAAAAACAATCTCCCAACAAGCAAAATGACAGCAATTCAGAGCAATCCGAAACTCTTGAAAAGTCACAAGAAATCCAGCAGGAAACAAAAAGGGAAGCGATCAAAGAATCAGCCGCTCCAGATATTCGCACACGAATCAGCAATGCAATCAAAGCCATCAGAGCATTGGGCGGCACAATCGAAGATACTGATCTGAGTAATCTAACCGACGAAGAACTGCAATCGGAACTCGAAGACCTAACCGAACAGTACAAAAGACTGAAAAGTTCAAAAGCGAGTAAGTAATCCGTCTTGGTCTTAGCTGTAAAGAGTAGAAAAAGAAACAGGGGAAATATTATGAAGATACAAAAGGGTGAGTGGTATTTTACAGTGCAGTGTAAGAGTTGTGATGTGACGATTTATTTTTCGCATGATCCGTCAAGAGGAAAAATTGAGATTGCCGCTCATCAAGACTCGGTGATAAAAGTCACTTGTCCGGCATGTCAGGCAGTTGATGAATATGACAGAGGCGAATTATTTTCGAGAGAAGTTAAATATATTTGAGTCTGATAACGAATTACGAATAATCCCAATATCTTGTGTTTGAAAATCTGATTTCAATAAGGCGTGTTAAACAGAAAAAATGCAAATTTTGAAGGTCATGTTAAACACAATTCTATACAAGATGTAGATAAAGAGGAGACAAAACCAAAAACTCATTTCAATAAGCGTTACATAAGGTTCATCCTCAGATTTGGTGCAAATAGGCAGTAAATGATACAAAAAAGGCATAATGAATGCTGATACAATACTTGCCAACCCGGACATTATTCGGTTTGAGTGTTTTATTTCCGAGCCTGAACGCGATTACGATAATTGTCCATTCAAAGCAGAAACGAACCCTTTGCCCGAACTGTCATCAGCCGTCGTCGAGCTTGCACAGCAATTACCGGCGGATGGTTTCTGACCTGCCGTGGCATAACGTGGCTGTCAAGCTTCCAATTGAACACTAGGAAGTTTCGCTGTCGAAATGGACTTTGCCGGCAGAAGATTTTTGCGAAAGACTGCCCGATGTAGTTGAGGCTTACGCGCGCAAGACTAATCAGCTCGACGGGGCGTTAACTTGGCTGGCATTTGCGCTCGGCGGCGAAGCCTGGCAAAACCGCTGATCGTCTGCGAATGAAGACCAGCGGCGACACGCTTCTCAGAATGATTCGACAGGCGGCTACTCAAACATCATTACTGTCCATAACACTGATGCGAAGGTTGTCGGAGTTGATGATTGGCATGGAGAAAAGGCTGCACTTACGGAACCATTATCGTTGACTTGGAGAAGAGAAAAGTTATTGACTTATTGCCTGATCGTGAAGCCGCGACTTTAACCGACTGGCTGTTCGCACATCCGGATATCGAAACCGTCGCCCGTGATCGTTCAATAACTTATCGGAACGGTATTATGATGGGCAGACCCTATGCTACTCAAATCGCTGACCGGTGGCATCTGCTGAGCAATCTCGGAGATGTCTTGGAGAAGATAGTGAACGCCTTTTGAGAAGACGAAAGATTGCAGGCGGTCAATGGACGAACCGAATAATCATCGAGGCAAAAACATTCAAAGGACTGACTTTGAAACACCGGATGATTGGCAGTGGGAGCGTTCTTTGAAGGAATCTTTCGAGCAAATGAAAAGAAATGCCTGTCGGCTCAGACTGCTGCCGCATTTGCCACCGCCTCCCAAACTCCGGTCAACTACTCGGCAAGCAATGTCGGTGCCTGAAAGCACTGATCGCAACCAGTTGTCGCCGAAACTCGACGCAAAGACTTTGCGCGCATTGTGTTTTCGCAAAAGACGGCTTTCCGAAAATGAACTGGAAATGCTGTTCAACGCTCGCGCCGAATGGAATGAGTTCGATCAGGCTTTTCCGCTTGCTGAGGAATTTGTGAAAATTATTCGCGGGCAAAGTTCAATGACCATCGATTTATGGATCGTCAAGGCTTTTAACTCCGGCATCAAGAACTCAAATCATTTGCCAATGGTTTGCAAAAGACTTCTAGCTGTCAGAGAAGCTACTGAGTCTAAGTGGAGCAACGGACAAACTGAGGGACAAGTTAATCGTTTGAAACTGCTCAAACGTCAGATGTATGGCAGGGCGAAGTTCGATCTGCTCAGAGCCAGAGTGTTGAATCCGGCGTAAATGATAATCTATCCGAGTTTTTGCGAATGAACTATGTTTGTTTTTAGCTGTTTGCACCAAATGTGAGGATGAACCTACATAATGGTAGTTATCAGACTCGGAGAATTAAAATGGGTGTTAATAACTGATGATTGACTATAGCATTGAAATTATTAACAATCCGGCGAAATTGGTAAAATTAGTCGAACGTCTTTCCGCTGTTTCGGTCTTCGCACTTGATATAGAAACTGTCGATTGGTGGAATCGGCACCAAGAACGCATTGCACTCATTCAAATTGCCTTTCGCACAGTGCGTGGAGTGAAGGTCAGCGTCATCGATGTGTCCAGCCCCCGTTTGTTATCCCAATTGAATGGAGAGAGATTTGTTACTCTCCGTCTTTGATTTGAACTCCAGCGGAGTCAAATATCAAGGCTCGAATGCGGTCGTCCTTCGTTGTAGAATCTACGCCATTCTTCAATTACCACTTGCGCTTCTTTAACCGAAGAGAACCATTCGCGGCTTAGGCATTCATCCCGGAGTTTTCCGTTAAAGCTTTCGCCTTTGCCGTTCTGCCATGGTTTGCCCGGTTCGATAAACAACGGCTCGATGCCGTTCTCTCCAAGCCAGCCGCCGACCGCCTTGCCGATGAATTCACTTCCGTTATCCGAACGAATCTGTTCCGGCTTGCCAAAAGAGGCGCAAACTCTTTGCAGAATCTGCCTGACCCGTTCGCTCGTTATTGACACGCCGACCTCAACCGCCAGGCATTCTCTGGTATATTCATCAATCAAGGTCAGCATCTTCAGGCTTTTACCCGAAAGACTTTGGTCGAATACAAAATCATACGTCCAAACCTGGTTAGACCTCTGAGCCTTCGGCATGATTCCGACAACCGATTTGGAGCGCCTCTTGCGCGGTCGCCTGAGCGGTAAACTCAGCTTCTCCTGTTTCCATAACCGGTAAACCCGTTTGAGATTCACCTTGGCACCCATCGCCTGAGCAGAGCGGCAATCCGCCGATAACCGAAGCGAGGATGTTCGACCGCCAGAGCGCACTTGTTTTATCAAACTGCACTCCGCCGCGCGCCTTTGTCTGTATCGACAGCTTCTCCGATTTGCGGAGACAAGACGGCAGCCGCGCCGCTCAGACAATCGGCGGAGTTCTCATAAAGGCAACCGCCTCCCGCTTGGCGGCGCAGCCTACCACTTTTTTGCCAGCACCTCTTTGATTACATCAATCTCTAAATCCCGTTCGGCGAGCAGTCTTTTCAAACGGGCATTTTCCTGCTGCAATTGCCGATATTCTTTGACCTCGGCAACTTCCATTGTCCCGAAACGGTTACGCCATTTGTAAAATGTGCCTTCGCTGACATCTTTTTCCCGGCAAGTATTCTTTAATTGTTTTTCCGCTCGGCTCAAAGCCGCGTAAGATGCCGACGATTTGCTCGTCCGTAAGTCTTTTTCATAGCAGAATCTCCTGTTTTCAGTTTATTTGATTCTCGCCATTCTTTCGGGATAATTCTACGGGTGCAGGTCAGATGCGCTTGGCAATTTTGATCTGGAAACTCTCGAGACTTCCTCTAGAATCAAACTCAACAACCAAAATCATTCACAATGCCGCTTTTGATGCGACTCGTTTGTTTAATCATTACAAATTCAAAGTTGCTCCAATTCACGACACGATGCTCGCTGCCCGCCGCAACAGGAAAAGAAGTGCTCGCTCCAAACACAAGCAGCTACTCATTTGAATTTACATCTCGACAAGCAGGCACAGCGCAGCGGCTGGAATCGACGCCCGCTCGACCTCAAACAAATCAGTTATGCAGCGCAAGACGCCTATGCTGCACTGCAG
Organism: Pyrinomonadaceae bacterium; assembly: GCA_030448055.1. Lineage (GTDB taxonomy): Bacteria > Acidobacteriota > Blastocatellia > Pyrinomonadales > Pyrinomonadaceae. The sequence continues at coordinate 17,039 of JAUJNR010000006.1, forward strand.
CTTTACGAACTACAAGTAAAGGAGTTTGGACGGTTTATACCGCCTAAAAGAACCTTCTTCGTCTATTCAAGGACATCTTCCGCTCAATAATTCGCCAGAATCAGTTAATCCAACAACAAATCTAGATGTTCTTGAAAGGCAAACCAACCTATTGCAGGTGACTAATGCCTCGACTTTTCGACTTGTCCACTTCATCGTCCGCTGTGCTTGGAATCGTTAGCGAACTGCCAACCCGCTACGGACACGAACAGTTATCAGTATCGGTTGGCAAGGACCGAGTCGGGCTCACCGGTTGGATTATTGACTGCACGATTGGCAAGGAGGCAGATTTTGATGAGGGAACGGCTCGGTTGGTTATTGCTGATTTGCTCGAGCGGGAACTAATTAAATTGACCGAAACCCAACGACTTGAGGCGACACCGAAAGGAATTGTTATGTGGCATCAATTAAAAACAACTTAATAGGCTCACGGACAAAAACTTATAAACACTCAAGAATGGATACTTTAAGAACAACGAAAGCCTGCTCAAGTCTGAGCAGGCTTTCGTCTTGAAATTCCAATCCGGCCAATTTCTAAAACTGGTGAATATCAAAATGACAACTGAAATAAATACTAAGTAATTATTAAATAATACTGAAATAAATACTAAGTAATTATTAAATAATTACGAATAGATAATCTAAAAACAAATTGCAATTCTGAAAATAAAATTTGCTAGTCAGAAAATTTTATGGTCAAGCCTTGGGACTATTAGTGCTGGTCAACTAAATATATTACTACACTTACATCTCAGTCTATCAACGTGGTAGTCTTCCACGAGTCTCACTGGCAGAATTAATCTTAGGTCTGGCTTCACGCTTAGATGCATTCAGCGTTTATCCATGCTCGACATAGCTACCGTGCGATACCGCTGGCGCGATAACACATCACTAGAGGTCAATCCAACCCGGTCGCTCTCATACTAAGGTCAGATTCCTTCAATTCTGCTGCGCCCACACCAGATAGGGACCGAACTGTCTCGCGACGTTCTGAACCCAGCTCATGCCACTTTAATCGGCGAACAGCCGAACCCTTGGGACCTTCTTCAGCCCCAGGATGTGATGAGCCGACATCGAGGTGCCAAACCCTGCCGTCGATGTGAACTCTTGGGCAGGATCAGCCTGTTATCCCCGGCGCTACCTTTTATCCGTTGAGCGACGGCACTTCCATAAGCGACCGCCGGATCACTAACTCCTACTTTCATACCTGCTCGACGTGTATGTCTCGCAGTTAAGCTGGCTTATGCGTTTACACTCTACGGCTGATTTCCAAACAGCCTGAGCCAACCTTCGAGCGCCTCCGTTACTCTTTAGGAGGCGACCGCCCCAGTCAAACTACCCGCCTGATAATGTTCCTGAACCGGATTACGGTTCAGGTTAGAATACAGACAAACAAAGGATGGTATCTCACCGTTGGCTCCGCCAAACCCAAAAGCCTGACATCAAAGCCTCCCATCTATCCTGCGCATTGTTTGCCCGAATTCACCTATCAAGTTGTAGTCAAGGTGCACGGGGTCTTTCCGTCTTGATGCGGGAAACCGGCATCTTCACCGATACTACAAGTTCGCTGTGTCCCTCGTTAAGACAGCTTCCAGATCGTTACGCCATTCGTGCAGGTCGGAACTTACCCGACAAGGAATTTCGCTACCTTAGGACCGTTATAGTTACGGCCGCCATTCACTGGGGCTTCGATTCCGAGCTTCGCCTTGCGGCTAACAAGTCCTCTTAACCTTCCAGCATTGGGCAGGCGTCAGCCCCCATACGTTGTCTTTACAACTTTGCGGAGACCTATGTTTTTGTTAAACAGTCGCCTGGAACATTTCTCTGCGACCATGTTCTTGGTGAACACGGCTATCCTTCTCCCGAAGTTACGGATATAATTTGCCGAGTTCCTGAACGAGGGTTCTCACAAGCACCTTAGAATTCTCATCCCACCTACCTGTGTCGGTTTGCGGTACTGTTGATTAACAGTTAAGCTGAACGAAGCTTTTCTTGGCAATTGGGGTCAGCAACTTGTTCCGGAACCGAAGTTCCGTACTTTCGTCTGGTTATTTACCCTTGTGTCGCCCGGATTTACCAAAGCGACGGGCTGTTTACTTCAACGGCATCCATCAGCCGTCTTGCCTACCCTATTGCGTCACTCCACAGCACTGTTACTCAGTTCCGGAATATTAACCGGATTTCCATCGACTACGGCTCTCGCCCTCGCCTTAGGTACAGACTAACCCTGCGCAGATTAACTTGACGCAGGAAACCTTAGGTTTTCGGTGCGTATGGTTCTCACATACGTTATCGCTACTAATGCCGACAAAGTCTTTTCTGATTGCTCCAACGGACCTTACGGAACCGCTTCACAGCTACAGAATGCTCGCCTACCATATTAAAAATATCCAAAGCTTCGGTATATAGTTTGAGCCCCGTTATATTGTCGGTGCAGGGCTACTTGACCAGTGAGCTATTACGCTTTCTTTAAAGGATTGCTGCTTCTAAGCAAACCTCCTGGCTGTCAGTGCTTCCCCACGTCCTTTTCCACTTAACTATAATTTTGGGACCTTAGCTGTTGGTCTGGGCTCTTTCCCTCTCGACCACGAATCTTAGCACCCGTAGTCTGACTCCCGGACATTCATTTACGGCATTCAGAGTTTGATTGAATTCGGTAACCTTGTGAGGCCCCTAGTCCATTCAGTGCTTTACCACCGCAAAGATAAATCCGAGGCTAGCCCTAAAGCTATTTCGGCGAGAACGAGCTATCACGGAATTTGATTAGCCTTTCACCCCTAGGCACAGGTCATCCAAACAGTTTTCAACCTATACTGGTTCGGTCCTCCACGTGGTGTTACCCACGCTTCAACCTGCCCATGCCTAGATCATCCCGTTTCACGTCCAAATACCACAGACTAAGCGCCCTATTAAGACTCGCTTTCGCTTCGGCTTACTTATCGTTTAACCTTGCCTGTGACATTTACTAGCCGGCTCATTATGCAAAAGGCACATAGTCAGAGAATAAATCTCCTCCTACTGCTTGTAAGCAAACGGTTTCAGGTACTATTTCACTCCCCTCACTGGGGTTCTTTTCACCTTTCCCTCACGGTACTGGTTCACTATCGGTGACTTCGGAGTATTTAGCCTTACCGGATGGTCCCGGCAAATTCATGCAGAATTCCTCGTGTTCCGCATTACTCGGGTGTCAAACTAGAAGTCGAAAATTTTCACATACGCGACTATCACGCTCTATGGTGTGCTTTTCCATACACTTTTGTTAATCTTCTTCTCCCGTTATGTCTGATCCCACGACCCCGACAGAACATGTTCTATCGGTTTAGGCTTTTCCGCGTTCGCTCGCCGCTACTAGCAGAATCACTATTGTTTTCTTTTCCTTCAGGTACTGAGATGGTTCACTTCCCTGAGTTTGCTCTAACCGCCCTATGTATTCAGGCGGCAGTTATTGGGTTCCCCCATTCGGAAATCGACGGTTCATCGAATGAGTGCTTCTCACCGTCGCTTATCGCAGCTTTCCACGTCCTTCATCGCCTCGAAGTCCCAAGGCATCCACCGTTTGCCCTTAGTAGCTTGACCATAAAATTTACTCACGAGCAAATTCTATTTGTTCAATTCTAAATTGCAACTTGTATTTATGTATAAATTTGCATTTATACATTTAAGATTATCTATTTATTCAGTTGTCAAATATCTTTTTCCGACTATTGTCGAAAACAAAACCCTCTTAATTATTAATAAAGAGAGCTTGATTTTCTAACAATATACTGCTTGTTATTTCAAGCAAGCCAGTTAAGATGAATCGGTTTTTCAAAAAGTTGCTTAAAAGTTAAAATCTTTTTCTAACTTTTTCAACCTGCTCGTTTTCAATCGAGCCAATTAAGATGTTTTCAAAATCTTTCGAGTTGCCTAACCCCACAAAAATTATTTGGTGGAGATGACAGGAGTCGAACCTGCGACTTCCTGAATGCAAATCAGGCGCTCTGCCAACTGAGCTACATCCCCAACAAGTTTGGTTGCGGGGGCAGGATTTGAACCTACGACCTTTGGGTTATGAGCCCAACGAGCTACCAGACTGCTCCACCCCGCGATATACTTTTCAAATGGTGGACCTGGGTAGACTCGAACTACCGACCTCACGCTTATCAGGCGTGCGCTCTAACCAACTGAGCTACAGGTCCTCACCTTGTAACCAATTACAAAGTAAAGAATAAGCGTTTTTCAACTTATTGTTACCTTGAAACTCATTTGGTAATTTATAAAGAACTAAAAACTATTTGATGTTTCAAAACTAGATATGCGTCGTGTGTCCTGCAACTTAAATTTGTTAATAAAAGTTGCCGTGTCATTTGTTATAAGGAGGTGATCCAGCCACAGGTTCTCCTACAGCTACCTTGTTACGACTTCACCCCAATCATAAATCATACCGTAGTAACCTGCCTCCCTTGCGGGTTAGCCCAGCTACTTCTAGTACAACCTACTTTCGTGATGTGACGGGCGGTGTGTACAAGACCCGGGAACGTATTCACCGCAGCATTCTGATCTGCGATTACTAGCGATTCCAACTTCATGAAGTCGAGTTGCAGACTTCAATCCGAACTGAGAACGGTTTTCGGCGATTAGCTCACTCTTGCGAGATTGCGACGTTTTGTACCGTCCATTGTAGCACGTGTGTAGCCCTGGACATAAAGGCCATGATGACTTGACATCATCCCCACCTTCCTCCGTTTTATCAACGGCAGTCTTAACAGAGTTCTCAACTTTACTTGTTAGCAACTGTTAATAGGGGTTGCGCTCGTTGCGGGACTTAACCCAACATCTCACGACACGAGCTGACGACAGCCATGCAGCACCTTGCTTTGGGTCGGTTGCCCGACGATTACTATTAGGTAATCTTCCCTCGCATTCTAGTTCAGGTAAGGTTCTTCGCGTTGCGTCGAATTAAACCACATGCTCCACCGCTTGTGCGGGTCCCCGTCAATTCCTTTGAGTTTCACACTTGCGTGCGTATTCCCCAGGCGGAATACTAAAAACGTTAGCGACGGCACCCGGAGAATTAAAACTCCAGACACCAAGTATTCATCGTTTAGGGCTAGGACTACCGGGGTATCTAATCCCGTTTGCTACCCCTAGCTTTCGCGCCTCAGCGTCAGTGTCAGCCCAGCAACCCGTCTTCACCTCAGGTGTTCCTCTTGATATCTACGCATTTCACCGCTACACCAAGAATTCCGATTGCCCCTTCTGCACTCTAGCACATCAGTATCAATTGACCGTTCCGAGTTAAGCTCGGAGATTTCACAATTGACTTGACACGCCGCCTACGCGCCCTTTACGCCCAGTAAATCCGAACAACGCTTGGTCCCTACGTATTACCGCGGCTGCTGGCACGTAGTTAGCCGGACCTTACAAATAATATCGTCATTTATTCTTCCTATTCTTACGAAGTTTACATCCCGAAAGACTTCATCCTTCACGCGGCGTTGCTGGGTCAGGCTTTCGCCCATTGCCCAAAATTCCCGACTGCTGCCTCCCGTAGGAGTCTGACCCGTTATTCAGTGTCAGTGTGTCCGACCACCCTCTCAGGTCGGATACAGATCGTAGCCTTGGTAAGCCATTACCTTACCAACTAGCTAATCTGCCGCAGGCTGCTCTTTAGGCGATAAATCTTTAACAACTGTCTCCCGAAGGAGCCGCTGCATTATGCGGTATTAGCTTAAGTTTCCCTAAGTTATTCCCCACCCAAAGGCACATTACCTACGTGTTACTCACCCGTGCGCCACTTTATATCTTCTCCGAAGAGAAGTTTAATCGTTCGACTTGCATGTCTGAGGCACGCCGCCAGCGTTGATTCTGAGCCAGGATCAAACTCTCGTTAAAAAGTTTTTACTAGCTTTCTGTTGTTCGTTGGTTCAACATAAATTGAACCGTGTTGAATTAACACATGGACTCGCATATCTAGTTTTCAAACATCAAAAATTCTGTTTTTTTCTTGAATTTTGCCGAAAGTAAAGTCCCCTTAAATTTACTAATTCAAGAGAACCAAATTTTCTAACAAAATTATTGTTCGCGTTTTTACGTGAGCTAGTTAAGATGAATCAGTTTTCTAAAAAGTTGCTTTGGAAAATTTCAACTTTTCAATTTATCTTTGTCAATCATCCTAACTCTACTTTCATCTCGTTTTTAAGCGAGCAGATTAGGATGAACTGATTTCACTTTTGGTTGCTCAAACAAAAAAACTTTTTTTGAGAATTCCTATCTAAAACTCGAACGCTCATTATTTCAAGCAAGCCAACTCAGATGCTAATGAATTGTTTGAGGGTTGCTATATTTTTAAAACTTATCAATCATAAGCATCTTACTCCATATGAGCAGGCTCAGATGGGTTATCTTAGTCTTATGGTTGCCCGTATAATCGGGGCGTTTTGGGGATCGTAAATCTTACATCTGGTTCGTTTTATTCTTCTCATCGGCATGTGTCCAGCTTCAATCAATGCATAGGACTTCATTCCGAGTGATGCGAATTTGAGAATTGCCAGTGATACCTGAGTGCACTTCTCAACCATTTCGAGTTTGCTTTCCAACATACTTATCAAAGCTTTCAGCAAGAAACCGCGTAGGCAACCCTCAAACGACTCCAAAAAGGGTGGTTTTTGAGACACTTATATATTAAAATCCTTTATTTAATTCATTGTGGTTGAATATTCATTCAGTGTTTTTAGCATAACTATCACACTTACAGCCTTTTGGTTTTATTTGTTCATTAAAATACTTTTTGCCGTAATCATAAGTGATTTCTTCACCGGCTTTGATCGCTTTGATTGACCATATCCAGACTCATACACCGCTTCTAAATGCTTGGGCGTTTGATTGGCATGAATGGTTAATATACCGAGCTCTATTACTGCGCACACTGCCATCGATGACATATTCCTTATCGAGCGTCATTAAATATTTGCCACCTTTTTTATCGGCTTCTTCTTTGGTTAAAATCAAGCCAATGTATTCAATAATCTTTTTATCCTTTGGAATTGGGCTGAGGGTAAAGAATCCGAGCCCAGGCAGCAGCGCGCTTGATGGCGTAACTAATTTTCCGCTTAGTCATTGTTGTATTTGAGAGTTTTTATTTCAACGTTTAACTTGAAATTATACGGAATTAAATTCCAGTTAAAAAATTACACAGAATTTATAGGTAATTATTGATCACTGTGTTCCATAGATGAGACCAGCAGAAGCCGAATTTTAGCGGATTATCTGGATTGTGCCGAATGACTAAATCCAGCTTTACCTTTCGTCTATTTTTCCGATACAAGAAAATCTTTTTTGTTTCGTCTCAAAAAGACTCTTTTTGAGACTCAAATGTTATGTTTTGTTAAGTCCAAAATCCCAACAATCTTCAGCAATTCACACTATTACAAATCTTAGGTTTTCTTAGGTTATAATTTAGACAAAGTAAGATGAAATTTTTAGATTTATGAATTAAAACTTCCGCTTTAATAAACCTGTTTACTTATCTCAATCAAGACTAGCTGTTGCTAAAAGGCTGTTCTGTTTGTTGGAAAACAGAATAGATTTTTGCCTTGTGTTGAAATGAACTGAAGCTTAATCGTGCACAGAAATTGACTGAAGCAACTTTAAGTTTCGTTGAGAATTAAAGTTTTAATACAAAATGACAGAAACTAATGAAAACACAACTTTCAAAATTAGTGAAAAACGGCAGCCCATCGCTACTGCAAACCCGATGGCATATAACGTCGAAGCGATTGCCGAAATGGAACGCGAGGCTTTGCACGAGCGTTCGCTGGGAGAGCGCGTCAGCGATGCAGTTACTGGATTTATCGGAAGCATAGCTTTTGTCATCTTCCACATTTTATTATTTATCGGTTGGGGAATCGTCAACTTAAACCTCATTCCCGGCATTGCTGCGTTCGACCCTTTTCCTTTCGGCATCCTCATGCTGATTGTTTCAGCCGAGGGCGTTTTCATTACAATTTTCATTTTGATCGGTCAAAACCGCATGAGCCGACAGTCTGATCGCCGGGCGCATCTCGACTTACAAGTCAGCATTCTCGCCGAACAGGAGATGACGATGATGCTGCGAATGCAGCAGAAATTATGCGAGCATTTCGGAGTGGATACAGCGGTTATCGAAGATGAAGCCGAACAACTGATGAGTGAAACCGATGTCCGGCATCTAGTCGGCGAACTGGAAGAAAAACTGCCCTGAGCAAAACTTAATCTTAGTTAAAGAAAATAAAAAATCCGTATTCGAGAAAACATGATAGAACAATTATACGATTGCATTGTGATCGGAGCGGGTCCCGCCGGGCTTTCAGCGTCGCTTTTTCTCGCGCGCTATCGCCGCCGCGCGCTCACTTTTCACCACAATAGCCCGCGAAACGTCTACTCTCACGGCGTTCACGGATTTCTCGGTCATCACGGTATTCTGCCGACTGAATTGCTGGAGCGCGGTCGACAGGAAGTAACCCAGCACGGCGGCTTGATTATCGAAGGATGCGTAACCGGCATCGAGCAAATCGACGATGAACATTTCCGTGTTTCGACGGGCGACGAAAAAATCGTCGCGCAGAGTTTTGACGCCAAACGATTAGTATTGGCGACTGGCTTGCGCGATTTCATCCCGGATTGCGAGGGTTTTCGAGACTTTTACGGCGCGACGGTTCATCATTGCCCTGACTGCGACGGGTTTGAAAACACGGGAAAGCGCGTCGTCGTTCTTGGAAGAGATAAAAAAACCGCGGGTTTCACATTGAATCTGCTGACCTGGACAGACCAACTGACGCTCGTCACAAACGGGGACAACGGCGATATGACCGAAGAGCATCTCGCCAAGCTCGCCGATTTTAATATTCCGGTAATCAATCAAAGCATCCTCAAGCTCGAAGGCGATTTAGAGCGCAAACAGCTTCAATACGTCCGGCTTGATAACGGCGAATCGCTCAAATGCGACGCGCTGTTTTTTAATCTCGGCACCGAGCCGTCTTCAAATTTACACGAAATGCTCGGCTGCCGGATTGACGAAGACACCGGTCTGATTTGGATTGACGAAGAACAGCAAACGAGCGTCGAAGGCGTTTATTCGGCGGGCGATATGACGCCGCGTTCACAGCTCGCCGTCGTTGCCGCCGCCGAGGGCGCGATGGCGGCGATTCATATTCATAAATCCCTTATTCCGGAATCGCAGCGCGTTTAATCAGTATGAAAGTTACGCGGTTGAGTTTGATTTTGCGGAAACACGCGCGATAATCAAGTGTCGATGTCTCAGGAAACACACTTCCGCGCGTGTTTCCGCGCCAATCGTGTAACTTTTAACCGTGATATAGTTATCGAATTAGAAATGAAGGAGAATTTGTGACAAAAAAAGCAGGAAAAGGCAGTCTCATCGCCGTCGGCGGCGGCGAATCGGGCAATATCACCGAAGATTCGCTTAAAATCATCGAAAGATTTCTGGAACTGTCGGGCGGTTCTAATAAAGCGAAAATCGTCTTGATGACAGTTGCAACCGATGACCCCGAAGGCGCTGAAAAACGATATCGGGCAGTGTTCGAGCGATTAAAATTCACGAATTTTGAATTTCTCGAAATAGCTGACCGAAGTGAATCTTTCTCGGACGCCGTCTTGAAAAAAATCGAAAACGCCACCGGATTATACTTTACCGGCGGCAGTCAGCTGCACGTCACGGCTTTGACGGGCGGCACGCCGCTTCAGGAGTTGATTCTCGATAAATTTAATAAGGGCATGACCATCGGCGGCACGAGCGCGGGCGCGATGATGATGTCCTCTTCGACGCTGCTTTCCGGTTCGAGCGACGAGGCGCCGAAGCTCGGCGCAATCGAAGTCGCGCCCGGAATGGAACTGCTTGACCGGTCGATTATCGACACGCATTTCTCTCAGCGCGGTCGGCACGGACGTCTGCTCTTGTCGGTAGCCCACAACCCGCAGGTATTGGGCATCGGGATTGACGAGCGAACGGCAATGGTCGTCGATGGAGATAAATTTGAAGTTGTCGGCGAAGGAGCGGTAACGGTCGTTTGCGCTAAAAACTCGATGCACACCAATCTTCCCTATATTAAATCCGAGGAAATCATCGGTATTTTCGGCGTCGATTTTCACGTTTTGCCCGAAGGCTATAAATATGATTTGGCAAAGCGCGAGCCGATTGTGCCTGATATTAAAAAGATGGTCGAGGGAAAATAACGTCTGTTGCTCGGTATCTCTTTTACACGATTGAATATTCAATCGTGTAAAAGAGATACCGATTATCTTTATTTTTCGCCGTCAAGTTTTATATGACGGTTGCTTTCTTCTAAAAACTTCTCCTTGAAAGCGAGCTTACCGCTTTTCATCAAACGCCGACCGCCGGAAACGACATCTTTGATTTCGAGATTTTCTTTGCGCAAAACCAAAACGTCCGCGTCTTTTCCTTCTACGAGTTTGCCTTTTTCTTCGAGCTGTAAAACTTTCGCCGTATTCAGCGTCACGCACGGCAAAATTTGTTCGAGCGGGAATTTATGTTCGAGGACGCAGGCGCGAATTTGAGTCAGAAGATTATGCGGGCTGGTAATTGAAGCGTCGGTTGAGACGGTTAACTTTTCCGGCAAGCCGCCGTTGTCGAGGTAAAATTTGAACCATTCCGGCAATTCTTCGTCAACCGTGTCAATGTCAACAAAGGAGCCGCGCTTTGCGAGTTCAATCGCTTCTAACATCAATTCCTGGCTTCTGGTGATGTGCGTCGGGTAAAGCCATTCGGGTTTGATAACATTGAATTGATCGAGCAAATTCGTTAGCGGCTTTAACCTTTCTTCTCCTTTGCCAACGTGAAAATGCGTGACGCCGGCTTTTTTCGCCAGCATTCCGCCGTTATGCGTGTCGATCACCAGCTTGGCGAGCTGGTGCGGAACGTGGTCGGTCGAGCGTTCGTCGGAAATGGCGATTTCGCCCGAGCCGGCCGATGACTTCTTCTATAAACATTACGTCGTTGCGCGCCGAATCGGTAATCGTTGTCGGCGGAACGTCGTAACCGCCCGTCCAAAGATACGCGCTCATACCTTCTTCCTTCAAAGCTTTTGCTTTGGCAAGCAGTCCAGCCATCGTTTTCATCGTCGTGTCAACGCCCAGCAAGCCGACGAACGTTGTTATTCCCGCTTGAACGAGTTCGCTCGGATAAATTTCCGGCGTTTGCGAAGCGAAACCCTTTTCACCGCTTCCGCCCAGCAGATGGTCGTGCGGGTCGATAAATCCAGGTGTTACAACGCAATCAGTCGCATCAATTACATCAAGTCCGATATGGAGCGATTCGATTGTCTGACGATTAATCGCGCCGATTTTGAAAATCTTGCCCGCGCCGAGCAAAACCGAATTTTTCCCCAAATGTTCAGGCGCGTAGATTTCTCCGTTTTCAATTAGCGTCAACATAGTTTTGCATTTATTAAAAGGCGGTTTGAGCATTTGTATTTTGCTCGAACGAGTAAACCGGAACAGCGCCGTTTTGACTCAAAATGTCTAAAACCGCCGTCAGCTGGTCGTAAAAAATAACGACCACTTCATTTTCCTTTATTTCTCGAATGGCTTTGGTAACCGCCTCGGTTTCGTTCGACATTATTTCGCAGCGGCAATCGGGGTTTTCTTCTCTGACCGCTTCGCTGAGCAGCCTTGGAATTTCGCCTGCCTCACGTCCGCGCCGGTCTAAATCTTCCGTGGCGATAACGCGGGTGAAGCAATTGGCGGCGACTTTCGCGGCATCTTTGACGATGCGGTCGTCGCGGTCGCCCGCGATATTGATGATTCCCGTAATGGTTTTACCTTTCCATTTTGAAACCATCCGGCAAATCGCCTGGAATCCGTCCGGGTTATGCCCGTAATCGACCAGCGCGTAACCTTTGCCAACTTTGTATAAATTGTTTCTGCCCGGATTATCGGCGTCGGTGCGAAACGTCTTCAGACGGCTCACGATTTGTTCGCGTGAAATGCCGAAGGCGCAGCAGGCGGCGATTGCCGCCATCGAGTTCGCGGTTTGAAAATCGGCGGTTCCGCCCAAAGTTACCGGTATGTCGCACGGATTGGCGACATCGAAACTTTCATTGCCAATCATTTCGACAATCAAATCATTCGTTGTGACATAAGCCGTTCCGCCGTTTTTCAGATGTTCCCGAACACGCGGATTGTTTTCGTCAAATGAAAAATAGACGATTTGTTTATCAATTTCCTTGACCTTTTCGCGCTCTAAAACGCGCAGCGAATTTTCATCGTCGGCGTTTATAATCAAAGTTCCGCCCGTCCGCACGCGCTCGGCAATCAACGCTTTAATCGGAATTAAATCTTCGACCGACTCGATGCCGTCCTGCCCGATGTGGTCTTCGCTGATGTTCGTTAAAACGGAAATATCCGACCAATCGTAAGCCAGTCCGCGCCGCACGATGCCGCCTCTGGCGGTTTCGAGAACGGCAACGTCAACCGCTTTGTCGCCGAGAATCGTGCGGGCTGAAATCGGTCCCGTCGTGTCACCTTTGGCAATCTGCTCGCCGTTCAGATAAATTCCGGTGCTAGTCGTCGTTCCGATTGTGCGATTTCCGTCATTGAGAATGTGCGAAATCATTCGCGTGACCGTTGTTTTACCGTTTGTGCCGGTAATCGAAATGATTGGAATACGCCCGTTTCCTCCGTTCGGATAAAGCATCTCGATTATCACGCCGCCGACATCGCGCGGCGTGCCTTCGCTCGGAAATGTGTGCATCCGCAAGCCAGGAGCGGCATTGAGTTCGATGATGCCGCCTTTACCTGGCGGCACGGGCGCGGAAATGTCTTCTAAAACGAGGTCAACGCCGCAGATGTCCAAACCGATAACGCGCGCCGCTCGTTCGCATAAACTTTTAACGCTTTTGTGAACACTGTCCGTTACATCGCGCGCCGTGCCGCCGGTTGAAAGATTCATCCCGGCGCACAGGCTGACGCGCTCGCCCGCTGCCGGCACGTCTTCCATTTGCCAGCCTTCTTTTTGCAGTGCGGAAATAATAATCGGATCGACTTTGATTTTCGTCAGCGGTTTTTCGTGTCCTTCGCCGCGCAACGGGTTTTGGTTTTCCAGGTCAATCAATTCGGCGACCGTATGCGCGCCGTCGCCGTCGATGCCGCACGGAACTCGCTCGCTCGCCGCGACCATTTTTCCGTCCACAACCAAAACGCGGTAATTCTTGCCTTCAAACAATTCTTCGACCAGGACTTTTGAAGAATATTCGCGGGCGATACGGAAAGCCTCCGCGACTTCTTCGGCGGTTTTAAGATTCAGGGACACGCCTTTGCCCTGTCGCCCGTCGAGCGGTTTGACGACGACGGGCGCGCCGACCGATTCGAGCGCGCGAACGGCTTGTTCTTCGCTTCTGACGATTTTGCCGTAAGGCACGGGCATCGAAAATTCTTCGAGCCGCCGTTTCGTTGCGTCTTTATTTCCGGCTAAATCTATGCCGATAATGCCCGTTCGGTCGGTCATCGCCGCCTGTATGAGGCGCAGGTTTCGCCCGTAGCCGAGCTGGATTAAGCTGTTCGAGTCGCTTTCGCGCCGCCACGGAATGCCGCGTTTTTCAGCGGCATCGACAATCGCCCGTCCGCTCGGACCGAGTTCCGTGTCCGCCGCGATGTCTTTTGCTTCTGTAATTTTTTCTTCGACGAAAAAAGATTTTTCAAAGGCGACGGCTTCGACTAATTCCGCGGCGACGGGCATCAAATAGCGCGTCGTCTCGACGGCGGTTGTTTCGATGACGGCAAGCGAGTCGTCTTTTTCATCCGCGTTGCAGTTTTTTTTGTCGCGTTCGTCAAAACCTGCCTGCGCCAGCATTTCAATCGCGACGTGTTCGACGACGTGATTGAAATGAGTTCCCGCTTTCAATCGTTCGACGAAACCGCCCGCTTTTCCCGCTGCGCAAAAATGCTCCGTCAATCCCGGAAGCGAATCGAGCAGCCGCTCCTGAAAGCCTTCAAGCTCGCGGCTGTCTTTTCCCTTTAATTCTTCGAGGTCGAGCCGCATTACTGTCACCGGGCGATGACTGTATATATTTGTTCCGGTTAACGCTTTTATCGATTTGATTTTCATTACTCGTTTTTCCTTTTTGACACGCTTTTCGATTATTTAGTTTTATATATGGGTCATGACTAGCAGAAAAGTAAATTACAATACTTAAAGCTAGTAATGACAGACAGTTATAAACTTTACATACGCGCTCGAATTTCACGCGCTAAATTCCGTCAAATCTTGCGGCTTTTTGCCCTTGATTTGACCGCTTCTCAGACGGCAGAATTAACCAATCTGAATCGCAATACGGTCAATCGCTATCTGACATTGGTTCGTTCTTTGATTGCCAATTTCTGCGAACTTGAATCGCCTTTTTCCGGCGCGGTCGAACTTGATGAATCTTACTTCGGCCTGCGCCATCGAAAAGGCAAGCGTGGTCGCGGAGCGGAAAACAAACACATCGTTTTTGGTATCTACAAACGTAACGGGCGTGTCTATACCGAGATTGTCAAAAACGTCCAAGCCAAGACTTTACAGCGAATTATCAAAGGCAAAGTAAGCTTTGATTCAACTGTTTATACTGATGGCTTCCGTTCCTACGATTCAATTGTTCACCTCGGTTATCAGAAACACTTTCGCATTTATCACCAGGAAAGTTATGGCAAAGGTGATGTCCATATCAACGGTATCGAAGGCTTCTGGGGATATGCTAAAGTGCGGCTCGTTAAGTTTCGGGGCGTATCAAAGAACACTTTCTACTTGCACTTGAAAGAGTGCGAGTTTAGATTTAATTATCGCAATAATGACTTGTATGAAATCTTGCTGAAAATTACCAGGCAAATCATTTTCTGCTAGTCATGACCCTTATATTTACACAGCCATCGTCTCAAAGAACCGTAGAATCTTCGTCAGCGGGCATTGCCTTCTTAAGTAAACTTCTCCAGCGCCGCTCAAACCAATAGTTTTTACAATATCTCGACGACGCAAGCGAGGGAAGCGACAATTTCTGTCCTGTTAAGTTCGACAAACAAAAATACGAACGCGGCTTTGAATTAGAAAATTCAGCGCCCGCTGCAAATTCTGCAGCGGAGACGACGGGCGGCTGATTCGTTTGAGCGGCGCGCCGATGTTTTTCTCGCCGTCTGCTCCGAATCTATCGCCTACGGGTTGCCAAAACGGTCGGCGTAAACCGTCTTCGGCGCAGATTCCGGGGCTTCGGACAGCTCATATAAAAAAGACAATTTCGGTTTCTTTTCATTCATTTTTTCGGGCATAAAATCAAATCCTCACAAATAAAAAATTTTTGAAAGCCAATATTGCAAAGCAACGAAAAAATCCCTTGGCGTCAAATGTTTGCACTGTGATTTAACAATTCAAACACAATCAAAACATCGTTTCTGTCAGCTAAAAAACAAAGAGGTACTGTATTCGGAAATAATTGTCGGCCGCATAAAAACGGTTTATCGATTTTGCGTTGATTTTGTTTAAGGCTTTATTTTCTTGAGTATTTTTAAGAACAAAATACTTACTCGAAAATAGATGCCTTTAAGTTAAGATAAACAAAAGGCAAAAAAACCAGGTATTTTCCCGACGTTTTTTATCTCCGGTTTTGAATGTTCTACTTTTCTTTGGAAAGACAAAGGGAGACGAAATCTCGTCGCCGAAACACAGCACAACAAATGCGTCGCCGGCGATTACAAAGTGTTGCGCGATTTAGGAATCGCCGTAGCTCGTGAAGGAATTCCCTGGGCATTTGTTGATAAAAACAGGCAATACGATTTTTCCTCAATTGACCCGATGATTAAGGCAATGAACGAATCGCAAATAATTCCGATCTGGGATTTGTGTCATTACGGTTACCCGGACGATTTAGATCCTTTCTCCGAAGAATTTACAATTCGTTTTGCCGATTATTGCCGCGCTGCTGCCGAATACGTGGTAGCGCGCGTTCGCGGTCCGCATTTCTTTACACCGATTAATGAAATCACATTTTTCTCTTTCATTGGCGGCGAATGGGGTTGGACGGCTCCTTATAAAAATACCAAAGATGACCGTTTTCAGTTGCGCCTTGCTTTATGCAAAGCCGCAATTGCGGGTGTTAAAGCGATTCGTGAAATCGAGCCGGCGGCGCGAATGATTCACATCGATCCGCTCGTCCAAGTCGTTGATCCTCGCGACCGCCCGGATTTATTAGAAGCTGCCGAACACGAAACATTAGTGGATACTTTTCTGGCGTGGGATATTATTTCTGGAAAAGAACATCCTGAGCTTGGCGGTTCGCCTGAAATCTTAGATATTGTCGGCGCCAATAATTATTCTTTCGGACAAATGAAATATCGCGAACAAGGTCCGCATGCAGCACTAAATCCTGAGGATGATCGCATTAAACCGCTTTGCGATTTAATGAAGCGAGTGTGGGAACGGTACCGCCGACCAATGATTATCGGCGGAACAAGCGGGCTCGGCAGCGGACGTGCAGCATGGCTGAAAGACGTAATGGAAGAATCACTCGCCGCCGTCAACGAAGGAATGGATTTGCATGGTATTTGTTTATTTCCAGGCGTTGATATGCCGGATTGGCACACCGGCGAATGGCTTCACAATGGAATTTGCGATTTGGAAGATTGCGATGGACGTTTGCGTCGTATCCCGAGCGAAAATTACGTCAATGAACTGCGGCGCTGGCAAAAAGAACTAAATAGAGTCACTGCCCTCGATAAAGATCCATTTAGTGACCCTGTCGAGTTGTACGACGTGATTGAGGCGGCTAAAAGGCTGCAAACGAAGCCTGATAAAAACTGGAGTTAATTAACTATTCGGAACACGGTCCAGATAAGGCGAGATGAATTTATCGGTCGAAGACAAAACAACCTTGCGCACGTCGGTCGGAGATTTTCCGCTCGACCAATACTGCCTCAGAATTGATGGGCGGGAATTGAAGATTCTGCACGTCAGCGCCGTCATTTCTCAAATGGAGGAATCTCATTTTCTGCGCGAGTTAAGAGAACGGCTGCCGTATGGCGTTACTCTCTGGGCGGCGGCTATCGCTCTGGCGCACGAAGTCGCCGCGCGTGCCGACGATTTTAAAGACAAGCGCGTGCTGGAACTGGGCGCGGGCGCGGGATTGCCGGGAATCGTCGCCGCTTCGCTTGAAGCGAAAGTAGTTCAGACCGACAGGAATGAGCTGACAATGGCGCTCGGCAGGCGTAATTTGATGTTGAACGGCGTCGAGACGATTGAGCAGCGCGTAGTTGATTGGACAAATTGGAACGACGACGCTCAATACGATTGGATTATCGGTTCGGATATTCTTTACGGTGAAGAGATGCACCCGCATCTGCGCCGGATCTTTGAATCTAATCTTGCGTCCGAAGGACGCATTCTGCTCTCAGACCCTTTTCGGAGCGTGAGCCTGAAACTGCTCGAAGCGCTCGAAGCGGACGGCTGGTCGATTACGCACGGCAAGGGGAGCATCGGAGCGGAGCCGTCGCCGCGCCGAATCGCGGCGTTTGAGCTTCTGCCGCCCTAACCGAAAACATTTCGACGACAGCCTTATCGACGGAAATGATTTCTTTCAGCAAATTACTAAAACTAATCTAAAGGAGCAGCTATGACAGAAAAAAATACCGGAAGAAAAAATCAAACAAAAGCCGGAATGTTAGCCTTGTAGAGGGAATTGGAAAGCATTCAAAAGGCGAATTTGTAAAGCTCCCGTAATTACTCCAATCTAGGTTACAGTTTTCGAGTTGAACTTTTGCAAATATTCTATCGGCGATAGATTTCCCAGCGAGTCGTGCGGGCGATGCTGATTGTAAATATCGAGCCACTTTTCCGTTTCCGTTTTCACCTCTTCCAAACTTTCAAAGATATACATATTCAAAACCGCTTCCCGAAACGAGCGATTGAAGCGTTCGATGAAACCGTTCTGCATCGGTCTTCCCGGTTTGATGAATTCCAATGCGACTCCTTTCTCTTCCGCCCAGTCCGCCACTGCCAAAGCCGTTAGCTCCGGTCCGTTATCGAACCTGATTTTCTCCGGCAACCCGCGCCAAACGGCGGTTTGATCAAGAATCCGCACAACTCTTTGGGCTGAAATTCCAGTGTCAATTTCAATGGCAAGAGCTTCGCGGTTGAAATCATCAATCACATTGAACGTGCGGAAACGTCTGCCGTTCCATAGTGCGTCACTCATAAAGTCCGCCGACCAAACTTGATTGACTGTTTCCGGCACAGCGAGCGGCAACGGATTTCTCGAAGGAACGCGCCGTTTGTGTTTGCGCCGTCTGTTCAGTTTCAGTCCGCAATAAATGCGATACACGCGCTTGTGATTCCACGGATTGCCGAGCCGCCGGAGCGTCAGAAACATCTTGCGAAAGCCGAACTCCGGATGCTTGGCTGCCAGTTTCGTCAGAGCCGTTTGAATCACGGAGTCGTCGCGCCCGTGCGCCGCATAGCGAAAGACCGACCTCGACAGGTTGACCAGCCGGCAGGCACGTCGCTCACTCAGGTGATGCTCAGTCTGCAAGTGCGAAACGACCGCTTTTTTCGCTATCGGCTCCAGGGCTTTTTTCAATTACATCCTTCAGTGCGCGATTCTCTAATGACAGGTCGGCGAACATTCTCTTGAGCTGCCGATTCTCGTCTTCCAGATCGCGCATCCGCTTCAAATCGGAGGCTTCCATACCGCCGTATTTCGTTTTCCACTTAAAATAAGTCGAAGGCGAAATCGAGTTTTCTCGGCAGACTTCAGCGACGGTTCTGCCGCTTTCGGTCTGCTTCAAAATGTTAATAATCTGATGTTCACTAAACTTACTTTTCATCATCGTTTTCGGTTCTCCTTAACTTTCTACTTTGACCGAAAACTGTAATCTTGTCTGGCTCTATTTTATGGGATGGTTACAAATTGTCTTGTGATGTATTGAAAACACTTACAGAGCAGTTTATTGATGCACATCTGGACTCAAATGACACCTCTTCACCTTGGACTGATAAAAAAGTGCCTTTATTCTATTTAACACTTTGGATCGAAGGTCAGCCAATAGACAACCAAACCTGCAACCTGATTCAATCATGGATTATTCGTCAGTTTTGGCTTAGAAAGCACCGGAATAAAGAAATTGAAATCAAGGCTGCAAAATTATAAAGATTCTTTCCCGTAATTATACAATTATTTATAATCGATAACTGTAATTAAATACCTGAATTTGTGAATGCCGCGCAGCAATGAGAGGTTTAAACTGTCCCGCAATGTTCCGGAATACGCCGCAATGCGCCGCAATGCGATCATTATTAACCCTCGCAAAGGATAAAGAAATTGGCGCGAAATGGCGCGAAATGCCCTAAATCATCGGCTTTTAGTTAGTGTTCTATACGATGGAAGGTCACGCCGTTAGTCGTGTGTTTTGAATGGAGTGAAGTGAGAAAGTTCGAACTCTTTTTTAACTCCAGTTTGTTCCAATTTCGTTTATAATGCAGCAAACATCCGAAGAACAGCTAAAAAGAAGCTGCACCAATAACAGTTAATGAAAAGATTTTAACCGGCATGTGTGATCGTTGATTTCGACATAGCAATTGCCAAGAGGAATATATCTAATGAATAAAAAAGAAGTTTCCTTATTTCTCGGTCGATCGACTCGCCTGGTCGAACAATATGTTTCTGAAGGAAAGCTCGGAGAAGTTACTTATGTGCGCGGCAAAACCGGTGACCAGGCAGAATATAACCGACTGGCGGTCGAGAAGTTGAAAGTTGAGCTTCAATCACCGAATCCATCTGTGGACAATACCAGCCCCGAAGAGCCTTATGCCGAAGATCTGCGGGGCTTACTCTCGATACTGCTCGAAGAGACCCGCAGCCAGTCTGTTCGGACATCTGAAAAGCTGTTGCTGAATATAAATGATTGCCGCTTACTAACCGGATTATCCGACTCTTCATTGAAAAATGCGATCAAAAACGGAACATTGAAAGCTAAAATTATCGGGCGCGCTTATAAGGTTAGGACTTACGCAGTTGAATAAATATTTGATAAAAATAAAGAATGAATCCGCCGAAAGTAACCGACGAAGATTACATTAACTTTATCATCGCCACGCCGCGTGACGTGACGGCGACCGAAGCCGGGCGCGTGCAGCCGGAGAGCCGAGACGCTCCCGCGCACGACGCTTTTACCCGGCTTCTACAACGCTTTGAACCCGATCCGGAAACGCTTTTGACCGAAGCCCGCACACACAAATCAATTTGACGAGCGGCATTCTGGTTCTCGATGATTCGACGCTTGAAAAACCCTATTAGGAATTTAACGCGCTCGTGTATCGCCATTGGTCGGGCAAGCAAAAAGAAGTCGTCTCCGGCATCAATCTGATTACTTTGCTCTGGACGGACGGCGACCGGGCAGTGCCGACTGATTACCGCATTTTTGATAAAGATACGAATGGAAAAACCAAGAACGACCATTTTTCGGAGATGTTGATCGAAGCGCACAAACGCGGCTTTGCTCCCCGAATGGTTTGTTTCGACAGTTAGTATTCGTCCATTGCGAACTTGAAGTTGGTGCGCGCCCTCGGCTGGCATTTTCTGACACGCCTGAAAGCCAATCGGCAAGTCAATCCAGAGAGGGGAGGTTTGCAGGCGGTATCGAGCATCGAGATTTCTGATGTCGGACGAGTGGTTTGGCTCAAAGGTTTCGGGCTTGTAAAAGTGTTTCGGATTGTTGCCACGGACGGCAGCGCGGAACATTGGGCGAGTTCGCAGATTGAGATAACCGAGTTGGAGCGCGTTAAATATGCCGACTACAGTTGGCAGATTGAACACTTTCATCGCGGCATTAAGCAGCAGTGCCTTATTGAACGAGCGCAATGTCGCCGCCGCCGTCAGTGGCGGAATCACATCGGGTTGTGTTTGCGGGCATTTTTTGCGGCTCGAAAGTCATTGCCATTACAAAGGTGTCAGTTGGTTTGAAGCGAAAACCGAAATTATTCGAGATGCCGTTAGAGCATATTTGGCAAATCCCAGATATTCGCTTATTCCAACTGCGTAACTTCTAAAATATTTAGAAGAGTAATCGATATCCGAACTAATGCGGAGAACTCCAATCAAAAATCTCTTCAGTATCGAAACCCTGCTTTTTTAAGTTTTGGGAAATAATCAATCGGTGGCATTCATTTATTCCAGGGCATTCACACATCAGCAGAAGATTCGCTCTCAGCTCGGTAATTATCTTGATGCCTAAGCTTAAATTCTGGATTGACGGCACACCCGATTCCTTTGAAAGACGATTGCCGAGATGCGGCACGTGCAGGTATCTGTCTTTAAGCAGCAACCGCAGGTAATCTTTTCGCCACTGGACTTGTTTGCCGGTCGTCGGGGCAAAGCGAACATCGATTAAAACGGCATCCAGAAAATCCAGCAAGTCGGGCAGTAGTGTAAAGTCTTCACCGGCAAAACCGGTAGTATAGATACAGGGGGCGATTAACCCCCTTTTCGATTTCTCCGCTAATACATTTGCCAAAAAACTCATTTATAAAACTAATTTACTATTGTCCGAATGCCCTCACAAAAATCTACCACACTTACTTCCTTCATGTGAATAGCTTTCGATAAATTAGATTATCGTAAGCTATTCGACTTTAAAAGTGGGAAAATTGGACACGTAAGAAAAAGGGCGAACTTGTCCTAATTTGTCCAAAAAAAAGTCTAGTCCAAACCCTGAACTAGACTCTGAAATCTAAGGAAAAAATACAAATTACACGTACCTCATTCATCATATTAACACAAACTATACCGTGTCTATGAAAAAGAAGACAATACTGTGAAGATATTGTGAAGTTTGAACAAGTTTGGACACAAAAAAAAGAAAACTAAAAACCTGAGAAAACTTGAGATTTTCCGAATGCTTTAATCCATCGAAAAACATTGCGGCATTTCTCTAAAATAGACAAAAATAGACGAGATGCAGGAAAAAAAACGGGCGGGCGAGCTGCGAGAACGCCGAATAGATTGACGAAGGAATTGCGCTTGAAGATGCAGGATATTATCTCGGGCGAGCTGGTCGCATTGCCGGCGATGCTCAACGGATTGAGCGCAAAGGAACGGCTCGACGTTGTGATTAAATTACTGCCGTTTTGTCTGCTGAAAGTTGAAACGGTTAATAGTGATTATAATTCTCCTTTGGCTGATGTTGATTGGACTTTAAAAAAAACAAAACCAGAGACAAGGCAGTGAAATTTTGAATAATCAAATTTTTTTCATAGTTTGGGTAAGTTCGCACAAAGAAGCCTAGAAAAACCTAGTTTTTCGGTGTGGCGAAATGTTAAGATTTACTGACATTTTGGAATTAACAAAACTTAACATATGCTGTCTCGAAAATAACCCTTTTTGATACTCTTTTACATAGGCAATTTCTTGTTCAATGAATTGACAAAATAAATAGAATATTTAGAATAATCATTAAGTTTTAGCAAGAGGCACCTTGTCATAATCTTCGCTCAACAATTGCAACACCAAGTGCCACGGTGAAAATGCAGGTTGTGCCAAATGAGGTGTATTCTTGCAAAAATCTATTCTTTCAATTATCTATTTAGTCGTTATAAATTTCGGTCTTGCCCTTTCTGGCAATTTCACACTAGCTCAAAACATTAAATCAACTCAATCTACCAATAATTCGTTAGGCGTAAATATTGATGCTGAAATTAAAACCTTTGTCAACAATGGTTTTTCCGGTGCCATTTTGGTCGCCAGAAACAACAAAATCGTTTTAAATAAAACATACGGAACTGCTGCCAATACCGGCGCAAATCCAGCTTTTTGGATTGCCTCAAATTCAAAATCTTTTGCGGCTGCTGCAATCCTTAAACTGCAGGAACAGAGAAAGCTTTCTGTTAATGATTCGCTAACAAAATTTCTTAACGATGTTCCGGCTGATAAACAGCAAATTACCATTCATCATTTGCTCACCCATACTAGCGGTCTTACCCACAAATATGCTGCCGATGGAGTAACAGAGCGAGAGAAAGCCGTAAAAGCTATTCTTGCTTTACCACTCGGATGGAAAGTCGGCGAAGGTTATCATTATTCCAATGATGGATATAATTTGCTGGCAGTAATTGTAGAAATTGCTTCAAAACGCCCGTTCGAAGATTATTTGCGAAAAGAAATCCTTAAACCGGCGAAACTCAATACCACTGGACTATGGGGTTTTGAAAACACTGCGGTTCTTTCTCCCGTTGCAAATGTAAAAAACACTGAAACAATGAGACCGACTATTTATAAGACAGGCAAAAGCATGGCTAATTGGGGTTATCGTGGAGCGACCGGAATTTATAGTACGACTGAAGACATTTATAAATGGATGCTCGCTTTAGAAAAGAATAAAATCTTAAATCTAACCAGCCGCGAACAACTTTGGGGGAAACAAGCTTTAGCGAGCAGAATTTCACCGACAGAAGAGCATTTCTATGGATATGGATGGGGAGTGAGATTCAAAAACGGCAAGCGATTTTATACGCGTCACACCGGAGATGAAGATTGGCTCGGACATAACGGCGTGATGTGTCTGTATGAAAACG
>JAUJNR010000007.1 GCA_030448055.1 Pyrinomonadaceae bacterium
TTGAGACAAAAACAGCGGTTTCAACAACTTACGTTACTTTTGTCCTGTACTTAGAGAAAATTTATAAATTTAGAATATATTCGAACAAATAGCATAAAAATGTTCTGAAAAAAAATGAAAAAGCGGTTATACAGAGTAATAACCGTATTGAGCTCAAGAGGTAAGTGACTATGAAGGTTTTTTACATGTTCAAACAAGCCTATATTTCCATTTTAACGCTCCTTTTGTGTTTCACGCTATCTAGCAGTCGCCGTCCGGTTATGGCGCAAAATAATTTACCGCCAATTATTGACCGGGAAATCTTTTTTGGTAATCCCGAAATCAGCGGCGCGCGAATTTCTCCGGACGGTAAGTTCATCGCGTTTCGCAAGCCGTACAAAGGCACGATGAACATCTGGGTTAAAAGCGCTAATGAGCCGTTTGACCGTGCCCGCGTTTTAACGAACGAAACTGCACGTCCGATTCCGAGTTTTTTCTGGAGCCGGGATTCCAGATTTATCATGTTTAATAAGGACAATGGGGGCGACGAGAATTTTAACGTTTACGCCGTCGCCGTTGATTCAAAACCGGTGACCGATACTGAAGTGCCAGTCGCCCGTAATCTAACAAATGCCAGCAAAGTGCAGACGAACATCTATCGGCTTCCCCTTAACGAATCAGATGCAATTTACGTCGGGCTTAATGATCGTGACCCGAAATGGCATGATCTCTATAAGATAAAAATCTCCACCGGCGAACGCACACTGTTGCGGCAAAACACCGACCGCTTTGTCGGCTGGCAGTTTGATAACGCGGATAAATTGCGGCTTGCGAGGCGTTCGACGACAAAGGGTGATACCGAGATATTGCGTCTCGACGCCGGCGACAAATCAACACAGATTTATTCCTGCAACGTGTTTGAAGAATGCACGCCTGTTCGTTTCCACAAAGACAATCGCCGCGTTTATATGATAACCAGCAAGGGCGCGGATACAAACTTATCGAAACTTGTGCTGCTGGATGTCGAAACCGGCAAAACTGAAACGGTAGAAAGTGATCCACTTAACCGCGTTGACTTTGGAGGTGCGTCTTTTTCAAATGTAACGGGCGAAATAATCTGGACGTTTTACGAAGACGACAAACTGCGTTTCGATTACAAAGACTCCAAATTTGCCGCTGATTACAAATTTCTGCAAAACAAGTTCGCCGGCAAAATTGTCGAATTTGCTTCTGGCACTAAGGACGAACAACTCTGGTTGACCTCAGTTTACTCGGACACCGAACCCGGCGAGGTTTATTTATTCGACCGACGCAGCAAAAAGCTATCGCTTCAATACCGCACGCGCGAACGTCTGCCGCGCGAACATTTGGCTGAGATGCAAACGATTCGCTATAAGTCTTCTGACGGTCTTGAAATTCCGGCATATTTGACGCTGCCGAAAGGCGTATCGGCGAAAAACTTGCCACTGATCGTGAATCCACACGGTGGACCGCAGTCGCGCAACGGTTGGGGCTACAACTCCTATGCGCAGTTTTTTGCGAACCGAGGCTATGCGGTTTTACAGCCGAATTTTCGCGGTTCGACCGGCTTCGGCAAAAAATTTGTTGACGCCGGAAATTTACAGTGGGGCGAAAAAATGCAGGACGATTTGACTTGGGGCGTAAAACATCTCGTCGCACAAGGCATCGTTGATGAAAAGCGCGTCGGAATCATCGGCGGCAGCTACGGCGGTTACGCAACTCTTGCGGGCGTTGCCTTCACGCCGGATTTATACAGAGCGGCAGTAGCAATAGTCGCCCCGGCAAATCTGATCACTACGCTTGAAATAATTCCTCCTTATTGGGAGTCATTGCGGATCATTGACCAAGTTCGTGTCGGTGATTTGAGTACCGCTGCTGGCAGGGCGCAGCTTGAACGGCAATCTCCGATTAACTTTGTCGAGCGCATTAAAACACCTTTGATGATTGTTCACGGCGCAAACGATCCGCGAGTGAACAAGATTGAGGGTGATCAGATTGTCGCTTCCATGCGCGACAAAAATTTGCCGGTCGAATACATCGTTGCACCCGACGAAGGGCATGGCTTTCAGCGCCCCGTCAATAGCATGGCAATGCTCGCTGCAGCAGAAAAGTTTTTTGCCAAACACCTGGGTGGGCATTATCAAGAATCAATGACATCAGAAGTTGCAAATCGGCTGAAAGAAATAACTGTCGATGTAAATACCGTTTCATTACCAAAAAAAGGCGCAAAATAACCACGCAACATAGTTAAAATCAAAGGTATAAACGGCAAACCTAAAACCCTTTTTATTACTTGGTCAGACATTTTTGTGAGAGAATGATGAGTGGAAAATTGGCGGAAGTTATTTAATTAATTTCCGTAAAGAAAAGAGTAAGCCTTTTCATAACTTATCCTCGAAAATTTATTCAAGTTCATCTTTTGTTTAATGTCTCATCTATGAAGGCGGAGCAGATGTCGAGTGAAAATCACACGCACCTTCGGCTCGACACTTATTTTCAAAGCACAACTCGATAGAATAGATTTTTTTTGTTAATTGCTTCTTTTGGTTCTCGTCATTTCCAGTCACCAGCACTCCATGTCGAGTGCCTCGACTCATTCATCTATTCGGGCATAAAGATCAGTCCTGGTTGGCTGACCGTGAACCCATGATGTCTTTATTCGCTCGGCAGCTCTTGTTTCCAAGAGCTGCCGGTTGGCAGCCCAATCAAAAAACGGTCATTTGCGGACCATGAGACAGAAGGGGCATCCAACTGCCGAGACATCTTCTATTATTGAACTGATTTAAGGAATAAAAGCATTGGGAACTGGTTTATCAGTATTTGTTCCAAATGAAACCCCGGTAAATCCGGTAGTTGTGCGATTCAAGTACCACGTTCCATTTCTGAAGACTGAAACATCAGCACGTCCATCGCCGTCATAGTCGGCTGGAACCGGTAAATCTCCGCCTGTTCCAAACTGAATGCCGGTAAATCCTAATTGGCTTCTCTGCAAATACCATGTTCCATTGGTTGGTCTGAAGACAGCCACATCAGCTTTTGAATCTCCGTCATAATCAGATGGAACCGGAATATCATTACTGTCTCCGAAAGAGATACCTGTAAATCCTAATTGGCTTCTGTTGAGATACCACGTTCCATTTCTGTAAACAGCAATGTCAGCTTTTCCATCCGCATCATAATCTGCTGCCACGGGTCTATCTCCCGCTTGTCCAAATTGCACTCCGGTAAAACCGAGCGTGCTGCGATTCAGATACCAGGTTCCGGTTGATGGTCGAAATACTGCTAGGTCAGCTTTACCATCTCCGTCATAATCTTCTGGAACAGGAACGTCGGTCGCCTCTCCGAATGCGATGCCGGTAAAACCTAACTGGCTTCGGTTGAGATACCACGTTCCATTTCTAAAGACAGCAACATCGGTTTTACCATCGCCGTCATAATCAGCCGGCGCGAGCTTGTCCGAACTGATTCCAAATGCTTGTGCGGTGAAGCCAAATGTTGAACGATTCAAATACCAAACACCGTTTTCGGGACGGAAAACTGAAACATCTGATTTGCTGTCGCCGTCAAAATCAAACGGCGTGGAGCGAACGAGAAAAGTATGTTCATAAGTTCTCGACTCATAAACCACGCGAAACTTCCATACGCCAGTCAAAGCATTTACCGGCAAATTGCGAGTGAAAGACCAAGAAGACCCCGGAAAAGTATTCGGACTGACATGCGTCCAGCTGTCATAAACCGTGCCGTCAGGTTGAATCAAGGAAATTTGGCTTTCCTGTCCTGCAACCCGGTCGCGGTAATAGGCGGAGACGATAATTTGACTGCCGGGTGCGAAAACATTTTTTTCGTTAGTAATTGCGGGATTTGGGCAGGGCTGAATAACCGGCGGGGCAGAATGTGTCATCAGCTTATTGATGGATGAGTCGCGGTAAGCCGGCTGAACGAGCCAATAACTGAAGTTGTTCATCAAATTACAAGTTCCCTGATAAGGGTCTTGTAATTGATTATCGGCGTTATAAATTTCAAAATGCAGGTGAGGTCCCGTCGAATTACCGGAACTGCCGATAACACCTAAAAACTCACCTCGCGTGACCGTTTCCCCGACGGCTTTCGTGGTCAGCAAATCGCGCTTTAAATGTCCGTAATAAGAAACCGTGCCGTCTGAGTGGCGCAGAACAACGATGTTCCAAGGGTTGTTATTAGGCGTGCAGCTACGGTCGAAATTGCCGTCCTGTTTGAAGATAATCTGACCGTCGGCGGCAGCAACCGCAACGGTCTCGTTGTTGTCCATCTTATTCCACGTAAACGGAAAATTACTAATATCAATGCCCTTATGGTTGTAACCGCTCGCGGTATCATAGGTTCGTGTTCCGCAGTTGTAATCTAGCAACTGGTTTGGAAAGGATGGATTATGGTCAACGAAGTTGAACATGATATGAACGCCAAAATCTCGTTCTCCCGCTCCATTACCACGCACGGGGAGAATAAATTTCGGCGGAGAACTCGAATCAATTGCAGCGATTTTGCCTTCGCCGCGAAGTTTGTTGATGCTGGATTGCACTTGTTCTTGAAGCTCAGCACGTTTTTCATCAGTTAAGCAAACGCTGTCTTGAAACTTATACTCATCAACAAAAGCATCGGTCGCGTTTTCAGGCGCGGCTAATGACTGGGCTTTCACCAATTTTGGAGAAGCTGCGAAAAGCAGCACGGCAACGGTGACACTCAACAACAAACAACTCACCGCTGGAAGCAAAAATTTTCCTCTGAACATAGTTTTATTTCCTCTGAACATAGTTTTATAATGTCTCTTAAGAGAATGCTGTCAATAGTTGTCGTTACTTCTGACAACTTGGTTTTAAGGAAGGAGCTGCCTTAAAAAGGACCGCGCGGCGAATCATTGGCAGCCACTTCGTCATTTTAGTTTTTGACGAAAATGCGCCTGGATCTAGACCTGGGTTTAGACGCGCCGTTCGGATTTTCCACACTCGACGACGGCATATTAAGGCGCATCCTTTTCAAACACCCGGCTTGAGTCTTGAAACATATAGGCAATTTCGCCCTTCGAATTTTTCTTAAATCCGAGAAGAGAGCGACCGGCTGTCTCACCGTCAACGCGGACAAAAAGCATCGGCTCAATCTGTTTCCAATGTGTGCCCAAAACCGAGAGCATTCCATCATCTGTCACTTTGACTTCAAATGCAGTGGGCGGCGGGTAAGTAGTATTCGGCGGCAGGTAAGAAGTATTCAGCAGACAAGCATGGCAGTAAATAATCGAGCGATATTTGCCCGCGAATTCTCGCAGCGCGCTGGGTGCGGGATTTTTCGTCTGCGGCACTTCCTTTTTTTTCTGTAAGGGAAAATAGCGATCCAAGAATTTGTTTTTCAC
This sequence comes from Pyrinomonadaceae bacterium, assembly GCA_030448055.1. Taxonomy (GTDB): domain Bacteria; phylum Acidobacteriota; class Blastocatellia; order Pyrinomonadales; family Pyrinomonadaceae. Next base: position 5,384 of record JAUJNR010000007.1, read on the forward strand.
TCCCTCAGCCAACGCGCCCCCTCTTTCGGTATTGCAGGCGACGAAGATTCCCAAATTTTTCTGGGGCACAAGCATCATCAAAGCCGAATAGCCGTCGCCATTGCTGCCGCTGTGTTCGATGAAGCGCAAACCATTTTGCTCCGCTTCCTGAGAGCCGTAAGCCCAGCCCGGAATTTTCGGGTGATTTCTAAACTGCGTCGCCTGCATTTCCCGTGCGGCTTTTCCGCTCAGAATTCTTTTGCCGTCAATGGTTCCCATTTGCAGATTAGCAATCATAAAACGCGCCATATCGGTCGCCGTGCTGTTGATGCTTCCTGCCGGATAAGTATGCGACCACTCAAACGGAAGTTTCTGATATTTATTTTTGTCGTATACGTAGCCGGTTGCCAAATCCTGTTTGTATTCGCTCTTGACGGCTTGGATGCTCGTACGGTTCATTCCGAGCGGTTCGAAGATATTTTTCTGAAGATAAGCTTTAAAAGGCGTTTGGGTAATTTGCTCTACTGCCAACGCCGCCAATATCGAGTTGTAAGTGCTGTAGCTGATAATTTCGCCCGGCGGCGCATGGCGCACAATGCGGGTTTTCAGAAACTCGCCAAGCGGGACGACTTTGTTTTCGTCGTCAGTGTGCCTGCCCGGACCGATGTCGTCTAAACCGGAATTGTGCGTGAGCAAATTGTGGAAAGTAATCGGCTGTGAAAAGGTGTTCGGAACTTTTACACTCGTCAGATATTTGTTGACATCATCGGTCAGTTTAATTTTTCTGCGGTCAGACTGTTGGACCACCGCCAAAGCAGTAAAGACTTTGGTAATCGAGCCGATGCGAAAGATTGTTTGGTCGGGAACAACGGGCGTTTTCTTTTCGATGTCGGCAACGCCGTAGCCTTTGGTAAAAATTATTTTGCCGTCTTTGACGACCGAAATGACCGCGCCGGGAATATGTGATTTTTCCATTCGCTCGGCGAAAATTGGTTCAAGAAAAGCCTCCAACTCTTTCGGGTCGGTCAAGTTGTTAGTTTGAGTCACTTGAGCTTTAGAAAGAAGTTGATTTTGCGTAAGAACTAAAGCCGATAACAAAATCAGACACATCAATCGCACATAAATTGAATTTTTCATAGTTATTTGCTCCCTCCAATCGCATAAGTCCCGTTAGTATAGAACCCTTGCTTTCAGAAAGAATTTATTGTTTCGTGTCTTTTTATTTTTGCATTTTTTATTCATTTAACAGGGGTTGCCTTGAAAAGGACCGGGCGGCGAATCATTGGCAACCCCTTCGTCATTTTAGTTTTTGACGAAAACGCGCCTGGATCTAGACCTGGGTTTAGACGCGCCGTTCGGATTTTCCACAACCCTTTCGATAGTCAGGGTTTTTCCGTCCGCGGAAAGTATCCAGCGGTGGTTGGCTCGAACCGTAGCTTCGCCGCCATCAGGCTGGTTCAAGACGAATTCTTCGGTTACATCAAAGCCATTTCCGTCATCCGTCCACTTCGAGAGTCTTTTCGCTTTTTTTGCGCCGCGTCCCATAGTAAAATCGGTTTCTTTGCCGTCCAGGACGTAAGCGTCTTTGCCAACGCGCTCTTCGCCCTCTCCGGCTTTGGACTTTGTTTCTGTCTCAACCCGATCACCATTTTGCGTGACGGTCATAGTTTGAATTAATCCCGGCGGCAAGCCTGCGCTTTTGCCCGCATCGAGCGTCCAGACGCCGCTGAAATCGCCTTTGGCGGCGACAATTCCGGCGCTGAGAGTGAAAACCATAACGGCGATGATTCCAATTAATAATTTGCGTTTCATTTCTTAATTCTCCTTATTGGTTTAGTTTTTTAGTAACTTTGATTATTTTTCAAAGTTTTGCTCAATTTGTTTGTTTTGTCTTCGTTTCACTTTCGGAGGTAGTCTTTCCTCTTGTCTTCTGTTTTCGGTTAAAACTTGCTGTCAGCTTCGTTTTATCCAGCCGATCATAATCAAATCGGCTATTTTTGAAATTTTCCTTTCAAGTTTGTTCTTCGGTGAAAAGTTTTTTTCCGAAAGAAGCGGAAACTAAAAAATTTCTACGGCAGTCGTTTCATCTTCCGGTTCTTCGATCTAAAAATCGCCCGCTGCGCCAAAAGCCACAGCGCGACCTTGACCGTTTGAGCTTTGATAGATATACCAAACCTGTTGTCCGCCTTCATTGCGACGCGCCACGATGTCAGTTTTACCGTCGCCGTCGTAATCTCCGAAATGCCGTACGTCAGTATCTAATCCCCATTGCAAAACAAACGGCTGACCGTCCGAACTGCGCCGAATGAAATAAGTTATTTGATTGCCAAGGTTAGGGGATGCTTGAGTAGGAGCAATTGGGTCGCGGATAACCATATGATCCTGTCTGCCGTCGCCGTCAATATCAATTTGCCCCGGCGGAAAAACAAAATCAGCGGCTGGCGCAGTTGCGCCGCCCCAAAGGACAACACTCGTCGCCCCGTCCGAACTGCGGCGAGTAAACCACGCTTTTCCGTTTGCTGTATCGCGATGGACGGTTAAATCGTTTTTGCCGTCTTTGTCAAAATCGCCGACGTTTGCAATATCGTTCGGTCCCAGTCCGTATACTTCGGCTTGCGTCTGATTGTCAGAACTGCGAATGATATACCAGATTCCTTCGCTTCGGCGGTAGATGGCAATGTCGGCTTTTCCGTCGCCGTCGTAATCGGCTGGAACAACTTGGTCGTTCGGGGATATCGCTCCCCACCGCACTTCACGAACCGTGTTCGTAGCGGTTTGCAGAATACGCCAGACTCGGAGAGTCCCTTCGCCTGAGAAAGTCACCAAATCATTTCTACCATCGCCGTCGTAATCGTCGTGCGACGAATTGATGACGCCTGTTCCGGCAAACGCGTTAAATGACACATTGTTGTTTATACTATTTAACGTATAGAAACCGTTTACAGACGGACGAAACACGCGAATATCCGTGCGCCCGTCGCCGTCAAAGTCAGACGGCGTGGTTGCTATTTTGATTTGCCCGCGAATCTCGCCGCCGGGAAAGTTTGTTGTGTGAATGTTGACATACCAGCGCTTTGCCCGTATATCGGCGACTTGTGCGGGCGTAACGGCAGTCGGCGCGAGGTTCAGCGTGCCGCTCGTGCCGCTCGCTCCTGTGAGATTGAAGAGAACCGGTCCGTTAACGCCAGCCGGACCGTTGGTGTGAATGTGCGCGGCAGACGCGTTTGACCCCAGACCGGAATAAGTGCAACTGAGAGTGATTTGGGTTTCGGCTGTGTCGAGCGTTAGGACACAACTGCCTCTGCCGGGTGAATTGACCGGCGGATTTTCTTGCACGCCGTTTAAGCTGACCGTGAATTTCTGCTGCGCCGAAGCCGTCGTTGAGAATATAAAAGCAGACAGCCCGACGATCAGCATCAGGAAAAGATTTTTTCGCATTTCGCTATACTCCTTCCAAAAAAAAATAAAATTTTAGATACCGTTTAATATCAGTCAGATAATCAGAATAGGATTCTAATTGTTTGCATCAAATTAGCAACGCTTTTGTTCCTGATAATTTTTATTTTGAACAAAACACTGATTGTGCTTCGGGTTATTACGTTAATCAAGGTAGTCGAGGCGCGAAAAATCCGGTCGATTTATGTGACAAATGTATCGAATGTGAGGACGAAAATGCGATTGTTGGGGACGGTTTTCAGTGAGAGGGAAGCCGTTTCAAAAATTTGCGAGCGTCAACCGAAAAACTCTCGTAAATTCTTTTGATATTTTTGACTCAAAACCAGATTCTCGCCGTTTCGCAAAAACACCTGATAATCGCCGCCGGGCGATGTTCGCAGTTCTTCGATAAAGTTGAGGTTGACGATTATCGAGCGGTGAATTCGGCGAAACATATTAGGGTCGAGTTGCAATTCCAGACTTCCGATGGATTCGCGGCGCGAATAGGACATCTCGCCGACGTGCAGGTGAACGTAGTTTCTTTCCGCCTCGATCCAACAGATGTCTTCGACTTTGATGAGGAATATTCGCCCGTCCTTGCGAATCGAAAACTGTTTTACGTATTGTGCCTCGCGTTCGAGCCGGTTAATGAAATTGAGTAAACTGGTTTTTTCTTCTTCCTTCCGTGCTGCTTCAAGACGCAATTTTGCTCTATTGACAGTGATGTCAAAACGCTCGGCATCGAAAGGCTTGAGCAGATAATCAATCACGTCAGCGTCGAACGCCGCCAGTCCGTGTTGGCTGTAAGCCGTGACGAAAACGAACAGCGGACGCTTTTTATCATCCAGATTGCCGATGACTTGAAGTCCATTGACTTCCGGCATTTGAATATCCAAAAATACTAGATCGGGAGTAAGGTTGTGCATCGCGTTGATAGCCTCTCGCCCGTCTGCGCACTCGCCGACAATTTTTATGTCAGCATGCTCACTGAGTAGCGAGCGAATTCTTTTCCGCGCCAGCAATTCGTCGTCAACGACAAGAACTTTGATTTCCGGTTTCATCATTTGATTTCAACCTGGTCTGTTTCCGGCTGCAAACCTTTTATTGTCTCGAAGGGAATTTCCAGCGTTGCGATTAAACCATGCGGGACCGCATTCTTTATTTCAAAACGATAGTTCTCCTCATAAAGATGCGCGAGTCTTGCGCGGGTATTGGCAAGCCCGATACCACCAGTCTTGCTGCTTTTGCCGTTTCCATTTGAAGCCTGTAAGCCAGGTCCGCTGTCCTCGACGCGAATTTGCAATCTATCCCCGTGACGCTTAGACGAAATAATCAGGCTTCCCACGTCGGTTTGCCGAGAAATGCCGTGTTTAATCGCGTTCTCGACAATCGGCTGGAGGATTAAGTTCGGAACTCGCGCCGCGAGCGTTTCCGGATCAATGTTCATCTTGACCACGAGTCGGTCTTGGAACCGCACGCTTTCGATTTCCAGATAGCGCCCGACAAAGTCAATCTCTTGTTTGAGCGAAACTTCGCGTTCGCCGGAATTCTCCAATGTCATGCGCAGAAAATCGCCGAGCCGGGCGACCATTTTATCTGCTGCTTTTACATCTTCGTGCATCAAGGCGGAAATAGAATTCAAAGTGTTGAACAGAAAATGCGGATGAATCTGCATTTTCAAGGCATTAAGCTGCGAATTGGCAAGGGCGGCTTTCAGTTCTGAAGATTTTAACTGTTCGGCTTGAAAATGCCGGTAAAAATCGACCACGTAAATGCTGCTCAACAGAAAGCAATACATCGGCAAATCCGTAATCCACCTGATAATGGTTAGTCTTAATATCGCAACCAAAAAATCACCGCTTGGGGGAACCCATGCTGGATCAGCAATTTTAACGAAGATGATATGAATAGCTGTGTGAAGCAGTAGAAAAACAACCGCCGCAATAAGGTGTGCGGGTAACAGGCGCCACCAATTTCGCTGCTCGAAACGGAATCGTTTGGCGAAGAAAATGATTAGCGGTGAGAGGAGTGCCCAGCTGTAAATTATTGCTTGCTGTAAAAAGATGGTTTTCCATTCGAATGGTCGGGGGCGGAGTTCTTGAACGTTGGAAAAATAGCGAAGACCCGAATAGAGAAAAGCCAGCAAAATCCAGCCTGCCGAAAAAATTAGTATTCGCTGCAAATTGAACTTTCGCATCAAAATTCCATTGATATCCTTACAAAACAAATAGCGGTCGAACTTCGACACCACCGTTTTATTTTACTAATTTCACAAACTTTAGCTAATAATTCCTAGGTTCTGTTGACATAACTGTGAAGCAGACAATTATGCCGTCGAACAAATATAGCTCAATTATTTTTTATACTAACGGGTTGAATTTATCAGCCGGTAAAACTCATTGTACTGCCTTGTAACGGCGCAACAGTATGGCATATAGCTTATTGCGAGCCTCGTTTACTCCTTTACCGCTCGCGTTAATTGCAATAACCACGGCTATAGTTTTCTTGGGATAAACCATAATTCCGGCATAAAAAGTTCCCGCGCTCCCGGAATGAGTGCTGGCGGGCAATCCTTTAATATGTTGCGCGTTCCAGCCAAGAGCGTATTCGCCAATCGGCTGATGCAGCTTTTCAAACGTGGCTGTTCTTAAGAGTTTCGCTTGACTGCTTAACCCGCTGAGATGAAGCTGCGCGAAACGCGCTAAATCGAATATGTTGAGATGCACGTCTCCGGCAGGCGTAATGAACGGCGTGAGTTGGTATTTGTCGTTCGGCGAGTGTGGAATAAACTCTGGATCTCCTCCCTTATGTCCCCATGGTTCATTCGGATGCGTTCGCGCCGCCCAGCCGAAGCCCACGCTCTTCAAACCGAGCGGCTTAAACAACAACTTTCGCATCAGCCATTCCCAAGTCTTTCCTGTAGCGCGCTCTGCCATTGCCGCGGCAAGTCCATATCCGGCATTAGAATAAACGTGTTCCCCAACGGGAGAAGTAGCTCCGTGTTGGAGAAGCCATCTCACAAAAGACATGCGAATCATCGTCGGATTCTTACCTGTAAATTTCGTCGGTAGTTGCTCCCATTCTGCATCGTCTTCAAACGGAATAATTCCAGCTCTGTGCGATAGTAATTGCTCCAAAGTTATCGCCCGCAGCGAAGGATGTATTTGATCTCTCAATTCGGGGAAAAGATCAGCGGGCGTTGTCTTCCACGAAATTTTACCCGTTTCGATCAAAACGGCAATCATCGTCGCGGTCATCGGTTTGGTAAGCGAGCCGACGTGAAACCTGTCTTTGACATTAACGCGATTCGGTTTGCCAACAATGCGGACGCCAGCCGCGCCGGAAGCAAGAATTTTATCGGCACTGACAACGGCGGCGGAGATTGCCGGAAGATTGTATTCGCGGCGTAAGTTATCAAGCGTTTCTGTAATATCCTCCCTCATCGCCTGCTGCGCTTTTACCGGAACCGTCCAAAACAAAGTTAAAAAGAGGATTAAAAAGATTTTCTTGGATTTATCTTTCATATTTTTTGCTCCCGCTTATGTCAACAGAATCTAGAAGTGTTCCGTAGTTACGTCTGTTTTTTTAGGTAATAATATAGTTGGCTCACCAAATAATGCGGACTCCTAATTATCCTTTGACAATTCTTTAATGACTAGTTCCATAAATTCTACTGAATTGGCAATAGCTTCCTTAATCTGCTCTTCAGTGATGTCTCCGTAATATTTGACGACTTCCGCGATTCCTCCATGCACATACAAGCGTGAAAGGACTTGGCTTACTAACAAAGTCGTTCCTTTTACATGAGGAAGACTATTTAAGCGGACAGGATCAACAGTAATTTGGGAATCATCATAAGAGCATTCCTCAAACAGTTGCTCGCGATCAAAAGTTTTATTTTCTTTTGTCATATTAAAAGTTTTTACTTGCATTTTAGGGCGAACCAGGTATATTTATGCCTTTTTTTATTACCGGCTATGTTCTGTGTTCTTCGAACTGTTAATACATAAAGAAATCGCCAGCAAAATTAAAATTTACAAAAGGTTTTCACTGCGCGTCATTTTTTTTCGCCCAATATTTTTTCAATCTCGCCCTTCAACGTCTCATGGCTTACCTTGCCCTGCCGCAGATAAGTTATCTCCCCTTTTTCGTTGTAAAGAATCGTGAACGGGAGAGCACCGTTCCAATCTTTGGCAATCGAGGAGATGAACGTGTTTTCATCCGCGCTCGTGAGCAAGTAGGTTGGCATTTCCGCGTTCATTTCGCTCAAAAATTTCGGAACTCCTGTGTTTAACTCTTCAACGAAATCGAGCGAAACAGTGAAAAAATCAATTTTTCCGCGATATTCGTGGTCAATTTTGACAAGGTCGGGAAATTCTTCGCGGCACGGTCCGCACCACGTCGCCTAGAAATTAACGAGCAGCGGCTTGCCGCCGGGTTTGAGAAGCTGTTTGATTTTCGCGTCGTCAATCTGCGTCACGCGCGGCAGATTTGCCGCCCGCGACTTGGTTTCAGCAGGCGATTTTTGTGCGGGATTTTTTGTCTGCGCGCAGGAGTTTGTAAGGGAGAAAAACGCGCAAAGAATTATGAAAAATACGACGCGGAAAAATTTATTCTCCGCGCCGCATTTGATCTGTTTTGTTAAACCTAACATTCTCATAATTAATCTTTAGGCACGCTTGATCGAGCAGCCGAAAGCGTTTGTTTTCGCAGTCTTAATCGGTCTTTTACCCAACACCGAATCAAAAGCGTCGCGCAGGTAATTAATTGTCACATTTTTCCCCGAACGGTCGTTGTCGAGCGCGCCGTGATAAAGCAGGACGTTTTCCTGATCGAAATAGTAGAATTCCGGTGTGACGCTCGCTCCGAGCTTGTCCGCCAAAACGTTTCCTTTATCAATCAAAACGGGAATTTATAACCGACTTCCTTTGCGCTTGATGCGACCCAATCGAGCGATTCGGTTGCATTTGAATTGATCCCGATCAAGTTAATGCCTTTGGCTTTTAATTCATCGGCGACTTGAATAATTCTTTCGTTGTAGGCTTTAACAACTGGGCACTGCGCCGAAACCCAAACAAGGACGGCACCGTTTTTGCCTTTTAATTTGTCAAAAGACTGCTGCACGCCGCTCAAATCCGGCAAAGTAAAATTCTCCAGCTTTGCTCCAACGGCAAGATCACCTGTCTCGTCGGCAATACCTCCCGCACTGCAGGCGTTTGCCGTTGAAACAAATGCCAGTAGTACAAGAATCACAACCAGAGAAATGCTTTTTCGTATCATAATATTTTGCTCCTTTTTATAAGTGAAAATTACGGAATAATTAGTAAAAACCCATTACTTAACACCAAGCATTAGTTCCGCACTAATGCTTGGTGTTAAGCAGTTTGTACAAGTTTCAACTTATGTTCATTGGTTGAGTTTTTTTCTCATCTCCTCAATTTCGCTTTGCGTTTTGGCGGCTAAATTTCTCAGTCCTTTTTTGCGCGGTTCATCAGGAGTTTTTTCCGCAATTTTGTTCAATGCCGAAGCATGGGCGGTTTTTAGCGCAAACTCTTTCGGAACTTTCACGTCAGGTTCGACGCCTGTTCCTTCCCAATTGGTTTTCGTAATCGGGTTAATGGCTCTGCCGTCCGGCACGAACGCGCTGAAATGGTCGTTGATGCGAAACATGCGACCGGGATGCGCGCCCCCGCCCGTCGTTTCCCCGATTATCGTCGCCCGTTTCAGGTTTTTTAGGTTGTAGGAAAACTCTTCCCCAGCTGAGAAGGTTTTATTACTCGTCAGGACGTAAATATCTTTATCGCCGTATCGTTTTCCGGCAACGCTAGCTTTCGTCCAGTATTCTTCGGTGCGGTCGCCTTTGCGCCTGTACAGGCTGTTTAGGTGTACGGGTTTTTCGCCGAATAGATACGAGCAGATCAAAGCCACCATCTCAGGGGAGCCGCCGCCATTTTGTCTTAAATCGAAAATCAAGGCGTCGGTATTATTTACGAAGTTCATCGCCGCCGCGACGGTTTCCAGCCCTGCTTCCGGGTCGGTAAATCCGCGCAAGTCAATGTAACCGACATTGCCTTGCAGGCGCTCGATTTTCTCGAAGCCGTAATTGACCTGTCTCATGGAGCGCAATTTGTTTTCGATCTGCTCTTTAGAAGGTGCTTTCCCTGCCTGGGAAACGGGAATCTTTCCGTAGGAAAAGTTGACGTTCAAGTGCTTGTCACGACTCACCGCCCACAAATCTTCCGTTAATATCTGGGCAAACTCCCTTGAACTCGTAAACGAATCGTAGGCTTTATTTTGAAGGTTTTGTTTAACCTTCAACTCCATGTTCTTGGCAACGTCCCCAAAAATGTAGGAGTCATTAAGTTCTTTCGTCAGGTCGTTGATAATTTGTGTTTTAGTCGCCGTATCAACAGGCATATCTGGCAGCTGGTTGTTTGGTAACTGCGCACTACTACTGATTGGAAGCAAAGCGATTATTTGGAATAATGCGAAAAACAAAACAATTTTCTTCATAGTTAAATCTCCTTTTTTAATCATTCGGGATAGGGGAATCACATTAAGAACGACTCAAAATGCCGTTCAAATTAATAATTTGCGTTTCATTTCTTAATTCTCCTTTTGGTTTAGTTTTTTAGTAACTTTGATTATTTTTCAAAGTTTTGCTCAATTTGTTTGTTTTGTCTTCGTTTCACTTTCGGAGGTAGTCTTTCCTCTTGTCTTCTGTTTTCGGTTAAAACTTGCTGTCAGCTTCGTTTTATCCAGCCGATCATAATCAAATCAAAATGTTTAACCGTGACGCCGTCCTTCGACCGCTTAAATTCACTCTTCCTTCAAAGGCTCGCGCGGGTCAATGCCGTAGCGTTTAATTTTCTCGTTTAGGGTAGTCATTTTCAACCCCAGCATTCTTGCCGCTTGAACTTGCCGACCGTCGGTTTCTTCGAGCGCCTGCCGGATCAGTTTCATCTCAAAGCGGCGCACTTCCTCAAAAAGATCAATCCCGCGCGTCAAATCCAGATAAGACAGATTTCCGAGTTCTCTGACTTCCTGAATCAATGCGAAGGCGTTTTGTTTGAGCAAACCGATTTTCCGGCTCAAGGCGTCGTTCTTAGTTTTCATCTCCGGCTCGTTCAATATTGCTATTTTCGTTTTCATGATAAAACTCGTCAATTTGTGAAACTTATGAAGCGTTGTCAATCGCCGACAACATCCGAATTTTTATCTATGAACGTCCGAGATAAGAAGCAAAGAATGACGAAAGGTTAAAAATCGAGGACGACTGCGCCGAAAAGCGCGACCTGCAAAATTACCGCCCTGATGCCGAATCATTCTCGTCACAAATCAATCTTTACTCGAATTTCGGCACGCCGGAAAAACTCGTCCCGCCAATTTCAAGTCTAATCCACAACTCCTGCCTTTTTATCACTTTTCCGCTCTTTTAAGTATTACTGCTTGGCATAATTTCCGGGCGGAGCGGGTTTTAGCCGTTTCGATCAGCAAAAATTTTTCTGGGAGAATTTTAAATTCATGAAACGCAAAAATGATTTACAGTCTGTCGCCAAACACAAACGCGGCGAAGCCGAGTGGAACAGCGAAGTGAATGAGCTACGGCAAACGACGCTCCATCTCTGGCACGACCTGTTGGTGCTCGAATCTTATTACTGTCTGAAAATTCAGGATAGTGTGGATTTTTTTGAAGAGGTTCGCAAGTTTGAAACCAGACTCATCAAACGCGCACTGCTGCACGCCAGAGGAAGTCAAAGAACAACCGCCGGACTGCTCGGCATCAGAAACCAGACTTTGAACAGCAAAATCAAACGCTATCGAATTCCTGTAAAAGCCGTGCCCCATAAATTGACGCTTGCGGACTCTTAATAAAAGGAACTTTCAAATGAATAAATTACTGGAAGCCATCTCAAAAATAGTTTGGTAAACTTCGCAGATGGCACGACGCGAAGAATTAACCGATGAACAATGGTCTTTGATTGAACCATTATTTGATAAACCGCCGGCTGTGGCAACACGCGGACGCCCGCGTTGTGCGGAGCGCGAAGTATTGAACGGCATTCTTTGGATATTGCGCTCTGGCGCGCGGTGGTTTGATTTGCCCGATAGATTTCCGCCATACCAGACTTGTCACAGGCGGTTCCAGCAATGGGTTAGAGATGGCAGGCTACTACGAGTATTGGAGACGCTTGCCGCGGATTTACACACTCGCGGCAAGTTGGATTTGTCCGGTGCTTTATTGACGAAACATTCGTTTCAGCTAAAAAAGGGGCTTTCGAGTGGGAGCGACCAAGCGGGGCAAAGGTACTACGGGAGTGGCAGTGGCAGACCGCGCTGGTCTTTCTCTCGCCGTTTACGCGGGCGAGTGCTTCGCCGCACGAAGTCCGACTTGTCGGACAAACTGTTTGCGAGCGGTTCATCGACGAGCGACCACGGAAAAGAATCGGCGACAAAGCCTACGATTCGGACTCGCTCGATGCGGAGTTGGCGGAACTCGACATTGAACTGATTGCGCCGCATAAAGCTAACTGCATCAAGGCGCGGACGCAGGACGGCAGAAAACTTCGTCGTTACAAAAGGCGCTGGAAAATCGAACGCCTGTTTGCTTGGCTGCATAACTTCCGGCGAATTGTGGTGCGTACGAATATCATTCGGACAATTACTTAGGCATTGTTCCTCTGGCTTGTATCGTTATTTTATTAAGAAACTATTTTTGAGATGGCTTCTAGTAAAAAAAATAAAAGTCGTAGTTTTGCAACTATCATCTGCCGGTTTGGAATATACCGATCAATAAATTTTCAATAAACCTCTATTTGATAAAAAAAGTTAAATATATGGCAAACGGAAAACACGTAATGCAACATTACCAAGAAACACTGTCGGGCATTATTAATATAAAAAAGGTCAATTCAGTAACCCAAAAACTGGAAGCCCTAAACAGAATTACGGAAATAGTTTTAAGCGAATTCAAGTCAATTAAATCTAATAAAACAGTCGTTCCCGATAACGATTTGTTAGATTTTTACGATGAAGTCAAAAGATTTGAAATCGAGCTGATTTTGTTTGCCCTTAAACGAAATAAGGGGAATCAAAGAGCGGCGGCTGAAATGCTCGGACTCAATTATACGACAATTAACTCAAAAATTAAGAGGTATGGACTTCTAACGGATTATCAAGATTTACAGCATGATGAAAGGCTGTAAGATTTTGTGTTTTTTATTAGAAGCTATCTCAAAAATTACTTGGCGTCCTTTGCGGGTATTTCGTAAATTTCCTTATGAGAAAACTACTGCTTTTGTTCTTTTTGGTAATTATCTGTATTTATTCCTTTGGGGAAAGAAGTTTAGCAATTTCAACAGAATCTTTATCAAAGCATCGATTTCCAACAATAAATCGCAAAGAAACGATTTTAATCATCGGCGTGCAGCATGCGCCGGGACAGTTTTGGAGCGAAAAATTTTCGCCTGCTCATATTAGAGCGACTCTCGAAGCGTTTAACGCTCAGGTCATCGGAGTGGAGAGCAATCCTGAATGGTTCGCAAAAGGGCAATACTACAAAGCCACTTACGAAGCGCAACACCTAGCGGTGCCGTTCGCCCGCGAAAATAAAATCCCGGTTTATGGTATTGATTGGATCGGCGAGAAAAACTATTCCCAGAGAACGCACACTGCACAGGTTAAGAATATTAAGAAGATTTTGGACAGCCCCGTTGTTGATCCCGCCAAGTATCAGTATGGTTTATCATCGTGGAACAATCAACTTCCAGCACAGGAGGACGCGCCTGACTTCGACGTGCTTAACGGCGCAGAATACGGCGAGAAGATTGTGAAGTGGATCGACGAAGGGAAGGGTAAAAAAGGCTCTGCCCAGGAATACATGGAAGAGCGTAACAATCATATTGTCGAGTACATCAGGGCGGTTGCCAATAGACATATGGGTTCACGGATCGCGATTGTCATCGGCGCGATGCATAAATCCGATCTCGAACGAAAACTCCGTACGAGAGGCTTTAAGGTAGTTGAACCCCAACAGGTGGTTCAGAGCGCTTCATTACTGAACAGTAAAAAGTCAGACGACCTGCTAAAGGCTCAAGACATCGCCGCTATCCTGGCGGAGTCCTGGGATTCGTCTGCGCGAGCAACAGTATCCCAAGAACGTGCGGAGCGACTTTTAAAAAGGCTGTTGAATTTTTCGGACAAAGATCCAAAATCGAAAGCATGGGGAGAATACTTCAGCGCCCGGCACAAAATGCTCGGTGGAGATTTGGCAGGAGCACGCGTAAATTTTGAGAGGATTGCTGGACTCAGGCAGTCAGCAAGATTCCCCTTTAAAGGCTTCAGGTGGCGGCACTATTTGACTCTCCAACAGGCGGCATTATTAGAATTGGGAAGAATCGCTGATCTAGAGGGGCGCAGGGCAGAAGCCATCGGGCATTATAAACAACTACTTTCCTTGCTAACCCTGCCTGAGTATTCCGAAGATTATCACAGTGATTACCTCTTCTATGCCACAGCTTATGCCGCGATACGCGGACTGACCTATACCCCTTATGCCAAAACTTTAGAATTAGAAAAGGTTGTCGCCAATTCCGAAACGGCGCCGACGAATATGGCAACGCATTCTTCCGAAGAATTGAAGAAAGCACTAAATCTCAGTAGAACCGGAAAATGGCTGGAGGCAGCAGTGTTAATTGAAGATTTCCTGAAGAAGGATAACGTTTCACTTATTGAACGTTGCGAAGGTTATGTCATTGCCGCTTCTGTTTATACAAGGGACAAAAAAGCTGTCGAAGCGCGTCGGCACCTTAAAAGTTTCGATGCTGAATGTAATGAACTTTCGGAAAAAAGTTGGGTGTTTCAGAGAAGGAAACAAATTGAAGAACTCTTAAAGTAGGACATTCCTAAACCGAATCAGCAAATTGCATTATCCAGACAAAAGAAAATTTGTCTTCCGATTATCGACAAAACAGTAATAAATATAATTCATTAACTGTTTCATAAACGCCCGTTAATGAAACACTATAAAAACGTCCCGAAAAGGACCCTTTTTGAAACATTTGAAAACCGTTTTATGCAGGAAAAGATTCTTCTATTGTTTTTTGGAATCACCGCTATCTTACTTAACAAGTATCTCCGTAGAGGCGCGATGTGGTGGGAAAAGGAAGTTATGAAATCCAGAAATAGGGATCAATGGTTTTATCGGATTCTTATTGGTTATTAAATTTAAAGGAAAAACAATTGCAATTATATGAAACTTGGCTTAAATACGATAAAAGTGAATGGTTATAAAAACAGAAGTATTAGATTTTTGGAGTTTCACCTAAAACGAATCACAGTTATGGCTGTGATAATCATGATAACTCTGTCTGTCCCGGCACTTTCTCAAGACAGAAATACGAAAACAGTTACCCGACAATCAAAACGAACTTCCCAAAAACCAACGGCACCGGTCGTAGATCACCACTTGCATCTGTACAGCCCAGCAGCAGTAGGGCTGTCAACACCTCCACTGCTGCCTGAAATTAAGCTTCCTGAAGAGTTGGCTCATTTTGTCCGCGAGAGAACGCGCAGATGGAATGATCAAAATGCACTTGCCGAGCTTTACACTGAAGATGCTCTTTATTTCAGAGGGGGAACAGCCGGATGGGCACGCGGACGAAGCACAGTTGCCGGTTATGTAAGATGGACAATCTCCGATACGCCTTATTACATAAAGCCAGTCTCTTACAATCTCGACCAGTCGTCCGCCCGGGTTGCAGGCTACTTTGTCGAAGCAGATGGCACTGACCAGCATTTCGGATCCTTTTTATTTTCGCTGATTAAAGCATCGGACGGCGTGTGGCGAAGTGCGGCGGAAAGTTACATCTATCAGGGAGCACTGTCATTCGATAAACCCTATACAGCCAAGCAACTCATTGCCAAACTGGATGAGGCTGGAATCCGGCGCGGCGTCGTGATGTCCAACGCCTATTATTTCGACGCCGTTCGCCCTGAACCAGTGCCGAATGCATACCAAAAGCTTCGCGCCGAGAATGATTGGACTGCTGATCAGGTAGCGCAATTTCCGGATCGCCTGGTTGCCTTCTGCAGCTTTAACCCACTCAAAGATTATGCGCTTGAGGAGCTTAATCGCTGCATTACGAGCAGGCGTTTCAAGGGATTAAAAATGAACTTTAACGCGGCTCAGTTGGATTTCCAAGATTCCGATCAGGTAGCAAAAGTCCGCCGCGTGATGGAGGTGGCGAACAAGAACCGCCTGCCCATGATCATCCACGTCCGGTCCAAGCCGACATATGGGCGTGGCGATGCAGAAGTTTTCCTGCGGCAGCTCGTCGCGGCAGCGCCTGGCGTTCCAATTCAAATTGCGCATCTCTGGGGAGGCGAGAGTTTCTCAAGCTCGGCTCTGGCGTTCTATGCTGATGCCGTGGCCGCCAAAGACCCTCTGACCAAGAACCTTTACTTTGATATTTCGGGCGCTTGGCAATACGGTAAACCCGAAGAAATGCAGGAGATTGTTCGACGAATCCGCCAGATCGGGCTCCAGCGCATACTCTATGGATCAGATGCCGTACCGGCTGAAGCATGGGAGGCTTTTCGCAAGAAGGTACCGCTAATGAATGTGGAGTTCCAGATAATCGCGAACAATGTCGCGCCATACTTAAAAGCTAAGTAGGATATAGCAGGACCGAAAGGCTATAAACTATGCAGATAAATAACGCATTCCGCAAGATATAGAAATTATCTTCAAACTCTATGATCAAGCTGTTGAGTTTCAAAAACCATGTTTGAAAAAACTGTCTCAAAAAGCCCCTTTTGGGACAATCAGAAAAGTGTTTCAAAAGTGTCTCATTAGTAACGTTTTCGGGACACTCTAAATAGTTATATTAATGTGAATTAAGCCTTAATTTCCATATAAGGCTTTTTCTGATTTTGCCTTAAAAGTCGTCTCATAACTAAAATCCAAAAGTCATCCGTCTTTTCTACTTTTGACACACTTTTGGATCTACATTTTTCGAGTCGTTGAAAATACTTAATTTCCAGCACCACATGATTAGGGCACTACCAAATAAACCGTGGTAGAGCCTTTTTCAAACATTTGTCGTAGAATAGTCAATTCCGAGTTTCTCCGAGAATTGGACTGTGAAAATTAGAACATTAATAATTGACGATGAGCCGCTGGCAAGAAAAAGAGTAAAACAGCTATTAGCGAGCGCCGAAGAGTTTCAGGTAATCGGTGAAGCGAGGAACGTCGCCGAAGCCGTTTCCGATTGTCTGGAACTGCGCCCCGATCTTGTTTTTCTCGACGTTGAAATGCCGGACGGGAGCGGGTTCGACGCGCTCGCAAAACTCTCTGCGGAAAATATGCCGGCGGTCGTTTTCGTAACCGCCTACGACCAATACACAATCAAGGCGTTTGATGTTTGCGCCGTTGATTATTTGCTGAAGCCATTTAGCGAAGAGCGTTTTCATCAGGCAACGGCGCGGGTGCGCGAAAGATTGAGCCGTGCAAACGATGAGGACTTAAACCAACAGATAAAAAATCTGTTGGCGCACCTGAAAACAAACCGCGACTTTCTAGACCGCCTGGTCATCAATCACAAAGACCGCCTAGTCGTCATTCCCGCCAAAGAAGTTGACTGGGTGACGGCTTACGGCAATTATCTGAAAGTACACGCGGGAGGAAAAACCTACCTGTTGCGCGAGACAATTAACAACCTTTCGCAACGGCTCGACCCTGAAGCTTTCCTGCGTATTCACCGCTCAACAATTGTTAACGCTGAACGCATCAAAGAATTCCAGCCAATGTTCGGCGGGCAATATGCGGTCATTCTCAAAGATGGTTCGGAATTCGTTCTGAGCCGAAACTACCGGAAAGAAATCTTAAGCCGGTTTGAATAACTCGCCGCTCCCCCGCATAAAAAATCAAATTTGATGGAACTTTTTGCTTCGATTTCCTTTCCGAATTTCTGACTGTTTTCTTCAAAAATCTATATTTGTTTCAAACCCGCTTCCGATAATTCTTTTGGCAAAAGGTGAAAATCTTTAGCGACTGCGTTTTGAGCCTTTAGGGGCACGACGCTTGCATCTATCAGGCGGATGGAAGCTGATGAGAGTCAGCTTCCTTTTTGTTGCCCTGAAGAATTCCAAATTATTGGAATTAAATAATTACTAATAACAAAAAATTAGGAGCAAAAAATGAAAAATAATTTAAGATTTATGATCACGATGTTGTCGCTCGTGTTTTGTTTGACCACTACAGTAGCGTTCGGGCAGGAAACGACAGGTAATATCGAAGGAACGGTCAAGGATCCGTCGGGCGCTGTTGTGCCTAATGTCGCCGTGACAGTCCAAAACTTAACTTCGTCAACAGACGCCAGCGGAACAACTACCACTGGTACTAGCCAGGGTTTTAACCGCACGGTAACAGCTGATGGCGAAGGATTCTTCCGTGTAATTCAAGTACCTCCGGGCGTTTACGTTGTAACTACAGAAGCGACCGCAGGTTTTGGAACATACAGAAATGAAAATGTGCAGGTTGTTCTTGGAAAAACAACCCAATTGAATGTTGAATTGGGTGTAGCGGGTGGAACAAACGTAGTTGACATTGCTGCTTCCGATCAGCCGGTTGATACAACCGACAATGAAATTTCAACCAGCGTTAATGCGCAAAAAATTGAACTCTTGCCGAAAGGCGTTGACTTTACTTCCGTTTTGAGAACTGCTCCGGGTGTTCGTAACGAAGGCGCAGCAGGCGGTTTTTCGGTTGACGGCGCTTCAGGTTCAGAAAACGTTTTCGTTATTGACGGTCAGGAAGTAACTAACTTTCGTACCGGAACATTGAATGCAAACAATGCTATTCCGATCCAATTCGTCCAAGAAGTCTCGGTTAAATCCAGCGGATTTGATGCTGAATTCGGCGGCGCAACAGGCGGCGTAATTAGCGTTGTTACCAAGGGCGGAAGCAATGATTTCCGCGGCGAATTCGGAATGCAGTTTAATACATCGAAATTAAACGGTGCGACTCGTCCTTTCATGTCGCGTTTCACTTCCGGTTCGGGTGCTGCATTTGTTCAAACTACAGAGTTTGTTAATCCAGGAAAAGCTCGTTCATTAACGACTTATCCGACAGCTAATTTAAGCGGACCGATTATCAAAGACAGACTTTGGTTCTTCGGCAGCTATTCTCCGACGATTAACGTTAGCCAAACCACCACTAATTTCACTACAAATGTACCTGCGGCTACCAGAACAGTAACTGCTACGGATGTTTTCAGACGCAAACGCACGTTTGAATATGGATTCTTCCGTTTAGATGCACAACCGGTCAGCAATCTTCGTTTATCAGGTACTTATACCTGGAATCCGATTGTTGATGAAGGTAATCTTCCTTATACGAATGCTATTAATACAGGAAACATTTCATTAGGCGGAACGCCTAATGTAGTTAATTTCGGTGGTACAATCGGAACTCTGACCGGAAGTGAGATTGCCAATCGCCAGGGCGGACGACAAAACTCGAACAATGTAACTGCACAAGCGGTTTGGACTCCGGCAAGCAATTTGGTTTTCAGCGGTCGTTTTTCACGCGGATTCCTGAACGAAAAATTAGGTAACTACTTTATTCCATTCCAGTCCAGAGTTAGATGCCAAGAAGGGTCCACAACAATTGCTGGTGCCTGTACGACTGGGTTTCTGGATCCGGTTGTAGCACAAACCCTCAAGGATGTTTCGGTCCGAACAAACTATGAGTTTGACGGAACTGTTCTGTTTAATGGCTTGGGACGTCATGAACTGAAAGGCGGTTATCAATATTTCAGAATTAAAAATGACGTGGACTCAAGAACTACCGGAACCGGATTCCTCGATTTATATTATGGCTCCACTTGTTCTGATTTGGGTGCGCCTATTACGAACAGTCCGGGAGTTATCGGTTGCGGTGAGCTTATCCGTTTTGCAACCACAGGCGTCGGTCAAAATACAAACCAATCAGTTTACATTCAGGACAAATGGCAGCCGTTTAATCGTTTGACATTAAACTTAGGTTTACGCACTGAAAAAGAAGACCTTCCTTCTTTTAATGGACTTGCTCCGCCGATCAACTTCGGATTCGGTGATAAGCTCGCTCCGCGATTAGGTTTTGCTTTTGATCTTTTCGGCAACGGAAGATCGAAAATCTTCGGAAGCTACGGACAGTTTTACGATCGTCTGAAGTTTCAACTTCCGCTCGGTTCTTTCGGAGGCGACTTTTACCGATTAGACTTCTTTGAAATCTTTCCAGGTCAGAATTTCAGATTTTTCACACCGGAAAATGTTCTCGGAAACTTCGACGATGCTCCGGGCGGAAAATGTTCTGCGACTGGTTTCATCGGAAGCGGTTTGAGCCGTTGCCAGTTTGACTATCGCATCGCTTCAAATGACCCGAACGCGACGATTTATACCGGTGCAGTCGATCCTGATCTGAAGCCGTTCCGTCAGGATGAAATCACGGTTGGTTTTGAACACCAGTTGATGGGAGATTATGTCATTCGCGGTCGTTATACCAACAAAGACGTTAAAAAAGCTATCGAAGATGCCGGTATCTATAACCTCGAAGGCAGCGAAGCATTCGTCATCGCTAATCCTGGCGAAGGATTACACCTTCAGCTCTTAAATGAATTGGGTTACCAGAAATCAACTAAACCGCAACGTCGTTATGACGCGATGGAAATTACGCTTGAAAAACGGTTGTCGAACAACTACTACTTCAACGTAAATTACACATTGAGCCGTTTGTATGGTAATTATTCAGGTTTAGCAAGTTCGGATGAAGTTACTGTTGCTACTGGACAAGGTCGTACTGCACCGGGCGTTAATCGTTTCTTCGACTTACCGTTCATCGGATTTACCGCAACAGGCGAGCCGGATAACGGGCGTCTTGCAACGGATCGTCCGCACGTATTTAATGCTTACGGCGCTTATATCTTTGATTGGATGGGAAGCAAATCTAATTCAACTGAAATCTCTGCTTTCCAAACCTTTCAATCCGGCACGCCGCAAACAACATTAATTAATTATAGTACAGCCGTAATCTTTACGAAACGCGGAGATTTAGGAAGAACTCCGACCTTCAGCCAAACGGACATCGCTGTTTCGCACAAGTATCGTTTCGGTAGAGATGATCGTTTCACGATGGTTGGAGATTTAAACATTCTTAATCTTCTTGATCAAGATACTGTTACGGGACTCAACACATTATTAACAGGTCCGGGTATTTCTTTACAGCCGTCAACTTTCG
>JAUJNR010000029.1 GCA_030448055.1 Pyrinomonadaceae bacterium
GGTGACGGTTGAGCGCAAACGCGAAGCGGTCGTTTTTCTTCGGACTAAAGAAGTTTCGGAACGGCGGTCGTGCCAACTGATATTGGTGGCGCGTTCAACCTGCCGATATAAAATTAAGCGAGAGCCGGACGAGAAGCTTGAAAATCAGGTTAAAGAATTAGCGTTTGCCAATCCGCGTTACGGCTACCGGAGAGTTCACGCCCTTTTGAGAAGACGCGGGCAGAGCGTTAATCGCAAACGGGTGGTGCGGATTTGGCAGAAGTTCGGCTTGCAGGTGCCGCGTGTGAGCCGGAAAAGGAAACAACTGCGGGAGCGACAGCCGACAACGCTGACCGCAACGCGCCCGAATCAAATCTGGACGTATGATTTTGTGTTTGACCGCGACGCGGCGGGCAGGCGATTAAGCTACTGACTTTAATGGACGAGTTCACCAGAGAAGGCTTGGCAATTCGAGTGGGGCGCTCTTTCAAATCAGGGCAGGTAAAAGAAGTTTTACGCGAAGTGGGCGCAAAACGCGGATTCCCACAATTTATGAGGTCGGACAACGGGTCGGAATTTATCGCCGGAATCATTAAAGATATCTTGGCGGAGAACAATGTCAAAGCGGCATATATCGAACCGGGCAGTCCGTGGCAAAACGGGAAAGGCGAAAGTTTCAACGGCAAGTTTCGAGACGAATGTTTGCGGATGGAAATCTTCGGCAACTGGCGCGAAGCTGAAGTGGTTGCCGAAAAGTGGCGCAAGTTCTACAACGGCGAACGACCGCACAGCAGCTTGGGTTATCAAACGCCCGATGAATTCAAACAGGATTGGGAAAAGCGGCAGAGATTATTGAAATGTGAATCGAGGGAGAAACTCGCCAGACCTATGGCTCAAGGTTTGGGGTCTTGACAATATCTACACTTGTTATATAACCATTGGTGCTAGTTCGTGGTGTTGAAAACAAAAGACTTAGCAATTAGTAAAAAGTGTTACTTTCGCAATTTCGACAAAATTCGGTGAAATTCGCTAAAAATCACTTTCAAAGTAAAAACAGCTTTCCTTTATTTTCAACAACTTAGCTTTTTTCAAACTAGCACCAATGGTTAATTACTCAATTGAACTACCGAGAGGCAGAGAAACGAAAACTGGAAAACGGAAAATGTAAAATCTTTTATCCGATACTTTCCGTTTTCCACTTTATATTTTCCATTCTCTTTCTCCACATCTCGGCGCAAAAAGCATTAACATTTATTCAGCTTAAAGATAAATACTTTGAAAAACAAACATCAAATTTAGCGTATAAACCTGCAAAATATAAAATTTTTAGCTCATTAATTCACACAGTTTTTCTTAATTTTGCTATTATTTTTTCGTGTTCAAAACGCGCAGTTACAAACTTGAAAGAATCGACACAGGTGATTACACGCCTGAAGAGTACGAGATTTTTTTACGGGAGATTCGGCTTGTAAATCGGTTTGCAGGTGATAATCGGGCGTTGAAAAAAACGCTTTTGCAAGATATTGAAAAATCAAATTTAGAAAAGTTTAGCGTTTTAGATGTTGGCGCGGGTTCGGGCGAATTGCTTCGCAAAATTGCGAAATTTGCGCGAAAACAAAATCGAAAAGCGAAACTTTCCGGCTTGGAACTCAATGCGCGGTCGGCTCGTGCGATTTTAGAAGAATCAAAGGAGTTTGCAGAAATTTGCGCGGTTCGCGGCGACGCACTAAATTTACCTTTTAACGATAAATCTTTTGATTACGCTATTTGCTCACTTTTTACACATCATTTTACGGACGAAAACATAATAAAAATTCTAAACGAAATGGCGCGAGTTTCACGTCAGAAAATCTTTATAATTGACCTGCATCGCCATCAAATAGCTTATCTTCTTTATACAACCGTGGGAAAATTTTTTATTAAAAGTTCACTTGTCCGTGAAGACGGCGCACTTTCGATTTTGAGAAGTTTTAAGACCAAGGAATTGGAAAACTTAGCGCGCGAAGCAAATCTCGGAGAATTTTCGGTGAAAAGACATTTCCCATTTCGGATTGTTTTGCAAGGAAAATGATTTCCCGCAAAGGCGCAAAACACGCAAAGAAAATTTTTAACAACAGATTCCGCAAATTACACAGATTTATTTCGGTTGATTTTAATTCGTGTGATTTGTGTAATCTGTTGTTAAAAAACTTTGCCTGCTTTGTGCTTATGCAGGAAATTTATTTGTTAGCACCTTGTTTTTACGCCAAATCAAAAAGCAAAAATTCGGTTTCATTATCAATTGCTTTTACCCGCAAA
>JAUJNR010000030.1 GCA_030448055.1 Pyrinomonadaceae bacterium
TTTATCATCATTTTCCACCTTAACTAACTGTCCGAATTATGGGGTTCATTATAGATTTCCTGTTGTCGAAAGGCATTAACGTCATCAAAGTATTCGGACCCGAACACGGCTTTCGGGGCAACGCCAGCGCGGGCGTCAAAGTTTCCGACGAGAAAGATCCTGCGACGGGCATAAAAATAATTTCACTTTACGGGTCGAAAAGAAAGCCGTCTCGAGAAGACCTTGCTGATGTTGACGTTATGATTTATGACGTTCAGGATGTTGGAGTCCGGTTTTATACCAACATCAATGTTTAAGGAGATGTCATGGAATCAGTTGCGGAGTTTAAAAAGGAATTACTCTGTAATGCACCCTGTTAATCAAGCTGCCAGGTTGAGAGTCACCCGCTGATTTTCAAAATGTTCTTTTTCAAATGCGTTCGGCGTTTTATAGCCTAAAGCTGAATGCAAATAACCTGAGTTAAAGTCCTCGATGAAAGTATCAAGCACCGTTTTCAATTCATTAGCCGATTGCCATTCCCAAAGCCAGCAAAGTTCTTCTTTCAGAGTTCGCATCATCAGCTCGGTGTCGGCATTACCTTTCGGATTGTTGTAAGCGGTGAAGGCCTGTTTGATTCCCAGCCCCGCGCAGGTTTCCATAAACGAGCGGCTCGTCGGCTGCGAGCCATTATCGCTCATTAAGTTCAGCTCGATTTCCGTTTCCCGAATGCCTTTGGGAAACTGACGATTGACTGCTTTATTTATTGCCGCCAGCCAATGCCAACTCTTGGATTGTTCGCCGCAGTAATGTCCGACTATCTTTTTGATGTACCAGTCAACAAACCAGTACGATATATGCCCAACCGGAATCGGTCATCACCTTGGTCATATCAATGCCCCACCAACTGTTGATTGTCGAAGGGTGCAGCTCGCGCGCTCTACTTGTCCGTTTTGCCAAAAGGCGCGTGTCGGCATGAACAAGTAAATCGTTTTCTTTCAAAAGCCGATAAACGCGCTTTCGGTTGACCGCCAATCCGGCGACAAATCTCAAGTAAGCCCAAACTCTGCGATAACCCCAGAACGGATGTTCTGACTTGATAATCTGAATCCGCTCCAGCAGGGCGGAATCAACTTTAACTCTGACAAGCGCACGACGCCGACGATGTTTTACCAATCGTTTTTTTTAAGCTCCATCGTCAACTCGCCGACCATCGCCTTTAGTTTCTCGTTTTCACGTTCGAGTCTGCTCTGCTGCTGTGCCTTTTGCGGCATTTCAAAGACCTTGCCCGCATTCTGCAGAAACTGGTCGCGCCACAAATAATACTGCGATTGATTGATTTGGTGTTCATTGCAAATCTCCGAAACCGGTCTGCTTTTGATGCCCTGCATTACAATGTGCAACTTTTGCTCGGAAGTCCATTGTCGTTTTTTCATTGATATGTATCCTCTTTTTTGACAGGATACACTCAACCTAATCGTTTTGTCTCAACGGGGAGCAGTATAGAGTTACACTACAAACATTTTACTTTTTAGAGTGTTCCTTCATGTTTTTGAGTGAATGCTGGTTACTACTACAATTTTTACTACAGTTAATTTTGGGTTTTCCACTTTACGCTTGATAATAAATTAGTAAATTGAGTGGTAATCTCAAGATCTTTTTAAAGCACGGCTGCTCAGCCACCGTATCTGTCCTCTGTGATTAAGTTCATCCTCAAAGACATGGAACCATTTGAAGTAGTTGTTCGCTGTCCGCCCGCCCCAAAATGGTGTTACTTGTTCGAGCCACCTGTCCTCGCGTTTGCTTAGTTCTGTCAGAGTTTTTACGCGCACCTGTTCTAGCTTTTCCAAATAAAAATCCAAGTCATAGCCTCTTATTTCACTTCTTGCTCTGGCACCTAAGTTCAGGGCAACATCCCACTTGCGTCTTTCCTCATCATTCAAACCGCGAGAATAGAAAGTAGCCGCTTGATATGCAACCTCAACCGAGGCGATGTGCAACAGGAGCGCCCCGATTGAATTACTTTCCGCATCATGCAAGTAATCAAGGTGTTGCGTCTCTAAGCCTTCTACTGTGGAAAGAGAGGTAAATCGAACGTAGTTCATCATTGAAACAAGACGACTGATTTGCGGCGTAAAACCGGGCAGGTCGCTGATCAGGAAAAGTCTTCTGTCATCCATATTTTTTCTTTCGTCAAACGTCTCTACCAAGCATCCTCATCTTAATGTCTTCAAAACTCATATGTGAATCAGTAGTAGAAAACGAGCAAAAAGAAAGCAAAAGCCAGTTTTCCC
>JAUJNR010000031.1 GCA_030448055.1 Pyrinomonadaceae bacterium
TATACCGGCAAAAAAGCAAAACAAACCGGCGTTTATGTTAAAAGGAAAAGCCGCGGTGTAGCTTCAAGTGTTTATCGAGGTGGCAGATACGTAACCAGAAAAGTTTGGAACGGAACAAAATATGTTTCGCGCAAAGCTTGGGTTGGCACAAAATACACTGGAAGAAAAGCATACCAAGGCGGAAAATACGTTGGTGGTAAAACAGTTCAAGGAACGAAATACGCCACTCACAAAACAAAACGTGGAGTAAAGGCTTTTGCCAGTAGAACTAAAAAAGTTTTCAATTAAAAATTTGAATAATTGATTTGAAATAGGCGGTTGCAATCGAGAAAAATTTGGACGATTGTTGACCGCCTTAATTTTTTGTTTTTTAATTAAAGATTTATGAAAGAAAAAGTTCGAGTAGCAAGCGGACAAGGATTTTGGGGCGATTTATTAACCGCGCCGGTTGAACAAGTGCGGGGCGGTCAGATTGATTATTTGATGCTCGATTATTTGGCGGAAGTTACGATGTCCATTATGCAAAAGCAACGCTCGCGCGATGCTAACGCTGGATACGCGAAAGATTTTGTCAGTCTAATACGCGAGATTTTGCCTGATTGTGTCGAAAAAAATATTAAAGTTTTATCAAACGCCGGCGGCGTTAATGTCAAAGGCTGCGCTAACGCTATCGGTGATGTTGCCAAAGAATTAGGCTTGAATGGAAAAGTAAAAATCGGCGTTGTAACAGGCGATGATATTTTGCCTCGACTTGATGAATTCCTCGAAACAGGCGTTGAAATAAGAAATATGGACACGGGCGAATTGCTAACTGCAATCCGCGATAAAGTGCAAAGCGCAAATGTTTATCTAGGCGGACAACCACTTGTTGAAGCGCTAGATAAAGGAGCGCAAATCGTTGTCGGCGGACGCTTGACCGATACGGGTTTGACGCTCGCGCCCTTGATGCACGAATTTGGTTGGAGTTTTGAAGATTGGGACAAAGTTGCAACCGGGACAATTGCCGGACACATAATCGAATGCGGTGCGCAATGTTCGGGCGGAAATTGTCAATTCGACTGGCAAAACATTCCTGATTTAGCTAATGTTGGTTTCCCAATTGTCGAAGCGTTTTCAAACGGCGATTTTGTTATTACCAAACACAAAAATACAGGAGGTTTAGTAAATATTCCATCGGTCAAAGAGCAGCTTTTATATGAAATGGGCGACCCGTACAGTTATATTACGCCCGATGTCGTCGCCGATTTTACAACCATAAATTTAGCGAATGACGGCGAAAATCGTGTTCGTGTTTTTGGCATCAAAGGCAAACCGAACACGGAATTTTATAAAGTTTCGATTGCTTATTCAGCAGGTTGGAAAGCCGTCGGAACACTTGTTTATTCTTATCCGGACGCTTTTGAAAAAGCAAAACTCGCCGACAAAATTTTGCGGGAGCGACTAGAGAAACTAGGTTTGAAATTCGATATGATTTTAACCGAGTTTGTGGGCGTGAATGCCACACACGGACATCTTGCTGGCGAACCACCGAAAGACATTCCCGAAGTTCAATTGCGCGTCGGCGTGCGCGGGCAAAACAAAGCCGATGTGGAAAGATTTACTAAAGAAATCGCGCCGTTAATTTTAACAGGGCCGCCATCAGTTACGGGTTTTGCGGGCGGCAGACCAAAGGTTGAAGAAATTATGGCATATTTTCCGGCGCTGATTCCGAAGAATTTGATTGAAACGAAAGTTGAGATTTTAGAAGCGTAACGGCGAAATTAATGCTCCCGTGCTATAAAGGGCAGCATTCGGTTTTGCACAACGAAAAGGAATTTGGGAAAGTATGTTTGAATACAAAAGCTCTGCCGCTGATTTTTTATAATCTTAATGGTAGAAAAATTGTGGAGACAAACAATGACAAGCAAAGAAACTGACAGAGAGCAATATCAGGACACCAAAATAGAAGACGAAGCGGTTTTAAACAAGAAGTCCCTTTCAATGGACGATATTAAATTCGCAACTACTGACGTAAAAGGCGCGAAACCCGGAGAAATCGGCAGTTCGATTGTCGGAACGGCAGCAAAATTTGCTTTCAGTATTTTGCTGATTGCTAGCGGAATCTGCATCGCCATATTTACCTCGTACACCGTTTTCGGAATCATTATCGGGCTAGCGATGGTGATCGGCGGCATTGTCGTTCCGTTTCTGTCGTTCGGCAGAGAATCTAAAACTTAGAAGCTGTTTGAAGAACCGTAACGCAAATTATAAAGCAAA
>JAUJNR010000032.1 GCA_030448055.1 Pyrinomonadaceae bacterium
GCATTTTCCCTTTCCCAAGCAATTGTTCTTTTGATGGCTTCGCTGCGCGAAACGGTTTCCGTAAATTTCAGTTCATTACTGATTTTACTTGTATCAACAAATATATTTTGGCTTAAAACGAAATTGCCTTCGAGAAGTTCTTTCATCGAATCTCTTTGAAGAACTAAAATTTCTCCTTTCCAACCGATTTCTTTTGCTAGTAATTCAATCCATTCTCTTTCTTTCAAAGCGTCTCGCTCGCCGACATTATAAATTTGATTTTTTGCTCTCTCATTAGTCGCCGCAACCATAATCGCCTCGGCGACATTTTCAACATAGCCGCGCGTCCAACGCCAACTAGCCGCATTGTCCGAAAGTAAAATATACGGTCTTTTGTCATCCATTCGCTTTATCAAATCAAAAAAGCGGTGTTTATGGTCGCCAATGCCGTAAACCATTGGAAGACGCAAAATTGTTGCTGCCAATTCCGCATCGTTCATCACAGTTTTTTCAACCAGAAGTTTGCTGTAATTATATTTTAAGTCCTGTTCGTTCTCGGCAAGGTCTCGATAATAATAAGTTTTACTACGCAAAGGCGCATTTTCGTTTATTGGAACAGGTTCGATATTTTCATCTTCTTGTCCCCAAAGTCTTCCGAATGCGCGATAAACATCTTGACTGCTTAAAACTACAACTCTTCCCGCAATTCCGCGAAAAGACTGCATCAAATCAGTAGCATTTTGTTCGGTATAATTTATTACGTCAATAACAATTTGAGGTTTGAGCTCTTTAAATCGTTCTTTGAAATCGGCTAGATTTTTTCGTTCCCCTAGAATTTCTTTATAGTTGGATTTGGTATTTCCGCGATGAAAAATTGTTACGTCATTTCCTTTTTCGGCGAGAAATTTTACAACTTGACTGCCGATAAAACCTGTTCCGCCGATAACTAAAATTTTCATTTAATTTGCTTTTAAATCTTCAACAACTAATTGAAGTCGTGTTTTACCGTTCCAAGTATTTGCTTCTGGCGTGTAAGCTAAATCAATTTTTGATTTTCGCTGCAAATTTTGCTCTTTCGATTTATCAACACCGTCCCACCACACCGCTTCAAACTGTTTGCCGTCTTTGTCTGCAAGCCTCATTTTCAAATGTTTTTCTTTCATAACATAAGGCTCGTCGAGCAAAAATAAATCTTTCGTCGCAAATCTCGGTTTCTGATTTCCCATTCCAAACGGTTCAAGTTGTTTGAGATGCTGCACCAAATCAAGACTCAAACTTTTGGTTGAAACAACCGCGTCAATTTTTATTTCGGGAATCAAATCCTCCGCTGAAAGATTTTCTGTCGCGTGGGCGTGTAGTTTTTCCTGAAGTTTTTCGATATTGTCCGCCTTTATTTTCATTCCGGCGGCAGCTGCGTGTCCGCCGTATTGTTCAAAAAGCTCACCGCACGATTCCAAACCGTTTAGAAGATGATAATTACCGATGCTTCGCGAGCTTCCGTGCCCGATTCCGTCTTCGATTGAAAGAACAATCGTTGGACGATAAAGTTTTTCTGCGATTTTTGAAGCCGCCAATCCAATCACACCGCGATGCCATTTTTCGCCGGCGACAACAACAAAATTTTTCTCGGTAATTCCCTTTGTTTCAAGAAAAGCCAATTCGGTAATTTGCTTTTGCATTGTTTGGCGTTCGCGGTTGCGGTTGTTGAGCATTTCGGCAAGACTTCTCGCTGCTTCAAAAGTTTCTGCTTCGAGCAATTCGACAACGTGGCGCGCCGCATCCATTCTGCCTGCCGCGTTGATTCGCGGCGCGATGCGGTAACCGATGTCATAGCTCGTCATTTCATTGCTGCAATCGGCAACTTCCATCAACGCTTTTAATCCGTAATTAACGGCTTTTGGCAAATCTTTCAAGCCTAAAGCGACAATCGCCCGATTTTCGCCCGTCAGTTTCATTATGTCGGCGATTGTACCGATGGCGACGACTTTCAGAAAGCCTTTGACAAGATTTTCTTTGCCCTTTTCGCGTAAAAGTGCGTGCGCAAGTTTGAACGCGACACCGACTCCGGCGAGATGTTTGTCGGGATATTTGCAATCAGGCTGGTTCGGATTGACAACTGCAAAAGCGTCAAGATTTCCTTTGATTTCATCAGACAAATGATGGTCGGTTACAATAAAATCCATTCCGTTTTCTTTCGCCCAGGCAACGGGTGCGAAACTGCGAGTACCGCAATCAACGCTGATTACAACGCTGTAACCTCTTTCTTTTGCTTTT
>JAUJNR010000033.1 GCA_030448055.1 Pyrinomonadaceae bacterium
CGGAGTTTCAAACACGCGTTGACAATGCGTTGCTTGAAAGCGCCAGTGCACGGGCAAATCCCGTTTCCGATGTCGGCAAACCGCGTGAAGTAAAGAAAAAGAAAAAGTTTTTGGGAATTTTCGGCGGTGGTGGAAATGACGAATACGAAGAATTGATTGGGACGGTAACGCCCGGACGTGACCGCGAGCTTTTTATTGTAGCAACACGCGAAGTTCGCAAAAATAATTACGATGTCGGACGACTGCTTTTCCAGACAATTATTTCGACATATCCAGATTCACCGTATCTTCCAATGGCAAAACTCGCTGTTGCCGACAGTTTCTATTTGGAAGGTTCAACCAGCGCGCTTATCCAGGCGGCTTCCGCGTATCAAGATTGGCTGACTTTTTTCCCGACGCATCCTTTGGCTGACAGAGTTTTGCTGAAAATCGCCGAATCGGAAATGCGGCAAATTGGTCTTCCCGACCGTGATGCGACACGGGCAAAGCGCGCCGAACAACGCTTGAAAGCGCTTCTTCAACAAAGTAAGAATCCAACCTTGCGAAAGGAAGCTGATGCGCGTTTGGAGCAAGTTCAGGATAACCTCGGACTTCATAGTCTTCATGTCGCCAACTATTATTACAAACTTTCGGTTGACCAAAAGAAGGGCGGGCTGAAAGGAGCGCAATCGCGGTATCGTGAGGTTTTGGACAAATATCCAAATTTCACCTTTATGGACGAAGCGCTTTATAAACTTGCCGTAACTTACCAGCTCGAAGAAGAAACTGACCAGGCGGCGAAGTATTTTCAACAACTTGTCCGCGATTATCCGAACAGCGATTACGCTGAAAAAGCCAAAGAGCAATTGCAGCTTATCGGCGCAAGCATTCCGGCACCGGCGCCGGAAAGAAGGAAAGCTCTGTCGCCGGAAAAGAAATCATTCTTTGCGAACTTTAAAAATGAGCTTTTCGGTATTTATCCGATGACAATTGACAATGACGGAGTTTTGATGACTGATGATTTTGATAAAACAAAATTTGAATTGATTGACCAAATTATCGAAAATCAAGGCGATATAAACGAATCGCAAATCCCGAAATCACTAACGACCGTGATTTCACAACGTCAACAACCGTCAGAACAAAAGTAAAACTTTGAGCAGAATAGCAATTTAATTTTCAACTGGAAAAAGATTTATGCTTGAAGACTAAAGCCGCTTTTGAGTAAATTAGTTACGCCGAAAGCGGCTTTTTATTAATCTATCAACTTGGATTAATTTATGAGTATGGAAGAAATTTCCGTCGGAAATCAATCTGAATTAGAAAAGCGTTACCGAACTACAACTCTTATCGTTGCGGGACAGATGACAACGACTGTCATTTTAGCGATTGTCGGGTGGATTTACGCGGGAAAGTCCGAATCGGCAACGGACTCTAAATCTTTGATGCCACTTTGGATTGCCGTCTTGTTTATTGCCGTCGGAACATTTCTTTTGCGGCGGATATTGTTCAAATGGGACAGACTTAGAGACGTAACATTACTAAAAGGCTTTTCGGAGCTGCTTGCGACATTGCAAACAAATTCGATTATATTAGGGTCATTAGCCGAAGCGATAGCCGTTATCGGCTTTATAATTGCTGTCTTAAACGGAAACGGGGCTGATGTGATTCGTGGCGTCGCCGTGGCGCTGATTGTGTTTTTTATAAATTTTCCGCGCAAATCCGTCTGGAAAAAAATTGCAACTAGTATGGAAAAAGTTTAAGGGGTTTTAGATGAAAAATATAAAATTTATTTTTATTGTAATTTCGATATTAATCAGTGTCGAAACCAGTTTTGCTCAAAACAATCCTCCGGCGCCGCGTCCGACTTCGCCAACGGTTGAGACGAATCCGAAACTCGCCGATATTATTTCCAAAAACTTAGCCCAATTACAGCAGAAAACAGAAATCCCACGCGAAAAACGTGAGCAAGCTTACGCAAAATTGCTCGAAGGACAACGATATATTTGGAATTTGACCCGCCGCCAGCTTTCGCAAGCGGCTATAGCAACCAATTTACGACTCGCCAGAGAAGCGTTTCAGACAGCTGTCGAACTTGACCCGACTCTCGCCGAGGGTTATACCGCGCTTGCTGATTTAATTAGAAAAACGTCGTCTAATGACGAAGCGATTTTACTTGCTAATATCGCCGTAAAAATCGAACCGAACAATTTTGGTGGTCATC
>JAUJNR010000034.1 GCA_030448055.1 Pyrinomonadaceae bacterium
ATTATGGGAATGTCGTCAACAACCGGATAGAGGTGATTTTCAGGACAAATCAAATTTTCACCGGTTGTTTTTAATTTTTGCTTGTCGCGCGGGCAGACAAGATTGTCCCTTAACCATTCATCCATCGTAAACTCTTGCAAATGAAAAAATTAAATTTACTATAACGGAAGTGGTTTGGCAATTTCAGTTTAAATACCAGATTTCGGATTCCAAATTCCAGATTTAATGCTGAACTTTGAAATTTAGAATCTGGAATTTTTTAGTGTTTGAAATGTCTATAGCCGGTAAAAACCATTGCTAAACCGTGTTCATCGGCGGCTTGAATTACTTCTTCATCACGGACGGAACCGCCGGGCTGAATGATTGCCGAAATTCCGAATTTTGCTGCTTCGTCAACGTTATCGCGGAATGGAAAAAAAGCGTCCGATGCGAGAGCGGTGTTATTTAAATCGAGTTCGGTTTTCTCCGCCCGTATTGCGGCGATTCTGACCGAATCGACGCGGTTCATCTGTCCCGCGCCGACGCCTACGGTTTGAAATTCGTTGGCGAAAACAATCGCGTTTGATTTGACGTGTTTACAGATTTTCCACGCGAAAAGCAAGGCGCAAGTTTCCTCTTCGGTTGGCTGTCTTTGACTGACGACTTTTAAATTTTTGGCGTTTATCTTTAAGTCGTCGCGGTTTTGTAAAAGTATTCCGCCTGAAATTGTGCGATATTCTACACGGTTTTCATTATTGCTTTTTTCAACACGCAAAACGCGCAAATTTTTCTTTTTTTTGAAAATCTCTAATGCATCGGCTTCAAAATCAGGAGCGACGACAACTTCTGTAAAAATTTCATTAACTGAATTTGCGACTTTTCCGCCAACAATTTTGTTAAAAGCAACAATGCCGCCGAAAGCAGAAACCGGGTCGGTTGCCAGAGCGCGGCGGTAAGCTTCTTCGTTGTTTTCACCAACGCCGACGCCTGAAGGATTTGTATGTTTGATAATCGCGCAAGCCAACTCGTCAAAATCAGAAACCAAACGCCACGCCGCGTCCGTGTCAATGTAATTATTAAAAGACATTTCCTTGCCGTGAAGCTGCTCGGCATTAGCGATTCCGCCCGTTTCTTGCAAAGTTTTATAAAGCGCGGCTTTTTGATGCGGATTTTCGCCATAACGCAAATCGGTGGCTTTGGCAAGTTCGAGCGAAGCGAAATCAGAAAAATTCGAATCGGCTTCACTACTTTTTTCTTCATCCGAAATGCGCTCACCGATATTCGCGTTTTCGCCGAAATCTTCGGCTTCGATAAACACAAGATTTCCCAATGGATTTAGCGGTTCCAAAAATCTTAAATCTTCATCCGAAAGCTGTCGGGTAAGGTACGAGGAAATTGCCAAATCGTAGCTTGCCGTGCGCGTGTAAGCCAAAGCCGCAAGGCGTTGTCTGGTTTCGAGCGAAAGCGAACCGCCCGTTTCATTCATTTCGTTCAAAACGCTTTCGTAAAGCCGTGTGTCGGTTACAACGGCGACATCGCGCCAATTTTTTGAAGCGGAACGAATCATTGCCGGACCGCCGATGTCAATTTGCTCGACGGCTTCTTCGAGAGAAACATCTTCCTTTTCAATTGTTTGCTCAAACGGATAAAGATTGACGACAACCAAATCAATCGGTTCGATTTGGTGAGTTTTCATTGCCGAAACGTGTTCTGTGTTGTCGCGTAAAGCCAAAAACGCGCCGTGAATTTTCGGATGCAGAGTTTTCACGCGCCCGTCCATCATTTCGGGAAATTCGGTGATTTCGGAAACTTCCGTAACATTTAAGTCTGCTTCGCGCAAAGCTCGCGCCGTTCCGCCAGTCGAGACGATTTCGACGCCGTAATCTTTTAATTTTTTTACAAACTCAACGATGCCGGTTTTGTCCGAAACGCTGATCAGAGCGCGTTTGATTTTTCTGGATTCACTCATAAAACGATTCTGAAATGAAAAAAGCGGTCACAATTGACCGCATTTTTGTTTAAAGGTTATGCAAACAGAAACAAAGAATAAAATCTTGTTTTCCGCAAAAATAATTTTGACAAAAGCTTTAGCCGAAACCATCAGCCTAGAAAAAGAAACGTCCCAAAAACAAAAGGCTCAGCAAAAATGCTAATTTATAAATGACGAGTTTGATTAGACTCATAAAATTTTCTATTCTCT
>JAUJNR010000035.1 GCA_030448055.1 Pyrinomonadaceae bacterium
ATCCGACGAATGCAAAAGTTGTGTACAGCGATTTTAATTTTCTTTTGCTCGGTTTTTTGCTCGAAAAACTTTATCAAAAATCTTTAGATGAAATTGCGAAACAAGAAATCTTCGAGCCGTTAAATTTGCAAAATACATTTTTCAATCCGCCAAAAGAACTGCGCGAAAAAATTGCCGCCAGCGAAAAGGGAAACGAATATGAAAAGCAAATGTGCATTGATTCAGGCGGTTCTGACAAATTCCGCAACCATTTGATTTGGGGCGAAGTTCACGATGGCAATGCTAGGTTTTTGAAGGGCGTTGCCGGACACGCCGGACTTTTTTCAAATGCTCTTGAAACGTTCAAGATTGCGCGGCAATTTTTAGCCGCTGAAACAAGTTTATTAAAACCTGAAACCTGTAAACTTTTCCGCACAAACTTTACGAAAGGCTTGAACGAAGCGCGTTCAATCGCGTTTCAGCTTGCCGAAACGAAAGATTCGACTGCCGGCGAATGGTTATCAAAAGACAGTTTCGGTCATCTCGGTTTTACGGGAACAAGTCTTTGGATTGACCCGCAAAAAGAAAGAATTTTTATACTTTTGACCAATCGAACTCACGCCCGCAAACCGCCATTTGCAAATATCAATCCGACGCGCCGAAAGTTTAACGAACTCGCAGTGCAAATTTTGAACAGAAGGAAATAGAACGCGGATGATGTTTTCCTGGACAGCTTAGGCATCTCTAAACGCAAATTGTTAATCTTAAAAATATATTCTTCCCACAACTAAATTTTTCGATTGGAGAATCAAGAAGATGAAAAAGATTTTAATTATTTTAGCGTGTCTGGGTTTTTTTTGCATTTCAGTTTTCGCGCAATCAGGACGTGATTCGCGTACGCGTGTTGTAACAACTCCGACGCCTTCGACAACGCAAACTGATTCTTCAAATCAAACTCCCGGTAAACGCCCGCCCGTTCTGAGGGGCGGTACAAACCCAAGCAATCAAAATCAAACCTCGAACAAAACGGGAGAAACATCCGCCGAAGATGACGGCGAGGTTATCCGCATCGAAACTAATCTGGTAACGATTCCCGTTTCCGTTCTTGACCGCGATGGCAGATTTATTTCCGGTTTGCAAAAGAAAGATTTTCAAATCTTCGAAAACGGCGTCGAGCAGCAGATAGATAGTTTTGCTTCGGTCGAACAGCCGTTTACGGTTATTCTCCTGCTTGATGTCAGTCCTTCAACCCAATATCAAATTAATGAAATTCAGGACGCGGCGATTGCTTTTGTTAACCAACTGCGGCGCGATGATAAGGTGGTGGTTATCGCCTTTGACAGACGAGTTCAGATTTTAAGCCCGGCGACAAACAACCGCGCCGTTTTGCGCGATGCCATTCTGAAGGCAGACTTCGGCGAGGGGACGAGCATCTATGACACTGTTGATTACGTTATTAATCAACAATTGCGACAAATTCAAGGACGCAAAGCAGTCGTGCTTTTTACGGACGGCGTTGACACGACCAGCCGCGGCGCTAATTATCAAACGACTGTTAAAGAAATCGAAGAAGTTGACGCGCTTTTTTATCCGATTCGTTATGACACTTACGACCAGTTGCAGGATAATAGCGGCGGAACGAACTATCCGCCGTCTCGCCGTAGAAGCGGTAATGTCGGACTTGGCGACTTAATCGGGATTATTTTAGGCGGCGGTAACGTTCAAATCGGGCGAGGTGGAGCAGGCGCCGGTACAAGCCGCGCCGAACACGAAACCGGACGCAGGTATTTAGAAGAACTTGCCAGAAATAGTGGCGGGAGAACTTTTGAAGGCAGCACGATTTCCAACCTGGACGCGGCATTCTCCGGCATTGCCGAAGAATTGCGCCGTCAATATTCTCTTGGATATTACCCGGAAGTTGTTGGGCAAAAAGGCGAGCGTAAGCAAATTCGCGTGCGCGTGAAACGACCTAATCTAGTTGTACGGGCGAAGAACAGTTACATCGTCGGTCAAAACGAAACCAAAGTCGCGGGAAAATAGTTAATGGAAAATGGAAGATTGAAAACAACTTTTCGTTATTCTTATTATTTTTCTTTTTCTTAATTCAGTTACAAGTAAATTCGCTTAGGAAATTTATTCGCAATCAAAACCTCTGCACTGAAAGTGCGGAGCCGTTAAGTCTTAAATCTGCGT
>JAUJNR010000036.1 GCA_030448055.1 Pyrinomonadaceae bacterium
CGAGATAAACAACTTTTTTGTAATGGGACATAACCCCTAACATTTTAACTCGTCATACTCTTAAATCTATTTTCATCAACCACGGTTACGCCAAGCGAATTTGCTTTGTCCAATTTTGAACCGGCATCTAAACCCGCCACAACATAATCGGTTTTTTTGCTAACTGACGAGGAAACGCGCCCGCCGCGTTCTTCAATAAGCTGCGCCGCTTCGTCTCGTGTAAAATTTTCTAGCTTTCCGGTTAAAACAAAAGTTTTTCCGACAAAATTATCGTTTGTCTTCGCACCAGAAGTTTCGCCGATTTCAGTTTTTACACCTGCTTTTTTTAATTTTTCAATCAATTCCCGGTTACGCTGATTTTGGAAAAAATTAAAAACGCTTTCGGCAACCGTCAAACCGATTTCGTGAATCGCGTCGAGTTCTTCGACCGTTGCGGTTGAAAGTTTATCAAGCGAACGAAAATGATTGGCTAGAATTTTCGCGTATCGCTCGCCGACGTGCCGAATGTCCAAGCCGTAAATCAATCTTTGCAAACTTCTCTGCTTGCTCGCTTCGATTTGCTGCATTAAATTTGTCGCCGATTTTTCCGCCATTCGTTCAAGTTCGGCAACCTTTTCCATCTGCAAATCGTAAATGTCCGCGACTGTTTTGACCAAACCCAAATCAACCAGTTTTTCAACTAAAACATCACCTAAACCTTCAATGTCCATTGCCTTGCGCGATGCAAAATGTAAAATTCGCGCTTTTACTTTTGCCGGACAATCCACATTTGGACACCGCGTAACAACTTCGCCTTCGGGACGCACGACTTTTGAATGGCAGACCGGACAATTTTTAGGAAATTCGTATTCGGTTTCGTCGCCATCGCGTTTCGATTCGATAATCTGCAAAACTTGCGGAATAATTTCGCCTGACTTTTCAATCAAAACCCAATCGCCTAATTTTATATTTAATCTTTTAATTTCGTCTTCGTTGTGCAGAGACGCGCGCGCGACGACAGTTCCGGCGAGCAAGACAGGTTCGAGATATGCAACCGGCGTCAACGCTCCGGTGCGTCCGACTTGGACGACAATATCATTTAGTTTTGTCGTTGCCTGCAAAGCCGGATATTTGTAGGCAATCGCCCAGCGCGGCGCTTTCGTCGTCGCGCCGAATTCTTGCTGTAACGCGGTGGAATTTACCTTCACGACCACGCCGTCAATATCGTAATCGAGTTCATCGCGCTTAGTTTGCATCAAATTGCAAAACTCGATAACTTCTTCGATTGTTTTGCACAAAGCGCGATGCGGATTGACGTGAAAACCTTTTTCCGCGAGCCACTCAAAAATTTCCCAATGCGTCGAAAACATTTTTTGATTGCCTGACAAAACATCGTAAGGAAATAAATCAATACGGCGCGACGCAACAATTGAAGCGTCAAGCTGGCGCAAAGTTCCCGAAGCGGCGTTGCGCGGATTGGCGAAAGTTTTTATGTTGTTTTCGGCAAGTTCCGCATTGATTTTTTCAAAAACCGAACGCGCCAAAAATGCTTCGCCGCGAATCTCAACTTGTGCGGGAAATTTGCCCTTTAATTTCAGCGGAATCGTGCGAATTGTGCGGACGTTGCTCAAAACATCGTCGCCTGTAAAACCGTCGCCGCGCGTTGCGCCGGCAACTAAAAATCCGTTTTCGTAATGCAAAGCGAGCGATAAACCGTCAATTTTTAGTTCGGCAACGTATTCAAATCTTCTGCCGTCGGCTAACCTTTGACAGCGTTCGTCAAACGATTTTAATTCGTCAATGTCGTAAGAATTATCAAGCGACATTAGCGGAACGCGATGCACGAAAGACTTGAAGCCCTCAGCGCGTCCGCCAACTCTTTGTGTCGGAGAATCGGGCGTAACAAACGCGGGATTTTCCGCTTCGAGCTTTTTTAATTTTTCAAGCAGCGCGTCAAATTCCGCATCGGAAATTTCCGGCGCGGACTTTTGATAATAAAGCTCATTGTGCCGGTTGATTTCGGCACGAAGCGTTTCGATTTCGGTTTTTATGTTATTTTCAGCCGCTTCAAAAAGATTCATAAAGAAAGGACAAGGCGTAAGCCCCTTTCGACCTGCTCCATTTTTCCTTCCGAAATTGTGCCGACATATTCAAGCAGTTCTGTTTTGTCTATGGTCAC
>JAUJNR010000037.1 GCA_030448055.1 Pyrinomonadaceae bacterium
TGTTTTGACACCGTTTTTTTCCTATGTTACTTTTAATGTGCTTTTATCCTGAAAATCCTAAAAAAAGTAATGATAAAAGCAACTTTTTAGGCGCTTTAACGTTTAATTGTATTACCAAAGCAAATTTCAGGTCGTTTTAACAATTCGCCCAACCTCGAAATAATTTATAAGGAGTATAAACGAAGCTGATGAAATCACGCCTTTTTAAGGTTTTTAATACAACTGCAATTTTATTTTTTATATCCATTTCTTTTGTGAACGGACAAATTACCAGTTCGAGCGCAAGCGGAAGAAACAATACCAGAACACAGGAAGTCGAACAAAGCCAAGCCCGTTTTAATCAAATAACAAACGATGCAGGCAAATATTTCAAACAAGCCTTGGTTAGCCTGCAAGATAATCGTCGTTCGTCTGCCCGGGAAGATTTTGACAAATCAGTGGAAGTTTTTCTGTTGTCAGGCGTTAATGTTCAGAGCAATCAAAAATTGCGCGAATGTTACAGCCAATTGACCGAAACGATTTACCGGATGGAGTTTCCTTCCAAACAACAGCCGAATATCAGAAGTCTTTCGGCGACCTGCGGCTGGAATATTGATAATAAACTAGCGGACGATATTACTAAACTCGTTCAACCTGCTCAATCTAATCCGGCAAATAATAATGCTCTGACTGCTTCAAACACGGGCGGTAATCAAAGCGACGCTTTAATGCAAGTCGGTTTCACCGAACAAAAATTTGAAGCCTCGCCGCTTGATGAGTTGGCAAAACTCGAACTGACAACCGAAGAGCAACAAGTTGAAACCAATCCGGTTGCCCAGCAACAATATCAATACGCCGTGTATGCGGTTTCCAACAAATCGCTCGGATTCAGCTTTCAAGTTCATCCGATGATTCAGCAATTTGTTAATTATTACCAGGGACGCGGACGCTCGACAATGGAAACCGGACTTTATCGTTCGGGAATGTTTATGCGTATGGCGCGCCGCATTTTCCGCGAAGAAGGCATACCGGAAAACGTCGCGTGGCTCGGACAAGTTGAAAGCGCCTGGAAGCCCTCGGCTCTTTCGTGGGCTGCTGCTTCAGGTTTATGGCAGTTCATTCCGGGAACGGGTGCGCGCTACGGACTTCGTCGTACAGCTTATGTTGACGAACGAAACAGTTTTGAAAAAGCCACTCGTGCTTCGGCTCAGTACTTGAAATTTTTGGCAAACCGCTATAGCGGAAACTGGGAATTAGCGATGGCTGCTTACAACTCGGGCGAAGGCAATGTCGACCGCGCTATACGTCGCGCCGGTGTTGCAAATTTCTGGGTTGCTTACCCATATTTGCCGAGAGAAACGCGTAACTACGTGCCGAATATTTTGGCAACGATTTTAATAGCCAATAATCCGCAACAATATGGTTTTGGTCATGTTCGTCCCGCGCCGCAATTGATGTATGACCAGATTCGCGTTCCTCCTTCGACAAATTTGAGTTTGCTGGCGCAGGCTTCCGACACAAGCACTGAATACTTGCGTTATCTTAACCCGGAGCTTCGCACGAATATGTCGCCGCCCGAACCGTATATCATTCGCGTTCCGGCTGGTAAAGCAAACGAAGTTGTGGCTTTGTTCAAAAAACTTCCCGCCGTCAATCGCAATATGGCAAGCGTAACAAAAACGGCGGTAGGCGAAACTTGGCAAAACATCTCAAACCGCACCGGCGTTCCGGTTGAACAACTGCAAGCGGCAAACAGCGGCGCAAACGCTCCGCGCGGAAAAATTGTCGTGCCGAACAGCAATGTGAAGAAGATTGTTTATTCACGTCCGACGAATGCTCCGATTTCTATGCCGCAGACAAGCGGTGTTCGCGTTGTTAAAGCTAAATCGGGTGATACGGTTGCAAAAATCGCGGCGCGTGAAGGCGTTTCGGCTGTTGAACTTGCCAAATATAACGGCTTGCTGCCAACTTCGAATTTATCAACGGGACGAGAAATTAAAATTCCTTCAAGATAATTAATTGTCAATAAACACAGAAAAAGGTGAGTAGTTAATTAACTATTCACCTTTTTATTGTTTCAAACCTGTCAAACTTAAAAAGTTTTCGATTATTGTTCTATAA
>JAUJNR010000038.1 GCA_030448055.1 Pyrinomonadaceae bacterium
CAACCACTTTTTGCTCAACGAAAATCAGTTGATTTAATTATTCAAGGCGGAACCGTCGTTACGATGAAAGCGGAAAAGCGTTTGATTTTAAATGGCGCGGTTGCCGTCGAAAACGAGAAAATCGTCGCGGTCGGCACGGCTAACGAAATCATACAAAAATTCGCGTCTAGACAAACAATCAACGCTAACGGCAAACTCGTCATTCCCGGTTTGATAAACACGCACACGCACATTCCGATGACGCTTTTTCGCGGCATTGCCGATGATTTGGATTTGCAGGAGTGGCTCACGAAATTCATTTTTCCCGCCGAAGCAAAAAATGTTACGGAAGATTTTGTGCGAGTCGGGACGCGCCTTGGTTTGGCTGAAATGATTCGTGGTGGTACAACAACTTACTGCGACATGTATTATTTTGAAGATGCAATTGCGGATGAAACCGCGAAAGCCGGAGTTCGGGGAGTTTTAGGCGAAACGATTATTGATTTCCCCGTTCCTGATAACAAAACGCACGAAGAAGCCCTTGCGTATTCAGAGCGTTTTATTAACAAATGGAAAAATCATTCTTTAATAGTTCCAGCACTTGCGCCGCACGCGGCTTATACGGTTTCAACCGAACATCTGCAAAACGTCAAAAAACTTTCCGACCGATTGAGCGCAACTGTTGTCATTCACGTTGCCGAAACACAGACGGAAGTTGACGATATTTCTAAAAGGTATAACGCGCGTCCGGTCGAATATCTCAACAGAATAAATTTTTTAAGCAATCGCACAATTGCCGCGCACGTCGTTTTTGCAAATGAAAATGAGATAGATATTTTGAAAACACGCGGTGTTGGTGTTGCTCATAATCCGCAATCGAATATGAAACTTGCTTCGGGCGTTGCGCCGATTCCGCAAATGTTAAAAACAAATTTATTCGTCGGACTTGGAACCGACGGCGCGGCATCGAACAACGATTTAAACTTGTGGGAAGAAATGGATACGGCGGCAAAACTGCACAAAGTTTTTGCGAAAGACCCAAAAGTTGTTTCAGCCGAACAAGCATTTGAAATGGCAACGATTCGTGGTGCGCGTGCGCTACATCTGGAAACCCAGATCGGCTCAATCGAAACCGGAAAACGCGCTGACATTGTGATTGTTGATTTCGACAATCTGCATCAAACGCCTTTTTATAACGTTTATTCGCATTTGGTTTATGCGACGAAAGCCAGCGATGTGCGAACGGTTATTATCAACGGAAAAGTTGTGATGTTAGATAGAAGGTTGCTTACACTCGACGAAAATGTTATAAAGAGAACTGCAAACGCATATCGTCAAAAAATCATCTCAAGTTTATCGAATCAATAAGCAGGGTTTCCGAAACCTTGCTTGAAAGTGTTTTTGAAAGAGCATTATAGACGGATAATTTGTTCAGGTCGTAAAGCGAGCCTTCACTTTCGTGTTCGCTTTGACCTTTGCGGAATATTAAAGTCAGCGCGGTTTTAATGTAAAACTGAAAATTGAAAATGGAGAGTTGAAAATTTTACATTTTCCGTTGTTATATTGAAGCCGCCGTTAAATCAAGAAAAGGAGACTCGAAAATGCCGCTAAATGTCAGAAGGTTTTGCACTTCGGTTTTACTGGTTTTTATTTTTTCAATTTTTACGCTCGCGCAAACGTCAGCTGATGTGATGCGCGACCGAGTAGCAAAAGCAAAAGCGTATATTGCCGTTAAAAATTATAACGCCGCGATATATGAACTCGAAAACATCAGGCGTGAATCGAGTGACCCGACCGTTGGCGGCGTTATCAATGTTTTGTTGCTGAATTCTTATCTTGACCAGGGCGATTATAAACGCGCTCAGGAATTCTTAAAAGAACTTTCAAGTCCGCAAAAAGTTAATAGACAAAATGGTTCGATAAATTACTTCACCGTTGCCGGACAAGTCGTTAAAGGAGCGCGTAACCAGCTTGAACGCTATAAAGCGCTCGGTCTTTCCGTCTCCGACCGCAATTTGCCGCTTGAAGCCATGACCGATGTTGAGAAAATGCGTGAAACATTGGAAATGGTAGTTGAGCAATC
>JAUJNR010000039.1 GCA_030448055.1 Pyrinomonadaceae bacterium
CGAAAATATCGCTCAAGATAAAGACCGCTTGCGGCGGTTCGAGCAGGAAGCGTTTGCGGCTTCGGCTGTGAATCATCCGAATATTTTGACGATTTACGAATTCGGTGCCGACGCGGAAACGCATTTTCTCGCCGCCGAGTTTGTGGACGGCGAAACTTTGCGCGAACGGATGAAACGCGAATCTTTCGGTTTGCGTGAAATTTTGGATGTCGCCGCGCAAGTCGCTGCCGCTTTGAACGCCGCGCATACGGCGAAGATCGTTCACCGCGATATTAAACCGGAAAATATTATGCTGCGCGAAGACGGTCTGGTCAAAGTGCTTGATTTCGGCTTGGCGAAGCTGATTGAAAAGAAAACCGAAGCCGTCGAATCGGAAGATGCAACCCGCGCTCAAGTCAATACCGCGCCCGGAATGTTGATGGGAACGGTCAATTATATGTCGCCGGAACAGGCGCGGGGAAAAGAGACGGACGCGCGCAGCGATGTTTGGAGTTTGGGCGTTGTGTTGTATGAAATGCTCGCCGGACAAACGCCGTTTGCAGGCGAAACAACGACCGACACGCTTGCCGCGATTTTGCACCGCGAACCCGCGCCGCTTTCCGAAAACCCGCCGCCGGAACTCGCCCGCATCATTAGAAAAACGTTGCAAAAAGACAAAAACGAGCGTTATCAAACGAGCAAAGATTTGCTGATTGATTTGAAGAATTTGAAACGCGAGTTAGAGTTCGCCGAAGAAATCGAACGCTCAAACATTCCGGCTTTCGCAAAAACGGCAAACGCCGCCGCGAATCAATCGAGCGAAAACGCGACGGCGATTCATCCGGCGGCAATTTCGACACAAAACAGCACCGCGCCGCAAGCGGCAAATTCGGCGAACAACATCCCCGGGCAAACTTCGAGCGCGGAATACATTGCCGGCGAAGTCAGGAAACATAAATTCGTTTGGCTCGGAATACTCATAACAATTATTGCGTTGACGGTTGGCGGATATTTCGCTTTTTTTGCTCGACGCGCGGCGTTCGATTCGATTGCCGTGCTTCCCTTCGTTAACGAGAGCGGCAACGCAGATAACGAGTATTTGTCGGACGGGATGACCGAAACGCTGATTGGAAGTCTCTCGCAAATTCCGAAATTGAACGTCAAAGCCCGCTCATCTGTGTTTCGCTACAAAGGCAAGGAAACGGATTTGCAAAAGATTGCCGGGGAGCTAAACGTGCAGGCGATTCTAACCGGCAGAGTTTTGCAGCGCGGCGAGCAGTTAGTTTTGAATTTGGAATTGGTTGACGCAAAAACCGAAAACGTGCTTTGGAGCGAGCAATACACCCGAAAACAAGCTGATTTGGTTTCACTGCAAGGCGAGATTGTGCGAGACGTTTCCAATAAGCTACAAGCGAAATTGTCGGGCGCGGAACAGAATCAGGTAGCCAAAAACTACACGACAAATACGGAAGCCTATCAGCTTTATCTGCAAGGACG
This sequence comes from Pyrinomonadaceae bacterium, assembly GCA_030448055.1. GTDB lineage: Bacteria > Acidobacteriota > Blastocatellia > Pyrinomonadales > Pyrinomonadaceae. Next base: position 1,477 of record JAUJNR010000039.1, read on the forward strand.
TTTCTATTGGAACAAGCGTTCGCCCGACGGTTTCAGAAAAGCCATCGAATACTTTAAACAAGCGATTGCCATAGACCCGAATTATGCTCTGGCTTACACCGGTCTTGCCGATTCTTACGGTCTGCTACCTATTTACGACAGAAACGTGAAGGCAACAGAAACAATGCCGCAGGCGAAAGAGGCAGCATTAAAGGCATTGTCCTTAGACGATAACTTAGCGGAAGCACACGCTTCGTTCGGAGCGATTCTCGACATCTTCGATTACGATTGGGTAGGTTCGGAACAGCATTACAGACGGGCAATTCAACTTAATCCAAATGCTCCTTCTCCACACCAATGGTTAGGCGAGATGCTGGTGAATACCGGACGATTCGACGAGGGTTTAGCCGAAGTACGACGCGCCATTGAACTCGACCCGTTTTCGCTTATTGCTAATATGGCTCTGGGAATTAGACTGAACTCCGCACGTCGCTATGACGAGGCGCTTATTCAGCTACAAAAGACTTTGGCACTCGACCCAAATTTTGCCGATACGAATTATTTTCTTTTTGAAACCTACGCCAATAAAAAAATGTATGCC
>JAUJNR010000040.1 GCA_030448055.1 Pyrinomonadaceae bacterium
GATTTGGCTGCGGCAGATGACGACGGGCAAGAGCGTTCCGATTTTTTCTCCGCCCGATGAAAAAATTCACGGCTTGAATTTTTCCCCCGACGGCGAACATCTCTACTTTTCCCACCAGAACAAAAGCGAGCGTTCAAATTTAAGCCGCATCTCGATTCTCGGCGGCACGCCGACGCGGGTTTTGGACAACTTTCACGGCAGCCATACCTTTTCGCCCGATGGCAACAAAATAGCCTTCCTGCGCTTTGACGAAACAGGCAGCGTCGTTTGGATTGCCGACGCGGACGGAAAAAATGAGCGACAAGCGTTTGCCAGCCCGAAGCCGCGCCATATTATCTCGCTCGCCTGGTCGCCCGACGGCGAATCAATCGCTTACTGCGTCGGCAACGGCAGATACGACGGCGGCGGAATGGATTACGGCATCTTTGAATACAATCTCAAGGACGAATCGGAAAAATCCCTGACCGATTACAAATGGAATTACCTGCGCGGCGTAAAATGGCTGCCCGACAAAAGCGGAATGCTGGTTACCGCACGTGAAAAAGCCGACGGCTTCTACCAAATCTGGCGGCTCTCGCTGCCCGATGGACAAGCCGAACCGATTACAAACGATTCTTACTCGCTCGAACTGCGCGGCGCGTCGGCGGATTTTACCAAAATCATCGCCGAGCAGAAATTTTTAAATTCGTCCGTTTGGGTCGCGCCAGCAAATGATTTATCGAACGTTCAAGCAATTGCCAAAGCGCAATGGGATATGGCGTGGACGGCGGACGGCAAAATCATTTTTCCGGCGCGGGAAACTATAAAAACCGGTATCTGGCTAATAAATCCTGACGGCAGCGACAAAAAACAAATCACCGCCGAAGACTCGCTCGAACGAAGTCCGGCGGTTTCGCCCGACGGACGATTCATCGTGTTTGTTTCCACCCGAAACGGGCGGCAAAACATCTGGCGAATGGACGCCGACGGCGGCAATCAAACGCAGTTGACGGGCGGCGAAGGCGAAAGCCATCCGACTTTTACGCCTGACGGTCAATGGGTTGTTTTCAACCGAAACCAAGGCGGCAGTCTCTGGAAAGTTTCCGCCCGCGGCGGCGAAGCCGTGCAACTTTCGGCGGAAAAAAGTCTGCGCGTTGCGATTTCACCTGACGGATCAAAATTCGCCTATTTCGGACGAAAGGACAACAAGCGGAAACTTTTAATCAAATCTTTTCCCGAAGGCAATCTCCTGCTTGAATTTGAATCGCCCGAAAGCCGCGCTTCGCCCGCTAAAATCGTCTGGACGAAAGACGGCAAATCGGTAATTTACGACCGCGAAGACACGGCGCACGTTGGCAACCTCTGGCAGCAATCGCTCGATGGCGGAGAGCTTCAAAAACTGACCAATTTTACTTCCGACCAGATTTTCGATTTCGGCTTTTCGCCCGACGGCAACTGGCTTGCTCTCGTGCGCGGCTCGCACAATTCCGATGCCGTTTTGTTAAAAGGATTCAAATAAAGCGCAGAATAGAGCAGACAGGAGAGCAAGCGTAAACACTTGCTCTCCTGTCTGCTCTGTATTTTTATTCGCGGTGAAATATAGCTATACTTTACAAAAACTAACGAACAAGGGAAGGAAAAATGAAAATCAAACTCAAACCAATCGGCGAGCAAGTCGTGGTTATCTTCGGCGCGTCGAGCGGCATCGGAAGACTCGCGGCGTTAGATTTTGCGGGGCGCGGAGCAAAAGTAATCGTCTCGGCGCGTAGCGAGGTGGGCTTGAAATCTCTCGTTGAAGAAATCGAAGCGAAAGGCGGCGAAGCGTATTATTTAATCGCAGACGTGGCAGATTTTGAACAAGTCAAAATGGTTGCCGATGTGACGGCTGAAAAATTCGGCAGGATTGACACTTGGATTCACTCGGCAGGCACTTTTATTTTCGGAACTGTCGAGCGAACCGACCCGAAAGAATACCGGCGTTTAATCGAAGTCAATCTTTTGGGGCAGATTTACGGCGCAAAAGCCGCTCTGCCATA
>JAUJNR010000041.1 GCA_030448055.1 Pyrinomonadaceae bacterium
AAAATTTTCCCGCGTCTTGTTCTTTTATCACCTTTTCCCATTTTTTTTACCTCAATGTTTTATTAAAATTTTCTCGCTTTAGGTTCGGGCGAAGTCGTTTTCTCGCCCAGTAAATACGGCTTGAAATCTTCCGGGAAACGTTTGACCGCGCCTTGAATCGCCCACGCCGCCGCGTCGCCGAGCGCGCAAAAAGATTTTCCTTCGATATTGTCAACCAAATCCAAAATCAACTGCGCGTCTTCCGGTCGCCCGCCGCCTGTCGCAATGCGGTCAAAGATTTTCACGAGCCAATCCGTCCCTTCGCGGCACGGTGTGCACCAGCCACACGATTCGTGTTTGTAAAATTCGGTCAGGTTTTTAGTCGAATCAACAATATCAACCGTTTCGTCTATAACAATAAATCCGCCGGAACCGACGAGCGAGCCTGCCGCAACCAAGCCTTCGTAATCCATTCGCACGTCTTTTCCGATAACGTCATCGCCGCGCATAATGTAAACTGAGGAACCGCCCGGAATGACGCCTTTTAATTTTTTGTCGTCGCGCATCATTCCGCCGCAATCTTCCAAAATAAACTTTTCCATATCGTCATAGCCCATCGGAAGCTCGTAAACGCCCGGACGTTTGACGTGACCGGAAACGCTCCAAAGTTTTGTTCCGCCCGATTTTTCCGTTCCAAGATTGCGCCACGCTTCGCCGCCCATTTCGATAATTTGCGGCACGGCGGTTAAAGTTTCGACATTATTAACAACCGTCGGCGAAGCGTATAAACCTTCAACAGCGGGAAACGGCGGCTTCATTCGCGGATGTCCGCGAAAGCCTTCCAAACTCGATAACAGCGCGGTTTCTTCGCCGCAAATATATGCGCCCGCGCCGGTGTGCGTGTAAACTTCACACGAAAAATCAGAGCCTAAAATGTTTTTGCCGACGAGATTGGCTTTTCGGGCTTCCTCGATGGCTTCGTCCATTATGTCAATCAAATAATTGTATTCGCCGCGATAATAGATATAACAAGTCTGCGAGCCGAGCGCGAAAGCCGCAATCAACATCCCTTCAATAAGCGCGTGTGGGTCGAGTTCCAGCAAGTATCGGTCTTTAAATGTTCCTGGTTCGCTTTCATCAGCATTGCAGACGATATACTTCTGCTTCGGCGAATTTCTCGGAACAAAACCCCATTTCATTCCGGTCGGAAAACCCGCTCCGCCGCGCCCACGCAACGCAGACGTTTTCACTTCGTTGATGATGTCGTCCGGTGACATATCGAGCGCCTTTTTTAAACTAGTGTAACCGCCGTTGTCTTGATAAACCTTGAGCGTGTGCGAATTTTCCAAATGCACTCGCTTTAGCTGTAGCGGTTCGCAACCGATTGCTTTTATTTCCATAAAGAAAAATAGTTTACTTTAGAGAATCCAAAATCTTATTAACCTTTTCGGTTGTCAAATCTTCGTGGTAATCAAATCCGATTTGCATCATTGGCGCAGTTCCGCAGCTTCCCAGGCATTCGACGCGCGAAACAGTAAATTTTCCGTCCGGCGTCGTTTCGCCCGCATGAATTCCCAAACGATTACAGATGTGTTCGGTGATTTCCTCTTCGCCTCTGACGCGACACGAAAGCGTTTTGCAAACCTGTATGTGATATTTGCCAACAGGATGCATATTTATCATCGAATAAAACGTCGCCGTTTCCCAAACGTCCTGCACTTGAATTTCCAATTTTTGCGCCAGACAATTTACGCCCGCGTTATCAACATATCCGTGCTCGCGGTGGATGACGAGCAGTAACAAAGGAATTAATGCCGAACGCTTTCGGTCGGGCGGATATTTGGCGACGTGCGCGTTAATTTCAGCCAAAACTTCGGGCGAGAAACTCGCCACTTCAGGGCTAACTTTTACTTCGTTTGTGTAATCAGTCGCAATTGCCGATGCCATTTTTTAGTGGTGAGTGGTGAGTGGTGAGTGGTGAGTGAAAAACAAAAACTAATCACTCACCGTTCACCGTTCACCGCTTTTATCTATC
>JAUJNR010000042.1 GCA_030448055.1 Pyrinomonadaceae bacterium
CGACACAAACCTTTATGTCGGCTACATTCCCGGTTTTGCAGGCGCACACAGCCAAGCTGAAACGCTCGATGAGCTAAGCGAGAATATGCGCGAAGTCGTCGAGATGCTGCTGGACGATGGCGAGCCTGTGATGGAAACCGATTTCGTCGGCACACAAACTCTAATGGTCACGTGAAATGGGCAATGTTCCGGTTTTAAAGTCAACGGAAGTCATTTCCATCCTGAGAAAACTAGGCTTCGCAGAAGTTCGCCAGTGCGGTTCTCACATTCAGTTTCGCCACGCGGACGGTCGCGGCATAACCGTTCCGCTTCACAAAGGCAGAGACATCGCGCCTGTTCTGCTTCGCAAAATTGCGCAAGACATAAAACTCCCGGCAGAAGAATTCTTAGAGCGTGTTTGGAAATTCAATTTTCCAGTTTCACGTGCTTGAGCATCACGCTCGTCATCGCCAAATAGATCCACGCTTCCGATGTTTGACATTCTCTTTCGTAGTCTTTTGACAACCGACGATGCTTCAACAGCCACGCAAACGTGCGCTCGACCACCCATCGCCGCGGCAACACTTGAAAACCTTTTACGTCATCACTACGTTTGACAATCTCCAACACCCACAGGCAATTAAGCGTAACCCACACAATCAGTTTGCCGCGATAACCGCCGTCTGCCCAAATTAGAAACAGGCGTGGTAAGCGGTCTTTGCAGGTTTCAAACAAAAGTTTTGCGCCATCACGGTCTTGAATGTTTCCGGCGTGAACCTTGACGGCGAGCAACAACCCGAGAGTGTCAACTAAAACGTGCCGTTTGCGTCCGTTGATTTTCTTGCCCGCATCGAAACCAGATTCCTTGCTGCCTTCTTCTGAAGTCTTAACCGATTGTGAATCAACAATTCCAGCCGACGCATTTTCATCACGCCCTAATTGTCGGCGCAGTCTGCGCCGCAGTCGTTCATTAACCTTCGCAAACCAATCCGAGTCGCGCCAGAGCCGGAAATAGTAATAAACCGTTTGCCAACAAGGATATTCCGAAGGCAAATATCGCCACGCGCACCCGGTTCGCAAAACATAAAAGAGAGCGTTGCAGATTTGGCGTAAATCTGTTTTGCGCCGTCGCCCAAATTGTTCGGGCGGTGGTAACATACGTTCGAGCAATTGCCATTGCTCATTGGAAAGGTCAGACGGATAGGTTTTTCTTTTCATTGCAGAAACAGTTTAACCGTTTCCGCTGACCTTTCCTGAATTTCCAAACACGCTCTAATAGAAATTACAATGTTTTGTTCAAAGACGAATCTGGCAAAGAAGCCGACGCGCAGATAACCGCTTTTGAAGACACGTGGCATTGGACGGCGAGCGCGGAAGAAACTTATCACGAACTAATAATGCGGGCGGACGAAGTTTCGCAGATGATTGAAGCCTTTCGCGGCTTTGTCGGCACAAATCAAATGATGGCTTATCTGGTGATGATGGCGGCGCGGCTCGTCGAGCTTCATCGCGTTCTCAAAAATACGGGCAGTTTATATTTGCATTGCGACCCGACGGCTTCGCATTATTTGAAGATTCTGCTCGATACGATTTTCGGCGCGTTGAATTTTAAGAATGAAATTATTTGGAAACGCACAAGTTCTACGGGGAGCAGTAAGTCTATTGCAAATAAATTTCCTCAGAATCACGATGTAATCTTGCTATATGGAAAAACAGCCCAATATCTATATAAAAGACAGTATGTGCCTTACTCAGAAGAATATCTTAAACGGTTTAGATATGATGACAAAGACGGTAGAGGTTTTTATAGAATTGATAACTTAAATACTTATTCCCAAGAAACTCTTGAAAGATTAAAAGCTGAAAATAAATTGATTTATCCAAAAAGGGCAGGTGCAAATTACGGTTATAAGCGTTACTTAAACGAAATCAAAGGAGTTGTTGTTGTTGTTGTTTGGGACGGTATTTTTCGAATTATCTCTGAGGCTCATGAACGGGTGGTATATGCTACTCAGAGACACGTCGCGCTGTTGG
>JAUJNR010000004.1:0-476752 GCA_030448055.1 Pyrinomonadaceae bacterium
CCTCTGTTCTTTTTTTTTTTTTAAAATATTTTTTTTTTTTTGGCGGTTTTGGTTCTATTTTTATTTTTTTAATATATCTGTGGGTCGTGTTTTAATATTTCTAATTTTATAAATATGGTAAAAATAATAGCGCCTCATTTTTTTATTTGACTAAATTTAAAATGGGGGCCGCTTTTCGATTGGTTTATCGCGCTTTATTTGCCCGCGCTTGCCTTTTGCGTTTTCTGAAAATTTTTCTTTTCTTCTTCCATTCGCTTGCCGAGTTCTTCGAGTTCGTCTTTACCGAGCACTTTTTCCACCTTCGGAAACATTTCGCCTTCCTCTTCCTGAACGTGATGAGTGATGTCTTCTATCAAAACTTTCAGCTTCGGTTCAAATTTTTCGCTGTCATCCGACAGATTCGACAGCTCGCGCAAAAACATTTTCGCCTGATGATGTTCTTCGACGCCTTCGAGCGTAATATCTTCGAGTTCGTCTTCTTGTTTAATCCGCGGATAAAAAATCTTTTCCTCGATATGAGTATGCGCGTCTAGTTCGGCTTTAATTTTTTCGAAAAGTTCCTTGTGTTCACTGTCTTCCGTAGCTTTTACTTTCTGAAAAAGCCGCTCAACTTTGTCGTGGTCGTCTTTTAGTAGTTCAATAGCGTTCATAATTTTCTCTCTTTCATTTGCAGATTTTTCAAAGCCGGTAATTTTCAATAAAGAACGATTTTAATACGCCGGACTTTTCGCAGATTGGCGGAGCAATCATAATGCCAACAAGTAAGAAATAGACAACGAGCAATAAAAAATAAAAAAAGGAGTGAATAAGATTTCTCTTAATTCGCTCCTTTTCCGCAATTGTTCACGTCTCAATGTTAGACGTATTTTTCAATCACTTTCGCAATCGCTTCGCGCGAGACCGCGCCGACGATGCGTTCCTGCTCTTGCCCGCCTTTGAAAACAATTAAAGTCGGAATACCGCGAATGCCGAAACGCTGCGGCACGTTCATATTTTCGTCAACATTCATTTTGAACACGCCCGCTTTGCCGTCGTAATCTTCGGCGACCGCCGCGACCGACGGCGCAATCATTCTACAAGGTCCGCACCATTCCGCCCAGAAATCTACCAGCACGGGTTTGTCCGAACCAAGCACATCCGCTTCAAAATTATTATCCGTCGCTTCTTTTACAAATTCGCTCATTTTATTCTCCTGTCTGTAATGTAAAACTTGATGTTTTAGATGTTATCACATCAAACCAAAGATGCCTTCAAGCTGATTTCCGCGCCCGCCAAAACCTGCGAAACCGGACAAGTTTTCTTCGTCTCTTCGGCTATTTTTTGAAACTCTTCGCCCTCGATTCCGTCAACTTCCGCTTCGGTCGTTAAATCAATATTCGGAATGACGAAACCGTCGCCCTGCTTTTCGATTTTCACCCGCGCCGTCGTATGAATGTTCGTCGGCTTATACCCGGCTTTTCCGAGATTGCCCGAAAGCGCCATCGTGTAGCAGCCGGCGTGCGCCGCCGCGATTAACTCTTCCGGGTTCGTGGCTTTCGTGTCGTCGCCGAACCTGGATTGAAACGAATACGCGCCGTCATACGCGCCGCTTTCGAGCTTTAAATCGCCTTTGCCGTCCATAATTCCGCCGTTCCAATCAGCTTCCGCTTTTCTTGTAAAATTCATAATTTTATTCTCCTGAAATGTATTTCTATTTTATCAAATTCCGGCTGGTCAAGCCTCTTCGCTGATCATTTTAGTCAAAGTGATTTGCAAAGGCTCGTCAACCAAATCTTTTATCGCCGCGCTGAAATTCTTGAAATGTTCCGAGGCGCCGTGCGCATCAATCGCGGCTTTGTTCGCCCAGGTTTCGTGCCAGAGGAAAATTGTTTCGTCGTCAATCGCCTGGTGAAAATCATAATTGAGACAGCCCGTTTCGGCGCGTGAATCTTCAATGATTGCCAACGCTGCCTGCTTCGCCGATTTAACCGAATCCGGCTTAACTTTCAAACGCGCGATCAGCACAATTTTTTCGCTCTTCATAATTGTTAACTTCTCAATTCGTAAACCAAAGGCTCGCGCGTATGTTTTTCGCTTCGGAAAATATGCGGGTAATGCCGTCGCATTTCGCACAAAGCCTCGCAAATTCGCGCACTTGCGGATTATCGAAATCTAAAAATTCGGTCGGTTTGAGATATTCTTCCATAAGACTAAAAGCTTAACAGGATAAACAGAATTCACAAGATTTCACTCAATTTTAACGACCGGATTTCAGCCTGAATATCCTGTTCATCTTGTTAAACTTTTCGCGCCGCATTCCAGATTTTTTACGCATTAACCGATTTCATCATCGCTTCGGGATAACGCAGACCGCTCGCCGCGTCTTTCGGAAAAACGTCTTCGATTGCCGCCAGTTCTTCCTGACTTAAAATAATCTCGGCGGCTTCGGCGTTTTGTTCGAGATACTTGCGCCGCTTCGTTCCCGGAATCGGCACGATGTCTTGCCCTTGCGCCAACACCCACGCGAGCGCAAGCTGCGATGTCGTTACGCCTTTTGTGTTGGCGATTTCTTCGACCTTTGCGACAAGACTGATATTTTTGTCGAAGTTTTCGCCTTGAAAACGCGGCGAATGACGGCGGTAATCGTCCGCCGCCAAATCTTCAAATCGTTTGATTTCCCCGGACAAAAAACCGCGTCCCAACGGCGAATAGGCGACAAAACCGATATTCAATTCGCGGCACGTTTTCAAAACGTCGTTGTCTTCGACATCGCGCGTCCAAATCGAATACTCGCTTTGCAAAGCCGTTATCGGATGAATTTTCGACGCGCGTTTTAATGTTTCCGCCGACGCTTCCGACAAGCCGAGATATTTTACCTTGCCTTCTTTTACCAACTCCGCCATCGCTCCCACGGTTTCTTCAATCGGCGTTTCCGGGTCAACCCGGTGCTGATAATAAAGGTCAACCGTTTCGATTCCGAGACGCTTTAAACTCGCTTCGACCGCCTGACGAACGTATTCCGGTTTGCCTTTTATCGAACGATTATTTGTATCGTTCGGGTCGCGCCAGATGCCGAATTTAGTCGCAATGACAAACTCGTCACGTTTGCCTTTTATCGCCTTGCCGACTAATTCTTCATTTTTAAAGGGTCCATACATATCTGCCGTGTCGAGAAAATTCACGCCGATTTCCAAAGCGCGGTGAATCGTGGCGATTGATTCTTCGTCGTTGCGCTCATCGCTTGCCCCGTAAAATTCCGACATTCCCATACAGCCGAGTCCGACGGCTGAGACTTCCAAATCGCTTCCCAATTTTCGTTTGTTCATAAATTAATCCTTGTATTTTATCAAAAGAAATTTCGTTTTATTCGCCCGTAACCGACCGGCGAATCTTGCGCAGCGAATGCAGCCAGCGGTCGTAGTTTTCCGCTTTGTTCACGATATATTCGGCGACTTCCCGGTGCGGCAAAATCAAAAACTTCTCGCTTTCCAAACCTTTGACCACCGCGTCGGCGCAGGCTTCCGCCGTAATCGCTTCCGCCATCAAAAAGTTCTCCGGCTTGCCTTCCGCGTTTCCAATCATCGCCGTTTTCACGCCTTGCGGACACAGACACGAAATTTTTATTCCTCGCTCGTCGTAAGCAATCGAAAGCCATTCGGCAAACGCGACCGCCGCGTGTTTGCTGACGACATACGGCGCGGTGGTCGGATGCGTTAAAAGTCCGGCAGGGGGAAGCCGTCACCAAAAAATAACCCGAACCGCGCTTTAACATCGAAGGAAAACAGGCGCGGCTTAAATACAAATGCGACAAAACATTGATTTCATAAATTTTCTGCCAAACATCGTTTGAAACTTCCAAACAGCCTTCCGCGCCGCCGATGCCAGCATTCGAGCAAACAAGGTCAATGTGTCCGAATTCGCCTAAAACTTGTTCGACCGCCGTTTTAACCTGCGCTTCGTCGCTCACGTCGAGCCTGACGGCGACGCCGCCAATCGCATCGGCGACCGCCTGAGCGTTTTCGTAATCCAAATCGGCGACGACGATTCGCTTCGCCTCTTCCGCCGCAAATCTTTCGCATAACGCTCGACCGATGCCGTTTGCGCCGCCGGTGACGAAAACGATTTTATCTTTGACGTTCATAATCTTTATCAAGCATTTTGCGCCGAAGTTTTCCCGCGCCAAACGTCGGCGACGATTTCGTAAGAACGCAGTCGCGCCGCGTGGTCGTAAATCATCGCGTTGATCATCAATTCGTCGGCTCGGGTTTCGCTCAACATTTTCGCTAAATTTTCTCTCACAGTTGCTGCGCTCCCGATTATCGAACCGCCGAGCCGCGCGTCAACCAAAGTCTTTTCCTGCGCCGTCCAAAGTCCGTCCATAGAATCAACCGGCGGCAGCATTTGTCCCGGCGTTCCGCGAATCAAGCGCAGAAAAGATTGAAATTGCGTCGTCGCCAGCCGCCACGCTTCTTGGTCAGTTTCGGCGGCGACAATGTTTATCGCCAGCATCGCATACGGCTTTTCTAATTTATCCGACGGCTGAAAACTTCTTCGGTAAAGTTCGAGCGCGGGCGTAATATATTCGGGCGAAAAATGCCCGGCAAAGGCGAACGGCAAACCGAGTTCGCCTGCCAAATGCGCGCTGAAACCGCTCGAACCCAAAAGCCAAATCGGAACGTCGAGACCCGCACCCGGCACGGCTCGCACTCTTTGGTTTTCCACCGCCTCGCGGAAAAAGAATCGTAATTCTTCAAGCAATTCAGGAAAATCGTCGCCGTCGCTGTGCAGCGTGCGGCGCAAGGCGTGAGCGGTCGAACGGTCGCTTCCCGGAGCGCGTCCCAAACCTAAATCAATCCGATTCGGGTAAAGCGATTCGAGCGTTCCGAATTGTTCGGCGATGACCAGCGGCGCGTGATTCGGCAGCATTATGCCGCCCGCGCCGACGCGAATTTTTTGTGTTCCGCCCGCGATGTAACCGATGACGACCGACGTTGCCGCGCTCGCAATGCCCGTCATATTGTGGTGTTCCGCCAGCCAAAATCTTTTGTAGCCAAGTCGTTCGGCGTGTTGCGCCAACGACAAAGAATTACGAAACGATTCCGCCGCCGTCGAATCTTGATTAATCGGCGACAAATCCAAAACCGAAAATGGAATGTTGGGAAACTGATTCATAAAATCACCAAACTTTTTTACGGAAAACTGATGCTCCGTTCAATCCTTTTCGTAAGTCGCTAATAGCCGCCGCTGCCGTCTAACATCGCCTGCGCGTCGTTCGCCGTCAACTCGCGGTTATAGAGGGCGGTTCCCGGCTCTTGCGACAAACCGCCGTCGCGCAAACTTCCCGTATCAACCGCCGCAAAACCGATTTCTTCAATTAATCGCGCCACCGTTTGCTTCGCTTCCGCGTCGTCGCCCGCGACGAAAATCGCGCGGCGTTCTTCCGTAGGCAAACTCACCTCGCCCTGTGTTTTCAAATGCTCGAACCAAATTGTATTGAAACCCTTAACGAGGCGCGCCCCGCGCAAATGTTCGGCGAGCAGCTCGCTTGAAGTCGTTTTATTGTCGTCGAGTTCTTCAAAAACGCCGTCGCGTTCCGGGTAGTAATTGTTCGAGTCAACGACGATTTTGCCGTCGAAACCGTCGGCGGGCAAGGTCGCGTATTTGCCGAACGGAATCGAAATGAAAACGATTTCACCGAAGTTTATCGCCTCTTCAACCGAAGCCGCCTGCGCGTTTTCGCCGAGTTCGGCGACTAAATCTTTCAACGTTTCCGCGCCACGCGAATTGGCGATGGCGATTTCGTGTCCGGCTTTGATGAAAAGGCGCGCGGCGTTCGCGCCGATATTTCCCGCGCCGATAATTCCGATCTTCATAAGTTTATTTTCTGTTTTTTAGAATCAAATCCTCGTCAGATTCCGGGTAATGAATCAAACCCATTTCTTTTGTTTCAACCAAACAACCCTTTTCCAGATATGCCCAACCTTCTGAGTATTTTTCGGTGAATTGTTTCGTATCAATAACGCAGACGATCACGCCTTCACTTTTATCAGCGATGACATTATCACCGACACAAATTTCTTGACCACTCAAATACTTCATTTTAACTAACAGTCAGCACAACTTTACCCATCGTCCGTCTGCCTTCGAGCGCGTTGTGCGCGTCCGCGGCTTGTTCGAGCGGAAATTCGTTGACGATAACCTGCAGGCGATTTGCCGTGATATGCGTCATCAATTCTCTGGTGAACACCGCCATATTTTCTCTCGTTTCAAGATTCAAATTGTAACCTTTGACCGTTTGCATTCTGCCCAAAAGACTGAGCGCGGAAATCAAAAAATCTTCGCCGCTCGCCGCTCCGTAAACGGTCATCGTGCCGCCCGTCGCCAAACATTTGAGATTTTGTTTGCCGATGTCGCCGCCGACCATCTCAATAATTAAATCCGCGCCTTTGCCGGCGGTTGCCGCCAGAACTTCGTCCGTCCAATCGGCTTCGGTGTAATTGATGCCGACATCCGCACCGAGACCGGCGATTTTTTCCAGTTTTTCCGTCGTCGAAGCCGTCCCCAAAACCTTTGCGCCCTTTTGCTTCGCCAACTGAACCAAAAGCGAGCCGACACCGCCCGCTGCCGCGTGAATCAAAATCGTCTGTCCGCTTTTCAAATCACTTAAAAGTCCGAGCGCGGTCAATCCCTGCACGAGCAGTGCTGTCGCTTTGCCGAAATCCAAATCGTCGGGAATCGGCACCACCGTTCGCCAATCGGCGACCGCATATTCGGCGTAACCGCCGCCGCGCATCGTCGCCAAAACTCTTTGCCCGGTTTTCAGATTTTGGACGCCTTCGCCCATTGCCTCAATCGTTCCCGCCACTTCAAAACCAAGCGTGAACGGCAGCGATGGCGTAAAAAGATATTTATTTTGTCGCAGCATCGTGTCGGCGTAATTAATGCCCGCCGCCGCCGTTTTGATTAAAACTTCGTCCACGCCCGCAGTTGGTTTTTCCGTTTCGTCCACGCGCAGATTTTCCGCGCCGCCAAATTCGTGAATTCTGATTGCTTTCATATCTTTAAAGTAGAAATGTAAAAAAGGGTAAAAGTAAAAAAGTCAGCTTAACAATGAAACGATTACTTTTTCACTTTTACCCTTTTTAAGTTTTTCCAATCCAACTTTCATCCGCGACTTCGCTCCAACGCTGGCGAATCGCTTCGTACTCTTCACTCGACAATTTACCTTCGGCAACGTATTTCGCGTTTTCCTGCCAGCGATTCGGACGTGTCGTGCCGACGATCATCGTGTGAACGCCGGGAATTGAAAGCGTAAATCTAAGAGCCGTTGCCGTCGCTTCTTCCGTAGATTTACTTGTAAAATCGAATCGCAATTTCTGAATCCTGTCCCAGTATTCGTGATGATAGGATTCAGACGGTTTTTCTTTGTGCCGCCAGACGGCGTTGGCAATCGGGCGCTTGGCAATCACGCCCAAATCTTTTTCCGCCGCGAGTTTAATATTGCCGTCAATCGGCGTTTGGTCGGCAACTGAAACCGACGTTTGCAGGCTGTCAAAAACGTTCATCTCAACCGCAAATTTCGCGTCTTCGTTGTCGCCCGAATAACCGATGTAGCGCGTGTAGCCTTTTTCCTGCGCGCGCTGCAAACCTTCAATCGCCTCACCGCGTTTTAAGATTTCGAGATCGCAGCTGTGAAGCTGCGCGATGTCAAGATAATCGGTTTTCAAATCGCGCAGGCTCGTTTCAATTGTCGCCAAAATTCCTTTGACCGACCAATCCGAGCGCGTGAAACCGTCTAAGGCGCCGCACTTCGTAATCAAATAAAATTCCTTGCGGCGTTTGCCGACGGCTTCGCCGATCATCTGCTCGCTTTTCAGATAGCCCGCCGCCGTGTCAATCAAATTTAATCCGGCGTCGAGCGCGGAATTCAAAAGCTGATTAACGTCCGCCTGCGTCTGCTGCGGATTAAAACCAATTTCCGCGCCGCCGAACCCAAGCAAGGAAACTTCCATATCGGTTCGTCCGAATTTTCTTTTTTCCATAATTCCCCTTGAATTTTATAAATCGAAAACAAAACAAGTCGTCGTCGCGTGCGCGTAAAGTTTGCCGCTCTCGTCCGTTAATTTCGCCTCGGCGGTCACAATCTGTTTGCCGGCGTTGATGATTTCGCCGACGGCTTTCAGCGTTCCGGTTTTATCGAAAACCGGGCGCACAAAATTGACCTTAAATTCCAAACTCGTCGAGCCTTTGCCCGGCGGAAGCGTTGACTGAATCGCGCAGCCCATCGCCGAATCGAGCAAAGTTGCGATGTAGCCGCCGTGCGTCGTGCCGAGCGGATTGTAATAATCCGTTTTCGACGTGCCGATAAATTCGGCGCGTCCGCTTTCGATTTTCGCCAATTGAAAATCAAGCGTTCCGGCTATCGGCGGCTGCGGAAGTTCGCCCGCAATCATCTTCTGAAAAATTTCCAAACTGTCCTTTTCCCGCCAAACGTCGTGCGGAATCAAGCCGAAATGCGAATTTGAATTTACGCTCATTTATTTCGCTAACTCTGCCTCGATTCGTTCAATCAAACGACGGTCGTCCGGTGTGACATCAGGAGCAAAACGCGCCGCAACCCCGCCGTCTTTGCCGATTAAAAATTTCTCGAAATTCCACAGAACTTCGCCCGGCTCGGAACGGTTATGACCGTAACCTTTCAGATTTTCTTCCATCGCGCCGTCGTTCACGTCCGTGTCGGATTTTGCTTTGGTTAAGTAATGATAAAGTTCGTGCTGGTCGTCGCCTTTGACGGAAATTTTCGAGAACAGCGGAAACTCGACCGAATAATTCGCGTCGCAAAAATCTTTTATTTCAGTTTCGCTGCCCGGCTCTTGCTCCATAAAATTGTTGGCGGGAAAACCGAGAATCTCGAAACCTTTCCCCCGATAATTGCTGTAAAGTTTTTGCAAACCCGCATATTGCGGAGTCAAACCGCATTCCGAGGCGACGTTCACCACAAGCAAAACTTTGTTCTTATATTCGCCCAAGTTCGTCTCCGCGCCGTCAATTTTTCGCACCGGAATTTCATAAATTTCATCTGCCATAATTTCTTTCTCCATTAATCTTTTTCCTTTCTGACAATCATCAAACCGTCGCGCACCGAGAGCAGAATGTTTGAAACGCGCTCGTCCGCTTCGATTTTTTCGTTGAATCGGTGCAGAGCGATTGTATCTTCGTCCGCGTTAGCCGCGACATCCAAAACGCGCCCGCCGCGCAGAACATTGTCGGCGACAATCACGCCGCCCGTTCTGATTTTCGGAAAAACCGCGTCGTAATAATTCGCGTAATTTGGCTTGTCAGCATCAATGAAAATTAAATCGAAAGTTTCATCGAGCGTCCGAATGATTTTCAAAGCGTCTCCGAGATGCGCTTCGATTTTTTCTTTGTAATCGGATTTTTCCCAAAAACTTTTCGCCGTCCGGTTCGTTTCTTCGTTCATATCGAGCGTGATGAGTTTGCCGTCGTCAGTTAAACCTTCCGCCAGACAAAGCGCTGAGTAACCCATAAAAGTTCCGATTTCCAAAATGCGGCGCGGCTCCAACATTCAGCTGAACATCGCCAGCAAGCGACCTTGATAAAAACCCGAAAGCATCTGTTTATCCTCGCGCTCGGCGAAGGTTTTCTCGCGCAGTTCGCGCAGAATCGCGCTTTCGGCGGACGTGAACTTTTCGGCGTAATCTTGAATTTCTTTCGCAATCATTTTTCCGAACACACCTTACGAAGCGCCGTCAACTTTCGATTCAAAACGCAAGCTGAACAGAGTGTTTTTACCATCAGTGATTTCTAAAAAGTCTTCGCTACGGTCTGTATCAAACTGCACGGTGATGCCGCGCACATTTTCAATCGTATCGGTCATCGTTTCTTCATCATTACTCGTGCGGTCGGCGCGTTTAACGACGACTTGCGCTTTATCGCCGTTTTTATCAAGCGCAACGCTTTCGAGTTGTCCTTCTTCGGCTTCTTCGACGGCTTCGCCGGAATTGAAAAAAATGTTAAAACGCGCTCTCCGATTCGCGTTTCGCGCCGAAAAATCCTCTAAAAATTTCGCCCAATCTTTCGGCTCGATTGCCTTTCTGTGTTCACTTGGTTCAGCCATAAATTTTCTCCTATACAACGCCAGCATCTTACCGCCGTTCAGTCTTAAATTTTCACCACGATTTTCCCAAAATGCGAGCCGCTTTCCATATATTTCAAAGCGTCTTGCACTTCATCAAACGCGAAAGTTTTATCAATCACCGGCTTCAAATGCGTGTATTGGCAAATCAGCCGGTTCATATCCTCGAACATCTGCCGCGAGCCAACGAAAATTCCCTGTAATTTCACCGCTTTCATCAAAAGCGAAGTCGGATTAAATTCGCCCTTGCCCGCCAGAACGCCAATCACCGAAACGTCGCCGCCCATTTTCACGGCGTTTACCGACCGCTGCATCGTTCCCGCGCCGCCGACTTCGACCACGTGATCAACGCCGCGCTTTTCCGTTAAATCCAAAACCGCTTTGTCCCAATCTTCGACTCTTTTGTAATTTATTATATCGTCCGCGCCCAACTCTTTGGCGCGTTGTAATTTTCCATCGCTCGACGAAGTGATAATCGTCCGGCAACCTAAAATCGAAGCGAACTGCAAAGCGAAAATCGAAACGCCGCCCGTGCCTTGCAGCAGAACCGAATCGTCCGACTTCAAACTGCCCGAACAAAAAAGCGCGTTGTAAGCCGTCACCGCCGCGCACGGCAAAGTCGCGGCTTCTTCATAACTTAAATGGTCGGGAAATCTCACTAAACCGTTTTCGTCGAACGCGCCGAATTCGCGCAGACAGCCGTCCGCGTCGCCGCCCAAAGCCGTCCGCGCCTTTCGGTAATCAATCGCGCCGTCAATCCAGCCTTGCATAAAAATCGGGCAAACTCGGTCGGCTATTTTCCATTTCGTCACTTTTTCGCCGACCGCGACGACTTCGCCCGCGCCGTCGGAAAACGGCACGAGCGGCGTTTTCAATTTCGGATTGTAAAAGCCTTTGACCATCATCAAATCACGGTAATTCAAAGACGCGGCGTGAAATTTTACCAGAACTTCCGTCTCTTTCGGTTCGGGTTTTTCGCCTTCGACCGAGGTCAAATTTTCGATACCGAACTCGTTTATTTCGTATGCTTTCATATTTTTGTTTTGTTTATCTCACTGCCGCGTTTTCTTTTTTCCCCGCCCATTGTTCGAGAAGCGTTTCAAATTCAGCCTGCAAAGATTGCTCGTCGTCCTGCAAATACCAACGCTGCATATTTTCCATCATCTGCGGTTTTTCCAATCCGTCTGCTTTCATCTCGAAAAAATAATCCATCGCCGCCTGCGGGCGCGGTCCCCAAACGCCGATTTCCTCAAAAGTTTCCGCGTCGAGCGCAATCAGTTTCGGAATCGAACGCGCGCCATAAGTCAGATATTTGTCCATCAGCGCGAGATTTTCGTCGCGCAAAACGTAGCGCGTTTCGATGTTTGCATTTTCCGCCGCGATTTTTTCGATTATCGGAATGTTCTGCGCCGCGTCGCCGCACCAACCTTCGGTGATAATCAGCCAAATCATTTTTCGATTATTTATCCGCACTTTACCTTTCAGCGACTCGTTTAACTTGATGGTTTTTTCGAGCCGCTTCATTCGCTGACGGTTCAATTTTCCGTAATTAAACATCGCTTCCGATTGATTCGCGCCCGTCGTTTTCCCTTCCGCCAAAAGGTCGTCAATCAATTTTAGATATTCAGCAAACGTGCGGCTTTTTTCAACGTATGATTTCATTTTTATTTTCTATTCCAGACAGTTTTCACCTTTATTTTTCGTTTTTACCTTTTTCTCGCCTGCCTTGTATTTTTCGATTTTCCGCACAATGTCGGCGAGCGTCATTTTTCCAAGAGCGTCTTCGACCGCCGCGTCCAAACAATTTTGAATCTCGCCCAACACAGCTTCGATATTGCGCCCGATGTCGCATTTCTTATCCGGCGCGTTGCGCGGCAGAGCGAAAACCTGCCCGTTTTCGACCGCGCGATAAACCCCCAAAAGACAAATTTTCTCAGGCTCGCGCGCCAGCCGCGTTCCGCCGTTCGCGCCTGCCTGCGACACGACAAAATTCGCGCGCGCCAATTCCGAGAGCAGCCGCCGAATGACGACCGCGTTGGTTTTGACCGAACAGGCGAGAAATTCGGAGTTGACCGGCTTTTCTTCATACCTCGCCAGTAACGCCAAGGTATGCACCGCCATTGAAAATTTACTGCTTGCCATTTTCTTTTAACATAACTGTAACAATTCAGGTTACAGTTATCAATATAATTACGCCGTCAAACAAAGTCAAGCGCATCGTTAAAACTGCCAAACGAAACAACTCGATTATTCGTCAATAGTCTCTCATTCACAATTTATAAGCAGTCTTTTTTAATTGCGGAAAAAGCGCGGCGTTTTGATACTTTGCCAAAGTGTCACATTCCGAGCGTCAGTATTTTTTTGATTAAGCGGCGGGAATTCGTTGAGGATTGTCTTGAGTGGTTTTGAGTCTAAAAATGGTAGTGTTTTAATTTGAGTTGCTGAAAAATAATTATTCGGGCGGAATAAAATTATAAACAATTGTTCCTATCACTTCGGTAGGCTTACCGCATCGAATAAATTGTTTGAATCTAGATTTTTTTACTGCTTCTTCTGCTACTTGGCGAAATCCAGTATATCCTGAAATGGCTGAAGCCGAAACTACTTTTCCCTTTTCGTTGATTAAAATTTGAACATTAACTGCGCCTTTTTTCCTTTCTGTTATCAATGACTTCGGATACTGCGGTTTTACCAATTTGATTGCTCTGCCGTTCAAAACTTTTGTTTGGCTAAGGTTTGGTCTGCAAGAAAGAATGACAAACTTGTCACTTGGGTATTTAGAGTTTTCTTGTTTTTTAACTTGTGTCCAAACAATTTGTGATGTCAATAAAAACACTAATAATAACAATGATTTTCGCATATTTGCTTGGCTCGACTTTACCCAAACTAAATCTCAGAAAGGGCAGCTTTTCATACTCGTACTAATTCACTGCAACCCAAATCAGAACATTACCTGAAAATTCATTTGATTGATTGACGCAGTTCATCGAGCGAAACGTCGGCAATCAATCGGAAAACGCGCACTCTTTCATCGTCGGTAAATTCTTTCGCCGTCGCCGAATCGCAGATAATCAGGGACGCTTTCGACAAGCCCTTTTTCCAATCCAACTCCCCCGCGTCGCGCATAACTAGCGCGTCCGGCTCGATTCGCGCCGCCAGCAGATAAGTTTTCGCCCACGTTAGAAATCTCGCCCAATGCGACGCGACGGCGATTAAATCCTCGCCTGACGGACGCGGCTCGCCGTCCAGCGAATCGGCGACCGAATTGGCGCGCAGATAAATGCAGGTTTTGCCCGGCGGCAAAATCTCGTTGATGCCCGCCGTTTCATTCGCCATAGCGACGATTTGCGCGGCGGTTTCCGTTTTCGTGAAATCTTCAAAACTCACGCCCGACGCCTGGCAGCCGGTCGCCTGGGTGATTTCTTCAATTAAGATTTTTCGCAAATCCGCATCCGATTCGACAACTAAAAAATGTTTGAGGGGCTTTTCTCGAAGCCAATTTTTCAAACCGGCTTTGATTTCGTCAACAGAGTAACCGCGCCCGCGCGCTTCACACACGAACCGCGCAATCAGCCCGTCTAGTTCGGTTGACGATTCTTCCGTGGCAGCGGGCGTTTTTTCGCGCACGTAAACGCCGCTTCCCTTTTTGAATTCGACCAAATTCGATTCGGCGAGTTCGCGGTATGCGGCGGAAACCGTGTTCGGGTGAATCTCAAACCGTCGTGCTAGTTCGCGCATGCTGGGAAGCCGCTCTCCGGCGCATAAATCCCGGCTGACAATGCCAAGCGAAATCTGGGCGACGAGCTGCTCGCGGACGGAAACTTCGGAGTTTTTCGAGAGCCAGATTTTCATTCGATTTTTTAGGGGGAGAAAAGTGGAAAACACGAAAGGAGATTTACGACTCGACAATGACGATATTCCTTCTCGCTAATTCCGCAACAAACTTTTCCGCGTCAATTGCCAGTTCCTGCGGCGTTGCGCCTCTCGCGGAAACTTCGCCTTTCGCCATCATTTGCGCGATGATTGACGCGGGAAAAGCCGTCGTTCGCATCATCGCGCTCAAATTTGTTTTCCGGTCAAATTCGTCAACAATATCGTAGCGCAGGCGTTTCCGTGTTCCGTCTTTTGTGCCGACAAATTCCAATCGAATCAAAACATAATCCGGTTCGTCCGACGGTAGGTTCTTTTGCAGAAGTTCGCTTAAAATTTGGCGCGGTTTGATTTTTATATTTTCAACTTCAACGTCATCGCTTGAACACAAACCCAAATCAATCATCGCTTTAATTTTTTCGCAGTGCCCGGCGTAGCGAATCGTTTTGTAGTCGAGTTCTTTAATCTTGCCGTGAAAAGTTTCGGGCAGCGTCGAAGTTCCGCCCGAAGTCTGGAACGCTTCGAGCGCGGGGAAATTATCAAACGCGAGCGTTTCGAGTTCGGTCATCGAATCAACTTCCGCAATCACGCCGTCTCGAACGACGCGAGCCGTTTCGACGTATTCATTTATCAAACCTTCGACCGAGAAAACCAATTGATAATCGAGCGGCGGTTTCGGGTTTTGCGGCAGACCGCCGACGCGAATGTGAATTTCTTCAATTTCATCAAAGCGATTCGCGCCGTGCATCGCCAGTAGGGAGACCATTCCGGGCGCGAGTCCGCAATCGGGAATGATATTTATATTTGCTTTTTTCGCCGCTGCGTCGAGCGCAAGCTGGGCGTCAACGATGTAGTTATTGCCTCCCAAATCGCAAAAATTCGTTCCCGTTTCAATCGCCGCTTTTGAGAGTTCGAGATTATACCAGTAATTGACGCACGAAATCGCCGTGTCGTGTCCGCGCATTAAACGAGCGACGGCAGCGTAATCGGAAACGTCTGTTTGTTTAGCTTGTAGTTTGGGGTGATTGATTTGCGCGGCGACTGTTTCGGCTTTAGCGAAATCTGAATCGGCAATCGTTACCGCTTCGATTTCCGGCGAGTTATAAATCAAATCGAACGCCGCTCCGTGTCCCATCCGCCCTGCGCCGAGAACCAGAATCTTCATAGCTTGTAATCAAAAAGAGCGCGCATCTTTACCTAGCGATACCGCGCGCGCAAAAAATATAAATTTATTTTAGCCACCGAGAAACACAGAGAAAATCAAGAGGAAAATCAAAATACCCTGTATTTCTCGGTGTCCTCTGTGGCTAAGTTTCTTAGGATTTCCACACTTCGATTTAATAATCGTCGAAATCTTCGGGTTTTTCGGCGGCGAGAATTTCGCCCGCGTATTCCCAAACCTTTTTTTTCCAGAGTCGCAGCGAATCGGTCAATTGAAAAGCCGCCTGCGGATGCGAGGCGTTGCGCTCCAGGCGAATAACCTGCGCCGTCACGCTGACTTCTTCTTCGGCGTTTTCCGTTACCGTCAGATTGACTTTGCTTCCGACGGCGGGCAGAGCGCGCGGCAAAAAAACCAGAGTTCCCTGCGGTCCGATGTTTTCCGTCAAACCGTCCTGCACAATTTCCCGTCCGTGTTCGTCCTTCCACGTCACGCGAATCGGAAAAGAAATGTTGTAACGCGCACCTTGACGGCGTTCCTGAATAGACAAATTGTTCAAACCCCCAAATCTTTTTTAATCAGCCGTTGGAAATATACGAAATTGATTCGGTGAAGTCTAATGAAAAAGCGAGAAAACGAGAAAAGGGGTAAGGTTAAAAACGGAAAGATTGAAAAAGTTATTCTTGGCGGCGGGTTGCCGAAATGGAAAATTTGGAGTTTTAAGGCTGTATTATAGATATAGCTTGTCAAAATGAAAAAAGAGTTTTGACCGTAAAGCTAAACTTTTCCCCTTTTTCCGCTTTTCACCTTTATCTTTTTTCCGCCCGACTGTTTAACCAAATTTTGCAACGAGTGGACAAGGGCGGATGAGAATGCTATATTAACAATGTTTTTTGAAAAACTCTTCGCGGAACATTCTGCGTTCGTCTGTTCGAGTTATCGGGAAAAGGTTTTACAAAAGCTCGGACGGAAGGAAACAAACCAACAATAAGGAGCAAACAAATAGATGAAAAATCTAGCCGGAGGAGGCGGATTCCTCGGTGCGATTGCGTTGTCAGTAAGCGTTTTATTTTACTTTCAACCGACCGTCGAAGCCGTCGCCTTAGCGAACGATTCGCAAAACAATTTACCACAACCATTTAACAACTACGAAAATCAAACAATTCAACAATCAGAACAAAATCAAGTTCAAACCAAAAACGAAAAATCAGAAAATAAAAACATTAAACCTTCGGAAGCGGCTTCCTTTCGGGCGACGGCTTATTGTCTGAAAGGCAGAACGGCGTCGGGCGGCAGCGTCCGGCGCGGAATCGTCGCCGCCGACCCGCGCGTTTTGCCGCTCGGCTCGCGCATTCAAATCCACAACGGCGCCTACAGCGGAACTTACACGGTCGCCGACACGGGCGGCGGAATCAAAGGTCGCCGATTGGATATCTGGATGCTGAGCTGCGTCGAAGCCGTCCGTTTCGGCAGCCGAAGCGTCTCAGTCAGCAGGCTGGGCAGAAGAAGCAACGGTTAATTTACAACAATATATTTACACATTAGTTTTTCAAAAATATTTTTAATAACCGTCTTCGTCGAATCGAGACGGTTTTATTTTTGTATTCGCATCAATTTCTATCCTTTATAACTCGCAGCAATGAGATTGTCGCGTTTCGGGAAATGCAGAATTGTGCCGAGAATGCCGAGCGCGACCCACAAAAAGAAATACTGATACGAAAAAGCGAAAGCCATTACCACGCCGAAAAGCGAAATCGCTTCGCATAAAGCGCAGCCGACAATCATCGCCGTCTGCACGAGCGCGGTTTTCTGTTCGACAATCGCCTGATTGAGATATTTTTTACTCAACACGAACGACAACACCAGATTTGAAATCGCAAGCAGCGCAAAAATTATCGTTATCAATGGGTTTTCGCCGAGCGGAGATTTCGAGAAATCGAATCTGAAAACTTCGGGTCGCGCAAAGAAAATAACGACTAACAATAAAAGCTGCGAAAAGAACAGCGCAACCCAGACAACCGTCAGCATCTGATATTGTGCCTCGACGTTCGATTTTTGATTTTGCATACGTTTTAATCGGTCGCTTCCAATTCTTCTTCGAGCAGTTGTCTCTCGTATAAATCGGCGTATTCGCCGCCGATTTTTATCAGTTCTTCGTGCGTTCCGCGTTCGATAATCACGCCTTCGTGCAGCACGCAAATCAAATCAGCGTCTCGGACGGTCGAAATACGGTGCGAAACGATAATCGTCGTACGGTTTTGCCGCACGTCGCGTAAAGCAGTCAGAATTTTTTCTTCCGTATAAGTGTCAACCGCCGACAAACTGTCGTCGAGAATCAAAATTCGCGGATTTCGCATTACGGCGCGGGCAATCGCTGTGCGCTGTTTCTGTCCGCCCGAAAGCGTGATGCCGCGCTCGCCGACCAGTTGCTCGTATTTATACGGAAAATCTTCGATGTCGTCGGCAAGATTGGCAATCTCCGCCGAATTTCTAATTTCAGAGTCAAGATTCAGAATTTTCGACTGCTCGCCGTTCGATTTTGAGTTCTCTGCGAGTTTTCGGAATTCGGAATTCGGAATTCGTAACTCCTCTTTGTCCACGCCAAACGCGATGTTTTCGGCGAGCGTGTCGCTGAACAAAAAAGTTTCCTGCGGCACCACGCCGACGGATTTTCTCAACTGTTCGAGCGGAAACCTCCGCACCGGAACGTCGTCAATCAAAACCGTTCCGTCGGGCGCGTCGTGCAGACGCGGAATCAAATTTATCAAAGTTGATTTGCCGCTGCCCGTTTTGCCGACGAGCGCGACGGTTTGCCCCGCTTCGATTTTCAGATTTATATTCTTTAGAGTCGGCGTTCCGTTGTGGGCGAAATTCAAATCGCGGAATTCTATTTTGCCTCGAATTTTCGGCTGTTCGCGCGTGTCGGGCGCGTCTTTAATCGTCGGTTCGGTTTCCAAAATCGCATTGAATCTTTTCAAACTCGCCGTGCCGCGCTGATAAAGATTGACGACGTAACCGAGCGCGATGAGATACCAAATCATCCGCTGCAAATAAAGAATAAAAGACGTAAATTCGCCTGCCGAAATCTCGCCGCGCACTGCCATCGGCACGCCGACGGCGACGATGATGACAAAGCCCAAACCGATAAAAAAGAAAAGCAGCGGACGCATCGCCGCGCCGTATTTCACCAGCGTGATGTTTCGCGCCGCATACTCGCGGTTTAATTCCTGAAACTTCTCGATTTCAGCCGTTTCCTGGGCGTAGGCGCGGACGACTCGGACGCCCGACAGATTTTCCTGCGCCCGCGCCGTGATGCTCGAAAAGAATTCCTGAATTTTCTCGAAACGAACGTGAATCTGCTGCCCCAAAAACTTAACCGTCAAGGAAACGAGCGGCATCGGAATCAGCAGAAACAAAGTTAATTTGACGTTGATTCGCAAGAGAATCGGCAGCACAATCGCCAGCGCGAAAATCGCCTGGAACGAATATAAAATCATCGGTCCGACGATTTGCCTGATTGCCGAAAGGTCGTTCGTCGCCCGCGCCATCAGGTCGCCGACGCGATTGTTTTGAAAAAAACTAAGCGGCTGACCGACGAGCGCGGCGTAAAAATCGCCGCGCATATCGTATTCGATATGACGCGAAGCGTTGATTAAAAGCCGCCGCTGCCAAAACAGAAAAACGCCGCTCACCGCATTGATGCCTAAAATCAGCAGCGGGTAATAAATGATTTTCTCCCACGTTACATTCTGGCTCAAATCGTCAATCGCCCGCCCGACATAATAAGGCACCAGCAACCCGAACGCCATCGAAACGAGAATAAATAGAATCCCCGCAATAATGTGATATTTGTAAGGATTAAAATAGCGGGCGAATTTTCGCAGTTCTTCCATAAAAGTCCAGGAAGTCTGGGAAGTCTAGGAGAAGTCGCTTTTTGACTTCCCAGACCTTCTAGACTTTCGTATAAGTTGAAAGCGCCGTGGCAATCAATTTTTCTTGCTCGTTGACGACTTCCGCCGACAGAAATAAAAGCCGTTTTCCCGCCCGCGTGACTTTCGCCGTGCAGATGACTTTTCCTTCGGTGTGCGGGCGCAGATATTGAACGGTCAAATCAACGGTCGTCGCTTTGTCCTCGGTTCCGATTGCCGCAATCACGGCGAAAGCCATCGCCGTGTCAATCAACGAAGCGGTCGCGCCGCCGTGCAGCAGTTTATATGGCTGGCACAGTTTCTCCTGCATAGCCAGACTCATTACGGTTTTTTCTTCGGTGATTTCGATTAGTTCGATGCCGAGAAGTTTCAAGTAAGGCGTGGTTTTCATGACCTCAAACGCCGTCTGTTTATTTTCTTCGCTGATCATTTTTATTTCGTCGGTTTGCGCCGCGCGGTTTCCCGAAACTCTTTTGCCGTAACTCTCCGGTAATCCTTCGGGATTTCAAAAAATTTAGCGTCCGTCTTCAAACTAAAGTTTTTCAATTCCACTATCGCGGTCAAAATTTTATTCGCGCCGCCGATGCTGTAAAATTCCTGCTTGACAGGCAAGCCGATTTTTTCGTCAACCGTAACGATTATTTCGGAATTACGCGCGTCGTCGAAACTAACGCGATAACGGGCGAGATTGTTTTCAGCGTCGAGCGTTTCAAACCCGGCGTCTTTTTTACGATTGAGCAGTTCGGCAGTTATAAAATCATTAGCGGTTTCAACGCTGTCATTACCGAATTCTTCAAGAGCGTATATTTTTCGTTGCGGCGCAATTAAAAACGTCTGATTTTCGCCGAGTTTTAAGACGGCTGTTTCCGATTCGGTTTGAAAATTATAAACGGTTAAACGATTAGTTTCATTTCGCGCCGTAAAAGTTACATCCTCGACGCCGTTCGCCGATACGACGATTTCCGTTTGATAAACGTCGGGTTCTTTGGTCGAAAAAGGAATCGCGGTTTTAATTTCTTCGGCGGCGAACGGCGCGGGCGAAGTGGTTGCGCCGTTCTGCCCGCGCCAAAAACCGCACGCCTGACAAAAGAGCAAGGCGAAAACGAAAAAGATTCTGGCTGAATTTGACGAAAACATCGGCGAAGTGAGAATTTTAACACAACGGTTGAAAGGCGGGAAAAGCCGCTTAAAATAATTTCGATGAATCCGCGTCTGCTGCAAACATTTTACGTCTTCGGTGGAATAATTATTCTGCCGTTCGTGCCGTTTCTTTACTGGCAGGGACGGCGCGTGCGAAAGCGCGTCGGCAAATTGCCGGACGCGGCGGGCGAAACCGTCGGGCAATTCGGCGAACACGCCGAAATTATCAATCTGCTGGCAATCGGCGAATCAACCGTCGCCGGCGTCGGCGCAAGCAATCACGGCGACGCTCTCGGCGGTCAGCTAGCCCGATTTTTAAGCGCGGAGACGGGAAAATCAGTGCGCTGGCACGTTCTTGGCGAAAGCGGAATCACCGCGCGGGAAACTTTGCAAAGGCTCGCGCCGCATCTGCCCGAAACGAGAATGGATGTGGTCGTCGTCGCGCTCGGCGGCAACGATACGTTCAAAGTCAGCAGCCCGAACCGCTGGCACAATGATATGACTCGCTTGATTTCCTACATCAAAACTAAATATCTGAACGCGACGATTTTGCTGGCGAACACGCCGCGCGTGATAGATTTTCCCGTGCTGCCGAAATCTCTGAAATTTGTTCTCTGGCGCGTCTCGCGGCTGCATCACGAAAACGCGAAAAATTTAGAGCTGGCGACGGAGAATGTTTTTTATTTTGACGAAGCAAAAAGCGTCGGCGACGAATTTTTCAGCGACGGCGTTCATCCGTCGGCGCAGGGTTACGCGACGTGGGCGGAAGCGATGATTAAATTTCTGATGAAGAAAACAGGATGAACGATGAAAACGGTTTTCACGAAATCACCGAATCGCTCGCGTCGCAGAACGAGTGGCTTTTAATTCATTCGTCGGGAAACGCTTTCGCACTGCTGCTCGATGAAATCGAAATCACATTCGAGCGCGGAAAAATTCTCTTCGCCTTTACGGACGATAAAGGTTTTCAAACGTGGCGCGTCGCCGATTACAAAATCGAGCGGGAAAAATTGACGCTCGATTTAACAAGGAATTTCGGGAGGACGCGCGAACGAATCCGGCTCGTGCCGCGCGTTTCCGCCGGTGAATTAAGCCGGGCGGTTGAACTGGTGCGGCTCGAAAAGGCAAATCGAATCGCTCGGTTAATCGTCGCAGAAAATCCGCAATCGAAACTCGTCCGCGTCGCCTTGAACGAAGAAAACGGACGCTTCGCGCAGATAATTTTCGAGCATTCAAACAAAATTCAAACGGCTGTTTTGACAGATGTCGCCGAACACGCCGCGCCGGAAAATCTTTTAGCGACGGCGATTCTTTGGTCGGTTAAATTGCAAAATCGCCGAAAGAATCCGATCAGCGCAGTTTGGATTTTGGCGGAAACAAAACTCTACAAAAATCTGCGAAAACTCCACGCTCTGCTTGATAAAAACTGGCAGTCGAAAATTCTCGTCAAAGAAATTTCTCGTCGCGGCAAAACGCAAACGGCGGAAATTACAGACGCCCCGCCAATTAGTTTCGGCAATCTCTGGCGCGAAAAACCGCCTAAGATTTCGAGGACGGAAAATTCCCAATTAAGCCGCACGGCAGATGAAATCATCAAACTCGCGCCCGAAAAAATTGACGTTCTCTTCGCCAAACACGGCGAAACTCTGCGTTTTTACGGTTTGCCATTCGCTCGTGTTCGTCGAATCGGCGATGCGGAAAGGGCTTGGTTCGGCATTGAACGCGAGCGGCGAATTTTAAACGAGACGACGCGAGCGGAATTTTACGATTTGCTCGAAAACCTGGAAATCTATCGTCGTTTCGATTCCACTAACAAACGTCACGATTTTTTCCGTCTCGCGCCCGAAGCGTGGCTCGAATCCGTTTTGAGACGTAACATTAAATTACTTGACAGCAATCTGATTCTTTCGCCGATTTACAACCAGTTTCGCGCCGCCGGCGACCGAATTGATTTGCTCGCCTTACGCAAAGACGGGCGTTTGATTGTCATCGAACTAAAAACTTCACCCGACCGCGAGATGGTTTTTCAAGCCGCCGATTACTGGCGAAAAATCGAATTGCAGCGCCGAGGCGGAAATCTCCAGAAGTGGAAAATCTTTGGCGATTTGGAAATCGCGGACGCGCCGACCGTTGTTTATCTTGTCGCGCCGACGCTCAGTTTTCACCGTGATTTCGCATTTTTATCGAAAACAATTTCGCCGGAAATAGAAATTTACCGTTTCGATTTGAATGAAAATTGGCGCGAAAATTTGAAAGTGATGAGCGTTTCAAAAGTGGAAAAATGAAACGGCTGACAGGTGTAAAAACAAATTGCCGGTGCTAAACCGACTTTATTCACCTTTTCACTTTTCCGCTTTTTCAGTTTTCAACCGATAAACGCCGGTTGACAATCGTTCGGCAAATCCTTCTTTGACGAGCGCGTGATTGGCTTTGCCGGCTTCGACGCGCGTCAAACCGACGGCTTTGGCAAACTCGCCGCGAGCGGTCATCTCACCCATTTGCAGAAAGGAGCGAGCGATTTCTACAACGGCATCTTGGCGCGAAACTTTTTTCGACATTTC
Source organism: Pyrinomonadaceae bacterium (assembly GCA_030448055.1). Classification (GTDB taxonomy): domain Bacteria; phylum Acidobacteriota; class Blastocatellia; order Pyrinomonadales; family Pyrinomonadaceae. The sequence goes on from JAUJNR010000004.1 coordinate 22,795, forward strand.
TTTCGGAAATCTGGCTTCCGCCAGAGTCCAGATGTATGTAAAAGTCGGATGATAAAGACATTCCTGCGGCACGACTTTCATTGCCCGCTGCAATTCGTCCAAGGCTTTGGTTAATTTCTGACGGCTTTCGATTCGAGTCGCCGCGCGTAAATCCGACGTTCCCATTTCCCACTCCTTTCGCAGAACCTTTAAAATTTTATTGGCGTCCTCCGATAATGCTGATTTTTCCTGATTTTTCCGAACGCCCCAGACCGCATTGAAAAACGGGACGAGACGCGGCGCGACGAACATCGCGCGTCCTTTGCAGAGTTTGCTGTAATAGATTTTGCCGCGCTGCATCACTTCGTCTTTCAGCGTCCACGCCAGACTCATCTCGTAATCTTTCTGCACGTTTCGCGGCGCGTGCGCGTCGCGCCTGCCGCAGACAGCGACATAAACCGAGGGCAGATTCGTGCGCGAGTCGGTCAACGCCAGACAAAATCCCAAATCTTCGACCATCGCTTCGACCTCGGCGGCGGTTTCGATTTTTGTAATTTCCTCGCGCCGCCATTTCCGGTCGCGGACGCATTCGATTTCTTCGGGCAGTTCGGTCATATTCTTCGATGAGAGAAATTATAAATATGAATCTACCTTAAATTATCAGGCAGATTGCTTCAAACTTTTACGGTTTTTCGCGCATCTATTCACCAGTTCCACAGTAGAAAGAGGCAGAAGAAAATGAAAAGAACAAAAATTATTTTATTTGCATTATTAGTTTTGTGCGTTTCGGCGCCGGCGTTTGCCCAAAACGCGAACATCGTCAAAAAAGATTTGAGCCAGGCGGAAATTGACCGCATCATTAAAGCATTTACGGCGAACGAAACTCAATTCCGCAACGCATTGAACAGTTACAATTTCAATCGCAGCGCGAACATTTCGACCGTTGGAATGGGCGGACAAATCAGCGGGACTTACCGGCGCGATTCGGCTTTGACTTTGACGGAAGACGGAAGACGGCTTGAAAAGATTTTGTTCGCGCCGGTTTCTACTCTAAAAGAATTGACAGTTAGCGAGGCTGATATTGACAATTTCAGCGGCGTTGACCAATTCGCTATCGAGCCTGCCGTCGCCGCCAATTATAATTTCACTTATGTCGGCAAAGAAAAAATTGATGAACTCAACCTTTACGTTTTCGACGTTTCGCTGAAAGTGATGCCCGACTTGAAACGAGTCAAACAGCGTTTCTTCGGCGGCAGAGTCTGGGTTGACGACCGCGATTTGATGATTGTCAAAACAAAGGGCAAAGCCTTTCCCGTGCCGAAAGGCGAGCAATTTCCGGTCGTCGAAACGTGGCGCGAAAACGTGGACGGCAAATACTGGTTTCCCTCTCTGGCAATGTCTGACGACGAACTCGTTTTTGACAGCGGTCAAGTTGTCAAAATAAAAATGCGCGTCAAATATACCGATTATGCCGTCGGCAGAAGCGAAGTGCGAATTTTGGACGACGAGGAAGAGGTTAAGGAAGAACCGAAGCCGAAGCCGAGTCCGACGCCAACGCCGAAGAAACCGTAGCTTTTAAGGGATGAAGAATGAGGGATGAATAAAACAAGTTGTTTATTCGTCCCTTTTTTTGCTAATCCAACAAATTACTTTTATTTATTACCCTACTAGCTTTTTATTTATCTCTCATTCTTATCTTGCCTAGTTCCTTTGCAATCGCGCCGCGCACTTTCACTAACAAATCCGGCAAATCTCGCTCGCTCGTTAAATTTTTCGTCTCAATCGGCGCGAGCATTACCATTTCGCAAATTGCCGGATTTGCCGAATTTTGTCGTTTTCCCATCGCGTAATCGGTGTTTTTCATCGCCACCGGAACAATCGGAAATCCGGTGTCAATCGCCATATAAAACGCACCCTTTTTGAACGGCAAAAGTTCATTCGGCAAAGCGCGCGTGCCTTCGGCGAAAACGCCGAACGAAATTCCCGAACGAAGTTTCTTCGCCGCGTTTCGCAGCGTCTCGATTGCCGATTCCTTGTTCGTCCGGTCAATGGCAATGACGTTGACGTATTTCATAAACTTGCCCGCGACAAACCAATCGAGCATTTCCTTTTTAGCGATAACACCCATTTTCTTGCCTGTATAGGCGAACATCATCGCCGTGTCGAGATACGAATGATGATTGGAAACAAAAACGTAAGATTGATTTGCCGTCAGATTTTCCTGCCCGTGCACGACGATTCGCATTCCCGACCACCGCAGCCAGGCGCGTGCGCCCCAAGCCGCCCACGGATACGCATATTCTCGGTCGCCTCTAATGCGCGCCATCAACATTACCGGCGGCATCAGAAATAAAAAGAAAAAAGCTAAAATCGAAAGGGAGAAATAATAACGAAGTCGTCCGGCGAACTTCTGCCAGCCGGTTGTGTTAAAATTTTTAGCAGGAAAAACAATTTTTTCGTTGTTCGCTATCAAATTTTGCAGAGGTTTGTTTGTATGATTCGACACCGTATCTTTAACTTTTACTCAATATTTTGTTTGATTTTCGCGCTCGTTTGTTTCGCCAATATAGCACACGCGCAAACGATTTCCAGCCCGCAATCGGTTATCGGTTTTCATCCGACGACGGATAAAACTATCGCCGATTGGTCGCAAATCACAGATTACTTTCAAAAGCTCGACCGGGAAAGCGATCGAGTCGCCGTACGCGAAATCGGCAAAACGACGCTCGGCAAACCGTTCATCGTCGCTTTTATCAGCGCAGCGGAGAACATCAAAAATCTTGAAAATTATAAACGGGCGAATCAAAAACTCGCCGACCCGCGCCAAATTAAAGACGCTGCGGAACTCGAAAAATTAATCGGGCAAGGCAAAACCGTCGTCGCCATTTCCTGTTCGATTCACTCGACGGAAATCGTTGCTTCGCAGATGTCTATGAATCTCGCTTATGAATTGGCGTCGGCAACCGATGAGGAAACAAAGGAGATTCTGCAGAACACGATTTTGCTGCTGATTCCGTCGGCGAACCCGGACGGCATAGACATCGTGGCGAACTGGTACCGGAAAACCTTGGGAACGCCTTATGAGGGCAGTTCGCCGCCTGAGCTTTATCATCATTACGCCGGACACGACAATAACCGCGATTGGTTTATGCTGAATCTGCCGGAAACCAGATTAGTCACCAGATTGTTTTGGCAGGAATGGTTTCCGCAAGTCGTTTACGACGTGCATCAGATGGGACAGAACGGCGCGCGATTCGTCATTCCGCCGTTTTTCGATCCGCCGAACCCGAACATTCCACCGCTTATTTTAAGAGAAGTCGGTTTGATGGGTTACAAAATCGCGGCTGATTTGCAGGCGGCGCGCTTTGCGGGCGTGGCGACGAACACGACCTTTGATACTTGGTGGCACGGCGGTTTTCGCTCCGCCCCGTATTATCACAATTCCGTCGGCATTTTGTCGGAAGCGGCGAGCGCGAATCTGATGTCACCCGTTGTCATCACGCGCGAGAAAATGCAGCAGACGCGCGGCGCGAGAGGTTTAGCGTCGCCGCTCGAAACGGCGACGAATCACCCGCAGGTCTGGCAGCCGCAAAAATGGAGCGCGGGCGATATCGCGGCGATGGAACGCCTCGCTTGCCGCTCGGTTCTGCAAATGGCGGCAAAATTTCGCCGCGATTATTTGCGAAATTTTTACGAACTCAACCGCGTCAATTCTCAAGAAAATGCCAATCCGAATCAGCCGTCGGCGTATGTCATTTTAGCCGGACAGGGACGCGAGGACATCGTTTCGCGTTTCGTTGAAATTCTGCTCGCCCAGGGCGTCGAGGTTTATAAAATGAACCGCGAACTACACGCTTCGATTCCTTCGATGCCGCGAGGCGAAACGGAAATTCCTTTGGGCAGTTTTCTCGTTCCGCTCGACCAGCCGCAGCGCAACAACGTCGAGGCGTTGTTCGGCAAACAAATCTACCCAAACCGCGTGGATGAAAAAGGAAATGTTGACGTGCCGTATGATGTCGCCGGCTGGACGCTGCCGCTGCAGATGGGCGTGGAAACTTACGCGATAACGCGCATTGCCGAATCCTCAAACGAGCGTGAAATCGAGCGACTAACCGACATCAATCAAGTTCGTCAGAATTTGAATCTCAAAACGGCAAAAGAAGCGTTTGCGAAGTTGCCGAATCCTTTACGGTCGAATCCGCGCGTCGGGCTTTACAAAGGCTTCACTGCTTCGATGGACGAAGGCTGGACGCGGTTTGTTTTCGATACGTTTCAAATTCCCTTTCAATCCGTTTCCGACGCTGACGTTCGAGGCGGCAATCTAAATTACGACGCGATAATTTTGCCGTCGGACGGCGAAAACACTATCGTCAACGGCTTGAAAGCGGAAAATTACCCGAAGGAATATGTGGGCGGAATGACCGAGCAAGGCGTTGAAAATCTGAAAAAATACGTCGAGAACGGCGGCAAGTTAATTTGTTTCGACGATTCGTGCGAAATGGTTATTAAAAGATTTAATCTGCCGATGAAAAATGCGCTGAAGGATTTAAAGCGCAGCGAATTTTATTGTCCGGGTTCGATTTTGCAGTTAGACGTTGACCGCGCCAACCCGCTGGCGAAATCGTTCGGCAAACAAACCGCCGCGTATTTTATCAACAGTTCGGCATTTGAAATTACCGATGCGGGCAAAATTAAATCCGCAGCGACTTACGCGAAAAGCGACGCATTATTATCGGGCTGGTTATTGGGCGAAAAATATCTGAACGGGAAAACCGCTTTGGCGGAAACCGATTACGGGCGGGGAAAAATCGTCCTCTTCGCGTTTCGCCCGCAGCATCGTGGGCAGACGTTCGGGACGTTTCCGTTTATTTTCAACGCGCTGGAGAAATAAGAGATTAGCCACGAACAAACACGAAAATTCACGAAAAAGTTTTTGTTTTTCCTTCGTGTTCTTTCGTGTTTGTTCGTGGCAAAATAATTCTATGAAAGCAGAAACGCAATGCGTCCGTAACAATCTCGGTTTGGTCTGCATCACGACGACCGACGCGGTGCGCTACAAAACCGTGACGCGCAAACGCCTTTTGTCGTTCGACGAACCGGCGCAGCGTGAAATGCTCCGCGCGCTTTATCGGGAAAACGTCAACCGCGTCGGCAATGCGGTTGATTTTTGCGCGGGCGTGGGCATAAATCTATACCGCCTGACATCGCAGCTTTTTCCGTTTTCGGACGAACAGATTGGCGCGGAAATTTTAGAAGAGTTCGCCGACCAGTTATCAAGTGCGGGTCGAAGGGCAATCGAAAACGGATTGCGAATCGTGATGCACCCCGACCAGTTCGTTGTCTTGAGTTCCGATTCGGAAAACGTGATCGAAAACAGCGTCAAAATTTTAAAAATGCACGCCAGAACTCTTGACTTACTCCAGCAGCCGCGCTCGGAATGGGCGACGATGAACATTCACGGCGGCAAAGCCGACCGCGCGGATAAACTCGTCGAGTCTGTCGAAAAATTGCCCTTTGAAATCTGCTCGCGCATCGCGTTTGAAAACGACGAGTATTCTTACAGTTCGGTGCAAATACTGGAAGTTTGCCGCCGCGCGAAAGTGCCGATGGTTTTCGACGCGCATCATCACGTCTGCCGCGAAAAGCTTGACGATTACGATCATCCGTCGGTGGCGGAAATGTTCTGGGCGGCGCGGGAAACCTGGGCGAATCCCGAAAATCAACTCGTCCATATTTCCAACGGGCGCGATTCGTTTCAAGACCGCGCGCATCACGATTTAGTTTTCAAGATGCCGGAGGTGTTTCGCTTTGCCTCGTGGATCGAAGTCGAAGCGAAACACAAAGAAATTGCCATTGAAAAACTCAAAAATGAATGGCTAACGAGCAGTATTTCCTGACAAAGACACTTTGAGTTGTCAGAAATTGTCGTTTAAATCACGACTGAATAAAAGATTTAATCTATTGGAACTTTACGGAAGGGCTTTTTCAATTTTGAAACGAGTCTTTTTTGTGATTAAATTTTTCTGCTGAAAATCTCTGAAACCCTAAAAAAAGTTGACCGGCAAGAGAGAATTTGCATCAAAGCGACCGAATTCCACTAAATTAAACATTCATTCGGCGCGGCGAGTTCCATTTGTGTTTTGTTTCGACCGCCCGAAAAACGAATTTCCGTTACCGCTTTCAAACAACTATTTAGTTGATTTTATTGAAAATATGAAAGAGACTTATCTCCCCCGATTCACAAAGCCCGGCTTTTTATTGTGCCTTTTTTTAATGACAATCGTTTTGTTCGGCAGCGCGGCGACGCTTTTTGCCGAACAGAAAAAGTCTGACCGCAAGACGGAAAAATCGAAAAAAAAAGCGGTCGGCAAATCTTCCAAAAGCAGGTTCGTCAAGAAAAATTTTCGAGCCAAAAAGACGCGGACAAATTCTCCCGGAAAATTTCAAACGCCGCGCGGCGAAGATGAATTTGAAGGCGACGCCGAACGACGCGAAGACTGGTTTATGTCAAAACGGACGTATCCGTACGCCGAGCTGCCCGCCGACGCGCGTGGCTTTCGCGCCCGCGTGATGTGCGCGGTTTAAACGGCGGCTCGCAAGCGACCGATGCGCAGTGGCAGCCAATCGGACCGCAGCCGACCGCTTCGTATTTTCCCAACAATTGGGGTTTGACGAGCGGGCGCGTCAACGCGGTTGCCGTTTCGCCGTCGAATCCGCAGCTCGTTTTAATCGGCGCGGCGACTGGCGGCGTGTGGCGTTCGACAGACGGCGGGGCGAATTTTTCGCCCACCTCTGATAATCAGATTGATTTGGCGGTCGGCTCAATCGCTTTTGCTCCGAGCGATAACTCGGTTGTTTACGCCGGAATGGGCGATAAAGCACAAGGTTATCTCGGCACGGGTGTTCTCAAATCAACCGACGGCGGGCAAACCTGGACGCGCGTCAACAATGCAACCTTGCCGTCACCTGGCAGAATTTCCAAAATCGAAGTTGATGCGGCGAATCCGAATCGCGTTTATGTGGCGCAATACACGCTTCGGCAGGGCAACACAATGTTCGCCAGCGGCTTTTATTTATCGAATGACGGCGGCGTTAATTGGACGAAAACTTTATCAGGTCTGCCGAGAGATTTAGTTCGTCACCCCACGCAACCGAACACTTATTACCTGGCGATGCAGCGCGTTGACGGCGGCTCTGACGCAACCGGCGGAGTTTTCAAATCAACCGATGCCGGACAATCTTGGACGCGCATTTACTCGGCGCCCTTTGCGACAACTTCCAATATCAAAATCGCCGTCACCGCCGCCGCTCCGCAAAACGTTTACGTGACCCTCGCCAGCGGAACGACCGCCCGTTTGGAAGTCAGCCCCGACGAAGGCGCGACGTGGACAAATCGCGGCGCGGCTTTCGACACCGGACAAATCAGCTACAATTTTTATCTGTTTGTTCACCCGACTGACCCGAATATAATCTTTGTCGGCACACGCGATTTATGGCGAACGACCGACGGCGGCACCTCATATACGAACATCACCAGAAATTTCACCATCACGGGCGGTTATACGCCGACGCAATCGCGGGCGCATCCCGACCAGCACCATTTTTACATCTCGCCGACAAATCCGAGTTTAATGTATATCGCCAATGACGGCGGCTTGTGGCGCACAACCGACGGCGCGAACACTTTTCAAACGCTCAACTCGACGCTCGCGCTGACAATGTTCGTCAGTCTGGATTTGCATCCGACCGACTCGACGCGCACTTACGGCGGCACGCAGGATAACGGCACGCAAAAACGCAACGGCGCGCAGAATTGGCGCGAATTCGCTACCGGCGATGGCGGGCAAGTGATCATTGACCCGCTCGATCCGAGCATTGTCTTTACGACCTACGTTTACAACACTGTCTATCGCTATACGAATAACGGCGACAGTTCCGGCGCGACCATCGGCAGCAACACAATTTTCGCTAACGACCGCGTAGCTTTTTACCCGCCGTTCGTCGGCAACGACGTGAACTCGACGTTGTATTTCGGAACTTACCGCCTGCACGTCAGCGCCAATCGCGGCGCGAGTTGGACGCAGCCGGGCGGAACGCAGGATTTAACCAACGGCGGCACGGACACGCTTTCCGCCATCGGCATCGGTCGCTCGAATACGAATGTTATCTACACCGGATCGGCGACCGGCAGAGTGATGGTCAGCGCCGATGGCGGCACGACTTGGACGAACGCCACCAGCGGTTTGCCGAATCGTTTTATTGAAACCATTATTGTCAGCCCGACCGATTCAAACATCGCTTATCTGACCGTATCCGGTTACGACAGCGGTCACGTTTTCAAAACAACGAACGCCGGATTGAATTGGACGGACATCAGCGGCAATCTGCCGAATGTCCCGACCAATACGCTTTTGATTGACCCACGCAACGCCAATACGCTTTACGTCGGAACGGACATCGGCGTTTTTCGCTCCGCGACCGACGGCAATGTTTGGGAAACTTTCAACATCGGATTGCCGCCGACCATCGTCACCGAACTCGACGCGCAGCCGAACGGCTTGATGCAGGTTTCGACTTATGGACGCGGCGCATTCGAGATAAATCTGAGCAGTCAGGCGAGAACGCCATTCGATTTTGACGGCGACGGCAAAGCCGACGTGTCCGTATTTCGGCCGGAAAACGGCGCGTGGTATCTGCAGCAATCGCAAAACGGATTTACCGGCGTTCAATTCGGTCAATCGGCGGACAAAATCGTTCCTGCAGATTTCGACGGCGACGGCAAAACCGATGTCGCTGTTTATCGCGGCGGAACTTGGTATCTGTCGAGAAGCCAAGCCGGTTTTACGGGCATACAGTTCGGCGCGGCGGACGACATTCTGCAACCGGCTGATTACACGGGCGACGGCAAAGCCGAACTCGCGGTTTTCCGTCCATCAAATGGCGGCTGGTATATTTATAATTTAATGACGAATCAAACAAACGCCGTGCAGTTCGGCGCGAGCGAAGACAAGCCGACGGTTGCCGATTACGACGGCGACGGCAAAGCCGACATCGCCGTCTTTCGTCCGTCAACAGGAACCTGGTATCTGCAAAGAACGACGCTCGGATTTACGGGAATCGCCTTTGGTCAAACAGATGATAAACCCGTTCCTGCTGATTATGACGGGGACGGCAAAACGGATGTCGCCGTCTTTCGCAGCGGCATCTGGTATTTGCAGCGCAGCCAATTAGGATTTACCGGCATTCAGTTTGGCGCGGCAGGCGATTCGGCTGTTCCGGCAGACTACGATGGCGACGGCAAAACGGATATCGCAGTATTTCGCGGCGGAACCTGGTATTTGCAGTGCAGTCAGGCAGGATTCGCCGGAATCGCTTTCGGCATGCCAACTGACCGACCCGTTCCCAATGCCTTTGTTCCTTAATTTTAGTTCAAGAAAAAATGCATCGTTCCGATCCAGAACGATGCATTTTTTCTTTTTCTTTTCAACTCAAAAAAATTTTAGTTATGGAAAAAAAGCAGTTGACCGAATGGTCAAAACTCGCATCATAGTGAAACCCCTTAAAACCGAGCGCAATTATTTGATTTAAAGATGAAAATTGCAAGTAATTTTCCTGTTTTAGTCATTTACTTATAATTAGAATTTTTGTTATTTAAGCGTTTTCGTTTTTGCTTACAAATATTCTAACCGCTCTCGAAACGTTTCGCTTTATTTCAACATTAAATTCTCGAACGACTAATTTCGCAGATTAAAATTAATTTCCCGATAACCGAACATAAAATCTTATGAAAAAAATATCGTTTTCCGCTGTCGTGTTTTTAACCGGATTTTTTGTAATAAACAGTTTGCCGCAATTTACGGTTTTCTCGGCAAAGAATGAAAATCAAAACGAGGCGCAGAAGGCTGACGGTAATTCCGTTACACAGGAGAGAACCGCCAAAGACCGCGAGTTGGCGGCGACTATTCGCGGGCTGACAAATCGTTCGACTGCCGGATTGACCGAACGCCGAGCTGCCGACGGCGGTTATACGATTGATTTGGAAGACCGTTTTCAAAACGTGATGCTTTCCAGAGTCGAAGCCGACGGTTCGCCGTCCGCCGCGTGCGTCACGAGCATCGAAGAAGCCAACGAATTCTTCGGCAGAAACCTTGAAACCGGCGAGATTTTGTTCTCGAATCTGTTTCGGAAAGTTGATACGGAAGCGGTTGCGGCGCGGCACGGAATGTCCGGGCGGGAGTTCGAGTTTTACAAAAAACTGATTGAAGAAGCGGCACTTCGCCGCGCGGAAAATCCCGATACGGCGACGATTAACATTGTCAATGGCGACGGTGCGGGCGAAGGTTTCAATGACCCGACGGCAACCGCGCCCGAAGGCGGCAACAACGGCGCGACACGCGGCGAGCAGCGCTTAAACTTATTTAATTTTGCGGCGGGCATCTGGGGCGCGTATCTCGACACGAACGTTTCGGTCAATATCAATTCGCAATTCAATCCGCTGACGCCGTGTTCGACTTCGGGCGGCGTACTCGGCTCGGCGGGAACGGTCAACATCCACCGCGATTTCAGCACCGCGCAGTTCCCCGGCACCTGGTATCACGCGGCACTCGCCAACAAACGTGCGGGAGCCGATCTAAATGCTAATCCTGAAATCAATGCCCGCTTCAATACCGACGTTGACAACGGCTGTCTGGGCGCGGGAAGCAGATTTTACTACGGGCTGGATAATTCCACGCCCTCGCAGAGAATAAATCTATTAGTGGTTTTGCTGCATGAGATGGGACACGGCTTGGGCTTTTCCAGTTTCGCTAACGGCAGCACCGGAGTGCTAAACGGGGGCTTTCCAGATATTTACACGCGCTATATGTTCGACCGCACCGCCGGCAAATACTGGCATCAAATGACTGACGCCGAACGGCAGGCTTCCGCCCTTAATTCTAATAATGTTTTGTGGGACGGCGCTAACGTGAAAGTTTCCTCCGGCTATCTGGTCAACGGGCGCGAAGCCGAAACGGGTCGCGTGATGCTGTTTACGCCGACCACCTTTCAGGGCGGCTCGTCGGTTTCTCATTGGAGTACCGCCGCTTCGCCCAATCTGCTGATGGAGCCAAACATTAACGTCGGCTTGCCGATAAATTTGGATTTAACGCGCCAGATGATGCGCGACATCGGCTGGTATAGCGATATGACCGGCGACCTTATACCCGATATAATTACTAACGTCCAGCCGAGCGGCGGCACGCTCGTCATCGGTTCTAATGTCAGTATTACGTGGACAAATACCGGCGGCTTTAATCGCAACATTACGATTGATTTATCAACTGACGGCGGCGCGACTTACACGGCGCTGGCGACTAATATCTCCAATACCGGCTCATTCAATTTTGCCGTTCCCAACAATGCTACGACGCAAGGACGAGTTCGCGTTCGGGAACATAACTTTGTTGACCCGGCGGGAATTTCGTCGGCGAATTTCGCCATCTCCACAACGACGACTTCCGCCCGCACCCGATTTGATTTTGACGGCGACGGCAAAGCCGACGTGTCCGTATTTCGACCGGAAAACGGCGCGTGGTATCTACAGCAATCGCAAAACGGATTTACCGGTATTTCGTTCGGCATCTCGACCGATAGAATCGTTCCGGTAGATTTCGACGGCGACGGCAAAACCGATGTCGCCGTGTATCGCTCAGGTACTTGGTATCTACAAAGAAGTCAACTCGGATTTACCGGCATCGGTTTTGGCGATGCTTCGGATGTTCCTGTTCCGGCGGATTTTGACGGTGACGGCAAAACGGAATTAGCGGTTTATCGTCCGTCGAACGGCAGTTGGTATATTTACAACTTAGCGACAAATCAGACATCGGGCGTGGCGTTCGGAACGAGTGAAGACAAACCCGTTCCGGCGGATTACGACGGCGACGGACATGCGGACGTGGCTGTCTTCCGTCCATCAACCGGCACCTGGTATCTGCAAAGAAGCAGTTTAGGTTTTACAGGCATCGCGTTCGGAGCAAGCGAAGACAAACCTGTTCCGGCGGATTACGACGGCGACGGCAAGACGGATGTCGCCGTGTTTCGCCCGTCAAACAGCACCTGGTATTTGAACCGCAGCCAGTTGGGTTTCACCGGCATTGCGTTCGGAGCGGCGGGCGACCTACCGACAGCAGCAGATTATGACGGCGACGGACGAGCCGATGTCGCCGTCTTTAGAAACGGAACTTGGTATCTGCAACGCTCGACGCAGGGTTTTACGGGAATCGCTTTCGGATCACCGTCCGACCGTCCTGCGCCGAGCGCGTTTGTCTTTTAGTTTCGTTGAATAATTAACTTTAAAAAGGCTTCGTCTAAATGGACGAAGCCTTTTTGTCGTCAAATCCGATTTAACTTTATTCTTCGACCGTTGATTGTCGACTGAAATCGATTCGTTTGTAATTACCGCGTTGCGTCATCAGATAAAATCTGAGAAATAAAGGAAGGATTTTATTTGCGGCGGAGAAAAACAAATCCGTTCATAAACTTTGTGTTTACGCGAAAGTTCCAAATTCGGATTATTTCAGTCGGCACTTTGAAGATACGGTTGACTAGGATTTGATGGAAATCCGCTGCAATTGTAGTCGCGCTAGTTGCAGTTAAAAGTTTTCAGATTGTTTTTCGTATCTCCGGCGAGAAAATCAGGCGTTAAAACCAAAAATTGGTCTCGTTCGATTAAACAGATGTATTATAACGAAACATGTCTTTGTATTATTTCTTAAGAAAAAGGCGAGCCGCTAAGCCCGCCTTTTTCTTTGATTTAATTCGTCAATTAACGGTTCATCCCGACGTTGTTCGGAGCGGAGGCGGTAATCATAAATTCCGTTCCATCGCTGAGTTCGACATCATCGCGTCCCTGTAAGATAACCGTTCCGGCTCCGGCTCCGGCTCCGACGCCGGCACCGATTGCCGCGCCTTGTCCACCGCCGGCGATGGCGCCGATTAACGCGCCCAACGCCGCGCCGATGCCGGCGCGCGTAACAGTTTTCGTTGTTTGATTGTTATCGCGGACGGTTCCTTCGTTATTGACGGTGACGTTTTCGCCGCTCGCCAATCTTACGCTGTCAACAATTCCCGCAAAACGATAAGACTGCCCATTGCGCAGGCGAATCGTGTCGAATTCGAGCGAGATGTTCGCTCTGCCCGACACGCGCCCTGAACGTTCGGTTTTGGCAACCCGACCTTCGATAATCGCGCCGTTGTACTGCGAAGGCGACGTAACTTCCATTTGAAACCGGTCGCCGTTCTGACTGGCTTTCGTCGAAACCAGAGTTTTCAAAACCGCCATTACCTTCGTGTTGTTGGCGATGATGAAATCGTTAATGTTGCCCGTATTGTTTCCGGCGTTCTGACTGTTATTGACCATCGAGAAATTGGCTCTTTCTTCAACTTTGTCGTAAACGCTGGCAACGGTAATGGTTTCGTTTCTGTTTTCCAGATACAGACGGCGGACGACGCGTAGTTGACCGTTGCCTAACTGATTGAAATTCACATAATAATCATTGGCGCGGTCGCCTTCATAACTCAGGGAAATACCGTCGTAATTAGTATTCGCCGTCACGCGGATCGAACGTCCGTTGTCGGTCGCCTCGGTTCGCGCCACGCCGTCGGCGTTAAAAGTAACTTGCGGCGAAGTGCTGGAAGCAATCGTTACCTGTGCGCCGCGTTTTTCAATTGCCAGCATATCGGGCGAAGATAAACGTCTCTCCAGATTAGTTCTCTGACGTTCGCGCTGGTTAACCGTCGCATTAACGGTCGCGCGATCAACGATGCTTCTCACATCATCGCTTTGATTCGGATTCAAACGGTAAGTTCCGGTTATTCTCGAATCGAATTGGCTCGCCGGCGAATACTGCCGATTCCATTGCCAAGCGACGTTGTAATAACCGGAAAGCGTATCCAGATCCGTGCGAATCGCCCGCCATTGAGTTTCCGCGCTCGGAGTAAAACGATAGTCGCGCATAAAACTATCAATATAGTAAGCGCGGTTTAGAACCTCTTCGACATCCGCCGAAGTCGAGCGGCGCGAGTCGAAATTGCGGCGCAAAGAGTCGGTCGCATTTTCAAATTCGGTAACATAACTGACAATAGCGTTTTCGCTGCCCGTATCGTTCAAAATGCTGCGGTCGAGCGCCGAATTTATTTCGCGTTTATATGTATCGGTGCGCGTTTCCAATCTTACAAGAAGCGTCTGTACGTTGCCATCCGTGGCGCGATACGGGCGAACGCCGCCCGCGCTCACCGGTGACGGATTTGTATTTTGATTTGTGTTGTTCCAATTCGAGCTTAAATTATAATAACTCGCCAGAGTCGTTAAATCGGTTCGGATAGTCGTCCAAGTTCTTTGGGCGTTCGCCGTCAAGCGATTTCTCTGCATAAAATTGTTAACTTCGGCGGCGCGACTTAAGACATCTTCGACATCGCTGACGGTCGAGCGGCGCGCGTCGAAATTTTGACTTAAATTAGCAACCGCGCTTTCGAAGTCGGTGAGATAACCGGTGAAGGCTTCCTGACTGTCGCCGTTGCTTAAAACGCCTCTTCGCATGGCGTTATTGGCTTGTTGTTTATATATATCGGTATTGGTTTCAATGCGCGTTAAAGTCGTCAAAATTTGCCGGTCTGTAACGCGGTATGGACGAGTTTGCGCTTGCGTTAAAGTCGCCGTCGAAACCAATCCGATAAATACGAATACGGAAAAGAAGCTGATTATATGTTTTCTCATTGTTATTCTCCTATAGATGTTTTATGACTCACTAGAATTTTCTAAGACTTGCGGGAAGAGTTAAGGAAAGTCTCGCCGGTCGGTCGCTTGCAATCGTTATGCCATATGACTATCAGCAAGCTCTAACCGTTTTGTTTGCCAAATGTTACAAACTTGTTTAACCTTTATAAAATTAACAATTAATTTTTGGCAGATGAAAAACCGTAAGGCTTCAATACAACTCGGGTAATTCGATAAAAACTATTACGCGGTGAAATCAGGCGACTCGGTAATCACGAGCTGGAGTTGTGGGACGGAACGAAAACCGTAAAAGTCGCTCCCTTGCCTGTCCCTTCGCTGTGCGCCTCAATCTTGCCGTTATGAAGTTTCACAATGTGATTGGAAATAGTCAATCCTAAACCCAGACCGCCGGAATTGCGCGTGCTGGAAGTATCGGCTTGCGTGAAGCGGTCGAAAATGTGCGGCAGAAAATCCGTCGCGATGCCTCTGCCATTATCCTTAACGGTCATTTGAATCGCGCCGTCGTTTTCCTGCACGGCGGTTTCTATTTTTCCGCCCGAATGCGTAAACTTGACGGCGTTTATCAGCAAATTATAGATAACGATTTTAATTTTGTCCTCATCGCCCAAAACGAGATGTCCGTTCAATTGATTGTCCTTCAAAAATTCGATGCTTTTTTCGCGCGCGGTCGGTTCGATTTCCGAAAACGTGTTCTCAAATACATCCGAAAAATTAACTTCTTGGTCTTCCAACTTAATCGTCCCTGACACGATTTGCGAATAATCGAGCAGTTCTTCGACGATTTTCGTTTGCAGGCGAAGATTCTTATCAATTTTTTCGAGAGCTAGTTTTTCCGTATTTTCGGACAAACCTTCGGTTCTCAAAATTCTCGTCCAACCGGCGATGGCGTTGAGAGGCGTGCGCAGTTCGTGAGAGACGACAGCGATGAATTCGTCTTTGGTTCGGTTTGCCTGTTCCGCCGACAGACGTGCCGCTTGTTCTTTTTCCAGCAAACTTTGTTTTTGCTGCTCGGCTTCAAACAAATCGGCGGCAGTAGATTGCAGTTTAATACGCGCGGACGCTTCCCAATAAGTCATCCCGAAAAACAGAAAACTAAAAACCATCCCGATAATAAAAATCAGCGTCGTCCAGCTGAGACTCGATTGCGCGGCAAACTCGGGCAACGAATTATATTCGATAACCCATTTTCTTCCCGCTACCTCTATCTCTTTTTGCGCCCGATAGTTTTCTTCGAGTTGATTTTGGAGAGTAGCAGATTGCCGGTCGGCGCTTTGCGCCAGTAAATTTTCCGCATTCGGCTCGCCGTCGTAAATTCTCAATGAAATGTCCGAAGCGATTTTGACGTTTTGAATCTCGTTCAGAAAATCACCGGCATGAAACGGGCTGTAGATAAAGCCGACGATATTTTCTCTTCGCTCGGCAAGCGACGCGGGAAGTTTGCCGTCTTTGTAAATCGGCAAAGATATTATAAATTCGCGTTCAGCATCGCCTGCGATCTTTTGAAGTGGACTCAATCCGGCACTGGTCGCTGCACCTCCCGAATCACGCGCCCGGTTGAGTGCTTCGATTCTGCCCGCCTCGCTTGACATATCAAAGCCGACGGCTTTTTGATTGCTTTCGTCGGACGGTTCAAGATACGTAGTAACGTAATACACATCCTTTTCGGCGGCGGGGAAAATTTGAAAATCCCCATAGCCTTCCGACTGCATTTTCTCAAATAAAGCCGCCCGTTCGCTAGCCGGAACGACTTTCGCGTAACCGATTCCCTCAACGCCCGTATAGTTTTTCCCCAAATCGAGACTTTTGACATACTCGGCAAAAGTCTGGCGGGTAATAGCGCGATTCGATTCGATAAACCCGCGCCCGCCTTTCAGCAGCGCGATATACAAATTTATTTTGTTTTCAATACTGAGTTGAAGCCGATTAACTTCGTTTGAAAATCTGATGGAATCTTTGTTTCGGGAGCTTTGAAAAAAAATATATGAGATACCGATGGTTAGCAAAATAGAAACCGCTAACACCAGGAAAGGAAATTTAGCTATTTTGTCAGTTCTTTCAAATTTCTGTAAAGGGCTACACACGATAAATACTTTTCTACACCGATAACCGTCGTTCTCGGTCGCCATCTCGAAAACATTATGTTCGTCGCGTGTGCAAGACTTATGCCGTCTGAAGATTTTTTACAGAATCGTTAATTAAAATGTCAATCAGCTCCTCTGTTGTTATTCCAGAAACTATATGTAAATTCAATAACTTGTATGGTTTATTTACATAGTTTGCGGTTCAACGTCTTAATTTATTGCAATCACTTGTTTCTCAAATTCGGATTGACACCCTCACTCAGTTAGGATTTCGGGGAAACAAACGGTTTGCAAAAATCCTCGGTGTGGCATCAATTTTGCAAACCGCTGTTCTCGGTTAAGTTTCTTATATCTGTCAGAATTAAAAAAGAAAAAGAGGAGGCAACAGTTATGTCGGAAGAAAATAACACCGGAAACAATTTAATTTGGGCGATCACAACTTTAATTATTGTGGCGATAATTGCGGGGGCTTTGTATTACAGCGGTTTTCTCGGCGGAACGAAAAAGGAAAGAATTGATATCAATGTTACCACGCCTGCTGCTCCGAGCAGATAACTCGAATCATTCACTTATCTCCCACGATTTGTCAATGACATTCGACATTTGACTTCAAAATCCAACGGCAAATCATCTACCACGAATCTCTTCGGCTAAATCTTTTCATCGAGATTGTGTCGCTTTATCATTCCGTAAAGTCGCGGGCGGTAAAGCCCCAAAAGATTGGCGGCAGCCTGTTTATTGCCATTCGTGCGTTTCAAAGCGGCTAACACCACACCGTTTTCAAGCGAATTAAAAACATCGCTCTGCTCTGCGCCGCCGGTCGGTTCGGGCAGTTTCTCGACAATAAATCTTCCTATTTCCTCAAACAAATCCTTGCCCGACAAACTTTCAGTATTCGGCAAAGCGTTGCCGTTGGTTTTCACCTCTGATATTTCGCCGTCGCTTCGAGAAGTAGTGTGATAAACGTTTTCATTTTTTGAAATACTCGCAAAAGAAATCGCATTGTCAAGATTTTTTGGAATGTTTAATTCGGTAATTCTGCCTCCTTTGGACAGCAGAATCGCTCTTTCGATGACGTGCTGCAATTCGCGCACGTTGCCGCGCCAATTGTATTTGAGCATCTGGTCGTAAGCCCTTTCGGAAAAATCGCAGCCGTCGCGTTTATATTTCTCGGCGTAAATCTGCAAAAAATGTTCGGCGAGCATCGGCACGTCCTCCATTCTTTCACGAAGCGGCGGAATTTTTATTTCGATGGTGTTGATGCGGTAATATAAATCTTCGCGCAAATTTCCGTCCTGAATCGCCTCGAACGGACTTCGGTTGGTCGAAGAAATCAAACGAAAATCCACTTCCTGCGGTTTGTCGCTGCCGACGCGGTAATAAATTCTCTCCTGCAAAACGCGCAACAATTTCGGCTGCAAACTCATCGGCATCTCGCCGATTTCGTCGAGCAATAAGGAGCCGCCGTTGGCTCTCCCCAGAAAACCTTCCTTGTCGCTGATTGCGCCGGTGAACGAACCTTTTTTATGTCCGAACAGTTCCGACTCGATCAGTTCCTTCGGCAGCGCGGAACAATTTAATTTTACGAACGGCTTTTTTGAGCGATGACTTTTGTAATGAATGGCATTGGCGACGACTTCTTTTCCCGTGCCGGATTCGCCGAGAATAAGAATGTTGGCGTCAGACTCGGCGACGCTTTCAATCACTTCGTAAATGTTTTGCATCGAACGGCTGCCGCCGATAACGCCTTCGTAAGAATTGCGCGAGGAAAGTTTGCCGCGCAGTTCCTTTATTTCCGCCGCCTGCTGTTTTCGGTCAATCGCCTTTTCGATTAAAAGCAGTAACTCTTCAAATTCGACTGGCTTTTCGACATAATGAAAAGCTCCGGCTTTGGTCGCTTCAATCGTTTTGTCGGTCGAGCCGAATCCGGTAATCATAATGATTTCCGTGTCCGGGGAGATTTCCTTACAGCGGCGAACCATCTCGATGCCGTCAAAATCGGGCAGGTTGAGGTCGGTCAGGATTATGTCAAACTCAATTTC
This sequence comes from Pyrinomonadaceae bacterium, assembly GCA_030448055.1. Lineage (GTDB taxonomy): Bacteria > Acidobacteriota > Blastocatellia > Pyrinomonadales > Pyrinomonadaceae. The sequence goes on from JAUJNR010000004.1 coordinate 41,670, forward strand.
TTCGACAAACTTTAACCCTTCTTGTCCGCGTTCAACTGTTGTTACATGAAATCCTTCAGCCCCTAGCTGAAATTTCATTAGTTCCAAAGTTGATACGTCGTCATCTATTACCAGTGCTTTTTTTGCCATTATCTATACGAGCCTTTTTTACTTAACGTCAAATTTCTTGAAGAAAGATTATGGTGTAGATTGTATCAAAATAGATTAGATTCAAAAATAGCCGCTGCACATATTTGACCGAACGCGCAAAAAGAGAGAGACAAGTCCCCTTAACTTGCCTCTCTCTAAAATTCACTCTCCCCAGTTTCTCTAAAAGAAGAATCCCTATGCTTATTCCTATCGTTTTCGAGTATTCGCAAAGGTCGTGCCATTCCGCTTAAACTAATTCTCAGCAATCGTTTACGCGAAACAAAGAATTTCTTTTCAAAGTTCCGATAATTTTTTGCAGCATTTTCATACATACGTCTTATGGCAATAACTATCGTCATTTGAGCGTTTTCCGTCGCCGTTTGCTTGTATTAAATTGATACTGAAATTGATCGAGCAGTTTTGTCTTGGACTAATTGTATTTTTAAGTTACTCAAAGAACTGAATTTAACCTTTTGGCATAATAATTTCATAGCATATACTTCAAGTAGGTTCAAAACCAATTTTGATAGAAAGGAGAAATTGATATTATGTTGGAAGCCATTATTGTCATATTAGTAGTTTTATGGTTACTCGGTTTGTTGACAAGCACAGCCGGTAATCTCATCCATTTGCTTTTAGTGGTCGCTTTAGTAGTTCTCATTATCCGATTGGTGACAGGCAGAAAAGTCGTTTAGCTTTTTAATATATTTAGTTTGACCGGCTACAGATTTTTAAGTGAAGGCTTTTTTGTCGGAAACCTCGACCTTGAATTTTCAGGTCGGGGTTTTTCGTTTTTCACGCAGCGCGGCGAACGATTTTTGTAGAGATAATATGGCTGAAATTAAATCCGCTTCAGTTGTCGAAACCGGGAAATCTTGCGAAACTAATTTGCGGAGAAATAAAATGCAATTCACTCTTGACGACCAGAGTTACAGTATCTTCGAAAACGTATTTGCCTTTTTCGGGACGCTCAGCCGAGCGGGATTTGTTCTGAGCCTCGACGGAAAAGTGTTCGAGCGAACCGCTACCGACCCGAAACTTATCATCGGTCAGAGATTTTCAGAAACAGTCTATTGGCATTCTTCCGAACATATTCCCGAACTTCTGGAAAAGGCGATTGCCGACGCCGCCAGCGGAACGAGATCTAAAATTTTACTTGATTTCAGAGTGAGCGCCGGCGAAATTATCAATGTCGAATTTTATCTGCATCCATTAAATAATGCTCAAGAAATTTTCTTTTGCGCTCAGGAATTTACCGAGCGTGAACGGGCAATCGAGTTTCATAAAGAGCGCGCCGAGCAATTGCTTTTCGCCGCCGAGAACGCGGAAGTCGGTCTTTGGTATTGGGATTTGGCAAACGATAAAATTTATTCCACACCGAAATGCAGCGAGTTTTTTGAAGTTCCGCCGCACGAGATTTTCACTTATAAATCGTTTTTGAATATCGTTCACCCGGAAGACATCGAGCGAGTCGAAGATGCGCTTCGTGAATCGCAAATCAGCGGAAAAGAATACAACGCCGAATACCGAGTGATTTATTCAAACGGTAATATCCACTGGATCGCCGCACGCGGCAAAACGTTTCTCGACGCGGACGGCAACCCGAAAAACATGATAGGTTTGGTCAGAAAAGTAACTGACAACAAACTTGCCAACGAAGAACTCTCGAAAGTCTATGACCGCGAAAAAAAAGCCCGCAGCGAAGCCGAAGAAGCCAACCGCGCCAAAGACTTTTTCCTCGCCGTCGTCTCGCACGAACTGCGCTCGCCGCTCAACGCCATTTTGGGCTGGTCGAAAATTCTTTTAAATAAAACCGTTGACGACGCAACCCACCGAAACGCACTCGAAACCATCGAAAAAAGCGCGCGTTCGCAGGCGAAACTCATTGACGACCTCGTAGATTCGGCGCGGGTCTCAAGCGGCAAGCTGCGGCTCGAACTGCGCCCGATAAATCTTTACGAAATCGTCAAGACGGTTTATTTCGCTCAGCGTCCGACTAGCGAGGAGAGAAAGATAAATCTGGAGTTTACCACTGACAGCGAAAATATACAGGTTTTCGGCGATTCGATTCGGCTGCAGCAAATCTTCACCAACATTCTTTCCAACGCGCTGAAATTTACTCCTCAGGGAGGCAATATCGCAATCAAAGTTCAAACCGGCAAAAAGGCGGTCGAGGTTTCCGTTAAAGACGACGGACAAGGCATCAGCGCAGAAACTCTGCCGAGTATCTTTCAGCAATTTCAGCAAGGCGACAACAAAACGCCGCGCAGTCAAACCGGCTTGGGTCTCGGATTGTCCATCGTTAAAATTTTGGCGGAAAAACACAACGGCACAATCGAAGCTGAAAGCGCGGGCATCGGACGCGGCGCGACCTTTACCGTTACTTTGCCATTGTGCGGCTCGGAAAGCACCGCGCCCGATAAAACAAAAGAACAAACTACGAGCAAGGAAGGCAAACCTTTAGATGGCATCAACATTTTAGTCGTCGAAGACGATATGGATTCGCGCGAGGTTCTGCATCTTTTCCTCGAACAAAGCGGCGCAAACGTAAAAAGCGCAGAATCCGCCTTTCAAGCGATAACCTTGTTGCGCGAATCGAACGGCGATTTGTTCGACGTCATCGTATCTGACTTAGCGATGCCAGACCAGGACGGCTATACGTTGCTCACCCAGGTCAGAAAACTTCCCGAGGAAAACGGCGGCAAAATCCCGGCGATGGCTTTGAGCGCATTTGCTTCAAACGACAACAAACAAAAAGCCATCGAAGCGGGCTTTCAAAAATATCATACGAAACCGTTTGAGCCGGACGGCATTATCGAAGACATCCGCCAACTGGTGAGCGTCAAACCGCAGGCGTAAAAGTCCTAAGTTTCAAGTCCCAAGTCCAAGGTCGAAAATTGTTCTTGACTTTGGGCTTGAGACTTTTTAGCTTTTCAAGCGATTTGCCTTGCCGACTAAATTCAAAAAATCGCTTCGATAACTTTTCAAATCGTTTCCCCGTGAGTCGTCAACCAGATTAGAAACATTCCCGAAACTCGCGCTGCCTTTGTAACGCGAATCGCGCAAAAGCATTCCGAATTGCGCCACCGCCGAAGCAAACCGCAAATTGTCCGAAGCGTTTTCGATGGAATTTCCTCTGTCGAGCAAACCCTGCGTCAGCAACTTACTTTTGTTTTCATTTGGCTCTTTGTAACGCAGTTTGACGGTTAAAAGTTCGTCGTTAAAGCGCGTATCCGAAGGCTCGACTTCTGAGTAGCGCAACTCGTCCACGCCGTCGTTTTCAATCGCTTGTCCGGCTGGTACGATTTCATACAAAGCCGTCACCGAATGTCCCGCGCCGATTTCGCCCGCGTCTTTCTTATCGTCGTTAAAATCACGATTGGCAAGCAGACGATTTTCGTAACCGATGAGCCGAAAGCCCGCAACGCGCGCCGGATTAAACTCCACCTGAATTTTCACGTCTTTGGCAATCGTGTAAAGCGTTCCCGCGACTTGCTCGCCGAGTGCTTTTCTGGCTTCCGTTTGCGAGTCAATATAAGCGTAATTGCCGTTGCCAAAGTCTGCGAGTTTTTCCATCATCGAATCGTTCGTATTACCTGTGCCGAATCCCAGAACCGAAAGAAAAATTCCCGTGCGCCGTTTCGATTCAATTAAGCTGACGAGTTCGTTATCGCTCGTCACGCCGACGTTAAAATCGCCGTCGGTCGCCAGCACGACGCGGTTGTTTCCGCCCTGTATAAAATTGTCGAGCGCGACGCGATAAGCGAGATGAATTCCCTGCCCGCCGTTAGTCGAACCGCCCGCGTTAAGATTGTTAAGCGCGTTCAAAATGTCACCGCGATTGTTAGTCGAATCCAAAATCAGACCACTCGCGCCCGCATAAACGACAATCGCCACGCGGTCTTTTGCCGTTAATTGATTGACCAAAAATTTTAACGATTCTTTCAAAAGCGGGAGTTTGTCGGGCGCATTCATCGAGCCGGAAACATCGAGCAGCAAAACCAGATTCGACGGCGGAGCGTCTTCCATCGAAATTTTTTTTCCCTGCAAACCGATGGACACGATTTTGTGTTTATGATTCCAAGGCGCAGTCGCCACTTCCGTATTCACCGAAAACGGCTGATTGCCAATCGGCTGCGGATAATCGTATTCAAAATAATTGATGAGTTCCTCAATGCGAACAGCATCTTTCGGCGGCAACTGCCCGTCGTTCAGATAACGCCGCACGTTCGCGTAAGAAGCCGTATCAACATCAATCGAGAACGTTGAAAGCGGTGCGCGAGAAGTTTCAAGAAACGGGTTTTCGTCAATCCGCGCGTATCTTTCGCCGCTCGTTTGCTTTTCTTCAAGATAAGCGCCGTCGGCATTTCCGCTCATCATCGGCGCATTCATCGCAGAAGTATTCGACGACATTGACGCATTTGAATTCATCGTCGGGGCATACGCGACATCGCGCGTTTCCGACGTTTGGTAAACTGTATTTGTATTCGCGCTTTCGTGTGAACTACAAGCCGAAAACACTAGAAGCTATCTCAAAAATAGTTTCTCAACAAAATAACGATACAAGCCAGATGAACAAAGCCTAAGTAATTGTCCGAATGATATTCGTAGCGAACCACAATCCGACGAAAGTTACCCAGCCACGCAAAGAGGCGTTCAATTTTCCACCTGCGTTTGTAACGGCGAAGTTTTCTGCCGTCCTGCGTTTGCGCCTTTTTGCGGTTGGCTTTATGCGGCGCAATCAGTTCAATATCGAGTTTCGCCAACTCCGCATCGAGCGGGTCAGAGTCATATGCTTTATCGCCAATCATCTTTTCGGGTCGCTCATCGGTGAACCGCTCGCAAACAGTTTCTCGGGCAAGTTTGACTTCGTGCGGCGAAGCAGAGCAAGTGTGGACGCCGAGAGGAAGACCAAAGCGGTCTGCCACTGCCATGAGCTTCATGCCTTTGCCCCGCTTGGTCTTTCCGACACAAAGCCCCTTTTTTAGCCGAAACAAAGGTTCCGTCAATAAAGCATTCGGATAAATCCAATTTACCGCGAGCCTGTAAGTCATCGGCAAGCGTTTCCAGCACTTTTCGCAATCGCCCGTCTTTAACCCATTCCTGGAAACGGCGATGGCAAGTCTGGTATGACGGAAATCTTTCGGGCAAGTCGCACCATCTGGCGCCGGAACGTAGTATCCAAAGCACTCCGTTCAAACTTCGCGTTCAGACCCGCGCGGTCGTCCGCGGGTCACCACAACGGGCGGTTTATCAAATAACGGTTCAATCAAAGACCATTGTTCATCGGTTAATTCTTCGCGTCGTGACATAGAGCGAAGTTTATCAAACTATTTTTGAGATGGCTTCTAGCGAAAAAATAATTAAACCGATTGTCAATTGACTGCTGATTCCTGCATTTTGTTTCATAAAAAAGTCCTCTCCAAAATAATTTAAAAAATTAAAAAGTCTGTTCTTCTTCTAACTTCGTAACTTTTCGTGAAGAACGAAGCCGAAAAACAGACTTGCAGATTTTTTGAAGATTTATTTTTAGACGATTTTATTTGCCGTAATCAATTGTTATCGCCGTCGCTTTTGCCGCATCGAATTTCGGCTGATAATTATTATCGCTGAATTCATCGCCAAAAATATATTCGGCAATGACGTAAATGTTTTCGTATGCTTGAAGATTGTCGAGCCGCCGCGAGGAACTTGCCGCCTTGATTACACCGTTTTCAAAACCTGCTTCCGGGGCGAAGATAGTGTTCAGGTAATGTGTGCCTTTCGCGTCTTTAATAAAAAAGTGCAGCGCAATCTTCGATTTCGGCTGTGAAGCGTTTAGTTCCCAATTAAATTGTTTCGTCCGCACATTATAAACAGCCTGTTTTATCTCAAGCGAAAACTGATTTGAGTTACTCCTAAATTTACAGTGCGTTCTTTCTGCCGGAACATATCGCGGAGTCGAAACTACTTCATAAACAGGAACAATTTCCGGCATTTTAAAAAGCGTGTAAACAACCGTCGTCGCGCTGACGATAAAACCAAAAAGCGCCAAACCGGTAATGTGTTTTTTCATAATTATACAGAAATAATTTAGGTTGGTGTTGTATCCAGCCAACCATAAAAGGTTAATTTTTTCACCCGTGAGCCGTCTTTCAGAAACGGCTCAATTGCTTTTATCACCGCTTCTTCAATCGCTTCGAGACTTTCAAAAACACGATTCTTTAATTCCTTTCGCAGCTCTTTGAAAAGTCGCTCGACCGGATTTAGTTCCGGCGAGTATGCCGGAAGATGTTTAATCAACAGTTCTTCTCTGACTTTCAAACGAGTGCTGCGATGCGCCGCCGCCCCGTCCGTGATTAGTCTGACGGCTGTTTGCTCGCCGACGAAACTTGCAAATTCATCCACAAATACTTGAAAACTTTCCACCGTCATATCAGGCAAAATTAACGCAAACAATTCACCCGAACGCGGGTTTAAAGCTGCTGACAAATATCCGTATTCATACCCGATGATTTGCTCTCCCGAGGGGCGAACCGCTTTTGCCGTCCATCTCCGCCCCAACTCGGTGCGCGTTCCAAAGCGCATCTCATCCTGAAAATAAAACGCTTCATCGGTTACTCGTGTGGCAAAGTTTTTTTATATTCGAGCTGTTCTTCCAAAGAGGCTTTTTTATTGAATGGGCGCGGCACTTTTGCCTTAATTCTCAACCGGGAAAAGAGCAGTGAAATTCCACCTTGTGTGTAACTGACCGCAAACTCTTTGGTTAAAAATTGACCTGCTTCGCGCTGACTGGCAAAGCCATTTTCCGTCGAGGCTCGCTCAATGACTTTTCTTTGTTGTTCATTACTGAGCTTTGACGAGCGCGGTTTCCAATCAAGCCGCAAATACTGACTCAAACCGTTATCTCGATATTTATGCCATAAATCATAACCGTGTTTTGGCGTGATTCCGCAAATTTGACAAGCATCTTTGATTGAATCGGTTTCCTGACTTTTGAGCAATCGCAGTAATTGAACTCGTAATCTGATCCGCGCATCTTTTTCCTTCTTTTCTTGTTCTCGCAATTGCTCAACGGTTTCAATAATAAGAGCCGGAAAATCTAATTTTCTCATTCGGTCAGCTTAACACACCTACCTTATTTATTTCTGTATTATTACTTCTCCTTAGTATTTTCAAACACTAGAACGAGCATAACTGATTGGCTTGCGAAGATTCAAGATTTTTCGGAGATTTTGACGAGATAATTTTCAATCTGCGTGTTCGTATTTTTCTTTGTGTTCTTTCATCAACGCTTGATAAACTTCGTCTGTTTTCGCCAGATAATACTTCTCGGAAAAAATTCGCGCGCTCTCGGCTTTTTCCTCGTCCACTTTTTCAATCAGAATAATTTCGCGCGTCCCTTTTTTATATTTTCTGCCGCTCGGATGATTGGCGTAATGCCTCGCTCTCGTAATTCCCATTTGAAGGAATTTCCGCGCCATATCCATTCCGACGAAATCTTTTTGCCGCTTATATTCTAAAAACATTTCATAGATTTTAGCCGAAGATTCTCTGGCAATTTCCGGTGTTTTGAATCTCCAGCTACCAATGATTTCAGTGCGATAAGGTTCAACCATAAGAACACCCTGCTCGCCCTTGCCGACGCAATAAAGTTCGGGATTTTTCCGCAAATCTAAATTTTTATAATCAAGCGAATAATCAAATTTTGCCGCCATAAATCAACACTAACTTCTCAAACGTAATTCTCGGAAATAGACAATAGCAAATCGAAAATTGAAAATCGCAAATCTCCTAGCCTTGCCAAATCCATTTCCAAACTTCCGGTATCGTCGCCCGTTTGCCATACATCAACATTCCGACGCGGTAAACGCGCGATGCCAGCCAGATTAATCCGGTGATTGCTACCGCGTTAATAAAAATCGAAAGCGCGATTTGCCAGTATGGAGGCGTTTCCGCCAGAATTCTGACGGGCATCGTAATCGGCGCGAAGAACGGCGCGATGGAAACCCAGAACGAAAGCTGTGAGTTCGGGTCGCGGATGACGGCGAAGCTGAAATAAAACCCAACGAGCAGCAGCATAATCGGCGGAAACGAAAATTGCCCGCCTTCCTGCACGGTCGTCACCATCGAACCGATCAGCGCGAAAATCGAAGCGTAGATGAAAAACCCCAAAAGAAAATATACGAAAAACAAAACGACCATCAGCGGCGAGATATTCGGAATCGAGATGTCCATTCCCGCCGCGCTCATCTGCGCCACGCCGATGCCGACTAAAACGAGAGCCGAAATTATCCAAATCCCCAGTTGCGTCAAACCCGCCAGACCAACGCCGACGAGTTTGCCCATCATCAATTCAAACGGGCGCGCCGACGAAAAAAGAATTTCGGCGATGCGCGTTTCTTTCTCTTCGACGACCGCTGCCAGAATCATCTGTCCGTAAATCGCCAGCGTGATATAAATCATTAAACCGATAATCAAAGATGCAAAAAAAACGCTGTCTGAATCTTTTTCGTCGCCTTTCTCGTCAAGGCTTTTCGCATCGAAATCAACGTTTCTACTTAAATCTTCAAGCTGCGTTTCGCTGATATTCGCGCCCGCCAAACGCTCCGAACGCACCGCTTCGTTCAGCGCGTCGCGCAAATTTCTCTCGCCGCCGAAATCGCCCGCCTTCCTGGAACGGAACTCGTATTTCGCATCAGCCGCATTGAGATTTTCGGGAATTACCAGGTAAGCGTCGAGTTCTTTAGCTGTAATTTTCTCGCCGAGTTCGCGGCGAATTTGTTCGAGCGATTTTTCGTCGGCGTTGTAATCGGTAAAGACAAAAGATTCGACAAGCTGCTCAGCGCTGTTTTTCATTCTTTCATCCGTCGGCGCGTCCAAATTCTTCATCGAATCTTTCATCGCTTGAGCAGTTTTCGCCGTCATTCGTTCCGCCGATAGATTTTCCTTCAACCGTGCGGTGATTTTTCCCGACTGGTCAACGATAGCGATGCGCGTCGGCTCGCCTTTGATGGAGAAAATAATCGCCGGCACGACCGCAAAGCCCGCCGCGATAATCGGGAACAAAAGCGTGCCGATGATAAACGACCATTTCAGAACGATTTTCTTGTATTCGTGTTTGACGACTGCCAGAAATTTTCTCATTAGTTTCCTGTTATTTTTTCGATGAAGATGTCATTCAGGCTCGGTTCGATTTGCTCGAATTTTGAAATGCTCGCGCCGTTTTCAATTAATCGTTTCAACAAAACTTGTGCGTCGGCGTTTTCCGCTAATTCGATTTCGATCTCGTCGGCGTGCGTGATGGTTTTGGCGACCAAACTTTTATCTTCTAAAATCGCGCTGCCGCCGACGCAGCGGAGCGCGATTAAGTTTTTGCTGAAACTTCCCTTCACTTCGCGCAGCGTTCCGCCGACAACTTTGCGCGATTTGTTGATTAAAATTATATCGTCACAGAGTCTTTCAGCGGTTTCCATCAGATGCGTCGAGAAGATAATCGTTTTATGCTGCGCTTTGAGTTCGGCAACGACTTCGATTAGAAATTCGACGTTCACCGGGTCGAGTCCCGAAAACGGCTCGTCGAGAATCAGCAAATCGGGATTGTGCAGAACGGTCGAAATGAATTGAATCTTTTGGGACATTCCCTTTGATAAATCAGTCGTCTTTTTCGTTTTCCATTCGGCGAGCTTCATCCGTTCGAGCCAGAAATCAATCCGTCGGTCGGCTTCCGCCTGCGATACGTTTTTGAGCGCGGCGAAATAGCGCAGTTGATCCTGGACTTTCATTTTTTTGTAAAGCCCGCGCTCTTCCGGCAGATACCCGATGCGGTTTTGCGATTCGTTGGAAACCGTTTCGCCGAAAAGTTCAATCGCGCCTTCGTCCGGCGCGGTGATGCCGACAATCATCCGAATCGTCGTCGTCTTGCCCGCGCCGTTCGGACCCAGAAACCCGAAAACTCTGCCCGCTTTGACATCGAAACTCAAATCGTTGACCGCCGTAAATTCGCCGTAATGTTTGGAGACGTTTGCGACGCGTAGCGTCGTGTTATTTTCGCTCATCTTTTAGCAACAACTATAAAGAAAACTTTCCTGTTTGAAAAACCTATTATATTTTATTACTTACGCGACGACGAAAATTTTGTTTATAAAATTAAAAATGGAAATTTCGTTCTAAAAACTTTAAATGACTATGGATGTTTCCGAAAAAAGTAAGATTGTTGAAGACGGCTATAATCAAATCGCCGACATTTATCATTCCCTCAGGCTCGCTAAAAAAGATTTGAATTATCAATATTTTGATAATCTTTTTCACCTCTTTCCCGATTCGGGAAAGCTATTGGATTTAGGCTGCGGCAGTGGACAACCGCTCACCGCGTATTTTGCCGATAAAGGATTTGACGTAACCGGCGTTGATCTTTCGCGTGAGATGATTGAGATTGCAAAAACACAAATTCCCGAGGGAAGATTTTTTGTTTCCGATATGGTCGAATGCCAATTTGACCGGGAAGAATTCGATGTCATCGTCAGCGCGTTTGCAATTATCCACGTTCCGCAGGAAAGACAATTAACGCTTTTCAAAAAATTTTTTGAATGTGACCTGCACCCGTAGAATTATCCCGAAAGAATGGCGAGAATCAAATAAACTGAAAACAGGAGATTCTTGCTATGAAAAAGACTTTTACGGACGAGCAAATCGTCGGCATCTTACGCGGCTTTGAGCCGAGCGGAAAAACAATTAAAGAATACTGCCGGGAAAAAGATGTCAGCGAAGGCACATTTTACAAATGGCGTAACCGTTTCGGGACAATGGAAGTTGCCGAGGTCAAAGAATATCGGCAATTGCAGCAGGAAAATGCCCGTTTGAAAAGACTGCTCGCCGAACGGGATTTAGAGATTGATGTAATCAAAGAGGTGCTGGCAAAAAGTGGTAGGCTGCGCCGCCAAGCGGGAGGCGGTTGCCTTTATGAGAACCCGCCGATTGTCTGAGCGGCGCGGCTGCCGTCTTGTCTCGCTAAATCGGAGAAGCTGTCGATACAGACAAAGGCGCGCGGCGGAGTGCAGTTTGATAAAACAAGTGCGCGCTCTGGCGGTCGAACATCCTCGCTTCGGTTATCGGCGGATTGCCGCTCTGCTCAGGCATACGGGTGCCAAGGTGAATCTCAAACGGGTTTACCGGTTATGGAAACAGGAGAAGCTGAGTTTACCGCTCAGGCGACCGCGCAAGAGGCGCTCCAAATCGGTTGTCGGAATCATGCCGAAGGCTCAGAGGTCTAACCAGGTTTGGACGTATGATTTTGTATTCGACCAAAGTCTTTCGGGTAAAAGCCTGAAGATGCTGACCTTGATTGATGAATATACCAGAGAATGCCTGGCGGTTGAGGTCGGCGTGTCAATAACGAGCGAACGGGTCAGGCAGATTCTGCAAAGAGTTTGCGCCTCTTTTGGCAAGCCGGAACAGATTCGTTCGGATAACGGAAGTGAATTCATCGGCAAGGCGGTCGGCGGCTGGCTTGGAGAGAACGGCATCGAGCCGTTGTTTATCGAACCGGGCAAACCATGGCAGAACGGCAAAGGCGAAAGCTTTAACGGAAAACTCCGGGATGAATGCCTAAGCCGCGAATGGTTCTCTTCGGTTAAAGAAGCGCAAGTGGTAATTGAAGAATGGCGTAGATTCTACAACGAAGGACGACCGCATTCGAGCCTTGGATATTTGACTCCGCTGGAGTTCAAATCAAAGACGGAGAGTAACAAATCTCTCTCCATTCAATTGGGATAACAAACGGGGGCTGGACAAATGGCTGAAAAAAACGGCACGGTGTATCTGGTTTTAGCCAATCGAGAGGTAAAAGAATGGCGGGAAGATTTTCACGGCGCCAAATGTATTGGTCGCATTTCGGCAAACAAAAATATCAGGAATTAATCGCTGAAGTCGGATTCGAGTTGATTTGGGACGAAGTTGAAAATTTGCCGAACGGCGAAGATTTTTATAACGTCATCCTGAAAAAAGAGTAACAACACAGTTCTGGAGATAGCTTTTATGCTGATTGCCTATTGGATTGTCACCGGTCTTTTTTGTTTAATGATGCTCGCGGGCGCGGCAATAGAAATTTTCGCTTTCGGCAAGTCCGTCAAAATGCTCTACCAACTCGGATTTCCCGAATTCATTGCCTACGTTTTGCCAATCACGAAAATCGCAGGCGTGATTGCGATTCTGACCCGATACTCCAACACCTTAAAAGAATGGGCATACGCCGGATTTTTCTTCGACTTCGTTCTCGCGGCTCTGGCGCATTATTTCTCCGGCGTGCCAAGCCCGATTGCGGCAATTGTCGCGCTCGTTCTGCTGATGACTTCCTACGCGCTTGGCAAGAAAGTTTATGAGTAACTGCACTTCAGCAAGCAATAAATCTGAAATATCTCTGCGCATTTAGTCCAGGATAAAATACTCAATCTTAATTGAGTATTTTGAAATTCGCTTCTTTTTCGAGCCGAGCGGATCTTTAGTTGAACAGGACAGTTGATTTTGATGTTAATTGAATCGATACATAAATTCTCTTACTTCAATATTTCTGGCTTTAGCGAATTCCAAAACCTTAAAGTATTTTGTTTCTTCAACCAGATGTCCATTCTTTCACCTTCCAGTGCTTCTAAATATGCTTTAAAAGGTTCCGAGCAGTTCCTTCATCACTGATATAAGAAAAAGGATTTATTACAGAACACGTTAAAAACCCACCACCCTTAAGTGGCATTTCATACTGTTTGCAAATTTGGTGAGTATGCATATCTCTAATTTTCTCCCATTCACCTCTGCCCGCAAGAAACTGTAAGTCGGGCAACCTACACATTGCGGCTGCCATTATTAAATTTTCGACATAAATCTCAAATAAAGCAGTCACGTTTGGAAGCAACCAAACAAACGCACCCTCAGCAATGTTCATATGCTCGGCAGCTCTATCAACAGCCGGTCCGACAATAAAATTTCCATCACTGATAAACTCACCGTAACTAATACAACCACGCATTACTAAATGAGGTTTTTCTTCAATATAAAGAGCAAGAATTTTTACTACCAATGTAATGCTCCCCATTAATCAAGCCTTCGCAAAGAGAGTAACTTGATTCTGTTTGAACCATTGGTTTTCAAAGGCGTTCGGCGTTTTGTAACCAAGTGCCGAATGTAAATAATTGGCGTTGAAATATTCGACAAACTTTTCCATCGCAATTGCCAGTTCCTCGACCGATGACCATTCTTGAAGCCAGCACAGTTCTTCTTTGATGGTGCGAATCAAGCGTTCGGTATCGGCATTGCCCTTCGGATTGGCATAGGCAGTAAACGCTTGTTTGATTCCCAACTGCCGACACCCGCGCATAAAGCTCAAAGATGTCGGCTGCGACCCGTTATCGCTCATCAGATTCAATTCGAGTTTTTCCGCCTCTCGAATACCGACAGCAAACTGTCGGCAAACTGCCTGATTGATTGCTTCAAGCCAATCGGAAGCGCGACTGCGAGTGCCAACAAATGCGCCGAGAATCTTCTTGGTGAACCAATCATTGACCACTACGACATAAGCCCAGCCATCTTTGGTTAAAACCTTTGTCATATCTACGCCCCACCAATTGTTCGGGCAAACGGGACGTGGTTTGCTCGCGTTCGACGCGCGGCGAGCTTTCAATCTCTCGTTACCTTTGACCAATAAATCGTTTTCTTTGAGCAGTCGGTAAACGCGCTTTTTGTTAATCCGCAACCGCTCGACAAAACTCAAATATGCCCAAATCCTTCGATAGCCCCAAAACGGATGCTCCGCTTTGAGTCTGCGGATAATTGGCAAAACTGCTCGGTCAGATTCTTCGACTGCCGCGCTGCGCTGCCTCTGAGACTTTACCAATCGTTTTTTTTAAGTTCTATTGTTAACTCGCCGACCATCGTTTTAAGTTTTTGATTCTCACGCTCGAGTCGCTCTTCCTTTTTTGACTGCGCTTTTGTTTCAAAGACTTTCGACACGTTCTCCAAAAACTGTTCGCGCCACTTGTAATACTGTGTTTGATGAATCTGATATTCATTACAAATCTCAGATACGGCACGTCCTTTCAACCCTTGAACGACAATTTTCGCTTTCTCTTCCGCCGTCCAATTTCTGCCTCTTCCCATAAAAAAGTATTCTCCTGTTTTATTAGAATACTCACTCTGAATCAGCTTTGTCTTAACGGGGAGCAGTATACCAACATACACAATAAAGAAACTAAATAACCTTTATTAGGTTCTTCGATAAGCGGTTTTTTATCTTCACCAAATGTAAGACTTATAGCAATTGAGTCAGACAATAAGCTGGCTTTGAAAACTAATTTGGCTTCACTGAAATTGAGGAAGCCACCTTCCGTCTCAATACCTTCTTGAACCGTTTTTTCAATTAACCTTAACTTTGAAATAACTTGTTCGGCGGTTATTCCGGGTCTGTTCCAAATTCCCTTGAATCCCAAACAATCAATCAAAGCAAAAGCACCTTCCTGCATATATTTATTCCTTCCAATCTTTATTTTGTGAAAACTTCTGTCGAATTATAGACCTAAAATTTCTACCAATACTCAAATTCGCATGGCTTGCTTCTGCCCGACACGCAGATTGCCGCCGTCTGCCTCGAACACGATTTGACGCTAATAACTTACAACGTTGCCGATTTTAAGTTTATTAACGGATTAAAATGGTTGAAGCCGACTATTTAGCTTGGACAGACGTAAAACTACTTTTCAATAACTTTACAGCGAAAAGCAGACAGGCTTGAAAGTCTTCGCGTTCCAAATCGGGATAATCTTCAATAATTTCTTCAAACGTCATTCCCGCCGCGAGCAAATCTAAAATCATCTTGACCGGATAACGCATTCTGCGAACGACGGGTTTGCCGTGATACATATTCGGGTCAACCGTGATTCTTTTTAATAAATCGTTTTCCATAATCTTAAAGCTTAACTTGCCGCGCCACATTCACCGCTTCGAGATTTCGCAAATCCGCCAGAACTTTTTCTTCCAGAGGCGAATCAATTTCGATAATCGCTAAGGCTTCGCCGCCTTTGGCTTCGCGTCCGAGATAAAAGCGCGAGATGTTGACTTCGGCTTCGCCGAGGAGAGTTCCGATTTTGCCGATCACGCCGGGAACGTCTTTGTTTTTCGTCAGCAGCATAAAGCCCGATGGAACGACTTCGATTGCGAAATTCCCGATTTCCGTGATGCGTCCTTCGCCGCCCGTGAACAACATTCCCGACGCGGTTTGTTCCGCCTGTGCGGACGAAACGACGGTGCGGATGTCGTAGCTTGAGCGTTTTGAGTGCGTGTAGCTCGTCGTGATGCGGATGCCGCGCTCGTCAGCGATGTGCAAGGCGTTGACGACGTTGACGCGCGCCGAAACGTCCTTTAAAAGTCCGGCGAGAAATGCCCTCGTGACCGGCGCGGCGTCTTTACCGGCTAATTCTCCGGCGTATTCGATGACGACTTTCGACACCGGATTTTCGTTCATAATCTGCGCCTGAAAACGTCCGAGCTTTTCGCCCAAATCAATAAATGGTTGAAAGGCTTCGAGTTCTGTCGCCGCCATCGAAGGCGCGTTGACGGCGTTGCGGAGTTCGCCTGACAGCAGATAATCGCGCATCTGTTCGGCGACCGTTAAAGCCACGCCTTCCTGCGCTTCGGTCGTTGACGCTCCCAAGTGCGGCGTAGTGATAATTTTCGGATTATTCAGAAGCGGAGAATCAGACGGCAAAGGTTCTGTTGCGTAAACATCCAGAGCCGCCGCCGCGACCGTGCCGTTTTCGATTGCTTCCAAAAGAGCGTTTTCGTCAACCAATCCGCCGCGAGCGCAATTGACGAGACGAACGCCTTTTTTCATTTTTGAGAAAGCGACTTTGCCGATGATATTGCGCGTTTCGTTCGTGACCGGCGTGTGAATCGTTAGAAAATCAGCTTTCTCGAAAACATCGTCCAAACTGCCGACTTCAAATCCCAAGTCTTTCGCCTGTTCAACGGAGACGAACGGGTCGTAGGCGAAAATGTTCATCCCGAAACCTTTGGCGATTCGGGCGACGTGACTGCCGATTCTGCCCAAGCCGATCACGCCGAGAGTTTTACCGTTGAGTTCCACGCCGACGAATTTTTTCTTGTCCCACACGCCGCTTTGAAGTAGCGCGTGCGCCTGCGGCACGTTGCGCGCCATCGAAACGAGCAGCGCAATCGTGTGTTCGGCGGTCGTAATCGTGTTGCCGTCCGGCGCGTTCATCACAACGATTCCGCGCGCGGTCGCAGCCTTTACGTCAATGTTGTCAACGCCGACGCCGGCGCGTCCGATGACGCGGAGTTTAGGCAGCGCGTCCATCAAATCAGAGCCGACTTTCGTTTCGCTGCGCACGATTAAGCCGTCGAAATCTCGCATTGCTTCGGCTAATTCTTCAGCGGATAATTTGATGCGTTTTTCAACCGTAAATCTAGCGTCGCGCAACGGGGTGAGTTTTTCTTCGTTCACGTCGTCGGCGACGAAGACTTTGATGTTGGTCATATTTTGTCAGTGGTCGGTTGTCAGTTGTTCGTCGTCAATGGTAATAATCTATTGACCGAAAACTATTTGTAGAAATTTTAGCATTAAGAGAAAGTTGTCACAAAGATTTGCGCTTTCAATAACGCGAGCAACGGACGACTGACTACAGACAATTGATTATGGAAATTTTTGTTTATCGAAACGGCGCGAATCAGGTTGAAGAAAATTTTTCGGCGGCGGATTTGCCCGAACTTCTCGCCGACAAAAAAAACGTCGTGTGGGTTGATCTTTTGGGTGAAACCGACGAACAACACGCCGAAATCAAAAACGTTCTATTAAATGTTTTCAAGTTTCATCCGCTCACCATCGAAGATACGCTGGAGACGCGCAACCAGCCGAAGGTCGAAGCCTTTCCCGATTATCTGTATTTTATCGTTCACGGTATCAAGCCCGAAGAAACCAGTTCGTCGAATTTTTTGACCAAAGAACTCGACGGCTATTTGGGCGATAACTACGTGGTGACATTTCACGAGGAACGCTTTCAAAGTGTCAAAGTAGTCAAGCAACAAATTCGCACCAGCACGTTTGCGTGTCGGCGCGGCGCGGCTTATCTGCTGCACCAGATTCTTGACCAAATCGTTGATTTGTATATGCCGGTCGTAGACGATTTCGACAGTTCGATCAACGAACTCGAAGAACGCGTGTTTGCGATGAACAAAGGCGGCGACGCGATTCTCGAAGAGATTATGGATTTGCGCCGCTCGGTCACGCGCCTGAAAAGAATTTCCGCCCGCCAGCTTGATGTTCTGTATCGCATCTCGCACGGCGAGTTTCCGCAAATTCCTGAAAATGTTTTGCCGTTTTACCGCGACGTTCACGACCATCTGCAGCGCATCTCGGACTTATCGGAAAATTACCGCGAACTGGTCGCCGGTCTGTTCGACATACACTTTTCGGTCGTCGCCAATAAAACCAATGACATCATCAAATTCCTGACGATTTTTTCGGCGATAATTTTGCCGCTTTCCCTGATCGCCGGTATTTACGGAATGAACTTTGAAAATATGCCGGAGCTGAAAACGCGCAACGGCTATTTCATAGTTCTCGGTGTAATGGGGCTGGTCGTCGTCGGTCTGCTCATCTATTTCTGGCGCAAAGGCTGGATTCTGCTGCGCGATGACACAAAAACCAAAGAATAATTGACACAAATTTAGCGGATGGACACGGATAAAAAGAATGTTTGAATTTTTCTTAAATCCTTTTCATCCGCTTCATCCCGGTCAATTTCTCTCTCACATTTTAATAACGAATCTTTTCGAGACGCGGGTCAACCTGCGCGAAGTTGAAACCGTGCGCCCCGGATTTATCGGCGATTGCCAGCCATTTAAGCGCGTTTTTCTTTTCTCCGAGCAAACCATAGGCGACGGCGATTTCAAACGAATATGCCGCCGGATTATTTTTGACGGCGGGCGCGGCAATCGAGCGATTCAAACTCTGCAACGCCGCTTCGCGCCTGCCGCCCGCAGCTTCGACTTGCGCTGTAATCATCAGCCATTCGGGATTTTTCTCGTCCGTGTCGTTGCTGTAAATTCGCTCTTTTCTGTATGCCGCGAGCGCCGCTTCATAATCGCCCGTCGCTTCGTGTATCATTCGCATACTTTTGTGGGCAGGAACGAATCCTTCGTTGATTTCGAGCGAGCGGCGACACGAGTTTAAGGCTTCCGGGTAATTTCTCGCGTAAAAATAAATTTGCGCGGCGGCGGCGTGAACAATCGGAGAGCGCGGTTCTAACCGCACGGCGATTTTGACGTTTTCAATCGCTTCATCGTTCCTGCCCATTGCCGCCAGCATCAGCGCAAACCAGTGATACGAGCGCGGGTATGACGGGTTCAGTTCAATCGCGCGGCGGTAATTCGATTCGGCGGCGACCGGATTGCGGTCGTAATTGAACAAAATATAGGCGAGCGAAGCGTGCGTTTCGGCGAGCGTGTCGTCAATCGTCAGAGCTTTCAGCGCGTTTTCCTTGGCTTTGTCATATGCGTCGGCGGGCGGAGGAATTTCATACAGCGCGAGCAGCGCGTAAGCGTCGGCGAGACCGGCGTAGGGAAGCGCAAAATTCGGGTCGCGGTCGCGCGCGACGGAAAAAGTTTTGACGGCTTGGCGCAGATTCGCCGCCGTTCTGGTGGTCATCTGGTAGCGTCCGGCGAGATAAAGCTGATACGCTTCGCTGTCTTTCGTGTAGGTTTTTTCGATCTGCCGCTTTTCGCCCGCAGAAAGCTCAATCGTTAAGGCGCGCAGAATTTTGTCGGGCAGTGAAACCTGCAATTGCGGCAGTTCGGCGAGCGGCTCGTCGAATTTTTCTTCCCACAAAACCGCGCCGTCGCCGACGCTGACCAGCGCGGCGGTGATTTGAATTTGTTCGCCGGTTTTCTGCAACGCGCCGCGCAAAATATAAGTCGCGCCGAGTTCTCTGCCGACCGCCAGAGAATCTTCGATTGATCGCCCGCGTTCGCGGCCGGTCGAGACGGGGAGCACCGAAAGCTGCCGCACCTGTCCGAGTTTGCTCACTAAAACCTGCGACAAGCTGACGCTCAAAGATTCCTCGACCGCGCCCGCTTCGTTTGGGGCAAACGGCAGCACGGCGATTGATTTCGGCGCGGTTTTAGCATTCGGCGCGGCTGTCGAAGAAACCCGGGCAGCTTTTTTTTCGGCAAAGCCCCAACCGAGGCGCATTCCGGCGAACACGGCGAAAATCAGCAGCGCCGAAATAACCGCGCCGAGCGCGGCGTAAAGCAGAACGCGGCGGCGCGGCGGCGATTTTACCGGAGTTTCAGATGCTTTTTCGTCAGCCTTTTCTTTAATCAGCAGCGGCGTTTTCGCTGGCGCGGCGGGCAAAATTTTTGTGGCGATATGCGATTGATGAATCGCTTCGTCCGCGCCAATCGGCGCGATTTTTTTCACTATTTCGGCGTAACGCGCGTCGTCGCGCAGACTGTCGAAGCGCGGGTCAATTGGCAGCCAGACGAGCCAAAAATCGCGTTCCGCCGCGCATCGTTCGAGCCAGCGGAAAGCCTCGTCCGGTTCATCGAGGGCAGTGTGAATCAAAACGAAATAAATCGGCGGAACGTATTGTTTTCTCTTCCTCTCTTTTAACTCTTCGATGATTTCCCGCGCTTCATCTGGTTTTCCGACGACCGCCAGCGTATAACCCAAAGCGTAAAGCGGCAGGTTTTGCCGCTGCGTCACCTCAACGGCACGGCGGCAGGCGTTTTCGGCTTCTGCATAATTTTTCAAGAAAGGCACGAACCAATTAAAACCCTGCAGCGCCGTCGGGTAATCCGGTTGTAGAATGAGAGCGCGGCGCAGTTTCTCCGCGCCTTCTTCAAATCGGCGGGCGTTTCGCAAACACAAAGCGTCCGAGGCGAGCAAGGAAACCGATTGCGGATTTAGAGTTTCCGCGCGGCGCATTTCTCTGACGGCGAGTTCGTGTTTTCCCTGCGAGCTGAGAAAATGCGAATACCAAACGCGCCCTTCGGCGTAGTTCGGATTCAGTTCGAGGGCGCGTTTGAAAAGTTTTTCGGCTTGCGGGAAATCCCAATCGTAGCCCATCGTGACGATTCCGAGCGACGTATAAGCCTCCGCCAGATTCGGGTCTAATTCGACGGCTTTTGTCGCCGCTTCTTTCGCCGCCGGAAAACTTTCCTCGGGCGACATGACGCCGAAGACGCTCAGAAAATTGTAATAATCCGCCACGCCCGAATACGCCAGCGCAAAATTCGGGTCGAGCGCGATCGCTTCGTAAAATGCCACCAGCGCTTTTGCCAAACCCTCAACCGTGTAGCTGTGCCAGTGATAACGCCCGCGCAGATAAGCCTCGTAAGCCTTCGGATTATCGGTGCCGCGCTTGCTGACTTCGAGTTGTTCTTCGCCGGTTAATTGCTTGACCAATGCGTGCGCGACCTGCGCCGAAATCGAATCCTGCAAAATCAAAATGTCGTCGCTTTCCTCGTCGAATTGTGCCGCCCAGACCGTTTCGTTGTTGCCGATTTTAATAAGCTGCGCCGTTACGCGCACGCGATTCCCAACTTGCTGAATGCGCCCGTCGAGAACGTGTGTTACGTTCAATTCGCGTCCCGCTTCGCTCAGTTCTAATGAATCGTAATTTGAATACCTTAAAACCGAACTCGTCGGACGCACGGAAATCGTTTTCAGGCGGCTCAGGCGCGTAATCAAGGAATCGGTCAGACCGAGCGACAGATAATCGCCCGAATCGTCGCTTCTTCTAATCTGAATCGTGCGAAACGGCAGCACGGCTAACGATTCCGATTGAGTAAAGGAATTTTCAAAACTCTCGTCAGTGTTGATTAAAGGCGCGAGCGCGGAAATTGGCAACCCGGAGAGATATTTTTGAATGTCATCGGCAAATTCTTCCGCCGTCGCGTAACGGCGGGCGGGCGATTTGCTCAAAGATTTAAGAAGGGTCATGACTAGCAGAAAAGTAAATTACAATACTTAAAGCTAGTAATGACAGACAGTTATAAACTTTACATACGCGCTCGAATTTCACGCGCTAAATTCCGTCAAATCTTGCGGCTTTTTGCCCTTGATTTGACCGCTTCTCAGACGGCAGAATTAACCAATCTGAATCGCAATACGGTCAATCGCTATCTGACATTGGTTCGTTCTTTGATTGCCAATTTCTGCGAACTTGAATCGCCTTTTTCCGGCGCGGTCGAACTTGATGAATCTTACTTCGGCTCGCGCCATCGAAAAGGCAAGCGTGGTCGCGGAGCGGAAAACAAACACATCGTTTTTGGTATCTACAAACGTAACGGGCGTGTCTATACCGAGATTGTCAAAAACGTCCAAGCCAAGACTTTACAGCGAATTATCAAAGGCAAAGTAAGCTTTGATTCAACTGTTTATACTGATGGCTTCCGTTCCTACGATTCAATTGTTCACCTCGGTTATCAGAAACACTTTCGCATTTATCACCAGGAAAGTTATGGCAAAGGTGATGTCCATATCAACGGTATCGAAGGCTTCTGGGGATATGCTAAAGTGCGGCTCGTTAAGTTTCGGGGCGTATCAAAGAACACTTTCTACTTGCACTTGAAAGAGTGCGAGTTTAGATTTAATTATCGCAATAATGACTTGTATGAAATCTTGCTGAAAATTACCAGGCAAATCATTTTCTGCTAGTCATGACCCTTTAAGAAGAATGTTTTCCAAATCTTCGCAAGCCCGGTTTTGTTCAGTCCCAAGTCCCAAGCTCCGGGTTTCCCTTTAGGGCTTTTGTCATCCAAGGTTATATTGTCGCCGATTTCAAATTCGCCGTCCTGACTTTGAACCTCGGACTTTAGATTCGGAACTTTCCGCCCCGCGTCGCTGATGCGAAGCGGTTTGTCTTCACAAATCGCCCGCGCTACTTCGTGCGGGGCGCGGCTCGAAAATTTATACGGACGCTGCCCGGTCAGTATCTCGAAAAGCAAAACGCCCAAGCTGTAAATGTCGCTCGCCGTCGTCAATTTGTCGCCGCGAATTTGTTCGGGGCTGGCATATTCCGGCGTCATCAAGCGCATTCCCGTCAGGGTCGGCGCCAGCGTGTCGCTCGCCAGTTCGGGATTCAAAATTTTAGCGATGCCGAAATCGAGCAGCTTCGGCACGCCGTCGCGGGTGACGAGAATGTTGTTTGGCTTTAAATCGCGGTGAATGATTTGATGCTGGTGCGCGTAGCCGACGGCGGCACAATAACGAAGCTCGACGAGTCGGGCTTTTTGTTCGTCAATTTCCGCAAGTCTTTTTAGAGCCGCGTCGAGTTCGACAAGGTTGCTTGCTTTTTCGTCCGAAACATCAATCAAACCTTCGTCGAGCGCGACTTTTTCCGCCGCGCCGCCGCGTTTGTCCGCCAATCTCTGGCGGGCGTGGTCAACCAGAATTCGCCGCATCGCCTGCGCCGCGATGCCGAAAAAATGCGCGCGGTTTTGCCACTCGACGCGCCGCTGGTCAATGAGTTTGAGAAACGCTTCGTGAACCAGCGCGGTCGTCTGCAAAGTGTTCGACTGACGCTCGCGCCCCAAATAACGATGCGCGATTTTTTGAAGTTCCCGATAGACAAGCGGCAAAAGCTCGTCCATTGCGCTGCGGTTGCCGTTACTCCACTCGAGCAGAAGTTTGGTTACGTCGTGCGATGTCGGCATTTTGAATCGGCGAAAAGTCTATCTTTGTTAATGAGAAAATATATCATTAGTTGCGCGTTTTAGACAAAAAACCGTCGCATCAAACAATCATAAATCATTTGATGCGACGGTTTTTGCTGTTTTTAGAAGCAATTTATTTTACGGTTTTTTACTTTTCACTCGATTTTCAAATCACAAAACGAAGCGCGGACGCGCCAAGCGGCGCGAGATTCCGAGTTCTCGCGCCGCTTGATTTGAAATGTCAAAAAGAATCCTCCTAAATTTTTATTCTGCGCGGCGGTAACAGCTTTCGCCTTTGGCGTTCGCCAGACAAACAAGGGTTTTTCCGTATTCGTCGGTTTTCGTGCGAAACTCGTAAGTCTCGCGCTCC
The DNA here is from genome assembly GCA_030448055.1 of Pyrinomonadaceae bacterium. Classification (GTDB taxonomy): domain Bacteria; phylum Acidobacteriota; class Blastocatellia; order Pyrinomonadales; family Pyrinomonadaceae. Next base: position 64,867 of record JAUJNR010000004.1, read on the forward strand.
AAAACGTAATCGCGTTCTTTATTGGTCGCGGGCGAACAGCTATATGTGTTGCGCCAGAAATTTTTGCTCGGAATGAACGTGATGTTTGAACCGTTGATTTCGTATTTTCCGCGCTTGTCGTTAAAGAGCGAAGTCGTGCAGCCGTAAACGGTTGACTGCATCAAGCCGATAAACTCGAAACGCCCGTCGGCGGTGAGAAAGAAAAATGTCAGCCGCTTTTCGCTAAAATTTCTGGTGAGAACCATTGTCGCAAACGCGCTTTGCAATTGCCTATTTTATAATTTTTCCGGCAATGCTAAACTTTATCTGTGGTTCTCCAGCCCTTGGTAATTATTTAATAAAAGTTTTCAGAATTATGACGCAAGAAAAGCGACCCGACAACTACGACGAGGCTTCGCCGCAAAGCGCGGAATTGTTTCATTTAATCGTCGAAAACGTCAAAGATTACGCTATTTTTATGACGGACGCAGAGGGAGTCGTCGTCAGCTGGAATCCGGGCGTGGAGAGGGTTCTCGGTTACACCGAAAGCGAAATCGTCGGGCAGCCGATTGTTATTATTTTCACGCCCGAAGACGCGGCGCTCGAGGCGCACGTTAAGGAAATGGAGTTTGCGGCGCAAACGGGGAGTTCCGAAGACAAACGTTGGCACGTCCGCCGCAACGGCTCGCGCTTCTGGGCGAACGGAATGGTAATGCCGCTCAAAAACGCGGACGGAACTTTGCGCGGATTTGCCAAAGTGATGCGCGACGACACGGCGCACAAACTGGCTGAAGACAATCTCAAACAAATTTTGTCAGCCATCACCGATGCGTTTTACCGCTTTGACCGCGATTTTCGCTTCACCTACGTCAACCGGGCGACGACCGAAATGTTCAACCTCGCCGAAGAGGAATTTTTGGGTAAAACGGTTTTTGAATTGTTTCCTGACGCTGCCGGAAATAAATTTCACCGCGAAATCGCGCGCGCCCTGAGCGAGCAGGAAACAATCGTTTTCGATAACTATTACGAGCCGCTCGACCGCTGGTTTGAAAACCGCGTTTATCCGTCTGCCGACGGCTTATCGGTTTTCACCTCTGAAATCACCGGGCGCAAACGGTCTGAGGAAAAACTGCGCCAGTCCGAAGAACGCTACCGCAGCATCGTCAATCAAACGGTCGCCGGCATTGCCGAAGTAGATTTGACCGGAAGGTTTCTCACCGTCAACGACCGTTTATGCGAGATTGTCGGCTACGCGCCCGAAGAACTGCTCAATTTTCGGATGCAGGAAATTACACACGCAGACGACTTGCCCGGTAATGTCAAACAGTTCAATCAGTTGGCGCAGGACGGCGCGGCGTTCGACATCGAAAAGCGTTACCTACGCAAAGACGGCTCGATTGTCTGGGTTCAAAACTACGTTTCGGTCATCCGTGACGTTTCCGGTAAGCCGCAATCAATCGTGGCGGTCATCAACGACATCACGACGCGCAAACGGGCGGAAGAAAACCTCAAGCATCAAAAGACTTTGCTTGAATCGCTGACCGAAAGCGTGCTGGACGGAATTATAATCATTTCGCCGGAAGGAAAAATACTGCATTTTAATCGTCATTTTCTCGACATCTGGAATTTTCCGGCGGAAATCATTGAATCGAAGTCGGACGAGCGCGCGCTCGAATGGGCAGCGAATCAAACGGTGAACCCGGCGGAATTTCTCGCCCGCGTCAACAAGGTTTACGAACAGCCCGATGGCGAAGTCCGCGAAGAATTATTGATGAACGACGGGCGCGTTTATGAACGTTTCGGCGCGCCGATTTTAAGCGGCGATGTTCGGCTCGGCTGGGTCTGGACTTTTCGTGACATCACCGAAAGCAAACGGGCGGAAACGAATCTCGCGCTGCTTGCCGAAATCAGTCAGGATTTGGCGCGTTTGAACGGTGTTGATGAAATAATGCAAACGGTCTGCGCGAAAATCGGCGCGTATCTGGATTTGTCAGCTTGCGCCTTTGTCGAAATCTACGAGGCGGCGAACGAGGCGATTATCAATCACGCCTGGAATCGGGAAGATGCGCCGAAACTGATTGGCATTTACCGGCTTGAAGATTTTCTGACCGACGAGTTTCAAACAGCCGCGCGCGACGGAGAAATGTTTATCGTCCGCGATACCGCGACGGATTCACGCACCGACGCGGCGCGCTACGCGACGCTGAAAATCAAATCGTTCCTCAGCGTGCCGATGGTTCAAAGGGGCGACTGGCGTTTTTTGTTCATCGTTAATCATTCCGCGCCGCACGATTGGCGCGCCGATGAAATCGAATTAATCCGCGAGCTGACAACGCGCATCTGGACGCGCCTCGAACGCGCTCGCGCCGAAGACGTGCTGCGCGAATCCGAAGAACAGCTCCACGCGCTTGTCGATTCGATTCCGCAATTGGCTTGGATGGCTGAACCGGACGGATTTATTTTCTGGTATAACCGGCGCTGGTATGACTACACCGGCACGACGCCCGAAGAAATGGCTGGCTGGGGCTGGCAGTCGGTTCACGACGCGGACATGCTGCCGAGCGTCTTGGAGCGGTGGCAGGCTTCGATTCAAACCGGCAAGCAATTTGAAATGGAATTTCCGCTGCGCGGCAGAGATGGGCGGTTCCGCTGGTTTTTGACCCGCGTTAATCCTCTGCGAGATTCGGAAGGCAGGATAATTCGCTGGTTCGGAACCAATACCGACATTGACGAGCAAAAACGTCTTAACCAGCGAAATCAATTTATTATCCGGCTTGACGAAGCGGTTCGACCGCTCGAAACCGCCGAAGAGATAAGCCTTACGATGGCTCGGCTGCTCGGCGAATATCTCGACGCCCACCGCTGCGCGTATGCCGAAGTCGAGGCGGACGAAGACCATTTTGTTATTCCCAGCGATTATACCAAAGCAGATACTCACAGCATCGTCGGACGCTACCGTATGGCTGATTTCGGAGCTGAGGTTTTACGCCTGATGCGCGCGAATCAGCCGTATGTCGTTCACGATGTAAATACGGACGCGCAAGTATCGGAAAGCGATTTAGCCGCTTACCGGATGACCGCCATTCAAGCCGTCGTCTGCGTGCCGTTGCACAAAAACAATCGTTTTACCGCGTGTATGGCGGTTCACCAAAAGACGCCGCGCCGTTGGCTGCCCGAGGAAGTCGAGCTTGTGACCTTCGTCGCCAACCGATTTTGGGAATCAATCGAACGGGCGCGGACAGTCAAGCGACTGCACGAATCGCTCGCGCGCGAAACCGAAGCGCGCCGCTCGGCTGAGGACGCCAACCGTTTGAAAGACGAATTTCTGGCGACGCTTTCGCACGAGCTGAGAACGCCTCTGAACGCGATTTTGGGCTGGTCGCAAATGCTTCAAACGCATAATCTCGGCGCGGACGAAACGGAAAAAGCGCTCACCACCATCGAACGCAGCGCGCGCGCGCAAAACCAATTGATTGACGACATTCTCGACGTTTCGCGTATCATTACCGGCAAACTCCGCCTTGACGTGCGGGCGGTGGATTTGTCGAGCGTGATCGCGGCGGCGATTGATGCGGCGCGTCCGGCGGCGGAAGCCAAAAACATCCGACTCCAGACATTGCTCGACCCGCAGGCGGGACCGATTTCCGGCGACCCAGACCGTATCCAGCAGATCGTCTGGAATCTGCTCTCGAACGCCGTCAAATTTACGCAGAAGGACGGGCGCGTGCAAGTGCGGCTTGAGCGTGTCAACTCGCACATCGAAATCGTCGTCAGCGACACGGGGCGCGGCATCGAACAGGAATTTTTGCCGTATGTGTTCGACCGGTTTCGGCAGTCCGACGGTTCAATGACGCGCCGCCACGGGGGTTTGGGTTTGGGACTCGCTATCGTCCGGCAGCTTGTCGAACTGCACGGCGGCAGCGTCTCGGTCGAAAGCACCGGCGAAGGACAGGGCGCGACGTTCACGGTTTTTCTGCCGCTGCTGCCCGTGCGAAGAGAACCGGCGAGCGATGCGCCGCGCGTGCATCCGGCAGCCCGAACGGGCGTATCGAAAGATTGTCCGCCGGAGCTTGCCGATTTGCGCGTTCTGCTGGTTGACGACGAAGCCGACTCGCGCGAGTTATTAAATCTCGTGCTTGATTTGTGCGGCGCGCAGGTGACGACGGCAAATTCCGCCGCCGAAGCGTTCGGGGCGTTTCAGCGCGAAAAATTTGACATTATCGTCAGCGACATCGGAATGCCGGAGGAAGACGGATTTTCATTGATTAGCAGAATCAGGAATTTGCCGAACGAGCGGGGCGGCGATGTGCCGGCAATCGCGCTGACAGCTTACGCCCGTAGCGAAGATCGCGTTCAGGCACTCCGCGCCGGCTTTCAAATGCACGTCGCCAAACCGGTCGAACCTTCCGAACTCGCCGTCGTGGTGGCAAATCTCGCCGGACGAATGAGAAACCCGAATCTGGATGAAAACGCCTGAATTTATAGTTGGCAAACTTACTGCAAAAAAATTATTTTACGGCATCTTTCCAAGTCGTCAAAATTGCTTTCAATTCTCTGTCGGAAGCGTTTTCCAATTTTAATTTCCAAGTTCCGCTCGTTGTATTTTTGTCAACGAAAATCGAGCGAAACCACGAATTAGCTTCGGGCGTTTTCGTCAAATTCGAGCCGACAACGCCTTTATCGCTCAAAAGCGTCGCGGAGATTTCCCTATCAGCCATAAACGTCAAGCCGAAATTGTTTGCCTGCTCGACCGGAATTTCAATCTCAACTGTCTGCTTCGGCGCGAGTTTGACGGCTTTGGCAAAGTCGGGTTTGAAGGCGTTTTCACCGGCGGCATTTTCCGTTACAACCGGCGGTCGGTAAGCCGCGTTGACGAAATATACGTCTGCCGAATTTCGATTCGCCCGCCCGGTTTGATTCGGATTGTTTAGCAAGTCCGACGCTTCCGGGTTGTAATTGCCTTTCGGACCAATCGCCAGACGCGGTTTAACGAAGGCGGAAAAATCGCTTGTGCCGGTCAAATCCGTGTGAATGCTTTTCGATTCGGCGGTGTCGGCAATCGTCCATTTTGCCGACGCTACGGGAACCACGCCATCGTTCCAGACGACTTCTTTGCACATCGTCGGCAGAGGATTTCCCGCGAGCGCCGAAAATTTCACGCCTTTACGGAGTTTGTTGACCGTATTGAAATTTGCAACTTGGTCTTGCCGCAATTGGCGAACGGCTTCGACGTTTTTTCCGAGCATTTCAAAAGCGACGTTCATCACATCGGCACAGGGACTTCCCAAATTTGGTGTGCCGAGCATAATCAAATGCGAAACTCGCGGGTGACCGTCCTGTGAATTATTCTGCATAATCTGACTGATGTAATAACGCGAAATCAGTCCGCCCATTGAATGAGCCACCAGATCAACGTGCCAGGCGTTGCGGTCTTTTTGAGCGTATTCTACATATTTTTCAAGCTCAGAAGCGTTTTCGCCAATCGAATTTGTCTTGTCAGTCGAAAGGAAACTGCCGCCCGTATTCATCACGCCGTGCTCCGCCTTTTCGCCGACCGGAAACGCCTTCCAATCGTAACTGTGCGAAGTCGTCAAAATATTCTGCCACGATGACCAAGCCTGCCAATTGCTCCAGAGTCCGTGAACTAAAACCAGCGGTTTCGGCGCGACTTTGAGATTTTTCGTTATCTCGTCAATCTTCTTGCTGTTTTCTTCGAGTTCGGCTTTGACGCGCTGGACGAGACGCGGGCGACCGTCGTCAAACCAGGCGTAGCCTGACGAATCCCAAACCAACTCGACTATTTCTTCGCTATTGGCTTCAACGCGCACCGAGGCAACATCGTCCTTCAGCGGCGCGTCCGGTCTCGCTCCGTCCCATTTGTCGCCTTTGTAAGTTTCCTTTTTGTTCGCTGATTTCCTGCCAGTCGTTCCAGTTCGGATATTTCATATCTTCAAACTGCAAATCGGTAATGCGAAGCGGCGCGCCGCATTTTTCCAGATTCCACGAAATCGTTTCCGTGACGTTTTGCCAGGTTTTTGAATAACTTCCCGAAAGCCGATTCGGGTCTGACGGATTAACGCGGTGCGTGCCGTCGCTGGTCAACGAATTTCCGTCAACCGTCGTTTCGGTTTGGGGCATCGAAAGATTTTTGCCTTCTTTCGGAACACATTGACCACTGAAACTTGACGTTTCCTTGCCCGTCGTCATGCCCTTGATTTGCGGCACACCGACGCTGATCGAGTATGTTCCGTCCGCGTTTACGCCGATTGAAACATTTGCTTCAGCGCCCGTTGCGTTGGCAGTCGTTTCGGTTTTCGTTTGAAAATTTCCGAACATCACATTAAAAGTCTTGCCGCAGTCGCACGAATTTTCTTCGCGCGCGATAGTTTTTTCAATTGATGAAAACTGATGCTCGATTCTCGCTTTGCCGGTGTTCGAGCCGTTTCGTTCGGGCGATTCGAGGACGGCGACCGACGCTTTGTAATTGTATCGCATCTCCCAATCGCGCTTGTCCTCGCCGCGATTTGAAACTCTCTTCACGCTTTTGCTGTCGGTCATCGTCTGCGTGCGCGTATAGCTGACGTTGCCCGTCCACGAGCCTGAACATTTCGCGGCGGATTGTTTTGATTGATTAGCGGCGGTTTGCTGATTATTTGTTTTCCGCGTCTGCGCGAAAACGGAAAAATTATGACTGAAGATTAAGACAAGAAAAAAAGCGGTTAATTTGTGAAATGAATTGCTGTATGAATTCGGCATGGTAATTTCTCCGTTTTCGCGCCCGTCCGTGGGACGGTGAAAATGTTTCTCACTAATTAACGCGCGGCAGAAGCGGAAAAAGTATCACGCAAAATAAAAAAAGTTTCAGGTTTCAAGTTGAAATTCGATTAACTTGAAACCTGAAACTTCGATAGCCTGAAACTTTTTACGATTTGACCGCTTCGATAATGCTAAACGGCGATTTGGTCGGGATAACGCGCGTCAACTCAAATCCGGCACTGGCTAAAAGTTCCCGGTATTCTTGCGCCGTGCGTTCCATTCCGCCTGGCGAGGTGAGCATTTCGAGGTCGAGCAGTTTGCTGTAGTGCGGCTCGTTGTCTTCCGGCACAACGGTTTCGACAATCAAAACTTTGCCGTCCGCGCGCATCGCCGCGTGAATGTTTTTCAAAATTCTGACGCTTCGCTCGTCGTCCCAATCGTGGATGATGTGTTTCATTATGTAAGCGTCCGCGGCGGGAACTTCGGCGAAAAAATCACCGGCGACGCGTTCGACTCGTTCGCCGACGCCTTCTCGCTGGAGTAAATCATTCGCGCCTGCGATGACTGACGGGACATCGAACAAAATTCCATTCAAATTCGGATTCGCTTTTAAAATTTGCGAGAGTAAATATCCGTGACCGCCCGCGATGTCGGCGAGCGTTTCGATGCCGGAAAAATCGTAAGCCTCGACAACCGCCGGAGCAATTCCGACTGACATATCGGTCATCGCGCCGTTAAAAATTTCGCCGTGTTCTGGAAAATCATTAAAATAATCGAAAACTTCGCTGCCGTGCGTTTTTTTCCAGGCGGTTTCGCCCGTCCGAACGCTGTGCATCATATTTCCCCAGACGTTGTAATGCCACGCTTCGCCCATAAAAATCGCGCCGTTGCGCATCGAGTTCGGCGCGTCCGAGCGAATCGCGTCGGACAAAGGCGTGTTGGCGAAAACTTTTGATTCTGTTTCCTGAAAAATTCCCGCGCCCGCCAAACTTCGCAGCACGCGGTAAAGCGAACGCTCGTGCGTGCCGGTTGCGGCGGCGAGTTCGGAAACTGGTTGCGGCGCGTCTTTTAGTAGATCGGCGATACCGAGTTTGGCGGCGACGTAAAGCGCCTGCGTCATCATCGCGCCGAAAGCGATTTCGGTTAAAACGGCATCGGGCGGCGCGGCGGGTTGCATTTCGGTTGCTGTGTTTGATTGCATATTTATTTTATTCTCCTTTGATAAATTATTTTGAGCGCGTTCGATTTTAGCCCTCTATTTGATAATGCGCAATTTAATCGGCAAACGTATCATTAAAAAACGCGATTCGTCGAATAAAAAAGGCGGGTTAATAACCCGCCCAAAACGCTGACAGCCGAATTTTCCTTTTGCATTTAATTGCAGCGCGCCAAATCCCACTCGACCGAAACTCCTTCGCCCGGTCTGTTGCCGGGAATTACTCGCTTGCCTTTTAAGACGTATGGATTCTGCGGGTCAAGCGGAATGTTTTCAACCCCATACCGTATATCTTCAATCTTATTTTCCCACTGTGATTTATGCGGCGGATCCGTCTTGGTAGGGCAGGAGGTTTTATAAAAAGAATTGGACTCTGTGCGCCAAGTTCCGACCGCTTTCGGAAATTTGAAACTGATGCGGGCTATATTATTGTAAGCGAAAATCTGAAAATTCTCCGCCTCGCCGTGACCATAGGCAGTGCCGTTGGTCGTTTCTATCCTGTGAAGTTCAACGTCGAATAATTTCGTTCCGCGGCAATTTGTCTGATACTTTCTTATGCCGTAATGATATCTGGGCTTCCTGAGAGACGAGGAAAGCCTCGGCTTTTAATTCGTATATGCCGCTCGCGTTCGGCTCGGTTTTGACCTTGATTATTCCTTCCTCCTGCACAAGGTCTCGCGTGGCGTGCAGATGATAGGCTTTTTTATTCACATCCTGACCCACTTGGATCGGACTGTCGTATTCGAGCGTCCTGCGCGTAACGTTGACTTTAACGTGGCGGTAAGTGACGGTGCCGTTCCAGCCGCCGTTGCAGGGAATCCAGTCTTTGACCGGAAACGTGACGATTTTCGACGAACCCAAATTCGAGCGGTAAATCGTTTCGGCGGCGCTGCCGGTGATAAAGCCCGGCGCGTCTTTGATGAAAAACGCAATCGCGCTTCCCGCCAGATCGTTAGCTGTTCCGGCAGCCGCCGTCTTATCTTTCAGGCGCATCGTCTTGATTTAAATGTCGAGATTGACCGACATCTTCTTCATCACCGGGCACAGGTTTTCTCTCGACAAATCTCGCTTCTGCCGCATCCCGACGGCATCAATTTTCGATTCGCCGTTAGCGTCCGTGTAGTTGTAATGGTTTTTATCCGCCGGTTTGATGCCCGCCTGCGTGTCGAGATAGACAATCGCGTTGCCGTTGTCCATCGTGCCGTCCATCGCCAAGCTCGGAACGTTTTTCACCGTGTGCCAGATGTTTCCAGCTGCCGAATCCGCCACGCCGCCTTCGACCTGATTCCAATCAACGCGCGTTCCGGCGGGCGCGCCGTTGCCCGGCAAGCTGAAATCGAGTCCGGCAAGATTCAGCGCGGGACGGACGCAGTTCATCATCTGCCATTTGCCGACATCAATTTTTACTTTCGCCGTCAGAGTCTTGCGTTCACCCGGCTGCATAGTTTTGGTGCGCGTCAGCATTTGGTCGCCGTCCATCGTCACTTCGCTGTCGAGCGCGGCGTAAGTGGCGATTAATTTCGCCGCGGTCAAAACGGCGTTCGCGCGGTCATACATGGCGCTGGTTTTCGAGGAAACCACTTTTTTATCTTCCAGATACGTGGTGAATTCTCCGAAATAGAAGCCCCATCCGGTGGCGTTTAAATCCGCAATCAAACTTTCCATTTCGGTCATCGTGCAGGGTTGTTTCGCATCGTCAGCCGCATTCGTTTGCGGTTTGTAGCTCGCGTTGGCGAAAACCGCGTCTCGCGTTTGAACGTCGTTGCGATACGAAGCGTTGACAAAGTAAGTCGCCGCGCCATCTTTTTGATTCGATTCATTTCTTTGATCGAACTCATTCGGTTCGACTTCAGCGCGCGGCGATTGCTGCCCTTGACGCTTGGCGGCGAAATTTAAATCGGCGGCAAGGCGCGTCATAATCAAAGTGAGCTGCACCACGTCGAGCCGCGCGTATTTGACTTCCTCGTCGTCCAGCAGATTATAAGGCGCATAGGCGCGTCGTCCGAGTTCGATAATAAAATTTGCCCAAAACCTGAGCGCCGAGTGTTCGCTTCTGGTCGCCGCACGAATGCCCTGCACCAAATCCCGCACATTCGTTTCTTTTTTCCATTCGGGCGCGATAATTTCCAGACCGTCGCCGAACGTTCCCAAGCCGATGCCGACGCCGTTGCCGTAACTGCGCGCCATCGCCGCCACTTCCCAACCGTCGAGCGCCATTCCTTGCCAGCCGCTTTGGTAATCAATGTTTCCTTGCGCGTCGCGGATGCCGTAGCCCGCCGCTTTCAACGCCGTAATTAAAGCCGCCGTCGAGTTTTCATCGCCCCGGTTAACGGCTTCGGCGAGAAAAAAGGCTTGTTCCTCAACCGTTCCGTCAGGCGGCGCGGCAGGCGCGGGCAAAACGCCCGACTGATACGCCGCGCTCATCGTCTTTCCTTTGTCCGGCGGAATGAGTCCGGTCAGGTCAATTTTTTCATCGGTTTGTGCGGCGGGTTTTTTCGCCGCGGCGTTCGCCGCCTTGCGCGTTGCCGTCCCGCGTTTTGTCTGCGCGGTTGAGGGCAGCGCGCCGCACAAGATATTGACTAATAAAATTACCGATAAAATTTGCTGAAATGATTTTCCGTTCAAGGTCGGTTTACGCATAATAAATTCTCCGTTTGAGTGTTAGGTTGTCTCTCAGTCTCTAGTGCGAAAACCGTCGGCGGAAAGTATCACCAAAAAAATTGAGACGATTCTTGCTCAGAGAATCGTCTCGAAAAAGTTTTCGTTTGATTTAATTTGATTTGATTTTTTATTTGGCGACCGCATCGAGAATCGCTTGCGCGGCTTGCTCGATAATCGGCGTGATGATGTCGTCGCCTTTGGCTTTTTGTTTGAACTGTTTCGTCAAAGCCGCCGCGCCGCCCGCCGAATTAACTTTGATGTCGAGCGTGATTTCGTCTTTTGATTTCACATTCGCCGACATCGTTGAAGCCGTGTAAACCGCCTCGGAAGCGACCTGTCCGGCGACTTGTCCGGCGACGTTGCCGCTGCCGTAACCGACGCGCGAGATGGTCGAACTCGCCACGCTGCCGAGCATTTTGCCGAACATTCCGCCGCCTCCGCCGCCTTTTTTATGCGAGACATTAGCGTAAATTACAAAGTCGCATTCTTTCGATTTGGCTTCTGCGTCAATCGCCGAAGCGAGTTTCGCTTCGAGCGCGACGAGCTCGATTTTGGGCGATTTCAAATACTCGCTCAAAGTGTTCCGAATCGCGCCAGCGAGTTCCGCCGCGTTCAAGCCTTCGCCGACCGCGCCGGTTTTCACCGCCGCCAAGCCGATGCGAACGATGCCAGCTTTTTTCGCGCCGACTTCCGAAGCCGCGCTCGGAGCGGATTTCGATAAGTTTTGAATGTTTGAATTCATTCCCGAATCGTTCGACGCATTCGCGCTGCCGCTTGTTCTCGAAACCGAGGAACCGCTTGATGAAGTGCTGCTGCCCGACATCGAAGCGTAGAGTTCCGTAGAATCCTTGACTTCACGATAGCCTTGCGGAACGTCGAACAAAGCCGCTTCGAGCGTCGCGCTGGAGAGTTCCGTAACCTCGGATAACGTCGAAAACGATTCTTTGCCGCTGTCGTCGAACATCGTCATTTTTTCCAAAACCGGATAGCCGGTTTTCGGCTTGCCGATTTGCTTTGTTTCGTAACGATCCTGACAGCCGTTTTTCACCTGATTACGGTAATTTCTGCCGTAGTGTTCGCTTTCGCAGTTCAGCACGAACGCCGCGTCAATATACCAGCCGTCCATTTCCATTTTGGTTTTGTTGACCTTGCAGGCGCCGGGCGACGAAGCGGATTCTATCGTGGTAATAATGTGTTTCGCGGTGTAGCCGAACATCTGTTTGCGCTCGCCCGTGTCTTTGGTCGTCACGGTCATCGTGATGACGCCGCCCTTCGTCACCGGCTGCGTTTGCGAAGTCGTAGTGGTCGTCGGCGTTGCGGCGTTTTCCGCCTGCTGCCACGAGTCAATCATATAGGTTTGCGCCTTCGGCATCAGGCGAACGCTGCGCTTTAAGTCGCACTGCGTCAGATTGACCGTCTGCATTTCGCCGTGATTTTGTTCGGCGCGCATTCGTTTGCCTTTGATATAAGTCGTGTATTCGGAAGTTTGTCCGCCCGCCGTTTGGCGAGTCTTTATTTTGACATCGGCGAAAACTGTTTGAGTTAAAAATAAAGTGACGAGTAAAATTGCGAATCGGGTAATATTATTTTTCATTGTTTTGTTGCTCCTCATTTGCGTTTGTGTTGGTAGTAGTTTTTTGCGGCGTTTTTCAGCCCTCGATTATTAAGGCGCAAAATCTTGGCAAAAAGTATCAGAGCGGCGGAAATTATTTTAATTTCTACCAAAAACCCTCGCTTCTTTGCTATCATTATCAATTATGAAATCGCGTCAATTCCCGCTCGTCTTTTTCATCGTTTCACTTTTCACTTTAAACATTTCCGCCGGCGAGTCGTATTTTTTAACGCTCAATCAAGAGCCGGTGATTCGTATCGGTTTGGCGACCAATGCGCAGAGCGTTTCGATTACGACTGTTGATTCGTCGCTCGTCGCCGCGAGCGCGGGCGAGCCGCAAAAATTTCTTGCCGCGACGCGAGTCAGCGTATCGGCGCGTTCCTATCGCCCGCCGGAATTTGACGTTTATCATTTCGAGATAGCAAATATCGCCACTGCCGCCGAAGCCGACGCGGTTGCCAAAGAAGTGCGCGAGGCGACGAATGAAAAAACTCTCGTTAATTTGAATGCGAAGACGAACACCTACCTGGTTCGCGTCGGCGAGCGGCGCGAGACGATTGAGGAAGCAAACGAATTTAAAACCGCATTGAGCGAAAAAGGTTTTCCGGCGGAAATCGTGACCGAGCGCATCGTCCAGCCGTCTTCGGACGCGATTGCGCTGTCCGCTCAACTGAAAACCGGCGGCAAATCAGAAGTTCGCAGTTTAATTCGACCGACGGGTTCGAGCCAACCGACCGGCGGCGAGATAAACCAGAATTTGCGCGAAGTCATCGTCAGTGGCGCAAGCCCGGAGGCGAAATTTTCTTCGCTCAAATCCGTTGCGTTCGGTTCGACCAATGAACGCATCGCGCCCGTCCGGTTCAACGGCAAAGCGTATCGGGGGAAAATCGAAGTCTTTGTCAATTCGCGCGGCAGTTTAACCGTCGTCAACGCTGTTTCGTTAGAAGATTATCTGCTCGGCGTCGTGCCGAATGAATTGAGTTTGCCCGCCATCGAAGCGCAAAAGGCGCAGGCTATCGCAGCCAGAACTTACGCGGTGGCAAATATTAATCAGTTCGGAGCGCAAGGTTTCGATTTGTTGCCGACCGTGCGCTCGCAGGTTTACGAGGGCTACTCTTCGGAATCGAAAATGGGAACGCAAGCCGTTTTAGAGACGCGCGGCATTGTGGCGACTTACCGAGGCAAACTGATCAACGCGATGTATACTTCGACGTGCGGCGGGCGGACTGAAAATTCGGAAAACATTTTTGAATTTAATGAACCGTATTTGCGCGGCGTTGAATGTTCGCTCGAAGGTCGTCGGCATTTCGAGCCGTTCCTTATTAAAACCATTCGCCAACCGGCGAAAATGCGCGACGAGAGAAATCTCGAACTCGCGCGCCTGATGTCGCTTTTTGCCGTTAACGGTTTTCAGCTCTCAACCAATCAAATGAGCGACGATTGGCTTGACGAAACGCCGACACAAAGCGAGATGTCGAATTGGCTGAATCAACTTGCCGTAAAATTTGGCAAAACATTTCCGAACGTCAATAAAGATTCGGCAAAACCGCTTGAACTCGCCCGCATACTGGCGCAGATGATTTACAGCGAGGCTTACGCCGACACGCTTTTGTCGGAATCCGACATCAATTACCAACTCGCGTTCGACGACGCGGCGGACGTTCCGAAAGAGCGACGCGCCGACGTAGCCGCACTTTTGCGCGATGGATTTTTGACGCTGCACCCCGATTTGACGCTAAAGCCGAACAAGCCTTTTTCACGAGCCAAGATGCTGCGGCTCGTCGAACAAATTTATACGGAAAAGAAATGGATGCCGATTCTGCAAACGGGCGCGACGCAATCGAGCGCGAACGGAAAATTGATCGTCAAAAACGGCAGAACTACGCGTGAATTAGCCGTGCGTCCCGACGTTTTTCTGTTCCGCGAATTCGGCGGCGCATTTTATCCGGTCAAAGAAACCGCGCTTGTCGGCGGCGAAATCATCAGTTTTCAAACCGACCCGACCGGCGCGGTTATCTACTTGGAAATCAAACCGACAACGACGACCGTCACGGCGGAAAGAATGTCGAGTTTTACGAATTGGAACGTAAACCTGTCGCCGTCCGCCGTTCAATCGCGGTTATCGCGCTATGTGCGCGGCATCGGCAATTTGTATGACGTGCGCGTCGTTCGAAAAGGATTTTCGCGCCGCGCTACCGAACTCGAAATCGTCGGCTCGAACGGCGTTAAATCATTAAAAGGCGGAAAAATCCGCTCGGCTCTGCGCCTGAACGAACAGCTTTTCGTCATCAATAAACGCTACGACTCAAACGGTCGTGTTACATCCTATTCATTCACGGGACGCGGCTGGGGACACGGCGTTGGAATGTGTCAATACGGCGCTTACGGCTTAGCAAAAATGGGCGTGAAATACGATGCGATTGTTAAGCATTACTATACGGGCGTTGAGTTGACGAAGGCTTATTAAAATTATGAAAAGTAAAATACAGTGGAGCGCAGGTAATATCGGCTCTAAAGATTTTGTTTGTGGTTATTGTGGAAATGGATTAGTTTCGGAAAAGGGCTGGCAAGGCGGTGTTGCGGGTCAACCTGCCGCTAGTATTTATATTTGTCACTATTGCACAAGACCAACTTTTATAGATTATGATGAAGAACAAATACCTGATGTGAAATTCGGCGGAGATGTTGAAGGTATTTCAGAATCTTTAGTATCTGAACTTTACAACGAAGCAAGAAATTGTATGTCTGTTTCAGGTCATACAGCAGCGGTTCTATGCAGTAGAAAACTTCTGATGAACGTTGCTGTTTCCAAAGGTGCGAAAGAAGGACTGCAATTTATCAAATATGTTGAATATCTTTCTGATAATCATTATGTCCCCCCTGACGCAAAAGATTGGGTTGACCACATAAGAAAAAAAGGAAATGAAGCAACTCATGAAATTGCCATTATGCAACGAGAAAATGCCGAAGAAATAATTTCTTTTGTAGAAATGATTTTACGATTAGTTTATGAATTTCCAGCAAAAGTTAAAAGAAAGACTTCTCCTGTTACAACTACTGTGACATAAAAATGAAATTCTCTCGGAATCAAATTATCGGCTCGCTCATTCTGCTCGGCATTCTTTTGATAATCGCGCTGGTTCGTCTGGCATTTTCTCCAAAATAAAATTCAACGCGAAATAAGACAACATAAAAACTTACAGAACTTTTACCAAATTTTTCTCTGTGCTGCTCTCTGTGTTCGCTGTGGCAAAAGAAACGTCTAAAAATCCAATTTATGTCATCGTCGGTCCGACGGCTTCGGGTAAAAGCGAACTCGGCATCGAACTCGCGTTGCGCGCCGGCGGCGAAATTATAAATTGCGATTCGGTGCAGATTTACAAGGAAATAGAGATTGCGACGGCGAAAATTTCGCGCGAGGAAATGCGCGGCGTGCCGCATCATTTGATTGATTACGTTGCGCCGTATGTGAAATACACGGCGGCGGATTGGGCACGCGACGCAGGCGAGAAAATCTGGGAAATCGAAGCCCGAAATAAAATTCCGATTCTCGTCGGCGGAACGGGTTTTTATCTTCGCGCGCTTCGAGAGCCATTTTTTGAAAGCCCGAAAACCGACGCGCGGTTGCGAGAAAAACTTAAAAATATCAAAGAACGAAAAGGCGCGGAACATCTTTATAAAATTTTAGAGCGAGTTGATAAAGCATCAGCCGTAAAACTTTACCCGCGCGATTACGTGCGCACGGCGCGTGCTTTGGAAGTTTATTTTCAAACGGGCGAACCAATCAGCCAAATTCAGCCGAATCGTGCCGCCGCCCCGGAATTTGCGAGTCGAATAAAAATTTTCGCCCTTAATCCGCCGCGCGATGTTTTGTATGAACGAATCAACCTCCGCGCCGGACGACACTTTGAAAACGGGTTAGTCGAAGAAGTAAAAAATCTGCGAGCAACGGGTTTGTCGGACGATACGAACGCGCTCGGCGCGCACGGGTATCGGCGCGTGTGCGAATTTTTGCGCGGCGAGCGAACGCTTCCCAGCGCGATTGAACAGTCGAAACAAGATGTGCGAAATTACGCCAAACGGCAGATGTCCTGGTTTCGGCGCGAAGCGGACGCGGTTTGGCTCGAAGGCTTCGGCGATGCGCCTGAAACGCAAAAAAAGTTGTGGAAAATACTTAATTTAGAATAACTTGTGAAAGATTTCTTGTAACTGCCGGTCGGTCTGTTATAAACTTAATCTCGTCATCCCACAACCAAACGAAGAAGAGAGAAGGTTATGGAAAAAACGGTTGCCCAAAACATACAGGATGCTTTCCTAAACACGGCGCGGCGCGAGCGGTTTAATATCGTCATTCATTTGCTGCACGGCGCGACGCTTGCCGGAAGAATAAAAAGTTTCGATAAATTTTCGGTCATGCTGGATGTCGGCGGGCAAGACGTTCTGATTTTCAAACACGCCATTTCGACCGTTTCGCAGGAGCAGCGTAAAAAACCCGATCCAGTATAAACATTTTGCGCGGAAGATTTATCACTTTTGAAGGAATTGACGGCAGCGGCAAGTCAACGCAACTCAGAATGCTGGCGAGCGAACTGCGCTTTCGCGGATTTGACGTGTTGCCGACGATGGAGCCGGGCGGAACGCCTCTGGGCAGACGGCTTCGCACGGCATTTCTGGAAACCGAAGAAACCGTCGCGCCGCTCGCCGAACTTTTATTGTTCGCCGCCGACCGCGCCCAACACGTCAATTTTCTCGTCAAACCCGCTTTGGAAGCGGGCAAAATCGTCATCTCCGACCGCTACAGCGATGCGACCGTCGCTTATCAGGGCGCGGGACGCGGATTTTCCGATAGCGTCATCAGCCAAGTTACCGAATTTGCTACGGGCGGTTTGAAATCCGATTTAACTTTATTTTTCGATTTGCCAATCGAACAAGCATTGCAGCGAACCAATTCGCGCAGCAACACGGGCGAGCGCGGAAATCGGATGGACAAGGAAAACATCGGATTTTACGAGCGCGTGCGCGCGGCTTATTTAAAGATTGCCGACGGCGAGCCGAACCGGTTTCGCATCGTTGATGCGAGCGGCTCGACCGACGAAGTTAAAACGAGGGTTTTGAAAATCGTGTCGGAGTTTCTGGACAAGCCGTAAAACAAAAACAATTTTTAGCTGCGAGCAAACACGCGCCGGACACGAAAAATCATTTGATTTTCATTCGTGGTATTAGTGTTATTCGCGGCTCATTTTATTTTCTGACAACCTAATTTTTATGTTCGACTGCGTAATATCAGCTATTTCCCGACATTCGGGCGCGTAATAAATTTTATTTTTTTGTCGCCGAAAACTATTCCTTGTCCAAAAACCGCAGATGAAAATATGAATATAAAAATTATTGAGAGTAATTTCATAGTCTAAGCTCCGTATAAAAATTATGTGATTGATGCTCACGGATTATAAATTGAAAAAAGAAAAGCCGTGAGTTTTGACGCTCACGGCTTTTTTAAAGGACAGGAGTTTATTATGTTTGACTAAGTAATATAAAAACTCAATAGAATGCATAATCCAAAAAAAGCCGCAAGTTTCAACACTCCCGACATTTTTATCGAATAACTGGAATCAAACTTTCAATAGATATTTCTGCTAAAAAGAAGAAACGCTCTCGGTGGTTAAGAGCAAAGAACAAAAGCCGTAAAACAATTAAAAAGTTTCGCGCTCAAAGGGGGGCGTGATTAGAGGAAGCGGTTAATGGGGAGAAAAGTTTTCCGCTTCCTCGCCAATTTGTTTGCAAGGGAACAGAGAGGCTTAATTTTTACTTATACAGTAACCGTATTATTTAGGATTATATCGAGCTAGGGTAGAATGCGGCTTGAAATAAAGTCAGTGAAAGCATCCCAACTTGATTTAATTCTTTTTAGTGAAAAAGCCGTGAGTTATGACGCTCGCGGCTTTTTATTAAGTTTGATAATTACCAATGACCGACCACTAATATTTAGTGACAATTTCCTTATTGAAATCTTGCACGGATCAGCGAATTGAAACTTCGATTTTCGTAATTCCTTGCTGGAATTACGAATAATTATTTTTTGCCAATCTTCGTTCATTGCGGTTGGAGATAGCTTCGTTAGACCCTCCACACCTGCGGAAGTGTTCCAATAGAAATAAGATAAGTTGAAGAATAAGACAGAAAATTATGACTTCGAACATACGATTTTTTAATCGAAACCTCCTATGATGATTGGGTGATCATAAATTATTTATAAAATCACTTAAATCTTGTCTTTTAATTCGAGACCGACCGCCGATTTTAGTTGCTTTTAAATCTCCTCTGCGAAGAATTTTCAAATGTCAGTTCTACGCGCACGCGAGACAAAGTTTAAAGCTCGCGCAACGACGATTTTCAACGCTCACGGCTTTTTTGACGGGAGCTAATTATGTTTGACTAAGTAATATAAAAACTCAATAGAATTCATAATCCAAAAAAGCCGCAAGCAATTACACTCACGGCTTTTTGTATGTCGCAGTGGCGGATTGCTTTAAATTTGATAAGCCAAATGTTTTCCAAGTTCTGCTACTATTCAGATAGATTCGAGATGTTCCTAAGCAAATTTTGAATCCACTTCATCTAATATCATTTGTTCATAATTCATATCTGTTGCTTGCTGTTATGAAGTGATACAGAGTGATAATATACTTTTAGAAATTTAACAGATAACACTCTGTAATACTAAGTAAGTATCAGTAAATACAATGGTTTATGTTCGATAAACTCATCGGCAACGATTCGGTCAAAGAAGTTTTGCGCCGCCTGCTCCGGCAAAAGCGCGTACCGAACGCGCTGCTTTTTGCAGGCGCGGACGGCGTGGGCAAAAGACAGTTCGCGCTTCGTCTGGCAAAAGCGTTCGTCTGTCAGAATCCGAAAAATTCGGAAGCGTGTGACGTTTGCGCCAACTGCCGCCGCGCCGATAATTTTACGTTTCCAAAATCAGACGACCGCGACGCTTTCAAACGGGTGATTTTCAGCGAGCATTCCGACATCGGCTTGGTCATTCCGTATAACAAAAACATTCTGGTTGACGCGATCCGCGACCTCGAAACCGAAGCCAACTTTCGTCCATACGAAGCGGCGGCGAGGTTTTTTATCGTTGACGAGGCGGACAAGATGAACGACGCTGCCTCGAACGCGCTTTTGAAAACTTTAGAAGAGCCGCCCGCCGCATCGCACATTTTTCTCGTCTCGTCGCGTGCCGACGCGCTGCTGCCGACGATTCGTTCGCGCTGTCAGACATTGCGGTTTGCGCCGATTGCGGCGAGAGAAATTGAAAATTATTTATCTAATGATAAAAAGCTCGCGCCCGAAGACGCCGCGCTTTTAGCCCGGCTCTCAAGCGGCAGATTAGGACACGCGCTTGGCACGGATTTGGAAAAGTTTCGCGCTGGTCGCCACGCGATGCTCAAGGTTTTAGAAAGCATTTTGATAAAAGAAAACCGCGGCGAGCTGCTCCGCGTCGGCGAAGAAATGAACGACGCGAAAAACAAAGACGATTTTGAAACCAAACTCGACATTTTGCAAACTTTAATTCACGACTTGTGGACGGTGCGAAACGAGGCAGACGCGAACATTCTGGTGAATGTTGATTTAGTAAATGATTTGAAAAAATTAGCGACAGGCACTGAAAGTCTTCGGCTCGCCGCGTGGCTGTCGGAAATCGAAATTTTGCGCGAACAGCTTGCCGTCAATATTAACCGCAAAATTGCGATTGACGCGCTGTTTATGCAAATGGCTGGCTGATTTTTCGGGAACAAATTTGAAAATATGGTGTCTAACGAATAAAATTTCGCTTAAACTAATTTCAAGGAGAAAAAATATGAAACACAAAATCGCTTTTTTGATGTTCTTAGTTTTGGCTTTCGGTTTGTCAACCGTTTCGGCGCAAACGGCGGTGCCTTCAAAAATCAGCGGCGGCGTGCTTAACGGCAAAGCGACAAGTTTGCCGAAGCCCGCGTATCCTGCGGCAGCGCGAGCCGTCAATGCGAGTGGCGCGGTTAACGTGCAAGTCACGATTGACGAACAAGGAAACGTGGTTTCGGCAACCGCCGTTTCCGGTCATCCGCTGCTTCGGCAAGCCGCCGAGCAAGCCGCCGTCGAAGCGAAATTCAATCCGATGCTTTTATCCGGTCAGCCGGTCAGCGTCACCGGCGTGCTGGTTTATAACTTTGTCGGCGAAACAAATTCAACGGATTGGACGAACAAAGGCGTATTCCTGGGAATTGCCGAATCGAAAGGTTTAGAAAGAAGAATAAATTTACCTCCAGAATTTACATCTGAAGTCGAAAAATTGAATTCTCTCGCTGGACTTTCGGCTGAGGAACAAAAGATACAAGTGTCGTCAATCATTTCCTCAATTAAATCAAAGTTAAATGCGGCTGATTCGTGGCGTTTAGAGTTTGGTTTGCTGAAGGGCAAAATTTTCGCCGATGTTAATAACCCAACGGAGATTTTATCGAATTTAGCGAAATTTAGAGATTTGGCGGCGAGTAAAGCCGAGGGCATTCAAGAATTTGAATTTAATCGCGCCGCCGATTTAGCCAAATTTGCCGATAAAACCGATCTGACCGCCGCAGATAAACAGGCGGTATTGGACATTCTTATTAGTGGTAAAAATTGAGTTTCAAAACATTGCTCCGGCTTCGACCGTTGAAAGAATCGCGGCGGGTGTGGGCATTTCAACTATCACCGCAGGCGCGGCGGTCGTCGCGTATTTTAATCCGACGACCGCCGGATTTTTTCCGGTCTGCCCGCTTTATTCTTTAACCGGCATTTATTGTCCGGGCTGCGGTTTGACGCGCGGTTTTCACGCGCTTTTTCACGGCGACGTTATACCCGCGCTGCATTACAATGCGCTGCTTCCCGTTTTCGCGTTTCTTTTCGCGTTTGTATTTATCTCGTTGATTCTAGTTGTCGCGCGCGGGCGCGGGCTTTCGTGGCGAGTGTTTCCGCCATCGGCGATGTATGGATTTTTAATTTTGGCGGCGGCGTTTTTCGTTTTGAGAAATTTGCCGTTTTATCCTTTTACGCTTCTTGCGCCTTAATGATTTATTCCAATAAAGAAACACAAAGGACACAGAGAAAATAAAAAAACTCTGTGTCCTTTGTGTTTCTTTATTGAAAAATTTAACTGATCTGCACGAGTTGTTTTTCCTCTGCCAAAGATTTCGCATTCGCGCCTTCTCTCCGCAAAATCTCAACCTCTTTAACAAATTCTTCGACAATATCCGCGCCGGAAACTCTCCGCATCGGAACGCCGTCTTTGAAAATCATTCCGACATTTCTGCCGAAAGTAATTCCGAGTTGCGAGTCGTGCGCTTCGCCCGGACCGTTGACGGCGCAGCCCATAATTGAAAGATGCAGAGGCTCTTCGACGTGCGCCAGACGGCGTTCGACTTCGGTGACGATTTCGACAAAATTATCAATATCGAGTCGTCCGCAGGTCGGACACGCGACGACGGTTACGCCGCGCTTTCTGAGTTCCAAACTTTTTAAGATTTCCCAACCGACACGAACTTCTTCGTGCGGCTCGGCGGCAAGCGACACGCGAATCGTATCGCCGATGCCGTCGTGCAATAAAATTCCAAGACCGATGGCGGATTTTATCGAGCCGCCGAAAGCGGTTCCGGCTTCAGTCACGCCGAGATGAAACGGATAATCAACCATCGAAGCCATCAAGCGGTACGCCGCGACCGTTCGATTTACGTCAGACGCTTTTAAGGAAATGATAATGTCCGAAAATCCTAAATCTTCCAAAATGCGAACGTGGCGCATTCCCGATTCGACAATCGCTTCGGGCGTTGCCGTGCCGTGTTTTTTTAACAAATCCTTTTCCAAAGAGCCGCCGTTGACGCCGATGCGAATCGGTATTTTTCTGGCTTCGGTCGCGCGAACGACTTCTCTGATTCGATCAATCGAGCCGATATTGCCCGGATTAAGCCGGAGTTTATCAATGCCCGCGTCGAGCGCCATTAAAGCTAATTTGTAATGAAAATGAATGTCGGCGACGAGCGGCGCGTGGGTGCGTTTGCGGATTTCTTTGAGCGCAATCGCCGCGTCTTCGTCGGGAACGGCGATGCGGACGATTTCGCAGCCCGCCGCCGTCATTTCTTCAATCTGTTTTATCGTTCCGTCAACGTCGGTCGTGTCGGTCTTCGTCATTGATTGAACGGCAACGGGCGCGTCGCCGCCGATTTGCACGTTCCCGACCATCACCGATTTTGTTTTTCTTCTCATTCTAAATTGATTTTAGCCACAGAGGACACAAAGTAAATCTGAGAAAGACATAAAACGAATTTTTGGCTTTCCTGATTTTTCTCTAAAAACTCCGTGTCCTCTGTGGCTAAATTTCCTTTTACCTTCCAATCAGCCGCGAAATATCGAAGAATATCGTCGTTACCATCAGCAGCAAAATAACGGCGAGACCGACGAGCTGAATTTTTTCCTTGACCGCCATCGAAAGCGTCAAGCCGAAAAGTCCGAGAAAACCTTCGATTCCCAAAACCGCTATTTGCCCGCCGTCGAGCATCGGAATCGGCAACAAGTTAAACACGCCCAAGTTCAAACTGATTAACGCCAGAATCGAAACTAATCCGACAAAACCCTGTTCGGCGACGACTTTGGAAATTATCTGCACGATGCCGATGGGACCGGCTAAACCGGCATCTTTCGCCGAACGTTCGCCCGCGAAAAGCTGTCCGAAAACTTTTCCGGTCAAACGGATGATTTCGAGATTTGAATTGACGGCGAAACTCGCGGCGCGCCCGATGGAGACAGGCTCACGCGTCATTGATTTTTCGTCGGGACCGAAAGCCGCGCCGACGCGGTAAATTCCGTCGGCTTGTTCCGCCTGAATCGGTATTTCCTTTCGCTCGCCGTTTCGCTCGACGAGAACGTTGATGTTTGCGTCTTTGCTGTTCCGAATCTGATTAACGATTTCGTTGGAATTACGAATCGGCTGCCCGTTTATCGAAATGACTTTGTCGCCCGGCTGCAAACCGGCTTGCGCCGCCGGTTTCCCTTCAACGACCGAGCCGACGACGACCGGCTCGACGCCGACATCCGGCTCTAAATCGAGCATTCCGACGACGTTTCCGTCTTTTTCAACCTTCGACGGTTTAATTGTGAGCGGCAATCTTTGTCCTTCGCGCTCGACGACAATCGGAATCTGGCGTTCGGGCGCAATCAGCGAATCGTTTCGCACGCGCTCCCACGTCGGATTTTCAATGCCGTCAAAATTGATGATGCGGTCGCCGATTTTGATATTCGCCTGTTCCGCCGCGCCGCCCGATTTAACGACGCCGACGACCGGCGCGGGCATCGAAGGCAAACCCATCAGCCACGCGCCGAAAAACGGAATCGCCAGCGCGAGCATAATGTTCATAAACGGTCCGCCGATCATTACCAGAAACTTTTGCCAGCGCGGGCGCAGCTCGTAAAGTTCCGATTCGGGAACCGGTTCGCTTTTATCGTCTTCGCCTTCGAGACCCGAATTCGATTCGTCGCCGTAAAGTTTGACATACGCTCCCAGCGGAATCGCGCTGATGCGGTAATCAGTGTGTCCGCGTTTGAATCCCCAAATTCTGGGTCCCAAGCCGAAAAACGAATAAGCGTCAACGCGCATTCCCAAAAGTTTGGCGACGGCGAAATGTCCGAACTCGTGGATGTTGATGGCGATGCCGAGAACGAAGATGACGGCTAAAATTACGATGATAATATCTGGCATTCTATAAATTCCTTTTCAAAATTATTTGTCTATGCTTAGAAACAAAATACGACAGACAAGTTGTTATCAAAAGTCTAAACCGTTTCGCGGAACTTTACCAATTACATCGAAAAAGTATGTTTTCCGAGTTTTTGCAAAGCGCCGCGCCGCGCTTGCTCATCACATTTTAATACAGTTTCGAGATTTGCGACAGGTTTTGTTTCGTGTTCGTTCATTACCGATTCGATGATTTTCGGAACGTCGGAGAGGCGGATTTTATCGTCTAAAAACGCTTCGACGGCGATTTCGTTCGCCGCGTTCAAAGCCGCCGGCATCGTGCCGCCGATTTTCAATGCGCGATACGCCAATGCGAGACACGGAAATTTCTCTAAATCCGGTTCTTCAAAAGTCAGCTGCGCGAGTTTTGAAAAATCGAGCGGCGGCAGACAATTCGCCTGACGTTTCGGAAAGGTGAGCGCGTATTGAATCGCGTGGCGCATATCGGTCGCGCCGAGCTGCGCGATAATCGAGCCGTCAACCATCTCGACCATCGAATGCACGATTGACTGCGGATGCACGAGAACGGCGATTTCAGCCGCCGAAAAACCGAACAGCCATCGCGCTTCGATGACTTCCAGACCTTTGTTCATCAAAGTCGCCGAATCAATCGTAACTTTATCGCCCATTCGCCAGGTCGGATGATTTAAGGCTTCAGCGCGCGTGGCGTTTTCGATTTCCCGTTTTGATTTCGTGCGAAACGGTCCGCCGCTCGCCGTTAAAATCAAGCGCTTGACTTCACCGCTCGATTCGCCGCGCAAACATTGATGAATGGCGTTGTGTTCCGAATCAACCGGCAAAATTTCCACGCCGTTCGCTCGCGCCGCCCGCGTCATCAATTCGCCCGCCATCACAAGCGTTTCCTTATTCGCCAGCGCGACTCTTTTTCCCGCCTCCAAAGCCCGCAGCGTCGGCACGAAACCGACCGCGCCGACCGTCGCCGAAACGATTGTTTGCGCCGCTTCGTGCGTGGCGACTTCAACTAATCCTTTTTCGCCGACAACGATTTTTGGATTTTGAATTTTGAATTTTGCAATGCGCCGCAGCAAATCTTCGGCGCACTCGTCGCTCTCGACGGCGACGAGTTCCGGTTGAAACTGCCGAATCTGTTCGGCGAGTTTTTCCATGTTTTGTCCCGCGCCGAGCGCGACGACGCGAAACTCGCCCGCGAGATGTTCGACGACCTTGAGCGTGTTGCAGCCGATTGAGCCGGTCGAACCTAAAATTGAAATTGCCTTCATAAAAATAACGATTATCGCAGGAAGCGACTTTAACCTTTACATAAATTTACAATAAATTTCCGCGCGGCAGAGCCGCGAGGTATTAGAAGAGTGATGGCTGCGTTGAATCATTACCGTCACCTTGATTTCTGATGTATTGTTTCATCGCTTCTTCCGAACTGTGTGCGCCGACCGTGCTGATGTAATAGCCGTCAGACCAAAACTCGCCGCCCCACAACTGTTTTTTGACTTCCGGCATCTGACGAAAGATTTCCTTGGCGGTGATGCTTTTGATGGTTCGCACGATTTTTGTTGGACTATACATCAGCACCGACTGTACAAAAAATGCACGTGCTCTGAGTCAGTTCCGATCTCCAGAAACTCAATCTCATAGCGCAGGCTTATCTGTTCGCATATTTCTTTGAGTTTCTCATCAATATCCGGCGTAATGACGGCTTTCCGATATTTCGTCGGGCAGACCAGATGGTAAAGCAAAACACTGACATTGTGTTTTTTATGAATCAGTTCGCTCATCGGTCTAGTATATTCCGTAGCAAAGCTACGAGGAATTAAACCAATAAGGAACGATTAAAGAAATAAATTTACATTAAGAAGGCGCAATCGCTAATCGAAACCGGCAGATAAAAATTTGAGCGGAAAGCTACTTTCTTCTCCCGCTCTTTTCTACTTTAAATTTTGCTTCCAAACTCACGCGCCGTCTCCAAATAATTTCCTTTATCTTCCTTTTCGCTCAACCAGTTATTGAATTCCCCCGATTTATTTTTCGGAATGCTCAAAGTTTCCCAATCCGCGGCGCGCAGATGTTTTGCTAAAAACTGAATTTGCCCGATGTGCGAAGCCGTGTGCATTGCCGCCCGACTGATCGCTTTGACAACCGTATAATCTTCGCCGCGAATCCGCACGATCTTCTCCAAATCTTCAGCGCGTAAAGATTCGAGCGTAGCGAACAAAATTTGAAAGCCGTTTTCCCAAATCTGCATCACGCTTTCCCGCGTGTCGCCATTCGTGACAAATTCCGTATCGCGGTTGCGGTCGGGCTTTTCGCCGTCGGTCGTCAAAAAATCAGTCCAGCGCGAGCGCAGATTGCCGCCGATGTGTTTGCAAATCGTCGCAACGGAATTCGATTCCGCATCAATTGTCGTAAAAAATTGCTCGTCCGAAATTTGTTCAATCGCTCTTTCCGCCAGTTTTTTATAACCGCGAAAGCCTTCGATTGTCTCGCGCAGATAATTTTCGATTACTTTTTCATTCATTTTTTTATTTTACCCGCAACCTCATCCGTTCCAACCGTTTCCTGTTCGCCTGTCCGCATATTTTTGAGCGTCAATTTGTTTTCGGCAAGCTCCGTCGCTTTTACCAGACAAACAAAAGGAACATTGATTTGTTCGGCATACTTTAACGGTTTTATTTTTTGATCAGCTTCCGGATAAACGAGCGTCCGCAATCCTGATTTTCGCAAATCGCCCGCGATCTTCAAACATTCGTCAACCAACGATTCGTCAAAACTCGCAATCATCACGTCGGCAGAATCTAATTTTAATTTCCCTTCCTCAACCAACTTTTGAAACATTCCGCGTTCTTCCATCACGACGAGAATGCGTTCCAAACCCAAAGAAAAACCGCACGCCGGAATTTGCTCCTTGCCAAACATTCCGATTAAGCCGTCGTAACGCCCGCCGCTGGCGATGCTTCCCGCTAAATCGGGAACATTAGCTTCAAAAATCGCGCCTGTGTAATAGCTCAAACCGCGCGCTAACGAAGCATCAATTTTGAGACTATTCACATTAACTAACTGGAGGATTTGCAAAATTTGGTTGACGCCTTGTTTGCCTTTTTCGTGATTGCCGATAAATTTCGAGAGACTTTCAAGAGCGTGCAAATTATCCGAGGTTTTTAATTCGTCAAACAACCCAAGCAATTTATTCGCTGCATTTTTATCTATACCGCGAGTTTCAAATTCCTTTAAAACGCCTTCGCTGCCGATTTTATCGAGTTTGTCCAAGGCGACGAGCGCGTCAGTCTGTTTTTCCTCGTTGATTTCAACTGCATCGAGCATCGCGTATAAAATCTCTCTATGATTTATACGAATCACAAAATCATCAAATCCCAATCCAGATAATATTTCATTGCCTGCCGCGCAGAGTTCGGCTTCGACAATCATCGAACTCGAACCGATAGCATCAACGTCGCATTGATAAAATTCTCTGAAACGCCCGCGCGCCGGGCGGTCGGCGCGCCAGACGGGTTGGATTTGGTAGCGTTTGAAAAAGCGCGGCAAATCGTTTCGGTGATTCGTCACGACGCGGGCGAGCGGCACGGTTAAATCGTAGCGCAAAGCTAAATCCGCTAAATCTTTTTCGCCTGCATTGGCATCAAGTTTTTCGCCGCGCTTCAGGATTTTGTAGATTAGCTGATTTCCCTCTTCGCCGTATTTGCCCGTCAAAGTTTCGATGTTTTCGACCGCCGGAGTTTCGAGCGGCTCGAAACCGTAAGATTCGTAAACCTCTTTGATTATGCCGATAACGTATTCGCGCTTGCGAATGTCTGAAGGCAGAAAATCGCGCATTCCGCGCGCCGGGTTTGTGTTAGTCATTTTTTTCTTAACAAAACGATGCGCCGATTTATCAGACAGGAATTTTGATAAACCGGCGTGTCAGCAATTAATCAGATTAAAATTTCTTAAACGTATAGCCGAAATAAAAAAGATTCTGGTCAAAGCCCGGATTAATGTTGCCGGTCGAGGAGTTCGAGATGTGGTGGAATTTGAAGCCGATGGTGTAACTTCGCGCATCGCCAGTTGCGAATTCCACGCCGCCGCCGCCCGCGGGCGTGAAATTAAGTCGCCTGCCAACTTGGTTCGGTCGCAGCGCACTGCGGTCGTCGGGAATTTTTTTGTTGAAAATCAGCAAACCGGCTTCGACGGTGACGAACGGTTGGATTTTCGCGCGGCGGCGAAAATTCAATTGAAAACTGACCGGCGTCAGTCCGAAGGCGTAAGCCGTTTGGTCGCTGCGGTCAACGACGACGGGCGTCGGCGCGATGCCGGGAATGAGTCGTTCTCGTTCGTAATTGATAATTGCCAGCGGAATCAAATCAATTTGGTATTTAAGAGCGAGATTTTCCGTCGTCGCAATGCGGCGCGAATATCGAAGTCCGACTTCGCCGAAAGTCGAGCGGCGCGAACCACTGAACAGGCGCGGAATGTCGGGCGCGAATGCGCCCCAGACGGCGAACTCGTTTTTCTTGTCCAGAGCGTCGTCAACCTGAATTACGTCTTCGGTTTGAACCGCGCCGCCGATGCTTTTTTCGGTCACATTATTTTCACGCTCGTCCGAAAATTTTTGTGCGGAAGCAGTCAGCGTCAAAGCCGCCGTCAATATGAAAAAGCTGATAACGCGCCGAAAATCGGCGTGCGATTTTTGCATTATAAAATTTCTCCTCGAAAGTTTTTATGAAAAATAAAGACGCCCGTTTTTACAAGGCGCGTGCGTCAAGCATAAAACAAAATCGGCATTTTGGCGACGGATTGCCCGAACCGAAAAAGTTTTTACGGCTGATTTTGATAGACGCGGCTTAAGGAAACGTAATTGCGCCAGAATCTTTCCAAATCTCGAACCTCGTTGTCGGAAAGCTCGCGTTTGACTCGCGCCGGACTTCCCATCACCAAAACGCGCGGCGGAACTTGCGTGTTCGGCGTGAGCAGACTGCCCGCCGCGACAAGGGAATTTCTGCCGACGCGAACACCGTCCAGAATAATTGAGCCGATGCCGATTAAACAACCTGTTTCGATGTGACAGCCGTGCAAGGTGACGCGATGACCGAGCGTTACTTCGTCTTCAAGAACGGTCGGATGCGTCTTTGAAGAAACGTGAATGATCGTGCCGTCCTGAACGTTCGTCCGCTCGCCGATGCGGATATGATTGACGTCGCCGCGCAGAATTGAGCCGAACCAAACGCTCGATTCCGCGCCGATTTCCACGTCACCAATGACGATTGCGTCATCCGCGACATAAGCCGATTCGTGAATTTTCGGGTGCAGCGTTTGGAAAGATTTAATCATAAATTTTCGACATCCCGGCACAAAAGCGAAAAACATTCGTTGAGCGAACACCAAGATTTTGTCTTTTGTCAGTGTTCGTGTCAAACTTTTCATACTCGATTTTACAGAACAAAAGATGACACATTATATGGGAAGGAAGCCGAAAATTTTAGCGTTCGCCGGAAGTTTGCGCGAAAACGCCTACAGCAAAAGAGTCGTCAAAACGGCTTTGAGAGGAGCGGAAAAGGCGGGCGCGGAAATAACTTTTGTTGATTTGCGCGATTACCCGATGCCGATTTACAACCCGGACGACCAAGAAAAAGACGGCTTTTCCGCGAACGCCCTCGAATTTCAAAAACAGTTGGGGGCGCACGACGGATTTTTAATCGCTTCGCCCGAATACAACGGCTCGCTGACCGGCGCGTTGAAAAACGCGATTGACTGGGCTTCGCGGGCGAACGACGAATTTAAAATGTATGAGGTTTTCAAAGGCAAATTCGCGGGCATTATGACCGAATCGCCGGGCGCGTTCGGCGGTCTGCGCTGTCTCGGACATTTGCGCGGCGTGCTTTCAATTATGCTCGTCAACGTTTTGCCGACGGAAATCGCGGTCGGCAAAGTTCATGAAATGTTCGACGGCGACGCGGCGGAAATGACCAACGAAAAGATGAAAAAGACTCTGGAAGATTTGGGCGCGACGCTCGCCGAGATGCTTAAAAAAATGCACGGCGAAGTGAAAGCGGCGGCTGAGTAATTTTTAGAACGGAACGCCAGCATCTTGCCGGTGATGAACGCGAAACCGTTCAAAATAAGTTTGATTAAATTCAATTTTGAATCTTCGAGAAAAAATGATTGACCTCAGAAGCGACACAGTAACCAAACCAACGGTGCAAATGCGGCGAGCGATGGCGGAAGCCGAAGTTGGCGACGACGTTTACGGCGAAGACCCGACGGTGAATTTGCTGCAAGAAAAGGCTGCCGAAATTTTCGACAAAGAAGCCGCGCTGTTCGTTCCGACCGGCTCGATGGGCAATCAAATCGCCGTCAAACTTCATACGAAACCGGGCGATGAAATCATCATCGAAGAGCGCGGACACATCTTCAATTACGAGATGGGTGCGCCGTCCGCTCTCGCGGGCGTGATGATTCGTTCGGTCAGAAGCCGGAACGATAATGCGATGTTGACGTGGGACGAAATCGCTGCGGCGGTTCACGTTAATCTGCCGTATTACGCTTGCCCGACGGGTTTGATTTGTCTGGAGAACACGCACAACTTCGGCGGCGGAAGCGTGATGAGCGCTGAACAAACCGGCGAAATTTGTTGTAAAGCGCACGAACTGAATTTGCCCGTTCATCTGGACGGCGCGAGAATTTTCAACGCGGCGGCTTTGGGCGAATCGGTCGCTGATTTGTCGAAGCACTGCGATTCGGTGCAGTTTTGTTTGTCGAAAGGTTTGGGCGCGCCGGTCGGTTCGATGCTTTTGGGGAAACGAGATTTTATTAACGAGGCGAGAGTGTGGCGCAAACGGCTCGGCGGCGGAATGCGGCAAGTCGGAATTTTGGCGGCGGCAGGTTTGATTGCGCTCGAAGAATCGCCGAAACGTTTGCACGTTGACCACGAAAACGCTCGCTTGCTCGCCGGAGGCGTGGCAAACTTAAAAGGCGTTTCGATTGACGCGGAACGAGTTCAAACCAACATTGTAATCTTTGACGTTTCAGAGACGGGAAAAACTTCCGCCGAAATTGTTTCCCAATTAAAAGAAAACGAAATTTTAGCGATACCGTTCGGAACGGCGATTCGGATGGTGACGCATTACGATGTCTCGCAGCAAGATATTGAAAAAACTCTGCAAATTTTGCGAAATATTTTGAAATAAAATGTGGGTAATTAACATCGAATCTTTCCCCGACCCGAAAGGAAAGCCCGAGGACTTTAAAGAATTCGGCGGAGCTATTGTCAATTGCTGGATTAATTTCGCAATCGAAGACGGAGCCGTTGAGTTATCGAAGTTTTACATAAAGCAGAATGGCTGGATTCCTCACGAGGTGGTTGACGAAAATGTATGGTTAAATGAAGACGATTGCGAAAGTGACGAACAGAAACAATATTTTTCGGAAGCTGAGGAGTACGGGGCGACATTAGTTTGGCATAGATACCCGTTTGACTCAGAAGAAACGGACGAAGATTTTGAAGACGTTACCGACTCCCGACTCTTAAATTCAAACAATTGACAAATGATAATCGCCATTGACGGACCATCGGGCGCGGGCAAATCAACGCTCGGCAAAATGCTCGCCAAAAATTTGGGCTTGCTTTATCTCGACACTGGCGCGATGTATCGCGCCGTCGGATTAGCCGTTGCGAAAAGCGGAACGAGTTTTGAAAATCAAGACGAGATTATCGAGATTGCCCGTCATTCAAAAATCGAACTCATCGGCGAGCCTGATTCGCTTGAAGTCAAACTCGACGGAAAAGACATCTCCGCCGAGATTCGCACGAACGAAGCAGGACAAGCGGCTTCGATTGTTTCAACCATTTCGGAAGTTAGAAAAATTCTCGTCCGGCACCAAAGAAAGCTCGGCGAAAACGCGCCGCACGGCTGCGTCTTGGACGGGCGCGACATCGGGACAATCGTCTTTCCGAACGCGGACGTAAAGTTTTTCCTGACGGCGAAACCCGAAGCCAGAGCCAGGCGGCGTTACGAAGAAGAGCGCGCGCGGGGACGCGTCTCGACTTATGAAGAAACTCTGACGGAAATAAATCTGCGCGACGAGCGCGACGTTTCGCGTGCGGACTCGCCTTTGTCAATCGCCGCCGACGCGATTGTCGTTGACACGAGCGAGCTTGATTTGACCGAAGTTTACGAATTGATGTTGGAAAAGATAAACAGTGATGAGCGGTGAGCGGCGAGTGCTGAATGGAAAACTCAACGCTGTTTTGTCTTCGCATCGCCGACATCAAACCGTATCTCGGTATCTATAGCAGATAATTCCAATACAACTTTTCGCGGAGTGGAAGCGACAAAGATGGCGGACAATTTAACATTTTTGTTATGAAAACGACACCGAAAAAAAACATAATCACTGCCGGATTAGCGGCTTTTTTATTTTTCGTCTTCGCAAACGGCGATGCGTGGGCGCAATCCTACGTTCAGGATATGAAACGCCAATCGGCACGTTCCGACAAACTGACGGGCGGCGCGATTGAAAAAACCGCGCCCGCGCCCGGCGACGGCAACGTGAAAATTACCGTAAACGTGCCGTCGTTTCAGATGACTTTATGGCAGAACGGAAAGGAAGTAAAAACTTACCCGATTGGCGTCGGGCTGAAGGATTACCCGATTTATGTCGGTATGCGCGAGGCATCGGCGGTCATCTGGAATCCGGTGTGGATTCCGCCGGATAGCGACTGGGTTCACGTCTCGAAAACCGTTAAAGCCGGTGAAATCATTCTGCCGACCGACGCGCGTAATCCGCTCGGAAAGATGAAAATTCCGCTCGGTTACGGTTATCTGATTCATCAGGCGAAAGGCGCAGGCGATTTGGGAAGTCTTGTTTCGCACGGCTGCGTGCGCGTGATGCAGGCGGATTTATATGATTTGGCGGACAAAATCATTGCCGCCCGCGAGCTTGATGTAACAAAAGAGCAGATTGTCGAAGCAAGAGGAACGAAAAAAACTTTTGTGGCGGAACTCGAACCGATCATTCCCGTCGAAATAACTTACGATACGCTGGTGGTCGAAGCGGGAAAATTGAGAATTTACCCGGACGTTTACGAGCGCAAAACCAATACGGCGGAAAATCTCCGCGCTGAACTAAAAACGAGCGGCGTTGAGGTGGCGAATTTAGACGATGCGACCTTAAATAAAATGCTGGCGCGCGCCGCTGGTAAAAAACAATTCGTCGTGAGCGTTAAAAACATCGAAGCGGGAAGAGCTTTGATTGGCGGGCAAACGCTGGCAGTCTTAGCGTCGGGCGCACTGGAACGCGCTGCGAAAAACGTCGTGAAAAAGCGCAAGATTTCAAGGTAACGCCGCGTTTGTATTTTTGTTTGTATTTTTCGTCGGCGATAAATTTTGCGGCGCGTATTCCCAGTGCCAAGGCTCGTAAAAATACGGGTAAAATCCGAAGCGCGCGGCGTTTTTTACCAGCCATTGATAAGCGGGCGTTTCGATTTGCATGGCGCGGTTGAAATCTTTTGTGATCGTCGGTTCGCCGCCAACGTATATGTCGAGCGCGCGTCCGGTGAAATGCGGGCTGTTTGTGGCGAGACCGGCGCGTCCCGATTGCGGCGAAGCGGCTCGCAGTTTCGCCTGATACTCGCGCGAGCGGAAAGCGGAAATGATTCGCAGAAATTTTTCATCAGCGGCGAGTTCGCCGTTTTTGTTAATTTTTAATCGCAAATCGGCTGCCGCCGCCGCAACCATTTTTTTATAAGCCCGGTAAGTTTCGCGCTCGACCTTAAGCAGTTCAGTATCGCGCATCGGATCGTAAAAATCGGTTATCGGCGCGTCGAATAAATCTTCGTCCGCCGGGTAAACGCTGCTGTTAAGGCGGCGCGATTGCCAAAACTCAATCATTCGGTAGAGCGTTTCGCGGTCAATCACGCCCGTTTCGCTCAATCCGTTTTTCGCTTGCCAGACGGCGACCGCGCGGGCGAATTCATTTGTCCTTTCAAAGGCTTCAGTGCCGACGGTTTGCCGAATCAAGGCGGCGTAAAGATACCAGCCGCGCTGCTCTTTCGCTCCGAAATTCCAGACGAGATTGTATTTGAGCCGAGCGTTTTCCTGCGCTGCCTGCGCTAAAGGGGCGGGCGTGGGGCGGGGCGTATTTTTGACAACAATGATTTCTTTGATTTCGGTTAAAGGCGTTCGGGCAGGCGACGCGGTTTGAACCGAGGAATTTTGCCCGTAGGTGTTTAATTTCGGAAAACTTATTGCCGCAACGCCGATGCAGGAAATCGCGCCGACTGCTGACAATAAAATATAATGTTTCCTTTTTAACATTTTGTTCGGGCGGTCAGCTTTTCTGATGAGCGAAAGAGCGTCCGTCTTTGCCTTTTTTTGTTTTCGCCGGAAATAATGTATCAAAAAAAGCGGCGACGGTGAAGAATATGCGCCGCTTTCCAAATTGCTTTCAAGTTTGATTGAATACCGACGGCGGCTTGTTATTACTCAAATGTTCACGCAGCAATGCGAGCAATTGTTCGTGAGAAGCAAAATGAAACCACATAAATTTTCGTTCAAAAACGAAGCGCTTTGGATGTTATTGTTTTCGGGTTTGCCTCTCGCAGTTGGCATTCTGCTGACTCTTTTTCTATTTCTCGCCGGATACATTGACTAAAGTTTTTTCAATCGTTAAGATTTTCATTCGTTCTTTTTATGCTCCCGTAGCTCAGTTGGATAGAGCAACAGCCTTCAAATAGGAGCCTGTGCGGGGAATTAGTAACTTGCACAGTGGAGAGTGCTGTATCGGTGAAACTCTAAGGGAAATGAAAATTTCCTATGACAATACCGAGGGAACTTTGTGAAAACCTTTGAATTAAGTGAAAATGATAAATCATCATACGAAAAACAAAGGCGATTTAGGAGTTGCGAAGGCTTTCTGTGATTTGGTTGAAAAAGGATTCGTAGTTTTGTTTCCGGCAACCGAACACGCGCCGTTTGATTTGGCGGCTTATAAAGACAATCGTTTTATAAGAATTCAAGTCAAATATCGCCGAGCCGTTAATGGTTCAGTTCAAATCCCAATGAAAAGTTGGTGGGCTGACATCAATGGTTCGCACGGCAAGCAGATTGATAAATCACAAATTGACGTTTTTTGCGTTTATTGTCCTGACACCGACAAGTGTTATTACTTCAAACCGGAAAATGTCGGGAAGTGTTTGACGATTCGCGTCGCAACGCCTAAAAACAATCAGGCAAAACGAATCAATTTTGCCGAAGATTACACAGAGACACCGTAGAGACTACACGCGCTCAGACTGAAATGTCTAAGATATAGTCCAGACTTTCAACTTATCTTTTTCGGAAGATAAGGCTTGGGAAACCAAGTGAGGTAAGCTAAGCTGTGGGTCGCACGTTCGAGTCGTGCCGGGGGCATTTTTTACCGTTTACCGCGAACAATAAATTCAGGCAATTTTACATTAAAAAACAGAGGCTAGTTTTTAGACTACCCTCTGTTTTTTTTCAATTTACAATCAATTTATGATTTAGACGCAGTGCGCCCTACCTCTGTGATTGGCTTTAAATCATCGTCGTCATTGATTTTGTTGAATGAACCGCTGCCGCTGCTCATAGTACCGGTGTTTGTTGTTAAATCATTTGCCGCAGTAGGCAAAGATGTTCCCGTCCGAACCTGAGTCGGCGCAGTAATCGGCAATTGGGTCTTCTCTTTATCAATCGTAATTTTCGCTTTCGGTTGGTCGGCGTTAATTTCTCGATTGTTGAACTGGCGACGTTTCTTGTCTTCTTCCGCTCCAAAATAATACTTTAAGCCCGCGCCTAAACCGATGGTTCCTAAAAGCGCTAATATTATTTTGCCGTTCGAGGAAGATTCTTTTTCGCCGTAGGATTTTCCGCGTCTCTCAAACGATTTGTCCCACGACTCATTTTGTGAAAATGAACGGTAGTTTGGCGTGTTTCTTACGTTACCGCTCTCCGGCGAACGGCGTATTTCATAATTTTTTTCACGCGAGCGGTCGGACTCGGTTTCCGATACTTCACGCAAAAATCTTACGGTATCGGCTGGATTTGTTCCATGCTCGGCAAGGTCGGCTTGTGCGACAATTCCGACGCAGCGGCGGTCTTTATCAACTACCAAAACGCGGCGAATTTGTTTCTCTTCCATCACATTCAAGCATTGGTCAACGTCGGTTTCCGGCGTCACCGTCACAACGTCGCTCGTCATTATATCCGACGCTTTCATTTCCAGAGGATTTTTGTTCGCGCTGAAAGTGCGGATGGCAATATCGCGGTCGGTAATCGTGCCAATCGGACGCTTTGTGATGTGATCCTCGACAACCGGAATACAACCGCAGTCATACATCTCCATCATATGCGCCACTTCCTGTAAAGTTGAATCCGACGTACAGACCGAAGGATTTTTTGTCATGATTTTTTTTACTTGCATAATTCCCTCCTTAAAGTTGAAAACTACAAAAATTGAAACGAAATGATACGCTTGTTTTTGTATTGCCGGAAACAGCAATTACTATTCCTCTAAATGCGTAAATTGGATAAAAATGCCGAGTTTAATTTCCGCTCTCTTGAAATTTCTGCCTTCACGACAGCAAAAAGCATTTTGGATAATAAATTCCAGTCGACTGGATATCTTTTTATACTTCAAAAAACCTACGGCATTTTTGGCGCGGTTTATTAATCCGCCGGAGTTTTCCGTATGTTTCGCACGCTACCGGTAAACGCAAACGAACAATCGCTAAGCTCTCTCCGCAATGCGAACCTTTGAATTACGCAAGTTAAAGGTTAATTACGCAAGTTAAAGAAAAAAGGAATTTGTAGTTTGCGGCTTGAATTAGCCAGCCGGATTTTGTAATAATTAGAGACTTCAAGCGTCGCTATTTCCAAATTAAAAATATTCAGCGGCTGTGCTTTGACCGTTTGAGTAATGAGTCAATTTGAAGATTTCGAAAATGTGATTTGATTTGCTCTAGTTGTCGTTAGCGCAAATCCGTCGAATTCAAATCCAAGCGGCACATTTTTGTCAGCGTATAGTTTATGGCGGCTATAGTTCAGTTGGTTAGAACGCCTGATTGTGGTTCAGGAGGTCGTGGGTTCGAGCCCCACTAGCCGCCCCATAGATTTTTCTAAAATTTCCCGGCATCTATTTCAGGGGAAGTCTCATCATTAGTTCACCGAATAATTTTAATTTGTCTTTTCTTTCCCGCTTGCCGAACTGTATAATTAAGCGCTTCGGGTTTAATAAATCCTTTTGTGAGGCTTGTCTATGAAAACCGTGAAATTCGTTTTTTGTTTCGTTTTGGCGTTAATCGCGTTTGGTCGAATTGCTTCGGCGCAGGACGGCGGCGGAAAACTTTACGTTGAAGATGAACTGCTGGTGAAATTCAAAAGCGGCACGGCTTCTGTCGCCGCCCGTTCCGTCAACGCGGAAATCGGCGCGAGTCTTTTAGAAGAATTTCCCGACCTCGGTTGGCAGCGCGTCAAACTTCCCGCCGATTTGTCGGTCAACCGAGCCATCACCGATTACAAAAAGTTCGCGGACATCGAAGAAGCGCAGCCGAATTTTTATTATCATCTGGCGGTCACGCCGAACGACACGCGCTATGCGGAGCTTTACGGAATGGCGAAGATTTCCGCGCCCGCCGCTTGGGATTTAACGACCGGCAGCGGGACGACGGTCGTCGCCATCATTGACACCGGCATCAACTATAATCACCAGGATTTAGCGGCGAATATGTGGACGAACGCGGGCGAAACGAACAACAACGGCATTGACGACGACGGCAACGGTTTTGTGGATGACTATTACGGCTATGACTTTTTTTACAATGATGCAGACCCGCTCGATCAGAACGGACACGGCACGCACACCGCCGGAACAGTCGGCGCGGTCGGCAACAATTCGGTCGGCGTAGTCGGCGTCAACTGGAACGTCAAGCTGATGGCGATTAAAATTTACAGTCCGAACGGCACGGACACGACTTCCGCGATGCTCATCAACGCCTACAATTATGTGCGCTTGATGAAAAATCGCGGCGTGAACATTCGCGTTACAAATAATTCCTATGGCGGCTGCAACGAGGCTTGCGGTTACGACCAGGCGACGAAAAACGCGCTGGATGCGATGGGCGATGCCGGAATTTTAAATGTTTTCGCTGCCGGAAACGCCGGTCAAAATATCGAAACCACGCCATTTTATCCAGCGAGCTATACGAGTCCGAGCATTCTGGCGGTCGCCTCTTCGACCAGCACCGACGCGCGTTCGGGTTTTTCCAACTTCGGCGCGACGAGCGTTGACATTGCCGCGCCCGGCTCCGGGATTTTAAGCACTTATAATTCTTCAAACACTTCCTA
This sequence comes from Pyrinomonadaceae bacterium, assembly GCA_030448055.1. Lineage (GTDB taxonomy): Bacteria > Acidobacteriota > Blastocatellia > Pyrinomonadales > Pyrinomonadaceae. The sequence goes on from JAUJNR010000004.1 coordinate 103,227, forward strand.
CGCCACATTGAGCGGAACTTCGATGGCATCGCCGCACGGCGCGGGCGCGGCGGCACTGCTCGCCTCTTACAATCCGAATCTGTCCGTCGCCTCGTTAAAAGCGACTTTGATGAATACGGTTGACGCGCTCGCGCAGTGGAACGGCGTCGTCAAAACCGGCGGGCGATTGAATGTTGACCGCGCTCTGCGAAATCAGACCGTTTGCAGTTTCAGTTTGTCGCAAACTTCTGTTTTTCTGCCCGGCACAAACGGCGGCACTTTCACCGTCAATGTCAGCGCGCCGACTAACTGCGATTATTCGGCGACAAGCAATGTCAACTGGATTACGGTAACAAACGGAAATCCGGGAAGCGGCAACGGGACAATCAGTTTTACCGTTCAAAACAATCCGATTGCCGATGTGCAGCGTATCGGAACGATTACCATCGGTAACCAAACTTACACCGTCACGCAGGGAACAAATTTAACAGTAAGAACGCCTGTTTTTGATTTTGACGGCGACGGGAAAACCGATTATTCTGCGCTGCAAGCCGCCAACGGCACGATGTTCTGGCACAATTATCAAAGCGCGAACGGCTACGCGCCGGTGAATTTCGGCGCGTCCGGCGTTTCCGCATCCGACTTTCCTATTCCCGCCGATTTTGACGGTGACGGCAAAACCGATGTTGCCGTCTTTCGACCTTCAACCGGCGCGTGGTATATCTTGCGAAGTTCGAACGGCACGATTCAAACTTTCCAATTCGGGCAGGAATTTGACAGCCCTTCGATGACGCAGGATTTCGACGGCGACAATAAAGCGGATTACGCCGTTACGCGTTATCAAAACGGCAATTTGTTTTGGTATATTTACGGCTCGACGAGCGGCTTCCGCGCCGTCCAGTTCGGCAGCGCGAGCGACAAGCCGATTCGCGGCGATTACGACGGCGACGGCAAAGCCGACATTGCGGTTTATCGCCGCTCGCACGGCTCGCCTGCCAATACGTTTTTCATCCAGAAAAGCTCAGACAACCAAGTAACGGCGCGGACGTTCGGAGTTTCGACGAGCGATCGAGTCGTGCCGGGCGATTATGACGGCGACGGCAAAACCGATATCGCCGTCTGGCGCGCGACGACGGGCGTTTGGTATTACGTGAAAAGCTCTGACGGCAGCTTCGGTTCGTTCCAATTCGGACAGGCGAACGACCTTCCGACGCCGGGCGATTACGATGGCGACGGGCGAACCGATTTCGCCGTCTGGCGGCGCGAGGCGAGCGCGAATGCGAGCGGCTATTTTTACGTGCAGCGCAGCACCGCCGATTTTTCGGCTTTCGGCTGGGGCAATTCGCAGATGTCAATCCTCGCCTACAACATAAACGAATTTTAGTTTTTGCACCTGTAGCGCTGAAGCAGCGACCCGCATTCGGGCGATGTGTATTATGAAAAGATTGATCAAAAAAACCTTAAATCGTTTCGGTTACGATGTCGTGTCATACGTTCCGCCGGAAGAATCGCAGTTCAAGGCAGTCCGCGATTTACCGGACGAGGAACGAGAAATTTTAGCGAAGGTCAAACCGTTCACGATGACGAGCGTCGAATCGGTGGCTTCTCTGATAAACGCCGTCTCTTATATCTCGAAAAATAAAATCGAGGGCGACGTCGCCGAATGCGGCGTGTGGCGCGGCGGCAGTATGATGACCGTCGCCTTAACCTTGCTCGCGCACGGCGATACGAGCCGAGAATTATTTTTATACGATACGTTCGAGGGAATGACTGAACCGTCGCCGATTGACACGCGGTTTGACGGAGTTCCCGCCAAAACGGAAATGGAACAGCAAGAGGGAAAATGGTGTTACGCGAGCGTCGAAGACGTCCGGCAAAACATTCTTTCGACCGGCTATCCCGAAAAAAAAATTCATCTTGTCCGGGGCAAGGTCGAAGAAACGATTCCCGAAGTTTTGCCGACAGAACTTTCTTTGCTCCGTCTCGACACTGATTGGTATGAGTCAACCAAACACGAGTTAATTCATCTCTCTCCGCTGTTGTCGCCCGATGCGGTTCTGATTATTGACGACTACGGTCATTGGCAAGGTTCGAGAAAAGCAGTTGACGAATACTTTGCCGAACAAAACCGCAAGGTATTTCTTCACCGAATTGATTATTCGGGCAGAGTCGCGGTCGGCATTAACAAATTTGCGAATTGAAGCGAATAAATTTTCATCAGAACCTGACAATTGTCCGATTGAAATAAACGTTTCGGATAAAAACGGCGCGAGGTAACCGCCGTTTTAATTTACGCCCGCATTCAAAGGTAAACTGATAAAATTTCGCGGGCTTTCCAAACTATCGAGACGAGTAACGCATCTAAAGTTCCGACACAGTCGGACAAATTGTAAATTGATTTTAACGGCAAAGCTGAAGTTTTACGCGAAGATTTCTTGCGTTCAGCGGCGGTTAAATAGTATAGTTTGACATTACTGTTTAATCGGCTTAATTTTTGATCACTGACCCTAAGAAAGAATTTTTAATAAATAAGGATAAAAGAAATGAACAACATTTTGACCAGGAGTGGCAAAATTAGTGTGGTTTTTGCCTGCGTTTTACTTTTAGTCGTTTCGGCTTCCGCCCAAATTAGTCTGCGCAAAGCCCTCGATTTTGACGGCGACAACAAAGCTGATTATTCAGTTTTTCGTGAAAGCAACAATGTTTGGTATATCAACCGCAGCAGCGGCGGTTTCACTTTCCAGCAATTCGGCGCTTCTAATACGGATTATCAAACTCCCGGCGATTTTGACGGCGACAACCGAGGCGACATTGCCGTCTGGCGCGATACGGACGGCGTTTGGTATCGGCTGAATAGTTCCAACAATACTTTCAGTGCCGTCCAGTTTGGCATTATGGGCGATGAGCCGGTCGCCCGAGATTACGACGGCGACGGCAGAACTGACCAGGCGGTCGTTCGCCGCAGCAACGGCGCGATGACATGGTATATTTTGAGAAGCACAAACGGCGCATTACAGGCTGCTCAATTCGGTCTCGCTACCGATTACGTCGTGCCGGGCGATTACGACGGCGATTTGAAATTCGATTACGCCGTTCAGCGTTCGGGAGTGAATCCGACCGATCCGGGAATCTTCTATATCCTTCAATCGCAAACCGGCGCTTTGGCTTCTATTGCCTGGGGTTTCAGCAGCGATTTAGTCGTCCCGGGCGATTATGACGGCGACGGTAAAACCGATGTCGCCGTGGTTCGTGAAGGCTCCGGTGGCTCGCCGCTCAGTTGGTTTATTCGCCTCAGCACGAACGGCTCATTAAAATCGGCGATTTTCGGAACGACACAGACTGATTTGAGCGCCCAAAACGATTATGACGGAGACGGCATAACCGATATCGCCGTCTGGCGCGACACAAACGGAGTTTTCTATGTTTTAAGAAGTACTGACAACGGTCTAACAAGCGCGCAGTGGGGCGCGGCAAACGATTTTCCGATTGCCAATTACGATACACACTAATTTTTTCCAGTGGTCAAACGGTAAAAGGTTGAAGGCTTTGGTAAGTCTTCAGCCTTTTTGTTTTTTCCCGGTTTTGTAATAATCTGGTGTCTGCTCTGATGACCAATCTTTCCGACATTGTGCGCGCGAAATTTCCGCAGAAGAAAATCGTCATCGTCGGCGATTTGGTCGCCGACCAATTTCTCTACGGCACGATTGCCCGCGTGTCGCGCGAAGCTCCGGTTTTTATTCTGCGCCACGACGAGACGGAAACTCTGGCGGGCGGCGCGGCGAACGCGGCGGTCAATGTCGCATCGCTCGGCGGAAAAGCAATTTTAATCGGCGTTATCGGAGCGGATGCCAACGGCGTCGCGCTCGCGGAAAAACTTCAAACGTCGAAAGTTGACTGTCGGCACGTCGTCTCGACCGATAAATACCGAACCACTACCAAAGTGCGTGTCCTCGCCGGTCAGCATTACGCACCGCGCCAGCAAGTCATTCGGATTGATTACGAAAACCAGAGAAAAATTGACGAAGAAACAAACAAACGGCTAAAGGAAAATCTTTACTCCGCGACAGTGGATGCCGATGCCGTTATCATTTCTGACTATAATTATGGCGTGGCGAATCTTGAACTGGCTGAAATTGCCAAACGAATTGCCAAAGACAGAAAAATCCCGCTGGTCGTTGATTCGCGCTTCAGCCTGAAAAATTTTCGAGGCGCAACCACAGCGACGCCGAATCAGGAAGAAGTCGAACAGATTCTCGGCGCAAATTACACCGAACAAGACTGCATCGGGCTTTGCGAATCTCTTGGTTATGAATCTTTGCTCATTACGCGCGGAAATCTCGGAATGCTTTTGATTGAAAAAAACAAACCGCCTTTGAAGCTCGCAGCCATCGGTGCGAAGGAGCCGGTTGACGTGACGGGCGCGGGCGATACGGTCATCGCCGTTTACGCTTTGGGTTTGGCTTCGGGTCTAAACTTTGCGGAAGCGGCGCAGACGGCGAATCACGCGGGCGGCATTGTCGTTATGAAGAAAGGCACGGCTTCGGTCGCCGCGGATGAATTGATCGCGTCGTTGTCGAAAATTCCTAACGCCGAGCGACAGGCGCAAACGACTTTATGAATGTAGAAAACTATTTCGCCCCGATTCTGACGAGAACCCGTTTGTCGGCGCGAGCGATGATTGACCGTCAAAGCGGCAAAAAAATCGTTCTGGCAAACGGCTGTTTCGATTTTTTTCACGTCGGACACATCAGGTATCTGGCGGGCGCGAAGGCGTTGGGCGACCTTTTGATCGTCGCCATCAATGCGGACGAACAAGTCAGAAACCTGAAAGGCGAAAATCGCCCGCTGATTCCTGAACAGGAACGCGCCGAAATCGTTTCGGCATTAAAATTCGTTGATTACGTGACGATTTTTTCAGAGCCGACGGTCGAGCAATTGATACGCGCCGTTCGACCGGACTTTCACGCCAAAGGAACCGATTACACAATTGATTCGGTTCCCGAACGCGACATTGTTCGGGAATACGGCGGGCGCGTGGCGATCGTCGGCGATCCGAAAAATCATTCGTCAACAAGTTTAATCGAATCAATCTCGAAATAAATTCACCACCCGGCGCCGCGAGAGAACCCAAATATTTCAACTGTGAAAAAACACAGCACGAAATTAAAACTAAAATTTTTCGTGTCGTGCGCGTGTTTCTTCGCGGTTAATTTTTCCTTCGATGTTTTCTCGCATCTCTCTGTGGTAAAACTATTTTATGTTTAAGGCGCGCACGAAAACCGATTTGATTATCGAAGTCTGGGAAAAGCTCGACTGCGAATCAATCGGCGCGGCGGAAATCGAAGCCGTTGAATTGGTCGTGCGCGAAAAATACGGTTTCAGCGCCGTCGAATCGCCGATGATAATTGCCCGGCTGCTGGCGGACGAAGGCGCTGAGTTGCGGCACGCCGAGATTATGGAACTCGATGTCGCGCGGCGGCTCGAATCGCCATACGACGCGATGTTTCGCAACATCTTGAAATTTTCTGATTTTCGGCAGACGCTTCTTTCGATTCAGCAACTCGAAAATCTCCGCCGAAAATTCGTCGCCGACGACGACCGCGAAGGTCTGCGCCTGATGCGCGAAGTCGCTTTGAAGGGAAAAAACCGCGCATTGATGATTGCCAAAAACGAACGAGTCGCGCCCGAGAAACGCGCCGAGAAACAGGAAATCGCCGAATGGTTTACCATCTGGCTGCAAAATCCCGAAGTGTTTGAAAATTGGATCGTGCTGCGGCAGAACTCGCCCGATTTTCGAGAGCGTTTTGAGCGAGCGGAAAACTGAAAAAACGATCGAGCAAAATTCAACTAAAGCCTTTCGATATTTCCGCTTTTCTCTGCCAGATAAAAGTCCCTTAGAATTTTTCGAGATAGCCACAGCAGACAGTTAACAAAATTTCTCATCGAAATTTCTCTGTCTCTGTAAATTCTTTTGTTAAAATTTGTCGGTAATTTATCATCTCGAATCCGTTCCAAATTTGCTGCAGTTTCCATTAAAATTTATTTCGAGTCAGTAGTTTGGCTGACAATCGCCCGGCGGTTTTTCGGAAAACGCTGTTCAATTAAGACTATTTTAGTTCCAACCGCATCAGTTTGTTTGAAATTATTTTTAGCCGAACTGAATGAGTTTTTATAAAATGAGCTTGATTTTATGTTTGAGAGAGAAGAAAACAATTTTATTCCCGGCATTTTCAATTTTTGCGACCGCTGGTGCGAGCGTTGCCCGCTGACGGCGCGGTGCAGCGTTTACGCAATGGTCGAGGATGAGCAAGAGAAGGAAAAGGAATACGCGGGCGGCGCGCGGGCGGCGACTCAGGAAGCGTTTTGGCGCAATCTGCAAAACATTTTCACAGAAACAAAAGAGATGCTCCGCGAAGCCGCCGCCGAACGCGGCATTGACATTGACCGTCTCGACCTCAAAGAAGCCGGCGAAATTATCGAACGTCAGCGCCGCTCAATCGAACAGCAAAATTTGATGAAGCTCGCCGAAAAATACACCAAGCAGGCGGGCGTTTTTCTGAAAACGCAAAAACTGTCCGACGAAACCCTCGACCACGCCAAACTTGAAATGCTTCAGATAATCGGCTGGTATCATTACTTCATCGCGGCGAAAATCAATCGCGCTTTATACGCCGAAGCCGATTACGAAGAAGACGCCGACTCTGACGCTTTCCGCAACGACGGCGACGGCTCAATCAAAATCGCCCTCATCGCTATTGACCGCTCGACCGTTGCCTGGAGAGTTCTGCTAAACGAGGAAACAAATCGGGAAATCAAACCGCTGATCCAACTTCTGGATACGCTGCGCCGGTTGTGCGAAGAAAGATTCCCGAATGCAAGAGATTTTCTGCGACCGGGATTCGATGAAATTATTGAAATGGTGATGTGAGAAAAGGGATGAGGGATGAATAAAACCGTCTTGTCTTATTCATCCCTCATCCTTCATCCCTCATCCCTTTTTAAGGGTGCGTCATTTCTTCCGGCTTCACGTATTTATCGAACTGCTCGCCGGTCAAAAGTTCTAACTCTGTCGCCGATTGCTTTAAGGACGTTTTATTTTTGTGCGCGTGCTTGGCAATCTTGGCGGCATTGTCGTAGCCGACGTGTTGATTCAAAGCCGTAACCAACATCAGAGAATCGTTCAAATACTCGTCAATTTGCTCGCGGTTCAATTCGATGCCGTTGATGCAAAATTCGACGAATCCTTTACAGGCATCGTTCAATAATCTGACCGAGTGCAGAAAGTTGTGAATCATCACGGGCTTAAAAACATTGAGTTCAAAATTCCCTTGCGAACCGGCGAAACCGATTGCCGCATCGTTGCCCAAAACCTGCGCGGCGACCATCGTCATCGCTTCGCTTTGTGTCGGATTGACTTTGCCCGGCATAATCGAGCTGCCAGGTTCGTTTTCCGGCAAAGTAATTTCCCCGATGCCGCATCGCGGACCCGACGCGAGCCAGCGAATGTCGTTGGCGATTTTCATCAAGCTGCAAGCCAAAGTTTTCAACGCGCCCGAAGCGAAAACGATTTCGTCGTGCGCCGAGAGCGCGGCGAATTTATTCGGGTGAGCGCGAAACGGCAAGCCCGTCAGTTCGGCGATTTGCGCGGCGGCGCGGTCGGCAAATTCGGGATGTGAATTCAAACCCGTGCCGACCGCCGTTCCGCCGATTGCCAAATCTAACAAGCCGTCTAAAACCATTCGCAAACGCTCGACATCGCGTTCAATCAAATTCGCCCAGCCGCCGAATTCCTGCCCGACCGTTAAAGGCGTCGCGTCCTGCAGATGCGTTCTGCCGATTTTCACCACATCCACAAACTCCTTCGCCTTCGCGTCAATCGCGTCAAAAACAGCTTGCACCGTCGGAATCAAACTGTTCAAAGTTTCGGCTGCCGCGATATACATCGCCGTCGGAAAAGTGTCATTCGACGACTGCGACATATTCACGTCGTCATTCGGGTGAACCGGCTTTTTAGAACCCATCTCGCCGCCCGCAATCTCGATAGCGCGATTGGAAATTACTTCGTTGGCGTTCATATTCGTCTGCGTTCCCGAACCCGTCTGCCACACTCGCAGCGGAAAATGCGCGTCCAAATCGCCCGCGATAACTTCGTTCGCCGCCCGCACAATCAAATCGGTTTTCTCGAACGTCATCTTGTCGGATTTGAGTTGATGATTGACAATGGCGGCGGCTTTTTTCAAAATCCCGAGAGCGCGAATCATCTCGCGCGGCATCGTATCGAATCCGATGTTAAAGTGATGCAGACTGCGTTCGGTCTGCGCGCCCCAATACTTGTTCGATTCGACCGCAATCTCGCCCATCGAATCGGTTTCGATGCGTATTTTTCCGTTTGTTTGCGCTGCTTTCGTCATTTTCGCTCCCCTGTAATGCTGAAAAATCAAATTACGTCTTCAGGCAAGATTATCACAAATATTCGGCGCGGAAAATTCGCGCCCCTTTTTGTCCGACGGCTTTTGCAAAAGATTGAAAACCGTGGTGTTTGCTTCCTTGTAAAGCGCGTCGAACCAGCCGAGCGCGTCGCCTTTCGCTGCAAACTCGGCTTGTATTTCCTTTGTCTGATCCCGCGCGTCGTGCGTTTCAAAACTCATAAAATTTAATGTCTGAGATATAAATTCAGAATTAAACGCCGAAACTCGCAATGCTGAGTTTTATTCGGTCGGCGCGCCTGCGTCCGTCCACGCCGTCCAGCCGCCCGCCATCGAAAGCACGTTCGTGTAGCCCATTTTCTGCAAATTATCCGCCGCCAGCGCCGAACGAAAACCGCCGCCGCAGTATAAAATCAATTCCGCGTTTTTGTCGGGAAATTTGCCCACGATGTCGCGCTCGATAACGCCGCGCCCGATGTGCGTCGCGCCCGCCGCGTGTCCGGCGGCTAATTCGTTGTCTTCGCGCACGTCAATCAAAATCGCGCCGTTTTCGATTTTTTCTCGCGCTTCTTCGACCGAAATTTCCGTTACGCGGCTTCGAGCGTCTTCCGCGATTTTCAAAAATTCTTGGGTGTGTTCCATAGTTTTGATAGTTTAGCGCAACTTCAAATTGGCATACTAGCGGGAAAGCGATTAAGTTTCTATAATAAATCTTTTGCTATTTCAATAAAATTTTTATAAACAGAGGTTAAAACATTGGCAGAACAATACGACGTAACAATTATCGGTTCGGGTCCGGGCGGCTATGTCGCGGCGGTGCGGGCGGGACAATTAGGCTTGAAAGTGGCGATTGTCGAAAAGGAAAAGGACGCTCGCTTAGGCGGCACCTGCGGCTTGCGCGGCTGTATTCCGACCAAAGCGCTTCTTCAATCGGCGCATCTTTACGAAAAAGCCGGACACTTCGAGCAGTTCGGTTTGAAAGTCGAAGGCTTGAGTTATGATTTCGAGCGAGTTCAGAAATATAAAAACGATGTCGTGGCGAAAAACTCGGCGGGCGTAACTTATCTGATGAAGAAAAACAAAGCGACCGTTTTTAACGGCTTCGGCAAAATCACTGGAAAAGGCAAAATCGAAGTCGCGCTCGACGGCGGCAAGACCGAGACGATTGAGACGAAAAACATTGTCATCGCCACCGGCTCGGTCGTGCGCCCGATTCCCGGCTTTGAAACCGACGGTAAACAAGTTGTCAATTCCGACCAGATTTTAGAATTAAATCGCGTCCCGAAATCAATGCTCGTGCTTGGTTCGGGCGCGGTCGGCGTGGAGTTCGCATCGGTTTATTCGCGCTTCGGCTGCGAGACGACCGTCGTCGAATTGATGGACAGAATCGTGCCGGGCGAAGACGCGGAAGTTTCCAAAGAGTTAGAACGCTCGTTCAAAAAACGCGGCATCAAATGTCTGACCGGCTTGAAAATGGACAAGCTCGAAAAATCGAAAAAAGGCGTAAAGGTTTCGGGGAAGGATTCCAAAGGCGCGGACGTTTCGCTCGAAGCCGAAATGCTGCTCGTCGCCATCGGGCGAATGCCGTATATAGAAAATCTCGGACTCGAAAACACAAAAGTCGTCGTCAACCCGCGCGGCACAATCAAAGTCAACGAATACTGCGAAACCGACGAGCCGAACGTCTTCGCCATCGGCGACGTGATTGACACGGCTTGGCTCGCGCATCTCGCCAGCAAAGAAGGAATTTTAGTTGTCGAAAAATTGGCGGGCAAAAAAGTCGAGCCGATAAATCATCGCCTCGTCCCGAACTGCACTTATTGCGACCCGGAAGTCGCTTCGGTCGGTTTGACCGAAGCGAAAGCAAAAGAAGAAGGCTACGACGTGAAAGTCGGCAAATTCCCTTTCTCAGCTTCGGGCAAAGCGCGCATCCTTGGCGAAACCGACGGCTTCGTCAAAATCGTTTCTGAGAAAAAATACGACGAAGTTCTAGGCGTTCACATCATCGGACCGCACGCGACGGAATTATTAGCCGAAGCGTGCGTTGCGATGCAGTTGGAGACGACCGCCGACGAATTAGGCAGAACGATTCACGCGCACCCAACCGTTTCCGAATCGGTAATGGAAGCGGCGGAAGGCGTTCACGATTTAACGATTCATATGTAATTCCGTTGTCGGTTGTTTGGGGTCAGTAATCAGTTCTTCAAATGATTACTGACTTTTTTATTTATCTTTAAGTAGGACTTACGCAGTTGAAACATTGTTTAACAAGCGATTGTTGAAAATAAACGACTTACAGAACCAGCTTGATAAAATTTTGCAACGTAAATCATTGATTTTAGGTTCAACTGCGTAAGTCCTATTTAAGAAAAAATTATGTTTTAAGATGAACTCAAAAAATACGCAATTAACACAAAGTTTTCTCAAGAATATACTCACGCTATCTCAGAAACAAAGAGAGTTTTGTGGAATGTGTTTGAGCCGACCAAATTCGTTTACGCCTTTTTTAATTTCAATACGATTTATCAAGTTGATTGGAAGAATTCGATTGACAGGAAAGAGATTTTGCCTCACGACAAAATTTTTGACGAAAAAAGAGGAAATGAGCGAAATTTATTTGAAAATGAACAGCAGGATAAACTACTTGATTTTATTTTGAGTCAAATAGATTTTCAGATTGCTTCAAGCGAACTAAACAAAGCATTGAATAATCTTGAAAAGGAAGGAATCAATGTTGTCAAAGAATTAGAAAAAATAACACTCGATAAAAATGTTACCGATAGAATGAAGCGAAAGTTTTTAGAATCGTTTGAAAATTTACTTTCTGGAAACTTTCAGGACAGAGAGTGTTTTTATAAATCTATCAAGTCGGTAATTACTCTGATTTACAATGTTCGGAATAATATCTTCCACGGAAACAAAGACAGATTTCAATTAGAAAACAGAGAGCAACAAATCAGACTGAGAATTTACGCTGAAGTTATTCAATCCATTTGTCAGTTGGCAATCAAAGCCGTAGCGAAAGAGGCGAATTGTCCAAATATCTTAAAGGTTAAATTTGATAAAGAAAATATGCCTCGAATCAGACCGCGAACCATCGAACTTACTTCTACAGAAACGACTGAAATCTTCAATAACATTCCGCGAGGAAATCTTTTTTATCCTTGTTCCGGTTCGGATACTTTTGTTCCTTTGAAATTATTTCTCGAAAGCCCGATTGAAACATTTTATTTTGCTGATATAAGTTATTTGAGAAATGTGAAAATAGTTTTGCCTATTGAAACAGAAATTTTTATTCCAAATCAGAACAGAACAAATCCAATACATAATCAATCAAGGCGGCAGCAACAATTTAGACAAAGCAATTCATTGATTGGAAAAGAGCTTATTACCAAAATCGAGAGAACGACCGCTCCAAGCCAGACGCGATTTCTTTTCTTTGAAAACAAATTTCGGAGAAATCAAAGTTCCGTATCCTCAAATTGACCGTTACGATTTAACGCTCGCGGGCGGACAAAATAAACAAGTTCAAATTTGCAAAGGCGATGCTTTTTCAGCTTTTCAATTGATAGACAAAATTTCCGTCTTTTTTTACCGCTTTGACGGCAGATATGAAGGCGGAAGTAATCAACTGTGGTTTAGCGAATCTTTGTTTCCGCAGGTTCTCGAAAAAATAGAAAATGGCGGACTTATAATTACTGACGGCGGAAACGGAATCGAATCAAAAAAATTAAATTTTTCTCGCGGCAGAGCCGCGAGGAATTGAACCGGAAAAGTCTTTTTTCCTTATTTTCGTGGCAGAGCCACGAGGAATTAAACCCATAAGGAACGATTAAAATTGAAGGACGATGTTGAGTCGTTCCAATACAAAGATATAAATTTCGTTTCTTTTGGAAAGATTGATAAAGATAAAACACTAGTTTGGAGAATTGAAAAATAAAATTTTTGACATTCAAAACATTTCGCCATAATCTTTTCGCGTGATTAAATCGTTCAAAGATTCCGAAACCGAGAAAATCCATAATCTCACGCGCTCGCGCAAATTGCCGTCCGACATACAGCAAATCGCCTTGCGAAAACTGCGAATGATAAGTAACGCCAAAACGATTAATGATTTGCGCGTTCCGCCTGCGAACCGTTTGGAGAAACTCGTCGGCACTCGCGCCGGACAATACAGTATTCGCATCAATGACCAATGGCGAATTTGTTTTGATTGGCGGGCGGATAACGCTTACAATGTGGAGATAGTTGATTATCATTGAGAGGAAAAACAATGGCAACAGGAAAATTAAAACCGATTCATCCGGGCGAAGTTTTGCGCGAAGAATTTTTGAAGCCGTTCGGCATCAGCGAAGAAAGTTTGGCAAACAGCATCGGTGCGTCAATCCAAAGCGTTCGTGAAATCGTTGCGGAAAAGGAAAGCGTAACGGCTGACAAGGCTTTAAGACTTGCTAAATTTTTCGGCACGTCGGCGCAATTCTGGCTCGGCTTGCAATCGGACTATGATTTGGACGTAACGCAAGAGTTGTTGGGCGAGCGGCTGGAAAAAGAAATTCAACCGCTTGCCGCGTGAGGTTTTGCAAAGAAATAATAATGAACAAAAGGGAGGAAAAGATAATGCAGGGAACAGAAATTGAAAGACGCTACGCCGCTTTGGACGAGCGTCAAAATACGGACGAATATAATTTTGAACATTTTCGCACCGGCATTCTGTTAGAGGACGGACAGCGAACCGTCGAGGCACGAGGCATCGAGCCGGGCGAAATTGCGCCGGATTTTGAATTGCCGCAGGTCGGCGGCGGCACGCTTCGCCTGAGCGATTTGCGCGGACAGCCGACGATTCTGCATTTCGGGTCATACAGTTGACCGATTACTGCCGGCTCGGTCGAGCCGCTGAAAAAACTTTACGAAAACTGGAAAACGCAAGTCTATTTCCTCGACGTTGTAATTCGTCAGGCGCATCCGGGACCGGGAGTGGAAACTTATCGCAGCTTCGAGCAAAAATGGCGCGACGGCGAGCGATTCAAACAGGAAGAAAATATTCCGTATCCGGTTGTGGTTGACGACCTCGCCGGAACGACGCATCAGGTTTACGGCGGGCTTGCCGACCCGACTTATTTGATTGACGCGGACGGGCGCGTCGCTTTCTACAATATGTGGACGCACGCGCCGACTTTGCACGAAGCGATTGAAGCGTTGCTCAAACAAGACGGGCGTGGCGTAGTGATGGGCGGAACTCACCGCACGCCGCATCTGCTCGCTTCAATGACCGACGGATGGAAAGGCTTGCGGAGAGGTTTTCCGCAAAGCGCCGTCGAACTCGAATTGTCCGCGCCGGGAATGGCGAGCCTTCCGTGGCTCGGCTATCAAATTCGCCCGCTGCTCGCGCCGCTCACTCCGCGCGGCGAACCGCTGCCGCTGCCGGTTAAATTCGGGCTAGCAATCGGCGCGGGAGCGTTGCTCGCGCTCGGCTACCGGGCGTTGACGCGGCGAGGACAAAGGTAGTTTTAAGTAACGCCGGTATTTTATCGGCGTTACTTTTTGAAAAGTTCGGCAAACGCGGAATTTGTGAACGACAAAAAAACGAGAGCGAAACTTCGTTCTCGTTTTTTTGTTATAATTTCAATTTTTGAAAACGCGCCGCCGATTTATCGGCGCGGGAAAACGACATCGCCCAATAACATTTCGGGTTCGGCGACTTGCGCGTTTTGAGGAAAATTGCAGAAATTAAATTTTTTCAGATGCCTGATTCGATGATGAATTTGCGAACTGTCAAAGCCGTTCGATACGTTACGCCGCTGCGCGAAGGCGGGTCGTTGCCGGCGATTATCGAAGCCGATGACGACGGGCTTTACGTGCTGAAATTTCGCGGCGCGGGACAGGGCGTGAAGGCTTTGATTGCGGAACTCTTAGCAGGCGAAATCGGTCGTGCGCTCGGTTTGCGCGTTCCCGAAATCGTCTTCGTCGAACTTAATGCTGAATTGGCGCGAACCGAGCCTGACCCGGAAATCCAGGATTTAATCAGGGCGAGCGACGGGCTGAATCTAGCGCTCGATTATCTGCCGGGTTCGATTACTTTTGACCAACTGATTGAAAAACCAAATGCGGAATTGGCTTCAAAAATCGTTTGGTTCGACGCGCTCACGGCGAATGTTGACCGCACGCCGCGCAACGCGAATATGCTTTTATGGCATAGAGAATTGTGGCTGATTGACCACGGCGCGGCTTTTTATTTTCATCATAATTGGGATAATTTTGCGGGCAACAGCCGCAACCCGTTCAAGCAAGTAAAAGACCACATTCTACTCGCGTTTGCCGGCGAACTCGAAAGCGCGGACGGCGAATTGAGCGCAAAACTAACCACGGAAGTTTTGCGCTCAATTGTTCGGTTGATTCCCGATGAGTGGCTCGAAAATCCGGGCGAACAACGCGAGATTTATTTTCAGTTTTTGACCGAGCGTTTGGACGCGCCGCGGACGTTTGTCAAGGAGGCGATTGATGTTCGAAAGCTGCCTGTTTGATTACGCCGTCATCCGCGTCGTGCCGCGCGTCGAGCGCGAAGAGTTTATCAACGTCGGCATAATTCTTTCGTGTCCGGCGCGGAAATTTCTCGACGCGCGGATTGAACTTGACGCGCCAAAATTGAAGGCGTTTGCGCCGACGCTCGAACCGGACGCGATTCAAAATTATCTAAGCGTGATTCCTAAAATCTGTGCTGGCGACGAGGCGGCGGGAGAAATCGGGCGATTGCCGCAGCGAGCCAGATTTTACTGGCTGACCGCGCAGCGCAGCACCGTCGTTCAATCGTCGCCTGTGCATACCGGATTTTGCGCGGACGCGCGGGAAATGCTCGAACATCTTTTCGATGTAATGGTTCGGACGCCGGAGAATTATTTTTAAAGATATGAAAACCACGCAGACATCCTACCCGCGCAGTAAAATCAAAATTCTGCTGCTCGAAAACATCTCCGATTCGGCAGTGGAAGAATTAAACCAGAGCGGCTACGCGGAAATCAAACGACTTTCCGGCGCGCTCGGCGAAGCGGATTTAATCAGGGAAATTAAAGGCGTTCACATTCTCGGCATCAGGTCGAAAACGCGCGTTACCGAAACGGTTCTGGAAAAAGCCGACAAACTGCTGGCAATCGGCGCGTTCTGCATCGGCGTTAATCAAATTGATTTGAAAAGCGCGACGCAGAAAGGCGTCGCCGTTTTTAACGCGCCGTATTCAAACACGCGCTCGGTCGCCGAACTGGTGATTGGTTTGTGCGTGATGTTGATTCGCCGAATCGCCGATAAAAACATCGCCGCGCATCAAGGCGTGTGGCTCAAAGAAGCGAAAGGAAGTTTTGAGCTGCGCGGCAAAACGCTTGGAATTATCGGTTATGGAAATATCGGCTCGCAGGTTTCCGTAATGGCGGAATCTTTAGGCATGAACGTCGTTTATTATGATGTTTTGACGAAGCTGCCGCACGGCAACGCGAAACAAATTCGTGATTTGAAAGAGTTGTTGAAACAATCGAACATCGTCACCCTGCACGTTCCGTCGGACGCGACGACGCGCAAAATGATTGATGAGCGAACTCTTTCGGCAATGCGGAAGGGAACGATTTTTTTGAATTATTCGCGCGGCGACGTGGTTGATTTGGACGCGCTGAAAAAGGCAATCGAGAATGGCACAATCAGCGGCGCGGCGATTGACGTTTTCCCGGAAGAACCCGAACGAAACGGCGATGAATTCACCACGGTTCTGCAAAACCTGCCGAACGTGATTTTAACGCCGCACGTCGGCGGCTCGACCGAAGAAGCGCAGGCGAATATCGGTCTTGATGTCACGGCAAAATTGATAAATTACACGGAACTCGGCACATCTACGGGGTCGCACACCGTTCCCGAATTAAACTTGCCGCCGCAAGCCGGAACGCACCGCATTCTGCACATCCACGAAAACGTGCCGGGTGTTCTCTCGGAAATCAATTCGAAAATGTCCGAGCGCGGCATAAACATTACGGCTCAGTATTTGAAAACGAACGACCAGATCGGCTACGTGATTTTGGATATTGACCGAAAACTTTCGCGCGAAGCCTTTGAGATATTAAAAGCGGTCAAAGGAACGATAAAGACGCGAATGGTTTATTAACGGATTGAAACCAAAAGAAATTTCTATAACTCAATTCACCTTCAAACAGCTTTCGGTAAAAAAATAAACTTTTTAATAAAAAAGATTGCTCCTGATACTTTTTTCGCTCTCTTACGCACTATAGATTGAGGGCAAAAATTTTGCCGATAAAGAATTTTCAAAGGCAGCATAAGAAACAAATCAATGACAAAAAAAATACGTTTTATTCAATTCGCATTTTTTCTAATAACTTTTGTTTCGACAACAACAGTATTTGCTGATCAGCCAATCGCCCGTCGCCGCGAAACAATTTCAGGCGAAAGCCAAATCCGACGGCGAGGACATCATCACGGCTTTGGTCGAACAAGCCGCGCAAATGATTGTTGAGGCGACGGCGAAAAAATAAGTTGCGCGCCTCGTTTGAATCTAAAATAAAGGAGGTATTCATATGTATAAATTTGACCGAATAACAAGAATTCTTTTAGGCACACTGGTAATCGGTGTTTGGGCTTTACTGTTTCAAACGGTCATTCCATTTTCACCCGCCCAAGCTCAATCAAAAACCGCGGCTAATCAATCGAGCCAAGTCGCGCCCGTTATTAAAACGCGCAGTCTGATTATTGTTGACGACAAGGGACGCGAGCGCGTCATATTGGGCGCGCCGATGCCTGATCCGCCGTTAGAGGGAAGACCGCGCATCAATCCGGCTCACGGTATGATGATTCTCGATCCACAGGGTTATGAGCGATTCGGCGTCGGTTTATTGGACAACAGGCAAATGTCAATGAGATTTGACGCTCCGCCCGGAAAAGGCAGCGACCGGAACCGCGAACGACTTCATTTCATCGCCGACCCGGAAGGCGGCGCGATGATTCGGTTTTTGAACCGAAAAACGAGCGTGCCGGGCTGGATTCGTCTCGGCGACGACGACAATCTTTATCTGGAATTTATTGATGTTCAGAAAGATAAAAACAAAGTCATCAAACGCCGAATCGGGATGAAGGGCGAAGAAACCGTCGAAGAACTGTTCAAGTAATTAATGCCTTTGTATCTTTTCGGACGGCAAACTCTATCTAAACAGTTTCGGTAAGATTCTCGACCTCGAAATGCTGGTCCCGCCCGGCGGTTTGGAACGAACGGAAAGTCAATTTCGCGCACTTCTTTCCAAAGCCGATTTTCGTTTGACGCGAATTATTCCAACACGCTCGCCCGTCAGCATCGTCGAAGCGGTCAAAGCTATTTAATCGAACGAATAAAAACCATTTCTCCTGAATTAATTTTTTGCGCTTCTCTATTACGGGCGCGTTTTTGTTCTGCATCTATTTACGCGAAAAATTTTGGAGAAAAGTATCAAAAAAATTTTAAGTGTAAATAAATTCACGAACGGCGATAGTTATTGTTTTCTTTAAATCGAATCGCTTAACTGAACCTTTTTTCACACGCTTTACGCACTAAAGTTTAGAAGCCAAATTTTTGCGGCGGTAAATTCGGAAAACGGAGTCGAAAGCGATGCGATACAAAAACTTTATTCAAAAATCATTCAAACAATTACTCGGTTTCATTTTAATCACAAGCGTTTTATACGGAGCGTTTCCCGTTCCGGCGCAAAGGCGAGCCGCGGTAAAAAATAAGGCGACGACCCAAAAAGCTCCGGCGCAAACTCAGCCGGCGACGAAATGCAACGGCGGTTGGAGCGGAATTGTCACTTTTTCTAAAACTTTGAAAGAGGATTCAAATGAAAAAGGAAAAAACCGGATTAAAGGAACGACGCACCACATTTCAAGCCGCGATTATAATTACGCGGGCAAGATATTCGTCAACGGTTTGAATCCGCAGAAGACGCAAACCAAAGCGCAAGTCGTTTTCAGCGATACGGACAAAAAATTCAAACGCTACGTGCAAAACGATACTTGTTTTTATGACGGGAAAGGCTCGCGCGAGCAGTGGAGCGAGACGACCGACGACAATATCACCAAAGCGTTCGGCGAGGGCGAAGCTGATTTTTCGCTGAACGTCTATCCAGCCGGCGGAGTTTATCAGTTTAGTTTTCGATTTCCCGAAATTCGGGAACATACAACCGAGAAGTCAAAATAGTGAAGGGCGGTTGGTGTCAGCAGAAAAACAACGAAGGCGACAACAAATCAGCTGCTTCGCCGACCAAAGTAGAAGGCGAAGGCGATTTAATTGAAGAACAGCCGATTGACCCGAAAAACCCGGACGTGCTTTCCGGCAGCAAAACCTGGGACACGAGTTCGGCGAACGTAAAAAGTTTTACCTACACGGTAACTTGGAGCTTTAAACGCTGTCCGGCGGAACTGGAAATCCTTGACGTTGAATTTGCCGAGCATCCGTATCCCGATTTCGAGACTTGGAAAAAAATTGAAGACGAAGAAACGGTTGACAGCAATCTCGTTCGCATCCGCGCGAAAATCGTCAATTATTCGTCGGAAACCAAGTTTCCGAAAATCGAATTTAAGGAATTAAAAGAAAACATCCGGCTCGAAAACGGCAAGACGAACATTTCGATTGCGCCGGGCGAAATCCGCGAAGTTGATTATTTGTGGGACACATCCGGTTTCGCTTGGGTAACGGGCGGTTTTCCGATGTCGCGGCGGCAAATCAAAGTCGAATTGACCGAAAAACAAACGCGGGAAATGACAAAGGAAATCGTCATCATGCCGCGCCCGGTCATTCTCGCGCACGGTTTGTGGGCTGACTACAAATCGTGGGACGGCTACGACAAACTTTTTTACAAAGCGCATTCTTCGATTTGGCGCACGTTCGCCGTCGGCAAAGACCCGTCGAACGGGCTGATGAACACGGGCGAAAAAGGAACCTGGAAACCGGCGAAATCAATCATCGAAAACGCCGAACAGCTCGGTAGGCAAATCGAGTTTGTGCAGAAAAATATGAACGCCTGGCACGTTGATGTCGTCGCGCATTCGATGGGCGGACTCATCACGCGCAGTTACATCAACGATTTGATGAAAACCGCGCCGGACGGCAAACCGACAATCGGGCATCTCGTGATGTTGGGAACGCCGAATATGGGCAGCCCGTGCGCCGATTTGATGGGTTTTACATTTTGGTCTCTGGGCAAACCCGTCAAATCGCTCGAACAACTGCGCCCGAAATATCTCGAAGGTTTTAACCGCGCGGTTCGCAACCGCAAAGGCGTAAAATTCTCGAATCTCGTCGGAACAAGCGTTCCCGCAACCTGTCAATCAACCGTTTCCGGCGACGGCGTGGTTGAAATCCCGTCGGCGATCTGGGAAATCGGCGACATTCGTTATTCTAAAAACATCCACACCGCTTTGACGAGCGAGGAAGATTTTTGGCGATTGGTCTGGCGCAAACTTTCAATCAGCCGTCTGGGAAATCACGATCCAGACCCGAAACAGTATCACGCGCAGGCAGCAAGTTTTAATCACCCGACTGAAAATGTCGTGCAATTCGTTAACGCAAGTTTCAAGACGCAAGCCGAAGAACAAGAAGATTTCACCGCGCCTGAAAATACTAAAATCAATTTGGCGAAAGAAATTTCGCTTCAGCCGCGCCAAACAATCGAACTCTACATTCCCGCCGAAACGGGCAGCAGTTCAGCCGTAACTTTGATGGCGCAGCCTGCGGTTTCCGCGACGCTCGTTGATAACAAAGGCGCAATCGTCGGCAAAAGCGCAGCGAATTCGCCGGAAGCCAATGCGGATTTTCGCACAATTTCGATTGATAAACCGGCGGCTGGCGGCAGTTTGAAATTAAAGCTCGAAAACACCGGCGCGGCGGAAACGAGCGTCATCGTCGCGGCTTGGACGAACACGAATCAAAACCAAATTTCGTTCACGCTTGAAGCGGACAAGGCGAACGCCGGACGGTTTCCGATTACGGCAAAACTTTTCCTGAACGATTCGCCCGTTACGAATGCGGCGCTGAAAGCCCGAATCAAATCCGACGACGGCAAAGCAGCCGAAATTATTCTGCGCGACGACGGCAAATCCGGCGACGGCGCGGCAAACGACGGCGTTTACGGCGCGTTGACCGAAAAACTGGCAAACGGCGAATACTCGCTTGAAGCCGTCGCAGAAACGAACGGGCAAGTGCGGCTCGCCGCGACATCTTTGAGCGTCGGCGCGACAACGCCGCCCGCGCCGACCAAAACAGCGATTGTCAAAACGGTTAAAAAATAAGTCTTCAAATTTGATGCGGAGCGAAACCTGGATTTCGCTCCGCATCTACGACTTGTTCGACATTGCCTTTATCTGATTTCGTTTTGCCGAGCCTCAAGATTACCGAGCCAATCGCTTGCCAAAAGTCCGTAAATAAGCGAGTCGTGAACTTCTCCGCCGACCAGCCATCTTTCCCGCAAAAAACCTTCTTTCCGAAAGCCGAGCCGCTCCAGAATTTTGATTGACGAATTGTTTTTCGGGTCAACGTCCGCTTCTAATCTGTGCAGCTTCAAACGTCCGAAACAAAAGTCGATAAGCAGGGTTAAAGCCTCCCGCATATAACCGCGTCCCCAATGCTCGCTTCCGAGAGCATAACCTATTTCGCCACGCCGGTTATCCGTGTCAATGTGGTAAAGAGTGCAGGTTCCGATAACACAATCGTCGGCGCGGCGCGCGATTCCCCATTGAAAAAGAACGCGCTTTTGAAAGCCGTCGTCAATATCAGCCAGCAGTTTTTCCGCAGCTTTCGTATCTTCAAGCGGCGTAGAACTCCAATACCGCATCACTTCCGGGTCAGAGAAAATGGAAAAAAGAGAATCTACATCACCGGCGGTCAGCCGACGCAGGCAAATCCTGCCGCTGTTTATAGTCGGAAGATTTTCTGAATCAAACATAAAGCAAGAAGTCGCCAAAATTCAAAAAAAGGCGAAGATTTTTATTCCTTATCGCGTCTTTAATTATTTATCAATCCGCTTTTAATTTATCGTAAAGCCACGCTTTCGCCACGCGCCAGTGGCGTTTGACCGTGATTTCCGAAACACCTAAGACTTCCGCCGTTTCCGCAACCGACAAGCCGCCAAAGTAACGCAGCTCAACGATTTTCGATTTTTGCGGGTCAAACTTTTCTAATTCTTCGAGCGCCTCGTCAAGAGCGAGCAGTTCAAAAGATTTTTCGTTCGATTGAATGACGATTGATTCTTCGAGCTGCATTTTCTCAAACTCGCCGCCGCGCTTTTCAGCCGTATGACGCCGCGCGTGGTCAACCAGAATCTGCCGCATCACGTTTGCCGCCG
The DNA here is from genome assembly GCA_030448055.1 of Pyrinomonadaceae bacterium. Taxonomy (GTDB): domain Bacteria; phylum Acidobacteriota; class Blastocatellia; order Pyrinomonadales; family Pyrinomonadaceae. The sequence goes on from JAUJNR010000004.1 coordinate 124,987, forward strand.
CGCCGAAAAAATGAGCGCGGCTTTCCCAACGCGATTCACGTTGATTGACAAGGCGCAAATACGCTTCGTGAACGAGCGCCGTCGGCTGCAATGTATGGTCTTTGCGGTATTCGCGGTTCAGATAATTGCTCGCCAAACCGCGCAGTTCGGTATAAATGCGCGGCAGCAATTCATCAAGCACGGCGGCGTCGCCGTTGCTTAATTGAAATAGCAGTTGAGTTACATCGTTCGGCGCGTCGTTCATAGCGGTAAATTGATTTTTTTGATTTTTATATCATTTTTGCGATTTTAAAATTACCGCCTTTTCCGCAATTTCACAATTTGCGATTTATTGGTGAACCTTTTGCAGGTCGTTTTGCGCACTAAAGTTTGAAGCCGTAATTTTAAGCGACAAATTTATAAAAAAAACAAATAAGAATATGAAACACAGAATTTTCAACTGTTCAAAACAAATTTCCGCCATTCTCTTTTTCACCATTTTAATTTTAGGAGCGAGTTTGTCTGCGCTCGCTCAAACAAAAAATCAAATCGGCACGGACGACCCGCATAACAAGATTTTGGCGGACGGCAATCCGCCGCTGCGCGAGATGGATGTTAAACGCACAATTCTGCTTTACGAATGGTTGTTTTCCGCCGGTTTCAGCTATGAGAAGAAAGACGAATTTCAAACGGTTGTCGTCTCCGAATGGAAAAACGGTAATCGGGAAACAATCAAATTTATCGGCGATGCGATTGCACTCTCCGACCGGACGAACGGGATGAAAAAATACGCCGAACGCGAAGCCGTTCGAGAAAAGGTTTTGCCCGAAATCATTAGCCAAATGAAAACACAAATAAGCGACGCGAAACAGCAGATTTTGCGCGACGTTTATCGGCGCGCTCACGGCGCAAACAGTTTGGGAGAGATTAAAACCGACGCGAAAATTTTGAAAACCGGCGGCGCGCTGAAAGATTTGGTCGGCGACTGGATGCTGCAAAACGGAACGCCGCCGAGCAATATGGCGACGGCTAAATTCAGCTTTCTGGCAAACGGGCGGGTACAGTTCAGTTTGCTGAAAACCGCTCAAAAGGCTGGCTGTTTTGTTACCGAGACGGCGATTAAAGAAGGAACTTTTGCCGTCGCTGATTCACAGGTTTCGCTCGACTTTCCAAACAACAAAACGCAGCGCATCAGCAGTTGCCAGCCGAACGACATAAAAACGGAAACGCTCGCCGCCGAAAATCAAACGCTCACCTGGCAAATAAAGCGCGACGCGCAGGAAGTCATTCAACTTTGCTTGACGGGCGCAAACAGCACAACTGCTTGCTACCGCAAGGCTAATTAGACGAAGCCGACATTGGTGTCAATCTGGAGAAAAAACAACGTTGACTAATCATTTTTGCAAACAATTATTAAAGGAGAAATCATCATGTTTAAATTTTACAATCTGCTTTTTATCATTTGCGCGGTTCTGACGCTGACCGCGACGCAAACGGCGGCGCAAGCCGACAAAGACGCGCAGCCCGCGACAAACTCGACATTAAACAATGTGCGATTGCCCGCTGGAGCGCTGCGCGTCAACGACCGAAGCGTTCCCGCCGAAATCCGAGACACGCTCAGCAAGCTCATCGCATTGGGCGGCGAAAAAGTCCGGCAGGGCGAATCTGAAGTTTTGGTGTGGACCGGCAGCTTCCGAAATTCGAACCGGGCGCAATTCGTTAGAAAATTCACCGAAAGTTTGCAAACCGGAGGCTGGACTTACGCCGTCAGCGAAGAAAACCCGGAGTTCACGGTTTTTAGTTCGGTCAACGCCGCTGAGCGGCGCGGCATTATGGGTTTTTGGACAGCAAAAGATGATTTCCTTATGCTGGCGTAGACGGAAATGCTGCCGGTGAATTTATCGAAAACCGATTCGCCCAAGACCAACGGCAGCGCGAATAACGTGCCGCGCTCGAACGCAGCCAACAGCGACGGCTCGGCGAAAGTTATAAACGTCGAAAAGAACCAACTGTCGGTGAACGTGAAACGAAATGCCCGCGATGCCCGAATTTCCCGCGCTCGCGCCGAAGCCGAACCGTGTGCGCGGCTACGTCAAAGATTGGACTGGCAAACCGCTCGCGGGCGCGGCAATCGGCATTCGCGCTTCGTATTTCGCCGGTCAGTATTCGGGCGCGCAAGGCACAACCGACGCAAAGGGTTATTACGAATTCGTCGTTCCAAAAGGCTCGGCGCATTTTTACAACGCCGGTTATCAAATCGAATGGGGCGATGGTGTGGCGGCTGTCTCGTTTCATCCGGCGGACGGAAAACTCGACAGCTTTACGACCGTTGACGGCGCGGTGGAAAACTTTGTGATGCTGCCTTACGGAATAACCAGCCGCGAAAATTTGCAGCAATCTTCGCATCTTCCTTCTACCTTCTACGGCGGCGCGATTTTTTTCAACTGGTATTCGGCAGAGGCAAACAATGACAGCGCGCCGCCGTTCGCCGTCCGGGAAGGATCAATGTTTGAATTAACCTTAACGCCCGAAGGAAAAATGCTCGACGGGACGGCTGGACGGACAATCGTCATCCGCAAGACGCTCGGAATGTCGAGCAGTTTCAGAATTCACAACATTCCGCTCGGACGCTACCGTATCAGCGTCAAAGCCGACGGCAAACCGCTTAAAATAAAAGACAACAAATCATACGAGCCGATGTTCGGAATGACGCCGGTCGAAGCGGTCGGCGAGGCAAGCCTTTTATTCGTGCCGAGCGCGGCGAAGGCTTCGATGGTCGGTCCCGCATTCGGCTCCTGGAATTGGGTTAGTCTAAATGTCTCGACGCCGTAAATTCGATGATTTATTTTTCCCGCGAGAGCGGCAAAGGAGTTTTTGTCTAAAGATTTTTGAGAATTGCGCCGAACCTTTTGCCGCTTGCTCATTACAAATCGAGGAAACTTCGCAGCGCCGGAACAGCGGCGCGAAATGGAGAGAAATTATGCGGAACAATTTATATCAAAATTATTTTCAAAATTTTTTTCATTCATAATTTGCATCGGAATTTTGTCCGGCAGCTTTTTGCCTGTCGCGGCGCAAACCAGCCGCAAAACTTCCAGCCCGCGCGCGACTCCGACAAAGCCGGACGCTACATCGCCCGCCGGAAACCAATCTGCCGCAAAATGCAGCGGCGGTTGGAGCGGCGCTGTCACCTTCAAAAAGATTTTGAAGGATTCTCTCGAATCGGACGAGCCGGGAATCCGCAAAGCCAAAGACCGCATCAAGCATAAAACTTCGCGCGATTACGATTACACCGGAAGCGTCGTGGTGGACGGCGGCGATGCGCGGAATGCGGTCGTCAATACGAAGGTTACTTTTAACGATAAGGATTTGAATTGGGGCGAAGAAAGGGTTTGGGATGCCTGCGGTTCGCGCGATCCCGGACACTGGTTCATCATCGAAAACACCGACCACCGCGTGACGGAAGCGAAAGCCGAAGGTTCGGCGACTGCGTTTAATTTGCGCGTTGACGAAATGGGCGGCACATACAATTTCAGTATTGGTTTTCCCGACGCCGCCGGAACGCACAAACGCGAGCAGCACGTCAAACGCAGCGGTCACTGCCAGGAGAAAAATAACCAGCCTTACGACAAAACCGATAATCAGCCGACTAAAGTTGACGGCGAAAGATTTTCGGTTAACGACCAGAAATTCGACCCCGAAAAGCCCGGAATTTTATCGGGAACGAAAATCTGGGGCGATGACGGCAAAGGAAAAGTCAGAACATTCATTTATCAGGCGACGTGGTATTTCCAGCCCTGCCCGCCAAAACTTTTGATTACCGATTTGAAATTCGAGCATCCGAGATTTCCGAACTGGGAAGATTGGCAGGAAATCGTCGAGCAGACGGGAACGGTTGACGGCAATCCGGTCAAAGTCAAAACCAAAGTCTTGAATTTATCGAGCGAGCCGAAATTCGTCGAAGTGTTTTTCAAAGAAACCTACAAGGGCGATAAATGGGATGCCGCTAAGCCTGATTTACCCTTAAACAACAACACGGTTTCTATCCGGCTCGACGCGGGCGAGGAGCGCGAAGTCGAAACCGTCTGGAACACCGAGGGTTATGCGTGGTATGACAACGGTCGCCCCCGGCTGGTTCAGCGCGTCAAAGCCGAGGCTTGGGAAAATTATAAAAAACAGGACGAAATGACGAAGAATCTGAAAGTCGCGCCCAAACCGATAATCTTTGTTCCGGGCATTTGGACGCAAGCGGCGGATTTCGAGATTTATCAAAATCTGCTGACCGTCACCCACAGTTACGGTTGGAAAACTTATCAAGTTTCTGATACTTCCCCGGAAGGAAGTATTACGGACGAAGGAACCGTTACGCAGACCAGAACGAACAAATCCGTTTATGACAACGCCGAGAATTTGACGCAGTATGTCAATAACGTCAGCAGGTCGGCAAATGCCTGGCACGTTGATATGCTCGCGCATTCGACCGGCGGACTTCTCGCCCGGCTTTACGTTCATAAACAGAAGGAAGTTTTGCCCGACAATCGTCCGGTCGTCAAACATCTGAGATGCTCGGCGTGCCGAATAACGGCGCGTCGTGCACGATGTTGACGGAGAATACCGAGGTCTTAAAAAATAATCCGCAGGCGATGAGAGAATTGACCGTCGAGGAAATGAAACATTTCAATCAATATGTAACCAATCGCAAAGGCACGAAGTTTTCGGCTTTCGTCGGAAATTCAATGCCGGTGCTCTGCGCGGGTCCGGAATGGAACGACGGTTTCGTCGGTGTCGAATCGGCAAAATACGGCGTCACCGATTACGCTTTCACCAAAGCTACGCACACGGATTTAATCAGCACGAAATCCTTCAACGATTTCGTCAAACCGCACATTGTAACCGGACCGCGCGGCACTTATCCGCTGCCGGTCATCTCGGAAAAAGGCGGCAACGACGGCAGAACCGTCGCGGGAAATTAGTCCGAATCTTTGGCGCGGGAAAATACGAAGATAAATTTAAGGCGAGCGTGGAAAAACGATGAAACGATTGATTGTCTTTGAGACGCTTTATCCGGCTAACGGATGGTTCATCCGCCGCAGCAAATCGTTGAATCGCGCATCATCGCGCAAACGGTCAAACTGCGGGTCAACGTAAAGCCAGACAATCCACACATCGTGCTCGGCGAGAGCCGTTTCGAGCAATTCAAAAGCCCGTTCGCCGTCGCCTAAACTGCAATAAACGATGGCGAGCATATACGGCGAAACGTAGCACGTCGTCGCCGATTCGTTGATTGCGTCGAGCGTTTTTACGGCTTCGTCGCGCTGCCCGTTTTCGGCGAGCGCGGTGAGATACATTAGATTGTGCGGCGCGAGTTCGATGCCTTTTCGGGCTTCGGCAACGGCTTCCGCCTGTTCGCCCGCACATCTGAGCAGCCAGCTGAAAGTAAAATGTCCCCACGCATAATTCGGCTCGTTTTTGAGTATCCGGCGGTGAACCTCGATTGATTCGTCGAAGCGTCGCGCGTGAAAATGCGCCCAAGCCAGATAATGCAAACCCAAAAGCGAATCGGGGTTGAGTTCGAGAACGCGGTCGAGTTCAACCAAAGCTTCGTCAAAACGCCCGCTTTCGAGCAGTAAAGTTTGATACCAACTGTGCGCCGGAATTGAGTTCGGAGAGATTTCGATGGCGCAGCGCAAGTATTTTTCCGATTTTTCCCAATCGAAATCGTGATTCAGGGCGGCGATTCCGAGTGCGGCTTGCGCCTCGGCAAGCTGCGGGTCAATCGCAGCAGCTTTTTCCGCCGCCTCTTTCGATTTCACGCCGCAAACGGCGAACGGCAAAACGCAGTGAATCCCAAGAAAAATGTAATATTCGGCGATTGCCGCATAAGCCAAAGCGTAATCGGCATCAAGCGCGATGGCGCGTTCATAAAAACCGATGGCTTTACTGAAACCTTCCTCGGTCATTAGACTCCAGTAAAAACGCCCTTTTAGATAGGCTTCGTAGGCTTCCGGCGAATCGGTTTCGCGTTTTTGCAGTTGTTTTTGTTCTTCGCCCGTCAACTGCGGCAGCAGAGATTTGGCGACGCGCTCGGAAATTAAATCTTCGAGCGTTAGAACATCAGTGAATTGTTCGTCAAACGTCTGCGCCCAAGCGGTTGATTTATCGGCGACTTTAAGAAGCTGCGCTGAGACGCGGACGCGATTTCCCGCGCGCCGGATGTTGCCCGCCAAAACGAAATCGGCTTCGAGTTCGCGCCCGGCTTGAAAAGCGTCCAAAGCGGCGGCAAAACGCACTACGGCGGCAGTCGGGCGCACGGCGATGCGCCTGATTTTCGACAATCTGGTAATCAGCGCGTCCGCCAAACCGATGCTCAAAAATTGGTCTTCCGAATCGTCGTCCGTGTTAAATTGCAGCAATTTGAACGGCAGCACGGCAAAAGTTTTCGGCTGATTTTTCGCTTTGCTTCGCGCTTTGAAAGTTTCGACAAACGGATGATTCATCCGTTCGAGCAAACCGTGATAACGCGCGTCCTCCTGCAGAAATAATCAAAAGCCGCGTCGCGCTCGCCGACGGCGACGTGCGCCATCGCCAGAAAATACGGTTTGACATAGCCGTTTGCGGCGAGCGTTTTGATTTCTTCCAAAACCGCGCGGGCTTCCGCGTGCCGGTTGACCGCCGCGAAACCAAAGCAAAGCTGGTATTTCGCCAGCGCGAAATCTGGAATCATTTCGTCGAATTTCTGAAAATTCGGCAGCACTTCGGCGTAGCGTCCCATCGCCCACAGCGCAAATCCGGCTTGCGAATAGCCTTGCGGATAATTTTTGTCGAGTTCGAGGATTTGCCTCGCGGTTTCGAGCGCTTCGTCAAAATGATGCGCCTGAAAAAGCGTCCACGCGGTCAGCGTTTTGGTGCGAAGCGAAAGCGGGTCGAGACTTTCGGCGAGCCGCATTTCCTTAACGCCTTCGTCGGTTTCTCCCATTCCGACGAGTTGTGCCGCCCACCATTCGTGTGCTATCGAGTAATTAGGATTGAGCTTGATGGCTTGCCGTTTGAGTTTTTCGGCTTCCGCCCATCGCATCCGGTTTTGGGTTATTAAACCGAGCGATGCGTAGGCTTCGCCCAATCGCTCATCAATTTCAATAGCGCGGCGAGCGGCGCGTTCGGCTTCATCGAGCGCGTGAGCGGAAGGAATCAGCCCGTAAATATTCGCCCAAGTATAAAAATCTGCAATTCCGACATACGCCAGAGCATAATTTTCATCAAGCCGGATTGCCATCTGAAAAGATTCGATGGCTTTCGAGAGCGATTCGGGCGTGAATTGATTCCAGTGAAAACGCCCGCGCAAATACGCTTGATAAGCCGCCGGGTTGTTTGTTCCGCGTTTGTTTAATTGAATTTGTTCTTCGCCGGTCAGTTGCGGCAAGAGAGATTTGGCGATTCGTTCGGAAATCGAATCTTCGAGTTCCAAAACATCTGTAAACTTTTCGTCAAAAGTTTGCGCCCAAAGCGTCGCATTTTCGCCGACGCTCAAAAGCTGAACGGTGACGCGAATCCGCTCGCCGACGCGCCTGATGTTTCCGTCAACAACGAAATTAACCGCCAATTCCTGACCGGCGCGAAACGAATCGCTGTCCGCGCTCAAAGCCAAAACCGAACTCGTCGGGCGCACGACGATTTGTTTAATCACGCTCAGACGCGTAACGAGCGCGTCCGCGAGTCCGATGCCCAAAAAATCTTCGCTCTCCGTGTCGCTTCGATTTGTCGCGCCGAGAATTTTGAACGGCAGAATCGCCGCCGATGGTTTTTCGGCAAAATTCGATTCGTTCGTTTTCGATTTGGAAACTGTAATTTCCTTGGAAAGGACGAATGATTCGGCTTTGACCGGGCGCTTTTCCAAAAATCTGCTGATGTCTTCGACGAGTTCGGAAGCGGTTTGATAACGCTCTGCCGGATTTTTCCGCAAAGTTTTAAGAATGATTTTATCCAAATCGCCCGCCAGCTCGCGCCGCAAATTCTCAAAATCGGTGCTGCGCGAGCGAAAAATGATTTCGAGCGTCGTGTTTTCCCGTATTGGTTTTTCATCCGCGTTCGTCGTTTTTTCGCTCGCTCCGGTCGGCACGAGATTATCCTCGCGCGTTAAACCTTCGCTCGGCGCGCTCGGAACTTCCTCGCAAACGGCGCGGTGAATCTCGTGCAGAGCGCGATTTTTGAACTGATACGGGCGATGTCCTGTAAGCAATTCGTAAAGCAGAATGCCCAAACTGTAAATATCGGAAGCGGGCGAAACCGGTTCGCCGCAAACCTGTTCGGGCGAAGCGTATTCCGGCGTCATCAGCCGCATTGCCGTCGCCGTCGGTTCGAGCGTCGCAGAAGCCAAATCCGAGTCGAGAATTTTGGCGATGCCGAAATCGAGCAGCTTCGGCGTGCCGTCCTTTTTGACCAAAATGTTCGACGGCTTCAAATCGCGGTGAACGACTTTAAGCCGGTGCGCCGCTTCGACCGCTTCGCAAAGTCGCCGGAACAATCGCAGTCTTTCGGTCGTGCCGAGTTTTCGTTCGTCGCAAAAACGGTACAGCGGTTTTCCTTCGACGTATTCCATCACGAAATACGGCAAACCGTCCGCGCTCGTGCCGCCGTCAATCAAACAGGCAATGTTCGGATGATTCAGCGAGGCTAAGATTTGGCGTTCGTGGCGAAATCGCTTGACGATAAAATCCGTGTCCATTCCGCGCTTGATTAACTTGACGGCGACTCTCTGACGAAATTCGCCTTCGGCTCTCGTAGCCAGATAAACCGCGCCCATTCCGCCGCGTCCTAATTCTTTTACAAGTTCAAAAACGCCGATTTTTATGCCGATAAAATTGTCCGTCTCGTCAACCGAGCCGCCGCCGTTTTCGATTTGTTCGTCGAGCGAATCACGAATGTTTTTCTTGGCGACGGAATTGAGCAAGCCGCCGTTCGTCCAAGCCGGCGATTCGATAAAACTATCCGCATCATCGGCGGCAACCATCAGCCGTTCGACTTCGCCGCGCAATTCTTCATCGCCCGCGCAAGCATCCGAAACAAAACAATCGCGTTCCGCGCCCGATTCAATATCGAGTGCCGATTGCACAATTGCTTCAACTTTTTGCCAACGCTCCGCGGTCATTAAGGATTCGCCGAAATCGAATTTTGCCGAAAAAATTATGAGGCGTAAACAAATTTTACTTTTCAAACGGACTTGAGAGCAAGCTGTTGTTTATCCTCTTTATCCTTGGTAATTTCTTTTCTTGTTAAATCAACGCAATTCCCTCTTCAAAATTTTCCCCGTCGCGGTCATCGGCAAACTGTCGCGGAACTCGACGACGCGCGGATATTTATAACTCGCCATATTTGTTTTGCACCACTCGACGAGTTCGTTTTCGGTTATTTTCGCGCCGGGTTTCGGCACGACGTAGGCTTTGATTTCTTCGCCGTATTCGTCGTGCGGCGTGCCGACGACCGCGCATAAGGAGACGGCTTCGTGCGTCATCAAAACTTCTTCGAGTTCGCGCGGGTAGACGTTAAAACCGCCGCGCAAAATCATATCTTTGACGCGGTCGGCGATGTATAAAAATCCGTCGGCGTCGAAACGTCCGATGTCGCCCGAATAAAACCAGCCGTTTTTTATCGCCGCGGCGGTCGCGTCCGGTTGTTTGTAATAGCCTTTCATCACGACGTGACCGCGAATGATGATTTCGCCCAAATCGCCCGTGGGAACGTCCGCGCCCGATTCGTCAACGACGCGAATCTGCACGCCCCAAACCGGAAAGCCGACCGAACCAGGGCGCGAATTCCACGCTTTGTTGAAAACGGCGGCGGGCGAAGTTTCCGAAAGTCCGTAACCTTCCATCACCTTTGTGTCGAATTTCGCTTCAAACCCGCGCAGAACTTCGAGCGGCAAGGGCGAGCCGCCTGCGTGACAGGTCGCTAGATTGGCGGCGATTTTCGCCAAATCAAACTTGTCCGCGTCCGCGTAATTGAGCAGCGCCCAATACATCGTCGGCACGCCAGCGAAAATCGTCACCTCGTTTTTTTCCATTTCCGAGAGCGCGGCTTCGGGCGCGAAACGCGGCAGCAGATTGAGCGTCGCGCCATTATAAAATCCTGAATTCATCTGGACGGATTGCCCGAAAGAATGAAACAGCGGCAAGGCAACCAGATGCGTGTCGTAGCCGCGCCGCGCGTCGTAAACGCCGAACAGACGCGCGTTTAAAGTCATATTCAAATGCGTCAATTCGGCGCCCTTCGGCTGTCCGGTCGTTCCCGATGTGTAGAGAATCACGGCGGTGTCGTCGGCGTTCGTCAATTCTGATTCGTATTCGGTCGGCTGATTTTCAATAAATTCAGCGAATGTTTGTGTGTTTTCAAACGGCGATTTTTCCGCCGGATTCGCATTTATCAAAATGAAATGCTCGCACGTTTCGGTTTGACTGAAACCTGCAAAGCCGTATTCGCCCATCGGCAAATCAGCCGCGCCTTGAAAACAAAAATAAACGCGCGCGTCAGAATCCGCCAAGTGATAAGCGATTTCGCGTTCCTTCAATAAAACATTAAGCGGTACGACGACCGCGCCCGTTTTCAAAATGCCGTAATAGACGATTGGGAAAAACGGCAGATTCGGACACGACAGCGCAACTTTGTCGCCTTTTCCCACGCCGATTTCGCGCAGAGCATTGGCGACTTGATTGGCTTTGGCGTTGATTTCGGCGTAAGTCATTCTCGCGTCGCCGCAGATGACGGCTGTCCGTTCCGGCACGTTTCGTGCGCTGTCTTCAAGCAGAATGGCTAGATTCAACATAATTTTTTACCAGTTATTTAACCATAGATAAACACAGATAGACACAGATAAATTCAACCATGATGAATATACTTCTTTAAGATTGGCGGATTTTTATTTGCTAAATTTCCGAGTTCGAGCGTTTCGGCTTTTCCCAAAATCTCTCCGAAATTCGCGGCGCGGGCGTTGTTCCACGCGCCGCCGTTCGCCTCGACCGCCACCTTCAAAACCGCGTCGGACGTGAATAGATTGTAGTTTTCTAAAACCGGCTACTGATTCAGCGATTCGCCGAACGCAAATCTCTCGGCTACAGGCATTGGATTCAAGCTCATTTCTTCGGTTCGATTCGCCTTTGAGTTTTGACTAAACATAAATTACTTTATAACGAGTCGAGAAAACAACGTAACGAGTTTAGAAAACAACCGTCCGCAGGAAAAACTCGCTTGCGCGCAGGGATTTTATTATGAAATTTAACCGAACAATGCAATCGCTTTTTTCGTCTTTTGCCGTGTCACTGCTGCTGATTTTCATCGCCGCTTCAATCACCGCCGCGCAATGGCAAAAACAAACAATCGAGACCAAAGCGAGTTTGCGCGGGCTGTCAGTCGTCAATGAAAAAATAGTCTGGGCAAGCGGAACCGGCGGAACTTTCTTACTAACAGTTGACGGCGGAAAGAATTGGACGGTTGGAAAAGTTCCCGATGCCGACAAACTCGATTTCCGCGATGTCGAAGCATTCGATGCAAAAACGGCTTATCTTTTGAGCATTGGCGAAGGCGAAAACTCGCGCATTTACAAAACAAACGACGGCGGACGGAGTTGGAAACTGCAATTCAAAAATACCAATCCGAAAGCGTTTTTCGATGCGTTCGCTTTTTGGGATTCGACGCGCGGCATTGCGATGAGCGACCCGGTTGACGGCAAGTATCTTTTGATTGAAACGAAAGACGGCGAGACCTGGAACGTGATAGACAATAAACAATCGCCGCGCGCCAAAGAAGGCGAAGCGGCTTTCGCGGCGAGCGGAACTTGTTTGATTACTCAAGGAAAATCGAATGTTTATTTAGTTTCCGGCGGAACTGATGCGAGAGTTTTCAATTCCGCTAATCGCGGACTCGATTGGAACGCTTCGGAAACGTCAATCGTTAAGGGAACGGCGGGGAGCGGAATTTTCTCAATCGCTATGCTGAACCAGCAGCAGGGCGTCATTGTCGGCGGAAATTATGAAAAGCCCAATGAAATTAACAATAATTCGGCTTTCACAAGCGACGGCGGCGTAAGTTGGACGCTCGGCAAAGGTTTGAGCGGTTATCGTTCGGGCGTAACATATATTGACAAAAACACTTTATTGGCGGTCGGTTCAAGCGGTTCTGATTTATCAATTGACGGCGGAAAAAGCTGGACGAATCTTGACCGGGAAAATTACAACGCGGTGCGGGCAAAAGGCAGAAAAGCAGTTTGGGCGGTTGGCGCAAACGGTTTGGTCGCTAAATATTCTTTCAAATAATCTTTCACATCTTTCAACGGATTTTCGGTAAACAGTTATGGTTTTACGGCAAGATTTATCGTCTCTTTTATTTGACTTTTTCCTTTTTCGGAAAAGTCCGGGTTTTGACGAACACTCCGAAACTGAAAAATTAAAAGATACGCCGACGAATTCCAGCCGCATTCGCTGTCCGCTGTGCCGCTGGCAGCCGCGCGCGTCGAGCCGCTGGTTTTGCGGCGATGACATATCGCACGACGGATGCGGAACCGAGTGGAACACTTTCGACACGCGCGGGCGTTGTCCCGGATGCGGTTACCAATGGAAATTGACTGATTGTTTGCGCTGCTTCCGCTGTTCGCCGCACGAAGCGTGGTATGAAGACGAGACAGATTAGCGAAAAAGTTTATGCAATACGCCTGGTATGACATTATCGGCTCAATCGGCGTCGGGCTAATAATTCTCACATACGTCGCGTTGCAGCTTGAAAAAATTCGCAGCGACGCGCTCGCCTATTCGCTGCTCAACGCGCTCGGCGCGAGTTTGATTTTAATTTCGCTGCGTTACAGTTTTAACTTCGCCGCTTTCATCGTAGAATTTTTCTGGGCGCTGATTAGCATTTACGGCGTCGCAAAATACTTTTGGAAGAAATATTAGCCGCGAACAAACACGAAAACTCACGAAAGAAAATAATAAAATTTCGTGTTCCTCTGAGTTGATTCGTGGAGAAAATAAAAATGTCTGCAAAAACAAACTTGAGAAAATCAACCGAACCGCTCGCCTGCACGCGAGAAACTTCTTTAACGAAAGAGCAACTTTTGGAAATGTATCGCTATGTGAAAATGACCCGAATGTTTGACGAAATCACCGTTCGGCTAAAGCGCCAGGCAAAATTGACAGGCGGCGTTTTTACTTCATTGGGTCAGGAAGCGACGGCGGTCGGAACGGCTTACGCGCTCTCCGAGCAGGATTTCATCGCCCCATTAATCCGCGACATCGGCGCCTGTTTCGTCAAAGGCATTCTGCCGCGCACGATTTTCGCGCAGTATCTCGGAAAAGCGAACGCACCGTCTCGCGCGACCGACGTTCAGTTTCATTTTGCCGATTTGGAAAAAGGCTTCGTCGGTCCGATTTCTCACTTGGGCGATATGATTCCGGTGATGACCGGAATTTTATTGGCGTCGAGAATGAAACGAGAAGACCGCGTTGCCGTCGCGTATCTGGGTGAAGGCGCAAGCTCGACCGGAGCGTTTCACGAAGGCGTGAATTTCGCCGCCGTGCAAAAACTGCCGCTCGTTACGATTATCGAAAACAACGGTTACGCTTATTCCACGCCGACCAGAAATCAATGCGCGGCAGAGCATTTTGTTGATAAAGCCGTCGGCTACGGAATTCTCGGTTTGCAGACGGACGGCAACGATATTGTCGCCTGTTATGAAACGATGAAACAGGCGGTCGAACACGCTCGCTCTGGAGGCGGTTCGGTGCTAATTGAAGCGATGACGTATCGCCGTAAAGGACACGCCGAACACGATAATCAAAGTTATGTTCCCGCCGGTGAAATTGATTTTTGGGCGACGACGAACGACCCGATTGACCGTTACGAAAGGTTTTTGAGCGAAGAAAAAATAGTCGGGGAAAATGATTTGAAAAAGATTGTCGCAGAAGTTTCCGCATATCTGGAGAGCGAACTGGCAATCGCCGAAGAAGCCGGTTTTCCTGAGCCTGTTTCGGCGGCTTACGATGTTTTCGATAATTCGATTGTCGCGCCCGCGTTCAAGAAAAAAGTCTTGGAAAAGTAGAAAATAAAAAAGGGAAAAGTCGTCGCCGATTGTTTGTGAATAAACTTTTTCACTTTGATTATTATGAGATGGCTCATTGAAAAATCGCGCTACATCGTCTATATCGGCGTGCTGGTTTTGTTCGTCTGTTCGCTGACGAGTTACCTTCTCGGCGTGTATAAAACCGTCCAAACGGTAACGGCGATCGCGCTCGGCGAAGTAAAAGACGATTTAGCATTGGTTGGATTATTCGATTGCTTGGATACGGTTCTCGTCGCCACCGCGATGCTCGTAATTTCGGTGAGCCTTTACGAGCTTTTCATTGGCGAACTCAAAGTTCCCGATTGGATGCTCGTCAGGAATTTGGACGAACTCAAATCGAAATTCACCTTCGTCATCGTGCCGGTAATGGCTGTGAAATTTCTGCAAAAGATTTTGCAGGGTGAAAGCGCGCTCGACGCGCTTTACTACGGCGTCGCCATCGCGCTCGTCACAGCGGCGCTGGCGGCTTTCAATTTCGTCGCCGAAAAGGAGCGAATGGACGAACTCGAAATTCACCCGGAAGAAGATGAAACCAGGGCGCAGGATTTATAAAATTGATGTCGAGAGCAAATTACATCAGCATCGCGTTCAAGATTGACGGCTCGCAGACCGGCGGCTTCAAAACCGTTGACGGAATGGCGAAAATTTCCCGCGCCGGAGTAGTCGTCGAATTTGAAGCGAAGATTTTCGGCATTATGAAAACCGGCATCAAAGAAGTCAGAATCCCGCTCAAGGAAATCGAAGAAGTTCGCGTCGGTAGAAAGTTTTTCCGGCACTCGCTCGAAATTTGGCTGAACAATTTCAGAACTTTAAGCGAAATTCCGAATAAAGACGGGCGAATAATTCTGCAAATCTCAAAAGAAGACCGCCCGCGCGCCGAACAAGCCGCTCGCGTTTTGCAAACGGCACGCAGCGAAACCGACGCGCTGGAGTTTCTGCGAACGCCAGTCATCCGTCTGTTCGGCGATGATGAGGAAACAAAGGAAACAGAAAATGAATGAGTTATTTATTGGAATTCGTGAAAAAATGAAGCGAACTTTAAAAAACTAAAGATGGGAGATTGAATTTTCGGCGAAAATTCAATCTCCCATCTTTAGTTTTTCCGCTCGAAAAATAATTTACGGCAGCGGTTTGCCGCCGGTTACGCCGAGAATTTCGCCGCTGATATAGCTCGCATCGTCGGAGGCGAGAAACACATAGGCGGACGCGAGTTCGGACGGCTGCGCCGGTCGTTTCATCGGCGTATCCGCGCCGAATTTCGATACTTTTTCCGGCGGCATCGTTGCCGGAATCAGCGGCGTCCAAACTGGACCTGGAGCGACGCAGTTGACGCGGATTCCTTTTTCCACCGCTTCTTTATTTAACGATTTTGTAAAATTAACGATGGCGCCTTTTGTCGCCGCATACGCCATCAAACTCGGGTCCGGCTCGTAGGCTTGAATCGAAGCCGTGTTGATAATCGCGCCGCCTTCTTCCATTTTCGGCAGCGCGGCTTTACAAAGGTAAAACATCGCAAAGATATTCGTGCGAAATGTTTTTTCCATTTCTTCGGACGGCAAATCCAGGATGCCTTCGTGCGACATTTGAAAAGCGGCGTTGTTGACCAAAATATCAATTCTGCCGAATTCGCTCGCCGCCTGTTCGACAATTTTTTGGCAGTGCGATTCAATGCCGATGTCGCCCGCCGCCAGCAGACAGCGCTGTCCGGCGCTCTCGACGACGCGGCGCGTCTCCTGCGCATCTTCCTCTTCGTTCAAATAAGAAATTAAAACGTTCGCGCCTTCGCGGGCAAACGCGAGCGCGACCGCGCGACCGATTCCCGAATCGCCGCCCGTGATAATCGCCGTTTTGCCTTTTAATTTTTCCGAACCGCGATAGCTTTCCTCGCCGTAATCGGGCGCGAGTTCCATTTCCGATTCGAGTCCCGGCGTTTGCTCTTGCTGCGGCTCGTCAAACGGCGGTTGCGGTTCTTTTTCCTGTGGATTTTCCGACATAAAATTTATCTCCTTTTAATTGTTTGTTTTCGACTGTTTAAATATACTGTTATAACGGAAGCGCGAAGTTCTGTCGTCTTTCATACTGAAGTCTGAAAAATAAAAACATAAATTCGGACGGGTCGGCAGCAAATAATAAGCACGTAAAAAATCTAATTTGAGGAGAACAAAATGAACGATCAATCAAACAATCAAGATGCGGCGAAAAAAGACGCGGCGAGCGGAGAGGCGGGCAAAGTCCATATCCAGCCGAGCGAGCCGGAAAATGATTTCGCCGACGGCAGCGAAGAAAACGCTCCCGGGCGCACGCCCGGCAAAGCCGAAGGCAGCAGCGAAATCGTCGAGGCGGATTTAGAGAACGCGGAAAATCAGTGAAAAGCAACCGCCGATTTAAGCGTCGGGAATCTTGTTTTTGGGTTCGACGACCAAACGCTCGACATCGTTTTTGCCATTTAACGGCGCGCTTCTTCTTTGACGCCGGCTGATTCGATGCTGTTGGTGGTTTCAATAAATGGAGCGGCGGATTAAATTAAAATCTCTGGAAATGGGAAGCATTTCGGAGCGGAAACCAAATAGTAAATGGCAACAGCAACCAAACAAGAAAAAGGCGTGACTTTAATCGAAGCGATTCGGCAAGGCATTCACGAAGAAATGACGCGCGACGAAACCGTGTTCGTCATCGGCGAAGATATCGGCGCATACGGCGGCGCGTTTAAGTTGACCGAAGGTTTTATTGACGAATTCGGCGCACAGCGGATGATTGATACGCCGATTTCCGAAGCCGCGATTGTCGGCGCGGCGTGCGGCGCGGCTTTGATGGGAATGAAACCAGTCGCCGAATTTCAGTTTATTGATTTTATTTCAAACGGTTTCGATATGCTGACGAATTACGCGGCGAAATCGCGTTATCGCGGGTGCGGTTCGATTCAGGCGGTCTTTCGCGGTCCATGCGGCGGCGGCGTGCGGGGCGGACCGTTTCATTCTTTGAACGCCGAATCATTCTTCCTGAACACGGCGGGTTTGAAGATGGTCGAGCCTTCGACAGCCTATGACGCCAAAGGTTTAATCAAAGCGGCAATCCGCGACCCTGACCCGGTTTTGTTTTTTGAACACAAAAAACTTTATCGTCTGCCGCGTCTGCGCGAAGAATTGCCCGGCGACGATTACATAGTAGAAATCGGCAAGGCGCGGACAGCACGTGAAGGAAAAGATTTGTCAATCATCACATTCGGCGCGCAGGTATTGAACGCGCTCGACGCGGCGGATATTTTAGAAAAAGATAACGGTTTGCAGGTTGAAGTGGTAGATTTGCGAACGCTTGCGCCGATGGATAAAGCAGCGATATTAAATACGGTGAAGAAAACAAACCGCGCTCTGGTTTTGCACGAAGCGAGTTTGACAGGCGGCATCGGCGGCGAGATTTCCGCCATTATCGCCGAAGAAGCCTTTGAATGGCTCGACGCGCCGCCGGTTCGCGTCGCCTCGATTGACGCGCCCGTGCCGTTTGCGCCGCAGATGGAAGATTATTTTTTGCCGCAAATTTCCGAAATTGTTGACGCAGCCCGAAAATTGGCGAATTATTAAGATTATGAAAAAACTGTTGAGTATTACGATTTGTTTATTGGTATTGTTTGTGTCGGCTAGTTTCGCTCAGAAGCGAGCCGTCAAACAAACAAAATCAAAAACATCCGTTGGTAAGAAAGCGAAAAGTACTAAGCCTAATATATACGCCTGCGGGATAGGTGCTTCTGTTGTTGCCCTCGATTTAAGTCAAACTGAAATTGCAGCCGATTGTTCCGCGGCGGACGCCACCTGCTCGAACAATAAAATTATAAAAGTTAAAGTCATAGCAGCGGACAGGGAGGATATAGAAGAAAAATATGTCTACAAAGTTTCTGCGGGTAAACTTATCGGCGAAGGCGCAGACGTAGAATGGGATTTATCAGGCGTTTCTGCAGGAAACTACACAATCACGGCTGGAGTGAGTCAACCCGCTTTCGACGGCAATGGCTGGGCTGTCTATGGAACGACTCGAACAAAAACGGTTGTTGTCAAAAAGTAGTTTGCAAGCTGCGCCTTTTAGACTGATATGACGGAAGAAAATTCAAACGCGCAATTTGTCGTCTGCATCAACAATTCAGAAACTGAAGCGTCTTTGAAATTCGGCAAAATTTATCAGGTCATTCCCGACGCTAATGCTGAAATCGAAGGCTTAATAAGAATAATTGATGAAAGCGGCGAAGATTACGGTTTCGCCGCGTCAAGATTTTATCCGGTGCAATTGCCCGCGCAGTTGGAACGGATGCTTTCCATTTCTCGTTGATTTACGACAGCCTTCCGTTTTTAGAAACATAGTATGTTTGTTTTCAAAGCACGGGCGCGTCAATCGGAGCGACGCGCCCGTGCCGTTTGCGCCGCAGATGGAAGATTATTTTCTGCCGCAAATCTCGGAAATCATTGGCGCGGCGCGGCGTTTGGCGAAATATTAAAATACGCGAAGTTTGAAGATTCTAATTTTATGCCTTTCTCTTATGTGGAATGTCCCGATTGTTAAGTCTTTAGTATTTTCAGAATTTCCCGGTATTGTTTAGCAGCCAACCGTTGCCGTGCAAACCTCAACTAAAAATATCGGGACTTTCTTAATTTTTGGAAAATCATCGTCCGAAATCTCAAAAAAGAAAAGATATGGCACTCGACAATTTTAACGAAACATTCGACCAGCACGATTTTGTAAGCGTCATCGAGGATAAAAGCAATCCGCTGCCACGTTCGATTACGCGGCGCGAGGCTTTCGTTCTGCTCGACGGCGACTGGCGGTTTACGCTCGATGTCAAAGACGAAGGCTTGAAGAAAAAGTGGTTCGTCAAACACAACTACACGGTGACGGCGAATTTTCCCGGCTCGATTGAATCGTATTTCGCCGCCGTGCAGGATGCCAGGGCGGAATCGGATTTGTATGCGACGAGCGACGAAGTGATTGCGTGGTATGAAAGGGATTTTACCGTTCCCGAAGAATGGAACAGCCCGGACAAATTAACGCAGCTGACTTTCGGGGCGTGCGGCTATGAGACGCGCGTCTGGCTGAACGGCACACTGCTCAAGACAATCGAAGGCGAGGAGGTGCATCTCGGCGAATATCATTCTTTTTCATACGAGCTGCCGCCGGAACTCCTCGAGCCGGTCAACCGTTTGACGGTTCGCGTCGTTGATACGCTCGATGCCAACATTCCGCGCGGCAAACAGGCGTCGCGCGTTTATAAACAGGGCGGAATCTGGTATCAGACGATTTCCGGCGCGGTGCGGAGCGTTTGGCTCGAATCGGTCGGACGCAATCGTCTGCGCTCGCGGCTCGGCGTCATCAGCAGTCTGCGCGACCATCTGGTCGAATTCGATTTGACCACGCGCACGCACGACGCCGGTTTGTATCGGCTGCGGCTGACCGTTTCGCCGCATAAAAAAAACAATGGTAATGGCAATGGCGGTGGCGAAGCAGGTCAATTTCCGGTGACGGCGGAATTTGAATTGCCGCTCGAAGTCGGCGAGCGCGTCCAGCGCGTTCCGCTCGAATTGCCGAACGCTGAATTTTGGTCGCCGACCGCGCCGAATCTTTATCACCTGTCGGCTGAACTCGTCGCGCCGGACGGCTCGGTCGCGGGCATCGAAACTCATTTCGGCTTGCGGAAAATCGAAGCCCGCGGGCGGCGCGTTTATTTGAACAATAAACAGTTGTATCTCGACGGCATTCTTTATCAGCCGGGCATTTCGACGTTTGAAGAAATGCGGCGGCATCTCTACGCCATCAAAAAACTCGGCTGCAATCTGGCGCGCGTTCACATCGCCGGAATTGACCCACGCATTTATGATTTAGCCGATGAAATCGGTTTGATGCTGTGGGTCGAAATTCCTTCGCCGCACAGCTCAAACCAGACGAGCCGCGACAATCATTGGGCGGAACTGCAGCGAATGCTCGTCTTTATCGCCTCGCATCCGTCAATCGTGATTTTGAGTTTGTATAACGAAGACTGGGGCGCCGAAGATATTACGACGAACATCGAAACGCGCCGTTATATTTCCAATACTTTCGATTATCTGCGGCTTAATTACCCGCAGCTTCTGGTCGTAGACAACGACGGCTGGAATCACGTTTCGCAGCGCGGACGGCTCAGCTCGCACCTTCTGACGGCGCACGTTTACACGCCGTCGCCGTCCGGCTGGGTTTCGGCTCTCGACCGTCTGGCGGCGGGCGAGACGCACGGCGTTACGGCGGAGCCGCTGATTGTCGGCGACCCGTATTTTTATAGCGGACAAACGCCGCTCGTCATCAGCGAATGGGGCGGATTCGGGTTTTCAAATTACGGCGGACCCGATGAAGCGGAAGCCCGCTACCGTCTGATTAAATTGTTCAAACAGGAAATGCGCGAACGCTCAATCGCGGGCGATGTCTATACGCAGGCGACCAGCATCGAAGACGAAGTGAACGGAATCATTGACCCGCGGACGGGCGAACTGCTGGTTCCGGCGGGTTTGCTCGATTCAAATTCGCCGATGGATTAAGCGGTTAAAAAATTATCTCGCTCGCGCCATCCGCCGCTGCGGAAATGTAAATTGACGGTTCGATGCGAATTTGCCGTTCGTATTCAAATGAAATTTTTTCGATTACCTCATCGAGATTTTCGCGCCGAACCAAATTCACGGTCGAGCCGCCGAAACCGCCGCCGGTCATTCGCGCGCCCAAAATTCCGGCGCAATTTCCGGCGATTTTAACGAGCAAATCAAGTTCCCGGCAGCTCACCTCGTAATCGTCTCTCAGACTCGCGTGCGAAAGAAACATCAAGCGTCCGAACTCGGTGTAATTATTTTCTCTTAATGCTTCGGCGGCGTTCAGCGTGCGCTCGTTTTCCGTGACGACGTGGCGGCAGCGTTTTCTGATAATTTCCGGCAAACGCTCCGCATAAATTTCAAAATCTTCAACACTGACATCGCGCAACTGCTTAATGTTAGGCAGAAATCCCCGCAGAATTTCGACCGCCGTTTCGCATTCGGTGCGGCGCGTGTTGTATTCGGACGCAGCGAGTTTGTGTTTGACTTTAGAGTCGCAAATCACGACTGCCGCATCATTCGGCGCGAACCGAACTTGCTCGGCTTGCAAACTCCGGCAATCAATCAAAAGCGCGTGTCCTTTTCGTCCGAGAGCGGAAATGAACTGATCCATAATTCCGACTTTCGCGCCGACGTATTCGTGTTCCGCCGTCTGTCCGGCGAGCGCGAGCCGCACTTTATCAACAGGCGAGTCGGAAATTTCCGTGAGCGCCAGCCCGACGGAAATCTCCAGCGCGGCGGACGAAGAAAGTCCCGCACCGGTCGGCACGTTCGATGCGACGAGCAAATCCGCGCCGCGAAGTTTGCCGTTCTCCCGTTCCAAAACCCGCGCTACGCCTTCGACAAAATCGAGCCACGAACCGCGCATTTTTTTCGCCGGCTGCTCTAAATCTATTTCGCCCGCTTCGTCGAGATTGACCGAACGCACCCGAATTTTTCTGTCGTCGCGCGCGGCGGCAGCGGCAATCGTATCGTGTTCAATTGCCATCGGCAAAACGAATCCGCCGTTATAATCGGTGTGTTCGCCAATCAGATTGACTCTGCCCGGAGCGCGAAAAAGACGCGGCTCGCGCCCGTAGCGCGCTTGAAATTCAGATCTTAAACTTTCAGGATTAATCACGATTTATTTTTCGCCGCACGCGATTTATTTTTCTTCTAAACGACTTGCTCGATATGCCCGCGCAGTTCGGCGGCTTTTTCTTCCGCCAAAGTATCGTTGATAAACATTCCCGCGCCGGTTTCGCTGCCCGCCAAATATTTCAGCTTCGTGGCGGAACGCATCGGCGGATAAAATTCGATGTGAAAATGATAATAATTATAGTCGCCGCCGTCCGAAGGCTGTTGGTGAAGAACCATCATATACGGAAACGAAACGTCGAACAGTTTGTCGAACGCGGCGAGAATCTGCTTCAGAATCAAAGCTAAATCCGTTTGTTCGTTTTCCGAAAGCTGCGTCAAATCCTGTAGATGCCGTTTCGCTATAATGTGCGTTTCATACGGATAACGGGCGAAAAACGGAATGTAAGCGGCGAAACTTTCGTTCTCCGCGACGATTCTGCGACCGTCGCTTTTTTCCTCGCTCAAAACGTCGCACAGCAAACAGCGGTTTGTTTCGTCTGAATGTTTTTTTGATTGCTCAAGCTCGCGCAAAATTCGCGGCGGCACAAACGGGTAAGCGTAAATCTGCCCGTGCGGATGATGCAGGGTGACGCCGATTGCCTCGCCTTTGTTTTCAAAAATGAAAACGTATTTGACGAATTCTAGTTTTGACAATTCCCGAAAACGGTCAGTCCAAACCTGCACGAGTTTATAAATCTGCTCGATTGGCTCGCGCGCCAAAGTCGAATTATGATTCGGCGTATAAACGATGACTTCGCACTCGCCGTAACCTTTTTCGACCGGATAAAGTTCGCCTCCTTCGATTGCCGGTTCGGGCGGATTCGGTGCAAGCGACGGAAAGCGATTTTCAAAGACAACGATGTCGTAATCGGATGCGGGAATTTCAGTCGGAAATCCGCCTGCTTTGGTCGGACAGAGCGGACAAAAATCGGCGGGCGGCAAAAATGTGCGGTCTTGCCGCGCGGTCGCGGTCGCCAGCCATTCACCCAAAAGCGGATTCCAGCGCAGTTCGGACATTTTATTTAACCTCTTTGTTTTCGGTTTGCGGGCGTGTTTTTTCCGATTCGCCGAAAGTGTAATAAATTATGTAACGCCGCCCGTCCGCCATCGCGTCCTGCCGTTTGTGCATTTCTCCGACCGTTATTTCGGGTTTTATGTCTGTGTCTTTCATCGTTAGATTATTATATTGCAACCAGGACCTTTTTCAATGCAATCTATAATACACAACTTTTCGCTCAAACCGTGTTTTGTGTTAATTTTGTCTGAAATAAAATCTTATGAAAAATAATTTTCTTTCTTCAGGTTTGTTTTTAATACTGCTGCTGGTTTTTCCCGTTTTTGTTTTAGCTCAATCGCTCGACGGAAAACTCAGAGAGATTGACGCCTACGCCGAGAAGACGCGCCACGATTGGAACGTGCCGGGCATCGCCGTCGCCATCGTCAAAGACGATAAAGTCGTATTTGCCAAGGGCTACGGCGTGCGCGAAATGGGCAAGGTGGAACGAGTTGACGAAAACACTTTGTTCGCCGTCGCGTCGAACTCGAAGGCTTTTACGACGGCGGGTTTGGCGATTCTGGTTGATGAAAAGAAATTGAGCTGGGACGATAAAGTAATAAAATATCTGCCCGATTTTCAGATGTCGAATCCGTATGTCACGAGCGAAATAACGATTCGTGATTTGGTTTCGCACCGCAGCGGGCTTGATACGTTCAGCGGCGATTTGCTGTGGTATGAAACGACCTATACCGCTGACGAGATTTTGCGGCGCGTGCGGTTTTTAGAGCCGAAATCGAGTTTCCGCAGCCGGTTCGGTTATCAAAATCTGATGTACGTGGCGGCGGGCAAAGTCATCGAACGAGTTTCGGGGAAAACCTGGTCGCAGTTTGTCACCGAGAGAATTTTAACGCCTTTGCAAATGACGCGCACAACGACGAGCGTTAAAGAGTTAAAGGATAATTACGCGCTGCCGCACAACGAATCGGGCGGCAAATTGCGCGTTCTGCACGCGGGAAATGTTGACGCAGCGGCAGCGGCAGCCGGACTTAATTCAAGCGTGGCGGAGATGGCGAAATGGCTGCGCCTGCAGTTCGGACGCGGAAAATACGAAGGCAGACAGATTTTCAGCCAACAGCAGGCGGGCGAGATGTGGTCGGCGCAGACGATTCTCGGCACGAATCCGTTTCCGGCGAAAGACGCGCCGACGCGCCTTTTTTCGGCTTACGGTTTGGGCTGGTTCTTAAATGATTACCGCGGCAGAAAAATTGTCTCACACGGCGGCGGGCTGGACGGAATGATTTCGCAGACGGCGATGATGCCCGAAGAAAATCTGGGTTTGGTCGTTTTGACGAATTCGGAAACCGGCGTGAATACGATTTTGCAGAATAAAATTTTCGATGTTTTTACCGACGCGCCGAAACGCGATTGGAGCGCGGAGCGGCTTGAGCGAGCCAAACAAAATAAAGCAAAAGCGGCAGAAGAAGATGCCAAACTCGTCGCCTCGCGCGCGGCGAACACGAAATCGAGTTTGCCTTTAAAGAATTACGCCGGAAATTACGCTGACCAGCTTTACGGCGACGCGGCGGTCGCCGAAGAAAATGGCAAGCTGGTTTTGCGCTTCGTTCAATCGCCGAACTTCGTCGCCGATTTAGAACATTGGCATTACGACACTTTCCAAATCAAATGGCGACCGTCGGTGGCGTATAATTTCCCGCGCGGATTTGTCACTTTTACAATTGATAAAACGGGCGCGACCGACGAGATGAAAATTGACCAGCCGAACAACGATTTTTGGTTTTACGAATTGGAATTTAAAAGGAAACAAAGCGAAAGATGAAAAGGCGCAAAGCGGATGGTTAATTCCGTTTAGGATTCGGTTTCCGCTTAACCCGCTTTTTCACTTTTCCGTCTTTTCGCTTTTTCCGCTTTACAATTGCTTGCTTTAGTTTCAAGCGTATGTCAAAATTCGTTTATTATTAACAATCTATTACAATACATCAGAATTCAAGGAGATTTTACAAAGTAAATGTCAGAAAACGGAACTGTGGCGGCGACCGAGGAAACGGCTTCGCCCGCTGCCGAAACAACAAGTCAGGAAACCGATCAGACAGGTGCGCAAAACACCGAAGATATTGCTTATCACACGGTTGAAAAAGAAGGAAACGTAACGGCGATTTGGGAGATGCAGGGGCGCAAACACATCCGCACAATTGATCCGCGCTCGAACGAGGGCAAACAGATATTGGAACTTTTTGAAACCGCCGGATAAGCGAGCCGAAGCGGAAATAATCGAAAAAATCATCTTCTCTTTTTCGAAAGCGAAAAATCCTTGCCTTTTCGCAGCGATAGAGTTACTATAACTTGCATTCCAAGACGAATAGTTTGAAAGTTTGCAGGCATACGTCAAAAAGTCTCGGTTTTTCCCAAACCGAGACCTGACGAAACTTCGGAAGTTTTAACCTTTTTATAAAAAAACGGAGGTGATTTTTGTGAAGGATTTGCTTTTTGCAGTTTTGGCTTTAGTTTCAGCCGTCATTGCAGTGGTCACTTTTTTGAATTATCAAAAAAGCGCTAACACGATGATGATCATAGTGGCGATTATCGGCATTATTGCCACGCTCGGTTTCGGCGCGATGTTTTTGTCGGGCAGAGTGAATAAACAAGACGATATTCATATTACCGAGTAGCATTACACTTTTTTCAATAAGCGGTATTTTGATGGAGTTTTTATTTGTCGGTTTTCAAACTGACATCGCTCCGTTAATTACCGCTTTTCTGTTTTTCGCTCTAATCATTTAATTCTGCGAATTTTCCTGCGTATTTCGGCTCTTCGATTCTGTTTTTCTCATCCGGTTCATTTTCTGATTAGCATTCGCCTGCCGGGTTAGGCGGCGGCTTTATATTTTTGGTATAATGCTTACTAAATTGTAAAGATTATTAAGTTTTACATTTTAGATTGATAAGAGAGTTTTACAGAGATGCCAAAAATTGCCGATATACAAGAAACGCCGAATCCGAACGCCGTCAAATTTATTTTAAAAGAAGCCGTCAGCCACGGCACATCGCACTCATTCGCCGACGCTGAAAAAGCCGCGGGCGACGCGCTCGCCAAATCGCTTTTTGAGATTGGCGAGGTCGTTTCGGTTTTTTATATGGACAAAATGATTACGGTCGAAAAAACCGACGAAGCTGATTGGGACGAGATTTTACCTCTGTTGGCGGTTCCGATTCGGGCGGCGGAAGCGGTTCAGGGCGCAAACGGAACGAACGGGTCGGCGGCTTCGGCAGTCGGCGGCGCGATTGCGGCAGCGGTGAGCGGTAACCCGATTATCGCGCAAATAAACGAACTGCTCGACGAAAGAATCAGACCGTATCTGGCGAGCGACGGCGGCTGGCTGGAGGTTCTCGATTTGGAAGACAAGACTTTGAAAATCCGCTATCAAGGAGCGTGCGGAAGTTGTCCGAGTTCGTTGACCGGAACGCTGATGGCGATTGAAAATATGATCAAAGACGAAATTGATTCGGAAATCGAAGTCGTCGCGGTTTAGTTCGGCGAATCAGCAACTGAAGGAGCGAAGGCGGCAGGCGCCTGATTTTATGCCCACGCACGAGCCTCGAATCGTTGTTGCGATGCTTCTGACAGAATTTGTTTTCGCCAAAAAAGTTTCTTGACATAAAAACGAAAAAAAGTTCATAATCAAAAAGCGGCATTTGAATAAAAATGCCATCACGTCTTTCAAAATTTCAAAAAGATTCAAAAAATCTACTCAAAACTGCCAGCCGATTCATCCCAAAAAGTGCAGTCTTTTTAAACATACGGAGGAAGAATATAGTGAATAGTGAAGAACTCGAACTTAGTTTGAGAACCGAATTCGAGAGTCATCTCAGGAATATTGTCGCCGATATGCGGCAAGAGTTTTCCGAGTTCCAGGAGAAAATCGAAGCGGAATTCGACAAACATAAGTCACAGCTCGACGGGGTTTTTCAAGAATTTTCCGCACGGCTCGAAACTGAAAGAAGCCTCGAAACCGGATTTACTGAGACGGTTATCGAACACTTGCGCCTGGCGCGCGACGAAGGTGCGCGGCTTACCGCAACAGCGTTCGCCGAAGCGGAACAGATAGGAAAACAATCGGTTACTGCTGCTGCTGATACCGCTGCGCCGACTGTCGCAATCAGCGAACTGTTGCGCGACGCGGTAAACGACATCACCGCTCAGGATTCTCAGGCGACGATTCTTAAGTCACTCGTTCAGCACGCGGCGCAATTCACGCCGCGCGGCGCATTCTTCATCGTCAAAAACGAGCATTTTGTCGGCTGGCGCGTTTTCGGCAAAGAGGGGAAAGCTGATGAAGAAACGGTTCGGGAAGTTTTCTTTCCCGTCGCATCGGCGACCGCGCCGGGCGAATCTATTCGGTCTTTGAAGGCAGTTGAAAGTTCTTTCGGAACTTACGCCGACGATTCGGTTTATCTGAACCAGCTCGAATTCGGACAGCCCGACCGGATGTATGCGATTCCGCTCATTGCGCGCGGACGCGGCGTTGCCGTGCTTTACGCCGACTACGGAACCAAAGGCGTCGAAGTTAATCTTGAAGCGCTCGAAACTCTGGTGCGCGTCGCCGGTTTGACGGTGGAGGTGCTGGCTGCCGCGCCCGCCGCCCACACCAGCCAGCAATATCAGGCGGTTTCCGGCAATTACGAAGAATCAATTTCGGATGAAAGCCGTGAAAAATTCGCCGAAAGCGAAGCGTTTGAAGATTATCAAGCCGCGCCGGACGAAACATTTGAAGAAGCGGAAACGACCTCTGGCGAAGAATTTTCTGCGTCGCCGGTGTCAACCTCCGATTCGCATTTGATTGACGACAGCAGCGACGAAGCAGAAACTTTTTCCTTCCAAGATAAGGAATATGTTGATGAAACCGAAGCTACAGCCGGTTCTTGGAGTCAGACGCCGGTTGCCGAAGACGTTTCATACGAAGCAACGTATCAGCCGGTCGTCGCGGAAGATGATTATTCAGAATCTCAGCGCGGTAATTATGGATTTTCGGAAACGCCTGCCGCCGTGGAATCACCAACCGAAGCAGACGAAATTCCGCGATTTGAAAGCGCGCCATTCGAGACGGTTGAAAGTTCTCCAGTTCAAGCGGACAGTTCATTAAACGGAAAAACGGAAAGTTCAAACGGCGCAGCGTTTGAACCGGCAATAACCGAAACAGCGACAGTCAATGCCGCGCCCGTTAAATCGCGCTTCGGTGACCGCAACGTTGATTTGCCGATTGAAGTCGGCGACGACGAACGCCGTTTGCACAACGACGCGCGCCGTTTCGCGCGGCTGCTTGTTTCGGAAATCAAACTCTACAACGAGCAAAAAGTTCGTGAAGGACGCCAAGCGCAGGATTTATACGAGCGTCTGAGAGAAGCGATTGACCGTTCGCGCGATATGTATGACAAACGCGTCCAACCGCCGGTCGCCGCCAAGTTCGATTATTTCCATTACGAACTGGTCAGTTCTTTAGCTGAAGGCGAAGAAGGAAAACTTGGCGGAAATTATCCGGGCGCGACCGCGTAAAAGTAGAAAGCGAAAAGTAAAAAAGCCGTCTTTCGTAAACATTAAGTTTATTTTGGACGGCTTTTACTTTTTACTTTGAAGGCTTTTGCATTTTGCTTTATTGAATTTCAAACTGAATGAACTGCGCGGCGATTTGCCGTTTTCTTTTTGCCAGATTGTCCGTTATGACGATTTGCAAAACGTATTCGCCCGCCTGCATCGCATCGCCCAAACTCAAAGCGCCGCCGGCTTTGAGGCGTTGCCGGTCAGTTTGGTCGGCTAATTCGAGCGCGGCGTTTTTGCCTTCGAGAATTGGTTTGCCGTCGCGGAAAATTTTCACCTGCGCCGACAGATTCGGCTTTTGCGCGGCGTCGAGCTTCGCGTTATAGATTTCGTAAGCGTAACGCAAAATCGAACCGCGCGCGAATCTTCGGCGCGATGTGTCGCTCATCGGATCGGTCGGGTTCGGCTGTTTATTTTGCGGCGCGGCGGCAGTAAGTTGCTGCCACTGCGCGGCGGTCAGACTTTCTAGAATAATTCCCGAAATTGTCAGATAATTTTTCTTCAGATTCGGAACTTGGATAAACTGATTTGCCGAGCCGACTCGTCCCGAAGCGTTATCACGAATTGCCACGCGGTATTGATACGCGCCCGGTTTTTTAACGGGCAGAGTGAAATAATAAACGAACCCGTCATTAATGAGTTTTTGATAATCATCGCCTTTGACGTTCATCGTGTAAGTTTTGGCGATCTGGTCAATGGGCGTGCCGTTTTCGCCGAAGCTCACCGCCAGCACGTCGAACACCGCCTTTTTGCCGCCGTCGGCTTCGTCGGTGAATTTCAAATCCTTGGCGTTGACGTGCAGTAATGAGCGCACAAACGAGCCTTCCTCTTTGTCATTTCCGAAAAGCGTGTTCAGGCGCAGAGCGACGCCGCTCGCCGCAAACGGCGAAGTGAGAGCCGTGTGAATTTGCTGCGCGGCGGTTTGATTCGGCGTTTTTTTGATTTGGTCGTCGGTAATGCCGAAAAATCCGCTTCGATACCGGACGTTCGCTCCCTTCCGCACGACTTTTATTTCGAGCCGGTTAAAACGTCTGGTTTTCGCGTCGAACGTTTCGCTGTCCGGCTGATACCCGATTAAGTAATAACCGTTTTGGTCTTCGAGAGCTTTGTCCAAACCTCGGTTGATGTCATTGCTGTTAAAAAACGTGCGCCCGCCGGTTTCTTCCGCCAGATAAGCCAAACCGTCTTGTTTATCGAAAATTTCAGCCGAACGCGAACTGTTCAAATTTTGAACGCGCTCGGCGGAGACGCCGCTCGTATTATCCGCCGCCGTCAAACCGATCGTTAAAAGCCCGCGCGCGTCGAACGTATAAATCGAAACGGCGGCGCGGTTTGATAAATCGGTTAGCTGCCGCACCGAATCAACGATTCTGGCGCAGCGGTCGGGGTTATCGGGCGAGCAGATGGCAAAACCGTCGGAGAAAAGCATAATTGATTTTCTCCCCGGCAAATCGCCCATTCCTTTGACGATAAAATTTATCGCTCCCAAAGTTCCGACCGAAAAAATATCTTCTCGAAAATCGTTAAAACCTTTAAGCTGTTTTTGTTCTTCTTCGAGGTCTTCTTCCGAGACATTATTTCCGGCTGCTTTCGATTGTTCGAGCGGCGTCGCTTCGAGCGGCGCGAACGCGGAAATTCCGCCGCGCCCGAGCGAGTTCCATTTAACCGCTTCGATTGCTGCATAAAGCTGCTGCTTATTTGAAGTAAATTGCTGAAGCGCGCCCATTCCGCCGCCGGTGCGGATAATCGCCACCAAATCATTCGGCTGCATCTGTTCATCAACGAACTTTCGCAGCGCGCGGCGCACCTGATAAACGCTTTCAAAAGACAGTCCGAGGTCGTCAACGACCAGCGCAATCGTCCGGCGAACTTGTTCGGGTCTGAGCGAGACGGGCGGAAGCGGAGCGGAATTTTTCTCCGTTTTCTTCGGCGCGACCGGCGTTTGCACAGCTTCTGAACCAGCGGCGACAAACGAAAAATTTGTAATGTCCTGCCGCTTGCCGTTTTCGTAAACCTCAAAATCTTCCGGCTTCAAATCACGGATGATTTTCCCGTTTTTGTCGGTGACGGTCGCGTCAATCTGAATCAGCGTTGTCGAAATTTTCACAACGTCTTCGTCCTCGACCGAAATCGGCGTCTGCGTCGGCGTTTGCGCGAGATTAAACGAAACTGAGAAAAACCAAAAGGCAAGTGTGAGTATAAAATTCTTCATATAAATACTTCCTCAAAACCGAGATTTCTTTGTTATTATAAAGTGTATTTGATTGCTTGAAAAGATTTTTCGCATCAAACGATTTCGGGAGTAATGATAAAAAAAAACAATGTCGCATAGAAATACATGCCTTAGTTCAATTTCGCTTTTAACGATTTTTCTTCTGGCAGCGGGTTTGCTGCTCGCGCCTTTGACGACGAGCTGCTCGGCTTTTGTTTCGCAGATGTCCGAAGAACAAGCCGCGCAGATTTTGCGCTTGTTAACGAAAGACGGCAAGCTGCCGTCGGAAGCGGCGGTGCTGGACATCGAAAATAAATTTTCCAAAACCAGAACCGGCGCGCTGGCGAAATTGCTGCGCGCGCGCGTTCGTTACGAGACGAATGATTTCGGCGGCGCGGCGCAAATTCTCGTCTCAAGTGTTTTCCGCGAAAAAACCACTGTCGCTGATTACGCTTTATGGCTGCGCGGAAAATCTCTACAGCAGGCGGGCAACCAATCGGAAGCGATGAATGCGTTCGCCGAACTCGCCCGCGATTTCCCCGATTCGCTGAAAGCGCGTGAAGCGAAACTTCTCTGGGCAACGAGCGCGATGCAGTCAGGGCAAGCCGCGCAAGTTCCCGAATTTTTAAAAGATTTAATTGATAAAAACGATGCCGACGCGCTGCTCCTGACCGCGAAATCTTACGAACAGCAAATCAATCAAATGCAGGCGATTAACTTTTACCGCCGCGCTTATTTTCACGGCGCGGGAACGCAAGCGAGCCGCGAAGCGGAAGCGAAACTGATTTCTCTTGGGCAAAACTTAACCGCTCAGACGGCTGAAGAAATAAAAACTCGCGCCGACAGATTTTACGACCGAAAGAATTATGCCGAAGCCGCCAACGCTTACGCGACTTTGCTGACGAGTTTTCCGAACCAGAATTTGGCGCAGACAAATCTAAAACGTCTGACGGCTTTCGCAAATTTACGAAAAACGCCGGAAGCCAACAGTGCGTTTAATCAAATCCCGTTGTCGGCAAATGAAAAAGCTGAAGCGTATCACCAGCTCGCGCTCGCCTACGCCAAAGCGAGAGAATGGCAGCAAGCGCGAACCGTCGCCGAAGAAATGCGCGGCAAATTTCCGGCGAGCGATTGGACGGCAAAAACTTTTGTCGCCGTCGGAATGGCGGCGCGCGACGTGAAAAACACGGCGGACGCATCTTACTTTTTGCGCTCGGCGGTCGCCTCATATCCGAACGCGGCGGAAGTTGCGGGAGCGCAGTTTGAACTCGCCTGGCTCGAACACGACAACAAAAACTTTGCACTCGCCGCGCAGATGCTCACCGAACATCTAGCCAGATATGCCGACAAAGACACGACAAATCGCGGCAAAGCCGGTTACTGGTCGGCGCGTGATTCTGAAAGAGCCGCGAAAATAAACGAAGCGTGCGCGCTTTACGACGCGGTGATTTATCGTTACGCGGCGAATTGGTATGGCTATCTCGCGCTGCAAAGATTAACGAATTTGCGCGGTCAGGGAAAATGCCAAACGCCGCCGCAGTTTGCTGCCGATTCGATGGTCGGCAAAGCCGTCGCCAACTTAAAAACCGTGACGGTCGCGGCGGAAACCGCCGCTGAACGAGAATTGGCGCGCGCGGAAAAATCGGACGAACTCGGCACAATCGGACTTTTCGATTGGGCGTTTGAAGAACTGCAGGAAGCCAGAAAAACCGCCGCCGGCAGCCCGAAAATCCATCTCGCGCTGGCGCGTTATTATCGTTTTCGCGGCGATAACACGAACGCACTGCTGGCGCTGGCGAAAAGCTATCCTGATTACTCGCAGATGTTTCCTGAAGAAATGGGACGCGAAGAATGGAGCGTTTTTTATCCGCTGACGAATTGGAACGACATCAAACTCTGGGCGAAAAGCCGCAATCTCGACGCCTATCAAGTCGCCGGTTTGATTCGTCAGGAATCAGTTTTCAACCCGCGAGCCAAATCCGGCGCGAACGCCTACGGCTTGATGCAGCTTTTGATTCCGACCGCCCGCGCGACGGCGAGAAAATACGGAAATTCATTTGATATTACGGGCGAGAGTTTGTTTCAGCCTGCGCTAAACATCGAACTCGGCACGGCGTATATGCGCGACCAGCTCGATAAATTCGGACGCATCGAATATATGGCGGTCGCCTACAACGCCGGACCAGGCAGAGTTCCGCAATGGCGGGCGACGCTGCCGTTTGAGATGGACGAATTCGTCGAAGCGATTCCGTTCCGCGAAACGAAAGGCTACGTGCAGGGCGTAATCCGCAATTCGGCGCAGTATCGTCGGCTTTACGACGAAAACGGAAATTTTAAATCGAACGTCGGGGCACGCCCGCTGCGCGGCGCGATTGACGAAAAACCGCGCGAGCAATTGGCGCAGGAGTTTCCCGAAATCGTTTTGGACGACAAAGCGGAATAACAAATAAATTTAACTCAAAAAGAAAAACGGCGAAGCGTTTCTGCTTCGCCGTTTTTCTTTTTTCGGATTTTATTTCGGAATCAAAGATTTTTCAAAATGAAATCCGTCATCATCTGCCGCATATGTTTGACCTGAAGCGGATTCGTCACGCCGTGCCGCGCCGTCGGGTAAAGCATCAAGTCGAATTGTTTTCCGGCTTTCTGCAATTCGTAAACAAGCTGCATGGTATTTTGCAGATGCACGTTGTCGTCAATCACTCCGTGAACGAGCAATAATTTTCCGCTCAAATCTTTCGCCGCCGCCAGCACGGAAGATTTTCGGTAGCCTTCCGGGTTGTTTTGCGGCGTTCCCATATACCGCTCAGTATAAATCGAATCATATAAACTCCAATCGGAAACCGTTCCGCCAGCAATGCCGATTTTGAAATTTTTGCTGTGCGTCAATGCGTATGACGTCATATAGCCGCCGAAGCTCCAGCCGGAAATCCCGACGCGCGAGCCATCAACATAGGGCAAAGATTTCAGATAGCTCACGCCTTCCTCTAAATCTTTTAACTCGGTTTCGCCGAAGTTTTTGTAAAGTCCGTATTCCGATTTTACGCCTTTGCCCGAAGCTGTGCGGTTGTCAATCACCCAAATAATGTAGCCGTTCTGCGCGAGCATCTGATACCACATTCCGGTCGTGCCGCCCCAACTGTTGCGAACCTGCGGCGCATGCGGACCCGAATAAACGAAAGTCATCACCGGGTATTTTTTGCTCTGGTCAAAGTCCGGCGGTTTTATCATCATCGCTTCGAGTTCAAAATTATCTCGCGTTTTGACGCGCGTAAATTCCGGTCGGCTCAATTTATACTGCGACAAAACTTCGACTTTATTTTCGTTGATAATTCGTTCGAGCGTTCCGTCGGCTTTGTAAAGGCGAGTTTGCGATGGAGTCATCGGCTCGCTGTAAGTATCAACGAAATGTGTGAAGGCAGAATTAAATGAAGCCGTGTGCGAACCGTCGCCGGTCGAGATTCTCTTTAAATCCATGCTGTCGAGTTTGACGCGGTAGATTTGCGGCGCGGTCGTGTTAAAAGCCGTCGCCGAAAAATACGCATAGCCGGTTTTTTCGTCCACGCCGTAAAAATCGCGCACTTCCCAATCGCCGCTCGTCAGCGGTCGAATCAGTTTGCCGTCCGCCGCGAAATGATAAAGATGTTTCCAGCCGCTGCGCGCCGATTCCCAAACGAACGAGCCGTCTTTTAGCCATTTCGGGTTATCAACGACTTCGACCCAAGCCGGAGAAGTTTCCTTGAAAAGCGTCACGGTTTTGCCGGACGTTCTGTCCGCCGCGTTCAAATCAAGAAAAGTCTGCTCGCGGTTTTGCGCTTGATAAACGACGCGCTTCGAATCGGGCGACCAGTCAACGCGCGAAATCAAAAAATCTTCGGGTTTGTAATTCGCCGTGTCAACAAACTGCACCGCACCGTTTTTGATTTCGGCGATGCCGAGTTTCACGGTCGGATTCGGTGCTCCGGCTTTCGGATACGGCGTGTTTTCGACGGTTTGATAAGTTTTTTCGTGATTGACGACGACGAAATTCTGCACCGGCGTTTCGTCGGTTCTGAGGAATGCAATCGCGCTCGAATCCGGCGACCACCAATAGCCGCGTTTGTTGCCGCGCCCGTAAAGCTCTTCTTCATAAACCCAGACGAGCGTGCCGTTGAAAAACTTTTCCGCGCCGTCTTTCGTCAATTGCGTTTCCTTGCCGCTCGCTAAATCAACGACGTAAAGATTATTGCCGCGCACGAAGCTGACGGTTTTGCCGTCCGGCGAAAAGTCGGCTTCCATTTCTTCCGCCGCATTGTTCGTCAAACGCTTCGCCGCGCCGTTCGCAAAATCGTAAAGATATAAATCGTTGTTTGAATTTAATAAAGCCGCCGTTTGCGTTTCGTTAAATTCAAATCCCGTCTGACCGGCTAATTTCTTCGCGTCGTCCGCTTTTAAACCCGCGGCGACGAGAGCC
Organism: Pyrinomonadaceae bacterium; assembly: GCA_030448055.1. GTDB lineage: Bacteria > Acidobacteriota > Blastocatellia > Pyrinomonadales > Pyrinomonadaceae. Next base: position 160,049 of record JAUJNR010000004.1, read on the forward strand.
GTTTCGAGTTTCGCCGCGTCGTAAAAAAGCGTAGAGTTGCCGGTTTTCGCATCAATGCGGTAAAACCCGGACTGCCCGCCTTCGCCTGGCTGCGTTTGAAAATAAGAAGTGCCGTCAACCATCCAGCGCACACCGGTGGTCGGTTTGCCGCTGAAGGCGACGCGAGTTTTCGCATCGCCGAAAATTTCGTCAATCGTTAATCGTTTTTCCTGCGCGAAGGCGATTGAAGAGAAAACGAATAACGCGACTAATAACCATTTATTTTTTTTCATATTGTTGTTTACGGGAAAGTATTTATTTGATTTTAGAATAAGCGAAAAGGTTTGACAGTATCAACCGCAGAGACAACCGGAAAATTTTGTTTCAGACGTGAACTCAAAAGAAATTTCCGCCTCCCCGATCTTGCGCTTGACTTTTTAACGAACAACATAATAAAAATACGAGCGTTCGTTTTTGTTCGATGCCCAAACTAAGTCAGCAGAAAATCGAAGAAAGAAAAACCGGAATCGAAGATACCGCCAAAGAGCTTTTGATAAAACAGGGCTTTCACGCAACTTCGATGCGCGACATCGCCAAACGCGCCGACATTTCCCTTGGCAATGTCTACAACTATTACGAATCGAAAGAAGCGATATTTGAATCAATCATCAACCGTTATCTGATTGTCATTGACCGGAAGATAAAAGACATTCTCGAAGAATTGGACGAACCGCTCGACCCGCAGGATATGCGGCGACTCGGCGAGATGATCGGCGAAATGGTTGACCAGCATCAAGATTTTTGGCTGCTGATGTATATTGATGTTTTAGAATTTCAGAACCGCCATTTTCGTAAAATGTTTGAAGGTTTGGCGGAAAAATTCCGGCGCTTGTTTGAAGAAAAATTCGCCTCGGCAATCAGGCGCGGCGACCTCAGAAGCGGCGTTGATCCAGCGGTCGGCTTCACCGTCGCTTATATGCAGTTTTTCAATTATTTTCTGGTCGAAAAACTTTTCGGCGGCAATCTGCATCTCGGCTTGACCGACGATCAGGCATTAAACTATTTGACGAAGATTTTCAGTTACGGAGTGTTGAGCGAAGGCAAGCTCGCTCAATTCAAAAAGACGACAATAAAAAAAGCTAAAACGGCTAAATGACGGAGACTTGAAATATTTAATTTTTGGTTTAGTATTTGGGTTCTCAATTCTATCTGAGCAACAGAACCAAAAACTAAAAGCCAAAGACCTATTGCAAAGTTTCTGTTTAAAATGTTACTAAACAAAAACGGACGTTTATTTTTTTTGCAATTAAATCGGTTGGAGGAAATTATGTTTTTGAATAAGAAATCACTGGCAACTTTAATTTTCACTTTTCTCTTTTGCACGACGAGCGGTTTCGCGCAAGGCACTACGGGGCGAATCAGCGGCACGGTGACCGACCCGAACGGCGCGGTCGTTCAGGGCGCGACCGTTCGGGTCGTCAATCAAGCGACTAACGCCGAACAGCAGACGACGACCGGCGACGACGGCGAATTCGCGTTTCAGCTTTTGCCAGCCGGAAACTACAGCATCGAAGTGACGGCGAGCGGCTTTCAATTAACGACGGCGCAAGCGGTCGTCAATATCACGCAGATGACGACTGTTGATGTGCCGTTGGCAGTCACCGGAGCGAATCCGAATACGGTCACGGTCGAACCGGACGCGGCGGTTCTTCAATCGGAAACTTCGCAGACCGGGCGCGTCATTGAAGGCGAAACGATTCGCCGATTGCCGCTGCCGACCAGAAATTTTCAACAGCTTTTGACCTTGCAATCAGGAGCGCAATCGTCGGTTTCCAACAACACCGACTTGGGACGCGGCGACAACAACATTTCCGTGAACGGTCAGCGCACTACCAGCAACAGCATTCGCATTAACGGCGTTGACGCGAATTCAATCGGCACGAACTCGACACCGAATCTGTTATGGGAATTTTCGCGGGCGGCACAAAACAGCCGATAACGTCGGTAGTTTTAGCGGAAAACAAATGGAACAAACTGCGTTTCGCCAACAAATATCCGCCGGAAGTCAATATCGAAGGCTGGCAGCAAATCGTCCGCGAAGTTTTGATAAAAACTGATTTAGAATTAAAAGATGTAAATCTTTTTTTATGGACGCAGGTTAATATCTCGACAATAAAAATCGTGATGGAAGCGATGGCGATTCCGTTTGAAAAAACGCATACGATTATGCGGAAATGGGGTTATACGGGTTCGGCGTGTATTCCGATGGTTTTGCACGACGCGATTGAAAACGGCAAATTAAAACCAGGCGACACGGTTGTCTTGTGTGCTTCGGGCGGCGGTCTGAATATGGCAGCAATGGTTTTACGTTATTAGTTGTTCGGCAGAACGAATTTGAACGAAAACTCTTTGTGATAGTCAATATTTTCAATTTGAACTTCGTCTGTTTGCCAAATAACTGTTGGTTTAGTTAATTCGCCATATTCGTGGATTTCAAACTTGGTTGAATTTATTTCAGCATCGTTTGCTACGTTTCTAAGCGAAATATTTATAATTCCTGAAGGATTAATCGGCGACATAATAGGAATTCCAACTCTTTTTGAAATACTTAAGACATATTTATTATCAGGTGATTGAATTAAATAAACTTCCTTTGGAAGAATAGCTTTGTAACCACCAAACAAAATAAATATCAATGTCGGGAGAAACAATATAAAAAGAAATACAGATACTAAGACAAGTCCTGTTGAAAAGAAAACTCGACGATTATTAGGTTTTATTTCAGAGGTTTCAAACATAATTCTGAATTCTAAATGGATTCAATGAAATATCAAAATATTTACCAACTCTTTCGTGAACAAACCGCCAAATATCGCGGAAAGCCTGTTTTTATTCACGCGAAAACAACGCTTGGAAATCGCAGAATTGGGAAGCGTTTGAAGAACAAGTTCACGATTTCGCCTCCGCTTTGCTGGCGAAAAATTTAACTCGTGGTGGAAGCGTGGCGATTCTCGCGGGCAACGTTCACGAATGGACGATTGTTGACGTGGCGACAATCGCGGCGGGCGGTGTCGGCGTGGGAATTTATCCGACGAGTTCGGCTGAGCAATGCGAGTTTATTATCAATCATTCGACGCGGAGTTTCTGTTTGTTGATTCGCAGAAACAGTTGGAAAAAGTTTTGGATATTGGCGAGCCATTGCCAAAGTTAAAGGAAATCATTTGTTTTAAAAAGACAGATGATTTTTCATTTGAAGTCGTCAATAAAGAAGACGAATCTTCTTGGAAGCTTCGCTCGGTTGAAGTCAAAGAAATTCCAATAACGCGGTATCATAATTTTCTCGCTATCGATAAAGAAAACCACGCAGAATTTTTTCGCGCGTTGAGAAAATCGGTTTCGACGCCGAACCCGAAGACATCGCCATAATGGTTTATACTTCCGGCACAACGGGCAATCCGAAAGGCGCGATGCTGTCGCACCGATACATTTTGAATTCGGTCGAATCGTTGCGCCAGACGATTCCGATTTATGACACGGACGTTTCGTTATTCCTATCTGCCGGGCTGTCACGTCGCCGAAAGAATCTCCGGCATTTATAATCGCCTTTATAACGGAGCGGCGGTTTATTTTGTTGACGATTTATCGAAACTTTACGCTTATATGCTCGAAGTCAAGCCGACGGTTTTCGCCAGTTTGCCGAGATTTTTTGAAAAGATTTACGCAAAGGTCGTCAGCGAAAATGGAAAAGATGCGGATACCCAAAAATTGAAGGATGCTTTCGGCGGCAACGTTCGATTGTTGACGAGCGGCGGCGCGCCGTTGCCGAATGAAATCGCGGATTTTTTCGCCCGCCGCGATTTGCCGATTTTACAGGCTTACGGTTTAATGGAAAACATTTGCATCGCGTTTAACCGCTGCGAGGACTTTAAATTTGGAACGGTCGGCAAACCGATGCCAATGTGCGATGTGAAAATTGCCGACGACGGCGAAATTCTCGTTAAATGTCCGATGATGTTTTCGGCTTATTATAAAGAGCCGGAAAAAACCGCCGAGATGTTTGACGCGGACGGCTGGCTAAAGACCGGCGATTTAGGTTCGATTGACGCGGACGGATTTTTGAAAATCGTCGGGCGCAAAAAGGAAATTATCGTTTTGTCGTCGGGCAAAAACATCGCGCCGGCGCTGCTCGAAAATCTTTTGAAGGAAAATCATCTTATAAGCCAGGCGTTCAGCTCCGGCGACGGTAAAAGTTATTTGGTGGCGCTTGTCACTTTGAATCAGGCGGAAGCCGAAAGTTTTGCGCGAGCGAATCGAATCGAATTTGAAAACTACGCGGATTTAACTGGGGACGAAAAGATTTTTCAATCGGTAAAAGATAGCGTCCAGCGAACAAATGCGCGTGTTTCGTCGTTAGAGCAAATCAAAAGATTTACAATTTTGAAAAGAGATTTTCAGACTGAACTTGGCGAGGTAACGCCCACATTGAAGCTGAAAAAAATCGAAATTTCTTTTTCTCAAAAAATTCTCTGAGTTCTCTGTGCGCTCTGTGGCTAAAAAATTATGGATTTGAAAATCGGAGACAAATTCTCCACCACCAAACAAATTACCGATGCGGTCGTTCGCGCTTTCGCCGATTTGTCGGGCGATTACAACCCGATTCATCTGGACGAAGAATTTGCGGCGAAAACGCGATTTAAAAAACGCATTGCGCACGGAATGATTTCCGGCGCGCTGATCTCCGCCGTTCTCGGCTACGAATTCAAAGAGCGCAAAGTCGTTTATTTATCGCAAACGATGCGTTTCGTCGCGCCGGTTTTTATTGACGACACGGTAACGGCGACGGCGACCGTCGCGCATATCCGCGAAGACAAGCCCGTTGTCACAATTGAAACCGTCTGCACGAATCAAAACGGCGAAACGGTCGTTACGGGCGAAGGGAAAATTATGATTTTGGATTAAAGATTCGTAGCTCGGTAAAATAAATGCAAAATCAAATCGAACGAACTTCCGGCTACGCTTATTATGCGCTCGCGCTTCTGATGGTCGTGTATATTCTGAATTTTCTCGACCGCACGATTATCTACATTCTTTTTCCGCTGATAAAAAAAGAAATGGCGTTTTCCGACACGCAGCTCGCGCTTTTGGGAACGACCTCGTTTGTTATTTTTTACACGCTTTTGGGAATTCCTTTCGGGCGGTTGGCGGATAGCGATTCGCGGACAAAATTAATTGCGGTTGGCGTGGCGGTGTGAAGTTTGTTTTCGGGTTTGACAGCTTTTGCCGACGGTTTCTGGACGCTTTTTTATGTCGCGTAATGGTCGGTGTCGGCGAAGCGACTCTTGGACCGGCGGCGATTTCCCTTTTGGCGGATTATTTTCCTCCGGTAAGACGGGCGACCGTAACGAGTATTTACTCGATGGGCATCGCCATCGGCGCGGGACTGCCGCGCTTCTGGGCGGTTATTTGCGACAATTCGGCTGGCGCGCGACGTTTATGCTCGTCGGTTTTCCGGGAATTTTATTCGGCATTTTAGTTTTCTTTCTGCGCGAACCGCCGCGGCAAACAAACGTCGCTGCGATTGAGGCGAGCCGGTCAAACGCCGATTGGAAAACGCTGCTCGCAAAAAAATCTTTCGTTCTGCTTTGTTTCGGTTACGCGCTGCTCGGGCTGGCAACCAATAATCTTTCGATTTGGGGCGCGACGTTTTATTCGCGTGTTCATCAATTCGATTTACCGACCATCGGATTTTACGGCGGCATTTTGACTTTAATCGCGGGCATTCGGGCGACTCTGTTCGGCGGCGCGTTCGCCGATTGGTTTCGACGAAAAAACAAAGGCGGACGAATGCTTTACGGCTCGCTGCTGGCGCTTCTGTCTGTTCCCTTCTGGCTGCTTTTGATTTTCACCGAAAATGTTTATTTGATTCTGCTGGCAAATTTCGTTTTGTTATTTTTCGCGCTGGCGTGGTTGGGAGCAGCGGCGGCGGACGCGACGGAAATCGCGGGTGCGAATCTGCGCGGGCTGGCAATTGCCGTTTATTTTTTCTCAGTTAACATCGTCGCTTATCTCATCGGCTCAAACTTGATCGGATTTTTAAACGATAAATTCGGCGCGACCGCTAACCCGGCGATGATGCGTTACGCGCTGCTGGTCTGTCCGATTTCCTGTCTGCTGTCGGCAGTTTGTTTGTGGATTGGAAGCCGGAGTTTAAATAATTCTGCTAACTAGAAAAAGACAATCTGCAACGATTGTCTTTTTCTAAAATTTGAGTGAATGCCCTCGACAGGATTCGAACCTGTAACCTAGCGATTATGAGCCGCGCGCTCTACCGTTGAGCTACAAGGGCAAAACTCTTTTAGTTTATTAGAAAGTTTTTTTTCTCGCAAACGCGCGTTTTTATAATCAAACGATTTTATATACCAAACAACGGAAATTACTTCTTCGGCAGAATTTCGTCGAGCGTCTCAAGCAAATCTTTGCCGCGCAAATCCGGCTCGCCTTTTTCCTGGCGGCTCAGCGAAAGAATTTTTCCGTCGGGCGCAATCAGCAAGGTCGTCGGAAAAGATTCGATTCGGAATTGGTAGTCTCTCAAATCTGAAAAGCTGTCGCGCTGCGCCTGCGTCCACGTCATGCCATTTTTTTCCAGATTTTTTTTGATCGAATCGGGCGTGTATTCGTCGGTGTTCATTCCGACGATTTCAAAGTTTCTCGATTGAAAACGCTTATACGCCTCGCGTAAATACGGCAGTTCCTTCAGACACGGCGGACACCAAAAACCCCAGAAATCGAGCAGCACGTATTTGCCGCGAAATTCGGAAAATTTGCGCTTTTTACCATCCAAATCAACGAACGAAAAATCAGGCAGATCTCGTCCGACGGCGAGTTCCATTCGTTTGTAATCTTTCGCCTGATGCTCGCGCAGCACGATTTGGTTTTTGCCGACATCGGCTTTTTTGGTTGAAAGATAAGTTTGCCCGACGCGAAAAACGATTGTTTCGTCGGCGGCGCGGGCGGCTTCGGGCGAAAGATTGTTCATATCAATCTCGCCGTTTTCGTCTGCGTCAACGCCGAGCCAGCCGATATTCGGCGTTATTTTCTTATCCTCTAAACTGTAGGCGTATTGCACCGCGACTTTTTTGCCTTTCACGTCAACCGTTCCGCGCGCAAGAACTCCGGTTGACTGTTCAACCAAACGGTCGTCAATCGTCATTTTGTCGGTTTGATAACTTCTAAAGTAGCGAATGTAAATCGGACAGACGGTGAAAAACCCGCCTTTGACTGGCACATTGATTGTCGTTATCCAAAGATAAGGATTGTCGGCTTCCTGTCGCCGCAGAGTGAATTTCTCGTCGTCGCCGAAACTGTTGTCGGCGTTAAGGTCAACGAAGATCATCGGCTTGGCGTCCTGCTCTTCAACCAGAACCGCGACGAGCGAAGCTCCGACCGGATTGATTAGCCGGTTCGAGGTCAGATGAACATCCTCTTCAGGCACTTTGCTGCCTCGCAAGCTGTCTCTCGAAGCAACTTTGAAAACAACTCTTTCAGTGACTTCCGTAAAAGCGACGAGTTTCGTGTCGAATTGTCCGACGTATTCGCCATCAGCCCGAACCGATGAAACCTCAAAGGCGATTGTCAATAAAAAGATTGCGGCAAGGCGCAGTGCGGGAAATTTTAAATTCATAATGTTTTACCTGCTTTTGGGAAATCGGGATAGATAGGGTTTTCAATCGTAAATTGGCGATGCGATTTGGCGACGTGTCCGCCTCAATAAACAAATCAGTATTCTCGATTAATTTCCATTCTCAGAGCGAATAAGTTTAAGAGATTTGATGAAAACGAGCAATATATTTATTGATGCGAACTCTCGTTACATCATACTTTTTAGATATTCACGGCGAACGCAATTTTATTTTCTTCAAAAAAAATGCGCGGTTTGAAGTTGCGAACAACCTCAAACCGCGCATTTTACCAATCGCCAGGATGAAAATCTAAACGCCCGGCATCGCTTTTTTCAAAGGCTTGAGCAGTAAGAACAAGACCACCGCCATCACCAGCGCCATTCCAGCCAGCACGAGGAAAAATGTTGATTGCAGCCAGATGTCCCAGAAAACTCCAATTTGCGTCAGCTTGTTGCCGATTGCCGTTGCGACAAACCAGCCGCCCATCAATAATCCGCGCAGATGAATCGGCGCGACTTTCGAGACTAAGGATAAGCCCATCGGCGATAACATTAGTTCGCCCAATGTGACCACCGCGTAAGCGAAAATTAGCCAGAATGCCGAGACGCGGAATAAATGCGCTTTTGTTAAAAACTGTTCGCGGTATTGCGCGGCTTGTCCGGGCGCGACCGTGTTGAGCGCGGTCATTAACTGCTGTTCGCCCGAAACCATTTGCCCAGTCGCCGCGTCCGCTTTCGGAGAAAATTTCACGCCGTAAATTAGATTTTTGCCGTCCGCGTCTTTGGCAGCGACAATTTTATCCAGAACGTCTTTCGGCACGCCTTGTGCGCCGAGATTAGTGACGACCCGCTCGTTAATGCGAAATTCGCCGGTGGCGAGTTGCTGCGCCGTCGGAGTTTGATTTTCGCCGATGGTCGCCGCATACCACAAAACCAAAAACGAGAGTCCGGTAAGCGTCATCCCGATTGCCATTTTCGTCGGCGTCGCCGGTTCTTTACCGCGTTTATCCAGATAACTCCAAAACCAAATCAGCGGAAACGTCAGCGTGACCACCCAAAAGGCGTTGATTGAATTTGAAATCGTACCGGAGACGTTCCAAGCGGTATTGTCGTCCGCCCAATAAGTCAGCGTCGAGCCGTTTTGGTGAAAAACCATCCAGAAGACAATAACGATAGCGAAGATAACAATCAACGCCATAATGCGTTTCCAATTCGGCACGGTATTCATTAAATCCTGACGAGATTGGTCTGCCGAACGCGGAGCAGTTTCATCGCGTTCCTGGTCGCTGATGCCGGTCGGCGGAGCGTCAACCGCAGTCGCGGCGGTGTTCGCTTTTTCCGTTTCCCGATTTAATTTTCTATTGGCTAATTCGCCAGGCTGTTCGACATGATTTTTGAAATACCAAAGAATCCCGACTGAAATCAACATCCCGAAAGCGGCGACGGCAAACGCAGCGTGGAAGCCCGCATAAGATTTAACGATTTCCATTACAATCGGCGCGAGAAACGCTCCGATATTAATGCCCATGTAAAAAATATTATAGGCGCGATCTTTCAAATGGCTGCCTTCCGGGTAAAGATTTCCGACCATCGTTGAAACGTTCGGTTTGAAAAATCCGTTGCCAATGACCAGGCACGTGAGCGCGGCGTAAACCGCCCACAGCGCGGGAATCGAAAGCAGCCCGTGACCCGCCATAAAGAAAAATCCGCCTATCATCACAGCTTTGCGATAACCCGTAATGCGGTCGGCAATCAAACCGCCGATGAGTGGGCTGGCATAAACGAACATTAAATAATTGGCGTAAAGCGTCGTGGCTTGCGCCGCCGTCCAGCCGAAACCTTCTACGGGATCGCGCAAATAAAGTGTAAAGAGCGCTAGCATCGAATAAAAACTAAAACGCTCCCACAATTCCGTTCCGAAAAGCACGTAGAGACCTTTCGGATGTTTGTTCTCGCCGGCAAGCGTCCCGGCGTTCTCCACCGCGCCGACGTTGCCAAAAGTTCCTGCGTTTGCACTCATAAAATTTATTACCTTTTTTTACTTTGAATTTCGGAAAGAGTTGGGCAAAAATATAGCAGATTATTCGCGTAAAATAAATGTTAATTTTGGGCGTGATGAATTAAACGAAAAAATTGTTGATTGCGGCGAGTTTTATTTTTCTGTTTTCGGAAAGGCGGTCGTCGTGTTTTTGTGTATTTTAACCGCGCTTTATCTGTGATAAAATTTGTTCTTTATCATTATGCCAATCGTTAAGTGTCCAAGCTGCCACCGCGAAACTGAATTTACCGGCAACAAGTTTCGCCCATTTTGTTCGGAACGCTGTAAGCTCCTCGATTTCGGCGCGTGGGCGGACGAAGAATTTCGCCTGCCGACACAGGAAACCGCTTTGAGCGAAGAAGATTTAGACCAAATCGAGAAAGCTCTCAACGAAAAGCAAAAATCGAATTAAAAATTATGGAAATAGCGGCGATAGTTTTCGTAGTGTTTTTGATTGCGGTTGCAGCAATCACGTTTTTCGCTTTGAAACGCGCGTTGAAAATGGCGGTTCGCGCGGCGATTGTAGTGCTGATTCTTTTAATTGCGGTGGTCGGCGGCGTTTCGCTGTGGTGGTTCGGCGCGAGCAGCGGTTCGGACAAACCACCGGCGAACGTCAAAAAATCTCGTTAATCTTTTCCGAATGTTGAGCCGAATCAAACGATTTTTCGCCCGCTACAAAAATCTTTCGGGCAATGTTTTCGCCCTCAGCCTCGTCAGCCTGCTCAATGACACTTCGAGCGATATAATTTATCCGCTGCTACCCGCTTTTCTCGCTTTAACTCTGGGCGCGTCGCCGATGATTATCGGCATTATCGAAGGTTTCGCCGAATCGGTCGCCGCGTTTCTCAAACTTTTTTCCGGCTACTTGAGCGACAAATTCGATAGCCGCAAACTGCCCGTCTTTCTTGGTTATTCCTTAGCCAGCATCACGCGCCCGCTGCTGGCGTTCGTCGGCAGTTGGCAGCAAGTTCTTTTCGTCCGCGTCGCCGACCGCGCGGGCAAAGGCATTCGCGGCGCGCCGCGCGACGCGATTATCGCGGCAAGCGTGCCGGATGAAAAACGCGGGCTGGCTTTCGGTTTTAACCGCGCTGCCGACCACACGGGCGCGGTTCTCGGTCCGATTATCGCGTTTCTGTTGCTTTCCTATTTCGCCGCCGACGCAAGCAGCCCGACGGCGCGGGAATATCAGCAGGTTTTTCTGTTCGCTTCGGTTCCGGTCGTCGTCGGTTTATTCGTCATCGTTTTTTTCGTCAAAGAAAACAAACGGGGAAAATCGGAAGAAATAATTTCGGCGACACCGATAAAACTTTCCTTAAAAGAATTCGACGGCAATTTCAAACGATTTTTATTCGTTGTCGCCCTTTTCACGCTCTCGAATTCGACCGACGCTTTTTTATTGCTGCGCGCCGAGCAAGCCGGTATCCAGCCCGCCGTGCTGCCGCTTTTGTGGATGGCGCTGCATTTGAGCAAAGTTTTCAGCTCTTTAATTTTCGGCGATTTGTCGGATCGAGTCGGACGCAAAACTTTGATTTTTGCGGGCTGGATTTTATACGCGCTCGTTTACGCCGGCTTCGCGTTCGTTGGTTCGGCATGGCAGGCGTGGGCGTTGTTCGTAATCTACGGCGTTTATTTCGGCTTGACTGAAGGCGCGGAAAAAGCGCTCGTCGCGGATTTAGTTCAAAAGGAAAAACGCGGCACGGCTTACGGATTTTACAATCTCGCTTTTTCAATCACGGTTCTTCCCGCTTCAATTATCTTTGGCGCGCTCTATAATTATTTCGGCGCGGACGCGGCGTTTTTAACCAGCGCGGCGGTTTCGATCTGCGCCGCCGTTTTGCTTTTGACCGTTCAAACAAAAACGAAAATACCGCCGTCACAAAGCGCGTAAAGTTAGAGTTTATTTATAAACCGTTTCCGTATCCGCGCCGCCGGTCGAATTTATATTCTTTACTTCCAATTCTTCTCTTTCCGAAATCTTTTGACTACCATTTCGCGCCGCATTTTCGGCAAACGGTCAATAAAAAGTTTGCCGTTGCAGTGGTCGGTTTCGTGCTGAAAACACCGCGCTGCGTAACCTTCGGCTGTTCGCTCAAACCATTCGCCTTTGGCGTCCTGCGCCCGCAAAGTCGCTCGTTCGGCACGGACGACGATTGCCGGAACTTTGCCGATTGACAAACAGCCTTCCGGGTTTGACTGTTCGCCTTCGGTCGCAATTATTTCGGGATTGGCAGCGACGAGTTTGACGCCTTCGCAGTCCATCACGAAAAGCTGCAACGCCAGCCCGATTTGCTGCGCCGCCAAGCCGACTCCTTCCGCCTCATACATCGTCTCGAACATATCGGCGCACAAGTTTTCCAATTCTTCATCGAAAGCGGTGACGGGCTTGCCGACTTCCACCAAAACTTTTTCCGGGTATTCGGTAATTTTTCTGATAGCCATAACAAACGCGACGCGAAGAGTGAAAGATACGGAGACACGGCGAACAATCTCTCCGCGTCGCCGTGTCTCCGTATCAGAAATTTACCGCGGAATAAATCCGTCGCGCGTGCCGCGCCGAAAGCCGCGTTTGGTGAAAAAGCCTTTATCTCCGCGCTGCATACATTCCCAACAAATGACTTTTTCTTCATTCGTTGGAGCGAGAAATACGTTGTAATGCTCCATTTCGCGGTCGCACTCGGCGCATCGGACGGGCGGCTTTTCGGTAGATTTCGGGTCAATCGGTTCAGTCATTTTATTTTTTCCTCAATAAACGAACGGTTTCTTTGTAGAATTTTCTTTCCTGAACAATAGTGTAATGCGCCGCGATGAAATTATCCAAAGGCAGACATTCTCGTTTGGTTATCACAATTCTCGTTTGTTAAAAGCCAGATTTTCTTTACCTCCGGCGGAATTTTTGAAATAACATAATCTGTATGCCTGCGCCAGGCATTCGCGCTTCTCGGCTTGCGATTGCTTTTTCACTCATTTTATTTTCAGCCAAACCATCCATAAAACTAATGCCCCGCGCAATGTCCACGCCGCCGTGCGAATCCAATTCGTTCGCACGAGCCGCCGCTGAATGTCAAGATCGAAACGCGCGCCGAGCTTTTCGTGTAGCGGCACCTGAACGAGAAAAGTCGAAATCCAAATTATCAAAACCAACGCCAAGCCGCACCAAAAATAATAATTTCTTATCGGCTCATACGAAATGAAAACGAAATAAATCGCTGTCAGCAATTCTATAATCATCGCGGGCGCGACGATCGGCGTGATGCGCGACGTGTGTCGCTTGTGATATTTGGCGTAACCGCTTGCTCCGACATCTTCGAGCAGCGGATAATGCAAAATCTGCACAATCCAAATCACGCCGATTAAATAGAGTGTTGCGCCGAGATGCGCGAGAAAAATAAAATCTTCCATAGCCCGATTGTATCTAAAAAGCGGCGCGGAAAATTAATCAGACAAGTAATTATCAAAAAAATTCTTGGCGAGTTGAGTAGTCTTGTTAACGTTCAAAGTTCCGTTGGCAATCTGCGCCGAATTGACAACTAAAATATTTTCGAGCGACGTTTTAATCGGCGGCAAATTCTCTGAATAAGAACAGTCAGAAGCGGAAAAACTTGTCGGACGCGCGAAACTTTGGAAGCGGCGAATATTTCCCCTGTCGGTTTTGAAGTTTTTCCGAAACTGTCCAACGTAATCTTTCATTCGGGATTTTGCTGGAAGCAATGTCGGCAAAAAATTTATAGTGTGTTTTAATTTTAAGTATGGGCGGACTAACAATCTTAAAATCAATGAAATTTCCGTTTTTGGTAATTTTATTTTTTCTATGTTTTTCTCAAATATTTTCGCAGGAAGAAACAATTGGGAAATTTCTGCGCGGAAAAGTAGTTGATGCGGTTAATTTGCCGGTTGAAAAAGCGCGGATCAAAATTGTTTCCGATTTTGGTGTTGTTTCGCTGTGCGAGACTGACGAGGAGGGACGTTTTGCGTGCGAAGCGAAGTTCAATGAGGGTTTTACGCTCATCGTAGAAGCGCGCAACTTTTCTATTTTACGCCAAAAGTTCGCCAAAGCGCAGGATTTTTCTGCACAAACGGTTTTCACGCTCGCGCCCGAATCGCTGCGCGAAACAGTTCAGGTAACCGGCAACCGCACCGAAACGCGCTTCGGCGAAACGGCGGCAAGCGTAACGACGCTTGCCGCCGCTGAAATTCAAACGTCCGGCGCGCCGACCATTGACGACGCGCTGCGGCAAGTCGCGGGCTTTTCGCTTTTTCGGCGCACTGGAAGTCGCAACGCCAATCCGACGGCGCAGGGCGTCTCTCTGCGCGGGGTCGGGGCGAGCGGCGCGAGTCGTAGCCTTGTTTTATTTGACGGCGTTCCGCTCAACGACAGTTTCGGCGGATGGGTGCAATGGAATCGCGTCGCGCCGATCTCTGTTGAGCGCGTCGAGGTTTTGCGCGGCGGCGCATCGAGCCTTTACGGAAATAATTCCCTGAGCGGAACGGTGAACATTCTGCCGCGCCGGGCGACGGAAAAACTTAATTTTTCAGCAGAGGTTTTCGGCGGAACGCAAAACACATTTTCGGGTTCGACGTTTTTTGGCTTTAAACAAAACGATTGGACGGCGGATTTCGTCGCGGCGACATTTCAAACGAAAGGCTACGTTACGGTTGACGAGCGTGTGCGCGGCGCAGTTGACGTTTTCGCCGGGGCGCGAAACTCGAATCTGTCGGCGCGGCTCGGAAAAAGTTTTGGCGATGCGGCGAATGTCTTTTTCAAAACCGCATATTTCGGCGAAGTCCGCACGAACGGAACGGGTTTGCAAACAAACAGAACTCATATCAGACAATTCGTTTTCGGCGGAGATTTGAGTTCTTTGAACCCGAAATTCAAAATCCAAAATCCCAAATTGGACTGGCGCGTTTACGGCGGAACACAAGTTTACGATCAGATTTTTTCCGCCGTCAGCGCCGACCGAACGAGCGAAACTTTGAACCGCGTTCAGCGCGTTCCGGCGCAAAACATCGGTTTATCCGCCAATGCCTCCGCCGTCGTTTTTGAAAATCAAACCCTCGTCGCCGGATTTGAAGCGAGAGAAGTGCGCGGCGCGAGCGATGAAGTCGGAGTTTTTAATAACCGCGCCGCTTCGCTTTCCGGCGCTGGCGGACGCGAAAAAACTTTCGGCTTTTTTGTTCAGGATTTTGCGCGAATCGGTGCGCGCGTCGTTTTGGCGGCGAGCGCGAGATTCGATAAATGGCAAAACTTTGCGGCTTCAAGCCAAACAAAAACTCTCGCAACGAATCAGACGACTGTGGTTAACTTTCCAGACCGCAGCGAATCGGCTTTTAGTCCGCAGATTTCCCTGCTCGTTCAAGCGGCGAAAAACTTTTCAGTTTTTGCGCTTGCCTCGAAAAGTTTTCGCGCGCCAACCTTAAATGAACTTTATCGCGGCTTTCGCGTCGGCAACGTCGTTACGCTTGCCAACGAAAATCTGCGCGCCGAACGAGCGTCGAATTTTGAAGCGGGCGCGAATTACAATCGAGGCAATTTTTACTTGCGCGGAAACTTTTTTTGGACGCGAATTTCGCAGCCCGTTGCAAACGTCACTTTGTTTGCCGCGCCGAATTTAATCACCAGGCAGCGGCAGAATGTCGGCGCGACGCGGGCGCGCGGTTTAGAAGTCGAGGCGGAGACGAGAATAAAGGAATTTAGTTTTTCAGTCGGATATTTGCTGGCGGATTCGCGCGTCGAAGAATTTCCGGCGAATAGAAATTTGGAAGATTTGTTCGTTCCGCAAACGGCGCGTCATCAATTCAATTTTCAGACGCGCTGGGCGAGAAAAGATTGGAGTTTCGCTTTTCAGGGTCGCGCTTCAAGCGAGCAGTTTGACGACGATTTGAATTTGTTTCGGCTTGAGCCGTATTTTCAGCTTGACGCTTTTGCGGCGAGAAAATTTAATGAAAATCTGCAAATTTTCGTCGGCATCGAAAATGTTCTCAATTCGCGTTACTCAATCGGCAGAACGCCGGTCAGAACCGTTAGCTCGCCTTTAAATTTGCGCGTTGGCATTCGGTGGAATTAGAAAGGGATAAGGGCAGAGGGATGAATAAAACAAGATTCTTTTTCATCCCTCTACCTTTATCCCTTATTTTACTCCGGCGGACCCGAACAGCCCGCGCCGTGCAGGGCGGGAATTTTCGTGCTGATAATTGGGTAGTTTTCGGCTGTGGCGTTAATCGCCAGCCATTCGGTGTATTCCGGCGGAATTGACATATCCGAGAAGATGGCTTCGACCGGACATTCGGGCAGACAAGCGTCACAGTCAATACAAGTATCGGGATTAATAAGCAGTCGGTCGGACAGTTCGTGAAAGGCTTCGACCGGACAAACCGCCGCGCAATCGGTGTATTTACATTCGATGCACGGCTCGGCTACGATATACGTCATTTTCTAGAAATTCTCCTTGCAATTTTAAAAACCACTATAAAAAATATGATACCGAAAAGCATAACTTGTCAAAGCGGGTTAGACAAGTGTTAGAATGCCACAATAAATTTGTAAATCTACATTCAAGGAAGGAAAATGAAAAACCTAAAATCAGAGAGAGAATTGGCGCTGGATTTTTTGCGCGTCACCGAAGCGGCGGCGATTGAATCGGCGCGGACGATGGGACAGGGCGACCGCAAACACAGCGACCACGTGGCGGTCGAAGCGATGCGCGAAGTGATGGACACCGTGCCGATGCGCGGTCGAATCGTCATCGGCGAAGGCGAGCGCGACGAAGCGCCGATGCTCTACATCGGCGAAGAACTCGGCGGCGGCGGTTACAGCGCCGAAGAAAAAGCGACGTTTCCCGAAATTGACATCGCCGTTGACCCGCTCGAAGGCACGAATCTGTGCGCTTTGGGAGCGAACAACGCGATTGCCGTTCTCGCCGCGGCGGAACGCGGCGGGCTTTTGAATGCGCCGGATATTTATATGGACAAAATCGTCGTCGGTCCGTCGGTTAAAGGCGCGATTGATATTGATGCGCCCGTCAAACGAAATTTGAAAGCCATTGCGCGCAGTTTAAATCGTGACATCGCAGATTTGACCATCATTTGTCTTGACCGCTCGCGCCACAAACAACTAATTGACGAAGTTCGCGCGGCGGGAGCGCGTATTCGTTTAATCAGCGACGGCGACCTTTCGGCGGGAATTTCGGCGGCGGTTGCCGGAACGAACATCCACGCGCTGATGGGCATCGGCGGCGCGCCCGAAGGCGTTTTGACGGCGGCGGCGATGCGCTGTCTGAACGGCGAAATCCAAGCGAAACTCGTCTTTGATCCGGAAAGATTGGGCGTTGATAAATCGAAAGTTCCGCCGCGCGAACAGGTTATGGAACGTCTTCAATCAATGGGCATCAAAGACCCAGACAAAATTTACGACACAAACGATTTAGCACCCGGCAAACGCATCATTTTCGCCGCCACCGGCGTCACCGACGGCGCGCTGCTGCGCGGAGTGAGATTTTTCGGCGCGGGCAAACGCACGCATTCGGTCGTAATGACGACCGACACGAAAAACATTCGCTTCGTTGACACGGTTCACGTCGAAGGCGGACCCGACGCGGTGATTAGATTCTAAGAACTTTTAGCTACGAACAAACACGAAAATTCACGAAAAATTTATGGTTTTTACTTCGTGTTATTTCGTGTTTGTTCGTGGCTAAATCTTATTTTATGCCCGATTTAGTCGAAAATTACATACCGCAAACGGCAGTCGCTCAAATGCGGCGACAGGCGATTATGATCTGGAGCATTGCGGCTTTTTTAGTTTTCGTTTGGGTTTTTCTAATTGTGCTGGCGCCGTTTGCCGAAGCGAAGAATTTGGCGGGCGTTTCAAATTCGCTCTACAAATTTTTCAGTTTTCTTTGTCATCAAAATTCGGCGCGCTCGTATGCGTTCGGCGCGCACGCTTTCGCGGTTTGCTCGCGTTGTTTCGGCATTTACTTGGGCTTATTTGGCGGCTTTCTGATTTATCCTTTTCTGTGGCGGATCGAGGAAACCGAACCGTTTCCGCGCTTCTGGCTTTTCGCGGCGATGATTCCGATGGCGGTTGATTGGCTGTTGGGAGTTTTCGAAATTTGGGAAAACACGCATTCTTCCAGGTTGCTGACCGGCGTAGTTTTAGGCGCGGCGTGCGCGGTTTACATTGTTCCAGCGTTAATCGAAATCTTTGGCGTTTTGCCGAATAAACGACGAGTAAAAAGGCTGTCTATTTGACAGCCTTTTTGCATGTAAATTTATATTCGGATACTAATTTTGATAAATTGTTGGCGACGCATCGAAACGCTTCGACGCGTCCCTTGATAAGCAAAATTTATTTATTATAGTCGGATTTCGGTCAGCTTACAAGTTTTCTATAGAAATAATTTCAGACCAGTTAAATCTGATAAATTTCTAAAAATAAATTGTTTAGCTGTTTTGTCAAAAGTTTTCCATAGGTGGAAAACCCGTCTCGTAACATTTTTTTAATTGACTAAGCGGCGAAAGAAGCGCAAAATTTATTTATCAACCGACGAATAAGAAACAAAAATGAATTTTAATAAAGAGAGCGCAATTGAACGAGCGAAAGCTGATTTGGCAAAGCGTTTAAATGCTTCAAAAAATGAAATCAAAGAAGTTTCGGTCAATGAACGGGATTTTCCTGATATGTCGCTCGGCGCGCCAGTCGAAGATGAAATGTCGGCGCAGATGATTTCGACCGGCTGGCAAATAAACCTAGCGGCGGACGGCGAAAAATACGAATACCGAGCTGATAAATATCAACTGCGTTTGTGCGGATTTCAGGGAACGAATTATATCGTTGAATCGTAAAATGATTATGGAAGATAAAGAATTAAAAAAGAAACTGGCAAAGATACCGGACGCGGATAAAAACGGCGATCCTATTTATAAAATCGCCGACATCAAAACGTCCGACAATCAATCCAAAGACAAATCGCGTTACGACGAAAAACGCGACTCTAACTAAATAGAATCGTTAAGGATTTGCAGAGTTCAGATAACAACGGGAAAGTCAGATGCGCTCTGGTAACGATGAGCTGTCTCGTATTCCCGATAGGAGTTTAAAGAATGAATCGTAATAATTTTTGGATACATTTCTGCATTGCTGTTATATTGATTGCTTTTGCGGCGGTTTTGGGACAGCTCAGGCTTTGGCAGTCGAAACCGCTTTTTTCGAGAAATACGACTGTTAAATCTACGCCGAAACCAATCGCGCCGAAGCGTTCGGTTGACGAAAGGCAGCCGGAGGTTCTGGTTAAATTTCGCTCTGACGTAAGTTTGGCGGAAATCAGACGAATTGCTGAAAAAAATAACGACCGCATCGAAGACCAAATCGAAGAAGTAAAAGGCTTAATCGCCATTGACGACCTCGATAATGCGAGCGCGGGAAAAGTTGCCGAGCAATACGCGCAAATGTCTAATCTCGTGAAATACGCCGAGCCGAATTATGAAATTAAGCTCGACGACCCGACCGCGTTTTTAGTTTCCGACGCGCTTTCGCGCGAAAGCGAATCAAACTCTGTCACGCCGAACGACCCGAAATTCAACGAACAATGGGCGCTCAACAACAGCGGGCAAAACGGCGGCAAAGCGAACGCCGACGTTGCCGCGCTTAAAGCGTGGATCAAAACACAAGGCAGCACCGATGTCGTCGTTGCCGTTCTTGATACCGGAGTTGATTACAAACACACTGATTTAGCCGCGAATATGTGGTTTCGTCCCGACAATGTTCCGCAGTATCGAGATGATGAACTGGGAACTTTCAACGATTCGCATGGGTTTAATGCCGCTGATAATCTTTCCGACCCGATGGACGATAACGGACACGGAACGCATTGCTCCGGCATTATCGGCGCGGAAGGCGACAATGACGAAGGCATCGCCGGAATTAATTGGAAAGTCAAAATTATGCCGCTCAAATTTATGGGACGCGGCGGTTTCGGCACGACCAAAGACGCGATTGAAGCGATCAATTATGCTATTGACCGCAAGCGCAACGGCGTGAATGTTAGAGTTATCAACGCGAGCTGGGGTTCGACGATGTATTCCAAAGCGCTCGAAGACGTGATTCGCGCGGCGGGCGAGGAAGGAATTTTGTTCGTCGCCGCGGCGGGCAACAACGGTTCGAGCAACGACCGCAGCCCGCATTATCCTTCAAATTACAATTTGCCAAACGTTATCAGCGTCGCGGCTTTAGACCGCAACGACAACTTGGCTTCGTTTTCAAACTTCGGTGTGAAGACGGTTCATATTGCCGCGCCGGGCAGAGAAATTCTTTCAACCTGGCTCGGCGACGATTACCGCGAAGCGTCTGGAACTTCGATGGCAACGCCCTATGTCGCCGGCTTGGCGGGTCTGGTTTTGGCAAGCGAGCCGAAATTGTCGGTCGAAAAATTGCGCGAAAGAGTTTTGAAGTCGGTTGATAAACTCGACTCGCTCGACGGCAAAGTTGAAAGTGGCGGACGTATCAACGCGGGCAAGGCTTTGGGAGATTAAATTTCGTTTGAAACATTTGAGTTAAAATAGAAGGGCGGTCGTTTGACCGTCTTTTTTATTGAGCGCGAAAAATCTTTTCTCAGCGTCCGAATCAAACGACATAATTTGCTTGCCGCTCAATAATACAGAAATAAATAAGGTAGGTGTGTTAAGCTGACCGAATGAGAAAATTAGATTTTCCGGCTCTTATTATTGAAACCGTTGAGCAATTGCGAGAACAAGAAAAGAAGGAAAAAGATGCGCGGATCAGATTACGAGTTCAATTACTGCGATTGCTCAAAAGTCAGGAAACCGATTCAATCAAAGATGCTTGTCAAATTTGCGGAATCACGCCAAAACACGGTTATGATTTATGGCATAAATATCGAGATAACGGTTTGAGTCAGTATTTGCGGCTTGATTGGAAACCGCGCTCGTCAAAGCTCAGTAATGAACAACAACAAGAAAAGTCATTGAGCGAGCCTCGACGGAAAATGGCTTTGCCAGTCAGCGCGAAGCAGGTCAATTTTTAACCAAAGAGTTTGCGGTCAGTTACACACAAGGTGGAATTTCACTGCTCTTTTCCCGGTTGAGAATTAAGGCAAAAGTGCCGCGCCCATTCAATAAAAAAGCCTCTTTGGAAGAACAGCTCGAATATAAAAAAACTTTGCCACACGAGTAACCGATGAAGCGTTTTATTTTCAGGATGAGATGCGCTTTGGAACGCGCACCGAGTTGGGGCGGAGATGGACGGCAAAAGCGGTTCGCCCCTCGGGAGAGCAAATCATCGGGTATGAATACGGATATTTGTCAGCAGCTTTAAACCCGCGTTCGGGTGAATTGTTTGCGTTAATTTTGCCTGATATGACGGTGGAAAGTTTTCAAGTATTTGTGGATGAATTTGCAAGTTTCGTCGGCGAGCAAACAGCCGTCAGACTAATCACGGACGGGGCGGCGGCGCATCGCAGCACTCGTTTGAAAGTCAGAGAAGAACTGTTGATTGAACATCTTCCGGCATACTCGCCGGAACTAAATCCGGTCGAGCGACTTTTCAAAGAGCTGCGAAAGGAATTAAAGAATCGTGTTTTTGAAAGTCTCGAAGCGATTGAAGAAGCGGTGATAAAAGCAATTGAGCCGTTTCTGAAAGACGGCTCACGGGTGAAAAAATTAACCTTTTATGGTTGGCTGGATACAACACCAACCTAAATTATTTCTGTATAAGAACCGTTTTTTTCTAATTTATTAAAGTAATTTTACGCCGTAAATCTTGAAATCGTTATCGTCAGTCACAATCGCAAAATTCTCGGTTTGAGATTGAGCGATAATTATTCGGTCAAACGGGTCGCGGTGGTGAAACGGCAATGTTGAAACCTGTAATGAGTGTTCGGGCGTAATCGGTAAAATCTCAAAATCCTCGATTACAATTTGTTTGATTACGTCGGCAAGAGGTTTTGCTAATGTTAGTTTTCCGACGCTGATTTTTATCGCCATTTCCCACAGCGAAGCGATGCTGACAAAAATATCGTTTTGCGGATTGGCGACGAGTCGACGGCGCGATTTTGAAAGCAGCTTGTTGCCTTCGAGAAACCAAATCAAAATGTGAGTATCAATCAACAAACGCATTACATATAATCTTTAAAATCTTCAAGCGGCGCGTTGAAATCGTCGGCGATATTTTTTACCAATCCTTTCATACTGCCGAATTTGCGTTCTTTTCGGTTCGGCTTTTCATTCGTTTGCAGTTTGATTAAATTTAGACTTGCCAAATCATCGAGCAGTTTTTTCGCTTTCGGTTCTATAATTTCGACGGTGTAAGTTTCCATAATTTTCACCTACCGCTATTTTAACACGAAACGGCGCGGAAATTTTTAATCAGTTTGTGTGCCGCTATATCGCAAATTACTTTCCGCTCGTAATCAATTTCGCAATCGTCTGAAGCTGCATATTCGTTGTGCCTTCATAAATCGCGCCGATTTTTGAATCGCGCCAGAATTTTTCGACCGGGTAATCTTTCACGTAACCGTAGCCGCCGTAAAGTTCAATCGCTTTTGACGAAATTTTTTCTGCAACTCTTGAAGAATAAACTTTCGCCATCGCCGCTTCTTTCAAAAACGGTTTCCCGGCGTCTTTGAGTCGCGCCGCGTTATAAACCAGCAGCCGGGCGGCTTCCAAATCAATCGCCATTTCCGCGAGTTGAAATTGCACGGCTTGGAAATCAGAGATTTTTTTGCCGAACTGTTCGCGCTCGTTCGTATAATACAAAGCCGCTTCAAAAGCGCCCTGCGCGATGCCGATCATCTGAGCGCCGATGCCGATTCTGCCTTCGTTTAAAGTTTCGATAGAAACTTTGTAGCCTTTACCTGTTTCACCCAAAACATTTTCCTTCGGCACGCGGCAATTGTCTAAAATCAATTCGGTCGTGCTTGAGGCGCGGATGCCGAGTTTGTCTTCTTTTTTGCCGACTGAAAATCCTTCAAAACTTTTTTCGACGATGAAAGCCGTGATGCCTTTATAGCCTTCTTCGTGATTGATGCTGGCGAAAACGATGAAAATTTCCGCCTCGTTGCCGTTCGTAATCCAGAGTTTCTGCCCGTTGATTTCCCAGTAATCGCCCTTGTCAATCGCCTTTGTCTTTAAAGCAAAAGCGTCCGAACCGCTGCTGGCTTCCGAAAGCGCATACGCGCCGACTTTTGATTCAGCCATCTGCGGCAGATATTTCCGTTTCAAATCTTCGTTTGCCCAGCGGATAATCGCGTTCGTCACCAAAGTGTTCTGCACGTCAACGAAAACCGATGTCGAAGCATCAACTCTGGCTAATTCTTCGATGGCTATAATCGCGTTGAAGAACGACGAACCGGCGCCGCCATATTCTTCCGGCGTTTCGATTGCCATCAAACCCAAATCAAAACACTGTTTGATTAAATCCGCATCGAGTTTCGATTCATGTTCCATTTTTTCAACGCGCGGGCGGACTTCGCCTTCGGCAAATTCGCGCACCGACGCGCGAAACAGGTCTTCTTCTTCGGACAAAACGGTTAAAGCGTTACTTGTATATTCGCGTTCTAAAGCTGCTGCGTTCATATTAAAATTTTCCTTTGATTTTGTAATCGAATGTTTATGTTTTAACATCAATCATAATAGGCGCAAGAGGCAAAAGGCAAAGAGCAAGTGAATCACCAAGTAAAAATTCCGACCGCGAACGTCAAGACTCAAAATCTTAGGAAAACAAAAAACATCAAACGCCTGAAAATCTTCGGCGCGGTGCTGACCGTTCTGGGCATCGCGCTGTTCGCGTATTTCGTTTATTCGGTCGGCGTGCGGGAAATCTTCGCTGGCATCGGGCGCATCGGGTTCGGCGGTTTTGCGTTAATTATACTGATTTATCTTCTGCGAATCGCCTGCCGCGCGACTGCCTGGCGGTTGTCCGTTTCCGACCCTTACCGATTAAAGTTTTCCGATACTTTGCCGGCGGTCATCATCGGCGAAGCGTTGAGCAGTTTGATTCCGCTCGGCGTTTTGATCAGCGGAACATCGAAAGCCGTTGCCGTCAGAAACCGCGTTCCGCTGGTCGTCGGTCTTTCGTCGGTGGCGACGGAGAATCTTTTTTATTCGCTGGTCACCGGGCTCTTTATCGCCTTCGGTGCGTTTGCATTTATAAGAAATGTCGAGCTTCCTGATGCTTGGGTTTTGACGGTTGACCTGCTTATACTTCTCGTTCTATTTCTGATTTTGTTCGGTTTCGTGACGGTCATTCGCCAATGGCATCTGCTCAGCTCTCTGTGCAACTGGTTCTACAATCGGCATTTTGGGCGCCGAATTTTGGAAGACGGGCGGCGGCAGGTCAAACTTTTTGAAGATTTGATTTTCGGATTTTATCGACAGAATCCGCATCGGTTCGTGCCGGTATTTTTCATTCAAATCGTTTTTCACGCGCTCGGCATTTTGGAAGTCTTGTTTATTTTAAGCCGCATCAGCGACGTCATACCGAATTTATACAACGCGTATCTGCTCGAATCGGTCAGCCGCGTTATCACAATTGTTTTCAAACTCGTGCCTTTTCTCATCGGCGTTGACGAAGCCGGAGCGCAGTTTGTCGCCGAATCCCTAGCGCTCGGCGCGGGCGTCGGCGTAACTTTGGCGATTATTCGCAAGGGGCGAATTTTATTTTGGACGGCGGTCGGGATGATTTTAATCGTGCGGCGCGAGCTTTCGCTGATGGAGATTTTGCGGCACGGTGAATAATAAAGGCAAAAGTAAAAAGGAAAAAGGCAAAAGTAAGAAGCCGCCGAAATAATCGAGAATGTTTACCAAGAGGTAATCAAGAAAATTTATGAGGGCAAATTCTTCACTTTTTACCTTTTTCCTTTTTACTTTTGCCTTGTAACCTTGTTACCCGCCGTTTATACTAGCGGATAACAATTACGCCGATTTTGTAGGAGAAAATTTTGCAACCAAAAGTGCATCAGGGACTACTAACCGCCGCCGGCTTTCGCTTTGCGATTATCGTCGCCAGGTGGAACGATTTTTTGACCGCCAAACTGCTTGACGGTGCGGTTGACGCGCTCGAACGGCTCGGGGCGGGCGAGGATTCAATTGAAGTTTTCAGGATTCCGGGCGCGTTTGAAATTCCACTGACGGCGCAACGTGTCGCGCAGAGCGGCAAATTCGACGCGGTGATTTGTATCGCCGTGGTTATTCGCGGCGAGACGCCGCATTTCGATTATGTCGCTGGCGAAGCCGCCAAAGGCGTAACGAACGCCGCACTGCAGACCGGCGTTCCGGTTTTGTTCGGCGTCGTCACCACCGACACGCTTGAGCAGGCAATCAACCGCGCGGGAGTCAAAGCGGGAAACAAAGGTTTTGAAGCCGCAATGTCGGCGGTTGAATTAGTGAATTTATACGAGACGATGGACGGCGGCGAGTCGAATAAAAAGGAAAAAGTTTTTCCGCACGTCGTTTAAGAAATTGAAACGAGTATTATGGGAACACGGCGTAAAGCACGCG
This sequence comes from Pyrinomonadaceae bacterium, assembly GCA_030448055.1. Classification (GTDB taxonomy): domain Bacteria; phylum Acidobacteriota; class Blastocatellia; order Pyrinomonadales; family Pyrinomonadaceae. Next base: position 185,254 of record JAUJNR010000004.1, read on the forward strand.
AATCCGCGCTGCAAATGTTATTTGCGGCGGACGTTGCCAAAACGCAGGGAAGCGTTTTGACGAGCCGCTACTGGAGCGAACTCGGCGAGCCGACGCTTGATGAAGCGACGCGCGAATTCGCCAACAATTTAGCCGTCGGAACGCTGCGCGAGATTCAACGAACCGACGATACCATTCGCACCCGCGCCGAGCATTGGCGCATCGAACGAATGGCGATTGTTGACCGCAACGTGCTGCGCCTGGCGGTTTACGAATTTCTTTTCACCGATACGCCGCACACGGTCGTCATCAACGAAGCGCTCGAAATCGCCCGCCGTTTCTCCACTTTTGAAGCCACGCAGTTTATCAACGGCATTCTCGATGCCGTCAAACACGATTTGGAAAAAAATCCCGCGCCGGAAAACACCGACGAAAACTTAAACGAAAAAACTCGCGCCTCTTCGCTTTGATTTCAATTGGCAGGCGGCAGCGGCAGTTGGCAGTTTGTGATTCAAGAATTCGAGTTTGCGAACATCAAATTACCTGCCGCCTGCCGACTGATTCCATATGGAAGATTTTCGCCGTCAATTTCTAACCGAAGCCGCCGCCAATCTTTGCGCTTTAACCGAAGATTGGCGCACTGCCGAGGCGCTTTCCGATACGCTTCGGCGCGACGCCTTTCGCACGCTGCACACCATTAAAGGAACGGCGCAAACTTTCGGTTTTACTTCTTCAAGCCGTTTAGCCCACGCACTCGAAACGCTGCTTTCCGTCTCAAAAAATGAGAAAAACACTACCGCCGATCAGCGGAAAATTCTTTTTCTCGAAGGCATCGGGCTTTTAATCGAATGTTTGGAGCAAAGAAATTTCGAGATTCCCGACTCCTTTTGGGAAAGAGTCAGGAATTTTATTCCGCCGACATCCGAATCGGAAAAGATTGCGAAAGACTTTCCGCCCGCCGTTCCCGACGAGTTTTTCTCGCAGCTTTCGATTCAGGAAAAAAACGTGGTTCGCGCCGCCCGCGAAAACGAAAAAAACATATTTTGTTTTGAAGTGGATTTCGAGACGGCGAACTTTGCCGACGAATTAATAAACTTTCGGGAAAGTTTGAGCGCGACGGGCGAAATTATCGCTACTTTGCCCGGAGCGAAATCGATCAGGGACGGAGTAATCGGTTTTAAGATTCTTTTCGCCAGTTCAGCCGCAAGCCCGAAAATCCAAGCGATTGCCGAAGCGGGCGCAGCAGAGATAATTTTCAATTCGTCGTTAAATGTTTTCTCAAACGACGCGCCGGGCGTTCTGGCGCAAATCGTCAAGTACGGTGAAGAGACGGCGAGTAAACTTGGCAAACGTATTCGATTTAAAACTTCCTCTGACGAAATAGAACTCTCGCCTGAGAAACTCCAACTTGTTTTCTACGTTCTTCTTCATCTCGTCCGCAACGCGGTTGACCACGCCGTCGAGACGATCGGACAAATCGAAATTCAACTCGCAGCGCAGGCGAACAATCTGCGCCTGATTGTTTCAGACAACGGGCGCGGAATTATCCGGGACGAAATAAAAGCCGCCGCCGTCGAAAAAAATCTGATTTCCCGCGATAAAATTTTGACCGAACAGGAAACGCTCGATTTAATTTTCCTGTCGGAATTTTCGACCAAATCTGTCGTAACGGAGATTTCCGGGCGCGGCGTCGGGCTTGACGCGGTAAAGTTCGCGGTTGAAAAAGCGGGCGGCACAATAAATGTCAAAAGCCGAAACGGAAAAGGCACAGTTTTTGAGATTGTTTTGCCGCAGTAAAAAAATGCGGCGAACGGAAAACTTTAGAGAATGGAAAAGATGAATAGAGTGAATTCAAGCGAAAAAATTCGGCGTTTATCAACGTTCATTTGCGGTTTATTTCTACTTTCTTTTTCATTGACCAATGCCCAGGATTTGCCGAAAGAAATTCGCGGCTTAAAGTTCACCGGGCGAAAATCTCCGTCGTTAATAAAACCGCAAAAGCGGCGACCGATGACCAGTCCGAAGTATCGGTAAAAATCGGCGAGCCTGAGTTGACCGACGTATCGCTTTCAGGAATCACGTTTGAGGTTTCGGCGGAAATCAATTCTTTAACTCAGAGCGGCACGGTTGATTTTCTCTCGTTTCACGACTTTCGCGTCAACAATTTGAAAGTTGATGTGCAAGAATACCGAGAATCAATTGAGTTCAAAAAGAATCAAACGACCGCTCTACCGAAACCGATTGAAATTTCCCTCGGCGCGGGGCAGGTTCTGCGCGGCGCGTTAAAGGAAATGAAGGAGTCGAAAGATGAGTGGACGGTGACGGGCAGAATTTTCGTCTTCGGACGATTCAAAAAATCGTTTCTGAAATTCAAGCGCGTCGTGCCAGTCGAGATAAATCTCAAAATTAAAAATCCATTAATAAAACAGCAAGCGATAAGCAACGAGCAATTTTAGAAAACTCAAACGCTGCAATCCGAAATGTGAATTCGGCTTTTAACTTGGAAAACAATCTGTTCACCGCTCGCCGTTTACTGTCTGCTTAGGTTTTCGCCTCTTTTGCGCTAAAATTATCTACAGTCCCGCGATTATCAAAAGAGGTCAAAAAAGTGAGTAAAAAATCAACTAATTTATCCGAGTTCATCGCTGAAAATTTCGGCGCTAACGCCAGTTACGTCGAAGGTTTATTAAGCCGTTTTCAATCAGACCCAAATCTGGTTGACGAATCGTGGCGCACATATTTTGGCGATTTATTGAATGGCAACGCGCCGACGGAAAATGGGCAAAGTTCAGCGGCAATCGGCGAGAAAGCCAAAATCGAAACGCCTGAAACAAACGGCGCGACCGCGCAAACAAAGGCAACTGCAACAGCACCGCAACCGCCGCAAACATCGCCGACCGTCACAGTCGGCGCGAATGTTGACGTGAAGGCGATAACGGGAGCATCGAAAAAAATCGTCGAGAATATGGAGTTGAGTTTGACCGTGCCGACGGCGACTTCGCTCAGGCGCGTGCCGGTCAAAGTGCTGGAAGAGAATCGCCGCATCATCAATGAAAATCTGCAAACGGCGGGACGCGGTAAAGTTTCGTTCACGCATTTGATCGCGTGGGCGATTGTTAAATCGCTCGAAGAATATCCGCAAATGAACTTCGGTTACGGCGTGGTTGACGGCAAACCATCCAGACTCGAAGCGGACGGCGTAAATCTCGGCATCGCCATTGACATCGAAAAAAAAGACGGCTCGCGCAATCTGCTCGTGCCGAACATTAAGGGCGCGAACCGGATGAATTTTGCCGAATTTTTCGCCGCTTACAACGAGCAGGTGAAAAAAGCGCGCGACGGAAAATTAATCATCGAAGATTTTCAAGGCACGACCGTTTCCCTGACGAATCCGGGAACAATCGGCACGGTCGCCTCGAACCCGCGTTTGATGAGCGGGCAAGGCGTGATTATCGCCACCGGAGCGATTGAATATCCGGCTGAATATCAGGCGATGACCGCCGCCGCGCTGTCGCAGCTCGGCATCAGCAAAGTTTTGACATTAACTTCGACCTACGACCACCGCGTGATTCAAGGCGCGGAATCGGGTTTGTTCTTGGCAAAGATTCACGAGTTTTTGATCGGGCAGCACGATTTCTACGACGAAGTTTTTAAAGATTTGGAAATCAATTTTCCGCCGCTTCGATTCGCGCAGGATTATAATCCGTCGTTGCTCGGCGGCGACCATTTCCGCGAACAAACCGAAAAGCAGGCGAATGTTTTGCAGCTTATCAACGCTTACCGAATTCGCGGACATCTGCTTGCCGATATTGACCCGCTCAATATGACTTCGCATCACGCGGCGGAATTAGATTTAGAAAATTTCGATTTAACGATTTGGGATTTAGACCGCGAATTTATTACCGGCGGACTTCACGGAACAAAGACGGCGACGCTGCGCGAAATTCTCTCGATTCTTCGACGCGCTTATTGCGGCAAAGTGGGCATCGAATATCGCCACATTCAAAGCAAAGAGGAAAAAACCTGGATACGCGAACAAATTCGACAGCAGTTTGTTGATGTCGAGCCGCTCGATTCCGAAGTCAGAAAAGAACTGCTGCAAAAACTCATCGAAGCCGAGCAGTTCGAGCAGTTTCTGCATAAAAAATACCTCGGACAAAAACGCTTTTCGCTCGAAGGTACAGAAACGATTATTCCACTGCTCGACCAGTTGGTTGAAAACGCCTCGAAAAAGGGCGTCGAGGAAATTTTCCTCGGTATGGCGCACCGCGGGCGGCTCAATGTTTTGTCAAACATTGTCGGAAGCGCGGAGATGGGCGATTTAGCGGAAAGAATTTTTACGATTTTTGAAGGCACTTCGCACCCGGCATTTCCGGCAGACGAAGGCGACGTGAAATATCATCAGGGCGCAATTGGACGACGGAAGACGAAAACGGGAAAAGACGTGAAAATTCAGCTTGCCAGCAATCCGTCGCATCTCGAATTTGTTGACCCGGTAGTCGAAGGAATGGCGCGCGCCAGACAAGACGAATTGCTTGAAACCGGCGAAGAACGCGGTACGGTAACCGATAAAATTCTGCCGGTTCTGCTGCACGGCGACGCGGCTTTCGCCGGACAGGGCATCGTGATGGAAACGTTGCAGTTGGCGAATTTAAAAGGCTATCGCACCGGCGGCACGATTCATATCGTCATCAATAATCAAATCGGTTTTACGACGGGAGCGGACTCGGCTCGCAGTTCGATTTATTCGACCGACGCAGCGCAAATCACGCAGTTGCCGATTTTTCACATCAACGCTGATGACCCCGAAGCGGCGTATCGCGTCGTGAAAATCGCCCTTGATTACCGGCAGGAATTTAACAAGGATGTCGCGCTCGATTTAGTCGGCTTCCGCCGTCTCGGACACAACGAGGGCGATGAACCGAGCTACACGCAGCCGTTGATGTACGCGCGTGTGAAGGCGCATCCGGGCGTGCGCCATCTTTACGCGCAAAAACTGGTTCGTGAAAACATCATCACAGAAGCCGATCTCTCGCTGATGACCGAACGGGTCATTGAAAAATACGAAGGCATTTTGGGGCGCGCCAAGCAAATCGCCACCGAAAAGCCGAAACGCGAATTTCTGCCCGCCGCAACGCGCGACGAGGACGGCTCGCAGATTTTAGAAACGGGGATTTCAAAAGAAACCCTAAAATTAATTTCGGAGAAAATATCGGTCGTCCCCGAAAACTTTCGCGTCAATCCGAAAATGGTCGGGCAGCTTGCCCGACGCGCGAAAATGGGAACCGGCGAAGTTCCCATGGATTGGGGATTTGCCGAAGCGATTGCGTTTGGTTCTCTGGTGACGGACGGCGTGAATGTGCGCCTCAGCGGGCAGGATTCGGGACGCGGAACTTTTTCGCACCGCCACGCGCTGATGTATGACACGCAAACGGGCGCGGTCTGGTGTCCGCTCGGCGAGTTGAAATCGGAAAACCGCAACGCCGAGTTTGAAGTTTTCGACAGTTCTTTGTCTGAGCAGGGCGTTCTCGGTTTCGAGTATGGCTATTCGGTCATCGCCGAAGACGCGCTCGTGATGTGGGAAGCGCAGTTCGGCGATTTTTCCAACGGAGCGCAGGTCATTATTGACCAATACATCGCCGCTTCGGAAGATAAATGGCAGCAAAAATGCCGGCTTGTGATGCTTCTGCCGCACGGCTATGAAGGTCAGGGACCGGAACATTCATCGGCGCGGCTCGAAAGATATTTGCAGCTTTGCGCGGAAAACAATTTGCAGGTTTGCTACCCGACGACACCGGCACAGTATTTTCATCTGCTTCGCAGGCAAGCGAAACAGGAAACGGTACGTCCGCTCATCGTGATGACTCCGAAAAGTTTGCTGCGGCTTCCTGCTGCGAGTTCATCAGTCGAAGATTTGACCGGCGGCGGTTTCCAGCCGGTTATTGACGATGCTTCGATTACTAACAAAGCGGAAGTCAAGCGCATTGTTTTGTGTTCCGGGAAAGTTTTCTACGATTTAAGCGTGGCGCGTGAAGAATCGAAAGATTTGCGAGTGGCGATTGTCCGGCTCGAACAGTTTTATCCGTTCCCCGCCGAGAGGTTAAAGGAAATCTTCGCTGCTTACCCGAATGCGACGCAAGTTTTCTGGACGCAGGAAGAACCGCAAAATATGGGCGGCTGGTTTTTTGTCGAACCGCGTCTCAGAGAAATTAAAAGCGATTTGAGTTTGCGTTACGTCGGCAGAACGGCTTCGGCTTCACCGGCGACCGGCTCTTACGCCATTCACGAACTCGAACAGCGCAAACTTGTGGACGATGCGCTTCTCAAAGAACACGCCGACGAAATTTCGGCGGCGAGCAAACCGGAACTGGCGGAGAAACTCGCACCTGCGGGCGCGTAATACAAAAAAGAAAACAAAATATAAAAGAGGGCGAATAAATTATTTGCCCTCTTTTTTCTGCTCGCTTTTCTCAATTTTTTCGGCTAATTTCGTCGAATGGTTACGGGCAATCAGCGGAAGGCGCTCGTCATTGCTTAATTCCCTTAAAAGCGGAATCATCTGCGCCGCATCGGAAATTTCCTTGCGTTTAATCAATGAATCGAGAGCATCAAGAAGACGAGGCGCGTCAAGCGGTTGATTTTCCCGCGCCACATTTATATCGAAAATCCAGACAAACTGTTGTCCGATTTTCCGGTATTCGTCCGCTAAAAATTTAGCGTCCTTGTTGTCCGTCCAATTGAACGTCGCTTCGCGCGCTCGACCGTCTCGTTTCATCGAAAACTTCATCGCGCCGAGATTCGAGTAGTCTCTGACGGTTTGATAATTCTCGGTCGAATCCAGAAAATTCAAGGCTTGCCAGATTGCTTTGACCCGCTCTGAAGCGGCGGCGGAAAGCTGCAGCGGCTCGGCAATCGGCTCGGCGACATCCTTTTTCTGAAACGTGATTTTCCCCTTCCCGTTTTCGTCGTGTTCGATGTTGATTTTTGAAACTGTAAACTCCGGCTTTGAAAATTCGTAAAAATAAATCGGCTTGTTTTCGATTGCCGGCGACGGGCGCGCATTTGTTTTTACCGTTTCGCTCGGCTTTTGCGCTTCATCTGTTTTTTCGGGCGCGATGGTTTGGCTTTCAATTTCGGGACGCGAATTTTTTTTGATTGTGGGGATTGTATCGTTTTCGGCTGTCGCGGTTGCGGTTTTCAACGGCGCGGCTTTTTTCGCAGATTTCTTCTTGACCGTTTTGGGTTTCGATTGAGCCGATGCGGAAAAAGTCAAAGCTAAAATCAAGCTGAAACCGACGACCAAAGTTTTTGTCAATCGTTTTTTAAACATTTTGTTTTTGTTCCTTCAGCCAGGCGCGAAAACTTTTCAACGCGAAAGTTTGCCCTTTCGTCCGGCTCATCCCCAAACATTCGGTCAACTTTTTCGATGACAAAAGCGGAAGCGCGCGACTGTGAGAAATTTGATGATAATTTTCCGCTTTGAGTTCGTAAAACGAAACGGTCTCGCCGTCGTAAATCCAAATTTCGGCGACTCCGAGCGCGGCGTAAATCGGAAATTTGTCGAGCGAACCGTGAGTTATGTCAACTTCAAAAGCGATGTCCGGTGCCGGATAATTTTTTGGATCGAGCGATTTGACTTTACCTATTACTTTGTTCGCACTTTGAATATAGAAACAATCGTCCGGTTCGACGCCCTTCTTTTTTAATTGACTGCGGAAAGTCGTCGAGCCTGCAGATTCAAGAGTCAAGTCAAAATGCTCGCAAAACGCCCGGACGAGCATATCAACCGAAACGGCTAGCGTTTCATGTTCCATCAGAGGCGGCATAATCTCTAATTTTCCTCCATCATAGGCAAGTCGCCAGCCCGGTTTTTTCTTGAAATCTTCAATAAACATTTCGTATTCGTTCCACGAAACGCCGTCGAGCAAAATCGTCCGGCTCTCATTCGTGAGAAAATCCACCGCCGTAAAATTATTTAACACGAAATCTTCCGCCGTCGTTGTTGTGTTCATCGCCTCTCGAAACTCCTCACTCAAATCTTACCGAAACCACTTTTGAAACTCCAGCCTCTTGCATCGTTACGCCGTAGAGCGCCCTCGCCGCTTCCATAGTCCGCTTGTTATGCGTGATGACGATGAACTGCGTTTTCTCCGACATCTCGGCGATTTTATTCACAAAGCGCCCGACGTTTGCGTCGTCGAGCGGCGCGTCAACTTCGTCCAAAAGACAAAACGGCGCGGGGCGATACTGGAAAATCGCCATCACGAGCGCAATCGCCGTCATCGCTTTTTCGCCGCCCGAAAGAAGTAAAATGCTTTGCAGACGTTTTCCGGGCGGCTGCGCGACGATTTCGATTCCCGCTTCAAGAACGTCTTCGGCTTCGAGCAAACTCATCTCGCCGCGCCCGCCGCCGAAAAGCTCCTGGAAAAATTCGATGAAATTGCGGTTTATTGCATGGAACGCTTCACGAAACCGGTCGCGCGAACGCTGTTTGATTTCTTTCAATGCCGCTTCGGTCGCGGCGACGCCGTCCACGATGTCCTGCCGCTGCGCGGTCAAAAACGTCAGCCGTTCTTCGGTTTCCGACAATTCTTCAAGCGCGAGCATATTTATCGCGCCGAAGTTTTCAATTCGTTCGCGCAAATCTTCGACCGCAGTCCGCGCCGCGTCCAAATCGAAATCGCTCTCGACCGCTTCGCTTTCAACTAATTCAACGAGCGAGACGTTTAATTCCGACTGAGATTTCTCGTTCAAATTTTTGAGCCGCGTAACGGCTTCGGTTTGCCGGATTTCAATCGCCGCGCGTTCGTTTCTGGCTTCGGCGGATTTTTTATTCAATTCGGCAAGCTGCGCCGCCATTGCATCCGCCGATTCGCGCGCCAGTTTAAGCTGCGCTGCCGTTTCCGCGAGTTCTTTTTGCTCGCTCGTCTGCTCGGTCTCAAAGAGCGCGACTTTCTGCTCAATCTCGCTGATTGATTTTTGCAAATCCGTCGCTTTGCTCGTCGTTTCCGCGATTTCCAAATTCTGCCTGGCGATTCTCGATTCGAGTTCCGCCTGTTCGTTTTCGACGCGCCGCAGCGCGTTCTGCGCCGAACGCCGCCGCTCGCCGGAAGTCGCCGCCGCGGTGCGCTTTTCATTCAGCATCTGGTTCTCGGCATTTAATTCGCGTCTGGTTTCGTTTAATCGGTCAGAGATTTTCGTCAAATTCTTCGATGCCGCGCTTCTGGCTCGGTCGGCTTTCTCCGCGTTTAGTTTGGCTTCCCTGTGCTTGGTTTGAATTTCCGCGAGTTCCGTTTCGATTTGTTTCGATTCTTCGCCGACGATTTTTTTATGCCGCTCGGCGCGCTCGGTTTCCTGCGCCAGAGATTTCGCTCCGATTTCGATTGCGAGAAGCTCGCGCTCGACCTTGACGATAAACGACTGCAAATCAACGAGTTTATTTTCCTTTTCGGCTAAAATCTCACGCGCTTTGTTCGCGCTTTTCTCTGCTTTTTCAGCTTCGACGCTCAACTTTTTGACGGCGTTTTCCAACTCGCGTAACTCGCGCTTGAACGCCAGCACGGGCGTATTTTTCTCGCTCGCGTTTTGCCCGCCGACGACGAAAAGTTTTCCGCCGACGTTTAAATCGCCGCCGAGATTAACGTAAATTTCGCCGTTTTTCGCCTTTGATTTTTCAAAATCATCAACCAGGCGCGCCGTCATTTCGCGCGAAAAGCCTTCCGCCAAAACTCCAGCGAATTCATCCGAAACGCCAATGAAGTTTGCGATTTCATTTTCTGATTCAGACTTTGGACTTCGGACTTTGGACTTTAGGTTTTGGACTAAAACCGAAATTCGACCGAGATTGTTTTCGTTCGTAAATCGAATCGTCCGTCGCGCGTCTTCTTCGGTGGCGACCAGAATTGTTTGCAAATAACTGCCGAACAAATTTTCAACCGCTTTTTCCGCCCGCTCGTCAACGTTCAATTTATCCGCCAGAATTCCCAAAAACTTCACGCCGATTTGCTTTTGTTCGGCGAAAAGTTTCTGCACCGCCGGCGCGTAAATAGTTTTTCGCTCTTCGAGTTCCCGCAAAGTTTCGAGCCGGTTGCGCTTTCTGGAAAATTCTTCGCGCCAATCATTTGAAATCTTTTCGGCAGCGTCCAAATCGTTTCGCGCTTCTTTCGATTCTTCCAGAATCTGTTGTTTTTCCCGACTCAAATTTTCTAACTTTTCGCGTTCTTTTTTCAGAGTTTTTTCGAGTTTTTCGCTCGCCCTTTCGTGTTCGGCAAAAACTTCGGCGGCGCGCTCGCCTTCGCGCCGCAAACCCTCAAAGCGTTCCTGCAGACGCTCGTCCGTATTTTCTAATTGCCGGGCGATTTCCGTCAGCCGCTCGAACGCCGCCGTGTGCCGCAAAACAGATTCGCGTTCAGTTTCGAGTTCGGTTTCGATTTCATTGAGTTCTTTCGATTTCCGCCCGTAAACTGTTTCGGCTTCGCGCAAATCGAGTTCTGCTCGTTCGGCTGCGGCGCGTTCCGCCAGCGAGTCTTTTTCAAGTCGCTTGATTTCTGATTTGACGAGTTTCAGACGCTGCTCGGTCGCTTCGATTTCGCCTTTCAAATTGGTGGCGCGTTCGGTTAGATTAGTAATCTGCTCGTTTCGATATTGCCTCTCGCGCGAATTTCTGTCTCTTTCGAGCGCGTTTTCCGAATGCCGTGCGCGGAGCCGCGCCAAACTCTCTTCGGCTTCGCGCGCCTTGCCGGTCGCTTCGCGGAAGGCGTCGTCCTTTTCGGCAACCGCCCAAAAAACGCCGCGCTCCGTCTTTTCCGCTTCTTTTAATTTTTCTTCCAACTCGCCGACCGATTCCGACAAATGTTTGCCTTCGGCGGCAAAGGTTTGACGGAGAACCTGGCGAAATTCTTCGCGCAAAATTTTATAGCGGCACGTTTTGGCGGCTTGCCGGCGAAGCGCGTTTGCCTGTTTTTCGATTTCCGAAACGATGTCGGTGATGCGGCTTAAGTTTGTTTTGGCGGATTCGAGCCGGGTTTCGGCGGCGCGCTGGCGCGTGCGAAATTTGGAAATCCCCGCCGCTTCTTCGATTAAATTTCGTCTGTCCGAAGGCTTTGCCGACAGAATTTGTCCGATGCGTCCCTGTTCGATTAGGGCGTAGTGCGCGCCGCTCAAACCGGTTCCGGCGAACAAATCCTGTATATCGCGCAGACGACAGGTTTTTCCGTTCAAAAGATATTCGCTCTCGCCCGAAAGATACAGACGGCGCGTGACCGAGACGGCTTCTCCGGGAGCGAAATCGAGCGCGAACTGGCGCGGTTTCCAATGCCGCTTTGTTTTGATTCGCTTTTCGACGGTTTGAACCGAGCCGACCTGCACGGCTTGAACTTTTTCTATTTCGTATTCTTTCGAATGAAAACCGTTTCCGTTTTCATTGCCGAGTGCAGAGTGCTGTGTGCCGAGTTCAATTTCCTGACTTTCTATTTCTTCCAAATCAACCGCGTTTTCGTCCAAATTGCCGAGGCTCGCGTCAATGTCTTCGAGTTCCGATTCTTCGTCTGAAAAAAATGATTCTTCGTCGCGGACGAGATGCAGCACGACTTCCGCCATTCCCGACGCCTTGCGCCGGCTCGTGCCTTGAAAGACGACATCCTTCATTTCCTCGCCGCGCAGCGACTTCGCTTTCTGCTCGCCCAAAACCCAGGCGATACTGTCGCTCACGTTTGATTTGCCGCAGCCGTTCGGTCCGACGACCGCCGTGATGCCGCTGCCCGTAAAGACAATTTCGGTGTAATCGGCGAAAGATTTGAAACCCGTGATTTCGAGACGCTGGAGTTTGAACATCGTATAGTGTTTCTGGAGAGAAGACGCACTATATTTTGTTGTTTTAGGGGATTTAAGTCAAATCTAATTCAATGCGCGAATGTGCAAATTTCAAATTACGAATGGCGGAAATCCTTCTTCAATTCGTAATTCGTAATTCCGTAATTCGCGCATTGATTAAAACTCTACAAGTTCCGAGCTTCGCAAACCTTGTTTTTCGGCGCGTTCGTTGTCGAGTTCGGTTAAAACGTCGAGCAGAAAATTCGTGTTGCTTGTAATGCTGATGACGACGACGAATTCCGTTTCGGAGGTGGAAAATTCAAACGTTCCGCCATTGATTTCGATGATTTCACGAAACGCTTTGGTGCCGTTGTGTCCGTTGGCTTCGGCGTCAACGATTTTGCCCTCGTTAAACGAAACGCTCGCCAGATGCAAATCGGATTTGATGACCAAAAGTCCGGTCATTCTTGAGTTTTCAATAACCTGCACGGCATCAAAAATACTGACGAACGCCAGATTGCCCGCAAAAGTTACGTCGGTGCGAACGTTCTGCGGCGATTTGTCGCGCGTCGTGGCGAAATCGGGACGGCGGGCGCGGCGAATCGCCTCTAAGCCGGGCGCGACGGAAATGCGCGGGTCTAACAATTTCGCTTCCTGCAGGCGGTCATACGCCACGTCGAAATCCTCGCGCCCGATATATAGGCTGACGAGCGACAGACATTGTTTAGCGGCTTCCTCCAGATTCTTCTGCGAGATGCAGATCTCGCGCATCTTCTCGCGCAGCGGAATCGAGCGCGGGCTGCGTTCCATTGATTCATGAAGCAGAGAAAAGGCTTTCTCCGGCGAACGATATTTCACAAACAGGTCGGCGTCAAGAAGAACCGACTCGATGGAAACCTCCGTGAAGGGCGCGGCAAATTGTTCTAAAACGTGATTCATAAAATCAAGGCGGAACAAACAATGTCCAACCGTTTTAAATTATCACAAATGCGCATTGTTAGTCATTAAAATTTTTCAAAACAAAAAAGCGAAATTAATTTTAATCAAAATTAATTTCGCTCGAAGTTTTACCTTGGTTGTTCGTTTTAGAAATCGAATCTTAAACCAAGTCGAATCTGTCTTTGACGGTAGGTTCTGGTTGGAACCAGAAGATTTTGATAAGCCAGTGTCTGCGCTGCCGTCGGAGTCGGATCAAGCGGAAGAAAATCAATAAATTGCGCGCCGTAGCTGAATATTACGGCGTTTAGAATATTATCAAATTCAACGCTCGGACGCAGTTTGAATCGCTCGCCTAACTTAAAGTCCCTGGTGACATTCAAATCAAATAGATACATACTCGGTCCGGTTCCGGCATTTCTGGTTAAATTTCCGCTTCTTGATCCAATCGGCTGAAGCGAAAATTTCGACAAAAGTTCTGTCGGAACCGGAGAACCGGGTTTTCTCCAAATAATATCTTTCAGGTCTCCGGTGTAATTCAAACGGTCGGTAGAAAGGTCATCCAGATTTCTGTCGTAGCCGATTCCGAAATTAAACGGAGCGGAGCTTCCGTAACGGAAAATCGGCGAGAATTTCAATTTGCCGACCCACCAGGGCGTATCGAAAGTTCCTGAAAAAGCGAAACGATGTCTTCTGTCCTGACTGTTTCTCGTATATTCCCGACGGAAATTTCCGTTTATTTCAGCATTAGAGGTATTGTTTAAACCGTCGTCTTTAAAGCTCGAAAGCGTGTAAGCAATGCGGAACGATGACCCGAAGCCGAAGCCGATTTCTCTAAAACGACTGCGAAGCTCCAAAATAAGACCTTGATAAAAAGATTTTCCGATTGAAGAAATCCTGGATTTTTCATCGTTGACGGTCGGGTCTGAAGCGATTAACTGCGGCGAGCGCAATGCCGACCGGGCTGCCGAGCGAACCGCCCGCGCCGCCGTTTGCCGTAGTTGTCGCCGTCGGCACAGTCGTCGAACTGTTAAAGGTGTTAAGATTAACAATGCAGTTAGAATTCGTCGTAGTCGAACAATTTCCTGAAATTCCGGTTTCGTCGTTTGCCGCCCCAAGCACGAATGTATAAGTTCTTGAGGTTGTGCCGGGACCGCCGTTTCTTAAGACAAAAGGATTTGCCAGCAAATATGCCGTAAAATCCGAAAATCCGGTTGGAACAACAGGCGCATTCGAGTTGATATCGCGCCACAAGCGAACGGTTTTGTTCCAGGTATAATTGGCTTCAAAAACCAAACCTTTTCCAATCTCGCGCTCAAATCCGACGTTAACTCGCGCTCAAATCCGACGTTAAATTGATAACTCTCTGGAATCTTCAAATTCGGATCAACCGAGCGCAGCGGATTACCCGCGCTTCCAAGATTTGGCAAAAAACCCGTATTCGGGGAACACGCAACCGGAACGGCGGTTGTTCCGCAGTTGACCGTTGCGACTAAATTTCTTATGGCTTGCGCCGAGGCGAAGCCCGCCGGAAATTGTTGAGCGATTCTCGCTAAAACATTCGCTTGCGCGCCGTTGGCGGTGGTTATCGTATTTGTATCAAACCGGAATAAATCGGGCGTACTGTTCTGTATAAAATCAGCGACTGTTCGCAGCAGCACGCGGTTATAAAATATCCCCGCGCCGAAACGAACGACGCCTTTGCCTTTTTTGAACGGATCCCAGGCGACGCCGATTCTCGGTCCGAAATTATTGTTGTCGGAAATCGCCGTTTCTCTTTCGTAGCGCAGTCCGTAATTCAAAGTGACGTTCGATAAGACTTTGAACTCGTCATTTATAAATACGCCGTAATAAGTGTTTCTAACATCATTCGCGTCTCCGAAATTTTGACGGAATCGAGATATTTCGTTGTTTTGATACTGCAACACGCTGTTGAAATTAAAAGTTCCCGTCGCATCGCCCAGGACGACCGCTTTTGAGTTGACTCGCTGCGCGTCAAAGCCGCCTTTAATTGTATGAGCGCCGAGAATGTAGGTTAGCGAATCTTGAAATTGATACCTGGTTTCTCTTCGCGCGCCGGCAAAAGCGTCGGCGCCGCTGCCGCTTGCCGACAAGTTTCCGGCGGTCAAAGTTTGTCTGGTATTAGTTATAGGATTTCTGACTGAGATCAGAACCACCGTATTATCTGGGTTATCTGTTTGATAGCTCGGCTCGAAAATAGAATACTGCGCGCGAAACTGATTTACCAAGTTTGCGCCGAAAACGTGATTATCGGTGAAATTTATTGCCTTGGTATCGCTGATTCTGCCTTGAATCGCTTTGAGACGGTCAAGTTTTTCAGCACAAAAAACTGTCTCTCCTCCTTGTTTGTTTAATTTTCAAGTCCTTTTCAAATTCGAGCGGGCTTTTGTAGCCTAATGCCGAATGCCTTCTGATTCGATTATAGTAACCGTCAATATAACTAAAAATTTCGAGGCGGGCTTCTTCAATCGATTCAAAAATCCCGCCCTCAACCAATTCCGCCTTGAATCTGGAAAAGAAGCTTTCCGCCTGGGCGTTGTCGTAGCAATTGCCTCTTGCAGACATCGATTGCCGAAATCCGTAAATATACAGCAAACGTCGGAATTCCACTGCCGCGTATTGGCTGCCGCGGTCAGTGTGAATGATCGCTCCGCGTTTGAAAGAGGCGCGTCGGCGCGCCATCTGAAAAGCATCCAGCACAAGCTGCACCGTCATTCTCATCGAGACCGCCCACCCGAGGATCCTTCTGGTGAACTTGTCTTGAAATATTGCCAGATAACAAAAACTCCCGTTTCGAAGGCGAATATAGGTGATGTCGCCGACTATCACCTCTCGAACTCGGCTCGGCTCATTGACGGCTTCCTTCAACAGATTCGGGCTGATGCGCGAATCGTGCTCCGAGTCGGTCGTTCTTGGCTTAAACCGGCGCGGACCGATTGCCTTCAGATTCTCGCGCCGCATCGCCGCACGAATCGCCGCACGTCCCGTTTTCAGCTCAACCGCAATGCGGCGCGTGCCGTAACGCCGCCGGTGAAAGTAAAAGCATTCTCGCACGCGCTCGTCCAACTCAGCCCGCCGCGCCGTTTTTCGATAACTCGCGCCGCGTCTAAAAGCGTAAAAGGCGGACAAAGACACCTTCATCGTCCGGCATAGAGTCGGCAACGGATAATCTGCTTTCTGTTTTTCAATAAACTTATATCGCTCTAACTTCCCCTGCCGAAGATAAGTGCCGCCTTTTTTAGGATGTCACGCTCCATTTCCACTTCGCGCAGCTTCTTCCGCAACTCGATCACTTCGCGCTCGGCATCAGAAGCCGTTGCCAGCCGCGCTCGTTTCCACTTATGTAATAATCCTTCGCCGACGCCCAATTCTCTGGCGACCGAAGCGGCTGATTGACCATCAAGAATTTTCTTAACGGCGTTTTGTTTGAATTCATCGTCGTATTTTTTCATCCTCTCATTTTACAGAGAGTTTTCTGTGCTGAATAATTAGACCATCTCACTTCGTCGAGCCGGGTTGTGGTCGGGAAGCGGCTCCGCTGGTCATTTCTTGTTCCGTATTGAAAACCAATTGTAAAATCGTTATTTCGGGTGAGTTTATGGTCAACTCTCGCAACCAGTGCGTGTCTTAAACTCGGCGTGTCAATCTGAAAGTTGTATGGAGCGACGAATGCCGCTGTCGGCACAGCGCTGGTGCAGGCGATTATAGCCGCTTGGTCACAAGTCGGCGTGCCGCCGGTTGACACGGGCAAAGTGAATCTCGGATTTGAACCGAGAGGAACATAAGTGTCAATTAGAGTAGAATCTAAAAGATTGCCGTATTCATACGCAACTGAAAAGAATGTTCTGTTTTTTCCGTTATAAACAGAACGCCCCTCGCCGAACGGAATAATTACAGGACCGCTTAAGGTGAATCCGGGATTGTATTCGGTCAGGGCGGGACGATTAAATAAAGGATTAGTGTCAGGAGGACGTGCGGGAGGAATCGGCATATTCTTCCGGTTGTTGTTATACCAACTGTTCGCATTCAAATTGTCGTCGCGGAAATACATAAAAGCGCGTCCGCGAAACTTATTCGTGCCGGCTCTCGTTCGCAAATTAATGCGTCCGCCCGAAGCTCGTCCGTATTCAGATGAAAACTGGTTTGTGATTACCTGAACTTCGGCAATCGCGTCAATCGGCGGTTGAAACCTGTCAAGCGACGACCGATCATCATTGTTATCCAATCCGTCAATCGTAATGTTGTTTGAATAGGATGCACCGCCGGAAAGCGAAAAATTACCTTGTTCGAGCGGCGGCGTGTTGGGATTTTGGTTTCTGTCCTCCGCCAAATCTCTCACCGACAACGCCTCTTCGGAAGTTCCGCCGAGAGTTAAAACTAAATCAAGCGGATTACGCGAATTGACCGGAAGTTCATCAATTTCGCGCTCGGTAATAGTTCCGCCGACAACCGTGCGCGTGACATCTACCGCCGTCGTATCGGCTTCGATAGTGACGGTTTGTTCGGCGCGGACATCGCCGGGCGCGAGCGAGAAATCGAGTTGGACATTTTGCCCGGCAATCGTCGCTAAATTGGTTGTCTCCTTCGTGCCGAAGCCGGTTTGCGCGGCGCGGATTTTGTAAAGTCCCGGCTGGAGTTCGATAATGCGGTAACGTCCGTCTTCGTCGGTTACGACCGTGCGTTCGACATTCGTCGTAACAAGCGTCGCCGTGACAGACGCGCCTACGACGGGCGCGTTGTTTGAATCAACGACGCGCCCGCTGACGGTTACGTCGTCGAGGTCTTGAGAAAAACCCGTCGCGGTAAATGCAACCATCGCAAAAAAAACGAGAAGAATGGCGGGCGCAATTCTGCCGGTAATAATTTTCATTACAAGGCTCCTCCTGAAAATTGTTTGAATGAGATTATTTTTTGAACGAATTATTCTTACGTAAAAAGAAGTTTATGTAAAGAGGAAACGGTTGGTTTGAGGCGGCGAATAGATAAATTATTCTTCGCCGCCGCGCTGTTCGACGCTGACGCGCGTTATGCTGACGCGCGAGACGGGAATTAAGGCTTCGGTTTCCGCAAACAAATCGCTGCGGCTCGAAAATTCGTCGGCGTGCGTGCGTAAGTATTCTAAAAAACGCTCAAACTCGCTCTGCATCTGATTCATCTTTTCGCGCATATTTAAGATTATTTCCACGCCCGCCAGATTAACGCCCAAATCGCGCGTTAATGACAAAATTACCTCAAGTCGTTCAATGTCGGAATCTTCGTAAAGCCGCGTGTTGCCGATTGAACGCGACGGTTTCAACAATCCTTCGCGTTCGTAAAGCCGCAAAGTTTGCGGATGAATGTCAAAGAGTTCCGCCACCGCGCTGATAGTGTATGTCTTAATCTTCCTTTTCATAAGTTTAAGAAGTCTGGAAAGTTCAGGAAGTCTGAAAAGTATGTGAAGTCAAAAACAATTTCCTCTTCCCGGACTTTCTACCCTTCCTGGACTTCGTAGAATTTCCAGACTATTCAAGTCCCATCGCCCGCCGCGGATTTTCCGCGTTGGCTTTTTCAAACTGCCGCAGAACTTCTTTGGTTTCTTCCGAGATGACGCGCGGCAGAGTTATCTGCACTTCGATAAACTGGTCGCCGCGCAAGCTCGGGTTTCTCAAACTGGGAAAGCCGCGCTCGCGCAGACGAAACTTTTGTCCTGATTCCGTTCCGGCGGGAATTTTCAATTGCGCTTTGCCTTCGACGGTCGGAACTTCGATTTTCGCGCCCAAAGCAGCTTCCGGCACGGTAATCGGGACGGTCACGTAAATGTTGTCGCCTTTGCGTGTGAAAAATTTATGCTTGCCGACGTTCGTGATAATAAATAAGTCGCCCGGTTCCGCGCCAAGTCGTCCGCCCTGACCTTTTTTCGGAATCCGCACGCGCGACCCCGTATCAACGCCCGCCGGAATGCGCACCTTGACCTGCTCGGTTTTCGGCGTGACGCCTTTGCCATGACAGACCGAACACGGTTCGCGCCGCCGTCCCGTTCCCGCGCAATCTTGACAAGTCTGCGCGAAATTCAATCCGCCGCCTTGCCGCTGAACTTGTCCCGTTCCTTTGCAAGTCGGACAGGTAACAATCGCGCCGCCCGTATCGCCCGCGCCCTGACAGCGCGAACACTGCTCGCTGCGGTTGACCGTGATGTTCGTCGTCAAACCCGTCACCGATTCTTCAAAACTTAAAGCGAGCGGCATCTCAATATCCTTGCCTTTTTGCGGCATCGCCCGCGGCGGTTCGGGTTCGCGCGCCGTAGTCGTTCTGCCGCTCGTGCCGCCGCCGCTGAAAAGGTCGGAAAAAATGTCCCGAAAACTCGACGACGAGCTGCCGCTGCCGCCCGGCTCGAAATTAAAACCGGAAAAATCAAATCCGCCCGCGCCGCCCGCCGCGCCCGCCGCGCCCGTTCCATACGGCGAATTTACGTCGAGGTTATCGGCGTAATAACCGAAACGGTCGAACACCTGGCGTTTTTTCTCGTCGGATAAAACGTCGTAGGCTTCTTGAATTTCCTTGAATTTTTCCTCGGCAGCTTTGTCATTCGGATTCACGTCCGGGTGAAATTTACGCGCTAATTTACGATACGATTTTTTGATTTCGTCCGCCTTCGCGTCTTTTTTGACGCCGAGAATTTGGTAATAATCTTTTTTTGCCATTTTAATCAGTGAGCAACCAGCAGTAAGTCAAAGCAGAAGGATTAAGACTTACTGCTGATTCATATTAATTTCGTTTGAAATTGATTTGAAAGCGTGAGCAGTGAACAGAACGCTCACTGCTCACCGACTCACTGCTTACTTTTTATCTTCGTCAACATCAACGTATTCGGCATCAATCACATTATCGTCACCACTGCCCGAAGTCGAAGATGTCGTTGTGTCGCCGCCCGCGCTCGCCGAAGACGCTTGCTCTTCGGTCGCCGCGCCGCCGGCATTGGCACTTGTTTGGTTATAGATAACTTCCGCGAGTTTGTGCGAAGCGGTTTGCAGACGGTCGAACGCGCTGTTCATCGCATCGGCGTCAGTTCCGTTCAAAGCGGTTTTTGCTTCTGAGATGGCGGTTTCAAGTTCGCTCGAAGCAGTCGCGTCGAGTTTGTCTTTGTTTTCGCTGAAAGTTTTTTCAACCGAATAGACAAGCCCGTCGAGCCGGTTTCTGGCTTCGATTTCCGCTTTCTTTTTCTCGTCTTCGCCCGCGTGGGATTCGGCGTCTTTCATCATTTTGTCAATTTCTTCTTTTGACAAACCTGACGAAGCCGTAATCGTGATTTTCTGCTCGCGTCCGGTGCCGACATCTTTCGCCGAAACGTTGACGATGCCGTTCGCGTCAATATCGAATGTTACTTCGACCTGCGGAACGCCGCGGGGTGCGGGTGGAATGCCGACCAGATGAAACTTGCCAAGCGTTTTGTTGTCGCTCGCCATCGGGCGTTCGCCCTGCATCACGTGCACTTCGACCGACGTTTGATTGTCCGATGCCGTCGAGAAAATTTCCGATTTTCTGGTCGGAATCGTTGTGTTGCGCGTAATCATCTGCGTCATCACGCCGCCTAAAGTTTCAATTCCGAGACTCAAAGGTGTCACGTCGAGAAGCAGAATATCGGTTTTTTCGCCGCCCAAAACCGCCGCTTGAACCGCCGCGCCGATGGCGACAACTTCGTCAGGATTGACCGATTTGTTCGGCTCTTTCCCGAAAAAGTTTTTGACCATTTCCTGAACTTTCGGAATGCGCGTCGAACCGCCAACCAGAACGATTTCGTCAATGTTTTTGGCTTCGATTCCGGCGTCTTTAATCGCCTGTTCGACCGGCGGCATCAGCCGTTTCAAAATCGGCTCGACAAGTTGCTCAAATTTCGAGCGCGTCAATTTCATCACCAGATGTTTCGGACCCGAAGCGTCCGCCGTGATAAACGGCAAGTTGATTTCGGTTTCCATCGCCGACGATAATTCAACTTTCGCTTTTTCTGCTGATTCTTTAAGGCGTTGCAAAGCCATTTTGTCAGCCGTTAAATCAATTCCCTGGTCTCGTTTGAACTCATCAATAATCCATTTAATCAATTCTTCGTCAACGTCGTCGCCGCCTAAGTGAGTGTCGCCGTTCGTGGATTTCACTTCGACTACGCCTTCGCCAACTTCGAGAATCGAAATATCGAACGTGCCGCCGCCGAAGTCGAACACGGCAATCGTTTCTTCCTTCTTTTTATCCAAACCGTAAGCGAGCGCCGCCGCCGTCGGCTCGTTGACGATACGCATCACTTCGAGACCGGCGATTTTGCCCGCATCTTTGGTCGCCTGCCGCTGCGCGTCGTTAAAATATGCGGGAACGGTAATGACGGCTTTATCAACTTTAGAGCCGAGATAATCTTCCGCTGATTGTTTCAACTTCTGCAAAACCATTGCGGCGATTTCCGGCGGGCTGTATTGCTTGCTGTCGGCATTGATGCGCACGTCGCCGTTGCCCGCCTTTTCGACTTTATACGGCACTTGTTTGATTTCGCCGCCGACTTCTTCAAAGCGGCGACCCATAAATCGTTTGATGGAATATAAAGTGTTTTCCGGGTTCGTCACCGATTGTCGTTTGGCGACCTGCCCGACCAGACGATTGCCGTCTTTCGTAAAAGCGACGACCGAAGGAGTCGTGCGTCCGCCTTCTGAATTGGTAATCACTACCGGCTCGCCGCCTTCCATCACGGCGACGACCGAATTTGTTGTTCCTAAATCAATTCCTATAATTTTACTCATTCTCGTTTTTCTCCAATAAAAAATTTCTCGCTTTAACTCGTAAAAGATAAAACTATTAACTTACCTGAGCTGTAAAAAATTATAAGATTTGAGTGTCTTCTTGTCAAGTTTGGTGAGCGGTAAAAGATAAGATATTCAATCATAACTTTTCTCCTTTACCGGCATTGGTTTCCGTCATCAATTTGGCAACGTGAAATATGTAATGAAGCCCGGAAAACACGGCGAAAGCGAAAACCGTTGTATAGACGGTCGGTAGATAAAAACCTCTCAACGATGGGAAAATAGCGGCGATGAGAACCAAACCGACGGCAAAGATTTGGACGACAGTGCTTGCCTTGCCGAGCCAAGATGGTTTAAAGCCGCGAAAATTCGTGATGACGAAAATCGCTCCGGCAACGGCGATGATTAGAATGTCGCGCCCGATGACGGCGGCAGTTACCCAAAACGGCACGGGGAGATGGCGCGTCGGCGGGAGAATGTTTGGCAGAGTTAAGATAATAAACGCCGTTGTCATCAAAAGTTTATCGGCAATCGGGTCGAGAATTGTGCCGAGTTCCGACTCTTGATTAAAACGGCGGGCGACAAAACCGTCAATGCCGTCGGAGATGCCCGCCACGAAAAAAGTCAGCAATGCCCAACCACTTTGACCGTAAACGAGCAGAATGGCGAAAACGGGAATGAGAGCCATTCGCAGAAAGGTGAGCAGATTTGGGATTGTGATGATACCGTTCATTTAACGTTAGTCCTTAGTCCTTTGTCCTTCGTTCGTGTTTGGAAAAACTCCATTGTTCTCCAAGTGATGCGAAGGACAAAGGACTAAGGACGAATCGAACGCAGTTCGATTAAAGAAACTTCCGGCGGACAGCCGAAGCGCACCGGCAGAACGACCGTGCCGATGCCGCGCGTGATATACATTTGCGAATCTTTGCGCCGGTAAAGACCGCTCGCAAATCGGCGGCGCGGCAGAATTTTCTTTTCCTCGCCGCGCAGTCTGACCTGCCCGCCGTGCGTGTGTCCGCTGAACATCAGATCCACTCCGGCGCGAGCGGCGCGATACAAAGTTTTCGGATTATGTGCCAGGAGCATTTTCATTTCGTCGGGAAACGAACCGCGCAAAGCGGCGGGCAAATCAGTCAATCCAACCATATAATCGTCTGTGCCGCCGAGCCAAAACGATGCGCCGCGCGCCGAAAACCGAAAACCTTCGTTGATTAAAACGCGAATGTTTTCCGCCCGCAAACTGTCGGTCACCAGCGCCGCGTCGGTGCGATGGTCGTGATTTCCCAGGCAAGCGAAAGTTCCGAATTCTGACTTGAGCCGTCCCATCGCCTGCGCCATCGGCGCGATGTATTCGCGTTCGTGCGAAACGAAATCGCCGGTCAGAAATACCATATCGGGTTTTAATTCATTGGCTATTTCGACGGCGCGCGAGATATGTTCGAGACTCGTGAAAGGACTGTGATGAATGTCCGACAGATGTGCGATGCGCCAGCCGTCGAGGTTTTTCGGTAAGCGTTTCAAATGAATTTGAACTGTTTCGACAATCAAAGTATCAGCTTCGGCGAGAGCGTGACGCGCCGTAACCGAAATGTTGCTCGCCAGTTCGCGCAGCGGCGTTCCCGCCGAGACCGCCGCCGAAATTCTTTTCGATAATTTTTCCTTCCCGCGTTCGACAAATTTCATATTTACTTTATTTTACAGGCTCATTCTTGTTTTGGCGAGAGCGAGGCGTTTGCCTGCAAAGTGCAAAGCGCGGAATGCAGAATAAAATTTCCAATTTAGTTTTCAACATCATATCGGTTAGTATATTTTTCAAAGCGCAATGCTCTGCTTGATTCTGCACTCGGCGCTTCGCGCTCCGCATGACATTATGCCGACCTGGAAACTCGAAATCGAATACGAAGGCACGCGTTATCGCGGCTGGCAAATTCAGCACAACGCCAATACCGTGCAGGGCGAATTGCAAAAAGCGGCTTACCAGCTTTTTTCCGGCAAAGTCGAACTCGGCGGCGCCGGACGCACCGACGCGGGTGTTCACGCCGCGTCGCAAATCGCTCATCTGCGCGTTTCTGATTTGAAAGCGAACGTCACGCCGCGCCAGATTCAATTCGGCTTTAACGATTTGCTGCCGCATGACATCAACGTCAAAAGAGTGTTAAACGCGCCGGAAAACTTTGACGCCAGGCGCGATGCAGTGCAGCGTTTTTATCTTTACCAAATTTCGACGCGCCGCACGGCTTTCGCCAAAAATTTCGTGTGGTGGATCAAAGACGATTTGCGAATCGGCGCGATGCGAGAAGCCGCCGCCCTTCTCGTCGGCAGACACAACTTTCAATCGTTCTGCGAAACGGACGATGATAAAAAACAATCAACTGTCGTCGCAGTCGAGCGCAGCGAAATTTTCACGGACCGGGATTTGATTTGTTTCCGCATCGGCGCGACGCATTTTTTGTGGAAAATGGTCAGAAGAATCGTCGGAATGCTGGCGGAAGTCGGACGCGGCAATGCTTCGGTTTCTAATTTTGAACGTCTTTTGAAATTCCAATCGAACGCCGCCGCGCAACATACCGCGCCGCCGTCGGGTTTGTTTCTCGAACGAGTTTTATACAAAGGCGATCAGCCGCCGATGGAAAATAAATCGTTGTTTCCGATTTTTTAGTCGCATTTGAAATCAACTATAATTTATGCCAAATTCAAATCAAAGGAGTTTCAGGAAAATTTATGTCAGATCCGGCAATCGGAAAAGTATTTAGAGTAACGGCGGAAGCGGCGCAGGGAACAATCGCTTTCGATGTCGAAGAAAATAGAAAACTCGTTTTGGCGCTTGAAGATAACGGCGTTGATATTTTGCACCGGTGCGGCGGAAATGCGAAATGCACGACTTGCCGCGTCGAGATTTTGGACGGCGACCCGGGCGAAATCGGTGACCCCGAACGAGTTATTTTAGCGACAAAAACAGACTTAAACGATCATACGCGGCTGTCGTGTCAAATGCGCATAATAGACGATTTGCACGTCAAAGTCGTTCGCCAGGCGAGCGTTGAAGGCATTGACGCGGGCGGGCGACCGCAAGAGTAAATTAGTTTTTGGTTTTTGGTTTTTTGTAATCGCAAACGTCCAAACTGAAAAATGCAAGCCGCAACTAAAAACTAAAAACTAAATACCAAAAACTTTTATCAAGGAGAAAATTAAAGATTATGGCGACTGAAGCAAAAGACCAGAAATATCCGTTTGAACTGCCCGCGCTCGAATACGATTTCGATGCGCTCGAACCCGTGATTGATCCGGAAACAATGCGGCTGCATCACGGCAAACATCATCAGGCTTATGTGGATAATCTCAATAAAGCCGTCGAACAACACGATGAATTGCAAAGCAAAACGCTGTCAGAATTGCTTTCCAATTTAGACGTGCTGCCTGAAGCGGCGCGCGGGGCAGTGCGTAACAACGGCGGCGGACACGCTAACCACTCGATGTTTTGGAAAACGATGAAACTAAATGAAGGCGGCAAACCGTCAGGCAGTTTGGCAACGGCGATTGACAGCGCGTTCGGTTCGTTCGATGATTTCAAAACAAAATTCAACGAGGCGGGCGTCAAACAATTCGGTTCCGGCTGGGTTTTCGTCATTGCTGACGGTGACAAGTTAACGATTCAAGCGATGCCGAATCAGGACACACCGTTTCATAAAGGCACCGAGCCGATTTTCGGCAACGACGTTTGGGAACACGCTTACTATTTGAAATATAACAACCGCCGACCGGATTATCTGAAAGCGTGGTGGGACGTGGTTGATTGGGACGCGGTTGCCGAGCGTTACGAAAGATTGCGGCAAGCGTAGAATTTTATTTGCAAACAAAAAGGACGGAGGATTTTTGTATTTTCAAAAATCCTCCGTCTTTAATTATTTCCGGGTTCACTGTTAATAAACGCGACTGATGCGGAAGCCCGCGCTAATTTAATATTTCGGAACTGTCGAATCAACTTCATCCGACCACGCGGCGATGCCGCCCTTTAGATTTACGAGGCGCCCTTGAAAGCCGCTCGCCTTCAAATCGGCAATCGCTTTGGCGCTGCGCACGCCGCCTTTGCAATGCACGATTGCCGCGCGCGACGAATCAATTTCGTCGGCTCGTTTGACGACTTCGCCAAGCGGAATCAGTTTCGCATTCGGAATTCTGGCGATTTCATATTCGTGCGGCTCGCGCACGTCAATAATTTGCGCCTCGCGGTTGTCTGCAATCAATTCACTTAACTCGATCGCCGTGATTTCTTCCAAAATATTTTCTTCGGCGGGTTGCCGCAATCCGCAAAACTCTTCGTAATCAATCAATTCTTTAACGGTCGGATTGTCTCCGCAAATCGGACAATCGGGATTTTTGCGAAGTTTGAGCTCGCGGAAACGCATTTTCCAAGCGTCGAAAAGCAGCAGCCGATTCAACAAAATCCCTTCCGCGCCCAAAATAACTTTGATCACTTCGTTCGCCTGAATCGTGCCGACGATGCCGGGCAAAACGCCCAGCACGCCGCCCTCAGCGCACGACGGCACGAGTCCGGGCGGCGGCGGTTCCGGGTAAAGGCAGCGGTAACACGCGCCGCGCGTCGCGTCGAAGACGCTCGCCTGACCTTCAAACCGAAAAATCGAGCCGTAAACATTCGGTTTTCCGGTCAAAACCGAAGCATCGTTGACCAGATAGCGCGTTTGAAAATTATCCGTGCCGTCAACGATTACGTCGTAATCTTTAAACAATTCGAGCGCGTTTTCCCCGGTCAATCTCGTTTCAAACGCTTCGATTCGCACGTTCGGATTGATGTCGTTCAATCTATCTTTCGCCGATGCGATTTTCGGTCGCCCGACATCTTTCGTGCCGTGAATAATCTGCCGTTGCAGATTCGATTCGTCCACGACATCGAAATCAACCAGCCCGATTGTGCCGATTCCCGCCGCCGCCAAATAAAGACCGAGCGGCGAACCCAAACCGCCCGTGCCGATCATCAAAACCCGCGCCGCTTTTAATTTGCGCTGACCTTCTAGCCCGACTTCCGGTAAAATCAGATGCCGCGAATATCTGGCGTATTCTTCGGTCGAGAGCGTCGGCAGTTCCTTTTCCGCCCGCGCTTCGCCCGCCAGATTTCCGCCCGCGATTGACGGTACAATCATCATCGTTTCGCCGTCTTTAACCGAAGTATTTTCGCCGCCCGTGTGCCGGATGTCTTCGTCGCCGACGTAAACATTGACGAAACTTCGCAAACTGTTCTGGTCGTTGTAAAGATGCTTTTTCAAATCGGCGTGTTCGGTTGTTAATTTTTCTAACGCTTCACCAGCCGTTGTCGCTTCAACATCAATTTCCGATTTTCCGCCTGCAAACTGTCGTAAAGGTGTCGGAATTACAATAGTTACTGCCATTTTATTTCTCCCTGTTGATGGAACGCCAGCATCTTGTTGGCAACAAGTGCGAAGCACTTAAACGCTTTGAGCTTACTGCCATCAAGATGACGGCGTTCCGTTTTTCTCAATTTCTTCCTCATTAAATTTCGAGCGGTCATTTTCCATCTCCCACGAACGCGCGTCAACCGCTTTTCCTTTTTCAATCGAAACGATAACGTAAGACCAAACCGGAAGCGCGTGGTCTAAATCGAACTGCGACGGACGCGCCGGATGATCGGGATGCGAATGATAATTGCCGACGACATCGAGTTTTTTCTCTCGCGCGTATTTTTCGCCGCGCATTAAATCCCACGGCGTTATCAGCGAACGATTATGCTTTGCCGATTCTTCGCGCGCGTTTTCAATCGGGAAAATTTCGGCAACCGTCTTTTCTCCGTCCGCCGCGAAACTCCCGACGAGCAAGCCGCAGCATTCAAACGGATATTCGCGCTCGCCGTGTTTTTCGATTTGTAAAATTTGTTCCCCGGTTAATTTAATCACGTTTGAAATTTTGTAAAAATTACTGCTTCTCGTTCCAAAAATTTTCGCTCAAGTATCTGCCGCCGCCGTCGCATAAAACCGTCACGATAACCGCATCGGTTTTTAGTTTCCGCGCTAACCGCACGGCGGCGAAAACATTCGCGCCCGCGCTGACGCCGACCAGCAAACCTTCTTCTTTCGCCAAACGGCGCGTCATTTCGTGCGCGTCTTCGGTCGTTACTTCAACGTTTTCATCCGCTAAACTCGCATCATAAATTCCCGGAACAATCGCCGTTTCCAGATGCTTCATTCCTTCGAGTCCGTGCAGCGGCGAATCCGGCTGCATCGAAATCATTTTAATTTTCGGATTGAGTTCCTTTAACCGCCGCGCCGTGCCGACAAAAGTTCCGGTCGTTCCCAAACCGGCGACAAAGTGCGTTATTTTCCCTTCCGTTTGCCGCCAGATTTCCGGCGCGCTTTGTTCGTAATGCGCTCGCCAATTGGCTTCGTTGTTGTATTGGTCGGGATAAAAATATTTTTCGGGATATTTCGCGTAAAGTTTTTTAGCCGTAATCTGCGCGCCGTCCGTGCCGTTCATCGGGTCGGTTTCGATGATTTCCGCGCCGTAAATTTTCAAAATGCGTTTGCGCTCAATGCTTGCGTTTTTCGGCAGACAAAGCGCAACTTTGTATCCGAGCGCCGCGCCAATCATTGCATAAGCGATTCCGGTATTGCCGCTCGTCGCGTCGAGAATCGTTTTATTTTTCGTCAGCTCGCCCGATTTTTCGCCCGCTGTAATCATCGCCAGCGCCGCGCGGTCTTTAACCGAACCGCCCGGATTTAAATGTTCGGCTTTGGCGTAAATTTCGACATTTTCCGGCAAATCTTTTGTAATCTGCCGCAGACGAATCAAAGGCGTATCGCCGATTGCCGCTTCCAAAAAATCCCGCGAAATTTCTTTCGCCCGAAAATCCGTTTCAACTTTTGTTTCTTTTACTGCCGTTTGCATTTCGTTTTTTAAGGTTTCTCACAAAAAGAAAATCGGTCGTGAGATTTCCCTTTTTAGCTTTCACGACCGACTGTTTTTTATAAATTTTAGCGCTGCTTTTTTATAAATTTCTCACGCCGAATCTCAGCCGATGCTCTTTGCAGCAGCAACAACAAGTTGGATTTTTACGTGGTGTTTTGTTCATCCTTTGAATCTTTACAAAAAAGTCTATATTCTGAATTTAGAGAATTGAAAATGTTTTGTCAAATGAATTTTCGGCTAACGTTAGCCGAATATAAATTTGCCGCCAGAGGCATTAAATAATTTTCCAATTAAACTGTTAAAGGAAAGATTTTAATCCGAAAACGAATGAAAGACTTACCCAAAGCCAGCCTTTATGAAATTGCTTTGGTTTTCTTAGGCTCGCGCCATAAATATATTTGCGAAGGCAAATCAATGAATCCGACTTTGAAAGACGGCGAAGTCGTCCTTGTTGATAGAGCGGGGAAAGTCGAAATCGGCGACATTGTAGTTGCCAAACACCCAATCGAACAAACCGGCGAAATCGTTAAAAGAATAGAGCGAATCAATGAATACGGACATTACTTTTTAGTCGGCGATAACTTGGAAGACAGCAACGACAGCCGCCATTTCGGAGCGGTTACAAAAGAATATATCAAAGGAAAAGTCGTCGCTCGGTTGAGTTAAAACGGCAATCAGAAAATCCGGTAAAGGCTGCATCTAATCTTACAAAAGCCGTATGTTTGAGGCTAAGTCGCTCGACTTTCGGCAAAATGTTAAAATGCTTTTATAGAGTTCTAAATTATATTTTTTATGATTGAAGAAAAAGTTTTAATTCAAAATTTCGTCAAAAAGAAAAAAGAACGCCTGAAAAAACCCGACTGGCTAAAAATCCGCGTCGGCGACCCGACAAATCAGAACGCGGTTTTGAAATTGATTGACGGTTTGAATCTGCACACGGTTTGTCAGGAAGCGCGCTGCCCGAACATCTTTGAATGCTGGACGGACAAAACGGCGACGTTTATGCTCGGCGGCGACACCTGCACGCGCCACTGCGGTTTTTGCGCCGTCAACAAAGGCAAACCGATGGATTTAGACCCGGAAGAACCGCGCCACGTCGCCGAAGCTGTCGCGCATCTTGGTTTGGAACACGCCGTCATCACGTCGGTCAACCGCGACGATTTACCGGACGGCGGCGCGGCGCACTGGGCGAAAACGATTCACACGGTTCACCAAATGAATCCGACGTGCCGCGTCGAAGTTTTGATTCCCGATTTTCAAGGTAACGAAGACGCACTTAATACAGTTTTAGCGGCGCGTCCCGAAGTTTTGAATCACAACACCGAAACCATTGCGCGTCTTTACCGCCGCGTTCGTCCCGACGCGATTTATCAGCAAACATTAACTTTGCTCGAACGCGCCGCATTTTATCGTGATACGCAGTTTCCGCGTATGAAAACAAAAAGCGGCATTATGGCTGGCTTGGGCGAGACGTTTGAAGAAGTCGTCGAATTGATGAAAGATTTACGAAGCGTTTCCTGCGACATTATGACGATTGGACAATACTTGCAGCCTTACGAACGCCGTCTTCCGGTCGAAAGATACGTGACACCCGAAGAATTTGCCGAATGGAAGAAGATTGGTTTAAGTCTTGGCTTCAAGCACGTCGAATCATCGCCGCTCACACGCTCGTCGTATCACGCGCGTCAGCAATCGGAATCAGGCGAGCAAAGCGTAGCGGCTAAATTTGTTTCAACCGGCAAATAATTTGTTATTACCGGGGAATTGTTCAATAATATGAACTCAAAAATTTTACTTGTATGCTTGATGTGTTTTACATCGTGCGCGATTCACGCGCAAAAGAATAAACATAAATCGGAAGCCGAAATTGCCGCAATGACACCCGTTCAG
This sequence comes from Pyrinomonadaceae bacterium, assembly GCA_030448055.1. Classification (GTDB taxonomy): domain Bacteria; phylum Acidobacteriota; class Blastocatellia; order Pyrinomonadales; family Pyrinomonadaceae. The sequence goes on from JAUJNR010000004.1 coordinate 215,586, forward strand.
CGCGTGACGAATGGATTAACGAACAAGTTCATCACAGATTTGACGTCTTGGATGATCAAGGCGCTTTAATCAGAAAATACGTCACGCTTGACGGAATAAAAGCGTTGCCGCGTCTGACTGAGATTATTAATGAATACGATCCGACGCGATTTCGTGAAGGCGATGGAAAACGCGGTGAGCGTTTTGATGCTAGCGTTCTAATGCTCGGTTATATAGACGCCTTCGGCGTTCGGTTGCGTTCATCGGAAGAGGGCAAGCGAGCAGTAGACGCACTTGGACGCGCTCTTGATCGGAGGCGAAAGGCAGGTTACGGACAACCCGATCAGCACGATTGGGAGCGGCACGAACGCTTTGACGAAGCGGCGTCTCAATTTGAAAACGCCAAAGGAATTAGTTTTACGGACAGGGCAATTAAAGACACATTACGAATTAAATACAATATTAAATTGTCAGATGTCGGGATGCTGGAGTTCGTCAACTTTTTGACGGCACGCTATCCGAATTACCCAAGCTGGAGTAAATTGGAAAACTTTGTAGATGAAACTCAGCGTAACTCAGCCGGTAATCCGTTGCAGTTTCTTATTCTGAAAAAGCCGGAACGCTACTATGAAGCCTACACGGACTTCAAAAAGACAAAACGTTAACGAGCCGACTGGCAAATCGCCTCGCACGTTGAACGCGCACCGCAGAAAAAACCGATTGAACTGAAATCCTAAGTGTAAGCAAGATTTTTAACCAGTGAAACTTCTAGAAACCGAACGCGCAATTCTTCGTGAAGTCACGAAAGACGATGCCGAATTCATTCTCGATTTATTAAATCAGCCGTCGTTTATTAAATACATTGGTGACCGCAATGTGCGAACGATTGAAGAGGCGCGTGAATATATCGAAAGCCGTTTTACGGAAAACTATAAAAAATTCGGCTTCGGAATGTGGGCGGTTGAGTTAAAGGAAACGAACACGACCGTTGGAATTTGCGGTTTTGTTAAACGCGATTCGTTGCCGGAGGTGGACATCGGCTTTGCACTTCTGCCGCAGTTTGAAGGAAAAGGTTACGCCTTTGAATCCGCCGCCGGTGCGCTTGAATATGGCAGAAACGTTTTAAATTTTAAGCGCGTTCTCGCTATCACTTCAAAAGGCAATGAAACTTCCGGCAGGCTGCTCGGCAAACTCGATTTTAAATTTGAGCGTTTGATTTCCTTGCCGGACGCTTATGAAGAAGTCAAGTTGTTTTCTTACTCCGCATCCTAAAATTTTTGTTCTCTTCGCGAAACATCAATTACAATTTCCGCGCTTGTTCAATTTGTCTAAAATTGTCGGAGGCTGATCTATGAAGTTTCGTGGAAACAAACTATCTTTTCCTTTGTTTTAGTGTTTCCAAAACATCCTTTAACGCGACATCTTTTTCGGCAAAAAGGACGAGCAAATGATAAAGCAAATCAGCAGCCTCGTTTTTAAATAACTCTTCGTTATCGTCTTTCGCTTCGATTACCAATTCGACTGCTTCCTCGCCGACCTTTTGGGCGATTTTGTTGATGCCTTGGCGAAAAAGTTTCGTCGTGTATGACGCATCAGACGGATTCGCTTTTCTGTCTCGAATTGTATCTTCGAGTTCAAACAGAAAATTTTCCGATTCGTTTCGCTCATCGAAACAAGTATCCGCGCCGGTATGACAAACCGCGCCCGCCGGATTCGCCTTAATCAAAAGCGTGTCGGCATCGCAGTCGATCCGCACGCTCTGCACGTGCAGAAAATTTCCGCTCTCTTCGCCTTTTGTCCAAAGCGTTCGGCGCACGCGCGAGTAAAACGTCGCTTTTCCGGTTTTTTCAGTCTTCTCAAAAGCCGCCGCGTTCATAAAGCCGAGCATCAAAACTCGGTTCGTTTCCGCGTCCTGCACAATCGCCGGAACTAAACCGTCGGCGTATTTTTCGTAATTGATTTGCATAAAATAAAAACTAAATTCTTACTTCGACATCTTGCCCGCGCAGAAAATTTTTCAAGGTCGGGATTTCGATTTCCCGAAAGTGAAAAACGCTCGCCGCAAGCGCGGCATCGGCTCGTCCGTCCGCAAAAACTTCTGCAAAATGCTCGACTCGTCCCGCGCCGCCCGATGCGATGACCGGAACGTTAACCGCTTCGGAAACCAGCCGCGTCAATTCGATTTCAAAACCGTTTTTCGTGCCGTCGGCGTTCATCGAAGTCAGCAGAATCTCGCCCGCGCCTAAAACAACACCGCGTCTTGCCCATTCGATTGCCTCCAAATCGGTTTCAACTCGTCCGCCGTTGAGATAAACTTTCCAAACATGTCCGACCGTTTTTGCGTCAATTGCCAAAACAACGCACTGCGAACCGAAACTCCGCGCCGCATCACTCAAAATGTTTGGATTTTTAACCGCCGAACTGTTAATCGAAACTTTGTCCGCGCCCGCGCTCAAAAGAGTTTCGATGTCTTCGACGCTATTAATTCCGCCGCCTACAGTAAACGGAATATTGATTTCCGCAGCAATTCGTTTGACGAGGTTCGACAAAGTTTTACGCCGTTCGACAGTTGCGGTAATGTCGAGAAAAACGAGTTCGTCCGCGCCTTGTTCGCTGTAAATTTTGGCGAGTTCGACCGCATCGCCCGCGTCGCGCAAATTCACGAAATTCGTTCCCTTGACTGTGCGCCCGTCTTTAACGTCGAGACACGGAATAATTCTTTTCGCCAGCATTTTCTTAAAAAATTTTAACAGGATAGACAGGATGGGCAGGATAAAAGCACTTTTTCTTTTTTTTGATTTATCCTGTTTATCCTGTCCATCCTGTTAATTTTTTACCTTTATAAACTGCTCAAGTTCAGACAACTTTATTTTTTCTTCGTAAATCGCCTTGCCGACGATTGCGCCCGCGCAACCGATTTTTTCGAGTTCGCGGATGTCTTTGAGACTCGACGCGCCGCCCGACGCGATGAGTTTCAAGCCGGGCAGTTCAGTCAAAAGTTTCGTGTAAAGCTCGTTTGAAGTTCCCCGCAAAACTCCGTCTTTTGAAATGTCGGTCACGAAAACTTGGCGCCCGCCGCGGGTGAAATAATTTTTCAAAAACGGTGTGATTTCTATTTCCGTCCGCGTCTGCCAGCCGTTAATCGCCAATTTGTCGCCTTTGACATCCGCGCCGAGCAAGATTTTTTCATCGCCGTATTCTTCAAGCCACGCGAAAAACTTTTCCGCATCGGTCGCGGCGACGCTGCCGACGCCCGCCATTTTCGCGCCCGCGTCGAAAACCGATTTTATGTCCGCGTCGGTTTTGATGCCGCCGCCGAAATCAATCGTCAGATTCGTGCGTCGGGCGATTGTCTCCAGCGTTTTGAGATTGGCGATGCGACCGCTTTTTGCGCCGTCCAAATCAACGATGTGCAGGCGTTTCAGTCCGGCGGATTCAAACCTTTCGGCGACCGCCAGCGGATTTTCACTGTAAATCTTTTTGCGCGCGAAATCTCCTTGCTGCAAACGCACGCATTTGCCGTCAATCAAATCAATTGCGGGAATAATCTCAATCATATGTTCAAAAAATTCTCCAAAATTCGCGCGCCCGCCGCGCCGGATTTCTCCACGTGAAACTGCACGGCGTAAAAATTTTCGTGCCGCGCCGCAGCGCTAAATTTCACCACGTAATCGCACGTCGCCGTCGTCTCATTTCCCGCTTCGACATAAAAGCTGTGGACAAAATAAACGTAAGAATTTTCGTCAACTCCGGCGAACAAATCCGACCGCAAATCAAAGATATTGTTCCAACCCATCTGCGGAACTTTCAATTCGCCGGACGCAAATTTTCTCACGTGATACGGCAGAATTCCCAAACATTTCGTGTCGTTTTCATCGGAGAATTCGCACAAAAGCTGCATTCCCAGACAGATTCCCAAAACCGGCTGCCGAAGCGATTTAATGACCGCATCCAAATTTCTCTGGCGCAGATATTTCATCGCGCTTGACGCTTCGCCGACTCCCGGAAAAATCACCTTATCGGCTGATTTTAAAGTTTCCGCGTCGTCGGTCAAAATCGGCTCGATGCCAAGCCGATTCAGCGCGTTCTTCACCGATTCGACGTTTCCGGCGTTATATTTCACGATGGCAATTTGCATATTTTTTTTCAGCCGCAAACTCACGAAGAACACGAAATTTTTTATATTCGTGTTCTTCGTGAGTTTGTTAAAGAATTCCCTTTGTGCTTGGCAGAGCGTCGCTCGAAATATCACGCCGCACCGCCAATTTCACCGCTTTGGCAAACGCCTTGAAAATCGCTTCGATTTTATGATGCTCGTTTTCTCCTTCTGCTTTAATGTTCAGATTGCACTGCGCTTTGTCAGAGAACGATTTGAAAAAGTGAAAAAACATCTCGGTCGGCATCTCGCCGATTTTTTCGCGCTTAAATTCCGCGTCCCAGACAATCCAGTTTCTTCCGCCAAAATCAAGCGCGACCTGCGCCAGACAATCGTCCATCGGCAGGCAGAACCCGTAGCGTTCCATCCCGCGTTTGTCTGCCAAGGCGAGCGCGAACGCTTCGCCGAGCGCGATGCCGACATCTTCAATCGTATGGTGTTCGTCAATGTGCAAATCGCCCGTCGCCGCGATTTTCAAATCAAGCGCGCCGTGTCTGGCGATTTGTTCGAGCATATGGTCGAAGAAATGAATTCCTGTGGAAATTTCCGCCGCGCCTTTGCCGTCTAAATTTAATTCGATTGAAATCTCGGTTTCTTTCGTCGTGCGGCGATGCGAAACCAGGCGCGGCGGCAGACGCAAAAATTCGTAAACCGCCCGCCAATTTTCGGCGACGAAAACAGTTTCGGTTTCCGGCGTATCAAAGTTTTCATTTTTAATGTAAATCGCTTTCGCGCCCAAATTTTTCGCCAGCAGCACGTCGGTTTCGCGGTCGCCGATAACGAATGAGTTTTTCAAATCGTATTCGCCGGAAAAATACTTGGTCAGCATTCCCGTCTGCGGTTTGCGCGTCAATTTATTTTCTTGAGCAAACGAGCGGTCAACGTGTATTTCCGAAAAAACAACCGCTTCCGTTTCAAAAGCCTGCACGATAAAATTCTGCACCGGATGAAAAGTTTCTTCGGGAAAACTCGCCGTTCCCAAACCGTCCTGGTTGCTGACCATCACGAGTTCGTAATCGAGTTCGTGCGCGATTTTGCCCAGATAAGTAAAAACCTGCGGCGTAAATTTCAGCTTCTCGAACGAATCAATCTGAAAATCTTCCGGCTCTTCGATTAAAGTTCCGTCGCGGTCAATAAATAAAACTTTTTTCATAATTTCTTCAATGCCCTCATCAAACTTTCATTTTCTTCGGGCGTCCCGACGGTGATTCGCAGACAGTCCACGCACAATTCGACGTTATTGCGATTTCGCACGACGATTTTTTCGTCGAGCAGCGCGCGATAAACTTTTTCCGCCTCAGTCATTTTCACTAAAACGAAATTCGCGTCGGTCGAATGGATTTTTTCGACGCGGTGAATTTCCGGCAATTTCTCAATCAATTTTTCGCGCTCAGAGACGATTCGCGCAATCATTCGCTCAACGGTCGCGCTGTTTTTCAATGCCCGCAAAATCATTTCCTGCGCCGGTTGGCTGATGTTGTACGGCGGTTTGATTCGATTAAAAAACGCAATCGTTTTTTCGTTGGCAAACGCCAGACCGACGCGCACGCCAGCCAAGCCCCAAGCCTTTGAAAAAGTTTGCAGAACGACCAAATTGTTAAAGTTATTGATTTCTGAGGCAAGCGATTTCTCACGCGAAAAATGAATGTAAGCCTCGTCAACGACGACGATGCCGCCGAATATTTCGGCTAGTTTCAAAATCTCCGCGCGCGGAAACGAATTGCCCGTCGGATTATTCGGCGAGCAGACGAAAAGCAGTTTCGTCTGCTCATCAATCGTCTTTTCAATCGCTGGTAAATCGAGCCGGAAATCTTCGGTTAAATTGACGCGCTTTATTGCAACATCATTAATTTCCGCCGAAACTTCATACATTCCGTAAGTCGGCGGACAAATTAAAATATTATCCTTTTTCGGCTCGCAAAAAATTCGGAAAAGTAAATCAATCGCTTCGTCGCTGCCGTTGCCGACGAAAATCTCTGACGAATTAACCGAATTTAGTTCGGCAATTCTAACTTTAATTTCCGACTGCAAAGAATCTGGATAACGGTTGTAGTTTCGCTCCAAAGGCGAACCGAAACTGTTTTCGTTGGCATCGAGAAAAATTTGCGCCGCGCCGCTAAACTCCTTTCGCGCCGATGAATAAGGCGTTAAGCGTTTGATATTTTCCCGAACAAGATTTTCCAAATTAAAATTCATACATCAAATTATTTACAGCAACACGCACGAAGCAAGCGTGCGGACTTTCAACACGCTTGCTTCGCGCGTATTTCTGCATTCAAATTTTTTAAGCGAATCGAAATCGCGTTTTTGTGCGCCTGTAAATTTTCGGCTTCCGCCATTAATTCGACGGTCTTGCCGAGATTTGTAATTCCCGCGGCGGTCAATTTCTGAAACGTGATTTTTTTGACGAAACTGTCGAGCGAAACGCCGCTAAAGGCTTTCGCGCAGCCGTTCGTCGGCAAAGTGTGGTTCGTGCCGGAAGCGTAATCGCCCGCCGATTCACACGAATAATTGCCGATGAAAACCGAACCGGCGTTCGTGATTTTCCCGGCGATTTCGTCGCTGTTCTCCGCGGCGATAATTAAATGTTCGGCGGCATATTCGTTCGTCAGTTCGATTGCCGTTTCGAGATTTTCGACCAGAATTGCTTTCGAGTTTTCCAGAGCTTTGGCGGCAATCTCCTTGCGCGGCAAAACTGCAAGTTGTTTTTCGATTTCTGCCAAAGTTTCCGCGATAACATTTTCGTCGGTCGTGACTAATAAAACCTGGCTGTCAGCACCGTGTTCGGCTTGCGACAGCAAATCGGCGGCGACGAACGCCGGAACACAGGTCGCATCCGCCAGAACCGCGACTTCCGACGGTCCGGCAGGCATATCAATCGCCACGCTGAACTTGGAAACTTGCTGTTTCGCCTCGGTAACGAATTGGTTGCCGGGACCGAAAATTTTATAAACGCGCGGTACGGTTTCCGTTCCGTAAGCCATCGCGCCGACGGCTTGCGCGCCGCCGATTTTGAAAACTTTGGTCACGCCGCAAACTCGCGCCGCGTATAAAGTCGCGTCGTTGACTTTGCCGTCCGTGCCGGGCGGCGAACATAAGACGATTTCGCGGCAACCGGCAATTTTGGCGGGAACGGCGAGCATCAAAACGGTCGAAAAAAGCGGCGCGGTTCCGGCGGGAATATACAATCCGACGCGCTCGATTGCCACCGATTTGCGCCAGCAGAAAACTCCTTCGCAAGTTTCGATGATTTCCGGTTTTTCCGTCTGCGCCCGGTGAAATTTTTCGATATTGGCTTTGGCGACGTTGATCGCTTCTTTTAGTTCGGGCGCGACCCGCGCTTCGGCTGCGGCAAACTCTGCTTCGGAGACGAGAAAATCGTCGAGTTCGACCTTATCGAAATGGCGCGAACAATGCTTTAAAGCCGCGTCGCCGTGCGCTTTAACATCCTGCAGAATGTTGGCGACGGTGCGCTCCAAAAACTTCATGTCGAGCGCCGGACGCCTCGCAATGTCAGACCAGACTTCTTTTTTCGGATATTTTATAATTTGCATATTTCGTTAAATACAAAGCGCTGGGCAATGTAATTTCGGCTTTTTTTACTGAATCATCTGATCAATCGAAAGCACCAGAATGCCTTCGGCGCCGGCGGTTTTCAGTTGCTCGACGGTTTCCCAAAAATCATTTTCGCTGATGACCGAATGCACGGAACTCCAACCCGTTTCAGCGAGCGGCATCACAGTCGGACTTTTAATGCCTGGCAGCAGCCGAACGATTTCGTTTAATTTGTCGTCGGGCGCGTTGAGCAAAATATATTTATTTCGCCCGGCGGCTTTGACCGATTTGATGCGAAACAAAAGTTTTTCGAGAATCGCCTGTAAATCGGCGGAAAGATTTTTTCGCGCGATCAAAACGGCTTCCGACTGCATCACGGTTTCGACTTCGCGTAAGCCGTTAGTAAAGAGCGTGCTGCCCGAACTGACAAGATCGCAAACCGCGTCCGCCAAACCAATGGACGGCGCGATTTCGACCGAGCCGCTGATCGTATGAATGTCGGCACTGATTTTATTCACGTTAAAAAACTGACTCAAAATTCGCGGGTAAGTCGTAGCGACGCGCTTGCTGCCGAAATCCTTCAGCGATTGGTAAGCGAAATCTTTCGGCACGGCGAGCGACAGGCGGCATTTGCCGTAACCAAGCTTTTCGATTAAATCAACTGTTTTCGCGGTTTCCGCCAGCACGTTTTCGCCGACGATGCCGACATCCGCCACGGCGTCGTGGACGTATTCGGGAATGTCGTCGTCGCGCAGAAAATAAATCTCGGCGGGAAAATTTTCGGCTTCGGATTTTAATTTGCCAAGACCGTTGTTGAATTTTACGCCGCAGCGTCTGAGCAGATTAATCGAGTCTTCGCTCAAGCGTCCCGACTTTTGAACGGCGATTTTTAACTTTGTTTCCGGCATATTTTTTCGAGAGAAAATACAAAAAGAACCCGAATAATTTTCAAGATTCGCGCTGTTGTTATAAAAACTAATTTTACGAAAGAAAAGACGAAGATTAGTTCACGCGATGGTGGTGTGCGTGATGGTGATGCAGATGAATTTGGACGGTTGAAAATCTCATCGCTTTTTTATATTGGAAACACATTGGGGAAAGTTTTGCAAGCCGGAGTGAAAACGGTTTATGCTAAAATCTGTTTTGCCAATCCGAATAAACCGAATATGGAATCGAACGAAAGCGACAAAATTATGTAGGAATACGGCAAGCGCGTGCAGCGTTGCTACGGCTGTTTTATTCCGTATCATTTGAAGGATATGTGGCTCGGCGAAGATGTCAGCTATTTTTGCGAGAGTTGTAAAGACGACACGATGTTTCACTTTGCGGATTTTTCAAAAATGCTCGACCGCAATAAACTGCGTGAAGTCACCGAACAAGACCATCATCACTAATTTGCGGATTCGATTTAAAGAGTCTCAAGTCCAATGTCCCGAGTCGAAAACATATTTGACTTGGGACATTGGACTTGAGACTTCGGACTTTTTAAACTTGAGTTATGGCGAATACGGAAAATACAAAAAAACAAACCTTCACCGAACTGGCGAGAAGACTGGGAAATCTTCCGAACGATAAAAAAATCATCGCGCTCGAAATGAGCGCGGCTCTGGCGGGCGTTTCCTTGCGCGTCAGCCGCGAGTTTGTCGAGGCGGTGCCGAAGGCGGCGAAGATTTTATCAGCCGACGACATCAGAAATTGGGCGGAAATGGGCAGACGGCTGGCGATGGCGAACGCGGATTTGGGCGCGGAGTTTTTCCACCGCGGCGCGGCGGATTTAAAGCGTATTCCTGAAAAAGCGCGTCCGCTCGTTTTCCAAATCTGCACGCGCCAGCTCGTTTTGTCGAGTTCGATTGCGCTCGAAACTTTCGATTTAATTCCGACGCTGGCAAAACAACTCGGCGACGACAAACTTTTGACCGACATTCTGCAATTGGCTTCGGAAATCGCTAACCGTTCAGCCAAACACAGCGCGGATTTTTTGCAAAAAACTCCGCAGGTCGCCGAAACGCTTGAGCGTTTCGGCGGCGACAAATCAAAAGTCGCCAAATCGGTCGTCGCGCTGGCTTCACATTTTGTGAATCGCACCGGCGGAATGACGGCGGACTTATGGCAGATTCTACCAAACGCGCTTCGTGAACTCGATGCCGAACAAGCCATTCAATTGACAAAAAAGGCGGCGGAATTTTTAGAATTCGGCGGCAGCGTAACCCTGCATTTTATGAGCGCGGGCGGCGACGTTATGCGACGCGCGGGCGACGTTTTCGATGATTGGCGCGAAGTGCTGCTGATCATCGCCGTTAGCGGAAACGCGATTTTGATTCAGTTTATCCGTTCGAGTCCGAAATTTTTCGCGCAAATCGTCGCTTCGCGGCAAAAGCAGACGGAGGTTGACGCGGCGAGAAAAATTTTGCAGCTAACCAGACAAATCGCCGAAACCGACGCCGAATCAGCGCTCGCCGCCTTTCGTTCAAGTGCGGCGGCGTTAAAACGAGTTTCGCTTCCGCAGTTTGAAGAATGGGTTGACGCGGGTTTAGCGAAAAACAAGGACGAGAGCCAGAAGGCGCGGAAAAGTTATTTCGCGCTCGAAACCAGAAACAGCAACCAGCTTCTGCAGGAATCTTCGACGGGCTTGCCGCTCGAAAGCGTCCAAACAATTTTGCGGATTTATGTTGAAGGTTTGACGGGCAGCGAAGTGGAAATCGCCACGCTCGCGGCGATGCCGCAGGAATCGCGCATCGGCGACGGCAAAACGATTTATCTGCCGTCAACCGTCGCAGAATTCGGCAGCGACGAAATGGATTTTCGCCTTTACAAAGTTCTCGCGGCGCACGGCGCGGGGCAAATCGAATTCGGAACTTACGAGCGAGATTCGGACGCGCTGAAAGCCGCATATACCGAACTCAACGCGCTTTACGAAGCGACCGCCGAACAAACGGACGCATTTTCGCTTGCCGGTTATATCGAAGACGTGCAGACGGGCGAGCGGGCTTTGTCGGAACAGGAAACCGCCGCCGAACTGAAAAAACGCCGGAAAAATTTGCCGAAAAATTCCGATTACAAAACTGTTCTGCAAGTTTTTCCCGAACCGTCTTTGGCAAAGAAAATCTTCGGCACGATGGAGAATGCGCGGATTGACAATCGCCTTCGACAAACTTATCGCGGATTGCGGAAAGACCTCGATTTGATGCAGACGTTTTTGCGCGAAAAGCGCCCGTTTATTTTCGATTTGCCAATTAACCAGGTTCCGTTTGAACTGCTTTTTCAAATAACTTTATGCGGCGGCGCGACCGATGATGCCAGACAATTTTACGGACAAATCGCGTCGGAAATCGAAACGGTCATCGAGTATTACCTGGCAGACAAAAACGCGACGGTTGCCGACACGCTCGTGGCGACGAGCCGCGTCTATACGCTTTTTCAGGCAATCACGGCGGAGCAGCAGCAATCGGAATCGAACGAAGAAACCGAAGACAAAACGGACGAATATCAATACGAAGACAAAAACGCGGCGGAATCGGTTTTGGAATCAGAAGTCAGACGCGAGCAGAAGCCGAAAAAAAATCAGGATGTGCGCGATTTGTTCAACGCCTGGAACAGCGACGATGACGAAGGCGAACCCGACGACCTAAACGGTGCGGAAGCGTGGACGCACAACGAGATGCCCGAACAACCGCTTGAGGCGGGCGACGCGGCGTTCGCTTATGACGAATGGGACAAAGATTTGTCGGACTTTCGCACGGATTGGTGCCGCGTGATTGAGAAAAAAGTCCGTCAGGGCGATAGAAATTTTGTCGAACTCGCGCGCTCACGCTATCGCGGTCAAATTTCTTCGATTCGCCATCAGTTTCAATTGATGAAGCCGGAGAATCTGCAAAAAATAAACCGCGAACTCGACGGCGAGGATTACGACTTAAACGCGCTGGTTGATTACGTCGTTGACAAACGCGCCGACGGTCAGCAGTCCGAACGGATTTACACGAAGCGTCTGCGGCGCGAAAGAGATGTCGCCGTTTCGATTCTGCTTGACCAATCTTCTTCGACAGCCAGAACAATTACCAGGAATCCGCTCCAGCCATACACGCATCCGGGACGCAGAATCATCGAAATCGAAAAAGAAGGTCTGGTGCTGATGAGCGAAGCGCTCGAAGCCGTCGGCGACGTTTACTCGATAAACGGTTTCACAAGCGAAGGCAGACGCAACGTAAAATTCTACGTCGTCAAAGATTTTGACGAAAAATATTCGGAAGACATCGAACGGCGAATCGGCGGCATTACATTTCAAAATAACACGCGCCTGGGCGCGGCGATTCGCCACGCAGCGGCAAAATTACTGCGCCAGGATTCGCGCACGAAACTCCTTATAATCCTAACCGACGGCAGACCATACGACCACGATTACGGCGACGCGCGTTACGCCCGCGAAGACGTGCGCGAAGCCTTGACCGAAGCGAAACAAAGCGGCATCACGCCGTTCTGCATCACGGTTGACCGCGATTCGGAATTTGAACTCAAAGATTTATACGGCGATGTCGGCTATACGATTATTGATGACGTGCTTTCTTTGCCGGAGAGAATGCCGAATATCTATCGCAGGTTGACGAGTTGATATGGATTATTTTGGATTCACCGAAACGCTGCGATTTGTCAAACGTGCCGAAAATCTTTTGGGTGCGGACGTTGTTTCTGAGCTACAATTATACTTGTGCAAATACCCGAATGACGGCGTAACGATTCCCGCGTCGGGCGGCATCAGAAAATTACGCTGGGCGGCTTCGGGCAAAGGAAAGCGCGGCGGCGCGCGAGTTATTTATTACTTTGCCGACAACGCGGGCAGAATTTTATTGCTTGACATTTACGCCAAGAATGAGAAAGAAAATCTGTCCGCAAAAGATTTGCGCGAACTTAAAAACGCCGTTGATTTTTGGCTCGGCGAAATTGAGAAAATAGGAGAAACGAAATGAACAAAGTTGTCAAAGATTTGCTGCCGATGCGCGAAACGAAAGTTCCCCTTTCTGCCGAACGAGAAGAAGGCGAGGAAATTTTTGCCGTTTGTCTGGAAACCGACGATACGGAACTGCTCGTGCCGCTTAAGATTTACCGCATCGCTTTGCGCGGCGAATATGCGCGTGTGATTGATGAACGCGGTGAACCGGCAGTTTATCCGAAAAGTTTCTTTTTACCTTTGCCGCTTCCGGCGGAAACAGCCGACGCTTTATCTTCGGCTTACGTTCATATAGGTTAGGTGTCAGCGCGGTCGGCTATACGATTATTGATGATGTTTTGAGTTTGACGGAGAGAATGCCGAATATCTATCGAAGATTGACAAGTTAATTTGTGATAAAGTTTTGATATGAAAAATGACGTTATCGAAATTAATCCGAACAAAGTCAGCGGAATGCCCGTTTTTGCGGGAACTCGCGTGCCGATAAAAAATCTGTTTGATTACTTGGAAGGCGGCGAAAGTTTGGAAGATTTTCTCGAAGGTTTCCCGCCCGTTTCGCGTGAGCAAGCCGTTGCCGTTTTGGAGATGGCGGAAAAATCTTTAATCAAGGAAGTCGCCGCGAATCGAAAATCCTGCTCGACCATAATCTTGACCGTTGGCTCAAAAATTATTTGACCGAATACGAAACCGCGACGACTCAAGAGCATAATTGGGCGGACGTTTTGAACGGTGAACTACTTGCTCTTGCCGAAGAAAACGATTTTGACGTTTTACTCACGGCAGACACAAACATTAAATCTCAACAAAATTTATCGAACCGCAGAATCTCGATTTTATAGCAGTTTTCACTTGGATGTAACCTCGTAGCCGCAATGCCCAAACCAATTCAGGCAATCGCTGATAGTAATCGTTTCCAGAGCCAAAGCGATTGCCTTTTCCAATTCTTCCTGCGTTCTGGCTTTGACTTTCTTGAGGAAAGTTTTCACCTTCGACCACATCAATTCAATCGGTGAGAAGTCCGGCGAATACGGTGGCAGCCAGATCACTCTGGCGCCACATTTTTTAGCTGTTTTCTCAATTCTGCTGGCTCGATGCGCGCCTAAATTATCTAGCACAAGCACATCGCCGGCTCTGAGCGTTGGGCGCAAGACCTGCTCGCAATACTCATTGAAAACAATTGTGTCAACGCTGCCTTCAATCGTCATCATTGCCTCGACTCCGCTGACTCCCAAAGTCGCAATCATCGAAGTCGAGGCGCCGTAATTTCTAGGATACGGCTTCTGTTGTTCTCGCGCCGCCAATGGCTCTGGCATACAGCCGAGTCAGAACGGTCGTCGCTCCGGCTTCATCCAAAAATCTTAATCGCTGATGAGACAATCTGCTCATTCTCCGCCAATGCCAGGCTCGCTTTCGTTTGTTTCGTTCACGAGCAACCACCGATTTTTTTTACGTCTCAGATTTAACGCACGCAGCTCGCGTGAAAGCGTCGGCACCGACACTGAAATCCCCTTTTCCCGTTCCAGCCGTTCTTGTAAATCCGCCAGCGTTATATCAGGCTCAGCCAATATGGTTTTCAACAGCCATTTACGATGTTCGTCCGAGAGTCGTTTCTTCTGTCCGCCGCGATGCCCGATTGGTTTCAGATCACCGGTTGAGCGTTTTCTGGCGAGCATTTTCTTAATAAAGCTCGGACTGACTTCAAAGCGTTCGGCGACTTCGATAATCGTTTCCAGCCCGTTTTCATAAGCTGAAACCACTTTTTGACGAAAATCTATAGAATAAGCTTGCATTTGTGAAGCTTATTCCCATTTCTGGTCTTTACGCAACTGAAAGTTGCTATAGTTTTGCGAGCATTCAACAATCGTCTGACAACTCACGCCGAAATGGTTGAAGACATTCACGCCGCCTTATCGAAGATTCAGCCGGGTGAAATTGTCGAGTTTTGCACAAAGACGTGAAAGAGAAATTGAAATAGGTTTGTAGTTGACGACGTGCTTTCTTTGCCGAGGAGAATGCCGAATATTTATCGAAGGTTGACGAGTTGAGAAAATCTTCAAATTCAATATTGTTTTCTAAATTTTCTTTTAATCGTTCAAACCAAGTATCACTGTGTCGAATAACTGTAACTTGGCTTAATTGTCTTGCTTCCCATTTAGATAACTTTGTGATTTCTTGCCAATTGTCTCTAATAATACAGAAATAATTTAGGTTGGTGTTGTATCCAGCCAACCATAAAAGGTTAATTTTTTCACCCGTGAGCCGTCTTTCAGAAACGGCTCAATTGCTTTTATCACCGCTTCTTCAATCGCTTCGAGACTTTCAAAAACACGATTCTTTAATTCCTTTCGCAGCTCTTTGAAAAGTCGCTCGACCGGATTTAGTTCCGGCGAGTATGCCGGAAGATGTTCAATCAACAGTTCTTCTCTGACTTTCAAACGAGTGCTGCGATGCGCCGCCGCCCCGTCCGTGATTAGTCTGACGGCTGTTTGCTCGCCGACGAAACTTGCAAATTCATCCACAAATACTTGAAAACTTTCCACCGTCATATCAGGCAAAATTAACGCAAACAATTCACCCGAACGCGGGTTTAAAGCTGCTGACAAATATCCGTATTCATACCCGATGATTTGCTCTCCCGAGGGGCGAACCGCTTTTGCCGTCCATCTCCGCCCCAACTCGGTGCGCGTTCCAAAGCGCATCTCATCCTGAAAATAAAACGCTTCATCGGTTACTCGTGTGGCAAAGTTTTTTTATATTCGAGCTGTTCTTCCAAAGAGGCTTTTTTATTGAATGGGCGCGGCACTTTTGCCTTAATTCTCAACCGGGAAAAGAGCAGTGAAATTCCACCTTGTGTGTAACTGACCGCAAACTCTTTGGTTAAAAATTGACCTGCTTCGCGCTGACTGGCAAAGCCATTTTCCGTCGAGGCTCGCTCAATGACTTTTCTTTGTTGTTCATTACTGAGCTTTGACGAGCGCGGTTTCCAATCAAGCCGCAAATACTGACTCAAACCGTTATCTCGATATTTATGCCATAAATCATAACCGTGTTTTGGCGTGATTCCGCAAATTTGACAAGCATCTTTGATTGAATCGGTTTCCTGACTTTTGAGCAATCGCAGTAATTGAACTCGTAATCTGATCCGCGCATCTTTTTCCTTCTTTTCTTGTTCTCGCAATTGCTCAACGGTTTCAATAATAAGAGCCGGAAAATCTAATTTTCTCATTCGGTCAGCTTAACACACCTACCTTATTTATTTCTGTATAATATAAATTGCGTTGCCATATTTGGGGCATTCCAACACAACCTTTTCTGATAAATCGAAACCAAATACGACATAACCTTGAAATTTTTCTTTTCCGATGTAACAGATGGTTGGGTTTAATAATTTTATAATTTGGGTCAATCTGCTTTCGTCAAACTCATCTTTGCTCCAACCATAACCTTTGAATGTCTTAATCAAACCTTCTGTTTTCCATTCGCCTTAAGGTAATAAATCCCAAAAAATTTCTTTTACAATCATCTTTTGCTTTGAACCTGCGAATATTCGATTTTTTGATTCCTTTAAGTTATCAATAACCGCTTTTGAAAACTCTAAATCCGAATCAATTCCTTCAGACTGAATGGATTTTTCTATTTCAGAATTAATTCGGGGAATCACATTTTCGAGCAGGATTTTTAAGGTAGTAGTGACGCTAGATAAATACTCATTTCTTTTTGATTTATATTCGTCAAAAAGTTTATTGACAAACTCCGTGTCGGCATTTTGCTCATTAATGAGATTTGAAACGGATTCTTCCAATTCAAGTAATTTGTTTAGTCGTCTTTGTAATTTTTTTTCTGTGCAAATTTCCTTAATGACACTTTTATCGTGAGATTTGAACCTTAGAACTCGATGAAGTCGTATTTTCAATTTTGAGCTACTATCATTTTGTGAATCTAAAAATTTTACAATATTATCATTATGTTTTTCCTTGTCATTGTCTTCATTCAATCTTTCCATATCTTCAAACAAAGCCATCAATTGCAGACTTGAAGATTTAGAGGACTTATTACAATTTCTAATAACGAAAAAATCAAGGTCTCTCCGCAAATTTATTTCCGATTTGTTTATATTAATCCATTTGCTAATTTGTTCGCAGACACCTTTGTCTACATTACTAAACTGAAACTTTTCGGCAAATAATTTCTGAAATTCTTTAATTTTATAATCATCGAGAACTTTCGCTATTTCTAGGTTTGATTCAGACAATCGGAAGAGTAAAACAATAATTTTGTAGAATGATTCTGAAGAATTAAGGAAAATCCCAGCAGGTTTGATTTCAAAAAATAAATTTTTTAAAAGAAGCAAAACTAAGTCGTTTATTTTGCTTAGTTTTGAACGAATCTCAGTTTCGATGTTTCTTTTGTCATCTTCAGTTACTCGGTAATACTCTTCTAAGGTATTGAAATCTGCTATTGCGATATCTAAAATTCCAAAAGGTTCAAACTCATTTTTGCAGTAAATCAAATTATCAATTCTGGTTAATTTTAATTCAAGACGTTCAATCAATACATCATAGGTTTCTTTTAAAACGGGTATTTTCTTAGCATTGGCTAAATGTTTTTGAGGATTTTCTAAATACTCAAGACACATTGCAATGTATTCACCAAGTTCATTAAACGACATTAATGATGACTTATTGACAAAAAATGCTTCGCTGCTTTCAGTCATATTGCTTTCAATCAGTTCCTAAATTAAGCCACTTGCAATTCGCTTTTTGACAAGAAAAAGAAAATCAAATTTTATCGCTCGGTTAATTCTTTCGGTAGTTGTTTATCAACCGCCGGTCGCTCCTTTAAATCAGCAATTTCCCACATCGTCAAAAAGATTGTGCGCGAGATTCGTTCCATTTTTGCGTAATCAATTTTTTCCGCTTCGTCGTCCGCGCCGTGATAATCTTCGTGAACGCCTGAGAACCAGAAAACAATCGGAATGCCGTTGATGGCGTAGTTGAAGTGGTCGGAGCGAAAAAAGAATCGGTTCGTGTCTTTCGGGTCGTCGTATTTGTAGTTGTAACTTAATTTCAAAAAAGAATCGTTTATGTTGCGCGTGACCGCGCCGAGTTTGGAACTCATCATTTCCGAACCTATAACGTAAACTTCCTGTTCGCCTGTCAAATTTTTGTTTTTCGGATTCGCGTCGTCGGCTCGTCGGCTGCGCCCGATCATATCAATATTTAGCTGGGCGACGACTTTTTTAATATCAACCGTCGGGAATTTATTAAAATACTCGCTGCCCCAAAGTCCTTTTTCCTCGCCCGCGTGCCAGACCAAAAGGATTGAACGCTTCGGTCGTCTCTGAGATTTTGCAAGGGCTTCCGCCATCGCTAAAACGGCGACCGTGCCTGAGCCGTCGTCGTCCGCGCCATTCCAGATTTTATCCGCGCCCGCCGCGTTCGGCTGCACGCCGACGTGATCGTAGTGCGCGCCGACGGCGACCATCTCGTTTTTAAGCTGCGGGTCGCTGCCTTCCCAAACGGCGACGACGTTTTGCGTCGAAACGATTTCCGGTTTGAGCGCGAGATTTAAATTGAGTTTTTTGTCGGCGGTTAAATCGAAAGCGGTTTTCACAGCACCGTTTAGCGGATTTTGCGCTTCGTTGTTGAAAATCGCTTCGGCGACTTTCGGAGAAGCTAAAAAAACCGAAGCCGAAGACCTGGCGACAGCAAGCGGCGCGGCGAGTTTTTCGACATAAGTTCGGTTGCGTCCGAAAAGCTGTCGGACGGTTGACCAATTCGACTGCAAAAATTTGGAAGGCAGAACTATCACGCCCGCCGCGCCGTTTTGCCGGGCGTAAGAAACCGCGTCAGCCCAATCAGTTCCGCGATTTCCCCGCAAATCGCTATTGCTGACGCCTTCGGGAAGCGGGATTAAATTCTGCGGCGAGGTTATTTCGCCTTCGCTGTAAACGGCGATGAATTTTCCTTTAACCTCAATTCCCTGATACGGATTCAGATTTTTCGATTTAACCATCCAGCCGTCACCGGCGAAGACGACCGGAGCGGAAAGCGCGCCGACGGCGTTTCCCGAAACGCGCATAAAATCTTCACCGTATGCAAATCTTTGTCCGCCGATTTCGACCGTAGCGCTTGCCGCGTCAATCACGTCGCGGCGTAAAGCGATTTTTTGAAAAAAGCTGTTGCCGTCATCGCCCGCGGGTTTAAATCCCCAACGCTTTAAGTTTAAAGCGATAAATTTCGCCGTCAAATCAAGCCCGCGCGAAGGCGTATCGCGTCCTTCCATTTCGTCCGACGCGACGTAATAAAGATAGTCTTTCAACTGTTCCGCCGTAATCAGGTTCGCCGCTTTGCGGGCGGGCGAATTTGGTCTCGCAACGGTTTGCGCGAGCGTCACCGATTGGAAAACGAATGTAGATAACAGAAAAAGTGCCAGTAGATTTTTTTCATTTTTTTAGGGTCATGACTAGCAGAAAAGTAAATTACAATACTTAAAGCTAGTAATGACAGACAGTTATAAACTTTACATACGCGCTCGAATTTCACGCGCTAAATTCCGTCAAATCTTGCGGCTTTTTGCCCTTGATTTGACCGCTTCTCAGACGGCAGAATTAACCAATCTGAATCGCAATACGGTCAATCGCTATCTGACATTGGTTCGTTCTTTGATTGCCAATTTCTGCGAACTTGAATCGCCTTTTTCCGGCGCGGTCGAACTTGATGAATCTTACTTCGGCTCGCGCCATCGAAAAGGCAAGCGTGGTCGCGGAGCGGAAAACAAACACATCGTTTTTGGTATCTACAAACGTAACGGGCGTGTCTATACCGAGATTGTCAAAAACGTCCAAGCCAAGACTTTACAGCGAATTATCAAAGGCAAAGTAAGCTTTGATTCAACTGTTTATACTGATGGCTTCCGTTCCTACGATTCAATTGTTCACCTCGGTTATCAGAAACACTTTCGCATTTATCACCAGGAAAGTTATGGCAAAGGTGATGTCCATATCAACGGTATCGAAGGCTTCTGGGGATATGCTAAAGTGCGGCTCGTTAAGTTTCGGGGCGTATCAAAGAACACTTTCTACTTGCACTTGAAAGAGTGCGAGTTTAGATTTAATTATCGCAATAATGACTTGTATGAAATCTTGCTGAAAATTACCAGGCAAATCATTTTCTGCTAGTCATGACCCTTTTTTTATGGTTCGCCACCGAGACGCTGACGGACACGGAGAAATTCAAATAACCGGACAAACGAAACTATTGAAATAGAATTTATTTTGAATAAGAGCGTGACTAAAAAACTGCGTGTCCTCTGTGTCTCGGTGGTGAAATTTTCTTTTGATTTTACGCAAGATTGTTTGAAATGGTTTCGCCGGAGGCGGCAACGATAGAGATTTTATGCCGATTGGCGAGTTCGAGCATTTCCTCGCGGTCGAAAATGAGAGTTTTCCGCGCCGTCAGACAAAGACAGGTCGCGCCCGCTTTGATCATCTGCTCAATCGTCGGCACGCCGACGACCGGCACGTCGAAACGCATATCCTGATTCGGTTTGGCGACTTTGACGACTGTCAGTTTTCCTTTGGCTAATTCTCCGGCGCGTTTTATGACGGCATCGGTTCCTTCCATCGCTTCGACGGCGACGCACGCTTTCGCCCGCACGACAATCGTTTGACCTAAATCGAGCCGCGCGATTTCGTGTGCCACCCGCAAACCGTATTCGACGTTTCCGCATTCAGTTTCGTCGAGTTTTCTCCGCGTCAAAACGCCTTCCGGCGCGAGCTGGTCTTGAATAAAATAAGTCGAATCAATCAATTCAATGCCTTCTTTTTCCATCTCGCTTGCTACGCCGCCGATGAGCGCGTCGGTATTTCGCTGCGGCAAATTCCAGAGCATTTTGACCATTCGCAAATCGGGCAGCGCGCCGGAGAAAATCTGGACGTGCTTGACTTGTCCCGCCATTATCGCTTTCGACACGCCTTCGTTTTTGAAAAACGAAATCATTTTGCCGAGCTGCCCGATGCCGACCCAAACGACTCGTTCGGCAACCGTTTCGATTCGTTTATCGGTTTCCTCACGGATAGCGACGACCGACAAAGACGCGCCTTGTTTTCTCGCGCCTGCGACGACGAGAAAAGGAAATTTTCCGTTTCCGGCAATCAAACCGAATTTCATAAATTCTTCGACGGAACACGACATCTTGCCGGCATTACGCACAGAATTCAAAATTAAAATAAATGTTATTAACGTCCGGTAATTTCACTCTGTTTCGCGTTTTATTCGGCAAACGCCCGCAGCACTTCGTCGGCGTGTTCGTCAACTTTTACCTTCTCGAAAATTCGTTTGATTTTTCCTTGTTCGTCAACCAAAAACGTCTTTCGCAAAACGCCCATATAATTTTTGCCGGCAAACGTCTTTTCGCCGTAACTGCCGTAAGCGTCCGCCACGCTGTGGGCGGCGTCGCTTAAAAGCGTGAACGGCAATTCGTATTTCGAGATAAATTTTCGGTGCGACGCTTCGTCGTCCATTGACACGCCTAAAACTTTTATATTTTCCCGTTCAAACTCTGAAAAACCGTCGCGCAAACTGCACGCCTGTTTGGTGCAGCCGGGCGTGTCGTCTTTCGGATAAAAATACAGAACGACGCGCTGACCCCGAAAATCGGAAAGTTTCACGTCCGCGCCCGTTTGGTCTTTGGCGGTAAAATCCGGTGCGTCGTCGCCTTCTTGAAGCATAATTTTTCTAAACTCGTGTAAAATAAATTTTGATGAATTGTAACACGGCTGAAGTAGAAAGATGAAAATGTTGCCCGAAACAAAAGCCCTGGACGAGCTTGGTAAACTCAAGCGCGATTACCGGGATTTTATTAAAACCAACTACGAACACCGGGCGCAAAACTGCGCGATCTGCCCGGTGCAAGGCGCGTGCTGTCTCGACGCGCATTTCGTTAACGTCCATATCACGCGCCTCGAAGCGGCGGCGATTCGGAAAACTTTGGGGAAATTGAGCGCGGAAAAACAGAAGGAAATTTACCGGCGCGCTCAGGAAGCTGTCGAGAAATATGATTTGAAAACTACGGGCGACACCTTCGCGCGAACCTTCGCCTGTCCGCTTTTTGAAACGGGCGTCGGCTGTCTCGTCCATTCCGAATCCAAACCCGCCGCGTGCATCTCGCACGCCTGTTATGAAAACAAAGCAGATTTGCCGCCCGAATTTTTTCAAGCAGAAATCGAAAACAAAATTGAGCGATTGAATAAAAGAGTCTACCGACGAAATGCTTTGACGTGGCTGCCGCTTCCCGTCTGGCTGAGTTTGATAAGTTCGACGACAAAAGAAATCTAACCGCAAGCGGGCGCGGTTTCGATTTTCAAAAATAAAACCGCGCAAAATAATAAAGAATCGGCGCGTTAAAAAGCAGGCTGTCCAATCTGTCAAGCAGACCGCCGTGACCGGGCAAAAAATTTGCCGCGTCTTTGACATTAGCGCCGCGCTTCATCGCGCTCTCCGCCAAATCGCCCGCGCAGCCGACGACCGCCATCGCCGCCGCCAGCGGCAGCGCGTACTGATAAGGGAATTCGGGGAAAAACCAAAACACGGCGAGCGCAGCAAACGCGGCGCTTGAGACAATTCCGCCGATGAAGCCTTCCCATGTTTTGCTCGGCGAAATCTTCGGCGCGAGTTTGCGTTTGCCCAAATTTTTCCCGACGAAATACGCGCCCGCGTCCGAACCGAAGTTGGCGAAGAAAAAGTATAAAAGAAGTTTGCTGGACAAACCCGGATCAAAACCGACGCGCGTCGCCACCAGAAATCCGCCTAGAAAGACGACGTATAAAACTCCGAAAACCGTGATGCCGATGCCGGTCAGCATTTTGGAAAAATCCTTCTGAAAGCGGAACATTTGCGTGGCGAGAACAAGCATTAGAAAAAGCGCGACGGCTAAAATCAACAAGTCCGGCGCGTTTTTCGGCGCGTCGAAAAGAAAAGCGACAAACAATGCTCCCGCGCCCACAAAGGCAATCGAAGCGTCGGCTTTGAGTTCGAGTTTTTTGGTGATGGTGAAAAATTCAAACAATCCGCCAGTAAAAGCGAGCGCGGCAATCAGAATAAAAAGCCAACGCGCCTGCTCGAATTGCGGCGCGAAAAGCGGCAGCACGATTGATAATGTTAAAACGGGCAGCGCAAAGAGCGCGGTTATAAGACGACTTTTCATTTGCGATTTGCGATTTGCGATTGCCCATTGATTTTTGACGACTCGAAATCAAATTTCAACCCGACAAAAAAAAATCGCAAATCGCAAATCTAAAATTACTTGATTCCGCCGAACCGCCGTTCGCGTTTTTGAAATTCGATAATCGCTTCAAAAATATCGCGGCGGCGAAAATCGGGAAACAGCGTCGGCGTAACGTAGATTTCGCTGTAGGCTAATTGCCACAACAGAAAATTGGAAATGCGAAACTCGCCGCTCGTTCTGACGAGCAAATCAACTTCCGGCAGCCCGCGCGTGTAGAGATTTCGTTCGATGTCTGCCTCGCGCAAATCCTCGATTGAATCGCCGTTTTCGAGCAGAAACCGCACGGCTCGTTTCGCGGCTTCGGTAATCTCGGCGCGTCCGCCGTAATTGAGCGCGACGCTCAAAATCGTTCCGGTATTTTTCGCCGTATAAGCAATCGCGCCGGCAATTTCCTTTTGCAAATCGGCGTTTAACCCTTCGATTTTCCCGATTGCCTGAAAGCGAATGTTGTTTTTGTGAACAGTCTTCAACTCGTTCTTCAGATACAGTTTGAGCATCTGCATCAAGCCGGAAACTTCCTGTTCGGGACGTTTCCAGTTTTCGGTTGAAAAGGCGTAAAGCGTAACGGCTTTGATTTCGAGACGCGCGCAGGTGTCGAGAATCGCGCGCACCGATTCGGCGCCGGCGCGATGTCCGAAAATTCTCGGTTTCCCTCTTGCCCGCGCCCAACGTCCGTTGCCGTCCATAATAACGGCGATGTGCTGCGGCAGCCGCGCGAAATCAATTTCGGCAAGCAGTTCGGCTTCTTCAGATTCAGGTTTGACGATTGTGTGGAAATTTTCGCGCATTAAAACGAATTATTGAATTGTCAGCGAACAAATATTTTCATTGCTGATTCCAAAGTTTTCTTTCTTCAACCTCAACGATTGCTGTTTTGTTTATTCTGCCGTAAATGTGCGGATAAATTTCTCCCTTCGTCGAAGGTTCAGCGACGAGCTGCGCCGTCAAAAGATGCGGATTGATGTGCAGAATCAAAACCTTTTCCTGATTTCGGTAATATCTGTCCAAAACATCGTCAAGCTGATTGCGGTAACTGCAGTGAATAAAATTTTCCGCCTGTAAACTCTCGGCTTCGTATTCGTTTTCGTCTTTGTATTTTCCCCAAACTTCGGGCGTTACGATGTGATAAATAATCATTCGGAATCTTCGACTGCTTTTTGTAGTTCTAAAAATTTCCCGCGCACAAACGGATTTAATTTTCCCGCGAACCCGGCGGTTAAGTTTTTTACTTTAACCAATTCCTGCACGTCCGCCAAATCTTTCAGGCGATGCGGCGCGGTCATTCCCGACGCGAGTTTTAGCTCAATCAATTTCTCCAAAGTCAGAGTTTTCACGCCGTCAATTTCCGTTTGATTTTCGCTCGGGTCGCCGAATACGATGGGTTTCGGTTTGCCGTCGCCGGGAAATTCGCCGCTCGTGATTATTTCGACCGTCACGTTTTCAGTCGTTGTTCTAAACTTTTTCGTCGCGCCTTCAAATGCCGGATGATAACCTTTACCGACTAATTCTTTTAAATTTTTCTAATCCTTCTTTGGTCAAAAGCAAACGAATATCTTCGGTAAAACGCCGGTAGCCGTGTTGGTTGAGCGCGACCGCGCCGATGACGCTGTAATCAATTCGGTGATTTTCCAAATCTTTTGTCACGCGCCGAAGCATTTCATTCAAAATTCCTTCGCCCATAAAAAATCGCAAACCTTCGTCATAGGCTGAAATCGGCGAGGCAATAACTTGTTGGAAATCAACTGTCGGCATTTAGTTTATCTTATGGTTTTTCCATCAACTTCTTAAACCAAATTAACTGTTCCAATAATGCAAAGACCAGACTTTTAACCGCGTATTTTGAGGGCATCTCCCAATATTCAACCGTTACGTTCGTCGGTTTTCGGGGCGCATGGCTACCGAAACTACTTGCAACTCTATAAATAGTATTCGCTAGAAAGGAGATAGTTGGTGTTTGATAGACTGTTGTTGCAGGAAGATAATTTCTCTCGTTTCCCGATAGATATTTATTTTTATCTGTAAAAGAACCATTAGGAACTATATTGCTATCCTTTCGATTCAGAACATTATAAATTTCATCTTGAATAACCCTTACATCTTGAAGAATTGAATCCGCCTGTGACGTATTATCTAGATTTTTCAATATGTTCAGCAATTTAAGTCTGAATTTATGTAATGCTCCCCATTAATCAAGCCTTCGCAAAGAGAGTAACTTGATTCTGTTTGAACCATTGGTTTTCAAAGGCGTTCGGCGTTTTGTAACCAAGTGCCGAATGTAAATAATTGGCGTTGAAATATTCGACAAACTTTTCCATCGCAATTGCCAGTTCCTCGACCGATGACCATTCTTGAAGCCAGCACAGTTCTTCTTTGATGGTGCGAATCAAGCGTTCGGTATCGGCATTGCCCTTCGGATTGGCATAGGCAGTAAACGCTTGTTTGATTCCCAACTGCCGACACCCGCGCATAAAGCTCAAAGATGTCGGCTGCGACCCGTTATCGCTCATCAGATTCAATTCGAGTTTTTCCGCCTCTCGAATACCGACAGCAAACTGTCGGCAAACTGCCTGATTGATTGCTTCAAGCCAATCGGAAGCGCGACTGCGAGTGCCAACAAATGCGCCGAGAATCTTCTTGGTGAACCAATCATTGACCACTACGACATAAGCCCAGCCATCTTTGGTTAAAACCTTTGTCATATCTACGCCCCACCAATTGTTCGGGCAAACGGGACGTGGTTTGCTCGCGTTCGACGCGCGGCGAGCTTTCAATCTCTCGTTACCTTTGACCAATAAATCGTTTTCTTTGAGCAGTCGGTAAACGCGCTTTTTGTTAATCCGCAGCCGCTCGACAAAACTCAAATATGCCCAAATCCTTCGATAGCCCCAAAACGGATGCTCCGCTTTGAGTCTGCGGATAATTGGCAAAACTGCTCGGTCAGATTCTTCGACTGCCGCGCTGCGCTGCCTCTGAGACTTTACCAATCGTTTTTTTTAAGTTCTATTGTTAACTCGCCGACCATCGTTTTAAGTTTTTGATTCTCACGCTCGAGTCGCTCTTCCTTTTTTGACTGCGCTTTTGTTTCAAAGACTTTCGACACGTTCTCCAAAAACTGTTCGCGCCACTTGTAATACTGTGTTTGATGAATCTGATATTCATTACAAATCTCAGATACGGCACGTCCTTTCAACCCTTGAACGACAATTTTCGCTTTCTCTTCCGCCGTCCAATTTCTGCCTCTTCCCATAAAAGTATTCTCCTGTTTTATTAGAATACTCACTCTGAATCAGCTTTGTCTTAACGGGGAGCAGTATATTTATTTTCCAAATAACCTTTATTAAAAACCTCAAAAACATCGGTAAATTGCTTTTCAGTTTTGGTATTTTCCGCATTTTCAATTTCTTTCAACAAATATTGCAGCATTTCTTTTGCCTGCTTTGATTTGTCGAAGATTTTACCTTTATGTCTTTGTATTTTTAACGAAAGCGAGTTTAAAACCTCTGTATCTTTATAACCTGTATTTACAACAAAAGGCGTATAAGTTCCCGTTCGATGATTTATTTTTTCGAGTTCGTCAAGCGCTTCAGGTAAGAATTGAAAATCTTCGGTTTCCTGCTCTTTCGTCAGCAAACATCTTGCATCTAAAATTACCGCTTTATACTTGCTCTCTTTTTCCAGTTCGGCAAATCCTTCTTCCAAATTTTGAAAATCTTTTATGATAACGTCATATCCATACTCATCAATTCCAATACTGCGAAGTTGATTTTTAACTTCCCGGCAATAGCCTTTATCATCGTCAATCAAAAGAATATCAATAACCTGCATAAAATTTAATCGTCTAAAGGTAGAATATTTCAAACTGTATCGGAAATGGCGAATCGTTTTCGTCAATCGAAATACAATTTAATTTTCCGCCGTGTTTTTTTATTTGCCGGGAAATAATCGAGCCGCCGATACCCATTCCCTGAGTTTTTCCGGCTTTGTTAGAATACTCAGTATAATCATCAAAAGAAAAGCCTTTCGGAAATGGCTTGCCGTCATTTTTGTATAAAATTCTTGCGTAGCTTTTATAAGTTTCGCTTTCTTCATCATAAACATCGTCTTGCTCGGAAAGTTCAAAGACAATTTTGTATTTGCGGTCTTCCGAAACGAAACCGTGTTTTCGGGCGTTTTCAATCAAATTTTCAACTACGTCTTTGAAAAAATTCCTGTCAATTAAAACATAGAGTTTTAGTTTGGGCTTTGCCAAAACTTCAATTGTGTAATTATCACCTGAATACAAAGGTTTTAATTCATTCTTGAAATAGCCGACTAATTCAATCGTTTCTTTGTTAAGATGCAACTGCTCGATTTTTTCAAAGCTATTGAAAACATTGGAAGCGTCCAAAAGATGTTTTTTCAAGCGTTCCGTAATTGTCGCAATCGTATCAATATCTTCGACATTTTCACCTTCACGCGCCGGAAAAATCGGCTCATCAAATTTTACAGGCGCATTTTCCCGCTCTTTACGTTTCAGAAATCTGACAAGCGTATCATAACCGCCGACGATGGCTCCGAGTTTATTCTTCAAGCTATGATTCATATTGGCGATGGTTTGATATTCTACTTCGTCGCGCTCGGATTCGGCTTCGTCGCGCTCTTTAGCTACCTTAAATACTGAATTCCGAAACTCTTCTACTCTGTGTTTTTGCTCTTCCAAAGACGGTAAAAAAATTTGAATATTCAGAAAGTCTTCTTTGCTGATGCGATTGATAGTTGTTCCCGAACTAAACATCTCAACCTGAATTTGTACAAGCCGTGAGTGAAGTTGAGTTAAAAAATACTCAACATTTATATCTTATTCATTTTCAAAGCAATCACGTCCGAACCAATAACAATTGGTTTTCCTTCAAACTTAAAATAAGTCGGTTTTAACTTATTTCCAATGAGATTGACTAAAACTGCGTCAAAGTCAATTAATTGTTTTTGAGGAACTTTTTCTCGTGAAATTTTCCTCTCAATCTTTGAAATATCCAAGTCAAAGGCTTCGCCAATTTTCGACAATTCAGAAACGCGAATAAATGGCACTTTATCATTTGAACCGTTACTGTTTGTCGTTACATACTGCGGATAATTTTTTCCCAGATTTGGCGGTGAAACTACTAACTCCTTGATTTTCTTTATTGGGTATTGTGTATGTGCAAGGATATTTCGTAGTTCTTTAACTTCTCTAACGGCATAACGAGATGCCCTCAAATCACATTGAGCAGACGATAATAGTTCATCACTATTTATTAGAGTTTCTTGGTAATTTGCATCATTATATCCGTCAAAAATTATAATCCCTTTTTGAGATTTTGATTTGTTCAAAACAATAATTGATGATTTTATTGAAGAGTGAGGTCTTAGAATATCTTTGGGAAGACTTATAATGCGTTCTATCGAGTCATTTAACAATAAGTTCCTTCTAAAATTTACGCCTTGTTTTGAAAACAGAAAATGATCGCTGATTGCTGCAACGACTTTTCCGGTATCATTAACACCGGACAGCATTAGTTCGGTTGACGCATATTGAGAATTAGCGAGATTAAGGCTGTCTTTAAAGAGATTATCGGAAAGATTTCTTTTATCAATCTGTTTTTTGAAAGGTAGAACGGCAATTGCTATGTCCGCAGAGTTTTCGTAATGATAATCCTCTGCGTCTTCAAGAAAATTACTTGAAATCAACAAATTGATATTGCAGTCGTTTGCAACCAGATTAGCTTGAAAAAGCATTTCAGCAAACGAATTTTCTGTATTGCATAAAGTAACTAGATTATGGTCGGGATAGGTTTTGTTAAGTTCTATGGGAATCGAACCAATACCACCGTATGGAATGTCTATCTTGGAATCCGGCTGAGGGTTACAAACTTCAGCTAGAATTTTATACAATTCTTGAGGTGTTTTTAAATCCCTCAAAACAGGATCAACGCCAAAAGACATTTCAAGTTTGGCTAACTCAGCGAATCCCTTTTCTGAAAGATTCTGGTGGTGTAATTGGTATTTTAAGCCATCGCCTGAAGTAAGAATAACGTAACGGTTTCCTGCTTTTAAGTCGGTTAAAACTTCATCGAAGGTTTTGGGTATATTTGATGTTTCGTCAATTAGCAAAACAGCTTCCGGTTCACGATTATGCAATTGATGAATAGTATCAGAACTATTCAAATTCAGCTTTGAGAAACGGATCGCATCGGCAATACAATGCGCCATTAACATCTGACTTGTTTGTCGAATCTCTGAGCTTGTCCAATATTTCAAGTCAAACCATCGTGAATCTATAATCTTAGCGACAATTGTCGTGTCAACAAGAAAGCTAAATGACCAATCGATTATGTGAAATTTGCGTGGGCTAAAATGCAATAAAGCGGTGAGTAAATAAAGAGATGCAACATCTTTAAGGTCTGGAAATTCCTCAGAAAAATGCTTAAAGTAAGTTGCAATTTTTTCTTCAAGTTTCATAAAAAATAAACTCCTGTCAATTTTATCTTTTACTTGTTTTCTATGAAACTATGCCTAACAAAAAAGAGCGATTTGTCAGAATACAGATAAGTTTTTAAGTTGTCAACACTTTTTTACTCGTAATCAACTTTCAGCAAAGTCAAGCCGCAGGCGGGCGCGGTTTTTCCCGCCAAATCTCGGTCGCCCGTGACGATTGCCGTCTGAATTGTATCAAAATCTTTTACGCCGCGCCCGACTTCGAGCATCGTGCCGACGATTGAGCGCACCATATAGCGCAGAAATCCGTTGGCGGAAATGCGAAATTCGATGATTGAAGAATTGGCGCGAGCATCCCAAACGGATTCGACCGTAAAACTCATTACCGTGCGAACGCGGTTTTCGACATCCGAACGCGCGGCGGAAAACGCCGTCCAATCGTGTTCGCCCAAAAAGACTCGCGCCGCCGTGTTCATTCGCCCGACATCCAGAAAACGCGCTTCGTGATGAGCGTAGCGCAGCGCAAACGGCGACATCACGGGCGCGTTGACGACGCGGTAAACGTAATGTTTCGTCTTGGCGGAAAAGCGGGCGTGAAAATCGTCTGCCGCTTGTTCGACCGCCATCACGCGCACGTCGCGCTCGATGTTGCCGTTGATCGCCAACCGCAGACGCTCAGGCGTGAAATGGCGGTTCAGGCGGACGTTAGCGACTTGTCCTTCGGCGTGAACGCCCGTGTCAGTGCGTCCTGAACCAATGACTTTGACTTCCGCGTCTTCTATAAGACTCAGCGTTCGTTCGAGTTCGCCCTGCACCGTGCGAAGTCCGTTCTGGGCTTGCCAGCCGTGAAAATCCGTGCCGTCGTATTGAATGAGAAGCTTGAAATTCATTCTTCGGTTTTGGGGTATATGAGTTTGAATCGCTCACAAGCAACAAGTGATTTTTCGTTGAATTCGACGTTTAATTCGGCAGCCTCTTTCGTGAAATAAAGCCAGTGAACTTTGCGCCAATATTCGAGCGTTTGGTCACCTTCGCTTTCATCGAAGGCGAACTGCGCGTCCACTTCCATGAACGATATATGACGAATTTCCGTCGTTTGAACTACGCCTTGCGGATTGCCTTCGTAATCCGTAAAAACGCTGTAGCCGTCATCAATCGGTGCGGTTTCAGGTTTTAATTTATTAACTTCCGCCAAACTCCCCGTTGCCGTCTTTCTGCCTTGCAAAACTAATTCGGCAAGTTCATGTGCCATTTCGGGAGTGTTGCCAAAATACCAAATTTGATATGGCTCGTCTGCATTTACATCTGGATTTTCCTGGGAAAATTTCCGCCAAAACTTATGAACTGAATCTGATTTATTCATTTTCTGCTTCCAGGTTTAATCGCTTCGTCGCCGCGTTCGCACAGCGGACAGTCTTCGCGCGGGTAACTCGGAACTTCCAAACTAACAAGAGAAATACACGGAACGCCGACATCCGCCGCGCCGTTTGAACGGTCAATAATCGAAGCCGCCGCGATAATTTTCGCGCCGTGCAGCTCCAAAGCCGCAATACATTCGCGCGTTGAGCCGCCGGTTGTAATTACGTCTTCGACAACTAAAACTCGTTCGTTTTCTTTGACGGAAAATCCGCGGCGCAATGTCATCTGGGTGTTTTCTCTTTCCGTCCAGATAAAGCGCGCGTTCAACGCTGCGGCGACCGCGTAACCGATTATCAAACCGCCGATGGCGGGCGCGGCGACGGTTTCGATTCGTTCATCGGCATAATGTTCGGCAATCGCTTCGCCGAATCGCGCCGCGTCCGCCGGATGCTGCAGCGCAAGAGCGCATTGCAGGTAATTCGGACTATGCAAACCGCTCGACAAAATAAAATGTCCCTCTAAAAAGGCGTCGGTTTCCTTAAAACGCTCTAAAACTTTTTCGGCAAACATAAAATTCAAGCATTATTCTTTGTCGTTCGATTATAAGATTTTTCGAGTCAATTTGCAGTTTCGCGGCTTTCGGATAAAATTAATAATGAAATGCCGCCTTATCCTAACTTAATTTCCGATTCTCTGCTAATCAGCGAAACGATTCAATTGCTGCAGTCTTTCGGCGGACGCGCCTCAGCCGTTAAAGTCGTTGATTACGTGATGAAAATCCGGCAGCCCGAACCTGATTTGGCAAAACTGCTCGTCGCCGATTTGGTCGAATCCGACCCGCGTCTGTGTCTGAACGAGGACACGCTCGAATTGATCGAGTCGGATTTTGAAAGCCGCGCATTTGCCGAGACAAATTTTGTCGTTTTCGATTTGGAGACGACGGGCGCGAAAACTCCGCCGTGCCGCGTGACGGAAATCGGCGCGTATCTGGTTAGAAACGGCGTCATCATTGAAGAATTTCAAACGCTCGTCAACCCCGAAACGCCGATTCCGCCGTTTATCACCGGTTTGACCGGCATCTCCGACCGGATGGTGAAAAACGCTCCCGTATTCGGCGAGATTGCCGCCGACTTTTTGGATTTTATCGGCGACTCGGTTCTCGTCGCGCACAACGCGCATTTCGATATGCGTTTTCTCAATCACGAAATCGGCAGAATCTACCAGAACTATCGCGTCGCCAACCCGTCGCTCTGCACGGTTCGTCTGTCGCGCCGCTTGGTGACGAATGTTGACAATCATCGCCTGAGAACGCTTGCCGATTATTATTCAATCGCCCTCGTCAATCATCACCGCGCCAGCGACGATGCCCGCGCCACCGCGCATATTTTCATTAACCTGCTCGAACAATTGCAAATGCGCGGCGTGCGCGATTTGGCGGCGGCAAGGAAGTTTAAGTTCTAGAAAGTTTTTGCCGCGGATTTTCGCGGATGA
Source organism: Pyrinomonadaceae bacterium (assembly GCA_030448055.1). GTDB lineage: Bacteria > Acidobacteriota > Blastocatellia > Pyrinomonadales > Pyrinomonadaceae. The sequence goes on from JAUJNR010000004.1 coordinate 247,808, forward strand.
CGCGGATTTAAGATAAATTTTCTTATCCGCGTCATCCGCGAAAATCCGCGGCTGAGTTTTTTCGGCTTTTGTTATAAAATCATCGTTTCTATTAATTACACCGAGAAGATTTTTTATGTTACACAACGCACAATTACAACCGATTAACCAACAAAATCTGGACATCCGCTCGACCGCGCGTGAAGAAATGAATCTTTTCCCGCTCGACACATTTAAATACGAATTCGCCGGGCGCGAGATTTGGATTGATTTTGAGATTCCCGAATTTACGGCGATTTGCCCGTTTTCGGATTTCCCCGATTTTGCCACGATTAAATTGAAATACGTCCCGAACGAACGCTGTATCGAATTGAAGAGCCTTAAACTCTACATCAATTCGTTCCGCGAGGTAAAGATTTTCCACGAGCATTTGATAAACGTCATTTTAGAGGATTTCGTCGCGGCGTGCGACCCGCTTAAAGTTGAAATGGAAGGCGATTTTAACGTGCGCGGCAATATCAAAACCGTCGTTCGGGCGAGCTACGCGAAGGCGTAAGTTGCGAATTACGAATGTCGAATTTACTTCTTTAATTCGTAATTTGAAATTCATAATTCTGTCGCTATACAGCGAGATGTTTGTGACAGGCGTTTTCGACGAGTTTGTCTATTTTGTTTTCGATGCGGGCTTTCTTTGCCAAACCCGCGTTGATGATTTCCGAGACGACCAGAAATCTGGCTTTTTCGAGATAGCTTTGTTCGCGGAACGAAAGTTTTTTTTCGTGGCTGAGAAAGGTGAGTTTTTTCAAAACATCCGCCGCCTCAAAAACGTCGCCCGATTGCAATTTGCCGCTGAATTCGCGCGAACGCTCTTTCCAGTCAGGGGAAACTTCGCCGAAATCGGCGGCTAAACGGTTTTTCAAACGCTGATACTGCCGCGAAGTGATGATCGGTCTAATGCCGACCGTTTCGGCGTTCGCCGTCGGGACGAGGATTATCGAATTATCGCCCAAAACCCGCAGCGCGTAGAAGTTCATCAGTCTTTCGCCGATTTTTTTTCGCTCAATCTCTTCAACCAAACAAACGCCTTGATTCGGATAAGCTACTTTTTGTCCAATGCTAAACTCCATAACCGCTTCTCCTTTCGATTGAAAATAATGAAGAACAAACAGCCGCCGTTTCGCGTTGACGCCCAAATTTTTGAATTGGTTTTATTGTAACACGAAATTGTTTGACCCTGGAGAAATTTACAGAGTTGTTCGCCGAGTGAATCAGACGCTAGGCGGATTTTGAAGGAAGCTCGACCGAGAAAATCGAACCTTTGCCCGGATTAGAAGCGACGGAAACTTCGCCGCCGTGCAGCCGCGCCAAATGTTTGACGATTGCCAAGCCCAAACCCGTGCCGCCGATTTCGCGCGAGCGGGCACGGTCGGTACGGTAGAACCGCTCGAAAATTCGCTGGAGGTGTTCAGCGGAAATTCCCTCGCCGGTGTCGGCAATCGAAATTATGTCCCGCTCGTCTTTTCGAGCAAAGCCGACGTTTACGCTGCCCGCTTTAACGTTAAATTTTACGGCGTTGTCAACCAGATTCGTCAGCATCTGTTCGAGCCGCACGGCATCGGCGAAAACAAATGTTTCCTTCTGAACTTCGTTTTTTAATCGAACGCGCTGCTGTTTGGCTTTGCCGGAAAGATTAGTGAAAATTTCTTCGACTAACGAATGAAGATTTACCGATTTCGGCGCGAGCGCGATGCCGCCCGATTCGATAAACGAAAGTTCGAGAATATCGTCAATCAGATGGTGCATCCGCTGGGCGTTTTTGCGAATCACTTTCAGAAACCGCCAATTGTTTTCCTCGTCGTTTATCGCGCCGTCTTCTAAAGTTTCGACAAAGGCGAGAATCGAGGTCAACGGCGTGCGGAGTTCGTGCGAGACGTTCGAGAGAAATTCCTGCCGGACTCGCTCCAAGCGTTCAATCTGCGTGATGTCGTAGAAAATTCCGATTGCGCCCTTGGTTTTATCGAATTCAATCGGCGCGATATGCACGTCGTATTTGCGCCGTTCGTGACTCGGAATTTCGAGTTCGATGTCCGAAGATGTGCCTTCTTCGAGAGCCTTGCGAAACGCTTCGTGGAGAGTTAAATCGCGGACAACTTCGCTCAGGCGTTTGTCTTCGAGCGCGCCGTTGTTGCGGGCAAAAGCGTTATACGCGGCTGGATTCGAAGCGAGAATGCGCGTGTCCTTGCTGACTACAATCACGCTTTCGCGCATCGTTCTGAGAATTTCGCTCAAAATCGGGCGTGAAGTTTTTTCAGCAGATTCTTTGCCGGAAAACAAAGCGGTTAATATACTCATTCTTTTAGGTTTCGGGTTTAGGTTAAGGAATTTTCATTCGACCTGAAACTTAAAACTTGAAACCTGAAACTTATTTTAATTCGACAAACCGATAACCGACGCCGACCACGGTTTCGATGCAGTTGCCGCAATCGCCGAGTTTTTGGCGCAGACGGCGGATGTGAACGTCGAGCGTGCGCGTGTCGCCGAAGTAACTGTAGCCCCAAACATTATCCAGAAGATTTTGGCGCGTCGCCACTCGTCCCGCGCTTTTTATCAAATAAGTCAACAGCGCAAATTCCTTGCGCGTGAGTTTCACGTCCGCATCGGCGCAGGTCACACGCATATCGGCAAAATCAATCGTGATTTTGCCATCTTCGTATCGCTCAATCGTATCCTTTTCGACGCGGCGCAAGACCGCACGCACGCGCGCCATGACTTCTTTAACGGAAAACGGCTTGACGATGTAATCGTCCGCGCCTAGTTCGAGACCGGCGATTTTATCAATCTCGGCGGCTTTGGCGGTCAGCATAATAATCGGCGTGCGCTCGGTCAGCGGCTCGCGCCGCAGGCGGCGGCAAAGCTCCATTCCGCTCATTCCCGGCAGCATCAAATCAAGAACAATCAGCGCAGGCGTATTTTTCTCATCGAGCGCAAGACGCAAACCCTTCTCGCCCGATTCGGCGACGACGGGACGAAAACCCTCGCGCTTAAAATTGTATTGCAAACTCTCGGCAATATCCGCGTCGTCTTCGATGATTAGAATTTCTTGCAGCATAAGATTTAGTCTTTAGTTTTTAGTCTTTGGTCTTTTGTTAGTTGAGTTAAAATTAAAATCTTTGATTTCAACTGGCAAAAGACTAAAAACTAAAGACTAAAAACGAATTTATTGATGTTTAATGAAAACCGCTTCCTTCATATAAACGGTGAGTTCGCAAACGTCTTTGACGTAATCGCCGATGCGCTCCAGATTTTTGGCGACGAACAGCAGCCGCGCCAGACGAATTGATTTTGCCGCGTCCTTCGACATCGTTTCCATTAAATTATCAACCAACCGGTCGTAGATTCTGTCCACTTCCTCGTCTTTCGTAATCAGTTCGCGCGCTTTATCCGCGTCGTTCGTCGTAAAAGCGTCGAGCGCCGACTGCAGCATTCCCAGAGCGCGTTCCGCCATTTCGTTTAGTTCCGCGTAATTCTTTAGTTCCGGTTCGTCGTTTAATTCGAGTGCGGCGCGCGCGATGCTCGTCGCGTGGTCGGCAATGCGCTCTAAAACCGGCGTGATTTTGAAAATCGAAATCACCATCCGCAATTCGCGGGCTACGGGGCGACGAAGCGTTAAAACCTCGACGCTCAGACGGTCAATTTCGAGTTCAAGATGATCAATCACGCGGTCGTTTTCAATCACCTGATTAGCAACTTCACTGTCGCGCTGCACAAGAGCGTGCATCGCTCGCTGCAAAGCGAGTTCCGTTTCGCCGCCCATCAAAAGTAATCTGTCGCGCAGGATGTCGAGTTCGCGCTCCAAAAGTTTTCTCTGCTCCATTAAATAGAAATGTAGAACAAATCGCCCAATTATAAAAGCGCGAATTCTTTAACTTGAATGTTAAAGATAGACCGGAGATTTTAAGCGCGTATGAACGAAAGGTTAAAAAGATGTTAAATCAGGTGAAAAATAAGCGGTGAGAAACGAGCGGCGAAATTTCGATGGCGAGACACAGCTTTTCGGTTCTGATTTCTCGCCTTTTACTTACTGAATTTCTTTCGGTCGAATCAGCATTCGCAAATTACCTTTTGAAGAGTTTATCCCGCTCCATTTGTCAATTTCCAAATCAACGATTGCCAACGCCGCCGTCGGCATCGGCTGCAGTTCGCCGGTTAAAAATTTCAGCAATCCTTCGAGTCCCGGATTGTGTCCGACGAGCATCACGGACGCAATTTTTTCGTCTTGTTCGGAGATGACTTCAAGCAGCCGCGCCGGACTCGCCTCGTAAATTCTTTCGTCAAACTGAATCGCGCCGCCGATGCCCGCCGATTGTTTTATCAACGCCGCCGTTTGTTCGGCACGTCTGGCGGGCGAGCTTAAAATCAACTCGGGCTGAAATTGTTTTTTTTTCATCACGCCGCCTACCAGCGGCGCGGCTTTGAGTCCGCGTTCGTTGAGCGGACGTTCAAAGTCGGACAACGCCGCGTCGTCCCAACTCGATTTGGCGTGGCGCAGTATATAAAGTGTTTTCATAAATTCAAAGTGAAAAAGGAAAAAGAAAAAAGGGGAAAAAGCGACGCTGTTTGTGCCAAACAATCTTTTTCACTTTTTCACTTTTCATCTTTTTCACTTTCGCTTTCCCGCAGCATAATCGGGCGCGGTTTGGAAAATTTTTCAAGCGTCGCGTAAACTTTCTTTTTCAGTTTTTTGTCTCGCCGAACGGCGGGCAAAACGTCGCCGATTGACAAAATGCCGACGAGTTCGCCGCCCGCGCCGATTGCCGCGAGCCGCTCGATTCGGTGCTTCCGCATTTTTCCCAAAGCGTCTTCGAGCTTATCGTCAGCCGCACAAACAATCGCCCCGCCGTTAATCAATTCCCTGCATTTCACATCGGATGCTTTTCGATTGCGGGCGGCGACGGCGAGACAAATATCGCGGTCGGTCAACATTCCGACGATGCGATTTTCCTCATCAACAATCGGAACTGCGCCGCAGTCGCGGCGACGCATAATCTCAGCGGTTTTCATCAGGTTATCTTCCGCCGAACAAAACCCGACATCCGTTTTCATCACATCTTTTACTCGCATAAAGTTCTCGGCTCAAAGTTCAAAGTTCAAGGTTCAAAGTTTGCCCGAATGATAACTTTGAACTTTGAACCTTGAACTTTGAACTTTTTCATCCGCAAAGCACCGCGCCGCCATTGATATTCAAAATTTCGCCCGTGATGTGGCGCGACCAGTCCGAGAGCAGAAAACAAATCGAAAGCGCAACGTCGTCGGTCATCGCCATTCTTTGCAGCGGAATCGAATTGATCACGCTTTGTTTATAATCTTCGTCTTCAAAAACGGGACGCACCATCGCCGTTTCAATCCAGCCGGGCGCGACGCAGTTGACGCGAATCTTCGGGCAGAGTTCGGTCGCCAAGGCTTTCGTAAAACTGATTTGCCCGCCCTTCGATGCCGCGTAGTTAGAATAATTCGCTTCGCCCCTTTGTCCGGCGGTTGAAGAAACAAGAACGATTGCGCCGCTCGGCTGTTTTTTCATCGCGGGAACGCATGCTTTCGTCATCGCCCACGCCGCTTTCAGATTCGTATTCAAAACCCGATTCCAAGTCTCTTCCGACATTTCCTCAATCGGCGCGCCTTCCCAGATTCCGGCGTTCAAAACGAGCAAATCAATGCGCCCGAATTTTTCAACGGTCTTTTGCGCGATATTCTGCGCCGCCTGCCACTCGGAAACGTCGCCCTGCACGGCAATTGCTTCGACGCCGATTTCTTTGCACAATTCAACGACATTATTCGCTTTCTCATCCGCGCTCAAATAATTAACGACGATGTTCGCGCCCGATTCCGCCAATCGTAAAGCCGTCGCGCGACCGACGCCGCGACTTGCGCCGGTAACGATTGCGGTTTTGCCTTGAAACAAATTGGCGGGCAGTTTAATTTCGACAGGTTTTTCGATCATAAAATCTCCTCTGCGAACTTTTTATAAAGACGCAAAGTTCGCCTAAATTCGAATGAATTTTCTAACAAAAACTTTGTGTTATAAAATATGCCTTAATTTTTCTGAAATCACAAAATTATGAACGACACCGCCAACCTTCTGGAAAATCAATCAATCGCCTGGACACCGACTGCCGACGTTATTGAACGCGCTCAGCTTACGAAATTTATGCGACAAATCGGCGTGACGACTTTCGACGAACTTTATCGTTTTTCGATTAATGACGTGGAAAAGTTCACCACCGAAGTTTTGAAATTTTTAGATGTAAAATTCAATCCGCCATACGAAAAGCTGCTCGACACATCAAACGGTATCGAGTTTCCAAACTGGTGTGCGGGCGCCGGTTTGAACATTACGGAAATGTGTCTTGACCGTTGGCAAACAGGCGAAATGAAAGACCAACCCGCGATAGTTTGGGAAGGCGAAGAAGGAAAAACGCGAACTTTAACTTATGAAGAATTGATGCTTGAGGTTGAAGTTATTTCGGTATCGCTTCGCAAAAGAGCTTTGGGAAAAGGCGATGCTGTTGGAATTCATTTACCAATGATGATTGAAACGGTTATTGCGCTTCTTGCAATTAATCGAATCGGCGCGATTTCCGTTCCCGTTTTTTCGGGTTATGGAGTTGAAGCAATTTTATCAAGATTAAATGCGGTTGGCGCAAAAGCACTTTTCACTTGCGACGGTTTTCCAAGACGGGGAAAGGAGGTCAATGCTTTTGAAGTTGCCAAACAAGCCATCGTAAATTCTACAACAATCAAAGATGTCTTCGTTGTCGTCCGTCCTCAACTGCAATCATTCAACTGGGATTTGCCAAATATAAATGTCGAAATGTATGACACTGATCTAATTGATGACGGCGAAGAAATTTTAGCAAACTCAAAAGAAGAATTTGAAAAACTTTCCAAACTAGAACCGACCAACGCAGAAGACCCGCTCATCATTCTTTATACCAGCGGCACGACGGGCAAGCCGAAAGGCATCGCGCACACGCATTGCAGCTTTCCGATCAAAGCGGCGCAGGATATGGCTTTCGGCACGGACGTTGGACGAGGCACGCGCATATCTTGGATCACCGACATCGGCTGGATGATGGGACCGTGGCTGATTTACGGCGCGCTCATTAACGGCGCGACGATTTGCATCTACGACGGCGCGCCCGATTATCCCGCGCCCGACCGAATGTGGGAATTCGCCGCGAAACATAAAGTCGAGATTTTAGGAATCTCGCCGACCTTGGTGCGCGCACTCGCCACGCACGGCGACGATTTGCCGAAAAAACACGATTTATCAGCCTTGCGCGCTTTCGCTTCGACGGGCGAGCCGTGGAATCCCGCGCCTTGGTGGTGGCTTTTTGAAAAAGTCGGCGCTTCAAAATTGCCGATCATAAATTATTCGGGCGGCACGGAAATCTCCGGCGGCATTTTGATGAACAACCCGCTCGTCCCGATAAAACCATGCGGCTTTTCCGCCGCGTGTCCGGGAATTGACGCAGACATTTTAGACGACATGGGCGCGTCGGTCGGCGCAAATCGAGTCGGCGAATTGGCGATTAAAAAAACTTGGATCGGAATGGCTCGCGGCTTCTGGCAGGAGCGCGAGAGATACTTGGAAACCTATTGGTCGCGCTTTGAAAACATCTGGGTTCACGGCGATTGGGCAATGAAAGACGCGGACGGACATTGGTTTATCTTGGGACGCTCGGACGACACTCTGAAAGTCGCGGGCAAAAGGGTCGGACCCGCCGAAGTCGAAAGTTTATTGGTCGCTCATCCGCTCGTTGCCGAAGCCGCCGTCATCGGCGTTCCCGACGAGATGAAAGGCACGGCGATGGTCGCATTCTGCGTCATACGGAACGCCGACATCTTGTCGGCAATGAGCGCAGAGCGCGAAAGAAACGATGGTGAAATTGACGATACAAAACAACCGTCATCGTCCGGCGGCGAAGATGCCAGCAAGATGCTGGCGTTCCAATTAAAAAACCTCGTCGCCAAAGATATGGGCAAACCGCTCGCGCCGTCGAAGATTTATTTTGTTTCCGCATTGCCGAAGACGCGCAACGCTAAAGTGATGCGCCGCGTGATTCGCGCAGCATATTTGGGCGAAGACGCGGGCGATTTGTCCGCTCTTGAAAATCCAAACGCAGTTGAAGAAATTCAGCGCATAAATCAATGATTGAAATTTACAGCATCGGACATGGACGACACGGCTGGAAAGATTTTCTCGCGCTTCTGCACAAATACGAAATCGCTTTTCTGTGCGATGTGCGGAGCGCGGCGCGTTCGCGTTGGGTGCAGTTTAACGGCGCGGTGCTGTCGGAGAATTTGCGCGAGAACGGTATCGGTTACGAATGGCTGCCGGAGACGGGCGGCAAGCGGTTGGCGACGACGGAAGATTTGGAACGCGGCGTTGAGCGAATTTTGGAAATCGCGTCGGAAGTTAAAACAGCGATAATGTGTTCGGAATCGCATCCGCTGACGACGCATAAAGTTCCGCGGGCGAATTGTCATCGCGTCGGAATGCTCGCACCGATTTTGCGGGCGAAAGGCGCGGCGAGAATCATTCATATTTTGCCGAACGGCGACTCGATTGAGTTTGACGAATCAACCGTGCCTTCAATTTGGTGAGAGAGAAATTTAAAGGAAATTTCCAAATTCTTTTCTAATTGAAAATACTCACGCGAAGCGGGAACGAAAATCAGCAAAATCTACTACGCGACGACCGCAACGCCTTGCAGCGCGAAATAGACGGCGGCGGTGTGTCGGGTTTTCATCGGCAGTTTATCGTGCGTCTTTTTCTCTCACCGTCTTCACTACAGCGCGGACGGTTTCGTATGTCAATTCGATGCGCGGATTCAAAATATAATCAGCGACGAGCGATGTTTCGCCGCAGATAACTTCGGCGCGATTGTTTTTTATTTGCCAATCCGAAATTGGAAAGTTTAATTGCGTCGCCAGCGCGTCGGCAATCGCTTCGAGCGTCGTCAAATCCGTTCGCGGCTCGTAAAAAACTTCGATTTGATAAAGCCTCCGGTCGAAAAATCTCAAGTATAAAGCGCGAACGCCGCGCAATGAAGCGGGCGCGGGTTTCTTAATGAAATTTTGAAAAAACGTGCGCTCGCCCACTTTTTTGATTTTGATTGTTAAATCTTTGCCGAAAATCGTTTGCGCTTGTGCGGGCGACATTCCGATTTGCAGATTGAGCAGCAACGGCGCGCGTTTAGAAGCGAGTTCGCAGGTTTGCTGCGCGGCGCAAACGGCTGCAAAGGCGAGCGTAAATAAAATCGCGGCGAATGATTTGGCGGCAGCGGTTTTCACACCGATAATTGTATAACGAAATTTCGTAAATTTTATGATAAAAACGCTTGACGAAAATAATTTAATCGCCGCTTGTCAAAAATTATCGAAACAAGACAAAGATTTGGCTTTCGTTTTTCAAACTTACGGAGTGCCGCCGCTGTGGGCGCGCGAGGCGACGTTTGTCACACTGCTGCATATTATTTTGGAGCAGCAGGTTTCACTCGCGTCGGCTCTCGCGGCGTTTAATCGGTTGCGGGAAAAATTAAACGGTGCAATCACGCCGGAAAATCTTTTGTCTTTGACCGATGCGGAAATGAAGGCGTGTTATTTCTCGCGTCAAAAAACCGTTTATGCGCGTGAACTCGCCGCCGCGATTGCAGGCGGAAATTTAGATTTGCAATCGTTTGCAAAACTTTCGGATGAACAAATCAAAAATGAATTAAAACGAATCAAAGGCATCGGCGATTGGACGGCGGATATTTATCTGCTGATGGCGATGCGGCGCCCCGACGTAATGCCGCGCGGCGATTTGGCTTTGCACGTCGCGTGGCAAAAATTGAACCGTCTGGAACGCCGACCGGCGGCTGACGAATTTCTGCGCGTCGCAGAACGCTGGAAGCCGCTGCGCTCGGTCGCGGCGCGTCTACTGTGGCATTTTTATTTGAGCGCGAGGAAGATTTAGCCACAGAGAACACAGAGAAACACAGAGGGAAATTTCGCCGCGGATGAACACGGATAAACACAGATTTATTTTGATTTTATCTACGTCCATCTGTGTTCATGCAAAGCGGGATGGTTAATCTTCTTTTCTCTACTTTCTCTATGTTCTCTGTGGCTAATCTTTATTTGTGATAGATTTTAACTGATGTTGGAAAAAGAACTCGAAACCGCCGTTGCTCTGGCTTGCGTTGCGGGCGAGCGGATTTTGGAATTTTACGCGCTGGAAATCGTCGCCGAAGAAAAACTCGGCGCAGACAATCTTGCCGAGCCGGTCACGATTGCCGACAGAACCGCGAGCCGAATTATCGTCGAAGGAATCTCCGAAGTTTTTCCCGACGATGCGATATTGTCTGAAGAAGAAATTGACGATGCGTCAAATCGCATCGGGAGAAAAAGAGTCTGGATGATTGACCCGATTGACGGCACATGGGGTTTTATCAAAAAAGACGGCGATTTCGGCGTGCAAATCGGGCTGACGGAAAATGGCGAAGCGATTTTGGGAGTCGTCTTTCTGCCGGTACACGGCAAGTTATATTTCGCTGTCAAAAACGAAGGCGCGTTCTTAATCGAAAACGCAGGCGAACCAAAGCGTCTTCATGTTTCGGATAAAACCGACTTCGCGCAAATGAATCTCGCGTCGAGCCGTAATCACCGCAGCCCGCGTATGCACCGAATTATCGAAAACTTCGGCATCCGGCGAGAAATTCAGCGCGGCTCGGTCGGTTTGAAAGTCGGTTTGATTGCCGAGCGGATTTGCGATTTATACGTACATCTTTCACCGCGCACAAAGTATTGGGATACGTGCGCTCCGCAAATAATTTTAGAAGAAGCGGGCGGGCGAATGACCGACGTTTTCGGCGTTCCGCTGCGCTACGATTTGCGCGACGTGCAGAATCATAACGGCATTTTGGCGAGCTGTGGCAGCGCGGCGCACAAACGGGCAGTATCGAAACTGAAGCCGCTTTTGTCAGAATTTGGACGTTTCCGCGCCGTCAATGTAAAATAAGCGAATATGCAGGCTGAGCTTTTAAAGAGAATCACGACGAACCCGAAACAATGCGGTGGTCGCCCGTGCGTTCGCGGAATGCGGATTCGCGTCAGCGACGTGCTTGACTTATTTGCCAGCGGTCTGACGACCGACGAGATTTTGGAAGAAATGCCCGACCTCGAACGGGAAGATTTGTATGCGGTTTTAGTTTACGCCGCGCAAAAACTCAGTCATCCTGTTTTAGCTTGATGATAATTTGGATTGACGCTCAACTGTCGCCCGCGATTGCCCGTTGGATAAACGCCGGTTTTGACGCGGAAGCGTGCGCCGTGCGCGACTTGAATTTGCGCGACGCCGAAGACGAAGAAATTTTTCTCGCAGCCAAAAAAGAAAATGCAGTCGTGATGACTAAAGACAGCGACTTTGTTTTACTGCTCGACCGCTTCGGCTCGCCGCCTAAAATTATTTGGTTGACCTGCGGAAATACTTCAAACGCCAACCTCAAGGAAATTCTGACAAAACAACTATCTCAAGCAATCGAGTTTTTGGAACGCGGCGAAGATTTGGTCGAGATTAATGGTTGATAAAAAACTATGCAGAAAAATAAGAAAAGCGTTTACGAAAAGACGAGCGCGTTTGACGATGAAACGGGCGATTTGCACGTTATCATTGACACGCCGAAGGACAGCCGCAACAAATATAAGTTTGATGAAAAACTCGGACTCTTTAAGCTCGGCGGCGTGCTGCCGGTCGGCGCGTTTTTTCCGTTCGACTTCGGTTACATTCCAAGCACGCTCGGCGGCGACGGCGACCCGATAGACGTGCTGGTTTTGATGGACGAGCCGGCGTTTGTCGGTTGTCTGATTCCATCTCGGCTCATCGGCGTGATTGCTGCCGAACAAACCGAAGAAGACGGGAAAACGGAAACCAACGATAGGTTGATTGCCGTCGCCGCTAATTCGCGCGCGCACACAGACATAAAATCGCTCGATGATTTGAACGAAACGCTGATCGGCGAAATCGAGCATTTTTTCGTTTCCTACAACGAGGCGAAAGGCAAAGAGTTCAAACCGCTCGGACGCTTCGCCGCGCAGAAGGCGAAGCAAATCGTCGAAGAAGGAATGAAACTTTACAAAAAACCGAAAGGCGCGGCGAACGCGAAAAAAAAGTAAATGAACGCGAAACGCCGCTTTGTCATCCACGAACACCACGCCAGGAATCTGCATTTCGATTTGCGGCTGGAAATCGGCGGCGTGCTGAAATCTTGGGCGGTTCCGAAAGGCGTGTCGCTCAATCCGAATCACAAGCGACTGGCAATCGAAGTTCCCGACCACAGTTTAAGCTACATTGATTTTGAAGGCACAATCGCCGAAGGCAGATACGGCGCGGGTCGCGTCGTCGTTTGGGACAATGGCGATTATTCGACGACGGGCGACACGGGCGAACAACTCGAAAACGGCAGACTGAATTTTGTTTTTCACGGTAAAAAATTGCGCGGCGCGTTTAGTCTGATGCGTATGAAAGACCGGAAAGGTCAATGGCTCGTGATTAAAAGTCGAGATGAGTTTGCCGATTCAAATTGGGAACTCGAAACTGTTCTGCCGGTCAATCTTTGATTGTCTCGAAACGAATTTGAATTAGCTATTTGCCCGCGCAACACACGAAAACCACGAAAGGAAAATGCAAAAGAAAACGAGAGAATTGTATTTCTTTTTCGTTCGCTTCGCGGGCAAAATAAAAATTCTACGCATCTTTACGCCTTCGCGTCTCGGCATTGAAACGTTTATAATAGAGCTATGAAATTTCTGCACATTTCCGACGTTCATCTCGGCTGCACGCGTTATCAGCTTGATGAATCGCCGCGCGATTTTTTCGACGCCTGGATTGACGTTCTGCAAAAATATGCCATCGGCGAGCGAGTTGATTTTGTGATTATGGGCGGCGATTTTTTCCATAAACGCAATGTGCCGCCCGAGACGATGAATTACGCTTTTGCGGGTTTAAGTTTATTAAAAGACCACAACATTCCGTGCATTACGATTGAAGGAAATCACGACCAGAAGGCAAACGATACGGAGTTTAGCTGGCTTCGCAGCTTAGCGAATTGGAATTTGATAAAACTGCTTGAGCCGACGAACGAAAACGGAAAAGTAAATTACAAAATCTGGAATGAGGATGACGTGAAAGGCGGATTTATAGACATCGGCAATGCTAGAATTTTCGGCTCGCACTGGTACGGCGCGTCAGCGAATTGGGCGATTCCGATGCTGACCGAAGCCATCAAAGAAAATCGGCGCGAGGGCGCGTTTCATATCTTGCTCTTGCACACCGATGTCGAAGGTCATCAAACACATCCAATGCCCGCACTTTCAAAATCGGCTTTAAATGAATTGAAATCAGTAGTTAATTATGTTGCGCTCGGACACACGCATCAACACTATGAAATTGATGATTGGGCGTTTAATCCCGGCTCGCTTGAAATTACCAGTATTGATGATTTTCAGAAAACTCGCGGTGCATTTCTTGTTGAAGTCGGCGCAAGCAACGAAGTCGTCGCCCGGCACGTCCGCGATTACCGGCAGCGTCCGTTTCAACGGATCGGCTTTGACGTTTCGGGTTACGCCGATCCAAAGGAAATCACTGAAAAAGTTTTGGAAAAAGTAAAAGGCGAAGCCAGAACCGCAAGCGATTATGCGAATGGCAACGGCGCGGCTGAGTCCAAACCGATTATCGAAATCACTTTGCGCGGGCATCTCGGTTTTCCGAATTCAAATCTCGAACTGGGTAAAATCCGTGAGGAGGCGCGAGAATTGACCGGCGCCCTGCACGTTCGCATTAAAAATCATTCTGCGCCAATCGAGTACGCGGTCGCGGCGGATGTCAGCGAAGATGTTTCGCGCGAGATGTTAGAACGCCGCGTCGTCGAAGATTTAATCGTCCGCGACAACCGCTATAAAACGCGCGTCGAGGCGATGGCGGAAGCGGTCGTCGGCGCGAAACGGCTTGCCTTGAGCGACGAAACGCCGGATAAAATTGCGGATTTTATCGCTTTAAAAATAGTTCCAAGTTCCAAGTTCCAAGTTTCAGGTTCATCAGATTAACTTGAAACTTGAAATCTCAGACTTGAAACCTGAATTTATATGTCTGACGCATTAGAAAAAGTTTCCGGCATCCGGCATCTGCCGCTGTTTCCATTGCCGCTCGTGCTGTTGCCGAACGAGCTTTTGCCGCTGCATATTTTCGAGCCGCGCTTTCGCCAGATGCTCAAGGACGTGGCGCTCGATAAAAATATGTTCGGTGTCTCGTTTTTCAATCCGCAGGAAACTTTTATTGAAAAACCCGCCGCAGGCAGCGTCGGCTGCGCCGCTGAAGTGCGCGAAGCGCAAACGATGCCGGACGGACGCTCGAATATTTTGACAGTCGGCATTATCCGTTACCGCTTAATTGATTACGTTGACGCGGGCGAACCTTATTTGCTCGGCGACGTCGAATTTTTTGAAGATGAAAAAGAAGACGCGAGCGCTTTAAATCCGCTGGCAGACGAAGTATTCACGCTTTTTCGGCGCATCGCGCTTGCCGCGCATAAACTCGGCGGCGAGCGCGGCACTTTTCCCGACGTCGCGCAAACCGAACCGGAAGCCCTGTCGTTTCTGGTGACGGCGGCATTCAATCTCGAACCGGATTTAAAGTATCAACTGCTCGAAACGCGCTCGACCGTCGAACGGCTGGAGAGATTAAAGGAAATTCTCGTGCAGACGGTCGGCAAAATGGAGGAAAGCGCCGAGGTTCACAAAATTGCCAAAACGAACGGACACTCAAAGAAAAAGATTGATATTTAAAGTTACTGATTACTCAATGCCGTTTTAAAGAACTCAATCACCCGCTGATCGTAAGCTGCCGATTGTTCGAGCGAAGCGTTCGTCAAATTATAGCCCGACGGATTTAAGTCTGTTTTCGATTCGACTCGCGTCGCATTCGGAAAGCATCTGTTTAGTTTCGTCGTCGAGTCAAGAAGTTCCGGCGCATCCAAACCCGCGAGCAGCAAAACCTGCCGGTTGCCGACCGCTTTTGCCAAATCGCACGCCGCGCCGCGCCCCTCGCAGCCGTTGTAAAAATAAATCGGTGTTCCGAGGTTGGCGATTTTCGACGTGAATGAACTGGCAAACGGAAAGCGTTTTTCGACCGCCGAAGCCAGCACGTCCTCGGAAGTCGGCGGCACAGAATCGAGCGCGATGGCTTTGACGCTTTGGTCTTGCGCAGCGGCGGCGAGCGCGCCGAGCGCGCCCATTTCAACTCCGTAAAAGCCGATGTTCTGCCCGACCAGATTTGTTTGATTGTCGCTTTTCAAGCCGCGCAAAAACTCGATGGCGGCGAGCGCGTCGTCGCCTTCGCAGCCGCCGAAGGAAGATTGCGCGACCGTCGGATTAACTCCGTGTCCGCGCTCGTCAGGCATCAAGACCGTGAAATTCGTCGTTTCGTTTAATTTGACGGCGAGGTCGAGCGTGTACGAGCGATCTGCGCCGTAACGATGCAGGAAAACGACGGCGGGCGCGTTTTCCGCGCCTCTCAAAAGCCAGCCGCGCGATTGGCTGCCGTCGCGGTTCGACCAGTTTTCGTCTGTCACCCGTGCGCCGCGCGTGCTGAATTGCCCGTATTTTTCCGGCGTTACCAGATAAGCCCCCTGCGGCGGAACGGAAACCGTATGAACCAACAAAACGGCGGCGACCAGCACCGCGACGATTGTCAAAACAACTACCGGAAACAACAGCCGGTAAACACTCTTAAAAAGACGAGTTGTTTGTGCCATAATTTTATCAACCGAATTTTATGAAAGAAGATACAACTGAAAAAGGGATTGGCGAGTCTTAAATGTCAGCTTTTAGAAAAAAACTTTCCGTTAAGCCGTCTAAAATGTTACCATAAATAGCCTTCGGAAAGGAAGAGTTTTATTACGATGAAAACAATCAAAATCTCCGCGTATTTATTGGTTATTTCCATATTTTGCCTGAATGTCTTCGGGCAGCCGCAAAGCATAAACGAACCGAAAACCGCTTCGGTGAAAACGTCGAACTATTTCCCGCTCGCCGAACTCAAAGCGGGAATGAAAGGCATGGCGCGGACGGTTTTTCGCGGCACCGAGCCGGAAGAATATCAGGTCGAGATTCTCGGCGTCGTTCCGGGCGCGGTCGGTCCGAAACAGGATATGATTGTCGGGCGCATCTCCGGCGGCAGCGCCGACCGAACGAGCGTTTTCGCCGGAATGTCCGGCTCGCCCGTTTATATTGACGGGCGGCTTGTCGGCGCAATTGCTTACAGTTTTCCGTTTGCGAAAGAACCGATTTGCGGCATCACGCCGATTTCTCAAATGCTCTCGATTTTCGAGCAGAATCAAAACATCAAAATTAAATCGAAAGAGCCGCGCGCCGTTTCGTTCGCCGAATTAGCCGCGACCGATTGGAAAGCGAATTTTCCGTATAGACGGACGGTTTCAAGTTCACTCGCGGCAAACGCCGGTTCCGGTTCGGCTTTAGATGCCATCGCCGGTCAAACTTTTCAGCCAATTGCCACGCCAATCGCCTTCAACGGTTTTTCTCAGGAGACGTTAAATCAATTCGCGCCGCAGCTTTTGTCCGTCGGCTTATTTCCCGTCTCAGCCGTCGGCGGAACGGCAGGCATTTCCTCTTTAAAGACGGCAAACGAAAAAACTCTGCAGGGCGGCGCGGCGGTTTCGATGGCGCTCGTGCGCGGCGACGCGAGTATGGCGGCGAGCGGCACGGTAACGATGCGCGACGGCGATAAAATTTACGCCTTCGGGCATCCGTTTTTGAGTCTCGGCACGTCCGATTTGCCGATGAGCGAGTCGAGCGTCGTAACGGTTATCCCAAACGTCAACAATTCTTTCGTCATTGCCGTTCCAAACCAAATGGTCGGCACAATGACGCAAGACCGCGCGACCGGCGTTTTCGGTAAATTGGGGCAAGCTCCAAAAATGATTCCGGTGCGAATCAATCTTGAAACTAGCCGCGGGCAAACCGAAACCTTCAATTTTGAAATCGCCAAAGACGATTTTCTCACGCCGGTTTTATTGAATATGACGATTTACAACGCGGTCGTGGCGAACGAGCGCGGGATTGGCGATTCGATGATTGAGCTGGCGGGCGAAATTAAAATCAAAAATCAGCCGCCGGTCAAACTCGAACGCCGATTCACCGGCGCGAAAGCCGTTTCAATCGCCGCCGCGAGCGTTTCCGTTCCGGTCAACACGCTGCTCGACAGCCGTTTCGATAACGTGGAAATCTCGGAAGTGAATTTGAATTTAACATCGGTTGACGGCAGCCGTACGGGAATTTTGGAACGCATCGCCCTTGATAAAACCGAAGTTGTAGCCGGCGAAACCGTCGAAGTGCAGGCGTTTGTCCGAACCGACACGGGCAGAATTTTTTCGCAAAAAATTCCCGTCTCGATTCCCGCCGACACGCCGAGCGGAACGCTGACCATCACGGTCGGCGACGGCGCTTCGTTGAACGCAGCGGCGACATCGAAACAATTCATCCCGAAAGATTTGGGCGAACTTATCAAAGTAATCAACGAAATCAAAAAAGCCGACCGCCTTTACGTGCAAATCAACCGCGTCACCAGCGGCGCGATTATCGGCGCGAGCGAAATGCCGAATCTGCCGCCTTCGATGCTGGCGACTTTGAATAATAACCGCACGGCGGGCGGTTTCAAACCGACGCTTTTGACTGTTTTGACCGAACAGGAACTCGCGCCCGCAGAGTTTATCGCGTCCGGTCAGCAGGTTTTAACGATTGAAGTTAAGAAATAATTTTTAGCCACAGAGAACACCGAGAAATTCAGAGAAATTCAGAAAACAAAACTGAAATTTCTTTCTGAATCCTCTGTGTTCTCTGTGGCTAAAATTCTTCTGTTATGAAAAACGATTTGCCGAAACTTTTACAAGCAATCAGTTTCGCCGCAAAAAAACACTCGAAGCAAAAGCGCAAAGGCGCGGACGGACAGCCGTATGTCAATCACGTTTTGGAAGTGGCGAATCTTCTGGCGAATGTCGGCAAAATCGAAGATTATGACGTTCTCATCGCCGCCGTTCTGCACGACACAATCGAAGACACGGAAACGACAAAGCGAGAAATCACGAAACTTTTCGGGGCGACTGTCAGCCAGTATGTTTTGGAAGTAACCGACAATAAAAATTTACCGAAAGCCAAACGTAAAGAACTTCAAATCAAACACGCGCCGCATCTGTCGGACGGCGCGAAATACATTAAACTCGCCGATAAAATCAGCAACATCCGCGACGTAACGGAAAATCCGCCCGCTGGCTGGTCAAACAAACGTCGGCTCGAATATATTGATTGGGGCGAAAATGTCATTAACGGATTGCGCGGCGTAAACTCGAATCTGGAACAGTATTTTGATGAAACCGTGCGAGAGGCACGGGATCTACTTGAACATTCATAAAACCCAAAAACTAAACTGCGAAGATAAAAAAGCGGGGAGATTTATTTCCCCGCTTTTTTATTACGAAAATTGTTCGACTTAAAAATCGAAGCGAATGCCGAGTTGGAACTCGCGGTTATAGCTCGAATTGAAAGTGAACGAAGGCGAGCCGGAAACAAAACCGCTCGGCGTACCAAAATTGGTTGCCGCCGGCGACAAGCGAATCGGCAGTGGATTTGTTCCCGTGGTTGCATTGCTGAATCCGTAAAGGTTTCTGAAAACGTTTTGCACGTTCGAGCGATTGAAGATATTAAATCCTTCCGCAAAAAGCGACAGGCGGTAACGTTCGCCAAAACGAATGATGCGTCCGACGCGCATATCAACTTGATAAATTGCCGGAGTCGAAAATTCATTTCGGCGCGTTCCCGGCACGCGGTCAGTCGAGGTGATGCCGTCGCCATTCGGGTCGCCGGTCACCAGAGCCGAATAAGCGATGCCTGATTGCGCCGTAAAAATTCCGGTCACGACGTAATCACTCAAAAGAGCGCGGACGATTTTATTGTCGCTATACCGAAAAGTTCCCGTTTCATACACCGGACTGAAAATAAAACGATGGCGCACGTCTAAATCCGAACGTCCGTATTCGCCGGATAAATCGAATTGATTTTCGGCGATTTTCGCATCGTCGCCGCCGCCCGGCACAACCGAAGTTTGGTCGGGCTTGTCGTCTTTCGCTTTGGAAAGCGTGTAGCTCGTGCTGAACTGCAGACGATTGGCGAAACGCCGATTTAACTCAAGCGTTAAACCTTGATAGAAGGATTTCGCCGTGCTTTCAAAAAGGCTGATACGCTGAAATGCCGGAATTGGGCGCGGATTAGAAAATCTTTGAAAAACAAATGATTCGCCGGTCGGCGTGCTGCCGTTATAAATCGGTACGGTTGTGGTGACCGGCGCGGACAAATTGGCATTGCGCGTTCTGGTCAAATCATCGCCTTTGAACATTGTATATTGCGCCGAAAAAGTCGTGTTCGCGAAAACTTCGCGCTCGAACTGCAAGCGGGCTTGCTGGGTAAACGGTTGTTCGTAATCGCGGTCGAACAAATAAAGATTGACGGGCGCGAGCGTCGCTCCGGTCGGAACGCTCGGAAAAATATTCGGATAAGTCGGACACAAAGCCGGCGAGGTGACGCAGTTAATGTCAATCGCCACGACTTGAATGCCATTTTGCGAATGCGCCGTGCCGGTCGTAATTGCCGGCGTGCGCGCGTAGAAAAGTCCGTAGCCGCCCCGCAGAACCGTTTTTTCGTCGAAAGCGTAAGCAAAGCCGAAGCGCGGCGCGATATTATTTTTATCTTTCGGCTGAAAGCTCGTATCAAAACCCGCCGCGAGCAACGCCGGATTCGGATTTTGAATCAGCGGCTTGGCAATTGTCTGGTAATCGTAACGAAGACCGAGATTCAAGGTTAATTTGGGAATCACGCGCCAATCGTCCTGCACGAAAAATCCGTATTCCGAACTGTTCGGATTGGTCGTCCCGCCGGTTGTTCCCGCTCCGGCAAAACTCTGCCGGTAACGCGAAGGAATGCGGTTGGCTAAATTGGCGTAGCTCGTAAAAGTATAAGAACCGCCGAAAAGTCCTGGAAAGAAATTAAAAATGCGGTCGAATAATAAATCCGCTCCGTATTTAATTGTGTGATTGCCCGTAATATAAGTTTGATTGTCTATAAACTGGTAGCGGTTGATAGTCGTTTCGCGCGGGCTGAAGTTGTTGCGACCGAAAAAGAAGGTTTCGTTAATTCCGCCGAGCGTGTTAGTGACGGCAACTTCCGGGTCGTCTGAATTTGCCAAGCCCGGCTCGCGGTCGCGCGAATACTGAAAGCGAAATTCGTTGAAATAATTCGCCGTAATCGTCGAAGTCCAACTCGTCGAGAGCGCGGATGTTTTGACGTTGCTGTTGCCGGTGTGTTCGAGCGCGCTGTTCGTGCCAGAGAATTCGAGGTTTGTTCCGGTAAAATTTTGCTGGTTGAACCGAACCCAAATTTGATTGCTATCGTTGATAATAAAATCGGTTTTAACCAAAAACGTATCCTGCTGACGATTAATATCATAGGAAGCGGTTTTCGATCCGAGCAAAGCCTGCACGCTCACCGGAGCCAGCGGCAGCGAATTCAGCACGACCGGATTCGGCAAATCCGAGCGTTGACCTTCATACGCGCCAAAGAAAAATGCGCGGTCTTTGACAATCGGACCGCCGAATGTTCCACCGAATTGATTGATTTGCCCGGCGGGACGCGCGCGGTTTGCCGCAACTAAAATCGGACTTCGCGCATTGAGCGATTCATCACGGAAATACTCAAACGCGCTGCCGGTAAAGCGGTTTGTTCCCGATTTGGTAACGACATTAATAACCGCACCGGCGGCGCGTCCGAATTCAGCCGAAAATCCGTTTTGATTGACCTGAAATTCCTTGACCGTATCAACCGAAAACTGCGACGGCGCGCGTCCCGAACCGATGCGACCGGAAGATTGACCGAAAAATGTGTTGTCGCTGCTCGTGCCGTCAATCTGCAAACTGTTCAAAGTTCCTTTTTGACCGCCGACCGCCAAATCGCCCGAACGAGTCGGGTCGCGGACGATGCCGGGCGTTAAAACGACGAAATCGAGAAAGTTGCGTCCGTTGGTCGGCAGATTGATAACGCGGCGTTCGTCAACCGTCGAAGAAATCGAAGTGCGCGTCGTTTCCACGCCCTGACCTTCGGCGCTCACGTCAACCACATTAGTCGAGCCGCCTGCTGTCAAAGCGATTTCCAAAGTATTTTTCGCCCCGACCGTCACTCTGACGTTTTCATATGTTGCGGCTGCAAAACCGCTTGCGGCGGCAGTCGTTACTCTATAAATTCCCGGCTGCAAAAGCGGCAAAACGAAATTTCCTTCGTCGGTGGTCTGCGCCGTTTTTTCAAAACCAGTGTCTTGATTGGTTGCCGTGACTGTTACGTTTGCCACTGCCGCTCCATTCGGGTCAATAATACGACCCTCGATATTTCCCGTTGTCGCCTGCGATTGGGCAAACACTCCGGTCGCAAACAGCAAAATCGCTGCCAAAAACAGTGGTAATTTCTGCATATTGAAAGTCCTCTTTTAAATAAAATTATTGCTAACAGATAAGCCCTAGCTTAATAAATTCATTCCGAATTGTTTTGGGATTAAACTGAATGATATGCCAGGACGGAAACTTCGGCAAGCCAAGCGAAGAGAAATCTTAGTTAATTTTCGGCAGATTGCTTTTCGCCTTCGACCCAAACTTCGCCGTTCGAGTAAACTTCTTTTTTCCAAATTGGAACCGTTCGTTTTAATTCTTTGATTAACCATTCGCACGCTTCAAAGGCAGCGCGACGGTGCGGCGCGGCGACGGAAATGACGACGCTCGTCTCTCCGATCTCCAGCTTTCCCAAACGGTGAACGATGCCGATTGAAGCGATTTCAAATTGCTCATGCGCCTGCCCGATTAATTTTTTCATTTCCTTTAGAGCCATCGGCTCGTAACCTTCGTATTCGAGGTAAAGCGCCTCGCGCTCTTTGGTGAATCGGCGCACGTAACCGTCTAAAGTCACGGTCGCGCCGCACGTTTCAGGCACGATGCGGCGGGCGACAGCGCCGACATCGAGCGGCTCAAAAGTGATTTCGTAAAAACCATGCCGATTTCGGATTTGAGATTTTGGATTTTGGATTTCTGCGTTGGACATTCTAAATTCAGCCGCCGGAGACGTGAGTGAAAACAGCGAGTTCGTCGCCGTTTCTGATAACTTCATCACCGCTCGCGTATTCCTGATTGACAGCGAAGAGCAGCGAATGTTTTTCAAGCTGCGGAAATTCGCGGACGATTCTTTCAAATGCGTTTCCGGCTTTCGTCGAATCCGTTAAATCAATTTCGATTTCCCTTTCGCCCGTCGCGTCAGCAGTCGCGCCGAAAAATAAAACTCGGACTTTCATAATGTCTGAAATGGAAATGTGAAAAAGCCATTGATTGCTGCTAGCCAAACATTTCACTTTTCCGCTTTTTCACTTTTCCGCGCTTGACCTTCTTCGCGCAGCGCGCGTTTCAAAATTTTCCCCGTGCCGCCAATCGGCAACTCTGCGCGGAATTCGACGTAGCGCGGATATTTATTCGCCGCAAACTGCGTTCGGCACCACTCGATAAAATTTTCTTCGGTCAAGCCCGCGCCCGGTTTCGGCACGACGACGGCTTTGACTTCTTCGCCCAGACGCTCGTCGGGAACGGCGATGACGGCGACCAAAGACACGGCTTCGTGCGTCATCATTACTTCTTCGAGTTCGCGCGGATAAATGTTGTAACCGCCGCGCAAAATCATATCTTTTTTGCGGTCAACGATTGACAGATAACCTTCGTCGTCCATCACGCCGATGTCGCCTGAATGAAACCAGCCGTTCTTAAATGCTTCGGCGGTCGCTTCGGGACGTTTGTAATAACCCTTCATTACGTTCGAGCCGCGAATGACGACTTCGCCGCGCGTCCCCGGCGGCACTTCCCGGTCGTTTTCGTCAACGCATTTTACTTCGACGCCGAAAATCGGCTGCCCGACCGTGCCGGGTTTCGACGGTCGCTCGAATTGATTAAAGGTAGCAAGCGGCGAAGTTTCCGACAAGCCGTAGCCTTCGAGAACGCGCATGCCGAAAACCTCTTGAAATTCGCGCATTACCTCGACGGGCATCGGTGCCCCGCCTGACGTGCAGACTTTCATATTTTTGGCAATCGTCGTCAAATCGTACCCGTTTTCTTCCACGTATTTCAGCAGCGCCCAATACATCGTCGGCACGCCGACCCAGAAATTAACTCGCTCGCGCTCCATCGTTTCAAGCGTCGTTTGCGGCTCAAAGCGCGGCAGCAGAACGACGCGGTTGCCGCCGTAAAGATTCGTGTTCATCTGGCACGTCTGCGCCGTCGTATGAAAAAGCGGCAAAGTTATCAAAACGGTTTTCTGCGCGCCGTCGGTAAAATCGAGAACCGGCAGATGAATGCTATACATCGTCGTCACGTTCGACATCAAATTCAAGTGAGTGAGTTCGGCGCCCTTCGGTTGTCCGGTCGTGCCGGAAGTGTAAAGAATCGCGCAGGTATCGTCGGGCGCAGTCGGAAAAGTCTCGAAAGTCTCCGGCTGATTTTCTGTAATTTGCGTCAGAGTTTTCGCCCCTTCGATCTGAGAATCGGCGAGCGGAGCAATGGTCATCACGATTAAATTTTCGCACGTTTCAACTTGGTCGAAACCTTTCTTGACAGTTTGCGCCAGCGGCAGCTCATTCGTTCCTTCAAAAACAAAAACGGCTTTCGCGTCGGAATCGGTCAGATGATAAGCAATCTCGCGCGGCGTAAAGAGAATGTTCAAGGGAACGACCGCCGCGCCCGTTTTCATAATCGCGTAATAAACAATCGGGAAAAACGGCAGATTCGGACAACACAGCGCGACTTTATCGCCGTGTCCGATTCGCATCTCGACCAGGGCGTTCGCCACGCGGTTCGACAGCGCGTTCAACTGCCCGAAACTAAAACGCATTTCGTTCCACACAATCGCTTCGCGGTCGGGCGTAAGCCTCGCGTGATGTTCAATAATCGAAGCTAGATTGAGCGTCGTTGCCTGCATCTTGTAATTTTTTTGCTGTGAACTGAATTTGGTTGAGACTTTAATTTATCCGAAGACCGGACATAATTCAACCGACCGGAGCAACGACCAATCCCAAGTTCCAAATCCCAAATCAAATTGTCATTCCGCCATCTACGATTAGCGTTTGTCCAGTAATGTAACTCGAAGCGTCGCTGGCTAAAAACACCACCGCGCCCTTTAGTTCGCCCGCTTCGCCGATGCGCGGAATCGCGTTCGTTTCCTGAATTGAACGCTCGTAAATATCAATGACGGCATCGGCAAGACGCGAATGAAAAAAGCCGGGCGCGATGGCGTTGACGCGGATTCCTCTGCGTCCCCAACTCGCCGCGAGTTCGCGCGTCAACCCGATCAGCCCGGCTTTGCTGGCGACGTATCCGGCGTAAAATGGTCCATTTGCGCTCGATGAAAGTCCGGCAATCGAAGCGATGTTGATAATCGAACCGCTATTATTTTTCAGCATTTCGCGCCCGACCGCCTGCGCCATCAAAAAACAGCCGGTCAAATTCACGTCAATCACTTTTTGCCACTGCGCGAGCGACATTTCTTCGGGCATCGCGCCCCACGAAATCCCGGCATTGTTGATTAAAATGTCAATTTTGCTGAACGCATCAATCGTCGAGTCAACGACCGCTTGAACTTCTTCGGGTTTGGCGACATCGCAAACTTTTCCTTCAACCGTAAAATTTTTGGCGCGCAATTCTTCAATCGTTTCATTCAGCCATTCTTCGCGTCTGGCGCAGAGCATCAAATTCGCGCCAGCTTCCGCCAGAGCTTCCGCCATTTCCACGCCAATGCCGCGCGAGCCGCCCGTCACGATTGCCGTTTTGCCAGTCAAATCGAAAAGTTCTTTGATGTGTTTTGCCATAATTTTTTGTTCGCAGATGCAGACAGATTAACACAGATATTATTTTTCTCGTTCGCCTCCGACCGTGTTTATTTCTGATGATTTTCCTTACCGCTTTTTCCGTTACGCGCCTTATTTACGTTAGAATAATTGAGTGAATCAAAAACCGGCAACTCCGAAAGACGCGGCAGCCGTCATTTTATTAAACGACGCGGGCGACCGTGTTTTGTGGGCGCGGCGCAATCCGCAAATCGCTTTTTTGGGCGGCTGGCACGCTTTTCCGGGCGGCAAATTGGAAATCTCAGACGCGCTTCTCCCGGTAGAGAACTGCGCGGACGCGAAACTCGGAAAATTCATCGCCTGCGCCGCGCGTGAAGCGTTTGAAGAAACGGGCGTGCTGCTGGCGAGAGGCGGCGAGCGTTTAACGCGCGGTCAACGCGCCTCTTTGCACGACGATTTGATTTCCGGCAGAATGACTTTCGCCGAAATTCTTGAGCATTGGAATCTGCGGATTGACGCGGCTGATTTCGCCTACACGGGTTTCTGGACGACTCCGCAATTTTCGCCCGCGCGTTTCAAAACCAGATTTTTTCTCGCCGCTTGTCCGTCCAAACAAACGCCCTACGCTGCAATTTCGGAACTTGAAAACGTTGAATTTATTAGACCGCTCGATGCTCTGAACAAATGGAAAAAGTCGGAAGTTTTAATCTCGCCGCCGGTTTTGCTGTCGCTCAAAACTCTAGCGGAAGACGGTTTAGAGTCCGAAGTCCAAAATCCAAATTCTGTTTCCAAAAAGCTGCTTGCGAATTCCCAAAAGGCAGACGGTGAAATTCGACACATCGAACTTAATCCGCGCGTCATTTGTTTTCCGCTCAAGACCGAGACGCTGCCGCCCGCGACGCACACGAATTGTTTCATCGTCGGGCGGAGGCGATTCGTTGTTATTGACGCGGCTTCTAGAGACGAATCGGAGCAGAACGCTTTGCACCGTCTGATTGATTCGTTTGTTGAAAGTAATTTCGAGTGCTTGGCGATTATCACAACGCATCTGCACGGCGACCACACGGGCGGCGAGACGGTTTTGCAAACGCATCTGAAAGAGAAATTCGATTTGGAGATTCCGCTTGCCACGCATCGCCAGACGGCGAATGCTCTGGCGGGAAAAGTTGATTTCCAAACGTTTATCGAAGAGGGCGAAGCGTTCGATTTGGCGGACGAAGACGGAAAACCGTTTTTGTTAAAAACGCTGCACACGCCGGGACACGCCGCCGGTTTGCTCGCCTTTTATGACGAAGAATTCGGCTTTCTCCTTTCCGGCGATAACGTTGTCCATTCGAGTTCCGTCGTCATCGCGCCGCCCGAAGGAAATTTGAACGATTACTTATCGTCGCTTGAACGATTGCGCGATTTGCCGGATTTGCGTTTTCTCTGCGGCTCGCACGGCGCGGCTGTTTTTGATGCAAAATCGAAAATCGAAAGTTACATCGTGCATCGCCTCGAAAGAGAAAAACAAATTTTAGGAGCGATTGAAAATGGCGCGAAAACCGCCAGTGAAATTGTCGAACGAGTTTACGTCGGATTGAGCCCGGAACTTTTAAAACTCGCCGAAAAAACCGTCGAAGCGCATTTGGAAAAACTACGAGAAGAAAAAAGTTTTTAGCCGCGAACAAACACGCGCAAAGCATGAAATGAAACAAAGCAAATTTTCGTGTTCGGTGCGCGCTTGTTCGCGGCTAATCTGTGCTGCTTTGTAAAACCAGCCGGAACGGAAAATATCTTGTCACCGAAAATCTTTTGAGATTTGCTTTGCCTGCCAGTCGCTCCAGTTCGCCGGGCTGAAAACTTCGCAAAATCGAAAGCGATCCGTCTTCGCGCACGAGCGGGCTGATGCGAAACGCGGCGCAGAAAATCTGGTAGAGTAAATATGCGGCGCGGTGGCGGTGCAAATCAATGATGAAAATTCCGCGGCGCGCGACGCGGCTCATTTGCTCTAAAATCCGCACAATGTCGTCGTCTGTAAAATGATGCGTGAAAAGTGAACAAATCGCGTAATCGAAGGCATCGTCAGCAAACGGTAGATTGAGAGCATCGCCGCGCACGGCTTCGATTTCCGGGAAGTTTACTGATTCTTCTACAATCGCCCGCGCCGAACGCGAGTTTAATTCCAAGCCGAAAAGCGTCGCCCGTCTGTCGCGCCGGTATGAAAATCGGGCAATAGCGCGAAGCAGCTCGCCCGAACCCGCACCGACATCAAGCACTGAGAACTGGCGCAAATCCGATTTTTCAATATCGCGCAGAAGCGTTTTGCCGAGCGCCCGATTGTCGCCCGCGAACCGATTGACAAGGCGAATTTCGCGCAAAAATCGTTCGTATTCTTCCTGCGTATAATCGCCCGTGTCAATGCGTTCGAGTTGTTCGCTTCTGGTTACAAACACAAAACAGATTAAGCCGAAAATGCCGCCCGCCGTCAAGTTCGGTTTTATCCCAGAAAAGATTGTGTGAAAATAGCGGCGGAAAAGAAAATGGAAAGTTTCACAAAACTTTTATCAGTCGCTGTGGGCGGCGCGTTCGGCGCGTCGGCGCGTTATTTGATAAACATCTCGCCGCTCGCCGACTGGTTTGAAAAATTTCCGTTCCCGACGTTTTTCATCAACGTCGTCGGCTCGTTTTTCATCGGCTTTTTGTTCGTTCTTTTTACCGACAAATTTGCACCAAGCGAAAATTTGCGATTGGCTTTAACCGTCGGATTTCTCGGCGCGTTCACGACGTTCTCAACTTTTGAATTAGAGATTTTCGAGTTTGTCCGAGAACGAAATTTGGCGACGGCTTTTCTATATCTTTTCCTGAGCGTGTCAATCGGATTTGTCGGTGTTCTAGCCGGAGTTTGGTTGGCGAAGAAATTTTAACCGCGAAATAACGCGATGCAAATCAAATTCTTTCCGTGTCGCTACCTGTTACTTCGCGGTTAAATTCTTTCTCGCTTTCGTGACTATTTCAACTGCTTCGCGCGCCGTGTCTGCCAAAGCGGTCAAGTGTCCCATCTTTCGTCCGCAACGCGCTTCTTGTTTGCCGTAGAGATGAAGTTTGACATTTGGATTTCTTAACGCTTCAGCGAAATTCAGATTGCCGTTTTCCCACAAATCGCCGAACAGATTCGCCATTGCCGCCGGTCGAAAAAACTCGCTCGAGCCGAGCGACAAACCGCAGACGGCGCGAAGCTGCTGCTCGAATTGATTCGAGACGCAGGCATCAATCGTCAGATGACCGGAGTTGTGCGGGCGCGGCGCGAGTTCATTGACGACGAGTTTGCCGCCTTTGGTCAGAAAAAACTCGACCGTCGTCACGCCGACCACATCGAGCGTTTCCAAAATTCCGCGAGTAATCTCAACTGCTTCCTTTTGCGTTTGACCGGAAACTGAAGCGGGCGCGAACGAAACATCTAAAATGTGATTGGCGTGCGCGTTTTCAATCACGCCGAAGTGGGCGAAATTTCCCGCCGCGTCACGCGCCGCGACGACCGAAAGTTCTCGTTCATAGTCAACGAACGCTTCTAAAACCGCTTCCTGATTTTTGATCTGCCGGAAAGCCTCCCGGCAATCCGCCGCCGAATTTATTTTCGCCTGACCTTTGCCGTCGTAACCGAATCCGGCGGTTTTCAAAACTGCCGGAATGCCGATTTCCCGAACAGCGTTTCGCAAATCTTCCAGAGTTTTGATGTGCCGAAATTCAGCGACGGGAAAGCCGTTTTTTGAAAGAAAGGTTTTCTCGCGCAGACGGTTTTGCGCGACGTGCAGAACTTCACCGCGCGGATGAACCGGCGCAAATTGGGCGGCGGTTTCGGCGCAAATTGACGGCACGTTTTCAAATTCAAAAGTAACGACATCAACCGCGCGCGCAAACTTTTTTACCTGGTCTAAATCTTCGTAGGCGGCGCAAATTTCCGCGTCGGCGATTTGTCCGGTCGGCGTGCCGGATTCGGGCGAAAATGTGTGAATGCGATAACCCATGCGTCTGGCTTCGATGGCAAACATTCGCCCCAATTGTCCGCTGCCGAAAACGCCCACGGTTGAGTTTGGTGTGATTTGCCTCATATCAAAAAATAAAAAATTAACCGCCGATTATCGCGGATGACGCGGATTAAGAATTTGATTGTATTCTAATCCGCGTCATCCGCGATAATCCGCGGCTAAAAAATTTTTTAAATTTATTCGCCGCTCGCTTTTGTTTTGCAGATTTCAATTCAAATCAAACAGCAAAAATTCGGTTTCATCCGCCAGCGATTTTATCTGCAAAATTCGTTCGCCGCTAATCGCCGCGCCGTCGCTCGTGTGTAAAGTTTCGCCGTTCAAATCCACAGAGCCTTTGACGACTTGCAACCAGGCGTGGCGGTTTTCTTTGAGTTCGTGCGAAACCGTCTCGCCGTCGCCCAAAATCGAACTGTAAAGTTTTACGTCCTGATTTATTCGCACCGAGCCGTCATCACCGCCGCGTGAAGCGACTAATTTCAAACGTCCCTTTTTATCTTCGGGCGCAAAATAAGTTTGTTCGTAACCCGGCTCTAAACCGTCTTTTTCAGGTGTAATCCAAATCTGGTAAAGATGAACCTTCTCGGTTTCAGACGGATTAAATTCGCTGTGTCTGATTCCGGTTCCGGCGGTCATTCGCTGAACTTCGTGCGGGCGCAGGACTTCGCTGCCGCCGGTGCTGTCCTTGTGCGCGAGCGCGCCCTCGACGACGTATGTGATGATTTCCATATCACTGTGTCCGTGCGTTCCGAATCCCTGATTCGCCGCAACCCAATCTTCGTTTATCACGCGCAAATTGCGAAAACCCATAAAGCGCGGGTCGTGATAATTGTTGAACGAAAATGTGTATTTCGTATCGAGCCAACCGTAATTTCCGCCGCCGCGTTCTCCGCTTCGTCTGATGTTTATCATTTAATTATTTCCTCCTTGTTCTCTTAAAAAACATTTATAGAATACAAAGAAAATCGGAGTTTGTAATCATCAATCGCGGTGAAGTTTTTCTCATCAATTCAGGTGAAATGAAGGCGAAAGAGGCTTTGCACAAAAATTAGAAAAGCGAGCGGCAACTGTTTGCTATTCGTTCTTCACTGTTCGCTGAAAAACAGGGAAAACCATTGAAAACAACGAACAATGAACAGCGAACAGCGAATAGTCGCTCGTTCATTAAGGCGGCAAATCGTTAATTTATGTGCAAAGCCAATTTAACGCAAAGACGCAGAGGCGCGCAGGCGCGAAGATTTGAAGATAGCTTAAAAAGACGATTCCGCTCTTTACAACTTTTTTCTTTGCGCCTCTGCGCCACCAACGCTTTCGCGTTTAAAAATTAAACGTCAATTCTCGCCAGCCCGCGTTTTATCGCCAGCGTCGCGGCTGAAGTTCTGTCGGAGACGCCGAGTTTTTCAAAGACGTTTTTGACATGCGTTTTGACGGTGTTTTCGCTGACGTTCAAGTCAAACGCGATTTCCTTATTGGCTTTTCCGGCGACAATCGCCTGCAAAATTTTCCGCTCGGTTTTCGTCAACTCTTCCTGCCCGAAATTTTCGCCGAGGATATTAGCGACTTCGGTTTGCAGATATTTTTTGCCCACCGCAACGGCGCGAATCGCCTCGATTAAATCCGCGGCGGAGATGTCATTACAAACATAGCCGGACGCGCCGTTTTTCAGCGAACGCGAAATCTCCGCGTCGCCCGAGTGGTCGGCGAGAACGATGATTTTCGCTTGCCCATTTTCTTTGCGATAAGTCTCAATCGCGTCAACGGCGCACGAATCCGGCAAACGCAGCCCAAGAATCGTTACGTCCGGCTGTGCCTGTTCGAAAAGACGAAAGCCGTCTGCGCTCGTTTCCGCACAGCCGGCGATTTCAATATCGTTCTGCTTGCTCAAAATCGTTTCGATGCCGACTCTCACAAGCGTTTGATTTTCGACGATTAAAACGCGAATCGGTGTTTTCATACATTCATAAGCATCACACAACTTCGGACGAATTTGCATTGCCGCTTAAAAAAAGTAATTTGACGACGGCTTTTCGTCAAGCGCGTAACGGTTTTCGCTGAATTGATTGGCAATTTCCGAAAAATTCAATCGCGCATTAAAGAGACCGCCAATGGGCTGAGAGAATTTAGGCGTTGCTTAAAACGAAAAATACATTTAACTTATAAAAAATTTCCGCCTCAGTTTTGCATTAACAAATTACAAGGCGGAGATTTTCATTAAAAATGCGGGAGAGATATTTTATGAATGGTTTTTGCAAACGCATTCTCGCCATCGTCTTGTGTTCTGCTTTCGTGTTTTCAATCGGCGGCATTGTCGTTTCCGGCAAAGGAAATTTTAATCTCAAAGAAATAAAAACTCGCATTTTCGACAATACAAAGAACATTTTGATTGATAAGGAAATTGATGACTACGGTTCTGGAATGGACATTTTTTTGTCAGCCCTTATCAGTCAGGACGCGGATTCGGAAAACACTTATACGGTGACGGTCGAAGGCTTCGGCAAGGGACGAGACAACGAAGCCGAAGGCAGTGTCGAAGATTATAAAGTAAAGCAGTCCAGAGAAGTTACGCTCTACACGCGCGCCCCGATTTATATTCCTTTTGTATTGAAGTATCCTTGCACGGCGGAGACGAATTATACGGTCACGGTTACGCAGAAAGATACGGGCAAAAAACTTACAAAGACAGTAAAATCGCCGCACGGATTTTGTAATCTAAATTGAATTTGACCTTCTTCACTCCGGCTGCGCCGACGAGACGCAGCATCGCTCGCCTAAACTCGAATAAATTCCCAACGGCTCACTTCGGACTCAGCGGCGTTCCGGCGTTCGTCGCCAATCGAAAGTTTGCTCTGAGCGGCATTCAATCTTTCATCATCGAAGTGGTGAGCGGCGGATTGCCGTCAGCTAAAACTCCGCTTTGCGCTGCGGCAAGCGAAAAACCGCCGTCCAGAATCGCGGCGTAAAGAGCCAGCGAAAATAATTTACGAAAATGATTTCGATACGAATACGTTTGCATAATTTTCTTCTTTTTGCGCCGCTAAATTACGTGCGGCAAATTTCCTCTCAACTTGAAACGCGGAAAAGAAATCCAAAAAGTTTCACAAATAAAAAGGCGGTTAAGATTCATATTGATCGTTCGTCGGTAGTCCCGATTGAACCGCCCCACTGCTGACGCGCCGCCAAGATGTTTTGCCGCTCAGACATAATCAAATTTAGAACGCTAAAAACTTCTCCTTTGGTCTACCACCCGTAATAGCCGTTCAATTTTTTGGATAAAATTCCATTATTTGAATAATTTTTGCTTTCCGAATTTCCACCAAATATTTATTTTTTCATTATATCTGCACAATTACGCAGTAAAAGCTCTCATCACTGTTTTTGAAGACTCGTATTCGATGGGGGAACGAACTTTGCTTAGAAGTTAAGATAACCCTGTTAAAAACTAACCCCTAAAACATAATGTTGATAACGGTAATAAAAGACAATTTTTGGAGAAATACAATGGATAAGTTTATTTTTTTCACGAGATATGAACGAAAGTTTATCAATCGCCTCGCCACTGTAGTGTGCTTAGTGCTTGTTAGCTTTATGTTTACACTTGCTCAAACCAGTCGCGGCACCGTCAGCGGAATTATTAAAGACCAAACCGGAGCGGTAATTCCGGGAGCTACGGTCACGCTGGTAAATACCGACACGACGGTAGAGCGCACAGCCACAACTAACGATGAAGGATTTTACCGTTTCGACGCGGTTGACTTAGGTAATTATTCGGTGCGAATCGCCGCAACGAGTTTCGGGACAGCAACCAAAACAGGCATCGTCGTTAACGCCAACCAAACATCAGCCGTTGATGCCGATTTAACTCCGGGCGCTCAAGAAGTTACTGTTGAAGTAACCGGCGATTCTGGAGCGCAATTGCAAACTGAAGCCCCCGTTCGCGGCGGCAACATCTCGCCGAGACAAATTACGGAATTACCGATTGGCGGTTTGAATCCGGTCTCTCTAGCGTTGACATTGCCCGGCGTTTCGAGCAACCGCGGCGGCTTCGGCGTCGGCACTTTTTCCGTTAACGGCGCGCGCGGACGCTCGAACAATTTTCTGATTGACGGCACGGAGAATAATGATATTTCGGTTGCCGGTCAAGGTTTTCAAATAACCAATCAAGATGCGGTGCAGGAAGTTTCGGTGCAAACCGCGAACTACGATTCGGAATTCGGTCGCGCGGGCGGCGCGGTGGTCAATGTTATCACTCGCGGCGGAACAAGCGAGTTTCATGGCACTGCTCGTTTACTGTATGACACAAGCACCGATGATGCCCTGACCGCCGCACAGTCACGGCAGACGAGAGTCACCCAACTAGGCGCGACCAGTCCGCCGTTTAACGATACGATTGTTCCGTCAGGAACTTTTGGCGGTCCTCTTTTTCTGCCGAATTTCGGGGAAGGCGGACCGGTTTTTAACACGAGCCGCGACAAAAATTTCTTTTTCGTTGCGTATCAGGAAAATCGCTTTCGTCAGTTTGGCGGTATTGTAACGCTTATCACTCCGACCGCTGCCGGTCGCGCACGATTACAGCAATTCGCCAGTAATCCGAACGTGGCGGCGTATTTGGCGGCGACCGCCAGCGCAGTCGCGCCAATTGCCAATAGAACGGCGATTTCACTTGATAACTCTAATCTGCCGCCCGCCCAACAAACGCGCGGACAAGTAGAGATCGGAACGTTTTTCCGCGAACAAACAAGACGATCAAACCAAAGGCAATTTCAGATTCGCACCGACCATAAATTAGGAGAAAACGATCAGCTTTCACTTCGCTACTTGCAAGATAAAACCTTGGAACCAGCCGGTGGAACTAGCGGAGATCCTGTATTTGAAGGTTTCGATGCTGATTTTTCATCCACTTATCGCAATTTCCTGATTTCCGAAACGCATATCTTTTCGTCTTCGATGACTAACGAACTACGGCTTGCCTACAATCGTATTTTATTAGGTTTCCCCATTGCCGACGCATCGGGACCGGCGGGTACATTGCCCCAACTTAACATTGGCGGTCTAACATCAATCGGGGTTGCAGCGACTTTCCCGCAAGGGCGGACGGCGGACAACTACCAGGTTCAAGACACATTGACAAAAGTTCTGGGTAATCACACGATTCGCGGAGGCATTGACTATACAAGACAAATTTCCACGCAAACCGCACCGGCTAACCTTCGTGGGTCTTTAACTTTTGGCGCGGGCGGCGGTTTTACATCGCTGGGTAACTTTGTTGATAATTTTGGCGGCACCGGTACTGCCAGCCGCACTTTCGGCAGCGCAACATATAATCCAAGTTTGCACCGAATTGCAGGATTTGTTCAAGACCGTTGGAAAGCGACGGATGATTTAACATTGTCAATGGGCGTGCGCTATGAGTACTTCGGCGTTCCGTTTAATACGCTTCGCACACCGGCTTTTACAGGATTGTTTAATGTTAATACGTCGAATTACTTTAACGGACCTTTTAGTCAACCGAATGAAGTGGCGAGAGACACAAATAACTTCGCCCCGTCGGTCGGCTTCGCTTACTCGCCGTCGTTTACGGACGGAATTCGAGGCTTTGTTTTCGGCGACCGAAAAACGGTGATTCGCGCCGGATACAATATCGGCTACGATTCGTTCTTCAACAACATCGCATCAAACGCTGTGGCTTCATCGCCGAACACGATTGTGACGAACAATACTTCCACTGTCACGGCGGCAAATCCGCGCGGACTGCCCAATTTTAGCAACCAGTTCCCGACGACCGCGGCACAAGTGTTGCCGTCGAGCGGGCAAACGCTGATCGTCCAAGATTTGCGTAACCCGTATTACCAGCGCTATTCGGTAGGTTTGCAGCGCGAGTTACCCTTTAATATCGTGATGGACATTTCTTATGTCGGTTCAAAAGGAACGCATCTTTACATTAACGAAGATGCTAACCCTTTGGTTAGACCGGAATTGAGCATCACGCCCGCCGGTTTCCCGAACTGCGCGCCTGGAACATTAGTGACAGCGGCTCAGGCAACAGCTCAATTTGCAGCCGGTTCTGCTTGCCCGTTACAAGGTCGTTTAGATAACGTACAAGGCGCGCGAACGATTCGCACCAATGGCGGTGATTCCAACTATAATGCCGGACAGATTGAAGTTCGCCGTCGGTTCAGCAATAACTTTCAGGTAACTGGTGCTTATACATTCTCGAAAAATATTAGCAACGCCGACGAAGTTTTTGTCGCCGGTTTGGGTTCGGTAGGAACTAGCGTGTCTGCTATTCCGGCAATTCTAGGCGGTCAGGCAAATGACCGAGCGCTTTCGGTTTTTGACCGAACGCATCGCGCTACGTTTACCTATGTCATCGAATCGCCGTTCTTTAAAGAGCAGCAGGGTTTTCTCGGCAGATTGCTCGGCGGCTTTCAACTTAGCGGTATAACCACATTTGAATCGGGTGTGCCGTTTACAGTATTTAACGGATTTGATTCGGACGGTGTGGGTGGTGCAAATGATCGTCCTACTTTCAATCCGAATGGACAGCGCGGTGTCCGGGCGATACCGGTAGTTGCGCCGGCTACTATACCTAATCCCAACGGTCCTCCTGGATCAACAATTCCGAATCCGAATTTTGGAGCCATCACTGGTTACCTTAACCCGGAGGTGATTATCGGGCGAACCGCCGCCGGGGCGCCGATTTTCGCGCCCATTGATCCGAACACCGCGCAGTTTATCGTCAATCCGGCATTTATTCCGGGCGCTCCGAGGAGCATGGTGCGCGTCGGGAATCTCGGACGCAATACGGAGCGTTCAAAAGGCATCAGAAACTTCGATATGACTCTTCTGAAACGGACGAGAATTACTGAAAGCACCTATTTTGAAGGGCGCATCGAAGCCTTTAACGTCTTTAATCATCCGCAATTCGGCTCAGGTGATAATGCTGCTAACGCATTTACGCAGGGGCAATTTCTCCAGCCGATCAACCCGACTACCAGCGGCGGCGGGCGTGTGCTTCGTTATCAAGTCAAATTTGTGTTCTAAAGGCATCATGCTTTAGGAGTTGTGTGTCGCAAGGTACAATTGGATAAGCGCGGCAGAATTAAATTCTGCCGCGCTTATTTTATTGGGTTAGCAATTTCCTAAGGATGCAACGTCTGAATTTTGTTTTGTCACTAATAAAACTGTATATTCACTGTATATTTATTAAATTCTTATGGCGAAAAAAGGTTCTATTCTGGTCTGCGATGACGAGGAAATAATGCGCGACGTTCTAGAGACGATTTTGACGGGCGCGGGTTACAAAGTTGATTTGGCGAAGACGGGCGAAGAAGCCGTCGAAGCCTACGAGCAGAAAAATTATGATGTCCTTTTAATGGACGTTTCGATGCCCGGCGTCGGCGGTCTGACGGCGCTCGAAGAGGTTATTAAAATGGACGCCGAAGCCGTCGTGTTAATGATTACGGCTTACGCCACGTTCGACACGGCGATTTCCGCTTGGGATAAAGGCGCGGAAGGCTGTATTAGAAAACCTTTTCAGAACGAACAGATTCTGGCGCTTGTCGCTCGCGGCATCAAAAAACGCCGTAAGGAAGAAGAGCGCGTATCGCTCAGACAAGCGATGACGCGTTCGGTTAAGCGCGACGCGATTATCGGGCGTTCCGAACAGATGGAAAACGTTTTTCGCCTCGTTGAACGAGTCGCTCCGGCGCGTTCGACCGTTTTGGTAACGGGCGAATCGGGGACGGGCAAAGAACTCGTTGCCAAATCAATCCACGAATCTTCGCTTCGGGCTGACAAACCATTCGTCGTCGTCAACTGCTCAAACATTCCGTCAGAACTGCTCGAATCGGAACTTTTCGGACACACGAAGGGAGCGTTCACCGGCGCGGTTGCCGCGAAAAAAGGATTGTTTGAAGTCGCCGACACCGGCTCGATTTTTCTGGATGAAATCGGTGATTTGCGACCGGAAACGCAAGTTCGATTGCTGCGCGTCATTCAGGAACGCGAATTTACGCCGGTCGGCGAAACCGCGCCGGTCAAGGTTGACGTGCGTATTATCGCGGCAACGAATGTTGATTTGAAGGAAGCCGTCAAAAACGGCACGTTCCGCGAAGATTTATATTATCGGCTCTCGGTCGTCCCGATTGAACTGCCGCCTTTAAGAACGCGCCGCGAAGATATTCTGCCGCTCACGCAGCATTTCATCCGCAAATACAACGACGAAAATTTGCGCGAAGTCAGCGAAAATCTCCTCCCGGAAGTTTTGTCATTGCTCGAAAATTATTATTATCCGGGCAATGTCCGCGAGCTTGAAAACATCATCGAACGCGCCGTCGTCATTGCTCCGACCGACGAAATCACGGTCGAATGTCTGCGCCCAGAAGTCCGCGACCCGAACTTTGCGCTCAACGTGATGCAGGACGGCGAAGGAACATCCGAAGACATAGACATCTCGCGCGGCGTAAATTTTTACGACCAAGTGCGCCGCTTTGAAACCGATTTGATTCGCCGCGCTCTCGACCAAACCGGCGGACACCAATCACGCGCCGCCCGGCTTTTGGGACTGAACGCCACCACGCTCAACTCGAAAATAAAGAGCTACAATATCCTGCCGCGTGTTTGAAAAGATAAACGATTGATAAATAGACAACGCGGAGGAAAACAAAACTCTCAGCGAAACTCGGCGTCTCGGCGGTGAAAATCTTTAAAGAATTCATCTTGTAGTTTCCAACAAAAAATTTGACCGCCGCCCGCCGCCGATGCAATCATACAAAGTTAAGAAACTGTTTCGCATCAAAGCGAACAAATTATTTGGCGAAAGCGTATTTTTCAAGAGAGGAAAAACAAATGGCGGATTACAAAGAACGATTCGATAAATGGCAGCGCGAGGCGAAAGAGCGTTTTGACGATTTAGACAAGCAGCTTAACTTAACAGAAAAAATCG
The DNA here is from genome assembly GCA_030448055.1 of Pyrinomonadaceae bacterium. Classification (GTDB taxonomy): domain Bacteria; phylum Acidobacteriota; class Blastocatellia; order Pyrinomonadales; family Pyrinomonadaceae. The sequence continues at coordinate 285,780 of JAUJNR010000004.1, forward strand.
AAGAAGGCGCGAAGGTCGCTAAAGAAGCGGCGAGAAAAGGCGCGGAAACTTTAAAGGAAAGCGCGCAGAAAATTAAAACCGAAGCCGAAAACTCGGAAGTCGGAAAACAAGCCGCGCGTGCCGCCGAGCAAACGGCGAGAAAGGCTTGGGACGCGAGCGCGTCCGTGCGCGCCGCCGCCGAAGACGCAGGCGAACGCGCCGCCGAAACGCTCGCCGTGACTGCCGTCGAAGCAGAAAAGGTTATCAAAGAAGTCGGCAAACAAGCCGGCGCGGTTTTCAACGTCGCCGCCGATCGAGCGGGCGAAGCGTTTGAAGGCGCGCGCGATTCGTTCGGCACGACCGCCGACCGCGTTTCCCGCGCGTTTAATCTCGGCGCGAGTTGGACGCGAACGATTGATTCGGCGATAAAAACCGTGCAGAAAACCACCGATTGGATCGCCGAAAAACCGCTCGAAGCCGCCACGACCGGCGTTTCGATGGCGGTCGGCGCGGGTTTGGGCGTGGTTTTTACCGGCGTCAGTTCTCACTGGCTTTTCAATTCGGCATTGCCCGCCTGGTCGGTGCAGAAGGCGAGCGAGCAGTTTCAAAATTATCTCAAAAGCCAAGACGAACTCATCAAAAGCGGCGAATTAACGCAAGCTGAAGCCGAACGCATCGAGTTTGAACGCGACATAGCAAGGCGCGTCGGCGCACCGCTTTTGGGCGCGTTCAGTTTCGCTTCCGGCGCGGTATTGATGACGAACGTCTTCAATCCGAAAACACTGACGGGCTTTCCGATTGATTTGCTGCTCGGCGGAAATCCCTTGCTCGAAGGCATCTGGTTTTTCGGCAACGGCGTGATTTGTTTTAAAACGAGCTACGACTTTTTTATGTTCGCCCTCGAAGACCAGGAAGAAGTGCAGCGAATCGTCAAGGAAATTAAAGGCTTGTTGCCCGCGTAAAAAATCACCCATTACTTTTCATGAAAACTTCTGCGCTTGTAAGGCTGTCGAAAGCTATGTTCGACAGCCTTTTTTGCATCAAAAATTCGCTTTCGCTTGGCTTTGCACAAAAATCAGAAAAGCGGGCGGCAACTGTTCGATGTTCATTGTTCGCTGTTCACTGAAAAACATGGAAAACCATTGAAAATAACGAATAGTGAATAACAAACAGCGAACAATTTTCGTTCATTGAAGCGGCAAATCGCCAATTTTTGTCCAAAGCCCTTTCGCTTATTGTTTTCGCCAGTTGAGGACTTCTTCGGGCGTAACACAATAATCGAGTTTGACGTCGTATTCTCGCGCGTCGGAAATTTCCGTAACCGGCGCGAAATACGACAAACCGATTTTCACGCAGTCCATCCGGCACTCGCATAAAAATTTATCGTAAAAGCCTTTGCCGTAACCGACGCGGCAGCCGCGCTCGTCGAAACACAAGAGCGGAACTAAAACCGCGTCAATTTTTTCAATTGCAATCAACTCGCCGTTTGCCGGCTCGAAAATATGCCATCTATTCGAGACGAGCTTTGTGTCGGGCGCAAACCGCAAATTCTCAAGCGTCATCGTTTGAAAATCAACGCGCGAAGCGACAGTTGTAATTTCAGGGTAATCGCTCCAGAGACGTTTGAAGACGAACGAAGTTTCAATTTCTCCATTTCTTTCGATTGCCAAAAAAACGTGCAGAAAGCGGATGTTTTGCAGACTGAAATGCTCGAAAAACGCGTCGGAAATCTTTCGGCTTCTGTCGCGCCTTTCAAAATCGGAAAGCGACCTTTGTTTCGCCAGATAAATTTTTCGGAGTTCGGATTTAATCATCGTTCAGTTAAAATTTCTTCCCGCCGTGTCAGGATTATTAGCGAAGCGAACATATTATTCGAGTTTGAGGATTTTTCGCAACAACGAAATGACTTATAAAACCTCGGTTTGAAAGCAGTTTTATTTTCGGGGAAATGCTTTGATTAGAAGGCGGCGCGGATTTTGGGTTAAACTGTAAAGCGATGTCTTCGCCAAAAGTTTTCGTCCTAGTGCCATCCTACAATCACGCGCCGTTCGTCGAACGCTGTTTGCGGTCAATTTTCAGGCAGACTTTGCCGCCTGCCCAAATGCTTGTCATTGACGACGGCTCGCGCGACGATTCGGTGAAAATAATCGAACGGACTTTGGCGGACTGCCCGTTTCCGGCGCAGTTGTTAGCGCGGGAAAATCTGGGTCTCTGCTGCACCCTGAACGAGGGTTTCCGGCACAGCGCGGATTACGAATACTTTGCTTATCTCGGTTCGGATGATATTTGGCTGCCGCACTTTTTGGAGCGTCGCGTCGGGCAGATGCGGTCTAATCCGCAGGCGGTGATGGCTTACGGCAACGCTTTTTTGATTGACGAAACAGACCGCGTGACCGATACTTCGGCGGATTGGGCAGCCTACAAATTCAACGACGACCGGAAAATGCTTTTGTCCGGCATCGCCCCGGTCAGTTCGAGCGTCTTTTACCGCCGCGCGGCGTTAGAAAAAGTGCGCTGGAACGAAGACTCGCGTCTCGAAGATTACGAGCTTTATCTTAAACTTTCGGTTACCGGCGAATTTGTTTTCGACCCGGAAGTTCACGCCGCCTGGCGGCAGCACGGTTACAACACGAGCGGCGACGTTTTGCTGATGCTGCGCGAAGTCCTCGACGCGCTGCGGCGCAACGCGGCGATTTTGCGTCTGGACGCGGCGCAGATGAAGCGCGTCGAACAAAACGTCAATTTTCGTTACGCCGAAGATATTGCGCGGCGCGGTTTGAAAAAAGAAGCCTGGCAATTGGCTTTGGAAAACTGGCGCGGCGCGGAAAAACCCGCTATGGCTTTGCGCGTTTTTTCAAGACTGCTGCTGCCGCACATGGTTCTTCGATTTCGCCGCAAATTGTGGCAGCAACGAAACTCTGAACGTTTCGGCACGCTTGAGGTTTAAGCAAATTCAAATACCAAACGCCTGAAAACAAAAACCGGACGCCGACGACTTAAATGAAAGTTTTGTATCTACTCGATTCGCTCAATCGCGGCGGCGCGGAACAATTGGTTTTGGATGTCTGCCGGAACGCGCAGGCGAATGATTTGAATTTGACGTTCGCGGCGACGGGCGGCGGCGCGTTCGAGGAAGACTTTAAAACTTCGGGCGTTGAATTCCTCAGGCTGCAGCGTCGTCTGCCGATAGATTTTCGCATCATCGGGCAGTTTAGAAAAATCGTCAAAAAGCGGCAAATCGAAATCGTCCACGCGCATCAGGCGGTCGAAGCCGTTCATGCTTATCTGGCTTGTCAGGGAACGAAAACGAAGATTGTCCTGACGCATCACGGTTACATCGCGGACGCGAAAAATCTGCTGACGCTGAAATTTCTGATTCCGCGCGTTTCAGCAAACATCGTCGTTAGCCGCGCGCTCGTCTCGTGGTATGAAACCGAAAACAAATTGAAATTTCCCGCCTGCCCGACAATTATTTACAACGGCGTTGACGAAAAACGTCTGCGCGGCGAGAGCGGAAAATTAAAGCGCGAACTCGGTTTGGCGGATGACGATTTGCTAATCGGGATGATCGCCAATTTTTACCGCGACCCGCGCAAAGACCAGATGACAGTTTGCCTGGCGCTGCCGGAAGTTTTTTCAAAAATCGAAAACTCGCGCTGCGTTTTCGTCGGCGGCGCAGAAGCGGGCGCGGAAGCCAAATTTCAGGCTTGCGTCAATTTTTGCGAAGAACGCGGCATCGCCGACCGCGTTCATTTTCTCGGCGCGCGCCGGGATGTTCCCGACGTTTTAGCCGCGCTCGATTTGTTTGTGTTTTCTTCTTTGCAGGAAGGCTTGCCCGTCGCCGCCGCCGAAGCGATGCTCACAAAAGTTCCGTTGATTGTCTCTGACATCGAGCCGCTGCTCGAAGCGTCATCGGGCGGACGATACGCAGAGGTTTTTCAAACTCAAAACGCTTCGGAACTTTCCGAAAAAATATTGAAATTACTGACGGATGTAAATCTGCGCGAAGATTTGTCGAATCGCGCTTTCGATTACGCGCGGGAAAATTTCAGCATCGAAGCGCATTTGCGCGAACTTAAAAAACTGTACCGCTCAATTTTATGAAATTACCGAGAAAAAGATTCTGATTTTCGTGCAATCAAAAAATCATAAACGCATCGAACGCCCAGCCCGATTGTCCGTTATAAATCACCTGACACCAACGCCCCGACGTTTTTCCGACGTTCGACGACTTCGGACAATCGAGAACGGTGAGAGTCGCGCCGTGCGGAATTTTCGCAATTCGAGAGCCGGTTTCCGAATTCGGCTCGCTCCGCAGAGCGAGAAATCCATCGCGCGGCGAATTCGCCCGCGCCGTAGTTGGCGGCTGTTTCGGCGGCGAAAAAGTTTCGGGCGGCGTCGCGGCGGGCAGTTTTCGATTGTCTTGGTCGCGCATCTGCTTTTCGAGATTCGCCAGATTTTCTTTGAGCGCGTCTGTTTCATCAACCGGCGCGGCGGTCGGCGAGGCAACCGGCGACGGCGACGCGAGCGGGGACGCGACGATTGCTTTTTTATCATCGCTCGAACGCAGCAGCAAAAATGCGGCAACTCCGCCAATCAATAAAAATAGCAATACTACGCCGAGAACGCCGGCGATAATCAAACCTGCGCCTTTGCTTTTCGACTGCGCCGCCGAAATCGGCGGGGCAAAAACCGTCGGCGCGGAATCGGGCAGCACATCAACACGCGCCGGATTTTTGTTAAAAGGAATTCGCACGGTTTCCGCCTCGTTTGACGCGGAAACGAGCGTTGCGCCGTCGGCTAAACAAAACCGCAGCGCATCGTCAGTGTAAGTCGTTTGGCAGTTCGGACATTGTTTCATAAGTTTCGCCTGTTGATTTTCAAAACTCTATATCCAATTTTTGGCGTTGGCAAGTGTTTTCGAGTTTATTACAATAGACGTATCGCATCTGAAAGATTTAAGGAGAAATAAAAAAATGACGACGGAAACCGCAGCAGCCGAAACCGAACCAGAATTTAGCCTGTCAAACTTCGAGGTCAAAGACGAAGATTTGCCCGAATTTCGTGACATGCAGTTCGAGAAAATCAATCAACTCGAACTCGATCATCCGGGCGCGAGCGACGAAACTTATCGCCGCCGCCGCGACCACATCGCGGGACTCGCCAAGAATTTCCGCGAAACGCACCGCATCACCGACGTTGAATACACGCCGGAAGAACAAAAGGTCTGGCAAATCGTCGCTACGCGCCTCGAAGAATTGCAGGCGAAACACGCGAGTTCATTTTATCTCGACGCGAAGCGAAAATTAGGCATCTCGACCGAGAGAATTCCGCAGCTCTCGGAGATGAACAAACGACTAAACGAACTGTGCAATTTTCGTCTCGCGCCGATTGAAGGATTGGTTGAAACCCGCGCCTTTCTGAGTTGGCTGTCGTATCGGACGATGCTCTGCACGCAGTATATTCGCCATCCTTCGCGTCCCGAATATACGCCCGAACCAGACATCGTTCACGAAGCAATCGGGCATATCCCGAATTTCACCAACTGTGATTTCGCCGATTTCTCACAATTTATTGGACACGGCGCGCGGATTGCGACCGACGAGCAGCTTGAAGAACTCGGACGGCTTTACTGGTTCACGGTCGAATACGGTCTTGTCGAAGAAGACGGCGAATTAAAGGCTTACGGCGCGGGTTTGCTGTCGTCTTTCGGCGAACTCGAAAACGCTTTCACCGATAATGTCGAGCGTCGCCCGTTTGATTTAAAGCAAGTAATAAATACGACATACGATTACTCTGATATGCAGCCGATTCTATATGTCATCCCGTCGTATACTTATTTGAAGGAAACGACTAGAAAATACATCGAAAGTTTCAGCAAGAAGTAGTAAATTTAAGAAAAGAAGTATTTGAGGCAACTATGACAGACCAAAAAAATCCTTTAGGCTTGAAAAAAATACACCACGTCGAGTTTTACGTCGGCAACGCCAAGCAAGCCGAATTTTATTATCGTAAGGCGTTCGGTTTTTCGCGGGCGGCTTATTCCGGTTTGGAAACCGGCAATCGGGAAACGACGAGTTATGTGATGCGGCAGAATCGTGTCAATTTAGTTTTAACAACGCCGCTTTCGCCCGAACATCATGCCGCCGAACATATTAAACAGCACGGCGACGGCGTGCGCGACATCGCTTTTCACGTCGAAGACGCCGACCACGCTTTTAACGAAGCGGTGAAACGCGGCGCGAAAGTGCATATTGAGCCGCACGATTGGAAAGACGAAAACGGCTCGGTTCGCAAAGCCGCGATTCAAACTTACGGCGACACGATTCACTCGCTGATTTCGTATAACAACAATAACGGACACAATTTCAGCGGCACGTTTTTGCCCGGATTTGTTCCGCAAACGGTTGAAGGCGATCCGGTCGGAATCGTCTTGGTTGACCATATCGTCGGCAACGTTGAATTAGGTAAAATGGAGCCGTGGTGCAATTATTACCGCGATGTAATGGGCTTCGAGCGTTACATTACGTTTGACGACAAAGACATCTCCACCGAATACTCCGCGCTAATGTCAATCGTAATGTCAGACGGCGGACACAACATCAAATTTCCGATCAACGAACCGGCGGAAAGCAAAAAAGGCAAAAGCCAGATTCAGGAATACATCGAATTTTATCGCGGTGCGGGCGCGCAGCACGTCGCGCTTTTGTGCAAAGACATTCGAGAAACCGTCGCCAAATTGCAGGCGAACGGCGTGGAATTCTTGCGCGTTCCCGATTCTTATTATGCAGAAGTTCCGACGCGCGTCGGCGAGATTGACGAAGACATCGAAGATTTGAAGCGGCTCGGAATTCTCGTTGACCGCGACGAGGAAGGTTATTTGCTGCAAATTTTCACGAAACCCGTCGAAGACCGACCGACGGTTTTTTATGAAATCTTACAGCGCAAAGGCTGTAAAGGTTTCGGCAAAGGAAATTTCAAAGCGTTGTTTGTTTCGATTGAAGACGAACAGCGAAAGCGCGGGAATTTGTAAGAGTTTTCAGCCACGAATTACACAAAAAACACGAATTGTTTTTCTTTTATTCGTGTTTTTTGTGTAATTCGTGGCAAAATCTTTTTATGACACCGACCACCAGCGAAGAACAATTCAAATATCAAAGCGGTTTCGGCAACGAATTCGCCACCGAAGCCGTTAAAGGCGCGTTGCCTGTCGGACGCAATTCGCCGCAAATTGCGCCGCTCGGCCTTTACGCCGAACAATTTTCGGGAACGTCTTTTACTACGCCGCGTCTGCTGAATAAAAGAACTTGGACATATCGCATTCAGCCGTCGGTTTTGCATCGCCCGTTTCGGCAAATTGAAAACGGGCGGCTAGTGTCGAGGTTTGATGAGATTGTTACGACACCTAATCAATTGCGCTGGAATCCGCTGACGATGCCCGAACCGGAAACGGATTTTATTGACGGCATTGTGACCATGGCGGGCTGCGGCGATTCGTTCGCGCAAACTGGAATCGCCGTTCACGTTTTCGCCTGCAATAAAAACATGACGAGTAGATTTTTCTACAACGCCGACGGCGAAATGCTCGTCGTCGCAGAGAAAAATCGCGTCAGGTTTTTGACTGAATTAGGAGTTATAGAAATTGGGGCGGGCGAGATTTGCGTTTTGCCGCGCGGTTTAAAATTTCGCGTCGAACTTCCCGACGGCGACGCTCGCGGCTATATTTGCGAAAACTATGCGGCGCATTTTCGCCTGCCTGATTTGGGTCCGATTGGCGCGAACGGCTTGGCGAATCCGCGCGATTTTGAAACGCCCGTTGCGTGGTTTGAAGATAAAGACGGCGAGTTTGAATTGACGGCGAAATTCGGCGGCAATTTATGGACGACGGAAATTAAAAGCTCGCCTTTGAACGTCGTCGCGTGGCACGGGAACTACGCGCCCTACAAATACGATTTGCGGCGCTTTAACACTATCGGCTCGATTTCTTTCGACCATCCAGACCCGAGTATTTTTACGGTTTTAACCGCGCCTTCGCCGGAAGTCGGCGTGGCAAATTGCGATTTCGTTATTTTCCCTGACCGCTGGCTCGTGCAGGAAGATACTTTTCGCCCGCCGTGGTTTCACCGCAATTATATGTCGGAATTTATGGGCTTGTGTTTCGGGCAATACGACGCCAAAGAAGAAGGCTTTGTGGCGGGCGGCGCGAGTCTGCACAACCAAATGTCGGCGCATGGACCCGACGCGGAAGCGTTTGAAAAAGCCTCGAACGCCGAACTCAAACCCGTCAAGCTTTCCGGCACGATGGCGTTTATGTTCGAGTCCCGCTACATCATTCGCCCGACCAGATACGCGATGGAAACCGCCGAATTGCAGCACGAGTATTTTGAAGTTTGGCAAGGATTAAAGAAAAATTTCAAGCCGTAAATCGTCAAACCGACGCGGCGGATTTCGCGCCTAAAACCTGTTCGTAAAATTTTAAATACTGCGGAATAATTAGTTCCGTGCCGTAACGCGAAACGGCGGATTCACGCGCTTTTTCGCCGAATGTTCGCCGCATTTCCTCATCGTTGAGAAATTTCATCACATCATCCGACATTTTTTCCGTGTCGCCCACATCGCTTAAAAACCCTGTCTCGCCGTCGGTGACGACTTCCGGTATGCCGCCGATGCGCGTGGCGATGACGGGAACTTCGCAGGCTTCGGCTTCGAGTGCGGCGAGTCCGAACGATTCGAGTTCCGACGGCAGCAAAAATACGTCGGCGATGCCGAGATAATCGGCGATGTTCGCTTGTTTGCCGACAAACACAACGTCGTCTTTGACGTTCAATTGTTCGGCGCGGTAATAACAAGCCGAGCGTTCGGGTCCGTCGCCGACCATAATCAATCGCGCGTGTCCGCCTTTCGCTTTAACTTTCGCCATAATCTCGACGCAATCGAGCGGACGTTTGACGGCGCGAAAGTTCGAGACGTGAACCAGTAATATTTCGCCGCTGGGCGCGAGTTCGTCTCTGAGCGGCGAATCGGGCAGGCGTTTGTAATGACACGAACAGATAAAATTCGGGATGACTTCAATCTCGTCAAAATCGAAAGTCTCAATCGTCGCCTGTTTCAAAAAACGCGACACCGCCGTTACGCCGTCCGACTGCTGCAAGCCGTAGCGCGTAATCGGCAAGTAAGAGCGGTCTGCGCCGACCAAAGTTATATCCGTTCCGTGCAAAGTTGTGATGACCGGCACATAGCGTTTTTGTTTGATTGATTCGCGGGCGAGAATCGCCGAAATCGAATGCGGAATCGCGTAATGGACGTGCAGCAGGTCGAGTTTTTCCGAACGCGCGACGGTCGCCATTTTCGTCGCCAGAGCCAAATCATACGGCTGATGCTCGAACAGCGGATAGCTCATCATCTCGACTTCGTGAAACCGCACGCGCTCGTTGAGTTCGGTCAGACGAGTCGGCAGCATCGAAGAAATAAAATGCACGTTATGACCGCGCAAGGCGAGTTCGCGCCCCAGTTCCGAGCCGACGATGCCGCTTCCGCCATAGGTTGGATAAACCGTAATTCCGATATTCATATTTACGAGAATAATTGAGCCGAAGCGGATTGAAAAGTGATAAAAGTGAAAAAGTGCGGGCGGCGACGCTTTCCCAAAAAAATTCAGAAGGCTCAGTGACTCTGTTTGACCGGCTCGCGTTCATTGCGATTTACAGACCTTTATTGCGCCATCTTTTCTTAAACTTTCCTTTTTTTCCCTTCCACCATTCGCGCCATTCCGCGACGGCTTTTTCTCTTGCGTCCGGCGAACTCGCCGGTTGAAAATTCAGTCAGGTGCCGGTTGCATCGCGCAGACACATTTCGGCGAAAAAGCGCGTTTGTAAGTCCGCGCTTCGCAGCAAATCAATCAATTCGGGAATCGAATTTTTTGACATCTCACCGCGCTTTTCGGCGTATTCTTCGCGTTTCATAATACTTTCAAAAACTCCGGCGAAACTTCGTCAACCAGCCAAACTCCGTTCGCCGAAATATAAAACCGGCAGCCTCGCGCCGTCATCCGCGCCGCATCAATCTGCAAAATCGCCGGTTTGCCGTGGCGAGCGCCGACTTTTCGCGCCGTTTCCGCGTCGCTCGAAAGATGAACGTGATGCTGCCCGCGCTTTTCCAAACCCGTTTCGAGAATCGAATCAAGGTTTCTTTCGGCTGTTCCGTGATACAAAATCGGCGGCGGAATTCTCCGTTCAAATTCGATTTTGATCGCAATCGAATGTCCCTGGCTGGCGCGAATTTTCGTCTTCGGCGCGTCAAATGAAAAACGGTTTTTGTCATTCGTCGCCACGACTTCGGTCAATTCTTCGAGCGAGAAACCGTCGCCGGCTTTCGCCGATTTTTCGAGCAGTTCGGCGACGTTCGCCCAGCCGTTTTCGTCTAATACCAAATTGATTGTTTCGGGTTTGTGTCGCAGAATCAAACTCAAGAATTTGCTAATGCGCGTTTTGCGTCGCTCATTCATTTTCAATTGCTCTCAAAATCGTCCGCGCCGGCGCGCCGTCGCCCGCGCCGCCCGCAATTTTCAAAGGCAGACAAACAAGCTCGTAATCGCCCGCCGAAACTTGGCGTAAATCGAGCCCTTCGACGATCACGACTTCTTTTTCGAGCAAGGTAATGTGCGTGTCGAAAGTTTCCGCGCCGAATTTCTCAACCGACAGGTAATCAATGCCGACGAGTTTAATTTGCAGATCAACCAATGCTTGCGCCGCGTCGGGCGCGATGTATGTGAAATCTTTGCGAAAGCCTTGCGAAAAATCGTTCCAGAAATCCGAGTTGCGCGTTTTGAACAAAACGCGTTCCGCGCCGTCGAGATTTTCGATGTGTTCGGCGCTAATCGCCATTACGCTGCGGTCAATCTCGACGACGCGACACCTGCCGACGAGTTTTTCGAGTTCGAGTTCGTAAACCCGCCGCGCGCCTTCGATAAAATGATTCGGCGCGTCAACGTGCGTCGCCGTATGAACGCCGCAGCAGAGGCGAGAAACATTTGCCGCGTCGCCGCGCGCAATCCGGTTGGCGATTGTGATTTCAACATTCGGGTCGCCCGCGTAAACAGGCGTATTCTCGGCGATTGGAACGGTTACGTCGTAAATTTTCATACGAAAAATTATAGCCGCAAAAGGCACAAGAGGCGCAAAAATTTTCAATTCAAAACGATGAGGCTTTGCACAAAAATTAACGAGTTGTCGCTTTTATGAGCGGCAACTATTCGCTGTTCACTATTCATTGTTCGTTATTTTCAATGATTTCTCTGTTTTTCAGTGAACAGTGAACAACGAATAGCGAACAGTTGCCGCCCGCTTTTCTAATTTTTGTGCAAAGCTAAACGATGTGATTTATGTTTGTGATTTTTGCGCCCTTTTGCGACTGTCTATGTTTTCGCCTCGTCCGTCTTCTCGTCTTTCCGCGAGAAAAACATATCCAAAATAAGCAATCCCGCGCCGATGCAGATCGCCATGTCCGCGACGTTAAAAGTCGGGTAATGCCAATCGCCGAACTGCACGTCAATAAAATCAACGACGAAACCCAAACGCAGTCGGTCGGTTACGTTTCCCAAAATTCCCGCCAGCAGCAGCGCCAGCGCGCCGAGCAGTCGGTCGTGCGTGCGCGGAACGCGCCAGAAATAATACAACACCAGAATTGCCGCCGCGATTGCAACCGCCGATAAACCCCAGCGCCCCGCGTCGCCTTGATTGTCTAAAATGCTAAACGCCGCGCCCGAATTTTGCGCGTAGGCGAAATTAAGAAAACCAGAAATCACCGTCCAATCGCCGCCAAAACGCAGACGGCGAACCGCCCACGCTTTCGTCGCCTGGTCAATCATAAAAACCGCGCCCGCCGCGAGCAGATAAGCGAGTTTCCAATAAAAATCTTTTTTATTCACCATACAATTATAATCGGCGCGGAGTAAATTCAAAGGGTAAAAAATTATTTCAGGTATTTTGTGGCGACGTATGGATGTTTCGGATTGACCACGAGTTTCTGCTGGCGCGGGTCAACTAAAACGTCCATATCTTCCATCGGAATCGCGCCGAGCAAAATTTCATCGGCATTCGGAATGACAATCGCGTCAACCGACGCGCGCCGATTTTCAAAACGCACTTCGACCGGACCGACCACTTCGACTTCGATTTCTCTTTCATCAGCCAGAACCGAAAATTGTTTTTCGATTAAAGGCAAGCCTAGCTGATGACGAACGGTATCGTTGATCGTCAGCATATAAGAGCCGGTATCAACCAGAGCGTTAACTTTAACTTGTTTGATTTCGTCTTCGGAAATTTTCCCCTTTCGGAAATTGTATAATTCGCCCGCATTGAACAATTCGATTTCCGCATAAACCAATCCCATCTCATTAACTCCGGTTTTATACTCGATTTTCGGCTTGTTTTTTCTCGCGGCAATTCTCAAACTCATGACTTCAACCTCAAACTCTTTCAATCTCAGTCAACGCCGCCGCGCATCTTTCGCAAACGGTCGGGTATTTTTCAAACTCGCCGACCTTGATTGAATAATTCCAACAGCGTTCACATTTCGCGCCGTCCGCCTTTTGGATTTCAACATTCAGCGCGTCGCCTTCGTGAACTTCAGTCTGCGATACGATAAAAATGTAGCGCAAATCTTCGTAATAAGCGATTAAAAACCGCATCGTCGTTTTGTCAACAGTCAGAATGACTTTCGCCTCCAGACTTGACCCGATGAGACGCGCGTTTCTCGCTTCTTCGAGTCGTTTCAAAACTTCGTCGCGCAAGGAAAAAATCCTTTCCCAATCCGCCAAAAGCGAAGAGTTGTCCGCACCTGACACTTTCGGAAATTCCGCCAGGTGAACCGATTCCGTTTTCTGATGCGGCATATTTTCCCACGCTTCGTCGGTCGTAAAAACGAGAATCGGCGCGAGCAGACGGCAAAGCGCGTCGGTGATTTGATAAAGCGCGGTTTGCGCCGAACGCCGCTCCAAAGATTTCGGGGCGTAGATGTAAAGCCGGTCTTTGATAATGTCGAAATAACGCGCCGACAAGACGACGGTCACGAAATTATAAAGCGTTTGATAAGCCGTTTGAAAATTATATTCTTCGTAACCGCCCAAAACTTTACTCGTCACAATGCCCAATTCCGCAAGCGCCCAGCGGTCAATTTCGAGCATTTCTTGAAAAGCGACCGTGTCTGTTTCTGGGTTAAAACCGTCGAGATTGCCGAGCGCGTAACGCAAAGTATTTCTAAATTTTCGATAAGCGTCCACGATGCGCGACAAAATCTCGTCCGAGCAGCGCATATCTTCGGTGAAATCAACCGCCGCCGCCCACAAACGAAGAACTTCCGCGCCGGATTTACTGACCACTTCGTTCGGCGAGACGGCGTTGCCGGTTGATTTGTGCATCTGCTTGCCTTCGCCGTCCACGACCCAACCGTGCGTGATCAGGTTTTTATACGGCGAGCGGTCGTGCGCTGCCAAACCGCACATTAAGCTGGAGTTAAACCAGCCGCGAAATTGGTCGCCGCCTTCGAGATAAACGTCCGCCGGAAATTGCAAGTTCTCGCGCGTCTCCAAAACCGCCACGCACGACGAACCCGAATCGAACCAGACATCGAGAATATCGGTTTCTTTTGTAAATTCTGCGCCGCCACACTTCGGGCATTTGAAATCAGCGGGCAATAAATCTCGCGCCTCGCGGTTATACCAGGCGTCGGCGGTTTCCTGCTGAAAAATATCGGCGACGTGATAAACGATTTCTGAATCGGCAACGGCTTCGTCGCAACCACGACAATAAAAAACCGGAATCGGAACGCCCCACGAACGCTGGCGCGAAACGCACCAATCGGGACGACCGGAAATCATATTTCGCATTCGCCCTTCGCCCCAATTTGGAAGCCAATTCACCGCTTCGACTTCGCGTAATGCGCCTGCGCGAAGCGGAACGCCGTCATCTTGACGGCTCTCTTTCAACACTTCGTCCATTGAAATAAACCACTGCGGTGTGGCGCGAAAAATCACCGGCTTTTTGCAGCGCCAGCAATGCGGGTAACGGTGATTGTAATTTTCCGTGTAAAGCAACGCGCCCGATTCGCGCAGAAATTCGACGATGCGCGGATTCGCTTTGAAGATGAATTCGCCCGCGAAGTGTTCGACTTCTTGGGTGAATTTTCCGCCGTTGTCAACCGGACAGTAAATCTCCAGTCCGTAATTCTTGGCGATGTGAAAATCGTCCGCGCCATGTCCGGGCGCGGTGTGAACGCAGCCCGTGCCGGATTTATTCGCCGATTTCGTTTCAAATCGCACGTCGAGTTCGACTTCCGCGTCCGCCTCGCCCAAAGTTACGTGGTCGCCGTTCATTATCAACGAGGCGCGGTCAAGCCAGGCGTGTTTCGCTTCTAATTTGTCGAGTTTTGCGCCCTTGAAACGCGCCAGTTCTTTCGCGTCATTTAATCCGACAAGTTCAGCAAATGATCTCGCTAACTCCGAGGCGACGATATAAACTTCCCCGTTCGCTTCCACTGCTGAATAATCAAAATCAGGGTGAACCGAGATTCCCAAATTCGCCGGAAGCGTCCACGGTGTAGTCGTCCAAATCACGACCAAGACATTTTTCCCTTTTAAGTTTTCGTCAATCAATGTCGGATCGCTTTTCAAAGGAAATTTCACATAAACCGACGGCGATGTGTGTTCCATGTATTCGACTTCGGCTTCGGCGAGCGCCGTCTGGTCGTGAACGCACCAATAGACTGGACGCAAACCTTTATAGACGTAGCCGCGTTCCAAAAACCGTCCGAAAAGACGCGCCGTTTCCGCTTCGTAGTCGTTCGACATCGTAAGGTAAGGCGTTTCCCACTCGCCCAAAATTCCGAGACGCGAAAAATCCCTGGTCTGTCCATCCATCGCTTTTGCGGCGTGTTCGCGGCAGATTTTCCGAAAAGTCGCTACGGGCAAATCGTTTTTGTTTTTTCCCTTTTCCGCCAACTTTTTCTCGACGTGCGTCTCAATCGGCAATCCGTGGCAATCGTAGCCTGGCACATACGGCGCGTCGAAATTCATCATCGTTCTGGTCTTGACGACGAAATCTTTCAAGATTTTATTGAGTGCCGTGCCGATGTGAATGTCGGCATTGGCGTAGGGCGGACCGTCGTGCAGGATAAATTTCTCCGCCGTTTTGCGCGATTCACGAATCGCTTCATAAAGTTTCGCATCTTTCCATTTTTTCAAACGCGCTGGTTCAGACTGCGCGAGATTCGCCTTTTGCGCGAAATCGGTGCGCGGCAGATTAACGGTTTTCTTCAGGTCTAAAGGTTCATTCATAGTCAGTGGTCGGCGGTTGGCGGTCAGCGGTCATTTGAAACTAACCGCTAATCGAGACCGTTGTAAAAATAAAATCTTAACATTTACCGGATAAAAAATCCGAAATTACAAATCCGCGATCCCAAATCAAAAAGTCCCAAGTCGTTCGTTGACTTGGGACTTTTCTTTCAAGCAAAGTTTTACCTTTGGCTTCGGCTCTTCACGGAGCAAAGTCCCTTCTGGTAATAATGCTGATTATATTGCAAGCGAATCTCATAGAATCTTTCCAACTCATTTATGCCAAGAAATTTCCGTTTAGTCAACCTTTCAAATTCGGCCACGATGATTCGCAATTTCCGGCACGCTTGAATTCGGTTGTAAATTACCAGATTTTACACGAAACGGCTCTCACCATTTTATCGCCCTGCTTGCAGGAAAACGCTTCGGCAAACTGCGGTAGATTCGACAGCGGTCCGTTGACGCGGTAGCGCGCGTTTGAATGCGAATCGGTTAAAACCTGCTGGCGTTCAAACGCTTCGGTTGATTTCGCCGCCCAAATTTGCGCGTAACCGAGGAAAAATCTTTGTTCCGGCGTGAAACCGTCAATTTTCGCCGGTTTCGGTTTGCATTCCAGAGATTTTTGGTAAGCTGCGTAAGCCATTGCCAACCCGCCGAGGTCGGCGATGTTTTCGCCCAAGGTTAATTTGCCGTTGATATTTAAGCCTTCCTGAATTTGGTAGCCGCCGAATTGATTGACCACGCAGTCGGCGCGCTCTTCAAATTTCTTGCGGTCTTCTGGCGTCCACCACATTTTCAGATTTCCTTCCGCGTCGTATTGACTGCCGCCGTCGTCGAAACCGTGCGTGATTTCGTGACCGATGACCGCGCCGATGGCGCCGTAATTGATCGCGTCGTCAGCGTTCTGGTTGAAAAACGGCGGCTGAAGAATTCCGGCGGGAAAAACAATTTCGTTGTAGCTCGCGTTGTAATAAGCATTGACGGTCGGCGGCGTCATTCCCCAACGAGTTTTGTCAACTTTTTGATTAATGTCTTTCAGATTGCGATTGATATTAAATTGTCCGACGGCTCTTGAATTTTGAAAAAACGATTGGCGGTCAATTTTCAAACCGGCGTAACCGCGCGGCTTTTCGTTGAAGCCGATTTTGCGCTGGTATGTGTTGAGCTTCGCCAAAGCCTTTTCTTTGGTTTCGGGACTCATCCAATCGAGCTTCGGAATACTTTCGCGGTAAGCGGCGAACAAATTGTCAATCAATTCGCTCATCCGTTTTTGCGCTTGGGGCGTAAACGCTTTTTTGACGTATTCCGCGCCGAGCGCTTCGCCGACCGCGCTGTCGGTCGCGCCGACGCAGCGCCGCCAGCGCGGTTGCTGTTCCTTTGTGCCGGTCAGATAACGGCTGTAAAAATTAAAATTCTCGTCAACGAACGCCTTCGACAAAAGCGGCGCCGCGGAATTTATCGTCATCCAGCGCAGATATGTTTTCCAATCATTGATTGAAACTTCGGCGAGCATTTTATTAACTTCCGCAAAAAAATCCGGCTGCCCGACGTTGATTTCCGTGACTGTCGGCACGTTGCGCGCCGCCATATAATCAGCCCACGAAAAGTTCGGAGTCATCTCGCCGAGTTGCGCCAAAGTTCTTTTGTTGTAACGTTTTTGCGGGTCGCGCATCTCGACTCGCGTTCTCGAAGCGTTCGCCAGACGGGTTTGAACCGCCAACACGGTTTTGGCATTTGCCGCCGCAGCGTTCGCATCATCGCCGAGTAGTTTGAACATATTCGTCATATACTCGACGAACTTGGCGCGGGTTTCGACGGATTTCGGGTCGGTTTTCGTATAAAAATCGCGGTCGGGCAAACTGAGTCCGCCCTGGCTCGTGTTGGCGATGTTCATCGAACTGTTTTTCGCGTCCGGTCCCGCGCCGAATCCGAACAAAGCCGGAATCCCAGCGTTGTGCATCGCCGCAATCTGCCGCTGTAAATCTTTCGCGTCTTTGATTTTTTCTATATCTTTGAAATACGGATTGAGCGGCGTAACACCAGCTTTTTCAATCGCCGCTTCGTCCATACAAGCGGCGTAAAAATCGCCGATGAGCTGCTCGTTGCTGCCCGGCGCGGCTTTCGTTTTCGCGTTGACATCCAAAATTTCCTTTAAGGCGTTGTTATTATTTTCCGCCAGGATATTAAAACTTCCCCAGCGCGAATAAGCGGCGGGAATTTCGGTTTTCTTTATCCAATTGCCGTTGGCGTATTGAAAAAAATCGGTGCAGGCTTCGACCGAATCGTCCATTCGGGTCACGTCAAAAGTTGGGGCGGTTTGCGCGACGGCAACCGTGGCGCAGACAGACAAAAAGACAATCAAAGCGGCTGCAAACCGTAAGCTCGATTTAAACATACATATTCTCCTCTCTAGGTTTTTGGAAAGTTCGATGCGCTTTCTTACGGTCGAGACGCCAAAATGTTTCACGGCGAAAAATGTTTTACTGTCATTTACACGATTAATTCAGACTTCTGCGATTAATTCGGAAACTTTCGCCTCGATTGATTTTTGAATGTCGTGTAGATTCTCTTCGGAATCGGCTTCAAACCGCAGAACCAGAATCGCCTGCGTGTTCGAGGCGCGCACCAAACCCCAGCCGTTTTCAAATAAAATTCTCGCGCCGTCGGTGGTGATGACTTCGTTCGTTCGAGCGAATTCTTCGGCGATTTGTCGGACGATTTCAAATTTCTTTTCGTCGTCGCAATCAACCCGCAGTTCCGGCGTCGAGCAAGATTCGGGCAAATCGCTCAAAAGTTCCGACAGAGTTTTATCGGTTTTCGACAAGATTTCCAAAACCCGCGCGCCTGCGTAGGTCGCGTCGTCGAAGCCGTAAAAGCGGTCGGCGAAAAAAATATGCCCGCTCATTTCTCCGGCGAGCGCCGCGCCGGTTTCCTTCATTTTCGCCTTGATCAAAGAATGTCCGGCTTTCCACATCAAGGGCGTTCCGCCGTTTCGGGCGATGTCGTTAAAGAGATTTTGCGAACATTTGACTTCGGCGATAATCGTCGCGCCCGGTTTCGCTTTTAAGATTTCGCGCGATAACAACACCATAAGCTCGTCGCCCCAAATGATTTTGCCGTTTTCGTCAATCACGCCGATGCGGTCGCCGTCGCCGTCAAACGCGATTCCCAAATCCGCGCCCGATTCTTTCACTGCCTTAATCGCGTCCTGCATATTCTCAATGACCGTCGGGTCTGGATGATGGTTCGGAAAGTTGCTGTCCGGCTCGGTGAAAAGTTTGACGAGTTCAAAACCCAATCGTTCGTAAACCGGGACGCCCGTCACGCCGCCCATTCCGTTGCCGCCGTCCACGACGACTTTTAATCGCCGGTCGCCCAAATTTATTTTCGATATAATATCCGCTTCGTAATCCGCCAGAACTTCCAGATTTTCGCTCGTTCCCGCGCCGCTCGAAAACTTGCCCGACACGGCGATTTGTTTTATTTCCTGAATCTGCGAGCCGAAGAGCGTAGATTTTCCAAGACAAATTTTAAAGCCGTTATGGTCGGGCGGATTGTGCGACCCCGTTATCATCACGCCGCCGTCAACGTTTCTGGTGTAAACCGTGTGATACAAAACCGGCGTCGGAACTCTGCCGATTAAAACCACGTCGCAGCCGGTTTCATTGAAACCTTTGACCAGTAAATCACGAAAACGCGGCGAGCTTTCGCGCGCGTCGTAACCGAGGGCAATGCGTTTCGCGCCGTTTTGATTGAAAAACGTGCCGATAGCTTTTCCCAAAACCGCGACCGTTTCGTCGGTCAAATCCTGCGCGACGATGCCGCGAATGTCGTATTCCCGAAAAATGTTTTGATTCATAAATGATTAAACTTTCTTAAAATTATTTTTAACGTATGTGCGCATAGAATTATATAGCTATTGTCCGTAATATTTTAAGAACCGTCGCAACTTTGCGCATTGGCGTGAAATTCTCTTTTTAATCGAGAAACTCTCGATGCTTTAAAAATAAGCCACAAAAGCCCGCGAAAACACAAAGGCGGAAACGCGAAAATTTCGCCGCGCCCGTTTTGTTGTTATACTGACGCTTTCTAGTTTAGGCAACAGACGGCGGCGCGGCGGCATCGAATTTGGCGTTAGTGTCCGGCAGTATATCAATTCAAAAAAGTATGAAAAATACGTTTCGATTCGTTTATTTAATTATTTTGTTTTCCGTCTGCAGCGTAGTGATTGCGTCGGCGCAAACCGCGCGTCCGACTCCGCCGCCCGCGACTGATGATGGCGCGGTGAAAACCTTCGAGGTGCGCCTGCCCGTAACGGTCAACGATAAAAAGAAAAAGAAAAATTTGGTGGCGGGTTTGACGCGCGGCGATTTTGCTGTTTTTGAAGACGGCGTGCAGCAGGAAGTAACTTTTTTCACCGACGAGAAAACTAATCCCGCGGTTTACGTCGGCGTGCTGATGGACACTTCGCCCTCGACCGCCGGAAAAATGAAATTCTCCAAAGAAGCGGCGAAAAATTTTATCTATACGGTGACGCGCCTGCGAAAAGACAAAGCCGCGTTTATGACTTTCGACCACGAAGTAAATTTGCGGCAGGATTTTACAGACAAACTCGATTTGCTCGACAAATCGGTTGACAAGGTGAATAAAGTCGGCTCGCAAACCGCGCTCTACGACGCGATTTGGCAATTCTCCGATGAAAAATTGCGAAACGCTCCCGGCAGACGGGTCATCGTTTTGATTACCGACGGCGACGATACTTTCAGCCGCGCCGAGTTAAGGGATGCGATTGACATCGCGCAGCGCACCGAAGCGACGATTTTCGCTATCTCGACAAAAGCCGGATTTTTGGGAACCGTGCCTGGCGTTGATGCGGGAACGGTCAAAGACAAAGGCGACAAGTATCTGACGCAGCTTTGCGAAGAGACGGGCGGCGAAGCGTTTTTTACGGGCGATATGATCGAACTCGAACGCGCGTTTATGAAAATTTCCCAGGAATTGCGCTCGCAATACATCATCACGTATCGCCCGGCGAATCAAAATTACGACGGCAAAGACCGCAAAGTCGAAGTTCGCTTCACGGATAAAAGCAAAGACAGCGAATATAAAATTCGCACGAAGAAGAGCTACCGCGCGATTCGTGACGGCATCAGATAAAAAGCAAAAGGTAGAAAATTTATGCGCTGGAAAAGAAATTTCGCAGTTTTAACAATCGTTTCCCTATTTATCGGCATAGGGCTTTTCGGGCTTGATTCGTCAAATGCTCAACAAACGTCGCCGAGTTCGGCAAATCAAACGAAAGCCGCGCCGAGTGCGACCGTTTCGCCAACGCCCGAAGTTGTTGAAGAAGACGACGAAATTATTCAGATTGATACGGAAGCCGTCAACGTGCTTTTTACGGCACAGGACAAAACCCGCCGCCTTCTGACCGATTTGAAACAAGCCGACGTGCGGATTCTGGAAGACGGTCAGCCGCAGGAAATTACGGAATTTTCGCGGCAGGTTGATTTGCCGCTTTCTCTAGCGATTTTGATTGACACGAGCGCGTCGCAGGAACGCACGCTACCCGAAGAACGGGCGGCGGCGAAATCTTTTCTGCAATCGGTCATCAGACCGGCGAAAGACGAAGTTTCCATCGTTTCCTTTACCGGCGAAACGACTCTCGAACAAGGAATGACGAACAATCTCACCCGTCTCAACCGCGCGATTGATAAGGTTGAGTTCGTTCCGCCTTCCGGCTATCTCGGCGGCGGAGTCATCGCGGGCGGCACGCCGCCGATTTCCGGCGACAATCAAGCGACGCAAGGCTCAACAGCAATTTGGGACGCGATTTGGGTGACATCCGAAGAAGTTTTGAAAACCTCGCCCGATAAAACGCGCCGCGCGATAATTCTGCTGTCCGACGGCGTGAACACTTTCGGCAGTAAAAAATTTGACGACGCCGTGCAAGCCGCGCTGAAAAGCGAAGCGGTGATTTACGCCGTCGGCATCGGCGATGATTTGATGGGCGGCGTTGACGAAGGCGTTTTGAAAAAATTGACCGAACGAACCGGCGGACGCGCGTTTTTCCCGCGCGACGAAGCCGCGCTTCGCAAGGCTTTCACGCAAATTCAAATCGAGTTGCGCTCGCAGTATTTGATTGCCTATCAGCCTTCAAACCAAAAACGCGACGGCTCATACCGCAAAATTCAAATCCAGATTGTCAATCAGGAATTAGCCAAACAAAAAATTTCGCTCAGTCACCGGCAAGGCTACTTCGCTAGAACCGAATCGGGTCAAAAACCGGCAACGAAGTAAATTTTATAAAAAGTTCAACCACGAAAAAACCACGAAGAAATTTTGTGAAATTTCTTCGTGGTTTTTTCGTGTTTCGTTTTCACTAATATTTATCTTTCCAAACTTGCCGCAACAATTCCGATTCCCGCTGAAGTCAGAAAAATTTCGTCGGCTTCCTTTAGTTCGGACAAATCCGCCGTTCTTTCTTCGACGCCGAAATTTTCTAAAATAAAATCTCTCGTCGTGCCTTTCAAACAACCCGTCGCAAGACTCGGCGTGTAAATCGTGTCGTTCTTTTTCCAAAAGATGTTCGCCAGACAAGCCGAAACGATTTCGCCTCGCTCGTTGAGCCGAACGGCTTCGTCGAATTTTTTCGCCCGCGCGTCTTCCAAAGTCAAAATGTTTTCCAGATAATTGCACGATTTTACGCCGGCGAGCGGCGATTTTGTATTGACGCGAAAAGGCGAAACGGTCAAACTCAAATTATTTTTAATCTCACGAAAATCAGCCGTTTGAATTAAAAGATTCGTTTTGGGTTTTGAATTGCTTTGCCAGACGGAAGCCGCCGATTCGTCATAAAAAGTCAGGCGCGCGCGGGCGCGCCTGAGTTTGTTTTTCTCGATAACTTCAAGCAACAAATTCTTCGTCGCTTCTTCGGAAAAGTTGGCTAAACCAATTCCGACTCGTTGCGCGTTTTCAGTTAGTCTGCTCCAGTGCTTTTCCCACAAAAAAGCGATTGAGTCGTGGATTGCGACGGTCGTGAAAACGCCTCTGCCATAAAGCGCGGCGGCGGAGACGGCGGATAAAAGAGCGTTTTCGGCGCGAAGAATTTGACGATTGAAGGAAATGAATCGGTGCATCTTTCAATTTTCGACTTTCAATTTTCAATTTTCAATTATTTCGGACAAAAAAATTAAAAGTTAAAAATCAAAAATTAAAAATTGTCTTTTAGCTGACGGCGCGAATTCGCTGTTCCTGTTTTTGAGCAGCGGGAAAAACGAGACGGAAGGTTGTTCCCTCGCCGATCTCGCTCGTTGCGGAAATCGTTCCGGCGTGTTCCTGCACGATGCCGTAGGAAACCGCCAAACCCAAACCCGTGCCGCTGCCGACGCCTTTGGTGGTGAAAAACGGGTCGTAGATTTTGTTCAGATTTTCCGGTTCTATTCCGCTGCCCGTGTCTGCAACTTCGATGACGGCTTGATCATCGTCAAACGCGGTCGTCAAAACAATCTCGCCGCCCGCGAACATCGCGTCGCGCGCGTTGATAATTAAATTCGTAAAAACCTGCTGTAGCTTTCCAGCATTGCCGAAAATTTTCGGTGCAACGAAGGCGTAATTTTTGACGATTTCGACTTGTGATTTTCTAAGCTGCGGCTCAAGCAGTTGAAGCGTGTCGTCGAGCAGTTTGTTGATGTTTATTTCCACGAACTCCGAGGCGTTGCCGGTGCGCGAAAAATTTAACAGATTGCCGACGATGTTTGAAGCGCGGTCTGTTTGCTTTTGCACCTTTTGCAGCAGCGCGTGTTTCGGGTCGGTTTCTGGAATCATTCCTAGAAGCATCTGCGTATAAGACGAGACGCCGGTCAAAGGCGTGTTGACTTCGTGCGCGACGCCCGCCGCAAGCAATCCGATGGATGAGAGTTTTTCGCTCTGCTGCAAAGTTTCTTCGAGTTTAATGCGCGAAGTGACGTTTTCAAGGACGATAATCGCGCCGGTTTGATTTTGTGAAACCGAACGAAGCGGCGCGACGGCGACGTTTAAAACCAAAGATTTGCCCTGGTAATTCGTCGTCAGCATTTTATAGGCGTTGCGAATTTCCGTCAGATGCCAGCGCGATTTACCGAGAATGTTTTCCAGATTCAAGGCGAAACTTTCGTCGAAAACTTCTTCGACAAGTTTGCCGATGGTTTGTTCGCGGCTGAGCGCGAGCATTTCTTCAAACGTCGTATTACAGCGCGTAATCTTGCCGCTCTCGTCAACGGCGAGCAAACCGACATTAACCGATTCGACGATTGATTCGTTAAATTCTTTGAGCAAGGCAAGTTCTTCGGCGCGTTTTTCCTGCTCCTGATAGAGCAGACTGTTTTCAATCGCCACGGCGACATAGCCGGAAACTGTCTGCAAAATTTCCAAATCTTCCGACGATAAAAGCGAACCGTCCGAGGCACGTCCCAAACCGAGAACGGCGATCATTTTGCCGCGCACGACGCACGGCACGAAATAGTGAAGCTCCTGCCGATGTATGTTTTTAGCGTTTCTGCCGAATTTTTCGATTTTTCCGCGAATGCCTTTTGCCGGCGCGTCTTCCGGCAGCGCGTCCTCAATGATTTCTTCTTCGGACAGTTCGAGTTCGTCGGCGCGGACGATGCCTCGCTCGGCTGATTTCTGGCGAATCATCTGCCGGAAATCGTTCGGCATTTTATAATGTTCGCTGACGCCGATGGATTTGGCGATGACATAATGTTCGGGCGTATTTTCGTCTTCGATAAAGACCGCGACTTTTTCGACATCGAGAACTTGCCTGAGGCGTTCGGTCAGCGCGTCGAGCAGCGGTTCGAGCGCCGTCGTCGCCGACAGCGTTCTGCCAAAATCGAGTAGTCCGTGCCGCAAATCATAGCGCTCACCGTAGAAAAATCGTTCGGCGCGTTCGTGCAGAAATTTCTTGAGCGGCTCGGACAAAAGCACGATGCCTGCCATCGCTATGATTCCGATTAATGCGCGAAGCGTAATATCGGTCGCCGACAAATTATTGCCGACAATCAAAAACACCAAACCGAGCGCGACGCCGCCAATCATCGCTGCAATCGCCACAGTCGTCATTGCATAAACGAGCGCGCGGCGCACGACGACATCAACGTCCATCAAGCGATAGCGAACGACGGAATGCCCGAAACTGAGCGGAATCAGCGCGAGCGGCAAAGTCGTTAAAGCGGCAGTCAAATAATCTTCGGTCAGCGATGGAACGAAACGCTTTCCGACTTGAAAAATAATAATCGGCACGACGGCGACAATCGCGCCCCACATCGCCCATTTAATTCGCTGCCGGATGAGCGGCTGTTGTCGATTCTTCAAAAAGCGCCACAACAAAACGCCCGTGCCGAGCGATACACAGACGACGAAATGGTAAAAGTTCGCTTGGTATAAAACACCAAATAAATCAAATCGGTCAACGAAATTGTTAAGGCTGGTGATAAACTCGGCTTTCGGAGCGATGTGGTAAATGAGCGAAAGGGTGAGGACTAAAACCGAAATCAAACTTGCCGGAATATAAAGAGCATAAGTTTTCCAACGCCCGTCCTGGTCGAAAACTTCGCTTCTGACCGGATAGCGCAGGCAGAAATGCAAGAAAAGCGACGCGAAAAAGGCAAAGGCAATGTCGTCGAGCAAACTAACGGCTAAATCGAAATCTTCGCCCAAGCCGAGCGGTTTATAAAGGTGAAAGACGAACGCCGCTAAGCACACGGTGGCGAAATGCAGAACGAACGGCGATTGGCTGCCTTGTTTGAAAAGAACGAAAACCCCGACGCCGAGCCAGATTACGCCGACCAGCGACAGGAAAACGAGCGAAGCGTTCCAGCGCGGGAAACTGTCTATACTGCGGAGATCAGCGTAATAGAAATTGTTGGCGAACGAATACGAAGGGCGTTGATAAAAGTAAGTTAATTTACCGGACATGCCTGCCGTTTCCAGATACATATGAACGTCGGAGGGCGCGGTGATTTCGTCAAATTGTTTTTCGTCAAGCGAAACGGCAATCAGCCGGTCGCCGACGGCGATTCCCGCGCGCGAAGCCGCCAAACTCGGCGTAACTTTTTCCGCATAAATTCCGTCTGCCTTCTGCGTCCAACTAACTCCGTCGGTCGGCGGCAACGGATGATAAGCGCGTTGTGAAAAGTTGAGCGCGCCGCCGGCGACGAACAAAACCGTCGCCAGCAGCCAAACCAAACTCCAACTTGTCAGGACTTTACCTTTCATCGCAACGAGACGAACTTTACCAAAAGTTTTTAAAAGCAAGATACGTTCCAACCGACTGTTGCCGTTATTCGCTCAAATTTCGGGTAAAATATTATGTTTTCAAACTTACAAACGATCTGCGCGTTTAATTTTATTCAGTTTTTCGCTTGAAATCCGAGATTTTGGAAATAAAAAAGTCCAAAGTCAAATCGGCGATTGACTCTGGACACTGAATTTCGAGATTAAATCTTAAGTTAAAACCTGACTAAAATCCCGCCGCGCAAAATGCGTCCTTGTGAATTCAAGCGCAGACTTCCTTCTTCGCCGACCGAGCCGGTTTGATAATCAAAAAGATTTCGCGCATCGAGAATCGCCTGGGCGCGAAACGGCAGACCGAGATTCGGCAGAGATTGTATAACTTTTACGCTTAAACTCGGATCGTAAATCGCCATTCTGCCCGCGAATGGGTCAATCGCAAAAACCGTCGCTTGCGGCGAAAGCCGAAAAATCGTTTTAATCTGCGTTCCCGTTCGCTGCAGGTCTGCGTCGAACTGACCGTAAAAGGTCTGGAAGAAATCCGTTTCAAAAATCGCTGCCGGATTCGAAACCGCTTCGTTTGACAATTTCTGACCGCTGCCGAAAGCGTAACCAGCCGAAGTGCTGAAACGGCTGCCGAGACGACGCGTGTAAACGACGCGAACGCCCTGCGCCCCGCTTTGCTGATTAACCACAAAATCAGAGGCATTTTCGCCGCTTAGCAGATTAAAAGGAAGACTCGTTAAACCGACTCCGCGATTGCTGACTGCATCGAAAAAGGCGTTTGCCTCGATACTCGATTTGTTGTCTAAAACGCGCTCGATGCCGAATTCGAGACGGCTGTTTTTCGCCATTCGCGGCTTTTCGTTTTCGACGACGAACTCCTGCATCGAAACCGGCTCGCGGAAAAGAACCTGCGTTTCTTCGAGTTCGGCGACCGACGCCCACGTGCGTTCTTCGGTCGCGGTCGTGTAAGCCGTGCGAAAACGGGTTTTGGAATCTATATCGAACTGCAAACCGAAACGCGGACTAACGGAAAAATCATCGCCCGCGCCGAGAAAGCGCGAATAATCGAAGCCGAAAACCAGAATCACGCCGCTGCGCACTTTCCATTCGTCGAGCGCCTGGACGGAAACCTGACCGAGCGATTGTTCCGCGCCGCCGGTTTCAATCACGCCGAGTTTGCCGACCGCGCCTTTGACGCTGACCTGATGTTTTTCGTTCGGGCGAAACTTGAATGTCGTTTCAAACCGTTGCGGCGCGCGTCTACTCGTGCCGCTTTGCCCGGCAAAAACGATTTCCGAATCTTCGCTTATCGGTTGAAGCGTGGCGAAATTTACGCCGGTGAAATTTCCGTCGCCCGACGCAGCAAAATAAGTTTCGATAACCGATTGGCTTTTTCGATTCGAGGTTTCTTCTTCATCCGCCTCAACGCTTTCTTCAACTGAATCCGAATCGTTTTGAGCAATCGTGTTTTCGTTTCGCTGGTTTTCGTCAACTGGCGCGTCGCCTTCCATATTTTGGTAAACCGAACGGCGCACCTGCGCCGCGCGAATTCGCCATTTTGAACTTTCGCGGTCAACTCTTTTTTCCGGCAGAGTGTTTCCGCCGCCCGAACGCTCTAACTTAAATCCATAAATTAGTTCCGTCGCGCGATTGACTTCGACCGATGAAAGAGTGACGGCGTTAAAACCCTGCGCGACCGCCAGTACCGTATAGGTTCCGGGCATAATTTTCGCCAGAAAACTTCCGTCCGAAGCCGAGCGCACTTGTTTTAATAATGTCGAAGTTCCGACGCGGAAAATCGAAACGTAAGCGTCAGCAATCGTATTGCCCGCTTCGTCGCGCACCACACCTTTAATGACGCCCAGATTCGCGCTTTTTTCAACCATCAAGACTTTGCCGTGCGCCGCAGGCGCGCTGACAAAAGCCGCCGAAAAAGCAGTCAACGCCATCAAAATCAAACTGGTAAAATTTTTAATTGGCAAAACAGAAAAAATCATTCTAAAACAGTCGCCTCCAGTCAAACAAGTTTTTGGGAGAACCTGCTCGCGGAACGCTAAAACTTAGATGCATTATAAAAAAGCTAATTCGCGCACGTTACATATTTTCTGCCGAAACATTAAATGTGTCAAGCCTGACACAAACGGGTTTGCTTTGATAGATGCGAGACGGCTTGACAAAGTTCGCCCGTCGGCTAAAATTAAAAATGCTTTTCCCGGCGGGAAAGGCGACGGAGATGTGGCTGAGTGGCTGAAAGCGGCAGTTTGCTAAATTGTTGAGGATCAAAAGTCTTCCACAGGTTCGAATCCTGTCATCTCCGCCATTTTCAATTTTGAATTTGGAATTTTAGATTTCACGAGCGGCTATCAACTTTACAAGTTCGATAGCTTTTTGTTTTTTAAGCGTTTATTTTCCGAAGGCAAAATCAATTTTATAAAAATTTGCGCTTTATGCGCCTTTCGAGGGAAACTATTTTTATGACAACGAGAGTTCGTTTCGCGCCAAGCCCGACGGGTTACTTGCATATCGGTTCTGCCCGAACCGCGCTTTTTAATTATCTTTTCGCCAAACACACGGGCGGGAAATTTCTGCTGCGAATCGAAGACACCGACGTGCAGCGTTCGACCGAAGAATCAACGCGCTCGATTCTCGATGGTTTGAAATGGCTTGAACTCGAACACGACGAAGAAATCGTTTATCAATCGGATAATGCACCGAGACATCGTGAAATCGCCTTGAAATTACTCGACGAAGGAAAAGCCTACCGGGATTTTACGCCGAAGGAAGAACGCAGCGGCGATGTTAAAGCCGCGATTCAGGAACGGGCGCGCGAGCAAAAAGATATGCGCGACAATCCGTTTCGTGACTTATCGAAAGCGGAATCGGATGCAAAAGCCGACGCGGGCGAACCGTTTGCGATTCGGCTGAAAGTTGCAGAATCAGGCAAGACGACTTTTGAAGACGCGGTTTACGGATTTCAAGAGCGTGATTTCAGCGAAATCGAGGATTTGGTTTTGCTCCGTTCCGACGGTCATCCGCTTTACAATCTGGCGGTCGTTTGCGACGACATTGAAATGCGGATTACGCACGTCATTCGCGGGCAAGACCATCTGACGAACACGCACAAACAAGTTTTGATTTACGAAGCGTTAGGCGTAGAAAAACCCACGTTCGCGCATTTGCCGCTGATTCTCGCGCCGAACAAAGGCAAGCTCTCGAAGCGCAAGCACGGCGAAGTCGTTTCGATGACGACTTACCGCGATTCGGGATTTCTAGCCGCCGCGTTCCGCAATTTTCTCGTTCTTCTCGGCTGGTCGGCGGGCGAAGAAAAGGAAATCTACACGATGGACGAACTCATCGGTAAATTCTCGCTCGATCACATTCACAAAAACAACGCCGTTTTCAATTTCGATGCTAACGACCCGAAACACTGGACTGACGACAAAGCGATTTGGATGAACGCCGAATACGTCCGCACGATGCCATTGGAAGATTTGATTCCGCTCGTCAAAGCCGAATTAAAATCCGCGAAACTCTGGCGCGACGAATACGACGATGACGATAAAACACACTTTGAGAAAACCGTAGATTTAATCCGCGAGAGATTTTTCACGCTCAAAGATTTCTCAAATCAGGGACGCGCGTTTTTTTCGGAAGATTTCGATTTCGACAATGCCGCCATTGCTAAAAATTTGAAAAAATTCCCTGATTTGCAAACGCGGCTTCCCGAATTAGCCGGCACGCTCGAAACCGTCGACGACTTTACGCACGACACGCTCGAAACGGTTATCAAAGGCTTTGCCGAAGAAAAAGGCGTGAAATTTGGCGTGCTGATGAACGGCGCGAGAACTCTACTGACGGGTTTAGCCGTCGGACCTTCGATGCTCTCGGTGTTTGAAACGCTCGGCAAGGAGAAAACGCTTCGCCGTCTTAAAAGCCAAGTGGCTTGGAATCAATGAATTTTCACATCGAAAACGCACAAGAAAAAGACGCGGCGCAAATTGTCGAGATGATTCGAGAATTTGCCGCGTTTGAAAACCTTTCGGATTACTGCGAGGTGACGGAAAAACATCTGTTTGAAGCGATGTTCGGCGCAAATCTGTGCGTCGAAGGCTTGATGGCTTTTGAAACGGACGAACCAGTCGGCTACGCATTATTCTACGAAACCTTCTCCAGTTTTCGCGGACAGCGCGGATTGTATTTGGAAGATTTATACATTAAACCTGAATATCGCGGACAGAAAATCGGCGAAGCGTTTCTTGCCAAACTTGCGCAGATTGCCAAATCCAGAAATTTCGTGCGAATAGATTTTCTCGTGCTTGATTGGAACGAAACGGCAATTAAATTTTACAAAAAACTCGGCGCGGAAATGAACGCCGACGAACGGCATTTTCGATTTGTCGGCGAAGCGTTTGAAAAATTAAGCAAATGAATTAGCCACGAATAAACACGCGCAGAACAGGAAAACTATTTCTGATTTTGTTTCGTGTTCTTTCGTGTTTGTTCGTGGCTAAAAATCCTATATGAAAATTTCTGGAATCGAACTTATCGAAATCAAAATGCGGCTCGTTCATTTTTTTGAAACGAGTTTCGGGCGAACCTACGAACGCCGCATAATTTTGGCGCGTGTTGAAGACGAAACAGGCGCGGAAGGCTGGGGCGAATGCACGGCGGGCGAAACGCCTTCGTATTGCGAGGAATGGACGGAAAGCTGTTGGGCGGTTTTAACGGAAATTTTATCGCCGGTAATTTTGAATCGAGAAATCGAATCAGCCGCGGAGGTTTGGGATTTGATGAAAAAAATTCGCGGCAACCGGATGGCGAAAGCGACGCTCGAAACCGCCGTTTGGGATTTGGAAGCCAAACAGTTGAACGTGCCGTTGTGGAAACATCTCGGCGGCGTGAATCAAGAAATTGACTGCGGCGTTTCGATTGGGATTCAGGATTCGGTCGAGCAGCTTTTCGAGAAAATTCAAACGGAATTGGATGCGGGTTACAAACGAATCAAAATAAAAATCGCGCCGCATTGGGATTACGAAGTTATCGAAAAAGTTCGGAAACGGTTCGGCGACATTTTGCTGATGGGCGATGCGAATTCGGCTTATACGCTCGACGACGTTGATTTATTAAAAAGTCTGGACGAATTCGATTTGATGATGCTTGAACAGCCTTTGCCGCACGACGACATCGTTGACCACGCGCGATTGCAGCAACAGATTAAAACGCCGATTTGTCTCGACGAGCCGATTCATTCGGCAGACGACGCGCGGAAAGCGATTGAATTAAAATCCGGCAAAATTATCAACCTAAAAAACGGTCGCGTCGGCGGGCATTCCGAATCAAAACGCATCGAAGCGATTTGCCGCGAAAACAACATTCCCGTCTGGTGCGGCGGAATGCTCGAATCGGGCATTGGGCGAGCGCACAACATCGCAATGTCAACCTTGCCGGGTTTCACTCTGCCCGGCGACGTTTCGGCGAGCAAACGCTATTGGGTCGAGGACATCATCGAGCCGCCGGTCGAAGTAACCGAGCAAGGCACGATCATCGCGCCCGAAAAAGCGGGCATCGGCTTTGACGTGCGGCGCGAGCGGATTGATGAATTGACTGTTAGGAAAGAAGAAATTGCTTAACCGCAAAGGACGCAAAGGACGCAAAGGAAACAAAAAAACACTTCAAAATCTAAACCTTAAAGATAAAATTTAAATTTGCCGATTGAGTGCTTTAAAAACCCCTTAAAATCTTTGCGTCCTTCACGTCCTTTGCGGTTAAAATATCTTAAAAAATATGGAAAGAGATGATTTGGAAAAACTCGGAAAGACGATTCTCGATTGTTCGTTCAAAGTTCACACGGCGTTAGGCGCGGGAATGCTGGAGAGTGCTTACGAAACCTGTTTGATGTATGAGTTGAATAAATTCGGATTGGAAGTTAGGTCGCAAGAAAAGTTACCGATAGTTTATGATGGAATGAAACTCGAAGCGGGCTATCGAATTGATTTATTTGTCGAAGATAAAATTATCGTCGAAATAAAAGCCGTCGAAAGAGTTTTGCCCGTTCATTTAGCACAGCTTTTATCGTATCTGAAACTGAGTAAAAAGAGCCTTGGATTTCTGATAAATTTTAACGTCCCGCATCTGCGCGACGGCATCAAGCGAGTTGTCAATAATCTTTGAAATTTTTAGGATTTTTTTCACCGCAAAGGACGCGAAGGACGCGAAGGAAGATAAGATTTTTTTTGCAAAATCAGAACCTTGAAAATTAAATTCAAATTTGTCAATTAAATACTTTTTTAAAGCCCTTTAAATCCTTTGCGTCCTTCGCGGTGAAAATTCTTTTACTAAATATGAGCAACGAACCAAACAAAATCATTTTCTCGATGGTCGGCGTGAGCAAGTTTCACGATAAAAAGCCGATTCTGAAAAACATTTACCTGTCATTTTTTTACGGCGCGAAGATTGGCGTTCTCGGACTGAACGGTTCGGGAAAATCTTCGCTGCTCAGGATCATCGCCGGTCAGGATAAAGACATCAACGGCGAAGTCGTTTTTTCGCAAGGCTATTCAATCGGATTTCTGGAACAGGAACCGAAACTCGACGAATCGAAAACCGTCCGCCAGACGGTCGAAGAAGCCGTGCAGGAAACGGTGAATCTGCTGCAAGAGTTTGACGAAATCAATCTGAAGTTTGGCGAAGAGATGACTGACGACGAGATGGCGGAACTGCTTGAACGGCAGGGCGAAGTGCAGGAAAAACTCGACGCGGCAGATGCCTGGGATTTGGACTCTCGCTTAGAAATGGCGATGGACGCGTTGCGCTGCCCGCCGCCCGACACGCTGATTAAGAATTTGAGCGGCGGAGAAAAACGTCGCGTCGCGCTGTGCCGTCTGCTGCTGCAAAAGCCCGACATTTTATTGTTGGACGAACCGACGAATCACCTCGACGCGGAAACCGTCAGCTGGCTCGAACAGCATTTGCAGAAATACGAAGGCACGGTTATCGCCGTCACGCACGACCGTTATTTTCTCGATAACGTCGCGGGCTGGATTTTGGAATTAGATCGCGGCGAAGGCATTCCGTGGAAGGGAAATTATTCGTCGTGGCTTGAGCAAAAACAAAATCGTTTGAAGGGCGAAGAAAAAACCGAAGACAAACGACAGAAAACTTTGGAGCGCGAACTCGAATGGATTCGGATGTCGCCGAAAGGTCGGCACGCGAAATCGAAGGCGAGAATTACGCAATACGAAGAACTCGCGTCGCAGGAATCGGAAAAACGCGGCGAGGATTTGGAGATTTATATTCCCGTCGGCGAACGCCTCGGCGATATTGTCGTCGAAGCGCACAAAGTGGCGAAAGGTTACGACGATAAACTGCTGTTTGAAAATCTCGAATTCAGTTTGCCGCGCGGCGGAATCGTCGGCGTTATCGGCGCGAACGGCGCGGGCAAAACGACTTTGTTTCGTCTTATCACCAAACAGGAAACGCCGGACGCGGGCGATTTTCGCGTCGGCGATAACGTCAAACTCGGCTACGTTGACCAATCGCGCGATTCTCTGAACGCCGACAAAACAATCTGGGAAGAAATCTCCGACGGCTTGGATTTAGTGCAGTTGGGCAAACGCGAAGTCAATTCCCGCGCCTACGTTTCGCGCTTTAATTTTTCGGGAACAGACCAGCAAAAAAGGGTCGGACAACTCTCCGGCGGCGAGCGCAACCGCGTTCATCTGGCGAAAATGTTAAAAACGGGTGCGAATGTTTTACTGCTCGACGAACCGACGAACGATTTGGACGTGAACACGATGCGCGCGCTCGAAGAAGCGTTAGAAAATTTCGCAGGCTGCGCCGTCGTCATCAGCCACGACCGCTGGTTTTTAGATAGAATCGCCACGCACATCTTAGCGTTTGAAGGCGATTCAAAAGTCGAGTTTTTCGACGGTAATTATTCTGAATACGAAGCCGACAAAAAACGTCGCTTGGGCGTTGATTCCGACCAGCCGCATCGGATTAAATACCGCAGTTTGACGAGAGCCTAAAGGAACGCCTGCATCTTGCTGGCAATGAACGCACCAGCGTTCAAAGTGTGTGGTAATGAAGGTTTGTTACGTCGCAGTAGCGACGTTTGCCAGCAAGATGCAGGCGTTCCTTTGTTGAAACTATTATGGTGATAAGAAAAATCAATGCCGCGCCCGTTATCAACTTACGAAGCAACCGCATTGCCACGTTTGACGCTTCTATTAAAAATGTAACGCTAAAGATGGTGACTGAAATTGATTTTGTAACTTGCGGCGTAGAGCCGAGAGGTAAACTTTTTCTTCGCGCTTCTAAAATACTGTTAAATTCTGGAAAATTGAAAGCAAAATCATATCAGAGAAACAATTCCCTTTCAGAAGTCACTTTTAGATTGATTCAAAGCTATGTCAGACAACGTGAAATTATATTCAACCCAAATAGAGTTGACACTGAGGATTGGATAATTAAAGTCAAAGTCTGGAAATTAATGTATTGTGGAAGTATGCAAGGCTCTTTGCGAGGTGCTTTTGAATTTAAAGGTCAAATAGAACATGCAGCAGATAATTCAGAGATGTATGCGGTCGCTTTAGAAATTATTCACGAATACGAAACTTATTGCTCACATAAAGTGGCGATTAAGAAGTATGTTAAAGCTCAAAGAAAAATAATAAGTTCAAACCACGAAATGTTTTTCACTATTTTGGAAAAGCGTGATGGTAAAGTTTGTAAAGTCTGTCCTTCAGTTGAAAACTTGAAGATAGACCATATAACCCCATTATCGCTTGGCGGCTTGTCAGTCATAGAAAATTTGCAATTATTATGTGGCAGCCATAATAGTTGCAAAGCTGGTAGACCAATGGAGTATTTGCATGAACGAATGAAAAGGGGTTTATCTTAGAATTGCCAATTATGACGGTAACACTCAACAAACCAAAGAAGATTGAGGTATTCAAATGATTGTTACATTACCTGCCGAAATTGAAAAATTGTTGCTGAAAAAATCAGCAGCGAAGCGTATCAATCCACCGATGAAGTTATCAGTAAAAGCGTCCGCTTGCTAGAGGCGAAGGAAAAAGGAACTGAGGCCTTGCGCCGGGAAATCATGCGCGCGTTTGAGGACATTCGGGAAGGACGATTTTCAACCGTTTCAAACGACGAAGAACTCGACGCTTTTTCCGACGACATTATCCGGTAGGCGAAAGAAAGACGTGACGCTTCATAGAAATAATCCCGGGTAAAGTCGGTTATTACGGACCGAAACCGCCGCGCGACGATCCGTCGCATAAATATAATTTTCAGATTTTCGCGCTCGATACGACGCTGAATCTGCCAAGCGCAATCGTCAGGCATTGCTCGACGCGATGAAAGGTCACGTCATCGCCAAAGGCGAAACCGTCGGAATGTATCAGCGAAAACCGGATTATCGGGACAAAGATCAGATTTTGCCCAAGCCCGTAAAGTAAGTAAATTAATTTACGGATAATATATTTTATGATGAATCAAAGGCGGACAATAATCGTTCGCCTTTGATTTTTGTATGCGTCAAAAACCGCAATCAACAGAAAAATCTGCGGTTAATTGTGTTAATCTAGCTTCATTTTCCGGCTCAAACGGTTACTCAAATTCAATCCGAATTAATTTCTCGATGAACGATTTGCAACGACAATTTATCCGCGCTCTCGAATGCAATCAGGAAGCGTTCGGTATTTCCCTTTCGACGGAAAAAGTTTTCAATATGACAAAGTATTTTGAACTCGTTCAAAAACATAACAACCTGCTGCATCTTGTCGCGCCGTCGCCGCCCGAAGTTTTTGCCGTTCGACACGTTTTAGAATCTATTTTCGCGGAAAAGTTTTTGCCGGAAAACGCTCGCTTCGCTGACATCGGCACGGGCGCGGGTTTACCTGCCATTCCGTGTTTGATTGCGCGGAAAGATACGCGCGGATTTTTGATCGAATCGAAAGCGAAAAAAGCGAGTTTTTTACGTGAAGTTTTGACCGAATGCAGATTGGAGAATCGAGCTGAAATTCTTGACCGGCAGTTTGAAGAACTCGAAAAGCCCGACATTGATTTTGTAACTTGCCGCGCGTTAGACAAATTCGTCGAGAAACTTCCCAAAATTCTGAAGTGGTCGAAAGGCTGCGGGCTGCTTTTATTCGGCGGAACGAATCTCGGCGAAAATTTAGAGAAACGCAGCGTGAAGTTTGAACGAAAACTCATTCCGCATTCGGAACAACGCTTTCTTTTCGTCGCCGAAAACTAGCTTTTACTTTTTGATTTTGTGTTTCATTTGTAATACAATGTGTTAAATGAAACACGCAGCCAACAGAACTCAGTCATCCGTCAAAGCGAAAACGAAAACTCTCGCCAAGGTCAAAACGGTCAAAAAAATCAAACCCGCCGCGAAGCAGCCGGTTAGTAAAGTTGCCTTAAAACCTCGCTCACGAAAGCCTGTTCAAAAAGCCAAAGTCGCCGTAAGATCTGCGCCCAAAAATTCGCCGCGCGTTGCAAAGCCGACCGCGAAACAAACCGCTTCAAACCTTTCGGCGAAAACCTTAAACGCATTAAAAACTCTTTCCGTCCGCAAAACCAAACTAACGGCGCAACCGAAGGCGAAGAAGGTTGAGACGAAGACCGCCGTCAAAACAGTCAAGATTTCGACTACGAAAGCAAAGCCGATTGCCCGAATCAAGAAAATTTCGGCAGCCGCCAAGACGGTAAAAAAAATCGCCGCGCCGAAAAAAGCGAAACTTAAAATCGCTCGGGCGAAACCAAAAGTTTCTTTCAAAGCGCCCGTCAAAAATCTAGTTGAAACGGGGAAATCACAATCGTCAAAACTTGCTGTTCAAAAAACAAAACAGCGAGCGTCGAAAGTTGGACTTGCGGCTCCGGCGGTGAAAATAAAATCCGCCCGCCAAAAAACGAAGCCGGCTGCCGCGCCGAAAAAATCTGAAAATATCGGAAGAACCAAACCGATTGTTGCGGCGAAACCAGCCAAGCGAAAAAAGATTGCGCCGACTGCTCCGGCGAAATTAGTCAATCTTAAATCGAAAAAAATTCAGCCGGTTGTTCAGCCAAAAGAAATCGTTAGAAAAGTTGAGAAAATCAAACCGCTTGCCCGCGCTAAAAAAGTTGTCTGGCGAGCGCAAAAACTCAAGCCAGCCATTTCCGCCGCGACGTTCGGAAAACCAAACCCAAAGATTAAAAAAGTTATTTCGGTTGAAAAATCCAGGGCTGTGACGAGTGCGATTGAAACGATACAGCCGCCCGCGCCGAAACCGAAAAACCGGAAAGCCAGACCAATCAGCTCGGCGGTGTTTCGCGGAAAAAAAGAGCGATACGATTTTAAGGTTTTCGAGCTGAACGAAAAATTCGAGCCGATTCCGGCGGTTTATATTATTTCCAGGCGGAAAACGGACAGAAATAAACGAGGGCATCACGCGCTCATCTGCATCGGCGAAACCGCCTCGATTTACGACGAATTGAAACGACACCGGAAAGGCAAATGCGTCAAAAAACACGAGGCAAACGTCGTTAGTATTTTGCCGGAAGCCGACGAAAAAATGCGTCTCAAAATCGAAACCGACTTGAAAGCCGCGCACGCGGTCGTCTGCAATCTCGACTAGGTTTTATCCGATGCCGACAGTTCTGCTAAGATAAATCAATGATGTTACAGCGTCCCGAAAAAACCGAATACGCCGAATTTTATGCGAATTATGTTTCTCTGGTTAAAGAAACAGATGTCGTTTCGGCTTTGGAAAATCAACCGAGTGAATTGCAAAAATTGTTCGGTGAGATTTCCCTCGCAGAAAAGGAAAATTTTAGGTATGCGGAAGGCAAATGGAGCGTTAAAGAATTGCTCGGACACATTATTGACGGCGAGCGAGTTTTTTCGTATCGCGCTTTGCGAATATCGCGCGGCGATCAAACACCGCTGGCAACGTTTGAGGAAAACAGCTACGTTGCCAACAGCAATTTCAGCCGTTCCGATTTCGCCGATTTAGTCGAAGAATTCTCTTTGCTTCGCGCCGCGAATGTTTTGCTTTTCAAAAGTCTAAGCGATGAAGCGTGGTTTCGCCGCGGGACGGCGAGCGAGGCGACAGTTTCCGTTCGCGCCCTGGCATTTATTATGGTTGGTCACGTTCGTCATCACCAGAACATTTTGTGCGAAAGGTATTTAATTTGAAATGAAGTTCGATGCAATCATCATCGGCGCGGGCGCAGCCGGACTTTTTTGCGCCATGGAAGCCGGACGACGCGGACGCAAAGTTCTCGTCATCGAACACAACGCGCAGGTCGGACGCAAAATTTTAATTTCCGGCGGCGGTCGCTGCAATTTCACCAACCGCGCGGTCAAACCCGAAAATTTCGTTTCGCGTAATCCGCATTTCTGCAAATCGGCATTAGCCAGATACACGCCGCAAGACTTTATCGAACTTGTCAAAAAACACCGCATCGAATTTTACGAAAAAAAACTCGGACAGCTTTTCTGCCGCGAAAGCTCGCATCAAATCGTTGAGATGCTTTTAGCGGAATGCCGAAAGGCAACGATCGAGATTCGCACAAATTGCACGGTTAAAAATATCTCTAAAAATGATTTGTTTAGAGTCGAAACCAGTCAAGGAAATTTCATCGCCGAAAGTTTGGTCATAGCGACCGGCGGGCTTTCGTTTCCGAAAATCGGGGCGACGGATTTCGGTTATCGCATTGCTCGACAATTCGATTTGAAAATCGTCGAAACAAAGCCCGCGCTCGTGGCTCTCGTGGCGGCGAACTCCGCCGCATCATTCAAAAAACTCGCGGGCGTTTCGATTGATGCGAGCGTTTCTTTCGGTAAGCAATCGTTTCGTGAAAACATCTTGTTCACACATCGCGGGCTTTCGGGTCCCGCTATTTTGCAAATCTCGAATTACTGGCAGAAAAATAAAACCGTTTCGATTGATTTATCGCCGTCGGCGGACGTTTCGGAATTATTAGAGAAAAACTCCGAAAACCGCCAAAATCTCGATAACTTTTTAAGCCGCATTTTGCCGAACCGCTTTGCCGAAGTTTTTATCGCCGAGCAGTTTTCAAATAAACCCGTCAACCAATTCGGCAAAACCGAACGCGAGCAAATTGCCTCGAAGTTAAACGACTGGCAAATCGAATTCAGCGGAACGGAAGGTTACGACAAGGCGGAAGTAACCTTGGGCGGCGTCTCGACCGACGAGCTTTCATCGCAAACGATGGAATGTAAACGAGTGAAAAATCTTTATTTCATCGGCGAACTTGTGGATGTTACCGGCTGGCTCGGCGGTTATAATTTTCAATGGGCTTGGTCTTCAGGCTTTGCCGCCGGACAAGTGGTTTAAGAACTCCAAAGCAAAGACTTGCCTTTATTAATCCATTTATCTCTTTCCTTTATAAAAAACAGAAACTCTCCCGAGGCGCAAATAACCCCGCAGTAACGAGTGAAATAAATTATCGCTTGTTTTTTATCGGAGCTAAATCCAACTCTAGAAAAACGAACAAATCCGTTGGACTTTGGATATTTTTTTTCGAAAATTTCCCACTTTTTTAGCAATTCTTCGTGGACGCTTATGTGAATTTCAAAAGCTTCGCCTCTTTCTATCAATATGTATTTATCGTTTAAGGTGAATAGACTTTCAAGCGAATGTCCTTTTTCATTTTTTGCATTAAAGTCATTTACCGCTTCATCCGATATTTCAGGCATTATTTCCCTTAAATGAAAAATGTCAAGAACTCCGCCACGAGCTTTTGTAAAATTTTTCTCTTTGTTACCCGTAACTATTTTCATAGGAATAGTTTCGTTAACAATGACGGATGACTCACCCAAAATGCTTGAAAATATTGCATATTCATCATCAGTTAAATTTATTTGATTTTCCTGAGCAGTCAAATTAAAATTGCCAAACAAAAACAGCGATATTATAAGTAATGTTCTTTTCATATTTCCTACACCTACCGAAAAGCCGAAATATCCATGTCGTATTTTTCCCTCACATAATCTTCCTGCGCCGCGTTCAGGTTCTTCAAATTTGCAAGGCGGCGTTCGGCTTTTTTTATATGCGTTTTGGTTCGTTCAGCCATCTGCTTTATCAGATTTCTACCTTCTAGCATTTCTGCCTGAACTTTTTCGCGCAAGATGAAAAGCTCGGAAAGTTCGGCGACGAGTCGTTCTTCGCGCAGTTCTTTCAGACGATTCTTGATTTGATAAATCTGACGAATCGAACGAACAAGTTGATCGCCGATTGAATCGCCCAAAATTAAATCAGGCGAATCGCGGAAATCCTCGACTAATTTATTCAAACGATTCTGGTCGCCCGCCGAATACGCTTCATTGAGTTTCGCCATCAAATCGTGACGTTTTTCTTTTTCCTTCTGGTCGAGAGCTAAATCGGGATGAATGATTTTTGCTAAGTTGTGATAAGCCTTTTTTGCCTCAGCGGTCGGCTGGTATTCGAACGAACAGTTGGCGGCGTTTTCGGCGTTGGCGGCTGATTCTTCGGCGCGGCGGCGCAGCTCTTCGGCGCGTTTTTTTATTTCCTCGTCGTCCGGCACGAGTTTGACTTCTTCTTCGGCAATCTGCGCTTCGATTTCGTCCAAATCGGCGTAAAGCCGCCCGACTTCCATCGTGTAATTCGCCTCGAACTGTTCGAGTTCGGCGCGGAGTTCGGTCATCGCCGCTTCCCGAAAAGCGAGTTTGTCTTTCAGACGTTCCAAAACTTTGTGCTTTTTATTTAATTCGATTTCTTCGGGTGCGGCAACATTCATAGCTTCAAAATTTTAACACAAAAGATTTTAGCCGCGAATTACACGAATATCACGAATTATTTCTAATTTTCTATTCGTGACATTCGTGTAATTCGCGGCTAATTTCGGTTTTGAAAGTTCCGGCACGCGGAGCTTAAAAGCAAGTTTTATCAGCCTTCGGCTTCGGAGAATCGGCTGATGGCATATTCTTCGACTTCTTTGATGACCGCCAGATTTTTCGATTCGGTTTCGGTTAAATTTTCGTCCTTGAAATCTGGATTCGGCTGATACCAGCTTTGCGCCGCAAAGTATTTTTGCAAGTTCGGGTCTTTGAAAACGCGCCCGCGCTTGGCGTAAATTTCGTTTCGCAGCACGCGCAAATCTTCGAGGAACAACCCTTCGACCATCGCATTGGTAATCGGCTCGGTCGAGATTTTCTCGCGCAGTTTTGCTTCTTCGCGTTCGATAAGCCGAACGTTTTCTTCTCGGATTTCTCTTTATTTTTAGCCACAGAGGACACAGAGTTTGCAAAAATTTCGGAAAATTACAGATTTTTATTTCTCTGGTTTTTCTCTGTGTCCTCTGTGGCTAAATTTTCATTTCGACGATCTCGTAACTCGTCGTAATTTCCGCTGTCGGTCTAACCGTGGCGGCGACGCTGCAATACTTTGTGTCGGAAAGTTCAATCGCCTGGGCGACAGCCTGTTCGGAAATGCCGCGTCCCGATACGATATAGTGGACGTGAAATTTGACGAACGCCTGCGGGTATTCTTCGCGCCGCTCGCCGGAGACTTCAATTTTATAATCGTTCACATCTTGTAGTTTCTTTTCCAAAATCGAAATTATGTCCGCCGGCGTGCAAGCCGCCACCGCCACGAGCAGCATCTCCATCGGCGTCGGCGCAGCCTTTCGCTCGCTGCGCGTATCAATCGCCTGCGCGTGTCCGCTCGGCGCGGTGCCGATAAAAATTCGTCGCCCGCATACTGCACAATCGCCTTATAAATTTGATTTGACATTCGTTATTGCTGCCCCCAATAAATGCTTGGCGAAATTTTAGCATAAGTTCAAAAACTCAAACAATAAATTTCCGCGCAGCAGAGCCGCGAGGTATTAGAAGAGTGATGGCTGCGTTGAATCATTACCGTCACCTTGATTTCTGATGTATTGTTTCATCGCTTCTTCCGAACTGTGTGCGCCGACCGTGCTGATGTAATAGCCGTCAGACCAAAACTCGCCGCCCCACAACTGTTTTTTGACTTCCGGCATCTGACGAAAGATTTCCTTGGCGGTGATGCTTTTGATGGTTCGCACGATTTTTGTTGGACTATACATCAGCACCGACTGTACCAAAAAATGCACGTGCTCTGAGTCAGTTCCGATCTCCAGAAACTCAATCTCATAGCGCAGGCTTATCTGTTCGCATATTTCTTTGAGTTTCTCATCAATATCCGGCGTAATGACGGCTTTCCGATATTTCGTCGGGCAGACCAGATGGTAAAGCAAAACACTGACATTGTGTTTTTTATGAATCAGTTCGCTCATCGGTCTAGTATATTCCGTAGCAAAGCTACGAGGAATTAAACCAATAAGGAACGATTAAAAATTTAAGGGCTGCGACAAACCTTTTGGCATTGCAAATGCTTCTAATCTTTGGTTGCAAAAGCTGGTCAGAGTCGGATTGCAGGCAAGGAGAATAAAATGAACAGATTTAAAAGCGTATTTCCGGTTTATTTGATAATCGGTTTGGCGATTTTTTTTGGTTTTGCCGTCGAAACAAACGCGCAGGGCGTTCGCAACGAACGCGCCGTGCGCGACGTTGTGCAGAGCTTAAATTCTAAAATTGATGATTTCAGATACACGCTCGACAACGAGTTCGGCAGAAACTCAGTTTCGCGCGAAGACGAAACTGAATTTAACGACGACTTACGAAATTTTGAAACGAGTCTCAAGCAATTTGAAAACAAGTTCGAGCGGCGGCGCGAAAACACCGACGATGTAACGAACGTTCTCTCGGCGGCGAAAATTATCAACGAAAGTCTGAGCGGCAAACGCTTTGGCGTAACAGTGGACAGAGATTGGACGAGCATTCGCGGTTTACTCGAACGGCTGGCTTCCAATTATCAACTCGCCTGGAATTGGGAGAATGAAGATCAGCGCGACCCGTTGTATTATCCGAATACGACGAATACTACTTCGACGCGCCCGCATCCTGTTCTGAGTTACGGTTTGACGGGAACGTATAAACTCGACACGGCGCGAAGCGAGAACACGCGCGACATCGTCGAGAGCGCGATTCGCAACAACGGCAGCGTTCAGAATAACCGAGACGCACAGACTGATTTGGAAAACAAACTCCAAGCGCCCGAACAATTAACGATTGACGTGCGCGGCTCGCAGGTCACGCTCGCCTCGTCAAACGCGCCGCAGATAACCTTTGCCGCCGACGGACGCGAGCGCACGGAAAATTTGTCGAACGGCAAAACGCTTCGCCTGCGTTCGACTTTGCGCGGTCAGGAATTGACGGTCGCCTCGCTCGGCGGCGACACCGATTACACGATTACATTTCTCTCCATCGAAAATGGCAAAGCGCTGCGAGTGACGCGTCGCATTACGACCGACTACCTGCGCCAGACGGTTTTCGCCGAAAGCATCTACGAAAAAACCGATTCGACGGCTCGGCTCGAAACGAATCCAAATTACAATGACGACGATTATTCGAGCAACGATGCTCCGGACAACCGCACGAGTTACCCGACTGTCGGACAGAAACGAGCGGGCGATTTTATTGTGCCGAACGGAACGATTATCACGGCGATTTTAGAAAAGGACATTGATACGCAGGCTTCGCAAAACAACGACCGTTTTGAACTCGTCGTGCAGTCGCCTAGTCAGTATCGCGGTGCGATCATCGAAGGTTATATTTCCGGCGTGAATCGTTCGGGCAAAGTTTCGGGAAGCTCAAAAGTGACGTTCAATTTCGAGCGTATCAGATTATCAAACGGACAAAATTACGAGTTTGCCGGGTTTCTGCAATCGGTAACTGACGAAACTGGCAAAACCGTAAAAGTTGATACCGAAGGCACGGCGAGAGGCGACAGCCAGACCAAAGAAACTGTCAAGCGCGGCGGCATCGGCGCGGGCGTCGGCGCGATAATCGGCGCTATCGCGGGCGGCGCTAAGGGCGCGGCAATCGGTGCCGTCATCGGCGGTGGCGCGGGCGCCGGTTCGGTCGTGCTGCAGGGTAAAGACGATTTGCGGTTGAGAGCCGGTTCGAGCGTCACCGTGCAGGCTTCGGCGCCGAATCGCTAAACACAATGCCAAACTCCGGCTGGCAAATCATTGCCAAGACAATGGTTTTAGCAAAAAACGAGCAATGATTTTTCATTGCTCGTTTTTAATTTTAAAGGATTTATATTTCTACTCGACCGTTACCGATTTTGCCAGATTGCGCGGTTGGTCAACGTCACAGCCGCGGCGGACGGCGATGTAATATGCCAGCAGCTGCAACGGCACGATTGAGAGAATCGGCGCGAGCAAATCGGACGTTTCGGGAATTTCGATGACGTGGTTGGAAACTTTCGCGCTCATCGCGTCGCCTTCGGTTAAGACCGACAAAATAATTCCGTCGCGTGATTTGACCTCGACGATGTTTGAATGGGTTTTTTCATAGCGCAGCTCGCTCGCCTGGTTTCCTTCTTCTTTCGTGTTGATGATGACGACCGGCAATTTTTCGTCAATCAGCGCGTTCGGTCCGTGCTTCATCTCGCCCGCCGGATAGCCTTCGGCGTGGATGTAGGAAATTTCTTTTAATTTTAACGCGCCTTCGAGCGCGACGGGAAAATTGATGCCGCGCCCCAAATAGAGAAAATCCTGAACGCGAAAAAACTCGCGCGAGAGTTCCTCGATTGTGTCGGCGTCGTTTAGGATGCGCTCGATTTTTGAAGGCAAATCGGTTAATTGCTGCGCGTGATATTTCGCCTGTTCTTCGTTGAGCTTGCCGCGCAGAGTGCCGAGATAAATCGAAAAAAGATACAGCGCAATCATCTGCGTCGTGAACGCCTTGGTCGAAGCCACAGAGATTTCCGGTCCGGCGTGCGTGAGAATCGTGCCGTCGGCTTCGCGCTGAATCATCGAACCCAGCACGTTGCAAACAGCGAGAACTTTGCAGCCCGCATTTCTCGCTTCGCGCATCGCCGCAATCGTGTCGGCAGTTTCCCCGGATTGCGAGATGACAATCATTAAAGTGTTTTCGTCCAAAACCGGATT
This sequence comes from Pyrinomonadaceae bacterium, assembly GCA_030448055.1. Classification (GTDB taxonomy): domain Bacteria; phylum Acidobacteriota; class Blastocatellia; order Pyrinomonadales; family Pyrinomonadaceae. Next base: position 330,382 of record JAUJNR010000004.1, read on the forward strand.
GCGGTAGCGAAACTCCGAAGCGTAATCAACTTCGACCGGAACGCGGGCGAGTTCTTCGAGCATATATTTTCCGGCGAGCGCGGCGTGCCAGCTCGTTCCGCAGGCGGCGATTTTTATCGAAGTGATGCCGCTAAACTCGTCTTCGCCGATGTTCATCGCGTCGAGATAAACCTTGCCCGTATCCAAGGATACGCGCCCCAAAATGCTGTCGCGCACCGCGCGCGGCTGCTCGTAGATTTCCTTGAGCAGAAAATGTTTGAAGCCGCCTTTTTCCGCCGCAATCGCGTCCCAGGTAATGCGCTGCTGTTTTGGCTCGACGACATTGCCGTCAAAATCCGTGACTCTAACCGAATCTTTCGTCAGCACGGCGATTTCCTTTTCGCCGAGGTAGAAAACGTCGCGCGTATGTTGAAGAATCGGCGGCACGTCCGAGGCGACGAAAAACTCGCCGTCGCCCAAGCCGACGACGACCGGCGCGCCTTCACGAACGGCGACAATCGTATCGGGTTCGTCCGCAGAGATGATTGAGAGCGCGAAAATTCCGCGCAGTTCTTTGACTGCCTTTCTAACAGCTTGTTCGAGATTTTCCGCGCCGTCATTCAAATAATGACCGACCAGATGCGCGACAACTTCCGTATCGGTTTCGGTTTTAAATTCGCTGCCCTCAGCCGTCAGCCGTTCTTTTAATTGCAAATAATTTTCGATGATGCCGTTATGAACGACAACAACTCTGCCCGATTGGTCTCGGTGCGGATGCGCGTTCTCTTCGGTCGGTCGCCCGTGCGTCGCCCAGCGCGTATGTCCGATGCCGTAATTTCCGTCCAAAGGACTTAGGCGAATGCACTCTTCGAGATTGCGAAGTTTGCCTTCGGCGCGACGCATCTCCAGATGTTTCGCGTCGTCCACGACGGCTATTCCAGCCGAATCGTAACCGCGATATTCCAATTTTCTTAAGCCGTCAATGATGAGCGGCACGACTTGTTTATTTCCGACGTATCCGACAATTCCACACATAATTTTTATTGTAATTTCTAAACAGAGCGATAAATTTGATGCGCGACGATTAAAATTGATTCTTCTTCGGAAGCCTTTAAAGCCACTTCTCGTAGTTCGTCCGTATATTTTGAAAGCGCCTTAAAATTTTTATCAAAATCAAACGGCGTATCGGCGTATACGAGATTAACTTTATCCGAATCAGTCTTCCCATCTTCGGCACTATACAAACCCTTGATGTCTTTGATCACCGTTGCGCCGCCGAAAGTTTGTAGGAATTCATTCTCAAAAGCCTTCTGCAATCGGCGGTAAGCGGGCTTCGGTTTGTCCGGCAAGTAAACTTCAATTCTGGCTCTTTTTAATAGCGGCAATGAATTTCTCCTTTCTTTTTGTAAAAGTTTTCATTCTTTTTAAGGCTTCTTCCGGCGCGACAGGTTCAGACGACGAAGATTGTTTTTGGGATTTTTTCGTTTCCTTTTTCATAAAAACTAACCAGCGTTTGATTCTGATTTACCGCTTTCGCTTTGCCCGGCGTCTCGCAAATTTTTCTTCACCGCGGCAGGAACGCCCGCCACGAGCGAATCCGGCGGAACGTCTTTTGTTACAACTGAACCCGCGCCCGTGACCGAACCGCTGCCGACGCGAACGGGCGCGACGAGCATCGTGTCAGAGCCGATTCTCACATTATCTTCGATAATCGTGGCTTGTTTATTCACGCCGTCGTAGTTACAGGTAATCGTTCCCGCGCCGATGTTCGTTTTTTCGCCGATGGTTGCGTCGCCGAGATAGCTTAGATGGCTGGCTTTCGAGCCGCGCCCAAGAATTGTTTTTTTGAGTTCGACGAAGTTTCCGACTTTTGCCGATTCTTCCAATTTCGCTTTCCCGCGCAAGTGAGCCATCGGTCCGACGGCGCAGCGGTCGGAAATCTCCGAATCGGTAATCACGCAGTTGTCTAAAATCTCGACGCCGCGTCCGATGCGCGAACTGGTGATGCGCGTTCCCTGCCGAATCGTGCAGCCGTCGCCTACGACACTCGCGCCTTCAATCGAGACGTTCGGGTAAATTATAGTGTCGCGTCCGATGCTCGCCTGTCCGCTGATGTATGTGTTTTTCGGATCAATAAATGTTACGCCGTAATCGAGCATCATTTTTGAAATCGTGCGCCGACAGACAATGCGTTCCAAATCGGCGAGTTCGGCGCGGTTATTGATGCCGGAAACTTCGCGCGCATCCGTGTGCTGGTAGAGCGAGACGTCCTCGCCCGCTTCGCGCAAGAGGGCGGGAACGTCCGTTAAATAATACTCGCCCTGTACGTTGTCGTTTTGAACGCTGCTCAGCGCGGCGAAAAGTTTCCGCGTATCAAAACAGTAAATGCCCGAATTGATTTCGTTGATTTTTCTTTCTTCTTCCGAAGCGTCCTTTTGTTCGACGATGCGGCTGAAAAAGCCCGCCTCGCCGCGCACAATGCGTCCGTAGCCGCTCGGATCGTCAACCTTAACCGTCAGAATCGTGCAAGCCGCGCCCTTGCCGCGATGACTGTGATGCTGCTGAACCAGCGCGGCTAAAGTTTCGTGACGAATCATCGGCACGTCGCCGGACAGAACGAGCAAGGTGGAGTCTTCGGTTTCGAGAAATTCGCGCGCCGAACTAACGGCGTGTCCCGTGCCGAGTTGTTCTTTTTGCCAGACAAACGCGGCGTATTCTTCGTTTAATTCTTCCAACACCGCCGTTTTCACGTCTTCACCCTGATGCCCGATGACGACGTAAATTTTGCGCGGGGCGAGCGCCGTCGCCGTCAGGCAGACGTGATTGATTAGCGGGCGACCGTCGAGTTTGTGCAAAACTTTAGCTAGGTTCGAGCGCATCCTTGTGCCTAAGCCCGCCGCTAAAATCAAAATGTCGAGAGTCTTTTGTTCGCCGGAAAAGTTATCCATAAAAGAATTTACACCACAGAGAACACAGACAGAATCTGAGAGAAAGCAATAAAATTAGAAAATCAATGCGGGAAACTATCTGAAATTTTTAAAATTTTCCCTCCGTGTTCTCGATGGCTAACCAAAACTTCCTTTTGCGCTTGAGCCGCGCAGAGAAGAATGACTTGCGCCAGTTTCTCAGGATGATGCCGCACCTTTTTGTTGCCGTCTAATAGATTACCATAAATGATTTCCGCGCCTTCAACCGTCTCCGGCGAAATCGAATCGGCAAGCCCAATTTGCGATGCGCCTTCGCCGGCGTAACGCCGCATTTGTTCTTCGCTAACCGGATGATTGTTAACGAGGACGTAATCGAAATTGATTTCCGCCGCGTATTCGCGCACGATTTCCAGATGGCGCCGGGCGGAAAAACCGTCGGTCTCGCCCGGCTGCGTCATTAAATTGCTAATGAAAATTTTGACCGCCGAGGATTCGGCAATCGCCCGCGTCACGCCGTCAACAAGAATCGGCGGCAGCAGACTCGTAAACAGCGAGCCGGGTCCGACGGTAATCACGTCCGCCTGGCTAATGGCGGCGAGAGTTTCAGGCAGCGGCTGGCAGTTTTCCGGCTCAAGGCGCAAACGTTTTATCGAATTTCCGACTTTTGAAATGTTTGTCTCCCCGCGCACAACCGAGCCGTCGGCGAGTTCCGCCGTCAGCCGAACATCAGCCATCGTCGCCGGGTAAATATGACCTTTGCTTGCCAGAACCTCTGACGAAAGCCGCACGGCTTCGGCAAAATCGCCCGTTATTTCCGAGAGCGCGGCGAGAAAAATATTGCCGAAGCTGTGTCCGCCCAAATCGCCGCCGCCGCGAAAACGATGTTGGAAAAGTTGCGATAAAAGATGCGAGTCTTCCGAAAGCGCCACCATACAATTGCGGATGTCGCCCGGCGGCGGCATTTGCAATTCGTCTCTTAATCTGCCGGAGCTTCCGCCGTCGTCCGAGACGGCGACAATCGCCGCGAGGTTTTCCAGCCAGACCGGTTCGGTTTCGCCCGCCGCGACGAATCTTTTTAGCCCCGAAAGCAAAGTGGAAAGTCCGTTGCCGCCGCCGATGGCGACGAAGTTTAGACCGAATGAGTTTTTTGAAAATAAATGATTCTTCATTTGTCTTTTATGAAAGCGTCGAAAACAAACAAGAAATTCGGAAGTAAAATTCGCTGACGATTCGTTTACATTTCGGATTTAGAGTTATTGTTAATCGTTCGGCAAGCGCAGCCACCCGCGGTGAATTTTAGCACTTTTACCTTTCGGCAAGCAATAAAATCGGGAAAAGCCCCGCTCGCGCAACGTATGTTTTTAACCTGCATAACGTTATTCGCAACGCGCTCCGGCTGAGATGCTTAACTGAAGAATTGCCGTTGCGTCCGAATTGTATAGAAGGGCGAATGGTAAATTTTTTCCACTTTTTTTATTTGTCCGCCAACAGCGGCATTCAAGCAAAAAAAAACTTGAAGCCGATACGCGCGATGTGTTAGTTTAAAGAAGTGTTGGTCGCCAAATTTGCCTGCACTGCGCCGCAAAAAGTTTTACAAAGCAATTATTTGAAAAACTCGCAAAACTTCTTACCTCCAATTAACCAAATAACCGAGAGAGAAAAATCAAAATGGCAGAAACGCCCGTTGTTATCCACGAACACCAGTTCTTAAAGTTAAAATCCGTTTTGGCGCGAACCTGCGCCGAGTGCGCCGCCCGCGTCGTTCTGCTGATTGACCGCGACGGTCATCCGCTCGCCTTTCACGGCGATATTGCCGGATTGGACACGACTTCGTTTTCCAGCCTTGCGGCGGGCAACGTCGCCGCGACGACGAGTATGGCGAAGCTCATCGGCGAAGACGTTTTTCCGGCGGTCGTTCACGAAGGCGAGCGCGAAAGCATTTTTATCAACGTCATCGGCAGAAGTTTGCTGGTCGTGGTTTTCGACGAGCGTTCGACCATCAGTTTGGTTAAACTCAGAACCAAAAAGGCGAGCTTTGAAGTCGGCGCGCTGTTAGACGAAGTGGCGCGCGATTCTGAGCTGCAGCGGCAAAACGAAAATTCATTTTTCGCCGAAATCACCGACGATGACATTGACAGTCTGTTCAGTTAATAGTAAATCGTTAATTGTTAATTAGTGAATTGGCGGCAGTAATAATTAACGATTAACCATTATCCATTAACAATATTATGACATTTATCAACTACGCTTCCCGCGAAATCAACTGCAAAATTGTTTATTACGGACCCGGACTTTGCGGTAAGACTACTAATCTGCAGCACATTTACGATTCGACCGCGCCGCAAGCCAAAGGCAAACTGATTTCTTTAGCGACGGAAACCGACCGCACGCTTTTTTTCGATTTTATGCCGCTCGAACTCGGCACGGTGCGCGGCTTCAAAACTCGTTTTCACCTTTACACGGTTCCCGGTCAGGTTTATTACGACGCCTCGCGCAAACTGATTTTAAAGGGCGTGGACGGCGTGGTTTTCGTGGCTGATTCGCAAGAGGAAAGAATGGACGCGAATATCGAATCGCTTTATAACCTGGAAGAAAATTTGCAGACGCAGGGTTACAATTTGATGGATATTCCTTACGTTTTGCAATTAAACAAACGCGATTTGCCGAACGTTGTTCCGACCGACGAACTTGCCGCCGAATTGCTGCGTAAAGGCGAGCCGGTCTTTGAAGCGACCGCTTCACAGGGCGTCGGCGTGTTCGACACGCTCAAAGCCGTCGCCAAACAGGTTTTGACCGAACTAAGAAAAGGCTAGAAAAATTCGATTATAAAGATAAAAGGGCGCGAGATGTTGCAATATCTCGCGCCCTTTTATCTTTATAATTATTACCATTCGGCGCGAAATTATGCGGAGCGCGGAATGTAGCTGCCGTGCGGACATGTTTCGGGAAAATCAAGAAGTTCGTCAATGCGCCGCTCAAATTCTTCGGAGATGTGATGTTCGAGCCGCTCGGCTTCGTCGTGAACCGAATGCGCGTCGTATTTCAAAACTTCGGTCAGAAATAATTCGAGCAGGCGGTGGCGGCGGACGACTTTGAGCGCGGCGGCGCGTCCTTTTTCCGTTAATCGAACGCCGTAGTAAGGAACGTGCGCGACGAGCGACTGCTGTTCCATCTGTTTGAGCATTTTGGAAACGGCAGGCGGCGAGACCTGCAGCATCGAAGCCAAATCGTTCGTTCCGGCTTCGGCTTTTCCCGCCGTCTCGCGTTCAGACAAACTCCAAATCGCTTTCAGGTAATCTTCCTTTGAGACGGTTAGTTTTTTCTTTACTTCAACCATTGATTAGAAAATACTGAGCCGGTCAAATTAAGCCGGTTAAACGGGCGACGCTCGCCGTCAGAAAACACACGGCGATTCCCAACACGACCGGCAAAAGAGTGGCAACGGTCGTCCACTTCAAACTTTTCGTTTCCTGCCAAATCGTCCAAATCGTCGTGCTGCACGGATTGTGCAGCAGACTGAACAGCATCAAATTGACGCCCGTCAAAAGCGTCCAGCCACCCATTTCGGTCAGCACTTGCCGAATCTGCAAATCGTCGTCAATTCCGCTCATCACTCCCGTTTGCGCCAAACCGGATTTCGCCATATTCAGCGTCAGCATCAAAATCGTCGGAACGACAATTTCATTCGCTGGAATCGCCACGATATAGGCGACCAAAATCACGCCGTTCAAACCGAGCAGCAGACCGAACGGATTGAGAAAAGAAACCAGATGCGCGGCAACGCTCGCCTCACCGATATTGACGTTGCTCATCAGCCAAATCACAGCGCCAGCCGGAGCCGCCATCAGCACGGCGCGTTTTAAGACAATAAGGGTGCGGTCAACGATTGATTTATAAAGCGTCTGCCAGATTTGCGGCGGGCGATACGGCGGAAGTTCGAGACTGAAACTCGACGCTTCGCCTTTGAGCCACGTCTTCGACAGAAACGCCGAAACCAAAAGCGTAAAAATCACGCCGAGAATTGCAATGGCAACGACGCTCGTCGCCGCGATTAGACTCGCCAGCGCGGGCGGCGCAGTCGAGCCGATAAAGATCGCGCCGATTAAAATCAAAGTTCCCCAACGCCCGTTACAAATCGCAAAGTTATTCGTGATAATCGCAATCAGACGCTCTCTCGGGCTGTCAATGATGCGAGTTGAAACCACGCCCGCCGCGTTGCAGCCGTAACCCATCATCATCGTTAGGGCTTGTTTTCCGTGCGCTCCGGCGCGTTTGAAAAGCCGGTCGAGATTAAACGCGACGCGCGGCAGATAACCCAAATCTTCCAAAAGAGTAAACAGCGGAAAGAAAATCGCCATCGGCGGCAACATCACGCTGACGACCCACGCCGTAGCCAGATAAACGCCGTCAATTAAAAATCCCGACAACCACCACGGCGCGTTCAAGGAACTGGCAAAATCGTGAAGCAGATTATAAACCGTGCCTTGCAGAAGTTCGCCGAGCATCGCCGACGGAATGTTCGCGCCCGCAATCGTCAGCCAGAAAACCACCGTCAAAAGCAGAATCATCAGCGGAAAACCGAACCAGCGGCTCGTGACCAGGCGGTCGAAAAATTGTCCGAAATTTACGCCGTTCGACTGTTCGCCGGACGAGACGGCGCGGGCGGCGATTTGTCCGGCATCGGCGTAAATCGCTTCGGTTAATTTATCGTGCAGATTATCGCCCATCTCACGGCGAAAGCGAGCGGCGGCGTCTAAAATTGCGGTTGAATTATTTGTCATTTCAAATTCAAACGTCGTCTGTTAGCGGACGGCGTTTTGCCGGCGAGATGCCGGCGTTCCTTTACCTCGCCTCAGATTCGACGAGCGATGGGAAAGCTCCCGCTTCTTTGACTTTTCCGAGCGTTCGCGTCTCGATGGCGTTGATGATGTTTTCATCGCCTTCGAGTAGACGAAGCGCGACCCAGCGCGCATTCGGCAAATTGTCAAACTCCACGCGAAGTTGCTCGGCAAGCGTCTCGACTGCCGTTTCCAATCGTTCGTCCGCGTATTTGATGCGGTGCGGGCGCGCCGAAAATTGTCCGCTCGCTACCATTTCAATCGCGTTTAATAATTCCTTGACGCCCGCGCCGCGCCGCGCCGCCATCGGCACGACCGGAACGCCCAAATCACGCGCCAACGCCCGCTCGTCAACGGTTAAATTGTTTCGCTCGGCTTCGTCAATTAAATTCAAGGCGACGACGGCGCGGTCGGTAATTTCCAAAACTTGCAAAACCAGATTGAGATTTCTTTCGAGCCGCGTCGCGTCAGCGACGATGACCGTCACATCCGGCTGACCGAAAAGAACGAAATCGCGGGCAATTTCCTCATCAACGCTCGTCGAAAGCAGCGAATACGTGCCGGGCAAATCTACGAGTTTGTATTTTTTCCCGTTCAGCGTGAACGCGCCTTCGGCTCTGGTGACGGTTTTGCCCGCCCAGTTTCCGACGTGCTGGTGAAGTCCGGTCAGTTGATTAAAAATCGTGCTTTTTCCGGTATTCGGATTTCCGGCGAGCGCGACCGTGTAATCCCAATTGCGAATTTTGAGACCGAGTTTGGTGAGCTGCGCCGTGTGATGGCACGACGAAGCGCAACTGCCGCATTGATTCAGCGTTTCCGCGTGTGCCGACATTTTCTTTTACTCCTCTACATCAATCAACTGCGCCTGTTCGCGCCGGAGCGCAATGACCGCGCTGCGAACGCGATAGGCAATCGGGTCGCCGAGCGGACTCGGCATCACGTTTTCGATTGGTGTTCCCGGCGTAATTCCCAAATCATACAAACGGCGGCGTTCGGTTGATTGATTGCGAACGCCCGTCACCACTGCGGTGCGCCCCATTTTCAGCTTATCTAAAGTCATTCTAGTTTTTCCCTTGTCGTGCCGAATCAAAAACTTCTACGGTTTTTATTCTAGCACAATTTTTAACTTGGGTTAAGTTTTGATCGAAAAAATTTGCAAGCAAATCTCACTGATAATTTTTTCGATTTGCTTGCGGAAAATATTTTATCATTTTTTTTAATAAACAAAGCGGCGACAGCTAATACTTCTTTTTTATTAAGATTCGTCAAACGCTTGTAAAGTCATTTTGCTATTGCTCTCGGAATGCAGCTTTCTCGCTTATCGCTCGATAACGCTTATCTGACCATCGGATTCAATAAACGCTTCTCGCACTTTTGCGATGTCGTCCGTGCCTTGCCGCCGCAATTTGCCCTTTAACTCTTCTTCGGTAATTAATTCCTTTTGCATAATGTCTTCCTGCATCTGCCCGTCTTTAACGATAACTTTCGCCGCCGGTTGAAACAATCGCAGCAGACTCGGAAACTTAAAACCGAGCCAATTAAACGCATAACTCCATAAAATAACCGTGGCGATGAGAACCATTCCATTGGTGATTGATTTATGCTCGCCCGCCAGCGAATTGGTCGCGGCGCTGGCAACCAGCACTATCAAAAGCATATCGTTCATACCGACGCCGCCCATTTGCCGGTTCGGAATAACGCGCACCAAAAAGAAAATTGCGATATAAACAATCGTTCCGCGTATGACGCTTTCCAGCAGCGGAGCGTCGGGAGTGAAAAGCTCTTTCCACTGCACATTAAAAAACAAATCCATTTGATAAATAACTCTTGCTCGTAAAAATTAAGAAATAGTTTTTGAACAAAAGTTGATGTGTCAAGCCGCAGATGCGTTGTCTGGGAAATCCGGCGCGTAAACTTTCACTTTCTGTAAAAATGAATTCTAGCCGAGTTGTTTTCAATCTATGGAAAACGCCTTTGTTTGGACATATAAAATGAGTGGCTTGCCACTTGCGTAAGCAAAAGTTGAAAATCCTCTCCTCAGTATCTCGAAAGGAGTTTTATGAACCTACAAACACTCAAACGCTGTGCGAAAGCCTTTATAAATTGGCTTTCTGATAGATACCCACGACCAGACTAATCTTTATCTAACTAACCATTTAGAGACACGCTTAACCATCTGGTATAAGCGTGTCTTTTTTAGGCTCAATAGATTATGTTTTCTATATCAGAATCATATTCGATATGGCGAGTTCAAATTATCGCTGCCATAGCTAAAAGCCCTGACATGATGGAAATGGGTAAAGCAGTGGAGTAGAAGAGCAGCACAGACAAATAAAACCGCCCTTATAAAGGCGGTTTTATTTGTCTAAATTAGTTTTTATGATGGTTGAGTTCTTGCGTCGTATGAACGACGAGCTTGAGACATTTGTCTGAAGTAGTCTCAATTTTTGAGATTTGAGCGGGAATTTTTAACACGGTGTATGACAATTCTGCCCAACAAGGGCTTCAATGATTGCCGACCTTTACTTGAGTGTAGCAAGTGGAAAAATCTTGTAAAGTAATAAAAGTTGGCTTATATGAGCTGGTCATAGTCGAGTATCAACAGATACGAATTTTCATTATGAGTAGATTAAAAAGATCACAACTGAAAAAGCGGAAGCATCAGCAATTTGAAAGAATTTCCAAAAAGGAAGAGATTATTAGTGCCGAAGATGCGTCAGGCTACCTTATAGATTACATGATCCAATATGGCGCTTATTTTTATAATAGGTTTACAGCACCACCTCCAAATGGAGCGGGCTACCCGCGAATATTAATTTCACCTTATGTGAACTTAGATAATGAAAAACTCATTTGTCATCTTGCAAAAGACGGCGCTGTGATTACAGCCAGCGCAAAATCAGGGAATGACAATGCTGTTATAAAAATGAACGTTGTTGGTGTTTCTAGTGATGAAGTTAATCAAATGCCTAAACCAGAGAAAACAGTGACCCTTGACAACATACAAAATACTCCCGATGATCCTGAGAAACCGACAACAAATAGCAAATTAGACTTCACTCTTTATTCATATGATCTTCCGTTGGATGAAGTATGGAACAAAATTAGTTTATACGGCTTGTATTTCGTTACTGAAGACTCAAAGCAGTTAATTTCAAATCGGAGTAAATTTTGGGACCCTTTGATAATTAGAAATATGAGTTTTGAAACGGGTGATGGCAAATATCGGCGTGATTTTAGTTATATTGAAATACTTTTTCACAGCGACAAATCAGCTTGGGATCGCAGAAGTATTCACACAAGGGTGCTTGCTGATATAAGAAGAGATTATGCCCATACAATAGCTCATTACGGGGAAAAAAATGGTGTTGTATCAGTCAGAACACAAGGTAATGGTGCTTTTTTTGAACGGTTGGAATTACTTAGAAGAGCAATTAGTAATTTTGAAAATTTGCTTAACGACAATCCTGACGGAGAAGAAAGCATCTTTCACGATTTCCTGAAAGCTAATCCGTTACTGTTGGATGTATATGGGGAAGCAATATCAAAGCCACGCTTTCACTATCCTGTGGACAAAACTCCGCTTGGTAAGAAGTATGTTGAACCAGATTTTATTATGAAATACTCTGGTAATAGATATAAGCTCGTGGAGTTAGAAAGACCCGGAAAATTAATAGCGACTGCACAGGGGCAACCACGCAGTGAAGTGACCCAATCAACTTTCCAAATTGCCGAATGGGAACACTATATAAGAAATCATTATGAGATCATCAAGAATCAATACCCCGGTATTGCAAATTATCGCACTAGTATGGTCGTGATCAGCAGAAATTCAGAACAAAGTTTTGGACAAGGGCGAGATTTCAGAGCGTATATGGACGTAGTAAGTCAACAATTCAAAATAAATGAATTGTTGACTTATGATGATCTATTAGACAGAGCTAAACAGGCATACACACAGCTTAGCTCGTTAGGAATTCCCCTTGGGTAATTTGAAGAACACTTTAGAAATATCAAGATGGGCTTGAGTGAATGAACTTGTCCAAGGAGAAATTATGAGCATAAGAATTTTTGTAGATGATGTGCCTAATAAAGATGGCAAGTATATGGTTCTTCAGGAAGACTCAGAAACTGGAAAGCCTTTTGGAGTAAAAGACTTTGACACAAAAGAAGAAGCTCAAAGAGTTGCTGATGATATGCAGAAAGCAGTTGACAATGCCCTATCCGAGAAAACCACTGGCGAGCTGCCGGACATTACTTCACTTGAAGAGAATAGAAAAATATCTTGACATATATTTTCATACTATTCTTAGATTACTGGTAATAAAGAGATAAATGGCGGAGCCGACGGGACTCGAACCCGCGACCTCCAACGTGACAGGCTGGCGTTCTAACCAACTGAACTACGACTCCGCAATACGAATTTCAAACTTGATAATATGAAATCCTTAATCTGTAATTTTCAAAACTGGTGGGCATGAAGGGACTCGAACCCCTAACTTCCTCCTTGTAAGGGAGGCTGTCTACCAATTGACGTACATGCCCGGAAACTCTTTTCGCTCGGTGTTTTGGCACGCTCACGTCCAAATTTCTTTCAAAAAAACGCGCCGCTTGAACCTGAACGGCGAATTGCAATGCTACGAAAATTCAGCCTCGGTTGTCAAGCGGCAAGAATTTCAGACAAACCTGGTCTGAAATTTTTAATAAAACCCGCCGACCTCTTCGATTTCCAAATTCATCTCGTCGTCCGAGCCGCCTAACGAATTGCGCGGTTTGCCATTGCCGCTTTCTTCGGCGATTTTTGTTTTGGACTTTTTCGACGTTCTAACTCTCTTGATTTTCCAAACGAATTTACGAAAACGCTCGCTCGAACACGCGCGCGAAGCCGCCGAACGCCGATGTATTTAACTCTTATAAATTCGCCAATAAGTTTCTCGCGTCCTGCATTTCCTTTTCGCTCAAACCGCGACTGTTCTGTAGCGAAACTTCCGCTTCCTTGTGCGCCCCAGATTTATCGCCCGCCGCTGCCAATGCCATGGCGAGCCGCAGACGATAAGCCGAATTCGCCGCCCCGCCGTTTTTCAACGCTTCGGCTTCGTCGAGCGCGACGGCTTTTTTGAGCAGTTCGACGGCGGGCGCGGGCGATTCCTTTTTATAATAAATCCAGCCGAGCGTGTCGTAGTAACCGGCGACGGTTTGATTGCGCTCGACCGCCGCGTGCGCGTGCATTAAGGCTTCGTCCAAATCTCCCTGATTGGCGGCGAGCAGCCACGCCAGATTGTTAGCGGCAATCGCGGTGTCCGGCGCGATTTCCAAAGCGCGGCGGTAATTCTTTTCGGCTTCCGCCCAATTGTTCCGCGCCTCTTCAAGCATCCCGATTAAAGTGTAAACGGCGGCAGACGGTTTTCGCTCGACGACTTTTTTATATTCTTCGACGGCTTCGGCAATTTGGTTGCGCTCCGCTAAAATCGCGGCATAAGCCGTATATGCGGGCAAATAATTATCGTCAATCGCAATCGCTTTTTTCAATTCAGCTTCGGCTGCTTCGATGTTTTTCTCCCATGTAAAAACCTTCGCATTCAAAAAATGCAGCGCGGGCAAAACGCTTGTTTGCGCGGCGCTGGCTTCGATTGCCCCGTTGAGTTTTTGATGCGCCCGGTCGAATTGTTTTTCTCTGCTCAAAACGTTTGTCAGCCCGCTCAGCGCATCGAAATTTACGCCGTCGCCCGCCAACGCTTTTTCGTATAAATTTACCGCTTCAGTTAAATTTCCTTCGGCGACAAAGACCTTTGCCAGATTGATTGCGGCGGCGGCAGAACTCGGCGAAAGCGTTTGCACCGATTGCAAATCCGCCTTCGCTTCAACCAGTTTTCCGAGTTCGAGATTCGCCAGTCCGCGAGCCGTCAGTGCGCGAACACGAAGTTCTTCCAATTCCTGCGCGTCGAGTTCCTGGTTCGGATAAGATTTCTTAATCGCGTTGAGCAGTTCATTAGCCTGCCGCTTGGCGTTTTCCGGTTCGCCGCTCGATAAACTCGCCTGAATTTTTAATAATTTCGTTTTCTGAAAACCCGGATGATATTTTTCCAAATCGCCGACGAACGCCAGAGCCTGCTCGATTTGTCCGAGAGTTAGCCGCGCCTGCGTCATGTAAAAAAGCGCGCTTTTCTGGCTCGGCTGTTTTTTTAGAATTTCCTCCAAATCCTTAACCGCTTCTTCCGTTTTGTTTTCCTGAATGCGAACGCGGGCGCGGAGCATCAGCGCCTCCGCGTCGCCGTCATTCAACGCTAAAAGTTCCTCTGTCTGCTCGATGACCTTCGCGCTTTCGCGTCGGTCGAGATAAATTTCGCCCAGGCGATAACGGGCGCGGGCGTATTCGGGAATCTCCGCGATTATCTCCGCGCAAACGCGAATCGCGTCCTCTTCGCGTCCGATTAGCGCGTAGAAATCCGCCAACTTCAGACGGCTCGCCGGGCTGTTTTCCTGAATTTCGACGAGTTGCTTGTAAGATTGCTCGGCTTTATCGAATTGTCGTTCGGCGAGATAAAATTCGGCAACGGCTTCATGCGCTTCGACGTTCAAGGGTTCGACTTGAATCGCTCGCCGGTATTGCGCTTCGGCTTGCGTGGCGCGTTCGGCGAAAGCTAAAAATCTGCCGTATTCGAGATAGCCGATTGCTTGGGTCGGATTAACGGAAATGCCTTTTTGGATCGCTTGTTCCGCTTCCTGCGTTTTGTCGCACTGCATAAAAAACCGCGACAAGGTGATGTAGGATGCGGTGCGGTTCGGGTCGAGGGCGACGGCGTAATTCAAAACATCCAGAATTTCTTTTTCGCTTTTTTTCTGCGCACTGAAGAGCGCCGCTTTTAAGATGTGCGCTTCGATAAAATTCTGGTCGCGGGCGAGAATGTCTTCGAGAAGCGCGGCGGCTTCGTCAATTTGCGACGTTTGTCCGGCGAGCAGAAGATTGCCGAGTTTGGTTTTCGCTTCGAGGTGGTCGGGATTGAGCGCCGAGACGCGGCGCAGCTCTTGGACGGTTTCGTCAAATTGTCCGAGATTTTCAAACGCCCGCGCCAGTCCCCAACTCGCTTCAGCCGAAGTTTTATCAATGTCGGCGGCGGCGCGAAATTCCATTACGGCTTCCTGAAATTTGCGTTTCTGCAAATACTCTTCACCGCGCGCCAGATGTTTTTCATTAGATTGGCTGCCGCAGGCGGCGGTGAAAACAAAACTCAAAGCTAAAGCCAGCGAAAATAAAAATGTGAAGTGAAAACCACGGTATTCTCTCATAAATTTAAAAAGGCTGGTCGTCTCAAATCTCCGAAACCCTCGAAGCGGCAGTTTGGAAAACTGACAATCAGCCTGATTTTTCAGAAAAGAACTGTTAAGTGTTTTGGATTTCGCGCTTTTTAGAACTTGACGAGCCGTTTCCAAAACCGCTGAAACTGTCAATCTATTCTGACTCTAAGAAAAGTCGAAATTATACTCTAAACGGTAATGCCTTACAATTTATAACGGGCAATTTTTCCGTCATAAAATACGCGACATCATCCTTCTCCTCTGATTTTTTCAAAACCAAATCATTCTCTATTCGGGAACAAATTCCGGCAATTTCTCGGCGATTTGCGCGGCTAAATCAGCGGCTTTGGCGGTCGCTTCCGTTTCGGAATCGCTGACGCCCGTCATCACGCGCACCATCGCGCCGTCGCTTCGCCGCCGCAGAACGCTGTCCCACACCGTATTGATTTTGTCGGTATATTCACTCGCCGTCGCCCGCCCGCGTCCCTGATACCAGTAAATTAAAACCTCTCGATAAACGCCGTTTTCGATAATAAATTTGTTCGCCGTAAAAGTTTCCCCTGACGGCGATTTTATTTCGATGCGTTCGGGTTGCGTCATCACCCAACCCGAACTCGGCAGACAATTCAGCGGGCTGTGATACGTCGCGCCGTGGCGTTGCGAAGCGTAATAACCGACGTAGAGATTTGCCAGCCGTCCGCCGGGCGCGACGTATTCGCGCATCGTGTAGTCGGTCGTGCCGAGAACCGTTTCGGTTGCCGCCCCGAAGCGAATCGCGTCGCCCTTTTGCCGCCATTCGCCGAGCCGCGCGGAAATTTCCGACAAAGATTTGCGCTCGACTTCAACTTCGCCGCGCTGCTCGAACCAATTAATAAAAATTCCGCCGACGAGTAGAACGGCTGCCAGGAGCGACGCGGAAACGCGCTGAAGACGCGCTGAAGACGCGGAGACAGACTGTAAGACAGTTTCTTTTTCGTTTCGGTTTTGGATTTTCGGATTTCGGTCAGTTTGAAATTCGTAATCTGTAACTTGAGATTCCGATTGACTTGAGACTTGAAACTTGAGACTTGAGACTTTCTTTAAACCCAAATTTACTAATAATAGCAATCCCAACGCCGTCACATAAACCAGCCAGCCGGAAGCGTCGTGGAGCGTGCCTTCGGTCGCGCGTTTGCCGTAACGATAAGTCAGAACTCCGGTCGCCGTCACCCGCGCGGCGTTGGTGATAATCGCAATCGGAATCGCCGACAGCATCAAAATAATCGCCCTCCAGAAATCAAAGTTTTTTAGAAAATCAAACCAGCCGCGCCCGTTGCGTTTATCGCGTTCGCCGGTGAAATACGCCAGCACGAGAGCGAGCGTCACGAGCGTCATCAAGGAACGAATGCCGCTGCACGCCTCGACGACTTCAAGCGCGACAATTTGCGTCGCGCCCTGCGGCAAAATCTCGATGACGTTGCCTTTTCTAATTGACGGAACTTCAAATAACCGTATTCCCCAAATCGCCATCTGCGAAGCATACATCTGCAGCGGCAGCGCGATTTTATTAAAGAAAATCTGCGGAATCGGAATCGCTAAAAGCAACAGCGCGAACGGCACGGCGAGCAGTTTTAACATTCGCGCGCCCCAGAAATAAACGACGATGCCCGCCAGTATCAAAATGAACGAGACGCGGCGCGTAAAAAGTTCCGCGCCGAGCGTTCCGCCCAGGAGCATCAGCAATGCGAGGAGAATCAAAGCGAAACCCAACCAAACAGACGAATTTTTCGGCGCGTTTTTGAGCGCGTCGAACTCCAGCCAAATGATGTAGCCGATAAGAGGCGGCACTAACAAACCGTGTGAATAATTTTCGTCCGTCCACCAATCAGCGCCTAACTTAATTAAAACCGTCGCGTAAACGAACGCCAACGCCGCCGCGACGAGAAACGGTTTCCAGAGATTTTTGAAATTTGGCGCGGGCGAATTCATTTTGAGACTAAGAAAAAGGAGATTGAGAATGCGGACGTTTTTCGTGCCTGCCCGAAAATTATAACAAATTTCAAGAGCGGGAGAAACTTTTTTATTTTTTCCGGCGCAGGATAAAATCGGCTATTTCGTCCAAAAGAAAAGTTTCTAGTTTAATTTTTTTCAATTCTTCGCCAGCCGCCAAGTAGGTATTTTCGGCAAGCCGTCGCGCCTCAATCAAACCGTAAAGCGAAACGTATGTTGCCTTTTCCGCCCGCGCGTCTTTGCCCGCCGTCTTTCCTAAAACTTCTGTCGTCTGTGTCGCGTCCAGCAAATCGTCGGTGATTTGAAAAAGCAATCCCAGATTGGCGGCGTATTTTGAAATAGTTGCGATTTCCGTTTCGTCAGCTTCGGCAATTATCGCGCCAGCGCGGGCGGCGACGGAAATCATCGCGCCGGTTTTGTTTTGATGAATTCTCTCCAAATTTTCGATTGAAATTTTTATGCCTTCCGCCTCAAAATCGAGTTGCTGTCCAGCGACCATTCCCGATGGCGTTCCCGCCGCCTGCGCGATTTCCGAAACGAGACGGACGCGCGTTTCCGCGCTTAAATTTGCGTCTTCGGCGATTGTTTGAAACGCGAGCGTTTGCAGCGCGTCGCCCGCCAAAATCGCCGTCGCTTCGTCAAACTTTTTATGACAAGTCGCGCGTCCCCTACGCAAATCGTCGTCGTCCATCGCGGGCAAATCGTCGTGAATCAGCGAGTAAGCGTGAATCATCTCGATTGCCGCCGCCGCTCGTCCCAAATCTTTTTTCGCCGCGCCGAAGGTTTGCCCGACCGCGAAAACAAGCGCGGGACGAAGGCGTTTGCCGCCCGCGAAAACGCTCCAGCGAATCGCCTGGTGCAAGTTCGCCGGTTCGGTTTGCCCGGACGGAATCAGCGCGTCGAGTTCCCGGTCAACAATTTTTGTGCATTCGGCAAAAAAGGCGTCGAGTTTCTTCATTTTCAAAAATAATATCGCGCTCAGTCGTCAACGCGCAAAGAGTTTTCGCCCGAATGCGGCAAACATCCGAAATCAATTTTGCGAATCCACGAAATTGAAGTTTAATAGAGTTCGTCGCAAACAAGTCTTAAAATCCAATCCGAAAACGAAAAGGAAACTTTATTTAAATGAACGAAGAAAACAGAAAACTTTCCGATGATAATTACCAACAAGAACTGCGAACCGATTTAGATGACGACACGTGGGATAAACCGAAGGGTTTGGCGTTGCACACGAAAATTTTAATCGGATTGATTGTCGGCGTAATCGGCGGATTGAC
The DNA here is from genome assembly GCA_030448055.1 of Pyrinomonadaceae bacterium. Classification (GTDB taxonomy): domain Bacteria; phylum Acidobacteriota; class Blastocatellia; order Pyrinomonadales; family Pyrinomonadaceae. Next base: position 348,688 of record JAUJNR010000004.1, read on the forward strand.
GGTTAATCAAATCGGCAAATCCAGCGGTGAAAACTTTGTCGCCGGAATAGATTGGACAATCAAAAATCTCACCGAACCCGTCGGACAATTATTTTTGAATTTGCTGCTGATGATTGTCGTGCCGCTCGTGTTTTCCTCTTTGGTCGTCGGCGTGGCGGGCATCGGCGACATTCGCAAGCTCGGTCGCGTCGGTTTCAAATCGTTTGCTTATTGTCTGATTATTTCGTCGATTTCGGTCGTTATCGGTTTGGGTTTGGCGAATACGATTAAGCCCGGAACGTGGCTTGCGCCCGATAAAGCTGCCGAGCTTCAGGAGCGGTATAAAACGCAAGCCGGAACAACGGTCGAATCGGCGAAAAAAGCCGAACAAGCCGCCGCCAGCGATTCACCGCTGATGTCGGTGGTTAAAACGATTGTGCCGCGCAATGTTTTTAACTCGATAGCCGGGGAAAATCCGAATATGCTGCATTTGATGTTTTTCGCCTTGATTATCGGCGTCGCTATAACCTTGCTGCCCGAAACCGTTTCCGGTCCGTTCGTTCGCGGAATGAATTCGCTGTTTGAAATCACATCGAAAATCATTGATATGATTATGAAGTTCGCGCCGTATGCCGTCGCCTGTCTGATTTTCAACAATATGGCGCGGTTCGGCATTGATTTATTGGGAACTCTGGGAGCGTTTATTTTGACGGTGCTGCTCGGTCTCGGCATACACTTTTTCGGCGTTTATTCGCTTTCAGTCTGGTTTTTGTCGCGCATCAATCCGTTTGATTTTTTCCGGCGCGTCTGGCTGGTCATCGTGACGGCTTTTTCTACCAGTTCGTCGAACGCGACTCTGCCTACCGCGCTGCGCGTTTCGGAAGAAAATTTGGGCGTGCCGAAGCAAATCAACAGCTTTGTTTTAACCGTCGGCGCGACGGCGAATCAAAACGGTACGGCTCTTTACGAAGGCGTCACGGTTTTATTTCTCGCCCAGCTCGCGGGCGTTGATTTAACGCTCGGACAGCAATTGATGGTCGTTTATCTGGCTATTTTAGGCGGCATCGGAACGGCGGGCGTTCCGAGCGGTTCGATTCCTTTTATCATCGGAATTTTGGCGATGATTGGCGTTAATCCCGCGCTGATTGCGATTATTTTGGGCGTGGACAGAATTCTCGATATGTGCCGCACGACCTTAAACGTCGTCGGCGATTTGACGGCGGCGACTTTCGTGGCGCGTTCCGAAGGCTTTGAACTTCTTCAAACGCCGAAGGATGCCAGAATCGGATGAGAACCGCCGAATGTTTTTATCTGGCGAAGCGAAGTTCATCAATTTATTTACCGCAAATCTCAGATCAGCGCGGCTGATGCGAAAGCCCGCACGGGAGTATTTTCGTTTCACTCGATTTCTTCAAAGCCGACAAACACGCGCCGAACACGCGCGTTAAATCAGAATTTTTGCAAAGCATCGTCAATTCGGCGGAAAACCATTATCCTCAAGTTGTCGAAGTCCATCGAAATCCTCCTTTGATAAAAGCGTCAAGTACTTTTATTAGGAGGCTTTGCGGCTTGGGCTTCAATTTTTCAAATATCAAATTAATTTGCACGCGGGGCTTAGCTAGATAAAGGCGTTTGACCCCACCCGCTTGTTCGATTATAATAGCCGAACAATCACGCTCGATCGGTATAAAATCGTTTGCCGAATCAAAAATCCAAGCGTTTGCGCCCGGTGTGCCGCCAGTTTAAGGAGAAATAAATGACTGCTCGAATAATCCTTTTGTTTTGCACGTTTTTCGTTTTTTTGATTGCCTTCGGATCGGCTCCGCCAACTGTCTTCGGGCAATGCGGCTCGATTGCGTTCGATACTTTGAGACGCAAAGCCATCGCCCCTTTTTCCCTTGATCGCGTAATTGTTGCCGATTTCAGCGGCGACAATAAGCCGGACGTGGCGATTCACGACGCGGACAACGGAAAACTGACGACCTATTTAAACAACGGAACGGGCAATTTCGGCAATCCGTTAATAAATGAAATCGGGTCGCAGTCGAGCGTCGTTCTTCCCGGCGATCTAAATAACGACGGCAAAAAAGATTTGGTCATTAGTTATCACAACAATTCACTTACGGTCAAAACTTTTTTGGGCGACAACACGGGCAATTTCGCTTTGTGGAATCAGACGAATCTCCCGCTTCATCCGGGTAGTGCTCTGCGAGTGCGCGACATAGCCAATTTTAACAACGATAATCGTCCGGATTTGGTTGTCGATAATATGTTCTTCGCGCTCAATAGCGACGGCACTTACGCGACAAGCGGCACGCAATTAACCAATTCGTTTCCGGTCATCGGCGATTTTAATGCCGACGGCAAAGCGGATTTTGCCGTCTCTTCAACGATTACGGGCGCTCGCACCTCGATCTTTATTAACAATGGAACGGGCAGCTCATTTGCTGAAACTACGCTCGAAAATCAATTTTACGATTTGGAACTGTCCGCCGACATCAATAACGACGGAAAAAGCGATCTCGTCGCTTTCCTCCCCACTAACACGGGCGTCAACAAAACGATTGTTTTTCTCAGCGATTCGGCAGGCGGTTTTACGCGAAGCGAAACGACTCTGCCGAACCGCACCGAAAATTATACTCACTTCACGGTGCGCATCGGCGACTACAACGGCGATGGCTTGAAAGATTTGCTGATTCCGAGCGCCTCTAGCACGTTTTCGCTCAACACCATTTTGCTCGGCAATGCGAACGGCGCTTTCACCGCGTTTGAATTCGCCAAGCGTTTGCCGAATTCACTGTCCTCGAACGTTTACGCGGATTTCGACGGCGACGGTAGAACCGATTATTTAAGCGTTGCGCGCGGGGCGTTTTTCCCGTTTGCTTTTTTGTTAGTTAAGAAAAATAATTGCGCGCCTGCGGGACAAACTAAAATCGTGGATTTCGATGGCGACTCGGCGACTGATGTGGCTCTGTGGCGCGCGAGCGACGGGCGCTGGACAATCGAAAATTCAAACGGAGCCGTCGTGCGGCGGGTTTTTTGGGGACGCGGTGATCTGGGCGACGTGCCAACGCCCGGCGATTATGACGGCGACGGACGGACGGACGTTGCCGTTTATCGTGCTTCAAACGGCGTTTGGTGCATACTGCGCGCGCAGCTCCGACAATTCGATTCAGTCTATTGATTGGGGAGTGAGCGGCGACAAACCGGTGCCCGCCGATTACGACGGCGACGGCAAAACCGATGCGGCGGTTTATCGTGCATCAAACGGCTTTTGGTATGTCCGTCAAAGCTCGAACGCAGCGCTTATTGCTTTCCAATTCGGGCTGCCTGACGATAAACCGGTGCCTGCCGATTACGACGGCGACAACAAAGCCGACATCGTTGTTTGGCGCCCGTCGAACGGCGTTTGGTATCACCTCAACAGCAATGCTAATTATGGGTTTTCCGCGCTTCAGTGGGGACGAGACGGAGATCAACCCACCCCTGCCGATTACGACGGCGACGGCAAAGTGGATGTGGCGGTATGGCGACCATCGGACTCGGTCTGGTATTTGCGCAGTAGCTACAACCAGTCTTTCGCCGCTTATCAATACGGCTCAAACGGCGATTCGGCGCAGCCCGGCAATTATGCTATTTTCGGCAATTGCTGTAGCGAAACGGCTTTACTCGGCGTTTACCGTCCTTCAAACAATGCTTGGTATTTGAACATCGGCAGTTTTACACGCGCCGTCAACTTGGGTGAAAACGGCGAAATTCCGATTTCAAAATTGCCGCGCGTTGAATAACTCCGAGAGCGACAAAACGATGCGTATCAACTAACACGACCCGCCTGACAAAGGCTTTTATCCGGTCGTAAAAGAAGTAAATGTTTTGTGTTACTTCTACTAGAGATTTTGTCTGTTATCCGCCGATAAAACTCATCGAGCGCGACGCGGGCGCGAACTTTTCATCGTTGATCGAATGCCTGGCTTCCTTTTTCAAAACGACGGCTTGGATAAATTCGACGATTTCCGCGCGGCTGGCGCCGCCGCGCAAGAAGGCGCGCAAATTATATTCGTCGGTCGAAAACAGACAAGTGCGAATTTGACCGTCGGCAGTCAAGCGAATGCGCGAACACGCGCCGCAGAACATTTCCGTCACGGGCGCGACGATACCGATCTCCCCGGGCGCGCCGTCAGCGAAAGAGTATCGCCAGGCGGTCTCCGCGCCGCGCGATTTTTCCTTCAAATGAAGCGGAAACGCCCGGTTAATAGTCTCTCGAATTTCCCGCGCCGTAACGATTGATTCGCGCCGCCAGTCGCCGCCTGCGTCGAGCGGCATAAATTCGATAAAGCGCATCTCTACATCGCGCTCGCGCGCAAAGCGGGCGAAATCAACGATCTCGTCGTCGTTCCGACCGCGCACCAGCACGCAGTTGATTTTCACCGGAGTCAGATTATATTTTTTCGCCGCCTCAATTGACTCGAAAACATTTTCGAGCGCGTCAACGCCCGTAATTTCCCGGAATCTCTCGCGCCGCAAACTGTCGAGCGAAATAGTCACGCGGTCGAGTCCGGCTTTTTTCAAATTCGCGGCGCGGCGCGGAAATGTGTGTCCGTTAGTTGTTAAAGCCAAATCGAGCGATTTGCGATTTGCGATTTGCGATTTGCGATTTTCAGAATCTATTATTTGAAATTTGAGATTTGAAATCTGAGATTCTGACTGACTTTGGACTTTTAATCTAGCTAGTTTTTCAACCAAAACTTCAATATCCTTCCGCAGCATCGGCTCGCCGCCGGTCAGACGAATTTTCTCGATTCCGAGCGAGACGAAAATCTCACAAATGCGTTCGATTTCCTCAAAAGTTAAAATCGTCTCTTTGCGGGCGAGCGGCGGTTCGCCGTTCGGCAGGCAATAGAAACAGCGAAAATTACAGCGGTCAGTCAAAGACACGCGCAAATCGCGGATGATTCGATTGTGAGCATCGCGCAGAAGAAGCATTATTAAAATTATACAGGAAGACAAAGCGGGCGAACAGGAGAATGGACGACTGACGAACGCGAGTGAAGTTTCGCAAAATTTACGGTGCGGGAAAAACTGTCAATTATCAGCTTTTAACTGTTTTGAGAGTAAGCAAAAATTACTGTTCGGCAGTAAATGATAAACAATTGTCAGAGTAAACAAGCTCGCCATCTCTCGCATACTAAAATTGATTTTAAGGCTTTATCGGTGCGGCACACGGCGCGACGGCGGCGCGTGTAATATGAATCGGCTTCGTCGGCTTTTCGCCTTCGACCGGCATTTTGTTGATTGCCTCGACCGTTTCCATTCCGCGCGTGACGCGCCCGAAGGCGGCGAATTTGCCGTCGAGCGTTCGAGCTTCGCGGAGCAGAATAAAGAAATGAGTCGAAGCGCTGTTCGGCTCATCGCCGCGCGCCATCGAGACGACGCCGCGCTCGTGTTTGATTTGGCTTGGCTCGTCGGGCAGCGTGCGGCGGGCGCGTTTATCAATTTCCGGCGTCATCTTTTCTCTCGTAAAAAGGTCGCCGCCCTGAATGACGAAGCCGGGAACGACGCGGCTGAATGTGGTCGTGTCGAGCGAGCCGGTTGCCGCCAGATTCAGAAAGCCGCGAACGGATTCGGGCGCGCTTTCGGGATACATTTCCATCTCGATAATTCCGGCTTCGGTCTCGAACTTAACGCACTGCGCCGCCATCGCTTCGACCGTCGCTTTTTCAAACGGTTCGGACGGCGCGGGTTTCGACGCATCAGCCGGACGCCGATTAATTTTCTTGACCGTCTTCGGCGCAGCCTCTTTAATCTTCGAGTCCGAAGTTTTTTCCTGCGCGTCCGCCGCAACGAGCGACGCAAATAAACAAACGACAATAAAGTATAAAGTTTTCAGCATTGCGATTTTCTTTCTCATAGCAAAATTTTCGATGATGAAAAACTGCCCTTCGTTTTCTTCATCCATTCATCTTTTCACTTTCAACGCCCGCGCATTGCGCTGCAATCCGCCAAGTTTTGTCCGCTTCATCGCGCTGCGGCGAAATCGCGCCGCGTATTCTTCCGGCGAGAGCGCGAGAATTTCTTCCAAATCCGCCGATACGTTTCCGGCGCGCGGCTCGAATCTCGCTTCTTCGGTCGGCTTTTCAAACCGATTCCAGGGACAAACATCCTGACAAATGTCACAGCCGTACAGCCAGCCGTTCAAGTTTTCACTCGTCTCGCTTGGCAAATCCGGCGAGCGCAATTCGATTGTAGCGTAAGACAAACAACGATTCGAATCAACGATGTAGGGAGCGACAATTGCGCCCGTCGGACAGGCATCGAGGCACATCGTACAAGTTCCGCAATAATCGTTTATTATTTCGCTCGCATAGTCTAATTCTAAATTTAAAAGAATCTCGCCGATAAAAATCCATGAACCGTATTCTTTGGTAATCACGTTTGAGTGCTTTCCAATCCATCCCAAACCGGCGCGAACCGCCCACGCTTTGTCCATCACGGGCGCAGTGTCAACACAGATTTTGCCGTCGGCAGTTTCTTCAATTGATTTAATAAAAGCGAGAAGCTCGCGCAGCTTTTCCTTCAAAACATCATGATAATCGTCGCCCCAGGCGTAGCGCGAAACTTTGCCTTTCGCGTCGGTTTCTTCGTGTTCGTGCGGCGTGAAATAATTCAGCGCGACGACGACCATTGATTTCGCTTCCGGGAAAATCAGACGCGGGTCATAGCGTTTTTCCGGCTCGCGTTCCATCCACCGCATCTCGCCGTGATAATCGTTCGCCAACCATTCCTTGAGCCGCTCGCCTTCTTCGCAAAGAGGTTCGGCGCGAACAATGCCGACTTTGTGAAAGCCGATTTCCAGGGCTTTTTGTTTGATTTGTTCGGTGAAAGAAACCACAAGGAGATTATATCAATCCAAAAGCACCAAGTCCCAAATTTAAAAGCCCAAAGTCAAGAAGTTTTTCGACTTTGAGCTTTTGAATTCGGACTAATGAGTCAATCTAAAAGGGTCATGACTAGCGAAAAGTTAAATTATAATACTTAAAGCTAGAGATGACAGATAATTGCAAGTTCTACATACGCGCTCAAATTTCGCGCACTAAACTTCGTCAAATTCTAAGGCTTTTCGCCCTTGATTTGACTGCTTCTCAGGTAGCTAAAATTGCTAATCTGAATCGTAATACGGTCAACCGCTATTTAACCTTGACTCGTTCTTTGATTGCCGATTTTTGTGAACGAGAATCTCCATTCTCCGGCGAAGTCGAGTGTGACGAATCTTATTTCGGCTCGCGCCACAAAAAAGGCAAGCGCGGGCGCGGAGCGGAAAATAAGCACATCGTTTTTGGCATCTACAAGCGCGGGCGGGAAAGTTTATACAGAGATTGTCAAAAACGTGAAAGCTAAGACGCTGCAACAAATTATCAAGGGCAAAGTCGGTCTTGATTCAACGCTTTACACAGATGGCTTTCGTGCTTACGATTCGATTGTTCATCTTGGCTATCAGAAGCATTACCGAATTTATCACCAGGCGAATTACGTTCAAGGCGATATTCACATCAATGGTATTGAAGACTTCTGGGGATATGCCAAAGTCCGCCTTGTAAAGTTTCGCGGTCTGTCAAAGAACACTTTTTATTTGCACTTAAAAGAGTGCGAGTTTAGATTTAATTATCGCAGTCATGACTTGTATAAAATGTTGCTGAAAATTACTAGGAAAATCATTTTTCGCTAGTCATGACCCATCTAAAAATACAACTTCGCGCCGAATTGGAATTGGCGCGGGTCATACGAAGCCGTCGGGCGGCTATAATAACGACCATCTTTGGCGCGCTCGCCGAATGCGTTGACCGCGCTGAAAAACGGCGACGCCGAGGCTTCGTTAAAGCGATTGAAAAGGTTGAAACCTTCGGCGATCAAATCGAGACGAACGCGCTCGCCGAAGCGAATCGCCCGCGCCACACGCAAATCAAAAGACGCGAAAGCGTGCGTCACGCCCATATTGCGCCCCAGATTTCCGGTGGAAAATTGCCCGTTCGTAATCAGCGGCGTGACGCAACCGGGCGTGCCGGGAATGCAGAGCGAGCCGTCCGCGTTCACGCTCGGTCGGTCGGTTTGCGTTGCCTGGTCGTTGTTCGCGTCAAAATTCGTGATGATGTTGAACGGACGACCCGACGAAATTTCAATAATCGGTGCGATCGTGAAATCGGCGAAAATTCTCTTTGCCAAATTATCGGACGAACGAAAACTTTCCGGCGCCGCCAGCACGCCGCTGAACACAAAGCGATGTCGCTGGTCGAACAACGACAAAGAGCGTTCGGCGCGAAAATTTCGCGGGTCTTGCGGAATCAGCAAAGTCTGCAAATCGCTTGAGTCGTCAATGGATTTGGAAAAAGTGTAAGAAGCTAAAAACGTCAAGTTATTTGCAAAACGTCTTCTTAATTCCAGATTTAGCGCATTGTAGCTTGAATTTCCGTCAGAAGCCTGCGCGTTGACCGCGCCGAAGGGCGAAATTATTCCCGGCGTTCGCAAAGAGCCTGCTAAAGCGTTATTAAAATCGGCAAGCGTTCGTTGCAGCGCGGGCGGCAATCCCGGCGTAGCGTTATACAAATTCAAAATGGATTGCGTCAGAAAATAATTCGGCGCGTTCGGACGGAAGAAATTAGCGAAAGCCGGAGCGACGACGCGTCCGCCCGCGCATTGCGCCACCGCACCGGGAATAACCACCGTGCAGCCCGCGCCGCCGGCAGGCGAACCGGGCGGTGCAACCGGAATTGAAAAAGCGACTGCTTCGGTCTGCGAATTCGGAAGGCGTCCGGCAAAGCGTTGGAAATTCTGAATCTGTAAATCCGTGCGCGGAGAGTTCAAGTCCGTCGGGCGCGGCAAGTTATGCGCGCCGACGAAAATATACGAAGCCGTCACCGCCATATTGCTTGTCAACTGCCGCTCGAAAGTTAAGTTAGCTTGCGTCGCCGAAGCGTATTTGAAGTCTTTCGTAATCGGCAAGGTAAACGGCAAAACTGTTCCAAAGCCGGAAAACGTCTGGTCGTTGAAACGCTGTCTGCCGAATTGATACTGCGCCGTCGGAGCCAAACCCGGCGTGTTAAATCCCGGCGGACAAATCGGGTTCGCGGAAGCGGCGTTGCAGACCGTTCCCTGGAAAACCTGCGCAGCATTGAGCAGCGAGGTCAGCGCCGGACTGCCCGCCGTCAAAACGGCTTGCTGTTGCTGCGCGGCATCGGCGATGTCCGAGTTGAACGCGGCGGCGAGCAGCGGATGATCGTAAAAAAGCCCGAGCGCACCGCGAACGACCGTTTTGCTGTCGCCGAAAACGTCGAGCGCGAAACCGAAACGCGGCGCGAAATTGTTCGTGTCGCGCGGAAATCCCTGCTGCACGCCGAGCGCATCCTGCGCGGCGAGAATATCGCTTGCCGACAAATTGATGCGCGAAAGCGGATCGTTGAAACCGACCGGCGCGATGGTTTCCGTCAACTCGACATCGTAACGAATGCCGTAATTTAAGGTCAGTCGCCGCGTCGCCTTCCAGGTGTCTTGCGCGAAAAAGGAAATCGGCGTGTTTTTGATCCGGCTCACCGGATCGCCGAACCCTTGAATATAAGTTGACGGCAAGCCGAGTCCGTAGGATTGAACCGGCGTGAAATCAGGGAAACCGGCGAAAGCAGAATTAAGATTGCTCGCCGCGAACGGTCCGAAATTGAATAATCCGGCGAAGTTTAATTCAAAAACCGCGCTCGGAATTCTGACGAAATTGATGTCGCCGCCGAACTTTAAAGTGTGCGTCCCCAAAATATAATTGAAATTGTCGGCGATTTGATAGCGCGTTTCGGTGCGGTCAACCGGCGAGAAAAGCTCGCGCCCGATAAACGCTGCATCGGAAATGTTGAAGGAAACCGCGTCGCCGTTTTGCGAACGGAAAACCGTGTCGCGTCTGCCGTAATTGAAACGAAATTCGTTCGCCGCTCGCTCGCCGATGGTCGAATTTAATCCCGCCGTAAACGAATAATCTTTAAGTTCGGTGATGCCCGTGCGCGAAAAATCGTTTTGTCCCAAAGATTGGTTTTGCGATTCGACTTGAATGCCGGTCAGGTTTCCGGGATTGTAACCGAAACGAAAAGTCAGTTGATTATCCGCGTTGATATTATGGTCGGTGCGCAGCGAGAAAAAATTCGAGCGGTCGGTGACGGGAAAAACCCGCTGCAAATCGTTGAGCGGGCGGAATGCGATGAACTGCCCTTGTGCGTTGCGCGTGTTGATGGGAACGGGCGCGCCCGACAGGAAAAATCTTTGTCCGACGGTGCCGGGCAAAATCGGCGAAATCGGCGAGCCAATCGGCGCGCTGTTGCAGGCGCTGCCGTCGTTCGAACTGAACAGCGGATTCGTTCCCGTCAGAGCAGTGTTGCCGCCGCTCGACGCGAAAAACGCATACGCGCGCGCGCCGCAAATTGCCGCGATGCCTTGCGTCAAAGTCGCCGGGTTGCCCAAAAGAGCCGTTCCTTGTTGAATTAGTTGGTTAATGCGGGCGGCTTGTTCGGGAGTCAAACGGTCGAACGTGCGGGCAAGCGGATTCAAGTTTAATCCGGGAACGGCGATCACCGGAAAATTCACCGAAGCCGTGAGATTTTGCGCGACATCACTCGTGAAAAATCCGGTTTCGTTGCGCTGACGGCGTTCAAACGAGACGAAGAAAAAGTTTTTATCTCTGCCGCCCGTTGTGACGGGTCCGCCTTCGCCGAAATTCAAAAACGGCAAGGGTCCGCCGAGCGTTCCGCCAAACTGCGTTCTGGTGAAAGCCGATTTGAATGGCGCGAACGGGTTGCGGGCTTGCACGCTTTTGTCGCGGATAAAGCCGAAAAGATTTCCGCTGTATTCATTCGTGCCGCGTTTGGTGACGACGTTAATGATGCCGCCGGTCGCGCGTCCGAACTCCGGCGCGTAAGAATTCGTCGCCACTTGAAATTCCTGCACGGCTTCTTGGGAAACGGTTGTGCGGGCGGCGTTGATTGAATTGTCGGTAAAGTCCGAGCCGTCAACCTGCACCAAAGTCGAGCGTCCGCGCTGTCCGCCGATGTTTAAGCCGGAAGTCGGCGCGGGTCCGATTGGACGACCGTTGTCGCGTCCGACGGTTGAAATCGTCAGCGCGAATCCGGTCGCGCTGCGCTCGTTAATCGGCAGATTTTCGATGCGCGTTTGATCAATCGTATTGGAAATTGAGGTGCGCGTGGTTTCGACCAATTCAACCGAATCGCCCGAAACGTTGACGACAACATCCTGTGTTCCGACTTCGAGTTTGATTTCGAGTTCGGCGCTTTGCCCGACGGTTAGAGTGACAGGCGAGATGACGGTTCGCTTAAAAGTGGCGGCTTCCGCCGAAATTTCATAATCGCCGGGCGGCAGCGCGAAAATCTGATACGTGCCTTCGTCGTTGGTCGTGACGGTGCGCGTGATGCCGGTCGCGGCATTTCTGGCGGTGACGGATGCGCCCGTCACAATCGCTCCGTTCGGGTCAGCAACCGTTCCGCGCAAATCGGCGGTGCTGGCTTGCGCCTGCCCAAAAATAGCGCTGACGCTGAAAATCATCACGATTGCCGACAGCAAGAATTTTTCGACAACGGGCATAAGGAATGCTCTCATTTGTTTTTTATCTCCTTCAAATTATAGAAACTTTTTTTGATACCCGCCTCGCAAACTTCGAGAAAACATTCGGCAAAGGAAAGTTGATTTAATGTTTTCGACAAAAAATCTCAAGCACCTCGCTGGCTTAAAAATTTTCTAATGTCTGACGGATTTATCTGAATTGGTAACTTTGAAAGTTTAAGCACAACGAGCGTTTTAAGGCAAGGCGAAAAGAAGCGGTGAAGGCTGACCGATGAGCAAGAAAAAAGAGATGAGCAGCCGCGCGGCTTTACTCATCTCTTATCCTTCATCGCTTAACCCTAAATTAAAACCCGAACCGCGCGCCGAATTGAAATTGCCGCGCCGGAGCTGCCGACGTAAAGCCGAGCGGCGCGGTCGGCGCGGCATCGCGTCTGCCGCGCGCCGTGCCGACGATCAGTTCGTTGCGTTGGGCGATGGTTAAACCGCCGACGATGTTGTTGATGCCTAAGAGATTTGTTCGATTGAACAAATTGAAGCCCTCGGCGATGACTTCGAGATAACGGCGTTCCGAGATATTAAATCTCCGGCTGAGCCGCATATCGAACGAGTAAAAATCTTCGCCGCGTCCGGTGTTGCGCCCGACCGCGCCCGGACGGTCGGATTGTGAACGCCCGTCGTTATTCGCGTCGAAACCGAGCAACAGATTAAACGGCTTGCCCGAACCGTATGTAAAAATCGGCGCGACAACGAAATCCCCGAAAATTTTGCTCGTCAATGAATCGTCGAATCGCGGCATTTGAAACACGCCGGTCAAAACGACGCGGTGCCGCTGGTCGAACGCCGAAAGCGCGCGGTCGGCGCGAAGATTAAGCGGATTCTGCGCGGAAAAGTCCGAATTGAAATCCGTTACTTCGTCAATCGTCTTCGAAAGCGTATAGTGCGACAAAATGCTGAAGTTGTTGGCGAAACGTCTTCTCACCGTAAACGTCGCGCCGTGATAAAACGAGTTCGCGCTTGATTCGTAAAGATTGTCCTGAAAACGGAATCCGTTGCGGAAATCGCCCGCTCCGGGAACGAACGAGCGGACGAACGTCGGACCGCCGCCCGGATTATTCGGATTCGGCGCGCCGCTTTGCCGGAATTGGTTGATATCACGATTGCGCGTCAGGAAAATCCCGCGATTGTAGAGATAGCTCGCTTCAAATGAAAAACCCGCTCCCAAATCGCGTTCAATCGCCAAACTCGCTTGATAGCTCTCCGGCGTTTTGTATTTTTCGTCGCCCAAAAATCTGACTTCGAGCGGACTGTTTTCGCGGGGCGTAATGCGGGTCGGCACGCCGTTGATATTAAAAACCAAATCATCGGCGGTCACCATGCGCGTGAATCCGTTTGTTCGCGCGAACAGCGTTTGATAAACCGTGAACGAATTCGGCAGATTGGCTCCCGGAATCAGATTGGAAGTCGCCGTCGCCAAAACGATATTGATGTTGTCGTCGGGAAAATTCGGATTGCCTAGGGTTCGGATAACGCCTGACACAAGACGATTAACGTAAGCCGAGAAAATTCCCGCGCCGCCGCGAATCACGGTTTTGCCGTCGCCCGTGATGTCGTAAGCGAAACCGGCGCGCGGCTGAAAATCGTTTTTATCGAGATTAAGACCGAACGGCTCGCGGTTGACCGAGTAGCGCAAGCCGTAATTAAACGTCAAATTTTGGCGGACTTTCCAGGTGTCTTGCGCGTAAAAACCGGTGCGGATATTGTTTCCGTTAATCGTGTCCGCGCCGAAACCTTGCTGATAAACGATTGGCAAACCTAAGTTGAACGATTGCAAAGCGGTAATCGGCGTGGCGAGAGAACCCAACAACTGCGCTCTTAAAGTGAGATCGTTTGCGGTTGAGTTGACGATGTAGCTTTGCAGTTGAGCGAGCGTCTGTGGTCCGGTCGGACTGCTTAGCGCGATAATGTTGGCGAGCGGAATCGCCGCGCCGAAGTTAAAGCGTCCGCCGAAAAACGTTTCGTTGACATCGGTTTGAAACGCCGCGAAGACGTTCGCGCCGAATTTTATCGTGTGATTGCCTTTTACAAACGAAAAATTGTCAATCAAATCCAAATTGCGCTGAATGCCCAGCGACGGCAAAAAGATGTCGCGCCCGAAATTGCCGAAACCTTCGATGTTGATTTCCGGTCCGAACGGGTCATTCGGCGTGGTCAGACGGGATTTGTAATAAATAAAGTCGGCTTTGATTTCGTTAACTGCGTTCGTACCGATTTGCTGCGTGTATGAAGCCAGAATGCCGGCGTTGAATTGGTTAAGCGTTCTGCCGCGCGACACGGCGGTCAACGCACCCGCCGCTTGGTTTTCTTCCAAAAGGTCGTTGGCGTGAATGCGTATGTAGCCGTTTGTGCGGTCGTTAAAAGTATGGTCAACACGCGCCGAAAAATATGACTGATTCGCGTCGAACGGAAATTGTCCGCTCGAAGATGCAAATAGATTGATCGTGCGCGGGAAGTTGGTCGTCGTCAAATTTCCGCGCAGAAGCGTCGCCAAAGGCGCAAACGGCGCGCCGTTCGGCCCGGTTTGCAGGAAATTGAACAAGGCGTTTTGGCTAGACGTGACCGTGTAATTTGCCGGATTGACAAGATTAACAAAAGTGTTTTGATTTTGATTGAAACGCTCGTAGGCGGTAAAGAAAAACGTTCGGTCGCGCACGATTGGCGCGCCGAAACTGCCGCCGAATTGCTGCCGGTTAAATTCAGATTGTCCTTCTGGATTAAAATCAAAAGGATTGCGTGCGTCGAATTTGTCGTCGCGGAAAAGTCCGAAAACACTTCCCGAAATATTGTTTGTGCCGGATTTCGTCACCGTGTTGACGATGCCGCCCGACGATAAGCCGAACTCGGCATTATAGCTGTTTCGCAGAACCTGAAATTCCTGCACGGCTTCCTGCGAAACGGTGTCGAAGACGCCGCCCGTCGTCGAGATGACCGGACCGCCGTCAACCGTTACGAGATTGCCGCGCCCGTTGCTGCCGCCGAACGACAAACCCGAAGCTCGACCCTGCGCGACGCGGGCGTCCGAAGCGTCCGAAATATTGTCGCTGTCGTTGACGCCGGGCGTTAAAAGCGCGAGGTCGAGAAAATTGCGCCGTGAAAGCGGTAAAGTTAAAATCTCGCGCGGCGTTATAACGGTTGATTGCTGCGTGCGGTCGGTTTCGACGATTTCCTGACCCGAAACAATATCAACCTGTGCCGCCACGCCGCCCGCCGAAAGCTGTATGGGAATGTTCGCCTGCTGTCCGATGGTTAAAGTGACGCGCACCGTGTTGGCGGCGAAATTGCCGCTTGCCGCTTCGACTTTTAATTCGTAATCGGTCGGCTGAATCGCCAGGAAAATATATTCGCCGTTCTCGTCCGTCTGAGACGTTCGGGTTGTGCCGCGAGCCGTGTCGGTCAAGGTGACGGTCGCGTTCGGAATCACCGCGCCGGTCGTATCGGTAACTTGCCCGCGCAGTTCGGCGAGCGAACTCGACGCCTGCGGTCGAACGACGCCTGCGCCGAGAACGAGGACGCACAACAGCAGTCCGAAAAAGCCGAAAAGATTTTTTGCAGTAAATTGTCTTCGGCGCGTCGAATTACATAATTCGACGCGAGTCAGCCGAGAAGATGCTTTCATTTTTATTAACTCCTCAATAAACAAAATTAAAAATTTATGTGTTCGGCACAATCGAATAAGAAACTTTTGTGATTTAAGAGCGTCAGGAATGAATCGAAAATATGCCGGGTCGTGTCATAATTTGTAACGCAAAATTCATATTTAAGCAAGGAAACTTTTAAATCATAAAGTTAAAAAGCTGTTAGACGCACAGTTCAATTTTAGTAAGAATGGCTTTTAACTTTTAACCTTTGCTTTATCTACTTTAGTTTCAAACTTCGCGCGGACGGGTTGCCCGCGCGAGAAATTTTCGCGGCGTATTGCCGACGCTCAAAGCGGAAATTAAAATTCCGGCAAGCCCGGGGGCGAACGCGGCGCGGCGCAGCAGCGAACAGACGAAAAGCCGCCGCCCGAATCGGCGGGCGTGTTCGATTTTATATTTTTCCGCAATCGTTTCCGCCGAATAGTTTTCGGCGATTGCAGCGGCTAAAATCTCTGCGCTCTCGAATGCCATCAGCATTCCGCTGCCCGTGAACGGATCAATAAACGCGCCCGCGTCGCCGACGGCGAGTAGATTTTTCGCTGCGTGCAAATTTTTCTCGCCGAAACTGTCAACGGAAACCGCCAGCCAATCGCGGACGGGGCGCGCACGTGCCAAAGTTTCGGCGGCACGTTTATTTTGGAAAACGAGGTTTTCAATGATTTGTTCGGCGTCGGAATTAAACTGCCGGACGATGCCGGCGCGAACCAGAAAACAAAAATTCGCCAAACCGTCTTCGACATAGCTTAAACCGCCGTAGCCGCCGCGAAAAAAATAAATCTCGCACACGCCTCGTTCGAGACCGACGTTTTCGAGATGCGTCTTAAAGCCAACGAAGCGATTTGAGATTTGAGATTTGAGATTTGGGATTTGGGATTTTTGTTTCTCTACCAATTTTCCCAACACTCTGGCGCGTCCGGTTGCGTCAACGAACAAGTCGGCGCAAACTTCTTTCGCGCCGCCGTCTTTCGCCCGAAGTTTTAACGCACAGATGACATCTTTTACAAACGACAAATTGATAACGGAAGATTCTTCAAAAACTTCAACGTCGAGACTTTTTGCTCGTTCTAAAAGACGAAAATCCATCTCTGCGCGGCTCAAACTCAACGCCGCGTCTCCGTCGTTAAACCATTTGCTCGGAACGCCGACGCGCTTTCCGCTGGCGGCGTAAAAAGCGGTTTCGGCGATGCGCTCGCCGCCCGCCGTCAACATTTCTTCAAACACGCCTAAATCTCGAAAATGTCTTAAACATTCGGGCGAAATGAATTCGCCGCAAAGTTTCTGACGCGGAAATCGTTCGCGCTCAATCAAACAAACTTTGTAATTTTCCTGCGCCAGACGAATCGCCAAACTCGTTCCGGCAGGTCCCGCGCCGATAATGGCGATTCGGAATTTGGGGTTTGGGATTTGGGATTTCACCATAAAATATATCTTACAACTTTGACCGAAAAATTACGCATTTTCATTTCTTTCCGATTCGTGTTATTCGTGTTATTTCGCGTGGACAAAACTTATGAAAATCATTCCGCTCGTCATTCCCACGCCGTTTTACGTCGGCGCGGTCAATGTTTATCTCATTAAAGAAGAACCGCTGACGCTCGTTGACGCCGGACCGAAAACCGCCGACGCCGCCGACGCATTGCGCGAAAAACTGCGCGAGAACGGCGTGCGGCTGGCAGATATAAAAAGAATTGTTTTGACGCACGCGCACGAAGACCATTGCGGTCTGGCAAAACAGGTGCGTGACGAGGCGCGCGGCGCGGAAATCTTTGTTCATAAATGGGAAACCAGACATCTGTTCGGACGGCTGGTGCGCGAAGAACACAAAAGTTTGCTGCTTCGCGCCGGAGTTTCCGAAACGGTTTTCGGCGAAATACAATCACTTTACGCGGACGTGTCCTTGCTAACCGATACTTTGAGCGATGGGGAATTTTCCGAATTAAAAGACGATACGGAACTCGAATTTGCAACTGGCATTTTAAAGGTTTTGCACACGCCCGGTCATACGCCCGGCTCGTGTTCGTTTTTCAGAGAAGCGAATCGGACTTTGATTGCCGGCGACTCGGTTCTAAAGCGCATCACGCCGAATCCGATTGTCTCGCCCGACCCGATTGACGCAAACAAACGTTTCAAATCTTTAGCCGAATATCTGGTCAGTCTGGCGCGGATTCGTCTTCTCGCGCCGACTTTGATTTACGGCGGACACGGCGAGCCGATTTACGATTTCGAGGAAATTTTTCACCGCTACGTGCGCTCGATTGACGAGCGCCAGAAAAACGTCGTCGCTCTGGTTTCAAACGACGGCGCGACGGCTTTCGATGTCGCGCAGCAACTTTTTCCGCAGGCGACCGGGCGAGACGTTCACCGTTTCCTGGCGATTTCAGAAGCCGTCGCGCATCTCGATTACGCCGAATCACAAGGAAAAATCGCGGTTGAATTAAAAGACGGCGTAGAGTTTTATCGAAAAATTTAGACCGTAAACCTTAAAACCGAACTCAATTATCCAATGGAATTTGAGTTTACCGTCAAACAAAAAATTAGATTCGCTGGGTTTATTAAATCCGCATCGGAAAATAATTTTTCAATCGCGCAAAAATTATAAAGTGTTTTTTCAACTGGTAAGTTAGAATGCAAATATAAATGTGATTGGCGCGGCTTTCCGCCTTTTTCCGCTGCGCCGCATCAAGCTAAGGAGGACTTTTATAAAAATGTTTCCGATAGGCGACGACAATTCCGACCGAACAATTACGCCGTATGTCAATTATCTTTTCATCGGCATCAACATTTTGGTTTTCGTGCTGCTGCAGCAAATCGGATCGAACGAGCAGTTCAGCTACGCTTTTTCGCTTGTGCCGAGCGAGATCACCAGTGGCGCTGATTTGACCGGCTTGATTGATATAAAAAACCAGAGCGGCAAAACCATCGGGCAGATTCCGCACTACGCGACGCCGCTCGGCGTGTATTTTAATTTTTTGAGTTCGATGTTTATGCACGGCGGATTTATGCACATTTTCGGCAATATGCTTTTTTTGTGGGTGTTCGGCGACAATCTGGAAAATTTGCTCGGACACATTCGCTACGCCGCCTTTTACATCGTCTGCGGACTTGCCGCCGCCGCAGCACAAATCGTGATGGACACCGATTCGGTGATTCCGATGCTCGGCGCGTCCGGCGCTATCAGCGGCGTTCTCGGCGGCTATCTGCTTTTGTTTCCGACGCGCCGCGTGCGCGCCCTGATCTTTAATTTTCTGACGGAAGTTCCCGCCTTCGTCGCACTCGGATTGTGGATTGGATTTCAAACTATTCAGGGTTATTTTTCGTCCTCGGAGACGGGCGGCGTGGCTTATGCGGCGCATATCGGCGGGTTTATCGCCGGGCTGGTTTTGGTAAAAGTTTTCGCCATCGGCAGACGAGTTTAAATTTCAATCGAAAAACTCGCGTCCTTTTTCGACAAATTTGGGTTGTAAAACGGGTCGCGTTCGACCGTTTCGCGCCATTTCTGCATAAAGTTATTTTTCTCATCGGTGGTCGAATCTTTTTCGAGATTCAGCCGCCTCTTCGTGTCGGTTTTTATCAGTTCGGCGTATGGCGTAAAAGCGATTCGATAATTTTTCTCGCGCTGGATCCGCAAACAAAAATCCGCGTCGTAAAGTTTGTTCGGAAAATTTCCCGCGTCAAAACCGCTGACCGACTCGAAAACCTCGCGCCGCACGGCGAGACAGGAAATCGAAACTGCCGAAAAATTATTAACCAGTTGGGCGCGGACGAAATTTCCGTCGTCGCTGCGCGGAAAACAATGATGGGCGACGCCGATTATACCGTTCGCGCCGAGAATGAGACCGCCGTGCAGAATCGTCTCATCCGCGTAAAGAAGTTTCGCGCCGACCGCGCCGATTTCCGTTTGATGAGCAAAACTCGCCATTTCCGTCAGCCATCGTTTGGCGGCGGGTTTTAGATTCGCGTCGGCGAAACAAAGAATCGCGCCGCTTGTTTCGGCGACGGCGAAGTTGTATTTTTCCGCTTCGTTCTCTTTTTCGCAAACAACAAATTTTAACGTTTGCGCCGCTTTTGCCGAGGCGGACGTTCTGGCTTTCAAATGAGCCGTTTCGAGTTCGGTTTTGAGTTTTTCCGAACCGGCAACAACCGTAATTTCAAGATTCGGGTATTCGGTGTTTTCGCCGAAAATTTTTATCGTCTCATACGCCGTTTGAAAATCTTCGTCAGCCGCAATAATCAAATTGACTTTTGGCGCAGGCGCGGGCAATTCGTATTCGACGCGGTGCAGATTATAAACGCTGCGGCTGACCGTAACGCTTTTTCCGGCGCGCTCGAAATGCGCGCGCAACGCTTCGCGTGCGCGTTCGTGCGCGTAAGGTTTCTCATCATTGCTCAATGCGACCGAACCTTTGATTGCCCGCCAGTGATAAAGAATTTTCGGAATATGCCTGATACAATTTTCAGGAATTTGTTCAACCGCTCGCAACGCTAAATCGTAATCCTGACTGCCTTCCAACCCGATTCTGAAACCGCCGATTTTTCGCAAAATTGATGTTTTATAAACTGACAAATGCGTAACTAAATTGAGCGAATAAAATAAATCTCTACTCCAATCAGGCTTAAATTTTGGCGTGTAACGATTTCCCTTTTCGTCAATCATATCTTCATCGCTGTAAATCATTTCCGTTTCGGGGAAATCGTTGATTTCTTTGACGACATAAAAAAGCGCGTGTTCGGCAAGTTCGTCGTCGTGGTCGAGAAAGGCGGTAAATTCACCGTTTGCAAGCTCTAAAGCCGAATTTGACGCGGCGGAAATATGACCGTTTTCCATGCGGAAAACTACTTTTATTCGCCCGTCTTTTTTGGCGTACTCTTCTAAAATCCGCCGAATATGCGGCGACGGCGAACAATCGTCGGCAATGCAAAACTCCCAATTTTCATAAATTTGTTTGAGAACTGATTCGATGCACAAACGAAGCCATTTTTCTTCGACGTTATAAACCGGCAGTACGATCGAAACGAGCGGTTTATGTTTGAAATTTTCGATTTCCGTAAATATATTTACACGGTCTTTATCAGTCAGAATATCAAATCGGCGAATCCATTTTTGATACTTTCGCGCTTCATAATTTTTGGCGAGCAGTTTTTTGAGTTGTTGCCAAAAACGCCGCCGATGGCGAGCGTTCAAAATTTTCACGACCTTTTTTATCGGTTGATGCGAAATTTCCATTATTCTACCAATTTTTCAAAAGGTCGTTGGCTACGCTCAACAAACCTTTCGAGTAACGACGGTAACGTCCATTTATAAATTCCCGCCAAACGGGAAAAATACGCTGATGCCTGCGGGTCGGCAGATTTTGTCGCGCTTTGTAATGCTCGGAGTTTTCATGATAATTGTTGATAAAATAGTCGATTAATTCAAAAGTTTTCGTCTTTGCGGCAGTGTCTCTCCATTTCGGAACGCGGCGAAAAGTTTTCCGCATTTCAATTAGTTTTCGTTCCATTTTCATCTGATGCCGGATTGCATCTTCATATCGTTCCCACCGATTTTTCTCCATTTCGGAAACTTGCTCTGCCCCCCAAATTACACCGAGTTGTTGAAGCGAGTGCTGGCGGTATTTGATTAAAGGCTCTTCGACGAACGCGACTTCTGCCTGCGAAGCGACGACAAGCGCAATCCACTCGTCGTGTATCAAGTTCGGAATCCCAACCGGAACCGGAACAAAGAACTCACGAAAGACGGAACGAAAAGCCATTGTCGCGCCCGTTACCGTGCTTTGTTCGATTAAAACTTCAAGAATTTTACCTTGTCTTGCCGTTTCGCGTTTTTCAGCCGGAAAACTAAAATCCCAGAGGCGCCTGCCGAGTGAGTTTAAATTTTCATCAACTAAATCCGCGTCGCTGAAAACCATTCCGACATTTTTGTTCTGCTCAAACTCGATTTCGATTCTTTCTATTTTTTCAGAAACCCAAACATCATCTTGGTCGGAAAGAAAAACAAAATCGCCTGAGCAAAGCAAAATTGCCTTTTCAAAGTTTTTGGTCGAGCCGAGGTTTTTTTCGTTAGCGTAAAGACGAACGGGAAACGGCGCGGTTCGGGCAAATGTTTCGAGGACTTCGATTGTTTCGTCGCTTGAACAATCGTCGCAAACAACTAATTCATCGGGCAGACGGGTTTGGTTCAAAAAACTTTCTAGTTGTTCGGGCAAAAACTTCCCGCCGTTGTATGTGCAGAGCGCGATGGAAACTTTATTCATCCTGACCGATTTTTTTCATCCCCTTTTTCATTAAACTGCCAACGCCCTCGTCCTTTAGGATTCGGTAAATCCGCATTGTTTTTGAGTTTTGGACGACTCGCTCATAAGTCTGGAGGTTTTCGATATACTTTTGCAAACTTTCAATAAGGCTTTGCTGCTCGTGAATTTTCTGCGCCGAAAAAACCCGCGTGCCGAGTTGGTGAAAAAATTCCCGAATCAGCTTTGTCTCACCCGCGTCGGCTTTGAACAAAAATTCGAGTTCCTTTGCGACTTCTTCGCCGACCGCCAGAACACCCAAACCGTGTCCATGCAAAAACTCGAAATGTCGGTACTTTTCTTTCATTTCCGCCCAGAATTTCCACACGCCGAAGTTGCGCTCGTGAACGTTTGTATCGTGGAAAAGCACGATTCCTTTCGCACTCATTTTCGGCAGCCACGTTTCAAAATCGTGGCACACGGCTTCATATGAGTGAAAGCCGTCAATGTGCAACAAATCAACGGAATTGTCAGCGAAATGCTTTAGTGCATCGTCGAAAGTTGATTGGACGAGACGCGAGAAGCCAGCGTAAAGCGGGTCGTGGTATGCCTTTAATTTCGTTAATACGTCCTCTTCGAGTTCACCCGCGTGCGCGTCACCCCGCCAAGTATCAACGGCGTAACATTTCGTTTCCGCCTTCAAAGACTTAACCGCTTGGCAAAACGCACAGTAAGAAACGCCCCGACACGCGCCGAGCTCGACGAATGTTTGCGGTCGCATCACGCTTGTTAAAAACATTGCAAACGGAATATGCTCCCCCCACGCGGTTTCGTCAAGCCAGCGCGGGAATTCCAAGCATACGGGATGTTCTAAAGGATTAAAAACCATAATGGCAAATGGTTAATGGTAAATAAAGAGTTCTTTGTATTATATTTACTATGGGTCATGACTAGCAGAAAAGTAAATTACAATACTTAAAGCTAGTAATGACAGACAGTTATAAACTTTACATACGCGCTCGAATTTCACGCGCTAAATTCCGTCAAATCTTGCGGCTTTTTGCCCTTGATTTGACCGCTTCTCAGACGGCAGAATTAACCAATCTGAATCGCAATACGGTCAATCGCTATCTGACATTGGTTCGTTCTTTGATTGCCAATTTCTGCGAACTTGAATCGCCTTTTTCCGGCGCGGTCGAACTTGATGAATCTTACTTCGGCTCGCGCCATCGAAAAGGCAAGCGTGGTCGCGGAGCGGAAAACAAACACATCGTTTTTGGTATCTACAAACGTAACGGGCGTGTCTATACCGAGATTGTCAAAAACGTCCAAGCCAAGACTTTACAGCGAATTATCAAAGGCAAAGTAAGCTTTGATTCAACTGTTTATACTGATGGCTTCCGTTCCTACGATTCAATTGTTCACCTCGGTTATCAGAAACACTTTCGCATTTATCACCAGGAAAGTTATGGCAAAGGTGATGTCCATATCAACGGTATCGAAGGCTTCTGGGGATATGCTAAAGTGCGGCTCGTTAAGTTTCGGGGCGTATCAAAGAACACTTTCTACTTGCACTTGAAAGAGTGCGAGTTTAGATTTAATTATCGCAATAATGACTTGTATGAAATCTTGCTGAAAATTACCAGGCAAATCATTTTCTGCTAGTCATGACCCTTTACTATTTACAGTTTACCATTAAAAGAAGTTTCCCAATCAACCAACGGGCGCACCGCGCCCTCCATTTTTCCGACGTAATCACCACGTGCTGTATCGCCTGTCATCAGGTCAACAACATCAAAACTGACGACTTCGACGGCGTTAAAATGCACATTCATTTTCGGCAAGTAGGTGACGACCGCCACATTGATGAAAAACGAACCTTCCGCCATCAGATTGCCTGGAATCCAAGTCGTGCTGACGTATTCGCCTTTTTCTTTTGTTCGTCCGCGCCAATCGCTCGCCACGTCTTGAATAGTAAAAAGATGCACGCGCTCTTGATTATAAACTTGAAAGTTCGGCAAGAGTATTTTTCCCGCCTGCAAAACTTCGTAAGTCACTTCGATGCCGATTTTGCGCCGCACATCAAACGAACCTGCGCCTTTCCCAGTTTCATCCACGATTCTAACCTTTTTCAGTTTAACAAATTCGCTCGCGGGCGGGCGTTTGTCTGCTTCAAAACTTCGCTCCGCCGTCATTCCCCAGCTTGACGAAAGATACTGGCGAACAACATCGGTTGTCGCCCCATCGCTGACAATTTTTCCGTCGCTAAGAGCAATCCCGCGGCTGCAAATGCGCGTAATCGCCGACAAGTCGTGCGAAACAAAAAGGATGGTGCGCCCTGACTGGCTGACCTCTCGCATTTTGTTCAGACATTTTTTTTGAAAAGCCATATCGCCGACGGCTAAAACTTCGTCAACGATTAAAATCTCCGGCTCAAGATGCGCGGCGACGGCGAAAGCGAGGCGCATATACATTCCCGAAGAATAATGTTTGACGGGCGTGTCCAAGAATTTTTCGAGTTCGGAAAAAGCGACGATTTCGTCAAATTGTTTTTCGATTTCCGCGCCTTTCATTCCCAGAATAGCCCCGTTTAAAAAGATGTTTTCCCTGCCCGTCAATTCGTTGTGAAAACCTGTGCCGACTTCTAAAAGAGAGCCGACGCGCCCGCGCAATTCGACTGTGCCGCCGGTCGGTTTCGTAATGCGCGAAAGAATTTTCAAAAGCATGGATTTGCCCGCGCCGTTGTTGCCGATGATTCCCACAGTTTCGCCTTCGGCAAGCGAAAAACTAACGTCGCGCAACGCCCAGAGTTCGTCTTTTTCTTTCGAGCGCAGCGATTTTTTGACGAAGTTCATCAACGCGTCGCGCAGAGAATCCGACTTTGCGGCGCCGAGACGATAAAGTTTCGATAAATTTTCGGCTTTAATAACTGCGGTCATTATTAAATGTTAAATCATCGGGTTATATGCGAACAAATGTAAAATCTTTACGAATTGACGGCGGCAATTAAAAAATACATTTCGCTGAAATGTGTGGTAAAAGAGATAAGTTAAATTTATGAAACACGAAGTTTACACCGCTCGTTTGGCAAAAACATTTCTGTTCGTATTGGCGGTGTTTGCGCTTTGCACCGCAGCAAGCGCGAAGTCGTCGGCGCCCGCCGTTTTTTCCTACCCCGAACTGACCACGCTCTACGAACAAGAAAGGCTTTCGCCGCTGCTCGAAGAAAAATTGAACAAACTGCTGACGACTCCGTTTGTGGACAATTAAAGAATCTCGCCATCCGGTCGTCGTCGTGGGCGATATGAACACTTCGAGTTCGGATTTTACGCCGACTTCTCTCAGGCGCGAACTCGCCAAACGCTACGGCAATCCGGTTTACTGGATTAGAATGGGCATCGGCTTTATGCTCGGCTTCGGTTTGATTGAAGACACCGTGCTGGACGGCTTAACTTTCTGGCGCACGCAGTCAGACTCGATCGTGCGCAACGTTCCGTTTTTAATGCCGAATTCCGAACGAAAATTTTTCTTGACGCTCAAAGATTTCCGCTTCAATGACGGCGGCGCATTCGATTTTCGCGGCGACGCGAATCGTTCCCATAACAACAAACACAAAGCGCTCGCCAATTCGAACGAGCGCGGCGGCAAAGGCTTCGTCAACACTTACCAAGTAAAGCGCCCAATAAAATTCGTCGGCAAATACAAACTCGATTGGATTTTCGTCAAACCCGCTGACCTTAAAAAACCGACGGACGAAAAAGGCTCTTATCGCTTTGCGCCGCATTTCGGACGCACCTTCTCGGAAGTCAACGAAATCGTTCCTGCCCGCATTTCCGACCATCGTCCAATGACCATTGATTTGCCAATCGGCGAACCGCCGCTCAACGAAAAAAGGTGAGCAGTCTGATAACTACTCACCTTTAATTTATCTAGTTGCTCGAACTTACATTCCCGCGCCGTGGCATTTTTTATACTTCTTGCCCGAACCGCAGGGACACAAATCGTTTGGCTTGACCTTCGGCTGTTCGCGTTTGAAGGGTGTGTGTTTCATCGCGTCTTCGCCCGCCACGCCCGCCGTTGACATCGCGCCGGTGAACGCCATTCCCGCCGCTTGCCGCCGGGCGCGTTGACGTTCCAATCGTTCTAATCTTTCGATTTCTTCCTGCTCGTCTTTGACGACGATTTCAAGGTTGAATAACGCTTTGGTCGTTTGCGTATCAACGCGGTCGAGCAAGTCCTGGAACATATCGAAGCTCTGCTTTTTGTATTCGACGAGCGGGTCTTTCTGACCGTAGCCGACGAGTCCGATGCCTTGTTTGAGATGGTCAATCGAAAGCAGATGGTCTTTCCACTGCGAGTCAATAATGTTGAGCATTATGTATCGCTCATAACCGCGAAGCTGTTCGCTGCCGACGAGTTTTTCTTTTTCGTCGTAAATTTCGACCGCTCGTTTCCAAATCGCGTCTTCGATTTCCTGCGACGTTAATTTATGAAAATCAACGCCCGCGTCTGCCGCCGGGTCAACCGCGTAGATGCTTTCGATTTCCGCCGCGTATGTGTCAACGTCCCATAAATCAGGGGAAACCTGCGGATTTAAATACTGATACGTCAAATCCGCGAGCAGATCGCGCGCTACGCCATTCTCACCGATCAGATATTCTCGGTGTTCGGGCGACATCATCAACTGGCGGCGGAGACCGTAAATCGTCTCGCGCTGTTTGTTCATCACGTCGTCGTATTTCAGGACGTGCTTTCTGGTTTCAAAGTTTCTGGCTTCGACCGCTTTTTGTGCGCGTTCGATTTGTTTCGAGACGGTTTTCGATTCGATGGCGACGCCTTCTTCCATTCCGAGCCATTCCATCATCGAGCGAACTTTGTCGCCCGCGAAAATCCGCATCAAATCGTCCTCCAGCGAAAGCACGAATTTGGTTGCGCCGGGGTCGCCCTGTCGTCCGGCGCGCCCGCGAAGCTGGTTGTCAATGCGGCGCGATTCGTGGCGTTCCGTAGCGAGAATCTGCAAACCGCCCGCCGCGACAACTTCTTTATGTTCCGCGTCAACGATGCGTTTTGCCTTTTCGAGTTCTTCCTCGAATTGTTCGGGCGCGGCTTCGTCCGGGTTGATTTCTCTTCGTTTCAAAAAGTCATTCGCCAGAAATTCGGGATTGCCGCCGAGAATAATGTCCGTTCCGCGACCAGCCATATTCGTCGCAATCGTGACCGCGCCTTTGCGCCCCGCCTGGGCGACGATTTCCGCTTCGCGCTCGTGATATTTCGCGTTCAGAACGTTGTGCGGAATGCCGATTTCTTTTAAGCGTGAGGCGACGATTTCCGAGTTTTCGACCGAAACCGTGCCGACTAAAACCGGCTGACCTTTGTCATGGAGATGTTTAATTTCGTCGGTGATGGCGTTCCATTTTTCCGGCAGCGTGCGGTAAATTACATCCGAGTTATCTTTACGAATCATCGGGCGGTTCGTCGGCACGATAATCACGTCCAAGCCGTAAGTCGTGCCGAGTTCTTCAGCTTCGGTTTCGGCAGTTCCGGTCATTCCCGAAAGTTTTTCATACATTCGGAAATAATTTTGCAGCGTAATCGTGGCGAGCGTTTGATTTTCGCGCTCGATTTTCACCGCTTCTTTGGCTTCGACGGCTTGATGAAGTCCATCCGACCAGCGCCGACCTTGCATTAAACGTCCGGTGAAATCGTCAACAATGATGACTTCGCCTTCCTGCACAACGTAATGATGGTCTTTTTTGTAAAGCGTGTGCGCCTTGAGCGCTTGCTCGACGCAGTGCAGAAGTTCCATATTCGCCGGGTCGTAGAGATTGGAAACGCCGAGCAATCTTTCGGCTTTCGTTACTCCGGCTTCGGTCAAAACCGCCGAATGATTTTTCTCGTCGAGCAGATAATCGCCCGTCGTTACTTTCGTTTCCTCGTTCTTTTCGCCGCGCTCGAATTTCGGGATGATTTGGTTAGCGACATAGTATTTATCGGTCGCTTCGTCCGACGCGCCGGAAATAATCAAAGGCGTTCTCGCCTCGTCAATCAAAATCGAATCAACTTCATCAATAATCGCGTAGTAATGATCGCGCTGAACGAGCTGTTCGGGGTCGAACTTCATATTATCCCTAAGATAATCAAAGCCGAATTCATTGTTCGTCCCGTATGTAATATCGCAGGCGTAGGCTTCTTTGCGAGCGTAATCGTCCATATCGTTTTGGATACAGCCGACGGTCAAGCCGAGAAATTCGTGAATTTTGCCCATCCATTCCGCGTCGCGCAAGGCAAGGTAATCGTTGACTGTCACGACATTTACGCCGCGCCCCGTCAAAGCGTTTAAATAAGCGGGCAAGGTTGAAACAAGTGTTTTACCTTCGCCCGTCCGCATCTCGGCGATTTTCCCTTGATGCAGAACGAGTCCGCCGATGAGCTGCACGTCGAAATGCCGCATTCCCGTTACTCTCACTGACGCTTCGCGCACGGTGGCAAACGCTTCGGGCAAAATCTCGTGCAGAATTTCCTGCTCGCGCTTGCGGCGTTCGGTTTTGTCTTCAATACCGTCGAGCGCGTTTTGAATGCGCTCTTTAAATTTATCGGTTCGCGCTCTCAATTCTTCGTCGGAAAGTTTCTTCACACTCGGTTCGAGCGAGTTAATTTCCGCGACGACGGGCGCGATTTTTTTCAGGTAGCGGTCGGTGTTGCTGCCTAAAACTTTGTTGAAAAACTTATCTACCATTTTGTTAGCCATTTTCTTATCCTCTCTTGGAACGCCAGCATCTTGCTGGCAACTGTTTGCCAGCAAGATGCTGGCGTTCCGTCCGTGGCGCGATTTATATTCGTCGCCGAAAAACAATAACGAAGCGGCTGATTTAGCAATCAGCAACTTTTTATCAAAACAAATTTTGCGGGAAAAGGAAAACGGAAGGCTTTTTGAGATGAAAAAATTATTTACTTTCAGCCTTCGCATTTTGCTTGAGAAGTTCGTCAAGCGAACCGCGCGGCAGGCGTGTAACGATGATGATTTGATTGTTCTCTCTGGAAATTTCAGTATTTTGATAGATTATTCGGAATTGGTCGGCTTGCTGAATTCTGATTCTTGATAACTCATTCGTGTATGAATTAAAAATTTGTTCGGCTTGCTCATTAGAATCCTGATAAGCAGTAACCTTTAACGAAAAATCTTTATTCGTTAAGGCTAGGTTTATTTTTATTTGCGGTTTATCTTCTTCAGTCGTATGCGGAAAGATTTTGTTGAGTTTTTCAAACGAAGGATGAAGTTTGCCTGAAGATAACATTTTACCGTCACCGCTGGCACCCTTATAAGTTTGGCTTAAATCTCCGTTGATACTGTGAAAGCTGTGAAACTTATATTCGCCGTCTTTTATTTGATTTCCATACAGAGCCTTTAAATCTTCCGAGTGTTCAAGCGAAACCTCTTTTGATAAAACAAACAAAGTTTGGAAAGCCGAAACATATTCAGCGAGAATTTTTTCATCGCTTAGATAAACGATTTCGATTTTCTCTTGCAAAAGTTTTTGCGCTGATACAGACGGTGTGCCGCCGACCAGCACCAAGCCGAAATAGACCGAAAGCGTCGTGAGGAAAACTATCGAATTGTTTTTATTTCGCTGGCTCATCTATTTATTCACAAACGGGAAATGCGGCGAGCGTTAAAGCCAGCCGCGAGCGGGAACAATTATTTTAATCAACCTTTCTCATTTCGCCACCGTTTGATTGGCGTTGCTGGTTTGCGCCGTGTTCGTCGTCTGATTATTTTTTTCGGCTTCCTTTTTCTTCGCTTCGGCTTCCTGCAGTTTGCGTTTAATCATTTCCTGCGCGGCTGGTTTATCTAAATTAAAATTCAAAATAAAGTTTTTACCCTGCTGCTCGACTTTAGCCGAATTAAGCAGAGTTTTCAGCTCTTCTTCTTTGACCGTAAGTTTTGCCACGCTCATTAAATTATTAAATCTGCTCGAAATCGTTTTAGCCCTGTTCTCGTCAATTTGGATTGATTTTATGACCGCGTAAATCTGTTTATCGTTTTGGACAAGCGTTAAATCTACTTTGTCTATGCCGAGAGTTTTCAGGTAATAAAATAAACCGCTGTTGTTAATAGCTTCAATCGCGCCTTTAGCGACATTGACCATTTCCGCATCGCCCTGCTCTTCGGCTTTGAGCGGAACATATCTCGATTTTTTCGAGTCTAACTTTCCGTCTTTGTCTAACTCGCCCGTCATCTTAACCGTAAAAGGCTTGGTTAAGTCGAGTTTGCTGTCTTTTTTAGAGCGTTGCGCCAAAATTCCGTCGGCAAAATCTTCCAGAGGCTTTTTGTTCGGCTTGAAATCGGTTACGGCTTCGCTTTCAAGCGGCGGCTGCGTTTTGCTTTCGTCCTTTTTCTCTTTCGGCTCTTTATTTTCAGCCGTAATTTCGCCAGGCAAAGTCGGCAAAGTGCTGGGCGAATTTTTAATTACTTTCGGACGGCGCGGCTGCCGGATGCGATTTTTCGTTGTTGTCGAGGGCATCGGCACCGGATTTACGCCAATCGGATTGTCGCCGTAAGAAAACGGCGAAGTCGGAATTTTTCCCTGAACCGCATTGTCGTTCGGGGTCGGCGTAACCTGCGGCTGCGCCATTAAATCCGTGCCGCCGGTGATAATCGTCGGATTCGCCGGAATGCCGGGAATTCCCGATTCGGTGACTGGAAAGCCGCTGTCTAAATTCTGCATCGCCGAAAAATCGTCGTTCGGATTGGCGAGAGCAAAATAACCCGCAGGATAATTCAGCGGTTCATCCGCGCCGGTCAAATTGACGTATGTAATTTCGGCGTCTTCGAGTTCGCTTTTGACATAATCGCGGCTTTCAAAATCGCTGTCCGTGCCGAGCAAGGTGCTGCCGATATAAATCGTATCAATCACCTGGCAGACGCGGCTCACCATCGGGCTGTCGCAGCCTCTGGTCGTCAGCATATCGGTTTGCCCCATCACCAGCAACGTCAGCAAATTGAAGATTGCTGCCGCGCCCAGAATTTTGTAAAGACGCGGCGAGTAATTCCAATTTTTTATCTCGTAGTCTTGAAAAAGTGCTTTATTTTCCTGTTGCATAATGCTCGTATAAAAACTTATAAATTAAAAATAACCGTCGTCAATGGTAGATGCCCAACGGTGCGAAACCGTTGCGAAACTTATTGCATTTTATCACTTTCGACCGCCGATTGAAAGATAGACTTTCGTTTCCGAAACCTTTAACATTTCCTCTTATGGCTCGCATCTCCAAAGACAAAAATCGCCGCAATAAGGACAACCGCAAAAACGCGCGTTCCGATGTGACGCGTCAAAAAGAACGAAACTTTAAACGCGAACTTGCGCCGGAAAGTTCCGCCAAAGACGGCTCGCCGAAGTTTCCGTATAACGAAAAAGCGCTGGAAAAACTTTTGGGCGGCATCGGCACGCCTGCGCCCGCGCCGCTCGTGCCTGACGGTTTTCAAATCGAAGCGCTGCGGGCAATCGAAACTGAGGACGTTCTCGTGACCGCGCCGACCGGCAGCGGCAAAACCTGGATTGCGCGCGAAGAAATCCGGCGGCTTTTAGAACAGGGAAAACGCGCCTGGTATACGACGCCGCTCAAGGCTTTAACAAATTCAAAATACACGGAATTTTCCCAGGAATTCGGCGCGGAACGAGTCGGGATTTTAACCGGCGATAGAAAGGAAAACCACGACGCGCCTTTAATCGTTGGCACGACTGAGATTTACCGCAATCAGCTTTTTGATTCGCTGCGAAGCGGCGAGCAGGTCAACACGGATTTCGTCATTTTAGACGAAGCACATTATCTGGCGGACGAAGATCGCGGTCACGTTTGGGAAGAAGCGATAATTTTATCGCCGCCGCGCATTCGCCTGTTGCTGCTCTCGGCGACGATTGGAAACGCCGAGGAATTTGCCGGTTGGATTGAAGAGGTCAGAGGCACGAGCGTTCGCGTCATTAACCGCGCCGGTTCGCGCCCCGTCGAGCTTCGCGCCGCGTTTCTCGCGCCGAACGCGCAACTGATTCCGCTTTTCGATGAGAGCGGAAAAATGAATCGGGCGATTGAACAATTCGCGCAGCAGGAAAATCCGTTCGAGCGACGAAGACGATACAGGTAAGAAATGTTTCAAGTTTTAGGTTGCAAGTTTCAAAATAAAAAACGAATTCGGCTTCAAACCGGTAGCCTGAAATTTGAAATTTATTTTTTCGTCGGGCGCAGCGATTCAAACATTTGCATCACTCGCTCGCGCGGCAGTTCGGTGAAAAGATTAAATTGTCCCGCGCTCGTCAAACTCGCGCCTCCGTCAAGATAAATCACTTCGCCCGTCAGATACGAACTCAAATCAGAGAGCAGAAAAACCGCCATATCCGTTAGTTCCGAATGTTCGCCGACTCTTTGCAGCGGAATCAATTTATACATTTTCTCAGCCAGCCGTTCGTCCGGCATCAGGCGCGAATTCGCGCCTTCGGTCGGAAAAGGTCCCGGCGCAATCGCGTTCAGACGAATTCCGTAAACGCCCCATTCCGCCGCCAAGGATTTCATCAGCGCGACGATTCCCGCCTTGGAAACCGCCGACGGCACGAGAAACGCGCTGCCGTGTTCGGCGTAAGTCGTCACGATGGACATTACGCTGCCGGCGTGTTTCCTTTCAATCCAACGCCGCCCGCACGCCTGCGTCGCGTAAAACGATCCGTAAAGATTCGTTTTGACAATCGCGTCGAAACCGTTCGGCGTAAGTTGTTCGGTCGGCGCGAGAAAATTTCCCGCCGCGTTGTTCACGAGTTTTGTGACATTGCCCTGCCGCGCTTCGGCTTCGGCAATCATCGCTTCGACCGCTTCGTGTTCTTTTAAATTGCACGAAATTCCTTCCGCCTTGCCGCCCGCGTCTTTGATTTCTTTCGCTGTTTCGGCAAGCGGTTCTTCGCGCCTGCCGCAGATTGTGACCGTTGCGCCAAGCGTTGCAAAACGCATCGCCATCGCTCTGCCCAAACCGGTTCCGCCGCCTGTGACGACGATGTGTTCGCCCGCGAAAAGCTCTTGATTGTAAAGTTCAGCCATTGAATTTTCCCTTTATTTTTATTGATTAAATCGTGAAGAAAATAGTAAATTAATGCCAAATAAGTTACAACTCGAATGCCCGATTTTTTATCTAAATTCAAGTAATAGTTACAACTTATGAAATTTAATTTTAAGCAGATTTTCGTTCAGCGTTCCATCTACGACGACTTTTTGTGGCGGACGAATGCCGAAAATATCATCAGCCGCTTTCCCGGCGCGGAAATCGTTGAAGTCGAATCGCACTGGAAAATTCCCGAACTCATCAATGCCGACGCGGGCGATTGGATGCGGAACAAGCGCGAGAATTTAGTGCTTGGAATCAAGTCCGGTTTAACGCACACCAAAAACGGACGTTCCGCCGATTTTATCGCCGCGTCGAACTCGAACGGGTGTTTGAGTTCGTGCCAGTATTGTTACGTTGCCAGGCGCAAAGGCGGCTCGAATCCGCTGACCGTTTTCGTGAATATCGGAGAAATCGCTTATTCGATTCGCAAACATCAACAGAAACTCGGCGCGAAGTTAGAGCCGAATCAATGCGACGCGCGATTTTGGACTTACGACATCGGCTGTAACGCCGACCTCGCCGCCGATTCATTCGTCTGCGACAATCCGGCGTTTCTCGTCCGCGAATTTGCGACGATGGAATACGCCAAAGGAACTTTTGCGACGAAAACCGTCCGTGACGATTACTGGACGGCGATTGACCCGAAAGGCAAAACGCGCATTCGCTATAGCCTAATGCCGCAGGAAATCGCGCGTTACGTGGACATCGGCACGAGTCCGATTTCCGACCGCATTAAATCGGTTAACACGCTGGTTGACGCGGGTTATGAAGTGCATTTTTCATTCGCGCCGATTATCGTCTACGATGGCGATTTATGGAAAAACGCCTGGCGGGAAATGTGGCGCGAGATTGACGACACATTGACTGATAAAGCTAAAGCACAACTAAAATGCGAAGCGTTTTTTCTGACGCACTCGCAAAGTTTGCACAACGTGAATATGCAGTGGAACGCCAAAGGCGAAGAATTTTTGTGGAATCCCGCGCTGCAGGTTCCGAAGAAAACCGCGCCCGACACGCTCGTTTACGATTATGATTTTCGCCGCCGCGAGCTTGCCGATTTTTTGACCATGCTCGATAAACATCTGCCGTATTGTCCGGTGCGCTATTCGTTTTAACTGCGGAAGATTTTTAACGCAAAGACGCGGAGGCGCAAAGATTTTTAAGAACATTGCGAAATACGAAATCAAATTAATTTTCTTATTTTAACCTTTGCGCCTTCGCGTCTTTGCGCCTTTCTGCGTTAAATTATCCTTAATGAAATTCAGACTTCCCGAAATTCCGCCGCCGAAACTGATCACGACTCTTCGCCATTATAATCTGCTGCCCGCGATTGTTTTTCTGCCGACGCGCCGCCGCTGCGACGAAGCCGCAACCGAAGTCGCGCTCGATAAATCGCAAATGGCAGACGCCGAAAAGCAGCGTCTGCGAAACGAGATTTATCAGGAATTTATCCGCGAATTTCCCGAAATCAGAACGCATAAACACCGCCGCGTTTTGATTCAGGGCGGCATCGCCGCGCACCACGCCGGACATATCCCGGCGTGGAAACTTTTAATCGAAAAAATGATGTCGAAAGGATTGCTCAATGCGATTTTTGCGACTTCGACTGTCGCCGCCGGAGTTGATTTTCCGGCGCGAACCGTCGTCATTTCAAACGCCGAGACACGCGGCAACGATGGTTGGCGACCGCTGCAAGCATCGGAACTTCAACAAATGACCGGACGCGCCGGACGCCGCGGCAAGGATAACGTCGGTTTTGTCGTGCTGGCGCCCAGCAATTTTCAGAATCCGCCGAAAATTGCGCAATTGTTGAAATCGCCGCCCGATGATTTGCAGAGTAAGTTTCGCGCCACTTACACGAGTCTTTTAAATCTGCTCGACGCGTTCGGAAATTTTCAAAACGTGCGCGACATTGCCGAAAAAAGTTTCGCGTTTCGGGACACGGCGCGAACCGTTTCCAAACTCAACAAGCAGGTGGAAAAACGGTTGGGTGATTTAAAGAACAAAATCGAAAAATGCGATTTCGATTTTTCAATTGAAGACGTGCGCGGTTTTGAAAGATTGACGAATGCGCGGGTGCGGCTTCAGGAAAAACTTCCCTCTTCGCGCAATGATATGCGTCGCCAATGGCTCGAAGAAAACATTGAGGCGGGCAGAGTCGTTACCAAAAGCAGAAACGGCAAACGGTTTTTTCTGGTGATCAATGTTCACGGCGAAAAAATCGCGGCGATGACCGAGGACGGGCAAGGCGCGACGCTTTCGCTGCCGCACATCGGGCGCGTTTTCGAGAAAAAATACGCGCTGAAAGAAGCGTCAATCGAAGCGGCGTTTTACGAAATTCACGAAGGCGTGAATCCGCCGCTTGTTGAACCGAAATTGTCACCACAAAAAAATGATGCGGACGAGGCGGTAGAAATTATCACTTCGCTAATTGAAAAAATCCTCCCCGAAAACGCGAGCGAAGACCGCAAGCGAGGCGCAACGAGTTTTTTGTGGGACGCTTGGGACGCCGCCGAATTTTTAGAAAAAACCGGGCGCGACGTTGATTCGTTGAAAAGCGAAATCTGGTTGCCGTTTGAACATCGCGCCAAAGTTCTGCATCATTTCGGCTATCTGGACTTCCCGCTGCAAAAAGTGACAGCGCGTGGAAAATGGCTCGCTGATTTGCGCGTTGACCGCCCGCTGCTCGTCGGCGAAGCGTTGCGGCACGGGCTTTTTGAAAAACTCGAAACCAAACAAGTCGCCGGTTTGATGGCGGCGCTCGCCGCCGATTCGGATAGAAACTACGGCGAACTTTATCTGTCGGACGAGATTTTAGAAGTGCTGACAAAATTTGAAGATATTATTTTCGATGTCTCGAACGTCGAATGGAAAAACGGCATTGAGCCTGCGCCGGAGATGAATTTTTCGGCGGCGGCGGCAGCCGAACACTGGGCGAATGGCGCAATAGCTTGGAGCGATTTGGTTTTTCAGACGAAGGCGGAAGAAGGCGATTTGGTCAGGCTTTTATCGCGCACGGGCGAAGCGTTGATGCAAGTCGCGCATCTAAAGGATGAACATGCCGAAGCCGCCGCAATTGCAAGAGCGACGGCGGAAATTATTTTGCGTGAGCCAATTCGTTAATTCATTTTTAACAACTATTGACTGACAAGCAACAATTAATTTTGTTATCATTTTTTCGGGGTTGAAGATTATGCAAGTTTTGATAGCTGACGAATACGGATTTTGTTTCGGCGTTGAACGCGCCGTCGAAATGGTCGAGGAAGCGCTCTCCGAAGGCGATACGGTACGCACACTTGGACCGCTGATTCATAACGACCAGGAAATGGCGCGGCTGGCGACGCACGGGGTTTCGACCATCAGCGAGCCGGTGCAGATTCAGCGCGGCGAAACCGCCGTTATCCGCGCCCACGGCGTTACACCGCAAGTCGAAAACGAGCTGCGCGAAAAGGCATCGAAAGTGGTTGACGCGACTTGTCCGTTCGTCACCAAAGTTCAGAAGCTCGCTGCTCGCGCCGCCGCTCAAGACCGCCACGTCGTTGTCGTCGGCAATCCCGACCACCCGGAAATGATCGGCGTATTCGGCTACGCGCCGGAACATTCGTTTATCGTGCGCGATGCCGCGGAAGTCGCCGCTCTGCCGCGCCTAAAAAATCCGCTCGTCGTTTCGCAAACAACTATTAAGTTGAAGAACTTCCTCGATGTCGCCGAAGCCGTTAAAGCGAAAGCCGACGGCGAAACGCAAATTGTCAACACAATCTGTTCGGCGACGCGCGACCGGCAGGACGCGGCGCGCGCTCTCGCGGGTGAAGTTGACGCGTTTTATATTATCGGCGGACGGCATTCGTCGAACAGCCGCAAATTGCTCGCGGTTTGCCAGGAACAATGCGAAAGAAGCTTTTTGATTGAAACCGAAGATGAAATCAATGCCGAAGATTTGCGCGGCGCGAACCGCGTCGGCTTGACGGCTGGGGCTTCGACGCCGAATTGGTTGATCGAAAAAGTCGGTAGGCGTTTAGAGGAAATAGGCGTAAATTTTGAAAATGAATTAGCTTTAACGTAGATTTTTGCATAGGTAAACATATTCGCACGGATAAATAAAAGAGCCGCGCTGTTGTTTGAACAACAGCGCGGCTCTTTTATTTATCTATAAACTTACGGATTCACTTCATTAAATTTCGGTAATGAAATTGATTGATTCAAATACACGCCGAACTCGGTTCCCGATTTAACTTCGGCATCTTCGCCTTTGGTAAATCTTTCTCCTAAAAGTCCCGCTCCCGCGCCGAGAATGCCGCCGATGAGCGCGCCTTTGCCGCCGCCGATTGCCCCGCCTAAAACCGCGCCGCCCGCCGCGCCGCCGCCGATAAAGATAATTTTATCGTTTTTGCGGTCATCGCCCGAAGCAACGCCTTCGTTGTCGCTTTTGGCTTTTTTAGTGTCCAAATCGGTCAACGAACCGTTAATCGCGCGGCGCGTTCCGTTCGGCAGTTTGACTTCAACGAAACTCACGTCAATTTGTCCCGGGTCGCCGCCTTTTTTCGCGGCTTTGACCGAATTAACTCGTCCCGTCACGACGCTTCCCGTCGGAATCACGACGACGCCCGTGCTGGAATAAACCGGCTCGGTAACTCTTGTAGAAAATCTATCGCCGACGCGAGCCGTTTTTGAATTGATGGTTTCCTCCATCCGCACTCGAAACCGCTCGCCGCTCTGCACCGTATATAACTTAACGGTCGGTCTGGCAACCGTCGTCTTTCTAACGGTGGTCGTTTTTTTGCGAATCACGGGTCGGCGTTTCTGCGCTAAACTGTCAACCGTGCCAAAGGCAAAAAACGCCGCTAAAATCGCCGCCGTAAATTTAAAGTAAAATGGTTTTTTCATTTCTCGTCGCTCCTTTTGAATCTAATAAAATCAAGCTGGAATCGCTTACTAATAGCCGCTTTTTTTGACGCGGCGCGGTTTTAAACCGTTGTCTTAATTATTGGGAAACGCCTGTTCAGGCTTTGATTTACACTAGCATTTTCCTTTCTAAGAATAAAAAAGAAAATTTTCTGAAATAATATTGAAAACGCAAGTCATTCGGAGTATATTCTAGCAACAATTCGTTTCGTTTTCTCCTATTTCGGGCTTAACCCTTGGTCTTTCAAGACTGAGGGTTAAGTTGTTTTAGGGAAGAAGTTTAACATTTTTTTACAAAGGATTCTAGTGTTATGCAACTTTCACGTCAGGCGATTTTTCTCTTCACGCTCAATTTTTTTGATGGAATTCTTACTATCTACTGGAT
This sequence comes from Pyrinomonadaceae bacterium, assembly GCA_030448055.1. Taxonomy (GTDB): domain Bacteria; phylum Acidobacteriota; class Blastocatellia; order Pyrinomonadales; family Pyrinomonadaceae. Next base: position 386,626 of record JAUJNR010000004.1, read on the forward strand.
TTACAACGATTTTGCTACCGAAGGCAATGAGTTAATGGCAGGTCTTCTCGAACTCGGCTATCTGCCTTTTATCGTGGTCAAAACGGCGGTCGGCGCAATTACGGCGTTAACGCTGTGGCGTTGGGGAAATCTGCGTCTGGCGAAATACGGTTTAAATCTTCTGCTGGGAATTTACATCGGCTTGATGGGTGTTCATTGTCTAACCGGGCTTTCGGGTTTCGGCTTCATCTCTGAGGCTTCGATAAGTCGTTTCACTTATTGGGCGGATGTCGTTATCGCTTTTGTCGCTTAAAAAGCGTTTTTAAATTTTCGATTTTTCGCTTTCCCGTCGCTTGAAACACCGAGCGATTTTTTTTCGTATCCAAACACGCAACGCAATTTCAAAAATCGCGCATCATATCAATCAAAATTTTTATTGGACGGGTAAAGCAGTTATGACAAAAAAAGTAGTTTACCAATTAACGGCGAGACAGATTTTATTTCTGGCTCTGGCGACGGCTTTTATCGCCGTCGGAACAGTTGCTTGTTTGACCAATTTCGGAGGCGGCTGGCAATTTCGGAACGACTCGAACGTGGCTTTAGCCGAAAATGCTCCGCAGGGAATCACCGAACCGTCCGTCGTCAGCGACGAGCAGAACAGCATCGAAGTTTACAAGGCGCTTTCGCCGGGCGTGGCTTCTATTACGACGACTTCTTACCAACAGGATATGTTCGGCGAAGTTGACGAAGGACGCGGTTCGGGTTCGGGCTCGGTCATTGACGCGCAAGGACACATTTTAACAAATTATCACGTTATCGAGGGCGCACAGGTCAAACTCAACGTTAGTCTCGGCGGCGGAAAAACGTATCCGGCGACAGTCGTCGGCGGCGATCCCGACACGGATTTGGCGGTTATTAAAATCACGCCGCCGCAAGAAGGATTAACCGTCATCTCGTTCAGCGATTCGGACAAACTGGTTGTCGGGCAGAAAGTTCTGGCAATCGGCAACCCGTTTGGTCTGGACAAAACTTTAACGACCGGCGTGATTTCCGGTCTTCAGCGTCCGATTCGCGGGCGCAACAACCGCCCGATTGAAGGCGCGATTCAAACCGACGCCTCGATCAATCAGGGCAACTCCGGCGGACCGCTGCTCGATAAATACGGAAAAATGATCGGCATCAACGCGCAGATTTACTCGCGCACCGGCGGTTCGGTTGGAGTCGGCTTCGCTATTCCGGTCAATATCGCCAAGCGCGTCGTGCCGCAATTGATTCAATTCGGCGAAGTGCGTCGTCCAAAACTAGGCGCGACTTTTTTCAGCATCGAGCAGTTGCGCGAACAGGGCGCGGAGTTTCCGGTGCAAAGCGGTCTGCTGATTCGCTCTCTGGCAGCGGGCGGACCGGCTGAGACTGCCGGACTGCGGGCAGTTTCTCGCACTGGCAGCGGTGTTACTCTCGGCGATATTATCACTTCGATTGACGGCGAAAAGGTCGGCGATATAGACGACTTATTCCGTTTTCTTGATAAAAAACAAATCAATGATACGGTGCGCGTCGAGCTCGTCCGCAATGGCAGAACGATGATTGTTCCCATTAAACTCAACCCGCTGCCGCAAAGTTTTCAGGGTCGTCCGGCACGGTAAAAATGCTGGTAGTAATCTTTCGACGGTTGGCAGTTTGGATTTGGAAATTACAAATTTGTAATTTTGATTTATCTGCCGACTTTTTTATCGCCGGTTTTATGGAAGTTCTTGAACTGAAGGATTTTTACAACAACGGTTTCGGCTGGATTTGCAAACTGTGCGAACGCGATTTTAAGAAGGCGGAAGAAGTTTCCGATAATAAACTTTCGCGCCTGATGAGCGAGGGTGAAGCCGAGAGCAAACAGCCAAAATTCTCCCTTCCCGCGCTGGCAAAATGGACGGATAAAACAAATACAACTTTGATGTGTCCACGCTGCGGCATAATCGAATCGGTTGAAAAATTTTGAATCGTTGCATTTCGCCGTCAGACGTTTAAAATAACCGATAACGATTATTTGTTCTCGGTTATTTTGATTTTTACGGACGTTTCTTACCAATTCTATGAAATGGCTTTTGCGGATTACCTTGGTTTTCATTGCCGCCGGTTTGATCGGACTTCTATCAATCTATCTCATCAACAACCGTGTCCGGTCGCAAGCCGCCGGTAAAATAAAAGATTCAATCACCGAAATTAAACTGGAAAATCCGCCGCGCATCGCCGTCGTTCTCGGCGCGAAAGTATGGGAAAACGGCGAACCGTCGCACGCGCTTTACGACCGAATCGTGACGGCGGTCGAGCTTTACCGCGCCGGACGCGTCAGAAAGATTTTAATGAGCGGCGATAACCCGGCTGAAAATTACGACGAGCCGACGGCGATGAAAGCGACCGCCGTTCGGCTCGGCGTTCCCGACGCCGACATCGTTTTGGATTTCGCCGGACGCAGAACTTACGATACCTGTTACCGGGCGAAGGAAATTTTTGGAGTTCAAAAGGCGATAATTGTGACGCAGGAATTTCATCAAGCGCGTTCGCTTTACCTATGCAATAATTTGGGCGTGGACAGCATCGGCATCACGGCGAACCGTCGCCGCTATGAAGGCGAACGATATTGGGCGTTCCGCGAATTTTTCTCGACGGCGAGCGCGTGGTTTGAAGTGAACTTTCTGCCGTTCCAGCCGGTTGGCGGACGAAAAGAATTGATTGCGCAATAAAAAAGGCTTCTCATTTCCGAGAAGCCTTTTTACGGTTGCCTATTAACTATTGAATGCCGAACAATCTCGGCGGTGCTTTCTTTTGCAGAAGTTTTCTCAATTTAAGCCGCGCCTTGTGCAGCTGCGATTTCGATGTGCCGACCGAACAGCCTAAAATCTTGGCGACTTCTTCGTGTTCGTAACCTTCAACGTCGTGCAGCACAAACACATTGCGGTAACCGGCAGGAAGTTGTTCAATCGCGTGTTCGATAGCGATTTTGTCAACCACCGGCATTTTCATCGGATTTTCCGTGCCGCCGACGATTTGAACCGGCGTTTCGCCTTCTTCGGTAGTTTTTTCAAATTTTACATTGCGCTTGCGAAAGTGCATTAAAACTTGATTAACCGTCATTCTGTGCAGCCACGTCGTGAAAGCCGAGTCGCCGCGAAAGCTGCCGATTTTGCGGTGAAGCTGAATAAAAACGTCTTGCGTCAAATCCTCGGCTTCGGTCGCATTTTGCAACATCCGCAAACAAATCGAATAGACGCGGCGGTGATGGCGATTATAAATTTCCTCGAACGCGATCATATTGCCGTTCGCCGCAGCTTGCGTCAAATCGAAATCCTTCGCGGATTTTACGTCAATTTTTTCCTGCGGCTTGATAAAACATTTGCTGCCTTTTTCGGTTTCCGCCGTCTCTTGCCATATCGGATATTCTAAAGTTTCTGTTGTCGTTGTCATTTTCAATTCCCCCTGTTCGCTTGTATTATCAATTATTGTGCCACACAATTATTCACAAAAAACTATATTTACTAAACTCATTTTAAGCCGTTTTGTTGCATTTTTTTAGACATATCTTTCAATTCGTCGCACATCCAAGTTCGGATGCAAACCAAAGCGTGTAGCCTTTTACGGACAATATACGGAATCGTAAAAAGCGTATCAATTCGTTACTGATTGCCGATGATTTTTCAGTAATGTTAATATCGGAAAACCAAATTCTAGAGAAGTTTTCGAGACGGAGATATACAAGATGAGAAATATTTGGTTGGTAAAGATTTCAATTTCAATCTGCACCGTTTTTATGTTGATAAGCGGCGTTTTCGCTCAAAGCAGTTCTACGCCGCCAATAAAAAGCCGCGAAGTTTCCGATGCTGACGGCATTCCCGTCCTAATTAAACATTTGCCCGACTGGGAAAACGCACGAAATCGTGCAACTTATATTCTAAATCAAAATGATTTGCGAAACGCGCTCGGCTCACGTGAGGTTCTCGACTTGATAGAGTTCGAGAGCGGCACGGAAGCCGTCACCGCTGATTACGATGCGGGAAAACTTCTGCTCATCGAATATATGACGCCACAGGCTTCGGTTGATGCCGACAGCAAAATCAATCAAAGACTGGCGGAAAGCGGGCAAAATCAATCAGTCGTTTACCGCCGCATCGGGAATTATAACGTTTTCGTGTTTGAGCCAACCGACCCCGTGGCGGCGAACGCTCTGCTCGACGAAATAAAATACGAGAAAAACGTGCAGTGGCTCGGCGAAGACCCGTTCCTGCTGAAACGCGCCGAACGCGCCATCGTCGTCGGACTGTCAGAATTATTCGTTGCCACGACATTAACGATTATCGGCGGACTTGGACTATCAGTTTTGGCGGGAATCATTGTCGGCATTATTTTCTTTCGTTTTCGTGAACAAAAACGCGCCGGAATGCAGGAATTTTCCGACGCGGGCGGAATGACTCGCCTTAATCTGGACGGCTTTACGCCGCCAACCGCATCGGAAAGATTGCTCAAAGATTGAAAAATCCCTAAACATCCGGCTAAATTTTAATTACTTTTTTGTTTTTCAACCTTATAGGCTTGAACCGCTTGCGCCGCGCCCGCATGCATAATTTCCGGGCGGTGATAACGCCAGTGTTTTTCAAATTCTTCAGCGGTCATTTCCGGGTGGATTTCTTTTTCCCTTTCCTTTAAAAAATTCTCGCACCATTCGCGCATCTCCGAATTTTGGTTCAACGCGGTTCTGGCTCCGTGCATCAAATTGTCGCGTTCCATAAATTGGTTCTCCTTATGTTAGAGTTTTTTTGAGTAGAAACTTTTACGCAAAAAGAGCGTAAAACCAACAGTTTAAATTTCCATTTGGGAGTATTCGGCGTGATAAAAAATTTTCTAAGTTCGCTTTTGATTTTATCAATTTTAACCTCCGTCAATTTTGCACAAACCGCGAAGACGGCGCAAGCGGCGACAACAAAAACAGCGGCGACCAAACAAACAACGGAAGTTCCGTTCGTCAACCGAGTTTTGCCGAACGGTCTGGAAGTCATCGTTTTGCCCGACGCATCTGTGCCGATTGTGACGGTCGAATTAGCCGTGCGCAATGGCTCATTTACCGAACCGCCGGAACTCAACGGCTTGTCGCATCTTTACGAACATATGTTTTTCAAGCCTAATCAGGCGAATCTGATTTTTCAATGCGAAATGGCTCTGAACGCTGGCGGGCTGAACGATTACGGCAGACGGGTGTGTGCAGAACCGCTGCGATTAAAATCGCAAATCGGCAGCGTCGCTTATCTCAATAACGCCGACCAGCTCAACATCTACAATGGCACGACGCGCGAGGAAGTCGTCAATTATTATTACACGACGACCAGCCCTTACTTGAGCAGCGCGATTCGCCTGATTAACGATGCGGTGCGTTATCCGACGTTTGACGAACAGGAACTTAAAGAAGAAATTCAGGTCGTTATCGGCGAGATTGACCGCAACGAATCGAATCCGTTTTTTTATCTGAACCGGACGCTGATGGATAAACTTTATTACAAATATCCGACCCGAAAAAACGCGCTCGGCACACGCGAAACGGTTCTCTCGGCAACGACCGATAAAATGCGAACGATTCAATCGCGTTATTACGTGCCGAACAATGCGGCGCTCGTCGTTACGGGCGACGTCAAAGCCGAAGATGTTTTTCGCTTTGCCGAGGAAAGTTTCGGCAGTTGGAAGCGGCGCGAAACAGACCCGTTCAAAGAATTTCCCTTGGTCGAACATCCGACTTTGCCGAAAAGCGAAGGTTATATTGTCGAGCAGCCGGTAAAGAATGTCCTGATAAATATCGGCTGGCACGGACCTTCCATCGGCAAAGACGACGCGGCGACTTACGCGGCGGATGTTTTCTCATATATTTTGTCGCAGCCGAATTCGCGTTTTCAACGCGCAATAGTTGATTCGGGGTTGACGGTTGGCGCGGACATCAATTATTACACGCAGCGCAACGTCGGACCAATTCAATTAGCTCTGGTAACCACGCCCGATAAAGCGAAAGCCGCTTTGAAAACCGCTTACGCCGAAATCGCCCAGTTTGACAAACCGGATTATTTTACTGACGAGGAACTGGAGAGCGCAAAAGCGATTCTCGAATCGAGAGACTTGTTTGACCGCGAAAAATTGAGCGAATACGCGCACACGCTCGGTTTCTGGTGGTCTTCGACCGGCATCGAATATTTTCGCGGTTATCATAAAAATCTCCGCGCCACGTCGCGGGCGGGAATCAACGGTTACGTCAAAAATTATATTCAGGGCAAACCGCACGTCGGCGTGGCGTTAATTTCATCGGATGCCCAAGCGCAGGCGAAAATCACGGCGGAAGATTTGGTCGGAAAATAAAATATATGAAAGTTATCAGTTATCAGTTGTCAGTTGTCAGTAGATTCGCTTTGCTGGCATTAGTCTTTTTAGCATTCACGTTCGCAAATTTCGCTCAAACGGGCAGACCGAGTATTACCGAACAAGCCAATTTGGTGACGGAACTAGATGTCAATGGTTTAAAGGTTTTAGTTAAACGTCGCCTGAATGCGCCGACGGTCGCCGCCGGACTTTTCATACGCGGCGGATCCAGAAACATCAGCGACAAAAACGCAGGCATCGAAAATCTGATGTTGAGCGTCGCCACCGAAGGCAGCACAAAGTTTTCGCGTGAAACGGTGCGCCGCGAGCTTTCGCGCACGGGTGGCAGCATTGGCTCGGCGGTCAGCAACGATTACAGCGCAATAAGTTTCGCTTCGACGCGCCGAAATTTCGACCGTTCGTGGGAGATTTTCACCGACCTCGCGCTGAATCCGGCTTTCGCGGCAGAAGACATCGCACGCGCACGCGCTCAAATTTCGACGGGTTTAAGAGAGCAGGAAACCAACAGCGATAATTATTTGCAGATTCTGCAAGACCGCGTGATTTATGCCAATCACCCGTATGCCAACGACGTGAACGGAACGCTCGAAAATATCGCCCGCTTTTCGGCAAAGGATTTAAGCGATTATCACAAAAAGTTGATGGAGACATCGCGCCTTTTGCTAGTTGTTGTCGGCGATATAGACCCGAAGGACGTTGAGAAGCGCGTCGCCGCCACGTTTGGGAAACTGCCGCGCGGCGATTACAAGGAATCGGTTTATCCGGCGCTCGATTTTTCCAAGGCGACGCTCGATGTAACCTCGCGTCAGCTTCCAACCAATTACGTGCAAGGCGTTTTTAACGCGCCGTCTTTAAACAGTCCCGATTATTACGCGATGCGCGTCGCGGTAACGGTTTTGCAAAGCCGCATTTATCAGGAAGTCCGCACCAAACGCCAGCTTTCCTATGCGCCGAATGCCGAACTCGGTTCTTACTCCTCAAACGTCGGAAACATTTACGTGACGGCGGTTGACGCCAATCAAGCCGTTAAAATAATGCTCGACGAAGTGAAGAATTTGAAAACCCAGCAGATAAACGAAGAAACGATTGACGGCATTTCAGGACATTTCTTGACGCTCCATTTTATCGGACAGGAAACCAACGCCGCGCAAGCCGGAGAACTCGCCAAATACGAACTCATCGGCGGCGGCTGGCGCAATGCGTTCGGTTTTCTCGATAAAATCCGTGAAGTCAAACCCGCCGAAGTTCAAGCCGCCGCGCAAAAATATATGAAAAACATCCGCTTCATCGTTATCGGCAACCCGACGTCTATCAATCGGGAGATTTTTTTGCAGAATTAAAAGTCGAGGAGGCAAAAAGTGAAAGGGTCAAGAAGTCATCTGAGCGTTATCAGCTTGCTTCTTCACCCTTTCACTTTTTGCTTTCTTCGCTTTCTATCCGTCTTTTTCAGGCTTGCCTTTAACTTCATTTGTCGGCGCGGCGGGTTTTTCCGTTGGCGGCGGTTCTTGTTGCGGCGCCGGTTGCTGGCGAACGGGTTCTTCACGACGCGGCTCGACTCTTGTCGGCGCTTCGATGTGCGATTCTTGGCGCGGCGGCTCTTGGCGTATCGGTTCTTCCTGTCGTTCGCGGCGCGGTGGTTGCGGCTGCTGTCTCTCTAACCGCTCTTCACGCTGTGGCGGCGGATTGTAAACCGGCGGCGCGATTTCCCGTTCGTCGCTGCGAATGCGCGGTTTTCTGACCGGCTGGCTTTCGTTTTCGTTGTTACTGTTTCCGCCGTTCGGACGAATCCGATTAGTGTTCAGTAAATCGCCGTTTTCCGGCGACTGCCTGATTGGAACTTCGCCGTTTGAAGGCGTAGATTCAACGCGCGGATGACGTTTGACCGCGCCCGTATTGCGTATCGGCGGCTCGGATTCGAGTGCGCCGTTGTTTTCCGCAGGCGGAATTTTTTCAATCGGCGGACGATTTCCCAAAATGCGTTCTTTACGAAGGTTCTCGCCCATCGAAACGCCGCTCGTGCGCTCAATCGCGCCGGTTTTGATTTGCGTCGCGGCTCGCGTATTTCGCGGGCTGGCAGCCAAAATCTCCTTGCTGACGTTGCCGTTCAGGTCCTTGAAGGTCGGCAGCATCGGCGGTTTAACAATTTCCGAAGGCGTTTCCGCTAAAATTTTTTTCGCCAAATTAACCGGCGCAATGCGAAAATTGCTTTTGCCCGTGCCGAAACTGCTCGCGTCAACCGTCACTACGCCCGCCGCTGGAATCAAAGTCAAAGGCGGCGCGAGTAATCTCGGATTTATTTTTCCCGGCGACAAAACCGTTCCCGCCGCGACTGCCGGTATCGGCGTCGGCGTCGGGTTGACGATGACGGTCGTGTTGTTGACAATTGTCGTGTTGTAGCGCCGGCGATCCTTGTAGTAATAACTGTTGTAATTGTAATAATCGTAACCGTAAGGCAGCGGATACCAGCAAATGCTGTTGCCGATGTAAGAAATAAACACCAGAGCCGGTCGCCACCAACTGCGCCGTCCGCGATACTGCGAATACGGCGTCCAATACCAACTGCTACCGTCCCAAACCCAGCGTCCGTGATGATACGTCGCCCAGCCCCACGGCTCGTCGTTGACCCACGTCCAGCCGTATGGCGGAATCCAGCGCCATTGACCGTAGCGATACGGCGACCAGTCGGCGTATCTCGCAACCGAATCGCGGTAAGGTCGCCAGACGTAGCCGTGTTTGCGCGTGTAAATCCATTCGCCGTATTCGTTCAAATCTTCCGCGCCGTAAAAATCGCGGTCGTAGTATTTGTCGTAATGGGCGTTTTCGAGACGTTTGGCGATTATTGCGTCGCGCTGCAAAGCCCAACTGTCGAAGTCGTCAGCGTATTTCACCGCGTCCGATGTTTCCCATTCGCCCGCGTAATTGCCGCCGATCTGAACCGTCGCGCTGCGTCCGTTTTTCAAAGTAAAGCCGGAATTTTCCGAATACACGCGCGCCTGTCCCGAATCGGTGACTGAAACCCGAACTTCAGAGTCGTTTTTGCCTCCGGCATCCACGCGATACATTCCCGATCTTTCGACTGAAACAGTCGTTTGCGGCGCGTCAATTTCAAAATAAGCGCCAGTTTTGTCGAACGTCAAAAGGCGCGCGCTCAACGAGCCGTTCGGCAGGCTGACAGCGACGCCTTCGTCGCGCAGAGTCGTGATTTTCAGATAAGCGTTTTCCGAAAGCCGCAGATAGCTTTCGCTGCTGAACTGAATTTCCAGACGCGCGCCTCGATCGGTCGCAATCTCGTCGCCCTCGACAATCGGCAGATTCTGCGCCGCGCGTTCCCAATCCGATTGGTCAGCCCGCTTGATTTGCACGTCGCCGCTGACGAAACTGATTCGCGCCACCCGCGCCGTTACTTCCGGCGTGTAATCATCGGAAACCGCCGACGCGTTTCCCGCGTTTAAAATTAAAAAAGGCATCGCAAAAAAGAATGCCCACAGAACTTTCCTGGTCGAACGCATATATGATTATCTCCTTTAGTTTTTTGGGAAGATTGATTGCGCGTAAAGCAATAATTATACCCGCGAGACGGTAAAGTAAGAAATAAAAAGTGACGCCGAATAACAAAGAACAATTTTAATTTCTCAACTTCCGACTTCCTGCTCATCGCACCGGAAATCGGATAAGCGCAATACGATATGGTGCAAAATAGTCAACGTTGTCTGCGAAAATTTCAAACCGGCTTTAAGGAAAACTTTAACTTTCCGTTTTGCAACTAAGATTGGTAAATATAAAATGTCACTGGAAGGAATAATAAATATGAAAAATTTTGCAATTTTAAGTTTTGTAATTTTAGCTTTAACTTCGGCGGCGTTTGGACAAAAAACCAATGTTATCAAAGTAAAGCCGGCGGTCGTTGTCGCAGCAACGAATGACAAAGGCGTGCGCGACGCCTTCGACCGACTTATCGAAGGCATCAAACAAGTTGACGCGGACAAAGTGATGAGCGTTTATCAAAACTCCGACCGCATTCTCTTCTTCAACAACAACGGCACGGCGACCATCGGTTGGGAAACGATGAAGAATAACCGCGAGTCGAGTTACGCCAAAACATCGAACGTAAGTTTGGACGTTACCGGCTTGCGCGTCGAAATGCTCGGCAAAGACGCGGCGTATGTTACCTGCAAATGGAAACAGCAGCAGGAATACAATGGAAAACTCGAATCGGCTTCGGGCAGAATGACTTTAGTTTTCAAACTCGTCGGCAAAGATTGGAAAGTAATTCATCTGCATACTTCGCCGGATAACCCGGATGCAACCCGTCCCGTTTTAACTTCGGAAAGAGAAAGTCGGTAATCGGAGTCATGAAAAAAATCATCTTTTCAGCAGTCATTTTCGCCGCGTTTTTTATTTTGAGTCACGGCGATGTTTTCGCCTGTAGCTGCGTTCCGATGCCGGAAAATGTGACAATCGGGCGGCAAGTCAAAAAAGCGCACAAGCAATCATCAGTCGTTTTCATCGGCGAAGTTATTGAAGTTATCAAGAAGCCGGATAATGATTTTTTCGTTACGGTAAAATTCAAGGTTGAAAAAACTTGGAACGATAAAGAATTTCAAAAAGAACTTGCCATTACGACTGGCAGAGACGACGGCTTTTGCGGATATGCGTTTGAAAAGGGAAAAAGATATTTGGTGTATGCTTTTGAAAATAACAATGAACTCTCGACAAACATCTGCACTAGAACTTCCGCCGCCGAACAAAACAAAGACATTGCTTTTTTGAACCGTATAAAAAAGCCAAAAATTAAATCTTTTCCAAAATAACCTGCGCGACGGCGTGTTCGGTCGTGTGCGAAAGCGAAAGATGAATTTGATTTGCGCCGAGATTTTCTAAAATGTGTTGCGCTTCGCCCTCAATTTTCAATGAGGGAACGCCGTCCGCATCCGAGCGGATTTCAATATCGTGCCAGGTGATTTTTCCGCGCCAACCTGTTTTCAACGCCTTCAAAAACGCTTCCTTCGCCGCAAAACGCGCCGCATACGATTGCGCTGCCGCCGCACCTTTCGATTCGCAGTAAGCGCGTTCGCGCGTCGTGTAAACTCTTTCGAGAAAACGCGGCGTTCTCGAAATCGTTTCGCGGATGCGATAAACTTCGATAATATCTATTCCGATGGAAACTATCATAAGTCCAAAATCCGAAGTCCAAAGTCCAGAGTCAGAAAACAGGAGACTGAAGACCGAAGTCCAATCCGATGAAACTTTAGCAGATTCCGGCTTTTATTGGCGAGAGAGAAACGGCATAAAAGTTCTTGTGTGTCGCCCGCTTGAGGAGAAAGGTTTTGTCAACGGCTTTTCCACCAGACTCGGCGGCGTCAGCGATTTTCCGAAAGATGCTTTGAATCTGTCTGGTTTGGATATTGATTCGGCGGAAAACTTGGCGGAAAACCGGCGACGTTTTCTCGATGTTATCGGCGCAGATTTTCAAATCGCCACCGCTTGGCAAACGCACGGCGCGGATGTGCGAATTGTAAAAAACATCGAAGAAGCAAACGACGGCAATTGTAAGTTTGACGCTTTAATTTCCGATTTGAAAAACATTCTGGTCGGCGTGAAAACCGCCGATTGCGTTCCCGTTCTGCTCGGCGACTCGCGGACGAAATCGTTCGCCGCGGTTCATGCGGGATGGCGCGGAACAGTCAATTCGATTGTTTTCAACACGATTGAAAAAATGCGCGAAACTTACGACACGAACCCGAAAGACTTGATTTGTGCAATCGGCGCGGCTGCGACCGGTGAAAATTATGAAGTCGGACGTGACGTAATTGACGCTTTTCAAAAAAACTTTTCCACCTGTAGAAATCTTTTCCGCAAAACGCGCGACGGTCACGCGCTGATTGATTTGCACCTCGCCAACAGAGAACAACTTTTGAGCGTCGGCGTTATGGCGGAAAACATTTTCGTCGCGCCGTTCTGCACGATTGAGCGCACAGATTTGTTTTTCTCGTATCGCGTCGAGAGTAAACTTCACAGCAAAACCGGCAGACTGCTTTCGGTCATCGGGTTAATTTAAGTTCGACACTTCTTGCTGCAATACAACGGCACAACTTTTCGAGAATCAAAAATGGAATTTAACTTTGAAAATAATGAGTGGCTTTATAATCCGAATTTATACGGTCGCTCGGGCTGCGTGCTGCAAGCCGACGGCATCGGTTTTGAGCCGGAGGAGTTTTTACGGCAAACGACTTTTAACCCAAAGTTGATTCTTTTTCACGGTAAACTGGGTTTTCCTGAAGAATTTAAACTTAAAATGGCGGAAGTCGAGCCTTCAGGGTTGGAGTTTTTTGAAACTACATTTTTGCTTTTGGAGGTGAGCCGAGCCGAAACAAAAACATCTCAAATTTCAGAAGCGACATCATTTTTTGAGAGTTATCGGGATGAAGTCAAACGCTTACAAAGTTTTACGCAGGTAGAAAATGTAACGCTAAGATTCATAAATACGGAAGACGAGTCTTCACAGGGAAATCTTCCTGACGAGTTTGTTGAGTTGGCTGTTAGTAGCGGCGTTACCACAATAATACTTTGAAAGAAAACATTGTGTGCCGCGCCCATGTCAAATAAGTCATCGGATGTGAGCGGCAAAGGGCGACATTCATCGAAGGTTGGGTGTGAGTCTTTTGATGACTTGAAACCTATTCCTTAGCGAAAGCGAATAACAATGTATGGTTATCAAGAAAACGAATGAAATAAAATCGAGCGAAATTACGGACGAGAAAACTTATCTCAACCGCCGCAATTTCATTCGGGCAGGATTGCTTGCCGGAACGACTTTAGCGACGGCAGGCGTTTATCGTTTTATCAATCCACCGCCGCCAAAAGAAGTAGTGACCGCCGAGATTCAAAACATCACTCAGCCGCCGGATTTTCGGGCGGAAGAGAAACTCAACTCGTTTGAGGAAATCACTAACTACAACAATTTCTACGAATTCTCGACAAGCAAAACCGCCGTCGCCCGCAAAGCCGAAAATTTCGTCACGCGTCCGTGGACAATCGAGGTAGGCGGATTAGTGCAGAAGTCGAAAACCTTCGTCATTGAAGATTTACTGAAATTCGAGCAGGAAGAAAGAATCTATCGCTTTCGCTGCGTCGAAGGCTGGTCAATGGTCATTCCGTGGATTGGCTTTCCGCTAAAGAAAATTTTGGATGCGGTCGAACCGCTCGGCGCGGCGAAATACGTCGCCTTTGAAACGCTTTACGACGCAATGCAAATGCAGTCAAGTTTTTCGGCGGGCATTGATTTGCCGTATGTCGAAGGTTTGCGGCTCGACGAAGCCGTCCATCCGCTGACGATTCTGGCGACCGGACTTTACGGGAAATTGTTGCCGAATCAAAACGGCGCTCCCGTCCGTCTCGTCGTGCCTTGGAAATACGGCTTTAAAAGCATCAAGTCAATCGTCAAAATAAATTTAACCGATAAAGAAACGCCGACCACTTGGAACATCGCCGCGCCGCGCGAATACGGATTCTACTCGAACGTCAATCCGAACGTGAGTCATCCGCGCTGGAGTCAGGCGACGGAAAACCGCATCGGCGAATACACGCGCCGCCCGACGCTTCCGTTCAACGGTTACGCCGAGCAGGTCGAAAATTTATACAGCGGAATGGATTTAAAGAGGTTTTTTTAATAAATGTTTTTAGCTTTTAGTTTTTAGTTTTTGGTCTTCAGGAAAACAAATGCGCTAAAAACCAAAGACTAAAAACCAAAAACCAAAAATGAACGACGTAAAATTTAACAAAACCCTCATCTTCATCAACAGCCTCGTGCCGCTCGCGCTGCTCGTGTGGGACGCTTTTTTCGGCAAGCTCGGCGCAAATCCGGTTGAGTTTACTATTCGCACGACCGGCGTTTTAACGCTTCTTTTCTTATTGATTACGCTCGCCGTTACGCCGCTTCGCAAATATTACGGCTGGAACAATCTTGTAAAATACCGGCGAATGCTCGGACTTTACGCTTTCTTCTACGGTTTTCTGCATCTGGTTGCTTACAGCATTTTCGACAAAAGTTTTAGTTTGTCGGCAATTGCGGGCGACGTTTGGGAGCGTCCGTTTATCGCCGTCGGAATGCTGGCGTTTTTTCTGCTCGTTCCGCTTGCTGTCACTTCAACCAACGCGATGATCAAACGGCTGGGCGGGAAAAATTGGGCGCGGCTGCACAAAGCAACTTACGCGGCAGCGATTTTGGGCGTGATTCATTTTTGGATGATTGTTAAATCCGACGTTTTTTATCCGCTTTTGTTCGGGTTGATTTTGGCGGTTTTACTCGGATACAGAATTTATTCAGCAAACGAAAAACCGAAAAAGAAGTTAGCCACGAATAATACGAATTAAAAAGACAAAATCAGGTAGTGTCCAAATTTTGTGGTGCTATACTTAATGTCTCAAAAACGACCCGATACTGTTGTCGAATTCATTTGAGTAATTTTGTTTCTGAATGATAATGGCATTATTCCACAAATCAAAGGAGTAATCGTCATGTCTTTAAAGCCTTCTGCTATTGAACCAGTTCCTGCTGAAACTGCGCGTATTGCCCGCGCTGCTTTTCCGAAAGGCAATCTGTATCTTTCAATTCGTGATCAGCTTGGCACTTTGTTTGAAGATACTGATTTTACCAATCTTTACCCGCGTCGAGGTCAGCCGGCATTTGCTCCCTGGCGATTGGCGTTGATAACTGTGATGCAGTTTCTGGAAAACTTATCCGACCGGCAAGCAGCCGATGCAGTTCGCTCACGAATTGATTGGAAGTAGGCTTTAAGTTTAGAGCTAACTGATTCCGGCTTTGATTATTCAGTCTTGAGCAACTTTCGCGAACGTCTTCTGATAGCTGATCCTCAATCTGTAATACTTGATCGCGTGCTGGAGTTGTTGCGGGAAAAGAAGCTCTTAAAAGTCAGAGGCAAACAGCGCACGGATTCAACTCATGTATTAGCTTCGATTCGTGTGATGAATCGCCTTGAACTTGTTACTGAAACAATGCGTGCAGGACTCAATGAACTGGCAACTGTTGCACCGGATTGGCTCAGTCGAATTGCCTTATCTGATTGGTTTGCGCGTTATAGTCAAAGAATCGAAGATACGCGCCTGCCACGCGGCGAAAAGGCGCGAGAGGAGTTGGCTGAAAAAGTCGGAAAAGACGGCTTTTTGCTTCTGAAATTGCTTGCCGAACAGCAGCCTGATTTATTAAAGCTGGAAAAGATTCAAACACTTCAAAGAGTATGGGAGCGGCATTTTGCCCGGAATGAAACAGGTGAAGTTTGCTGGCGGAAAAACGCTGAATTATCAAGAGCTGCAACTTCAATTGAATCACCATATGATACTGAAACTCGACATAGTAACAAGCGTGATCTTTCGTGGACAGGTTACAAGGTTCATCTGTCTGAAACATGCGATAAAGACCTGCCGCGATTGATTACGAATGTTCATACGACAGTTGCCACAACGCAGGATGTTGCCTCGACCTCCGATATTCAGGAGTCTTTATCAAAAAGAGGTTTGCTTCCCAGCCGACACTTTGTCGATACGGGCTATGTTGATGCTGGACTTCTGGTCGAAAGCTCGGAAAAGTATAACGTTGAATTGTTTGGACCGACGCGCTTGAATCCGAGTTGGCAATCAAGAGAAGGCGGATATGACTCATCAAAGTTTCTGATCGATTGGGACAATCGAAAGGCTACTTGTCCTGAAGGAAAACAAAGCGTTTATTGGTATGAACACCAAACCAATGAACGATACTCACGCTCGGTCGTATTGATCAAGTTCAAAGTTAAAGATTGTCTGGACTGTCTGAGCCGACATAAATGCGTCAGAAACAAAGCCGGACATGCTCGGCGGCTGAAGCCTCCTGCACGCCCTGAATATGAGGCATTAACGAAAACAAGAAAGCTTCTTTCAACTGTTGATGGACAGCGTGAATATCAAAATAGAGCAGGTATTGAAGGAACGCTTTCACAGGCTGTTCGCCGCGGCACTCTTCGCCGTTCAAGATATAGAGGATTACAGAAAACTCATCTTCAGGAAATCGCAACGGCAACGGGTATTAATCTTTTGAGAACAATCAACTTTCTCAATGATAAGCCAATAGCAAAAACCAGAGTTTCCAGGTTTGCAAAACTGGCTCACTGAATTCGACAACAGTATCCGAGCGTTTTTGAGACACATAAATAACCATTAAAAATGTCTCATAAGTCATACGTTTTTGAGACCCCCTAATCGTTGATTTGATTGCTGTTTAATCGCATTTACTCGACTAAATTTATTTTCTGTTTTGTCTCAAAAGCCGTCTCATAACTAAAATCTCAAAAGCCCCCACCTTTTTTGACTTTTGAGACAGCTAATCAACCACTTTTTCTAAAAGCCAAAAACAATTATTTTCAGCACCACGAGATTATGACACTACCCAAAATCAAATGTGTATGATTGATAATTTATTTGTGCAATTCGTCGCTAAAACTATCTTTGATTTTTCTTTATCGGCGTAACTTGGTCAAAGGTTCGCCGAAAATCTTCGCCGCTGAGCGAGACAGTTCGACACATTTCAAAAAGACGTGAGCGCAGCCGAACGCCGATTCTATCTTCGAGCGTTTCGTCTTTTTCCGAGCGGCGTTCGTCCAGGTAATTCGTCGTAAAGACGGTGAGTTTTTTATCGTTGTAGCGCGTGTTGATGACGTTCGCCATCGTGTCGCGCACCCAATCGGTCGGCTTTGACGCGCCGATTTCGTCCAAAACCAAAATCTCGGCGTCGAAAATCGGCTGAAGAAGTTTCGATTCGGAAGTTTGCGAAATGCTGTTGTAAGAATCCTGTATGCTTTTCAAAAGCGCGCCGAACTCGTAAAACAGACAGGTAAATCCGCGCTCGGTCAACCCCTTCAAAATCGAAACGGCGAGATGCGTCTTGCCGACACCGACCGTTCCCATCAGCAGCAATCCGCGTTCGACCGCCGGATAATCCATTGCCAGTTTTGAAGCGAAGCGAAAAGCGCGGTCTTGCGACGGATTCATCACGCGGTAGCTGTGAAAATGACAATCGGCGTAGCGTTTCGGAATTCTGGCTCGTTCGATTAAATCGGCGTGCGATTTTTGCTTGCGGCATTTGCACTGACGAGCGCCTTTGCCGGCGACAATCTCCATTCCCGAACCGTAGCAAAGCGGACAAACTTCCGGCTCGTCGCTCGCCCGCTCATCCGGCTCGTCGTAAAATTCGCGCTTCGGCGCGGGCGACGGCTGTGACGACGGATTCGGCACGGCAAAAAGCGGATGAATTTTCGCGGTTTCTTGGGGCATTAGTTCAAACGAATTCGTAAAATCTACTGCTTGATAAAACTTCTTATTTAGGAGATTTTCCTCGAAAAATGCTGGAGGTTGTCTTGGATTATAGCACCGATAAATCGGATTTCAAGTTTTTTTATGTTACCCAGAATACAATAAACATCGAGGTTTGACGAAACGGGAAAAAGCGAAAAAAGTGAAGTCGGTGAAAAGACACGACTTAGCATTTAACAAAAAATTCACGTCCGCGCAAAAAACTTTATTCGCCGGTTTTTTTCGCTTTTTTCCCTTGTGTTATATTAAAAACTGCACGAAAAAAGAATTATAAATTATGAGTCTCTTTCAAAATCTGCTGATTAAGCTCGGTATGGCGGAAATCAAAGCCGAGCGCAATCCGATGACGATTTTCCTGCTCGACGACGACGCGCGCCGTCACCGCTGGTTTGAAAAACGCTTTGCCGACGACGAACTCGACATTGCCGAAACCGTCGCCGAAGCCAAAGAATTTTTGCAGCAATACGCTTACGACGCTGTTTTTCTCGACCACGACTTGCTGCCGCACCATTACGAATCGAACGACCACGACGATTTCGCCAGCACCGGCTACGCGATTGCCGAATGGCTGCACGCGAATAAAAACCTGCAGCGCTCCGCCACGTTTTTTGTCCACACGCGCAACGCGGACGGCGCGTATAAAATGGTCGAACTATTGCGCGATTCAGGCAGACAAGTCGAATACGTGCCGTTTCCGATGCTCGATGCCAAACTAAAAACTTATTTCAAGTGAGAAAATGAAAGGCTGAAAAAGCGAAAAGGTGAAAAAGTTTTGTGCGTTCTCGCCAACTAAACTTTTTCACCTTTTCGCTTCTCTACTTTTGAGCTTTTCTATTTTTTAGCTTTTAGATCATCAAGTTCTTTTTGCGTTTGTTCAATCGCCCGCTTCAAAGCATTTTTGAAATCTTCGTCTTTAGTTCGTTCCGCCGATTTGTTCAACGCCATCAGATAAGCGATTTTCAATGCTTGTTCTTTGGGGGCTTTGACATCCGGTTCAACGCCCGTGCCTTCCCAGTTCGTTTTTGTAATCGGACTGACGGCGCGCCCGGTCGGGATAAATGCTCCGAAGTGTTCGGTCAAGCGAAACATTCCGCCGGGATTTGCGCCGCCGCCGGTCGTCTCCCCGACGATTGTCGCGCGTTTTAGGTTTTTCAAATTGTAGGAAAATTCCTCGGCGCCAGAAAACGTGCGGTTGCTCGTTAAAACGTAAACGTCTTTGTCGGCGAATTTTTTATTCGCCAGATTCGGCTTCGTGTAGAAATCTTCCGTGCGGTCGCCTTTGCGCCAATACAAACTATTTAAATGCACTGGCTTGTCGCCGAACAAGTAAGAAGAAATCAGCGCCACCATTTCCGGGTCGCCACCGCCGTTCTGCCGCAAATCGAAAATCAGCGCGTCGGTGTTGGCGAGGAAATTCATCGCCGCCGCGACCGTTTCCGCTCCGCTTTTCGGGTTCATAAATCCGCGCAAATCAACGTAGCCGATGTTGCCCGGCAATCGCTCGATTTTCTCGAAACCGAAATTGATGCGCCGCATATAATTCGTTTTTTCGGCTAACTCTTCAGCCGTCGGCTCTTCGCGGTCGGGGCGAACGGGAATCGCGTTTTTGGAAAAACGCACGCGAAGGTGTTTGTCACGGCTGACCGCCTGCAAATCGTCGGTCAACTTCTGCGCGAATTCGCGGGCGCTCACCAGCCCGTCATACTCTTTGTTCTTCATCCGGCTGCGAATGTCAGTTTCCATCTTTTTGGCGACTTCGGGAAAAACGTATGAGCTGTTCATATCCTTCAAAAAATTCTCGACGACCTGCGTTTTGGTCGCCTGGTCAATCGTCATATCCGGCGCGTTCATCGGCTGCTGGGCGACGATGACGAATTTTCCGAAGATCAAAACCACAAACGCCGCCGCGATTGTAAAAAATAAAGACTGTGCTTTTTTCATAAAAATTTACTCCTTGTAATTAAATTTTTCTCGCGGCAGAGCCGCGAGGAATTGAATCGGAAAAATCTTTTTCCTTATTTTCGTGGCAGAGCCACGAGGAATTAAACCCATAAGGAACGATTAAATTTGCCTGATGCCTTTTAACAGTAAATCCGCAATGCGAAGCGTTTTCGCCTCGATGTCGTCGCGCTCGCCCAGTTCCTGCGTCGTCAAACTTAACGGCAGCAGAGAATTTGTCGCCACCAGAAACGTCCGGGAAATTTCCAGCGCGCTTCCGCTTTGAAAAACCTTCGCCGCCTGACCTTCCTTAACGACGACGGCGAAAATTTCGGCTTCCTCTTCAAAGTAATTTTTCCGCCGCGCCAGAAGTTTTGGACGAATCGCCGATAGAATATCGTCGAGACTTTGCGTGTAATGCTGCACGCTGTCGAAACGATTCAGAACGCGCGCGAGCAGCATCTGACGCAGACGGTTTTCGGGCGACGTTTTTTTCGCGGCGATTATTTTCAACTCACTTTTGAGTCGCTCGACAATACGGTCAACGCGCGACAAAGCGATTTCCTCTTTGCTGGCAAAATGCAGGTAAATGCTTCCTTTGCCGATGCCGACCGCATTTGCTAAATCGTCAATCGTCATTTTCTTATAACCGACGCGAGCCAAAAAATCGTCGGTCGCGTCGAGAATCGCTTCGCGGATTTCAACTGTTTGAACGGCTGTTCTCATAATTCTGACTTATGACTCGATTCGTTTTCTAGTCAAAACAATAAACGCATCATCGCAAAAATTGTTTCAAGTTTCAAGCTAATTCTTATTGTTGGAATTTGGTGTGTCGCAATTAGCGGCAAAATAGAGAAGCAACCAGCTAAAAAGCGCATCAAAAAGCTGGTCGCTTATGCTCACGGTTCCAATATGTATTTTAATCGCCCGTCATCGTCGCTGGCTGTTCGTTGGTCAACTCGCGCCAACTCGTCGGATTGCTGCCGTCGTCGAGCCGAATCATCGAAATCGCGCCGGGCGCGGGGCAAACCAGATAACACAAATTGCAGCCGACGCATTCCGGCTCGTCAACGATGGGAAAACGCTTGCCGTCAATTTCGTGAAAATCGAAGCATTGATGCGCTCCGTCCTCGCAGGCGACGTAGCAGAGATTACAGCGGATACAATTTTCGGGATTGACTCGGGCGACGGTTTTATACTTCAAATCTAAATTTCCCCAATCGGTTACGCGGTTCACGGATTTGCCGATGATGTCGTTGACGCTCGCACATCCCTTATCGTCGAGATAATTATTTAATCCGTCAATCATATCTTCGACAATCCGATAACCGTAGTGCATCACGGCGGTGCAGACTTGAACATTCGACGCGCCGAGCAATAAAAACTCTACGGCGTCGCGCCAGGTGTTGATGCCGCCGATGCCCGAAATCGGAATGTTGATTTCCGCATCTCGCGCCAATTCCGAAACCATATTCAGCGCAATCGGTTTCACCGCGGTTCCGCAATAACCGCCGTGCGCCGCCATTCCGTTGACATTCGGGTAAGGAATCATCGTGTCAATATCAACGCCCATCACGGAATTTATCGTGTTGATTAAAGAAAGCGCGTCAGCGCCGCCTTTTGTCGCGGCTCGTCCGGGCGGAATGATGTTTGTGACGTTCGGCGTGAGTTTTACAATCACGGGAAGGTTGGAAACTTCCTTGACCCATTCCGTCACCATACAAGTATATTCGGGAACTTGCCCCATTGCCGCGCCCATTCCGCGCTCCGACATTCCGTGCGGGCAGCCAAAGTTTAACTCAAAACCGTCGCAACCCGTGTCCTGCGATTTTTTGACAATCTCGTGCCAGGCTTCGCGTTTCGATTCGACCATTAAAGAAACGATGACGGCGTGGTTCGGATATTTCTTTTTGCACTCGTAAATCTCTTTCAAATTCACGTCGAGCGGTCGGTCGGTAATCAATTCGATATTGTTCAAACCAATCATCCGATTTGCGCCATTATCTAAAGATGCAAGACGCGAACAGACATTGACAATCGGCTCGCCTAAAGTTTTCCAAACCGCGCCGCCCCAGCCCGCGTCGAAAGCGCGTTCGACCATCGAACCCATATTCGTCGGCGGAGCAGACGCCAGCCAGAACGGATTCGGCGATTTGATGCCCGCAAAATTTACGCTTAAATCTGCCATAATTTTATAATTTATTCGCTGATTTAGAACTACGGTTTATTTGATTTCGCCGTCATCAAGCGACATCGGCAAAATCGCGCCGCCGTAACTGCTCAATGTTCCGACAAATGAAACCTTTGAGTCTTTTGTTAAGTTGATGGCTTTGCTTTCCTGGTCTTTCTTTAAATTTAAAATAATATCCGAAGTCAAAGTGTCCGGGTTCATTTTGATTTGTAAGGTTAGCCCGCCAAGCATTCCTTTAGAAATCTCGGTTACAGTTCCAGTCCAAGCCACTCTTTTACCTTTGTAGTCTTTCCACAAAGCCTCTTTTTGCATGTCTGTCGAATTACTTCTTACGCTGTAAATTCTATCAAGCTCGCTCCATTTAATCGGGCTGATTTCATCCTTCGGATTTACAGTCGGCGCGGCGGCTGGTTGTGTTTGCGCTACTTCTTTTGTTGTCGAAGCGTTGGCTGTCGGTTGGGCTGTCGTTTCCGTTTTCGGCGTTGGACTAATGGCTTCTTTGATGCCGCCAATCAATCCGCACAAAACACACGAGCCAACAATACAGCCTAAAACAATCAAAATAATTTTCAAATTGCTTTTATTTTTCGGCTGCATTTGCGGTTGAGCGACTGCTAATACATTTCCGCAGTTACCACAAAATTGAGTTCCGTCGGCATTAGCTACACCGCATTTTGGACATTGAATCATTTATTTTCTCCTGTAAGCCTCTAGTTTTCTATTGATGTTGCTAATGCAAATCTGCGGGTTAAGTTTCAATTAAACCTTCGCCAGTTTTTCCTTCAAAGCCCGCAAAAATTCTTCGTTGTTCAAAATATCTTTCTCCAAACTGCCGTTCTTTTGCGTGTCGTTTTCCATAATTCGCCGCAGCTCGTTGTTGATTTGCGTTTGATACGGGGCGGCATGCGGCAGGGCAGCGCGTTTTTTGAAATACTCCAAAATATCGCCGTCGAGATAAAGCGAAATTTTCACTTTACAGTTTTCAAGTTTTGTAGCGTTCGGCTTGGCTTTGAAACTTCCGCGCGGCAGGCGTTTCATTTTATCAAGTTGCGAATCCACTTCTTCTTCGGTCAATTTTTCGTCTTTTTCAATCGTTGTCAGCATACATTTTCTCCATCTTTCGGCTCGCTTTTCGAGCAGAAATAATCCGGCAGTTTTTATCTCTGAGCGCGAAAGAAACGAAAACTAGACCTAACTCGCACATTCCTATCAAAGCGTATCTCGTTTCATTTTCGTCGCTGTGTTCGGGGTCTTCGAGTGGAATGGCTAAATACGTCGTCAAAGGCTTGGACGGCTTTCTCAAAACTAATGCCGTCGTGAATTTTGATATTTTCGACATTTTTATTTTCGTCCCATTCAAATTCCATTTTCAATTATACCGACAAGTATAGACATATCAAGAAATTATATTGTTCGCGTAAAATCAACTGTTAAATCAGCCATACGATTTTACTCCTAAATTTTCCGCCGGAATCGCCGGTTCATCGAAAGCGGCAGGCGTCGCGGCGGGCAAATCGCCGTGAACTTTTTCGATGAAAGGAATGTGCGCTCCCGCGAATTCGATTCGTTCGCCGGTTAAATAAAAATGAATTCCCTGCGCGGCGAGTTTTCCGGTTTGCGCCGCGTCAACCGCTTCGCGCCCGCCGTTAACGCAATCGCCGCCTGCGAAAATTTTCGGATTCGTCGTCTGCATCGTTTCGAGATTTACAAGAACGCGACCTTTTTCGTCGAGTTCGACACCGGAAATTTGCGATAGAAAACCGACGCTTTTTTGTTGTCCGATGGCTTTGACAACCATATCGCACGCAATTTCAAACGCCGAGCCGACAATCGGCTGCCCGTTTTGCGTTTTTACGCAGCGCAGCGCGGCGACCGAGCCGTTGCCGACAATCTTGACCGGCGCGGCTTGCCAGACAAATTCAACGCCGTCTTTTTTCGCCAGTTCGTATTCGTATTGGTAAGCCGAAATATCTTGTTCCGTGCGGCGGTAAACCATCAAAACTCTTTCTGCGCCCAGGCGTTTGGCTTGCGTTACGGCATCAATCGCCGTGTTGCCCGCGCCGACGACCGCGACCGTGCGCCCAATCGGAACTTTTCTCCAATCGCGCGTTTTTATTCGTTCAATGAAATCTAACGCATCTATTACGCCGTTCAAATTTTCGCCTTCAACGTTTAATTTATTCGTCGCGCCCAATCCGATAGCGAGAAAAACCGCGTCGTGCCGGCTTTGTAAATCGGCAAACGAAATGTCGCGCCCGATTTCCGTATCTAATTTGAATTCAACGCCGAGTTTTGCCACCTGTTCGGCTTCTTTTACCGAAACGCTTTGCGACATTTTATATTCCGCCATCCCATAAGTGTCGAGTCCGCCGGGCAAAGATTTTTTATCGTAAATCGTCACCGCGTAACCGAGTCGCACCAGATAAGTCGCGCACGAAAGACCGGCGGGACCTGAACCGATAACGCCGACGCTCTTGCCGTTCGCCTCACCCGTTTGAAAAATCTGCCTGCCACCCGCCATCGCATAATCAGTTGCGTAACGTTGCAGCCGTCCAATCTCAATCGGCTTGTCCATCAAAGTTTTCTCGACGCACGCGCCTTCGCACAAAACTTCGACCGGGCAGACGCGCGCGCAAGTCGCGCCAATTGGATTCGCGTCAAAAATCACCCGCGCCGAACCAGTCAGATTTCCCGACGCAATTTTTTTGATAAACGAAGGCACGTCAATATGCGTCGGACAAGCGTGCGTGCAGGGCGCGTCGTAGCAATACAGACAACGATTCGCCTCGAAAATCGCTTCGGCTTGCGACAGAGGCGGATTGATTTCGGCAAA
The DNA here is from genome assembly GCA_030448055.1 of Pyrinomonadaceae bacterium. Taxonomy (GTDB): domain Bacteria; phylum Acidobacteriota; class Blastocatellia; order Pyrinomonadales; family Pyrinomonadaceae. The sequence continues at coordinate 411,330 of JAUJNR010000004.1, forward strand.
GTTGCGTTCGATTTGTTCGATGGAAAGTTCAGCCATAAACTCTATTTGCTTTGCAGAGAATTTTGATTTTCCCGCGTCACACGCACCAGAAAGCGCAGTGCTTCGTTGACTGATTCGGCACTCGGAAAGTTTTCCGCCACGTCCGAATCTAACACGACCGTTCGTTGCATTTGCTGGTATTTTTCCGCAAATCGGTTCGGTTTAGATTTTGAATAATCCAAATCGTATTCGGACAGCAGTTCATCATTTTCATCCATTTTCATTTTTGTATTTCCTCTTTTCTTGCGGTGCTAATTTGTTAGCTCATATCTAATCCGCCACAATTGAGCCGTAAGCATCTGGTCGTCGGTCGCGGAAAAACTGCCAGGTGTTTCGCACTTCACGAATCTTGTCCATCTCCAAATCGGCGACGACCAAAAAATCCGCATCGCGCGGAGCTTCGGCGACGATTTGACCGCGCGGGTCGCAGAAATAGCTTTGCCCGTAAAATTCGCCGATGTTCCACGGTGCTTCGTAACCGACGCGGTTGATTGCGCCGACGAAATAACCGTTGGCGACGGCGTGCGCCGGCTGCTCTAATTTCCAAAGATATTCCGAAAGTCCGGCGACGGTTGCCGACGGATTGAAAATAATTTCCGCGCCGTTGAGTCCGAGGCAGCGCGCGCCTTCGGGAAAATGGCGGTCGTAGCAGATGTAAACGCCGATGCGGGCGAACGCCGTGTCGAAACACGGATAGCCGAGATTGCCGGGACGAAAATAAAATTTCTCCCAAAATCCGGGCGCGACGTGCGGAATGTGCGTCTTGCGGTATTTGCCCAAGTATTTACCGTCCGCGTCAATGACCGCCGCCGAATTATAATAAACGCCCGACATTTCCTCTTCGTAAACCGGCACGATTAAAACCATTCCGTATTGCCGCGCCACGTCCTGCATTAACTTCACGGTTTCGCCGTCGGGAATTCGCTCGACCGCTTCATACCAGCGCGTCTGCTGTTCGGCGCAAAAATACGGCGTGGTGAAAATCTCTTGAAAGCAAAGCATCTGCACACCTTGTTGCGCGGCGTCTTCGACCATTTTCATTTGATGGTCTAAGTTCGCTTTTTTTATCTCGGCAATCGGCGCATCGGTCGGCGCGACGTTGTGCGCTTGAATCAAACCGCATTTTATTATTCTTGACATAAAAATTTCCTTTATAGTTTCAAATTCTCTCTGCATTTTTTGTGAATTCCGTGACTGATTCGCCGGGCGGATACATTTTCATCAAAACCCAATGAACAAAAAACGAAACGCCGAAACCGACAAACCAGGCATAATCATACAAAAATCTGAGAGTCGGAATTATGAGTCCAATCCACGCGAAAAAGCAACCTAAAATTGTGGCGACGACCGCCCGCCAATTCCAACCCCGATAAATTCCTTTCACACGATACAAATCGCCGAGATTCAAATCCTTGTTTCTAACCAGCCAGTAATCGGCAATCAAGACTCCGGCAATCGAGCCTAAGCCGCCCGAATAACCGAGCAGCCACGAGAAAATATAACCGCTCGGATCGGCGAGCAGTTTCCAGGGCTGCATAAGAATTCCGACGATTCCCGTAATTAAGCCGCCCGTGCGAAACGAAATCCAGCGCGGAAAAGCATTCGCAAAATCATTAGCCGGAGAAACGACGTTAGCGGCGATATTAACGGAAAGCGTGGCGACAATAATCGTGAACATTGATATCGCAACAATCAAAGGCTGTGAAAATTGTCCGACCAATTTCACCGGATCCCAAAGTTCATCCGCCTTCGCGTTTGGAAATACGACGACAGCCGCCGAAGTTATAAGGATTCCCATCGCCGCGAAAACGACCATCGTCGTCGGCAGCGCGACGGTTTGCCCGACTACCTGTTCGCGCTGGCTTTTGCCGAAGCGCGTAAAATCCGGCATATTCAGCGAAAGCGTCGCCCAAAAACCGATCATCGCCGTCAAAGATGGAATAAAAATCTTCCAGAATTCACTTGCCGTTTGAAATTTCCCCGGTTCGTTCAACAAAAATCCGACGCCGCCCGCCTGATACAAAACCCACGCGAGAAGAATCGCCGTCATTACCAGTACGAATGGCGCCGCCCAGTTTTCGACATGGCGCAGCAAATCCATTCCGCGGTAAATAATAAAAATATTCATCGCCCAGAAAATCAAAAACGAAAGCCATTCGGTCGGCGTATGTCCGCCAATTGCACCGCCCAAAAGCGTCTGCCAATTTGGAATTATTGAAGAGAAAAATATGTGAATAGCTTGCCCGCCGATCCACGCCTGAATCCCAAACCACCCGCAGGCGACAATTGCCCGCATCAGTGCGGGAAGATTAGAGCCGACGGTTCCGTAACTCGCCCGCGCAAACACGGGAAACGGAATGCCGTATTTCGTTCCCGGATGCGAATTCAGAAGAATCGGCGCAAGCACAATCGTATTTCCAAGCAGAATCGTAACAAGCGCCTGCCACCAATTCATTCCCGCCGAAATCAAGCCCGAAGCCATCATATAAGTCGGAATGCAGTGCGCCATCGAAATCCAGAGCGCGGCATAGTTATACGTCGTCCAATTACGCTTTTCTACGGGGACGGGCGCGAGGCCTTCGTTGTAAAGCGGACTTCTGGAAATTTCTTCTAAAGCATCTGCTTTTAACTCTACTCTTCCATCATTATGTCGGATTATTTCAGCCATAATTTTCAAATCTTCACGCAATTTCCGCGTTTCAAAAACTGTCCATCGCCTTGTTTTCCTTTATATTCGCCGTTTCAATTACCTGCCAAACGCTTGATTTCCTGCTGCGCGCGAACTTCCGCGTTGCGAAAAACGGGATTGGGTTTTGCCAGTTCGATTGTCATTTGAAGTTCTCGCCGCGCTTCGTCTTTTTGCCCGGCGCGAATCAATGCCAAGCCCAGCGATAAATGCGTGCGCGGGTCGTAAGCGGCAAGTTCTACCGCTTTGCGTCCTTCGGCGACGGCTTCTTCCGAACGATTCGAGCGCAAAAATTGTCCGGCGCGGTAAGCGTGACTCATCGCCGCCGCGAGCGGGATTTCAAAACGCCCTCGATAAACGAAAGTGTTTCCGCCGATAAAAGCAATCGGCGTGGACTTGGCGATTGGCACATATTCATCGCCGCCGCGCGGCGGAAGGTCGCTGGTACTGACAAAAACGGTGCCTTCGATAACCGGCGGAACGGGTTCGGCGACGTTCCGGCTGACCAGTATTCTCAAAGCGGTCGGCAGCACGCGGCAAGGCTGAATAGCGCCAATCAGTTCGGGATGGACGAACGAGACAATCCAGCAGTCGGTGATGTTTTCCCGCGCAATGTATTCGTTGACGAGTTTTATGCTTTGTCCGGTATCAACATTTGAATCGCTGAAAATTTGATGTGTTTTGTTCGTTCCGCCCCAGAAATCATTTGAAAAGGCGAGATAGTTAGGCGCGGTTCTGATGGCGGCGAGCGCGTGAAATATAAGCAGCGCAATCAAAACATATCGGAAAAAGTAGAACTTTCGGCTAAGCCAAATCGCGCCGACCGCCGACGCTACAATCAAAAATCCATACACGGGCAAAATATGGCGAATGCCGGAGTTTAATTGGGAAGTCAGAGCGAAGGCGAAAAAGAAAATCGGCGGAACGAGCAGAAACATCATTTCTCGCCGCTTTTCCCGGTTAAAAAACGGAAACAGCAAACCGAGCGGCAAAAGCAAAAGCAGAGCGATGCTCGATTTGACGACGAACGAGAACGGGAAATACCACCATTGCCCAGTTGGATAATTTCGCCCGAAAATGTAAGCGTTGCGGCTCCCCCACGAAATTATGTCAGCCATTCCCAAAACATACGATTCTGGGAAAATCCGCGTCTTGCTAATGCCGTCAACAATTTTCGCGGAAAAAGATTCGACCATTTCGGGACGACCGTTTTCTTTGATATAAGCGGCAACTGAAACTGTGTCCGCGGTTGCGGTCGGAATCGAACGGTATCGAAAACCATAAAATGCCCACAGAATAGTTAAACCGATGAGAAAAAATGCGGCGAAAGAAGCCGTGTTTCTGATTAATCGCTTCGAGAGTCGGTTTTCCGGTTGACGAAAAATAAATGCGTCGGCGATTAAAAGCCCGAACAAAATCGGTATGAAGATTACCGCCGAAATGTTTCGCCGCCAGCAGCAACCCGAACGCCAAACCGACAACTAAAAATCGAGACCAACTCTGATTTTTCTGAAAGCGGTAAAGCGCATAGACGGCAACAAAAGCGGTTGTCGTCAAAACCATATCGGTCGTGACAATCGAGCCGTGCGCTATCAGATTCGGTTCAAACGCGAGCAGCGCCAAAGCCGTAACTGCTTCAGAGCGTCCGAACATTTCCCGGGCAGCCAAAAATACAAACAACGCCAGCAGCAAACTCATCACAGCCGACGCAAGCCGCGTCGGAATCACAATGTCGTCCACGCCGTTATCGGCAAGAAAAGAATTTCCGAAAGAAAAGCTGTCGAATTTCGAGGTCATCTTTGAACCGCATTCCCAATTCGGTTCAATCAGATTGCGCGAATTAAGCGGGGCAGCCGCTAACAATTTCAAAAGCGGCGGATGCTCTGGATTAATGCCGAAGTCGCCGCATTGCCAATGCCTGTGTCCGGCTAAAATATGCACCGGCTCGTCAACCGTGGCGCTGGTGCGCGTAGCGTGATACCAAAACTGAAAAGCAAAAGCGGCAAAAAGAAGCGTGGAAAGAGCGACAAAAATAAACCTTGACGCTTGATAGCGCGCGGCTGTCGAATCGTCGGCGTTTTCTTCCGTTGCTTCCTTCCCGAATCGCATAGCATTTTCTCCAGAGTATTGTTTAAATATTTACGCACGTTCCGCATTTCAAAAATTGCCCGTCGCCCGCGTTTCCTTTATGTTCGCCGTTTTCAACCACAACTAATTACTCTTCGTGTCGGAGCGCTTCAATCTTCACAAAGCGATTCGTCCCAATCTAAATCTTCACGGCTTCCACAATGCTGTAAGGCGAGCGCGTCGGAACGATGGGCGTCAGACGAAATCCCGCCGCGTCGAGCAGTTTTCGATACTCTTTCTCAGTCCGTTCTTTGCCGCCCGTGATAGCGAGCATTTCAATGTCGAGAATTTTAGACATATCCGGCTCGTTGCCTTCTTGAACGACCATCTCGCAGATTAAGACCTTGCCGTTCTCGTTCATCGCCGAATTGATATTCTGCAGGATTTTAATGCTGCGCGCGTCATCCCAATCGTGAATGATGTGTTTCATTATGTAGGCGTCGGCGCCCGCCGGAACGCTCTCAAAAAAATCTCCCGACACGAGTTTCGCGCGGTCGCCGACATTTTCCTTTTCCAGCAATTCGCCCGCACCTTTGATGACTGAAGGCACATCAAACAAAACTCCCTGCATCCGCGGATTTGCTTTCAAAATTCCGGCAAGCAAAAATCCGTGACCGCCCGCAATGTCAGCCACTTTGCCCACGCCGGAAAAATCGTAAGCCTCGACAATCGGCGGAACCGCCGACAGCGAAAGATTTGTCATCGCGTCGTTGAAAATCTCTTCGTCTTTCGGGTTTTGAGGGAGAAAATCAAACTGCTCCGCACCGTAAACTTTGGCGTGCGCGGTTTCGCCGGTTTTAACGCAGTGCATCAACTCGCCGAAAACGCTCCAGAGCCAATCGTCGCCCTGCATAATCGCAAAACTCCGCATCGAGTTCGGCGCGTCCGCGCGCAGCAGCGCGGAAACCGGCGTCAGTTCAAACTTCCCGTCGGCGTTTTCCGTAAAAACGCCCGCGCTTGCCAGAAGGCGCAGAACGCGATACAAAGACGGCGCGTGCGCGTCGGTCTGAGCGGCGAGTTCGTCGGCAGTTTGCGGTTTTTCGTCGAGCAAATCGGCAATGCGGAGTTTAGCCGCAATGCAAAGGCTCTGCTGCGTTAACGCGCCAAATAACATTTGAAACAAGACGGCTTCAGGGGGAAGCTGCGGCATCGTTGCTGCATTATTTTCTTGGGTATTCATAATTTTTATCTCCTTATTTTTTCTGATTTTAGATTTGGTTGAGCAAACACCGGTTCAAAACTTTAATCCGCACCCGATTAATCCTTAAACGTTGACGCACGTTCCGCGTTTTAAAAACTGCCCGTCGCCCGCTTTGCCTTTGTGTTCACCATTTTCAATTACAACGCGCCCGCGCGATAAAACGGTTTCGACTTTTTAAGACACTTTCAGTTTAGGTTTTCATATTCTTTTTGCGCCGCGAGCAGTGCGGGCATATCTTTATCGGCGTCCTTCCAAAACTCAAAAAACTTTTCGTATTCCGCTTTGTTTTTCGTCTCGCGCGCTTTACCGAGTTGCGCTAGCGGATAAATCGAAGAAAGCGGCGCTTCGCCTCGATTGTTGAGAATCTTGTCGAATTCGCGCACCGCATTTTTCGGTTTGCCCAGTTGCAGATATGAAAGTCCGCGCAGGTATTGCGGGTAGAATTCGGCGGCTTTTTCATACCTTTCCGTGATTTCCAGTTCTTCGATCGCTTCTTTGGCTTTGCCTGTTTGCAAGAGAACGCCTGCGCGAACGGTCGGCAGCTAGAGTTCATTTAGCAGAGTGTCTTTTGGTCGCTCGGCGTGCAGTTCATCAATGAGGGCATTGGCTTCTGTGGTTTGCCCGGCGACGGCTAAAGCCAGAGCCGCTCGCGTCATCACGTCTTTGCCGCGTTCCAGATTCAAAGCCTTGTTGGTTTGTGTTTTCAAAACGGTTTTTAACTGACTTTCATCACCTTTCGGCAAGCCTGTTCCCGAACTCCAGAAGACAATTCTCAATGCTTGTTCGGCGGCAAAACGGGCGGCAACTTCTTTCGCGCTGCTGCGCGTTGCCAGATCAATCGAACGGCGCGAGAAATCCTGCGCTGCGCGCCATTTTCCTTCAAATGCTGCCATACCCGCCTGCAGATCGAACGCGAGATATTCGTCCTTGCGTCCGTTGAACCATTTCAGGTTTTCATCAATCGCCGCCGTGTCCCGTTCAATAAACCCAACCTGAAAAAGCGGAACGTGAAAATAAAAAGCGTCGAAATTTCTTTCAAACGCCTGACGGCATGCTTCTTTGACTTCTTGATAACGACCAAGCGGCAACAGCGATTCCGTCAGATTGCCATATAACGCGGCGATGGCGAAAGCCGCCGAATTCAAACCTTCGCGGCAAATTGACACTGCCTTGTCAAACTGTCCGAGACGCAGATAACATTCGGCAAGATTGATAAAGGACGCAGGAGTCAAAGAATAAGTCTTGCGCCACAGTTCCAGCGTGCCGATTGCCTTGTCCATTTCACACGTTACAAATCTGTAATAAAAATAACTGCTCCGCAGTTTTTCCGCTTCACCAACAGAATCGCGCAGCTCAAAGGCTTTACTTGCCATCTCCGCTGCCAATTTCCATTGATTCGTATTTGCGTAAATGACCGCTAAACACGTATAAGCGTAAGCGAATCCGGAATCAAATTCGAGAGCTTTTTGAAGAAACGGAATCGCTTCGAGGTATCTGCCGCTATTTGCCTGTTCCAGACCGAAGCGGTAAAACTTTAGGGCTTCAAACGATGAGGTGGTTACCTCAAACGGACAATCGTATTTTTGAATCGAACTCAAACTCTCGCCGAGCTTTTTCCTGATTCCCGCCGCCGCCCGTCCGAGCGCAGAGAGAATCTCCTCCTTGGAATTTGCCTGTTCATATTCGCGCCCCAAACTTTCTCCGCTGCGGGCATTGACCGCTTCGAGGGTCAGAAAATAAACCGCGCCTAAGTTAGAGACGCTTCCCGCCAAGAAAGCTTTCAGATTCAACCGCAGACAAATCTCCTCTGCCAATTCTCTGGTTACCCGTTCGTTCGGCTGGCGTTTCATCAACAGCAGAGTCTGAGCGACTTTTGCATCGGGAACGATGTCGAGAAACGGCGATTGACCGAGCGTAAAAGTGAGAGCGGTTTTTAACGTATGGTCGAAAATCTGGTCGCCCGTCGTGTTCTCAAAATCAACGATCAGCAATGAATCTTTCAGCCCGTTGCCTGAAGTTGTTGAAACTTTCGGCGTCGAAGAAGCTTCTTTATTTTCAGATTTGTTCGGAACAGCAGCAGTTCTTTCCAGAATCAGTTCCTGCTGCAATTCGTCACGCAAATCTTTCAAGTCGTTCAATAAATCTCTGGTCGAATGATATCGCTGCTCGCGCTTTCTCTTTAAGGCTTTATGCACGATGCGCTGTAATTCTTTCGGCAGATGCGCGGCGAATCTTTGCAAGGGCTGAGGTTCGGAATTGATAATCGCCGTGATGACATCCATCATCGTTTCGCCCGTGAAAGGCACTTGTCCGGCAAGCATTTCATACATCACGACGCCGAAGCTGAAAACGTCCGAACGCGCGTCAACCGCCAGCCCGCGCGCCTGTTCGGGCGACATATACGAAGCCGTTCCCATCACCACGCCCGGATTCGTCTTGACCAGCTTTTTCATCGAATCTTCCGCCTCGGCTTTAGCCGGCGCAGATTTTTCCGACAGTTTTGCCAGCCCGAAATCCAGCACTTTCACGTAACCGTCCGGGCGAATCATTATGTTTTCCGGCTTGATGTCGCGGTGAACTATCCCGGCGCCGTGCGCTGCCACGAGCGCCGAGGCAATTTGTAGAGCAATGTCGAGAGCTTCGCCGATTGGGAGTTTTTTCTTTTGCAAAACATTGCGAAGTGTTATCCCTTCGATAAACTCGGTGGCGATAAAATCCCTTTCGTTCCATTTGCCGATTTCGTGAATTGTAACGATATTCGGGTGGTTCAGCGTAGAGGTGGCAAAGGCTTCCTGACGAAAACGGCTGACGCGATCTTTATCTTCGGTGATGTGCGCCGAGAGCAGCTTTAATGCGACTTTACGATTTAAATTTATATCCTTTGCCAGATAAACCTCGCCCATTCCGCCCGCGCCGATTTGTTTGATAATTTCATAATGAGATATTTGCTGACCTTCAGGCAGATGATGGTTTGTGCCGATGACCACATCAGCCACTTCACCGACGGCGGGTTTTTGCAGAAAGCTGTTCGCGCTATCAAACGAGGAAAGAAGCGACTCTACTTCGCGCCGCAATTCGTCATCCCCATTACAACTTTCGGAGAGAAAATGCTCGCGCTCATCCGGGGCGCGCTTTAAGGCGGCATCGAAAATGTTTTTGACTTGTTTCCATTTCGCGCGTTCCATTTCCGTTAACAGTTCTCGGTTTATGAATTATTAGCTTTTCATCTTGTCATTTCGCGGTGCAGCCAGGCGCGCCACATTCCATTCGCGGGCGGCGGTGGCGCGTGAAATATTCAGCGCTTCAGCCGTATCCTCTAAACTCAAACCGCTGAAATATCTGAGTTCGACGACGCGGGTTTGCCGCTCGTCAATTTCTGCGAGGCGATTTAATGCTTCATCGAGAGCAATCAAGTCAACTGATTTTTCGTCAACCGCAACTGTCATTGCCGCTTCGATTGGAAGATTATCATTATCGCCGCCGCGTTTTTCTCTTTGTTTTGTGCGGGCGTAATCCACCAGAATCCGGCGCATGGCTTGGGCGGCGATGGCGAAAAAATGAGCGCGGTTTTGCCACTCGACATCGCGCTGGTCAATGAGTTTCAGATACGCTTCGTGGATCAGCGCGGTGGTTTGCAGCGTATGATTTTTGCTTTCGCGCCGCAGGTAACGCGCCGCTTGTCGGTGCAATTCTTCATATACGAGCGGCATCAAGCGGTCAATCGCTTTGCTGTCGCCGCTGTTCCATTCGCGCAGCATCCGCGTAATCTCTTTAGATTCAGCTTTCCGCAGACTCATTATGCCGAACATTATAGCTTTAAAAAACAAATAATTGACTTTTTTTGAGACGGTTCTTCCTTCCGTATCGCGTAAATAAGTAAGAGCGATTTTTTTCATCCGGCGCGGTTTTTTGATAAACCGTTTCGGATTAATTAAAACAGGCTCGGAATATATCAAAAAGGAGCAAAATACATTATGAAAATCAAAGAAGCGAAAACTAAAATTAATTTCACGAGATTTACAATAGCCGTAATTTCCGCGCTGATGTGCGGCGCGATTCTTCTGGCGGAAAGTTCTTCAATCAAAGCCGCGCCGGATTCTTCGCTCTCGCCGCAAACGAAAAGAGAACTTGCCGCCGCCCGGCAAGCTACGGCTCGCTATCACAACATCAACAACGCCATTGCTGATGGCTACATTGACATCAACGTTTGTTTTCCGAATATGGGCTGCCACTATTTGAAACCCGATATTCTCGATGCCGAGTTCGACGCGGCGAAACCCGAAATTCTTGTTTATGCCGATTTCGGCAACGGGCAGCCGCGTCTGGTCGCGCTCGAATACGCCGTGCCGACAGCTTTATCGGCAACGCCGCCCGAAGGATTTACGGGCAACGATGACGAATGGCATCGCAATGAAACATTCGGATTATGGACTCTGCACGCCTGGATTTGGTATCCGAACCCCGATGGAATGTTCGCCGGAAACAATCCGCGCGTGCCTTAACAATCAAATTACCGGCAAACGGCGAGATTAAAAGGGCTTTGCCGTTTGCCTTTTCACAACTAAACAGGAGAAAAATCAATGCCAAAATTTATCATCGAACGAGAAATCAAAGGTGCGGGATCTCTTTCAAAAGATGACCTGCGGGGCGTTTCGCAAAAATCCTGCGGCGTACTTAAGGAAATGGGAACACAGATTCAATGGATTGAAAGTTACGTTACAGACGATAAAATCTACTGCGTCTATCTCGCGCCCGACGCGGAAATTATCCGCGAACACGCGCGGAAGGGCGGTTTTCCGGCAAACAGCATCGCCGAAGTAAAAGCCGTCATTGATCCCACCACAGCCGAATAGCATAATTATGGAGATAAACAATTAATCCAAATCATCTTGACCGCTCTTTACTATGAGGGAGGTTTTTCGGTAATTCGCTAATGCGACTTCGCGGCTCACACAAACACTTTCCGGCAGGGAGACCTCATCCATTCTGCCCGCGACGATTTTTTTGGCTTCGGTTATGACCGAACGAATATCTTTCCACCAGACTTTTTGCCCTTTCGTCCGGCATTTTTCTGCTGTTAGATATTCACACAAGTTCCGCGTTTCAAGAATTGTCCGTCGCCAGCCTTTCCTTTGTGTTCGCCGTTTTCGATAACGACGCGCCCGCGCGACAGAACGGTCTCGACTTTGCCTTTTACCGTCCAGCCTTCGTAGGACGAATAATCCACGTTCATATGTTCGTGCGCCACGCCGAAAGTGTGTTCTTTTTCCGCGTCGAAAATCACGATGTCGGCATCCGAGCCGACGGCGATTGTGCCTTTTTTCGGAAACAATCCGAACATTTTCGCGGCGGCGGTCGAAGTCAGTTCGACAAAGCGGTTCAAGGAGATGCGATTTTCGACGACTCCGCCGTTGTAAATCAGCGACATTCGGTTTTCCACGCCGGGCGCGCCGTTCGGGATTTTTGAGAAATCGTCTTTGCCAAGTTCCTTCTGCTCTTTCATACAAAACGGGCAATGATCGGTGGAGATGACTTGAAGGTCATCCATTTTCAACCCTTTCCACAATTCCGCCTGATTGTGTTTTTCCCGCAGCGGCGGCGTCATCACATATTTCGCGCCCTCGAAACCTTCGCCGTAATCTTCGATTGAATGAAAAAGATACTGCGGGCAGGTTTCGGCAAACGTGGCGATGCCTCTGTCACGCGCCTCGCGGACTTGATTAAGTGCGTCGGTGCAGGACAAATGCACGATATAAACGGGCGATTCAGCCATTTCCGCAATCGCAATCGCGCGATGCACGCCTTCGGCTTCGGCAATCGTCGGGCGCGTCAAAGCATGGTATTTCGGCGCGGTTCGACCTTGCGCCAGAGCGCGTTTGATAATTTCGTTGATGACGATTCCGTTTTCGGCGTGCATACAAATCAAGCCGCCGCGATTTCCCGCCGCGCTCATCGCCCGAAAAATCGTCGCGTCGTCCGCCAGAAAAACGCCCGGATAAGCCATAAATAATTTAAAGCTCGTAATGCCTTCGTCCATCAAGCGATACATCTCGCGCTCGTCGCCGTCTTCAAACTCGGTCGTGATAAGGTGAAAACCGTAATCAATCGCGCATTTGCCCGCCGCCTTTTTGTGCCACGCATCAACGCCCGCCGTCATCGCTTCGCCTTTGGTCTGCACGGCGAAATCAATAATCGTCGTCGTCCCGCCAAACGCCGCGGCGCGAGTTCCGGTGAAAAAATCGTCCGACGAATACGTCCCGCCAAACGGCAATTCCATATGCGTATGCGGGTCAATGCCGCCCGGAATGACGAGTTTATTTGCAGCGTCAATCACAACGTCGGCTTCGATGTTGAGCGTTTTGCCGATGACGGAAATCGTTTCATCTTCGATTAAAATATCGGCGCGATAATCGTCAACCGCCGTTACAATTCGTCCATTTTTGATTAGTGTTTTCATAATTTTTCAACTTGATTCATTTCTTATTCGCAGCCGCTTCAACGTCAGCCAGCATTTTGTCCAAAGCCTTTCGGTCAAACAGGCGACCGTTTAAAACAACTGCATTTATCTTTTTCGTGTTGGAAATGTCATCGAGAGGATTAGCGTCGAGCAGCACAAGGTCGGCTACTTTCCCTGGCTCGACAGTGCCGAACGAAGCTGAAATACCCAGAAAATTCGCCGGATTCAGTGTCGCGGCTTGAAGGCTCATCAGCGGCGTGAGACCCGCGTGGTTAAGCAAGACAAGTTCGTCATGCAGGCTGAAACCCGGATAGACGAACGGACCACCGAAGTCCGTTCCCGCCATAATTTTCACTTCGGCTTTCGACATTTTTCCCGTTAAATCCGAGAGCTTTTGCACGAGCGTCGGCTCGCCCGGCGGGTCTTCGCCCGCGAACATCTCCGGCGGAAAATACTTTTTCCACCACGATACAAGCTCAGGGCGAATGTATTTCATACGAGGCTCGCGGGCAGGGCTGGCATACAATTCTTTTGCCGCATCAAACCCTTGAAATGAAACTAGCGTCGGAACGTGCCAAGTGCCGTTCCAGGCGAACAGGGCGAACAGTTCCGCAGTTTTGCGGTCGGCAGCCGCTTTATCACCTTTCGGCACGCCTTCGGAGATATATTCTTCCACGCCGGTCAGATGCTCGATGCTCGCCTGTCCCGCGTCGGAGGCTTCGGCGGCGTTGACGCTTCGCGGCACATGACCTTCAAAACGCACTTTCTTTTTCTTTGCTTCGTCGGCAATGGCAAAGTAGGCTTCGCGCGAAAGCAGCGCGTGAATTTTAATGAAATTCACCTTTCTTTCAATGAGATAATCAACTGCCCGACGCGCCTCTTTATCGCTCGTTACCACCAATTGAAAGGGAAGCGTGAACGGCACTTCCGGCGGAAGCGGTCCGTTGAGAATCAATCCGGCAGTGAAAATTCTCGGTCCGACGATTTTCCCGGCGGCAATGCTTTCCCGCGCGCCAAGAATTGAATCTAGCATCCGTTCACGACCGGCATAAGAAAATCCATCCCTACCATCTGGCTCGATAACAATACTTCCCATATCGCGCACGCCCGTTACGCCGTTGGCGACGAATAAAAGCAAATTATTTTCGTTCGAGGTAAAATGCGTGTGCATATCCCACAAGCCGGGAATCAAAAACTTGCCGCGCGCGTCTATGATTTGCGCATCTTTCGGAATTTTGAGGTTTTTGCCGATTTTTGAAATGCGATTGCCCGAAACAATAACCGTCATATTCGGCTTCGGCCGGTCGCTCGTCATATCAATCAGCGTGACGTTACGAAAAACAACCGTTGAATTTCTTTCTTGCGCTTCCGACGCGAGCGGCAGAAACAAGAAAATTAAAATCAGCATGGCTAAATTTTTGCAGATTTGCAGGCGCATATTTATTTTCCTCCAATTACTTCATATATTTTTTGAACCATTCGAGAACTCTTCTATCGCTGTCCATTCTGTTGAACGTCAAATTATGGTCGTCGCCCGCGTAAATGATTAACTCGTAAGTCTTAGCAAATTCTTGGAGTTTTTGAGCGAACGCCAATGTTCTCGCCGTGCTGATGCGCTCGTCTGCGCCGCCGTGCATTATCAGCACGGGAACATTGATTTTGTCCGCCCAGTAAACGACTGAACGCTCGCGCATCGCTTCGTCGCGGCGCTTGTCGAAATCTGGAATTAATTGCTGGTAAATGTTTGTGATGTAATCGGGATGGTCTTTGGCGTTGCCGAACAAATCGGTGACGCCGCTGCTCACCGCCGCCGCATTGACCGGAATTTTATTCTTAAGCGCGAGATACGCCATCATTCCGCCGCGAGAACCTCCGAACAAAAAAACATTGTTCATATCAACGTAATCAAGCGATTTTGCCAAAGGAATCAAATTCATCACGTCGCGCACGTCCGCGCCGCCGTATTCGTCTTTGCCTTCGCCGCCGTCAACGCCGCGATATTGGGACGCGACGACGACAAAGCCGTTTGAAACAAAAGTGTAAAAACCCTCGCGCATTCACGGCGAGAGTTTGCCTTGTTCGCGGTTGCCGCCGCGATTGAAAATTATCACGGGAAGTTTTTTGCCTTCCGAATTTTTCGGTTTCCAGATGTAACCGACGACTTTCAAGCCGTCGCTCAGATATTTAATTTTTTTGCAATCAACTCCCGTATAAGTCTTGCGGCGTTCAAATTCTTCACGGCTTAAAGTCAACTTTGAAAAATCGGTTGGCATTTCCAACTTGATGCCGTCCCGCTTTGACCCTTCAATTCTTCTGGCATAACTGTTTTTCACACCCTCGACATACTGCTCGTAAGTGCCAATGACATTAGGCGGACAAGCTGTTTGCTCGACAATCGTGCCATCAGTCTGCGCGGCGATTATCGTCGGCATCAAAATAACCAGCAGCCAAACGAATATCTTTTTCATTTTTCGATAATCCTCCAACCGCAAAATTTAATTTTTCTCAGCCGAAATAAAATCCGCATCTTCGATTAAAATATCACCCGGATAATCGTCAACCGGCGTTACAATCCGTCCGTTTTTGATTGGTTTTTCATAATTTCAATGCGCGCCTCCCGCGTTTTTTTAAAACTTTCAAACCGGCTTCTCGATTATCGTCGGCATTTCGCTTTTTGTTGCCGCGGTCGTTTCATTCTCCTTTTCTTCTTCTTCGCCTTTTTGTTCTTGTTCGGCAAGCACGGTGTCTGCGGCGTCGGCGATACGCTCTTCTAAATTTTCGCTTGGCGCGTCGAGCGGGTGTAGGTCTCCGGCGTGATAAAAATGCGAAGCCTGATAAAGTTCGCGCAAAAATTTGAAAAAGACTTTTCCGATGGCGATTGCCGGAATAGCCAGAATCACGCCCAAAAGTCCGAACAATTTTCCGCCAATCAATAAACCGAGAAAAACCGCCATCGGATGCAGATTAAGCCTGCCGCCCAAAATTTTCGGCGTTAAATAATATCCTTCCAAACTTTGGACGGCGACGAATACGCCGAGAACCGCCGCCACGTCCCACACGCCGCCGCCGCCCGCGATGGTAAATCCGCCTGCCAGAATGATGCCGAGAATCGTTCCGACATACGGAATAGCGTTTAATAATCCGGCAATCATCGCAATGCCCGCCCATGCCGGAACGCCGAGAAACCAGAATCCGGCGGCGTAGCAAACCGCCATAATCGCGCCGATAAGAAGTTGCCCGCGCACGTAGGATTCTAAAATCCGACCCGATTCGTCAAACAGACGGCTGAACGCCTCACGAAAACGCGGCGGAATAAGTCCTTCCATCGAATCGCGCCATTTTTGAAAATCAATCAGAATATAAAAAACGAAAAACGGCACAAGCAGCAAATCGATCGAAGAGACAAGCGTCGCCAAAATCACCGAACTGCCGCCTGTCGCCGTAGTGGTGATTTTTCCTTCGTCGTCAACGACCGCCGTCGTCGCGGTCGTCATATTTTCGTTGTAAAATGTTGCCGGGTCGCTCAGAAATTGCTCGATTTTATCGCCTGCCACCCGTTCCAGCGCTGGCGAATAGCGCCTGAGATACATTCTCTGCCGCGCGGCGTTTTCCGGCGTAAAATTTCTGGCGATTTTCGCGCCGGCTTTCGTGCTTTCCGCCCACAAATCGGGAACGACATACGCCATAAAAGCCGCGATGACGAGCGTCACCAGCAAAATGGCGACGATTGCCGACATCGTGCGCGAAAGTCCGTGTCTTTCCGCATGATAAACTACCGGATTAAGCAGATAAGCCAGCGCGAACGAAGCCAGCACCGGCACGATGGCGACGCTGCCGACGACGTAAAGAAAATAAAGAAGGAGAGCAGAGACGACGACGGTCGGCATCCAGCGCAGCCACCAAAACGGCGACCGTTCTTCGGGCGATTTCGATTTGAGCCAGAGATTTTTCATAAATTAAAAATATCTTAGCCGCCGATTAACGCGAATGACACGGGATAAAAACCAATAAATCGGAAAGATAGATTTTGTGAATTTTTATTGAGCGGCTCAAACAAAATCCGCGTCCGCATCAATCCGCGGCTAGTTTTTTTTAGCACAGCGCGAAGTTCGCATTGAGCGCGGCAGCCAATTCGTCAACATTATCCTTTGTTGAATTGAGCATCATTCCCGTACGAATCACATTGCCGTAAAGTCCGCCTTCGCCGATGACGGAAACGCTCGTTTCGATTAAAATACCGGCGCGGTAATAGTCAACCGCCATTACAACTCATCCGTTTTTGATTAGTGTTTTCATATTTATTGGTTAAATATTTTCCATAGTTTATCAGCCTCTCTACTGTCTGGATTTTCGCTTCTCCAACGCCAAAGATAATAATCAATCCCTGATTTATCATCAGCAAATTGACATACGTTGATTAGTTCTTTGTAAATTTCAGGGTTTAATCTTTTTTCCGTTTCGCAGAATGCAGATTTGCTTTCTAGTGATGATTTAAGTAATTGTTTTGCTTCAGCAAATTCTTTCATTGCTTTAGAATGAAAAAGTCTGCTGGATTGCTCCTTTCCAATTTCAATTCTAGCTTTGGCTGATAGGTAGAGAAGTAATTTGCTTTCAGGGAATATTTTCAAACCTTTTTCTGTCGCTTCGACTATTTTTGTCCATTCTTTTCTAGTGAATTCCATACTTATCCATTTTTCATACATTTCTATCTTTGGAAATTTAAGCTGGCAAGCTCTATTAAAGTAGCCTCTTGCATCTGTAGTTCTCGGTGGTTTCCAACTACAATATAATTCAGCTAAAGCGCAAATAATTTCGGGATTACTATGGTATTTTTCAAGGGCATTCAAAAGCAGTTGTTCCGATTCCTGAAATTTAAAGTCTTTGTTAAGAAATGATACTTGTCTGAGAATAGCGTTAATATCCACATTTCCGTTTGTTTTGTATCCTTCATTTACAATTTGACAAGCTGCCTCCATATTTCTATATCTATCAAAATGCCCATACACTTCGCGGACTAACATTTTAGTATTGACATTAACTTCAAATCTTTCCTCGCCTTCTATAATTCTGGGTTTCGGCACTAAAAAAATTCTTTGTAGTTCATTTAACGATTCTGTAATAATTTTTGAGGAATAACCTGTTATAGCCTCTAGTTCCACAAAAGAAATTGCATTTTTGCATATTGAGGCAGCCATTAAAACTCGTCTAGCTCCTTCTGTTTCCAAGAGGTCGCATTCACGTCCTAAAGCGTATCGTCGCGCGTCATTGCCGCCTTTATCTTCCCATTGTCTTATTGCTTCTTTAACTGGAATTACCGAAATTAAACGCATCAAATCTTCAATATATAATGGCGAACCTTCGGTAATCCGAGTGATGTCCGCCATAATTTCATCTGTGAACATTGCAGTATCAAGATTCATTAAGTTACATCTTGAAACTATAAATTGTTTAGCATCTTCCTTATTAAAACCTTCTACGTGAATTGTAGAACCGCCCATTCCAAATAAAGTTCTCCGCGAGGTAAAAAGAATCTTAGATTTTGTTTGTGGAACTTGAAAAGAAAGAAATTCAGTCACTTCCTCATTTTCGCGGGTGATGCTATCCACGTCATCAATGATTACCAACGCAGGGAATTTATCAAGAAGCTATCTCAAAAATAGTTTCTCAACAAAATAACGATACAAGCCAGATGAACAAAGCCTAAGTAATTGTCCGAATGATATTCGTAGCGAACCACAATCCGACGAAAGTTACCCAGCCACGCAAAGAGGCGTTCAATTTTCCACCTGCGTTTGTAACGGCGAAGTTTTCTGCCGTCCTGCGTCTGCGCCTTTTTGCGGTTGGCTTTATGCGGCGCAATCAGTTCAATATCGAGTTTCGCCAACTCCGCATCGAGCGGGTCAGAGTCATATGCTTTATCGCCAATCATCTTTTCGGGTCGCTCATCGGTGAACCGCTCGCAAACAGTTTCTCGGGCAAGTTTGACTTCGTGCGGCGAAGCAGAGCAAGTGTGGACGCCGAGAGGAAGACCAAAGCGGTCTGCCACTGCCATGAGCTTCATCTTTGCCCCGCTTGGTCTTTCCGACACAAAAGCCCCTTTTTTAGCCGAAACAAAGGTTCCGTCAATAAAGCATTCGGATAAATCCAATTTACCGCGAGCCTGTAAGTCATCGGCAAGCGTTTCCAGCACTTTTCGCAATCGCCCGTCTTTAACCCATTCCTGGAAACGGCGATGGCAAGTCTGGTATGACGGAAATCTTTCGGGCAAGTCGCACCATCTGGCGCCGGAACGTAGTATCCAAAGCACTCCGTTCAAGACTTCGCGTTCAGACCTGCGCGGTCGTCCGCGGGTCACCACAACGGGCGGTTTATCAAATAACGGTTCAATCAAAGACCATTGTTCATCGGTTAATTCTTCGCGTCGTGACATAGAGCGAAGTTTATCAAACTATTTTTGAGATGGCTTCAAGTAATTCAAGAACGTTTTTTCTTTTTGTTTCAATAGGATTTTCAATTTCTTCAATCCAACCGAAATGAGTAAGCAATTTTGATAATGCTGAATCTAAATCTGAAAAATCAGGTTCATTTATGTCAGTTATCTTACCTTCCAGAAATTGTCTTCTTTTTGCGCTTAACCAAAGAACTGTTTGATAAGGTTGTGGAGCTTTAATTTTAACTTGGAAAGCAAAATCATACGCTAATGCTGACTTTCCTTTACCACCTTCACCAGCTAATGCCCACCTTCTACTAACTGGGTCATCAAACCAATCCCACAACTGTTTTAATTCTATTTCTCTACCTATGAAATCAATTACAACAGACTCTCTGGGCGGTAATTGGTCTTCTAATGGTTCTCTTTGAATCTTCGTTGTTGTCTGATCTATTGCTTGAGATGGAATAAATAGCCCTTCCATTAATTTCTGAATGCGTTCAGCTTCATTTAACAAATCCAATCTTGTAAGAACCCTACGGGCGCAGTCTAAAACCATAAACGAATCTTCACGAGAGAAATCTTCTTCCGCAGGATGAGATAAAGGGTCGCGTAAATCTTTTATTGTTTTGAACCAATTCAAAAGTTTATTTTTCCGACGATTCTTTTCACGGTTTTCCAAGTTTTCTTTTTCTATTTCATCCTGAAAAAAAATGTTATAGTGCTTATCGAAAATGTTGAAAAAGTGATTGACGCCTAAAAGGTCAAAATCATCAATAATCTGAGAAGATAAATCGCCAGATGTTCTGGATAAAGAAGCATGAAACTTAATTGTTTCCCACTCTTCTTTAGGAAATGGCGATTTAAGTTTTTCTGTAAAATCTTCGGGAAATTTTTCAGTAAGGGTTTTCCTCAAAAGGCTCACAATGGAATTGCGAAAGATACGCTGTATTCCTTCATAACAAACAATATTATTTTGCGACATAAATATGCCTCACTAATTTTTTAGATTTCTGCAAAACTTTTATCCAAAGCCGCAACTAGTTCGTCAACATTATCTTTTGTCGAATTAAGCATCATTCCCGTGCGAATCACATTGCCGTAAAGTCCGCCTTTGCCGATCAAAACGCCTTGGCGTTTGGTTTCTTCAAAAACTTTCAGAACGACTTCGGGCGCAGGCTCTTTCGTTTCGCGGCTTTTGACGAGTTCGAGCGCCTGCATAAGCCCTCGTCCGCGCACGTCGCCGATGATTGGATATTTTTCTTTTAGTTCGTCGAATTTCTCGCGCAGATAATTGCCGACGGCGCGGGCGTTTGTCTTTAAGTCTTCTTCTTCAATCAATTTGACGACGGCGAGCGCGGCGGCGGTCGAGACCGGATTGCCGCCGAAGGTGGCGAACGTCAAGCCGGGAAATTTGTCTGCAACTTCCGCCGTGGCAATCGTCCAGCCGATTGGCACGCCGTTGCCCATTCCCTTCGCCGACGTGATGATGTCGGGTTTCACATTTGAATGTTCAATGCCGAACCATTTGTCGCCGGTTCTGCCCCAGCCGGTTTGCACTTCGTCAGCGATAAACAGCCCGCCGTGTTTTCTGGTGATTTCCTCGACGCGCTCGAAATATCCGTCGGGCGGCACGATGAAACCGCCGACGCCTAAAATCGGTTCAGCCATAAACGCGGCGATTTCGCCGGTCGTCGCCGTTTCAATCACGTCTTTGACGTCTTCGGCGCACGCGCCGCCGCAGCTTTCCGGTTTTAAATGAAACGGGCAGCGGTAACAATAAGGCGCGCGGGCGTGGACGATTCCGGCGACCTGCGATGGCAGCGGTCGCCACGTCGAATGTCCGACGCTCGAAAGCGCAGTCGCGCTTCTGCCCGAATAACTATGACGAAGCACGACGATTTCGTGCCGTCCGGTCGCCAGTTTCGCCGCCGTAATCGCCGTATCGTTCGCTTCGGTTCCGCTGTTTGAAAAGAAGGATTTTTTCAGTTTCCCCGGCGTGATTTCCGCCAGCTTTTCCGCCAAATCCGATTGCGGTTTATTGGCGTAAAGCGCAGAAGCGTGTTGAATCGTATTAACTTGATTGACAACCGCCGCGTTAATTTTCGGATTCGCGTGTCCGACGCTGACCGTTAAAACGCCGCCGAAACAGTCGAGATAACGCGTTCCCGCGTCGTCCCAAACGTATTCGCCTTCGCCTTTAACGAGGGCGACGGGTTCTTGATAATAAGTGGCGACCGCCGGAAAAAGAAATTCTTTATGTTTGCGGACGGTTTCGGAGATTGCGGTTTTTTGTTCTGTTGTTGGATTCATAATTATTATTTCAAAACTTGCGCGTCGTAAACGATTTTTCCGCCGACGACGGTTAAAACGCTTTGTGTTTTCGGCAATTCAGGCGCGGGAACATTGAAAATATCGTGCGAAAGCACAGTCAAATCCGCGAGTTTGCCGCTCATTAAAATTCCTTTTTCTTTTTCGGCAAATTCCGCGTAAGCCGAGCCAAAGGTATATGCTTTAACGGCTTGCTCGCGTGTAATCGCCTCGCTCGGTCGTGCCGGATGAATTGCGGCGAACATAATATTCAAAAAAGGATTCATCGGACCATCCGAACCGAACGCCACGTTGACGCCGGATTCGATAAGCGTCCGAAGTGACATAAATTTATGACTGCTTCCGTAACGGCTGTTCAAAACGTCTGTCAAGGTAAAATGCGTCGGATTTTGCACGATGATTACGCCGAGATTTTTCGCGCGCGGAATCAAATCTTCTGTCACGCCGTCGCCGTGTTCAATGCGGTAACGCAGGCTTTTCCAATCAATTTTCGCGCCTGTTTTTTCCATTGCGTCAAAAACAGTTTCGGCGCATTTATCGCCCGCGCAATGCGCCAAAAATTGTTGTTTGAGAGCCAAAGATTCTTTAACCATTTTCAAAACTTCCCCGTCCGGGAAATTGAGTTTTCCTTTCCAATCGGATTTGTCGCTGTAGGGCTGACGCAAAACCGCGCCGCGCTCATAAGGTGTTCCGTCCAAAACCCATTTAACTCCGCTTACCTTTACCTTCGAGTTTGGAAATTTCAATTTGGAAAGCATTTCAAACTCCGACAAGTCGCGTTTCGCAGGCGTTGTCATGGCAAACGGAATGGCGCGAACCCGAATCGGCAAATCGGCTTTGATCAGCAGTTTGGCAAAACGGTCTATTGGCATCGAAGACATAATTTGCATTGATGTAATGCCGAAACCGACGGCTTCGCCGGCTATTTTTTTTAATTCTGCGATTGCCTCCGCATCCGAAACTTGATTGACCAAAATCCGATTCGGTTTCCATTCGGCGTATTCCCAAAATCTGCCGTTGATTTTTTTTGAATTGGCGATGCGTTCAAAATACCCGCCCATCGGGTCTGCTTCTTCTTCCCCAATCTGCAAAAGCGGCATGGCTTTCGAGTTGAGAATGTAGCCGTGACCGTAAAAAGCGCGAAGCAAAACCGGATGATTCGGCGCAATTTTGTCGAGCGTGTAGCGCGTGATTTGTTCGTTCAAAACAACATTTGAGCCGACGTAACCGAGAATCCAGATTCCAGTGCGAGATTGTTTGACCGCCGCTTCGATTGCCGCCGCCGTTTCTTCCCAACTCGGTTCAAGCGTTTTGAATTGCAAACTAAAGCCTTTCGGGTCGGGCGAAAAGTGATAGTGCGCGTCGTTGATACCCGAAATAACCGTTCTGCCCTGCAAATCAATCAGCCGCGTTTTCGCGCCTGCCAGCTTTTTGATTTCTTGATTTAAACCGATTAT
Organism: Pyrinomonadaceae bacterium; assembly: GCA_030448055.1. Lineage (GTDB taxonomy): Bacteria > Acidobacteriota > Blastocatellia > Pyrinomonadales > Pyrinomonadaceae. The sequence continues at coordinate 434,058 of JAUJNR010000004.1, forward strand.
CAAAATACGTTCGCCGCGCATGGCAATCGCTTCGGCGTTTGATTTTACCGGGTCGGAAGTGAAAATTTTTCCGTTATACAAAATCAATTCGGGCGCGTTTTGTTTCGCCGAAACCGAAAGATTGACGGAAATGCCGATGATTAATAGAAGTATCAAGTTTTTCATTTTGTATTTTTCAAACGCGGCTAATATAAATTTCCTTGGCGTTTTCTTCCGGTGTAATCCACATAAACGACTTTCAGCTCCGTGTAAAAATCGAGCGCGGTCGAGCCTTGCTCGCGCTCGCCGATGCCGGTGGCTTTGATGCCGCCGAACGGAATGTGCGCTTCGCCGCCGGTCGTTGGGCTATTGATATGCGTCATTCCGGTTTCAATTTCGTCAACGAAGCGAAAAATTCTGGAAGCATCCGACGTGAAAATCGAAGACGACAAACCGTAATCGCAATCGTTCGCCGTTCGCATCGCTTCGTCAAAATCCTTCACGCGCAGAACCGACAAAACGGGACCGAAAATCTCTTCGCGGGCAATTCGCATATCGGGCGTAACCGAATCGAAAACCGTCGGCTCGACGAAAAAGCCGTTTTCCAATTCGTCGCCTTCCGCGCGTTTACCGCCGCAAAGCATTTCGGCGCCGTCTTCGCGCCCGATGTCAATATATCGGAGAACCGTGTTGAATTGTTTTTCGTCCACGCTCGGACCCATTTCGGTTGCCGGATCCGCGCCGTCGCCGAGCCGCATATTTTTCGCGCGCTCGACGATTCGCTCGACGAATTCGTCGGCGATTCGATCAATTACAATCGCCCGCGAAGTTGCCGTGCAGCGTTGTCCGGTCGAGCCGAACGCGCCCTGTGCGGTTGATTCGATGGCTAAATCCATATCGCAATCTTCCATTACGACGACCGGATTTTTGCCGCCCATTTCACATTGCACTTTCGCGCCGCGCGAGGCGCACTGACCGTAAAGTTTTATCCCGATTTCAGTCGAGCCGGTAAAGGAAACGGCTTTGACCGCCGCGTGATTGGCGATTTCCGCGCCGATTTCCGAACCTGCGCCGAGGATTAAATTTAGAACGCCTTTCGGCACGCCGGCTTCCTCGAAAATCTCGACGACACGGACGGCGGTTGCCGGCGTTGATTCGGCGGGTTTAAAGACAATCGTGTTTCCGGCGACGAGCGCGGGCGCGATTTTCCAGACGGGAATCGCCACGGGAAAATTCCAGGGCGTGATAAGCGCGACCACGCCGTGCGGCTGTTTGATTGTATAAGCGAAATTGGCGGGCAGTTCGGATTGAATCGTTTCACCGTTAAGTCGCCTTGCTTCGCCGGCGCAAAATTCGGCGACGTTGATCGAACGCTGCAATTCGCCGCGCGACTCATTGATGGTTTTGCCTTCTTCGCGGGTTAGAATCTGCGCCAATTCTTCCTTGTTGTCTTCCAAAAGACGCGCTGCCTTCATCACAATACGCCCGCGTGTCGGCGCAGGCGTATTCTTCCATTCACGAAATGCGTCGTAGGCAATTTCGACTGCTCGCCTGGCTTCTTCGCGCGTTGATAATTTAACCGCGCCGATAATGTCTTTGACGTTTGCCGGGTTGATGTTTTGGACGGTTTTGTCTGATGCGGATTCGAGCCATTCGCCGTTAATATAGTTTCGGTAGTTGTTCATAAAAAAATTTGGAGTGGAAAATTTAAGTTGTGTTAATTTATACGAGATGACTGCAAAAAGCAACGAAAACTTGCGCGACCTGCTCGAACAAAGAGCAGCGGAAAACGCCGAAAAAATCTTTTTATTTTCCGAAGCCGACGGGCGCCGATGGACATACGCCGAATTCGACAAATCGGTCAACCGCGCCGCGAATATGCTCAAAGCGAACGGCATTAATAAAGGCGATGTCGTCAGTTTGCTGCTGCTGAACAGCGCCGAATACATCATCGCTTATTTCGCCTGCTGGAAAATCGGCGCGATTGCGAATCCGGTCAACTCTTTGCTCAAAACCGAAGAAATCGAATTCGTCGTCGGCCATTCCGAAGCCGAGCTATTAATTGTTCACTCAGAGTTTCAGGCAATTGTAAAAAACATTAATTTAAGAAAAATCGTCTTCGACGACGAAGCCGTCGCAACACAAGATTTTGGCGAAGTTTTAGAAGAAACGACTCTCGAAAAAGACGACGAAGCCGTCATCATTTACACATCGGGAACGACCGGCAAACCGAAAGGCTGCCTTTTGACTCACGGCAATCTAATCGCCAACGCCCGACAGATTACCGAATGGCTCGGCTTCGATGAAACCGACCGGCTTTTAACGATTATGCCGCTTTTCCATATGAACGCCGTTTCGGTGACGACGATGACGGCGCTCTACGCTTCGGCTTCGACGGTCGTTAGTCTGAAGTTTTCCGCCTCGCGCTTTTGGCAGATTATCGCCGATTATAAAATTACTTCGTTCGGTTCGGTTGCGACGATGCTTTCGATGCTTTTGCAAAAAGAGGAGGAGCAGCAGAGAAATAGAGAAAAGGGAAAGGTTTCAGAATCTAAAATCCCAAATCCCGAATCCGAAACGCTTCGTTTCGCAATGTGCGGTTCCGCGCCCGTTCCGGCAGAAGTTTTGAAACGGTTTGAAGAAACATTCGGTTGTCTGGTGATTGAAGGTTACGGTTTGAGTGAATCAACCTGCCGCTCGACGTTTAATCCGCCGAACGCGAACAGAAAACCCAACTCCTGCGGCAAACCTATCGGCAACGAGATGAAGATTTTTGACGAAACGGACGAGGAAGTTCTAGTCGGCGAACTCGGTGAAATCGTTCTTAAAGGCGAAAACATTTTCAAGGGTTATTTCAAAAATGAAGAAGCCACCGCCGCGGCTTTTCGCGGCGGCTGGTTTCACACGGGCGACATCGGTTACACGGATGCGGACGGATTTTTCTACATCGCCGACCGCAAATCCGATATGATTATTCGCGGCGGTGAAAACATTTACCCGCGCGAAATTGACGAACTTTTATACACGCATCCGGCAATCGAAGCGGCGGCGGTCATCGGCGTTCCCGATGACTTATACGGCGAGGAAGTCGCGGCGTTTGTTGTTTTGAAAACCGACGCGGCGGCGAGCGAAGCGGATTTGATAAATTTCTGCCGAGCGCGTCTGGCGGATTTCAAATGTCCGAAGCGAGTTCATTTCGTCGCAGACATTCCGAAAGGCGCGACCGGCAAATTGCTCAAACGCGAACTGGCGCGAATTTATAGCGAATTAAAATAACTCTTTTTAAACTGCCTCCCGCTTTACTTTTAGCTCGTAATTTTTATTTCACTCTCTTGCCTTTTAACTCTCTACCGCTCGGAACAACTAACTTCAAACCGACGACTTTTCCGCCTGCGTCTCGCTCGAAGGTTAGTTGTACGCTTGCCGTTTGCGCGGCGAATTTATTTCCGAGTCACACCATCATCTCTGCTATAGGGGTTTTATTTTAACAAATTAGCGCAAATGCTTTCTCAGAAACGCGACGATTTTCCAGCCGTCCAGATAAACCCACGGCTTTTCGCCCAAGGTATAATGCCCGCACGGAATTTTCACCACGCTGTGCCGGATTTTGTGTTCGCGTAGGGAGCGCATCATATCGCGCGACAAATCAACGGGAAAAGTTAAATCGTAAAGTGTGTAAATGTAACGCTGTGGGCGTGCGGGCATCTTCGCTAATTTGTCCATATATGCGAGCGGTGAGATGGGCAGCCAGAATTCGCGCAGTTCTTCTAAGGAAACATTTTTTCCGATTCCTTCCTTAACGTGGTAAGTCGAAAGTCCTTGCCAGACGACATCGGCGACGTAGCCGGAGACGTGATTGAAAACGCCCGCGTCAATCGCCGCGTCGTGCGCGAAGGCGAAAAATCCGACGCACGAACCGATGCTCGTGCCGACGACGCCGACCTTTTCATAGCCTCGTTCTTTCAACCAAGCGACGGCGGCGCGCGTGTCAACGACCGATTGCCTGAGCGATTGTAAAGTGCGCCCGACGTTCGGCGCGACCAGATAATCGGCGCGTTCGAGTTCCGGCGGCATTCGCTCTTCGTGATACGGCAAAGTCAATCTTAAAGCCGAGACGCCGACGCGGTTGAAAACTTTGCACAAATCGAAATAAGTTCCGGCTTTGGCGTTCCAATGCGGAAGCACGACGACCGCCGATTTTTTGTTTTCTTCGTGCGGGAAAAGTCTGGCGCGAGCAGTGTTGTTTTCGATTGACGTGGTTTCAATCGCGCTCGTCCAACTCAGATTTGCATCCGTCAGTTTGAAATCTTTGATGTCGGGCGCGAAGAAAAATTCATCGCTTTGGGCGACAGCGTTTTTTGAATACTCGCGGAAAAATTTTCGCGGGTCACCGCCATTTCCATTTTCCATTACAAACTCAGTTCCCCAGCCGAATTCGCGCACGACGCGGTTGGCGTTGAGCATCGCAAAATAGCGTTCGCGGTTGTGCATATAGCGTCGAAGCATATTTATAAAGTAAAAAGTAAACGGACAAAAGGCAAAAGGCGAAAAAGTGAAAAAGTGAATTGATGAAAAAGAATACGCGCCGCCCTTATGAAAAAAGCTGCGGAAAATTCAATTTCCTCAGCTTTTCTATTTTTCGTTTTTTCACCGTTTCACTTTTTGAGAAGCACGACCGGCGATTGTTCCGCCGCCATAATTTTCGAGTAAAAATCTTTGACGGAATTATATTTTTCAACCGGCACGGTCGTTCTGGTCGTTACCAGCGAGCGCGTGAAAACGAGTTTGTTGTCTTTGACTTCATATTTAGTCGTGTATTTGCCAAACGGCATTTCCAAATTTACCGCGTCCGGCATTTCATCAACGACAAAACCCGGCGGCAAATTGAACGTGACGGTTTCCTTCATCGAATTTGAATCGAGCATCACCGGCTGGTCGCGTTTCGCTTCGGTCAGGAAAACGCCGCCGCGTCTGCCGACGATTGCCGGTTTGAAAACGAGCAGGCGATTCTGCATCAATTGAGCGTAGCGCGGCGCGGAAAATTCCACGTCTAAATCAAAGCTGGCGGCAGCGTGCCGGTCGTTAGATGTCAGTTTGATGAGTTGCGCTCCGGTCGCGCCGCGTGTCAGCCAGCCTTCAATCGCTTGTTTGTATTGCGCGGCGGAAAGCTCGCGCTGTTCGCGGCGAAAGATGGTCGAACTTTGTCCGTTCGCCTTTTCGCTGATAACGCCTTTGAGTTCGCCTTCGGCAGACAGATTGACTTCGACGTTTCTTTCCAGCAGATCGGTTTCCGGCGGCGTAACCGGCATTCTCGATAAACCGCCGTTTTCGCCAGCCATAATCAAAGCCAAACTTCCCTGCAGATAATCCGGCAAATCGCCGACCGGCGTGAACGGGTCGGTTGCGTCGAAAATGAGCAGTCGTCCGAGTTTCGGGTGATTTACGACAGTCGGCGCAACGGTTTCATCGCCGACTTTGACGGCGATAATCGCGTGATTGAATTGTCCGGGCGAAGCCCATTCTTCGCGCACGAAAGTTGGGTCGCCCGAATAAATCGCAATCGGATAGGCTTCGATTTTCAAAGCCTTGAGCATTGCCCGCATCAAATTCGCTTTGTCTTTACAGTCGCCGTAACCGCGGTTCAAAACCGTCGTCGAAGGACGCGGAATCATTCCGTTGCCATAGCCGACACCGATGTCAATCGAGATATACTGGAGATTTTGCACGTAACTGCCGATTGCCCGGATTTTTTCGAGTTCGGTTTTCGCGCCGCCCGTTAGCTCTCTGGCTTTGGCGGCAACCGCGTCGTCAACGATGACCTGCGGGTCGTGCAGACTGCTGCCCCAGCGCGAAACCGCCGTCCAATCGGTAAAAGCGCGGTTCGCGGTTTGGGCAGAGTTTTCCGGTGAGTAATTAACGGCGATGCGCGGCGCTATATTTCTCACCGACGGACTCATCGGTTCAGGCGCAATCGGCGCGAGGTTGCGAAGTTCCCAAACGTAGCTGGTGCCATTGATTTGCGGCTTGACTTCCGCGTGATTGAACGTCACGCTCGAAGCCTTCCAGCCGCTTGGTAAATTGAGCGTGTAGCGTGACATCAACACCGGCAGCCGCCCCTGAAACGCGCGGTTATCTTGGTAAAATAGCGGTTTATCTTCGGTTACGATGCTGTAGCCGAAAACGAATCCGGCATCCACGTCGCCGGAGGCGTCAATGATTTTTACGCGCCCTTCGTTATAAACATCGTCTTTGTCAGCGATAACGTCGAGAACCGATTTTTTGTCGTATTCCTTAATCGTGCCGTCGGGACGAACTACCCATGCGTTAATATCGCGCACGCGGCTAAAGCTCATCAGGTAAAAAGCGTGAGCGGCGGCAAGACCTCTGCCTTCGCGCGTTAAAATTTTAACGGCGTAATTTTCAGTTGTGACTAATCGGTTTTCACCGTCAAGCGTTACTTCCTGTGAATCGTGCATCACGACGCCCGGCACATCTTTGGCGTAAGTCGGCGGCTTCTGAGCGGCGGATTGTTTGAGCCAGTTCGGTGCGCTGCCGTCAGCGAAACCAGTTGTGAAGAGTGAAATTGTTACGAAAAATGCGAATAACAATCGTGAAAGCAAAGTCATAATAATCTCCGAAAACAGTGTAGGGACACACATCAAACCTACTCCTATAAAACTAATTCTGTTTGAGCGTAATCGTGTGCGTATCGGCTTTGTGAAATGCGTCAAACAAGCCTTTCAGCGCTTGGTATGATGCGGACGGAAATAATAAATTTCCGCCGCCGCCGAAATGAAATTTACGCTGATATGTTATTACATTAGCCGCTTTGTCCACGCCGATCTTAATGTTCAAGGAACTGATTTTCTGCGGATCGGCGAGCGAACCCGGCGCGTCGGCGTTATCTAGAGAAAAACCTTTCGGCAATTCGATTTCAATATCGTCGGTTTCCGCCCACGGATAATTAAAATAGACATCGTATTTTCTTGTCGCCGTCGAAAACATCGCGCCTTCGCCGTATTCAAAAAAGCCGGGCTGCAGGAAAAGCCGCTTGCCGGTTTTTTGCGCGTAATTCGGCACGCGAACTTTGAAGCCGTAAACCAGCGGTTTTTGCGGCTCGGTGATATTTTCCATTTGAATTTCCGATACTTCCGCCGTACTCATTCGCGCTTTGATTTCATTTTTCAAATTCTCTTCGCGCTGATTGGCGGACTGGTCGAAATTATTCATTTTATAATCCAAACCGACTTGTCCGACGTATTCGACTTTGACCGTTCCTTCGAGCGTTCCGTCTTCGAGCAGCTTGAATCTGCCCGTGCGTTTGGCGATGGTTTTATCGGTGTCGGAAAGCGGAGTTTTCACCCAGTTGTAATTGTTTTCGCCGACCAGCAGCGTCCATACGTCCTCTTCATACCAGACGAGCATTCCGGCAGGAAGAAATTTCATTCCCGGATTGTAAAACTTCCAATCTTCTCCGACTTTGACGGCAATCGCCGCCGGATGAATAAACGAATCGTTAGTCATATTCGGATCGAAAAACATTTTGTTGCGGCTTCCGGTAAACGCGATTTTCGTTTCGTAGCCGAGCGAGTTAGCCATCGCGCCGAACAGCATATCAACGAATTGCGCGTTGCCTGATTTATTTTTTAGAACGTCGCCGAGCGACTTGATTTTCGGCAGCTTCGCCCGTTCTTCGTCGGTCAGAGAAGTGTCGAAAGAAGTATTTCTGATTTGCGTTTGGCAAAATTCGTAGAGCTTTCGCAGTTTTTCCTCGGGCGTCGAGGCGGAAGCCGCGACATCGGCGGCGACTTTTTTAATTTCCTTGTCCGACTTGTTCATAAATTTGACTATGCCGGCATTTTCCGCCGAAACCGCGCCCCAGTAGCGAGTCGGGCTGCTCGGGTCTTTAATCGTATAGGAAATCGAAAAAGCCGAAGCGTCAATCAAGTTGAGACTCGCGCCCTGCAGCAGCATCCACGGGCGAACCGTGTCGCTCGGCGGCATTCGCGGCTCTTCTTTGAACGACGGCACGTTGGTTCGCTGCGCCAGATAAAATCCTTTTTCGTCCTTGATGAATTTCGTATCGGTGAAATTATACGATTGATAGCTGGGTTCTCGTCTGCTATACGGTTTGTAGTAATAGGAAAGCGTTTGCACCGGAATATCGCGCTGAAAAGTCAGGCTCATGCCTCTCGCTCCGGCGTCTTCAATCACTTCGCGGTAGCGATATTCGACAATCACGCCCGGCTCGATATTCGGAACGGCGAAAGATTTGGCTTTAATTTTCACCTTGTTGGCTTTAACGATTTCGCGCTCGAAAATATCCTGTTTGCCAATCTCGACCGTCGTGCCGTCGGGTTTGACGATGCGGGCTGCAATATCTTTGATTTTTATTCCTCTAGTAAAAGGAATATCGAATTTACTGTATTTTTCACGTCCTCGCTCGGTGAAAATCTTGACGCGGACGTAATGTTTCATCGCCAGCTCGCTATCGGCGCTGTCGTCAATGCGAACTTCCCAAAAGATGGCTTCGGCGTCGGCGTCCGGCTCGACGCGCGGCGCTTTCGCCTGCAAATCGGCGGGCGAAATTTCACGCCAGTTTTTGTCCTGCGCAAAAGCGCCCGGCGAACAAACTAATACCAGAGCAATAAGGGAAAGCGCAATAAACCGCTTTTTGAAATTTAAAGACATTTTCTGCTACCTCTTTGAAATTAAATTGTTTGAAAAAAATTTTGAGTGAGCTACTGCGCGGCGCGTCTGCCGCACGGGAAAAATCTATTCGGTAAAGAGCCGCTGTTTAAGGAGTTAGCAGCCGGACAAACGAAAACGATTATTCTTTATGCCGTAAAATCCAGAATCTGACGTAGACTTTATATTTGAAGTTGCCGACCGTTAATCGCTCGGAAAATCTATAATAACCTTATCTCTCAAAAAATCAAGAGTTTTCGAGCGCGCGAACCTTTTTGTGTTATAATTCGGCGCAAAACGCTCTAATTTATAAATTCATATTGACAAGGAGATTTCATAAAATGTCGGCTGATTACAATAAAATTCAAAAACTTCTCGGCGCCGAAGCCGAAACGCTTTTAGATTACACATCGAAAACTATTCCGAAAAAAAATCTGCAACTGCCGGGCGCGGATTTCGTTGACCGCGTGTGGGCGCAATCCGACCGCAATCCGGCGGTTTTGCGCGCCCTGCAAACTTTATTCGACAACGGACGACTGCGCGGCACAGGTTATCTTTCGATTCTGCCGGTTGATCAGGGGATCGAACATTCAGCGGGCGCGTCGTTCGCGCCGAATCCGCAATACTTCGACCCGGAGAATATCGTTAAACTTGCCGTCGAGGGCGGCTGCAACGCGGTCGCTTCGACGTTCGGCGTCCTTGGCGTGGTCGCCCGCCGTTACGCGCACAAAATTCCGTTCATCGTCAAAATCAATCACAACGAGCTTTTAACTTACCCGAACAAATTCGACCAGGTTCTGTTCGGCACAATTGAGCAGGCGCGAAATATGGGCGCGGTCGCCGTCGGCGCGACGATTTATTTCGGCTCGGACGAATCAACACGCCAAATCACGGAAATCGCCGAAGCGTTCGCCTACGCGCACGAACTCGGAATGGCAACGATTCTCTGGTGTTATTTGAGAAATTCACAATTCAAAACCGACGCGGGCGATTTGCACACAGCCGCCGATTTGACCGGACAGGCAAATCACCTCGGCGTAACGATTCAAGCCGACATCATCAAACAAAAATTGCCGGAGCGAAACGGCGGCTACAACAGTTTGAATTTGGCGGGAAATCCGACTTACGGCAAAACAAACAAATTGGTTTACGAAAAACTGACGACCGACAATCCGATTGATTTGGTGCGTTATCAAGTGGCGAATTGTTATATGGGACGCTGCGGTTTGATCAATTCCGGCGGCGAATCGAAAGGCAAATCGGATTTGGCGGACGCGGTGCGCACGGCGGTCGTCAACAAACGCGGCGGCGGAACGGGTCTGATTTCCGGCAGAAAAGCCTTTCAGCGTCCGATGACCGAAGGCGTGGAATTATTGAATGCGATTCAGGACGTTTATCTTTCAAATGAAATTACGGTCGCTTAAAAGTTAAAGACCGGCAATGAAACGCGCGGGTGATTTCAGAAGAAATCACCCGCGCGTTTACCTTTAAATGCCCGCACTCATTTACCAAAATTCATAACAGCCGAAAATTTATTTATATTGTTTCTGAATCCGTTCAACAAATATCGGCGAAAACTAAAGCAGAGGGTAATTTTACTCTTAAATAAAAAATCAAGAGGGAAGGTAATTTATGAAAAAGCTAATTTTTGCATTCTTTTTAATGGCGCTGACCGCATCGTTCGGCGCGAGCGGCATCTCCGCGCAGGAAATGAAAGACAACAAAGCGATGAAGAGCGACGGCAATCCGATGGTCGGCGGCGCGGCGATGTATAAAAATAAAAACATCGTCGAGAACGCGGTCAATTCCAAAGACCATACGACTTTGGTCGCCGCCGTCAAAGCCGCCGGATTGGTCGAAACGCTGCAGGGCAACGGACCGTTCACGGTTTTCGCGCCGGTCAATTCGGCGTTTGAAGCGCTTCCGGCAGGAACGGTTGACACTTTGCTGAAACCGGAAAACAAAGCGGTGCTGACGAAAGTTCTGACTTATCACGTTGTTGCCGGCAATATGGATTCCAAAAAAATTATGAAAGCCATCAAAAAAGGCGACGGCAAAGCGATGTTTAAAACCGTCGCAGGCGGAATGCTGACAGCGACGATGGAAGGCAACACTCTGGTTTTAACCGATGAAAAAGGCGGAAAATCGAAAGTAACAATCGCCAACGTCAAACAGTCAAACGGCGTGATTCACGTGGTTGATACGGTTTTGATGCCGAGTTAATCATTCCAACCAGTTCACTCTGCAAAACAAAAAGGCGCGTCCGTTATAATGGACGTGCCTTTTTGTTTTAAGTATTTGATGAATTATTGTTCGCTCATCTGTTTCTTAAGCTGCACGATAAACGATTGCACGGCGCTCGCTTCGTTTGAGTCGGGAAAGGCGCGCAGAAATTCTTCGTAAACCGCAACCGCTTCGTTGTATTTTTTCATTTTTTCATACGCTAAACCGAGAAATTGATAAAGCGTTATCGCATCCGGCGCGCCGGAAAGCTGCGCGACCGCCTTTTTGAAATAGCCGATGGCGAGCGCATAATTTTCTTCTTCGGCTGCCGTATCGCCCGCGCCGCCCGCGGCTTCGGCTTTTTCTTTATAAAGCAGACCCAAACCAGTCTGCGCTTCCGGCTGAAAATTTTTGCTTTCGGTGATGGCGCGTTTGAAGGCGGCGACGGCTTTTTCCTCATCGCCTTCGGAAACGTAAATTCTGCCTTCGACCGCCGACGCTTCCGCGTAACCCGGACGCGCTTTTCGGGCTTCTTTAACCGCTGTCAATGCGCCTTCCGTATTGTTCATCGCCAAAAAAACACGCGCCAAAGCAAGCTGCGCCTCTGCGTATTTCGGGCGCAGATTGATTGCCTTGCGATAGGCGGCGACCGCCTTCTCGCGGTCAACGCCCGCGAGATTTTCCGCTTCCTGAAAGACGAGTTCAGCCGGGTCGGTAGTTTTTACGAGCGTGATTTTCACTTCGCCCCTTTGCGCGGCTGGCAGATTTTGCGCCGCTTCCTTAAAACCGTCGGCGCGGACGCGAAGTTTGTGCGCTCCCGCCGATACGGTCTTAATCGTCAAATTTCCGCTCGCGTCGGTTTTCCCGCGCAAAATGTCGTCGAGCCAGACAATCGCGTTCGGCTCGGTCACGACCGTGATTGAACGCGCTGCATTTTTCGGAGTCTGGGCGAAATTCATCAAGGCGAAAACCAAACAAAACACCGCCACGAAAAAATAATTTTTAGTTCGCATAATTACATCTTCGCACGAAACTCTAAGATTGAAAAAACGCGATTGACCGTTGCCTTTTAGGTTTAGGTCCGCCACAGATTCGCCGAAAAATGCTGACTCTGCCCGATTAAAACTTGACCTTTGCGCCGGTCAAACTATAATAAATAGTTCGTGGCTGGGTAGCTCAGATGGTTAGAGCGGCAGATTCATAACCTGCAGGTCGGCGGTTCAATCCCGCCCCCCGCCACCAAAATTAAAACACATTTTTAGGAGCTTTCGCGCTCATTTTTTCTTTGTTCGTAATGTTCCTTACGATGGCAATTTGCACATAATACGCGGCACTTGGCGATTTCCGTTTTCAATGCGCTCCAACTCAAAAAATCTTTTAGGTTGGCGATTGCAAATCTTTTTTCTTTGGGATTTATATGGTGAAATTCTAAACAAGCCGGATGATTCTCTTCGCAGTTTTCGCACTTCAAAGTCGTCTTATATTCTTTAAGCCAGTCTTTAATTTTCTTATCTCTTTTTCTTACATAAGCGATGTGTTTGGCTTTATTTCTTTGATACCAGCCGCGCATATACTCTCTTTGATACTCGCGTCTTTTTTCTTCGTCTTTTAGCGGCATAAATGAAATTTTAATTTAATCAAGATTTATAAACAAATTACCTGTTATAAATCTTTCCGTTTTCCGTCGAAGCATTTTCGCAGATTGCCGTTTTATTTTTGCGCGGAAATAAGTATTATCTTTTTCCTATGAAATACCTTTCGCTAATTTTCATTTTTCTTTTCTTTATCAACACTACCGCGCAAACCGCAAAGGATTTCGCCGCCGATTGGGACAAACAGCACTTTTCCAAAATCCTGCCGTCGAATCTGCGCCACGCCGATTTGAAAAAACAGCTCGATGAAATAAAAAAAATCGGCTTAAAAATTGAAGAAGTCGGGCGCAGCTATGACAATCGTGAAATTTATCAAGTCGAATGGGGCAAAGGCGCGACTAAAGTTTTTATGTGGTCGCAGATGCACGGCGACGAACCGACCGCGACGCCCGCGCTGCTCGACATGTTCGTTTACCTGCAAAAGAATCGCAGTAAAACTTGGGTCAAGGAATTAGAAAACAACTTGACGATTCGCGCCGTGCCGATGCTCAACCCGGACGGCGCGGAGCTTTTTCAGCGCCGCAATTTGCAAGGAATTGACATCAACCGCGACGCGGCGGCGCTCGAAACTCCCGAAGGCAGACTGCTAAAAAAATTGCGTGATGAATGGTCGCCCGACATCGGTTTTAATCTGCACAATCAAAATTCGCTGACGACTGTTGGCAAGACTCCAAAGCAGGCGACAATTTCATTTCTCGCCGTTCTGGGCAACGCCGAAGGCAAGACGAACGACGGACACGAGCGCAACAAACGAATCTGCTCGGTGATGATTTCCGCGCTCGAAAATTTCATTAAAGGACACATCGGACGCTACGACGATTCATACAATCCGCGCGCTTTTGGCGATATGATTTCCGCCTGGGGAACGCCCGTGATTTTGATTGAAACCGGCGCGCTGCACAACAAAGATGAGATGTTTCTCGTTAAATTAAATTTCGTCGCTTATCTCGCCGCGCTCAAATCTCTGGTTGATAAAAGCGAGCGTCGAGCCGATGCGAAAATTTACGAGAGTCTGCCGTTCAACGATTCGGGCGATCTTTTTAATTATATTTTCCGCAGCGCAAGCATCGTTAATTTCGCGGAAAACACCGCGCCTTTCACGGCGGATGTGGCGATTAACGCCGAACGCCGCCGCGCTGATGAAGCCGCGCCGACTTACATTCGGGAAATCGGCGACTTATCAATTTTTTCAGGATTGGACGAATACGACGCGAAGGACTTTTATTTGATTCCGAAAAACGGACTTCTCAAAGTTGGCGCGAGCGGCGAATTTCTCTTTTACAAAAAGTCGCGCGAAATTGATTGGGCGACGAAAGATTTAGAAAAAACATTTCCGCCAGACGCGATTTTCTCAAACGGCAAATGGATGAAAAATGATAATCTATTAAAAAAACTGAAATGATTTTATGAAGTTGGCATATAAAATTTTTAGATTCATTTTCACAATAGACTTTGTTGCAATTTGGATAGCAATACTTACTTTAAGCGTTTCTATTTCAGGTGGGATAACTTTTCTGGACCCAGAAAAATTCGGCGAAGTTTTTAAAATATTATTTACATACTCAGCATTTTCTTTTCTGAGCGTTTATTTAATTACAAGGTTGTTGGAGACATTATTCTTTTCAAACTTTCCGATTAGATTTATGTGGTTTATTGCCATAATCTCAGGCAGCATATTATTTACAGCTTTTTTCCAAAATCATTTTTCAGTTTCGGGAAGCATTCTCTTCATCGGTTATGCTTTGCTTGCCTTAATTCCATCAGCGACGTTTATGTTTATAGTAAATTTCGCAATTTCCTATTGGCAGGAGAGAAAGATAGATTTCTCTGAACTCTCAATCATAAAATAAGAGTTATGCTTTCGCTTCTGAAAATCAAAAACATCGCGCTGATTGACGAACTGCAACTCGAATTTTCGCACGGCTTGAATCTTTTGACCGGCGAGACGGGTTCGGGAAAATCAATTATCGTTGACAGCTTGGGCGCGCTGACGGGCGAGCGGATTTCTTCGGATTTGATAAAGGAAGGCGAAAAGACGGCGCAGATTGAGGGACTTTTTAACTTATCTTCGAGCGCTAGTTTGCACGAGATATTCGAGACCGGCGGCGTTGAAATCGAAGACGCCAATGAAATTGATTTGATAGTGCGGCGCGAACTCGCGGCGAGCGGGCGCAACCGAATTTTCGTCAATAACCAACTCGTTACCGGCAACTTTCTAAGGCGTATCGGCGCGTATCTGGTGGACATCCACGGACAGGGCGAGCAAGCCACGCTTTTTAATTCGTCAAATCATCTTGAAATTCTGGACGAATATGCAAACCTCGGAAATTTAAGAACTACTGTGGCGGAAAAATATCGGGAACTCGCCAAAACAACAAGGGAAATCGAAAACTTGCGCGAAGACGAAGCCCAGAAACTGCAACTGCTCGACGTCTTGCAATTTCAGGTTGACGAGATAAAAAAAATCAATCCGCAAACGGGCGAAGACGACGCGCTCAACGAAGAAAAGCGGCGACTCAACAACGTCGAAAAACTTTCGTCGCTCAGCGACGAATCTTATTTGCTGCTTTACGATAACGAAGAATCAACCGTCGCCACGCTGGAAAAAGCAGCCAGACGAATTGCCGAACTCGCCGAATACGAATCGAGTTTTAAGGAATACGACGAAGGCTTGCAAACCGCGCAGGCGGTGTTGGAAGATTTGGCGATTTCGGTCAGAGATTTTCGCAATCGGCTGGAATTTTCCCCGGAACGACTCGAAGAGATCGAAAACCGCCTGGCGGAAATCTCGCGTCTGAAACGCAAATACGGCGGCGCAATCGAAACGGTTCTAGCACATCTCGCCGAATCCGAAGCGCGTTTGAAAAATATCGAAACATTTGAAGAACGCAAAGAAGAGCTAAAAAAAATCCTGTCGAAACAGCGCGAAGATTATTTGAAAATCGCGTCGGAGATTCACGACAAACGCACAAAAGCAGCCAGAAAATTTGAGAAGGAAGTCGAGACAAATCTAAAAGCGGTCGCGCTCGAAAAAGCTAAATTTGAGGTGCGAATTGACGCGGCGGATTTAAAGGGCGAAGGCAACAAAAATCTGACGGCGAAGGGATTCGACCAAATCGAATTTTATTTTTCGGCGAATGTCGGCGAGTCGGTAAAACCGCTGGCAAAAGTCGCCTCCGGCGGCGAAGCGTCGCGCCTGATGCTGATTTTAAAGACGACGGCGAAATCGTCTGACGCTGAAAAATCCGTTGTCTTTGACGAGATTGATGTCGGCATCGGCGGGCGCGTCGCGGAAGCCGTCGGTTTGAAATTAAAACAACTGGCGAAAACGCAGCAGGTCTTGTGCGTTACGCACCAGCCGCAAGTCGCATCTTTGGCAGACCAACATTTCTTAGTTGAAAAAGAAACCGTCGGCAAGCGAACGAAAGTCAGCGTGAAGCAATTGAAAGAGGACGAAAAAACCGAAGAAATCGCCAGAATGTTGACCGGCGCGCAGATTACCGAAACGGCGCGGCAACACGCACGCGAAATGTTGAGCGCGGCGAAGTAAAATTCAAACAGGATAGACAGCATAAACAGGATGAAAAATCTAAATAGGCTTTTGATTTTATCCTGTTTGTCCTGTTTATCCTGTTAAATTTTCCCTCCGTCTTTGTCGAACAAACTTATGGAATCTGAAATTCTAGCCAAAGCGATTCGCGGCGAAACCGTCGAATCAATTCATCGCGGACATTTAATCGTCACGGACGGCGCGGGCGAGACGATTTACAGTTTGGGAGCTCCCGATACCGTGACGTTTTGGCGTTCGTCGGCGAAATCCTTTCAGGCGATTCCGTTTTTGACGAGCGGCGCAGCGGAGCGGTTTGGATTTTCTGAAAAAGAAATCGCCCTGGCGTGCGGTTCGCATTCGGGCGAGCGCGTTCACGTTGAAATTGCCGCGCAAATGTTGGAGCGAATCGGATTGAGTGAATCGGATTTACGTTGCGGCGCGCATTTGCCGTTTGATGAAAAACGCGCCGAGGAAATGATTAAATCGGACGAGCAGCCGACGCAGCTACACAATAATTGTTCGGGCAAACACGCCGCGATGCTCGCTTTCGCCAAACACGTGGGCGCGGATTTGGAAACTTATGAGCGATTGGAAAATCCCGTTCAGCAAGCGATTTTAGATTGCATCGCGCAGTTTTCCGACGTTCCGCGAGACCAGATAAAAATCGGCATTGACGGCTGCGCCGCGCCGAATTTCGCCGTGCCGATTTCCTCAATGGCAAAGAGTTTCGCGTGGCTCGTTTACCCGCCAAAGAGTTTTGACGAGGAAACTAGAGAAGCGTGTCGGCGCGTCGTGTCGGCGACCGTCTCCTGCCCGGAAATGATTGGCGGAACCGACCGTTTGGACACGCTGATTATGCAGTCAGCGCGCGGACGAATCGTTTCCAAAATCGGCGCCGAAGGCGTTTATTCGGCGGGTGTTCTGCCGTCGCCCAAATGGAAAACGGGTTTGGGCATCAGCTTTAAAATCGAAGACGGCGACGACAAACGCGCCCGCGCCGTCGTGCTAATCGAACTGTTGCGGCAACTGGAAATTTTAGGCGCAGATGCTTTAACAGATTTTTCACCATTGGCGGTAAAGAATCGGCGCGGCGATACGGTCGGTAAAGTTGAGGCAAATCTTAGGATTTTTTAATTTAAGGCAAAGATGCGAAGACGCAAAGTCGAAATAAAAGCCAAATCTTTTTATCTTCCTATAAATCTTCGCCTCTTTGCGCCCCTGCGCCTTTGCGTTAAAATCGTTTTCAAATAATGACCGAACAAAACAATCAACCGCCGAAGCTGGAAAAAACCGCGAGCGGCGACATCAATACGAATTCTTTAGCGGATTTGCTCGAATGGTTTTTGAATTACGACGGGCGTGTCGGCATCGTGCGCAACCCGCACGTCGAAGAACTTTTTCAATGGAAGCAGGCGGACGACGTGGCGAACGGCGTGGAAATTTACCCGTTTGAAAATGCCGAAGCCCGTTTTGCTATCGGCGTTTTCCAGGCGATTGCCGAATACGATTCGGAAACGAAACTGCGAACTTGGATCACCGAAGTTTTGCAGGCATTGGGCGAATCAAAACAAATGAACGAAGACATCGCCGCGAATTACAAATTAAATCCGTCTGAATCGCACGTCGCGCAAGCCGAACAAATTCCGTCGAATTCAGAACGCCGTTTGTATTTAACAAGCGGCTGGCTCGAAGCGTTATGCACGGCGGAAGTCAGGTTTTTGGGCTGGGTTTATCAGGAACTTTACGGCAAACCGTTTGAGCCGATTGTTTAACTGAACCCCAGCATCTTGCTGGCAATGAACACGCCGTCCGTTCAAATTTCGTTTGATTATCAATAGCGTCGCTTTTCCGCTCTCCGGTCTGGCTTATCACGATTACGAAGGCGTAGCTTTGAACGCGGACGAAAAGCCGCGTCTGGTGGCGGATTTAAGCGCGAAGAATTTTATGATGCTGCGAAATCACGGCGTTTTGACCGTCGGCAAATCCGTCGGCGAAGCGTTTTTGTTTATGTATCTATTGGAAACTTCGTGCCGCATTCAAACTTTAGCGCAACCGGTCGGCAAGGAATTGATTCATACTGCGCCGAAAATTCTCGGCGGCATCGAAGCGCAGGTCGCAGCAGTCACGAAAGGCTTGGGCGCGGATTTGGTTTTTCCCACGTTGCTCAGTAAAGTTGGATAGGATTGACGCGAGTTACAAGAATTGAATTCAGGAAAACCAAAGTCCTATATCTTTTTGAACATTCCATTTTCCATTTTCCTTTTGCAGAAGTATAAAACCGCCTTCACCACATTGCCCGCCACAACTCATTGAAACGCTAACTAAAGCCTGTGTTCGCTCTTGGTTGAATCCTACTCTAGAAAAAGAAATTATTCGTTTTGCTTTCGGATACTTTTTATTAAATCTAGTCCACCCATCTTGTCCTTTACGGAAAACCTGTTTTTGTTCTTTTTCACTAAGAAAAATCACCTTACCCCGAAACGTAAAATTATTTTCTAACTTCCGGTCTTCTTCATTCTTTGCTTGGTGATCGTTGATTGTATATTCAGTCAAATCAGAGATTTCTTTATTCAGATTTGTAGCATTTGCTATCAAGCCGTGCGAGGTATAATCATTGATAATGTAATGCTCCCCATTAATCAAGCCTTCGCAAAGAGAGTAACTTGATTCTGTTTGAACCATTGGTTTTCAAAGGCGTTCGGCGTTTTGTAACCAAGTGCCGAATGTAAATAATTGGCGTTGAAATATTCGACAAACTTTTCCATCGCAATTGCCAGTTCCTCGACCGATGACCATTCTTGAAGCCAGCACAGTTCTTCTTTGATGGTGCGAATCAAGCGTTCGGTATCGGCATTGCCCTTCGGATTGGCATAGGCAGTAAACGCTTGTTTGATTCCCAACTGCCGACACCCGCGCATAAAGCTCAAAGATGTCGGCTGCGACCCGTTATCGCTCATCAGATTCAATTCGAGTTTTTCCGCCTCTCGAATACCGACAGCAAACTGTCGGCAAACTGCCTGATTGATTGCTTCAAGCCAATCGGAAGCGCGACTGCGAGTGCCAACAAATGCGCCGAGAATCTTCTTGGTGAACCAATCATTGACCACTACGACATAAGCCCAGCCATCTTTGGTTAAAACCTTTGTCATATCTACGCCCCACCAATTGTTCGGGCAAACGGGACGTGGTTTGCTCGCGTTCGACGCGCGGCGAGCTTTCAATCTCCCGTTACCTTTGACCAATAAATCGTTTTCTTTGAGCAGTCGGTAAACGCGCTTTTTGTTAATCCGCAGCCGCTCGACAAAACTCAAATATGCCCAAATCCTTCGATAGCCCCAAAACGGATGCTCCGCTTTGAGTCTGCGGATAATTGGCAAAACTGCTCGGTCAGATTCTTCGACTGCCGCGCTGCGCTGCCTCTGAGACTTTACCAATCGTTTTTTTTAAGTTCTATTGTTAACTCGCCGACCATCGTTTTAAGTTTTTGATTCTCACGCTCGAGTCGCTCTTCCTTTTTTGACTGCGCTTTTGTTTCAAAGACTTTCGACACGTTCTCCAAAAACTGTTCGCGCCACTTGTAATACTGTGTTTGATGAATCTGATATTCATTACAAATCTCAGATACGGCACGTCCTTTCAACCCTTGAACGACAATTTTCGCTTTCTCTTCCGCCGTCCAATTTCTGCCTCTTCCCATAAAAGTATTCTCCTGTTTTATTAGAATACTCACTCTGAATCAGCTTTGTCTTAACGGGGAGCAGTATAATAACAATTACTTCATCGTTATATCGTCCTTTAGTAAGAATAGCGGAGTATACAGCGTATTCCTCATTAAAAGTTGGTATTGACTCTGAGTCAATGACACTAACTTCCTTTTCAGCCGTAGAAACATTTACAAGTAGAGCGTCAGAATTAGAGTAACGATTAAAGAACCAAATAGAAACAGCAGAAACACCAATGAAAAAAGTAAGCAATACTACAGAGAGCCGTAAGGTAAAGTGCTGCATAATTATTAACCCCAACAACTAACTTTATCTATTTGTTACTGAACTTTCTTAAAACTACCGCCCGAAAGTGTTGCACTGCCGCATATCGCCCGCCTGAAAACCGCGTGAAAACCACTGCATTCTTTGCTGCGACGAGCCGTGCGTGAACGATTCGGGAACGACGTAGCCTTGCGCTCGTTTTTGAATCGAATCGTCGCCGACGGCTGAGGCGGCGCGAATCGCTTCTTCGGCGTCGCCCGCTTCGACCAAACCTTGCTTGTTGGCATAATACGCCCACACGCCTGCGTAGCAATCGGCTTGCAATTCTAATTTGACGGAAAGGTCGTTGGTGTTTCCCGCTTGCTGAACTTTGCCCATTGTGCCGAGAAGATTCTGGACGTGATGCCCGACTTCGTGCGCGATGACGTAGGCTTGCGCGAAATCGCCCGGCGCTTTGAATTCGCGGGCTAAATCGTTGAAAAAGGTGAAGTCCAAATAGAGTTTATTATCGCCCGGACAATAAAACGGTCCGGTCGAAGAACCGGCGACGCCGCACGCCGATTGAACTTGATTGGTAAAAAGAACGAGTTTCGGGTCTTGATACGGTCGCCCTGCTTGCTGCGGCAGAATTTTGCGCCAAACGTCTTCGGTGCTGCCCAAAACCGAGGCGACGAATTTTCTCGACTCGTCCGTTTGCCGGCTAGATTGATTCGGATTTGTTGCCGGTTGCTGTTGAGTTGGAACTGAACCGCCGCCGAGTTGGTCGAGCAGCGTTTGCGGGTTGCCGCCGCACAGCCAGATAGCCAGAACCAAAAGTAATGTTCCGATGCCGCCGCCGCCGAGCGCTAAGCCTCTGCCGCCCATTCCGCGCCGGTCTTCGATATTTGAGCTTTCTCTTCCTCTTAACATAATTTTTCCGTTTCCTTTTTTGAAGTTTATTTGTAAAAGATACTATCATTTTTAAATTAATCAATGAAACTAAAAAATTGGCGCGAAAGCGGAAATTATTTTGATTACAAGGGTTTTCCGATTTTTTATCAGTTGAGTAAAACGGCGGATGAAGTGGTGTTCTGTCTGCACGGTTTCCCGACTTCTTCGTTTGATTATCATAAAATCTGGGACGCGCTCGCCGGACGATACGCCGTTTTATCGTTCGATTTGATCGGTTACGGATTTTCCGCTAAACCCTCGAATTTCGATTACACTACTTTTAATCAGACGGATGTTTTGCAAGCCTTACTCGAACATTTGAAAATCAAACGGATTCACATTCTCGCGCATGATTACGGCAACACGATTACGCAGGAATTGCTGGCAAGACGCGAAGAAAAACGCCTCGATTTTTCCATTGAAACGATTTGCCTTTTGAATGGAGCGCTGTTTCCCGAAACGCACCGCCCGATTTTGGCGCAGAAAATTCTCATCAGTCCGTTTGGCTTCGTGTTCCGCAGATTGATCGGCGACGCTAAATTTAAACGAAGTCTGGCTTCGATTTTCGGCGAGCGGACGCAGCCGACCGAACGGGAATTAGATGATTTTCTGACGGTTTTCAAATTTAACGACGGGCGCAGAATCGCGCATCGGCTGATTCGTTATATGAGCGAACGCAAAAAATATCGGGAGCGTTGGGTCGGCGCGCTGCAGCGGACAAAAATTCCGTTCAGATTTATCAACGGTTTGGCGGATCGAGTTTCGGGCAAACATCTGGTCGAAAGATTTCGGGAAATCGTGCCGCACCAAACCGACATCATCGAACTCGAAGGCGTCGGGCATTTTCCGCATTTTGAAACGCCCGAAACGGTTTTGGAACATTATTTTAAATTTAACGTCGCAAAATCTTGACAGATGCGGACTTAGGTCATTATTATTCTTTTACAGTTCCACAAAATTTCTTTCCGACATTTTCCGAGACGAGAGGCGAAAGATATGATTAAACTTGATATTATCAACCGCGTCGCCGACAAAACCGGCGTGCCGAAACAAAAGGCGGAACAAGTTGTTGACGCGCTTTTTGGCGCGATGAAAGAAGCGATGGCGCAGGGCAAGCGCATCGAGCTGCGCGGCTTCGGCGTGTTCGTCGTCAAGCCGAGAAAACGCGGCATCGGGCGCAACCCGCGCACCGGCAAGGAAGTTCCGATTCCGTCGGGCAAAACCATCCGTTTCAAGCCAGGCAAAGAACTGCAAGCCAAAGCCGTGAAGAAATAGTTTTCAATTACGAATTACGAATGCGAAAATTACGATTTTGATATAATTATTCAGACTCGTAATTTACAGGTTGTAGCTCGTAATTTTTTTGTGTCCGACTTAAACTCACTGACTAATCAGCTTTTCGACCGCCGCGAAGCGATGCGTCCGACTCGGCGGACGTGGCTCAAGCATTTCGCCTTGTTGCTCATCGCGTTTTTCACCATCACGATTGCCGGCTCGCTGCAGCCGTTCGGCAGCATCCAGATTTTTTCGGACGTGCAGGAACTGGAAACTTGGACGGAAATTTTTAATTTTCTGCTTTCTCTGCCCGCACTGTATTTTCAACTTGTCTTCAGCACGATTGATAAACTTTCAAGCGATTTTGAGCTGTTGAAAAACGGCGTGAGTTTCTCCGCGTCGTTGCTGGCGATTTTGACGGCGCACGAAGCCGGGCATTACGTCGCCTGTCGGCTTTACCGGGTTGACGCGACCTTGCCGTATTTTATTCCGATGCCGCCGCTGTTCGGTCCGGCGGGAACGCTCGGCGCATTTATCAAAATCGTCTCGCCGATGCCTTCGCGCCGCGCCGTTTTCGACATCGGCGTTGCCGGTCCGATTGCCGGGTTCGTCGCCCTCATTCCGATTTTGATTTTCGGACTGTTGATGAAGCAAGCGTCGCCCGAAGAAATTATTGTGCAGAATGAATTGTATTTTGCCAGCCCTTTATTAACCCAGCTTTTCTCGGTGTTTCTAGGCGTTAACCCTAATTTCAGTGAATTTAATCCTTTTCTCGCGGCGGCTTGGGTCGGAATGCTGGTGACCAGCTTGAATTTGATTCCGTCCGGGCAGCTCGACGGCGGACACGCCGTTTATTCGATTTTCGGCGAAAGGTTTCATTTTTGGACGGGCAGAATCGCGTTCGCTGCAATGTCTGTGATTTCCCTGCTCGGCTGGTTTCTCTACAACAGTCCGAGCGGATTTTTGTTCGCCGTTTTGCTCGCCGTGATGCTGCGAATTAAACATCCCGAACCGCTCGACGACGCGCCGCTCAATTTCGCCAGAAAAATCGTCGCCGTCCTGACGCTGATAATTTTTATTCTTTGCTTTGTGCCTTTCCCGATTCGGATTATGTAAAAAATTAAGGCTTGACACTTTTGGCTGTTTGGGTTGATACTGCCAACAATCATCAAAAATACTCGGCGATTTGCAAACAATGCGAGTGCAGTCCGCATACTCAAAAGGCATTTTTCCCGAATCGCTATCAAACATTCACATTGTGAGAGGAAAAATCAAAATGAGAAAACTTTTCATCATCTTGCTTGTCTCCCTTCTGGCAGGCATTTCAATCAACGCGCAAACCACTCCGACCAGCGCAGCCGTTAAGACGGCGACCGAAGAAAAACCGAAAAAACAAATTTTCCGAGCAAAGAAAGAAAGACTAAATAAGCAACAAAAAACAAACTGCTAACAAATCGCATAAATCCTTTAATTTGCTGATCTTCTAATAACTCCAACTTTATCTTTTCTTATCAATAATTGGCTTTATTTTGTATCTTATTGTATCTTTACTGTATCTTAGCAATTTAACGAGATACAAATATAAGATATGGCAAAGGTATTTTTGAGAGAAAAGAAAATAAAACACGACAAGCGTAGTCTTTACTTGGATTTTTACCCGCCGGTCATACACCCGAAAACCCGCAAACCGACGCGGCGCGAACATTTGAAACTTTACGTTTACGAACGTCCGAAAACGGAAACCGAGAAAAACCATAATAAAGAAACTAAGTTGCTCGGTGAAAACATTCGCGCCCAACGGCAATTAGAAATTCAAGCAGGCGATTACGGATTTTTAATCAACAGCAAGCAAAACGATTTTCTTGCATTCTTTAAAGAAGAGGTTGATTCAAAACAGCAAACCTCTGAAAGCAATCATTACATCTGGAAAACCGCCTTTAGCTACTTTGAGAAATTTACAAACAATTATTGTCGTTTTGGTGATGTTACGGAAAAACTCTGCATTGATTTTAAGAATTATTTATCAGACAAAACCGATTTAGTTCAAAACTCTCAAGCATCTTATTTCGCAAAATTCAAATCAGCTTGTCGAACGGCAACAGAAAATAAACTATTCAAAGAAAACCCGGCGTTAAAAGTCAGCGTTTCTGAAGTCGAAGTGCAAAAGGAATTTTTAACGCTCGAAGAACTTCAGCGGCTTGCCGTTACTCCATTCAGATATGAGAGTTTAAGACGTGCATCGCTGTTTGCGGCTCTTACCGGGCTTCGGTTTTCGGACATTCAGAAATTAAGTTGGAAAGAAATTCAACACAGTAAAAATCAAGGTTATTACATCCGTTTTCAACAGCAAAAAACAAAAGGCGCTGAAACATTACCAATTTCTGATGAAGCCTTTGAACTGCTCGGAACACGCGGCGATGCAGACGAAAGAGTTTTTGCGAAACTGAATAAATATCATTGCTTGTATTTACCGCTTTGGATAAAAGAAGCCGGAATTGACAGAAATATAAGTTTTCATTGCTTTCGGCACACATTCGCCGTTTTGCAATTAACACTCGGAACTGACATTTACACCGTTTCAAAACTGCTCGGACATAAAAACGTAAAAACTACGCAGATTTACGCGAAGGTCATTGACGAAAGAAAGCGTGAAGCTGCGAATAAAATTAAGCTGAAACAATGAAATTGAAAAACGAGAAAAATCTGGAAGCTATAAAAAATACTATTGACGAAGTAATTGCTAAAGCGCGAAACGAAAAATCCAATATTTCTGATGAAATTCAGAAACAGATTGACGTGTCAAAGCTTATTATTTCAGCAATTGTAGAAGAATTAGAAAGGAATAAGTTTGATGTTCAATCTGCTAATAGTTTACCCACTTTATTGAAGTTATATATTTCTGATACTTGGATTGCAGAATTGATTTTTGAATCAATTCAAAAAAGTTTAGAAAAAAAGCTAGAAAAAGTTTCAGAGGAAACTCCACTTTATAAAAAGATTTTACGCGCTAAAAATAATATTAAAGATAGAGCAACTGTATATTTTGAACAAGGTATTTATGATGATACCGAAGATTCTGATCTTGCTGGTAAACTAACATATATCAAGTTCCTTTTAATTGATCATACAAAAGATACTCTTTTCAAAACAGCACTATTAGAGGCAAAAGGGGAGGTTGAAAATCGTATTGAGTTATTAAAAGAAGAAAATGCTACACGTAAACTTTTACAAGATGATACTGAAATTGTGCATCCCAAAAATCCTCAATTTACAACTACAAGACAAGTTTTAGCACTCCGATACCTACTCGAATTTACAAAAGCTAAAGATATGAAAAATAATGCCAAAAAAGGATTCACACATTTTTTAATTGGAAAAGATAAATCAACAATTTATAAGAAATTTGACGATGATAGCTTGGCTTACAGTAAAGAGGGGGAAGACTTAGCTTTTGTAAGGCAACAGTTTGAGAATCTTGGATTAAGCGAAATATTGAGAATGATAGATAACGATACACCATAATTTTCATTGTTTTTGGACATCCACAGGACATCCCAAAAATAAAGCTGTGTTTTCATCGTGTTTAAAACAACTCAATGGAGTTTTTAGCATTATGGAAAATTTAGTTTTTACACAGCTTTCAATACCTGAAGTCAGACAGCTTTTGCGTGAAGAACTCGAAAGTTTCTTTGCTGAAAAACAGAGTGGCGCAAAGCAATTTGAAACGGATGAAATCAGCGGAATTGATTTGGCAATCGAATTGACCGGACTTGCCAAGCCAACGATTTACGGACTTGTTTCGGAGCGCAAAATACCGCACTCAAAACAAGGCAAACGGCTTTATTTTTCCCGGCAAGAATTACTTGAATGGATCAAAGACGGCAAGCGCAAAACGCAAGCTGAAATTAAAATTGAAGCCGCAAATTTTGACACAAAAATAAAAGGCGATGTTGGAGCATCGCCTCAAAAGTAATTATGAATTTACCTAACCATTCAAAAGAAAGGAATATCCATAAACCGTATGAAAGAATACACCAAAACAAGTGCAGAAACAATTTTTTTGGATGCCGCAACCGATTATTTACAGCGCGGATGGCAGCCGTTGCCCGTGCCGCATCGCTCGAAAAATCCAAACTTCGCCAACTGGCAAAATTTCACTTTGTCAGAAAATGATTTACCGAATCATTTCAACGGCAAGCCGCAAAACATCGGCGTTCTGCTTGGCAGTAAATCGCACGGCTTAATTGATATTGATTTAGATTCGCCTGAAGCCGTCAAAATTGCCGATTTCTTTTTGCCTGTTACTGAAGCCGTTTTTGGACGTGAAAACAAATCGCGTTCTCACCGGCTTTATATATCGGACTTTTCAAAGATTGAAAAATTTGAATTTGGCGAAAGCATTGTTGAAATTCGCAGCACGGGCGGACAAACTATTTTTCCGCCGTCAACTCACGAAAGCGGCGAACAAATAAAATGGCATACGAGCGGCGAACCGTTAAAGATTGAAACCGAATTTTTACGCCGGGTGGTTGCAAAACTGGCTTCAGCTTGCGTTATTTCAAAATTTTGGCGCGATGGCACACGACACGATTTGAGTCTTGCCGTTTGCGGCGCATTGTTAAGAAACGGATTTACGGAGAGCGAAACTGAAAACTTTATTCGCGCCGTCTGTTTTGCGAGCGGCGACAACGAAACTTCAGATCGTTTGAAAGCCATCGAAACAACGGCGGAAAGTTTGCGAAATAACAGAAATGTTTTCGGCTTTCCTAAACTTGCCGAACTAACCGACAAAAAACTTGTCGAAACCGTTTGCAAATGGCTTGAAATCAAAAAGCCCGGCAATGATACGGAAAGCGAATCAAACGCAGAGAAAACACAGACAAACGGCAAAAGCACGTTTCATTTTGCAACCTTAGACGAACTTCTAAGCGAACCTGAAGAACAACACGCTTACATTTGGGAAAACACTTTGATTTCCGGCGGGCTTTCCATTTGTTCGGCAAAACCGAAAGTCGGAAAATCTACCGTTGCCCGAAACTTAGCCGTTGCAATTACACAGGGTGAAACATTTCTCGGACGCGAAACTATAAAGGGCAAAGTAATTTATTTATGTCTTGAAGAAAAACGCTCGGAAATTGCTAAACACTTTCGCTCGATGGGCGCGAGCGGCGAAGATATTTTGATTCACACGGGCGCAACGCCGGAAAACGCTTTGCGAGCATTAGAAATTGCGATTGCCGAAATTGAGCCTGTTTTAGTAATTATTGATCCTTTGGCGCGTGTTTTAAGAGTCAATGACTTTAACGACTACGGCACGATGTCCAGAGGGCTTGAACCGTTTATTGATCTGGCAAGAAAAACCAATGTTCACATTTTGGCACTTCATCACGAAGGCAAAGGCGAGCGCGACGGCGGCGATGCTTTGCTAGGCTCAACGGCTCTTTTCGGCGCAGTTGACTGTCATTTGCAATTAAGGAAAAGAAACAACGGCAGAACCGTTTCGACGACGCAGCGTTACGGCGTGGATTTACCGGAAACAGTGATTGACCTCGACAAGGAAACAGGCGTGATCTCTGACAAAGGCGATTTGCAGACGTTTGTTTTGGCGGAAAAGAAAGCGGAAATCTTCAATTCGATAACCGACACTGAAAAGATTTCTGAAGGGGAAATAAAAGAAAGAGTCGGTGGAAACTCGAAAGGAATAATATCAAAAGCACTTCGCCTTTTGTTTGACGAAAAACTTCTAGCGCGTGAAGGCGACGGCAAAAGAAACAGCCCGTTTCTGTATTACAAAAACCTAGAAAACCTAGAAAACCTACAAATGATTACAAATGATTTTACGGAAAACGAAAAACCTAGAAACGAAGCCGATAAACAAAGGGCGAAAAGCGAAGAATCCGTTTCTAGGTTTGTAGGTTTTTCTAATAGTGAAAACCTAGAAAACCTAGAAACGAAAAATAATTGTTCAAACTGTGATTCGCCGTTAGAGTTATCCAATGATGGAATGGTTTTGTTTTGTCCTTTTGGTTGCGAAAGTCGAAATGTGAATTAAGGGAAATTGAAATTTCTGAAACGAAAAAAAGATGTTAGGTGATCGCCGACTACGTGGAGACGAAAACAAAAACTGCGAATCCGGCTACTAAGATGAGCGATTTATTAAACGGACATGTTCAAACAAGGCGCGTCAGCTGCGGCAAACAAAACTGCAAATGCGCCAAAGGCGAGCCGCACACGGCTTTCTATCACGTCTGGCATACGGACGGCGTTCGTTATCAAAAATACGTCCGGCGTTCTGAGGTTGATAAAGTCCGTGAGGCTTGCCAGACATACAGAGAATTACAGATCAAACTGCGTTTCGGGCGTGCCGAACACAAACAACTTCTCGCCCGTGCGCGAGAACTTTTCAGGAGGCTTTCAAGATGAATGAAACAAAGAAACGACACCCCTTTGCAATTGACCGTGATAAACGCCGGGCGCGGCGAAATAAAATACGACGCATCGAACGCAGTCACCAGATGACGGCAGAGGACGGAAGCATAACTGAGAGTAAGAAATTTATTGAGACAAACATTGAGCGCGCCGAAAGCCTGTCTATCGTTCAGGAAATGGCGCGGGCGTTTGCCAGCACAATAGAATTCTATAAGTCTAAGATGGGCGGCTCGAAACCGCACGAAGAAGCGGTCAAAGAAGGACTTTTAAGAAGCGAATGGCGGCGCGGATATGTCGAAGGTTTAGAACTGGAAAAAGTTGAATGGGGACATCTGGCGGCGGTTGCCGAAGTTAGTGGGAGCGACGCTTTAAGGCTTTGGGCGCGTGTTCGTGAAGCGGCAGACGACGATCTTGAAAGCGGCAGACGTGCGGCGAAAGTTGCGGGCGACAATACTGAACCTTTTGCTTATGCTCAATTTCTGGCAATCCGTGATGCGTTCGCTGATCAATGGCAACCGAACGGCGGAATCGAATCGGCAATGATAGATATGATGACGATTGCCTTTTCGCTGCAAATGTATTGGTCAACAATCGCACACCGGCGATCAATTGAAATTAACAATAATGAGGAAAGCGAATTAAGCCGTTATCAAAATAAAGGTTGGAAATCGCCTTATCAATACGAAGCGAACGCGGTAGAGCAAGCGTATAAATTAGCGGACAGTTATAACAGGCAATTTCTTCGCGTATTGCGACAGCTTAGAGATTTGCGCCGCTATGCGCCCGTTATCATTCAAAACAACGGCGGACAAGTCAACGTCGGCGCGCAACAAGTTAATTTGAAGCAGTAAAGATTTAGATGAAGCAGAAAACTTTCCCAAGCAAAGCGTGAAACGACTAAAATACGATGAAGTTGCTAAAAATAAAACGCCCAAACAACAAATTACCGTGATTTTATCGAATCTTTATAATAATCTTATCAGTCTTTTGAACTAACCCATAAAATTATAGATTGACTGAAGCCCTCAAAAAAGTTAATTTTTATCCCACACCTTTTAGTTTCAAAACAGTTTGATATTAACGTAAATAATTATCTATTTACATAATACTCTTTGTATGAAAAAGCCAACTCCAACAGATTTTGGAATAGATACAACTGAATTAGACAGACTTTACTCTGAAATTCATAGGCTTGAATACTTGATTGATGAAAAGACATACCAGCGAATAAATGATGACAACTTTAACACTATAGGAACTATTATTTTTACTGTTCTTAGTTGGATTATTATAATTTTAACTTTAGAAAATATAACGATTAGTTCAAAACTTTGTTTAATTATACCTGCGTTTATTGTCGGCTCAGGCTGGATAACACTTACTTCAAGTCCAATTAAATCAAGATTTTTTCTCTATAAAAGAGTTGATGCCAAACTCGATTTAGAAGAACTCAAAAAATCCTCAATTCTAACTCAATTTGAAGCATATAAAGCTAAATTTTCTGAATACCGTGAATCTACTAATAAAAAGGAACAGAAAAGGATTCAAGCTCAGAAAAAATACGATGATTGGTATCATCAGTTTAATAACAATAACAAGAAGTTTTGGTTGTCTTTAGATGGATGGGCTTTTGAAAAGGAATTAGCCAAACTTTACCGCGCTCTTGGGTATAAAGCCTCTACAACTTCAATGACTGGGGATTTTGGAGTAGATATAGATTTACGTAAAGATGGAAAATATATAATTGTTCAATGCAAAGCTCACGCAAAACCTATAGGCTCTCCAGATGTTATGAAACTTTTAGGTTCATTACATCATTTCAGCGCAAATGAGGCAGTGTTAGCTAGCACAAATGGATTTACAGATAGTGCAAAAGTAGTTGCTAAAGGACAACCAATTAAACTAATTGATGTTAGAGACATCTTAAAAATGCAAGCGTCACTACTGAAAGATGCTCCTAAAATACCGCCGCCTTCAAAGTATAATTATTCAGATTTACAAGAATATACTCCCCAAATAACAAAGGATAAGCCAGCAATCAAACTAAATGATGTTATTTCTATTAAACTGTTAGTAACAAGCTACGTAGCACCAATTATTATTGGATTATTCATTGTGTTTGGTAGTTCAGTCATCGTAAAAAACTATACATCTTTGAATACTACCGTTGAGCCTAATAAAAATACACCCCCAAACTCCAAACCTACAAATATATCGAATAGCACTGTTTCAAAGGAATCTTTACAAACTAATATTCAAATAAATACTAAAAGTAAAGAATCAACTTCCCAATTAACTAATACAACCATTAAGAATCTAAATATTGAAGAAATCGAACAGAACAATGAAAATTCTAATACCTTAGAGGCGGTAAGTGAAAAAACAACACCTGAAGTTATTGTTAGAACTGGTAATACAAACGTATCTTCAAAAGCAGATTCATTATCAACAAATACTTCCGTAAATAACAGTAATTTATATATAAAGCCTGAAGAGACATTACAAAAAGAAAGTTTTAGCAACGATGAACAAAACCGCATTAGAAAGGCTCTTGATATACAACAACTTGGATTAAATGTAGATTGGCGGAGCTATTCTTGGTCTGAACTTTCCGATATAGAATCAAGAATTAGAAAGGCAAAAGATTTAGAAAAACTAGGGTTAAAGGTGGATTGGAAATCTAACACTTGGAGTCAGATGTCTGACTGGGAATCCAGAATTAGAAAAGCAAAAGATTTAGAAAGACTAGGCTTGAAAGTTGATTGGAAAGAGAATACTTGGAATGAAATGTTTGACTGGGAAACCAGAATCCGGAAAGCTAATGATCTTAAACGTTATGGAATAAATGTGAATTGGCGTGATTATACGTGGAGTCAACTCTATGAGATGGAGCAAAAAGCCAGAAAAGATAATTAAAATTAAAATTACGGCTCAGTAATTAGGATTCAATAAATAAAATAGCATGCCCCGTTTAAC
Source organism: Pyrinomonadaceae bacterium (assembly GCA_030448055.1). GTDB lineage: Bacteria > Acidobacteriota > Blastocatellia > Pyrinomonadales > Pyrinomonadaceae. The sequence continues at coordinate 465,746 of JAUJNR010000004.1, forward strand.
TCAACAAGAAATCCGAAATAATGCCATTACCTTTGTTCACGAATGGAAAGGCGAATCACGCGAAAGAGCCGAATCACAAACTTTTTGGAATGAATTTCTAAACATTTTTGGCATCAAACGCCGACAAGTTGCCGTTTTTGAAAAAGCCGTTAAAAAGAATAATCAAAACACCGGCGCGATTGATTTATTTTGGAAGGGCGTTTTACTGGCAGAGCAAAAATCACTCGGAAAAAGTCTTGATAAGGCATCAAGTCAGGCATTTGAATATCTCGAAAACTTGCCCGAAAACGATTTGCCGGAAATTGTTTTGATTTCCGATTTTGCCAAATTTCGGCTTTTCAACCTCGAAACAAATAAAGAAATAGAATTTCCGCTTGAAGAACTTCCGAACAATACGCAGCTTTTCGGCGCAATTTCCGGTTATCAAAAACGCGAATATAAAGAGCAAGACCCGGTTAATATCCAGGTTGCCCTAAAGCTCGGTCAACTTCACGATGCTTTAATTGAAAGCGGTTACAGCGGGCATAAACTCGAAGTTTTTCTTGTTCGCCTCGTTTATTGCCTTTTTGCCGATGATACAGGCATTTTCTTGCCGCGAAGCAGTTTCCTTTATTTCCTTGAAGAAAAGACGGCGGAAAACGGCTCAAATTTGGGCGCGATGCTGCAATTGCTCTTTCAGATATTAGACACACCGGAAACAACCAGACAAAGCACAATAGACGAAGATTTACGGCAGTTTCCTTACGTCAATGGCGCGCTTTTCAGCGAAAGAATGGATTTGCCTTTCTTTGATAAAAATATGCGTCAAATCTTGATTGAAGCGTGTTCTTTTGATTGGAGCAAAGTTTCACCCGCTATTTTCGGCTCGTTGTTTCAATCCGTGATGGATACGGACAAACGGCGAAATCTCGGAGCGCATTACACATCTGAAAAGAACATTTTGAAAGTCATTCGCGGGCTTTTTCTTGATGAACTTTACTTGGAGTTTGCGGACGTTAAAAACAATCAAAACAAACTGCGAGAATTTCACAATAAACTTTCGCGCCTTAAATTCTTTGACCCCGCGTGCGGCTCTGGAAACTTTCTGATTATCACTTACCGTGAAATGCGTAATTTGGAAATCGAAGTTTTGAAACAGCTTCGAGAGTTGACCGGAAAAGGACAAATGCTTGATGTCAGTTTGCTTTCGCTGATTGATGTTGATTCATTTTACGGAATTGAATATGAAGAATTTCCGGCGGAAATTACCCGTGTTGCTTTGTGGCTTACCGATCATCAAGCGAATATGAATCTTTCGGCGGAATTTGGTTTGTCGTTTGTCCGCTTGCCTTTGCTTAGAAGCGCAAATATTGTCCACAATAACGCTTTGCGGCTTGAATGGAGCGAAGTTGTTTCCAAAGACAGCAACGAAACCGAAACAACACTTTATATTTTAGGGAATCCGCCTTTTGTCGGAAAAGATAAACGCACGCCAGAGCAAACGGCAGATATGGAATTTTGTTGCTCGGATGTTCTAAATTTCAAAACACTTGATTATGTTTGCGCTTGGTTTATTAAAGCCGTGAAGTTTATCGAAAATACAAAAATCAAAGTTGCTTTCGTTTCGACAAATTCAATTACGCAAGGCGAACAAATTGGAGCTTTATGGAGTTATTTGCTTGATAAAGGCGCAAAGATTCATTTTGCACATCGAACTTTCAAATGGAACAACGAAGCAAGCGGAAATGCACAAGTTCACGTTGTTATTATCGGTTTTAGCTTATTCGATATAAAACAAAAAAGGCTTTTTGATTATCAAACGGTAAAATCTGAATCTCACGAAATTAAAGTAAAAAACATAAATCCTTACTTAATTGATTACTCTGATATTGTTGTAACTTCACGAAGAAATCCGCTTTCTGATGTTCCTGAAATGGTATATGGAAATAAGCCCGTGGATGATGGAAACTTGTTTTTCAATAGTAAAGAAGAACTTTCCGAATTTCTTGCCAAAGAGCCGAAAGCTGCAAAATTTGTTCGTAAAATTTATGGCTCGGTTGAATTTATAAATGGAATTGACCGTTGGTGTTTGTGGCTTAAAGATGTGAACACAACGGAGTGGCGGAACTTGCCAGAAGTTATGAAACGGGTTCAAGCCGTGCGTAATTTTCGATTGAAAAGCACAAAACAAGCAACCGTGAGGCTTGCCGATGTTCCTTATCTTTTTGCAGAAATACGGCAAGCTGATAAAGATTACATAATTATTCCGCGTGTTTCGTCAGAGAATCGCAGGTATATTCCATTTGGCTTTGTTTCTAAAGAGATTCTTGTAAACGACCGTGTAACAATGTTACCCAATGGAACGCTTTTTTCATTCGGGGTTTTAACCTCGCAAATGCACAATGCTTGGATGCGACAAGTTTGCGGACGTTTGAAAAGTGATTACAACTATTCAAATACACTCGTTTATAACAATTTCCCTTTTCCAAAATCGCCAACTGATAAACAAATTGAACGAGTAGAACGCACGGCACAAAGCATTTTAGATGCGCGGTTGAAGTTTCCCGGCGCAACTCTGGCAGACCTTTACGACCCTTTAACAATGCCGAAAGAATTACTCGACGCACACCGCGCCAACGATGAAGCCGTTGATGCCTGTTACGGTAAACAACGCTTCAAAAACGAACTAGAACGGCTTGAATTTTTGTTTGATTTATACAGAAAATATACAGAGCCTTTAGCTATGATCGAAGAAAAGGAAACACGGAAAATAAAAAGGCGAAAGATAAAATAAATGTTGGGAAATTAGGCATTAAGGTAGATTTGTATCAGAGTTGAGTTGTTTTCTTTCCTGTGCTTTGGTTAGCTTTGCCTTTTTGCTATCAAGTTCCTGTTTCCCTTGAACTTTAGCATAAATAAATAATCCGGCAGGAACTACCATTGCGGCGCAAAGAGCAACTAATCCTTCTGCTGATTTGCCTGAATAGATCAAGAAAGTGCCGCTTAAAACCACAATAATACAAAAAATGAAGGCGAGGAGTTGCCCTCTACCTTCATTTTTTATATTGCTATCAACTACTCTATCCTCTAAACCCTGTCTATGTTTTGACTGGTTTTCTGTTAAGGATAATATCCTGTCAGCACTTCCTGTTAAAACTTGTTCCCAGCCAGCTACTATTTGTGGTGGCGGAATAGGAGCGGAATATAAAAATTGTTCTGTTCTTCTTGATGCAGCTAATACCCTACCTTGTGAAGAAGGGATGTTTTGTTGCGGTAACTCTATGTTTGAACCTTTTCTTTGAATACCAGTATTTTTCCTATTTCCCCTTCTCCTTCCTTTTCCCATAAACAGAGTTTATTTATCTGCCTTTACAATTTGAACATCTCTAACTTCTTTTTGAACTTTTTCGATTTCTTTTTGAACTTCAAAAAATGAAGACCAAAAATCTTTATCAATTGCAACCCAATCACTATGCAAAGCAAGGTTATCGGCTGATTTTTCAGATTTACTAGAATTGTAATCATCTAGCACCCCCCAAAAATCTAATGTTCTTGCCATACCTCTTACAAAAGATGGTTTAACAAAAAGAATATCCGATTCCATAATAATTACCTCATTAATGCAACAGGTTTAAAAAACACTGTTTTACATCCTTATTATACAAAGCTACTAACGCTGAAAGCAATAACTTTGTTTCGCTAACTCTACTAAAACGACTAAAGACAAGATAATTGCATATTCGTAATTACGATGTCAATCATCAAAATAGCGTTATCTAGCATCTTAATAACGTTATTTTGATGCAATCTTGTTGATAAAAGTTTAATGAGTTATTAGCACGCACCTGATTAGTTAATGTTATCGGAGTTCAGCCAATGTAATATCAATATAAAAATTACCCTCATCATCACTGCAAGGCTTATTCAATTAAAAAAATACTTATTAGACCGTTAACGGCTTCGTCGCAACGTGAGTTTTGAGACATCTCAAAACCGACTTTAACACAAAGCCACGCAAAGCCCACAATTTGAGGTTTTTTGTCTCTTATTTGTATCTCTGGTAATAAAGTGAGCTTACAAACCCTTTATTTTGAATGAATATCGCCTAACCTATCTTTTGAGCAAACAAAGACCAAATTACGCAGGCGCAAAAAATGTTAAAGGTCGAAGAAACCGGCAAACTCAACGATGAAACCCGCGCCGCCATCAAAAAGTATCAGCCGGAAAACGGCTTAAAAGCGACCGGCACGCTGAACCGCGCCACGCTCGAAAAAATGAATATCGAATTAACCGACCGGCAAAAGGAAATGCCCGTCTCGCCTAATTCGTTTGCCAGAACGGAAACGGACAAATCGGCTGATTCGGCAAAATCCAAACGAACAATTTTCCGCGCCTCGAAAGAGCAGATTATGGAAGCTCAAAAAATGCTGACAACAAATAAATTTTACGCGGGCGAAGCGACCGGCAAACTCGACGACGCGACGCGCGACAGTTTGAAAAAATATCAAACGGCAAACGGCTTGAACGCGACCGGAACGCTTAACCAAGTCACGCTGGAGAAAATGGGCATCGCCCTGACCGACAAACAAAAAGAGAATTCGATGAAGGATTCTCAATAAACAATTTTCGCTTATTTCGGCGAACCAAGAGTGAAAGTTTATGAAATCGTTGCGGTTTTCAGAGATGAAAAGTCAACGTTTCTCATCAAAATTCTCTTTTGATTCGCCAACCCAGAACGATAATTCAGCATAAATTAAATTTATGCTTTTTTCTCGTTACTATAATTATTAGGAGGAACACGAAATGCGAATAGCCAAGAATGACATCCCCGTTAAAATCAATGCGCCGGGTGCAGTAGCTCGACAAAAGACGGATTTTGGTGATGCTACCGGTTACGGAAAGATCAGCGGCGAGTATTTTTCTCTCGCCGCCGGTGCTGACATTGCGCCGTTGCTCAAAGGGCTGGAGGGCGATCTATGCCAATCTCCGCATTGGGGCTACCTTTTGCAGGGACAAATTACCGCTACCTTTGCAGACAACACAGAAGAAGTCGTCAACAGCGGCGATCTGTTCTACTGGTCGCCCGGTCATTCGGTAAGAGTCGGTGAAGATGCCGAGGTCATTCTGTTCAGTCCGCAAGACGAGCATAGCAAGGTCATAGACCACTTGCGCGACAAGATGGCAGGCTAACGTCTAAGGCATCGGTGACAAGCATAACAATTCAATGAACGTGAGGGCGAAACAGCTACTTTCTTATTTAGCTTGTCCGTTCCCATTAGCTTGCGCGTGGCTGGTTTCGCCCCACGTCATCTCAACCGTTCGGCTCTTTCTGAGGGCGACGGGGTTCTTAAATTTTTCTCGTGCAGAGCCGATTTCGCAATGTTTGCAATCCACCAAAATGCACCTTTCGCGCCGAGATGCGCGAACATTTTTTTGAACACCGCCGGATGAATTTTTGCGGTCGTCGTCAAAACCTTTTTGAACGAATCGAATGAAATTCTGTCCTGAAACATCTCGCGGGCGATGCTTTTATCTAGAGATTGCAGAGCCGACATCACGGCGTTCATCGTTTCGTTGACGACCGGCGGTTTGCTCATTGCGGTCGGGCGCATAAATTCGGCGAGGCTCGCCATCTGCGCGACGCGCGGCTCGTAAGCGTTAATTTCTGACAGAGATTTTTCGTCGAATGAATTTTCGCGCAAAACTTTTTCGGTCTGTGCGGTCAATTTTCGCAAATTTCTGACGTGCGAACCGAAACCGCAAAACGTCAGCGGAGAAGACAAACCGGCAGCGTCGCCGACCAGGGTGATTCTGTCAATCGCCGTTTTTTTGACGTTTTTCCAGCCTTGCTGGTGAACGCTTGGGATATAACCGAAAACCGGTTTGACGACGCGCCACGCCGCGTTTTTTTGTTTATAATCGGGCAGCTTTTCAAAATAATCTTCAAACAATTTCAGAAGCGATTTGTCAGCCTTCGATTCGACCGAATCGTAAAAGAAAAGATAAGTCGTGTATTCGTCTTTTTTGGGATTTCCGGCAAAGCCCTCCCACATCAGTTGGCGGTCGGCGGCGGCGTCTTCGGTGCTGACTAAAATTTCGCCGACGCTGAAATCAACCGCCTTTTCGCCGCCGCGTTTAAATCCGGTGGCGACCGTGCCGACCGTCGGGCAAACGTGCGTGATTGACGCGCCGTGGTTTAATTGCCGCGAAACCGGCGAATTCGTGCCAGTCGCGTCCACGAAAAGTTTGGCGGCGAACAACCGACGCTCGCCGTTTTTGCCGTCTTCGCATTCGACTAGAATTTTGTCTTGACAGACGTAGGCGCGGACGAATCGCAGATTGTTGATAATTTTCGAGCCGGTTTTTCTGAGTTTACCGGCGGCGAGCGCCAGTAGTTTGTCGGCTTCAATTGCCACGTCCAAAACGTTTTCCATAAAAAGCGGCGGCGTTTTGATTGGCGAATTCGCGTCATAAAATTTTACAAAGCCCGTTTTGTAACGATTTGCTACGGCGGTTTCGATTTCCTCTCGGGTGAACAGTCCAAGGTTGATGAATTCCCTTAATTCTTCGTCAGAGATGTTCCAATCGCGGTGCGTTACGCCGACCGTGTGCGCGTCGAAAATCAAAACGCGGCGATTATATTTCGTCGCCATCACAGCCGCGTGAAGCAACCCTAAAGTTCCGCCAGCGTAAATGATTTCAAATTCCGCCTCCGCCGCCAAATCCTTCGGCGAGGAATCGAAAAGAATAACTTCTTCGAGTTTGTTCGGATTTTCCCGCGCCATCTGCCAGCGGCGTTCGATTTCCCAGACGCGATTTAGCCATGCTTCACGATTCGGAAGCGAGGCGAAATGTTCGACGGTTAAAGGAAACTTACGGCGAAATTCGGCGAGGTTTAATGTTTTTGGAGGCGAAGACGGCAGCGACATTCTTTTATGATAGATGCGTCGGTTTACCCGAATCAAATTGACAGCGGCTAAAAAAAGACGCGAGCAGTTTTGCTCGCGTCTTTTGGTTTTGTAAATTTATTTTTGCAGAAACTATCTGCGCGGACTAACTACGATGTCGTTGTCCTCGTCGTCGTTGATAACTACAAGAATGACCGCCGCCGCCACGATTCCGGCGAAAACAATCACCGGACCGACTGCGCTGTTGCTGAAACCGCCGTCGTCATCATCGTCGTCCTGCGCCTGGTTCATCGGCGCGACCGCCGTGTCTGCCAGATTTTGAATTTTCACGTCAACGCCTTCGGCATTAAAAACCTTGGCTCGTCCGGCAGACAAGGTTCCCGAAATTGTTTTTTCGTCAAAACTCAAAGTCAAAGTAGTGTTCGGACTCAAGGCGACATAACCCAATTTTCCGAGTTTAACTGTCGAAGTTACCGCTTCCGGCGTTGTAATGGTGCCGTTTGAAAAAAACGTGCGTCCCGTAAAAGCGCTTTCACCGTTCAACAAAACAGAAGGAGCATTGCCGTTCGTGTCTTGTCCTGAGACCGTGATTTCGCCCATCAATGATTTTTTCTCGACGCCTGCCAGAGCAATCATTGAAGAGGTTGTGAAAATCATCATTGCCAAACAAGCGGCGGTGATGTTGCGAAGCCAATTTATATATAGATTTTTCCTCATAATTTTAGAAACTCCTTTGTAATTTTTCAGTCGTTCCGATTGCTTTTTTTCAGTTCAAACGTTTTCGCAGACTCAAGTAAACATCACCTAAATCCAATTATACCTTTATTAAAACTCGATAAGTTTAGAAAAACCGGGGTTCAAAAACATTCCGAAACATTGCTGTTGGAACTTGGTAATAAGTAATCTAGCCTTTAAGTCCAATGAAGTCAACTTTTTTTCGCCGCTTTTGTTTAAAAAATTTAACTTTGTTTCGCAAAAATAAAATTATATTTTTTTCGCCTGGTTCCAAAGCGCGTCCATCTCTTCTAAATTCGATTCTTCAAAACTTTTCCCGTCTTCTTTTAATTTCGCTTCGATGAATTTGAAACGCCGACGAAACTTGCGATTGGTCTTTTTAAGGGCGGTTTCCGGCTCGACATCCAGTTTGCGCGCCAGATTGACTACCACGAACAATAAATCGCCGATTTCTTCCTCGATCTTGCGGTTATCGCCCACGAGAATTTCCGCCTTTAACTCGGTTGCTTCCTCGTCTAACTTATCGAAAATCTGTTCCGTGTTTTCCCAATCGAATCCAACTTTGGCGGCTTTTTTCGTGAGCTTATTCGCTTCAATCAGCGCGGGAAACGCGAGCGGCACGTCGTCGAAAATAGAATCTTTCGGTTTTTCCTCTTTTTTTGTAATCTCGCGCTCGGCGCGTTTAAGTTCGTCCCAATTATTTAAGACCTCTGTTGCGGTGTCCAATTTCCTGTCGCCGAAAACGTGCGGGTGGCGCAGAATCATCTTTTTCGCAATCGCGGCGCAAACATCCTCAATCGTAAAATCGCCGAGTTCTTCGGCAATCTGCGCGTGAAAAATTATCTGCAAAAGCAAATCGCCGAGTTCTTCGCGCAAATTCTCCGGCTTACCTTTTGTTGCCTCATGAATCGCGTCGAAACTCTCGAACGCTTCTTCGAGCAGATACGGTGCGAGACTTTCATAAGTCTGTTCTCGGTCCCACGGACAGCCGCCCGGCGCGCGCAGCCGCGCCATCACCGCGACCAATTCATCAAAATTTTTTGACATAGTTTATTTGGTTTTTAGTCTTTGGTTTTTAGTTTTTGGCTGTCGCCGGCTGAGAATTTCACTTTTTCAACTTACTGCCCGAAAAACCAAAAACTAAAGACATTCCCCCAATTTTGAACTTTCTTTCGCCAAAATGCTACTATCGAAATATCGAATTTTAGTAAATTTATCGGAAAAATCAATGATTGGAAAAGAAGACATAAACAATGAAGAACAACCCGAACTGGTTATTACCGACCGGCGCAAATTTAATGTTGACGGCTCTTTGAAAGAAGGCGTCGAGATCGCGCCCGCCAAGCCAAGACCCGAACCGAAACCGGTTGACGATTCATCAGCCCGATTGATTCCGCATGTCGCCGCCACTGAAGAGCCGATGCCGACAGAAAGTGAAGAACCGTTTGACGACGGCGAAATCCCCGGCGCGGACGATCCGACGAGTTTCGTCAATTTTCTGACGACGCTCGCTTCGCAAGCCGCCGCCGCTCTCGGCGCGATGCCGCATCCGGCGACCGGACAGCGCACCGTAGATTTGGAGACGGGCAAGTATTGGGTTGACGTGCTGGCGATGCTCAAAGAAAAAACCCGAAATAATCTGCACCCGAAAGAAGCCGAACTCTTTGACGGTCTGCTATCGGATTTACGAATGCAATACGTTCAAATTACGCGCCTTGCCGAAGAGAAACTCAAACAAAAAGCTGCGCAGAAGTTTTCGGCGCAAGACATTCTCGGCAAGAAATAATCTGGAACAGGTTTTAGCCACAGAGGACACAGAGAATTCAGAGAAGAAAAGAAATAATTTTCTCGGTGAACTCTGTGTCCTTTGTCGCAAAAATATAAAAATGAAATTAACCTTTCTCGGCACAGGCACATCCACCGGCGTTCCCTCAGTGGCCTGCGATTGTGAAACTTGTTTGTCCGACGACGCGCGCGACAAGCGATTGCGCGTTTCCGTCCTCGTCGAACACGACGGTAAAACGATTCTTGTTGACACTTCATCCGACTTTCGCCAGCAAGCCTTGCGCGCGAAAATAAAACGACTCGACGCTATTTTGATTACGCATTGCCACGTTGATCACGTTTTCGGAATGGACGATATTCGCCCGCTCAATTTCCGATACGGCGCGATGCCGATCTACGCCGACGCAGGCGCGTGGAAAGATTTGCGACGCATTTTTCAATACATTTTCGAGCCGTCGCACTTTGGCGGCGGATTGCCGCAATTGATTCCGCACACGATTGAAAAAAACGCGCCGTTTTGTTTCAGCGAAAATCTGCTCGTCACGCCGCTCGAAGTCATTCACGGCAAACTGCCGGTCATCGCTTACCGCTTTAATGATTTCGCCTACGCGACTGATTTAAATTACATCTCGGAAGAATCAATGGACGGACTGCAAGATTTGGATGTTCTGGTGCTTGATTGCGTCAGAATCAAACCGCACGCGACGCATCTCGGTTTGCAGGAAGCGCTCGAATATATCGAACGGCTCAAACCGAAGCGCGCCTATCTGACGCATTTGAATCACGACGTTTTGTATGAACGCGATTCAAAACTGTTGCCCGATAATGTTTGGTTTGCTTGCGACGAATTAATTGTTGAAGATTAAGGAGAGAATTTATGATTGCCTTACGTATTTTTCCAAAAATTCTTTTAACAACAATTGTTTTGATTTTGTCCTGCTCATCGTCACCAGAAATCTTTCAGGGTGATGAAAGAGAATGGACAACCAACGGTATAACTCAAAAGCGCGACATGGATCAATATGAAAAAGGCGGACATTTTTGGTGTCGTACCAGACCTTTTGGGAATGAAGGCGACCGATTGGCTGGCGAGAAGAAGGTTCGTGATTTTGTTTGGCAACATTGGACGGAGAAGAAACGTGGGTATATAAAAATCTCATGTGGGCATATTGATACATCAGGCACCATACATTATTTCGTTGAACCAAACGAAAAAGGTGAATGGAGTGTTGCAATAAGGTCTTTATACAAACACGATTTGCCTAAATATAACAAACAGCCAATTAAAGATATTACTGCTGTCTCAGTTGAGCGAATTGAAAATAAAGCTGATGGTAATAGCAATTGGACACTAATTTTTAAAGCGATAGACGGCGAAATTGTTGAAAAATTTCCTTTTTTTAATTTCTAATGAAGATTTTTCACGGCACGGATAATGCGAATATCACGCGCTCGACAATTTTAACTTTGGGCGTTTTCGATGGCTTGCATCTCGGACACCAGCGCATTATGCAGACGGTTGTCGAGCGAGCCAGAGTCGCGCGTGCCGTGCCGACCGCGATAACTTTCGACCCGCATCCGCGCTCGGTTTTGTATCCCG
>JAUJNR010000004.1:476852-525023 GCA_030448055.1 Pyrinomonadaceae bacterium
GCCGTGCCGACCGCGATAACTTTCGACCCGCATCCGCGCTCGGTTTTGTATCCCGAAAACGCGCCGCCGCTGCTGCAAACGCTCGACCAGCGCCTTTCAAATTTTGAAGTTTTGGGCATCGAACAAACCATCGTCATTCGTTTCGATAAAGATTTTGCCGGTCAGGACGCGGAGATTTTTCTGCGCGATATCGTTCACGAACGGCTTCAGGCGAAAGAAGTTTATCTGGGAAAAGGTTTCGCGTTCGGGGTAAATCGCGGCGGCAACATCGAACTTTTGCGCCGAATGAGCCGCGAACTCGGATTTACGGCGGACGAAGTTCCCGAAGTTTGTCTGCGCGGTCAACGCATTTCATCGTCGAGAATCCGCGAACTGCTTAAAGACGGAAAAATTAATTTAGCTCGAAGAATGCTCGGCAGACCTTACGGCGTCGAAGGTCAAATCGTGCGCGGCGACCAACGCGGGCGAACCATCGGTTTCCCGACGGCGAATTTGAAACCGCGTAACCGCGTGATTCCAAAATACGGCGTTTACGCGACGGCGACTTTAATAGCCGACATTTGGCGGCGCAGCATTACGAACGTTGGCGTGCGCCCGACGTTTGACGGCGACCGCGTGCCTTCGATTGAAACCTACGTTTTCGATTTCGACGGCGATCTTTACGGCGACGTTCTGCGCGTCCGCTTTCTACACCGCATCAGAGATGAAAAAAAGTTCAGCGGCATCGAAGAATTAAAGGCGCAAATCACTAAGGATTCAAGCCGCGCGCTGAACTACTTCAACCGTTCGGGCGTTAAGAGTATGTTAGATTTAGCGTAAGGTGATTTTATGTGTATTACGATTACAGTCTTAGAAAAAACTGCCGTGAACTAAAAGACAAAGTAAAACTGACGAGCCGCATCGAAAACTTTTCCGCAATTTTATCGAAACATTTTTTAAGATGAGCGAATTAACAAACACGCAGGGTTTAACATTAAAAGAAAAAACAATCGAGCCGATTATCGAAAACGGCAACGGCGCTTCCGCCCTTCTGCCGACGAAAAGCACGCCCGTTTCAAAACAAATCTCAAATGCGGATTTAATCGCCGAAGAGAAATCTCTTGTCGAACGCGAAACTGAAATCGAGAAAAATTATCAGGGTTGGCGCGGCTATCTGCGGCTTCTTCAAGTGTCGAGAGTGATCGGCAATCTCGCGCTTTACCTTTATCTCGACCAGTACGATTTGCATCACTCGCAGCACCGCAAACAAGCTGAAGTGAGAATGACGACGGCGCAGAGATTAACCTGGCTGGCAATTGTCGGCGAATATTTATACCGTATCAAACTCTGGTTTTTTCATCAGTTTCTTTTGCTGTTGCGCTCCGTTTACATCGGAGGCGAAGCGAACAAAGAAATCAATCAGGAAAAACAAGCCGCCTGGCTAAAGGAAAATCTGGTAAATCTCGGTCCGACGTTTATTAAAATCGGGCAGTCTTTGGGAACGCGCGCCGACCTTTTGCCGCTGCCGTTTGTCAAAGCGTTAGGCGAACTTCAGGACAACGTGCCGTCGTTTCCGAACGCGATTGCGTTTGCGCGAATCGAAAAGGAATTGGGCAAAAAGATAACCGAAGTTTACGCCGAGTTCGATGTCGAACCGATTGCCGCCGCATCTTTAGGGCAAGTTTACCGCGCCAAACTTTTCACGGGCGAAGAAGTCGCCGTCAAAGTTCAGCGTCCGAATCTTCAGGGAATTATCAAAGGCGACATCGAGATTTTGCGAAAAGTCGCCCGCTTTGCCGAACGGTTCCCCAGCTTAAATGAAAACGCTGATTGGGCGGGAATGCTCAGGGAGTTTGACGAAACGGTTCACGAGGAAATGGATTACGCGGCGGAAGCGCGCAACGCCGAACGCTTTACCGAAAGTTTTAAGGAATGGACGAATGTGCATGTTCCGAAAATTTACTGGAACGCGACGACGGAAAAAGTTTTGACGATGGAGTTTATTCACGGCACGAAAGTTACCGCGCTCGACGAACTTCGCGCCCGCAGCGTATCGCCGGAAAAAGTCAATCGGCTGCTGATTCGCACTTATTTAAAACAATTATTGGAAGACGGATTTTTCCACGCCGACCCGCATCCGGGGAATCTTTTGGTGATGCCCGACGGCAGATTAGCGTTTTTCGACTTCGGAATGGTCGGCAGAATTTCGCCGCAGTTGCAATCGAAAATGATTGACGCATTTTTCCACGTCGTGGCAAAAGACCCGGCGGGAATCGCGCAGGATTTAATTGACCTGGACTTTATGAAGCCCGGCTCGAACGCCGACGCCGTGCGCCCGATTGTCGAAAAAATGTTTGAGTTTCATCTGAACCTGAAACTCAAGGAAGTCAATTTCAAAGAGTTAACCTACGATTTAGCGGACGTGATGTATGATTACCCGTTTCGCCTGCCGTCGAATTTCACATATATTATGCGCGCTCTGATGACGCTCGAAGGCATCGGCATTATCACCGACCCGGAATTTAATTTCTTTGAAACGGCAAAGCCTTACGCCAAAGAATTTATGTTCAAGCGCGAAGGCAAGGATTTGCGAAAACTGCTGACCGACAAACTTCTCGGGCGCGACAAAGACGGCAAAGTTGATTTAGATAGAACCTGGAAACTGGCGAAGATGGCGTTTAAGACGGTTTTCAACACGAATAAATGAACAATGAAACGGTTTCTTATCGCAGGAAAGACATCATTAAAGTTTTAAAGCATTTGAATATGATTGTCGTTTCCTTAGACCGAATCGGCTCGAAATATTCTGAACACGAAGGCAGAAAAAGCGATGAAGAATTAAATGCGTTGTTAGCGGATTTTATTTTTGATTGGAACGTTTGCGAAAAACTCGCAAACGTTAGAAAAATTTTAGATACAGCTTTTTCAAGAGAGCTTGACGATAATGAGATGGACGAATTAGAAAGAGAGTTTCAAGGGTTGCAATACTGGAGCAGGAACAATCCGAAACCACTAAAAAAGAGAAAGTAGAAATCGAAAGGTTTCGTATAATCCTTGCTTATGAAATCCTTTTTTAACTTTTCTACTATTTGTATTCTTCACAACGCTTCATTTTTCGCAACTCAAAATGACCGACGAAATAAAAATCGCGCACGTAAAGAAGGATTTTCTCGTTAAAGAACTCGACAACAAATCTTGGGGAAAAGCGAATGATATTTTGATTGATAAATACTGGACGGGTGAGAATGCGCCGGTCGGACGGCACTTCAAAGCGAAACTTTTGTGGTCGGATTCTGCACTCTACGTTCGCTTTGAAGCGAATCAAACCGAACCTTTGGTTACGTCAGAGAGCGCAAATTTGAAAACGAAAACGCGCGGACTTTGGGACAGAGACGTTTGCGAAATTTTCATCGCGCCGAATTTGAACGAACTGAACGAATACTTCGAGTTTGAAATCGCGCCGACCGGCGAATGGCTTGATTTGAGAATTCATCAACTAAATGACCGGCGCGAAACCGATCTCGGTTACGATTCGGGAATGCAGTCAGCCGCGCGAATCGAAAAGGAAAAAATCGTGACGGCGATACGAGTCGAATGGAACGCGTTCGGCGCAGTAATTCCGCAGGCAAATGAAGTGTGGAGAGGAAATCTTTTTCGCTGTGTCGGCAGCGGAGCGACGCGCGGCTATCTGGCTTGGTCGCCGACGAGAACGGAAACGCCGAATTTTCATGTTCCCGAAGCGTTCGGCGATTTTCAATTTTCAAAGTGATTTTTCGACTACGAAGGCGAAGCGATTTTCACGCGCTCGTTCGCATCGCCTGACGCGGTTTCAACTAAAACAGGCTTTCTGTTTTTGGTGATGTCGCTGATTGAATTAACGTTCGACATCATTTCAACTTTCGACGACAGCACGCGCGAAACTCTTTTCGGCAGAAACATCGGCGCAAGACTCGCCGCCGCGTTTGCCAGACTGACAATATCGCCGCCGCCCTTCCAATGCTGGCGAATGATTGATTCGTCCGTTCGATTTATCAGTCGCAGCAGAGTCAGGGCGACCAAATAAACGTCGTCAACCTGTCCGATGAACGGCATCACATCGGGAATAAAATCAAGCGGCATAATAACGTAAACAATCGCCGCCGCGAACAGGGTTTTTTCGGCGACGGGAACGCGGCTGTCTCTGATTAGTCTGCCGAGCAAAGTGAACATATTCGGCAGAAACATCAGCAGATTTTTCATCCTGCCTTTCGCTTCGCGTTTTTTTATTTTCCGTCCTTCGTCACGTTTCAGTAGTTCTTGACTCATCTTTCGACCTCTGTTTATTTCTATTTCTTTCAGTCTATGGAAAGCGAAGCGTTTGAGCAAGTTTTCACGCCAGCGGTTGTGTGATAAATTCTAATAAATTTAGCCACAGAGAACACAGAGTTCACAGAGCGAAAAACTCTCTGATTTCTCCGTGTTCTCTGTGGCTAATAAATGTCAACATATGATTTTGCAACAAATAAGACAACGCGCCGCCGCCAATCCGCAGCATATCGTTTTGCCGGAAGGCGAAGACGCCCGCGTCATTCAAGCCGCCGAAATGTGCGTCCGCGACCGAATCGCTCGAATTACGCTTGTCGGCGACGAAGAAAAAATCCGCGAATCGGCGCGAGCCGCCGGCGCGAATTTAAACGGCGCAGAGATTCTTGACCACCGCCAATCGAACGATTTCGGACGCATCGCCAGGCTTTATCATGAACTGCGCCGCGCCAAAGGCGTGACTTTGGAAGAAGCCGAACAGACCGTTAAAGACCCGCTGTTTTACGGCAATCTGCTGGTGAAATCCGGTGCCGCCAACGGCTCGGTGGCAGGCGCGACAAACACGACTGCGCACACGGTTCGCGCCGCGCTGCACTGCGTCGGCACGCGCGAGGGGTTTAAAACCGTTTCGTCGTTTTTTCTAATGATTGTGCCGGATGTAAAATTCGGGGCAAACGGCGCGATGATTTATGCGGACTGCGGCGTAGTCATAAATCCTGATGCGGGCGAACTCGCCGAAATCGCTATTGCTTCGGCTGATTCGTGCCGCGCGCTTCTAGCGGTCGAGCCGCGCGTAGCGATGCTTTCATTTTCGACAAAGGGCAGCGCGAAACACCGGCTTGTTGATAAAGTCGTCGAAGCGACGAAGACCGTCCGCGCCCGTTTTCCAGAACTCGAAATTGATGGCGAACTACAGGCAGACGCGGCTTTGATTCCGTCGGTTGCCGTCTCAAAAGCGCCGGGTTCGAGCGTTGCGGGGCGAGCCAATGTTTTGATATTTCCCGATTTGAGCGCGGGCAACATCGCATATAAATTAACCGAAAGATTGACGGGCGGAACGGCGATTGGACCCATTTTGCAAGGACTTGATAAACCCTGTAATGATTTATCGCGCGGCTGTAAAGCCGAAGATATTGTTGATGCAGTGGCGATTACGGCGGTGCAGTCGCAGGCACGAAAAATGAAATAACTACCAAAAGAAGAAGCGGCGCGAAAAATTTTTCGCGCCGCTTCTTCTTTTTTACATTGAGATTTCTAGTGAATCATCTCGAACTGCTGGCGCGAATGAACCAGTTCGGCGACGACTGCCTGATACGAATAGATTTCCTGTTTGTCCGTCAAGGAACGTTCGCGCAAAATTTCCCAATCTTCTTTTGGAATGACTTTGAAGGCGGCGACGACTAGCGGGTCGAACTGCGTTCCGGCGTGTTTTTCCAATTCTTCGAGCGCGTCCTGATATGAACGACCGCACCGATAAACGCGGTCGCTAACCATCGCGTCCAAAGCGTCTACGACCGCAAAAATTCTGGCTCCGATGTCAATATCTTCGCCGCGCAAACCATACGGATAACCGCTGCCGTCCCATTTTTCATGGTGCTGAGCAACGAGCTGCGCCGCGCCTTGGAGAAACGGGATATTTCTGAGAATTCGCTGCCCGTGCTGCGGATGAAGTTTCATTTTGTCCCATTCTTCAGGCGTGAGCGCGGCGGGTTTTCGCAGAATCGCGTCGGGAACGCCGATTTTTCCGATGTCGTGCAGCAGCGCGCCGAGTTCGAGGTTTTTCAGCGCCTCTTTGTCTAATCCGAGTTCGTGTCCGAGCCGCAAACTGAATGTAACGACTCGCTCCGAATGCCCGTGCGTTTCCAAATCGCGCGTCTCCAGCGCCTGAACGAGAGCTTTGAGCGTCATCCGGTAAGAGTTTTCTATTTCTTCAAGAGCCTTATCGAGTTCAGCGGTGCGCTGTGAAACCAGCTCCTCCAAATGATATTGGTAGCTGTCCTTCAAGTATCTGATTTCAAATTGGGAAAACGCTTTGGCGACCGCCGTTTCGACTTTTTTAAGCGTAAAAGGCATTTGCACCACTTCAAACGCGCCGGCGCGAAACGCTTTAATGGTGTTTCCCTCTTCCTTATTGTCGCTGATAAAAACCGGCACGGTGCGCGGCGACGCGGCTTGGAGAAACGGAATCAGTTCGAGTCCGCTGACGCTTGGCAGCGAGAAGGCAGTCAGAATAACGCAGTATTCCCGCTCTTTAATTTTTTCGAGCGCCGAACCAATTGAATCGGCTTCGTCGCAAACGTATTTCGCCGCGAAAAAACTCTTCAAAAGCGTTCGCTTTTCGGCGGTTTGTTCAATAATAAGTAATTTTTTTTCGCTCTTGGGCAAGTCAAACATATAGTTTCGACAATAGACTTAGAACTTTTGAACCGATTGGATTGACGAATTTTGGAAGACTGTTTCGACTGCAAAACAGTAGAGTTAATTTACCATAGGCGAGCGACACTTAGCAATAATTTTTTCCGAGGCGGGCGTTTCGGCAATTCGACAGTTGACGCATTCGGCGAATAGTTTTATCATTTTTAATTCGCGCCGGGGTGGCGAAATTGGTATACGCACCAGACTCAAAATGAGGTAAAAATTCTCCACTTTACCAACTTCAAATAACAAAACCACTTATAAATATTAGAACTTTCAATCTCCGTTGCTTTTGAGCATTCGTGTTGTTCCACATAATGTTCCACATTCATTTCAATTTTACTACAAAGAGTAGTTTTTCTCACCACATCTGGCAGAGTTTTGACCTAATACTCTTCAGGTAAAAGTATTGTTGTAGAACTTTTATCCGATTCTGTAATCACCCAAATCCTTTCTCCCCTACCTGTCTTATAAGCTGACAAAATACGGAAATCTTCTTTGACTGAAAGCTCATTTTCTCTTCTGCATCTTCTTCGCAAACTTCGCCCCAATTTCCTGTTGAATGTTCGACTAGAAACTCGTTTGCAGATTGATTTGATTCTTCTAGTGCTTCCCTTGCGCCGACTGTCATAAATGTTTGACCTAAATCAAACAGAACTTTATTTTGCGTCTGTGTGATTGTATTGTTATTTTGCATCTACTTTTTTCCTCGTTTTGGTTAATGGTTGATGTTAAGAAGGGCTTTCCTAGCTTTGCGGTTTAGGAAAGCCTTTCGCCTTTATACCGCCTGTCTTTGTCTTGCAAGCCCTACATGGAGCGACAGAGCGGCTGCGGCGTGATAGCAAACCAAGCCCTCATCTCCTGCCTTACAAGTGCATTCTACCGCTTTGATTCCACGACCATCTCTGCGGCAAATAACCGTGTAATAGCCGCCTTTGCTTCCCGAAACTCTATAACGTCCAAAACAGTCGAATTTAACAGTTGGGCGAATCTTCTTGGCTTTTTCAATAGCCTTCTCTAATTGTGTTTTTGCTTTTAAGATGAACATTTTTTCTTTCCTTCCTTTTGTTGATTTGTAATTTCTGATTACTATTAAATAGTATCTCTAAAGACATGTTTTGTCAATATAAAAGTGACTTTACAGACACTATTTTTCATGCTAAATTGACTCTGTGAAAATAGAAGGATATTTAACGACAAGTGAAGTTGCCGAAAGGCTAAAGGTAAGTGTCAGTCGAGTGAAGAATCTAATTAAATTAGACCGATTGCACCCAATCAAATTAGGTAAAGTAAATCTTTTCAAATTAGATGAGATTGAAAGTTTTACCCGTTTTGATGTAGGCAGACCGTCGAAATTAAAAAAGGAGAAATAAGAAATGATTCCACAAGTGAGCCTCTTTTTATTGTTCGATATTTCCTCTTGTTCTATTTGAAAGCTAACCTACCTTGCATTCTAAAAATGAATTAAAGAGTATTTATTTCATTTGGCAATGGAAGTAATGACACCAAACAGGACAATCTATGTAATAAACCAAACGCCCGAACTTCTTAAAGCGTGGCGTGAGTTAACCGAAAATCAAAAACGTGCTGTCATAAAAGATTGTGAAACGGCGGAAGAAAGCGATGTGGAAAGAATTATTGAAGAAATTTCTCAGGGGCAAAGGAGATTATTTTGAACTTGTAAGTCTGACTTTAAGGCACTAACAACAGCCCTTAAACAATTTGAGGTAGAAGATTTTAATAATACAGATTTTATAAATTATTAAATTAAAGTTGAGTGTGTCAAAAATGCTTGGTTATGAAACAATGAAGAGTCTCAGAAACGACCCTTTTTGACACACTTTATTCGTTATAATTTACTGCTCCTTTGTTTTCTGACATCTACAAATTTTATTGCATAAAAACTTAATCAGGAATAAAATGTTTCCATTAAATTTAGAGCGTTCACAAAACGCGACAAAGAGCCGGAAAATTAAAAAGAGAGGTAGTTATGAATATTTCGGAAATAGCACCGGACGTTTACCGCTTTTCGCTTTTCGTGCCGGAAATAAATTTGCAGTTCAATCAATTTCTTGTAAAAGATGATGAACCACTTCTTTTTCATACCGGAATGAAAGGCATCTTTCCGCTTGTCCGCGAAGCAGTAGCAAGAGTTATTAATCCGTCAGATTTGCGTTGGATTGGCTTCAGCCATTTTGAAGCTGATGAATGTGGTTCGCTAAATGAATGGCTAGAAATAGCTCCAAATGCAGCACCGGTTTGCAGCTTAGTCGGCGCAATGGTAAGTGTTAATGATTTTGCAATACGTTCAGCAAAAGGCTTAAATTGTAACCATCCCATAAAATAGAGCCAGACAAGATTACAGTTTTCGGTCAAAGTAGAAAGTTAAGGGAGAACCGAAAACGATGATGAAAAGTAAGTTTAGTGAACATCAGATTATTAACATTTTGAAGCAGACCGAAAGCGGCAGAACCGTCGCTGAAGTCTGCCGAGAAAACTCGATTTCGCCTTCGACTTATTTTAAGTGGAAAACGAAATACGGCGGTATGGAAGCCTCCGATTTGAAGCGGATGCGCGATCTGGAAGACGAGAATCGGCAGCTCAAGAGAATGTTCGCCGACCTGTCATTAGAGAATCGCGCACTGAAGGATGTAATTGAAAAAAGCCCTGGAGCCGATAGCGAAAAAAGCGGTCGTTTCGCACTTGCAGACTGAGCATCACCTGAGTGAGCGACGTGCCTGCCGGCTGGTCAACCTGTCGAGGTCGGTCTTTCGCTATGCGGCGCACGGGCGCGACGACTCCGTGATTCAAACGGCTCTGACGAAACTGGCAGCCAAGCATCCGGAGTTCGGCTTTCGCAAGATGTTTCTGACGCTCCGGCGGCTCGGCAATCCGTGGAATCACAAGCGCGTGTATCGCATTTATTGCGGACTGAAACTGAACAGACGGCGCAAACACAAACGGCGCGTTCCTTCGAGAAATCCGTTGCCGCTCGCTGTGCCGGAAACAGTCAATCAAGTTTGGTCGGCGGACTTTATGAGTGACGCACTATGGAACGGCAGACGTTTCCGCACGTTCAATGTGATTGATGATTTCAACCGCGAAGCTCTTGCCATTGAAATTGACACTGGAATTTCAGCCCAAAGAGTTGTGCGGATTCTTGATCAAACCGCCGTTTGGCGCGGGTTGCCGGAGAAAATCAGGTTCGATAACGGACCGGAGCTAACGGCTTTGGCAGTGGCGGACTGGGCGGAAGAGAAAGGAGTCGCATTGGAATTCATCAAACCGGGAAGACCGATGCAGAACGGTTTCATCGAACGCTTCAATCGCTCGTTTCGGGAAGCGGTTTTGAATATGTATATCTTTGAAAGTTTGGAAGAGGTGAAAACGGAAACGGAAAAGTGGCTCGATATTTACAATCAGCATCGCCCGCACGACTCGCTGGGAAATCTATCGCCGATAGAATATTTGCAAAAGTTCAACTCGAAAACTGTAACCTAGATTGGAGTAATTACGGGAGCTTTACAAAATGACGGCGAAACATTTAATACGGGCAAATACAATTTTCGTTTCGTTCAAACCCCTCATCTTCCGCATTGTTGGGAAGCCGGTTCTTTATTTGAAGAAACAAGCCAAACGTTATTTTGCTCAGATTTGTTTCATCAAAACGGTGATGTCAAGGCTTTTACAGAATCTGATGTAATCGGACATGTGCGGGAAAGTATGATTGCTATGCAGTCGAGTCCGTTTACTGATTATATGCCTTATACCAACCGCACTGAAACAAATCTGCAAAAATTGGCTGCATTAAATCCCAAGACGATTGTTCCAACGCACGGCTCTGCTTTCACTGGTGATGGAGCACAAGCTTTACATGACTTAGGAATTGTTATGCGCGAAGTTTTAGTAAACTAAATTGATATATAAATTATCTGTTTCAAAAACGGCCGTTTTTGAAACTCCGAAGATGATGTAATTTTCCAGTGTTCCAAAACCCAATTTAGGAGATGGTTTTTTGAAACTTTGATTGTGGGATGAGTTTTGGAACACACTTTATTTAGTTATTTGCAATATTCCCCAACAATCTTAATTAGTCCCCAAAATGGGCGTTTGTGAAACAGCAAATTCAGATTGATTACGTTCTAATTTAGGAACGCTTCTTACATTAACTATATAAATATATTCAAGACATAATTTTATTTATGTCTTAGATTAGCTGTTAAATTTAATAACAGCTAATTAAAATATTTAATTGGAGAACCTTATGAAAAATTTACGTTTTATTGCAATGACAGGCTTTATAGCTTGCTGTATGTTGCTTTTAGGAAGTCAGTCAAGCACTTTTGCACAGGGAAAAAGTGGAAAAAGCAGAGGTAATTCCAACATTGGAAAATCACGTTCTACTGATGTTATTCGACGCGGAATCGAGCGTATGACCACAAATCGTGCGCGAAATACTCGAAACAGGGATAGAGATTGGAATGATTATCGAAGCAGTGGAAAATCCAAGAACAGACGAAGGGCTACTTATTCAAACAACGGAGTAAGAGATTACGGACGCGGAATCGGACGGGGAAAAGGTCAGGGCAAAGGACGCGGCTACGATAAAAGACATTCAAAAAGTAGAAATCATTAATTATTCAGTAGAATGTCTTGCCGACTACAACAGGGACACGGAAGGTAAATACCTTCTTAAATTCTTATTTCCCAAAATCATCAATAAAAGACGTATCAAATGATGCGTCTTTTTCTATAACAAAAAGTTTGTCTCAAAAAGGGTCGGATACTGTTGTCGAATTCAATGTGCTAGTTTAGCGAACCTGGAAGTTCTGGTTTTAGCGATTGGCTTACCATTCAGAAAGTTGATTGTCCTCAATAGATTGATGCCCGTTGCCGTTGCTACTTCCTGAAGATGAGTTTTTTGCAGTCCCCGGTATCTTGACCGGCGAAAAGCTGCCCCGCCGCACGGCTTGCGAAAGTGTCCCTTCAATACCGGCGCGGTTTTGATATTCACGACGTCCGTCTTCACTTATAAGCAGATTGCGAGTCATCTCCAATGCTTCGTAAAGCGGTCGAGGCGGCAGATTCAAAGATCGCGCCGCACCGGATTTGGATTTAACACATTGATGGCGATTGCAACAATGGCGGCAATCTTTTGGTTTGAATCTGACTGTCACCACCGGGCGCGAATAGCGTTCATTGGTCTGATATTCATGCCAATAAATGCTTTGCTTGCCTTCCGGACACACGGCGATTTGATTAACCCAGTCGATTTGGAACTGCGCTTGATCATAGCCGCCGGCTCTGGTTTGCCAACTCGGATTGAGGCGTGTCGGTCCGAACAGTTCAACCGCATAACGGCTGGAACTTTCCACCAATAAACCGGCATCGACGTAACCGGCGTCAACAAAGTGCCGACCCGGCAATCGATGGCTTTTCTCTAATGACTGATGGATTGCGGCGGTGCAGGCGACATCCTGTTCGGTAGCCGCTGTCGTCATAACATTAGTGATCAGGCGCGGGAGATCGGCATCGCACGTTTCACTCACATGAACCTTATATCCCGTCCACGAAAGCTGGCGTTTATTACTGTGCCGAGCCTCTATATCATACGGTGATTCAATAGCGTGGCGGCTCTGGAAAGAAGAGCGTTTTTTCGCCAGCCAATCTCGCCGCTTTCATTGCGCGTGTAGTGTCGTTGCCAGACTTTTTGCAGTGTTTGAACCGCTTCGAGCTTTAATAACTCAGGTTGCTGTTTCAGAAGTATGGCAACCAGCTGAAAGCCGTCTTCGCCGACTTGCCGGGCGAACTCTTCGCGCGCCTGCTCGCCGCGCGGAAGGCGCGTATCTTCGATTCTTGCACTGTAACGAGTAAACCATTCGGGCAATGCTATCGAACTTAGCCAGATCGGTGAAACAACAGCTAGTTCATTTAATGCGGCGCGCATTGTTTCGGTCACCAGTTCCAGTCGATTCATCACGCGGATTGCGGCGAGCACATGGGTCGAATCGGTTCTCTGTTTGCCCCGCACCTTCAAAAGATTCTTTTCTTTCAGCAGTTCGATCACCTGATCAAGCAGTAAAGCCGGTTGTTCGCCTGCCGCCAACCGCTCACGGAAATTGCTCAACACCGAGTGATCAAATCCGGCATCGGTTAATTCCAAACTTAAAGCATATTTCCAATCAATGCGGGAACGCACGGCGTCACTAGCCTGACGATCAGACAAGTTCTCCAAAAACTGCATAATCGTAATCAATGCCAGTCGCCACGGAGCGAAAGCCGGCTGCCCTCGCTTCGGATAAAGCGTAGTAAAATCGGCATCTTCAAACAAAGTGCCGAGCTGATCGCGGATTGAAATATACAGATTGCCTTTTGGAAATGCCGCTCGCGCCACTCGCGCGGTTTGCTCAGGAACCGGTTCAATAACAGACGGTTTCAGACTCATAACAATATTGCTCCTTTGATTGTTGGAATGGTCTGATTATAAAGGTAAAATCATCTCAAATGAATTCGACAACAGTATCCGGTCGTTTATGGAACAAACCTATAATACTCTGATTGCGCATCGAACAGCTATTTAAGCATTTTCTCTAAAATGCGGTTTTTTTGTGTCAAAAGCCGTCTCATAACTAAAATCCCAAAAACGTTCCTTGTTTTGACTTCTGAGACAGTTAAAAAATCCTTTGTAATAATTATATAAAATAACTGTATAAAAATTATTTTCAGCCACCCAAAATAGGAATCACTTATTCAAAGACAAATATTGACAACTATCAATTGCGGGAGTATAAACACTCTAGTTTCTACTGAAACTAAAAATTGCTCTCTCCAATTAAAAACTGACAATTAGATTCTAAATACAGGACAAAAAGGATTGATGTTTGAAAAAGGCTGGGCATTGGGTTGAAATCTACTTTTAGAAATTTGTCGAGAATTTAGAAAAAGGAGACTCAACCCAATGGATATTTACTCGTTAGAGCAAATACTGGCTGCCAATTTATCGTGGAATCGAGCGCGAATCAAGTTCTTAGCCCGCTTTTTAGTTTCCTTGTTTCAAGTGCAAACAGTCAATCTGGCAAAGATTGCCGGTGTTTTTGCCGGTGATGCCAAAGTAGCTTCCAATTACAAAAGGCTGCAAAGATTCATGCGTTTTTTCTATTTCTCAGGCGGAGATGGCGCGCTTAACATTGAAGTTGTTGAAAATCGAACCGCCCTTTGTTATCGCCATCGACCGCACAGAATGGCAGTTGGGAGCAGCTTGGGTCAATGTGTTGATGCTCTCGGTTGGTTATAAAGGCATTTCGATTCCGTTGTTCTGGACGGTTTTAGAGGAAAAAGGCTGTTCCGATAACGCCGAGAGAGGCGGTATCGTGCAGCAGTTTATCGACGAGTTCGGAGCCGAGAGCATCAAATTCGTCGCTGCCGACCGCGAGTTTGCTTCAAAGGAGTGGCTCGCTTATTTAGTCAGAAAGAAGATTGGCTTTCGTCTCAGAATCAAAGCCAACACATTGATTACGGACAAACGCGGACGAAAGCTTCACGCCTTAAAGATGTTAAAGACAATGAAAATCGGCGACCGGGCAGAATTTCGGAGACGCCGCAAATTGTGGAATCAATCGGTATTTGTCGCGGTTTGCCGTAAAGCGGACGGCGATAACGTCATTGTCATTTCGTCAGAACGGAGCGGAGAAATCCTACTCGAATACTCTCGGAGATGGCAGATTGAAACGCTTTTCGGATGTCTGAAAACCAGAGGCTTCCGGCTCGAAGACACGCATTTAACCGACGGGAGGCGAATAAGCAGGTTGTTATCGTTATTGACATTGGCGACAGTTTGGGGACTACTGGCGGGCCAGATCGCCGCCCGCCGGACACCGCCGAAAATCAAGAAGCACGGCAGACTTGAAAAGAGCATCTTCCGGCTCGGGCTAGAAACTTTGCGGAATTGTTTCTGCCAAATGACAACAAACTTGAGACAAAAACAGCGGTTTCAACAACTTACGTTACTTTTGTCCTGTACTTAGAATTAGATTAGTGTTTCCTGTAGGAGTTTCTGCAATGGATATAATAATTGTTAATTAATTATTAGTTTCTTAATTCGTAATCATCTTTCGATTACTTCGTTGGCATCGAGATGTAATTCTGTGTCTAATGAAATTGCTTTAAATAAGCATGTTACTATCCTTTGAGAAATCATTTGAAAGTACGGCATTAATATGACTACCTCCGACCAAAAACAATCTCAAGAAACATCGGAATGGAGTGAATATCGTCTTCGCCAGTTGGTTGAAAAGGTTGAAGATTTCGCCATCTTCATTACCAATTTAGAAGGAAATATCGAAACCTGGAATATCGGCGCGGAAAGAATATTTGGATACACAGCAGAAGAAGCGATTGGGCAGTTCGAGCGAATAATCTTTACACCAGAAGACCGAGCTAACAATATTCCCGAATTGGAAATGAAAATCGCCCGTGAAAAAGGAAGCGCGGCAGATGAACGATGGCATCTGCGCAAAGACGGGTCACGCTTTTATGCAAGCGGTTTCCAAACCGCTCTTTATGAAAATGGCAATTTAACAGGCTACGCTAAAATTGCGAGAGATTTAACCGAGCGTGTAACACTGGAAGAGCAACTTCAGTCGGCAAACACCGATTTGGAATTAAAGATTCAGAAAAGAACTTCCGAGTTGAAAAGTGAAATTAACAAACATAAGAAATCAGAAGAAGAACGAACGCTACTTTTAAGTAAGATTGTCAGTATTCAGGAAGATGAGAGAAAAAGAATTTCACGTGATTTGCACGACCATTTAGGACAAAAATTAACTGCCCTTTCCTTAACCTTAGAATTGGTCAAACAAAAATGTGAAAAAGACGAATTATGCAAACTCATTGAACAAGCACAAGAAAGAGCTAAGGAAGTTGATTCAGAATTATCTTTCTTGGCTTGGGAACTAAGACCCGCCACGATTGATGAATTCGGATTAGAAGTGACGCTTGAAGACTATACCAAAGAGTTTTCACGTCATTTCCAAATACTTGTGGAGTTTAATTCACGCGGCTTCAAAAGAAAGCGATTGCTTCCCGAACTGGAAATCAATCTCTACCGAATTGCACAGGAAGCACTCAACAATATAGCAAAACACGCGCAGGCAACCAATGTGAGCGTGTTGTTAGAAAAACCCGACAATCATATTGTTCTTATTATCGAAGACAATGGCGTTGGGTTTGCCCTGAATGAAAAGACAAACAGAAGTAACAGGCTTGGTTTAGTTGGAATGAATGAAAGGGCAGTGCTTATTGGCGGAAAAGTAGAAATCGAATCAAAAAAAGGTAAAGGAACAACTATTTATGCTCGTGTTCCGCTTCAGTTTACTAACGAAGAAGACTCCTAATTCGGAGTGTGTCAAAAATGCTTGGTTATGAAACAAGGAAGAGTTTCAAAAACGACCCTTTTCGAGATTATGCTGAGTTAATCTAAATATAAATTAACACTCTATGTTCAAAAAAAGACCTTTTAATTAGGCAATTATACCCTTATAGTAGGTATAGACAAAAACGTCATTTAGACTTAGACTTTAGGTCTAATGATGTTAAGAAGTCAAAACCCAAGCGAGAGCGTGAAAGAGGTATGACTGTTTGTATAGCGGCAATTTGTAAAGAAGGATTAGTCTGCGTTGCCGACCGTCAAGGGACTAACAGCAGTAATGGATTTAAATCCACTTTGCCGCATCCAAAAATTCTTCAATTACACGAGCGTATTTTTGCTCTGATTGCAGACGATATGTCATTGCAAATGGAGTTAATTCAAGAAACGCTTAACAAGTCTCTAAATAGAGACGAAACGTCGCCGATAACAGTTAAAGAAGTTGTTGCTCACTACAGGGATGCTTACGCTGAAAAGTGTCAAGAAGATTTCGAGATGACAGTTTTAGTAAAGCAAGGTTTAACCTATAAAACCTTCTTTGAAAAACAGCGAAATGGCGAACTGAGCAAAACTTTTATTGACTTTATTGCTCAGGCTCTTAAAGACCATCCCATGCCCTACGGCACCGAAACTATAATCGCGGGAAAGGACAGAAGCGGAACGCATATTTATAGAATTGATAACGGCAAGGTTACACTACAAAGCGCCAAAGGCTACGCAGTAATCGGAAACGGTTGGGACATTGCCGAATCGCAATTCGCGCTTGCCAAGTTCAATAAAAGGTGGAGTGATACGGAAGTTGGTTTTCTAAGCTATGTCGCAAAGAAAAGAGCCGAAACAATAGAGGGAGTGGGCAATGAAACTGATGTAAGGTTAGTTTTGAAATCCGGAATTGTTTTTCTTAATGAATGGGGCTTGAACGCCTTTCAAGAGAAATATTTAGAGTTAGAAAGGGAGATAGAAGAAAGTGAAAAGAAAGCAAGAGGTGAAATCCGAGAAATCCTTGAAACAGCCGTCAAACAATCGAGAGAAAAGCGGGAGAACGAAGGGGAAGTCGGCGAAACCGACCAGCCAAATAACTCAAACTTCGTTCGAGGCGGCACTAAAGAAGGTTAGTCGGAAGATTTCCGAACCTGTTTCAGAAACGAAAGAAACATCGGAGTAGTATCGTTTCGGCGGTTATACCTGAAAGCGTATTCGTTGAAATAGCTTTGCAGATATTTCGCTGAAACTTGGTGATTAACGCCGCGAATACCGTTTTTCACTAATGACCAAAAACCTTCGATGCTGTTTGTGTGAGCGTCGCCGATAACATAGACCTTTTGCGCGTGGTGAACGCGCTTATGTTCAAACCCTTGATATTTGAGTGAATTATAAGACCGTAATTCGTCGGTGAAAACCAAAGTGCTAGGCATTACCTTTTCCTGAATGAAAGGAACTAGCGTTTTTGATTGCACGTTCGGAATAACACGAGTAATGACGTTTCCTTCGCGCTCTAACGCGCCTGCAACGATTGTTTTGTTTTCCGAACCGCGCCCGCGCTTGCCGCCTTTTTGACGACCGCCGACATAGGTTTCGTCAACTTCGACTTTTCCGCTTAACTGCGTCGAATCTTCGGCAAGCATTGAACGGATTTGTTTGAACATACGCCACGCGGTTTTATAGGTAACGCCAAGTTCGCGCTCTAATTGTTTGGCAGAGATGCCGCATCTTGTCGAAGCCATCAGATAGACGGCGTAAAACCACAGACGAAGCGGCGTGGTTGATTTGTGGTAGATAGTATCGGCTGTCGGATGAACGTGATTGCCGCAGAACTGACAAGAGTAACTTTTGCGCGATGCCACGCGATAATGATTAGTGATTTTTTGACAAGTTTCGCAAAAAATACCGTTCGGGTAAAGATAGTTTTTGAGCCATTCGAGGCAAACATCATCGTTCGGAAATTGCTTTTCAAAATCCAACAATGTGTATTTTTGCATTTTAGCTTTTGGCTGTTTGGTTTTCATAAGTTACTTATTCCTTATCAAGTTATAAGAAATTGTAACCCATTTTATACCTACTGTCAAGGGATAATTACCTTTAATTATTTTCTAAGATATTTTGCTAAACCCAAACTTGCATATGAATGAGAGAAACCTCAATAGGAGGGGTTAACTCAAAATTGAGGTTTCTCAGTTCGCACTCAATTCCGGTAGAGCACGAAAACTCATAATGTTAGCCAAACCGCTAATCTAAATTCGTAAAGACGGTTTTCTTTATTTCAAATCCATACAGTGCCGATTACCAATATAGAATCTATAAATTTATAGGTTCTGTATTCTAAGCTAATCCAGTACACTTGAGAAAAACTTAAGTCGAATATTTCAACCCTTTTTCTTTACAAGCTATCCCCCTCAATTGCTTGCTTACCTTTTTTCAAAAATAATTTAACCTAAATAAATTGGCTTCAAAATAAAAGTAAAGAATTGTTAATTAAATAAAAACTTTATCCTCGAAGCTTTATAAAAATTTAATCTAATTAGAAAAATAGCGAAACAAAAGAAACTTCCTAAGATGGCAACTTCAAAAAAGATTTTCACTCGCGTTTATCTTAATGTGGCATAGAAATTTCTTGTATTCGTCACGCTTTTCCCAAGCGTATCGTTGCCCTACAAAGGGTATTAATTTTTATAAGCATTTATCCTATGTGGATAAATATAAGGCGAGTTTTCTATTGGAAAAATTCCGGACTTTTTATTTCCAACAGAGAACTTATTTATTAAATCACTGCTTTTGCAAGGCAAAAGCAACAAAAGTCTTAACTCAATAGGAGGGGTTAAAATGAAAAAATTAGTAAAAACAAATCGGTTAGTAGCGCTTACTTTAGCGTTTGTTATGGTGGTCTATGCATTTGCACCAATCAGTGCTTCAGCAACAACTAAAGCTAATTCAGCACCTGTAGTAGCGGGTGCTTTAGTACCTGTAGTTTTCAGTTCTGCGGCTGGTTCATTCAATGGGGTCTTTAATGTTACGAACTTTATCGTACAAAATGGACAACTTGTTGCTACTGGAACCTTAACCGGAACGGTAAGAGATGCGGCAGGAAACGTAATTGGCAATATTACCCAAGCACTTACCTTACCTGTTTTGCTTGGCGGTTCGAGAGGTACGTGCGAAATTCTTGACCTTCAAATTGGAGCAATTAGCTTAAATTTATTGGGTCTGCAAATTGATTTAGCCCCAATCAGTCTTGTTATTACGGCTCAACAGGGTCCAGGCAACTTGCTTGGCAATCTGCTTTGCGCTGTTGCAGGATTACTTGACAATGGCGGTCCATTAACCGGGCTGGCTGGTTTGCTTAATAATATCCTTCGGATATTAGGGTAAAGAAGTTACTTAGAATAACAAATCAATCACAGAAGGGGAGGTGAACACTAAACAGTTTAACTTTTACCCTATCGAACAAAGGGAAGGTAAAATAAGGTTACATTCAGAACGAGTGTAACCTTATTTTAATAAAAATAACGCTTGTGACCCAGCCTGTTTAGAATATACCTCAATGTCATTTATGTTCATTTTAAGGCTTCAAAACAGTTCAAATCAAGTTTAGTAATAGTCCAAGAAACGCCCCCTTTTGTCACAAAATACTAATTCATTCAATTCAACTTTTTTGCTTCGTCTTTTTATTTGTTATAAAGTCCGTTCTATCGTATCGAACAGCAATTTAAACATTTTTCTCTAAAAAGCGGTTTTTGTGTCAAAAGCCGTCTCACAATCAAAATCCCAAAAACCCTTCCTTGTTTTGACTTTTGAGACAGTTAAAATTCTTACCTAATAATTATATAAAATAACTGTATAAAAATTATTTTCAACTGCCCAAAATAGGAATCATTAATTCAAAAACAAATATTGACAACTATAAATTGCGAGAGTATAAACACTCTCTTTTGTTTGTATCTCCTGCATTGTTAAACAATGTTCAAGAATTTCTCAAG
This sequence comes from Pyrinomonadaceae bacterium, assembly GCA_030448055.1. Taxonomy (GTDB): domain Bacteria; phylum Acidobacteriota; class Blastocatellia; order Pyrinomonadales; family Pyrinomonadaceae. Next base: position 496,947 of record JAUJNR010000004.1, read on the forward strand.
GTGCTTTGCATATTCTAAATTCAGTGAAGACTTCTTTGGGAGAGAAATTATTTCTGTAATCAAGATTAATGATGATTGAAACTTGCAATAGTTCAAGAGTTACTGCTACCCCCGAATGAGTGATTATTCATTCGCCACGCTGCTTTATCTCGCAATCTCAACCATCGGCTTATTATCCCATAACTCTCACTAAAACAGGCTTGCCTTTGCAAGCCTGTTTTTTATTTGGCGAATTTTATTGTTTCCGCTCGTGTTCCGCTTCAGTTTACTAACGAAGAAAAATCCTAATTCGTAGATGTTTTTCGATGATTTTATTAGCGTCAGTGTATAATTCTGCGTTTAATGAGAATGCTTTTAAACTAGAACTTATTTTATTCATGAAAATAATTGTTTATTTGATAAAATTTAGGTATGTCGATTGAGATTTGGACAGCAAACGGTAAAAAATCAGTGTTGATTAGCGATTGTCTCGCCGTAACGACAAAGGGTTCTGATTTTTATGCGATTTGTGCAGGTGGGCTGAACGGAGAAATAAATCTTGATTCAATCAGTATAATTTTTGAGCAATTACCAACGATTATTGATGAAAAAGCATTAGAACTCAGAGAAACAAGAGAAAAATTGAGAGGATTATTTAGAGACAAGCATTAATGAAACCACCAGAGGTATCAGAAAGATATAAAAGGATTGCATCTTATATTGTAATCGGAATTTTTTCATTGCCAATACTTTTTGTTTTGATTCTTTTAAGTAGAGCTTGCAACAGCTAATAAAATAATTTTGGCTTATTGTGATTTCGATTACGAACAATAAAAATAAGCGTTTTGTGGTTCTGTATCCTCTTGCAGCACTCTGTATTTTCCTTCTTCTGTAATCGCGTCATCTACGAAAAATATTTTGGTCATAGTTACCCGTCCTTCAATCTAAAGTATTTTTATAAGCTAACATAGCAAAGGCTAATTTTTCACGTTTCGGCTTAATTGAAAGCTATTTTCGTAATCTTGCTTTTCCATTCAAAAATGATAAAATTTCGGAAAATCAAACATTCAAAGGAGAGAATATGGCAGAGAAAAAAAGACAAACTAGAAGCGATAAAACGGTTGGAAGTATTGAGAAAGAGTTAGGAATAGAAGGAGAGTTCAGAAACGAAAATGGTAGGGATACTCGCAGTGATAAAACACTTGGTGTTATTCGTAAAGTAAAGTGAACCCCTTTGTCGAGACAGAAAACTCACTTTTTTAAGGTGTCATTTGGTTATCTAAAATTGCCGGTTTTGCTCCTTTATTTTCTTCTGTTTTTCGTCCTTTTTGATACGCCTCAAATGGTGTCTGATAGTTCAGTGATTGATGTGGTCTTTGATAATTGTAAAATTCAAAATACTGCCGCAAACTTTCCTCCGCTTCCCAGACATCCGCGTATTCCTTCAAATATACTTCTTCCTGTTTGACTGAACGCCATAATCTTTCAACGAAAATGTTGTTGAAACAGCGTCCGCGTCCGTCCATACTGATCCGAATTTTGTTCTCCTGCAAAACCTTCAGCCATTCGACCGAAGTAAACTGACTCCCTTGATCGGAATTGAAGATTTCCGGTTTGCTTTTCGCGAGCGCTCGTTTCAAGGCTTCGACAAACGGGCTCGACTCGAGCGAGTTTGAGACTTCCATTTCGATCACAAAGCGCGAATGCCAATCCATAATCACGAGCAGATAAACAAATCCGCTGCCCAATCTGAGATAGGTAATATCACACGCCCAGACCTGATCGGAATATTCGACCGCCACGCCTCTAAGTAAATACGGGTAAGTCAAATGATCCTTCCCCGGCTTCGATAAATTAGGCTTTGGGTAAATGGCTTCTAGCCCAAGCTTTCTCATCAAGCGCCTGACTCGTTTGTGATTGACCCGAAAACCCGATTTCTGCAAGTAAACCGTCATGCGCCGGTAGCCGTAAAACGGCGTCAGCGTATATTGCTCATCGATCAGCCGCATCAGATTCCCATCTTCAACACTCTCGGTTCTTGAGCGATAGTAAAGACCTGTCCGATTGAGTCCTAACAACTCGCATTGCCTTGCTACCGAGATCTTTTCATTCTCCGGCTCGACCAACTCGCGGCGCACTCTAACTGATAAGGGAAGATTTTTTTTTGAGCCAATCAAGCTCAACTTTCAGCTGCCCGATTTGTTGATACAATTGATTGGTCAATTCCTCGCCTGCTTCTGCTGACGGCTGTTTGGAATTATCAAAAATCTGTGGCAAGTTTTCGAGAAACTGTTTCTTCCACTTGGAAATCTGATTCGGATGAACTCCGAATTGTTTGGAAATCTGGTTGATCGTTAACTTGCCCCGAACGGCTTCCAAAGCAACTTTGGCTTTGAATTCCGGTTTATAAACATTGCGTTTTTTGGTGGCTGCCATGGTCATTTTTCAATGGCAATTTTATCATCATTTTCCACCTTAACTAACTGTCCGAATTATGGGGTTCATTATATAAAACAAAACCCACGTTTGAAGAGATAAAAAAAGAGATAAAAAAATTCAAAGGCGGGATATTTCCGACACAGACGATTGTTGCGAGACGGTTCGGAGTAAATGTAAAGACAATTCAGCGGCGTATATTGGACGCAGGCGAAGGGCGGAATTACAATGATTTTGTTCGCTCAATAGTCAACAGTTAAAAAAACTCGGACAAAATAGAAAATTTTTTCTATTTTGTCCGCAAGCCTATGGAATAGTCTCAATGCAAGCTAATTGCATTGAGATTTTTTTTGTGAGGAGGAAAGAGAATGAGTTTAGAAAAATTACTAACTACTCAAGAAGTAGCACAACGTTTTGGCATAAAAGACCAACGCGTCTGGCAGCTAGTACGGGAAAAAAAGCTGCCCACGGTAGTATTGGGCGAGCGCCAATACAGATTCAGCCCGCGAGCGATTGAAAAATTTATCGCCGACGGAGGAAACCAAGAAATGGAGGAGAAAGAAAATGAATACTAAGGAAATGACAGACGAAAAAGAATATCGAACTGCAGACGGTTGTATTTTTTTCCCTGACCCGAAGCGCGAAATCCCATTAGCCGCGATGCTGATTCTGGATTTTATGAATCGCGCGCGATCCTGAAAATTTGTCTGATATGGCGTTAAAAATGATTCGACACCGGGCGCTCCGGATAGCTGGTGAAGTCAAAGCAATACAGGATAAGCGAGGTGAAAGATAATGACTAAAAAAAGAAAAGCCGAAGCGGGCGTAATCCGCGACGGCTTAGCAAATCCATTTGATTACTTGACGGGCAATCAACGGCTTTCTGCATTCGATTATGCCGAAAAAGAAGAAACTTTACAACAACATCTTTTATCGGCAATGAAACCGCCGAAGGTTGTCCGGCTTTACCATTGCTTTGGCTGTGAGCGAAGTTTAGCAGTTCAGAAGATGAGCAACTGCCTTGCCATTTGCAGAGCGTGTTACTCGACGGCGCAAAACAAGGGAAAGATTGCCCGAAACAACTTTGCCGAAAAGGCTCTGAACAACTTCCAAAAGTTTTTACGGAGGCGCATAGGGAAATGAGATTTCAAAAAACAAATACGCTCCGGCGCGTATTTCGATACTATTGCTCGTTTTGTCGGCGGACGCTGCCGAACAATTCAACGAGATTCAATGGCGTAGGTGCATGTCCGCAGTGTTTCAAACTGTCGCATTTATTGGTGGACAGCCTGCGCCGACATCGGCGCGAATACTCGAAGCGTTTTGGGGTGAAAAAATGACACTTCAAGAATTTATTTCACTTCTGAAAAAGGTCAGGAAAAACGGAGCGGGTTATACCGCTCTGTGTCCTGCCCACGACGATCAGCAACGAAGCCTTTCAGTAGAGGAATCCGGTAGCAGAATTTTGGTGAAGTGCTTTGCCGGTTGCGACGCGCAAACAATCGTTTCGGCTTTAGGCATTCGATTAAAAGATTTATTCGCCGACCCGAAACAAAGCAAAGCGGCGAGTAATTTTCAATCAAAGAAAATCGTTGCCGTTTATGATTACGCCGACGAGAGCGGCGAAATCCTTTATCAAAATGTTCGTTATGAACCGAAAGACTTTCGGCAACGCAAACCAAACGGCGCGGGCGGTTACCATTACAGTTTGAACGGCACAAGGCGCGTGCCTTATCGCCTTCCCGAACTCGCCGAAGCCGTCAGACGCGGCGCGGACGTTTGGCTATGCGAAGGTGAAAAGGACGCAGACGTGCTCAAGGGAAGCGATTTGGTTGCGACGAATCATAAGAATTGGCAGGCGGAATTTAATTATTTGCTGAAAGGCAGAAAGGCAGTTATCTTCCAAGACCATGACCGCGCCGGAGAAGAATTTGCCAAGAAAGCGGCGAAGATGATTTTCCGCGATGCTAAAGCCGTTAAGATCGTAGATTGTTTTTCTAACGAGCCTTTGCCGGACAAGCACGGCAAGGACGTTTCCGACTATTTGCAAACACACGGTTTTGACGAACTGCTTGAAGTTGTTCGCAACACGCCCGATTGGAAACCTCTTGACAATGAAGAAACCTCATTACAATGCGATGAAGCAAACCTTAAAGTTGTTTGTCTTTCAGATGTCGAAGCCGAAGAAATTGAATGGCTTTGGAAACCGTTCATTCCAGTTGGCGAATTTACGATTATCGAAGGCATCGAAGGGTTAGGCAAAAGTTGGATTGGCTGCGCTCTGGCGTGTGCTGTCGCCGACGGTAAGAGATTACCGTTTAGTGATGATCAACCTATTGAGGCGAGTAATGTGTTGATGCTTTCGGCGGAAGATTCTTTGTCGCATACGGTTAAGCCGCGCTTGCTTTCAATGCAGGCGAACCTCGACAGGATTTTTGCGCTCGACGAAGTTTTCTCGCTTGATAATCCGAAGGATTTAATTAGATTTGAAGCCGTAATTGCTGAATACGAACCGAAACTCGTTATCATTGATCCTTTGTTTTCCTACACGGGCGGCAAGAATCTAAATCAAGAATCGGACAGCCGACCGATTGCGCGGAAACTGATAGCTATCGCGCAAAGGTTTGATTGTGCCATTGGCGGAGTCCGTCATTTAGGCAAAGCCAAAGGCAATGGCGACGCCCGCGCTGCCGGACTCGGAAGCGTAGCGTGGCGTGCGTCGGCGCGTTCGGTTCTGCTCGTTGGCAGAGATGAAGAAACGGGCGAGAAGGCAATCTGTCAAACGAAAAATAATCTCGCGGAAGAATCGAAAATCGCCGTCGGATTTGAAATTGAGAACGGAAAATTTTATTGGAAAGCCGAGCCTTCTCGTTTAACGAAAGAGAAGATGCTGGCACAGCCGAAAGACGGTGAAATTAAAGCCGAACAGACAGAAGCCACCTCTTTCTTGCGCGAAGCATTGCGCGACGGCGAGCGACAATCGAAAGATATTGAAAAGGAAGCGAAAGAAGCCGGAATAACTCAGTATGCCGTGCGAAAAGCGCGGGCAATTCTCAATGTGGAAAGTTTTAAGAAAGGCGGAAACTTCGGCGGCGAGAGAGTTTGGTTTATGCGCTTGCCAAGCCTCGAAAATGCCGATGCCGATACTGAAGATGTTGATTCTTCAGATCCTCGACTTCTTCAGTCAAACCAAAGCAATAACCCAACTTACAGCAACAGTTTAGCTGAAGAAGTCGAAAACGTATTTAATCAACATCTTCAGCCAGCCCAAACGACATCTTCAAACGGTCTTGTGCCGAATATCCGTATGAAAGCAGATTGCAAATGCGGCGCAGACGGCTTTGTCGGTGAAACCTGCGGAAAGTGCGGTGAAACGCTCATTCCGTTTTAAGAAAAAAGATACTACACACAAAAGACAAGGGGAGAAGAGAACGAAGCGATGCAAACAAAAACTCAAACTGTGTTACCTAAGATGATGACGGGAACTGTTCACACTCAATACGTCCGTTGCGGCAAGCAGAATTGTAAATGCGCTCGCGGTGAACTTCACGGCGCTTATTTTTACCATTTCGTGCGCGTCGGCGGCAAACTTCGCAAACGTTACTTGAAAGCCGTCGAAGTTGAAAAAATTAAGGAGTCCTGCGCGCTGCGCCAGCAGCAAGAAAAGAGACGACGAGACGATTCAAAAACAGTTTGGAATTTAATAAGGCAGATCAGAGAAAACTTGCGTGAGACAGATGCACTGTATGGTTTTCGTGGAGAAAAATAATGACTCAGGAAAATGCGATTGAAAAAAGCGAACCGGTGAAAGTCCGAGAACTGACGACCAAGAGCGGATCGGTTTTCAATTTGTTCAAGTATCCCGAATCAGGGGAATTAGAAATTGAAAGAATGCTCCCCGACACGGAAACCGTCGAAAGAATCAGATTTCTGGTGGAGCAGATCGAACAGCTTCAATTGATGCCGGACGATTTCAAACAAGTTCAAAACGCCATTGATGAATATCTGGAAGAGATCAGACAGGTAGGTGTTTATTCGGATTCGCTCGAATGCTTCATCGGATACGATTCATTGCTTCGCGTGATGGGTAAATGGTTCGGCAGCCGCGTCGCTTATTATCGTTCGGCAGCGGGCGGCAATCTGTCGCTTGAAGATGCGAGAAAAGAAGTTTACCGGCGCAACATCTCCGATAAGGAAGCCGCAGATTTGTTAGACCTGATAATGAGAATGCCGAAAGATCAAATCGGCTTCTGGCATTTGATGGAGTTGAATGACCACTCGCCGAGATCGGCGGAAAACATCTGGGAGATGATCAAGCGCGAGGCTCAACGCGAGTTTGAAAGCGGACACCGAGCGGCGGAAGCGTTCGAGCCTGCCGATTATATGACCGATGCCTGGAACCGTGCCAGTTATCTCGGACTACGCGAAACGTTCATTGCCGAGTGGCAGCCCAAAGGCGGCATTGAAGTTTCAATGATTGACGCGATTGCTCAAGCGTGGCTGCAACTTCAATTTTGGACGAAGGAAAGCGTTAAGCGTGGTGTAACCGAACCGCGCCGGGAAAACCACGAATTTTACGAATGGAAAAAATGGAACCGACAGGCGAATCAGAAACAGTGGGATCACGGGCATTGGGATATGCCGACGGTCAGTGAAAAGGATGCCGTCGAACACGCCGCGCAAATGGCAGATCGATGGCAAAGAATGTATTTGAGGGCAATTAGAAGTCTGAGGGATTGGCGAAGATATACGCCGCAAGTAACCATCAACAATCCGAATCAGGTTAATATCGCGACGGATGGAGGTCAGCAGGTAAATGTCTCTAATTCGGAGTAGAAAGTAGTAAAGAAAATTATTTCACAGCTTTATTTTTAGGTGGTCTGCCAGATTTTCTGTCTTTAACAAGTTCCAAATCCCTTTCATTTATAACGTAATCCCGACCAATTTTTTGAGCTGGAAGACGTTTTTGCCAAATAAGCTGCTGTACACGAAGTACACTTATACCAAGTTTTTCCGCGGCAACTTTCGTGGATATTAGAGTCATTAGATAAAAATTTACAGATTATAAAAGCCTTAGTCAAGACTTATAATAACTCTTGATAAACTATAAGTTATGACTTATAGTTTATTCGAGAGATAAAGAGTGGTAATGTTCAAAGATTTCTTATGAAAATAGATATGACAATAAAAAAACGTAATGAAGATACTTGGCTTGTTCGGATATTCCTTGGACGTGATGAAAACGGAAAAATCAAGCATTTTAATGCAACAGTCAAAGGCAAAAGAAAAGATGCAGAGATATTTGAAACAAAGAAAAAAGAGAGCTAGATTTGGGAATTTTTATTGAGCACTCAAAAATTTCAGTCAATGAATATCTTGATAAGTGGTTTGAGGTTTCAGCAAAACCCGACTTAAAAATCGCACATACGAGGACTACACCGAATATATGAATCGGTATGTCAGACCTGTAATCGGGAGGAAAGTATTATCGAAAATTAAACCATTGGATATTCAGGCTGTTTATTCACAAATGCTTGAAAAGGAGCTTTCCGCTCGAACTGTCCGTTTTGCTCACGCCATACTATCATCAGCCCTAAAACAGGCAGTTAAATGGCAAATACTAGCTGTAAATCCAGCCGCAATGGTCGATCTTCCTCAAAACCATCGTAAGGAGATGAAAGCACTATCGCCATCAGAAGCTAATAGATTTTTAGAAATAGCAAAAGCTGATAAATGGTTTGTTATCTTTTCGCTAGCTATTACAACTGGTATGCGTCCGGAGGAATATCTCGGCTTGCACTGGAAAGATATTGACTTTAAGAACGGAACCGCTACAGTGCAACGTGCCTTAGTGTGGAAAAGAAAAGGTGGAGGCTGGTCTTTGCAGGAACCGAAAACATCTCTAAGCCGCCGGACTATTCCTTTACCCATTTCTGTATTGCATGAATTGAGTGGGCATCGAAAAAAACAATTAGAAGAACGACTCCGATTGGGACAAGCTTATCAAAATAATGATTTCGTTTTTGCGACAGAAATCGGAACTCCCATTTCGCCAAGCAATTTAACTAGAAGGCATTATAAGCCGATTTTGAAAAAAGCAGGGCTTTCAGAGAAAATTCGCATTTATGATTTACGACATACTTGCGCAACGCTTCTACTATCGAATAGTACAAGTCCGAAGGTTATTGCTGAACGTCTGGGGCATTCATCAATAGTATTAACCTTGGATACTTACTCACACGTTTTACCTTCAATGCAAAAGGACGCAACAGATGAGTTAGAACGAATGCTTTTTCAAAGAAAACGTTCAAAATAAAATACTAATTATCGAACTGGAATTTTTTTTCAGTTTTTACTCTAACATTATAAAATGCAGGGCAGATTTGCCCTGCGTATATCTGACAACGATTGTTTACCGATATTTGGGAGGACAAGGAAAAACTCTGAAAATTAAAATCAGGGCTTATTGATAAATTTCGCGGGTTTGGACGAAAACCACCAATTACAAAATTTAGTAATGAGCAAAAAACTCATTATTAGCTAACGCGCCGTCGAACAATTCGCTGGACACAAGGGTGAGGGCAGCAATTTTCTTTTCACTTTGTCTTTTCTAACCCTTAGTTATGCGTATCGGCGGTTTCGCTGCGCATCAACTCCAATTTGATGAGCGACAAAACCTGAAAGCGCAGCAATTTGAAGCGACGCACCCGCGACGACGTTTTTTCAAAGCGAGACGCAGCAGTTAAAATTTTCCTTGTCTTTTGATTATTCCTCGTGCTGTTCGTTCGGGTCGGTCAGCGCGTCGGCTTTGGTGCGGTGAACTGTGCCGTCCTTGTGGTCGGGCGGCGCGTAAACCGTGTAGAGTTTTAATGGCTCTTTTCCCGTGTTGACAAAATTATGCCGGGTTCCGGCGGGTACGACGACGACGCTGCCTGCTTTGACCGGGCTGGTTACGCCTTCGATCATCGCCGCGCCCGCGCCCGAAACGATTGATAAAATCTGGTCAATTCCGTCGTGCGTTTCCTCGCCGATGTCCTCGCCCGGCTGAATGCTCATCACGACGAGCTGCGAGAGTTCGGTCGTCAGCAGAACGCGCCGAAAATAATCGTTTTTCTGCGCCAGCTTCACGATGTCTTCGTTGAAATTACTTTTTTCATTTTTTCTTTCATAATTTTCCGCCAGAATATAAATTTTAATTTTCTTTGGTTATCCGATTTTTATCGGCTTGGTCGTCCGCGCTGCGCTGATGACGCGGCACGGGTTTGCGGTCGGCGCCCCCGGTGTTCGATGCGCCGACAACATCGCGCTCGTTCGGGTCGCCTTTCGTTTCGTCGCGCCGCATCATCTGCGCCATCTCAGTCGTCGAGTCGTAAGCCGACGCTTCGCCTAATTCCTCAGCCGTAAAGCCGTCTGTTTCGATTGTTTGCGGGTCGCGGTCTTCGTCGGCTTCCTGTTTTTGTTTGTTCGGTTGATTCTGCATATTCTTACTCGCTCGCCGATTTCGACATTCCCTTAACGATTGCCGATTCCTCGTAACGCGCCAGCAAATCCGCCGGGTCTTTGTAAATCTCGACGCAGCCCGCCTCGCGCAAACTCTGTTCGGGAAAGCCGCCCGACAAAACGCCGATGGTTTTCAAGTTGATTTTCGCCGCCGCAATCGCGTCATACGGCGTGTCGCCGACGACGATGCAGCGGCTCACGTCCGGGTCGCCGATTTTTTCATCGCCGCCTCGAAAATGTCCGGTTCGGGTTTTGACGCTTCCGCGTCGTCCGATGTCGTTTCGGCTTCGAGAAGGTCAACGATGTTCATCGCCTTTTTGAAAAACTCGACTTCATCGCCGGTCGCGCTCGACGCGAGAACGATTTTCACGCCGTCCTTTTTTATCCGCTCGCACAACTCGCGCACTTTCGGAAACGGTTTTGTTTTCGGCAGGTATTCCATGTCGAAAAGCTCCGTGCGCCGCTCCTCTAATTTCTCGCCGAACTCTTCAAGTTCTTTTTCGCTTAAAAATTCCGGCATCAATTGGTCACCGCCCTTGCTGATTTGCTCGCGCACCGCTTGAAATTCTAACTCTTTGCCGAATTCCCTGAAAGCTCTCTGCCACGCTTCGGCGTGCATATCAACCGTATCGACGAGCGTTCCGTCAACGTCGAAAATTACCGCTTCAATCATCATCATATTCCCCTTGTTCGTTTGTCGTTAAAAATTTCGACGGCGCGGCAAACTGTAAAACTCGCCGCGCCGCCTGTTTATTAAATTGTTTTATTTAGTAGAGATGTTCTCGAAAATCAAAATTCGCCGCTCATCGTCCCAAACGGTGTATTTGCTTTTCTCGAACAATCCCAAAAGCACGTCAACGTCGTCTTCGGACGGCTGCAGAACGTATTCGTCGACGCCGTTGTCGAGAACGAGCTGAATGTAAAATTCGCCTTCCTCGCCGCGCTCGCCTTCTTTCCACGAAGGCTGGATTTGCGTGACCTGCCGGATTTTGTAGCCGCGCTCGATGCGCTCCTGCTGCCCGTCGTTTTGTTTATTGGTCGCTTGTTTTGCCATAAATTTACTCCCTTAATCGGTTCTCCCTTATTTTTGTTTTTGATTAATAAAATTCAACTGCCCTCTCGTTTCAAGCGGTCGCTGCTGACCTCGTCGCGGCTCGCGCCGCCGTAGAGAAATTTCCAAATGAACTTCTCTTTTTCTTTCCCGAATAGCTCTAAATAAAAATTGTTGCACAAATGTTGCACAAATTAGAAAAGAGCTACTGATTAAGTAGCTCTAAACTGTTGAAAAATATGGTGGCTTGGGACAGAATTGAACTGCCGACACGCGGATTTTCAGTCTAAGTTGATAGATTCAAAATGATTCATACACATTTGCAATCATTCATTTTCGCCCGTATTTGTTAGTTTCAATCATCATTTCAATCAATCTTAATTCACATTTATTTTCTATCATTCAGCCTGTTTGACGCGCAAATGACGCGCAAAATTTAGCACACTTTCTTTTGCCGAAATATCATTTCCTCAAGCTGTGCTGTCGCGTCCTGTTGCATATTTGGCAAAACGTGAGAATAGACATCCAACGTCAAAACAATCGTCGCGTGTCCGAGTCGTTCGCTTACTACTTTCGGGTTAATTCCAGCTTGAAGCAAAAGCGTTGCCGTCGTATGTCTCAAATCATAAAGCCTTATTGAAGTGCGAAGTTTAGCTTTCTCCAAAATCTTTTTGAAAGCACGTGTTAAATTCGGCGGATTCAAAGCCGTTCCGATTTCAGACGGAAAAACCAAATCAAAATCTTTCCAAGCCGTTCCGATTTTTAATCTCTCTTCCAACTGCTGTCGGCGATGTCGGCGAAGTTCATTGACCGTTGATAATGGCAACGGAATAGTCCGACGTGATTTTGATGTTTTCGGCTGTGAGAAATGCCAACCGCCGCCCGACCGATGCCAAACAATCGCACGTTGAACGGTTGCCGTGTTTCTCTCAAAATCAATGTCTTTCCATTGCAAACCAAGGTATTCTTGAATTCTCATTCCGGTCGCCAGAGCGAAAGAAAAAAGCGTTGCAAACCTTTCACCATCCAAAGATTGAAGGAAATGCACGGTTTCATCTTTGCTCAAAACGTCCATTTCCTTGCGCGTCTGCTTTGGGAGTTGCACGAATTTAGCCACGTTGCGCGGCAATATATCGAGTTCAACAGCCTTTTTCAATGAAGAAGAAAGAATGGCGTGAGTATATCGGACAATACGCGGCGAAAGTCCTTTTTCTTGCATTTCTCCATAAAGTTTTTGAATGTGAGCAGCTTTCAAATCAGCGAGTTTGATATTTCCTAAAGACTCTCGGACATATCTTTGCAACATATCGCCATAGTCGGCAAATGTTCGATATTGCAAACGTGGCTTGGCAATTGTTTCAAGCCAAAAATCAAGATGCTGATTCAAGGTTTGCTTTTGTGAATCGCCGAGCATTCCCAAATCGGCGTTTCGTAGTATCTCATTTAATACTTTTTGAGCATCTTTTTTCGTGCCTTTAATCGTTTTACAAAATGATTTTCGCTTTCCGTCTGAGTATCTTTTTTCAAAACGAACAAGCCAAGTGTCTCCTCTCTTTATTATTTGTCCTGCCATATTTTCCCTTTAATTTTGAACAGGACGCACCCGTGATAAAATGAGTGCGTCCGTTTGGTTTGTAGTGATTCCTTTCGGATATATCGGGCTTAGGCAAGTTGGTAGCTTTCCTAAGCCTTTCGTCATTAAACGATTGCCGTTTGACGTTGCTTGGCAAGTCCGACGTGAAGCGATAAAGCCGCCGCCGCGTGATAGCAAACTAAGCCTTTTTCCGCGCCTCTGCATTCACATTCAACTTTTCTTTCGCCGGTGGCTGTCCGTTCACATCTCACCGTGTAAAAGTTGCCGCTCGTGCCTTTGACCGCGTAATTGCCGAATGAAAGAAATCGAACTTTCGTTCTGATTTTCTTTGCCTTTGTAATCGCTTTTTCAAGTTGCTCTTTCGATTTCAGAATAAACATTTTTAGTTTCCTCACTTGTTTGAATTAGTCATTACTGACTTAAGATAATAATACGCTATCGTATTAGTTTATTCAAGTTAAAATAATACAATTGCGTATTATTTTTGAGTATGCTAAAAATAATTTATGAAAGATTTATTAACCACTAAAGAAACGGCAGAATTGCTTGGACTTTCAGACGGCAGAGTAAGACGTTTAATCTTAGACGGCATTCTAAAAGCCGAGAAATTCGGGCGCGTTAATATGATTAAAAAATCCGATGCTGAAAAGATAATCGGAAGAAAACCCGGCAGACCGAAAAAGGATGCCAAAGCGTAATTTCACGCCGATTTAATTTTCGTAAATATCTGCGCTTCTCGTGACCTCTTTCGCCGTGAAATTTCGATAGTTTGTCATCATCGTTTCATCTCTAATTCGCGGATAAAGGCGTTCAAAATCCTCTGGGGTTGCCAAGTCATTAGATTCCAAAAAACGACTCTTAGTATTGATTTTGAAACGGCTTTCGGCTTGCTCACGGAGCTGTATTGCTTCGCTCTCAAGCTCCGTCTGCCGTTGCTCAATCAATCCGGCTTCCTGCTTTCGGCGTTCGTTGTCGCTCTGTGTGGTCTGCACAATTTCAAAAAGCATCTCAATCGTAAATCCGCCATATGTTTTTTGAATATCTTCAATCGCCCGTCCGCCGAAATGTTTCTCAATCGCTTCAATTTTTTGTTGTTCCGTCATCTCATTTTTCTCTCCAATTTTTTATTTTTTTCCCTCTTCAAAACCTATTCGACAAAAAAAGGGCATAATTCATAGCTTCCAAAGGTCACGTTGACGAACTTCAAAATCATAGAAAAAGGTAAACGGGGGTTCATCAATCTTCAAACCTCTTCCGAGAAGCAATTTCCTTTAGATTTTCCAACTCTAGCATTAAGGACTGCTCCGAGAACGTTTCGTTAAATGCTTCCAAGTGCGCTTGTCTGGATTCTGGCGTGAATCTTTCAGCCAATGCTTCCAGACTCCCTTTTCCGACTTCTGCCAAATCAGATTCCAACCGCTTTCTAAATTCCTTATACTGCGGATTATTCAATCTCACAGCTTCAACCAACTCACTTGGACGAATCTCCCAACCATCTTCGGTTATCTCGCCCGACCGGATTTTCTTGTGCAATTGACCATTGAGCCATTTGACCGCCGCATCTATTTCATCCTGCGAGAATTTCAACTCGTGCCTTAGATAGGCAGCTTCTAAATGCGACGGCGAATATCTTTTCTTTATTCTCATTTTGTTTACTCCGAGCAAATTTCCCTGCGTGATGTAAATCTACTCCCGAATCTCAAAACATCTCACATCTACCGTCCTATTAAAAGCGTTTTTTACAGTCAAAACCGCATCTTTGTTGACTATTGCACCTGTTTACAACCATTTCAGACTCCAACTCGAAATGTGTGTTCAAAGTATGTTTCGGCGTAAAAATAAACGGCAAATTCAACACGTTCATTCGGCAACTAAGATATTCACAAAAATTGAAAATGTCATTCGCTCTGATATTATACAGAAATAAATAAGGTAGGTGTGTTAAGCTGACCGAATGAGAAAATTAGATTTTCCGGCTCTTATTATTGAAACCGTTGAGCAATTGCGAGAACAAGAAAAGAAGGAAAAAGATGCGCGGATCAGATTACGAGTTCAATTACTGCGATTGCTCAAAAGTCAGGAAACCGATTCAATCAAAGATGCTTGTCAAATTTGCGGAATCACGCCAAAACACGGTTATGATTTATGGCATAAATATCGAGATAACGGTTTGAGTCAGTATTTGCGGCTTGATTGGAAACCGCGCTCGTCAAAGCTCAGTAATGAACAACAAAGAAAAGTCATTGAGCGAGCCTCGACGGAAAATGGCTTTGCCAGTCAGCGCGAAGCAGGTCAATTTTTAACCAAAGAGTTTGCGGTCAGTTACACACAAGGTGGAATTTCACTGCTCTTTTCCCGGTTGAGAATTAAGGCAAAAGTGCCGCGCCCATTCAATAAAAAAGCCTCTTTGGAAGAACAGCTCGAATATAAAAAAACTTTGCCACACGAGTAACCGATGAAGCGTTTTATTTTCAGGATGAGATGCGCTTTGGAACGCGCACCGAGTTGGGGCGGAGATGGACGGCAAAAGCGGTTCGCCCCTCGGGAGAGCAAATCATCGGGTATGAATACGGATATTTGTCAGCAGCTTTAAACCCGCGTTCGGGTGAATTGTTTGCGTTAATTTTGCCTGATATGACGGTGGAAAGTTTTCAAGTATTTGTGGATGAATTTGCAAGTTTCGTCGGCGAGCAAACAGCCGTCAGACTAATCACGGACGGGGCGGCGGCGCATCGCAGCACTCGTTTGAAAGTCAGAGAAGAACTGTTGATTGAACATCTTCCGGCATACTCGCCGGAACTAAATCCGGTCGAGCGACTTTTCAAAGAGCTGCGAAAGGAATTAAAGAATCGTGTTTTTGAAAGTCTCGAAGCGATTGAAGAAGCGGTGATAAAAGCAATTGAGCCGTTTCTGAAAGACGGCTCACGGGTGAAAAAATTAACCTTTTATGGTTGGCTGGATACAACACCAACCTAAATTATTTCTGTATTAGAAGTAAAACCCAATATCGGATGAATCCGATTCAGCGGATTGTTTTTTTTCGTAATTTTCAAGCCACTCAACGCTTAGGTTGAAAAAGTCGTCGCCGAATTTCAGCCAATTGCTAATCTCCGCATCCGCTTTTCCTGATTTCAGAAAACGTCGGAATCCAATCGAATTTTGGATATTGTGATGACGCTCTGAACTCTTAAAATAATCATCGATGATTTTCTCCGAATGAATTGAACCGAAAGCGTTTTTCAATGGAAAAACGCCACACACCTTTTCCGATTCCACTTCCGATTCTACTTCCGATTTGGCGGACATCTGGGTGTCCGCCTTTCCGTCATCAATGTCAGGGTTGCTGCTGCCCAATGTCCTAGTATCCGATTTGGCGGACATCTGGGTGTCATACAAAGAAACATTTTTTTTGAACGGGATTTTAGGAATTCCAGCCGACAAGTTGATTTGGTAAATAGTTGAATAACCTCGCATTGTTACCGGATTGCGTCCGCCTTTTGTGTGAGCAATCGGAATCAGCAAGCCGGAACTTTTCAACTCGGCGATAATCCGCCGCACCTGTCGCTCGCTATAATCCGTTTTCCACGCAATCAATCCAACGCTAGGATAAACTTTTGCGCCGTCAACGCGGGCGTGGTCAGCCATTGCCAGCAAAATCTCGCGTTGCGGACGCGATAGTTTCAGATTGAAAACTTGAGACATCAATTTGCCGCTCATATTACCTCCCACCGTTGCAGTTACTCGCAATGGCTGATTTGGTTAAATGGCGCAATTGCCCCGATGTGTTATAATTTCCTAACATTCAATTGATTTTTTGCCGTGTGTCACGCCAACGATGCACGGCTTCTTTATTTTTTTCGTTATTGTTCCGAATTCTCAGCTTCATCTGCTGTTCCCTTCACCACGCTCGATTCAATCAACGTTTCAATGTCAGAAGCGCGGTAAAAAATCTTGCGCCCGATTCGGAGATGGGTAAGTTTTCCTGCTCGCCTCATATGCCACTGCGAAACTAAACTGAGAAGTCCCGTCTCGGCAAGTTGTTTCGGCGAAAAAAGTTCTTTTTGGTTTATTATCATTTTTTTAATTCCCTCAAATTCAAATTTCGTTTTCTACGATTATTCAAATTTAACATTAGGCAAGTGGGCAAACAAAGATTTGCTAGAAATTTTTTAGACTCGTAAACCTTTTGAAATCACGTGATTAAGGAGAAATTATGGTAAATATACCTTGCGAGAATTAGGAATTTATTTTGTGTTATCTGTGCAGTTTAATTGGGGATAAAGCAGAAAGACAGACAAGTTTTGATTAGTGAAATACTTATGCGGAAGGGTATATATAGGTATCAAAAAATACCTTACTATTTAAATGAATTTGCCTGATAAATATCGCAAAACAATAAATTAGAATAAAAAATCCGGAAAGAATTAGAAATTGATAGGCGAATTACTTAATCTTTTGCAGCACATGGACACCGCTTTTTTCAAAGGCAGATTTAAAATTCATCTTTTCAAGATTCAGCAACATGTTTTTGATTGGCTCTTCTCCGTGAACGTGTTCATGAACCTCTAACATTAAAGTCTCCACTTGGTCTCGTAAAACCTCTTCATCAAACTTTACCATATCAACTTCTGCGCCTTCGATATCACAAATCAAAGTAAATTTATCAAAATTGAATTTATCGGCAATCTGTTTCAGATTTATTGTTTGAACCTTGACGGTTCCGGTTCTATTGGATGAGTATTGCGCACTGCTAGCCCAAAAGTCCTCATTTAAATTAAAGGTAACTTCATTGGTTCCGTAAGCGACTGCTCCGTGTAAAATGGTGAATTGGCAATTATTGCGGTCACGATTATCTTTTAGTAGAGATAGAATTTCTGGATTTGCTTCGACGACAACATGTTTTTCAGGATGAATAAGACTTTTGTTCGTCAGGCAAGCTATGACACCTATTGCTCCCCCAAGTTCAATCACTGGAAGTTCGGGATTAAAAAAATGTTTTAGTGCGTTTCGCTCCTCTATCTCGTAATCGTGAAAGTAGAAATGACTTTTAATAGCAGTTGAGATCATGGGGCTGTTAAGGTTAAACTGACAGCCATCTATCAAGACTGTGTTTCCCCTGATTTCTACTATCTTTCCAGCCCACCAACGTTTCTTTTTTTCAAACCACTTATTAAATTTTATCTTAAATTTTATCCGCTGATTATAAAGTTTATCTTCGAGCAATACCGAAGCGATTCCCTTAACACCTTGAGTCTGAAATACCCGTTTAGCAGTTTCAACTTTTTTTGTAATATATGACATTCTTATTTCCTTTAACTAATACGTTAGGACTTACGCAGTTGAACCTAAAATCAATGATTTACGTTGCAAAATTTAATCAAGCTGGTTCTGTAAGTCATTTATTTTCAACAATCGCTTGTTAAACAATGTTTCAACTGCGTAAGTCCTATACATTATGTGAATAAAGAGTAGAAAAACAGACAAGCAGGAAGAATTGGTAGAATTTCCTTGCGATGGAAAATCAACTGATTCAACTGTATTTGCTTGTTTGTCAGATTTACGATAATCAAAGCTATTGGAAATATCAACGCTTGAGTAATTTCAAGCCTAGTTTTACTGACCAAGAATTAATAACCATTAGGAGTTACGCAGTTGAACGGAAAATCAATAACTTACGAGCGTTTTTGGTAAATACGAATCGCCATAAATCTTTTATTTTCAATAAAGTTATGTTTAACAGTGTTTCAACTGCGTAACTCCTAATAGTTAATATATGAAGTAAATAAGTTTTTTTGCTTTGACGCGCAAATGACGCGCAAATCAAAAAGGCAGTCATAATAACCGCCTTAACATATCGAAAAATGGTGGCTTGGGACAGAATTGAACTGCCGACACGCGGATTTTCAGTCCGCTGCTCTGGGACCAACTGCCGACACGCGGATTTTCAGTCCGCTGCTCTACCAACTGAGCTACCAAGCCGATTGCCGTTCTGCGAAACTACGAGAGCCAAGTGAATTAGTGTAAATAAGCCATTTGCCGATGTCAAATCCGTAAGCGGCTAAGTCGGCAACAAGCGGCAGACCGGATGTTTAGTGTTGACATTATCGTCCAGAGGTTTATAATCACTTTTTAGTAGCCGTTCGCCCATGACGGCTGCCAACCTGCCTATTCGTTTGATACCTGCCCGTGCCGGTTTGAACGCCGTCGCTGACCCCCGGAGACGCAACATTCAAACCGGCACAGCTATTTTAAAGTTTATACTTTTTTTTGAAATTCCGATTTTTATGTTAAGAAATTTTCTATACGTCCTGATTTGTTTTTTGCTCGGCGCGAATTTAGCCTGCTCACCAGCAGCGAACGCGCCGACCGCCAGTGCAAACACCGCCAATGCGGTTAATCTTGACCCGGCAAATATGCCGCCCGGATTTTCGACTAGCCCGATTCCGATGGGCGCGAATTCAACGCCCGGCATTCCCAACCCGAACGACGCCAATGCGAATAAAATTACGGCGGGAAATATCCCTGGCATTCCCGACCCGAACAAAAAAACGCCGCAACCGAAAAATACGCCGCCGATTCCCGGCATTCCCAGCGAAGCGGAAATCAAAAGGCAAATGAATACGCCGCTTAAAGACGTTAATGTCGTCAACAATCCGCCTGCGGGAAGCCAGCCGGATGCGAACAACCGCCCGGCTGACAAACGAGGCAACACGCGCAAGCCTTAACCTAAAACTAAACAGTCGGCAAGTTTGAACGTTCAAACTTGCCGACTGTTTAGTTTTTCCAACAACGTTACTCCGCTTCTTCAACTTTGGCAACTTCCGCGATTGGTTCGCCCGCTATCATTCCGAGTTTAACTTTTACTTCGCGTTCGATTCGTTCAAGCATTTCATGATTTTCCTTGAGCGTATTTTTAGAATTTTCGCGTCCTTGTCCGAGCCGTTCCCCCGAATACGAAAACCACGCGCCGCTTTTTTCGACGACGTTGTGAGTAACTGCCAAATCAAGCAAATCGCCTTCGCGCGAGATGCCTTCGCCATACATAATGTCGAATTCGGTTTCGCGGAACGGCGGCGCGACTTTGTTTTTTACGACTTTGACGCGCGTGCGGTTGCCGACCATTTTGTCGCCTTCCTTAATCGCGCCGATGCGCCGAATATCAATTCTCACCGAAGCGTAAAACTTTAATGCTTTGCCGCCGGTCGTCGTCTCCGGCGAACCGAACATCACGCCGATTTTATCGCGCAGTTGGTTGATGAAGATAAAACAGGTATTTGAATTCGAGATAATCGAGGTCATTTTTCTGAGCGCCTGCGACATCAGACGCGCCTGAAGTCCCATATGCGAATCGCCCATATCGCCGTCAATTTCCGCGCGCGGCACGAGCGCCGCCACCGAGTCAACGACAATAACGTCAACGCTAGCCGAGCGCACGAGGGTTTCGGCGATGTCGAGCGCCTGCTCGCCCGAATCCGGCTGCGAAATCAGCATATCGTCAATGTCCACGCCGAGCTTTTCCGCGTATTCCGGGTCCATCGCGTGTTCCGCGTCAATGTAAGCGGCGACGCCGCCCATCTTTTGCGCTTGCGCGACGACTTGCAGCGCGAGCGTCGTTTTCCCTGAACTTTCCGGTCCGTAGATTTCGACGATTCTGCCGCGCGGCATTCCGCCGACGCCGATTGCCGCGTCAAGGCTCAAACAATTCGTCGAAATCGAGCCGACTTCCTCGTGCGGACGCTCGCCGAGGCGCATAATCGAACCTTTGCCGAATTTCTTTTCAATATTTGCAAGAGCCGCGTCAATCGCTTTGCCCTTTGTTTCAGTAGTCATTTTTACTGCTTCTCCAGCCATTTTTGTTTTCTCCAAATGTGATATTTGCCATCAAGACATTTTGAACTGTATCACAAAAGAAGGCGTTTGTGAAATAGTGTTTCACGTATGAAACAAAAATCTTTTCTAAAATTGCGAAAAGTGTTTCATAAAGTTAGTTGAAAAAGAAAAGTTGTGCAAGTTCTTTTCGGAATAAAAATCAAATGGAAATTACAAGGTCGCAAAATTGAATTATAAAATAAAAATCTGTCTTATCGCTTATTGACTCATTTGCTTTAGTAATGAATCGTTTGATTTAATTTTCAACAAATCTTTTACTTGTTTCACTCCATCAATCTTTTTGGCAACTTCAATCGCCTTTTCTTTTTGCATTTTACTGTCAACTGTTCCTCCAAGCGTGACAACTGAATTTTCAACGTCAACATTTATAGTTGAATCGCGCAAGTCATCAGTGGATGCCAAAGCCGAGCGAATTTTATACCGCCAGGAGTCGTTCGCGCCTTGACCAATTGTGCTTTCGCCGGTTGCTTTCGACTTTTCATATTTACTTTTGTCTTTCTCTTAATCTTCTCTTGTCACCTCTCGACTACCAAAAATCTGATTAAGCATTTCGCCCAAACGATAACCCGCCAGCGCAATTTGTTCTTCGGCGATTTCAAACGCCATTTTTTTATATTCTTCCGACGGCGCGACGCCGACTTTTAAAGATTGTGGGTAAAATTTTGTGGAAGCAATCTGAAAACCTTCTTGTTGCCATTCATCAAATTTTCCCAGTTTCAGACGATTTTGCATTTTCGCCGAAGGATATTTTTTTATTATCGCCTGCGCGATTGGCGGCAAGTAATCCGAATCGCAACTATCGTTGACACGCGGAATGCTGCGCCTGACGATTGAATCCCAAAACCAATGCAAATTCAGACGGTCATCATCTTTCGCGTCTTTCGGCGAAAGCAGAAACAGATTTCCGCCCTGGTCGCCTTTCGGCTCGGTTTCGGTAACGCGCGCCGAGGTGTGCAGCGGTTGGTGAATGTCGCCGCCGAGATGAAGAATCCACGCCAGCGCGACGGCTTTGTCCGCCTCGGAAGCGTTTGCGTCGCGCAGCAATTTATCAAACGCGAAAAGCTGTTCGACGGCTTTGCCCTTTGGTTCGGCGAAATCCTTTAACACGTCAACTTTGCCGTCCGCCGTCACGCGCCAGAACGTATCGGCATAGTGCCAATCGCCTTTATGGTATTTCTCGTAACGATTCGCAAATTTTTTGTCGCGCACAATATCCGCCCAAGTCGAGGCGAGCATAAAAAGCTCGCGCTGCCGCGCGGCGGCGGAACGCGAATCCTGCGAATAAAAAACGCTCAAATCCGCGTCTTCGGGCGCGCTCATCAGAACTTTAAAGGCTCGTTCACGCGCCTGAGGCGACATCTGTTCCCAGGCGATATAAGTCGTCAGTTTATGTCCCGCGTCGTCCCAAGCCGAAAGCGCAGTAACGAAAACAAAATTAATGGTCAAGAAAAGCGTCAATTTTAACAGCGTATTTTTCATTTTTTTTCGGAAATCCTTACGAAAGATTTTAGCG
This sequence comes from Pyrinomonadaceae bacterium, assembly GCA_030448055.1. Lineage (GTDB taxonomy): Bacteria > Acidobacteriota > Blastocatellia > Pyrinomonadales > Pyrinomonadaceae. The sequence goes on from JAUJNR010000004.1 coordinate 518,910, forward strand.
GAGACGAACGATTAAAAAAAGCTGGGAAATTACAATTCGGCAAATGCAAAACTGTTTTAAGTGAATTTGAAAGACAAACTTTTACCTAAAATTTTCATCAGAAAAAGTGCAAAATTCTTCGCGCGATGCAAGTGTAAACTTCGGGCAAATCTCATTGAATTTTTAATATATTTTAGTATAGGGAAAAAATAAAATGCAGACAATTTTAGAACAAAATCGAATCGCTGAATCGCTCGTTAACCGAACCCGCGAAACGTTTGGTAACAAAATCGGTTTGCTCGGCGCGCTTTTCGGCTGCTGGCATAAAAGTTTGAGTCGCCCGTTTACCATCGGCAGCGATTCGTATTGCGCCTGTCTGGACTGCGGCGCGCGCAAACATTTCGACCCGCAAACTTTGAGAACTTTTGGTTCTTTTCATTATCCACCGGCAGTATCGCTTGATAAAAACTAAGCGATTTTAATCCCCTTAATTTCTCTTCAAATTTAATCCTACCGAAGCGCGGCGCAGTTAGCCGCGCATTTTTATTTTTTTCCTAAAGACAAAAAAGCGAAGACTTTTTTCGACTTTGACTTTTTTCGCCTCTTAGATTTTAGCGACTGCGACGATTCTATTCGGTTTGGTAACGACAACACCGCCCGCTTTTTCCTTTGAAATGGCGAATTGTTTCGGTTTGAGGATTCTGAGCTGCGCGTTAATCGGAATTATAATTTCGCCCGTTCCGCTGACGCTAAAAAGCCCAGCGCTGACCGGAGTTTTTTCATCCCGCTCGTCGTCAACAATCCAAAGCTGGTATGTTTCCTTACTTGCGTCGAGAACCGGCATACCGCGCAGGCGCACGTAACCTCTTTGCTGCGCGTTGCTCCAGACGACATCGCCTAAAATTCTTTTATCGCCCTTTGCGGCAGTCCAATTTGTCTGAATGACATCAGGCGCGGAAGCAATTAACTGCTCGCGCCTTTGCCCTGCCGTTAAGACAGGCGCGGGAGTTTTTACGGGTTCGGGAGTTTTGACAATTTCTGGCGTTACAACGGTTTTAGGACTCCTCGCAAGCGCAGGAGTTTTTATCGTTTCAGGAGTTTTTGCCGCTTCGGGACTTCTTACAGATTCGGGAATCTGTGCTACTTCAGGAGTTTTTACGGATTCGGGAGTTTTTACACTTTCAGGAATCTCCACGACTTGAGGAGTTTGAACGATTTCCGGCGTTTTAACTGTTTCGGGATTTGTAACGGTTTCAGGTTGATTTCTATTTCGCGTTGACCAAAGAGTAACGGCGAGAGCAATGCAAGCCGCCGCCGCTAATCCCCACCCGAGCCATTGCCAGAAAGGACGCTTGGGCGCAGCCGCAGCATTGCCGACGCTTTCGACTGGCGAAGAAACGATTGTTTTTTCCGCGGGCGGCGCAAAGTTGACAACTTTTTGAGAATTTTCCCTGGGAGCGAAAAACTCGTCGGCGCTGGCAAAAATTCTCGCTCGCAGATTGGCGGGCAAGTCCTCGCTCACATTTAAATTCGATAGACCGATAGCCGTCGCCGTCAGTTCAAGCGACAAATCCTTTTCCCAATTGGGAAATTGTTTTTTTAGTTGTTCGAGTTCCAACATTTCTTCCGCGCTCAAACCGAAAATGGCTTGGTCGGCAAGGAGTTCAATCAGTCTGTCTCGTCGTAAATCAGTCATACTGTCGCCTCCTTTTCAAAATCCGTATCCAATCCCAAAACTTCCCGAACTTGAATCAAGCCGCGTCTGGCGTGCGTTTTAACCGTGCCGAGCGGCATTTTCAAAGTCTCGGCAATCTCCTGATGAGAAAATCCCTGCACAATCGAGAGATGAAGAATCTGCCTTTGTTCGGGGCGCAGATTTTTCATCGCTGCGGCGGCTTCTTTGGCTTCGACGCAAATCTGCAAATCATTATCCTTGCCGCCCGAGGGTTCAGCCAAAACGTCTTCCAAAGAGTCCACTTTCGGCTGGCGACTGGTTTTTCTAAGACGGTCAATCAGCCGCCGCCGGGCAATCATCGCTACGAAAGTCGTCTCCGAAGACTGCGCTTCGTCAAACCGCGCGGCGTTTTTCCAAACGTCAATAAAAATTTCTTGCACGGCGTCTTCAGCTTCGTTCGTGTTCGGCAACATTCGCCGCGCGAGCGACCAAACCAAGCCGCCGTAATTGTCCAGACAGTCCTGAACGGCGGTTTTATCTCCAGCGGCAATGCGTTTTAGAATAGCTTCAGCCACAACTTTAAATTTCCCTGCTTGTATCTCGGTTATTAGTTTTGAGCTATTTTATTTCAACACATTTCGCTGGATTTTTAAAAGAGACGCGCGGCATTGAAAACACCCGCGCTGACCCTCTGCTTTAAACGACGCAGGTTCTGATTTGTTCGTTTTCAAACATCTTCGGCGAGTAGCGAAAATTAAAAATTCGACTGCTCGCCGGGTCATATTGCCCGATTATTGGCACCGGAAAATTAAGAGGAAATGTATGAAAATATACATTTCCCTTTCGCGTTTATATTCGTTTGGTTTTTGAAATCAGATGCAGTGGAAAAAGATAAGTCTAGCGGAAACGCGGCAGTTTTGAAACAAGATAAATAATAAATAAACCGAGCGTCACGGCAGCCGATAGCAGGCAAAATTGACAAAAAGCTTCGATGACAAAGGCTTGCAAATAAACGAGCCACGCCGTGAAAATAAGCATCAAGGAAACCTGTATGCCGAATAGCGTCCACAGCGAACGATTGCCGAAAGCAGTTAAAATTGCCAGAGAAAACGCGGCGAAATAAGCCGCAACGCCGAAAATCGCCAGCGGCACGCCGCCGATTTCAGCATATGAACTCGTCAAAACTTGTTCACAGCCTTCGACGATGCTGCACGGAACCGCTTCGCCGGTAAAATGTTTGATTGTCAAATAAATCGCGTCCGCTAAGCCAATTAAGGCGACGACAGCCGCCAAAAGCGGAAGTTTGGCGACTGCGTTGTTTGGTTCATCAATAATGTCGAGTTCACGAATACTGCTCATTTACTTATTGACGTTCGAGCCTGAAGGCGGAGCTTGGCTCGCTGGCTGATTCGACTGCGCTTGACCGCTTGCTTTTTGCATTTCGGCATCAATAATCTGGCGCATCGTATTGACTTCCATTTCTTGGATGGCAAGCTGTCTGCCGTTGATAAAAACGCTCGGGGTTCCGGTGATTTTCAGAGCGGTTCCGCGATTCATATCGTCATCAATTCGTGTTTTAACCGGCACGGAAACTATGTCGGTCTGAAACTTCGCCATGTCAAGCCCGATCTTGTTGCCGTATTCTTCAAATAACTTACGAGCTTCGGCTGAGTTCGACCATGTTTTTTGATTGGTAAAAAGCTGATCCTGCATCGCCCAAAACTTGCCTTGTAATCCGGCGGCTTCTGCCGCGCTAGCTGCTTCGTACGCGTTTTTGTGCATCTGCGTCAAAGGGTAGTTACGGTAAATAAATTTGATGCGCCCGCCGTAGAGCGAATTTAATTCTTTCATTTTCGTGTGAACCGTCGCGCAGGTCGGACACTGAAAATCAGCAAATTCTTCGACCGTCACCGTCGCCGACGGCGCGCCGAGCATATTCGCCGGCTGCGCGCCCGCCGGCGCGCCCGCGTAAAGAGCCTGCGCCGCCGCCGGGTCATACGACGGCTTTTTATTCGCGGTGTTCGTATTCGTTTTTACGGGCTGCGTTTTAGAACTCGAATAAAACCACCAGCCGCCGGCGATGGCAGCGACTAAAACCAATCCGATGATTGCCAACGGAAGATTGCTATTATTTTTTTTGGTTTGTACTTGTTTCATTTTGAATATAATGTCCGGCGTAAAATCCGCTTGGACATTTGATAAAACCGAATGTCGGATTAATGAATTTTTATTACCAATTATAAATTAGAAATTGTTCATCGCTTCCTAACGAAAGACTTTTTCGGTTTACAATTCCTGATTTATCTTAATGCTTTTAAGGGCTTTCGTCTCGCCCGGCGTTCTTCTAAAATCTCGATTGTTTCTTTAACGCGCGTGTAAATTCCGTCGGCGTCCAAACCATATTTCGCCAACAGAAGTTTCGGGTCGCCGTGCGTGATGATGCGGTCGGGTACTCCCATCCGCACGACTCTGACTCGATCAAGCAGCCCATTTTCTTCCAAAAGTTCCATCACGGCAGAGCCGAAACCGCCTGCGAGATACGCTTCTTCAACGGTCACGATAACGCGCTTGGTTTGCGCCAAAGCCAAAATTAATTCCGCGTCGAGCGGTTTGACGAAACGCGCGTTGACGACGGTCGCTTCGATGCCGTCCTTCTTCAGATTTTCAGCCGCCCGCATTGCTGGATAAACCATCGAGCCGAGCGCGAGAACCGCCACATCGCCCGCCGAGTCACGAAGCAACTCGGATTTTCCGATTTCCAGCAATTTCGGTTCGCCGCTCGTGTCCGCGCCGGGACCGCTGCCGCGTGGAAAACGAATCGCGGCGGGCGCCGGATGTTCGATTGCCGTCAGGAGCATATCGCGCAATTCGGCTTCGTCCTTCGGCGACATCAAAACGATATTCGGATATCCGCGCAAGTAAGCGATGTCTAAAAGACCGTGATGCGTCGGACCGTCAGCGCCGACGATTCCGGCGCGATCCATCACAAACGTGACGTTCAAATCCTGCAAACAGACATCGTGAATAATTTGGTCAAACCCGCGCTGCAAAAACGTCGAGTAAATCGCGGCGACCGGCTTTAACCCTTCGCATGCCATTCCCGCGCAGAACGTGACGGCGTGCTGTTCGGCGATTCCGACGTCGAACGCGCGTTCAGGAAATTTTTCAAGGATTTTATCAACGCCCGTTCCGTCGGGCATGGCGGCGGTCAGGGCGACGATTTTGTCGTCACGTTCCATCAACTCGCACATCGTTTTGCCGAACATTTCCGTGTAAGTCGGCGGTGAAACCTTGCTCGATTTGTGCGGCAACCCGGTTTTCAGATCGTAAGGTCCGGTGGCGTGATAAGCGTAATAATTTTTTTCTGGATTCGGAAAACCTCTTCCTTTGGTCGTCAAAGCGTGAACGATGACCGGACCGTCGTCAATTTTCTTGGCTTCTTCGAGGGCGTGGACGAGCATCGGAACATTGTGTCCGTCAACATAACCGATGTATTTAAAACCTAATTCATTAACCAGCGCGCCGGGCAGAACCGCCGCCGCAATCGCGTCTTTGACGGTTTTCGCCATCGTTCGCAAACTGTGTCCGACGCCCGGAACGCTTTCGAGCGTGCCGCCGAATTCTTCCTTCAAACGGTGGTAGCTCTGCGCTTCTTTAATGCGATTTAAGTATCTCGTTAATGCACCGACCGCCGGAGCGATGGACATATCGTTATCATTCAGCAAAACAATCAAACGCGATTTCAAATGTCCGGCTTGATTCAGCGCTTCCATTGCCATTCCGCCCGCCAGAGACGAATCGCCGATCAGAGCGCAGACGTGAAAATCTTCCTTGATTTTATCGCGGGCGACCGCCATTCCGAGCGCGGCTGACAAAGACGTCGAAGCGTGTCCCGCGCCGAACGTATCGTATTCCGATTCGTCGCGCCGCAAGAAACCGGACAAGCCGCCGTATTGTTTTATCGTGTGAAGCTGGTCGCGTCTGCCGGTTAAAATTTTGTGCGCGTAAGCCTGATGTCCGACATCCCAAACCAAACGGTCTTGCGGCGTGTCGAAAGCATAATGCATAGCTACCGCCAACTCGACCGCACCCAGAGACGCGCCGGTGTGTCCGCCGATGCGCGAAGTCGTTTCAAGAATAAACTGTCGAACTTCGTCGGCGACTTCCTGCAAATCCTCGACGCGCAATTGCCGCAAATCTTTCGGCGAATTTATTTCCGATAAAAATCTCATTTAGCTTTTCCCGTTTGATTCAATACTCAAATTTCGCATTTTACTTGCGAGAGGGCAAATGTTCAAACTTAGTTTCAAGTTTCGGATTTCATGTTTCAGGTTAGATTTGGCTGAAAATAAACAGAAACATAAAAACCGAAAAAATAAAAAACAAAACAATAACATTTAAATTATTTAAAAAAAAAACAAAAAAAAAATAGAATAAAAAAAAAATTAAAACGACAAAAA
>JAUJNR010000002.1:0-987251 GCA_030448055.1 Pyrinomonadaceae bacterium
CTTTAGTTTTACCCATCGTGCGAAATAGTATAGTCTATTTCTGCTCGATTACTTATGGTGAAATATCTCGTCCTGTAATGTGGACATTACCTTCAAAGTTTCTTGTCTTCAGTTGTTTTAATGCTTCCATCAAAAATTCTGAAGAACCGCAAGCTGGGTCGAGAATTTTTAGATTTTTAATTTCGTCAAGATTCAATTTATTTAACGCATTTTCAACAATAGTTCGAGCTAAATACGATGGAGTATAGTGAATAGATGAGTTTGAAACAGTTTTTGCAGAATAAAAATCTGAAAGTGTTCCTGAAAATAAGTTCTGCCTTTTATCAAAAAACAATGCTTCTTTCTGTGCTTCTTGAAAAAGCGCACCTGATGAATGTCTTAAAATTAATTCAACTTCAGGTTTCAAGTTGCCTAAAATTCCTACTGAAAATTCTTCTATGTATCTTTCAAATTCAGCATCAGGGAAATTAAAATCACTTAATCCCCATTTTGTTTTGTCTATATTGTCGAAAGAGATATTTTCTTCGTAAGAAGCTAGTAGTAAAAATAAAAAATTTAGTGCTTCTATCCCGCTTTGTTTATCATTCGTTAAGTTTCTTAGTTTTCTAAAAATACTTAAAACAAATGGAACAATATCAACCTCACTATTTATAGAATTAGAAATCAAATAGTCATAAAATTTGTTGTAATTTTCCGTTATCGAACTGATTTGAATTTTTTCTTTTTTGTCTTTTTTCCAATTATAAACAGTTACTTTACCGTTGACTGAAACGAAATTTTTAGTGTTGCTTGACCAAGCAGAAGAAAAATAATAATCTTCAGATTTTTCCTCTTGAGTAATATCTAAACAAAAATCACCTATGCCCCCATCTAGGAGAATAAAATTGTTTTCCGAATCGGAAAACAGTTTTATCGGCAACAATCCAAGCGCTTTTTGCCACTCCGTAATGTCGTGTAGATTTAACATTTATAGTAAATCTGAATCTAAATTTTGAATGCTAAAACGGAAATAAAAAATTATGTGAATTCTGGGATTTTATCGTATCAAAATTAAAGCTTCTCAATCAAATCTTGCTGTTTCCTTTTACTTTTTACCTTTCGCTTTTGGTGGTCTTCCTGTTTTTCTATCCTGAACAAGTTTCAAATCAGATTCTTTAACTAAATTAGTTTGACCAACCTTCGTTGCGGGTAATCTGCCTTCGGCTATAAATTGCTGAACTCGCCCTACACTCACGCCAAGTTTTTCAGCCACTTCTTTTGTCGTTAAGAATCCTTCCAAACTCATAGCAAATAAATTATCAAAATCCTAGTGATTTCACAAGAAATATCTTGACTTAATCTAGTGATTACACTATACTTTATTTATGTCAGAAATGGCAAATCAACAAATGAGAGGAAAGAAAAAATGTTCATCTTAAAAGCAAAAACACAACTTGAAAAGGCTATCGAAAAAGCGAAGAAAATTCGCCCAACTGTTAAATTCGATTGCTTTGGTCGCTACCGAGTTTCGGGAAGCAAAGGCGGTTATTACACGGTTATTTGCCGTAGAGACAATCGCGGAATTAAAGCGGTTGAATGCACTTGCAAGGCAGGAGATGAAGGGCTTGTTTGCTACCATGCCGCAGCCGCTCTGTCGCTTCATGTGGGGCTTGCAAGGCAAAGACAGACGGCATAAAGGCGAAAGGCTTAGGAAAATCTTGGCGGACTTCCTAAGCCCTTCTTTAACATCAACCATTAACCAAAACGAGGAAAAAAGAAGATGCAAATCAACAATACAATTACAAGGACGCAAAATAAAGTTCTGTTCACATTGGGAGAAGTTTATCTAACCATCGGCGCAAGAAAAGCATTAGAAGAATCAAACCAATCTGCAAACGAGTTTCTAGCCAAACATTCAACAGGGAATTGGGGATTAGTTTGCGAAGAAGATGCAGAAGAGAATGATTTTTCTGTTAGAGAAGGATTACGGAAGTAAAGTGAATAGTTAAGGAAAAATATTCTCAGGCAATCCTAGTTCAATGGATTAGCTATTTACAACAACAGGTGAAATTTATAAAATTTGTGAATGCAATAGAATATCGTTTTATTGATACTCTATTGCATTTTTAAGTCTTAAATTGAGTTTATGAATAATGTTATTTGAAAAGCAGATTCTACTAGTAAATTGTTGAAAACAAAAGGTTGGCATGTTTAACGAAACAGTATTACTGCCAGTCATGCGCTCTCCCAGCTGAGCTACGACCCCGGATGCAATTACGAATTATAAATTACGAATTGCGAATGAGCAAATCAGTTCCTGATTTCAATCCGTAATTCGTAATTTGAAATTCGTAATTCATAATCACTTTCCCTTGAAAACGGGTTTGCGCTTTTCCAAAAATGCCGCCACGCCTTCGCGTTTGTCTTCGGTCGAAAAGCAAATCGCAAACAAATCAATTTCGCGGCGCAAGCCTTCGTCGAGATTCGAGCGCGAGGCGAACTTGACGGCTTCCTTTGACATCTGCAAAGCGATTGGCGATTTTTCGGCGATTTTGTTTGCTAATTCCATCGTCTTCGTTTCGAGTTCTTCCGCCGGATAAACGTAATTGACCAAACCGTAATCGAACGCGGTCTGCGCGTCAATCATATCGCCCGTTAAGATTAACTCCATCGCTTTCGATTCGCCGATAAGTCTGGTTAGCCGCTGCGTTCCGCCGCCGCCGCAGATGATTCCGAGATTTATTTCCGGCTGTCCGAAACGCGATTTATCGCTTGCCGTGCGAATGTCGCAAGCCATCGCCAGTTCGTTGCCGCCGCCGAGACAAAAACCGTTTATCATAGCGATAATCGGTTTCGGAAACGTATTAAGCACTGTAAAAAGCGAGCGCGAATTCATCACGTCACGCTGCTCGACCGGCGTCGCATCGGCGAATTCCGAAATATCCGCGCCCGCGACGAACGCTTTTTCGCCCGCGCCTTTAATCACCGCGACTCGAATTGACGCATCGCTTTTTAATTCGTCGAGAATCTCCACGCCTTCCGCGTGAACCTTTGAACTCAAAGCGTTTAATTTATCGGGACGATTGATGGTTAAAACAGCCACCGCGCCGCGCTTTTCGACTGTAATCGTTTCGTAATTTTTCATAGATAAAATAATAAAATCGCCGCATCGGAAAAGGCAAAAGGTGAAATGGATATTCCACGCTTTTGCCTTTTCCCTTTTTGCTTTTGCCTTTATTTGTCGTCTTCGGTCTGGTCGTCGGCGACCCACGAGACGAAGAGCCGCAGCCAGCTTTCCTTCGGTTCGGTAATAGTTACGCCGACGCGCGCGGTGCCGTAAACGGCGGGCGCGATGCGAACGACCTGCGCTTTGACTTCGACCGGCACGCCGTCGGGACGGTGCGAGCGCAGGTAAAGATTTTCGCCCGGCGTGACCGGCTGATTAAGATGAAAAAGCGTTCCGGTCGTCGAAATATCGTCGGTTTCAGTCGGTTCAGACCACGCCGCGCCGTCGTCCGCGCGACCCGAAACGACAATCGGCAGACGCAGCGCCATCCGCAGCGCAAAGCGTTTTTCCTCAAATTGAGCAGATGTGTTCGTTGACATAGAAGAAGTTCCGCAAAACTTTAACTGTAATCAGGTGAAACGCAAGAAGTTTAACACGAAAAGTTATTTAAGAGATAATTAAAATTTTTCGCCAAGCCTGAAATTTTTCACGCGCTTTACCGAACGAATAAATTGAATGCCCGCGCTAAATCAGTCTCTCGGCTAACTCTTTGTGTGATAGTTATACTATAATCATCATTATAAACGCTATGCCTCAACGCTGTTTTTTCAAGCGCGAGGCGGAAATTTCAAATTATTTATGTCGGGAAAAGAAATCAATCGCAAAGTCGTTATTTTAGGTTCGGGACCGGCAGGACTGACTGCCGCCATTTACGCTTCACGCGCCCAGCTTGAGCCAATCGTCATAGACGGACCGCAGCCGGGCGGACAATTGACCATCACGACCGATGTCGAAAATTATCCGGGTTTTGCGAACGGCATTATGGGACCGGAATTGATGAATCAATTTCGCGCTCAGGCGGAAAGATTCGGCACGGAAATCTTAAATGTCTGGATTGACCGCGTTGATTTGAGCGAACGCCCGTTCACGCTTTACGCCAAAGAAAGCAAGGACAGCGAAGAAATCTCGACGCTAATCAAAGCCGAAACTTTAATTATCTCGACGGGCGCGTCCGCCAAATGGATCGGCGTTCCGGGCGAAGAACCCGCGCCGGTTGGTCTCGGCGGAAACGGCGTTTCGGCGTGCGCCACCTGCGACGGATTTTTCTTTCGCGGCAAAGATGTCGTCATCGTCGGCGGCGGCGACACGGCGATGGAAGAAGCGATGTTTCTGACACGCTTCGCTTCAAAAGTTAGCCTAATGCACCGCCGCGACAGTTTCCGCGCTTCAAAAATTATGCAGGAGCGCGTCTTCAAAAACGAGAAAATCGAAATCGTCTGGAACACGGAAATCAAAGAAATCCTCGGCACCAAAGAAGCGGGCGTAACGGGCGTTCGCATCTTCAACAACCAAACCAAAGAGACGAGCGAATTCCCGACGCAAGGTGTTTTCGTCGCCATCGGACACAAACCGAACACCGACCTTTTCAAAGGCGTTCTGGAAATGGACGAAACCGGCTACCTTAAAACCGAAGGACGCACAATGAAAACCAATATTCCGGGCGTTTTCGCTTGCGGCGACGCGCAAGACCATTATTATCGTCAGGCAATCACGGCGGCAGGCTCCGGTTGTATGGCGGCAATTGACGCGGAAAGATTTCTCGTCGAACACGGCGAAGCGGTCAAGCAGACGCAAACGAATTGGTAATTCAAAAATGCCTGACGTTCTCACGTATTATTTGAACAAAATCGAAAGGCTTGGCATTGACCGCTCACACGGAAAGCCCGCGCCGCACAAACCGATTTTGCTTCTCGCCGTAATTGATTCGTTTGAACAAGGCTTAATCGCAAAAAATCAAATTGAACCGTCGCCGCAAATTGTCGAATCGTTTCTAAAATTCTGGCATCTCGTCAGTCTGGAAAAGCCGCGAATCTTTCTGCCGTTCTTTCATTTGAAATCCGATAAGTTTTGGCATCTTCACCCGAAAGCCGGACGCGAGCAATTGCTTCAAATGACCAAACAATTTAATTCGATGGCGCAACTCGCAAGCGTTGTTGCGTTCGCAAGTTTGGACGAAGATTTATTTACGCTTCTGCAGCGTGCCGATGCGCGGGAAGTGATTCGCCGTAAAATTATCGAAGTTTATTTTCCCGAACAAGCGGAAATGTTTCGCGCCGTAATTGCCGAAAATCAAGAAATCAACCAAATCGAAAATCTTCTGCTCGAAAGCGCGGAAAACAAAAACGCGGACGCTTCAAAAACCGTCGCCGACATGCCGAAACGAAACATTGCTTTTCGCCGCGCAATCATCAGACTTTACGATTACACCTGCGCTGCCTGCCGTTTGCGAATCATCACTCTGGATGGAGAAACCGCACTCGAAACCGCGCACATTTTCCCGTTCGCCAAATCCTACGACGATAGCATCGGCAACGGACTTTCGCTTTGCCCGCTTCATCATTGGTCATTTGACAAAGGTTTATTTTCGATTGACGACGATTACAAAATGATTGTTTCCGGCAACTTTGAAGAAAGCGGAAACGAAGCGTTTCTGCTTCGCAATTTGAAAGCAAAGGAAATTTATTTGCCGAAAGAAAAGCCGTTTCGTCCGTCGCTTACAATGATTCGCTGGCACCGAGAAAATCAATTTCAAAATTACTGTTAATTTACTGATTAACTTTTTTGTTCTATAATCTCTTAATATTTCTTGTTAGGGAGTAAATGTTATGAGCGGTATAAACTTACAGTCTATTACTAAACAGGCGGAAAAAATTGCTTTGAGTGTTGATGAAAGTGTTCGAGAGGCGGCATATAATCGTGCGTTTGATTTCCTAATTCAACAAAGCGACTTTGGCGAGAAAACGCCGAATAAACAAGCCTCCGCTCCGGCTAAAAATAAACAAAAAGTTGAAGAAACAGAGAAAGATGAAATCGCAATTCTAATGCAGATTGATAGAACTGCACATCCAGAGATTCTAGAGGCTAAATCAGTTCTTGACCGTTCGCTTCAGCTTTTAAGAGTTGCTAATAACGAATGCCAAATTGATGGACTTAAAGCATCGCACATTGCTAAAGTTTTGACTGACAAATTTAGAATTAGAATGTAAAGCTCCCGTAATTACTCCAATCTAGGTTACAGTTTTCGAGTTGAACTTTTGCAAATATTCTATCGGCGATAGATTTCCCAGCGAGTCGTGCGGGCGATGCTGATTGTAAATATCGAGCCACTTTTCCGTTTCCGTTTTCACCTCTTCCAAACTTTCAAAGATATACATATTCAAAACCGCTTCCCGAAACGAGCGATTGAAGCGTTCGATGAAACCGTTCTGCATCGGTCTTCCCGGTTTGATGAATTCCAATGCGACTCCTTTCTCTTCCGCCCAGTCCGCCACTGCCAAAGCCGTTAGCTCCGGTCCGTTATCGAACCTGATTTTCTCCGGCAACCCGCGCCAAACGGCGATTTGATCAAGAATCCGCACAACTCTTTGGGCTGAAATTCCAGTGTCAATTTCAATGGCAAGAGCTTCGCGGTTGAAATCATCAATCACATTGAACGTGCGGAAACGTCTGCCGTTCCATAGTGCGTCACTCATAAAGTCCGCCGACCAAACTTGATTGACTGTTTCCGGCACAGCGAGCGGCAACGGATTTCTCGAAGGAACGCGCCGTTTGTGTTTGCGCCGTCTGTTCAGTTTCAGTCCGCAATAAATGCGATACACGCGCTTGTGATTCCACGGATTGCCGAGCCGCCGGAGCGTCAGAAACATCTTGCGAAAGCCGAACTCCGGATGCTTGGCTGCCAGTTTCGTCAGAGCCGTTTGAATCACGGAGTCGTCGCGCCCGTGCGCCGCATAGCGAAAGACCGACCTCGACAGGTTGACCAGCCGGCAGGCACGTCGCTCACTCAGGTGATGCTCAGTCTGCAAGTGCGAAACGACCGCTTTTTTCGCTATCGGCTCCAGGGCTTTTTTTCAATTACATCCTTCAGTGCGCGATTCTCTAATGACAGGTCGGCGAACATTCTCTTGAGCTGCCGATTCTCGTCTTCCAGATCGCGCATCCGCTTCAAATCGGAGGCTTCCATACCGCCGTATTTCGTTTTCCACTTAAAATAAGTCGAAGGCGAAATCGAGTTTTCTCGGCAGACTTCAGCGACGGTTCTGCCGCTTTCGGTCTGCTTCAAAATGTTAATAATCTGATGTTCACTAAACTTACTTTTCATCATCGTTTTCGGTTCTCCTTAACTTTCTACTTTGACCGAAAACTGTAATCTTGTCTGGCTCTATTTTATGGGATGGTTACAATTCCAAGAGCCTTGTCCTTTTTATACACGCTTAGAAACAAACGCGGAATCGCGCACGTCGGTGGAGATGTTGATGCTAATCAAATTGATGCAGTCGCGTGTCTGCGAATTGCAGATTGGTGTTTGTGCGAATTGATTAGAATTGTTCACGCACTTTCATTAGAAGAAGCTCAAGCACTTTTGGATGCAATCGCTGCCAGACAGTTACCGCAAATATGGTCAGTCGTAGGTAAAAAACGTGTTCTTGATAATTCCTTAGATTATAAATCCCAAACTTTGCTTCTCCTTTATTCCGAAAAGGATTCAGGCATTCCTACTGCTGGCACGCCTGTTGAGGATTTATTTGCGTGGACAGAACATTCTAATTTTGCAGTTTACAGGCGTGATATATTGCGCCCGCTTCATAATCAGCGACTTATAGAATATGACCGCGAAACCGAAGTAGCAATAATCTCTCCGTTAGGAATTAAAGAAGTAGAAGCCAAGCTATTATCAACTCTTTAATTTAACATCACAATTTTTGCTTTTTATTAAAACAATCTAAAACCTGCTTTCACCAACAACGAATTTCTACAACTGTTGAAGGCGCACGTTGACTACGGTTTTGCATTAATCAAAAACGACACTGCCGGTTTTAAGTCCGGAGACGATGCGCGTTGATTATCTCGTCGAACTGACACGCGCCGGATTGGAACAGCGCAGCCAGGAAGCCGCGCTGCACATTGAGGCGACTCCGACTTTCAGCGGCTTGCTCGATTTGCAAATCGGTTGGGAAAACGAACGGGCGGTCGGCATCGAGTTTAACCGGCGGATGAACAGCTATCTCGCCGTGACGGGCAAACCCAGAAGCGGGAAGACGCAGTTTGTCAAAGATTTGCTCGTGCAGATTCACAGCAATTGAGATTCGCCAACAAATTTTATTTCGCCCATTCGTCCGCAATCTTCACGTCAACCTTCACGGGAACGCGGCTGATGTATTCTTCGCCTGCCGCGCACATCGCTTTTTCCAATTTGTCAGCCGCCATTTCCGCATCGTCTGCGTCGGCTTCGACAATGATTTCGTCGTGGACGATGTTGACCAGACGCGCCGATGTTCCGGCGATTTTTTCATGCAGGAGATGTAAAGCGCGTTTTAAAATATCAGCCGACGTTCCTTGAATCGGCATATTTTTGCCGTTTCTTTGCGCCAGTGAAATCGCTTTGCGGTCTTCTTCGTCAAAACGAAAACGCGACATTCTTCCCGACGCGGTGCGGGCGACTCGTTCGGACATCACTTTTCGTGATGCGTCTCTGAGCCACGCATCGAGTCCGCGATACGTGGCGAAATAACGGCGCATAATGTCTTCGGCGCTGGTTTGTGAAAGTCCGGTCATCAGCGCAAAACGCTGCGAGCCGATGCCGTAAACCACACCGAAATTCAGACGCTTGGCGAACGAGCGTTGGTCTGCCGTGACCGCTTCCGGTTTGACGTTAAAGACTTGCGCGGCGGCGGTCGTGTGAAAATCTTCGCCGGAGACGAAGGCGTTGATAAAGTTTTGGTCTTTGGAAAATTCGGCTAAGATTCTGAGTTCGACCTGGCTGTAATCGGCGATAATTAGTTTTCTGCCTTCGGGCGCGCGGAAACAGCGACGGTAATTTTCTTCGTGCGGGATTTGTTGAATGTTCGGTTTCGAGCAGCTAAAGCGTCCAGTCGGCGCTCCGATTTGGCGAAAGTCGGCGTGAAGCCTGCCGGTTACCGGGTTGATGAAATCTAAAATCGTTTCGCCGAAACTCGATAAGGATTTTGCCACGCCGCGATACTCCAGAAGTTTTCCGACGACGGGATAATCGGCGGCGAGCGGCTGCAATTGCCAGCCGCGCGTGGTTTCGGGAACGGGAACGCCCAAGTTTTTGAGCGCGTCCGTCACTTGCGTTTGCGAATCGAGATTGATTTCCGTAAAGCCGAAAAGCGAGGCTTGCGCCACGCCCGCCGCCAGCATCTGCTGCAGTTCGAGAGCGACTTTTGCCTGCGAAACTTTGACTCGTTCGAGTTGCTCGCGCCAGCGCGCCGCGTCAAGGTAAAAGCCGTTGAGTTCCATTTGAGCAATCGGCATCACGCAGTCGAATTCTAATTTGGCAACTTTCACCAATTCATCGGCTTTTAATCGTTCGACGATTTTTTCCCTGAGCGGAATCATCGTCGCTGCATCTCTGGCGGCGTATTCGATTTGCGATTGGGAAAGTTCCGGCGCGTTCCAATCGCTGACTTGTTCGCTCTTGTCGAGTTCGGTGCCGAGAAAATGACTCGTTACTTCTCCGAGCGAATGCCGCCGTCCGTCGTCGCCTGCCGCAATCAGTTGGCTGGCGAGAAGCGTGTCGAAAGTGCCGCCGAGCTGCACGCCCAAATGATGGGAAATCCATTTGGCGTCGAACTTGGCGTTGTGCGCGATTTTTATCGGTTTCGGCGCGGCGAGCAAATCCCTGAGCGGCGCGAGTTCCTTTGAGGTTCGTAAATCGCCGCGCGCCGCAAATTGTTTTAAATCAATAACCTTCGTGTCTTTGCCGGTGCTTAATTGCACAAGTCGTAATGTTCCGTCGTAAGGACTGAGTTCGGTTGTCTCGGTGTCAAAGCCCAAAACGTCTTCGTTTTTTAGGTCTTCGCACGCTTTTCGCAAAGTCTCCGCGTCGGTGATGAGCTGAAAATAAATTTCCATATTCAGTAAATAGTAAATCTTCGATTGCCAATAGTAAATTGCCGACCGTTGAATCGCCAATCGTTAAATTGTCAGCCGCAATTTGCCAGAAATTCGATTCAATAACGGGAATTTCGTCCACGATTGACGATTCGCCATTTACGATTGGCGATTTATCATTTATACTTACGACAGTTTGCTTGAAGACTTTCGGTCGAGTAATTTGATGCGGCACGGCAAACTTCAAAGATTACAAAGATTTTTACAAACATTAAAGTTTTATTCAAAAAAGAAATTTTCGGCGGGTTCGAGCGCGACAAAGTGAAAAATTTTGCGCTCCTTGACGAAAAGAACGGGCGATTCGTTTATCGCTTTTGAAAAACGAGATTCCTGCGTGAGAAAACTCAAAGCACCGATTGGTTCGGAGCAAAACTCCGAATTCAAAATAAAACAATAAAAAATCGCTGCCCCAGCCGCTGCCCGACGAGCGAGCTGAAAATATCGGTTTGTAAATTTTCCAATAGTCCTGAAGCGTCCGCTTTTTCCGAAAAAATTAAACTTCAAACAATCTGAAATGTGGTCAGCGGTCAGTGGTCGGTGGTCAGTTGCAGAAGACGCATTCTGAAAACCCGCTTTCTAATTTATCGCCTCTGCCCCAAGCAGCAAAATTTCTATAATTTATGTCAAAAGAAATGATTATCAGCGTCAACGGGCGCGAGAAAAAGATTGCCATTCTCGATAACGGGCGCGTGTCGGAATTTTATATCGAACGCGGCGACGAGGAAAATTCCGGCATCGTCGGCAACATTTATAAAGGTCGCGTAATGCGCGTTCTGCCCGGAATGCAGTCGGCGTTTGTCGAAATCGGTTTGGAGCGCGATGCGTTTTTGTATGTCTCGGACTTTTTCGATGAAGAAGAGGAAATCGAGCGCATCGTGATGGAGAAATCGAAGAAATCCACGCCCGAAGAAGCCAAGCGCGAAGCCGACGAACAAATTCAGCGGGCGCGACTCGAACGCGAAAAACAGATGGAAGCCGTGCAGGAAATCGCCGAGCCGATTGCGGCGATCGGCGCGGACGCAAAAACGATTGTTGACGACGAACCGACGGATGAAATGAGAGAAGAATTTCCGGCGGCAGACAAGCGTGACAGCCGACGCGGAAAATCGCGCCGCGACAAACGCGAAAAAGAGACTCCGGCGGAAGAGCCGATTTTCACCGAGGAAGCATTGACGGGCGGCTTCTCCGAAGTGGATTTCGCCAACGACTTTGAAGACAATTTTGTCGAAACGCCGGTTCAAAACACTGCCGAAGATTCTGAATATGTAGAAGAAGAGGAAACTCCGGTTTTTGAAGCCGCGACGATTTTTGAAACGGAAGATTCGGGTTTTGAACGCATCATTGACGACGAGGACACGGGCGATATGTTCAAAGACGCCTACCGGCAGGAAGCGATTGTTGATAAAGTTCGCGCCATCGAATTCGATATGGAATCGGCGGGAACGGCGGAAGTCGGCTCGCTTCTCGGTTCGGTCACGGACGCGCCGAACGGTTTCGAGCGCATTGCCGACGACGATTACGAACAGACGGCTGTTGAGATGCCGAAAGCAAAAAGCGCGCGCGGCAATCGCGGCAGTCGAAACAAACAAAAATCCGCCGCACAAAACAAGGTAACCGAAATTTCAGCCGACCAGCCGGAGGCGACCGAATCGGATGAGGCTAAGTCTCAAAAGAAAAATTCGGGAAAATCCGAGAAAACGGACGACGGCGAAGCCGCCTCGAAAGCGGCTGATCCGGCGCGGAAAAAGAAAAATCGCGGCGGCAAAAAGACTGCGAAACAGGAATCGCGCGAAGACGTCGAAGCGAGCGTTAAAGAGCCGGGCCACGGCGGAACGGCGGAAATGGCGGTGCGGCGCGGCGGGCGCAATCGCCGTCGTCCGGGCGAACAGGAGCGCGGCGCGAAACCGGAAACGGATGAAAGACCGACTGTGAGAGACGAAAGACCGGCTGCCAGAGATGAAAAACCGATTGCCAGGGGCGAAAATGGCGAATCCAATGCGCCCGTTGAAGGCAGCCGACCGAGCGGTTATCGCGGCAGTGGCGACAGAAACGAAGGCAATCGAAACGACAACTCGCGTGGCGGTCGTGAACGCGGCGGTAACGGCGGCGGACGGCGCGACCAGCGCAATCAGCCGACGATCACGGATTTGCTGCGCGAAGGTCAGGAAATTCTCGTCCAAATTGCCAAAGAACCGATTGCGAAAAAAGGCGCGCGCATCACTTCGCACATCGCGCTGCCCGGACGATTTCTGGTTTATATGCCGACGATTGAACACTTGGGCGTATCGCGCAAAATCGAATCGGCAACCGAGCGCAGCCGCTTGCGCGTCGCCATCCAAAAAATCCGCAGCGAAGAAGATGTGCCGTCCGGCGGTTTCATCGTTCGCACGGCGGGCGTCGGCGTTCCAGAACAGGATTTGCGGCAGGACGCTCGTTATTTAGTTCGGACGTGGCTCGATATGAAGAAAACGGCGGAGAAGGCGAAATCGCCCGCGCTCGTTCATCAGGATTTGGATATTATCCAACGACTGCTGCGCGACCAATTATCCGACGATTTCACGGCAATTCGCGTTGATTCAGAGGAAGAGTATTTGCGCATCGTCGAATTTATCAACCGCATTCAGCCGCGTATGATGAAGCGCGTCAAACTCTATACACGCGACGAACCGATTCTCGAAGCCTACGGCGTGCAGGAAGAAGTTGATAAAGCATTAAAGCCACGCGTGTGGTTAAAATCCGGCGGTTATCTCGTAATTAACCAAACCGAAGCGCTCGTGGCAATTGATGTCAACACCGGCAAATTCGTCGGCAAGGGCAATGCGCGGCTCGAAGACACGATTACGAAAACGAATATGGAAGCGGTTGACGAAATCGCCCGTCAGATTCGCCTGCGCGATTTGGGCGGCATTATCGTGCTTGATTTAATTGATATGGAAGACCGGCGCAACCGCAACCGCGTGTCGCAAGCGTTGCAGGAAGCCCTGGCGGGCGACAAATCGCCGACGAAAGTTTTGTCGTTCAACGATTTCGGTTTGATTATTATGACGCGCAAGCGGGTCAAGCAGTCGCTTGAAAGAACGATGTGCGAACCGTGCGATTATTGCGACGGCGCGGGCTGGGTTAAATCGTCGCAAACCGTCTGCTATGAGATTTTAGAAGAAGCCAGACGATTGTCGAAAAGCGTTGACGACGTGCGGCAGACAACTTTGCGCGTTCACCCCGATGTCGCCAAAGCCCTGAACGAATCGGAGAATCAAGTGCTGGAAGAAATCGAAGAGTATCTCGGTAACGTGGACATCACTGGCGATAAATCCGTTCATCAAGAACAATTCGATTTCGCGTTTATTTAAGAAAATTTTTAGCCACGAACAAACACGAAAAAGCACGAAAGAAAATCAATAAAATTTTTCGTGTTTGTTCGTGGCTAAAAATTCTACAGTTTCAAATCTTTTTTGAGTTCTTTCGGCGAGTTCGGCTTTGTGAAAATCGAATCGGGTATAGCTTTATTAAATTCGATTGTTTCGTAATTGACGCGACTGGTGTGCGAGTTGTTTGTGAAATGGTCAACGATGAGCGGCGTTTTGATTCCCTGAACGTCAACGAACTGCGCGTAGCGATCTTCTTCCTTGACTTCCTCATTGTCGGCGTTAGTGCGTTTATAAATCGCTTTTATCGGCAGGTATTCGTCCGAAAATTCAAACTCGACGGCAAAACCGTCTTCAAATGTCAGTTTCACCACTTCGCTGCGTTTTCCGAGACTCGCCGGACGCTTTCCGGCATAACTAAGATTCGCCTTGTTGCGCCAGTGACCGCGCAAAAGATTATCAATGCTGACGCGAATGCTGCGTTTGAAATTTTCGATTTGATCTTTGGTTTGAACGTTGATGGTTTCCGCCGTGCCGTCAAAAACCCAGCCGGTTTCCCCGATGTTCGTCTGCACGGTTTTCATGCCGCCCTGCCTAAACTCGGTGCGTTCGCGGTCGGGATAAACAATCACGTCAACAAAAGATTGAAAGGAAGTGATCGCGCCGTCGCGCAAAAGGCTGAATTTGCCGCGCCCGACGATTGATTTGACCTGCACGTATTTTTCGCCGCCGAGTTTTTCGACCGCTTTTTTAATTACCGTCTCGGCTTTTTCGTCAACCTTGATTGTTTGAGCAAAAATAAAATTGTGAGAGGTGAAAATTAAAAGAATCGCCAATAAAAAATTTTTCATAAATTTATTTTGGATTGAAAAGAGGCTTTGGTAAATTTTATCACCAAAGCCTCTGATACTGTAAATTTTCGATTAGTTTTAATTCAAACTAAAAGCGTCGGTCGGTTTAATAACGATCTCGCCGTCTTCGGCGTCAACCGAAAATCTGGTTGCCGTTTTCCACTGATTGGTAATCGGAAGTTTGATTTTTTGGTCAATGTGACGTTTCAAAAACCGCGCGCCGTAAGTTTGGCTGTAGCCTTTTTCCGTTAGCAAATCAATTCCCGCTTCAGTGATGTCGAAAACTTTGCCCTGCCGTTCCATATTTCGCTTTAGCTTGTTCAAATACAGTTTGGCAATTTCGCGCACTTCATCCATCGTCAGCGGTGAGAAGACAATTATCTCGTCAATCCGATTGCGAAATTCGGGCGTGAATCTCGTCTCGGCGGCTTTCATCACGTCGGCGGTAATCTCTTTGATTTCGCCTTTCGATTTCTTGCCGAAGCCGAGCGGCTTTTCGTATTTTTTGAAATTCTCCGAGCCAAGATTTGAAGTCATAATGACGATGGCATCCGACAAATAAACCTTCTTGCCGCGCCCGTCCGTCAGCCAGCCTTCGTCAAAGGCTTGCAGGAAAATGTTCATCAAATACGGCGATGCCTTTTCGACTTCATCGAGCAGCAGAACCGTGTATGGATTTTCCCTGAGTTGCTCGGTTAAAATTCCGCCGCGCTCCGAACCAACGATGCCGCGGGGCATTCCGATCAGTTTTTCGATGCCAACCGTGCCGTCGCCATACTCGCTCATATCAATCCGAACCATTTTTTGCTCGTCGCCGAACATAAATTCGGCAACCGCTTTCGCTAGTTCGGTCTTGCCGACGCCGGTCGGACCGAGGAAAAGCAAAACTCCGTCGGGCGCAAAATGATTGTCTTTGAGCGGACCTTTGTTCAATCTCAATCTTTCGGCAGCCGAGCGAACCGCATCTTTCTGCCCGATGACACGCTTGCCGATTTCCGTTTCCATTACCGAAAAACGGTCGCTCGTTTCGCGGTAAATCATATCTTTCGGGATACGCGATTCCTGTGAGATAACGTCAATGATGTGTTCCGGTTTGACGACCAAAGAAGTCGGCTCATTGATTTCGACTTTGACTGAAGCTGTATCCAACCAGCCGATTGCTTTGTCCGGCAGATGCAGATTGCGAATGTATTTCGGCGACATCTCCAGCGCCGTGTTGATGGCTTCGTCAGAAATGGTGACCGAATAATTTCTTTCCAATCGCGGTCGCAATCCGAGAAGAATTTCTTTCGTTTCTTCAATCGTCGGCTCGTCAACTTTGACTAATCTAAACCTTCTGGCAAGCGCTTCATCCTCTCCGATATACTCCTTGTATTCGGTCAAAGTCGTCGCGCCGATAATTCGTAACTCACCGCGCGCGAGCGAAGATTTGAACATATTGCCTGCGTCCGATGATGTTCCCATCGCCGCGCCCGCGCCGATGATCGTGTGCGCTTCGTCAATGAAAAGAATAATGTTGGTTTTTTCTTTTACCTCGTCAATAATGCCTTTGATGCGCTCCTCGAACATTCCGCGCAGCATCGTCCCGGCGACCAGTCCGCCCATTTGCAATTGCACGATATGCGCATCGCGCAGGCGAGCCGGAACTTTTTCCGGCTCAAGTTCAATCATCCGCGCCAGACCTTCGACGACCGCCGTTTTGCCGACGCCCGGTTCGCCGACGAGCATCGGCGAATTTGACCGTTCGCGGTGCGAGAGAATCTCCATCATCTGCAAAATCTCACGCTCGCGCCCGATGGTCGGCGGGATTTTGTCTTGTCTGGCTAATTTATTTAATGAAACGCCGAAGTGTTTTAAATACGAGGGCAGTTCATATTTCTTGCGGACGCGCTCTTCTTCTTTTTCAATTTTGCGAATGCGCGTTCGGGCAGTTTGGGCGAGTTCTTCGGCAGGCACGCCCAAATTCTGCAGCACGTCGTTCAAAAGACTGCGCTCGTCGTTCGATAAAACGTAAAAAATATCGCTTGCTTCGATCACGCGCCGACCTTGCGAACGCGCCCGGTCCATCGCTTTTTTGAAAAGCTCGGTGGTTTCCGGCGCAATGCGAAAACCCTTTCCGGTATGTTGTCTGCCGGCTTCGAGGCGTTTTTCAATCAGCAGCTTGACATGGCGCGGATCAACCGCTAAATCGCGCATCGTCTGGTTAAAAAGTTCCGCTTCCTCGTTAGCGAGGGCGTGTAAAATGTGTTCGGTCGCTATGTAATTCTGGTCGCGCTTTCTCGATTCATCAAGCGCGACATCCAAAACTCGCTGACCGCTTTCGCTAAATTTATCCTTGTATGCGTCTATATCTGCCATAAAACTCCAAAAAATTTATTTATGAAAACGTTTGCCTGTTTTGATGCCGATTTCGGAAACGCCGTTGCGCCTCAATTCTGGTTTCATCTTATCACTTTGTCGCGCCGGTTTGTAAAGAATAAACCGCAAATTGAAACATCAACGCTGAAATCACGAACAATCGGTAAAATTACTTGCTCAAGGAATATGTTGCTTATTTGCGAACAGAGATAAAACTGGAAACAGACAATTGTCTATTTCCGTATCGTCGTCTGTTTGTATATTTTAGAATTAGCGCGTAGTTGTTAATCAGGAAGAGAAATTTTTTTGGTTTTGATTCATAATGTATTATTGCTCGGCGCTTGATTGCATTATCTAACTTTATGCTTTTTAATTTCATTTGCTTGGTTATTAAATCAGATGTGCGAACCGGTTAACTCGAATTCACGAATTATAAACCGTAATTCGAATGAAATTTCGGTCGAAAAATAAATACTAAATTCTATGAAAGGCGTTGTTTTAGCAGGCGGACTCGGAAGCCGTCTTCATCCGTTAACAAAAGTTACTAACAAACATCTTCTGCCCGTCTATAATCAGCCGATGATTTATTACCCGATTAAGACTCTGATTAACGCGGGCATTAGCGACATAATGATTGTCACGGGCGGAAATTCCGCCGGCGATTTTCTGAAGCTGCTCGGCAACGGCAGAAATTTCGGTTTAAAGCATTTGAATTACACTTACCAAGAAGGCGAAGGCGGCATCGCCGACGCGCTTTCGCTGGTTAGGCATTTTGCCGACGACAAACCGATTTGCGTCGTTTTGGGCGACAATATCATTGAGAGAAACATCCGCCGCGCCGCCGAAGACTATAAAAAACAGGGTGCGGGCGCAAAGATTCTGCTCAAACAAGTTCACGACCCGAACCGTTTCGGTGTTCCCGAACTCGACGGCAACCGCGTTTTACAAATCGAGGAAAAGCCGGAGAATCCGAAATCGGATTACGCGGTCATCGGCATTTATTTTTACGATGCGAGCGTTTTTGATATTATCGAAACTCTGGAACCTTCCGGGCGCGGCGAGTTGGAAATTACCGATGTCAATAATCATTACATCAATCAAGGCACGATGACGTGGAACGAACTCGACGGCTGGTGGACTGATGCCGGAACATTTGAAAGTTTGCTGCACGCCACGAATTTAGTGGCAAAAACCGGCGCAAACAATTCGGAGGTAAAAAGTGCAAACGCAACTGATTAAAAAAGAAATTTTCAAGAAAGGCAAAATTCAAGACGTGGTCGTTTACCCGTTAAAAAAATTCGTGGACGAGCGCGGCTGGCTCTGCGAGCTTTTCCGGCACGACGATTTGGCGGAGGAATTTTACCCGACAATGGCGTATATTTCCGTAACCGAACCGAATACGCAGAGAGGTCCGCACGAACACGTCGAACAAGCCGATTTGTTTTGCTTTCTCGGCGCGTCGAATTTCAAACTGCGGCTGTGGGATAATCGGACGGATTCGCCGACCTACCAAAACGTGATGACGCTGTTTGTCGGCGCGGACAATCCGCAAGCCGTTATTATTCCGAAAGGCGTCGTCCATGCTTATAAAAACATCGGCTCGGAAAAGGGCGTGGTCATCAATTGTCCAAACCGGCTTTATATGGGCGCGGGCAAAAGCGAAGCGGTTGACGAGATTCGCCACGAAGACGACCCCGACTCAATTTTTCGGATAGATGACTAATGCAAAATCCAGCGTCCCAAGTCCAAAACCCGAAACCCGTTTTCGGCTCGGCGAAAAATTCTCGGACGACGCGGAACGAAAACCAAAAAACAAAATAAAAATTTTCTTTTTGACTCTGACCGCTCTGGCGGGCGTTTCGATTGCCGCGCCGAAATTGTCTCGCAAAAAAAGAGGAAAAGAAAGTTTTCCAAAAATCGAGAAACACATAGACGCGCCGCAAAAATTCTGTTAAATTCCCAGTATAGACATTCTTTCAGGTTTTTATCGTCCAGACAGTTGCTGAAAAACAATTTATATTAGTCGTCTTCTTTTTTAATTGCGGGATGAAAAAAGATTCGCTTTCGACGACAATTTTTAAGCAGTCGGGAAATGCTTCTTCTTTGTTTGAAGTTAAGAACGGAGTGCGCCCGGTTAAGTCGAGAAGGCTTTCCGAAGAGAAATTTTCGGAAGTTCTGCTGCAAATCCGCGAGAAATTAAACGAAGGATTGTCGAGCGCGGCGGAGAAACTTATCGCCGAAACGCTTGCCGGTTACTCGCACACTTCGGAAAATCAAGCCAAACTCACGCAGCTTCTCGCCTACGCTTACGAAACGCAGGGTCGTTACAAGGAATCGCTCGAAGCCATCGAACGTTACGACGACGAGAAACTTTTAAGCGAAATCAATTTAGAGACGCAGATCGGGGTTATCACGCAGCTCGCCATTTCTTTTAACAACACGAACGATTATCCGAAAGCCGTCGCCCTGCTCAACTACGCTCTGGAAGAAGTGACGGCGGGAAACCTCAATCAATTATCCGGCGAAATTTACGTCGCTTTCTCGCGCGTTTACCGCAAGCTCAACGAGTATCCGATTTCCCGCGACTACGCCGAAAAAGCCCTGAATTACTACCGCGAAAACGGCAACTGGCGCGGAATGGCGGAAAGCTATCAAGCCGTTGCGCTGTCGTATCATCAGGAAGGCAACAGCGAAAAATCGCTGGAGTTTTTCGAGCAGGCGATTAAAATCATCGGCTCGCGCAGCGCGCCGTTTCTGTTGGGGAAAATTTATTCGGATATGTCGGGCGCGTATTGGTTTCTGCGCCGCCCGCACGACGGCATCGCGTGTCTGGAAAAGTCCATCAAATTTTTCGAGCAGACCGAACATAAAGTTCAGGCGACCGCCGCTTACAATAATCTCGGTTTGCATCTGGTGATGCGCGGCGAATGGACGAAAGCCGAAGCCGTCTACGGGCGCGCTCTGGAATTGGCGACCGAAGCCAACCACGTTCACGTCGCCGGTATTCTCGATTCGTTAGGCGAGTTGAAAATTCTGCGCGGCGAATTCAAAGAAGCCCAAAAACTGCTCGAACGCAGCGTAGCTTTAGCCGAAGAGCGCAAAAAAGAATGGTATGTCATTCAGTCGCTCAGAAATCTGTCTCGCTCGCTGCTGGCGCAGGGCAAGCTCAGCGAGGCGAAAGAGACGGCGCAGGAGACAATCAAACTTTGCCGGCGAATCGGTGAACGCCAAATCGCTAATATGGCGAGTCTGGTGCTGGCGGAAGTCTGTCTCGAAGAAAATAACTTCGCCGAGTGCGAGGGAGAACTGGCGGCAATCGAGGAAACCGACCCGTCATCGGATTTCTTTGTGCTGGGCAACATTCAGCGAATTCGCGGTCTGCTGTCTCTCAAAGAGGCGGACGAGGAGTTAGCCGTTCATCATTTCAGTCGCAGTTTGACGATTTTTGAAGCGGCGGAAGATGTCTATCACACGGCTCTGGCGCATTACTTAATCGGCAAGACTCTCGCCGATCTGCAGCCCGACCGCGCCGCTAAAAGCCTGCTCGCCGCCAGAGACACTTTTCAAAAGCTCGGAGTCAGTTGGCTTTTCGCCAAAACCGAAAAAACGCTTCACAAATTAAAGACCGTCGAGCCGCCGAAAAAGCGCCAATCAAGTGCCGGCTCGCAGCTTTTTATGCTGCGGCTGGCGGAAGCGACCGCTTCGCGCGAACTTCTGTTCCGCGAACTCGTCGCTATTCTGCAGCAGGAAAGCCGGGCGCAGAAAATCATCATCGCCGAGACGGGCGACCAGAAAAGACTTTTTCCGTTTATCACGCACGGCTATGTTCCGAACGAAAGCATGGGACTCGTCGCCAAACTCCAGGAAGCGCAGCAGAAAAACGATCTGGACAATTTCGCCAAAACCAAAAATCTGCACGTTTTCCCGCTTCGCGCGCCGAGCGCCGCGCCCGCTTTTCTAATCGTCGCGCCGCGCGCCGGAGCGATTTTAAATGACGACAGCTCGCTGCAGCCGCTGCTTCGCGTCGCCGAACTCGGAATGGATGTTTGCGCGCTGCGCGACAAAGACCGGTTTCAGTATTCTGAACAAGAAACGAGCCAGTTTACTTCGAGCAGCTTGATGCCGGGATTTATTCACTCTTCGCCCGCGATGACCGCGCTCGTCGAAGAAGTTTACAAAATCCGCTCGTCGGACGTGACGGTTCTCGTAACGGGCGAATCGGGAACGGGTAAAGAACTCGTCTCGCGCGCGATTCACACGATTTCCAACCGCAAAGATAAAGTTTTCGTGCCGTTTAACTGCACCGCTGTCCCGAAGGAGTTAGCCGAAGGTCATCTATTCGGCTACAAAAAAGGCGCGTTCACCGGCGCGGTCAACGATTCGCCCGGAATGATTCGCGCGGCGGACGGCGGAACTTTGTTTTTGGATGAAATCGGCGATCTGCCGATTGAAGTGCAGCCGAAACTGCTGCGGTTTCTGCAGGAAGGCGAAGTGCAGCCGCTCGGCGAAAAACGCCCGATCAAAGTTGATGTCCGCATTATCGCCGCGACGAATATGCCGCTTGAAGAAAAAGTCGCCGACGGCAGTTTCCGCGAAGATTTATATTACCGCCTGAACGTGATTCGCCTGCGCGTTCCTCCTTTGCGCGAACGTCGTTCTGAGATTCCGCCGATGATCAATTACTACATCAATCATTACTCGGCACGCTTTGGCAAACGCGACATCAACGTCACGCCGCAGACGACGGATTTGTTGATGGTGTGCGATTGGGCGGGAAATGTGCGGCAGCTTTGCAACGAAATTCAGCGCATCGTCGCGCGTGCCGAAGACGGCGAAAAAATCACGCCCGAACATCTCTCGCCCGATTTGAAGAGAAGCGCAAAACCGATTGCGTCTTATTCAGAAAACGGCAGCGTCCGACCGATTGCTTCCTATGACAGCGCGTTCGCGTCCTTCAACGTCGGCTCGACGAGCGGAACGCTTGAAGAAGCCGTCTCGGAACTCGAAACGCAAATGATAAAAAACGCGCTCGCTCGCCATCGCTGGAACATCTCGCGCGTCGCCGGCGAACTCGGATTGACCAGACGCGGACTTTATATGAAAATCGCCCGTTACGGTATCGAAAAAGCCGCCTAAAATTTCGGGTTATGGATTACGGATTACTAGAGACTTCTGTTGTGGGATTTGCGGTTTGAAATCTGAAATTGCAGATACAAATACTCAAGCCCATCAACATAAAGAAAACCATCGCCACTTCCGCGTCGCCGAGATTGAAATGCACCAGCCCGCTCGCCGAAAAGCCGACGAGTCCGCCGAAACACCCGAGCAGAATGCCACGAGTTCGCCAATCGGTTATCGGGCTGATTTCGTTTTCCCGACTAATTTCGTCTTCCCGACTTTCGACTTTCGACTTTCGACTTTCGACTCTAAGCAGCGTTCGCCCGTAAATCCACAAAACCCAGAGCCATAAAAACAGTCCGGGCAAGCCGCGTTCGACCAGAAGCTGAAGCGGCGTCGAATGAAAATGTCCCATCGGCTTTCCGTCATTATCGAATAAATTCCATTCATTGATGTAACGCTTGGTCGAATCCATTCCCACGCCGAGCGTGAGATTTCGGGTGTTCTGTGTCCACAAATTGAAACCTTTACGGTAAAAAGTCAGCCGGTCTTTAATCGAGTTGTCGTTCAAATCGAAAAACCCGACCTGTCGGCTCTGCTGCAAAAAGAACAGTCCGATTAAAGCAATCGGCAAAATTATCGCCGCCGAAGCGAGAATCATTTTGCGGTTGCCGACGATCAAAATTATCACCGCCGCCGAAATCAAAAACGCGAGTTGCGAAGCGCGGGTAACGGTTAAAAGCAGCGCGAACGACATTCCGGCGAGGCAAACAGCCAGGAGTGACACGGAGACGCGGGGACGCGGGGACGCGGCGATTTGATGCTCAAATTGATTTTTTTCCTCCGTGTCTCCGTGTCTCCGCGTCTCCGCGTCTTTGCGTCTCTTTGTTCCCAACGCGGCGATAAAAAGCCCGAATGTGAGCGAGGCGACGAGCTGCAAAACTTCGGCGAAAGTCGTGTAGTGTCCGTAAAATCCGGCTGAACGCCAATTGCGGCTGCGTTTCCAATCGGAGACGCCGAGTCGTTCGAACGCGCTCGCGCCGCCGAGCAAATCGGCGTGTTTGACCGTAACCTTGAAATAATAATCCGGGCGGTAAACAAACAATTCGGTCAGTTCCTTTTCCTGCATTTCCGCAATTAAATCGTCGGGCGTTTTGATTTTCCGGTTGTTCGCCTTGAGCAGCGTGTCGCCGTTCATCAACAGAGCTTTCGACAAAGGGCTTTCCTGTGATAAGCCGACGATTTCCACGCCACGCCCGACGATTCTTTCAATCGGCGTCCAGACGACGCTGACCATTGTTGACGTAATTATCGCCAAGGCGAGAAAAACGACGGCGCGTTTTGTCCGAACAACATTGACGACGTAATAAAAAATCAGAAACAGCGCGACGTTGCGGAGTTTATCGAGCGAAGTCAGCGGGTCGTAGGAAAAAATCGAAGTGATGATTGACCAGGCGAAAAACACCCACAGCGCAGCGTCGAGCGGCGTGCGGACAAGAGGCGGGCGCGGTTTGAGAAACATCCGAACGACCCAGATGAACATTCCCGTCAGCCAACTGATTTGCGTGGCGGCAATCGAATGCGGCGCGCAGACGAACATCAGAATCATAAAAACAAAAGCCGCGCGCTCCAGCCAGCGGATAAAATTGTTTTCAATTTCAATAGCGGCTAGGTCGTCAAGTTTTACCAGAAAATTACGCATAAAATTTTAACTATTTAACCACGAAGCGGCGCGACGTTTCCATTTATCAGTTTCCGCCGGTCAGCGGCGCGGTTTAAGACGCAGCGAAACCTTACAAACGACGAACGGAAAATGGTAAATTTGATTTCTCTTTTGAATGGTGAAAATTAAAGGTAGAAATTATGCTCGCAACCGATTTAAATCTAACCGCCGAAATCAAACTTTACTACGACCTTTTCGTTCCCGAAAATTCGGAAAAGCCCGCGCCGCTGCTGCTGGCGGTTCACGGTTACGGCGCGCATAAGCGGTATATGATGCGCGAAGCACAAGCGGTTGCGCCGGAAAATTTCGTCGTCGCTTCGATTCAGGCGCCGCATCAGCATTACCGTCCGACTGACGGCGGCTTTAAGGTCGGTTTCGGCTGGCTGACCGATTATAAATCTGACGAGTCGGTCGCGCTGCATCACGGTTTTGCCACGCGGCTGATTGAGAATTTAGCGGAAAAAAAATTGATTGACCAAACTCAGGTTTTTCTTTTCGGATTTTCGCAAGCCTGCGCGCTCAATTTTCGTCTCGCCTTCACTTATCCCAAAGCGGTGCGCGGCGTGGTCGGCGTGTGCGGCGGCATTCCCTCGGATTTGGAAGCAAACGAAATTTATAAAAATTTGGAGGCTGATGTTTTGTATCTTTACGGCGACGCGGACGAATTTTATCCGCTCGAAAAATTTCAAATGTTCGAGCGTAAATTAAAAGACAGGCTGCCGAATTTTGAATCGAAATGCTATACGGCGAAACACGAAATTACAAACCAGATGCGCGAAGATGTGAAAGTTTGGTTCGAGAAATTTTAATAAATGAACAATGAAATTCGGGTGCATTTTTCGTTGCTCATTTAGTTGATTTTTAATTTTCTGACCTCGACTCGCCCTTGAATTTCAACGGGCAAAATCAAATTCGGAGACGTTTCGCCCACTCCGTTTTCGACGAATTCGATTCGCAAGTCTTCAGGTTTTAAGGATTCCAAAATTGAACGCCCGCCGTATAGAACGACGCTGGCGGTCTTGTTTCCGGCATCATTTTTGGCGGCAACGGTAAACATTCTTTCGATGCGGTTTTCGCCGATTACAAAACTTACGTCAACTGCCGGGTCGAGCAAGGTGACTTTCGGATTGGCGATGTTGAGCGCGACTTGGCGCGCGGCGAAATCTTCGCGCCGGTTTTCAAGACTGATTTTTTCAGTCGAGACAAAATCGAGCGATTTGACGAAACTTTCGGGTCCGCGCACTCGCACTTTGGCGGGCGAAACCGTTTGGCTGTAAATCTCGAAATTTTCGGAAAGCGCGCCTTCGGTCTCGGCTCTGACCGTCACGTCGCGTTCGGCGACCACTTCGAGCTTGACCGCGATTTTATTCGGCTGAATTTCTTCGAGCCGAACGCCGGTCGGCAGTTCGAGCAAAACATTTTCCGGCGCAATCTGCACCGTCCGCTCGCCCGCCTGAACATCGGTTAAATCGAGTGACACTACCAAATCGCGCAAATTAAGCTGTTCGATTTTGCGTTTGTCCCCCGTAACGTCCAAATCAACTTCCTGCACCGGCGAATTGATGATTTCTATGTCGTTCGAGACGCGCAAATTCAGCGGTATGTTTCTTAGGCGAACCGTTACCGGCGCGCGAAGTCCGGTGACGCCGAGCCAAAGTGTGACAGTGATGAAAAGCGCGACAGCTTTTATCAGCCAATCTTCCAAAAAAACGCGACGCAGCAATTGGGGAAAAGAAAACTGCCCATCGTTTTTTGGTGTAGAATTTTCCGCCTGAAAAGCCATTAGTTTTTAGTTTTTAGTTTTTGGTTTTTGGTTGATTGTTTTTTGCGAAAGACTAAAAACCAAAGACCAAAAACTAAAGACAAATCATACAACCGTAATTTCCGTCTCCGATTCTTTCATCGTTTTCGTCGCCTCGCGTTTTTTTTCGACGACGGGAATTTCCATCGCGCGGAGCAGCAAAGACCGAAGCGCGGTCGTGTCCAGATTGCGCCGGACCGCGCCGTTTTCGACGAATGTAATCAAACCCGTTTCTTCGGACACAACGACCGAAACCGCGTCCGAACCTTCGGTGACGCCGATTGCCGCGCGGTGCCGGGTGCCGAGTTCGCGGGAGACGCCCGGATTTTTCGTCAGCGGCAAAAAGACCGAAGCGGCGGCGATGCGTTCGTTTTGAATGATCACCGCACCGTCGTGCAGCGGCGTTGACGGATTGAAAATCGTCACGAGCAAATCGTAGCTGAGTTTGGCATCGAGCGTCACCCCCGTGTCAATCAAATTTCGCAAGCCGACATTGCGTTCGACGACGATTAACGCGCCGGTTTTTTCCGAGGCTAAAGTGGTCGCCGCCAGCACGACTTCATCGTAAATTGTTTCGCCGAGCTGTCCGCGCTGCCGCCTTAAAACGGGAAATCGCAAACGGTTCCCGAAATAAATTAACGCCTGCCGAATCTCCGATTGGAAAAGCACGATAATCGCCACGCCGATATACAAAACGGCGGAGCGCAGCACGAATTCGAGCGTCGCCAAATCCTGCGCGACCGCCAGCCAATACAGCAGCGCGAGAAGAACCATCCCGACGACCGTCGGCACGGCGCGCGTTCCGCGCAGCAGTTTCAGCACGACATAAACAATGACAAATACCAGCGCGATGTCGAGCGCATTTCTTAAAGTCGGTAAATAATCATTGAGATATTCGAGCATTTCTTTTCAAGCCCATTGATTTTTTCGTGCCATTTTCAAGAATACCATAACAATTTTCGGGCGCGAATTGTTTGTTGAAAAGATGCAAGGTGAAAAGGTAAAGAAGCAATGCGTTTAAAAATTTGTCGTCCGGCAGAAAAAGTAATCTTTAATAAAAGACAAAAGTTTCTTCACTTCTCCACCTTTTTACTTCTTCACTTTGCTTCGGCTTTGCAGAAATCCGACGAGGTTGCCCTGCGCGTCAATCACGCCGAGCGCGCCGATGCCGTTTTCGCTCATCAATTCTCTGGCTTCGATTAAAGGCGTGTCTGTTTCAACGAAATAATCCGGCGTAATCGGGCGCATCACCGTTTTGATTTTCGTTTTCGCCCAATCTTCGCGCGGCAGCGTTTTCAAATCTTCCAAGGAAAGAATGCCGTAAAGCTGACGGTTTTCGGCGACGGGAAAAACCGTTCGGCGGTGCAAGGACAAAATCCGATCAACGAAATGCAGAACGTCAGTTTCGGGCGCGACGGAAACGGGCAACTGCATCGCATCTTCGACGATTTTCCGTTCGGAATTTCTGACTTCCCGAATGATTCCCGTCGCCGCGTCGTAAAGAAAAAGCCCGATGAGAATCGTCCAGAAGCCGGTGAAAAAATCGGCTTGCACCAATGCGACGACGATGCCGAAAACGAAAAAGACAGCCGCGATAACTTGCCCGCAGCGTCCGGTCAAAACAGTCGCCTCGTTCAAATCCGTGCCGCGCCGCCAAAGGTAGGCGCGCAGAACTCTGCCGCCGTCGAGCGGGTAACCGGGAAACATATTAAACACCGCAAGCAGAAAGTTCAGCAGGCAAAGCGTGAAAAACAGCCGCGCGATGATATCCGCGCCGAACGAATTAAACCCTGCCATCAGCGCGAGAAAAAGCAGCGAGAGCAGAAAACTCGCCGCCGGTCCCGCGATGGCGACGCGAAATTCGGCACGCGCCGTGTCGGGCGCGTGCCGAAAGCGAGTCAAACCGCCGAACGGATGCAGACGAATTTCCAAAACCTCGATGCCTTCCATCCGCGCGGCGACGGCGTGGGCATATTCATGCAGAAAAATCGAAGCGAAAAAAACGAGCGTCGCGGCGAACCCGAAAACAAAACTCGCCAGATGGTTTTGCAACTCCGGCTGTATGCCGCTGCCTGTAATCCAGGACATCAGCGCCAGCACGAAAAACCATCGGTAATCCACGCGCACGGGAATGTCGGAGACGTACGCGATGACGAGTTGGCGTTTGAAAAATTCGAGGTACCGCATCTGCTAAAATTAAACCACAAAATTAACCGATGCCGAAAGAGATTTTCGGCAAAGGCGAATTCGCGTTCTCAATCAACACAATTAAATTTTGCAGACCGCAAAAAAAGAGCAGAAAAAACCTCCCTGCTCTTTTTTAATTTAAATTTGCGGCTGTAAAAATCTCTAAGCCTCGTAGGAAATTTCGGCGTTTTGCAGAACGTGGAGTTCGGTGCGCGAAACTTTTTCGAGCAGTTCCGGCTCGTCGAACATTTTCAGAAGCCCGCGCACGGTGGCGTAGCGCGGTTCGTCCGAGACGATGACCGACAAATTGACGAAGTTGCGCAAGTATTGGTCAACGCCGTCGAGCAACGCGCCGCCGCCGGTTAAGATAATGCCGCGGTCGTATATGTCCGCCGCTACTTCCGGGCGCAATTCGGTTAAAGTATCGGCGACCACTTGCGCGACGCGGCGCACGATGCCTTCGACGACCGGATAAATTTCGCCGACGGTGATTTCGACCGCGCTCGGGCTGCCCGTCTGCACGTCGCGCCCGCGCACGGTGTAAGCTTTGTCAATTTCTTCGGGCAGATAAGCGGTGGCAAAATGCATTTTGATGTTCTCGGTCGTTTCCTCGCCGACCTGCAATCCGCGATGCTTTCTGAGATGATTTGCCAGCGCCAGATTTATCTCGTCGCTGCCGATGCGCTCCGAACGCGAATGAACGATTGTGCCTTTGGCGACGATGGCGATATTCGTCGTTCCCGCGCCGATGTCAATGACGGCTGACGCGCGTTTGTCCTGCGCCGACACGCCCGCGCCGAACGCTGCGGCGAGTCCTTCCTCCATCATATAAACTTTACCGATGTGCGCGTCTTCCGCCGCGTTCATCAATGCGCGCTGTTCGACGTGCGTTACCTCGCCGAGCATACTCATTACGGCTTGCAGAGACATTTGCGAGCCGCCCGATTTCGATTTTTTGACGAAATGCGCGAGCATTTTTTTCGTGCGCTCGAAATCGGCGACCACGCCGCCCGAAAGCGGCGCTAGCACGGTTACGTCGCGTCCTTCGCGCCCGCGCATATCGAACGCTTCCTGACCGAAGGCGACCGTCTCGCCGGTTAATTCGTTGACGGCGAGAACCGACGGTTCATCCAGAACGATGTCGCGTCCTTTGACGGCGATAATCGTGTTGGCGGTCCCCATATCAATCGCCATCGAATCAGTGACAAGTTTTTTTAACGACGAAATTCCCATCATAAGGGCTGTTTTCCTGTTTCAAATACGAATTTATAAAATTTTCGGTTCGAGAGAAAAATCTACGCTATCAGAGACGGCTAATTTTAGCTCAATTCCATTTTACCTCAAATAGCGAAACGGATTGCAAGCGATTTTTTACCGTCAAAGATTTTTGCGGCAAAAACGTAAACGAATCGCCGCCTTGCGCCGTCGCTTCGCTGACCAAAATCTGTCCGCCGCGCGCTGTTGATTCGAGCCGCGAAGCCAAATTGACCGTGTCGCCGATTGCCGTATATTCCGAACGCTGCTCGGAACCGACATAGCCGACGGTCGCCACGCCCGTGTGCAAACCGATGCCGACGCTGATTCGGCTGAATCCTTCGGATTCCAACTCCTCATTCAAAGTCCGGTCGCGCCCGAACCGCAATCGGATACAAACTGTAATCCAAAATTTTGCCGTCTATCATTTCATTAGCGAGCAGTGCGACGACCCTCTCGGCGGGCGTTCCGCGAAAAATTAAATCTGTTGCCTTGACAAAAATTTCTTTCAAGTCAAAAACCGTGCCGAGTGTTTTGCTCATTTCGTAAAGCAAATCGAGAGCCTTCGCCTTGCGGCGCAAATCCTTGAGTTCCTCCGGCGCGGCGATTTCCATTTCAAGAGACAAATTCGACCGTTGCCCGATAATTTCGCCCGCGGAGATTTGCATCTGCGTGTGTCCGAGCGGCCGGTCATTGTATTTGACACGGTTCGGGACTTCGGGTGCTCCCACGGGATTATTAGGCTCGCTCGCTGTCTTTATGTCTGAACTTTTCGGAATATCCGCCACCGCCGCCGGCTCGGTGCTTTTTTGAAAAGTAAGGCGGCTTTCGCCGATGATAATCTGATCATTCGGTGCGAGCGTTTTTTCGATATGCGGCACATTATTAACAAAAACGCCGTTGACGCTGCGCTGTATTTTGTCGCTTGTCTCGAAGCCGTCAACAATTTTGACGAGCGAGTTTTCGGCGACGATGTGCGCGTGGCGGCGCGAGACGCGGCGGTCGTTCAGCACGATGTCATTGTCTTTGGCTCGCCCGATGTTATAAACCGCGCCGGGAAGCAGATTAACTTCCCAACTTCTGCCGCTGGCGTCAGTAATTTTAAGAATCGCGTTCACGAATTTATATGATTGAAACTGTGCTATTCTACTAGAAAAATTCAAAGTGAAAAAGAGAAAAGATTGAAAGCGGAAACGTGCTTATGATTTATTTCGACAACAACGCCACGACGCAAATCGCGCCGGAAGTTTTCGACCGGATGAAGCCTTTTCTCACCGAAATTTACGGCAATCCGTCGGCGGCTTATAATTTCGGACGCGACGTGCGAAATGCGATTGAAGCGTCACGCGAAAAAGTCGCCGAACTGCTCGGCGCCAAAGAAGCGAACGAAATCGTTTTCACGTCCGGCGGAACCGAATCGGACAACTGGGCGATTTTCGGAACGCTCGAAGCCAATCCGGGTAAAAAACACCTGGTCACGACGCGCGTCGAACACGAAGCGGTGCGCCTGGTTTGCGAGAAATTAGAGCGACACGGTTTTGAGATAACCTGGCTCAATGTCAGCGAAGACGGATTGTTGGATTTGGACGAGGTGAAAAATTCTCTCCAGCGCGAAGATACGGCAATCGTGTCCGTGATGCTCGCCAATAACGAAACGGGTATTTTGTTTCCGGTCGCGGAAATCGCACGCATTGTCAAAGAAAATTCCGACGCGGTTTTTCACGTTGACGGCGTGAACGCGGTCGGCAAAATTCCCGTAAATTTAAAGGAAACCGAAATTGATTTGTTCTCGATTTCCGGTCATAAATTCCACGTGCCGAAGGGCGTCGGCGCGCTTTACATCCGAAGCGGCGTTGAACTGCCGTCGCTTTCCATCGGCGGCGGGCAGGAAGCGGGCAGACGCGCCGGAACCGAAGCCGCGCATCAAATCGTCGCGCTCGGCGCGGCGGCTGATTTGGTCAAAGATTTTTCGGCGATGGAAAAAGTCGCGGCTTTAAGAGACCGATTGGAAAACGAAATTTTGGATAAAATTCCAAATTCTCATTTGAACGGAACGCGCGATTCAAAATTTCGTCTGCCGAATACGAGTTACATTTCGTTTGAAAATATCAACGGCGAAACAATTCTGGCGAAATTGAACGACGCGGGCGTCTGCGTTTCGACCGGCTCGGCTTGCAATTCGGACGCGCACACCGCTTCGCCTGTTTTGCAGGCGATGAATATTCCGTATTCACGGGCGATGGGCGCGATTCGTTTTTCTCTCGGAAGATTTAACACGGAAGCGGAAGTTGATTTTGTGCTGGAAATTTTGCCGGAAATTATAAGCGAGTTAAAAGAAATGTCTTTGTAAAATGTTTGATTATTTCAGCAGATTTTTCGGAAACGATTCAAAATTAACAATCACTTGAAACTTTGACTGCATTCTAAGCAGATTATTATCAAACTCTATACTGGACTTTTTGTCTTCAGCTACCGGCACAAGCGCAATTGCAAAACTGCTTGATAAAACTTGTATACATCCACGATTCGGCGGCGGCTGTTTCAACTTGATTTCTACGACATCTTGATTTTTCTCGAATAATACGCCATAACACGGATTGGGCAGCGTCAAGTAAATCACGGCGACGGCAAACCGCTGAAAGTTGATTGTCTCAGCAGTTGGTAGTTTGGGGAATAAACCGCGCATTTTTGTGTAGCCTGCGGCATCTCGAACAACAAAAAAAAACGGATTTGCACTACGATAAGTATGAGCAGCATTTGCCAAAAGAATTTTGACGTTATTGTCCGTCTTGTTCGCTTCGAGCGTTTTTTGACATAACACTGAATTCGCGTTAACCGCGCAGAAAAATAAAATCAAGGTAACAAACGTCAAAATCTTCATAATGCATTCCTCTAACTTTAAAGGTGATTTTGCTTGGGCTTAACCAATTTTCTCAACTGTTAATAACGACGCTAAAATCAAAACTTGCACGTCAAGCAATTTAATTTTCAAACTTCACGCGCCGGTAAATTTCGCCGAGCGTCATCGTCAATTCGACTGATTGAAATTCGATTTCGTCACCGGCGTTCTCGTGACTAAAATAATAAGTTATCCAGCGTCCGTCGGGTTGGCGACGATGAATCTCGA
The DNA here is from genome assembly GCA_030448055.1 of Pyrinomonadaceae bacterium. Lineage (GTDB taxonomy): Bacteria > Acidobacteriota > Blastocatellia > Pyrinomonadales > Pyrinomonadaceae. The sequence continues at coordinate 31,965 of JAUJNR010000002.1, forward strand.
CCAACATCTTCTTTTGTTCAACGACGACGTATTCCCGAATGCTCGGCATTTGCTGATAAAAAAGCAATTTTTCGCGGCGGTCAATTTCCTGCGTCGCGGGCGAAAGAACTTCGACGATTAAAATCGGTTCGTTGCGAAAATACGGATTTTCAGGATTTTCCTCACACGAAACCAAAACGTCCGGGTAATAATAAACGTGCGGACTGACGCGCACTTTTATATCGCCTGCAAAAGGCTCGCAACCAGAATCTCGCAAATGAGTTGATAATGAGGTAATGATATTTACGACAATTCGATTATGATTGTCGCTCGCGCCAGTCATCGCGTAAACTTCGCCGTAAACGTATTCATACTTGACCGGACTGCTTTCTTCGCCCGCGAGATAATCTTCGACGCTGATTTTGGTTTTTAACTTTGCCAATCCCATAAATTAGTTGATTGTAAATCTTAATTGAGAAATTGCCAATAATTTCGAGAAGTTTCCGCAACGGAGTTTTCCGCTTGCGGAAAAACTTTCGGGAAAACTTTTTTCCGCCGGCATCGTAATTATAAACGCAATTTTTCATATTCAAATTCGACGGAGTAAAAACAATGATTTCTGTAACATACCGGCGATTTTCGCTTTCGCTAATTTTAGTTTTTTCAATGCTGGCGGTTTCCGTGACACCGCTCAATATCTCGGCGCAGACAAGCGCGGCGCAAACCTTGAGTTCGACTGATTTGCAGACGCGGCTGGTGACGATTGAGCAAAAGGTTGACGCGCGGCGCAAGGAACTCGGGATTCCGGGAATGAGTTTGGCAATCGTCAAAGACGGCGAGATTATCTTTATGAAAGGCTTCGGCTACAAAGACTTTGAAAAGAAAATTCCCGTCACCGCCGACACGCAATTTGCTATCGGCTCGTCAACCAAGGCATTCACCGCGCTGTCGGTTTTGATGAGTCAGGACGAAGGAAAATTGTCGCTCGATGATTCGCCGAAAAAATATCTTCCCTTTTTCAAAATCAACGACGCGGAAATTGATAAAAACATCACCATCCGCGATTTGATGGCGCATTCGTCCGGTTTGAATCGCACGGATTTAGGCTGGATTACAGGAAAACTCAGCCGCGAGGAAATCATCCGCGTCGCCGGAGAAGCCAAACCGATGGCGAAGCTGCGCGAGCGGTTTTTCTATCAAAACGTGATGTTCGTCGCGGCGGGCGAGATTGTCTCGAAAGTGCAGAAACAGTCGTGGGAAAAGTTCGTCGCTGAAAAAATCTTCAAGCCTTTGGGAATGACCAACAGCACGATGTCGCTGAAAGAAATGCAGAAAACGAAAGATTATTCTTTCGGCTACGATTACAATTTCGACACTAAGCAAAACAGAAATCTGCCGTTGCGCGACATTGACGAGATTGCGCCCGCCGGTTCGATAAATTCGAGCGCGAGAGACATGACGCAGTGGTTGAAATTCGTTTTGAATCGCGGCGAACTTGACGGCAAAAGATTAGTCTCCGAACGAGGTTATGACGAGTGGACGAAACCGCAAATGAAAATCGCCGGCAAAACCTCTTACGGTCTCGGCTGGTTTATTCGGGATTGGAACGGAATGAAAGTCGTCGAACACGGCGGCAACATTGACGGTTTCAACGCGCTCGTGGCGACGATCCCTGAAAAGCGATTGGGTTTCGTGATGCTGACGAATGTTTCCGGCTCCGGTTTGGGTAACGAATTGATGCCGATTATCTGGGAAAACATTTTGGGCGGTAAATCGAACCCGCCGACGAACGCGGTGATGAGCGACTTGGAAAAAGAAGCGGGCGTATATCGCTTTGAAGCGGCGGGCTTCGACGTGGATATAAAAATGCAAGACGGCAAGCTCGTCGCCGTCGTTCCCGGTCAACCGCTTTACACGCTGGAGAGCGTCGGCGCGCGGCGTTATAAATTAACGGGCGCGCCCGACGGATTTTTCGTTACCTTCAAAGACAACGAAGTTTATCTCGAACAGCCGCAGGGAAATTACATACTGCCGCGCGTCAAGATGGACGGAAAAGTCACTGCGGTAAAATCTTCCGACGCCGCCAAAGAACTCATTGGCAAATACAAGGCGCCGGACGGCAAGGCGACGGCGGAAATTAGAGACGTGAACGGCAAAATTTCCCTCGTCGTCGGAGAACAGCAGCCGTATGAACTAAAAGAAAAATCGAAAGATTTGTATAACGCGCCGCCTTTGCCCGATTCTTACAATTTGAAGGTCACTCGCGCGGCGGACGGCAAGCTCGAAGGCATCGTATTGATTCAGCCGGAAGGCGAATTTCCGATGAAATTTACGGGCGCGAACGACGCATCAAACCAGGTAACGATGAAGATTGACGAGCTGATGGCGAAAACCGTTGAGGCTTTGGGCGGCGAGGCAAACTGGCGCAAACTCAATTCGCGCGTCACGAAATTTGAAATTGATTTTGAAAATCAAGGCGTCAAAGGCACGGGAACTTCGTTTGAAAAAGCCGCGAATATGTCGGCAACGGAAATTAATTTAACGGCGCTCGGCAAACCGATTGCCGAACTCCGCGATTACTTCGACGGCGCAGCGGGCGGCGAAACGGCGAGCTTTTCGCCCGAAGACGTTTACACCGGACAGCGGCTCGAAGACGTGAAATACGAAAACGATTTCTACGGCTTGGCGAATTGGAAAAGCGGGCTGAAAAAAGCGGAAATTCGAGGCACGGAACGAGTCGGCGAAGAAGAAACTTTCGTCGTCAGAATCCAGCCGGAGCGGGCGAGCGAGGTAACCTACTTCATCTCGACGAAAACTTTTCTGCCGGTCAAGAAAACATCCATCGTCGTCTCCAGCACGTCGGCGCAGAAAACGCCGATCAGCGAAACATTCAGCGACTACCGCCCGGTTGACGGCGTGATGATTCCCTTCAAAATGATGACTATGAATCTGGGAATGGGCGCGGTAGTCGTTTACGCCAAAGAAGTAAAGCACAATGTAGCGATTGACGAGGCGACGTTTAAGTCGAGGGAAAAGAAAATGGCGGCAAAAAAATAGAAAAGTAAAAAGGCAAAAGGCAAAAGTAAAGAAATGAACCAGAGTTTTTGCCTTTTAGCCCGCCCTTTTTAACTGTCACATTTATCGTGGAGGAGTTCGACTTGCATTTTACCGATTAACAAAGCTAATTTAGCTTTACAAATTTACGGCTCATCTTTTTTATTTACCGGAGGAAAAATCGAATGTTTGCAAAAGTCTTCGTCAAGACTGTTTTTGTTATCTGTCTATTGGCTTTACCTGTTTTATCGCAAACCAAACTGTTGCGGTTTCCCGATGTTGACGGCGAGCGCGTGGTGTTTAGTTACGCGAGCGATTTGTGGATTTCGCCGGCGAGCGGCGGAACTGCCGTGAGATTGACGGCGCATCCCGGAATGGAAGTTTTCGCCAAGTTTTCACCGGACGGCAAATGGATTGCTTTCACCGGACAATACGACGGCGACGAGCAGGTTTACATGATGCCCGCTTCCGGCGGCGAGCCAAAGCAGCTCACTTTTTATCCGGCAAAAGGTCCGCTGACGCCGCGCTGGGGTTACGACAATCAGGTGATGGGCTGGACGAACGACGGCAAATCCGTCGTCTTTCGCTCGCAGAGAGATTCTTATACGCTGCCGATTTCAAGGCTCTACACCGTTCCGATGACAGGCGGCGCGCCCGTTGCATTGCCGATGCCGGAAGCCGGTTCGGGCGATTTTTCGCCGGACGGCACGAAGATGATTTATTCGCCGCGCACCCGCGATTTTCGTTCGGAAAAACGCTACGGCGGCGGGCAGGCGAATACGCTTTGCATTTACGATTTGCAGACGAACGACGCGCGCAAAATCTCCGAAGGTGTTCGCGCCTCGCGCGACGCGATGTGGATTGGCGAGAAAGTTTACTACAACTCCGACCGCGACGGAAAATTCAATCTTTATATTTTCGATGTCTCGTCGGGCAAGACGACGCAAGCGACCAACTTTAAAGATTGGGAAGTGCGCTGGGCTTCGTCAGACGATCAATCGAGAATCGTTTACGAGCGCAACGGCGAACTGGAAATTTTCGACACGAAAAATAACCGAAGCACGAAGCTGAATATCAACGTGCCGGACGACGGCGTGTATAAACGTCCGCGAATGATTAACGCTTTGCAGTATTTGCAAAACGTCGCTTTGTCGCCCAAGGGCGAGCGCGTTCTATTCGGCGGACGCGGCGACATTTTCTCCGCTCCGGTCGAAAAAGGCGCGACGCGCAATCTGACGCATTCGTCAACCGCGCACGACAAATACCCGCGCTGGTCGCCCGACGGCTCGCGCGTCGCTTTTATTTCCGACCGTAGCGGCGAGGAAGAAGTTTGGACAATTGCGCAGGACGGAATGGGCGAGCCGCAGCAGTTGACAAACGGCGGCACGGCGATGCGTTACGCGCCCGAATGGAGTGGCGACGGCAAGCGCCTCGCATTTTCCGACAAAGACGGCAAAGTTTATATTTTAACTTTGGCGGACAAAAAATTGCAGCAAATCGCCGATTCGCCGAACGGACAAGTCAACGATTACGAATGGTCGCCGAAGGGAAATTATTTAGCGTTCAGTATGAACGACAAGCCGGCTTCAAACAACGGCGGATTTAATTCGGTTTATATTTACGACGTAAACCAGAACAAATTGAACCGAGTCACCGACCCGATGTTTAGCGCCTATAATCCAACTTTCGACCCGTCGAGCGATTATCTTTATTACTTGAGCGACCGCGAATTCGCGCCGCAGATTTCCAACATCGAATTCAATTACGCCGCCAACCGCGAAACGCTCGTTTACGCGCTTGCGCTTCGGAAAGACGTGAAAAATCCGTTTCCGCCCGAATCCGAGGAAGTTACAATTGCGCCCGCGCCGACGCCACAGCCGGACAGACTCAATCCGCCGGTTAACCCGACGCCGGTTGACGAAAAACAACCACAGCCGATGGCTTCGCCAAGCCCATCGCCCGCGCCGACCGCAACGCCGAGCGCGGACGCGCCGAAGCAAAACGCGCCGAACGTCAAACCGGAAACGATTGATTTCGACGGCATCACGTCGCGCGTCACGCGCGTTCCGCTGCCTGCGGAAAACTACGGCGGGTTGTCGGCAAAAACCGGACATCTCGTTTACATCATCGGCACGCCGTTTTATTACGGACGCGCCGCCGACCGTCAGGCTTCGGTTAGAATTTTTTCGTTCAAAGACCGCAAGGAAACCGTTTTGGCAGAAGGCGCGGGAAATTATTCGCTCTCGTCGGACGGCTCGAAAGTCATCATCGGACAAGGCGCGGCGTTTACGATAATGGATGCGACGCCGCAGGGCGTAAACTCCAAAAAACCTGTTTCGACCGCCGGACTTACGACGGAAATTAATCCGGCGGAAGAATGGAATCAAATTTTCAACGAAGTCTGGCGGCGTTACCGCGATTGGTTTTACGTCTCGAATATGCACGGCTACGACTGGGCGAAACTCCGCGAGCAGTATAAAACCTGGCTGCCGTTTGTGGCGCATCGCTCGGATTTAAATTACGTTATTTCGGAAATGATTTCCGAACTCGCCGTGCAGCACGCCTACATCGAAGGCGGCGATTTCAACGCGCCACCGCGAGCCAGAGTCGCGCTGCCGGGCGCGAGATTTGAAGTTGATAAGGCGGCGAACCGTTACCACATCGCCAAGATTTACGACGGGCAGAACGAGGAAGAAATTTATCGCTCGCCGCTTCGTGAAGTCGGCGTGAACGTAAACGTCGGCGATTACATTCTGCAAATCAACGGCGAAAATGTGACGGCTGACCGGGACATTTATCAACACCTCAGAAACCGCGCCGACAATCCGGTTTCGCTGACAGTTAATTCAACGCCGACATTGACGGGCGCGAGACAAATTTCGTATCGCCCGATTACCGACGAAGGAAATTTGATTTACCTCGATTGGATTACGGCGAACCGCAACCGCGTCGCGCAGATGACGAACGGGCGCGTCGGCTACATTCACGTTCCCGATATGGGCGCGAACGGAATTCGGGAATTTATCAAATGGTATTATCCGCAATTGGATAAAGAAGGCTTGGTCGTTGACGTTCGCGCCAACGGCGGCGGAAATGTATCGCGGATGCTGATTGAACGCCTGCGCCGCAAAACTTTAGGCTTAAATTATTTCCGCACAAATGATTACCCGACGACTTACCCCGATAGTCCAGCGCCGAATGCGATGGTTGCTATCTTAAATGAAAACTCGTCTTCGGACGGTGACATTTTCCCGTATATGTTCCGCGAAGCAGGTCTCGGAACATTGATCGGCAAACGCTCTTGGGGTGGCGTCGTCGGCATCTCGAATCGCGGCGGCTTGATTGACGGCGGCGGCGTCAGCGTGCCGGAATTCGGAATGCTCAATACGAAAGGCGAATGGGTGATTGAAGGCTACGGCGTTGACCCGGACATCGAGGTGGAAAACGACCCGAAATCCGTCGTTGCCGGTCGTGACCCGCAACTCGAACGCGCCGTGCAGGAAGTAATGAAAAAAATGCCGTCAAGCCCGGCAAAATTACCAGCCCGCCCAACCGCGCCGGTGAAGACGAACTAACTTGAAAATAAAAATGAATGGCGAATTTATTTCGCCATTCATTTTTATTTGAAAAGATTAAACTTAACGATTGAGATTCTCAAAAGGAAATCATAATTTTTTAACAGCTAATTGCCTTGTGTCAATCGTTTGAGTTCTTCGACGGTAAACCATACTAGTAAAATTGTTTGTTGCCGTCAAACAACGTCCGGTATTGAAATTTATGCGGAAGACGGCAAAAACTTCGGCATTTGGCGCATTCTCGTCTTTTGCTCGAAAGCGAAAGCGATTTTGATTAGTTGGGGTTCGGCAAAGGCTCGTCCGAAAAAGGCAATGCCAACCGGCAGACCGTCGGCAAATCCCGCCGGAACGGTTATGTAAGGATAACCGGCAACCGCCGCAAGCGACCAAGTTCCGCCCACTGCAGGCGACACAATCCCGTCCAGTCTGTCTTTAGCAACAACGGCGTCAATGCCGTCTTTTTGCGACGCGTTTTTTATTCTTTGCAGCGCCTGCAGATATGCGCTCTCGGTCAAATCTCCTTTACTTTGCGATTGCAGAAAAAGCTCCTGCCCGAAAAGCGGCATCTCGCGCTCTTTATTTTCTTCGTTGAATTTTATTAAATCGGCGAGCGTTCTATACGGCGAACGTCTTTCTGCAAGATACTTGTTCAAATCGGTTTTAAATTCATACAGCAATACCTGCAGCCGGTCGTCGCTCGTTTTGCTGAAATCTACGGGAAAAGTTATGTCAATTAATGTCGCGCCGCCAGCCTTTAAAACTTCAATGTGCGATTCAAAGATTTCCTTCTGTTTAGCGTTATCTCCGACAAACTGACGCGCCACGCCGATTCTCGCGCCGCGCAACCCGTCTTTGTTCAGAAACTTCGTGTAATCTTTCTCGCCTTTTTTGCTATCGTCGGTCGTGTCGTCGCGTTTGTCGCGCCCGACCATTACGCCGAGCAGAATCGCCGCGTCAGCGACGGTTCGCGCCATCGGTCCGGCGGTGTCCTGCGTGTGAGCAATAGGAATGATGCCGCTTCTGGAAATCAAACCGAGCGTTGGTTTGATGCCGACAACGCCGTTTCTCGTCGCCGGACAAATAATCGAGCCGTTGGTTTCCGTACCGACCGCGACCGCCGCCAGATTCGCGGAAATCGCCACGCCCGAACCCGAAGACGAGCCGCACGGATTTTTGTCTAAAATATACGGATTGTTCGTTTGCCCGCCGCGCCCCGACCAGCCGCTCGAAGATTTGGTCGAGCGAAAATTCGCCCACTCGCTCAAATTCGTTTTGCCGATAATCACCGCGCCGGATTCGCGTAATTTTTTAACGATGAAGGCGTCCCGTTCCGGCGTCGGCGCATCCACAAGCGCAAAGCTGCCGGCAGTCGTTTTCATTCGGTCTGCCGTGTCAATGTTATCTTTTATCAAAACCGGAATGCCGTGCAACATCGAGCGCACTTTACCGCGCTTGCGTCCTCTATCCATTTCCTCGGCGATTTTTAGCGCATCGGGATTCGTTTCAATAACGGACTTTAGTTTCGGGTCAATTTCCTCGATTCTTTTTAAATATTTTTCGGCGAGCATTTTGGCTGAAAAAACACCCGATTTCATTCCGGCTTGCAGTTCGCTAATGGTTATTTCGTTTAATTCGACGTGCGGCTCGGATAAAACACTCTCACCAGCCAATGTATTTTTTACAAGGCTCAATGCGGCAATACCAATTGCGTTTGATTTTAGAAAATCGCGCCGACTCTGTTTTTCAGTTTTCATAATGTGCGGGAAGTTGACCAACCATTTTAATATCTTCTCTAACTTATAGCCGATTTTTTCGCCTTTTCGCAAACGGTTTTTAATCGCTAAAGCCCGAAAGCCGCGGCAAACGACAAACAGCAGTCTTTTCAGATTGCTACAAAAGCCTGTAATGCTTATATTTATTCGGTTTTAGACGATACTGGAAAAAAATTAATGGTGGAGGCGGCGGGAATCGAACCCGCATCCAAAGGTTGCGACCGAGGGAATCTACACGCTTAGTCAATTCTCTATTTTATTTCGCTCGTCGCAAGTAAGTGAATTGACAAGACCTTGCGAAAAGCTAGCCCGGCTAACATTTCGCGCATTTTCGCAGACGGAGAAAATGCGCTAGCTTAAAGTAAGTTATGCTTCCGTCGCGCGCTTCAAGCTGACTTGCGGGGAAACACTTGGTGGCTAGCGTTTAACTAGGCAGCAAGAGCCATTTCTGTATTGGCATTTGTGTTTTGATTGTAGTTTTAACGAGCTTACAAACACGCCCGACGTGCATCCAAAGATCTATACAAGCCCCTGTCGAAGCCTGTCGCCCCCAAAGTTGGGAAGATCTTTTATAATACATTTTTTAGAAGAAAAGCCAAACCGTAAAGTTGTCTTTTAATTGTCAATGACAAACCGATAACCGACGCCGCGTACGGTTTGCAGAATCTTCGGCGTTTCGGGCGCATCTTCCAAATACCGCCGCAGCCGCACTATAAAATTATCAATCGCCCGCGTGTCGGTTTCTTCGTTCAAATCCCAGACTTCTTCTAAAATCGTTTTGCGCGAGACGGCTGTTCCCGCGTTCTCGATTAAGTAACGCAACAGTTTGGCTTCCATTAGAGTCAGGTGAACCGTTTCCGTTTCGCTTCTTAATTCGAGATTGGAAAAATCTATCAGCCGATTATTTATTTCAAAGATTTCGTTTCCATTCGGCGATTTCGTTTCTTTTTTAAACCACTCGCGCCGTCGCAGAAGCCCGTTGAGCCGCGCCATAAAAATTTGCAGTTCAAAAGGTTTCGGCAGGTAATCGTCCGCGCCCGATTCGAATCCATGAAGAACGTCTTCGGGACGATTGCGCGCCGTGAGCATCAGAATCGGCGTGAAATTTTCCGTTTCGCGCAATCGTTTGGCGACCGTAAAACCGTCAACGTCGGGCAGCATCACATCCAGCACAATCGCGTCAAAGCGGCTGCCGTTTGCCGATAAAATATCCAACGCGAGTTTGCCGTCAGCAGCAAGTTCGGTTTCAAATCCTTCGGCTTCGAGGTTAAACTGCAAACCGTCGGCGATATGCTGTTCGTCTTCGACGATTAAAATTTTCATTTCGCGTTGTAAACAGAATTCTTCCCGTTCATACTTTTTTGCCATTGATAATTTTCGGCAGTTGAACTGTAAACGTGCTGCCCGCGCCTTCGCCTCGGCTTTCGGCGGAAATGCGTCCGCCGTGTTTTTTGACGATTGAGCGCACGATAAAAAGTCCTAAACCCGTGCCTTTTGTCTTTTGCGTCTGCGGACTCGGAACGCGGTAAAACCGTTTGAAAATTCGCTTCAAATCGCCGGGCAAAATCCCGATGCCCGAATCTTTAATTCGCACGACGGCGATTTTTTCATTCAGGCTTTTTACCCCAATCGAAACTTTTATCCGTTCGCCCGAATACTTAACGGCGTTGTCCAAAAGATTTGTGAAAACCGCCTGCAGTTCGTCGGCGTCGCCCGAAACTTTTATCGCCGCGTCAGCCGGCGGCACAAAGCTAATCGAGTCGTCGCTTAAATTGTAACGGGTTTTGACGCGCTCGACGCATTCGCCGAGCAGTTCCGCCAAATTGATTTCCGAGATATTAAGGAGAAGATTTTTCTCGCGCGCGCGGCTGGCTTTCAAAACCTGCTCGACCGTATTCAGAAGACGATTCGTATCGGCGAGCATTACGCCGTAAAATTCCTGCCGCTTCGCCTCCGCGACATCGCGCGTTTGCAACGTTTCGAGATAAAGACGAATCGAGGCAATCGGCGTTTTGAGTTCATGCGTGACGGCGTTTAAAAATGCGTCGTGCTGTTCGTTGCGGCGTATTTCGCGCACCAGGAAAATCGTATTTAAAACGAGTCCCGTAATGATAATCGCAAAAAACACGATGCCGAAGACGAGCAACGCGATTTGCTGCAAATTAAGCAGAATCCAGCCGACGTTCAACGCAACGGTCAGGGCAATCAGACAGATGCCCAAAACGAGAAAAACAATCGCGGCTTTTCGGCGGCTGGCGACACGCATAACTTAAAAGTAAAAAGTAAAAAGGCAAAAGGCAAAAGTAGAAAGCGAAAACTGAAGCGTTTTGTCGAAATAAAAAAGGCAAAAGCAGGAATGCGATTTCCTTACTTTTGCCTTTTGCCCTTTTACTTTTGCCTTTCTCAAGCCGCTTCCTGCAGCGGTTCGCCCTCGGTGTGGTTTTCAATTTGATAACCGTAAAGGTCGCTGATTAAGCCTAACTTTTCCATTAGCTTTAACTGCACCCAATTGACATCGAACTCATACCAGGCAAGCCCGTGTTTCGCCGAACGCGGATGCGCGTGGTGATTGTTGTGCCAGCCTTCGCCGAAAGTGAGCGCGGCAATCAAACCGTTGTTGCGTGAATCGTCGCGCGTCTCGAACCGGCGCGTTCCCCACAAATGCGTCGCCGAATTAACCAGCCACGTCGAATGCCAGCCGATAACCTGGCGCAAGAAAATTCCCCACAAAACCATCGTGAAGCCGCCGAAAATTCCGCCGGTCAGCAAACTGCCGACGGCAAATAAAATCACGGCGGCGATAATCGGCGTGACATAATAATAGTTCGACATAAAAACGTGAACTTTGTCTTTGACCAAATCGGGCGCGTAACGCTGTTGCGTCGCCGCGTCCTGATTCTGCGCGGTGCCGCGAAAAATCCAGCCCATATGCGACCAGTAAGTTCCGTGATGCGGCGTGTGCGGGTCTTTGTCAGTTTCGGTAAAAGCGTGGTGCATACGGTGCGTCGCCACCCAGTTTATCGCGCCCGACTGCAGACCGAGCGTTCCGCAAAAAGTCAGAAAATACTCGACCGCCTTCGGCGCTTTAAAACCGCGGTGCGTTAGCAGACGGTGATAACCCATCCCGATTCCCCAACTGCCTGCAATCCACCAAGTAATGACGGCGGCAAGCAAATTAGCCCAGCTAAAAGTAAACAACGCTCCGATTGCCAGAACGTGGAAAATAGTCACCGCGCCGAGCGTGACCCATTGGATTTTGTCTGATTGTGTTTGATTTAATTCCGTTACGTTTTGCATTTGCGATAACCCCTTTCTCGTCCTAATAAAAATTTATGAACGCCTTGTTCTCGACGTTTAGATGTTAATCGTAACAGTTTTGCGGCGGGGCGATTGTAAGAGTTTTGTAAGAGTTCCCGAAGAGGAAATTTATTTTTTCGGCGAGTCAAATCAAAGCGTAAACTTTTGTCGGATTAAATAAGTTTGCGGTTAGAAAAAGGATGAGCGATTGATAAAACCGTTCATCCTTTTTCTCACTGCAATTTTTTTGTTTTTCCGAATCCTTAAACTGTCGTTTTTATTCAATCGGCTTTCTCCGCGTTATAGACGCGAATCTGTTTTGCCCAGCCAAGTCGTTTGAAAATGTTGATTGTAATCCAGTTCATATCGAATTGATACCACTTCAAACCGTGACGCGCGGAACGCGGATAAGCGTGATGATTGTTGTGCCAGCCTTCGCCGAACGTGAGAATGGCGACAAACCAGTTATTGGTCGAATCGTCTTTTGTGTCAAACGAGCGTTTGCCGAAGATGTGCGACAGCGAATTAACAAACCAGGTCGTATGCCATCCGACGACGACACGAACGAAAACGCCCCACAAAACCATCGAGAAGCCGCCGAGCGCATAAAGGAGAAAACCCGAAAGAATAATCGGAATCAAATAGTATTTCGACAACGCGACGTGAAATTTATCTTTCAGTAAATCGGGAATGTATTTTTTAAAAGTCGCCCGGTCGTGGTCTTGCGCCGTTCCCAAAACGACCCAGCCGATGTGCGCCCACCAAAATCCCGGACGAGTCGAATGCGGGTCGCGCGCGGTCTCGGTAAAGGCGTGATGAAGGCGGTGCGTCGCCACCCATTTGTCGGGCGCGTCCTGCATTGACATCGTGCCGAGCGCCGTCAAAGTGTATTCGAGCCATTTCGGTGCTTTGAAACTGCGATGCGTCAGCAGACGATGATAACCAAGTCCGACGCCGAGACTGCCGACAATCCAATTTCCGATCATCATTGCCGCAAAGTTTTTCCAGCTAAAAAAGAATAAAGCCGGAATACACATCAGATGAAAAGTTGTGACGATGAATAAATTTTTCCAGTTGACAAACAGCCGAGACTGTTCGATTTCGACTACGTTTTGCATTGATCCCCTTGTTCGATTGCTAAAATTATTGCAGGTTCAGAGTAACAGGTTGGCGGGCAAGCAAACGTAATAGTTATGTAAGAGTTAAAAAACAATCTACTCAACGTCAATCAACATAGTCGGAGAGTTCATTTTTTTTCCGAGACCATCCAAGAATTCGTGTCCGGCAAATGCAAAAGAGTTCATTAGTTCAGTAACCAACTCCATAATCTCTGCCAACACTTCTGGCTCGGGACGACCATCTTTGAATTTATCAATCAAATAATTAAAGTCAACAGTGTCTGCCATGTCAAAGTAAAAGTCCATCATTCGACCCGAGTTTCCAGACATGAGATCATAACGGTTTAATTTGAGATTACTAAGCGTTAGTTTTGTGGATTTGTCGTCGGAATCTAAATGAAAGGCTATTGAATTTCGAATTTCTTGTAAAACTTTTCGATGTTTTTTGTATTCGTCGCCGATTAGAATATTGAGTTTATTAAAGAATGGTTCGCTTAAATACTTTAATCTAATGCTAGTAACTACTTCTAACCCTTCATACAAAAATCCACTAGTCGTGAAAAACGCTCGATTATATTGACGAAGACCGACCGGAGAATTATCGTCAATATAGTCAGAAGTAAATTGTATACCTGATGTAATTGCATTTACAGCTCGACCTACTTTTACTAGCGCAAGAAAATCTGGATTGTTGCGTATTTCCCGAAATCGGTGCTTTCGAATGCGAATTCGCTGAATCGGTGATTTGGTTTCGTTCAGATTAACAACCTTACGCTTTCTTGAAGTCCTCTTCTTTCGGTGCTTGGATATTGGCATACTTAATCCGCAAACGCCACGCTCAATTGTTTCAGCGGCATTGATTTTCTCGCGTCCAGTTCATCAACATTTTCGCGGCTAATGTAGTTATACAAAATATCGCGTTGCTGAGGAATGAATCCGGCTTCGCGGATTTGATAGCGCAACTCTTTTTCATTTGCTTCAGTGTTTGCTCCAGCCGCCGAGACGACATTTTCCTCAATCATAATCGAACCCATATCGTCGGCGCCGAAGCGAAGCGCGGTTTGTCCAAGCCGCAGCCCTTGCGTCAGCCACGACGATTGGATGTGCTGAACGCTATCGAGAAAAAGGCGCGAGACGGCGACCATTTTCAGATAATCAATTCCGGTCGGTTCTTCTGTTATTTTGCGCCCGAGCGCAGTGTTTTCGCGCTGAAACGTCCACGAGATAAACGCCGAAAATCCGCCCGTCTCGTCCTGCAAATCGCGGATTCTTTCAAGATGCCGAACGCGGTGTTCGATTTTATCGCCGATGCCGAACATCATCGTCGCCGTGGATTTCAAACCGACATGGTGAACCGCGCGCATCACGTCGAGCCATTCCTGCGTCGTGCATTTGGTCGAAACTCTTCGGCGAACTTCGTCGTCGAGAATTTCGCCGCCGCCGCCGGGCATCGAGTTTAAACCCGCCGCTTTCAAACGGCGCATAATCGTCTCGTAATCTAATTTTGAAATCAAAGAAATGTTGTGAATTTCCGGCGGCGAAAAACAATGCAGTTGAAAGTCGGGATATTTTGCGTGCAAGGTTGAAAGCAAATTTTCATACCATTCGATATTAAAATCTGGATGAAGTCCGCCTTGCATTAAAACGCCCGTGCCGCCGAGCGCGATGGTTTCATCAATCCGTTTTTCGATTTCCTCAATCGAATGAACGTATGTATCGGGTTTTCCCTGTCGGCGATAAAACGCGCAGAAAGTGCAGACGACATTGCAGACGTTTGTATAATTAATGTTGCGGTCAATGATGTAGGTGACGACCTCGGTCGGATTTTTCCGCATCCGAATCTCGTGCGCCGCTAGTCCAATGCGGACAAAATCGGGCGATTCAAGCAGCGCCGCCGCATCTTCGCCCGTCAATCGTATACCCGCCAAAGCCTTATCTAAAATCGGTTGAATATCACTCATAACTTGTAACTATTTTAACACGGAAAGATTTAGCCACAGAGGACACGGAGAACACCGAGAGAAGCAAAACGAAAATTTAAAACGTATTTTTACCTTCTTTTTCTCAGTGAACTCTGTGTCCTCTGTGGCTAAATTTCTTCTCTTCATTTTGCAAATCGAAATCGCAGATTGCCAATAAAACTCGATTGAAAACTCGATTTTGCGCTCCGTTAAGTTTTCAACTAAAAAATAATCAATCTTTATGCCGTAAATTTTGAGATGTTTTGCAGCTCGAATCCGCGTTTATAAATGACGGGAAATTTTTATAAGGAGAAGAGACATGCAGCATCAAGAAGAAACAGCCGGAAAAGATTTATTTCTACTTCTTTTCGTCGGCGTTGCGTTATGGTTATTGATTTTTCAATCGGGTTTATTCAACTAATTCGTAAATTGAAGCGGTTTCAAACGCTCGATCAAGCGGTATTTATGCGCCAGTTCAAAGTAAAGCGATAAGCCTCTCCGCATCGAATCGTCAATCGTATAAGAGATGTTTTCGGATAGATATTCCTTAAAGCCATCGCGGTCAAGCGCGATTTCCGTTTCATAATTGGCAATGATCTCGTCCAGATGATTTAAGCCTTCATCGCGGATTCTGCAAAAATCAATCGTTTTTGCAATTTCCGATTTTCCGGCGTTCGTCATCCACATCGCAAAGACGAAACCGAAGCCGGTGTATTCTTTCCAAATCTCCGCCAAATCAAATTTGCGGTAAATTTTTTCGTCAACCGTCAGCGCCGGGTCGCCGATCAGCAAAGCGCAATTAGAGTGCATAAGCATTTCGCTTAAATTCGGTTTCGCTTCGTTATAATGCGGTTCAAAGCCGTAGAATTCCCGGAAAATTATTCGCGTCAGCGCGACGGAAGTTTTTGAAGACGCGTCGAGCGCGACCGATTCTACATCCCGCAAATCCAAATCTTTCGTGACTAAACAAACGCTCCGCACTTTTTCGCGCGCGCCGACACACACTTTTGGAATAAGCAAAACGTCTTCGATGCGCTGGTATTCGATGACCGGAACGAGCGCGGCATCAACTCTTTTCTGCTGCAAAAGCTCAGCCGAACGCGCGGGCGCGTTATCCATTATCAACTCAAACCGTCCGCGGTTCGAGCCGTATAAAAAACTCCAAACGAGCGGTGCGGTGTTTGAATAACTTGATGCGGAAATTCGCGGCGGCATTTTTTAAAAAGTTTTCGCCCGCGAAAACGCGAAAGATACGAAAGATTTATTTTTGATTTCTTTTCGTTTGTTTCGCGTCTTTCGCGTGTAAGGTTTTTTGTATTTAACCAGCTAAAACGTCTTGAAAGTCGGGCGTCTCATCAATAACTTTTTTAGCGAACCGACAAGTCGGCACGATTTTTAAATCGTTTTCCCGCGCATAATTTACGCTCGCTTCAACAATATCTTTGCCGATACCTTTGCCTTGCAGAGATTCGTCAACTTCCGTGTGGTCAATGATGATTTGACCTTCGCCTGATTTTTTATACGTCATCAAAGCAATTTGTTTTTCGTCTTCTTCGATGTAAAACTCGCCACGACTTCCGTCTTCCTTTCTTTGAATTTCCATAAAATTAGTGATGTTCTGTGTCTGCACCTTCAGACGAATTGCCATGATAAATCTTGCTGCCCGTCGCCGCAAACTCTTTCGCCTTCTCGCTCATTCCGACGGCAAGAGTTTTTTCCGCTTCGATGCCTTCTTGCTACTCGCGGACTTTTTGCGTGATTTTCATCGAATAAAAATGCAGTTATTTGTGTTGTTTTTATCTAAGAAATTTGAGATATACGCCAAATGGCTGTCGCATATCCCGCAAAATTTTCTTGTCTTTGCCTAACCCGATCCGGCGTCCAATCCAAATTGCTAATTATGTTTGTCATTTCATACTGACTGCCTTGGTAGATAACTTGTTTTTCTGCAAATAACTTTGCTCCGCATTCTCTATTCTTACCCGGTTCAAATAGTGTCAGATTTCCTATCCGGTAGATATAACTCCCTTGTTCGTCGTGAGAAAAATATTGTTCCCATTCGGCGGTCGGATTTTCGGGCAGAATGTGTTCGATTGTTCCCGGGTCATCTTCATAATTTCTAGCTGTTTCAGCTATCCGATTTTCCAAAGAGTATAAAATGTAGCGGGCAAGTTTTTTCTGCCGGTTGGTATTTATTTGTTTGGTAGAGAAAACATTGGCAAAGTCTTCGTCGTTCGGATATATGTCTTTTAGTTCCTGCGCGACCTGGCTAGAATTGACAATCGTTCCGTTGAATACTCTTTTTGCCGCCTGGTGAAATGCTTGTTCCTGCTTGTTTGGATTTAAACCGCTGACGACGTTATAGCGGAAAGCAATTACCGAGCAAAAACGCAAAATGTTTTCAAAATCGCCGTGCATTTTGAAATAAGCGGCTAATAAAAGCGGATAAGGCTGAGTTACACCGAACAGTTTTAGCTCGGCGATTCTATTTCTTATCTCACGATTTCCTTGCCACAAATCGTCGTTCGGATTTTTCAGAGCCGCGTAAATGCCCGCGTGTCTTTCTAAATCATCGAGTAAGTTAAATGTATGTTCCGCCGTCGTGACCGAGCCGCGTAAGGCTTTAAACAAAGAATCCTTACGAACAAAATCGTAACGCGAATTCCAGTAGTAACGCAGGAAAGCCGGAAAACCGTCCAAATCCGTAATTTGAATAATCCGCCGCCACTGATCTTTAGCTTGTCTTTTATCTTCCTCGCTTTGAGAGGTTAAAGAAAGCAGGTAGTTTTTTAGTAAATCTGAAACCGTCAGCTCGATGCCTCTCGCATTTAATGTTTCAAATACCACATAAGCGTCCAAATCGGTTTCCACCACAATTTGAATGAATAACAACTTCTCGGCAATTTGGTTTTGCAAAAAATCAGCTAGAATCTCGCCGCTCGGATTTTCGCCGAGCGTTTCTTTAATTCTTTGGTAGAAATATTCAAACGCGCTCCACAAAAGTTTGTTTGAGGCGGGCAGCCGATGACGGTTGATAGGTTCACGCAACTGCACTAGAAAACTTCGATAAAAATCTTCGTTGTTTTCGTTGAGTTTTAATTTATTTGAATACCGTAGAGAAACAGCGTCTTTTTCGCCAACATATTGTTCGGTTAATCTTTTGACCCTCTCGGCGTTTGCTTCAACCTCTATCTCCGCATCAATTAAATCTTGTATTCTTTTTATCGTCGCTAAAGCGGCAACGCTGAGCGTTGCCAAGCGCTGCTGTCCGTCAATAACGCTGTAGGATTTATCGCGGTGGTCTTGCAGGACAATCGCGCCCATATAATGAAATTTATCTTGATTGCGAATGGCTAGCACGTCCGTCCATAAATCATCCCATTGCTCTTCTTTCCAAGAATAATCACGCTGAAACTCAGGCACGATGAATCGCCTGCCGTTTGTAAAAAGGTCGTTGAGCGTGACGGCATCCGTATCCAAAAGGTTATATTGCGGCATAAGCAAACTCCCGGATAAATAATAAGACGAAAAGCGGAGCTTCTCAAACTACTGAAAATTTTCGTTTTGAGGCTGTTGATTTAAGAATCGGGTTTTAATGATGCTCCTTTACGGCTTCAAGCTCATTGCCTCGATAAATCTCCGCACCCGTCGCCATAAATTCCTTAGCCTTTTCGCTCATTCCGACGGCTAATGCTTTTTCTTCTTCCAATTGGTTTTCTGCTGCGTATTCACGGACTTCCTGCGTGATTTTCATTGAACAGAAATGCGGTCCGCACATCGAACAGAAATGCGCCAGCTTCGCGCCTTCGGCAGGCAGAGTTTCGTCGTGATATTCGCGGGCGACTTCTGGGTCTAGGCTTAAATTAAATTGGTCTTCCCAGCGAAATTCAAAACGCGCCTTCGAGAGCGCGTTATCACGCATTTGCGCCGCCGGATGACCTTTTGCCAAATCCGCCGCGTGCGCCGCGAGCTTGTAAGTTATCACGCCTTCTTTCACGTCTTTTTTATTCGGCAATCCGAGATGTTCCTTCGGCGTCACGTAGCACAGCATCGCGCAGCCGAACCAGCCGATCATCGCCGCGCCGATGCCCGAAGTAATATGGTCATAGCCGGGCGCAATGTCGGTCGTTAGCGGTCCCAAAGTATAAAACGGCGCTTCGCCGCAAACCTTCAACTGCACATCCATATTTTCTTTTATCAAGTGCATCGGCACATGTCCGGGACCTTCAATCATCGTCTGGCAATCCATCTCCCAGGCGATTTTTGTTAGCTCGCCCAAAGTTTCGAGTTCGGCAAACTGCGCCTGGTCGTTCGCGTCGGCAATCGAGCCGGGACGCAAGCCGTCGCCCAAAGAAAACGAAACATCGTAAGCGCGCATAATCTCGCAAATCTCGCGGAAGCGCATGTATAGAAAACTTTCCTCATGGTGCGACAAACACCACTTCGCCATAATCGAGCCGCCGCGACTGACAATGCCGGTAGTTCTTTTGGCGGTTAACGGAATGTAAGACAGACGAACGCCCGCGTGAATCGTGAAATAACCAACGCCCTGTTCAGCTTGTTCAATCAAAGTGTCGCGGTAAATTTCCCACGTCAAATCCTCGGCTTTTCCATTTACTTTTTCTAATGCCTGGTAAATCGGAACAGTGCCAATCGGCACGGGCGAATTTCGCAAAATCCATTCGCGCGTCGCATGGATATTTTTTCCGGTGGATAAATCCATCACCGTGTCCGCGCCCCAAAGCGTCGCCCAGCGCATTTTTTCGACTTCTTCTTCGATGGAAGACGCTATCGCCGAATTGCCGATGTTGGCATTTATTTTGACGAGAAAATTGCGCCCAATCGCCATTGGCTCGGCTTCCGGGTGATTGATATTGGCGGGTATAATCGCCCGCCCGCGAGCGACTTCTTCGCGGACGAATTCGGGCGTGACGAATTTCGGCAGCGCCGCGCCGAAACTTTCGCCCGCGTGTTGGTGATATGGGGAATCTCTTTCGTTTTGCTCACCATTCGCTAAAGTTTCAAACGCGATTTGCCGTCCGAGGTTTTCACGAATGGCGACGTATTCCATCTCCGGCGTGATAATGCCGCGCCTGGCATAATGAATCTGCGTCACGCATTTCCCCGACTTCGCTCTCAAAGGCGCACGTTTCAAGCCGGGAAATTCCTCAAGTTTTCCGCTCTCCTTTATCTTGGCGATGTCTTCTGCCCCGCGCGTTAAGTATCCGTTGTCCTGCGGTGTAATCTCGCGCCCGACATATTCTTCGACATCTTGACGCGCCGTAATCCAATCTCTACGAAGCGGCGGCAAACCTTCGCGCACATCGCAACGCGCGTCAGGGTCAGTCCAAACGCCGCTCGTGTCATAAATTCTGACGGGCGGATTCGCTTCGAGTTCGTCTCGCATATTCCTCGACGGACTCAAAGCGATTTCCCGAAATGGAACGCGCAAGTTATGTTTGGTTTGATTGATTGTCGAACCGTTTGTTTCGACGTAGATTTTCTGTGAATTCGGCAGTTTTACTTCCGTGCTGGTTTTTTCTTTTAATTCTTTCTCACTCATTGTTTTTCTCCCTTCGTCGGCATTATCCGCATCAGGTTTTTAGGAGTCGTGTTTTTAGCAAAACACCTCTCAGCCTTTTATAGCTCCTCCGAAAACTTTTGCTTTACCAAATTAAAGCAACTTTTCGTTTAAAAAACAATTTCGTTCTAATTTAACGAATTCCGTCCGGCTATAAGATTAGAACCTAGTATCGGTGAGAAATTTTCTGGTTCTGGCATCCGTCTTGCACGGAAGAGTCAAAACAAAAGTTTTTCGTATGAAATTTTTACACTTAATAAAAATTTCATTCACTTATTAATTTACGAATAAGGGAGATTTAATTATGAAAAAGATGATTTACATGGGCGCAATCTTAGCTTTGATGATGTGTGTATCAAACGGATTCGCTCAAAACACAACAAATTCAAACAGCAACACGCAAACTAGCGGCAAAAAGAATTCCGACAGCAAATATATGATGATGGCGGCGACGAGCGATATGAATGAAATTGGTTTGAGTCAGCAGGCGCTGTCAAAATCCACAAACGATGAAGTCAAAAAACTCGCACAAATGATGATTGATGACCATACCAAATCAAGCGAGGAACTAAAACCGATAGCAGCAAGCAAAGGTGTTACGCTGCCGACGGAAATGGATTCCAAGCACAAATCGGGGATGGAAAAAATGTCGGCGATGTCGGGTATGGACTTCGATATGGCGTATGTCAAAATGATGGTCAAAGACCATGAGAAAGCCGTCGCCTTGCATCAGAAAGAAGCCGGCAACGGTAAGGACGCGGAAGCCAAAGCCTTTGCAGCGAAAACTTTGCCGGTCGTGCAAATGCACCTCGATATGTCGCGCAAACTGATGAGCAGTATGTCAGGCGGCAAAAAAATGGACAACAATAAAATGAGCGGAATGTAAGAATGAATTAGCCGCTCTTTTTTCTCTGCGAAATTGAAACACAACGAACAAAAATCAAATTTGTTCGTTGTGATTTTCAATTAAGACATTAATTAGTGTTGTATTTGAGCGGAACGATTGTGAGTTGAACTTATACTTGCATTGAGCAAGCAAAAATTTCGCTGGCGTTTAATTCTTTAATGCGTTTATGTCTAGAGCATTAAAAGCATTTGTTTGAAATGACGATAGAATTAACTTCGTCTGAAAAATACAACCTGGATATTTAATTTTAATAAACCGATGTGAGTAGATATGAAAATTTTTTCAGCAACGATTTTATTGAGTTTAGCGGCTTCAGGATTAGCCGGTTGCTCGGAACACAATTCCAGCACGAGCGGGTCGAACGCCAATACAAGCGCGCGGATCAACGCCGTGGCTGCAAATGCTGCAAACGCTAATTCAACGAATTCAAACGTGGCGACGGTGGTTAATTCAAATACGGCAAACGCCAACGGTCAAGTCATTAATTCGATGAGCAATATGACCGCGCCCGATGGATTTATGACCGAAGCCGCCAAGGGCGGAATGGCGGAGGTTGAATTAAGCCGAGTGGCGACGACCAAATCACAAAATGCGGAAGTCAAAAAATTCGCTCAGCAAATGATTCAAGACCACACGAACGCCAATACCGAATTAAAACAACTGGCGGGCAAAAAAACCGTCACGCTGCCGACCGAATTGGACGCCGAGCATAAAGCGTTGAGAGATAGGCTGTCAGGTTTGTCGGGCGCTGAATTTGATAAGGAATACGTTAATGCGATGGTTGCCGACCACGAAAAAAGCGTTAATTTGTTCAAGACGCAAGCTGACGGCGGCACGGACGCGGATGCGAAAGCCTTTGCCGCGAAAACCTTGCCCAAACTGCAGGGACATCTCGATATGATTAAAGCGATGCAGGGCAAAATGAAGTAAGGAGATTTGAAAAAATGGCACAGTGCGAAGTTTGCGGCAATGATTATTATTTATCGTTTGAAGTCGTCACGGCGGGCAACCGCCACATTTTCGATTGTTTCGAGTGCGCGATTCATCGGCTTGCACCCATCTGTTCGCATTGCGGGTGCAAAATCATCGGTCACGGCATCGAGGCGAAAGAGACATTTTTCTGCTGTGCCAACTGCGCCCGGCAGTCGGGTGTAAGCGGCGTCACAGACCATATTTGGGGCAAGGAAAAAGAAACGGCGGAAAAATACGCCGAGCAATAAGAAGAGAAAAGCGAAATTATGATTCGCCGAGACACTTAAACGAAACATACAAAAAGGAAAGCGCAGTATCAGCCGCGCTTTCCTTTTTTCCTGAAGCGTGTCTCCAGCAGCAGTGTTTGTAGTGAATCAGACAGAAGACGGCGACAAGCGGCAATTAAGATTAGAAAATTAAAATTATTCGGACTGGCTAATCGCGGGAGAAATCGTTTCTGCCGATTATTTCAAGTCAAAGTTTTAACATTTCACCAGAGAAGGAGTTTAGCAATTATGAATTTAAAGAAAATATCCGAACAAACGGTGGTTATTACAGGCGCGACGAGCGGCATCGGGCTGACGACGGCGCGAATGGCGGCGGAAAAAGGCGCGAAGCTGGTTTTAATCGCCAGAAACGAAGCCGCATTAAGCGAACTGACAAAGGAAATTAAAGCAAACGGCGGGCAGGCGATCTACCATGCTGCCGATGTCGCCGACGAAGCGGCTCTGCGACAGGCAGCAGAAATGGCGAAAAATGAATTTGGTGGTTTCGACACATGGGTCAATAACGCGGGCGGCTCGGTTTACGGCAGAATTACCGAGGTGCCGACCGGCGATTTGCGCCGCCTTTTTGAAACGAACGTCTGGGGCGTGGTCAATGGTTCAAAGATTGCCGCCGAATATCTGCGCGAAAAAGGCGGCTCGCTAATCAACATCGGCAGTGAAGTATCCGACGCGCCCGTGCCGCTGCAAGGAATGTATTCCGCCTCGAAACACGCGGTCAAAGGCTTTACCGACGCGCTGCGGATGGAACTCGAAGCCGACAAATTGCCGATTTCCGTTACCTTAATCAAACCGACCGCGATTCATACGCCGTTTCCCGAAAACGCGAAAAATTATTTGCCGTATGAACCGCAATTGCCGCCGCCGCTTTACGCGCCGGAGCTTGTGGCGGAAGCGATTCTTTATTGCGCCCAAAATCCAAAGCGCGATTTCTTCGTCGGCGAGACGGCAAAACTGCATTCTTCGATGGCGCTTAACACGCCGCGGGCTTACGAGAAAATGAATGAAATGATGATTGATTCGATGCAGAATTCCGGGGTTCCGGCATTGGGAAATCGTCCTGACGGGCTTCACCAGACGAATTCAAATTTAAAGGAACGCGGCGCTAAAGCCCGCTTTGTGCTAGAAGAAAGTTTGTATCAAAAAGCGAAACTTCATCCGTTCGCCTTCGGAGCGTTAGCCGTCGGCAGCTTGATTGCGCTCGGAGCGGTTCTCAACTCGCGCAGTAAAGCCAAAAAACCGGAAATCGAAAAATATATCGGTGAAAAGACGCGAAGAAAACAGCTGTCGGACGCCAATAAGGGAATCCGCGAACACATGGAAGTAGTCGGCGCGGATGACGCACACGTCGGAACGGTTGACGGTGTTGTCGCCGACCAAATCAAGCTAACCAGAAAAGATTCGCCGGACCGTCAGCATCATTTCATCTCAACTAATTTAGTCGAATCAATCGAAGAAAACCGGGTCAAACTCCGCCAGAACGCCGAAGAAGTGCGGCGCGGTTTTCAAACCGGAGGCGGCAGTCTAACGGCGCGGGCTTAAGTGTAAATTATGAAAAAATTGATTTCGCGGCAAATGCACGGTGTTGCCGATTACAGTTACGCGGCTTTATTCGCTGCCGCTCCAGAACTCGTCAGTTTTACTAACGAGGAGACCGCCGCTCGCCTGTCGCGCCTGGTGAGCGGTGGCGTTTTGCTGACCAGTTTATTCACGCGTTACGAATTGGGATTAGTCAAAGTCCTGCCGTTCAAAGCGCATCTGGCGGCGGACGTTGCCGTCGGTTTGGCGACACTTGGCGCGCCGTTTTTATTCGGTTTTTCGCACAATAAAAAGGCGCGTAATTTCTTCGTCGGATTAGGTGCGTTCAGCGTGTTGGCTGGACTTTTAACCGAGCCGAAAGAGATGGACGAAAGAGATTAATGACGCCTCTTTACGGCATCAATGAATTTTCAAAAATTCAAAAAAGGAAAAGCGATAAAAAACTCAATCGCCGGAACCTGACCGGGATATTTAATTTAGGGTCTATGGTCGCAAAAGTGAATTAGCAGGCAATTTTCAAGTATTAAATTTGCATTGTCAGCCAAGTTTTATGACGTTAAGAAATTTTATGAAAACGAAAACTATGCTCTCGAAATTTCATCACTTTTCTTTTTACCCAAAATCATTTTGACAAAAAGACTTAAAAGATTTCCAAGTTACTTTTGCGACCATAGACCCTTAATTTTTTATCGTTTCTTCCTCTTTGTGTCTTTGCGTTTAAAGTTTAGCAAGTTGATTAAAGTTATTCGGAGGAAAAATGGCAATTTTGGGAAAAGACAAACCAGTTCCGGCAGCGAACGGAATCGCGCTCGAACAAGCGCAACGAGTTTTGATGGCGGCGCGGAAAAAAGCGGAGGACATCAATGTTCCGATGAACATCGCGGTCACGGACGAAGGCAACAATTTAAAGGCGTTTATCGCAATGGACGGCGCGTGGCTCGGCAGCATTGACATCGCGCAGAACAAAGCCTACACCGCCCGCAGTTTTAATCTGGAAACGAAATTGCTCGGCACGTTGGCGCAGCCGGGCGAGCCGCTTTACGGCATTCACGCGAGCAACGATTTGCGCATAATTATTTTCGCGGGCGGCATTCCGCTGCAAAGCGGAACGCGCATCGTCGGCGCCATCGGCGTGTCAGGCGGCACAGTCGAGCAAGACCAGGAAGTCGCCGAAGCGGGCGTGGCGGCTTTTGACGGGAAAGAGTAACCAACCGAAAGAAATTCGCCTACAAGATAACCCAAAGGACGCGAAAGAAAATTCAAAAACTTTTCGGGCGCGCCAGTCAAATTGCGCTAGACAAAAATTGTAAAATTTTTTGAAATTTAAGACCGCGCCGCTTGAAAATTTACGAACGCGTTTTATGATGGATGAATGATTTTCACAACACATAATCGGTCGGAAAACAGCCGGAAAAACCTTTGGCTTCTGACGTTAATTTTAATTTTGCCTTTCGCCGCCATCGCGCAGGAGGAACAGAACGACGAGGACGAGGATTATATTTCGCCCGTGCGTCCGACCGTTTCCGATTCGGCGACAATTCAAAAGAAGGGCGTTTTGCAGATTGAAACGGGCGGCGATTTCGATTTCGACGCGCCTGATTTTCGGAATCGGCAAAGCGCGCCGCTCGGCGTTTATTTTGCGGTGAATAAAAGATTGCGTCTTGATTTTGAAATGGACGCGGTCGCTTCGCAAAAGGATTCGATGACGAGAATGCGTGAAACCGGAATCGGCGACGTGCATCTCGGATTCAAGGCGATTGCCCGCGATAAGCCGAAAGAACGTCTCGCCGCCGCTTTCGTTTATTCAATCAAACTGCCAACGGCGAGCGAGGAAAAAAACTTAGGTACGGGACGAGTTGACCATAACCTGCGGCTGATTCTTCACCGCACGTTCGATAAAACCGATTACATTTTCAACGCCGCTTACTTGAACAACGGGCGCGAAGACGGCAACCGGCGCGACTCGGGAGCGCAAGCGGTTTTCACGGTCGAGTGCGAGCTGTCGAGGAAATTCGACATCGTTGGCGAAATATACGGCAACACGATTGAAGAAAATCAGCCGCGCGGAATTTACCTGCTCAGCGCGTTGATTTACAAAGTTAATAAACGTCTGCATTTCGACATCGGCGTTCGTCCGGGCTTTGGACGCGACGCACCGAAAATCGGGCTTTTTGCCGGATTGACCGCCGGCGTTGCCAATTTGTATAGAAAAAAGTGAAATCACCTGCAAGCAATTTCAAAAAAGCCGAGTCAGTCGCTTCATCTAAATTGCAGAAGGTTTTCAGGGAGGAAGAATGACGCGGCGCACAGCAGTGAGATTGGCGAAACGATTGGAACAAACGCGGCGGAGTATTTTATTAACAGCAACTTTCAGATTTAGAGCCTGGTTGGAAATTCAAAGTTCCGGTAGGAACGCCATATTTATAGCCGGAATTTCCAAAAATTATTTGAGTTCCAGAGGAACGGCATAAAAATATGTCACTCTCGATGCAGCTCAAGCCTTCCATTGTAACGCTTTCTATAAATATGACGCTCCGCTGGAGCTATTTTATAGAATTTCCAAACAGGCTCTTAGGCATACATTGACCAAAACTTCGGGCGCTTTATGAACCACAATCTTGCCGAATATCACGCTCCGGTGAATGCCGACGTTCACGACATCGAAGTGATTTTTGTCGAAGAACACGATGATATTATCAATCCGCTCGGCGCCAAAGGCTTGGGCGAAAATGGCATCGTCGGCGAAGCGGCGGCTGTCGGCAACGCGATTTATCACGCGACCGGAAAACGGGTCAGAGATTTGCCGATTACGATTCATAAATTGCTTTAAAGGAATTTCAAAAAACAAAAATTAAAGGAGATTTATGGCGAACGAAAAAATTGCGGTGATTTACTACAGCGCGACCGGCACGACTTATAAACTCGCGCGGGCGATTGAAGAAGGCGCAAAAGCGGCGGGCGCGGAAGTGCGTTTTCGCAAAGTCAAAGAACTTGCGCCTGAGGAGGCGATAAAATCGAATGAAGGTTGGGCGGCGCACCGGCTCGAAACGCAAGATGTGGAAGAAGCCGTCAACGGCGATTTGGAATGGGCGGACGCGATTATTTTGGGAACGCCGACGCGCTACGGTTTGCCCGCCGCGCAGCTTAAACAATTCGTTGACGGAACCGGCGGTTTGTGGGCGAAGGGCGCGCTCAACGACAAAGTATTTTCGGCGTTCACGTCCATCGCAACTTTGCACGGCGGACACGAATCAACTCTTCTTTCGATTTACAACATCGCATATTCGTGGGGCTGCATCATCGTCGCTCCGTCATACGCCGACCCGATTCAATTTCAAGCCGGAAATCCCTACGGCGCGTCGTTCACTTCAAATAACGGCGCGCTCGCGCCCGACGAAACGGCGCTCGCCGCAGCGCGTTTTCAAGGGACGCGCGTCGCTAATATAGCGCGGGATTTGCTTGCCGGACGCGCGAAATAATCAGCGAAAAACAAAATGCAAATCGAAAAGTCGGCGAATCGAACGAGCGAAAGTTTGCGACCGCTTGACGGGCGCGAGAATGCGGCGCGCGAGCAGTTAGATTGGAAAAGCGAATTCACGCTCGCGCTACTGCCGACTTTAACGGTGCTTGGCGTTTTCGCGCTCGTCGAAGCGTTCAGCAGTCAACGGCTTCTTTTCGTTTCTTTGGCAGCGACGGCGTTTTTGATTTATCACGACCCGCAACACAAAACGACGGTCGGCACGGTTCTCGTCGCGCAAATCGGCGCAGCGGCAATCGGGATTGCGATGGGTTACGCGTTCGGCTTCGGTTATCTGGCGGGCGGGGCGGCGATGATTGCCAATATCATTTTGTCGCTCTCGCTTGACCGAATGCACGCGCCCGCCGTGGCGACCGCGCTTTCGTTCGCTTTCCACGCTGAAAGCCTAAACGATTTTCTGTTGTTCGCGGCGTCGGTCGGCTTGTTGGGAGTTTTGGTTTTGCTTCAGCGGTCGGCGACGCGATTGTTAGTTTATAAGAAAAATTGAAAGGGATTGAAGAGATAAGCACGGGTAAAACAAAAAAACAATTAAATTTCTTATGTCCATCCGTCTCCACAATCTCTGTCAATATTCTTTATAATCATTTAGAATTTGATTATTCACAATTATATTGTCATCGGCGCCGAAATTATGCGGCTCGTGCCGGTTAAATAAATTTTATGTCTGAACGAAGCGATTTGATAAAAATGATTCGAGAAAAAGCTGTTCGGTTAAACGATGCGGCGGACGCAACCGACGAGATTTTGTCGCTCGTCGGCGATGCGCGGTTTGTTTTAATCGGCGAAGCCTCGCACGGAACGCACGAATTTTACCAATGCCGCGCCGCGATCACGAAACGATTGATTGCCGAAAAGGGATTTTCCGCCGTCGCCGTCGAAGCCGATTTTCCCGATGCTTACCGCGTCAACCGCTTCGTGCGCGGCATCGGCGCAGACGCGGATGCCGAACGCGCGTTAGGAAATTTTCAAAGATTTCCGTTGTGGATGTGGCGCAATGAAGATGTTTTAGAGTTTATCGAGTGGCTGCACGAACACAACGCAGACAAATCGCCGCCCGAACAAGCCGGATTTTACGGCATTGATTTATACAGCCTGCACGCTTCGATGGAAGCGGTTTTAGGTTTTCTCGAAAAGGTTGACCCGGACGCGGCAAAGCAGGCGCGTTCGCGTTATTCTTGCTTCGACCATTTCGGCGAAGACGCGCAGAGTTACGGCTACGCGGCGAGTTACGACGAACGATTTTCCTGCGAAGACGAAGCCGTCAAACAACTCGTCGAACTGCAGCGCCGCGCCGCCGAATACGCCAACCGCGACGGATTTATCGCCCGCGACGAGTATTTTTTCGCCGAACAAAACGCGCGGTTGGTGAAAAACGCCGAAGAGTATTACCGGCAGATGTTTCGCGGTCGCGTCTCGTCCTGGAACTTGCGCGACCGGCATATGGCGGAAACTTTGGACGCGCTGGCGGCGCACCTCGACGCGGAAAACGGCTCGGGGAAAATCGTTGTATGGGCGCACAATTCGCATCTGGGCGACGCGCGGGCAACGGAAATGGGCGAGCGCGGCGAGTGGAACGTCGGCGAGCTTGTGCGTGAGCGATACGGCGATGATGCTGTGCGAATAATCGGCTTTACGACGCACACGGGAACGGTTGCGGCGGCGACCGATTGGGGCGAAGCGGCGCGGGTGAAACGAGTTCGCCCGTCGCATAAAGACAGTTACGAATTGATTTTTCACGAAATTGATACGCCCGCCTTTTTTCTCGATTTACGCGATGCGGAAATCAAAGAAGCGTTGTGCCGCCCGCAGCTTGAGCGTGCTATCGGCGTGATCTATCGACCGGAAACCGAGCGCGTCAGCCATTATTTCGCCGCCCGTCTATCCGAACAATTCGACGGGGTAATTCACTTTGACGAAACCAGCGCGGTCGAGCCTTTGGACACGGCAGCGAGCCGCACGGACGAGGAAGAAGATGCGCCCGAAACTTTTCCAACGGGAATGTAATGGGAAGGGATGGGTGATGATTAAGGATTTTTGAGCGGATTTTTAGTTCATTATTTTTGTGGCGGAATTTAATTTAGATGGGAAAGTTATGAACGATTTAGAGAAAACAGAATCAGGCATTCAATCGTCGAACGACGATTTATCAAAAGTGGCGGACGGTGTTTTTCACACGAAAATCGTTTTCGTCAATTCGTATTTTGTGGACACGCCGGAGAACGCGCCCGGTTCGTTCGTCCTTATTGATACGGGAATGCCGTATTCGGCGGCGAGAATCAAATATGCGGTCGAAAACCGTTACGGCGCGGGCGCAAAGCCGACGGCAATCGTTTTGACGCACGGGCATTTCGATCACGCGGGTTCGGCTCTCGCGCTTGCCGAAGAATGGCAAGTTCCGGTTTACGCGCATCGGCTTGAGATGCCGTATCTGACGGGCAAGTCCGATTATCCGCCGCAAGACCCGACCGTCGGCGGCGCGATTGCTCAAATGTCGCGTCTGTTTCCGCACGGCGGTTATGATTTGAAAACTCATATTTACGCCCTCCCGGAAAACGGCGAGATTGCCGAGATGCGCGGCTGGCAAATTCTGCACACGCCGGGACACACTGCCGGACACATTTCTCTATGGCGCGAACGTGACCGAACGCTTTTAGCGGGCGACGCGCTGACGACGATGAACCTCGATTCGTGGACTTCACAAATTACAGAGAAAAAGGAATTTTGCGGTCCGCCGAAACCGTTTACGACCGATTGGCAGGCGGCGCATCGCTCGGTCGAACAGTTGGCGGAGTTAGAACCGCGCGTCGTTGCCGCGGGACACGGACAGCCGATTGACGATGCGGACACGGCGGAACAGTTAAAGGAATTAGCCCGCCATTTCGATGCGCCGCGCAAAGGTCGTTACTTGCTGAGTCCGGCGATAGCTGACGAGAGCGGCGTAGTATCCGTTCCGCCGCCCGCGACGGACAATGTGAAAATCGCCGCTGCCGGAATCGCTGCCGGGGTTCTCGTTACCGTTCTGACGCGACGAATCCGAAACAAAGGTGAAAAGTAGAAAAGTGTAAAAGAAGAAAGGTGAAAAAGTATTGTTTTCCGCGTATTAAATCTTTTCATTTGATACCGTATTTGCTTTGCTCTTATTGTTTTCTGCTATTGATTCATCTCTTCCATGAAAAATTATATCTTCTACTGTGTCACTTATAATTATGTCAACAGAAAAAAATCATGTGCGGATTAACGAGGACTACTCGCCTTACAATGATTATGCAATAGCCGAATGGAACAAGTTTCAG
Source organism: Pyrinomonadaceae bacterium (assembly GCA_030448055.1). Taxonomy (GTDB): domain Bacteria; phylum Acidobacteriota; class Blastocatellia; order Pyrinomonadales; family Pyrinomonadaceae. The sequence continues at coordinate 62,835 of JAUJNR010000002.1, forward strand.
GCTGAACCCCAACGGCAGGAAGCGTTGTTAAAAGCAACGGAGAATATTAATGTGCGGAACGTTCTGGACATCGGCTGCGGCGCGGGACAGGAGATGCTGCCGTTTGTCGCCCGCGGAGCAAAAGCCGTCGGTATTGACGTTGCACCGGAAGTCGGGCAAATCGGACGCGAACTGTTCACGGCAGAAAACTTCGGCGAAAGAGTCGAATTCGTTCGTGCGGCGGGACACGCATTACCATTTGCCGACGACACTTTTGACGTTTTGATTTGTCGCATAGCATTGATGTATATGAACATTAAGTCCGCACTGCGGGAAGTGGAGCGAGTTTCTCGCACGGGAGGAGTGTTCTTCCTAAAATATCATGCTCCGTCATACTACCTTTCAAAGTTTAGCCAAGGACTAAAAAACGGAGATATTCTGTCGTCGGTTCACGCAACGCGATGTCTTTTGGCGGGATGTTCCTACCAGAAGACCGGGCGACAATCGTTTAACAAATTAACAGCGTCGGGGGAAACATTTATCACAAAAAAAATTTTGCAGCGAGAATTGAAATCTTCAGCTTTGAAAGTTATCGGAGAAATGCCTGATACAAATAGCCAAACGCCTTCTTTGATCATTACCAAAGAGTGATAAGGTAAAGTATTAAAAGAGTTTAATATCTCTGGAATTTTACGCAGTCGGACTTCTCGAAATAGATGTTGTTGACGATAACAGACTTACGATAGAGAGTAAAAAATCGGGCAATAGCCTTTACTTACATTGGAGAGTGTTATATTCCTGATTGTTCCGAACAGATTTGCCGCCATCGCTACTGATGTAAAGTTATTTCATTTGTCGTCGGTTCGGTTATTTTCAATTTGGTGGTTTCGTTCATAATCGCTTGCAAACGGTAATTTCTGTAATCATTTGGATCGCCCGCCGCTCCATTCATCGCCGCCAAAATGATATTGAACGTTTCACGCGCCGAGGCAAAATGAACCTTATACTCGCCGCTCTTCTCGCCATTTTCGATGATTTCCGAGAAAAATCTTCGCGCGTCCTCGCCGATGCAAACTGAGCGGTCGTGGTCAAAGAACCCGTGGCAGTAAAGTTTGACAAAAACCCACTCCGAGCGACCTTTTACCGTTACGTTTGCGCTCACCCAGCGCCGAAATCTCGCTAAATTCATCGCCTGATTAGCGGCAAGCGCGCCGTCCTCAATCCGCGGTACCGGAAAACCTTTGATGCGGCGCGTCCAATTAAAAATGAGCGGTCCAGTGACTATTAATGGCAGTTGCGGTTTACTTTCGTTATTTTCTGTAACCTCGACCCGCTTGCCTCGGCGGTGCGGCATTTTTTCGTTCAAAGACAAACCGCATTCGTAAATTTGATTGATGACAGGCATTTGCGATTCGGAGGGCGCACTCGGTAAAGTCATATCGGCATAACAGCCGGTTTCCGAGAGAATCTGCAATTCTCCGTTAACGCCGCAAAATTTCCCACTGGCGGAATTTCCGAGCGCATTATTACCGTGAACAAACGCATACATTGGTTTTCCCACGCCGTCCATTCTAGACAGACTGTGATGTTGTTCGGCTAAACAGTCACGAAATTCAATAAGAGTTTTCCGCAGATTTTCCGCCGTATCGGGTTTTTCGACACCGTGGTGAAGATGGATTTCCGTTTCGCCCAAGCCTTCTGCCTGCATCGCCGCCAGCGTGTCTAAAAGTTCTTTATGATACTGCTCCGCTGGAAAAAAATTTGTGTGGCGAAACTTGGTTCCGTCAGCGTCAACAACGGCTTCGCCCGTCTTGCGCGCCGTTTTGAAGTATTCGTCTAAACGCAACTGTTGTGCATGCAAATCAAGCATTCCACACCGCTTCCAGGACGGTTCAAAATGGTTGGCGATGGTAAAGATGACGTGCTTGCGCTCAAATGTTGTCCGTTCGAGAAAACTACTCGCCCGCGCAAACGGATAACGAACCAACCAAGGCAAATTTGATTTCAGTTTGGTCAATAGTGAGCGATCGTTCGACATTTTTGATATTTAGCCGTCAAATCTAAAAGCGTTTCGCGGCTAGCGTTTCCATTGATTTACTATAACAAACTTAATTGAGTTGTTTGTCCATAAATTTCCTTCTTATACAGTTCAAGCATATACAAAGCCAAAACGATTGCGAAGACCACGGCGATTTTTACTGTTTTGTTTAACAATGTTTCGACGAGTTTCTCTCAGTTACCGCGCTTAAAAAGCGCGCTGAAAGCTCTTTTATGCGAAATTACGCGCGGCAGACGAGTCCGAGCAATCTTCTGGAAATATGTAATATCAATACTAAAATCGGTAAACTGCGCAAATTCAGCAGAATGAAATTATGGAAAACAAACTAATCGAAATTTAATTAACTACTCTACCATCATCTCTATGATATTCACAGAAAGCCGTATCAGGCAAGAAAACCATAACGGATTCACTCTAATATATTGTTCGATACATTTCTTGATTTTATCTTCATAATGACTTTTTAGATAGCTCTTTAAATGACAAAACCATCTGCCGGCTTACTTTAAAGCTGAGTTGTAATAACAATAAATCTAATTATTTATGTCCACCAAGATAAAATGTCCACCAAGATAAAAAAACCAAGAACTTCCATTTACGTTTTGGGCGGGTTTCTTGTCTCCATTGTAATCTCTAAGCAAAAGTTATTTGACAGGCGCGCTGAATCGAACAGAAGGAACCTAACTGCCTTATACATAAAATATACAACTAGTTTTTTTCGGTTACCATCAAAATCAGCCGATGCCGAGGTATCACCCAAAGGTTTTAATTCGCAGCTAAAAAACTTTACGAATAACTGTTTCGTAAGCTAAACTTGCATAGCTAAGTCGGAGCAAAAAAATACTCGGCGGAGAGATGCCCAGTAGTCCAAAAAAAATAACTTGGAGGGTTGTATAAAATTTGGAACTGTCTGTTCAATAACCGTTTCTATGCTCGTCAAAGGATGTTCGCAGCAACGAATTTTCACAAAAGTTCAAACCAAGTTGATCGAAATATTTTTGATACAGTTTTAATTCTACGAAAACGATTGATTTTACGTATAAAGCTAATATGATTACAGAGAAAACGAAACCCGAAAGCCTTGACGAATTAGCATTGCTAAATAATCGCATTGAAGCGGTTAAAGACCACCTATACTCTGAAATTAAAGGGGAAGGCGTAATTTTAAGTTTAAAGAACGGAAAATATTATGGCATTAACTCTGTCGGCAGCAGCATCTGGCAGGCGATTCAAACGCCGGCAACTTTGCCTGAAATTGAAACCGCCATCACGCAGGAATACGATGTTGACCACGAAACTTGTCGTCTGGAAGTATTAACATTTTTAGAACAAATGCTAAACGAGGAGTTAATAGAAGTTTCGAATGCAAAAGATTCTTAAATTTCTTTTTTTGCCGTATCAAAAAAAGAAATTGCTTAGCCAATCGTTAATTGCGGTAAGTGTGATTCGTCTGAGTCTGTGGGTTTTTCCGTTCAAGGCATTGAACAACTGGCTATGCAGTTTTGCACCGACAAATTCGGACGACCGACAAGTTCAATGGAATGTTATTGATAATGTAACAAGCGCGGTTCGAGCGTGCAGTCATTACGTTCCTTATGCGAGTTGTTTAACACAGGCGCTGGCTGCACGGACGCTTTTAGGATTAAGAGGTCAAAACTCACAATTGAAAATTGGCGTCGATAAAGACGAAGACGATAAATTTATGGCGCACGCGTGGGTCGAGATAGATGGAAAAATTATTATCGGGAAACTGCCGCATCATAATTTTCAGGTTTTGAAATCATCCGGTTCGGTGACTATATGAGTGCAATATTTGGCGTTTACAACTTGAATAGAAAGCCGGTTGCTTCCAAAATTTTGGAGGAAATGTCAGCCGTTCTTTCGCACCGAGGAATGGATGACTCGGGCGTTTGGAGCGATGAGCCGATTGGGTTAGGTCACCGGATGTTTAAGACAATGCCCGAAACGAACAATGCAAAACTGCCGTTTGCAAGCAAAGACAAATCACTTGTTATAACGGCGGACGCTCGGCTGGATAATCGAAAAGAGTTAATCGGTGTTCTCGGTCCGTTCGACGAATCCGATTCTCCGGTTTCCGACAGCGAGTTGATTTTAGCCGCATATCAAAAGTGGGGCGAGTCGTGCGCCGAACACTTACTCGGAGATTTCGCTTTTGGCATCTGGGATTCGCGTAATCAACAAGTGTTTTGCGCGCGTGATCACTTTGGCATTAAGCCTTTTTATTACCATTTATCAGAAAATTTATTTGCCTTTGCCACCGAGATCAAAGGATTGCTGGTGTTGCCCCAAATATCAGAGTGCGTTAATGAAATTAGGGTCGCCGAGCATCTAGCTAATACGTTAGATTACAAAGAGATGACCTTTTACCGGGACATATTACGACTTCTGCCCGGACACTGCGCGGTAATCAATCGTGAAAGCAAGAGAATTTCTTCGTATTGGAAGCTAGAACTTCCGCCGGAACTAAAATTGAAGTCCGACCGTGAATATGCCGAGGCGCTGCGCGAACTTTTTACCGAAGCCGTCCAGTGTCGTCTGCGTAGTTCCGTGCCGGTGGGGACGATGTTGAGCGGCGGTATGGATTCTTCGTCCATCACTTGCATGGCGAGGAAACTTCTCGCCGGTGATAAAACAAAACAGCTTCACACATTTTCCGGCGTATTCGACCATGTTAAAGAATGCGATGAACGCGAGTATATCAACGCAGTAGTTCGTGAAAACGGCATCTCGCCGCACTTTATTGTGGCGGATAATCACGGACCCTACGCCGATATTGACGAAGTTCTAAAAATTCAAGACGAGCCGATGACCTCGAGTAATGTGTATGTCAATTGGCTTTCCTACAAAGCCGCTAAAGCTCAAGGGGTAAAGGTCATCCTTGACGGCTACGACGGTGACACGACAATCTCGCACGGCTTGGGATATTTTACGGAACTCGGATACGAGAAGCGTTGGGTTAAACTCATCTCGGAAAACATCGCCTATGCGCGGCGAACGAATCAGCCGTGGCAGAGGGCAGCGTGGAGCTGGATTTGGAATTTTGGACTCAATCCGTGGATTACGAAAAATAGATACGCGAGCCGAGTGCAGAGCGGCGTGCAACGCGTTAAAGCAATGACTGCCTCGAAAACCGAAGCGTTTTTTGAGGGCGGAGCCGAGCTAAATGCGGATTTCGCACAACGTGTAAATCCAGCACTGCTTGATAAAAAGAAAAACATTAAGTTGCGAACCGAAAGAGACATACACTTTTGGAATCTCACTGATAATGGAAGTCATTTTTCTCCGCTGGAAATTCTAGATTATGCTTCAGGCACTTTCTCTGTTGAAATGCGTTATCCTTTTTGGGATAAACGGATGATAGAGTTTTGTCTGAGCCTCCCGCCCGAACAAAAAATCAAGAAAGGTTGGACGCGAATGATTATGCGCCGGGCAATGGACGGAATCCTCCCGCCCGAAATTCAGTGGCGACCTGGAAAAACCGACCAAACTCCCGGTTACAATTACGGGCTGAAAAAATTCGGACGGAAAATTATAAACGACGTTATCGTAAAAAACCCGGAAACGATTGCAGAATACGTCAATATCAAATCGCTGCGCGAAGCGCATGAGCGCTTTCTACGATCCGAGGCTACCTTGAACGATGTTCTTTCAATTCAACACTGCGTATCTTTAGCTCTGTGGCTGCAGACAAAAAGCAAATGTTCACAATAAAACTAAAAAAGGAGGAAAATATCATGGGAAAAAAAGTGTTTATCAAACCTGAACTTACCGTCCATGGTGATATTGAAAAAATCACTTTAGCCGGTACTCTAGTAAACGCTGATATGCCTAAAGGAACTGCTAACACGGCTGAATGCGTGAAAGGTACTCCTGGATGCATTTCATAGTAACGACTAACAACACAGAAAACTTACATTCTCCCCTCGACTATTTGAAGTTTGCAGCCATAGAGCTAAGAATACATCTTGTTTGCATCCGCAGAGAATAAAAGTTTAATTAAAACACAACACAGTCAAGCCTGATTTATCGTCAGGGCGGCATTGCCGCTTTTTGGAGGAGTGAAACGCTGAAAGAACTCCGCTATTATTATTTTATATTCGAGACGATACGAGTTATCAATTTGTAGGAATCAGAGAATAATGTATTTATATACCGCCTTTGGGGTTTGCATAAAATCAGAAATTTGTGTTCCTCAATTTACCCTCACGGAAAACCGGCAGGTTGACGTTTCGATTAAATTCGGGAATGTTAAATCCTTGTTGCCGCGTGACATCGGAGATGATCGCGCAGTGCAAATCGGTGAAAGAGAAATTTGTTTTTATTGGGATCAAATCGGACTGTTTCTTGTTCGGGATGGTCATGAAATTATTATTGAGGCGTATCCGGGCGCAGAGGAGAAGTTGCTTCGTCTTCCGCTCATCGGAATAGCGCTAGCCGCATTATTACAACAGCGCGGAATGCTGGTTTTGCACGCAAGCGCCGTTTCCATCGGCGCCGGCGCGGTCGCGCTTTTGGGCTGGAAGGGAAGAGGCAAGTCAACGACCGCCGCGATGCTTTATAGACGCGGACACCCGGTGATTTCCGATGATATTGTGGCGATGGAAAATATAGAAAGCGGCATACCCTCAATCGTTCCCGGTTTTCCCAACTTTAAACTGATGCCTGAAACTGCCGTCTCCGTCTTGGGAGATAACCCAGATGTTCTGTCGGAATGTTATACGGGGGCGGAAAAACGATTTCGTCCTGTCGCCGATAACTTTTCGCGGGAAAACGTTCCTCTGAAAGCTGTTTACATATTAGAAGATGGCGCAGATTTGAAAGCGGAACTTCTTAAACCTCAAGAGGCGATTACTACTCTTATCGCCAACACTTTTTTATCCCGTTACGGCAAGCAGTTACTTCAAAACGAACAGGCGATGACGAATCTTCGACAGTGTTCAAATGTCGTAAATCATACGCCGGTGTATCGTCTCGAAAGACCGAGGTCAATTGATTTGTTGGGAGATTTAGCGGAATTGATCGAATCGCAGTGCCAAACCGAACCTCTGGCGCATTTAGTATGATTCCGAGGATTTGATATGTATCCAACCGCCGGATTGAAAAGTTCAATTTCGATTCTCATTCAGCGAAATATTTACCTTATCATTGCTGTTGCACTAGCTTTTTTAACCTCTTTAAATACCATAACCAATGACTTTGCCTACGACGACTGGTGGATGTTTGCGAAAAATCCATTTATGCACAGCGGCAGAAATCTGCCGCTCGTGTTCTTTACCAATCCCTGGACGCCGGTTGACGGTCCAGGGCTGACTTTCTATTATTTCCGTTCTTTAATCGCAGCATTTCATATCGTTGAATACTACTTCTTCGGGACGAAAGCCGGAGCCTACCATCTGGTCAACGTAACTCTCCACGCGCTTGTAACGGGTCTTGTTTTCATCGTATTAAGAAAAATCTCCGACCGTCCCAAACTCGCATTTATTGCCGCCGCGCTGTTTGCCGTTCATCCGGTTCACGCCGAGTCGGTAGCGTGGATATCAGGAGTGCCGGACATACTGGTCGCTTTGTTCGGTCTGGTTATCGTTTATGTTTATCTATTATATCGTCACGACGGTCAATGGTATCACGTAATTTTGATGGCGGCGTTGTTCTTATGCGCGTTGTTGTGTAAAGAGACTACATTGATGCTTTCGGCGACTATACTTCTTCTGGAAATATATTTAAGTAAAGGCATCGGCATACGAAATCTACCGTTTCTGCGCGTATTTACCGTTTGGGGCGCATTCACCGTTTCAATCTTCGTTTACCTGCTCCTGCGCTTCTACTCCAACGGAGGAGTTTTATTCAATACCGAGCAGCGTCACCCTTTAATAAATGTCCTGATTACGATCCCGAATGTCATCTTGAAATATGTTGAGCTGCTCGTTGTCCCGTCCGGCTACAGCATTTTCCACTTTATTAATCCGGCGGCGGACATTTCATTTTCAACTTTTTTTGGACCTCTGCTTTTGATTGCCGGCGGCGTATTTTTAATCGCCCGGTCAGGCTCCCGGCTGTTAATTTTTTCGGCAGCGTGGTTTGGTACGTGGCTTTTACCGGCATTAATGATATTAGGCACTTTCGTGCCGGCGTTTTATTTCATTCAAGAAAGGTATTTATACCTTCCGTCCATCGGCTTTTGTCTGTCAGCGGCAATAGGATTCGATTGGTTATACGAAAAATTCGGGAAAAATTTATGGGTAAATAGAGCGATGCAGGCATCCTTTATATTTCTTGTCGCCGCCCTAGCGACCGTTCACGCGCGTCAAAACTACGTCTGGCACGACACGCTTTCGCTTCTCGAACATAATGCTCAGGTAAACAATCGTCTTCCCGAAGCATACATTGCTTTAGCTTCTGAATACTCGACGATGCAGAGGTTCCCGGAAGCTGTCGAGATGGCGAGTATCGCCCGTGATTTAGGACCGAATAACCTGGATGCATATCGGGTTTCAAGTATGGTAGCGGAAAAAATGGATGATTCAGACAAAGCTATCGAATACCTTGAATATGCGGAAACAATAGCGGATAGAGAATTCAACTCGGTTTGGGATGTAGCCAATGTGAATCTCCGTCTCGGACAGTTTTACGTGAAACGGAACGACCTGATTAAAGCAGAGTATAACTTTCTTAAAGCCGCGAATGTTGGAAATAATATACATGCGTGGGATGAATTAGGACAATTCTATTACAACCAAGGACGTTTTGCAGATTCTCTAAATTGTTTTAAGGAAGCCCAGCTACACGCACCGCCAAAATCCGGCTACCTTCATATCAAACTCGGACAAGCTTATGAGAAATTGAATCAATTAAGTCAAGCTCGACAGGAGTATGAAATGTATATTCGCCTTGTTCCAGAGGGAAGATACAGAAAATATGCTCAAGAGCGACTGGAGATTATCAAGGCTGCCGGAGAATGAGGAAGATTGAGGAATTATTAATTCTACTTTGTCAGATTAAAAGCAAATGAATATTTGCCGATGATTGCTTGTGGGTTGCGCTGATAAATCAAATAAATATCGGCGGAACCAGTGGTAATCAACAGCTTGATTTCATCTTTTTCAAAGTTTCAAATTAATCTGACAAAGTAGAAGTTATTTCAAAATTCATTTAATTTGAGTCAAAATAGTTGGCATTATGAGCCGACACGATTTGACCGACAAGCAATGGGAAGTGCTAGAGCCGCTTTTGCCGCAACCAGGACCGGGACGCGGACGACCGCGCACCGATAATCGCAAATGTTTGAACGGCATTTTATACGTTCTGAAAACCGGCGTGGCGTGGGCTGATTTGCCCGCCGAATATGGTTCGCCGACAACGTGCTGGCGCCGGTTCGACGAATGGTCGCAAGCCGGAGTTTGGGATGCGGTTTGGAGCGCACTGCTCGCCTCACTTGACCGGGCGGGCAAGATTGAATGGGCAGCAGCTTTCCTTGATGGTTCCTTCGTGCCGTCTAAAAAGGGGGGATGGAGTCGGGCGCACCAAGGTTGGAAAAGGCAGTAAAGTAATGCTCGTGGCGGACGGCAACGGCTTGCCCATAGGTCTGCTTTGCGAGAGCGCGCAGCCGCACGAAGTCAGCCTTGCGAGCCGAACATTGGCAACGGTCGCCATCAAGAGACAAAAGCGCGGACGCGCCAGAACCAGAATGCAGGAACTGGTCGCCGATAAAGGCTTTGACAGTGCCGCTTTCCGGCGCGAGCTGACGAAACGCGGCATCAAAACGTGCATTCCGACCAGAAAATACAAGCGACGTAGAAAACGCGGTCAGCCGCCGCGCTTTTCGGCAGCGAGCTATGCCGAGCGATGGCGCGTCGAACGATGTTTTGCCTGGTTCGACAATTGTCGCCGATTGGTTGTTAGATACGAACGAGGTCTGCATCGTTATAAAGCGTTTTGCGTGCTGGCGTGCATATTGTTGTGCATTAATCGAATTTTGAAATAACTTCTAGAATTATGTGAAAAATTGTGCGTCAATTATCAAACAAGACGGCAATCTGAATTCGCGCCCGCCGACCCGAAAACGCACGTTATGTTCGGACTTGTTTTGCTCGCGCCAATCAACTAGACGAAGCACGTCGCGCATTTGAAACTACCATCTGGCTCGCCGAATCTAATCCCGCGCTGTTCGAGCAGTATGAAAAATTGGCGCGCGCCCAACTGCGCCGTTTGCAACGGTAATATAAAATGAAAAATCGTTGGAACTCGCAAAGCAAACATTGAGGATTATATTTTGTTAAAAATTCTTACTTAATCCTATTTTGTCAGATTGGACTGAGCTGTTAAAAAAAGTCGAAAATACGGTAGATAAAGAATATGAGATTACCTGATTAGCGAAAAAACTTGAGGACTATGCAATCAAGTCTCGGCTTTTGTTTGATTGCCGAAGAAAAGTCTGTATTACTCACGCCTTTGAGTATTTATAAGGCTTGTTTGACAAATGTAAGAGCAGTGTAGAACGAATGGTTAAGCGTATTTCCGACAGTCAGTATCAGCAATTACAGCATCTTATCTCCCGTGCCGAGCGGGATGCGAAACCTGTGATGATAAAAGTGGCGAAGAACATCAATCAGAATTTGGATTCTTTGGCAGGTGAAAAAGGCACCTCACTAACAATGATGGCATTGCATTTATCTTGGAAACGCCAGTGAAAAACGCGAGAAATTTGCCGTTAATGTTGTGTGGAGAAGATGTGAAGTTGATGCTTGATAATACCTTAAAAACAAACCGGATGAGCCTAAAATACTGATGCGGACGATACATCAAAGACATCGGGTTCGGCAAATTAATATTCTCAGGCGAAAACAATTTTTAATCTGACAAAGTAGAATTAGATATAATTCGTCTGGTTAATAATCATTTATTTCTCTAAAAAGTTGATGGAAAAATTATCCAAACATTTAAAGCCTCTTTTACATACGTTCAAGTCACATTCCACAAATTGGAAACGCTCGTTCAAATTGATATGGGCGGCATCTCCTTTCCACACCGCATCATGGGCGGTTTTGCTGGTAATACAAGGCATCTTGCCCGGCTTGTTAGTTTATTTGACAAAGCTCGTGGTGGACAGTTTGGTAGTTGCCGTCAACAGTCAAGGCTCGTGGGAAAAAATACGCCCGGCGATGTTTTTTATCGTCGCCGTTGCCGTCGTAATGCTGTTGTCAGACGTGTTTCAGTCGCTGCTGGATATGGTGCGAACTGCGCAGGCGGATATTATCGAGGATTATATAAAAAGTTTAATCCACGACAAATCGGCGGCGATGGACATGGCGCATTTTGAATCTCACGAATATCACGACCGCCTGGAGCAAGCAACTTCCGAAGGCGCTAGCCGTCCGCTCAGTCTGCTTGAAAGCATCGGCAGTTTGGTTCAGAACAGTATTACGCTACTGCTCGTCGCCGGTTTATTAATACAATACAGCGTGTGGCTGCCGGTAGTTTTGTTAATCAGCACGCTCCCGGCTTTCATTATCGTTCTTCGGTATGACCGGGAATATAACAAATGGTGGCGCGGGACGACGGGCGAGCGGCGGTGGATTCAGTATTTTGACATTATGCTGACGCACCGCGACGCGATGCCGGAAGTCAGGGCGTTCGATTTGAGTTCTCATTTTCAATCGAGCTACCAAAGTTTGCGTAAGGGGCTACGAACGGAAAAACTTAGCCAGATGCAACGCCTCGGTATCGCCAAATTACTTGCCGGCGTTCTTTCGTTATTGATTTTGGGAGCTGCTGTCGGCTGGATCGGGTGGAAGGTATTGTTTGGCGCTTTAACATTGGGAGATTTAGCGCTTTTTTACCAGGCGGTCAACCGCAGTCAGGGATTGCTACGGACTCTGTTCGGCAGTCTCGGTCAGACGATTAAAAACAGTTTATTCCTTGACGTTTTGTTTGAATTTTTAGATTTGAAGTCGAGCATCACCGATCCGGAAACGCCGGTCGCCACGCCGCGCAATTTAAAAGAAGGCATTATGCTGCGTAACGTAACTTTTCGTTACCCGGGCAGCGAACGATTCGTCTTTAAAGATTTCTCATTATTTATACCGGCGGGAAAAGCCGTCGCCATCGTCGGCGTCAACGGTTCGGGCAAGACGACTTTGATCAAGCTAATCTGCCGATTTTACGACCCGGAATCGGGCAGCATCGAATTTGACGGCATTGACATTAAAAGATTCTCGGTCAAAGAGCTTTTGAGGATGATTACAGTTACCTATCAAATGCCGCTCAACTATCACGCGACGGTGAGCGAAAGCATTGCGATGGGCGATTTGGAGTCGCTCGCCTCAGCCGAAGAAATAGAGACCGCTTCCCGACGCGCCGGAGCGCACGATTTTATCTCGCGTCTGCCCGACAAATACGATACGTTTCTCGGAAAGATTCACGCTAAAGGCGCGGAACTGAGCGGCGGCGAATGGCAACGTCTGGCACTGGCGCGGGCTTACTTTCGCAAAGCTCCCGTTGTTCTGCTCGACGAGCCGACGAGCTTTATGGATTCCTGGGCGGAGTCTGATTGGTTCCGACGTTTCCGCGACTTGATGAAGAATCGAACCGCCGTCGTCATCACCCATCGCTTCACGATTGCGATGCGCGCGGACATCATTTTCGTAATGGACAAAGGGGAGATTGTCGAAACCGGCACGCACAGCGAGTTATTAGAATTAAACGGTCATTATGCCAAGTCCTGGAAAGAACAAATGCAGGCTGCTCCCGAAGCGGAAGCAGTAGAAAGTCGGCAAGAGGTTTTTGTTGACTGACTTAATCACACTTAACAACGCAGCGTAAAAATTACGCCCGGAGAGAATGTTTATGAACACCAGCGATGAGTTTGATTTGATATTGACTAAACAACAACGGCGAGAAATCTACCAAAAGTGCGGGTTGGTTCCCGCAAAAATCGCCACCAGTGTCTTAAATCTGATAAAACTTTCTCTGGCTGCTCGTGCTATGAAGAGTGAAGTTTTACCATTGGTTGCAAATACCGCTACAGCCAAACTTATTCTTGAGCGTGGACAGGATTTGATGTCTGTTGAGCAGCCCTACGCGATTACATTAGAGCTGACGCCCGAACAGCGCGAACTAATTAAAAATACGGTAGATAAAGATTGGCAGCGCCTTATGTTCTGTCCCGATGAACACGATAATATCGCATACATCGAACAATGGGAGCCTAACATTTCCGCCAAGCGTGTCGAAGATTCGTTCGTCATTCTTCCAGAGGGCTTCGATTATTCTCCGTCGTCTTCAGACAAATTAATATGGCTTCCGCGCGGCGACGATGATAAAACGAAAAACACTTTCGGCAAGGGCTACCACCCGACAACATTAACCGTTCTTCGCCTGATGGAAAAACATCTCAAAGCCGGTTCCAGCGTGCTTGATGTGGGAACGGGTTCGGGAGTTTTGGCGGTTGCTGCCGCGCGGCTCGGTGCAAAAAGCGTTCTCGCCGTTGATGTAGATTCTAACGCAGTCTATACGGCGCAGAAGGCTGCCGAATTAAACGATTTAGAAGATGTGATTGAAGTGAAGGTCGGAAGTCTTGATTCGGCTGACGGTGTATATGATTCAATTATTGCCAACCTTTTTCCTAAAGTGATCATATCTTTAGCCCAAGAATTTTCCGAGAAACTAGTTTCGGGTGGACTGCTGCTAGTTTCCGGCGTCGTAAGCGCCAGGGCAGCGGGAATTGTGGCAGTTTTGGAAACAGCCGGTTTTGAACATCACGAGTCAGTTTCGCTTCAAGACTGGGAAGGACTGGTCTTTTATAAAAAAACGCTGTAGCCGCCACACGTCGAAAATTAATAAGCCGCTCACTTTCCTCAGCTATAAAAAGGCAATCTCTTTTATGTGAACAAAATTGAGGAGAAACAGTTTATTGGTGAAAGTAATATACGGGTTGTCCTTAACAAACAAGAAAATTTGTGATGGAATTGTAAATTTTTTAGGTAAAACTACACTCATTAAAAAGAGGTAAAATCTGATGTCACAGCACACAACTCAACTTGGTTACGATTCTGAAAATCAATTAATAATTAATTGTTCTCAGACGGAAATCACCGCCCTGAAAGCTAACGAAATAATCGAGTATTTGCGGCAGCCTTTAGATTGGAATTATGTTTTGGAAACAGCCCAACGAAACTGTGTACTGCCGCTGGTTAGCTGGAATTTGACGGGAAAGTTTGAGGAATTTTTATCGCCCGAAATCAAAAATCGTTTGGACGGTTATTTTCAAGAGCATACGCGGAATAATATGTTTCTGACCGCAAAGCTGATTGAGATTATTAAATTATTCAATACAAATAATATTCCCGTCATGCCGTTCAAAGGTCCGCTGCTGGCAATGCAGTTTTACAATAATATAGCTCTCAGAATGTTCGGTGATTTGGACGTTCTTGTTCAGATGAAGCACATGGAACCCGCAATAAAATTACTCGAGGAAAACGGTTACGAGCCGCTCAGCGGGATCAACTGGCTAAAAAAGAACAATCTCGATATAACTCATAAAGACATTAAATTTGTTCACAAAGAAAGCAAACTTCTGCTGGAATTACACTGGAAGTTATCCAACTCGTATTTTGCGTTGCCGCTCGAAATGCATCGTTTATGGAACGACGTGGAATCTGTTAACTTTGGCGGGATGAAAGTCAACAATCTTTCGTTCAATGATTTGTTGATTTATTTATGTCTGCACGGCGGAAGGCACCGTTGGGAGCGCTTGAGCTGGATTTGCGACATCAACGAGATGATTTCTTCGAGAGAGGATATTGAATGGGAGCAAATTAATAAGGAGGCGAAGCGGTTAGGCTGCGAAAAGCCCCTCGGTTTAGGACTATACTTGATTAACGAATTTTTCGGGCGCCATACTCCCGTATTGGAATGGCAGAGAAATAAAAACAATGAACTGTTTGAAGAACTTACACAAGAAATTCGCAAGCGTTTATTTAACGACGAGCCGGATTTGGTGGAAATAAAGAACCGAGCGTGGTTTCGCGAAGAGCAATTGTTTCATTTGAAATTAAAAGAGAGATTATGGGATAAGTTAAAGCTGCACATATATCATAATGATATTTATTTAAAGCAAATTTTTTCGCCGAACGAAGCCGATGAAGAATTGCTGCGCCTGCCGTCTTGGTTATCGCCGCTTTACTACATCACTCGTCCCGCGAGATTGTTCTTTAGATATGTCGTTAAATTTAAGAAAAGTAAATACGTGAAGAACTGATTATCGGCAAAAGAAAATTTCGGCTCAATCCAATTCGATGCCTTCAAAATTCTTTTTACAGACCATAAATAAAAGGCGCAAATAAAAGGAGCATTAAATATATTTAATGCTCCTTTTGTAAAAATTGCCCCTGCTTAATTAGTATTATCAAGGCACAACAGTTTTGGGAATTGCTTGGTCGCCCGGCAGACCGAATTTGACGCTGGCGAAGCCGTCTCTTGATTGCTGCAGATACCACATTCCGTCTCTGTAAACAGCCAAGTCGGATTTTCCGTCTCCGTCATAGTCTGCTGCCACGGGTTCATCTGTAGCGACGCCGAATTCAATGGTTTGAACTCCGTTCGTTGTTTGCTGCAGATACCAAATGCCGTCTCTAAATACAGCCAGATCAGTTTTACCGTCGCCGTCGTAGTCGCTTGGCACGAACTTATCAGTTGACAATCCCCATTCCCGATAACTGATTTGATTGTCTGAACTTTGAAGAATATACCAGGTGTTGTTTGAAGGACGGAAAACTGCGGCATCCACCATGCCGTCGCCATCGAAATCACCGCGTTGAGGAACGTCGCCTTCGGTTCCCCAAGCCAGACTCGTTATAGACCTTTTCGGATTATTCCAACTTCCGAGGTAGAAAAAATAACTCTGACTACCAAAAGCGGAATTGCGGAAAACAGCTAAATCCGCTTTGCCGTCGCCGTCCCAATCGCCGACTGCTGATGGAATGTCGCCGGTTTTTCCGAACGACTCTGTCCGAACGGCGTGAGTTGAACTTTCAAAAATATAGAACACCGCTTCGCCTGACGGCAATTCCCGCCAGATAGCAATGTCGGTTTTGCCGTCGCCATCATAGTCAGCCGGAACCGGTTTGTCATTGGTAGAACCGAACTGAAATCCGGTGTATCCTAATTTCGATTGAAGCAGATGCCAAATTCCATCGGTCGGTCGGTAAACGCTGACATCCGATTTACCGTCTCCGTCAAAATCAAACGGTATCGAAGGTGCTTGTAATGATCTCGAATGTGGGTTATTTGTGTTTTTTGGCTTTGGCGTTCGCGTAGGCGATGGCGACGGCGTAGGTGTCGCATTCGGCGTGGGTGTCGGTGTTGGTGTTAAAGTCGGTGTTGGCGTCGGAGTTGGTGTCGGTGTCGCAGTTGGTGTCGCGGTCGGCGTCGGAGTTGGTGTTGGCGTCGGAGTTGTGCCTGCTGTGACCCTGACATTATCAAAAGCCGATTGATTGAGCGCCGAGTTGTTGTGGCTCGTCACCGCCAGCCCAATGTAAACGCTGCTCGTCATCGTTATCGTTTCGCTGCCGATCAACGTCCACGTCGTTCCGTCGTTCGACACATACCCGCTCAATGTGTTGCCGCTTCTTGTGAGCCGCACCCAATTCGGCGCCGCTCCGCTCGCTCCAGACCAGGCGGTCGTTCCGCCGGTCGCACTTCGCCGCAGAAACTCCAGTCCCGCACCGGGCGTCACGCTCATCGTCGCGTGACGCGAACCAGCCGTCAGCGACTCTCTGATCATCATGCCCGCCTTGGCGCTCTGGTGCGTGTTCTGCACACCCGTCACGCGCGCCACTATCTCGCCATCGCCCGAAAGCGGCTGATAAACGTAGCGAAATGCATCTGCCGCGTCCCAAATATTCGCTCCCGAACCTTGCACGGTAAAGGTGCCGTTCGAGATAGAAGCGTTTCCCGTCACGCCGACACTGCCGACGTCCTGCGTTTGCCACGAAGCCGGCAATGGAACTGGTGTCGGTGTGGGAGTCGGCGTTGGTGTCGCAACCGGTGTCGGTGTTGGGGATGGGGATGGACTAGATATTGTCGATGAATTCCAGACTCCGCTCGTTGCTGAAGCGGTTGATGCGTTCAGCACCGTCCAGTCCGCCCCGAGGTCTTTACCGTCGGTTCCCGCGTTTTTGTAAACTGAACCCGTTTTCAAATTGAAGTTGCCGCCCGCGTAATCAATATATTCGCCTGTGACCGAAGCCGGATAAAAGTTATCAGCCGGATAGTTGCCGCCCGCGTTTGGTATTACGTTTTTTCTAAGGTCACGGTCAGACGCAAGAAACATATCAAGCGAGACATTGCCGGGCGAGCCGCCTCCGCCCATTAAACCATAAGCCGATTCAAAGCCGATATTATTAAGCATTTTATAACCCGGAGCCTTATAGCCTTCGGGAACGCCCGAACTGCCGCTCGTGTAATACATCCAGGAGCCTTTCCAATCATTTGCGCCCTTAACAAAGGTGTTATGAGTGAGTTCAAAGTAATTAGCGCCCTGCGAAAGATTGCCGCGCCCGCCTCGTTCTTCCCAAAAATTATTCGCAAAACGAATGTGGTGGGCGTAGGGCGGATACGGCAGCTGAAAAGCCTGCATATTGACCACGTTAAAACCGGCGCGCGTGTTTAGGATTTTATTGTTTCTGAAGTCGAGACGTCCGACTTCGCAATAAGCGCAACCTTCGTCGGTCATTGATTTAATCAGAATCGCCTCCCCGGTTTGACCGTCCTCGTAATTGTTCTCGAAGATATTACCGGCGGCGACCGAGTTATATCCCTGTTTTAATTCCCACAAATTTTTAATGGCGTAGCCGCCGCCCTCCCACGCCGGATTCTTCCACACATGATTGCCCCGAAATACAAAACCGTCTAGAACTTTATCGAAACCGGAAATCTCCGCGCCACCGATTAAAACATTTATCGCCGCTGCCTCAAGTCGGTTGTTGACGACCGCCAGCGGTCCGGCTCCTTCCCACTGCGCGACGGCTTTCGTCTCAATGCCCGAGGCTTTGATATCTAGCACCGATGAATTAATCAGCGACATTGTTCTGCCGTTCAGAACCGCTCCCTTGCGCGTTTGATAGCCATTGCCGTCAAGCAAACAACGGTCGAATATAAAATTACTGTTATTGATTGCCCAATTCACATATTCGTTGCCGATCATATCGGTATTTACTTCGCTCACTATATGACGAATCTCCAGACCGATGACGCGGTAGTAGTTCGCTCCGAAATTCATCTGCAAAGCGTTGGGATGACCGGTCGTCGGATTGCCGCGCATATTCATTCTGAAAAGCTTCGCTCGGTCAGTTGCCGACCCTGTGACGCGCCGGTTCGCCGGCAGATTCGACAAATCCGCCACGCGAATCGTCACGTAATTGGAAGACGAGCGAGCGGGCAGCACCAGCGGATCGTTGAAGACAAAGCCCGCCGGAACCCGCACTTCTCGCGTGTTCGGACTCGTCGCCGCCGCATTGACCGCCGCCTGCAGATTGTTCCGGTTCGTATCGGCATTGCCCGTATCAGAGAGCGTCTGAATGTTCTCCGGAGACGCGGCGGCAGGCTCGACTGCCGTCACGCGGACGCTTGCCGTCGAACTGGCGCCGGAGGCATCCTTAACGGTCAAGGTCGCCGTGTATGTGCCCGGAGTCGTATAGACGTGCGGAGATTTGATGATATTCTCAGTCTCGAAGCCGTCGCCGGTTTGCCAGCGAATTGACCAGGTGCCGTCGGTTTGCGATTCGCTCTTGTAGCCGACCGAAGCGGAGCCGTCAAGACGCATCGCTTCGCCGACGACGACCGTCAGATCGCTGCCGGCGTTAGCGCTCGGACCGGCGGCGGAGACATCGAAACTTTTGATGAAAAGCAGTGAGGTCGCCAAAGCAGCGACGAACAAGGCGACGAAAACAAAACTCTTCGTTTTGTTTCGACGCGTGGTTATCATTTTATTTTGACGGGCGGTCAAATTGGTTGAAAGCATATTCTCGATTATTTGGTTCATAGATTTGTTCATAGATTTGTTCGTTGATGTTCTGGCGGTTGAAAATTGGGGGGCAGAGTCCACTATTAAATTCACGCTTTTCAGGACTTTGCCGAAAAGCGACTGTCGCGTTCTCTGAAGAAGTGAAAAATGCGGGTGGAAGATTTTGAACTAGTCACCGGTAATACCGGATGCGGTAGTTGCCGGTGATTTTGTTTATCAGAATGAATGAACTTGGAAAAACCCTGACGGTTTATAAAATCAGATTTTGCGCCTGATAATATAATTGTGAACTGAATAACTGATAGCTCGATTACTGAAAGTCTTTTACAACCGAATTTTTTGAGGAAGGCTGATTTTTTCTTTATTCGGGGTGTGGTAGTTCGCTTTGACCGCTGACAGAAGATAATTCAAAATCAATGAACTATTTCTGTGTTAAGTAAAAGCACAATACTGACAACCATCGTGCTAAAATTTTGTTGTTTGCTCTTGGGAAAACTTGTCGAGAAGAACCAGGTTAGCCGAATGACAGCAAAATTTTTTGGTTGCTGCTTATTGGTAGTTGTTTTCTCGAAACTTAGAAAAGTTTCCGGTTGGGTGTGTTGCTGTGAAGTTAATTCGTTGCGAAGTTAACTTCATATTAATTTAAGATGTTTAATGATAACCAAACTCCAAAAAATTGGTTAAACAAATTTTTTATTCTTTCGTGCTTGTATTTATTGGGTTTCCTTGTATATTCGTAATAAATTTATTTGGATTTGATTTTTACTTTATTTGATTTTTAAGTTTTCTCGGGCGGTTTGCGTTACAGAATTTGACTTGTGAAAAACAAAATTGCCGCCTCATCAAGATTCAAATTATTTGGCTGATATTAAATTTAACAGCAATTAACTTTATTAAACTCGAAATGATTAACCATTCGAGTTTTCGTCTGAACGATTGCGACAAGCGTGAAATCGTTTTTGACACGCCTGCAACGATCCGCCAGATTTACGACTCGAAATACCGACAAAATTACTCCAATAACAGAGGTCAATAATAAGATTATGAATTTCAAACAACAACGCATTTCGCGTCGGCAGATATCGCTGATTGCTTTACTGCTCATCGGCTTTCTGCTATTCGGGCAAGCGACCGCGCAGACGACCGCGCCCGCCAAACTTTCGGCGGCGGAAAATAATCTCGCCGAGAAAATCAGCGTTGGCACGATTAAAGAAATCACCGTCGCGCTCGCCGCGCCGGAGATGCAAGGACGCGGCACGATGCAGCTTGGCGGCGATAAAGCCGCTAACTATATCGCTGAACGCCTTCAGAAACTCGGCTTGAAACCGCTTGGCGACAAGGGAACTTTTCTGCAAAAAATTGACTTTAAAGAAACCGTTTTCACATCGGAGACGATGTTCAAGGTCGGCGACGAGCCGTATAAATTCGGCAGCGATTACGCTTTTATTCCTTTCTCGAACGAAGACCAAAGCGCGAGCGGCGAGATGGTTTTTATCGCCTACGGCATTCAGGCAAAATCAATCAACCGCGACGATTTGGACGGCATTGACGTGCGCGGCAAAATCGTCGTGGTGCTCGACGGTCCGCCCGCCAATATTCCCAAAGAAGCGTGGGAGAAAAATAACGCGAAATTTGCGATTCTCGGCAGTCTGATTAAAAACGGCGTTGCCGGAATTGTCGTCTTGCCGCACGGCAGAGAAAAAGATTCAAACGAGATGGTAATTGATTATCTAAGCCGCCGGCAGATTTCGATGATCGGCGAGCAGAGCCAATCTTTCCCGATTCCGCCTTTGGTGATGGCAAGCGGACGAGCCGCCGAAAAACTTTTCGCCAAATCCGGCACAACTTTCAAAGACGCGCTCAAACAAGCCGAAGAAAACAGCTTCAAACCGATTAAACTCAATCAATCAGCCAGAGTCGTTAAAAAATCGAAGTCGTCAAAAGGCACGGGCAGCAACGTCGTCGGCTATCTCGAAGGCTCGGACGCGACCTTGAAAGCCGAAGCCGTTCTGTTTTCGGCGCATTATGATGCTTACGGAATGGAGAACGGCAAAATTTATCCGGGCGCGGCGGACAACGCGCTCGGCGTGGCGGAAATGCTGGCGGTCGCCGAAGCGTATTCAAAAATGGATGTGAAACCGAAACGCTCGATGGTTTTTCTCGCCGTCACGGGCGAAGAATACGGGCTTTACGGCTCGAAGTATTGGGCGAAAAATCCGACGTGGAAAATTAAACAGGTGGCGGCGAATCTGAACCTCGACGGCATCGGCACAGAAGTTTACGCGCCCGTGAAAACTTTCGTCGGTTTCGGCGCGGAGCATTCGAGTTTGGGCGCGATGCTCGCGGACATCTCCGGCGCGTTCGGCATTAAGGTTATCGCCGACCCGATGCCCGACGAAAAGATTTTCTACCGCTCCGACCATTATTCGTTTGTCGAACGAGGCGTTCCCGCGCTGATGCTTTTGGGCGCGCCCGAAGGCGACCCGAAAAAATGGATTGACCGCAGCAAGGAGTGGGAAAAAACCGATTATCACAACGTCGGCGATGTCATCAGAAACGATTGGGATTGGAGCGGCGCGAAAACGGTTGCGGTCGTGATGGGAATTATGGGTCTAAGAATTTCCGACGGCGCGGCGATGCCCGAATGGTTAGCCACTTCACGCTTCGCCAAATTGGAACGTGGCAATTCTAAGGAAATTCCCGAAGAAAAATAAGGAAAAACATTTAGCCACGAACAAACACAAAAGAACACGAAATTAAATTCAAATTTATCTTAATTTTTCTATTCTTTTTGTTTTCCCTTTCGTGCTTTTTCGTGTTTGTTCGTGGCTAAAATTCCTTCTTTAATTTACCGTCGCCCAAGCCAAACCGTCCGGCGCGTTGCCGGTTTCCGCTCTTCCCAATACTTCGTATTTTTCCGCGTCAATCTTCAAAACGCCGTCGGTTTGCACGACGGACGCGAACGCCGTTTTTCCGTCGGCTGAAAAAACTAATCCCAAAGGCACGCTCTCTAATTTCATCCGCTTGATCTCTTTGCGCGTCGCCGCGTCAAGCACGACGATTTCTTTCGTGTTTGGCAGTGTAGCGAAAACCCGCTTTCCGTCAGGCGTGAATTCGACGCGATACGGACGCTCGCCGAGTTTGATTTTTTCTTTGAATTTATTGATCGCCGTGTCAACGATGTCAATCGCGCCCTCGGCGTTCAGCCCGACCCAAACTTCTCTGCCGTCGGGTGAAATGTCAATCGCCTCCGGCTGTTTGCCGACCGCGATTTGCGTGATGTTCTGCGCGTTCGGCGGCGCGCCCAAATTTATCGCCGTCACCGTGTCGGAGGCGATATTCGCCGTGAACAGACGCTTTTTATCAATCGAGATAACCAGCATATGCGTCGCCGATTGTCCGGTTCCCATCGCCCAATCAATTGCGTCTTTGGCAGGATTATAACGCGCGACTGCGCGGCTCGTTTCCGAAGTAAAGTAAATGTTGCCGTCCATTTCGACGATGCCGTGCGGTCGAAGAAAGCCGCCCGTGTCAATGCGTTTGACTTCCTTTCTGCCGACCAAATCAATTACCGAAATGGAATTTCCGGGCATTTG
The DNA here is from genome assembly GCA_030448055.1 of Pyrinomonadaceae bacterium. Taxonomy (GTDB): domain Bacteria; phylum Acidobacteriota; class Blastocatellia; order Pyrinomonadales; family Pyrinomonadaceae. Next base: position 85,510 of record JAUJNR010000002.1, read on the forward strand.
CGCTCCGTAATTGGCGACGTAGGCTCGCTTGCCGCCCGCCACGATAACGACTTCGTGCGGCGAATCGCCGACCGGAACTTTCCCCAAAACTTTCATCCGCGCCGCGTCGAGAATGGTTAGGTTCGCTTCATTTTTGTTCAGCACGAGCAGCAGCGAATTTTTTTCCTGAGCGAAAATCGAACGGGCGGAAACGGATAAAATTAAAAGGACGAGCGTCGTAAAGAAAATCGTCCGTAAAAGTCGCATAATATTTCTCCTTGAATTTAGAAAACTCTATGCGTTCTTACGGACGACATTGTGAAATGGTTTTCAGCCGCAAACTATTTTTTCAATCGGTTCACAAATTTCTGCCGGAACTTTGCCACCTTCGGCGCGACAACCGCTGCGCAATACGGCTGGTTTGGATTATTGGCGAAATACTCCTGGTGATAATTCTCCGCAATGTAGAATTTATCGAAAGGCGTTACTTCCGTCACAATCGGTTTATCATAAACGCCTTCCGCCGTCACTTCTTTAATAACTTCGTCGGCGATTCGTTTTTGATTTTCGTCGTGATAAAAAATCGCCGAACGATAGGATGAACCCACATCGTTGCCCTGCCGATTGAGAGTCGTCGGGTCGTGAACGGCGAAGAAAACCTGCAAAATTTCCTTGAATGAAATTTCCTGCGGGTCAAAGGTTACGTTTGCCACTTCGGCGTGTCCAGTTGTTTCAGAGCAAACTTGCTGGTAAGTCGGATTTTCCGTATGCCCGCCCGAATAACCCGATTCGACCGATTCGACGCCGCGCAAATCGTCGAAAACCGCTTCGACGCACCAAAAGCAACCCGCTCCCAAAGTTGCCGTTTCCGTATTTTTCGTTTCCATAATTTATAAAGATATTTTACAACATTTGAAGCCGGGCGCAACGAATTGGCGAAAAAGTTGCGCTTCCGAATGAAAAAGTTGCAAACATCGCGCGGTTCAGGAGGCGCGATTGCGTTTTCCGCCGCTGTCTGACTGAGGTTATCGCTTGTAAAATTTGAGGAAAGTGCGGTTTAATAATTCCAGCCCTAAACTGAACACATCGCTTAAACGAAAGAACTTATGAAGCTGACGCTTGAGAGACAAATTCCGCTTGTTTTCGCCATCGCCACCTTGTTGCTGATAGTCATCGTTGTTTTCGCCTTTCGCAGTATGGAAGCGCTCAGCGAGACGCTGAAATGGGGAAAACACACGCACGAAGTCATCAATCAGCACGACGACACGCTTAATCTGATGATTGACGCCGAAACCGGCGCGCGCGGATTTCTCATTACAACGGACGAAACCGTTTTAGAGCCGTATAACCGGACGCGGCGGGAAATCGGCGGCAACCTGGCGCGTCTGCATAATTTGATAACGGATAATCCGGCGCAGATCGAACGAGTTATAAGGCTGGAAAATTTAACCCGCGAAAGACTCGCCATTTTGCAGGCGGCGGTCGAGACGCGCCGCACTCAAAGTTTGGATTATGTGCAAACGAACGTAGATCTCGGTCGGGGTAGAGATTTAATGAGCGAATTGCGCCGGTTAATCGGCGCGATGGAGAGCGAGGAAAGAACGCTGCTGGCACGACGCGAAGCCGAACTCGAAATGAATCTGCAAAACACCTACCGAATGCTGTATCTCGCGGGCATCGCCGGAGTTTTGTCATTGGGGCTAGCGAACTTAGCCATTTTTCGTGAAATCGGCAAACGCTCTCGCGCCGAAGACGATTTAAAGGAAACGAACCGGGAACTCGAACGGCGCGTCGAGGAGAGAACCGGCGAACTGTCGAAAATCAACCGCGATTTAATCGCCGAAGGCGAGCGCCGCCAGCAGTCGGAGAAAAAATCGAACGACAGCGAAATGTTCACGCGGACGATTCTCGATTCGCTCGCGGCGCACATCGCAGTCGTCAATAAAGACGGTGAAATCGTCGCCGTCAACGAAGCGTGGGAACTCTTCGGCAGCGAAAACTGCGCCGACACGCAGATATCAGAAACGGGCATCGGACAAAATTATCTGCAGGTCTGCCGCCGTTCCGCCGCGTTTGAAGAAAATACGCGCTACGTTTTGGAAAATCTGCAACAGATTTTAAGCGGCGCGAAAAAGGATTTTTCGTTTGAATACCCGTGTCATTCGCCGACCGAAGAGCGCTGGTTTATTCTGCAGGTCAACGCCCTGCAGGGCGGCGAGGGCGGCGCGGTCATTTCGCACTTCAACATCACCGACCGGAAACGAGCCGAAATCAAACTGAAAAACAGCGAAGAATTCAACCGCAGCATTTTTGAAAACAGCCCCGACTGCGTTCACGTTCTCGAACTCGACGGAACGATTCATTCGGTCAACGCTCACGGAATGGAGTTGATGGAAGTTGACGACAACGCCGATTACATCGGCAAACAATGGATTGATTTCTGGGAAGACGAGGAAAACGAACCGGCTTATCATGCGGTTCAAACGGCGGCGAAAGGAAAAACCACCAATCTCGAAGGATTTTGCCGAACGGCGAAAGGAACGCTGAAATACTGGCACGCTTCGGTTTCGCCGATTTTCGACGCCGACGGCAAGCCGGTTCGCCTTATTTCGACTTCGCGCGATATCACCGACCGCCGCGAAGCCGAAAAAGAACGCGAACGGCTGCTGAAAAATGAAAAAGCCGCGCGCAAAGATGCGGAAATTGCCAACCGCCTGCGCGACGAATTTCTTGCCACCGTGTCGCACGAACTTCGCGCTCCGCTGAATTCGATTCTCGGCTGGGCGCGGCTGTTGGAAAAGGGAAAACTCGACCAGATGACAGCCGAAAAAGCCTATAATACCATTGTTCGCAATGCCGAATCGCAAAACCGTTTGATTGAAGATTTGCTCGACGTATCGCGGATAATCTCCGGCAAACTGCGTCTTGAAGTGATGACGGTCAAGCCGATTAACATCGTCGAATCCGCGCTCGAAACCGTGCGTCCGGCGGCGGACGCAAAAGGAATCAAAGTCGAAATCAAAGGCGAAGCCGGCATCAGCCACATCTCCGGCGACCCGAATCGTCTGCAGCAAGTCATCTGGAATCTGCTCTCGAACGCCATTAAATTCACGCCGCCCGAAGGCGTGGTGCGGCTCGAAATCGAGCGCGAAGAAGACTTTGTGGAAATTCGCGTTAGAGACACCGGCGTCGGCATTAAAGAGGAATTTTTGCCGCACGTCTTTGACCGTTTTCGTCAAGCCGACGCTTCGAGCATCAGGAAATTCGGCGGTCTGGGGCTTGGTTTGGCAATCGTGCGCCATATTACGGAAATGCACGGCGGTACGGTTTACGCCTACAGCGAGGGCGAAAACAAAGGCTCCACTTTCGTCATGCGGTTGCCGTTAATTGTTCAAAGCGACGAAGAAAACGAAGCGATGGAACTCAGAAGAAACGCCCAAACTTTAGAGACAGAATCGGAATTAAGTTTGGTCGGAATGTTGATTCTGGTGGTTGACGACGAAGAGGATACGCGCCAACTGCTTGTCCAATCGCTGACGTTTTACGGCGCGACCGTTACGACGGCAAGTTCGGCGAGCGAAGCCTTTGCTGAACTGCAGGACAAAAACCCGGACGTGATGGTCTCGGACATCGGAATGCCGGACGAAGACGGCTATTCGCTGATTCGCCGCATCCGCGCTCTGCCGGACAAACAGCACCGCGACATTCCGGCAATCGCGCTGACGGCTTTCACACGCGCCCAAGACCGTATGCGCGCGCTCACGAGCGGTTATCAAAACCACGTCGCCAAACCGGTTGAACCGGACGAACTGGCAACCGTTATCGCCAGCCTGACCGGACGCTTGCAGATAAGCGAAGCGGACTGAGCGCTTCGCTAACGCTTCGCAAAGGCAAAAGGAAGAAGATAAAAGGCAAAAGTGCGGAATTTATTTCTTTACTTTTGCCTTTTATCTTTTTCCTTTTGCCTTATTTATTCTTCGCCGTTGGCGCGAACGTCGTCAATTTTCACGTCTTCCGGGATGTTGTATTTGCCGTGCGTCAAAAATCCGATATTCGACGGATTCCAGTAGCGGAAAAACGCTTTGCCGTAGATGTATTTTTCCGGAACTAAACCCCAGTAACGCGAGTCGGAAGAGTTGTCGCGGTTGTCGCCCATCACGAAATAAAAATGCTCGTCCACCCGTTTCGGCTGAAAACTCGGCAGCGATTGATTATGTTCCGTATCCAGATAATCTTCGGCGAGTTCCTTACCGTTAATTAAAACTTTGCCCTCGCGCACCTCGACCGTTTCTCCGGGCAAACCGATGACTCGCTTGACATAGCTTTTGTCCGGCTCCTTCGGATACCAGAAAACCACGATGTCGCCGCGTTCGATATGTCCCCAACTAACGCTTTTGAATTTGTAATAAACTAATTTATTAACGAGCAGACGCTCGCCGTCGTGCAGTTCCGGCAGCATCGAAGTTCCTTCAACGACGACCGGCTGAGCGACGAAAACGCCCAAGAGAACGAAAACGGCGATGATTAAAATAATATCCCGCAGAAGTTTCAAACTCTCTGACCAAAGTCCTTGACGAGATTCGGTTTTCAGACGGTAAACTTCGATGTCGCGGTCGTCCTTCGGCGCGTGCGTTCCGAAGTCGAATTGGTTTTTTCTTTGAAAATCGAACATAATTAACCGTTTCGATGTGCCATTTGAGGTTTCGCGTTGGAGCGATTTTTATCGCTCAACCTTAAAATTATCTATAATTTAAACGCTTGTCAAAAATTTAAACGGAGATTACCAAATTGAACGAAAAAATCCGCGAACTTTTTCCCGCCGCAAAAAAATACGCTTACTTAAACAGCGCTGCGGTCGCGCCCGTGCCGACCGTCGCCATTGAAGCGGTTAATAAACAATTACTTGATGTCAGCGAAAACGGCTCGGCGAATTTCACCGATTGGGTGGCGACAAAAAACCGTGCGCGGGAAATTATCGCTTCGATGCTGCGGGTCAAGCCCGACCAAATTGCATTTATGCGAAACACAAGCGACGGATTTGCGACCGTCGCCAATGGTTTGAAATGGAGTGCGGGCGACAATATCGTTACTTTCGCCCGCGAATTTCCCGCCAACTTTTACGCCTGGCGCCGAATCCGCGATGCGTTCGGCATCGAGCTTCGCCTGTGTCCCGAAAGAAACGGGCGCATTGATTTAGAGGAATTCATTAATTTAATTGACGGCAATACAAAACTCGTCTCAATTAGCGCGGTGCAATACGCATCGGGCTTTCGCGCCGATTTGGAACGCATTGGACGAGCGGCGCGAAAACACGACGCGCTTTTCGCCGTTGATATTATTCAGGCGCTCGGCACGACGCCGTTCGATTTGGAAGCGCAGTTGGTAGATGTCGCGGCGGGCGCGAGCCACAAATGGCTGTGCGCGCCGGAAGGCTGCGGAATTTTATATTTGAGCGACCGAGCCAGAGCCAGAATCGAGCCGATGCTCGTCGGTTGGATCAGCGTCGAAGACGGCTGGAATTTTGCCGACACCGAGCAGCCTTTTAAGCCGAACGCGCTCGCCTGGGAAACGGGAACGGGAACGGCTTCGCTTTTTTACGGTTTGGAGCAGAGCGCAAAACTTCTGTTTGAGACGGGCGCGGAACGAATCGAAAATTATTTGGAAGATTTGACCGACTATCTTTGCGAACTGCTCGCCGGACGAAATTACGAAATCGTCAGCTCGCGCGCGCCAGATGAGAAATCGCCAATCGTCTGCATCAGAAATAATGACGGCGTTGCTCCGAACGAAATTGCCGGACATCTCGAACGCGAAAATATAATCGTCGCGCCGCGCGGCGACGGAATTCGCGTCGCACCGCACTTTTTTAATAATCGAGCAGACATCGAGCGATTGGCGGAAAATTTGTTGTGAGGGAACGCCGTCATCCGGACGGCAAAGATTGCGCAAACAATCCAATAAAATCGAGTCTGATTGTTTTGAATGTTTTCGCCTTCATTGCCGTCAGAATAACGGAGTTCCTTTGACGCGCAAAATTTCCGCCACGCTCCACGCCTGCGCCGGACAGCCACGCGGATTGTGCGGCGCGTCGGCATCGAAAATTTCCGAAATTTGTCCGCATCCGGTTTCGCTCAGGTGATGTTTGAAACTGCCCAAAATTTCTTCGACACGCTTTTTATCGCCGGGAAAGACGCGCCGATAAGCGTCCACGAATCCGCCGATGAGCCACGCCCAAACGGTTCCCTGATGATAAGCCGTGTCGCGCTCAAACGGCGAGCCGACGTAAATCGGGCGATAGTTCGCATCTCGCGGCGAAAGCGAACGCAGCCCAAGCGCGGTTAAAAGTTCCGCTTCGACTCGTTCGAGAACTTTTTTGGCTTGCTCCGCGTCGGTTAAAATCGCGTGCGGCAGCGAGACGGCGAAAATCTGATTCGGTCGAACAGAAGTGTCTTTATTCTCACCGTTAATCACGTCGAATAAACACGCTTCTGCCTCATTCCAAAAGATTCGATTAAAATTCGTCTTCGCTTTTTCGGCTAATTCGAGATATTTTTTTTCATCTTTCTTATCACGGAACTTCTCGGCAAAATCCGCCATCACGCGGAGCGCGTTATACCAGAGCGCCTGAATCTCGACGGCTTTGCCGGTGCGCGGCGTAACGACGAAATCGCCGATTTTCGCGTCCATCCAAGTTAACTGAACGCCCGCTTCGCCCGCGTAAAGAAGCCCGTCCGCCTCGTCAACTTTTATTTTGTAGCGCGTTCCTTTTATATGCCAGACGATTATGTCAACTAACTTTTCATAAAGGTATTGACGGACGAATTCATAATCGCCCGTTTTTTCGGCGTAAGCGCGGACGGCTTCAAAATACCAGAGCGTCGCGTCAACCGTGTTGTATTCGGCAGTCTCGCCCGCGTCGGGAAAACGATTCGGCAGCATTCCTTCGGAGATGTGTCGTGAAAATTCGAGCAAAATGCTTTTCGCAATCTCGCTGCGGTTCGTCGCCAAAGTCAAACCGTTCAAGGCAATCATCGTGTCGCGTCCCCAATCGGAAAACCACGGATAACCGGCGATAATCGTTTTCCCCGCGCCGCGCGAAACGATGAACTGGTCAGCCGCAAGAACGAGCTGTTTTGTAAAATCGTCTTCGGCGTTCGCCTTTTTGATTAGCGCTTCGCGCCGCCCGATTTCCCGCTTCTCGAACTTTTCCGCGTCAGTATAATTTTGCGCGTCGGTCGAAGCGATGACGATTGCTTCTTTGGACAAATCAAACCGCAGAGCAAACGGCTGAAACAAATCTTCCGAAAAATCGAAGCCGCGCTCCCGTTCAATCGCGTATTCAAAATTGCGATACCAAAGGCTCGTATTTTCAATTGAAGCGGCGTTGTGCGCGAAATAAAGCGGCGGCATCGCCGCGTCGGGTTTTACCGCGACGAGATTTTCTGACGCTTCGTAATGCTGATTAAAATCGGCGTTTTCGTGCTGCAAGGCGTGATAATCGGAAAAGGAAAGCAGCGGTTTGAGTTCGAGTTCGATTTTCTCTTTGTTCTTCGTATTTTGTCCTTCGGTTTTTGTCTCCGGCTCAGCGCGTCTCCGCGTCTCCGCGTCTCTGATTTGATATTGAATGACCGTCGTATTCGAGCCGTGAACCATAAAAATTTTCTTCTCAATTTCAACGCCCTCAACCTCGAAAGTCCAAATCGGAAACGGCACGAGACGAAAGTTTTTTAAGTGTCTGTAACCTTCGGGATAAATCGCGTTTGGAAATTGATTGGTCGAAAGTTCATATTTCGCATCGCCGATGCGAACCGTTTCCTCAAACTTGGAGAGCATCGTTACGCGACCGAGCGGCGGCTTGGTCGCGGCGGTTAAAAGCCCGTGATAACGCCTGGTGTTCGCGCCCGCCACGGTCGAGGAAGCGAAACCGCCGATGCCGTTCGTCTCCAGCCATTCGCGCTTGGTCGCCGCTTCATAATTTGCGCATATGTCCGAGTCGAAAGTAATCATTTCATTATGAATAAATACGTTTGCTAAATTGGTCATTCCGAATTTGTAAAAACATATTGTAGTTTAAAAACAAAAAAGGCGAGAACAAGCCTCGCCCTGACAATCATCTTTCGATAGTGTCTTAGCCGAATAAGCCTTCCGTCACGGCTTTTTCATAAATGATTGAAAAGCCGAGTCCAATGCTGATTAAGCCCGCGACTGATTGCAAAATATAATTAAAACGGTTGAAGCGCAGCGCCGTCAGAAAAAATGGCAAGCCGACTAAAAGGCTCATCAGCATCATTCCGCCGATTGAGCCGATGCCGAAAATTACGATGTAAAGCAGACCGAGCGGGCGCGAATCAATCGTCGGGATAATAGCTAGCATCAACGCCGCACTGCCCGCCAGACCGTGAACCATCCCGATAATTAAAGCGCGCGGGCTGAATGAAAATCCGTGATGCGTGTGCGGCGCGTCCGGCATTTCCGGTTCATGCAAATGCGGGTGAATGTGCTGCCGCGCGCCGTGTTCATGCGCGTGAACGTGCAAAGTTCCGCCCGCAGCGAGTTTTCGCCAAACATTCAAACCGAGCAGCACAAGCATAACGCCGACGAAAAATTCGAGCATTCGTTCGTTTTGCTCGCTGATTTGAAAATTCAAAAGCAAAACGAAAATCCCGGCGAGAAGCAGGGAAATCGTATGACCCAAACCCCAAACGCCGCCGATGAACATCGAACTCCAAAGGCTTTTGCGTTCGGAGACAATCGTCGAGACCGCCGCCAGATGGTCGGCTTCGGTCGCGTGTTTGAGTCCGATGACGAAACCCAAGCCCAAAACCGCCGCCGTTGACATCGTTGAAAATAATAAAATTTCTGACATTGGATGACTATACTAAAGAATTGTAGCAGATAACCGCGCCGACGCAGGCGATGACAAACGCGCTGAAAACAGGAACGGTTTTGACAATGCGGTTGTCGCTTAGAGCCGGGCTGTCGAAAATCCTGCCGCCGTAAAGAAAAACGAGTCCGACCGCCGTCAGCGTCGCCGCCAAACCGAGACTAAAAACGAGCGTCAAAACGATTCCGTAACCTATGCGGTTCAAATTAATCGCCGCCAGCATCAAGACCAAAGCCGACGGACACGGCAGCAGTCCGCCGGAAATTCCCAGTGCCAGCAGATTGCGCCACGTCACCGCTTGCGGCGGAACGTGTGTATGCGTCGAACCGCCATGCGTGTGCGTGTAGTTTTCCGGCAAGCGGTCGTGTTCGTGCGAATCGGCGTCGTGACGATGCGCGCCGGTTTCGTAACCCAGAATCGAAAGCAGGCGATTTTTGAACAGCGTCAAACCGATAAATAAAACCAGCAAGCCAGACGCGAAACTCAGATACGGCATAATCCGTTCGGGCAGAACGTAGGCGGATGCGAAAAACATTACGATGCCGAGCGCGAAAACGCCGAGCGTATGCGTGACGGTCACCGTCGCGCCCAAAAAGAGCGCGTGTTTCGGCGTGCCGCGCGAACCGACGAGATACGCGCCGACAACCGCTTTACCGTGTCCGGGCGAAAGCGCGTGCGCCGCGCCCAAACCGAAGGCGACGAGCAAACCGAAAAGAATAATCTGCGGCGTAATTTCAGGAACGCTAATCAATTCAGCGAATTTATCTTTGGCGGCGACCGGCGCCGTTTGGTGTCCGTCGCGGTTTTGCAGAAGGCGCGCGCCCGTCGGAACCGCGTTTGAAGTGAAGGAAAATTCCGCCGTTCGTTCAGTTAGGGGGGATGACAATGTTTCCTGCGGATAGGCTTTTAACTCGTCGGTTGCGCCGCTTCCGTAAGCAGTGCTATCGAAAACATTGACGCCCGCCACGCGCCCGATGACGATTTCATTCCAGCCGATTCGCTCCGTGTAGTTTTTGTTTTCGTATTCGACGCGCCGGATTTGATTAATAGCCGAATCCGGCAAATCGCCGATCAAATCCCATTCGATTCGCAAAGTCGGCAGATTGCCCGAACCCACCGGCAAACTTATATTTTTGGCGACGGGGCGAAGTTCAATCGGCAAACCGTCAACGAGAAACAAAAGATTTGAAATGTACCCGGGCGAGATTTTTTCGGCGTAAGTGTTCAGCTCCGTTTCGGACAGCGAACTATCTTTATCTGTGTCAATCGCCGCCGATTCCTGAAACGTCGGAATCTCCGCCAAATCGAGAACGGCGCGCAATTTTATTTTCGATTTTTCGATTTCGAGGCGCGAGTATTGATTGACGCTGAAATTACCGAGCGGATGCGCCGCCGCCGAAAACGCGAAAGCGAAAATAAAAAGCGCGGCTGTCAGATAAAAGTTTTTCCGCATTTTTATTTTAATTCCTCTAGAGCCGTCTTTGCTTTTTCCGCCTGCAAAATGTCAAACGACGGATTTGTCCGCAGAGCCTTTTGCAAAAAATCCTTCGCGCCTTTTTTGTTGCCCAATTCTTTTTCAATCATTCCGGCATGATAGAAAAACAGCGCGTTTTTCGTCTTTAGGCGCATCGCTTCGGTTATCGCCGCCCGCGCCGCCGGAAAATCTCCTTTTTTATACAGACACCAGGCGTAAATGTCGGCGGTATAAATATCCTTTCGCGCTGCATGTTCCTTTTCGGCAATCGCCAGAGCCTCATCGAGTTTTGTATCCTGGTCAGCCCACAACAGCGCAAGCCTGCGCTGGTCGAGATTGCCGAGTTTTTGTTCGATAAATTCCGCCAGCTTATATTGTTCGGCGGCTTTATCCTGATTGCCGGTTTTCGTGTAAACGTCGCCGAGCGCGATGACCGTTTCGGTTGTCGGGACGCGCGTTTGCGTCTGCGTTAAAAATCGAACGGCGTTTTCATAATCTCCGGCGGCGGCGCGGGCGTTTCCTTTGCCGGCTAAAGCTAAATGATAATCGGGGAGAATTTTGAGCGCCTCGTCATAACGTTTTTCGGCTTCTTCGTAACGCCCGACATTAAATAATTCGTTGCCGAGCGAAACCAGACACCAGCTTTGCGCCTCTTTATCCATCGGGCTGGCGACGCGGGCGGCAAGGCTCATCGCTTCAATCGCGCCGTCATCGTCGCCGTGCAGTGAACGGACGTGCGCGACACGAGCGTAAGATTCCATATTCGGTTTCGTATCAACCATCTTCTGCACCGCTTCGATTGCTTCTTTATAATTGCCGAGTTCGACATTCGCGTCGGTCAACACGCCGTAAATAAAAGCGTCGCGCTCGTTGACCGCCTGTAATTTTTTGCCGTATTCCAATGCTTCCGCAAAACGGTGAAAAGTTAAAAGCAGCGATGCTTTTAATTTATGCGCGTCGTAATTCTGCGGGTCAATTTCAAGCGCGCGGTCAATGGCGGCTTGAGCATTGGCGTTCAAGCTAAAATCGCCGGTTTCACGCGCCCGCCTGATATAGGCGACGCCGAGTTTATTGTAACCGTTCGGCGCGGTCGGCATTTTTTCGATAATCTTTTGGGCGGCGGCAATTTCCCCGTTTGAAGCGGAAATGGTCGTCAAAGGAGTTTTCACGTTCTCCGCTTTCGACGCTTCTTGTTTGACGCAACCGCCGAGTCCGAAAAACAGCGTACCGAAAATCGCCGTTCCTAAAAACGAAAAGATGTTTGCCTTGATTTTTTTCATAACTTGTAAAATCGAGAATCGGAGCGGAAGTTCGATATTTCCGCTCCGATTCGTATGTCAAGCAATCTTAATTTCTAACATTGCCTTTCAATTTTAAGCCGGGAAATCCGATAACGGAAAATGTTCCTTCGTCTTCACCGATTCCTCTCGGTTGTGTCTGCAGCGCCGGGAAGTTTGCCGGACGCGGCTGATTTCCCTGATTAGGCGTTTGCAGATAAGGAAAGCGTGTCAAGAAGCCTTCAAAGTTACTGCTCACGCCATCGTTAAAGGCGTTGTTCGGCGCGATGTTGAATGCCGGTGTGAACGGCGTTCCGCCGAGGAGCGCGCGAACTTCGATGTCAACCACGTCGTCGGTAACTCGTCTTCCATTAGGAAATCCGCCGATGTCGCCTCCGAGCAATCCCAAACGGCTGAAACCTGTTGTGGTGGGTCCGACCGGCGCAACCGCCACGTTCAGACGCAGCATTTCGTGCGGCTGACCGTTTGATAAAAACGTCGTAAATCCTGCCGGAGCGCCAGGCGTGCCAGCCGGAATGCCGGTGGCGAAAATCGCCACGAGGTCGTTGCGCGGAGCTGGCGGAAGATTAATGACGGGAATACCGCCACCGGGATTCTCTTGGTTAAAAGTTCCGAAAGCGCCTAAAGCGAGCCGGATGATTTTCGGAAATTCCGGGTCTTGAATGGCAGGCGCGGCAACCGCGTCGTTGGCTGGCGAGAGCGAGTTAAAAGCGTCTTTCAAGCGAAGCGGAATAACGACTTCGTTAACTAGCGGGTTGCCAAGACGCGAAATAGGCACGAAAAAGCCGGTCTGACTGCGGTCTCCGTTCGGCGCAATTGCCCGCATCGAACCGCGGCTGGCAGTTGAAAAAACGCCGATAACCGCCGCCGGGTCAGTCGTGCTGGTCGGAACGGTGCCGGTGCGGGTCAATGCCTGAATCGGAACTTCAATCGCAATCGTGTTGACGTTAAAATTTCTCAAAGTGTCAACGCCGCCGGTCGGCGCGAGCGAGCGATAACCGATAGCATCGAAAACGCCGAGGTCAAGGAAAAATCCTTCATCGCGTTGTCCGCAGAAAACTCTGCCGCCCGCTCCCGGAGGTCCGGCTAAAGGATAGATTGCCGCTTGTGCCAGAACAGCTTCATAATTCGGTGTCACGCGCGGTCCGATGTTGGAGGGCGGCATACGAAGTCCAGTGGCAAGGACCTGTCCGCTCGGGTTAGCGGCGTCAATGCGGCGAACCGTATAGTCCTGCGGCATATTATAATCGAGGTCCTGCAAACTAGTGATTCGTCCGTCAACGTTAATCGTATTCATACCCAAAACCGTATTCGGGTTCATGGTTCGAGTGAAAAATTGAAATTGATAGGTGATGTCTTGAATACCGTCGCCCGTATTGTCAATTTTGATTTCATACAAGACCGTATCGTCAAAACGATAAAATTGCGGTCCGCCCGACGGATCCTGGAACGGAATGAAGTTGGCGATTATGGTAATAAAACCGGCGCGACCCGCTTCGCTGCTGCGAAAAGCGTAAACGTCGGTGTTGTCCGCGTATGGGTCTAAACTGATTAACGGCGCTTCACGATGGCTCGAAGCAAAAGTGTTTATTCCCGTAAGACTCAGACACAATACCGCAACAAAGAAAATGCGAGTCATTTTCAAACTTTTTTCATATAGTGATTTTTTCATCTTTCCTAATTCCCTCTAAGAAATTTTCAATTGAATCATTTGTTTCACCGTTTACTTTTGAAATAATTCAAGCAAAACAATGATTCAATTGAAAATCCTGGTTTAGTGTGTATCGTAAATAGCAATCGGAATATCGCCCGGTTGCCCGAATTTAGTTTGCGTCAAAACGCCGTTGGAGCTTCTTCTGATATAGAAGAAGTTAGTGTTTGGGTCATAAACGGCGACATCGGTTCTGCCGTCGCCGTCATAATCATTTTGCACCGGCAGAAATGATTTCCCGCCGAGTCGGTCAAACTGCACGGTATTGTTCGAGCTGCGCAGAATATACCACTCGAATGTCGTGCCGGGGCGGACAACCGCAAAATCGGTTCTGCCGTCACCGTCGTAATCGCCCGGAACAACGCGGTCGCTGCCGATGCCAAACTGCGCGGCAGTAAAACCGCCCGAACTGCGTTGAACAAAGAACGTTGCGGGTTGGTCAAACATACCACGGAAAACGGCTAAATCGAATCTGCCGTCGCCGTCATAGTCGCCCGGTGCGACGCGATCGGTAGCTAATCCGAATTGCGTTCCGGTAACAGTATTATTCGAGCTATTTTGAATATACCATATCAACGCCGCGCCTGTCCGCCGCACGACCGCAAAATCGGTGCGACCGTCGCCGTCGTAATCTCTGGCAACCGGCTCATCGCCCGGCAAGCCGAACTGAAAACCGATAACCGTATTGTCCGAACTGCGCTGGACGTAGAAAACGGCGGTGTTGTTGCGGTAAACAGCGATGTCAGTGCGACCGTCGCCGTCATAATCGCCCGGCGTGAACTGAATGTCGCTCAGACCGAACGGGAAACCGAAAACCGAATTGTCGGGACGTGAAATATACACAAAATTGTTGCTCGGTCGGAAGACGGCGAAATCCGCTCGCCGGTCGCCGCCGAAATCGAAAACGTTCGTCGCTAGAGAGCCGCTGGTAATTGCCAAGCCGCGAATCGGTGCCGTCGCATTTATTGGCGACACAAACGACGCAAAGCCGGTCGTCAGATTGATACTGTAAAGTCCCGAAGTCGTCGAGCCGTTCAATTGCAGAGCCGCCAGCGCGATGTTGTTCGCGTTAGCAACGTCGAAACCGTTGACGCCGGTCGCGTCGAAACCGATGGCACCGACAGGAACGAGCGTTCCATTGTTCGGCGGATTTTGAATATTCAACGTGTCGCTGCCCGTATCAATCACGTATAGCGTGGTCGTCGTCGCTCCGGGAACGCTGTTGGTGTATCCGGCAGCGGTAACAACGGGCGTTCCCGGATTCAATGCGCCGTCAACAATCGCCGTGCCGTCGTTCGGGTTGGCGCGTAAGTTTTGTCCCGTGTCGCTGACGATGCGGATGCGGTCGGGAACCGGATTAAAATCGAAACCGAAATTCGTTCCCGCCAAAGTAAATCCGCCTGCCGCGCCAACCGCCGTTGCCGCGCCGGTCACCGGATTGATGATGTAAAGACGGCTCGTGCTGCCCAAACCGAAAAGCTCGCCGGTTGCCGGTCGAAAATCAATTCCCAAAATGTTTTCGCCCGCCTGCAATCCGGTAATCGTCACTGCCGCGCCGATGGGCGCGTTGGCGCGATTGCTGTTAAAGCGGATTAACTGATTGGTCGTCGTCAAAGCGAGAACGCTGAGTCCGGGAGTCGCCGGCGCGCCCGTCTGAACCGCGATGCCGCGTAAAGCGACTAAATTACCGGCGCCGCCGACATTACCGAGGCTGGTTGCCGCGCCGGTTGTCAGATTGACGGTATAAAGCACCGGACTGCCGATACCAACGGTCGGAATGGCGACTAGATAAGCCGTATTGTTACCGGAAAAGAAATCGAAACCGTTGACGGCTTGAATATCCACGCCAAGTGCGCCGACATCGGTCAAAGTTCCGGCGTTCGGATTGCTCTGAATCAAAAGGCGGTCAGTCGTCGTGTCAATATCATAAAGCGTCGTCGTCGTCGCGTTCGCAAAATTGTTCGTGTAAGCGGCGGCGGTAACAACGGGCGTTCCCGGATTGAGCGCGCCGTCAACAATCGCCGTGCTGTCGTTCGGATTAACACGCAGATTCTGACCCGTGTTGCTGACGATGCGGATGCGGTCAACCGTCGGGTTGAAATCAAAACCAAACTCCGTTCCGTTTAAGGGGATAACAGCTATGTGGACGCGCATTGCCGCACCCGTTGACAAATTAATTGTGTAAAGACTACCTGCGCTGCCGAGCGCGAAAAGCTGTCCGGTCGCCGGGCGAAAATCAATTCCTAAAATATTTTCGCCCGCCGACAATCCGGTGATTGCGCCAACGGTCGTTAAAGTGCCGGGCGCGTTAGCGTTAAACCGCACTAGCTGATTGCCGGTCGTCACGCCGTAAATCGTTGCGCCGCCGCTGCCTGTTTGGGCGTTCGCGTTTATCAAACCCGCGATAAAAAACAAGCCCAATAAAAAAAGCACAGCCGCAAAGCTACGCCTGTTGAAAAGTTGCTTCATAAATTAACCCTCCGTGAAAACCGTTAGAAAAATGGCACATTACCGTTTTAGAAACAGCGCCGAAAATAAGGAATGTTCAAAAAATTACTTTTACATTTACGCTTTCGCTGAGTTTTCAATAACGGATGCAAACTGCAAAATAATTTTTTGTAAATTTTAACAGAATCTACACGGAATGTGAACATTTAATTTGAATTTCCACTAATTTGAATTTCCACGTTCGCGGTTTTACCAGCCAAAAACAGCGCGCGCTCGAATTTAAGTTCGCCTTGTTTTTCCCTAAACAACAAAAGGCTAAGAGAAAATTTTATCCGCTTTTCATAATCTGACGGTAATTCTAAACGTTTGAAAAAATTCTTCCGTTCGATAGGTTACACAATTTGCCGAAAAACAAATAAAATTCTATTTGAAATATGCTGATTTGGAGTATGTTTTGCTATTGTTAATTTTTAGTTTTACGTCTCGATCTTTTGGTGAACTTAATTTATGAACTCGAATTTAATCAGAAACTTTTCAATCATCGCCCACATTGACCACGGCAAATCAACGCTTGCCGACAGAATTCTGCAATTGACCGGCGCGGTTGCCGACCGCGATATGGAAGCGCAACTGCTCGACGATATGGATTTGGAACGCGAGCGCGGCATCACGATTAAAGCCCACGCCGTCCGCCTCGATTACACGGCAAAGGACGGCGAACAATACGTTTTGAATTTGATTGACACGCCCGGTCACGTTGATTTTTCCTATGAAGTTTCGCGTTCGCTTTCGGCTTGCGAAGGCGCGCTGCTGATTGTTGACGCTTCTCAAGGCGTCGAAGCGCAGACTTTGGCGAACACATATCTTGCGCTCGAAAACGATTTGGAACTGATTCCCGTTCTTAACAAAATTGATTTGCCAAGCGCCGAACCCGAACGCATTAAAGAGCAAATCGAAAACATCATCGGCTTGGACGCGAGCGAAGCCGTTTTAACGAGCGCGAAAACCGGCATCGGAATCGAAGAAGTTTTAGAGGCAATCGTCAAAAAAATTCCCGCGCCAAAAGGCGACAAAGACGCGCCGCTCAAAGCCCTGATATTCGATTCGTGGTATGACAGCTATCGCGGCGTTATCGTGCTGTTCCGCGTCATCGAAGGCACAATTAAAAAAGGAACGAAAATTAAATTTTTCAACACCGGACGCGAATATTTGATTGAAACAATCGGCGTTAATCGCCCGCGCCCGACGCCGATTGACAAATTGAGCGTCGGCGAAGTCGGCTTCATCACCGCCTCGATAAAAACCGTCGCCGACGTGCAAATCGGCGACACGATAACCGAAGCGGCGCGTCCGGTTGACCAGCCGTTTCCCGGTTTCCAGGAAGTCAAACCGATGGTTTTCGCCGGACTCTACCCGACCGATTCGGCGCAATACGAAGACTTGCGCGACGCGATGGAAAAATTGCGATTAAACGACGCTTCGTTTTTCTTCGAGCCGGAAAGCTCGACCGCGCTCGGTTTCGGTTTTCGCTGCGGCTTTCTCGGACTGCTGCATATGGAAATCGTGCAGGAACGCTTGGAACGCGAGTTCAATCTCGATTTAATCACCACCGCGCCGGGCGTGCGTTATCGCGTGACGACGACCGACGGCGAAGTCGCGGAAATTGACAGCCCATCAAAAATGCCGGACACGGGCAGAATCGTCAAAATCGAAGAACCGTTTATCGAAGCGACGATTTTAACCAACGACACATTCTTAGGCGGAATTCTGCCGCTGCTCGAAGAAAAGCGCGGCGTTCAGAAAAAATTTGAATTCGTCACCTCAAACCGCGTGATGCTCGTCTATGATATTCCGCTGAACGAAATCGTGCTTGATTTTTACGACAGATTAAAAAGCGTTTCCAAAGGCTACGCATCCTTGGATTATCATCTTTCCGGTTATCGTGAAAGCGATTTGGTCAAACTCGACATTTTGGTTTCCGGCGAACAGGTTGACGCGCTCGCGCTGATTCTTCATCGCGCCACGTCCGCCGCCAAAGGCAGAATCGTCACCGCCAAAATGAAAGAGTTAATTCCGCGCCAGATGTTTGAAGTCGCCATCCAAGCCGCCATCGGCAACAAAGTCATCGCACGGGAAACCGTCAAAGCGATGGGCAAAAACGTCATCGCCAAATGCTACGGAGGCGACATTTCGAGAAAACGCAAACTGCTCGAAAAACAAAAGGAAGGCAAAAAACGAATGAAAAAAGTCGGTCGTGTCGAGATTCCGCAGGAAGCGTTTCTGGCAGTTTTGAAAGTCAATGAAAGCTAAAGTTTTTCAAATTATTATTGACACAAATGTTTTGCTTTCGGCTCTTCGCTCACAATTCGGCGCATCATTTCGGCTTTTGTCTTTGATTGAAGATATGCGGTTTCAAATAAATCTCTCCGTCGCGCTGGTGTTAGAATATGAAGATGTTCTAAAACGCCCGGCGCTCAATCCGAATTTAACCAATCAGCAGATTGACGACATTCTCGATTTCTTGTGTCAAAATGCTAATTTGCGCGAGATTTTCTATCTTTGGCGACCGACTTTGCGTGACCCGAAAGATGATTTCGTTTTAGAACTCGCGGTGGAAAGCGACTGCGATTATATTGTTACTTTCAACACGAAAGATTTTGCCGAAGCCGAAAAATTTGGCATCAAAGCCGTTAAACCGAAAGAATTTTTACGAATTATCGGAGAAATAAAATGACTGTTATCGAAAACGTAGCCGTTCCCGAATCTCTGCTAAAACAAGTGCGCGAACTTTCCGAAAAAGAAGGCATCACGGTTGACCAATTCGTCTCGTCGGCAATCGCCGAAAAAGCGTCGGCGTGGACGACAATCGAATACCTGAAAGAAAGAGCAAGGCGCGGAAGCCGCGAAAAATTTCTGCAAGCGTTAAGTAAAGTTCCGAAAGTCGAACCCGACGAAGACGACAAAATTGATTGAAAATCGGGCGCGTCAAGATTCCGCAAAAAGCGTTTTAGCTGTGTTCAACGTTAATGAAAGTTAGATTGTAACTAGAAGCGACAAATTTATGGCAATAGCAGAAACTTCCAACAGTAAAACTATTTCTTTCGATTTTTCGTGTGTCAATTGTGACAAATCATTCCCTAAATTTCACGGCGTGAGCCATTTGGTTTCGAGTTCGCCCGCCGCGTTCCAGGTGAAAAGCGAGCGGCGATGTCCGCGCACGTTCATCTCCAGACAATCTATTTCTTCGACGGTCGAGGTGACGACGACGAAATTGGCGCGCCCGATTTCCGATTCCTCCGGGGTCGGTTCGCGGTCAATCAAATCTACGGGCAAACCGGAAGTGGGTTTTTTACTTTCGCGCGTCGGGGCTTCGCCGATGTAGCAGCGGCGCGAGAAAAGTTCGGTTGAGAGCCACTGTTCTTCGGCTAATTCGTCGTTCGTGTGAACAATCGCTTTTCCTCGAATGCGAACCTGCAGCTTTTCTTCCGGGTGGTAGAAAAGAAAATAAACGTTCGGATTGACTTTGATATGTTGAATTTTCGGCGAGCCGTTATGCGAGTGAAAAGCCAAAGCCGGCGGTCTGCGCCAGAAGCGTCGCAGCACGACCATTCGCAATTCCGGCTGGTTGTCGCAAATCGTGCCGAACACAGGCTGGTGAAACGGATGCCGCCGCTGAAGCGTTCCCAAGTCCAAATTTTTCCAGATATTTTTGAGAATCTCCCCGTGTGAAACCGGCTTTTCCCAAATGCTCTCGACCTTCATAAAAGTTTAGTCACAAATACAAAAAATCAGCCGCGAATCAGGCGACCGGCGCGAGTAAAAAACGCTCGGCTAGCAAACGCTCACGGATAATTTCGGCGGCGGGTAAGAATGATTATTGCAGCTATCAACAATCCGAGTGTAGAACCCAAAACCGCGCCTGTTAATCCGCAAACAATTCCGAGCGCAAGCAACCCGGAAATGACTAACCCTAAGCCCGGCAGCAAAATGCTTGTGCCGCTGCCCACGATGACTCCAATCAACGCTCCGACAAAGCCGCAGAGCAACACGCCTGTCGCAGCCGACATTAGCAATAAACGTAAATTTGACCGCATAAATCCTCCGCGCGAAAATTCCGCTAATTTCCTACTGCTTCAATTTATCAATAATCGCGTTGGCAAAATCGGCGGTTTTCGCCGTGCCGCCTAAATCTTTGGTAATCGTCGTGCCTTCAGCAAAAACTTCGAGCATCGCTCGTTCCGTTCTTTCCGCCGCGTCGCGTTCGCCGATGTGTTTGAGCATCAAAATCGCCGACATCAAAATCGCCGTCGGATTCGCCACGCCTTGCCCGGCGATGTCGGGCGCAGAACCGTGAACGGCTTCAAAAACCGCGCCGATTTCGCCGATGTTCGCGCCCGGCGCAAGCCCTAAACCGCCGATTAAACCGGCGCACAAATCCGAAACGATGTCGCCGTAGAGGTTTTCCATCACCATCACGTCGAACTGCTGCGGGTTCATCACGAGCTGCATACAGCAGTTGTCAATGATTTTGTCGTCAGCTTCGATTTCGGGAAAATCCTTCGCCACGTTGTAAAAACTGCTCAGAAAAAGTCCGTCCGAGAGTTTCATAATATTCGCTTTGTGAACGGCGGTAACTTTTTTGCGATTCTCTCGTTTGGCAAATTCAAAAGCGTAGCGGGAAATTCTGGTCGAAGCCTTTTCCGTAATGATTTTGATGCTTTCGACGACGCCCGGCACAACCGTGTGTTCGAGTCCGGCGTATAGATCTTCGGTGTTTTCGCGGACGATGACCAAGTTGAGATTCGGATATTTGCACGGAATGTTCGGCAAAGCGCGAATCGGTCGGACGTTGGCATACAAATCAAGCGTTTTTCGCAAACCGACGTTGACAGACGTGAAACCTTTGCCGACCGGCGTCGTCAGCGGACCTTTAAGCGCGACTTTATTTTTCTTTATCGAATCAGTCGCCGCCGCCGGCAAAGTCTCGCCGAATTTTTCCAACGCCTGCGCGCCGATGATTTGCGTTTCCCAATCAATTTCCACGCCTGAAGCCTCGATGATTCTAACGGTCGCCGCAATGATTTCCGGTCCGATGCCGTCGCCAGGAATCAATGTGATAGTATGTTTCGCCATTTATATTTTTTACCTTTTATTATTGTGTGTTACTGCTTATTGCACAGTATATTACCACTTAAACATTTCACTGTATAATACTCCATCTATACAGGTAGTTACTACATTTCCTACTATACTCAATTTTTAATTAGCCTCTAGAAATTAAGGTTTTAGTAAATGTAATCAATGAAAAAAACGAGAAAGTTATCTTTAGTTTATAAATAGTAATTCATTGCCGGTAATTGTCGCAAAGAATGAGTATAATCCTAGTCTTGGACATACAAACCTTGTGCGCGAGTCTATACTGCACCCCGCTAAGACAAAACGGTTTGCTTGAGAGTATCCTGTCAAAAATGAGGATACATAGCAATGAAAAAACGACAATGGACTTCTGAGCAAAAGTTGCAGATTGTGATGCAGGGCGCCCGTGGCAGACCGGTTTCGGAAATCTGTAACGAATACCTAATTGGACAATCGCAGTATTATTTATGGCGCGACCAGTTTTTGCAGAATGCGGGTAAGGTTTTCGAGATGCCACGGGCGACGCAGCAGCAAACCCGGCTCGAACGTGAGAATGAAAAGCTCAAAGCGATGGTTGGCGAGTTGACGATGGAGTTAAAAAAAGCGATTGGTAAAGCATTATCGCTGCCGTTCAGTTCTACGAGTTTTGGCAGATGCGTCGTTGCTCGAGCAGATTCGAGATCTCAAAGCGGAGCATCCATTCTGGGGTTATCGACGAGTTTGGGCTTACTTAAAATTTGTCGTTCGGCTGCCGGTTAACAAAAAACGTATTTACCGGCTTTTGAAAGAAAACAATTTGCTGGTCAAAGCCGATACGCGCCTGCTGGCGAAACGAACGAGCAGCACCCGAAAGCCGCGCCCTTCGACAATCAATCAGTGGTGGGGCATCGATATGACAAAGGTAATGACCCGTAACGGTTGGGCGTATGTCGTGCTGGTTCTCGATTGGTATAGCAAGAAGGTCGTCGGGCATTATTGCGGCGAGCAGTCGAGCAGCCTGGCATTGGCTGGCGGCGTTAAATAAGGCGGTTAATCGTCAGTTTCCCGCAGGCATTCGGGAAATGGAAACCGAGCTGAATCTAATGAGTGATAACGGGTCTCAGCCGACCAGCCGCTCGTTTATGGAAACCTGCGCGGGGCTGGGAATCAAGCAAGCGTTTACCGCTTACAATAATCGAAGGGCAATGCCGATACGGAAAGAATGATGCGGACTCTCAAGGAAGAGTTGTGCTGGCTGCGAGAATGGAAATCGGTTGTTGAGCTGAAAACGTACTCGATACTTTCGTCGAGGAATTCAACTCGGGTTATCTGCATTCGGCGCTCGGTTATAAAACGCCGAATGCATTTGAAAAGGAATACTTTGAAAACGGGCGGGCGACTCACAATCTGGCAGCTTGATTAACGGGGTGCATTACAAGTCTGACCTTGAACTTATAAAAATTAGAAAGCGCACATGCAGACCGCCAAAAGCCAGGCGTTTTTGAGACGCTTTTTCTCTATGTTTAATGGTTGATTTGGAATAACGCTAAACAGTAATTCAAAAACTAAAAATACGCGCCTAAATAATTTGCTGTCTGCATGATGCCGTGCGCCGTCACATGTGCAATCATCGCTGACTCGAGCCCCTTCTTCCAATAAAGATAGCCGGCAATCAATCCGAAAAGTGAATTGGCGATGATGACGAAAACAATCAAAGAAACAGTGGCTTGTGGAAATAACAAAAAGGCAACTGGCAAGTGACCAGCGCCGAAAACTAGCGACGAAATCAGAATCGCAAATACGAAGTATGCTGGTTTTGGTTTGTCCTCCCCTTTTTGAAAAAGCCGCCACGCTGCCCAATACGCTCACGGCTTTTTTTCTTTTAGGTCGTTTATTTAAGATGAACCCTTTCTGATCTATTAGACGAAATAACCATTTTGTCCAATAAACAGAAAGTACGCAAAAAGAGTAGTTTTGAGACAGGTTGTTAAAGCCAAAATAATGAGTATGAAGCTTTAATAGCAGGTTTATACTTTTCAAAGGTTAATCAAAAAGTAAGTATCGTAATCTTTCTTTAAGGTGAATTTTGAATGCTATAATCAATTGAAAAAAGGTTTTTATGAAAGCCAATCGCACACCGCTTGAGCAATATAAAGACGATCAAAATTTTGACGAGTGTAGTATCGTTATCGCTATTCACGTTATCCTCTATAGTCTTCTCTATCTTCTGGGCCACTGATACCAAGATCATAACCGACTTGCACAGTATTTACAGAAAACTGCGTCTGCATCGTGATCCTGCGTATGGCATTCGGGACAGACTTGAGTAGAGATTTTTCTATTCGAACGCGAAAGCTCGACCGTTACGATGCCGGTCGGAACGGCGATAATCGCGTAACCCATTATCATTACCAGCGAGGCAAATGCTTTTCCTAGCGGAGTCTGCGGCGACAAATCGCCGTAACCGACGGTCGTTAAAGTGACAATCGCCCAGTAGATGCTTGTCGGAATATCGTTAAAACCATGCGGTTCGCCTTCGATGACATACATTATCGAACCGATAATCGTCACCAGCGCTAAAACGGCGAGCAGAAAAACGCTGATTTTTTTCACGCTCGCTTTTAACGCTCCGGATATCACTTCGGCTTCGCTGACGAATTCGGCTAATTTGAGAATGCGGAAAACCCTGAGCAAACGCAGGATTCGAATTGCCAGAAGATACTGCACGCCCGGCAAAAAAAGCGTCGCGTAAGCTGGAATAATCGCCAGTAAATCAATGATGCCGAAAAAGCTCTTCGCGTATCGAAGCGGTCTTCGGACGCTGATTAAACGCAGCATGTATTCGATGGTGAAAAGAATCGTAAACGCCCATTCCGCCTGCAAAAGCAGCATTCCGTATTCGGCGCGCACGCTTTTGACGCTTTCCAACATCACAACGGCGACGCTTAAAACAATCGTTGTCAGGAGCAGAACGTCGAAGGTTTTGCCGCCGACGGTTTCCGCCTCGAAGATAATTTCATATAGGCGGTGTCTCCATTTTGATTCGGCTGGTGTTGCCGCTTCCTTTTTCATTACAAATAATTTAACCGAAACCAGGAAACTTTGCCTCTCGATTCAAAATGTTTTTGCCCGAATTAAAATTTCCAGAAAACCGGAATCAAAAAGGTCGCCAGAATCCATAAAATAATATTGAGCGGGGTTCCAACCCGGACGAAATCTATGAACTTGTATTGTCCGGGTCCATAAATCATCGTGTTGGTTTGATAACCGACCGGAGTCATAAAGCTCGCCGAAGCCGCGAAAACGACCGCCATTAAAAACGGCTGCGGGTTAACGCCTAGAGTTGCGGCGGTGGCAATCGCAATCGCGAGCAAAGCTCCGGTCGCGTTGTTCGACATCGCCGAAGTCAAAATTACCGTTAATAAATAAAACGCCGAAACCAGCGCGACGTTGCCGTAAACGCCGACCGATGAGACGACCAACGAAGAAATCAGCCGCGCCGCGCCCGTCTGTTCGAGCGCGGCACCCAGAGACAAAACGCCGGCGAGCAGAAAAATAATTTTCCATTCAATCGCCTGATACGCTTCTTCGAGCGTGATGCAGCCGAGCAGAATCAAAAGAATCGCGCCGACAACCGAGGCGACGACAATCGGGGCGAAATTCAAACTCGCCGCTAAAATCACTCCGGCGACAATCGCGAGCGCGAAAACGACTTTGTTGCGCCGAAATTCGACGGTTGCTCTTTCGGAAGCGACGATAAAATCGGGAAGGCGTTTGAAGTGGTTGAGGCGCGTCCGATGAATTTCGACTAAAAGCAAATCGCCCGCTCTCAAAACGGTGTCGGAAAGTTTTTCGCGCAAAAGCCGCCCGTGATGGCGCATCGCCAAAACCGTTCCGCCGTAATTTTCGCGGAAATCGGATTTTTGCAAAGTGCTTCCAATCAAACCCGAACTCGGCGAGACGACCGCTTCGAGCAAACGGTGATCTTCCGATGTCAAACCTTCGTCGCCCCATTTCGCCTGCGGTTTCAGCCGCACGCCACTTCGCTCCTGCAAAGCGCGGATTTTTTCCAAATCGCAGCGGACGAGCAAAATATCGCCCTCGCGCAAAACAACATCGCCCGTCGGCTGGTGAATCTTTTCCTCGCGCCGATGAATTTCCAGAATCGCAATGTCCAAATCGTGAACCAGCGGCGCGTCTTTGATTTTATGTCCGACCGAAAGCGCGTGCGGCAAAAGAATAATTTCCGTCAGATATTCGCTCAAAGCGAAGGTTTCGGTCAAATCGCCTTCGCCGCGCCGTTCGGGAAGCAGGCGGATACCGACGTGCAGCATATAAGCCGTGCCGACGGCGAACATAATCAAGCCGAGCGGCGCGAACTCGAACATCGAAAACGCGGGAAGTCCCTGTTTTTCGGCAATCGAACTGACCAGAATGTTCGTCGAAGTGCCGATTAAAGTGCAGATGCCGCCGAGCATCGAAGCGAACGAAACGGGCATTAGAATTTTCGACGCACTGATTTTAGTGTCTTTCGCCACGCCCAAAAGAATCGGCAGAAAAATCGCAATGACCGGCGTATTATTGATAAACGCCGACAAAAACCCGACCAGGCACATCACGACAAGCATCGCCGTCAAGAAACTTTTCTTAAAAATTTGATTGACGAACGCGCCGAGAAAATTGACCGCGCCGGTTTTAAAAAGTCCCGCGCTCAAAACAAACATCGCCCCGACCGTAATCGTCGCCGTGTTGCTGAAACCCGACAAACCTTCGGCGGGCGTAATAATACCGGTCACCAAAAGCAAACCCATCACGAGCAGCGCGACTAAATCCACCGGCAGCTTTTCCGTGACGAACAGATAAACGGCGAGCGAGAACGGCGAAGACGAAAATTATCTCAAAGTTCATAAGCGAATGAATTGAGTCGTCAAATTCCATTCGGTGAAATGCAAAAAATTAAAAGAATCGTCCCAAAGAAAAATAAATTTTGCGGCGGCCGCCTTCGGCAAAACTCCCACCGACGAAAATCGGTCCGATGCGCGTTTCGAGCAGTGTGCCGAAGGAAACGCTCTGACGATATTTCGCCTGGCTGAAATTTTCAAACGCGCTGCCCGCTTCATACCAGCCGCCCAAGTATAATTTTCCGCCGATGTAGGGCGGCGCGGCGAATGTTTCGCGCAGCGCGCCGAAGCCGCCGTTTAAATAATTGCCGCCGCGAAACTCGCCCGTGCCGTAACCGCCGACGCTGAACAATCCGCCAACGGCGAACTGCTGGAAAAGCGGCGCGGGTTTGCCGAACGTCGTGCCGCCCGCGCCGAAGCCGAAAACGATTGTTTTCTCTCCGAGCGGGCGAAATGCGTTGATTCTGGATTCGGCTTGCGCGAAATTTCTATCCGCGCCCGGAGCGTCGAAATAATAATTCAGCGAGTTTCGGGTTTCGACACCGCGTTTGGGAATTTGCGAGTTGTCTCGGGTGTCGTAATTCCAGCGCAGAGACGCGAAACTTACCCGCCCGCTCAATTCGGAAAACAAAGGACTGCCGATGCGCCTGGCGGCTTTCTGGCGTCCGATTGAATAGCCGAATCGAAGTTCGCTGCTGCGGCTCGTCGCGTAGCCGAAATCAATTCCCGCCTGCGCCGTTTGAAACGAAAATTCGGCGAGCCGGTCGCCGTTTTCGTAGAAATTAACCTTTCGGTCTTCGTAAAAAGCGTTCGGCGCGGCGAAAAATTTCCCGCGTCCTAACGGGCGGAAAAATTCGGTTGCCAGCAAAGTGCGCGAACCGATGCTGAAATCATTGCGCCATTCGTGGCCTTCGCCGCCGACATCGAAAAACGTCAGACGGGCGCGGGCGTTGAAATTAACGTCGTCGGTTTCCGAGTTGTTGACATCGGCGCCGACCTGCAAAACCGTCGTTCTGCCGGTTCGCTCAACAGGGTCGTAAACGCGAACGAGCAGTCCGGTTTCTCCGTCGGCACGGACGGTCTTTCCGTAACCGATGTTGTCGAATCTTTCTGTTCCGGTTAGGCGCGTCAAATCCTTTTCCAGAGCCGGCGCGTCGAGCGGTTTGTCTTCGTATCTGCCGCCGAGTTCGCGCTCGATTTTACTTTTCGCGCCCTCGCTCGCCGCGCCTTCAATCGCCAGAAATTCAGGCGCGATTTCAACATCGGGACGCGCTTTAGCGCGGCGTTCAGCGAGATGCCGATTCCATTCCGCTTCGTCGAGCGCGAGGTTTTTCAGCAGAGAGATTTTCGGCTGCGCTCCCTGATAGCCGAGTTCGACGATTTTTTTGCCCTTCGTGAAATCGAAAGTCGTGTAGTTCGCCAAATCCGGCGCGATGATAAAATCGGCTTGCCGCAAGCTGCGGCGCGAGTTTTCGATTGTTGCGACATAAAAGGTTTGTCCTAAGATTCCGACTAAATCCTGAAGCGCGGTGCGGTCGCCCAATTGCGTTTCGATGTTGACGACGATGATAATGTCCGCACCCATCTGTTTGGCGACATCGGTCGGAATGTTATTTAAAATGCCGCCGTCGGCGAGGATTTTGCCGTTCAGTTCGACGGGCGCGAAAACGCCGGGAATCGCCATCGTCGCCCGCAGCGCCTGCGCGAGCGAGCCGTCTTTCAAAACCACGGTTTCGGCGTTGACCAAATCGGTCGCCACGACGCGAAACGGAATCGGCAAATCATCGAAATCCGTCTTTTCGCCGTAGGAAAACATCAGACGGTCGAGCGCCAGACCGATTTCGTGTCCCGGATTCAGGCTGCCCGGCAAATTCAATTTCGCTCCCTTTCCCCCGAGCGAAATCGCGCCGGGCAGATTTCGCCGGTCTTCCTTGCGCCGGTAGGACAACGCTTCAAAAGTCGTTCGCCCGCGCAAAAGCGTGTCCCAGTCAAGTGTTGCGATTATCCGTTCCATCTCGTTAGGCGTTCTCCCCGTCGCATACAGCGCCCCGACCAGACCGCCCATACTCGCGCCGGCAACGTAATCAACCGGAATTTTATTTTCTTCCAAAACCTTTAGAACGCCGATGTGAGCGAAACCGCGCGCTCCGCCGCCGCTTAAAACGAGTCCGATTTTTGGGCGTTTTTTCGGAGTGTTTTCAGAAGCGGAAACAGTTTCCTGGGCGAAGATGAAAGACGTTGAAACAGTCGGTGAAATCAAGACCAAAGCAAAAAACAAAGCGAATTTTCTCCAGCTTGTCCGTAGTTGAACGAAGATTGAAAGCATAGCGAGTATCACGGTTTTCATATTATTCAGATGCTTCGCCAGCCGCGAGCGGATTAAATAAAACCGTTTATACTTCGGTCATATCGTAATCCATCGTGTCCGCGTCGGTGTCGTGGGCGGTCGGATGGCTTAAAAGTTTGAGCCAGAGAAACCCGATTGTTCCGGCGACGAGCGAGGCGAGCAGAATCGCCATTTTCGAGCCGTTGATTTCCGTCTGGTTGCCGACGAAAGCGAGATTCGTAATAAAGATTGACATCGTAAAACCGATGCCGCCCAAAAGTCCCGCGCCGAAAACGTGCCGCCAGCTTAAATCGAGCGGCAGACGCGAAATGCCGAGCGAAACGGCGGCGAAGCTCAGAAGCATAATGCCGATTGGTTTGCCCAGAATCAAACCGCCCATAATGCCGATTTCGTTCGGGTTTGTTAATGTTTCCAGAGCGTCCGCGCCAATTACGATGCCCGTGTTCGCCAGCGCGAAAATCGGCAAAATGATAAAAGCGACGGGTTTATGCAGAAAATGTTCGAGCCGATACGACGGCGAAGTTTCGTCGTCTTCGACACTCGTGAAAGGAATCGTAAAAGCCGTTAAAACCCCGGCAATGGTAGCGTGAACGCCAGATTTTAACATCAAATACCACATCAGCGCGCCGCCGATCAGATATGGAATAAGCGACATCACACCGGCTTTTTTGAGTAGAAATAAAAGACCCAAAACAACAATCGCCCCAAACAGATAAGCGGTTGAAACGCTTGCCGTGTAAAAAACGGCGATGACGATAATCGCGCCGAGGTCGTCCATCACGGCGAGCGCGGTCAGGAAAACTTTCAGCGACGCGGGAACTTTGCTTCCCAAAAGGGCAAGAACGCCAAGGGCGAAAGCGATGTCGGTCGCCATCGGAATCCCGATTCCGGCTTGCGTTTCAGTTCCCGCGTTCAGGGAAAAATGAATCAGCGCGGGCAGCGCGATTCCGCCGATTGCCGCGAAAATCGGCAGCAGGGCGTTTTTAAAATTCGACAGCTCGCCCTTGTAAAGCTCGCGTTCGAGTTCCAGCCCGATGAGCAAAAAGAAAATCGCCATCAGCCCGTCGTTGATCCAATGCTCGACGCTCAAGCCCGCGACGTAAAATTGCCACAGCGACAGATAATTCGCGCCGATTGGCGAGTTGGTAACAATCAAAGACGCGACGGTGCAGACGATTAGAATGATGCCGCTCGATTTCTGGTCGTCGAAAAACTGCTTGAATGTTCGGGTTAATTTTCTCTGCACAACGCCCATATTTTTAGATTTTTATTTTTTGTTTTCCGGTTTTATTTTCACTTAAAAAAACGATTTTAGCAGTTTTTATATGCCGAGCCGGTGACCGAAAAACGATTTTATCGCCCGGCTGAATCTGAAAAATCCCGCGCGTCCGGCGGGATTTAAAATTCTGGGGATGGCGAAACTTTCGCGGCGAAGGTGTTTTCGGATTTTTACCGGCAGACAATTCCCTTGACCAAAACCGGCTCGAATTTTTCTTTTTCGATGTCTGCTTGCCACGCTTTCAGAACGCGGCGAGTTTTCGTTTTCGGGACGGATTCCGCCAGCACGATTAAATCGAGATTTTCCTCGTTGTTTTGCTTGCACGGCGAGCTGTAGGAATACAGAAATTCCTGATTTTTCTTCAACGCGCCGACCGATAAAACGTCCAAAACTTCCCAACTCGGCACGCCCGCTTCGTTTCTTTCGACGATTCTCTCCAGCCATAGCATATAATTTTTGCCTTTCTTAAAGCGCGTTACGCCGTAATCTTCGTTTGACAGCAAGCCGCCGCCCAAGTCCTTCGCCCCGTTCGGCAATCGTTCGCCGTAGCGAACGCCTTCGTGCCGGTAGCCGACAAATTGCCGCGCCTCGTCGGACGCGGCAGCAATCGCCGTCGTTGCCGGTTGCGGCTCGTCAAACGGCTTTCGCGCTTCAACCGAAAATCCGCTCGCCTTTTCGGAAGACGACTGCGGCGCGGCGAACATCGCCACCGCGACGATTAAAAGCGCCACGGCAAAAAAGGCAAAGAGAATTTTCAGTAAAACGGGGAGAGTATTCGGTTTTTTCATAAAATCGCGTTCCTGCATATTTTTATTCGCGCCCGCGCGGGCGCGTTATTCGCGCCCGCGCGGGCGCGTCTGAATTACCGAATGCGGCGAATAATGCGGATGCCGCGCGTATTGCGGTAATAGGCTTCGTCGTAGCCGCGCAGAAAACCCTGCCGGTAAAATTGCTTGTAGGCTTCCCGATTGCCGAAACGCGATTTGTAGCCGTTAGTCGCCTTTTTGAATTTTCCTTCGCCGTATGGATTGTGCCGATTGCGCTTGCGAATCGCGTTCGCGCCCTCGCGCAAACCGTCGCTTCTGCCCTGCGCGACGGCGATGCGGCTGTTGTTGCGATTTTCGATTCTTTCGACGCGGTGCGTCTGCCGGTTGTCGCGGCGATACTGTGCGTTCGCGTCCCCGACGAGCAAAAAGCCGAAGCCCGCCACTAAAAAAAGCGCGATGCCGGATTTGCCGATGTTTCGTTTTATTCTTTTTATTTTATTGATATTCGTATTTACATTCATAACATTTAACCTCCGAAAGGCTGATAACAATATAACCTGCCGCGCCGGACGATTGCGCCGGTATTTACACCTAATTTTCGTATGTGTTTTCGCCGACTCGCCGAAGTTTGCGATTGGCAGCTGCGTCCCAAAATCTAGGTGCAAACACCTATTGAAATTAAGTATTCGCGCCGATTCGGGCACGCGTTTTTCAATTTAGAATTTAATGTAATGAAACTCGTAGGGTAAGTATTTTCGACATATTTAACCGGCGATTTTCTATTAGATTAAGGAGGCGAAAAATGATGAAAGTTTTAATCGGTTATGACGGTTCGGAAAGCGCGGACGCGACTTTTGAAGAATTGAAGCGGGCGGGTTTGCCCGCCGACACGGAAATTTTAGTGGCGACGGTCGCCAGTATCTGGATGCCGATGACTGATATTGGCAGTCTTCCGGGGGCGGAGGCGGTGGCTTCGCGCCGCGTGGCGGCGACGGTGGCGCAGCTGCAAAATAAAAACGAGCGAACGTTAAAAGAAGCCGAAGAAATGTTAAGCGAAGCCGCCGCGCGAATAAAATTCGACTTTCCTGATTGGCAAGTTGAAACGACAATTTTGAGCGGCGACGCGGCTTCGGAAATAATCCGCAAAGCCGCCGAATGGCAAGCCGATTTAATCGTCGTCGGCTCGCAGAACCGTTCGGCAATAGGGCGATTTTTTCTCGGCAGCGTATCGCAGAAAGTCTTTATTGAAGCCGATTGTTCGGTCAGAGTCGCTCGCGGCGACGTGAAAGTTGACAAAAACGCCGCGCGCCGAATCGTCGCGGGCATTGATAACTCCGAGAGCGGCGATTTGATAATCGAAACAATCGCTCGCCGACATTGGACGCCGGAGACGGAAGTTCTGGTTCTGACCGGAATCGAGGCTTTCGCCGAAGCCGGAATTTCAGCCGGAATGCAGCTCGACAGTCTCGACCGAGTGCAGAGCACCGCGGCGGCAAGACTCAACGCGGTGGGACTGAAAGCGTCAACGGTAATCAAAGGGAGCGACGCGAGAAACGAATTGCTGGTCGAAGCCGAAAAATAGAACGCCGATTGTATTTTCGTCGGCACGCGCGACATTCGCGGAACTTTGGACAGATTCCTGATCGGCAGCGTCTCGGCGGGCGTTGCGGCAAACGCGCCCTGCTCGGTTGAGGTCGTTCGCTCCGACGCGAATTGATTCGGGTATTTATATAATAAGGGTTTTCTCGTTTTTTGCGGAAACACGCCGGATAGCCAGGCGCTTGTTTCCGTATTTTTGAGGAAAAAAATAGTGCCAAGGAGAATTCCAAAAAACCCTGACACTTCCGGAGTGCGTTTCGTTACGACCTAAAAAGCCGGGGCAACGAGGCATAAACAGGAGCGAAATTTCATATCTTAGATATAAAATCCTTCAATCATTAAATGAAAGCTGTTGCGGTCAATCATTTTCTTTCCTTATCCTCCTGCAATTACAAAATCAATTATAAAGCCGCCGCCATCACCGGGCATCGGCGTTAATACCTATTTTTTGCCCGTGTTTTCGCGTATCTCGCACATTACCAAAACTACGATCTTTAAACGTATTCGAGATTCGAGTCGTTTACAATTCCCGTTTGTTCGCCGGAATGAATTTCAGCGGCAAGCAGTGGAAGCTCGACGGCGAAAGTCGCCCCCAGATTTTCGCCTGCGCTCATCGCCGAAACCGTGCCGCCGTGCGCTTCGACCAGATGGCGGACGATTGCCAAACCTAAGCCGAGACCTTTGTGGCGCGCTTTGTCAGTTTCGTCCGCTTGCCTGAACGAATCGAAAACGAACGGCAAAAATTCTTTGCGAATGCCCGCGCCGGTGTCGTAAATTGTTAGTCGCGCGCAATTTCCGGCGCGTTCGAGCCGGATTTCAATCAGTCCTTCTTCGGGCGTGAATTTTACAGCGTTCGAGAGCAGATTCCAGACGACCTGTTGCAAGCGTTCCGCGTCACCGCTGATCAGTCCGATTTGCTCGTCCGATTCGCGGTGCAGACGGATTCTTTTAGCGGCGATTGCCGGAGAGACCGATTCTATCGCCGCATCAACAACGGCGCAAAGTTCGATTGGGCGAGCGTTAAGGTGAAATTTTCCCGTCCTGATGCGCGAAATATCCAGTAAATCTTCGACAAGCCGCGCTTGCGTTTGCGCGCTGCGCTCGATGACGGCGAGAGCGTGCCGGATTTTCTCCTCGTCGAGCGTTCCTTTTCCAAGCAAATTCGTCCAGCCGAGAATCGTGTTGAGCGGAGCGCGAAGCTCGTGCGTGACCATTGCCAGAAAAGTGTCTTTGGCGCGATTCGCTTCTTCGGCGGCGCGCCGTGCCTTTCGTTCGCTCATCAAAATCCGATCGCGCTCGCGCAGAGCGTTTTTTCGCTCGCTGTCAATCCAGCTAATCAAAAGCGCAGCCAATGCGAAAACCGTAGCGCTCGCCGCGTTATCAATGCTTATCTCGAAGGCGTAGAGCGGCGGATTAAAAAAATAATCTATTGACAGAACGGCTAAAAAGGTAGCAAACAAGCTCGGGTACTTCCCGCACCGCCAGGCTGTAACCGCGACGGCGGCTAAAAACAGCGGCGTTGCCTGCGGCTCGATCCGATTCCACAACAGCAGCGTGAGCGCGAGTGCCGCCGCCACGCTTCCGGCACCGATTCCGTAAGCCGCTGCCGATTCGGTAAACTTGTTTTGGAAGGTTTGCCGCACTTTTGTTGTTCCTGTTCGGTCTGTGAACGAATGTTTCGTCCGTCTTCGCCAATGTTTTAGTCAGCCTTGCTGTGCTGTTTGTTTTTAGTTTTAAGAGAAAATAACCGGCGCAATTTTTTTAATTACGATTTGACGCCTGCTTTTCGATTGCTAACCGACGCCGACAGGCGCCGCGTATCGTAAAAAGTCCCGATTTCGTAATTGTCGAGCAAACATAAGTAATTAAAAGCAATGGTTTCGTCGCTTAAATTCGGGCTGACATCGAGTTCCCGCAGCGGTATTCGGTCAGCCATCCGCGCCAGCGACCAGACAAGGAATTCCCGAATCGAGCCGCCTTCGTTCGCGTATTCGGCGGCGTCACGTTCGAGGGCACGGACGATGCGGACGGCAGTTTTTCCGAGATATTTTTTGTTGTCGCAGATAAATATCATAAATTTTCGGCAGCGCGCATCCGGTTAAAACAATAAATAGAATAACTTTTGCGACATTCGCGCCGAATCCGTGCAGACACTTAGAAAGGATAGGCGTTTTTACCTACTAACAACGAATCGTTTTTTGTTAGACTGACATTTCAAGAAAGAGGATTTACGTTTCTGAAAACCGATTTTTAGATTCGTTTATCGTCGGTTTAAATTGTTTTTTAATTGCAAAAGTGAAAAATATCTCTCAGATATTTGAGGTTTCGCGCCGCTATTTGATTGCCGTCTGGGCGGTCGGCGGGGCTTTCGCGCTGACGTTTGCCGCTTCGCGCTTTATCGAGCCAGGAATCTCGCCTTTGTTTCTGCTCGCCGTAATGATCAGCGCATGGCGCGGCGGTTTGGGCGTCGGACTTTTCGCCACTTTTTTATCGGCTTTCGCCAGCGCCTTCGTCTTTTTGCCACCCAGATTTTCCCTGCAGATTGACCGCGGCAATATGCTTCAGCTTGCCGTTTTCACCGTCGCCGCCGTCATCGTCGGCACGCTCAGCGCGGCTCGCAAACGTGCCGAAGAAGCTCGCGAAGTGCTACTCGTCAAGGAACAGACGGCGCGGCGCGAAGCCGAACGCGCGAGCCGCGTCAAAGACGAATTTTTAGCCGCCGTTTCGCACGAATTACGTACGCCTCTGACGACGATTAAAACTTTGACGCGTGTTTTGCAGCGGCGCGAAATGACCGACGAGGAACGAGCCGAATATCTCGCCGACATCGCTTCGGAATGCGACCGCGAGATTGATTTGGTTTTGAATCTGCTCGATTTGTCGCGCATCAACGCGGGCGGCGTGCAAATTGAAGCGAAGCGGACGGATGCCGGAGAAGTTGTCCGCGCCTGCGAAAAGCTTGTGCGCGGCGCAGCCGAACAGCGCGACCAGAAAATTTCCGTCGAAATCGCGCCGGAGCTGCCTTTTATCTGCGCCGACCACAGCGCGCTGCGCCGGGCTCTGTGCGCGATTGCCGAAAACGCAATAAAATTTACGCCGAACGACAGGCGCATCACGTTTCGCGCCGCAAGAAGCCACGACAAGGAAGTTTTTGTCGAAATCGAAGACGAGGGGCGCGGCATCGCGGAAGAAGATTTGCCGCGCGTTTTCGACAAATTCTATCGCGGGCGGAACGCGGGCGGAGCAATGCAAGCGAGCGCGGAAGAAGTTCCCGGCATTGGTCTCGGATTAAATCTGGCGCAAACGCTTGTCGAAGGGATGAACGGCAAAATCGAAGTCGAAAGCCGTTTGGAAAAAGGAACGAAATTTACTGTGCGCCTGCCAATTTGGTCGGAAGAAGACAATCGGGAAACCGCAATGAACCGAAACGACTTTAAACTCGCGCCAGTGAATTCCGCTTTCCACGCAACGCAAAAAGGGAAAAAATATGACAGGACGATTACTCGTCGTTGACGACGAACCGAAACTGCTGCGCGCCATCGCCCTTGATTTGAAGGGCGAAGGTTATGATGTCATAACCGCCCGCAGCGGAAACGAGGCTTTGGTTAGCGTCGCTCAAAAGCTGCCGGATTTGATTGTCAGCGACGTCCGGATGCCAGGAATGGACGGCTACGCGCTTGCCCGCCGTCTGCGCCAAAACCAAAGCACCGCGCTCGTTCCGATAGTTTTCATAACGGCGAAAGACACGACCGAAGACCGCATTGAAGGCTTTCGCACCGGCGTTGACGCGTACCTGACGAAACCGTTCGAGCCGGACGAACTCGTCGCCGTTATCGCTTCGATTTTAAGCCGCGTCGAGCGCACGCACGCTCAAATCGCCCGCCTCGTCGGCAAAGCCGAAACCGACCGCGTGGACGAGCGATTTTACGACGAAGCGCTGACCGAGACCGAAACGCGCGTCGCCCAAGCCGTATCTCGCGGTTTATCGAACAAGGAAATCGCGCAGGAATCCAACATCAGCGTCCGCACCGTCGAACATCACATTCGCCACATTTTAGCCAAAAAAAATTTCTCGAACCGCGTCGAAATCGCCCTTTTCGTTAAAGACCAGAGCGCGCCGCAATAAAAATTTTACTCGTCTTTAGTGTTTCTAAACAGCTTCTAAATGAGTTCGCCACGAACAACTATCGTAAGCAGTTTGCGCGATTCGCAAATCTTCGTCGGTTTCAAAAAAATCAACCGCGCCGCTCGTAATTTCATAAAACGCACCTACAACGTTGATTTTATTGCTCGCAATTGCTTTCTGGATTGCCGGTTCTTTCTTGATGTTGGCGACTTGCTGACGCACGTTGGCGACGACGGCTTCGCGTAACTTGGCTTTTTCGTCGCGGATTTTCGGAATTTTCGACACCGACGGCACGATTTGATTGAGCAGTGCCTGAATGCTCGGCGTTTCTTTGGCGCGTTCTTCGGCGGGCAGCAGAGCGGCTTTGATCGCGCCGCAGCCTTCGTGTCCCAACACGACGACGAGATGCGTTTTCAGATGGTTCACGGCGTATTCGATACTGCCCGTCGTTCCCGTCTCGACGACGTTTCCGGCAACGCGCGTGATAAACAAGCTGCCCAAACTTTGGTCGAAAACGATTTCCGTCGGCACGCGGCTGTCGGTACAACTCAGGACAACGGCGAACGGTGTTTGCCCCAAAATCTGGGCGCGTCGTTCGGCGGCGGAAAGTTCGGGACGACGCGCCGAACCGCTGAAAAAGCGGGCGTTTCCAGTTTTCAGTGCGCGAAGCGCTTCCTGCGGACTGCCGGCGACGGGATCGCGCA
Organism: Pyrinomonadaceae bacterium; assembly: GCA_030448055.1. Classification (GTDB taxonomy): domain Bacteria; phylum Acidobacteriota; class Blastocatellia; order Pyrinomonadales; family Pyrinomonadaceae. The sequence goes on from JAUJNR010000002.1 coordinate 122,142, forward strand.
ATTTGGCTATTTCCTCCATCGTCGCCCTGCGTTTGACGGCATCGGCAATGCGCTGGTCTTCCAAAATATCGCTCGCTGGCACAGGCGTCGGTGTCGGCGTTTGTCCTTTTGCTGTCAAACCACCCAGCATCAAGCCGCCGAAAGCCAGCAAAGTTTTACATACATCTCTTCGGTTAATCTTATTTTCGCTCATTTTTTCTTCCCCCTTTATCCAAAATTTATACAAATGAGTAAGTGGACAGAATAGTTTTATAGATATTTGAAAAACTTGTATTCTAACTGAATGAAAAAGAAGTTCATTCAGTTAGAAGAAACCGAAAAGGTAACTTTACAAGAAGGTCACAAAAACGGCAAAACCAAAGCGTTTCAAGAACGCTGTCATTGTTTGGTGTTGAGTTCAGAGGGCTACGAGGTCAAAGAGTTAGCCGGGATTTCCGAGTTTCGGAGATTTCCATTTACGCTTGGTTCAAGCGTTGGAAAAGACGGCATAGTTGGTCTCAGAGACAAACAGGGACGCGGGAGAAAGGCGATTTTACAAAAGCAAGATTTAGCTCAAATCAAACAAACAGTGCAGAAAAATGCTCAGCGGTTGAAAATTGCTCGTCAAAAATTAAAAGAAGAATTGGGGCGGGAATTTTCGACGAAAACCTTGAAGCGGTTTTTAGAAAGTTTAACTGCCGATACAAACGCTGGCGTAAATGTTTGAAAAAGAAGCAGTGTCCGATTGAACAGGCGAGTAAAACAGAAGCCTTAGCCGAACTTTTCGCTTTAGCGGCGGTCGGGTTGATTGAAGTTTATTTTGGAGATGAAAGCGGGTTTTGGCAGAATCCGGTGATTGCGCGGGCGTGGCAGTTTGCGGGTGAAGAGATTCGCCTGCTGCCTGAAAAAGGCGAGCGATTAGCGGTCTTTGGGTTGCTGAATCTCGATTGCGAAGGAAAGTTTTGGACGAGTGAAAAAAGCATCAAAACCGAATTTGTGATTGAATGTTTGGAAGAATGGCTGGCGGACAAGAATGAGAAGCCAAGAGTTTTAGTTTTGGATAATGCCCGCATTCATCGGTCAAAAAAGATGCAGGCGAAATTAGCCGAGTGGGAAGAGCGAGGATTTTATATTTTCAATCTGCCGCCGTATTCGCCGCATTTGAATATCATTGAAATCCTGTGGCGAAAGATGAAATACGAATGGCTTAAGCCGGAAGATTATCTGTCGTTTGAAAGTTTGACGACAGCGATCAAGGAAATCTTGAGCAAATTAGGGACGGAATACAAGATTAACTTTAAGGACAGATCATTTATAAAATAATTCTGTCCATTTACTTGATACCAATTATTTTATAGACGCACTCATCAGCAAATGAACGATTCTCAAACAAATGTATTTATAAAACACCTGCTCACCGGGAAAACCAACTTAACCTGATTTTACTTTTGTTTATTGAAAAAAAGTCGGGGGCAAACAATGCACCCGACTTATTGCGTTCAACTTCCGGCTAATTTACTTGGCATACATTTTTACGATATCGGAAAAGCCCCGCAAATCTGTTGATACGTTCGTCAAACTCACGCTTTCCGGTTTTTCCAAAACCTCGCCCGCTCTCATTTTATAGAACGCTTCGTTTTTGCTATTGTCGGCGGTCAGAACCGCGCCGCCGATTGACGCACCGATGAATGCTCCCTTACTTCTCGACCAAATCAGAATCCCTGAATCGAGCGTCGCGTTGGTTGCCGCGCCGACCGTCCGCCCGATTGGTCCGGCGGCGAAACTCAAACTGCCTTCAAATGCTAAATTGTCGTCCAGAAGCTCGCGCAGAGCGCCTTCGTTCATAAACAGCATTATGTAATCGGTTTTCTTTGCGCCGATTTGCGCTCCGAAGCTTGCGCCGCCGATGTTGTAAAAGACCGGCGCGCTCCAACCGTTCGCCGTTCGCCGCGCGACAACGCCGTCGCCGCCGCGCCCGCCGACGATGAATCCGGCTTTGACGACGCCTGGGAAAACGCCGATGGCTTCGGCTTTTTCAAGCAGTTCTTGCGGAATCGCTTTGTCCGGCACACTCATTATCTTGCGGAAAACTTGTGTCGCCTCGCGCACGTCTTTGCGTCCTTCCTGCTGCTGTTTTCTGATTTCTTTAGCGTCCATTGTCTGTAGCGCTGGGACGGTTATTCCGCCGAAAGACACGGTTAAAGTTATTACCAAACAACCGAATGCCCATTTCTTAATTGTGTTTCTCATAATAATTTCTCCCTCATAATGTTTATTAACCCTAAAGTTTTCTTTTATTTTTTCTCCGGCGCGGGCGAATTTTTCATCTGCATAAATGCGAAATATAAATCCGTCAGGCGCTCCACCGCCGCCGCATCATTTCTGGCAAGCTGCGTAATTGTTTCGTCGCGCTGCGCGAGAATCGGCTGGACGGCTTCGCGCTGCTGTAGACTGAACGCTGTTTCTTCGCGGTCTAATTCGACGCGCAAATCGGTGAAAAAATCGCTCGTCTGCTGACGCGCCTGCTCGAATTCGCCGCGCCGCGCGTTGATGGTCGCCGTCGCCAAGGTGTTCTGCAAAACGCTCGGTCGCAAAGTTTTTACCGCCGCGTCGCGCTCGTTTTCGTAACCGCGAGCCGAAAGCCAGGTGGGAAGAAAACCGAGCAGGAAAGCGACGAGCGCAATCGCCCCGACGATGCCGACGCGCTTTAACGTTTCGTTTTTCCCGCTCGTCGCGCTAATTTCGTTTTTCAAATTCCGTTCTTCCCGCAAATCGTTTTTCTCCCTCAACATATTTTCTCCTTCCTTAAATGCAAACCGCGCCTTATATATTTAAGCTACTCGGCGACCTGACACGAGTTTTACCACCAACACGACGGCTGCGATGACCAGCAGCAGGTGAATCAAACTTCCGGCGACGTTTCCGATGAATCCCAAAAACCACAAAACCAATAAAATCAATAAAATTGTCCAAATCATTTTTCCATCCTCCTTTTTTTTGCCGCGCTTTTCCGGTATCAAATATTAAAAACACCTTTCGCGCCGATTAACCGTTGCCTTAAAATCAACTTTGAATTTCCGCGTTCCGGTTCCACTTTATTTCGATTTCGATTTCGCCCGCGCCGTCGCTGTCGGTTTGCATTTCGATTTCAAACGCGCCGTCGGTCGGCACGCGAAGACGATTTCCGCCGACTTGCAGCCGAAAAAATTTGCCCGCTTCAATCGCGTCGGCAATCCGGCGCAGTTTGTCGGCGGTTTGCGCAGGCGTGTAACTTCGTTCGACATCAATTTCCATTTCGCTTTTTTTTTTGCTCATTTCACCTTTTTCCTTTGATTTTTATGTTAAGTAAATTATGAAACTTCCAAGCGAGGCGCGGCATCTGGGTAAATACTCAAGTTTGATAAGTATTTACACCTAACGATTGAACATAAAAAGGCGCCGTCAAACGGTTAAGAATGACGGCGCCTTTTTTGCGGGGAGAGTTTTTTTAAACGGCGATAAAGAAACCGGCTATTCGTTTCTATGACTTTTTGCCGTTTCCTTTGGCTTGCTGCGGCGTCAGCGGTTCGATTTTGCCTTTTTCAAGCGCTTTTCCGGCTTTGAAAGCGGCGAGCGCGACGACGAATTTCTGGTCACCGTTAACTTTATCGAGCATTTCTTTCAAAGTCTTTTCGTCAATTTTAGAAACATCAACGCCGTAGCTTTCGAGTTCCGCTCGGAAGTTTTCGACCGTGTTGGTTTTTCGCTCGTAAACGTCCGGGTAAATCGTCAAAACGCCGTTTTCGACGATTATCGAATCGTAATTGATGTCAACCGGAATGTCGCCGTCAAGATTTATCACGCGGCGCTCGCTGTTTTTCCGCGCCGCCGCAATCTCCTCGTTTGAAATCGAAAGGTTTCGCGCCTTTGAAATCATCTGTGTCATTTCAAATAAATCGTCGCGCAGAACGCGGACGCAGCCGTGCGAGACGAGATTTCCGATGTCCGACGGCGACTGCGCTTCGTGCAACAGATAAGCCTGTCCGAGCGGAATCTTTATTTTGCCGAGCGGGTTGAGCGGGTCATCAGCCGAAATTTTCTGATACGGCTCGACATCCGGAGATTTTCGCACCCATTCGCTGTCAGGCGGAATCCAATTCGGGTTCAAAATAATTTTATCAGCCGAACGCATCCCGACCGGAATCGGAAAGTCCTTCTTTCCGACGCCGATATAATACGATTTGATTTCTTTATCGCTTTGCCAGAGCGTCATCGTAAAAGCCGGAACATTGACAGTGACGCGGACATTTCCGTCGCCCGCTTTGAGAGCGCCGCGTTTGATTCGTCCGTTCGTCAATTTGTCCGACCGCGCCGATTCGTCCGTGTCCGCGGTTTGATTTTGAGCGTTCGCGTTTGAATTTGTCTGGTTAGCGATTTGATTCGAGTTGGTTTGCGTCCCACTCGGTTCGATTTCGATTTCGACTTGCTTTGCTAGTAATAAATGTTCGGTTTCCTTTGTATCGCCGCTTCCGTATTTCACTCGCGCCCAAACCTTACCGTTAAAATCTTCAGGAATCTTTAAATCGGCGACAAAATTGTCTTTTGAATCTCCGGTCGGCACGGTTAAAGTTTTTAATTTCAAAGCGCGATCATCGGTGGTAACAGGTTGATAAAACAATTCAACTTCTGAAGCGTCAACTGCGCGAACAGTTAATTTGAAATCGTCGCTTGTCACGATTTGGTAATTGTCGTCGCCTTTTGAAACCGGTGCGGCTTCAATGATCGGCTGTTTAGCGATGTCCGCCGCATTATTTGTATTAACCATGTTGTTTGCGCCGTTTATTCCCGTCTGAGTAGAGTTTGACGGCGGCTGACACGCACCGATAAAGAGAATGACTGGCAGCAATCCTAGCCAAATATAGTTTTTTATTTTCATTTTTCCACCTTTAGTTATTTATTGTTTTAATTCCTAAAAGTTAATTTTAGGCGACGGAAACATCTATAACATCGGTGGCAACACTCAAAGGATTTGAGTGAAATTACGCAGAGCGGATTTGCCGCTAATTGATCTGAAGTTGGAAATATAATTTTTTTGTTAGGAACAATTACCTACTCTTAATGGGTAAAAATACTGATGTGGCTTCTTAAGAAGTTTCGTAGAGTTTAACTGTTATATTGGCAGTCGAATTCAAAGCATATTGCTATTTCATTGCTCTTTTCTGAATATGCGTGTCTGCACACTGCGCCTCCACCATCCGAAATTGAGGCATTACAGACGCGCTCAAAAGTCCGGATGAGAAATCGCCCGGACTTTTTTGCGTGTAAATTTAGATTGCCGTGATTAAAACTATTTTTCATTTTCTTTTGTGCCGCTTTCCTTCGCATTATTTTCGCCATTGTCGTCATTTTCGACAATAGGCGTCAGTATTCGCAGGCTGACAAACATAATCAGACTTAAAACGATAGCGATTTCCTCGCGTTCAAACGCGACCGCTGCGCCGATCGCGCCAGTACACCAGATACTTGCGGCAGTCGCCAACCCACGTACGTTTGTGCCTTCTTTGAGAATAGCGCCGCCGCCAATAAAACCGATGCCACCGATTAAGCCTTGCAGTAGTCGAGCTTGCGTTTCGGCGTTCGCGCCCGGCACGTTTTTGGCGATCAGCATAAAGCCGCACGCTCCAATCGCAACAATCGGAAAAGTCCGCAAGCCTAAATTGCGTTCGGATTTGTGACGTTCCCATCCAATTGGAATAGCCAGTGCGAAAGCTAGCGCGACGCGCAGAAAATCAACGAGCGTTGCTGCCAGTCAAACGAAAATGCTTCGATTAAAAAATTCATAATAGTTTTAATTGCTCGATTTAATATTACTGAAAACCGGCAAAAAAATGGTGAACTTAGTTCCTTCATCGGTTCCTTTAACTGGACTTTCGGCAGCGATTTCGCCGCCTGTTTGTTTGACTAAATTATGAACGAGGTAAAGTCCTAAACCGACTCCGGTAGCTTCGCCAGCGGCGGCGCATCCAGTTTCACCAGAAAATTCTCCGTTTTCATTCGCTGGGTTCTTTGTGTCGAGTGGCTGTCCGCGATAAAATTTTTCAAAAATGTGCGGCAAATCTTCCGCCCTGATGCCGCAGCCGTTGTCAATGATTTGGACGGCTATTTGTTCGCCTATATTTTCTGCAGAAACTGAGATTTCGCCGTTTTCGGTGGTGTATTTTATCGCATTTTCAATCAGGCTTGACACGATTCTTCGCAGCGCTCCGGCATCAGTTGAAGCGAGCGGCAAATTACCCGGTGGCAGTATGAATTTGAGATTTAATCGGCGCGAATCAGCCGTACGGCGGTGCGTTTCGACTGATTCGCGTAAAACTTTAGCGACATCTACCGGACAAAGCGAGACTTTATACGCGCCCGATTCGATACGCGACAAATCGAGCAGAGTTTGGACGAAATCAATCTGGCGGTCGCACTCCAAGGCAATGGTTTCGAGAAATTCCTCACGCTCAGGCTGGGAAATTTTATTGCCCTGCAAAACACGCGTCAATGTTTTTATCGTCGTCAGCGGTGTGCGAAGTTCGTGCGAAACGCTTGAAACGAATTCCGATTTCAAACGGTCGAGCGCTTTTAGTTCTCCCTCTCGGTGTGCTATTTCTCCTGCCATCTGATTAAAAGTCTTTCCCAATTCGCCGATTGTGCCGTCGCCCTCGATTTCCGCCCGCGCCGTCAAATTGCCCGCGCCGAAATCCCGCGCCGCTTCGGTTAAAATTCGCATCGGGCGCGTGATGCTTCGCGCTAGATAATATGCCGCCGCAATCGCCGCCGCCGCGACGAGCAAGCCAAACAATAGTTGCCGGGTGAATTGTTCGCGTGCCGGTTCATAAAGTTTCTCGCTCGGAACGCCGACAATTACGACGGCATTGACCGCCTCAACGCGTGCCAATCCGTAAATGCGCCGGATTTTGTCATACGGGCTTTCGATTTCAATCGCCTCTTCACGTTTTTCATTTAACGCTGCTAGCAGCGGAGTTTCGCCAACATCGAGCGACATTTGTTCCGGGGAAACGCGGCTGCGGTAAAGCAGGCGATTATTTTTGTCGAAAACAGCGAGAATGTTGTCTTCGGGAAATTCGAGATTTTTAAAGACATCGCTCACGCTCGCGCCGTCAATCCGCGCGACGACGAAATTGCCGTTCGCTGTTGGCAGCGCGAGCGACAAAATCCGTAGATTTTCGTCCGCCGTTTGTTCGGTCGAGATGACGAAGGAATTTTCCCGCGCGGCTTCGCGTTCGAGGTCTAGGACAGAAATCGCCGATAAATTTGAGCTTTTCTTCGATTGCGATAAAACGACTTCGCCGCTTCGATTGATGATTTGAACATCGAGCCAGTTCCGGCGGGTTTTGACGATTGAATCGAGATAATCCTGAAGCGCGAGACGGCTTTCGTTGTTGCTTGCCAGAATTGAAATCGCTTCAAGCGTCTGCCGGTAAGCTAAAATTCGCTGCTCGAACGCCGTCGCCGCCAGTTCCGCCTGCCGTTTCAAAGATTCGTCAATTTGCGTTCGGCTCGCTTTCCAAAATCCCCAAAGATTAAAAAATCCAGCAAAAACGAGCGGAATAAGCAAACCGAGCGCGAGGCACAGCAATCGGGCGCGAATCGAAAGCGTTTGAAATTTCATAAATTCGAGCATCCGCCAAAGATAATTTTACTTCAAGGTGCTGCGGCAAAATTTCGCGCCTAAAATTTCACCCGAATTTCGACGCTAATCGGAAATCGCCGGATAAAAATATACGGTGCGTCATAATTTCTGCATCGTTACCGTTACAGTCGGTTTTTCTCCGGCGGTGCGCGAATACGCCACCCAGTAACCGGCTTCAGGATACTGGACGAGATTATATATTGAGCCGTCGGGCTTTTCCGCAACCGGAATTTCCGAGCCGAAAACATCAGCGTATTTCGGCGCGCTTTTGTTTTCGTTCAGGTAAGTTACCGAAACAAGGCGTACTTTTTTGTCGGCATCGAGCCGAATTTGTATCATTTCATCGTCCGAATCGTAAAAAAATCCGTCCTTGTCGTCAATTTTCGCCTTGCCCAATTTTTCGCGCACTTCTTCGGCGGTCGTTCCGATTTTTATTCCTTTATGATCAATCAAAACCGGCGCTAAAACTGCCTTTTCGCTTTTTTTCTCGGCGATTTGAACCGTCGCCGTCTGCGCGTTTTCGGTGGCTTGCCCGAAAGCAGGAACGATTAAACCCAACAATAAAAACAATCCGAAAAACGCTTTCGACAAAATTTCCGTTTCTAAATTTCCGTTAATTTTTTCTGACATTTTTATAACCTCCAATTAAAATCTATTTTGATTTTAGAGGAGAAAGCGAGCGGGCAAATCAACGAAAACACCTAAATCGATTGAGTGTTTTTACTCAATAGTTCGAGGAATCGAAAGAAAGATTTAAAACTTGAAAACGCTATTCGTTTGGATTGGAGATAATGTGGCGGGCGATTTCTACGCGGTTCGAGAAATTCTTTTTGGCTAAAATCCGGCTGACGTGATTTTCGATGGTGCGAATGCTTAAATTCAATTCAAGGGCGATTTCCTTGTTACTAAGCCCGCGGGCGACCAACGAGGCGACGCGCCATTCGGCTTCGGTCAATTCTTCATCACGAACGAAAACGGTTTCGGGTTGTTCATTGCCGACGAGCCGCGCAATTGTCGAGTGCGTGCGCTCGACGCGCTGCAAAATATTGTTGATGACGGCGACGAGTTCGTCCGGCTCGAACGGTTTTGTTAAATAAGCGTCAACGCCCGCGCGAAAGCCTTCAACACGATCTTCGGTTTCGTCTTTGGCAGTCAGAAAAACAATCGGAAGAAGCGCGAAATTCGGCGCATGGCGCAGTCTGCGTGCCAGCTCGAACCCGTCCATTCCGGGCATTCGTACATCCGAGACGATTAAATCCGGCAAATTGCGGGCGACTGCGACGAGCGCCTCTTTCCCGCTACGGGCAGTTGAAATTTCAAAACCTTCACCGCGCAGAACGGCGGCAACAGCCCGCAATAAATTTGGTTCGTCATCAACAACCAGTAAACGCTTCGACATATTTTTTTCTCGTCCGCAATTTAATTTACCTGCCAAATGAAAATCAGTTTATGGGTAAATTCGCGTCGTGCATAATCACGCCGCGCCGTAAATTATCACGCTCGTTTGATAACCAACCGGCGTCGCAAACGTCGCCGTCGAGCCGAAAGTTATCGCAGCTTAAACAACATATTAGCACACGCCGCTTTCGCTATTTTGAGTGAAAACACTTACTTAGCTTAGGTATGAACACTGTCGAAGCGAAGGAGCGAAGCAGTTAAAAATTGAAATAATTGCGCGACTTCGGGGGGCGGTCAAGGCGCGGCAATCGGCACACGCTCGGTTTATATTCATGGGCGCGACGATTTGAACTTAACGAGCGGCGCGGAATTTACCATCCGAGTCAGTGCGCCGCGTTTGAATTAACGAAAAAAAACGCACAACTCAAACAGCCGTTTCGCATTGACGACCAGCAACAATTTGCGAAATGGCTTTTTTTTTAGGTTAAAATTTAAGAATGAGCGAACAAATTGAAAAGGAATCAATCGAAAAAGAATCGGAAAAAGAAGAAAAGGAAATCGTTCGTCGGCGAATTAAGGAAGAGCGCCGAAGTCTGGTGGCGCGGCTCGAAGACTGGCTGGAAACACCGATGCTGGTCTTGGGATTCGTCTGGCTCGCGCTGCTCGTTTACGAGCTTATTTGGAATCTGTCGCCCGCCCTTGAACTCGCCGGGACGATTATTTGGATAATTTTCATCGTTGATTTCGCGCTGAAATTCCTGCTCGCGCCGGACAAAACCGATTATCTGAAAGCCAGTTGGCTGATCGCGCTCTCCCTGCTCGTTCCCGCTTTGCGCGTATTTCGCATCTTTCGCGTCTTCCGCATTTTGCGGGCGGCTCGCGCGGCTCGCGGGCTGCGGCTGTTTCGTGTTCTAACGTCTCTCAATCGCGGGATGAAGGCTTTGGGCGCGAGCTTCGGCAGGCGCGGTTTCGGCTATGTCGTCGCGCTGACAGTGATCGTCATTTTGGCGGGCGCGGCGGGAATGCTGGCTTTTGAAAACCAAGTCGAGGGCGGAATAAAAACTTACGGCGACGCGCTCTGGTGGACGGCGATGATGATGACGACCATCGGCTCGGAGTATTTTCCGCAGACGGCGGAAGGTCGTATTTTGTGCTTCATTCTCGCGCTCTACGCCTTCGCCGTATTCGGTTATGTCACGGCGACGCTGGCGACGTTTTTCGTCGGGCGCGACGCGGAAAACGCGGATTCGGAAATGGTCGGCGCGGCGGACATCAACGCTCTGCGCGGCGAAATCGCCCTTTTGCGCGAGGAAATCAAACTGCTCAACAACAGAAATCAAACGACGGCTGAGGAATGAATAAATTGAACCAATTTTTGGCGGATTTGCGGGGGAGCTTATGGTTCGTGCCGGGCATGATGATAATTTTTTCCGTCGCGCTCGCGCTCGGTTTGATCGAGATTGATTCGAGCGTTCAGCCCGAATGGTTCGACAATTTTCCGCGTCTGTTCGGTCTCGGCGCGGACGGATCGCGCGGAATGCTGATGGCGATTGCCTCTTCGATGCTGACGGTCGCCGCGCTCGCTTTTTCGCTGACCTTAAATTCGGTCGCGCAGGCTTCGGCGCAGTTTACGCCGCGCATTTTCCGCAATTTTATGCGCGACCGCGCCAATCAATTCGTTCTCGGCTATTTCGTTTCGGTGTTCGCCTTCTGCCTGATAGTTTTGCGAACGATTCGCGGCGGCGACGAGCTGAAATTCGTGCCGTCGCTCGCCGTGATGGTCGGTCTCGCGCTCGCGCTCGGCGGCATTCTCGTCCTTATTTTCTTTATCCATCACATCGCCGACTCGCTGCAAATCACGACGATTCTCGACAACATCACGGACGAAACGAAAAAATCGGTCAAAAGATTATTTCCCGAAGAACTCGGCGAGGCGGCGAGCGGCAGCGAAAAACACGAAGCATGGCGAGCCGAAGACTTGAAAAACTGGGTAAAAATTCCAGCGCCAACACCCGGCTACGTGCAGAGCGTTGATGCTTACGGGCTGCTAGAATACGCCGCCGAAAATAATCTTCTGATACGAATGCGGCGCAGCGTCGGGCAATTCGCCGGAAGCGGCGCGACTTTAGCCGAAATCGCGCCCGATACCGAAACGGCGAACAAAAATGTTCGGTTCGGCGACGAAAAAATCGAGGAAATCAACCGATTTTTCAGTCTAGACCGCCACCGCACAATCGAGCAGGACGCCGGATTCGGCATTCGCCAAATCGTGGACATCGCCTTAAAAGCTCTGTCTCCGGGCGTGAACGACACGACGACCGCCGTCGAATGTATAGACAATCTCGGCGAAATCGTCGGCGAAATCGCGCGGCGCAGACTGCCCGCCGCAGTGCGCTCGAAAGATAACATCCCGCGCGTGTTGACGCTCGCGCCGGAATTTGCGGATTACGTCGAAACAGCGTTCGACCAGATTCGCATTAGCGGCAAAGCGAATCAAGCAATTTTCGAGCGTCTGCTGGCAGCCCTTATGTTTGTCGGCGAATGCGCGAGCGGCGAAAAACGCCGCGCTTCGCTTCGCCGACAAGTTGAGCTGATCGGCGAATACGCCGAACAAACGCTTGATACCGATTACGAAAAAGAGAAAGTGGGGTTAAAAATAACCGAAGCGAAAAGGTTTTTAAGTAAGTAAACTGAGTTTTTTTTGTGATTTTATAATTACCGGTAAATTTCTACAAAGATTTGATTTTTTTACAGGCTATAAAAAATTATGTTTTTACTTCTACTGCAATATGAACCCGCGGATACGGGTTTCGACGTGGACACGATTTGGAATTCGATGTACGGATTATTCAATTCGTTTTTGTCGCGTCTGCCGTATATCGTCGTGGCCGTCATTGTTTTCGGCTTGTTTTTAATAATCGCCAAAATCGTCAGCCGCGTTATCAATACCGCCGGACAACGGACGCGGTTTGACGTAACGCTCGCCGAGCTGCTCGGACGGCTGGCGTCTTTCGTCATCATGATTCTCGGCGTTTTCGTCGCCGCCGTGATTATTTTCCCCGCCTTCAAACCGGGCGATCTGGTGGCGGGCTTGGGAATTACGTCGGTCGCCGTCGGTTTCGCCTTCAAAGATGTGCTGCAAAACTTTTTCGCCGGAATCCTGATTTTGTGGCGCAAACCGTTCGTCGTCGGCGATCAGTTAAAATTCCGCGAATACGAAGGCGCGGTCGAAGAAATCAACGTCCGCTCGACGCGTCTGAAAACCTTCGACGGCGAGCGCGCCGTCATCCCGAACGGCGACATTTACGCGAATGCCGTGCTGGTGAAAACCGCTTACGAGAAGCGGCGCGTCCGCTTCGTCGTCGGCATCGGCTATCTCGACGACATCGAAAAAGGGCGCGAAACGATTAGAAAGGTTTTAAATGAAATCGAAGGCATTCTGCCCGACCCCGGACCGTGGATTTACGTTTCCGAACTCGCGCCCTCGAGCGTCAATTTCACGGTTTATTTCTGGGTGAATTCCGAGCAGGCGATTGTTTTGAAAGTTTCCGACCAGGTAGCGACGGGAATTAAATACGCGCTCGACCGCGCCGGAATTGATATGCCGTATCCGCACTCGGTCGTCCTGTTCCACGACGCGACCGGAACGCGGATAGGCGACATCGAGCGGGCGAAATATCTCGCCGCCCCGAACGAAAGCTCAAATCAGAACCGCTGAATCGAAGATGTCCGCCGCGCGTTGTAAGGCGCATTTCCCGTGTTATTACTCAAGCCTTTTGAGTGGTAACACGGATTTTTTTTTGCCTGTCAATTACTAAAATCAAAATTATCAAAATTATATTGAATTTATCCGGGCGCGTCTTCGACAAAATAACGCCGAGCCGGAACAAGGAGAATTTATGAAATTATTAAACGACAAACAAAAACAGGCGGCGCGACGAAATTACGGGAAAACGATTTTTCGTTATCTGGGAGCGTTGACGCTGGCGGTATCGAGCGTTTTATTTTTAACTTCGTGCGCGGACTCGGCGAGCGACCGCGCTGAAAAGACAGGCGGAGTAACGGCGCGACAGGTCATCGAAAATCCTTCGGCATACGTCGGAAAAACCGTCACGGTCAGCGGCGATGTCGAGGAAATCTGGGGACCGAGAGCGTTTAATATGGACAGCGGTTTGAGCGTCGGCGAACTGCTCGTCGTCGGGCGCGAGCCGTTTCCCCAAGTTGGCGAAGCGGGCAACCGCGCTTACGTCGTCAGAGACGTGGCGACGGTGACGGGTGTTGTCAGAATGCTCGTGACCGCCGATGTCGAGCGAGAAATCGGCTGGGATTTAGACCCGCGAATCGAAGCGGAATTTAATGCCAAACCCGTTTTGATCGCCCAATCAATCAGCTTTCGCGCCGCTGCCGCCGGAAGCGCATCGACGACCGCGAACGCGAGCGGCAATCAGATGGCAATGAACGCCAATCAAATGACGGCGAACAATAACGCTAATCAGACCGCTGCAAACAATAACGCCGCACAGAATGCGACAGGCAATAAACTGACCGACGCGGGCGTTTACGGTTCGACGGCAGACAAACTCTCCTTGGTCGGCAAAGAAGTCCAGTTCTCCAATCTGCGCGTCGTGCGCGTCGTCGGACCGCGAACATTTACGGTCGCCTCCGGCAGCGGCGAAATATATGTGATGCTCGACGAGGAATCGGCTCGCGGAGTCGGCACGCAGGGGCAAATCGGCGTGGGCAAAACACTGAATCTGACTGGCAAATTTGAACGCCTGCAAGCCGAAGAAATCAACGACATTTCCAATAATCGCTTTCGCCCGCTGACTGCCGACGAACGCGCGTTTCTGAAAAACACGCCGGTCTTTTTGCAGGCTGATAAAGTCAGCGACTTAAAGTAAAAACTTGAAATTCGGTATCTGTTTTTCAGCCGAATTTTGCTCGTGAAAGGCAGGTTAAATAAAGATATGAACGAGAAAAAAGACGCAGTTACGAATGAAAACGGGCAAATTGACGCGCGGCGCGACACGAGCGTCGGAACGGGAAAAAAAGTCGGGCTTTACGGCTGCGGCTTGCTGATACTGGCAATCGTGATAATCGCCGTCGTTTTGATTTTGACGGGAATTTATAACCCGTTCCAGGGAACTGAAGGTGTTGGACCGTGACGAGATTAAAAGCTCGACGAGAGCGAGTGAATGACTCGCTTTCTAACAAATCTGTCGGTTTGACAGGTTACAAACTAAAAGCGCGAAGGCGTAAAAACTAACAATTGGAGAAAAAATTATGGAAAACACAACGAACACAACCAACGATAAATTTATGGTCACGGGATTATTCAAAGACAAAGACAGCGCCGAATGCGCCTATAACGCGCTGGGCGAGCGGGGCTATGACAAAGACAGCACGGACGTGATGATGTCGGACGAAACGCGCGACCGCTATTATTCGGGCGCGGCGGCTGACGATACGGAACTCGGCTCGAAGGCTCTCGAAGGCACGGGCGCGGGCGCGGCTATCGGCGGAACTTTGGGCGCGATTATCGCCGGCATCGCCGCCATCGGAACGAGCGTTTTGCTGCCGGGAATCGGTCTGGTTGTCGCCGGACCGCTCGCCGCCGCATTGGTCGGCGCGGGCGCGGGCGGTTTGGCGGGCGGACTCGTCGGCGCGTTAATCGGCGCGGGCATCCCGGAAGAACACGCGACAGAATATGAATCGGGAATCAAATCCGGGGGCATCGTCATCCGCGCCAACCCGCGCACGGCGGAAGACGCGGCGTTTATCGAGAGCAAATTTAAATCGTGCGGCGGCGAGCAGGTTTATTCAAACGCATCACGGCAAACGATGACGAGCGCGATAGCGGCGACGATGGATACCACCGGACGGCGCGACGCGAACCAAGGCGAGGTCTCCATTCCGGTTATCGAGGAAGAATTGCAAGTCGGCAAACGCGCGGTCGAAACTGGCGGCCTGCGCTTCGAAACGAGTATTACCGAGCGTCCCGTCGAAGAAAACGTCACCTTGCGCGAAGAGAACGTCACCGTCAATCGTCGTCCGGTTGATCGCGCAGTCACGGATGCTGATATGTCCGCAATTAAAGAAGGCGATTTAACCGTTACGGAACGCGCCGAGCAAGCGGTCGTCGGCAAAGAGGCGCGGGTCGTCGAAGAAGTCGTCATCGGCAAAGATATCAGCGAGCGCACCGAAACCATCAGCGACACCGTGCGCCGCACCGAAGTTGATGTCGAAGAATTGTCGGGCGATAAGATGAAAAACAGAAGCAATTCAGCCGGTTAAAATTATGCTGCGTAAGTATATCAAACGAATCGCACTTGTTTTGGCGGGCGCGTTGCTGCTGTTGGTAATCTGGGGCGCGGGCATCGAACCGCGCCTCGTTGATTTGAGGGAAGAAACAATCAGCGTTCCGAATCTGCCTAAAAATTGGGAAAACAAACGAATCGTGCTCATCGCCGATTTGCAAATCGGGATGTGGCTCGGCAACGAAGACACGGTTAAAGAAATAGTCAATCGAATAATCGAAGAGCGTCCCGCCGCCGTGCTGGTGGCGGGCGATTTTGTTTATAAGCCGACCGAGGAAGATGAGCCGCAGGATGTGGAACGCGAAGATGCCGCCGACTTTATGGCGGAGGTGAACGAATCGGTCGCGCTCTTGCGTCCGTTAAGGCAAGCCGGAATTTCCGTTTACGCGGTTCTCGGCAATCACGATTACGGAATGGGTTATCCCGATTCGGTGAAAAACGAGCGACTGGCGGCTGCCGTGCGCTCGGCACTCGAAGCCGCAGGAATACCGGTGCTCGACAACCGGGCTGTTCCGCTCGTTTTACAAAGTGAAAACGGCGTCGAAACAAATTCGCCGGCAAATCACGACGCGGCGCTTTATCTGGTGGGCGTCGGCTCGCGTTATGCCGGAAACGACAAACCGGAAGTCGCTTTGACGCAAGTTTCCAACGACGTTCCACGTATGATTTTTATGCACAACCCGGATTCATTCGCAGCGTTTCCCGCTAATGCTGCCCCCGCCGCCTTCGCCGGACACACGCACGGCGGACAGATTCGCATTCCGTTTACTGAAAATTGGTCGTGGATGTCGCTGGCAACCGACGAAAAAATTCACGCCGACGGCTGGATTGAAAACTTCGGTCAGGCGGGCAATCGCCTTTACGTCAATCGCGGCATCGGTTTCAGCAGTTTTCCAGTGCGGATCAACTGCCGACCCGAACTGACTTTTTTCACCCTTCGCGGCAAAAATTCCGGCTAGAGGTAAAATAACAAAAATATGTTTTTCGATGATTGGTTTGGTCTGGTTCGTGTCTTGATAATCGGCGTTCTCGCTTACGCCGCGCTGATTCTCTGGCTGCGCGTTTCGGGCAAGCGCACTTTGTCGAAATGGAACGCCTTTGATTTTGTGGTAACAATCGCGCTCGGCTCGACGCTGGCAACAGTGATACTGTCGAAGGATGTCGCTTTCGCCGAAGGAGTTTTCGCGCTCGGCTTGCTCGTCGGGCTGCAATTCGTCATCACCTGGCTTTCGGTTCGTTTCGACTGGGCGGAAAATCTCGTCAAAGCCCAGCCGACACTTCTTTTCGACAAAGGCGAATTTTTGTCTGACGCGATGAAGCGGCAGCGCGTTGCCGAAGGCGAAGTTCGGATGGCGATTCGCGCCGAAGGCATTGCGGCAATCGAAGAAATCGAAGCCGTCGTTCTCGAAACAGACGGCAGCTTCAGCGTGATAAAAAAATCGGCAAACGATTCTCGTTCGGCTCTGGCGGACGTTTCCTAACGCGAGCGGTTTGAAAATGTGCCGGAGTTTGAAAAATGAAAAAGCCGGCGAAAAAGAAATTTGCAGCGTATTTTAGACGGAGCGAAAAAGATGAAGGCGGGAGAAAGCGGTGGGCGGACGACGGACGATTTGAAGGAAACGGTGCGTGAGGTTCGTCCATGGGTCGCTCTGCTCGGTCGTCTAGGTTTCGCGGCGATAGGTTTCGTGTATATTTTTGTCGGCATTTTAGCGGTGCAGGCGGCAATCAGTTTGCGGGAGGCGCGGGCGGGAACGCGAGGCGCGTTCGCCTACATCGCACAGCTCCCGTTTGGACAATTCCTGCTCGCTGCCGTCGCCGTCGGATTCGCCTTTCACGCTGTCTGGCGTTTTACGCAAGCGTTAATGGACACCGACGCTAAAGGCTCAGACGCTAAAGGTAAAGCCCTCCGCGCGGGCTTCGTCGGAATCGGGCTGATTTATCTCGGACTAGCTTTTTCCGCCGTTAAAATCATCCTCGGAACTAGAAGCAGCCATCGCTTCTGGGCGCAGAGTTGGGCGGCCTGGCTGCTCGCGCAGCCGTTAGGCGGGTGGCTCGTCGCACTCATCGGCGCGGGCGTATTCATCGCCGGAATCTACTTTTTGTATCAAGCCTACAGCACAAAATTTCGTCATTGGCTGCTGCTCGAGAAAATGAGCGGCGCACAGGAAAAATGGGGAACCCGCTTCGGTAGATTCGGCTTTGCTGCGCGCGGCGTGATTTTCTGTATCATCGGTTTTTTTCTCGTTTTTGCCGCGTGGTATTCCGACGCTGGAGAAACGCGCAATTTCGGCGGCGCGCTGCGCTTTGTTGAGCGGCAGCCTTACGGCGCTTGGCTGCTCGGTCTGCTCGCCGCCGGTTTGTTTTCTCACGGGATGTTTATGTTTTTTCTAGCAAAATGCCGCCGAATGGTCTGTAATTAAACAAAAAAAATATGCTGAAGGAAACGCCTGAAAATTTTGCGAAGCAGAAAGAGCCAATTGACGACGCGCGCCCGTCAATTAAAACTTTCACCCGAAAAATTACAGTCGCGCTCGGCATTTTCGTCGCATTCGCCGCGCTCGCCATTGTTTTGTGGCAGGGCGCGGAAGTCTTTCTGTTAATCTTCGCCGGTTTTCTGCTCGCCGTTTTTCTTCGCAGCCTGAGCGAATATTTGAGCGAAAAAACTTCGCTGTCAGGCGGTTGGTCACTTGCTGTGGTGTTATTCGGGATTTTCGGGTTGATGGCGCTTGGCAGCTGGCTTTTGTCCGATTCGGTGCAGACGGAGTTAGACCAGTTATCCGAGGAACTGCCCGCCGCTTTTGAACGAGCGCGCGACACGATATCGCAATATCCAATCGGTCGGCGGCTGGTACGGCAAATCCCTTCGCCGCAGGAAATGATGGTCGGGCAGACGGGTAATCTTTTCGGGCGCATCACCGGATTTTTTTCCACGGCTTTAAACGCGGTGATGAATGTTCTGGTCATTTTAATAGTCGGCATTTATTTCGCCTCCAGCCCGCAAATTTACCGCGAAGGATTTATCAATCTCGTCCCGCAGAAAGGCGAAAAACGGGCGCGGGAAATTCTCTCGACCGTCGAATTCACTCTGCGACGATTTCTACTCGGCATCGGCGGCTCGATGGTGATTAACGGCACGATTACCGCGGTCGGTTTGTGGCTTCTCGGTATTCCGTTTGCGATTCCGCTTGGCATTATCACTGGGCTTTTGAATTTCATTCCGAACATCGGACCGATTCTAGGAAGCGCGCCCGCCGTTTTAATCGCTTTTTCAAACAGCCCGACGAGTGCGCTCTACGTCGCCGCGCTGTATCTAGCCGTCCAGAACGTTGACGGATTTGTGACCACGCCGCTCATTCAGCAGCGCGCCGTATCCTTGCCGCCCGTGCTGGTTATCGGTTCGCAATTGCTGCTCGCCGCACTCTTCGGTTTTCTCGGATTGCTCCTCGCAGTTCCGCTCGTCGCCGCCGTGTTCGTGCTGGTCAAAATGATTTACGTCGAAGATATTTTAGGCAAGCGAATCGAGGTCAAAGGCGAGCCGGAAGCGAAAGTCGAAATCAGAAACGAGGCGTTAAAGGATGGATGATATTCTCACGGTTCGCAAATGGCGATGTCGCTCGCTTTTAACATAATTTTCGCCGTCATCGGAATGCCCCCTTTGTTGGTGATTGCCGAGTGACGGTGGTTGCGAACGAAAGACGAAGTTTACTTGACTTTAGCCAAACGGTGGGCGAAAGGCACAGGAATTCTCTTTGCCGTTGGCGCGGTGTCGGGAACGGTTTTGCTGTTTAAACTCGGGCTACTGTTTCCCGTTTTTATGGGTTACGAGGGAGCGATTACCGGAATGCCGTTTTCGGATTTGCTCGAAAGCGTCCGCAACAGCACGACGATTGACTGGACGATTAAAGAGAGTGTTCAAGCCACTCTCCGGCGCAACATCCGCCGTATCCTGCGAAAACACGGCTATCCGCCAGATTTGCAGGAAAAAGCAGTCCAGACGGTCATCGACCAAGCTCGTCTTCTGGCGAATGATTTGGCGGCGAACTAAACAAACGTCAAATTACAACTATAAGGAGATGAGACTGACCGCAAAAAAGCGTTTTGGCGACAAAGGTTTTAGCCGCGCGGCACAATCATTGCGACAAATTAAAGTTCAAATCCAATTCGTGTGAAATCGTTACATAAATAAACGCAACTTAACTTTTGTTAATCAAGGAGATTATATGATTAAAAAGTCAATTGTAGTTTTCGCAACGAGTATTTTTCTTTTGTCAGGAATATTTGCGACGGCATTCACGCCGGAGGCGACGAGTTTAAGACCGATGCCGACGGTTTCGCCAACAGTTTCGCCGTCGGTTTCGCCGACTGCCCGACCGTCGCTTTTAGATACGCCGACACCGACGCCGACCGTCTCGCCGAGTCCGAGTCCGACGGCGACGGTAGTGCCGAGTCCGACGGTATCGCCGAACCCGAGTCCGACGGGCGAACCGTCGCCGCTTCCGAATCCGACGGGCGAGCCGACGCCATTTCCGAGTCCTTCGGGAACGCCGTTTACAGTGCCGTCTCCGAATCCGACCGAAAAGCCGATGCCGTCCGTCTCGCCAACCGTTTCGCCGACTCCTTAATCGCGAGGAAAGCAGAGTCAAACTGATAGTTCAGAAAACGAGGATGAATCGAACTCGACTCGTCCTTGTTTGTATTTCAAGCGTCATGGGAGAAAAAGGAATGACGCGCTTTTTTTATCCAAAACAAGTGTGTCGTTCCGAGATTCGACCGGCGATCAACTTGGCGGTTAAATTCGGTGCCGCAATTTTAACTGCAAAAATCGCAAAGGCTCATTGCAAAGGTCGCTAAGGGATTTTTGAGATAGCTTGTAGTAAAATTAACTACCTTCCCAGAAAGTTAAAAAATAAATTTTTGAGTTTCTATTTCTAAGTAGGGACTACTAAAAACCTCTATTTTGTTGATATTACCCTGTAAAAAGTGTATTCTGAAACGTGAGAGGCTTAACAAAAACATCTGTTCGGTTTGTGACCGGAACAGGTGTAAATGTTAAGCCCTTTTTTTGTTCAATTACAGATAAGGAGATATTAAACAAATATGAATGAACCTAACCACATAGCCGCAATTTTGAAGGCTATCCATTTTGCTGCTGATAAACACCGGAATCAGCGACGTAAAGATGTTGAAGCATCACCGTATATTAACCATCCGATAGAACTCGCTGAACTACTCGCGCGTGTCGGAGGCGTGACCGATTTAATTACCTTACAAGCGGCTATTCTTCACGATACGGTCGAAGATACTAAAACATCTTTCGCGGAGTTGGACGACCATTTTGGCATAGAGATAAGGAAAGTCGTCGCGGAAGTCACTGATGACAAAAAACTGCCGAAAGAAGAGCGCAAGCGATTGCAGATTGAACACGCCCCTCACATCTCGACACCCGCCAAGCAGGTAAAACTTGCTGATAAGATTTCCAATGTTCTCGGCGTTACGAACTACCCGCCGGCTGATTGGTCATTAGAACGACGAGAGGAGTATTTAGATTGGACAGAAAAAGTGGTAAAAGGCTGTCGCGGCAGCAATCCAGCTTTAGAGAATCACTATGACAACGTTTTGCAAACTGGACGACAACAACTTGAACTTCTAAAACGAGAAACGACCCAAGAACAAGAGATGCACTCGGAGGCAAACCCATCGCTCAGATTGACACCCGAACAAATCGCCAAAGCGACAGAATCGAGAGAAAGGCTCAGTCAAGCGATAATTCAGGGGTTACATCAGGATAATATAGAGATATTCGGGGAGGATTACATCAAGAAGTAATACAAACTCTATCACTTTAGTTTTAAGACGGTGAAGAACAAGTTTGAATTATAAACTTGAGCTGCCTTTCAAATTAGCTTTGTGGCAATCGGACTGTAAATATTGTCCCGTCTGTTTCCGATGAGCTGACCTCAATTGTACCGTCGTGTCCCTCGACAATCTCACGGGCGATAAACAGACCGAGTCCGAGGCTGGTCGATGGATGTGAATGCGTTCCCTTTGTAGATAACTGAACTAAAGGGTTGAAAATTACTTGCAGCGATTCGGGCGGTATCGGACGTCCGAAGTTTTTTATCTCGACGACGGTTGTTTTCGCGTTTCGGCGCGCCGAAAGGATAATATGCTTCCCCTTCTCGCTATACTTGACCGCGTTTATCAGAAGATTCGAGAGAACCTGTTGAAAGCGTGCCGGATCAAAATAGCCTTCAAGATTGCCCGCCGCTTCAAAATTAAAAAGCGCGTTCGGATATGCCAACTGAACTTCATCTATTGCTGTTTGGCAAACATCTTCCATATCTGCTGCTTCTGGTTTGACTGGAATCTTCTTTCCGATTTGTCCGCCGGCGTATTCGAGTAGATCCTTGATCATTCGATTCATCGTCAAAACACTTCTTTTAATGCGGGCGGTAACGTCTAAATTCTGAGCATCGAGTGCCTCTGACGTCATTAAGATTTGCGAAGCCATTTGGATAGCCGACAGCGGTCCTCTCAGGTCATGTCCGAGAATAGCCAGAAATGTCTGCCTCGATTGATCCACGGCGCTTGAATAGCTGGAAATCGATTCTGCCAGTGCTTGGTCGATGGCTTCATTAAAGCGCATCATGTCGTCAAACTCCGACTCGTCAAACTCTGTAAGTTTTGACTTCCATAACCTGATGACGCTTGCTCTTAACGCACGATATTCGCTGCCTAACTGCTCCAAATCAAAACCGGCAATTTGCCGCAGAGCGCCGTGGGTTGTAGCAGCCGTTTCTTTACCTAGCAGATCACGAGCTAATCCTTTTGATTTATCCGATTGTTCCCGGTCAGTTTGGTCGGTTTCAATGTCCTCCGCAGCGGCTTCCAGAATTAGGCTCGCGTGATTGCGCAGAGTTAAAGAATCCATTGTTTCGGCGGCGGGATGAATCGTCTTGGCAAAAGACTCCCACTCGACAAGGATTTCTTCCATGTTTTCGGTAATGAATTTAGACAATCTCATAAAAGTTGGGCAATCAAGAATATCCTTTTATTCAGCGTAAAGCTATTTGGCATCTTTTAGGCAGGGATTATGTGCAAAAGTTTATGAATGCTTCAAGTCCGTCCCAATTTTGAATGAATTTAGAAGAAAAGTCTGTCCAAAACTAAGGAGTTGCTGTTGCCGAATTCAAAATGCCAAAATTTAACGGCTAAATGAGGCTACATTTGGATAGTCTAATAAGATAAAATTACATATCAATTGTTCAAATTTTAAGAGAATTATAGTTCCAATTGAATTCGGCAACATTATCCGATCCTTTTTGAGACCTCTCTATCGCTATGTGCGCATATTTGGGTTTTGCGCCGCAACTTAGCGGTATAATAAATAGTTTGGCTGCTTCGTGTGTGCTATGTCATATTCAGTTCGTAGAAACGAGCTTGCAAATGCCACAGTCAAATTATGGCGGGGCGATGCCGATTCGCTTCAATATCATGGCGACTCTGCCAATTACGTTTATAGCTTTATTGAATCCGGCAAAACGCGGTATCTGCGGCTGACTCCAAGCTGCAACAGAACGAAGGAACAAATCATCGCCGAACTCCTACGGCATTTAAGGTGTTTTTGCTATTAACGCGCTGAAGGCAGAAAACTAAGTAAAACTTTTTAATTATTTTTCGGCTTGATGCTCTCCCAAAATAATCGCTCAAACTCTTTTCTCTTTTCCTCGTCAGGCGTGAAGCGTTCCTTTCAGTTGTCATCCATTCTGATGCTTTTATAATAGCGAACTGCGTGCCAATTAGAATATTAACTAAAAAGGCAATTGTCAGCTTTCGATGACTAAATTTTAGTCATCTTGGTTTATCATTCTGACCGATTTTTGAGCGTGGCTGACAAGTTCAATCGTTTGAAATTGCACATATGAAATTTACTGTATAAATCTCTTTTTGATTAGAGAGCAGTTAGGTGAAGAATACATCGAATACCTATCCAAACCGTTTGATTTTGAAACAATTGTTGGAAAAGTAAGCTCTGCCTTTACATCAACCCAAGTGGCAACATAATGATGCAAACTTTAATAAGATAGTTTTTTGCCTCAGAAAAGCTAAAGGAAACGGCTTCCCCATTTACCTCACTCACTAACCAACGGAAGCAAAGTTAAATTTTTGCTTTTATGTTCAACGTGTACTTTCCTTTCCGCTTCCATCAATTCATACGTCATCAATGATCAAGATATTGATCGAGAAACTTCTTAAGATTACTAAAGTCAACAGGTTTGTTTATTAAATCATTACACCCTGCTTCAATTGCTTGTTGATAGAACTGTTTTCCGTGTGCTGTTACGGCAATAATCGGAATATTGTTTGTTCCTTTCAACTTTCTAATAGCTTTTGTGGCTGTCAGTCCGTCCATTCTCGGCATTGAAACGTCCATCAATACAAGGTCGGGGGAATAATAATTGAAACTCTCTATTGCTTCTAAACCGTCTTCTGCTTCTGTAACGTTGAAACCGTAACTTTCAAGCAGAAATTTCATAAGAATGCGAGTGTCTTCATAATCTTCGACAATAAGAATCGTTTTTGGCATAAAATACTCCTCAGCCATTTATCAATACCTGTTATATAGGTACTGATTGACAGTTTGTGTTTGATACTTTATACAAGAGGCTGTAAAACCTCTGTCGAATATTTCATGGATACAGCCTCTATCACTAAGCGTTGATCCTTACCGCTAATCTAAATTCGAAAAACGGTTTTCTTTATTTCAAATCCTTGCAATACAGATTACAAATACGGAATCTTTGAATTTTAAGGTAATAAAATCTGGTTGAGGTAAACTTGAACTATATTTTTCCAGTTCTATTTTCTGGAAAATTTCCAGAGTATTTAAGATATGTTTTTGTTTCAAAAACACATCTTAAATAAATCAGTCGTTAATAAAAGAATAATTAGCAGAATCACAAAATACGATGAATATTCAGCGAATCTTTGAGATAAAGCCAAAGGACTAAAAAAGGCTTGCAAAATATCATAAATTATGGAGTTTTCTTTCAAATTAAACCCCAAATGAATAAGAAATGAAGTGGTAATAAATATGAGCCATACAGGCTGGACGGAATTTCAGGAGTGGAAGGCAAAACAGCAACAGAAAACCAAACTCATGTCATCATCGAGCGGATAAAGGAAGACACTTGGAAATTCTTCGACGCAGACGCTTTTAAGAGTCTGGCTAACACGAGAGTTGTCTCCATCAGTCAGCTAATACTAGAAAACATCGAAGAGCGCCCCGCAGGTTTGTTTACGATTGGACAGAACCATCCAGTTTATAAGGCATACAACTATTTCAGACGGGCGACCGAAGGAGACCCAACTGTTAAGCCGCGCGCACCCATTACCGTCAGAGATAATGGCGATAAAACCTTTACCATTATTGACGGACTGGCAACTACCTCAGCAGCAAAGATTTTAGGCTGGAAGTTTTTGCCCGTGCAAATCATTGAAACCGCAAATACGGAATTACAAAAATAACTTTCTAACGAGACAAGAGCCAAATAATTATTGCTTTTGGGTCATGACTAGCAGAAAATGATTTGCCTGGTAATTTTCAGCAAGATTTCATACAAGTCATTATTGCGATAATTAAATCTAAACTCGCACTCTTTCAAGTGCAAGTAGAAAGTGTTCTTTGATACGCCCCGAAACTTAACGAGCCGCACTTTAGCATATCCCCAGAAGCCTTCGATACCGTTGATATGGACATCACCTTTGCCATAACTTTCCTGGTGATAAATGCGAAAGTGTTTCTGATAACCGAGGTGAACAATTGAATCGTAGGAACGGAAGCCATCAGTATAAACAGTTGAATCAAAGCTTACTTTGCCTTTGATAATTCGCTGTAAAGTCTTGGCTTGGACGTTTTTGACAATCTCGGTATAGACACGCCCGTTACGTTTGTAGATACCAAAAACGATGTGTTTGTTTTCCGCTCCGCGACCACGCTTGCCTTTTCGATGGCGCGAGCCGAAGTAAGATTCATCAAGTTCGACCGCGCCGGAAAAAGGCGATTCAAGTTCGCAGAAATTGGCAATCAAAGAACGAACCAATGTCAGATAGCGATTGACCGTATTGCGATTCAGATTGGTTAATTCTGCCGTCTGAGAAGCGGTCAAATCAAGGGCAAAAAGCCGCAAGATTTGACGGAATTTAGCGCGTGAAATTCGAGCGCGTATGTAAAGTTTATAACTGTCTGTCATTACTAGCTTTAAGTATTGTAATTTACTTTTCTGCTAGTCATGACCCTTGCTTTTTATAGCGATACTGAACTATAAATAATTCTGCATAAGACAGATTTAATTCAGTAGAATACAAAGTTCGGCGTTCGGCTATACTCGCCAACAACAGCTCAGGAGAGAAGTCATACTATGAGTCATTATGTAATCGCCGGAGGTCGAGAAGGCAAAGAGCGTCTAAAACTCATATCACAGGTCTTGCTGCCGACTACTTCTCAATTGCTGAACACGGTCGATCTCCGCATAGGGATGAAGTGCTTAGACGTGGGCTGTGGCGGCGGTCATGTCGCACTCCTAATGGCCAGCTCAGTCGGGCCGCACGGCGTCGTCGTCGGCAGTGATTCGGACGGCGCGATTCTCGCGTTGGCTCGGCAAGACGCTAAGGCTGCACAACTGCATAACGTCGAGTTTCGTCAAGCGGACGCCTTAGTTTGTCAGGAGGAAGAAGAGTATGATCTGGTTTATGCCCGCTTTTTACTCACGCACCTGAGCGAGCCGGAGAAGTGTCTTGAGGCGATGGTGAGGGCTTGCAGACCTAAAGGATTGATCGTGATCGAGGACATCGATTTCAGCGGCAGCTTCTGCCACCCGCCTTGTGCGGCTTATGAGAAATACACGAAGCTGTATCAGGAGGTCGTCTATCGAAGAGGTGGTGATCCGAACATCGGTCCTAAGCTGCCGGCGATGCTGCGCCAGGCGGGGCGGAAGCGATTCAAGTCAATGTGGTTCAGCCAACGCACTTGGAAGGTGAAGGCAAATTTATCGCCTCAGTGACAATGGAGCGGATCGCTGGCTCAGTAGTCTCAGAGGGTCTCGCCACAGAGGAAGAAGCGGGGCAGGTTATCAATGGGTTGAATGAGGCTGCGGCGGATGCTGAGATCGTGATGAGTCTACCGCGGGTGTTTCAGACATGGGGCAGACGAGCGTAGCAGAGGGTGGGGCCGCGCCGAACAACCGCATGCGGGCGCGCAGCGACTTTCATAATGTATCAAAAACGCCCATTTTTGAAACAGTAAAAAAGTGTCTCAAAAATGTCTCATAAGTAACGTTTTCGGAAATAGACATATCGTCGATTTTGCGCGACGCTTCATAACAGATGAACATTCTGGTCTTAAACTGCGGCAGCTCGTCGCTCAAATTTCAATTGATTGCGACCGACCTCGAACGCATCGCCAATAATAAAGACGCTCGCTTGGCGCACGGGCAAATCGAGCGCATCGGCGGCGCGGGCATTGTTACATTGATCGCCGACGGCAAAACTTCGCATCGCTCCGCCACACCCGTTCGAGACACGAAATCGGCGGTCGAAACGGTTGTCAGGTGGATTGCTTCGGAAACGTCGGGCATTGACGAAATCAAAAGCCTCGCCGACATTCACGCCATCGGGCATCGCGTCGTTCACGGCGGCGAGCGTTTTCGGCAATCGGTTTTAATAACCGAAGAAGTTCTATGCGGCATCGAGGACTGCATCGAACTCGCGCCGCTGCACAATCCGGCGAATATCAAAGGAATTTTAGCCGCCCGCGAAATTTTCGGAGGTATTCCGCAAGCCGCCGTTTTCGATACGGCATTTCACCAGACTCTGCCCGAAAAAGCATATCTCTACGCACTGCCGTATCAGCTTTACCGCCGCCACAAAATTCGCCGCTACGGTTTTCACGGCACGTCGCATCGCTACGTCGCCTATCGCTACCGCACGATTTTGAATTTGCCGCGCGAGCAGGTCAATGTCATCACGCTGCATCTCGGCAACGGCTGTTCGATAGCGGCAATTAAAGGCGGAAATTCAATTGATACTTCGATGGGCTTAACGCCGCTCGAAGGCTTGGTGATGGGAACTCGCTCCGGTGATTTGGACGCGGCAATCATCGAGTTTATTTCCTCGAAAGAAGGCTTGACCGTGCAGGAAGTCGAAACGCTTTTGAACACGCAGTCGGGACTTTTAGGGATTTCCGGTTTGACGAACGATATGCGCGAACTACTTGCCGAAGCGAACGAATCCGGCGACCGGCGGGCGCGGCTCGCCATCGAAATTTTTTGTTACCGCGCCAGCAAATATATCGGCTCGTATCTGGCGGCAATGAACGGCGCGGAGGCAATCGTCTTTACCGGCGGCATCGGCGAAAACTCGGCGGAAATTCGCCGCCTTATTTGCGAACGTTTGTCATGGCTTGGAATCGAGTTAGACGCCCAGCTTAATGAATCATTTACCGGCGGACGCGAAGGCGTTATCGGCGCGGACGCGGCGCGGCTCAAAGTTTATGTCATTCCGACCAACGAAGAATTGTTGATTGCCCGCGACACCGCGCGGTTGATCGGCGAAAGCAAGCCGAGCGGTTAGATAATCGCCGACGCAACGACGAGAGGAGTATTTGGATTGGACAGAGAAAGTTGTAGAAGGATGTCGCGGTTGCAATTCGGCTTTAGAAAATCACTATGATGAAGTTTTGCAAACTGGACGACAACAACTTGAACTTCGAAAACGAGAAACGACCCAACAGCAGCAGACGCTCTCGAAGGTAAACCCATCGCTCAGATTGACGCCCGAACAAATCGCCATAGCGACGGAATCGAGGGAAAGGCTCAGTCAAGCGGTAATTCAGAGATTGCATAAGGACAATCAGGAGATCTTCGGCGAGGATTATCTAAATCAAAAGGAAAAGCAGAGTTAGAAGCGCAGCCGAGGGATAAGCCGATTACATTACTGCTCGACGAATCTTTCGCGTTATTTTACGCCGAAATATCTGGTCGCCAAAACGTATATAATTTTGAAAACAGGCACATGCGCGGTCTTGCCACGAAATGATTTCGCGTTAAAGATTGAAAAATGAATTTTACAGAAGAAGATATTAAAAAACTTGATCGGTTTTTCCGGCTTAACTTGATCAACGCGGTGACCGGCATCAAACCGGCTAATTTGATCGGCACGATCTCAAGCGTGGGCGAAAAGAATCTGGCTATTTTTAGCTCGGTCATTCATCTTGGCAGCAATCCGCCACTTATTGGTTTCATCGTCCGCCCGACCGTCGAAACGCCGCGCCATACTTACGAGAACATCCGCGAAAACGGTTTTTATACGATCAACCACGTTCACCGCGAATTTATCGAACGGGCACACTACACAGCGGCGAAATTCGACCGAGCGGCGTCGGAGTTTGAAGCCTGCCGTTTGACTGAAGAATATGTCGGCGATTTTCCGGCTCCATTCATCAAGGAAAGCCGACTCAAACTCGGCATGCAACTCGAACAGGAACTACCGATTGCTCTGAACGGAACGATTTTGATGATTGGCAGCATCAAACTGGCGATCGTGCCGGACGAAATCATCAGCGACGAAGGATACTTGAATCTTGCAAAGATTGATGATGTTGGGATTTCCGGTTTGAACGGCTACTACGCGCTCGAAAAAATAGCTGATTTGCCGTATGCGCGTGTTGAGCAATTGCCGGATTTTTCAGATAAAAAATGAAAAAACAGCATTTGCCGATCAAAATTTGTCAGACATGTAAAAAACCTTTTGCATGGCGCAAAAAATGGAAAAAAGTTTAGCAAGAAGTAAAGTTTTGCAGTGATCAGTGTCGAAGCGGCAAAAGAAAAATAAAATAGGCGGCGTTTATTTTTCGCCAACGCAGCCAAGGAGTTTATAATCAAGCCTGCATTATGCAATAAAAGTTGTTTTTTTAATATGATCGTAATCATCGGTGCGGGAGTCGCAGGTTTGACTTGCGCCAAATGCTTAAAAGATAAGGGAGTTGATGCTTTAATTTTAGAAGCATCCTACGGCGATCACTGAAGTTATCTAAGTTCTAATTTAAGAATATTAAAGATGAAAAGAAGTTTGCCAATTCTGCTAAGTTTATTATTTTGCGCTAATCTGCAAATATTCTCGCAGGTGTTCTGTCAAAACACGAAAGCATATTCAGTGGCTGGAACAGCGGAGAAATATGTTTATAAAACTTATCAAGATAAAGTAGGTAATGAAAAGAAATTACATATCTCTTTAGTTCGCCCTGTAGATAATTTGCAAGTCAAAAAAAGACCTTTCGTTATTGGCTTGCAGGGTAGCGGTTTCTTGAATACTTGTTTTCCAGAGCCTTGTTACATTAAATACAGCGAAAATGTTTTGACGCCTAATTTTATCCAGCATGGTTTTATTACCGCTTCAATCGAGTATCGTCTTAATTCGCCATTTGATTTTCAATCACTGAAAGTTAATGATGAAAAACTAAAAGAAACTCACTACAAAGCGCTTCAGGACACTCGACAAGCTATCAAATATATTTTTGAAAATGCTGAGAAATTCGGCATTGATACAAACAATGTATTTCTTATCGGAACGAGTGCGGGCGCAATAACCGCGATGCACGCCGTTTATCTCGATGATAATGAAGTGCCAGAAGATTTGTCTAAGAAATATGGCAAATTAGCGAATCGTGAAAATATCAAAGGCATTATCAGTCTTTCAGGAGCAATCTACGATTTATCTTACCTCAAAGGCGATGAGAAAACTCCATTGATGATCGTTCACGGTAAAGACGATCAGATCGTTCCGTTTGATAAAGGTTTTTATCTGAAACTAAAAAGTTTAACGCCTGTTTTTGGAGGAAAGGCAATTTACGATGAAGCCATAAAACAAACGATTCCAGCAAAGGGGTATTTTTATGATTTCGGACACGCTTACCCCTTAAGATTTCAAAAAGACATTTACAAAAATGCAAATGATTTTATTCGTAAGTATTTAACTTGTCCTAAATCTTAAGTCTTTCAGGTTGCTCGTCTGTGCTGCGAGCCTTTTCACATCAAAGCCTCAAAATCCCTTGTTAGGGCTTTAATTCGACTTTAGCAATCTGAAAACGCCCCTCACAGAAACCTATTTGCCGCTTACAATTATTTCCTTCGTTGAAAGTACATGCCGCCATAAATTATTTTCGTATTAAACTCTTTACTCGTGCTAGAATTTGCTCACTTCGGCAATGATTTCAACAGGCGACCAAATTGGACGTTACCTGATTCGTTCTGCGATTGGAAAAGGCGGAATGGGTGAAGTGTTCCTCGCAGATGATACGGAACTCGAACGTCTTGTTGCTTTGAAAGTATTGCCAGTTGAAGTAGGTAATGATTCAGAACGTCTTAGAAGATTTGCTCAGGAAGCAAAAGCTGTATCTGCACTCAACCATCCGAACATCATTACAATTTACGAAATCGGTAAAACCAATGACACACACTTCATTGCTACTGAATATATTGAGGGTGAAACTCTTCATAGTCGTTTGAAAAGTGAACAGATGAATCTCAAGAGTGTTCTTGACGTTGCGATTCAAGTTGCATCGGCTTTAGACGCAGCGCATCGTGCGGGAATAGTCCATCGGGACATTAAACCTGAGAACGTAATGATTCGCCCTGATGGATTCGTTAAGATTCTCGACTTCGGAATTGCCAAACTAACCGAGAAAAAGGCTGAGTCATTTGACGCTGAAGCGGCGACGGCAATCAAAGCTGAGGGAACAAGTCAGGGAATGATAATCGGAACTGCAAGTTATATGTCGCCTGAACAAGCACGTGGCAAAGATATTGATGCTCGAAGCGATATATTCAGCTTCGGCGTGGTGCTGTATGAAATGCTTGCAGGCAAACAGCCGTTTGAAGGCGAGAATGCTTTGGATGTTATCGGTTCTATCCTGAATAAAGAAACTGTGCCAATTCAACGACTGATTCCCGAAGTTCCGCAAGAGATTGGACGCATTATCAGCAAGACGCTAAGGAAAGACCGTGAAGAGCGTTATCAAACGGCGAAAGATTTGCTCATTGACCTGAAAGATGTCAGGCAAGATCTAGAGATTCAAAATAAGATGGGACGCACGGCTTCGCCACAACGAGAAGAATCAAAGACACAAATCTTGAGTGCAACGACAAGCGGCGTTGCGCACACAACATCGAGCGCGGAATATGTTGTCAGTGAAATCAAAAGCCATAAAAGCAGCTTCGCTATCGGGTTGATTGTTCTGCTTCTTGCATCAATTGGTTTGGGTTATTGGTATTTCACAGGGCGTTCAACCAAACAAATTGATTCAATAGCCGTTTTGCCGTTTGTTAATGAAAGCAACAACTCAGACGTTGAGTATCTTTCGGACGGAATGACAGAAACACTTATTAACAGTCTTTCGCAGCTTCCTAAACTTTCAGTTAAAGCACGAAGTTCCGTATTTCGTTACAAAGGCAAAGATATTGAATCGCAAAAGGTTGGTTCGGAATTATCAGTCCAAGCAATTCTAAATGGGCGAGTCGTTCAGCGCGGTGATAATCTATCCTTACATCTGGAATTGGTAGATGCGCAAACAGGCAATCAGATTTGGGGCGAACAATACAATCGAAAATTAACCGATATTGTTTCGTTACAAAATGAAATTGCACAAGACGTTTCAAACAAATTGCGAGTGAAGCTATCGGGTGCGGACGAAAACCGAATCGCCAAACACTACACGGACAATCCAGATGCTTACCAGCTTTACCTGAAAGGGCGGTATTTCCTCAGCAATGGAACACGTGAAGGACAAAAGAAAAGTGTTGAGTATTTTCAGCAAGCAGTCAATCTCGACCCTGATTTTGCTTTAGGGTACGCTGGAATGGCAGATGCCTATACCTTGCTTGGAACGACCTTCTTGGCAACCATGCAACCACGTGAAGCGATGCCGAAAGCGAGAGTAGCCGCGCAGAGAGCATTAGAGATTGATTCCAGCCTGAGTGAAGCACATACGTCGCTGGCGTGGATCAAATATCGTTTCGACTGGGATTGGCGTGGGGCTGAGGACGAATTCAAGCAAGCAATCACTCTAAATCCTAACAACGCACAGGCACACCATTGGTACGCAGATTACCTCATGGCAATGAGTCGCTTCGATGAAGCACTTGAGGAGATAAAACGTGCACGAGAACTTGATCCGTTCTCCCTTCTCATCAATTGGAATGTGGGTAGGATTCTCTACTTCGCGCGTCGTTATGATGAAGCGTTATTGGAATTGCGTAAGACGCTCGAAATGGATCAAAACTTTCAGCGAACGCATGGCTACCTCGAAATCGTTTATAGGTCGAAGGGTATGAACGACGAAGCTTTCGCCGAACATCTGGTATATGCCACACTGACGGGTGCCAGCGCCGAAAGAATTACAAACTTGAAAGAGGCATACGCAGCAGCAGGCTGGAAGGGTGTCTGGCAGAAGGAGATTGAGTGGGCACTGGAGGATTCAAAGAGTCGCTATGTCTCGCATTACGGTATGGCTATGCTCTACGACTCGCTCGGCGACAAAGATCGCACGATGGAGTGGCTAAACAAAGCGTATGAGGAACGCGACGGCACGTTAGTTTATCTTAAAGTTGAGCCGCGCTTTGACCCTCTGCGCGACGACCCTCGCTTTCAGGATTTGCTGCGGCGAATAGGTCTGCCGCAGTAAAAGATTGTGATGACAATTGCTGCTCATACAAAACTTGGACGCTATGAAATCATCTCTCCAATCGGAGCTGGCGGAATGGGCGAGGTTATTCCTTGCCGAGGACATTCGGCTGCGGGAAGATGTACAAAGGGCTTTTATTAAATTTACCGTAAACAAAAGGAGATTCAAATGAGCATTAACATTAAAACAACGGGCATTCATCACGTCGCGCTGCGGTCGTCCGATATGGAAAGGTCGAAGCGATTTTATACCGAAACGCTCGGTTTTGAGTTGGCGCTGGAGACGCCAGAATTGTTTCTTTTTCGGGCGGGCGGTGCGGCGTTCGGCGTGCGCGCTCCGGATGCGCAAACACCGAGTGGCGACAAATTCAATCCGTTCCGCGTCGGGTTAGACCATATCGCTTTAGCTTGCGACGATGAAGCCGAGCTTGAACGTGTAGCAAAGGCTTTAACCGAAGCGGGCATCGAAAATACGGGCGTCAAGACTGACGCGACACTCGGCAAACGATACGTCGCCTTCAAAGACCCCGACCGAATCTCGTGGGAGCTATATATGAATTGAAGCAATTTTTTGGAAGCGAAACAGTTATGAAAAACTTTCTTTGCGGTTTTCTAGTCTTACCTATTCTGCTTTTCAGTGGTATCAAGGCTCAAACAGCCGCTGACCCCGCGCTTCTAGCGGAAATCAACCGGCTGTAGATAATCACGCCCATCCTTTACCGTTTTATAATGAAGGCGAGGAGAATGCTGAAAGTGCAATTCCCGATTCTATCCCACCTGAATTTTTGCCCGTTCGATTACGAGCTAATAATCCTGAATATCTTGAAGCGTGGCGCGGTCTTTACGGATACAAATATAACGATTTCAGTGAAACGCACGTCCGCGAGCTTCTTGAAACAAAGCGGCGAATAAAACGAGAAAAAGGCGCGGCTTATCCGGTGTGGGTGCTTGACCGGCTTGGCATCGAAACGATGCTTGCTAATCGGACGGTAATGGGGCGCGGTCTCGACGCGCCGCGTTTTCGTTGGGTTTGGAATGCCACTCCGATGATGTTTCCGCTCAATAACGAAGAAGCGAAAAAGAGCAACCCGCAACGCCAAACCGATTTTACCGATGACGAACGACGGTTAAAAGATTATCTGGGGGAGTTCAAATTCACACGATTGCCCGACAAGCTGGATGACTATTTAAGTAAATTTATCGTTCCGATACTCGAAAAACGAAAGCGTGACGGCGCTATTGCCGTAAAAATCATTGCCGCCTACAGGCGCACGCTGGAATTTGCGGATGTGCCGGAAACGGAAGCGCAGCGAATTTACTCAAAATACTCAAATGACTCTTCGCTAAATACCGCTGAATACAAAGCCTTACAAGATTTTCTGTTTCGGCGCATTGCACTCGAATGCGGGCGCATCGGTCTTGCCGTTCATATTCACGTCGGCGCGGGCGAGGGCGGATGGTTCTATAACAGTACTGCCAGCCCTTTCCTGCTTGATTCTGTTCTGAATGACCCTAAACTCAAAGATACCAATTTCGTTTTAATACACGGCGGTTTGCCTTTCGCACAAGCTACAAGATTTTTGCTCGATAAGGGAAATGTCTATGCAGATTTTTCATCGCAGGCTTTTTTGACTTCGACTAGAGAATTAAGCAGCGTGATTCGCAGTTGGCTAGAGTTTATGCCGGAAAAAGTGATGTTTGGAACTGACGCTTATCCTATGACAACCGCTGTCGGATGGGAAGAAATCGGCTGGCTGACGACCAAAAGCGCAAGACTTGCACTGGCAATGGCATTAACGGAAATGATGAAGGATGGTGAAATTACACGGGCGCGAGCTTCAGAACTAGCGCGAATGGTGCTGCGTGAAAACGCGATTAAACTTTACGGATTAAAACTTAATTAAAGGAGATGTAAATACTATGACTTCTGATAAAGATAAAGGTTTCTCCGGCTCAATTCCGAGCCTTTATGAAAAGTATTTAGTTCCGTTGATCTTCGAGCCTTACGCTGCGGATTTGGTAAATCGACTGGCTTCGAAATCTCTTGGTCATATACTAGAGATCGCAGCCGGTACGGGCGTGGTAACTCGCGCTCTGGCAACTGTGCTACCAGAAAACGTTTCCATCGTTGCTACAGATTTGAATCAGGCGATGCTTGACCAAGCGTCCTCAATAGGAACAAAACACCCCGTCGAATGGCGTCAAGCGGATGCAATGCAACTGCCTTTTCAAGACGAAATGTTTGACGCTGTCGTTTGTCAGTTCGGGGTTATGTTTTTCCCTGATAAGCCTCAAGCGTTTTCTGAAGCGCGACGAGTACTCAAAAGCGGAGGCGTTTTCATTTTCAACGTGTGGGATCGCATAGAGGAAAACGAATTCGCTAACGTCATAACGATGTCTTTGGAATCAGTCTTTCCTGATGACCCACCGCAATTTCTTGTTCGTACGCCCTATGGCTATTATGACCATTCGATTATTGAGCGAAATCTTGCAAACAGCTGGTTTACTGCATCACCGCAAATCGACACGATTGCAGCGCGTAGTCGGGCTGAATCTTCTCAAATTCCAGCGATTGCCTACTGCCAAGGAACACCATTGAGGAATGAGATTGAGTCGCGCGATGCCTCGCGACTCGATGAGGCAACTGA
The DNA here is from genome assembly GCA_030448055.1 of Pyrinomonadaceae bacterium. Taxonomy (GTDB): domain Bacteria; phylum Acidobacteriota; class Blastocatellia; order Pyrinomonadales; family Pyrinomonadaceae. Next base: position 157,898 of record JAUJNR010000002.1, read on the forward strand.
TGTCGCGGCGGAAGCTATCGCTCAACAATTTGGAAGAGGAGCTGTAGATGGCAAGATTCAGGCGCACGTCGTCACCATTGAGAAGTGACACTCTCCATAAAGGAGCTAAAATTTTCGCCTTGTCTCTTTTATCTTTTCATCAACTTTTGAAATATTAACCTGCTGCCCGCCGTCACCAGCAATATTCACTTGATTCGGATTATTGATGGTTACTTGCGGGGTATATCGTCGCCAATCCCTTAAACTTTTTATCGCCCTGAAATACATTCTCTGCCACCGATCTGCCATTTGCGCGGCGTGTTCGATTGCCGCTTGCTCGGTGACGAAAGGCATGTCCCAGTGTCCTTCCTGACTCCATTGTTTTGGATTAGCTTCCTTGTTCCATTTCTTCCATTCGGCAAATTCCTGATTTTCTCGGCGCGGCGCGGTCTTTGCCCGTTTGACGCTTTCCGTTGTCCAGAACTGTAGTTGAAGCCACGCCTGAGCTACGGCATCAATCATGGTTAATTCAATTCCTCCTTTCGGCTGAAATTCTTCAATCAAGGATTCACGCAAACCTAGATAGCTCGCCCGATTCCAAGCGTCGGTCAGATAATCGGCAGGCTCAAAAGCCGCAGCAGCACGATGTCCGCTTTCAAATTCGTTCTTTGCTTCGCGCTTAATCGTTTCCCAAAGGTTCTGCGCCGTTCTCGGTGAGTTATCGTTTAATTCCAACAGATGCCGGAAACTGATTTGCTCGGTCGGCATTCGCATCACACTGTCTAATAGCTCCTCCACTTCCTTGTCTGTTAAATTTTCACGATAGACTTCTTTTCGCGCTTCTTCGAGCGACAGACTTCCACCTTTTTCAGAGCGATAAAAAGCTACACGGCTGCCGAAGTATTTACTCATCACTCGAAGCAAGGAATCATAACCGATGAAGAATTCCAATGAGTCAGCATAGACTGCTGTTGCTCTCTGCTCACGGTTATATTCTTCAATGGCAATCTGAACATTTTCGTATTCATCGGGCATCAGTTGAAGCCGGTCTATTTGATTCTTCGGAAAGCGAATCTTCTCGATTCGGTCGCCGGCGGCGGATAATGATTTCTCGATTACATACTCGCCGGATTCAGGCGAATCAAACAGAGTCAGCACTCGACCGTCATCTGCCGTCAGTTCTTTTATTTTTACCAAGTCTGTGGATTGTAGTTCGTTTTTCTCGGTCATTTATATGCCCCTTACCTGTTATAAAGATCAGTAACAGATCGAAGGCTCTCACGAATTTCCCGCAACTGCTGCCAAGCTTTGTTTGAATTTATCTGCTCTGCTTTCTGCTTTGTCCGCCGCGATAGACAGGCTTGTCGCGTCTGTTCTACTTCACTTGCTTTGAAGTATCGCCGAATGAGTTTCCCGCCGACGCGGACAAAATGGTAATAATACGCGCCGTGCAATTCGCCGCGCGCGCATTTACAGTTTGATTTACCGCATTTTTTGAATTGTCGCTGGACGCTGCCGCCGACCATCTTGGTGTATTCTTCGCCACTTTTAATTTTCATTTGTCCCACGCTTTCTCTTTGTTTGGTTTGTAATATTTTTCGCTTTTTCTTTCCGCCATTCTTCATATGCTTCGAGGTATCTCTCGCGCCAAAATTTGACCTCGATTTCCAGATAAAGTTCCGTTTCGGATTTATCGCAAAGCCACTGTTTTATTTTGCGAATCATAATCGGTACCTCGCATTTCTAAGTTGTTCTTGCGTTTCTGCAAAACGGCGAATCCGCCAGTCAAAGATCAAATTCGCTTGTGCCTTGATACCAAACACACGGTTTTCTAGAATTGTGCAGACAGCATCTGCGCCGCCGTATTTGTCCTTTAATGCTTCGGGTACGCGCCACCAATTAACGGCAGAATCGCAAAGATTGACGATTTCCTTCGCACCAGCAATTTCCCGTGAGCTTGTCGGCGGTTCCTGTTCGTCATCCGTTTTGTTGGTGTGAACGACCACATCAACGATTGTTTTGGTTTCTTTGGCAAAATCCGAAAGTTTGTTGATTACCTGAGTTTGGCGAAAATTGAGATTATTCGTATCTTTGGAAGCGACCAGCTTCATCAAGTTATCAACGACAAACCGGTTGCAGCCGAAACGCTCGAAAGCTAATCGGAAGTTTTCAATGATTGTGTCCTCGTCCAATCCACTTCGCCGCGTGATAACAAAAAGCCGGTTGAAAGCCCATTCATCAATTTTAGTTTTGTATTCGGGCATTACTGCGGCGTAAAGCGCGCCGGCGTTGCTTTCCTTTACTTCTGATCCTTCATAGCCGCCGACGTGGACTTGCATATTGTATTTGTAGGTTGAAGCCTCATCTTCACCCGCATACACACAAACAACCGCCCCTTGTTCGATCGATGTCGCGACGAGTTGATTGATCGCTGTACTTTTTCCCGCTTTATTGCTTCCCGAATGCAGAGTAAGTCTGCCGAACAGCGCACCTCCCAAATTTTTATCTAAAACACTCAAACCTGTTTTATACCCGTCGAAGGTGTCATCGGGTTCGGCAATGTCAGCAAACTGCATAACGTCGCCTTTGTATAACCATTTGGCGTTCTGAACGGCTTCGTAAACGGCTTGCTCGGCGGCTTCGCTTCCATTTTTCTTTGCTTCCATTAGAAGCATTTCGTTCGCGTCTTTGTAATTGGTATCGATGACTTTTATTTTTCGCTCGCCAAGACGGGCGGCGATCTTAGGCAGTATGTTACGACCTGATTCGTCGTTATCAATCCACAGATAAATTTCTGAAAGTGGTTTGAGTTGGTCAAAGCAAATGTTTATCCAATCCAAATCCTGATCGCCCGAAGGAACTGAAACGACGTTTTCTAATCGCGCCTGCCGCACCGCAACAGCATCATATTCACCAAAGGTAATAATCACGTAAGGTTTGGAAAAGTCGCAGAGTTCCAATAGCCAGAGAGTTCGGAGTCCGTTTTTCCATTTCGCCCACGCTTTCGGGTCGCCTTTTGCTGGTTTGCTTGGTTTGCGGACTTTGACGAAACACAATTCGCCTTCGTGATAATAGCCGAAGTTAATCAAACCCTTCTCGTCACACCAAATGGGAAGTTCATCTATTGCGGCGGTATCGAATCCGCGTTTTTCGAGATAAAAAACAGCTTCATCAGTTAGTTCCTGTGGTTCGATTTTTTCCGAAACAAAAGACAAAACCGGTTTTAGTTCGGGAACGATTATCGATGATTCCTGTTTAGGACTCGTGTAATCTCTTACGTAAAACTCTTTCGGGTCGTCACCGAAATGTTCTGACCTGCACCCGTAGAATTATCCCGAAAGAATGGCGAGAATCAAATAAACTGAAAACAGGAGATTCTTGCTATGAAAAAGACTTTTACGGACGAGCAAATCGTCGGCATCTTACGCGGCTTTGAGCCGAGCGGAAAAACAATTAAAGAATACTGCCGGGAAAAAGATGTCAGCGAAGGCACATTTTACAAATGGCGTAACCGTTTCGGGACAATGGAAGTTGCCGAGGTCAAAGAATATCGGCAATTGCAGCAGGAAAATGCCCGTTTGAAAAGACTGCTCGCCGAACGGGATTTAGAGATTGATGTAATCAAAGAGGTGCTGGCAAAAAAGTGGTAGGCTGCGCCGCCAAGCGGGAGGCGGTTGCCTTTATGAGAACCCGCCGATTGTCTGAGCGGCGCGGCTGCCGTCTTGTCTCGCTAAATCGGAGAAGCTGTCGATACAGACAAAGGCGCGCGGCGGAGTGCAGTTTGATAAAACAAGTGCGCGCTCTGGCGGTCGAACATCCTCGCTTCGGTTATCGGCGGATTGCCGCTCTGCTCAGGCATGGGTGCCAAGGTGAATCTCAAACGGGTTTACCGGTTATGGAAACAGGAGAAGCTGAGTTTACCGCTCAGGCGACCGCGCAAGAGGCGCTCCAAATCGGTTGTCGGAATCATGCCGAAGGCTCAGAGGTCTAACCAGGTTTGGACGTATGATTTTGTATTCGACCAAAGTCTTTCGGGTAAAAGCCTGAAGATGCTGACCTTGATTGATGAATATACCAGAGAATGCCTGGCGGTTGAGGTCGGCGTGTCAATAACGAGCGAACGGGTCAGGCAGATTCTGCAAAGAGTTTGCGCCTCTTTTGGCAAGCCGGAACAGATTCGTTCGGATAACGGAAGTGAATTCATCGGCAAGGCGGTCGGCGGCTGGCTTGGAGAGAACGGCATCGAGCCGTTGTTTATCGAACCGGGCAAACCATGGCAGAACGGCAAAGGCGAAAGCTTTAACGGAAAACTCCGGGATGAATGCCTAAGCCGCGAATGGTTCTCTTCGGTTAAAGAAGCGCAAGTGGTAATTGAAGAATGGCGTAGATTCTACAACGAAGGACGACCGCATTCGAGCCTTGGATATTTGACTCCGCTGGAGTTCAAATCAAAGACGGAGAGTAACAAATCTCTCTCCATTCAATTGGGATAACAAACGGGGGCTGGACAGTTCCGCTAATTGCCAGAACGAACCCGCGCGCGCAACTGCCGCGCATACACTTAAAGTTGCCGCCGGTTTCATCGAGGTAAACAACGAACGTGTATGCGTCCGAATGGTCGCCGCCCGAACAGAACAGGCAGATTTTGCATTCCGCCTTTTGTCCGCGGCGGCGAAAAGTTAAACCTTTTTCGCGCAAATAGCTTTCGATTTCGTAACTTTTCAATTTCAGCATTTTAATGTGATCCGTTTGAAGTAACGACAGTCATTTTAGGAAACCCGCGTGCCTCCATTTCGGCGTTGCGATCGGAGTATTTCGGGCGCGCATTAGAACTTGTTGGGGTATCGGTTTGTTTGACGAAGATTTTCGCCCGTTGTTCAAGCGCGTAATCAAGCACATTTTCCGGCGTCACCGGATACGTTCGGTTTTGTCCGAGCAAGGCTTTGAGCGCGGCGGCGATTTGAAGCGGTGGGATATTATTCTTCGCCGCTTGTATAATCATTTTTTGCCAACGTTTCTCGTTTGGCAGCACATTCGTTTTATAGATATGTCGGAGCAGTTCGAGATAGGTTTCGATTTCATCTTCGGCTGAAGAATTAACCGGTTGCTCTCTATCTTCTTCAGAGTGATTAACTGGTGGTTCTTTAAGAGATTCTTCATATATAGGCGAAGCAGGATTATTCCCCGTTTCTGTGCAGGATTGTTCCCCTTTTATTGCAGAATTGTTCCCCTTTTCTTTGTCTGGAAGGGGGCAGGATTGTTCCCCGTTTATGAATCGAAAAAGTGATCTGTTTCCCCGACCGCTTCCCGCTGTATAAATAAAAACCTTTTTTTCTTGTAGTCGATTAACTAAGTCCCGTGCGTGGCGTTTGGTGCAGCGCAATTTTCTGGCAATATAGGCAATGCTCGGAAAGCATTTTCCTTCGGCGTCGGCGTGATCGGCTATGGCAATCGCACAAAGCAGTTCCGCCCCTTTAAGGTCGCGGCGTTTTTCCCAAAGGTATTTCATACATTCAATCGACATAACTTAAATTGTTCCTAACAAAATTCTCCCTTTTTTCTGCCTATCTGGGGATAGTTTTTAACAAAGTTTCTGAAACCCTTTGGTCACATCATTCAATGAAATTTGTTTTGCGGCATCGTAAGATTTCTCGTAGTTAGATAGTTTGTAGTTCGTCCATTTGGTCGGTTGTTGAACAAGCGGTTTTTCGTTTGTACCGATAATCTTTACCTTTATTTACTTCCTTTCTTTAGGAAAGCTTCCAAGTCCTCACGGAGAATGACCACGCGTCTTCCAAAATAGGTAGCTTTTAAGTCTCCCTCCTTGATTTTTTTTCGTAGGTAAGCTTTTGATAGGGTTGTTTGCACACTAACCTGTTCTACAGAAAATCCTAAATTATTCGATGTAACGGTTTCAGCACCCCTTACATTTCCATCAATTAAATTGAAATTCATTCTATTAACTCCTTTTGTAATGTTTACTCATCCCTGACTATTCCCATAATAACCTGTATAACTACTTGACTGTCAATGGAATTTAGTGTAATAATGGTTATTATTTATTCAACAAAAATGTAAAATAACCATTACATAAAATAACAGTTTTGTGGCAAAACAATACCTATAATTATTAAAAATCTGTGATTAAAGAAAGAAGCCAAAAATCAGCGATAGAAAAAGGTAAATCACGGGCAAAATATAGGCTTCCCGATGAGTTGCGGGTATTGATTTCTTTAGCTAATAGTATTTTGTCGGGCGTTTCTTTACCCGACGAAATTGAATTTAGAAATCGTGTAGTATTTGAACCAAAGAGAATGGAAGCCGCTATTTATTCCATTGTTGCTGGTGAAAAATATGAAAGTTTTAGCCAAGAAGAATACGAAAGAAGTTTAGCTAGTGAGATTATTTTTTCGGAATTGCGTGAGGAATGTCCTGATCTTCTTGCTTATATTTTAATAAATGCTGCTGCTAATGTTGGGGAACCACTTATATTGCCACCAACGGAGTATCTATCATTACCAAATGTGGTCACCGAATTTATAAGACTTTATACGGAGACTCGAAAGGATTTAATGAATCTAACCGCGATTGCAAATGCTCTTAACAATTATAGAAAGAGTGGGCAAGAGGCTTTGAACCTTCAAATAACAATACCTGCGACCAGTTTCGTCATTAAAAATAATAAGTTTACTTGGGGAACAGAATCGCCTCTCGAAAAGGTTATAACGGAGGGGATAGAAAAAGACCGTTTACGGATTTGTGAAATCTGCGGTCGTATCTTTTGGGCGAAGCGAACTGAATCTGAAACCTGTTCTCCGGAGTGCGCCAACAATTTGCGTGTGCGTCTTTCGCGTTCTCTATCGGACGAACAAAAAGCTGAAAGAAATGCTGAAAGAAAGGCAAATAGGCTGCAAAATAAAAAACTTAAAGAATTAAAAAAAAGGAGGAAAAATGGCACTTTATAGACGAGGAAAAACTTGGTGGATGAATTTTTGGTTTGACGGCATCCACGTCCAAAAATCAACCAAGTGTAAAAACAAGAGGGATGCCGAAACTATCGAGCGAGCATATCAAACGCAACTTGCTAAAGGTGAAGTTGGAATTGAGCCGAAACGCGAAGTTCCGACATTCAAACAGGCAGTTAAAGACTTTCTGGCTTTTTTGAAGGTTGAACATACGAATAAACCAAATACTTTCCGGCGTTACGAAAACGATGCGAATGTTTTGCTTCGCTTTTTCGGAGACGTTCAGATGAACAAAATAACGGTTGATACGGTCGAAAAGTTCAAAATCTGGCGAAGTAATCAGAAGGGCGAAAAAACGAAAAGGAAACTCGAACCGGCAACAATCAATCACGAAATTTATTTTTTGAAAATGCTTTTCAAGCGTTTGATCGAATCGGATATTTTAGTCAAAAATCCGGCTTCCAAAGTGAAATGCTTCGCGGTAGAAAATGAAATGACTCGCACTTTGTCTTTAGACGAGCAAAGACTTTACTTGCTGGCGTGTAGTCAGCCGCTTCAAGATATAGCGGTTTTAATGATTGAAACGGGTATGCGCCCGTCCGAAGTCTTAAATTTAAGATGTCAGGATATTCATTTGAAAAACGGTTTCTTGCAAGTTCGTGAGGGAAAGACAAAATCGGCGCGGCGTAAAATCCCGCTTTCGCAACAAGCATATAAAGTTTTAGATTTTCGTTTGTCCAAAGAAACTGATCTTCTTTTCCCGAATCAAACAATAAATATGCTCAGTCATTATCATCAAAAGGCTGTGAAGCGTTCCGGCATCGCCGCTTGCCGCTTGTATGATTTGCGGCACACCTTTGCTACACTTCATATTGAAAACGGCACGGACGTTGTTACGCTGGCGGCGTTACTTGGACATAAAGATTTGAAGACGATTATGAGATACGCTCATCCATCGGAACAGCACAAACAAGATGCGATTCAGAGAATGGAAAAAAGGTGGGCAAAAGCCGGTTAAATTACTGAAAATTGCAAAGGGTTACTACAATTCCTACTACATCGGATTTTCACCAACCTACTAACTAGCCAGTAAATAAGTAAGTATCAATAAGTTGGCGGAACAAACTAGAAACAGCAATGTGATAGTATGTTTCATTGGTTGTCTCTCGTCCTTCACTTGTTCGTTCCTATTGCGTTATTATTAAATTTACAACGGACGGCGGACAAACGACAAAGGACACGGGTTTGTTTTGATGAATCTCTCAAAAAAACCGGAAATTTTAATTATCGGCGGCGGCGTTGTCGGCTTGTCAATCGCCCGTGAATTACGAAAGCGCAGCGCGGGCAGAATCACGATTCTGGAACGCGGCGCAATCGGGCGCGAAGCGTCTTACGCGGCGGCGGGAATGCTCGCGCCGCAAGCCGAAACTGACGAGACGGACGATTTTTTTCATCTCTGTAATGAGTCAAATAAACTTTATCCGGGGTTTGCCGAAGAACTTCTGGCGGAAACCGGCGTCTCGATTGAACTCGACCGTCGCGGAACTCTTTACCTGGCTTTGACCGACGACGATGTGCGGCAGATTCGCCATCGTCTCGCGTGGCAGAGACGAGCCGGTTTGAACGTCGAGCATTTGAGTGCGAACGAGGCGCGTAAACTCGAACCGTTCATTTCGCCCGACGTGCGCGAGGCTTTGTTTTTCCCGAACGATTGGCAGGTCGAAAATCGAAAACTGCTCGCCGCGCTGCGAAAATATGCTGAAATTAATGACATTCAAATCATCGAAAACACCGAAGTAAAAAGTCTTTTAATCGAAAACAAAAGAGTCATCGGCGCGGCGACCGGCGGCGAAAAGTTTGCGGCGGGAACGGTGGTTCTTGCAATAGGCGCGTGGACTTCGCTCATCAAAGCCGACGGTTTGACAATGCCCTTTGTTAAACCGATTCGTGGACAAATCTTATATTACCGAACGGCAAAGCGGCTTTTCGGAACGGTGATTTACAGCCCGCGCGGTTATCTCGTGCCACGTCTCGACGGACGGATTCTGGCGGGCGCGACGGTTGAGGATGTCGGCTTCGACAAATCGGTAACGGCGGACGGCATTGATTTTCTCCGGGAAAATGCTCTGGAAATCGCGCCGAGTTTAGTCAATCTTGAACCCAGCGAAAGCTGGGCGGGCTTGCGACCTCGTGCGGCAGACGGTCTGCCGATTTTGGGCGCGTTTCCCGAAATCGAAAATCTGTTCATTGCGACGGCGCACTACCGCAACGGAATTTTGCTCGCGCCGCTGACGGCGAAAATTCTGGCGGACGCAATCGCCGGAAACGTCGAATCGAAATACGCGAAAATTTTCAGTCCGCGCCGTTTTCTATATGCGAAAGCATTTTAGGCAAAAGCACTTTGAAAAGGAAAATGAAACTACAGATGGACACGGATAAACGCATATAAAAACAGGATGAATCTGTATTTTTTATCTTCAAAAATCGGTGTGTATCTGTGATTAAATATAAACGATGCGTAATTTAATTTTTTTATCTTTAGTTTTAGTTTTATTCGTTAATAGTTTCGCGCAATCAAGGCGCGTCAGTCCGAACGCGCCGCAACCGGCAATTTCGACCGCCGCCGCGACGATGAACGATTTGACCGCCGAACAGATGTTCAATGAAGCGAACACCTACGCGAAAAAGAAATTCGCCGAGTTCGAGAGCAAAAAAATTCCTTTCAGCGACAATCTTTTTAAGGTTACAGTCAAAGAGCAAAAACAACTCGCTGCGAAATACGCGGCGGCTCTCGGCGCGCGCGAAAACTTAGAAGCCGAAGATTTTTACTACGTCGGAATGCTCAATTGGCTGGGGGAAAATCTCGACGGCGCGCGCGAATCTTTTCGCAAATTTCTCGCCTCGGAAGCTCCGGCAGTCGAGAAAACGCAAACTGCGCGGTCAATCATCATCGTCGTCGCGGCGCGGCGGAAAAATTTCGACGAAGCCGAAAAACTGCTGGGCGATTACTTGAAAGCTGAACCAATTAAACTTACTGAACGCGCCCGTATGGAAACGGAACTGGCGAAAAGTTACCGCGGCGAAAAAAATTACGCGCGCGCCTCAGCGCACGCCGACGAAGCCTTTCGCGCCTTTAAAATCGTGTTTCAGGATTCGGCTTCGCGCGCCCGCGGGCTGGACGATTTGCACGATGCGGGAATGACGGCTTTTGAAATTTACAGAGACGGCGGCAAAATCAAAGAAGCCGAAAATGCCCTTGACGATTTGCGGAAAACCGCCGCTCTCATCGGCTCAAGCAGCATTTATTACCGGGCGGTTGACGAGCATATCAAATATCTGATTGCGACGAACCGGAAACCGCTCGCGCTCGAAATGTATCGCGGCGCGCCCGCGCAAGCCGAAAAGGATTTTACGGCAAAACCGCTTCAGGAAGACGTTTCGCGCCGTCTGAAGAAACGCGAAAAGCATTACAAACTCCTCGGCGACATCGCGCCGGAACTCGCCGCCATTGACCGCTGGTTTCCCGGCGAGCCGCAGACTTTAACGAGTTTGCGCGGACGCGTCGTGCTTCTCGATTTTTGGGCAACGTGGTGCGGTCCGTGCATCGAGGCTTTTCCGTCATTGATTGAATGGCATCAAAACTACAAACGCGACGGCTTGGAAATTTTGGGCGTCACGAAATATCACGGCGAAGCCGAAGGTTTTCCCGTTGACAACGCGGCGGAGTTGGATTTTCTCCAGCGATTCAAAAAGGCTCAACGATTACCCTACGATTTCGTCGTTGCCCGCGACAATACGAATCAAACCGCTTACGGCGCGGGCGCAATTCCGACCCACGTTTTGATTGACCGCAAAGGCGTGATTCGCTACATCGAAACCGGCACGAGCGCGAGCCGCGAAGAGGAAATTCGCGCCGAAATTGAAAAACTTTTGGCAGAGAAATAACGGAGAGTAAAGAGCGGAGAGTAGAGAGATTACTTTGTTATGAGTTTTCACTTGTTACTCTCCAACCTTCACTGATTAAAAATGGGGCAGGAAACTGAAACGTTAGAAAGCAATCCGCAGACTTTTTACGATCGCATCGCCGACGTTCATAATCTGGCGATGAAGGTCAACGGTTATCGCTCTTCGGTGGCGAATTATCTGCAATCGCTCGACTTAAAATTAGACGAAAATTCCCTTGTCCTAGACGCGGGCAGCGGAACTGGAATCGTCACGCTCGGATTTCAAACGGCGGGTTTTCGCCCGAAAAAATGCGTCGCGCTCGATTTGTCTTTCAACTCGCTGGAAGTTTCGCGCGAGCAGTTTGAACGAGACGAAAACGCGGATGCGGGAAACATCAGTCCCGTGCAGGGCAATGTTATCGAAATGCCTTTCGCTGAGGAAACCTTCGACCTTATTTTAACCTGCGGCGTGCTGGAATACGTCGCGCTTGAAGACGGCTTAAAGGAATTTGCGCGCGTTCTGAAAACCGGCGCGAAACTCGTTTTGATTCCCGTCAAACCGTCGCTCGTCGGCGCGGTGCTGGAAATTTTATACAACTTCAAAATTCATTCAATAGAGGAAACCGAACAAATTGCGGCGCGTTATTTCAAGATTGTCGGCGAACACGAATTCCCGATTACCGAACCGATGGGCTGGTCGAAGATGATTTTTCTGTTAGAAAAAAAATAAAGTTTTGGTCTTGGGTCTTCGCGTTTCCCGTTTAAGTTGAATTACAAAAACAAAGACACAAAACCCAAAACCGAAGTCCGTTTTCACAATGCCCCAAAATGCCAATCGTCCGCTTATCATCGCGCATCGCGGCGCGAGCGCGCTCGCGCCGGAAAACACGCTCGCCGCTTTTCAAAAAGCGATTGACGACGGCGCGGACGGCATCGAGTTTGACGTGCAGTTCGCCAGAGACCGCGTGCCAATCGTTATTCACGACGCAAAGTTAGAACGGTTGGGAAGATGTAAAGGTCGCGTTTCAAATTTCACGTCTTCGGAATTGCAAACTTTGGATGTCGGCAGTTGGTTTAACGATAAAAATCCGCATAAGTCGAGCGGCAAGTTTTCTCTCGAAACCGTTCCGACGTTAGAGCGTTTGCTTGAATTTACGAGCGGTTACAAGGGCTTGCTTTATCTCGAAATAAAGTGCCGCGAAGAAGAAACCGGCTCGCTTGTCGAAACTGTCTGCCAAATGATTCGGCAAAGCGATTTGCTGTCGCAAATCATCGTCAAAAGTTTCAACCTCGAAGCCGTCCGCCAGATGCGCCGACTGCTGCCCGAAGTCCGCACCGCCGCCTTGTTTGCGCCGAAAATCCTCGACGTTTTGCAAAAAAAGAAACGCCTTTTGAAAAAGGCGCAGGAATGCCAAGCCGACGAAATCTCGATTCATTTTTCGTTGGCGTCGGAGAAATTCATCCGCCGAGCGGCGAAGAAAAATTTACCGGTAACGATTTGGACGGTAAACAATCCCGTTTGGGTAAGCCGCGCCGTAAATCTCGGCATCAACGCCGTTATCACCAATAATCCGGCGCGGCTTTTAGCCAAACGCGACGAAATTGTGCGGGAAAATTTTGTTGCGCCTTGAGTTTTCAGGTTGAGAATCGCACGCCGCGTGCGGAGCCGGCAAGATTCAGTCGTTTTTTTTGTCATCATTCGCCGACGGAAAAAGCCATTTGGCGACAATCACAAATAAAGCTATCACGCTGACTGTCGTTGAAGTGATAAAAGCAATTAAAACGCTGTCGGCGAGCGTGAAGATGTTTTTCAGCGTGGCGGTCAAAGCGACGAGCGCGACGACGACCGCGAGCCACGCCGTAATTAACCAGAAAAGTCTGCCGACGTATTGTTTCCGTGTGTCGTGCAATTCGGTCAGCCGCCCGCTTTCGTCTTTCAGCCGCAGGTTTTGCAGCTCTAATCCTTGATTTTCGATTTGCAGCTTTTGATTTTCGATTCTGAGCCGTTCGAGTTCGGTAAAGGCTTTTTGGCGGGCGGTCAATTCGGCTTCCAGAAATAAATCGTTGAGTTTATCGGGCGGCAGAGAGATGTTTTCGGTTTGCGATTCCAGCATCACCTCTCGACTCTCCGCCTTTACTGCAGACGGCGGCGCGGCAGCAACTGGTTGCCGGTTTTGTGCTGCTGCAGCGGAATTTTTCTTACTAAGGTTGGTTGGCGAATCGTTCATATAAATCTTGGCGGTAATGTTCGGCGATCAAGTCGTCGGAAATTACGCCGAACGGATTCTTTCTCCAGGTTTCGCTCCACGGCGTGCCTTTGCGGTGCGTCAAATCCGATAGTTCCAAACCGGAAAGTTCGCCGTAATCCTGCCAGACTTCTCTGATTATTTCCATTTCCGCGCTGTCTTCGCTAATCGGCGGCGCGTCGGTCGAAATATAATCTTTAACTTCTCCCGCGCGGTAATGACTAAGCGTTTTATAAAGATTCGGAATCACCGGTCCCCATTCAAAGGCGTGAATGTTGTTGTAAAAAAGCGGTTTGCCGAGTTTGGCAAGCGAGTATCCGTGCGCGATATAGACGAGCTTTTGCAGCTGCATATTCGTCAAAGATTTTCCGTTCCGGCGGGCTAAATCAAGAAACGAATTAGCCACGGATTCTGCGCTATACATAAGTTTAATTTCAAGAATTTAGTAACTTACATTTTAACAGGCAAACTGCTTTCGACAAAGCTGAAAAAGAATCAATGCAAGCAAAATAAGTCTTTAATTATAAGGCGCTTTTGAGAATTGATTGAGTTTGTTCGGCGCGGAATTTTTTAAGTTTTTCGCGCAGGTCGGGACGCGAATTTGCCAGAATCGAAACGGCTAAAAGCGCGGCGTTTTTCGCGCCCGCATTTCCAATCGCCAAAGTTCCGACGGGGATTCCGGCGGGCATCTGCACAATCGAAAGCAGCGAATCCATTCCCGCGAGCGTTTTGCTCTGGACGGGAACGCCCAAAACCGGCAAAACCGTTTGCGCGGCGCACATTCCCGGCAAGTGAGCCGCGCCGCCCGCGCCCGCGATGATAACTTCCAGCCCGCGCGACTCGGCTGATTTGGCAAACTCGACGAGCAAATCCGGCGTGCGATGCGCTGAGACAACTTTTGCCTCAAACGCCACGCCAAATTCCTCTAAAACGTCCGAAGCATTTTTCATCGTTTCCCAATCAGACGTGCTGCCCATAATAATCGAAACGAGCGGATTTTCATCGTTTTTCATTGCTTACAAAATAGAAAAGATGCGCGGCGAAAGCAACCTTGCCGCGCGTCTTTTGGTTTTTAGCGACGGAGACGTTTTGAATTTGAATCGGATATACAATAAAAGAAGGATAAAGCCGAAAATGAATTGCCAGCAATTAAGGTAAAAAATGAAGACCGAAAAATCTAAGCGGCTAATCAACATTTATCAATTCCAATTTGTCTAAACATCGTTTCACTTGCGAAAATAAAACCTATGAAATTAAATCTCAACGACACCTTTAACAAAGCGCTTCCCGCTGATCCGGTTACGAAAAATTACGTTCGCCAGGTGCCGAATGCTTGTTTTTCTTACGTAACGCCAAAGATTCCGGGCAAACCTGTCCTAGTGCATCGTTCGCCGCAGATGCTCGAAGCGGTCGGCTTAACCGAAACGGACGCCAGCAGTGAAGAATTTTTGAAAGTTTTTTCGGGCGCGGAAGTTTATCCCGAAACCGAACCATTTGCGATGTGTTACGGCGGGCATCAGTTCGGACATTGGGCGGGACAATTGGGCGACGGCAGAGCAATCAACTTGTTCGAGGTCAATCATAACGATCAGCAATGGGCTTTGCAGTTGAAAGGCGCGGGCAAAACGCCGTATTCACGCGGCGCGGACGGGCTGGCGGTCTTGCGTTCTTCGATTCGGGAATACCTTTGCAGCGAAGCGATGTTTCATTTGGGAGTTCCGACGACGCGCGCGCTCTCTTTGGTTTTAACCGGCGATCAGGTTATGCGGGATATGTTTTACGACGGAAACGCCGAACTCGAAAAAGGCGCGATTGTCTGCCGCGTCGCGCCGAGCTTCGTTCGTTTCGGAAATTTTCAAATCTTTGCGGTGCGGCAGGATACAGAAAATTTGAGGAAACTCGCCGATTACACGATTCAGAATTTTTACCCTCACTTGGGCGCGCCGGGCAAGGAAACTTACATCGAATTTTTCCGCGAAGTGACGGAAAAAACGCTCGATTTGATGATTCATTGGGAACGAGTAGGCTTCGTTCATGGCGTGATGAATACCGATAATATGTCCATTTTGGGCTTGACGATTGATTACGGTCCTTACGGCTGGCTCGAAGATTACGACCCGAACTGGACGCCGAACACGACCGACGCGGGGCAGCGTCGCTATCGTTACGGCAATCAATCCGCCATCGGACTCTGGAATCTGCTTCAGCTTGGTAACGCGCTTTATCCGCTGATTGAAGATGCTATGCCGCTCGAAGAAATTCTGGACAAATATCGAACCGGCTATCTGCCGAAACATCTCCGAATGATGTCCGATAAATTGGGTTTGAAAAACGTCGGCGAGACGGATTTTATCGCCGAACTCGAAAAACTGCTTTACCAATCCGAAATGGATATGACTTTGTTTTTCCGCCGCCTGAATCAGTTTGACGAAAACAATCCGAATGAATTCTGGACGAAACTCGAAGAATCGAGTTATTCGGCAATGCTCGAAAAATTCAAACCGCAATGGACTGATTTTCTGGCAAACTACGCCGAAATTCTCATCGCCGAAACTAGCGACAAAACCGAAAGAACCGCCGCGATGAACCGTGTTAATCCAAAATACGTCCTGCGAAATTATATGGCGCAATTAGCGATTGACGCGGCGGACGCGGGCGATTATTCGGTCGTTGACGAACTATTTAAACTGCTTCTCAGACCGTACGACGAACAACCCGAATCTGAAAAATGGTTTGCCAGACGCCCCGATTGGGCAAAGGAAAAAGCCGGTTGTTCGATGCTTTCGTGCAGCTCGTAGAGAGTTGATTCACAAATGGAAAAAAGGACGAAGCCGAAACGCGCGTCCTTTTATTTTCAGCGGCGAACAACTTCGACGCTGCATTTTCAATTGTCAATCAGTTCCAATGTTCTCCGGTCTTTCGCGCCGTTAAAATGCTTGTCTAAAACTTTTTGGAAAACCGGATTCGTATTTTCCAGCTCGCCGAACAGCGTCATTGACGATTTCAGCTTCACGTCGTCAGGACTTCTGAAGATTTGATTGGCTGTTTTCCCCTCGACTTCGAGCAGCACGTTTGATATTTCGACGAGCCGTTTGCCTAAGACGGGATGCGCCAGATAATTCTCGGCTTCGGCTCGGTCTTTAATCGCATAGAATTTCGACGTTGAGCTGAATCCCAAACCCGCGATTTGCGGAAAAATATACCACATCCAATGACTTTGTTTTCTGCCGCGTTTAATCTCAGCCAAAGCAGTCGCAAAATCATTTTCCTGCGCCTCTAAAAATCGTTTTAAGTCGTTCATCCTTCAAATATGCACGTTCGCTGACAAACACAAATTTTTATTGCAAATAATTTGAAATAAATAATTCTTTTCCATTTTGGTCGGAAGTTTCAGTTACGTTTCTCATTTCGTAGGTTAAATCCCAGGGAATTATATTTGCGAAAGAAAACAAATCTTTAATGTATTCGTTGTCGTCGTAAGTTATCAGCCATTTGTGCCGACAGTTTTTCATCGTTTCCGCAAACTTACTGTGGTCAAAAGATTTGTGCAGATTACCGTTTTTTCCGTAAAGCGCGGATTTCGTCGCGGAATAATACGGCGGGTCAAGATAAATAAAAACATTTTCGCCCTCGCGTTTTACGAGTTCTTCATAGTCCAGATTCGTAATTGTCGAACCGTTGATGACATCGGCAAATTCGTTTAATCGCTCGATACTGCTTTCCGTAAATCGTCCCACAAACGCGCCTTCGCTGAAACCGCCGCTCAAACTTGTGCCTGAAAATGTAATGCGATTGTAAATGAAAAACGCCGCCGCTCTTTCCAAGTCATTGAAACCTGCCAGATTTTCATTTAAAAATTTGTGCAGTTCTTTCCTGACCGGAAATCGTTTTCTCCATTCGTAAACTTTACGGGCGAGCGCATCAACATCTTTCTGCGGCATTTCCCAAAACTTAAAAAGTTCTGGATAAAGATCGTTGACCCAAAACTTTTTATTCGGAAAACGCTGTTTCGCGTAAATAAAAACCGAGCCGCCGCCTAAAAACGGTTCTCTAAATTCGTCAAATTCCGGGATGAGCGTGGAAATCAATTTCACCGCTCTACTTTTGCCGCCCGGATACCTTAATGGACTTTTTATCATTTTGAGAATTGGATTCTAACGTCGGCAATATCTTGTTGGATGTAGTAGTTTTTCACCATCTCATTTAAAGCATCTAAATCTCGATTTTCATAGGCATTGGTAAGTTGATTTTTGTCATTTTGAGTAATTAATTTGATATTTGGAATCTTTAATTTTTTGAGAACCTGGGATTGAAATCGTGGCAATCCGCCATTCATTCTAACTCCTATTTGAGACATTTGTTGTCTTACAAAGTCTGACATTAATATGCTGGCTAAAATCTTTAAATCATTGATGTCATTGCTAGAAGCCATCTCAAAAATAGTTTGATAAACTTCGCTCTATGTCACGACGCGAAGAATTAACCGATGAACAATGGTCTTTGATTGAACCGTTATTTGATAAACCGCCCGTTGTGGTGACCCGCGGACGACCGCGCAGGTCTGAACGCGAAGTCTTGAACGGAGTGCTTTGGATACTACGTTCCGGCGCCAGATGGTGCGACTTGCCCGAAAGATTTCCGTCATACCAGACTTGCCATCGCCGTTTCCAGGAATGGGTTAAAGACGGGCGATTGCGAAAAGTGCTGGAAACGCTTGCCGATGACTTACAGGCTCGCGGTAAATTGGATTTATCCGAATGCTTTATTGACGGAACCTTTGTTTCGGCTAAAAAAGGGGCTTTTGTGTCGGAAAGACCAAGCGGGGCAAAGGTATGAAGCTCATGGCAGTGGCAGACCGCTTTGGTCTTCCTCTCGGCGTCCACACTTGCTCTGCTTCGCCGCACGAAGTCAAACTTGCCCGAGAAACTGTTTGCGAGCGGTTCACCGATGAGCGACCCGAAAAGATGATTGGCGATAAAGCATATGACTCTGACCCGCTCGATGCGGAGTTGGCGAAACTCGATATTGAACTGATTGCGCCGCATAAAGCCAACCGCAAAAAGGCGCAAACGCAGGACGGCAGAAAACTTCGCCGTTACAAACGCAGGTGGAAAATTGAACGCCTCTTTGCGTGGCTGGGTAACTTTCGTCGGATTGTGGTTCGCTACGAATATCATTCGGACAATTACTTAGGCTTTGTTCATCTGGCTTGTATCGTTATTTTGTTGAGAAACTATTTTTGAGATAGCTTCTAGTAATGTAGTAAAGATTATGGTGCGGGTAGTAATTACCCTCGTCAATAAAAAGTAATTTATTGCCGGTCAAATCAGGTAAAAGTAGTTTCGGTTTGAATTGTATTTCCGGCTTTATTTTATCAATAGTTTTAAACCACTTATCAGGCGATTTTCGTGCTGTGTGCCTTTTTGAAAGTAATTCTTTGTTCTCTATTAAATAACTTTTCAAGTGTGGATATTTGTCTAAATTGCAAAGCGTTTCATTCTCGTATGGGTTGATAACAAAGTTTTCTCCCCAATTAAATTTATTGTTCTTTAAATCGCTTGATTTTACTAAAGGAATTAATCTGCTCTTTTCAATTCCGTTCATTTCACTTTTTGATTTTATAAATATCTTATCGGCTCCTGTGGCGACGCCGATTCCAATTTCAAAACCTTGTTCGACTATACCGAGTAATGCGCTGTGATTTATATCGTATTCTAAAAATAGATTTTGCCAAGACGAATTTTTCGGCATATTGATTTGATTAAAAACGACGTTATCAAAGTCAATTTCTTTTGAATTGTCTTCACAAAACAAAGTCGTTCCCACGCTTGTTTCATTTGAAATCGTTGAGATGCAAGGATAAGCAATAACATCTTCATCAAAAGGCGAAGACTTTTCAATATTTAATAATTTAACGAGATTGTATTTTGACGAAATCAATTCTCTCAAACCCGTCCCATATTGATTATTTAGCCATCTGTTTGAACAAATGAAAGACAAAATACCATTTTCCTTTAGCAGATTTAGAGATTGTTCAAAGAACAGAATATATAAATCGGCTCGATACTTAAATGTTTTGTATTTACTGCGATAAGCCCTTTTGTTTTCTTCTGAAATTAATTCGTGCCTTATGTAAGGAGGATTGCCAACAATACAGTCAAATTTTGTTTTGAAATTGAAGTTTAGAAAATCAGTTTGAAAACATATTTGTGAACTTAGGTTGCTTTTCTCGTTCGTCAAACTTTCAATTAAATTATCAACGGAAACTGCTAGTTTTGAAAAAGTGATCAAATCCAATTCAATTAAGTGAACATTTTCAATTAATGCCTTATTAAAAGAAAATTCATATCTAACGGAAGATTGAAAAAGTCTTTTTATTATTTCTTTTGCGAATGCTCCTTTGCCTGATGCCGGTTCAAGGATTTTTATGTTACGCAAATCTAGAGCGGAGGAATAACCAACTTCGTCCAAAATGTATTGAACTATGTTTCTGTTAGTAAATACTTCGCCGTGTTTTCTTCCATTTTTACGTTTCATAACTTATCGCTTAAATTCGTGAAGTTGCCCGGTCAAGTGTCCAATGAAAGAATACAAAAAGGTTTCAATCGAAATGCTTGCCTCTACGTCGCCGAATTGATGGTCATTAGTAACCCAAATCAAACAGCATTGAGAATAAAGCCTTTCCAGCATCAGTTTTTGGCAAAAAAGTTTATATCTGTCCAAGTAGGAAGTATTCTTAAATTCCTTGAAAACCTTATAATATGGTTCGTTAATCTTAATCGGCGAAGTTGATTTGTCTGATTTTTCAACAACCATCAAATAGCCCAACCAAGGAGCCGGTTGATTCGGAAACGCTTTTTCTCTGTAGGCAGTCCATAAATCCGTAGCACTGCCTAAAGCCTCTTCCGTTCGGTTATTAAAGTTGTTTCCAAACGAACCTACTTGCGATTTTAATTCAATAACTGCAATCAGCTTTTTAGTTGGAGATAAAATAATCATATCCCAGTTTTTCGTCGGTCGAAAATATCCTGGAAGCTGATTGCCTTTAATAAAAATACATTCCGAAGGGATGCCTGCATCCGTAGCCACGACAAATAATAATTTCAACAAACCGTCTAACTGTTTTCCTCCGGTTACAGAACTTCTATTCCCCGTATCCTTAATTTCTCTTTCACTTTGGGCATTCTTTTGACTATTTCTTGTTTCCTAGAAAAGTTTAATAGCTGATTTTAAAGGATCTTGATATTTCTCTATGTCCATTTGCTATGTGTTTTTAAATTGAATCTAGTTCGTAATTACACATCTCTGATATTTGCTACAAATTTAAGATATCCAAGTTGAATATACAATAAAACACAAAAAAAGGACGAAGCCGAAACTTCATCCTTTTTTTTATAAAATTATTGTCCCTGACCGAGCGCGTAACCGGCTTTGCCGTCGAAGTTGTAAAGGTGTTCGGTTTTGATGAAATCCAAACCGTTTTCCTCAAAGCGCGCGAGCAAATTGATGACTTGCTGTTTGGAGAGCGTGCCGCCGCTCGTTTCCGACATAAAACGGCAGCGCCAGTGGTCAACGCAGAAGGTGTCGGGCTGACCGCCGGGATAGACTTTCGTGCCGCGGCTGGAGATCATCACTAATTTAACGCCGTCGCCGTTGACCTTTTCGACCAGCGCGCCGAGTTCGTCAGCCGCGCCGAAAAATTTGCCGTTCCACCAGTGAATGAAAACGTCCACGCCGACCAAATCCTTTTTCGCCTGCGTCGGCTGGCTGTAAAGCGGTTTGGTCGCGGTTTCGCCGGACTCTTCGATGACTTTGTATTCGACCGCTTTCAAAGTTTCCGGTTTTTGTCCGATCCGTTTGCAAACTTCGTCGGCGAATTCTTTTGTCCCGACGGTTTGTTTGGTATTGCCTTCGCGGGCGATGTCGTAAGTGTGGACGCCGTCTTCAATCGTTTTGAGCCAGGCGTTGTGCGCCAGGTTTGCGATGTCCTGCTGTCCGATGTGGACGAGCATCATAATAGCGCCCAAAAACAAACCCGACGGATTGGCTTTGTTTTGTCCGGCGCGTTTTGGCGCGCTGCCGTGAATCGCCTCAAACATCGAGACGTTTTCGCCGATGTTCGCCGAGCCTGCCAGACCGACCGAGCCGGTCATCTGCGCCGTTACGTCCGACAAAATATCGCCGTAAAGATTCGGCATCACGATAACGTCGAACATTTCGGGCGAGGTCGCCAGTTTCGCCGCGCCGATGTCCACAATCCAGTCGCCTTTTTCGATGTCGGGATATTCCGCGCCGATTTCGTCGAAAACCCGGTGAAACAAACCGTCGGTCTGCTTCATAATGTTGTCTTTGACAAAGCAGGTTACGTTTTTGCGGTTGTTCTTTTTAGCGTATTCAAAAGCGTAGCGAACGATTTTTTCGCAGCCGGGACGCGAGATTAATTTCAAGCATTGCTCGACCATATCGGTCTGGCGATGCTCGATGCCGCCGTAGGTGTCTTCTTCGTTTTCGCGGACAATCACCACGTCCATCACCGGAAATTTCGTGTCAACAAACGGGTGATACGAAACGCACGGGCGCACGTTGGCATACATTCCGAGCGTTTTTCTGACCGTCACGTTGAGCGATTTAAAGCCGCCACCCTGCGGAGTCGTGATCGGAGCTTTCAGAAAAACTTTCGTTCTCCTCAAAGATTCCCACGATTCCGGCGCGATTCCGGCTGTGTTGCCCGAATTATAAACTTTTTCGCCGATTTCAATCGTTTCAATATCGAGCCGCGCGCCCGCTTCTCGTAAAATGTGCAAAGTCGCGTCCATAATTTCGGGACCGATGCCGTCGCCGTGCGCGACTGTAATAGGTGTATTTGACATAAATTTTTATAAAGACCTCTTTGGTTAAATTTCGGTTAAAACAGTAATTAGACAATATAAGCGAAAGCGGATTTTCGCGCAAAGAGAGGCGGGAAGTGAGAAGTGAGAAGAAAAAACTGAGAACAAGTTTTTTACTTCTCAGTTTTCACTCCTCACCTTCTATTTCATTCGCCAAATCGAAATCATTTTGCGTCAGTCCGCCCGTGTCGTGCGTCGTTATGGAAAATTCGGCGTAGCCCCAGCCGAACGAAATGTCCGGATGATGGTCGCGCCGCTCGGCGACCGCGCCGACGCGGTTGACGAATTCCAACGCTTCGGCGAAATTCTCGAATTCAAACCGTCGCTTTAAATTCACGCCCTCGATTTTCCAATCGTTCAGGTCGGTTAAAGCCGTTTCGATTTCCGCTTCTGTCAATTTTTTTCGCGCCATTCGTTTTTAACTCCTCCACTTTTTCGCTATACTTTGCTTTTCAGTATAGCGATTCGCTTTCGGATTATTCAAAAATGCGTTTACATTTAAAGATTATAATTACGCTTCTCGCCAGTTTGATTTTCGCCTGCGCGGACGCTGAAAAACCGTCCACGCCGCTCGAAACTCTAAAGGCTTATACGACGGCGATCAAGAAAAAAGACCCGACGACGATGAAATTGCTGCTGTCCGACGCTTCGATAAAAATGGCGGAACAGGAAGCCAGAGCGCAAAACGTCACGCTCGACGAAATCGTTAAACGCGAAACTTTGTTCAGAGAAAATCAAAACACCGTCGAATTTCGCAACGAGAAAATTGACGGCGACCGAGCGACGATTGAAATAAAAGATTCGTCTAATACGTGGAACACAGTGCCGTTCGTCCGCGAGGAAGGCGTTTGGAAAATTGACAAGCAAGGCATCGCTAACCAAATGATGCTGGATTTTGAACGGGAAAACAAACGGCTCGACGACATTATCAATCAAGGCAAACAGCCATAGGATTTACGATTTGGGATTGGAAAAGCCTGAAACCTGTTGTTTGTATCAATGCTTCTCACGGCTTTGCACAAAAATTAGAAAAGCGGGCGGCGACTGTTCGCTATTCATTGTTCACTGTTCACTGAAATCACAGATAACCATTGAAAACAACGAACAATGAACAGCGAACAGCGAACAGTTGCCGTTCGTTAAGGCGGCAAATCGTTAATTTATGTGCAAAGCCGCTTCTCACATTTATAAAAATCAAATTTATGAAAATTTATCGAACATTGATTGTCGCGCTCGCCGCGTTTTTGATCGTCGGCTGCAGCGGCGCGGAGAATGCGCCGCCGGTCGCCAGCCCGACCGATACTTTGAAGAATTATATCGAAGCGTCAAAGAAAAAAGACATCGCGGCAATCAGAAAAAATTTGTCCAAAGGCTCGCTGGAATTAGCCGAAAAATCCGCCAAAGCGCAGAACACTACGGTTGACGAACTTTTCAAACGCGATAATATGGCGGCGCTCGACGAAATTCCTGAAATCCGCAACGAGCGAATCGAAGGCGACGCGGCAAGCGTCGAAGTCAAGGATTTCACGAGCGGCTACGATACGATTCCGTTTGTCAAAGAAGACGGCGCGTGGAAAATCGCGTTTGATAAATATCAGCAGGCGATGATGGAAAAGATGCGGCAGGAAATGAATATACCAGCCGCGAATGCGCCGCTGTCCGGCGGCGGACAGCCGACGGCGAATTCCAACCAATCGAAAGCGAACAAATAGAAATTTTTATTGCTCGCAAAGTGCGCCGAAAATTTCTTCGCGTTGCTTTGTGGATTATCTCGGAGAGGAAAATTTTAGTGGCAATTATCAAACCTTTTCGCGCTTTGCGACCAGTTTCGGAGTTGGCAAAGCAGGTCTCGTGCGTTCCTTACGATGTCGTTTACGAGCCGGAAGTCCGCGCTTTTATCGAAGCAAATCCGCTCAGTTTTCTGCGCGTTACGCGCCCGGAAGCCGAATTTCCCGAAAACTCGAATCCGCCCGCCGAACAAATTTTTGCCCGAGCGAAGGAGAATCTGCAAAAATTTATTGACGATGAAATTTTCGCGTCCGAAGCCGAGCCGTCCGTTTACATTTACCGGCTCGAAACCGACGCGCGCGCGCAGACGGGCGTGGTCGCCTGCTGTTCTCTGGATGAATACGAACTCGGAACAATCAAACGCCACGAAAAAACCCGTCCCGATAAAGTCGAAGACCGCACCGAACATCTGCTCGCCGCGCGCGCGCAAACCGGATTGATTTTTCTCGCCTTTCGCAACACCGAACGCCTTCGCCTTTTGATTTACGAAGCGACGCGGACAAAACCGATTTACGATTTTCACTGCGCTGACGGCGTGCGGCAAACCGTCTGGCGCGTCGCGGCGCAGACCGAAGATTTTATTCGGGCTTTTGCGGAAGTTCCCGCGCTTTATATCGCCGACGGACATCACCGGATGGAGAGCGCGAATCTAGCCAGAAAAAAATTGATTGAAAAAAACCTGGAACATACCGGCGCGGAAGATTATAATTTCGTCGTCGCCGGAATGTTTCCGGCGGAAGATTTGCGGATTCTTGCTTACAACCGCGTCGTCAAAGATTTGAACAATTTGAGCGAAACGGAATTTCTCGACCGCCTGCGCACTAGTTTCGTCGTCACCGAGACGGATGAAAAAGTTCCCGCCCGTCACGGCGAGTTTTGTTTGTATCTCGGCGGCAAATGGTATAAATTGCGGTTCGCCGCCCGTTTCGTGCAGCAGCCGAACGCCATTGAAAATCTTGACGCGAGTATTTTGCAGAACTATCTGCTCGCGCCCGTTTTGGGCATTGACGACGCGCGCACGAGCGAGCGAATCGGCTTTGTCGGCGGCGCGCGCGGCACGGCGGAACTAGAAAAATTGGTTGACGACGGCTCGGCGCAAGCCGCGTTTTCATTGTTTCCGACGACGATGGAAGACCTTTTCGCCGTCTCGGATATGAACGAAATTATGCCGCCGAAATCAACCTGGTTCGAGCCGAAATTAAAAGACGGATTGCTCGTTCACCTAATATAATAGAATGCGCGAATTTCAAATTACGAATTAAAGATAAGGCTTTGGGCGTTCGTAATTTGAAATTCGCGCATTTGTAATTTGATTTATGCTCGAAACCGACCGACTGATTTTGCGACCGCTCGACAAAAAAGATGTTGACGCAATTTACTCGATGCGGAGCGACGCGGACATAATGCGTTTTATCCGCGAGCCGCAAAACCGCCGTGAATCAACTGATTGGGTCGAACTCGTTTCGAGCCGCTGGGCGGACGAACGAATCGGCTTCTGCGCGATGCTCGAAAAACCGTCGGGCGTATTTGTCGGTTGGTGCGGAATCTGGCGACTGAAAGAAACCGGCGAACTCGAAATCGGCTATGCCGTCGCCAAAGAATTTTGGGGAAAAGGCTTGGCAGCCGAAGCCGCGCTCGCCTTTTTAGGCTACGCTTTTGATAATTTAGACACGGAAAAAATAGTCGCCGTGGCGCGTCCCGAAAACGCGGCTTCGCGGCGCGTGATGGAAAAACTCGGAATGAGTTTCGTTGGAACAGGCACGTTTTATGAACAAATCTTAGTTCAATACGCGATTACTAAAGAGGAATATGCTCGAAACCGAAAGACTTTTATTGCGTAAATTTACGCCCGAAGATTTGGACGCGCTCGTCGAGTTGCGGTCGGACGACGACGTTATTAAATATCTCGGCGGCAGAACTCTGCAAAACCCGGAAGCGATTGAAAAACGCTTGCGGTTTTATATTGACTGCTACGAAAAATTCGGCTTCGGAATGTGCGCGATAATTTGGAGGGAAACGGGCGAGATGTTCGGCTGGAGCGGTTTGCAGCCGCTCGACGGCACAGCGGAAATCGAAGTCGGTTACGGAATGATAAAAAAATTCTGGGGAATGGGCATCGGTTACGAATGCGCGTCGGCGTGGATTCGCTACGGATTTGAACGAGCGAATTTAGAAAGAATCGTCGCCGTCGCGTCGCCCGAAAACACCGGCTCGTGGTGGCTTATGGAAAAATGCGGAATGAAATACGAGAAGACTGAAACGCATTACGAAATGCAATGCGTTTTTTACGCGATTTCTAAAATTGAGTATGAACTTTGATATGCGGCGCGGCGAGCGGCTCATTCGTTTGCGTGAGGAAAGCGAAAACTCATTTTGGAAAAACACTCATAAATTGTAAGCGCGGGCGTTTTACTCAAGTTCATTTGAAAATTCGAAATCTTCAGCTGGAATTTCAATGATTTTTTCTGTAAAGGCGTGAACCACGAGTTCGAGCCGACTGCGGACTTTCAGTTTTTCAAAAATCGAAGTTAAATGATGACGAACGGTCGCCTCGCTGAGAAAAAGTTTCTCGGCGGTCTCTTTGTTTTTCATTCCCTGACAAACAAGCGTTAAAACTTCTCGTTCCCGCACCGTTAAAGCCGAACAATTATTTAAATGAATTCTTTCGGAAGGCGAATTTTTTTCACACAACAGCTTTCTGATTGTTTCGTTTAATAATTTTCGCACAAACCACGTTTCCGTTACTGACGGCATTAATTGCTTTGACTAGAACACCGGCGGACTGCTCTTTCCTGACCACTCCGTTAATGCCGAGCATCAGGTATTTTCCGATGCCGCTCGGTTTGCGCGGAATTCGTGATGACTATAATTGAAATACGTTCCGGCTGAAGCAAAAGGAAAGACGGAAAATCCCGCGTATCGGCTTCACTCGAATCAACGAGTAAAATATCCCGCTGTATTCCGACCCGCGATAGGTACGTGGTATGGACTCGGAACACATGATAGCGGAAGCATGACCAAACAGTTTGGTACAAACAGTGACAAATCTGTTCCGAATGCTTTCATTCGCTAGTAACCTTTTACAAGTTTACAACAAACCCCGGGCAGGCAGATAATATTATCTGCCTGCCCGGTTCTTTGCGCGTTGAGATTGATAAGCGAAACAACCGAACAGAATTTAAAAATTTCCGAAAATATTCGTAAGATAATACAAAACTACCAATCAGGCTCGGTTTTTGACACATTAGGTCAAAACGGATTTTGGGGTTTATCGAAGAGAAAAATTTGACGGTAAAAATCTTTTTCCGCAAAATGCTATTGATAGATGAAAACCGAAGAATCGGACGAGCCGCCTACGAAGCACATTGAGCGCGGCGGTTAAACTCTTCAATGCCGTATCATCATAAACATTATAATTTCTGCTTGTGAATACTGAAGAAGGCATTTGTTTATTTAATGACGGTAAAATAAATTTTATGAAAGCGACACTGATCACGGGCGCGTCGGGCGGCATCGGCGAAGCGTTTGCCAGACGGCTCGCCGCTGACGGACACAATCTCGTTCTCGTGGCGCGGTCGGAAGACAAACTGCATCAGTTGTGCGACGAGTTAATGGTGCGGCATAAAATCACGGCGCACTACGTCGCCATTGACTTGATTGATTACGAAGCCGACCGTCAGCTCTTTGAGGAAACCGAAACGCACCGTCTCGAAATCGAATGGCTGATAAATAATGCGGGTTTCGGCTCAATGGGCGATTTTGCCAGTCTCGAACTCGAAAACGAATTGGAGATGATCAGCCTGAACGTGATGGCTCTGGTCGCGTTGACGCACCGCTACATGCAGAAAATGCGCGAGCGGAAAAGCGGCGTGATTATCAACGTCGCTTCGACGGCGGGTTTTCAGCCCGTGCCGTTTATGGCGACTTACGCGGCGACCAAAGCCTTCGTCCGTTCGTTCAGCGAAGCGATTGCCGAAGAAAATCGCCCGTTTAACATTATGGTTACGGCACTGTGTCCGGGTCCGACGGAAACAAACTTTTTCGACGCGGCAAACATCGGAACAAACGTCAAAAACGCTTTTTTGAAAAAGGGAATGCAAACGCCCGAAGCAGTTGTCGAAGCGGCGCTTGGCGCAATCGCGCGCGGAAAACCTTCGGTCGTTTCCGGCTGGACGAATTGGCTGACGGCGCGGTTGGGAAACTTCGTGCCGAACTCTCTGATTACCCGCGCTGTCGGCGGCGTGCTGCGTCCGAAGTTTGAAGAGCGAAAACAAATCGAAGGTGCGGAAGATACGGAAGAAAATTAACTACATACATAACACGAAATAACACGCAACAAATCGTGAAATCTTTTCGTGCTGTTTCGTGTTTTGCGCGTGGTTTAATTCTTGATTTATAAAAATGAAATTTACGGTTCTCGGCAGCGGTTCAACGGGCAATTCCGTTCTCATCTGCACCGAAAAAACAAAAGTTCTGGTTGATGTCGGCTTGAGCGCGAAGGAAACTTTGCGGCGGCTCACGCTTGTCGGCGTGCATTTCTCGGAACTCGATGCGATTCTCGTCACGCACGAACACTCAGACCACGCGGGCGGTTTGCGCGTTTTGCTGAACACGGTAACTTGTCCGGTTTATCTGTCGGGCGCGACGCGCGACGCCTACGTGCGCGAAAAATCAAATAAAACGAACGATGAGCC
This sequence comes from Pyrinomonadaceae bacterium, assembly GCA_030448055.1. Taxonomy (GTDB): domain Bacteria; phylum Acidobacteriota; class Blastocatellia; order Pyrinomonadales; family Pyrinomonadaceae. The sequence goes on from JAUJNR010000002.1 coordinate 186,402, forward strand.
GCAAAAACGGTTTGAAGCGATAAAAAATCGCCAAATCGAAATCGAATCGAGCCGCGATTTCCGCATCGGCGACATTGATTTCGAGCCGTTCTCGGTTCCGCACGACGCGGTTGACAATTTCGGTTTCGTGGCGCGAAGCGCGGGCGTCAAGCTGGCGACCGTTTTGGATTTCGGATGTTTCACGACTTTGATAAAAGAAAAGCTGCGCGGCTGCGACGGCATCGTCATCGAATCAAATCACAACCGCGATATGCTCAAAACCTGTCCGATTTACAGTTGGGATTTGAAACAGCGAATTTTATCGCGCACCGGACACATCTCGAACGAAGATTTAGCCGATTGGCTGACCGGCGAATTCGACGGCGCGGCGCGGCAAATCGTTTTGGCGCATCTTTCGCAACGCGCCAACGAACCGCATCTCGCGCGGCTGACGGCGCAAACCGCTTTGCAGATGCGCTCGCCGCTTTTCAAAACCGAAACGCAGGTGACGATTTCCTATCATCGAGAGCCGACCGATTGGATTTGGTTTTGATGCGATGAATTATTTTCGCGGGCGCATTTTTTACGCTTTCGATTGAATAATTTCCGCTACCGCCCGTTGCCGAAAGTCGAAAATATAATCAAGTTCGCGCCGCACAAGCCAATGCGCCAAATCGCCGAGCGGTTCGAGCGGCAGACGATAACACACTTCGTCTTCAATCAAAGTTTTGTTCGTTTCGAGTCGCGTAAAAGTGTGGCGGTGAATCCATTGCTTATACGGACTTTTCAAGGCGCGGTCAACAAAAACGCGCGGCGGATTCCACTCGGAAATTTCCGTCTTCCAGGTTAGCGGCAAACCGCGCAGTTTTAATTGATAATCTATCAACGCGCCTTTTTTTATATCAATCGGCTGCGTGGTAATGATTCTAAAATTAAGCTCCGGCGGCGTGATGCGTTCGAGATTTCCCGCATCGGCGAAAAAATCGAAAACCTTTTCAATCGGTAATTCCAAAGTCAGCTCGCGCGTTAAGGTATGTTCCATTTAATTTTTGCCACAGAGGACACAGAGAAGAATAGAGATAAAACCGTGTTCTATTCGTGTTCTACCGAAGATAAAAACGCACGAATCCTTCTGCCTTTCTCGTTCTTCCTCTGTGCGCTCTGTGGCTAATTTTTCTTCGATTTCAGATACTCTTTCGGCAGCGGATTTTCAGGCGTTTCGGCTTGCCAGTAAATCGTTACGACCCACCAACGCTTGCCGTCGTTTAAAAGCTGAAAACTGTTGATGCCGCGCATAAACGGCTGTTTGTCGTCGGCTTTTTTATAAGCGGCGTAAGTTGAAAAAACCTGCGCGATGTTGCCGTAAACATCGGTTCGGCGGGCGATTTCGCGTTCGTGAAAGCCTTCCTTTTCAAAAAAAGATTCGTTGCGTTTAACGTAATCTTCCGGCGACAGCGCACGCGCGCCGAGCACGCCGGTCGTCGGGTTTTTGCCCGACGGAATCATCCGCGCGTCTTTGTGAAACAATGAGCGAAATCTGTCCCAGTCGCGTTTCTGTCCGGCGTCGCCCGAAATTACCTCATAGACGGCTCGCATAATTTGGTCAATCGAGGCGACATCCGCCGGATTCGCTTCTTTTATTTCGGTTTGCTGCGCCATAACAGATTGAAAAGCAAGCAGACTCAAAACAATCGTCAAAAATTTTATTTTCATAATCGGGATTTTACGCCGCAAATCAATTTGGGTTTCAAATCTATCTGGCGATCTCGCCGAAACCGCACCAGGAATTCTGATTGTGCCAGATTACACGGACGTTTTCCGCGCCGATTTCTCTCCACCAATTTTCAAACTCGGATTTGGAAATGTAAAAAGCGGTCGGCGCGACCAGATGATCGAAAACGATGTTGTGCTGTTCGCGCCAGCCGAACGCGCTCAAGTGAGTTAAATAATCGCTGTAGAAAAGACGCTTGCCGAGCGCGGTTTTGTCGAGCGGCTTATAAAGCAGTTTCGACGCGAGATAAACGCCGAGCGTCGGGAGTTTGGAAAGCTGGTAAAGCGTCGGCTGATTTATCTTCGACGTAAAACTCGTCCGAATCGGATTAACGTAGCTCGTAATCCATTCGTTATTTTCCGCGCCGTAAATCCAGGCGGAAATCGCGCCGCCTCGTTTGACTTTTCTCGCCAAAGAGACGAACGCTTTTTTCGGGTCGGGCGTGTGGTGCAGAACGCCGATGCTGAACGCATAATCGAACGCTTTTTTAAACGGCAATTTATAAATGTCGGCTTGGACAATGTGCGCGTTCGGCAATCGGTGCGTTGCTTGAAACGCCGATTCGACCGCCGCGCTCAAATCAATTCCGACGACTTCCTTTGCGCCCCAATTCGCCGCCAAACTCGTATGTCTGCCTTTGCCGCAGCCGCCTTCCAAAACAAGTTTGCCTTGAAAAAAGTCGGGCTTGACGGGTTGCAGCCAGCCTAAAAATTGTTCGTTATATTTCGCGTCTTCCTGCGTAAAATGCGTCCACTGCCAGCCGAAATTTTCGGCGGTTTCAAGTTTGTCCTGTTCGATTTTCGACAAATCGGCAAAGCGCGGAACGCCCCGCGTAATTTTATATTCGCGGTCGCATTTGCGGCATGACAGCAAGCCTTCAATGATTTCCCGTTCCTCGCGCGTGCCGACGTGAACCAGCAAAAGGTCGCCGCCGCAAATCGGACACGCCAGCAAATCTAAAAGTTTTTCTTTCATAAATTTTAACCGCGAACAGACAGGCGCAAGACACGAAAACTATTTTTATGTTTTGTGCCGGGCGCGCCTTATTTCGCGGTTAACGCTTTGGTAAATTTTTCAAACTCGGCGAACGGGAAAGGCTGCCGCCAATTAAACTCAAATTCGTCGGTGTCTTTATCTTCGTAAAGCTGTTTAAAGGTTTCGGCAAACGCCCGGCAAACATCGGCGGTTGTGCCGTCGTGCGCGAAAACCAATTCGCGTTCCGCGTCGCGGCGCTCGTCGCTCGGATACTGATAAATTTCCAGACGCAAATTTTCCCCGTCGCGGACAAACCGGAAATCGAATTCTTCCGGGTTGCGATTCCAACAAAGCGTGAATTCATTTTCCGCCGAATTCGTATCCAGCAATGCCGTTAAAATCTTCAGCAATTCGGGCAAAGCCCGTTCGTGCGGCGCGTGCGCCGTCGTCGTGTGAAATTCCTCTGTCTCGCCCGCGAAACCGATTGACATCCAGCCGCACTGCGGCGAGTTGAAGCTGACTTCTAAATTATTCGGCATAAAATTTTTCCGCGCGGCAAATTTCAAATGTTTATAGTAACTTTTCGAGTTTGCTTTCGACAAATTTGCGGTTAAACTTTCAAATGAAAATCCGAGATGAAACAATATCAAGATTTATTAAAGCACGTTTTGGAAAACGGAACGCGCCACGAAGACCGCACCGGCGTCGGCACGATTTCGGTTTTCGGCTATCAAACCAGATTCGATTTGCAGCAAGGTTTTCCGATTGTAACGACAAAGAAAGTTCCGTTTCGATGGGTTGCGGAAGAATTGTTTTGGTTTCTTTCGGGCGATACGAATGAGAAAAATCTAAACGCGCGCGGCGTGGATATTTGGGCGGAATGGGCAACTGCGGAACAAACGGCGCGGTTTAATCGGGAAGCGGGAGATTTGGGCGAAGTTTATGGTTATCTGTGGCGCAGTTTCGGCGGCGATTATCCCCAAAGAAACGGCGTTGACCAAATTGCGCGGATGATTAGAGAAATCGAAACGAATCCGAACTCGCGCCGCTTGGTTGTTACAGGCTGGAATCCCGAAACCTGCGATAACGTCGCTTTGCCACCGTGTCACACGCTGTTTCAATTTAAGGTCGAAAACGAAAAAATTTTGCATTGCCAACTTTACCAGCGAAGCGCCGACGCCTTTCTCGGCGTTCCGTTTAACATTAGTTCCTACGCGCTGCTGACGCATCTAATCGCGCACGTCTGCGATTTGGCAGTCGGCGAATTCGTTCACACTTTCGGCGATTTGCACGTTTATTCAAATCATCTCGCGCAGGTTGAAGAATTGTTAAAACGCGAGCCTTTGAAATTGCCGGAACTGGAATTGGTCAACGCGGAAAATTTGAAAGGCTTGGAAGGTCTGCTGAATTTCAAATACGAAAATCTGAATCTGCGTAATTATCAATCGTGGGGCAAAATCGCCGCGCCCGTCGCGGTCTGACGGGACGCCAGCATATTGCCGGCTAACGAGTGCCAGCAGGATGCTGGCGTTCCCAAAATTATGAACATCGAAAATTTCCGCGTGCCGAAAGGCAAAAAACTCAACTTAAAAAATCATCCGACCGATTTTACGGGCGATTATACCGACAAAAAGGAAGCCGTCGAAAATTTGAGAAAAAACGTCGAGCGGTTGGCAGAACTTCAGGACGTGCTTTACGCGCAGAACACTCACGCGCTGCTTTTGATTTTTCAGGCGATGGATGCTGCCGGAAAAGACGGCGCGATTAAGCACGTGATGAGCGGCTTAAATCCGCAAGGCTGCGAAGTTACTTCATTTAAACAACCTTCCTCAGAAGAACTCGACCACGATTATCTTTGGCGTTCGATGCGGCGTCTGCCCGAACGCGGGCGCATCGGCATTTTCAACCGTTCGTATTACGAAGAGGTTTTAGTCGTGCGCGTTCATCCCGAAATTTTGCGGTTTCAGCAAATGCCCGACAAACTGGAAAACGACCGGAACATTTGGAAAAAACGCTTTGAGCAGATTCGGAATTTTGAAACGTATTTGACGGAAAACGGCGTTCACGTTTTGAAGTTTTTTCTCAACGTCTCGAAAGAAGAACAAAAAAACCGCTTTCTGGCAAGAATTGAAATGCCGGAAAAGAATTGGAAATTTTCGGCGGGCGACGCCAAAGAACGCGCTTTTTGGGATGAATATATGCAGGCTTACACGGAGGCGCTCGCCAGCACCAGCACGAAAGACGCGCCGTGGTATGTCATTCCGGCAGACAAAAAATGGTTTACGCGCGTCGCGGTTTCAGAAATTATAATTAAAAAAATGGAGTCGCTCGATTTGCAGTATCCAAAAATCAACGACGCGCAGCGGCAAAGTCTTGCGGAAGCGAAAAAGATTTTAGAAAGCGAGCAGTAAAGCGGAAAGGTGAAAAGGGTGAAAGTGAAAAGGTTAAAAAGCGACAAGCAGCTTTTTCACCTTTTCACTTTCACCCTTTTTCACTTTCAAACTTCGCTTAAGATGATAATTTCGCTGCGGCGTTTGGCAAAATCAAGAAATCTTTCGATGTCGCTTTCAACTTTTTGTTCGGTCAAAGTTTGATTGATTCTCGTTCTGGTTTCGTCTAAAGTTGGCGTCAGCAAACCCGGATTTGCGCGCCGAAATTCAGGCGCGTAGATGTCTCGGTAGTATTTCGCTTCGTCTTCGGGCGTGATGACGACGAACGAGCGAAAACGGAATTCGAGGTATTTTTCAATCGCCACGCGCTGCGCCATCATTCGCTCGAAATTCTCGTCTCTAACCGAATCGAAACCGACTACGCGCAGACGTTTTTCAAACTCGGCGGTTGACGGAAACTGAGCCAGAACGCGCTTGATTTCCCGATCAATCTCGTCTTGCGTCGGCGCGGCGCGCGGAACTCTTTCGGCTTCGAGCGCGAACAGACGCTGGTTGATAAGCAATTGCAGAGCGCGGTTCAAATCTTCCGAAGTCGGCGGATTGAGCGAGACACCGGGCTGCAGAGCGAGCGACCAGAGCAAATCCGAATACGTGATGAGTTCCGGGTCGCCCACGCCGTCGCCGATTGTCGCTAAGGTTTTGTCAACTACCTGTTGCGCCTTTATGTTTGAAGCCGCCGATAAAAATAATAAACCGAGCAAAAAGAAAACGATTTTTGATTGGAAAAATTTGAGTTTCATAAACTATCTGATTTTTGTTCAGAACAAAAAATCTGTCAAACCGATTGGCTTGATTAGTGTTAAAACAATTGACAAATTGTTAAAAATCTTTTTTAATTGATTAAGAAGTCTGCAAACTTCTCTTTTCCCGAATTTCAGCCAACCTCTCAGATGACAAATTTGCAAAAGAGTTTGTCGAGCAACCGTTTAAAACCGAAATGTCAACCCCGAAACCAGCCGTTAGCGGACGGGAAACGTCTTTGACCGCCAGGGAAAATACGGATTCCGCGCGCGAATTAAAATTCATCACCGACCTCGGACGGAGTTTGCTGTTCACGGTGCATCCGAAAAAAGTCGCCTCGCGCGTCGCGGATGCGATACGGCGAGAAACGGCGGCGGCAGTCTGCGCGGTAGTCGTCGAGCTTGAACATATCGGTTTAATCAGTTCGGCTTTTGCGGCGGGCAATTCAGAGGAGCAAATTGATTTTTTGCATAAACACCGATTCGCCAACTGTTTGAAAATTCTGCCGCCGCAGGTTTCTTATTTGAGAGAATCAGAAAAAGAGTTTTTGCTGAAAGACAAAACTCACAATCTCGAATACGTTTCGCCGCTCCACATTAACGGCGAAGTCAAAGGCGCGATCATCGTCGGTTTCAAACATAGAAAAGACTGCACTGAGACTGCGCAGCGATTGACGGACGCGGCGGCGCAGATGGCGGCGATGTCAATCAACCTTTCGGCGCATTACGAAGCGACGATAGATACTTCGATAAATCAGGCGAAGGAAGAACATCGCCGGTTTACAGAAGCGATTCTCGACGCTTTGCCCGTTTCGATTTATGTGATTGACCGCGATTACCACATCGTCACGTGGAATCGGCACCGGGAAATTGGCGTGCAGGGAATTCCGCGCGATTCGGTTATCGGGCGCGACGTTTTCGAGGTTTTATCCAAACAGCCGCACGGGAAACTCCGCCAGGAATTTGAACGCGCGTTTCGGACTGGAAAAATCGAACGCATCGAACAACGCACGACCGACGATGACGGAACGACAATTCACTGGCTGGTCAGCAAAGTTCCGATGCGCGATAAGGAAACCGGCGAAATCACGCACGTCATCACGGTCGGCGAAGATGTCACGCTGCGCGTCGAAGCGATTCACGCCGTCGGGCGCGCCGAAAAGCTCGCCGCCGTCGGCAGGCTTGCGGCGGGCGTGGTTCACGAGATAAATAATCCGCTGGCGACGATTTCCGCCTGCGCCGAATCTTTGGAAAGCAGAGTTGACGAAGGCGCGTTCGGCGCGTCGCCGGATGTCGAAGATTTACACGAATACCTCGGATTGATTCGCAGCGAAGCCTTTCGCTGCAAATCAATTACGAACGGTTTGTTAGATTTCAGCCGGATGCGGGCGGGAAATCGTTTCCCAATTGATATTGCATTGATATTGAAATCTTCAGCGCGTCTCGTCGCGCATCAAAAACGCGGCGGTAGTATCAACATCAAATTCGAGATTGAGGAAAATCTGCCGCCGGTCAACGCCGACGAAGGACAGATGCAGCAAGCGATAATCGCGCTCGCCACCAACGCAATTGACGCCATGCCCGGCGGCGGAACTTTGACTTTTCGCGCCTACGCGCAGGGCAATCGCGTCGTCATCGAAGTCCAGGACAGCGGACACGGCATCGCGCCCGATGATTTGTCGAAAATTTTTGAACCGTTTTTCACCACTAAAGAAGTGGGCAAAGGCACGGGACTCGGTTTAGCCGTTTGTTACGGCATCGTCACCGAACACGACGGACGCTTAAGCGTGCGTTCAAACGTCGGCGCGGGAACGACTTTCTCGATTTTTCTTCCTAATAAGTCGTGAAGTTCTAGAAAGTGCAAGAAGTTTAAGAAGTAAAAATTTCTTCAAAACTTCCCAGACTTCCAGCACTTTAAAGAACTTTTCAGACTGGTAAAACTTATGGCAAAACTTCTGGTAATTGACGATGAAAACAATCTGCGCCTTGTCGTGCAGAAAGAGCTGTCGCGGCAGGGTCACGAAGTCGAAACGGCTTCGGACGGCGAAGCGGCGTGGCAAATGCTCGAAGAACAGGACTTTGACGTGCTGCTCTGCGATATAAATATGCCGCGGCTCGACGGCATCGGGTTGCTGCGCCGCCTTCGGGAAAAAAGCCAGAATCCGCCGGAAGTCATAATGCTGACCGGACAGGCGACGGTCGAAACGGCAATCGAAGCGATGAAGCTCGGCGCGTATGATTACCTGACGAAACCTTACCGCATTACCGAACTTTCCGTTCTAGTCGCGCAAGCCGCCGACAAACAGAAACTCAAAATTGACAACCAGCGGCTCCGCGCGCAAGTCGAACGCTCGCACCAGAATATGCCGGAAATCGTCGCCGAATCCGCGCAGATGAAAGAAGTTTTGCGGCTCGTGCAGCGCGTCGCGCCGTCCGACACATCGGTTTTAATTACGGGCGAATCCGGGACTGGCAAAGAACTTGTCGCGCAGGCGATTCACCGGCTTTCGCGCCGGAGCGATAAAACTTTTATTGACTTAAACTGCGCGGCTCTGCAAGACACTTTGCTCGAATCGGAACTTTTCGGATACGAAGCCGGAGCGTTTTCCGGCGCGCGAGCGAGAAAACTCGGACTTTTTGAAATCGCCGACAGCGGCACTTTATTTCTTGATGAAGTGATGGAGATGCCCGCGCAGCTTCAATCGAAACTGTTGCGCGCCTTAGAAACGCGCGCGTTTTTCCGCGTTGGCGGCGTCAAAAAGGTTGAAGTTGACGTGCGTCTTGTTGCTGCGACCAATCGTGACGCGGCGCAATCAACTGCCGACGGAACTTTTCGTTCGGATTTGCTATACCGCATCAACAGTTTCGAAATTCATATTCCGCCGCTGCGCCAGCGCCGCGAAGACATCCAGCCGCTCGCGCGGCATATTTTAAACAAAATTGCCGGAGCGGGCGCGCCCGAACTCACGCCGCCGGCGATTGACGCTTTGAGTTCGTTCAGTTGGACGGGCAATGTCCGGCAGCTTCGCAATTGCTTGGAGCGCGCCGTTTTGCTCGCCGACAACGGCAGAATTACGATTAAAGAATTGCCGCCGGAAGTCGTCTATCGGCGAGACGAACCGAGCGTTTCGGTCAGCTACAACACACCGAAGGAAAACAGCGCGAACTCTTTTCAAAACGCGACCGCGCCGACGGCTTTGCACGAAATCGAAAAGCAGCAGATTCTGCGGGCATTGGAACAAACCGGCTGGCATCGCGGCAAGACGGCGGAGCTTTTGGGAATTTCGTCTTCGACGCTTTACCGGCGGCTGCGCGAATATGATTTGGACACGCGATAAAAAGTTTCAGGTTTCAATTTCTGAACTGTTTCCGGCTCGAAACTCGAAAATTTTATTTTGCCAACTCTTTCTCAAGCGTTCGGGTCGTGTTTTCCGTTACGCTGCGCGCGGGCTGGCGTGGCTCTTCCAACTGCGCCGCAGGCGCCGAATTCAACAATAGATTTTCCAGTAGCTTTTCCTTGGCAGGCGGCAAAACGCTCGACATTTGCGAGATTTGCCGAAGCATTAGAAAAGTCATTCCGAAAACTGTGGCGAGAAAAGCGAGTGCCAGCATGACGACGGCTTCTATGACAACGCCGCGTTTCAAAAGAGTCGCTATCAAACCGACGGTCAAGCCGAGACCTCCGAGTCCGACAAAACCCGTCGCCATTGACAGATAGCCGGTCGCCGAAGATTTCTCGATGGTTGCCAATTTATCAACTCTCGCGCCACACCGATTACAGTAGTTCAGTTCCGTATTGATTAAGCTGCCGCAGGTCGAGCAATACATTTTAATTTCTCCGGTTCTAAAAAATTCAGTTTCGCGGTTTGATTTTCTCTTCGAGCCAGTTAGTTAAATCATCTACCGATTCGATATGAATCGGCTTGCCCTGCCACGCTTTTACAGTAAAAATAACCAGCATAATCGAGGTAACGAGCTTGAAAATCCAGTTAGCCATATCCGCCAAATCCGTGACGTTGCCGACCGTACTCAAAATCGCGCTGACAATCAAAATTCCGATGTGCGCCGCCAAACCCTGCGCCGCGTGAAAGCGTATTTTCGTTTCGCTTTTCGGCACGATGAAAAGCATTATCAAAGCGGCTATCAAACCCGGATACCAAGGAATATACGCCAAACCCATCAGCCATCTTTCCGGCAATTTAGATTTGGAATTTTTGAGCGGAATCGTCCTCGGCGCGCCGGTAAATTTCGCTGTCTGATATTCGGCGGGAGTCGTCTGCCCGTTATACGGCGATTGATATTGATTGAAATTATGATTTTCAAAACGGCGCGTTTCTTCTTCGGTCACAGACGGCGGCGGCGGAAATTCGGCGGTCTTAAATTGGTTTTTCGGCAAAGCGACGGTTTCGGCTTCCTTCTGAACTCTTTCGGGAAACGACGGGTCGAGCGGATTGGTGTCGAATTTTTTTTTCTTTGCCATTGTTTTTTGATTCTACGATATCGCGGTTGTTTTGGTTCAGGAAAATTTTAATCGAAAAGTTTCGACTTTATTCCATAATTTTAATCCCAAGTTCCTTTAATTGCGAATCATCAACCGCGCCCGGCGAGTCCATCATTAAATCCTGTGCCGATGCGGTTTTCGGGAACGCCATTACGTCGCGGATGTTTTCCGTGCCGCAGAGAATCATACAAGTTCGCTCGATTCCGGCAGCGAAACCGCCGTGCGGCGGCGTGCCGTATTCGAGCGCGTCGAGAAAAAATCCGAACCTTTCTCGCGCTTTCTCCGGCGATAAACCGAGCGCCTTAAAGTTCAACGCCTGAATTTCTTTTTGGTGAATTCTGATTGAGCCGCCCGCGCATTCGTAGCCGTTGATTACTGCATCGTAGGCTTTGGCTCGAATTTGTCCGAGCAGGTGATGTTCCGCTTCGTTTTCGATGGCGCGTTTGAACATTTCCAAATCTTCGTCCATCGGCGACGTGAACGGGTGATGCGCCGCCTCGTAATTTCCCGTTTCGTCGTTAAGTTCAAACATCGGAAATTCGGTGACGAGCAGCGGTCGGTATGCGTTTTTATCAATCAGATTTTCGCGCCTTGCAATCTCGACGCGCAGCGCTCCCAAAGATGCCGCGACGACGGATTTTTTTCCGGCGACAATTAAAACCGCGTCGCCTTTTGCGGCGTTTGCCGCACGCGCCAGAGCTTCGATTTTTTCTTGACCTAAAACTTTCAAAAGCGATGAAGTCGTTTCCGCTTCACCGAGTTTTATCCACGCCAGCGCGTTCGCGCCGTAACGTTTGACGAACTCCTGCAACTCGTCCAACTGCTTGCGCGAATAATCGGCTTTGCCGCGCGCGCCGACGCATTTTATCTCGCCGCCGCTTTCCAAGACCGACGCAAACGGGGCAAAGTCGGTGTCTTTTAATTCGCCGGATAAATCCGCGAGTTCCATTTCAAAACGCAAATCTGGTTTGTCCGAACCGTAACGGCGCATTGCCTCTGCATATGTCATTCGCGGGAAATTTTCCGGCAGTTCGATATCAATTAACTTAAAAACGTGCTGGAAAAATCCCTCGATGACGCGATAAACCGTTTCCTGATTGGCGAACGACATTTCAACGTCGAGCTGCGTAAATTCCGGCTGGCGGTCGGCGCGTAAATCTTCGTCGCGGAAACAGCGGGCGATTTGATAATACTTGTCGAAACCGGCAATCATCGTGATTTGCTTTAAAATCTGCGGCGACTGCGGCAAGGCGAAAAATTTTCCGGCGTGAATCCGTGACGGCACGACGAAATCGCGCGCGCCTTCGGGCGTAGATTTCAGAAGTATCGGCGTTTCGATTTCGGTAAACCCCCGCGCGTCCATAAACTCGCGGACTTTCGCCACGGCTTTTGCCCGCATTCGGATATTGTGCTGAAGCTGCGGGCGGCGCAAATCGAGATAGCGGTATTTGAGCCGCGTATCTTCGCTCGCCAAATTTTCCGAACCGGCAACTTCGAGTTGAAACGGCGTGGTTTTCGCCTCGTTTAAAATCAGCAATTCGCTCGCCTTAATTTCAATGTCGCCGGTTGAAAGTTTTTGATTGTGCGTTCCTTCGGCGCGCGAGACGACTTCGCCGAGGACGGCGATGACAAACTCGCCGCGCAGATTTTTCGCCTTCGCGTGCGCTTCTGCGGCGGTTTCCTCGCTGACGACGATTTGCGTAACGCCTCCGCGGTCGCGCAAATCAATAAACGTAAAAATCCCGAAGTCGCGCTTTTTAGCGACCCAGCCCATTAAAACAACTCGCTTGCCGACATCCGATTCGCGCAGCTCGCCGCACGAATGAGTTTTTTCCAAATTTCCTAAACTGTCCAACATAAATTTGTAAGGTGAAAAAGTGAAAAAGGTCAAAAATGAAAAAGTATCGTTTCGCTTCGGTAACAAACCTTTTCACCTTTTCACATAAATAAAAAACGCCTTTCGATTGGGCGACAAACGAAAGGCTTTCCGACAAAATTTTTGTCCGAAGCCGTTTCAATTATTGTCGTCATTAAATCGAACTGCGTTCATAAAATCACGTCAAGAATACTAGACCAAAGCGTGAAAAAGCAAATTGTCCGAGAGTATTAGACGGCTTTTCGCCAATCGGAAATTTCCGTATAATCAACGCCGAATATGAATTTTGTTTTTTCCCGAAAGTTTTTCGTGCTGCTGGCAATCGGTTTCGTGCCGCTTTCGCTGTCTTGGAATGCGCCCGCGCTGCGTTACGCGGTTTTGATTTATGACACTGCGCTCGTCGCGTTCGCCGTGTTCGATTATTTTGCCAGCCGCCGCCTGCCCGCAGAACTGACGATCAAGCGCGAATTTGCGGGGCGTTTCGCCATCGGCGACAAATCGAATATAAAACTGCGCATCGAAAACAATTCGACGCGGAATTTTTATTTGAAAATCAAAGACGAGTTTCCGCCCGAAATGATTTTGAGCGAAACGCGCGAAGCCGAATTTTCGATTAAAGCGCAAACGAGGGCGGATTTTGTTTACGAATTAACGCCGCCGAAACGCGGGAAATATGGGTTCGGCAAAACGGCGACGCGCTTTTTATCAAACTTCGGACTCGTTTGGTGTCAGACGAATTTGGGCGAAACCGAAACAATCAAAGTTTATCCGAATATGCGGCGGGCGCGTGAAATGGCTTTGAAGGCTCTCGGCGCAGTTTCGTTTCTCGCTGTGCAGCGCAAAGCCGTTTTGCGGGGTGAAGGACGCGATTTTGAATCAATGCGCGATTACGTGCCGGGCGACGAGCTGCGGCACGTTTCGTGGACGGCGACGGCGCGGCGTTCCAAACTTACGACTCGTCAATATCAAATCGAACGCGACCAGACGATTTTAATCGCGCTCGACGCGGGGCGTTTGATGACGGGCAGAATCGGCGACGAAACAAAATTCGACACGGCGATTCACGCATCCTTGGCGCTGATGTCGGCGGCGCGCGGCGGCGACAACTGCGGGTTGCTGGTTTTCGGACGCCGAGTTAAAAAATTTCTGCCGCCAAACAAAGGCGTCCGTCACATTGACGCGGTTCTCGAAGCCCTACACGATTTAGAGCCGGAACTAATCGAGCCGTCGTATTCGCGCGCCTTTCAGTTCGTCGCGTCGAATTCAAAAAAGCGTTCGTTCATCGTGATTCTGACTGATTTAGTTGACCGGGAAAGTTCAAAGGAATTGATAACTTCGCTCAAACTTCTGCGCCCGCGCCATCTGCCGCTCGTCGTTACCGTCGGCGACCGGGATTTAAACCGGACGGTCAGCGAAAAACCTTCAGAAATCAAAGACGTTTTCACGCAATCCGCCGCCGAAGAAATCATTCATCAGCGCGAATCGGCTTTAAGATTAGTCGAGACTTTGGGCGGGCTGGCGTTGGATGTAACGACAAATTCGCTCGCGCCGAAATTGCTTGAAACTTATTTAAAGGTGAAGGAACGCGGGCTGCTTTAGAAAGCGAAAGTAAAAAATAAAAGAGCCGTCTCCGGTGAACTCAAATATGCACCGGAGACGGCTCTTTTATTTTCGCCTTCCGACTTTTACGGAACGGCTTGATTGTAAGTATAGGGCAATGCAATATCGCCGCCTGCGCCATAGACATCAATTCGCAACGCCGCTGCACTTGCGCCGGTGGCGAGTGTGCCGCTGTTGAGGATATACCACGCGCCGGTTGACGGTCGGAACACGGTGATGTCGGTCGCCGAGTCGCCGTCGTAATCGCCCTGCGCCGGCACGTCGCTCGTCGCACCCCATTGGCGTCCGGTGAACGTCGAATCCGAACTGCGGATGATATTCCAGGAGCCGTCCGAAGGTCGCCACACGGCGATGTCGGTTCTGCCGTCGGCGTCGTAATCGCCCGGCACAGGTTGGTCGTCAACTGTGCCGAAGGTCACGGCGCGAGCCGACGTATCGGCGTTATTGCGAATATACCAAGTGCCGTTTGCCGGACGGAAGACGGTAAAGTCCGCGCCGTTCGTGCCTTCAAAATGACCGCGCAGCGGAATGTCGCCGCTCGCGCCCCAGATGACGGTTCGCAGAGTCGGCGAACCGGAATTACTTTGGCGGACATACCACGCGCCTTGCGACGGTCGCCACACGGCAACGTCAAATCTGCCGTCGCCGTCGTAATCAGCCGGAACAAGCCGGTCGGTCGGCACGCCGAACGGAACGGTTTCGAGCGTGCTGCTGCCGCTGCGTAAGATAAACCAGGTTACCTGTCCGCCGCTCACGCGCGTGACGGCGAGGTCGGTGCGGCGGTCGCCGTCGTAATCGCCCGGAATCGGCGAGTCGTTCGCCGCGCCGAAATTAACCGAGCGGTTGAACAGCGAGAAGCTGTCGCGCAGAAACCAGAAGCCGTTGCTACGGCGATAGACCGCCGTGTCTGTCTTGCCGTCGCCGTCAAAGTCGCTCGATGTGAAACGCTTCGCGCCATAGGTGCCGCCCGCCGTGATGTCAATGCTCCAGCCGCCCATAATGTTGCTTCCGGCGCTGTTGGCGGTCGCGTCGTCCACCACGAGCAGTCGCCAAATACCGTTCGGTTCGGTGCCGTTAAAGACCGAAGCGAGCGTTGCCGTGCCGCCGCCCGAAATCGCCTGCGGGTGCGGAGCGATTTCAAAGGGCATCGTGTCACCCGTGTCGAAAGTACTCGGTCGAAAAGTTCCCGTTACGACCGGTCCGTTGTTCGGTATCGCCGCCGCCGCCGAATCATCAAACGTCAAATTGACGTTTACCAGGTCGTCGGGTCCGCCCGCGTCCGACAGAATCAACATCCGTTTTCCCGCAGGGCTGATTAACATAATATCCAAATCGTCGGGGTTCAAATGATTAACGCCGTTTAGCGTTATGTTAACGTCGGTAATCGCGCCGGTTAAGCCGCTGACATTAATCCCCGAAGGATACGGCATGGCTCTTGAGCGCGATGCGTCTTGGATGAAAATCGGATCGTTGCTGCGGAACGTGGTTGCCGCGCTGCCCGTCGTCGTGATTGTGATGCTCCAGCCGTTGCTGAGAATTCCTTGGTCGGCGCCCGCGTCATCCACAATATACAAACTCCAAGCGCCGTTTGCCGCGATGCCGTTAAAAGCGCTGGCGAGCGTGGTGTTCGTGCCGACGGCAGGAGCGGGAGCGGGAAAAGTATCAGCCGAAGCATCGCGGCTCGTTTGATATGTGCCGCTGCCAATCGGACCGCCGTCTGGGATTGCCGTCGCCGCCGCGTCGTCAAAAGTGATATTGCCGAAATAGACATCGTTGCCGCCGCCGACATCCGACATCAAAAGCAGATTGTTGCCGTTCGGCGCAACGAGAAGAACGTCGAGGTCGTCGGGAAACGTATGATTGAGATTTTCGAGGCGCACCGTCACGTTCGCAATGTTGCCGGTGAGACCGGCGACCGTGATGTTTGACGGATACGAATTAGCCGTGCCTACTGCAGTGGCGTCAGGCAAATTTATCGTCGCCGTGTTGCTGAAAACGACCGCCCACGCCGGAGCGACCATTGTTAAAATCAGAAAAACCGAAAGACTGCTGAACAGCAATCTTTTCATCACTGTGTTTTTGCTTGAATGTTTTGTGTTTCGCATTTCACTCTCCTTGAAGAACTAGTATTTGTAGATTAAAAAACCGCTGCTAGCGGCAGGCTGAATTAAGTGCGTCGAGAGTAGAATTATTTAGGTTTTCGATTTATTTGCCGGCAGTTTTGTCTCGGAAAGCGTTGACCATTGAATTGCCGCAGTAAGCTGTTGACGTTCAATTTATAGCACTTTCAGCGAAAGCCGTCAATGAAGTTTTAAGCAGCGGCGAGAGTCTTAAATCTGTGCCGCCCGCTCCTCCTAGCGTCCGGCAAGCAGCAGGTAAGCCGACATCGCCGTGCCGGATAAAATTCCCGTCCCGAATTTTATCCACGTGGGCAGCGCCGACGGCGAGAGAAAGCCTTCGATAATACCCGCGACGACGAGCAGCACCGCGCAGCCGATGGCGAGGCGGACGGCTTCGAGTCCGTTTTTCTTTAACGCTTGGGCGCGCGTCAAATCTTTTGGATTGATAATCGAATAACCGATCAGCATTCCCGCGCCGCCCGCGATGAAAATGCACGACAGTTCGACAACGCCGTGTCCGACCATAAACGTGACGAGTTCGCCAGCGAAACCGGCGTTTATTTTGTAGCAGACTCCCAAAACTCCGCCGATTTGCAACCCGTTGAAAATCAAAACGTAAATGGTTCCGATGCCGAAAAACGCGCCGAAGGCGAATGCTTTGAGCGCGACCATAATATTATTCGTCAAAATCGCCGTCGAACCG
This sequence comes from Pyrinomonadaceae bacterium, assembly GCA_030448055.1. Lineage (GTDB taxonomy): Bacteria > Acidobacteriota > Blastocatellia > Pyrinomonadales > Pyrinomonadaceae. Next base: position 203,137 of record JAUJNR010000002.1, read on the forward strand.
ATCTGATTTGCCCGGTTTAATTCGAGCCACCATCTATTTTCGTTTTGAACGGCGTAGCGCAAATCGCTCAAACCGAGTTCGTCGGCGAAATTCAAATCGTTGTAGCACAAAACAAAAGACGCCGCGCCGAAAAACATAAAAACCGCAAACGCCAGCGCGCTATATCGCCAGGTTCGGCGAAACGCCCGCGGAAAATCTTCGGCAAAAAATCGCCAGATGAGATTTGCACCCTGACTTTCGGCGCGATAGATTTTGCCGTGCGCGCGGATGACCAGACTGTTAAGGTAATTGACAAGTTTTACGTCGCGCGTTTCAGAGCGGGCAATTGCCAAATCGGTCGCCGCGCGCCGGTAAAGCTCGCCGAATTCGCGCACCTCCATTTTCGACAAGCCTTTAATCGAGGAAGTTTCCAGAATTGAAATTAAATCTTCGAGCCGCTGCCAGTTGTCTTTGCGGTCGCTGATAAAACGGTTCATGACGATTTGGGATTTGGGATGCGCGGATTTGAGATTTGTTTTCCGAAGTTCGCCGCACAAATTCTGAATATACACATTGCCAATCGCAAATCGCAAATCTAAAATCGAAAATGAACTATGTCCGAAGAAGCGAAAAAATTTCACGAAGAAGAAGCGATTGAGAAAACCTATGATTTGCGCGTCACCCTGCGCCTGCTCGGTTACCTCAAGCCGTATTGGAAAATGACGGCGGTCGCGCTGGTTCTGACTTTTCTGACGAATATCTTAATCAGTTTGCAGCCGTATTTTACCAAAGTGGCGGTTGACGATTACATCACGCCGAAGGTGACCGACGGCATTTGGCTGTTTGCGTTCGCCTTTTTCTGCGTCTTTTTGTTTCGCTTTTTATTTTCCTACATCCAGGAAATTCTACTTAACGTCGTCGGGCAGCGCGTGATGTTCGACATTCGCACGCAGATTTATACGAAACTTCAAAATCAAGAAGTCGCTTATTACGACAAATATCCGGTCGGGCGAATTATCACTCGAATCACAGGCGATGTTGACGCGCTCAACGAGCTTTTCACTTCAGGCGTGATTGACGTTTTGGGCGATCTGGTGATTATTTTTGCGATTATCGGAATGATGTTCTGGCTTGATTGGCGGCTCGCGCTCGTTTCTCTGATTACCGTTCCGCTCCTTTTCGCCGCGACGAATTGGTTTCGCAAACGCGCCCGCGTCGGCTTCGATATGGTGCGAACGCGCCTGGCGAAGCTCAACGCCTTTTTGCAAGAACATATTTCGGGCGCGCAAACCGTCCAGCTTTTTAACGCCGAAGCCAAAACTCAGAAACGCTTTCACGACATTAACGACGATTACCGCAACGCCAATATCGAGACGGTTTATTATTACGCGGTTTTTTATCCGCTCGTGGACTTCATCGGCGCAATCGGCGTGGCGCTCGTCATCTGGTTCGGCGGTTATCAGATTTTGACCGGTATGTCGGCGAACGGCGCGGCTTTGACCATCGGCATCGTCATCGCTTTCGTGCAGTATTCACAGCAGCTTTTTCAACCGATACGCGATTTGTCCGACAAGTTCAACGTCTTGCAGTCGGCAATCGTCGCCTCGCACCGAATTTTCGTTCTGCTCGATTTGCCCGTTCAAATTCTGACGCCCGACGCGCCGAAAAAGACGGGCAAAGCCGTCGGCAAAATCGAATTTCGCAACGTCTGGTTCGCCTACAAAAATGAAGATTGGGTTTTAAAGGACGTTTCGTTCACGGTCGAAGCGGGCGAATCAATCGCGCTCGTCGGCGCGACCGGCTCGGGAAAGACGACGGTGACGAATCTTCTGATGCGCTTTTACGATGTGCAAAAGGGAAAAATTTTGCTCGATGGCGTTGACGTGCGCGATTGGGATTTGCCGAGTTTGCGGGAAAATTTCGCGGTTGTTTTGCAGGACGTATTTTTATTCAGCGGTTCGATTGCCGACAATATCCGGCTCGGAAATAAAGCGATTGACGATGAAAAAATCGTCTGGGCGGCGCGAGAAGTTCACGCCGACGAATTCGTGCGCCGACTTTCGGGCGATTATCAATCTGAAGTAAAAGAGCGTGGCGCGGGGCTTTCGGTCGGACAAAAACAATTGATTTCCTTTGCGCGGGCGCTCGCTTTCGACCCGAAAATTCTGGTTCTCGACGAGGCGACCAGTTCGATTGACACGGAAACCGAGCAATTAATTCAGCAGGCGGTTGACCGCGTAATGCAGCAAAGAACGTCGCTGATTGTCGCGCACCGGCTTTCGACCGTTCAGAAATGCGACCGAATTATGGTGTTTCATCACGGCGAACTGCGCGAAGCCGGAACGCACAACGAACTACTCGCGCTGCGGGGACTTTACTGGCGGCTTTACCAATTGCAATACGTGGAAGAAAAGCTGGAAAATCCGGTTTCCAATAACCCGAACCAAAATTTGAGTTTGGAATCGGGAGCCGTCGGATAATTTATCTATATTTAACCTTCGCTCTCAAAAAAAGACTAATCTAAATTAAAAAACCCGTTTTTTATGGCGACTTGTCCAAACGAACGACGCTTGGACTAAGATTCGCTCGCGGCTTTTACCGAAGTTGTCCGATTGATAACCGCCGACTTTTTTCCGTTGCGGAAAGCCGTTTGAAAATAGGCGATCAAAATTTTCCGTTTAAATATACAAATTAACGAAGCGAAGAGTTATAATGCCTTTATAGTAATCAAAATTGGAGATTTTAATTTGACGAAAAATAACGACGAATGTCTTCTAAAGACGCATTCGATTTCAGTTGAAAGAATTGCCGTTGCCAATTTACCGACGCAAATCGGCGAATTCAAAATCGCGGGCTATCGTTCGCTTAACAGCAACGAAGAGTTTGTCGCTTTGTTTAAGGGCGAGATGCGAAAAGACACACCGACGCTGGTCAGAATTCATTCGCAATGCTTGACCGGCGATGTCTTCGGCTCGATAAAATGCGACTGCGGTTTGCAGTTAAGAAAAGCGATGGAATTGATTGAAGCTGAAGGTCGCGGAGCAATTGTCTATCAGCAACAGGAAGGACGCGGCATTGGCATTATCAATAAAATCCGCGCTTATGCTCTTCAAGACGAAGGCGCGGATACGGTCGAGGCAAATGAACAATTAGGATTTGTTGTTGATGCGCGGCAATATCAACAATGCGCTGAAATCCTTTTTCATCTCGGACTTTGCAAAGTACGCGTGATGTCAAACAATCCGGACAAAATCGAAGCATTAGAGAAAGCCGGTTTAAAAGTGGTCGAGCGCGTGCCGATTGAGGTTGAAGCTAAAGAACCGGCGGCGCATTACTTAAAAACAAAGAGGGAAAAAATGGGGCATCTCATAAATTCATATTCTTAAAATCCAAAATATTAAATTAATTTCAAAATTGTGTAGATAAATTATTCACATAATCGCTTAATTAATATTGATCTACTAATTTGAAGTACTCATATTAGTGAGTTTCTTGTTATGAAGTTGAGTGACATTTAACCATACGAAGTGGTATCGAAATTTTTGAGTTAGATTCTTATCGTAACCCGATGGTTCGCGGCGATCGTTAGCGTGTTTGCGTTCGTTTGTTGTTAAATTCAATTAAATATAAGAACAACTCAACCGCAATCACATAGCAAATTATTGCCCAAACTTTTGGCGATACGATAACGCTAGGTTTCCAATAAACTTCTCAGGTTTCTCCAAAATTATCCAAAGACTCGGATAATTTCTAAAAACTTGAATAAAAAGTAATTATGATTTAGAAAAATTAAGAGAAAAAAGTACTTGTTATGATCTTTAAACATAAGTAAATAAATGGTTTTATATGATATTCCCCGACACCATTTCATGATTGGCGCGAAATTTGCACTTTGTTAATTCGTGAGATTTTTTAACCAGTCCAGAGTAACTTTTCTCCATTATTTTAGTTGGTAGGTAAATAATATGAAAGATTTCCGGACTAGTTCACAACAGAAATTTTAGACAATATTTATAGGAGTTAGTAATTACAGGAGTAAATTAGTATGACAAATATGCTCAAATCATTTTTTACGATGTTTGCCCTCGTCTTCTGCTTGAGTGTTTCGACATTCGCGCAAGAAACAACGGGCGATATTGAGGGCACGGTAAAAGACCCTACGGGTGCGGTCGTTCCGGGTGTCGTGATTACTGTTAGAAGCGTCCAAAGTACAGGCGGAGCGCGTCCAGACGTTACCGCTGGATTTACACGCGACATTACAGCAGGAAGCGACGGTTTCTACCGTATGCAACAAGTGCCGCCCGGATTTTACACGGTTACGACCAGTGCCGCAGCGGGTTTTGGTGAAGCGACCAGAAATAACGTAGAAGTCGTTACTGGAAGAACCACCCAGGTGGACATTACTTTGGCAGTTGGCGGATCTGCAAACGTCGTTGATGTAACAGCGGAAGATACAGTTGCGATTGATCCGACCAGCAATAAAATTCAAACCAATATTACGTCACAAGCAATTGATTTGCTGCCGAAAGGCACGAATTTTACTTCGCTGTTACAAACCGCCCCTGCCGTTCGTAACGAACCGCTTTCCGGCGGCTTTCAAGTTGACGGCGCATCAGGTTCGGAAAACACCTTTATTATTGATGGTCAAGAGGTAAGTAACTTCCGAACAGGTACGTTAAACCTCAATAATAACATTCCTTTTCAGGTCGTTCAGGAAATTTCAGTTAAGAGCGCCGGCTTTGAAGCCGAGTTCGGCGGCGCAACCGGTGGTGTTATTTCTGCTAACACTAAATCGGGCAGCAATGATTTTCATGGTGAAGTTGGAGCGCAGTTTGGCATATCTAAATTTCAAGCGGCTCCCCGCAGTTTTCAACGACTGGTTACTATCGGGGCAACTGCGACAACACCAGGGTTAAGAACTGTAGAAGAAATTCAACCGCGACGCGACGAAGGAACTGACTTTTTCCCGTCCATTTCGTTAAGCGGTCCGATTCTTAAAGATCGTGTTTGGTTTTTTGGTGCTTATGTGCCGCAATTCATAAACCAAGATCGCCAATTGGATTATATTAGCTCCGATCCGCGAGGAAGGAGGGTATTAGCAACGGAGAACTATACTTTACGTCAACGACGAGAGTATGCGTTTGGAAGAATTGATATTCAACCTCATAGCACTCTCCGAATGACAGGTTCATACTTATGGAATCCTATTGAACAAATTGGGGCACCGGATTTATTTACGAATACGACATCCAGTGTGCCGGAACTTAGATTTCCGAGTGGTGAAGTTCGCAGGGGTGCTGCCCTTCTAAATCAGAGAGGTGGTCGTCAGACTTCAAATAACACGAATGGTTCAATTATCTGGACTCCGACAAATAAGCTTGTAGTAACCGGTCGTGCCGGCTACAGTTTCTTGAACGAAAAAATCGGTAATTATGATGTTCCTGGAGTGGCAGGCTTAACTCGCTATGTTGTTCAAGATTTCGGTACTGCTATCCCGGCGGGCTTTGGGGTTGCCGGTTTTGGACAGAACTTCCCGGGCTTTTCCCAGCTTGCGTTTGACGCCACGATCCGCCGCACATTTGATGCGGATGCTAGCTATCTTTTGAGCAATTTTGTGGGTCGGCATCAAATCAAAGGCGGTTTTCAGTTCAACGGCATCAGCAACCAAGTTCGAAGCACGCTTGTTGATACGATCGTGATTCGGTTTGGACGTACCATTGGACAGTCAAGTGGTCGTAATATTGCTTCAACTCCAGGCGCGATCGGCAGCGGATTTCTGCAGCGATTCGGGGTTCTAGGATCTGCTGGCAGCAACAACAAAGCATTTTATATTCAGGATAGCTGGCAGCCTATCAGTCGTTTAACATTAAATATTGGTGTGCGAGCAGAAAAAGAGGATTCACCGAGTTTTGCACCAGGTGCTCCTGGTATCACCTTTGACTATGGAGACAAAATCGCTCCGCGGTTAGGTTTTGCGTTTGATTTATTCGGTGACGGCAAGACTAAAATATTCGGTAGCTACGGGCGTTTCTTTGATCGTTTCAAATACGAGTTGCCGCGTGGCTCATTCGGCGGTAACTTCTTCCGTAATGATTATTTCGAGATTTTCCCGGGTCAAACGATAAATAGTTTTAATCGTCAAACCGTTATCGGTTCAAATCCTGATCCAATCGGCGGTAACTGTCCGCTCCCAAGCAGCAGCGGTCTTAGCCGGTGTCAACTTGACTTCCGTATTCCGTCCAATTTGCAAGGTAACACTCTTGATCTCGGAGCAGTTGATCCGGATATTAAAGCTTTCCAACAAAGCGAATATACGATTGGTTTTGAAAGAGATTTTGGCAGCGGCTATTTCTTTAGCAGTAGATACACCCACAAGCAAGTAGATGTAGCTGTTGAAGATATCGGTTTTATCGCCTCAACGGGCGGTGAAGCTTATATTATCGGTAATCCAGGCTTCGGTTTGGCACGCCAACAGTCCGAAGCTAGTGGTTTCATTGCACAGAAAGCTGTACGCGATTACGATGCAGGTGAATTCCGTGTCACTAAACGCTTTGCTTCAAGTGCTTATTTAGATGCAAGCTATACCTACAGCCGTTTGTTCGGTAACTACGCAGGTCTCGCCAGCTCTGATGAGGCAGGTCGTACTTCCCCGAACGTAAACCGTAACTTTGACCTTCCGTTTATTGGCTTTACTGCCCAAGGTCAAGAGGACAACGGACTGCTTCCGACTGATCGACCGCATAGCTTCAAACTTTCAGGTGCATACACTTTCGACTGGGGAGGAAATAATTCAACCGAGTTGTCTGGCTTCACGATTGCTCAGAGCGGTACCCCGATTACAACTCGTTTCACCTTCGACGGTGTGACAGGTCAGATATTGAACCGCCGCGGCGATTTAGGTCGTACCGAAAGATTTACACAAACAGACTTGGCACTTAGCCATAAATATCGGTTTGGGCGTGATAACCGTCTTACGATGTCATTTGACGTTGACGTTTTGAATGCCTTTAATGAAGCGAATGTAATTTCGGTGTTCGAAACAATCTCTGGACGCGGCATTACCTTCGGTGCGGAAGATTTAAATCTTACTACCAATATCGGTCGAGCTATTCAGATATATCAAACTCAGAATACTAGCGATCGAATCTTACCGTTCCTTAACAACGCAACGGACAGAGATTTACGATATGGACAACCATCAGCTTATCAAGGACCGCGCACTGTTCGGTTTGGCTTCCGTATGTTGTTCTAATTAATTACCTGATTCAACGGTAAAAACTTAAAGCCCATCCATATGGATGGGCTTTTTTTAATATGGAATAAATTTTTTTAACTAAGTAGTCGTTCACAATTAAACTGAACTATGTTTGAAGCCTGAAAACCTGATTTTCAGGCTTTTTTCCAAATGCCAAAAGTGCAAGGCTTACCGCATATTGCAAATGCCCTTTCGACTCGTAATCTTCCGCCGCTAACCACTCGTATTTGAGTTTGCGCCAGATTGTTTCCGCAATGTTCAAGTGCGGCGAATAGATCGGCAAATAAAAGACAAACAATCCGCGCTGCTGCCACGCTCCGATCCGTTCACCCATCTTTTTGCCCGTATGAATCCGGGTGTTGTCCAAAACGACGACGGTCAATTTCTCAAGCGAAAACGAAAACCTCTCCAGTTGTTCCGCCACAAAAGCCGCATCAATCGTCTTTTCGCTCGTCGCCGTCCAACTTTTTGTTTGAGCGCGTAAATAATCCGAAACAATTGATGCCCAAGCCGCGTTCACTCGGCATCGAAACCTCCTCATCACCAAACTGCCAGCCATACGGCACGTTCGGTTCAAGTGCCACGCCCGCTTCATCGCCGTAATATAAATCAACCTCGCCGCTTTCGCTTAATCGCTCCATTTCTCCCAATAACTCACGCTTTAATTGATAAACTTCCGCCGGCGGTTTCTTTTTCAATCGCTTTCTAATTCGTTTGAAGCGGCAATTGTTTTTTTCAAAAATCGTTTGAGCGTCGTGGTCGAAAACGGTTTCTGCAACTCGGTTTCCAGTTCGGCTTTCGCCAAACCAATGCGCTGACGTGATCGCTGCACCGCCGCCCGCACTTTGCTCAAATCGGTTGACACTTGCAGAATCGCCCGCCGCCCGCGCCCCGGTCGCGTTTTCAATCCCTCAATGCCTTCGGCTTCAAAACGCTTGACCCATTGGTTGACCGTAATTTTATGACAATCCAAAAAGCGGGCGATTTCGCGGCTCGGACGTTTCTCGCTTTTGAGCAAAATCATTTGACAGCGTTCCCGAAAAGCATGACCTCTGCCGGTTCGACGACCGTCTTCAAGTTCTTGTCTTTGCTCGTCACTCAACTGAACAATTTTCGTTTTACCCATCGTGCAAAATAGTATAGTCTATTTCTGCTCGACTACTTATACAGAAACAAAATATATAATTTAACAACTTGTACCATTTTTGGTAGCAGGTAAATTTTTTATTGAAAAGCGAGTCAAGTGTTAATCTAAGATGGTATTGCACTTTTTCAACAATTATGGCTTTCTTGTACCTTTCAAGTTAGTTTGTTCTAAGACATGAAACTTACAAAACGCCTTTCGAAAACGAATGCGGCACATTATGAAAATTGTTTAAGAGAAATTTTTTCGATCTGATAGTTACCAATATTCAATTTGATCAGAACAATTCATGTTAATACGAAGAACATATGAAGTTAACACTCAAATCTTCAAAACTTTGTCGTTGGTCTTAAATTCACCTTTCCATCTTCATACTATTTCATTGTTAAATTATTTCTTGCTTGCTTTTTGACGCAATGTTGCAATCATCTCTTTGATCTTTTCTTTCTCTGCTGCTTCCGGCTTGTATTTCAGAAAGAGTTCGAGCTCATTAGCGGATTCTCCAAAACGGTTCTGCTCTTTGTACAATCTAGCCAATTGCCAATGAACTTCAGCTGACTCTCCTTTACTTAGTTTATTAGCTTGAACAAGAGCGGTTTCTGCTTGAGGTAGATTTTTATTTTGATGAAGGGCTATGCCTAACCATAAATATGCGTGCGGAGATTGGTTATAGATTTCGGTCGCACGCCGAAGATTTTCTATTGCCTTATCAGTTTGCTGCAAACGATAAAGTGCCAACCCAAGTCCATATGAACTGGAAAAACTTCGTGGGTTAACTTCAACTGCTTTCGTTAAAAGTATAAAAGCAGGCGTGTAATAACCGCGAACGACATATTCAGTTCCCAAACGATCTAATGCCAAAAAATAATCAGGAAATAGTTCTAGAGCCTTTTTTAATTTATCAAATCCCTCATTTTCTTTTTTATTACGAAGATCTTCAATACCGGCTTCATAAAGTTTTTGCGCACTATCTGGCACTTCTTGTGCGAATATAACGCCAGGTGCACCCAGAGGACCAGCATTTGTATTTCTTTTTATTTTGAGATAAAAATCAACCTGCTCGTTTACAGCTCCACGACCCTGAATAACAGAAAATGCGACAAGAGAAACCGAGCGCGTTTGACTTTCATAATCTGAACCGTATGGTATAACCTTAACATTATAAAGACCGTTTGGCAGTCCCCTAAAAGCAAACAATCCAGAGCCAGTGGTTTTGACACGGGATATTGTTACATAAAGATCATCTAATAATTCAACGTGCACTTCAGCTAAAGGGTTTCGTGCTTCGCCGAAAACAAAACCAGTTATACTGTTTCTACTTTGATTTATGTTAACAAGTGATGTCCCAGCAACAGAGGAACTTACATTTGTTTCAGGTGTTTTTGTGAATAATACCGTAAAACTGATGCAAATATTCAGTAGTAAGCAAAAACCTATATTCATAATTACCTCCTTTAAAAAAGAAACTTGTTCCCAAAAAAAGTCTATGTTCAGCTAAAAGATACTAAGTATTTAAAACCTTTCATTCATTAATGGGTGTGTAATTTCGACTAGGTAGCTTTTTATAGCTTCGCAATTTACATCACTCCTAAAACGATACTGCAGTTTATTGTTAATAAATGTTCGTATATTTGTAAATGGCAATATGTATTTCTTTATCATACAGCGTTAACTAAAGTAAAGCGATTTAACGGACGAATTTTGCAAAATCTATTGCCTCTAGTGCTGAAATAACATGCAAAACAATTTGACTCCCAAATAAGAAATAAATATAAATGGGCGTACTTATAATGCTTTGCTACACTGTGACATGTATGAAAGCAAGATCTTTCATGCGAAAGTGTGTGGAAATTACTGGGAACCTGCGTTCTGGCTCCCGATGTAAATTTGTCTGTTAAGACTCGCTCTAACATAAGAATTTCTTTATTTATACGTAAAGCCGTTAGGGTTTCAAGAAAGCGAATCGCTTTCTTACGGTATGCTTTGATAGGGAATAGTTTAGGAAGTATTTCGGATTAGGATTTTAATAGTTATATGGTGGGAGTAAATTTTTCACTCACTTTCTCCCATAGCATTCGCGCTAATTCTTTGCGATTGTGGTTGTGAATCGGTTCATTGCCAAAATCAATGATCGCCGTGTAGCTACGAGCCTGAAAGAGAAACCAAAGATGTTCGCCAAATGTTTTCTCGTCCCACCAGCTCACCACATCGCTGGCTTTTGGCGAGTTTGAGGGGGTTGCGTAAGTTATCGTGGCATAAGAGACAGGCAAATCCTTCTGTGCAGCAAATTCCAGAAACGAAGAATTAAACGGCAAAACCGTTTCGCCTTTTGTGCTGGTGCCTTCGGGGAAAACAATTACGCCTTCGCCTTGTTCTAATCGTTTGACGATTTCGTTTCCGGCTCGCGGAATATCGCGCCGATTGCTCCGGTTAATGAAAATCGTTCCCATATCGCGGCAGATTTTGCCCGCTAAAAACCAACTCTCGATTTCGCCTTTAGCGACAAAAACGCCGTTGACAACGGCGCTGAGGGCGGGAACGTCCGTGTAGCTCAAATGATTGCAGACGAGGAAAAACGGCGGCGCGGGCGGCGAACCGACGACTTTAATTTTCATATTCGAGACGCGGACGAATGCCCGCGCCCAAGTCCTCAGAATCATTTGCCGCCACAGAACTTTGTTCGTAACAAAAGGTGCGGCAATAAACCAGATGCCGTAGATTCCGAGCGTTGTGACGACGAACAAAATATACCGGAAAACTGCGCGAAGATATTTCATAAAAACTTTGCGAATCTTTGAAACCGACTCGCCTTATTACCGGACAATTGTATTTAGTTTTTAAGGTAAAAACAAAAAGACGAAACAGTTGCCCAATCGCAATCGTCTCGTCTTTAATAAGGGGAATGCCAGCATCTTGCTTGCATTCCGTAAATTACGCCGCAAGTTTTAACTCAACTCTTTCAAATTTCTCGTCTTTAACTTCCGGCTTTTCATTTCTTGCTTCCATCGGTTTTGCATTGTCAACAAGCGGCTGATTGAGTTTCCCGACCAGCCAGCGCCGGTAAATCTCCGCTTCTTCGAGCTTGCCCGTCCAGCGGGCGCGGTCGAGCATTGTCAACGCCATCTCCAGCGTGTGATGTTGTCCGGCGCGGTCTTGCTGGCTGGCGAAATAACGATACGACTGCTCCAGATTTCTCACGCTTCTCTGCGCCGTCAGAACGTCTCGAAAACCGAGCTTGCCGCGAAAATGCTTCGAGTAGATATTCATCGGATAATTCGTTGACGTATAAAGGTCGAAATAATTATCAATCAAACCCGCTTGATGCAGCACCGAACCGACATAACTCGGCTTCGCGCCCGAAACCGCCGCAATCGCTTCGACTTCCGTCGTGCCGGAATTATACAGGGAAAGAATCATATCCTTCTTGCTCTGAATCGCCATGGGCTCTTCCATTTCAAACAAATTTCCGTTCGTATTATCTGTCATTTTTGTCACCTCAATTTACATCATATCAGATGTTTCATCGGTGAAACAAGTTGCCTTGTGAGTCAAAAGTTTGCATTTATTGTAACAGATTAAACTATTCATTCTTAACAGTTTATAATTGAATGAAAATTTATTTCCTTGATTAAAAAATAGAGAAATTATATCTTCAAAAAAGGCGTAAAAGGGTAATTAATAATGACTGAAAAAAAACCGATTTTTGACGTTCAAAAAGCGAGGCAAAGCATTGAGACGGGGAAGCGCGGCAAATGGTGGCAAAGGCGTGGTTCAAAGACGAAAGGATTTAAATATTTCGACAAAGACGGCAAAGAAATCACTGACGAGCAGCATCTGGCGCGGATAAAATCTCTCGTTATTCCGCCCGCCTGGAATCACGTGCGGATTGCGCCGTCGATGAGCAGCAATTTGCAGGCTCTCGGGATGGATACGAACGGGCGCATCCAATATCTGTATCATTCAAAATTCAGAGAAAAGCAGGAAAAGAAAAAGTTTCTGAAGATTGAAAAATTCGGCGAGCATTTGCCGAAACTCAGACAAATCACCAACGAACATCTCGCGCTCGAAGGCTTTCCGCGCGAGAAAGTTTTAGCCGTGATGATGCGGCTCATAAACTCGCTCTATATCCGCGTCGGCACCGAGAAAAGCGTCAAACAATATAAAACTTACGGCATTACGACCCTGCAAAACCGTCATCTGGAAGTCGGACGCGGCGGAAAATTAATCTTTAATTTCATCGGCAAACACCATATCAGGCATCGCAAAATTCTGGTTGATAAAGACCTCGCACTAATTATGCAGGACTTAAAGTCAATCGGCGGAGCCAGAAAACTTTTTAGTTATCTGGACGAAAACGGCAAACCGCGCCCCGTTAAGCCGAGCGATATTAACAATTATTTGAAGACGATCACCGCGCCGGAATTTTCCGCGAAAGACTTTCGCACGTGGGGCGGGACTTTGCTCGCCGCGCTCGCCCTGGCAGAAATCGGAGCGGCGGAAGAGGAAAAGATTCTGAAGAAGAATATTCTCAAAGCAGTAAAAAAAGTCGCTGAACATCTCGGCAACACGCCGACCGTTTGCCGCGCTTCTTACATTCACCCGACGGTTCTAAAGTCTTACGAGTCAGGCTTGACACTCGCCGAGTTTGAGAAGAAAAAGAGACGCGCCATCAAACTTTCACAGGAAGCCGAATACGAGCCGGAAGAACTCGCGTTGATGAAACTTTTTCAAGCCGTAACTTAAAAATAAATTAAAAACTTATTTCGCCGGAGCAATGCAAACTTTTATCTTTGTTTTTGCCGCAGTTATTTCACCACGCCGCGTTTGGAAGTTTCAATAAACTCGACGAGCAAATCAACTTCGTTACAGTTTTTGATTTCTTCTTTGATTTTTTCGATTGCTTGTGTCGTGTTTAGCTTGGCTGAGAGCAACAGGTGATAAGCGCGGTGAAGTTTTTCGACGGTTTCTTTCGGGTAGCCGCGCCGTTTAAGTCCGAGACGATTCAATCCGTAGCATTTCGCGTGATTGCCCTGCGAGACGGCGAACGGCAGAGCGTCTTTAACGATTACAGAATAACCGCCGACGAACGCTTCGAGTCCGATGCGGGAAAATTGATGAACGCCAGAATACGCGCCAATGTTGGCGCGGTCGGCAATTTCGACGTGACCGGCGAGCGTCGCCGCGTTCGCCATTATAATTTCATTTCCGAGTTGGCAATCGTGCGCGACGTGCGCCTGCGCCATTAGCAGATTGTCGTCGCCGATGCGCGTCAAGCCGCCGCCGCCGTTCGTACCGCGATGAACGGTAACGAATTCGCGAATCTGATTGCGCTTGCCAATTTCGGTCGCTGTCGGCTCACCGCCGTATTTTAAATCCTGCGGCGCGAGACCGATGGAAACAAACGGAAAAATGCGCGTCTCGTCGCCGATGAAAGTTTTTCCGTCAATAACGACGTGCGATTCGAGATGAACTTTATCGCCCAAAACAACCGCGTCGCCGACAGTTGAAAACGCTCCGATGTAACAGTCTTCGCCGATTTTCGCGTTTGGGCTGACGATGGCGGTTGGATGAATAAATGCAGACATAAAGAACGGAAAATTTATGAAATGTTCGAATCGGAAGCGTTCGCGCCTGAAGCATTTTCGGGTTTCGGCTTTCGCAAAATCAGCCAGGTAAAAATAGCCGCCACCGGAATTGAAAGAAAAAGTCCAAGTATTGCCCCGCCGATAATCGAACCGAGAAAACCGAAAACCGCGTAGCTTCGCTCCTTTCTGATAAAACCCAGAACGAGCGGAATCGCTCCGAGCAGAATGCCCAAACCGATGTTGAAAATAGTGATGTAAAGAACCGCATCGGTCGTCGTCATTTTTATTTGCTCCATATTATTTCTCCTCGACCTTTTCCCGGTCGCCGATAATGCACATAATTTCGGCTTCGGCGGTAATCTGTCCGTCAACACGGGCTACGCCCTGCATTTTTTGCACTTTGCTTCCGATTCGCAAAGCGACTACCTCCAAAGTTAAAGTGTCGCCCGGCACAACCGGACGGCGAAAACGCGCTCGTTCGATGCCGCTGAAAAACGGAATTTTACCGGCGCGGTCTTCAAATTCACGAAGCGCGAGAATCGCCCCGACCTGCGCCATCGCCTCAATTTGCAAAACACCCGGCATGACGGGCGCGCCGGGAAAATGTCCTTGAAAAAAATATTCGTTCGCGGTGACTTGTTTAATACCGACAATCCGCGTTCTTGCAACGAGTTCGATGATTTTGTCCACCAGCAAAAACGGATAGCGGTGCGGCAGAATCGTTTGGATGGCGCGTGAATCTAAAACACTCATAATTTAGTTCGAATCCGATTTGTTATCAAACGAAACATCATAACCGAATTTGAGTGAGGAAAAAAGTTCACACTCCAAAAGCGTTAAAAGTCGGAAGCCAGCGAAACAAATTCGCTGGCTTCCGACTTTTAACGCTTTCAAATTTTTGTCGAATCTATTTAACCGCCGCCGCTGTTGTCGCCGGACGAGCGTTGTAGAAAGTAATGAATTCTTTCGTCACATCGAATTTTGAATCGAATTGCAGAAGAAGTCCCGCACCGTCTAATTTCGACGCATCGAGAATCATCATATAACCGTTTTTCTTGCCAAATTCCTGCAAGGCGTTGCCGATGTCCTGACGAACCGGCGACATAATCGTCGCTTCGCGTCGTTCGAGACTGGCTTTGTAATCCTTTTGTTTGTATTCAAA
Organism: Pyrinomonadaceae bacterium; assembly: GCA_030448055.1. Taxonomy (GTDB): domain Bacteria; phylum Acidobacteriota; class Blastocatellia; order Pyrinomonadales; family Pyrinomonadaceae. The sequence continues at coordinate 218,262 of JAUJNR010000002.1, forward strand.
CTCTAAACCCAGCTTTTGATATTCTTCAAATTTTGTTTGAGCCGTCGTTTGAAGTTTGGTTTTATCAACGGCAGGCGGCAATTTCGGGTCTTCCAGTTGCTTTTTATAACCTTCAATTTCCGTCTGCAAAGCCTGAAGCCGGCTAGCCATTGTCTGCAACGCGGTCTGCTCGGTTTTCATTGCGCCTTCAAGAGCGTTCATCGCATTGACATATTTAGTAATGCCTTCTTTGGTATCAAAAGCACCCGTGTTGATAATACCGATTTTCGGATTCGCAGGCGTCGCGGTCGCCTGGGCGAAAGCCGAAACTGCAAAGATTGCCGCAAACGCAAAGACGGCGACGATTGAACGAAATGTTTTCATTGTTTTTTAATACTCCTTAACTTGTAAATACTTTTTAAAAAGGCTTGTTTGCTTTTTGATTTATGACTGCTTAGAATCTGAAATTCTCAAATTTGTTGCTTGTTGTTTTGAAAAAACCGAAAGAAAAAGAATGTTAATTTATCAGTAATTACTTGTCAATCGGCAGATAAAGGATGAACAAAATAAATGCGCCGCAAACTTTTATTCAACCTCTTTCGCTCATCCTTCATTCTTTAAAAAGTTCTGCCGACCGTGAAGCGGAAACCGCTGCGCTTGCCGGGCAGAAACAATCCCGGTAACTCTTCGGTGCGCCCAATTTTCGCATTCGGATTGTAATAGTAAATCAAACGGAACGGAACGTTAACGACCGGAACCTGGACGCGCAATTCCAAACCGACACTCGAACGAAAATCGCCGAATTTATTAAACGTCGCTTCGTCAACGCGCAACAGCGTGTTCGTCTGTGCTTCGCCGCGTATGAAAAGCTGCTGAACATTAACCGGCGGGCTGGTCGGACAGACTACCGTTTGGCAGAAAATCAGCCTAAACTGGTCGGTCGTCAGCAACTGATTATTGAATGCCAATAAACTTCCGAATCTGCCTTCAAGTTCCGGGTTATTACGCAAAAGAAGATTGGTCAATGTGCCTGCGCCGACGAAAGTTTCGTCAGCCAAAAACTCGCTGTTGATAACTTGCGTGCCGGTTTTTCGCAAATTAAAGACCGTTCCGACATCGGCGAACGCGGCTAAAGAAACCGGACCGAAAATTGGAATGCGATATTCAAAATTTCCGAGCAATTGCGTATCGCCGCCGATGAATTGAAAGTTCCCTTGAAGCGCTGCCGGATTTGCGCCTGTCGCTCCAGTGAATGTTCCGAATTGCGCCAATTCATTTATCACGTCGCTGCTCAAAGCAGTAGCAACCGTCGGCGTTCCGCTGACATTGGTGGCGATTCTCACATTGCGGCTGGTCACAAAACCGTCAAACGGAGCAATCGGACTGATTGCGCGAGATGTATAACCGCGCAAATCATACTCGCTGCCTAAAAAGTATCGCTCGTAAAGCGGAACGCCGCCGACGAACGCCAGCGAATTGGCATTTCTGATGCTTTCGGAAATGCCGAAACTGCCGACTGTTCCCGCCTGAATTCGGAAACCGAAAACTTCCGCGTTTGGCGAACGTCTGCGCCTAATTGGAATAAACTGTGTGTAAGTCACGCTCGGCTGATAAGTTCGAACGTCGCCACCGAGACCCGCCAACGCAAACGAAGCCGAAATCTGCGTTCCGCGCAAAGTATCAATGCCGTTAGCGGAAGGCTGGCGCGAATCGTAAACGAACGTCGGCGTGATACGGCTGGTAATAATATTCGGCTGCGAGAAAATAACCGGGATTGCCAGCGCCGCGTTCCCTGATTCATTAACTCGCGGTTCTTCAATGGTAGTTGACGAAAACTGGTAAGTTAAGCCGATTCGCGAAAGGCGGGAGAATGCTCTTTTCGGCAGAAACTCCGACAGCGGAGCCGTAGCGAAAACAGACGCGCCGTATGTTTTCTGGGTAAAAAGATTGCCTTCATCGGTCGTTAGCTGTCCCTGCGGATTTAAGGCGTCAAAAAGCAAATTTTGATTTTGCGATAGAAACGTGCCTTCGCCGAAAAACTTATAGCGGCTGCTAAATAGGGAAAAGCCGAAGGAAATCGGACGGTCGCGGAAGTACGGATTTTGATAGGAAAATTGAAAACTCTGCTGGCGGTTTCCCAAACCGAATTGAAACGAAAGAACCTCGCCGCGTCCCAGAAGATTGTTGGTCGAGTATTCAAGCCCAAAGAACGAACCGCCGATGCCCGACACGCCGCCGTTAAGAGAGATTTGCTGTCTGCCTTTTTCCTTGACTTTGACGATTAAATCTACGTCGCCCTGATCTTGGTCCGTGCGAATTTCTACGTCCTGATCTTTGTCGAGCGGGTCGAAATAGCCGGTCTGGTTGAGACGCAAAACGGAAACTTCTAAAGATTGCTGATTGTAAATGTCGCCTTCATTAATCAAAAATTCGCGGCGCAAAACTCGGTCGCGCGTAAAAGTGTTGCCGGTAAATTCCAATCGGCGCAGTCGAAACTGTTTGCCTTCGTCAATTGTAATGGTGATGTCCACGATGCCCTCGTTCGGGTTTGCCGGATTATCTTTGAATTCCGGCTCGAACTCGGCGTCGTAAAGTACGAATCCCTGATTACCGTAGGCTTTTTTTAAATCCTCATAAACGCCTTCCTGGAGACGCTTACCGTTAGCCACCTCGCCTTTCTGCAAACCGACACCGGCTAAAATCTGTTGTTCCGAAAAGATGGAATTACCCTCGACCTTTAATTCACCGACGCGGTAGATTTTGCCTTCCGTCACGGGAACGATGATTCTCAGCGTGTCGTCTTTCGAGGAAATGATCGGCAGCGGCAAACTGCCGATCAGCGGAAGTCCCGTGCGCCGATAACCGAGTCCGATGACTTGCGGTTCGCCGATGCGCGCCTGGAAATATCCTTTCGAGAACATATACGACAGCACGTTTTTGCGTAGATCGTATTGCAGTTTTCTGACATCGAGAATATCCTGCCCCTTAATGCGCGTGATGATGCCGGTTTCTTTGACGAGCAGAAGTTGTCCGCGCAGTTCGCCGTCTTTAAAAACCTCGTTACCTTCAAATTCGATGTCAACGATACGCGAGCGATTGCCCTGTTCGATAACGAAGGTGATGGCGGTTGAAGTCGCTGAAACTTCTTCTTCCTTAACCGTCACTTTGGCGTTCGGAAAACCTTTCGAGGCGAGTTGTTCACGCAAGATGCGCGTCGCGTTCTTCGCCTTAACCGGATCGTAAACCGATTCTTTCGAGATGCCGACACGCTGTTCGCGGAATGCTTTTAAGACTTCCGATTCGGGAACGGCTTCGAGACCCTCAAACTGCAAATCACGGATAATCGGCAGTTCGACAACTGTAAAAATTACATTTACGCCGCCGCGCACGCCAGCCTCGGTTGAAACTTTAGTCGCTACTTTATCGAAAAAATTGAGTTCCAAAAGCTTGCGCAAATCGTCTTCGATTTGCGCCTGATTATAAACATCGCCCGGTCGAGTTTTGACGTAATAAAGCAAATCTTCGTCGCGCAGACGGCGATTGCCTTCGATGTCAACCGACTCGATAATCTGCTCTTGATTTTTAACTGTTTCAGTTTCCGTTAAATCGTTCGCTTTTTCATCGGTTGCCGCCGGCGTGAGAGACGCCGATAGCATAAAACTCAATAAAACAAGCCCAAAGAAGCGAAGAATGTGCATAAAACCGATTTCCTTATAATTGCAAAATTTATAATTGCAAAATTTTCCGGCTTTCGACAAAGCCGGATGATAATAACTGCTGCCTGCCTGACTCAAAATAATAATCTCTAAAAATTTGTCTTTAACAAAAGGTTTATCGCTGGGTTGATACGCGGACTTTGATTCTCTCGCCAAAGTCTTGGTTGCCTTACGAAGCGCGAACTTGCCAACAAACTTCCGAATTATACGGACGGATAAGGCAAAAGTAAAAGGCGAAAGGCAAAAGTAAAAAGCCGCCTGCCTAAACTTCGATGTTTAGCACAGACGACTCTTCGTTGTTTACTTTCTAGTTTTGTCTTTGAATTTTCAAGTTAAGCCGGCTCGAAAAGCACGTCTTCAATTTCTCCGAGACGAATCGAGCGAAACGCCAGTTTGTCGTTTTCACAGAAAACCTCGACTAGATTTTCCTCGCTCAAATCGCCTTGAATTAACGCTTCGGAAAGCTCGTCCTCGACGTTTTTCTGCAAGGCGCGTTTAAGCGGACGCGCGCCGTAGCTGCGGTCGGCGCAGGTTTTTTTAATCAGCCATTGTTTCGCTTCGTCAGTCAGACGAATTTGCAGAGCGCGGCTCGTCAGCATTTCATTAAGTTTGCCGATTTGCAAATCAATAATCTCGGTCAAATCCGCGTCGGTTAATTCGTCAAAGATAATAATTTCGTCGAGCCGATTGATGAATTCCGGCGCGAAGGTTTTTTTGACTTCACTCATCACCTGGTCTTCCATCTTCTGCCGCGAAGTGTCCGCGCCCGTCTGAAAACCGAGCGTCGCGCGTTTCTGAATAAACCTCGCGCCGATGTTGGAAGTCATTATGAAAATCGCGTTTTTGCAGTCAACCTGATTGCCCTGCCCGTCGGTCAAAACGCCGTCCTCGAAAACTTGCAGCAGCACGTTGAATAAATCTGGATGCGCTTTTTCGACTTCATCAAACAGCACGAGCGAATACGGCGCGCGGCGCAGCTTCTCGGTCAATTGTCCGCCTTCTTCGTGTCCGACATAGCCGGGCGGCGAGCCGATGAATTTGGCGACCGTGTGTTTTTCCATAAACTCCGACATATCGAACCGTAAAAGCGCGCGTTCCGAGCCGAACAAAAATTCCGCCAGACTGCGGGCGACTTCGGTTTTGCCGACGCCGGTCGGACCCAAAAACAAAAACGAGCCGACGGGTTTGTTCGGATTTTTCAGCCCGGCGCGCGAACGACGGATTGCTCGCGCCATAGCCGAAATCGCCGGACGCTGAGAGATTATGCGGCGGTGCAGCTCCTGCTCAATGCTTAAAAGTTTTTTCGCTTCTTCCTGTTTGATTGATTGCAGCGGCACGCCCGTCCAGCGCGAGATGACTTCTTCCACGTCGTCTTTTGAAACTTCGACGGCGAGAAATGAATCTTCCAGAGTTTTCAGTTCAAAGGCGAGCAGTTGGTCTTCGGTCGTGACGCGTTTCCAGTTCTCGATTGTTTCCTTCCACGACGGCTCGGACTGCGCTTCGCTTTGGTAACGCAGTTTGGCTCGCGAGCCGGCTTCGTCCAAAACGTCAATCGCTTTGTCGGGCAAAAAGCGGTCGGGAATATAGCGACTCGTTTGATAAACCGCCGCCTCCAACGCTTCTTTTGAATAACGAATTTGATGAAACACTTCGTATCGTTCGGCTAAACCCTGAACGATTTTTAAGGCTTCTTCTTCATTCGGCGGCACGACCTTGACCGATTGAAAACGACGCTCCAACGCTTTGTCTTTTTCAATTGATTTGCGAAACTCGTTCGGCGTCGTCGCGCCAATGCATTGAATCTCGCCGCGCGAAAGAGCGGGCTTTAAAATGTTTGCGGCATCGAGTGTTCCTTCCGCCGAACCCGCGCCCACGAGCGTGTGCAGCTCGTCTATAAAAATTATGTAACGGTCGTGTTCTTTGAGTTCCGCCATAATTTTTTTCAAGCGTTCCTCAAACTGCCCGCGATATTTCGTTCCCGCGACAATCAAAGACAAATCGAGCGACAAAATGCGTTTGTTTTCGAGAAACGAAGGAACGTTTTTCTCGAAAATTCGCTGGGCTAAACCTTCGACAATCGCTGTTTTCCCGACGCCCGCTTCACCGATTAAAACCGGATTGTTTTTCGTTCGCCGGCAGAGTATTTCGATGATTCGTTCGACTTCGCGCTCGCGTCCGATGAGCGGGTCAAATTTCCCGTGCGCCGCGTCCGCCGTCAAATCTCTGGTAAATTCCTGGAGGCTCGGCACGTCGGATTTTTCCCTGCCAATCGAATGCAGATTCGGAAAACCGTTTTGGCGGGCGATCTCCTCGCGCACGTCTTTGAGGCGCAAGCCGTATTGGTAAAGAATCTCCGCCGCGATGGATTGTTCCTGCCGCACAAGACCTAAAAGCAGATGTTCGGGTCCGATGTGACGGTTTTTCAAATACTGACTTTCTTCGTTGGCGAACGCGAGAATGCGTTTAGTTTCGGCGGCGAGATGCAGTTCGGCGGATTGCGGAATGCGCTCGCGCAGCACGATGCGTTCCTCGACTTCGTGCCGCACGGCTTCAACCGACAAAGATTTGCGGTATGGAAAATATCGCGCCGAGATGGTTTTGTCTTCGCGCATCAGTCCCAAAAGAATATGTTCCGGGGCGATTGTCTGCGAGCCGTATTGCAGAGCTTCGTAGCGGGCGAAAAAAATCACGCGCCGCGCTTTTTCCGTGTAACGTTCAAACATAAAATTGCAGTTTAGACTTTTCTAAAAATTAGTTGGTAACAGAAGTCTGAACTGAGTTGCAAAATTTTTCAAGGATAGAATTTTTAGGACTTGGCTAAATATAGTGGCAAAACGACGAAAAATCCAAAATCATTGTCGCCGCAGATTTTCTAAAGGTTTTATCCTGCTCGCTTTAGCCGCCGGATAAGCGGTCGCCGCCAGACACAAAAGAAAAGCGATAAAAATTACCGGCAGAACGTTTTCTAAATTCGGGCGAAACGGAATATGACTTAACGAATAAACTTCTTTCGAGAGATTGACGACCTTAAAATAATTGCCCAGTAAACAGCCGAGCAAACCTAAAATCACGCCTGCGACGATTCCCGTCAATCCCAAAAGCAAACCTTCGATTAAAAAAATAAAAATCAAGTGGCGCGTTTTCGCCCCGCAGGTTCTCAAAACGGCGATGTCGAGCCGCCGCTCGCCGACGAGCAGCGCAAGCGTCGTTGTGATGTTCAGAGCCGCGACGAATATGATCAAGGAGATAATCGCCATCGCGACTCGTCTTTCGAGACTCAAGGCGGCGAAAAGCGGTTGGTTCGCCGCCTGCCAATCAACGACTTTGAAATCGCCGCCCAAATCAGCGCGAATCGCGGCGGCGGTTACGTCCGCTTGATAAATGTCCCTGACCGAAACGCTCAAAATCGTCGGCGCGAAATTTGCCGAATTTTTCAGGCGCGAAAAATCGTCGGGCGAAATATAAATCCAGGTCGCGTCGTATTCGTAAAGTCCGGTTTGAAACGTATCTTTGACGAAAACTTTTCTAGTCGTCGGCGCGGCTTCGTTTTCAATCAAAACGATTTCCGCTTCGTCGCCAGCCTTTAAGTTTGTTTTTTCAGCGAGTTCCTTGCCAAGCGAAATTTCAATGGGATGGTCTTCGGTCTTCGGTCTTCGGTTATCGGCTTGAAATCCCAAATTGGCAGATTTTGGACTCGGGACTAATGTCAAAACCGCGTAACTCGTCGCCCGTGCTCCGGCAAGCACCGCGCTTTCGTAAGTCGTGGCGGAAATTGATTCGACGTTTTCCGATTTTTCCAAGCTCGATTTTATCTGTTGCCAATCCGAGATTTCCGCGCCGTCCGCTCGAAACACGGAAACGTGCGCTGTGCTGGCGAGAATTTTATCGCGCATTTCTCCGCTGAAACCGCGCGCTAACGCCTGCGCGAGGATCAAACTCGCCACGCCCGCCGCGATGCCGATTGTCGCCGCGAGCGAGGTGAAACGCGCCAGACTTTTCCGCCGGGCGCGAAAATATCGCCAGGCGAGTTTGCGCTCAAAATTCATTTTTTAATGGTAAATGGTAAATGATAAATGGTAAATGAACGCTGTTTTCGTTAAAATTTACACTTCGGATTAAAGATTTAATATAAATCCGAAATCCAAAATCCGAAATCGAACCGATGCCTTTAGCAACAATTGAAGAAGCCGCCCGCGATATACAATGCGGCAAAATGATAATTATCGTTGACGATGAAGACCGCGAAAACGAGGGCGACCTGGTTTGCGCGGCGGAAAAAGTCACGCCGGAAATCATCAATTTTATGATTACGCACGCGCGCGGTTTGATTTGTCTGCCGCTGACCGAAGAGCGCTGCGACGAACTGAATCTGCCGCCGCAGACCGCCGAAAACACTTCGAGTATGGGAACGGCGTTCACGATTTCCATCGAAGCGAGGGAAGGCGTAACGACGGGAATATCAGCCGCCGACCGCGCGAAAACAATTTTAACCGCCGTTGACCCGAACTCGAAACCGTCGGATTTGGCGCGTCCCGGACACATCTTTCCGCTGCGCGCAAAACGAGGCGGCGTACTGGTGCGCGTCGGTCAAACCGAAGCGAGCGTTGACATCGCCCGCATCGCCGGCTGCCAGCCGGCGGGCGCGATTTGCGAGATTATGAACGATGACGGCACGATGGCGCGAATGCCCGAACTCGAACGATTCGCCGCTAAACACGATTTGAAAATTATTTCGGTCGCCGACCTTGTGCGCTACCGAATTCGCAAGGAAACCCTGGTGCGGCGCGTCGTCGAAACCGACTTGCCGACCGACTACGGCGTGTTTCGCGCCTTCGTTTACGAAAATATAATGAATGGCGAAACGCACGTCGCGCTGACGATGGGCGATTTTACAAAAGCAACCGAACCCGTCCTTGTGCGCGTCCAAACCGAGAACATTACGTTTGCGATGTTCGGCTCGAAACTCGGCGAAGCCGCTCAAGCCATCAAAACTTCGCTTTCGAAAATCTCCCAAGCCGGACAAGGCGTGATTTTATATCTTCGCCAGCGCGAACATAATCTCGATTTGATTCACCAATTACAGACTTACGCCGCGATGCAGGAAAAGAATCTGGATTTTCAAACGGCGCGGCGTGAAACCGGCTACGGCAGATTCCGCGATTACGGTATCGGAGCGCAGATTCTAAACGATTTGGGCGTGAAGAAGATTAGTCTTTTGTCGAATCATCCGCCGCGCGTCTCAGCAATCGAAGCGTTTGATTTGGAAATTGTCGAAACCGTCGCCCTGTGAAATACTAACTGAAGCAAATTGAGTTTTTGTAAAAATGCCTGAAGAAATTAACCATCAAACCGAAAACGTCGAAGAACTCGAACCGCAAGCGGAAAATGCGGCGGACGAAACTTCAGCGCCCGCCGTTGAGCGCAGAAGATTTTTCACGCGCCGCAACGCCGGAATTTCCTTCGGGTTGATCGCGCTGCTCCTCGTTTTCCTCGCGCTGACGACCGTCGTCGTGTATCGTTACGGTTATCTCGACCGTTACGTTAAAACGCAGTTCGTCGCCAAAATGGACGAAATCGGCGTGAATTTTTCGGCTAACACATTTCATTTGAGCGTCGCGCCGCTGCAATTGGAGTTAGAAAACGCGACGTTTAACGATAAAGTTACCGGCGAAAAACTGTTTTTTATCAAAGATGCGAAACTCGGTTTAACCGTTCAGGATTTATACGCCTGGCAACTGAGCCGCGACATCTCGATTGACACGACGGAAGTTGACGGCGCGGAAGTTTGGGTGCGGTTTGACGAAAACGGCAATTCTAATTTTGATAATTTGAAATTTATCGAAGACCAATCCGGTTCGCGCGTCAATTTTACTTATGAATCTTTGCGGTTTTCGCTGAAAAACGGAATCGTTCATTTTGGCGACGTTTCGCGCAAAATCTCGGCGGACGCGAAAAATATCGCGCTGACGCTGGAGCCGGAAAACTATGAAGTGCCGGACGAGCAGAAGCGTTATAAATTTGATTTTACTTCGACCGATTCAACTTTCGTTTACGACGAAAGCACCGTTGACCCGATTAATATTCGCGCTAACGGAATCGTTGACAAACTAGGCGCGGAAATCGCCAATCTGAAATTAACTTCGCCGATTGGCGAATCAACTTTGAGCGGCATGCTGACCGATTGGGCGGCATTAAAATACAATCTCAATATCGCTTCAACCGTTGATTTAACGCAGACTTCAAACATCTTTCCGCTGGGAACGCCGCTTCGCGGTTTCGGCAATTTTAGCGGAACGGTTGTGGGCGAGGGCGAAAAATATCAGGTCGTCGGCGAGATACAATCCGATGCTCTGGCGGCATCCAACATTCGCCTGAAAGCGTTGCAGCTTAACGCAACCGTTGACGGCGACGGCTCGATGTATAACGCCAATGGCAAAGCGATTGCCGAACTTTTGACGTTTGAAGATTTTCAAATAGATTTCCCCCAGCTCGTCGGTAACGTGCGCGGCACGGGAACCGATTTTCGATGGGTCGGCGAACTGCAGGCGGCGGCGGCGAAAACGCCCGCCGGAACAATCGCCGGACTTTTTATCTCCGACGCGGTTGCCGAATATAAAGATTCGCAGCTTGACGCGACTCTGGGAAACCTACGGGCGCGTAAATTTTCATCAGAAGATGTCGAGCTGCAAACTTTGTTAGCGAACAACGTCAAAATAAATACCGATTTTAATCGAACAGATGTCACCGCGCCGAATCTTCGCGCCAGCGTCGTAAACGCGGAAGGCGCGACTTTACGCGGCGTAAACGCGGGCAATATCAAAATAACGAATCGCGGCGACAGAACCGATGTCAAAGCCGGAACGCTTCGTGCCGAAACAATTGAAACCGAAGATGTGCGTCTACGAAATTTGCGCGCGAGTAATGTAACGGCAAACAATACGACTGCCCGAACCGATATTAAATTAGGTCAGGTGCAAGCCGACGGCGTGGACGCGGATGGCGCGAACGTCGGCGATCTAAACGCCTCCGGCGTTGACGTGCAAATCGTCGGGAATGAAACGAAAATTTATTCAAACAATTTACGGGTGGCGAAATTAGAAACCGACGCGGCAACTCTAGGAAGTTTGAATGTCGCGGGCGTTCGCCTGACGATTCGGCAGGGAAGAATCGAAGCGACTTCAGGCGACATCAACGCAGGCAAGGTCGCGCTCACCAAATCTACGATTGACGGCGGTGGCAATCTCGAAAACGTAAAAATTTACAAACCCGTTTTCGTGCTTGAGCCGTCGGGACGTTATCGCGCCAGCGCGGATTTGAGTTTGGGCGGCGGCGTTTTGGGCAGCGTTAAATTGGGCGCGGCGCGCGCGTCGGTCGTCGCGGAAAACGAGCAGGTTGCGCTGAAGAATTTAACGGCGGATGTGATGGACGGCACAATTAACGGCAACGCGACGATTGCTTTGACAAATCGCCGCCGCTCGCAAATTGATGCGACGTTTTCCAATCTCGATTTATCAAAATTGTTAGCCTTGCAGGGCGGACGCGTCGTGCCGATTGAAGGCAAAACGACGGGCAACGCCAACCTGACTTTTGCCGGAACCGATTTTAACACGGCGAGCGGAACGCTAACGGCAGATTTTGCCGCGAATGCCGGAACTGCCGAACGCGGTCTGGTTCCGGTCAACGGGCGTTTGGGATTGCGGGCGACAAACGGGCTTTTCGATGTTGATTACGCTAATCTCAATACGGAAAAAACTCAGGTCAACGCAACGGGAAGTTTCGATTTAAACGGCTACAATTCAAATCTCAATCTCGCGCTCAACTCGACCGACGCGAGCGAAATTCTCAGAATCGTCAGAGTGTTAAATCTTTCGCCCGAACTCGAAACGCAGCTTGACGATTACAACGCGGAGTTTGCGGGAAATTTGACGTTCAACGGAACGCTGACGGGGAATTTAGAAAACCCGACGATTGACGGTCGCGCGGCGGTTGATTCGGTTGCATTGCGCGGCAGAAATCTCGGCTCCTTAGCGACGAACATTTTCGTTTCGCCCGAAACAATCGAACTGCGCGACGGCAAATTGCAAGAGCCGAACGGCGGCGGCAATCTCGCTTTTAACGTCATCATTCCAAGCGTCGGCACAAACAACATTTCCGTTCGGGCAACGCTCGATAATATCAACACGGGAAATCTAATCGCGGCGTTGCCGGTAGATTTATTGCCCGAACAACTCAAAGATTTTCAAGCGCAGACTTCCGGCACGATTAACGTCAGCGGAATTCCGAAGGCTTTGCAGGGCGAAGCGAATATCTCGTCGGGCGCGGGAACGATCAACGGCGAACGATTCGACGGTTTCGACGCGCGGGCAACTTTTGCGGGAACGCTCGTCAATCTCGAACGATTCGAGGCGAAATTCGGCGACGGTACTTTGCGGGCGAGCGGAACTTACACAACCGATACGGAAAATTTCAATTTCGATGTCGAAGGGCGCAACATTCAATTGGCGCGTGTTCGTCCGTTCATCCCAAACAGTGGCAGTTTGCCCGACATTAACGGCACGGTTGATTTGACTGCGAAAGCGGACGGCGCAGTTCCCGATTCAAGAACTTATGACATCAATTTCAACGGCGCGGGGCGCGATGTTTTCGTTAACGGCAACCAGGTTGGAGCGGTAACATTCGTCGGCAAAACGGAAAACCAGCAACTCAACGCGAATCTCACAGTTAGTTTTGAGGGACAACCGCAAACAATTAATGCCAGCGTTAATTTCGCCGACGAAAATTTACCGTTCCGCGCCGAAACAGTTTTCAACAACACCGAACTCGCGCCGTTTATCGCGCTGGCTCGTCCGGCGGATTCAGGCGACGTTTCGATTACCGGCAGAGCGAACGGCAGAGTTTTTATCGAAGGAAATCTTTCAAGCGCGCAGCCGGACGGAACGCGCGGATTTACGACCGACAATCTGCGCGGCGCGGCGGAATTCAGCGGGCTGGCTTTGCAAATCGGCGAAACGCCGCTTGTCGCCAGCGAGCCGGTTTCCGTTCAATTCAATTCTAAAGAAGTCGTCATCAGCAACGCGAAGTTTTCCGGCGGCGGCTCGAACATCGTCGTGACCGGCACGAAGGCTCTGACGCCGGACGGTATCAATAATTTGGCGGTTGACGGAACGATAAATTTGAGCGTCTTTAACGTGATGTCGAAAAATACGTTTTTTGCCGGACTAGCCAACGTCGCCGTGCGGCTGACCGGCGTCAATGCGACGGCTCGCCTGAACGGAACGGCTGAATTGCAGAACGCTTCGGTCGCGGCGTTCATCGGCTCGGACAGATTGACGCTCGACCGCATTCGCGGACGAGTTTTGTTCACTTCTGATCAAGTGCAGATTGAACGCTTGAACGGATTTTTAGGCGGCGGGCGCGTGACGGCGAATGGCGGCGCGCAGCTTAAAGGTTTGGAACTGCAAAGTTTTCGGTTTGAAGTGACGGGAAGAAACTTTACCGCGCCCGTAGCAAATTTAATCACGACCGGCGATGCCGACATCGAATTAAGCGGCGTTCGGCGCGAGGGCATTTTGGATACGCTGGTTGCCGGAACGGTCGTCGCCAAACGCGCTATTTACACGGAAGACATTGATTTGGCGGATTTCATCAGCGGTCGGCGCGAAGGCTCGCTGTCGTCCGGTTCATCCGGCTCGGCTTCGTTTTTTGGCGTGCCGAAACTCGACATCAGAATCGAAGGGCGCGACGCGCTCGTCGTTCGCAATAATTTAGCCGACTTAACCGCATCGGCTTCGCTGCGGGTAGCGGGCGATGTCGAGTTTCCGCAAATCTCCGGCAGAGTAACCGCCAACAGCGGAACGATTTTCTTTCGGCGCGAACGCTACGAAGTTCAGCGCGGAACGCTGGAATTTCCGCCGAATACAAATATCGAGCCGTTTATCAATCTGCAAGCTGAAGCCGAAATCAATGGGTATCAGGTTATCGTCAGCTTGGTCGGCGAACTGACCAATACGGAAAATTTAAACGCGACCGTCAGGTCGAGTCCGGCTTTGCCGCAAGCCGATGTCATCTCTTTGATTACGACCGGAAATTTGGCGAACACCGATACGGGCATTCCGACGCTGGCGCAATCGGGCATCAACACGGCGGCGGAAATTTTAACCGACGAATTAATTAACAATCCGCTGAGCAAGGCAACCGATAAACTTTTCGGGCTAAACCGTTTTGAAATTGACCCGAATATTTCCGGTCAACGCCTCAATCCGTCGGCGCGTCTAACAGTGGGCAGACAAATCAACCGCAATCTTTTAGTGACATATTCAACTAATCTCTCGGAAGACCAAAATCAGGTTTTAGCTCTCGAATACCGCGTCTCGAACCGTTTGTCGTTTGTCGCCCAATACGAGCAGCGTTCATTATCGAATGTCACGCGCCAAAATAATAATTTTAGTTTTGAAATTCGTTTACGAAAGAGATTTTAAGAGGAAAGAATTTGAACCACAGAAACTCAGAAGACAGAAGAAAAATTGACACGGGTAACAGGACAAGCAGGAATAAAATGAATTTTCGTTTTTTAAATTTATTCCTGTCAATCCGCATTGTCCCTGTCGATTCTCTTGTGCGTTTATGCGGTTTGATTTTTCTTTCTTCTTTTGCAATCTTCGCGCAGAGCATCTACGAAGACCGTCGCATCGAAGCCGTCACCGTTACGTTTGAGGGAACCGACCGCGCCGTCTCCGCCGCGCAGCAATTTGAACTCGTGGCGCGAAACGCGCTCGGCGACGTTTATTCAGCCGTCAAAATGCGCGATGCTCTCGATGCGCTTTACAAAACGAAAAGAATCGTTTCGGCGAAAATCGAGGCGAGCGCGGTTGGCGAAACCGGCGTTAATCTGCGCTTCATCATTAAGCGCAAAACGCAGGCTGATAAAGTGTTCATCAACATCGGCAACACCGTCGGCGACAAAGTTACCGAACAGGAATTGCTATTAAAATTAAACCTTCTAAATCCGGGAACAGCGATCACCGACCAGACGCTTCGCAACAACGCCGACGCGATTCTCGTTTATCTGCGCGAGCGCGGATTTTTCAACGCCGAAGTTTCCTACACGACGCAGCCCACGACGAGCGACACGGAAGTGAACGTGACTTTTCAGGTTACGCCGAACGCGCAGGCGAAAGTGGAAAGGTTTGCAATTAACATCGAAGGCTTTAAATCGGCGGAAGTTCAGCGAAAATTAAAATTGCAACCGGGCGAATTTTACACGCGCGAACTTTTAGAAAAAGATGTCGAGCGAATTCGCAAAGCGCTGCGCGAAGAAAATTTTCTCGCCCCTGGACTCCAAGACGCGCGGGTCGTTTTCGACGCCGACAAAAACACGATTAACATCGAAGTCGAGGGCAAAGTCGGCGCCGTCGTTAACGTCGCTGTGGACGCCGGGGATGAGAAAATCGGCGACAAGAAACTGACCGAACTTTTATCAATCAAACGCGAAGGCACGCTCGATTACGCCTCGATAATTGAAGGCGAACGGCGGCTGAGGAATTACTTTCAGGAAAAAGGTTTTTTCTTCGCGCAGGTGTCGGCGGTTTGTTCGGTCAGACCCGAATTTACTGAAAACGAGGCGAGCGTAACGACGAACGAAACGGCGGTTTTGTGCGGCGCGTTGAGCGGCGCGGAGTTAATGAACCGCGCTGTCGAGGTAACGTATCGCGCCGATTTGAGTCGCCAATTAAAACTCGTTGATATACGGCTCGAAGGCACGGACGAGTTCAGAATTGACGAAGTGCAGAGCGTCCTTGATTCGCAGGAAGCAAACGCGCTCGGCATCATTCCGTTTATCGGTTTCGGACGCGGCTACACGAGCGCCGAAATTATCGAGAGCGACCGCCGGACGATAAGTTCTTTATTGAGAGAACTCGGCTTTCGCCGCAATCAAGTGACGGTCAGGCAGGGCGTGTCGCCGAACGGCGAAGATTTGATTTTAACTTTTGTGATCGAAGAAGGAATCCCGACGCACATTGACGGCATTGAAATTGTCGGCAACACATCTTACTCGGACGACGTTCTGCAGGGCGAACTGCCGAACTTAATCGGCAAGAATTTTTCGCGGGCGCGAGCCAGAAACGGCGTGCGCGAAATTCAAAGTTTTTATTCCAAAGCCGGTTATTACGACGCTAAGGTAAGCTATTCGCTCGTTGAACTGCCGGGCGACGAAAACGCCAATCAGGAATTGGTCAAAATTGTTTATACGGTCGAGAACGAAGGCAAGAAGGTTTTCATCAACCGCATTTTGATAAACGGCAACGAGCGCACCGAATCTGAAGCGATTTTCAAAGCGATCAATTTGCGCGTTGACGACGTTTTGCGCTCGACCGACATTTTTACAAGCGAGCAAAACCTGTATTCGACCGATGCGTTCAGTTTAGTTGAAATCAAACCCGAACCGGCGGGCGAACGGGCAGACGGCAATCGGCTGTCGGACATTATCATCAACGTCGAGGAACAAAAACCGCGTCTTATCACTTACGGCGGCGGTTTTTCGACTGACATCGGCGCGAACGGATTTTTTGACGTTCGCCATTTCAATCTGTTCGGAAAACTTGTGCAGGGCGGCGCGCGAATCCGCGCCAGCCGCTTGCAGCAAAACGCGCAGATTGACTTTATCAACCCCAGATTTTTGAACGACGGTAGAAACGCCGACAATTCGATTCGCTACGCGCCGCTGACCTTTTCGGCGCGCTACGAACGCGACTCGACCGTGACGCGCTTTTTCCGCTCGACTTTTGACAGCGGAACCGGCGGCATCGTTCAGCGCGTTGATGAAGAAGGCAATCCGATTGACGAATTCGGCGCGGAAGCGCAGGAGCCGACCATCAACCGTTTGACGCTTTCGGCGGAAACCAGCCGCACCATCAGCCGCCGCAAACGCAGTATTTTGTTCGCCCGCTACCGCTTTGAAGACGTGCGGCTTTACAACATCGAAAGCCTTCTGATTAGAGATTTGCTGCGTCCCGACGCGAGAATCAGAACATCGGGCTTCGGCACGAATTTCGTTTTCGACACCAGGGAAAACTGTTCGGTCAAAAATACGATTCTCGACCTCATCGCCAAAGGCGACCCGGGCGAGCCGTGCCGCTACAATCCGGGAGACCCGACGCGCGGCAATTATCTGACAGCGGAATATACCGTGTCCTTGCCTGCACTGGGAGCGAACATCGGTTATCACAAATTTCAAGGCAGCTATAACGCTTATTACACCGCGTCGTTTCTGCGCGACACGACTTTTGCCGGACGCGGCGTTCTCGGTTTGGCAAGCGTTTTTTCGAGCGAAAACAGGTTTTCGGCGCAGTTTCCAGACCTCGAAGGCATTCTGCCGATTAGCGAGCGATTTTTCGCCGGCGGCTCAAGCACGCTTCGCGGTTTTGAATTTGAACAGGCGGGTCCGCGCGTGGTCGTCGTGCCGCAGGGAATTTTCAGAAACAGCGAGGGCGATCCGGTTTTCTTAACTCCGTTTTCGGTTCCGTTCGGCGGCAACGCCCTGGCGATTGTCAATCTCGAAGCCAGAGTTCCGCTTTCCAAATCAATCCGCGCCGTGCCGTTTTACGACGGCGGCAATGTTTTCCGGCGCGTCAAAGATATTTTCAATCCGCCCGAAGTTGCGGCAGGTGATGTTTTCCGGCAAAATTTGCGCGCCGTCTGGTCGCACACCGTCGGATTCGGCTTACGAATTAAAGCCCCGATCGGCGGCGAAATCGGAGTTGATTACGGCTATCTGCTTAACCCGCCGCAATTTCTGATTCCGCAGCCGAACGGCACAAACGGCATTTTCCGCTTACGGCAGGGACAGCTTCACTTCAGATTTTCACAAGCATTCTAGAAAGGGATAAGGGCAGAGAGAGAAGGGATGAATAAAATAAGTCAGGTCTTGTTTTAAATTCATCCCTCATCCCTTATTTGACGATGAGTTTGCGGCGAGCCTGAACTTGCAAATCGGGGCGGCGCGAGGAAACTTCGATGCTGCGGATTTCGCCCGTCTTCGATTCGCTCAGAGCGCGTTTCGGCGTGTAAGTTAAAACGTAGCTCGAATCAATGATCGCGGCGATGACGGCGGTTTTCTCCAGCATTTCCTCGTTCGATTCAGGCAGGATAATTTCGCCGTTGGTGTCTTTGGCAAGCGTGGTCAGGAATTCTTCGCCGTCAAGCAAGGCTGTTTTTCGTTCGCGCATTTTTCGCAGAAACGCGCGGTCGGTATTGATTGAAATTCCGCCTCGTGCCATTGAAACATCGCGCACGCCGTTCGGCAACGTCGCTCTGATTTCGTCGGGCATCGCTTTCGGCATCGGCGCTGTGGAAATTCCTTTGGTGCGCGGCTCGATGTCGGTCAATTCGAGTTTTGTATAACTGAAAACGTGAACGTTGATGTCGGTCGCCAGCAGGCTGCGCCGCGCTGTGCCGCGCGCCGACAAATCATTAAAAGTGTCGGTGCCGTCGGTAATGAGAACGAGATGCCGATTATCGAGCGGCGTTTTTTGCAGAAAGCGCGTCGCCGCGTCAAGCGCGTTTACGAAAACCGAACGTTTGCCGAAATTCGCTTTTGTATTCAGAAGTTTCATCGCCTCTTTTTTATTCGTCCATTCGGCGATAATCTCGACCTTATCGTGATACTGCATCACTGCTACGGAATCTTCTTCTGAGAGCGCGTTGATTAAACTTTTGGCGGTTTTCTTCGTTTGCTCGAATCCCTTTTTCGCCCGCATCTCGCCGCCCGTGTCCATCACGATTAAGACATTGGCGGGAATGCGCCGCAGACTGCTCGCCTGGTGCAGCCGCTCGTCTTCTATAATCACCAAATCTTCCTTTTTCAAGCCTGCGAAAAATTTCCCGTTGCGGTCAACGGCGGAAACGTTTAGTTTGATTTCTTCAGTGAAAACTTTTTCGGCGATGTCGTCTTCAATCGGGGTCGGGGCGGGCGTTTGGGCGTTTGTCGCAGCGAACAAGACAAGAATGAGCAGGATAATTTTGGTCGGCGATGAAAGCATAAAAACTCCTTGTGATCATTCGGTTTTGCGGAGTTTGATGCGCCGGTCCAAATCAAAGTTGTAGTTGCGCGGTTTCAAGTCCAGTGTTGAAAGCCGGAAATCGGACTGACTTTAGACATTGGACTTAGGAATTTGGGCTATCTTAAAGATGAGTTCTGGCTTCCCAGAGTTCGGGAAAGAATTTTTTCGATAGCGTCGTTCGCAAATAACCCGCGCCTTCCGAGCCGCCCGTGCCGCGTTTCATTCCGAGCATTCGCTCGACCATCAGAACGTGATTGTAGCGCCACAAAGCGATGTTTTCGTCGTGTTCGATGAGCAAATCCTGCATTATAAAAAAGTCGGCGTGTCGTTCGGGGCTGGTCAGAATTTCGACAATCGTTTGCACTTTTTCTTCGTTTGTTTCAACCGGAAAACCTTTTCTGCCCAGCAGATTCCAAAACTCCTCAGCGAGGCTCGGCTGGTCGAATCTTTTCTTTAATCTTTCAAAAGCGAATCCGTCCATCTTAAAATGATTCATCATTTTTTCATCTTTCGCGCCGGAGACGAATTCGATTTCGCGGAACTGCGTTGATTGAAAACCGCTCGCCGGATTTAATTTGTCGCGGAATTCCAAAAAGCCGATTTGCGCCATCGTCTCTAAAATATGAATCTGGCTAACGACGACTTTGCCGATTGCCGCGACGGTTTTCAGCGAATGATTGGCGCGAAACGTGCGGTTTTCCCTGAGCCAATTGATGCTCGCGTCAATCTCGTGCAGAATTTGTTTGAACCAAAGCTCGTAAGTTTGATGAATGACGATAAACAACAATTCGTCGTGACTCGTCGGCTCGGACAGAGTGCTTTGCAAACCGATGAGTTCGGTAACTTTTAAATATTCGTTATAGGAAAGCGGAGAATTCGCCACGTAGTTATTCATAGCCTTTCGTTTGGCTTTATCTTCGTTTATCGCTTGTTTGATGTCAATTTTGCGGCAAATGTCCGGCGGATTACAAAAAAGCGAAAAAGATTCTTGACAGCCGGATTTATTTTCGTTAAATTTTCATTCGTTCTATCAAAAAATCAATCGAAAAACAATCCCTTAAAAAATCTTGCGGTTTAAGATTTTCTACTTGTTAGAAAATGAGTTTTATTACATTTTCGATAATTTGCAAAAGGCAAAGCCGGTGAGGTTTTGTCGCGGGCGAACTTTGTTTTTCTTTGATTGATGATGCCTTCCGGCACGGAACTGTAAAACAACTAAACCTTGATAAGAGGTCTGAAAAATAAAAATTCACTGATGTTTGTAGGAGGAATTAGAAAAAATGACAAAAACTAACGGTAAGGTCAAATGGTTTAACAACGCGAAGGGTTACGGTTTTATTGAGCAGCCCGGCGAGCAGGATGTGTTCGTGCATTACAGCGCGATTTCCGGTGACGGTTATAAAACTTTGACGCAGGGGCAGGATGTCGAGTTTGAAGTCACCAACGGTCCGAAAGGTCCGCAGGCGGAAAACGTAACGGCGAGTTGACGCGGCAAATCAAATCGTTTGATAGCGGTCGGTTCTTTGCAAAAAAGCCGGACGGCGTTTATTAAATCGGTTTCAAGTTTT
Organism: Pyrinomonadaceae bacterium; assembly: GCA_030448055.1. Taxonomy (GTDB): domain Bacteria; phylum Acidobacteriota; class Blastocatellia; order Pyrinomonadales; family Pyrinomonadaceae. The sequence goes on from JAUJNR010000002.1 coordinate 238,584, forward strand.
AGGTTTCAGGTTTCAAGTTAATTGGGTTTCCCACAGCTTGAGACTTGAAAGCTGAAACTTGGAACCTTTTTTATGTGATTTCCTCACCGCGTTTTTTCAGCATTCGGCGCCACAATTCGCGGTAGGACGTAAAGCGCGCGACGATTGTGTTGAATTGATAACGCTGGGCGTAGTTCAGATTGCGGTCGTCGGCGAGCCGTTTGATATTCGCGTCGAGCCGCGCCCGCGCTTCGAGCGGCGGACGCTTTGTGCCGCCGCTGAAAAAAATATCGAAATCAATTTTCAGCTTGCGAATGTCGTCTTCGAGCCTGGCGATTTGCTGGTCGAGATTAGCGGATTCTTCGTACTTGGTTTGCGTTTGCCGGTATAATTTATTGCCTAAAATTGCCATCGGGGTTTTCCGTCTCGTGAACTTCTCCAGTTAAAAGAAAACTTTCAAAGCCGAAACAATTCCTCGTTTCACTATTTCGGAGCGCTTCTTCGGTTACAATAATTTTATGAACAAACACGACCGCCGCGGAAATCTGCGGCTGCTGCCTTCGATTGACGCGCTTCTTCAGACGGCGACCGCCGCGAAAATCCGGCAACAATCCGGCGCGAAACATTTGACTGTGCTAGCTCGCGCGCTGACCGACGCGCTGCGGCGGGAAATGTTAGACGAACAAGACGGCGATGAAAATTATTCGCGCGAGGAACTGTTGGCGAAGGGCGAAAAAAATCTCGAAAAACTCTGGCGCGACGAATGTAATTCCGGCTTGCGCCGAGTCATCAACGCGACGGGCGTCATCATTCACACGAATTTGGGACGCGCGCCGCTATCGGAAAAAGCCGTGAGAGCGTTGACGGAAAACGCCGCGTGTTACTGCACGCTCGAATATGATTTAACGACGGGCGAGCGCGGACGTCGCGGCTCGCGCGTCGAAAATCTCATAGCCGAACTCACTGGCGCGGACGGCGCGCTCGTTGTCAACAACTGCGCGGCGGCGACTTTTTTAGTTTTGACCGTGCTGGCGCGCGGCGGCGAAGCGATTGTCTCGCGCGGCGAACTCGTCGAAATCGGCGGCGATTTTCGCATACCCGACGTGATGGAACAATCCGGCGCGATTTTAAGAGAAGTCGGCACGACGAACCGAACGAAAATTTCCGATTACGAACGCGCCGTTTCGGAAAATACGAAGTTGATTTTGCGCGTTCATCCGTCGAATTACCGAATCGTCGGTTTCACTGCCGCGCCAGCTTTATCCGAACTCGCCGAACTCGCGCGCGGAAAAGACATTTTGCTTTACGAAGACGCCGGTTCGGGCGCGATGTTCGATTTGAGCCGTTACGGTTTGACGGACGAACCCGTTATCAATGATTCGATACAAGCCGGTGCGGATGTGGTCACGTTCAGCGGCGATAAACTGCTCGGCGGCGTGCAGTCGGGCTTGATCGTCGGGCGGCGCGAAGTCATCGAAAAAATCAGAAAGCATCCGCTCTATCGCGCGCTCAGAGTTGATAAATTAATCTACGCTGCGCTCGAAGCGACGCTCGAATCTTTTCGCAGAGAGGCGGCTGTGCGGGAAATTCCGGTTCTGAAAATGCTTTCGGCGACGATTGAAGAATTGAAAACACGCTCATTGGAATTCGCGGAAAAATTGAATAAAAATTTGGGTGCGAGCAAAGTTTTGAAAATCGAAATCGCCGAAGGCAAATCGGTCGTCGGCGGCGGTTCCGCGCCGACGGCGCAACCCGCAACGATTTTGCTCGCGCTCGAACACGCGCGGATGTCGGCGGCGAAATTGGAAGAAACGCTGCGGTTTTCGAATCCGCCAATCATCACGCGAATTTTAGATGACAAGGTTACAATTGATTTGCGAACAGTCTCGGAAGGCGAGGAAGCTGAACTTTTGGAAGTTTTGGAAAACATTTAGCCACGAACAAACACGAAAATCCACGAAAAATTTTTGGACTTGATTTCGTGTTCTTTCGTGTTTGTTCGTGGCTAAAAATTATCCATTTTTCTGCGCGAAATTTTTCATAAATTCAACTAACGCTTCAACTCCTTCCTTCGGAAAAGCGTTATAAATCGAAGCGCGAATGCCGCCGACCGAACGATGTCCTTTCAAACCGTCGAGATTACACGCGGCGGCTTCCGACGCGAATTGTTTTTCGAGTTCTTCGGTCGGCAGACGGTAGGTAACATTCATCAGGGAACGCGCCGACGAGTCGGCGTGTCCCCGATAAAAGCCGTCGCTGGCGTCAATCGCGTCGTAAAGAATCTTTGCTTTTTCCTCGTTTTTCTTTTCCATTGCCGCGAGTCCGCCGTGTTTTTTGATGTGCTGGCAGACCAGATTGATAATGTAAATTCCCCAGGTGTTCGGCGTGTTGAGCATTGAATCGTTTTCGGCAATTAGCCGATAATCGAGCATCGAATGTTGATTTTCGGGAACTTGCTCAAGCAAATCGTCGCGGATAATGATTAGCGTTACGCCCGAAGGTCCGATATTTTTCTGCGCTCCGGCGTAAATCAAAGCGTATTTTTCAATGTCAATCGGTTTCGAGAGAATGTTTGACGAAGCGTCGCAGACGACCGGCACGCCTTTTCCGTCCAAATCGTATTTAAATTCGACGCCTTCGATAGTTTCGTTCGAAGTGTAATGAAGATAGCGGGCGTTTTCGCTGAAAGCGAGTTCGTCCTGCGTCGGCACGGATTTAAAGCCGCAATCGGCGGTGGAAAAAATCGCCTTTGCATTGCCGCAGCGCTTCGCTTCTTTAATCGCTTTTTTGCCCCAGGCGCCGGTTATCACGTAATCAGCCGTTTCATCTTTTCCCAAAAAGTTAAGCGGAATCATCGAAAATTGCAGGCTTGCGCCGCCCTGCAGAAACAGAATTTTATAATTGTCGGGAACGCGCATCAGTTCGCGGATGCCGTTTTTCGCCGCTTCGAGAATCTGCTCAAAATGTTTCGAGCGGTGGCTGACTTCCATCACGCTCATCCCGATTCCGTTTAAAGACGTCATTTCGCTTTGCGCCTGCTGCAAAACCTCCAGCGGCAAAACCGCCGGTCCCGCGCTAAAATTGTAAATCCTCTCGGTCATTAAAATCTCCTCTGCTTAAAAATTAGTTCTGAATAATAAGAGTTTAAGATAACACACGAAAAAAAAATATAAATTTTGGCAAATACGGTTTCTCGCTTCAAAATTCTGACCGAGTTGAGTTAAAATACTTACTTAAATAACAACTCTTCTTTTTTCGGAAACATCGTAAAGAGGCGTTTTTCGATACGACTTTATAAACAGATTTTTTGGAGGATTTTAAAATGTTTCGTAAAAATTATTTGACGTTTCTTTTAGCCATCGCTTTATTTATGACGGGCGGCATCGCCGCTCTCGCCCAAACCGCGCCGGTGATGGGTCGCGTCGTGATGAAAAAAGCGGACGGCACGACGGTGCCGGTTGCCGATGCCGTCATTGACGTTTACCGGATAGATGTCAAAGGAAAACTGCCGTCGGGCAAAACCAACGGCAAAGGCGAATTTAGCTTTGCCGGATTTCCGCTTGGCGGGCAGTTTATGTTTGCCGTCAGCGCGCCGAGTGCGAAGGCGGAAATTTTTCCGGGCGTTAAAGCCGGGAATGAAAAAATTACTATTACATTGGTCGAAGGCGACGGCGCGCGTTTGACCGAAGAGCAAGCCAGAGGCGGTTTGAATGCCGCTCCGGCTGCGAACCCGAGCGGCGAATTGACCGCCGAACAAAAAAAGGCGCAAGCCGATTATGAAAAGCAAGTCGCCGAGATTAATGCCAAAAACGCGAAATCCAAAGAAAGCGACGAATTGGTTAGAAAAGCTCTCGACGAGGGCAACAAAGCCTACACAGCTAAAAATTATGACGTGGCGGTTGCGAAATTCGACGAGGGTTATAAAGCCAGCTACGATTTTGTCGGCAGCGCGCCGGTGCTTTTAAATAACAAAGCGCTGTCTTTAAGATTTCGCGGCGTTGATACGTATAATCAAAGCAGAGCAGTGACCGATGCAAGTGCCAGAATGCAAAGTATGAGCAAAGTGACCAAAGACTTCGCCGATGCCGTTGACGCTTACAGTCAGTCTTTGACCATTTTGAAAAACGCTCCGGCAACGGAAATCGTTGACCGAAAGAATTACGATGCCGTGAAGATGGATACGCTGCGCGGAGCAAAAGATCTTGCTAAAAATATGGTGGCGACCGAGAAAATTGACAACACCAAAACGAGCGCGATTAAAACATTGATCGAAGAATATGCCGCCGTCGAAACCGACAAAGCCGCCAAAGCCGAAGCGCAGGTCGTTTTAGCCGATGTTTATCGCCTTGCTGCCGATCCCGACAATGCTATTACCGAATACAAAAAAGCGCTCGAAACGTCGCCTGACAACCCCGATGCTTTAGCCGGTTTGGGATTATCGCTTTTCGACGCCGGCGAGAGAAGCGGCAATACGCAGCAAAAACAGGAAGGATTAAATTATATGCAGCGATTTGCGGAGGTCGCGCCGAGCACGCACAAATTAAAAGAGAGCGTCGCCGGAGCGGTCGAATATCTTAAATCGCAAAAACTAACTCCGCAAAAGACCACCAAAAAGAAAAATTAAATCTTGAACTCAAAAAATCAAGAGCCGCGTCTTTATCTGGAGACGCGGCTCTTGATTTTTTAAAGACCGGACGTCAAAAAAGTATCTTGACACTTTCAGGTTAAACAATTATTATTTATAACAACGATGTTTAACATCGTTTTATTTCGTATTGATAAGTAATAAAAGCCGTACGAAACTCTTCTCAAAAAATCCTCTTTTTTGAACAAACAAAAGGAAAATTTTAAGTAATGTCATCAAAACTTGGAGAAATCCTTGTCCGTGAAAATCTAATCTCATCGCAGCAACTGCGCGAGGTATTGGAGTATCAACGCGCTAACGGCGGGCGTTTAGGCTCGCATTTAGTTCGTCTCGGAATTGTTCCGGACGACGTAATAACCGCCGTTTTATCGCGTCAATACGGCATTCCGTCAATTAATTTAGACCTCTTTCAGATTGAAGAAGAAACCATCAGATTGATTTCTCAGGAAGTCGCGCTCAAATATTCGGTTTTGCCGATTTCCAAAGTCGGCGCGACTCTGACGCTGGCGATGGCTGACCCGACGAATGTTTTTGCGATGGACGACATCAAGTTTATGACCGGCTTAAACGTCGTGCCGGTTATTGCTTCGGAAGCGTCTTTAGTGGTTGCCATCGGAAAGTATTACAGCGCCGCTAACGAAATCGAAATCTTTGACTCATCCGCTATTACCGGAATCGAGAGATTTGTTCCAAGCATCGGCAAAAACGGCGACGGCAGAAGCCATAACGGTAAAAACGGCGGCAAAAACGGCAGGAGCGCATCGAGTAACGGAGCGGCAGCCGCGACGCTTGACCAAAGATTGGTTGAGTCGGATTTGACCGTCTCGCTCGACCGCTTTGAATTCGGCGCAAGCGAAGGCGAAGAGTTGGAACTGCTCCAGGACAATGATGAAATTGACCTCGCCCAACTCACCATTGCGAGCGAGGACGCGCCCGTTGTGCGTCTGGTCAATGTTTTATTAGTTGACTCTTTAAGGCGCGGCGCGTCAGACATTCACGTCGAGCCTTATGAAAAAGATTTACGCATCCGGTTTCGCATTGACGGCGTTTTATACGACGTGATGCACCCGCCGATGAAGATGCGCGACGCGCTCATCTCGCGTTTGAAAATTATGTCGAAACTCGACATTTCCGAAAAACGGTTGCCGCAGGACGGACGCATCAAAATCAAAGTCAAATTTGACAACCGCTCGCGCGAACTCGATTTCCGCGTTTCGACTTTGCCGACGCTGTTCGGCGAAAAAGTCGTGCTTCGTCTGCTCGATAAAGACAAACTGATGCTCGATATGACCAAACTCGGTTTTGAAGCGGGGAGTTTGGAAATTTTCCAGCGCAACATCTCGAAGCCTTACGGAATGGTTTTGGTGACCGGTCCGACGGGTTCGGGTAAAACTAATACGCTTTATTCGGCGCTTCAGGCTTTGAATACTTCCGAGACGAATATTATGACGGCGGAGGACCCGGTTGAATTTAATTTGCCCGGAATTAATCAGGTGCAGATGAAAGAGCAAATCGGCTTAAACTTTGCCGCCGCGCTGCGCTCGTTCCTACGGCAAGACCCGAACATCGTTCTGGTCGGCGAAATCCGCGATTTTGAAACGGCGGAAATCGCTATCAAAGCCGCGCTCACCGGACATCTCGTTTTATCAACGCTGCACACGAACGACGCGCCTTCGACCATCTCCCGAATGGTCAATATGGGCATCGAGCCGTTCCTCGTCGCCACCAGCGTCAATATCATTCAGGCGCAAAGACTTATCAGAAGAATCTGCAAAGATTGCAGGGAAGAAATTCACGTGCCGGTCGAAGCACTCACCGAAATCGGATTCTCGAAAGAAGAAGCCGACGAACTCAAGGCTTACAAAGGCAAAGGCTGCGAGGCTTGCAACGGCACAGGTTACAAAGGCAGAGTCGGTCTTTACGAGGTGATGGAAATCACCGACGAGCTGCGCGAGTTAATTATCATCGGCGCGAGCGCCATCGAACTCCGCAGGAAAGCTATAGAACTCGGAATGATAACTTTGCGCGGTTCGGGTCTTCACAAACTGCGCGAAGGAATTACGACGATTGAAGAAGTCGTCAAAGAAACGGTTTTGTAAGAAAAAGGAGAAAGTATGATTTACAGGGCAATCGCATTATCTTTGGCAATACTCGTCGGGCTGGGAACGATTCTGCCGCTCGTCACGACACAGGTCGAAGCCGGTTCGCGCCAAAAGCAAAAACGGGCGAAAAAGAAAAGCAAGAAATACAAAAAATACTCGAAAAAATGGTGGCGCGCTTATCGTCAGCGAACGAATCGCCAGAAATCCTTAAACGCCAGAAAGCGCAATTTGCGTCTGCGCCAGATACGGCTCGCCAACGCGCGGGCAGCGTCCGACAGCAACAACAACGCGAATCAAAAAACCGCTCTTAAGTCCGGTGGCAAAGTGATGTTTGTCGCAGACAACGCGCCGGCGATTTTGCCGTCGGGCGAAGCCGCGCCGCGCGGCTGGAAACGCGGTCAGGCTTCGGCAGGCGAGCTGCAGTTTCGCGTTGACGACGAAAGCGGTTTGAACATCGGTTCGGCGGCGATTGCGGTCGTCGGTCCGGCGGTCAGTACGGACAATGAAGCTCCGTCGAACAAAACCGTCGGCGGCGTTTCGACTTCCGCCTTAAGACGCACGGTTATTGACCGGATGATTCGTGAAGAAGGCTGGGTCGTCAATGATTATCAAAAACAAGTCGGCGGCAAACGGGTTTACGTCGTCGTCGCGCAATCGCCGGGCGCGCGCGGCGCGGTGCAGTCGCGCCTCTTTTATTTTACGGAAGTTGACGGACGCATCTACAGCGTGGCGACCAACGCTCCGAAAGATAACTCGCAGCGCATCGAACAGGAATCGGAAAAAGCCATCAATTCACTCCAGCGCAAGTCAAACAGCGTTCAGCAAGCTGAACTTAAATAAAAAGTTTAGGAAGTTCGGGGAGTTAAGAAAGTTAGAATCTTTCTAAGCCTGCTCCGACTTCCTAAATTTCCTAAACTTCCCAAACTTCCTAAACTTAATTTTATGAATCTCCAACAACCAGCCACTGCCGAACAAATTACGCTTCCCGACCTGCTGCGCCGTATGACGGAATTGGGCGGTTCGGATTTACATATCACGACCAATTCCGCGCCGCAGGTGCGCGTTCACGGACACTTGAGCGCGCTCGACGGTTTTGCGGCGTTTTCGCCCGCCGATACGAAACGGCTCGCTTATTCGGTTTTGACCGACGCGCAAAAGCACCGTTTCGAGGAAAAGCTGGAACTCGATTTTTCGTTCGGATTGAAAGGAATGTCGCGTTTCCGCGCTAATCTGTTTAATCAAAAAGGCGCCGTCGGCGCGGTGTTCCGCGCGATTCCGTATGAGATAAAAACCTTTAATGATTTGGGATTGCCGCCCGTCATCTCGGATATGTGCAAAAAGCCGCGCGGCTTGATTCTGGTAACGGGTCCGACCGGCTCCGGTAAATCAACGACGCTCGCTTCGATGATTGACAAGATCAACGTTGACCGCAACGAACATATTTTGACTATCGAAGACCCGATTGAATTTCTGCACAATCATAAAAACTGCGTCGTCAACCAACGCGAAGTCAACGCCGACACGCACGGTTTCGCCGACGCTCTGCGGACTGCCCTAAGACAAGACCCGGACGTGGTTCTCGTCGGCGAAATGCGCGACCTGGAAACTATCGAGATGGCGCTCAGAATCGCCGAAACTGGGCATTTAACTTTTGCCACGTTACACACGAATTCCGCCGCCTCGACCATCAACCGTATTATTGACGTTTTTCCCGCCGGACAGCAATCGCAAATTCGCACGCAGCTTTCAATGGTTCTCGAAGGCATTCTGTGTCAAGCCCTTTTGCCGAAATCATCCGGCGACGGGCGCGTGATGGCACTGGAGATTCTCGTGCCAAACGCCGCCATCCGCAACCTAATCCGCGAAGACAAAATTCACCAGATTTATTCGACGATGCAAACCGGACAAGACAAGTTCGGTATGCAGACGTTCAATCAGGCTCTCGCCACGCTTTACCAAAAACGCCAAATCACTCTTGACGTGGCGATGCAGCGCACCTCGAACGCGGACGAATTGAGAGATTTAATCGAGCGCGGCTCTGGCTTAAACCAGGCTTACAATGGAGGCGGCAAACCGCCGCTAAACGGACAAACGCCGGGCAGTCCATACGCGCAGGGAAGACCAGTGGGTCAGCGTCCGCCGGTTCGATAAATAAGTTTGGGAAGTTCGGAAAGTTTGGGAAGTTTTAAAAGTTCAAACTGTTCTCCAATCTTCCTAGACTTCCCAAACTTCCTACTTTCACAACTTCCCAAACTTATTAGAGGAGCAGAATAAAAAATGCCAACATACGCCTTTAAAGGTCGCAATCGGTTAAACGAAATGGTTTCGGGCGAGAAAATCGCTGCCAGTCAGGACGAACTGCGCTCGCTTCTGCGCCGCGAGCAAATCATAATGACGCAAGCCTCGGAGAAGGGGCGCGAAATCAGTCTGCCGAAACTCGGACGCGGCAAAAAAGTCAAAGCCAAAGAGTTAGCCATTTTCACGCGCCAGTTTTCCGTAATGATTGACGCGGGTCTGCCGCTCGTCTCGTGTATTGATATTTTGGCGCAGCAGCAGAAGAATGTTTTCTTCAAAGAAGTTTTGCATCAAGTTCGCCAAAACGTCGAAGAAGGCGCGACGCTTTCTGCCGCGCTCGAAAAACATCCGAAGGTTTTCGATTCGCTTTACACGCATATGGTCGAAGCCGGCGAAACGGGCGGCGTGCTTGATTTGATTTTGCAGCGGCTCGCCACTTTGATCGAAAAGGTCGTCAAATTAAAACGCAGCATCATTTCGGCTTCGATTTATCCGGCGGCGGTCGTCGTGGTGGCAATCGCGGCGGTGGCGACGATTATGGTCGTCGTCATTCCGCAGTTCGAGCAAATCTTTTTAGGATTGCTCGGACCGGGCGAAATGCTGCCGTTGCCGACGCGCATCGTGATGGCGATCAGTAATTTTCTCGCCGGTTGGGGCGGCTTGTCTTTGCTGGCGACTATCCTTGGCAGCGCGGTCGGCATCAGTTTCTATTACAAAACTCCGAAGGGCAGGTGGGCGATTGATTCGCTGCTTTTAAAAACGCCGATTTTCGGCGGCATTCTGCGTAAAATCGCCGTCGCCCGTTTCGCGCGAATTCTCTCAACCTTGCTCTCTTCCGGCGTGCCGATTTTGCAGTCGCTCGAAATTACGGCGAAGACCGCCGGTAACGTCGTCGTCGAAGACGCTATTTTAAAGGTTCGCGCCGGAGTCGAGCGTGGCGAAAGTTTCGTCGAGCCGCTCAAAGCGACCGAAGTTTTTCCGCACATGGTCAGCCAGATGGTCGGAGTCGGCGAGCAAACCGGCGCGATGGATGCGATGCTCGGCAAAATTGCCGATTTTTACGAAGACGAAGTTGACTCGGCAATCGCCGATTTGCTCTCGATGATCGAGCCGGTCTTGATTGCATTCTTAGGTGTCACCATCGGTTCAATCGTCATCTCGATGTATCTGCCGCTCTTTACGCTCATCGGAAAACTTTCGAGCGGCAAATAAAACGATTCAAAATAATCGCTCGCGGGCGTGCCGGGTTTCGCGTGCTTCAAAAAAGCCGACTTTTACGGGTCGGCTTTTTCGCGTTCAGGCGGCGCGTCAATTTTATTGCAGTTCGCGCCCGTTTGTCATAAACTTTAGCTACTCTCGTCCATACCGATTGATTTTTTAATAAGCGACTCTGCGGCAGGCAAGTTGGAAATCATCGAAGCCGCAGAAAGTTTCTTGCTCGAATTGTTTGCACGAATTTGCCAAAAGATTACGCGGCACCGTTTTTTGTCGGTTTTCTTTTCCGCCGAATTTTGTCAAAATCAAACAAACGAAATTGTCCCGTCAAATGAAAACATCGCCGCAAAAGCAGCTTTCGATTTGCAAAAACAGCCGATTCGTTTCTTTGTCTGATTAATTCATTCGTATTGGCGGTTGATTGCGCTTACCGAAAAAACAGGTATGAAAAAATTAAAAACCTCAAAATCCGAAAACGGCGCGGGGAAAAAGAATGAAAATGGCAATTTCCCTATTATCGTCGTCGGTGCGTCAGCGGGTGGGTTTGAGGCTTTGAAAAAACTCGTTGCGGGTTTGCCGAAGGATTTTGATGCGCCGCTTTTTATCGTTTGGCATATGTCGCCGGACGTTCGCAGCATTCTGCCGGAGGTTCTCAATCGGGAAAACACAATCGAAGTCGCGCACGCTTACGACGGCGAGCCGATTTGCGCGAACCGGATTTATGTCGCGCCGCCCGACCGACATTTATTAGCCGAAAACGGGAAGGCGCGCGTTACGCACGGTCCGAAGGAAAATCGTTTTCGTCCTGCCGTTGACCCGCTTTTTCGTTCCGCCGCTTATGCTTACAATAATCGCGTTATCGGCGTAATTTTGTCGGGCGCGCTCGACGACGGAACTGCCGGGCTTTGGACGATTAAACATCGCGGCGGCACGGCGATTGTTCAAGACCCCGAAGACGCCGAAGTTCCTTCGATGCCGGAAAACGCTCTGCGCGAAGTCGAGGTTCATTACACGGTTCCCGTTTCGGAGATGGCAGACCTTCTCGTTCGCTTAACAAAAGAAAAAGCGGCGGAAACTTCGGAGGTGATTATGGAAGACGACGAAAAAACGAAAATAGAAATCGGCATCGCGGCGGAATACAGCGCGTTTGAATCGGGCATTATGCAGTTTGGCGAGCTGACGCCGTTTACCTGCCCGGACTGTCACGGCGTTTTATCGAAATACAAGGACGGCAAACGCGCCCGTTTTCGCTGTCATACCGGACACGCATTTTCCGCCGCCGCGCTGCTGGCAACCCTTACTGAAAACATCGAAGACAGTTTATACAGCGCGATGCGCGGCGTCGAAGAAAGCATTATGCTGCTCAATCACATCGGCGACCATTTTGCCGCAGTCAATCAAACAAAGCTCGCCGCGATGTATTTCAAAAAAGCGTCGGAAGCGCAGCGCCGGGCGCAAATCGTCCGGCAAGTCGTTTTAACGCACGAACAATTAAGCACGGACAGTTTGCGCCAGCAAGCCGGAGACGCTAACGGCGATAATGTAAAATAAATCATCTTCGGAAAATTGTTATGAAAAAACCGAAAACCTCAAAATCTGAAAACGGCTCGCCGAAAAAGCCTGACGGGAAAGATTTCCTTATTGCCGGAATCGGCGCGTCGGCGGGCGGCATTCAGGCGCTCAAGGAATTTTTCGAGAATGTTCCGGCTGATTCGGGCGTGGCTTATGTGGTTATTCTGCATCTTTCGCCCGACCACGAAAGTCGCCTGGCGGAGGTTTTGCAGGCGACGGCGCAAATCCCGGTGACGCAGGTTAAGGAAAAAGTTAAAGTCGAGCCGAATCACGTTTATGTTGTGCCGCCGAATCAGCATCTGGAAATGCTTGACGGGCATATCGGCGTTGAACCTAACACGAGCGTCGAAGAGCGGCGCGCGCCGGTTGATATTTTCTTTCGCACTCTGGCGGAGTCGCATCGGTCGCGGGCGATTTCGGTTGTTTTGAGCGGTTCGGGCGCGGACGGTTCGATGGGCTTGAAGCGCGTGAAGGAAAACGGCGGCGCGGTTTTCGTGCAGAATCCGCGCGAAGCCGAGTTTTCCGAGATGCCGCGCAATTCGATTGCGACCGAATTCGTTGACGCGGTTTTGAATGTGCGGGATATTCCGGCGAAAATCGTAGCTTATAAATCAAACTTGGGCGCGGTCGAAATTCAGGATACTCCTGAATTTCGACCTGATGAAGACCAATCCGCCCTGCGCGAGATTTTCGCGGTTTTGCGCGTGCGCACCGGACACGATTTTACCAATTATAAACATCCGACGGTTTTGCGGCGCATCGAGCGGCGGATTAACGTGCGCGAGCTTGAAAATCTCACCGAATATGCCGATTACCTGCGCGAAAACCCGGAAGAGACGGTCGCGCTGCTGAAGGATTTGCTGATTTCCGTAACGAATTTTTTCCGCGACAAGGAAGCGTTCGAGTTTTTGGAACGCGAAATCGTGCCGCGCATTTTGCACGGCAAAACGAGCAAAGACGAGATTCGCGTGTGGGTCGCGGGCTGCGCGACGGGCGAGGAAGCGTATAGTCTGGCGATGATGTTTGCCGAGCGGCTCGGAAAGAATCCGAACGCGCCCGCGATTCAAATTTTCGCCACCGACATTGACGAAGCCGCGATTGCTCACGCGCGCGAAGGTTTTTACACGCTCGTTGACGTGGCGGACGTTTCGGCGGAAAGAATGCGGCGATTTTTTACGAAAGACGACGGCGGTTTTCGCGTGCGGCGCGAGCTGCGCGAGATGATTTTGTTCGCCAAGCACAATCTTTTGAAGGACGCGCCGTTTTCGCGTCTCGACCTCGTAACGTGCCGCAACCTGCTTATTTATTTTAACGGCACGGCGCAGCAGCGGGCGATGGAGACATTTCATTTCGCTCTCAATCCGGGCTGTTTTCTTTTCCTCGGAACGGCGGAGTCGGTTGACGGCGCGGGCGATTTGTATGCGCCAATCAACAAAGAGTATCGCGTTTATCAGAGCCGCCGCGCGACGGGGAAAATTGCGTATCCCGTGCCGGACGTTACCACCATGGTTCGTTACACCGAGCCGAAAACCGTCGCGCTGACCGAACCGGAACGGGAAAATCGCCTGCTCGAACGCATCTCTTTCGGCGATTTGCACCAGCAGATGCTCGAACAATACGCGCCGCCTTCAATCGTCGTCAACGAGAATTACGACATAGTGCATATGACGGAACGCGCCGGACGGTTTCTGCAATTCGCGGGCGGCGAGCCGTCGAAAAATCTTCTGCAGTTAATTCGACCGGAACTGCGTCTCGAACTCCGCACCAGCTTGTTTCAAGCCGTTCAGCGTCGCGCAAACGTCGTCGCGGGCGACGTGAATATGCAGACCGATGGGCGGGCGGAAACAATCAACATTCAGGTTCGTCCCGTTCTGCGCGACGACGACACGGCGCGCGGTTTTCTGCTCGTTCTGTTCGAGCCTTCGCAAGCCGAAGACGGCGCAGTTGAGATGACGGAGAAAATCGTCGCCTCAGACGAACCGATTGCCAGACGAATCGAAGAAGAATTGGAGCGGACGAAAACCGAGCTTCGCTATTCAATCGAGCAATACGAGATTCAGACCGAAGAGCTTCGCGCCTCGAACGAAGAATTGCAGGCGATGAACGAAGAACTGCGCTCGACCGCCGAAGAATTGGTGACGAGCCGCGAGGAATTGCAGTCGGTCAACGAAGAGCTGATGACGGTCAACGAGGAATTGAAATTCAAAATCGAAGAGCTTTCCGAATCGAACAGCGATTTCCAGAATCTTCTGAACTCGACCGATATCGGCACGATTTTTCTCGACCGCAATTTGCGCATCAAAATGTTCACGCCGACCGCGCAGGAAGTTTTCAATTTGATTGACGCGGATTTGAATCGCCCGCTCGCCGACATCACGACGAAAATGAATTACGCCGATTTGCAGAAGGATGTCAAAAAAACGCTTGAAACTCTGCAAACCGTCGAGCGCGAATTTGAAAACGGTCGAGGCAAATGGTTTCTGATGCGCGTTTTTCCGTATCGCACGACCGAAGACCGCATCAGCGGCGCGGTCGTCACTTTTATAGACATCACCAATCGCATCGAGTCCGAACAGGCTTCGCGCAATCTTGCGCGAAGCCGCGAGCAACAGAGCAGAGTTTTCGACACCGCGCTTTCGTCAATCGCCGATTACGCCTACACCTTCGACCGCGAAGGACGCTTCACCTACGCCAACCGACCGCTGCTCGATTTGCTCGGCATAACTTTGGAAGAAATCACCGGGAAAACTTTCCACGAATTGCCGTATCCGAAAGATTTGGCGGACAAGCTATCGGAGCAGATTCGGGAAGTCGTCGAAACCGGAAAAATCGTGACGGACGAAACGCCTTTCACGAATCCGGCGGGCGAAGCGGGTTTTTACGAATACATTTTCACGCCGGTCTTCGGCGAAGACGGCGCGGTCGAAGTCGTCGCCGGCTCGACGCGCGTTACGACCGAACGCCGACGAGCAGAAGAAGCCCTGCGCGAATCCGAAGAACGCCTGCGGACGTTGATAAGAAATCTGCCGGGCGGCGCGGTGTTTATCCTCGACCGAAAATTGCGTTATCAAATCGCCGAAGGCGAAGCGCTCAACGCCGCCGGTTTCCGGTCGGAAGATTTCGTCGGGAAAACTATTTTTGAAGCGCTTCCGCCGGATTTGGCTGCCGATTACGAGATTTTGTATCGAAAGGCTCTGGCGGGCGAATCGTTCACGCACGAACACGTCGCGCACGGCGGAACTTTCATCTCGCACGGCACGCCGCTGCGCGCGGCAAACGGCGAAGTTTATGCCGCGCTCGCCGTCTCTTACGACATTTCCGACCGAAAAAACGCCGAAGAAAAACTGCGCGAATCCGAAACGCAAATGCGCCTGGTCGTCGAAGCCGCCGGGATGGGAACCTGGGATTGGAATTTAACGACGGGCGCGATTCGCTGGAACGAACAGCATTTTCGGCTTTTCGGTCGAGAGCCGGAAAACCGCGTTTTGAGCTACAACGATTTTGAACAAAGCGTCCACCCGAACGACCGCGAAATGGTGCGCGAGCAGTTGGAGCAGGCAATCGAACAAGACAAAGTTTTTCAAACCGAGTTTCGCGCCGTCCTGCCCGAAGGCTCGACGCGCTGGATGAGCGGCTACGGACGCGTCGTCGAACACGACCCGAACGGACGCGCCGCGCGCTTGACCGGCGTAATGTTCGACGCGACCGAGCGCAGACAAGCGGAAGAAGCCGTGCGCGAATCCAAAGAACGTCTGCAATTGCTGGTCGAAAGCGCGTCGGACTACGCGATTATGACCGTCACGCCCGATAACATTATCGAATCTTGGAACGCAGGCGCGGAAAAAGTTTTCGGCTGGAAGGAAAATGAAATCATCGGCAAAAGCGGCGCGATTTTGTTTACGGCAGAAGACCGTGCGAAGGGCATTCACGAACAGGAAATCGAAACCGCCGCCAAAGGACGCGCCGAAGATGAACGCTGGCATATCCGCAAAGACGGTTCGCGCTTTTACGCTTCGGGCGTGATGCGCCCGCTCAAAGACGGCGCGGTCAAAGGTTTCGTAAAAATCGCCCGCGATATGACCGAAAATATCCGAGCCGAAAAAGCCTTGCGCGACAAAGAAACGCTCCAAAAACTCGTCGGCGCGCAGGAAGACGAGCGGAAACGCATCGCCCGCGATTTGCACGATCATCTCGGACAGCAGTTGACCGCTCTGCGTTTAAAGCTGGAAGCTGCTAGAAAGTTGTGCGAAGACGAACAATTGAGCGTTAAAATTGACGAAACGCAGGCTATCGCCCGCCGTATTGACAACGACGTTGATTTCCTCGCCTGGGAACTGCGTCCTGCCGCCCTCGACGATTTGGGATTAATCGCTGCTCTCGAAAATTATTCGAAGGAATGGGAGCGACATACGGGCATTCGGGCGGAATTCTACGCCCCGAATTTAAAGCAGGTTCGGCTCACGCCCGAAACCGAAACAAATCTTTACCGCATCGTGCAGGAAGCGCTCAACAACATCTATAAACACGCCTCGGCGACAAACGCGAGCGTGATGATTGAACGGCGCGGTTCGCTAATCGTCTTGATCGTCGAGGACGACGGCGCGGGCTTTGACCTCGAAGACCCGCTGGCGAAGGACAAAGGACTCGGTTTGCTCGGAATGCGCGAACGCGCCGCGCTCGTCGGCGGCAAAATCCAAATCGAATCAGCGCCCGACAAGGGAACGAGCATCTTCGTCCGCGTTCCAATCGAGGGAAACGCAAAAAGTTAAACGTGAGAGGCGAGAGTTTGGGCGCGGACAATAAACTGTTGCATTTAAATGCAATGCGGTTATATACTGTGGACTCAATATCTATGTTTGTCTGAATAATCTGTGGTTTCATACCTTGCCATAATTTTGTCCGATTACTTCCGCGCTTCCGCGAAGTCGAGTTAAAAGTTAGAAAGCAGTTTTTCAAAAGCCGTTCTGCGACGAGAAATTATGCCGACGCTCAAAATAATGCTTGCCGAAGACCACGAAACCGTGCGCGAAGGTTTGCGCCTGATTATCAATGCGCAGGCGGATATGGAAGTGTGCGGCGAAGCAGGCGACGGCTTCGCCGCGGTCAAAATGGCGCAGGAACTTCAACCGGACGTAATCGTGATGGACGTAACGATGCCGGAACTCAACGGCTTGCAGGCGACCAAAAAAATTAAACAATTGTCGCCGCATCTGAAAATTCTGACGATGACGCGCCACACCGATGACGGCTATCTGCAAGAACTGCTTCGCGCCGGAGCGAGCGGCTACGTGCTGAAACAAAGCGCGTCCGCCGAACTGCTGCGCGGCATCCGCGTCATCGCGGCGGGCAACAATTATCTCGACCCGTCCATCGCCGGTCGCGTGATGGGCGGCTATCTCGGCAGAGCCGCCGGTTCCTCTTCAGCGCAAACTGCCGAATCAACCTTAACCGACCGCGAATCCGAAGTTTTGAGGCAAATCGCCTGGGGCTATAGCAACAAAGAAATCGCTCAGCGGCTGACCCTCAGCGTCAAAACCGTCGAAGCCCACAAAGCCAACGCAATGCGAAAACTTGGTATCGGCAATCGCATTGACATCGTGCGCTATGCTATTTTGCAGGGCTGGCTCGAAGATTCGTAAAGGCTAAAAGGTTAAAAGTGAAAAAGTTCGGTCGGGTTTTTGTAGGCTTAAATAGAATTCAAAAATCTAATCGGAAAAGCAAAATTCTTTAGCCGCTTAATCGCTAAATACATCACTTCTAACAACTACGCCGCTCAGCTGTGTTGACATTTTGCCTTTATAGATTGCCTCCAGCTTTAGCTGGAGGTTTAGTTTGCAACAAAAAAAAGGCTTTAGCCCAAGAATAAAAAATCAATCTTCCTTTTAGCTTTAGCTCAATTAGGCTCAAGCCAAGAGGATATATTATTTTTTGTTTGGCTAAAGCCTTTTTTTATTCAATCTTGTCCACTAGCTAAAGCTAGTGGCAATTTATCGAAGCAAAGTGTCAACACAACCTAGTTAAAAGCGAAAACTTTCCTCTTTTCACATTTTCACATTTTCCCTTTCAACCTTTTCTAGTCTGACTAGGGATTATCCCTAGCAACATTTCCAAACTTCCCGATTTTCAAACTTTTTTCCGCAGGGCATACTAAATTCATAATGTAAAAACTGGAGTTGTCAATTTGATTCTTCATTTTTGAGCAGCTCGGAAGGTGTTGCCGTTGTTTAGTATGGAATTCGGCGGCGGCGCGGACAAGGGGGGAGAAGGCGGGTTTCTTCGGAAATCTCGCCTTCTTAATTTCCAATTTTTCTTTTTCAAACGAAATGCGTATCTATCTTAAACGAATACGCGCAGGGCAAACAAATCCGGCAAGCCGGAGGCAACATAATGGGCATGTTTCTAACAATTGACGAATCTTGTTCCTCACCCCTCGACTTTTCTAAAGAGGTAATAACTATGCCGGGTGGACTTCAGCAGAACGCTCGACGGGCGGGCATGTCTCCTTCGCTCATCTTACTTGTCGAAGAAGATGCCGATACGCGGATGATGATGAAATATCTACTGGAGATATGGAACTATCAGGTGATTGAAGCCGAAAATGACGACGAGGTGTTTCGAATGGCGATTCATTACCGCCCCGATGTAATTTTACTGAGCCTCAATGCCAAGAAAACGGAAAGGTTTGCCGCCAGCAGGCGGATGCGCGAAGTTCCGACGCTTGAACAGGCGGTCATCATTTTTGTTTCCGGGCATTCTGACGAGAAAACCCGCGACGCCGCTCTCGCCTCGGGCGGCAATGATTACCTGGTAAAACCGATTGATTTCGGCGTGCTGGAGAAAACGCTGGAAAATCATTTAAAAGTAAACGTTAAATCGAAGGAGACGACAACGGTCGGGAAATTTTTATGACAAATGTTTCATCAGGCAATATGGGTTTATTTGAATTGGACACGGCGGGAACAGTGATGTATTCGAGAGTCAATCCGGACGTTTACGCTGCTTCTACGGCGCCGCCGTCTGATTTTGTCGGGCGCAACTTTTTCGAGGAAGTCGCGCCGTTTAAAAACGCCGAGGAATTTCGCCGTCGCTTCAAGCATTTCGCGTGCGGTTCGGACTCGGCGGAAAAATTCACCTTCACCTGTCAGTTTGATGAACGACCGGCGGAAATGAAGGTGATGCTGACGCGCATCAGCGAAAGGGAATTTGACGAAGACAAAAAACTAATTATCGTTGACATTAGATTCAACAAATCCTAATCAGAAAAATTTCGGCGAAATTGAAATTAAAGAGGAGAAATAATGAATAATTACGGAGCGGAAAAAAGCCACTTTAAAAACGGTGCAGTCGTTGATCTGAACACTAAATCGGCTTTTGGAAGCAGAACGCCCGAGGAAAATTTATTAGGCAGATGGAGTGAATTTTCCGGCAAAACCTTTCCGGGGAAAGGATTGCTCGCTAATCGTCTGCTCGCCGCGCAAACCGGCGAAGAATTTGCGCGGCTGTTGCTGCAACTGCAGCCGGTTGCGGTTGCGAGCGGCGAAGTCATCTATCAGCCGGACGGCGCGAGCGAATACGTTTACTTTCCCGAAACTGCGGTTTTTTCGCAGTTAAGCATCTTAGAAGACGGCAAAACGGTGGAAACGGCAATGGTTGGCAACGAGGGAATCATCGGACTCGCTTCGGTTCTCGGCTTTCAAACCGGCAACGTCTGGACGCAAACCCTAATCGCCGGCAGCGCCTTCAGAGTAAGCGCGAAAATTTTCAAACAGGAATTCCTTCGCGGCGGTTTTCTGCAAACGTCGTGTCTCGGCTATATCAATTCGTATATCAAACAAATTATGCAGCGAGCCGTCTGCAACAACCATCACCGCATCGAAAACCGCTTTTCCAGTTGGCTGCTGATGCTCGCCGACCGCAGCAAAAAGAACAGCCTGCGTTTAACGCAGGAACAAATTGCCGTCGTGCTGGGCGTTCAGCGTCCGAGCGTAACCTGCATCGCCCAAAATCTGCGAAGCAACGGGTGTATTGATTACCTCCGCGGGCGCATCATCTTAAATCGTCAGAAACTCGAATCATCGGCATGCGAATGCTATGCGGCAGTCAAATAGTTCGTCCGTAGTTGGAGGCAAAACGAAAAAAGATTGGCGGTCATTGACCGCCAATCTTTTTTCGTTTTAAAGCTGATTACGAGCGATTCTGAAAGCAAAAATAAAAATGCCGAAGGTCGGAGTCGAACCGACATGGGATTGCTCCCGCCAGATTTTGAGTCTGGTGCGTATACCAATTTCGCCACCCCGGCGCGAATTAAAAATGATAAAACTATTCGCGTAATGCGTCAACTGTACAGCAGAAACAATATTAATAAATAAAGAACTTTCCTTCTCTTAACTACAAAAAAGGTTAAGAAATAAGGGAATGTGGAGCGTAATGTGGAGCATTATGTGGAGCATTTCCGATGAGGGAATGAATAATGAAATCGAATAAAGGCTATGTTTTTTATGATGAAAAGAGGAATAGTTGGTATGCGAGAATTACCTTTGCCGACGAAACAGGCAAACGAAAAGATATAAAACGGAAGGTTGAGAGTAAAACAGACGGAAATAAATTTCTCAAAACACTTGTTACAACTTACGATAACTCAGGTATAAAAGGTATCAATGCCGAAAATGTTACCTTTTCTGATTTAGCAGATTACTACGAAGGAATTTACTGCAAACCCGCGCATTATGTTAATGAGAGAAAAGTAGCAGGGCTTCGCTCTTTTATAGAGGTCAAAGGCTATTTAAAGGTGTTTCGCGGGTATTTCGGAAAGCTAAAGTTAAAATCTTTGTCTTACGAAAGCCTTTATAAATTTCGATTACATAGGCTTTCAACTCCAACACATCAAAGTTCTCAACGGTCAATTGCTACGGTTAATCGTGAATTGGCATATCTTCGACGGTTGTTGAATATCGCGGAGAGAAATAATTGGATAAGCAAAAGTCCTTTTAGATGCGGAGACAGCCTAATTCATCAAGCTGATGAGGTCAAACGAGATAGAATTTTGACTGCTCAGGAATGCCAAAGGCTTATTGATGCTTGCAGTAATAGACGCGCACATTTGAAACCTATAGTTATTGCCGCACTCGATACAGGCTGCCGATTAAGTGAATTACTCAAACTTCAATGGAAGGACGTTGATTTAGGTTCTGGAATTATCACGATTCAAGCTTTCAACACAAAAACGATGCGAGAACGGACAGTAGCGATAACTCAAAGATTACATATTGAATTTGAGAATCTTTTGTCAGCTTTTCCGCAATCTGAAAATGACTTAGTTTTCGGTGTATCGGAAATTAGGATAGGTTTCAAATCTGCTTGTAAATCTGCTGAACTTTTAAATTTACGCTTTCACGACCTTCGCCACTGCCACGCTTCTTTACTCGATTCTTTGGGATTTTCAATCGCTTTCATTGGAAATCAACTAGGTCATTCGAGCGATTCAAGAGTTACGTTGCGCTATATAAACCGTGATAAAGAGGCAACAAGACAAGTGGCAAATGCCCTTGATGAATTTCACAGATTAGCCAATTCTGAAAATCATTTAAGAAGTGATTTAATCAACTAGAAAAAACTGAAATTTGATTGAGCCTGTATCTTGTAAAAGGTATGGGCTTTTTTTGTCTAATAATACTGTAATAGGTTTTAATAAAATTCTATACATCATTTTATTTAGTTTAAAGGAAATTTTATGAAGAAAGGGAAAAGAAATAATATACTGCTCCCCGTTAAGACAAAGCTGATTCAGAGTGAGTATTCTAATAAAACAGGAGAATACTTTTATGGGAAGAGGCAGAAATTGGACGGCGGAAGAGAAAGCGAAAATTGTCGTTCAAGGGTTGAAAGGACGTGCCGTATCTGAGATTTGTAATGAATATCAGATTCATCAAACACAGTATT
The DNA here is from genome assembly GCA_030448055.1 of Pyrinomonadaceae bacterium. GTDB lineage: Bacteria > Acidobacteriota > Blastocatellia > Pyrinomonadales > Pyrinomonadaceae. The sequence continues at coordinate 260,331 of JAUJNR010000002.1, forward strand.
ACAAGTGGCGCGAACAGTTTTTGGAGAACGTGTCGAAAGTCTTTGAAACAAAAGCGCAGTCAAAAAAGGAAGAGCGACTCGAGCGTGAGAATCAAAAACTTAAAACGATGGTCGGCGAGTTAACAATAGAACTTAAAAAAAACGATTGGTAAAGTCTCAGAGGCAGCGCAGCGCGGCAGTCGAAGAATCTGACCGAGCAGTTTTGCCAATTATCCGCAGACTCAAAGCGGAGCATCCGTTTTGGGGCTATCGAAGGATTTGGGCATATTTGAGTTTTGTCGAGCGGCTGCGGATTAACAAAAAGCGCGTTTACCGACTGCTCAAAGAAAACGATTTATTGGTCAAAGGTAACGGGAGATTGAAAGCTCGCCGCGCGTCGAACGCGAGCAAACCACGTCCCGTTTGCCCGAACAATTGGTGGGGCGTAGATATGACAAAGGTTTTAACCAAAGATGGCTGGGCTTATGTCGTAGTGGTCAATGATTGGTTCACCAAGAAGATTCTCGGCGCATTTGTTGGCACTCGCAGTCGCGCTTCCGATTGGCTTGAAGCAATCAATCAGGCAGTTTGCCGACAGTTTGCTGTCGGTATTCGAGAGGCGGAAAAACTCGAATTGAATCTGATGAGCGATAACGGGTCGCAGCCGACATCTTTGAGCTTTATGCGCGGGTGTCGGCAGTTGGGAATCAAACAAGCGTTTACTGCCTATGCCAATCCGAAGGGCAATGCCGATACCGAACGCTTGATTCGCACCATCAAAGAAGAACTGTGCTGGCTTCAAGAATGGTCATCGGTCGAGGAACTGGCAATTGCGATGGAAAAGTTTGTCGAATATTTCAACGCCAATTATTTACATTCGGCACTTGGTTACAAAACGCCGAACGCCTTTGAAAACCAATGGTTCAAACAGAATCAAGTTACTCTCTTTGCGAAGGCTTGATTAATGGGGAGCATTACAATAACTCCTCTGTTGTTACAACCAAAAATTCCATAACAGGCAAACGCAGAAAACAAAAAATAGATGAAGTAGATTGGGTAACAGTCAACTCGCACGACGCAGAATTGATTAGAGTATTGCCTTGTCCTTACAAATTTGACCAACCTGAAATTGCAGAGAAATTAATTAAACCTTTTAAGAAAGCAAAGTTCAACTGTGAAGTTGAGGTTGATATTTCATTAGCCGTTACGACTGAAATCCCAAATGAAAAACATAAACACGAAGTTATTATTGATGTTGATAAGTCCCGATTCCCTCCCGAAACTGATTTTTCAGAATATGAGTATGACCCGACGAGTTGGTTTTGTGGTCTTTTTTACAGCGTAACGCCTCAAGTTAAAGTAACTCTCGCAAATAAGAAAATCGTTGAAGACAAGGAAACACTGAAATTAATTAAAAAAGTTTCAAACAATGCTGTCAAAGGAAGTAAAGAATTAGCAGAATCAGATGAAAAAGAATCAAATGATGAGAAATTGAAAAATCACACGCTTCTTTTCAATAAGATAAGCGAGTATTTTCAGGAACATCTAGCAAATGAAATAAAGCGAGTAGTAGAAAGGTTAGAATTTGAAGCTCATTTGTTGAATGACCGAGCAGATGAACGTGAGTCAGGTATTTCCATTATGCTTGAAGCAGAAGAAAGGGAATTGAGAAAGCGATTGCCAACAGCTAAGGGCAGAGTTCCTCTCAAGCAACAAGAAAAATATAATTCAGAAAAAGCAAACTTTATAGAATATTGTTTGGAAGGGCTGACGAAACTTGAGACTCGTAAGAAAAAACTCAATAAGACGCAACTAGCGGAAATACTCGTTGAAGGTTTAAAGGATAGTAATCCTCTTCAATCACTGCGCCGAAAATTAAATTTATTTGAGTTATCATTCGACGAGATTCTTCAAATATATACTGAACAAAAACTAACCTAAACATTCTTGTTCTGAACAATAATTTCCACCGAAATTGTTGATTATTCCAATAAAAACAGCCTTAAATTAGAATTAATACTGTCAGCAAACACTGACGGTATTTTTTAATTTAAGGAACAAAAATTATGACTAAAACAAAAGAAATTCAAAAAAAAGTTAGAACGAGAAAAATCGAAGATAGCAGATATTATTCTCTACAAGAGCGCGGTTATACGACAGATTCGATTTATGACAAAGGGCAATACGAAGACATTAAGAAAACACTTTTGGATATTGGCGGAGAAGCGGGTGGAACAGGATTCGTGCAAATTTTTACGAATACAGAAGCAAAGCCAAAAAATGTTGATTGCACTTGGTTTTATCAGTTAATTGAAGAAAGTTATGAGGACACTGATTTAACAACAAAGAAATCAGGCAATGCAACGCTTTGCGGCTGCGAAGAATGTAGAAGTTTTGGGATTGAGATATATGAGTTCTTTTCAATATATCTAGCTTTAAGTTCGGTCAAGAGAGCTGCTTGTAACATTGAGATTGAGCTTTGGGTAAGTTCTCAGAAATTTCTGTTCGATGAGAATGAAGGCGTTTTTTCGCATTACAGCGAAATCTACAAATGTCCTTTTTTGCGAACATTAGGAAAAGATTTAAGACAGGTTTTTTCAGAGCTAAGGATTCAAGTATGGCATTACAGCTATGCGAATAAAGATATGATTAGCACCTTCTTTTAGGAAGTTCAACGCAAAAACCATAGGTTAAATTAACGCAAATTTATTACCGTCTGAAAAAAGGCGTAGGGACTTCTGCGCCTTTCAAAGAAATGAGGAGATAAAAATGGCATTTATTGAATTCGGTGAAGGAAACGGAAATGGCAATAGAAAAAATTATCCGCAATCAAAATTTAAGACAGGAAAACGCACCTGTCCTGTTTGCGGTAGAACAAGCGATTGGGATTGTAATGTAACAGAAGACGGCGGGTTAGTTTATTGTAAGTTTGTTCCAAATGAAAGTGGTAAAACAGATAGTTTCAGAAGATACGAGTATATCTTAAAAACTGACAGCAAAGGAAATTTGCCAACTGTAAAACAAGAGATAACGGATAATTCAAACCAAGTTACTAAAGCAGATAGCGAAAGACTTCACGCTGTTTATTCGACTTTGCTTGAAGATTTAGAGCTTAAAGAAATACATTCTAATGATTTACTTTATTGGAGAAAATTAAGTGACAACGATATAGTAAGAAATCTTTATGCCTCTGTGCCTGACTATGAGGAACGTCATGAAACTGCCAGTAATCTTTCAAAACTTTTTGATTTAGAAGGCGTTCCTGGATTTTATCTTGGCGAAAATGGTTGGTGTTTGAATATGACATTTTCAGGCTTTTATATTCCTTATCGAGATGAGCAAGGTCGGATTGTCGGTTTACAAATACGTCGAGATAAATATACAGAGCAAAAGAACAAATATATGTGGGTATCATCTAGCAATAAAGAAAAGGGCGCATCCTCAGGTAGTCCTATGCATTTCGTTAATCCTGACATTGTTAGAAAAAGCAAAGTCGTATTCTTAACCGAAGGCGCATTAAAAGCAGATATTATCGGCAGTCATGGAGAAATTGGTGTTGTTGCTTCAGCAGGAGTCTGTGCTGTGAATCCAGCGAAATTACTTGATTCGGTTTTTCAAGTGTTTCCCGATTTAGAAAAAGTTGTTGTTGCTTACGATATGGATTGGGAAACTAATGAAAATGTCAGATTAGCTTTAGGTCAACTTTTGGATGCTCTGAAAGAAAGAAATGTAAGTGTTGTTGTCGCCACTTGGGATTTCGCTTTAGCAAAGGACTTGATGATGTTTTAGTAAATGAAAACACTCCTGCTGATGTTATTAAATATATTCCTGCTCAAGAATTTCAGGCTATGTTAGCTTCCTATTCAATTGAAGACGAAACTAAAGTAGAAGCTAACGAAGTTGCTGATGAAGTTTTGATTGACGTGCCAACAGAGAATGAAACTGAGCAAGAAGATTTTGAAGGCGTAGAATCTGAGCTAAATCCAATAGAAGTAACGCAAGAATATAATTTTGACGAAAATGAGATTATGCATTCTTGGGGCGAACTCGATGCTGCTGAATTTGAAGATGTAGAAAGAGTAATCTATGGCTTAATGCGCGGCAATGTCGGTTTAATGGTCGCTTCAACTAATCTAGGAAAAACTACTTTAGCCTTAAATCTTGCTTTGTCAGCTACAGGTCGAAGAGAATTCTATCCATTGTTAAATCAAAGCCACACTGTCCGAAGAATTCTTTACATTGACGGTGAAGCTACTATGCCAGAACTTCAAACTGACATTAGAAAAATGTCAGAAATTTTTACGCCTCAGCAAACTGAATCTACCAAAAAGAATCTATTTCTAATCTGTGATGCAGAATTAGATTACGAGCCATTGGATTTGGTTAAGCCTGAACATCAGAAAATAATTAAACAAAAAGCATTAGCTTGCAGACCTGATTTAATTATTGTTGATACGCTATCAGCTCTAATGGATATTGAAGATGAAAATGATAACGCAAAGGTTAAAAAAGAAGTAATGAAACCTCTAAGGAAATTAGCAAAGCAAACAAATTCAGCCATTTTACTTCTACATCACACAGGCAAATTCAATGAGGGTTTTTCGCCTACTGGAGCTTATAAAGGTCGTGGAGCATCTGCTTTTGGTGCATTATCTCGAACTGTATGGACTTTAGAAAACCCAAATCAATGAAAAATAGAGTTGTTTTATCAAGTCCGAAAGCGAAAGGCGATAAGTTTGAGAATACAGTTTTAGAGCTAGACCAAAATTCACGTTGGTTTAGGGTTGTTGATAATACTAGCGAAACATCTTTGGAAAAACATAACGGGTATGAGCAAGTTATTAAGTTTGTGATAATGGCTCAACGTAATGTGAAAAAAAAGGAAATTGTTCTTGCCCATAATGGCGAAAACGGCAAACCCTTTATTGGAGCTTCAACTATTACCAGTTATATGTCAGAAGCAATTAAAAATGGCAGATTAGTTAAATCAAGGACTGGTTATTATACTGCTCCCAAAAATATTGAGGGTGAAATACCTTTAGCTGAGTAAACTTATACTGCTCCCCATTAAGACAAAGCTGATTCAGAGTGAGTATTCTAACCGAACAGGAGAATACTTTTTATGGGAAGAGGACGCAATTGGACAGCGGAAGATAAAGCAAAAATCGTCGTTCAAGGGTTAAAAGGTCGCCGTGTGGCTGAGATTTGCAATGAATATCAGATTCATCAAACACAGTATTATAAGTGGCGCGAACAGTTTTTAGAGAATATTCCAAAGCTCTTTGACACGGCAAAGCAAAGTAAAAAAGAAACTCAGCTTGAGCGTCAAGTGCAGAAACTCAAAAGCATCATCGGGGATTTGACAGTCGAGTTAAAAAAAGCGATTGGTAAGATTTATCCGCTGCCGGAGTTTAGCCGTAGCTGCTCGCGATGCAGAGGTTTTGCCGATTATCCGAAAGCTTAAAGCGGAACATCCGTTTTGGGGTTATCGAAGGATCTGGGCTTACTTGAGTTTTGTCGAGCGATTGGTTATTAACAAGAAGCGCGTTTACCGACTCTTGCGGGAAAATGATTTGCTTGTCAAAGGTGATGAGAGATTAAAAGCAAAACGTGTGTCGAACGGGTCAAAGCCTCGTCCCCATAAGCCGAACAATTGGTGGGGCGTGGATATGACAAAAGTTCTAACCCGAGAAGGTTGGGCTTATCTGGTGGTCGTTAATGATTGGTTTACAAAGAAGATTTTAGGCGCGTTTGTCGCTGAGCGATGCCGTGCTGCCGATTGGCTCGAAGCAGTCAACCAGGCAGTTTGTCGGCAGTTTCGGCAAGGCATTCTGGAAGCCGAAACTCTGGAATTAAACCTGATGAGTGATAATGGCAGCCAGCCGACATCTTTGACCTTTATGCGCGAGTGCCGAGCCCTTGGCGTTCGGCAGGCGTTCACCGCTTATGCCAATCCGAAAGGAAACGCTGATACCGAGCGGCTGATGCGCACCATTAAGGAAGAACTCTGCTGGCTGCGCGAATGGGCATCGGTTGAGGAGTTAGCGATTGAGGTGGAAAAGTTTGTCGAGCATTTCAACGCGTATTATCTGCATTCGGCAATTGGTTACAAAACACCGAACGCATTTGAAGCGAAATGGTTCAAAAATAATTAAATTACTCGCTCTCAGGCAGCTTGATTAAAGGGGTGCATTACAGATCTACGCCAAAGAAAAATGTCAGGAGATTGTAACTGAACGATTATTGGGACATAAACAATAGAAAACTCATGTCATTGAAAGGAGGTTAATACATGGCTGATTATTATGGAACTTGGAAGGAAGATACTTATGTTTGTGATAAATGCAGTTGGGAAGGAACGGGTGAGCAATGCACACAGGGAGAAATGTTCAAAGACTTATTCGAGATAAACTGTCCTTCATGTCAGGAAAGACTTGACGTTGTTCTTTATCCGACAATCGAAGAAAGCTGTGCCAACTGGGATAAGGTAAGCGACCAAGACAAAATAATAGTTCTGGCTCACGAGCAATTAACGAAGGACTTCGAAACCAAATGTTTGAATTCGCCCGAAGAATTACCTGATGTTGATGGAGATCACCTCGTATTTGTCTGGGATTTCATCTGGGATGATTACCTTGCAATTATTCGCTTCGGAGAAAAAGTTATCTGGCGTGAACCGGCTTTTTATGAAGGTTATACAAGGTTTAGGGAAGTAGCTATAATCCTTAAAGAAAAATACGGCGAAAGGCTCAAAGATTTAGCTCCCGCTCAACGCTCTTACAATGCACTTTTGGGCGATTCTTTTAGTGCTGACGAAACAATTCAAATGGTGAGAAATTGGGTTGGACAAGGTAATCTGTGTGATTTGCCACCTGAAAAAGTTACGCTTCAAAGAGTAGAAAAAAGTAGAAATAATAACGAAGTAAAATCCGATAGTAATAAAACAACCTTTGGAGATACACGTAGCACCCAAAGTTTATCCAACCTTCCACGGCTTTATACAACTAAACAGTTACCGGAAATCAAAAGTGATGACGATTTGGTCTTGGTCTGGGATGAGATAGAATCTGAAAACTCTCCCCAAATTGCGATCAGATATGGAAATACAATCATCTGGAAGGAATACAGTTATTTTGGATGCTTTAACAGATTTGAACCAATTGCTATTCTCTTACAGCAAAAATATGGAGCTAAACTCAAAGACTTGATTCCGACGCGTTCAAGCGAGATTAACCTTTACGGAGATCAAAGAAATGCGGAAGGCATTGTCAGCGGCGTGCAAGGTAATATCTGGATGAGTCGGTACGCCCCAAATCCTTGAATCATCAACAATCAGACAATAAACCTTATAAAAATTCATCCTCATTAAACGAGAATTTTTGTGCAACATTTGTGCAACAACTTATCAAAACTCTCCGAAACACACTAAACTTATCAATTATAATCTAATGTTTAAGTGCAATAGAATCCAACACTTACAAATTCTTTCAAACTAAATAAAAGAAAATCCACGGACTGAAAATCCGCGTGTCGGCAGTTCAATTCTGTCCCAAGCCACCATTTTTATTGAGGAAAAGGACGCTTTCGAAGTGTCCTTTTCTAATCTGCACAACACTTGTGCAACACTTTTCAGATTGCTTTCTTTTTAGCGAAAAGCATTTGCTCAATTTTTGCTCCCTTTCACTTTGCTCCCCTTTACGGACTGTAATTAGTTTTTACTAATGATTTGCAAGCGAACGCTTGCTAAAAAAAGCCTAACTGCGAGAAGTTAGGCTTTTCTGTTTCAATTGATTGAATTGATGATAAAAAAACCTTGCTGATGACTCTTCCCAGTAGTCTCAGCAAGGTTTGTAACTAAGGTGCAGTAAGTTAAAGATTTAACCTACAAGCAATATAAATACTGAATAAGCTGTAAAATTCCAAAAATAATAAGTTCCGTGATCAGTGACGCGCGGAACTTATTATTGATGGTTAAACGATTTAAGGGACGAAAGCATTGGGAACGGGTTTATCGCTTGCCGTGCCGAAAGCCACACCGGTGAAACCTGCCTGACTTCTCCGCAGATACCAGATTCCATCTCTGAACACAGCGACATCCGTTTTTCCGTCACCGTCATAATCTGCCGGTACCGGCTTGTCGCCTGTTTGTCCAAAAGCGATGCCGGTAAATCCTGCCGTGCTTTGCTGCAGATACCAAGTTCCGTTTGATGGTCTGAAAACTGCTACGTCTGCTTTGCCGTCGCCGTCGTAATCAGCCGGAACGAGTTTATCTTCCTCTAAACCAAACGCAATGCCGGTAAAACCAAGCTGGCTTCTTTGAATATACCAGGTGCCTGAGCGATTAACAGCCACGTCGGTTTTCCCGTCGCCGTCATAGTCTGCCGCAACAGGTTTATCGCCGGTTTGTCCGAAAGCGATGCCGGTAAACCCGGCAGTTGATTGAAGCAGATACCAAGTTCCATTCGAAGGACGGAAAACCGCAATATCAGCCCGCCTATCGCCGTCATAATCTGCCGGAACGGGAATATCATTAGCCTCACCAAAACCAACCCCGGTAAAACCGAGCGTGCTTCGTTGCAGATACCAAGTTCCGCCGCGATAAACAGCGACATCGGTTTTGCCATCGCCGTCATAGTCGGCGGGAACGATTTTGTCAGTTGATAAACCAAACGACACGCCGGTAAATCCGTTTTGTGATTGCTGCAGATACCACGCGCCATTTTCCGGTCTGAATACTGATACATCAGCTTTCCCGTCGCCGTCAAAATCAAACAACGCGCTTCGAGTCTGCTGGTCGCCGTAGTATCTCGCTAAGGCAAAGTCAACATTTGTTCCGTTATTGCTGTATCCGGCGGCAACTATTTTACCATCTGATTGAATGACTAAACCATTGATAATGCTGCCGTTGCTAACAGTAGTCAAGACTTTTCCGCCCGAGCCGAAAGAGGCGTCGAGTGAGCCGTCAGTATTGTATCTTGCCATTGCAAAGTTGCCGTTTACTATTCCGGCAAGAAGAATTCTCCCATCAGATTGAATAGTCAGAGCATAAGCCAAGTCATTGTTGCTGATGTCAGTTGTTTGCTTTCCGCCCGAGCCGAAAGATGTATCAAGCGAACCGTCCGTTTTATACCTTGTTATTGTAAAGTCACCTTCCTCATTAGAACCGATACTGTGTCCGCCGACAACAATTTTATTATCTGATTGGATAGATACCGCTAAAGCATTATCATTGTTATTGATGTTGGTAGTTACCTTTCCGCCTGTTCCGAAATTGGTGTCGAGCGAGCCGTTAGTGTTGTATTTTACGATTGCAAAGTCATAGTTTGCCCCGTTGAAACTGCGCCCAACAGCTACAATCTTGCCGTCTGATAGAATTGCTACTGCATAAGCTTCGTCATTGCTGTTGCCGGAGATTTGGGTTGTTAATTTTCCGCCTGTTCCGAACGATGTGTCAAGCGAGCCGTTGGTGTTGTATCTCGCTAATGCAAATTTATTGAACTCCCCAAAACTTCGTCCGGCAGCAACTATCTTTCCATCTGATTGAATGGCTATCGCATGAGCAATGACAAGGTCGCTGCCAACGCTGCCAAAAGGAGTAACTACCTTGCCGCCGATTCCGAATGAAGTGTCGAGCGAACCGTCCGTGTTGTATCTGACTAGTGCAAAATCAATCAATGAGTTTGCGTTATAGCTATACCCGGCGACAATAATTTTTCCGTCTGATTGAATAACTAAGTCACCGGCACTCTCGTCGCTGCTGCCGATAGGAGTAACGGCTTTTCCTCCTGATCCGAAAGAAGTGTCGAGCGAACCGTCAGTATTATATCTGGCTAATGCAAAGTCACGATTTGTTCCATTGAAACTTTCTCCGGCAAGAACAATTTTGCCATCAGATTGAATAGCAGCTCCGAAGGAATAATCATTATCGCTACCGATGGGAGTGACAACCTTTCCGCCGTTACCAAATGTTAGGTCAAGGTCTCCGGGCGCGGCTGAAATTGGAGCGGCTGACCACAGAAATAATCCAAATGCTGCCAAGCCAAGCGACAATTTTCGCCGTAGAAGTTGCGTCACGTAAAAAGAAATTTTCATTGTTAAATTCTCCTAAGTATTAAATTTAAGACTGCCGGTTAGGGACAGTAATTTTTAGCTACAAAGAAACACCTAATTATGCTTCTTAATAATCTCTACTAAGGTAATAGTCGCAATAAGCGTACCTTTCAACAAATATCTATCCTGACCTGCTTTTATCACCTAATTATTTTTCATTGAGTTCATTACCAACCCCAAAAAGTGTGTAATTAATCCATTTAAGTTTTGTCGAGTTTTATTTGAAACTTAAATTTGTAAGAATGCGTCTGCAGTAATCAAAAATTACAGGAATCCACGCTCTCGACACTCGAAAGAATTTTGATAAGGAGATTCGAGTTTGATGGATTCAATGGAAATTACGGTCGTCATCGGCGGCATCGGTTTGATTGGTTTGACGCTCTGGTATTTCTTCGGCGAGCGAACGGGCTTTCGCCGCGGCGAATAATATCAGCGTGCGAGAAATAAAATTGCGCGCGGCTGTTTGATTTGAACCGCGCCGCGTTTTTATGTCAGAATGTCATTAAAAATTATAAGGAGAAACAAAGATGAACGCTTTCAAACATTTCCGTAAATTAGCTTTCGCAACGCTGTTTTTAATTTTATTTTCCGCGCTCGATTCAGCAGCGCAAACTCCGACTGTTAGGCTGCCGCGTCCGAGTCAAAAGGCGAGCGTGATGCAGACCGTCGGCGTAACCGACATTACGATTACCTATAGCCGTCCAGGTGTAAAGGGGCGAAAAATCTGGGGCGACGCGCCGGCTGAGGCGAAGACCGGCACGGCGACGCTTGACGATGCGCGAGCGCGGGCAAAAGACGCGCCGATTGTGCCTTACGGTTACGTCTGGCGCACGGGCGCGAACGAAGCGACGACTTTTACAGTGACCGACGAGGTGATGATTAACGGGCAAAAACTTGCCGCTGGAACTTACAGTCTGCACACGATTCCCGGCAAAGACGAATGGACGATTATTTTTAACTCGGACGCCGGACAATGGGGCAGTTTCGCCTACGACGAGAAAAAAGACGTACTGCGCGTTAAGGCAAAACCGATGACGACTCCCGACAATCAGGAATGGCTGAATTTCAACATTCCGACGACGACGGCGAACTCGGCGCAAGTCGTGATGCGATGGGAAAAAGTCGCCGTGCCGTTTACCGTTGAAATCCCAAATCTCGAAGCCTTGATGATGACGAAAATTGATGCGGCGGTTGCAGCGAACCCGACCGATTGGAACATTCCGCTCGCCGTCGCCCGTCAATTTTCGGGCGAAGAAAAAAAGGACAAAGCGATAGCCTGGGCTGACCGATCAATCAAAGTCAAGGAAACTTACCAGAATCTCGCGTTCAAAACCCAGATGCTCGCTGCCGCCGGACGCAAGGACGAAGCCCTCGCTCTGGCGGACAAAGCCATCGGTCAGGGCAAAACCGACAAAGCCGATACAACCCGGTTTGAAAAATGGCTCGCCGATTACAAAGCGGGAAAAATGTAAAATTATTCACGCATCCAATTCAATAAATCGAACCGCGAGAGATTTTGATTTCTCGCGGTTTTTTATTATTATTCTTCAACCTTATGCAAAATCTAACTGTCAGAAACCCGCAGCAATCTTTAAGCGCAGACCTAATACGCTTTCGCCCCGACGAAAAAAAGTTCAATCAATTCAAAGAAGCCTTAAACAAATTGTTGGGAAATATTGATAAGGCTGACAGAGAGAAAAATTATGAAAATCACATTCGGGATTTTTTACTCGACGCTTTTTATAAAGATGCCAATGCCATAAACGGCAAAGGCGATATTGATCTCGTTATTCACGAAGGCAAGACCGAGAGGGAAAAGGTTGACGTAATTATCGAAACCAAACGTCCTTCAAGCACTGAGATGCTTTCCGTCGCCAACCCGAATAATAAAGCTCTGCGGCAAGTGATTTTGTATTTTATGCACGAGCGCGTTGACAGAAGAACGACGACCTCAAACACGTTGTAATTACGAATTTCAAAGAATGGTTCATTTTCAAAGCCGCAGATTTTAATAAACTTTTTTACGAAAATACTGCGTTTCGTAAAGAATATGAAAAGTGGCGCGGCAGTCAAAAAGTTGCCAACACGACCGAGCATTTTTATAATCAAATCGCTAAACCTTTTCTTGAAACGCTCGCCGCGCCAATTGAATGCGCGCATTTCAATCTCAAGGATTATGAAACGGCGAGCGAAAAGGATTTAATCGCGCTCTACAAATTTTTTTCGCCGTATCACCTGCTTAAAAAGCCGTTCGAGAAAGACAGCAATGTTCTGAACCCGAACTTTTACACGGAACTTCTGCATATCATCGGGCTTGAAGAAACAAGGGAGAAAAACAAAACGCTGATTAAGCGCAAAGCCGAAGGCAGGCGCGACGGCGGCTCGCTGCTTGAAAAAGCGATTGCCAAAATCGAAAGTAAATTTTCGCGTTTTGACCAAAGGAAAATCCTCGAATTCGGCGCGACGCGCGGCGAACAAATCTACAACATCGCCCTCGAACTCTGCATTGTTTGGACAAACCGCGTTTTGTTTCTCAAATTGCTCGAATCTCAACTCGTCGCCTATCACGAGAACAAAGACGCTTATAGTTTTTTGAACACCAAAACGATTAATAATTTCGGCGAGTTATACGTTTTGTTTCACGACGTTTTGAATAAAACGATTGCCAACCGCGACGACCGCAACCGAGCTAAATACGCCCGCGTTCCGTATTTGAATAGTTCGCTGTTCGATTTCGCCGACGTTGAAAATCTGACGGTAGCGATTGACGAACTCGACAACAATCTCAATTTAACTTTGCCCAATTCGAGCATTTTAAAACGGATTGGCGAAACCGAAGACGATTTGCCGACGCTCGAATATCTGTTTCGATTTCTCGACGCATACGATTTCGCGTCCGAAGGCAAGGAAGACGTGCAGCGCGAAAATCGTTCGCTGATAAACGCATCGGTCTTGGGCAAAGTATTCGAGAAAATCAACGGCTACAAAGACGGCTCGATTTACACGCCCGGCTTTATCACGATGTATATGTGCCGTCAGGCGATTCGGCTTGCCGTCGTGCAGAAATTTAAGGACGAATACGATTTCGCCAGCGATAGTTGCGCTGATTTTCAAAATTACGTGGGCAGATTTGTGTATAATTTTAACGATTGTTCAAAAACTCAATTCATCTATAATTTAAGTTAATGCTAAACGAAACTAACCTTGAAAATCAGAGCGACAAGAATTTAATTACAATGCTTGAAGGCTTAGGTTACCTACCGAACAACTTTCAGGGCGGGTTTCTGTTTAATCTTCTCGACCACAAAAACCCTAAAGTGAGATTTTTGGCAGCGAAAAATATAGCTAAACTCGATCAAACGAAAAGCCTTGAACCTTTGTGGGACGCATTCCAAAAGGAAACCGACACAATCACGAAACGCGAAATAGTTTCGGCAATTGGCAGACTACGCCGCGAACAAAATAAACCGTATTTGTTTCAAATTCTTCAAGACGACGACCCAAAAGTCGTCTGCCAAGCGATTCGCGGTTTGCTAGTTTACGATGATATTTTAGTTGAGCGAAAGTTTTATTTAGCCACGTCGCTTTAGCGCGTGGTTGTTATTAAAAAAACCTACAAAGGGCGTTTCAACGTCCTTACAAAAACTATGCCGCGCAGAATTTATTCGGAAATCAATTTTCATATCACCTGGCATACAAAAGCGAATATGCCGTTGATAAAACCTGAAATTGAATCGAAACTCTATCAATTTTTGAAACAAAAGATTCTGGAAACGCCTGAAACATTTGTTCACGCTATTGGCGGCATCGAAAATCATATTCATTTAGCGGTTTCAATTCCGCCGACAATACAGCCAGCCGAATGGATTGGACAATTAAAAGGCGCGAGTTCTCATTACATAAATCAACTAGCCACTAACAAATCGCTCGAATGGCAACACGGCTACGGCATTCTCAGCTTCGGCACAAAAGACTTGAAATGGGTTGTGAATTATGTTTTGAATCAAAAAGAACATCATAAATCAGGCAAAACATACGAGCGTTTGGAAAAGATTGAAAAGGAAGAAAGCTAAAGCAAGGTTTTGAAGGACGTTAAAACGCCCTTTTGTTTGTTTCGATTCGCTGACCACGCGCTAAAGCGGCGTGGCTAAAATAAATACATCAAAGAAAACAATGTATGACTCCAAAATTTACCGACCAAGACAGGAAACTTATCATTGAAGAACTTGAAAGGATTCAAAATGTAAAACTCGAACAAGTAAAGCCTTCAAGAAAATTATATAAAGACGCGAACGGAATGTTTTATCTGATTTCGGGCGGGGCGGAAGATTGGCACGGAATAAACGCCAACATTATGCAAAGTCTCGCGGCGCACAATCAAGAAGGCGAGTTTGTTGTCGTCAAAAAATACAAGACGAAATCAGTTAAATTAAAAGGCACAAACAGAGAAGTTGACGAAACGACCTTTGAGCGCGAAATAGATTTTTATTTAATCGAAAACAATAATCAATATAAGTGCGAAGTCAAATTGATGGGCAAAGGCAACCCTGAAAGTGCCGATGCCGTCATCGCAAGAGATAGTCGTATTTTTATTGCTGACAAACTTTCTGATATGAACAAACGGCAATTGAACAGTTTAAAAGTTGATTGGGTTGAATTATGAAGCGAAAACGGCTTTCAAAAATTTGCCCAAGTTTTAGACTCTCTGCAAATAAAACGCGGCGAAATGCTGGAGGTTTCGGAAGAAAATTTGGAAACTATTTTCGATGAAATTATGAAATGACACAAAAATCTCGCCCGAAGCGCAAGCGCCGTTCGTCAAACTCGTTGATGAAATTCTCGCGCTGAAAAAGCAGGGCAAAGACACAGCGGAACTGGAAAATGAAATTGACCGGATGGTTTATGATTTATACGAATTGACCGAAGCCGAACGGGAAATCGTTAAAGGCGAGGCGTGATATAATCCGAAAACGAGGTGGAACTTATGCAGAATTCTTTAACGATAAAATATACGGACGAATTGCTTTTCGCGCTCGGCGTCTCCGATAAACAGTTTTCCGAAGATGCAAAATTTTTGCTTGCCGCCAAGCTCTATGAACTCGGCAGAATCTCGTCGGGGCAAGCGGCGCGGCTGGCGGAGAAAAGCCGCGTCGAATTTCTTTTCTCACTCGCGCAAATCGGCGTTCCGCTCAGTAATTTGAAAACCGAAGACCTCGAAAACGAATTAAACTTTGCCCTCAATGACTGAGCGAATCGTCGTTAATACCAGCCCGCTTCTTTCGCTGACCAGGATGCAAGCCTTCGATGTGGTCGGCAGACTTCCCTTTGAGTTTATCTGTCCGGCAGAAGTTGAAGCCGAAATTCTCGCCGGAGCAAAGCAAGGCTACGAAACGGAAATTCCCGCGTGGCTGACAGTAATGCCGCTTAAAAATCCGCTTTCGCCGCTCGCCGCCGCTTCTTTAGACGCGGGCGAAGCAGCGGTTATTCAACTCGCGCTCGAACAAAAAATCGAACAGGTTTGCATTGACGAGTTAAAGGGAAGACGCGCCGCTCTCGCAGTCGGGCTAAAGATTGTCGGCTCGCTCGGACTCGTCGGCAAAGCCAAAACTCTCGGCTTGATTTCAGAAATCCGTCCATTTATCGAAAAGGCTAACAATGCGGGAATTTATTACGACGACCGTTTGATTGAAACTTTTCTGCAATCGTTCGGAGAATAATCGAACCGCCCAGAAGCGCAAGCGTCGTTCGTCAAACTCGTTGATGAAATTCTCGCGCTGAAAAAGCAGGGCAAAAACACAGAAGAGTTGGAAAATGAAATTGATCGGATGGTTTATGATTTATACGAACTGACTGAAGCCGAACGGGAAATCGTCGCGGGCAAGGCGTGATATAATCGGCAAACGAGGTGAAAATCATGATGCAGGCAATCGAAGGTATTTATCAAAACGGACATATCAAACTGCTCGAAACGCCGAGCAAGATTCATCGGGCGCGCGTGATTGTAACATTTCTCGACGAAGAGAAATCCGACGAGGCGCAAAGTCTGGTCGGAACGGGCGAAATACTGGACGATGATTTGGAAGCGGCGAGTCTGGAAATCCGCGAGGAATTTCTTGCGGCAATTGAAAAATCCGGTGCGGAGTTCAACAAATGAGCGTTTTCGTAACGGATACGCACCCGCTTCTTTGGTTCACGCTGAACAAACGCGGCGAGTTGTCGAAACCAGCCTTGAGAGCATTTACCGCCGCCGAAACCGGACAAGGTTATGTCTATATTCCGGCGGTCGGGCGCGGTTGAATAAATACGCCGAATCTGGGAGATTAGAAAAATGCTGGATATAACCGAACGACAAACAAACGGAACAACAATTCTCGATTTGACGGGAAATATAATTATGGGCGGCGGAAGCAAACGATTGGGCGAAGACGTGCGCCGCCTCACGAAAGCGGGAAGGGCAAACGTCCTGCTTAACTTCGCGGGCGTAAAATACCTTGATTCGAGCGGCGTCGGCGAACTGCTCGCGCTCGCCGACGCAATCAATCGCGCCGAGGGAAATTTGAAATTATCGAATCTGCCGCCGAAAGTCGAAGAAGTTTTAACTTTGAGCGGCGTGCTGCCGGTCTTTGATATTTATGACGACGAACGTCACGCGCTTGACGCGGAGCAGCATCCTTGACCGATTAGCGCTTTAAGGAAATCATTCACCACAAAGACACGAAGGACACAAAGTAGAACAAAAAACATCTTTCGATTGTTTCAGCCTTTGAAACTTTGTGTCCTTCGTGTCTTTGTGGTAAAAAAATCTTCGTTTTTATTTTTACAAGGAGAAATTTATGAATCGCTTATTTGTTTTTGGCGTCTTGTTTTTTTCGTCCGTCGCTTTTGTTTTCGGACAAAGCCCGAAAGATGCGGTTTCGACGCGCGAGATGGATCGAATCAATTGGATGGAATTCCGCGACGTTGTGCCTTCGCGCGTCAAAACCGTGCTGCTGCCGGTCGGAACTTTAGAGCCGCACGGCGTTATCAACAACGGCGCGGACAATACCGCGCCGACGGCGATGGCGAAAACTATCGCGCAAAGAACCAACGCGATGATTGCGCCGACTTTGCCTTACGGAATGACAGGCAGTATGGAAGCCTATCCGGGCGCGTTCCAGATTTCCGAAGCCGCTTATCGCCCGTTCGTTAAACAGATTTTGGAAGGCTTGGCGAAAAACGGTTTTCGCAACATTATCATCTTAAACGGTCACGGCGGCGGGCAAACTGCCGTGCTGCAATCGGTCGCGGCGGAAGTCGCAAGCGAGAAACGAGTGCGAACGCTGGTGATAAATTGGTGGTCGTTCGCTTCGGACGAAACCAAACAGATTTTCGGCGAAGACGGCGGACACGCCGGTTTGAACGAAACGGCTTTTATACAGGCGATTGACCCGACGCTCGTGCGGCGCGATTTATACAAAGACGATTTGGCGACCGCGTATCCGGCGGCGGGAACCTGGTCGGCGGTGCCGTTTCCGTCTTCGATCGGGCTTTACCAGAAGGGTCAGGGCTATCCGAAATTCGACCAGAAAAAGGCGGACGAATACTACCAAAAAGTGACCGACAAGGTGGCGAATCTGATCAACGAAATTGTTCGCAAATGGGATGCGGCTAGGTTGTAATTACAGTCGAAACGCAAAGTTTTAATCGGCGCTTTAAAAAGCCTCATTTTCAACTTTGATTATTTCTCTAAATACGGGCGTGCCTGAAGAATGTAAAGTCTGCCGTTCATCATTCCCCATTCGATGTCCTGTTCTTTTTTGCCGCCGAAAATGCGTTTGATTTGTCCGGCGGCGCGGACGAGTTCGCGCACGTTGCGGTCGGTCAGCACGCGGCGCGTCGTCGCCTCCTCATTCGTTTCAATCAAATCTCCGTTTTCGCCGAATTTCAAAATTGATTCCTGCTGCGAGAGCGTCAGAATCTGTATCGAATTCGATTTCGGATTGTATAAAACTTGTTCGGGAACGAATTTGTTCGCCGTGATTCCTTCGTTGTGTCCCCAAACCGCCGCCACGTAAACCGCGTTTTCGTTTTCCGGGTCGAACGGGTCTTTAGTGATTAAAACGCCGCCGCTCTGCATATTCACGCCGACCTGAATCAGCGCCGACATATAAACTTCGCGCTGGTTGACGTAGTTGCGGACGCGGGCTTCGTAAGCATCGAAATTCCACAAGGACGCCCAAACTTTTTTCACCGCTTTGATGATTTCCTCTTCGTCACGGACGTTGGCGACGCTTGAATAAAGTCCCGCGCCGGAAAAGTTCGGTAAGTCTTCGGCGTTCGACGAACTGCGAACAAACACGGGTTGACCTTTAAGTTGAGTTTTCCAACGGCGGACGATTTCCGCTTTCAATTGCGCGTCGAATTCGCCCGTTTGCATTTGGGCGCGAAATTCTTCAAGGCGCTGGCGGCGAACGCGCGGATTGTGAACAAAGTCGAGATTGTCCAAAAATTCGTCAATCCGGTCGTTGAATTTATTTTCGCGCATAAACCGGTCATACCAGTGAAACGGCACGGTGAAACCATTCGGCACAAGCAGCGTCGGAATGCGGGCGTTCATCATCTCGCCCAAATTCGCCGATTTCGCGCCGTAAACGATGCTGTCTTTTTTCCGCATCTGGCGTAGCGAAGCGAGTTTCGTCACCGTCAAATCCGACGGCGCGATTGTTTCGTCGGGCGATAAAAATTTCTCTTTGATTATGTCCAAATCCGCCCGCTTTAAATTGTAATCAGTTAAATTCGCTTCCAATTCGACGACGAAAGTGTCTAGTTCTTTGAAAAGTTTATCAGCATCTTTGATATAGACATTCGGAATGCCCCAGCCTTTCGCCAAAATATTGACGTGCGAAAGCGGCGTGGACGGTTTGGCGACGATGATGCCGCGAACGGGCGGCAGATTCAGCGGCAGTTCTTTGAGAATTAAAATCTCGTTGTCGCCGATTTCCACCGTGTCGTCGAGCTTTTCGATAATGTGTATGCGCCCGACGGCTTTGCCCGTGTTCAGGGCGAGATATTCCTGATTTTTCTGAATCTCGTCCGCCGTCACGCGGTTGATGCCGGTGTTAGCCGTCGCGTCGTCCTGCCTGGACGAATTCGGTTTGAAAGCGACGTCGGCGAAAAAAGTTTCGTTAATCGTATCGTAAGCGAGCTTGATCAAATCGGCGGAAGCCAGATCGCCTTCGTATAATTCAAACGTAAATTTCTCGACCGTCTTCTGCCACGCAACCGTGCCGACGATAAAACGCCGATCCTGGCGAATATAAATCGTCTCGTAAACATCGCCGCCGCGCGCGACCAGATAATTAGCCAGCAGAAAATCTTTATGAAAACGATATTTTTGCGAATTGACGTAATAGATTCTGTTTTTATGGCGGCGGTCAATAACGAACATCGCGTGCGGCAAAGCATACGGCGTGTTCTGGTGATAAGTCCTGGCGATTTGGTCGAACGCTTCCTGCGAATCTACTTGATTGATAAATCGTTTCGCCGAATCCGGCTTTTTCGGCATTGCGCCTGTCGGCTCGCGCACGGGCGACGGCTTGCGCGACATCTGCGCAAAAAGCGTCGGCGCGGTGAGACACAAAACGATTAAAAACAAACTGATTCTACTTTTCATTTTTTTGATTGGCGGCAGGCAACGTTCAAATTTGAGCATTTCATTTCCAACAAATAATTTTACCTTGTTCCGCCGACAAATTCACTCTTTTTATTCGCCCTTCTGTTTGTCAATCATCTTCAATCCCAAATCGTTTAAATCTTCCAGGCTGTCGAGTGTCACCTGTAAATCCCGAAAAATTCCGTCGGTGATGTGGTAAATCCAGCCGTGAATCGAAATTGTTTGCCCGCGCCGCCAGGCATCCTGCACGACGGTCGTCTGTCCGGCATTCATCACTTGTTCGATGACGTTTATTTCGCATAATTTGTCCAGGCGCGCCTCCCGGGAATCCGCCGCTTCGAGTATAAGCCGGTAATCGCGCCCGACATCCTGAATATGGCGCAGCCAATTGTCAATCAGCCCAAGCCGCGTATTTTCGAGCGCGGCTTGCACGCCGCCGCAGCCGTAATGACCGCAGACGATAATGTGTTCGACCTGCAAAACCTCGACGGCGAACTGCATCACCGAAAGACAATTCATATCCGTATGCACGACTAAATTAGCGATATTGCGGTGAACGAAAAGCTCGCCCGGCAGCAGTCCGGCGCCGGCGTTCGGCATGACGCGGCTGTCCGAACAGCCGATCCATAAAAATTTCGGCGCTTGCAATTCGGAAAGACGCTCGAAAAACGGCGCGTCGGTTTCCTTCATTTGCGCTGCCCAGATTTTGTTGGCGGCGAGAAGTTTTTCGAGTTTGCTCATAAGTTCTCAAGTGAAAAAGTTTAAAAGTGAGAAGTTGAAAAAGGTTTATTGATATTGCAAAACTTACTTTTTCACTCTTTCGCTTTTAAACTTTTTCACTTTCTCAATATTTGTTCAATCGCGTCGCACGCCACGCGCGTTCCGTGTTCGGCTTCGACGATTTTTCGGGCTTCGACGGCTTTTGCTTTATAACTCAAATTTGCCAGCAGTTCGCGCAGTTGTTTCGCCGCCGCGTCCCGCGCGTATTTATCGCGCGCGATTGTTCGCGCCACGCCGAGCCGCTCGCACCGCGCCGCGTTGTCGGGCTGGTCGTGCGAGTAAGGCATAATCAAATGCGGAACTCCGGCGCGAAGCGTCTGCGCGGTCGTCCCGACTCCGCCCTGATGAACGACGCACGCGGCTCTGGGGAAAATCTGCGAGTAAGGAGCGTAATCGAAAGCGACGATATTTTCATCGGTAATCTTCGGAGCTTCGTTAAAAATTCCGTAAAGCAAGACGGCGCGGCGGTTTAGAAGGCGGGCGGCTTTAGCGCTTTCTTCAAAAAAATCACGCGCGTCCATCACCGCCGCCGAACCCAAAGTGAAAACAATCGGCGGCTCACCCGCGTCGAGAAATTTCTGCAAATCTTCGGGCATCGTTCCCAAGTCGGCTTGTCCGTCGTAAAAACAAAAACCGGTTTGCAGCGTGGGCGAATGCCAATCGGGTTGCGGTTTGCCGAGAACTTTCGAGAACATCGCCAGATGAAGAAGTTTTGAAAATTTATCTTTGAAAACCGGGTCGTGATTTTCGCTCAAACCGATTTCGCGCCGAAACTCGCGGTAAGAGCCGAGCCACGAAGCGACTATCCGATGAATTATCGAATACATCGCGCCGTGAACCGTGGCGCCGAGGAAGCGAAAATGTTTGAGCCACTGCGTCGTCGGCGGCACGAACGGATCGTGCGGCGAGAGAAACGAGCCGGGCGCGAGCGATGTCGTAATCCATTTGACGCCGGTTTTTTCAGCGACCGACGCCGCCGGATAAACGCCCTCGCCGGTGATAAAAGCGTCGGCGCCCCGGACGGCGTGCATCATATCTTCATACATCGGGCGCAAATTCGGCAAGAGAACTTCGCGCAAAAGTTTTTCCGTGCCGGTTTTGGCGTCCATTATTTCGCGGGCGAGCTGGCGGTCTCGTTCCGGGTCGAGATCGGGACGCATCGGATGAAATTCAAACCGAAGCGCGCCTATTTTTTCCCGGTACACTTCGAGCGTGTTGAAAACGATTTCGTGACCGCGCCGCCGCAGCTCAATGCCCAGAGCAATCACCGGATGCAAATCGCCGAGCGAACCGAAAGTTGACAGAACTATTTTCATAAATTAGTCATTAGTCATTAGTCCTTTGTCCTTCGTTTTTCTTTGTGGGCTTGGATGTAATTGGAAACGAATAACATTGGAAACCAATAACGAAGGACGAAGGACTAATGACAAAAATCATTCGGCAGTTTCATTTTCTCGCTGCTTCAATCTTGCCTTCACTTGAAACCGAATGCTCAGAAAAAAAGCGACCGCGCCGAGAACCGCCGCGATAAACGTGCCGTCTCTGTCTCCTTTCCACAAAAAATAGGCGGCGACTCCGATTAGAATCACCGCTAGCGTTTGAAATAATCTTTCCATCTGTTATTCCGTTTTAATTTCTTCTGCTCGCGCAATTTCACTCGCTATTTTGTTTGCGATTCTTTCTTAAAAGGTAACGTATTACGAGATAGATTGGCAAAACAATCAACAACAGAAACGGCAACAGCGCAATTAAAGCCGTCACAAAAAAGAGTATGAAACCGAGTACCGCGTCGAAACCTTTGCCGAGGGCTTGGTTGAGCAGATGAAAATCAAAGATCGTGAAGTTAGAACGCTCAAAATCACGAAGCCTTGCGCGCTACTTCTCGAAAACTATCGCCGGCGAAAACCGCGCGAATTCCGCTGAATAATTTTCTCACGGCGCGAAAAACTTTCGGCGCGAACCAAAGAAAGAAAATCGCAAAAATTACTAGGACAATCGCTATTAAAATTGGCGCGAAAACGGCTAGAATCGCGCTGGCAAAAGCAATCACGTCTTCGGCGATTGACAAAACCCAATTGGACACGGGTTCGGGCGAAAGATTTGCTCCGGCGCGAAGCGCAGCTTTTGTGCCGTGCGATGAAAACGCCAGCGTGCCGCCCAAAAGCGTCGCAATGACGCCGACGCTCTCATCCATTTGATTGGTCGCCGCGTAAGCGACAATGGCGCCCGCCGGAACGCGAATAAATGTGTGAACGACATCCCAAACGCTGTCCACGTAGGGAATTTTGTCAGCGACGAATTCGATTAAATACAAAAATCCGGCAACGCCGATAATCCACCAATTATCCAAAACGTCCAAACCGCCGGGCAATTTCGTCGCGCCGAATTTTTGCAGCAGTCCTAAAACCGAAACGGTCGCGTAGAGATTGATGCCGGAAGTCCACGCCGTGCCGAGCGCCAAAGATAAAGTCGAAAACCATTCCATCGCCGCATCTCCTTTTTAGTTTCAAAATACCAACGAAATTAACGAGCGCCGAGCGTGTAAAGTTGCGTTTCGGGATTGTAATTTTTCCAGTCGAATCAGTAATCTTTCAAGACCGGAACTTTTTTAAGTCGTCTGCCCCAATTCGCCAGTAATGGCTTTTCCCGAAAAATTATCGTTTAAGATTCTTCTTCCTCAGTTCCGTCGGCGTCTTTTTTGTAGCCGAATTTTTCCAGCCGGTACTGCAAAGTCCGAAACGTCAGCCCCAAAAGTTTCGCCGATTTCGTGATGTTATTATCGGTGCGCTCCATCGCCTGCGTTATCAAACTGCGCTCGACATCTTCAAAATTGATGCCTTCGGCAGGTAGTTTAAACAAATCATTTGCCGATACCGGGCGTGACGACTGCGACATTTCGGGCGGCAAATCTTCCGTCGTGATTTGATTGTTTTCGCACAGCAGAATGGCGCGTTCGATTGCCGATTCGAGTTGGCGAATATTGCCCGGATAATTGTAATTTTCCAGCAGTTTTCTCGCCCCTGGTTCAATCGTGACTTTGCGATTCGTGCCGCGCGTGTGCTTGCCAAGAAAGTAATCAATCAAGATCGGAATATCCGAGCGGCGTTCACGAAGGGCGGGAAGTTCGATTGATAAAACATTGAGACGATAATACAAATCTTCCCGAAAGCGTCCTTCCTGCGACATCGCCAGCAAATCGCGGTTCGTCGCCGCGACGACGCGCACATCCGTATTGATTTCTTTCGTTCCGCCGACGCGCCGGATTTGTTTTTCCTGCAGAGCGCGCAGAATTTTTGCCTGCAAAGCGATGTCGAGTTCGCCGATTTCGTCCAGAAAAAGCGTTCCGCTGTCGGCGACCTCAAACAAGCCTTTCTTTTCATTGACCGCGCCGGTGAACGAACCTTTTTCGTGTCCGAAAAGTTCCGACTCTAAAAGATTTTCGTTGATTGCCGCGCAGTTGACGGCTTGAAAAACCTGGTCGGTGCGCGGGCTGTTGTTGTGAATCGAACGCGCGATCAATTCCTTGCCCGTTCCCGACTCGCCGCGAATCAGCACGGTCGAATTCGAGTTGGCGATTTTCAAAATCAGCTTTTTCACCCGATCCATTTCCGGCGACGACGAAACGATTTCCGCGTCCAAAGTCGAAAGTTTATTCAGCGCGCGTGAAATCGTATCGAGCAGTTTGTCGCGGTCGTAAGGTTTTTGCAGGTAATCAAAAGCCCCGAGACGCAGCGCGTCAACCGCCGAATCAACAGTGCCGTGCGCTGTCAGCAGCAGCACGATAATTGATTTGTCGAAATCGGTTAACTCTTTCAGCAAATCAAGCCCGCTCATTCCGGTCATTTTCAAATCGGTCAGCACAAGGTCAAAATGCCGGTCGGCGACAAACTTCATCGCCGCTTCGCCCGATGAAGCCGTCGTTACGTCGTAGCCTTCGCCCGACAAAATCATTTCCAAAATCTCGCGCTGACTTTTCTCGTCATCAACGACTAATATGCTTTTTCTTGCCATAACTTTATTTTGCCACAAATGAAATTCAGCCACGAACAAACACGAAAAGAACACGAAGTTTTTTTTGATTTATTTCGTGATATTTCGTGTTTGTTCGTGGCTAATTTGCCTTTGGCAATTTCACAATAAATTTAGTTCCTTCGTTCATTTGCGACTCAACCGCTATCGTTCCGCTGTGGTCGTCAACGATTTTTTTGACAATCGCCAAGCCCAAACCCGTTCCCGTTTCTTTGGTGGAAAAATACGGCTCGAAAATTTTGCCCAGGTTTTCCGCAGAAATTCCGCCGCCGGTGTCCGCAACCTCAATTACAACCGAATCGCCGTCGGGCGAAATCGTGACGTTCAAATTTCCGCCGGTTTTTTCCATCGCTTGCACGGCATTAATGAAAAGATTGCTGAACACCGAGCGCAAAACTTCCGCGTCGCCCAAAATATACGGAACGTTTTCGCGTTCAATCAAACTGATGACAATGTTTTGGTCTTCGGCTTGCGGCTCGACGATCCGCAGCGAATCTTCAACGGCTTGTCTGGCTTCAATCGGCTGCAAGTCTAATTTTAACGGGCGCGAGTAGCGCAGAAAATCGGAAATCTGATTGTTGATTCTGCCGACTTCCTTTTTTAGCTGCGCGGTCAGTTTTTCAAAATCTCCGCGTTTGCCGTCTTCGCTCGGCGCAAATTTCGCCCGCAGATGGTCGAGAGTTAGATTGATATAATTGAGCGGATTGCGTATTTCGTGCGCGATTGCCGACGCTAATCTGCCGACGACCGCCGATTTTTCCGCCTGCTGCAACTGCGCTTCGAGATGGCGCGATTTTTCGAGTTCGGCGGTCATCAGATTAAATTGCGAAGCGAGTTGTCCGACTTCATCCGTGCGCTGCCCCGCGTCTCGCACGCGATAGCTTAAATCTCCGGCGGCGACGCGCCGCGCTGCTTCCGACAAATCGGCAATCGGGCGCGTGAAACGCCAGACGAGAAGAAAAGTTATCGCCGTCGAAAACAGAAGAATGAAAAGCGTGTAGATGAGCGGTTGCGACGCTTTCTGAATAATATCCTTTTTGTCGGTTTTAAGAATCACCATCACATACCAGCGTCCCTGGCTCGTCTCAATCGGAATCGCGTGCGCTTCGCCGTCGGTTTCGCTGGTCGAAACCGTGTTGGCGTTAGGAAACTTGGCGAGGTCGAAACCTAACCGGCTGCCTTTAATTAGCGGCGGCAAATCGGTCAATTCGCTCAACTGCCGATACTTTATCTCGCCGTTTTCATCTTCGGTCGGCAGATACTGTCTTGAGTTGAGCGTGTCGCTGACTTGCCATTTGTTGTTGATGACGATGATGTCTTTGATGCGCTCGGTCGTTTGCTCGTCGAAATACGATTGACCTTCTTCGCGTCTGACCAAGTCCACCAGACGGTCGGTTGACTGCATACTGTTAAAGCCGAGCGTGATTCCCGCGACCAGCGCCTGCTCTTGCAACTCGCGCAGACGGATATTTTCCCGACGGTTGTTGACGCTGATGTAAAGCTGAACGCCGAGCGTTGCGACAAGGAGAATCGCCAGAATTATCAGCAGCCGGGCGCGAAATGTGTTGAAAAAATTCATTTCTTTTATTTTCTATGCAAGAAGGATACGGGAGAGGCAATTGTAAGTTCTGAAATTTGCATTCTAAAATCTCTCGAATGTTTCGGCAACTATTCGTCTGAAACAATTTGTAATTTACGACGCGGAATTTAGAACAATTTCGTATTTCAAACAGCAAACTGATTTCAATAAAACAGCTTTATTTGTTTTTCTATCGTGCGCCGTCGCCGCGCAAAATCGCCGGCAAGGTGAGCAAAATTATTCTCAAATCGAGCCGCAGCGACCAGTTGGCGATGTAATACAAATCAAGCTCGACCATTTCCTCGAACGGCAGGCGGTTTCTGCCGGAAACCTGCCACAAGCCGGTGATGCCCGGTTTCATATCGAGCCGCTTGCGGTGCCGCAAATCGTAATCTTCGACTTCGTATGGAATCGGCGGACGCGCGCCGACGACGCTCATATCGCCGATTAAAACATTCAAAAACTGCGGCAGTTCATCAAGACTCGTGCGCCGCAAGAAACGTCCGACGCGTGTTACTCGCGGGTCGTCTTTGACTTTGCCGAAAACCGGTTTGTCATCGTCGCCCGCGTTGGCTTCCGCCGCGCCTTCGATATTTCTCCGATACGCTTCGCGGTGCAGTTCTTCGCCGGCATCCGATTTCATCGTGCGAAACTTGTAGCAGAGAAACCGCCTGCCGTCCATTCCGACGCGCTCTTGCCGAAAAAGGATTGCTCCTTTTGAATCTAATTTGATAAAAAGCGCAATCAGCAGCCAGAGCGGTGACAGCACGACGATCAAAACGGCGGCGATTAAAATATCGAAAACGCGTTTTATAAATCGTTCCGCCTCAGACAGCGGTTCGCGGAAAAGTCTGACCATCGGCAGCACGCCGATTTGTTCGACGCTGGTTTTCTGCGGCAGAAAATTAAACACCGACGGCGCGAGCCGAAACTCGACTTTTTGTTTTCTGTCAATACTCATCATCGCTTCAAAAAGTTTTTCGCTCGGCAGATTGCTGTCCGTGATAATAACTTCCTGAATCTCAAGCTGGCGGATTACTTCGGGCAAGTCTTCCAAACCCCCGACCACATCAACGTCAGAAAAATTTTCAGCCACAGAGGACACAGAGTTTATAGAGAAAAAATTTTCTTCTTCTTCTCTGTGCTTCTCTGTGTTCTCTGTGGCTATAATTCCGACGACGCGATAACCCAAATCCGTCCGCTCCTGAAGTTCCCGAATCGTCTGTTCGGCTTCGGCGTTCGTGCCGACGACGAGCGTCGGAATCAGATTAATGTCTCGCGCCCGCACAAGCGTTTGCAGGTAACGCAAGCCGAGATGAAACGCCGGGAAAACGATTAACGCCAGCGCGAAATCAAGCACGAACACGCCGCGCGAATATGAAAATTCACGAAACGCGAAACCGCCGCGAAACAAAAACGTAAAACTGACAATCAGCAGCGATCCGACGGCGACGGCTTTGAAAACTTTGATGAATTCGTTGATGTAGGAAAACGCGCCGTGCAGCCGAAAAACTCTTTGATAAACGAGCATCGCCAGACGAACGGGAACGATGAAAAACAGAACGCCCGCATAGGGGACAAACTCCTTCGACCATGCCCACGCGGTCGGCGAAAAAATCGCGTCGCCTTCGCGCCAGATGAACGCGAGCATAAAACACCCCGTCGCCAAAAGAGCGTCAGCCGCAAAAATCAGCGTTTTGACGAGCGGCATCACAAACCGCGGAACGCGATTTTCGATTTTTACTAATTCGGTTTTAAAGGCGGTTTCGGCTTTCATCTGACGCAGTATCTTTTGTAAGCTAATCGCCCGCATCTTGCAACTCTCATCGGGCTGACATTTTTTCGCCGCTGCGTTATTCTTTGAAATTCAAATGAAAGTTTTAATTACCGCGCCGAGTCTCGACGAAAACGCAAACGTGAGCGGAATCTCCACTCTCGTCCGTCAAATCATCGAACACGGCGCGGCGGATTTTTATCATTTTCGGGCGGGCAAACAGGACGGCGAAAAAGCCGGCGGCAGATGGTTTCTGCAGCAAATTTTATTGGTCCCGCGCTTTCTGCAAACGATTCGCCGCGAAAAAATTGACATCGTGCATCTCAACACGGCTCTCGTGCCGCTTTCGATTGGGCGCGATTTTACGTTGGCAACGGCGGCGCGCGTCGCCGGGCGACCCGTTTTGCTGCACCTGCACGGCGGACGTTTTTTGATGAACGAATTTGAAAGCCGCCCGCTTGCCGCGCTCGCCGAAAAAATGTTTCGCGCGGCAAGCGTCATCGTCGTTCTGAGCGAATACGAAAAGGAAAGCCTGACAAGGCGCTGGCGTAATTTGGACGTGCGGATTTTGCCGAACGCCGTTGCGACCGGCGAAGCCGTAAACGCCGAACGCGATTCAAAAAAAGAAAAAACAATCGTTTTTCTCGGACGGCTGCACGAGTCGAAAGGTCTGCACGAAATCATCGAAGCATGCCGCGTCTTGAAAAGCGAAGGTTTTAATTTTCAGTTTAACTGTTTCGGTGCTGGCGCGCTGAAAGATTTTTTTGTCGGCGAAATGTCGCGTATTCTCGGCGATAAATTTTATTTCGGCGGCGTCGCGGCGTGCGCGGAAAAGTGGCGACAACTGGCGGCGAGCGACATTTTTCTGCTGCCGTCGCGTTACGGCGAAGGTTTGCCGATGGCGATGCTCGAAGCGATGGCGGCTGGCTGCGTCGTCGTCGCGGCTGATGTCGCTTCGGTTCGCGCAGTGATTAAAGACGGCGAAAACGGCTTTTTGGTCGAGCCGTATAATACGGCGCAAGTTGTTGAAAAGCTGAAATTTTTGCTTTCGGGTAAAGCCGATTGGGAAACCCTGCGGCGACGGGAGCGTGCCACAGTCGAAGAAAAATTTGCGGTTGATGATTATACTGTAAAGTTGCAAAGCCTTTACGCCGAAATGTTTTCGCTCAAGAAAAAAGAATAAATTTCTGTCGGCTTTTTTCCGCCGCAACGCGCTCGACTTCTCGGTTCATTCTGTCGGTCAGCATATAAAAAACCATTTTATAATCGGAAACGAAAGACCAGAGCAGATATTTAAAAGTCGCCGGTTTATTGTGTTCGACGAAAAAATGCGCGAACCACGCAAAAGCGTAACCGATGACCAAACAGAGCGGAAAATAAAGCCAGTTTCCGCTGCGATAAATCCAGACGAGCAAAATCATACTAAGCATCGTGCCGACGAAATGCAGATAGCGCGTCACCGGTTCGCTGTGTTCGGCGACGTAAAAATCCCAAAACTCCGAATAAGTTTCTATACGTTCGTTTTCTATTGTCATAAATTCTTAACGCATCGCCGTAGTTAGAAAGGCGGCGATGAGCATTCCGACAAAATTAACTGTTGCGCCGATAATGACGAAAACTGCAATTGCCGACAGTGCGGCGAGCCACGCGTTAACAGACTTCTTCTCCGTCAAAAACCTTGCGCTAAAAAAACTCGAAATTCCGGCGACAAGCGAGCAAAGCAGCGCCCAAACAATAAACAAAATCAAACCCGGCGCGGCTTGATCTTCCGTGAAACCGTTAAGCAAAATTACCAACATAAAAAACAGCGCCGCGCCGATACCGACGTTTATTAAAGTTGTTATCAAAAAAATCGTCGCCTTGATCATCAGTCTGCGGCGTCATTTTACCGAAAAAAAGAAAAACTTGCGATTGAAATTTCAATCGCAAGTTTTTCTTTCGCTTATAAAAAATTTACTGCGGCGTTAAAACCACTTTACGCCAGATGTTTTTATCAACGTTAAACTTATCGTAAGCCATCGGCGCTTCCGACAAATTCAAGCGATGCGAAATGACAAACGACGGGTCAATTCTGCCTTCTTGGACGGCGGCGAGCAGACGCGGCATGTACAACTGCATATGCGTTTGTCCCATTTTGAAGGTCAAGCCTTTGTTGAATGCCGCGCCTATCGGAAACTTATCCATAAATCCGCCGTATGCGCCGGGAATCGAAACCGTGCCGCCTTTGCGGACGCAGAAAATCGCCTGCCGGAGCGCGTGCGGTCGGTCGGTCGCCAAAAAGACGGCGGCTTTCGCGTAATCGAGAAGCGAATCAACCGATGTGCCGTGCGATTCGAGTCCAACTGCGTCAATACACGAATCGGGTCCGCGTCCGCCGGTTAAATCTTTTAATTTGTCGTGAACTTCCGCGTCGTCGAAATTTATCGTCTCGACGTTTTCGTTATTGGCTTTCGCAAAATCGAGACGGTCTTGATAATGGTCAATCACGATAACTTTTTCCGCTCCCAACATAAACGCTGATTTCGTGGCGAATTGTCCGACCGGACCCGCGCCCCAAATCGCCACCGTGTCGCCCGGCTGGATGTTGCAGTTGTCCGCCGCCATAAAGCCGGTCGGAAAAATATCCGACAGAAACAAAACCTTTTCGTCGTCAATCGAATTCGGCACTTTTATCGGTCCGACATCGGCGAACGGAACGCGCGCGTATTCAGCTTGTCCGCCCGCGAATCCGCCCATCAGATGCGAAAAACCGAAAAGTCCCGAACCGGCAAAACCGTAAACCGTTTCCTGTCCTTCAGGTTTCGGGTTCGAGTTATCGCAAACCGAATACAATTCGTGCTGGCAGAAAAAGCAATTTCCGCAAGCGATTGTAAACGGCACGACGACTTTATCGCCCTGCTTTAAGTTGGTAACGGCTTTGCCGGTTTCGACGACCTCGCCCATAAACTCGTGTCCGAGAATATCGCCCTGCATCATCGAGGGAATATAACCGTTGTAAAGATGCAAATCCGAACCGCAAATCGCCGTTCTCGTTATTTTGATAATCGCGTCGCGCTCGTTTAAAATTTTCGGGTCAGGCACTTCCATCACCTGCACGCTGTGTTTTCCCATCCAACATACTGCTTTCATTTTATTATTCTCCCTTGTAATAATTTTTCGTAATATTTTTCTAAATAAAAAAAGAAGTAGAGATCAAACATCAATAGAAATTAATCTCTACTTCCAGATTTTATGCCGACGCTTTTTTCGCTTGCGGTTCGCGTCCCGAAGATTGACCTTCGACCGTGATAATTTCGCCGGATTCCATCATACTTTTGAAGCGGTATAAATCGCCGTAAACCTGCTGGCTCGGTTCTTCGCCGAAAAGTTTGGCGACAAGCGAACCGAGTTTTCCGCCCGGCGATTCATATGTTAAAACCACGCGCACTTCGGTTCCGCGCGTAGAAGTCGGTCTAAATTCGACCACGCCCGTGTTCGCAATGTCCGCGCCTTCCGTAGATTTCCAGCCGATGCGTTCGTTTTCCTGCTCGCTCGTGATTTCCGCGTTCCATTCGACCGTCGTTCCCATCGGCGCTTTCGCTTTCCAGAACGAAGTTTTTTCGCCGGTTACAGTCACCGCCTCAAGATGCGTCATAAACTTCGGCAGATTTTCAAAGTTGCGCCAGAACTGGTAAAGATCGGCAGGCGATTTGTTAATCGTTACCGATTTTTTAACGTGGATTTTGCTCGATGTCGCGCTGTTTGAAAACGGGCTTTTCTTTGAACCCGCAGTCAATCTTCGCGGTTGCGTCGCGTCCGCTGTATTCACGTCCATCGCGTCGTAAACCTGACAATGTCCGGTCGCGCCGCGTAAGGCGAGTCCGCCGCCCAAAACCGACAGTAGAGCGCCGACCGTGCCTCCTTGTTTTATGCCGTAAGCGATAAGCGCGCCGCCCGCCACGCCCGAAACGACTCGTTCGGTCGGGCTGACGTTCGTGTTCATATTTGTTAAAATATCCGTTATTGATTTTTCTTGTTTCATAAATTTATTTCCTTCCCTTATTTATTATGCCGTCGCTTTTTGGACGGCATTACATTATTTTCTCATTCGGTTTGAGTTCGTTGTTGCGCCGCGATTGTTCGTCAATCGAAGCGGTTATAAATGACGGCGAAAGATACGACGCGCTGTCTCTGCCGAGCGCGTGATTTTCGCCGATGCCGCCCGCTTCAGGTAAAATACGATTGACCAGACCACTAATATCAGCCGCCAATTCAGGAAACAGCGCGTGCGCTTTCGCCGCTAATTTTGCTTGCGTCGAAATTATCAATTCCGCATTGCCGCGTTCCGTCGCTTCGATGATTTGTTCGGCTGCTCGCTCCACGCCGATTGATGAAACCGGCAAAGCGTTGCCGATGCTGAACCAGGCGAACTCTTTTTCGTTTTGTCCTTTGAAAACCGCGTTGACGTGGCTGCCCGTTCTCATCAATCCGGGGCAAACCGTTGTCACGAAAATGTTGTCTTTAGCGAGTTCGACGCGCATCGCGCCGGATAAACCGACAAGCGCGAACTTGCTCGCGCAATACGGCGCCAGATGCGGCACGGGAATTTTCCCGCCGATGGAAGAAATGTTGACGATGCGCCCGGCGCCGCACCGTTTCATTTCCGGCAAAACCGCCTGCATCATATAAAACGCGCCCCAGAAATGAACCGCCATCGCCGATTCAAAATCCGTCTGCGTCTGCACTTCGAGCGGTCCGACTTGGATCACGCCCGCGTTATTGATCAGCACGTCAATCTGTCCGTAATAGCTACGCACGGCTTCAACTGCCCGTTCGACTTCGGATTGATTTCGGACATCGCAAACTGTTTGAAAAACCGCCGCGCCGCCCTGCCGTAAATCTGTCCCAGCGCGTTCGAGTTCTTCGGCATCGCGCGCGACAATGGCGATTCGCGCGCCTCTGGCGGCAAGAGCGCGCGCCAACACCAGACCCAAACCGCGCGAGCCGCCTGTGATTAAAACGACTTTATTTTCCCATTCATAATCGGAACGCCGCCGCCGCAATGCTGCGTAAGCCGCCGCCACGCTGATTCCCAGAGCCGTCGCCAACCACCAGCCGTTCTTATTTTTTTCTTCCACCTAATTCAGTTGCCTCTTTGAATGTTCTGGACGTTTGCAAACATGGTGCCAGTTAAAACGAATCTGGTTTTTCGGCGACCGAACAAAGTCGAATGTAGTAAGAAACTTACCGCTGAGTCGGAATTTTGTCGTTCGATTCTGACGAGCGTCAAATCGCGCGACAAGGTTTGCGCCCGCGCCCACGTTTTCGGCGAATAAAAACCCGCCGAACTTCGGATTTTGAACGAAGCGCGTCCGTGATAAAATCGCAATATGGCAGAGAGTTTATTCGTTCCGCAGACGGCGGACAGAAAAAGAATTTACGATGAAATCACACCGCAAATCGCCGCGCTCGTCGAAGGCGAAATTGATTTGACGGCAAATTTGGCGAACATTACGGCGGTGCTCAAAGAAGCGTTCGGATTTTTCTGGGTCGGATTTTACGTGGTTAAAGAAAATCAACTCGTTCTCAGCGCGTTTCAAGGCACAATCGCCTGCACCAGAATTGATTTTGACCGGGGCGTGTGCGGGCATTGCTACACGACGAAAGAAATAATTATCGTTCCGAACGTCGAAGAATTTCCCGGACACATCGCCTGTAGTTCCGCCTCGAAATCGGAAATCGTTCTTCCCGTGTTCGACAAAGACGGCGCAGTGACGATGGTCTTGGACGTTGACAGCGACCGGCTCGACGATTTCAGCGAAATTGACGCCAAAGGCTTAGGAAAAATTGTGCGAATCATCGAAAAACTGATTTAACTTTCAAATATTCCGTGATAAGATTTGCTTTTACTCTCTATCAGGATTACTTGTTAATGGATAAATTTTTAATTCGCGGCGGCAAGCCGCTCAAAGGAAAAGTCGTTATCAGCGGCGCGAAAAATTCGGCTTTGCCGTGTCTGGCGGCGACGCTTTTGACCGATGAAACCGTAACTCTACACAATGTTCCATACGTTAAGGATTTAATCACGCAACGTCGTCTGCTCGAAGATTTGGACGCGACGGTTCTCACGCCCGAACTGCACACGCAAAAAATAAAAGCCGCGAACATCGAAATTTACGAAGCTCCATATGAACTCGTCAAAACGATGCGGGCGAGCGTTTTGGCGCTCGGTCCCTTGCTTGCCCGATTCGGGCAGGCGAAAGTTAGTTTGCCGGGCGGCTGCGCCATCGGCACGCGACCGATTGATCTTCATCTGAAAGCCTTCGAGCGACTCGGCGCAACCGTGTCTTTGGAAGCGGGCGATGTCGTTGCGCGCGCTCCGAAAGGTCGCTTGATCGGCGCGGATACTTTTTTTGAAAAGGTCAGCGTTACAGGTACAGAAAACGTGATGATGGCGGCAAGTTTAGCGAAAGGCAAAACAACGATTCACAACGCGGCGCGCGAGCCGGAAATTGAAGATTTAGCCGAGCTGTTAAATAAAATGGGCGCGCGCATTACGGGCGCGGGAACTACCAAAATCGAAATCCAAGGCGTGGAAGATTTGGGCGCCGCCGAACACACGATAATTCCCGACCGCATCGAAACCGGAACTTTTATCGTCGCGGCAGCAATCACCGGCGGCAAACTCGAAATCGAAAATTGTCAGCCGAAACATCTTCAGGCGGTTATCGAAAAACTGCGCGAAACGGGCGTTGAAATCGAAGAGCGCGGCGCGGATAAAATTTTCGTCAAATGCGGCGGGCGAGGTTTGCGGTCAAAAGACGTAACGACCGAACCGCATCCGCTTTTTCCGACTGATATGCAGGCGCAGTATATGGCTTTGATGACGCAGGCGGAAGGCGCGGCGACAGTCGTCGAAACGATTTTTGAAAATCGTTTTATGCACGCCTCAGAACTCGTCAGAATGGGCGCGGATATTCAAATTTCCGGCAACACGGCAATCGTGCGCGGCATAACAAAATTAATGGGCGCTCCCATTCTGGCTTCGGATTTGCGCGCGTCGGCTTCGCTCGTTTTAGCTGCGCTCGCGGCAGAGGGCGAAACGCTGATTGACCGCGTTTATCATATTGATCGCGGCTACGAAACGATTGTTAAAAAACTGAGTGCCATCGGCGCGGACATCGAGCGCATTACCGAAAATTTAAAGTAAAAACATCAAAACATTATTCCGGTAACGCTGCTGCTAACAGCTAACTCGGTAAACCAGTCGGGAAGATTCGCCGCCGAATCTTCGCTTTCCGCCGCCATAAAGTTTAGCATTATATTTTCTACTTGAGGAAAACTTTGCAATCGTCGCAATTCATCTCGATACCGCATCCCTGACCTTTTCAAATTGATGGCAGGAAAACGACTGTTTTTGAAAACTATTTACCGCGATTTAGATTTTAAGAAGTTTGTCGCGCAACATCCGCGACTGGAGACGGCTTGACGAAATTTCCTGTCCGTTTTTCAGCGAAATCAAATAAGTTCCGCCCGGCAGCGGAGCGATTCGCGCAATCGTCTCGGTGTTGATTATCGCGCCGCGCGAAAGACGCACGAATTTTTTCGCGTCGAGCCTGGCTTCGATGTCTTTAAGGCGAAAATTTATCGTGTATTTTTTGTTTTCGAGATTCGTAATATGCAACAGTTCGCCGTCGGCGGTGATCGAAGCGATTTCCGAGACGGGAATTAAAAAGATTTCGCCGCGCTGCCGAACCGGAATTCGCTCAAGCGGAACGGCGTCGGCGTTCTCTTCGTAAGCGGCGACGGCGGCTTTCAGATTCGACGATTCTTTTTCCCGAAAGTCGGTTTGTTCGAGCCGTTCGCGCGCCCGGTTAAGAGTTTCGCGCAGACGTGATTTTTCAATAGGCTTTAATAAATAATCAACTGCATTGACCTCAAAAGCCCGCACCGCGTATTCGTCGTAAGCCGTGACGAAGGCGACGAGCGGCGTCTGCGATTTTTTGAGAATTTTAACGACGTCAATGCCGGAGGCAATCGGCATCTGCAAATCGAGCAGAGCTAAATCGGGTTTCGTTTCTTTGATAATTTCGACGGCTTCCGCGCCGTTTTCCGCTTCGCCGACGATTGCCGCGTCTTCAAAATTCTGCAAAATCGCCTTTAAAAACAACCGCGCCGGACGTTCGTCGTCGGCGATAACTATTCGGATTTTGTTCGTCATAATTTTTTACGGGCGGCGTTGACAAATTTTATGCCGGTTGATTTTTCGTCTCTGGCAAGCGAGCGATATTATCAATTATCAAATCTCAATTATCCATCGTTTTGCGTGAGGAGAAAATTTCCCTATCCGAAATAATTGATAATTGAAAATGCGTCCGCTTCGGCATAAATCGTGAAAAGCCGTCTTTTACTTTATTAAAGCGGACTTGGAAACCGGAAATTTGATTTCCGCCGTCGTGCCTCGTGCCTCCTCGCTTTTGATTTCTAAAACGGCTGCCGTTCCGTAATGCGAACGCAGTCTTTGTTCGATATTGTTTAATCCGAGACCTTTTTGCCGGTTTCGCCGCAGCTCGTCGGAGTTTGCGCCCGCACCGCTGTCGAAAACATTTAGCAGGAGAAAAACCCGGTCTTTTTCATTCGATAAACGGGCGGAGATTTTCACCGCGCCGCCGCGCTCGGCTTTTGCAATGCCGTGTTTGACGGCGTTTTCAACGAGCGGCTGCAAAATCAGGGCGGGAACGCGCAAATTTCGTAAATCTTGCGGCGCGTCAATTTCAACCGCCAAACGTTCTTCAAAACGGGCGCGTTCGATTTCCAAGTAGGATTCGACGAGTTCGATTTCATCGCCGAGCGTCGAAAATTCGCCGCCGGACTTTAAAACGCGCCGCAGCAGCGCAGTCAATTTCATCAAGGTGGCGAGGGCTTTGTCGGGCGCGGCGTTTATCAAATAACCGATGGTCGTCAAGGCGTTAAAAAGAAAATGCGGATTGATTTGGGCGCGCAGCGCGGTCAATTGCGCTTCTGTTGCGAGCTTGGAAAATTCCTGCTCGCGGATTTCCCGTTCGCAGCGTTCATGCGTCACGCGCAGCGCGTCAATTCGCCGCGCCGCGAGCAACGCGGCGGCTTCGAGCATTTCGGTTTCGCCGGAGAGCAGGCGGCGACCGCCCGAAAAATCGTCGAGACGAATCGCGTAAAAAGGCGACTCGGCGACCGGCACGAAAATCTCGGCGCGGCGCGCGGTGAAATTGACCCCCGGCAGATTAGTTTCACGTTCGGAAATCAGCTTCCAATCGGATTCGCGCGCCGACAGCGCCGAAGCCAATCGGCGGCTGGTCTCGTTCAAAACGTCTTCGGCGGAATCGCGCTGCTCGATTGTTTTTGAAATCTCGACGCGCAAACCGGCGTAATCGGCGCGGCGCAGAATGATTTTATCAACCAGCCAAACGGCAAACCGGTGCAGATTCGGATAAACCAAAGCGGTTGCAATCCAAAATGTCAATAAAATACTTATCCTTTGAATATCATTTTCTTCGTGCGCCGCGTGCAGCGCGAGCAGCGGCGCGGCGGCGAAAACGTAAACGCCGAAAGCCGTCAAACTGACCAGCAGCAAGGATAACGCGCGTTTAAGAAAAAGATCAGCGAAGGCAAAACGATAATCCTGCAGAAGAATCGCCAAAACCAGCGGCAAGGAAGATTGATGCGCGACTAGTTCGACGAGCCACGACGAATTTTCCTCTGCGTCCGAACTCAAATGCAGAGCCGAAACCGCAAAAATCAACAGAGCCGCAATCCAAATTCGTTTGTTTTCGAGCGTTCGCCGAAAATTAAAAATGAGCAGACCGGCAACGAGCGCGAGCGAGCCGACGGTTAAAATCCGCAAAGCCGCGTCTGAAGGCGCGACATCGTATAAAACGATTGATTGAAAATGGAAAAAAGTCGCCAGCAGACTCAAACCGTAAGCCGCGTAAGCCAGCCAGACGGTATTTCGATTTTGACTCTC
This sequence comes from Pyrinomonadaceae bacterium, assembly GCA_030448055.1. Taxonomy (GTDB): domain Bacteria; phylum Acidobacteriota; class Blastocatellia; order Pyrinomonadales; family Pyrinomonadaceae. The sequence goes on from JAUJNR010000002.1 coordinate 298,213, forward strand.
GGAATTTTTCCAAGCCGAATGCACGACGACCGACGGCAGAAAACCGAGCGCCGAATACGAAATCGCCAATAAAACAGGCGCCATCGCGCCCGCGCCGAAATCCTTCCAAACAACCGCGACGAGTTCGCCGGCGTTCCACAAAAGCCCCAAAATTGCCGTCGCCAAAAGAAGAAAATCAAACGAAAATTTCCCCTTCGCCCGCCGATGCCGCACGACCATCACGAGCAGCAGCGCGTAAAGAGCGACACCGACCGTGAAGCCTAAAAGATTGATTAGCGATGCGGTATTTAGCGAATTCATTAAAAATTTAGTGTGAATCAGTAGTGAAAAAAACGACTGAATTTGTCGCGCAAAAAAAACAAATTTATCAAGTGCGGACGCTATTCGTTGTCCGTTACTAGCTATTCGTTATTTGTCAGAAGATTTTCTTGACTAAACAGCAAACAGCTAACAGCGAACAACAGATAGCTTACTTAACTTCTGCTCTTGATTCATAGTAATTGACAACTAATGAAACGCCGTTTGAAAATTCTGCAGCTTATTTTCCGATTCGCACTTTTTCGCGGTATTGATTGATAGCGACGTAGGCGACTTCGGCTTCGGTGACGCGCACCGCTTGACCGTGCGAGCCGACGCGCTCGGCTTCGACGGCGACTTTCACCGTAATCGAACTGCTGCCGACGCGAATCGTTTCCGCATAAAAACTTACCAAATCGCCGACAAAAACCGGTTCGAGAAAAATAACTTCCTTCATCGCCACGGTCACAAAGCGGTCGTGTCCCGTGTGTTTGACGGCTTCGACTCCGCCCGCAACGTCAATGTAGCTCAAAATTATTCCGCCGAAGACCGTGCCGTGCGCGTTCGTGTCGCGCGGCATCATCGTAATGCGGATAGAGACTTCGCGAGTGATTTTTCCGTCTGGTTTATCGAGTTCCGGTGCGTTTTCCATTTTTACTTTTTACTTTTGCCTTCTTAAATTTTTACTTTTGTCGTTCGAGCGTCCAATCGCGGACGGCGTTTTTCAATTCGTTTAAATGCTCGTCGAAAAAATGTCCGCAATTTTCAAAAACGATTAATTGCTTGTCGGTCGCTTCGACCCGCTCGACGATTTCTTCCAAATTTTTTACCGCGCCGAATTCGTCGCTGTCGCCGTGAACAAAGAGAATCGGTTTGCGCCAGTGTTTCAAAAACGAAAAATCGTATTTGTCAACGGGCGTTCCGATGCTGATTAAGCGCCGGACGCGTTCATCGTCGAGCGCGACTTCGGCGCCGACGCGCGAGCCGAAGGAAAATCCGGCTAAAATCTGCGGCTGATTCGGATAGTTTTCCGTTAAAAACTGAAGCGCATCTTTCACGTCTTGTTTTTCGCCGCTGCCGTCGTCGTGCGCGCCGGTGCTGGCGCCGACGCTGCGAAAATTGAAACGCAGCGCGACTAATCCGGCTTCGACGAGTCCCGCCGCCGCGCGGTAAACGACTTTGTTGTGCATCGTTCCGCCGCCTAACGGATGCGGATGACAAACGAGCGCAACGCCTTTCGCCGCGCCTGCCGGTTCTTTCAAAATCGCTTCGAGCGTGCCGTGCGAGGCGGGAATTTCCAGATTTCCTTTCGGATACATACATAAATTTTCGATTGGCAAATCGGGTTTGTCAAAGTCGAAAATCCAAAGTAGCAAGTCTAAAGTCAATATGCTCTTCCTACTTTGGACGTGCGACTTTGGATTTTCGACTTCAATAAAGGAGTTTCGCCTTCTAGTTTTTCGGTTCGGTTTCGTGATATTTTCTTGAATGAATTTATCTTTTTTTGACACGCATTTTTTATACGAATAATGGAACAAACTTTTAACGATCAACCCGACGCAGCAACTCGAATTGCCGACGACTCTGGCGGAAAACCGAGCCAAACGTGGACGCAGTGGTTCGGCACGGATGAGGCGATCAATTGGGTTTATTTAATTTTCGGTTTTTTCGCCATCATCCTGATAATGGTGCTGCTGCAATTTTCGACGCAGGCGATTTGCTGCGGCGATTGGGACGGCTATTACCACATCAAATGGAGTTTGCTCCTTTGGGAAAGTTTCAAAAGCGGAGGTTGGCTGCCGCAGTTCATCTGGCTGCCGCTGACCGTTTTAAACGCGCGGGATTACGCCGACCATCATTTTCTTTTTCATCTTTTGCAAATTCCGTTTCTGTGGTTTTTCGAGCCGGTCACGGCGGCGAAACTCGCGGCGGTTTTTTACGGCAGTCTGGCGATTTTTTCGGTATATTGGCTGATGTTTCGCTACCAGATTGATTATCTGCTGCTGTGGCTCGCCGCGCTTCTGACGTGCGCGAGTTCCTTTCTGTTTCGCATCAATATGGCTAAGGCTCCGCCGCTGACCATCATTTACACAATAGCCGGAATCTATCTGCTTTTCGAGCGCAAATACGTCTGGCTGCTGCCGCTAATGTTCGCCTTCGTCTGGACTTACAGTTTGTTCCCGCTGCTGCTTTTCGCCGCTTTTTTCTGGACGCTGATTCTCGCTTGGAACGAACGCCGTTTTGAATGGCGACCATTGGCTTATACGACCGGCGGAATGATTTTGGGCAACATTATCAATCCATATTTTCCGCAAAACCTTTACCTTTTCTGGGAGCATTTTATTACCAAAGTTAAAGTTGGATCGGATTTCGCCGTCTCGGTCGGCGGCGAATGGTATCCGTATTCCGGTCAGGAATTATTGATGAATTTCCCGACGGCTTTGATTGCAATGCTCATCGGCTACATTCTTTTTGCCCCGCGCGCGGGCGGCAAGCTTCCCGAAAAATCCACTTTCTTTTTGATGTTCGTCACTGTTCTGCTAGTTTCGCAATTTCGCTCGAAACGCTTTGCCGAATATTTTCCGCCGTTTGCGATTTTATTTGCCGCCTTTAGCTGGCGCGAATTTTTCGCGCCCGTCGCTTCGCTCGCGTCCGAAACTTTCCGCAACGAAACGGAAGATTTTTCGGGGGAAAATAAAAAGCCCGCCAATCGGGACATCGCCGGTATTCTCAAACAAGTCGGCGTTTGGACGTTGGGAGCGTTTCTGGTTTTGTGGCTAATTTATAATTTGCGCGGCATCGAGTTCGCGGGATTCAAAGAGCAGGGACTCATCTCGACGCTGCAAGGCAACGAGGCGAACGACAAATACGAACGCGCGGCGGCTTGGGCGCTCGAAAATATCCCGGAAGGCGAGCGAATTTTTAACTGCAACTGGGACGATTTCCCGAAAATGTTTTTCTACGACACAAAACACGCTTACGTTTACGGTCTCGACCCGAATTATCTCTACTCGGAAAATCCCGAACTGTATAAATTGATTCCCGATTTGACGAGCGGGAAAATCGAAGACCCCGCGCCCGTCATTCGGGAAAAATTCGGCTCGCGTTATATTTTCAGCGACGCCAAAGAAAACGAAGATATGATTGCCAAATGTTTGGACAGCGGTTGGTGCGAGATGGCTTATGAAGACGACGAAGCAGTATTTTTGAAAATCCGCGACGCGAAAGGCGAGCCGCCGAACGATGCGACAGACACGGACGCGCCGCCGACCAGCGAGGAATTAAAGCAGCTCGAAGAAGAGGAAAAAGCGGCGAACGCGGCGAATGCCAATCAGAAGGCGAACGATGAAGATGAGGAAAATTAAAATGAGCGCAGCGCCGCGTCGCCGCGTCGCCGCGTTGACAAAACGGTTAATCGGCAGTCGGCAGGCGGCGGAAAAAATGTTCGTCGGCAGCAATCGGTTTTTTGTTTATACAGTTTTTCTTTCGATGATTTTAACTTTTGCCTGCACGCCGCGCTCGTTTGAAAAGCCGAACGCTGCTGCTGCGTCGCCGTCGCCTTCGACCGACGAAGACCGGCAGGCGAGTTTTCAAAACGAATTGGAGAAAATGAAAACCGCTAATTTGCAGTATGTTTTCGTCTTCCGGCGCAAAGACGGCGGCGCGTTTGACGGCGAAGATAAAAAATTTTTGCGAGGAAATTTGCCTTTTAACAACCGCGTCGTTTTAGCCGATGAAGATAAAGCCGTCATTGTCGGTTCAAATTACAAATTTCCGCCGGAAAATACGGAAGCTCTGCGGCTGCGTTTTAACGTCGAAGATTATTCGGCAGCGGAAGCGGCAAAATAAATTTTCGGGCGTAATATATGACGGAAAACAAAATTCAGGAAACGGTGAAAATCGTCGCCGGAGAAGAACACAACGAACCGGCGACGGTGCAGCCCGCTCAAAATATCGTCTTCGACGCGTCAACGCCTTCGGTGCGTTCGATTCTGCGCGTGGTCTTAGTGACGCTCGTGATTTTATCCGTCGCAGATTTTTTCAAAAGCATCCTGACATCGCTGACGTATCTGTTTTTTCTCATCGTTTTATCAATCTTTTTCGCTTATCTGATTGAGCCGCTCGTGCAGATGATTCGCCGCCCGTTTGAAGTTGCCAACCGCGACAAATATATGCCGCGCCCACTGGCGATTGCGTCGGCTTATCTGGCGGTTTTTCTTACTTTGGGCATTACCGTCGCCATCCTGACTCCGCTAGTCGTCGAACAGGCGAAACAACTGACGCTGAGTTTCCCGGCTTATTCTAGTTCGATCCAAAGACAGTTTCGGGACATCGGCAACCGCTACGAAAGATACCGCGTTCCCGAAGCCGTGCAGAATCAAATCAACGAACGGGCGACGGGCATTGTCGGCGCCATCGGCACGGAAGTAACGAATTTCTTCATCTCGCTCGTTTCCTATCTGCCGTGGCTGATTCTGGTTCCGGTGCTGGCGTTTTTCTTTCTCAAAGACGCGAATCTTTTTCGCATTTCGGTGCTGCGAATTTTTCCGAGCGGCGATTGGCGGGCGCGGATGGAATCAATCATCCACGACGTGAACACGACGCTCGCCGCCTACACACGCGCGCAGCTTATCTCGTGCGTTCTTATCGGAACGCTCTGCACCGTCGCGTTTTATCTACTCGGCGTGAACTACGCGCTGCTGCTCGGCGTGATGGCGGGAATTTTAGAATTTATACCGCTCATCGGTCCGCTGACGATTGCGATTATCGCCATCAGTATCGCTTCGCTCGAATCCACTTCGGAAGCGATTTATGTTTTTATCTTTTTAGCCGTTTTGCGGCTTTTGCAGGACTACGTTTTTTATCCGCGCATCGTCCGCGAGGGAATTCACCTGCATCCTCTAGCGATTATTTTGTCGGTTCTCGCGGGCGAACAAGTGGCGGGAATTCCCGGCGTTTTTCTCTCAATTCCGGTCGTCGCGCTTTTAACCGTTGTCTACAAACACATCCTCGAACACAGCAAAAGCAAAGGAATCGTCGCCAACATGCTTGCGCCGAAAGAAAATAGCGAGGAATCAGAAAAGTAAAAGGGCTAAAGTAAAAAGCAAAAGAGTCATTTTTGATAAAGATTAAATCTTTCAAAAACGGCTCTTTTGCTTTTTACTTTCTAGCTTTTATCTTGTTATAGATTTATCAATCGAGATAATAATCGCGTAAGATATTGCGGCAATTAGCGCCGCCATCGGAATCGTCAAAATCCACGCCCAAATGATTCTGCCCGCCACGCCCCATTGGACCGCCGAAAGCCGTTTGGCTGAACCGACGCCGACGATTGCGCCGGTGATAGTGTGCGTCGTGGAGACGGGAATTCCGCCGAAAGTGCTGGCAAACAGAGTAATCGCGCCGGCAGTTTCCGCGCAGAATCCGCCGACCGGCTGAAGTTTTGAAATTTTTGAACCCATCGTTTTGACGATGCGCCAGCCGCCGGAGAGCGTTCCCAGACCGATTGCCAGATGCGCTGCCAGAACTACCCAAAGCGGAACTTCCGGCAGTTTTCCGTCGGCTGCGCTCTGCAAATATCCGCCCGCGACCAGCACGACGGTAATAATGCCCATCGTTTTCTGTGCGTCGTTGCCGCCGTGTCCTAAGGAAAAAGCAGCGGCGGAAAAAAGCTGTCCGATGCGAAAACCTTTATCAACTTTGGAGATCGAAGTCCGGCGAAAAATCCAGAATACCGCGACCATCAAAAAGAATCCGAGAGTTGCTCCGATAAGCGGCGAAAGCACGATAAAGACGAGTATTTTTATCCAACCTGCGGCGATTAAAACATCTGAAGCTCCATTCAATCCAAAATGCCCGACGTAGGAAGCGATTGCCGCGCCCGCGTAACCGCCGAACAGAGCGTGCGAACTCGACGACGGAAGTCCGAGATACCAGGTGATTAAATTCCAGATAATTGCGCCGAGAAGACCGGCGAGCAGAACGTACAGCCGGTCGTCAGCCGGAATCAAAGCGATTTTCACCAAATCGCCGCCGATGGTTTTAGCGACCGCAGTTCCGAAGACGGCAAAGGCGATAAAGTTAAAAAACGCCGCCCACGCGACGGCGACGCCGGGCGAGAGGACGCGCGTCGAAACAATGGTAGCAATGGAGTTAGCGGCGTCATGAAAACCGTTTACATAGTCGAAAACCAAGGCTATGAAAATGATAAAAACAACCAGTCCCAGTGTTATTGTTTGACCTTCCATATTTCGGTTTGGGATTTTGAATTTCGGATTTGGGATTTATGAATTTCAGTATTTAAATAATCGCCCGTTGGTAATCAGCACTTCAAAATCTGGAATTCAAAATTTTCTAAGTGTGTTTGAGAAAGATGCTTTCAATAATATTGGCGACTCTTTCGCAATGGTCAGTCCCGTTTTCCAGAATTTCGTAAAGTTCCTTCCACCGGATGACCGTCAAAGTATCGGTTTCGTTTTGAAAAAGTTCGCCGATAGCGCGGAAATAAACGTCGTCGGCTTCGTTCTCTAACCGGTGAATTTCGACGATGTGCTGATTCATTCCGTTGGGTTTGGCGAGCATCGAAACAGCGGAATTTATTTCTATTGCCAGGCTTTGAATAACTTTCGCCAGATGTTTGGCGTGGTCGGTGATTTCCTTGATGTCATACATCAGAATCGCGCGCGCGCCCGCGTCAATGTAGTCGCAGACGTCGTCCAGAGCGACAACGAGCGCGAAAATATCTTCGCGGTCAAACGGCGTGATAAAAGATTTATTAAGCTTAGTGGTAACTTTGTGCGTCAACTCGTCGCATTCGTGTTCGACATCTTTGATATGTTTGACGTGCGTTTCAAAACTCTCGCGCCTGTCCTGCATCATTGCGACGAGCGAGTTGGAAGCCTCTTGAATCTTTTCCGCCATCTGCGAGAAAAGCGCGAAATATTCATCTTCTCGCGGCAATAATCTAAAAGCCATCTTTTGTCGGAGTCTCCATCGTTCTAAAATTTTTGATTGAGAAAACCAAATATAACCGATGAAAAAGCGGGTTGTCTATTGCGGCAAATTTTAGTGTAACAACTCTGTAACATCACGATAATCGGTAAATTGATTCGGTGAAAATAAACTTTTGTCATTTGGCATTGTCGGTCAATTTGACTGCTCCAGCTTTGCGGTATGGATTTTGCAAATGATTTACGATGCCGATTCAACCAAACGGCGAACTTTCATTTATAGGGTTTCATCAGATTACGAAATCGGCTATTTGAATCCGCTGCATCTGAAAATTCATAAACGATAAATGCTACGGATGGAAAGCTAATTTACGGAGGAAAGAATGAGAAAAAATAATACGGGCAAAAGACTGACGGCAATGTTGATGGCTTGGACAATGCTTGTTCTGCCGCTCGCGGCGTTCGGACAAACGCGCGTCACGTTGCCGAAAAACAAATATAAGGTTCAGGATGATGTCAAAATCGGACAGCAGGCATCGGCGGAAGTCGAACGTCAAATGCCGATTTTAAACGACGCGGAAGCGACGCGTTACGTGCAGCAGGTCGGCAGCCGATTGGTGAACGCGATTCCTTCAGAGTTCCAGCAGCCGGCTTTTAATTATCGCTTTAAAATCATCAATGCTCGCGACATCAACGCTTTCGCCTTGCCGGGCGGACCGATGTATCTCAACCGCGGAATGATTGAAGCGGCGCGAAGCGAAGGCGAAATGGCTGGTGTAATGGCGCACGAAATAGCGCACATCGCGCTCCGGCACGGAACTTCGCAGGCGACCAAACAAGGAAGCGTTAGGAATCAATTAGGAACTATCGGTTTGATTCTCGGAGGCGCGATTTTAGGCGGACAGCAAGGCGCGCAGCTCGGCGCGCTCGGCGCACAGGCGTGGATGACGAAATACAGCCGCGATTATGAATCGAAAGCCGACATTTTGGGCGCGCAAATTATGGCGAACGCCGGTTACGACCCGCGCGATTTGGCAAATATGTTCCGCACCATCGAACAGCAGTCGGGCGGCAGCCGCGCTCCCGAATTTCTAAGCAGTCACCCGAATCCGGCGAACCGTTACGAAGCCATCAATCGTGAAGCGCAGATGCTTCGCGTCTCGCCGAACGCCAGACAGAATACGGCGCAGTTTGAGCGAATTCAAAGCCGTCTGCGCGGTATGCAGCGCGCTCCGTCAATGACGGAAATCGAACGGAATACAACCCGTAACGGGCAAGCCGGACAAACGACGGTGGGCGGCAGATATTCAAGCCGCGTTCCGTATCCGTCTGCGCGCGCTCAAACTTACACGGGCGGGAACTGGATGCAGGTCAACGTGCCGGACAATTGGCGAGCTTTTGAATCGCAAAGTTCAGTGCAATTCGCTCCGGAAGGCGCTTACGGCGACAACGGAATTACGCACGGCGCGCTCATCGGCGTAGCCCAAGCCAACAGCAATAATTTAGGGCAGGCAACCGAACAATACGTTGACAGCGTATTGCAGGACAACAATTACCTGCGCCAAAACGCCGGTTACACCCGCACAACGATTGCCGGGCGACAAGCCCTCGCCACGGTTTTGTCGGGACGCTCGCCCGTCACGAATCGCACGGAAGTAGCGACCATCTATACGGCTCAGCTTCGCAACGGCGGCTTGTTATACGTCATTGCCATTGCCCCCGAAAACGAATCTGGAAGTTACAATGCGACTTTTCGCAACATGATTCGCTCGATTCGTCTCAACGATTAAAAGCGAAAAAGTAGAAAAGTGAAAAGGTGTAAAAGTTTTGTTGAGCAATCTCAAACTACTTTTACACCTTTTCACTTTTCTACTTTTTATTTTATAAACATCCCCCGATAAACTGGCAATCCTTTTTCTTCGACCGCTGTTTCGCGCTCGGTTTTTACCGGGAACGGATTTTCGGAAATCGAGATTTCCCGCAATCTCTCATTTCCTCGAAAAATCTCGAACATTTCTTCTGCCAAAAAATCAACGTCGGTTTGAATATAGATTCTTCCCGAGATTTTTAAATGTTTGACGACGGTTTTCACTAAATTGTCGTTGACCATTCGGCGTTTGGCGTGCTTTTTTTTATACCACGGGTCGGGAAATTGAATCGTTACCGTTTGCAGAATATCGGCAGACAGATTTTTGAAAAGCAGGTCGAGCGAATAAGTCGCATTATTAAATTCGTAGTGAAGATTGGTTAATTTATTTTCCTCGGCAATGCGGTTAGCTTCCGTCACAAGCGGCTCGCGGATTTCTACGCCGAGAAAATTACGGTCGGGAAACAACAGCGCCATTTTCAAAACGAATCTGCCGCGCGCGCAGCCGATGTCGAGATGAAGCGGCAACTGCGGATCAGCGAAAACATTTTCAATCCGAATCGGCTGCGGCGTGAAACGGTAAAACGGCGAAAGCGGATTAACGTGCTGGTGAACTCTGACTCGCGGCATAAATTTTCGATTCTTGAAAGGGAATTACTCAACGACTTTTAAAAGCAGCAAAATGCTAAAAATGCACGAAAAGGTAAAAATTATCAGCGCCGCGTAACCGAGCAGTTCGAGCGCCGCGCCAACCTCTCGCGGATTTTTCTGCATATCCCCAGGAATCTGCACGAATCCGTATATCGCGCCCACCAGAAAACCGCCGAGGTGCGCGAAGTTGTCAATAATCTGATAAGCGATCAATCCGAAAGCGGCAATGAAACCGATATTAATCAAAATGTTTTTCAGAAAATCCGGCGGCAATTGGCGCTTACGGCGAAAAGCGTAAATCGCCAAATAGCCGAACAATCCCATAATGCCGCCCGACGCGCCGACCGAATTGCCTTCGGGCATAAAATACAAACTGCACAAACTGCCGACGACGATTGCCAGCACGAAAACGATCAGCAGATGCGCGCGGTTTGAAAGAAATTCGACTAGTCCGCCCAAACCGAGCAGCGCTTGTCCGTTAAAAAAGATGTGCAGAATGCTGCCGTGCAGCGCAGCGCCGGTTAAAAGTCGCCAGTATTCGCTGCGCGCCCAAAAATCGGTTTTCTCCAGTCCGGCAATCTTGCGCGATTCTTCTATTCCGACTGAAAATTGGCAAAGCATTACGACGACGAGCAAGCCGACCAAAACGTATGTGAAATACGGCGCTGAAAGCTCTGATTGGCGGGCAAACTCAATTGCTTCAGGCGACGCAATCAAATCTTCGAGCTTGAGATTTTTCGCGTGCCGCAAACCCCAAATACCGCCGACGAGTATAAATAATCCAAGAATAAAAAGAATACTGCGAAACAAAACCGAAAAATCGGGATTCAGTCCCGCGAAACTGAAAAGCACGAGCCACGCCAAATGCGCGGCGACGACAAATGCGCCGATGCCGATTGCCCAAACCGAGCGCTTCCGAATCCGGCTTTTCTGCTCCGACAGATATTCTTCAGGTGAGATTTGTTGTTCAGGAGTTTCCTCGTCGTTCACATACTGCATAGAAATTAATTACGAATTATAAATTACGAATATCGGAGTTTAATTAAATCCGAAATCCGAAATCCCAAATCACATTGCCAACCCGCCGTCGGCTTGCACGACTTGTCCGGTAATATAGCGCGCCGAATCCGACAGCATAAAGCAGACGATTTCGGCGACTTCCCGCACGTTTCCGAGTCTGCCCAAAGGAATCATTTCAATTAACTTCGTTTGATATTCATCCGAAAGCTGCCCGCTCATATCCGTTTCGATTAAACCTAAGGCAAGCGCGTTGACTGTAATTTTACGGCTCGCCACTTCTTTCGCCAAAGATTTCGTCAAACCGATCATTCCCGCCTTCGACGCCGAATAATTCGATTGCCCCTGCATTCCGACCACGCCGGAAATCGAAGAAATATTTAAAATCGTCCCGCCCGTCTCATTCTTCATCATAAACCGCAAAACGGCTTTCGAGAAATTCCACGCGCCTTTCAAATTCGTGTCAACCACCGCGTCCCAATCGTCTTCCTTCATCCGCAAAATCAAAGTGTCGCGCGTAATTCCGGCGTTATTGATCAAAAAATCAACCGTCCCGAATTCTTCTTTGACTTGTTTGCAAAATTCGGCAGACGCTTCGGTATTCGCCACGTCGCACTGTGCGGCGAAACATTTCACGCCCAAACTTTTAATTTCCCCTTTTAGACGTTCGGCTTCGTCCGCGCTTTTTGAATAATTAAAAGCCACTTGTCCGCCGCGCTTAGCTAACTCTAGCGCAATCGCCCGCCCGATTCCGCGTGTTGCGCCCGTGACGATTGCCGATTTTCCCGTAAACTGATTTTCGCTCATAACTTTAGTAAATTAAATTTTCCCTGTTCTTCTATTTTACCCATTCAAAGCCGAGCGTTGAAGCGTGAACAGTTGACCGACACCCGTTTCGGCGAGTTCAAGCATCTGATTCATCTGTTCGCGGTTGAACGGAGCGCGTTCCGCCGTGCCTTGAATTTCGATGAATTTTCCTGCGCCGGTGCAGACGATATTCATATCAACTTCGGCGTTTGAATCTTCTTCGTAGCATAAATCGAGAATCGGCGTGTTTTCAACCATCCCGACGCTGATGGCGGCGACTTCCGAGATGATCGGATTCTTTTTCAATTTCCCCGACACGAGCATACTTTTGACTGCCAAACCGAGCGCGACGCACGCTCCCGTAATCGAAGCGCATCTGGTTCCGCCGTCGGCTTGCAGCACGTCGCAGTCTATAAAAATCTGCCGCTCGCCCAGAAGTTTCGTGTCAACGACGGCGCGCAGGCTTCTGCCGATGAGCCGCTGAATTTCCTGTGTTCTGCCCGAAGGTCGTTGAATCTCGCGGTTCGTGCGCGTGTGCGTCGCCCGCGGCAGCATCGCGTATTCCGCCGTCACCCAGCCGACTCCTTTGTTCCGCAAAAACGGCGGCACTCGCTCTTCGACCGTCGCCGTGCAGATGACTCGCGTATTGCCGACTTCGATTAATGCCGAGCCTTCGGCGTACGGCGCGTAGTTCGGCGTGATTGTGGTGGTTCTCAATTGCTCGTAAGTGCGATTGTCAATTCTTGTATAACTCATTTTATTTTTTGTCCGCGAAACACGCGAAACGGTCGAAAGAAAATTTCAAAGAATTTTTGTTTTATTTTCGTGTCTTTTGCGTGTTTCGTGGGCTAATCTTCTTTTAATTTATCCGCTCCGAAAACTTCGATAGCTTCTAATTTCGCGGGCTTCACGCCCAAAAATCTTTCCGCGACGCGGGCGAATCTGTCCGCTGCATCCGTGACATAAAAATGGTCTAAATCATCGCACAAGCGGCGTTCAATTTCACGGGGCGGCGGATTGTCGTTCGCCAGATTTTTATCCGTGAGCAGTTGCCGGATTTCCCCGGCGGTCGCCTCCCCGGAATCAATCAGCGTAACATTCGCGCCGACAATTTGCTTAATGACTTCGCGCAAAATCGGGTAATGCGTGCAGCCTAAAACGAGCGCGTCAACATTTGCCTCGACGATTTTTTCCAAATACTTTCGGGCGATGGAAAGAGTTTCAGGCTCGTCGCGCCAATCTTCTTCAGCCAGCGCGACGAACAGCGGGCAGGCTTTTTGAAAAACTTCGGCGCGGCTGCTCGCCCGCCGAATCGCGTCGGCGTAGGCGCGGCTCGCCACGGTCGCTTCGGTCGCAATCACTCCGATTTTCGGATTCGGTTTTTCTCGGGTGATTTCAACCGCGCGTCTTGCGCCGGGTCCGATGACGCCGACGACTTCGACGCCGATTCGTTCGCGGATTTTCGGCAGAGCGAGCGCGGAAGCCGTGTTGCAGGCGACAACTAAAATTTTAATGCCGCGCGCGGCTAAAAACTCGGAATTCTCAATCGCGTAGCGCTCGACCGTCGCCAAAGATTTCGTGCCGTATGGCACGCGCGCCGTGTCGCCGAGGTAAACGAAACGCTCGTTCGGCAACTGTTCGTGCAAAGCGCGGTAAACGGTTAAGCCGCCAACGCCCGAATCGAAAATTCCGATTGGCAGATTTTTGATTTCAGATTTCCGGTTTTGAACGGTTTCCGGCGGGCTTTTAGAATTGAGATTGCTCACGAATTAAATGTCGAACCTGAAATTTCTTTAAAAACTTCAATCATCGAAATTAACACATTTCAAAATCCGGCTCAACGACGGTTTCAATCCGGCGCACATATCATTTCCAATTGATGATTCGAAGCAAAATGAATATTGACATCTATCCAGACAAAACCGAACATCAAATCGGCTATGCAAAATCAACTTTTATCAGTTTTGGGAAATCTGCTCACTGGCGCTGCCGCCGGACGGCAGCAGGGAAAAATCGAACGTCGAACGGCGTGGGTTGACGCCGACGAGTTCGGTTATCAAGTTTACGCGCCGCCGATTTCGGGCGATGAAAAATTGCCGGTGATAATTTTTCTGCACGGCATCAGAGAACGCGGCAGCGGCGGATTTGTGCCGACGACAGGCGCGGCGGTCTCGCTCGTGCAGCATTACTTGGCGCGAATTCCGGCAATCGTTTTACTGCCGCAATGCCGCGAGGGAAGTTACTGGTCAGACCCGGTGATGGACGCGATGGTGATGAATGCGCTCGCTCAGACCATCGAAGAATTCGACGCCGACGCCAGGCGCGTTTATTTAATCGGCGTTTCGATGGGCGGTTACGGCGTTTGGCATTTCGCCGCCGCTCACCCGAAAAAATTCGCCGCGCTCGTGTCCATCTGCGGCGGCAGTTCGATTCCGGCGGGCGACCGTTTTGACGCGCTCGCCAAACAAGTTAGCGCGACTCCGGCGCGGCTTTATCACGGTGCAGATGATCGGGTCGTTCCGGTTAGCGAATCGCGCCAAATCGTCAAAGCGCTTGAGGTGAACGGCGGCAACGTCGAATACAAAGAATACGCGAACGTCGGGCATAACGTCTGGCTCAACGTTTTGGGCGAAAAGGATTTGCTGCCGTGGCTTCTGGCGCAAAGACAAAGCGGTGAATCGGCTTGAAGATTTTCGCGCAGAAAATCAAGAATTTCCGATTGTGTGATCTGTGCTCCGAAGCCGTTGAAATTATAATCGAAACCGTGTTGCGCGTAAGGAATAAAAAGAGTTTCGTGCGGCGCGTTCGATTCTTTTAACCGATTGGCGAGCCGCGTCATATTTTCGCTTCTGACAAGCTGGTCTTGCCCGCCGTGAATCAACAAAGTCGGCGGCGTTTTTGAGGAAACGTGAGCGACGGGCGACGCGAGAACAAAGCGTTCGCTTATTTCATCCGATTCACGCGGGCTGCCGCCTAAGAAACGGATGAGCGTCGCGGGTCCGTCAATGACAAATCGGTTTGCTGGATTATCGTAAGCCCACAGCAAATCGGTCGGCGCGTAAAATGAAACGACGGCGCGAACCGTTTCGCTCGTTTGGTTGTCCGCGCAAGCGGTTGCGGGAAGTCGCGCGTCATCGGCGGAATAAGCCGCAAGCAAAACCAGATGCGCTCCGGCGGAACGACCTAAAACGGCAATTCTTTCAGGCGCGACTTTAAACTCTGCCGCGTGGTTTTTAACCCACCGCACGGCGCATTTCACATCGCCCGCCGCCGATAAATAATTCGGCTGCGGCGCAAGGCGATAATCTATGTCGAAAACCGTATAACCATGCGCGGCGAGCAGGCGATTCCATTGCGGAAAATCGTTTCTCGCGCCGCCGCTCCACGAACCGCCGTGAACGACAATCACGCTCGCGCCGTTAGCAGCGGCATCGGTTGGCAAATAGACATCCAATTGCAAATCGCCGCCGTCTTGAGCGAAAGTATAAGTCTTAAAATCTTTCGGCGCTTCTGCCGAAGAATTATTTGTTTTCCAAATTCCATTGAAATAAGTTTTTAGTGAAAGCGAAACGTTTCGCTGGCGCGCGATTGAAAGAACGCTGAAAAACGGATAGAGCGAAATGATAAAAGCCAAACCGCCGACGAGCAAAGCTGCCAACGACAACTTTCCCTGCCCGTTAAATCTCCAACTGAATAAACCGCCCGCGATGCCGAGCAAAGCAAGCGCGCCGAACCACAAACTCCATTCACTCGCCGCGACGCTCAGTAGCCAGATTCGGTAATCGGGCGCCGGAACGATAATCCAGATGACCGCCGCGAGCGCGGTCAAATTTATTATCAATGGCAAGACCTTAAACAGTTGGCGCATCGCTCATTTGATAGTGTTTCAAATTCTCCGGCGGCTTTTCGCCACCGTCATAACTTGTAAATACCAACTTGTATTTTAATCGTTTCTTTCGGCGAGTTCCGCCCAGCGTTCCAAATCCTTTTCGAGCGTTTCGTTGAGTTGCTGCTGCTCGGTATAAAGCCCGTTGACTTTGTACGAATCGGCGGCAAACGCATTCAGTTCGCCTTCGATTTCAGCCAGCCGCTTTTCAATTTGGGGAATGTTTTTCTCAAGCGATTCGAGTTCGCGTTTTTCTTTGAAGGTGAGTTTTTTCGGGGCGGCGTTCGCACTTTTCGACGATTGATTTTCTAATCGAGTTTCCTGCACCGAGGCTTCCGCGCGGGTTTCCGCCTGCTTGGTTTCCGCTTTCTCGCGCTCAGTCGTTTCAAGATAAACTGAATAATCGCCCGCATATTCGCGAATTTTTCCCGCGTCCGCGAATTTAAAAATGCTGTCAATTGTGCGGTCGAGAAAATAGCGGTCGTGGCTGACGACGACGAGCGCGCCCGCAAAATCATCTAAATATTCTTCGAGCGCAATCAACGTCGGAATATCCAAATCGTTGGTCGGTTCGTCAAGCAGCAAAACATTCGGCGTGTCCATCAAAATTTTGAGCAGATACAAACGCCGCCGCTCGCCGCCCGAAAGATTAGCAATGAGCGAATACTGCGCGGCTGGCGGAAACAGAAATTTCTCCAGCATTTGTCCGGCGGTTATTTGATTGCCGTCAACGGTCGTCACGTATTCCGCCGTCTCGCGGATGTAGTCAATCACGCGCTGAGCGTCGTCGAGCGCGCGACTTTCCTGGTCGTAGTAACCGATTTTGACTGTCTGCCCGATTTCGATTTCGCCCGCGTCGGGTTCGATTCTTCGGGTGATCATTTCGAGTAACGTTGTTTTGCCCGCGCCGTTCGCGCCGATAATTCCGATGCGGTCGTCGCGTTTCAAAAGATACGAAAAATCGTCAACCAATCGCCGCCCGTCATAAGATTTTGAAATGTCGCGCAGCTCGATGATTTTTGAACCCAAACGCTGCGCGCCGATGGCAATGTCAATTTCGGATTTCGCTCGCTCTTTCGGCTGCGCCATCAAATCGTAGGCGGCATTGATGCGGTGTTTCGATTTTCTGGTGCGGGCTTTTGCGCCGCGCCTCAGCCATGCTAATTCTTTTTTTATAAGCTGTTCGCGTTTGTGACCTTCGACGGCGCGAGAAGTTTCCTGCTCTTCTTTTTTCTCAAGATAATAAGCGTAGTTTCCGGCAAAGGCTTGAATGCCTCCGCGGTCAATTTCAAAAATTCGGTTCGTCACGCGGTCGAGAAAGTAACGGTCGTGCGTAACGAGCAGCAATGCTCCCGAGTATCTTTTCAAATAATCTTCGAGCCATTCGATAGTGTCCGCGTCGAGATGATTCGTCGGTTCATCAAGAATTAAAATGTCAGGTTTGAAAATGAGTTCGTGAGCGAGCGCGACGCGCTTGCGCTGTCCGCCCGATAAAGTTTTCATCGGCGCGGCAGTGTCGTAAATGCCGAGCCGGTCGAGAACGATGCGCGCATTCGTTTCGATCTCCCAGCCGCCCGACGTTTCCAATTCGTGCTGCAAGGCGGAAACTCTTTCCAGCGTTTTCAGATTCGCGCCGTCAATTGCTAAATCGTGACAAGCCGCTTCATAATCACGAATCAATCGCATCACGCCGCCGCTTGCCGCGAAAATCATTTCCAAAACTGTCGCGTTTTCGTCAATCGTCGGATTCTGCGCGAGATAAGCCAGAGTTTTTCCCTGCGTGCGAACGACTTTGCCAGTGTCGGGCGTTTCAGTTCCGGCGATAACTTTTAAAAGCGTCGTCTTGCCCGAACCGTTCGCGCCGATAATGCCGATTTTATCCGATTCTTCGATGCCGAAGGTGGCGTTTTCAAAAAGCGGTTTGACGCCGTAGTTTTTACCGACGTTTTCGAGCGAGAGAATGTTCATAGCAGACTTTTGAATAATAAGGCATCTTCAAGCATATATCTATTGTTGAAGAAAACGTAGGCGGTTTTATTGACAGGCAACATTGCGGCGAGTTCGGCTAATTCTTCCGCTTCGTATTTATAGCGAAAACCAGTTCTGCCGTGCAGACGGTAATAACAGCGGTCTGGCGTTTCGGTCAGTTTTGAAAAAGGGTCAACGGCGTGCCATAAATCCAAATCTTCACAAAGGCTTTTGATTGTTTGAGCATCCCAATCGCCGCGCGGCTCCCAGGCGAAATTCAGGTTTTCGCGTTCGACCGAGCTAAAGAATTGTTCGAGATTTTCGATATTTTCTCGATACGGCTTAAAGCTCGCCGGGCATTGAAACAAAACGGTTTTCGCCCGCAAAGCCCGCGCGCAGTCAAGCGTCGTCGCCCACGCTTCTTTAACGATTGCCGTGGGTTTGAAATATCCGGCTTCCTGCCGTTCGGTTTCCGTCAAATTCTTTTTCAGGCGTTTGTAAGTCGGACTCTTGGCTTCGTGCGTGATAAGCTGCCATGCTTTTAAGGCGAATTCAAAATCGTCCGGCACGCTCATCCGCCAACTCTCAAGCGTTTTAATTTGCGGCGGCTGATAAAAAGTATGCTGGACTTCGACCGCCGCAAGCTGCCCGGCGTATTCTTCTTTGTTTGCGCGAAAACCGCACGTGCCGATTTTTATTTTCGCCGTCATTTCAAATGAATTTTCATCCGGGTGTATTTACTTTACGCCGATGACTTCGACGATAAAAATCAAGGTTGCGCCCGGCGGAATCACGCCGCCCGCGCCGCGCTCGCCGTAAGCGATGGTCGGCGGAATAATTAATGTCGCGTGGTCGCCGACGCGCAATTTTTGAAAGCCTTCGTCCCAGCCTTTGATAACTTTACCCGCGCCGAGCGAAAACGGAAACGGCTCGCCTCTATCGAGCGAACTGTCGAATTTCTGACCGCTTGTTAAAAGTCCGGTGTAATTGACGATGATTTCGTCGCCCGCTTTTAACTGCGCGCCGTCGCCTTTTTTTGTCACGATGTAGGTTAAACCCGATGCGGTCGTCACTGCTTGTTGTGGTGTCATAATTTCTTTCGGTGTCGTCGTTTTTTTGACAATCGTTCTTTTGATTGGACGGCGAACGGTTCTTTTTTTCGTTTGGCTCAACGCAAAACCGGCGCAGACCCCGAACATCAAAATGATTGTTACGATTGATTTTTTCATTTTGTTAGATTACCCGCCTCCAGCGCGATTCGCAAAATGCGGTCGTCGGTTTCGCCCGGGTCGCCGCGCCCGTCGCGGTTCGAGGTAGAAAAATAAATCGAGCCGTCGGGCGCTTCCGCAATTTCCCGCACTCGACCGTAAGTTTTGACAAACAGCTTTTCCTGGCTAACGACGCGCCTGCCGTCCAGCACAAGCCGAATTATCGCTTCGCCTTTGAGCGCGCCGAACAGAAAATTGTTTTTGAATTCAGCAAACAAATCGCCGCGATAAAACATTCCGCTCGCCGGAGCGACCGCAGGCGAATACTCGATGATTGCCGTTTCCATTCCTTCGCGTTTCATCTTGTGACTGATTTTTGCCCAGCCGTAATTCTTTCCCTTCTCTACGATGTTCACTTCGTCGCCGCCGCTGCGTTTGAAAAGCGAAACGCCGTCAATCAGAGACGGTCCGTGTTCGGTTTGAAACATCAATCCGGTTTCCGGCTGCCAATCCATTCCCTGCGCGTTGCGATGCCCGTAAGTCCAGATTTCGGGACGCGCATCTTTACGATTCACAAAGGGATTATCGTCAGGAATCGTGCCGTCGTCGTTCAGCCGCAAAGTTTTGCCGCCGAGCGTATTTAATTCCTGTCCCTGACTTTGATTCGTCGCATCGCCCGTCGTCATATAAAGTTTTCCGTCGGGTCCGAAGCCGAGCCGCGTTCCGGCATGATAACGCGCCGCCGGAATTAATTCGATAATCGTTTTCGTGTCGGTCAAAGTTTCGCCAGTTTCCCGATAACGCACGACTTTGACCGCTTGTTTGCCGCTTGCCTGATAAGCATATGCGAGATACAAAAAACGATTGTCGGCGAACTTCGGATGCAGAGCCATTCCCATCAAACCGCTTTCGCCCGACAATTCGACATCGGGAACTGTAAAGAGCGGCGCGGTTCGCAGTTTGCCGTTTTCGTAAACGCGCACTCTGCCCGGTCGTTCGGTGAAAAACATTCTGCCGTCGGGCGCGAAACGCATTGACCAGACGATTTCCAAATTTTCGGCGACCGTTTCGACGCGCATCTTCGGCGTGTCGGCGGGCAGCGGCAAATTGCTTTCGTCCGCGTCGGCGCACGCAAGATTTGTCAAAAGCAAAATTGAGAAAACGGTTTTAGCGAGAAAAAAAATTAATTTCATTTGAGTTATTCGGTTAGGCAAAATCTTCTGAAAGAAAATTAATAGCAAATAACGAACAGCGAACAACGATGTGTCCGGCTGTCCGTCGTTCGCTGTCAACTGTTCGTTAATTTTTCAGTCGAACACATCTTTTATTTATCAACCGTAACGACTTTTATCACAAATTCCACAGACATTTTAGTTGTCTTTGAGATGCGGATTTATCTTGAAGGATATAATACCTTTTGGCTTGAGCCTAATTTTGGCTGAAGCCAAAAGGAAAATAGATGTTCTTCAGAAATTTGGCTAAAGCGCCTTTTTGCTGAACTTCTCCACTAGCTAAAGCTGGCGGCAATTGAAAAACAATTTCTTATGTCAACAGAACCTAGCAAAAAAGATGCGGGAAATGTTTAACTATTAGCTATGAACTCTCTCGACACACTCGATTCGATAATACTTAAAGCCGGTTAGGAAATTTTATCAGGATGGAAAAGATTAGATACTCGGACATAGAAGGATGTTTTCGTCTGACAAACGGCGAAATTGAAGTAGTCGTGACGACGGAAATCGGACCGCGAATCGTCGGTTATTCGCTCGTCGGCGGAGAAAACGTTTTGGGCTTGCATCCGCAGGCGAAGGTTGAAACCGAACTCGGGACGTGGAAGCCAATCGGCGGACATCGTTTATGGATCGCGCCGGAGACGATGCCCGATACCTACGCGCCGGACAACGCGCCAGTCGAGCATTTTTACGACGCGGAAAAAAACTCGCTTCGTTTGATTCAAGCAGTCGAACCCATTAGCCAAACGCAGAAGGAAATCACAATCGCGCTCGACAAACAGGGAAGCGGCGTTTCGATAAATCACCGGATAACGAATTGGGGAACCGAGGCGATTGAACTGGCGGCGTGGGCGTTGACGATTATGCGCGGCGGCGGCGAAACGTTCATTCCGAACGAGCCGTTTGCGCCATACGGAGCGAAAACTCTGCTGCCAGTCAGAAACCTGACTCTCTGGTCATACACTGATTTGAGCGATTCGCGCTGGAGTTTCGACGACGAATTTATTCGCCTACGCGTGGACGAGAGCAAACCCGAACCGCAAAAAATCGGCGTTTTGAACCGGCAGGGCTGGGTTAAATACAAAGTCGGCAATTTAGTTTTTACCAAGCGTTTCGATTTCGTCGAGAACGCCGTCTATCCCGATATGAACTCAAACACCGAAATTTACACGGCAGGCTCGTTCGTCGAACTCGAAACGCTCGCGCCGCTGCGCCGACTCGCGCCCGGCGATTCGACCGAACACGCCGAATACTGGCAACTCATTCGTGAAAATAAACCCGCTTCCGTCTGATAAAAAGCGGAAAAGGCTTCGTTTCAATCGAAACGAAGCCTTTTCCGCTTTTTCTGAATTTGTAGTTCGGCAAACTCACCGTTTATTATTTTTTGTTTCAGAAACCGTAGCGTTTATTTTTCCGCAATGTCTAGCATAAAATCGCTGACTGCCCCTGTGCCGTCGAACGTAGCGCTGATGTCATCGTAAATCACGTCCGAACCTCCGCCGCCTGTTATTGCATACCTTGGTGCTAAAAACGATGTGGAAAGATTTTCGGGAACATAAGTTCGTTTGTTATACGGCGCGATAATAACGTTGCCGATTACTTGCCCCTGTCCCGCGCCGTTTCGCTCCCAACCCTCTTCGCCGGTAACAATTATCATTCCTTTGAAACTGAAGTTGCCTACATTCGTCAGTTTTCCGGTAACAACCAAAATTCCGCCGCTTGCTCCCAACTTACAACTGCCTTCGCAAAAAGTAATGCCGGTTTCGGTGGCAAATGAGCCTGGCGGATTTTGATTGCTTCCCACACCGAAATTTGGGTCGTTTCCAGTCGGATTAGGGAAATGTCGCCCTGATCTCTTGGCCGTCTCCCGCAACTGGTCAACAAGAAGGTCGAGAGCTTCAGGCGTTTGTTGCCAATCTGGTATGTTGTTGTTGAGCAACGTGGGCGGCGGCTGCATCTGAGCCGGATTGTTTGACGGCGGATGAGTTGTCACATAATTTAAATTTGCCGTATTTGTTAACCCAAACGAAGGCACGCAAGTCATTGTTTCAGGGCAAGTGCAAACACCTGCGTTGTTGATAACGCCGCCGCAGTAGGCAACTCCGTTGAATTTCCCGCAGAAAATAAAAACGGAAGTCCACCCGGCGGCGTTACGCTTGTTCCAAGCATAGTCGTCACCGCCCCGGAGCACAGCCCGGAAGTTAAAGCGACACATATTTTGGAATCGGAACTGCCCGACGCGCCCGTGAACATACGGGCGAACGAGACGCAAATCAAACAGGTTTTTTGGAATCTACTGCAGAATTCGATACAGGCAATGCCCAACGGCGGACGGCTGACCGTCAAATTAAACGAGTTTCCCGGCAAAAACATTCAAATCGTTTTTGAAGACACGGGCGGCGGCATCAGTCCCCAATATCTCGAAAATCTGTTTGAGCCGTTTTCGAGCGAGGCGCGCGGCACGGGTTTGGGATTGTCCATTGTTCATAAAATCATCCGCGACCACGGCGGGCGCATTGACATTCAGAGCGAAGTCGGCGAGGGAACGAAAATAACCGTCGAGCTGCCGCATTAAGTTCGCTGCGTCCGTTGCAAGCCGCGATTCGGAAAACCTAGGCTCTGCTGACATTTTTGTTTTTTCTCTCAATTGCCACAAGCTTTACCTAGAGCAGATATAATTTTTCATCAGACGTGAAAATTTATTTTTCTTCGTTGTTAATAATCCGCCGCTGCGCACGTTTATATTTGTAGAAGACGATTCTAAGGAGAATAAACGTGAACGCCGCCACCGCCAACATGCCATTAACAAGCGATTTAACAGACTCTGCAGAAAGCGCAACCACGCATAAAGCGTTCGCGGGAAACGCGGAGCTTGAAGAACTCGCGGTTCTTTTTCACGATTATCATAAAGTGATCTTCCGCATCGCGTATCGTATTACGGGCAGCCGGAGCGACGCGGAGGACGTGTTGCAGACTATTTTCCTGCGGCTCACTCCGAACCGGCGAGACCTTTCGCCGAACCCGGAAGGCTATCTGCATCGGGCGGCGGTCAACGCCTCGCTTGACTTACTTAGGAGTCGCACGCGCGCCAATTCCGTCTCTTTGGATGTCATAGATTTCGATCAAAGCTCGAAGCTCTCGCATCCGAGTCCTGAAGACGATTTTGCGGACGTTGAACTGCGCGAGCTTATTCGCCATGCGGTCGCAAAGCTCGAAGGGCGCGCCGCGACCGCGTTCGCGCTCCGTTATTTTGAAGGCTGCGACAATGCTCGCATCGCACAAGTTTTAGGCACGTCGCAAATGGTCGTCGCTGTCACGCTGCACCGCGCCAGGACACGCCTTCGCAAAGAGATCGGCAATTATTTGGAGAAACATCATGAAGCATAATAAACAAAATTTGGACGCAATCATAGATGCCGCCGCGCGCGAAATACGCGACGAGCAGATCGATGAGTCAATCATAAATCAATCCGCGACGCACGTGTGGGCGCAAATCAGCGGGCAGATGTCGGACGAAAATTCTTTGTCCGCAACTGCCCATTTAGGAGATTTAAATACAATGAACACTAACAACACTAATGAACATATTCACGGATGCGCGGATTTCCAATCGCTCATTCCGGCTTACTTCGACGGGAAACTTTCGACTGCTCGCACGCTGCTCTTCAAAGACCATACGAACGAGTGCATTCCGTGTCGTCGGGCGCTAAAATTCCAAAGTGCGGACCAGGCACCAAAGACGGCGACGGTTGGCGCTCGTCAACCCGCACGAGGACAGCAACGCGCATATATGAACGGATGGAATAGAACCAACGTCGCGCGCTGGAGCGTTGCCGCCGTGTTCGTTATCTGTGTCGGACTGGCAGGATTGTTCGTATCCGAGCGTCTCGACTGGTCGGGACGCACACTAGCGGCGACGGTCGAGAATGCGAACGGCGCAGTCTATGTGGTTTCTGACCAGCAGAGTCGTCAGCTTGCGGCGGGCGAGCAGCTTCAGAAAGGCGAGCGCGTGCGCACAGCGAAAGACTCGAACGCCCTACTGCGACTCGCCGACGGTTCGATGGTTGAGATGCGCGAACGCTCCGAGTTTTCGGTGAGCGAAAACAGACGCGGCGTAACAATTCAGCTTGAACGCGGCGATGTGATCGTTGAAGCCGCGAAGCAGCATAACGGTCGTCTTTATGTTCAGACGCACGACTCGCTCGTCTCCGTGAAAGGCACAATCTTCGCCGTGGAAAGCGGCACAAAAGGTTCGCGTGTTTCGGTGGTTGAAGGCGAAGTGCAGGTCAATCACTCGGGCAAAGACGAAACCTTACGTCCCGGCGATCAGACGACGACCAGCCGAAATTTGGACAGAACTCCAGTGCAGCAGAATGTTGCTTGGAGCCGCAACGCCGCGCGCTATGCGAATCTCGTTTCGGAATTGGCTAAACTGCGCCGCGACGTTAATCAACAAGTCGCGCGTCCCGGCGTACGCTACTCTTCAAGGTTCGTGGATGTCGTTCCTGAGAATACAGTGTTTTACGCGGCGCTGCCGAACTTGACCGAGTCGCTTGCGGAATCGCAGCGCATTATGCAAGAGCGCATCAGCCAGAATCCGGCGCTCGCCGAATGGTGGAAGGGTAAAAAGGGCGACGGCATTGGCTTGAATGAACAGACGATTGCGCGCGTGCGCGAATTTGGTTCACAACTCGGCGATGAGATCGTCGTCAGCGGCGAAATGGACGCCAAGGGCGAGCCGAGCGGCGTGCTCGTGCTCGGCGAAGTAAAGAACGGGGCGAACTTTCGCACGTATCTCGACGGGCAACTCGCGCGTTTCGCTAAAGAATTGGGAGACGCGCCGAGCGTCCGCATCATTGACGACCCGACGACGGCAACAATCGTGAGTCCTCCGACACCAACGACTGTAAACGGTAATGCAAAAACGAAAGATACCCCGGCGAAAAATCCCGCGACTAAATCCGAAGTCTTTGTTTGGATTCACAACGACATCTTCGCCGCGTCTCCGCAGATCGAGCGTCTGCGCGGGCTTGCGACGACATTAAATGCGCCGGATACAAATCGTTTTAAGGGTTCGGCATTTCATCAACGTATTAACGATATTTACACAGACGGCGCAGGATTAGTCGTCGCTGCCGACCTTGAAAAAATCATCGCGCAAACGGTTAGTAAAGTTGACGAACCGGGTGCGGAACGTCGTCAAGCAGGGTTCAAACAGCTTGGAATAATGAACTTGCGTGATTTCGTCATCGAACAGAAGCAAGTGGATGGCAAAACTTTGAGCCGCGCGGCGCTAACATTCAACGAACCGAATCGCGGCATCGCCTCGTGGCTCGCCGCGCCGGGTTCGATGGGCGCGTTAGACTTCATCTCGGCTAGCGCGAACGTCGCTACCGCATTTGTCGTCAAAAAGCCTGAACTGCTGGTTGACGATCTGCTCGGATTTTTAGAGACGGTCGAGCCGGACATGCGACGCCGCATGCAGGAGATTGAAAAGCAGCAGGGCATCGATATTCGCAACGACTTTGCCGCGCCGCTCGGCGGCGAGTTCGCCTTCGCCATTGACGGTCCGATATTGCCGACGCCTTCCTGGAAAGTCGTTTTGGAAGTTTATGACGGGGCGAAATTGCAGGAAACATTTGAGCGCGCAATTGATAAGTTGAATCAATTTTCCGTAATACACGGCAAAGGCAAACTGAGTCTTGAGAATACAACGGCGGGGACGCGCACCTTTTACTCGATAAAATCCGCCGACGCGGGACTCGAAGCGCATTACACTTACGCGAACGGTTACCTCGTCGCCGCGCCGAGCCGCGCGCTGCTCGAACAGTCCATTAAAAATCGAGACGCGGGCAATACGCTCGTTCGTTCGTCGAGATTTATGAGCGCGCTGCCGCAGGATGGCAACACGAATTTCTCCGCGATTTTCTATCACGACCTTGCGCCGCTGATGCAGCCGCTCGCGGAAAGAGTGAAGAATGCAGGCGGAGAGATGTCGGAGGAAAATCGTCAGGCACTCGGCTCGATTGACGCGAACGCGCCGCCGACTCTGGCTTATGCTTACGCGCAGGGCGACCGCATCACGCTTGCGGCGAACACCGAAGGCGGCGCGTTCGGCTTAAGTCCGGCGAGTCTCGTCGGTCTGCCGCACTCGTTCGAGATGCAGCATATTTTAATGAACGCAATGGGCGATAAGAACGTACAGAAGAAATAATGAACTGAAGCAACGCGAGTAAGCCCGCCGTTTTCTTTTGAATCAGGCGGGCTTTTATTTAGTAATTACGTTAAGCCACTTTTGTTGCCTGTTTTATTTGAAAACTTTTTTCTCGCAAGATTAAGTTCTAAAAATTAATGAGTATTTCTTCGACACTTGACCGGCTTCATCTTCAGGCAAAGCAAAACAGATGGCTATGGCTTTTTTCGATTTTTAATCGTCTCGTTTTGGCGCTCGGATTTATACCTGCGGCGATCGTCAAACTTATTGACGAGCGGTTCGCCAGCGGCTTACACGCCAATCATCCGATGGGGCATTATTTGGAAGCGCTGCACCTGACGGGCTTTTACTACACATTTATCGGCGTCGCGCAGTTGGCGGCGGCGGTTATGCTGCTGATTCCGCGCACGGCGACGCTCGGCGCGTTTATCTATTTTCCGGTCATCTTGAATATTTGTATTCTGACATTTGCGACGCGCTTTGACGGCTCGCTTTTTACCGCGCCTTTGATGACGCTGGCTAATTTGTATATTCTCGGCTGGAATTATGAGAAATGGAAATACATTCTTCCCTTTAATGACATAACAAAGCAGAAAAGCCTCGATAGCGTGGTTCAAACACAAGAAACTGTCGGGCGGGGCGGCGTCTTTTCCCGATATAAACCACGCTCGATTTATGCGCGTTCGCGTATTTTTCTCAAACAGCTTTTTAACGATAAATTCCCGACGCTTTTCTTTGCCGGAGTCTTTGCCGCCGTCGTCTTTTTTATGATAATTGTTCCGCGTCTTTACAGCGTTAGACCGCGCAACACTTTGCCGCAATGTCTTAGTCAATTTAAGGACAGCGGCACCAAAGCAGGTGAAAATTTCTGTAATTGTATTCACACAAACGGCGAGCCGCTCAATAAATGTCTGAACGAATACAACAACGCTCCGAAGGATATTATTCAGATGCCATAAAACCTTTTATTTATTAAAAGGTTGCGGTTTCAAAAGTTTAATTTGTAAAGATTCTATTTTTTTGAACATAACGGGCGGCACAACCGTTATGATAAAGCGTATTTACCAAAACTGATAACCATATGGTGATAGCGGCATGACAAGTGTTATCGAACTTGAACGACTGAGCGTGACGTTTGGCAGGCGTCCGATTCTGAAATCTTTAAACGGCACGTTGGGCGGGCGCGCCATCGGCTTGCTCGGACCAAATGGGGCGGGCAAGACTTCGCTTATTCACACGCTGCTCGGCTTTCACCCGCCGACTTCCGGCACGGCGCGCATTTTCGGGCAGGACATTACGACGGACGCCAAGCTGGTGCGGGCGACAGTCGGCTATATGCCGGAGAGCGATTCGTTTATCGCCAAAATGTCGTGCGTCCATTTCGTGCGTTTGATGGCGGAGCTTTCCGGCATTCCCGCGAAACACGCGCTCGAACGCGCGCACGAGGCTCTCTTTTTCGTCGGCTTGGGCGAAGCGCGTTATCGTCCGGTTGACAGTTACTCGCTCGGTATGAAGCAGCTTGCCAAACTCGCGCAGGCGATAGTTCACGGACCCAAATTGATTATCTTGGACGAGCCAACCAACGGACTCGATCCGCCGACGCGCAGCCGGATGATTTCGCTGATTCGTCAGATACGCGACGGCGGGCGGGCGCGAATCCTTTTGTCGTCGCATCTTTTGCGCGACGTGGAAGAATGCTGCGACGAAATTCTTGTGCTTAAAGACGGGCGCATCGCCGCCAACTGTAATCTGGAAGAGGAGCGCAGGGCGAACCGTAAATTTATCGAATTAGAGACGCGCGGCGGAAATCGCGCGGCGTTTGTCGAAGCGATTAATAATCTGGGCTGCGAATACGCGCTGTCGGGCGAGCGGCGCATAAAATTGATTTTGCAGGAGACGACCGAGATAAGTGATTTGTATCGCCTCGCGCTCGAAAATGGGATTCAGATTAGGCGTCTCAATTTCAAGCGCGATTCGCTCGAAGACATTTTCTTGAAGGCGATGGAGAACGGAAACGCGGGCGAAAGCGCGGCGGCAAACAACGGGAACGCGAATATAATCGAGAATGGAAACGCGCAGTTGAACGAAACAGAAAACGGCGCGGCGAACGGGAGGACGAGCGATGGCGGTTTATGAACATTTATACGGGGCGTATGAAGGCGAGTCGCACTCCGCTTTGTCGCGCTTTTTTGTGATACCGCGCTACGCCCTGCGCGAAGTTTTCAAGTCGAAGCTGTTTACGACGATTTTTATTCTGTGCTTTATCTACCCGCTCGTCGCGGCGATTCTCGTTTATCTGCATCACAACGCGAACGCGCTCGCGCTGCTGCAAATAAACGTCCGCGAGCTGCTGCCGATTGACGCTTCGTTTTTTCTAACTTTCGTGCAGGTTCAATGCGCGTTCGCTTTTATTCTGACGGTGCTGGTCGCGCCGCCGCTCATCTCGCGCGACTTGTCGAACAACGCTTTGCCGCTTTATTTGTGCCGTCCGCTTTCTCGCGCTGAGTATGTGCTTGGCAAGATGGCTGTCGTTGTATTTTTGTTGTCGTCGGTAACGTGGATTCCGGGCTTGCTGATCTTCTTTTTTCAAGCGTCGCTCGCCGGCTTATCGTGGCTGTGGGCGAATCTATGGATGATTCAGGCGATTTTTTCAGGCTGTATGGCGTGGATAATCCTGCTGTCTTTGCTCGCGCTCGCTGTCTCATCGCTCGTCAAGTGGCGCGTGGTGGCGAGCGGCGCGCTGCTCGGACTGTTCTTCGTGCCGAGCGCATTCGGCGAGATAGTCAATAATCTGTTTCTGACGCGCAGCGGACATTTAATAAGTCTGTGGGCGACGATGAACAGCATTTGGCGCGGGCTGTTCGGACTTTTCGTGCGGCAGACCGGAAGTATTCGCGGAAAAGTCAGACATCCAATTTATGATGAGCAGTTTTTTGACATCGCACTGTTGGAGCCGCCGCTCTGGGTTTCGTGGCTGGTCATCGCGCTAATCTGTGCCGTATGTGTTTGGCTGCTCGCGCGCAAGGTGCGCGCTTACGAGGTGATTAAATGACGCCGACGACATCATCAACGACAACACAATCGTCATCGCCGCCCGCGTCGCGTCCAACGTCAACGGCGTCGCCCGCGTCCGTTGCTTCATTGTCTTCCGATAAGATGATTGTGTTTGAAGACGTATCGAAGTTTTACGGCGAGATTCTCGGCGTCAATCGAGTCAACTTACAGATTGCGCCGGGCATTACGAGTCTCGTCGGACCGAACGGGTCGGGCAAAACGACGCTAATGAATTTGATGACTGGACTGCTCAAACCGACGAGCGGGCGCATCTGCGTTCTCGGCACATCGCCTGACGCGCCCGAGGCGATTTTTCAAAAGCTCGGTTACTGTTCGCAGTTCGATTCGTTTCCGCGCGGCGCGACCGCACGCGAGTTTATCGAATTCTATCTGCGCGTTCACGGTTACACGAAACAGGAGACGCGCGAGATGACGCACTCTGCGCTCGGACGAGTGTCGCTGACGGAAGCGGCAGACCGCAAAGTTTCGGCGTTTAGCAAGGGAATGCGCCAGCGCGTCCGGCTCGCGCAGTCTATCGCGCACAATCCTTCGGTTCTCGTATTGGATGAACCTTTAAACGGGCTTGACCCGATGGCGCGCGCCGAAATAATTCGCCTGTTCCGCCAGCTCGCGGACGCGGGAATGTATCTCGTCATCTCAAGCCACATTCTGCACGAGGTTGATATGATGTCCGACAGCGTGGTGCTTCTTCATAACGGTTACGTCGTCGCGGAAGGCGAAGTGCGCGGCGTGCGCGACGAGATTGAAGAACATCCGATTCAGATTCTGATTCGCTGCGACCGACCTCAAGTCTTAGCCGCGCGTTTGTTTGAACACGAGCAAACGGTCGAAGCGCGCATCCATAATGACCGTCAAGGCTTGTTTGTTAAAACGCGCCAACCGGATGATTTCTATCTGTTACTTAACCGGGTGATCATCGAGCAGAATCTTCAAATCGAATCGGTTGCGCCCGTTGACGACGACCTGAATGCCGTTTATCAATACTTAATCACATCCGACGGAGGGCAAACTCGATGAGTTCAACCACTGAGATTAGAGAACAGTCCGCAGCGAATATGAATACTGCAAATGCGAATCCGTCAAAAGTGAACGCGGCGCGAGCGTCTTCGTGGTCTCTGTGGACGCGGCAAACCCTTGCGGTAATGAGTCTCGAAATCAAGAAAAACTTTTTGAGCCGTCGCGCTCTTCTGCTCTATTTGATGGCGGGATTACCGCTCGTCCTGCTGTCGGCGCTCGCGCTCTTTCCGCCGCCGACCGACGAGATGGGAAACTTTAGCGAAATGAGTGTGGTCTATGCGGCGATATACGGCGGGCTGATTCTTCGCACGCTCATCTTCTTCGGCTGCGCGTGGGTTTTTATGAATTTGTTTCGCGGCGAGGTGGTTGACAGAAGCCTGCACTACTATTTTCTCGCGCCCGTCAGACGCGAAGTTCTTGTCGTCGGTAAATATCTGTCGGGACTCATTGCGACAATCGTGTTATTTAGCATCACGACCGTCGGCTCGATGTTTATATACTACTTCTGGCTTTTCCCGTCAGAGTCCGCCAGATTCTTTTTCGACGGCGCGGGCGCAAGTCAGATGCTGGCTTACCTTGCGGTTACTTGCCTCGCGTGCGTCGGATACGGCGCGGTCTTTCTGCTCGTCGGGCTGTTTTTCCGCAACCCGATTATTCCGGCTCTTTTGCTCTACGGCTGGGAATGGCTCAACTTTCTGCTGCCGCCGCTCTTGAAGAAGATAAGCGTTATTCATTACCTGCACTCGCTCGTCCCCGTGCCGATGTCCGAAGGTCCGTTCGCGGTGCTTGTCGAGCCGACGCCCGCGTGGATTTCCGCGCCGAGTCTGCTTCTATTTACGGGCGTCGTGTTGTTTCTCGCAAGCCTGCACATACGCCGTATGGAGATTAGCTATGCGGGCGACTAGCCGGAAAGATATGCGCACGGATGAATTCTTACCGCTCACGATGAAATCGATTCGGCACGTTCAGAATGTGCCATGCGCGACATTCTTATTTTCATCATTTTTAGGATTAGCCTTGCTGCTCGTCTGCTCGTTCGGCTGTGCGCCATCTTCTTCGCAGGGCGACGGCAAACAGAGCGGGTCTGCTTCCTCTGCGTCAAACGACTTGCCTGAAATCACTGATGAAACGCTTCGAGACGAGATTAACGACGTTTATATCAGAGAAGTGCCGGAAGAGAACGGAGCGGGCGAACCGATAAGTTGGAGAATTGACCAAAATGAGCCGAAGGAGTTCACCGTCGTAGATAAACAGATCGAAGGCGACCGCGCGACAATAATCATTGACATCAAAACCCAATCGGCGGCGCGCTCGCGCTCACCGCGGTATTTGGCGGGGCAGATTCGCACGAAGTGGGAACTGCAAACCGGCTGGGTGCTGCGCAAGTGGGAGATTGTGGAAACTGAGAATATTTCGATGAAGTATAAAAATCTCCCGAAGCCGCCCGCGCAAAATTCCAACCGTTGATTGATTCTTAAAAACCTCGACCACAGTTTATGTAGCGATTGACAAGGGAAAACAGCAAGACATCAGGCGAGCTTAATAGGTCAACAGAACCTATTGGACGGATTGCGACAAATTAACGGCTTCAGGCAAACTCTGTTTTTTCGGCTTCAGCCCAATTGCGCTAAAACAAAAAGAAAAATTGATATTTATGCAGGTTTGGCTAAAGCTCTCGTTTCTTTAATCAACCTGTCCGCTAGGTAAAGCTAGCGGCAATTTATGAAATGTCAACAGAATATAATCGTCCGCCATTAACTTTTTTTTTGCATTCCGGCTCGTTTTAATTATTTTTCGTGCGTATGTAATCGGGTAAACTGATTTTTTTGCGGATTGAAATTGATTTATAAATATGGCGAATCTACTGATCGTTGACGACGAAGCGGGTTACCGGCAGGTTTTGAAGGTGATTTTTGAAACCGAAGGTTTCGCGGTTTGGACGGCGACCAGCGGGCGCGCGGCGCTCGCGCATCTGAAAACCGAAGCGTGCGATCTGATCGTTTCCGACGTGCGGATGCCGGATATGGACGGCATCGCGCTGCTTCGGGAAGCGCGCAAAATTTACCCAGACATCGGCGTCGTTTTGATGACCGCGTTCGGCACGATTGAAACGGCGCGCGAAGCCTTCAAACTCGGCGCGGACGATTTCGTCGAAAAGCCTTTTAACAACGAAGAACTAAAGCTCATCGTCCGAAGAACGCTTGACAAACAGGCGATTGTCAGCGAAAACCGCGCTTTCCGGGCGGCGCAGAGAAAAAGCGGAAGCATTGCGAACATCGTCGGGCAGTCGCCGAATATGCAGGAGCTTTACCGGATGATTGAGATTGTCGCCAAAGAGCAGTCAACCGTTTTGATCACGGGCGAATCGGGAACTGGCAAGGAACTCGTCGCCCGCGCGGTTCACGATTTATCAGACCGCGCCGAAAAACCTTTCGTTCCGGTCAACTGCGGCGCGATGCCGGAAAATCTGCTTGAATCAGAACTGTTCGGTTTTATGAAGGGAACTTTTACGGGCGCGGCAAACAATCGCGCCGGTCTTTTTGAATCAGCCGACAAGGGCAGCATTTTTCTCGACGAAATCGGCGAAATGCCGCTCGCTATGCAGGTCAAAATTTTGCGCGCCCTGCAGGAAAAGCGCATCAGGCGCGTCGGCGCGGCTGACGAAATTGCGGTGAACGCGCGCGTCATTGCGGCGACGAACCGCGACATCAAACAGATGGTCGAAGACGGCGAGTTTCGTCAGGATTTGTATTATCGCCTGACGGTTATTCCGCTGCGCGTTCCGCCGCTGCGCGAGCGGCGCGAGGACATTCCCGAACTTGCCAATCATTTTATAAAAAAATTCGCGGCGCGTTCCGGCAAAAATATCGGGCTATCGGCGGAGACTTCGGAAGTTTTGTGTAATCGCCCGTGGCGCGGCAATGTCCGCGAACTCGAACACGCCATCGAACGCGCCGTCGCGCTGACCGGCGACGGCGAAGAAATTCCGCCCGCTTACTGCGCCGACGGCGACGAGCGCACCGAGCGCGCCCGCGTCGTTGATTTGCCCGAAGACGGACTGCATCTGCCGACGCACATCAGCAATCTCGAACGCGATTTCGTCGCCGAAGCCTTGCGGCGCACCGGCGGCAATCAAACGCGCGCCGCCCAGATTTTGCAAATTCCGGTTCACGCACTGCGGCATCTGCTCGCTAAACACAAATTATAGACGTACAAAAAAGCCAAACGATAAAAGATACGGCGATTGGCGCGAATAACCGACAGGCAATCACATCGTCATAAAAATCCCCGATTTCTTGCTTTTGAATTCGCCGTAGCCGATAATTTTAATTATGAATTACCGAGATTACATTACCGTTGAACCGAACAAGCGCGGCGGAAAACCGTGTGTGCGCGGCTTGCGAATCACGGTTTATGAAGTGCTTGAATATCTGGCTTCCGAGATGACCGTCGAAGAAATACTCGATGACTTTCCCGATTTGACGCGGGAAGATTTGAAAGCCTGTATCGCTTACGCCGCCGACCGTGAACGCCGATTGATGCTCGCGCCTCAGATGCCTGCGTGAAACTTCTTTTTGACGAAAACTTGTCGCCTAATCTGCCGCGTCTTTTGGCGGATATTTTTCCCGACTCGCTTCACGTTCGAGATGTCGGTATGAAAGCGACCGACGACCCAACGGTTTGGGATTACGCCAAAGCGGGCGATTTTATGATTGTCTCGAAAGACGCTGATATGCACGACCTGAGTTTGGTGTTTGGCGCGCCGCCGAAGGTAATTTGGGTGCGGCTCGGAAACTGTTCGACGGCGCAGGCGGAAAATCTGCTGCGTGGAGAGTTTGGCGTTATCAGATTGTTTTATGAAGACGAGTTTATATCGCTTCTCGCTTTGCCCTAATGCCGCCCAGATTTTGCAAATTGCGGCATCTGCTCGCTAAACACAAATTATAGACGGACAAAAAGCCAAAGAGCGACGGCTGATTTCCGCGCCGCAATAAAAAAGTGGAACGAGATTGCTCTTATTCCGCTGATTGTGAGGTGTTTGAAAATTATGAACCGACTATTGTGCCGGTGGTTATCGCTCCCGTAGCCGCATTGCAAGTCGGCGCGACGATGCCCGCCAGTCGGTAGATAGGTCCCGGATGCGCCGTGGCGTATGAATAACCACCAGATGAAACTGAGGCGGAAACGGCGGTCGCGCAAAATCCGATGTTGCCTGTTCCGCCGCGCGTTAATGAATAGGTGTAAGTATTTTTAACAACAGTTGCCGCTGTCCAACTGCCATCAATCAAATTAGCCGCCACTAAATCGGCAAAAGTTCCGAATGAAGTGTTATTGCCCGTGGCTATATAAGTGTGTTCCGCAGTATTAAGCGTGCGGAGATTCGCCACGGCGCTCGCTTCGTTAGCCGACCGCCGCGAGCTAATCAGATTCGGAATGGCAATGGCGGCAAGAATGCCAATAATAATCACAACCACTATCAGTTCAATTAAGGAGAATCCTTTTTGCTTGACTATGTTTTTCATTTTCTTCTCCTATTGAAAAAGCGGAACGGGAACAAATCCCATTCCGCTCGTTGTGAGATTAATTGATAATGCGAATCAGAGATTAGCTGCCTTTAACTTTCGCGTTTGTTCCGGTGATTGCTCCGTCAGCAGGATCGCACTCGATTGTTGCGTTATCTGCTTCCCAAACAGTGCCGCCCGAACTGACTGCGTAATCTTTTGCTTGCGCATCAGTTGATACAGCCGTCGCGCAATATCCGGCAGCTTCCCCCGCTTCGCTCCGCGTATATGTATGTGAATCAGTAGTAGAAAACGAGCAAAAAGAAAGCAAAAGCCAGTTTTCCCCAGCAATGTATTAGCAAGGCGGCGGTTGAACGCACTTTGCTTGCTCTTTGGATGTTCGTTTTCTCGATTATCCAGTTGAATAAACTTTCAATCGGTTGCCGAAATTTACTGACAAGGCGATTGTAATGCCTTTGAGTTTCAGAGAGTTCTTTGCCTTTTGGTTTTTTGACCGGAGTAACCAGTTTCGTATTTTGTTCTCTTAAGAAGGCGATAATCTGTCTTGTCGGGTAGGCGAGGTCGCCGAAAAGCGTCACGTTTGGTAATTGGAGTTGTTGGTTTTCAAGGGCTTTTGAATCGTGGGCGGAAGCCTCGCGCAGCCAGAGATGCACGGGTTTAGGCAATCTGCCGATTTGCCCAGCGGCGAGGCAGTGCAGGCGCACGCCGTGAAAGCGAGTCTTTTTGGCGGCACAAAATCCAGCGTTGGCAACTTCGCGGGCGACGCGAGCCGAATAGGAATGACCGTGTTGGGCTAACATTACCGGCAGCGAATCAACGATGCGGTCAATTCCGGCTTCAGGCTGTGGATTCAGTGATTTGAGCAGCACCTTGCCGAAAGTTTGAAAACTTGGCTCCAGTAAATTGAGCCGATGAACAAAGGTTTGATACGCCGGAAAGCGCGGAAACCAGGCAGACCAATAGTTCTTGATGAAAGTGTGCATTTGTTTTTTCTGCGACAAGCCGTTCAAATGAGCAAAGAACCAAATTGCGATTAGTTCCTGGTCGGTAAAAAGCGGTTCGTTATTGTTGCTCATTCTTTGAAAACAGGTATCAGAACAAGTATCGTAGATTTGACAGACAAACAGGTAAATTTGAATCAGTTGATTTTCCATAGACAAGAAAATTCTACTAATTCAGCCGTTTGTCTGTCTTTCAACTACTGATTCGCATATGTATATACGTAAGTGTTTTTTGTCGGTGTGCCTGTCCAGCTTGAATCAAGCAAGCCCGGTGCGGCGCTTAAAGCTACAAAGTTGTCAGCAAAATAACCACTGCCATTTTGCGTGGCGGCGAAAGTAGCGTTAGCCGTATGAACGGTGCGCAGATTGGAAACCGCCGCCGCTTCGTTAGCGGCGCGACGTGACGAAAGAAGATTCGGAATAGCAATAGCCGCAATGATACCGATGATGATTACGACAACCAGAAGCTCGATGAGCGAGAAACCTTTTTGATTTTTCATTTTAATTTTATTCTCCAGATATTTTAATTTAGTTTTTATTTACGCTTGATAAATCTTAAAGTGAGGAACTTATGAGAAGTTCTTTTTAACTTTTGTGATTAGCGTATGCCGGAAAATATGACAAGCCGCGTGC
This sequence comes from Pyrinomonadaceae bacterium, assembly GCA_030448055.1. Classification (GTDB taxonomy): domain Bacteria; phylum Acidobacteriota; class Blastocatellia; order Pyrinomonadales; family Pyrinomonadaceae. Next base: position 334,559 of record JAUJNR010000002.1, read on the forward strand.
CAAATGTTCTCCCGCGCCGCGCCGACACCGTTTAACCTAACGAATTCAACAGTTTAAAAAGGCGCGAACTCTTTTAGCGAGCCGCCGCTTGCCGTTGTTTAAATTAAAAAAGTGAGACTTTTCTCACTCGATGTTAGAGAAAGTCTCACTTTGAACCGTAGCTGCCGGAATTTTAATGTCGTTTGATAATCGAAAAAAGTTAGTTTGAAATTTTATCGCTTAGCTTGTCGCTGCGTTTCCAGATTTTCCGTGCAGTCGTCCCAGAGTTTTGCCGGGCAGGTGAACATTTGCGGATTGTATTCGCGCGTCTGAAGTTCGATGGTCGTATAAGTCGGCGTCGTGCCGTGCGAAAGCGTCGTCCAGCCCAACTGTCGGCGGCTGCGCCAAACGAATTCGTAGGCTTCGGGTTCGTTCGCGCCTTTTAAATGCTGCGCTTCGTGCAGCAGCACCATCGCCCGTTCGGTGTCGTCGTCGGCTTTAGTAAAAAAATCAGGATAGACGGTTATCGTCCCAAGCGGAAAATTCGTCGCCGCGTAGGCGTTTTCTTTGTCAACCAAAAGATTGAGCCAGTTGTCCGAACTGCGAAACGTCGCCGCCCGCCGCAACAGAAAAACTTCCTGTTCAAATCCTCTCGCTTCGAGCAACTGAACGGCTCGTTCAATCGTTTCGCGGTCTTCGGCGCGCATCGGCGCGGAAGTAATAACGAGCGACAAATAAAAAATCACGACGGTCAGCGCCGCGACCGCCGAATTATTCAAAAGCAATTTTAAGAACGTCTGTTTTTGAACCGGCGCGTTCCAACCGCCTACCGCGCCGTCTTCTAATTCGCTGTCAACATTCATATCAATTGGATGCAAACCCTTTTAGAATAATGAAAATTATGGGCAAGCCAATATAATCAGCCTGCCCGTAAAACAGCGTATAACAGTTAACAAAACTTTACAACAAATTTAGATTGCTTTCTTGGTTTTCAGAAGAACCGTTTCGATCAATTCCGAGAGATATTTTCGCGCGAAATGCTTTCAAAAGTTTTTGTAACAATTGAAATTTTCCGAAAGCTAAAACTACACTGTGTTGTTCTCGCCAAAGCTTTACTCTTTCTAATAACGCCCGCTTTTTTGCTCAAACTTACAACTTTTTTCAACCCCAATATCACTCTGCCTTTTTATAGGAGTGTTCTCCTACAAAATATAGGAGAACACTCCTATTCAAAAAGAGAGGACACTCCTAGAAATTAAAGGAAGCCTCTCTCATGTGTAGCTCGATAGTTCCAGGTAAACTAAAAACAATTAGCCCAAACAAATAGATCGCCTGTTTAGCCGCTAGATAAATTTAAAAAAATAATAAGGAAATTCAGAAATAACAAAATGAAAACTCTCCAGCCCGAATCTTCAAATAAAACTACTTTAAGAAACAAAACCATGTATTTTACAAAATTGCGTTTTACTATAATCTCATCGTTTATTTTAACGGCAATGTTTAATGTCATTGCTTTTTCTTCGAGCGCTTTCGCACAAACGCAGGCAATGCAGGTAAGCATTGATGTTGTTCCTAATCAGTCTGAAAACAACATTTCACTTGGAACTAGCTATGCAATACCGGTTGCAATCTTAAGCGGTGGGTCATTTGACGCTGCAACAGTGAATCCTGAAACCTTGAGATTAGCAGGCGGTCCCGTATCTAAAGACGATAATGGAGAGTTATCCTCATTAACAGATATTAACGGAGACGGAGTTCAGGACATGCTCGTCTATTTTGCCGCCGATTATACTGAACTCAACGAAAATTCAACAGAAGTAATTCTAAATGGTTTTACGGCAGATGAAATACCTCTTCAAGGTATAGGTTATGTTCGATGCACGAGAGCAGGAACACCGCAAGCCAAAGTTAAAGGATCAAGTGTTTCAGGCGGAAGTGGACCGGTACTCGCTACAGTAATGGTAAAGCCGGCTTTTATATTGGGGTATACAGACGCAATTTATAACTATGTAGCCTCTTTTTTCGCGCCTGAACCGGCACCAATCGCTACGCCGGTAGCTGATACTGTAACTCCTTTTACAAACAATGCAATAATTAATATTCCAGCCTCTGGCAATACCTCTGGCAGTGCCAACCCCTATCCTTCACAGATTACCGTCTCCAATGTAACTGGTAATGTAAAGAAAGTGACTGTAACGCTGAATGGCATTTCTCATAGTGGTCCGGATGATATTGACATTTTGTTAGTAGGACCTACAGGTAAAGCTTTGGTCATTATGTCAGATGCAGGTGGTAGTCCGGATATCACCAACCTGACTCTTACCCTTGACGATACAGCCGCGGAGAAAGTACAAGATAGTGGCTTGATTGCATCTAATAATGCTGTTGTTAGCTTTAAACCAACTAATCACGCAACTAGTGTAGATAATTTTGTTAGTCCAGCTCCAGCCTCATCAACAATTGAAAGCCCAGGTGGTACAGGAGACGCTGGAACCGCAGGACTATCTGTTTTTAATGGATTAAATCCTAATGGAATATGGAAACTGTTTGTGCGAGACGATGCCAATGGCGATATAGGAAGTATCAGCCGTGGTTGGACTTTGAATATCACCACAGAGCCGTCAGATACAACCGCGCCGACGCTGACTTTGCCAAGCAATATAACAGCGGAGGCTACTAGCGCGTCCGGTAGAGAAATAACTTATACAGCGACAGCGACTGATGCTAATCCTGCTTCTCCGACAGTAAATTGTAATCCTGCGTCGGGCAGCACGTTTGCCATAGCCACAACGACCGTCAACTGTAGCGCAACTGATGACTATAACAACACTGCAAACGGCAGCTTCACAGTCACGGTGAGAGACACAACGGCTCCGCAAATAACAGCTTCCAATATCACGGTTAATGCGACATCAGCTTCAGGCGCATCGGTTTCGTTCAATGGTATTACAGCTACTGACGCGGTTGCTTCATCCCCGAGTTTAGCTTTCAAAAAAACAGCAGATAATAGCCCTGTTTCATCAGGTGCTACTTTCTCAATTGGCACTACTAATGTAACGGTTACTGCCACGGACGGTTATAACAACAGTTCGAATGCAACCTTTAATGTCATTGTCAACAAATTGTCAACAAATATCACTGGCTTGATTCCATCAGTATTAACTTATGGTCAATCAGTTCCACAAACAGCATCTGTTCAAGGCGGTCCTACTTGTAAAGCTCCCGTAATTACTCCAATCTAGGTTACAGTTTTCGAGTTGAACTTTTGCAAATATTCTATCGGCGATAGATTTCCCAGCGAGTCGTGCGGGCGATGCTGATTGTAAATATCGAGCCACTTTTCCGTTTCCGTTTTCACCTCTTCCAAACTTTCAAAGATATACATATTCAAAACCGCTTCCCGAAACGAGCGATTGAAGCGTTCGATGAAACCGTTCTGCATCGGTCTTCCCGGTTTGATGAATTCCAATGCGACTCCTTTCTCTTCCGCCCAGTCCGCCACTGCCAAAGCCGTTAGCTCCGGTCCGTTATCGAACCTGATTTTCTCCGGCAACCCGCGCCAAACGGCGGTTTGATCAAGAATCCGCACAACTCTTTGGGCTGAAATTCCAGTGTCAATTTCAATGGCAAGAGCTTCGCGGTTGAAATCATCAATCACATTGAACGTGCGGAAACGTCTGCCGTTCCATAGTGCGTCACTCATAAAGTCCGCCGACCAAACTTGATTGACTGTTTCCGGCACAGCGAGCGGCAACGGATTTCTCGAAGGAACGCGCCGTTTGTGTTTGCGCCGTCTGTTCAGTTTCAGTCCGCAATAAATGCGATACACGCGCTTGTGATTCCACGGATTGCCGAGCCGCCGGAGCGTCAGAAACATCTTGCGAAAGCCGAACTCCGGATGCTTGGCTGCCAGTTTCGTCAGAGCCGTTTGAATCACGGAGTCGTCGCGCCCGTGCGCCGCATAGCGAAAGACCGACCTCGACAGGTTGACCAGCCGGCAGGCACGTCGCTCACTCAGGTGATGCTCAGTCTGCAAGTGCGAAACGACCGCTTTTTTCGCTATCGGCTCCAGGGCTTTTTTCAATTACATCCTTCAGTGCGCGATTCTCTAATGACAGGTCGGCGAACATTCTCTTGAGCTGCCGATTCTCGTCTTCCAGATCGCGCATCCGCTTCAAATCGGAGGCTTCCATACCGCCGTATTTCGTTTTCCACTTAAAATAAGTCGAAGGCGAAATCGAGTTTTTCTCGGCAGACTTCAGCGACGGTTCTGCCGCTTTCGGTCTGCTTCAAAATGTTAATAATCTGATGTTCACTAAACTTACTTTTCATCATCGTTTTCGGTTCTCCTTAACTTTCTACTTTGACCGAAAACTGTAATCTTGTCTGGCTCTATTTTATGGGATGGTTACATACGGCGAGGGCACAAAAACGCTGTATGAAGACGATGTTAGTTTCCAATGGGGAAAGAATGTCCCACCTATAGCGAAGAAAGTAGTTAGCTATCCCGATGATATGGAGGGTGTTGTGTTCAGAAATTGCACATTTAACTTCACAGAGAAAAGCCCAAATTGCTACGTCTATTGTGTAACAGAAAAATTCGATGAAAAGGCGATGGTCGCATTTGGATATGATGCCTGCGTAAGAATTGATAATCCTGACATGTTTTTTCGTGAGTTAACCAGATGTATCGAAAAAAAGCATAGAATAGTTCACACTCTTGTAAACAGTTGTGTTTACACAAATCGGCGACAACAATATTCTCAGCAAGATAGTTTCCATCCTGCTTTAATCAAGCCCCCACGTTTGGAGTATCAGAAAGAAGTTAGAGCTATATGGACACCTGCTCTGGATGAACGGATAGCTCCTTTTTTTGTAACCTGTCAACAACTAACACAATACTGCTCCAAGTATCACTAACTTAATTGCTTACATCAAACAAATCGTTAATTCAATTATCATAAGTTATTCGCTTTGCCTTGTGAGCCGAACTCCAGACCTAACAATCTCGAAATCAGTGTCGTTAATTCTGTTAATCCTTAAATCACCGTCTAGCCAGTATTCTTTGGCTATGTCTTCCCAAACTTCAGACCCAGCGAAGATTGTAGCATCAGTATATTCAGTAAATTCGGTTATTTGGTATGTCTCTCCGTATTTGTCAGTAGCAATGAATTTATCAGTAATCTTGGTTTTGTTCATCCTTAAAAAATAACGCACTAGGTATGAATGTGCTACTAGGATTGGATACCGAATCTTAAAACCGAACTCGAAAAAAAACGGCGCGGTTAAATAGAAGCTATGATTGCCCTCTGCAAATTCTATAAAAAAATTTACAACGAATTTATTTCAAAGGGGCAAAAGTGAAAAATGACTTTTGCCGCTTCGCTCAATCTTTTGATTGTCTGTTTATCCGCCGTTTTTGCGCGTTCTAACCGCGTCTGTTGGTCTTTTACTGCTTGATTGGTTACTTACAAGCAAACGCCGTTTTTCAGCAACACAGGCGATTTTCAAAGTGTGTGATACTGTCACACATTTTTCTTCTCTATTTGGCACAGAGCCTCAGCTGAAAGTAAATCCTAAAAACAAATAAATTTACGCCTCAAAGAAAAAAACAATTAAAGACAAACTTTCATAGATTTATAAATTATTTATAAGATACGTTTTTGTAGCTTAAAGAAGGTGGTAGTCCATGACAAATTTTCTTTTCGGCTTTTTTCATCACCTCTAAACGCTGTTATAACAGTGCTTATTCCCGGAATTGACCCTGCTAATAAGTCTATTGCGATGTCAAAAGCTAACTTATCAGGCGTTGTTCGCGTGTTAAATAGTTCTTCAGATAACTCATCTGTTATTATTCGCGAGATTTCATATCGCAAATCGGGCACATCATTTCTGGATGCGGCTTCTCTAGCTACACGCTCTACGTCTATCATCTTTTTGCGGAACTCAACTAATGAAGGATGTTCCCTAAGTTGCCAAAATTTATTTTCAAACTTACCCACTACCTCAAAAATTGGACACTCAATAGGCACAAAAAATTAACTCGCTTACATGTATTTGGCGCACTTGGCACACAAATGAAAAAAGCATCAAAATTGATGCCTTTTTGTTTACGTAAGTTATTGATAATATTACGTTAATAATGGAGCCACCTTCGAGACTCAAACTCGAGACCTTTCGATTACGAATCTTAGATAGAAGTTATCTTGAGTTTTATTAACTTCAATTTACTTCGTTTTATTCAGCATTTTGGACATTTCAGTTTATGATACATTCATTAAGTTTTGCTGAGTTTGGCATACTTGGCACACATTTGGCACGCAAAAAAGTTAAAGCGGATAATAAATGAAGGGTCATGCCTAGCAGAAAAGTAAAATATAATACTTAAAGCTAGTGATGACAGATAGTTATAAACATCTTTTACGCGCTCGAATTTCGCGCTCTAAATGCGCGTCAAATCCTGAAGCTGTTTGCTCTTGATTTGACCGCGCTGCAGATTGCTGAAATTCTCAATCTGAATCGTAATACGATAAACCGCTATCTGAAATTAACACGAACTTTGATTGCCGATTTTTGTGAAAAGAGTCTCCGTTTTCCGGCGAAGTAGAATGTGATGAATCTTATTTCGGTTCGCGTTACCAATCGGGCAAACGCGGTCGCGGTGCTGAAAACAAACACATCGTTTTCGGTATCTATAAAAGAAACGGAAAAGTTTATATATAATGAACCCCATAATTCGGACAGTTAGTTAAGGTGGAAAATGATGATAAAATTGCCATTGAAAAATGACCATGGCAGCCACCAAAAAACGCAATGTTTATAAACCGGAATTCAAAGCCAAAGTTGCTTTGAAGCCGTTCGGGGCAAGTTAACGATCAACCAGATTTCCAAACAATTCGGAGTTCATCCGAATCAGATTTCCAAGTGGAAGAAACAGTTTCTCGAAAACTTGCCACAGATTTTTGATAATTCCAAACAGCCGTCAGCAGAAGCAGGCGAGGAATTGACCAATCAATTGTATCAACAAATCGGGCAGCTGAAAGTTGAGCTTGATTGGCTCAAAAAAAAATCTTCCCTTATCAGTTAGAGTGCGCCGCGAGTTGGTCGAGCCGGAGAATGAAAAGATCTCGGTAGCAAGGCAATGCGAGTTGTTAGGACTCAATCGGACAGGTCTTTACTATCGCTCAAGAACCGAGAGTGTTGAAGATGGGAATCTGATGCGGCTGATCGATGAGCAATATACGCTGACGCCGTTTTACGGCTACCGGCGCATGACGGTTTACTTGCAGAAATCGGGTTTTCGGGTCAATCACAAACGAGTCAGGCGCTTGATGAGAAAGCTTGGACTAGAAGCCATTTACCCAAAGCCTAATTTATCGAAGCCGGGGAAGGATCATTTGACTTACCCGTATTTACTTAGAGGCGTGGCGGTCGAATATTCCGATCAGGTCTGGGCGTGTGATATTACCTATCTCAGATTGGGCAGCGGATTTGTTTATCTGCTCGTGATTATGGATTGGCATTCGCGCTTTGTGATCGAAATGGAAGTCTCAAACTCGCTCGAGTCGAGCCCGTTTGTCGAAGCCTTGAAACGAGCGCTCGCGAAAAGCAAACCGGAAATCTTCAATTCCGATCAAGGGAGTCAGTTTACTTCGGTCGAATGGCTGAAGGTTTTGCAGGAGAACAAAATTCGGATCAGTATGGACGGACGCGGACGCTGTTTCAACAACATTTTCGTTGAAAGATTATGGCGTTCAGTCAAACAGGAAGAAGTATATTTGAAGGAATACGCGGATGTCTGGGAAGCGGAGGAAAGTTTGCGGCAGTATTTTGAATTTTACAATTATCAAAGACCACATCAATCACTGAACTATCAGACACCATTTGAGGCGTATCAAAAAGGACGAAAAACAGAAGAAAATAAAGGAGCAAAACCGGCAATTTTAGATAACCAAATGACACCTTAAAAAAGTGAGTTTTCTGTCTCGACAAAGGGGTTCACTTTAATACCGAGATCGTTGAAAACGTGCGCGCCTTGACTTTGCAAGCAATTATCAAAGGTCGTGTAGGTTTTGATTCGACACTCTACACCGATGGTTTTCGCTCTTATGATTCGATTGTTCACCTCGGTTACCAGAAACATTTTCGGATTTATCATCAAGATAATTATGCCGTCGGCGATGTTCACATCAACGGCATCGAAGGCTTCTGGGGATATGCCAAAGTTCGACTGGTTGAATTTCGAGGGCTTTCAAAGAACACTTTTTACTTGCACTTAAAAGAGTGCGAGTTTAGATTCAATTATCGAAGTCATGACTTATATAAAATGCTATTGAAAATTACTAAAAATACCATCTTCTGCTAGGCATGACCCTAAATGAAATATAAACTAGAATTGTTACTGAGCAGCGGTTTCAGAAGAGGCTATGTCAGTTTCACCACCGGTGACAAAACAAATTCGCGCGGTTGAAGACGTTTTGTGCGTTGATGCGAAGTTGTGCAGACACATTCTTTCGGTAAAAAGAATCTCTTTGACAAAGCCAAATCAACATTGTTTTTCGATGAGTCTGCGCGGTGAAGTCAGGCGTAGCAAAACTCACCAAATGGTCGTTCATAATTAATCTTCATTAATCTTCATTAATCTTCATTAAATTTAAATTCAAAACGAGTAAACTCTTTATTTAATGTAAAAAAATATCCGAGAAAATGGAAAAGATTCAAGTATTTGAATCAAAATTAGATATTGTAAAGAGCATATCTAATCACTTTTGTTTAAAGAGTATATAAACACTGATTCTAGAGCGTTTATATATCATAAGGATAACTTTGCTGAACAGTGGCTTTAAAGTTGCTTGTCCTACTTAATGAGATTTATCTGTCCTTCATTACAGACATTACAGAAAATTTAACTTTACAAAAAATATTTGGAGAAAAAAATGATAAAAAAATTAAAATCTTTTCCCTTGGTTTTGATGTTTGTTTTTTGTCTAACTGCACTAGCTTTTGGGCAATCAGAAACAGCAACAATTTCCGGGACGGTCGTTGACCCTAACAATGCAGTTGTGCCGGGCGCTACCGTCACGGCAAGTTCAACGACGACGGGATTTTCACGAACGACTACGACGAATGAAGATGGGCAATACACTATTACGAACCTTCAACCCAGCACTTACGAAATTACCATTACGAGCGGTAATTTCCAGCCCTTTAAAATTAGAAGAGAAGTATCAGTTGCCGGTGATGTAAGAATTGATGCAACTCTCTCCGCAACCGCAACCGCAGAAGTTGAAATACAGGCGGGCGCCTCTGATGTAGCAGAGGTCAATGTTACCGACCAAGTGGTTTCTGAAGTTGTTGGTAACAAACAACTTGAAAATCTGCCGACAATTACCCGCGACCCGTATGCCTTTATTGTTACGCTCGGGAATGTTTCGACGGATGAAACGGGCGGACGCGGCGTCGGCGCTAACATCAATGGTCAACGTGCCGCCAGCACCAACATTTTGTTGAATGGAGGCGAAAACGTCAACACATTTACCGCAGCAGTTGGACAAAGCGTTCCGCTCGATTCGGTACAAGAGTACCGCGTTGCAACCGGCACGTTTACTGCCGAATTCGGTCGTGCAACCGGCGGCGTAGTTAATCTTGTCACCAAAACGGGACAAAACAAATTTTTTGGGTCGCTTTATGCATTCAATCGTAATTCAAGATTTGCATCGGCTGGTTTTGACGCGAATGCCAGAGCTGTACCCGGTGGTCCAGCACCGAGAGAATTCTTTAATCGTAATCAATTCGGCGGCTCACTTGGCGGTCCGATTATTAAAAACAAACTTTTGTTTTTTACCAATACTGAATTGACCAGAATCCGTAGCACCAGGAATGCCTTTGCTTTGGTTCCTTCAGCAGCTTCGATTGCTGCCGCGGCTCCTGCAACCAGAGCATTCTTTGCCGGTTACACGCTTGCTGCTACTCCGACCGGAAGAACGCAAAGTCTTACCGCTACTTCCGGAAGAGTGCTTACTTTTGATGAAGTTCAATACAGCTTTGCAGCCAACACAGGAGCTGGAACACCGGTAGATGGCGTTCAATCAGCAAACAGAATTGATTGGAATGTCACCAATAGATTACAAATCTACGGGGTGTTTGCGCTCGATAAAAATACTTTTTTATTAGGTTCGAATGCAAGCAGTCCTTATGCCGGTTTCAGCACAGGATCACTGAATGACAACTACAATATACAGGTTGCGGGAACTTACCAGTTGAGCAACAATTTTGTCGGCGTTAGCAGATTTACCTTAAACAGATTGCTTGAAGACCAGCCATTAGGAGAGCAGCCAGCCGGACCGACGCTTTATCTCCGACAAAGCGCACAAAGAATCGGAGGAACTCGTATTGCTTTCCCCGGATACTTACCATTTAATCCCGGTTCTGCAATTCCTTTCGGCGGTCCGCAAAAAGTTTACAACTTTGCTCAGGAATTTAATTACGTTGTTGGCGATCATTCTTTAAAATTCGGTGGTCAATTTTATAAAATTCAGGATGACCGTGTATTCGGAGCATATCAGAATGCGGTGGAAACTTTGTCTCTTTCAACTAACGCGGTAGGGGCAGAGAACTTCTTTAATGGAACTCTTGCTCTCTTCGAGGCTGCTGGTAATCCGCAGGGAAGATTCCCCGGGCAAACATTGACCTTACCGGTTTCTTCGCCTGAATTTGGTCGAAATAACCGTTACTCGGAGTTCAATGTTTACGCTCAGGATTCATTCAGATTGTTCCCTGGCTTTACTGCCAATTTAGGAGTTCGGTACGAATACTACGGTCCGCAAAGAAATACTGATCCAAATTTGGATTCTAATTTTTACTTTGGCGGTGATGAATCTATAACGCCTGCAAATATCAGAAGCGGTTCTGTTCAAATTGCGCCAAACAGTCCGGCAGGCGAATTGTGGAGACCTGATAAAAACAATTTTGCGCCAAGCATCGGATTTGCCTACGACATCGAAGGCAATGGTAAATCCAGTTTACGTGCCGGTTATGCGCTCCGCTATGAACGCAACTTTGGTAATGTTACTTTCAATGTTATTCAAAACCCACCCAATTACGGTGTGGTTGCAATACAACCGTCTGACATCGGTGGTGCTCCGATTGCTATTACCCGCAACAATGCTGGTCCTTTAGCTGGCAATGTCGGTACGGTTACCTTACCGCGTGTCAGCTTGAGAGCGGTTGATCCAAACATTCAAACCGCCTATGCGCACCAATATAGCGCTTCTTTTGAGCGTCGGTTTGGTGAAGTAACCGCATCAGCTGTTTTTTCGGGAACATCAGGCAGAAATTTGTATTCAATTGCCAACATTAATCGTACAGGTAGCGGAACGACATATTTAGGAAGCCTTGGGACCTGTCCAGGATTGGCTCCAACTGACCGCTTAAATGGATGTTACACCAATATCAACTTCCGCGGAAACGGTGGACGTTCGAGTTATCAAGGTATAACCTTTTCCTTGGAGAGTGGAAACCTTTTTGGTGCGGGGTTGACGATGGCAACGCGCTACACCTATTCCGTCTCCAGAGACAATTTGAGTTCGTCATTCAGCGAAACCGGAAATCAATTCAATCTTGGATTTTTGGATCCGTTTAATCCGTCCTTGGATTACGGGTTTGCCGATTTCGATGTCAGACATCGCTTTGTCTCAAGCTTCGTTTGGGAACTGCCGACTAACAGAGTTTTCTCGGATGGTATTGGCAAGGCTATTTTTGGCGGCTTTACGCTTTCGGGAATTATTGAAGCTCGAACCGGAACACCGTTTAGCGTGTATGATTGTACGGACGCTATACAGGTTTGCAAATATTTGATTCCAAATGGACCAATTAACTTTATGGGTCAATTAGGCGCTGATACGGGCAACGCGAATGAGTTCGAGTATCTGCGTTTAACAGGACAAAGAGGTGTTGATTTAGGTGGCACTCGAGCTAATAACGGTGGACCTTTCCCGGAGAATATGACACAAAGAAATGCCTTTCGCGGACCGGGTTACTGGAACGTTGACTTAGCTTTGGCAAAGAGATTCTTCTTTACCGAAAGAACCAATCTCCAATTCCGAGTGGACGCGCAAAACGTCTTTAATAACGCAACTCCGGTGATTAACGGTTTTCAGGGTGGAACTGATATTAGTGCTGGTAATGTCGTAACAGTCTCCAAATTCGGAAGACGACAACTTCAATTCGGTATAAGATTAGGTTTCTAATTTTATAACCAAATTGTAACTGAAAAGAGGAGCGGAAACGCTCCTCTTTTGCTTAAAGAATAATTACTACCTGCCGCTTCAATTCAATTTTGTGTTTTCTAACTAACGTATTATATTTGCCCTTAACTTAGCTGGATGTTGTTGCCAAACTCATTCAACCAAATCGTTTACCCGGAGCTAGCTGAAGAAGGATTCTACAGTCCCGTCTGGAAGGTGTGTGATAATCAGTAACTGCATTTAATTTGAAAATTTGATTATGAAACGGCTTATAGTACATAATCAAACAAAATACCAATGAATTATTGAATTTTGATTTATTTTTATACTCGTAAGTTATTGCGTCAAAAAGGGCATTTTTGATTTACTTTTAGTCTTATTACCACGTTTTTTTTACAAAACAGTAATCTCTTGGAGGTAGTTATGAAATACTGGATTTTGTTTTTCTTTATGGCATTATTTCACGGGCTTAACGTAAATGCCCAAGTTCCAAATCCGACCCCACAACCCACACCCATAACCGCTGGTTCGCGCTCAAATATCAGAATTGTCCGCGATAGTAATAATACATTTGATCAACTTAGATCCTTAGAAATTCAACGAAAAAAGGAAGAGTTGCCAATCAACAACCCGCTTAACGAGCTTAAGCGAGTCATTTATCGCAAACCGAGTAAAGAAGAAATTCAAATCTTTGCCCCCTCTCCCTCCCTGCTTGAGAAATATGCCCTTTTTCTTCGTCAGTCAGATGTCGGAATAATAAAGCTCAATTCCGATTCGAGTTGTGTCGAAAACTCGGAAATCATGACTGCTAAAGAAACTTGTTTGCAATATGCCATCCCCGGTGCGGGAACAGCCTATTCATTTCGGGTTGAAAGTTACCGTCTGCCTCGTTTAGCGGATTTGATACTCTCAAAAGGAATTTTGAAAACTGACGGTGTTTTTCAACAAGGAATAATGGTAAATCTCGGAAATATTTCGCTAGAAGAGGTTACCTTGCAAACTAAAGGATTGAAATATTTACTTGATTTCAAACCTGTTGCCGATGTTGAGAGTTTGTTGAAAATTGACCATGAATTAAGTAAAGGCATCCAAGCCGATGGTTTTCTTTATCGGTTGGGATTTTACGTCAACGACCAGGTAACATTTGCGTTGCGTTCGATTGCTTACAAAGGTAAATATATGCGCTCGGTAAAGGGAATTCTATATAATGAGTTGGATTTTGATAAACGAAAAGACATTTTGGTGGCTTTTCGTGTGGTTGAGATAGACGCAAACGGCAACATTACAATTCTTTGGAAAATGTTGTCGCAGGGCAATGCACCTGTCTTAAAAATTAAACAGACGAAGGAAAATCAACAAAATAAAAGCAAGTAATGAAATACAAAATTCACATATTAGAGCGGCAATCGGTATCGCCGCCGCAACGGTACGACTCTTCGAGATTTCTTACGCTGCGCTGCGCCGTTAATACATCTCGAAAACCGAGTTTTGCCTCGAAAATGTTTCGAGTAAATGTTCATCGGATTATTAGTTGACGTGTAAAGGTCGAAATAATTATCAATCAAACCTGGCTGATGAAGAACCGGCGGCACATTATTTACGTACGAAAAAAGAAAAATTGGGATGCCTGCTTGAATTTAATGATTGATGTTAAATTTAATGTGAATCAATAGTAGAAATGACAGAGACAAGCAGTCGTAAGATTGTTTTGTGGAAACGAAACTTATCGAACTATATTGTCTGATCTGTCGCATTTACGATAGCCAAAGTTTTTTGAAATCGCAACGGCTGAGTAACTTCAATCCGCGTTTCTCTGACCAAGAACTCATTACTGCAACTTTTGCAAAGCCTTCAATGTCTTCAAAATTAAGGTAAGCATCAGCAATCTTTTGAATATGTTCTTCTTTTAAATAAGCTGCGCTTCGTTCAAGTCTGATTTCTTCTTTAGCATCAATAAAGATAATTTTATCTTTACGTTCTTTAGGCTTTTTCTTGTGGCAAACGAGTAAACAACTTTCCATACTGCTGTTGTAAAAAAGATTTTTGCCCAAACCGATAACTGTATCAACCGCATCTTCGGCAATCATCTTTTTTCGCATCTCGCTTTCCGAATCATGGAACAAAACGCCGTGCGGATAAAGCACAACGCAACGCCCGGATTCGGTCTTTAACGATTTGATAATATGCTGCTGAAAAGCATAATCGGCAGTGCCTTGCGGCGGCGTTCCGTAAATGTTGCGACCGAATGGATCATTTGTAAATTTTGCTTGATTCCAACGCTTCACGCTGTAAGGCCGATTTGCCATAATCACATCAAACTTTTTCAATTCGTCATCTTCCAAAATCTTCGGACTGTCGAGCGTATCGCCTTGCACAATCAAAAATTCGTCAACATTGTGCATAAACATATTGATCCGGCGATTGCCGAAGTGATAAGGTTTAATTCCTGTCCATAAAGTTTGACGTTTCGATATTCTTTGCCTTGTTCTTTGAGATAAAGAACGCTGTTGAGAAGTATGCCGCCCGAACCGCACGTTGGATCATAAACGCTTTCCTGCGGTTGCGGATCGGTGATAAGCGTCATCAATTTAACAACCGTCCTATTCGTATAAAATTCGGCGGCGGTATGTCCGCTGTCATCTGCAAACTTCTTAATCAGATATTCGTAACCTTCGCCCATCAAATCGTGGGGAACATTGGTGATGTTTAGATTTACCTTTGAGAAATGCTCAATTAAATCAAGCATTTTTTCATCTGACATTCGCCGTTTATTCGTCCATTGAGCATCGCCGAAAATATCGTGCAGAAGTTCAAAATCCGCATTCTCAATCGAGCGCAAAGCATCGTGAAGATATTGCCCGACATCAACCGGTAACTTTCCGCACATCTTCCCAATGGCAACCGTCTGGAATTTGAAAACGATGGTTTTCACGAAAAGTTTGCAAAATCCAAATCCCTGCCGCTTTCATCAAGAGCCTGTTGATATTCTTCACTCCAAACGTCGGAAATACGTTTGAAGAAAAGCAAAGGGAAAATGTATTGCTTAAAATCGGCGGCATCAATCATTCCGCGCAGAATGTTAGCCGCATCCATCAGATATTTTTCGAGTTCTTTTTGAGTCATAGAAAATTAGAGTAGGAAATGTAGTGAGATTTTAAGTAATTTGTTCGTTTCACACAAGACAAACAAGTTTTGTTAAGTTTGTTTTATTTCTGATAATATTTTTTGTCTATGCTTGTTAAAGGAGTCAAATGAAGATGGCAAAAAAGGAATACACAGATGAAGAAATAGAAGAATTAGACAGCTTTTTACAAAACAGATTTTATTACAGTATTTACAATGAACTAACAGACAAAGACAATAAATATTTTGAACTGTTTGAGCCTTTGGAGTTTTTAACTTTAGTTAAAGACCAAATTATTTTTATTGAAAAATACAAAAATAAACCATTATTTGTCGCTCGGAAATTAAAAAGCCAGTCCTTTACTAACGACCAATTCTATTACTTCTAATACAGAAATAATTTAGGTTGGTGTTGTATCCAGCCAACCATAAAAGGTTAATTTTTTCACCCGTGAGCCGTCTTTCAGAAACGGCTCAATTGCTTTTATCACCGCTTCTTCAATCGCTTCGAGACTTTCAAAAACACGATTCTTTAATTCCTTTCGCAGCTCTTTGAAAAGTCGCTCGACCGGATTTAGTTCCGGCGAGTATGCCGGAAGATGTTCAATCAACAGTTCTTCTCTGACTTTCAAACGAGTGCTGCGATGCGCCGCCGCCCCGTCCGTGATTAGTCTGACGGCTGTTTGCTCGCCGACGAAACTTGCAAATTCATCCACAAATACTTGAAAACTTTCCACCGTCATATCAGGCAAAATTAACGCAAACAATTCACCCGAACGCGGGTTTAAAAGCTGCTGACAAATATCCGTATTCATACCCGATGATTTGCTCTCCCGAGGGGCGAACCGCTTTTGCCGTCCATCTCCGCCCCAACTCGGTGCGCGTTCCAAAGCGCATCTCATCCTGAAAATAAAACGCTTCATCGGTTACTCGTGTGGCAAAGTTTTTTTATATTCGAGCTGTTCTTCCAAAGAGGCTTTTTTATTGAATGGGCGCGGCACTTTTGCCTTAATTCTCAACCGGGAAAAGAGCAGTGAAATTCCACCTTGTGTGTAACTGACCGCAAACTCTTTGGTTAAAAATTGACCTGCTTCGCGCTGACTGGCAAAGCCATTTTCCGTCGAGGCTCGCTCAATGACTTTTCTTTGTTGTTCATTACTGAGCTTTGACGAGCGCGGTTTCCAATCAAGCCGCAAATACTGACTCAAACCGTTATCTCGATATTTATGCCATAAATCATAACCGTGTTTTGGCGTGATTCCGCAAATTTGACAAGCATCTTTGATTGAATCGGTTTCCTGACTTTTGAGCAATCGCAGTAATTGAACTCGTAATCTGATCCGCGCATCTTTTTCCTTCTTTTCTTGTTCTCGCAATTGCTCAACGGTTTCAATAATAAGAGCCGGAAAATCTAATTTTCTCATTCGGTCAGCTTAACACACCTACCTTATTTATTTCTGTATAAGTAGTCGAGCAGAAATAGGCTATACTATTTCGCATAATGGGTAAAACGAAAGTTATTCAATTGAGCGACGCGCAACGTCAGGAACTTATAGATGGTTACCGAAGCGGCAAAAGTCACGCTTTTCGACAGTGTTGTCAAATGATTTTGCTCAAAAGCGAGAAACGCACCAGCCGTGAAATCGCCCGCTTGTTGGGTTGCCATAAAATCACGGTGAACGGGTGGGTCAAGCGTTTTGAAGCCGAAGGCACTGAGGGATTAAAAATGCGTCCGGGGCGCGGAAGGCGGGCAATTCTGAGCGCGGCAACCGATTTGAATCGTGTGCGGGCGGCGGTGATTCGTTCCCGTCAGCGCATCGGTCTGGCGCGCACCGAACTCGAAGCCGAGCTGCAAAACCCCTTTTCGACCCCGACGCTCAAAAGATTTTGAAAAAAACCATTGCCGCTTCAAACGAATTAGAAAGCGATTGAAAAAGAAACCGCCGGCAGGGGTTTATCGGCTAAAGCGTGAGCTGTTGGGCGAAATGGAGCGGTTAAGCGAAAGCGGCGAGATTGATTTGTATTACGGCGACGAAGCGGGTGTCGCCTTGGAGCCGAACGTGCCGTATGGTTGGCAGTTTGGTGACGAAGAAGTTTCGATGCCGTCTGAGAAAGGCACAGGCATCAATTGTTTCGGGTTGTTGACACGCTCGAATAAAAGTTGGATGGCGACGAGCGAAGAGAAGATAGATGCCGCTTTTGTGGTCGAACAACTAGAACGGTTTTCGTTTTCGCTTTCAAAATTGACAGTTGTCGTTTTGGACAATGCGCGGATTCACACGGGCAAAAAGATGCGTGAACGGATCGGGGCGTGGCAAGGGCGCGGATTGTTCATCTTTTATCTGCCAACATATTCACCGCATTTGAACATTGCGGAAACACTCTGGCGCAAATTGAAATACGAAGGGTTGGCGGCGGAAGATTATGAGTCGAAAGCGCATTTGCAATATGCGGTTAGCCTTGCCCTTTCGACATTTGGAAAAAGCCTGCAAATCAGGTTTTCAGGCTTCAAACATAGTTCAGTTTATTTGTGAACGACTACTTATAATTGCCTACTTAGCTATTTTAACAACAAAAGAACAAATGATGAACAAATACATATTTGTTACCGTGAAATTATTAAACTTCGAAATAGTCATCATATTGAGGATGAAGAGAGTTTCAATCTAAAAGGAGATTTCGATTTTATCTTAGAACATGTTGAAACCTTATATTCCTACGAAGAAAAAATTTCCTACTTACTTAATGAAAAAACCAAATATGAGCAAAATAATTTCTTATCAAAAAATTCTATAAGAGTGATGTTAATTGCACAATGCGAAGCAGAGATAAAAAAGTGGAAAGAAATAGCAAAGTTGCAAGCAGAAGAAAATACTTCCAACACTACACAGGATAAATCAAGCTCTGATATACAAAAGCGAGAAGATACAACTCTTGACCGTGTTGTGTTGGCAATGAATTATCTTTTTAAAAGAATTAAACATCGAAAAAAAAGTGTCTAAAAAAAAAGAATTTATTCACTTTATTACACGATACAGTCCGAACACTATTAAAAATAGACTTGAAAATCTTCATGAAAAAGAAGACCTAAAACCTGATAAATACAAAGAAGATTTACAGATTACTAGAAGCTATCTCAAAAATAGTTTCTCAACAAAATAACGATACAAGCCAGATGAACAAAGCCTAAGTAATTGTCCGAATGATATTCGTAGCGAACCACAATCCGACGAAAGTTACCCAGCCACGCAAAGAGGCGTTCAATTTTCCACCTGCGTTTGTAACGGCGAAGTTTTCTGCCGTCCTGCGTTTGCGCCTTTTTGCGGTTGGCTTTATGCGGCGCAATCAGTTCAATATCGAGTTTCGCCAACTCCGCATCGAGCGGGTCAGAGTCATATGCTTTATCGCCAATCATCTTTTCGGGTCGCTCATCGGTGAACCGCTCGCAAACAGTTTCTCGGGCAAGTTTGACTTCGTGCGGCGAAGCAGAGCAAGTGTGGACGCCGAGAGGAAGACCAAAGCGGTCTGCCACTGCCATGAGCTTCATACCTTTGCCCCGCTTGGTCTTTCCGACACAAAAGCCCCTTTTTTAGCCGAAACAAAGGTTCCGTCAATAAAGCATTCGGATAAATCCAATTTACCGCGAGCCTGTAAGTCATCGGCAAGCGTTTCCAGCACTTTTCGCAATCGCCCGTCTTTAACCCATTCCTGGAAACGGCGATGGCAAGTCTGGTATGGCGGAAATCTTTCGGGCAAGTCGCACCATCTGGCGCCGGAACGTAGTATCCAAAGCACTCCGTTCAAGACTTCGCGTTCAGACCTGCGCGGTCGTCCGCGGGTCACCACAACGGGCGGTTTATCAAATAACGGTTCAATCAAAGACCATTGTTCATCGGTTAATTCTTCGCGTCGTGACATAGAGCGAAGTTTATCAAACTATTTTTGAGATGGCTTCTAGCAAATACTTTGTAAATCTTGGCTTAGTTAAAATTGTCGAGCAGATTAAACGTGATTTAGAATTTTAGTAAAAGTTGCAACCTTCCAACAACCCTGCAGCTTACTTTCTTAAGTTAGATTGTCGTTAGTTCATCTGAGTTCTTCTCAAATGAACTGACGATTTTTTATTTTAAGGAGATTTTCTAATGACCCCAAATTATTGAAGGTAAAAGAAGTGAGCGAAATTTTAGATTTGAAACCGGCGCGGATCTACTCTTTGACACGTGAAAAAAAATTTTCATTCACCGTTAAAATTGTCGAACGCCAGTATAGATATTGCGAAGTGGGTTTGAGAAATTGGATTGAAAACGGCGGAAAGCGAGAAAGCGAGGTGAACCATGATGAAAAATAAAAAAGCCCTTGTTTTTAGCGAAACGATGGGCTTAGAACAATTTAACAACCAAGATAATTCTAACCCTCGTAGAATTTCGCGTCAATACTTAGAGCCTGTTTGGAAATTCAGAGAAGGTCAGCGGAAATAGTTAAACTGTTTCTGCGATGAAAAGAAAAACTTATCCGATTGACCTGTCCGATGAGCAATGGAAATTGCTCTACCTGATGTTACCACCGCCCGAACGATTCGGGCGAAAACGTCAAGTTGATTTACGCGAAATTTTCAATGCTCTTTGTTATTTAGCTCGTTCGGGTTGTCAATGGCGAATGCTGTCGAAAGAATTTCCCAAATGGCAAACTGTTTATTATTCTTCTCCCGGTGGCGCAATGCCGAATGCTTTGTTGTCATCAATGACACTTTGCGGCAAAAGATTCGACTTCGCGCAGGTCGCGCAACTGCTCCGAGTGCGGCAATCATTGATTCGCAATCGGTCAAAACCGATGAACAAGCCAACTGGCGCGGCTATGATGCAGGCAAAAAGATCAAAGGGCGAAAGCGTCATATCTGAGGCTTGGCTTTATCTTTCAATGTCAATTTTGATGCTCAAATGCTTCAAAAACTAATTTCCAAACAGGCTCTTAGCAAAAAGTGAGGTGAAATATGTTACCTAAACTTGCGCCAAGTGATGAAACTAAAAATAAATTAATTGCGGATGCTCTGCATTATGCTGGAGGTGGGTTGCTTGTCTTTCCGCTTCATACGGTCAAAGACGGAAAATGCACTTGCGGAAAAGCCGATTGTAGATCGCCCGCAAAACACCCGCGAACCGTTCACGGACTAAAACAAGCGAGCAAAGATTTGATTTTAGTGAGAAATCTTTTCAGCAGCTTTAATTATCATTCTGCAAACATCGCCGTTTGCACAGGCAAAGAATCAAATTTGGTTGTCGTAGATATTGATTGTGCGAAAGGCGGATGCATTGAAGACCTTTACAATTTTGTTCCGAAAGAGGTTTTAGAACAAACTTTGTGGGTAAAAACAGGCGGCGGTTTTCACCTGTATTTTATCTATCCGCCAATTGGCGAAGTTCGCAATTCGGCTGGCAGACTCGGAAAAAACATAGATGTTCGCGGCAAAGACGGTTATGTCGTCGCGCTGCCGTCAATGCACATGTCCGGCAAGCAATACGAATTTCTCAATGATAACAACATAATGCCGTTTCCACAGGCATTTATTGAGAAATTGAATAAGAGCGAATCACTAGCCGAAAACAATAAATCAAACGACAAAATGCCTCAAGCAGATTCAATTCTTGAGGGAAGCCGCAACACAGGCTTAACAAGTCTCGCCGGGAAGATGAGATACGACGGATTGCCCGAGACCGAATTAGAATCAGCCCTTTTGACGATCAATGCGGAAAGATGCAAACCGCCTTTAGATAAAAGCGAAGTTTTACAGATTGTTCAATCAGTTAAGCGTTACGAAATCAAAACAAAGCCGCCGCCGAGTTCTAATTTGGAAATTAACGCTGAAAACTTTCCAAGTCTTTTCAAAACTCAAGATGCAAGCAGTTGGATTGAAAACGCCAAATTGCGACCTGTGCCAAAAATACTTTTCGGCGAACTTTGGTTTGAATACGAGCTTTGCATTTTGTTTGCCGACACAGGAAAAGGTAAAAGTATTTTAGGCGTGCAGATTGCCGACGCGATAAGCAGAGGCGCGTCCATTTCAAACTTCTTGCTTGAAGCAAGAAGACAAATAGTTTTGTATTTAGATTTTGAATTGTCCGACAAACAATTTGAGGCACGTTACTCGACCAAGCAAGGTGATTATTTTACTAATCATTACGCTTTTGACCAAAACTTTAAGCGCAGCGAAATAAACCAAAGTAGCTCTATACCCAATTACTTTAAGGATTTTGAAAGCTATTTGATTTCTTCGCTTGAGCATGAAATTGTCAAAACGGGCGCGACAGTTTTGATTGTGGACAACGTCACTTTTCTAAAAAGCGGGACCGAAACAGCGAAAGACGCTTTGCCTTTAATGAAGGAATTGATTCGGTTGAAAAAGAAATACGACCTTTCGATTTTGGTTTTGGCACACACACCGAAACGCGGTTTAACCCAACCCCTTACCGTGAATGATTTGCAGGGAAGCAAGATGCTTTCCATTTTTGCCGATTCAATTTTTGCTATTGGTGAAAGCGCGATAGACAAAAAACTGCGCTATATCAAACAAATAAAGGCGCGAAATACAGAAGTCATTTACGATGCCGAAAACGTCGCAACGTGCGAGGTTACAAAGCCCGACAACTTTTTGATGTTCGAGTTTTTGAACTTCGGCATTGAACGCGAACATTTAAAGGCTCCTAGCGAAGACAGTAAAGCGTATTTGATACAACAAGTAAAAGATTTTTCGGCTGAGGGTAAAAGTCAAAGAACAATCGCAAGGGATTTAGGATTACCATTATCAACCGTGAATCGCTACTTACAATAAATAGTGTTCCAAGTGTTCCACCCATTCCATCCTGAAACACTTGGAACACTTGGAACACTTTGGACAGAAGATAATATGAATAAAAAAGCCAAAGGAAACCGTAACGAATATAAAACAATGCGCCTTCTCGAATCGCTTGGCTATGAGTGCATACGTTCGGCGGCATCGCTCGGCGCGTTCGATGTTATCGGCATATCGAAATCCGATGTGGTGCTTGTCCAAGTGAAATCAAACCGCTTGCCGTCGGCATTTGAAACGGAAAACATAAAATTGTTTGTTTGTCCGCCAAATTGTCGCAAGGTGATTCACGTTTGGTTGGATAGAAAATCATTACCAATCGTTAAAGAAGTCTGAAAGGTAAAGCAATCCTATCGCAAATAATACTTATGTCAGACAGACTGGAAGGAATTGTTTTGCACGTCGCAGCAGATTAGATTTTGCCTCTGGCAAAATCTAATCTGTGATGAATTCTCAAATATACGTTGCAGTGGTCAATGTTCTATCAAATCCAACATCACCGTGAACATCTGCTTATTTCGATTGCACACGGCTTCATTAAAACGTTGAAGTTCTGAATAAAATTTCAATTTTATTTTTGACTTTTGACTTTTGGTGGACGTCCTGTTTTTTTTCGTTCACGAACCAAGTCTAAGTCTGATTCAAGAATCATTAAAGAGTTTCCAAACTTGGTAGCTGGTAAGCGGTTTTCGGCTACTAATTGACGAACTCGACCGGCAGTAACACCTAACTTTTCTGCTACTTGTTTTGCGGTTAAGTATTCCATAAAAGGAATGATAAAACACATAAAGAATTAGCACAAATGCTAGTATTTTAACTTGAAATGTCCTAGCAGTTTTGTTAGTATATTCATGTAAGTTAATTACTATATTTAATCGAAAAGGAAGGAAAGAAAATGTTTATTTTGAAAGACAAAATACAACTCGAAAGAGCGATTGCAAAGGCTTTGAAAATTCGTCCGCGTGTCGAGTTTGACCGCTTCGGACGTTATCGCGTTTCCAGCTCGAAAGGTTATCACACGGTTAGATGACTTTCGGCTTCACGACTGCCGTCATACAGCGATTACACGAATGATTCAAGCCGGACTGTCAGCGATGGAGGTAATGAAAATTTCAGGTCATACGCAAATGAACACTTTTGCACGTTACGTCAATCCAAATACACCAGCCGTAACACGCATTGCTGACATTCTGGCGGCTTTTCACGCCGAATCTATTACTCAGCCGATAAACGAAGTTTCAGAGTCAATTAACTGATGATTTTATGAAAAATAAATCGAATGAAGTTTCTACACATGAAAATGGCGAAAGATGGAAATTAGAGGAAATACCGTGTCCGCGAAATCTTGAGCCGCGGAAGCAGACTTTCAAAATTTGCTTCGAGGTTGAATATGAATTGGAATTAACAGAGGCACAAAAACCGCACACTCACATTGTTAAAGAAAAAGAAAACAGTAAATTCACCACGACCATGGATAGAGTGAGATGGTCTAATTATTCAGCACAGAAAACTCTCTGTAAAATGAGAGGATGAAAAAATACGACGATGAATTCAAACAAAACGCCGTTAAGAAAATTCTTGATGGTCAATCAGCCGCTTCGGTCGCCAGAGAATTGGGCGTCGGCGAAGGATTATTACATAAGTGGAAACGAGCGCGGCTGGCAACGGCTTCTGATGCCGAGCGCGAAGTGATCGAGTTGCGGAAGAAGCTGCGCGAAGTGGAAATGGAGCGTGACATCCTAAAAAAGGCGGCACTTATCTTCGGCAGGGGAAGTTAGAGCGATATAAGTTTATTGAAAAACAGAAAGCAGATTATCCGTTGCCGACTCTATGCCGGACGATGAAGGTGTCTTTGTCCGCCTTTTACGCTTTTAGACGCGGCGCGAGTTATCGAAAAACGGCGCGGCGGGCTGAGTTGGACGAGCGCGTGCGAGAATGCTTTTACTTTCACCGGCGGCGTTACGGCACGCGCCGCATTGCGGTTGAGCTGAAAACGGGACGTGCGGCGATTCGTGCGGCGATGCGGCGCGAGAATCTGAAGGCAATCGGTCCGCGCCGGTTTAAGCCAAGAACGACCGACTCGGAGCACGATTCGCGCATCAGCCCGAATCTGTTGAAGGAAGCCGTCAATGAGCCGAGCCGAGTTCGAGAGGTGATAGTCGGCGACATCACCTATATTCGCCTTCGAAACGGGAGTTTTTGTTATCTGGCAATATTTCAAGACAAGTTCACCAGAAGGATCCTCGGGTGGGCGGTCTCGATGAGAATGACGGTGCAGCTTGTGCTGGATGCTTTTCAGATGGCGCGCCGACGCGCCTCTTTCAAACGCGGAGCGATCATTCACACTGACCGCGGCAGCCAATACGCGGCAGTGGAATTCCGACGTTTGCTGTATATTTACGGATTTCGGCAATCGATGTCTGCAAGAGGCAATTGCTACGACAACGCCCAGGCGGAAAGCTTCTTTTCCAGATTCAAGGCGGAATTGGTTGAGGGCGGGATTTTTGAATCGATTGAAGAAGCCCGCCTCGAAATTTTTAGTTATATTGACGGTTACTATAATCGAATCAGAAGGCATTCGGCATTAGGCTACAAAAGCCCGCTCGAATTTGAAAAGGACTTGAAAATTAAACAAACAAGGAGGAGAGACAGTTTTTTGTGCTGAAAAACTTGACCGTCTCAGACTGTATGGGAGCGTGAAGGAGGAGCACGTACTTTAGATATGTGGTTACCGCCCAAAGAAATTGATTTAGATTTAATTAATCAAGAGGATGAAGCTTTCCGCCCAACAGGTAACACGCCTTACTTAAAAATCGACAATCACGTTGTTGCCTCTGGGCGAGCTGAAAGACAATTTCGCGCACAATTTCATGGATTGCTCAATAAGATAAATGCGAAGAATCTGGATTGGATTAAAATTGAGACATTCAATTTTCGAAGTGATGTAAAAGAATTTATCAGAAAACAGGGACGGAAAGACGAAGTTCTTGTTGAGAGTTTGAACCCTCACATGTCTCGCGACTTAAAAACAAAAATTCTATACAACTTGAATTGGGATTTGTTGCTTGCGAGTGATTTACAAATGGCAGTATCGATAGATGATTTATTCGCGCCGTTAGTGAACCAAAAGGCACAAATAAGCAGAGGAATTGAACCAGCTTTAGGATTTTCTGGGTTAGAAGTTGTTGTTCCTAATTGGTCTGGACTTTCGTGGGAAGAAATTTTTTCACTTAGTATTGAAGCTGACTGCGGCAACTGTCGCTGGTTAAATAACGCCAGGACTGTTTGGCACTCGGCTTCAACCATTTAGCTAGTTTTAATATATTCCAACAATTTAACCATATCTTATTGGCTGCTTAGTATACTCTCTGTTTGTATTACTTGTTTTTTCATTAGTTCCCATTTCATGAATTGTATAGGCAAACAGCGCGTAACAAACCGCTGAACTAACAAGTAAACCGACTATAAAGATGATGATTGTCATTATACCTGCCTTCCTTTCGCGCTCGACTTGAAGAAAAGTCCAAAGCCAAGGATGGAAGGCACCCATAGTCCAACAAAAATTCCGGCGTCTCTGTTTTCCGCGCCGAACACGCCGAACCATAAAGAAATAGAAAATAAAAAAGAGACGAAAGCTGCAATTAAAATTATGTAATCTGGCTTGCTGAACATAAATAAACTCCTTAAATAATCAAAAAATCAATCAAAAAATGTAAATATATGGACAGAATCTCTAAAAGGATTCTGAAATTCTGTCCATTCCTGCCCCTTGTTCGTTCGGTGTATCTATGTTTGCCATAGATATTTGTCCGGCATACTGAAGCGGTTTAATCAACCGGCGCAGCGCAATCATCGCAATCAGTTTTTTTTCGGTTATTGAGTGTCGCGGGCGCGTTCACAGTATCGCCAAATATCAATAAAAATTTCTTCCGTCGCCGCTTCCGCTTCTTCGCGTGAACGGGTAAGCTTTCTCGCCAACGCCCATATGAAATTGCCGTAGGTGTCAACGCAGTCTTCGACGGCAGCTTTATCTCGTTCGGCAATTCTTTGCAAAACCCTAGTAGCCTCCGTTTTTTCAATCGTTCGCGTCGCTAAAGCATTCATTGTTTTTACCTCGAAAAGTCTCTCGCTCAAGCCGGTCTGCCTGATAAAAATTCATCGCCAAACAGTTTGCGAAATGCCGAAATTTCTTCTGAGCGTTTGTTTTCCCGCTGCTCGGTAATCCAATTTGAAACCGTGTCCGCCATCTTGCGGTGCAAACTACGCTCGACATTCTCTCCGCTCATCGGTGCCGCTGATTTTGTTTTGCACGAATTTTGAGTTTTGACATCTGCCGCTGCTTCGGCGTCTTTTCGCTTGATAATTTTTATTGATGTTTTATTCACGTCTTCATACCCCCTTGTTTTTTTATTTTCTGCGCTGTAACCGTCCGGTTAGTCGTTAACCCGGTCTGAACCCGCAAATTTCACTAGTTTGTTGTAAACCCCGAGCAGCAGAAACGGCGAAACCCACTGACCGACGAAGCGGCTTTTCTGCGGATTGCCTTTGAGTTCAAAATAAAGCGAGACGCCGATTGACCCGAGCGCGCCCCAGAGAAATATGTCTGACGGCAATTTTGCGGTTTGCTGCTCAATCGTGCGGGCGACGATTCCTTCCGAATGTTTCTGTGCTTCTTCCGTTTTGGCTGGTTGTGTTGCTGTTCCTGTCATTGTTTTTTCTCCTTGAAAAATTATTAAGCTGTAAAGCTCAATGTTCCTGTTTGTTTAAGGG
This sequence comes from Pyrinomonadaceae bacterium, assembly GCA_030448055.1. Lineage (GTDB taxonomy): Bacteria > Acidobacteriota > Blastocatellia > Pyrinomonadales > Pyrinomonadaceae. The sequence goes on from JAUJNR010000002.1 coordinate 361,520, forward strand.
ATGTTTCCCCGACCTCACGGCGAATATCCCGACTTGTTTCCGCACAATCATAGCTGATTGCAAATAATCTTTGTGTGCGGTTTGTGCGATTTTGATGTTATAAGAAACATTTACTGCTGTCAAATGGATTTGATGGTTTTTTTCAAAATATTTAATAAAATCGGCACAAGTGACGACCATCAGCGTAAAAAGTTTTATTTCTAAAATTCGCGTTTGTGCGATTTATGCGATTTGTGTATTATAAGTTGGGTAAGCAAAAAGTCTTTTCTACTCGCTTCTAAACGTTCCTGGAAACTTTGGCAGCGGTATAAATAAACATGGCAGACATAAAAGGCTTTACCACAATAGAAGTCGCGCGTTTATGCAGAGTGAGCGATGCGACCGTTAAGCGTTGGGAGGAAGCCGGACTTTTGAAATCTGAACGAACGAGCGGCGGGCATCGGCGTTTTCGTGCCGAAGAAGTCGCGCGTTTTCAGCGCGAACAAGGACTCGGACTAAAACAAAGCCACGGCGACGAATCGGTTACAAAGACCATTAACCGCGCCCGCGAAAAAAAAAATCATTCCGATTCGGCATTTCTTCAATCGTTGATTGACGGAGGCGAAGAGGCGGCAGCCAATGTTTTTATCACCGCGCATCTGGAAGGCAAACCGCTGACGGAAATAATTGACCGCCTCGTTTGTCCGGCGATGCGGAAAATCGGCGAGTTGTGGCACCGAAATGAAATCAGCGTCGCGCAGGAACATCTGGCGACTCGCACCGTTATATCCGCCCTATACAAACTCAGAAGCGCGCTTCCCGTTCCAGAAATGAAAAACGGCTTGGCAGTATGCTGCGCAATGGAAGGCGACTTTCACGAGCTTCCGACACTTCTGACGCAAATTGCGATTGAAAACGAAGGCTTGGAAGTGATAAATTTTGGTGCAAGCACGCCGCTTTATTCTCTGGCTGATGAAGTTGTTCGACATTCTCCGAATTTCGTGTGCATTTCCGCCGCGGTAATAAATGATTTGGAACGACTGTCGCGGGATTATAAAGATTTCAGAGAAAAAACGGCAAGGCTTGAAATTCCGATTCTGCTCGGCGGAAGAGTTTTTGAAGACGAACATACACGAAGGCGTTTCAAGTGCGAATTTTACGCGCGCAGCTTTACCGATGTCGCCGAATTTGCTCGAAAGCTGACAGAGAAACAATCGGGTTAACATTTTTATAAGTTTTAGAAGAAAAATAATTCAAGGAGATAAGACAATGATTAGAAAATTCGCTTTGATTTTCGGCATAATTTATGTAATTGCCGGAATAGCAGGGTTCATTCCCGCTCTAAATCCGCATCACGCTGATATGCCGCCGATTACAGTTGATTCATTTTACGGCAGAGCTTTAGGTTTGTTTCCCGTAAATATACTGCACAATTTAGTTCACCTGGCAATCGGGGTGTGGGGCATTCTCGGTTCGAGAAGCCTAAGCGGAGCGCGTTTCTTCGGAAAAGGACTGGCTGTTTTTTACGGTCTGCTGGCGATTCTTGGATTGATTCCGGCGACCAATACAATGTTCGGTTTAGTTCCGCTATACGGCAACGACGTTTGGCTGCACGCCGGCACCGCTTTAATTGCCGCTTATTTTGGCTTTGTGGCGCGTGAATCCAACGAACGAGCCGCATAAACTTTGACCTGAATATTAATTCAAGTCAATTAAAATCAATCAAAAGGAAGGTAAAAATAAAATGAATACAGTAGAAAAATCAATCGTCGTAAATGTGCCTGTGCGAACGGCATACGATCAATGGACGCAATTCGAAGAGTTTCCGCAGTTTATGGAAGGCATCGAAAAGGTTCGTCAGGAAGGCGACAGTCATACGCACTGGCACGCCAACATTGCCGGTCAAGAAGTTCAATGGGATGCCGATATTACCGAACAAACACCTGACCAGAGAGTCTCGTGGCGCTCGACATCTGGCGCTCATAATGCCGGAACCGTCAGTTTTCAAAGCCAAGGTGCTGACCAAACAAACGTAACTTTGCGTCTGGAATACGAGCCGGAAGGATTTTTCCAGACCGTCGGCAGCGCGCTCGGATTTGTGGACAATCGCGTTGAAGGCGATTTGGAAAGATTCAAGACATTTATCGAAAGTCGCGGGCAGGAAACCGGCGCGTGGCGCGGCGAAATTCACGGCTCGCAAGTCGAAGATAAAGGTTAATCAATCAAAAAGGAAAATCGGTTAAAGCCGGACTGGGTTAGAAATTACTGCTTCCGGCGAAAACAGATAAAACGCGGTCGTCAAATAAAGTTTAGGGAAATTTATTTGCGGCTGGTTAAAACAAAACAAGGGAGAAAAAATATTATGGTAGACGCAACACAAATCAAGGAACACGTAGAAGTTGTCGGCTCGGACGGCGCGCACGTCGGAACGGTTGACCACATGGAAGGCAGCGATAGCATAAAATTAACCAGACGCGACCCGAATGCGGGCGGCGAGCATCATTACATTCCGCTCGAATGGGTTGATTCGGTCGAAGGCGACCGCGTGCAGCTCAATAAAACCGGCGAGGAAGCCCAAGCGCAGTGGCAGGGAGAGAGTGGACAAAGCAGCGGCACGGCTTCGATGTAGATGAAATGTTTAGAGCGATAAGCAGGTTTTTTTGACTGCTTATCGCTCTGAAGTTTTATGAAACGTTTCTATTTTATCCGAAACAATCGGTTTTTCATTTAAATTTCACAAATGTTCAAAAGCATTATAAAGATTGCCGCCGCCACTGCGCTCGTTGCTGGAATTCATTCTGTGCTGGCAAGTAAAGCGGCGAAAAAAAAGGCGAGTGAATTGTTTGGAGAACGAACCAGAAACGGTCTTTATCGTCCTTTGTATAACGGGCTGGCGATTGCAACTTTTGGAGCATTGGGATTATACGCTTTAAGATTACCCAACCGGGAATTGTATAAAATTCGCCGTCCATTCTCTTGGCTGATGCATTCGGTTCAATTTTTTTTCCTGCTTTATTTAGTGTATGGGGCGCGAGAAATCGGGTTTTTAAAGTTCGCCGGCGTGCCGAACGTCGTTGCGCTCGCAACCGGACAATCGTTTATTCCAGCCGAACCGGAAGGTCAGGGACCGATTCTTGAAAGTCCTGATAAAATGAAAATAACCGGTCCGTTTCGCCTCAACCGCCACCCGTTAAACTTCGGCATGATTCCGATCATCTGGCTGATGCCTCGAATGACCGTCAATCTTGCCGCCTTTAACTTGATAACAACCGTTTATTTATTTCTCGGCTCCGTTCACGAAGAAAAACGCTTTGTCGAAACATACGGGCAGGCTTATATTGATTACCAGACGAGCGAAATCAATTTCTTCGTTCCTTCATTAACGCGTTCGACTGGAACAAACAAAAAGATTGCCGGATAGATATTTTTGCAGCCGATTATTCGTATCTTAAAATATCTAAATTTATTCGAGTTTGTTGGATTCGGAGTATGCTTTTTTCAAAAAATTCAAACTGAACAACTACCTATAATACTCATTACTTGACTCAGCCATCTTATTCGATATAAATTTTCTAACCCGAAAAATTTGTCTTTATATAAGTTTTGCTTTAATTTCGTGCGTTTTAAATTAGAGTCTTAACAACAAAGGACTATAAAAATAGGTATTCTTCATAAATAGGCGGAATACATGAAGTTTTGTGTTTATTTCTCACGGTGGAGATCACGAATACTTTAAAGTGTGTAAGATTTTGACTCAAAAAATCATAGTCAATATAAAGGAAAATAAGCGATTCGGGTTTACAAGAAAACTTAAAAACTGTCAGTGCTTAATTTAACGTGAACTAAAAGCGACAGATTAAAAATTACAGCAAGGCGCAAGTAAAAGCCGCGATAATTTTATAGGTGAGAGAAATATATTAATGCCTTTTATTAATGCCATATAAATGACTTACATAAAAAGTCTTATAGAACAAACAGGAGACTTCAGTAAAGAAGAGCAATATTCCATTGAATCGGGAGATTCCCGTCTAATTGGTTTAACTAGATTAGTGCTTTCCATTTGGGCTTTGTTTGCTATTTACATTGCTCCGGTAGAATCAAACGGTTTGTTTGGTATTGTTTATACGGCTCTCATTCTATATACCGTCTATAGCTTAATCATTTGTTTGTTCAATTTTTTTTCGGGAAAAATTTTACCCTTTCATCTTCTTCACTGGTTCGACATCATTTGGTATTTGGTGCTGATTAGTTTTAGCAGGGGAACCAGCAGCATTTTCTATTTCTTCTTTTTCTTCCCTATTCTTACCGCTTCTTTCCGTTACGGTTTCTCCGAGGGATTTCGAGTGACTGTAATCTCGATGCTTTCCTTTACGGTAATCGGCTATTTAACGGTTCCAGCAGGCGAAATCTTTGAATTGAACCGATTCGTTCTGCGACCCGGATATTTACTGATTCTTGGATTTATGATGGCTTATTGGGGCGGACAAGAAATTTTATCAAAAAGACGGCTCGCGCTTCTGAGAAACGTGAACCGGTTGGCTAACCCGCGGTTCGGTATCACCCATACCATAACTTCAGTCCTCGAACAGCTAAAAGTTTTTTATGACGCCGAAGTTTGTTTGCTCGTAGTAAAAGGTTTCAATTCGTCTCGTTACTCATTAATCAAGATTGCCCGCGACGCGGACCACAACGCTCCGCTAATACCGGTTTCCAAGCAGGATATCTCTCCGCTACTGGTTATTCCGCAAAGAATAGCCGTGTATTTCAACAGCGAACAAGACATCTGGAGGCAGATGATAGGAAAGAAAAAACATTATGCTCTGGATATTAAGAAAAACCATTCAACTGAAAAGTATCTGGAAATTACCGAGGGCATTGCAAATTTTCTCGAAGTTAAGTCTTTAGCCAGCCTGCCGCTTTTTCTAAAAGAGAAACTGATCGGTCGCCTTTTTATTGGCACCGAGCGACATAATTTTACCCAATCAGATTTGGAATTTATTTTACAAATTACCGAGCAGGTGATGCCCATGATCGAAAACATCCGGCTGCTTGATGATTTAGCCTCCAAATCAGCCGAGCGGGAACGGGTAAAAATTTCGCGTGACCTGCACGACAGCACAGTTCAACCTTACCTCGGGCTAAAATTCAAGTTGGAAAGCATTCTTCGGAAACTGTCACCGGAAGAACGGCTATACGGTGAGGTGAACGATCTGGTCGGAATGGTTTCAAAAAGCGTTACCGATTTGCGCGGTTATATCTCAAACCTCAAAGAGGAATCTGTCGGACGCGAGCCGATGCTTATCAATGCGGTTAAACGCCAAGCCGCGCAATTTATGAAATATCACTCGATGAAAGTTGATATTGATGCGCCCGAAAACTTACAAATTCCCGACCGGCTGGCAGCAGAGGTTTTTCAAATGGTGAGTGAGGGGCTGAGTAATATAAACCGTCACACGCGGTCTGATTATGCGTTCATCAAAATTTCAATTGAACACGGGTCGCTCATCCTCATCATCGAGAACAATAATTCGGGTGCCGGCGCAGCGGCACAACCTTTTTTCCCAAAATCTCTTGCCGGGCGGGCGAAGGCTTTGGGAGGAAACTTAACCATTACACAGAACGGCAAAACTTCAGTTGTGATAAAAGTGCCAATTTAGTTTTTGAAACAACCTTATATTTAATAAGTACTCCGACAAAAATATAGTAATCTATATTGCACGATGGGCAGATTTCTTAAAATTACTCTTGATGAAATAAAACGCGCCGAACTGGAAAACGGTTATCGAAACGGCGATAGCCACACTTTTCGCCGACATTGCCAAATGGTTTTGCTCAAAGCCGAAGGGCGTCAAACAAAAGAGATTGCCGCCTTCTTCGGGTGTTGCGAAAAGTCCGTTAATGATTGGCTGCACCGCTACAAAAAGGACGGCGTTACGGGTTTGCGAATCAAAGCCGGGCGCGGACGACCCAGCATTTTATCGCCGACAGCCGATGCCGAAACGGTGCGCTCTGCCATCACAGAACATCGTCAGCGCGTTTCTCTGGCGAAAGCCGAACTCGAAGAAAGCCTCGGCAAAGAGTTTTCTGAGCGAACGCTGGTGCGTTTCTTAAAAAACTTAACTGCCGATATAAACGCTTGAGACGGAGAATCAAAAACCGGGAAAACGCCGACATTTACAAGGCAAAACTCGAAAGTTTGGGAGAATTGGAGAAATTGAGTCAAAGCAAACAAATTGATTTGTTCTACTCGGATGAAGCGGCAGTCTCGCTCTTGCCAAACGTCCCCTATGGCTGGCAGTTCTCCGATGAACAGGTAGCAATGCCGTCAAGCACGGGCAAAGGTACAAACTGTTTTGCCTTGCTCGCTAGAGACAATCGCTCCCGAATCGAAACAACCGACCGCTCAATCACGGCAGAGTTTATTTTCGAGCAGTTTGAACGCTTGAGTTTCTCGCTTTCACGCTTAACGATTGTGGTTTTGGACAACGCCCCTGTTCATCGGGCGCGAATTATCAAAGAGCAAATTTCTGTGTGGCAGCAACGCGGATTATTTTTGTTTTATTTGCCGCGTTACTCGCCGCACTTAAACATTGTCGAAACGCTGTGGCGTAAGCTCAAATACGAGTGGCTCGCGCCAAAAGATTATCAATCGAGAGATTCATTGTGTTACGCCGTGCAACAGGCACTTAAATCAGTCGGCACGAGTTTGCACATCAATTTTTCAAGTTTCAATTTTAGCTTACTCTAAAATTGTCACAGTACTTAGTTTATAAAAAATTCGCTAAAAAATATGAAAGACTTCACATCTGCCAAACAAATGATCAATGTTTTACTCATAGATGACCATCAAATGATTTTGGACGGGCTAACCGCCTTGATTAGCTCTGAGAATGAAACGATTAAGGTCGTCGGGCGCACCAGCGATTCTGAGCAAATAACCTCTTTAGCCCGGGAACTCGACCCAGATGTCATACTGCTCGACTTGGATTTGGGCAGAGGTAAGGACGGCGCAAAAATATGCGGACTTGACTTTCTGCCCCAACTGGCAAACGAGAGAAAGGCAAAGGTCTTGATCCTTACCGGAGAATCGGACATTGCTCTCCACGCTGAGGCAATCAGCCGCGGAGCTAAAGGCGTGGTTTTTAAGAACGCGCCGGGTGAGGTTATCATTCAAGCCATAAAGAAGATTGCCGCCGGACAGCGATGGCATTCAGACGAAATTATTGATTATATGACGACGCACCATAAGAAAGGTGCATCTTCTGACAAGCCGAAAGATTTAGACTCTGAAAATATAGCTACCTTGACCCCCATGCAGCTACGTGTAATCGCAACCATCACTGCTAACGTAACGATGCCCAATAAGCAAATTGCGAGTTTGCTGCGGATCAGCGAGCACACCCTAAAAAATCATTTGACAGAGATCAACAGCAAGCTGTACACCAAGAACAAAATGGATTTGTTTATGTTCGCCAAACGGCACAATTTGGATAAGATTAGTTTTTGATAGGCGGGTTAGAGACAGCACAGCGGTAGGACTACAATAATTAAATAATGTTTTTGAAAAAGTTATAAACTGCCTGCTATAAAATTTCGAGAAGTGCTAAAATTTATTAATTTGCAGGCTTACTGAGAAGTTATTCGCGGAGATTCAGTTACTGCATTATCAGTTAAGGACATCCACCACCCGATTGCATCAAGCTGTGACAGGGAGAAGCATATTGATTTGTTCCATCAGCTCATTCAGGTTAAGCGGCTTTGTCAGATAATGAACATACCCGGCTGCTGATTCATCTATATTAAGAAACAGTTCCATACCGCGATGTCCGTCTCCGGACATCGCCAGGATCGGCACGTCACAAAGGCTGCGAATCTGATTTATCGCGGCAACGCCATCGAGTTCAGGCATATGTAAATCGGTTAAGATTAAATCAGGACATTGCTGCCGCGCCAAGCTGATTGCTTCCGCTCCATTTTCAGCCTCGATTACATTAAAGCCCTCGCCTTCCAAGAAAACTCGCAAAAATTCTCGCGAGTCATCATGGTCTTCGGCTATTAAGATTGTTAAATTTTCTGAATTCATAATCTTGCCTCGGTGCTTGTTCAAGAGTGACATTTAGTAAAATGCCCCCTGCTTTCTGCAGAAGGCATTTTACTAAGCAACGTCAGTATTCAAGAGGTTATTTGACTTCAGCTTTACCGCTGGAAATTACTTGTGTGACAGTCTTCCAACCAGTTGCATCAGCTACCCAATTGTTTGAGTAAAACAATTGGCTATTGCTTGAAGACATCGCTGTAAAGCCAACCTCATCAGATCCACTACTGTTGTCGGTAACATCCATTCGAAGCGAAACATTCCCCTCGCCAGCTACAGCAGTACCGTTAGCCAGTATCTTAGAGACATTGGACTTGGTGTAAATCGTCGCTTTCTTCCCGCCAGGGAAGGGTGTAATCGCCATAGACGAGATAGAGTTAGACTTGATAAGTACCGTCGAGCCGTCAGGTTGCGGAATTGACACTGTAATCTTGCCTTGCGGGTTAGTTCCGCTACTGTTGTACTTCATACCAAGGACGAAACGGATTTTTTCATCGACGTTGCTGCGGTAGAGACCCGCCGCACTCGCCATTCCGGTAATTTCTTGGTAGGCATTAGCTTCATTAGTCCCGGCTGGCTTGACAACACTTACGAAAGCATCAGGGTCTGAAAGCAGAGCATTAGTGTAGGGACCGGTTAGTCTAACCAGAATCAAGTATGATTCAGCGCCATACTGTCCGGTGCTTAGTGTCACAATAGTGTTAGCCGTTCCGGTGTTAGCGCCAGAACCTGCAACCGGACTGACGTTTACGTTGCTGGCTAAGACTCTGCCAGGTAAGCCATTGGTAAAGTCAATAAACTCAGCCTTCGCACCATTAAGAGCAACCCCCGTCGGGTCTTGGACGCTTGCTGACAGTGTAACCTGTGCAGTAGTAGAGCTGGTTCCCGAAGTTACAAACTGTGTTTGACCGATATATCGCACTAACGCTGGTCGCGGCATAATCACAAAGGTTTTACTATTACTGTTTCCCGTGTGGTTGTTGCCACCAGCATATGAAGCATTCGCCGTCGCTGTGCCTGCGCTGGTATTATTTAGATAGCTAACTGGTAGAGGTAAATTTAATCCACCTGCACCAGTTACAGTTGCCGTACATGGCGTTGATGCTAAGCCAGGATACTCAAAACTTGTCGGACACGTTACTGTTACCGTCGAACCCGCTTTACCTATCGAGAAGGTTTCATTATCGCTGCTGCCCGTGTGATTTGCGTCACCATTAAATGTGTAGCTTGCTGAAGCAAGATTACCAACAGTCGTTGCGTTGACGTTATTGGCATAAACCGGTGTCGGTGTCAGATTAAGTCCGCCCACACCAGTAACTGAAACCGAGCAAGGCGTAATAGCTGAACCGGTAAAGATCGGCGTACCCGTACAGGTTACTGTTGTTGTCGATCCTGCTTTATCAATGGTGAAAGTTTTGCTGTCGTTGCTGCTCGTGTGATTATTGCCACCAGCAAAATTGTAGCTCGCCGTTGCCGTGCCTGCATTTGTATTGTCTGAGTAAACGGCATTCGGCGTTAAATTCAAACCACCTGCGCCAGTTACGGAAACTGTACAAGGAGTTTGCGCTACTCCGTTAAAGGTAACGCTTGTTGTCGGACAAGTAACAACAGTTGATGAGCTTGCCGGATCAATGGTGTATGAACCATTAACAGGCGTAATATTGAAGTTTGTCAGACCGGTTCCGCTAACGACTGGCTTGATTATAGCTGTGCCAGCATCTGGACCAACTGAAGTCACGTCGTTTGCGCAAGTTAAGTCGCCTTTATAAACACCAGTAACTGCGCAAGCCGAAGGCGTTTTTGCCGAGCCATCATACGTTGCCGCCCCACCACCTGCTGTTGCTGTGACCAGCGCTTTGCTGATAGTAAAGGTTTTTTCTACAGCAGTGCTTGCTGCATAGTTTGTGCTTGCAGTATAAGCAGCATTTGCCGTTGCCGTGCCAGCGTTGACATTATTGGCGTAGGTTACTGCAACCGCTTCATTCAAACCATTAGCACCGGTGACAGTAGCCGAACAAGGTGTTTGCGCCGCACCGTTGAAGGTGACGCCTGTTGTCGGACAGGTAATTACTGTTGTCGTTGCTGCCGCATTAATCACCGCTGTTCCATTAACAGACGTGATCTCGAAGTTGGTCAGACCAGTTCCGCTAACTTGAGGGACAATTGCTGTCGTGCCAGCATTCGGACCGACTGAACTTGGAGTGTTTGCACAAGTCAAATCACCCTTGTAAATACCTGTAACAACACAAGCTGAAGGCGATTTTGTCGTACCGTCATAGGTTGCCGTACCACTGCCGCCGGTTGCCGTAACCGCTGCTTTGCTGATGGTCAGTGCTCCATTGTTGAAGCTGTTGAAATTATAGTTGGTCGCACTTAGCGTGCCTAGTGTTGGTGTGATCGTGTATGATCCTGCGTTCACTGCTCCTACTGCCGTACCAGAATAACCTGGTGTTCCGCTTACCACTGAACTGTTTTCACCGGTTACGAAGCCGGTAATAGTTGATGTAAATGTCGTGAATGCGGCGCCGTCGTAGCTTTTGCCCTTATTGTCGGCAGCCACCGTTAAGCTGACTTTGCCGATGTTATATGATCCATTAACAGATGTAATATTGAAGTTTGTTAGACCGGTTCCGCTTACGACCGGTTCGATTTGTAACCATCCCATAAAATAGAGCCAGACAAGATTACAGTTTTCGGTCAAAGTAGAAAGTTAAGGAGAACCGAAAACGATGATGAAAAGTAAGTTTAGTGAACATCAGATTATTAACATTTTGAAGCAGACCGAAAGCGGCAGAACCGTCGCTGAAGTCTGCCGAGAAAACTCGATTTCGCCTTCGACTTATTTTAAGTGGAAAACGAAATACGGCGGTATGGAAGCCTCCGATTTGAAGCGGATGCGCGATCTGGAAGACGAGAATCGGCAGCTCAAGAGAATGTTCGCCGACCTGTCATTAGAGAATCGCGCACTGAAGGATGTAATTGAAAAAAAGCCCTGGAGCCGATAGCGAAAAAAGCGGTCGTTTCGCACTTGCAGACTGAGCATCACCTGAGTGAGCGACGTGCCTGCCGGCTGGTCAACCTGTCGAGGTCGGTCTTTCGCTATGCGGCGCACGGGCGCGACGACTCCGTGATTCAAACGGCTCTGACGAAACTGGCAGCCAAGCATCCGGAGTTCGGCTTTCGCAAGATGTTTCTGACGCTCCGGCGGCTCGGCAATCCGTGGAATCACAAGCGCGTGTATCGCATTTATTGCGGACTGAAACTGAACAGACGGCGCAAACACAAACGGCGCGTTCCTTCGAGAAATCCGTTGCCGCTCGCTGTGCCGGAAACAGTCAATCAAGTTTGGTCGGCGGACTTTATGAGTGACGCACTATGGAACGGCAGACGTTTCCGCACGTTCAATGTGATTGATGATTTCAACCGCGAAGCTCTTGCCATTGAAATTGACACTGGAATTTCAGCCCAAAGAGTTGTGCGGATTCTTGATCAAACCGCCGTTTGGCGCGGGTTGCCGGAGAAAATCAGGTTCGATAACGGACCGGAGCTAACGGCTTTGGCAGTGGCGGACTGGGCGGAAGAGAAAGGAGTCGCATTGGAATTCATCAAACCGGGAAGACCGATGCAGAACGGTTTCATCGAACGCTTCAATCGCTCGTTTCGGGAAGCGGTTTTGAATATGTATATCTTTGAAAGTTTGGAAGAGGTGAAAACGGAAACGGAAAAGTGGCTCGATATTTACAATCAGCATCGCCCGCACGACTCGCTGGGAAATCTATCGCCGATAGAATATTTGCAAAAGTTCAACTCGAAAACTGTAACCTAGATTGGAGTAATTACGGGAGCTTTACACGTAGTCTCCGATTTCTGTTCCGTGTTCCTCTTCATTTTGGAAGTCTTGTAACGTTCCAATTCGTAGTTGACCGAATGCAAGCATCGCCATCATGTATTTTGAATGTGTGTACTTAAATAGGGGGCGGTTTGCTGTTGATGAGGCCGGCATAATTTTGTCCAGCCCCCATTTGTTATCCCAATTGAATGGAGAGAGATTTGTTACTCTCCGTCTTTGATTTGAACTCCAGCGGAGTCAAATATCCAAGGCTCGAATGCGGTCGTCCTTCGTTGTAGAATCTACGCCATTCTTCAATTACCACTTGCGCTTCTTTAACCGAAGAGAACCATTCGCGGCTTAGGCATTCATCCCGGAGTTTTCCGTTAAAGCTTTCGCCTTTGCCGTTCTGCCATGGTTTGCCCGGTTCGATAAACAACGGCTCGATGCCGTTCTCTCCAAGCCAGCCGCCGACCGCCTTGCCGATGAATTCACTTCCGTTATCCGAACGAATCTGTTCCGGCTTGCCAAAAGAGGCGCAAACTCTTTGCAGAATCTGCCTGACCCGTTCGCTCGTTATTGACACGCCGACCTCAACCGCCAGGCATTCTCTGGTATATTCATCAATCAAGGTCAGCATCTTCAGGCTTTTACCCGAAAGACTTTGGTCGAATACAAAATCATACGTCCAAACCTGGTTAGACCTCTGAGCCTTCGGCATGATTCCGACAACCGATTTGGAGCGCCTCTTGCGCGGTCGCCTGAGCGGTAAACTCAGCTTCTCCTGTTTCCATAACCGGTAAACCCGTTTGAGATTCACCTTGGCACCCGTATGCCTGAGCAGAGCGGCAATCCGCCGATAACCGAAGCGAGGATGTTCGACCGCCAGAGCGCGCACTTGTTTTATCAAACTGCACTCCGCCGCGCGCCTTTGTCTGTATCGACAGCTTCTCCGATTTAGCGAGACAAGACGGCAGCCGCGCCGCTCAGACAATCGGCGGGTTCTCATAAAGGCAACCGCCTCCCGCTTGGCGGCGCAGCCTACCACTTTTTTGCCAGCACCTCTTTGATTACATCAATCTCTAAATCCCGTTCGGCGAGCAGTCTTTTCAAACGGGCATTTTCCTGCTGCAATTGCCGATATTCTTTGACCTCGGCAACTTCCATTGTCCCGAAACGGTTACGCCATTTGTAAAATGTGCCTTCGCTGACATCTTTTTCCCGGCAGTATTCTTTAATTGTTTTTCCGCTCGGCTCAAAGCCGCGTAAGATGCCGACGATTTGCTCGTCCGTAAAAGTCTTTTTCATAGCAAGAATCTCCTGTTTTCAGTTTATTTGATTCTCGCCATTCTTTCGGGATAATTCTACGGGTGCAGGTCAATTTCTGTAAATTCTTTAATTATAGGGACACAACGCGATTGTGTGAAATAGCTTATGATAGTCGTGTTCCCGAAAGGTATGTGCTAGATAAAAATTAAGGTCTTCTTCGGCTCGGTGCGCTTCTCGTATGAGGACGGACATAACTTCCGCCTCGCATATGCCCCTTTACGTTAACAGTTCTTCCAGAGGAACTACCACTACTAGACCCAGATGAATAACCCGAATCGCCTTCCTCAGACTCCAAAATCGTATAGGTTCGCGGACTCGTAAATCCACTCCTCGCAGCATAATTAGAATTGAAAAAGCGAACTTTATCTGAATCTGGAATCTTCGTTGCCTCTACTGAATTGGAAGGATAATAAACCTTGCTTTTCTTATCTCCGATATAAAATTCATGTGCGGGGACTGAGGAATCGCTCTCTTCAACAGGTATAGTTACCGCTAACCCGATACATATAGTCGCTCTTGCATACCCGTGTATTCTGGCAAACTTCGCAGCGTAAAACTTAATAATATTCGACTTTGGAATATTCCGCGCTTCCAATTATTGGATGTGAATTTTGGGGTGTGAATAGTAGCTTTGGTTATCTAATAAACTCGCTAAACCCCTCATAAAAATTGGCTTAGCAGGTAAGACTCAAACTTGCAACCCTTCGGTTAACAATCAAAAGTAAAGATTAGGTAGATTGAAAAGGTGAATAATCGAATAGTGAATCTCGTAAAGATACTCTAAACTATTGATAAAAATGGCACACCCGGCAGGATTCGAACCTGCGACCCTTTGGTTCGAAGAAATTAAGACATAACTTCTACGTAACTATTAAATCAAAGTCTTTTTGATTGAAGTGTGAGTGAAAGTGTGAGTTAAAAGAAATAGGGCATTATAGAAACACCCTAACTTATTGAAAATAATGGAGCCACCTTCGAGACTCAAACTCGAGACCTTTCGATTACGAATCGAATGCTCTATCAACTGAGCTAAGGTGGCTTATGATAGCCGAAATTCAAAATATAGTTTCCGAAATTCGTAATGTCAAGCGAAAGATTTCTTCGCCGAAAAACTTTCGGGAAATTTTCGGGCAAACTAAAATAAGCGGGCATCCGATTCACAATCGAACTCCCGCACATTACTCTGTTTTTCAATCACTTTCAATTTCATTCTAAATAGCCTGTAAACTAGGCTTTTCTTGTTGACTATCTTTTCATACTATTTCACAATGTTTCTATTCACACCACGTTTTTGAGTGTGAATAGAGGTGTGAACTATGGAAGTCAAAAGCAAAGTCTTTAAACGCAAGACCGGGAAAAGCAAAAACAAATGGATCGTCCGCATTGAGTATTTTGACGATGCAAAAGGCAAAAAATGCTTTATGGAACGTCACGCCGACAAAAAGGGCGATGCGACTGATTTAAGAAATAAATTAGTTGATGATGTCAAGAAATCTCACGGTCAAATCCAAACCGGCGAGCGAATGACATTTAACGATTTGGCGGCAATCTGCGAAAAGAATTTTTATCATTCCGCCGAATTTGCCGAAGGCAGAAAAATTTCCGGCGTTCGCTCCGTCGTTACAGCCAAAGCACAATTAAACGTATTACAGAAATTTTTCGGAAAACGTCCGCTTCGGGAAATTACAACCGAAAGCCTTTATGACTATAAACGCTGGAGACTTAAAACCGATTCGGCGCTGACGGGCGAACCCGTCAAAATTTCAACCGTCAACCGTGAACTGTCTGCTATGCGTAAAATGATGCGCTTTGCCTTTGGCAACGGCTGGATTCTTAAAGACATTTTTTTCAATGCCAAAGTAATAGACGTATCCGCCGAAGTGGAGCGGACACGCCTTTTAACCTTTGACGAAGAAAAACGGCTGCTCGATGCGTGCGAAGGGATCAGGGAAGTTGATTACAAACGAACCCGAAACGGCAAAGAAGAAGCAATCACGGCAACGATCAGCGTTAATAATCCGCATTTGAAAGCAATAATTATTCTCGCCATTGATAGCGGTTTGCGGCGCGGCGAAATCTTCAAAATAAGTTGGAAGGATATTGATTTCGATAACGGCATCATTCGAGTTTTGGGAACGCACACCAAAACCGAACGTGAGCGGCTTGCTCCGTTGTCGGAACGCGCCCGGCTCGAACTCGAAAAACTTAAAGAAATTTCCCCGGGCGAAAACCCTTTTCCGCTCAAAGATATTAAACGCTCATTTGCGACGGCTAAAAAACTGGCAAAGATTGACGATCTGCATTTCCACGATTTGCGCCGGACGGCTATTACGCGCTGGATTCAACAAGGCACGCCGTTAGCCCTCGCCGGGAAGCTCGGCGGACATACGCAGCTTCAAACGACATTGAAGCATTACACGGCGAATGATGCCGACGCGGTTAAAGAAATCACTGAAAGAATGAATAACTTTTATTCTCAATTGAATGAAGCAAAGCAGACTGAAAGCGAGTTGGTAAATTAATTTTATGAGATTCAAAGATAAGGAACTTATGCCGGGCGCATACCAGCACCAATTTTTATGTTTTATTGATGAGCTTGTGCCGGAAGCGTTGGAAACACTGAAAAGCCTTGTGCCGAAATATAAAGAGGTTTTCGGCGTGTTTGGTTATGAATACCGAGTGAAATTATTTCAAAACTTAATTGCTAACAATACACAAAAAGGAAATTACATTTTATTTAACCTTGACGACAAAATGCTGCATTACAAACCGGACGCGCCCGAACTCGATAAAAATAAAAATCCTTTATTGAAAAACTTTTTAGAGTTTCGGGAAAGTTTTTATAAATTTATCGAGCGTTTTCGATTGGAAAAGGACTGGCTTAAAGAAAACTTATTCAATTTTCTTTGGGACCTATCGACAATGCCGCAATACTGCAACGGGCTGGCTTTGGCGTCAGATTACAGTTGGAATCCTTACGAAGGCGAACCCGTAACTTTTGAAATCGGCGGCTGGCGGATTGACCGGGATTCTAAAGATTTTGAAAAAGCGGCAAAAGCGGCATTTGAAAATCATTTGCGCGACTACATAAAAAGGACGGCAAAACAAGCGAAGGCTGGCGGCTATAAACTGGCGACCGGCAAAATTGATTTGGACGCGGTTAAATGGCTTGTTTTATGGAACAAATACGAATTTGAATATCTCGCCGGTATTATCCAGCCGATACGCGATTACTGCGATGTAAATGTTTCGGTTGACACCGTGAGAAAAGCCTTCAAGAAATTTGAAAAACTTGATTTGCCGGTTAGACCGTTTGGAAAGAACCGGAAAAATTTAACGCGAAAAACGGGCGGAAATGTTTCCGGCGTGGAAAAATGACATCCGCATTCTTGTGAAATAATCTGTCTATGTTCTTTAAGACATAGAGAAGCCGTTTTCGTTTCAAGTTTGGCGACCTAGACGAAAACGGCACTGAATAAGTCTTGAAAAATAAAACGCGCCTTGCGGCGTGTCGGACCTATTTCTATTTACAGAGGATAAACCAATGAACAACGAAAAACAAATTTTTACTGATAAAGAAGCGGCGGCATATCTGCGAATTTCGACGGTTACTCTTTGGCGAATGCGCCGAAAGGGAAAAATCTCATTTCGGCGTTCGGCTTCAAAGCTCGTCTATACGCAATCGGATTTGGACGATTATTTGGAAAGCACGAAACGAAATGCTTTCGCGGTAGCTGGAGGTGTTCAATGAAAAAAAGAAAGACCGCCGGAGCTTGCCACAGCTCCAGCAATCAAAAATACATAAATAAGAATTTATCTGTCCATCATATTAACACGCCTTTTAGGATCGGACAATTTAAATTTCTTTCCCAAACTGTAATTTTTACGCAGCCGGAAACAAAAAGACGCGGACAGTCCCGCTGCTATTACTGTCTGCAATGGTTTAAAAGTTTAGGCGGATTCGGATTGTGGAAAAGATTCGGTGTTTCGGCAATTCAATATGGAATGTGTAAAAAATGCTTTAATTTGCTTTCAATTTTATCGCCCGACCAGCAAAGAAAATTTGCTGAAAAATGCGAGAAAAATCTAAGAAATGCTTTGGAGGGAAATTCAGATGTTTGAAAATAATCAAAGCATTTTACAATCAGCCGCGTTTAATTATAGCGCGGCTGGCTTGGCAACACTTCCCGTTAATAAAGCAAAGAAAGCGACTCTTGACACTTGGAAAAAGTACGAAACTATCCAGCCGAATGACAATGAACTTCGCACTTGGTTTAGCGGTTCCGATCTTCGGACAGTTGGAGTGGCAATTATCGCCGGAAAAGTTTCCGGCAACATCGAAGTTATAGACGTTGATTGCAAATATGATTTGACCGGCTCGTTGATGAAAGATTTCTGCGCTCTTTTGAAAGAGCATCTGCCGGAATTATTCTCGAAACTCGTTATTGCTAAAACCGTCAACAAAGGGTTTCACATTCCCGTGCGGGTTCCGATTTCGCATATCGAAGGCAATAAAAAACTGGCTGAACGACCGGCGACCGACGAAGAAAAAACTGCTGACCCAAAGCAAAAGAAAAAAGATTTAATTGAAACCAGAGGCGAAGGCGGCTATTTTGTCGCCGCGCCGACGCCCGGCTATGAGTGGATACAAGGCAGTTTTGAAAACATTCCCCTGATAACCGCAGAAGAGCGAGAAACGATTTTTACAATCGCTCGCTCTTTTGACCAAATGCCGGTTGAGTTGCCGCCGGAAGAAAAAAAAACCGGCTTGGTTTGCGCCGGTGGTCTTTCGCCGTTTGAGGATTACAACGAACGCGCCGACGTTCCCGCGCTGCTCGAACGGCACGGCTGGCGATTTCACCGGCGCAACGGAAGACGAATGATTTACACGCGCCCTGGTAAAACCGATCAAAAATCATCGGCGAACTTCTGCACGGATCGGCGAATTTTTTACGTTTTTACTACTTCGACGGATTTTGAATCCGGGCGCGGATATAATCCGATACAAGTTTATGCGCGGCTCGAACACGGCAACAATTTTTCAGCCGCCAGTCATGCGCTTTATAAAGACGGCTACGGCTCGCGCGGGCAGGTCACTAATAAAGGAAAACAATCTTCAGAAGAAATAAAAGCCGAACTTTTTGACGGCAAACTGACAATTGACGTTTCCCCGGCAGAACGTGGAAAATGCAGAGTTTCCGCAAAAACAGGCGACGGCAAAGAAACGATTGCCAAAGACATTTTTAATTTATCCGAAGCCGATAGGCGAAATAAATTCATAAAACAAATCGAAACGGTTTTGCCGCTTTCCGGCGATGAGAAGACCGGCGTTGCCCGCGAACTGCTGAAGCTCGCCGACGCATCCGAATTGCTGGCGGATTCGGTTGAAACGGCGCCGAACAGCGGCGAAG
This sequence comes from Pyrinomonadaceae bacterium, assembly GCA_030448055.1. Taxonomy (GTDB): domain Bacteria; phylum Acidobacteriota; class Blastocatellia; order Pyrinomonadales; family Pyrinomonadaceae. Next base: position 380,163 of record JAUJNR010000002.1, read on the forward strand.
TTATCGAAACAAATTTTCAGATATTAAAGGACAGCAGAATCGTTGAACAGATTTACGACGGTCTTGCGATTTACGACCCGGAAACCGACAGCCACGCCATTGCACAAAGCATTTCCGATTCGGACGGCACGACCTACGCTCCGCTTGACGACGAACTTTTTACCAAAAAAGGCGGAATCTATCTTGCCGAAACTCTGACCGAATACGGCACGGAAGCGGAACTGATCGCCGATGTTGAAAAATATCTTTCGACGTATCTCGATTTGAAGCCGCTGTTTTTGAAACTGACCGCGCTTTACATTCTTTTTACCTACATTTTTGATTCGGATTCGATTCTTGAATTGTCATATCTAAACGCGACCGGCGACGCCGGCAGCGGCAAAAGCCGTTTCGGTCTGGCGGTTTGCATTGCGTCGCACCGCGGGCTTTCACTGATTACACCGAGCGCGGCAAGTCTTTACCGCATCGTTGATAAATTTCAGCCGACTTTATTTCTTGACGAGTTTAATTCCGATGTCAATTCCGACGACGCCGCGGCGATTATTCAAATCTTAAATGCCGGGTTTCAGCAAACAGCGCAAATTCCGCGACAAGTTGCGACGGCTGACGGTAAATACAAAACGGAAATGTTCAATCCGTTCTGTCCGAAAATCATCGGCTCGCTCAAACAAAGCGCGTCGAATGCTTTTAATTCCAGATGTATTGAAATTCAGATGGAAAGAACGATCCGAAACGATATTCCGCTTCGCCTTTCCCGGAAACTGCTAAACGCAGCCTTAAATCTCCGCAACAAATTAACTCTGTGGCGTATGCGGAACATTCAAACCGACTTCGACGCGAAGTTGGACCAAGCCGAGCGCGAATTGAGAGCAAGCGGAATAATGCCGCGCTCGATTCAAATCAACATTCCGCTGTTCGCGTTGATAAACGACGACGATTTGAAACGGGAATTTATTACTTTGCTGAAAGAGCGCGACGGAATTTTGAACGACGAAAAGCAACGGACTTTCGACGGCGAGCTTATCCAAACTCTGCACACGATTCTTTTTGATTTGGAAGAAGACGGCACGGCTCGCTGGAATGACCGCGTTAAGACTCAACCGGCGGACGGCGAACTCTGCGAACATCTGAGAATCGAAAAAATAGTTTCGATGCTGAACAACGAACGAAAAGGCAAAGATGAACTCAAGAGCGGTTATGTCGGAAAGAAGTTAAGCAGTTTTGGTTTGATTTCCAAACAGATTTTGTCCCGAAAGTCTGATTACCATAAAAAATCTGCGATTCTTTTCGATTCACGGCGCTTAAGAATAATTTTTAATAATTACGCGCTACCCGTTCCCCCTGATTTTTACTTAGACCATTTAGACCAAAGCGGCAAACCATTACTAAACAAGGATTTAACTTGGTCTGAGGGAGATTTGAAAGAAGATGCTAAAAAAAGCTATTTAGACCAAGTTAAACCCAATGGACACAACAACAGCGGCGAATGGTCTAAGCGGTCTAAGGAAAATCCGGTAATAGAGTCGGAGCCTAAAAGCAATAAAAATCATCCGTCAGAAAAATGCCAGCATTGCGGGGAAAAACTTTCCACCTATTTAGGTGAAATTTATTGTCCGATGGGTTGCGGGACGGCTGCGTAAAAGAAAGCATGAACGTCGAAACAAACGGAATTAAATTGATTCTGCCTTATCCGCCGTCGGTTAATCATCTTTATGCCACTTTTCAGGGACGGCGCATCACGTCCGCCAAAGGCAGAAAGTTTAAGTCTGATATTGCCATACTCGCCATGCGGCAAGGTGCGAAGATTCTGAGCGGCGAATTGTCGGTTACTTTTCGCGTGTTCCGTCCGCGCAAAAGCGGCGATCTTGATAATCGTTTGAAAATCAGCCAGGACGCGCTCAAAGGCATCTGCTTTGAAGATGACCGGCAAATCGTCGAAATTCACGCTTTCCGCTTTGATGATCGGCTGAATCCACGCATTGAAATTGATATAAAGAAGCTCGAAGGTATTGAAAAGTTGGAAGAAGTTGGAAACAAAAAAAAGGATAATTGAAAGATTAAATTAAAAATGAAAACGAACGAATTTAACGAAAATTACGAAATTGACCGAAAAGCCAATGGCGTCAAAGCGATGCCGAAAAACGGACACGCCGAAGCTGCTGCGATCAGGACCGCCGATGGCGAAGTTTACGATCCGGGCGAAACTTATTACTTCTTTGATTCTCAAAGGCAACAGATTCGGCAATCAACCAGCTTGCGTCTCGCCGGCGAACATCTTTGCTCGCTCGGGCTAAAAGTCGTCGCCGTGGCAAATCTTCGCGCGAATAAAGACGACGCGATCAGCGCCGGGCAATCCTTTTTCAAATCTGAAATCGAGCGGCTGCAAAAGCGAATCGAAAAACTCGAACTCGAAAAGACCGGCGAGCGGCGAAAATTAAAAGAGTTTTCGATTGTGAATAAATAACGAAGTTGACTGAAGTTCATTCAAAGCGGGGCGAAGAGAAATTTGTAGCACAAAGAATTGTAAAAGTGTCTTAGAAAGTGACGTAGAGAGTGACGTAGAGCAGCGAAAAAAATTGGACGAACTGGGCACCATAGAAAAGGCAATCCAAAAAACTTGAAAAAATCAAAAAGTGTCGTGAGAGTGACGTGAACACATGGCTTGGGAAACACGCGGAAATCGAAATTACTTTTACCGGAAAAAAAGAATTGGAGGAAAAGTTAAATCCGAATACGTCGGCTTTGGCGATGACGCCGCGCTGATCGAACGGTGCGGGCAGCTTGAAAAACAACGCGCCGAAGCCGAAGCCGAAAAGCTGCGCGAGAAAAAAGCCGAAGCCGAAGCGATTGACGAGCAGATAAATAAACTGTCCGAAATAAACCAAACTTTAGTTGACGCTTTATTTTTGGTAAACGGCTTTTACCGGCACAAAGGACAATGGAGAAAAAAGCGAAAATGAGCGAACCCGGAACAATTAAAAACAGTCAAGAGATGGTTGCTTTGGTCAAAAGAATTGATAAAGGAAATCCGTCGCCGGAGGATCTGCAAACCCTGTCGAAAGAGTTGAACCGCAAGCCGCAGCTCTGGCAATCGCTCGGTAATCACCAAAACCAGGTCTTCACTGCCGTTTTGCGGAAAGTAAATCAATCCGCTGTTGTCCAAGAATGCGGCAAAAGATACGTCGAAGAAATGAAAACCGAATTCGGCTACTACTCATCAACTTTCGTCGAAAAAATGCTGATTGATGAAATCATAATGCGCTGGCTGCGGTTGGTGTTGGCGGACAACGCTTTCACAGTCGCCACCCAGCAGGACCATTCGCCCGCCACGGGAATATACCATGATAAGCGGCTCGACCTGGCGCAAAAACGATATTTACGGGCAATTGATACTTTGGCGCGAGTCAGAAAGATGATCGCCCAAACCCAGGCTAAGGGAGCGGAAATGTTCAAAAATCTAATGTCGAAGGATGGCTGATTATTTCATTTAGCTCTTTAATTGTCATAACGAAAACCACTTCCTCTTTTATCCGTGCGACATAAGAGGCGCGAAATTCTTAACTATTCTTCGGATTGATATTTTTCCCAAAATGCCGAGTAGATTTAATGTTGTAGCTTTTAGAAATTGAAATGAATTTAATTTAGTTTCGATAGTGCTGTCAAGAAAATTTTGTTTTGGAAGCGCCGATTGTGCTATAAAATGAAGAAGGGTTTTCACAAATCCGTTTACCCAGAAAAAGCAGAAAATTCTACCGATTGCCGGAATAAGACAACAATTCATCGTTTTAATAATAAAGTATGAACTACGTCTTTCGCGGCAACCGTTAAAAAATTAAAGATTCATCTGTAAATACTTACGAATACGATTCGTTCATCGCGGACAGAATTATCTCCTAAAATCGTTAGATTTAATATAGATTTCGAGGACTGCGGCTTTCACAAAAGTTTGATTGTGCAAAGTTTGTTCGAGATAAATTTAGGCTCTTCAGATCACCAGAAACTTTCGACCCACAATTTTATGAAAAAACCAATTTACTCTGACTTTCGGTTCATCAAATTTATTTGGATACTTTTACTCGTCGCCGGACTCAGCGGCGCGGCGTTCGGTGCAACATTTAAGGTGACGAAAACCGCCGACACGAACGACGGAGTGTGCGATGCGGACTGTTCTTTAAGAGAAGCTGTTGCGAAAGCTAACAATGCTCCTACCAATGATACTGTCGAATTTGACCGCAATGTTTTCAACACGCCCCAGGCAATCACCCTGACCGGCGGCGAGATTGTGATTTTCACTTCGGGCGGTCTGACTATCAATGGCACCGGCGCGAATCTGCTGACCATCTCCGGCAGTATGCAGGGACGCATATTTAATATGTCCCTGACCAATATCCCGACTCAGCCGATTACGCTCAACAACCTGTTGCTGACAAACGGAGCAAGCGGCGCGAGCGGCGGCGCAATCAATAAAGAAAACGGCGCGTTAATTATCAATAACTTAATCGTCCGCGACTGCACCGGCAGCACCGGTGGCGGATTGTCCAGCGCAGGCGGCAATCTGACAATTAACAATTCGACTTTTAGCGGCAATTATGCTTCTCTCACCAGCGGAGCGATTTACCACGCCGCCAGCCAATCCATTGATGTATTTACGATGACAAATTCTACTGTCAGCGGCAATACGTCTCAACAACTCGGCGGCGGGTTGCGCGCCTTCGGCACAATCAATATCACTAATTCGACAATCGCCTTTAACACAGCCAGAGAAGGCAGAGGCGGCGGCATCGCTAATGAATTGAACGGGTCTTTTACAAGCCTACGCAATACAATAGTCGCTAACAATGTTTCATTCGTCGGCAACGCGCCGGATTTTTCCGGTAATATTATATCGCAGGGCTTTAATTTGATCGGAAACACAACGGGCGCGACCATTAGCGGCACGACGGCGGGAAATTTGCTTAATGTCAATCCGAGACTCGCCCCGCTCGACCTCAATGGTGGAAAAACGCCGTCGCATTTATTACAGCCGAGCAGTCCGGCGATTGACGCAGCCGACCCGAACAACGTTTTGCCGACAGATCAGCGCGGCGTTCCGCGCCCGCTCGACGGCGATTCAAACGGCATTGCTTTATCCGACATCGGCGCGTTTGAAGCCGGAGCAAAAGTCGTTACCAAAACCGCCGATACGAATGATAGTATTTGTGATGCCGACTGCTCTTTGAGAGAGGCAATCGCGGCGGCGAATGGTTCAACCACTAATGACGCGATTTTATTCGCGTCGCTTTTTAACTCGCCGCAAACGATTACATTGACGAACGGCGTGCTGATCGTTGCCAACAACGGCAGTTTGTCTGTCAATGGAACAGGGGCAAACTCGTTGACTGTCAGCGGCAACAACGCGAGCGGCGTTTTTTTTGTTCAAGGTGCTGCCGTTACGTTCAACGATTTGAAGATTTCAAACGGAAAGATAACCGGCAACGGCAGCGGTGGCGGCATCGCTAATCTGCTTGGCACCGTCACAATCAATAATTCAATCGTCAGCAATAACTCGACTAATCTTGAGCCTTCTAATTCTAACGGCGGCGGTATTTATAACAATGGTACGATGACGATTAATAATTCAATCATTAGCAACAATTCAACGAGAGGGCAAGGAGGGGGCATTTCGAGCGAGGACGGCTCTGTCAGCGGTTTGAACGTAGCATTGACAATTAACAACTCTATTATCGCCGACAATACAACGCTCGGAAACGGAGGTGGTATTTACAGCGGCAATGGTTTGCGCGGCTCCCTGAATTTAAATAATACAGTGATCAATCACAATACGGGTGCATTTGGTGGCGGCGTTTCAATTAGCTCGACGGCGAGCTTGAATAATGTAACGGTTACTAATAATTCTTCGCTGCAAGGTTATGGGGGCGGCATCCTAAACAGTAATTTCAGTGCGCCGATAACAATCGCCGATTCTAATATCAGCAATAATACGGCAAGTTTTGGCGGTGGTGGGTTATTCAATGGCGATGGCGCGCAAACCACGATTACAAGTTCAACCGTCAGCGGTAACATGGCTCAAGGAGGTGGCGGCGGACTGCGCAACTATAGAGGCAGAATTAATCTAATTAAATCAGTCGTCAGTAATAATTCGGCAAATACCGGTGACGGCGGCGGCGTTTATACCGAAAGCGTCAACGCTGTATTCAACGCGGATAATTCGACAATCAGTAACAATTCCGCGCAGAACGGTGGCGGCATTTATAACTTAGGCACACAGACGACCACCCTGACTAATTCAACCGTCAGTCATAATACTGCCAACAGTGGCGGCGGTGTATATAATGCTCCTTCCAACGTGATTACCGCCCGCAACACTATTATTGGGGATAATGTAGCGACATTCGGAGATTCGCCGGACGTAAGAGGTACGCTGGCATCGCAAGGCTATAATTTAATTGAAAGCACGAACGGAACGATAATAACCGGCACGACGGTCGGCAATATCATCGGACAAGACCCGCAACTTGCGCCGCTTCGCGGCAACGGGGGCGCGACACAAACCGTTGCCTTAATGCCGACCAGCCCGGCTATTGACGCGGGCGATTTGGGAATTTTACCGGCGACCGACCAGCGCGGCATCAATCGTCCGCAGGACGGCGATCTTAACGGCTCATCCCTGCCCGACATCGGCGCGTACGAGCGGCGAGCGACCGATGTTAGCGGGGCGACTCTTTTTGATTTTGACGGCGACGGAAAATCCGACGTTTCCGTCTTTCGACCCGCAGACGGAACCTGGTATCTGCTGCAATCGGCTTCGGGTTTTACCGGCAGGCAGTTCGGTATTTCTACAGATAAACTTGTTCCGGCGGATTACGACGGCGATGGTAAAACCGATGTCGCCGTCTATCGTTCGGGAACGTGGTATCTGCAACGCAGTTCGCTTGGCTTCACCGGCATCGCCTTTGGAAATTCAGATGACGTTCCCGTCCCGGCGGATTATGACGGCGATGGCAAGGCGGATGTGGCAGTTTTTCGTCCGTCAAACGGGACTTGGTATTTGCAGAGGAGCACGCTCGGATTTACTGGAATTCAATTCGGACAGACGGGCGATAAACCCGTCGCGGCGGACTACGACGGCGACGGCAAAACCGATGTCGCCGTGTATCGAGGCGGCACTTGGTATCTGAATCGCTCGCAACTCGGATTCACCGGCGTAACATTTGGCTTTGCCGATGACAAACCCGTGCCAGCCGACTATGATGGCGACGGGAAGGCTGATGTGGCTGTATTCCGACCCTTGAATGGAACGTGGTACCTGCAAAGAAGTCAATTAGGATTTACCGGCATCGCTTTTGGTTTGGGAACTGATTTACCTGTTCCAGCCGATTATGATGGTGACGCGAAGGCGGATGTGGCAGTATTTCGTGACGGAACATGGTATCTGAACAGAAGCACGGCGGGATTCGCCGGAGTTGCTTTCGGCACAGCAACCGATAAACCGGTTCCTAATACTTATATTCCTTAAATTACTCGAACATTAAAGAAGAAAAGCCGTGAGTTTTAATGCTCGCGGCTTTTTCTTGGAAAGATTACCTAAATGAAAATAATTATCTACCCTAACCCTTAAATACACGCCTTTGATAATAAAAGGTTGCAAAATCAAAAAGAGGGATGCGGGTAATATCTTTTCCAAGCTCTGGAATTATTCCAGCATTGAGATTATTAACTAAGCGCGTTCATAGCGCGTTCATACATTCATCTCCTAAAGGCTTCGACAAGTGAAATATCTTTCGGAGCCATTTTTATTTTCAGAATCATAAAAGAAACCAAACAAAACCTTACATAATAAAAAAGCGAACCGAAATTCGCTTTTGCTAAATTTATATTGTAATTATTTCGTCGTCGGATTGGTTGTCGTCTTCGCTTTTTTGCAAACTGTCCGGCAGGTTGCCCCACCATTCGGACAAAGCGTTTTTGAATTGAATTTTATAAATTTTCAATCGCTCGAAATCTTTTTCGTTCTGAAACATTTCAAGGCGAAGATTGCAAGCCAAATCAAAATCTAAAGCCGTCGCCTTATCTTCGATTTCAAGCAGTTGGCTCGGCAGCTTCCCGAATTTCTGCGCCGTCTGCGCTATCAACAGAAGTTTGTGTTTGTTCGACACGAAAAGTTTTTAAGCCGCCCGCTTCACCACCCTTCATTACAATTTGAGAAATAAAATCGTAATCTTCCGGCGTGATTTTAAAAGGCGAAATCTCGTTTTCGTTTTTTGGCGCGAGTGTGATTTTCGGATTTACGCAGGCGTAATCAACAGCATCACGGATAAACATTGCCGTCTGCATAATCTCATCAGCCGTGAGATTTTTTTCTATTTCCTTTTCAACGGCTTCTGTATTGCCTGTTCTGATTTGTTTCAAAACTTCGGCGGTCATTACCGACGGCAGTTGACCGTAATAAATAAAGAAGTGTTTCGGCAGCGGGCGAAGCGTCCAGACGCGACCGCTCGGCGCGGTGACTTGGTAAGTGGTTTTGTTTTCCATAAAAGAAAGAATAATCAAAAAAATACGCAGTTATTTAAAAGTTTGAAAAGTGTTTTAAGAAATAACCAAGGCGTCAAATCGGCATCATTGAAGAATGATAAGTAGCGATGCGATTGGGCTTCTTTTTGCCGCAAAATTTGAGGGCGACAGCGCGAAGAAAGATTCGGCGCAGCTAAAAGACGCAATCAATAAAGACGTTGCCGATATTGAGAAAACCGGCACGGGCGCGACGGGTAAAGTGTCCGGCGGCTTTGATGCCGTTTCGGACAAAGCTAAAGTGGCGGGAGCGGCAATTGCGAGCGTGGCGGCTACTGCCGTTGGAGTCGGCGCGGCTTTTTTTAGTCTGGCGAAAAATGCGGCAGACGCGGGAACGGAAATCAGCCGCTTTTCAACTCTGACGGGCTTTTCCGTCGAAACCGTCGGCTCATTAAAAATCGCTTCCGAGCAAGCCGGACTTTCTTTAGAAAATATCGAAGAAGTTTACGAAAGTTTTATCGAGCTTTTAGTTGACGGCAGCAAAGGCGTAGAAGACGCGACCGAAAAACTTGTAAAACTCGGCATTGACCCGCAACAAGGCGCGAAAGACGTTGAAAAATCCTTTGCCCAAGTGGTAAAAACCGTCGGCAGTATGCCTGACCAAGCATCGAAAGCCGCCGCCGCTATGAGCGGGTTTGGAGAAAGCGGACTTTCAATGATTAAAGTCGTTGATGCTATGGGCGGCGATTTAACCGCCTTTACCGCGAAGATGAAAGAAAACGGCGTTGTGATGGACGCTGACGGCATAAGAAAAGCCAAAGAATTTGATAAGCAATATAAAGAACTTGGTTCTCAGATTCAAGGCACGGCTAACATTTTCGCCACCGAATTTATGCCCGAACTCACAAGCGGTATGGGCGATTTGACGAAGTATTTTGCAAACAATAAAGAAGAAGTAAAAAGTTGGGGAAATTCGACGGCGAACGTCTTGCGCGGCATTATTGAAACCGTCAAAGAATTATCGGCTGAAATCTCAAAAATGCCGCAACTTGTAATTGACGGCGAAGACAGAAGTTGGTGGTCATTTGCGGCTGGTCCCACGCTCGAACTTCTTCGTCAAAAAGGAAAAACGGCAAGGCAGCAAGACCCGCCGGTAACGCCCGACGCGCCGAGCAAAGAAGCGACTGACAATAAATTTCTAACTGACCAAACCAAACAGCGCGAAGATTCGGAAAAAGCTAGGCAAGCCGCAGAGAAAGCCGCCCGCGAACAGCAACAGGCAGTTGATAAATTGATTGCGTCTCAAAAAGAAAAAACACAACAGGCGTTTGAGGAATTATCCAATCTCACGAAAAAAAATTATGAAGAAAGACTTATTAGCGGGCAAAAATATCTTGAAGATGTTTTGGCGAACGAAAGAAAATATCGAGAAATTCTTGTCCAGTTAGTCAGCAATGATTCTGACAATCAAATTGCGCGGGAAAAAAACAAAACGGCACGCGAAGCCTTGCAAAACAACCAGGTCGTCGCCTTAGAAAAAATAACTATTGAAAGCAATCAGCGAATTGCCGAAGCAAATAAATTCGTTGAAGATTCCGAGAAAAAAGTAACCGACACTCAAACTCAGGAAACCGAAAAAAGAGTAAGGATTTCCGAAGAAGAAGCGGCGCGGAAAATCGCCATTCAAAAATCGGAAACTCAAACGGCACTTGCCGAACGCGCCCTTGCTCTAAAAAACGGGCAAATCACAGAAGCGGCATACACAAAAGCCGTTATCTCATTAAGAGCCGAAGCATTAGATTTTGAAAAACAACAACTTCTTGCCTTGACGCAAACGATTGAAGTTCAGCAAAGAATAAAACTGCTCGACGGTGAAATTGCCCGCCAAAGAATAGAAAACGCCATTGAAGCGATTGACGCTATCAACAAAGAAACCGAAGCCCTCGAAAAACGCCGACGAGCCGACCAAGATTTTTACGACGCGCAAAACGCGAAAAAGAAAAATTCGCGCGACCCGCTTAAAAAACGCGAACCGGAAGACGGCGGCGTTATAGGGGATATTTTCGGAGAGGCGGGCATTGAAGACGCGACGGCGGGTATTACCAACCAAGCCGAAAAAATAAAAGCGGTTTACGACGATTTGGCGGCAAGTTCAAAAGCGGCAATCGGTTCGATGGTGCAGGGTTTGGGACAGCTTGCCGCGCAATGGCTTTCGACAGGGCAATTCAGCGCGAAAGCAGCGTTGCAAATGGTTTCGGGCATCGCGGCGGGCTTGGCAATCGAAGCCGGACTAAAAGCGTTGATGCAGCTTGCCGAAGGTCTGGCAGCAGCGGCTAATCCTTTTACAGCGCCTCTGGCTTTTGGACACTTTGCGGCGGCTAAAGCCTACGGAGTTGCGGCGGCGGCGGCGGGCGCGGTTGCCGTCGGAAGTGGGCTGGCAGCCAGAGCATTCGGCGGCTCATCAGCCGCGAGCGGCGCGGCACGCGAAAACTCCGGCGCATACGGCTCGGCTGGCAGCGGTTCTGGCAACGGCAATCGTTCAGGAAATTCCCAACCACAGGCGTATTCAGGCGCGGGCAACGATACTCGAATTGTCGAGAATGGTATCAATACGCCGTTTCAACTTCACCGGCACGAAATTGATTTGGTCGGCGAGAGCAGACGAGAAAGTATGACGATTGAAGTCATAAAAAGAAACGTCGGAAACAATGGCGATTTGCGCGATTTATTCAGAAAAATAGCAGACGACTCAGCTTAAATGAGATACAAAACTTTTATCGGAATAGTAATGATTTTTCAGAACACGGAAAACCATTTTACTCTTGAGCCGTTTATGTGCGCGGCAAAAGACGAAAAAGAAGCCAAAGAAAAAACTGAAAAATACGCTCAAAATTTTATCGAGAAGCATCGCCTCAATTACCGAAACTTTTTGGTTACGATTCACGAGCAAAAAGAAAACCGCATCCGGCGAATTTTGCACTTTGCGCGAACGGGATATTTGCGAGATAAGCCAAAAAGACCAAAGATGATTCGCGGGAAAATCGAATTAAAATTGAACGATGGCGTTATTTATATTTGACTGCTCTTATCAAATTAACTTCGTCGGACAGCGCCGCAACGCCGGTTTTTCCTTTATCAGCGTTCGCCCGCGCCCGCAGATTTTAGTTTTCAACTCTTCGACTTCTTCCAGGCAGTAAAGCGTCTGCCCGCCCGCCGGATACTTGGTCAGCGCGTTTGTTCCGCGCGACCCGGCATACAGTCCGCTCCGGGAAACGAACGGCAGCAGACGCAGAACTTCTTTCGGCGTGATCAGTGTGATTTCTTTCGACATATATTTATTTGCTCCCTTAGTGATTCAACAGCTAAATTGTTATCGCTCAAAACGCGAAAAGCCGCGCTTTCAGCCGTCGGACCGAAAGCGCGGTTTTTTTAAGTATTTTTCACCTCTGAATGTTTGCGGATATACGCGCCGCGCACGTTATCTGTTTTCACAAACTCAACTTTTCCCAGGTAATTTTTTTCAATTGCCAGAAGCAACTTTTTAATGCATTTCCGGCGCTCGCCGCGGCGAAGTTTTCCGCTGGTGATGATTCCTTTTTGCATTTCGCCTTTGAACTCAAAAACAAAACAAAATGCGTCAATGGAATTTAAATTGCCATTAAAAACGGTTACATCTTTTATTTGGTAAACAGTTTTGTAAGCCGAATTTAAAATCTGACTTTCGGGCGTGGTATTTTTCATTGCAGCACCTCCGCGTCCAAAGCATCGCCCGTCGTGCCAACCGTTTTCAGTTCCGGCTCCGGCTCAAATATGGCTTCAAATTGCGCTCGCCAGTAATCGGCGGAAAAAGTCACTTCCGTATGCTGTTCATTGAAAAGATTCCAAATGCCGTCTTTCCACCATTCAGGGCAATCTTTATGCTCGCAAACCGCTTCTAACAGTTCGGGCAATTCGTTTTTTATTTTGATTGTGTTATTGTTTTTCATCTACGATCTCCTTTTGGTTTTTTACCGATTGGAAAGAGAGGCTTAGGCAGCGGCAAACTACCTAAGCCTTTCGTGTTTAGTTGATTCTTATCGCGCCGATCCGCTCCACTTTGGTGTAACCATTGTTTTTCAGATACGGAATTTCTTCGCCTTGCATCCTTACTTCCGTCGGCGCGTTTTCAGCTTCAAGGTAAAGGCGAACCAGGCGAGCAGCTGCCCGATGGAAGCACGGCGAACCCTGCTCGAATGCGCGGCATTGACAGACGCCGTTTGCCGTGTAGATGTTATTGCTTTTCTGCGACCAGATGATCAGACTGTGATCGTCTTCTTGATAAGTCATAAAGACGCCGTTTTCTTCGATCTCGACTGCTGCTTTAGCGATGGCGTTAATCCATCGTTTTTTCATTCCCGCATCCGTAACGGTCAATTCAATTTTGGCGAGCGCGTCCGCGATCACTTTTCCGAACCTGTCTTTGTTTTCTATTTCTAACATTTAGTTTTGCTCCGTAATTTGAATTTGATTGAATGTTTCAATCTGTAATTATTCTATAAAATTTTATAGAATAACACAAGCTAAAACTATAATATTTTGCAGTTTTATGGAAAATAATTTACAATCAGTTTGATATGGAAGAAACGACAAAGTTAATGAGTATTAAAGAAGTTGCCGAAGCAAAGAAAATAACTGTTGGGCGCGTTTATCAGTTAATCAATGAGGGTAGCTTGCCCGCGCAAAAAATTGGCACTCATTTTGTTGTTGCAAAGTCTGATTGTGATTTGCTTGTTATTCACGGCAAGCCCGGCAGACCGCCAAAGAGTAATAAAGGCATCTATTAAAGAATAATTTTGAGCAAAGAAAAAGACTACCGAACAGTAGTCTTTTTAATTATTACAATTCTTTGGTGTGAATATGGGTGTGAACAATAATTTTGGCTATTCAATAATCACGCCAAACCCTTATAGATATTGGCTCCGCAGGTAATACTCGAACCTTCAACCCTTCGGTTCACAATCGAATGCTTTTTTGTTTCGGGCAAAACGGTTTTGCAGCGGCAGCGTGATTTCACTATTTGGCGTTCAGCCGTTACGATTAAACGAGTATGAATGAAATAAGTGTCATCGGCGGCGGGCTTGCCGGAGTCGAAGCGGCGTGGCAGGCGGCGGAAACCGGAGCACGGGTCAAACTTTACGAGATGCGTCCCGTGCAGCAGACGCCCGCTCATCGCACCGACCAACTGGCTGAAATCGTTTGTTCAAATTCGCTGAAATCCGATGAAGCGGGAAGCGCGCCGTATCTGTTAAAGGAAGAACTGCGGCGCGGCAACTCGCTGGTAATGCGAGCCGCTGAAGCGACGCGCATTCCGGCGGGCGCGGCTCTCGCCGTTGACCGAGGAAAATTTTCGGAATTTATCACGGGTGAAATCGAGCGGCATCCGAACATTGAATTGATTCGTGAAGAAATCAAAATTATCCCGCGAGATGAAATCACGATTATCGCCACCGGACCGTTGACAAGCGATGCTTTAACGCAGGAAATAATGAAGCTGACCGGCGACGACCAGCTTTATTTTTACGACGCGATTGCACCGATTGTCGCGGCGGATTCGATTGATATGACGGTGGCTTTCAAAGCGGCGCGTTACGGTAAAGGCGGCGACGATTATGTTAATTGTCCGTTCGACCGAGAGCAATACGAAACTTTTTACAACGCGCTCGTCGAGGCTAAATCAGTTCCGCTCAAAAGATTTGAAGAAACGCATTGGTTCGAGGCGTGTCTGCCGATTGAAGAATTAGCCCGCCGCGGCGTTGACACTTTGCGGTTCGGCTGTATGAAGCCGAAGGGTTTACCGCTGCCGGCGACTGGACGCGAGCCTTACGCCGCCGTGCAATTGCGGCAGGAAAATTTGATGGCGGATGCTTTTTCCCTTGTCGGTTTTCAAAATCATCTGCGTTACGGCGAGCAGGAACGAGTTTTGCGATTGATTCCCGGACTCAAACAAGCTGAGTTTTTGCAGTTCGGACAAATTCACCGCAACACTTTTATCAATTCGCCTCAGATTTTGATGGAAACTTTGCAAACGCGCCGAGAGCCGAATTTATTTTTTGCCGGACAAATCACCGGCGTTGAAGGCTACGTCGAATCGGTCGGCACGGGCTGGCTCGCCGGATTGAACGCGGCGCGAATTTTGCGCCGCGAAAATTTAATCACCGCGCCCACGAGTTCAGCAATCGGCGCGTTGTGCCGCTACGTTTCAAACGTCGAGACGAAAAACTTCCAGCCGGTCAACATTACATTTGGTTTGCTCGCGCCGGTTTCGGAAGAACTCCGCAGAAAATACCGCAACAAACGCGAACGGCACAATGTTCAGGTCGAATTGGCTCTCAAGGATTGGGACGAATGGCTGAATAGTTTTAGAGAAGTCGCGGCTTTTGCATAGCATTTATGGTATTATACGGCTTCCCAAGTTTGTCCGAATTATCAATTTACGTTCTGAGAAAAAAGAAAAACGCGAAGGATGTTTGAATCAATCGAACTCATAATAATCCTCGCCGTTTTCGCCGTGGCAATTCTTTACTCGTCGGTCGGACACGGCGGCGCGTCGGGTTATCTGGCGGTGATGGCTTTGCTCGCTGTCGCGCCGGACGTGACGCGCCCGGCGGCTCTGGTTCTAAATCTTTTCGTCGCTTCAATCGCTTTCATACAGTTTTACCGCGCCGGACATTTCGATTGGAAAGTTTTTCTGCCGTTCGCGGCGGCTTCGATTCCGGCGGCGTTCGTCGGCGGAATGATTCAGCTTCCGACCCACGTCTATAAAATGATTTTGGGCGCGGTTTTGATGTTGGCGGCGATTCGTCTGGCGATGGATTTGAAAGCGAAGTGCCAACCGCGCGCCCCGCAAGTTTGGCTGGCATTGATTATCGGCGCAATTTTAGGATTGGTTTCGGGTCTCGTCGGCGTCGGCGGCGGAATTTTTCTGACGCCGATTTTGCTGCTGATGAACTGGACGGAGACGAAACGAGCGGCGGGCGTTTCGGCGCTGTTTATTCTGGTTAATTCGGTTGCTGGGCTTTTGGGAAATTACGCGCAAGTTACGCAATTGCCGCCGACTGTTTGGTTTTGGATCGGCGCGGCGGTCATCGGCGGAATTATCGGCTCGACATTGGGAAGTTTCCGTTTTAATTCGCTGACGCTGCGCCGCGTTTTAGCAATCGGACTGCTGCTTGCAGGCGCGAAGCTGATTTTTACATAAAACAAAAAAGCCCGAGTTGGCAAACTCAGGCTTTTTGAAAAATCGTTAGTAAAAGATTTAGAAGGGAAGCGGGAACGGAATTCTATTGCGCCAATCGCCGTTGTTGTTGCCTTGTCGGTTACGACGATTGTTGCGGTTGTTCCGATTATTATTATCGTAATTGTAAGCGTTCGCCAAAACATTCAAATCCTGCTGGATTCTGTTCCAATCATTTTGGATGTTACCATTCAATCGGGCGCGCGAAAGAACGCGGTCGAGTTGATTTCCCAATTGCAGAACGCGTTGCGCTTCGTCGTAACTTCTGTCGTAATTGCCGCGATTGTCATACGCGTCATCGAGATTTCGAGTCGCGTTCGCAAAATATTCGGCTAACTGATTGAGCCGGTCTTCGCGGTTGCGGTCATCGTAACGACTATTATCGAGTTCGCGGTCGAGCCGACGCTCGAATTGATTGCTGCGATTTTTCAAATTCTTTACGGTCGCCTGCAAATTGCGGTTGTAATTGCCATTATTGCGACGGTTATTGCGATAATCATCGTCGTCGCGGTCGTTGCGCCATTGCGCCGAAGCAATGGCGGGCAAGCTCAAAACTAGGAGAGCGAAAGCGAATACACTAATTAAATTTCTAAAACGATTCATAAAAGTTCTCCTTAATCCAAAAATAATTCTTAACGCAACGCTTTTTCTTTTTACTGAGCGTCGCCCGTTCTGGTGTTCAGCAACGACCGTGCCATTTGATTGGAGAATATAGTTGAAATAAAAAAGTCCCGCGTTTGCAAGACTTTTATAATTGATTACCGCAGGTTCAATTTGATTAAATGAACGATGTCGGTTGTCTGATGTTCCAAATGGTTAAAAAATCCTGTGTTTCAGCGTGCAAACGCCTTTAGAGAATGTTCTTTTGGCGGGTTTTTATTATCCTCTCTCTAAAGCGTATCTCGATCGTTTTCAATCGAGTTTAACCATAGATTTACAAGAACCTAAAAGCCGAGCCGTCGGCGAAACGCCAAATGTTTTTATTTTTAGAGTATAAAGCATAAAACTGATGCCGTTTAAACGTCGGCAAATTTTCAGCCAAGCTGTTTTAAATTTTCTATTTGTCTTTGAACGCCAACGAAAATTCATTCATACTCGGATGCGATATGAAAATTGCGTTAATCGGTTACGGCGCGATGGGCAAGCTCATTAAAACTTTAGCCGAAGAAAAAAAGCACAAAACTGCGGTCATCATCAGTGAACCGGACGCGAAATTTACAACCGATGAATTAGCGAAAAAACTAACGGGCGTTGACGCGGCGATTGATTTTTCGGCTGCCGAAGCCGTCAAACAAAATGTCGAAGCGTGTTTGATTGCAAATGTTCCGCTGGTCGAAGGCACGACGGGCTGGAATAGTGAAAGGGAAGCGATTAAAAATTTGATTGAGGAGAAGAACGGCGCGTTCGTCTTCGGGGCGAACTTTTCGATTGGCGTGAATTTGTTTTATAAAATCGCGGATTACGCTTCGGAGCTTTTTGCAAAATTTGAAGGTTACGAAGCGTTCGTCGAAGAACAGCATCACTCGCGCAAAAAGGACGCGCCGAGCGGCACGGCTTTGAAATTAAAAGAGATTGTTGCCGCACAAATCGAACGTCCGTTAACAATTTCTTCGACGCGCGCCGGACATATTCCGGGAACGCACCGCGTCGGATTTGACGGCGCGGCAGACCAGATACTGCTCGAACATCTAACGCGTTCGCGCGAAGGTTTCGCGTCGGGCGCAATTACAGCGGCGGAATGGATTCGCGGAAAAAAGGGTTTTTATGAATTTTCGGACGTGATGGACGAGATCTTGAAAAGATAAATTAGCGAGTTTTATCAATAAATTCCGAAGGGTCTATCCAGCCGTGTTTCTCGTTAGCGTAACCGCCTCCGGTTTGATTCCAGACGGGGCAGTCCGTCCAGCGAATTTCAAAATGTAGATGGCACGGATAACGTCCGTTCGCGCCGCCGATGGTGCCGATTCGCTCACGTCTTTTAACCGCCCCTTCCGTCCTCAAAATTGTTTCCAGATGTCCATAAAGACTCTGAATCTTCGTTCCGTCAGACGCGATGTGTTCGATAATGACGACATTTCCCCAACCCGCGCCTGAGTCTTTCGCGTAAGTTATTCGCCCGTTAGCCGCCGCATAAACTGGCTCGCCGCAGTCAGTATTGCCGCCCGTCGTTTTGTTCCAGTCTTCGCCGAGATGACGGTTTTCGCCGAAATCCTGCGCGTTATACCACGAATCCCGCCAATCATTTTTTTCGCTGACGTAATCCGTTTCGCCAACTGGGAAAGCAAAACTTTTCGCCGGAAATTTGTTGAGCAGGTGTGCCGGAATTTCTTTGTTCGGATTTTTCTCTGAGGCACAAGCCGTCAGAAAAATTAAAAGACTGAATAAAAAAAGCGAGGAAATTATTACGCGCATAACTTATTTGCCACCGAGTCTTTGAGTCAGCGCAATTATGAACTTATACTTCTGAATTGGTCAAGACGAAATTTTTCGAAGCGAGATGCGGAAATTATGACGATGCGAATTGATTGGCTGCGCGGCTGCGCGACGGCGCTGGTCACGCCGTTCCGTAAAGACGGCTCGATTGACGACGATTGTTTTCGCCTGCTGGTCGAACGCCAGATAAAAAATGGCGTGAAGATTTTAATTCCGTGCGGCACGACCGGCGAATCGGTCACGATGTCGGAAGCGGAAAAAGTTCACGTCATCCGAATGACGGTTGAAGTCGCGCACCGATTAAAAGCCAAAGTCATCGCCGGAACGGGCAGCAGCAGCACGGCGGCGACGATTGATTTTACGCGCAAAGCGCGCGAACTCGGCGCGGACGGCGCGCTGGTGGTCGCGCCGTATTACAACCGACCGACGCAGGACGGAATCTTCGCGCACTTTTCGGAAATCGCTAAGTCGGTTAAAAAATTTCCGCTAATGCTTTACAATGTGCCGGGCAGAACTTGTTCTAATATCTCCGCCGAAACAACTTTGAAATTAGCAAACGAGTTTGAAAACATCGCGGCGATTAAAGAAGCGTCGGGCAATTTTTCGCAGATTATGGAGATTCTCCAAAAGCGCCCGAAAAATTTCCGTGTCTTCTCCGGCGACGATGCGACGACTTTGCCTTTAATCGCGGTCGGCGCGGACGGTCTGGTTTCAGTCTGCTCAAACGAAATTCCAAAGGAAACCGGGACAATGGTGGAAAAGGCTTTGAGCGGCGCGTGGACTTCAGCCAGACGAATTCATTACAAAATTCTCGCGCTGATGGAAGCGAACTTTATTGAAGCCTCGCCCGCGCCGTGCAAATTCGTGATGAAGGAAATGGGTCTTTTGGAAGAAAATCTGCGCTTGCCGCTCGTTCCCGTAACCGATTCGGCGCGCCGAAAAATGCGCGAAATTTTGAAGGGGTTAGAAAAATGAAAAGCAAAACGATTACGCAAATCTGGCACGGCGCCGAATGTCGTTCACTACGAAACCTTTGAATTTTAACCAGAACCGAGAAAATAAAATTATGAAAAAAACACTTTCCGTTTTTCTGATATTTTCTTTTTCCATATCATTAAGCATCGCGCAAGTTAAACCGCGAGCCAGAGATTTAGGCGTTCCGTTTGACGGAGCGACCGGACAATATAACGCGATAACCGATGTCAAAAGCGTTGAAGTTGGTTATGCGACTTTAATTTCCGGCAACGGCAAAACCGCGATTCGGACGGGCGTGACGGCGATTCTGCCGCAGGGGAAAAGTTTTCAGGGAAGAGTTTTCGCTGCCTGGCACACGCTCAACGGTAACGGCGAGATGACCGGCACGGCTTGGGTCGAAGAATCCGGCGGACTCGGCACGCCCGTTATGATCACGAACACACACAGCGTCGGCGCGGTGCGCGACGCAGTGATTGAATGGGGCGTGAGAAAAAGCAGCGGCGGCAATTATTCGGGCGATTTGAGTTTGCCGGTCGTGGCTGAAACCTACGACGGATTTTTGAACGACATTAACGGTTTTCACGTCAAAAAAGAACACGCTTTTCAAGCGCTGGATGCGGCAAAAACCGGCGCGATAGCCGAAGGCAATGTCGGCGGCGGAACGGGAATGATCGCGCATCGTTTCAAAGGCGGAACGGGAACGGCGTCGCGCGTTTTGGAAGCCAAACTCGGCGGCTACACCGTCGGCGTTCTCGTGCAGGCGAATTACGGAACGCGGCAATTTTTTTCGGTCGCCGGAGTTCCGGTCGGAAGGGAAATTACCGAATTGCTGCCGTCGGTCGGAAAAGAAACGACAAGTTTATTTCCGTTTGACAGAAAAGTCGGTGGCGAAGGGCAAGGTTCGATTATCGTCGTCGTGGCGACGGACGCGCCGCTGCTTCCGCATCAGTTAAAAAGGCTCGTCCAGAGAGTTTCGCTCGGCATCGGCAACGTCGGCGGGCGCGGCGAAAATTCTTCGGGCGATATTTTTATCGCTTTTTCAACTGCCAACGCGACCGAAGCGAGCAAAGACGCAGGTTTATCACAACTAACGATGCTGCCGAACGAACGAATCAATCCGCTGTTCTGGGCAACGGCGCAGGCGACCGAAGAAGCGATTCTAAACGCGATGGTTGCGGCGGAAACAATGAAAGGTTTGAACGGCAACACCGTTTACGCGCTGCCGCACGATAGGTTGAAAGAGATTTTGAAAAAATATAACCGTTTGTTGGAGAAGAAATGACTTTACAAGAAAAAATCGAACAATTATTTGAAAAATCTGAATTCGACGCGAACGACCGCGAAGTTTTCAATGACTTTAAAACCGAATTGCGAACGGGCGGGATTCGCGCGGCGAAAAGAGACGAGGACGGAACGTGGCAAACCAATGCTTGGGTGAAACAGGGAATTCTCCTCGGTTTCAAAATGGGCGAAATCGTTACGATGTCATTCAGCGGCGAGACTTTACAGTTTTTCGATAAAAATACTTACCCGCTGCGCCCGATGAATCTCGATGATAAAATCCGCATCGTGCCGGGCGGCTCGGCAATCCGTGACGGCTCGTTTGTCGGCGAGAACGTCGTGCTGATGCCGCCGTGTTATGTGAATGTGGGAGCGTATGTTGACGAAGGCACGATGATTGACAGCCACGCGCTCGTCGGCAGCTGCGCGCAAATCGGCAAGCGCGTTCACATCTCGGCGGCGGCGCAAATCGGCGGCGTGCTTGAACCGATTAACGCCAATCCCGTAATTATCGAGGACGATTGTTTAATCGGCGGTAATACGGGCGTTTACGAAGGCGTGATTGTGCGCGAAAAGTCGGTGCTGGCTTCGGGCGTGATTTTGACGCGTTCGACTCCGTTATTCGATTTGGTCAAAGGCGAGATTTACAAAGCGGACGGGGACAAACCTCTCGAAGTTCCGGCGGGCGCGGTCATCGTGCAGGGCGCGCGGGCTGTGACGAGCGGTTTCGGCAAGGAAAACGGTTTGTCAATTTATGCGCCGATTATCGTCAAATACCGCGACGAGCGAACCGACGCGGCGACGCTGTTGGAAGATTATCTGCGCTGATGAACATTGTCGAAACAATCGAAATCGTCAATGAAATGCGCGCCGAAAAAGTATTTGAAAACTACGCTTTGGGCGGCGCGTCGGCAGTGATTTTTTATACTGAGCCAATTGCCACAGAGGACGTTGATATTTTTATTTCGATTAAGAACGCAAACGATTTAACTGTTCTCACGCCGATCTACGAATATGCCGCAAAACATAATTTTCCCGTCAAAGCCGAGCATATCGTTATCAAAGGCTTTCCCGTTCAGTTCCTGCCGACTTTTAATAATCTGACGGCGGAAGCGGCTGAAAACGCTGCCGAGTTTGAGCTTGAAAATGTCATCGTCCGGGTAATGCGTCCCGAATATTTAACGGCGATTATGCTCGATACAGGGAGAACAAAAGATTTTTTGCGTATCAGCTTGTTTCTGGAAAGTGATTTGGTGAATATGAAAGAATTAGAAGAAATTTTGTCGAGACACGATTTAAGCGAAAAATGGAAGAAAAACAAACATCGTCTGATCCGGTGAATGAAGAAATTTGGCGCGAGAGAATAGCGAAAACGAAACGAATGTTTCGTTCCGCGCAGCAAACTTTATCTTTCAATGAGAAGATGAAAATCGCGTTTGCCTTGAGCGAGCGCGACAGCCAAATAAGAAAAGCGAAAAAGAAATGAACTCCGCCAAAGAAAAAACGCAGTTACAATTACCGCGCCGTTTGCAGGGCGTCGCGCCGACCTTGATTCGTCAGATTTTTGAACGCGCTCTGCCCGACAGCATCAACTTCGGTTTGGGCGAGCCGGATTTGCCGACGCCGCAATTTATGCGCGAAGCGGCGGCGCGAATCGCTCTGGAAGAACAAAACGGATACACGAATCACGCCGGACTGTTGCCGCTGCGCGAGAAAATCGCGGAACAATATCCGCACCTAAACTTACAGCCGAATCAAATTTGCGTTACCGTCGGCTCGCAAGAGGCGATGACTGCCGCGTTTATGGCAATCGTGGATGACGGCGATGAAGTGCTGATTCCGAATCCGTCGTTTCCCGCTTATGAAAACTGCGTGAAAATTTCCGGCGGCAAGCCGGTTTTTTATCGTCTTCCGGCGGAAAAAGATTTCGCGTTCGACATCGAAGAATTCAAACAGAAAATCACGCCGCGAACGAAAGCCGCGGTCGTTATTTCGCCGTCGAATCCGACGGGCAAAATTTTCACGCCCGAAGATTTACAAAAGATTAGCGAGGTTTTGCAAGACACGGGAATTTATTTAATCTCCGACGAAATCTATAGCGATTTATATTTCACGCCCGACGCGCCGCGTTCGGCTTCAGAGTTTTACGAGCAAACGATTATAGTTTCCGGTCTTTCGAAATCTTTGAGTATGACCGGCTGGCGGTTGGGCTGGGTGGCGAGTTCGCAAACCGATGTCGTCAAAGCCGCGCTTACTTTGCACGGCTTTCTCGCGGTTTGCACTTCGACGATTTCGCAAAAAGCCTCGCTGCTCGGCTGGACGAAAGAGGCTGAAGAGGCGAAAGCCGAAGCGCGCGAGATTTATAAAAGGCGCGGCGAATTTTTGATTGATTTACTGCAAAAAGAATTAGGTTTGCGCGGAACTTCGCCCGAAGGCGCGTTTTATACGATGGTTGACGCACGGCATTTGGGCGACGATTTAGCGCTGGCGGAAAAGTTTTTGCAAAATCGTGTCATCACCGTTCCCGGCATCGCATTCGGCACGGAAGCCAGAGGTTTTTTGCGCGTGTCCTTTTGCAACGCGGAAGAGCGTATGATGGAAGGCGTGCGGCGAATGAAAGAAGCGTTAAACGAATAAATTACAATTTTTTATTTCGCAAATTGCTCACGCAATTCGGGCGCGGCTCGGTTCAAACCGATTCGCGCTTTATCTTTTGTTTCGCGGTTAAATTCGACATCCTTTTTAATATCGCGTAGCATTTAGCTTTATTTATGAGCAGAAAATACCGCGTGGGAATCTTAGGCGCGACCGGAACGGTCGGGCAAAGATTCGTTCAATTACTAGAAAATCATCCGCAATTTGAAATCACCGCGCTCGCCGCCTCAGACCGTTCGGCGGGCAAGCCGTATGCGCAAGCGTGCGCGTGGAAACTCGCCGGCGCGATGCCTAATTACGTCAAGGAAATCGTCGTTGAGGCGATTGCGCCGCCGCTCGATTGCGAGCTTGTCTTTTCGAGTTTACCGACCGGCGTGGCGCGCGAAACCGAAGAAGCGTTTGCGCGCGCAGGCTTCCCGGTCATCAGCAATTCGTCGGCGTATCGGATGGACGAAGACGTGCCGCTCTTGATTCCCGAAATCAATGCAGAACATCTCGCTCTGATCGAAATACAACAACAAAGGCGCGGATTCGGCAAGGGTTTTATCATTACGAATCCGAATTGCGCGGTCGTTTCCTTCGCGCCGCCGCTCGCCGCGCTCGATAAAAGATTCGGCGTCGAATCGGTTTTCGTGACAACTTTGCAGGCGATTTCCGGCGCGGGTTATCCGGGCGTTTCCTCGTTCGACATTACTGACAACGTGCTGCCGTATATCGCGGGCGAAGAGCCGAAGGTGGAAACCGAAGCGCAGAAAATTTTGGGAAAATTTACGGGCGGCGCGATTGAAAAGGCAAATTTTACCGTCAGCGCGCAATGTTTTCGCGTGGACGTTCTGGACGGACACACGGCTTCGGTGCGAGTGAAATTAAGACGACCTTCGACACTCGAAGACGTTTTCGCGGCGATGAAAACATTTCCGTCGCTCAATCTGCATTCGTCGCCCGAACATTTTATAGATGTGTGCGACGAGCCTTCACGCCCGCAGCCGCGTCTCGACCGCGACAACGGAAAGGGAATGACGATTACCGTCGGCAGATTTTTCCCAGACAACATTTTCGATTATCGTTTCGTCGCGCTTTCGCACAACACGGTGCGCGGCGCGGCGGGCGCGGCGATTTTGAACGCCGAATTACTGATTGACCGAAAGATTTTGTAAGAAGAATTTCACCGCAGAGACACAAAGAACACAAGTTTTTATTTGTCTTTCTCTAATGTTCTTCGGTGTTTTTGTGGTGAGGTAATCTTTGAACGGATTTTACGCTCGAAAGACTTACAAGCGGCGATGATTTCCGTTATATTTTTGTATCTGTAGAAAACTTATAAAAATAAATGACTCCTTCAATCGAAAATTCTCAACCGACCTTCGCCAAACGAGTGTTGATAAACATCAGCCTCGTGCTGCTCGTGCTGCTGATAGCGTTCGTTTTGTATTACGTTTTCGACGTGATTTTATTGCTGTTCGGCGCGATTTTGGTGGCGATTTTTCTGCACGGTCTGGCAAATATATCGCGTCGTTACCTGCGTCTGTCCGAAGGCAAATCAGTTTTGCTGGTTTCGGTTATTTTGGTCGCGGTTCTGGCATTGGCGATTTATTTGCTCGCGCCGTCGGTCGCCGAACAAATCAGAAATTTGCGCGACGAATTGCCGAAATCCCTGCAAAACGTCAGCCAATATCTTTCCAATTACAGTTGGGGCAGATTGCTTCTCGAACAAATGCCGAGCAACGCCGAGATGATTGAAAAGGTGAACAATTCAAACGTTTTGTCGCGCGTCGGAAATTTCTTTTCCTCGACGCTCGGCGCCCTGACGAACATTTCGCTGATGCTTCTGTTATCAATTTACCTGGCGAGCGAGCCGAAAACTTATATCAAAGGTTTCACGAAACTGTTTCCGCAGGGGCGGCGAAAGCGCGTGCGCGAGATTTTATACGAAATCGGCGAAACGCTTTCGTGGTGGCTGATCGGCAAAGGCATTTCGATGCTTTTCATCGGTTTGCTGACCTGGGTCGGACTATATTTTATCGGCGTTCCGCTCGCGCTTACGCTCGGCTTGATTGCCGGGCTTTTATCGTTCATCCCGAATTTCGGTCCGATTTTGTCGGCTGTTCCGGCGATTCTGCTGGCATTTATTGACAGCCCCGTTAGCGCGTTATATGCGCTGGCGCTGTTCGTCGGCGTGCAGCTCGTCGAATCCAATCTGGTAACGCCGCTGATTGAACGGCGCACAGTCGAGCTGCCGCCGGTTTTGACGATTGTTTCGCAGCTCGCGCTGACGATTTTGTTCGGCGCGGTCGGTTTGATTCTAGCTACGCCTATTCTGGCGGTCGTGATGGTTCTCGTGCAGACGCTTTATATTCAGGATGTGTTGGGCGATGAGCCGGAAAATTTGACGGAAGACAATGCGAAGGAAGATAAAGACGAAGTTTTGCCCACTGGTTCACGGACTTAAAGCCGAGTTTCTTGCAAAAATGCTTTTTATCTTTCGCCGTTGATTCGATAAGTTATGATTGAACGCTACACACTGCCCGAAATGGGCGCGATTTGGTCGCCGGAAAATAAATTTCAGAAATGGCTCGACGTTGAAATCGCCGTCTGCGAAGTTCACGCCGAGGACGGAATTATTCCGACGGATGCGCTCAACGAGATAAAATCGAAAGCCGCGTTCACGGTCGAACGCATTAACGAAATCGAAAAAACCACTGACCACGACGTCATTGCTTTTACGACGAATCTGGCGGAAAACATCGGCGAGGCGGCGCGTTTCGTGCATTACGGTTTAACTTCGTCGGATGTCGTGGACACGGCGAACGCGCTTTTATTGAAGGAATCGTGTGAGATTTTATTAGAGAAAGTTGACGCGCTTTTGGAAGTTCTAAAGCGTCGCGCCTTTGAATTCAAAGACACACCGCAAATCGGGCGAACGCACGGCATACACGCCGAGCCGACGAGTTTTGGAATGACGTTCGCGCTTTGGTTCGCCGAAATGCAGCGCAACAAACGGCGTTTGGAACGGGCGAAAGAAATTGTTTCCGTCGGAAAAATTTCCGGCGCGGTCGGCGCGTTCGCGCATCTCGACCCGGACGTTGAGGAAAGAGTTTGCGAAAAACTCGGCTTGCAGTTCGCTTCCATTTCGACTCAGGTAATTCAGCGCGACCGATATGCCGAATACCTCTTGACGCTGGCGATTATCGCATCGAGTTTAGAAAAATTCGCGCTGCAAGTTCGCCACTGGCAAAGAACTGAAGTTAGAGAAGCGCAGGAAAGATTTCGCGCCGGGCAGAAAGGCTCGTCGGCGATGCCGCACAAACGCAACCCGATTTTGTCAGAAAGAATTTGCGGAATGGCGCGCACCGTTCGCGCCAATTCAATCGTCGGTTTAGAGAACGTCGCGCTCTGGCACGAACGCGATATTTCACATTCGTCGGCTGAGCGAATCGTGCTGCCCGATTCATCTGCGGCTTTAGATTATATTTTGGCGAAAACCGCGTCCCTGCTCGACGGCTTAGTCGTTTACCCGGAAAATATGTTGAAAAATCTGAACGCCACGCGCGGTTTAATTTTCAGCGGACAACTGCTGCTAGCCTTGACGCAAAAAGGCGTTTCGCGCGAAGACGCATACGTTCTCGCACAGCGAAACGCGATGAAAGTTTGGGACGAAGGCGGCGAATTTAAAGATTTAGTTTTAGCGGATGAAGATATTACGAGCAAATTATCGGCGGAAGAAATCGAACGGGTTTTTTCTTACGAGTACTATTTGCGAAACGTCGGGAAAGTTTTCGACAGAGTTTTCGGTTAAGCGGCGAGTAAAATGGATTGCGGTTCGGGCAGAGAAATACCTTTTTCCCGGTAAGTTTCAATCATTAAATCAAGAGCGATTTGGGATTCGCGCAAGGCTTCTTCGCGTGTTTCGCCGAATGCCGAAAGTCCAGGAAACTCTCGGCAGACGGCAACAAACGCTTCGTCTTCTTCGCTCCAAAAAATTTGTATGGCGTATTTGTTATTCATTACTCAAATAGGAAATTGCTTTTAGCAGTTGTTTGACCTGATACGGCTTTGCTTTACCTTTAAAGTTTTGAAAATTCAGTAACCGATTTTGTTCGATTCTCAGTGTTGGATGCTCATAGATCATATGAGACGCGCTCTGTCTTTGAAAAATAAAACCATAACATTCTGCTAATTGACAAATTTCCGTAAAGCTAAAATTATTCGGTGAACTTTTAGCTTTTTCCAAAAGTTTATCACATTTGCTCATTGAAAATTAAAGAAAAGACGAGAGCAGGAACTCTCGTCTTTCCGTCAATGAAAATCGAATTAGTTCGACCATTTATCAGCCAAGTCGCCGATAATCGGAAGTTTGAAAATTTGACCTTGAAACGCTTTGATAGCAGCGAAAATCACCGCTCCAAGCAACGCCACAACAAACACCAGATAAATCAGCGAGCCTAAAAGAGCCAGAGCGCCTGAATTGGCAGCGGCAGCAGCGCCGGCGAAGATAATATTGATGACGATACCGACGATAGCACCGACAGCCGACAGTAGAATTGACTGCATTGCGTGAAAGCGCGGCAGCTTGTTAGTCTTGTCTGTAACCAGCACGATGATGCTGTAAATCAAGCCTAAGGCGCGATTATGTTTCCTAAATAACAAATTAACGCTCCGACGTTATTATCAAGCCCAAGCGCGGTTTTTCCGCTAGACATATTTTGCATAAGTTTTCTTTGAATCTCCTTTTAGAATTAGAACTTAATTTTGGAAAGCTTAAAATCAATTTACACAGAATCTAACACAAAGACGTTGCTTAAAACAAGATTTTGCGCGAAGATTTTAAAAGTGAAAAAGCGGAAAAGTGAAAATGTGAAAAATTTTGCTCGTCTCTCGTCAGATCTTTCAATTCATCACCGGGCGGAAGCCTTCCGAAACTTTTCCTTTCCGCTTTTAAGGAGAACAAAAAATGAAGGCAAAAGTTTACGTGACCCTCAAGCCGAGCGTGCTTGACCCGCAGGGCAAGGCGATTCATCACTCGGTCGAACTGCTCGGCTACGAACAAATCGAAGACGTGCGGCAGGGTAAGTATTTTGAAATCGCGCTCGACGCGAATGTGTCGGAAATTGACGCCAGACAAACCGCCGAACAAATTGCGAAAAATGTGCTGGCAAATCCGGTGATTGAGGATTATCGGGTGGAAATAGCTTGATAAGAGTTTTTGGTTTTTAGATTTATCTCAAATTGGCGAGAAAACTAAAAATTGAAAACTAAAAACTAAAAACTAAAAACCAATTTATGAAATTCGGAGTAATAGTTTTTCCCGGCTCAAACTGCGACCACGACGCCTATCACGTTCTTTCCAAGCACGTCGGGCAGCCGGTTGATTTCGTCTGGCACAAGCAGACGGATTTGAACGGTTACGACGCGCTGATAGTTCCGGGCGGATTTTCCTACGGCGATTACCTGCGCGCCGGGGCACTCGCCAAATTCTCGCCGGTCATGAACGCGGTCAAGGATTTTGCGGCAGCGGGCAAATTCGTCTTCGGCGTATGCAACGGTTTTCAGATTCTCTGCGAAGCCGGTCTGCTGCCCGGCGCGCTGATGCGAAACAGCAATTTGCATTTCGTCTGCCGGCACGTCAACGTCCGCGTCGAAAACGGCGCGACGCCTTTCACGAGCGAACTTGGACGCGGGGAAGTTTTGTCAATTCCGATTGCTCACGCCGAAGGCAACTACGTTTGCGATGACCGAACTTTGGCGGAACTCGAAGCGAACAAACAAATCGTCTTTCGCTATTGCGACGAGAACGGCGAAACGACGGCGGAAGCTAACCCGAACGGCTCGCTCTCGAACATCGCGGGAATCTTGAACCGCGAAGGAAATGTTCTGGGAATGATGCCGCACCCGGAACGCGCCTGCGAAGAACTTTTGGGATCAAATGACGGGCGCGATATATTTCGCTCGCTAACGAAAGCCATCGAAAAGTCCGTAGCTTAAAGTTTTTCAAAAGCCCAAAGTTCAAGGTCAGAACAATTTTCGACTTTGAACTTTGGGCTTTAGACTTTGGACTTAAATTTCTTTCACCGTCAAACCTCGCTCGCTCAATTTCCAATGCAAAACTTCTGCGTCCGGCTCGGCGGCTAAGGCTCGCTCGACGTTCGATTTTTCTCTGTCTTCGCAGAAAAAAGCGATGCAGCCGCCGCCGCCCGCGCCGCAGACTTTGGCGGCAATCGCGCCGTTTGCCAATGCCTTTTCGATTAACGAATCCATTTGCGGTGTGGTGATATTCGGCGAAAGTTTTTTGCGGCGCGGATAGGCGGCACCCAAAACTTCGCCGACTCGCGTCCAGTCGTTTTCAATCAACGCGCTGCGTAAATCTCTCGACGTGTCGCGGATGCCTTCAAAAATGGCGAACGTCTCGACATCGCCGTCAATGTGGCGTTTGGTGATTTCCCAGTTGTTCGTTCCCGAATTGCGCGGCTCGCCCGTGTAGCAGACGACAATGCGCTCTTCCAAAGTTTTTACGTCAATCCGCAACGGTTCGCGCTCGATTCCGTCGGGGCGAAAATGGATGCACGCCGCGCCGCCGTATTGCGCCGAATAATAATCCTGAAAGCCGGTCGGAACTTTGATGACCTGACATTCGACGTTCGCCGCGATGCGGATGAAATTTTCTTCCGAGTAACGGTTGCCGACTAATTTATTGAGCGCGCCGATGCAGGCGATGTTCAGCGTCGAAGAACCAGCCAGCCCCGCGCCCGCCGGAGCCTCCGATTCGGTTGTCATATTAAAACCGGTTTCGGGATTGAAAAAATAAATTAATTTTGCGAGCAATTCGAGACGCGGTTCGTTGTAAAGCCCGCCGATTTCACCCAAAGAAGTTTCAAACCGCACGTCGCGGTCAACGGATTCGAGAAAGATGCGGTCGTCGCTGCGTGTTTCGATGCGGCAGCGCGCCATTAAATCAACGGCGAAATTAACTGTTGAAGCGCCTTCGTGAAAAAGAAAAAGCGGCGGAATATCTATAGTTCCGCCCGCTAAATCAACTCTCGTCGGAGCAGATGATTCGATTATCATAAAATCTTCGGTCTTTGGTTTTTAGTTTTGGTTTTTGGTTTCTGTTGATGTGCGATTGTTTTTCTTTCGTAAATTATTAACCGCCGATGTATTTGCTTTCTTCTTTCTCCGCGTCCGCGCGTCTGCGTATTTCCGCATCCGTCTTTTTCTCCGCGTCTCCTCCGCGTCTTCTTTTCTCTTTGATTTCCTCACGTTCCGGCGAAGTCGTCAGGTGAAGCCGCTCTTCGATATTGTGCAGCTTTTCTTCGATTTTATGAATCGTTTCGGGATTCGGATTGGCTTCCTCGACCTTCTCAGACAGATAATAACGCTCGACTACATAGAAAATAATAATACCGAACAGAACGATAAAGAACAGCCAGATGCCGACTTGTTTGAAGTCGCCGATGATGTTGGTAATCGCGCCGCTGAAAAAAAAGCCGACGCCAGCCAGCATAAGCGCCCAAATCGCGCAGCTAATCACATCGAGCAGTAGAAAACGCGCGTATGGCATTCTGCCGATGCCGTAAAAAACGCACATCGCCGCCCTGATTCCGTAAATATATTTTGAAATAATAATCGCAAAACTGCCGAATTTATCAATCAGCCGCTCGATGCGCGGACGCGCCATTTCATAAAAGCGGTAATCCTTGATGGTTTTCCGAAAAAGCCGTCCGATAAAATAGGCGACGTTATCGCCGACGATGCCGCCGAACATTCCCGCCAGAAAAACCTTCAAAAAACTGTATGAACCGAAAAAATTGCTGTGCGCCATCACGCCTGACAACAGCAAAGTTATATCGCCCTCGACCGTGCAAAGGGCAAAGACAGCGTAAATTCCGTATTGCTCGATGATTTCGGAGATGTGTTCCATTGGTGAAAGAATTCGTCAGCGTTCAATCTCGCTTTCAAAGATTAACCGTCAACCAGCCTTTCAGTCAAAGGGAAATGCAATCGCTTTACTCTAATAAACGCAAAATAAACGAGAACTTTCAGTCTAACTTAAAAATCAAAAAATCTTGACATATAGTTTAAAGAGGAATACTGTCATCGCATTACTTCGATATTCGAGTCTTGGGTTAGTTAGCGCGTTCCGGTTCGGCAAAGTCAGTAAGATTTGCTTTCACATTATTCTCTAGCCGGGAACTGTCAGCTTTAAGGAGAAAAAATGATGCTAAAACAAATCTTGCTTTTCGTGATTTTATTTTCAAGCGTATTACCATACTTGCTCAAAAAGACCAAAAAATAAAAATTCAGGTTGATGAGCGAGGCGATCCGATTGTTACGCCGGAGATGGAAGCGATTATTATGAAACGCCAAGAGATTGCTAGAAATCTCGATTCATACGTTTCTTTTTCTGCAAAAGTTAAGACTTTGAATGCCTCGCCGGAAAAAGATGTCATACGGATTAGCCGACAAGCATTAAACGATTTAAAGTTCGAGTTTTTTTTGGAAAACAAAACACAAACTCAGTTTGAGCTTATTTTTAACGATGCTACACGATCTATTCGTCCAGAGCTGAAACTAAATGGAAAAATAGTCAACTATTCAAAAGATAAAACTAAAGAATTACAAAGTAGAGAAAAACATCTGGCGGCTTACCGGGTTGACGGCGTTACATTCCCACTGCAACTAAACAGGCAATTCCCGATTTTGCCGGAATCAGAAATTTACAGGAATGGTATGATACGCTGGAAGCGGGTTTTTATGAATTAACTTTTAATTACCGTGTCGGTATCAACCAAGACGGAACGAAAAAAGCATTATCGGCGCAACCGATATTTTTTGAGATTTTGCCTGACTGATTCAAAACTAAAGCGATTTAAAAACTTGGAAACGGAATGTGTGAAGGATAAATAAAACGTCAAGTATTTATTTATCCTTTTCTCTCTGCGTTCGTTTTTCAATTCTCATTCAAGGTGTTTGACAGTTCAACGAACAAGCATCTAAAATCTCGTTAGTTTCTTGCCTAAACAATTAACGATAAAAATTTAAGAGCGATGAGCGAAAGTATTCTGAACACGGAAAAACTGATCGGCGTTGAAGTTTCAAAATCGGCGTTCAAAGCCGTCTGTTTTGACCAGAGCGGCAGCCTCAAAGATACGCTGCGCTACAAAATAGACAAATCGAATCCGACGTTTCCGCAGCTCGTTAATTTTTTGAACGAAGCGAAAAAACGTTTCGGCGGCAGTGAGCGAATCGGCGTCGCCGTTCCCGGACTCGTGCATCACGAAACCCGGCGCATCACTCATTCGACCTATATTCCCGAACACGAAACGATAAATTTTACTGGCGAACTCGAAGCCGCTACCAGTTTAAAAATCACGATTGAAAACGACGCAAACGCCGCCGCCTACGGCGAATACCGTTTGGGCGCGGGACGCGGCAGCCGCGATTTGTTTTACGTGATGCTCGGCACGGGCGTGGGCGGCGCGTTTATTTTTGGCGGTGTAATCTGGCGCGGCGCGTCCGGGTTTGCGGGCGAGTTCGGACAAATCGCCATTAATTCCGAAGGAATGAAACTCGAGGACGTCGCCTCGAACGTCAACATCGTGCGGCGCACGAAAAATCGGTTTCAGCAGGACAGCACTTCGTCTCTGGGGAAACTCGACGAGGACGAAATCAGAATCGCCGGAATTGTTAACGAAGCACGCGACGGCGACGATTTCGCCCGCCTGATGCTCGACCGAACAGGAATCTACGTCGGGACGGCAATCGCCGGCGTCATAAATCTCTTGAATATCGAGCGCATCGTCATCAGCGGTCAAATCGTCGAAGCCGATAATATCGTTCTTGACGCGGTTCTTCGGCGTGCGCGTGAGTTGACGTTTCCGCCGTCTTTTGAAGCCACGCAGATTGTCGCCAGTCGTCTCGGCGAAAACGCCGCCGCCATCGGCGCAGGTCTGCTTTCGGCGGAATCGGCTGGCTGATTTTTATAATTTATATTGTTATCTTTCATACAGCTTGATTTTGGGAACTCTCAGATAATCCTCGGTAATCAGCATCGGTACTCGTGTTTTAGATTGAAAAGTTTAATCAAGCTAATCAGCTAAACTTATTTAGTGAAAACTTGCACAAAGCCTAGAAACGAATTATTTTTAGAGTAGATTTGCGGAAACTGCAAGATTCTGTAAAATCGAAATTAGATTTTGCAATCGGGTCTTAACAAACAAAAATCGAGTTTCCCAAAGCGAGCTTAGACTCAATCGGAGTCTAGGAAACGGCGAACCGTAAGTTACCGAATTTAAGAAATATAAAATGGCACAAGTTTTTCATCGAGCAGCAAATAACGTCGCAAAAATAAGCATCGTCGTGGCGGTGGTTTTGGCGGCGACGGCGGGCTTTGTTTACACGCAACTCGCCAGGTCAAGTTACCTGACCGGACAACATGTGGAAAAGCAGCAGCCGGTTCAGTTCAGCCATAAGCATCATTCCGGCGACGACGGCATTGATTGTCGTTATTGTCACACGGCAGTCGAAACGTCTTATTCGGCGGGAATTCCGCCGACGCAAACGTGTATGAACTGTCACTCGCAAATCTGGTCGGACAGCCCGTATTTAGAGCCGGTGCGCGCCAGTTGGCGCGAGAACAAACCGATTGAATGGGAAAGAGTTCACGATCTTCCCGAATACGCTTACTTCAATCACAGCATTCATATCGCCAAAGGCGTCGGCTGCTCGACCTGTCACGGACAGATTGACAATATGCCCGCTGTTTGGCAAGAACACACTCTGCAGATGGAATGGTGTCTGCAGTGTCACCGCGAGCCGGAAAAATACATTCGACCGAAATCGGAAATCTACAATGTCCAGTGGAACGATTCGGAATTGTCGGACGAAGAAAGATTGCAGTTGAAAGCCGATTACAAAATCAGAAGTCAGGAAATGTTGACGAGTTGTTCGACTTGTCATAGATAGTTTGGATTTAAAATTATGCCGAGCGGTAAAAACAGCAAAACAAACTTTGCATTATTGCGAGACAAAATTCTGCAAAAGAGCGGAAAAGATTATTGGCGGAGCGTCGAGGAATTTGCCGACGCGCCGGAGTTTGAAGAATTCGTCAAAAACGAATACCCGCAGCACGCCGAAGAATGGGCGGACGGTTTGAGCCGTCGCAATTTTATCAAAGTGATGGGTGCGTCCCTGGCGCTTGCCGGACTTTCCGGTTGCGTTATTCAGCCTGCCGAAAAAATTGTGCCGTATGTTTCGCAGCCCGAAGAAATTGTTCCTGGAAAGCCGCTTTTTTACGCGACGGCGATGACGCTCGGCGGCGAAGCGACCGGACTCCTGGCGCGGTCGAACGAGGGGCGCCCGATAAAAATCGAGGGCAATCCCGATCATCCGCAAAGTCTCGGTGCGACCGACGTGCGGGCGCAAGCATCCTTGCTCGATATGTATGACCCGGACCGATCGCAGGAAATCTTGCGGCGCGGCGATCCGGCGACGTGGCAGAATTTTATGCAGGAAGTCCGCGCCCGCATTGACGAAAACCGCGTGGACGGCGGCGCGGGCGTGCGTTTTTTGTCGGAAACAATCACGTCGCCGACGATGATTGCGCAGATGCGGCAGATTCTTTCCGAGATGCCGAACGCGCGCTGGTATCAATACGAACCGATTAACGGCGACAATGCAATGGCGGGCGCGAAGATGGCGTTCGGCTCGCCCGCGAAAGCGATTTATAAATTCGACCAGGCAACGAGAATTCTGTCGCTCGACAAAGATATTTTTTCGGATTTTAATGTTCGCTACACGAAGGATTACAACCAGAGCCGACGTTACGGAGAAGACAAAAAAGACATTAACCGGCTTTACGCGATTGAAACGACGATGACTTTGACCGGCGCGAAAGCCGACCATCGGCTCGCCGTCAAACCGAGTCAGATGCCGGAAATCGCAAAGGCAATCGCGGCGGCTTTGGGCGTGGCGGGCGCGACTTCGACCTACACGGAAAACGCGCAGTGGATTCAGGCGATGGCGCGCGACCTGCAGGCGAATCGCGGGCGTTCAATCGTCGTTGCGGGCGATAATCAATCGCCGATGGTTCACGCGCTTGCGGCAACGATGAATCAAACGCTCGGAAACGTCGGCACGACCGTAACTTACGTCGAACCGTTTCAGCCGTTTGCCGACGTTTCGCAGATTGACCAGCTTCGCTCCCTCGTCCAGGAAATTGATAACGGCGCGGTGAAAATGCTCGTCATCATCGGCGGCAATCCGGCTTACAACACGCCCGCCGATTTGCGGCTTGACATAAACCGTTTCCGGGTTGACGCCGAAGACCGAGAAGGCAGAAAAGTTCCGCTGCGTATTCACCTGGGACTTTATCAAAACGAGACGGCGGAAGTTTGTCACTGGCATATTCCCGAAAAACATTATCTCGAATCGTGGGGCGACGCGCGCGCCTACGACGGCACGGCGACGATTATTCAACCGCTTATTCAGCCGCTTTACGACGGCAAAAGCGCGAATGAACTGGCACAGCTTTTCTTCCGCGAAAATTACGATAAAAGAGATTACGACATCATCAAGGAAAATTGGCAGCGGCAAGGTTTTGCGAACGCCGCGCCGCGCGCGATGGCGACGACCGCGACGGCGGGCAACCAAACTCAAACAAATAATCAAGCGCAAACGAATAATCAAAGCCAGCAAACCACTAATCGCGTTCTGATGAGCAACGAGCAGCCCAGAACGCCGAGCGCGACGCAAAATCAAAGCGCGGCGACGAGCGCGGCGCCCCCGACGATGCCGAATTCGCCGCAGAGTCGAAACGCGAATCCGGCGGGCGGCGACACCAATCCCGTGTCCGGCGCATTTGAAGATAATTGGCGCAGATTCGTTCATAACGGCTTCGTTCCGAATTCAGCGGCAACGGCGAAAACGGTTGCGGCGAGCGGCGCGTTTATGAATCAGCCGACCGCACCCGCCTCCGGCGATTTGGAAATCTCGATTCGCCCTGACCCGAGCGTTTACGACGGACGCTTTGCCAATAACGGCTGGCTGCAGGAATTGCCGAATCCGCTGACAAAAATCACTTGGGATAACGTCGCCTTGGTTAGTCCCAACACGGCAAAACGCTTGGGTTTAAACCAAGACGTGAAGGAAGAAGAATACAGCGGCGGCTCGTTAGGCACGACGTTTGTCAATACGAAAGGCGGCAATTTATTTTCCGATTTGGTAACGCTCAAAATGAATGGCGCGGAAGTCGGCAAACCCGTTCCGATGTGGATTGCGCCCGGTCAGCCGGACGACGTGATTACAATTTATCTCGGTTACGGGCGCACGCGCGCCGGGCGCATCGGCACGGATTTGGGTTATAACGCTTACAACGTTCAACGCTCGGACGCGATGTGGAGCGGCACGGGCGAAATAGGAAAAACCGGCGAGCAGCGGGCAATCGCCTCGACGCAAATTCATTTTAACATGGAAGGGCGCGACATTCTCCGCGTCTGGGATTTGGAGGATTTTAACCAACATCCCGAGAAGGGACACCAGCACGACCATTATTCGGATTCGATGTATCCGCGTTACGAATACGCGGGCAACAAATGGGGAATGACGGTTGACTTGAACAGTTGCGTCGGCTGCAACGCCTGCGTCATCGCTTGTCAGGCAGAAAACAACATCCCGGTCGTCGGCAAAGAACAAGTCGAGCGCAGCCGAGAGATGCACTGGATGAGAATTGACACTTATTACAGCGGTGAGGTGGAGAATCCAGACGGACCGCATTTTCAGCCGATGCTTTGTCAGCATTGCGAGCTTGCGCCGTGCGAGCCGGTTTGCCCGGTTCACGCGACGGTTCACAGCGCGGAAGGTTTGAACGATATGGTTTACAACCGCTGCGTCGGTACGCGTTACTGCTCGAACAACTGTCCGTATAAAGTCAGACGCTTTAACTTTTTGCTTTATCAGGATTGGAATACCCCGCAGTATAAATTGATGCGCAACCCGGAGGTGACGGTTCGCAGCCGCGGCGTGATGGAAAAATGCACGTATTGCACGCAGCGCATCGCCTACGCCCGCATCGAAGCGGAAAAAGACGGTCGTCCGATTCGTGACGGGGAAATTTTAACGGCGTGTCAATCGGTTTGTCCAGCAGACGCGATCATCTTCGGCGATTTGAACGACGGCAGCAGTCAGGTGGCGAAACTCAAAAAAGACCCGCGCAATTATAATGTGCTGAACGATTTGAACACGCAGCCGCGCACGACTTATCTAGCGAGTTTAAAAAATCAAAACAAGGAAATGCCCGACTACCGACCGCCGGTGGACAAAGGAAAAACGGAACACAAAACGGGCGAACAGCCGGCAGGCGACATCAACCATTAGGAAGAAGAGTTTCAAATTTCGGGTTTTCGGTTAAAACCTGAAACTTAAAGAGATATGCAAAACGCAGAAGAATTAAGAGCGATTCGGCAGAGGCTTCAGCCGCCGATGGTCGAAGGCGACCATACGTTCGGTTCGGTGTCCGACAAAATCGGCGATTTAACCCTCAAGAAAAAAACGCCGTTTCACTGGTTTATCGGGTTGGGAATTTCATTTCTCATCGCGCAATTGCTTCTTTTTACGGTCGTTTATTTGGTCGTGACCGGTATCGGAATCTGGGGAAACAACCAGCCTATCGGCTGGGCATTCGACATCATCAACTTCGTCTGGTGGATCGGCATCGGTCACGCCGGAACGCTGATTTCTGCGATTCTGTTGCTGCTCAATCAAAAATGGCGCACATCAATCAACCGTTTCGCCGAAGCGATGACGCTGTTCGCCGTAGCTTGCGCCGGACTTTTTCCGCTGCTGCACACGGGACGTCCATGGCTCGCCTATTGGCTTTTCCCGTATCCGAACACGATGGGGATGTGGCCACAATTTCGTAGTCCTTTGATGTGGGACGTGTTCGCCGTTTCGACTTACGCGACGGTTTCCGCTTTGTTCTGGTATGTCGGTTTAATTCCAGATTTGGCGACGTTGCGCGACCGGGCGAAAAACAAGTTTTTCAAAGTTATCTATGGATTGCTGGCGATGGGCTGGCGCGGTTCAGCCAGGCATTGGCATCGTTACGAGATTGCCTATTTGTTGCTCGCCGGACTTTCCACGCCGCTCGTTTTGTCGGTTCACTCGATTGTTAGTTTCGACTTCTCCGTGGCGCAGCTTCCCGGTTGGCACGCGACGATTTTTCCGCCGTATTTTGTGGCGGGCGCGATTTTCGCCGGTTTTGCGATGGTTTTAATTCTTTGTATTCCGCTCCGCAGATTGTATGGAATGGAAGATTTTATTACGCACACGCATTTGGTTTTGATGGGTAAGGTAATGCTGGCGACCGGCTTAATTGTAGTTTACGGCTACGCGATGGAAGCGTTTTTCGGTTGGTATAGCGCGAACGAATACGAGTATTTTATGATAAAAAATCGTATTTGGGCGGGTCCGTATTGGTGGTTTTACTGGTTGCTTATTTTGTGTAACGGCTTGTCAATTCAGCTTTTATGGTTCAAGCGTTTCCGCGAAAGCGTATTTTGGCTGTTTGTGATTTCGATTATCGTCAGCATCGGGATGTGGCTCGAACGCTTTGTGATCATCGTGACGAGCTTGCACCGCGATTTTCTGCCGTCGTCTTGGTCAATGTATTCGCCGACGATTTTCGATATTACGATGTTTGCCGGAACAATCGGATTTTTCTTTACGCTGATTTATCTATTCGTCCGCTTTCTGCCGATTATCTCGATCTTCGAGGTCAGAACATTGTTGCCCGACGCGCAGGTCGCGCACGGACATCACGGCGCGCACGACGGCGACGACATCCATGGCGAATCGCAAGATTTTACCGAGGGCGTTAATGAATCTACGGGTAGAGAATCGAAGCGCGAATTGGAGACGCCGACCGATGATCGCGGGAAATATCACGGGAAATAGATTTTTGTAGAATTAAGTTTGCAGTCAACCGCTGCCCGCCCGCAGTTGGTAAATAAGGGCAACTCACCCGTGTCAAACCGGCTGCCAGCCGGCGCGGTTGATTGCAGAGCAAAAGTTATGAAGGCAAACATTTACGGATTGTTAGCGGAATTCGATACGCCGACCGAACTCGTCGCGGCGGCGGAAAAGGTTCGTGACGCGGGTTATAAAAGAACCGACGCCTTTTCGCCGTTCCCGATTCACGAGATTGACGAGGCGCTCGGCATCAAGCGTTCGATTCTGCCGTTTATGGTTTTAGGCGGCGGCATCGTCGGGCTGGCGTCGGGAATCGCTCTGCAGTGGTTCGTTCACGTTTACGATTACCCGATTATCGTCGGCGGTCGCCCGTATTTCAGTTTGCCGTCGTTCATTCCGCCGAGTTACGAACTGACGATTCTGCTTGCGGCGTTCACCGCCGTCTTCGGAATGATTCTTTTGAACGGTTTGCCGCAGCCGTATCATCCGGTTTTTAACGTGCCGCGTTTTGCGCTGGCGACGCGCGAGAAATTCTTTTTACTGATTGAGCGCCGCGACCCGAAATTCGATTACGGCGAAACCAGAAGTTTTATGCAGAGCTTGAACGCGCAGGAGGTTTTTGATGTTGAAGAGTAAGTTCAAAGTTCAAAGTTCAAAGTTTAAAGTTCGGGAGTTGATTTCCGGTTTGAAACTTGGTGCTTGGAACGTAAGACTGTTTTTACTATTTGCCTTCTGCTTATTCGCTGTCGGCTGTCGCTACGATATGCAAGACCAGCCGCGTTACAAAGCGCATAAAAAAAGCGATTTTTTCGCAGACGGAAAAGCGATGAGAGAATTGCCCGAAGGAACTGTGCCGCGGGGATTTTTGCGTGAAGACAAAGCATTTTACCAGGGCAAAACCGAAGGCGGACAAAATGCGACCGCAACAGCGCCGAATCCGGCGGCTACTCCGACGATGGATTCATCGGGCAACACTTTGGTCACGGATTTCACCGGCTTGGTCAGCGAGTTTCCTTTGCCGGTAACGGAAGACCTGATTAATCGAGGCGAGCAGCGATACAATGTTTTCTGCATCGTCTGTCACGGTCCGGTCGGCAACGGCGACGGAATGATTGTGCGCCGCGGCTTTTCCAAACCGCCGACGTATAATGACGACCGTCTGCGAAACGCTCCGGTCGGACATTTTTATAATGTCATTACCAACGGGCAAGGCAAGATGAACAGTTACGCCGCAATGGTTCCGCCCGCCGACCGCTGGGCAATCGTCGCGTATATTCGGGCTTTGCAAATCAGTCAGAATCCGAATGGAAATATGCAAATGAACTCAGCTAACCCGTCGAATGCGAACGCGCCGACGCCGATTATGAATAATGCGAATCCGGTTACGACGAACAACGCCAATGTTTCGGGAGGCGCGCGGTAAATGATTAGAGATTTGAATTTTGAGGCGCCCGCCGACATCAGCCGCTGGCGAACATTGGCACTCGGCATCGGCGGTATTCTCTCGATTGTGATTTTAGTCGTCGCGCTGATTTTCCCAGAACAGCGTGAAGACGCGTTGCGGGCGTGGCTGCTGGGTTTTATCTTTTGGGGCGGGATCGGCATCGGCGGTCTCGGCATTTTGCTGCTTCAGTATTTGACTGGCGGCGCGTGGGGCGTCGTGATTCGCCGCATCGCCGAAGCCGCGTCGCGGACGCTGCCGATTATCGCGCTGCTTTTTGTGCCGGTCGCGCTCGGTATGACTTATATCTACGAGTGGACGCATCTGCTGCATACGGGCGACCCGATTGTCGAATGGAAAAAACCGTATTTGACTATCGAATGGTGGCTGATTCGCACGGTTTTGTATTTCATTTTGTGGGGCGTAATGTCCTATCTACTTAATAGATGGTCAGCGCGTCAAGACCGCGCGACGAACGCTGAAGAAGCGACGAAAATGCTCACCGATGCGTCGAAGTTTTCCGGTCCGACGATGGTTTTTTATGTTCTTGTCGTTAGCTTCGCCGCGATTGATTGGGTGATGACGCTCGACCCGCACTGGTTTTCGACAATTTGGGGATTGCTGTTTGCGGTCGGCTGGGCGCTTAGTTTCTTTTGTTTTGCGGTGACGATTTGGGCGGCGCTCGCCGACAAAGAACCGTATAACCGTATTCTCGGCAAACGCCATTTTCACGATGTCGGCAAATTGATGCTCGCGCTCGTGATGGTTTGGGCATATTTTAATTTCTCGCAATTTCTGATTATCTGGTCGGGAAATCTGCCGGAAGAAACGCGCTGGTATTTGACGAGAATGGAAGGCACTTGGGGCGTAATCGGAATTTTGCTGATCGTGCTTCACTTTGCGTTTCCGTTTCTCGTTCTGCTCAACCGCGATGTCAAACGCAACAACAAATGGTTGGCGGCGGTGGCGGTTTTTATTTTAATTTTGCGCGTCGTGGATATGTTTTATCTGATCGGTCCCAGCCCGCGCACGAGCGGTCACGGCGGCGGTTTTCATATCAG
The DNA here is from genome assembly GCA_030448055.1 of Pyrinomonadaceae bacterium. Lineage (GTDB taxonomy): Bacteria > Acidobacteriota > Blastocatellia > Pyrinomonadales > Pyrinomonadaceae. The sequence goes on from JAUJNR010000002.1 coordinate 421,750, forward strand.
TATTTGGGATTTCATCGCGCCATTCGCCGTCGGCGGAATTTGGCTTTGGTATTTCTTCGGCGAGCTTGTGAAGCGTCCGCTGCTGCCCGTCAACGACCCGTTTTTAGAGAGCGCGATTGAACACGGAAGAGGTCATTAGATTGTCGTGAATTTCAAATTACGAGATTTAATATCCGCTTTGGTTCGTAATTGTTAGTTCATAATTCATAATTAGTTATATGGAACCGAAACACGAAAAAACGTTTGTTGATTACGAGCGCACATACGAAACGAATCTGATAGGCTTGCGCGGCATCATTTATTTTGGAATCGGTTTGTTTCTTTTGATTGTCATCACTTTCGGCTTGATGTATTTTCTGCAAAACGTAATGGAAGATCAGGCGGTTGAAGCAAAGGACAAAAAGAACGTAAATCCCATGATGATGACCGACCGCGAACGGTTGCCGCCCGAACCGCGTCTGCAAGCCGCGCCCGGATACGGTGTCGAATCCGAGCAAGGCGGGCGCGTCAATCTGGAACTTCGCGCTCCGCAATCCGAGTATTGGGAACTCGAAAGACAGTGGGAAAGACAGTGGGCGGAGGGACAGACGGACCCGAAAACCGGAACGGTTATTACGCTTCCGATTGACGAAGCAAAAGGAAAACTTTTGCAGGAAAGCGCCAAAACGCCCGTCAGCGAGCAGGCGCAAAAGTCTTTAGACGAATCGCGTCGGCTGCCTTCTTATTCGAGCGTCGGAAGAACGGCAAGCGATATACGCCGGTAAAGGATGAGAACTGACGAGCAAATAAAAAATTCTCGGATTCAAACGTTTACTTAGCAGTTGAAATTTTATGAGAAAAAGTTTAGCCATTTCAGCAGTTTTGAAACTAAAACTTTTATTGAGTTTGAGCGCTTTGTTGCTGGCGACGAATGTTTGGGCGCAAAAATCGGAACACTACAATTCGCCGCTTTACGCGCCGAAGAAATACGATCCGACGCAGGCGGGAACGAGCAGCGGACTGCCGGCGGCTTTGAAGTCGGTCGGCATCGAACAAAAATTAGACGCGCAATTGCCGCTCGATGCCGAATTCAAAAACGAGAGCGGCGATATCGTTAAGCTCGGCGATTATTTCGGCAAAGGCAGACCCGTCGTTTTGGCACTGGTTTATTATGAATGCCCGATGCTCTGCAACGAAGTTTTGAACGGTTTGACCGGAAGTTTGAAAGGAGTGTCGTTTGAAGCGGGTAAAGAGTTTGATGTGTTGGCGATTAGCTTTGACGCGCGAGAGAACGATAAGCCGGAACTAGCGAAAAATAAAAAAGCGAGCTATTTGAACAGATACGGGCGCGGAAGCGCGGCGGAAAACGGTTGGCATTTTCTGACCGGAACGCAAAGCGAGATTGATCGGGTAACCGAAGCGGTCGGATTCAATTACGAATATGACGAGGCGACCGAGCAATTCGCGCACGCGGGCGGCGTAATGATTATAACGCCCGACGGAAGAACGTCGCGTTATCTTTACGGTATTGATTACGCGCCGAAAGATTTGAAATTCGCCTTAATGGATTCGGCAGAAGGGAAAATCGGCAGCCCGGTCGAGCAGCTTTATTTGTATTGTTTTCACTATAATCCGGCGACGGGCAAATACGGTTTGCAGATTTTGAGCGTGATGCGGCTGATGGCGGTCGCTACCGTTTTAGGATTAGGCGCAATGCTGTTTGTTTTTTTGCGACGCGGTAGAAAAGAATTGAGTTAATCGCTCATTGTAAATTGTTAACGGTTAATCGGAAGTCTGATTATTTAATCAATAATTAACAATCAATAATGAACAATTAACAAAAAAGATTATGCAACAAGAGACGACATCTTGGGTTCCATTGTTCCCTGAGCAGGCTTCGACTTTCGCGTGGGAAGTTGATGTCTTATATTTTTATTTAATTGCCATCAGCGTGTTTTTTACGGTCGGCATCGTCGCGGTGATTTTCTTTTTCTTTGTCAAATATCGTGAAAAAGAAAAATTTGCGACGGGCGAGGAAATTCACGGCTCGATTGCGCTCGAAACCGTCTGGTCAATTATTCCGTTCGTGATTTCGATGACGATTTTCCTCGGCGGCGCGATTATTTATTTTAATCAATATCGTCCGCCGGCGGACACGACGGAAATTTATGTCGTCGGAAAACAATGGATGTGGAAAATGCAGCACGGCACGGGACAGCGCGAGATTAACGAGCTGCACGTTCCAGTCGGACGCAAAATTAAGTTGACGATGACGACCGAAGATACGCTGCACGATTTTTACGTTCCGGCGTTTCGCACCAAAATGGACGTAGTTCCCGGACGCTATACGACGCTTTGGTTCGAACCGACCAAACCGGGCAAATATCATCTGTTCTGCGCCGAATACTGCGGCTTGAATCATTCGGGAATGGGCGGCTATATTTATGTGATGGAACAGCGCGATTTCGATAATTGGCTTTCGGGAACCGAATCGGGACAGACACCCGTGCAAGCCGGACAAGATTTGTTTCAAAACAAACTCGGATGCGCGTCGTGTCATGCTGCCGGACAAAATCAGCGCGGCGCGCCAATCGAAGGAATTTACGGCGAAGAAATTAAACTGACAAACGGGCAAACCGTGATCGCCGATGACGAATACATCCGCAATTCGATTTTGAATCCGCAGTCGCAAATCGTCGAAGGCTATCAGCCGATTATGCCGACGTTCAAAGGTCAGGTTACGGAAGAACAACTCGTCTCGCTCGTCGCGTATATCAAATCTTTGAGCGGCGCGGGCGGCAGCAGTCAAACCGGTTCGGGTTCAACTTCGGGCGGCGCAGCGACCGGCGGCGGAACGTCGGGCGGCAGCGATGCGAATTCGAGCGGACTGATTCCGCGCCGAGCCAACCGCGGCGACACAAACAGCATGGGCAGCAATCCGAACGCGCCGCCGCCGATGTCCGAGCCGTCGAACCGTCAGCCGTAGGCGAAAAGTTTTTTTACAAGCAGGGAAAAAGGTTAAAATAAAGTTTATGCAAAACGTAGAAGCAATCAATGTCGAAAATATCAAGGAAGAACCGCGAGTCAGTTATTTGACAAACGGTTTTACGCTCAAATCCTGGCTTTTGACCAAAGACCACAAGCGGATTGCGATTCTCTATCTCATTACGGTTTCCGCCTTTTTCGCCCTAGGCGGAACTTATGCGTCCTTAATTCGCTTGGAACTTTTGACGCCGGCGAGCGATTTGCTGCAAACGCAGACGTATAACAAAGTCTTTACGCAACATGGAATCATTATGGTTTTCTTCTTTTTGATTCCGTCCATTCCGGCAATCTTGGGAAATTTTTTGATTCCGATTATGATCGGCGCGAAAGATTTGGCGTTTCCGAAAATCAATCTGTTGAGCTGGTATTTTTATATGGCGGGCGGCGGTTTGACGCTTTTCGCGTTGCTGCGTGGCGGCGTTGACACGGGCTGGACTTTTTACACGCCATATTCGACGACGTTCTCCAACGGCTACGTGATGGCAGTCGGATTGGGGATTTTCATCAATGGATTTTCCTCTATTTTAACCGGCTTGAATTTTATCGTCACCGTCCACACGATGCGCGCTCCGGGAATGACCTGGTTTCGTCTGCCGCTTTTTGTTTGGGCGCATTACGCGACATCGTTGGTGATGATTTTAGGAACGCCCGTCATTGCCATTACGATTTTGCTGCTCGCGTTAGAGCGGTTGGCGAGAATCGGAATTTTTGATCCGGCAATCGGCGGTGATCCGATTCTGTTTCAGCATTTATTTTGGTTCTACTCGCATCCGGCGGTTTACATTATGATTCTGCCGGGAATGGGCGTGATTTCAGAACTCATTTCTAATTTTTCGCGCAAAAAGATTTTCGGTTACGAATTTATCGCCTTCTCTTCGATTGCGATTGCCGTCTTCGGTTTTCTCGTCTGGGGGCATCATATGTTCGTCAGCGGTCAGTCAATTTACGCCGGTTTGGTGTTTTCATTCTTAACAATGGTGGTGGCGATTCCGTCGGCAATCAAAGTTTTCAACTGGGCGGCGACGCTTTACAAAGGTCAGATTTCGTATGACACGCCGATGCTTTACGCTTTGTTTTTTATCGGATTGTTTTTAATCGGCGGACTGACCGGGTTATTTTTAGGCTCGATGGGTCTGACCGTGCATTTGACCGACACTTATTTTATCGTCGCACATTTCCATTACGTGATGGTCGGCGGGCAAGTGTTGGCTTATCTCGGCGGTCTGCATTACTGGTGGTCGAAAATCACGGGCAAAATGTATTCGGAATTCTGGAGCAAAATCGCCTCGATTATCATTTTCGTCGGATTCAATCTGACGTTTTTCCCGCAGTTTATTTTAGGCTATTTGGGAATGCCGCGCCGTTACGCTTCGTATCCTGACGAATTCCAAGTGCTGAATATTTTCTCGACGGCAGGCGCGTCAATTCTCGCTATCGGTTTGATTATTCCGTTGATTTATTTAACGTATTCGATTTTCTTCGGCGCGAAAGCACCGGCAAATCCGTGGATGCTGCCCGGCTTAGAGTGGCGCACTGCCAGTCCGCCGCCGACGGAAAACTTTGAAGAAACACCGATTGTTACTTGGGAAGCCTATGAGTTCGGTGAAGAAAGCGGCTTGGATTTGGAAGACGCCAGGAATAGAAATAAGGTTTTAGTTTAGAATGTTAAATCGGTTTTTAGTCTTTGGTTTTTAGTCTTTGGTTTTTTGCTCAAGTTGAGTTAAAGAAACTAAAAACTAAAAACTAGAAACTAAAAACTAAAAACCAAAATGGCAACACACGCAGACGCTTTACACGATCATCATTATCACGCGCCCGGACTTCAGCATCAGTTTGAAGATATGGGACAGCAACAGGAATCCGCTTCGATCGGGATGTGGATGTTTCTCGTCCAAGAAATTATGTTCTTCGGCGGGCTATTCACCGTTTATCTGGTTTTCCGCTCGAAATATCCGATGGCGTTTGCGGCGGGCAGTAACCACCTTGACGCATTCTGGGGCGGTCTGAATACGCTCGTGCTGATTGTCAGCAGTTTGACGATGGCTTTAGCGGTGCGTTATGCGCAGCTCGGAAAACGAAATTTGCAAGTCCTCTTTATCATCCTGACGATGATTTTCGGCACGGTATTTTTGGGCGTCAAAGCCATTGAATACACAAAGAAATATAACGAAGGAATTGTTCCCGTCGCGGGCTTGAATATGCGGACGGCGAAAACCGCCAGCACGTATCCGGGCGGCAGAGAACTTTCGACCCGCACCGGCGACACTCAAGACCCGCGCGAATCGCTGAACACCGGCGTCAGCGAAGCGAACACGCAAGAGACGGGAGAACACAGTTACTACAATCCAAATGGCGATTTCGTCTGGACCGACGCCTCGCTCGCTACGCAAGCCGAACAAGGCAATTATCTAACCGAAAGCGAAAAAATCGGATATTTTTCCAACGGCGAATTAAACGCCAGCAAATTCCGCGACAAAGTTCGCATCTTCTTTTGGATTTATTTCGTGATGACCGGACTTCACGCGCTACATATGATTATCGGTTTGGGCGTGATGGCGTGGCTTTTGTGGAAGGCTTGGATGGGAACTTTTTCCGCCGCGTATTATTCGCCGGTCGAAATGTCCGGTCTTTACTGGCACTTTGTTGACATCGTTTGGATTTTCCTTTTCCCGCTGCTCTATCTTTTAGGCAGACATTTTCTGCACGGCGGCGCGGGACATTAAGATTGGGGATTTCGGATTTTGGGTAAAATAAATTTATGGAAGAGAAAGTTAAAACGGCTACCGAGTCAGAGAGTCATCAGCACGAAGAACATCACGTCGTTCCGCTCATTTATTATTTCGGAGTTTTCGGAGTGTTGGTCGTCGGCACAATACTAACTTATTTTGTCGCTTTGATTGATTTAGACGGTATTTTCCCGGGCGCGAACACATTAGTCGCGCTATTGATTGCCTTTTTCAAAATGGCTTGCGTCGTCCTTATCTTTATGCACGTGCGCTGGAGTTCGCGCTTGATTTGGCTGACGGCGATTGCCGGATTTTTCTGGCTGGCGATTATGTTCGCCTTTACGATGCAGGATTATTTGACGCGCGGCGCGGGCGTTTTTACCGGCTGAGAAACAGCTCGCTTCTCGTCAAAACTATACGGCGAAAATTTTTGCGCGGATGAAAAATTTCAATAAAAGCAGCCGATTTTATTTGATTTTAGCGATTTCCGCCGTTTCCGTATTTTTCGCGTTGGCAATCGCCAGTTCGCTCACGCACCGCCCGCAGATTGACGAAGGAATGTTCGCCAATCCAGCATTCAATTTAGCCGCCAAAGGACATTTCGGCACGACCGTGCTGGAAACCGAAAAATCTCCATTAACTCGTATCGAGCAAAGAACTTACTGGGTGATGCCGCTTTACCTGCTTAATGCTTCGGCTTCGTTCAAAATTCTCGGTTTCAGTTTATTTTCGATGCGGCTGGTTAATATCTTGTGGGGTTTCGGTCTCTTTCTGGCGTGGTATTTTATTATCTTAAAACTTTCGGGCGATAAAAGAGCTGCCATTTTATGTCTAATTTTGCTCACCTGCGATTACACGGTTCTGGATACTTCCGCTTCCGGGCGAATGGATATGATGAGCGCGTCGCTGGGCTTTATCGGCGTCGCCGCATTTCTGCTTTTGCGCGAGCGAAACCTTTTGTTCGCGGTTTTGTTAAGTCAATCTTTTGTCGTTCTTTCCGGTTTGACGCATCCGAACGGCATAATGGCTTTTTTCGGTTTGTTGTTTCTGACCGTTTATTTCGATTTTCGGCGTTTGGGCTTGAAACATATCGCTGCCGCGCTCATTCCTTATATTATTGGCGGAACTGCCTTCGGGATTTGGGTTTTGCAAGACCCAGCCGCATTTAAAGACCAGTTTATTGACAACGTGGTGACGAGCGGCAGAATGAAAGGCGCCAGTTCGCCCCTGAGCGGTTTTGTCCGTGAATTTACCGAACGCTACCCGCACGCCTTCGGACTTCAGTCTAATTCCAGCGGGCATTCGGGACCAATTTACTTAAAGGGCTTAATTCTTTTGGGTTATATCGTCGGATTGTTCGGCGTAATTTTCACAAAATCGCTGCGCCAAAACAGAAATTACCGCGCTTTATTGATTATGACGGCGATTTATTTTGTCGTAATGTCGCTGATTGACGGGCAGAAGCTAACGCCTTATTTGATTCACATCGTGCCATTTTACCTGGCACTTCTGGCAATATTTATCAATTGGCTGTGGGAAAGACGAACGGTTCCCGTTCCGGTTTTGATTGCGGGAATCTTTTTTTTTCTCGCGCTGCAAACCGGGGGAATGGCTTTGCGAATCAGGCAAAACACATATGCGAATTTTTACCAGCCGGCTGTTAATTTCCTGAAGCAAAACGCCGATGAAAAAGATATTATAATGGCGAGTTCGGATTTCGGTTTCGGTCTAAATTTTTCTGACAATTTGCTTGATGACGGACGTTTCGGATTTAACACCGGAAAGCGTCCGCGATTTATCGTTTATGACAGCGGGGTTGAGAGTTCTTGGCAGTCATCGAAAGAATTTTTTCCTGCATTTTATGAATATCTTCCGCGCCTTCTGCGAGAAGAATACAAATTGTTTTATGAAAACGCGGGGTATAAAATTTATGAGAAACGATAATTTATTCAAAAACGGTTAAGTTTTTCCATCGCTGCCGGTGCATTTAATCTCACAGTCTGAATCTTTGCCGTAGCTTTGAGCCGCTCGCTTTCGAGCGGTAATCGCTAAGCGGCGTAGCGGCTTAATAAAAAATAAAAAACGGAAGATATTTTATCACCTTCCGTTTTTTATTTTTTATTAAACGATTAGAAATTTACTTCTTTTTCGGGGCGGGTTTCGGCGCGGGTTTAGTCTCCGGTTCCTCTTCGCCCTCTATTCCTTCCGGCATCTGCATCGGCATTTGCTGCATCATTTGTTGTTGCATCTGTTTTACGTCTTCTTCGGAAGGTTTCGGAATCTCGAAATCTTCCGGGACTTCGACCGGATTATTTGCCACAATCTCGTCAAGAACTTTCTTTTGTTTTTCTTCTTCGAGCGTGCTTTTCACCATATCATTAATCGGCATTTCGCGTCCCATCGGATTGGTCGGGTCTTTCATCGTCGTCGTGATCAGAATATGACGCACGTCGTAGGTTTCCGCCGGTTGTCCGCTCGTCGGGTCGGTTGCCGTTTCTTTCTTTTCGAGTTTGATGATGTGATAACCGTAAGGCGTTTCGACGAGATTTTCGGCGATTTGTCCGGGTTCTAACGCAAGCGCCGCCTGTTCGAAAGCCGGAACCATTTTGCCTTTCGTTACCGCTTCGTAAAGTCCGCCTTTGCCTTTGGTTCCGGGATCTTGGCTCACTTCGTCGGCTAACTTGGCAAAGTCTTCGCCCGCTTTGGCACGGCTCAAAATCTGTTCTGCCGTCGCCCGCTTTTCGGTCGTGCTGTATTCGGGATGTTCGGCGATATATTTTTTGACATCTTCGTCGGTGACTTTGACTCGTTCGACCAGCGTTTTGTTTGCGTAGCGGCTGGCTAGAAATTGCGCCTGCTGAAGTTTGACTTGCAATTCCAGATTGCGGTTAAATTCTTCGCCCAATTCGTTTCGCTTGGCGCCCGCTTCCGCTTCGTAAATCTTAATTTTCGCGTAATCGTCCTTCGCCTGTTTGAGTTCGTCTTCGGTCAGCGTTTTATCTTCGGGAAATCGTCCGGTTTCTTTGGCGAGCGCGATTTTGGTATCGAGAAATTGCTGAAACTCCATTTGACGACGCGCCGTTTCGTCCCCTAAACCGATTTTTTGCAAAAACCCTTGCACGCCGGTTGGCTCGGCTGCCGGTGCTTGGCCCCAAAACTCTTTCACCTGTTCTTCAGTGATAAAGCTGAACGGCGGCATCTCGCCTTTGCCTTCGTTGATATGTTTATCGTAAAGGCTGGCGGTCACAATCGCGCGCGTGCTTTCGAGTTCGCGTTTAACGGTTTCGTCATTCGCCAAACCTTCTTTTCTGGCTTGACCGGCGACCGCCAAAAGCTGCCGGATATTTTCGGCGATTTTCTTTTTCGCTTCCGGGTTCGATGACAACTGCTGGAGCTGCATCGGATTGGCGTCAGCCAGCAGAACCGACATATCTTCTCGGGTCAAGCGATTCAAAGATTCGTCGCCGTGATGACCGCCGACCTTTGTTTTCCAAAGCACCAAACCGGCGCCGATGGCTAAAATTACGGCGATGACCGCCACACCTTTGGTTAAATTACTCAATGTATTAAATCCTCTCTTCTAATAATTTAGATTTTGCAAAAGAGGTTCTTAGTTTTTAGTCTTTGGTTTTTGGATTTCGTTCAATTAGCTCAGATTATCTAATCGAATCGAAGACCAAAGACCAAAAACTAAAAACTAAAAACCAAAATTCTTATTTATCTTCCTGTATCAGTTCTAATAAAACTCCGCCGGTCGAAACCGGATGGACGAACGCGACGAGACATCCTTCAGCTCCGATGCGCGGCTGCTCGTCTATTAAACGCGCGCCCTCGGCTTTTAGTTTCGCCAAACTCTCTTCGATATTTTTAACCTCCACCGCGATGTGATGAATGCCGCCGCCGCGTTTTTCGACAAATTTCGCAATCGGCGAATCTACGCTTGTTGCCTCAAGCAATTCGATGCGCGTCTCTCCAATCGGCAGCATCACCACGCGCACTTTTTGCTCAATGACTTCTTCAGCGTGAACGTTCTCCAAACCGAGCGCGTCCTGCCAAAATTTTAACGCTTCGTCAATTCCTTTGGTCGCAATGCCGAGATGACTAATTTTCATTTTATCTTTTGAATTCCAGATAGGCTTCATAATAGCGTTCCGGTTTTTTTAACATACGGTTCATCACCGGAAGTCCAGCAGGGCTGAGTTCCGCATCATCCTTAACCATTTGCCCTTCGCTCCAACTCGGATACTCTGGATAACGCGCCGTTAGGTAGTTGCTAAACTTAAGCAGTTCTGCATCGGGCAAGATGACTTTATAAACAAAACGAAATGTGCCTTGAATATCGTCATCCATATCATTGACTCCTTTGGCGCGATTAAGATCAATCACGGCTATATTAAGAGTAGTGTAATTCCAATCAAACCCGTCTTTCTTCACCGCATAACCTGCCGCCCGCATTCGCTCAACAGCGCGTCCAAGCGCATCTATCGCACGTTTGCCTTCTTCTGACGCTCGTAGTCGAACGATGTGATTATCCAAATCAGTAAGAATTCCTTGTGCGGCATCAAAGCGCATAGCTTTGTTTCCGCGTCTGCCCGAATATTGCGTCGGATCATATTCGTCCATAATCTCAATAATGCGCGGCAACGCCTTTAGCCCGTCGCGCCAAATGTATTTCTGAATCACCTCGCCTTGATTGTCGTCATTCCACACATCGTAGTAGTGATGCGTATGCTCTTTCACGAATTCATCTACACGCTGAGCAGGTGTCATTCGTGCAAGTTTGTCTTCAGATTTGTGTTTATACCATTGTGCATTGGCAACAATCGGCGCGAAATTTATCAAACATAAAAATAAAATTATTAACTTCATAAATTTATTTCAAGATTTCTTCGACAGCCGAATAAGGATTGTTTCGCTTTTCCGCAATTTCCTGCGCCAAACGCTCTAACTTCTCGCTTGTTCCGTTGCGATTCAAAACGTCCGCTAAAAGTTTTTCCTGTAATAATTCCAACAGCCGCCATTTGGCAATCGCTTTGCGCCGTTCCAGATTTTCGCCTTTCCTTTGAAATTCGTAATAGCTTTCGATGGCTTTCGCCAAATCTTCGATGCCTCGATTTTCCGTCGCCACGGTTTTGACAATCGGCGAATTCCAAAAATCGGGACGATGCGCCAAACTCAACAACGCTTCGAGTTCTTTTTCCGTACGCAGAACGCCTTCACGGTCAGCTTTGTTAATGACGAAAACATCGCCGATTTCCATTATGCCGGCTTTGATCGCTTGAATGTCGTCGCCCATTCCGGGAACTAAAACGACGACCGAAACGTCAGCCGTTTTAACGATTTCCACTTCGTCCTGACCGACACCGACGGTCTCGACAATTACTTTTTCAAAACCCGCCGCGTCTAAAATCGCAACGGCGTCAACCGTAGCCCGCGCCAGACCGCCGAGATTGCCACGCGTCGCCATCGAGCGGATAAAGACGTTTTTATCGAGTCCGAGCGTTTGCATTCGGATTCGGTCGCCCAAAATTGCGCCGCCCGAAAACGGGCTTGACGGGTCAACGCAGATGATTCCGATTCGTTCGCCGCCTTCGCGGTAAAAAAGCGCGAGTTTGTCAACGAGTGAGGATTTTCCCGCGCCGGGCGAACCCGTGACGCCGATGACCAGCGCATTTCCAGTTCTCGGGAAAACCTCTTTCATCAACGCCGCCGCGCCGTTTGCTCCGCTCTCAACTTTCGTAATCGCGCGGGCGACAGCGCGCGGTTCGCCGTTCAAGAGTCTTTCGGTCAAACTTTGTTCGGATGACATAAGCTAATGATTTTCTCACCTTTTCAATTTTTTGCCAAAGCTCAAACCGAGATTTGCTAATTTTCGATACGATTCCGCTGCTTTCTTTTAATACATCGAAGAATTTTATTTGAACCGGCAATAATTCTTCGGAAAACACTAAAAACCGCTCCCCGCTCAGTATTTAACAGCCGGCACTCCATCCGCCACTAAAAAGTTTGTCTATGGTTATGCTAATTGGCACAATCCTTGCTCTTATGGCAAAGCGAGCCTTGCTCTTACAAAAATTCGAGGAGTAATCAATATGATCGAACAAAACAAGTCTTCCACCTGCAAAAGTTTTTTGTTTCTTGTTATATGTTTAGTTTTTTCTTCGAGCGCATTGGCAATCGGCGAAAATAATCATTTGCTGGTAACGCAAAATTTATCGGAAAAATTGCAGAACGATTTAGCTGACAGCAACCTTACCATTAAATTAAACAGCGTCGAAGAACACAAAATTTCCGGCAGCGAAATCGAACTCAAAGGCAGCGCGACTTGTCTTTTGACAAAACAAGACAATCAATTGCCGCTTGAATTTGAAATAAAGGTCAATCCGGCAAATCAAAGCGTCTTGGACGTAAAATATAATTTTGTCGAAGCGTCTGGTGATGTTTATGCTCCGACCTCAAACGAAGAAATTCTGATGAAGGAATTAATGGCGAAAATCAGCCGCGATTATAAAACCGAGAATATCGTTATCGCTATTGATGCTGTGGAAAAGATGAAGGGCGCAAACGATGCGAATAAATTTTTAGGCGTCGGCGAAGTCAGAATCGGCGATATGGTTTGGAACAAAATTAAATTCGACGTTGTGCTTGACGCGGAGACCGGCAAGGCAAACCGGGTAGTTTATCGAGTCGAAAAATAAATCGTAGAAAATTCAAACAAACAAAAGGGGCGGGCTTATCAAAAGGCTCGCCTTTTTCGGCTAAGTGCTTTCAGCGCAATCAATGTGTTTTACCTCATCGAGCGTTGTTACTCGGCAGGTGGTCAGTAAAAAATACGGACAACTCAATATTTCATAAAATCCCAAATTTCGGGTATCAAAAAAGGCGGTCTTCGAACCGCCTTAAAGTTTGCGCCGATGGATTGGAGCGTTACGGTTCAGCCACAAAATTTACATCCGTCAGGTTGCTGCTAATCTGCAATGTTTGAGGCGTAAATCTATAGCGTTTTGAAATGGCTCTCATAGTATATGTTCCGCCTGCCGTGACATCATTAAATCGGTAATAGCCGAATGAGTTGGTAGTCGCCAAACGCACATTACCATTCGAGTCGGTAATCGTCACCCGCGCATTAGATACGCCCCGCCCTGCTGATGTTGCTACGCGACCGGAAACCGATACAATTAATGGCGCGCTGTTGCTTGGAGCCTGAACTTGAACGGTGATTGGATTGCCTGTTTTAAAGAATCCGATTGTTGCGTTCGCTGTTTGCGGCGGACGATTAGAATCAAAACGGAAGCTATACATCGTTCCCCAACGGATCGCGTTCGCGTTCGGATTTTGGCTGATAGTTTCCGAACTCCAGGTTATCGCAGCATTGGTCTGCGTCTGTGTCCAGGGCGCATTGCTAAATCCCGCGCTTCCCACGGTTCCGTCGGCTGGCGATCCGGGATGCTGTGGAGGCGAATGAAATCCGATGTTATTTAAAGTCACGCCGGCTCCGACAGGTACGCCGAAAGATTGAATCGCGCGGTCAATGTTCTGGTTATAGACGACGTATTCGTAATGCCAAATACCGGGCGACGAATTCGTCACTTTGTAGCCGACCAGTCCGATGCCGTCGTTTCCGGGATCCGGTCTGATTTCGACAAGGGTCGCTCCCGTCCAGGTATTAACGGCTGCTCTGGTTCGAATCGTCGAGCCAACCGGCGAGAAGGTAAAAGGACTGCCGGTTCCCACGACATTATATCTTCGGTACGAAACGTTGTTATACATATTGCACTGCGTCGGATTCGCCTGACACCAGGCATATTCGTGCGGCGTGACATACTGTCCTTCGGCGTAATAAGTGGCACCGGGATTCAGAGTTGTATTCAGGTCATTAATCTCCGTCAGAATCCGGTGCGTTGGTCCGGCGTGCGTGTGTCCGGCGTGATTGTTCGGCGGCGTTGCCGAATCGCCTCGCGGGTAAGCGCCGCTAAAGGGATTTATCCAGGCGCGTGAGCCTAGATTGGGTCCGGCATTCAGACTGGCTGAATAAGGATCCGAACACCCGGAGCCAAGTCTGCTGCCGCCGACTCCGTTACAGCCAAGACCGCAAAGATTCTGGGTCAATGCCGTGAACGCATGTTTGACCCTCGATTGACCGATTTGTTCAAAGCGTTCATCGTTCGACGCGCCGCCGCTCATTCGGTAAAGGTTTTGCGGAATCACCGGGTGGTCGTTGTTTGGCAGAGCAAACCAATTCAAATCAACCGTGCCAAAGTTGCACGAATCGGTTCCCAAGGCGAGCCCGACTTGCGTCCCGCTGCTGCTGCCGAATTGCGCCAGACCGTTTACGTCTCCGACCACCACATCCGGTCCCGGAACGGTGCCGGGTTGAGGACTGTCTGATGCCGGCAGAACGTCTGATACGACTTCGCCGTCAACGACCCGCGAGACTTCGATTGGGCGCATAGTCGCGCTAATCGAGATTTGACCGACAACCGAGCCGACGTCGGACAATCGCCCAAGTTCGGCGGCAAATTGTTCTGACATCAGCAGCCTTCCCATCTGGATGCTGAACAAACGTCCGTTTAAATCATAGCCGTATTCGTGACCTTCAATATTGAAGAAGACAAATCCTGTTTCCTTGTCTCGAACGAAAAACTCATACGGTTCACCGTATGAAGTTTTCTCGAAGACGAGCTTTTGAAGCGAGGAGTTTAATTTTGCAGGCAGAGACGCAGAATTTCGGGAAACGAGTCCCATCGAGCCGGGCAATATCCCGCGCAGCTCACCGTTAAAAGCAACGACCGTAAAAAAAGAATCGCGCTCGACGTCAAAATGCAACGCGCCCGGCAGCGATGCTTTCGCGCCGAAGCCAGTTCCGTTGAGCCGATTCAAATCCAAGTCCATTGCGACATTTCCACTCGCCGCAATCATTTTTTCAAGCGTTCCGGTATTTCTTTCCTGAACTTTTGGGTTGATCCCAGATAACAAATAACCCGGACCGTTGCTGACGAACATATTAAACGATAGCAAAACGACAAGAATTGTATTTAACATAATTTTGGACTCCAACTACTTGGGGCTGTAGAAGGTGGTAAACTTTAATTTGTATCGGTTAGATAGGTTTTGACTTTAATCTTATACACTTTTTAGGTGTTTTAATCAAGTAGGTTATAATAATCCTTTCACCGACATCCGGGAGTGAAACAGAAATTGATTTATGAAAAGCGGTTGTGAGAGCCAAAAAGTAAAAAAACAGCGGTCAATCGAGCTTCCGGTTTTGAAAAATCCGGCGGGTCAAAAAGACGGCATCCGCCATTCACGGGCGAGTCGTTGGCGAGCGGCGGCGCTCATCGCTCTGACCTTGCTGATGATCGCGCACGTTATTCAGTGGAGGCTCACAGGGCAGACGATTTCGCCGATTGAGCCTTCCGAAGCGATGCATACGCTGCAGCGCGGCGCGGTCAACGCGGGATTTATCTTTTTTTCGCTGGCGATTTTGGCGACGCTCATTTTCGGGCGTTTCGTCTGCGGCTGGGGCTGTCACATCGTCGCCCTGCAAGATTTCTGCGCCTGGCTACTCAAAAAAATGGGTCTTACGCCGAAGCCGTTTCGCTCCAGGCTGTTAATTTTCACGCCGCTCATCGTCGCGCTGTATATGTTCGTTTATCCCACGGTTTACAGATACTTCGCCAAGCCGAAGAACGAGCCGCTGATTCCGCAGTTCACCAACCATCTGGTGACCACCGAATTCTGGGCGACTTTTCCGTCGGTCGCCGTCGCCATTCCGTTTCTTTTCGTCTGCGGATTTATGACCGTCTATTTTCTGGGACAGAAAGGTTTCTGCACCTACGCCTGTCCTTACGGCGGCTTTTTCAGCGTTGCCGATAAATTCGCGCCCGGCAGGATTCGCGTGACTGATGCCTGTAACCAGTGCGGACATTGCACGGCGGTCTGCACTTCAAATGTTCTGGTTCACGCCGAGGTGAACAAATACGGAATGGTCGTGGATCAAGGCTGTATGAAGTGTATGGACTGCGTCAGCGTCTGCCCGACCGACGCTTTGTATTTTGGTTTCGGGAAGCCTTTGATACGAGTCCCGGAAGCGATTAAGAAAAACTATTCATTGACCTGGGCGGAAGAATTCGCGGCGGCGTTCGTATTTCTGGCGAGCTTTTTAGCCGTCTGGGATGTTTATCAACTCGTCCCGATGCTGATGGCGCTCGGAATCGCCACGGTCACGATGTTCCTCGCAATGAGAACGTGGCAATTAATTCGAGCAAAAGATTTGTCTTTCTACCGTTACAACTTGAAATCGGCAGGCGCGATTAAAAAGGCGGGCTGGATATTTCTGAGTTTCGCGTTTCTGTGGATCGGCTTGAATGCCCACAGCGGCTGGGTGCGCTATCACGAATCAGCCGGAGCGCGCCACTTTGAAAACATACGAATCCCTGATGAACTCGCTTTGGCGCGGACAAATCCCGCTCAGTGGCTCAGCCCTGACGACCGACGGAATATCGCCGAAGGAAAAAAACATTTTCAAGCCGCGTCGAATCTGGGTTTGTTTGTCAATAAAGAGGCTTTATCCAAGTTCGCGTGGGTTGAATATCTGTCCGGCAACACGGAGCAAGCCCTCAAATTGCTCGATACAGCCGCCGCATATCAACACGGACAAGGGAAAGCCCTGAGCCTGTATTACCGCGGCGCGATTATGAACCGTTCGGGGCGTTACGATGAAGCATTAATGAATCTCGAACAGGCTTTGGCAGAGCGATCTGATTTGATTCTCGCTCGTGAGGAACGCGGCGAATCGCTCTGGCAGCTCGGACGCCGCCAAGAAGCCATCTCCGCCTGGAGCGAGGTTATCAGAAACAATCCCAATCTTCCTTTAGCCAATAATTTTCTCGCCGGCGCAGCAGCATCGCTCGGACAATCCGAAGCCGCCGCCGCGTATCAAAAACAAGCCGACCGATTGACCCCTGCCGACCCGTTTTTTCATTGGATGCTCGGACTTCGTCTGCAAAAAATCGGGATGAACGAGCTTGCCGAGAAACACTTCGGACGAGCCATTCAGTTTAACCCTCAATTCAGAACGCGGCGTTTATAAAATACAAAACTTGCCGCAAGAGAAAAGCGTCATTTCGTCGTTACTAACGAAATGACGCTTTTTTCGTATAAAGCTCAACCGCTTAGGGAACAATCGCCGCCGGAACGGGCAAGTCTTGATTCACGCCCCAAAGTTGTGCGCGGAATGAATTGCTGCCGCTTTGCAGAATATACCAATTGCCTTCAGCCGGTCGAAACACCGCGAAGTCGTTTTTTCCGTCGCCGTCGTAATCGCCGGGCGCGGGCAAATCGGTTGATACGCCGAACTGTGCGGCGCTAAATCCGCCGTCACTGCTGCGCAGATAATACCACGTGCCGGTTGACGGACGGAAAACCGCCACGTCCGTTTTGCCATCGCCGTCGTAATCGCCCATTACGGGTTTATCGTTTGCCGCTCCGAATGAAACTCCAGTGAAACCGAGCGTGCTTCTCAAGAGATACCATGTGCCTGAGCGGTAAACGGCGACATCGGCTTTGCCGTCGCCGTCATAGTCTGCGGCGACGGGTTTGTCTCCGTTTGTTCCGAATTGAATGGCGGTGAAACCGTCGCGGCTTCTTTGGATATACCACGCGCCCGTAGCTTCGCGGAACACGACGACA
This sequence comes from Pyrinomonadaceae bacterium, assembly GCA_030448055.1. GTDB lineage: Bacteria > Acidobacteriota > Blastocatellia > Pyrinomonadales > Pyrinomonadaceae. The sequence goes on from JAUJNR010000002.1 coordinate 439,191, forward strand.
TCGGCTCGTCCGTCGCCGTCATAATCGGCGGGTTGCGGTTGGTCGCCTGTTTGTCCAAAAGCAATCGCGGTGAATCCGTTCGTGCTTTGCAGCAGATACCACGCGCCTTCACGGAACACGGCGATGTCAGATTTGCCGTCGCCGTCGTAATCGGCGGGCGTGATAAGGTCATTGTTCTGACCGAAGGCGGCGGAAGTGAAAGTGCCGTTCGAGCTGTTCGAGATATACCATGCGCCGTTTGACGGGCGAAACACGGAAACGTCGGTTTTGCCGTCGCCGTCAAAATCGGCGTGAGTATTATTGGGCGCCGAAGCCGTTCCAAAAACCGTGAAACAAAACGCCTGCGAAACGGCGAATCCGTTTGCCGCGCCCGCGTCCGTGACATACCAGCGTCCGTAGAAAGTTTGATTAATCAAAGCCGGATTATTCGGAATTGCCAGGCTGACCGAACCGTAACCACCGCCGCCCGTACTGGAAAGATTAACGGCGAGGCGGGCGAACGAACCCGTCGTGGGAATTGTCGAACCGACTCCGAGGTCGGTTGAATCAATGACCAAAACAGCCGGAGCGCCGCCCAAAGCCGATGAGACGCCGACGGTAAAACTTGGATTGCCAAGAAGCGGCGGCTCGATTGCCGTGACCTTCGGCACAATGCCGTTTGATCCAGCGCGCCCGGTTCCAATAATCTGCGGAACGCGGTTCGTTTCCGAGTAAAGCGTAGGGCGGTCGAATGGCGGCAGTTCCGCCGCCACGCGTGGGTCGGTCATCGGACGTTTCATAAACGCTACCAAATCCGCTTTTTGCTGCGCCGTCAAATCCAGCGGGCGAATCAAATCGCGATCTATATTCAGCGCGTCGAAATCGCCGCCGCGATTATAGAATTCGACGACTTCTTCGAGCGTGGCAAAGCGCCCGTTGTGCATATACGGGGCGCGAAGCTCGACGTTGCGCAACGTCGGCGTTTTGAATCGGGCGTTGTCGTCGGTGCTGCCCGTCACTGCGGCGCGCCCCACATCTTCATTCGCGGGACGCACGCCGATATTATGAAAATTGTTGTCGGAAAGAACCTCGCCCCCGTGACAGGCGTTGCACTGCGCTTGGAGATAAACCTCGCGCCCGCGGTCTTCCTGAGCCGTCAGCGGTTCAATTTCCGAAGCCCATTTGTCAATCGGCGCTTGGTCGGAAAACAGCGTGCGTTCGTGCGTGGCGATTGCCGTTGCAATCCGCGCCGGAGTCACTTCGGGCGTGCCGAAAGCCTCTTGGAAAAGCTGCGGATAAGTGCGCCCGTTGATCCAGGTCGAAAGCGATGGCGGAACATTCGTAGCGAGCGCGAGCGGGCGGGCGGTTTGAATCTGCGCGGCGACCTGCGTCCAGTTCCGGTTGCCATGTCCCATTTCCCCCGAATTGACCGGCGGACCTAAAATCTGACTTTCGAGCGAAGCCGTATCATTCAAAACAACGGCGTTGGTAATCGGGTCGCGGAAAATGTTTGCTGCGCGCCCGTCCCAGAACAAACCGCCCGTGGCGTAACCGGCGTTCAAATACGACGGAGCTTTTCTGCCCGTTACCTGCTCGCCGAAACCAAAATTCGGATTCAGGGAATATGTGCCGTCGAGATTATTTTGCGGAACGCCGGGCGAACCGAAAACGTCGTCGGGCGTGTTGAATTGATTATCGAAACCGGGATTTTTCGAGCGGTTTTCGCCGATGACCGTGCGCGGGTCTGAGCCGCCTTCCGCCGGATGATGGCAAGTGCCGCACGAAACCGTCAAAGTCGAAGAAAGCTGTTCGTCCCAGAAAAGAGTTTTTCCGAGAGAGGCTTTTGTAGCTGTCACCGCGTTTCCGGCAGGCGCATTCGGCGGATTGAGCGGCAGAAAGAACCCGCTCTGCGGAACATTTCCGTTTGCCCGCAAGCCCTGATCAGGTTGGCTGAAATCACTGGTCGCGCCGGAGTTTTCGGCGCGGACGAAATAAAAATACGTTTGACCCGCGGCAGCCGTCGTGTCGAAAAAATAATTCGCGGCGGTCGTGCCGACATCCGCGGCGGCAGCCGGATTATTCGTCGCGCTGCGGAAAATTCGGTAGCTCGTCGCGTCGCGCACCGTCGCCCACAACACGCCGACTTTATCGGCGTAATTGCCGTCCGAAGCCGTCACGCCCGTCGGCGCGGCGAGCGAATCCGCGCTGTTCTGACTGCCGACCGTCGGCGCAGCGTGGCGAGACCCGTAAAATGTGACGGCGAACAAAACGAACAATAAAACGACGATTTGTTTCAAGCGCAGCATCTATTCTATAACTCCTTGGCAAAATAACCCGGAATCATCTCCACGTTTCTTTGGTAGAAATTGACATCCAGAACGTCTGTGTTCGATTCTGAAATGTCTTTGAATTTTAATTAAACTGGTTCAGTAACGAGTGAATCGGTGAGTGAAGAAACAATATAACATCAGATTGCCGACTACGCAAAATTAATTGGGATGACCGTAAATTTCGCCGCCGGTGTCCCCTGAATTTTTTGGAAAATCTACAAAAGCAAGTGAGGCGTTTTGAGATGCCGATTTATTTCAGTTCGCAGGAATTTTTGTAAACACTCTAAAGCCTAAACAGTTCCGTCTGCCTCCCAAAAACATTTTGCGAGCCGTAAAAATCAAAAAAGCCGCCCGAGCCTAATCGCGGCGGCATTGACTTAAAATTTGGTTATTAACAATTAATTGTCGCCAGCCATATTGTCAAGATTGTTTCTGGTCTTGTTATCTGGTCGGGTGCGTAAATGCTTTTTTGCGCCTTTGGGGTTGATAACAACGGCATCTACTTTACCCTGTTTGGTCATTCGGATAGCAGTCTTTAAAGGCGTAAAAGTTTGATTGCCTTGAATTTTAACGTGCGTGATGTTGCCTTTTGAATCGGCTTTGGCATTTACGATTTTCTTCTTTTCGGACATAGATTAATCTTCTTTTGAGGTTTTGTTCTGTCTTTGTTCAATAAATATAAGAGTAAAGTTAATCAAAGCGTGTTCGCTTTGTCTTATTAATATATACTTACTTAAGTTTAATGAGTTTGGGTTCAAACTCATCTGCGAACTTCATTGCTTCTTCTGGATTAGAAAAAATAGCAATCGGTATATAACTTATATTCCCTCCGTCAGTAATATTTATCATATTCCTTTTAAGCATTTCACTAACGAATTCAACTTTAAAGTGTGCCTCGTTTGGATTCCACTGAACCGCCCACATTTCATTTATTTCTTTTGTCACAATCCTCTTTTTAAGCGTTCGGAGTTCAAATTTTAGTTTGAACTCCGAACGCTTTTCATAACTATTTGCATTTTGAATAACCGCAGTCGCGGCAGAAATCGCAGCCCGAAGCGTGTTCGAGTTGTCCTTTGCATTCGGGGCAAGCGCCGATCATACTCGACATTTTCGATTCCGCTTGATTATTGACAACGGTTTCCGCTGTCGCCGCCTTGCCGATTTGTCTTTCGGAGGCGGGCAGATTTCGCAAACGCCGGTCGGTCAAAAGCAGACATTCGGCAATCGCCTGTTCGGGCGATGTCAGCAGGCGTTCGTTGAACCAGACGGCGTGCGTTCCCGTGACTTTGTTCAAACTGCGGGCGACTTCTTTGGCGTCGAATCCGCCGCGCAGCATTCGGGAGGCGAGCAGTCCGACGCCTTCGGAAATCGGACCGGTCGCAAAAACTTCCAGAACGGTTTCACCGTTGTGATTGACCGTCACGTAAAGATTCACGTTGTCGAACGGAATGCGCCACGTCGAACCCTGCAATTCGCGCGGGCGGTCAATTTTCTCCGCCTTTGCCGTTTTCGTTTCTACTTTCGTCGCGGGTTTCGTTTCGGGAACAGTTTGCAAAGTGGTCAATAATTCGTTGCATTCCTGAACGACGATTTGCTCGACCGCTTCCGTATCGTTTTCCGCCGCTTCCGGTTTTTTCTCTTCGGCTTTCATCGAAGTCAAAACCTGTCCGTCGCGCGAGCCGTCACGGTAATACGAAACGCATTTGCAGCCTAAATCCCTGGCAAGACGATAAAGCTCGTCAACCGATTCGATTGTGTCGTCGCTCGCGCCGTTGCAGGTCTTCGACACGGAATTGTCCACATTGCGCTGCGCCGCCGCGAGAACCTGAACGTGCTGTTTCGACGTGATATTCAGCGCCGAGATAAAATACGGCGGCAACTTGTCTTCGTTGTCCACGACGTATTGCGCGGCTTGTTTGATTGATTGCTCGTTGGTCTGGTCAACCGTCATGCCCAACGCTTCCGCCGCCAATGTGTGAACGTAAGTTCTGGTTCCGATAGTATCCTGACGAACGTAAGCCCATGAGAAATTAGGCTCACAGCCCGAAGAAGTTTCGGCGACAAGGGAAATCGTTCCGGTCGGCGCAATCGTCGTCGTCTCGTAATTTCTCGGCGTCAGCGGCACGTCGCGCGAGATGCCGATTTCGTCATAAATAAATTTGGCGTAGGCTTCGCGGTTCGCCTCGAATTCGGGAAACACGCCTTTTTCCGCGCCTATTTTCAGAGACGCCTTCCACGCTTCGCGACGGACAAAACCCATCACCTTGTCCATCAAATCAATCGAAGCCTGTTCGCCGTAAGTGATTCGCAGTTTCAGACACAAATCAGCAAAACCCATAATCCCCAGACCGACCGGGCGAGTGCGTTTTACCACGTCGTCAATCGAATCAAGCGGAAAATCGCCCGCGTCAATTACGTTGTCGAGAAACTGCGTGCTAAGCTGCGTCACCTGCGCTAATCGTTCCCATTCCACGCATTCGTCGGGATTCGCGCCGTCGCCGACTTTCTTGTAAAACTTCGATAAATCAACGCTTCCGAGGTTGCATGAATTGGAAAAGTGCAGGAACTGCTCGCCGCACGGATTGCTCGCGTAAATCGGTCCCATCGAAGCCATCATATGATTATGACGGTTTACCTCGTCAATAAACGCGATGCCCGGCTCGGCGTATTTATGCGCCGAAGCGATAATCCGGTTCCAAACATCGGGGGCATAAATCATTCCGGCTTGCGGCGGTTCTTCAGTCGTGCAGTGGGACAGATCGGTGTTTTCAAAAGCGAGCTTGTCGGCAAAAGTAGCGGTTTTGCCATCCGGTCGGCGATAAACGACGTAATCCGCTCCGGTGACGGCATCGAAAATCGCCTGCGTCCACGGCTCACCGTCAAATTCGGTCTGAAACCATTCGTTGTTATCAACCGCCGCCAGAAATTCATCGGTGACGTTGACCGAGATATTGAAATTCGTAAGCGAGTGCTGATCGTTCTTGGCGTGGATAAAACGCAGAATGTCGGGATGCGAAACGCGCATCATTCCCATATTCGCGCCGCGCCGCACGCCGCCCTGTTTGACGACTTCAGTCATCGTGTTGACGATGTTCATAAAACTGACCGGACCCGAAGCCACGCCGCGCGTCGAATTGACCATCGCGCCCGCCGGACGCAAAAATTCGTATGTCATTCCCGTGCCGCCGCCGGTTTGATGAATAATCGCCGCCGCCTGCGCGTGTTCCATAATGCCTTCAATCGAATCGGGAACGTTCAGCACGAAACAAGCCGCGAGTTGTCCTTTCGGCTTGCCCGCATTAACAAGGCACGGCGTGTTCGGAACGAATTCGCGGTTCAGCATAATCTCCAACATCGAGTTGTAAAAATAATCGCGCATCACCGGATCGCGCTCGGCATTTGCAACGTGACCGACAACGCGCCGCGCGATGTCCGACCAGGTTTCGAGCGGCTCGCCGTTCATATCCTTCAGCGAATAGCGTTTGCCGACGACTTTCTGACCGTTCAAGCCAATCGGTTTAGCTTCGCGCTTTGCTGCGACCGCGTGACCGTTTCCATTTCCGTTGCCGTTCGATTTTCCGTTTACGGCGACAACGCCGCCCGACACCACAGGCTCAAAGACTGTACTCATTTTGCTCACCTTTCCTTCCACCGTCCTTTTTAAAGACAGCAAGATTATATTTTAGAATTTTTGACCGCTTTACGCACTTCCTAAAACGCGGGTTTTGAAGAACTGTTTTTTTTGGTTTTGGCTTGAGTAGATTTGTGTTTGTTTTCCTCAAGTGAAAAGCAATATACCGTGATTCAAATCCGCTTGTCAACAGGTAATTGCACAATATATTGTGCCTACCATAAATTTTTAACCAAAATGTCGTGTAAGTTAATGTAACTCCTTAACTTCCGCGTTTGAAAAAAATATGTCGGTTAATTAAAACTGATAACTGATAAAATTTCGAAGCGATGACGGCAAAAGCGCGAAGTTTTCGCAGGGAAACGTGCAGAAAAACAAAAGTCTCAGTGATTATCCGCGGTGAAAAATCCTGTCCGTCCGCACGTTTGACTTTCGCGTTAAATTTTACCGAAAATAATTCTTATGGATAAACTCATTCACGGAACCGCCGCCGACGGAACAGTGCGCGTCATGGCGGCAATCACCACCGAAACAGTCGCCGAAGCGATTCGCCGACATCAAACTTCGCCGACCGTTTCCGCCGCGCTCGGTCGCCTTTTGACCGGGACGTTGCTGCTCGCTTCGGGTCAGAAAGAGTTAGACCGCCTGACGGTGAAAATCGAAGCCGACGGCGCGGTCGAAGGAATTACCGCCGAAGCCGGCGCGGACGGTAAAGTGCGCGGCTATGTTAAAAATCCGTATGCCGAATTGCCGCCGAAGGAAAACGGAAAATTTGATGTCTCCGGCATTGTCGGCGGCGGAATGTTTTATGTCATCCGCGAAACTGGCTATGACATCGGACTTTACCGCGAGCCATACGTCGGAAGCGTTCCAATCGTCTCCGGCGAGATTGCCGAAGACTTTGCCTATTACCTGGCAAAATCAGAACAAATTCCGTCCGCCGTTTTGTTGGGCGTGCTGCTTGAAAAACAAGAACCTTTCGTTAAGGCTTCAGGCGGCGTGATAATTCAGATGATGCCCGGCGCAAACGAACATATTATTACAATGATTGAAGACACTATCAGTCACGCGCCGCACATCACGAGCGTCATCAACGAAGGCGCGTCCGCAAAAGATTTAGTGAAACTCGCGCTGGGCGAAATTGATTTTGAAATTCTCGAAGAAAAGGAAATTAGCTTTGACTGTAACTGCTCGTTTGAACGCGCCGTTTCTTTAATCGGTTCGTTAGGGCGCGACGAAGTTGCCGCGATGCTCGCCGAAGATAAGGGAGCGAAAATGACGTGCGGATTTTGTAATGAACTTTACACGCTCGATGAAAGAGATTTACAGAAAATGCTAGAAGCCGAAGAAGTTTAACGACCGACTTTTGTCTTTTATTTATTGGACAACGACGGAGTTAAGCTGGCGTTGTCCAACAAACCAGGCATTCACACCTCACTTTTGAAAGCGGTGCTACGCTGTTCGGCTTGGATAACTTATTCGAGGCAGCAACGGCATGAGTCATCAATGCATTCCAGGGTTGGCTGGCGGGGTCAAGAACCTTGCGCGCTCTTTCGATATCCGCGATGGGCAGTTCGCTCGTGTCAATTAAACCAAGCTGGGCGAGAACCGAGGCTTGCTCCAATAGATGTGTTCGTGAGCCAGCTTATCGCCTCTAAATTTGATAATTGCGACCAGCGGAATCTCAACGCGCTTTCCGATCACGGCGATTTGTTTGCAATTGACACAGATAAGCTGCTTGATATTGCTTATCGAGCATCAAGCAGCTTAAATTTCTTTGCCGTTAATTTAGACGAACTCAGTTTTGAAACATCTGAAAAAGTAAACGTCAAAAGCAAAGCGACAGCGAACAAAATTCGGCATTGCGGTTTAACGCCGAGTTAAATGTCGTTGCGGAAGCAAAGTTGATGTTAACATTTGCGTCGGTATCGGCTCGGATGTTTGTGTCGAAGCGGATGTCGGTGAGGCAACCGCCCCGCCCCACGACGGGGCAGAATCACCAGCCGGGTTAGTGGTTACTTGCTGCTCGTTTGTGCCATCCGTGCTGATTGTGTAGATGTTGAAGTTGCCGTCGCGAGTGCTGTAAAACGCGATGCGCGTGCCGTCAGGGGAAAATGACGGTTCGAAATCAGAAGCCGGGTTAGTAGTCACTTGCTGCTCGTTCGTGCCGTCAACGTTGATTGTATAGACGTCACGGCTGTTGTTACGACAACTTTCAAACGCGATGCGTGTGCCGTCGGGCGAGAATGACGGATTATACTCACCACAAAACCTAGTGGTATTATTAGTCACGCGCTGCTCGTTCGTGCCGTCAACATTGATGACATAGATGTTTTCACCATGGTCGCTGCCGCGAGCGCTATGAAACGCGATGCGCGTGCCGTCGGGCGAGAACGACGGAGCGAAATCATCACGCGCGGCAGTAGTCACTTGCTGCTGGTTCGTGCCATCGGCATTCATTACATAGATGTCACGACCGGCGTTGCGAAAGGTGCGAAACGCGATGCGCGTGCCGTCAGGCGAAAATGAAGGTTCGTCATCAGAAGCCGGGTTAGTCGTGAGGCGCTGCTCATTGGTGCCATCGGCGTTAATCACATAAATGTCTCGGTTGCCGTTGCGAAGGCTGCTAAAAGCAATGCGAGTGCCGTCGCGCGAAAATGATGGCTGGGAATTAGAACCCGAATTGGTGGTCACTTGCCGCTCGTCGGTGCCGTCCGGGTTGATTGTGTAAATGTCAAAGTTGCCGTTGCGACCGCTGGTAAATGCAATTCTGCCGTTTTGTATCGTTGGTGTCGGTGTCGGTGTTGGCGTTGGTGTCGGTGCGGCGGCAACCAAGTCAAAGAAGAATTCTTGATTGCCATTGCCGGTGTTTTCCCATTGTATCAGCGCCGCTCCGTTCTCTTGTGAAACACCGGCGACATCTAATGCCTTATTGCTGTTAACCGATATCACCCGGTAATAACCCGAATCAGTCGCCTCGATTCGCCAACGCTGATTCAAGCCGTTATTGCTCGTCCACTGCCCAACGATTGCTCCGTCCTCCATCGAAGCTCCCAACACATCTAAGACCAGTCCGCTGTGCTTGACCGTGATTGTGTAACTGCCGTCCGGTTGTCTTGCCAGGATGAACTGCTGATTGTCGCCGTTGTTGCCTCATATTGCGTCAGACCCGTGCCTTCGGCGGTCGAAGAGGCGGGGATGTCGAGCGCCTTCTGGCTGTGGCGAGCAACAATCACATACGTGCCGTTTTGCAGTTCTTGCAATGGCGCAGACAAGGTGGCGCTCTCGGTCGTCATGGCACGGCTCGTGGCGCCCGGCACTAACAGTAAGACCGTCACTAAACTAAAAGCGAAGAAAAGCGGCAGTAAAACGAAAACGGACAGATTGGTATTCTTAAGCATTGTGAACTCCTTATAGTGGCTGAACAATTGATTGTTGATGATCAAGCGAGGCTTGCGTCTTTTTAGAATGCGAAGAACATAGCACGAAAGATTCGCCCGGTCAACATTTTTTTTTGAAGATTTACAAACAATTAACACGAAACTAACTTCCTCTAAATGGTGTCTTTGAGAAAGGAGGCGTGTGCTGCTTTCTGTTTCTCTGCATGGCTGGCACTCTTTGCTACTTATTCAGCTTTTTGATTGCAGACTCAATTTATATCAACTTTCAATCGAAGAATACCTTTAGGAAGCAAAAAACATTCATTCGCTGGTGCAAGCGAAAAACAACACTCGGCACAACGTCGAACCAAAATCGAAAGATTACAAACAACTGTTGAGCAAACGTATTCAAGCGGCATTTGGCGAATTGATGAAGTTGTTTTCCAAAAAGATTGATACAACGAACTTGAAAGGCTTTTTATAGAAAATCTCGTTGTTTTTATTTGCCTTTGAAATTAATTAGGTTCTTATTAACAACTGGCAACTTAGTTATTATAGGGAATTCTTTATACCCTGGTTTAAAGGTTAAAGTCAACAAAAATCTGGTGTTTAGCGACATCAAATCAGTCAAAACGCAATTCCGCATAATAAATTACCGCGAACAAAAAGTCAGTATTTAATTTCTCAGATTTCGGTAATTACTTTGCCAATAGATGAGCGGCTTGCCGTCGTTGATTGTCGCCCGTTCGATTTGACCGACGAAAATCGTGTGGTCGCCGTTCTCGTGTGAATTTACCCGCCGACATTCCAGATTCGCCAGCGCGTCTTCCAAAATCGGCAAATCGTTTATTCCCAAATTATATCCGACCGCCTCAAATTTATCGGGCAGGTATGAAGCGAAACGGTCGGAGATGTATTGCTGATCCTCGCGCAGAATGTTGACGACGAACGAATCGGTTTGCGTGAGCGCGTAATGGCTGTCCGTGTTTTTATCAATGCAGACGAGAATGAGCGGCGGCTCTAACGAGACGGAGCAAAACGCGCTGACCGTGATGCCGTGCAGTTTTCCGCTCGCGTCCCTTGCGGTGACAACTGTCACGCCGCTGGCAAAACGCCCGAGCGCGCGGCGAAATTCATCTTTACTAATCATCAAAATTTCCTGAATTCTTTTCGCGCGAACGATTAAACTTTCGCGTAGGTCAAGCCCGTCTGTCCTTGATATTTTCCGCCGCGGTCCGAATAGGAAACGGCGCAGTCTTCGTCCGATTCAAAAAACAAAATCTGCCCGATGCCTTCGTTGACGTAAACTCTAAGCGGAAGATTCGCCAGATTCGCAATCTCGACGACGAGTCTTCCTTCCCAACCGGCTTCGAGCGGCGTGGCGTTCACCAGCAAACCGGCGCGGGCATACGTACTTTTTCCAATCGCTAAACCAGTGACGTTGCGCGGCATTTTGAACGTCTCGACCGTCACGCCCAGACCGTAATGATGCGGCGGCAGCAGATAGTATTTCGCGCCGTCTTCGGCGACGCGCAAGTTCGGTTCGATTAACGAATCGCTTTCGTTAAAATGTTTCGGGTCAATTTCCTGTCCGTGAACTGATGAAAAGATGCGAAAGCCGTCATCCGCCAACCGCATATCGTAGCCGTAGCTCGACGCGCCCGCGCTGATAATGCGGTTGCCGTTTTCTTCGCGGACGAGTTCCGGCAGAAACGGGTTAATCATTTGCTGTTCGGTCGCCATCCGGCGCAGCCATAAATCCGATTTGATGCTCATAAAAAAGTTCGGAAAATAAAAATGGAAAGCGATAAGAAAATTTAACTTATCGCTTTCCAAATTCAAAATGTCGAAAATATAGAATTCGTAAACTCTGCGGTTTTATTTTACCGTTTCCATTAGTTTCAGCGTTCCGTCGCCGACCGTAAAACTGAGCGGCACGCCGCCGTTGCCCGCTTTCGCCGCCATTGTTTTTTCGGTAAACTTCGCGCGGTCGCGCGGCTTTAAATTGATGAGCGAGTTTTCGATTTGCCCGCCGCGCAAAACCTGCGCGTCAACATTGGCGTTCAAGTTAATCGGCAACTGAACGGTCATCGTGCCGAGGGCTACCTGCACATCGGCGCTGCGCCCGCGCCAACTGCGGTTCGGAATAATGACCGCCACGTCGCCTTTCCCGATGGTGGCGAAAAACGTTCCGCCGATTAAATTGAATCGAGCGTTCGATTCCAAAAAATTTATCCGCATCGTTCCTTCGACGTTCGATAAATTCAAATCGCCGCGCCCGCCGTCAATGTTGATGTCGGAATAGGTAGGAACCCGGATGACGTAATCTATCTTGAACGGCATCGCAAGAAGATTTTTCGGAAATTTTTTCGTCACGCGCTTCAGATAATTTTTGTCGTGCGTGCCGACGCTCGTGATGCGGATGTGTCCGAAATCGTCGTCAATGACAAAGCCGTTCACTTTGGCGAGTTCGGCTAAATCCGCTTCGGTCGGAGCTTGCATTTCGACTTCCGCCGTGATTTCCACCTGGTTTTTACTCCAGCCTTCGACCGTAATCGAACCGTTCGGCGCGCCGATAATCGAGACGGTTCCGCCGACGCCAAACTCGATTGTTTCGGTTTTGTAATTCGTGCGTTTGATTAGCGGTTTGTTTTGCTTGATCAGTTTTTGCTCGTCCTGCGCGAAACACGTGGGGAGAAAAAGAACGATTGAAACCGCCGATAAACACAAATGAACGCAGACTTCTCTCATAATTTTGGGTTGTTATATTCAGGACGCTTTGAGCGGGTCGCGGATTTGCTTCTGGGAAAGACAAAACGGTTATAGCAAAATCTGAATGAGTCGGTATGACTAAATTTTACCGGCGAATAAACGAGATGTTGCCGCGCTGGTTTGTCACCGAAATAGCCGCGCTTCCGTCGCCTGTTTGTCCGATCACGCGGCGACCGTCACCAAATCTCATCCCCGAATTCCCGAAATCGCCGAGCGAGATGTTGCGCGTCGAAGGAGCAGTGGCGATCAGTTTGAATGAAGAGTTAAAAGGAATGCGTATATTGATGTTGCCGCGCATCGAGGCAAAACGGTAACTGCCGCCAGCCTGAACCGCGCCGTCAAAGAAAATATCGCCGATGCCGTTTTCCGCCGAGACGTTTTCCGCGCTGATATTGGTCAAAGTAATATCGCCTTCGGTTGAGATGTGAGCGCGAACCAGACCGCCGCGCACGCTGCTGACGGTCAGATTTCCCATTCTCGTCTCGATGTCAACTGAAGCTGAATAGGGAACTTTGATGAGAAAATTGACGTCGCCGACTTCCGCTTTGCCTTGATTGTCTTTAATGAGATTAATGTAAATCGTGCCGCTCAAACTCTGCGGCGCGATGTTCGCTGCCGGCGCTTCAAGGTAAGCCGAGATATTGATTTCCTCGCGGTCCCAACCTTCGATGACGACCGTGCCGGTGCGATTTGTCAGTTGCAGGCGGACGTTTTTGCTCGCCGGATAAATTCGAGAAAACTTTTTCTGCGCGGAAACTTCCAAAGCTGCGGCTGAAGAAAACGCAAAGAAAAAAACTACGCTTAAAAGGAGCATCGTAGTTTTATTTCGAGTGAAGAATTTTTTCGTAATCCAATTCATTTCGTGTAGCCAACTTTACAATTCGGAGAACTCGCGCAGCAGCGCCATTTTTTCGTTCAGAGCAGAATCGAGCATTTCGCCCGAAAGGTCGTCGTTCGGATTCTCCTGCAAAATTTTGTCGTATTCGTAAACCGTCTGGTCAATCTCGCGCAAATTGCGGTCGAACGCCTCGCGCAAATTCGCCGCCCATTTCGCTCTTTTCTCGCCGACGCGCCGGTTCCAGTATTCGATAGCCGCCTGCTGTTCTTTGATGCGGTTTTCTCTGGTTTGCTGCGGCGTTTCAACAAGACCGATTTTTCCGAGAGCGCGGTCGAAAACGCTCGGCGCAACGTTTCCAGCCGACGCGTCGCCCGCCGAATAGTTTCGGATTCCGACAATCGTCAGCAGCGAGCTAACCAGGGCGATGCCGAAAATTGACGCGAAAACCTGCGCGAAGGAAAACTGCCAGCTTCGCTTCGGTTTTTCCGCTTCGACTTTCGGCTGAATTTCGGCGGCGATTTCGGTTTCGATTAAATTGTTGATGCGGCACCAGAGGGCTTTTGAATTTGGCGGCAGAGAATGTTCAGCTTCGTCGAGATTGCAAAAGTCGAGAATCATCGCAAAATCTTCGCACATCTTGGCGCATTCGAGGCAAACCGCCAAGTGCGTTTGGATACTCGCCGAAACGTCGGCTTCGAGTTCGTTATCCAGGTAAACGCTGATTAATTCTTGACATTGTTCGCAGTTCATCGCTCGTAATTTCGCACAGAGATATTGATTGTTTTTTTTTGCTCCTGCCCGCCCGGAATTGTTGACTTCAATTTTTATAGATTGCCCGCGGCGGCTTTAAGTTGCCTTGTAAAATTTACAAAATCTTTACAATTCGTTTTGCTTGATGAGCAGTCCGCGTAGTTTGAGACGCGCTTTGTGCAATTGCGATTTCGACGTGCCGACCGAAATTCCCAGAATCCGGGCGACTTCTTCGTGTTCGTAGCCTTCGACATCGTGCAGCACGAACGCGCTTTTGTAACCGGGCGGCAATTGTTCAATCGCTCGTTTCAGAGCGATGCGGTCAAGCACCGGCATCTTCGATTGGTTTTCCGTTCCCGGCACGATTTGTTCAGGCATCTCGCCGTCTTCGCTCGTTTTTTCATTCTTTACGCTGCGCCGCCGAAAGTGCATCAAAACCTGATTAACCGTCAGGCGGTGCAGCCAGGTGGAAAACGCCGAATCGCCGCGAAAGCTGCCGATTTTGCGGAAAAGCTGTATGAAAACTTCCTGCGTCAAATCTTCGGATTCGCTCTGGCTGCTTGTCATTCGCAAACAAAGCGAATAAGTTCGCCGGTGGTAGCGCTCGTAAAGCCGCTCGAACGCGTGGATGTTTCCGAGCGCGGCAAGACGAGCCAAATCGAAATCGGTCGCCCCGTCTTCGATTGCGTCGGTATTGACCGCCGGAGGAGAAAGAAGAATGGCAAGGCTCGCCTCTGTTTCCTCAGTTTGAAAAACGCCGTCGCGCATTTCCGCAATCGAGGTTCCGTCCATAGCTGCTCCTAAAAAATTGCTTTCGGAATTTAGTAAGTCGTTGGTGTCTATGATGTGCCGCCTCCAAAATTTGGTTGCTTCGCTAGGGCAGGGTTATTTTATGACAAGACGCGAAAAAGGTAAACACAAAAGTGAAAAAGAAAAAAGGTGGAAAAGTCAAAAAGTTAATTTGACGCAATAAAAACTCGGCGATGAACTTTATATAACTCGCCCGACCGCCGACGTTTCTTTTCACTTTTTCGCTTTCTCGCTTTTTCGCTCGCCCGAAATCTGTTATAAATTCAAGCACTCCGATTTTTTATAACCGTATCGTGTGAGATGAAAATTTATGCTTTTCCTCGTGCAATCCGCCGCCGTTTACGGCATAGACGCGCTCATCGTGGACATCGAAGTTAATCTCCAGCCGGTCAAAGGCGAAGCCGATTCCGCGCCGACCGTGCTGATTGTCGGTTTGCCCGACACCGCTATCCGCGAATCGCGCGAACGCATCCGCGCCGCCATCACCAATAGCTCATTCTTTTTCCCGTTTCATAAAACCACCATCAATCTCGCGCCCGCCGACGTTCGCAAAGAAGGCGCGAGTTTCGATTTGCCGATTGCTTTGGGAATTTTGGGCGCGAACGGCGATTTGGGAAATGCGGACAATCTGGAACAGACGTTAAGCATCGGCGAATTATCGCTCGACGGTCGCGTCCGTCCGGTGCGCGGCGCGCTTTCGATTGCTTTGCGAGCGCGAGAAAACGGCATCAAAAATTTGTTACTGCCCGAAGAAAACGCCACCGAAGCGGCGGTCGTCGCGGGCGTTGACGTTTATCCGGTCAAGGATTTGCGCGAAGCCGTCGAACTGTGCCGCGATTTGTCGGGCGGAGGTGCGCCGCGCGCCGCCCCGTTAAAGTTGGACATCGCCGAATTAAAAAGAAGCGAAAATAAATACCGCGTGGATTTTTCGGAGGTGCGCGGGCAGCAAAACACGAAACGCGCCCTGGAAATCGCCAGCGCGGGCGGTCATAATATCCTATTGATTGGTCCGCCGGGTTCAGGCAAGACGATGCTGGCAAAGCGTCTGCCGACCGTTTTACCGCCGCTTGAATTTGAAGAATCCTTGGAAATCACGAAAATTCATTCGGTCGCAGGGCTGACCGGAAAAACCGGATTGATCACCGAGCGCCCGTTTAAAAATCCGCATCACACGGTTTCGCAAGCCGGACTGATCGGCGGCGGGTCAAATCCGAAACCGGGCGAAGTTTCACTGGCTCACTTGGGCGTTTTGTTTCTCGACGAATTGCCCGAATTCGACCGCAATGTTCTGGAAGTTTTGCGCCAGCCGATGGAAGACAAGCAGGTGACGATCTCCCGCGCCGCCGCGTCTTTAACTTTTCCGGCGAGTTTTACGCTGGTCGCTTCGATGAATCCGTGTCCCTGCGGCTACTTCGGTTCTCAGCGCGAATGCCAATGCTCGCCGCTGCAAATTCAGCGTTACGTCGGCAAAATTTCGGGACCGCTTTTAGACAGAATAGATATTCACATAGATGTCCCGGCGGTCAATTTCAAAGAACTGCGCGGCAAAGGCGTTCCCGCCGGCGAGAGTTCCGAAACGATTCGCGGGCGCGTGATAAAAGCGCGGGAGATTCAGCTTGAAAGATTTGCAGGTAACGGCGTATTTTCAAATTCGGCGATGTCGCCATCGCAAATCAGAAAGTTTTGCGCTCTCGACGCGGACAGCGAAAATCTTCTCGAACGGGCGATGCTCAAACAAGGTTTGTCAGCCCGCGCCCACGACAGAATTTTGAAAGTCGCTAGAACAATCGCCGATTTGGAGGCGAGCGAAACGATTAAACCAAATCATCTCAGCGAAGCGATCAATTACCGCTCGCTCGACCGCACTTATTGGACGTAATTCCAAAAATGAAAAGCCCTTTATAATCTGGATATAAAATAAAAATGATTGAAAAATGACAGCCGGATTCAAAGTCAAGGATTCCTCAGCTTTAGCACTCGCTTATCACCTGCCAATCCATTCTCTCCGTCACCGACTTAAAATTTAAGCACAGCTTTTGACGTTATCCAAAACTAATCATCGAAACCGGAAAACCAGTTTGAGCAAGAAAACTCAGACAAGCATTTAATCCGCTTCGTCACAAAAATCTTCCGCTTATCACAAAATCGTTTTTATCCGAAAAAATGTAGTGTAAAAATTTCACAGTCGTCAGCCGCCGCGCGGAATTGAGCTGAATAAGAGACGGTCATTCGGAATTTGGGCTTTGATTCGTTGCGATTTGAAATGAAGTATCAACCTAAGATGCGAAGCGGCGATAAATAAATTTACGCGGCGACTCGAACAAATCATAAGGCGGGCGAAAAGGAAAAATCCAAGCTAGCCGGCGAGCGTTAAATCATAATTGAGAGGTTTTATATGGTTAATAAATTAAATGCTAAAAATTCTATGGCTAATTATCTAAGCAAATCCAAAACAGCGGCGGACAACGAACAAATCAAGTCAATTAAATCCATCACCAACCTTCTTTTGCGAAAAATCGAAGCACTCGAAAAAGAGATGCCGGACGCGGCGATAGAGCCGTTCAAAAAAGGTTCTAATTTATACGATGTGATTACCTCGTTTGAAAAAAAATTAATCCGTGACGCTTTGCTCGCGACCAATTGGAGTCAGAGAAGAGCGGCGCAAATTCTCGGCGTCAAGGTGACAACCTTGCACTCCAAAATGAAACGCTATGAAATCAATATCAAATCCGCGGTTTGAATTTTAGGAATTAATTTTTCCTCAGGCACTTTCCGAAGGGAAAGTGGTTTCACGGATGTCGTTCCCGCAAACGACATCCGTTTTTTATCTTTAAATGGTGCGGCGCTTCATAATCCGTCGCTGAAAACGCGGCTCGTCGAACAAACCGCGCGGCTCGTCACAAAATCGTTTTCGTCTGGTCGGACGAGACGTATTCTCCGTTTGGAGAAAATAAAGGACAGTTTGCATTCAGGAGAAATAAATATGAAACGAATAATCTTTATTTTGGCAATGATATTTTTATCGGCAATGGCGAACGCGCAAACAATCAATCGAAGTTTCGAGCGGAATGCCGAAAAACAAACCGCTTCTTTAATTCCGGCGACAAATGAAAAACTCGCCGAATCAAAAAATTATGCGGCGGTTGAATTAAACGATCGCGGTGTTGAAGAGATAAACAAGAAAAACGATTACCGGAGCGCAATTGTTTTGTTTCGGCAGGCGATAGAGACGGCGCCGGACTGCCTCAGCTGCCGTTACAATTTGGGCAGGGCTTATATCGAAATTAAAAATTACGATGGAGCCATCGAGGTTTTTCGGGAACTCGTCAAGACGACTCCGGTCGCCGCCAACCGCTATTTCAGTTTGGGCGAGGCGTTAAGCAAAAAAGAACTTTATGCGGAAAGCATTCCGTTCTTGCGGCAGGCTATAGCAACCGAACCAGACAACGCGGTTACGATGGCTGTTTTAGCCAACTCGCTTTATTACACGAAAGACTACGCGCAGGCTTTAAAGTATATTGACGACGCGGTAAAACTGCAACCGGATTTATTCCAGGCGCATTGCAATCGCGGCACTATACTCTACGCTTTGAACCGCCATGAAGAAGCGCTGGAAAGTCTGCATCAAGCCTTGGCGTTAAAGCCCGATTCGGCGGAAGCCCATAACAATCTCGGAGTGGTGTTAACGGCACTCGGAAAAAACAAAAAGGCGCATCAACATCTTACGAAAGCCTTGGGCTTTGACCCCGAATACAAACATGCGATTTATAATCTAGCCCTCAATTACCTCGGACAGAAGAAACGTCCGGCGGCGCGGGAAAATCTTAATCGGCTGGAAAAACTCGACTTGAATTTAGCCGAACGACTTAAAAAAGAATTTTCCCGTGATTATGTGATTGACGCTTCACAGATTAAGCCCTGATAAATTTCGGCAGCGGTTAGGATTGGAAAACTCGAATCGAATTGTTCATAATGCCTTAGTTTAATCATCCATAATTCCGAATTCATAACAATTAAAATTTTTCCGTTCGGGCATAGATGAACAAAGACCGCAGTAGCGACAAAAAAATCAGTTGGCGCAAATGGCTGTATATTTTCGGCGCGTGGACGGCGACGGCGTTGTTTTTCGCCAGCAGTTTCGTGCTGCAAAATCAAATCTCGGCGCAGCCGATCAGCGTTTGGAAAGCTGTCTCGGTACAGTTGGCTTCGAGCTATGGCTGGTTTGTTTTGATGCCGGTGATTTTGTGGCTGGCAAATCATTACCCGCTCGACCGGCGCGGCAATCTGGCGCGAAGTATCACCGCTAATTTAATCGGCGGCGTCGCGCTCGTTTTGGCTCATCTGGCGTGGGACGCTTTTTCGCAATCGTTTTTAGGTTACCGCAACCGGCAGTTTGAAACGTATTTTTCGGCGTATGCGTTTCAATTTTACCTGAACTTTCACTGGAGCTGCGTGGTCTATCTGCAAATTAACATCATTCTTTACGGCATTAGGTATTACAACAAATACCGCGCGGGCGAGCTGCGCGCGTCGAAGCTCGAAGCTCGCTTAGCGCAAACGCGGCTGAAAGTTTTGCAAATGCAGCTTCATCCGCATTTTCTTTTCAACACGCACAACGCCATCGCCGAACTGATTCATAAAAATCCTGACGCGGCGGAAAAAATGGTCGAAAATCTGAGCGATCTGCTGCGGATGTCGCTCAACAAACTGAACGTCGAAGAAATTTCTTTTCAACAGGAATTGGAGTTTCTCAACAAATATCTGGAGATTGAGCAAACGCGATTTAACGACCGTCTGCGAATCAAAAAAGACATCGCGCCGGACACTCTGGACGCGACCGTCCCGAATATGATTTTGCAGCCGCTGGTTGAAAACGCGGTCAAACACGGCATCGCGCCGCTAATTGAAGGCGGCACGATAGAAATTCGCTCGGTCAGGGAAAACGGCAATCTGCGCGTAGAGATACGTGACGACGGCGTCGGCGCGTCGGGAGAAATTATCGATGGCATTGGCATCTCGAATACGCGGACGCGACTCAAACAGTTATACGAGAACGCTCACGAATTTAGAATTGAATCGAACAAAGAAAAGGGAATGTCCGTAAACCTGATTGTTCCGTTCAGGAGATTTGAAATTAAAAAAGGAAAATCGTCCGTTTCCGAAAAGCAGCAAAAAAATGAAAATCAAAACCTTGATCGTTGACGACGAACCGCTGGCGCGCGAGCGCGTTCGGCGAATGCTGCAGGACGAAAAAGATTTTGAGATTGTCGGCGAATGCGTCGGCGGATTAGAAGCCGTCGAAACAATCGACCGGCTGGCGCCCGATTTAATTTTTCTCGACGTTCAAATGCCGCAAATGAGCGGATTTGAAGTTTTGCAATCGCTTGAGTTGCCGAATCTGCCGGTCGTTATTTTCGTCACGGCTTTCGACCAATACGCGCTCAAAGCCTTTGAATTTCACGCGCTCGATTATCTGCTCAAACCGTTTAGCAAAGACCGCCTGCGCACGGCGCTGAGTCGGGCGCGCGAGCAAATAGAAATCACGCAGCCGAACACGGTTGACGAGCGGCTGACCGCTTTGCTGAACGATTTAAAAAGCGAAAATAAATATCTCGAACGACTGCTTTTAAAGTCTTCCGGGCGAATATACTTCGTCAAAACCGACGAAATTGACTGGATTGAATCCGCCGGAAATTACGCCAAATTGCACGTCGGACGAGAAACGCATCTGCTTCGTGAAACGATGAGCGGTCTCGAAGAATCCCTTAATCCAGAAAACTTTCTGCGGATTCATCGCTCGTGTATTGTCAACATTGACCGCGTGAAGGAATTGCACCCGCTTTTTAGCGGCGATTACGCGGTAATTCTGCACGACAAACGCGAACTGACTCTCAGCCGAAATTACCGCGACCGACTGCTGAATCTTTTCAAGAAACAAAAGCGCGCCTGAATTTAAGAACTAAATTAAGCTGTGTTATATTGGTTTTTAATTTTTATTTTGGGAGATTGAATTTTGTGTAAAAAAGGGTCGTTATGAAATTAAGTTGAAATTTTGTAATTTCAAAAAGTTTAATTGTGTGATTTTGATAGGTTTTCCCACTTCAGCAAAGTAATAAATCCCAAAATAGCAGACACCATCATCATTCCCAGCATCCCAAACCAACCTAATGATTCGTATTTGTCTGGCTCAATTGTCTTTTCCCCTAAATAAACTGATATGAGAAAGACGCTAATTGCAGGGAAAAATAAAAATACCGTAAAGCCAGCAGAAATCCAAACTTTTTTCTTTTGTTTTATATAAATTTACCTTGACAGTTTCTCAAAAAGGGTGATTTTTGACACAAATTTATAATCTGATTGTTTCAAAACAGGGGCTCTTATGGGACAAAAATTGAATGAAAGCCCACCATTGATTTTTATCTTACTTTGGAAAAACCCCTATTTAATACACATTTAATAATCATTTCAAAAATAATTCACGCTGAACAAACTCACAAATCTGTTCAGTAAATGCTTTCGGTGAATTATAGTTTACCGCGTGCGCCGCATCTTCAATCGTGACCAAATTGCCGTGCGGCAACAGCCTTGTGATTTGCTTAACCCAATCGGCTGATACTATCGGGTCTCTTGCTCCGCGAATAACCAGAGTCGGAATGTCTATTTGAGAAAGTTTCTCTTCAATACGATCCTCAAGAGCAAATTGAAAGGTTCGAAATCCTCTGATTAAACCGGCGCGAAAATAGTCACTGATTGCTATTGGAAGCAGGGAAAACGGCTCAAGAAAAGCATCAAGTATAAGTTTGCCGAAATAACAAAAAGCCGAATTTAGGCAAGGATCGCCCGAAGGAGCAGCTAACACCAGACGCTCCAGCTTTTCCGGGAATCGCAAGGCAAATTCAATTGCTATCTGACAACCGAAAGAATGCCCGACAATTGTGGCGCGGTTAATTCTACTCTCGTGCAAAAAAGCGCCGAGCGCACTTGCAAGTTCCGGGATATTGAACGTCTGGGCAGGCTTTGAACTTTTGCCAAAACCCGGCAAATCTGGACAGAAAACATTAAATTTTTCAGCTAATTCAATGGCAGCAGGAATCATATAACGGCTTGAAACACCTAATCCGCAAACCAAAACAATCGGCAATGCATTTTCAGATAAACCGTTAGGGACATATAATGAATGTAAATTCAGACCACCGACGTTAGTCCATTTGACTCCAAACTTTTCGTAGTTTTGATTGAACATTAATAAGTATAAAGCCGAAAGTGTCTCAAAAGGGTCGTTTATGAAACAGAATCTTGTCTGATTGGTTGTGCCATTAAATGGCGTTTATGACAAAATTTTATTATCACTCTTATAACTTCCCTTGCTTCTGATTTAGTTAAATCAATCCCAAAGGTATAAATATCTTTATCATAATCAAAGGCGACGTTGCCGCCGCTTATCTTAAACCAGTCATAGGATTGATCGGGACTAGGAATGATTTCTGATACTGTTGGAATTCTAAAGTTTCTTATTTTATTCGCATCAAACACACTTTTTATTATCTTAAAATCTAATAATCTACGCTCAAAAATCAGGCTATCAGGAAAAATATGAATTACTTCTGACCCAAAAAGATTCCAAATAAAAATATAAGCGAGAAATAGAAGTGTTGTTGCAAAATATACTGCTCCCCGTTAAGACAAAGCTGATTCAGAGTGAGTATTCTAATAAAACAGGAGAATACTTTTATGGGAAGAGGCAGAAATTGGACGGCGGAAGAGAAAGCGAAAATTGTCGTTCAAGGGTTGAAAGGACGTGCCGTATCTGAGATTTGTAATGAATATCAGATTCATCAAACACAGTATTACAAGTGGCGCGAACAGTTTTTGGAGAACGTGTCGAAAGTCTTTGAAACAAAAGCGCAGTCAAAAAAGGAAGAGCGACTCGAGCGTGAGAATCAAAAACTTAAAACGATGGTCGGCGAGTTAACAATAGAACTTAAAAAAAACGATTGGTAAAGTCTCAGAGGCAGCGCAGCGCGGCAGTCGAAGAATCTGACCGAGCAGTTTTGCCAATTATCCGCAGACTCAAAGCGGAGCATCCGTTTTGGGGCTATCGAAGGATTTGGGCATATTTGAGTTTTGTCGAGCGGCTGCGGATTAACAAAAGCGCGTTTACCGACTGCTCAAAGAAAACGATTTATTGGTCAAAGGTAACGGGAGATTGAAAGCTCGCCGCGCGTCGAACGCGAGCAAACCACGTCCCGTTTGCCCGAACAATTGGTGGGGCGTAGATATGACAAAGGTTTTAACCAAAGATGGCTGGGCTTATGTCGTAGTGGTCAATGATTGGTTCACCAAGAAGATTCTCGGCGCATTTGTTGGCACTCGCAGTCGCGCTTCCGATTGGCTTGAAGCAATCAATCAGGCAGTTTGCCGACAGTTTGCTGTCGGTATTCGAGAGGCGGAAAAACTCGAATTGAATCTGATGAGCGATAACGGGTCGCAGCCGACATCTTTGAGCTTTATGCGCGGGTGTCGGCAGTTGGGAATCAAACAAGCGTTTACTGCCTATGCCAATCCGAAGGGCAATGCCGATACCGAACGCTTGATTCGCACCATCAAAGAAGAACTGTGCTGGCTTCAAGAATGGTCATCGGTCGAGGAACTGGCAATTGCGATGGAAAAGTTTGTCGAATATTTCAACGCCAATTATTTACATTCGGCACTTGGTTACAAAACGCCGAACGCCTTTGAAAACCAATGGTTCAAACAGAATCAAGTTACTCTCTTTGCGAAGGCTTGATTAATGGGGAGCATTACAAAAACCTATTAACCAAATACAGATAAAAAAGCTTAATTCGCCTTCGATAGCTACAAAGAAAGTAAGTAGGCTTGCAAAACTGAAGCAAAATACTGAAAAAACAACTATAAATAAATCGGCTTTCATCTTAATATTGATGCAAAGCTGATTGTTTTTCCTTTTAATTACAATACGCTTTCCTACTTTATAATCATATTCTTCCATAGGTTATTGGTTAGCTTTAACATCTTATGAAAAATTTGTCTCAAAAAGGGTCGGTTTTGTGAGGTTTTGAACAGTGTTCTTAATATAAAAAGAATTTGTTTTCGTTGGATTTAATCATCCGATAGGAACACAAACATTGAACCACTAACAACAATTCCTAAAATAAAACTTACTATAAATGACAAACTCCAAATCATTCCCGCTGCCATCGCTGCTCCATCACAGGGGTCGCTTGAGCTAATTGGTTTGCAAGGATTCATTGCCATTATTAAAAGTCCAAAAATAATACCCGCTAGACTCCCGCCAATAAAGATGACGAAAAAAGTAATTAAGCTAGCCGTGAATGGATATTTTAAGGCAAATTTTTTCATCACTTAACTTTATAGTTTAACTTGTCTCAAAAAGGGTCGGATACTGTTGTCGAATTCAATGTGCTAGTTTAGCGAACCTGGAAGTTCTGGTTTTAGCGATTGGCTTACCATTCAGAAAGTTGATTGTCCTCAATAGATTGATGCCCGTTGCCGTTGCTACTTCCTGAAGATGAGTTTTTTGCAGTCCCCGGTATCTTGACCGGCGAAAGCTGCCCCGCCGCACGGCTTGCGAAAGTGTCCCTTCAATACCGGCGCGGTTTTGATATTCACGACGTCCGTCTTCACTTATAAGCAGATTGCGAGTCATCTCCAATGCTTCGTAAAGCGGTCGAGGCGGCAGATTCAAAGATCGCGCCGCACCGGATTTGGATTTAACACATTGATGGCGATTGCAACAATGGCGGCAATCTTTTGGTTTGAATCTGACTGTCACCACCGGGCGCGAATAGCGTTCATTGGTCTGATATTCATGCCAATAAATGCTTTGCTTGCCTTCCGGACACACGGCGATTTGATTAACCCAGTCGATTTGGAACTGCGCTTGATCATAGCCGCCGGCTCTGGTTTGCCAACTCGGATTGAGGCGTGTCGGTCCGAACAGTTCAACCGCATAACGGCTGGAACTTTCCACCAATAAACCGGCATCGACGTAACCGGCGTCAACAAAGTGCCGACCCGCAATCGATGGCTTTTCTCTAATGACTGATGGATTGCGGCGGTGCAGGCGACATCCTGTTCGGTAGCCGCTGTCGTCATAACATTAGTGATCAGGCGCGGGAGATCGGCATCGCACGTTTCACTCACATGAACCTTATATCCCGTCCACGAAAGCTGGCGTTTATTACTGTGCCGAGCCTCTATATCATATGGTGATTCAATAGCCGTGGCGGCTCTGGAAAGAAGAGCGTTTTTTCGCCAGCCAATCTCGCCGCTTTCATTGCGCGTGTAGTGTCGTTGCCAGACTTTTTGCAGTGTTTGAACCGCTTCGAGCTTTAATAACTCAGGTTGCTGTTTCAGAAGTATGGCAACCAGCTGAAAGCCGTCTTCGCCGACTTGCCGGGCGAACTCTTCGCGCGCCTGCTCGCCGCGCGGAAGGCGCGTATCTTCGATTCTTGCACTGTAACGAGTAAACCATTCGGGCAATGCTATCGAACTTAGCCAGATCGGTGAAACAACAGCTAGTTCATTTAATGCGGCGCGCATTGTTTCGGTCACCAGTTCCAGTCGATTCATCACGCGGATTGCGGCGAGCACATGGGTCGAATCGGTTCTCTGTTTGCCCCGCACCTTCAAAAGATTCTTTTCTTTCAGCAGTTCGATCACCTGATCAAGCAGTAAAGCCGGTTGTTCGCCTGCCGCCAACCGCTCACGGAAATTGCTCAACACCGAGTGATCAAATCCGGCATCGGTTAATTCCAAACTTAAAGCATATTTCCAATCAATGCGGGAACGCACGGCGTCACTAGCCTGACGATCAGACAAGTTCTCCAAAAACTGCATAATCGTAATCAATGCCAGTCGCCACGGAGCGAAAGCCGGCTGCCCTCGCTTCGGATAAAGCGTAGTAAAATCGGCATCTTCAAACAAAGTGCCGAGCTGATCGCGGATTGAAATATACAGATTGCCTTTTGGAAATGCCGCTCGCGCCACTCGCGCGGTTTGCTCAGGAACCGGTTCAATAACAGACGGTTTCAGACTCATAACAATATTGCTCCTTTGATTGTTGGAATGGTCTGATTATAAAGGTAAAATCATCTCAAATGAATTCGACAACAGTATCGGGGCGTTTTTGAGACAGATATAAGTTTAGCATCACAAGATTAGAACACTAACATTAGTTGAAAACTCTGTTTCGTCATCTTCAATGACAATGACAAATGCCGACTTTGCAGCAGTAATATTCCCGTTACTCAAATTTTTCATTAAAAACTAAACAATTTGCGACCGGCAATCGTTTAAATAAACAACTATTCGTCATCAATCCGATTATTTGTCATAAATCGTTTGCTAACGGTGTTTTATATATAGCGAGTGGAAAACAAATTATGTTGGTCGGTAAGCAGTTCGGTCGTTACGAAGTTCGAGAGCGTGTCGGAGCAGGCGGAATGGGCGAGGTTTATCTGGCTCACGACTCGGAACTCGACCGCGCCGTCGCCCTGAAAATCTTATCCGCCGAGTTTCTGGTTGACGAAGCCAGGCAAAGCCGCTTTCGGCAGGAAGCCCGCGCCGCTTCCGCCCTTAATCATCCGAACATCATCACGATTTACGAAATCGGCAAAAGCGACAGCGGCAGTTTTTTGGCGACTGAATTTATTGACGGCGAAACCTTGCGACCCTTTATTAAGCATAAATCGCTGTCGCTCATCCAAATCTTGAAAATCATCGAGCAGGTGGCAAGCGCTCTGGTTGCCGCCCACGCCGCGCATATCGTTCACCGCGACATCAAACCGGAAAATATAATGGTGCGGCGCGATTCGATTGTGAAGGTGCTTGATTTTGGGTTAGCCAAGCCGATTTTCCCGGACATTATTGATGAAAAAAGCTGCGACAGTTTGCTGAAAACTCTGCCGGGAATGGTGATGGGCAGTGTTTGTTATATGTCGCCGGAGCAAGCGCGCGGTCTGCCGGTTGACGAGCGCACGGACATCTGGAGTCTGGGCGTGGTGCTTTACGAGATGCTCACCGGACAAGCGCCGTTTGGCGGCGCGACTACGAGCGACACGATTGCCGCCGTCTTATGCAAAGAGCCGGTTTCGCTCTTTTATTTCGTTCCCGACGCGCCTGCCGAATTGCAGCGCATCATTCGCAAAACTTTGCAGAAAGACCGCGAAGAGCGTTATCAGAGCGTCAAAGATTTTCGGCTCGACGTGAAAAGTCTGATTCACGAACTTGAGCATACAACGAGCGGCGAACGGGTTCGTCACATCTCGGGTGAAATTGATTTGAGCGAAAGCCCGACGATGATTCAGCAAACCAACAGCGCCAATCATCGGACGCACGGCGTTCTTGGAATAACCAGAGAAACCGGAAATTACGCCGCCTCACGCAAACGGAAAGGTTGGCAAATCGGTTTGGTTTTATTAGCGGCTGTTGCCTTTTTTGCCGCTTTGGGTTTGGCTTTTTACGGGCGCTTCGCCTCGCCGCCGCAGGTTGCCGCCGTAAACCTTTTCGATAAATTGCAGGTTTCAAGCATCGGCACGAATGGGAAAGCCGCCGCTCCGACAATCTCGCCTGACGGAAAATACGTTGCCTATCTGAGCGGCGAAGTCGGCAACCGCAGTCTGGTCGTTCGGCAAATCTCCACCGACAGTTTGGTTACAATTGTTCCGCGGACGCCTTTAACTCTGTCCGGTATCAGTTTTTCGCCCGACGGCGATTATGTTTATTTCCTGCAAATGAGCGAAGATTTCGTCATCAACACGCTTTACCGCGTGCCGACACTCGGCGGCACGCCAAAAAAACTCATCGAAGATGTGGACAGCGTCGTCACGTTTTCGCCCGACGGAAAACAGCTTGCGTTTCAGCGAAACATCCCCAAAGAAGGCATCGTCACAATCTACACTGCGGCGATTGACGGCACGAACGTGCAGCCTTTAATCAGGTCGGACGAAACCGATTTTAATATGATCGGCAATCCGAAATGGTCGCCGAGCGGCTCGACTATTCTGGTGCGGGCGTTTAATGATTTCGGCGGCGCGGTCGAGAAAATGGAATTCGCCGAAATTTCCGTCGCCGAGAAAAAACTGAGAACTTTTTCAGAGCGGCAATGGCATCACGTAGATAATTTTTGTTGGCTGAAAGATAATTCAGGATTTTTATTCACCGGACAGGAAACGCCGAATTCGCCGAATCAAATTTGGCGGGCGACTTACCCAGGCGGCGAATTTTATCCTGTAACTAACGACACCAACAATTACAACTCTCTCGGTTTATCAGCCGACGGCAAAACGATTATCACGTTGAAAAGCAGCGTGAGTTCGTCAATCTGGAATTACAATCCGGCGACCAAACAAGCAACTCAAATAACGGCGGAAAGCCAGAACCAGGAAGGCAGTTTCGGTTTGGCGCAGATGCCGGACGGGAAAATCGTCCATACGCGCAAAAACGGAAACGATATAAGTCTTTGGACAATGAATGCCGATACGAGCGGCGCCCTCCAATTGCTATCCGAAATCAAAGGCGTTTATAATCCGAAAATTACGCCCGACAATCGTTATATCGTCTTCGGCTCGAAACAATCGGGAACGGCGCGAATCTGGAGAATGGATGCCGACGGCAAGAACCTAATTCAATTAACCGCCGAGAAATCTAATTACGGCGATTTCAATCCGCAGTTAACACCCGATGGAAAAACGATTATTTACCATGAGTTTGCGACCGGCGCAAACGGCGAAACCGCTTTTATGAAAGTTTCGATTGACGGCGGCGAGTCTTCGGTTTTATATAAAGACGCGCAATTTAGCATCTTCAATCAAATGCTTTCGCCCGACGGGAAATATATCGCTTACAATTCAATTTATAAAGCCAACCACGACAAAAA
The DNA here is from genome assembly GCA_030448055.1 of Pyrinomonadaceae bacterium. GTDB lineage: Bacteria > Acidobacteriota > Blastocatellia > Pyrinomonadales > Pyrinomonadaceae. The sequence continues at coordinate 467,602 of JAUJNR010000002.1, forward strand.
AATACGAATTGCCTCGCTGGAAAATAATGCTTTCGGGAAACTTATCAAAGAATTTGATGCCGATTCGATAAACTCCTACCTTTGGTCGCCGGACGGCAAATCGCTTACGTTTTTAAGTAATCAAAGCGGCGTGCCGAATTTGTGGCGGCTTTCACTCGACGGCGCGGCTCCAAAGCCGCTGACTGATTTCAAATCCGGTCGGATTTTCAACTACGTTTGGTCAACCGACAACAAAAATCTCTTTATCGTGCGCGGAAATGTCCAGAGTGATTTAATACTAATCCGGGATAACTAATCTTTTTTCCACCAAAAGATTTGCGGGCTATGGCGGCGTTTTTCAAATTCGGCAATTTCGCTTCCGCAATATTCTTATCCGATGCGCGTTGCAGCGAAAATCTGCCTTTACGTGCGATGCTCAAACAAAGTCTCTTCGCTTATCAAACCTAATAAATCCGTTGCCAAACGCTTTCATCCTAAAATGACGCGATTCTCAAAGCGCCACCCATACTTAACCGCTAAGGACATAATCAATCGAAAATGTTAAGATACGAAATTCGTTATAAGCGATAAAAAAGAGAAATAAATCAAACAATGGTTGCTGAAAATTTAATCGGTTTTGAAGATTTGCCGCAGACGATTCCGCATTTTTGTTTGGAGTCGTTTCGCCGCCATAGCAAGCCCGACGCGCTCAGTCACAAAATAAACGACGTTTGGGAAAATTTGTCGGGCGAAGCGGTAATCGAAAAAATCAAATTCATCGCGCTCGGACTCGCCGATTTGGGCGTCAAAGCAGGCGACCGGATCGCCATTATTTCCGAAAATCGTCCCGAATGGTCGCTAACCGATTTGGCAATTTTGTCTCTTCGTGCGGTAAATGTGCCGATTTACACGACGCAAGCCGTCGAACAGATTCGCTATATTTTGGAAGATTCGGGCGCGAAAATGCTGTTCGTGTCAGGCAAAAAGATTTTGCGCCACGCCGAAAACGCAATTCAATCGGTCGAGCGATTGGAAAAATTGATTTTCTTTGACACCGAAGCCGTTCCTGAAAACGATAATCGGGCGATTGATTATCAAACGCTGGAAAATCGCGGCAGGGAATTGGAAAAAATTGATTCGCAAATATTTGAGGACAATTTGAAAAGAGTCGAAGCCGACGATTTGGCGACGATTATTTACACTTCGGGAACAACCGGCGAGCCGAAAGGCGTAATGCTGACGCATCAAAATTTTATCACTCCGATTATCGGCGTTTCCAAAGCCTTGCCGATTAAAACTTCCGACCGTTCGCTGGCGGTTTTGCCGCTCTCGCATATTTTCGAGCGCACGGTTTTTTATGTTCTTTGTTCAAACGGCGTTTCGATTTATTACTGCCAGGCGTTTGACCAGCTTGCCGCGTTTTTAAATGAAGTTCGTCCGACGATTATGACCGCCGTGCCGCGCCTCTTCGAGCAGGTTTATCATAAAATCGTCAAGAAAGGAAAAGCGGCGGGCGGCTGGAAAACTTCGCTGTTCGATTGGGCGCTTGTCGTCGGGCAGGAGTATTGGAATGCAAAGGATAAAGGCGAATTCGCCTCGCCTTTGCTCAGAGTCAAGCATTCAATTGCCAGTCGCCTCGTATTTTCAAAATGGCGCGCGGGCGTCGGCGGCAGCATCAGGTTTTTCGTCTCGGGCGGCGCGCCGCTTTCCAGAAAATTATCAAACGCTTTTTGGGCGGCGGGCATCCCGGTTTTGCAAGGCTATGGAATGACCGAAGCGAGCGTCACCTGCGCCAATCGCCCGGACGACAGCAAAGTCGGCTCAATCGGAAAGCCGTTTGAAGGCATCGAAATGCGCGTCGCCGAAACGGACGGCGAAATTTTGATTCGCGGGCGCAACGTGATGCTCGGTTATTTCAACAACCCGGAAGAAACCGCCAAGGTCATTGACGAAGAAGGTTTTTATCATACTGGCGATGTCGGCTACGTTGACGAAGACGGACATTTTTTTATCACCGACCGCAAAAAGGATTTGTTCAAATTATCAAACGGCAAATACGTCGCGCCGCAGCAGGTCGAAAGTCTTTTAAAACAATCGCCGCTTGTTTCGCAAGCCGTCGCCGTCGGTTCGGGCAGAAAACAAGTCGGCGCTCTTATTGTTCCCGATTGGGAAACGCTCAAACAAACGTTAAAAGAAGAAGGAATCGCGGCGGAGGATTTTTCGCGCGAAGAACTTTGCGAAAATCCGCACGTCGTCAAACGTATGCAGCGCGATGCCGTCGAATTCACCAGAGAAATGAACGATTACGAAAGAGTCAAGCGAGTTTACCTGCTGCCGCGCGATTTCTCGATTGATAAGGGCGAGATGACTCCGACTTTGAAAATAAAACGCAGCGTGATTGACGAGAAATACGAAGAAGCGATTGACGAGATTTGCGGCAGTTGAAACGAGGAAAAGGGAAAAGCGGAAAGGTGAAAAGGTTGATTGAATGCGCGTCAAGCGAACTTTTTCACCTTTCCGTTTTGCCATTTTTTCCCTTTTAACGCTTTATCATCGCAAAGCAGTTTGTTGAGAGCGAAAAAATTTTTGTGCTTATTACCCAAAAGCGCTTCGGCGAGTTCGTAGAGCGGAATCGGGATTTCGGCTTTAGGAACGGTTTCTTCCGGTTGCGGGTAGTGCGCGTAGAATTCCACCTCCGAAGCGCAGAATTCACAGGCGGCGAGATGCGTTTCGATTACTCCGCGTTCCCCGGGCGAAACCTCGCCGTTTTGAAACGCCAACAGTTTCTGTGACGAAGGACAATTAGCGCTTTTACAAAAAGTTACCATTTTCAATGAAACCATATCACAAAATCCGAGCGGGAAAAACTTCGCTTTCCCGCGTCAAAGAATTAAACGATTAAAGAAGGACGTTTGTTACAAGAAAAATAAATCCGCAATACCCGCCCGCTTCCAAAACTAGGGAAATTAAAAACCGAAAAATCCTTGGGATTTGCTAGGTGAAACAAGCAGTCACTCTTCTAAATGCAAAAATGCTTAAACTTACAGAATCTGTTAAACAATTAAAAAAGATGCAAAAAACTATTGCCCAAATTGGAAATAATTGCTACCATTGAAATTGTTGACGGGAAGAGAGAAATCGCTTCAACCGATTAACCTGCCGAATTAACTGCTTGAAGATCGAAGTTAATTTACTTTTTCTAACCAATCGCTAGATTACAAAAATTAAAGTGAGACGGTTCGCCGGACGCGGAAAAAAAATCTCAAACGGGAATGAGATTTCTGCATCTGAAAAGCGGAGCAGGTTAAACTTTCTGAAAAATCAAACTGCAAAATCCAAAAAGGACAATCGAAAGGTTTAATATGAGTGCAACCAAAGAGCAGGAAATTGTGCCGAAATCTGTCCAGACCCGGCAGATAAAAGTCGGAAAATGGAACGAAAGCCTCAAGAAGTCTGATGTCAATCAGATTTGGACGGAACTTCACCGGATAGTTTCATCGCATCCGCTCGTGCGGGCTTCAAAACGCGCGGGCTTTCTCGTCGAAGAAGGCAGACACAACGCCTACACGGATTTAACGCAGGAGCTTTTCGTCGCGCTGCTCGGCAAGGAACGTTTTGCGCACTATATTGACACGGGAATGACCGACGCGGAGGTCGAAGCGGAAATCAGCCAAATCGAGCTGACAAATATGCTGACCGCCGAGCTGCGCAAACGCTATCCCGAATCTTACCGTCTCGCCCGCCGCGTCTCGACCCTTATTCAAACCGGAAAAACCTTCAAGCGTTTCGACAATATCAATAGCCCGGACGTTCACCGCCGCCTTGCCGACAGACTTTACGGTTTAGCGGAATGGAAAAACGAAAAGACGCGCCGCAACGTGCAGGAAATGGAAGAGCGCGTGAAAGCCGTTTCGTTTCAGAGCCGCGACACCCGTATGGTCGGCTGCACGGGCGACGCGCAAATCGTCATCAGCAACGTCGAACTCGAAAAACTGATCGTCCGCGTTTTCAAAGCGATTGATTCGCCGGTTGACGTGCGTTCGCTGCGTTCGTTCGTGATGTCGCGCCTTCCGATTATGGACATTTATCTCGTTCCGGTCGGCGGCGCGACCGACAACGGCGAAGAAGATAAAATGGAATTCGATTTCGTCGACACGCGCGAAAACCCCGAAGAAAACGTTCTGCGGCGTGAGGGAGAATTGACGGCGGCGGGTTTCGTAGATAATTTTTTGAATAACTTAAACAAATCGGTGCGCGGAAAAACCAAACAATACAACCGGATGATAAACGTTCTGTGGCATTGCTACTTGATAAGCGATTCTGGCACGCAGCTCGAAGTCGCCGAAATGCTCGGCGTGTCCGATTCGCTGGTTTCCGATTACCGCAAGCGTATCGAAACAAATTTGCAGCAACTTTCTTTTAACGGCGTCAACGAAGCCAGGCAATTTGAAAAAGCCCTGCGCCGCGCCGTGCGCGAGATTATCGCGGTTGAAAAAGCGGAGAAAGTAAGCGTCTGAAAAAGGGCGGCGCAAACTCTCTCGACCAAGCTGCGCTCAAATCCTCGATTACTAGACAAAAAATTTAACTAATCCGAATACAGAACGGAAAGAGAAATTCCGTCCGAATTGATTTTGTTTCTTTTAAAGTCAATTCGGACGGAATTTTTTTTTACCTGCGACGAGCGAAAAATCACCCGGAACGGACTCGCGGCAAACTTCATCTTTACGGACTTTTCCGATTGGACGATTTACACGGGCAAGCAGGCGAAGGGATTTTTCAAATTTTCACAAAGGTATTTAAAGGCTACAAATAAAACGGCGATTATGCGCTGCATTTTGCGTCGGCGCGAGATGCGTTTATTCTAGTTTGGGCAACAAGCGGCGGATAAAAAGACACGCCGCGCGAATTTAGAATTTATCATTTCGGCTGGCGGCGAGCGAAACGGAAACGCCGACGACGCGGGTAAAATCAATGATATGTTAGTGCAGGCAACTGAAAAGGCAGTCAATCAGCCGGACGCGGAACTCGTTCATCTCGTTGACGCGGCGGCGTTCGGAACCGAAGAAATCACGGCGGATAATTTGTTGGAAAAATTCCGCGAAGACGCGCAGTTTAACTTTTTCCCGACTTTCCGGCAGAAGGAAGCGGTTGCGAAGATTTACAAAAATCAATTCGCCGCGAGCGCAAACTCATTAATCGAACGAGCCGCAAAAATTGTTGACGGCGAATTCGATTCGGGCGACGAAAATTTGAATTTTGAGACTGGCGACCGAAAAATTACTCGGGAACTCAGTCGCGGGCAGTATTTTTTCACGCTCGGCGCGGCGTACTGGCTGACCGGCGACGAACGGTGCGCCGAATGTTTCGCGCGCCGTCTTGGCGAATGGATGCAAGAAAATCCATCGGACGACAACATCAATTGGGCAAACAATCTGGAAGTCGCTTCACGGGTGATGTCTTGGATTTGGGCGTTTCACTTTTTTAAAGACACAAAGCATTTTACGCCCCAACTTTTTCAGCAGGCGCTAAAATTCGTTTACCGGCACGGCGAACATCTGATGAAAAATCTCTCGACCGCCGACTGCCCGAACGTTCGATTGACCTGCGAAGCGCTCGGACTTTATTATCTCGGCACGCAGTTTCAATTTTTCAAAGCGGCACGCGCCTGGCGTGAAAGCGGCGCGAAAATTCTTTTTGAAGAACTCGACCGTCAAATTTTGCCGGACGTCACCGGCTTTAAACAATCAACCCGTAATCAGCCTTACGCGGCGGATTTTTACACGCATTTTTTTATTCTGCAAACTTTGAGCGGCGAAGAAACCGACAAGGATTGGCAAATGAAACTCGGCGCGAAACTGCAATCGCTCGTTGATTTTACGATGTTTGCGACTCGTCCCGACGGCACGACTCCGATTATCGGCGACGCCGGAAGATGTCTGCCGCTCAGAGACGAAAAACGCGACGATTTCCGCGCTGTGCTTTCGACAAACGCCGTTTTGTTCGAGCGCGGCGATTACAAATTCGTCGCCGGAGAACTCGCCGAAGAAACTCTTTGGCTTTTGGGCGGCGCGGGCGCGCAAAATTTTGAAAATTTGCGGGCGCTGATTCCCGATGAAACTTCCGCCGAGTTCGAAGCGGGCGGCTATTTTATAATGCGCGACGGCTGGACGAAGGCGGATAATTTTTTGCTGATCGCTTGCAGCGAAGAACCTGGCGCGACAAGCGGCGAACATATCGCCGCGCTCGCCGTTGATGTCGCCGTCGGCGGTCAGCAGAGATTTTTGGTTAATTTGGAAATTTACGCTCGGCACGAATCGGGAGAATTGAACGATTGTTTTCGTTCAATCGAAGAACGCCAAATGCCGCCGATTGACGACGAATTGCCGCCGGAGACAAACGACAAAATTACCCGGAAAACAAAAGCTGGCGCCGAATTGAACCGTTGGATTTCCGAGCCGCGCTTCGATTTTTTTGAAGCTTCGCGCGACGGCTGCGGGCGGCTGCCGGCGACGCACACGCGCAGCATTTTGTTTTTGAAAAACGATTACTGGATTTTTCGGGATTTTGTAAGAACTTCGGGCAAACACGATTACAAATTAAATTTTCATTTCGGTGGCGCAACCGCACTCCGCATCGAATCGGCGGAAAACAAAAATGCCTGGGTCGTCGAAACGCCGGACGCGAAAAGCGGTATGCGGCTGTTCACCTTCGGCGACAACGGGGAATGGCAGCGCAAGACGAGTTCGATTTCCGATTGTGACGGCGGAAAGGTTGACGCGCCGCTTCTGCAGTTCGCTTCAAGCGGCACGGGCGCGCAGGAATTTTTCACATTTCTGCTGCCGTCCGTCGCAAACGCGGACGCGCCGGAAGTTTACGAAACCGAAATTACCGGCGGACGAGCTTTCGTCATCAATTTTCGCGGCTTTAAGGATTTGCTGGTTTTTACTGACGGCGTGCAAATCGTCCGCACGGAAATCTTCGACACGAACTTTTCTTTTTTGTGGGCGCGCGTCGGCACGGAGGAAATTTTGCCCGAAGAATTCGTTTTAATCGGCGGCACTCATTTTGCTTTGGACAACAGGGAAATTATTAATCACCCACGCGAGTTGGAATCGGCGACGGCGCGGCGTTTCGACGATAAATTAAATGTTCAAACGCCCGAAGGCGTTTTCAATGTGTCGCTTCCGCAGAAGCATTCGACGGCTTACATTGCGAAGAATCAGACTTGATAACTTCCGATTTAGTAATTGTAATTCTCCGGCATTTGTTATAATCGAAAACACCAATTTACCCGAAGGAGAAATTCGATTATGCAAGACGTTCAAAACATTCCGAATCCTGATGTCAATTCGCCTGATGCAGGCGACGATTTCGGCAGCCATCCGCGCAATCAGGACATCGAAAGACCAGACGAAGACATTCCTGTGCCGCCGGACGGAAATCGCAACGTGCCGATTGAAGAGCCGCCGACCACACAGGATAGAGCGCCGATTGAAGAAGACGAAACCGAACCGAAACGCATCGCTTGAAAATCTTTTTTATCTGCCAGCAAACGCCGGGACTACATGAAATCAGAGAATACCGAAACAAAACTTTGTGAAGTTTCGGTGTTCTTTGACGGATGAGTTTTTAGCGTCGCTTATGATAAAAATGATTTATGAAAATTCTCGATGTCGGCTGCGGCGCGAACAAACACAAAGGCGCAATTGGATTGGACAATAATCCGCGCACGGCGGCTGACGTGATTCACGATTTGGGCGTCGTGCCGTATCCTTTTGCCAACGACGAATTCGATTTAATAGTTTCCAACCACGTCGTCGAACACATTCCAGACGTGATGGCTTTCGTTACGGAACTTTACCGAATCACAAAACCGGGCGGACGCATAAAACTGCTGACGCCGCATTACACAAATCCTGATTGGGCGAACGACCCGACGCACCGCAATCATTTTAATTCTTATTCGTTCAACACTTTCATCGCCGACCGGCAGGTTTTCGATTTTTATACAGACGTGCGATTGAAACCCGTTCGCACTTATGTTTCATTGGCGAATTTATGGAAAGCCGTCGGCATCGAATTTCTCGTTAACCTAGATTGCAAATCGCCGAAGTTTCGCTTCACGCGCAAATTTTGGGAGCATTATTTAAGCTACATCTTTCGCGGCAAAGAACTGCGTTTTGAATTTGAAGTCGTCAAAGAAAACAATTTAGCCACAGAGAACACAGAGAGGAATCAGAGGTTTTGAAAACAATTAGATTTTCCTCTGGTATTTCTCCGTGTCCTCTGTGGCTAGATTTCTTCAAACAACTTTCAATTTCCATTTCCCGCGTTTGAAAAGAATTGCTGAGACAATCGCCAGCAACGAAAACGCCACGGTTATCGCCCAAAAAACTCCGTCGGGTCCGAGTCCGAAATGATATGACAAAACGTATGCGAGCGGAATTTCAAACAGCCAAAAAATGAACAGATTCAAATAAGTCGGCGTCCAGGTGTCGCCCGCGCCGTTGAACGACGATTCCAAAACCATTCCGAAAGCGTAAAACACAAAACCGTAAGCGACGATGTGCAGACAATTTGTGCCGTAAGCCAGAACGTCCGGTTCAATGGTAAAAAATCCGACGATTGCCTTTGAGAAAAATAAAAACAGCAGACTGACCGCGCCGAGAACCGCCGCGTTGATAAACGCCGCTTTCCAGACAGATGCTTCGGCGCGCTCCGGTTTGCCCGCGCCGAGGTTTTGTCCGACGAGCGTTGCCGCCGCGTTGCTCAAACCGACCGCCGGCAGCAGCGCGAACATAATCACGCGCAAGCCGATAACGTAACCGGCAATCGCAGTGCTTCCGAAACCGGCGACGACGCGCACGAGCGCGCTCCAGCTTGCCGTCCCAATCGTAAACTGCAAAACGGCGGGCGCGGCGATCTTAACGAGACTTGAAAAAATTTCCGAGTCAAACTTCCAGTGTTCTCTGCGAATCGTGATGCGCCCGCTTTTGCGAATCAAATACCACGCCGCGAACAACACGCCCGCGCCGCGCCCGATAGTCGTGCCGACCGCCGCGCCGGTTACGCCGAGCTTCGGAAAAATCCAAGCGTCGAGCAACCACTGCGGCGCATTGATATTGAAAAACGCGAAAATATCGGGACCGTAAATAAAACACGGCGCGAGAAAAATATTTAAAAGATTTGCCAGAAACAAAACGCGCATCGCAATTGCCGCATCGCCCGCGCCGCGAAAAATCGCGTTCAGCAAAAACAGAAAAACGATGACCGCATTGCCGCCGAGCATAATGCGCGTAAACGCCGTGCCTTGCTCGACGACTTGCGGTTCCGCGCCGAGCAGAGATAAAAACGTCGGCGCGAAGATGATGCCGATAACGCTCATTAAAAGCGAAACGGTCACGCCGAGATAAATTGCGTGCGCCGCCGTTCGCGCCGCGCCGTCTGAATCCTTTTCGCCCGTCCGCCGCGCCACCGTCGCCGTCGCGCCAATGCTCAAACCGATGGCGACGGCGTAAACAATTGCCAGCATTGATTCGGTCAAACCGACGACCGCTACCGCGTCCGCACCGAGCCGGGCGACAAAGAAAATATCCACGATGGCGAAAATGCTTTCCATCAGCATTTCCAGAATCATCGGAACGCTCAACAAAAAAATAGCCAACCCGATTGAACCCTGAGTGAAATCGCGCTCGGAACCCGCAACGGCTTCGCGCAAAATTGACCAAAAAGAATTGTTCTCCGTCCGCACAGACAGATTTTCCGTATTAGTGGACATACAAAAATATTTTTAATTGATTACCGAAAAATAAAAAAAGCGGATTCGCTTCGTGCGTCGGGTTTGACGCGCAAGCCAGCGAATATAGAAAAGATGCGAAGTTTTAGCGGACAAGGATTCTCATAATGTTTGAAAATATAACACGGCGCGGAGAAAAAGTGTAAATGACAATATGAAATTTTTGAAAATTGAATATTTACTTTAATTATTCTGAAGAGTGAAAACACTCAGAATAGCTGATAGCGAATAGCAAACGACCATCAGTCATTCGCCGGCTGTCAATTGTTCGCTGTTCAGAAATTATTGCCTTTTAATCGGCAAACGATTTATTATTGGGAATCGAAACATTATGAGCGACCACACCTATAATTACGACGAACAGCAGCCGTTTGCCGCCGCCGAGTTCGCCGAAAATCCCGAGCCGCGCTGTCCGTGCGTTTTGCTGCTCGACACTTCCGGCTCGATGCAGGGCGACTCGATTGACGAACTCAACCGCGGACTGCAGGCGTTTCGGGAAGAACTTTACAACGACTCGCTGAGTATGAAGCGCGTCGAGATTGCCGTCATCACCTTCGGTCCGGTCAGCGTGATGCAGGAATTTACGACCGCCGACAATCTGCGTCCCGTCCGGCTCGAAGCCGCCGGAGACACGCCGCTCGGCGCGGCAATCGGGCGCGGATTAACTTTGCTCAAACAGCGCAAAGAGATTTTGCGCTCGAACGGAATCAAACTTTTTCGCCCGTGGATTTTTCTGCTGACCGACGGCGCGCCGACCGACCGCTGGCAGCATCTGCCGCCGATTATCCGCGCGGGCGAGGAAAACAAATCGTTTTCGTTTTTCGCCCTCGGCGTCAAAGACGCGGATTTTACGGTTTTAAAGCAAATCGCCGTGCGTGAACCGATGCGTCTCGAAGGCGTGCGCTTTAAGGAATTTTTCCTGTGGCTGTCGGCGTCCCTGAAAAACGTTTCGCGGTCGAATCCGGGCGATAAGGTTTCGATTCCCGATTATAAACCATACGGTTGGGCGGACGTTTAATGAGTCTTTCGGGAAAATGGCATTACGCTCAGGCATCCGTCGTCGGGCTGGCGCATCTCAATCAGCAAACCGAATGTCAGGACAGACTCGCGTGCCGCGCGATTGAAACAAAGGCGGACGGCGAAGTTTTAATCGCGGCAATCGCCGACGGCGCGGGCAGCACGACCGACGGGCAGACGGGCGCGGAAATCGCCTGCGAGTTTTTTGCCAGTCAGGTTGAAGATTTTTTGAAATCGGGCAACGCTTCCGTGGGTTCTTTAAACGAAGATTTCGGGAAACGATGGATTGAATTTTTTCAAGCGCGAATAGCCGGGATTGCGCGCGAGAACGAAAAGGAAATGCGTGATTACGCCTCGACGCTTGTCGCGGCGGTTGTCGGCAAAACCGGCGCGGCGTTTTATCAAGTCGGCGATGGCGGCGCGGTTTTTTCCGCCGACGGAAAACCCGAAAGTTACCGATTCGCCATCGAGCCGAGCGAATCGGAATACGTGAATATGACCGAATTTTTGACGGATGACGCGGCGGCAAACAGTCTGCGTTTTCGATTCATCGAATCGGCGATTGAAGATTTGATTTTATTTTCCGACGGCATTTTCGCCGTCGCCGTTAATTACCAAACGAATCAACCGCACGAGCCGTTTTTGATGCCGATGATTGCGCCGCTCAGAAGCGGAGTCGTGGCAAACAATTTGAATGAAAAGCTGGAAAAATTTCTCGTGTCGCCAAAGTTGAATGAGAAAACCGACGACGATAAAACGATAATTTTAGCTTCGCGGCACGGATAAGTTTCAGGTTCGGAGTTTCAGGTTTCAAGTTGTAGAGCAAAAAAACTGAAACCTGAAACTTGAAACCTGAAACCGTTAAAACTTAAATTTATGCCCACGTATTACGACAGCCAAAACAACGCTCACGTTTTGACCGAACGCATCGGCAGCGGCGGCGAAGGCACGGTTTTTTTCTGCGGCGAAGATTTCAAAACGGTCGCTAAAATTTATCACGAGCCGATTTCCGAAGAGAAAGCCGAAAAGCTGCGCTGGATGGCGGCGAATAAAAACGACCGATTATTAAAAGTCGCGGCTTGGGTGGTTGACGTTTTGACTGACACGCCCGGCGGAACGGTCGTCGGCTTTCTGATGCCGAGCGTCAAAGCCAAAGAGATTCACGAGCTTTATTCGCTGAAAAGCCGCCGCGTTTATTTTCCCGAAGCGACGTGGCATTTTCTCGTCCACACGGCGGCGAACGTCGCCCGCGCCTTTTACAATCTGCACTGCGGCGACCACGTAATGGGCGACGTCAATCACGGCAACTGCGTCGTTCTGGCGGACGGCACGGTGAAATTGATTGACTGCGATAGCTACAGCATCCGAACCGATAAAATGCGTTATCCGTGCGAAGTCGGCGTGGCGACGCATCTCGCGCCCGAATTGCAGGGCGCGAATCTACGCGATGTCGAGCGTCTCGCCAATCACGACAACTTCGGTCTCGCCGTGATAATTTTCCAACTGCTCTTTTTGGGCAGACATCCGTTCGCCGGAAATTATCTCGGCGGCGAAGACAAATCAATCGAAGACTGCATCCGCGAATATCGTTTCGCTTACGGCAATAACGCTGCAATCAAAAACGTCCGGCAGCCGCCCGGAACTTTGCCGCTCGATGCCGTCAGCCCGCGCGTCGCGCTGATGTTTGATCGCGCGTTTACAACCGCCGACCGACCCGAACCGCGCGAGTGGATTGAAGCGCTCGAAGATTTAGCGAACAGTTTGGAGCAGTGCGCTCTGCATCCGGGACATCTTTATTTCAACGGTTTGGCGGCGTGCCCGTGGTGCGAAATCGAGGGACAAACCGGCTTGATGCTGTTTCCGTTCGTCACCAGCGGCGCGCATCCGGGCGGCGAAAAACCGTTTAATATCTTTACAGTCGAAAACTTAATCGCCAATCTCGGCATATCGAACGCGCTGCCCGCCAAACCGCCGCTGCCGCTTGCCGTGTTGCCGCCCCCGACGGCTGAAGTCCTTGAGGCGAAAAGAGAAAATCGAAAAATGACGATTATCAGCCTGACTGTCCAGTTTTTCGGATTGATTTTTTTTATGGCGGTCTTAGGCGTCGGCGTCGCCGCCTTTTTCGGGATGTGCGCGCTAATTTTCTGGCTGTTTTTTACGAACAATACGGTCAAATATCTGCGCGAAGAACTCGAAGAAAATCTCTCCGACGCGCAGCAGAAATGGGCGGCGTTAGAGAACGAATGGGCGCACAGCGCTCTACCGCCGAAACTCGACGACGATTTATCAAGCGTCAAAAAGAAAATCGCCGAATATCAAAAATTTCAACAAACCGGCGTGCGGCGGGCGAAACATTTGCGCGAAGCAGACGCGCGTCGTCAGCTACACGCGCATCTGCGTTCGGCGCGGCTCGCCGAGGCGGAAATTTCCGGCATTCGGGAAAAACAATTTCGCGTTTTGCTCGACAATGGTTTTGAAACGGCGGCGGATATGGATAGCGGTCGGCTGCGCTATCTGCCGGAAATCGGCGCGCGGACAATTGCCAAACTGCTCGACTGGCGCAGGGAACTCGAAACAAATTTCACCGCCGAATCGAACGAAGATAATTTGCGGGAGGAACAAACGAAACTCGCCGTCGAAACGGCGGGCGAGCGGCGGCGCATCGAACGGGAAATCGAAAATTCGCTTGTTTCCCTGCGTTCCGGCGCAGTCAATCTGCGCCGCCGCGCCGCAGAACTTTCAAAACAGGCGGCTGAACTCGCCAACCGTCTCGCGCAGACGAAAAGCAACGTCGAGCATCTCGGCACAAATTCTCCGGCAATCGTCGGCTTGATTTTGATTACGTTTTTGACGCCGTATTTCGGATTTATCGTCGCGCAGATAAACGAGCCGCGAAGACAGCCCGCCGCAACATCCGGCTATCCGGGCGGGACGAGTCGTGACGGTTTATACGCCGCGCCAGTTTCAAGCGCCGCGAACAATTACCCGAAGGTCGAACCGGAGATTGTCGCCGAATATCTCACCGACGTGGAAATCACCGCTTTGTCCGAAGAGCGGCGCACGACTTACGCGGAAAATCTTTTCTCGCAGTCAACCGAGGACGCATACGCCGCAACTCCTGATTACCCAAAAGCCGAAAAAAAGGTACGGCTGGCAATTCGCCTGAAGCCGGATGAGCCGCGCTTTCTCAATCAACTCGGTTACGTTTTGTATGAGCAAGAAAAGCATAACGAATCGCTCAAATACCTGAACCGTTCGCTAAAGATTGAAGGCGAGAACAGCGCGACGAAAATTTTCATCGGCATCAATTATTTACGGATGGAACGATTCAAAGACGCCCGGCAAATTCTCACCGAAGTAACCGACCGCTACGATTCTTCGTTTGAGGGTTTCTACAATCTCGGCTTGGCGCACAGCGGGCTGAAAAATTACGCTACGGCGATTGCGGCGTTGCGGCGGGCGGCTGAAATCAATCCGGGCGACGCAGACACGCGCTATCAGCTCGGTTACTGTTTTTACAAATCAGGCAAGGAAGACGAAGCCTACGAGCAATATGAGATTTTGCTCGGTCTCGACAAGACGATGGCGGATAAATTATACAAAGAAGCTAAAATCATTCCGCGAAAAGCAGTTATCGAATCGAAATAATTTTCTTCGCCGGATTTTCAATTTCGGGCAGGAAAAATCCGCTCGCCCGACAATAAACCGAGGAGCGGATTTTGATGTAAAGGAAAACGATTAGCGATTGTCAGCGACTAAAAATCCAAAACCAATTCGCCGTCTTTCTCTGAGACCGCAACGCTGCCGCCGTCTGTTAATTTGCCGAAAAGAATTTCGTGCGCCAGCGGCTGTTTGATTTTATCGTGAATCAGCCGCGACATTGGACGCGCGCCGTATTTGCCGTCGAAACCGTTTTTCGCCAGCCATTCTTTCGCTGTTTCGTCCAATTTTACAAGAACGCGCTTTTCGGCTAACTGCCCGTTCAACTCTTTGATAAATTTATCAACGATTAATTTGATGTTTTCCAAATCTAAAGCCTTAAACGGCACCCAGGCATCGAGCCGGTTGCGGAATTCCGGCGAAAACGTGCGTTCGATGGCGCCTTTCGCCTGACCTTTTGTTTCCGATTGATTGCGGAAACCGACGCCGCCCGAAGACAATTCGCGCGCGCCAGCGTTGGTCGTCATAATCAAAATCACGTTGCGAAAATCCGCCTTTTTGCCGTTGTTGTCAGTCAGCGTTGCCGAATCCATCACTTGCAGTAGCAAATTGAAAAGATTCGGGTGCGCTTTTTCGATTTCGTCGAGAACGAGAACGGCGTGCGGCGTTCGCATAATCGCTTCGGTCAAAAGTCCGCCCTGGTCGAAACCGACGTAACCGGGCGGCGCGCCGATCAGACGCGAAACCGTGTGCGGCTCGGCGTATTCGCTCATATCGTAGCGCATAAATTCGATGCCGAGCTGTTCCGCCAATTGTTTCGAGAGTTCGGTTTTACCGACGCCGGTCGGACCGGAAAACAAAAACGAACCGACCGGTTTCGCTTCGTGTCCAAGACCGGCGCGGGAAATTTGAATCGCGTCCACGATTCGATCAATCGCTTCGTCTTGTCCGAAAATCACCTCTTTTAAATCCGGTCGAAGTGTTTTCAAACGGTCTTTTTCGTCTGCGACAACCGTCTTCGGCGGAATTTTCGCCATCCGCGCAATCGTGCTTTCGACCATCGAAACGCCAATCATCTTCGGGCGTTTGTCTTCCGGCAGAAGTTTCGTCGCCGCGCCAACTTCATCAATCACGTCAATCGCTTTGTCGGGCAAATGGCGGTCGTTAATGTATTTTCCGGCGAGTTCAGCAGCAATTTTCAAAGAATCGTCCGAGTATTTTACGCCGTGATGTTCTTCGTAAAACCGTTTCAATCCTTTTAAAATTTCGTAAGTTTCGTCAACCGTCGGCTCGCCGATTTCAATTTTTTGAAAGCGTCTCGCCAACGCGCGGTCGCGCTCAAACGCGGCTTTATACTCGCTGTAAGTCGTCGAGCCGATACAGCGCAATTCTCCGGCGGCGAGCGCGGGTTTTAGAATGTTCGAAGCGTCCATCGAGCCGCCCGAAACCGCGCCCGCGCCGACAATCGTGTGAATCTCGTCAATAAACAAAATCGCGTTCTTCTCTTTTTTGATGTCGTTGATAATAGCTTTGAAACGCTGTTCAAAATCGCCGCGATAGCGAGTTCCTGCTAAAACCGCGCCCATATCGAGCGCGAAAACCTTCGCGTCTTTCAAAACTTCGGGAACTTCGCCCTCGCTGATTTTCAGAGCCAAACCTTCCGCCAGTGCGGTTTTTCCAACGCCCGGCTCGCCGACGTAAAGCGGATTGTTTTTCTTGCGCCGACACAAAACCTGAACGGTTCTTTCGATCTCTTCACCGCGCCCGATGATCGGGTCAATGCCGCCGTCTCTGGCTCGCGCCACGAGTTCGACGGTGAAACTTTCAAGCGGTTTTTTCTTTTTGCCGCCCGCCGCGCGTTCTTCGGCAAATTCCTCTTCGTCGCCCTCGCCCGTCGGGAGCGGCGAAAAATCGTCGTCAATTTTGGAGATGCCGTGCGCGATGTAATTTAAAATATCGAGCCTCGATACGCCCTGCTGTTTCAGCAAATAAACGGCGTAGCTCTGTTCGGCTTGAAAAATCGCGGCGAGGATATTGCCCCCGTTCACCGCTTTCTGCCCGCTGCCTTCCGCCTGCAAAATCGCGTATTGAATCGTCGCTTGAAACGTCGAAGTCAGCTCCGGCATCTGTTTGACTTTCGCGGGCATCTTCTCTAAAACGTCGGCAAAATAATCTTCCAAAGCTTTGGCGAGTTCTTCGATCTGCGCGCCGCAGTTATACAAAATGTCCCGCGCCGCCGTGTCTTCGAGCAGCGCGAACAGCAGATGCTCCAAAGTCACGTATTCGTGTTTGTATTTCACGGCTTCGTCAACCGCGTAGCTTAATGTTTCTTCTAATTCTCTGGTTAACATATTTTGAAAACTTCTTTGATGCGCTTTTCAATCTTTCGTTTGGCAATAAGTTTTCGCTTTCGCTGCTTCTGATAAATTAATCGATTTTTTAGAAATAACTTCGGCGCTTTCCATATATTGCACGACAAACTGGCTGTCGTATCCGTTCTGATGTCCGAATGTTTTGCCTGTATAAAATTTACCCACAAAGGTTACATTCACGACTGAATTATTGTTTAATTTTTTCCAATAAACTTTTTTAGTATTGTCTTCAAAATCATCGTCAAATTCTACCCAAGTTCCTCTTTGTTGGAGACAATTAGAACAATACATTTTCGATATTTCAAAGAATGATTGATAAATCGCTTTAACGCGAATTATTTTGTCTGTATAATCGTTTGGATTTTTTAGCAAATCGCAGAAATTCACTTCCGTGATTTGTTCGTTCGATTTATTTTCTACTTGCTGCCCGAAAAGACACGATGAAAATATAAAGATAAAAAGTAAGGTAAGAAATTTATTAAACATATTTCCTTTAATTTTTCGTAGTTTCCTGGCTCAGTTTTTCCTGCACCCAAAGATTAATCAAAGTCTCCGCCGACACGCCGCGCTGTTCGGCAATTGAGTGAAGTTTCGATGAAAGCGAAGTTTCCACCGCGTAATAAAAAACGTCGGACTCTAAATCAACTTCAAACTCTACTTCTTCGGTCTCATCCCAAATTTCGCCCGCGTCGTGCGCGTCCCAATACTCGCCGATTTCCCGGTAAGAACTTGCTTTTGAAATTGAACTTTTATTTTCTGCCATATCTTTTTCTTTCCGCGTCGGTCATATCTCTTGCCGACAAAATCAATGCCCGCCGGTCTGTTTTATGAACAAAGTAACAAGACAAATATCTTCCCGCATCTGTCTGCCCAAAAGCCGCATAAACATTTTCTTCTTTTCGATGTCCTTTTTCAATAAAACGAAACTTAGGATTATTGAGAAAAATCTCGCGGACTTCTTCCGTTTCGACGGAATGTTTCCAAATCAACTTCTGCACAATTTCTTCGAGCCATATGAAACCGGAGATTGTCATCTATTCTTCCTCGACCGTGCAAAGCAGCGGATATTCCTGAGCGCGGGCGAGATTCATCGCTTTTTCGGCTTTCATATTGGCGACCTCGAACGAATAAACGCCCGCGATGCCGATGCCTTCGTGATGAACTTTGAGCATAATCGCAAATGATTCCGCTTCATCGCGCAGAAAGACATGCGTTAAAACGAAAACGACGAATTCCATCGTCGTAAAATCGTCGTTGTGCAAAATGACTTTGTAAAGCGGCGGTTTTTCAAGGCGCGTGTCGCTTTCGGTCAGAACGTCGCCGTCGGTTTCGATGTCGGGAAAATCTGGCATAGTTTAATTTAATCACAGATAGACGCAGATTTACACGAAGAAATTCAAATAGGATGGACAAGATAAACAGGATGGTTTTTTATCGTGAAAATTCCGTCTATCCTGTTTGAATCCCTGTTAAGTTTTGCTGACCTCAAAATACGTTTTAATCGCTTTGTATTCGCCCGCGTTGTTCAAAATTTCAAAAACCTGCGCGTAATTTTCCAAGCCTTCGACCGGGTGCGTTAGCATTCGCCCAAGCCAGCCCGCATACATCGCTTCGCATAAAGCCAAATCTTTGACGCCGAGTTCGAAATGTTCGCGGTTGGCGTTGACCGTGCCGAACATCACGCGGTTGCCGAGAACGAATTGCTGATTGATTCGATCCGACGGCACTTCCGTCTTTTTGTCGCCGCCCGTGACAGACGATAAAATCAAAACGCCGTTTTCGTTTAAACTCTGCATCGCTTCGAACACGATTGGCGAATAGCCCGTGCATTCAAAAATCAAATCGTATTCGCCGTATTTTTTGGTCGAATCCTGGACGGAAATCTCAGCCGTCGAATCGTAAGTCGCGTCTATGCTCTCACATAATTCGGCGTTTAAATAACCTTCACGCAGATTGCGCCCGAAACCGTGAACTTCATAACCGCGCAGGCGCAAAGCCATCACGGTTAAAAGTCCGACGCTGCCCGTTCCTAAAACGGCGGCGGTTTTCGGTCGCCAGATTTTTAAGCGTTCCTGAATATCCGACGCTTGTTTTAAACCTTTTTCGATAATCGAAAGTGGCTCTAAAAGCACGGCAATATCTTTAATCGCGGGCGGAATCTTGATTAAAAAATCCGCGCTTTCGGCGTAAAATTCCGCCATATATCCGTGCAGCCGCGAGATGCCGCGCTCGAAGTATTCGCTGTCGGTCGTAAAATCCTGCTCGCCGATGCGGTCGTAAAAACTGTGTCCGGGACGGCGCACCGTCGCCACGACGAAATCGCCGCCGGCTAATTCTTTAACGTTCTCGCCGACCGCCGCAACGCGACCAAAATTTTCGTGTCCTAAAACCAAAAAATCAAACCCGTCTGGCGCGATGCCGTATTCGGCGTTGTTGATTTCGCGGTCGGTGCCACACGCGCCGACGCGCAAAACTTCGACCAAAACCCCGCGTCCGTCTTTCACGTCCGCGACATCCGGTTTGTCTATTTCAACCAGCCGAACGCTGTCTTTTTGTTTCGGTGTCACTGCGATTGCTTTCATAATTTTCCGCTCAAATAATTTACTGAAAGTTTATATGAATATCGTTTCATCGTCAGTTCTGATGATACGTTCAAACGCCGAATTCTTAAACTCAGACGGCGAAATTTAATCAAAGCGAAAGGCGCAAACTAATCGTGATTAGCTTGCGCCTTTCATATTTGAAAAAACTTTGTTTTAACCGAACAAACGTTTGGCAATTTCAGCAAGCATTTCCGGTTCGATGCCTGGCGCGTTTAATTGCAGTTCTTCGTCCAAATCCGGCGGGTCGAAACCTTCCAGCATATCTTCGTCAGCGACGAATAATTCCGAACCGTCAATCGGATGTTCGCCTTTCCAGATTTGTCCGATTTCGGTAAAGTCTTTCGGACTCCAGCGAAACATAATGCGGTGCAGACCTTCGTTTTCGAGCTTTTTGGCTTCGGGAAATTTGCTGTTATCCAAATCGGGAATCGGGAACATCGGTTTGAGATTGACGCCCGTTAAAACTTCCAGAGCTTTGGCGTAAGCGACGATGTGAACGCCGCCGCGCACGAGCAAGTATCCGACGGCGGCGCGGGCACACGGGTCGCTCGTCATTTCATAAACGCGCATTTTGTTGGCGCGCGCTCCGCATTCCAAAAAGAAATTGTGCAGCAAATCGAGCTTTAAATTGCCGCTCGAAAAAACATTCTGCCCGTGCCGCGGCGCGCCCATCGAATCAACCGGCAGAGCCGACTGACCGCTGGCGATAAAATGATAGGTGTTGCGCGCGTCGGTTGCGTCGGCAAGCGGCGTCGCCGTTGGGTCTTTGCCGCGTGTCGTCGTGCCGGTCAGCAGTAGATTAATAGTATAGGAAAGCGTTTCGATGTGACTGTATTCTTCAGCGGCGATGCTCGCAATCAAATCGTAAAACGGACGAAGTTTATTGCGTCCGCGAAAGTTGAACGACTGAAAAGTGTAGTTCATCAGCGTGGACATTTCGCCGAATCTGCCGCCGAGCAGTTCCTGGACGCGGCATCGTTCGCTTACGGATTTTTCGGTCTGGGTAAATCAACCGCTATTTTATCGAATCTTGAAATCATTTTTTCTCCCTTAATCGTAATTCTTGGTTTATGTAATTGCCGATAATAAATCGCCGCCTGCCTCCCCGACAGATAAAAAAGGCGCGGCTGATTCAGCATCCGCTCGTTTGTCGAATCAAGCGAAATTTACGGGCTAGACGCTCGTCCGACTTTTCTTTGACAAATACTCTGACGCTTTGCGTAATGCGCTCGAAATTTTCTGAAATCCGAATTTTTACGCGGCTCGTTTGGCGTGTTAAGAAAAAGTATAACCGATAAAGCGTTCGGATGAGTGTCTGAAAGCGAACGGACGACTGAATAAAATCGCTCGCGCAAAAATCGTTCGTCGTCCGTCTCGAAAGTTCATTGGTAAATCGTCTTATTCAACAAAATCAACTTCGACCTGATTCGGAATAATGCCTCTCTCGTAGCCTTTCTTTAAGAGAAGCCTCACGGCTTCTCTGCCGCGGTCGGTGTAATCGAGCGTCAACTCGTTGACCCACATCGCCACAAATCGGTCAGCTAAGTCCGGCGACATATCGCGGGCGAACTGCATGGCGTAGGCGAGCGCGTCTTCGCGGTTGTCCATCGAATACTTGATGCTTTTGTGCAGATGCCCAGAAACCTTCCGCATTAAATCCGCGCCCAAATCGCGGCGGATGGCGTTGCCGCCCATCGGCAGCGGCAAGCCGGTTTCCTTGAACCACCACTCGCCCAAATCGAGAACTTTGTTTAACCCCATCTGCTTGTAAAAAAGCTGCCCTTCGTGAATCAAAAGCCCCGCGTCGGCTTTGCCTTTCTGCACCGCGTCAATAATTTTATCGAACGGCACGACCGTGTATTCAAACTCCTGATCGTAAATTCGCAGAGCGAGAAACGCGCTGGTCAATTCGCCCGGCACGGCGATTTTTAAATTTGGAATATCAGCAACTTTGTAGTGTTCTTTAGCGACGAGAATCGGACCGTATTTATCGCCGATGCTTGCGCCGTGCGGCAGCAGCGCGTATTTGTCCGAGACGTAGGCGTAGGCGTGAAAGCTAATCGCCGTCACGTCAAACACGCCGTTTTTCGCGTCTTCGTTGAGCGTTTGAATATCCTTTAGAGTGTGTTCAAATTTCAAACCGTCGGTCTCCAGCTTGTTTGTCGCCAAGCCGTAAAACATAAAGGCATCGTCTGAGTCGGGCGAATGAGCGACGGTGATCGTCTTTTTTTCGGGTTTTGCGTTCATAAGTGAAAAAAGGTGTAAATCAGATTCTTCCGTAGAAAACTTTGGTGTCGTATAAGATGTCTATTTTACCGCTTTCCGCGTGTTCTGCAAAAAGCGATTCGAGATTTTTTATCATCTCCGCAAAGCGCAGATTGTCAGTTGAGGGAACGTAGGAAGCCGAAAGCATTCTGCCCTTTAAACCGTCGAAATCAACCGTCTGAGCGTTGCGGAAAATCGCTTCACGAAAATCCGTCTGGAAAAAATGTCGCAGAGTTTCCTTCGTGATATTGTCGTGACGCACCGCTTCGTAATCCGTGCCGAATTCGATTAAAAGATTTTCGTAATCGCGCAAAAACGCGGTCGAATGGAGTTGTCGTTCGTTCCAAATCAAAACGACGAAGCCGCCGTCTTTTAAGATTCGCGCAAATTCGCGGCGCGTGTTTGTTTCGTCAAACCAATGAAAGGCTTGCGCGGCAACGACGAAATCAACTGAATTGTCGGGAAGCGTCGTGTTTTCCGCCGTGCCGTCAACCACTGTAACATTTGGGAAATCGCGCAGATATTCCGCCGCCGCTTCGCGCATCAATTCGTTCGGCTCAACCGCAAAAACTTCGTTTCCATTCTCCAGAAAAATCTTCGCCGAGATCCCCGTTCCTGCGCCGATGTCGGCGACGACCGAACGCGGGCGCAAATTCATTTTGTCATGAAACAACTGCAGAACTTCGGGCGGATAACCGGGGCGATATTTGACGTAGTTCTCAACACGGTCGGAAAACCTTTCGACTGTATCAGACATAATTTTTAATAAAAGAAATTCAAACAGGATAGACAGGACGGACAGGATTAAAAAGCAAAGTTTAGTTGTTTCGTCTTATCCTGCATATCCTGTCTATCCTGTTTGAATTTTCCCTTTATTGCTTACTTCGTCGCCCGTCCACTGTGTTTTTCTGGAATGCGGAATGTCGAACTGATCTAAAATCCGGTAACACAAATGGCTGACCAAATCGTCAATCGTTTGCGGTTTGTGATAAAAACTCGGACTCGCCGCCAAAATCGTCGCGCCTGCGCGGGCGACGCGCAGCATATTTTCGAGATGAATCTGATTAAAGGGCGTTTCACGCGGCACTAAAATCAGTTTTCGATTTTCCTTCAAACAAACGTCCGCCGCGCGGTGAATTAGATTCGTTCCCGCGCCCGATGCGATGGCGCCCAGAGTTCCCATCGAACACGGCACGACGATCATTCCGGCTTGTTTGTTCGAGCCGCTCGAAGGTTTCGCCGCCAGATTATCGAGCCGCCAGTAGCGAATCAATTTTGAATCTTCAGGCAAGCCGAGCCATTCGTTAATTTTTTTCTGATTCGGCTCTTTCAAATTCACGCCAAGTTCGACCTGCGCGACGGTCGGCACAACATCGGACATAATAAGATTTATCGTCTCGACCGCGCCGCTTTGCGCGAGCAACTGCAAAGTCCGCTGCGCGTAAATCGTGCCTGACGCACCGGTGACGGCAACGGTTAATTCCATAAGAATTTTAACTCTAGCACTTTTATAAAACTCAAATCCAATCAAAGCGAATCAATCTGACGGGCGCAGCTTTCAGATTGACCGATGGCGGTCAAATTAGTTTTGGAAAAAACGTCTTTTTCGCTTTATTTATTAGACTGAAGCTGGTTTGAACCGAGTGGCACTCGAATTGCCAAACTCAAATCGGCTGAAATCCTCAAAGGGGTAAAACGATGAACGAGCCGAAGATTATGGAGAGCACGATTTTGTTAAATTTGCTGAGTCACAAATTTGTGGCGTGGACGTTTATCAAACTCAGCGCAACTTATAAATACGTCGGGTTCTTCGTTTGAAATTTACCTTGCGGCTAACCTCACCTCACATCCTCAAAAAAAGAACGGCGATTTTTTAATCGTCGTTCTTTTTTTAAATGTGAAAAGCCAGAGCGTGATGACGCACAAAAAGACCCGACTCTACGTTTTGTATTAAAATGATTTTATGAAAGAAAGCGACATCGCCGAAATTTTATCCGCGCACACGAGCGGAGCGATTTCAACGAGCGAAGCCACCGAAAAAATAAAAAATCTGTCTTACGAAAACATCGGCTACGCGCGGGTTGACCACGCCCGCGCCGCCCGGCAAGGTTTTCCCGAAGTGATCTTCGGGCAGGGCAAAACGCGCGAACAAACCGTCGGAATTTTTGAAACTCTTATCAAGCGTTCGCCGAATGTTTTAATCACCAGAACGAACGCCGAAACTTACGGCGAAATCCGCAACGTCTCGACCGATGCCGAATGGCACGAAGCGGCGCGATTGATTCGCGTCTGGCGCGATAAAGAAGAAGTAGGCGCGGGCGAAATCGCGGTCGTTACCGCCGGAACATCCGACATTCCCGTCGCCGAAGAAGCCGCGCTGATTGCCGAAACAATGGGTAACCGCGTGATAAGAATTTGGGACGCCGGGGTCGCGGGAATTCACCGGATTTTATCGGAGAGGGAAGTTCTGCAATCTTCGCGCGTCGTCATCGTCGTCGCCGGAATGGAAGGCGCGCTGCCGTCGGTGGTCGGCGGACTGGTGCGAGTTCCCGTTATCGGCGTGCCGACAAGCATCGGTTACGGCGCGTCGTTCGGCGGCGTCGCCGCGCTTTTGGGAATGCTCAATTCGTGCGCCTCGAACGTGACGGTCGTCAACATTGACAACGGCTTCGGCGCAGGCTTCGTCGCCAGTTTGATTAACAGGAAAGCAGAGAAGAAAAATTAACCCCGAAAAAACACGCGCACGACACGAAAAAATTAAAGATAATGTTTCGTGACGCTTCGTGTTTTTTCGCGGTTTAAAGATTTCCGCTTCTCTACGGTGAAATTTTATTTCTTATCTTTCATCGCTTGCCAGGTTTTCCAAACTGATTCGTGAACGCGCGGCTCGTCGCGCAGTTTTTTGCCCTGCGCCATCTGCCAGCGTTCAAACCAAGAAATTCCCGGTTGAGTTTCAATCACGGCTTCTTTTGTTTGGTAGGCTTCGTCCGCTTGCACTTCGTCCATCGTTACGAATTTGTAGCCGCGCTTTGCCAATAGTCCGAAAAATTCATCAGCCGTGTCGGTGATGAGGCGGCTCGGCGTCAGCACTAAAGTCTGAGCAATATCGCGCCAGAACATATCCGTTGAATACGCTTCGTAGTGCTCAAGCGTTTTCGTCATATAATCGAGATGCACTGTGCCGCGGTTGTTAAAGTTTTGTTATCTTCTGCGAACTCCTAAGATACTTGCAAAAAAGCTAAAAAGAATTGACTCAAAGCCTAGAGAAGCCAGCGTTACGCCGGGAATCACCAAACGCAAGGTATAGCTGTATTGAAGATTGCCGAAATTGGCATTGCGCCACTCGTTAACGGTAAAACCCAACAAAATTAATCCTGCCGACAGCATAACTAAGCTAATCATTAATCCAGTTTCCAAACTGATCGTTTGATATAAGCGATTGAGGCGTTTGTCTTCCGGCACCATTTTTTCATTAATCGCAAAAGTCTTGGTCAAAATTGCAAATAAAATTGCTTGGAAACCTGAAGTGATAAAAAAACTGGAAAAAAGCAGCGTATGGACATCGAAATTGATTCGTCCGGCAACAGTCAATCCGGGCAGTCCCACAATGTAACCGATTATTCCCAGAAGAATGAGAAAACAGCCCGGAATAAAAAAAAGCCATTTGGGACTGTAAAGTAAAAAAAACCGGAGCGTTCGCCAGCCGTCGCGGAACGTGTTTAAATGCGGCGGATGCGATTTGCGCCCGTCTTGATGCAGCGTAATCGGGACTTCGGCAATTTCGGTGCGGTAGAGACTCGACTTGATAATCATCTCAGTAGCGAATTCCATTCCCGTGCATTGCTGATCGAGCGATTCGTAGTGAGCCTTTGTAAAACCGCGCATTCCGCAGTAAACATCGTGGATCGGAGCGTAAAACCAGGTCCGAGCCAGAATGGAAAACATCGGGTTTCCCCACCAGCGATGCAGAAAAGGCATCGCGCCGGGCAGAATCGTACCGCCGCCGCTCGGCAACCGGCAGCCCTGAACCAAATCATAACCTTCGCGCAGTTTTTCGACGAATTTCGGAATTTCGAGAAAATTGTAACTGTCGTCGGCGTCGCCCATAATGACGAATTTTCCTCTGGCTGCCGAAATGCCGCCCATCAAGGCGCTGCCGTAACCTTTTTCCTCGACGTTGACGACTCGCGCTCCGAGCCTGCGCGCTATTTCAGGCGAAGCGTCAGTGCTGCCGTTGTCGGCAACAATAATTTCACCGGAAATATTATTTTCCGAAATCGCTCGCCGAGCCTTTTCGATACAAACGGCTAAAGTATCCGATTCGTTTAAGCACGGCATAACGACCGAAAGCTCTACGTTTCCAGCTCCATCAGTATTATGTTTTTCTATTGTTGCGGACGACTCTTTGGTTAACAAATTGATTGATTCCATAAAATAAATTTTCAACCACTCATCGGTTTTTGACTTTCTTTAAGTCCTAAAACTTGAAAAACTGAAAGGAGCCGAGGAGCAGGCGGTGAAAATAGAAACTAAGGACACACCAAGATTTGGTAAAACTACTGCCATCTTATGGTATATTTTCAAAATGAGCAAAGCCTTTTGCTCGTCTTTGAGCATTCTTCAAAATAGATTCATTAACTACGATTTTGTATAAAAAGAGTTAAAAAAATTATGTCAATAATTTTAGTTACCGGCTCCGCCGGGTTAATCGGCTCCGAAGCGGCACAGTTTTTTTGTCAAAAAGGCTCGACCGTCGTCGGCATTGACAACGATATGCGGAGCTTCTTTTTCGGTCAAGACGCTTCAACCAATTCGAGACGCGATTCGCTTGTCGGAAACTTCGATAACTATATTCATAAAAATACGGACATTCGCAGCCAAGCGGAGATTGAAAACATTTTCCGCGAATATAGCAGCGACATTACCCTTATCATTCACACCGCCGCACAGCCGTCGCATGATTGGGCGGCGAGAGACCCGCACACGGATTTTACGGTTAACGCCAACGGCACTTTGAACTTGCTCGAATGCGCCAGACAGTTTTCGCCGAATGCCGTTTTTATTTTTACTTCGACCAATAAAGTTTACGGCGACCGCCCGAACGAGCTTCCGCTCATCGAGCAGGAAACGCGTTGGGAAATTGATTCGTCGCATCCGTATTTCAACGGAATTGACGAGGCGATGAGCATTGATATGACCAAGCATTCGCTGTTCGGCGCGTCGAAAGTCGCCGCCGACGTGCTGGTTCAGGAATACGGGCGTTATTTTAATATGAAAACGGCGTCTTTTCGCGGCGGCTGTCTCACCGGACCAAATCATTCGGGAGCCCAACTTCACGGTTTTTTATCCTATTTAATGAAATGCGTGATGACCGGCACGCCTTATACGGTTTTCGGCTACCAGGGAAAGCAGGTGCGCGACAACATCCACAGCCACGATTTAATTAATGCGTTCGATGAGTTTTACCGCGCGCCGGGCGTCGGCGAAGTTTATAATATCGGCGGCGGACGCTTCTGCAACTGCTCGATGCTCGAAGCGATTGCGCTGTGCGAAGAGATTGCCGGTAAAAAACTAGACTGGAGCTATACGGAAACGAACCGCATCGGAGACCATATCTGGTGGGTGAGCGATACTGCAAAGTTCGAGAAACAATTTCCCGAATGGCGTCTGCAATACGATTTACCCGCCATTCTTCAACAAATTTTTGAAAACAACAAGGAGCGTTGGATTTAGAAGAATTTAAATTACTAAAATCTGAAAGGTATTTTTTCTTTATGATATTGATTTTCTCTTTATCGTATTGAAATCCCGTTTTACATTCGTTTGTTTTATTTTCGGCTGCTCATCCAGACTGGAAAAACTTGTGAAGAATAAATATGTCACTCGAACAAAACCTCAGAGATATGGAAGTCGCCCGCGAAAATTACTGGCGGCGCTACCCGAAAACCTCGCCGATAAAACTTCGCTGGCGGGCGTTAAGCGTGCGGCATTGTTTTCACGTGCTGCCCGGCGAATCAATTCTTGAACTCGGCGCCGGAAGCGGCTTGTGGACCGAACATCTGACAAACGTTCTGCGCGGCGAAAATCCAATCACCGCCGCCGTCTTCAACGAAGAATTTGCCGACTCGGTTGCCGAAAAAAATTTGCCGAATACAAAGTTCGTTCACGTCACGAACTTTGACGAACTTCCCTCGGAAAGTTTCGACTATATCGTCGGCACCGCCATTCTCTGTCATAACCGATACGCGCAGAATCTGGCGGCACTTTACCGTCTGCTGAAACCCGGCGGACAATTGCTTTTCTTTGAAGCCAACTATTGGAATCCGCAAGTTTTTCTCAAAAATACGATCCGATCACTTGGTCGCTGGAGCGGAGAAGCGGAATGCCAGATCGGTATGCGTAAGTTTCAATTGATGAAACAAGCCTCACACCAGGGCTATACGCATACGGAAATTGTTCCTTATGACATAGTTCATCCCTTAACGCCGCGCTCGCTGATTTCCGCCGTGCAGTCAACGGCGTTCATTCTCGAACACGCGCCCGTCATTCGTGAATTTTGCGGCACGCTTTATATTTGGTTGGTCAAACCGGGCAATTCGCGCCGCCGCAGCGTTAATCTTGCGACGCATCCCGAATTGTTCAAATCAACTTCATTTGTCATTCCCTGTCATAACGAAGAGATGAACATTCCCCGTTTGATTGACGGGCTAATCGAAACCTACGGCGACTATATTCACGAAATCGTAATCGTCAACGACAACAGCACCGACCGCACTTCGGAAGTGACGCGCAAAATAGCCGAAAGGGAGCCGCGCGTCAAACTCGTTGACCGAAAGCCGCCGAACGGCGTCGGACGCGCTTTGCGCGACGGCTACGCGGCGGCGACCGGACGCTACATACTGACGATGGACTGCGATTTTTTGTTGATTCTGCCCGAATTTAGAGATTTATTCGATTCTATCGCCACCGGGCGCGACGGAGCCATCGGCAGCCGATTTTCCTACGAATCAATGCTGATTAATTACCCGTTCTTCAAGGTTCTCTGCAACCGCGCTTTTCATCTCTTGGTTAATTTAACCTTGCTCAGCGACGTG
Source organism: Pyrinomonadaceae bacterium (assembly GCA_030448055.1). Taxonomy (GTDB): domain Bacteria; phylum Acidobacteriota; class Blastocatellia; order Pyrinomonadales; family Pyrinomonadaceae. The sequence continues at coordinate 496,388 of JAUJNR010000002.1, forward strand.
CGTGACGTGTCGAACAATCTAAAACTTTACCGTGCGGAGATTTTAAAGCAATTGGAAATCGAAGAGCCTCATTTTGCCGCCAATATGGAAACCGGACTAAAGCCTCTGCTCGCTGGTTACGACATTGAAGAAGTGCCGATTTCCTGGATTAACCGCACGGTTGATATGGGCGAGTCGTCATTTAAGATTTTCAAAGTTGCGCCTAACTATTTTTGGGCTTTGATGCGAACTATTTGGAAGGTTTGGCGCGGACGGAGCAAGTTCAAGAAGCAGTCTGTTACACAGCCTCAAACGGTTCAATCTGCCGAAGCCGCCGGAGAATTCGAAGAAGCGTTTTCTGATCTTAGTCAGTTGGATGCGTCTCTTGAAAACTCTAGGATAAATAATAAATCAGCAAAGGCTAGATAGGTTCTCTTAAATCGAGCGATGCGATTAAGGCTGGAACTTTGAAAGCGAAGATTATGAATCGGGGCTACAAGTTTAAAAGACAAAACTCAGATAATTTCGTAACTAATTTATAACTGGAGATTGAGATGTATAACACCAATATTCCAATCGAAGGAACGCTTGCAGAGCGGAGAGTGTAAATAAATTTGTGTAAATGGTTTTAATCAACCTTTATTTTTCATAGAGGAAAGATTATGCCAATTTCAATATTTCCTTTTCTCAGCGTTGAAGATGATTTTCGGTTTGTCGTAAATATTCAATCGCCGCCGGCACGATTTTGTCTGAGCAGTGCGAATGGCGCGAGAGTTCGACGCATACAAGTTTTTGAAAATTTATTTCGTGCAAAGCCGCTAAAATTGCTCGTATGTTCATCTCGCCTTGACCGAAAAAAAGATGTTCGTGTACGCCGCGTTTCATATCTTCCACTGTGACCGTGCCAAGCTCGGCGCGCATTTCTTTGACAGCCGTTTCCGGCTCGCATTCTTCGCTCGCCAAGCAGTGCCCGGTGTCGAGCGCAAGTTTTAAACTGGGAAATTCGGCTTTTAATTTTTTATAATCCGCGATCGTTTCAACTAACATTCCCGGTTCGGGTTCAAACGCGGCACAGACCGAGCGTTTTTCCGAGTATTCTAAAATCTGCGCCAAACCTTCGCGCAAATATTGATTTGCTTGCTTTGTCGAAACTTCCGAGCGCCGCACTCCAGACCAGAACGAAACGGCTTCAGCGCGGCAAATGGCAGCCAAATCAATCGCCAACTTTAAAAATTCGACGCGCTTTTTTCTGCCTTCGGGAAAAGACGATATAAGAGTCGGGCTGTGTTTTTTCGTCGGGTTGAGCAGAAATCGCGCGCCGGTTTCAATCACCAATCCGAGCCGCAATTTGTCTAATTTTGTCGCTAATTGCTCGGCGCGTTTTTCAAATTCCGGTTCAAACGGGTCGAAATGATGATGGTCAAGCGTTAGAGCCACGCCATCATAACCCGAATCGGCAATTAAATTGAGCGCATCTGCAAAGCGATGATTCGCCATCCCATTCGTGTTGTAAGCATAGCGCAATTTCATAAACCACTCTTATCCAGCTGTTGCAAAATCAAAAACAGCGTGTTACTTCCGCTCCCGCAGGCGCGAAAAGCATTTTTTGACGAGATCAATCAGATTGCAGCTTTTCCACAAAAGCGACACAAAAACAGCTAAATTTTTGTTTCTTAATACATTTTTCTCGCTCGGAAATGCCGTTTCTTGATGCAAACAACTTATGGAAATACATAAATGTATATCAGTAGTTGAAAATTAACAGTAACATAGCAGAAATATAGCAAAAGTTTGTTTTCCTAAACAATGTGCTAGCAAATCATCAGTTGAACGAACAGCTTCAATTCTTTAAACAGGAGAACTTGTATCCTCTACAATCTGTTCGTGTTAATTTCTCTCTTACATCCTTAAACAGCTTACACGTCAGGGAAAAACTTTTACATTTTTTGCGTTATTCCGATAGCCGTGGATTTCCCTTTGCGCGACAATTAAAAAGGCACGGCAACGATTATGCGACCGCCGTGCTGTTTGATGCGCATAGTGATGTGATTGCCTCAGGCAAGCCAACTTTAGCGCGTTGGTAAAATTCAAAAGAATTAGCATTAATTAAGGTAATAATATACTTGACACACCTAAAGAGCAAGATGTAGAATCAATTTTTACACCTTTTCGATTAGTGAGTCTATTAGAAATGCTTCGATTCTACGCGGATAAATTCGTTAATTTAATGGTATTAGTAGAGCGTGTAAGAACTGTTTGTGAACATTTCCCAGATGAAACTTATAAGCCACAAAAACCGCCTGAAGAAGATGTGCTTTTAATTGAGTTTGGAAAACTAAGAACGGCTTGCCAGGAACTACAACTTGACTTGTCTGCTATGCGAATCGAAAGAGCAATGGTGAAAATGAGTTCTCAAGAGATGTCGGCAACAGATTTTAATCCGCTTTTAGGTAATTTAATTCAAATAATTACCGATGAATTATCTCGCGCTTTTTTAATGTCCATACCGCAAAGGAAAGCGGCAGATTATTATGAAAAATCAAATCTTTTGGTGACAAGGTTTTTAACAATTTTTCTTCGGCAAATTTTGATATTGAAGAAGCGGGAAAATGTTTTGCAACGGCGCGTTTTACGGCTTGTGTAATGCACTTACAGCGAGTTATGGAAGTTGCCCTGAAATCGTATGGTTTCTTGCTAGGGCTACCATTATCCAACCAACCGTCTTGGGGCGAAGTTTTAAGACTCACAGGTGAAGAGATTAGAGAACGAAACGACAAGAAATACGCCAAAATTTGGTGTTCAACGGAAGAGCAAGAGTTTTGCGAAGGGCTTCAACCGCTTTTATTTTCGGTAAAAAATGCGTGGCGCAATACTTCAATGCACGCTGACAAAAAATACACGGAAGAAGAAGCCGAATACATTTTTGATGCTGTCAAAGGTTTTATGCGCCATATTGCCGCGCATTTAGACGAAACAGGTGTATTTACACCATAAATTGATTATGAAAAAGAAAACCGAAATAAAAGAAGACAGTAAATCTTTTGAGCGATTTGAAACACTTTTACGTCAAGTCGTAAGTGTTCCTAAAAAGGAAATAGATGAACGCGAGAAAATTGAAAAACAAAAGAAAGAAGCGAAAAAGAAAGACTGAATTTCAACCCTTCTTTTTCTTCCTTCCGCGTCTAGTAACTACTGCCTGTTAGTTCATTGTAAGTGAGACGCTTGCCGGAAACGGAATTGAGAATTCCGAGAAATCGTTCTTTGTCATTGCTTTTGCGTTCATCGAATCGGTAAATTTGCTCGTCAAGATACCGTCCGAGATGAAATGGCTCAACCGAAACATAAGTGCCGCGAATTGTTCTCTTCAAAAGTGACCAAAAGTTTTCAATTCCGTTTGTGTGAATGTTTCCGCGAACGTATTCAATACCGTGATTGATAACTTCGTGAATATAATCAGCGTCTAATCCGCGATACGAACGCCATTCATCAGTGAAAAGGTTTGTGCCTTTTTCGACATTGGTTTTAACTTCCGCGTGAAGTGTTTCGCGGTCTGTTTTTTCAATGACTTTGGCTAGAACGCGACCTTTTCTTTCGAGTAAGCCCATCACGGCAGTTTTGCCGACCGAGCCGCGACCTTGAATAATCGCTTCGCGTTTTGCCTTGTGCATATTCTTGGCTTTACCGCCGATAAAGGTTTCGTCAACTTCGACGTTGCCCGAAAGTTTTTCGATTGAGCCGCTTTGCATCGCTAATCTGATGCGGTGAAGCATAAACCAAGCGGTTTTTTGAGTAACGCCGATTGAGCGGTGTATCTCGTAAGATGAAATACCGTTCTTTGCATTACCGATTAACCACATCGCGGTTAACCACTTGTCTAATCCGATTGGCGATTCGGCAAAGATAGTTCCCATTTTGATTGAGAACTGTTTTTTACAGGCTTTGCATTTCCAGATTTTGCGAGTGGAAAGAAAAGATGTTTTGTCGTTTCCGCAATGCTGACAAATAGCGATGCCGTCAGCCCAACGAAGCGAGGCAACTAAGTTTATGCAAACCGAATCGTCGGAAAAGTATTTAATGGCTTGCTGTAATGTTTTCGGTAACTCTTTATCATTCAACATAATAAAGAGTTTAGCAAATTAAAATGGGTGTGTCAAGTATATTATTACCTTAATTTAAAATGTGTCCTTATCAAACGCATGTGCCAGTTGTGATTGGACACGGTTTGTTGTCGTAATCGGATGATTGTCAGTTTTGTTGACAACGAGAGAGGCTGCATGTGAGTTACAAACACGACATTTGAAGTAAAGATTGCTGTAAACGTCAAAAAAGTGTGAATTATAAGCTAGCTCACATAAGTATTGTGAATTTGTGTAATATCATAACAGACATTGGTTTTGAAGATTTTGTGTGGCGCACAAACCATTTTTACTTCTGCATCAATTTTGCATCAACATCGAAAGTTTTCGCAGAGACAGTTAATTTTCTTTTTCGACGTGACGGAGTTTCTAATTCCCAGCTATTTTGACAATGACAACCGCGCGGACATCGGTGTTTGGCGCGTGACCGGAACGAGCAATATCGCTCGTCCGGCAAATTAAAAATGAGTGTTCACGCTAAGGGGCAAAATCAATGGCAGGCATACTTAGAATTAGTGCGCCCGCCAAATCTAGTGACGGCGGTTGCCGATATTTTCGCTGGATTCTCGGCAGCCGGATTGACAAATGTCAAGGCGTTGCCATGGCTCGTCATCGCCACTATCGGGTTGTACGGTGGCGGAGTTGTTTTTAACGATGTTTTTGATCGAAAAGTCGATTTAACGGAACGTCCCGAACGCCCGCTTCCAAGCGGTCGAGCAACAATTAAAAATGCCGTTTTGCTCGGCGTTTCGTTGCTCGCGGTCGGCATCAGCGCAGCGTTTTTCGCGTCGCTAACAAGCGGATTCGTTGCCGTTTCAATTGCTGCGTGCGCGATTTTGTACGACGCTTGGGGCAAACACCAACCCATTTTAGCTCCGCTCAATATGGGTGCGTGTCGCGGTTTTAACTTGCTGCTCGGCGTGAGCGCAGTTCCCGCGCTCGTCGGCGATTTATGGTACTTGATGCTTGTTCCCGTCGCGTACATCGCGGCAATCACCGCCGTAAGTCGCGGCGAAGTGCACGGCGGACAACGCGCAACCGGCTTGCTCGCGCTTTTCCTTCTCGGCGCGGTAATTTTCGGGTTGCTTCTGCTCACGCGCTCGGCGAGATTTGAGTTAATCAATGTGCTTCCGTTTCTCGCAATTTTCATCGGGCGAGTGATTCCGCCGTTTTGGAATGCTTACCTAAACCCAGAACCGGATCAAATTCAAAACGCCGTCAAAGCCGGTGTGCTGTCTTTAATAGTGCTGGACGCGACGATTGCCGCCGGCTTTGCCGGAGTTTTGTACGGAGTAATGGTTCTCTCTTTACTGTTTGTCGCAACCCGAATCGCCCGCTTATTTGCCGTTACCTAAAACTAAATTTGTTTTACTTGGTTTCAATACATTATGCTAGTATTTGTAATCAACGGAGAATGAATATGTTTCCTGAATTTGCAACTTGTCCGATGACTGAACAAAAGTTGCTTGACGAGTATTTTATCGAGAATCGTACCAGACTGCTTGAAATCGCCGCGTTTTTAGATCGTTTAGACCGTACGCAGGAGCAAAGTTCCTCACTCGATTTTAGAATGCGGGCTTTTTTTCAAGCGTTGGAATTTTTGTCCAGTTCGGCTGAAAACCGCACCGAGCAGATTCAAATGTTATTCAGCGACCCGACGAGCGAGCCGCTCGAGGCTTTAAACCAAAAAAGCGCGCGCGGAGCTTACCACAAGGTTTAGAAGGAAATTATGGAATACATTGATATGCACGCGCATATGGTTTCGCGCACCACCGATGATTATTATCAAATGGCTTTAACGGGCTGCGTCGCCGTTTCTGAACCAGCTTTTTGGGCTGGTTGGGACAGAACTTCGGCTGATGGCTTTGAAGATTACTTTCGCCAGCTTACCGAATTTGAACCGAATCGCGCCAGACAATACGGCATTCGTCATTACACTTGGATATGTTTGAATCCGAAAGAAGCTGACAATCGAGAAATGGCGCGCGCCGTTCTCGCTCGAATTCCAAAGTTTTTGGCGCATCCGAACGTCCTCGGAATCGGCGAAATCGGTTTGAATCGCAACACGCGAAACGAACTCGAAACTTTCAAAGACCATGTTGATCTCGCCGCGGAACACGAGCAATTGATTTTGATTCACACGCCGCATCTTGAGGATAAATATAAAGGCACCAGATTAACCGTTGAGACGCTGCAAAGCCGCGAGCAAATCGCACCGCACCGCGTTTTGATTGACCACGCCGAAGAACACACCGTCAAAATGATTCTCGATGCCGGTTTTTGGACGGGTATCACTTTGTATCCGAACACCAAAGTTTCCGCGCAGCGCGCCGCCGACATAATTGAAATGCACGGCGCGGAACGAATCTGCGTCGCTTCGGCTTGCGATTGGGGTCCGAGCGTTCCGGTCGCCGTGCCGCAGTTTGCGCTCGAAATGCGGCGACGCGGGCATTCCGAAGCGTTGATTCGCCGTGTTGTCTTAGAAAATCCCGCCCAGTTTTTGAGGCAGTCTGGAAAATTTGAACTCGCTCTGAAACAGCCTAAACCTCTCGAAGCGGCGACGGTAAACTAAAAATCGTGCAATTAGAATCAACCGGCTTTTTTCATCTGGCATACTGCACCAACATTCATCCGGGCAACGGTTGGGATGAAGTTTTTGAAAACTTACAAATGTATGCGCCGCAATTAAAAGCGCGGCTCGCGCCCGAACAACCTTTCGCGCTCGGTTTGCGGCTTTCAGCCGAAGAAAGCGAACAACTGCTCGCAGGCGGACGGCTCGAAACATTCAGAAATTTTCTTGCCGAACAAAATTTATATGTTTGCTTGATTAACGGTTTCGTGTTTGGTTCGTTTCACAAAACCGTGGTCAAAGAAGCTGTTTTCGCTCCCGACTGGCAAACTGACGAGCGGGTTGACTACACTTTACGGCTCGTCGAAATTCTCCGGCAATTGTTGCCCAAACATTTAGACGGCGGGATTTCAACTTTGCCTTTGTCATACAAAAAATGGGTAAAGGCGGACGACAATACCGTTTGGGAAAAAATCACTCGAAACATTGTGCGTGTTGTCGAAGAGTTGGTTAAAGTTCGAGAAATTGATAATTGCTTGATTCATCTGGACATCGAACCCGAACCCGACGGATTAATTGAAACGAGCGCGGAACTCGCGTATTTTTTTCAAAACTGGTTGCTGCCAATCGGTGGAGAAATGCTCGCCGGCTTGTTGCGAACCACAACGGCGCAGGCGCGAGGATTTCTGCTCGAACACGTTCAAGTTTGTCTGGACACATGCCATTTTGCCGTTGAATACGAAGATTTTGCAGTTGCGCTCAAACGCTTTGCTCACCTCGGCATCAAAGTCGGGCGAGTTCAAATCAGTTCGGCTTTAAAAGTCACCTTGCCGCAAGAACCGCACCTGCGAGCCGAACTTGCCGAACAACTCGCGGCTTTCGCCGAATCAAGTTATTTGCATCAAGTCATCGAACAAAGAACTGACGGCTCGCGTCGTCAATATTCGGATTTAGCAAATGCGTTGCCGTTTATTCAAGAACCATCAGCCCGGCAGTGGCGCATCCATTTTCACGTGCCGCTTTTCGTTGAAGAATACGCAACCTTGGGTTCGACGCAACCGGAAATCCTAAATATTTTTGAATTGCTGCGAGCCGAACATTTCACTCGGCATTTGGAAGTCGAAACATACACTTGGGACGTATTGCCGCTGAATTTGAAAGGTAATTTACTCGAATCAATCTGCCGCGAGTACAAATGGGTGCGCGAGGAGTTCAGCAAATTTAATGATGCATAAGACCGTCGTTCTCAATGTCGTCGGATTAACTTCGAGTTTGCTCGGAGCATCTGCAACGCCGCAATTATCGGCATGGCTGGAGCGCTCAAAGACGGTGGTCATCAATGCCGTTACGCCCGCCGTGACTTGCACCGCCCAAGCCACCTATTTAACCGGCAAACTCCCAAACGAACATGGCATCGTCGGCAACGGCTGGTATTTCCGCGACGAGTGTGAAGTTAAATTTTGGCGGCAGTCAAACAAACTCATTCAAGCCCCGAAGATGTGGGAAACGGCGCGCGCAATTGACCCGACCTTTACCTGCGCCAATCTTTTCTGGTGGTACAATATGTATTCGACGGCGGATTTTTCCGTTACGCCGCGTCCGATGTATCCGGCAAACGGATTGAAATTACCCGATATTTACACGCAACCGGCAACGCTTCGCCCGGAATTGCAAGCGCAGCTCGGAACGTTTCCCCTGTTTGATTTTTGGGGACCCCGAACTTCTATCAAATCCAGTCAGTGGATTGCCGACGCCGCTAAATTGGTCGAACAAAAATATAACCCGACGCTGACTCTCGTCTATCTGCCGCATCTCGACTATAACTTGCAGAGGTTCGGACCAAGCGATGCGGCAATCCAAAAAGATTTGCTTGAAATTGACCGGGTGTGCGGTGATTTGATCAATTTCTACGACTCCCGCGAAGCACAAATCGTTGTGCTGTCTGAATATGGCATCACCGATGTCAACACGCCGATACATCTAAACCGGATTTTGCGCGAACACGATTTAATAACGGTGCGTGAGGAGTTGGGACTTGAAATGTTAGACGCCGGAGCAAGCGCGGCGTTCGCGGTGGCAGACCATCAAATCGCCCACGTTTACGTTAATGATCAAAGCCGTTTGCGACAGGTGCGCGAAATCCTAGAACAAGTTGACGGCGTTGAGCGTGTATTGGACGACACCGGGAAACGCGAGTTCGGGCTTGATCATCCGAGAGCTGGAGATTTCGTTGCCATCTCGCGCTCCGATGCATGGTTCACCTATTATTACTGGTTAAATGACCGGAAAGCCCCGGATTTTTCCCGCACAGTGGACATTCACCGCAAACCCGGCTTCGATCCGGTCGAATTATTCCTCGATCCTTCGCTCAAACTTCCACAAGTGAAAGTTGGTTTTACGCTATTAAAAAAACAACTTGGGTTTCGTTATTTAATGCAGGTGATTCCGCTTGATGCGTCGCTTGTCAAAGGCTCGCACGGGCGTGTTACCGATTTACCCGTTGACGCGCCACTTTTTGCCACTCGGCAAATTAACCTGTTCAATGGATCTTCGGTTGACGCAACGCAAGTGCATAAATTGATTTTGCAACATTTAACCGGTTAGAAGGCAGTGCATACAGGAAATTGTTGAAAAAATTATTTATAAGTTCCGTAAAGTTTATTATGCTTTTAGTATCTATTGTGTAGCACTTTTTTACTGACAACAAGTCAAGGTTTAAAAGAGAGATTTTAATGAAATCCTTTAATCTTTTATTTATAGTATTTTTTATTATTTCGGCAGCACTGCAGTATAATGACCCCGATCCGCATATATGGGTACCCATATATTTATATGGAGCATATTTATGTTACAAAGCGCTTTACAAGCAGTATAATCCAATACTCTACTTGATTGGTTTTGCAGGGTATATTAGCTATGCTGTTTATTTGTTTTTTGATAAACAGGGCGTTTTAACCTGGGCAATCGAACATCATGCAGAAAACATTGCAGCAAGTATGGAAGCAACAAAGCCATGGATAGAAGAAACAAGGGAGTTTGGAGGGTTGCTTATTCTTATTATTGTTTTAACAATTAATGCTTTATGGCTTCGCCGCCATAGAAGCACGCTTTAAAAGTATATTGCTCCCCGTTAAGACAAAACGATTAGGTTGAGGGTATTCTGTCAAAAAAGAGGATACATATCAATAAAAAAACGACAATGAACTTTCGAACAGAAATTTCAGATTGTGATGCAGGACATTAAAGGCAGAGCGGTTTCGGAGATCTGCGATGGATTTCAAATTGGACAATCGCAATATTATACACCCGTTTTTTTTGCGCTACGGCTGCTGAAGCGTGTGAGCGCACGATGGTCGAATCAATCAGCATATATTGCAAATCGCGGTCAGCCGATATATACTCAAAGAGTTTTTCAAAAACACCCAGTGCACTCAAGCGAGCGAAGCGTTTATAAACAGTATTCCAATTGCCGTATTCTGTCGGCAACAGTCGCCACTGCGAACCTGAGCGGGTAATCCACAAAACGGCTTCGAGAAAACAGCGTGATTGACGCAGCAATCCAAGTCGAATTTCGAAAAAAGTTCTCAGAACGGGAAGAATCTTTTCCATTTGTTCATCAGTTAGCTTAACAGACAATAGTTTAGCTTATTATGTAAACCAACCTAAAAACAAGGTTGATATGGTGTCAATCAGCATCAATATTCAATTGAACGGAATTCAATTGAACAGAGAATTATATGCAATTAGTAAAAACCGTTCGTTTAATGAAAACGATTGTAAACGTTCGCGTGTTAGTGTCGTTGCTTTTTATCTTTCAGCTTATACTGTCGGTTGCCGGGCAATCTTTGGAAAATCGTTTAGCTCAAGATTCTAAAGTCGGCGCGGTGGCTGAAGATGGATGGACGCCGCTTTTTAACAATCAAAATTTGGATGGTTGGTACACATGGCTGCCGTCAACCGGCAAAAACAACGATCCGAAAGGCGTTTTCAAAGTTGAAAACGGTATGCTTCATTTCCTTGACATTCCCGTCACCGATCAAGCCGAGGATTTTGGCTACCTTGCAACAAACAATGAGTACTCAAATTACCGTTTGCGTTTCGAGTACAAATGGGGACAAAAAAAATTTCCTCCGAGAGCCTTCGATAAACGCGACAGTGGTTTGCTCTATCATGTCGGCGGCGCAGATCAAATTTGGCCTCACAGCTTTGAATGCCAGGTACAGGAGGGCGACACTGGCGACTATTTCTTACTTGGCGCAGATTTGAGGCTATCAACGTCAGTTGCGAATTCATCCGCGCCGATCAATGAACACGTTTACAAAGAAGACGGCTTTCCCTATACAACTCAAAACTCGGAATACGTAATTACCAAAGGCGGAACGTTTGATTCTCTAACTGATTGGAACACTGTCGAGGTAGTTGTTTCGAGAGACGCGGCGGTTCACATCGTTAACGGGCAAATCAATAACCGAGCGACGCGCCTGCAACAGTCGGATCCGAATAATCCGGCTCAAAAAGTTCCTTTAACCAAAGGACGCATTGTTTTTCAAGCCGAAGGAGCGGAGGTATTTTATCGGAATATCGAAATTAAACCGCTACCGACTAACCAAGACTCAACATACAAAGTATTGGTTTTTTCCAAAACCACAGGATTTCGCCATGATTCGATTTCTGCAGGCATCGCCGCAATTCAAGAGTTGGGAGCGCAAAACAATTTTACGGTGGATGCGACGGAGGACGCGGCGGCTTTTAACGATGCCAATCTTTCGCAATACAGAACGGTCATTTTTCTTTCGACCACCGGAGATGTGCTCAACACCAGTCAACAAGCGGCTTTTGAACATTACATTCGCGCCGGCAACGGATATGTCGGAATTCATTCTGCCAGCGACACCGAATACACATGGTCTTGGTATGGCGGACTGGTGGGCGCTTATTTTAGCAGTCATCCGGAAATCCAAACGGCAACGGTGCGAATTGAAGACAGTGCTCACCCGTCAACTGCGTCGCTGCCTAATCCGTGGGTGCGAACTGACGAATGGTACAACTTTCAATCTAATCCGCGCGGCAACGTGCAGGTTTTGGCAAATTTGGATGAGACGAGCTACACAGGCGGAACGATGGGCGATCACCCGATAGCTTGGTATCACTCTTACGATGGCGGGCGAGCCTGGTATACGGGCGGCGGTCACACCATTGAGAGCTATTCGGAGCCCGCCTTTCGACAGCATATTTTGGGTGGAATTCAATATGCGGCTGATGCCGCTTCGGTTACGACGCTTGACCGAAGCAATTGGAGTGCAACGGCATCTTCAAGCGCCGATGGCGACTCGCCATCTAACGCCATTGATAATAATTATGCAAGCCGCTGGTCGACCGGCGCGCCGCAAACCCCCGGTCAGTTTTTTGTGATTGATATGGCTGCGCCGCAAACATTTAACTCGGTCGTCATTGATTCTGGCAATCTGAGCTATGAAAACGATTTTCCGCGCGGCTACGCGGTTTATGTCTCGAACGATGGAAGCACGTGGGGCAACCCGGTCGCAACGGGAAATGGAACGAGCAATCTGACAACCAGCACGTTTGCCCCGCAGACGGCGCGTTATATTAAAATTGAACAAACTGGCAGCGATGCGTATTACTGGTGGTCAATTCACGACCTGAACGTTTACCGCACGCCGGGAATTCCTAAAACTAATTGGAGCGTGACGGCGTCATCAAGCGCAGACGGCGAGCCGCCAACCAATGCCATTGATAATAATAATGCCACTCGTTGGTCAACCGGTACGGCGCAGACTCCCGGTCAGTTTTTCCAAATAGATCTCGGAGCGACGCGCTCATTCAGCCAAATTGTCCTTAATTCGGGCAACGCCAGTTTTGAAGACGATTATCCTCGCGGTTACAGGGTCTTTGTGTCAAACGACGGCTCAAATTGGGGTAATCCCGTCGCTACTGGAGTCGGCAATGGATTTATAACCGCAATTTTGTTTAACCAACAGCAAGCGCGTTATCTTAGAGTCGAGCAGACTGGCAGCGATTCATATCGTTGGTGGTCAATTCGTGAATTGAATATTTATTAAAGGTAACAGCTATTTGCGGTTTTTCGTAACGGTCGAAAACGCGGGGTTTTGAGTTTCAAAGGGGAAGCTCAAAACTCCGCGTCACTATTTGGAGTAAATAGGAGCGAGGAAAATAAATTACCCGAAAAACTAAAGCTGCCGTTGCGGCGGAAAGCACGATTAGATTTGATGGAGATGTCGCTTTTGGTTAGGGCGGTTCATCAGGCGGCAGTGGTGGCAACGGCTCCCGGCGGCAAGGGCAGCGGTGGTGGCGGTAGTTAGTTTCTGCGACCTTTAGTAAAAACCAAAATTGATGAAAAGCCGGTCTATCATAGGTCGGCTTTTCTTTTTGCGCTAAAATTTTTCATAGTTTTTCAAGCCTCTGAGCAAATCAACTGGTTAATAATTAAAATTCCGGTAATGTTTTAATTTTTTGTTATCAACAATAATTCTCTCGCCCGTTATTTCTTAAAGCGGTCATACTCTCGTTTCACAATTCCGTAGCAATCACAACTAAAATCTTTTAGTCCTTCGTGGTCGATAATGGTAATATGCCCGCGCCTGTATTTGATAAAACCGGCACTTTGCAGCGCAATAGCGGACATTGTAACGGTTGCCCGGTTCGCGCCGAGCATACTGGCGAGAAATTCCTGCGTCAACTGCAATTCATCATTTTCCGAACGGTCGCGGCACAGCAGCAGCCATCGAGTTAATCTTTCCTCAAGCGAGTGTAGGCGGTTGCACAAAGCCGTTTGACTAATCTGTATCATCAACAAGCGAGTAAAGAGCAGAAGCGAATCTTGCAGCGCGCCGCTTCGTTTGAACTCTGTTTTTATGGCGTTTATGTTTATCCGTGATGCGCCGCCTGCCTGTTGGACGATATTTTCGTTAGGCGCCGAATCGGCTCCCATCAGAGCATCCATCCCAACTATACCCTCCCGACCGATAACGCCGACTTCGGTACATTGACCTTCCGGCGTCATAGCGACAACGGAAACTATTGAGTTGTTGGGAAAATAGATGTGATTTATCAACTCTTCCGGTCGGCAGAGAACTTGCCCGAGTTTGAGTTCGACCGGCTCTAGATTAGGGAGCAACCGCTTAAAATCCTCTTCAGGCAGAGCATTCAAAATAAGATTTTTGGTTGAATGGCGTGATTGTATCGAGGCTTGAGAGTGCATAATTTTTTTTACCTCAAAAAAAATTAAATTTTTTGATTTATTAGTGTTTTACTCTTTTATTGCCGACAGACAAAAGGTATTAAAACTTTTTGGTTGTCCTGTCACTTAAATTTTGGCGGTTCAATGCTGTGCATTTCGCTTTGCGTTTTTCCAAGATTGGCTCTTTGAATGGTTATCATTTCTTGCAGTTGTTTCTGACTCTCTTTTGAATTAATAATAAGTTTCCGGCTCGCTTCCCTATGGCAAAAGTTCGCTTGAATCAGGTAAATTTTTCATTAAGCCATCCTTGCTTTCAACTAAACAGCAGGTGAAAATTCTAAGAATGTTAAAACATAGAATTAAAATTTTATTTCTAATTTTTTAATGAACGAGTCGGGGAAAAATGCAATCTTAATATGTAAATAAAAAGCCCGCCAAAGGTATTTTAACCAAATTTTCAATTATGAAAAATAAATTTATAAAAATCGTAACAAGGCAAGATTATTTCGGTCTGTTGTACAGACTACATACAAAGATTTTTATTTCATTTAACTTATTTAACAAACCATTGAGTGAAAAGAGGCGTCTCACAAATTTCACACTTCTAGATATTGCGCTCGCATTATTAAGATTTGACGGCGGCTTTTGTTACAGAAGAATAAGGGGAAATAAGGATGAGTTAAAGTTTAGTTCTTCCTTACACAATTTTGGTATGATTTGCGGCTTCGCAGAAGGAGATATGTATGTCAGTAAATAACACTCAATCCAATGGCTCTGATAAAGTTGTCACAAAGTTTCGGTGGTTGCCCGCAACCACCAGCAGGTTACATTTAAATACAACAAAGGGCGTGCTGCTTCTGTTTGGTCTGCTCTTGCTATTGTATGTCCCCTTTGTCATAAGTCAGGCTCAAACCCAGTGGGCGAATCAAGATATCGGCATGGTCGGCTCGTCCGGCAGCGCTTCTCACTCGAACGGCACCTTTACCGTCAACGCCTCGGGCGCCGACATCTGGGGCACCAGCGACTCCTTTCACTTTCTTTATGAACCGCTTATTGGTAACGGACAGATCAGCAGTGGAGCGTTTTTGGAGCAAAATGGGCAGGTAGTGATTGAAGCCGAGAACTACCACAGCAGAATTGATCGCGGCGGTCAGTCGTGGGCAACGATCACCAGCCCTGCCGGTTACGTTGGTGCCGCAGCGTTGTCAGCACAGCCGAACAACGGCGTAACCATCAACACCGGTTACACCACTACTAGTCCAGAGGTGCAGTATCAGGTGCAGTTTGCGACTACCGGAACGTACTATGTGTGGTTGCGGGGTTATGCCGAAAAAAACAAAGACAACGCGCTGCACGTCGGGATCGACGGACAGGCAGTGGCGAGTGCCGCCCGTCTGACGCTTTCGAGCTTTAGGGCGTGGACGTGGTTTCAGAGCACGTCGGGCGGACCTGTTGCGACCATCGTCGTCTCAAACGCAGGGCTTCACACGATCAACGTGTGGATGGGCGAAGACGGCTTCGTCTTAGATCGCTTACTATTGACCACCAACAGCGGTACAGTGCCAAGCGGTAATGGTCCGCCGGAGAGTCCACGCAGCAGCAGTTCAACACCGACGCCCACTCCAACTGTAACACCGACGCCGACGCCGACGCCCACTCCAACTGTAACACCGACGCCGACGCCAACACCGACGCCGACACCGACGCCGACGCCCACTCCAACTGTAACACCGACGCCAACACCGACGCCGACACCGACGCCGACGCCGACGCCCACTCCAACTGTAACACCGACGCCGACACCGACACCGACGCCAACTCCGACACCTGCGCCGACACCATTGCCGACTGCCTGGCAAACACAAGACGTCGGCAGCGTCGGCGTCACCGGCGGCGCTTCGTTCTCGAACGGCACCTTTACGGTGCAAGGTTCGGGCGCGGATATTTGGGACGCGGCAGATGCGTTTCGCTATGTTTATCAGCCGCTCTCTGGCGACGGCGAGATAGTGGCGCGCGTGGCGAGTGTGCAGAACACGCATTCGAGTGCCAAGGCGGGCGTGATGATTCGTGAGTCGCTGACGGCTGGTTCGCGCCACGCGACGATGAGCGTGTCGCCCGGTGCGGGGCTGGAGTTTCTACGGCGGAGCGCGACCGGCGGAACGACAGCCTGGTCTGGGGCGAGCGGGACGGCGCCGAAGTGGGTCAAGCTGACGAGAAGCGGCAACAGCGTGAGCGGGTATGCCTCGAATGACGGAACGACGTGGACGTTGATTGGCAGCGAAACGATAACGATGACGAGCAGCATTTACATTGGGCTGGCGGTGACCAGTCACAACAACACGGCGCTCAACCAATCAACTTTTGATAATGTCAGCGTCACAGCAGGCACAACGCCGACGCCGACGCCGACGCCTAGCGGAGGGCAGACGCCGTATTTAGGCGCGGCATTTGCCATCCCGACGACCATTCAAGCAGAGGACTTCGACAACGGCGGCGAAGCGGTGGCGTATCACGACCTGGACGCCGCCAACCTGGGCGGACAATATCGCAGCGGGCAGGGAGTTGACATCGAGGCGAGCGGCGACACCGGAGGCGGCTTCATCGTCGGCTACATTCAAGCCGGCGAGTGGCTCGAATACACGGTCAACGTCCAGACGGCGGGCGCTTACACGATCGAAGCGCGCGTGGCGTCGGGCGGCAGTGGCGGCACGTTTCACGTCGAGATGGAAGGCGTCAACAAGACGGGCACACTAACGGTGCCGAACACGGGCGGGTGGCAGACCTGGCAGACGGTGACAAAGACCGAGGTGAGTCTCAATGCCGGACAGCAGGTGTTGAGGATAGCGTTTGACAGCAACGGTGGAAGCGGTTATGTCGGCAACCTCAATCATATTAAGATTATTGCAGGGGGCACGCCAACACCGACACCTACACCGACTCCGACGCCTGCGCCGACACCATTGCCGAGTTCGTGGCAAACGCAGGATGTCGGCAGCGTCGGCGTCACTGGCGGCGCTTCGTTCTCGAACGGCACCTTTACGGTGCAAGGTTCGGGCGCGGATATTTGGGGCGCGGCAGATGCGTTTCGCTACGTTTATCAGCCGCTCTCTGGCGACGGTGAGATTGTAGCGCGCGTGACGGGTGTGCAGAACACCGATCCGTGGGCGAAAGCCGGGGTGATGATCCGCGAGACGCTGACGACAAGTTCTAAGAACGCGGCAATGGTCATCACGCCAAGCAACGGCGTGTCGTTCCAGCGGCGGACAATCACGGGCGGGAGCAGTAATTACACACAGCAAACCGGCATTATCGTGCCGTATTGGGTGAGGCTGGTCAGAAGCGGCAGCAGCGTGAGCGGGTATGCCTCGAATGACGGAACGACGTGGACGTTGATTGGCAGCGAAACGATAACGATGACGAGCAGCATTTACATTGGGCTGGCGGTGACCAGTCACAACAACACGGCGCTCAACCAATCAACTTTTGATAATGTCAGCGTCACAGCAGGCACAACGCCGACGCCGACGCCGACGCCTAGCGGAGGGCAGACGCCGTATTTAGGCGCGGCATTTGCCATCCCGACGACCATTCAAGCAGAGGACTTCGACAACGGCGGCGAAGCGGTGGCGTATCACGACCTGGACGCCGCCAACCTGGGCGGACAATATCGCAGCGGGCAGGGAGTTGACATCGAGGCGAGCGGCGACACCGGAGGCGGCTTCATCGTCGGCTACATTCAAGCCGGCGAGTGGCTCGAATACACGGTCAACGTCCAGACGGCGGGCGCTTACACGATCGAAGCGCGCGTGGCGTCGGGCGGCAGTGGCGGCACGTTTCACGTCGAGATGGAAGGCGTCAACAAGACGGGCACACTAACGGTGCCGAACACGGGCGGGTGGCAGACCTGGCAGACGGTGACAAAGACCGAGGTGAGTCTCAATGCCGGACAGCAGGTGTTGAGGATAGCGTTTGACAGCAACGGTGGAAGCGGTTATGTCGGCAACCTCAATCATATTAAGATTATTGCAGGGGGCACGCCAACACCGACACCTACACCGACTCCGACGCCTGGTGGTTCGAGCAACCTTTGGTTTGATGGCAAGTCAGCGGTTAGTTCTGGAAACGCGTTGTGGTACGGCGGCGGTCCGGTGACTATCAAGCCTCCTGCTGTCCTCAATGGCAAAGCGGTCTTAAGCGTCGTTACCTCGATCAGCAATGCTTCCGGTCTCTCGATCCAAGGCATCCAGACGATCGGCACAAATGGGCTGGTTATCCCCTACGACCAGAATCGACTTACTCTGTCCGGCATACAAATTGAAATCACTCGAGTCAACTACGCTGATGGCACAAGCGTCGCTGGTTCGGATGGAGCTCAGGCGGTTACGACACTCAACCTCGACAATGTGGCGCCGTCTCCCTCTTGGACGAGCACAGAGCGTGCGGGTTATTGCGCTACCTTCCCCCCGGACAGGACGACGGCGATCACGCCCGGCACGCAGTTGACCTGGAACTATCAGGTCAGCGACGGAGGCGTCGGGGTAAAGCGGCTGAAGTATCTTAACAACGTCAAGCGCGCGGTTCAAGAAACGGATTCTGACATTTACTTCAAATTGGTTGAATTCCTCGATGTCTCCGGCGAGACCGGGAAGAACTTCAATAATTCTCCGAACGGCTCAGGTACACTGCAGTTCAAAACACTGGGTCACGGCAATGGAGTCGGACTCAGCGCAGTAGATGCCCTCGGGAATGAAACCAGCAACTATGATTCCACTTTGGTGGGGATTTGCAACGGTTACTTCAACGACAGCTACGACGCGAACGGCAATATCGACTATAACAGTCCGAACAACTACCACGTCACCCCCGAAATCAATACGCTCGACGTGGTAACCTCGAACTCGGGCTTCACCGCAACCGCTCGCAACGTCCAGCCTGTTGTGCCTGCCGGGGCTCCCGTCTGCTCGTGGTGCGGTCGAGGACCGGCTACCCTTACAGAGGCTCGCTTCTACCGTCGACTCAAAAGCCGAGGCTTTTACGAGTATGTGGGGAGGGTGTTGAATCCCGCGTCGGGAGACATAACCTTTTCCAATCAAAGCATCGGCGCTTCGCCACCGAGCGACTACGATTTTGCAATAACCGTTACTAACACCCGCTGGCAAACTGCGGTCTTCGTTGCAGAAGGCGTACCAGGTAGTGGTGAGGGCGGTTTTTCTGAAGAATTCGGTCCTGACGATCCCGCAGCGCGCGGCTGGAGAACGGAACTTGATGGATCATCAAACGACAGTTATCAATGGATCGCGCAGACAAGCGATGGTCAGTCAATCATCGCCGCCCGCAACGTCCGCGATCCTGCCGGGTCCGACTCAAGATACTACCTACCGCTTAACCGCATGCTAACCGACAACGACAGTTTCGAGTATGAGGTTACCTTCCGCGTAACAGGTCGCTCGAGCGCGAGCGGGGAGTGGAGGGTCGGACGGGTCGGACTTATCAACACGCAGAACTCCATCGCGTCAGATCCCGGGGTCTTCAACGGCATTGACCCGATCAATAACAACATCAACACGGTATCGTTTGAGGTAGAGGCCCAGTCCGACTACCCGGTCGGCTACTTCTCGCTTCTCAACCTTGCGCGTAAGGACTGCTGGAGTGACGTCGATCCGAGTTGCTCGCGGCGCCAGTCTCCCCGCTACCCCTTGGACCCGACAGTCAATCCAGACAGTCAAACCACGCCATTGGCCGGCTACAACAAGTGGATCTCCGTTAAGTGCAAATACTTGGGAACCGAACGCTCTTTCGAGTGCACCGGACGCAACATCGATGACAACGTGGCACTCAGCCCCACGCCGAAGATCTTCCTGCAACCCGACGAGCGTTTCTCTACGGATGCCTTCGGCATTCACGCTTCGGGTCGGGCTAGCAACTGGTTCCCGGCCATCGAGTGGCAGGTCGGGCGTGTTGATTTTCGTATCTTGGGTGGTACAACACCTCCAAGCACGTTGCCGAGTCCGTGGATGAATCAAAACATTGGCAGCGTCAACTTGTCCGGCAGCGCTTCTCACTCGAACGGCACCTTTACCGTCAACGCCTCGGGCGCCGACATCTGGGGCACCAGCGACTCCTTTCACTTCCTCTATCAACCGCTTAGTGGTGACGGACAAATCACCGCGCGCGTCGCCAGTTTGCAAAACACTCATCCCTATGCCAAGGCCGGCGTCATGATCAGAGAGGATCTGGCCGCTTCGTCACGCCAGGCGCATATGGGCGTCACGCCTGGTCACGGGTTAGAGTTTTTGCGGCGCGTTTCGCCTGGCGGCGTGACGAGTGGGACGTGGGTCGGGGGTGTGAGTGCACCACAGTGGGTGCGGCTGGTGCGCACCGGCAACACGTTCATCGGGTATTCGTCAAGCAACGGCACGAGCTGGACAGAGGTCGGGCGTGAGACGATCTCAATGGCGAGCAACGTCCAGATTGGCTTGGCAACGACGAGCCACGATAACACCGTCCGGACCCAATCGACGTTTGACAACGTCAGCGTCACGGGTGGCGTTAGCCCGACTCCAACTCCATCACCGACACCTACTCCGACTTCTGGTGGTTCGATCAGTTTCGTTAGCAAAGGGCTGGTTAAAAGCGGTGCGACTTCGGGTTCGGCTTTCGGCGTCAGCAATTTCGGCTACCCGACGAGCCTCGAACTAGGTCCGGACGGCAAACTGTATGTGGCGGCCGTGTGGGGCGACATTTTCATATTCAGCCTCGACCAGAGCAAGCTGTCGCAGCCGACACAAATATCGGTGACAGGGACGCAGGTTCTCAAAGAGATCAACAGCAAGCCGACGCGAACCTGCAACATTGGCGGTAATCCGAACAATTGTCAATTCGTAACCGGACAACCTGCTGGTGGAGGGCGTCAAGTCACCGGATTAGTGGTTAGGCAGGGAAGCACAAGCGGTCAGATCGAACTCTATGTCAGCCACAGCGATCCGCGGATCGGCGAAAACAACAGCAGTACTGCTTTGTCAATTGACACCTATTCCGGCGCGGTGACCAGGCTGATACTGCAGCCGAACACGTCTACTCCTGATCCGAACGATTACAGCGTGGTAAGCAATCAGGATTTAGTCGTCGGACTTCCGCGCTCGCGCGAAAACCATTCGGTCAACGGCATGGATTTCGGTCCTGACGGTTGGCTGTATATATCGTCGCCCGGCAACACCAACTACGGGCAGCCGAGTACGTTCTTTAGCAATCTGCCCGAATACTATTTGTCAGCGGCAGTCCTGCGCTTAAACGTCAACGGGCTCGGCTCGACGCCTTTGCCGCTCAATATGGAAAGCGTTAGGGCAGCGGCTGACATGACGCCTTTCGCTGGCAAATTCGAGCTTTTCGCCACCGGCTTTCGTAACGGTTATGACATCGTCTGGCACAGCAACGGCAAGCTCTACTTGAATGATAACGGCGGCAACGACGGCTATGGCAATACGCCCGACAGCAACAATGCAGGATGTAATACGCCATCAATTAATGCGGGCAATGGGAATGATCAACTGCACTGGGTAGCGCAGAATTCTTACGGCGGTCATCCGAATCCGGCGCGCAACCAGTGTGTGCTGAATGATGGAAGTAACTATACGCCCAACCTGCCGTCACCTTCTAATTACTCGGCACCAGTGTGGCTTTACGATATTAACAAAGGTGTCAGCACAAACGGCATAGCCGAATACACGTCAAACGTTTTCGGGGGACAGATGATGGGCAACTTGATTAGCGCTACTTACGCCGGCGACCGAAACGTGCGGCGAGTGGTATTGAACTCAAGCGGCACTGCTGGGGTTCAGGAGATGCCGATGGCTCGGTTTAACCAACCGCTGGATGTCGCGACCGATTCAGCCGGCAGAATTTACGTAGCGGATTTTCCGGATTTCAACAACATCAGCCGGATCACGATGATGATTCCGGATGAAACGGTGGTCTGCAACAATGCATCTAATTCGGACGACGACGGCGACGGCTACAGCGACACGGACGAGCTGTTGCACGGCACCGATCCGTGTAGCCGCGCCAGCTTCCCGCCGGATTTCGACACAGACCTGGTCGGTGATATGAGCGATTCTGATGACGACGCGGACGGGCTTTCGGACGTGCAAGATCCTTTGTTCTTCGACGCGCAGAACGGGGCCGGGACAGGAGTGCCGCTCGGTTTCGAGTGGAACCCCGGCACCGCCACGCTCGGGAGAGTATCCAACACAGGCTTCACCGGTGCTCAAATAGCGACGAGCGGCTCGCGCACCGATCCAAATGTTATCTCCGTGGGCGCGGCCGCGGGTTTCATGGGGATGCAAACCTTTGGCGGAACGGCGCAAGGCTCAGCCAACAATCAGGTTAATGCGCTACAAATCGGCTTTGACAGCACCTCAAACTTCCGCCTCTGGAGCCGGGTGGTCGAGCCGTTCAACATCGACACACCGGCTGCAGGGCACGTCGGCGGCATCTTCTTCGGTCCGAACCAGGATAACTTTATCCGTCTAGCTGTAACTGGCGCGGCAGCCGGTCAGCAAGTGCTGCAACTGGGTTATGAGCTCAATGGTTCTTTTAGCCAAGCCGCAGCCATTAATCTAGGAACGGCGAAAATCTTTAATTTGGATCTTCATTTGGTTGGCGATCCTCTAGCTAGGACAGTAACCGCTTATTATGAGCTCAACACGAGCGGTTCGGTCACAACGCTTGGGACCGTTAACAATGTGCCGGCTGCATGGTTTAGCAACAACGCAGGAGCGGCCGGGAACACATCGCTCGCTGGCGTCATGACGAGCCACGGGGGGGCGCCGGCGACGACGTTTGCCTACGACTTCTTTCGCATTGATCGTCAATCGGCAACTGCCTCCGCTGCCGATCTACAACTCACTAGGGAAACGACAACAGAGCCCAGCAGCGCGACAGTGCTAGGCTTAAGCAACGAGGATTACTTAGCCAATTTCGACCTCTTCCAGACGGACGTGGTTAGTGGTTTGGTCAAGACTCAACAAGACGCCGCCGATGACGGCATACTCACGCCCGACTCTGTTCGCCCTGTTCACGTCACGACTCGACAAGACGATGATGAGGACGATGACGACGAGGAGAGAAAGAAGGTAAAACCGGGAGAAAACATAACTTACGCGATTGCGGTTAAGAACGCGGGACCGAGAGCATCCAACGCGGTCAAGCTCGACAGTGATCTTCCGAAAAACACCACCTTCGTCAGTGCGACCACAACTCGAGGAAGCTGTACTACGCCCCCTCAGGGAGATGACAAAGGATCGATCAAGTGCAATCTGGGCGATCTAACGAACGGTGTGACCGCCACGGTAAAAATAACCGTTAAAGCGCAGAGAGCACCCAGAGGTACGAGGATCATCAACGTCACTAAAGTGACTTCGACCACGTATGATCCGAATAAGAACAACAACTCGAAGAAAACAGTAACCGATTTGGAACCATAGGAAAACCAAAACGGGACGAACATCGGCAGCAAAGTCTTGGGCGAGAGCCAAGATCTTGCTGCCGGTGTTTGCTGATCAAATTGTCGTGCTTACCGCAAAACGCGACGAGCTATAAGCTCGGGAAGGAAAGAATCCTGATAAATAATTGAGTAATGCGTCAGTGAAAGTTTTAACTGTACTAGGTGTTCAGTCCCAAAGTGTAATGGTGTAATCTGTTCATCATCACTCGACAAGGAGTCACTATGGGACAAATTTTACACCCCTCAAGCCAGCACGACTGCGGCACTTCGCCGAACGATACAACCCGCGTCAAGAAAGCCTGAAACAAATGGCTTCCCGTTATCACATCAATGCCAAGACGGTTGCTGGTATTGGCACCACAGTCGTTAATTGAGCATCGCCGGTCGCGCCGCGTCGCGAGATGTAGTAATCGTTGTGTTGACGTGGGGAATAACAATCTTCGCGGCATTCGCGGCAGTCAGTTGGGCGATCGGACTCAATACTCCTCCTCATACGCTTGACGGTATTTACTTCATCTTCCTCACGGGTTGGTTTTGGGTTCTGGTTGTGCTGACGCGGCGGTTCGCCGAGCGAAACGAACCGCTGCTGAGCGCGGCACCGTTGTTCCGCCGCATAGCTGTCGCAATGTTTGTTGTTACGATGCTGCTGACCGGAAACACGTGGCAGGCGTTGCAAGACTTGAGAGGAGCGACACCTGCATACAGCGCAGCGATGGACGACCGGTATTGGTCGCTCGCCGCCGCAAAGGGCGAGCAAGACGCGGTGATCGAACCATTGCCGGAACAGCCGAAGTCCTTTACCAGATACTTCGAGCTGCGCGAGGACCCGAATTATTGGGAGAATTGGAGCGTCGCGCACTATTTCGGGCTAAACACCGTGCGATGTCCGGCAAGTCCGACAAAAGTCGTTGAGAAGTTAATGAATAGCAAATGGCATAAAGCAGTGTTTATAACGGTATAAGCCTGCACACAGTCGTTTACGGTTCGGATGATCAGCCGAAATTGTCGCTTTCAATCAGCTTTTTGCCATTGATGAAATAATGAGTAATAGTTTCAAACGAATATTTTTAATTTTCGGGCGAGTCATTCGCCACCTGTACAGCGTTGCGCCTGTTTTGCTGCCGCTTATTATTTTAATCGGCACCGGATTACGCGGTTTGGACTTTGGAACGCATTGGGACGAAAAGTATTACCAAATCCGTCCGGTAAGAACAATGCTTACGACCGGAATTTTACTTCCGCAGCATTACGGTTATCCGTCGTTTAATTACTGGGTTAACGCAGCCGGTTTACTGCCAGATGCGGTTGTAGCTCTAAAGGACAAAAAAGGCAAAGAGGAGCGAATATTGGACGCTTTGGATAGTCCCGCTTATCTTATGCGATTACGAACGATCTACCTCATTATCGTATCGCTTTCTGTGCTTTGGGCATACCTTTTGGTTTTGATATGGCGACAATCCTGGATTGAAGCACTTCTCGCCGCGCTATTTCTGGGACTATCCTGGGAAGTGGCTTACCACATCAGATGGGTTGCGACCGACGGTATGTTGATGCAGTTTGGCGCTATGACAATTTTGCTGACAATGGTCTCGCAAATGAAACCCGAGACAAGTTGGTGGCGCCATCTCGCCGCTGCCGCTGCCGCCCTTGGATTTGGCACTAAATATCCCGGCGGACTGCTGATAGTTCCGGTACTGTTTAGCGGTTATTTACTTTGGGACAAAAAATCTTACCGCTCGCTCGTCTCGTCATGGGTTAAATCAGTATTTATCTTTACCGGTATTTATCTTCTAACAACTCCCGCTACGATACTCCAGCCGGTTGAATTTTTAAAGGGAGTAACGTATGAACTGTATCATTATTCGACTGGTCACGCCGGGCATACAGTTCCGGTCGGACTGCAACACGGGTGGCGGATGCTTGTTTATTTCAGTTCGGTTCTTTTCTCGCATTATGCCCCCATTGCTTGGTTCTGTTTTCTGCTGGTTATTGTCGGCAGTTACGCTCTGGTAAAAGAATCTCTTAAATTGGCAGCACTTTTTTTCTGTTTTCCGGTTTTGTATGTTTTGTATTTTTGCACTCAGCGAGCAATGGTTGCCAGAAATCTGCTGGTTGTTGTGCCGTTTTTGGCGATTCTTGCAGGGCGCGGCGCAATGTTTGTTTGGGAAAATTTGAAATTCAAGTGTAAAGTATTGACAATCGGAAATTTCAGGTTTACGGTTCTTCAATCCGCTTTTGCAGCTTTTATCATAACTATTTTTGCAATTAACGCCGGCTGGCTCATTTATGCCGCCGAAACAGTTGCAGATCGCGGCACAGATCGTTTTGTTCGTGAAACTGTTGCTTATATTTCGGCAAACACGAATCATCGCTTTTTGCTTTCGCCGCGCGTGCAGGCACATTTAACAAAAATCGAGAAAACTCCGGTTGCGAATGTGACAAATGATTTATCGCAGGCTGATCGAGTGATTTTATATTCCTCGGAAGGTCAGCGGCACTGGCAGGATTGGCGAGCCAACAACTTTTGGCTGGCAACAACCTGGTTCGGTCCGTATGAAATGAATTTTAACGTCTATCCTAATTGGTGGGGAGATGACCGGATTATAGTAATCACCATGGAAGAGGCGAAACAAAACGAAATCTTGATCGTAAAATAACCTAAATTTAATTATGTTCTTGCGCGTCGCCGTCTATTTTGTTTTATTGAGTTGTCTTTTGCCTGTGTTTTCTGCCTGTAGCGCCGTTCGCCTTGATGCTCAGACACAAAACACAATTCCGGCATCTGGCTCAATTGAAACGACAACAGACACTGCAAAAGTTAAATATAAAACGGGTTCATGGACAATTCCTGAAGTTGCGCCATGCGCATTAATAGGTAAAGCCGAAGCTGAAGCTGTGATGGGATTATTAAAGAATGAGCCGAAACCGGGCGGCACAGCAATTGACGGAACAGCCTGTGCATACATCTCGCCTGAACCGTTCGTTGTAACTGTCGGTATTATCAGCACTAATTCTTTTGAATTGCGAAAATTAGATTCGGGAAACCGAATGATAAATAATCTCGGCGATGAGGCTTATGTTACTAACCCGAATGCTTTCGAAGACGTTTATCTTCTAGCGCGCCAAGAGAATGTTGCCGTGATGATTAACGTCACTGCCGGAGCGTGGGACGAGGAAAAAGTCGAAAGGTACCGTATTGCTAAAACTTTGGCGCAGACGGCTCTCGCTCATCTGCTTCTAAAAACGGGTGAAAATCCTGATAGTTAATTGGTACAAATTATAAGCAATATGGCTTCGAAAGCCTTTTAAAGATAGGGCAGGAGGCTTTTCGAGGAAAATACATGATGCTGAAGCTG
Organism: Pyrinomonadaceae bacterium; assembly: GCA_030448055.1. Classification (GTDB taxonomy): domain Bacteria; phylum Acidobacteriota; class Blastocatellia; order Pyrinomonadales; family Pyrinomonadaceae. The sequence goes on from JAUJNR010000002.1 coordinate 523,149, forward strand.
CCGGGCGAGATCCGCCCAACGCAAAATTTAGCCCATTTGACGAACTTCCCACAAAAAAAATTGAATATGTGGTCGGTACAGCAATTCTCTGCCACGACCAACAACACAGAAGCTGGCATTATCTTAAACTCGAATTTTAGACTCACTGATTAAATATGAACTTTTTAAAACAGCTTTGGCAATTAGGCGAATCGTTTGCCGTCAGACTCGAAAAAAATAGGTTGTTGCTGATTAGCGGATTTACAGTTTTGTATGCGGTTTTCACCTATGTTTTAGCCAAGCGGAAACCTTTGTGGAACGATGAACTTTACACTTACTACATCGCGCGACTTCCGGCGATGACTGATGTTTGGGGAGCGTTGATGTCCGGCAGCGAGCAGCTTCCGCCTTTTTTTTATCTGCTGACGCGCGCTTCGACCGCCATTTTCGGTCTAAACGATTTCGCCCTGCGGCTGCCGGAAATGATCGGGTTTTGGATTATGTGCATTTGCCTGTTTGCCTTCGTCGCACGTCGCGCATCAAATTTCTACGCGCTTCTGGCAGCGATTTTTCCGCTCGTGACCTATACGTATTATTATGCCTTTGAAGCCCGTCCGTATGGACTGGTGTTAGGTTTTAGCGCGCTTGCGCTGCTTTGCTGGCAATCGGCGACAATGAATCGCTTGCGTCCGCTTTCAATCGTCTGCCTTTCGCTAAGTCTTGCCGGCGCGCTGTCGAGCCACTATTACGGTATCTTTGCAATCTTTCCGCTTGCTTTGGGGGAAACTGTGCGAACGGCAATCAAGCGGCGGCTTGACGTGCCGATTTGGGCAGCGTTTTGTTTAGCCCTTGCGCCGTTAGTTTTGCATTTGCCTTTAATCCGGCAAGCGAGCGCCTCCGCTGGTGATTTTTGGGCGAAACCTCAATGGCTGGACATGCCCAATTTTTATATTAATATGTTCTTCCCAACGGTATTGCCGCTGATTTTGCTGTTATTTTTATCAGGGATTTACCAAACTGTCTGGCGGGACAAAATGCCGGACGAAAGCCGGACAACATCAAAAATTAAACCGCCGATTTTTGAAGTCGCGGCTGCCGCGGGATTTATCATAATACCGATTACCTGCATAATTTTAGGAAAGTTTGTAACCGGAGGTTTTACTGACCGTTACGCCGTTATCGCCGTTATCGGATTTAGCGTCTTAGTTTCCTTTGTCGCCGCTAAATTAAATAATAACAACGTCTTAATATCAATTGTATTAGTCATTTGTTTTGTCGGATGCTTTAGATTATTAGTGTTAAAAGAGACTTGGACTGTGGAGAACAACTTAAAGGCGATGACAAAAATCCGGTTGCTGCAATCGAAAGACGTTGAGAATTTACCGATTGTCGCTACGGATCCGCATACATTTATTGAGCTTAATTACTACGCGCCGGAAATTAGCTCTCGCGTCGCTTATCTTGCCGACCCGGAAATCTCGCTGCGGCGATTAAACCAAAATAGCATCGAACGGGGAATGGTTGACTTGCTCAAGCCTTGGTTCGGGCTTAACGTAACAGATTATAAATCTTACATTGCCGCGCGACCCAGATTTTTGCTTTGCGGCGATCCGCAACACTTTAGCTGGATAGTTCCGCAACTCGAAGAAGACGGAATGCAATTGGAGTTAAAAGGATTTGACGGAAGAATAATGCTTTTTACAGTATCTCCGCCGATGCCGGAAACCGCTCACCATCGTTGAAAACTCCATTAATTGCAGGTTCACGCATAAGTAATCAGGCTTTAATTAGATTAAAATGATTAAAAATTCCTCAGCAAGCGATTTTAACAAACCCGAAAGCAATGATTCGGCAAGAGCCGGTTTTTTTCCAAGATGGCTGAAAAGCGAAAAAGCCCTGTTAATTGCGTTGTTAGTTCTCGCGGTTTTGACTTGGGCGCCGCGCTTAAACGGTCCGCTCGACTTTCGTTGGGACGGCGGCGTTTATTATATTCTGGGAACATCGCTGGCTGAGGGCAAAGGTTATAAATTACTGAATGAGCCGGGCGAGATTGATGTGATGCAGTATCCGCCCTTATTGCCGTTAATCATCGCCGGTCACCAACTGATTCTCGGAACAAATGACCCAACGACGGTCGGCGGGTGGCTGCGCGTTTCTGCTTTCCTGATTTTCATTATTTACATTTACGCCGTTTTTAGGCTTTTTAGAATTTATCTTCCATTACATTACGCATTTCTCGCAACAATCCTTTGTCTCTTCAATGTCCACGTTTATTTTCTTTCCGATTTGTGCTTTCCTGAAATTCTTTTCAGTCTGGCGACAATTTTCTTCGTTTTATGCAACAGAAAACAAGAAAATCGCGCATATTCAATGGCGACTTATTTTTTTGCCGTTGTCTCGTATGCCTTACGCACGGTCGGGCTGGCGGTATTTGCCGTCTGGGTTCTGGAAAGTTTGATTAAAAGACGATTTAAGCAAGCGATATTGCGGCTGGCGCTCGTTCTAATTCCCGTTGCCTGCTGGCAATTCTATATCGTTTCCGTCGAGTCGAGCTATGAGTATAATCATCCCGCGTATTCTTATCAGCGCGAACCTTATATGTTTTATAATGTTAGTTACGCGCGCAACATCTCGTTAAGGGATCCTTTTGCCCCCGAAAAAGGCGAAGCGCAAGTTGTAAGGCGCGTAGTTCGTAATGCAAGCCAGCTTCCGGTTAATCTCGGAGAATCCGTTAGCGTCAACCGCGGCTATTGGGAGATGCCTTTACAATATCTATCCGGTTTAATAAAGGTTACGCCATCAGCCGCATCGTGGCTCGTCTTTATAATCCTTTATATGATTGGGCTTACCGTTATTGTCAGTTTAGTTTTACAGCTTTTACGACATCAGCTGATTATACCTCTCTACGTATTTATTTATCTGTCCGCTATATGCCTGACACCGTTTTCCCAACAATACGCGCGATACTTAATGCCAATCAACGTTTTTTTGGTTTTGTCTTTGATTGTATTTCTGTTAAGCGTAAAAAATGCGGCAAGCCGTAATCTTTCTTCAAAATGGTCTAAATTTAGTAAATACTTTCTCATCGGATCAATTTCACTTGTTTTGCTATTGCAAATGGTTGCTTTTAAACACATATATTTCAATTTCTTAGAACCGATTGAATACTTTGACAGGAATGGCAAATTTATTAAACAACGGATGTTTTTTGAAAATGAGTCGTTTCAGGCATTTAATTTATGCATAGATTACGTTAGTCGGAACGCGCAGCCAAATGATGTAATCGCAGCAGGCACGCCGCATTGGATATACCTCCGAACCGGGCTAAAAGCGGTGATGCCGCCGTTTGAAAACAATCCGGCGCGAGCGCAGCAGCAACTCGACAGCGTTCCGGTAACATATTTAATCGCCGGTAAAGATGTTGTCGGCAGTGAGCGATACACTGCGCCGGTCATCGAGCAATTCACCGAAGAATGGAAACAGGTTTTTACCACCCCCGAAAGCAACTGGGCTGTGTATCAGCGCGTTAATCGTTAGTAGCCTGTAAAAAAAATAAAGGGTCTATGGTCGCAAAAGTGAATTAGCAGGCAATTTTCAAGTATTAAATTTGCATTGTCAGCCAAGTTTTATGACGTTAAGAAATTTTATGAAAACGAAAACTATGCTCTCGAAATTTCATCACTTTTCTTTTTACCCAAAATCATTTTGACAAAAAGACTTAAAAGATTTCCAAGTTACTTTTGCGACCATAGACCCAAAATAAATTTAAAGCGTGTCAAAAGTCAGAAGATTTCACGGCTGATTCGCCATCGAAACAAATTGGTCAAACATGCCCGCAGATTGCTGTCCATAAACGGCGGAAGGATATGGAAATACATATTTGAGTATAACTGACAGAACTTATTTTAATGAGCCTGATATTGATAATTCTAAGGTCGTCTGGACAAATGGGCTTGGTGAAGAACAGAATAAAATTCTGTTCGACTATTTTAGCGGACGTGAAGTTCGGATTCTTGGTTTTGGTGCAAATAAATTAGGATTCGACATTCCTGAACCAGAAACTGAAAGAATTTATCCTAAAATAATTTCTTGTCGAGCAACCAGTTCTGCACACAAACCAAAGCAGGATTTAGAAAATGTATTGCGGCAAATATGTCCAAGATAAATTTTCATGCATCGTTATTCGGCAATTGAAAAAAGTGTGCAAATAATATAGATATCGGGACTGATGAGATTTAATTAACAAAAAACTTATCTTTATAAAACAGGAGTTTAGTGTTTTCGAGCGCCAGACGACCCGTTTGGCAGTGTCGCCTTTGGCATCGGTAAATAACTCATCTGGTATTCTTCCGATCTGAATTCTTCTTAGATAGTGCTTTGCGGCACGTGCTTTACTTACTAACCCCCGACCGTTCAACCGAATGATAAATGAACACCGGCTGACCCATGAACGTCGGCGATGGTGTGTGCGCGCGGAGGATTAACCCGTGCCGCGCGTATAGTTCCGCGAGGCGCCGGTGAGTCACATACATCGTATCGCCATACTTGCCCGGGAGCTTACGATTGGCTACACCCATCATCACCGAGTTCACGAGTGAGCGCAGTCCATAATATCGCTTGCGCACATCGCGGTTGACAAACAGATCGCGGAGCGCGAACCCCACCCCGAGATAGTACGCCTCGAGTCGCCCGCCTGGTCGCAGGACGCGAGCGATCTCCGCGAACGCCTGGTCCTCGACGGTAAACGGCAGCACTCCACTGAAGATCACGCCGTCAGCGCTCCCCGTCTCGAACGGCAGGGATTCGGCAGGCGCGCGGACGACATTGAGACCTTTCGCCCGCGCCTCGACTAGAGATTGTTCGTCAACCTCGGTGCCGGCGCCCCGCCCGCCACAGGCGATGTGCTCCTCAAGTCTCCACCCGCTACCGCAACCGACATCGATTACGAACGACCCAGGTGGAAAACTCTCCAGGTAAGAGTTGGTGCGGAAATAGTCGTCGTTCACGCGCCCGTCGAGCGCATAAGCCGCCCACGACATCTCGGGTTTCAGACGGGACGCTCGGGCGCCAAGGTCTGCTGCTGATTGGCGTTTGCTCATTGTTTATCTGCTTATCCTTTTTTAGCTTTATTTTTGGAGTCTTTAACGTTCTGCCCGTTTAGGAGTTAGATAGCAGGCATTGCGTTTAGTGTTTCTGCACTGATTTTAACAACGATTAAATTTTCGATTTCACGAACATAATATCTAAAACTGCGAATCCGCTCAAATTCCGCATTAAATTGCGTGATAATTATTGCAGGTTCGACAAGTCGCAAATCCGTGTTCTCGGCTTTGCACAAAATTTAACGATTCACTGCTAATGAACGCCAACTGTTCACTATTCGCTGTTCATTGTTCGTTATTTTTAATGGTTTTCTCTGGTTTTCAGTGAACAGTAAATAACGAACAACGAACGGCTGCCGCTTTTCTAATTTTTGTGCAAAGCCGTGTTCTTCAGTACTAAAACTTCCAGTCTTAACGCTCTTCATCCCTGTTCTCAGAATGTCTATACCTTTTTTGTGCACACCCAATTTTCCTTTTTGTGGAGGCTTTAACCTATGCTTCCAGAATTATGGACGCACGCTTTTCCAATTTTCTGATACCCTGATTTCAATTTTAAAAATTCATCAAAACATAAGGCTTTCAGGTTACAAAGTCATAATTTGTATTTCGTCTAACACGACTTGATATAAAATGTGCAAATAACTTATAGTATATTACACGCTTACATAGCGAACCCAAACACTAAGCATTTACCCAGTTCTTGTTAATCCGGTAAAGTGTTTTTGTTTTATACAAATCCAAATAAATTCAACTGTTTTCAATCATTTAAAGATAGATAATCAATCTATCTTTAAATGATCTAGTAGCATGACTCATTTATCTATTTACAAAAGAGTTAATCTTCAATTTTTTGTTATTAACTTTTTACCAATTTCAGCAACTTCGTTTATCAGTGGCGCAAAAATATCTTCTGCAATACCAAATAAAGTTTCACAAAATCAACAAAGCAATTCATTTTCATTAAATAACGCAAGCGAAAAGACAGACGCAAAACCCGCAAAATCTTCCTGGAATCGTTTTATAATGATTAATGGAAACGATTTTATAAACCGCCAAGGGTTTTCAAGTTCATTCATTCTGATAAACAAAACCATCGGCAACAACTACCTTTGGCGCTGCCACTAATCACCTTCAAACCTCACCGCCGCCATTTAACCCGTTTGGAAAACACAATAATCGCCTTTCGGCAAAGTCCTGAAAAGCCGTCTCGTGCGAAATTTAGAGTTGCGCTTTCCAGCCAATTTTCAGCCATAAATAAATCTATGAATAAATCAACTAAACCGATTATATTTTCAACCAATTCAATCATAGGTAAAAACAAAATGAAGAGTTTTGTATTCGTCGCCTTGTTCGTCGCTGCTTTGGCGACCTCACTGCTTTTCATCAAAAGTTTCGATGTCTCCGCCGCCGGTCCGAGCGCTAACGCCGGCAGCGATCTGACGGTCGTCGTCGGCGAAGCGATGCGTCTTGACGGCTCCGCTTCGGTCGGCTACAAGAGCGAATCGCAAACCGACGGCACCTGGTCAATTCGCTGGCAAACCGGCGACGGCTTCGAGACTGAGAATATCATCAAATCTCCGCACGTCTATACGACTCCGGGCACATACACGGCGACCTTGACCGTTAAGGATGCCTCCGGCGCCAGTTCGACGGCAAGCGTCCGCGTGACGGCAGTCGAGCCTGCCGCCGCGTCTCCGGAGAACATTCAGACGCTCTCTGATACGGGCAATGCCGATACGAACCGGAACAATCTGCAGGCGGCGGTCAATGCGGCGGCGACGAGTCCGAACACGCGAGAAGTGCGGGTTCCGGCGGGCTTTGTCTTCAACGATCCGCTGGTGCTGCCCGCTCGCTCGTCTTCCAATTACGTGACGATTCGCGTGGCGGATTTGTCGAATCTGCCGGCGAACCGGCGCGTCACAGGGTCGGCAACTGACCGAGCGAAGCTTTTCAGAATGAATATGCGCGGCAATCCGACGACCGGTCATCCCAACGCTTTGCAGATGAATTTCGGAGCGAACTACTACCGCGTCATCGGTCTGGAGATTCGTCATATAGTGAGCGAAGTAAATACCGATATGATCGGCAACGAATATGTGAATTGGGCAATCAATAACAGTAATTTTATATTCGACCGTTGTTTGCTTGACGGCAATGGCTATCAAACGCGAAAGGGGGTGGTTCTGAACGGCAGAACAATATCTTTTCTGAATTCATCGGTGCTGGACATCAAAGCCTCGGGCATTGAAACCAAAGCCATCGCGCAATGGGAAGGAAACGGACCGCTGGCGGTCGTCAACAACCGACTCGAAGCAGCGGCGCTAAATGTTTTAGTTGGCGGCAACCCGGTGCGCTCAGCCAGCGATGTCCTCGACGGTTTTGTATTTCGGGGCAATCACGTCTGGAAAAACCCCGCGTGGAAAGGCTCAGGCTACAGCATCAAAAATTTATTTGAATTGAAACAAGGCTTCAACACGGTCGCCACCGGTAATATCTTCGAGAACAATTACGAGGAGGGTCAGACGGGCGAAGCGATTCTGATTAAATCAATGACCGATGAAGGCTGCGCTTATTGCGAAGTGCGGAATGTCGAATTCAGAAACAACAAAATATTAAACGCCCGCGCCGGCTTTAATATCGTTAATATGCAGGCATTCAAATTGCCGTATCCAAACTATGCCAATCACATACGGTTTGCGAATAACTTCTGGGAGCAAACAAACGGGCGCGGCAATTTGTCGCAAGGCGCCGATTACTTTGAACTGATTCATAATACGTTCGTTTCTCGTAGTCCGATTAGTCATTTTATAGCCTATGATTACGGTTCGACGGGTGTTGACTACAATTACAAAGCGCCGGGCTATAAGTTACTAAACAATATAGCTTACGACGATGAAAACTACGGTGTCGCTTTGCGCTGCGACCACGCCAACGGAACGGGGGCACTCAACGACCATTTGAGCGGTGATTGGGATGTGCGAAAAAACGTATTTGGCGCAGCAATAGGCAGTGTTCACCCTCCGGGTAACTTTTTTCCGACAAGCGTAAAACCTGAATTTGTAGATTACGCGGGCGGGAACTTCAACTTGAAAGCCGGTTCGATTTACAAGAACGCGGGGACCGACGGCAAAGACCCTGGCGCGGACTGGACGATTCTGAATGCGGCTGCGGCTGCAGCGGCGAGTGGAGTCTGGAATTCGGCGACAACCCCTAATCCGACACCGACACCGACACCGACGCCAACACCGGAGCTTGGCGGAGGGCAGACGCCGTATTTAGGCGCGGCATTTGCCATCCCGACGACCATTCAAGCAGAGGACTTCGACAACGGCGGCGAAGCGGTGGCGTATCACGACCTGGACACCGCCAACCTGGGCGGACAATATCGCAGCGGGCAGGGAGTTGACATCGAGGCGAGCGGCGACACCGGAGGCGGCTTCATCGTCGGCTACATTCAAGCCGGCGAGTGGCTCGAATACACGGTCAACGTCCAGACGGCGGGCGCTTACACGATCGAAGCGCGCGCGTGGCGTCGGGCGGCAGTGGCGGCACGTTTCACGTCGAGATGGAAGGCGTCAACAAGACGGGCACACTAACGGTGCCGAACACGGGCGGGTGGCAGACCTGGCAGACGGTGACAAAGACCGAGGTGAGTCTCAGTGCCGGACAGCAGGTGTTGAGGATGCGTTTGACAGCAACGGTGGAAGCGGTTATGTCGGCAACCTCAATCATATTAAGATTATTGCAGGGGGCACGCCCACTCCAACTCCGACGCCTGCGCCGAGTTCGTGGCAAACGCAGGATGTCGGCAGCGTCGGCGTCACCGGCGGCGCTTCTATCTCGAACGGCACCTTTACCGTGCAGGGTTCGGGCGCGGATATTTGGGGCGCGGCAGATGCGTTTCGCTATGTTTATCAGCCGCTCTCTGGCGACGGCGAGATAGTGGCGCGCGTGGCGAGTGTGCAGAACACGCACCAGAGTGCCAAGGCGGGCGTGATGATTCGTGAGTCGCTGACGGCTGGTTCGCGTCACGCGACGATGAGCGTGACGCCCGGCGCGGGGCTGGAGTTTCTACGGCGGAGCGCGACCGGCGGAACAACTGGCTGGTCTGGGGCGAGCGGGACGGCGCCGAAGTGGGTCAAGCTGACGAGAAGCGGCAACAGCGTGAGCGGGTATGCCTCGAATGACGGAACGACGTGGACGTTGATTGGCAGCGAAACGATAACGATGACGAGCAGCGTTTACATTGGGTTGGCGGTGACCAGTCACAACAACACGGCGCTCAATCAATCAACTTTTGATAATGTCAGTGTCAGAGTAGGCACATCGCCACCATCGCTGTTGTCATCGAGCAATTATGCGCTGGGTCGAGCGGCTAGTCAGTCCAGCATTTGGAATGACGGTCAAGCCAGTCGTGCTGTGGATGACTTCACTAGCGGCACTTATGAAACCAACACAATCACTCATACTGATTACGAGCAGAGTCCTTGGTGGGAAGTTGATTTAGAAGAAAGTCGTCAGATCAGCAGAGTGGAAATTTGGAATCGAACTGATTGCTGCCGCGAACGCTTATCGAACTTTTACTTGATAGCTTCGGATACGCCGTTTGTCTCAAATGATTTGACGACTGTTCTAAATCAGCCCGGAGTCTCGAGTTATTATTTTGGCGGACAGGTGGGCGAGAATGTGGAAATCCCGTTTGAGCTAAATGCTAGATTCTTTCGCATTCAATTGGCTGGAACGGGGATTCTTTCACTGGCGGAAGTGAAGGTTTTTGGCAACTAACTTATCGGGCTGAAGAAAGTTAATTGCGCGGTTGCAATTAACTTTCTTCAGCCTGATTACTCTTTGATTTTCTGGAGGCGAGCGAAACGATAAAGCAAACAATCTCTCCAATCGAATCGCGACGTTGCGGCGATTTTAAAGACTCTTTTCTCCGCTCACGAAAAAACTCCTTAAAAAACCGAAGATGCGTTTCGTGCAGAAACGCTTTCGCCTCTTGTCTTTGCAAAGAATGTTTGAGCCAATGAACCGCATCTACCGCCGCTTGACGATACATATGTGAAGGAACATCAAAGAGGCGTGCCGATGCCTGTTCAACTCCTTCATTGCGCAGCATTGCGTAGAAACGTCCGTGACCCGTATGCCATTTACGGTGATAAGCTTTAGTTATCCGTTCAGGTTCGACCGGCGCAGTAACGACAAGATTCGGCTCATACAATCCTTGCCCGCCGTTACGATAGAACCGCAACTCAAACTCAAAATCCTCTATTGACCCGATACCTCCTTTCACGCGCTGCAGCTCCGGCGCGAAGACACCTATTTGCTCGAAGACTTCGCGGCGAAAAGCCAAATTCGCCGAAACCAAACAAATCTCACGATTGGCGTTGACGTAAAACGGTGTTTCCCCGTGGTCCTGCAGCGCGAGCGGCGACCAATGATCGTTTGTCAGCCATGACGGAGGCTCGCTGCTCCATTGCGGCAGCACTTTTCCGCCGACACAGCCGATTTCGGGATGCTCTTCAAAAATGCGTTTGATATTTGCCAACCAATCCGGCGAAACATACACATCGTCATCAAAGAAAGCGACTATGGGCGCGCTCGCTGCGGCAATACCGGCGTTGCGAGCGTAAGAGACACCTTGCTTTTCTTCAAATATGTATTTCAAACTTACATTCGCACGTTCGATAAATGATTCGACCACCTGCCGCGTTCTATCAGTTGAATTATTATCAACGACGATAACTTCGTAATTTATTGCGCCGCTATCCTGTGCGAATATGCTCGCTAATGCAGCAGGCAACAAGTCACATCGATTATATGTGCTAATTATCACTGAAACTTCGAATTGCTCATTCATTAGTTTTTTATTTCTACATCACACGCAAATTTATTAGCGTCATCTAATAACGGTTTGGACGTCACACACTTCAGTATGTCTCGTGTTTTTGCTTTCGCCTTATAACTTACGGCTATCATCGCTGTTAGCTGCCCCGGAAAACTTTTTTAGAAGCGAGCCTATTTCGCCGAAAAACGACTGCTTACCAGAGTTAGATTGATAATTGGTGCGAATGTAACTTATTAGATGACGCACTTTGTTTTCCTTTACGAAGGCAGAGATTTTATCCTTTTGCAAGATGGCTTTGAGCCAATCACCGCTGGTTCCTAACAATTCGCGGTAGACAAAACCAGGAGTGCCAAAAAGTTTTACGGGTTCAAGGGGCATTTGAAGAAGCCGTCCTTCCGCGTCAAACTGTTCACTCATACGATTCAGCGCAGAATACTTTCCGTGTCCCGTATGCCACCTTCGATGATAAGCCTTAGACATTCGTTCAATTGGAACATCGGCTTCAACCAACATATCGGGAACATACAATCCCTGCCCGCCAATCCGCCACAAACGCATTAACAATTCGTGATCTTCCATTGAACCGATGTTGCCCTTAACTCGCTGTAAAGTTGAATCAAATAAACCGACTTTATCAAAGACAGATCGTCTAATAGCAAGATTACCGCCAATTAAACAAACAGGGTTCTCCGAATTAGAATAAAAAGGTGTATCGCCATGATCCGTCAAAGCAACAGGAGACCAATCATAATTGGAAGCGAGCCATTCTGGGGGATTTACCTCCCAACGCGGCAATATTTTGCCGCCAATAAAATCCACTTCCGGATGCTCGTCGAAAGCCTGTTTGATACTTGCTATCCAACCGGGTGAAGCAAACTCATCATCGTCAAAAAAAGCGACAATCGGCGCGCGAGCGTTTTCGATGCCGGTGTTTCGCGCGTGCGATAACCCCTGTCTGCTTTCAAAAATGTAACGTAAATTAAGATGACCGCGCTCGATAAACGATTCAACCACGGCACGTGTCTCATCCTGCGAGTTGTTATCAACGACGACAACCTCATAACGCACGTCACTTTTATTTTGCGTGAGTATGCTTTCAAGAGCTTGCGGCAACATTGAACAGCGGTTGTAGGTGCATAAAATCACCGATATGTCTAATTGTTCATTCATACTAATCTATTAGAAATTAAATTATAACGTTGTTTGATGAATGAATTTCATTCCGGTAGTCAAACAAATTTTGAGCAAAGTTCTTTATTTATCTTTGCCGGTTGAAACAGTTTTTTTACGTGCCATAGCTTTAATAAAACTTCCAATCTCTGCGAGCTTTGAGTGCTTACGTATCTTTGCGTTCTGCTCCGCCCGCTGGCGAATATAATTGCTGTAGAAACGAATTTCATTTTCATAATTAAAAGATTCAACTTTTTGCCCTCGCGCCAATGCCATTCCCCATTTTCCTGTCGTTTTGATTAATTCACGGTAAAGGAAACCAGGAATGCCAAATAAGGTTACGTCATCAGAGCTTTTTTCCACTACATGCCCGTTCTTGTCCATTTCTTCATACAAACCCATAACTGACATATACTTACCATGTCCGGAGTGCCACCGACGATGATAAGCTTTGGTCATTCTTTCGGCTTGAACATCCGCGGTAACACTAACGGTAGGAGCATACATACCCTGCCTCCCGGCGCGCCAGAGACGTAGTTCAAACTCGTGATCCTCGCACGAACCAATGTTATCTTTAACTCGCTGTAAAGTCGTATCGAATAATCCGACTTTGTCAAAGACGTGGCGCCTAAAACTAAGATTGCCACCAACCAAACAAACAGGGTTCTCCGAATTAGAGTAAAAAGGAGCGTCGCCATAATCCACTAAAGCTAAGGGTGACCAATGATCGCTTGTCAGCCACTGCGGAGGTTCGGTCTCCCAGTGCGGCAATACTTTGCCGCCAATAAAATCCACTTCCGGATGCTCGTCGAAAGCCTGTTTGATACTTGCTATCCAGTTCGGCGCGACACGCTCGTCGTCATCAAAAAAAGCGACAATCGGCGCGCGAGCGTTTTCAATGCCGGTGTTTCGCGCGTGCGATAACCCCTGTCTGCTTTCAAAAATGTAACGTAAATTAAGATGACCGCGCTCGATAAACGATTCAACCACGGCACGTGTCTCATCCTGCGAGTTGTTATCAACGACGACAACCTCATAACGCACGTCACTTTTATTTTGCGTGAGTATGCTTTCAAGAGCTTGCGGCAACATTGAACAGCGGTTGTAGGTGCATAAAATCACCGATATGTCTAATTGTTCATTCATACTAATCTATTAGAAATTAAATTATAACGTTGTTTGATGAATGAATTTCATTCCGGTAGTCAAACAAATTTTACGTGTGACACAACAGGGAGACCCGTGAGTTTGGCGGCAATGGCAACGCTGCTATACCAAACGCCCGCACAATGAACGAGGTCAATGCGCTGCTGCTTAAGCTCGCGGACGAGCCGGCGCACGCGGTATAGAAAGCCGCAAAGGCTCCTCAAATCCGGTATTCTATGTCGTAAGTAGCCGTCTCCAGATTTGCTTCCCGGAAAAACTCTGTTGGCGGCGGTGCCGATTCACGGCAGAACATTACGCTTTCAAAACCGTGCGCCTTGACTCTTTGAGCAATGCGCACGGTCGCGATTTCTGTTCCGCCAAGATACAACCTTTCTGGCAAACACAGCAAAACTATGCGAATTGCTTAATCTTTTGCAGCACATGGACACCGCTTTTTTCAAAGGCAGATTTAAAATTCATCTTTTCAAGATTCAGCAATATGTTTTTGATTGGCTCTTCTCCGTAAACGTGTTTATGAACCTCTAACATTAAAGTCTCCACTTGGTCTCGTAAAACCTTTTCATCAAACTTCACCATATCAACTTCTGCGCCTTCGATATCACAAATCAAAGTGAATTTATCAAAATTGAATTTATCAACAATTTCTTTTAGGTTTATTGTCTGCACCTTGACAGTTCTATTGGTTAAGTATTGCGCACTGCTAGACCAAAACTCCTCCATTAAACTAAAGGTAACTTCATTGGTTCCGTAAGCGACTGCTCCGTGTAAAATGGTGAATTGGCAATTATTGCGGTCACGATTATCTTTTAGTAGAGATAGAATTTCTGGATTTGCTTCGACGACAACATGTTTTTCAGGATGAATAAGACTTTTGTTCGTCAGGCAAGCTATGACACCTATTGCTCCCCCAAGTTCAATCACTGGAAGTTCGGGATTAAAAAAATGTTTTAGTGCGTTTCGCTCCTCTATCTCGTAATCGTGAAAGTAGAAATGACTTTTAATAGCAGTTGAGATCATGGGGCTGTTAAGGTTAAACTGACAGCCATCTATCAAGACTGTGTTTCCCCTGATTTCTACTATCTTTCCAGCCCACCAACGTTTCTTTTTTTCAAACCACTCATTAAATTTTATCCGCTGATTATCAAGTTTATCTTCGAGCAATACCGAAGCGATTCCCTTAACACCTTGAGTCTGAAGTACCCGTTTAGCTGTTTCAACTTTTTTTATAATATGTGACATTCTTATTTCCTCTATACTAATACATTATATAGAGAAAGTTTAATGCTTGGTTTTGCCCGGAGCAATGAAGAACTAAGGTAAGCCTTCAAAATTCACGGGAAAATCTATAAAACAAGCTCAAACATCAGCCAAAGCATTGCGGATTTCTCGGAAAAACTTTCTAATTTCCGCCTCGCCAAGGTCTTCCCAACGTCTGGTAGAGTGAATTACCTTTTTCTTCTTGGCGACCAATTCCTCCGGCGCGCAAGGCAAAGCTTTCCACTCCATCGCCATTGGAAGTTCTCCGGTGGTAAAATCAGCCATTTCTAACCCGACTGCTTTGGCAAGAAGACCCCAGGTATGATCTTCTTCTAATAAGCTGCGACCAAGTTCCTTTCTCAGCAAAAGGTTTCCTTCAGCTAACCTGCGCACGTACTCGGCGCTCATAAAGCAAGAGCCGCCGAAAATGTAATCACCCATCTTAAACCCGTTGGCGCGAGCTTGACGCAGCAATCGGCGTAAAGAGAGACAAAGGATTGGATCACGGAACAGGTTTTTACGTCTTGACTCTTTAATCAACTGCTCTTTAGACCAATGCTTGTCATCAACATCCGGCTGCGTTCCAAAACGATAGTGACCGATAATACCTACGTCGGGATGTTGAGCAAAAAAATCAATCGCGTCTTCCTCGGGTTTTTCGCCAATTATCAGAGCGTCAGTGTCCATTTTGAGTAACACCTTAAAGTCGTAATTTTTATAAGCGTGTAAGTAGCCTGCGGAAAGCGATAGATACAAGCCGCCACGCATCCCATAATTGCGGGGAGTTTTGAGAACATCTAAGTCCGGCACTTGAGATTGCAGAACATCGCAGGTGTCTTTTCCGCCGGTATCGTCAAGAAGAATGATTTTTCTTTTAGGTCCTGTGTAATGAATAATGCTGTCAATCGTATCCAAAACATAGTCGAAAGCCTCGTTCGGTCCGACCGGAATAACAACGATAAGGTTGTAAGATTTAGTCATTAATTTTATCCTTCAAGATACAATCGTAAAATTCGAATCATCCGTTGGCTAAAACTCGCAATCAGTAAGAAAACTTTAAGCGCGTTGACTTCAAAAGGCTTTGGGCGAAACAATTTCTCTCGCCTCTTGTCCTACGCCCGCCTCAGTATAGTAGCTCTCGCCGGGTTCAAAGTTCCACTGAAAAGGCATGTAAAATTTACCACGCGTTATCTTTCCCGGATCAACTCGAAATGTCGCACACCGTTCCCGATAGTCAATTGACTCGCCAAGGGCTTGTCCCCGATGTATAATCGCGGCACTAATATAATGCAAACCGGGCGAGACTCCAAGCTCTTCACAGGTAAACACAATGCTGCCGGTACCGGGTTCAAGGTCAATACGTTTATTATTTAAATCCGTTGTCAAATGACATTGCAATTCTCCCTCTTGCGTGTCGATAAGGACTTCAAAAACTGCATCTTTTACTCTTTCATGAGCCGTATAGTTAACGCATATCGTCAGCGGTTCGCCAGTGTGAAAAGTAGAAAAATCGTCCACTTCCGAACGGTAGAGATTGACCGAGGTGATTTCGGCTTCTTTGGATAATTTAACGTGGGAGACTTCTAAACCGCTCGATAGCCGTTGGTATTCGGAAATTGCTTGTGCAGGAGAGCCATCGGCGACAATTTCCCCCCGCTGCATCAGCAACACGCGGTCGCAAACACGTTCGACGGCTCCCAGGTCGTGTGAAATAAAAACGATGGTTGTACCTGCCTCCTTCAATTCGTTGATTCGTTGCAGGCATTTCGCTTGAAACGCCGCGTCGCCGACTGCCAAAACTTCGTCGAGCAATAAAATGTCCGGGTTTAAGTGCGCGGCAATTGAAAATCCGAGCCGCACATACATTCCCGATGAAAAACGTTTAACCGGCGTATCGAGAAATTGTCTGACGCCGGCAAAGTCCACTATGCTGTCAAGTTTTTCGCTAATTTCGCGCCGCCGCATTCCAAGAATCGAGCCATTCAGATAAATGTTTTCTCTGCCGGTCAGTTCCGGGTGAAACCCCGAACCAACTTCGATAAGCGCCGATAGACGCCCGTTGATGACAATTTCGCCGCCAGTAGGCGCGGTAATGTTAGCAAGCAGTTTTAGTATAGTGCTTTTCCCCGCTCCGTTGTGACCGATAATGCCGAGTGATTCGCCGCGTTCGACCTCGAAGGAAACGTTGCGGACCGCCCAGAAGTCCTGTGCCGGACGCCGCAAACTCTGAATTTTGCGGATAATCGGATGCGACGACGCATCTTGCGCGAGTTGCTTACGGACGCGGTATCGTTTGGAAACTTTATTAAATTTAAGATCAATCATTCTTCACCAGTATTTTTAACTTTTAGATAACATCGGCGATTGTCGCTTCGACGTGCTTGAAAAAAATATATGCCGCCGGAAGAAGCAACAGTGCGATTAAAGCCGATATTCCGATTTCGTAAAAATTCGGCGGCGCGGCTTCGACCAGCACGCGGCGAAAATTTTCAATCACGCCGACCATCGGATTTAACATATACAGACTGCGAAAGCGTTCTGGCACAGCGCTCAAAGGATAAACGACAGGCGTCGCAAACATCCAGATTTGCAATAGTAGCGGCAGCGCCATTCCGATGTCGCGGAAGCGCACCTGCGCCGCCGAAAAGATCAGTGCCATCCCCGTGATAAACATCGCCATAATTAAGACAATCGGTACCGCATACAGGGCGTTAAAGGTAAGCGGCACGCCATAGTAAATCATTAATCCTAACAGCACCGGCGAAGCAATTAGTAAATCAAAGACTGCGGCAATCACATACGTCAACGGAAGAATCTCGCGCGGGAAATAAACCTTTGTAACAAGATGAGTATGACTGACAAGTCCGTTTGTCGCGCTTGTCAGAGCCGTCGAAAAAAAAGTCCAGATTAAGAGCGCCGCATAAAGCAAAACCGGATAAGCCACGCTCCCAGTTGTCGGTACTTTTATAATTACGGTGAAAATCACCGTGTAAATCAGCATCAACGAAAGCGGCTGCACAACTGCCCAAGTGACGCCAAGCACGGATTGCTTGTATCTTACCTTGATGCGATGCACGCTTAATGTGTAAAGCAAATCTCGGTAATGCGACAGTATAGCCAAATCGCCGAGTAGCCTCAAAACTGAGAATGACGGCGCGCGAATAACCTTTATGCGGCGCGGGGCGATACTATCTGCGGGTTGATTCGGAAACATAGAGTTGGAAGTCATTAAATTTTTTCTCCCTAAATTGATCAGACACATTCCTAATAATACGCTTATCTAAGCCTTTTTTCTTGCCAACGAGCATTTGCCGGTACAAATTTTCCGTATGGCATAAATATACTTGACTCAGTAACGACTTCTAAGTTATTGCCGAGCCTCTGGAAATTGTTTTAGCTAGCTTTTTACATTCCTGAAATGAAGATTTTTGGATAAAGTTTTCTTGTGAATAAGCCAAGTATATTTATGCCTAAATTTTGGTTGTTTTCGCTGATTTCATCTATGGTGGGACTTTATTAATTTTGCGGCAACGCTTTGCAATGGCTTATCCAACCAGCTATTCTGCAAGTGTTTTCCGTAAAAATACCCAGCGAAAACCAATGGCTCGTTTTCGGCAGCTAGCGACGCAGTTTCGTTTTTGTGAATACCGTATTTTATTCTTTCGATAATTTTGCTGAAAGCCTTTCGACACATCCAGCGCGGAACGCCGAAAAGTGTTGCGCCAGCAAACGGCTTGTGATGCGTATGTGCCAAATGTCTGGTCATTCCTACTCCAAAAAGCCATCGCCGGTAATAATTCTTATCCAAACGATATGCTGGAACATAATGATAAATAACTAGTTTCGGATTATAAATTCCGCGCTTTCGATGTGTGAGTAATTGATCGTAAAGCACTTCATCTTCGCCGCCTACAAAACCTTTTCCGTCACACCCAACGTATTCATTGTACAATCCAATTGTCTTAAACACTTCCGTTTTAAAGATTCCGTGTCCGCCAGTTAATATCGGCGTGTCGTAATTGTAAATCCATTCTTCATCTCCATAATCACGCCAGCCAATTACCCCCTCTTTTAATGGTTCAATCCACGTTGGCGGTTCAGTTTCCCAATTAGGCAACATTTTGCCGCCGACGAAATCAATTTCGTCCCACCGCTCCCGAAATATTTTTTCAACTTCAACAAACCAATCAGACTGGATTTCTACGTCGTCGTCAATTCCGCTGAAAATTTCGCCATTAATATTTTTGATGCCTGTATTCAGCGCAAATGATTTTCCTTGTTTTTTCTCAAACAAATATTCAAACTTAAAATTTGTAAAAAGCGGCTTCATCTCGTCAAAAACTTGTTTTGTATTGTCGGTTGAATTGTTGTCGACAACAGTGATGACAATTTCAAAATTCTGCGGAACTTGCGCCCTAAGAAAACTTTGCAAAGTTTTTCGAAGGCTTTCTGCGCGATTGAAAGTTGGAACGAGGATATCGAGTCGCATATTATCAGTTTTTCCTTATATTATTTTCCTATACTACTTACGCGATACGTAACGTCACACATTCCACGCCGACGACGGTAAGCCATGGCAGGATATGTGCAATATTGTAATGAGGTTTCCGCATTGATAAAGTGAACGGTTCTTCAAAATCTTCCGAACCTAACTTCTAATATAAATAAAGTTTTATTGTTAATCAAATTTTGTATCAGCTTTGAAGATAAACCGGTCACGCGCATTATAAAGGTGCAAGAGAAATTTCGGCGCAATCCTTAAAAGTTGTACTAATAAAGCAATCTTACGACTTTTAAAGAATATATTGGCTTCTGTTAAGTTTTTGACGGCTTTCTTGGCGTCTCCGTTAAAAAAAGCGCTCTTGCCCTCACATAAACTAAGTGTTGCCTGAATGCAGTCTCTTCCCTGCAGTAAACTTTGATGCTCATTTGCGGTTAAATTCAAAGTCCTCTCAGCTTTTTCTAAAACTTTCAAAAAATGTTTACACATCCATATCGGGTCGGATGAGAGACTGCCGCGGCGACGGCGGTAACGAAAGAGTATTTGACGATGATAAGCAATACGTCCGCCTTTCTTGACAATTCGCAGCCACATATCGAAATCTTCAGAGCTGCGAAAATCCTCGTCAAACAACCCTACGCGAAACATAATTTCGCGGCGAGCCGTAACCGAAATTATCACATTACATTGTTGCAGAACTAATCGCTCGAATGTCACTTCGCCTTCTGAGGGAAGTAAATCCATCATTTCTCGTCCGTCGTCAACCGTATCTCCGAAGATAATTCCATTTGAGTAAAGCACGTCAATCGTTGAATCGCGCTTTATCATCTCCATTTGCACTGCTAGATAATTCGGCATCCAGACGTCATCAGAATCCAACAACGCGATGAAGGGCGCACGCGATATATGTAATCCCGTATTGCGCGCGCCGGATAAGCCTCGATTTTCTTGTTTAGCGTAAACAATACGCTCTCGGTATGGTTCTAAGACGCGCTCAAGTTCGTTCGTGTCGGGCGAGCCGTCGTTGATAACGATAATTTCGTAATCGGTAAACGTCTGAGCAAATATCGAGTCGAGAGCTTCGGCAATATACATCGTCACGTTATAGGCGGGCATGATAATGCTGACACTCGGCGAAGTCTTAACCTGCTCTCCTCTTATTACTTGGATATTTTTGTCCGTCATCAAAGTTCTCACGCCAATTTAGGGTTATTACAGCAATAACGGCATTTATTTTGCAGGAATATGTAACAAAGGGCTAATGTTAGCAAAGTTAAATTAGAATTCTTGTAACTTCTTAAAAGATAATTTCTGATGAAAATAAAGACGACGAAATTTTGCCCGATAAAATTTAGTTCGGACATTTTTTCTTTATCGCACAAAACTCAGCTGATAATGAAAATTTAGCGGATAAAGACAATCTTTTAATCATCGTTTGCTATCCTAGACCCTTAACAACTTTAGTATGCCTTACTACATCGGACAAAGTCTGGTGAAACAATTGTCTAATTAACTTTCAGCGCGACAACTTTTAGTAAGGCGCTTTTGCGTTCAGATTTGGTATTATGTGCTTAATAATTAATGAGCTGACTTTGATTTTCACATCGTTACTACATTTAATTGATTAATCAACCTTAGAAAAATATAACTCATCTACTTGCGAATATTCAAGAATGTCATCTGATTTAATATTACGCCTGAGTTTTAATAGAAACAAAGTTCGTTAAATTTCACTTTTATTTTTAGATTTCTCTATCTACGTCTTCGTTATCGCTTCATAATGTGCTTTACAGCAACCAAGATAATATTTTTCCGAAAAAATCTCTTTTACGTATTTACTTTCTTACAGAAGTGTCGAGCAAGGTGTTGACTCGGTTATTATCGGCACATATGCTTATTCTCAGGTAATATGGAAAATTCGGGTAGCAGCACTTTTGAACAACTGCTGGAGACGAAAAGACTTTACAAATCAATAACCGAGTCACTAATCTAAAATTGTATGTGCGGAATAACCGGATTTATTTCAAAAGAGAAAAACTTGCCGCGCGAGGAGCGAGAAATTATGCTCGACAAAATGTGCGGAATTATTACGCACCGCGGTCCCGACGAACAAGGCGCGCTCGTTCGTGAACGCGCCGCGCTCGGAATGCGCCGCCTTTCCATTATTGATGTAAAAAGCGGACAACAGCCGATCTACAGTGAAGACGGCAATCTGGCGATAGTTTTTAACGGCGAGATTTATAATTTTAAGGAAGTCAAAAAAGAACTCGAAACGCTCGGACATCAGTTCAAAACCAACTCGGACACCGAAACAATCGTTCACGCTTACGAAGAATTCGGCTCTGGTTGTCTGGAAAAACTGCGCGGAATGTTTGCCTTTGCGATTTGGAATTTTCGTGAGGAAACGCTGTTCATCGCACGCGACCGAGTGGGAAAAAAGCCTTTGTTTTATAGTTTGACGCCAGCCGGAAATTTCGTTTTCGGATCGGAATTAAAAACGCTTCTCGCGCACGGAGAAATCGAAAAGAGGATTGATTTCGGCGCGCTCGACGCTTATCTGACGTTCGGCTACGTGCCGGAAGAATTCTGTATTTTCCAAAACGTGCGGAAACTCGCGCCCGGTCATTTTCTGATTTTCAAAAACGGCACGGTTCACACGGAAAAGTATTGGGATTTTAGTTACCGGCAAACGACGAATATCAAAACCGAAGCCGAATACGTCGAGCTTCTGCGCGATCAAATCAAAGACGCCGTGCGTGTTCGCCTGATTTCCGAAGTTCCGTTGGGCGCGTTTTTGTCGGGCGGCGTTGATTCTTCGACGATTGTCGCAATGATGTCGGAAATCTCCGCAATGCCGGTCAAAACTTTTTCCATCGGCTTTCACGAAGACAGTTTCAACGAATTAAAATACGCGCGCGTCGCTGCCAAACATTTTAATACCGAACATCACGAATTCGTCGTCACGCCGGATTTGGTTGACATCGTTGACGAACTCGTCTGGCATTTCGACGAGCCTTTTTCGGATTCGTCGGCGCTGCCGACGTTTATGGTTTCCAAAATGGCTAGGGAATTCGTTACTGTCGTGCTTTCGGGCGACGGCGGCGACGAGCTTTTCGCTGGTTACACGCGCTACGTGATTGACAAAAAGCGAAGCGGTCTGGCGAGTTTGCCGAAAGCGCTCCGTACGGGCGTTTTGCAGCGGGTGAGCGAAAAACTTCCGCACGGCGCGCGCGGGAAAAATTATCTTTACAACGTTTCGCTCGACACGATTGACCGTTATATTGACAGCGTTTCGCAGTTTAACGCGCCGCGAAAAAAATCCTTATACTCGAAAGATTTGCAGGCGAAATTAAACGGCGGTTTCGGCGCCGCCGAACGCGGTTTCAAACAATTCGCCGAAAGCGTGGCGACCGGAAACGCGATTGACAATCTGCTTTACCTCGACAGCAAAACTTATCTGCCGGGCGACATTTTAACCAAGGTTGACCGAATGAGTATGGCGAATTCGCTCGAAGCGCGCGCGCCGCTGCTCGACCATAAATTGATTGAATTCGTCGTCGGCATTCCGCCCGAACTGAAAATGAAAGGCTTGGAGACGAAATATATTCTCAAAAAAGCGATGGAAGGCATCGTGCCGCGCGAGATTCTTTACCGCGAAAAACAAGGCTTCGGCGTTCCAATCGGCGATTGGATAAATTCGCAGTTGCGCGAGAGAATACACGCTGATTTGAGCGACAAGCGCACTTTGGAACGCGGCTATTTTGAAAAATCATACATTCAAATTCTTTTGAACGAGCATTCTAAAAATCGCCGCGACCATTCCCATACGCTTTGGATGTTGTGGATGCTTGAGTTGTGGCATCGGAAATTTGTGGACGATTGACGGAAAGATTCGCTACTTTTTCAGCCAAACAGTTCGGCGGGTTTTGGAAAACACCCGCGATTATGACTTGTATTTACACGGTTAGCAGTCTTTAAATGAAAGTCAATTGGTGAACGAAACAAAAAAGTTGCGAAAGTCGCGCCGAGTTTTTAAGCATCTTGCCCAAACAATATACCATCTACCTTTTTCCGTGTTTAACCGGGAAAATTATTTTTAAATATATGTGCGGAATAGCCGGAGTTGCCGGAAATAAAAATCAGGACGCGGCGCGCAGAAAAGTGAGCCGGATGCTTGAAGTTTTAAAGCACCGTGGTCCGAACGACAATGGAATTGAAGTTTGGGACGACGCAATCTTGGGTCATCGCCGTCTTTCTATTTTTGATTTAAGCGCGGCGGGTCATCAGCCGATGCTTTCGCCCGAACGAGACATCGGTGTCGTTTTTAACGGCGCAATTTATAATTTTCGCGCTCTGCGAGCTGAACTCGAAAAAAAGGGTTGCCGTTTTCAAAGTCAAACCGACACGGAAGTTTTGATTTACGGTTACAGGGAATGGGGTTTCGACCGCCTTGTCGCTAAAATGCAAGGAATGTTTGCCATCGGGTTGTGGGACGAGCGGCGAAAAACGCTTTTTCTTGTGCGCGACAGGCTGGGCGTCAAACCGCTTGCTTTTGCGGTGACGGGCGATGAAATCGCTTTCGCTTCGACCGTCCGCGCTCTGAAAGCCGCCGGATGCGGCGGAGATTTGGACGAAAAAGGGGTCGCCGAGTATTTGGAATTCGGATTTTTGACCGATGAGCGGGCGATTTACAAAGGAATCGAAAAAGTCTCGGCGGGCGAAATCATCGAATGGCGCGACGGCAAGATTGATAAAAGAGAGTATTGGGATTTGCCGCCTGTCTCGACGGCAAACAAAATTTCTTTTGACGAAGCCGTCGAAGAAACCGAGCGGCTTTTTTTGCAGGCGGTCGAAAAACGCCTGCAAGCCGACGTGCCGATTGGCGCGCTTCTAAGCGGCGGAATTGATTCGAGCCTGGTTTGCTGGGCAATCGGCAAACTCGGCGGCGACGTAACGGCATTCACGGTCGGAACACCGAGCGACGCTTTTGACGAAACGAACGTCGCGGCGCAAACCGCCAAGTTGCTCGGCATCAAACACCAAATTTTGGAACTTTCTTCGGAAAAACCGCCGGACATCGGCGAACTCGTCGAAGCCTACGCCGAACCTTTCGCCTGCGCGTCGGCTCTCGGAATGCTCGGTATTTCCAAGGAAGTAAAAAAATCGGCAACCGTTCTTTTAACGGGCGACGGCGGCGACGACGTTTTTCTCGGTTACCCGGAACATAAACACTTTCTCCTGTCCGGCAAGATCGCTCGCCGAACGCCGGATTTCGCCGCCGATTTGTGGCTTAAAACGCGCGGAAGCATTCCGCAGGTCGGCACGCTCAAACGTGCCGTTTCATTTCTTGATTATTCGATGGGCGGACTCGGCGCGGTCGGCAATGCCCGCGACGGTTTGCCGGTTTACCAGCAAAACAATCTGCTCGGCGAAAGACTTCTAGATGTGTCTTTAGCGCACCGGCAAATGAATTGGGCGATTGAATCGGGTCGAAATTTGCTGACGGAATTTTTAACTTACGACCGCCGCACGAGATTCGTCGGCGAGTATCTGCCGAAGGTTGACGGCGGCACGATGTTTCACGCACTCGAAGCGCGCTCGCCGTTTTTGGACGCCGAGCTTTGGGAATTTGCCGCGAAACTGCCTTTTGCTCTGCGGCTGCACAAAGGAAAATCAAAAGCCATTTTGCGTGAAATCGTTCGGCGCAGAATCGGCGAGCAATTGGCAAACGGCAAAAAACAAGGCTTCGTAATTCCCGTGCAAAAATGGCTGACCGAACATTGGCGCAAATACTTTACCGAGCTGTTGCGTGATTCTATGGTGGAAAAAGAAGGCTGGATAAAG
The DNA here is from genome assembly GCA_030448055.1 of Pyrinomonadaceae bacterium. Lineage (GTDB taxonomy): Bacteria > Acidobacteriota > Blastocatellia > Pyrinomonadales > Pyrinomonadaceae. The sequence continues at coordinate 548,017 of JAUJNR010000002.1, forward strand.
GTCGAGCCGACGCTTGAGCTTTTGGATAATTCAACAGAAAAAAAATGGGCGCCGCGCCAGCTCTGGTTTATTTTTGTTTTGGAATCGTGGCTGCGCTTTGAAAGAAACAACTAACTCGGTGAAAAGAAACGTGCTGGAATTAATCGGAACTTTTCTGCAAGGCGGCTCGGAACGGCAAGCCGTGCAGCTTTCGCGTCTATTGCACGAGGAAGGAAGTTTTCGTGTTTTTGTCGGATGTCTCGACGCGGAGGGCGAGCTGCGTCGGGAAGTCGAGCGGCTCGGCATCAAAGAAATTCCCGAATTCAAATTGACCAGCTTTTACGATTTGAATTTTTTGCGGCAGGCAAAACGGTGCGCCGAATTTATCAAAGCGAATGAAATCAGCGTGGTTCACACGCACGATTTTTACACGAATATTTTCGGAATGGTTTCTTCTTTTCTAGCCCGCGTGCCGGTGCGCGTCGCTTCCAAACGAGAAACATTCAGCAAGTCGAAAAATCAAATGCGGATTGAATGCCAAGCCTTTCGTTTAGCCGATAAAATTGTCGCCAATGCCGAAGCCGTCAAGCAATTTTTGGTCAATACGGGCGTCGCCGGAGAAAAAATTGTGACCGTGTATAACGGCTTGGATTTACAGAGATTGACGCCGGCGCGAAACTTAAAACGCGAAGAGATTTTGTGCGAGTTTAATTTGCCGCTGGCAGAAAAAATGCAGTTTGTAACGATTGTCGCCAATTTGAGGAGCGACGTGAAAAATCACCGAATGTTTTTGAAAGCGGCGCAAAAGGTTTGTGAGAAAATTGAAAACGTCGCTTTTGTTCTGGCTGGCGAGGGCGAACTAATCGAACCGCTAAAAAGTTTTGCCGCTGATTTGAAAATCGAAAAAAATGTTTTTTTTACTGGCGGTTGCGCTAAAGTCGGCGAATTGCTGTCAATTTCCGACGTTTGCGTTTTAAGCTCGAAATCTGAAGGTTTTTCCAACTCTATTTTAGAGTATATGTCCGCCGCCAAACCCGTCGTAGCGACCGATGTCGGCGGAGCAAGCGAAGCAATTGTTGAAGGCGAGACCGGATTTCTAGTCAAGTCAGACGACGACCACGCAATGGCGAATCGTCTGATTGAACTTTTGCAAAACCCACAGTGGGCTGTTGAAATGGGAAAAAAAGGGAGAATGATTGTCGAAGAAAGATTCTCTCTGGAAACTCAAACTGAAAAAATTCTCACTCTTTATAAGAGTCTTTTAACTAAAAAATATAATACATAAACAAAAAGCGATTTTATTTTTAAGGCAACCGGCACCCGCCTGAAAATTTCCGTAGCAGATTGATGTGAATTTGATCGGCAGTGCCGCACTAACAACAATGAATCGAAAAATTAGAATTTTGATTATCGCGCCGACGCAAGATACGATTCTCGGCGGTCAAGCCGTGCAAGGGTCGCGGCTTTTGGAAAAACTCAATCAAGAACCGTATATTCACGCGGATATTCAATCAATCGCCCCGAGATTTTTACCCAAACTGCAGCAGATTAAATATCTACGCACATTTTTGCGAGGCGTAAAATATCTGTATGACATCACTACAAAAATTCCAAGCTACGATATTATCCATATTTTTTCAGCCGCTCATGCTTCTTTTTTATTGGCGCCGACTCCTGGAGTTTTAGTCGCTAAGGTTTTCGGTAAAAAAACCGTTTTAAATTATCGAAGCGGACAGCTCGAAGAACATTACGCCAATTGGCACAGAACGCTCAGACCGACGCTTAGACTTTTCGACAAAATCGTGACGCCTTCAAATTATCTGGTGGACGTTTTTGCCGGTTATGGTTTTGAAGCGCAATCGGTTTATAATTTCGTCAATGTTGAGCGCTTTAAGTTCAGAGAAAGAAATCCTCTGCGCCCGGTATTCTTTTCAAACCGTCTGTTGGAAGAACTTTACAATATTCCATGCATTCTGCGGGCGTTTGCCGTTATTCAGCAAAAATATACCGAAGCTAGATTAATCGTGGCGAGTTTTGGCGACCAACGCGAAAATCTGGAGAATTACGCCAAAGAGTTAAAACTAAAAAACGTCGAATTTGTCGGAAAAGTCAATCAGGAAAGAATGGCGGAGCTTTATAACGAAATTGATATTTATCTGAATTCGCCGAATACGGATAATATGCCCGGCTCAATTCTCGAATGTTACGCGTCCGGCGTGCCGATTGTGACCACGAATGCCGGCGGAATTCCGTATATTTTGGAACACGAAAAAACCGGGTTGATGGTTGAAGTTAATGATCACGAAGCGCTTGCCAGAGAAGCTATGCGCTTGCTCGAAGATAACGAACTGGCTCAAAGACTTATTAGTAATGGGCGCGAAGCGGTCGCTAAATTTTCTTGGGAAAAAGTTCGGAATGAATGGTTGACGATTTACGAAGAATTATTAAATACGGAAAGTCAGTCTAACATTGTTGTAATGGACAAGCATTAAATTTAATTTGAATTATATAAAAAGTTAGAGATCAGATTTTTCTGATACTCGAGTCAAATATTTAAAGGGTATTTTATAGTCTAAAAACATGAAACAAGTTATTCGCAGAGGTTTGAAAGAGATTATCGTTGATGAAGTGCCGGACCCGATTGCTTCGGGCAATCACGTTTTAGTGCGTCCGTTTTACTCGCTGATTTCGAGCGGCACGGAGACCGCCGACATTCACAAAGAGGGAATTGTTAAAGAAGTGGCGGAAAATCCTTCGCATTTGAAGAAGGTTTACGACGTGATGATGAAGACAAATCCCGTGGGGACTATCCGCGAAGTGCGCGCCAAGTTTAGCGACTACGCGGTTTTGGGTTATTCGGGCGCGGGAATCGTCATCGAAAAACATCCGAGTGTAACGGATTTGGCAATTGGTCAGCGCGTAGCCTACGGTGGCGAAGGCACCGGACACGGCGAAACCCTCAACATCGGTCGTAATCTCGCGGCGCGTATCCCGGACGAAGTGCCTTTTCAACACGCCTGTTTTACGACGCTCGGCGCGATTGCGATGAATGCTGTCCGCCAAGCCGATATCCAAGTTGGCGACTCGGTTGCAATTGTCGGTTTGGGTTTAGTCGGGCAACTTGTCGCGCAAATCGTTCGCTGTCAGGGCGGAATCGTTATCGCCACTGATTTACAAAAATCCCGGGTCGAACTTGCTAAACAAACGGGAGCGGATTTCGTTGTTTTCGGCGGCGAAAGTGCGGTCGCGGAAGTTCAAGCCTTAACTGAAGGGCGCGGCGCTGATGTGGTTATTGTCGCAGCGGCTTCCAAGTCGCCCGCGCCGGTGCAAACGGCGATTAAAATGTGCCGTGACCGCGGACGACTGGTGATTGTCGGCATTATGCCGCTTGAGATGCCTCACAGCGAAATGTATATGAAAGAGTTAAAACTCTTTATGGCGCGAGCTTACGGACCCGGAAGCTATGACCCGAGTTATGAAAAACGCGGACAAGATTATCCTTTGCCCTACGTTCGTTGGACGGAGAACCGTAACATGGAGGAGTTTTTGCGGTTAATGGCGATGAAACGCATTGATGTTTCGCCTTTGGTCAGCCACGAATTTCCGCTCGATGAAGCATCAACAGCTTACGATACGATTATGGACAGCAAAACCGATAGTTTAGCGGTTTTGCTTCGCTATCCCGTCAACGATTCGGCAGATGCAATCGCTGATTTCAAACCGAAACGAAAAATTGAAATTAATACGCCCACTGCTCGTTTGAACAAAGAAGAATTGCGTTTTGCGCTGGTCGGTGCGGGAAATCTCGTTCGATGGGAACATCTGCCGGCTTTGCAAAAAATACCCAACACGAAACTGCAAGCCGTTTATTCGGGGCGCGGGGCAAAAGGCAAAGGTTACGGGATTCGCTTCAAAGCCGAATATACGACTTCCGATTATCAGGAAATTCTCAACGATCAAGAAATTGACGTTGTGTTGGTAGCGAGTCGTCATCGTGAACACGCTGCCCAAACAATCGCCGCCTTAAAAGCCGGAAAGCACGTTTTCGTCGAGAAACCGATGGCAATTACGGCTCACGAGTGTCGGGAAATTTTGCAAACCGTTAATGAGACCGGAAAAAAAGTAACTGTTGGATTCAATCGTCGTTTCGCGCCGTATTATGCCGAAATGAAACGCCAAATCGCCGGTCGGACGGGGGCAGCCGTCATTAATATCAGAATGAACGCTTCGTATATGAACAGCGATTTTTGGGGCGCGTCGCTCGAAGAGGGAGGCGCAATCATCGGCGAAGCCGTCCATATGGTTGATTTGATGCGTTTTTTCCTAAACTCTGACCCGATTAGCGTTTCGGCTTATAGTTTGCCGACGGACAAAAACGAACCGATTGGAGAAAATAATATCGTCGCTTCGTTCAAATTTGAAGACGGTTCTATCGGCAATTTGACTTATTGCACAGTCGGAAGCGATTCCTCGGCAGGCGAATTGGTCGAAGTTTTCGCGCCCGGGATCGGAGCCACAAGTGAAGATTTCAAACAGCTTATTTTGAAAAAAGGGTCAACCAGAAAAAAACAGTCGCAAATCTGGGCGGCAAAAGGATTCGATGTCCAAATGCAATCGTTCGTTAAATGTTTACGCAACGGAGTTGAACCAGAAATTACCGCATCTGACGGCGCAAAAGCATTTCTTGGATGTTTGCTAATGCTCGAATCGGCGCGGAATGATGGCGAACCGCAAATCTTTGATATTGAACAAGTCTTTCCAAATTGATTGAACAAAAGTCTATTAAAAACGGCAGCGGCGAATGCATCGAAGCTGTTTTGAATGTTTACGAAGCATTGGTACAAAGGTGAAATGTTCAAAAAACTGAAAGGCAGAACCGTTGCCGAATTTCGGGAACGGGGAAGACAAGGCGCAAGTATAATCGCGGAAAGATTCGGAGTATCCACGCAAATAAAGTTGCCGACCGATGCCGAAATATTTCAAAAATTCGATCTACCGGCAAAAAATGTTTCCGTCGTCAATCTTCTCGAACATTTTCGCTCCCGAAAAACCGGAAAATTTTACGCTTCGTTTGAGGATCCCGAAGCGACGATCCGCGAATTGCGAAGGCGTTTTCCCGTCGAAGAAACGGCAATCATCAATCGAGCCGACCGAATTTGCGAAGGGGTTTTCGATTTGCTCGGTTACGAAAATTTGTACTTTAAAAATAAAATTCCCGATTGGCATCACGACCCGACTTCACAGAAAACGTCGCCGAAAATTCACTGGTCAAAAATTGAAGAAGTGAACGCGGCTGAAACGGGGGACAAAAAGATAATCTGGGAACTTAATCGTCATCAGTATTTTACGACGCTCGGACGTGCCTACTGGCTAACCGAAGACGAGAAATACGCTGCGACATTTGTTGCTCATCTAGAAAATTGGCTCGCCGAAAATCCGCCGAAAATCGGCGTCAACTGGCTTTCGAGTCTAGAGCTGGCGTTTCGCTCGATTTCTTGGATTTGGGCGTTTTATTTTTTCAAAGATTCGCCGCAATTTACGTCTCAAGTGTTTACACAAATGGTGAAATATTTATATTTGCACGCGCGGCATTTGGAAACCTATCTTTCTACTTATTTCAGCCCTAACACGCATTTAACCGGCGAAGCCCTCGGTCTGTATTTTCTCGGCACGTTTTTGTCGGAAATGAAAGAAGCAAAGCGCTGGAAACAGATAGGTTATAAGGTTTTGCTTGACGCGCTTGATTTTCAAGTGCGCGCCGATGGCGTTTATTGCGAACAATCGAGCCATTATCATCGCTACACCACTGACTTTTATGCTAATTTGCTTATCTTGCGGCAATTAGAAGGAGCCGCAATCGAGCAGAAGCATCGTGATAAATTAAATCAATTATTCGAGTTCTTACTTTTTATTACTGAACCGAACGGCGAAACCGGTCTTTTCGGAGACGATGACGGCGGGCGATTTTTTTTTCTCGATGAAAAACCGATTACTGATTTTCGTCCGACTCTGGCTTTGGGAGCTGCGCTTTTCGGTCGCGGCGATTTGAAGTTTGTTGCGAAAGAGGCAAGCGCGGAACTACTCTGGCTGCTCGGCACCGAAGGCTTGCGGAAGTTTGACGAACTCGAAGCAGTTGAAGCTGCCGAGGTTTCCAAAGCGTTCAAGACGAGCGGATTTTTTGCAATGCGCGATTCGTGGGAAGCGGACGCGAATTTTATACTAATTGATTGCGGCATTCACGGTTTTTTGAATTGCGGACACGCGCACGCCGACGCTCTCAGTTTCATTTTGTCATCAAATGGCAAGCCGATTCTTGTTGATTCAGGAACTTATAATTATACTTCGGATTTAGAAGCGCGGCAGATTTTTCGTTCGACTTCAGCCCATAATTGTCTGACGGTTAACGGGGAATCTTCCTCAATTCCGGGCGGTGCCTTTTCGTGGAAATCCGTTGCAAACGCGCAGCTTCTCGAATGGCGCGAAGATGAAAATTCCGTTTTTTTTCGCGGAACGCACGACGGTTTCGCTCGCTTCGGCGTCAATTACGAACGTGAGATTTTATTAACCAAACACGGCTCGATTAGTTTGACCGATTCGATAAAAAGCGTAGAGTTAAATTCTTACGAACTTAATTTTATACTTTCTCCAGATGCGGAAGCAGAAATAAATAATAACTCCGTTACAATTTTTTACAAAAAAAACACGGATCGAGCATTATTATCTATTTATACTGAGTTGATTGCCGATCAGGTTGATGCCATAGGTGTCTGGAAAATTGTAGATTGTTGGATTTCGCCTCGCTACGGCGCGAAAGTCGCATCTAAAAAATTGGTATTTACGGCGCGAATAAAAAATGATTTTCAAATTCGCAATATTTTTCATAATAAAGTAATCACCGAAACGCTTTAGCAGCCATAATAAATCAAAAGTGTAGCAAGAAGTAAGATTGTAAACGCACAGAATTCCTCATCAAATAATTAATCAATTCGTTTGATGAGTAAAAACAAATGAATGAAAGGTAAAACAATGAATCAGGAAACAGGCATTGATAATTCGCCTAAATATGATGAGCGTCCGTGGGGCAGTTTTAGGGTTTTGGACGAAGGCGAAGGCTTTAAGGTCAAACGCATCGAAGTTTTTCCGGCAAAGCGTTTGAGTTACCAAAAACACGCCCGCCGCGCCGAGCATTGGTTTGTCGTCGAGGGAACGGCTAAAATTACGCTTGACGGCGCGGAAATCATCAAAACCGCGGGCGAAGCGATTGATATTCCGCTCGGCGCAGCGCATCGGGTTGAAAATCCCGGCGAAAAATTGATGGTTTTTATCGAGGTGCAGCGTGGCGATTATCTCGGCGAAGACGACATCGTGCGATTGGAGGATGATTTCGGGCGTAATTTGTCCTAGAAAAATTCGAGAATTAAAATGTGCGGCATTAACGGTATAATTTATTCAAACTATTCAGGGCGCGAAGTTAGCCCGCAAACACTGACGCGAATGCGCGACAGTTTGCATCATCGCGGTCCCGACGAAGCCGGAATTTACGTCGAGAGAAACGTCGGTCTCGGTCATCGAAGGCTTTCGATCGTTGATTTGAGAAATGGTCAGCAACCGATGTTTAACCAGGACGAGTCGTGCATTATCGTTTATAACGGTGAGGCTTATAACCACAATGATTACCGTTCCGAACTAATCGAAAAAGGCTACGAATACAAAACCCACTGCGACACGGAAACGATTTTGCATCTTTACGAAGAATACGGTGCGAAATGCGTTGATAAATTGCGCGGAATGTTCGCTTTTGCGATTTGGAATAAAAAAAGCCGGGAATTGTTCATTGCCCGCGACCGTCTTGGCGTAAAACCGCTTTATTACGCGCAAGACGAGCAGGGGAATTTGTTTTTTGGGTCGGAAATCAAAGCGATTTTGGAGGCACAAGGCGTCAAGCCCGAACTGAATTACGCGACTCTCACCGATTATCTGGCGAATCACGGAACCAGCGGCGACGAAACGCTTTTCGCCGGCATTCGGCGGCTTCCTGCCGGACACACGCTGACGTGGAAGGACGACAAAATCCGCATCGAAAAATACTGGGATTTGCAGTTTGAGCCGAAACTAAATGGTCGCCAGCGCACGGATGAAGATTGGGTCGCAGAGTGGTTCGAACTTTTTCAAAAAGCCGTCGAACTGCGTCTTATGGCGGACGTTCCGCTCGGAATGTTTTTGTCGGGCGGCATTGATTCGAGCGCGATTGCGGCGGTGATGTCGAAAATGGTCAGCGAGCCGATTAAGACTTTTTCCGTCGCTTTCGCCGAGCGCGAAGCCAACGAATTGGAATACGCTCGCCTTGTGGCGACAGCTTACAAAACCGATCATCACGAAGTAATAGTTTCGCCCGCAGAATTTTTTAAGGCTTTGCCCGAATTGATTTGGCATGAAGACGAGCCGCTGGCGCATCCTTCGAGCGTCGCGCTGAATTTCGTTTCGCGTCTGGCGAGCGAACATGTCAAAGTCGTCTTGACGGGCGAAGGAAGTGATGAAAGTCTAGCGGGCTACGGTCGTTATGCGAAAACCCTGTTAAATTTAAGATACGGTCAAACTTATCATAAATTCACCCCGAAGTTTGCGCGTGAATTCGTCGCCGATAGAATCGAAAATATATCGCTCGACTCTAAAATTCGGCATAAATTGCGCAAGAGTTTTTTCTCGGTCGAGCCGAACATCGAAAATATTTATTTCGATAATTTCGCCGTTTTTCCGCAAAAAATGCAAAGCGAAATGTTTTCCGATAAGACAAAGGCGCAAATTGGTTCGCATGTAAATCCGTATGCCGAAATGTCGCGCTTTTTCGATTCTGCTGAAACCAAAAGTCTGTTGGACAGAATGCTTTACGCCGACACGAAAACTTATTTGCACGAGCTTTTAATGAAGCAGGATCAGATGTCTATGGCGGCTTCGATTGAAAGCCGCGTGCCGTTTCTCGACCATAAACTAATGGAATTTTCGGCGCGAATGCCTGACCATTTAAAACTTCGCGGGAAGACGACGAAATTCGTTCTGCGCGAAGCAATGAAAGGAATTTTGCCCGACGAGATTTTAACGCGCCCGAAAATGGGTTTTCCGGTGCCGATTGGCAAGTGGTTTAGAAACGAATACAAACATTTAATTGACGAATATATTTTGTCGGAACGCGCTCTTGCCCGCGGAATTTTCAAAGCCGATTTTGTCAGGAATTTAGTTGAAAGACATATTAGAGGCGAAAATCACGACGAAAGATTATGGGCTTTGCTTAATTTTGAGATGTGGCAGCGTCGCTGCATCGAAGGAGACGCTCAAGTAGGACAAACAGCGTAAAGACGATAAAATCTTCAACTTTTATCCGATTGATTAGGTGTCCGTTTTATTTGAATTGACTGTAAAAAGTGAAAATTCTGTGGCTCAAAACCGAATTGCTTCACCCGATTGATAAAGGCGGAAAAATCCGCACTTATCAAATGCTGAAGGAACTCAAAAAAAATAATCGCATTACGTATTTAACGCTCGACGACGGCACGGCGGAAATTGACGCGCTGGCAAAGGCGAGCGAATACGCGCACGAAACAATCGCTGTTTCACATCCGACGGCGGCGAAGTTTTCGGCAAAGTTTTATTTTGAAATAGCAAACAATCTTGTCTCGAAGCTGCCTTACGCTTTGCAGAAATATGTGTCAGCGGAAATGCGCGAAACAACTGAGAAATTAACAGCACGGGAAAACTTTGATGTTGTCGTCTGCGATTTTCTTACTCCAGCCGTCAATTTGCCCGCGGATTTAAATACGGCGACTCTGCTTTTTCAACACAATGTCGAAGCGATGATTTGGCGCAGACATTTTGAGGTCGCCGCCGGCGCGCCGAAAAAAGCGTTTATGAAAATGCAGTGGCGGCGGATGTTTGATTACGAAAAAGAAGCCTGCCGGCGTTTCGATTGGATAGCCGCCGTTTCAAAAGAAGATGCGGACGCGATGCGGAGCGAATACGGCATCGAAAACGTTTCCGACATTCCGACCGGAGTTGACACGGAATTTTTCGCGCCCGGCGGAAACGTCGAAAAAGATGAATATAACGTAGTTTTCACCGGTTCGATGGATTGGCTGCCGAATGAAGACGCGATTCAATGGTTCACCGAAGAAATTCTGCCGCTGATTCGCCGACAAATTCCGCAGGTTTCGCTGACGGTTGTCGGGCGAAATCCGTTTCCGAGTCTCATCGAGTTAAGCAAAAAAGACGAGTCAATCATCGTTACCGGCAGAGTTCCCGACGTTCGTCCGTTTATGGAAAAGGCGAGCGTTTACATCGTGCCGATCAGAATCGGCGGCGGAACTCGGCTGAAAATTTACGAAGCGATGGCGATGGAGTTGCCGATGGTTTCAACTACTGTCGGCGCGGAAGGTTTGCCGGTCGCCGACGGCGAAGAAATTCTTTTGCGCGATACTCCGCAGGAGTTTGCCGAAGCGGTTGTCAAATTATTAAAGGATAGGAATTTAGCTAAAAAAATCGGCGGGCGGGCGGCGCAAACCGTGCGCGAAAAATTCGGCTGGCGACGTGTCGCCGATGATTTTACCAGACTTTGCGAGAAAGCCGTCGAATCCAATAAAAGATAAAATTTATGAAAATTAGTGTATTCGGTTTAGGTTACGTCGGCGCGGTTTCGGCGGCGTGTTTTGCCAAAGAAGGTCACGACGTTGTCGGAGTTGATGTCAGCCAGACAAAAGTTGACATTATCAATTCGGGAAATTCGCCGATTGTCGAAGAAGGCATCACGGAATTGACCGCTGAAATGGTCGCGGAAAATCGTCTGCGGGCGACGACCGACATTACCGACGCAATTGAAAATTCGGACGTTTCCCTTGTTTGCGTCGGTACGCCTTCAAATGAAAACGGCTCGCTTAAACTCGATTATGTAAAGCGCGTGAACGAGCAAATCGGCGAAGCGATTTCTAAAAAAAAGCGCCGGCATACAATCGTAATGCGCAGCACTATGCTGCCCGGGACGATAGAAACTTTGGTTAAACCGACTTTGGAAGCTCATTCGGGCAAAAAAGCGGGAACCGATTTTGACGTTTGCGTCAACCCCGAATTTTTGCGCGAAGGAACTTCAATTAAAGACTTTTACGCGCCGCCGTTTACGATTATCGGCGCAGATTCCGAAGAGAGCGGCGCAATTCTTCGTCGCCTTTACGAGAAAATTGACGCCCCACTTTATGTAACAAGCGTTAAAGTCGCCGAAATGGTCAAGTATTCATGCAATTGTTTTCACGGCTTGAAAGTCTCCTTCGCTAATGAAATCGGTAACATTTGTAAGGAATTAGGTATTGACAGCCACGAAGTAATGGAAGTATTTTCTAAAGATACAAAACTGAATTTATCGCCTTATTATTTAAAATCTGGCTTTGCTTTCGGCGGTTCGTGTTTACCGAAAGATCTGCGCGCCCTGCAGTATAAGGCGAAAGAGTTAGATGTTAAGGTTCCGGTTTTAGAAGCGGCTTTAGCGAGCAATTTGTTGCAAATCGAGCGCGCAATTCAAATGATTTTAAAAACCGGGAAAAAGAAAGTCGGCGTTCTTGGTTTTGCCTTTAAAGCCGGAACCGATGATCTGCGTGAATCGCCGGTCGTATCGGTAATTGAAAGACTTATCGGCAAGGGTTATGATATTAAGCTCTATGACAGGGAAGTTTCCGTAGCAAAACTCGTCGGCGCGAACAAAGAATATATCGAACGCGAAATTCCGCATATTTCTAACTTGATGGCAGACGGTATTGACGAAGTTCTGGAGCATTCGGAAGTGGTTTTAGTTGGAAATCCAGCGAAAGAGTTTAAGGAAATCGAATCGAAATTGACGAAAGAACAAACGGTTGTTGACCTTGTGCGAATCTTCGGAAACCGCATTTCGGACGAAAACTATCAGGGAATTTGCTGGTAATTTCTTAAAGTTTTAGTTGTAATGAAAATTACAAATGAAAAGGTTTTTACGAAGCGCGATTTATTTTTTTATCGGATTCGCCGCCTGGATTATGTTTTCCTGGTTGTCGGCAAGTTATCTGGCAATAGAAAAACCGCTTCAAAGCGCCGACGCGATTTTCGTTTTAAGCGGTTCGGATGCTCATATCGCCCGCACTGATGAAGCGGCAAAACTTTTCAAAGAGAAGATTGCTCCGAAAATTTTTCTCACCAATGACGGTTTGAAAGGCGGCTGGAATCAAAAAGAACAGCGAAATCCGTATTTTGTCGAACGAGCGCGCTGGCAACTAATCGCGCATGGTGTTCCGGCTGAGGCAATTGAGATATTGCCGGAAATCGTTGATGGCACGAACGATGAGGCAAATCTTTTAGTAAAAGTATGTGCTGAAAGAAATCTAAAGTCACTTTTGCTTGTAACTTCAGCTTATCATACGCGACGGACGCTTTTGACTTTTGGAAGGGTTGTTTCAAGAAATAATTCGCCGCTCAATATCGGCATCAAATTTCCGTCGAGCGAAGAGAAGATTCCATCGCCATTCAGCTGGTGGTTCGATATTCCGGGTTGGAAAACGGTTGGTGCGGAGTATGTGAAAATAGTTTACTACTGGCTGGTTTATTAGAAGTAGGGAGAGAAAGCTATGAATTTAGAACAATCGGGCTACTGGACGCAAGTGCAGAAAGAACGTCGAAAGCGTCTGCATCAAATAAAAAAGCAGGCTGCCGCAAACCATTCTAACAAATCACTTCTTCTAATTATTTTAACGATTGCCGTCGCTTTGCCGCTCGCTGCTTTTGGCATTTATTCATACAATAATTACCAAAGCGAATCGTCTCTGGTAATTTCGGAAAATACAATTACCGTTAGACAGGGCGGAAATTTTCAGGCGGCTCTAAACCGCGCCAAACCGGGCAATACGATTCTGCTTGAAGCCGGAGCAACATTTGAAGGAGCTTTCAAACTTCCGGTTAAAACCGGCAGCGAATTTATCACTATTCGCACCTCTGCGACGGACGCTCAGCTTCCGCCGGCAGGCAGGCGAATCGACCCGAAAAAATACGCTGCCGTTTTGCCGAAATTAAAGTCGAACGTGAAAGGCGAGCCGGTGATTTCAGCCCTCAAGGGAGCGCATCATTTCCGTTTCGTCGGAGTTGAGTTCGCGCCGACTATCGAAGGGCTTTATAACATCATCGAACTGGGGACGACCGAAGAAAAAAGCGTCGAAGAACTGCCGCATCATATCGAATTCGACCGCGTTTATATTCACGGAAGTCCGTCCGAAGGACAGCGGCGCGGCATTGCCGCCAACGGAAAATTTATAAAAATCACTAACAGTTATATTTCCGACATTAAACGCAAAGGCGAAGAAAGCCAAGCGATTGCGGTTTGGGCAACCGACGGACCGGTTGAAATAGTCAACAACTATTTGGAAGCAGCGGCGGAAAACATCCTTTTCGGCGGTGCGGGTTCGGTTTTGAAACTCGTGCCGACCGACTGCGTCGTGCGCGAAAATCATTTGAACAAGCCTGTTCATTGGCGTGAAGAAGGTTGGGATGTCAAAAATCTTTTCGAGATAAAAAATGGCAGGCGCATCAAAGTCGAAAACAATTTGATGACCAACAATTGGATGAGGGCGCAAGAAGGCACGGCGGTTCTTTTCACGACGCGGGAAGACAGCGGGAAAAGTGCTGTCATTGAAGACATAGAATTCGTCAATAACATCGTGCGCGGCTCGGCAAACGCTGTCAACGTTTACGGCGCCGAAGGCGGCGGTGGACATCGTCTCACAATTCGCAATAATTTTTTTGAAGATATTAACGGAGCTAAATGGGGAGGCACCGGATATTTTATGAAATCAACCGATTGGGACGGGTTAACCATTGAAAACAACACGATTATTCAAAGCGGCAGTATCGCCAGCGCTTATGGCAAACCCGTTAAAAACTTCATCTTTCGCAACAACATCGTTTTTGAAAACGAATACGGAATCAAGGGCGACAGCATGGGTTCGGGGCAAGAGGTAATCGACAAGCTTTTCTCGAACGGAACAGTCACCGGCAACATTATTATCGGCGGGAAAAGCTCGCTTTACAAAGAAAAGAATTTCTTTTTAAGCTCAATCGGACAAGTCGGCTTTGTAAATGCGGAGAAAGGTGATTATCGTTTGCGAAGTGGAAGTCCGTTTTTGAACCAAGGTTTCGGCGGCAAACGAATAGGCGCGGATTTAGATGCAAAGCTCGTTGGTGGAAAATGATTTGTTTGATTAATTTCTGCAAATAAGAAATCGAGAATAACAAATGGTAAATCAAGCAACATTTAACATGATTTAGCAGATAGGTCTAAAGCTCACAGATGCTCGTGTGGAAAGATTATTAATTCGTTAAAAAACTTGGGTCAAGACTAGATAAGCCAATAATATTCTTATTCATTGTCGAAAAAACATGTAGCAAAAGTGGGCTGTTAAAACTAAATCAGAAGCGATTTGTAGCGAAATTTTCCCGCCAAAATTTTTGCATGTAGTTTTTACTTGTAAATAACTCATTTAAGAAAAGTTATTGAAATATATTTTGTTCTTATCTAGTCATGACCCAAAAACATAGTTCTTTTTATAAATAATACAGAAATAATTTAGGTTGGTGTTGTATCCAGCCAACCATAAAAGGTTAATTTTTTCACCCGTGAGCCGTCTTTCAGAAACGGCTCAATTGCTTTTATCACCGCTTCTTCAATCGCTTCGAGACTTTCAAAAACACGATTCTTTAATTCCTTTCGCAGCTCTTTGAAAAGTCGCTCGACCGGATTTAGTTCCGGCGAGTATGCCGGAAGATGTTCAATCAACAGTTCTTCTCTGACTTTCAAACGAGTGCTGCGATGCGCCGCCGCCCCGTCCGTGATTAGTCTGACGGCTGTTTGCTCGCCGACGAAACTTGCAAATTCATCCACAAATACTTGAAAACTTTCCACCGTCATATCAGGCAAAATTAACGCAAACAATTCACCCGAACGCGGGTTTTAAAGCTGCTGACAAATATCCGTATTCATACCCGATGATTTGCTCTCCCGAGGGGCGAACCGCTTTTGCCGTCCATCTCCGCCCCAACTCGGTGCGCGTTCCAAAGCGCATCTCATCCTGAAAATAAAACGCTTCATCGGTTACTCGTGTGGCAAAGTTTTTTTATATTCGAGCTGTTCTTCCAAAGAGGCTTTTTTATTGAATGGGCGCGGCACTTTTGCCTTAATTCTCAACCGGGAAAAGAGCAGTGAAATTCCACCTTGTGTGTAACTGACCGCAAACTCTTTGGTTAAAAATTGACCTGCTTCGCGCTGACTGGCAAAGCCATTTTCCGTCGAGGCTCGCTCAATGACTTTTCTTTGTTGTTCATTACTGAGCTTTGACGAGCGCGGTTTCCAATCAAGCCGCAAATACTGACTCAAACCGTTATCTCGATATTTATGCCATAAATCATAACCGTGTTTTGGCGTGATTCCGCAAATTTGACAAGCATCTTTGATTGAATCGGTTTCCTGACTTTTGAGCAATCGCAGTAATTGAACTCGTAATCTGATCCGCGCATCTTTTTCCTTCTTTTCTTGTTCTCGCAATTGCTCAACGGTTTCAATAATAAGAGCCGGAAAATCTAATTTTCTCATTCGGTCAGCTTAACACACCTACCTTATTTATTTCTGTATAATATCGGTTAGTAAGTCGTTTTTTAACGAAAGAGAGAAACTTTCGTAATGTATCTAATGTTGATCGCTGCTTTTTAATGAGTTTTCGGATCTAGATTATTTATATTCATTTCGTTTTCGCGGATTGGCTCCCAACGCGCGTAGCGTTCCCCGCTCAAAAATTTGTAAAATCCGAGAAGCGCAGCCAAATTCGTCAATACAAAATAAAGCGGTATTGACAGAATGCCCGCTTTATTTTCGTGTTTTTCTAAAAACCACCCAATCAATGCCATTAGGTAGAAAAGGATTTGGAGCGCGAAAACGACCAAGAAAAATGTCGAATGAAAAGCTACCAAAGCTGCGGCTGTCAATACCAAAATCAAAAAAAGCGGCACGCCGTAACGCAGTATTTTATGAGATATAAGTTCGACGGCGAAAAAGCCGCTGCGCAGCGGATTGAGCAACTCGCGGTTGCGCCAGAGGTCATTGAATGTTTGTGAAATAACGCGAACCCGCATTCGCATTTCCTTTTCACTGTGCCGGTTGGTTTCTTCCGTACAAACAGCTTCAGGCTCATAAATTGTGCGCAAGCCTTGTTTATAAACGAGCATCGCAATAAAAAAATCCGAACACGCTTCCGAATACATCGGTTGGTAAGCGGATTTTCTGACCGAGTAAAGGCAGCCCGACGTGCCGATCAGTGAACAGGCGCGGCTTTCGCTTTCTTTCAAAAAAGTTTCGTAATTCCAGTATGAACGTGCGCCTTTACCGACGCTCGAATCGGTTGCGTCAACATAGATGAGTTTACCGGCAACGCAGCCGACCGTATTATCGGCAAAATTCGGCAGCATCGCCCGCAGAACGTCCGTTTCATACAGCGTTGTGGCATCGGAAAAAAGAATTATTTCGCCCGTTGCTCGTTCGACCGCCATATTTTGCGCCGAAGTTTTTCCTTTTCGCTCAGTTTGACGATAAAGTCTAACACCGCGTGAGTTGAACTCGCGGACGATTTCGTCGGTTTTGTCAGACGAACAATCCGAAGCGACGATAATTTCGAGTTTTTCCGGTGGATAATCAATCGAAAGCGTGTTTTCAAGCTTTGCGCGAATGTCACGTTCTTCATTATAAGCCGTAATAATAATGGAAACCTGCGGCTCAAAAGCGGCTCGAACAATTGGTTTCGGGAAAAAACGACTCACAGCAAAGACAAGTAAAGGATAACCGACGTAAACGTAAAAAATTACGAACGCGCTTAACCAGAAAACGATTTGTGTAAAGGCTATTAAAGTCATTTTTAGGCTGTTTGGAATTTAGAGTAGTTGCTCGAACTGTTCTCTTCCGGCAACGAAATTCCTTTCTCAGATTGTTCGATTTGATAAAGGCGTCGCAAACAAATCGCAAAAGCGATTATATAATAAATAAACCAATTATACGCCACCGGAGCGAAAAAACTGGAAATTAAATACCCAACCATACTCGCTTGAACGCCGATTGACAAGTAATAAATCCATGAGAAATCTTCCCGTGCAAACATGCGGCGCTCAATTGCCCCGAGTTTGCGCAACGGACTGATTAACAGAATTATATACACAACGATTGCGAGCCAGCCGAGTTCCGATGAAACCTGCGTGTAGGCGTTGTGCGTTTCCAAATTTCTAATACTAATCACCCGAAAATTGCCGATACCGAGACCTAACGGATTGTATAAAGTAGCCCAGAGCGATTGCGTCAATAGTTGACTTCGCTGGTCTGAGGAACCGACCGGATCAAGTGCTGGAATAAAAATTGACAAAAGGCGCAAACCATAATTTCCCGGAGCGAAAGCCACCACCGTCAGCCCGACGATTGAAGAAATCAAACCGGTTTTGAAACGCTGCTTTTTTCCAAATTTCCAAACCAGAACTACGGCAACGCCAAGCAATCCGAGAAATCCGCTGCGCGATTGAGTTACCATATTTCCCATAACCATAAGCATGGCGGTAATGAAATACGCGAGTTTGAAAAATTTATTTTTTGATGCAATGCCGAGCGCAATGGCTATCGGCGTGAAAATAACAAAATGCAGTGCCAAATCGTTTGAATTGCCAAACATACCGCTGACGAAATCAATGTCGACCCGGTAACCTCCAGCTAGGAAAACGCCTTCTCGGTAAAGCCTCACCGCCTCATAACTAAGCACCAGACCGGCGGCGGTGCCCAACCACATAATACCCTTTAACCGCGATTTTGTTCGCAGGATATTAATCATTACTACGAAAATGACAACGACTTTAACATACTCCTCGCTAAATCTTTCCCATGCCATAGACGGATCCCTGGCAATCGGAATCGTCAAAAGGGACCAAAAACCTAAAAAAAGCGCGCATTTGATTTCGGTCGGAAGAACAGTCAGCGAGTTTTCAGCGGAAAGCTGCGACGGCAGGTACATTAGAAGCGTCGCAATGGCAACCCAAAAAGCCATCGAGCTAAAACTCGAAAGACCTGGAACCCATTCGTATGGACGAAAATAAACGATTAGCGTGAAAAGAAAAATGCCTATATAAGTTAAAGTATGCCCGTTGCGCGACAGCCAACGCTCCCGGTTTAAAAGCCGCTCGTCTCTCTCAATCTTTCTTTGTTTTTTGCCAGGCTTTTGATGTTCAGCATAATCAAAAGGGTTTTGATTGAAATTTTCGATTTGCGCAACCTTTTCCTCTATCACTACGCTTTCACTCATAACAGGCAACTGCTCTTTTGCATTTTCGCTTGCTTCAGATTTCGAATTCGGATTTTTAAAAGATTGTCCAAATTCTTCTTTTTTCAGCGATTGCGCAGATTTTAACGAAGCGTGTCTATTCGCTCCGTTTGCCTTTGCTCCGAATGAAAGTGTTTTATAATCAGGAATTTTGTTTTTATTGGCGGACATTAGCGGCGTTTTTTATTGTGATTTTTAGAGGGAAAAATAATTTTGCTTCTTTTTATTCTTTTCAGAAATAAAGTTTTCGAAAGCTATTTTACCACTTTAACTGTAATGTATGTGGTTTACGACGGATTATAAGTTAGAATTGTGCCGCCAAAGCCAACGGCGAATCCTTTTTTTTCAACAAAAAAAACCTTTTCAAGTTTATGTTTGGAATTGGCTTTTTCGATACTCCAAATCTTTCCTGATGTCGTTGTATGCAAAATCATTCCGCCATCACCAACGGCAAAACCTTCTTCAGAATTGACGAAAAAAATATCAGAGAGATTTTCAACCACAGTGGAGACTTGCTCGAGCCAGACTTTTCCACCGGTGTTCGTGAAGAATATTTTTCCCGCTTCGCCAGTAGCCCAACCCGCTTTTTGATCAACGAAAAAAACCGAGGTGAGTTTCGTTTTCTGATCGCCGGCAATCTTTCCCTGATTCCACGACAAACCGCCATCCTCAGTAAAAAGTATTGTTCCGCCACCGCCAACCAATAAGCCGTGTAAGTTGTCAGTGAATTTACCGCCGAGCATTAAATACCGAACCGGCAACGCGAGTTTTTTCCAAGTTCTTTTATCGTTCTGCAATGACAAAAGCGCGCCGTTTTCACCGACGGCAAAACCGGAACCGTCAACTGCAAAAAAGAATCGAGCAATTCTGTCTTTTCCCTCTGAAAAATTAAACGTCTCCCAACTCGTGCCGCCGTCGAAAGTTCTCATCAAATACGAAACCGACTGATTGCCTAAATTGTAGATATTGCGTTCGCAAAGCAGCCATCCGTTTTTTTCATCTGAAAAGTAAACGTCCCGGATGTCGTCTTTGGTGATTTTCTTATCTTGTATCCAAGTTTTTCCGCCGTCGTCGGTAGTGAGATAAGTTCCTTTGCTGCCGACGACCCAACCTTTGTTTTGATCTGAAAAATAAATTGAACGCAGCCACGCCAGAGTGCCGGAGTTTTGCTTTGTCCATCCGGCTTCTGCCGTCTGAAAAAAGGTGAAACAAACAATCAAAACAAAGATTTGTTTGGCGGAATTTATAAACATAAACTCGAACTCTTGCCGCTCGCCGGTAGAATGTGCAAAACAAAAGCGGGTGACAAGCAGGGGAAATTATTAAAGTCCGGTAAATTGCCGCCCGCCGCGTGTTACTTTTATCCGATTAAAACGGAGAGCCGAAAAGAATTCGCGCCGCGCTTGCCTTGCCTACAATGTCCAGAATTTTCGTCAAACTCCATTTCTTTTCAGGCACTATAATTTGGTCGCCTGGGATGAGGTATAGAACTTCAGTTTTTCCGTTGAGCATTTTGTCGAAATTGATAACCGTTTGGGTGAAATCGCCCTGAGCATTCATCCGCAACAGCAAAACCCTTTTTTTATCGCCTTCCTTAGCGATGCCTCCGGCTTCGGCAACCGCCTCGTAAATATTATAACGACGATTCATCAGTTTTACGCCCGGCGTGCCGACTTTTCCGAGAACGCTGAACCGCGCCGAACCGACTTTGTCGAGCGTTACGCTGACTTGCGGGTCAATAATATATTCGTCCAATTTTTTCTTAATTTCTTCGGAGACCTGGTCAACCGTTTTGCCGCCGACAGAAATGCCGCCCGGAATCAGCGGATAGCCAATTCTGGAGGTTGGCGGAATGACAATCCCCGATTTTGAATATGCAGGTTGAGCAAAAACTTCGACTGAAATCACGTCTTCAGGTCCCAGATAATATTCCTTAAGATAATTGCTGTAGTAAGGCAAAATCGCTGCTTCTTCATCAGACGGTTTTTCTTCGCGGACGTTTTCCGCCACTGATGTCTTGTCACTTTGCACAGTTTGCGTTTTGGAAGTTTGCTCCTGAGCGCAGACCCCGAATGCGAAAACAAAAGCGCAAGCCAAAATCAAACTCGTTTTTTGCGTTAAATTTGCCAACTTCATTTTTCTTTCTCCATATTCAATAAAATCTTCAAAGCAGACTTTTACAAACCTTTTTGATTGCCCGCCGGACGGCTCGGTTGCCATTTATCTGGCGCCTCTGCCGAACAAAACCGTTTTAATCGTGGCGAAAACAATTATTATGTCGAGCAGCAATGACTGGTTTTTTATATAATACAAATCATACTGCAGCTTTTGTCGCGCATCTTCAACCGAAGCGCCATACGGATATTTGACTTGCGCCCAGCCCGTAAGCCCCGGTGCCACTAAATGACGATGCTCGTAAAACGGAATTTCTTTTGCCAACTGGGAAACGAAATGCGGACGTTCGGGACGTGGTCCGATAAAACTCATCTCGCCTTTGACGATATTCCAAAACTGCGGAATTTCATCTACGCGAATTTTGCGAATTACTCTGCCGACGCGCGTTGTGCGGTCGTCATTAGAGGTTGCCCAAACAGGAGTTCCGTTCGCTTCGGCATCGGTTTTCATTGAGCGGAACTTTAAGACTTCAAAAACGCGTCCGTTTTTTCCAACTCTTTCCTGTCTATAAAAGACTCCGCCTTTCGAATCAAGTTTAATTAAAATGATTGTCAGCAACGCAATCGGAAATGAAACGATTAAACCGATTACTCCTAAACAGCGATGACCGATTTCCCGCAGATCCATTTTAAACCGAGTATCGCGCGCGCGTCCGTTAAAAATTAACCAGGAAGGACGCAGCATGTCGAGGTGAAGTTGTCCGGTTACTCTTTCAAAAAACGAAGTGCATTCTTCGATGCTCACAGTATTTGCCAGACTCAACCGCAAAAGAGCTTCAGTCGGAAAAGCTCCGCGTCGTTCGCGCACGGCTATCACAACGCGGTCAATCTTATGCTCGCGGACGATATCCTCCAAATTGTCAATCGTTCCCAAATTCTGCGTTTCAGGCAAAATTCTTCGAATGTTTTCAAAATTTTCACTTATAAAACCGACGATGCGATAACCCTCGCCGCGCCGCTTCAAAACTGCTTCAGCCGTATCAATTGCTTTTTGTCCCTCACCGACAATCAGAATTTTTTCGCCGATTTCAGGATGTTCCATCAGATAGTGAATCAAAGTTCGAACGGCTAACAACAACACCAGGGTGATGACAATCGAATAAATCGAAGCTCCGCGCCCGATCTCTAAAGACGGAACCCAGTAGAAAATCAAAACAAGCAACACCCATGCGCTGCCGACGGCTTGAATCAGCCGCATAAACAATTCACGACGATTATTGATAACCGTAAAGTCGTAAAGGTCGTAAAAATAAAGTGCTGTCAGACAAACTAATGTCGCCAGCATAACCTTGAACAAACCGTTACTTTCAAAGATCTGAAATATCACGTCGCTGATGCCTAAACGCAGATAGAGCGCGAAGAGAAGTCCAGCGTAGATAATTACAACATCGCCTAAGATTAAACCTGTTGTGCGTGATGTGAGTCTTGTACTCATTGCTATATGGATGAGAAAAGACTGGACAAGTAACCTGTCGTTCTCTAATTACTGCCTAATATTATTACTTGTTGTTTCTGTAATAATTATAATAGCTGTCTCTTATCAGGGTGTCTTCTGATTGATTTAAAACTGCTCCGAGCATTTTTTGGCGTGGCAATGTTTCTAAGGTGCGTTCAATATCTTTGTATTTAGTTTGATTGGCGCACACGACAAGAAGGGCGCCGTCTGCTTGGTTTATCAATACGGCGGCGTCGGTAAATATTCCGAGCGGAGGCGCGTCTATAATTACATAGTCGTACATCTGATATGCTTCGCGCAAAATTTCCTTGAATTTAGCGCCGGAAATCAGTTCCGATACGTCGGTTCGCGCCCTGCCTCCCGGAAGCAGATGAAGACCGGCAGGCTCAAGTCTGATAATCGAATCACTCAGTGAAGTTGTTCCCTCTAAAACTTCTGATAATCCCGTATCGGCTTCGATGCCAAGATAATCTGTCAAACTTGGCATTCTTAAATCGCTATCAATAATGAGAGCGCTGACATCGCTTGTTTGGGCGAGCAGCCACGATAAGTTAAGCGCCGTAATGGATTTTCCTTCGGAATGTCCGACACTGGCGATGACGATTGACTGCAGCTTCTGATTCTGACTTCGGTGCAAAACCTCGGTTCGCAGGCTGCGGTATTCTTCGCAATAAGGCGTGTTAGGCTGAGTAATCGCCACTAAATGCGGGTTAACCCGTTCAGCTTCAATAGTAATTTCTAACAGATGTTTTTCCTCGGCTGGGGTTGACCGGGAAGCATCTAAATCAGCTACGTCAATGGCAATCGGCTCGAAATCAGAATGTGCGGTATTGATAAAAGAATCACGCTGATTATTGAACGCCGTTTTCGGCATTCCAATTTTCAAATCTCGTCCGACGAAAAGCTCCGGCGGTTTGTTTCCACCGTTTTTTTCACCCTCTGCTTGAGGCACGACATTGTCAACTGTGTCAATGTCAGTGGGGCGTTCGCTTTGTTTTTTCTGTAATGTTTTAAGAAATTTCATTTAACCAGTTCCTGATGTCGGTTCGAAGTTTTAACCGCGAAGCTTCACGGTTGGATAGATGAATATCAACCTCTCAACCGGAATTTTAATAAAAACGTAAACTCTCTTAATTTCCAAATTTATGCCGCCTAAATCAAGCGACAGTCATTTTCTAAACTTCTACGCTTCTTTCCGTCCATTAGACTCAGCCGTCAGGTAATATCCTTAACCGCGGAATTTTGAATGAGATTGTTGTTCTCGCTCAAAAGTTCTTCTCGTGCCTGGGGAGTTAAAACTCTTGCCGAGCCGACGACTTCGACTGCTTTGTCGCTTGCCAGAAGCGCGTCTTTGTCCGGCAGCAAATCCAGATTCTCGGCGACCTCTTCAATAATGGCGCGTCCGATGGTATTTTCATTTGCCGCGTAAGCCGCAATCATTGCGTTGTCGCACAAATTGTTAATCTGGCGCGGAATTCCTTCCGAACATTGAAAGATAAAATCAATCGCGCCGAGCGTAAAAATGTTAGGCGTCGTCGCGCCGGCAATTTGCAGACGCTGCGTGATGTAATGCCCGACTTCGTCAACGGTCGGGAGCGCGGGCATCTTGCACCGCAACGCGATGCGCTGTTTTAACTGCCGCAGATTCGTCTGCTTAAGTTTTTCCCGCAATTCGGGCTGCCCGGTTAAAATTATCTGCAAATGTTTGGCGTTGTCAGATTCAAAATTTAATAAAAGACGAATTTCCTCTAAAACCTGGTCGGAAAGTTCGTGCGCTTCATCAACAATTAAAACGGTTCGTAAACCGCGCCGGTGACGCTCTTCGAGAAGTTTTCCGATTTGTGCCAGCAACTCCGTCTTATTCGTCCAGTCCTTGATACCGAGCATCTCTGTCAGATGATGATAAAATTCCTCAATTGAAAGATGCGGATTAAAAATATAACCTGCCAGAACGCTCACATCAAAACGGCGAATAATCCACCTGATGGCAGTCGTTTTACCCGTTCCAACCTCTCCCATTAAAACAATCAAACCCTTCGCCATTTCTATGCCGTAATACAAACTCGCCAGCAGTTCGTTATACGACGGCGTGAAAACGATAAAACGCGGGTCGGGCGTCAAACTAAACGGGTATTCCTTTAAGCCAAAAAACTCTTTATACATTTTGCTTCTTTCAACAGTATTTCAAATTTTGAATCTGTCTAACTAAACCTTTCTAAAATGCGCGACATTTGTAATGCCATAATCAAAAGCGGAACGCTGACAAGGGCAGTAACTACTCCGGCTAACAGTTTCAACCGATCAGTTCCTTTTCGCCAAAAGATTTCCCGCTCCGTTAAGAGTTGCGGGACGGAAGCCAGCACCGGCAGTCCGGTGTAATGCTTGGTATCTTCGATGTTCTGAATTCTGAATAAACGCGGAGCTTCAAAAGCGGCGGCTAATAAAAATCCGATTGCCAAACCAAGTCCCGCGCCCAGTACGAGCAGCAAAGTTTTTTTCGAATTCGCCGGAGAAGACGGAAAATTTGCCGGGTCAACCACGCTAATCGTTTCGCCCTGCGCATTGCTTTCACGCTGAACCTGTTGCTGCGCGTCGTTGTATTTCTTTAGAATCTCATCGTAAACCTTCTTCGCCGTTTCGTATTGATTATTGACTCCCTCAAGCGCGACTTTAACATTCGGGATTGTATTGATTTTCGACTCCAGTTGCGCTATTTGCATTGAATTTTGACGCATTCTGTCGTCTTCCATTATAAGTTGCTGGTCAATTTGTCCAATCTGGCTCTCGACTTTTTGTTTTTCAATTTCTAAATTCTTTTTCTGTAGATCGGCTTTGCGTGAACTCGACTGAGTCGCTTGCTGAACCCTCTGTCTTGTGCTTTTCGAAAGTTTTTCCAACTCATCGTTAAGGGCTTTAATGTCAGTTTGCGTTTGAGCAATATCTGGGTGTTTTTCGCGGTATTGCGTTCTAAGATTCTCCAGTTTAGAGGTCAGTTCGGCGCGCTTTTGAATCAAAGAAGAGTAAGCCGGCGTGTCCTCGATTCGCGCGGCTTGGGATGCGGCTTCCTGCGTTTCTTTCTCGCCGAAGTCTTCGATAAGCCGCGCCTGACTGTTAAGCTGGCGAATAGTGTCGTTCAAACGACCCCTTTCATTAATCAAACTTTCTTTGTCACCGGAAATAGTTCGTTCGCGCTGCCGAAGTCCTTCGAGCTGAGCTATCAAACCCTGACTGGATTCGGGCAGAGTATCAACGTTTTGCAGCATAACTTGCAGCCGCTGTTTCTCCAGTACGTCGAGATTACTCCGCGCACTTGTCAGTTGCTCTTCAATAAATCCGCGCGTTGTTTCCACGCTTTGTTCCGATTGGCTTTTTTGCAGGCTGACGTATTTAGCGGCAAGTTCGGAAGCCACTTTTTGTGCCATCTCTGGATTACGGTCACGATAGCTGATGCGAAAACCGGCGATTTTTTCTGCGTTAACTGTTTTTTCCTTAGTAACCGTGGTATTGCTCATAAGCAGCTTAACGACAGTTTCCATCGGCATTCCAGACGCTCTTTCATTTTGAAAAAGATTATTTTTCAATATCAGCGGCTCAAGCGAGGAACGACTGAAAACAGTTTGACCGATTGATTCTAAACGCTGCGATAAATCATCATCGGTAAGTGACGGGGCTACTTTGTTAGGGATTACCGCCGGCTTAAGAGTTAAATACGTAGTTGATACGTAATAATCGGGAAGACCTCGAACTACCCATGCAAATGCCAGAAAAACTGCAAGAGCTGGCAAGATAATTTGCCATTTGCGATTTTTTAATATTTGGACGTATTCGCCCATTGACCTTTGTCTGAATTCAACACTCATATTTATTCTACTTTACGTGATTTCTCAAACTTCTGCCAATCTCATTTTGACCGAACAGTCTAAAAACTAGCGGAGCCGTCGCGCCGATTAAGTAAATTCCGAACAGGTTGGGATTTCCTTAATTTCTGCACCGACTGTTTTCGAGTACGACTTCACAATAACGTATCTATTCTCCCAAAAGTCGCAACCATCTGTCCGAACATACCAATTGCGAATTAACACTTTTGTAGGAATTTGCAACATTGACCTTTCTAATACTGATATATTGAACGGTATGTGGAAAAATCAAGGTTTTTGATGCGGTTATCCTCGAAGCCTTTGCCTTAATTCAAAACTTTAAAACTGTTGCAAACGCACTGCTCCTACTTTTGACGAATTAGAATTTTTACAAATAACTATTGGCGCTGGTTGAAAAAACCGTGGAAAACTTTTTAATGCGGAGGTGATAAAAACAAACACAAAGGAAAACAAAGCCATAGTTCAAGAAAGCTTTATGGCAAAACTTTATGAACCCGCAAATTTTGACGATTACAGAATTTGAAATATTAAAAATATTACCTTATACCGTTAAAAGATCGAACAAACATAAACGAAATAGGATAACGGATAACTACACCAACCTTTTTTAATTACATTCTGGAATGGCATGGTCTTTGCCATTATCTAAGAAATATTCCAAACGGAATTTTAAAGAACAGCGCTATATATTCTCGACTAATACGCTGCTCAAAGTTTTATACGAACTTTTTAATAAAGAAGTAACTTGGAAGTTGCGCAGTTTGAACATCATTGAGCAAAACTTTATTTGGAATAAAGAATTCGGTAGTTTTGTTTTTTCATAACAGGCTCATAAATGGTTGATTTTCCGCCTGACTGCGTAACTTTTTGTAATCAGAAGAGGGTTAGTAATATGAAAGAAGTAAATAGAATTGATGTGGGTTTAACTGAACTGCGCATAATGAAAGACGAGCAGGGAGGGCAATGGTGTGAAGTGCTGGAGTCTGGCGAATGGAATCGTATATCAGCAATAAAACTGCATCAATTATCATTTGATAAAAGTATTTACGAATGGCTTAATGAACATTATTTTTCCCCGAATTATATTGAGAAATTTCCTGTTGATGCCGAAAAAACAAATATTATAGATCAAGTGACAAGGTGGATAAGAAAATCCGTGAGCCTGCAAACCAAAAGCCGTAAGTTGTAATGCCTACGCCTTTTTCTATTTGTTTCAATGACTCAAGGCGTTGAAGTAGTCAGCAATTGCCTTATCAGTTAAACAATCTCCAAAACCTGCCGCGTCAACCGCAAAGCCGAGCCGCCGAAAAAACTCCGCAAAACGTCGTCGAGCATTTCTCTGGTGATGGGACAAAAACAATAGCGCCTGCGGTGACGGCACTGTGCCGAATTTGCTACAGTTTCGGTATGTTGCTTGAAACTGATTACATCGTCATCGGAAGCGGAGTGGCGGGATTGCGCGCCTCGATTGAACTTGCCCGCACGGGCGCGCGCGTGACGGTTCTGACCAAAGACAAAACCAGCGAATCAAACTCCGAATACGCACAGGGCGGCGTGGCGGTCGTTCTCTCCGACGACGACAACGCCGAGCTGCACGAGGAAGACACGCTTTACGCGGGCGCGGGTTTGTGCGATGTCGAAGCCGTCGAAACGCTGGTCGTCGAAGGCACGAAATATATTCAAGAACTTATCGAATGGGGAACTGAATTTGACCGCGAAAGCGGACGACTGGTTTTTACTAAAGAAGCCGCGCATTCGCGCCGAAGAATTTTGCACGCGCACGGCGATTCGACCGGCAAGGAAATCGTGCGGGCTTTAATCGCCCGCGCTCGTCAGGAAAAAACGATTCTGCTGATGCCGTTCGCCAACACGGAAAGTTTGATTGTCGAGAGCGGCAGATGCGTCGGCGTGCGCTTTCTCGATCCGATTCTTCGCGCGCCGCGAGAAATTTTCGCCAAAGCTGTAATATTATGCACCGGCGGCGCGGGACAATTATTTCTGCACACGACCAATCCGCCCGTGGCGACCGGCGACGGAATGGCAATGGCTTACTTTGCGGGCGCGGAAATGGCGGATATGGAGTTTATTCAGTTTCACCCGACGGCTTTGAATCTGGAAAACGCGCCTCGATTTTTACTGTCGGAAGCGATGCGCGGCGAAAGCGGGATTTTGCGAAACGCGATGGGCGAACGGTTTATGTCGCGCTACGATGAAAAACTCGAACTCGCGCCGCGCGATGTCGTTTCGCGTTCAATCGTCGCCGAAATGCGCCGCACCGGAACGCGTGCGGTTTATCTCGATATGACGGCGCACTCGGAAAAATTTTTGAAAAATCGCTTTCCGAAAATCTACGAAACGTGCAAATTTTACGACTTAAATATCGCCGAAGATTTGCTGCCCGTCTCGCCCGCGTCGCATTATTGTATGGGCGGCGTGCGCACTGATTTGTATGGACGCACTACGCTCGCGGGGCTTTACGCGGCGGGCGAAGTCGCCTGCACGGGCGTCCACGGCGCGAATCGTTTGGCATCAAATTCTTTGCTCGAAGGTTTGGTTTTCGGCGCTCGGGCGGGCGCGTCGGCTGCCGCCGATAGTTCCAAAATTCAAGTTTCAAGTTTCGAGTCAAAATCTAAAATTTTAAACTTCAAATCTGAAACCGAGCCAGCAACAGCCGTTCGCAAACGCGTCAAACGCGCGATGTGGGAGCGCGTCGGAATTTTGCGTGATGCGGATTCTCTGCGCCGGGCGTTGCGCGAATTTGAGCAAATCGGACAGGCTAATCTCGGAACTTCGTCTCGCAACTTTGTCGCGCTGGCTAAATTAGTGGCGACGGTGGCATTGTGGCGCGAAGAATCGCGCGGCGGACATTTTAGGACGGATTTTCCCGAACGAGACGACGGGCGCTGGCAAGTTCATTCAATCCAAAAATTGGACGCAGAGATTACTTCGAGTGAAAAGATATACTTTGAAAACAAATTCAAATTAAACTGTAGCTCAACATAAAAATCTTCAGATTTTTTAGCTACCAAAAGGCATAAAATTAATTTTATGCCTTTTGGTAGCTATTATTTTACTTTCGCAAACGAGCTTCAACGTTGTTTGCTTTCAAAGAATTGCCCGTCGCCCGCTGCAAATCGGCAATTGATTTGTTAAGTTCGGTTTGGGTGCGGAGTTCGTTGCTGCGAGCGGTCGTTAAAGCCGTCTGGCGTTCGAGGACTTTATAAACATCGGATTGTCCCGCGTCGAGTTTGCGCTGTTCGGATTCGTATTGGCGCTCGCTGTTCTCGCGCGAAATCGCCGACGAGCGCAATCTGGCTTCCGACGTTCTGACTGACTGCAAAGCGTTTCGCACCTCGACCTGAATCATCTGCTCAAGCTGCTCGCGCTGCGTTTGAATGCGTTCGCTCTCGACCAGAGAGCGCCCGAGCTGCGCGCGCGCCGTGCGCGATTCGAACGGCAGGTTTATTTGCACTCCGACGCGAAACGTCGGATAGCGATTCGCAAAAATATCGGTAATCGAACTGAAATTACCGCCCGTCAGATTGCTTGAAACGGTTTGCGTCGGCGCGGGCGGAATCGGCGGAATCGGCGGCAAAGTCGGAGTCGTCTGATTAAGACGAGCGATAACTTCGTTAATTCTTTCGCGGGTCGTATCGTTGGAAGTGAACGGATTAACGCCGTCACTCGGCGTTCCCGCCAAACCCGCTAAATTGTAAGTCGCCACCAAATCAATCTGCGGTTTCGTCTGCTCGCGGAAAAACCTTTGGTCTATCTGATTGATGTCGCGCTGCACTTCGTTTAATTCGAGTTCAGGGCGATTGCCGAGCGCCGCGTCAAGCGCTTCGGGCAGCGTCGTGTTCGGCGCGTCCAAATCAACCGGATCAACCGGCACCAGCGAAGAACTCCACAACGCGTCTGATTTGCTTTCGGCAATCAGATTTTTCAGGTTATTTTCCGCCCGATTTACTTCGTCGAGCGCGGCGTAAACATTCTGTTCAAAGTTGACGACTTGCGTTTCCGACGCGATAATGTCGGACGGCGCGAGTTGTCCTTCTTCGACCAGACGGCGATTATGTTCGAGTTGATCTTTCGCGTCTTTCACGCCGTCGCGCTGAACTTGCAGATTTCGCAAAGTGTAAGTCAAATCCCAATAAGCGCGTTGGACGCCCGCGATAATTTCAATCGAACGCTGACGAAATTGCGTGTCGGTCAAAGACAGATTGCGTTTGGCGATTTCAATCTGCCGACGATTTTGGTCGAATCGGCGTCCGCGAAAAATCGGCTGCGCGTATTGAAAACTCAAGTTTGACGTGTAAAGCGGATTGAGCGTGTTAAAAAGATTCGTGCTGTTGACGCGCGAATTGTTGAACAAAATTTGGTAGTTTCCGCCGAAGCGCGGCTCCGAACCTTGCAATTGGACGTTGCTCGTCAAACCCGACTGCGTGATTTCGCCGTTCGCGCCGCCGCCGAAAAAACTCGCCGTCGGCGTGACGGAGCGTTCGTAAAAAGTCTGCGCCAGAAAACGCGGCTGATAAACGCCGTTCGCCGCCCTCACGTCGAATTCGGAAATCCGCACGTTCTGGCGCGTTACTTCGATGTCTTTGTTATTTTCCAGCGCCAGGGTGATCGCTTCGCGCAAAGTCAGCGGTCGCTGGTTTACCATATCCACGCCGCCGCGACCGAGTTCGGGGAAATCGCGCTCGTTCGATTCGTAATTCGGAGCGACGGCGGGAACGCCTTGCAGATTTTCCGGTTCGACATTTTGCGCATCGTCAACCTTTTGCGCGTCGTCAACTTTACGCTCTTGAATTATCGGCGTCGGTGCGGGCGTCGGCGTCGCCTCTTGCGCCCGCGCCCCGCCGAAACCGAAGATTGCTAAAGTTAAAATGTATAAAATTTTTTGTATCAATTGCTTCATAAAACCTCGTTCGAACTCGACGAAAAAACTGCGTGTCAGCAAAACCGTATAAAATTAAAATAAAACCGCCGACTTTGGAGATAATCAAACTATACATAAACCACAACCGGCGTTTGACGCGTCTCGCTCGACATCATTTTCGCGTATTTCCAAATGCCCGTCAGTATTCCGCTCAAGAGAAACAAGCCGGAAAAAAGAAGCGAAATTTTAACTCCCAAAGCCATAATTCCAATCTCAGCTCAATAACGAACAAAAGGACGATTCAAATGTCACGAAGACAACATCGAAAAAGAATTTGATGTCGCCGGAAAACAAAAAAATCAAAATCAGAAATCCGTTTTCCGCTAAGTAAGCACTTACTTACTTTCTCTTTTACGGTCGCAAAAGTCAAGATAACCGAGTGTTAATTTTCCCGATTCGACGAAGAAAATGTAATTTATACCCAGCGACGTACGCGCCTTTTATAATCGCCGTATGCGGCGCCGAATTTGTTTTCCAAATACGCTTCCTCGCGGGCAATCACCACGTAACGCATCACGAATAAAACCGGCACGAGCAGCGCGAGCAGCCACAATGAATTGAAGAAAAAAGCCGCGCCCGAATAAAAAAGCGTGAAAGCCAAATAAATCGGATTGCGGCTAAATCCATAAACGCCGTCGCTGACAATCGCCCTCGTCGGTTTCCACGGTTCGAGATTCGTTTCAGCGCGTTTAAATTTTAGAAACGCCGAAATTAGAATGAAAATGGCGAGTGCAGCCAATAAAATTCCTCCGAGCCGCGAAACAAAAACAGGTAAAAATGCGATTGGAAAAAAGTAATTTAAAATCAAGCCCGCCGCCATCGCGCTCAGATAAATCAAAGGCAGCGGCACTTTACGCCGGCATTGTCGTCTTTTTCGTCGTTCATCGTTTCTCCTCGCTCGCGCCGCCGATAAAAGCGTCAACGCGCAGTCCGAGCGGCAGTTTTTGGTCGGGCGCGAGTGCGAGCATGACTTCTAAAATTTTCGTGTCAACTTTTGTCAGACGCTCGGTGCGAAAGTTTTTCTGCCTAATCCGGTTGTCGTGCATTACCACGACGACGGGCGTTTTTGCTCATGCGCGAGTTCCTACAATAAATTCATAATCAATTTGCCATATATGGAATCGAGCGCGGCGGACGGCTCGTCCGCAAGGATAATCGGCGGTTTGCCCGCCAACGCGCGGGCAATCGCCACGCGCTGTTTTTGTCCGCCCAACAGTTCAGCCGGATGACTTTTCAATTTGTCGGCAAGACCGACTCTTTCGAGCATCTCCGCCGCCCGTTTTTTAATTAAATTTTTCGTCGCAATCTAAGCCATATCTTGATTTGGCATTTAGGAGTTTGAATTTGGGATTTGATTTTTGACATAACAAGTTAATAAAACATTACCCAAAACAAACTCTTAACACTGTTAAGCGCAGAAGCAAAATTTTTTAGTCGCTCATTCCTTTAATTATCATTTCAGTCAGACAAACGTCTCGCTCGCCGCGTCAAGGGTTTCCTGCCGCAGATTTTCCTTTTGCCTTTCTTTTCGCTCTTTAACGCCCATATAAAAATTAACACTGTTAAGTTACTGCTAAATGAAAAGCCTTGTCAAGCGAATTTGCCTGACAAGACAAAATTTTTCTTTAGTGGGTTCGATTTGTTTGAGTGGCAGACGACAAATTCAAACTGTTACGGCGACGAAACTCAGAAGCATAATTCCTAAAGGTTGCCCAAAACCAAACCGCCGATGATGCCCGCGCTGTTCGCCGTCGTCAAAGTCTGCACCCATGACGACGCCCGTATTGCAGAGCGCGAAAATCGACAGAATTATAAAAGCGACTGGTTTGTGCTGAAAATGTTCGAGCCGGTGCAAAAGCGAATGCACGTCGTCTTCTTCAGCGGAAAACGGAATCGTAAATGCCAGCAGAACTTAAAACTCTTTGAAGGATTTTGAAAACTTTCTCTGAACAACCCCCATAAACGTTTTTTTGTCGGAGTCTCATAAGCGATTCCTTTCTGCGAGAAACGCATTTATCAAAATCATTGCTTGCTAAAAATCGAACTTGTCGCCGCCGCAAATCATCGTTTCGCGCCGCCTAACATTCTCGACGACAAATTACCGGCGCGGCTGAAAACTCCCCATTGCGTTACGTCGTCGAACAACGAGTAAAAAACCGGAACGGCGAGCAAGGTTAAAAGCAGGCACAAACTTTGCCCGCCGACGACCAGCACGCCGATTGAGCGATTTGTTCCCGCGCCCGCGCCCGTCGAGACGACGAGCGGAATCATTCCGGCAACAAGGGCAATCGTCGTCATCAAAATCGGTCGCAGACGGTCGCGGTTTCCCTGTATAATCGCGTCGTAGCGGCTCATTCCTTGTTCGCGCAGACGGTTCGTGTGGTCAATCTGCAAAATCGCGTTCTTTTTCACCACACCGAAAAGCAGCAGCAGCCCCAAACCTGAAAAGATATTCACGGTTTGTCCCGCAATAAGCAGACTGACGATACCGAACGGAATCGAAAGCGGTAAGGTTAGCAGAATCGTAATCGGGTGGATAAACGATTCAAACTGCGCCGCCAGCACGATATACATAAAAATAAACGACAAAGCGATGGCGAGCGCGAAATAAAACAGCGATTTGCCAAGTTCTTTCGATTGCCCGACATAGCCGGTTTGATAACCGCTGGGCAAACTCAATTCCTTAACGAAAGCGTCAATCTCAGACGTAATGCTCGTCGCCGAACCGCCGGGTTTCGTATTTGCCAAAAGCGTTACCTGCCGCTGACGATTCAGGCGGTCAACCGAACTCGGTCCGGTGCCTTCTTTGACCGTGACGAGACGGTCGAGCGAGACGAAGCCGATGCCCGGTTTGCTTGAAGGAACGATGAGCCGTTTTAATCCTTCGACATCGGTACGAAAATTATTTATCGCGCGCACCCGAACTTCGTATTGGTCGGTGCCTTCGTTAAAAGTCGTCGCTTCGGTTCCGGCGACCAAAGTGTTCAAAGCCTGCGAGACATTGCCGATGCTGACGCCCAAATCCGCCGCCGTGTCGCGGTCAATTTCGAGCTGCACTTCGGGTTTGCCGCTGATTAAAGTTGAGTCAACGTCAACCGCGTCGGGAATCGTTTTCATTTTCTCCAACAGTTTGGCTGAATAATCTTCCAAAACTTTTAAGTCGGGACCGGAAATCAAAAACTGCACGTTGGCGTTGCGGAAACCGCCGCCGGAAAACGCCTGCACCTGCTGCACGCCGGTTCTGAGTTCCGGCGGATAATTCGTCAAAAGCTGGCGCGCGTCAACCATCAATTCTTCCTGCGATTTTTCGCGGTCGCCGATGTCGCTCAAACGAACATAAATCGTGCCGTTGTTGACGATGCCCTGCTGTCCGCCGCCGATAGTCGTTAAGGTGTCGGTGACGCCCGGAATTTTGCGAACGTCGGCGGCAATGCGCTCAAACAACTGCGAAGTCGCCGACAAGCTGTAACCTTCGGGGGCGCGAATCGAAATTTCAAACTGCGATTGGTCGTCAACCGGCAGAAAATTTTTGCCGACGAACATAAACAGCGGCACGATGCTGATGAAAACCAGAGCGCAGAGCAGCACAATCAGCCAGCGGTGCGCCATCGAAAATTTCAAAAGCCAGGTGTATGTGCCGTCAATGTATTTGTAAAAACGTCCGCTTTTCGCGCTGGAAGAATGCGTTTCGGCTTTCGTTTCACGGTTCTCAATCATTCCATCGCCGTGAATTTCGAGCGGTTGTTTTTTTGTTTCAAAATCGAATTCTGAATTCGGACTTTCCTCTTCTTTCCTAACGGGTTTAATCAGCCGCGCCGCAAGCATCGGCGTTAAAGTGAACGAAACAATCAAGCTGATGAAAATGGCAAACGAAGCCGTCAGACCGAACGAGGACATAAACCTGCCGACGATGCCCTGCATAAATCCGATGGGAACGAAAACCGCCATCAGTGAAAGCGTCGTCGCCAAAACCGCAAGACCGATTTCCCGCGTGCCTTCAATCGCCGCTTGAAACGGGTGCATTCCTTTTTCTTCGACGAAACGATAAATGTTTTCCAAAACGACAATCGCATCGTCAATTACGATGCCGACCATCAAAGTCAATGAAAGCATCGTAATAGAATTGAGCGTGTAACCCATCGCATACATCAGCGCGAACGTCGAAACAATCGAAGTCGGAATCGCCAAAGCCGCGATAATCGTCGAGCGAAAACTCCACAGAAACAGGAACACGACGACCGCCGCGAGCAGTCCGCCGACGATTAAATGTTCTTCAATCGCGTTGAGGGAATTTTCGATAAAAATCGAGTTGTCGCCGATGACCTGCATTCGGTAGTTCGGCGGCAGCGTCGCTTCGATTTCCTTTAACCTCGCTTTTAATTCTTGCGCGACGGCGACCGTGTTTTGTCCCGACTGCTTGGAAACAACCAATGATACTGCGGGCTGACCGTTGTGTCTGGCTTCGGTGCGAAGTTCTTCGGCGCCGTCTTCGACATAGCCGATGTCTTTAACCCGAACCTGATACGTGCCGCGCGTGGCGACGACGACATCGGCAAATTGTTCGGGTTTTTGAATTTTCCCGAGCGTTCTGACGCTCGATTCGGTTGCGCCCGCGTCCAATCTGCCGCTCGGAAATTCGATGTTTTGAATTCGCAGCGCGGCGGAAACTTCCGCCGGAGTGATACTGTAAGAACGCATTTTGTCCGGGTCAACCCAGACGTTGATTTGCCGTTCGCGCCCGCCGATAATTGTTACCTGACCGACGCCGTTGATTGATTCGATGCGTTCTTTGACTCGGTTTTTGGCGAACTCCGTCACCTCGCGCAGGGAAGTCGGCGCGGAGACGACGATTCGCAAAACCGGCGCGGCGTCCGTATCAAGTTTTTGAACCGTTGGCTGCTCGGCGGTTTCCGGTAAATTCGGAATCACCGTCTGCACGCGGTTTTCGACTTCCTGCGCGGCGACGTTGACATCTTTTTCCAATACGAATTGAACGAAAACTTGCGCCGCGCCTTCGACCGAAGTCGAGCGCAGCTCGTCAATTCCGCTAATCGTATTGACCGCTTCCTCGATTTTCTCGGTTACTTCCGTTTCGATTTCCTGCGGCGAGGCGCCCGGATTAACGACCGTTATCGTAATCGTCGGGAAATCAATCTTCGGAAACAAATCGAGACCGAGCGAGAAAAACGAAAACGCGCCGACCGTCACCAAGGACAAAATCAACATCGTCGCAAAAACGGGACGCTTGACACAAACTTCTGCTAACCATTGCATAAATCTTTTAGTCCTTAGTCCTTAGTCCTTAGTCCTTGGTTCGTTTAACGAAGATTCGATTTTCTTCGGAACAAACGAAGGACGAATGACAAAGGACGAAAAGCTATTGCCTCACTGAAACGCCATCGTAAAGCTGTCCGACATTGCCGACGGCGACTGTTTCGTTTTCCTGAACGCCCTGCTGAATTTCGATTAAATCGTTTTCCAGCACGCCGGTTTTGACAATGCGCTCTTCGGCGCGTCCGTCTTTGACGATGAAAACTTTGTTTGTTTCGCCGTCAACTTTGATGGCGACGGCGGGAATCATCACTGCCGGTTTCGGCGCGGTCTGTGCGATTCTGACCGTCGCAAATTGTCCGGGTTTTAATAAACCTTCGGTGTTTTCCACCTCGGCTTCGACCGTTAAACTACGCGATGTCGCGTTTAAGTTCGGCGCGATGCGCGTCACCGTGCCGTTGAAATTTCTATCGGGAAACGCGCTTGTCTGCAGGGAGATCCCTTGCCCGTTTTTCACGAGTCCGACTGATTGTTCGGGAACGTCAATCCGCAGACGCAAAACCGATGTGCGAACAATCGTCGCCACTTTATTCGTCGTTGCGGCGAATTCGCCCAGGTCAGCCGTTCTTTCGGAAATGTAGCCGCTAATCGGCGCGTAAACGGTCGCGTCGGAAATGGCTTTCTGCGCCGTCGCAATTTGCGTTCGTGCCGCGTCCGCCGCCGAACGCGCCGTGGTGACTGCCGCGAGCGCGTTGCCAACTTGCGACTGCGCCGTGCGAATCGCAGCGACGGCAACCGCCGCGGTCGAACGCGATTCGTCTAATTGCGCCCGCAACTGGTCGCGCTGCGCTCGGCGCTGATCGTAAATCGTGCGGGCGATGTCGCCGGTTTCGAGTAATCGTTCGGCGCGTCCCAGTTCTCGTTCCGCCAAATCGAGCTGCGCTTTGGTCGCGCGGACTTGCGAAAAAGTTTCGATGTCGAAGGTCGAGCCTTCGGTCAAACCCAAGCGGGCTTGCGTCTGCCGCACGTTCGCGCGCGCCGCTTCGACTTGCGCCTGTGCTTGCCGGACATTCGATTCGGCTTGCTCGACCTGCGCTTGCGCCTGCTCTAATCTAATGCGCGCGTCGCGGTCATCGAGTTGAACCAGCACAGAACCTTTTTGCACATAGCTGCCGATGTCGAAATTGACTGCCGTGATTTTTCCGCCGACCGTCGGCGCGACATCAGTCTGCGCGTCGCTCGCCAGCGTTCCGGTCGCTTCAAAATACGTCGGCAGATTACGCACAATCGCCGGCGCGGTCGTCGTCTCGACGAACGTCGGCACGGTGTTCGCGTTGGTATTACCAGCTTTCTCCGCGCGCGAACTGCCGCACGAGGCGGCGAATAAAATACAAGCGCCGAGCAAGCCGCTGAAAACTATTGATTTATGAATTGATTGCTGTGTCATTTATTATTGTAAATAAAATTTTAAATCTATTACGCTGTAATGCCGCGCAGCAGGATTTCGGTGAAATTTTTTGCCGCTTCCTCGTTGGAAATCTTTAACAATTTTTGTTCCTTATCCCACAAAAGGTTATTCAGCGAGTGGTGAACGAACATTCCGACGAATGCGCGCACGACCATATTCGGTTCGATCTGGCGAAACGCGCCGTCTGCCTGTCGCTGGCGTATATAGTCGCCTAAAAATTTGTAAACGTCCGTAATAAAACTTTCAAAAAACATCCGCGCCAAATCGTGGTCTTCTAAAGCGGAATGAAGCATCAAACGCAAAAAGCCACAGTCTTCCGAATGATGGTCAAGCGCGTTTAACGCCATCGTATAAAAAACTCCGTAATCGTCTTTTGCTTTTACTTTCTCAATGACCTCTTCAAAATGACTTTGAAAAGTGCGGTTGCACGCTTTGTGGTCGAGAATCGCCGAATAAAGCTCGTCTTTATTGGCAAAATGACGAAAAATAATCGCCTCGGATACGCCCGCCGCCCGCGCGATTTCCTTGGTCGTCGTGCCGCTGAAACCGCGCTGCGAAAACAGATTGATGGCAACTTGCAGAATCTGCAAACGCCTCTCGTCGCCTGTCATACGGCTCGTCGCGGCTTCAGTTGTGTCTAATTCTTTAATCAATAAAAAACTCCAGCCAAATAAGTAAGTGCTTACTTACTTTCTCAAACGAACAAAAGTTTGTCAAGAATCCGGTAAAAGATTTAAGGTGAACTTCGCATAAAAATTTTTCGTATCAACTTTTCACCGAACAAAGGCATCAAAGGCGAAACCAAAATGCTGAAGTTTAGTTGGTTAATTCAAATTTAAAAGGGAGATATAGAGTAAAATGGCGGAAACAATTTCAAATCAGGAACAAGGGCTGGTTAAACCCGAAGTTTATAACGGCGAAGACAAAACGACGAACGATTATATGAATGAATTTAAGGGGCAGGCGCAGGAATACGGGCAGAAATTTCAGGGCGCGGCGATGAAAGCCAAAGACTTTGCCAACGAAAAATTTGCGGTGGCGAGCGACAAGTTCAAGGAATTACAAGGCAAAGACCCAAAGGAATTGGTCTCCGACGCGAAAGAATATGCACGTCAGAAACCTGGGCAAGCGCTGCTGATTTCGGCGGCGGTAGGCTTAGTAATCGGTTTTCTGTTCAAAGGTCGAAGATAAGACTTTAAAGATCTGAATAAAAAAGGCGGCTCAAAAATTGAGCCGCCTTTTTTATTCAAAACTTAAACTTGAGCGTGAATCAAACGCCGCACTTGGTCGCCGAACAAAACGTCAATTTTCTGCGGTTCGATGACCGCCGTCACTTCGCCCTGCCCGAAAGTCGTATGAAGCATTGCCTGACCTTTGCGGTATTTGCGCGTTCGGTCGTATGGACTGCCGCTTTTCGAAGACATTCCGATTGACGTTTTAACGCCGCTCTTAAATGTGCTGACGCTTCCGCAAATATCGCAAACCAACTTGGTAATTTGTCCGAGTTTGGTCACGGTCATCACCGTGTGAGAACTTTCCGTGTCGCACGTCGAACACATCGCTTCGGTTTTTTCATCAATCGTAAATTTTTTCTTTGGCATAATTTAAACTCCTCAATTTTATTTGGTTTATCTTGAACGAAAAGAACGGCTGCGTCCTCTGGAAAGGGCGCGAAAGGGTTTTTTCGGGTTCTCGAACGTCGGCAACGCGCCGCCGAAATCAGGCAGCAAAACGCGCTCGACCTTTTGCCCGGTCAGGCGTTCAATCGAGCGCATATTTAATTCTTCGCCCGGCGCGACGAGCGTGATGGCGCGACCTTTTTGTCCGGCGCGCCCGGTGCGCCCGATGCGGTGAACGTAATCTTCCGCCGCTTCCGGCACGTCGTAATTGATAACGTGCGAAACCGAATCAATATCAATGCCGCGCGCCGCGACATCGGTCGCCACCAAAACGCGCATTTGCCCATTCTTAAATCCGCGCAGAGCGGCTTCCCGCTGCGATTGCGAACGGTCGCCATGAATTCGCGTGGCTTTGTGCGAGCGGGCTTCCAGAATGTGCGAAAGCCGGTCGGCACTGCGCTTCGTGCGCGTGAAAACTAAGACGCGCTCGAACTTTTCGCGTTCTAACAAATCGAGCAGCAAAACCGTTTTCGATTGCGCCGAAACCGGATAAGCCGTCTGCTCAATTGTTACGGCGGTCTGTCCGCCGCGGCTGACTTCAATATATTGCGGTTGGCTGTTCATCATCGCCTTGGCGATTTTCCCGACCTCGACAGTTATCGTCGCCGAGAAGAAAAGTGTCTGCCGTTTTTTCGGAATTGATTCGAGAATGCAGCGGATGGCGGGCAGAAAGCCCATGTCGAGCATTCGGTCGGCTTCGTCCAGGACGAGCGTTTCGAGCGCCGAAAAATCAATCGCGCCCTGCTGCATAAAATCAATCAAGCGTCCGGGCGTGGCGACGATAATATTCGCGCCGCGCAGATTTTCCGTCTGACGTTTGTAGCCCGCGCCGCCGATTAGCGCGACGCAGCGTAATTTTTTGTGGGCAAATTCGCGGCACGCCGCCTCGATTTGCGTGGCAAGCTCGCGCGTCGGCGCCAGCACTAAAACGGCGACGCCTTTTGTTTTATTTTCCAATAAACGCTGAATCAGCGGCAGCAGAAACGCCGCCGTTTTGCCCGTGCCGGTTTCGGCGCAGGCGATAACGTCCGCGCCCTCGAGAACGGCGGGAATCGTTTGTTGTTGAATTGGTGTCGGTTCGGTAAAACCGAGCGACTTGCAAATTTGCGTCAAGGCGGTTTGCAAGCCTAATTGTTTAAAGTTCATTAAATCCTTGTTTGATTTGCTCGACCGAAAAGCGGGAGCGAAAAATCTTTTATAACCTAAGCCGCTAGTTTTCGTGACGGCGTTTTAAATCAAGAGTCCGAACGCCGATTCGTTAGAGTTGTTTTAAGATTGATTAAAATAAAACCGCGTGAAATCCTCAATAATCCTAATCGAATCTTAATAAACGAGCGTTGGTTGCTTTTTATTACCAACTAGCAGATTGGCTTATCCAGGAAATAACTTTGTAAAAAATCAAGTAAAAAAGGCGGCTGCGGCAACTAACAAATAAATTGCCGCAGCCGCCTTTTATTTAGAAAGCGCCGGAAAATTACCAGCGCGAACCACCGCCGCCGCCGTAACCGCCGCCACCGCCGCCGCGATTTCCACCGCCACCACCGTAGCCGCCACGACCGCCGCCACCGCGATTTCCACCGCCGCCGCTGCGCTCTTCGCGCGGTTTGGCTTCGTTAACGGTCAAACTGCGACCATCAACTTCTTTGCCGTTTAATTGTTCGATAGCTGTTTTGCCTTCTTCGGCGCTCGACATTTCGACAAAACCGAAGCCGCGCGAGCGTCCCGTGTCACGGTCTTCGACGATATTCGCTGATTCGACCGTTCCGGCTTGAGCAAAAAGTTCTTGTAAATCTTCGTTAGAAGTGTTGAATGATAAATTACCGACGTAAAGTTTGGTTGACATAAAAATCCTTTCTCCTTTTTTCAGGAGCATCAAAGAAGTTGCTGGACGAAAGTAGGCTTCGGCGAAAACGGTTGCTTGCGGAAGACTTGCGGTCAAATGGCTTCTGTTAGTTATAAACGAACCTAATCTCGATTTGTCCAAAACGCCACCGTTGATCAAAGAGAGAAGGAGTGAACTTTTATAGAATACTCTATTCGGGCTAATAAAGCAACAACGCGGAGACTTTATAGCGAAAAGGGCGAGAATTTCTTACACTTTTGATTCCAAATAAATTCGATAGTTTTCTATACTTTCGGTTTGGCGAACTTAGAGGGCAAGGCTGCAAAGTTGATCTTTAGGGCGGAAGATTGAACACGGATAATTTTTCAGCAGACGATTTGATTTCTGATGTAAAAGGCTTTCGTATTGCGGCGAGCGTATTATTTTTCGGGTTTCAATTTTGCGGCGGCGGAAACACAGGCTAAAATTATTGTGGACGTTTTAATCTGACCTTATACAAACATTTTTATCGCGGAGAACAAATGAAATTTTACAACGACGTTTTAAGTCTGATCGGCAACACGCCGCTCGTTAAAATCAACAATCTAGCCGAGCGGAACGGCATCAAGGCGCAGATATTCGCCAAAATGGAAAACCTCAATCCCGGCTTTTCGGTTAAAGACCGCATCGGCATTTCGATGATTGAGGCGGCGGAAAAAGAGGGAACTTTAAAGAAAGGCGGCACGATTATCGAGGCGACAAGCGGAAACACTGGCATCGGTCTGGCGCTCGCGGCGGCAGTTAAAGGCTATAAATGTATTTTTGTCTTGACCGAAAAAGCCTCGACGGAAAAATCGCGCTACTTAAAATCTTTGGGCGCGGATGTCGTGATTTGTCCGGCGGCGGCAAAGCCGGGAACGCCCGACCATTATGTCGAAACAGCCAGACGTATTGCCTCGGAAATGCCGAATTCTTTTTATCCCGATCAATATAATCATCCGGCGAATCCTTTGGCGCATTACCGCACGACCGGACCGGAAATCTGGAACGACACCGACGGCAAAATCACGCATTTCGTTTCTTCAATCGGCACGGGCGGCACAATAAGCGGCACGGGCAGATATTTGAAAGAGAAAAATCCGAATATTAAAATCATCGGCGCCGACCCGTACGGCTCGATTTTCAA
This sequence comes from Pyrinomonadaceae bacterium, assembly GCA_030448055.1. Classification (GTDB taxonomy): domain Bacteria; phylum Acidobacteriota; class Blastocatellia; order Pyrinomonadales; family Pyrinomonadaceae. The sequence goes on from JAUJNR010000002.1 coordinate 590,264, forward strand.
AACTTATAAAGAATCGGGTCGCGTCCCGGAAGCCACGCCTTATCTGGTCGAAGGCATCGGACAAAATCTGCCGGTCGGCAACGCCGATATGAAGGCGATTGACGAAATCATCAACATCACCGACCGCGAATCTTTCGAGATGGCACGGCAGTTGTCGCGCATCGAAGGCATTTTTTGCGGCGGCTCGACCGGCACGATTTTCGCCGCCGCACTGCGCGTGGCAAGGAAATTAGACGAAAACGGTTTGGTGGTTTTTATCGTCTGCGACACGGGCGAGCATTATTTGACGAAGTTTCATTCGGACGAGTGGATGAAGGAAAAACTGCTGCTCGAACCACAGAAAATTACCGCCGGACTGATCAAAGAAACGAAGAATTCCGGCGCGCCGCAGGCGCTCGTTTTCGCCGCGCCCGATGAAATTGTCGGCGACGCGCTGGCGAAGATGAACGAAATCGGCGTGACGCAAATTCCCGTTCTGGAAAACAATCAATCGGTCGGATCATTGCGCGAAAGCCGCGTCTTGACGCGCCTTCTGGAGAACCGCGACCTTCTCGAAGCGCGAGTCGGCGACGTGATGGACGAAAGTTTTCCGATTGTCGAAATGGACGCGACTTTCAACGAAATAAAAGCGCAACTGCAAAAATCGCCCGCCGTTTTGATTGAAGATTTCAAACGTATCACGGGTATAATTACGCGAATGGATATGCTGGATTTGCAGAAATAATTGAAAAAGATTTACAACGCGCACAACGCTCGCAGAAGGCGCAAAATCTGGAAAGGATTATTTTTGAAATAGAAATATGAAAAATTCAATGCCAGTTTTAAAACTCATTTCTGAAAACTTTGCGTCTCGACGACTCGGCGACTTTGCGCTAAAAACTTTTGTCGAATAGTTAAAGCAAAAGCGAAAAGCGATGAACGACGAAAACGACAAATCGAAAAGCGACGACTGGAAAACGAGTGCGCCGAACGCTAATGTTCCGAAAGGGGAAAAGCCGGATGATTGGACAATGCCCGCGCCGGTTTTCCGCGTCTCCGCCGGCGAAAAAATTCATAACTTGCCGAAAAGGGCGCTAAATTTTAATGAAAACGACGCGAATCATCACGATAAAATTGCGCCGAATTTTAACTTTTCCGCTTTTTCTCCGCCCTATCCATACGACGCGGCTTCGCCGAATCAGAAACCGATTCCCATTAGAAGCTATCTCAAAAATAGTTTCTCAACAAAATAACGATACAAGCCAGATGAACAAAGCCTAAGTAATTGTCCGAATGATATTCGTAGCGAACCACAATCCGACGAAAGTTACCCAGCCACGCAAAGAGGCGTTCAATTTTCCACCTGCGTTTGTAACGGCGAAGTTTTCTGCCGTCCTGCGTTTGCGCCTTTTTGCGGTTGGCTTTATGCGGCGCAATCAGTTCAATATCGAGTTTCGCCAACTCCGCATCGAGCGGGTCAGAGTCATATGCTTTATCGCCAATCATCTTTTCGGGTCGCTCATCGGTGAACCGCTCGCAAACAGTTTCTCGGGCAAGTTTGACTTCGTGCGGCGAAGCAGAGCAAGTGTGGACGCCGAGAGGAAGACCAAAGCGGTCTGCCACTGCCATGAGCTTCGTATACCTTTGCCCCGCTTGGTCTTTCCGACACAAAAGCCCCTTTTTTAGCCGAAACAAAGGTTCCGTCAATAAAGCATTCGGATAAATCCAATTTACCGCGAGCCTGTAAGTCATCGGCAAGCGTTTCCAGCACTTTTCGCAATCGCCCGTCTTTAACCCATTCCTGGAAACGGCGATGGCAAGTCTGGTATGACGGAAATCTTTCGGGCAAGTCGCACCATCTGGCGCCGGAACGTAGTATCCAAAGCACTCCGTTCAAGACTTCGCGTTCAGACCTGCGCGGTCGTCCGCGGGTCACCACAACGGGCGGTTTATCAAATAACGGTTCAATCAAAGACCATTGTTCATCGGTTAATTCTTCGCGTCGTGACATAGAGCGAAGTTTATCAAACTATTTTTGAGATGGCTTCTAGTCAGTCCGCCGTTCGGGAAACCAAAAGGGCAGTAGGTCCAAGATTGATTTACGTTCTCGGCGGTTCGATTCTGATGCTTTTCTTCACCATAGTCGCTCTCGTCGGAGTTTATTTCTTGTTTCTCCGTAAGCCGTAATCAAAAAGGCGCGGCGAATGGAAAATCCGGTTTCAAATTCGGCGCGCAATACGTGCAGAAAGCGAGCGGGAAAATCGGCGAAACCGGCAAGAATTCCAATGCCCCGTAAGATAAATTTATGCGCCGCTTTTACGCCGCCGCCGAAAGTTTCGACGGACAAAAAATCCTTTTAAGCGTTGAGGAAACGAAACATCTGCGCGACGTTTTGCGTCTCAAGGAAAACGATCCGGTGCGAGTTTTCGACGGCGACGGCAGGGAATTCGCGTGCGAAATCGAACGAATCGAAAAGAAACAAACCGTTTTGACGATTCTCGAAGAAGCCGCGCCGACCGCGCCCGAATCAGGATTAAATTTGACGCTGGCGGTCGCGCTTTTGAAAGGCGAAAAATTCGACTGGGTCGTTCAGAAAGCGGTCGAATTGGGCGTCACGAAATTCGTTCCGCTTAATACGAAACGCGCCGAAGCGCGTTTAACAGAAACGGGAAAACGGCTGACGCGCTGGCGGAAAATCGCGCTTGAAGCCGCCAAACAATCGGGACGCGCCCGGCTGATGCCGATAGAGCCGCCGATTGATTTTGAGAAATTTATTTCAGGGGAAAAAGACACGCGAATTTTATTTGCCGAGCGCGACGGTGGTAGTTTTTCGGCAATCGAGGCGACCGAAAAAATCACGGCAATAGTCGGCGCGGAAGGCGGCTGGGAAACATCGGAAATCGAAGCAGCGCGTGAAAACGGATTTCAAATCATTACCTTCGGCGGCAGAATTTTGCGGGCGGAAACGGCGGCTGTCGCCGTCGCCGCTGTTTTGCAGCATCGGTTCGGTGATTTGGTTTGAAAATCAAAAAATAACTTTTACCGTTTTTCGACTTTCTTTTGAAGTTTAACTACTTCCGCGACCGCCCCGAAAATTTTTTGTCCGAAGGATTTCGGCTTATTTGCATCGGAAGCGTGGATGCCAAGCAGAACGTGAATGACTTTAACAGTCGAGAGAACCGCCTGGTCAACGTCTTTGGCGGAAAACCAAGGGCTGAGACCGACGTGAACGCGCCCGCCCGCGTCGCGCCACGCTTCGACGTTTTCCATATCAATCGCCCGCGCGATTGGTTCGGTGTCTGTATCGCCGGGCAAATCCAAAACCACCGAACAGCGTTCGCCGACGGCGAGCGAACATTCAACGCCGACTGTTTCGCGCAATCCCGTTTGCACGTCGCCGAAAACCGCGTCGAGCGTCGCTTGCGCGGCTTTTATCAATTGTTTTTGACTGGGTAAAACTTTCGAATTCTCCGGCGCGGACGTTTCGCCGGTTTGCAAACTCGTCCAAACCGGCGGCACGCGCCACGCGAGAAGTTTCGTTCCCCGCACGGGCGGACCGCCCGTTAAAGCGAGTTCTCAATAATTTTCCCAGCGTCCGACCCAACGGCTCATCGTTTCAACTCTCCTTTTAAGATAATATCCGAAGCCGTACGAAAATGTCTGTCTCAGACAATTCAAAATTTTGATTAGTGTTTGTGAGAATGCCGATGCTCGTGGCGTTCGACGATTTCCCGCGCCGGCAAGGTAACGAAAAGTTTGCCGTGTTTGACTCCCTTTAAACTCAAAATCGCATCGGCAAGCGTGCGAACTTGTTTGATTTCGCCGCGCAGCACGATGACCTCCATACAATCATCGTGGCTGATGTGAACGTGCAGAACCGAAACGATAAAATGGAAATAGTCGTGCTGCAGCGCGTTCATTTTATCCGCCAAATCGCTGGCGTGATGGTCGTAAACGAGAGTCAGACTGCCCAGCACCTCGCCTGTCTCCGGCGCGTCTTCAAGGCGCGATTTGACTATCGCTTCGCGCATCAAATCGCGTAAGGCTTCCGAACGATTGGCGTAGCCCTGACCGGAAATCAGCCGGTCAAAATTTTGCAGAAGTTCTTCTTCGGCGCTCACGCCGAATCTTGAAAGGTCGCTCATTTTCTTTTCTCGATAAAAATAAACAGTGAATAATCATAGCATTTATTTTCAGTTTGGCGGCGCGAAATTTTTATTCGTAGATTTTGAAAAGCAGCGGTCGGCTCGGAGCGGCGTCGGCGGCGAACGAGGCGATTTGCAGATTTAAAAGATACGCGCCGTCCTCGATTTCGTCGGGGACGTAAATCATTTCCGTTATCGTATTGTGAATTAAACTCGCTTCGTTAATCGCGCGGCTTTCAGGCGCGATGTTCCAGAAAACGCGGTGGTTCGAAAGTTTGCCCGCGTCGAACGCGCGGTCAATCGAGGGCATATCCACGAGCAAATGTTTCACGCCCTTTTCCGCGACGTAACGCATCGCTTCGGTCGAAAAAAACGGCGGCGGCTGTTCCATATACGCCCGCGTTTTTTTGCTGTCGTCATTCGGCAGCGTGCGGACGATTAAAGCGTCGAGCCAATTTGTGCCGGTGCCTTCTAACCGGTTTCGTAAATTTTTTTTCGTAATCAGCCGGTCTTCCGCATTTAATTTCACCGGGTAAGTTTCTTCGGTTTGAAAAGCGTTTTCAGGCGAAATTGAAACGAGCGCAGCAGGAATGAAAGAATCTCTGAGCGATTGATAAACGGAAATTCTCTGGTCGGTGATGTGTCCGACGCATTCGGTGTGCGTGCCGTTACAGTGCGGAATAAATTTAATTTGCTCAAAGTTGCAGCTTCCGCCGCGTCTCGTGTCGCCGATTAAATTTCCGGCTTCGCACGCCGTCGCCGTCGCCCGCTCCGCTCCGTAAGCGTTCGGTTGCGCGCCGTTGAAATCGAGCGGAATCGAAACGTCGAGCGGGTTTTCCAAATCAATTTTGTAAACTTGATTATTTATTTCGACGAAGAAAATCATTGCGATTCGTTTGAGTGTTTACCCGATTCGCCGATTTACAAACAAGCGGTTCTGCCGCCGTCCACCGGCAAATTTACGCCATTGATATATGAAGCCGCCGGAGACGCCAAAAACGCGACGGCGTTGGCGACTTCAAACGCTTCGGCAAATCTTTTCGCCGGAGTTTCGCTTTGCATTTCCGCCGCGATTCGCTCAAGCGAATCGCCAGTTTTGTCCGCCTTGTTTGCAATAATCGCTTCGAGCCTTTGCGTTTTGGTAAATCCGGGCAGCACGTTATTAACCGTAATACCAAACTCGCCTAATTCGCCGGCGAGCGTTTTCGCCCAACTCGCAACCGCACCGCGAATCGTATTCGACACGCCCAAGCCGGGAATCGGCTGTTTGACCGAAGTCGAAATGACGTTAATAATTCGCCCGTATCGTTCGGATTTCATTCGTTCAACCAAAGCCTGAACGAGAATTTGATTGCAAAGCACATGATTTTGAAAAGCATTGATAAACTCTTGTGCCTCTGCATCAATCGCCTTGCCAGCCGGAGGTCCGCCCGTGTTGTTGATTAAAATATGAACGGGCGACGGATTTTTTTGCAAGTAATTGGCGACTCGATTCTTCAATTCGTCGGGCGCGAAAAAATCGGCGACGATAAAATCGTGCTGCTGATTTTGTGATTGGTCTAATTCGTCTTTCACCCGTTTAAGCGAATCTTCATTTCGCGCCAGCAAAACGATTGATGCGCCGAGATTGGCGAGTTCAACGGCGGCGGCTCGCCCGATGCCTTGCGTGCTTCCGCAGACGAACGCCTTTTTACCTTTCAAATTGATATCCATAATTTTATGATTGGATTATTTGATTTTCCGCCCATTTTTCACAAAAAGCTATAAAGCAAACCGCCGCCGAAAATTCCGACGGCAACAAAAATTAAAAATCTAATTCCGCCTAAACGAGTATCGAATACTATTGCGACGGCAAACCAGAAAGATTCTTCCTTAGCAGTTTTCCAAAAATCTTCGACATTATCGAAAAATAATTTAAGGAGCGTGATCCAAATCAGAAGCGCAAAGAAGATTGGTAAAATAATTTTCATAAAAATTTCACCTGCCCCGTTACTTCGTCGAAATTACTCTCGCTCATACTTTCGACATTTGCACAGCTTCTCAACAACAATTTGTTTCGTGTAACAGCTCTTACCTGATGAATTCAATGATCGGGTTATTGTCCTTGGGCGTAAGGTTGGCATACTCTAATTTCCACAGACCGCCCTCAGAAAATTGTTTTACTGTTTTTGAAGGATTTGAATACCTCAGTACAATCGTTGATTCGTTGAGTAATCCGTAAACGGCAACCGCCATTCCTTCGCCGGTCGGAAATACTTGATCCGGTTTGCCTACGTAACTATACACATCAAACTGCGACATTCCTTTTTTCAGAGGTTTGAACAACTCGGATGTGCGGCGAAAATTCGTTCGCGGCGGATTTTCCAGGGCTGCTTCGGCGCGGTCAAAAAAAACGAGCTGTTCGTCGGAAAATTCAAATTCGGTCGGTTCGGCTTTCGCTCTTTCGCCATAGGCTGTATCGAAACAGATTTCCGAAATCCACGCCTTATCAATATTAAGCAATACTATCGTGCGAGATTTGATGGTTTCACAGGGTTGAATATAGCGTTGTTGAACTTTCTCCTTTAAATCCCAAATTAATACTTTCCGTTTGCCTGCATAATAAATTTTGGGCGGGTTCGGGTCTTTACGCAGTGCCTCGTCCGAATATTTTTGTGCAAATAGCGGATCGCGGGCGAGAGTTTCCGTCCGCCTCATAGAAGAAATACTCCCGACATAGGCTTCCGAAAATTGCTGAGAGTAGCTTTTTCCGTCTGCCGAAACGACGGGTTTATCCCAAAAAAAATGAATTCTATCGCTCGGATAAACTCCTACCCAACCGGGAAGCTGAGTTGTTCCTACTAATCTGCGAGTATTATAAATTTCGGACAATCCTCTTAAAGCATATTCACGAGCGGAATTCCGCTGATTACTTTTAGCGAGCGCCTGAATCAGCATAAGAGCCGCCGGGCTGGTATCGTCTCCATCGGCGATTTTAACAAGTGCTTCAAAAACCTTGCGCTGAACCATCCAATCTTTGTCATTAACTAATTTCGCTAAAGTTGGAACTGCTTCAGCCGCCTCAGGTCCCAGTTTTGCTAATGCGTCAAGAGAATATTGACGACCGCCCGGGCTATTTGTGCTTAGTGTTTCAAGCCAATAACTTATGGGCTTGCTCTTAATATAACTGATTTGTTTGCACGCCTCGTTAGTTTCTTTCTCTTCCAATTGCGCATATGAAATTATCGAACCGCATATATAGAAAAGAAATAAAAAGCGAAAAGAGAAAGTGTTTTTCATTCGTGTTGACCGTTTTTAAGTTTTTATTGAATTTATTTTCCGCATAACTTCTTCTAAATCAATTTGATTGACGTTTTCCGTTTCGGTGCAAATTTTCATTAGCAAGTTGTCTTGCGCGTTACCCTTTTGTTTGGCGACCGAGTATGGCAAATCCGCGCGGAACGTGACCATCGAGTATTTGGAAAAGTAATCGGGAAATTCGTGTTCGAGTTTTGTTTCGAGTTCGCGTTTTCTGACGAAAACCGGGTCGGCGACGGCATCGCGCATTTCGTAGAAATTTTCCTCCGCCATTTGCGCAATTGCGTCGGCGTTTTCTTTACGCACGTTTGTAAATTCATTGAAAACGGTTTTCCAGTCAGCGCCGTGTTGTTCGATTAAATCGTTTAACACGCGGCAGTCTTCAAACGAAGCGTTCATTCCTTGCCCGTAAAAAGGCACGACGGCGTGCGCCGAGTCTCCGAGCAGTAAACTTTTCCCGCCGACATTCCAGGGAAAACATTTGACCGTGCCGAGATTGCCGACGGGATTAGCGAAAAAATCCTCGACCAATGTCGGAATCAACCGAAGCGCGTCGGCGAAATTCGCCTCGAAAAATTCGAGCAGAGATTTCTTGTCGGTTAATTGCTCGAAACTCGTTTCGCCCGTATGCGCTAAAAAGAGCGTGCAGGTGAAACTGCCGTCCGTGTTCGGCAACGCAATCATCATAAACTGGCGCCGCGCCCAGATGTGCAGAGCGTTTTTCTCCATCCGAAACGCGCCGTTCGCATCAGGCGGGATGTGCAGTTCTTTGTAACCGTGTGCGAGCCATTTCTGGGAAAAGTCAAAACGCGCGACGCCGCCGTGCAGCATCGCGTCGCGCACTTTTGAACCCGCGCCGTCGGCGGCAATCAGCGTCTCGCCTTTGACGATTTTCCCTGATTCAAATCGCGCTTCGCCTGTTTTGCAATCGAAATCAATTAACTTTTCGTCGAAATAAAATTTCACGCCCACATACGTTTCCGCTTCGTTCATCAAAGCGACGTTCAGACCGGCGCGCGAAACCGAGTTGATATATTCGCCTTGTCTGCCGCTGTAAGGTAAAAGTTTTGTTTGTCCGTCCGCGGCGTGAATCATTCGTCCGTGCATCGGAACGGCTTCGGCGAGCATATATTCGTCCAAACCGATTTCTTTGAGCGCGGCGATTCCGCGATTTGACAGTGCCAGATTTATCGAACGACCTGCCGATATTTCCTCTTTTCGCATATCGCCGCGCGATTCATAAATTTCAACCTCAATGCCGCGTTTTGCCAAATAAATGGCGAGCAGAGAGCCGGACAAACCCGCGCCGATGATAATAACTTTTTGATTTGGCATAAGAAACTTTTACCGCAAAGGGCGCGAACGACGCAAAGGATTATAAGATTTCCGCTTTATATTTTGTGCGTCCTTTGTGATTAATCTTTCAAACAATTCTTCAAAATCTCGGTAAACTTGAACGCATCCGAAAAGGAATTGTAAAGCGGCACGGGCGCGACGCGAATCACGTCCGGCTCGCGCCAATCGGCAATCACGCCTTTATCGGACATGGCTTTGAAAAGATTTTTGTCCGCATCCTTGACGCGAATCGAAAGCTGACAGCCGCGCATCTTTTCATCGGCAGGCGTGATGACGGAAACTCTGTCGTCGCGGATTTCAGCGAGCAGAAATTCCAGATAGCCGGTCAGCCGTTTCGATTTTTCAATCAAATTTTTCATTCCGGCTGCTTCAAAAACGTCGAGCGAGGCTTTCAGCGCGGCGAGCTGAAAAATCGGCGGATTCGACAGTTGCCAGCCTTCCGCGCCCGGGATCGGGACGAATTGTTTGTCCATCAAAAAGCGCGTCTCCTTGTCGTGTCCCCACCAACCGGCGAAACGCGGCAAATCGAACGCTTCGCCGTGGTGTTCGTGAACGAAAACTCCGGCGATGCCGCCCGGACCGGCGTTGAGATATTTATACGAACACCACGCCGCAAAATCCGCGTTCCATTCGTGCAAATCGAGTTCAACGTTTCCCGCCGCATGCGCTAAATCGAAGCCAACCTTTGCGCCGACTCGGTGACCGATTTCAACGATTTTTTGAAAATCAAATTTCTGTCCGGTGTAATAATTAACGCCGCCGAGCAAAATCAAAGCAATTGAATCGCCGTTCTCGTCAATCGTTTGTTCGATGTCTTCGGCGCGCAAACAATTTTCGCCGGCGCGCGGCGCGAGTTCAATCAGCGCATCTTCAACGTCGAAACCGTGAAATTTTATCTGCGACCCGGCGGCGTATTGGTCTGAGGGAAACGCGCCCGCTTCGATGACGATTTTATACCTCTCAGAAGTCGGACGATAAAACGAAACCATCAGCAAATGTAAATTGACCGTCAGCGAATTCATCACGACCGTTTCAGAGGGTTTTGCGCCGACGATGTTTGCCATCTGTTCGGTTAGGAATTCGTGATACGGCATCCATGGGTTCTTCGCCCTGAAATGTCCTTCCACGCCCAAAGTTTCCCAATCCTTTAATTCCTGTTCAATATAATCTCTCGTAGTTTTCGGCTGAAGTCCGAGCGAATTGCCCGTCAAATAAATCACATCTTCGCCGTTCGATTGTTTGGGAATATAAAACTTCTTGCGGAAATGTTTGAGCGAATCCTGCGCGTCCATTTGTCGGGCGAATGCTTCTGTCGGTTCGTAAGTTTCCGTTGTATTATTTTCCGCCATATAAATCAAAATACTCTCGTGCAGAATATGAATCCCACGGAACAAAATTTCGGTTACAGATATTTACTAACAGATACTCGACTCTGCTGTAAGCCATAAATAGGGCTGTTTCTTCCTTGTCATACCAATCGCTTTCGGCGTCATCGTGTGACCAATATAAAACCGCAGAATCGCTTACTCGAAGAAAAATTTCATCTCCGTTAGGACAATAACCGATTTCAATAATTCCGTTCTTAAGATAATTATTTTCTTTCTCGGCTTGGAAAACGTTTTCGGCAGAGTAAATAGTCGGACCAACCTCGGCATTTTCGGAAAACCAATGCTGTTGGAAAAGTTTTTTCGTTTCTGAATCAAGATTGAGTTTTTCAAAATCTTGACTAATTTCATCGCTGACTGCCGCACACTTGAAGTTTGTGCTTTCGTCTATTGTCGAGATAACCGCGTAAAGAAGATTTTCATACATACATTTTATTCGATAAACAAATTCTTATCCAGACTGAGCCATTCGAGCGCCGCGCCGTGCAGCAATTTGGATTTTGTTTCTTCGTCAAACGACATTGATTCAATCAAACTGCCCGCTATTTCTTCGCCGAGCGGAAACGGGTAATCAGTTCCCAGAGCAACTTTGTCCGCGCCTGCCAGTTCGATCAAAAACCTGAGCATCGCTACGTCGTGAACGAGCGAGTCGAACCAGAATTTACCGAGATAATTTCGCGGGTTGTGCGCGTTGTCAACCGCGCATAAATCCGGTCGCGCGAGAAACCCGTGTTCGATTCTGCCAATCGTCGCCGGAAACGAGCCGCCGCCGTGCGCGAAACAAATTCGCAAATTCGCACATCGTTCCAGCACGCCTGAAAAAATTAAAGAACAAATCGCGCGAGCGGTTTCCGCCGGCATTCCGACGAGCCACGGCAACCAGTATTTTTGCATTTCCGCCTCGCCCATCATCTCCCACGGATGCACGAAAACCGCCATTTCCGATTCTTCACACGCCTTGAAAAAATCGAAAAACTGAGGCTCGCCCAAATTTAATTGATTGACGTTCGTGCCGATTTGCACGCCGACCAGTCCGATTTGTCGGCAGCGTTCCAATTCCTGAATCGCCAGCCGCGTATCCTGCATCGGCACAGTTCCCAAACCGACGAAGCGTGTCGGAAATCGAGCGACAATTTCGGCTAATCGGTCGTTCAAAAATTTAGCGATTTCCGCGCCGTCGCACGGCTTTGCCCAGTAACTGAACATCACGGGAACGGTTGATAAAACCTGAACGCGAACGCCGGACGAATCGCATTCTTCGATTCGCCTTTCGGCGCTCCAGCAGTTGTCTTCAATCTCGCGGAAAAAATGCCCGTCGTCCTTCAACATTCTCGCGCAACACGGCTGATGATGTTCGAGCCGGATAAATCCGCCATAGCCAAATTTTTCCTTCCAGCGCGGAATTTCCTTCGGCAAAATGTGCGTGTGAACGTCAATTTTCAGCATTCGTCTTTTTCACAATCGGCTCGTTCTTTTTCGCTTTTTCATCCGATTCTTTTTTCGCCTTCATCAAAGACAGACAAAGATCGCGCAGTTGGTCAACCGTTTTTAATCGCCGCAAAATTGCCGCCTCTGACATATCAACCTTCTTCATTTTCCAACCTCGCAATATCCGCTAAATCCTGCGGTCTGCCCGCCAGCCGTTTCATTTTTATTAGACCTGCCAGAGAAACGACGGAAAGCCGATTGCCCAAAAAATCTATCGTCTCCCGCGTTTCCCAAACGTCTTGAACCTGCGGAGTTACTAGAAGCTATCTCAAAAATAGTTTCTCAACAAAATAACGATACAAGCCAGATGAACAAAGCCTAAGTAATTGTCCGAATGATATTCGTAGCGAACCACAATCCGACGAAAGTTACCCAGCCACGCAAAGAGGCGTTCAATTTTCCACCTGCGTTTGTAACGGCGAAGTTTTCTGCCGTCCTGCGTCTGCGCCTTTTTGCGGTTGGCTTTATGCGGCGCAATCAGTTCAATATCGAGTTTCGCCAACTCCGCATCGAGCGGGTCAGAGTCATATGCTTTATCGCCAATCATCTTTTCGGGTCGCTCATCGGTGAACCGCTCGCAAACAGTTTCTCGGGCAAGTTTGACTTCGTGCGGCGAAGCAGAGCAAGTGTGGACGCCGAGAGGAAGACCAAAGCGGTCTGCCACTGCCATGAGCTTCGTATCTTTGCCCCGCTTGGTCTTTCCGACACAAAAGCCCTTTTTTAGCCGAAACAAAGGTTCCGTCAATAAAGCATTCGGATAAATCCAATTTACCGCGAGCCTGTAAGTCATCGGCAAGCGTTTCCAGCACTTTTCGCAATCGCCCGTCTTTAACCCATTCCTGGAAACGGCGATGGCAAGTCTGGTATGACGGAAATCTTTCGGGCAAGTCGCACCATCTGGCGCCGGAACGTAGTATCCAAAGCACTCCGTTCAAGACTTCGCGTTCAGACCTGCGCGGTCGTCCGCGGGTCACCACAACGGGCGGTTTATCAAATAACGGTTCAATCAAAGACCATTGTTCATCGGTTAATTCTTCGCGTCGTGACATAGAGCGAAGTTTATCAAACTATTTTTGAGATGGCTTCTAACAATAAATCAAGCGAAAGCACTTCGCCATTGTCGTCAATCTTGGAAACGCGCCGGATTTCAACGGCTCTTTCCTTGAATGAAATATCCAGCCCGCGAATATCGAAGCCTTTTTTCGCACCAATTTTATATGCTTTTTCCAGCGATTCGGGCTGAATCAAAATATCTATATCCAAAGTCGCTCGCGCAAATCCGTGAATCGCCAAAGACAAACCGCCGCACACCGCGTATTCGACTCGGTTTTCGTTGAGCGCGGAAATTAGTTGAGATAGTTCTTCTAGGAGCGTCGCCATTTTTATTGTTTACTAACTTTTTCCGCGAGCGCGTTTTCCTTCTTCTATTAATGCTTCTAACTCAAATTCTGAAGGTGATTCGGTATGCGAACCATGTCGCACATAAATTTTACCTTTCTCCAAACCTTTTTACCTTTTTCATCTATGATTACATCCTTTTTAGCTCTATAAGGTAATTTCTCAGGCTCTCGAATAATTTCTAGTTTTCCGACTTTTCCTTTTTTATAATCAATTATTTCGTAACGAATACTTACGACAGGGTCAGTTAAATCGGACAAAACATTTTCCATTCTGTCTTGTGTAACATTTACATCAAGCGGAGCATGATATTCTCTTGTCTTATCATTAAAACCTACAATCAAGTAGCGCTTTCCGCTAGATTTGGTTGTCGCTAATCCTAAAACGTCTTTCGCAAATTCTGCTTTTTGCTTTTTGGTATCTAGTTTTAACTCACGCTTAAAATCTACGTTAGTGGTTTCCCAATCTCTTAGTAAATTGTCGATAAATTTGGAATCAAATGTAGAACTGCGTTTCAAATCCCAAACTAATCCTTTATATGTTGGATAAATATTTGTAGAGTAGTCGAAACCGGGAAAGGCTTCTAATAATTCTCTTTGTTTTAATGAATTTGGTAGCTCGTATACAAATTTCTGAAAATCATTCATTTGTTCATCTGTTTCAAATGGCGGAGATTTGATTTTGAACGCGGAACATACATCATTTCTTTCAACAGTTTTAAGCCAGCCATACATTGGAGAATCGCTTAGTTGGGGACTATATTTATTGACAATTTTCAATAAAATCTCTTCTTCGTTATCTAAATTTTCACTACAAATTTCGCTCCAAAAATTAATTGGATCAGCACAAACTTTTCTACCTAGTGTGCTTATTTTCCAGTAGCTTTCTTTATGATTGTCAACTAAACAGCCATCTGCCAACATACGAAGTGTTTGATTCAAACCGCTCAAAGCATCAGAATTATGAAAGTCTTCTTGTTCAATAAGGTCTTTTGAAAATACTATTTTGGGCATATCGTAATCGTGTATATAGCCCTTGAGTTTTTCTTTTTCTAATGACCCTAAAATGTGATGACACCAGTCTATAAAGTCCATAAAGATTCTCCTGACTTTCATTTCAACTTACAACCGGCGGCGGTTGCATCACCACGTCGCAGTTTTTGCAGGTTCGCATTTCTTCGCTCGCGTAAAAGCGTTTGAAAACAGTTTGAAACTGCGTCGTGATGTCTTCCAGCTCGAAGTATTCTTCATACAATTTCTCGTTGCAGTTTTCGCAGAACCACAGTAAACCGTCTTTTTCACCGTCGCGCCGCTTGCGTTCAATCACCATTCCGACGGTGTTCGCGCCGCGAATCGGGTTATGCGGAACGCGCGCGGGAAGAAGAAACATTTCGCCTTCACGAATCGGAACGTCAACCGCTTTGCCGTCTTCCTGAATTTTGACGGTGATGTCGCCTTCGAGTTGATAGAAAAATTCCTCGCCTTCGTCCCAGTGATAATCTTTCCTGGAATTCGGTCCGCCGACGACCATCACGATAAAATCTTCCGCGTCGTAAGCGCATTGGTTTCCGACCGGCGGTTTTAAGAGATGACGATGCTCGTCAATCCATTGTTTGAAATTAAAAGGTTTTTGTATTGACATCGTTCCATTTTAATGGAAACGCGGCGGAGGGCAAAACTTTGAGCGGTTTTCAGATAAAACTTTGTGTTTTAATCAATCGTTGCCACGACTTTCAATTCAATCGCAATCGGCGTCGGAAGTTTGTTTATCTCAACCGTCGTCCGACACGGCAGGTTGTCTTTGAAATACTCGGCGTAAATCCGGTTATAAGTTTGAAAATCCGCTCGCATATTCGTCAGAAAAACCGTTACGTCAACAATTTTTTCCCACGACGAACCGGCTTCTTCCAAAATATACCGCACATTACGAAAAACCGAACGGCACTGCGCTTCGATGTCGTAAGCGACAATTTCGCCGTCGTCGCCTAACTCGACGCCGGGAATCGTCTTCGCGCCTTTTTCGCGCGGACCGACGCCCGACAAAAATAAAAGATTGCCGACGCGCCGCGCGTGCGGATACAAACCGACCGGCTCAGGCGCTTTTGACGAATTGACGATGTTCTCGCTCATTTCAACTTTCTTTTTCCCCGAATCTCTCGCCGTGATAAACGGCATGAGCGCATTCAATGAATAAATCCAAGTAATAATCGCGGACTTCTTCGGGAGCGGGATTTTTGTTTTCCTTTTCGGCGATGAATTTCATCAATTCAAACGCGACTTCTTCGCCGGTTTCAATTCTGACGGCTTGCGTTTCATTGTTCATAATCAATTACCTCATTTAAGTTTCTTTGCCCGCCAAATTTCCTTAGCAGAACAAAGGATTTCATTAGATAACCTCTAATTTTCAGTAATTTATCTTAATGCAAACATTCTTCTCTTCGGTAAAAAATCTAAAAGCCTCGAAACCGCCCTCGCGCCCAACGCCTGATTGTTTCATTCCGCCGAACGGCGTTCGTAAATCGCGCAGCAGCCACGAATTTACCCAGATAATTCCTGATTCTAATTTTTCCGCGACGCGATGAGCGCGGGAAAGATTTTCCGTCCAGACGGTCGCCGACAAACCGTATTCGACCGAATTGGCGTAGCGCAAAACTTCGTCTTCCGTGTCGAAAGGCATAATCGAGACGACCGAGCCGAAAATTTCTTCAGTATTTGTCCGGCAATCGAAGGCGAGATTTTCAATTACCGTCGGCTCGATAAAATAACCGCCTCTGCATCTGCCTTCGATTTTTACGGCTTTGCCGCCAAGCAGAATTTTACCGTCCTCTTGTTTTGCCAGTTCGATGTATGAGAGAACTTTTTCCAAATGTTGTTTTGACACGACCGCGCCGACGTTTGTTTCCGAAGAAAGCGGGTCGCCGATTTTTAGTTGCGAAACTTTTTCGACAAAATCCGCTTTAAAGTTTTCGTAAATTGATCGCTCGACGAAAATCCGTGAGCCGCACAGACAAATCTGACCTTGATTCGAGAACGACGAACGAACGGTCGTCTGGAGCATTTCTTCGTAATCGCAGTCGGCAAAAATAATGTTCGGGTTTTTGCCGCCGAGTTCGAGCGACAGTTTTTTGAACATCGGCGCGGCAGTGCGGGCAATGTCCTGTCCGGTTTTCGTGCCGCCGGTAAACGAAATTGCTTTGACGTCGCGGTGCGCGACAATCGCGCTTCCGGCTTTCGCGCCCAAACCGTGAACGATGTTTAAAACTCCTCCGGGCAAACCGGCTTCGATGCAGAGTTTCGATAAAAGATAAGCCGTCATCGGCGTAATCTCCGACGGCTTCGCTACGACCGAGCAACCGGCGGCGAGCGCGGGCGCGATTTTCCAACTGAACAGATAAAGCGGCAGATTCCAGGGCGAAATGCAGCCGGCGACGCCGAGCGGTTGGCGCAAAGTGTAGTTTATCGCCTGCCCGATTGTTTCGTGCGCTTCCGAAGCGGTGTGCATCGCGGCGGTTGCGTAGAATTTAAAGTTGGAAACGGCTCGCGGAATATCAACCGATTTCGCCAGCGAAACCGGTTTGCCGTTGTCAACGCTTTCGGCTCTCGCAAGCGCGTCCGAATCGCGTTCGAGCAACGAAACGATTCGCATCAAAACGTCGTGTCTCTCTTCCGCCGATTTTTTCGACCAAATGGGAAACGCTTTTTTAGCCGCTTCGACAGCTCGTTCGACATCGCGCTCGTCAGAATCTGGAATCAGCGAATAAACTTCGCCGGTTGCCGGATTGAAATTGTCGAGATAATCGCCGGAGGCAGGCGCGACCAATTCGCCGCCGATGTAGTTTTCTATTTTCAGCATTGTTTTACAGCCTTTTATTTTACAATCTTTCGCGCCTGAATAGAAACCCGAAGCGCGAGGCTTTGATTCGTCAGCCCTGCGTTAATAGCGTATAATTTACTTGTTCACAAGAGCGGTAAAAAATTATGAAAAAAGTTTTAATTTTAAGTTTGGCGACGTTATTTTCCATCGGCTGCGGCAGCGCGGCGCAGCAAGCTAATGCGCCGTCTAACCAGAACACGGGAGCGGTTAAATCAAACGATTCGGCAATCGTTTCGAGTCATTCGAGCGAAGCGGGAAAAACCGTCTCGCTGCCCTCGTCTGATAAACCGGTTTCTTCTTCGACCGAATCGCCGATGGCGCGTCCGATTGATGTTGCGGAGATGACCGCCGACATTGAAAAGGCAGAACAGGCGTTTAAGAAAAATTCGAAGGCGAAGGAAGATTTGGCAAAGGCGTATTTTGTTCGCGCGACGGCTCTGACCAGCGCGGCGCAGTATCGCGCGGCACTCGGTGATTATCGCAAAGGTTTGAAATTAAACCCGAACGACGAAGAGGCGCGCAAAATGCACGACCAAATCTTGAGCATTTTCAAATCAATCGGGCGCGAGCCGCCGAAAGAAGGCGAAGAACCAAAGCCTCTGCCGTTCAAAAAAGAATCGTAGAACAAAACGCGGCTAGACATTTCAGTTGCGCAAACAATAAACTAGAGGCTACGCAAAACAGACGGAAAATTCGTTTTTTCCGTCCTTTTCATTTTTAATAACGGAGACAATTTAAAAATCTTATGGCACTTTCAGCAAATGATATTAGAAAAGGAATGGTTATTTTATTTGAAGGAACGCCGGCGAGAGTGATGGAATTTCGCCATCACACGCCTGGGAATCTTCGCGCGATGGTGCAGACGCGCTTGAGAAATCTTCTGACGGGAAACTCCTTCGAGCATCGCTTTCGCTCGAACGACACGCTCGACCGCGTAGTTTTAGAACAGCACGACATGGAATATCTTTATTCGGACGGCTCGCATCATCATTTTATGAACACGGAAAATTACGAGCAAGTGTCTTTAACCGAAGAAGAACTCGGTGACGCGGCGCAGTGGCTGATGCCGGGTTTGAAAATCCAAGTCGAATTTTACGAAGGAACGCCAATCGGCGTGCAGCTTCCGGCTTCGATGGAACTGATTATTACCGACACCGAACCCGTTATGAAAGGCGCGACCGCCTCGAATTCAAATAAACCGGCGACGCTCGAAAACGGCGTCACGCTCTACGTTCCGCCGTTTATGACCGTCGGCGAAAAGATTCGCGTCAATCCGAGCGAATCGAAATATATGGAAAGAGTTAAATGATTTTTGTTCCAAGTTCCAAGTCTCAAGTCTCTGCTTAAACTTGGACTTGGGATTTGGGACTTGAGACTATGTTCTTACTTTACAGTTTTCTTCTAACCGTCGGTTTCATCATTCTGCTGCCGCGCTTTCTTTTTCAGGAAAAATACGCGGTGGGTTTGCGGGAACGGTTCGGGAATCTGCCCGACTTTCAAGCGAGCGAAAAGCCTTTGATGTGGCTGCACTGCGTTTCGGTCGGCGAGACGAACGCCGCTCGTCCGCTGGTCGAAGAACTCAAAAAAAACTTTCCCGAATACCGCCTCGTTGTTTCGACCACTACCCGAACCGGACAAGATTTAGCCAAAAAAGTTTTCGCAACCGACGCGGAACTCGTTTTTTATTTTCCGTTCGATTGGAAATTTACGGTGCGTCGCGTTTTGGACAAAATCAAACCCGACGTGGTTTTGATAATGGAAACGGAAATCTGGTTTAACTTTGTGCGCGAGGCGCATAAAAGCGGCGCGAAAGTTTTCGTCGTTAACGGGCGTTTGTCGGAAAAATCGTTTAGCCGCTACAGTCTGATTCCGAAGATGATGCGCCGCGTGCTGCACCATGTTGATTTGGCGTTGATGCAGACGCGCGCGGACGTAGAGCGGCTGGTCAATTTGGGAATGCGCCGCGCGAAAATCAAAGTGACGGGCAACATCAAATTCGACCAGGCATTTGACGAAACCGAAGAGGCGTTGACCGGAGAATTTCAGAGGCGGTTTGCCGTCTCCGAAGCCACGCCGCTGATCGTCGCGGCAAGCACGCACGCGCCGGAAGAGCGATGGATTTTGCAGGCGTTCGGCGAAACGCGGAAAAATTTAAAGGAGAATTCGCCGCGCCTTTTGATTGCGCCGCGCCATCCCGAACGATTTGCGGAAGTCGAAGAATTGATCAAGGCAGACGGCTTCGTTTCGGTCAGGCGGTCGGCAACCGAATCAAGCGGCGACGCAACCGTCGAAGTGATTTTGCTCGACAGCATCGGCGAGCTTCGCGCCGTTTATCCGCTCGCGCGAATCGTTTTCGTCGGCGGCAGCCTGATTCCGCACGGCGGACAAAATATCCTCGAACCAGCAATGAACGAGCGAGCGATTGTTACCGGATTTTACACGATGAATTTTGCGGAAATCGTCAAGGAATTCGAGGCGCGAAACGCGCTCTTTCGTCTGCCGAAACTCGCCGAAGATGAAATCCCGGACGCGCTCGCCAGTGTTTTCGCCGAGTTGTTACAAGACGCGGCGCAGCGCGAGGAATTAGCGAAAAACGCCTCTGGCGTAATGAAAATCAATCGCGGCGCGACGGCAAAAACCATCGAATATATCAAATCGTTTTTGGCGGCGAACGCTTAGGCTGGTGAAATCAGATGATTTACGTTTTCTATTTTTTCGCCGCCGTCCTGGTCTTTCTCGGCAGCCAATCGTTGCGCGGCGGAATCAATTATCTGAAATTTTTCCGCCGCGAACTCTCCAAACCCGAATCAGATTACACGCCGTTTTGTTCAATTATCGCTCCGTGTCGCGGACTTGACGCGGATATAACCGAAAATCTTTCCGCGCTGTTTCGACAGGATTTTCCCCGTTATGAAATAGTTTTTGTCGTTGACGGCGAACGCGACGAGTCGGTTCCGGTTATAAAAAGTTTAATCGCGGAAATATCAGAACCGCCTGCGTCATCATTTCCGAGGCGTTTTGTTTCGGCAAAATTCATTGTCGCCGGGAAAGCCAAAAATGAAAGTCAAAAGGTTCACAATCTGCGGCGGGCGGTTTTGGAAGTCTCCAAAGAAAGCGAAGTTTTTGTTTTTGTTGATTCCGACGCGCGTCCCGGCGCGGATTGGCTGAGAAATTTAATCGCGCCTTTGCAAGACAAATCAATCGGCTGCGCGACCGGCTATCGCTGGTTTGTGCAGCGGCGCGGCGGATTTTCGACTGCTCTGCGCGCGGTGTGGAACGCTTCGATTGCGTCAGCGTTGGGCGCGAACCGGGCGGGCAATTTTTGCTGGGGCGGTTCGTTGGCAATCAGGCGCGAAACTTTTGAGCGTTTGAATATAAGGGAAAAATGGCGCGGAACTTTGTCGGACGACTTCGCCGTTACCAGCGCGATGAAGGAAGCCGATCTGCCGATTCATTTCGTGCCGCAGTGTCTGACGGCGACCGTTGAAGATTGCCGTTTTCGTGAACTTTTGGAATTTTCCACGCGCCAGATGAAAATCACGCGCGTCTGCGCCCCGTCGCTCTGGAAGGCGTCGCTGATTGGTTCGTTTCTTTTCACAACGGTTTTTTGGACGGGCGTAACGCTGCTCTTTCTGCTTTCGGACAGGCATTTTTGGCTGACGCTCGCTTTTTTGTCGGCGATTTTCGCGCTTGGATTGGCTAAAGCGTGGCTGCGTCTGACGGCGGTTAAACTCGTCTTGAAGGATTATCGGGGAAAATTAAATTGGCAGTTTCTGCCGCATTTAACGCTCTGGACAATCTCGCCGATTCTTTATTTTTATAACTGTGTTTGCGCTTTGTTTTCACGGAAAATCATTTGGCGCGGCATCGAATATGAATTGAAATCGGCAACCGAAACCGCAGTTTTATCAACTAACAAGTCGTAAAATCAAATGATAAAAACGAGAAAAGTGTATTATTCCGAATGTCTTAATGGTAATCTTTAAATTGGGTCTCAGTAATAACCTCTAAATTTCAAGGTCTTCAAATTCAAATTAACAAAATGAAAATTGTAATGTTAGCTCGGTTCAATCAAAGAGTTTTTCGCTCATTAGTTTGTTCGCTCGTTTTTTCGCTGCTGGTTTTTTCCCAGACGAATTTCGGGCAAACGCCCACGCCGAGTCCGCTCACCGCGCCGAATCCGAAGCCCGCGTCGAAGGGGAAAATGCCGGTCATTGTCATTCCCGGATTGCTCGGCTCGGAACTCGTCAATAAAGAAACCGACGAAACGGTCTGGTTTGATTTGGCGCGGTCGAAAACCGATGACTTGCGTCTGCCGATTTCCGCCAATCTCGCCGCCAACCGCGACAATCTCGTGCCGCGCGATATTCTGCGCAATATCAAGTATTTGAGGTTTTTGCCGGAAACCGAAATTTATGAAAGAGCCGCCACTTCGCTCGAAGTTCCGGGCGATTATAAGGAAAGCAAGTGGGACGCGCCGAGCGAGACGGGTTATCAGGACACTTATTACGTTTTCCCGTATGATTGGCGGCGCGATAACGTCGAAAACGCTCAACTTCTGATTCGCCGGATAGACGAATTAAAAGCGAAATTAAAACGTCCCAATTTGAAATTTAACATCATCGCGCATTCGATGGGCGGTTTGATTGCGCGCTACGCGGCGATGTATGGCGACGCAGACTTGCCGGCGGGCGAGCGCCGCATTGTGCCGACTTGGGCGGGCGCATCGCGCATCAATAAAATTTTTCTGGTCGGAACGCCGAACGAAGGCTCGATTTCGTCGCTCGACGCGCTGATCAACGGTTACGCCATCGGTCCGAAGGGAGTTAACATTCCGTTCATTATGAATTTGACCAGGTTCGATATGTTCACGATTCCGGCTCTGTTTCAGCTTTTGCCGCACGGCGGAACGATTCGCGCTTTTGACGAAAATCTGAAACCGCTGCGCGTTGATATTTACGACGTTGCGACGTGGGAAAAATACGGCTGGACGGCTTACACCGACCCGGATTTTGCCAAACAATTCACCGCTGCTGAACAGAGTCAGGCGCGAGGGTATTTTCGCGTCGTGCTGAACCGCACGCGCCGGTTTCATCAAGCGTTGGACGCGAGCGCGGGCGCACGTGGCGCGGTGCAGATTTATCTGCTTGGCTCAGACTGCAAACCGACGTTCGACGCGATGGTCATTTACCGCAACGAGAAAAGGGACAGTTGGCGAACTCTGTTTCGCGCCGACGACTTTAAGCGCGCCGACGGCACAAAGGTGACGGGTAAAGATTTGGAAAATTTGCTTTATACGAAAGGCGACGGCACAGTCACGCAGCGCTCGTTTCTGACTTCGACGCTGCCGGGCGCGAAAATTCGCAACGGTAATTACCGAACGGCTTTGTCCGTGCGCGACGTTTCTTTTACGTGCGAAATTCACAATCGCCTTTTGAGTAACGCGGAAGTGCAGAATAAATTGTTCGCCGATTTAATCAGCGAATAAATAAGTTCAAAGTGAAAAGTCCAAAGTCAGGTGTGTATTTCGACTTCGGACTTTGCACTCACGCGCGGTTGATTTATTAAGGATTCTTTGCGACATTGACGTAAATCGTTTGTGACGGAGCGAAAGCGAAAATAATTTGACGGTGGGAGAATTGGCGATGATTAAAAGTTTGCTCGAACCGGACGAAAACCAGCCTGAGAAAATCAAACCCGAACGCGAAGCCGAAGCATTAAAGAACGCGGCGATTGACGAAAATTTCGAGTCTTATTTTGCCGGCATAGAATCGCCGCCGTCCGAAGCGAGCGAGCCGGAGATTTCCAGACCGGCGGATGACGGGCTTATCTTTTCGGCAATATTAGAAAAGAGAATGCCTGCTGAATCGCCTGCCGAAACAACCGATGGACAGCGCGATTTCGCCGAGCCGCATTTTAATCAGCCTGAAAACTTATTTAGCGAAACCGCAGACGAACGTGCCAATGACGAATTGCTCGCCGGATTTCCGAACGATGAAATAAATTACGAACCGCCGACCAAAATCGTAAAAGAAACGGCAAATTACCAATTGTCTGCCCAAGTGAAAACGGAGCAACCGAAAATTGACAACTCCGGTCTGCTTTTCCAAACGCCCGCCGAACCCGAATCGTTTGCCGAAACCGCTCGCAAAAGCGGCTTGGCTTATGCGGCGGCAGTTACGCTTTTCGGCTCAATCGTTTTTATGCTGATCATCGGCTGGTTCGCCGATTTGCTTCTGGGCAGTTCGCCGTGGGGCATCGTCGGCGGAATCGTCTTGGGCGCGGCAATCGGCTTTTTCCAATTTTTCAGAATGACTTCGCAAATCTTCAAGAAGTAAATTAGTCCTTTGTCCTTCGTTTTGTCTGTCGGAAATCTCGATGGTTTCTGAAACGAACGAAGGACTAAGGACTAATTCCCCTTTTGCCTTTTTCCCCGTTCCTTTGTAGAATTTATGTTTCGCAATGAGCGATGATTTCGATAATGTTACAACCGAACAGCAACCGCCGCCGATTTCGCACCGGCGAATTTTATGGACGATGGGTTTGGTTGCCGTTCTTGCGGGTTTAATAGGATTTATCTTTATTTCGCCGCGATTCGGACTGGGCGTGATTTTGGGCGGTATTTTATCTTTCATCAATTATTATTGGCTGAAAATTTCGCTCAAACGACTTTTTGACAACGCCGTCGCCGACGGGCAAAAGCCGCGATTTTTGGCAGTCAGATATGTTGGACGTTACGCGGCGCTCGGCGCGATTTTGACCGTTGTTTTTTTAACCAAAACCGTTCCGGTCGTCGCCGTGATTTTAGGTTTGTCGAGTTTCGCGCTGGCGATTGTCATCGAAGGTTTCGTTCGTATATTTTCAACTTTTTTTAAGAGCAAGGAATTATAAAAAATGTTTTTTTTGGCAGCAGAAGGCGGCGCGCATCATACGCCGCTCATCGTCGAGTTTATCAATCATTATTTGGGCGAGCCGGTTTACCAATTCCAGATGAAATACACGCGCCCGATTTGGGACGCGATTTTGATTCCGTTCGGAACGACGCCGGAAGCACTTTTCGGCGATTACACGCCGGAGAACGCGATTCCGTGGTATACGATAATGTTCGTCATCGCCTGTATTTTAACGATGGTCGTCGTTTGGATTCTCAAAGGCAAACTGTCGGCAGAAGACCCGTCGAACGGGCAACTGACCCTCGAAGCCGGAGTTTTGGCGCTGCGTGATTTGGTCGTCAGCGTCATCGGCGAACACGGATTTAAATATTTTCCGGTCGTCGGGACGTTCGCCGTTTTGGTTTTGATTTCCAATCTGATGGGCTTGTTCCCGCTGTTTATGTCGCCGACGGCTTCGATCAGCGTCACGCTCGCGCTCGGCATCGCGTCGTTTATCTATTACAACTACGTCGGCATCAGCGAAAACGGCTTGATCGCGCATCTCGGACATTTAACCGGACCAAGACTGCCGCTGCTTTTGATGATCATTATCACGCCGCTGATTTTCTTGATCGAACTATTTAGTAATATGATTCGCCCGATGACGCTCGGCATTCGGCTGTTTGCGAATATGTTCGCCGACGAGCAAATCGCAGCGATCATTTCCGGGCTGTTTCCGCCGTTCACGCAGGTTCTCGTTCCCGTCGTGCTGCTGCCGCTCGCGCTGTTCGTGGCGCTCGTGCAAACTCTGGTTTTCACTTTGCTTTCGATGATTTACATCAGCGAAGTTTCGCACGCGCCGCACGACCACGCGCACGAACACGAAATTGAAATGAAGGAAACCGGCGAAACGGCGCAGGTCGAATACGCCTAAGCGATTTCAGGTTTGGGATTTCAGGTTTGCGATTTTGTGGTTAAACGTAGAATTTGATTTCCCGCATAAAAAGTTTTTTGAAGGTTTTAAGCTGAAATTCATTTGAAAACTTGTCATTTATATCGAATATGCCCGCACGCAGGAGCCTCGACTCCAACGAGAGTAGAAATCGTGTCGCATACCGGAAGCGCGGCGAAATTATAAACGACCGGCAAGTTTGAGAAAGAAAGTTCAGCCGAAAAGTCTTCGCCAATTAAAATAAAACACTAGGAGACAATTAAAAAATGAATAAATTAAAATACTTTTTCTTTTCGGCGCTGGCTTTGGCTTTAATGGCGATTCCGGCGCTGGCGCAAGCGGGCGGCGCGAACGCTGCTGACAACGCGCAGACGGTCGAGGCTTATCAGGCGATTGCCGCCGGAATCGGTTTCGGCATCGCCGCCGGTTTAGGCGGTTTGGGACAAGGCAAAATCGGCGCGGCGGCGGTCGAAGGCGCGGCGCGCAATCCGGGTGCGGCGGGAACGGTGCAGACGATGATGATTATCGGTCTGGCGCTTATCGAATCGCTCGTGCTGCTCGCGCTGGTTATCGTTTTCGCCAAATTATAATTTTCCGGTTATTTGAAAACTAGCGAGCAAAGCCGACGGCTTTGCTCGCATTTTTATTCGGATTTCAAACGAACGGCGGCGACAACTTGCCGCAAAATTTTTGAATCGAATCGTTATTTAGAGCGTATAATAATCAACGCGAATCGCTGCAAGCGGCGGCAGCCAATTTTAGATTTATCTTTGATGACAATGTTAGACCAATTTATCGGACAAACTTTGGCGGACAAATACCAGATTGATTCGGTGATGCGCGATGGTGGCGGCGGTTTGGGTAGAGTTTATCGCGCCACGCATCTTTTGATGGACAAACCCGTGACCGTCAAAATTCTCGCGCCCGCGCTTGCGGTTGACGAAAACATCGTCAAGCGTTTTTCACACGAAGCCCGCACCGTGTCGCGCATCGCGCATCCGAATATTTTAAATGTTACTGATTTCGGCACGGACAAAACGGGCGCGACTTACATTGTCTTTGAAGGCGTGGACGGTGCGACTTTGAATGAGACAATCGCCCACCAAGGCGCGCTGCCGTTTGAACGCGCCGCTAATATCGCCCGCCAAATCGCCGCTGCTTTATCGGTCGCCCACGCGGGCGGCACGATTCACCGCGGATTGACGAGCGAAAACATTTTGCTCGCGCGCGCGGCTGACAACGCGGAACTCGTCAAAGTTTTAGATTTCGGCGCAGTTGCCGAAGGTGAAAACGATTCAGCAAACGACGCAAATTCGACGAGAAATTTAGAATATCTTTCGCCCGAACAAAACTCCTCGGTCGCCGAAGCCGATGAGCGTTCCGACATTTACTCGCTCGGCGTGATTTTCTATGAGATGCTCGCCGGCGAAGTTCCATACGCGGCGGACAACGCGACGGATTTGCTGCTCAAGCAAGCGCACAATCCGCCCGCCCCGCTGTCGGCTTTTCGCAGCGATTTGCCCGCGGCGGTCGAGCCGATAGTTCTGCGTGCGCTGGCGAAAAATCCTGATATGCGCTATCAAACCGCCGCCGAATTTGCCGTCGACTTAAACGATACAGCAGGCGCTTCCGGCGAGACGGAAACAGTTGTTATTCCGCGGGCAGCGTTGAATGCGAATTCAAAAAACGTCAGAAATAATATGTGGAAAACGGCGTTTGTCGTTCTGGCAGGAATTTCGCTTTTGGCAATCAGTTTGATTTACGCGACATCGAGCAAGCAAACCGACCCGGCAACCGCTCTGCAATCGGACGCGAACGGCTCGCCCGTTCAGCCGCTCAATCCGGCGACGGGAATAAACGAAATGGGCGCGTCGGCTCTGACGCCTTATTCGCCTGAGATGTCGGCGAATTCAAATATGATGACCACGATGCCGCAACCGGTGCCGAATGGCGACGGTTTCGGCGACGGCTACAATCCCTGGGCGCGCGGCGTTCCACCGCCGGGCGCTCCGCCGATGTATCAGCAGATTCCGCCCGGCGGTCAAATGATTGACCCGAATAATCCGAACAGTATTTTTATGCAGGACGGCACGGTTTTAGTTCCCGTTCCGGTGAATGCGAACACGAACGTCAATGCGAATACAAAACCCACGACATCGAACGCAAACGTAAAAGCCGCGCCCGCGAATACAACCGCGCCAACCGCAACGCCAACACCAGCGGCGAATCCGCAGCCGTCTCCGACTAAATCGCCCGTTCAGCCTGCGCCGAAGCCGACCGCGCCGCCCGTGAAAACTCCGCCCGCCGCCACTACTGACAGAAGAGCGCAAAGCGGGAAGGAACAGGATTCCTAAAAAATCGAAGAGCGCTGAACCACGAAAAAACACGAAGCGACACGAAAAGAAATTAAGTAAAACTTTTCGTGTCGCTTCGTGTTTTTTCGTGGTTTAATTTTCTGCGTCTTTCGCGCCTTTTCGCGGCTAATCCGTTTTGATAGTTTCCAAAACGCCACGCGCCGCTTCGATTAAGTTTTCTTCTTTCGTCACGATTTTCAAAACGCCGCTCGGCGCGAACGACAATTCGGAATTTTTCGCTAGAAATTGCATCAATTTTTCGGGCGCAACTTTCGCGTTTTCCCCTAATTTAATGGCAAAGCCTTCACGCGTTTTGTCAATTGACACGACGCGCATTTGTTCAGCCGATTTTCTCAACCGCGCGTATTCAAATAAATTATCAACGGAGTGGGGAATTTTGCCGTAGCGGTCGCCGATTTCCGCGTAGATTTGCTGCAGCGCGGAGTCAGAATCAGCCGAAGAAATTCGTTTATAAGTTCTCAGGCGTTGAGCGGTCTCACTGATATAATCATTCGGAATCGAAACGTCCGCGCCCAAATTTATCGAAACGCTCGATTCTTCTTCGATCTCCTCGCCCTTCAATTCCTGAATCGTGCGTTCAAGCATTTTTGTGTAAAGGTCGAAACCGAGCGCGTCGAGTTGACCCGATTGCTGACCGCCCAAAATGTTGCCCGCGCCGCGCAATTCCAAATCCAAAGCCGCAATGCGAAAGCCCGCGCCCAAATCGGAAAATTCACGAATCGCCGAAAGCCGCCGTTTGGCAATCGGCGTTAATTCGAGTTCCGACGGAATCAAAAGATAAGCGTAAGCGCGGCGGTTCGAGCGACCGACGCGACCGCGCAATTGGTAAAGCTGCGACAAGCCGTAATTGTCGGCGCGGTTAATGATGATTGTATTGGCTCGCGGAATGTCTATGCCGTTTTCGATAATCGTCGTGGCGACGAGAACATCGAATTTATAACCGACGAAATCAAGCACGGCGTTTTCCATTTCCTTTTCGTTCATCTGTCCGTGCGCGACGACGATGCGGGCGTTCGGCACGATTTTTTTGATGTGCGCGGCGATTGATTCGATTGATTCGACGCGGTTGTGAATGAAAAAAACTTGTCCGTTGCGTGCGAGTTCGAGTTCGATTGCCGATTTAATCACGCTTTCGGAAAATTGAACGACCTGCGTATTAATCGCCAACCTGTCGCGCGGCGGCGTTTCAATCACCGACATATCGCGCATTCCCAGAAGCGACATATTCAAGGTTCGCGGAATCGGCGTGGCGGACAAAGTTAAAACGTCAACCTTCTTTTTCAATTGCTTCAATCGTTCTTTGTGCGCCACGCCAAAACGCTGTTCTTCGTCAACAACGACCAAGCCGAGTTTCGGCAATTTCACGTCTGCCGACAAAATGCGATGCGTGCCGATTAAAATATCAACCTTGCCTTCTTCCGACGCTTTAACGACTTCTTTTTGTTCCTTCGGCGAACGGAAGCGCGACAGCAATTCGATTTTAACGGGAAAGGCGGCGAAGCGTTGCTTAAAACTCTCGAAATGTTGATAGGCGAGAACCGTCGTCGGCGCGAGAACGGCGACTTGTTTATTGTCCATCACGGCTTTGAACGCGCCGCGCATCGCCACTTCGGTTTTGCCGTAGCCGACATCGCCGACAATCAATCTGTCCATCGGCACGGCGGTTTGCATATCTTCCTTCAAATCTTCAATCGCCGTCGCCTGGTCGGTCGTCAGTTGATACGGAAAAGCGTCTTCAAATTCTTCCTGCCAAGGCGTGTCGCCGGAAAAAGCGAAACCCTGCACCAATTTTCTTTCGGCGTAAAGACGCAACAGTTCGTCCGCCATATCGCGCATCGCGCGTTTGGCTTTTGCCTTTGTTTTCTGCCAGCCCAAACCGCCGAGCCGGTCAAGCGTCGGCTGCGCCGCCTCGCCCGACGAAAAACGCGAAACCAAATCGAGGCGTTCGACCGGCACAAATAATTTCGCATTTTCGGCGTAATAAAGCAGCATAAATTCGCGCTCCGCGCCTTGCGCCGAAATCGTCTGCAAACCTTCAAAACGCCCGATGCCGTGGTCAATGTGGACGACGAAATCGCCCGTCTTCAAATCGCGGAAATCGGAAATAAACGCGCCGAAATTCGATTTAGTTTTTGGTTTTTTGGTTTTTGGTTTTTGATATTCCTGTTGGGTTATTTCGCCGAAAATGTCGGTTTCCGTATGAACCGTTAAATCGGACGCGGGAATTTCAAAACCGCCCGATAAATCGCCGACCAGCAACGATTCGTCGGAAACGGAAATGTCGTAATCGCGCAAAATCTCGCTCAGGCGCTCGGCTAATCCATGCGATTGCAAAACGAAAATTCGTCCGCCCGCCGTTATCCGTCGTCCGTTGCTTTCACTCGGCGAACTTAGCGTTTTAGCGGGAAATTCTTTCTGCTTCAACTCATTGGCAAACTCTTTGACGTTGCCGTGATATTTGCGCGTCGAGCGCGACTGAATTTCAAGTTCGATTGATTTTTCGGCAGTCGAAAATAAGAAAAGCGGCGCGGTGGTTTTTTTGATTTGAGATTTGAGATTTGAGATTTGAGATTCAGCCGCGTCCGCTACGGATAAATCTTGAAATTGAAATTCTTCGTCGGTCGTTGCAGCCGTTCTGCCAAGCGCGCGGAGTTCGACGCGCTGTTTAATTTCAAATTTTCCGCGCAATTCCGCGCCGCTTAAAAACAGTTCCTGCGGCTGTAAACCGATTTCGCCCGCTTCGGAAATCTCATTGAAACGGTTTTCCAGATTTTCATAAAACGCGGAAAGCGTTTGTTCGACGAGCGTCGGTTCGTCAACAATCAAAACGTATTCGTCAAGAAAATCGAACACGCTTCCGCCGCGCGGATTGACCAGCGAAAACAAAAATTCCCAGCCGGCGAAATCTTCTCCTTCTTCGGCAAACTGCGTTCGGTCTTTTAAGGCTCTAGCGTATTTTTCGTCGGCAAATTTCTCACGCGCGAAAAACGCCCAATCCTGAAAATCCTTTGCCGTCGCCGAAAACTCGCGCATCGGCGCGACCTGAGTTTCCTTTAACTGTTCGGTCGAAAGCTGCGTTTCCGGGTCAAACTCTCGAATCGAATCAACCGTGTCGCCGAAAAATTCGATGCGCACGGGCATCGCCGCGTCGGGCGACCAGACATCTAAAATTCCGCCGCGCACGGAAAATTCACCGACGTTTCTGAGCGGTTCTTCGCGCACGTAACCTGCCGCGACTAACTTTTCAATCAACGCTTCGGGTGCGAAATCCGCGTCGCGTTTCAAATACGCGCCGAGATTTTTTATTTCGTCGGGCGAAAGCGTTTTCGTCGCCAAAGACTTCGCTGATGCGATTAAAAAATCCGATTTCGCGCGGGTTAAATTCCACAACGCCAGAGCGCGTTTCTCCAGCGTTTCGGCGTGCGGCGAAACGTTCGCGTAAGGGTCGGATTCAAACGACGGAAGCGTCGAGATTTTCGATTTTCGATTTTCGATTTTCGATTGAAAAAAATCCAAATCGCATTCCCAAACGTCCGAATCTTCGTTTGAATCGGTAACGATGATAAAAGTTTTGTCAATCGCTTGTTTCAGTTCCGACAGAGCAAAGGCTTTGGCGGCGATGGAAGTCAGACCGCTTACGGAGACGATTCGCGTTCCGCGTTTTATTTCGTCTCGAAGACGCGCAATTTCCGTAGTGGTTTCGGCAGCGAAGTTCATAAAAGGTTTAAGAATAAATTAGCATATTTTTTGGCTCGCGCGCGAAAAGCGAACGGTTCGTTGAAATGGGTATCGCTAACGGCTATCATTTTATTCGATGAATCTGCAAACATCCGCAAAACTTTGCGAAGGCGGGGCTTTGGAAAATGAATGACTTGATGAGCTATAAAGGCTTCACGGCGCGAATCGAATTTTCCGACGACGACAAAGTGTTTGTCGGGCGACTGATTGGAATCAAGGATATTGTCGCGTTTGATGGCGAAACGGTTGACGAACTGCGGAAAAGATTTCGTGAAATGGTTGATTTTCACATTGAAGTTTGCGAGAAAACCGACAAGAAATTAAGAAGCAAAAGGTAAAAAGTAAGAACAAGCGAACGGTCGCTTGTTTGAAGAATTATGAGTATTCCCGAATTTAACGAAATCATCGAACCGAACGACCAGACCGAAGCCCGCCGCGAACATCTCGAAAAATTGAGAGATTTAATCGGCGACGTCTATCCAAATAAATACCGGCGCGAAGTTATCCAAGACGGGCAGACGATTATTCCCGACCAACAGGCGACGATTACGAACGTCACCCGATTTGCGAGACCAATAAAAGACAAACACATTTCGGAATTACTGGAGGGCGAAAAACCGTCTGACGAACAGCGCAATGCGGCGAATGCCGAATTGAACGGTTATCGCGTTCGCGTCGCCGGACGCTTGGCAGTTCCGCCGCGTGTGATGGGGAAAGCGGCGTTTGTTCATTTGTCGGACGGCATCGAGCGGCTGCAAATTTACGTTCGCAAGCAAGATGCAAAAGCGGTTAATAATGACACGGGCGAAACGATTGACGATG
This sequence comes from Pyrinomonadaceae bacterium, assembly GCA_030448055.1. GTDB lineage: Bacteria > Acidobacteriota > Blastocatellia > Pyrinomonadales > Pyrinomonadaceae. Next base: position 621,944 of record JAUJNR010000002.1, read on the forward strand.
AAGGCGCGGCTTGGGAAATATTCGGGCTGCTCGACCACGGCGATTTTATCGGTGTCGAAGGTTTTTTGTTTGTGACGAAAACCGGCGAATTGAGCGTTCACGTCGAGACGATTCAGTTTTTGTCGAAAGCCAGATTTCCGATGCCTGACAAAATGCACGGCATCAGCGACCCGGAATTGCAGCGTCGTTATCGCTACGCCGATTTGATTGCGTCGAGTCTGCAAGTCGAACACGAAGGTTTGACGACGCGCCAAGTTTTTGAACGCCGCGCGAAATTAATCAGCGGAATGCGCCGCTTTCTTGATGATGCCGGATTTATCGAAGTCGAAACGCCGATGCTCACGCCGAAAGCGACAGGCGCGGCGGCGAAGCCTTTTAAGACGCACCACAACGCGCTCGACATTGACCTTTATGCCCGCATCGCGCCGGAACTTTATCTGAAACGCCTAACCGTCGGCGGTTTTGAAAAGGTTTACGAACTCAACCGCAATTTCCGCAACGAAGGTCTTTCGCAAAAACACAATCCTGAATTCACGATGCTCGAATTTTACTGCGCGTATATGGATGTGAACGGAATGATGGATTTCGCCGAAGCGATGATTAAAGAATCGGTGCAGAAAGCGACGGGCGGAAGTTTGCAGGTAAAATACGGCGAGAATGAGATTGATTTTTCAAATTTTGGAAGAATTTCGATGAAGGAAGCGATTGTCAACAATTTTCCGATAGATCGAATGAAATTATTCAAACCCGAATGGCTTGAGGATGAATTACACATAATGGCATTAGCAATGTTCAGTGATCCCCAATTTGCTTATGCTAATGATGGACTCCATAAACTTAACATTGATGGGACGCGAGAGTTTTTGCCGATGAGCGAAAAAGAATTAAGCAAAATTCCCAAAATAATGTTTGATTCGTTATCGTCTGAACCTAATTTTTTTGAACTTGAAGAGTTATGGAACAATTCTTTTAATCTTCAAAAGGAACGTTACAATAATGGTAGTCGTCAGCCGCAAGTTGGAATTGATAATCAAATAGAAAAAATTTTTGAAAATATAGTTGAGAAAAAACTAATTCAACCAACATTCATCATTGATTACCCGAAATCGATTTCGCCTTTGTCGAAAGCCTCACCAGAGAATCCGAACATCGCCGAGAGATTTGAATTGTTTATCAACGGGATGGAATGCGCCAACGGGTTTTCTGAACTCAACGACCCCCAGGAACAATACGAGCGTTTTGCCGACCAGATGTGGAGTCGCGAAGCGGGGGACGAGGAAGCGATGGTTTTGGACGAAGATTACATCCGCGCGCTCGCTTACGGAATGCCGCCCGCCGCCGGAATCGGCATCGGGATTGACCGCTTGGTGATGCTTTTGACGAATCGCCATTCGATCCGCGACGTGATTCTTTTTCCGCATATGCGACCGGAGAAAAATAAAAACGCCGAGAAAACCGAAGACGCGCCGGAAAATCAAACCACGACTTGAAACAGTTTGGATAATCAAAGATAGTATGTAAATTAAGAGTGAAAAATTGATTTTAGCTCCATCGGAGCGGAATCTTTATAGAATTCGAGCAAGCGTTTAAGCGAGTTCCGTAGGAACGGTATATAATTATCGTTCGCGTTCAAGGAATATGCCGTTCCTACGGAACTCGCTTTAAATACAAACGCGAAACGGCGTTGTTGCATGAATAGCTGCGGATGAAGTGAAAATGGTAGATTTTTTCTGCCATGAAAACAAAACCAAATACCGCATCCGCAACTGGACGGATTATAACCGAAGTCTTCAAAAGCGAGGAAGTTTAACTGTTTGGATCAGCGAAGAAGCCGTTGAGAACTGGCTTTACCTTGAGAAAACCGGCGAGCGCGGCGCTTCCAAACGCTACTCTAATTTGGCGATTCAAACAATAGCAACCATGAAAGCCGTTTTTCATCAAGCCGGGCGACAAACCACGGGGCTGGTGAAATCAATTTTTGAATTGATGAAAATTGAGTTGCCGGTGCCGGATCATTCTACGCTGTCGCGCCGATTAGAAACTCTGCCGGTCGAGTTATCAGTGAAATGCGCGAAAGGCGCGCGGCACATCGTTGTAGATTCTACGGGAGTGAAAGTTTATGGCGAAGGAGAGTGGAAGGTGCGAACGCACGGAGTTTCAAAACGCCGCACCTGGCGCAAACTGCATTTATGCGTGGATGAAAAAACAAACGAAATCATCGCTGCCGCTGCGACTGAAAACTCTGTCGCAGATTGTCAGGCATTTCCCGAACTGATTGCTGGCATTGATGACCCGATTGAACAAATCAGCGCGGATGGAAGCTACGACCGAAGAGGAGTTTATCAGGCAATCAGAGGACGAGGAATTTGGCGGGCGGCAATCCCACCCAGAAAAAACGCACGAATCTGGCAGCACGGCAACAGCAAACAAGAACGGCTGATTCGAGACGAAGATCTGCGAGCAGTCAGAAAACGAGGCAGAAAAAGGTGGAAAGAGGAATCAAATTATCACCGGAGAAGTTTGGCGGAAACAACGATTTTTCGATACAAAACAATCTTTTCGGACAAGTTGAAATCGAGAAAAATAGAAAATCAATTTAATGAAATGGCAATCAAATCTGCGACGTTAAATCGAATGACACATTTGGGGATGCCCAAAAGTTACAAGGTAGCGGCATAAACCGGCAATCAAAAATCAGACGGATTACTGATTCATGCAACAAAGCCACGCGAAACTATAAACATCACGCTCCTACGGAGTTAAGTTAGTTTCTTATTATTTATTCGCACAGCGGTTTGAGAAAACGAATTGATGGAAAAACCGAGAAAAAATAATGGCTGACTTTGCGAAAAGTTTAACCGCGAAACTGAAGCGCCGCGGCATCGTCGCCTCCGACTTTTGTAATCTGTCGAACGCGGTTGAAAGGCGAATCGTCAAAGAATACGGCGCGGTTTTCCTGAACGCCGACGCTGAGGTCGAACTGCCGGACAGATGTTGCTTTAAAAACGAAAGGGAAGTCGCGGCTTTTCAGGCGACATTGAAAATCAGCAAACGAACAATCGGCGGCTGCACAATCGAGCTTCAGCAAGCGGCGATGAACGCGCTGCTCAAAGCGGCGGAAGCGGCGGACGCAATCACGCCGAAAGGCGCTTGTCCGGCGCGCCGCTCATTCGCCGACGTGCAGATTTCTTGGGACGAGACGGTCAAAGCGGCGACAGATTACTGGCGGGCGAACCCGAACTCTGAAAGGAAAATGCTGTCCGCCGAAGAAGCGGAAAATCTCGAATCGCTGGCGGGCGAAAGGCAGATTAAACTGGTTTTCGAGTTGGAAGAACAGAGTTTTTTCTTTCATCCAGACCGCGCGCGCAGCATTGCGGTTTACACGGCGATTCCCGGCGCGTCGCAGCATCTGTTGATGCTTGCGCTCGACATTGAAGAATACGCTGACGAAAAAGTGCGCGGCGCACTCGCCGAAAACGGTTGGTTTCAAACCGTCTTTCGTGACCGCCCGCATTTTACATATCTCGGCGTAAAGCAAAATGATTTGCCGTCGCTCGGATTAAAAATCGAGACGTTTGAAGACAGAGAATTTTGGATACCCGACATTTAATTTGTTCGGCGGCATTTATAAGACGAATCAATAAAATTATATTTCAAAGGAGCAAAAATATGGCACAGGACAAAAACGATACATACCGGACTGACGAAAAAGAAACGACCGAAACCGGCAGCAATATTCCGGGCGGCGACGGCACGGTTTCCGACGAAGACGTGAACAAGATTGACGACAACCGCAGCGGCAAACCAATCGGGCAGGATCATTCGCTCGAAAATCACGAAAAATCAATGCCGGATGTCGGCGTCGGCGCGGTTCAAAATTATTCGGACACCGGCTCGGATATTGCAGATATTAGCGATTAAATTTTCACCGCCGAGACGTAAAGGTTTCGCGGAGTTTCGCGGAGTGAATAATCTGCGACGAAACTCCGCGTTATTTTCTGCGTTTCAGCGGCGAAATATTTTTACGAGGAAAACAGATATGGAATTCAAAGACACCGAATCACAACTAGAAGGAATCAGGAAAATTTTCAATGATGCGAAAATCGAAGACAATTGGAATTTAGACGAAGAAATGCTTTTCAGCTATTATTTCGTTGACAAGAATGTTGATAAACTCGAAAAACTCGGCTTGAAACTAGAAGCCGACGGCTACGATTTTATAGACATTTTTGAACTCGGCGACGATCAAACCGACGAGTCAACCGGCGAATATCTTCTGCACATTGATCGAGTCGAAACGCACACGCCCGAATCGCTGGCGCAGCGCAACGTCGAATTTCAGACGCTCGCCGATGAATACGAAATTGAAACCTACGACGGCTGGGAATTCGGCGAAGTCGGCGGCGAAGATGACGACGAGGAGTTTGAAGACGAAGACTCGGAAGACAAAGAATAAATCGAGATAAAAAATTAGCAGGGATAACAGAATGGACAAGGGCAAAAACGAATGATTTAGAAATCCTTGCGCATCCTGCTATCCCTGTTAATTTGCGTGGGAAATTGAGAAATACCGACGAACAAAACGAAACTTTGCCGATTGCCGAAAGCGTGAAAACCTTGCGCCTTTGGCAAATGATTTTTTTGGGCAAAGGCACGTTCATCCGGCAATTTATTCACGCGATTATCAGCATCGCGCTGCGTTTGTTTTTTCGTCGCATCGAAGTCGTTAATGTGGAAAGCGTGCCGCAAACGGGCGCGGTTATTTTTGTTCTCAATCACCCGAACGGCTTGGTTGACCCGGCTCTCGTTTTCGTTTCGCTCAAAAGGCGCGTTTCGTTTCTCGCCAAATCCACGCTTTACAACAATCCAATCGGCGCGTTTGTGCTGCGGACGTTCGAGATTTTGCCCGTTTACCGGCGCATTGACGCGAACACTGACCAAACGAAAAATTTTTCGACCTTTGAAAATTGTTTCGAGCTTCTGCGGCGCGGGCGCTGCATCGCCATTTTCCCCGAAGGCGTCTCGCACGACGCCACCAAACTTCAACCGATAAAAACCGGCGCGGCGCGAATCGCGCTCGGCGCAATCGAAGTGATAAAGGCAGAGGGCAGAGGAATGAATAAAACAAATTCTGATTCATCCCTCATCCCTCATCCCTCATCCCTGAAGATTATGGCGGTCGGGCTTTATTACACCTCGAAAACTGCGTTTCGCAGCGAGGCTTTGATTCGTTACGGCGAAACGCTCGATGTCGAGTCGGTCGAGTTGGACGAGAACGGCGAGCCGCCGCGTGAAGCCGTTCTCGCGCTGACAAAGCGAATCGAAGACGCGCTGCGCCGCGCGACTTTGAATCTCGAAACCGAATCGGAACTCGACGCGGTTCTCAAAGCCGAAGCGTTGTTCTCCTCGGTTTACGAAAATCTGATTTTCAAACAAACGCTCGAAAGGACGTTTCAAAGATTGCAGGATTTGGCGGCGCGCTACAAACTGCTGGAGAAAAACGACCCGCAGAAAATGCGCGAGTTGAACGAGAAAATTTCCGGTTACGAAAACAATCTGAAACAAAGCGGCATCACGGGCGAGAGTTTGTCGGTCTTGCAGCACCCGGCGCGGTATGTTTTCCGGTATTTGATTTTAAGAATCGTTCTTTTGACGCTGCTAGCGCCTTTGGCAATCGTCGGCGCAATCATTCATTCGCCCGCTTATTTTTTTTCAAATTTGATCGGCAGAATTTTCAACACGCACGACACCGACATTGCCGGTTCGAGTTCGACCATCGTCGCCGCCATCCTGCTGATGCCGCTGACGTGGCTGATTGCGGCTTCGGTAATTCTTTATTTTTTCGATTGGCAAATCGCTCTGCTTTCAATTCCAATCACGATTTTGTGCGGCTACGTCGCTCTGCGCTCGTCGGAAACGCTCGTTGATATGCGCATCTGGATAAGTTCGGCGTGGCTTTTGTTTCGACAGCGCGCGCTTTTTTTGCGTTTGCTGGTGCAGCGCAAAAATTTGCAGAAAGAAATAGAACAAGTTATTGAATAATTAATCTTGGAACGATTTCCATAAAAATGTGCGGAGGAAAATTCATCCCGCCGCACACTTTAAGGTTGAATGATTGATTAAATTAAAAAACCAATCTCGCACCCAAAATAATCCGGCGGTTGCCGCCGTTGGTCGCGCCTTCATTCAGGAAGTTAGCTCCCGAATTGATGGTCGAAGTGGGAATGCCGTAGTTGCGTTCGTTTAACGAATTAAATATATCGGCACGAAGCTGAAAACGGACCGTTTCGGTGATGCGCGTGTTTTTGATAACGCCGAAATCAACGAGTTTAATGCCGTCCGAACGTAGAATGTTTCGTCCCGCGTTTCCGACGCGCTCGCCAGGCGCCAAGCCTCTGAACAAATTCGCGCCGCCGGCGGCTTGAATTTCCCGCAAAGACATTCTCGAAAGGTCGAGTGTCGTATTCAAATTCGGTCGAATCGGGGTGCCGACCAAACCGTCAATTCCGGCGACCGCCGATGCCGGGTCTGCGCCGAGCAGCACCGTGAACGGTGCGCCGCTCTGGAAAGTAAAGAACGAATTGAACTGGAAACCGCCGAGCAGTCGTCCGGCAAAGCCTTGCTGTTCGCGGAAAAACGGCAGCTCGTAAACGAAGTTTCCGGTAAAGACGTGTGGGCGGTCATAGCTTGAACGGGCGCGGTCGGCGCGGCGGTTAAACGAATCTTGCGCGACGGCGACTTCACCGCCAGACGGATTGAAAACTTCCGAGCCGTCATCAATAAACGAACTGTAAGTGTAATGGAAACCCGCGCTGAAATTGTTGCTCAGGCGTTTGTTAAAGCTAACCTGCAGAGCGTTGTAAATCGAACTTCCCGAATTCGTTCTGAGGCGAATCGTTTCAAGATTCGGGTCAACCCGATTACCGAAGTTATTATTGACGATGTTTCCGACCGTTACCGGTCGGCAAATCAGACCGGGACGACACGGATTGCCATCAACCGTTTGGAAAAGTCCGGTTCCGCGCGTGCGGATATAACCGACTTTGATGACTGCATCGCTGGTCAACTCACGCTGCATTTCGAGCGAAAATTGATCGGTTGCCGGCGAGCGGAAATCTTCGGACACCACGGTTCTCACTAAACGATTCGGCTGCGCCACATTCGGCACGGTCGTATTTTGTAGATTGACGAATGCGTTGGTTGTTGAGACGTTCTGCGCCGCTACAAACGGGAACGAACTAAACACATTCAAATTGATGTTGATAAAGTTCGCATCGTAAGTGCGCGAGTAACCGCCGCGAATGACGAGTTTATCGCCGCCAGTGAAGAATCCGAGAATGCCGTCGTTGCTCGTGCGCGGATTCCAGTTAAAACCGATACGCGGCATTATATTGTTTTTATCAACTTTCGGTTCGGGGTTGAATCGGAAAGCCGGATTATTTCCGTTAGCCGCCAAAATTCGTTGGTTCAAGTCTTTCAAATAACTGAACGAATCGCCCGGATATTCATATCTTACCCCAAGCGTTAAAGTAAAATTCGGCTTGACGCGCCACTCGTCCTGCGCGTAAGTGTAAAACTCATGCCAGCGATAAAAGCCGACGACATCGCCGCCGCGCAGCGGAAGATTGATGGTCGCCGTTTGCGCCACGTCGTCAATAAAATTTTGAATCGAAACGGGTTGACCTGCTGCCGGTGTTGGAGAACTATATACAAGCCGACCACGCACCGTCGGGAAGAAGAAACTCTTAACATCCGTGCGCCGCGCGTCAATACCGAATTTCAAGTTGTGATTGCCGGTCGTGTAAGACAGCGAATCTTGAATTTGATAAGTGTCGTTAATGCGAAACTGCGGTAAATTAACTGCTAAACCGATTGCCGTGCGATTTGCAGCGGCGTTAAATCCACTCAAGCCCAAACCTGGAATTTCAATCGAGGGAATCGTTTCCGAAGACGGGTCTTGAGCATTCGTGGACGAATCAAATCGCGTCCACGCGATGCGCGCTTCGTTTGATAGTTTACTGGTTAAAATGCTGTTCAAAACGACGGTCGCGGCTTGCGTTTTAGTGTCAACAACATTTGTCAAACCGACCGGCGTAACTTGTCCGGTGCCGGATTGTATTGTGGTGTTGAACCTGTAACGCCCATACAAAAGATTTTTGTCGCTGATTCGATGGTCAATTCTCACCGAGCCTTGATTGTCGTTGAAGACAAACGACGACGAGCCGGTTAAATTGCCGAGTGGAACGGTGAAAGTTTGCCCGCCGGAAGTGAATGACGCCGATGTTCCGTTAGGAGTTCCGGCTTGAACAAAATTCAAAAGCGCCGCGACTTGAGGGCGATTAGCAAATTGCTGCAAAACAGCGCGTCCGGCGGCGGTCGGTGCGCCGCTCAATGTAAAGCCCGAACCGAGCGCGCGGTCAGTCCAGCGTTGAAAATCGCCGAAGAAAAACGTGCGGTCTTTGGCTTTGAAAACGGTGGGACCGCCTTCGCCGAATTTCAAAAAAGTCAGCGGTCCGCCGAAGGTAAAGCCGTATTGAAATTCTTTGCGAAACGGCGCGCGTTTTCTTTCTTCAATAGTCGCCATTTGGTTACAGAAACCGGCGGCTCGGTTAAGATTACTGCAAGCGTTCAATCTTTCGTTGTTGTGAAATACGAAGGCAGAACCGTGAAATTCGTTCGTGCCGGATTTGCCGACAAAGTTGACGACCGAACCGCTGTTGCGTCCGTATTCCGCCAAGAATTGATTAGTGATAATGCGAACTTCCTGTATCGCGTCCGGGTTATTGAGTTGAATTTGTCCGCCAGCCACGCTCGGGTCGTTAATGTCCTGTCCGTCAATCATGAAATTGTTTGAGCGCAGACGACCACCATTTGACGAAAAGCTGATGCCGTTGGCAAAGCCGGTTTGACCGCTTCCAAGTTGACTCACGCCCGGAACCGACAACAGCACATTATAGACGTTGCGATTTGGGGCTATCGGCAGCTCCGACAAACGCCTTTCATCAAACCTGGTGCTGACTTCGGAGGTCGTCGTATTCAACAGAGAAGCATTTTCTGTCACCGTCACAGTCTCCTGAACGCCGCCGGTTTTTAACGCAACGTCAACAACGGCATTCTGATTAACATCGAGTGTAATTCCGGTTTGAACGTATTTAGAAAAGTTGGCGGCTTCAATCGTCAGTTCATACGCGCCGATTGGCAAGTTGACGAAATTATACCGACCTTCGCCGTCTGTTTGATTTGCTCGTGACAAACCCGTAGCGGTATTTCGCGCCGTCACGGTAGCGGCGGGAACGACGGCTTGCCTTTCGTCCGTCACCGTTCCCGAAATTGAACCGGTCGTCGTTTGCGCGAACGCGCTGCCAATACTACTCAAAATCAGCAGCGTTACGAAAAATAATAATCGAAACTTTTTGTTCATAAAGCTCTCCTCTGGGTTTGATTTAGTTTAGAACGTAATAAAACGAAGATTGGTAATTAACATAATACATACAGGCAAAATACATTCCCGATTGACAAAACAAACAATTTCAATCGTTTAATGTTCAATCGCCGTTAAATTTTTTTAATAAATTGGTTGATGTTCAAAAAAATGGATTGTAAAACAATCGGGCGGTTTGCTTTAATTGGCAAAGGTAAAAACTCTAACAGAAGTTAAATGACTTTATAAAGAGGTCGTTTTCTTTTCAAATTCGAGCAGAAAAGCGTATCGTCTCCCAAATCCGATTCAAAAGTTTTTGGTTGCGCGTTTTTAGCTTAAAACCTAAACCCGAAATTATTCATTCATCATAACTTCCACCGGGTCAATGCCGGAAGCCCGCCACGCCGGATACAGCGCGCCGACGAGACTTCCGGCAATCGCAATCAAAGCGGCGGTCATCGCCCACGACAGGCTGAATTCAAACTGGATGTCGAAGCTCGATTGAATAATCGCGGACGCGAGAAAAGCGGCGGCAAAACCGAGCGTAATGCCCAGCACGCCGATGAAAAACGCTTCGCCCTCGATGACGCTGATGATGAACGATTTCGATGCGCCGAGCGATTTTAAAATGCCGATTTCCTTGCGGCGTTCGGTGATGGTCGTATACATCGAAAGCAACACGAAAATCGTCGAGACGAACGCTCCCAAACCGACCATCACGCGCAGAAAAGTTTTCAGCGCGGGAATCCGGTCTTGCGCGTCAATGATTAAATCTTGAGTGAGATTGATTTTATTGCCGGGCAGCGTTTGATTGATGCGGGCGGCGACTTCCGCGTCGCTGGCGCCGTCTTTTATTTTGACTAGAATATACGTGCATTTATTCGGCGCTTCGAGAGCGTCCTGCATCGCGGCGAGCGACATCTTGATTCTCGCGCCCGACGGCGGCGCGAACACGCCGACGATTCGATACGGTTTGCCGCCGAAAATTTCCATCGTGTCGCCGACCATTAAACGGTCGTCCGTCATTTGGCGCTCGTCTATAATTATTTCGTCGCCGGCGGTGGGCGCTCGTCCCGAAACGATTTGCATATCGTTCATCTCGGCGAACGGCTGCCACTCAACGCCGTCGAGCTGGCGCAGTCCCCAACGTCCGGTCGTGTCGGGCGTGATGTAGCGAATGACCGGAACGGTTGACTGCACGCCTTCGATTTCAAGTAAACGTTGCGCGTAGGTCGTCGAAACCGAGGCGTTTGAACTCGTCAATTCCATTGCGCCCGGACGTGTGAAAACGATTTCCGCCTTCCAGTTCGCCGCCCGTTTCGCCATATTTTCCGACATTCCGCGCGCTAAACCGGTAAACAGCAAAATTAAAATTACGCCCAATGCCACACCGACAATGCTGATGAGTGTGCGGAACGGTCGGGTTTTTAGATTGGCTAAAACTAATTCGAGCATTGTCCTAAGGTAAAAACTTTATTGTCTTTCGAGTAATTCCTTTGCGAATAATTCTCCGGCAAAATCGAATTCTTTCGCTTTCTCTCGGTCGGTAAATAATTCTTTTCGTCTTTGAAAATCTTCATACATTTTGTCATAAGTCGCCAGCAAGCGGTCGGTCGAAATTTCGCGCGTGTTGGCGCGGACGGCTGCAAAGGCGCGTTCGATTTTGCGGTTTCTCGACGCTTCATCGCTGATGATTTCACGGACGGCATTAGCAAAGTCTTCTGCCGTTGGCTCGACCAGCCAACTGTTTTCATTCGTCGCGTAGGCGAGCAAGCCGCCCGCGTTCGGCGCGACGGTCGGCGTGCCGGAAGCCATCGCTTCGAGCGGCGCGATGCCGAACGGTTCGCGCGGATTCGGATGCACAAAGACATCAGCGTTGGCGTAATAATCCGACAGCGTTTCTTTATCGAGATGTCCGAGTTGGATGATTTTCTGCGGAATGCGCCTTGCGGTTTCCTCGCGCAGCCAATCGGCTTGCGGTCCCGCGCCCGCGACTAAGAGACGATAATCTTTACCGGAATCCTTCGCCAGAATTTCCATCAATTCCGGCAGCAGTTTGATATTTTTTTCCGGCGAGATTCGTCCGGCGTAAAGCAAAACAATTGAATCGGCGGGAACCTTTGCCCGTTCGCGCATCTCGCGTTTTATTTTTTCTGATTTTCTCGCGGGCGAAAACTGCTCGACGTTCACGCCGCGCGGACACACCGCGATGCGTTCTTCAAACGGCACACGCGGAGCTTTGAAAACACGCCAGCACCAGTTAAAAAACCAATCGGAACGGCGCGGGTTTTCCGATTTTTCGACCGACTCGTAAAATTCCCGCGCCGTGTATGGCGAATTGGCGATGTGAAAATCGAACAGCGGAAAATTGTAATTGCCCATCACGCGCCTGGCAAACCATTTGCCAACGCTGCCGCCGCCGAGAAACGAATTGATGTTGTCGTCCATTCGCTCGCACGAAAAATGCACGAGCATCGGTCTGCCGATTTGTTTGAATTTGCCGATGCGAATCATTGCGCCCAGCATCGAGAGCGTGTATTTATCGGTCACTTCAATCATTTCGGGCATTTCCGCGAGCAGAATGCGGCGGATAATCGAATTGTCCGGCATATAATCCCACGGCATCATCACGCGGTAACGCTTATCAAAAATCGGCGATTGCCGGGCAGGAACGTAATAAATTTTGGCGAACTCATTCACGTCTTCAATGGTTTCGGTTTCGCCCGGAACAATCAATCGAACGAAACGGCGATGACGTTCGGCGGCAGCCATCAAATTATTAAAAGATGTGCTGATGCCGCCGGAATTTTTGTGGTAATAATTGGTGATGTGAACTGATTTGATTGGCACTGATTGATACTTGTGTTTATGCGAGGGCAGTTTTGATTTAGCATCGAAATTTTTTTGTAAATTAAAATTACAATTTTATTTCTCAACGAATTAAGCAACCGTTAACCGTGAATTAACTATGCGCGGATATTCTTGCTAAAGCCCGCTCCCATTTTATAATACTCGAACATCTTTTCAAAAATGCGCTCCCACGAATAGGCTTGCGCCGACAGTCGCGCCGCCGCGCCGAGAGCGGATATTTGCGGCGGATTTTTGACGAGTTCGAGAACCGTTGCGATAAAGTCCGTTTCAGTGTCGGCGACGAAACCATTTTCGCCGTGCCGGATTAAAAACTTCGGACCGCCTCTCCGCATCACCACCGCCGGAACGCCTGACGACATCGCTTCCAGCACGACGTTGCCGAAAGCGTCGGTCTGCGATGGAAAGACGAACAAATCCATATTCGCGTAAGCGCGCGCTAAATTTTCGCCGAAAATCTCGCCCGTCAATTGGGCGCGGCGCAAGTTCTTTTCCAGCCAGCCTCTTTCGCCGCCTTCGCCGACGACGAGAAATTTGTAATTCACAATATTCGCTTTGCGCAAAGCCGTTTCGATGTCGCCCAAAAATCTGACGTTTTTTTCCGGGCGCAATCTGCCGACAAAACCGAGAATGATTTCGTCCGTATCTCGCCGCCGTTTCTGTGGTGAAAAAGAATCCGTGTCCACGCCGCGACCAAGCAGAAACGACGGGCGGCGCGTTAATCGCTGAATATCGGCGACCAGCTCTTCATTCGGCGCAATCTGCATCTGCGCCAGAAAATAAAGTTTCATCAAGCCTTTGAAAACTACGTTTTCGACCGTTTTGCCGATTCGTTGTTTAGCATTATTTGGCACGAACGAAAGCACGCTCGTCAATCGTTCGGCGGCGTATTCGTGCGCGTTCGTGTGCCAGGTGGCGACTGCCGGAATCCGCCGGAAGTGAGCGAAATAATACCCGAATTGGCTGATGTCGTTTAAGCCCGTAACGTGAATAATGTTCGGGTTAAAGTCGTCTAAAATTTTGCCGACGAGTTTTTTATGTTTCCACAAAAACGGGTCGAACTTAAGCGCGCCGTCCATCGGTATCGAAGCCCGTCCGCGTTTTAGATCGAGAAACGAAACGCTGCCTTCCCGGTAATGACGAGTTTGCTTGCCGGAACGGACGCACAAGAATTCGTGATTTTTATCTTTGGCGAAATTGACCAGACGACGCAGGAAATTTGCCGCGCCGTTGGTTTCGTGAAAAGTGTCGGCGAATAACGCTACCCGCAGAGATTTATTCATTGAATCATTTGTTCATTTATTCATTGAGTCCTTGACTGATTTGAAATGAACAAATGGCTCAATGAATAAATGATTCAATTTTTACGTTTGATGAAATGTAAGACGACGGCGACCAGCAAAGTGAAAACGAAAAAAATCGCCCACGCGCCCAAAGCGGTCGTCCACGCCCACGACCATTTGCCGCGAAACACGCCCAAAATAGTTCCGACCACCAAACCGAACCCCGTAAAAATTCCGATTGCCGGAAGATAATTTCTGTTTTTGACGTAGTTGATAATCTCGATTGGCAAAAATGAAACGAACTCGACGATGAGCAGCGGAAATCGTTTGATGTCGCTCCAGAGAGATTTCGATTCGCTGCCTGCGCCGACTAGTAAGACGCCGTGCCGCATAATGAATAAATTGAACATCGCCGAGAGAACCGAAAATAAAACCGAAACGGCGAAGGCAATCTGCCTGGATTTATTTTCCGAAGCCGGAAGAATCGAACTGAAATAAGTTTCTTGAACGTAATGCGTAAAAAATTCTATCGAGTGGCTGATGGTCGGTAACGAAATCGTGACGATTAAAGTCGCTAGCCAAGCCGGTGTCGCGCGGCGAAACGATTGGACGAGCGCGCCGGACGCGCCTGAAGTGATGAATCGAAACGTAAATTCGACGAGAGCCGCAGCAAACGCCACCCGCCAATTCTCTTTGCTCGCCTTATAAACCGTAATGTAAAACGATGCCCGAAGCAGTGCGCCGAGCAGCGCGGCTTTCCAATTCCAGCGCGTGATAATCTGCGCCGGATGCGCGGCGAGACTGCGGAAGACATCGCCGACTGAAATACGCTCATCGCGCAATTCCTCTAAATTATTGGCTTCGGCAATCGAGCGATGAATATGTTCTGAGTTAATCATTTACTATCTTTTTTCGTTGCCGCTGCGATTGCGCGAGCTTCCGCGTATGCCTGATAAACCGATTCAAAAACCTGGTTCCACGAGCGAGATTTGGCAAATTCACGCGCCGCCGTTTTCATCGCCGCCAGCTTTTCCGCGTCGTTCATCAAAGAAAGCGAAAATTTTACAAAGTCGTTTATGTTTTCGGCGACGAATCCGGTTTCGTTGTGACGCACGATAAATTTCGGTCCGCCTTGATTCGTCACGATTGCCGGAACGCCCGAAGCGTTCGCTTCCTGAATGACGTTGCCGAAAGTATCGCTTTCGGACGGGAAAACGAAAACGTCCATATTAGCATACGCTTCGGCTAAACGCGCTCCGTCGAGAAATCCGGTGAAATCGGCGCGCTGCAGATTCTTCTCCAGCCATTCGCGCTCGTTGCCTTCGCCGACGATTAAAAATCTAAAATTCGTCGCTGTTCCGGCGGCAAGCAATTTCTTTTCTAAATCCGCCAGCATCCGCACATTTTTTTCGGCGCGCAGTCTGCCGACGAAACCGATGCGGAAAACGCCGTCATCAACAGTTCGTCTGGCTGGAGAAAATTCTTCCGTATCAACGCCGCGACTCATTAAAAAAACTTTGCGATCGTTTCGCTTCGCCAGAATGTCAATCAATTCCTGATTCGGCGCGAGGATGACTTGCGGCATTTTGTAATAAAGAATCGCGCCGTCGAAAATCTTTCGTTCGGCGAAATCGGTCAACGATGAAACGGTTGAAGCGGGAAGAAAGCTGAACATTCTGGCGAGGCGATGCGCGGCGAATTCGTGTAAGTTAGTGTGCCACGAAGCGACCGACGGGATTTGCAGCTTCCAGGCGAGATACGCGCCAGTGATGCTCACGTCGTTCAAACCCGTAATGTGCAGAACATTGGGGCGAAATTTTATTATTGCCCGCTCGACGCGATTCGTATGGCGTTGGAAAAGCGGGTCGTAAGCCAAATCTTCGTCCATCTTAATCGCGGCGGCAGAGCGCCTTAGCGACAGATATGTAACGCTTCCGTCTTTCGTGGTCGCCGTTTTTCGTCCGGCGTGGACGCACAAAAAAGGATAGCCGTTTTCTTTGGCGTATTCGACTAATCTGCGGCTGGTCATCGCCACGCCGTTGACTTCCAGAAACGAATCGGGAAAAAATGCGACGCGCAAGTTTTTGTTCACAAAAAAATTCAGGTTTCAAAGTTTCAGGTTTCAAGGCATCTTTTTGTCAACCTGAAACCTGAAAATTGAAAATATCTTTAAAAATCTGCCTACGCTTGTTCGGTCGCCAGCCGCGTCGAAATTTCCTGCAAATCGGGAATCTCGAATTTCGTTTCCGAAATGTCTTCCGGCACGCGATCTTCGGGTTTCATCGCGCGGCGGAAAAGCGGTCGCCAGCGCGTATTGCCTGACACGCCGAGCGTCCACGTCGCCCATTGCAGCCAAAGCGGTCCGCCGAATTCCCAATGCACCGAAAGTTTCCTCAATCCGAGTCCGTCGTAATCATAATAAACGCGGTCGAACCAGCGGCGGCGACCTTCGGGAAATTCCGGGTAATGTTTTAGAATCTCGCCGAATGACTGCAGTTGGCGCGAATGCAGCGGCTCTTTATATTCGGGCATCAAGACGACTTCGCTGCGTTTATCCGCTCGGATTTCCTCGACGAATTCGGCAAAAGTCTTACTGTTTGTTAGATTAATGACTGTATTCGGTTTGCAGCCGTGCCGGTCGCCGCCCGTGATAATCGGCAGACCCAACGCTTCCGCCATCTCGATAACGGCTTTGTTTTCCGACCACTTGCGAAAGCCGTTGATTTCGAGCGCGTGAATCCAACGTCCGTGTTCCTTCAAAAAGTTCTTTAATAAAAGCGCGTGTTTTTCCTTGCCGACGATTTCAATATCCCATAACGGATGATTGAGAACGATTAAAACTTCCGGCAGCGCGCAGAGCATCGCAAACGTTTCGTTCAGTTTTTCGACGTGGTGATTTTCTTTATTAAAAGTAAAATCGAGCAGGGTTTTGGTCAGTTCGACGGCACTGTCTTTTGGCAGATTGTGAACGCCGACGTGGAAAAATCCGATCTCGAACGGAACCGTCCATTCCATCGAAATCGGAGCCTGCTCGTTCAGCGTATGCTCGTTGATTCGCAGATTGGCATCAATGCAGTCGTGGTCGGTAATCGAAGTAATCGCCTCGAGTCCGGCTTCGTTAATCTGCTGTTTTTCGATTGTATAAACTTCTTCGGCGGTCATCGGCGGCGACCAATACGCGCCGTCGAATTCAATGTCTTTGCCGCGATTTTTAATGTGTTTTCGGCGTTCCCGATTCCAAAAAAAAGAAATAACGGGAAGTTTGTCGGCGTAATGCGGAATGAAATCCAGCATTTCCTTGGAATATTCGGTATGACAATGGAGAGAAACACCGGTCGTCGCTTCTTTGCCCAAATCTTTCGGCTCGTGCAAAATATTTAAGCGGGTTCGTTTTAAGTTCATTCTATCTCCGTCTAATAACCTCTGGTCAAATTTAAGAAATTACCAAATCAACTGTTCAAAGTAAATTCGTGAGATGTTTTATACGAGTAACCTGTTGTATTTGTTCGATTTTGAATCTAATCTGAGAATGGAAGAGTTGTTTGACCCGAGTCACAGCTTAACACAAACGATAAACGATGCGAGATTAAAAAATGTAAAAATTTTGTCATAAACTTTTTCGCTGCGGTGTTCTCCTATTAGAAAAAGGATGAATTCCTAACGCGAGGAGAATTTTAGATATGTCTTGGTTATACACAATAGTTTTCGCCGGATTGATGCTTTCAGCGGACGGCAGCCTGCCGGTTTCGACCGGCAACAATTACACGGATTCCGTATTCACGAACATTATCGCCGTTGACGAAACCGAAAGATTCGAGCAGACTTACCCGCTCAACGCCGACGGCACGGTCAGCGTTTCAAACGTCAACGGTTCGATTACAATCGAAACTTGGGACCGAAACGAGGTGAAACTCGCATACGTCAAAACCGCCGATACAAAGGAAAATTTAGACGACGTGCAAATAAGAATTGATGCGCGGCAAGATGAATTCACGGTGGAAACCGAATACGAAGCGATAAAAAACCGAGCGAGTAAAAACTACAAAAAATTAGAAGTCGAGTATCGCTTAACCGTGCCGCGCACCGCCGTCTTAAACGACATCGAAACCGTCAACGGTTCGGTCAGCATTGCCAACGCCGCGAATATGACGAAAGCCTCAGCCGTCAACGGCGAGGTGCACGGCACGAATCTGCGCGGCACGGCAAATCTTTCGACAGTCAACGGCACGGTCGTCGCCAACTTTGATCAATTGCAGACAGGCGGCAAAATTTCCCTCAACACCGTGAACGGCACGGTTGACTTGATGATTCCGTCTGACGCCAACGCGACGATTAAAGCCGATACGGTCAACGGCAGTATCAGCAACGATTTCGGGCTGCCCGTTCGCAAAGGCGAATATGTCGGGCGCGATTTACACGGCAAAATCGGCAGCGGCGACGTGCAGATTCGCCTCAACAGCGTCAACGGCGCGTTGTCAATCAAACGCAAAAACGACGGCAAAAACCTGAGTCCGGCGACGAATCTGCTGAATTTAAAAAACGAAGGTAACAATGAAGATTGGGAAGACGGTGAAAACAACTCGCGCAGCGTCAGACCGCCGCGACCGCCGCGACCGCCGAAAGCTCCGCGACCGCCGAAGCCGCCAATCGTTGGCGACGTTGACACCGAGGCGATAAGCCAATCAATTGAGCAATCATTGAAAGAAGCGGAAAACGAACTTGCCAAAATAAAGCCGGAACTCGAAAAAACTTATGCCGACGCTCTCAAACAAGCCTCGCTCGTAAATATGGAGCAAGTGCAGACGAAAATTAGAGAGGCAGCCAAATATCGTGAAACTTTGGGGCGAATGGGGAACGGTTACTGGACAATCGGCTCGCCCGTCATCGAAAAAAAGAGCGGTTCTTTCGGCGTTAAGGGAATTCCGAAAGTGAAAGTTGAAGCGCGAAACTGCGCTGTTTTTGTGCGCGGTTGGGACAAGCCGGAAGTTCAATACACGGTTACGCGCCTCTCGAAAAGCCGCGCGCCAATGCCGCTCGATCTCAAAGCAACGGTAAACGGCTCGGATGTGGACATCAAAATATTGAACGTCAACAGCGCGGCTCATAACGCAGATTTTTTTAATGAAATGAACCGCACCCGCATCGAGATTTTCGTGCCGCAAAAATCCGATTTGAAAATCACGACGACCGGCGAAATTCGGCTCGAAGGCGTCTCCGGCGCGATTGATTTGCAGGGCGCGGACGAAGCGATTAACGTGCGCGACGCCGATGGGAAATTGACCGTCGCGGCGGCTGACGGCAGAATTCGCGTCATCGGTTTTCGCGGCGCGTTCGACGGCAAAACCGACGACGGCGCGATGAATCTCGAAGGCGATTTTCAAAAGTTTTCGGCGCAGACGGTTGACGGCACAATTATTTTAACCCTACCCGAAAACGCCAACGTCAATATCGAATCGAACCGGAAAGACATCACGGGCGAAGGCGTGACGCTTGATTATCAGGGCGACGAACGCGGCACTTCCACCTGGAAAGTGGGCAAGGGCGGCGCAAACCATCTGCTTTACACGACCGCCGACGGACAAGTTTTTGTTCGTTCGGCAAGCGTCTTTAAATCAAACTAAAGTCGAGCGGGTGCAAGTAAAAAAAATTACTTGCACCCGTTTTTTTTTTGAAACCTGCCGACCGGTTTTACGTTTTAGTCAAAGCTAAGAAATTCATAATTTTGCTTTCCATTCCGACAATTTGCTCTGAACAATAACAGGTTAAGCGATGAAAAAACTGCGCTCTCTTTTGCTCGTTTTAATTTTTACGACTTATTTACAGGCGCAAAATCCAAAAGCGGCGGACGCGCGCGAAACCGCGTCTGCCGGAACGAACAAGACGCAAAACGCCGAAAGCGGCGGGAAATTTAATCTGCCGCCGGAGAAAACCGTTTAATAGCGAACAGTTGTCATTCATAAGAGCGGCAAATCGTTAATTTTTGTGCAAAGCCTTTTCGTGTTTGTTCGCGGCTAAATCTTTTTCGCTTCGAGAAACGCTTTGAGAATCAAAATGCAGCTCGGCGCGTGAGTAATCTCGCCGTTTAAAACTTTTTCGACCGCCGCGCGGAAACTGATTTTGACCGTTTTCATTTCTTCTTCGGCATCGCGGTCGGTTGCTCCGAAAGCGAGTTTTCGGGCGACGTATTGCGTTGATTCGCTTTTTATAATCGAGTTGTCGAGTTGAATTTTTCCGAGTTTGGTAAATTCTCTGGCGGTGATGCCGAGTTCCTCTTTGAGTTCGCGTTTCGCAGCTTTCTTCGGCGTTTCGTCTTCGACCGCGCCCGCCACGACTTCCAAAGTTTCACGTCCGGCTTTGTATCTGAATTGTTTTGTCAGGTAAACGAAATCGTCATCGTCAATCGGCAAAACGCTCACGCCCGGAACGAATTCGACGGTCGCATACTTTCCGTTTTTGCCGTCAGGATGAACGACTTTATCTTCAAAGACAGTGAAGAAATCGTTGGCAAATTTCTTTTCAATTTTCTTGATTGTCCAGTTACCGTTTTTCTTTCCCATATAAATCACAAAATTTTTTGCTGCAAAAAGGCGCAAAATCAACAAAAACAATTCAATTTCTTTTTTAGTTTTGTTGATTTTGCGCCTTTTTGCGGTTCTCAAAAAGCTATTCAAATACTCGTTCAATCGGCGTGACGGAAACGTCAGCCGCTTTGACCGGGATCGGATAAGTGAAAATCGTCTGGTCTTCGTCGGTGATTTCCTTCGGCTTCGGCGAAGCGTAGGAAATCGTCGCCGGTTTGTTATTCACGATTTCGTCGCGCAAACCCTCGGCGTCTTTCGTAATCATTACGACGCGCATATTATTCGACGCGAGATGCGTTTTTATCGCCCGGTTAACGTCCGACAAAGTCAGTTTCGCCAGTTGCGATTTCATATACTCGTTGAAATTCGGAATTCCGTAATATTTTGAATCGAGCGCGTAACCGAGTTCGGCGTCTTTGGTCTGCGTCAGAATGTTGACGTATTTCGTCAGAAAATCGCGCGTCTCCGCAAACGTCTGCTGGTCGAGTCCGTTTTTCACGAGTTTGTCGTATTCGTAAATGGCGGCGCGCAGCGTGAAGTTGGCGTTTTGCGGCTCGACGGGGCGAATCCAGATTTGAAAAATCTGCGATTGTCGGGCGAGATTCGGGTCAGGCGCGAACTGATACATTCCGCGCGGAAAATATTCGATGTAAGCGTAATCGCCGTAATTTAAACCGCGCAGCTCACGAATGCGTCCGTAAAGATAGCTGTTCGACGAACGGTGCTGACCGAAGTAGGACGCGACGAGCGCGAGCGCGGCGTAATCTTTGTGAGCGCGATTAACCTCAATCGGAAACCCAAGCGAAATCGCCGTCGCGCGTGTCTCGCGCTTCACGATGTCAATCTTCATTCCGTCGGCTAAGTTTGGCGCGATGTTTTTCGTCGCCATCCGTTCGCCTTTCGGCAACCGCGCAAAATCCGCCGTCAACTGATTGGAAAACTTTTGATCGAAGCCGCCCGACACGCCGAGAACGAGATTCGCCTGCGTGTAATTTTTCGCGTAGAAATCCTTCACGTCCTGCAAAGTCAATTTTTCAAGCGAAGAGATTTTGCCGACCGAATGATTTTCATAACCGGTTCCGGCGTAAATGATGTTGTAAAGCCGTTCCTTGCCGAGTTCTTCGTCGTTGTTTTCGCGCAGACTGGTTTTCAAAAAATCTATCGAGTTTTTTTTCAGGCGCGAAAAATCTTCTTCCCGAAAGCCGGGTTCGAGCAGCATCTGACTGATTATTTCGTAATACTTCGCCAGATTATCAACGTGCGTCTGCCCGACGAACGTCGTCATTTCCTTATCAACATGCGAGCGGAAACTGGTCGCCATCGGATTGAAAAGTTCGGTGATTTGCTTGTTGGTCAGATTTCGGCTGCCGCCTTCGGCAATCATCGCGGCGGTCAAATTCGCCACGCCTTCTTTGCCCGCCGGGTCGGCGGTCGAGCCGGTTATAAATTGTATGCGAAGCGAAACGAGCGGCGAACTGCTCGGTTGAAATACATTTGAAGAACTTTTCATAGTCTCGTTTTTTTGTGCAAACAACGGCAGCGCAAATGCAAAGACCAGAAAAAATGCGGGTAACTTTTTTACTTTAAATAATTTGTTTTTCATTATTTCGCGTCTCCTTTTTTCGTTGCCAAAGTGATCACCGTTTGGTTGTTGTCGGTAAAGTATTTCGCCGCCGTTTTTCTAATGTCGTCCGCCGTTATCGAATCATACAGCGCGAAAACTCGATCAATCGTTTCTGGCGAACGGCGCAGCGCGACGAAGCGAGCGAGCGTTCCGGCAATCGCGTCGTTGCTGTTCATCGCCATAGCAAAACCGTAACGATTGCGCGAACGTATTTCGTCCAATTGTTTTTGCGGAACGGCTTCGGTCGAAAAGCGTTTGTAGGTTTTGATAATCTCGTCGCGCACGTAATTTAAATCTTTCACGTCTCGAACTTGAGCGGTGGCGGTGAAAAGTTCCGGGTCAATGTTGTTGTCCGCGCCCGCGTCGACGAAAACCGCTTTTTGTTCTTTATCAACGAGCCGGTCATATAATTCGGAGTTTCTGCCAAAGGCGATTTCGCCCAGCAAATCGAGCGCGGCTTTATCTTTTTCGGTTTCGGAAAAAGCCGGAGAACGATAAGCGACAGTCACAATCGGAAGCGTCGCGGAAGTCCAATCAATGTGTTTGCTGCGCGGTTCGGTCTGCGCCGGTTCAGCGGGGATCTCTTGTTTGTAATCGCCGCGTTTCCATTCGCCCCAATACTTTTTGACCATCGCCAAAACTTCCGGCTGTTTGACATCGCCGACGACGATTATCATCGCGTTTTCGGGACGATAAAAGCGGTTGAAAAACTGCCAGGCGTAATCGTATTGATTGGGGTAATCTTTGATGTCGGCGAGATAACCCATCGTCGTGTGGCTGTAAGTGTGTTTGCGAAATGCGGTTTCCCGAAGGACTTCGTGCATTTTGAAAAACGGGCTTGCCGAGTTTTTGTTGTATTCGCCGAGAACGGCGCCCGCTTCGGTTTTATACTGCTCGGGCGTGAATTTCAGCTTTTGAAAACGGTCGGCTTCGAGCCGCATAATTTCGTCTAAATCTTCTTTGGCAAAAGTTTCGTGATAAACCGTGCGGTCGTCCGAAGTGTAGGCGTTGCTTGAGGCGCCCGCTTTTTTCATGATTTCGTCAAAGCGTCCGGCAGGGAAATTCTCGCTGCCGCGAAACATCAGATGCTCGAAGAAATGCGCGTAACCGCTTTTGTTCGCTTCGACTTCGTTGCGCGAACCCGTACCGATGACGATATACAGCGCGACCAAATTCGGGTAATCGGTCGGCACGGTGACGACGCGCAAACCGTTCGGCAAATCGTCGGTTTTGTATTGATACGGAAAAACCTTGCGCGCCTGCGCGTTGGTCGTCGTCACCGAAACTGCCAGAAATAAAGTTAGAAACAATAGGAAAAATTTCATTTTACGCTCCTTGATAGTTGGTAGATAATCGTTGTTTTGGATGAAATTCGGGAAATTTTGTTGCTTTTAGAATAACAAAAAACCGTTTGCTTTCAAAAAGATGCGAAACAAATCAAAGATTTTGAAAAATTATTGTTGTAAATCATTAACTAATGTTGTATAAATCATAGCGGACAAACCATTTTTTGTTTTTTGATAAGGAGATATAAATGAAGTTTACTAAAAGTTTTTTAATTTTCGCCCTGAGTTTTTCCATCGCATCCATCTCTTCCCTGAGTTACGCAACCCAAACAGTTTTCGCCCAACAAGATTCGCGCGTCGCTTTGCAGCGCGGCTATCGCACCGGCTATTCGGACGGCTATATGTCCGGTTACCGGGACGCGATTGATAATCAGTCGAAAAGTTACGAACGGCATGGCGAATACGTTAAAGCCGACCGCGCCTTTTCCAAAGAATACGGTTCGGCAGAAGATTACCGCGACGGTTATCAGCAAGGATTTGAAAGCGGTTACGATACGGGATTTGAAAAACGCTCGTTCGATGCGACGATTCCGAGCAGTTTGAATAAACGCGGCGTCGCGGCGGCGAAAACGACCGTCACAGAGACTGCCACGACCAAAACCACGGTTGAGGAAAAACCAACCGAAACGGTTATCGAAACTGTTGTCGCCAATAAAACCGAAGAGCCGATTGATACCAATAAAGTTGAAGAAAAAACTTCCGAAACCACTGCAACGACAACCAACACGACTGAGCAATCGCCGATTGCGACGACCGCGACCAATTCCGATACGACCGAGCCGCCGTTAATGACGACTACGACGGAGAACGTCAATTCAGCCGTCAGCGGCGGAACGATAGTTTCGATTCCGACCGACACCGAGTTAATCGTCGAACTGCTCGAAGACATTGACACCGACCGCAACAAAGAAGGCGACCGATTTAAGGCGCGAATCATCTCGCCGAACGAATTAAACGGCGCAATCATCGAAGGCAGAGTTTCAAAAGTTCAAAAACCCGGCAGAATCAAACGCCGAGCGGAAATGCTGCTCTCGTTCGACCGCGTGATTTTATCCGCGAACCGCTGGAGCAATTTCAGCGCGATTGTCACGGAAGTTTTGCCGCGCAAAGGCGATAACGTCAAGCGCGTGGACACCGAAGGCACAGTCGAAGGCAAAAGCTCGATCAAAAGCGATTCGGTTAAAGTCGGCGCGGCGACCGGCACGGGTTTGGTCATCGGCGCGATTGCCGGCGGTCCGGTCGGCGCGGCGGTCGGCGCTGGCGTCGGCGCGGCATTCGGTGTCGGCGCGGTCGTTGTCGAGCGCGGCAAACACATTCGTCTCGACAAAGACCAGCAGCTTCGCATCAAATCGTCTTACGAAACGCAAATTAGGTAATCAATGCGCGATTTACGGAATTACGAATGTCGGAAATTATTTTTTAATTCGTAATTCGTAATTTGAAATTCCTAATTCGCAATTCGCTTTCGGCGCGCGCCGTTTACAATCCGCGAAATCCGACAAAGTTTTTCGTTCTCCTTTTTTGACTTTGCGGCGGATTTCGCGGATTTTTCTGTTTATGATGATCGCGCTTTTAACCGATTTCGGAACGAAAGATTATTTTGTCGGCGCGATGAAGGGCGTGATTTTTTCAATCAACGAACGCGCGAACGTCGTTGACATCACGCACGAGATACCGCCGCAAGACATTTCCGCCGCAGGCTTTACGCTTCGCGCCTGTTATAAAAATTTTCCGCCTAAAACGATTTTCGTCGCCGTCGTTGACCCCGGCGTCGGTTCGGCGAGACGCGCAATTTTGGTTGAAACCGAAAGTTATTATTTCGTTGCGCCCGACAACGGTTTGTTGAGTTTGGTGTTTGATCGGGAAAAGAATTTTGTAGTTTACGAATTAGCCAATGAAAAGTATTTCGCTGAAAACGTCAGCCGGACATTTCACGGGCGCGACATTTTCGCGCCGGTCGCCGCGCATTTATCAAAAGGCGTCGCGCCGAATGAATGCGGCACGAAAATCGAAAACTTTATACGTCTGAAAAACAGTAAACCGGAAAAAATCTCGGAGAAAATTATCACCGCCGAAATCATCCACATTGACCGCTTCGGCAATCTAATCACGAATCTAACGAAAAACGATTTACCGGAAAATTTCACGCTTGAAATCGGCGGACGCGCGATCAGCCGACTGCAAAACTTTTTTGCCGAAGCCGATACAGGCGAGTTGTTTTTGATCGCGGGAAGCGCGGGTTTTTTGGAGGTCGCCGCATTTCAGGCTTCGGCGAAGGAAATTTTGCGTCTTGAAGTCGGCGCAAAAATACGGCTCACTGCGAATTGAAATGTATTACCGAACATAAAATCAGTCGCGCCCAAGATTAAAAAATTCAGGCTTGTAACTTGAAAACGGTTTTGTTAAATTTAATTTATAGAGAAATCTAACTATCACAAGGATAAAACAAGAATGAGTACAGCAACAGAATCAACCGCCGCGACCGCCGGACTGCGCGGAGTAATCGCCGCGCAAAGCGCCATCGGCGATGTTAACGGCGAGCAGGGCGTTTTAATTTACCAGGGTTACGACATTCACGATTTAGCAGAGAATTCGACGTTTGAAGAAGTCATCTATCTTCTTTGGAATGGCAGACTGCCGAGTGCGGGCGAACTCGCGGACTTAAAGGCGCAGTTCCAAGCCAATTATGAAATCCCGGCACAAGTTCTCGAAATGATGCGAACGTTTCCGAAAGACGCCGACCCGATGGACGTTCTGCGCACGGCGGTTTCTTCCTTGGATTTTTACGACAAGCAAGGACACGGAACGGACCGTGAAAACGCGTTGAACACGGCGACCAAATTAACGGCGCAGATGGGAACGATTGTGACCGCCTGGGAAAGAATCCGCAGCGGCAAAGAGCCGGTCGCGCCCGACAAATCATTGAGTATCGCGGAAAACTTTCTGTATATGCTGCGCGGCGAAAAAGCCGAAGCCGACGAAGCTCATATGTTCGATGTCGCGCTGATTCTGCATGCCGACCACGAACTCAATGCTTCGACTTTTACGACGCGCGTCGTCGCCGGAACGCTCGCCGATATGTATGGGGCGGTTACCGCCGGCATCGCGGCGCTCGCCGGACCGCTGCACGGCGGCGCGAATACGAACGTGATGAAAATGCTCAAAGAAATCGGCAGCGAAGACAAAATTGACGAGTGGCTTGACAAGGCGCTGGAGGAAAAACGCAAAATTATGGGGATCGGTCACGCCGTTTATAAAACCGAAGACCCGCGCGCGACGTGGCTCAGAAAATTCTCGAAACAGTTGGGCGAAAAGAAGGGCGATATGACGTGGTTCAATATGTCGCAGAAAATCGAACGAGCGATGCTGGAGAAAAAAGGAATGTATCCGAACGTGGATTTTTATTCGGCTTCGGCTTATTACCTGATGGACATTCCGCTCGATCAATACACGCCGATTTTCGCCGTCTCGCGCATTTCCGGCTGGACGGGGCATATTTTGGAGCAATACGGCAACAACAAACTGATTCGCCCGCGCGCCGAATACATCGGCAAACGCGACCAAAAATACACGCCGATTGAGGAAAGATAAAAATTAAAAAATTAGTTTAGTAAAAGCACGCCTTCGGGCGTGTTTTTTTTTGCAAAAAACTCTTTCATAAAAATTCGTAAAAAGTTTTTAGTTCTTTTGAATCCGTTACCAACTTGCCAGCGAAAATAGTGTTACGCATTTGCTTTTTGTGCTACACGGGAATATCATTCTTCGTGTTATCTAACAATTCAATTTTACAAATTTAGAAAAACTGAGACGACTTGCGCCGACTTCCGGGCTTGTTTATTTCAAGGAGAATTATATAATGAACGGCTTCTCTTTTTTCAATCGAATCTTTAAAGCGTCGAGTTGTCCGATTCGATTAATTATTTTTTTAACGCTCGCTTTCGTTTATATCTCGACGGTTGCGGCGCAGACGGCTTTAACCGGCGGTTTGCGCGGAATCGTGACGGACGCCAACGGCGCGGCGATTCCTGCCGCAACCATCAAAATCGAAAACAAAACGCTGTCCGTCAGTCAACAGGCGACGACCGACGCGGACGGGCGTTTCGTGATTTTAAATCTCACTCCGGCGACCGATTACGAAATGCAAATTTCCGCGAGCGGCTTTCGCTCCATTACGCGCGGCGGCGTTTCGGTTGTGTCAAGCGAGACAAACGCGATTGACGCGCAGCTTCAAATCGGCGAGGTCGCCGCGACCGTTGACGTGACGGCGACCGACGAAGCGCGGCTCAATCAGAACGCGGAAATCAGCCAGATTATTGACGAGAAAAAGTTAAACGATCTGCCGCTTTACGACCGCGCGCTGAATCGCGCCGCGCTGCTCGACCCGCACGTTCGCAACACGCAGGGCTTGGGCGGCGACGGCTCATCCGCGACCCGGCTCTCGATTAACGGGCGCATTTACCGCGAAACGCATTACAAACTCGATGGGAACACGAATTTCGACGCGCTTTTTAACAACGCGCCGCTGCAAACCGTGTCGCTCTCGTCGGTGCAGGAATACAAAGTTTTGACGAATCAATACGCCGCCGAACACGGCGGCACGACCGCCGGATTTTTGATTGCGACGACCAAATCCGGCACGAACGAATTTCGCGGCGAAGCGTTCGTTTATGCCCGACCTTCCGGCATACAGGCGCGCCCGCCGCTCGCCGACCGCCGCATTCCGAATCAGCTTTTTCAATACGGCGGCGCGGCGGCGGTCCGATTTTCCGCGAAAAAACATTCTTTTTCGCTTCTTACGAAGGCACGCGCCAGGATCGCGGCTCTTTCGTCAATCTGCCGCGTCCGGCGACATTCGTCGGCGAATTGCGCGAAGATTTAGGACTTTTTAAGATTGACCATCGTTTCACCGAAAACCACACGGCGAGCCTTCGTTTGAATGCGCACCGCAACACGAACACGAACACGAACGACCGCATCACGTTTTTGGCGCAGTCCGTGCAGCCGATTCAGCCGAGCGCGGCGACATTGAGCAAAACCCAGTCGCTCGGCGTCCAGCTTAACGATAATTACGTTATCAACAGCAATCTTTTGAACGAATTTCGCGCGTCCTACACGAACGCGATTCCGTCGTCGAGCGAGCCGATTATGCCGGGCGCGATTATCATTCGCAACGGCGTCTCGACCGAAGGCAACAACACATATTCCAACGTGCGCCTGCAAAACACGCAAATCACTGATCAAATGTCGCTGCAGCTCGGCAAACATTCGTTCAAATTCGGCGGCGAATACACGCGCCAGATTCTGCACGATGTCAGCTACCAAGCCTTCGGAACTTACACTTTCGCGGGAACGGGCGCGCTGATAAATTTCCGTCAACAGCTCGGCATCGCCGATTTGCGTTACGGACAATCGCGCTTCGCCGGATTTTTCCAAGACGATTGGCGCCTCAACTCGCGGCTGACTTTGAACCTCGGACTTCGTTACGATTACCAATCAATCATTGACGATTACGACAATTTCGGTCCGCGCGTCGGTTTCGCATACGATTTGGACGGCAATGGCGACACGGTGATTCGCGGCGGCGCGGGCAGGTATTTCGACCAGCCGTTTTTTCACGGCTTCACGCAGCGTTATTTATTGAACGCGCCGAACGCGCTGACGCGCCAGATTACATTGACGCCGGCGCAGCTTGCCGCGAGCGGCGTCGCGTTCCCGAATTCGTTCGACCCGCGCACGCCGTTTTCGCAATTTCCGGCTTCGGTGCAAAATCTCCGGCGTGATTTATTTCTTAAAGGCGAAGACATTCGCAATCCCGAAACGATTCAATTTTCAATCGGCATCCAGCGCAAATTGTTCGGCGATTTCATCGTTAACGCCGATTACATTCACAACACTTCGACCGGACTCCTAACGGCGTTCAATATTAACGCGCCCGTTCCGGTTGCCCGCGCCGCCGACAGTCAAATCCGCAGCCAGACGGCGGCGGACGCGACCCGATTGTTCGCCACTTACGCCGGCGTTCCGGTCAGAGACGTTTTAATCAGCAACAACGCCGGACGCGCCAGTTACGACGCGCTTTCAATCGGCGTGAACAAGCGTTTCGGAAGTCGCTATACTTTCGCGGCGAATTACGTTTTCTCCGAAGCGTCCGACAGCGTAACAGACGACCATCACGGCGCGAATCCGAACGATTTCAGCGATGTCGTCCGCGCCGAACGCGCGCCGTCGGATTTCAATCAGCGACATCGTTTTGTCGCTTACGGCACTGTTAATCTGCCATACGATTTCGAGTTCTCCGGCATCGCCAGCATCGCTTCCGGTTTGCGAATCAATCCGATTACCGGCGTTGACAACAACGGCGACGGGCGAACGGTTGACCGACCGCTCGGTTTCGCGCGCAACTCGTTCGTCGGCACGGCGCAAAAGCGTTTCGACGCTTCGCTGTCGAGAAGTTTCGGCATTACGGAAAACGCGCGTTTCGAACTGCGCGCCGATGTTTTCAATGTTTTCAACAATTCGAATTTTTACCGCTTTATCAATAATTACTACACGAACAACGGCGCGGCGCTGAATCCGCTTTTCGGTCAGCCGGTCGGCGGCGTAAGCAACGTTGACCCGGGCAGACAAATTCAATTTGTCGCGCGATTCGTGTTTTAGCATCGGAAGCGCGCCGCGCGAGTTTGTTAAGTATTGCGTGAGCAATCTAAAAAAGTTTCCGACAAATTCAAGGTTATTTGTCCGAAAGGCGTGTTTTCGCGCTTCCGGCGCTCAGTGCGGATGAGCCGTCCGCGCTCCCGGAAAGCGATTTTTTTGATATTAGTTTTATGCTGAAAGCCATCAACTTGACCAAAAACTATAACGGCGCGACCGCGCTCGACGATTTGAATTTAAATATCAACGCGGGCGAAGTTTTTTGCTTGCTCGGCGCAAACGGCGCGGGGAAAACGACGACCATCAATTTGTTTTTGGATTTCATCGCTCCCGACGGCGGCAAGGCTTTAATAAAAGGCTTTGACGTTGCCGAACAGCCGCTTGAGACAAAAAAATATCTCGCCTACATTCCCGAACAAGTTAATCTTTATAAAAATCTGTCGGGCTTGGAAAATCTCGAATACTTTTCCGCGCTCGCCGGACAAGACAGATACACGAAAGAAGACTTATTAGGCTTTTTCGATGAAGTCGGCTTGCGTCGGGAAGCCGCCGAAAATCGCGTTTCGACTTATTCCAAAGGGATGCGCCAAAAAGTCGGCATCGCCATCGCGCTGGCAAAACGAGCGGAAGCCCTGCTTTTAGATGAGCCGACCAGCGGACTCGACCCGAAAGCGTCAAACGAATTTTCAGAACTTTTGAAAAAATTAAGCGGACGTGGCTGCGCGGTTTTGATGGCGACGCACGATCTTTTCAGAGCCAAAGAATCCGGCACGCGAGTCGGCATTATGCGACACGGCAGGCTGATAACGGAACTGTCAACCGACGAAATCGGACACGCGGATTTGGAAAGAATTTATTTGGAGAATATGCGGAATTAGTTTTTGGTTTTTAGCTGGTTGAGCATTGATTTTGGTTCGAGCTAAAGATTTCACAAGGAACTAAAAACCAAAGACTAAAAACTAAAAGCCAAAAACAAATTAATGATTTACAAAATTGCTCATAAAGAATTTATCGAAACCCTGCGCGACCGGCGGTTTTTTGTGGCGGCTTTGATCGTCGGCGGGTTGCTTTTGGTTTCGCTCGCGCTCGGCTGGCAGCACAGCCGCCAAATCGAGCGGCAGCACGAAGCGGCGGCGGAGATGACCAGAAAACAATGGCTGAGTCAGGGCGAAAAAGCTCCGCATTCGGCGGCGCATTACGGCGTTTACGCTTTCAAGCCGCAGATGCCGCTCGCGTTTGTTGACCGCGGCGTCGAGGCTTACACCGGTGTTGCCGTCTGGCTCGAAGCGCACAAACAAAACGATTTTCGTTATCGTTCCGCCGCTGACCAAACTGCTTTGGCGCGTTTCGGCGAACTGACCGCCGCCACGGTTTTGCAGATTTTACTGCCGCTTTTGATCATCCTGCTCGCCTTTAACGCTTTCGCCGGAGAACGCGAATCGGGAACTTTGCGGCAGGTTTTATCTTTAGGCGTGTCGGCAAAAAATCTCGCGTTCGGAAAAGTTTTGGGATTGACTGGCGTTTTAGCTTTGCTGCTCGTTCCGGCAGTTCTCATCGGCGCAGTCGCTTTGATGTTGAACGGCGACGAAGCGGGCGAACCTTTTAATGCGGCGCGATTCGCGCTTTTGGTGATCGGCTATCTGCTTTATCTCAGCGTTTTCGTCTTCGTCTCACTGGCGGTTTCTGCGCGTGCGTCGTCATCGCGCTTTGCTCTGCTCGTGCTGCTCGGTTTTTGGATTACCAGTTGTTTGATTGTGCCGCGCGCCGCGACCGACATCGCCCGAAGAATTTATCCAACTGCGTCCGCGCTCGAATTTGCGGCGCAAATGGAGAACGACATTAAAAACGGCACGGACGGACACAACCCGTCAGATAAGCGTCTAGCGGATTTGAAAAACGAAGCGATGCAGCAATACGGCGTTTCGCGGCTCGAAGATTTGCCCGTCAATTTCGACGGCATCGCCCTGCAAGCGGGCGAAGATTTCGGTAATCAGGTTTTCGACGAACATTACGGCAATTTGTGGAATCAATTTGAGCGGCAGGATAAAGTTCGTCAACTCGCCGCCGTTCTCGCGCCGCAGCTTGCCGCCTCGTCGCTGTCGCGCGGACTCGCCGGAACTGATTTCGCGCAGCACCGCGATTTTGCCATTGCCGCGGAAAACCATCGCCGCCTTTTGATACGCACAATTAACGAAGACACGATGAAAAACGCCCGTTACGGCGATACGAAGTATGTCGCCAGCGCGAATTTATGGGAAAAAGTGCCGGAGTTTCAATATGCCGCGCCGGAAACCGCCGCGATTCTGAAAAAACAAAGCGGCGGCATCCTTGTTTTGTTCGGCTGGTTTGTCGTTTCAATTTTATTGATGATTTGGGCGACGGCGCGAATGCGGGTTTAGAAAAGTCCGAAATCCCAAGTCGGAAAACGTTTTTCGACTTGGGATTTCGGACTTGGGGCTTAATTATGCTGATACATATTATCAAAAATGAATGGCGAAATTTACGCGCCGATAAAACTTTATGGCTCGTCGCCGGGCTGTTTGCCGTAAGCGTCGCTTACGCGATGTTCAATGGTTTGGCGTGGACGAATTTTCAACGGCAAACCATTGCCGAAGCCGCCGCTGAAGATAGCGAGCGTTATGACGCGCTGAAAAAACAAATCGTCGAATACGAACGCAGCGCGCCGGAAAAATTGAGCCGTTTTTCCGACCCGCGCGATCCGGCAGCAGCCGGGCGCAATATAGGTCAAAAATACGCCGCGATGTCGCCCGCGCCGCTCGCCTCTTTGTCAATCGGGCAAAGCGATTTGCTGCCGTATTATTTCAAAATCTCGACGCGCAGTCAGCAAACATTTACCGCTAACGACGAACTCGAAAACCCGACCAATCTGCTCGCCGGACGTTTCGATGTGGCGTTCGTCGTCATTTACCTGCTGCCGCTCCTTATTCTCGTTTTGAGTTATAACTTTTTGTCGGGTGAGCGCGAAGCCGGAACTTTGCCGATGCTGCTGGCGCAGCCGATCAGTTTGCGAAGCGTCGTGTTGGGCAAAATCGCTCTGCGCTTCGCCGTCGTCACCGTCTTGGCTCTCGGCTTTCATCCGCTCGTTTTTTTCCTCATTGGCGGCGGAAAATTATTGACTGCCGAAGGCGCATTGCTCGGCGCGGTTTTATGGGCGGCGGCAATCGTCGCTTACATCGCGTTTTGGTTTGCTCTGGCGATTGCGGTCAACGCTTTTAACTGGAAATCGGCAACTAACGCCATCGCGCTCGCGGCTGTCTGGCTTCTTTTCGTCATTCTGATTCCGTCGCTGACCGGCGTTCTCGTAACTTCCGTCTATCCCGTGCCGTCGCGCGTCGAAATGATTGGCGCGATGCGCGATGCTTCGAGCGATGCGTCGGCGCGTGGCAGTCAGATTCTCGCCAAATACACCGAAGATCATCCCGAATTAGTGCAGGGCGAATATGACCCGAACGATGCGGCGGCGCGAACCTATGCCGTGCAGGAAACGGTTGACCGCGAAGTTCAGCCGATTCTCGCTATTTACGACGAGCAATTGCAAAAGCAGCAGAATCTGGCTAATAATCTGCGTTTTCTCTCGCCCGCCATGGTAATGCAGGAAGCCTTAAACGATATTTCGGGAACGGGCAACGCGCGCTACCGGCATTTTCTCGCGCAGGTCAAAATTTTTCACGCCGAATGGCAGAATTATTTTATTCCGCGCGTTTTCCAAAAGGCGCGAGTAACGGCGGCGACTTACGATGCCGCGCCGCGCTTTGTCTGGCAGGAAGAAAATTCCCCGGCAGTCGCCCGCCGCGTTCTGTTCGGTTTGCTCGGCATCATTGCCTTCACGCTCGCCGCTGCCGCTTTCGGTTTTTCGGCGATTCGGCGTTACTCGGCAATCGGCGGGTAAATCGAGGCAATAATAAAAAGGTAAAAGGAAAAATTTATTAGCCTTATTACCTTTCAAATTTATTCTCGAAGCCAAATTTAACGGTCTTTTTCGGGTTCTTTCGTTTCGTCTTCGACCGCCCGATTTTCTTTCAGCTCTGAAATTTTATTTTTTGCCGGCTGCTTGTTGTCGTTCAGAGAAATGCCAAATATTTTCGGGTTGTTGATAAACTCTGCGAGCCGTTCGGGACTGAACGTGGCGCGAATGATAGCGGCGTCTTTTTTATCAATCGTCACGACAGCGATTTTCACGCTCTTTCCCGCTTCGCGCATATACATATAAACCTGCTCCCCCTTGCGTGAACGGACGCGGAGAATCGGACTCCAATCCGCGCCGAAGGAATTTCTCATCGCCAGTTGCATTTCCTGGTCGAGCGTTTCGCGCGAAAATTTCAAATCTTCAAATATCGTGACGCTGAAACTTTTCACGCCTGCCGGACGCGCAACGCTGACGGCGAAACGCGCCAGCCACATAAAAGGAATTTTAACTTTTTTCGCCCGGTATTTCGTTTTCAAATGTTTGACGACTGCTTTGTATTCGCCGCCATTCGCACTCGCCTTCGGCGCGGCGTAAGTGAAGACTAAGAAAATAAAAGTCAACACAATCAACGGCTTATTTCTAATAAACATTATCTTCACTCCTTTTTAGTTTTTAGGTTTTTCCGGTTCAACGTCTCTTTCGATTTCGATTTTCGGGATGTTCAATTTGCCGCTCATTTCGGCGAGTAGGTCAATATCAATCGGACCGATAACGTTAACGACGGCGATGCTTTTCGATTCGGAAACGACGACCGCCACGCCGCTCATCTGGTCGCCGGTGAACATCGTGAAAACGTCAATTTTTTGATTATTCTTTTTGCTGCGAACGTTCGCTAATTTCTCCCAGCCGGGCGCGTTGAGCTGCGCGCGAATTTCGTCAACGTCGGCGACGTTGTATTCGTTTTCATTCTTGAAGTTGTAAACCCTGACGTAGATGCCTTTCAAACCGCTAATCGCCTGACCGATTTTTTTCGCATTCGCGTCGTTAACTTTGACCGTCACGCGCTTTGCCAAATCGAGCAATTTGCCGTCAATGTTAACCTCGACGACTTCTTCAGCCCGATTTTCGAGCGCGTTCAGCCTTTCAAACTGCAGCCGCGCGTCCTGTGCGTTAGCCGTGATTGCCGCAACCAAAACGAGCATCGGCAGAACGATTTTTGATGAACGATTAAATAATTTCATAAATTTTCTCCTTGTAAACGCTTGTATGTTTTCACCACCGAGGCGCAAAAGTTGTGCTGAGAACCACCGAGGGAAGGTAAATATCTCGGCGTTTCTGCGCCTGTTCTCCGCGTCTCGGCGGTGAAATCTTTTATTTGTTTG
Source organism: Pyrinomonadaceae bacterium (assembly GCA_030448055.1). Lineage (GTDB taxonomy): Bacteria > Acidobacteriota > Blastocatellia > Pyrinomonadales > Pyrinomonadaceae. Next base: position 657,028 of record JAUJNR010000002.1, read on the forward strand.
TTATCCGACATTTTGATAAATAAAATTACCGCCCGTTTTTGCGAACGGCGTTTTCCGCTTCGACACTCTCAACTTTGTCTTTCACCATTTTGAATTTAGAACTCGTGATCGAAAGCGCGATCATCAGTTGTTCATAAGCGTATTTTTCATCTTTCGTCAGCTTAACGCGCGGCTTTTTACCTTCGTTATTTTGAACGAAAATTTTGTTTTGACGGACAATCGCCGGAACAGATTTTCTAACTTTTACGACATTGCGTTCGACGGATTGTTTCGGACTTTCAACTTTTTCGACAATCGAATCGTCCGGTTTTTTGATTGGAGCTTCATTTGAAATTTTCTCAATAACCGGCGGCGCAATCGTTTCCGGCGAATCTTTCGCAACTTCTATTTTTTTGCCGGAAAACTGAAGCCAAACGCCCAGCGAAACAAACACAAAAGCCACACACGCCGCGAACGCAAAGGCTAATCGGAAAAAACCGCGCGGAGTTTTCCTTTCAAAAGGAACGATTTTCGCTGGAAGCGCGGGCGGTTCGGCTTCCTGATAGCGAAACACGGCAAGCGCGTTTTCCAATCGTTCGATTTCCGGGTCTGCAACGCCGGTTTTGTCCCACAAATAATCTTCTTTCATTTCTTTACTCCGCAATGCCGAGTCTTCGCCGCAAAATCTTCATTCCGCGATGCAGATTGACGCGCACCGATTCGGGCGTTAAGCCGCATCGTTCGGCAATTTCCTGTCCCGTCATTCCTTCGACGAGCCGCAAAATCAAAGTCTCTTTATAAGTTTCAGGCAAATGGCGAATCGCCGTTAAAATCTCACGCGCTTCGGTTTTAGAATCGTGTTTTCCGCCTATCTCTTCCGGTAATTCTTCAGTCGGTTTTGCCTGACGATAAAACTCGGTTGCGCGGTTTCTGGCAATCATCGCCAGCCACGCGCCCAACGCGTTTTTGTCACGAAGCGTGTGCAAATTTTTATAAGCCGAAAGAAATACTTCCTGCACAACGTCAGCCGCTTCGTCGCGCGGAACGCGCGCCAGAACGATGCCGTGAACCATCGGCGCGAATATCTTATAAATTTCATTAAACGCTTCTTCATCGCCTTCAGTTGCGCGCTCCACCAACTGCGCTTCCGCCTTGACCTTTTCCTCGTCGGGCGCTGGAGTCGCGGCTGTATTGGTCAATAAAAATAAATTGCCGGTCATTTCGCTTTCGGGCATGTTGTTTGAAACGGGAGATTGTGTCTTGCCGCTAATATAGACGAGAAACGCCCGAAAGTGTTAACAGAAATTACTGCCGCCGTAAAAATTTGTTTCAGAAGTCGCCCGATAGATGACTTGAGGACATCTTTGTCTGACCAATCTGAAACAAAATGTAAGTTTGTCGCGTAACAAACAAAAGTTCGTCCCGAAAAAATAAAAAGAGGAATTTATGAAAATGAGAGAATTGTTTTATATTCTAGGATTGTTTATCGTAATTGTTATCGGCAATACGATTATTGTCGCCCAGACCGATATGAAAGCACCTGTTCCGAAGAAAGAAACCAAAGTTACAAAAATTCACGGCTACGAAATTAAGGACGATTATTTTTGGATGCGAAGCCAGAAAGATCCGAAAACGGGGAAGGTTCGCCCGGAAGTCGAAGAATATCTCGTCGCCGAAAACGCTTATACTGAAGCGTATATGAAACCCCATCAACAGTTTGCGGATAATCTGTATAAAGAGATGCTCGGGCGCATCAAACAGACGGATTTGAGCGTGCCTTATAAATACGGCGATTGGTGGTATTACACGAAAACCGTCGAAGGTCAGCAGTATCCGACGTTTTTCCGCTCGAAAAAACAGAACGGCGATGACGAACAATTGCTGCTCGACCAGAACGAGATGGCGAAAGGTTTCAAATATTTTTCCATCGCCGAGTTTTCCGTCAGCGACGACGGCAATCTGCTGGCGTTTTCAACCGACAATACCGGCTACCGGCAATATACTTTGCAGATTAAAGATTTGCGGACGGGGAAAATTCTCTCGGATAAAATCGAGCGCGTGACATCGGTCGAATGGGCGAACGATAACAAAACTTTGTTTCTCGTAACCGAAGATGACGTGACGAAACGCTCGGATAAAATGTGGAAGCACACGCTCGGCTCGAACGAAAATCAATTGATTCAGGAAGAAAAAGACGAGCTTTTCAGTCTCAGCGTCGGACGTTCGCGCGATAAAAAAATGCTTTTCGTTTCGTCTTACGCGGCGACGATGCGCGAATGGCGGTATTTGCCCGCTGACCAGCCGACGGGCGTTTGGAAAATGATTTTGCCGCGCGAGAAAAATCACGAATATTCGGTTGATTTTTACGACGGCAATTTTTACATCACGACGAACAAAAACGCCGAAAACTTTCGCGTCGTTCGCGCGCCGCTCAGCGATCCGAGCGAGAAGACATGGAAAGATTTCGTCGCGCATAATTCGGCGATAAAAATTGACGGCATCGAATTTTTCAAAGATTACGCCGTCGTCGCCGAGCGCGAAAACGGTTTGGAATATCTCAAAGTAATGGATTTGAAGACCAAGCGCGCCACCGCGCGCATCGCCACGCCCGAAGAAGTTTATACGATGGCGATGAGCGTTAACGCGGAATTCGACACGCCGGTTTTGCGCTACAGTTACGCTTCGATGATTACGCCGAATTCGACTTACGAATATGATTTCAAAACCGGCGACAGCAAATTGCTCAAACAGCAGGAAATTCCGAGCGGCTACGACAAAGCGCAGTATGAAACAAAACGAATTTGGACGACGGCGCGCGACGGCGTGAAAGTTCCGGTTTCTTTGATAATGAAACGAGGAACGAAGCTCGACGGCAAATCGCCGATGCTGCTTTATGCTTACGGTTCTTATGGTTATTCGATTCCGCCCGGCTTTTCGACGGCGCGGCTGAGCCTGGTTGACCGCGGAATGATTTACGCCATCGCGCACATTCGCGGCGGCTCGGAGCTCGGCGAGAAATGGCGGCAGGAAGGAAGAATGTTCAAGAAATTGAATACCTTCAACGACTTTATTGATGCGGCTGATTATTTAATCAAAAACAAATACACGGCGGCTGACCGGCTGGTCATTCAGGGCGGCAGCGCGGGCGGTCTGCTCGTCGGCGCGGCGGCAAATATGCGCCCCGATTTGTTTAAAGCCGTCATCGCCCAAGTTCCGTTCGTTGATGTGATGAACACGATGCTCGACGCTTCGTTACCGCTGACGACGGGCGAATACATCGAATGGGGAAATCCGAACGAAAAGGAAGCCTTCGATTATATGATTAAGTATTCGCCTTACGATAACGTTAAGGCGCAAAATTACCCGAATATGCTGATTGAAACTTCAATCAACGACAGCCAAGTGCCGTATTGGGAAGGCGCAAAATTCGCCGCGAAAATCCGCGAGATGAAAACCGGCGATAATACGATTTTGCTCAAAACCAATATGGGCGCGGGACACGGCGGCGCGAGCGGCAGATACGACGCGCTCAAAGAAGTCGCTTTCAATTACGCTTACGCGCTCTCGCAAGTCGGGATTACTAAATAAACTCTACAGTCCAAAGTCCAAAGTCTTTTTACGTCCGAAAGTTTGTGTTGAGTATTCAAATTCAGCTTATGCAGACTTCGGACTTGAGACTTTGGACTTTTTAATTTGCGGTCAGAATGATAACGTATTCGACACTTCATCGCCGATGATCGCGGGCGACCCGGAAAATTAAGCGAGAAACCGCATCATAGTTCGGTATAAATAAAAGACCGCAAAGACGAGTTCGTTTTTGCGGTCTTTTATTTGGATTGAAAAGTTTTCCTTGATAGTTTAACCAAATTAAACATATAATAACAATGGTTAGCGAATCGCTTTTTTCAATTTTGCCTGATTCAGCCGACAAATCTTTCCGAAAGCCTGCATTTCATCATTCGATTCTCAAGACGCTTGTGGAAAAAAAAGAAAGAAACATCAACATCTTCTTGATAGTATTGCTGCCGCTCGCGTTATCGGCATTCATTGCAGCCGTTTACAATTTCCCGGTTGAAAAGATTGATTTGACCTTGGTGATACTGTCGGTCGTCACCGTTTTTTTTAGTTCTTACCTGAAAATTCAGCTTCCACGCACTAAAATTCATCTGACCGTTGCCGAATCGTTGATATTTTTTTCGCTTTTCTGGTATGGCGGCGAAGTCGCCGTTATGATGGCGGGACTCGAAACATTTTATAATTCGCTCAAACTGCGGCGCGAAGGCGTAAACGTCAAAAACAAAACAGTCGCCATCAATGTTGCCATTGGCGTAGTGACGACATTCGTTTCAGCCTGGGCGATGAAAGCGTTTTTCGCCGCGCCCGAAGTTGTCCATTGGGACAGTAAGACATTCGTCGGAGTTTTGATGATGATGGCTCTGGCGCAATTCGTCGTCAATTCGTTTCTCGTGGCTTTGGCGGTCTCGATTAAAACCGAAAAAACTTTGTGGCAGGTTTGGAACGACTATTGTTTGAACGCACTGATCATTTATATCGGCGGCGCGTTTATGGCAGGCTTAGGCGTAAAAGCGGCTGAAAAATTCGATGTGTTTTTAGTTTTCGTGGCAGTGGCGATTTCCGCCGTGGTTTATCTGACTTACCGGCGATACGTCAACGATGTCAAAGAAACAGCCGCCAAAGCCGAGCAAGCCGAACGCGAAAGAGCCGAGCAAGCCGAACGCCACATCGAAGAGCTGCAGCATCATATCGCCGAGCAAGACCGCATCGAGCAGGCGTTAAGAGAAAGCAAGGAAAAATTTCGCCACGCCGCGTTTCACGACGCGCTGACGGATTTGCCGAACCGCAATTTCTTTATGGAGACGCTCAAGTCGGCGCTCGAAAAAAGCCGTTGCGATCAAAATTATCAATTCGCCGTTCTTTTTCTCGACATCAACCGCTTTAAGACCATCAACGACAGTCTCGGACATTCGATGGGCGACCGTCTGATTCTCCACGTCGCTAAACGGCTCGCTACGAGCGTCCGCGAAAAGGATTTGGTCGCCCGGTTCAGCGGCGACGAATTCGCTTTTCTACTCAACGATATTGCAGGCATCGAAGACGCGAAACAGTTCGCCGAACTCGTCAAACATAAAATCTCTGCACCGTTCACCTTAAGCGGCAGACAGGTTTTCACGAGTTTCAGCATTGGCATCGCGCTCGGCGGCGCGGAATATGAATTAGCCGAAGACATTCTGCGCGATGCCGACATAGCGATGTATCACGCCAAAGACGCGGAAAAGGACGCGGTTGTTTTCGACAAAAATATGCATACCCGCGCCGTGAGCCTGCTGCAGCTCGAAACCGATTTGCGCTCGGCAATCGAGCGCGACGAACTGGAGATGTTCTATCAGCCGATTGTTGATTTGGATTCGATGAAATTATTCGGATTCGAGTCTCTGATTCGCTGGAATCATCCGACGCGCGGACTTGTGCCGCCGAACGAATTTATTCCGGTCAGTGAAGATACGGGTTTGATTTTGCCGATGACGCTGTGGATTTTGCGGACTTCCTGTTTGCAGATGGTCGAGTGGCAGCGCAAATCTCCGGCGAATAAAAATCTCGTCGTCAGCGTCAATATTTCGGGCAAACATTTCGCGCAGAAAGATTTGGTCGAGCAGATAAAAAAGATTTTGATTGAAACGAGAATGAACCCGGCTTGTCTGAAACTCGAACTCACGGAAAGCGCGGTGATGGAAAACGCCGAAAGCGTGATTACAATGACGAAACAAATCCGCGAACTCGGCATACAACTTTCAATTGACGATTTCGGCACGGGTTATTCTTCGCTGAGCTATTTGCATCGGTTCCCGATTAACACGCTGAAAGTTGACCGTACATTCGTTAATTCGATGGAGGATGGCTCGGAGAACGGCGAGATTGTCCGCACGGTAATTGCTCTGGCAAAGGCTCTCCGGTTAAACGTCGTCGCCGAAGGCATCGAGACGATTCACCAGCTTCATCAACTGCGGATGCTCGGCTGCGAATATGGTCAGGGCTATCTTTTCTCGCGCCCCGTTCCGGTCGAGGAAGCCGAACGATTAATTGACGATGCGGCACGTTTCGAAAATATCATTCCGCATCAAATCCTTCCGCCGCCGGCGGAAATGCCGCGCCTTCGGCTGGCAAAGGCAAAGTAGATTGCGGTTCTTGTGCGGAAGCCCGCATCGGTTGCATAATTTGAGAACTGCTATCAGCGCGCTTTTACCCGACGCTGAAAACCGGTTTCGCGCCGAGCGGAAATTCGTTTTCGTAAGCGTTCGCCAGATTTAATAAAGTCGCCTCCGACCAGTGTCGCCCGACAATCTGCAAGCCAATCGGCAAGCCGTCTTTTGATAACCCGCACGGTACGGAAATGCCCGGAACGCCTGCCAAATTTGCCGAAGCCGTGTAGATGTCGCTCAGATACATCGCCAGCGGGTCGTCGGTTTTTTCGCCGATCTTAAAGGCGACCGTGGGCGCGGTCGGCGTGAGAACCGCGTCGCATCGCTCGAAGGCGTCGAGAAAGTCCTGTTTGAGAAGCGTGCGAACTTTTTGCGCTTTGGCGTAATAGGCGTCGTAATAACCGGAAGACAAAACGTAAGTTCCGAGCATAATCCGTCGTTTGACTTCCGCGCCGAAACCTTCTTCTCGCGTTCGCATATACATCTCGCGCAGTCCGTGTGCGTCCCCGGCGCGAAAACCGTAACGCACGCCGTCGAAGCGGGCTAAATTTGAGGACGCTTCTGCCGTGGCGATGATGTAATAAACCGCAATCGAGTATTTCGAGTGCGGCAGCGCGACATCCACGATTTCCGCGCCCAAATTTTTATAATTATCAATCGCCGCTTCGACCGCGCCGCGCACTTCGTCATCCAAACCCGCGCCGAACAATGCGCGCGGAACGCCGATTCGTTTTCCGGTTATATCTTTCGACAATTCTTCCGCATAATTCGGAACTTGGACATCGGCACTCGTCGCATCATTTTTATCGCGTCCGGCAACCGCGCTGAGAACGTCGGCGATATCCTTCGATGTTTGCCCGAAAATTCCGATTTGGTCTAAAGATGAAGCGAACGCCACCAGACCGAAACGCGAAATTCTGCCGTAGGTCGGTTTAAGTCCGACGACGCCGCAAAACGACGCGGGCTGACGAACCGAACCGCCGGTTTCCGAACCCAAAGAAGCGCGAACCACGCCTGAGGCAACGGCGACCGCCGAACCGCCGGAACTGCCGCCCGGAACGCGCGTCACGTCCCACGGATTTTTCACCGCGCCGAACGCGGAATTTTCGTTTGACGAACCCATCGCAAATTCGTCCATATTCGTCTTGCCGACGACGACCGCGCCTGCCTTCAATAATCGCTCGACGGCGGTCGCATTATATTGCGGACGATAACCGCCCAAAATTCTGGAGCCGCACGACGTTTGCGAAAACTTCGTGCAGATATTGTCCTTGACGGCGATTGCCGTGCCTTTTAAGGATTGTTCTTCGCCGTTGTTTTCTAATTCTGCGGCGCGGTTTAATGCGTAATTGCGTTCGATTTTTAAAAAAGAATTAAGTTCGCCGTTCAACTGTTCGGCGTTGTCCAGACATTTTTCGATTGTGGAAAGAATTGACATAAAATAATCTCTAATCTCCGACACGGTTTATCAGCCATTTGCCGTTTTGCTTAACCGATTCGACCTTCACCTCGCGCTGCTCGCTTCTCGTGTCGTCCTTCCAAAACAGCACGACTTGAAAAACAGTTCGGTTTTCATCAGTCGCCGCGCACTCGCCAATCCGAAATGCTTTCGGGTAATCGTCCGTCTGCGTGAAATAATCGGTCGCCGTTTCGGTTTCCGGCGCGGCTAACGCTCGATTCAATTCATCGGTCAAAAACTTTTCGCGTTTTCGCAGATTTTCCTTGGACGGCTTCATCTGGTCGCCGAAATGAAACGAATAAAATTCTTTGACTGCCTGCCGCGCCGCCGTGCATTCGGGTTTTTCGAGATTCGGAATGCTGCACGCCGCGAAAGTAAAAACAAAAAAGCAAAAACAAAAAAGTAAAAACAATTTCGCCTTCAGAAGTTTAAAGTTGAAACTCAAAACCCGAGACCTGAGACCTGAAACCTGAAACCTGAAATTCATAAAACCTTCGGCACTTGAAAATGTCCGCCGACTTTTGCGGGCGCTTGGTCGAGCGCGTTTTTTTGCCCTAAAGATTCGTGCGGCACATCGGCGCGAATTGTAGCGGTTGCTTCGCCTTCCGGGGTTAAACCGCCGAGTATCGGCTCGATTGCTTCGGTGTCGAGTTCGTTTAACTGCTCGACATATTCGACAATGTTTGCCATCTGCGGCGTGTAAAGCGCAATTTCTTGGTCGGTGATTTCGAGATGCGCGAGTTTGGCAATTTTTCTAACGTCCATAAATTAACGGTCAATAAAAATTTGATAACTAAACGACTTATTTCATATTCTTCTTTCGTGCCAGGCAACTGCCCGCCGCGAGCAGAAATTGATAGCGCAGATTGTCGTCTTTTATCGCGTCCGCCGAACGCCGCAGCTTCGGCGTGACTTCTTCGAGCGCGATTTCTCGCTGCTGCTCGTCGGTCATTTGGGTTTTATGATGTTTGATGCGTTCCGCGCGAAGCGTTTCTTCATCCACGCGAAATTCGATAAACGTGACAATCGCCTGTCCGAGCGTTGAGTTTAACTTGAAAATCATCTGCCCGCTCAAAGTTTCGAGATGTCGTTTCCACATTTTATCGGCGACGGCGACGATTAGATGTTTATTGAAAAGTCGAAAGGGAACGGTGTGTTCGGACAGGCTTTCACCGGCAATAGTCCGCCAGGCGGCAAACACGACGGCTTCGCGGACTTCTTCGGTGTCCTCGAATTCCTTGAGCAGTTTTGGCAGTGCGCGAAAAAGAGCTTCCATTGGTCAAACGGCAAATTTCATTTATCATTCTCGACAAGTTATAAATGTAAATGGTAACGGGAAAATGTTCAATGATTAAACTTCCGAAATTGATTTTAGCTTCGTCGAGTCCGCGCCGCGCCGAAATTTTAACGGCGGTCGGCTGGGAATTCGAAAAACAAACTGCCGACATTGACGAAACCGAATTGCCCGGCGAAAAACCCGATGATTACGTGCGACGTTTGGCGCGGGAAAAAGCCGAAGCGGTGGCTGAAAAAAACACCGACGCTTTGATTTTAGGCGCGGACACCATCGTCGTCATCGAAAATCAAATCGTCGGCAAACCGAAGGATTTAGATGATGCGCGAAGAATGCTCAAAATGCTTTCGGGACATTGGCACGAAGTTTTGACCGGCGTTGCGCTGGTAAGAATCACGGCGGAAAATTTGGAAACGAAAGTCGGTATGCAGCGAACGCGAGTTAAATTCGCTGAACTCGCCCGCGCGGAAATCGAATTTCTCATCGAACTTGGCGAGCCGCTCGACAAAGCGGGCGCGTATGCCGTGCAAGCGCAAGCCGCGCTGTTTATCGAACAAATCGAGGGCGATTACTGGAACGTCGTCGGCTTGCCGGTAAATTTGGTTTATAAACTATTCAAAAATGAAAAGTGAAAAAGCGAAAAGGCGAAAAAGTTTGTTTGATGAATCATCAAACAAACTTTTTCGCCTTTTTACCTTATAAACTTTCAATCTTTAGAGAATCCTGTCAATTGCCTGCGAAATCGGTATGGAAACGTCGTTTTTCGGATCGGTTCCGATGCCGCCGAAGGCTTCGGTCGCCGGTTTGCCGTCTTTGCCTAAGATGACAAACGAAGGCAATTGGTCAACGCCGTATTTTTTCAGCGTCTGCGCGCCACCCGAATCGCGCAAAACGGGAACAGTCATTTTATTGCGCGTAACGAAACTGCCCAGTTCCTCGTCGCTCGCGTAATTTTTCGATTTAGCGGAAGCTGAATCAGTGGCGACGAAATAAACGACGACATCGCGCCCGGCGTATTTTTTGGCGAGTTTATTGGTGATGGCGGCTTGCTGGGTCGAAAGCGGCAGCCAACTTGCACCGATTGCCAGCACAACGACTTTATCTTTTTGATTTTCCACGTCAACCCGCGCGCCGTCGAGCGCGGTCAAGGTTTGCGCCGAAATTGCCAGCGACAATGCGAACACAAAACTAAAAATCAATAATAATGATTTAATGTTTTTCATATATTTGTTGAATGCCGTAACTTTCGGAATTCGTTTAATTAGATGCAAGTTTGCTGCCAACGATTGCTTTGAGGCGGAAGCTTTATAACTGACGGTTAACCACCGTATTATCAATCAGGCGCGTATTTCCGAAACGCACGGCGACGGCAATCAGCGCGGCATTTTCAGTGATTTTTTCAATTGGTTCAAGCGTTTCATTATCAACCACCGCCACGTAATCAATCTGCGCGAGCGGTTCGCCGTCAATTTTTTCGCGCACGATTTCCGCCAATCGCGTCGCATTTCGCTCGCCTTCTTTAGCGGCTATTTTCGCTCGCCGCAGCGCCTGGTAAATAACCGAAGCCTTCTGGCGTTCTTCCGGGTTTAAATGCGCGTTGCGGGAAGACATCGCCAAGCCGGATTCTTCGCGGACGGTGCGCCCGACGATGATTTCCGTATCGAATCCCAAATCCTTCGTCAGACGTTTGACGACGGCGACTTGCTGCGCGTCTTTTTGTCCGAAAAAGGCGTAATCGGGTCGCATCGTGTTAAAAAGAATCGTTACCACCGTCGCCACGCCGCGAAAATGTCCGGGACGCGACGCGCCTTCCAAAGTTTCAGTCAGATTTTCGACGTAAACAAAAGTCGAGAAATTCTCCACGTAAATTTCCTGTTCTTCGGGGGCGAAAATGTAATCAACCTGGTATTCGGTCAGCAGTTCGGCATCAGCGGTTAAATCGCGCGGGTATTTATTAAAATCCGCCGCTTCGTTAAATTGCGCCGGATTGACGAAAATCGAGACGATCACAATGTCGCACATTTGCCTGGCTTCTTCGACAAGCGAAAGATGACCGGCGTGCAGCGCGCCCATCGTCGGCACGAAACCGATAGTTTTATTTTCGCGCCGCAGCTTGCGCGTCAGCGACGACATTCTGGCGCGGCGGTTAATGATTTCCATAGATTAAGAAGCCTGTCGCTTAATGCTTTTCGCGTCAACGTCTTTCGGCATTCCGTAAGATTCTTTTTCGCTCGGGTAACTGCCGTTTTTAACATCTTCCATCCAACTCTGCACGGCTTCGGTCATCACTTCTCGGATGTCAGCGTATTGACGGACGAAGCGCGGCAGTCTGCCGAAAGATAAACCGACTAAATCGTGCAAAACAAGAACCTGAACGTCGCAATTAGCGCCCGCGCCGATGCCGATGGTGGAAATCTTCAATTCTTTGGTGACGATTTCGGCAATCTCACGCGGCACGAGTTCAAGAACCACCGCAAACGCGCCGGCTTCTTCGAGCATTTTAGCATCTTCAATTAACCGCTGCGCCGCATCAGAAGTTTTGCCCTGCACGCTGTAGCCGCCGAGTTTGTGAACCGACTGCGGCGTTAAGCCGATGTGCGCCATGACGGGAATTTCTTCGTCAACAAGTCGTTTCACCAAATCCACACGGTTGCGCCCGCCTTCGAGTTTGACGGCTTCCGCGCCGCCGTCTTTCATCAGAACGAGCGCGTTTCTGACGGCGGTGTTTTCGCCGGTGTGATAACTTCCGTAAGGCATATCGGCGACGAGCAGCGCGCGGCTCGAACCGCGTTTGACGGCTTTAACGGCAGATAAAATTTCTTCGAGCGTCACCGGAATCGTGTTGCCGTAACCATGTATGACGTTGCCCATACTGTCGCCGACAAGAATGATTTCGACGCCCGCCTCGTCCACAATGCGCGCCGTCGGATAATCGTAAGCCGTCAGACAAACTAATTTTTCGCCTTTTTCCTTCGCCGCCCGAAGCGCGGGAACGTAAACTTTTTCGGGTTTATCCGGTTGTAAATATGCCATAGCAAACAGTGTAGATTGGAAAAGGGAAAATGGAAAACTGGGGAAATATAAAACCGGCGGCGCGAAAAACCAATCGAACTGCGATTTAAGAACGATTGAAAAAACGCGGCGCGAAATCGGCAAGGAACAAGCGAAGAGCAAAAAGACGACTTGATAAAAACGTCGCTGTTTTGCGCTCACGCCCGTTGAATTGTTGGTCAAGCGTTTTGTTCTTCGACACACCGTTTAACTTCACACAAGTTTTGGTTTTGTGCGGAACGTTTTTATAGATAAAACTATGTAACTTAAGTAGTCGTTCACAAATAAACTGAACTATGTTTGAAGCCTGAAAACCTGATTTGCAGGCTTTTTCCAAATGTCGAAAGGGCAAGGCTAACCGCATATTGCAAATGCGCTTTCGACTCATAATCTTCCGCCGCCAACCCTTCGTATTTCAATTTGCGCCAGAGTGTTTCCGCAATGTTCAAATGCGGTGAATATGTTGGCAGATAAAAGATGAACAATCCGCGCCCTTGCCACGCCCCGATCCGTTCACGCATCTTTTTGCCCGTGTGAATCCGCGCATTGTCCAAAACGACAACTGTCAATTTTGAAAGCGAAAACGAAAACCGTTCTAGTTGTTCGACCACAAAAGCGGCATCTATCTTCTCTTCGCTCGTCGCCATCCAACTTTTATTCGAGCGTGTCAACAACCCGAAACAATTGATGCCTGTGCCTTTCTCAGACGGCATCGAAACTTCTTCGTCACCAAACTGCCAACCATACGGCACGTTCGGCTCCAAGGCGACACCCGCTTCGTCGCCGTAATACAAATCAATCTCGCCGCTTTCGCTTAACCGCTCCATTTCGCCCAACAGCTCACGCTTTAGCCGATAAACCCCTGCCGGCGGTTTCTTTTTCAATCGCTTTCTAATTCGTTTGAAGCGGCAATGGTTTTTTTCAAAAATCTTTTGAGCGTCGGGGTCGAAAAGGGGTTTTGCAGCTCGGCTTCGAGTTCGGTGCGCGCCAGACCGATGCGCTGACGGGAACGAATCACCGCCGCCCGCACACGATTCAAATCGGTTGCCGCGCTCAGAATTGCCCGCCTTCCGCGCCCCGGACGCATTTTTAATCCCTCAGTGCCTTCGGCTTCAAAACGCTTGACCCACCCGTTCACCGTGATTTTATGGCAACCCAACAAGCGGGCGATTTCACGGCTGGTGCGTTTCTCGCTTTTGAGCAAAATCATTTGACAACACTGTCGAAAAGCGTGACTTTTGCCGCTTCGGTAACCATCTATAAGTTCCTGACGTTGCGCGTCGCTCAATTGAATAACTTTCGTTTTACCCATTATGCGAAATAGTATAGCCTATTTCTGCTCGACTACTTAGCATTGAATAAAGGAAAAAATTACCAACAATCAAAGAAAGAATGTTTCCAAACGCAAATTCTGCAAACATTAAAAAGTCTGGGTCAGGCGGAAAAAAATAAAAGTAAATATAACTTGCCCAAGAAATTAGAAAAACCAAAAATGGTCTTACAGATTCAACCCAGAAGTAATAGTCAGAATTACGTTCGCCAAGATTAAACAAAATACTTAGCAAAACTAAATATAAAAAAGGAAACAATATGCCGCCAGCAAGCGATAATTTTAGTCGTCTCATAACTCTCATCCCGCAGCAGAAAAAAGCGTTTAATTCTGATTTATAACAACAGAATTATTTAACTCTTTCCGCTTTCCATTTGACGCTTATCGGATTCCAGCGCCTGACCATCGAATCATCCACGCACGACTGCAAAATATCCTGAACGGTTCGATTCAAAATCGGATGCATACAGTGCGGCGCGAGTTCCGCGAGCGGCACTAAAACGAAGCGGCGTTCGTGCATTCGCGGATGCGGCACGGTTAGAAATTCCGTATCGCATTGGTGATCTCCGTAAAGCAGTAAATCGAGGTCGGCAGTGCGCGGCTTCTTTAAATTTTTATCGCGGCGACCAAGTAGGTATTCGATGCGCAGCATTCGCGCCATCATCTGCGACGGGGAAATATTCTTCACCCCGATTTCCGCGACCATATTCAAATACGGCGCGTGTTCTTCGCCGTCCACGATACCGAACGGCTCGGTTTCATAAATGGCGGAAAGTTTGCAAACCGTAAAGCTCGCTTCCATCAAACCGCGCACGGCGAGCAGCAGATTGCTCGCCCGGTCGCCCAGATTTGAGCCGAGTCCGACGTAAGTTGTGATGACTTCCGATTCCACTCTTGATTGGTTGTTTTTGGATTGAAATTTATTAAAACGTAATCAGTTTGCGAAAAAACAACTGAAAGCGCAAATAAAATCGCCTCGTTTGCCGCTTCTTTTACTTTTTAACTTATAAATGTTTCAATTAAAACGGTTGATAATTTGAATTCCAGCAATGCGTTTAACTCAAAACGCGTTCGGGCGGTTTTTCCAAAAGCGTGTGCCGTCTCAACATAAAATAACACGCGGGAAGCGAAATGCCACGCAAAAAATTTCGGTATAACCAGCGCCTTGAACCTGCTTCGGAGCGTTCTTTTCAAGAATATATCCAAAACCAACCGGCGCCGCAAACGACGCGGACCGAACTGCTTCGCCTGATTCGCGGCGGCGAAGACACATACCTCGAACTCAAAATTAAACTTTCCAATTCCGAGAAAATCGCCAAAGGCATCGTCGCGCTCGCCAACACGAGCGGCGGCACGATGGTTTTCGGCGTCACCGACAATTTGCGCATCGAAGGCGTGCGCAACCCGGAAGAAGTTCAATCGGAACTTGTGCGAATTTGCCGCGAGGAAATTTATCCGCCGCTTTTGCCGTTGATTGACTGCATCTCGTATGACAACGGCAGGCAAATCGTTGTCCTTGATGTCGAAGGAAAGCGCCGCCCGTATCGCACGCGCGACGGCAGATTTTATTTGCGAGTCGGCGCGGAAAAGCGTGAAGTTTCCCGCGCGGATTTATCCGATTGGCTCTCTGAAATTCGCCCGCTGGCTTATGAAAATATTCCCGTCCGGGAAGCGGACGAGGCGGATTTTGACGACGCATTGCTGTGGACTTTTGCGAGCGCGTTCGACGACGAAATGCTGGGCAAAAATCTTTACCAGACCGCCGATTTTTTGAAAAAGGATTTGCTGCTCGCCATCGGCGGCGCGGACGATTTTATGCCGACCGTCGCGGGAGTTTTGTTGTTCGGAAAAAGCGAACGGGTTGCCGAACTGCTGCCTCATTTTAAAGTCACCGTCGCTCGCTACGCGGGCGAAAACGGCAATGCGCAACTGGTCGAAAAGAATGAATTGAACGGAAATCTGCTCTACCTTTATGAATCCGTTTTACGTTTCATCGAGCGTTACTGCGATTTGTCAAAGGATAAACCGCGCCGTAAGAATTCTCCGATGCAAGAGGCGAATCAAATCATCCGGGCGCGCGGCAATTATCATCTTTTTTCGATGCGCGAAGCTGTCGCCAACGCGCTCGTTCACCGCGATTTGGCGATTCGGGATGTTCCGACGCGCGTTTTGATTTACGATAACTGGATTGAAATCGTCAATCCGCGCCGCACTAACGGATTCGCGCCGCCCGCTTCACGTGCGATTCGCTACGGCATCACGCAAAAACTCAATCCGCAAATCGCGGCAATTTTCTCCAAACGCGAATACGGGACCGATGTTCCGAAAGGCGGCTTGCCGATGATTCTGCGCTCTTCAAAGTATTTCTCCGGCAGGCGCGTGGAAATTCAAACTTTGAATGATGAATTTAAATTGAAGATTTACGGTTCGTAGAATTTAGTTTGTGTTTCTAAACAAAAAGGCGGACAAAGCCGCCTTGAAATACTTGATTCTGATTTCAATTATTTTCCCGCTTTCAACTTTTCCGCTTTCGGCATCATATAAAACGGGCGGTGCTGAATGACGTAGCCTTTTTCTTCATATACGCCGTCGCCGTTAATATCAACTTTTACTTCGAGTTTGTACTTCTTGCCCGCTTCACGATTTTCTAGCGCGTCGTAAGCGATGCTGTATTGGCTTCGCATCAAATTGTTGATTGACTGCAAGGTTGACGGCAATTCGCCCGGAAAAGTGACGGGAAAAAACGCGCCGCCCGATTCTTTAGCGAAAGTTTTCATCGTGTTGGCGGCTTGCAGAAAAGTCATTCTGCCGGGCGAGCCGTCAATGCCGTCGGTTGGCGGCAGCAGATGTTCATACATTTTGAGAAACAAATTCGCCGTGCCGATAACGTAAATCGGGACGCCGGAATCCTGGATAACTTTGCGGGCTTGATCGTAATTTATTTTGCTGAACGTATCAATGCCGGAAGCGACCAGGATGATGGCGCGGCGCGGCGTTTTAACGTCAACCATTCCGCCGTATTGGGCGTAACGCTCTTTGGAATTGTCCAAAACTACCGCGTCGCCCTTGCCGCCGATTAAAGAAAACTTTACCGCGTCGAACAAGTTAGTTTCACGAAACGCCGGACTGTTTCGCAAAAGAACACTGACGGTTTGCTGCAGACGAGCCGGGTCATTCGTAAAATCGGTAATCGGGGTCGGGCGAATGTCGAAAGCGATAACCGAAGCGTAATCGTTCGGCGGTTTGATAAATTTGGAGGTAAAATAAGCGACCGGGCGAACCACTTCCAAAGTTCCTTGTTCCTGTCCGCGCGTTCCGTATAAGCCGAACATTTCCGTCCATTTGCTGAATTCGACAACCATCGTGACCGTAATCGGCGCTTCGGGCGTGGCGAAATTCGTGATTTCCTGTTTGATGCCGTTTTCAAAGACGGCGAAATTTTCCCGTTTCAAGCCGGTGATGATTTGCCCGGTTTTTTTGTTGTAAACCACCGCATCAACATTGACGATATTCGTTTTGATTTTCAAAACTTCTTCGTCAACCTCGGCGTTGCGGTCTTCTTCGTCTTGTTTGCGCCGCTCTTCTTCGGCTTTAATCTCGGCTTCGGTTTTCGGAGTGGGACGCTGATTTTTTTTGCCGCCGCTCTTCGGCGGTTCGCCTTTTTGCGGGCGCGATTGAGCGAAAGTAATCGTGTTAAGCGACAACAAAAGTCCGAGCAGCAACACAAGCGATTTTGAAAACGGACGCGGCGAAACGATTGGCATAAATTTTTCCTTCCTGAATGTGAACCTTTGATACAAATTGTGGGCTTTTAGTTGGAAGAAAGTAAAGTAAAAAAGTGAAAAAAGCGGAAAAGTGAAAAAGCGGAGAGTAAACAACAGCCAAACTTTTTAACTTCTACGCCTTTTCACTTTTTTACCTTTTCATTTTCAGCTTTCCGGGCTGATTTCGATTTTGACGTCGAACACGCCGGAGTTGTCATTCAGATTTCCTTCGTTGATGCCGAGAAATAACGCGCCGTCGCGTGTGGCGACGAACTCTTTGGAATCGCCGACGAAAATAAAATCGTTGTTGTTGTCGCCGATGACGGCGATCAATCCGCCGGTCGGTTCGTCTTTTTTCAATTTCTCAGCGTCGGGCAGCGAGGCGACGCCGCCCGGCGTGGCGAAGCGTCCGCCGCCTAACGAGACGCGCCCCGCGCCGCTGATTCTGATGCGCTGACCTTTTCGCACGACCCAGCCCGAATTCGTCCAGCCGTTCGTCGTATTGTCCGCTAAAACTTTGACGTTGAGTTCGACCGGTTTCACGAGCGCAGAAGGCGATTGCTCGGCATTGACCCTCGGCGAGGACGTTTGCGGGGCGCTGGTTTTGCCGACCGTAATGACGGTTGAATTATTACCGTTTGACGTTTGAGCATTGCTCGACGGCATCGAATCGGTGTCGAACGTAATTGATTCGACTTCATTGGCGGAAAAATTCAACTGTCTTGAGCCGACCGCGACGACGAATTTGCCGTTGCCGAAACTGACGATTTTACCTTTGATAATGCTTCCGTCCTTTAGCCGAATCGTGTCGGCGAAAGTTACCGCCGAAATCGAAAAAACCAGACACGCTGCGCCGACGACGCGAAATAAATTGGATTTGAACGACATAATTTCCTCCGTAGAATTTTAAAGAATTTAATTATTCGATTATCGAAGCGCAAGTTCGTTTCAGGAACTGCCGGGACGGACATCAAACGCCGAAATCGTAGATGCCCAATCGAATTAAAAGGATTGCATAAATTTGCGAAGCGCAATACAAGCAACATTATACACAAGTTTTCTACAGTTGTGCCTCAATTTTTCAAACAAGCGGGATTATCAATCCTAAACTTTTAAGTATCTGTTGTTTTCAAGCGAAGATGCGTTGTTAGTCGGGACGAAGTGATTGATACTTGAAAATGAATAATTAATAATTTCCGTTTCGGATAAGCTGCGTGAAATTATTTTAGAAGTTATGAACGAGATTAATCTGAAAATCCGGCGCGGAACATTCGGCGACGCCGAAACGCTGCAGCCTTTGGCAGTCAAAATTTTCAACGATGCTTTTGCCGGTAATCCTTTGAACAAGCCGGAAGATATGCGCGTTTACATCGCCGAGGCTTTTAGTTTAGAGCAGACGAGGCGCGAACTCAGCGACGCGGAGACGGTATTTTACATCGCCGAAGTCGGCGCTGAAATGATCGGCTATGCGAAATTGCAGGAACGCTCGACCGAAGATTGCGTGGCGGACGCGAATCCGATAGAACTTAGTCGGCTCTACGTTCGGAAGGATTTTCACGGTCGCGGCATCGCCGAAAAATTGATGAACGAATGTTTCGACTACGCTCGGCGCAAAAACTACCAAACGATGTGGCTCGGCGTTTGGGAATATAATTTCCGGGCGCAGAAGTTTTACGAAAAGCTCGGTTTTACGCGAGTCGGCAGCCACGTTTTTCAACTCGGCAGCGACGCGCAGACTGATTGGGTGATGGAAAGGAAATTATAGGCTGAGTGCCTGTTTGAAAATTGCAAATTTCCGTCGGCGGTGCTGCTAACACCGCATTTTACGAAAAAAGCGCAGGTCGGAAAAACCTGCGCTTTTTTGCGTTGAGTTTTATTTCATTCGTTAATAGACGAAAGCATTGGGAACGGGTTTGTCGGAACTTGCCCCGAAAGCCACGCCGGTAAATCCCGCCTGACTTTGTTGGAGATACCAAGTTCCGTCGCGGAACACGGCAACGTCGGTCTTGCCGTCGCCGTCGTAATCCGCCGCCGCCGGTAAATCGCCAGTCTGTCCGAAAGCGACAGCGGCGTAACCAAGCTGGCTGCGCTGGATATACCAGGCGCCGTCACGGAACACGGCAACGTCGGCTTTGCCATCGCCGTCGTAATCCGCCGGAACTGCTTTGTCCGTTCCGAACCCGAACTGAACGCCAATGAATCCGAGCTGGCTGCGCTGGATATACCATGTCCCGTCTCTGGACACGGCGACGTCCGTTTTATTATCGCCGTCGTAATCTGCCGGAACAGGTTTATCGTCGGTTTGCCCGAATTGAATTCCGGTAAATCCGTTTTGCGATTGCAGCAGATACCACACGCCGATTGACGGACGGAACACGGCGACATCCGCTTTACCGTCGCCGTCGTAATCCGCCGGAACGGGAATGTCATCCGCCGCGCCAAAAGCGATGCCAGTAAATCCGAGTTGACTTTGTTGGAGATACCAGGTTCCGCCGCGATAAACGGCTAAATCTGTTTTGCCGTCGCCGTCATAATCCGCCGGAACGATTTTATCTGTATCCAAACCGAACTGCGCCCCCGTATAGCCGTTCTGCGATTGCAGCAGATACCAGATGCCGCCTGCCGGACGAAACACCGAGACGTCGGATTTGCCGTCGCCGTCGAAATCAAAAAATTTACGACTCGCAGTCGCTGATTGCGTGATGGTGAAATCCGCGCCCGAAATATCGAAAAAGACGTTGCCGACCGCTTCGATTTTAATGCGGGCTTGGCTGGTATTGACATTCGGAACGGCAATGGATTCCGTGCCGTCATTAGCGGTCGAAGCCGCCAGAATCGTCGGGAAAGTTTGTCCGCCATCGGTCGAAAGGGAAATTTTGACGCTCTGAGCGTTGACCGTCGCATTGTCGGTTCCGGCGACGTTCCAGGTGATGGTTTGCGCCGAATTGCTCGCCCACAAAACCGCCGTCTCCGGCGCGGTTATGGCAAACGGTCCGCTCGTGCCGTCAATGTTGACAACTGCCGCGCGGCTTCTGACGCCGCCGCCATTGGCGCGGTTGTCGCGGACGATAACCTGAAAAATCATCGTGCGCGTGATACTCGGCAGAATCTCGCCGGTCAGCCGCCCGCCCGTCGTGTTCGGCGGACGATTGGCGTTGTTCAAAATATGAGTTAATCGCGGAAATGTGCGTGTCGGACTGTTAGACGGTAAAAACGAGCGGAAAATCGGGCGTTCCTGACCGTCCTCATCCGAATTCGGAACGGTCGTAGCCGGCGCGCCGAGATCGTATTCCTGCCAATCGTAGGTCAGTGCGTCGCCCTCTGCATCGGTTGCTGTCGCCGTCAAACTGAACGGCGTTTGTTTCGGAATGTTCAGACCGGTCTGCTCGATGGTCACGTCGGGCGGAGTGTTGCCCGTCGAAGTCGTCGCGGCGCAGGCGTTGCCCGTGCCGGTGCTGAACGAGACGATTTCTTCGATTGATTTGACGTGGAAAGTGTCAATACTGTTTAGTGCCAGATTTTGACCAGAGCAGATTCCGGCGTAGCCCATAATCGTCACGCCGCTTCCGGGTTCAAACGCGGCGCCGCTCGAATTGTTGCCGCAACTGCCGCCAATTCCGTTGAAAGTGTGATTGCCGCCGAACTGATGTCCTATTTCGTGGGCGACGTAATCAATCGCAAATGGGTCGCCGACCGGAGAGGGAAGTCCGGTGACGCCGCGGGCTTTCAAGTTCGGGTTGCACGGACTTCGGAGTACGGCAACACCGCCGCCGCCCGTCGAAAAAACATGACCAATGTCGTAATTTGCCGCACCGATTACCGAATCAAGATTCGCTTGGTTCTGACCGAGCATCGTAATGCCGTTGTTATTGGTGTAAGGGTCAGTCGCGGGGTCGGTATAAATAATCGCGTCTTGGTTGCCGACGAGCCGCATCGTGATCGAGACTTCGCGCTCGAAAACGCCGTTGACGCGGTTCATAATCAAAGCCATCTGTTCGAGCGCTCTCGTTTTGGCTTGCGCGTCGGTGTCTCCGCTCTGACGAAAAATGTTTGTGTATTCGCCGGTCGCTGCCAGCGCCAGGCGATAAGTGCGCAGATTCGCGCCGGAGACGACGTTCGGCGCATCGGGAAATAAATCGGGAACGGAAGTGAACGCCTCAACATCGTTTCGGACGTGACAGGCAAATTCGCCGTTGTGTTCCGCGTCGCTCTTAAAATAGCTGATGTAATTGCTTGCGTCGCCAATCGCGTAAGGGTCAACTAAAATTGTTCCTTTCGGCGAAAGAACAATCGCGTGAAAACCCGTCGGCATAAAATCGAATCGCGCGGTCGCCGCCGAATCGTCAATGCCTCTGGCGCGGAAAGTTTTAATTTCGGGGTATTTCGCCGCTGCCGCGCCCGACTCGAAAATCGGAGATTCTTCAATATAAAAACGGGCGAACGCGCCGTCC
This sequence comes from Pyrinomonadaceae bacterium, assembly GCA_030448055.1. Lineage (GTDB taxonomy): Bacteria > Acidobacteriota > Blastocatellia > Pyrinomonadales > Pyrinomonadaceae. The sequence goes on from JAUJNR010000002.1 coordinate 678,574, forward strand.
GGCATCGGAATCGTTACGACCGGCGAATTGGTTCGCGCGGCTTCGGTAAATTCCATCGGAGCTTTCCGCAGAACGCTGCCGAGCGCGGTTTTATCGAGGGCAAAAGTGCGGTAAGCGTGCGGAATGATCGGACGCGGCAATTGTCTGCGCTGCAAACTCGCGTCGTCAATCTCGCGCCACAACTTATCGGCGGAAACTGTCAGGTCTTGCCCGGCGGCGAAGACCGCCCCTGCGGTAAAAATCAAAAGCAACAAAAACATCGTCCGTTTCATACAAATCTCCTGTAAATTACATTTAAATTTTTTTTGGGTAAATAGCCGCTTCGCAGAAAATAAAGATTCCGACCAAAGCAGATTGAAAAGCCGATACTGAAATTAGGGATTGGAAAATTCTTTAACTGATGAGAACCGAGTGAGTATTAGTTGCTTGTGATTTTCCGAAAATGTTTTCAAAATCCCGAATGCTTTTTTCAACAGATAAACTAACGCCGGTTTTCCGCCTAAACCTGTTTTGAAGTTTTGGAAAATGGATAAGCCATATACTAACTGTAATCGCTGCCCGAAAGCAACTTAATTTTTGCGGGAACGCAAAAAATTCATATGTCAACTGCCGGGCGTTTTGCAGCCGCGGCAAAGACGCTACGATTTTTCGAGTGCTGAAGTTTTTTGTCGAAAGATTTACGGTAAGCGCGAACAATTGAATTAAAGTTCGCTAGTCGGCGTTTTCTTCGGGCGGTAAAAAGCGTCGCCGCGCTGCTGCATTTCCGCTTTGCTTCCCAAGGTTTGAATGGCGGAATTTAACATTTCCTGGTTGTCGAATTTGAAATTGATCGTTCCTTTAGCGTTCACTTCCGGGTCGTCGAAATTGATAACCATATAACGGGTCTTGTTTTTCATAAAAACCCCGGCGATGCCCGCGCCCGGCAGCGGAACTCTTTCCATGACTTTTCCGCCGGTTGATTGAACCGTTTTCGATTGCGGGTAAATAACCTGAATCGCGTCGTAAGGAATGCCGAACATCTCTTTATTATCTTTGCCGAAAAACACCAGCCGGTAATTGTTGCCGTCAAATTTTAACGTCCCAATCTCTTTTTCGCTGAAACCGAACATTCCGCCTTCATATTTCGCCTTGAACGAAATTTGCGCGAGCGTCGCCGGTTGAGTTGTTTGCGGTTTTTTTTCGACGATGCGCGGCTGCGCCGCAACATAGGAGGCGCCGGCAAATAAACTCAAAGCGAGAGCGAATAATATCTTGTTCATAATTTTAATTTGAAATCTGAAAATTGAATTTTGAAATTCAATTTTATAGACGCATTCCGCCCAAAGTGCGTTGCCACGCCAGAGTTTGCTTAAGAACGCCGAGCCGCTGGCGGTCAGAATCCGAACAATCCAAAGACAGTTCTTCGATGATTGATTCGAGCAACGGCACGGCGAACAGTCCGGCGTGCGCGACGATTTGCGAGTAATAATGAATCTGCACGCAATCGCTCGCGTCCGTGTGAAATTTCTTTACCTCGGCGGCTTCGATTTTATAAACGTCCTGCCCGGCAGGAACGACACGGCGCGGAACTCCGTGCGTGATTTTTTTTTGTTCGTCAATCGCGCCGAGCAGCAGAATGCCGATCAAAAAACCTTGCTCGTTAAGATAATCGGGACTGAAACTGCCGAGTTCGGGTTTCGGACTCAGACGAGGTCCGAAATTCGAGTATTCGGGATTGACCAGCATCGAATCGTAAATCACACCGACGATTTCGGTTCCGTCTTCAAGCGGCAGTTTGACGAACTGCGCGAAGCCAAAATCTTCGGAACCGGGCGGCGCGGCGGCGTCGAGCGCATCAATGATGCGGGCGACGTAATCAATATGAGAATTTGAACTGACGATGCGGGCGATTTTCATAAAGATTTTTTAGCCGCGTACTGGACGAGCAACACGAATATAAATTATGAAAATAATTCGTGTTATGAAATTTCCGGCTAGTTTCTTCCCAACTCGGGAATAATATAAAGTAGCCACCACAAAAAAATTTGGACGGCAAAAATTACGATGCTTAAAACGATGCTGCAGACGGAAGTTCTGCCGCCGCCCAAGTAAGGTTTGCGATACGAGACGAACGCGCCGACGCCGCCCATCACAAACGCGCCCGGACAAAACAAAATTCCCAGATAAGGCACGAGCGAATAGACCACGAAAGCCGAAGCCGTCGCGGAAGCCGAGTTTTTATTTTCCGCAAATAAATCAGTGATTTCCTCCGCCTTTTCAAATTGAAAATTTTTTCCCTGCAAACGATAAGAGGCGCGAAGCGTGTCGAGCGGCTGGTATTCCTCAAGCAGATGTTTTCCGCAAACGCGGCAGAATTTGGCAAATTCACGCTTGATGTCTGCGCCGCAAGCAGAGCAGATTTGCGACCCGGAGACGCGGCGACTTTCGGACGCGGCGATTTCGTCTCTGTGTCTCTTCGTCTCCCATTCTCCGCGTCGTTCCGTCATCTTCTTCGACCTTTGCTCGCCGCCTTGCGCGAGACGTTAAAATTCAGTTTTTCACGCATCGCAAAGTCTTGTAAAGCGCGAAGGAAAACTTCGCGGTCGCGCATCGTGATCACGGCGGTCTGGTCAGCCGTCTCAAGCGCGTAAGGATAGCCGAGACCGATGACGCATTCGGCTCGCACCACATCTAAAACTTCGTTCAAGAATCCCTTTTCGTAAATCCATCGCGGCACGTCAATTCTGGCGGGCGCAGCATCGCCGGTCGTTTGCAGATACGTAAATCCGACGAGCGATTCGCCAGTCTCGTCGTATAGAAACTCGCTCAATCCTTTGCGCTTCGAGTAGCAAAAGCAAGTTCGGTCGCCCCACGATTCGAGTATTCGCGGAAAATTTCCGCCAGGAGAATGCAGAATCAGCGAATCATACAAAGTTTTTCGTTCCGAGTTTTCCCTGCCGTAGAGCGCGTCGAGCATATTCAGCAAATCTTTCGCGTAGCTTCGGTCAACGTAGCCGACGACCGGAACTTCCGTCTCGACCGAGAGTTTGACCATATCAATCGTCGCCTGCAAAAAACTTTTTTCAATCTCGGTTTGTTCGAGCGAGAGACTGAAAAGCAGCGTGTTGTCGAAAAAGGCGAGCGGCATTCGCTCGTCGTTTTTCTGCCAATCTTTTTTCTTCCGCAAAAATTCACTTATCTTGTTGACCTCGGCGTGAAACCGCAGCTCGCCGACGCGCGTTTCGGGAATGACCGGCTCCGCCTGTTTACGCAGCAGAGTTTCCGGCGAGAGAATCTCGAAATAAGCGTTTTTTTCGTAACGCTGCGAATCGTCGTGCGGATTTTCAAACCAGCCGATTTGGATCGCGCCGATTGGCAGAGAAACATCCTTTTCGACATAAAGCTGGCTGCCGTCTGCCGCAAACGTCGTGCGGTTTTTTAAAGTCTCGTTTGCCCAGCCGCGTGCCGCTTCATGATTCGTCCAATTGTTTGCAAAGGAAACGGAAAAAGAATCGAATTTTTCGAGTTCGTCCGACGGAATCGCGCCCGCGTTTTTGTCCGCTAGTTTTTCTTGAATCTCGGCGTAAAGCGTTTGATTGAGTTGTTTTAATTTACGCAGGTAATCCGTTAAATCGCTCGTCTGCGATTCGGAGAAGCGCCGGAAATCATCGCGCTGTTTGTCGAGTTCGGCGGTGAGCAGTTCACGGTAAAGCATCGTTATAAAACTAGTTTAGCATAATAAAAACTCGCCGCGTCGCCTGACGGATAAACCGGCGCGTGCCGGTAAATTTCGTCAATTTTATACGACACCGGATTTTTGAATAATTCGCCGTCGAAAACGAACGTATGAAACTCGCCGTTTTCGCCGCAAGCGTCAACGCCTTCAGGCAAATCACGAATAAATTGCTTGTCGAAAACGCGCCCGCAAAATTCCTTCGGCAGATATTTTTCGTTGACGCAAATGACAACCGAGCGAAAACCGCTCGCCAGAAATTCGTTGACCAAATCGAGACGATTTTCGTTCCACAAAGGCAGCACAGCTTCGATTTCCGCCGCCGCGCAAACCTGCTCTTCCCAATCTCGATGCGCCTGCAAATCAATATCGCCGAAAATCGCCGCCTCGACGTTTTGAGATTTTAATTTTACGAGTTCTTCGATAAAAACTTTTTCGTAATTCTGCCAAGATGCAATTGGCGTAATTAGTTTTAAGTTCAAACATTCGGTTTGCGCCCGCATCACTTCAAGCGAAACGGCGTGTGAGCGCGAATGCTCGCCCGTCTCGTCGAACATCGTCAAAAGATGCGCTATTTCATAACCGTCTTTAATCGCGCGGTTGAGAGCCAAACACGAATCTTTGCCGCCGCTCCATGAACAAAATGCTTGCTTATGCATATTTAGGACGAAAAGTTTTGTTTTTCTATTTTGAGATTTAGAGCAACAACAACAATAAGAAAACTCAAACACCAAATATAATGCCCATACAATATCGGGTAAAAATGATAACTAACTATAGTTCCAGCTATGCAAACATAAATAGCGCAAGTAATCATGAGATATTTTGCAAATCTATTCATCTTTTTGACAAATAATAAAGTGGGTGTTAGGAACATAATCAGAAGATTACAAATTCCAAGTCCAGACATTAGAATTATTCCGGCAACAAGTGACAAATTTTCACTGCCGAAAATAAGTGTTGGAAGAACAAATATTAAACTAATTGAATAAAATAAAACGAGAAAACCGTAGTAAGATTTTCCAGCGTCAGTCAGCCCGCCGAGACTTGTGTTCACAGGTAGGAAGAGCGAAAGCCAAAACAGCATCCAACCAATAAATAATAAGATTTTTTGGTGTTTCGAGAGAGCTTTCATGCCTATTTTACGCGGCTTGTGCGACGTTTCATAAAATCCATCAAAACAAACTGCGTCAGATTATTCGGGTTCGCAAAATACGCTTTGCCTTTGGTCATCGCCGACATTTTTTTGACGAATTCGACGAGGTAATAGTCGTCGGCGAGCATAAACGTATTGATCATAATGTTGCCTTTGCGACACGCCTGGACTTCCTTCATCGTCTCCGCCATCACGAACGGGTCGCCGCCCATCGAGTTTTTATACAGCAGGCGTTTTTCGTTCGGGACGGTTTGCGAGCGGCGGCGATGATTGAAAAACGCGGCGTTCGACGGTTCGACAAAAGCGGCGGTCGGTTTGCCGTCGGTGACCATCACGATTTGTTTCATCTCTTTGCCTTGCGCATTTAAAATTCGACGCGCGAGTTTTAAGCCTTCCGCCGTGTTCGTGTGATACGGTCCGACTTGCGTTGTGGCTAATTTGGCGAGCGGCAATTCTTCAGCGCCGTCGTGGAAAAGAACGATTTTCAAACTGTCGCCCGGATACTGCGTGCGAATCAAATGGGCGAGCGCGAGCGCGACTCGTTTGGCGGGCGTAAAGCGGTCTTCGCCGTAAAGAATCATCGAGTGCGAACAGTCGAGCATCACGACCGTCGCGCACGACGATTGATAATCCTGCTGGTGAACGTATAAATCTTTATATTCGAGATTCAAGGGAACGCCCAAACCTTCGCGCGAAATCGCCGACAGCAGAGTCGCGTTCACGTCTAAGTTTATCGTGTCGCCGAATTCGTATTGTTTGGAACTTAAGGCGGCTTCGATACCCGTGTCGAGCTGCGGCGTTTCGTGTCTGCCGATAGAGGATTTGCCCATCGAGCCGAGCAGTTTTTGCAGAGTTTTATAGCCGAGAAAGTCCAAGCCTTTTTCGGTGATTTCAAAACGCACGTCGCGCGGTTGCGCCTGTCCGATTTCGCCTTGTCCTTCGCCGTTTTGCTGCTGCCTTTGCGCTTGCGGCTGTTCGACTTCTTTGAGATTTAAGTAACCTTCTTCGACTAATCTTTCAATCAATTGATTGAGCAATTCTTCGAGCAGGGAACCTTTAAATTTTCCTTCGTTATCGTCAAGCATTTGCTGAACGTCCTGCGCCGATAAAATTTCCTGCTCCATTAATGCCCGCAGCAGAGCCTCGCGCAAACCGTCGAGCGAATCGTCCATCTCGTTGCGCCGGCGCGTCCAGTAATAATTCTCGTTGTAACCCGAATCGAGCAGAGAATCTGACAGCGACTGCATCAAATCGCCGAGATTCAAATCCGATACATTAAAGCCCTTAAATTTTGAATAACGAATAAACTTCATTCTCTTAAAACTCCTTGTTAAACCTCAACCGAGTTTGCCTTTCGGCAGGAAAAACTTGTAAATCTGCAAACCGAATCTTCTTCGGATTTATACCAAATTGTTCAGAGGTAAACGATATGGTGCTTGAAAAAATAATCTAAATAACAATGGTTTTCCGTCAGCCATTGAAAAACACAGGGTTATATTCACGGCACATTTATTGCTAACTACAAAAACAAAACGTAGAGAAATTTTCTTTCAGACATTTTTTTACTCTCCCAAAAACTTAGCACATTTCTCTCTCCGTTTTGAAATTTAAATACTAAGGAAGGTAATTGAAAGATGAAAAAGTTTTTGGCAGGACTAGTCGTCCTATTTATGTTAATGGTTTCCGTGCCGCTTTCGGCGGAAGCTCACAATGGCTGCGCGCGTCATCGTAAAGCGCGTAAATCATACGCCAGTCGTAATTACCGCGCTCGGGCAGCTCAGCCGCGATATGAAAACTACGGCTATGTTTACGAAAAACCGAGCCTTTATCGTCGTCACCGCAACTTGATAAACTTAGGAGCTGCCACGGGCGGCGGCGCTTTAATCGGCGCTCTTCTCGGCGGGAAAAGAGGCGCGTTAATCGGAACGGGAATCGGCGCGGGAAGCGGAGCGCTTTACACATACGTTCTGAATAAGAAAAAAAGAAGATATACCTCCAGGTATTATCCGAGATACCAAAACCGCTAAAATACAACAAGTAAGTTAAACTGAAAAAGCCTCGACGTGCTGAACGGTCGAGGCTTTTCTTTCTTTAAATTTACCGCGTTATTTTTAAAATGAGTCTTATCCCAAATTGTCCAAACGTAAACGATATAGTACCTGAAAAAATGACTTAAAAAACGGTTGTTTCGCGTAAACTACTGAAAAACAGACTTTTGTTTTCTTGGCACACTCGTTGCCAAATACCAAAGCAGATGAAGGGATTTTTCCTTCAAATTGTTCAAGGAGAATTAAAGCAATGAAAAAATTTATAGCAACTTTGATGATGGTGGCGATGCTGGCGGTTGTGCTGCCGCTTTCGGCGAACGCGCAAACTAGCGGCAATCGCACCAATACGAATCGCATTTACAAAAGACCGAATATTTATCAACGTCACCGCAACCTGATTAACATAGGTATCGGAACCGGCGCCGGCGCATTGCTCGGCGGACTCATCGGCGGCAAAAAAGGCGCTCTTATCGGCACGGCGGCAGGCGCGGGCGGTTCGGCGCTTTACACTTACAAAATCAATCCGAAAACGAGAAAATACTATAGAGTTTATCGGTAATTGAAGAAAACTAAAATATGAAAAGCCGCGATGGATTACACAAATCCATCGCGGCTTTTCATATTTTTCGGCGGCTATTTCGTTTTTAAGTTCTCATCGTAAAGCATTCGATAAACGCGGTCGCCCGCCAACACTTTATAGACGTAATCCTTCGATTGCGAAAAAACGATTTCAGCAACGTAGCGGTCGGAATTCTCCGATTTTGAGCGCGCCAGCCAGCGCAGCATATTGTCTTCGCCGCCGTTATAACTCGCCGCGACCGCGGGCGGCTGGTTTGGAAAAACGACGAACAAATTCGACAGGTATTGCGAGCCGAAGAGAATCGCCGTCGGCGGATTGTAAAGCTCGTCCTGCCGAAAATTTTCGCGCGCCAGTTCACCGGCGATTCGCTCCGCCGTCGTCGAGATAAACTGCATCAAGCCGCGCGCCGCCGCGTAAGATTTCACGTCGGGGCGAAAACGCGATTCCTGCCGCATAATCGCTAAGACGAAACGCGGATCAACCGCCCGCGGCGCGGCGTGTTTCAAAAGCGCATCCGCGTAAGGCGTCGGATAAAGCAATTCCAGATGCTCGCGCGGGATGAGTTCAATTTCGTAGTCAGCGGGAATGTTTTTCCAGAGCGGCTCGGCGTATGAAACGGCGCGGTTTGCGCGCTCGCCGCGTTTATAAAAGACGGCTAAAGTGTAATTAAAATCCGCCTGATTTCTGGTAGTTGCAAGCTCCAGATTGTTTCCGAGTATTTTTACCGCGTCTGCGCGTCTGCGCGTCTGCCCGTCGCTGTTCTCTAACTCTGGCGCGGCTTCGTCGTATAAACCTAAAAATAAGAATTCGTCGGCGAGCGTTTGGTGATAATCAATTGACGGATTGACGCGCTTTTCCGTCAAAACCGCTTTGCGCCCGAGTTCCAAAACTTTTCCGCCGGGAATTTTCTGATAATCGGGCAAAGTCGCATAAGCCCTTCGCACGATTTCTAGCATTTTCGCGCGAACTTCCGCGTTTTCCGTCAAACGCAAAACGGCTTGTGCTGCTTTGCGCTGGGCTTCGGCGTTTCTGGTTTCGATGTTTTTCGTCAATTCACCGATTTTTTCCCGGGCGAAAGTCTGCGTTTTTTCGTCGCGCGTCAGCCGCTTTAATCTCTCGGTCGCGCGCCAGCCGTAATACTCGCCGCGCCCGTCGGGAATCGAAAGATAAACTTCAATCGCTTCCGCCGGACGATTGAGATTTTCCAGCGCGAAGCCTTTCAAAAATAAAACTTCCGAAAGGTTGGTGCCGCCAGCGACGCGAGCGCCGCCGAGGTCGGGGAAATTTTGCAGACTATTTAAATCGGCAAGCGCGCGTCCCCAATCGTTCTGCGCGATGTAAATTCGCGCCTGTGCGAACAGTGCGAGCGCTTCGGGCAACTTGCCGCGAAAAGTTTCCTGCGTCCGCAAAGTCCAGCGCAACGCTTCGGCGCTGGCGCCCGTGTCGCGCAAAACGTCTATGATATTTAAAAAGGGGCGTTCGTGATTTTCTTCGCCCGCATATTTCTCGATAAGTTTTTGATAACGCGAAATCGCTTCGCGCGGTTTGTTGACGCGCCAATACGCCGCCGCCGCCTGGCTCAAGGCATCTTTGGCAATCGGCTCGTCAGGAAATTCGGCTTGAACGCGCTCGAACCAATTTATCGCCTGGTTAAAGTTTCTTTCCTGCGCGAAACCGCGCCCGGTTTGATAAAGCGCGTCGGCAACGTAAACGCTTGCCGGATGCTTTTCGATAATCGCCTGATAATGAAGCCGCGCCAGAGAAAAATTTCGGTTAAACTGATAAATCTGCGCCAGCCGAAAATGTTCCGTATCGGCGAGCGTCGGCGCGCTTTTCCTGGTATTACCTTTGCCGACGGCAAGTTCGTCCAACACTTTGGCGCCTGCGAGCGCGTAGTCGTCCGGCTGTGCTACGTTCGGCAAGTCAGTAACCAGTTTTGTAAAAATTTCTCGCGCTTCGTCTAATCGGTTCGTTTGCAAATAGGCTTGTCCGAGCAAAACTAATTGTTCGCGGTCTTGCGGCTTCGGTTTTCGGTTTTCGGTTTTTGGATTCAAGTTTCGAGTTTGAGACTGTTTTTCACTCTCCGCTCTTCGCTGTCCGCTCTCCAATAATTTAATGACCGTATTGTAATCTTTGCTCTCAAAATAACTTCGCGTCAGACGCGCCTGCGCCGCGCCGGTCAGCAGACTTTCCGGCGCAAAAGTCAAAAGTTTATGCAAATAGATTCTCTCTAAAAATAAATTTCCGCTGGCGCGAAAAATCTCCGACAAATGTAGTAGCGCGTATTCGCTTAAAATGGAATTTCGGTTGACGACCGCTTGATAACTCGCTGTCGCCGCGCCGAAATCGCCCTGCTTTTCCATTACCCGCGCTAGCAGATAATCGTAATTGTTCAGCGCGAAAATTTTTTCGTTCGTCCGTTCCAGCGTCTGTAATTCGGCGGCGGCAGTTTGATAATCTTTGTTTTCAACGGCGTTGCGGATTTTTGAATGAATTTCAGTTAAACTTTGCGCGGAGGCGGCGAAGGAAAATAAAAGCGTGAGCAGAAGAAGTCTCGGTAATTCGGCGTAAGACATAAAATGTAATAAAATCAGTTTCAGTAAAGCGAAAACGCCTTTATGATAGCAGAAACAATGAAAAATAGCGTGCGGATTTTAAGCGGCGCAGAGATAGCCGAAGCGGTCAAACGCGAAGTCGCCGAAGAAATAAAAAATTTGGATTACCGTCCGGGTTTGACAGTCGTGCGCGTCGGCGAAGACGAAGCCTCGGCGGTTTACGTCGGCAATAAAGTTAAAACGAGCGCTGAACTCGGCATCAATTCCGAACATATACATCTTCCGGCGGAAACTTCGCAGGCAGAACTTTTGCGAATCGTTGACGAATTAAACGCGCGCGAGGATGTTGACGGAATTCTCGTGCAGCTTCCGCTGCCGAAACAAATTGACGAAAACCTGGTTTTAGAGCGCATCAATCCCGACAAAGATGTTGACGGTTTTCATCCCGTCAATGTCGGTCGGCTGTCGCAGGGACAATCGGCGCTCGCGCCCTGCACGCCCGCCGGAGTCATCGAAATTTTAAAACGCTCCGGGATTGAAATAGCCGGAAAACACGCCGTCATCGTTGGGCGCAGCAAAATTGTCGGCAAGCCGATGGCGATGCTGCTGCTGCAGGAGAACGCGACGGTGACGATTTGCCATTCACGCACCGCAAATTTAGCGGCAATAACTAGCCAAGCCGATATTTTAGTGGCGGCAATCGGGCGTGCCGGATTAGTGCGCGGCGAACATATTAAGACGGGCGCGACAATCGTTGATGTCGGTATCAACAATGTTTCGGACGCGGATTTTGCCAGAGAACTTTTCGACGAAACCGAACTCGAAAAGCGTCTGAACACAATCGAAAAACGCGGGTCGACGCTCGTCGGCGACGTCAACCCGAAAGAAGCGAAAGCCAAAGCCGGAAACTTTACGCCCGTTCCCGGCGGCGTTGGACTTCTGACCGTGGCGATGCTGATGAAAAACACGGTTGAAGCGGCGAAGATGCGAAGAAAAATCAATTAGCCACAGAGCGCACAGAGAGAAATCAGAGGAAGAAAAATTTAGATGAATTTTTTATAGAATCTCTAAAACTCTGTGTCCTCTGTGGCAAAAAGATATGCAATTTGAAGAGTATCAGTCGGCGGCAAAGCAGACGGCTTTGTATCCGAATCGTTTAAAAAATCTCGAATATCCGACGCTCGGACTGGCGGGCGAAGCCGGAGAAGTCGCCAACATCGTCAAAAAAATCCAGCGCGATTTTGGCGGCGAAATAACCGACGAGATTCGCGCCAAACTCAAGGACGAACTCGGCGACGTGCTGTGGTATATTTCCGCCTGTGCCGACGAACTTGGATTAACACTCGAAGAAATCGTGCATTTCAATGTCGAGAAATTGGCAAAAAGACACGGTAAATGATTTAACGCCAAAGACGCATAGGCGCGAAGACGCAAGGTATTAAAAGTTTTTTGTTCTTTCTTTATGCCTCTGCGCTTTTGCGTCTTTGCGTTAAATTATAAACAAATCGAAGATGCTCAAGATTGGATTAACCGGCTCAATCGCGGTCGGCAAAAGCTACGTTTGCGAAGTTCTCCGCGATCTCGGCGCGTTCGTTCTCGACGCCGACGAGACAGCGCGGGAAGTCGTCGCGCCCGGCACGCTCGGCTGGCAATTGATTATTGAGCGTTTCGGTAGTAATATCTTGCTTCCAAACAATGAAATAGACCGCCCGAAGCTGGGCGCAATCGTTTTCGTCGACGAAACGAAGCTACAGCTTTTAAATTCCATCGTGCATCCGTTGGTTATCGAAACTCAAAACGATTGGCTGCGCCAGCGGGAAGCGGAAAACGCGGACGGCATCGCCGTCATTGATGCGGCGTTGATGATTGAATCGGGCGGCTACGGGCGTTTTGACAAAATAATTGTTGTCTGGTGCGATGCTGCGATACAATTGCATAGGCTGATGCGGCGCAATAATTTAAGCGAAGCGGAAGCGTTGAAAAGAATTACCGCGCAAATGCCGCAAGAAGAAAAAAAGCGTTACGCCGATTACCTAATTGATACATCCAAAGGATTCGACGCGGCGCGCCAGCAGACGATTGCAATTTTCAAGCGATTGAAACTTTTATAGGAAAATGAAATTAAATCGGGACACGGCAACACGGCGACACGGCGACACGGCGATTTCTTTTCACCGCGTCACCGCGTCACCGCGTCACCGCGTCATCTTTTTATTCGTCTGTTCGCTCCTTTCAGTTTCGTGCAGTCAGCTTGAAAAGCCGAGAACACAACCTTTCTACGCGCAAACCGCTCCGCCGCAAAAAAAGGAATTTCGCTGGAGCAACGGCAAAATGCCGAAATCCTTCGACCCGGCGCTCGCCTCTGCGCCGCCGGAGACCGATATTGTCCGCGCCGTCTATGAAGGCTTGACCGATACGCACGGGAAAACTTTGCAGCCGGTTCCGGCGATTGCCCTCGAATGGAAATCTTCCGAGGATTTTAAAACCTGGACGTTCGTTTTGCGGAAAGACGCGCGCTGGTCAAACGGCGAGCGCGTGACGGCGAAGGATTTCGTGCGTTCCTGGAAACGTTTGGCGGCGTTGGGCGAAAAAGTTTCGCACCGCGAACTGTTGCGTAACATCGTCGGTCTCAATTCAGCGGCAGTTGAACTTCCTTCAATTGTTGAACCGGAAGATGGCGAGATTTTTTCGAGTCAATCTTCGGTTCAAAACGAATTGCCGATTGGCATACAGACGAACACAAATTCAGTTGCCCCTGCGCCAATCGCGCCGCCGCGTTCCGAAACCAATTCGCCGGTTGACCGAAAACTGATTAGCGTGAAGCCGCTTGAGGAACCGAAGTTCGGCGTGGAAGCGACGGATAATTTCACGCTCCGGGTTTCGCTCGTTAAACCCGACAAGGATTTTCCCGCACTTGTCGCGCATCCGATTTTTCGTCCGGTTTACGGCGACGGAAAAAACTTTGAAACTGATAAGTTGAATGCCGGCATCGTTACTAACGGCGCGTTTCGCATAGCGAGCGTCGGGCTGGAAGACGGCATCACGCTCGACCGCGCTGAAAAGTATTGGAACAAGGAGGCGGTCGAACTCGAACGAGTCCGGTTCGTGCCGACCGAGAACGCCGAAAAAGCGTTGCAGGCGTATCGCGCGGGCGAAGTTGACGCGGTAACGAACGCCGATTTTGAGCCGCTCGCTCTTAAACTGCTCACGCCTTACGAGGATTTTCGGCGCACGACTTACAGCGCGGTAAATTTCTACGAATTCAACCGCCGGATACCGCCGTTCGACGACCGCCGCGTGCGCGAAGCGTTGGCGATTGCCGTCGAGCGCGAGCGTCTGACCGAAGACGAGATGGACGGCGCGAGTATTCCGGCGCTTAGTTTTCTGCCGTTTGAAAAAGCGGGGGCGGCGAAACTTACGGAGAATGCCGCCAGAGCGAAAAGCCTTTTGGCGGAAAGCGGTTTCCCCGGCGGCGAAAATTTTCCGGCAGTGAGATTGCTCGTCAACCGAAACGATATGCAGCAGCGCATTGCGCGGCGCGTGGCGAAAATGTGGAAGCAAAATCTGAACGTCGAAACCGAAATCGTCGTCAAAGATTCCGGCGGGCTTGCGTCGTCGTGGGCGTCGAATGAATTCACCTTGCTGCGGCGCGGCGTGGTTTTTCCCACCGCAAACGAAACAATTAATATACTGGCGATTTTTGCGCCGCAGGCACAGCCTTCGCAAAATGTCGTTCCGAACGATTCATCATCATCTTCTTCTCTGCCAAATACTGCCGCCGTGCCGACAAACGGAAACCCGAATGCCGATGCTTCCGCATCAACTCCCGAGTTGCCGGCAGTCGAAGGCGAAACGCCGCCGACCGGCGGAAATTTAATTTTGCCGCTGCCCGGCGCAGAAAGCGAAACGATTTTGACTGAAGAACAGGCGCTCGCCGAGATGTCCGCGATTCCGCTTTATTTTCCGACTTCTTATTCGCTGGTCAAGCCGTATATCCAGGGTTTCGACATCAATACCCTCGATGCGCCCTCGCTCAAAGACGTGCGGATTGATAACAATTGGCAACCAAAAACGGCAAAAGGCGAATCGTAAATTCAAATCGCTCGGTTGTCCGTCATCAGTTATCGGTAGTTGATTGAAATTAAATTTTCGTAATTTTTCCGGACCGGAAAAAACAAGTTTGTTTCGCATCTTTGAAAAGTGTTAAGTTTATAATTATTGCTCTTCCCGTAAACCGATAAAGCCGATTTTCTGCGAATACCAAAATCAGGAGTTTAAAGTTATGGCGCGAATCAGTTTAAATCAAACTTTTTTAGGCACTATGTTTATCGTAGTGTCTTTATTTTTGTCCGGCTGCGCGAGTTCGGCGAGCAGTCGCTACTGGGGCAAAACCGTCGCGCCGACCGACAACGTGCTGCGGTATATTTCCGGCAGCGAACCCGAATCGCTCGACCCGGCTTTCGGCACCGGACAGCCGGAAGCGCGGGTGTATATGGCTCTTTACGAAGGCTTGGTCGAGTATCATCCGAAAACGATGGAGCCGATTCCGGCAATCGCCGAACGTTGGGAGCTTAGTCCCGACGGCACGGAATATATTTTTCATCTGCGGAAAAACGCCAAATTCACTAACGGCGACCCGATAACGGCGAAGGATTTCGTTTACACTTTCCGCCGCGCGCTCTCGCCCGAACTCGCTTCGCGTAACGCCAATCTCGGTTATTACATAAAATACTCGGAAGCCTACAATTCCGGCAATATGTTTGTGAAGGATGCGAACGGACAATTTCTTTTGGCGAAGGATTTTGTCAAAGAAACAGAAAAAAAGGCATCCGACACGCCGGAAGCTGAACCTGAAATGAAGCCTGAAAGCGCGCCCGCGAATTTTGGCGCGGCGACCGAATTTCAAAGTTTTATGAACGCACCGGAGCGTCTCGTCGTGAAAGGCAGCGAGAAGGAACGCGCCAAACAACTCGAAGCCGACCCGAAATTGAAGGCGGCAGTCGAAGGCAAGGAACTCGTTCCCGTCACGGCGGAAAACTTGGGCGTGGAAGCGGTTGACGATTACACGCTGCGTCTGAAACTTTACCAACCCGCGCCATATTTTATTCAACTGATTCCGCACCAACTCTTCCGCGTCGTGCATCAGCCGTCAATCGAACGATTTGGCAAGGATTGGCAGCGCGCGGGAAATATCGTCACGAGCGGCGCGTTTATGATGTCAGTTCATCGCCCGTATGACGAACTCGTCGTCGTTCGTAATCCGCATTACTGGGACGCGGGAAGCGTCCGGCTCGACGCGATTGAATTTTATCCGCTTGAAGAACAGACGACGATGATGAATCTTTATAAAGGCGGCAGCGTGGACGCGATTTATAATCACACGACTCCGCCAGCTTGGTTAGATGAAATCAGGAAATTTAAAAGCGAGTATCAAGACCACCCGGAAGTAGCGAACGAGTATTACAGCATCAGCGTTAAAAAACCGCCGATGGACAATCTAAAGGTTCGGCAGGCGTTCAGTTTGGCGATTGACCGTTTTGCTCTGGCGCAGTTTCGTAAAACGCCGAAACCGCTCTCGAATTTTACGCCCGACGGCATTTTTCCGAAATATGACGAAGCCCGCAAAAAAGTTTACGGCGAACGATTAAAAGCCGAAAACATGACGGTCGAAGAATGGTCAAAAGGACGTTTGTTCGACGCGGAGAAAGCCCGGCGGCTGATGACCGAAGCCGGTTATCCGGTCGTCAAAGCCGGAAACGGTTGGAGCTGCCCGACGTTTCCCGTTGACAAAGTAACATTGAGTTACAACACGGCGGAATCGAACAAAGCCGTTGCCGAATTTAATCAGGCGCAGTGGAAACAAAATTTGGGCATTACAATTCCGCTCAAAAATATGGAATGGAAAACCTTTCTGCCGTTTCGTTCCGGCGTGCAGTATGAAGGCGTCGCGCGCAATGCCTGGGTCGGCGATTATATGGACCCGTTCACGTTTTTGAATTTGTTTTACTCGCCGACGAATGACGGCGCGACCGGCTTTCACGACCCGAAATACGACGCGCTGCTCGATGCGGCGAACAAAGAACTTGACGAGCAGAAACGGCTTGAAATGCTGGCGGCTGCCGAGTTTCAGGTGTTGCAGGAGCAGCTTGTCATTCCGCTCGTCACGCAGGCGACGAACTGGATTAAAAAACCGTACGTCAAAGGAATGTACCCGAATCCGGGAACGCTCCACGCCTGGAAGTTCGTTTATCTCGAAACCGACCCGAACAAATGGGATACGAACGCCGACAATCTGATGAAGGAATCCGATGCGTCGGTTGACGAGCAAATCAATCGTCTAACGGCGACGATGGCGGCGCGAAAGTAAAAATTTAAATTGATTGAAACTGACAGACCGTAACTAAAAATTATGTTGAGTTACATCATTCGCCGATTGATAATAATTATCCCGATGGCGCTGCTCGTCGTCACGGTAACGTGGATTTTAATCCGTATGGCGCCGGGCAGTTTTTATTCTTCGGAAAAGAAACTGCCGCCCGCGGTCGAAGCCAATATCAAAAAGAAATACGGACTCGACAAACCCGTTTTGCAGCAATATGGCATTTTGATGGGCAATATTGTTCGCGGTGATTTCGGCGACTCTTTGAAATACGAAGGGCAATCGGTCAACGAAATTATCCGGCGGCATTTTCCGTATTCGGCGACTATCGGAATTCTCGCCTATCTGCTGGCGTTAGCCGTCGGGCTGACGGCGGGCATCGTCGCCGCGCTCAAACAAAATTCGGCGTTCGATTACGGCTCGATGTCGCTGGCGATGCTTGGACTTTCCGTGCCGAATTTCGTTCTCGGTCCGATTCTGGTTTTGATTTTCTCGCTGTGGCTGTTCTGGCTGCCGCCGGCGCGTTGGGGCGGCGCGTCGAGTTTGATTTTGCCGGTCATTACTTTGTCGGCGATTTACGCGGCGTATATTGCCCGTTTAACCCGCGCCGGAATGCTCGAAGTGATGCGCTCGGATTATATTCGCACGGCGCGAGCCAAAGGTTTGAGCGAATGGAAAGTGCTGCTGAAACACGCCGTGCGCGGCGGTTTGATTCCGGTCGTTTCCTTTACTGGTCCTGCGCTTGCTGCGCTGCTCGCTGGTGCGGTCGTCGTCGAGAAGGTTTTCGCCATTCCGGGTTTGGGCAACATTTTTATTCAATCAATTTTCAACCGCGACGAGCCTTTAACGCTCGGCATCGTCGCTTTTCTTTCGATTCTGATTATGGTTTTTAATTTGCTGGTTGATGTGTCCTACGCATTTTTAGACCCGCGAATTCGTTATGAATAGGCAGCTTTTTATCAGTTAATAAAGTAAGAGAATTTCAGGTTTGTAAGTTTATGGAACAGCAACAAGAAGTCGTCAAAGGCGCGTCGTTGTGGAGAGACGCTTGGAAGCGTTTGCTGAAAAACAAGCTCGCCGTTTTCGGTTTGGCGGTGATGATAATTATGATCGTCGCCGTTACCGTCGGTCCGGCGATAATTCGCTGGACGACCGGCTACACATACGATTTTATTCCGCCCGACGGCGATTTGATAAAATCGTTTCCGCCATCACTGCAGCATCCGATGGGAACTGACGATTCGGGGCGCGACATTCTCGCCCGCGTTTTGCAGGGCGGCAGAATTTCCTTGATGGTCGGCGTTATTTCGACGCTTGTATCCTTGATGGTCGGCGTTTCCTACGGCGCGACCGCCGGATATCTGGGCGGCAAAATTGATAATTTTATGATGCGCGTCGTGGACATCATTTACGCGATTCCGTATATCTTGCTTGTCATCGTGCTGCTGTCGGCGTTCGGCGGACAAAACGCGCCCGGATGGATTCAGTCAATCTCCAGCGCGCTCGGCAGCGGGCAGGGTTTGAGCCAGATTATTTTATTGTTCTTCGCGCTCGGTCTGGTTTCGTGGCTGACTATGGCGCGGGTCGTGCGCGGGCAAATTCTGTCATTGAAAAATCAGGAATTCGTGATGGCGGCGCGGGCGACCGGCGTGTCCACGCCTGCGATTATTTTTCGTCATCTTGTCCCGAATGCTTTGGGTCCGGTTATCGTTTACGCGACGCTGACGATTCCTTCAGTGATGCTGTCCGAAGCGTTTCTGTCGTTTTTGGGAATCGGCGTGCAAGCTCCGTTCGCGTCGTGGGGAAGTTTAGCGGCGGATGGCATCAAAAACATTTCCGTTTTTCCGTGGCAATTAATTTTTCCGGGTGTAACGATGGCTCTGACTTTATTTTCGCTGAACTTTCTGGGCGACGGTCTGCGCGACGCGCTCGACCCGCAGACGAGAAAATTTTAAATGGAACGCCAGCATCTTGCTGGCTGACGGTTGCCAGCAAGATGCTGGCGTTCCATAAAACTAATGAACAATCAAAACGGAAACATCTTAATGGTCAATGATTTGAAGACGTATTTTCAAACCGAAGACGGCGTGGTCAAAGCGGTTGACGGCATCACATTTACATTGGCGAAAGGCGAAACGCTGGGCATTGTCGGCGAATCGGGGAGCGGGAAATCGGTAACGAATCTTTCGATTATGCGTCTGATTCCCGAACCGCCGGGAAAAATCGTGAACGGCGATATTCGTTTCGACGGCATTGACGTGCGCGCTCTTTCGATTGACGACGTGCGACGGATTCGCGGCAAACGAATGGCGATGATTTTTCAAGACCCGATGACTTCCTTGAATCCGTTTTTGAAAATCTCGACCCAGCTAATGGAAGTTACTGAACTGCATCTCGGACACACAAAAGAGCAAGCCCGCCGGCACGCGATAAAAATGCTCGAAACCGTCGGCATTCCCGACGCGAAGAATCGAATTGATGGTTATCCGCACGAGTTTTCCGGCGGAATGCGCCAGCGCGTGATGATTGCGATGGCTTTGTCGTGCGACCCGGAACTGCTGATCGCCGACGAACCGACGACCGCTTTGGATGTCACGATTCAGGCGCAGATTCTCGAACTCATCAAAGACTTAAAAGCGAGAATGGGAACGAGCGTTATTTTAATCACGCACGATTTGGGCGTGGTCGCCGGAATGACCAATAAAATTATCGTGATGTATGCCGGAAAGGTTTTCGAGCAAGCGCCCACCAGGGAACTTTTCGCAACTCCGGCAAATCCATACACGAAAGGATTATTGAAAAGCGTTCCCGATCCAGCGCACGAAGAAGGCACGGAACTTTATCAAATTCCCGGACTTCCGCCCGATGTAGCGCATTTGCCGCCGGGCTGTCCGTTCTCGCCGCGCTGCGAACGCGCCGAAAACGTTTGTCATCGGGAATTTCCGCCGTTTGTGCAAATCAACGAAAATCATTGGTCGCTGTGCCATTTTGCAAAGGAAGTTTATGCCGAATCAATGCGCGAAAGGACCGCCCCGAATGTGACAGAAGCGCAAATCGAATTAAATCCGCTCGCTTAGTTTTTCTCTATTAACTTTATGAACGAAAACGGAAACACTTTAATTTCACTGCAAAATCTGCAAGTTCATTACGACCTCGGCGGCGGCACTTTGATTGATAGAATCACCGGCGGAAGCCGAGTTCGCCGCGTCGTCAAGGCGGTTGACGGCGTGAATTTGGATATTAAGCGAGGCGAAACTTTGGGATTGGTCGGCGAATCGGGCTGCGGAAAATCAACGCTCGGCAAAGCGATTTTGCGGCTGACCGAACCGACCGGCGGGCAGGTTTTCTACGGCGGCAAAGATTTGGCACACGCTTCCTCAAGCGAGATGCGCGAGCAGCGGAAAAATCTGCAAATGATTTTTCAAGACCCTTACGCTTCTTTGAATCCGCGAATGACGGTCGGACAGATTATCGCCGAGCCGATTCGCACTTTTAATTTATCAAACGGCGGAAACATCGAAGCCAAAGTGCAGGATTTGATGGAAACCGTCGGGCTTAACCGGCGTTTTACAAAACGCTATCCGCACGAATTCTCCGGCGGTCAGCGGCAGCGCATCGGCATCGCCCGCGCTCTGGCGGTTGACCCGAAGTTTATCGTGGCGGACGAACCGATTTCCGCACTCGACGTTTCGATTCAGGCGCAGATTATGAATTTAATGGAGCGGCTTCAGCGCGAAAAAAATCTGACGTATCTTTTCATCTCGCACGATTTGCGCGCTATTCGTCACGTCGCCGACCGTGTGGCGGTAATGTATCTGGGAAAAATCGTCGAACTCGGCGAGGCGAAAACCGTCTATGCCGAGCCGCTGATGCCTTACACGAAAGCCCTAATTTCCGCCGTGCCGATTCCCGACCCGGAGATTGAAGCGAAAAGGGAAAGGATAATTTTAAAGGGCGATGTGCCGTCGCCGATCAACCCGCCGTCGGGCTGTCATTTCAACACGCGCTGTCCGTATGCTATTGCCGAATGCAGGCAAATTGACCCGTCGCTGGTCGAGATAAAACCGAAACATTACGCGGCTTGTATACGAATTTCGCCGGAGCGCCCGCACATAGACGAAAACGCTGCCGCCGGATTGGGCGTCGTCGGAGAAGGAACGCCCGAAATAAAAAAAGGAAGTTGAATAATAAGGTAAAAGTAAAAAGGTAAAAGGCAAAAGTTTGGAATTGCATCTTCACTTTTGCCTTTTACCTTTTTACTTTTACCTTGCTGATTAGTTCGCCGCCGCGTTTGCCGCGTCGCGTAAATCTCTTACTCTATCGTGTCCGGCTTTAACCTGTGTTGACTGCTGCTCGACTATGGTTTGCACATTTGCCGGCAGAGTTTCTTCCAACGCTTTTTTGTAAGCATTGACCGCGACATCTTCGCCGCGTTCAGCTTCGTTTAAAATCGCCGCGTCGTCTTGTCCGGTGATCGCGGATTTAATATTTATCCAACCGCGATGCAGCGTAGCCGACGCGCTGGAGGTCGTTTCCGGATCGCCGCCGAGTTCTCTGACAAGGGCTTGCAGTTCGCCAGCAAACCTGGCGCGTTGTTGCCCGAGTTCGTAAAAAACCGATTTGACGTCGCTTCTCTGAATGGATTCCGCCGACACCTTAAATCCTTCCTGTCCGTCTTTACAGGTCTGAATTAAATTGTTTAATGTTGAAATTGTATTATCGTCTGCCATAAGTCTGAAAATCCTCCTAAAAAAAATTTAAACTCTCAAGCAAAAGCCTTAAACTGAAAATGCTTCCGACTCGTTTCAAAAAGCATCAACAAAACGCGTGCCAGACGCGGGCGACGCCGTAAACGCGGGAATTTCAAAATTCCGCTGATTTGGCATGAAATGTATCGGGACACCTTACCTGTATCGAATACATCCAAGAATCAAAAATTGAAAATTTGTTTAGCGCGCTGTTAAATGGTCTCGACAGTAGTTTGTATGACATAATTGTTTATCTCAGGAATTTGCCGGTCTTTTCTTGAAAATTCAAGCGATTGGGTATATTTAGCCTTGTAAGTATTCTCTAAACAAGAAAGTAAATCCGGCGGCGATTTTTGTGTAACGCGAAACTTTTACTGCATCTTTTGATGGAAACGTACGCTCAAAAAAAGGAAGAATCGCTGAAAGCGACATTCGATTCGCTCACGGATCGGCACGGTTTGGCGATTGTCCTGACAGATGAACATTCGTCTGCTCTCGAGAAATCAAACAACAATTCGATGTGCGAAATTCTTTATAACTCTAAAGAATTCGCGCCGCATTGCGAAAAGTTCTGCGGCAGGGCTTTCGCGCGGGCGACAAAAGCCGAAACGACCGTAGGTTATAAATGCTACGCCGGTTTGAATTGTCTGGCTGTTCCGCTAAAAAAAGAAGAAAAACAATTGGTTGCCATCGTCGGCAGAGCGTTTACGAAAGCCGACGATTACCGCAACGCGACGAGCCGCGCCATCGAAGGCGATTGGCGGCGTTTTTCGGCGAACGAATTTTTCGAAAATGTGCTGCTCAGCAATTCAAATGAAAATTTGGAAAAACTGGCGCGGCAAATCGAAAAGATAAACGGCTTGCAAAAAGTCCAGGGTTCAAAGTCCAAAGTCCAAAGTCGGCAAGATTCGGCAGCAAATAACGGACAGCGAACGGCGAACGACATAAGTTCAACATCCCAAACTCAAAGCCCGAAATCCAAACACTGGCGCTCGTTGCTCGGCTCGTTGCTCGATTTGAATTACCGACAAGCGTGTTTTTTAATTTTGCAATTTGTCTCCGAGCGTTTTTCGATCGAAAATCTGGCGTGGCTCGAACGCCGCCAAGATCGGCTGGAGACGATTTTTGTCAAAGGGAATTTAAAAAACAACGAGATACAAATCAGTGTTTCGGCAGACGACGAGCGACTGCTCGAAGCAGTCAGAAGGGAAGCCTCGCTCGAACTGCGCGAGCGTCTGCCGGACAAAAACGCCGAAGAAGAACCGCAGACGCTTCGGCTTTTCCCGATTACGGTCGGCGGCGAGATTCGGAGCGCGCTGGTCATCGGCGACGAGGTTGCGGGCAAAGAAAAGCCGCTCGCGCGGTTCTGCCGGAAAATTGCTTCGGATGTCGAGATTTTGCGTCTGCGCGAACAATTGACGCAGCGCAGTTGGCTCGAACGCGCCATTATCAAATTTAACGAGAGTTTGAAAACGATTGACTCGGAAGATTTCTGGGCGCATCTGACGAATATTTCCGCCGAACTGGTGCAAGCCGAGCGCAGCTCCCTGCTCGTCTTCGACGATAAATCCGGCTCGTTCGTGGCAAAGGCGGCAACCGGCGCAAGATCGGATTTTATCAAAAAGACCGAGGAAAATCTGGGCGAAAGAATTTCAAAAAAAGTTTTAAGCGGCGGCGAAGCGATAGCCGTCGAAAACATCGGCAGAATCGGTTTATCGTCCGCGCCGGAAGATTGGCTTTACAAATCCGATTCGTTTATCAGTTATCCGATTGTCATCGGGCAGCGCAAAATCGCCGTTCTCAATTTAACAGATCGCGCCGACGGCGAAACTTACAGCCAGCTCGATTTGGAAATTCTCGATTCGATAATGCCGCAGCTCGCCATTTTGATTGACCGCGCCAATTTGAAAAGCAAAGCCGGAGAATTTGAACAGCTATCGGTGACCGACGCACTGACCGGACTGCTTAACCGCCGCTATCTGGAAGAACGCCTGACTGAAGAAATCAAACGCTCGAACCGGCACGATTTTCCGCTGAGCTTTATGATGATTGACGTGGACGAATTCAAATCCTACAACGACAGCTTCGGACACACCGAAGGCGACAAGGCTCTGCAAACCGTCGGCGGTTGTTTAAAGGAAACGCTGCGCGGCGCGGATGTGGCGGCGCGTTACGGCGGCGAAGAATTTTCGATTCTACTGCCGCAAACCACTTCCGAAGAAGCCGCCGCAATCGCCGAGCGTGTTCGTGAACGAGTTGAAAACGGATGCTTTACGAAACGGCAGGTAACCGTCAGCATCGGCGTAGCGAGTTGTTCTTTGAGTTTGAACACGCCGAGAGATTTGGTTTCGGCGGCTGATAAAGCGCTTTACGAAGCGAAACGGCGCGGCAGAAACAATGTGCAAATTTATGAGCATTTGGAGAAGGATTAAGTAATGTGAAAAGATATGGGCGCGAGAATTTTGCCGTGTCTTTTTCCGCGCTCGAAGCAGCGGTGTTCTGAAATCTACAAATGAGCGATTCACCATCAAATAAAATTTTGGCAACCGTCGAGGCAAAAGATTTTATCGGCAGAACGCGCGAAACGGAAATGCTTTTGCGCCGCGCCGACGGTGAAGCAGAATCCGGCGGGCTGCTGCTTTTGTCCGCGCCCCACGCCGGAGCGACGGAATTGCTCAAACAAATTTATGACCGGCTTTTTTCCGGGCAAAGCCAAGTGATTCCGTTTTATTTCGCCGTTCGGAAATCTGATAAAACGGCAAAGAACTGCGCCGTGCGTTTTCTGCACGCTTTTATCGCGCAAACCATCGCCTTTCGGCATCAAGAACCGAAGATTTTCGACGCCGCACCGGACATCCGCGAACTCAACGAACTCGCCTCGCCGGACGACGCTCATTGGATTGATCGTTTAACGAACGCCGCCCGCCTCCAACCTTCAAGCGAGCTGGACACCGACTCGGCTTTCGTTAAAAACTGTCTGAGCGCGCCGCTGCGCGCTGCCGCCCACGATGCGAACTCCTTCGTGATGATAGACAATCTACACGAAGCCGAATCGTTTTCGGGCGACGTTGATTTCGTCGAAGAGCTAAAGGAAATTTTCAGCCGCTCGACGATTTCCTTCGTTTTGGCTGGTAGAAGACGCTTTTTATTAAACGCGGTGCAAACGGGAAATACGAAATTGACTGCCGCAAAGCATCTGCGACTTGAACCGCTCGACTTCTCCGAAGCGGGATTGCTGGCGGAAAACTTGGCGGAAAAATACGCGGTGCGAGTCAACGAGCCAAGCCGCGATTTAATCGCCCGGCAGTTCGGCGGAAATCCGACGTTTATAAAATTTTTGCTGCAGGCGGCGAGCCAGGCGGAAATGGATTTGGACAGTTTTCAAAAAATCGAACGACTTTATACGGACGAGCTTTTCGGAGGAAGAATCGGCGTATTTTACGATTCGGTTTTTCGGGAAATCGCGCCGGATGCCGAAACGCAAAAAAATATCGTCCGGCTTTTATGCGACGCGCCGACGGGTGAAAACGAAAGGCAACCGCGACCGCTCGACGGCGTTTTCAAAAATTGGCGGGACGACGCGGTTTCGACGCGCGAAGATTTTCAACGCCTACTGTCGCTCTTAAACACGAACGAAATCATTCGTCTGTCTTCGAACACGATCGAGGCGATGAACGAAAACGACGTTTTGAACGATTATCTCAAAGCGCGTTTTCGGCTGGAAAGCGCGACGGAAAACCGCGTTCTGGTTGTTGCAGAAATGCTTTCGGATTTTCTGAAACGCGCGCCGGAGACGATGGCAAAATTTTACCGGCAAAAATCGGCAATCGGTCTGCGCGAGATTCTCGCGGCTTTCAATTGTCAGGACGCGCCCGCCGCTCTGCTTGATTACTCGATTTACAAAGACAAATATAAAAACGCGGCGGAAAATGAAATCGCCGTCGGCGGGGGCGACGAAGATATCGAAAAAATTCGGCTGCCGCAAATCGTCTATACGGCGCACACGGCGGCTTTTTATCCGCCGATCAGTCAGGTGACAGACAAGACGCGCTCGGCGGTCGCGGTCGGTTTTCAGGAACCCGCTTACACGGACGAGGACGAGGTGGTTTGGATTGCGGCGGAAATTGATTCAAAACTCGAAGCGTCGAGCGAAACGGCGGAATTTTGGTGCGATAGATTAGAGATGGTCGCGCTCGTGTGCAATTTTACAAAATATAAAATCTGGCTCGTCGCGCCCGAAGGCTTCTCGCCCGAAGCGATGGAAATTCTACGGCAGCGGGACGCCTACGGCGCAAGCCGCAGACAAGCCGCGCTGCTGGCGGAATTTCTGCAAACTGAAAAGGTTGACGGCGCAGAAAAACCAGCGGCGAACGAATACGAAATCATCGTCCCGATGGGCGGAGATACCGAACTGATTGCCGCCGGCGCGATTGAAGAAATCGCCCGCCGCCACGCATTCGAGCCGAAGGCAATCAACCAAATTAAAACCGCTCTGATCGAAGCCTGCATCAACGCCGCGGAGCATTCCCTGAGTCCCGACCGCAAAATTTATCAGAAATTTACGGTCGAAGAGGATAAAATCATCATCACGATTTCCAACCGCGGCTTGCGCCTGACCGACAAAAAAACCACTGCCGCCAATCCGGTTGAAGGGCGGCGCGGCTGGGGTTTCAAGTTGATGAAATCTTTAATGGACGAAGTGAAATTTGAACAAGTTGACGACGGAACGAGAATCTCGATGACGAAATATCTAACTCCTTTGGTAAAAGAATAAGTAAGCAAAAAGTGGAAGCCTTTGAAAAAGTTCGTTTGACGGCAAATGAAACGACTCGATGAGCGTTAAACGAACTTTTTTTATCTTTTCACTTTAAAGTTAGTTGACATTTGCGCGTTAAAATTTTACTTTAACTTTCAGTTATAAATCTATCCGAAATCAGCAGTAAAAATCCGTGGATACTGAATACAAAATTCCCGTTCAAACGTCGGGCGAAACGGCAACCGTTTATGCCAGCGATTATCTGAACAAATTGAGCGGCGAAAAAATCGAACGCGAATGCCGTCGGCAGATTGACGCGGGCTATAAAACGATCGTCGTCAATTTCGGCGAAACCGAAATCGTCAACAGCATCGGCGTCTCGATTCTACTCGGCGTCATTGACGCGGCATCGGGCGCGGGCGCGAAAGTGGTTTTCTCCGATGTCAATGAAGATACAATTGAGCTTTTCGAAATGCTCGGACTAACCAATCACGTAAGGGTGAATTGAATTATTTATTGATTGAGTCATTGTTTCATTCAGGAAATGTTTCAGCGATTTAATATGCCAATGAATAAATGAACCAATGAACCAATGATTCAATTCTACAGATGCCGGAAAATCAACAAAAGTTAATCCATACTTTCGGCGCGCTCGCCGAACTCGGACACGAAGTTTCCCAAAAAAACGATTTTCAAGAGCTGATTCGCACGTCGCTTCATTTGCTGCTCGGCGCTCTAGGGATTATGCGCGGCGGCGTGGCGCGTTATTCGCGGTTCGGACACGAACTTAATATGCTCGCCGTGCGCGGTCTGGGCGACGAGTTTCCGCTGAGTCTAACGATTTGTAGTGAAGACGAGCGGCAGTTTTTAACGAACGGCACGGTTCCGATTGAAATCGCGCAGGCAAAGGTTCTGCCTTTTTTTCAAATTTACGACCGCAGTTTTGCGGCGAAAAAACTCGAACTGCTCGTGCCGCTGGTGATTCGTGATGAAATCGTCGGCGTGGTTCTGTTGGGCGAAAAAGCCAATGGCGAACCTTATTCTTCTTACGACCGCGACATTATTTGCGCGATGACCAGACACATCGGAGTCGGCATCGCGCAGAGAAATCTGATGGCGGAACTCGAACGCCGCGCCGATGAAAACCGCCGTCTTTACGACGATTTGCGGATGACTTATAAAGACACCGTGAAGGCGTTTGCGACGGCGATTGACTGTAAGGACAAATACACCGAAGGTCATTCGGTCAGAGTCGGCAAGTATTCGGAAATCATCGCCGCGGAACTCGGCTGGGACGATGAACAGGTCGAAGGCGCGGCGGTCGCCGGATACTTGCACGATGTCGGAAAACTGACCGTCGAGAGCAGCATCATCAATTCGCCGCACCGCATCAACGCCAAGGAAACCGCCGCCCTGAACAAACATCCGGTAATCGGGTATGAAATTCTGCTGCCGATTCATCATCCATACGCCGACGTGCCGCTGGCGGCGAAATATCATCACGAAAGATTAGACGGGCGCGGCTACCCGGACGAACTCTGCGACCGCGACATTCCGTATATCGCCAAAATCGTCTGTCTCGCCGATTCGTTCGACGCGATGACAACCGACCGACCATACAAACGCCGCCGCCCGGCGCACGAAGTCATCGAAGATTTGCAATATAACGCGGGCAGACAATTCGCGCCGGAACTCGTGACGGCGTTCTGCCGCGCGATGCTCAAGGAAATCACACAGGAGACGAAAGAGAAAAAGTTTCGACGATTATTGGGCAGAGAATACCTCGAAGCCGAAGGCATCGTGTCGCTTTTGAAAAACGCGCTCAACGTGATGAACGGGACTTCGAGTTTGACGTTAGTGAATTTGGATTAACGATTGAGATGACGTGGGGCGAAACCGCCTTCACGCAACTCCGAATTTTATGGACAAGTTTGATAACAAGGTAGCTGTTTTGCTCTCACGTCTATTGAATTAACCGGCGACGCGTAACCCAAACGAGCCGCCTTTATTTTCTACAAAACCTCGCGCATCACCGAGTGCATATCGCGCAAAGCCTGTGTGCCGTCGCCCGTAAAAGTCGAGCCGTGCATCGCTGCAATCGTCTCGGGCGCGAGCGCGATTAGCTTTTGAAAATTGCGCTCGGTTTGCCGCGAATACGGCATATAATCGGCAAACGGGCTGGCTTGATAAGAAACCAAAGTTTCTCGCACCCGCCCGATGATGTCGTTTTCCGTTCTAGCTTCGACATCGCCGCTTTGATGAAACAAATCCGAGCTGAACAATACTCGATTAGTTTCTTCAAAAAGCACGCCCGCTTCCCAACCGTGCGGCAAATGCGGCGTCTTCACAAACCGGAACTTGTATTTCCCGGTCGAAAATGTTTCGCCGTCGTTCATTCCTCTTGCCGGACGCGCGGCGAAATCGTTGACGCTGACCACTGCGCCGACAAAACTGCAAACCGGCGCAGCGTTCGGGGCAATCGCCAACCATTCATTCAGCGAGCCGCATTCGTCCGCCTCGAAATGACTAAAACCGATGTGCCGCACTTCAGCCGGATTGATGATTTTTTCGACCGCTTCGCGCACCTGCGGAAAAATCCCGCGCATTCCGGTATGAAACAATAACGGTTCATCGTCTCTAACTAAAAACTGACTGAACTGCAAATCCGCTTCCGGCACGAACAGCGAAAGCCTGAAAACGTCCGGCGCGATTTCTGTGATATTCATAATTTTTCCTCTCTCCTTTCTTGAGTCAAAATCTACCATTGAAAACAGGGAAAATCCTTTCCTATTTATAACGCGCACAATCCGTCTAAAAAGTATCAGACAACATTGCGCGGGCGTGTTAGTTTTCAAAGACCTTGTGATATAGAAAATAGTTCTGGTTTTTAATCGAAGGCTATCATTGTAATTTTCATTTTGCCGCCCGAAGACGCCGAACGATTGAGATGACGTGGCGGCAAACCGGCTACACGCAACGTCAGGGCAAAGAAGCACCGTGATAAGAAAGTAGCTGTTTGCCGCTCACGTCCATTGATTCAAAGAATCAAACCACTGCCTCCGGCAGTGGTTCTACAAGGACGTGAGGCGAAACAGCGGACAGACCGAAATATTTTCTAAAATATATCTCCCTAGAGGTGTCAACAACTAAGGAGATATATTTATGAGCAAGCGATTTAGACGACTATCGCATACCATTTACGAGTGTAAATACCATTTAATATTTTGTCCAAAGTATCGCAGGCGAATACTAAAAGACGAAATTCGAGCATATGTAAAACAGGAAATACGTAACTTGCTGCGACAGAAAGAAGGCATAGAAATCATCGAGATGAATGTGCAAAGCGACCATGTTCATCTGGTTGTCTGGATACCACCAAAGTATGCTGTCTCGGCGGTGATGGGTTATTTG
This sequence comes from Pyrinomonadaceae bacterium, assembly GCA_030448055.1. GTDB lineage: Bacteria > Acidobacteriota > Blastocatellia > Pyrinomonadales > Pyrinomonadaceae. The sequence goes on from JAUJNR010000002.1 coordinate 707,919, forward strand.
AAAGGCAAATTGGCGATTCGGATTTTTCAGCGATACGAAAAGTTAGGCAAGCAATTTTGGGGCAGGCATTTGTGGGGACGAGGCTATTGTGTCAGCACCGTCGGCATAGACGAGACGCGCATCCGCGAGACGTGCAATGGCAAGAGAATAAAGAGCGGGAGATCGAAAAGTTGCAGGGCAATTTGTTCGACGAGTCAGAAGACTAGCCAATAATGGCGCACCTTCTAGGGCAAAAAAACAAAGCCACCGCCTCTGGCGGTGGTACTTTTACTTGTTAGATTGCGGCGTCTTATTTATAGCCGCTTTCACTTCATTCAAAAAAATATCCTCTTTCGCATCCTCATAACGGTCGTACTCTACGTACTCACGGATTATCATCTCTTTCTTAAATCTGCTACTACCATCTAAAGGATAGACTCGCCTGTCTCGTAATTCGTAGGCTGTAATGATAGTAAAGCTTTGTGTTTCCACATTGCTCAAGAGAAAGAAGACATACCGCCGCCCGACTTGAGGCATCGGCTTTCCGTGAGCACCTCTCAAGATTTCTCGCCGGAAGGCAACCGGACACGCCCGCCGCCACGCTCAGTTGTGATAGTGCTATTAGAAGCAACCTGCAATAAAGATGTGTTCTTGAGTACAGACTCTACTCGAACAGAGAACTCAGAGTAAACGTTTGTTTTATCCTGTGAAAGATATGCGGCAGCATCCTTAACTTTGCCAATGATTACCGTATCGCTTCGGCTGATGGGGAATGCTTGCTCAACTGGCGCATGGCTCGGTGGGAGACCTAGTTGAATAGGATTGGTTAGTTCCTGAAATACAAAGCGCGGAATGTCAGTCTTGCTGAGAGTAGTGTTGTTATGACGCTTGTTTCTTGCAAGCCTTAAAGCTAGCAGTTCGGCATTAATGGGTTCGGGAGCATTGAAATCTGCGACAGGATAATCATCTACAGGAATTAAAAGACGCACGCGGCGTTCGTGTTCTGGCGACTCGAAGCGAAGTTGAGCCTGTACTGAAGATGGACTTAAAACTATTGCAAGTATCAGAGGATACAGAGTGAAAGATAAAGAAGAAGTTCTCATGACATTATTTTCAAGAAGCAATCTAACTTTGTATTATAACGAACTAAAATTGTGTTATACCGAATTATTTTTAAGGCATATTAGACATTAAAGTCAATAAAACTTTGAGATAATCTGTATTTTGACTGTCAAAATATAATTCGGCATAAATTTTTATGCCAAATTGTGAATTTATGTTTTGTTCTCTAAAAGTTGGACGAACTTTTTCGCCGCAATCGAGAGCGTTCGGTCGGTTCGATAAACGACGCCGACGGGTCGAATCCAGTCTTTTTCGGCTAATTCGATGACCGCGAGCTGATTGTTTCGTTCTTCGTCAATAACGGACGGATGCGGCACGATTGCCACGCCGAAACCAACTTCGACCGAGCGTTTGATCGTTTCGATATTGTCGAACTCGGCGACTTTGCAAATATCCACGCCGTAGGATTTTAAGATTTTGTCGGTCGCTTTGCGCGTTGGAATATCGCGCTCGAAAAGAACGAAGTCCTGACCTTTTAACTCTGTCGCTTTGATTTGCGTTCGTTCGGCAAATTCGTGTTCGGGCGGGCAAATCAAAACAAGCCGGTCGCTTGCCATCGGCACGATGGTCAAACCGCGCCGCGGTTCGGGAAACGCCACCACGCCAAGCTCAACCGTGCCGTTTAACACATCGCGCACGACGCGGGTGGTTCGGGAATACTCCAAATCAATTTTCGCCTGCGGGAATTTCGACATAAATTCCCTGACCTTCGGCGGCAATTCGTGAAGTCCGACCGAATAAACCGTGGCGACCTTCACCGTGCCGCTGATTTTCCCGACCAATCCGCTCATACTCTCGTTCAGATGGTCGAAACTTGCCAGAACATTTTTACATTCGCGGTAAAAAATCTCGCCCGTCGCCGTTAGTTTTACTTCGCGCCGCCCGCGCACTCTTTCGAGCAGGCGGCGTTTGAATTTTTCTTCGAGCGTGCGAATCTGCTGGCTGACTGCCGACTGCGTGATGAAATTTCTCTCAGCCGCGAGCGAAAAACTCTGCATATCAACCAAATCAACAAATACTTTTAACGTTTCGATGTGCATATGATTGACTTCAATTGTCCAGTTTACGGGTTAATACGTTCTTAGACTTGAAACAAACTTAATAAGAATTCCTACACAATTCGTGCAAAAGAATTCATTTTATCTTATCAGGAAAAATTCGTAATATACTAAAGTGCGAATTACAGATTGCCGATTTGCGAAATCCGACTTAAGATTTCACAATATAAAACGCAATTCAAACAATCTGAAATCTGAGAGTTAAAATCTCGTTATGGCTATCAAAATCAGCAGAAGTTTTGTGATGCGAAAACTGCATCAATTGACGGGCATCGTGCCTTTGGGCGCGTTCTTTTTCGTGCATCTGTTTACGAACTCAAAGGCAATGAGCGGCGCGAGCGTTTTTAACGACGCGGTCGCCGACATACATCACATTCCTTATCTTCTGTTTGTCGAAATTTTCGGCATTTTCCTGCCGCTGCTGTTTCATTCGGTTTACGGCATCTTCATTTCGGCAGAGATGCGCTCGAACACTATGAATTACGGTTACGGGCGCAACTGGTTTTATCTGTTTCAGCGCATTACGGGCGTGTTTTTGTTTTTCTTTATTTTGTTTCACCTTTTGAATTTGCGGTTCGGCGCGATTCCGGGTTTAGAATCTTACGGCAATCCGGTTGCCGGCAACGCCGACAAAGCGTTTGCCATCGTCGCTCTCGAATTTCAAAACCCGTGGATTTTTATTCTCTACGTTTTGGGCGTCACGGCGACGGCGTGGCATCTGGCTTACGGGTTCTTTTTGTTCGCAGTTGATTGGGGAATTTTAATCGGCGAAAAAGCGCAGAAGATGGCGCTTTACGCCTGCGTCGGTCTGGCGTTTTTCCTGTCGGCGGTCGGCATCAACGCGATGGTCGCCTTTAATAAAAAATGCGGTTTGCTTCCGAGCGCGTTGTGTGAAGAAGCCGAGAAAAAAGGCATTGCCGAGCCGGACGGCTCGCGTAGATTTTAGATTTTTGGGTTATCGGAAAATTATGGCAACAGGAATAAAAATAGCGGTAGTCGGCGGCGGTTTGGCGGGACTTGCGGCGGCGATGAAGATTGCCGAAGCCGGACACGATGTGGATTTGCTTTCGGTCGTCCCCGTGAAACGTTCGCATTCGGTATGCGCGCAAGGCGGAATCAACGGCGCGGTCAACACCAAAGGCGAAGGCGATTCGCCCTTCAAGCATTTTGACGACACGGTTTACGGCGGCGACTTTTTGGCGAATCAGCCGCCCGTTAAAGCGATGTGCGAAATGGCTCCGGCGATTATCTACTTGTTCGACCGAATGGGCGTTCCGTTTTCGCGCACGCCTGAAGGCTTGCTCGATTTCCGACGGTTCGGCGGCACGCTTCATCACCGCACCGCGTTTGCGGGCGCGTCAACCGGACAACAATTGCTTTACGCTTTGGACGAACAAGTGCGGCGTTTCGAGACCGCCGGAAAAGTCAATAAATACGAAGGCTGGGAAATGATGTCGCTCGTTTTGGACGACCATCAGGTTTGTCGCGGTTTGATTGCGATGAATTTGCAGACTTTGGATCTTCGCGCTTTTAACGCCGACGCGGTGATTATGGCGACTGGCGGACCCGGACTTATTTTCGGCAAATCCACCAACTCAATGGTTTGCACGGGCAGCGCGGTTTCGGCGTGTTATCAGCAGGGCGCGAAATACGCGAACGGCGAATTCATTCAAGTTCACCCGACCTCGATTCCCGGCGAAGACAAATTGCGTCTGATGTCTGAGTCGGCGCGCGGCGAAGGCGGGCGCGTTTGGGTTCCCAAAAATCCGCAGGACAAACGCGGTCCGAATGATATTCCCGAAGCTGAACGTAATTATTTTCTTGAAGAAAAATATCCGGCATACGGAAATCTCGTGCCGCGCGATATTGCCACGCGCGAAATTTTCCAAGTCTGTATCGAAGGCGGCGGCGTCGGCGGCGAGAATCAAGTTTATCTGGATTTGACGCATATTCCGGCGGAAACTTTAACGCGCAAACTCGGCGCTATTTTGGAGATTTACGAAATGTTCGTCGGCGACGATCCGCGCCACATGCCGATGCGGATTTTCCCCGGCGTGCATTACTCGATGGGCGGGCTGTGGGTTGATTTCGAGCAGCGCACAAACATTCCCGGACTGTTTGCGGCGGGCGAATGCGATTATTCGATTCACGGCGCGAATCGTCTGGGGGCAAATTCTCTGGTTTCCTGCGTTTATGGAGGATTCGTCGCCGCGCCGTCGGCTATTGATTACGCGAAAAACGTCGAACGCGGAAGTTCGGAAACGAATGGCATTCACGCAGCGGAATTAAAACGCCAGCAGGAAATAAACGATAATTTAATCAGGCAGACGGGAACGGAAAATCAATATCAAATCCACGAAGAAATGGGCAAATGGATGACCGATAACGTCACCGTCGTTCGCTACAACGACCGTTTGAAAGCGACCGACGAAAAATTGCTCGAACTGCAAGACCGCTCGAAACGCATCTCGATCAACGACTCGAATTTGTGGGCGACGCAAGCCGTTCCGCACGCACGCCAGTTAAAAAATATGTTGGAGTTGGCGCGCGTCATAACTTTGGGCGCGCTCAACCGCGACGAATCGCGCGGCGCGCATTACAAACCGGATTTTCCCGACCGCAACGACGAGCGTTTTATGAAAACGACGATTGCCGAATGGTCAGCCGAGTCGCCGATTTTGAGTTATGAAGCGGTTGATGTTGGTTTAATCGAACCGCGCAAACGCGATTACACGAAAGGCAAAGCGAAAGCCGCCGCCACAGCCGAGGAAGCGAAAAAATCCGGCTTGCCGGTGCCGGACGGCGCCGCTCAAGTCCCGACGCCGTATACCGAACAGAAACCGCAAAACGTCGGACGCGAAGCGACTTGGGTGAAAGACGGCGAAAAAATTGTCGATGGCGAATCCTTTAAAGAATTGAAAGACCGCGAGCGAGAAGAAAAACGATGACGGCTTTGACTGAACGAAAAAAATACACGCCCGCCGAGTATCTGGCTCTGGAAGAATCGGCTGAATCGAAAAGCGAGTATTGGAACGGCGAAATCGTCGCAATGTCCGGCGCGAAGATTGACCATCAGCAAATCGTGTCGAATCTAACGGTTTTGCTGGTGAATAATTTAAAGGGTCGTTGCCGTGTGTTTCCATCCGAGATGAAAGTTTGGGTGAAAAAGCGCAATAAATTTTTCTATTCAGATGTGACAGTCATTTGCGACAAACCAAATTTTTATAAAAACCGCCGCGACACGATTGATAATCCAAAATTGATCGTTGAAGTTTTATCTAAAAGCACGGTGAGTTTTGATCGCGCCGAAAAATTTTTGTCGTATCAAACGCTCGAATCGCTCGACGAATACGTTTTGATTTCGCAGGATAAAGCGCTGGTCGAACAATATATTAAGCGTGAAGACGGAAATTGGATTTATAAAGCGACCATCGGGTTAGAAAGTTCGGCAACTTTTCCGTCAGTCAAAGCAGCGTTGAGTTTGAACGAGATTTACGATTTGGTTGAATTTGAAGAAGAAATTTTATGAACGAAGCGAACGTAGAAAAAAAACGGTTGGAAAATCCGCCGCAGACAGTTGATTTTCGCATCTCGCGGCGCGAGAAGTTAGACGCGCCGCAATACACGGAAACTTTCACGGTTCCTTACCGGCGAAATCTGAACGTCATTTCCGCCTTGATGGAAATCCGCAAAAATCCCGTCACAAAAGACGGCAAGCAGACCACGCCGCCGGTTTGGAGTATGAATTGTTTGGAACAAGTTTGCGGCATCTGCACGATGGTCATTAACGGGCGTGTGCGGCAATCGTGTTCGGCGCTGGTTGACGATTTATTATTGGCGGGCGGCGGAAATACGATTACGCTGGAGCCAATGTCGAAGTTTCCGAACGTGCGCGATTTGACGGTTGACCGGACGCAGATGTTCGACCACCTCAAACAAACGAAGGTTTGGATCGAACTCGACGGCACGCACGATTTGGGTCCGGGACCGAGAATGTCGCAGGAAGACGTTCAGGAACGCTACGCCTATTCGCGCTGTATGACGTGCGGCTGCTGTCTCGAAGCGTGTCCGCAGTATTACGACGACAACTATATCGGACCGCAGGCGATTGCCCAGGTTCGCTACCAAAATATGCATCCGTCCGGCAAGATGACGCGCGACGCGCGGCTCGAAGGCGTGATGGGCGACAACGGCATTCAAAATTGCGGCAACGCGCAAAACTGCGTGCAGGTCTGCCCGATGAGCATTCCTTTAACCCGTGCGATTTACGAGACAAACCGCGAAGCGACGATTTACGGGCTTTTCGGCTGGTTGCGAAAATAGGAAAGTAAAAGGTAAAAGTAAAAGATTAAGAGCTGCCGTTGTTAAACAGTTAAGTTTAACGCGCAGCTTTTTTGTTTTCTAACTTTTACTTATCACTCTTCATCTACGAATCTGCGTAAAGCTCGTTGCTCAAACCAAAGCCAAATACTCATCACGGCAAAAATTAGTCCTACAAAACAGCCAATCATCGTAAAGAAGAAAAGTTGCACGAACTCCGCGAAACCCATCATACCTCCCGCAGCACTCTCATCTGGGGTTATTGACTGCCAAAAGCTAGAATTAGCAACTGATTGATAAACGAGCGTTCCCAAGAAAGCAACTAACGGACATATGACTGATAAAACAGCATAAAGTATATGTCTGGGAAATCGTTGTTTTCTCATACAATAATCACTCTACACAAAAAGCATAACAACAAGCAGAACTTCAAAAACATTTCCTTTCAGATACGCTCGCGCTTTATTTTAACTGAGAAGCATATAACTTTCTACTGAACCGTCATTACCACGGAAACGTCTTCAAACTTGCTTTCGGGCGCGGTCGGCGACGCGCCGTTTTTTTCGTTGAGAAATCGCCGCAGTTCTTCGTAATTCATCGGTCGGGAAAAATAGAAACCTTGCGCGCCCTCGCAGTTGAGTTTTTTCAATTGTTCAATCTGCGCCGCGGTTTCGACTCCTTCGGCGATAACCTTCATTCCTAAATTTCGCGCCAGCAGCACAATCGTTTCGACGATTTCCGTATTTTTACCATCTTCGGTAATCGGACTGATAAACGAGCGGTCAATCTTCAGAGTGGAAATCGGCAACTGCATCAGATAGCTTAAATTCGAGTAGCCCGTTCCGAAATCGTCAATATACATTTCGATACCGAACTCGCTTAACTGGCAAAGCATCTCGATTGCCTTTTCGCGGTGTTCAAAAAAAACCGTTTCGGTTATTTCGAGCTTCAGACGATTCGGCGAAAATTCCGTTTCGTCGAGTATCTGCTTAATTTTGCTCACTAAATTTTTCTGGGCAAATTGTTTGCACGAAAGATTAACGCTCAAGGTCAAAGCGGAATCGGCGAAAGCAGCGTCTTTGAAAAAACGCATTTGCGAACACGCCTTTCTTAAAATTTGTTCGCCGAGCCGGTCAATCAGATTGATTTCTTCCGCCAGAGGAATAAATTTGTCGGGCGACAAAACGCCGAACTCGCGGTGCTGCCACCTGGCAAGCGCTTCAAAGCCTTGCAGCGCGCCGCTTTCAAGCGAATGAATCGGTTGATAAAAAACGCTTAGCTCGTCACGCTCAATCGCCCGCCGCAAATCGGTTTCGAGCTGCAGAGCCTTTTTTACGGCTACGTGCATATTCTCGTTGAAAACTTCGTGACAGGCTTTGCCGGCGCGTTTCGCCTGATACATCGCCGTGTCCGCGTCGCGCATTACGTCTTCGGGCGCGAGATGTTTTTCCGAAACGTGCAGAATGCCGATGCTCGCCGAACTGTAAATTTCGTGTCCGCTCAAATCAAACGGCTGAGCGAACTTTTCCTTGAGCCGTTCGGCGATGCGGGCGACTTCGCTCGTTTCATATTTTCCTTCGACTAAAATCGTAAATTCGTCGCCGCCCAAGCGAGCCACGATGTCGTTCGGGCGCAGACATTCGCGCAGCCGCTCGGAAATCCCGATGAGCAGCTCGTCGCCGATCAGATGTCCGAGACTGTCGTTGACTACCTTAAAACGGTCGAGGTCAATGAACAAAACACTGACTTTGTATTGCGGATTCGATTGCGAGTTAGCTAACGCTTGGGCGAGCCGCGTCATAAAATACGCGCGGTTCGGCAATCGCGTCAGCGCGTCGTGCGTCGCTTCGTGCTGTAGTTTCTCTTCCGCCGATTTTTTATCGGTGATGTCCTGAATCTGGAAAATCAAATTCGGACGTTTTTCGTTGACATCGCTGGCGGTCGAAACGCTCCAGCAAGCCCAAACGGTTTTTCCCGTTTTATGAACGTATCGCTGTTCGAGCTGGCAGGTCAGAATTTTGCCGGTCAGAAGCTCGTGCAGTTTGATGAGCGTGTCGCCCAAATCTTCCCTGAAAAGCATTGATTGGAAATCAGCGGCGAGAAAATCCTCTTCTGTGTAACCTAGAATTTCCGACAGCGCGTGATTAACTTTCAGCCAGCGGCCGTCGGGCGAGACCAGAGCAATGCCAATCGGCGCGTAATTGAACGCGCTGCGAAATCGTTCTTCGGATTCGCGCAGGGCAGCCGATTGTTCTTCGAGGACTCGCGCGTGGCTCTCGGCTTGCTCGGCTTGCGAGGTCGCCATCTCGACGTTTCTCATATACATCCGGTAGGTGAGATAAACGAAAAAGATAATCGGAAACGTCGCTAACACCACGCCGAAACCGATGTGTTCGGTCGCTTTGACTAAAGCGCCCGCGCTGACCGCGCCGACGAAATACGTGATGAAAGTCCACGCATATTTGGTCTTCCACGTTTCCCATAACGGCTTTTCGCTTTTCAGCGCGCCGTAAACGGCGGCGAATGTGGTGTTGGCGAGAAATTGCGTCAGAGCCATCACCGATAACGTGACGAAAAAATTGTTAAAGTTGTCGCCGTATGTATCCGATTTAATGTCGTTATATAATCCGAACGATTTTAAGACCACAACTACTAAAGTTGTCGAGAACGCCATCGCCGCCGCGTTGAAAAGGACGGTTATTTTTTTGTTGCAAAAACGCCACGAAGAGCAAAACGCTTCGACTGCCGCCAGAACGATGGCAATTTTGCCGCCGTATAAAAGCAGTGCGAGAAAGATAAAAGTATCGGAAACGGCGATGTGCGATTTAAAGCGCGGAATCTCAAGCGTCATCCGCGAGCTGACGCCGATGGTAAAGCAACAAAGTACCAAAAAATAGAAGTCGAGTTTTTCAAACGGCAGATTATAAACAGCGGTCGCCAGAGATACAAAACCCACGATGAGAATACTCAACATGTATATTTTGGTTTTTAATGGCGTGTTCATAGGCGACGAGCAGTTTATTGAAAGCTAAGAAAGCTCAACCGCTTTTAATTGATGTTGATGAGATTTAACTGGTGCCGCAGGAATAAAAAAATAATAGTTAATCAAATTTAAGGTGAAACAGTAAAAAAAGAGGAAGGCTCAACTCCAAGCCTTCCACAATTATAGTGACCAAGAAACATTCTGTCTATGTTTTTTTAGTCAAACAAATATGGTTTGGCAAGAGCCGGTATTCCTAAAACTAGCCTTCAAAAAACTGCGATGAGCGTTTACAAATTCAACGTTGCTCAGCAGGCAGACGTTTTCAAATCGCTCGGTCAATTGCAAACCGAGATTTGCCAGACAACTCGAACCGACGCCTTGCCCGCGATATTCGGGTGCGACGTAAATTCCTTCCAAGTAAACCACGTCCGAAGTTTCGGCAGCAATATCGGCTTTGAAAACGAGCCTGCCATTTTCAAAAACGACGAATGTGCGTCGCTGCTCAATACGTCGCAGACAGCGTTTCAGAAATTCCATACCGTCTTTCGTCAACGGACTGCTGCCGCTTTCGATAAAAGCCACTTCATCGTGCGCGACGGCGATTTGCCCTAATTCGCTTGGCTCGGCAAGCCGCACGTCCCAGCGACATTTTTGCACTGGAAAAGGAAAGGTCAGTTCAAAGAGCAGTTCCGGGCAGACGAGGCGCGGAGCGCGATTGCCGCCAGCGTAATAGTTCCAAAAACTTTCAATCGTTTGACCGTCCGCCATCATAAAATGAATCGGCGTTTCAGATTGGCGGGCAGCGAGCGCGAATGCCGTCAGTGAATCTTCCGAACGCGCTTCAATCAGCGTCGTATGACCGATTAGCGCGACTCCTTCGAGCGTTCCCCGGACACTGCGATAGCCGTAAAACTTGCCGCGATTGTCGGCGCTTTCCATTCCGTTGTCCCCTATAAAACTCGCCATTACAACCGTATGCACGGGTCGGACGTTTAAGAATTCCAGGACTTCCTGTTCATTTGAGTTTCCGAGCAGTCGTAAACAGGACATTTCGGGAGCAATCTGCGGGAAGATTTCCCGACCGGCGACGGCTTTGTGATGGGCGATGAATTTTACATTTCGACGGTTCATAATTAACTTCTCCTGTTGGTTTTTGCTTCGGCAAACACCTATTACATTCCAGGCGCAGCATCGCCCGCCAAAATTAAATGTGCCATTGTCGTATCGCTGATCAGCACGCCGTCACTGATTAAAACGCCGTCGCTGACCAGGACGCCGTCGCCGATTACCATGCCGTCGGAGATTAACACGCCATCGGAAACTAACACGCCGTCGCTCACCAAAACGCCGTCGGAAATCAAAACGCCGTCGCTGATTAAAACACCGAAGGCTTTGAAAACCTCGCCGCCGCCCATTGCCGTGCCGTTGCTGATTAACGCTTTCGGAGCGAGCGTCAAAGCGGAAGGATTGGCGAAATTAGCGTTGAGAACGTATTGATGCGAGGAGTTGTGCGAAACGCCTTTTTCAAACCACAAACCGTTGCGGTAAACATTGTGAAAATTGCTGGCGAGCGTTTGTCCTTTCAAATAAGCGTGGTCTGCCAAAATGCCTTGCGCCCAAGCGAAAGTCGAGCCATAAAGAGTCGAAACGCCCGCCGGAAAACTCGCGCCCGCCGCCAGCAAATTCATTCCCGAAGTTGCCGAGTTGTTAAAGTTAATGTCGGTTCGATACGTTCGGGCGAGACGAACCGCGCCGTCAAGATTCAATTGTCCGGCGCCTTGTTCAAACATATTGTAGCCGCTCAAAGGTTGCGCGGTGTATTGAAGAATCATTTTGACCATCAAAGGCGTCAGTTTCGGATTAACCTCGTAAAGCAGAGCCGCCGCGCCCGCCACCGCCGGAGCCGCCGCCGATGTGCCGGACATATACATCATCGCGTTGGTCGGGTCGTTCGTATCAAGCGCCGGGGTGGACAAATTCGGATTCTCGGTCGCCAGCAAACAATCGAATTTCGACTTCGCCGAAATGATTTTATTGCCGGGCGCAACCAAGTCGGGTTTGATAATGTTGTCGTGAATTCGCTGACCGTTAGGTTGGGTGTAAGACGAGCGCGTCGGACCATGCGAACTGAAGGTCGCCAGTAAATCGTCATCGCGGTTGTCAGTCCCGAGCGTATTCGAGGCGCCGACAGTCAAAACCGTCGGGTCGTTGCCCGGCGAGTGAATATGCCCGTAAAGTTTTTCTCCATTATCCGAGTCTTTGCCTTCGTTGCCGGCGGCGGCGATCACTAAAATCCCGAGCGCGGAAAGCTGCCGAACTTTGACGCAAACCGGATCGTTCGTGTATGTATCAATCGCCGGACCGCCGAGACTTAAATTCACGACTTTGATGTTGTAGGCGGCACGATTGACGATAATCCAATCAAGCGCGTTCAAAAGCCAGGCGGTTCTGCCCAAACCGTTGTCCGCCAAAACCTTCAAATTAACAACATCGGCTTTCGGCGCAATGCCTTTATAAGCGTGAGAATCTCTTTGCGCGTTGCCGGCGGCAATAGCGGCGACGTGCGTTCCGTGTCCAAAATTGTCGTCAGCAGTCGCGTCGGTCGTGAAATTCTTGCTGTAAACGACGCGGCTGCCGTTCGATGCGTCGGTAAAAGCTCGATGATTTGTTGTAATGCCCGAATCGAGGACGGCGATGCCGATTCCTTTGCCGTCGAGCGTGTAGGATGAACGACCGTTAAAAGCCGGCTGCGAGCGCACCGCCGCCGCGCCGGTTGTGTTTTCCAGATGACCGGATGTTTTCATTTCGCGGTCGGGCGACATATAGTTGACAATGCCGCTGCTCGCTAAAGTCTGCACCGCGCTCAAAGGCAGATTAATGATTATCGTGTTGCTGTCTCCAATGCGATCTCTGAGACGAATCAAATTTTGCGCCATCATTTCGCGCAAAATTTGATTGTCCGCATCTTTCGATTGAAGGATAACGTCAACGCGTTTTTCGCCGGTCGGGTCGTTCGCCATCATTTCGCGCAAATCCGGCGAAACCGTATCGCCGCGATAGCCGAGCGGATTTTCAGCCGAATTCTTTTGCTCGGTGTCTTCTGTATTTGAGTTCACGTCGCCGATTCGAATCGGTTGGAAAATTGCCGCCAATTCAGCCGAGTTTTCAATTCTTTCGTTGTAAGCGATTTGCGAGCTGCCGCCGATGATATGCGCTTTTCCCTGTTGAAGAACTTCGGCGAGCCTGTTGTTGATTTGCGCCGAGCCGACAAAATTTGTTAACTCGTCAACGAATAAGATGACCTCACTTTTGGAATCGGCGAGTTCCGCAATGACGCCGGCAACAATTTGCGATGTTTCCGCTTTGTTCTTCGTGTTTGAGAAAAGCGCATCAAGTTCGAGCTGCAAAACGCGCTTGCCTTTCAAACGCGCCGGAACGTCGCCCGCAGCGATGCGCGAGGCGAGCGATTCGACGACGAGCGTTTGATTTTCGCCCGCCTCGTCCAAAATAACCGGCTGGCGAACTTCGCCGTTCGCCAGCGCTTCGACGAGTTGATTGACTTCGCGCCGGTAACGGGCGTTTTCGGCGAGTCTGCCCACGCGGGCGAGTTCGGTTAAATCAGTCGAGTATTTTCTGAGCGCGGACACTTTCACCGAATCTTTATTAGTGCTGCGGGCGAGTACCTGCATTGCCAAAACATTCGAGAACGCGAACGAACCGAGCAAGACAAAGGCGATGGCTTTAGCTGCAAAATTGAATTGTTTTTTGAAGAACATCATTATTTTTATGACTCTCTATCAGCAGAAAAATTTGGCTTGTGATACACAAATTGCCGCAAATGATTTGGCAACGGTTGTGCCGAAACATTAAGTAAAGAAATAACACGGTTTAGCGGATTTTTAAGAACAGGAGCGATGTTTTTCTCAATCAATTTGAACGAGTGATTCGGTCAGATTGAACAAAAAAAGGAAAGTCCGAAGACTTTCCTTGCGATTAAAAGGTTTATTGCGTAAAAACTATATGGCGAGAACGTCAATGAGTTCCTGCACCGCGCCCGCGCTTTTTTGCAAAGCCGAGCGTTCTTCGTTGGTCAGTGAAATTTCGATGATTTGCTCGACGCCGTTGCGCCCGAGTTTGCACGGAACGCCGACGAAAAGATTATTGATGCCGTATTCGCCTTCGAGATAAACGGCGCACGGCAGAATTTTCTTTTTGTCTTTGAGAATCGCTTCCGCCATCTCGACCGCGCCCAAACTCGGCGCGTAATAAGCCGAGCCGGTTTTCAGCAACCCGACGATTTCCGCGCCTCCATTTGCGGTTCGCGTGATAATAGCATCAAGCTGTTCCTTCGGCAGAAGTTCAGTTACCGGAATGCCCGCGCAAGTCGAATAACGCGGCAGTGGAACCATCGTGTCGCCGTGTCCGCCCAACACGAAAGCCGTCACGTTTTCGACCGAAACATTTAACGCTTCCGCCAGAAAACAGCGCATCCGCGCCGAATCAAGAACGCCCGCCATTCCCATCACGCGGTTTTTCGGAAAGCCCGAACGCTTAAACGCCACTTGCGCCATCGCATCGAGCGGATTAGAAACAATGATTAAATAAGCGTTCGGCGAGTGTTTCGCCACTTCGTCCGTCACTTTGCCAACAATGTCGGCGTTTGTTTTCAAAAGGTCGTCGCGGCTCATTCCCGGTTTGCGCGGCAAGCCCGCCGTGATAATCACGACATCCGAATCCTTCGTATCTTCGTAAGAATTCGCGCCCTTTAAATTGACATCGAAACCGTCAATCGGCGCTGCTTGCGCCAAATCCAAAGACTTTCCCTGCGGAGTTCCTTCGACAATATCAACTAAAACCACGTCCGCCAATTCCTTCGCGGCAATCCAATGCGCGGCGGTCGCGCCGACATTGCCTGCGCCAACCACCGTAATTTTATTACGTCTAGCCATTTTTATTCCTCTCTGTTTTGATAATAAATCTGAAATCTAAAATTAAAGGTTTTATTTTATGACGGTTGCGATTGGACGGCAAACAAAGGAGTCGTAAAAAGTTACAGGAATAAATCTGAACACTTGTCTGCGGCAGATTCGCAATTGAAAAACTTACTTCCAAAAACAAAAAGAGCCTAACGCGCTCTCCCCTTCGCGTTAGGCTCTTTTTCTGGTCGCAAACGCTTTCGCGCGGGCGACCAAACTTAATATTGCTGCGTATAAATTCTCAAAAATCCTGCACCGGCAAATTGACGTTCTTTGTCAACTTTATTTCAAATTTTTCATCGGCTTTTATTTTTACGTCTTTACCTTTTCTTAAAAAAGCAAAGCCTGTTCCCGCACCTGCGCCGACTCCCGCGCCAATTAATGCGCCGTTGTCAATTCCTGAAACCGCGCCGACGATTCCGCCGAGTGCCGTCCCGCCGATGACCGTCAAAACATTTGCGGTCGGCGAAGATTCGATTTTCAACTCATTGATTAAAACGCCTTCGATGTCTCGCTTAACACCGTTTGCCAGTCGAAGCGTTTGAAAGGAAACTTCAAGACTTCCGCTCCGTCCGCCGTAGGATGCACGCCTGACTTTTGTAACGCGTCCTTCGATGACTATTCCAACGGGCAGCAAAACTGTTTCTTGAGCCAGAACCGGCGCGGCAAGCGTCGCGGTAAAAGTATCGTTCACGCTGGCAACTCGTGAGTTAATTTCGTTATCCATCTGGACACGAATCGTGGTTCCCGCCGGAAGCTGATAAATACTCGAATCAGTTTGAGCATTTGCCGAAATAAAACTTGCAAAGAGCGTAAAAATAAACGCAAAGATTTCGGTTTTCATAAACCGTAAGTTCATAGCCGACCTCCATCTTCGCGGATTTTATCAAACTACAACATCCGCGAAGCATAAAAGCAATGGTTGTGCCATTGTCGAAAATTAAATTAAAACTCAATGAAACAGCAGTTTTGTAGCATTCTAAGCGGAAGGATTGAAATTTGTCTATCGCCGGACGGTAACAATATCGTTGAGCGGTTGCACGATATAGTTTAGAAAACGGAAAAGGGGTAAAAGCCAGGCTGAGTGTTATCAACCAACTTATTACCTTTCATCCTTTTCTTCTTTTTTACTTTAATATAGGATGTCCGCCGCCCTGACTGTGGTCGGCGGTTTTTTTGTAGAGTTGGCGGTCGTTGTGATAGAGAATAAGATGCTCGCCTTCGTAACGCACGATCTCAGAAACGCGCTGAAAGTCTTTGGTATGTTCGGCGAAAACGAACGCGCACGGATTGTAGGCTAAAACCATTCCCGCCGCATAAACAAAACCGCCTTGGTCATAAACGCTTCCGGCATATTGCGCTGAGCCGACGGCAATATCAGGCGAATAATTTTTATCGCTGTTCGTCGTTCGGTCAGCTTTGGCGATAAAAATCGTGTAATCAGAATAATTAAGCTGTCTCTGATAATTATTCTTTTGCGCGACGGCAAACAAATCGGTGAGTCCATTATCAATCGCGTCCAGCATTCTGGCGTTGGGCTGACTGACAGCGTAAACTCGCGCCCCTTTTGGCGTTTGCGCCGCGAACGAAAAGTTATCTTTTGTAATTCTGACAGCTTGATTTATCAAAGCGCGGTCAGCACGGCTTTGCGCTTCGGCGGTTTGATAAATCATAAAACTGAAGACAAACATCGAAACAATTCGTAATAAAGTTTTTAATTTTTTCATAAGCACCTCACAAAAATCCAAAACTTCAATGGCAATGATTATGCCAACGATTTGAATGCAAAAATAAAAAGCCCTGAATGAATCAGGACTTTTCGTAAATTACAAGTGGTGCTTAGGGCGGGATTTAAATAAAAAGTTTATCTGGCGCGAGCAAAGAATTTACGGAAATCTAAAATCGTTTCGTGTCCAAACCGAGTCCGCGACGATTTCAGCGGCTCGCTTTTTTCGCTTCGCCTTTTACGAAATTTTCAAGAACTGAAGTTGCTGTGCGCCGGCTTTCCCGCGAGGCGTGAGAATAATGCAAAATCAATTGCATGTCCGAATGTCCGGTGATTGCGCCGATGGTCGCCAAGTCAGTTCCGGCTTGCAGCATTTGTGTTACTGCCGTGTGTCTTGCGTCGTGCGTGACGCGAAGCCGCCGCGCGTCGCTCTGCCGTAAGGAATGCCGCATTCTCGCGCCGCGTCGCTCATAATTTCGTAATAATCCGTTACTGATTTTCCGGTTCGGCAAAACACATATTCGCCGAATGCGTCAATCGTTTGACGCTCGCGCAAAATCGCTTCGATTGTCGGGTTCAGTTCTAAATAACGAACGATCCTTTCGGTTTTGAAACGATTCTTGCGTCCGACGATTTGCAGAATTTTCGCCCCGAAATCAATTTGCTTCCAGGACAGCGCGACGATTTCGCCGACGCGCGAGCCGGTCAACAGACACATTTGGAAAACGAGACCGACGACGCGCCGCTTTTCATAATCAACTTGTTTTTCGCCGCCGTCGCGGGCGCGCAGCAGACGATTCAAAAGTCTTGAAATTTCGTCGCCCGTAATCAATCGTTCGCGGCGCGAGCGTTCGACTTTCGGGCGCGGAATGCGCGGCAAAGGGAAGTTCTCTAATTGGGAAAATCAACGTAGGCAGAATGAATTGCCGAGGCGATAAAGGTTATTTCGCGGTTCACGGACGATGCTTTAAGCCTAACGGCTGACGGCAAAGGAAAAACTCAAATCAATACAATTTTGCTCGGCTCGTATATAACCATTCTCGGCGATAACGGAGATTGGCATCAGGTCTGCATAAAGTTAAGAATCTTGAAAACTATGGCAAAGATAGAGAAGAAAGACTTTTCGGCGTGACTTTGGAACTTTGTCTGACGTGGGTAAATCGCGTTTTGTTTCTCAAACTTCTGGAAGCGCAGCTTGTTGATTATCACAACGGAAACCGCGATTATCGCTTTTTGGATATTCAGACAATCCAAGATTTTGACGAACTTTTCACACTGTTTCACCAAGTTTTAGCCAAATTGCCGGAAGAACGCCGCGCAAATATCAAAGCGAAGTATGCCCGCGTTCCTTATTTGAATAGTTCGCTATTCGAGATAAGCGAACTTGAAGCCGAAACCGTAACAATCGAATCGCTCAAAGATACAATCCCTCTTTCGTTAAACTCAACAACCGTTCTAAAAGAAATTAGAAATCAGCGCGGTGAACTGCCGACGCTCGAATATATTTTTAAGTTTCTTGACGCTTACGATTTTGCGAGCGAAGGCGCGGAAGGCATTACGGAAAACAACCGTTCTCTAATAAACGCTTCGGTTTTGGGCAAAGTCTTTGAGAAAATCAACGGTTACAAAGACGGCTCGATTTACACGCCCGGATTTATCACGATGTATATGTGTCGGCAGGCGATCCGGTTGGCGGTTGTCCAAAAGTTCAAAGACACTTATGGCTGGAACATCTCAGAATTTGACGACATTAAAAACTATCTAGCAGACCGGCGAAGCAAAACTGACATTCTGGAATTTAATCAAATTATGAATTCTCTGCATCTTTGCGACCCGGCGGTTGGCAGCGGACATTTTCTTGTTTCATCGCTTAATGAAATTATCGCTATCAAATGCGAACTCGGAATTTTGGCGGACGCGAACGGCGAACGGTTTCGAGATGTCGAGATTACGATTGAAAACGACGAGCTAACCGTTTTCGATACGGAAAGAAACGAGTTTTTCAAATATCGGATTCAAGATGGTAAACCGACGAACAAAGAAGCGCAACGCTTACAGAAAACGCTTTTTCACGAAAAGCAGACTTTAATCGAAAACTGTCTTTTCGGCGTGGACGTTAACCCGAACTCGGTCAAAATTTGCCGTCTGCGTCTTTGGATTGAACTGCTCAAAAACGCTTATTACAAAGAATCTACGAACTTTGCCGAACTCGAAACTTTGCCGAACATTGACATCAATATAAAGCAAGGCAATTCGCTTGTTTCGCGCTTCGCATTAGACGAAGATTTGAGCGCAGTTTTGAGCAAAGTTGAATATACCATTGAAGATTATCAAAACTTTGTGCTTGGCTATAAAGAAACGCGAGACCGTGAAAAGAAGCGAGAATTTGAAAAGAAAATTAAGCAAATCAAAGATGATTTTAGAGTTGAATTAAATCATTTTTCGCCGGAAAGAAAACAATTAGCCAAACTTAAAAATGAACTTTTTGAGAAACAAAGTAAGCAGTTTTTATTTGGTGAGGATGAAGATAAGAAACTAAGAAGATTAAAGAGAATTGAAGAACTTAAATTCGATGTTGATTATCAGAAACAAAAAATAAAGGAAATAGAAGAGAATGTAATTTACAAAAACGCTTTTGAGTAAAGTGAACCCCTTTGTCGAGACAGAAAACTCACTTTTTTAAGGTGTCACAAAAAATTTATTTAATTATTCTAATGCCGTGCAATTGAGTTTATCTCTTTTGCGCGGTGTTCTTTTTTATTGAGAAAACTACCCAAAAAACACTCTCTTTAGATTGTTGTTTCATTTATTTCGGGTGAGATTCTCGCTTTTAACTAAATTTTAACTTCAGGAGATTTATTCAAATGACACAGAAACTTTTGACAGTTTTGGAAGTGAGCGAAATTTTAGACGTGAAACCGGCGCGTGTGTATGAAATGACACGCGAGAAACTCATTCCTTTCGTGAAGTTGGGTGAAAGACAATACCGTTACAGCGAATTCGCTTTACAGGCTTGGATTGAAAACGGCGGAAATCAACAAAGTGAGGTGAGCGAAAATGCGAAATAAAAAAGCCCTCGTTTTTGGCGAAACGAAAGGCTTTGGTAAAACTTTTGAACAAAGTAATTTTAAGACCTTTCGGGTAGCGCGTCAATGTTCGGTGAAAAGTGAGGTGAGCTATGTTTCCTAAACTTGCGCCGAATGATGAAAGCGAAAATGAATTGGTGATGGACGCGCTGAATTACGCGAAAAGCGGATTTGCCGTCTTTCCGCTTCACGCGGTCAAAGACGGAAGATGCACTTGCGCGAAAAGCGATTGCAGTTCACCGGCGAAACACCCGCGAACCGTTCACGGATTAACACAGGCAAGCAACGATCCGAGTTTTGTTAAAAATCTTTTCAGTTGCTTTACATATTCGTCGGCAAACATCGGCATCCGCACGGGCAAAGAATCGAACTTGGTCGTCGTTGATGTTGATACGGCGAAAGGCGGACGCATTGAAGAACTTTATAATTTTGTTCCGAAAGACGCGCTCGAAAAAACTCTCCGAGTAAAAACGGGCGGCGGTTTTCATCTTTATTTTCTTTATCCGCCGAATGTTGAAATTCGTAACTCGACGGACAAACTCGGAAACAAAATTGATGTGCGCGGCGAAGGCGGTTATGTCGTCGCGCCGCCGTCAATGCACATTTCCGGCAAGCCTTACGAATTTCTCAATAACAATAAGTTGCTGCCATTTCCGCAGGCGTTTGTTGAGAAATTAAACGCAGCCGAGCCGAAAGCCGCCAACGGCACGGAACGCAGCAAATCAAATGATTTGGAAACGTATTTTAACGGAAACCGCAACGATTCGCTGGCGCGAGTTGCCGGAAAGCTGCGACACGCCGGATTGAGCCAGAGCGAACTTGAGACCGCGCTTTTGAAAATTAACGCGGAAAGATGCCAGCCGCCTTTGGAATCAAAGGAAGTTTTGCAGATTGCGCGTTCGATTGCCCGTTACGATGTCGGACAAGAGCCAACCGTTGATTTTGAGACGATCAAAAATGCCGGTGATTTTGCAAGTCTTTTGCTTACCAAAACCGCCAACGCCTGCATCGAGGAAGCCAAGCTTGCGCCAACGCCGAAAACGCTTTTCGATGATTTCTGGTTTGAAGGCGAAATTTGCATTTTGTTCGCCGACACCGGATTAGGCAAAAGCGTCTTAGCCGTGCAAATCGCCGATTCAATCACCAAACATTCGCCAATTGGACATTTCGCGCTCGAAGCCGCAAAGCAGACGGTTCTTTTCTTTGACTGCGAGCTTTCGCAAAAGCAGTTTGAGAAACGATACGCCGTAAAACAAGACGATATTTTGACGAATCATTACATTTTCGACAACAGTTTTCTGCGATGCGTCATCAATCGCCGCGCCGCGATGCCGAAACGATTCACGAATTTTGAAGATTATCTTTTCTTTTCGCTCGAATATGAAGTTGCCCGAACCGAAACGCGGATTTTGATTGTGGATAACATCACTTATCTAAAAAGCCAGACCGAAACGGCAAAAGACGCTTTGCCGCTGATGAAAGAATTAAACCGTCTGAAAGATAAATATCAACTTTCGATTATGGCTTTAGCGCATACGCCGAAACGCGATATGACCAGACCGATCAGCGTCAACGATCTGCAAGGCTCGAAAATGCTTTCAAATTTTGCCGATTCGATTTTCGCTATCGGTCAAAGTGCGAAAGACAGCAGCTTGCGTTACTTGAAACAAATAAAAGTGCGAAGCGAAGAAAAGATTTACCACGAAGAAAATGTCGCGCTTTGCCAACTGATAAAACCTGACAACTTCTTAAAGTTTGAATTTCTGACGTTCAGAAATGAACGTGAACATTTGAAACATTTGAACGAAAAAGACAAAGCCGAATTGATTGAAAAGGTTAAAAATCTTTCAGCGCAAGGCAAGAAACAAAGGGAAATTGCCAAAGAATTCGGCATTTCTTTGGGCGCGGTTAATAAATATCTGAATTTGAAAATTTGAAATGTTCACGGTGTTCACGGCGTTCAAAGCGTGAACGCCGTGAACAAAAAAGATGTTAGGTCATAACAACGCGCCCGGACGCGAAAACAAAAACTGCGAATCCGGCTACTAAGATGAGCGATTTGTTAAACGGACATGTTCAAACGAGGCGCGTTAGATGCGGCAAACAAAACTGCAAATGCGCCAAAGGCGAGCCGCACACGGCTTTCTATCACGTCTGGCATACGGACGGCGTTCGTTATCAAAAATATGTCCGGCGTTCTGAGGTTGATAAAGTCCGTGAGGCTTGTCAGACATACAGAAAATTACAAATCAAACTGCGTTTCGGGCGCATTGAACACAAACAACTGCTTGCCCGTGCGCGAGAACTTTTCAGGAGGCTTTCAAAATGAATGAAACAAAGAAACGATACCCCTTTGCAATTGACCGTGATAAACGCCGGGCGCGGCGAAATAAATTACGACGCATCGAACGCAGTCACCGGATGACGGCAAAGGACGGAAGCATAACTGAGAGTAATAAATTTATTGAGACAAACGCTGAACGCGCCGAAAGTCTGTCTATCGTTCAGGAAATGGCGCGAGCATTTGCCAGCACAATCGAATTTTATAAGTCTGAGATGGGCGGCTCGAAACCGCACGAAGAAGCCGTTAAAGAGGGACTTTTGAGAGGCGAATGGCGGCGCGGATATGTCGAAGGTTTAGAACTGGAAAAAGTTGAATGGGGACATCTGGCGGCGGTTGCCGAAGTTAGTGGGAGCGACGCTTTAAGGCTTTGGGCGCGTGTTCGTGAAGCGGCAGACGACGATCTTGAAAGCGGCAGACGTGCGGCGAAAGTTGCGGGCGACAATACTGAACCTTTTGCTTATGCTCAATTTCTGGCAATCCGTGATGCGTTCGCTGATCAATGGCAACCGAACGGCGGAATCGAATCGGCAATGATAGATATGATGACGATTGCCTTTTCGCTGCAAATGTATTGGTCAGAAATCGCACATCGGCGATCAATTGAAATTCATAATAACGAGGAAAAGGAATTAAGCCGTTATGGAAATAAAGGCTGGAAATCGCCCCTTCAACACGAAGCGAACGCGATAGAACAAGCGTATAAATTAGCCGACAGCTATAACAGACAATTCTTGAGAGTATTGCGACAGCTGAGAGATTTGCGGAGATATGCGCCGGTCATCATTCAAAACAACGGCGGACAAGTGAATGTCGGCGCACAGCAGGTTAATGTTCAAAAATCGGAATGATTAAATTTTATTCTTTGTTTTTAGGCGGGCGACCTGTTTTTTTCCGTTCTTGAACGAGTGATAAATCCTGTTCTTTGATAAACCAATCACGTCCTTTTTTTGTGGCTGGCAATTTTTCTTGCTGAATCAAAGTTTGAACTTGTCTAAGGCTGATATTCAACTTTTCGGCAACTTCCTTTGTAGTTAATTCTTTCATACTCGAAAAGAATAAACGCGAGAAATAAATTCGTCAAGACGCTATTCTTTACTTGAAAGTATAGCGTTAAAACGCTATACTTTATTTAAGCCAGCAATGACAAATTCAAACAAAAAGGAAAGAAAAGAAAATGTTCATTTTGAAAGACAAAACACAACTTGAAAGAGCAATCGCAAAGGCTAAGAAACTTCGCCCGCGTGTCGAATTTGATCGCTTCGGGCGTTATCGCGTTTCCGGCTCGAAAGGCTACTACACGGTTATTTGCCGCAAAGACGAACGCGGGTATAAAACGGTTGAATGCACTTGCAAAGGCGCGGAAAAAGGCTTGGTTTGTTATCACAGCGCAGCGGCGTTAAGTCTGCACATCGGACTTGCCAGACAGCAGCAGACGGCATAAAGGCGAAAGGCTTAGGTAAGACGGCAATCTTCCTAAGCCCTAATAATCCAAAGGAACTTTTCACAGAAACCAAAGGACACGCCGATTTTAACAAAAAGCGTGTCCTTTACCAAAAGAAAATATGAGAGGACAAATAATCGAAAAATCAAAAGGCGTTTGGCTGATTCGCATTCAGCAGCGCGGCATTGACGGTAAGCGCAAATCTTTTTCCGAAACATTCAAAGGAACTAAATCGGAAGCCGATAAACAGCTAACTAAAAAATTAGGCGAATTGGACAATGGAACGCTAAACGTCAACTCGAAACAAACTTTGAGCGAGTTTTTAGACGTTTGGCTTGAAACGATTGCCAAACCGCGATTACATCAGCGAACTTTCGGCGATTACCAAAATTTAATGCGGCTTCACGTCCGCGATTCTTTAGGCAATGTGAAGTTGTCTGATTTGAAAGCGATCCACATTCAAAAACTTTACGGCGAATTGCAGACGGAAAAGAAATTAGCCGCAAGGCGCGTTCGATACGTTCACGCGGTTTTATCATCGGCTTTGACAAAAGCGGTTGAGTTGGACATTTTACCGCGCAACGTCGCAAAGCTCGTTCAACTTCCGAAAGAAACTAAAAAGGAAATGGACGTTTTAACCGAAGATGAATGCGGTTTGTTTATAAACGCTTTGAAAGGCGAACGGCTCGCAACAATGTTTTCCTTTGCGCTGGCAACCGGACTGCGCCCGGAAGAATATCTTGCGCTGCAATGGAAAGACGTAGATTTTGACAAGCAAACAGCGACCGTTCGCCGCGCCGTCATCAGATTACCGAAAAGCAAATGGTATTTTTCCGAGCCAAAAACAAAAAGTTCACGGCGCATTTTGCCTTTGCCTGTTAGTTTGGTTAAAGAACTTCGCACGCATCGCCGAAAGCAAAACGAAGAACGATTGAAACTCGGCGCGGCTTGGCAGAATCACGATTTAGTTTTTCCGTCGGAAGTCGGAACGCCTTCGACACATTCAAACATCACGCAAGTTTTCAAACGAGTATTGAAAAATGCAAAACTTCGCACATCTCTGAGGCTTTACGATTTACGACACTCACACGCGACCTTGCTATTAAAAGCGGGCGTTCACGCAAAAGTTGTAAGTGAACGGCTCGGACATTCAACTATCGCTTTGACCTTAGACGTTTATTCGCACGTTTTACCAAGTATGCAAGCTGAAGCTGCCGCGCATCTCGAAATAATGCTTTATCGTAAAAATGGATAAAGAAAAATGTTTAGAGCTAACCAAGATGATGCCTTGAAAAGCTGTTTCAAAAATTGTCTCATAAGTCGAAAATGTTGAAGACTTTTGGGATTTTAGTTATGAGACGACTTATAAGACAAAATAAAAAATGGCTTTAGTTGTAGATTTGGTATTAAGCAGTAATAAAATCAACGATTAACGTGTCTCAAAAACGTATGACTTATGAGACATTTTGAGCGGTTAATTTTGTGTCTTAAAAAGGGGCATTTTTGAGATTAGTTTATTATGGGTTGCTAGCCATCAACTCATCTGTTAACTAACTCCATATTCCTCTTTAATGATGAAATAACAACGACACGCTGCCGCTTCTAAACCCGCACGATTGAGAATTAATATTTTCCCGCGACTGTTAAGTAATCAACTCGCTCTGTTGAAGTTTTTTGGCTGATAGAGTAACGGATTCACGGCGCACACCGAGCATCTTCGATAAGATTTCCTGCGTCATTTTGAAGGTGTCCGTTTTCATTCGGTCGTGCATCATCAATAGCAAGCAAACAAGGCGGTCTTTAATTAGATGAAAGCGAGTGCAAGCCACCCTCTGCGAGGCTTCCGTTAAAAGAGAGTGCGTGTATCTTTGAAGTAATTTCGGCAGCGAGTTGCAGCGTCCGCATTCTTTGAGAAAATCTTCGGTCTTTATTCTCAAAGCGGTTCCATCGCCTTGAACAATAACGTGATTGCTTGAGGTTTTCACGCCGAGAAATATGGGAAGCCCGACCATCCCTTCATTGCCAATCATTCCGACTTCCAATATGCCGCCTCTTGCAACGTGCTTGAATAACGAAACTACTCCGCTATTTGGAAAATAAACGTGGCGTATAACGTCGTTCGGCTCAAAGATTGTTTCGGCGTAAGTTAAAGAAAATTCTTCTAGTTTTGGAAGCAGACGTTTGTATTCTTTGTCGGGCAAAGCGGCGAGCAGGCGGTTGGTTGGTTTGATATTTCCTGACATTGGTAAATTTCCTTGTTTAAGTCGTGTCCATAAAAGACAGCAGACGGCACAAAAAGAAGCTGGTTAGACAAGTCCAGATGTCGAATGTTGAATATGTAAAGAACTAAAACGGCTGACAAATATGATAATAACAGATGAAAGGTTAATATCGCCTGTCTCACCCGAAAGTTCTCGACATACCTCTGCCGAGCAGACGGTTGTATTCGATATTGACGACGGCGTAACACTCGCAAACGGCTTCCTCTAATCCTTGCCGGTCAACTATCGAGATAGTTCCGCGAACATTTTTAATCAATTTTCGCTTCGCCAGTTTTTGAGCCGCTAGCGTAACTCCTTCGCGGCGCACGCCGAGCATATTGGAAATGAGGTCGTGCGTCATTACCAAGTCATTAGAATTAAGACGGTCGTGGCTCAGAAGCAGCCAACGGCAAAGCTGTTGTTCAACCGGATGCAGGCGATTGCAAACGGCAGTTTGTGAGATTTGCGTCAATAACGCCTGCGTAAAGCGCAGCAGCATTTTTTGAAACATACCGCCGAGCTTGAATTCGTCTTTGACATCTTTTGCTTTCATTCTGAAAGCGTCGCCTGCGCTCTGACTTATCGCCCGGCTCGTCGTCGTCTCGCCGCCCATAAACAGCGCATTTCCGATAAGTCCATCGTTGCCCACCACGCCGATTTCAGCGGTCGCGCCGTTTTCCATCACATAGAGCATCGAAATAATTGCCGTCGTCGGGAAATAGGCGTAATCCATTCGATCACCGGATTCATAGAGAACATCGCCGAGCTTAAAAAAAATCGGCTCAAACTTAGATTTGATTCGAGTGAATTCATCGGCAGGCAGAGCGGCGAGCAGATGATTCTTTAGTGCATCATTTATATTGGCAGCAGGCATACTTCCTCTTTTGTTTGTAACTAACTAATAAAGACGTTACCGAGTGACAAATAGAGATTACAACAGACAGTAAACTTCTGTATGCAGAAACACACGAAATCGGCTTTTTGTAACAAAGCGGACTGAATGAAGTTTAATTACCGTGTATAATCGAGTTTAGCTTCGATTGAAAGATTGAAGTCAAAGGTAGGCTAGGGTAGCATCCGGCTGATTTAGCGAGAAGTCAGGATAATGTCCCAACCTGCCTTTTATTTTATTCGCCTATTCTTGCGCTGACGAAAAAACCAGCGACCTGAAGCGGCGAACCTCATTCTCATACAATAAAGCCAGTATCGAGTAATATAATAAATTACAGCAAAAAAAGAAACTTGTATGTGCGAAAACACACCAAAGCAATAAAATTAAAATCACTGATTACGGTTAAGATTTTGGCTTAAACTTCCTATTCACCAAACAGACAAGCCGCAGTAAAACATTACCTTAAAGTTTTCTTTCTCGTATTGCCAACCATTTTAATGCACTCTTAATCGAGTCAATAACCAGCCAAAAAAAAAGAAAATAGAAGTGTATAAAAGCACCGACAAACGCTTTTGAATCAGGTAGATTAGAAATAAGCCCGAGTCAACTGAATGAAAATTGAGTGCCACACCAAACTCGCATTCAAATAACGCTCCTGTGTTAACCAAATTCTAGTGGCAAAGGCTTAGTTCATTTATTAGCGAGTTTCTGAAATAGATTCGCTGATGAAGCGAGGAGAAAGATGATTATGAAATTATTAGATATAAAAAGAAATATTAGAGTTAGCGCATTTGTCTTGGGTTTTGCTGTTATCACGGTTTTGCCGACATCTGCCCAAACAAACGCAACCAATAATAATAGAACCGATACTACGAGAGTAGTTGAGCGTGATAATGATTTTGATTGGGGTTGGCTCGGATTACTCGGATTGGCTGGTTTAATGCCGAAAAAACGCCAAGTGGAAGTCCACCAGAATCGAGATACCAACACTAATCGAACTGTTTGAGGTACAGAACTATCTCCTGTCTTCTTTGATAGCAACCGTTATTTACATTTTATACGAATCGGTTGTATTTGATAGCCAACGCTATGTTGAAGGATGGCTTTCTGGGGGTTTAGGTTATCCATCCTTCTTTTTTAATGGGATGTGAAGTTTATGCAGCTATCGAGGACAATCAAAATAGAAGATTTTCGGGAGAAAACGACTCCACATTTTAACAGCATCCTCCGCATTGCGTTGAGACTCACAAAAAATCAATCCGAGGCTGAAGCATTAACGACGGATGTATATCTTCAGGCGTGGAGGGCTTTTTGTTTTTATAAACCCGAAATTGACTGCCGCGCGTGGCTGCTGAGAATCCTTTTCCGCCAATTTAACTGTTACCACCAAAACAGCACTTGTTCAGAATTTGTCGAAGACGAGGACAATGTGCTGAGACTAACCGATTCTCTTGTGGTCGAAGCAAATAAAAAGATTTACGTATGAAAGTGATTTTGTTTTCGATGTATTACTGCAAATTGCAGTTGAGCGTGTTTTTCGGCTTATATCGCACTTCTCACCCGCTGGACATTAGTTGGCGATGGCGTTTTTGGCTGCACCGGAATCAAGCTAAGCGCATACGGATTTGACAAAAAGAATTTGACGGTAAAAACAATGACTGTTTTAGCGACTCGAACAATTCAAAAAAAGAAGTCTTTGACCATTCTCCAGAGAGTTGCCGAAAGAGATAAGACCGCCGTTAAAGATTGCATTGATACCTACGGTAATTTCATCTGGGCTTTAGCGAGAAAATTCACCGCCTCGCCCGAAGAAGCGGAAGCGGCAACTCAGGAAATTTTTATTGATATTTGGCGATACAGCGAACGCACCGATAAAACTCAATCAGTCGAAGAAAAACTGATTGCGATAATTGCGTTGCGACGATTGATTAAACAACTCCAATAAGCCAAACAAAAATCTATGGCGAGCATAGATGCACCGAACGAACAAGGGCAGGGACGGACAGAATTTCCGAATTATTTCGGGGATTCCGTCCGTCATAAAACAAACAATAAAACTATGAAATTTCCAAATCGCTATCGCGTTCTTTATGCCGAAGACAATGCAGACAGTCTTGATTTGGTTACAATGATATGTGACTTATCAAATATTGAAGTTGTTACAAGTGAGACCGTTGCAGAAGCATGGCGACTGGCGCAATCGGAGCAATTCGATTTGTATCTGCTCGACTCCAGATTTTCCGACGGCGACGGCTTGGAGTTGTGTCGCCGCCTGCGTTCATTTGCTCCGCACACGCCGATTCTTATTTATTCCGGCGACGCTTACGAAGCCGATAAGAAAAATGGATTGGCGGCGGGAGCTAACGATTATCTGACCAAACCTTTTATGGGAAACCTTACCGAAACTATTCGACAATACATCGAACGAACTCAAAAAAATAATGCGTCTAAATTTGAATTACAGCAACTTAATAAAGAATTAAATTCCAGTGTATCCATTTAGTCAGTCGGACAAAAGCAGATTTTGACAAGACTATCAAACTCTCTTATTTTATCTCGAAAAGGGTCGGTTATGAGACATTTAATTTGGCTTTTTCTTACTTCTCCATTGAAGTAAAGCAAAGATAATGATGAATATAATCGGTTCGATTATAAAAAAGGCTTGCAATCCACCGCTTGCTGCTCCAGTACCAGCACCTTCATCATTTCTCATAATCACCGTTATTAAAGGAGAAAGAACATAAATAACTGTCCCAATGAAACTGGTAATAAGTGAAAGTATCAATGCCAAGAAAACATTTTTACCTGTCATAAGTCATAATTCTAATTTTTATTTTTTTGCTGGATAAAGTTTTCGTTTCAAAAAGGGTCGTTTATGAGACAGTATAACCCGTTGGCACACTACCGGCACACTAAAACCCAAAATAACAGAAAAGGGCATCTTGCAAGATGCCCTTAACTTGTTGATTATAAATGGTGCTTAGGGCGGGAATCGAACCCGCACGTCCACAAGGGACACAGGATTTTAAGTCCTGTGCGTCTACCTATTCCGCCACCCAAGCACGAGAAAAAGATTAGCACGGGGGAGTTTCAAATTCAAAGAAGCCGCTTAGAATAAATCGGGAAAAATGCGTGATGACAAATTTGAAAATTACTGCGATACTAACAGCGTAAAATTAAAATTTGCGAGGCAAACAGATGGAACAATTAGCGTGGATTCTGTGGATTGTTTTAAGTCAAATTCACCTCCTTCAAATAACTCTTCAATAAATCAAAATTTTTAATTTCAGCACTCATTTTAGAGCTAAAACGCACCTCAAAGCGCAACTTGAAACAGTGTAGGAAGCCCATAAACAGAGGCTAAAATGAGAGAAAGAACAGGTCAAATTATTGAAAATAAGAACAACGAATGGATTGCGAGAGTTTGTTATAAAAACTCTAATGGAAAACGGACGGCAATTCAGCGAAAAGCAAAAGATAAAACAGATGCTAAAAAGATTCTAAAACAATTACTCGAAACACTAGAAAAAGGCGGACGTGAAGCGATAGATGTAGAAAAACTAATGTTCAACGATTTGATAAATTATTATCAAGAGCATTACGCAAAACCCGCAAAATTTATTGATAACCATAAAGTTGAAGGCTTGCGAGATTTAAGAAAAGTCAAAGGATTCTCAAACAGTTTCGGCATTATTTCGGCAAAATGAAATTGCGCCAAATAACTTACGGTGACATCCTTCTTATATAGAAATAAACGTCTGCAAACTCCAACGCATTACAAACGAGCAAGAACTATAACGACGATGAACAGGGAAATGGCTTGTCTACGAAGAGTTTTTAATATCTCCTTGCGTCAAAATTGGACTGCAAGAAATTCTGTAAATTGCGGGGAGTCCTTAATTGATGTCTCAGCAGAAAGAAGAAGAGAAACAACTTTGACGACGGATGAAGAAAAGCGATTACTTGAGGCTTGCACAGGCAGAAGAAAGCATTTGAAGCTCTTAATAATTTCTCTGCTTTCGACAGGCGCAAGACTTGGAGAAACGCTTAAATTAAATTTTTCAGATGTAGACTTTGAAAAACGCTTGATTACTTTTCAAGCTCTAAACACAAAAACCTTACAAACACGAAAGGTAGCAATCACGAATCATTTTCACGAAGAACTCGTAAATCTTTGGAATGAATCAGACAAAAAATTAGGTTCTTTGGTCTTTAATTTCAAAGGCGTGAGAAAAGCATTTGATAGTGCCTGTAAAGAAGCAGGAATAGAAACAGGCAGACCTTTTGGAATAACCTTGCTCAGTTTAAGGCATGCTGTAGCTTCAAGGCTTGTTAAGAAAAATTTTCCTTTACAATTTACTGCTCGGTTGCTAGGTCACAAATCTGTAACGACGACTTACAAATACTTGACCGTAAGCAATGATGAACTTTATCAGGCAAGTGAAATCCTAGAATCCTTTCAGCATCAAATTACAAATGATTCTCAAAGTGAATCTGATTTCATTAACTAATCTCACAATCTAAGAAAGCCGACAGCGTGCAGAATACACTGTTGGCTTTTTATTTTTTAATAGCTATCCAATCAATAATTGAGACGCAGAGCATTTTTCTGAAAGTTCTCTTTTCAATATCAAGAAATCGAAAACTATTGATACTTTTATTTTCTTTATTGCGCGTTTATAAATGAAGCGCAGAATTGACAAAAAGCTCTTCGATTCCTTCTGGTAAAACTCGATTGATTTGAATAATTAAAAGTCGGAGATAAATATATGCCACCCGCATTGTTACCAAAAAGACTTATGAAGCTAAATAACAAAAAAAATAAAGCGACAAACGAAATTGACCATCTTGTTTTCGGTCAAAAAATGAGTTTAATAGCAAAGCTCTTCGGATGTTGGCACAATAACATCAGTCGTCCATTCATGCAGGGAAAAACAGCTTATCGTAGTTGTTTGAAGTGCGGCGCGAGGAAGCAATTTAATCCTGAGACATTAGAGACGCGAGGCGGTTTTTATTTTGCGCCTTTCATAAAAAAGGAAGGGATTGGATTTCATAAGATTTAAGTAAATTCAATCAACTAACTTTGCAGACTAAAAAAGCTAACCGAGAGCATTTATACTCTCGGTTAGCTTTTTTGACATTAACCAAGCAATCACTTGAAATGTTCTTCTTCTCACACTTATTTACTGTGGCAGACCGATGCGCCTTACTAAATCCTGAAAGCGCCGGTCGTCGCGCAAAGGGTCAAAGCGCGGCTCAACTTTAAGCCAAACTAAATCAGTCTTCCGTTCTTCGTATGCTTTCTCTAGCCATCGAAATGCCTCATCCCGCTCTCCGAGTCTGGCATAACACTCTGCCATATTTATAGAATCAACAAAATTTCCTTTCTTCTCCTCTTGCTTTGTGAAATCCAGAACCATCTGCCAATATCCTCTTGCTCCAGATTTCTTAACGGCGTTTTGAACCATCGCTTTGGCTTCCGCAAATTGCTTCATGTTTTGCGCCGTTGCATTAAAGATTTGCGTTTTCGATTCTTCACGATTTAGTGCGGCAGTTCGTTCTAATTTATTTTGAAACTCTAAGACTTGTTTGATGTCTTTCAAATCAAGCCACAAATCCTTAATATGTTGGTATCGTTCTTCACGATTCTTTCTCAAAGTCTTGCCAATGATTCTTTCCAGTTCCTTTGGAACATCAGATACATAATGTGAAACAGGCATTGGTTCGCTTTTCAAGATAGAAGCGATTACGTCATTTGCTGTCTCGCCCGTGAAAGGTAGCTCGGAACAAATCATTTCGTAAAGCACAATTCCGAGACTCCAAATATCAGTCCTCTCATCTATTTCTTTCCCTTTGGCTTGTTCAGGCGACATATACCCGACAGTTCCCACCCTTTCCCTTCTAAAATTATTCTGTTCAGTTAATTATGTATTCCGAGCTATTTTTATCTTGCTATGCTCGAAGCCGGCTCTGTAATCTCCCGCAAATCTTTCCAACCGTAGATGAAAGTTTCGTATTCGACAAGAGCTAAAAAGTGATTTCCCGTTCCGACGATTTGCCCGCCCATTTCCTCGTAAAAAGATTTATACGGGCTGACCGACAAAGCCATCAAATACATCGAATCGAAACCGTCGGCAATCATTTCCTTTTGACAGAGCCGGAAAAGATTCTCGCCGATTCCCTTTCCTTGAAATTCAGGCAAAAGATAAATCGCGTAAAGTTCCGCTTCAAAACCGAAACCGCTTTCTCTAGCTTCGCCGAAATCCGCAAAGCCGACGATTCCGCTCTGAGCGGTTTCGGCGACGAACATTTTATAATCCGTCTCGTCGAATCTTTGCCGAAAAGCCGGTTCGCGTTTTTCGACGGTTAAGTTGTCGAGAAATTCCTGCGGCACAATTCCGGCGAATGATTTGCGCCACGATTCGACGTGAACCCGCGCGACGGCGGGCGCGTCTTCGGCAGCCGCTTTTCGATAAACGATTTGACGCGCTGCGACGATTTTTTCGACGCGCTCGAAATCTTCCGGCGTGTCCACGCCGACGGATGTTTCCGCCACTTCGACAACTTTTATCCGCGCGCCGTTTTCCAAAGCGCGGAGTTGTTCGAGCATTTCAATTTTTTCCAAATTCGTTTGCGGCATTTTTGTATATCGCAACAAAAACTCGCGCCGGTAAACGTAAAGTCCCG
This sequence comes from Pyrinomonadaceae bacterium, assembly GCA_030448055.1. GTDB lineage: Bacteria > Acidobacteriota > Blastocatellia > Pyrinomonadales > Pyrinomonadaceae. The sequence continues at coordinate 740,794 of JAUJNR010000002.1, forward strand.
TATGCTTGCGAAAAAGGAGAAGCAAATTTTTATCCGCACGCAAAGCGTTTTCCAGACTACCGAATTTTTTGACTGCTTCGCGCGGAAACGGAATCGGTGAGCGAGAAAAGTAAAGCGCGAAATTTTCCTTATCGGTGACGATCTTGACAACATCCGAACTAAGAACGTCTTTTATATCATGAATCGGCTCGCACGTCGTCGCCATCTGAATCGAATCGTTTTCTAAAATGGCTTCGACGGCTCGCTCAATCGTCGAGGGATGAATCAAAGGCTCATCGCCCTGCACATTGACGATGATTGAATCGGCGGGCAACATTTCGGCGACTTCAGCAATGCGGTCGCTGCCCGATTGATGTCGGGCAGAGGTCATCATGGCTTCGCTGCCGCTCGCTTCGACAACGTGAAAGATTTCCTCGCTGTCGGTGGCGACGATGACGCGCGAAATACAGCGGGCTTTTTTCGCCTGTTCGACTGTCCATAAAATTAAAGATTTACCGGCTAACGGAAGCAGAAGTTTATTCGGCAGGCGCGTGGATGAAAGACGCGCCGGAACGATTGCGATGATGTTTTGTTCAGAGCTTTTGGTCGCAGATTTCACGGGGTTTTAAGTTACCAGAAATAAATTTGAGTTCCAAGTTTTGAGTTGCGTATTCGGATGCTGCGCATTTTGAATCCGAAAGCACCGCCTTTAAAGACGCAATCCAAAACAAAAGCCGCGGGTTAAAACTTGGAACTTGCAATTAATTTAGCTAAACTTTTTCTCGTGCAAAACTACGAATTGAATAACAGCGAAAATCTCTTGCCGCAGCCGCCGATTAAAAAAGACATTCTGCCGTCTGATTTGCTGCCGCCGTCTCCGAACAATCCGCCGTGGAACAGCGCGACCGCTTTTGCCGTATGGTTTGCCAGCGTCTTGCTGATAGCCTTTGTTCCCGCCGTTTTGGTTGTTCCGTATATCATTCTGAACCGGCAAAATTCGCTGGATTCGTTTCAGTCGGATCCGATGGTAATTCTTTTGAGCATTATCGGAACTATTCCCGCGCATATTTTAACGCTCGTTTTGGGTTGGGCGGTGGTCACGCATTTCAACAAATATTCGTTTCGGGACGTTCTCGGATGGAGTAACGCCGGTTTCGCTTGGTGGCATCACCTAGTAATTTTGGGCGGATTTTTCGTCGTCGCTTCGGCTGTCAATTACTTTCTTCCGGCGCAGGAAAATGAATTAACGAGAATTTTGCGAAGCTCGCGCACTGTCGTTTACTTTGTCGCTTTTATGGCGACGTTCACCGCGCCGCTGGTCGAAGAAGTTATCTACCGGGGAATTTTGTATTCGGCAATTCAGCGCAGCATTGGCGTCGGCTGGGCGGTCGTAATTGTGACGGCATTGTTTGCCGGCGTTCATTTTTGGCAGTATTGGGGAAGTCCCAGCACAATCATTTTAATATGTCTGCTGAGTTTGATTTTAACTTTGATCCGTGTCCGCACAAACAATCTGCTGCCCTGCGTAATTCTGCACACCGTCTTTAACGGTCTGCAATCGCTTTCGCTGATATTCTTTGAAGATTTGTCCTTAGAACCGAAAATCGAAGCGCTTTTCCAACTGTTTAATTAAAAAAAGCGAGAGAGCCGAAAACTCTCTCGCCGTAAAATAACTTTGCCGCATTTTCTAATTTCCGCCTTTCCTGGGCAGCGTGGTCGAAGGCGCAATCAAAATTGGCTCGGGCGCTGACGGCGGCGGCAATGATGTCGCCGGAGCGGAAGAATTTCTCACGCGCGGCGATATACCCGGCGACGAAAAAACGTCTTCCTGGCTTGCTGCCGGATATTCTCCGATGTCCTTCTGCACTCTTTGATACGGCGCGTAAACTCTTCCCGGCTCGCCCTCTCGATTCGAGCGCGAATTTCTGATCTTGTCGCTGATGGTCGCGCCTGCCCCGCCGACCGTACCACCCGTCGGCGTCGTGTTGATCGGAGGAGGCTGGTTATAAATTACCGGCGGCAGATTGTAATACCAAATATCTCGCGGATAGAAATACCCGTAAGGCGAACTCCAGCCGTAACCGAACGGCAGAAAGCAGTAGCTTCCGTGAAAGCGGCTGAAAACCCAAAGCCCGTAGGAGTCATACATACTCCAGCGCGTTTGGTAAAAAGAACTCATCAAACTCGTTCTGACAAGGCTGTTTTGCAGTCGCGCGTTAATTTTCGCCAGTTCTTTGGCGCGGGATTTACTCCAGATTTCGAGCGCGTCTTTTTCGTCGCGGTCAAACTTTGCCAGCGTCGCCGTTTGAGTACCGCTGACGGTTGCCGCTCTGCCGCTTTTGATTTCCGTGCCGCCTGCCTTTGCTCTGCCCTTCCAAACCTCGATTTTTCCAGCGCCGTTATCAAGCACGTCAACACGGTAAACGCCGGATTTAACAATATAGAATTTGGCTTTCGGCGTGTTGACGGCAAAAGTAAATTCATCGTCGGTGATGACTTCGAACATCGCGCTGCCGCTTCCTAATTGCAATTGCAAATCTTCGAGCGAAGTAGAGGCGAATTCAAAAACCGAATTCTCTGCCAGTCGGACGAACGAGCCGGGATTTAATAAAATCTCCGCTTTGCCGCCCGCGCCGGTCGAAACTCTATCGCCGATTTCTAATTCATCGCCTTTGAGCAGGTAACCGCTTTTACCATCTTGACGCGCCACGGTAACTTTTCCTTCAACGAAATTTACTGCGCCCGCTTTTGCCGAAATAACGTAAAGACTCGAAGCAGCGGAAACCGTCTGCCGGTCTTCCCTTTGCGCGATAGCCGTCGCTGCGGAAAACAAAACGGCGATTAAGCCAACCGAAAAAATGTGTAGCAGATTTTTTTTCATTTTAATTTTTCCTCTACGAGATGCCTGGATTTCCTTCATCTTACTCGATTGTATTTGTTAATACAATGTTTTTTGAACCGAGTCGGCGAAATTTTGAAATTTATATTTTCCAATTTGTGACAAATTACGTCTTTCTATGAACAGAAGGGATTTTTCCCGAAACTTGTAATAGGGAAGACATAACCGATTGCGCCTTTTTGAGATGATAATGCCGACGCGCGTTGTCACCTCGTCGGAAAATAGAGAACAACCTTTGTTTGCTGAACGTAATCAAACAAATGCCGATCAAATAACGATTCGGCAAACGAAAAAAACGAAATTATGGCTACCTATAAAGACCCGATTCAGTGTTTTGCGCCGCTCGAAATAATCGAGAGATTGCTTGAGATTCGTTCTGAACTCGGTTACGCGAAAGTTTTATACGTTGACAATTCGGTTGATTTAGCCGAGTTTCTCGACGCTTACGGTTTTGATGTCTATGCCTTTTCGAACGAAAACGAAAAAATAAATTACGGCGATTATCGCGCCTCGATTGTGCCGGGCGGCGACGCGGTTCACTGCTCAATGACGGCGCACTAAAATTTACAAACAGTCCCCATACAGCAGAAGGAACGCGGAAGGTGATTTTTAATCGAAGAGCCTTCCGCTTTTTCGTTTTAAATCGCCTTGACGATAAAAAGCGTTCCGTCGTCATCGAGAAATTTGCGCTCGGTGAAATCCGCCACGCCTTTTCTGATAAAATCTATCAATTCTTTGGCGGGAAGTTCGATGCCTTCGAGAACGCGCTTGGCAAATCGTTCCTGCCCGTATTCTTCGCCGTTTTCTCTGGCGCTTTCGGTGATGCCGTCCGTGTAAAGCACCAGCACTTGTTTTTCATCGAACTTGATAAAATGCTGGTGATAATGCGAATTTTGAAACATTCCCAAAGGCAAATCCCCGTATTCTACAAAACGATATTCGCCGTTCGGTTTAATCAAAAGCGGCGGATTATGTCCGGCGTTTGAAAAAACGAACGTACGGTTCGTCGCATCCAAAATTCCATAAATAGCCGTGATAAATTGATTCGCTTCGACCGAATCCCAAAGCAGATTGCCGACTTTCGACAAAGCGACGTGCGGCGCGTAACCGATTTGCACGCTCGAACGCAAAGCGGCGCGCAGAAACGACATCAAAAGCGCGGCTGGAATTCCTTTGCCGACCGCATCAGCGACGACGACACCGATTTGGTCTTCGAACATTCGCACCCAATCGTAATAATCGCCGGAAACTTCTTCGGTCGGAAAAATATACGCGCTGATGTCGAAGCCTTCAATTTGCGGGTCGGTTTCGGGAAGCAGTTCGAGCTGCACATGACGGGCGATTTCAAGCTGTGCCTGAAGGCGATTTTTTTCGACGACTTGTTCGTGAAGCTGAACTTTTTCGATAATAATGGCGACCTGCGAAGCCAGCAGCAGAAGTATCTGCAAATCATCTTCTTCGTAAGCGTTTAACGAATCGCTTTCGAGGTCGAAGACGCCGATAACTTCGTCATTAGAAATAATCGGCGCGACCATTTCCGAGCGGGTTCGCTCTCTGGCGCGAAAATAACGCGAATCCTGCTCAACGTCCGAAGAAATCAAAGGCTTGCGCGTTTGGGCGACGTAGCCGATAAAACCCTCGCCCATTCTCAGGCGCGGCTCGACAAGATCAAAACTTATCTCGTATCCGCGAATAGCCTTCGATTTAAAGACGTATTCGTGCTTGCTGTCGGTTTCAATCAAATAGATGCCCGCCGCATCGTAGGGCAAGAGCGAGCTGAGCGTATCCATTACGAGCGTCAAAACTTCATCCAAATCGAGCGAGCGACTGATAGTTTTCGTAATGTCGAGCAGCATCCGCAGTTTATCAACCGTCGAAAGTTCCGGGTTGGACTGCGGAAAATTTTGCTGGATTCGTTCAATCATAAATGATAGTCAAACGTATGTTAGAGTTTTGTTATCAGTCGGCTGCTGATGTTAACCGCTTACCACTCTAACTTTATAATCTTCCCAAAGACGAGAAACTTTCATTCGGTATTCGACTAATTCGCGGCTGACCTTAAAATGCTTTGCAATTTCGCGCGAAGTTTTTCCCTGTTCGACAAATCGCCTTAGAGCGGAATACGGAACAAGCACCGCCGCGCCGACCGAATACGCTGCTTCTTCGTCGGCTTCGCGGTAATCGCGCGCAATCGGCTTGCCCTGTTTGTTGACCGTTTCGATTGCCAGACGCGACGGTTGGTGTCCGAGAAAAACGTGACAGACTTCTTCCATCAAAGTTGCGTTTTGCCGGTTTTCGTTGTGCGTCGGATTAAGGATGATAAGTTTTCTGCCGTCGAAAAGCGTTTGCGAACACGCGCCGCCCGACCATTTGTCGCTGCCCGCGCCAAGCAGATGCGCCTTGGTTTCTTCGGTTAAAAAAGGCTCGATTTGCTCGAACGAAGCGACAAGCAGTTTGGCGTAACGTGCGAGTTCAAACGGATCGAGCCGTTCGTCGTCGCGCCGCAACCCGGCAAATTCGCGCAAGCCGATGGCTCGAATCTCATATTGTCTGCCTTTCTGCGTCGGCGGCAAAATCGAAGTATCCACAGTCGGTAATTATACACGGATTTAGCATTAAATTAAGTATTTTGACCGCCGAGGCGCGGAGTTTTTCGGGGAAACGCGTGTAGAAGGACAAAAAATTCTCGGAGCGTTTACGCAATAAAATTTTTGCGTAAACTTTCCGTTAACAAACATTTTCAGATTCTTGACACATCTTTGTTTTCAAAATTACACTTAAACATCGCCAAAGGGCGTATAATCATTTTCGTGAACCTGCCGAATTACCTGACATTAGCCCGTATCATTCTCGTCCCGCTGCTGGTCGTCATTTTGCTGACGCCGCTCGCCGAAGATTATTTCGGCATCAGCAGCTACGCGCTCGCCATCGGCATTTTTCTCGCCGCGTCTCTGACCGATATTTTAGACGGTCATCTCGCCCGCCGCCGCAATCAGGTTTCCAATATCGGAAGGCTGCTCGACCCGCTTGCCGACAAACTGCTCGTCTCCGCCGCTTTGATTGTCCTGGTCGAAAAACATCTCGCGCCGGCGTGGACGGTCGTGATAATTTTGGGCAGAGAATTCATTATTACGGGTTTGCGTTCGATTGCCGTCAACGAGGGAATCGTTATTCAGGCGCAAATTTCGGGGAAAATAAAAATGTGGGCGCAGTGCGTGGCGATTGTCGCGCTGCTCGTGGCGGGCGCGACGGGCAACGTGCCGGTTTCCAATTTCGGTTTGATTTTCCCGACGTTTCGTTTTTGGGAAGTCGCCGAAGTCCAGACAGCGTTTAATCATCTTTTCGCTTTTTCGCTGAACACCGACGACTGGCGCGTATTCGGGTATCTGGTCGGGCGCGGCGCGTTGTGGATTGCCGTCGCCACGGCTTGCTGGGCAATGTTCGATTATTTCAAATACTTTTTCGCCGAAAATAAAAAACGTCAAATCATAAAGGAATCAGTCTTCGCCAAGCAGGAAACAATCGTTCCGGGCAAATAAAAAACGGGAGATAACGTCCCGTTTACTTTGCATTTGAATTAAATATAAAGCGGCTGCCAAGCTAAATTACCAGCCGCTTTTGTTTTACTGATTTTATTGCAGTTGAACTCGGTCGCCCGTGTGAATTTCCTGCGCCGTGCGCGTGATTACCGCCGTCGCCGTTTTTTCCTTGACGTTCAAAATCACCAGTTCGCCAACGATTTTTCGCAAAGGTCTCTGCCGACCTCTTTTCGCGTCTTCATTAGTAATAATCCGTCCGGTGGCTTTGCTGCCGGATTTGCGCGGGGCTTGATTGGAAAACTTCCCGCTGCGGTAAGTATCGCTTTGAAAACCTTCGTCGCGCGCGCTGACCGATTCCTCCTCGTCGTTTTCAAACAAGTTCCCGGTGCCGAGCCGACGGTAAATCGTCAGGTAATCGCCGACTTTTACGTTGTCTTCCGTGCCCAAATCAATATAAACAATTTGCTCGCGTCCGAGCATTTCCTGATTATCGCGCGCCATAAAAATCCTGCCGAAAGCCTTGCCGTTATTGTCCGATGAAAAAAGATTCAACGCTGTTCTTTGCTGAAATACCGGACTCGTCCGCGCCGGCGTCGCCTGCAGCAAATCGCCGAGCAGCAGATTATCGCACGACGTGACAACCCGCGCCACTGAAATTTCCGCTTTGACAGCGACAACTTCGACCGCGCCGACTTCCTGGACGTAAAATCCGAGATTGCTCTTTTTAGTCCAGCGCGTTTCCACGCGCCCGCGCGGACGAATGACCGAAAACATATCGCCGACCTTCACGCCGCGATTCGCTCCTATGCTGATGTAAACATTATCGCCCTGCGAGTAGATGTTTTGTTCCTGTTCGTCCTCTGCTCCGACAATTTCGTTTGCCGTATTGACCGACTCGGTTTCCACATAACCGGCGCAATATAGATTATTGCCGCTCGACATCGGCATTTGCCGGTTATCTTGTCTGATAATTAAACGCGGTGTCGGCGACGGCGATGGTCGCTGCGCCGGTGTCGGTCGCTGCGCGAACGCCATTGCCGATAATGCCGTTAAAATTAAAAAAAGCGTTCCGAAACTTGTTTTATAAAACTTTTGAAAACTCACGTTGTTCTCCTTTTCTGCTGTTTGATTTTGAAATTTTCTTTTTGATTGAGAAAGAGGTTGGTTTGAAAAATTTTTGTTTGCCCGTGTCGGACATTTTTATCGTAACCTTTCAGTTAAACAATCGTCAACAATTATTTTTATGTTAAAACCGTCTATTGTTCTATTCTCCGGCTTGCAGAAACGAATTTGAAATTGTAGTATTTTCGCTTGCGATTGTTTCAACGTAGCAGTTGCGACGAGCCGGTGTAGCTCAGTTGGTAGAGCAGTTGATTTGTAATCATCAGGTCTGCGGTTCGACTCCGTACATCGGCACCAATATTTTCAATAGTTTAGAGCATTTAACAAAGTGCTCTTTTCTTATTCCCACCTAAATTCCCACCAAATATTTCAATTAGCTGGTAGTTAGTTTTGTAATGACGAACAATAATTTTCCAACCTATAATCCGAGGATAAACTGGCTCAGAATTTATATGAGGGGGATTTGATTTTAGCGGGAAAATTTTTTAATTTAATTTCACCTTCATATACAGGTCTGCTTTATGCCCGCGACTGCGCCTAACAACTCGTTCAACCGGTGGGCGAATAGTATTGCTTTCATGCGCGAGACTTGGCTTTACCGGCGGTTCGCCGCGCCCGTGCGCCTATACCTTGAATTTCTTGGGAACTGAAAAATGAAGAAACATAAATCGAATGCCCCACACTATTAGGACACTACCTAATTTTTAGTTGTATAGCTGAATAGGCTATAATTTGAGTATGTCTGGTAGCTCGACGCTTTATCGCCGGTTTGCAGCCTTGCTATTACCCGCCGTTCTTTTATGGTCGTGGGTGGCTTGTGTATCGGTTTGCGCTGAAATCACGGAGCAGAATCCAGAAACAAAAGCAGCTTTCACAACAGACATTTGCGGCGAAAACGACAGCCGCGTATCTAGTTTAGCCGATTGCCAGTTCACGGCGACCCCTGCAACTTTTCAAGACCGGCAGACTTTCAATGCGCCCGCGCTGATGATCGCTGAAGTATCTTTTCCGTCGGTTTACAATCGGGTAATTGTGCCGTCTGTTAACAGGTCGGACATCAATCAACATTCGCCGCCGAAACTTACAGTCCCGGTTTTTCTTCGACTCCGAAACTTCCGAATTTAATTCTCCATTTTTTTTGAATGCATCTATCTGTGCGCCCGTTTTCGGGCGTGTAAATCCGTTTTTACAGACAATGGAGAATTAAGTAATGATCAGGTTTTATATCGTCCTCGTGCTTTTAATCGCACTTGTATCTATACCCGCACCGGCGCAAGAAAGTAATAAAAATACAGTCAAAGTAATAGTAAAAAACGAAGAGACCAAACAAGCTGTAGTCGGGGCAACAGCATCCGTCAAAGATACGGAAATCACAGCTACAACAGACGCATACGGCAGAGCTGAGCTAATCAATATTCCCGACGGAGCGCAAACAATCGAAATTTTTTCTGCCGGTTACGATACGAAGGAATTGCAGGTTACTTTTCCGTTCACTGACCAAAGCGAGAAAGAAATCTTTATCAAATTAAATAATGAAGTCGGCGAAGTGGTTATTAACACAACCCGCACAGGTCGTGAAATCGACGATACGCCAACCCGAGTTGAAGCGATTGACGAGGAAGAAGTTGACGAGAAAAGCAGTATGCGTTCTTCCAATGTCTCGATGATTCTCAACGAAAGCACAGGCATCAAAGTCCAGCAAACGTCGGCAACTTCCTTCACGCAGAGCATCCGCATTCAAGGTCTTGACGGCAGATATACGCAAATCCTGAAAGACGGCTTTCCGGCTTTCGGAGGATTTTCAGGAAGTTTAAGTTTGCTTGATATTCCGCCGCTCGATTTGAAACAGGTCGAGATTATAAAAGGCGCATCGTCAACTTTCTACGGCGCGGGCGCTATCGCCGGTGTCGTTAATTTTATCAGCAAAGAGCCGGAAGACAGACCCGTAACGTCGATGATATTCAATCAAACGTCGGCACTAGGAACAGACTTTTCTATTTTCAATTCCCGTAAATTCGAGCGATTCGGTTATACGTTTCTCGGTTCGGTCAATTATCAAAAGGAGTATGACGTTGACGACGATGATTTTACGGAACTTCCGAACACGAAATCATTCAATATCAATCCTCGATTGTTCTTTTATCCGGACGACAATACCCGTCTAATGATTGGAAATTCGACAACATATCAGAACCGGCAGGGCGGCGATGTGTTTGTGATTCGCAATCAGGGAGACGACTTTCACCGATATTTCGAGAAAAATAATTCGCTTCGCAACATTACCACGTTGCAGTTTGACCGTGACCTTGAAGAAGGTCGAAGGATTGTCGCCAAACAGAGCATCGCATTCTTCAATCGTGAAATCGAGATTCCCGATTACCGTTTCAAAGGGCGGCAGTTCAATTCTTATACGGATGTTTCCTATTTTCATCCGGTCAAGAATCACGCACTCATTTTCGGTTTTAACGCCGTGTATGACCAGTTCAGGGAAGACCCGAACAACACAAATTTAGCGAGGCGTAACGAGACCAGAACGACGGCTGGCGGATATGTTCAGGATAATTTCGACATCACGGAAAAGTTATCGCTCGAAGCCGGTTTTCGGCTTGATGCGGTTAAGGATTACGGCGTGTTTGCATTACCCCGTGTGTCGCTTCTATATCGGTTTAATGACAAACTGAGCAGTCGGGCAAGCTTCGGTTTAGGTTATAAAGCACCGAGCATCTTTACGGAAGAAGCCGAAACACTGCTTTTTCAAAATGTTCTGCCGATTGGCAATACATTAAAGGCAGAGCGAAGTCAGGGCGGCACGTTCGATGTCAATTACCGGAATACCATCGGCGAGAAGTTTTCATACTCGGTTAATCAGATGTTCTTCTATACCGAAATAGACGACCCGCTCGTTCTGCTGCCAAACACGAACGGCACTTATAGTTTTACGAATGCCGCTTCGCCGGTCAAAAGTTCGGGATTTGAAACGAATGTGAGAGCAAGCTATGAAATCGTAAAATTGTTTGCCGGTTATACTTATACCAATGCGAAGGCTGAGTATTTGACTGATAATCAATTTCTGCCTCTTACGCCGAAAAGTAAATTAAATTCGGCAATACTCTTTGAAAAAGAAGAAGATTTTAAGGTTGGCTTTGAAGCGTATTATACGAGCAGTCAATTTTTGAGCAATCGTCTCAAAACCAAACCTTATTGGGTATTAGGTATCTTTGGCGAGAAGTCATTTGGCAAATACAGTCTTTTCATCAATGCCGAAAATATCACTGACACGCGCCAGAGCCGTTTCGGGCAGGTTGTTTTCCCGCCCCATCAGACCCCGACTTTTAGCGAGATTTATACGCATACCGAAGGTCGGGTTTTCAATGGCGGTATTAAAATTAGGCTTTGAGGAGACAACAAAGGATGAACATTGAACAAATCGAAACCACGAGCAAAAAAAATCTAAATGATGCTTTATCGTATGTGGCGTGGGTTATTGCTTTGGTTGCAACCGTCGGCAGTCTTTTCTTTAGCGAGATAATGGATTTACCACCGTGCCTTCTGTGCTGGTATCAGCGAATTGCGATGTATCCGCTTGTTTTAATCATCGGGAGCGGAATTATTACGCGCGACGAGCGAATGAAAAATTACGCTCTGCCCATCTGTCTGATTGGTCTGGCAATTTCGACTTACCACAATCTGCTTTATTACGGGCTGATTCCCGAAAGCATCACGCCCTGCACCAAGGGGATTTCCTGCACTTCAAGACAAATCGAATGGCTGGGTTTTATTACTATTCCGCTGATGGCGTTGACCGCTTTTGTTGGCGTATCTTTATGCCTAATTTTTTATAAACCTGGACAAAAATAATATGAGAAAAGAAATCAAAATTTTGGCTGTAATTACGGTGGTTGTTATACTCGCTGCCGTCATTGGTGCTAGTTACTATCGGAGTTCAATTCAAAGCAAACGCAAGCCCATGACAACGGCAAACAGTTCGCTCATTCGGGAAGATAGCCCGACGCTCGGCGCAGCGGACGCGCCCGTAACCATCGTCGAATTTTTAGACCCGGAATGCGAATCGTGCGCGGCTTTTGCTCCCGTAATCAAAAAAATCCTTAAAGAATACGACGGCAAGGTCCGGCTGGTCGTTCGCTATATGCCGCTCCACCCGAACTCGCTGACGGCGGCTACTTTTACGGAAGCGGCCGGGGAGCAGGGCAAATACTGGCAGGCGCAGGAAATGCTTTTTCAGAAACAGCCTGAATGGGGCACCAAACATGGACCACAACCTACCGCCCAAGCCGACGTCAACACTCTTTTTGAAAAATACGCGATGGAGCTGGGTCTTGATATAAACAAAATGGACCAGGCATTCGCCGAAAATAAATATGCCGCCAAACTTGCGCGCGACAGAAAGGACGGTCAAAGCCTTGGCGTAACCAGAACTCCGACGTTCTTTGTCAACGGTAGACAACTCGCACGGCTCGGCGAAGCGGATTTGAAATCTCTGATAAATGAAGAGTTGAAGAGGTAACCGGACGGGACGCAAGAAATGAAAGAAAAAACCGACTCCAAGTTAGTTTCCCTGAGTGGGCAAGCCGCTAATGATTCGTGCTGCGGCGACGGGCGGCAAAACGAATCACTTCCGGAAATTACGAACGTACTAGAAACAACCGAAAGCGCAACGTGTGATTTTGAAGTTGGCGGGATGGATTGCCCAAGCTGCGCCGATGACATCACACGCGCTCTCAGCAAATTGGAAGGCATTCAGGGTGTTCGGGTTGATGTGGTCGGGGGACGTGTGCGCGTTGCTTACGCCGACGGGAAACTCGCGCGCGGCGATTTGGCTGGAGCGATTCGGCGGGTCGGTTATCAAGTAACTGACGGCGAATCAAAACAGGCGAGTTTTATCGTCGAAGGAATGGATTGCGCCGACGAAGTGCGGCAAATCGAAGATAAACTCGGACGGCTTCCCGGCGTGACGAATCTCGCGTTCGATTTGATAAACCGTCGTTTGAAAGTCGAAGGAACTATAACCTCACCGGAAATTCAAAGGGCAATCAAAGAAATCGGAATGACCGCACTTTCTGAAGGCGAAGAGCGGCGGGAACTTTCTTTCTGGGAACGGCGCGGGCGGCTCGTCGTAACGGTTGTTTCAGGGATTTTCCTGGCGCTCGGCGTCGCGCTCGAATGGACTGGAGCGAGTGAATATGTAGCTGCGCCCCTTTTGGCAATTTCCATCATCTCAGGCGGCTGGTTTATCGCTCCGCGCGGATTCCGTGCGGCGAGAAATCTCGCGCTCGATATGAATTTCCTGATGACCGTTGCGGCAATCGGCGCGGCGGCAATCGGCGAATGGAGCGAAGGCGCGTCGGCGATGTTTCTGTTTGCCGTCGCGCAGCTTCTCGAAACATATTCGATGGACAGGGCGCGTAATGCTATCAAAGCCCTAATGGACTTGTCGCCGACCGAAGCGACGGTCAAAAGAAACGGGTGTGAAGAAATCGTTTCTGTTGCCGAAGTTCAAATTGGCGAAACTATTGTCATTCGTCCGGGTCAGAAAATTCCGCTTGACGGCACGGTTTTAACCGGTCATTCGGCGGTCAATCAAGCTCCGATTACTGGCGAATCAATTCCGGTTGACAAAGAACCGGGCGGGGAAGTATTCGCCGGTTCAATCAATGAGCAGGGTGCGTTGGAAGTCCGGGTTACGAAGCTCGTTGAGGATACGACGCTCGCCCGCATCATTCACGCCGTCGAAGAAGCGCAAAGCTCACGCGCTCCGTCGCAAACATTCGTTGACAGATTTTCGCGCATCTACACGCCGACTTTGGTAGGGCTGGCGATTTTAGTTATTGTTTTCCCCCCGCTGCTCGGTTTGGGGTCGTGGGGCGAATGGTTTTACCGCTCGCTGGCGATGCTGGTCATTGCCTGCCCGTGTGCGCTCGTGATCTCTACGCCGGTTTCAATCGTCAGCGGGCTGGCTGGCGCGGCTCGCGGCGGCGTTCTGATCAAAGGCGGAGCGCATCTTGAAACCGCCGGTGCGGTAACAATCGTCGCTTTCGATAAAACCGGAACGCTCACAAAAGGAAAACCTGCTGTAACCGATGTCGTTTCGCTCGACGGTTCCGGTGAAATCGAATTACTGCGAATTGCTGCGGCAGTTGAACAAGGCTCGGAGCATCCGCTGGCGCGGGCAATTCTTGCCAGGGCGAACGAACAAAAAATCGAATTGCCCGTTTCTACTGGATTTGAAGCACTTGTCGGTCGCGGCGCACGCGCTGTTGTTGAAGGGAAAACGATATTTCTCGGTAACGAACGTCTTTGCCGCGAGCAAAACACATGCACTCCAGACAGCGAAATGTTATTGCGGCTGTTTGAAAACGAAGGCAAAACCGGAGTGCTTATAACAACGGAAAAAGAGCCGCTCGGAGTGATTGCTATAGCCGATGAAGTGCGCCCCGAAGCCAAACGCGCAATTGAATCCTTAAAGGCGAGCGGCGTGCGAAAAGTCCTGATGCTGACCGGGGACAATCTCGGTACGGCGCGCGCTGTCGCCGAGCAGCTTGAAATCGACGAATATTATGCGGAATTGATGCCCGACGATAAAGTGCGGATTGTCCGTGAACTTGAAGAAAAAGGCGAGCGCGTCGCTTTCGTCGGCGATGGGGTAAACGATGCTCCGGCTCTGGCGACAGCATCGGTCGGATTGGCGATGGGCGCGGCCGGAACCGACGTGGCGCTGGAAACCGCCGACATCGCTTTAATGAGCAATGACCTCACACGGCTCGGATTTGCCATTCGTCTTTCGCGCAAAACGCTTTCGATTATCAAGCAGAACATCTGGTTTTCGATCGGAATTAAAGCCGTATTTCTCGTCCTAGCGCTTTTCGGCTATGCGACGCTCTGGATAGCTGTCGCTTCGGATATGGGAGCTTCTCTGCTGGTTATAATCAACGGGCTGCGGGCTTTGAAGACCCGAGAATAAAGGCTGAAGCTCACTCTTCTGCAAATATAGTTTTTAATAACGCTAATCTCCTCTTGACCCTGTACCTAAGCACAGGGTCTATAGTAGTAAATGGAAGGATAAATCAGATGGAAAGATTAACAATAGGCGAGTTAGCAAAACACGCGCGGGTGAATCTGGAAACGATTCGTTATTACGAGCGGCAGGAACTTCTGCCAAAGCCGCCGCGCTCGCAGTCCGGCTACCGCGCATTCCCAGAGGAGTCAGTCGGGCGAATTCGGTTTATCAAACAAGCGCAGAAAGTGGGCTTTTCCCTCAAAGAAATTAAAGAACTTTTAATGCTTCAAACCAAGCCGCATTCGGTCGCCGCGGACTTGGGTGAACAAGTAGAAGCAAAGATTGCTCATATCGAAGAAAAACTTCGCGCGTTACGGACAATAAAAAAAGATCTGACGCGGTTAATAAATTCCCGCAGCGGTCAAGATTCATAAGAGAACTATTCCCCGTCCTCAAACCTTCAAGTTCAGCGTGTAAGATCCAATAACAAACGTTCAGTGAATAAATAACGAAACGGCTATTGACTCTCTAGTCGAATAGAGAGATTAAGATAGTTTTGGTCGCTGAATTATCAATAATAATCCGTACTCGCGCCGGCAAGCGGCGAGATACATTTTACATTCTTCAGGACGGAGGTTTTTTATGGCAAGCAATCTAATGCAGATTAAAGCAAGCGGAATGATGTGTTCGTTCTGCACGATGTCGGTGGAAAAGGCGCTCGGTCGTCTTCCCGGCGTCAGGAGCGTCCAGGTTAATCTCGTTCACGGAATTATCCTTGTTGACGCCGACCGCAACAAGGTGAGCGAAGCGGAAGTGGCGCAGAAAATCGAAGCCCTCGGTTACACGGTTGTGGCGACAGAGGCGCAGCAATATAAGACTGACGAAGTGCTGTTTGCGACCATAAAGAAGCGAGGGTTTCTAGCCATCGGTCTGGCGGTCGCCGATTTGCTTTTCGATCCCCTCAACTTGTTCGGCGTGCCGGATTTATACCGCACAATAGTCAGCGGAATCGTCGCCGCTGTCGTTCTGCTGTGGATCGGGTATCCGATTTTCAGAAAGACTTTAATGGCAATCGGGCAGCGCGTCATCAACGCCAACGTCCTGCTCTCGACGGGCGCGTGGGGCGCATTCGGGATCGGGATTGCCCATTTTGTGGCGCCGGCTTCTTACCCAAACTTTTTCCCGATTGCCATCTGGCTAATGGCGCTGCATCTTTTCTTCGGTTACTTCAAACTGGGAACTCGCAAAGCGGCGGCGGATTCGGTGCGAAAACTTCTTTCCCTGCAAGCCCAGGAAGCGCGCGTCGTTCGCGGAAACGAAGAAGTCGAAGTTCCGGTCGAAGAAGTGCGACCAGGTGAGACAATCGTCATTCGTCCGGGAGAGCGAGTGCCGCTGGACGGCATTATCCGCCAAGGCGCGTCGAGCTTTGATATGTCGAGCGTGACCGGCGAAAGCCAGCCGGTTTACCGCGAAGTTGAGGGTGAGGTGGTCGGCGGGACGATGAATCTTGACGGGTTTGTACGGGTCGAAGTGATGCGTCCGGCTTCCGAAGGATTCGTCAGCCAAGTGGTCAAACTGATGCGGCAGATCGAGGAGCGTAAACCGCCGATCCAGCTGCTTATGGACCGGCTGATGAATTATTATGGACCGGTCGTCTATATTGTCGCCGCGCTCGCCACCCTCGGCTGGCTCGTCTATTCGGGCAGCATCTCGCAGTCGGTACTGATCGGACTGACGGCCATTATTATGGGCTACCCCTGCGCGCTCGGAATCACGACGCCGATGGTTTTAGCTATCGGCGGCGGACACGGCATCGCCCGCGGGCTTCTGGTGCGAGCCGGCGAATTCTTTCAGGCACTCGCCGAAGTGAACACTGTCGTTTTTGATAAAACTGGAACCTTAACTTACGGGCGACCTACCGTGAGCGAAGTCATTTCCTTCGGTGCCGAGAAAAGCGAGGTGCTGGCGACAATAGCTTCCGCCGAAACCGGCAGCGAGCATCCGCTTGCTGGCGCAATCGTCCGCTTCGCCGAATTTCAGAATTTAACGGTGCCTGAAGCGACGCTTTTTCGCGCCATACCGGGCAAAGGCATAAAAGCGGATGTCGGCGGTAACAGTGTTCTCGTCGGCAGGCGATCCTTCCTCGAAGCGGAAGGCGTCGTGATGAACGGTCATTTAACCGCGCATACCGCAGAACTCAAAACCGGGCATACGGTCGTTTATGCGGCGGTCGGAGGCAAGCCGCTCGGAGCGGTAGCGCTTCAGGATATGCCGCGTCCCGGTACCACCGCGGTGATGAAGCGGCTTCATGAAATCGGCATCCGCACGGCGATGCTCACGGGCGACAGCCGCGCAGTGGCTGAAGCGGTCGGGCGCGACATCGGCATTGATGAAATACACGCCGAACTTCTGCCCGAAGATAAGGTTCGGGTGATCGAGCGGCTTCAGTCCGAGGGACGCAAAGTGGCGATGGTCGGCGACGGCATTAACGACGCGCCGGCGCTCGTGCAGTCTGATGTCGGGATTGCGCTCGGCGCGGGAACCGACGTGGCAATGGAATCAGCAGGGGTGGTTCTGGTCAGCGATAAACTGGACAAGGTGGTCTCTTCAATTTTGCTGGGGCGCGCGGCGCACAGCAAGATGAAACAGAACATCATTGTCGCCGTCGTCTCGAACGTCGTCGGCATGACGCTCGCCATCCTCGGGCTTATAACGGCTCCGATTGCCATCGCAGTGATGACGATTTCGATCTTCGCCGTTCTGCTTTCGACGCTTTCGCTAATGCGTCTTAATCTCGGTGCTTCCGAAAGCGAAGCGACCCAAGTTCTGAGCGAGACGGTCATCCCGGCGCGGAAAATTCACTGTGAAGCCTGCACGCGCAAGATCATCAAACACCTGTCGCCGATACCGGGAGTTCGCAAAGTCGTCCCGGACGCGAATCGAAAAGAAGTGTTCGTAGCATTTGAATCAACCCTCGTCAGCGAGGAGCAACTGCGCGGACAACTCGACCAGCTCGGCTTCCGTTAAGCCGAACTTATCGCTTGACTGCTTGACTCTCTACACGGATAGAGGATGTATCATATTTATTGTTAGCTCATAAAACGGGTTAACTAGAATAAAAGAGCTAAAGCTCAAACAAGGAGAAAATAGAAATGGCACTTAAAGAAGGTGAAGTTTATCGTTGCACGGATGCAAATTGCGGTTGCGAGATCACGGTTACAAAAGGTGCGTCACCGAGTTGTAAAGGACAGGAACAGCCGCGTTGCTGTTGCGGAATGACGATGGAAAAAGCGTCATAAATATACTGGTGCGAAAACGAACGGATTATTAAGGCACGTTCGTTTTCGTTTTTAGAATATAAGCTACAAACAGATTTTAATCTGGTTTGAAATTATGAAAACGGCACAAAGGCAAAATAATCTTAAACGGACGGATGCGCCGGGCACGTCGCTTAAAATCGGAGAAGTGGCGCAGATGTCAGGCATCGGCATTGAAGCTTTGCGATTTTATGAGCGAAGCGGAGTTCTTGGAAAACCGCCGCGGATGGCAAACGGTTACCGGCTCTACGATGAGAGTGTTCTTAATCGCCTGGCTTTTATCAAAAAAGCACAGACGCTCGGGTTTTCACTCGACGAGATACGGCGCATCATCGCCGAGAGCCAAACGGGAGAATCTCCCTGCGAGGAAGTTCGCGAGATTATGCGTCGACGTTTGATCGAACTCGATGAGCGTATGCGTGAAATGCGTCGCTATCGTAAGGAACTGGCGGCGACTCTCTCAATTTGGGATGAGCAAGGCATTGCGGATGGAGATATTTGCGGTTTGATCGAAGGCACGGAGATTGGAGATGTCAAACAACCTGCCCGGCGCGTATTAAATAAAAAAGATCAAGTCAAAGAAAGTAAAAATTAAAGAGGGTTATTAAAAACGATGGAAACACAAAATAATACAAAAACGACCGTTTTCGTGGCGCCGGAAATCGTTTGCGACGGATGCGCGGGCTCAATCAAAAACGCGCTAGGCGGAATGACCGGCGTTTCAAATGTGGACGTGGACGTAGCGGAGAAAAAAGTAAAAGTCGAGTACGCCGAAACTGTGTCTCCGGAAAAGATTGTGGAGGCGTTGGATCGCGCAGGTTTTTCGGTCGCATAGTCAGTTACACGAAAGATTTATGAATCCATTTGATTATATTGAAAGCCTTTCGTCGTCGATTGAACAGTACCCGCTCATAGCGGTGCTCGTCGCTCTTATCGGCGGCGTTCTCTCAACTTCCACTTGACCATGCACACTCCCTGCGGGCGTAGGGGTCGTCGGATTTGTCGGGTCACAGGTTGAAGACGCGCCGGAAGGCAAGCGCCGCCAGCGCGGGCTGCTGCTCTCGCTCGCCTTTTTCTGCGGTGTAGTCCTAAGCGTTCTCGGATTGGGAATTGCGGCTTCGTATGCCGGGCGGTTGTTCTCGCGCTGGAGCGCCGGGTTTGCCGTCGGAGCCGCCGTGTTTGCTCTCGTCGCGGGGCTCGCGGCACTGTTCGGACCGGTTGTGCGCCGCTACCTTCCCGACCCGGAAATCAGAAAACGTGGCGGGGTTGTCGGGGCGTTTATGTATGACTTTGTTTACAGCGTGGCGACCGTCACGACATCTGCCGGACCGCTTTTGCTGCTTTTGACCATCGCCGCAGCCGTCGGAAATCCTTTATACGGCGCCGTGCTTTCTCTTTCGTATGCTGTGGGGCGCGGAATGCCTTTTTTGCTGTTGGGTTTGTTTGCCGGGACCGTCGGGGCGTGGCTGGCTCGAATCGGTCGGGCGCGCCGAGTCGCCGAGATAGTGAGCGGCGTCGCTATGATTGCGCTTGCCGTCTATTTCATTCAGCTCGCGCAAACATTATAAAAGGCGGGCATTATTTATAAATAATGCCCGCCTGCTATCTAAAAATTTTCGATTTTTGTTTATTCTTTAACGCTCGCCCGATAACCCATATCTTTAATCGATTCGACAATTTTTTCTTGGGAGGTTTCTGTCGAATTGAACTCAACTTTTGCCTGTTTGTCCCAGTAACTGGCTTCGGCGGAAATAACGCCGGGCGTGCGCTCCAGCATTGCCTTAATCCCGCTCGGACAGCTTGTCGGACAACTCATCCCGTCAACTTTAATCAATACACTCTTTGTCCCTCTGCTTGTAACCGCGTTTTCGGCGCCGTTTTCACTCTTTGCAGCCCCAATTGCTACGCCGCCGTCGTGCGCAAAAATGCTGAACGTGATAATCGCAGCAAGCGCAATAACAAAGCCCGCAATAATGATTATGCCGGTTGTTTTACGGCTGCCCGCCGGCGCTATGGTTTGCTGATTCTCAATCATTTTGTTTAGATACGAAGATCCGCAGTTTTACTGACCTACGTATTTACCCTTTAACATTTGCTTTGTAACCTAGATTGGTGATGACTTCAAGAATTTTATCCGTCGTCGTGCGTTCCGTGTCATATTCAACAACCGCTTCTTTGTTTTCATAACTTACTTCGGCTGACACGACGCCTTCAGTTCGCTTGAGCATTGATTTGATGCCGCTGGCGCAACCCGAACAGTGCATGCCCTCAACAGCAATCTGCACGCGCACGGTTTTCGCCACTGAAGTAGCATCTGCCGCATTCACTTGAAATTGCCCGCGCATAAAAAAAGCCGACGCGCCGATTGTAACGAGCGCAAAAACGCTTAAAAGAGCGAGCAGAATTCGGTGGTTGTTCAATGTTTGCTTTTGGTTATTCATACTGTTCCTTCTTAACTGAAAATTACGGTCTGAAATTGAATTATATTCCAAACAATACTGTAAACCATTTAGTCGCTAGAGGGTCAAGGCAAAATGTCCGGAGAAGTGTTATTTGACACTCTACTCGACTAGAGGAAGTAGCATAAGTCTGATGGGTGGTTTCAGCTATTCAAAAGGAAAAAAAGCTAATTAAAATGGAGAACATTATGGAAACGAATAAAAGAACGATGTTAAAAAAATGTATTATAGGAGTATAAAACCGATGGCTACAAAAAATGAACAATGGGGGGAAAGGATGCTTGCCGGAGAAGCCGCCAGGCTTTTAGGAGTAGGCGTGCAAACGTTGCATTTCTACGAGCAGCAGGGACTCATCCCGCACCCGCCGCGTTCGGCGTCCGGTTACCGGCTTTATACTCCGCCGATTATGGAACGCCTTCAATTTATCCGCAAGGCGCAGACGCTCGGTTTTTCGCTCGAAGAGATCAAAGAGATTTTAGATCTTGCCAAGCGAGGAACAAGTCCCTGCGGCACGGTTCAAAAGGCTCTCGCTGAAAAACTGCAAGCCGTTGACCGGCGGCTCGAAGAACTGCACAGCTTTCGATCCGATCTGGCAACATTGATCCGCCAGGCGCCTAAACTCAGCGCCAAGGCAGCAACCGGGCAGGTTTGTTCAATTGTTGAAGAAGCTCCGAACTTGGAATTGACGTCTTTCACAGGAAGAAAGCTTGCGGGCAGCAAAGAGCGCCGGAAAATAAAAATAACCTGATTTTGATACGAATAAATATTTATTGTAGTTTTCCGCTTAACCTTGTATACGTGTACGGGGTTTATAGTAGTAAATGGAAAGACAAATCTGATGGAACAATTAACAATAGTGACAAGGCTCAATAACTTGACAGTTGTCCTGCAAGAAGAATAGTCTTGAAAAATCAATGAAAAAATGGCTGACATCTCTGTTTTTGCTTTTTGCTCTCGCCGCCGGCGCGCTGGCGGGAGCTACGCCTTTTTCGGGCAATGCACAAAACGGGATGTCGGCGATGGAATGCTGCAAAAAGAAAAAGATGGATTGCGACGGCGCTAAAAGCATGAGCGCCGCGAAATTATGCTGCGCCGTAAATTGCAGCAATCCTACACCAAACTCGGCGGGCGCGTCATTCAATTTTTCGCCTTCAATCATCCTTATCAGCGATTCAATTCTCAAACAAATCGCATTGCTGCTCAAAAAAGAAAAACCGGATCAGCCGATTCTTTTTTCTTTCGAGCCGGAAATCTTACTCAAGAGATTTCAGCCCAAGTACATTCAAAACAATTCATTTCTAATTTAATACCGGGGGCGTAGTGTGTCTTGCTGCCGCATTTTGTATAAAAATGCGGGCAAAACCGTGCGCCGAAGTGTGTTTAATGTCCGGTTCCGAAAATCGTTTTTCGTTTCAAAACTTTCAATCAAAAATCAAAAAAATGAGGAAAAATTATGTCCAAATATATTTTAGTTTTCGGTCTTGTTGTCCTGGCCGTTTTTGCCGCCGCGTGCAGCTCCGGCTCGGGTGGAGCTGCCGTTGGTAAAACAATTAAAAGCGGTCCGGCAGGGAACAATCTGACCGCCACAATTTCTAACGCCGACGGGGTTCTCAAAAAAGGTTCCCAGGAATTTACTTTGGCTTTCACGGATGTTTCGGGCAAACCCGTGGATATCGGTGCGGCAGCGCTCACATTCCATATGCCGGCAATGGGTTCGATGGCGGTGATGAATAACGCAGCGACTTTTACCACGACCGACACGCCTGGGGTTTACCGGGGCAAAGCCGATATTGAAATGGCCGGCGAATGGCAAGCGCAGATTACTTATGAAGGTCCGTCCGGACGAGGCAAATTTAGCTTGCCCGTTACCGCTCAGTAAAAAAGGAGCATTTGCGATTCGCGCCTTAATACTGAATCGGCGCGAATCGCAAATGGTTAAAAGAACAAATTCGAGGTTGATAAAATGAACACATTATTGAATGTACTACTGGTTATAGCTTTTGGGTTGAGCGCGATTTTTATCACAGCCTGCGCTTACGGGCACTTGACCGCGGTAAACAATAACCAAAGCGTAAATGAAAACCAAATCTTAATTGCCGGCGATAACGCGGACGGCACAACGGACCCAATTGAGAATGAAGCCGAAAGTTCGGCAAAGACTATCAAAGTAACAGTTTCAGGCAAGGGTTTTACGCCCGAGCAGGTCAGCGTCAAAAAAGGTCATCTCGTAAAACTCGCGTTTTACCGCGCGGACGCCGACAACTGCGGCAGCGAAGTCGTCTTTCCGAAGCTGAATATCAAGCGCGCACTGCCGGTTGGCAAGACCGTTACGGTCAGTTTTACGCCGACGGGTTCGGGCGAGATTGCCTTCGCCTGCGGGATGAATATGATGCGCGGCAAAGTCGTCGTCACCGATTAGAACTTGCCAAATTTTAAGATGGCGGTCAAAGAATTTTGAAACTGCCCCAGGCTGGTATTTATGATTCACAATCTAATTGAGTGGTCGCTTAACAACCGTATTATTGTTATCGCATTGTTCGTCGCTCTGGCGGCGGCCGGCTATTGGGCGCTGATTAAGACCCCGATTGACGCGATTCCGGACTTGTCGGATAACCAGGTCATCGTTTTTACCGATTGGGCGGGTCGCTCTCCCCAGGAAGTAGAAGACCAGGTGACATACCCGCTCGTGACAAATTTGCAAGGGCTTCCCGGCGTGCGGGTGGTGCGGGCAAGTTCGGCGTTCAGCTTCTCGATGATCAACATTATTTTTGAAGATAATGTCGATCTTTACTGGGCGCGGACGCGAGTTCTCGAACGCTTGAATCTGGTCGCAAAACAACTGCCAGAAGGGGTGACGCCGACGCTCGGACCTGACGCGACGGGCGTTGGACAAGTCTTCTGGTACACGCTCGAATCCGATTCGATGAATTTGCGCGATCTGCGAACCCTGCAGGACTGGTTCGTGCGTTACCAGCTCAATTCCGTCCCCGGAGTGGCCGAAGTCGCTTCGGTCGGAGGGTATGTTCAGCAATATCAGGTGGACGTTGACCCCGATAAGCTCCGCTCGTTTAATCTGCCGCTTTCGACCGTCGTCGAAGCCGTTCAGCGGTCGAACAACAACGTCGGCGGAAACGTCGTCGAACAATCCGGACAATGGGCGGTCGTGCGCGGAATCGGGTTGGTCGAATCTGTGGCGGATGTCGAAAACGTCGTCATCGGATCATCGGGCGGCACGCCGATTTACGTTCGCCAGGTAGCGGAAGTCAAATTAGGCAATGCTTTCCGGACGGGAGCGCTCGATAAAAACGGCAAGGAAGCGGTCGGCGGAGTGGTTATTGCCAGATACGGCGTCAACACGCTCGAAGTAATCAACGCCGTCAAAGACCGTATTAAAACCCTGGAAGTAGGACTTCCCCAAGGCGTCAGGATTGTGCCGTTTTACGACCGGACGCAGCTGATCGGTCGCGCAACTTCTACGCTTAAAACCGCTTTAATCGAAGAGCTGGTTCTCGTCACTCTGGCGCACATTCTGTTTCTCGCGCATTTCCGCTCGATTCTGATCGTGACGATCCCGCTTCCGCTGGCTGTTCTGACTTCGTTTCTATTCATGTATTTTATGGGCATCAGCTCGAACCTGATGTCGCTTTCGGGAATCGCCATTGCCATCGGAGTTCTGGTCGACGCCGGAATCGTCGTCACCGAAAACGCCTTCCGCTATATCGAGCAGCACAATGTCGATCTGAAAAATAAGTCCGAATTGTGGCGTGCGGTTCTCGAATCGACAAAGCTCGTCGGGCGCCCGGTTTTCTTTTCGATGGCGATTATCATCCTCGCCTTTATTCCGGTTTTCGCTTTAACGGGACAGGAAGGAAAGCTGTTTCACCCCCTGGCTTTTACCAAAACTTTTGCCATGATCGGCGGGGCGATTATTGCCGTCACCCTGGTTCCCGTGCTTTGCACCTACCTGCTCGGCGGAAAGATTCACGCGGAGAACGCCAACCCGGTCATGCGTTTTCTGCATTCGCTTTATGAACCGGCGCTACTCGCCGCTCTCAAGCACCGGGTCGCGACGATTGCCGTCGCGCTGCTTTTGTTTTTAGGCGCGGTTTTCCTGGCGACGAGCATCGGCAACGAATTTATGCCGCCATTGAACGAAGGCGATGTGATGTTTATGCCCGTCACCGACCCGGCGATCTCGATTGACGAAGCCTTAAAGATAATGAGCCGGCAGGACGAGATTCTTAAAACCTTCCCGGAAGTTGAATGGGCGGTCGGCAAAGCCGGGCGCGCCGAAAGCTCGACCGATCCGGCGCCGACGAATATGAACGAAACTATCGTTCATTTGAAAGCGGGGGAGGAGTGGCGCGACGGGATGACGCGGGAGAAATTGATCGCGGAAATGGACGCGGCTCTGCGAATGCCTGGGGTCACGAACATCTGGACGCAGCCGATCATCAACCGTATCGAAATGCTCTCGACCGGCATTCGCTCACAGGTCGGCATCAAGATTTACGGCAACGATCTGAAAACAATCGAAGCTGTCTCCCGCCGTATTGCCGATGTCGTAAAAAGCGTCCCCGGCGCGGCGGACGTTTACCCTGAACAAATCGGCGGCGCGCCTTATGTTGATATTAAAATCAACCGCTCCGCCGCCGCACGATACGGCATCGACGTGGCGACGATTGCCGACCTGATTGAAAAAGGCATTGGCGAAAGCAATCTTTCGGTCACCATTGAAGGACGCCGGAGATTCCCGGTGCGAGTGCGTTACGCGCCGGAATTCCGGGGCAGCCCCGCTGCTCTCGGCGAGCTTCCGATTATTACTGCGTCGGGCGCCAGCGTGCCGCTCGCGCAGGTTGCCGACATCCGCACGGTGGAAGGCCCGTCGATGATTTCGAGTGAAAACGGGCTGCTGCGCGGCACGGTTCTCTTAAACGTGCGCAGTCGCGATGTCGGCAGCTTTGTTGAAGAGGCGCAAACGGCGCTTGTCAAAGAGGTGGATATGCCCGCCGGATATTACTTCGAGTGGAGCGGGCAGTATGAAAACCAGAAACGCGCCAGAGAACGTCTGTTGATTGTTTTGCCGGTTGTGCTGTTCGTCATCTTCGGATTGCTCTACCTGACTTACAACTCGGTAATTGAAGCGCTCCACGTTCTGCTTGCCGTGCCCTTTGCTTTAACGGGCGGCGTCTACCTGCTCTGGCTGCTCGACTACAACTTTTCCGTCGCCGTCTGGGTCGGCTTTATCGCTCTTTTCGGAACGGCGGTGCAGACGGGGGTGGTGATGGTGATTTACCTGAACGAAGCGGTCGAGAAAAAACGAGCCGAATTGGGCAGTCTAAATCGCGAAACGCTTATGGAAGCGGTAATCGAGGGGGCGCTTCTGAGGCTGCGCCCGAAAGTGATGACGGTTTCTACGGTCGTCGCAGGGCTTTTGCCGATTATGTGGAGTTCAAGCGCTGGCGCCGAAGTAATGAAACCGCTCGCGACTCCGGTTTTGGGCGGAATGGTTTCTAGTCTGCTGCATGTTTTGATCGTCACGCCGGTTATTTTCTTCTGGCTGCACGAGCGCAATCTTAAAAAGGAAAATTCAGCAGAAGAAATGGGTTTTATCAAGGAGAGAGATGAAATCACCGGACAATAAATCTTCAAAGCGAGCTTTTTACATGTATCTTGTCGGCATCGCATCCGCATTGAACTGGGTCTGGGAAGTTGTCCAGATGGCGGCTTACAAATCGGCTGAAGAGGCAATGATTGAATCTTTGTTTTTCTGCACGCTGGCGACCGCAGTTGATGCTTTAACGATTCTGGCAATTTACGCAGTTGCGGCATTTTTTATTAACGGGCAGGACTGGAAATTTTATTTAACCGCCGCGCTGCTCGGTTCAGCCTTCGCTGTTTTGTTCGAGAAAATCGCTTTCGCTTTCGGATGGTGGAGTTACAACGACAAAATGCCGGTTTTGCCGGTTCTTGGCACGGGATTATTGCCGTTTGTGCAGCTGACAGTTCTCGCCCCGGTTTCGATCTGGCTGGCAATAAAAGCGGGCCGGCGGCGCGCTGGAGCGTAGGTTAAAAGAAATGTTTTCAACACGAAAAAAAGTATTAACAAAAAGGCGGCTACTTGTAGCAATTCTTCTGTTTTCGTTATTCCCGCAGACGTTTTTAACAGCGACGGCGCAGGATGTAGTTCCGGTTTCAGAAGTTAAGTCAACAGCGGTTTCGATATCTAAATACCTCGATTCCGTGCAGGGCAAAACCGCCGATGAACTCGTCGCTTACGCCTTAGCGAACAACGGAGAATTGCTCGCGCTCGCTAATGAAGTGGAAGCTTCCGAGGCGCTTTTCAGGCAGGCAGGATTGAGACCAAATCCGATGATTGAGGCGAACGGCTCAAAGCAGATCGGGGGCGGCGATAACAGCCTGATGGTTGCCGGTTCCGTGCCGCTCGAACTCGGCGGCAGACGGCAGGCGCGTATCCGAGTTGCAGATTCTGAACTGACCTTGCGCAGACAGGTTTTGGACGACCGGCGGCGGCTACTTGCGGCCGAAGTGCGTGCAAAATTCGGCGAAAGCCTGGCTTTCGCTTTCAAACTCAAATTCACTGAAGATATGCTCATATTGGCGACGAACAACTACAATCTCGTCGCCGCGACCGTCACGGAAGGCCGCCGAGCGCCGCTCGAACAAAGCATGGAAACGGTCGAGCTTAACCGGCTGCGAGCGATGCGCGAGACAAGCGAAGGACGAGTTGAAATCTCCATGTTAGAGCTTCGTAATCTCGTCGGGATGCCGCCTGAAGAGCCGCTACGTCTAAGTGGGGATTTCGAAGGCCTGCTCAAAGTTTTGCCCCTCCGTACGGAAGCTGTTGAGCAGGCTTTGCGGACGCGCCCGGATTTAGGGGGGGCGCGTGTTGCCGAACAGCTTGCCGCCGCGCGAATCGAACAGGCGCGTGCCGGCGGAAAACTCGATGCCTCAGTGACAGCCGGTTACCAGCGGATGAGAACCGGTTTCCCCTTGCGAGGAATTGACGAGGCTGGAAATCTGCGTCCGATAGACAGCGTTTTTAATTCCTTTACATTCGGCGTAACGCTTGACCTGCCGGTCCGCAACCGAAATCAGGGTGCGGTGGAAGCCGCCGTCTCCGACCAGGCGGCAGCTCAAAGGCGACGCGAGTTCGGCGAATTGACGATCCGCCGCGAGACTGCCGTTGCATACGCCCGTTATGAAAGCGCCGCGCGCGCAATGCAGATTTACAGGGTCGGCGTCCGCGAGCAGGCTGCCGCTAATTTGTCCGTGGTCCGCCAAACTTACGAACTCGGCTCTAAACCGCTGTTTGATTACATTGCCGAACAGCGCCGCTTTATCGAAATTGAAAACGGTTTTATCGACGCGCAACTGGAAACTTATCTGGCCCGCGTCGAAATCCTGCGCGCGACGAATGCGCCCGAATTAACAAACAAATGAACGAGAAAAACATAGAACATAGCGAAACGGAAATTTCCGCTGAAACGTCTTCGGTTCAAGATAGAGATCTGGTCGAGAAATCAGCTCCCGGACAAAAACAGAGGCGACTCGTGATTGCCGCATCAATACTGGCGCTCGTTGCGGCCGTTAGTTTGGCGAGCTGGTATTTGCTGTCGCCGTCAAACGGGCAAGCCGGAAAACCGGTTCCCGCGCCGCGCTCGGTGACCGTAGATCAGTCGACGGAAGATACGTCGGGGACTGCTGGCGGGCAGACTTTGACGATTGCAGCCGAACAAATCGAACGCGCCGGAATAAAAACCGAGATTGTCGGCGAGCAGCTTGCCCTTGAAGGCGGTGCAGAATCGGCGTCGGCTACCGGAGTTGTTCAAGCAAACGCCTACCGGGAAACGCCGGTCACATCTTTAATCGGCGGCGTAGTCAGGCGCGTCGTTCCGGAACTTGGAGAAACGGTTCAAAACGGCCAAACGGTTGCGGTCGTCTTCAGCGATGAATTTGCGGCGGCGCAGTCGCGTTATGTAGCGCTCCTTACGGAAGTGGATAATGCCCGAAGAAATTACGAACGCTCGCAGAGACTCGTTCGCATCAACCAGCCAGGACGCACGGAACTCGATCAGGCGACCGCGCAGCTTAAAACAGATGAAGCAGAGCTCGAAGAGATGAGAAAGCGTTATCAGCGCACCGGAAGACTCGTCTCAATCGGCGCCGCCAGCCGCGAGGAACTCGAACAGGATACGTCCAAGCTGAGAACTGCTGAAGCCGAAGCCATTGCGTCGCGAGCGCGTCTAGCCCGCGCCAAACAACTGCTCGACATTAACCCCGCCACCCGTTCGGAGTCTGAAGAAGCATTGAATAAACTTCGCAACAATGAATCGGAAATCGCGTCTACTCGGCAGAAATTACTGCTCTACGGAGCATCGCCGCAGAAAATTAACTCATTGCGTTCGGTCTCGCAGATAAATTCTGAAATTGCCGTTCCAGCGCCTATCTCCGGCACGGTGACGAGCCGCACGATTAACCAGGGCGAGGTTATCGAAGCGAACAAGGAACTCCTGCGTGTGACGGATCTTTCGAGCGTCTGGGTAATCGCGCAGGTTTATGAAAAGGATTTGGGGCGGCTCCGCACGGGGAGCGGCGCCAGCATCACAACCGACGCTTTTCCTGATCGGGTTTTCCGTGGTCGGGTCACTTACATTGACCCACGCCTTGATGAAACTACGCGCACGGCTCAGCTTCGTATCGAGCTTGAAAATTCTGACCGCGCGCTCAAAATAGGAATGTATGTCCGCGCCGCGTTCGGTGCGCTCGGGCAAGCCGAACAAACCGCGCCGACGATTGCAGCGTCAGCCGTCCAGAATCTAGGAAACGGTCAGGTCGTTTTTGTCGCAACCAGTGAACCGAATGTTTTTGAAATGCGGCGCGTGCGATTAGGCGGGGAAAAGGGCGGTCAGTATGAAGTTTTAGAAGGATTAAATGTCGGTGACAGAATCGTTACGAGCGGAAGTTTTCTACTCCGCGCCGAATGGCTCAAGCAACATCCGGGGTATGAGTAAAAACGTTCGTTTTTGCTCGCCCGTTTAAGGGCGGCGCATCGCTGGTGATTCACACGCCGCCCGAACTTCAAACGGTTTTCAAACGCGGTCGTTGTCCTTTTCGAGTTGCGGAAAACGGAGAGACCGAAGCCAATGTCGAGCGTGGCGAATTACGATATCTTGACGAGCAAGGAAATCTGGCAAAGGTGAAAAAAGGCAAGCAGATTGATTTTGTTAAGAGGCGGAAAGAACCTTTGAACATTCATCGATAATTACAAAAATTAAAATGCTTGGTTAAATTGCAATACTTTTCGGGAGCGGCGCACCTTGTATGCTTACCGGTGGCTGCGGCGCACAACAAACATTCATCAAATGTTTTCTATCCTTTTGCATTAACTTATCGGTTTTCAACCATTCCTGAACGTCGCGCAGAACTTGCGCCGCGTTTTCATTTTCGGGCGCGACGATTCGGTAATGCGCCCATATTCCGTCGCGCCGGGCGGCGACAATACCGGCTTTTCTCAAGTAAGCCAAATGCCGCGAAATCTTCGGCTGATTCGTTCCGATGACTTCGACGAAAAAACAGACGCAGACTTCCGTATCCCGCATTAAGTTAAGCAGCCGCAACCGCGTATTGTCAGCGAGCGCGGCAAAGAATAATTCCATATTGAACGGCTTTTTGTCGCCCTTTTCACTTTTCATAACAAAAAAGATTATAGCATAAACTCATACGGCTTGACATATACGATGAACAAGGATTACTCTAAATTTGCATATACGTTTAAGCGTATATCTTAAAAATTGAATTGAAAGGTGGTATAGAAATGTTTGAAAAAATAGAACAAGCAGTGCGGTCAAGATACGGCTCAGTTGCGGTTAGTAATTTGTCGTCGAAAAATGACGGAGTGCGGGCAGTCGCCGAAGCGTTCGGCTACACGCGGGAAGAATTATCTTCGATTCCCGCCGAAGCGAATATGGGACTCTCGTGCGGCAATCCGACGGCGACGGCTCATTTACGGGAAGGCGAAACGGTAGTCGATTTGGGTTCGGGCGGCGGGCTGGACGTATTTCTCGCCGCGCAGCAAGTCGGCGCGACCGGCAAAGCCATCGGGATTGATATGACCTCGGAAATGATTGACCTTGCACGACGAAACGCGGCGCAGGGAAACGGCGGCAAAGGCTACTCGAACGTCGAGTTTCACCTGGCGACGATTGACAATCTTCCGCTTCCGGATAATTCGGTTGATTGTGTGATTAGCAACTGCGTTATCAATTTGGCGACCGACAAAGACGCGGTATTTCGGGAAATCGCGCGAGTCTTGAAACCAGGCGGGCGGCTTGCGGTCAGCGACATTGCGCTGAAACAGAAACTACCCGCCGAGCTCGGCAACGACCTGATGGCTTACGTCGGCTGCATCGCCGGAGCGATTTCAATTGAAGATTACGAAAACGGATTGTCGAAAGCGGGGTTTTCGGGCGTCGAAGTTATTGATGCGGGTTCAGATTTGAATGCTTACGCAAAGGTCGAGAATCAAGCCGGATGCTGCGCGCCGGCGATGACGCAAATAGGAAGCGCGTCAAAATCCTTGCCGACTTTTGATTCCGCCTGCTGCACACCTGAACCGACGATCAGCACCGAGAATGAACTGCACGCCGATTTAGCGGACCTTCTTCGTCGCTACAATGTCAACGACTACGCGGCAAGCGTCAAAGTATTCGCCGTCAAAGGGACATAACAATAGCCATAAACGCAATGTCAAACGAAGCAAATTTAGCGCGGCGCATGGTTGCGGAGGGCTTAGGAACTGCGATGTTACTGGCGACGGTCGTCGGCTCCGGCATTATGGCGGAACGATTATCAAACGGTAATGTCGCTGTCGCTTTACTCGCCACCACAATCGCCACCGGCGCGGCGCTCGTCGCGCTGATTTAGACGTTCGGCGGCATTTCCGGCGCGCATTTCAATCCGGCGGTTACAATTTGCGATTGCTTGCAGGGCGGACTCTCAAAACTCGATGCGCTCGCCTACATTGCGGCGCAGACCGTCGGGGCTTTAGCGGGAGTTGCCGCTGCAAACGTAATGTTTGAATTGCCTGTTTTTTTTCGCATGACAAAAAGCGCGAACAGGTTCAGCACAATGGTTTAGCGAATTCGTCGCCACTTTCGGACTGCTTGCCGTCATTTGGGGCTGCGTCAGGCTTTGTTCGGCGACGGTCGTTCCGTTCGCAGTTGCCGCATATATTACCGCTGCCTACTGGTTCACCGCTTCAACGTCGTTTGCGAATCCGGCTGTTACCCTAGCGCGTACGATGAGCGACACTTTTGCGGGAATTAGGTTGGCTGATGTTCCGGCGTTTATGGTTGCGCAACTTTTGGGAGCGGTGACGGCAACTTTGCTTTTTAACTGGCTCGTGCCGATTACAACCGAAGACGCGGAAGCCGGCATCATTCCGCACGAGGAAAGAAAAAACGAAAAGTTATGAACGAGAAAAAACGAGTGTTAATTTTATGCACCGGCAATTCCGCCCGCAGTCAGATGGCGGAAGGTCTGTTGCGTGAATTAGGAAAAGGTAAATTTGAAGTCGAAAGCGCGGGCGTTGCGCCGAGTTCTGTGCGTCCTGAAGCCGTCGAAGCATTGGGCGAAATCGGGATTGATATTTCCGGTCATCGCTCAAAATCGGTCAATGAATTCGCTCAGCAGCAATTCGATTACATCATTACAGTCTGCGACAACGCTAAAGAAACTTGTCCCGTATTTCCCGGCAAAGCGACATGCATTCACCAGAGCTTTGAGGATCCACCGCCCGAAAGCGCCCTTGATTACGAATCGCGGTTAAAGATTTTTCGACAAGTGCGCGATGAAATACGCGAGTGGCTGAATCTTTTCATTAGCCGTGATTAAATGTTTCATATTGAAAATGATTGGCTACATTCTACTTTTATATTTACTGATTTATTTTGCGGTCGCTTTCGTTCTGCCGTCTCACCGTGTTTGGAAAACGATCGGCGTGAATCCAGTCACCTTTCGCAGTACCGATACTGCTCACGATTACATCGGCAAACTTTTCAAAATCGTGATGCTCGGTTTAACGCTCGTCGTCATTCTTTATGCCTTTACGCCCGACTATTACTCGTTTACGCTTCCGATTGTGTGGCTGGAAAATCAAACGATTCAAATTACCGGAATTGCACTACTTTTTCTCTCGCTTATTTGGACGGTCGTGGCGCAGACTCAAATGGGCAATTCATGGCGCATCGGAATAGACGAAGAAAGACAGACCGCACTTGTTCAAACCGGAATTTTTCGCTTTTCTCGCAATCCGATTTTTCTCGGAATGATTGTCACTTTGATCGGATTTTTCCTGACGATACCGAACGCCTTAACGCTTCTTGTTGTCGTTCTCGGTTTTGTTTTAATTCAAATACAGGTGCGGTTGGAAGAGGAATTTTTAATTAAAACGCATGACACCGAATATAGTGATTTCCGCAAACGGGTAAGGCGCTGGCTTTAGAGATTTCATGCAAACAATTATCATGCTGTCAATTATCTAGATGACAGACTATAAATCGAAAACCCAGACCGCCAGCCAAAGAACAATCTAAGAAGTAATTTTTTTCGACTCATCTTCTTCCGTCTTCAAAACATTTATTTGCTGCCCGCCGTCAGCGGCGATATTTACTTGATTCGGGTTGTTGATCGTCATTTGCGGCGTGTAACGTCGCCAATCCCTCAAACTTCTGATCGCCCTGAAATACATTCTTTGCCATCGATCTGCCATTTGCGCGGCGTGTTCGACTGCTGCTTGCTCTGTGACCAAAGGCACATCCCAATGTCCTTCCTGACTCCATTGTTTCGGATTAGCTTCTTTGTTCCAACTCTTCCATTCACCAAATTCCTGATTTTCACGGCGCGGCGCGGTCTTTGCCCGTTTGACGCTTTCCATTGTCCAGAACTGTAATTGAAGCCAAGCCTGAGCTAGCGCATCAATCATGGTTAATTCAATTCCTCCTTTCGGCTGCCATTCTTCAATCAGTGATTCACGCAATCCGAGATAGCTCGCTCTGTTCCAAGCGTCGGTCATATAATCAGCCGGTTCAAAAGCCGCAGCAGCACGATGTCCGCTTTCAAATTCGTTCTTTGCTTCGCGCTTAATCGTTTCCCAAAGGTTCTGCGCCGTTCTCGGTGAGTTATCGTTTAATTCCAATGTCCAGCCCCCATTTGTTATCCCAATTGAATGGAGAGAGATTTGTTACTCTCCGTCTTTGATTTGAACTCCAGCGGAGTCAAATATCCAAGGCTCGAATGCGGTCGTCCTTCGTTGTAGAATCTACGCCATTCTTCAATTACCACTTGCGCTTCTTTAACCGAAGAGAACCATTCGCGGCTTAGGCATTCATCCCGGAGTTTTCCGTTAAAGCTTTCGCCTTTGCCGTTCTGCCATGGTTTGCCCGGTTCGATAAACAACGGCTCGATGCCGTTCTCTCCAAGCCAGCCGCCGACCGCCTTGCCGATGAATTCACTTCCGTTATCCGAACGAATCTGTTCCGGCTTGCCAAAAGAGGCGCAAACTCTTTGCAGAATCTGCCTGACCCGTTCGCTCGTTATTGACACGCCGACCTCAACCGCCAGGCATTCTCTGGTATATTCATCAATCAAGGTCAGCATCTTCAGGCTTTTACCCGAAAGACTTTGGTCGAATACAAAATCATACGTCCAAACCTGGTTAGACCTCTGAGCCTTCGGCATGATTCCGACAACCGATTTGGAGCGCCTCTTGCGCGGTCGCCTGAGCGGTAAACTCAGCTTCTCCTGTTTCCATAACCGGTAAACCCGTTTGAGATTCACCTTGGCACCCATCGCCTGAGCAGAGCGGCAATCCGCCGATAACCGAAGCGAGGATGTTCGACCGCCAGAGCGCGCACTTGTTTTATCAAACTGCACTCCGCCGCGCGCCTTTGTCTGTATCGACAGCTTCTCCGATTTAGCGAGACAAGACGGCAGCCGCGCCGCTCAGACAATCGGCGGGTTCTCATAAAGGCAACCGCCTCCCGCTTGGCGGCGCAGCCTACCACTTTTTTGCCAGCACCTCTTTGATTACATCAATCTCTAAATCCCGTTCGGCGAGCAGTCTTTTCAAACGGGCATTTTCCTGCTGCAATTGCCGATATTCTTTGACCTCGGCAACTTCCATTGTCCCGAAACGGTTACGCCATTTGTAAAATGTGCCTTCGCTGACATCTTTTTCCCGGCAGTATTCTTTAATTGTTTTTCCGCTCGGCTCAAAGCCGCGTAAGATGCCGACGATTTGCTCGTCCGTAAAAGTCTTTTTCATAGCAAGAATCTCCTGTTTTCAGTTTATTTGATTCTCGCCATTCTTTCGGGATAATTCTACGGGTGCAGGTCACCAACAGATGCCGGAAACTGATTTGCTCGGTCGGCATTCGCATCACACTGTCTAATACAGAAATAAATAAGGTAGGTGTGTTAAGCTGACCGAATGAGAAAATTAGATTTTCCGGCTCTTATTATTGAAACCGTTGAGCAATTGCGAGAACAAGAAAAGAAGGAAAAAGATGCGCGGATCAGATTACGAGTTCAATTACTGCGATTGCTCAAAAGTCAGGAAACCGATTCAATCAAAGATGCTTGTCAAATTTGCGGAATCACGCCAAAACACGGTTATGATTTATGGCATAAATATCGAGATAACGGTTTGAGTCAGTATTTGCGGCTTGATTGGAAACCGCGCTCGTCAAAGCTCAGTAATGAACAACAAAGAAAAGTCATTGAGCCAGGCCTCGACGGAAAATGGCTTTGCCAGTCAGCGCGAAGCAGGTCAATTTTTAACCAAAGAGTTTGCGGTCAGTTACACACAAGGTGGAATTTCACTGCTCTTTTCCCGGTTGAGAATTAAGGCAAAAGTGCCGCGCCCATTCAATAAAAAAGCCTCTTTGGAAGAACAGCTCGAATATAAAAAAACTTTGCCACACGAGTAACCGATGAAGCGTTTTATTTTCAGGATGAGATGCGCTTTGGAACGCGCACCGAGTTGGGGCGGAGATGGACGGCAAAAGCGGTTCGCCCCTCGGGAGAGCAAATCATCGGGTATGAATACGGATATTTGTCAGCAGCTTTAAAACCCGCGTTCGGGTGAATTGTTTGCGTTAATTTTGCCTGATATGACGGTGGAAAGTTTTCAAGTATTTGTGGATGAATTTGCAAGTTTCGTCGGCGAGCAAACAGCCGTCAGACTAATCACGGACGGGGCGGCGGCGCATCGCAGCACTCGTTTGAAAGTCAGAGAAGAACTGTTGATTGAACATCTTCCGGCATACTCGCCGGAACTAAATCCGGTCGAGCGACTTTTCAAAGAGCTGCGAAAGGAATTAAAGAATCGTGTTTTTGAAAGTCTCGAAGCGATTGAAGAAGCGGTGATAAAAGCAATTGAGCCGTTTCTGAAAGACGGCTCACGGGTGAAAAAATTAACCTTTTATGGTTGGCTGGATACAACACCAACCTAAATTATTTCTGTATAATAGCTCCTCCACTTCCTTGTCTGTTAAATTTTCACGATAGACTTCCTTTCGCGCTTCTTCGAGCGAGAGACCACCGCCGGCTTCGCTCCGATAAAAGGCTACACGGCTGCCGAAGTATTTACTCATCACTCGAAGCAAGGAGTCATAACCGATGAATGATTCCAATGAGTCAGCATATACTGCTGTTGCTCTCTGCTGCTGGTCATATTCTTCGATGGCATTCTGGACGTTTTCGTATTCATCAGGCAACAGTTGAAGCCGGTCTATTTGATTCTTCGGAAAGCGAATCTTCTCAATTTGCCCATTGGCGGCGGGTAATGTTTTCTCGATTACATACTCGCCGGATTCAGGACAATCAAACAGAGTCAGCACCCGACCGTCATCTGCTGTCAGTTCTTTTATTTTTATTGAGTCTCTGGATTGAAGTTCGTTACTTTTGGTCATTTGCCTTCTCCTTGGCGGTTATAAAGATCGGTAACAGATCTCAGGCTCTCGCGAATTACTCGTAACTGCTGCCAAGCTTTGTTTGAATTAGAGTGTAAAGCTCCCGTAATTACTCCAATCTAGGTTACAGTTTTCGAGTTGAACTTTTGCAAATATTCTATCGGCGATAGATTTCCCAGCGAGTCGTGCGGGCGATGCTGATTGTAAATATCGAGCCACTTTTCCGTTTCCGTTTTCACCTCTTCCAAACTTTCAAAGATATACATATTCAAAACCGCTTCCCGAAACGAGCGATTGAAGCGTTCGATGAAACCGTTCTGCATCGGTCTTCCCGGTTTGATGAATTCCAATGCGACTCCTTTCTCTTCCGCCCAGTCCGCCACTGCCAAAGCCGTTAGCTCCGGTCCGTTATCGAACCTGATTTTCTCCGGCAACCCGCGCCAAACGGCGATTTGATCAAGAATCCGCACAACTCTTTGGGCTGAAATTCCAGTGTCAATTTCAATGGCAAGAGCTTCGCGGTTGAAATCATCAATCACATTGAACGTGCGGAAACGTCTGCCGTTCCATAGTGCGTCACTCATAAAGTCCGCCGACCAAACTTGATTGACTGTTTCCGGCACAGCGAGCGGCAACGGATTTCTCGAAGGAACGCGCCGTTTGTGTTTGCGCCGTCTGTTCAGTTTCAGTCCGCAATAAATGCGATACACGCGCTTGTGATTCCACGGATTGCCGAGCCGCCGGAGCGTCAGAAACATCTTGCGAAAGCCGAACTCCGGATGCTTGGCTGCCAGTTTCGTCAGAGCCGTTTGAATCACGGAGTCGTCGCGCCCGTGCGCCGCATAGCGAAAGACCGACCTCGACAGGTTGACCAGCCGGCAGGCACGTCGCTCACTCAGGTGATGCTCAGTCTGCAAGTGCGAAACGACCGCTTTTTTCGCTATCGGCTCCAGGGCTTTTTTCAATTACATCCTTCAGTGCGCGATTCTCTAATGACAGGTCGGCGAACATTCTCTTGAGCTGCCGATTCTCGTCTTCCAGATCGCGCATCCGCTTCAAATCGGAGGCTTCCATACCGCCGTATTTCGTTTTCCACTTAAAATAAGTCGAAGGCGAAATCGAGTTTTCTCGGCAGACTTCAGCGACGGTTCTGCCGCTTTCGGTCTGCTTCAAAATGTTAATAATCTGATGTTCACTAAACTTACTTTTCATCATCGTTTTCGGTTCTCCTTAACTTTCTACTTTGACCGAAAACTGTAATCTTGTCTGGCTCTATTTTATGGGATGGTTACAAGAGCATTGTTCTTTCTGTTCTGACCGACGCAATCGACAGGCTTGTCGAGTTTGTTCTACTTCACTAGCTTTGAGGTATCGCCGGATGAGTTTTCCGCCGACGCGGACAAAATGGTAATAATATGGACCGTGCAGTTCGCCGCGCGCACATTTGCAGTTTGGATTGCCGCACTTTTTGAACTGTCGCTGGACGCTGCCGCCTGACAACTTGGTGTATTCTGCTGCACTTTTGGTTTTCATTTGTCTGACTCCTTCTTAGTATTTTGGTCAAAAGTTTTCATACCAAACCCAAAACTATCTGTCTTATATTTTCCGGTTCAATAGCGATTGTTTCCGCTTCTACCCGTGATAGATTTTGATCAACCTCATTGATAGCAATTCTTTCATCCATATTTATATTGAACTTGCCAAACAGTGTCTGATCATTCAAAACTTTTTCAAGAGCAGAATTGTAATGGTCGACAAATTCGTTTATTTCGTTTATTTCGTTTTGTTGGAATATTAAATAATCCGCCAAGTCATACCCATTAGCCTTTTCTTCATTTGTGGCGTGGTTTTCTACCAGATTTGACACTTCGACTTTTAAGCCTTGCTTGTTTGCATCAGAGGCTATTTGTTGCCAAAGCTCAAAAGCGTCTGCATCTGGATAAAGGATGATTTGCCGTTTACCGATTTGGATAAGCCTTTCAACTTTGAGCCAAGTTTTGGAGTTACTGCCGATCCAAATAAATTTCGGAAAACAGAGACTGGCAATGATTGCTGTTTTTTCGGCTTCGACAATGGCAACCGGTTTATCTGGAAATTTACTTAATAGGTGTTCGCCGAAAAAGATTTGTTTATACTGAAAATCTTCTTTGAGTTTTAACTTCGCAGGTAAAGAAGATGTGTCGTAATTCCCTTTGAGCCGCTTCCCTGTCTGGGTATTGAATCTGATCAGCTTCGCTCTGCAAACGCGCCTTGATCGATCAATGCTTGGAAAGCAAGTGTAATCTTGAAATGTGCCGATGAAATACATCTCTAAAACAGATTGGATTTCATCGGCACAATCTGGGAAAAGATTTTGCAGGAATTGCACAAAGGCGTTTTGCTCGTAATTGCCAAGTGTTAATTTGAATTGTTCAAATGGTATGTAATCCGGCTTTATAGGTGAAAGCTTTGCCTCGGTGTTTGTCTGGATGCTGTTTTTATCGGTAGAGTCATAGTCTATTGCTGTGCGGTTTTTTCCTTTCTTAAAACGTCCGTTTTTTGCTGCCGGATTATCGGCAAAAAATTGTACCGGCTTATAGTGATAGCCGCATTTCGATTCGCGGTTACACCGCCCGACGTTTTGATCGAGATATTCGCCGTTCTCGTTTTGGTAACGCGCGAAAGTATTTCTCGACCCGCACGACGGGCAAGTGAACCGCGATTTCGCCCCTTTATATTTTTCAAGTTCAACCATTATTTAGTGTCAAAGCAAAACTGGCAAAATGGTGTCCCATCGCTATGGCGCGAATATTCGACGCAGCAGTGTGGGCATTGGTTTTCGGTTTGTTGTTTATCTAACGAATTAAACGAATTAAACGAATTAAGTCTGTTTTTCTGACTTTCACTAGCACTTAATTCGTTTAATTCGTTATTATCGTCAGGTAAAACTTTGAAAATCTCTCGCGGTCTTCCACCCGTTTTCTCTTCAGTTTTTACGATTCGGTTCATCTCAATCAAGACTTGTAATGTCGCTTCGTTATCTATTGACGAGCGGTTGCGGTTAAACAGGCTATTTATCTCGGTTCTCGACATTCCGTCTTTACTTTTCTCCAAAGCAGCAACAATTTCGTCGGCTGCCTTATCGCCGGAAGTTATGCCAAAAATGTACTTTGCCGAATCTTCGCAGTACTGCCATAAAGCTAGCGCGGCTTGGAGGTGTTCCAACCTAATAACGTTTGATAGGTCAAGCAGCGCATACAGACAAGCGAAACGCATTACTTGCGCCGTCGCCCTCGAACTGACAGCGCCGAGTAAGCCGCCGTAGCCGTCAGACAATCGCCGGTAAACCTGATGCCATAATTTACTTGCTGCCGCATCTCTTTTAAGTTCGAGCGTGTTACGTGCAAACCTCGCCGCGTCTTGAAGGCGGCTGACGACTCCATTTAGATCGCTTTCTTGAAGGTTCCCGCCATCGGGCAGGTATTTAGAAAGGCTGACGCTCAACCAATTAAACCGATTGGCAAACCCATTAGCTGTTTCGGTTTTTTCAAGATTTCTGATCAGTTCAGTATCCGTGATATGTCCAGTAATAGAGATGTGGGCGCCCGTCGCTTTAATTGGATTTTTGGTCATTACTCGTAATCGGTCTGTGTCCCATGCTTGCCGAATGACGCTGGAAAGCGTATTGCCTTCGCGTTTCATTACTTGCAGCACACGGGCAAATTCCGGTTCGATCACAAAGGCGCGTTTCTCTGTTGCTCCGGCATCAACGATTTCGTCTTGATAACCTGTAATTATTCCCCGATCCTTAATCGGACGACTCGCTATCTGTTCGTCTCTGACGTGATGAATCAAGCCTTCGCCGCTCGAAAGACCGTTCTGGATACAGTTGATAAACGATTCATCGACTCGTAATAAAACTCTTTCGATTTCGCTCCAACTCGTACCCTTACGTCCGCGCGCGGTCGCGCCGACGAGAACAAGGAAGATTTTCAGATAATGATAGTCAGCGCCAATACGGAAATGGGCGGTCATACCGATAAGATTACCGAAGCCGGCAAGAAGTTGAGCCAGCAAAGCTATTACAGCAGCTTCGGTATGGGGTTCGATAATTTTCACTACGTCGCCCGCTAAACCGTATAGTGCTTTATCTGATAAAACAGGAAACGGTTTTTTAGTTACCGTCGCTGATGAATCATTCGACGCGGTTTTTGTAGATTCACTGGTTTGAGTATCCGCGGCAAAAAATTCTTCCGCTTCGGCACTGATCGCATTATCATCAATAATTTTTGTATTGGGTTGCAATGTCATGATTTATACCCCCCAAATTATTGAAATAACATGCTGTGTCCGACCGCAGACCATCAGCTAATTTACGCATTTGCCCAAGATATTTTGGACACGCCCTGCTCCCATTAAAACGAGATTTGCAGTCCT
The DNA here is from genome assembly GCA_030448055.1 of Pyrinomonadaceae bacterium. Classification (GTDB taxonomy): domain Bacteria; phylum Acidobacteriota; class Blastocatellia; order Pyrinomonadales; family Pyrinomonadaceae. The sequence continues at coordinate 781,535 of JAUJNR010000002.1, forward strand.
GATAATTTAGCAAACAAAAGCTGCAATCGTATTGAAATTTAGCTGAATTTGTTATACATTTGGTTGTAGTTAAATCATTTTCTATTTGCAGTTGAGAGGTCGTTGTTTCCGCAACGACTTTTTTATTTTTCATGGCACACCTCCGTCACTCCAAAGGCGTTTCGCTTAGTACTTTCAAGGTAGCTGTCTATGTCAGCTTGGGTGTAAATGATTTTTGAAGCGGCACGATGAAAGCTAATTTTTCCAGCCTTGCGTAGTCGCCATAAAGTGATTTTCGACAATCTTAAATGGATGCTCGCCTCTTTTTCTGTGTATATTTGTCGTTGTTCAAGTTCTTGATTTTTATTGATAAGGATTTGACGGTCGTTAGAGATTTGTTTCTCGCTGACCGTTAGTTTTTTAGCAAAAATCGAAACTCTTTCGTTGCTCATAATTTTGTCCTCACTATCTTTATGGCAACTTGATTGATTTGTGTTTTTGAAACAAAAAAATGCAAGTGCCGGAAAATTTAATTTCACAACACTCGCAAGTGCAGATATATCTGGTTTCGCAAAACCGAAGGTTAAAGCCTTTTCTTACGGATTACCCCTTCAAAGTCATTCAGACTTATGACGTTATATTACGCAATAATTCAAGAAAAATCAAATTCAGATTAAAATTCTATTATTATTGCCCTGCTAGCTAACCTCCTCTCTCGAATATTTTTTAATTTACAAATTCATTATTAATAGAAGTTACGCAGTTGGACAGGTATTTGATAAAACAAAAGAATGAATCCGCCCAAAGTCAATGAAGAAGATTATATCAATTTTGTTATCGCAACGCCGAAACAGTTAACGGCAACCGAAGCCGAGCGTGTGCAGCCAGAAAGCAAAAACGCTCCGGCACACGATGCTTTCACTCGGCTTTTAACCCGCCTTGAACCTGATGCCGAAACGCTCTGGACGGATTCGCGGACGCAGATTGATTTGGAGAGCGGGCTACTTGTCGTGGATGATTCAACTTTGGACAAACCGTATTCCGCAAGAAACGATTTAGTTTGCCGGCATTATTCGGGCAAACACGGTGAGGTGATTTCGGGCATCAATTTAATAACTTTACTGTGGACGGACGGCGACCGCGCTGTGCCTTGTGATTACCGGATATTTGATAAGGACACCAACCGAAAAACCAAAAACGATCATTTCTCGGAATTAGTCATCAAAGCGCACGAGCGCGGATTTTCGCCTTCGATGGTCTGTTTCGACTCGTGGTATTCTTCGCTGGATAATCTAAAACTCGTCAGAGGCTTAGGCTGGCATTTTCTAACAAGGCTCAAAGGGAATCGTCAGGTCAACCCGCAGGGCAAAGGCTTAAAAGCCGTCTCCGAAATCGAGATCGACGAGTCCGGCTCGGTCGTCTGGCTCAAGGGCTTTGGACGAATAAAAGTGTTTCGCTTGATTGACACGCACGGCAACGCGGAATACTGGGCGACCGATAAGATTGAGATGAGCGACTTGGAGCGCGTCAAATATGCCGGATACAGTTGGCAGATCGAACAGTTTTATCGCGGCATCAAACAGTTCTGTCTAATTGAACGGGCGCAATGTCGTCGAAGAAGAGCGTGGCAAAATCACATCAATCTATGTTTGCGGGCATTCTTGAGAATCGAAAGTCATTGTTATCGAACGGGCATCAGTTGGTTTGAAGCGAAAACGAGTATTATTCGCGCAGCGGTCAGAGTTTACCTGGCAAAACCGCTTTACTCGCTTATTCCAACTGCGTAACTTCTAATTAAGTTGATCGGGTATTACTTCAGAATTAAAAGTATTCATTCTTTCATTGATTTCCTGAATAATATTCGCGTCGGTCGCCGTGTAGTGCTTCATTGTGGTTTGCAGTTGGCTGTGACCAGCAAATTTTCCGGCGAAAGCTAACGGAGTTCCATGCTGAATCCAACGAGTTATTGCCGTTCGTCGTAAATCGTGAAAGTGTAAATCTTCAATGCCAGCTATCCGTTTTGCTGTTGCAAACGAGCGTTTAATATCGGTAAAAGGAAATGGTTTTTCACTCGAAGAAATTTCTCTTAGTTTTTCAAATTCAGTTTTTGCTCTCTGTGATAACGGCACAAACCTTTCTCTTTCTGTTTTTGTATTTGTTCCGAGAACTCGGATTGAATTATTTTCAAAGTCAATATCCTGCCAGTGAAGTTTCAATATCTCGCCGAGCCGCATAGCACTGTCCAAAGCAAGAATAATCATTCCTTTCAAATGTGGATTATCCACACTGATAGTAGCTTTTATCTTTTTGCCTCTTCGCTGATAAATTATTTGTCGTTCGCCCTGACAGGAGCTAAGCAATCGCGTTTCTTCATCCTTTGTTAATAATCGATGCCGCTCGATTTCACTCGACATATCTATTACTTTGGCATTCAGGAAAATATCCTTTAATACCCACCCGTTGCTAAAAGCAAACCGCATTATTTTCCTCATTGCTGAAAGCGCACGGTTCACGGTTGCGATTTTCACCGGTCGACCTAATTGTTCGGTTTTAGTTTTAAGCCTCCACAGTTTGTAGTCAGTTAAACTTTCGGTTGTGATGTCTTTAACTAAGCGTGAACCGAAAAATAAACGTAAGTTATCAATTTGAGGTTTTACTGAATGAATTGAGCGAATACCGGCGACTTTTCTTCCCTGTGCAATCTCAGCTGGCTTATAAAAAGTTCGTTCGCAAATATCGGCAAGCTGATTGAAGGTCATTCTTTCACCGGTCTGAATTTGACCGTGTGATTTCTTGACATCATCAATCAGTTTATTTCTTAAATCAACAGCGTCACCCTTTCGATCTGCTTGCCGTTCAATGCATTTTGTTTTACCGGTTAGTCTGTCTGGATACTCAATACGAACTATCCACTTATCTTTGCTCTTGCCTGATTTACGCTTGAAAATCTTATCTTTTATATTCATAATTCCCACCACTATTCCCACCAAAAATTATGACATATTACGAAAAGAATTGAAATCGAATGAAAACAATTTTGACCAGAAGCTCAAATAAACATTGGATTTTGAAGCATAATTGAAACAGATTGAAAACTGGTGCTACTGTAGTTCTCGTGATTTGTAATCATCAGGTCTGCGGTTCGACTCCGTACATCGGCACCAACAATATCAACGGTTTAGGGCATCACAGCAGATGCCCTATTCTTTTGGCTCACACCTTTACTCACACTTGCGAAAGAATTTTTGAAAAATAGAAGATTATGAAAAGAATCAATTTTGAAGATTTATCCAATCATTCACAAAGAACAATAATTTCAAAACGAGATGAACTAAATCGCGGCGGAAACCGGCACACTTCGCCATATCGGGAAAGCATCAATCTCAGCCTAAAAAATGAAGAAAACTCTCCGACAGTAAAAACGGCGATTTTAATTTAGAGGAAAATGAGGATGGCACACGGTCTTATAACTTCGACCACGCCGAAGAACCGCTTACGGATAAATAGAGTTACCAGACTGTCAGGGGGCTTTTCCCGGCGAAAACCTTGTCAAATCATTCGTATCATCAAAAAGACGGTGTGAGGCATTTTCAAAGTGTCTGTTATAACAGACAGATTCTACCGACAACTTAATGGTTTTCAATTAAAAATGAATTGCAAAACAATCATAATGACATTCAGGAAAATGAAAAATTAATTGAAGAATTGAAACATACGACAATTGACCAAATGATTGAATTATTGAATTTGTCTTTTCAAAATGTTGTTGAATTTCAAAAACTTGTAGCAGATGCAATTTTAAATGTTAGGCGAGAATTAGGTTTCAAGATAAACGAATCTAAATATAAAGCATTAGTAAAAGCATCAGTCGAAAATAATTCGGCTCACATTACAGATTGGTACAAAACTTTGGTAGAGAAGCATAAACACGAACTCTAATCTGTATTAAATAGTCTTTTTACTCATGTCTTCCGTCTTGTGCTATGATGACGGCGATTAGCAAATCATACCATAGCAACCGCTATCATATACCGCAAAACAAAAGCAGTGAGTTTTAATGTTCACGGCTTCTCTTATTTAATGTTCAAATAATTTAAGTACAAACGCATTCGGAATTGGTTTATCAGTTACCGTGCCGAAAGCAACCCCAATGAAACCTGCCTGACTTCTTTGCAGATACCAAGTACCATCTCGAAAAACGGCGACATCCGTTTTACCGTCGCCATCGTAATCGGCGGGAACGAGTTTGTCGGAAGATAGACCGAACGATACGCCAGTGAAATTCTGCGTTGAGCGTTGCAGATACCACACACCATTTGAAAGACGGAAAACAGACAAATCAGCTTTACCATCATTGTCAAAGTCAAAAGGTGTGGCAGTACGGGTAATGTCATTGGCTTGCTTCTCAAACGCGCCGATGTCGGGCAAAGCTACGCCATTACCATCCCCGTCAACGGGACGAGAGAGTCCACGTTGATCTGTGGCTGAGAAGTTATTAGGATCACCTTTATCAATGGCAGGACTTCCCACACGAAGAGCGAATGTTTTAGTATTACCGCCATTGTCACGAAGAACAGGATCAAGGCGCGGATTAACATTCAACTGGTTGCCGGTTGTGTTACCAATTATCGTCGCGCTGGAAGTATTACCAATTATATTATAGCCCTGAGATGTGAGTCTCCCGAAGAACGCATTAGCAGAGGCGATTGCCTCACGCAAAGAACAATCCGCATCACAAACATTATCGTTCGTGTCGGCAGTTTTCGTAACTGTGAAAGTTACCCCGAACGTCGCACCGCTGAATCTAGCAATGAGTAAAAACAACCAAATAAATTTGATGAACTGAATGTTAGAGGAAATTAGTTTTTTTATAAATTGTAAACCGAAAGTTTTTTGTGATCTGACAAGCAAAAACCCGTCTCAAATGAACTTTGTAAAGTCTGATTTGTGTAAGAGCGAGAATGCCGGAACCTATATTAAATTTAAGATTTTAGGAAATAGCTTTGCCTATCAATGAGCGAGCCTATTAGTAGATCCGCTTTTGATTAGTAACGTTTGCAGTAGCAAACGAAATTCATAACCTGTTATTAAAAATAAATTGTTACCTGATTCTGGTGATTAGAAATATTTTGAAACAGCCCGATCAAACAGATGTCTGATTACTTATCACTATGATTTATTATCTTTCATCTATTTCGATGTTCAATTTTATTTGATTAAGGTTTGCTTCATCTTAAACTTCCATTATTTGCGTTTGTATTTATCAAACCATGCCCGCAGATATTGAATTTGGTAGAGCCGATTGGACGGATGACGCAAGCCGAGCGCGTTAAATCCGTGATATTCGTCATTCAGGCGCACCATCGCCGTCGGAACTTTCCTGAGTTTCAAAGCGCGGTAATACTGCTCGGTTTGCTCCATCGGCGTTCGTAGATCCAAATCTCCGGTTAGAACCATCGTCGGCGTTTTGACGTTGCCGACGTAAGTTATCGGCGAGCGCTGTAAGTGTTCTGACGGATCTTCCCACGGCAGTTTTTTGAAATTGTAATACCAATCCGCGCCGTCGGTCGTGCCGACGAACGAATACCAATTGATGACCGGCTTCATCGCCACTGCTGCCGCGAAACGGTCGGTGTGTCCGACAATCCACGCGGTCAAAACGCCGCCGCCCGAACCGCCGGTGACGAACAGATTTTTCTCGTCAATGTAGCCGCGCTTAATAGTTTCGTCCACGCCGCGCATTAAATCGTCGTAATCTTCGCCGGGATATTTGTTGTTGATGGCGTTACCGAATTGTTTGCCGTAGCCGGTCGAGCCGCGCGGATTTGTGTAAAGCACGACGTAATTTTCCGCCGCGTGATTTTGGAATTCAAAATTAAAACCGACTCCATACATCGCGTGCGGTCCGCCGTGAATGTATAAAATCAGTGGATATTTTTTCGACGCATCAAAGTCCGGCGGTTTAATGATCCAGCCTTGCACTTTCATTCCGCCAACCGAGTCATACCAGATTTCTTCAACCGCGCCGAGTTTTCTTCCTTCAAGCAAATCGTCGTTAATGTTCGTCAGACGGCGCGGCGCGGTTTGTTTAAGATTAAACGTAACAACATCGCCCGTCTCTGTCGCGCTCGCTAAAGTTCCGACGAACGTGCCGTTTTTACTCGCGTTCGAGACTGAAAGCTGATGATTTCCTTTCGTAATCTGACGCGATGCGCCCCCGCTGCGCGAAACAAAATAAAGATTATTTGTTCCTTTATCCTCGGTCGTAAAATAAACGCCGTCGCCGTCCTCGCTCCACATCAAATCATTCGGAGTGCGGTCGAATGTCTCGGTCAAAACTTTTTTCCCGCTTCCGTCAGCGTTCATCAGGTAGAGTTTCGAGATGTTATAAGTGTCGTTGTTGCGGTCGAATCCGACGTAGGCGATTTGTTTTCCGTCGGGCGAAACGATCGGTTCGTTATCCGTTCCGTCGCGGTCGGTCAGGATTTTTATTTGATTGGTTTTTATACCGAGCGAGTAAATTTCCGAACCAAAGCGAATGTATTCCGAATCGGGTTTGCGCGTCGCGCTGAAAACAATCGCGTTTGAATCGGGCATCCATTCGGGTGCGTTGTGGTTGTAATCGCCGTCGGTCAATTGGCGCGGCGTGCCGCCTTCGTCCGCAACGACGAAGATGTGCATAAAACCTTCGGGACGATAACCGGAAGCATCGCTGCGATAATTCAAACGGTCAACGACGCGCGGCGGCTCAATCCATTTCGCGCCTTCCGGTTTGTTGGGAACATTAACCCGCAGATTAGCTTTTGCCGGAACGAGCATATTGAATGCAATGGATTTTCCGTCGGGCGACCATTGCAGATTTGTCGGAGCGCGTTCGAGACGGGTGATTTGCGTCCCGATGTCCGCCGCGTCGAGCCATTTAACAAAAATCTGCGTTCCCGTCGGCTGACCGGGCGCGACGTAAGCGATGCGTTTTCCGTCGGGTGAGAAAACCGGCGATGAGCCTTTGATAAGAAAACGATTGCGCGAGCCGTCGGCGTTCATAATCCAAACGTCGTTTTCGTATTTATCATTGACCTTATCAGTCCAACGCCGAGTGTAAATGATTTGCGAACCGTCGGGCGAGATTTGCGGATTGAGCGCGTATTCCCAATCGAGAAATAAATCGAGGGAAAGTTTTTTTGAATCTTGCGCTTGAACTGTGACTAGCAGAAAAAACGCTAGCAAAAATGCAGCGAAAATATTTTTGTGCTTCATAATCTTTTAATTCCTAAAAGTGTAAATGATTTCGGATTATTACTTGCTTTTCGTAATAATCACCGGCAAATTCTTTTCCGCAAACGCTCGGTTGAAAGCCGCGATGTCTTCGGCTTTGATTCGCGCTAGAGTTGTTAATTGCGCGTCAATCTTTCCGGTCAAATCGTTATAAACATCGTAACTTTGCGCGGTCGGCGCGTAATCCGCGCTGTCCACGCTCGAAGCCAGAGCCGCGAGTTTGTTGTTTAATTTAATCGGATAATTCAAAGCGTCTTGCGACGATTTGATTTTCGTCTGCATCAATTCCTCTTCAACTGCCGTCAGCTTTTTCATAATCTCGGCGGCTCGATCTTTCAAATCTTTTTGTTCGGGTTTCATTCTACCGGACAAATCTTCAAACTGTTTGCGCACGTCGCGGATTTCTAAAATCGCTTCGTGCGTCGCGGTCAGTTTCTCGCGCGTGTTTGAAAGAAACTCGAATTGCTTTTGAAAATCGGCTGGCGTCGTTTCAAGTCTGGGATCGGCTTTGACCGCAAAATTTTCCGTTCCAATCAGTTTGCCGTCAACCGAAAAACGCACCTGATAACCTCCCGGCGCAACTCTCGGTCCGGCTAAACTTCCGCCCCACATAATCAAACTGGGAATTCCAGTCGCGTTCGGCAATCGGTAATTCCAAACGAAACGATTCAAGCCGATTTCGACAGGCAATGGCGGCTCGCCCGCGCCGCCTCCGTCGCCCGGTGTTTGCGCTGGTGTTTGCGGTGAGCTTTCGACCGGCGGTTTGCCGGTGAATTTGCGAATTAATTTGCCAGATGAATCTAAAAACTCAAGCGTGATTTCTTTCGGTTTTGTTTTCAAATAATAATGCACGGCCGCGCCGTTCGGTGGATTTGCGCCAAACGCGGCAGTTGGCGCGAATTGAAAACCGCCTCCGCCCGGAGTTCGATATGCATCTTCGGGTTTGAACAAAAACGCCTCAGCCCTTTGCATATCAGCCATTTGATAAAGCAGCGGCAGATTATCCAGAACGTAAAAAGAACGTCCTTGTGTGGCGACGACTAAATCGGCTTCGCGTTTGTGAACGGCTAAATCGGTAATCGGCACGACGGGCAAATTCAGCCTTAAAGATTGCCAGGTTTCGCCGTCGTTCGTCGAATAATACATTCCCGTTTCCGTTCCCGCATACAGAAATCCGCGTCGGTTCGAATCTTCGCGGACGACTCGTGTGAAAGCATCGTTCGGGATTCCCGAAACGATTTTTTTCCAGCTTTTACCGTAATCGGTTGTCTTGAAAAGATAGGGTCGGTAGTCGTCGGTTTTGTAAGCGGTGGCGGCGACGTAAGCCGTTCCCGCGTCGTGTGGCGAGGCGTCAATCGCGTTGATTTGAATCCATTCGGGCATTCCTTTTGGCGTAACATTCACCCAATTTTTCCCGCCGTCGCGCGTGACGTGAACTAAACCGTCATCGCTTCCCGCCCAAATTACGCCTTGCGTCACAGGCGATTCGGCGACGGTGAAAATCGTGCAGTAATATTCGACGCTCGTGTTGTCCTGCGTTACGGGTCCGCCGGACGTGCCTTGTTTCGATTTGTCATTCGTGGTCAAATCCGGCGAAATCGCCTGCCAGCTTTGCCCTTCGTCCATTGACTTGAAAAGTATATTTCCCGCTGCGTAGAGCGGATATTTGCCGTCGGTTTTATGCGGCGAAAATAAAATCGGGTAATTCCATTGAAAGCGATATTTCATCGCTTCCGCACCCGCGCCCATCGGGTTGTCGGGATAAACGTTGACGTTGCGCTGTTGTTTTGTGCGATGGTCATAGCGCGTCAAAAACCCGCCGTAACTGCCCGCGAAAATGATGTCGGAATTTTCCGGGTGGGGCGCAATCCAGCCGGATTCGCCGCCGCCCACATCATACCAATGCGTTTCGTTGATATTAAAATCGGCGGTGCGCGACGGAATTTTCACGGTCGAATTGTCCTGCTGCGCGCCGTAAATGTTATACGGAAAATCGTTGTCCGTCGTAACGCGGTAAAACTGCGCGGTCGCCTGATCTTGCTCCGTCCAATTCCTGCCGCCGTCGGTCGAGACGTTCGCGCCGCCGTCGTTGCCTTCGATCATTCGCTGATTGTTGTCGGGCGCAATCCACAAATCGTGATTGTCCGAATGCGGCGTTCCCACAGTCGTAAAAGTTCTGCCGCCGTCGCTCGATTTATGAAAGCCTACGTTCAAAACATAAACCGTGTCAGCGTTTTGCGTGTCGGCGTAAACGCGCGTGTAATACCAAGGACGCTGACGAATCTGCGGGCTGTCGGAAACTCTCTGCCAATTTTCGCCGCCGTCGTCCGAGCGATACAGCCCGCCGTCTTTGGCTTCAATCATCGCCCAAATTCTGTTCGGATTGACCGGTGAAACGGTAACGCCAATTTTACCCCACACACCCGACGGCAAACCGCGATTCGTTTTGATTTCCGTCCAAGTGTCGCCGCCGTCCGTGGATTTATACATTGAACTGCCCGCGCCGCCGCTTTCCAAACTCCAGGGCGTGCGTTTGACTTGCCAAAATCCGGCGTAAATTGTATTCGGATTCGTTGGGTCTAAAATCAAATCAACCGCGCCGGTTTTATCATCTCGAAACAAAATCCGCTGCCAGGTTTTGCCGCCGTCGCGCGTTCGGAAAACGCCGCGCTCCTGATTGCTCGCCCACAAATGTCCGAGCGCGGCGACATAAACAATGTCAGGATTTTTCGCATGAACGCGAACGCGCCCGATTTGGCGCGTGTCGCCCAAGCCAACGTGCTTCCACGTTTTGCCCGCGTCGGTTGATTTGTAAACGCCGTCGCCGTGCGAGACGTTGCCGCGCACGGGCGATTCGCCCATTCCGACATACAGGATATTCGGGTCAGATTCGGCAACGCCGATAGCGCCGACCGAGCCGGTTTTGAAAAAATCGTCCGAGACGGGCGCCCAATTTACGCCGCCGTCGGTGGTTTTATAAACGCCGCCGCCCGTTGCGCCGAAATAATAAACGTTCGGCTGATTCGGGATTCCCGCCACCGCGGTGACGCGCCCGCCGCGAAACGGTCCGATTTGGCGGTATTGAAAAAGTTCGAGCGGGTTTTTTCTCGTGGTCGTCGTCGCAACCGGCGGAGTCGGCGAGTTTTGCGGCGACGGCGCAAATTGCGGAGTCGGCGACGGCGTAAAACCGGGCGTGCGCGGCATCTGTTCGGGTGTCGGCGTTTGCGCGTTTGTTAAAATTAACGACGCAAACAGAAATGCGGCAGACAAAAAGATTTTCAGATTTTGCAGCGATGGCGAAGACGTGACAGACATCGTAGATATTCCTCTTTTTAGATTTGGATTTTGGGTTGTGTTGCTACGGTTAAAATTAAATTATTGTTACGCGAAAAGCAATGCGAATCAGCAGGTTTTCATGGTACTTTCGACTGATCAAATAAAAAGCGAGATCAAAAGGCTTTTTGCCGTGCCACCTTTTCCGATGTGAAAAAATCTTCTAATCTTGTAAAGTTTGAAAATCGTGAGCATCGAATTTGTATGAGCGACATTTTAGGATTATTATTTCTCGTTTTGCTAATCCTTGGCGCGTTCGTCGGTTTGAAAATTTTTTAAGCCGCCCGCAGAAGCGCACCCAAGCGGATTTTGAACGCAACGTGGCGGAAAGCACTTCGATGTTAGGCGCGGGCATAAACGTTTTACAAGAGGCGATTGACCCGGCGGCGGCACGAGCCAAAGAAGTTCAGATGCAGATGAAAGAAGGACGTTACGACAAAAAGAAACGCGAAGGAAAAGCTAATGAAACTGATGAAATTGAATGATTTAATTGTGGCTTCAATTTGGAAAAGTTCTGGCAGCAACTTTCGTGTCTGAAAAATCAGAGAGGAAAATAAAATGACAAAGTATATTTTCGTAACGGGCGGCGTGGTTTCGAGTTTGGGAAAAGGTTTGGCGGCGAGTTCAATCGGTTGCCTTTTGGAAGCGCGCGGAATGAACGTGCAGATGATGAAGCTCGACCCGTATATTAATGTTGACCCGGGAACGATGTCGCCGTTTCAGCACGGCGAATGTTACGTGACCGACGACGGCGCGGAGACGGATTTGGATTTGGGGCATTACGAAAGATTCACTAACGCTAAATTGTCGCAGGCGAACAACTGGACGAGCGGCAGAATTTATTTATCTGTGATTGAGAAAGAGCGGCGCGGCGATTATCTGGGCAAAACGATTCAGGTGATTCCGCACATCACGGACGAGATAAAATCAGCCGTGCGCGTCGTCGCCGAACGAGAAAAGCCTGACGTTCTGATTGTCGAAATCGGCGGCACGGTCGGCGACATCGAGAGCTTGCCGTTTATGGAAGCCATCCGACAAATCGGCAATGAAGAGGGGCGTGGCAATGCGATTTACGTCCACGTTACGCTCGTGCCATATATCGCCGCCGCCGGCGAATTAAAAACCAAACCGACGCAGCATTCGGTCAAGGAACTCAGGGAAATCGGCATCGCGCCCGACATTCTTTTGTGTCGCTCCGAACATACTTTATCTTTGGATTTGAGAAAGAAAATCGCCTTGTTTTGCAACGTGCGAGAGAACGCGGTTATCTCCGCGCTCGACGTTAAAACTATTTACGAAGTCCCGCTTGCGTTTCACGAACAGGAGTTAGACGAACTGATTGTCGAATCGCTCGATTTAAAGGAAGCGTTTCCGCACGCCGATTTGAAAAATTGGCGCGAGCTTGTTTCGACGATTAAAGAACCGTCCGAAGGCGAAGTGAAAATCGCCATTGTCGGTAAATACGTCGAACTTGAAGATTCGTATAAATCTCTGCGCGAAGCGTTAACGCACGCGGGTGTGGCGAACAATCTGAAAGTTAATGTGAACTGGATTGAATCGGAAAGTTTGATTGACGACGAAAATTATCAAACCAGGCTGCAGGATTACGACGCGATTCTTGTTCCCGGCGGTTTCGGCAAACGCGGTATTTCGGGAATGATTCGCGCTATCAAATACGCCCGCAAATCGGGAACGCCGTATTTCGGCATTTGTCTCGGAATGCAGACCGCGTGCATCGAATACGCCCGCAACGTCTGCGGTTTGCGCGACGCCGATTCGACCGAGTTTAACAGCGACACGCCGTTTCCGATTATTTTCAAGTTGAGAGATTTGGTCAACGTCGAAGAATACGGCGGAACAATGCGTCTGGGCGCGTGGCAGTGTGAATTAAAAGAGGGAAGTTTGGTGCGAGAGATTTACAACAATGCGTCGGAAATTTCCGAACGCCACCGTCACCGCTACGAATTCAATCCAGAATTCCGCGCCCTCTTGGAAAAAGAAGGTTTCGTTTTCAGCGGCACGTCGCCCGACGGGAAGTTCGTCGAAATGATTGAATTGCCGACCGAAGCGCATCCGTATTTTGTCGGCTGTCAATTTCACCCCGAATACAAATCGAAGCCGCTGACGGCGCACCCGATTTTCGTTTCGTTCGTCAAAGCCGCTTTGCAAAATCGTCTGAATAGCGAAAATATGAAGGACGACGTTTCAAGCGACCAAAAAATCGAAATGCCCGAACGCGCGACCATGATCGGCGAAGAATGAATATAAAAATAAAAAAAATCGGTTTGTCGCATTTGCGCGAATTACGAGAAATCGGCATCAAATCGTATCTGCCGCATTACGCGCATATGTGGAAACCGAACGGCGTCGAATGGTATATAAATCGTTGTTTCGGCGACGAGTTTCTGCAAACGGAATTGGTTAATCCTAACGTCGAATATTTCATCGTCGAAAATGACGGTGAAGACATCGGAATGATGAAAATTGTTTTGAAAAAACCGTTGCCTGATTCAGACCTTGAAAACGCGCTTTACCTCGAAAAAATTTATTTTGTTAAAGAATGGACGGGCAAGGGAGTCGGCAGGGGATTGATTGAGCTTGCTTTGCGCCGCGCCGCGGAACTCGACCGCGATTGCGTTTGGTTGATGGCGATGGATACGGCTGCAAAACCAATATCCGCCTACGAAAAGGCGGGATTTAGGCTGAATTCTTATACAACGCTCGGAGATGAATTTGAATTGATGAAAGAAGAGTTTCGCGGAATGGCGGTGATGAAAAATTGCTTGGGTAAAAATGGAAATTAAATCTTTTCAAGCTGGAAATGTCACTTTCGGCGACGGGCGTTTGAGTTTTATCTTAGGTCCGTGCGTTGTCGAGTCGGCGCAGCACGCGCTTTTTATGGCGCAGGAAATCAAAGACATCTGCAAACACGTCGGCGCTGATTTCGTTTATAAATCTTCGTTTGATAAAGCCAACCGCTCTTCGTCTGAAAGTTTTCGCGGCGGCGGAATGGAAGCGGGTTTGGAAACGCTCGCGCAGGTCAAAGCGGAAATCGGCGTGCCGGTCATCACCGACGTTCACGAAACGTGGCAAGTCGAACGAGTCGCTGAAATCGCCGACGTGATTCAGATTCCGGCTTTTCTATGTCGCCAAACGGATTTATTGGTCGAAAGCGCGCGAACGAAAAAAGCCGTCAATGTTAAAAAGGGACAATTTCTCGCGCCTTGGGACGCAAAGAATATCGTCGAAAAACTTCAAAGCGCGGGTTGTGAAAAAATTTTGCTAACCGAACGCGGCGCGAGTTTTGGCTACAATAATCTGGTTGTTGATTTGCGCTCGTTTCCGGTTATGCGGTCGTTCGGCGTTCCCGTCGTGTTCGATGTCACGCACAGTTTGCAGCTTCCGGGCGGACTCGGCAAAGCAACGGGCGGGCAAGCCGAATACATCGAACCGTTTGCCCGTGCCGGCGTCGCGTGCGGCGTGGACGCGGTTTTTATGGAAGTTCACGACAACCCGCAAAACGCGCCGAGCGACGGACCGAATCAGCTTCCTTTAAATAAATTGGAAAAACTGCTTTCAAAATTAAAAGCAATTCATGAGTTAGTTCAGAAGGATTAAATCCTGCGATGAAAAATTTTTTTAATATCACGTTTGCCATTTTACTTTTCGCTTTTGCCTTTTCCGCTTTTGCGCAAGACGAAAGCCGCGCCTCAAAAACCTGGGAAGTGCAGAAATACGACATAACAGCAACCTTACCGCAAGCGGAAACCGACCGGTATTTGACCGTCAAAGCCGCGCTCGATTTGAGAAATGTGAGCGGCGCGGTAGGTTCGCGGTTGACACTGCGAATTTCGGACAAGGCAGAGGTTTCCGCCGTGAGAGTTAATAATGCGGCAGCGGATTTTACGAAAGGCGAAGAGAAAATTGGCAGCCGAAATTTGCAGCGAATTATCGTGCGCGTTTCGCCGGTTCAGCCGAATCAAATTTTCTCCATCGCGGTTGATTACAAACTAAAAACCGATGAAAATACGGGTTTGGTTGCACTCTCGCCAATCGGGTCGCAGTTTCTGCCGCTGTCGTTTTGGTATCCGACGCCGAACAGTTGGTATTTTGCCCGCGGCGCGGATTACGCGCCCGTGCGTTTGCAAGTCGCTTCGGCAAACGGCGAAACAATCGTTTCGTCGGGAACGCAGACGGGAAATTCTTTTGAGCAGCGGTTAAACGGTCAGCCGTTTTTCGCCGCGGGAAGTTGGGACAAAATTGAGGCAAACGGCGTTTCGGTTTTCGCCCCGAAAGGCGCAGAAGTTAAAAGCCGGGTGAATGAACTATCCGCGCTCGCATCGGAAGTGAAGACTTTCACGGCGAATTTTTTGGGAACTGCGCCTGATGTTCCGATTAGAATTGTAGCGGTCAGACGCGGTGCGGGATTTTCCGACGGCGGAACGATTTTTGTTGACGAAAGCGTTTTTCGACGACAAAGAATTGACGCGCAAACGGCGATGACAGTTGGCGAAGCGGTGGCGAAAATTTGGATTGGCAATGCGGCAACGGTCGGCGGTGACGGTTTCGGTGTGATTCGTGAAGGTTTACCGCAGTTTATCGCTACGCAGTTTCTAGAGAGTAAATACGGCAAAGAAATCGCCGACGTTGAACGGCTACGGCAGCGGACGGCTTACGCGGCAATCGTCAAACGCGACGCGCCTTTGAACATAGTTTCACCGCTTGACGATTATTTTTATACGGCGGTTTCGAACAAAGGCGCGATGATTTGGCGACTTCTGGCGAAACGAGTCGGCGGGCAGGATGAATTCTTTAGAATTCTGCAAGCGCAGATAAAAGACGGAAATTTGAATTTAAATGAGATTCGACAAGCTTTTTCGGCGCAGAAAGATTTTCTCGATGCGGCATTTGACCAAATTACGGAAACAAATCTGCTTGTCGGTTTACCGCAGGCGAGAGGCGCGGAGACGAAAATAGCTTTGCGAAATCTCGGCACGATTGACGCTGTGGCGGTGAACATTTTGGCGACGACGCAGACGGGCGAGAAATTGACGGCGCAATCTACGATTCAAGCGAAGAGTTTCGGTGAGGTAAGTTTTAAGACGACAAACAAAATAGTCCGTGTCGAAATTGACACTGACAAATTTTATCCGCAGATTGATTATTCTGATGACGTTGCGCCGCGCGAATTTGAAACGAGCGATGCGATTTCTGGCATCAAGCGCGCCTTTGATAAAGGAGAATTTGCGATGGCAGAAAAGTCGGCGCGAACGTCGCTGCAATCTGCGCCGCGTTTTGACGACGCGCGAATTTGGCTGGCACGTTCTCTTTTAGCGCAAAACAAAAACGCCGAAGCCGAACGAGAATTTCGCGTTGTGCTTGATGAAAAATTGCCGACGGCGCGAAGTCTGGCGTGGGCGAATATCGGCTTAGGCGAAATTGCTTTGAAGTCAAATCAAAATTTGCCGGCTGCGCAATTTTTCACTGAGGCGATTCGAGCCAATGCCGAATATGGCGCGACGTTGGCGGCGCGGGCGAATTTAAATCGAACTGGCGCGACTTCGGGCGCGGACGAGAGTATAAAATCGTTTTTCGCGCAGTTTGATAAAGCGGCGATTTCGGGACGCAAGGCGGATGTTGACGCGCTAATTTTGGCAGGCGAAATGACGAGGTTTTCGGGCGGCATTTCGGGACAAGCGCAAGAATGGACAACGCGCGTTTTGCGTGTGGAAAAAATGGATGCGAACAACGCGCTGACGGAAGTCGCTTTGAATGTCAAATTGTTGAACAAAAATGCGGAAAGCGGCACGGCAGTTTTTCTATTGTCGAAAATCGGCAGCGGTTGGAAATTGAGCGGCGTAGAAATTTTTGAGGTTAGATAAAATTAGAAGAGAGAAATTGTTATGAAAACAGTTATTCCACTTATCACTTTGTCAGTTTTGTTAAGCCTTCATATTTTTGCTCAGACCAAAGACAATAAAATTGAAAAGAAACCAAATCCCGATGGCACTTGGATTTTGGAGAAAATTGAAAGTCCGAGATACTTAAATATAAAAGATTATGAAAATTATTTCCTTGTCATATCTTTTGATAACGACCAAATGAAAATCAAGAAAAGTTTTACATATATTTACATATAAGGGTGAACCCACTGATTTTGAATTGATTCTGTCAACAGATAAACGCCGAGAAAAAAATACTATTCTAGAGGATGCTATACCAGAGGATAAGGGTAAAAGTATTGAGAGAAATTCAAAAACTTACTTTAAAGAAATGTTCAAACCTTTCCTTCTCTTGTCGCTCTTTTAGGATCTGACAATATATTGAAATTCATTTTTTGTAGAAAAATTGAATAGTTAAAATTACAAAACATTTAAATGATAAATGTCTTAAATTTAGATGAAAGCCTTTTAATACACGCCCGAAAAATAAAATTATTACTGATGGATTGCGACGGCGTTTTGACCGACGGGCGGCTTTATTACGCGGAAAGCGGCGAGCAGATGAAAGTCTTTAATGTGCGTGACGGTCAAGGAATTGTATCGTGGCATAAAGCGGGTTTTCGGTCGGGAATTATTTCGGGAAGAGGCGCGAAAAAAATTTTAGAGGCACGGGCAACCGAACTCGGAATGCATTACATTAAAGCCAGTTCGCATGATAAAGCAAAGGATTTTTTAGATATTTTACAAGATGCGAAAGTTGCTTCCGACGAGGTTGCTTATGTCGGTGATGATATTGGCGACATTTGTTTAATGGAAAAAGTTGGTTTGCCAATTGCGGTCGCTGATGCAGTTTCAGAGGTTTTGCCTTACGTCATTTATAATACAAAAACCAAAGGTGGTTTTGGGGCTATAAGAGAGGTAACGGATTTAATGTTACGGGCAAAAGAAATTTTCTAAAGTTTTTTTTGCAGACAGGCAACTCAGGTTTTTAACTTTACATCTTACTCTTTCGCTCAAATTGAGCAGCAAATTTTTTTAGAGATTTTTTGATAATTCATACTCGTTTTACTTTAACTGAAAAAAGAAGGTTTGTTTATAAACAAGTCTTTTATTTCTGTTTAATTTATCAGTCTTGAAATTATTTTTGAAAAAGTTTTGAGTGGGCTTGACAAGTTGAGAGCAGATGTATAAATTAGGTGATTGCCGATACGAAAATTTATTAACTTGAAAAGAGAAATGTTAAAAAGTTTCGTTGAGCAGTTGACAAAAAGTTTTGATTGAGTATAATCGAAAGTTCGCCTCTTGAAAGAGAAGCGAAAACAAAAACAGAATTTTTGATGTTTGAAAACTAGATATGCGAGTCCATGTGTTAATTCAACACGGTTCAATTTATGTTGAACCAACGAACAACAGAAAGCTAGTAAAAACTTTTTAACGAGAGTTTGATCCTGGCTCAGAATCAACGCTGGCGGCGTGCCTCAGACATGCAAGTCGAACGATTAAACTTCTCTTCGGAGAAGATATAAAGTGGCGCACGGGTGAGTAACACGTAGGTAATGTGCCTTTGGGTGGGGAATAACTTAGGGAAACTTAAGCTAATACCGCATAATGCAGCGGCTCCTTCGGGAGACAGTTGTTAAAGATTTATCGCCTAAAGAGCAGCCTGCGGCAGATTAGCTAGTTGGTAAGGTAATGGCTTACCAAGGCTACGATCTGTATCCGACCTGAGAGGGTGGTCGGACACACTGACACTGAATAACGGGTCAGACTCCTACGGGAGGCAGCAGTCGGGAATTTTGGGCAATGGGCGAAAAGCCTGACCCAGCAACGCCGCGTGAAGGATGAAGTCTTTCGGGATGTAAACTTCGTAAGAATAGGAAGAATAAATGACGATACTATTTGTAAGGTCCGGCTAACTACGTGCCAGCAGCCGCGGTAATACGTAGGGACCAAGCGTTGTTCGGATTTACTGGGCGTAAAGGGCGCGTAGGCGGCGTGTCAAGTCAATTGTGAAATCTCCGAGCTTAACTCGGAACGGTCAATTGATACTGATGTGCTAGAGTGCAGAAGGGGCAATCGGAATTCTTGGTGTAGCGGTGAAATGCGTAGATATCAAGAGGAACACCTGAGGTGAAGACGGGTTGCTGGGCTGACACTGACGCTGAGGCGCGAAAGCTAGGGTAGCAAACGGGATTAGATACCCCGGTAGTCCTAGCCCTAAACGATGAATACTTGGTGTCTGGAGTTTTAATTCTCCGGGTGCCGTCGCTAACGTTTTTAGTATTCCGCCTGGGGAATACGCACGCAAGTGTGAAACTCAAAGGAATTGACGGGGACCCGCACAAGCGGTGGAGCATGTGGTTTAATTCGACGCAACGCGAAGAACCTTACCTGAACTAGAATGCGAGGGAAGATTACCTAATAGTAATCGTCGGGCAACCGACCCAAAGCAAGGTGCTGCATGGCTGTCGTCAGCTCGTGTCGTGAGATGTTGGGTTAAGTCCCGCAACGAGCGCAACCCCTATTAACAGTTGCTAACAAGTAAAGTTGAGAACTCTGTTAAGACTGCCGTTGATAAAACGGAGGAAGGTGGGGATGATGTCAAGTCATCATGGCCTTTATGTCCAGGGCTACACACGTGCTACAATGGACGGTACAAAACGTCGCAATCTCGCAAGAGTGAGCTAATCGCCGAAAACCGTTCTCAGTTCGGATTGAAGTCTGCAACTCGACTTCATGAAGTTGGAATCGCTAGTAATCGCAGATCAGAATGCTGCGGTGAATACGTTCCCGGGTCTTGTACACACCGCCCGTCACATCACGAAAGTAGGTTGTACTAGAAGTAGCTGGGCTAACCCGCAAGGGAGGCAGGTTACTACGGTATGATTTATGATTGGGGTGAAGTCGTAACAAGGTAGCTGTAGGAGAACCTGTGGCTGGATCACCTCCTTATAACAAATGACACGGCAACTTTTATTAACAAATTTAAGTTGCAGGACACACGACGCATATCTAGTTTTGAAACATCAAATAGTTTTTAGTTCTTTATAAATTACCAAATGAGTTTCAAGGTAACAATAAGTTGAAAAACGCTTATTCTTTACTTTGTAATTGGTTACAAGGTGAGGACCTGTAGCTCAGTTGGTTAGAGCGCACGCCTGATAAGCGTGAGGTCGGTAGTTCGAGTCTACCCAGGTCCACCATTTGAAAAGTATATCGCGGGGTGGAGCAGTCTGGTAGCTCGTTGGGCTCATAACCCAAAGGTCGTAGGTTCAAATCCTGCCCCCGCAACCAAACTTGTTGGGGATGTAGCTCAGTTGGCAGAGCGCCTGATTTGCATTCAGGAAGTCGCAGGTTCGACTCCTGTCATCTCCACCAAATAATTTTTGTGGGGTTAGGCAACTCGAAAGATTTTGAAAACATCTTAATTGGCTCGATTGAAAACGAGCAGGTTGAAAAAGTTAGAAAAAGATTTTAACTTTTAAGCAACTTTTTGAAAAACCGATTCATCTTAACTGGCTTGCTTGAAATAACAAGCAGTATATTGTTAGAAAATCAAGCTCTCTTTATTAATAATTAAGAGGGTTTTGTTTTCGACAATAGTCGGAAAAAGATATTTGACAACTGAATAAATAGATAATCTTAAATGTATAAATGCAAATTTATACATAAATACAAGTTGCAATTTAGAATTGAACAAATAGAATTTGCTCGTGAGTAAATTTTATGGTCAAGCTACTAAGGGCAAACGGTGGATGCCTTGGGACTTCGAGGCGATGAAGGACGTGGAAAGCTGCGATAAGCGACGGTGAGAAGCACTCATTCGATGAACCGTCGATTTCCGAATGGGGGAACCCAATAACTGCCGCCTGAATACATAGGGCGGTTAGAGCAAACTCAGGGAAGTGAACCATCTCAGTACCTGAAGGAAAAGAAAACAATAGTGATTCTGCTAGTAGCGGCGAGCGAACGCGGAAAAGCCTAAACCGATAGAACATGTTCTGTCGGGGTCGTGGGATCAGACATAACGGGAGAAGAAGATTAACAAAAGTGTATGGAAAAGCACACCATAGAGCGTGATAGTCGCGTATGTGAAAATTTTCGACTTCTAGTTTGACACCCGAGTAATGCGGAACACGAGGAATTCTGCATGAATTTGCCGGGACCATCCGGTAAGGCTAAATACTCCGAAGTCACCGATAGTGAACCAGTACCGTGAGGGAAAGGTGAAAAGAACCCCAGTGAGGGGAGTGAAATAGTACCTGAAACCGTTTGCTTACAAGCAGTAGGAGGAGATTTATTCTCTGACTATGTGCCTTTTGCATAATGAGCCGGCTAGTAAATGTCACAGGCAAGGTTAAACGATAAGTAAGCCGAAGCGAAAGCGAGTCTTAATAGGGCGCTTAGTCTGTGGTATTTGGACGTGAAACGGGATGATCTAGGCATGGGCAGGTTGAAGCGTGGGTAACACCACGTGGAGGACCGAACCAGTATAGGTTGAAAACTGTTTGGATGACCTGTGCCTAGGGGTGAAAGGCTAATCAAATTCCGTGATAGCTCGTTCTCGCCGAAATAGCTTTAGGGCTAGCCTCGGATTTATCTTTGCGGTGGTAAAGCACTGAATGGACTAGGGGCCTCACAAGGTTACCGAATTCAATCAAACTCTGAATGCCGTAAATGAATGTCCGGGAGTCAGACTACGGGTGCTAAGATTCGTGGTCGAGAGGGAAAGAGCCCAGACCAACAGCTAAGGTCCCAAAATTATAGTTAAGTGGAAAAGGACGTGGGGAAGCACTGACAGCCAGGAGGTTTGCTTAGAAGCAGCAATCCTTTAAAGAAAGCGTAATAGCTCACTGGTCAAGTAGCCCTGCACCGACAATATAACGGGGCTCAAACTATATACCGAAGCTTTGGATATTTTTAATATGGTAGGCGAGCATTCTGTAGCTGTGAAGCGGTTCCGTAAGGTCCGTTGGAGCAATCAGAAAAGACTTTGTCGGCATTAGTAGCGATAACGTATGTGAGAACCATACGCACCGAAAACCTAAGGTTTCCTGCGTCAAGTTAATCTGCGCAGGGTTAGTCTGTACCTAAGGCGAGGGCGAGAGCCGTAGTCGATGGAAATCCGGTTAATATTCCGGAACTGAGTAACAGTGCTGTGGAGTGACGCAATAGGGTAGGCAAGACGGCTGATGGATGCCGTTGAAGTAAACAGCCCGTCGCTTTGGTAAATCCGGGCGACACAAGGGTAAATAACCAGACGAAAGTACGGAACTTCGGTTCCGGAACAAGTTGCTGACCCCAATTGCCAAGAAAAGCTTCGTTCAGCTTAACTGTTAATCAACAGTACCGCAAACCGACACAGGTAGGTGGGATGAGAATTCTAAGGTGCTTGTGAGAACCCTCGTTCAGGAACTCGGCAAATTATATCCGTAACTTCGGGAGAAGGATAGCCGTGTTCACCAAGAACATGGTCGCAGAGAAATGTTCCAGGCGACTGTTTAACAAAAACATAGGTCTCCGCAAAGTTGTAAAGACAACGTATGGGGGCTGACGCCTGCCCAATGCTGGAAGGTTAAGAGGACTTGTTAGCCGCAAGGCGAAGCTCGGAATCGAAGCCCCAGTGAATGGCGGCCGTAACTATAACGGTCCTAAGGTAGCGAAATTCCTTGTCGGGTAAGTTCCGACCTGCACGAATGGCGTAACGATCTGGAAGCTGTCTTAACGAGGGACACAGCGAACTTGTAGTACCGGTGAAGATGCCGGTTTCCCGCATCAAGACGGAAAGACCCCGTGCACCTTGACTACAACTTGATAGTGAATTCGGGCAAACAATGCGCAGGATAGATGGGAGGCTTTGATGTCAGGCTTTTGGGCTTGGCGGAGCCAACGGTGAGATACCATCCTTTGTTTGTCTGTATTCTAACCTCGAACCGTAATCCGGTTCAGGAACATTATCAGGCGGGTAGTTTGACTGGGGCGGTCGCCTCCTAAAGAGTAACGGAGGCGCTCGAAGGTTGGCTCAGGCTGTTTGGAAATCAGCCGTAGAGTGTAAACGCATAAGCCAGCTTAACTGCGAGACATACACGTCGAGCAGGTATGAAAGTAGGAGTTAGTGATCCGGCGGTCGCTTATGGAAGTGCCGTCGCTCAACGGATAAAAGATACGCCGGGGATAACAGGCTGATCCTGCCCAAGAGTTCACATCGACGGCAGGGTTTGGCACCTCGATGTCGGCTCATCACATCCTGGGGCTGAAGAAGGTCCCAAGGGTTCGGCTGTTCGCCGATTAAAGTGGTATACGTGAGCTGGGTTCAGAACGTCGCGAGACAGTTCGGTCCCTATCTGGTGTGGGCGCAGCAGAATTGAAGGAATCTGACCTTAATGCAGATATGACCGGGTTGGATTGACCTCTAGTATACGTGTTATCGCGCCAGCGGTATCGCACGGTAGCTATGTCGAGCATGGATAAACGCTGAATGCATCTAAGCGTGAAGCCAGACCTAAGATTAATTCTGCCAGTGAGACTCGTGGAAGACTACCACGTTGATAGACTGGAGATGTAAGTGTAGTAATATATTTAGTTGACCAGCACTAATAGTCCCAAGGCTTGACCATAAAATTTTCTGACTAGCAAATTTATGTTCATTGCAACTAGTTTTAAGATTATCTATTTCAGTTGTCATCTCTGATATTTACCAGTTTTCCGGTGATTTTATCGGCAGGGTCACACCCGTTCCCATCTCGAACACGGAAGTTAAGCCTGCTAGAGCCGATGATACTGCATCTTTCAGGTGTGGGAAAGTAGGAAGTTGCCGGATTTAATTTTAAGAAAAAGCCTGTTCAATTATGAGCAGGCTTTTCTAATTTAAATAATCGTAAATTGAAAAATTTTAGACAACATTCATTACAAAGACTATAATCAAACTCAGCACAAGTTATCTAAAATCCAATGAATTTCGACCGATTTTTCAAACTCATTTCTTACGCCGTTATTTTTAGCGGCTTTTTTTCGTTGTTTGTTTCGGGTGGGGTCGGCGCGATTTCGACAGTGCTTTTCGTTTCGGTTTTAATCGCTGCTTGGTTTTTGGAAGATTCACGCTGGCAGATTTCCGAACGGCTCGGAACGGTTTCGGTATTTATCGTCGTGCCGCTTTTTTATATTGGGCGGAAATATCAAATACTCGGTTTCGGAGCAAATGTCGCCGACCTTGCGGCGATGCTCGCTCAAATGATTTTGGTGCTGGCGGCAATAAAACTTCTTCAAAGAAAAGCAGAACGCGATTGGTTGTTTCTTTATCTGATGGCGTTTTTTGAAGTCTTGCTGGCGGCTGGTTTGAGCATCAGCCCGCTTTATCTGGCTTCTTTGATTTTGTATTTGCTGGTAACGATTTGCGCGATTGTTACTTTTGAGATTAGAAGAACTTCCGCGTTAATCAATCGCAATTCAAATTATAAAAAGACGGACGACAAGGAAAAACTTTTTGGGAAAATTCCTCTCGCCCGTCTTCCGATGACGGCGATTTCGCTGCTCGTTTTAATCATTGTTTTTGCCGCGCCTTTATTTTTCGCGCTTCCGCGTGTTGGTGGTGCGGGTTTGGGAAGTAATTCAAAAGGGCTTTCCAATGTTACAGGATTTTCTGATTCGGTTAGTCTGGGAGAAATTGGCTCGCTTTTGCAGAACGACCAGATTGTGATGCGGGCGCGAATTGATAAAACGGACGGGAAAAATCCCGGCGCGCTGCATTGGCGCGGAGTCGCGCTCGACACGTTTGATAATAAGCGTTGGAGCAAATCGAAAAAAGATTATCGAGAATCTTTCGTCAAACTCGAACGTGGTTTTTTTCTGATTGATTATCCGCAGCCGAACGCTGCTTCAACAATTCAAACCATCTATCTTGAACCGATTGACACGCCCGTTCTATTTGCCCTGTCGCGTCCTTTAGCAATCGAAGGTAGTCTTCCGTCAGAACTCTACAAAGATTCGGAAGGCGCGATAACTTTCCAGCGCGGCAACTCCGAGCGTTTGAGTTACAAAGTAAATTCCGACCGTTCTCTACCTAACGCAAGCGCATTAAAATCCGACAACGAAAATTATTCGTCTGAAGCAAAACGCTATTTACAACTTCCCGAAAAATTCGACGAGCGAATCGCAGCTCTCACCACGAAAATTACTGAAAAACAGGCGAACCGCTACGAAAAGGCGAAAGTTGTCGAAAATTATCTGCAAACGCAGTTTGGCTACACTCTGGAAATGAAAGCCAAAGGCGACGAGCCGCTGGCGGATTTTTTGTTCAACGTCCGCGAAGGTCATTGCGAATATTTTGCGACGGCGATGGCGATTATGCTGCGAACGCAAGGCATCGCCACGCGCATCGTCAACGGTTTTCAGCAAGGCGAATATAACGAAACGGCGGACGTTTTCGTCGTCAAACAAAAAGACGCGCACTCCTGGGTCGAAGTTTATTTTCCGCGAGAAAACGCCTGGATTCCGTTTGACCCGACACCAGCCGCCGGGCGATTTGACGACTCAACCGTAACGAGCAGTATTTTCGGGAAATTTAACAGTTATCTCGTCGCGCTCGAAACTTTTTGGATACAGTATTTCGTCGCTTACGACAATCAGGAACAAAAATCCCTGACGCGCTCGGTCAAAAACAGTTTTGTCGAATATCAAGCGAAAACTTCCGTCTGGCTCAACGAAATGCAGTATCGCCTGTCGGATTGGTGGCATGAAGTTCGCGGCGACAAAGGATTGCAGGCAAGCGCGCGAGCCGTCGCATTCGGCATCGGATATTTGCTAGCGGCAATTCTCGGAGTAATTTTTATTGTCTGGCTTTATCGAAAAATCAGACGATTCGACGTTTGGCAGAGAATTTACAATTGGCTGAAATTCAAAAACGAAACGACGATTGTCGAATTTTACGAGCGGATGCAAAAGGTTTTGGCGAGCAAAGGTTTCACCCGCGCCACGCATCAAACGCCTTTGGAATTTGCCTTTGCCTTGAATATGCCCGAAGCTGTTCGCATCACGGAAAAATATAACCGCGTGCGTTTCGGCGAAAAGAATTTGTCGAAAGATGAATCAGATGAAATTGAAAATTGGTTGGAAAAATTAGAAAAAATAGAATCTTAGTACAATACAAGCGATGAAAAAATATTCAACAATAAGATTGTTATTATCTATTGCGCTAGGTTTTTTGATGTCTATTGTTGTTTTAAGTCTTTTTAGTAAAACAAGTTCTGCAAATTTTTTACCAATTACATTGGTTTTAATTGGAAGCGTTTTGTTTACGTTGAATAGAAGATGTGCTGATTACATTTCATTCTCGATTTTTATTTTTGGATTTGTTGTCTCTATTACATACAAAATTGACCATTGCCTAAAAAGCGAATCTTGTTGGGAATCAATTTATACTAGCCTAGCAAATGATAAAATTGAATTAACTTATATATTCCTTTCGAGTTTAGTTCTAACCTTTTTAATATTTAGCTTTTATAGAAATAAGAACATAAAATAAACAATGAAAAAAGTTGGATTTGTCAGTCTCGGTTGTCCGAAGAATCTCGTTGATACGGAAGTGATGATGGGGCAATTGAAAGCGGCTGGCTATGAAATTACGAATAACAGTGAGGAAGCGGAAACAGTCGTGGTGAACACTTGCGGTTTTATCGAATCGGCGAAAGCCGAATCGGTCGAAGCGATTCTCGAAGCGACCGGCGCGAAAGCGAACGGCGTAACAAAGCGCGTCATCGTTGCCGGTTGTCTGGTCGAGCGTTACCGTGACGATCTTTTGAAGGAATTGCCAGAAGTTGACGCATTTATCGGCACGAATGAAATAGGCAGAATTTTAGAAGCGGCAGACGAAACAAAGAATTTTAAAGAATTGCCGCTGACGCAAATCAGCAACAAAACCGCGACGTATCTTTACGATTTCGACACGCCACGCCACCGCGCCACCGAATCGCACACTGCATTTATCAAAATCGCCGAAGGCTGCGACCGACCGTGCGCGTTTTGTTCGATTCCTTCGATGCGCGGCTCGTTTCGCTCGCGTCGCTTCGGAAGTATTTTAAGGGAAGCTGAGGATTTAGTGAAACAAGGCGTCAAGGAAATAGTTCTAATCGCGCAGGATTCTTCGCGTTTCGGCGAAGATTTGGGAGAAGTTGATGCGCTGGCAAAATTGATTCGCGCCCTTGGCGAGATTGAAGATTTGGAATGGATTCGCGTGATGTATGCTTACCCGACGCACATTTCCGACGCTTTTCTAGAAGCTATTGCCGAAACGCCGAAAGCCGTCAAATATCTCGATATGCCGCTGCAACACGGTTCGCGTAATGTTTTAAAATTGATGAAACGCGGCGGCACGCGCGAGAGTTTAGAAAAGTTGATTCGCCGCGTGCGCGAGAAAGTTCCCGGCATTACAATCCGCACGACTTTTATCACCGGCTTTCCGGGTGAAATGGAAGAGGATTTTGAAGAATTGATGGCGTTTGTGCGAAACTGCGAATTCGATAACGTCGGCGTATTCACTTATTCCGACGAAGAAGGAACTGCCGCGTTTGATTTACCAAATAAAGTTGATCAGAAAATGGCGAAGCAGCGTCGGGCGCGTTTGATGAAAGAGCAGGCAAAAATTTCTAAAAGGAAAAATCAGCATAAAATTGGAAATACTTACAGAGTTATGTTTGAAGGTCTTTCTCAGGAATCGGACTTGCTTTTTCAAGGTCGTCTCGAAGGTCAGGCGCAGGAAATTGATGGATATATTCTAATCAACGATATTCCTGAAAATCTTGTGCCGAAGGTCGGCGAGTTTTACAATGTCCGTATTTCCGAAGCGCACAATTATGATTTGATTGGTGAGATCATTTAAAAACCTTAAAGAAAGAATGCATTTTTAAATTTCGTGAATGCTCCGCTTCGATGGCGCATTTCATACAAGCGCCTCTGCTATTGGTCAAAATAAAAAGAGGCGATTTCAATCGCAATATCGCTAGTTGTAAATCCCTCTCGGTTGGGATTGCTCAACACGATGATCGTAATTCTGGCGTCAATCAGGCGCATAATCATAGCGGCAAAATTTTCCGCGCCGCCGACATGACCGGTGCGTCGGCGACCGCTAAACGGGATCAAGCCGAACCCTAAACCGTAGCTTCGGCAAGTGATTGACAGACGGCGGCTAATTTCTCGACCTCCTGACGCGCTCTTGCGCTTGGGCAATTCGAGTGTGACAGATAATGTTTGCAAAAAGGGTGGCGATTAACAATGGAGCGAACTAAAGAGTGTGCTTAATAGATTTTCCTCACTTTTCAGAAAATTTAGATCATGAGCGAGTTTGTTTCAAGTTCCCGTAGCGACAACGGCGTTGACGTGGGCAAAAACACACGCAAGCTAACCTAAAATGAACGTCGCTGTTTTTGCCTCACGTCTATTGCTTGTTCGGCACGTTGCCAGATACAAGCAACCTGCTGCAAAATAATTAGAGTTTCGCCTCGTACACTAAATTAAAAGGCGTTTCCGTCGCTCTCCGAAAATGTGAAAAACCGCCTTTAGTTATTACCTCTCGCATTCTTGCTTCGCCCGCCTGCGCACCCAACGCCAGCCCGACCTCCTGAGATAACGAAGCCGGAGTGCAAAGCAAGGTTGAAGCTGAATAAAAGGCACGTCCGATTGGATTCAGATTGTCTTTTACGTCATCGTAGGCAAACGGTTCGACAATCATCCACGTTCCGTCGGAAGCCAGAGATTCTCTAACGTGCGCAGCGGCACCTATGGGGTCGCCCATATCGTGCAGGCAATCAAAGTAAGTTACAAAATCGTAATCGCCGCCGGGAAAATCTTTCGCCTTTGCGACTTCAAATGAAACGCGCCCTGCAACACCGCCTTCTTCGGCGCGCTGACGCGCCATCTCGATTGATTTGTCGTGGTAATCAAAACCGACGAAAGTCGAATTCGGATAGGCTTGCGCCATCAAAACGGTTGAAGCCCCAAGCCCGCAACCGATGTCGGCGACTTTCGCCCCGTCTTTCAGTTTTTCTTCAACACCATCCAAAGCCGGAATCCACGAACTGACCAAATTGGCGGCGTAACCGGGACGGAAAAACATCTCAGTTCCGCGAAAAAGTCCCGCGTCGTGTTCGTGCCAGCCAAAACCTTCGCCCGTGCGAAATCTTTCAGTCAGTTTCGGCACGGCTCGCACGGCGGAAACGGCAAGCAGAAACGCGCCCGGCAAATAAGCCGGACTCGATTCATCAGCCAGCGCAAAGGCTTGTTCGTCAGACAGAAAATAATTTTGATTTTCCGCGTCGTAGGAAACGTAACCGCCCGCCGCCTGCGCGTTGAGCCACTCACGCACATAACGCTCGTTTGTTCCCGTAGCGGCGGCTAATTCTGCTGACTTAACTGCTTTGCCCGCTTTAGCCATCGCTTTATAAAGACCTAAACTTTCGCCGATAACGACCAATCCGGCGTGCATCGTCGCGCCGAAATCGTTAATGCAATTTCCCAAAAATTGATTCAGTTTTTCTTCATTCATAGCCATAAATCCTCCTTTGAGAAATTTATATTTCTTTTTTGCTAAAATTTCAAATGCTCTGTTGAAAAGGATGTGCCGAACGGCGGAGCTCACACGGTCATAGCCGCAACGGACAAGCAAAGGATAAAAAGACAGCGTAATAACAAAGTCGCTGTTTTGCGCTCGTGTCCATTGACTTGTTCGGCGCGGGATTAAAAATTATGAAGCTCGTAATTAAATTCTTCATTCCAATAAAATCTTGACGAAGAAAAATTAGTGTTGTTTAATTATATTGATTGTTCAACCAATACAATTAACCTGCCTATTTTTCAAACGACAAATTCCATTTTCCAACTTATTAAAAATCACATTATGAATAAAAAGCAATTGCAAAATTTTTCGTTTCTCCTTGGGTTATTTTGCGCAGTTTTCTCTCCGACAGCCTGCGCCCAAAATCAAAGCAGTCAACAATCATTAACTGTCAAACAAAACGGTATCGCCGCTTTTTCAAAGATTTCAAGTGAATCGCCTGCCCCTTCGCCTGGAAAGCAATCAGTTAATTCTGTCCCGTTTTTGTGGGCAGAGCAGGGAGTGAGCATTGATTTGCCGGCTGGCTCAGAGAAATTGTACGAAAAACCGACTGGCTTTAGTTGGATTAAAAAAGACAAATCGCAAAACGCCGCCGATGCTCAATCTGATGCAATCTGGTTTTCAGGCGTCGTCAACGTCAGCAGCAAGCAGGAAGTTTTCCAGGGAATGACGTTTAAAGACGCTCTCGATTATGAGTATAACGACAATCTCAAGCAACAACGCGAGGGTAAATATACCGAAGTGCGTTGGCACACAATAGATGGCGTCAAGGGCATTCTCAGCGTCGAAGCATCTGAAAATGATCCGCTTGATCAGCGAAATTTAACCTGGAAATGTTACCGAGTTCATAAAGGCGTGCATCAACTAATTGGGTTTAGTGCCTACACATCCAACAGGGCTTTTGACAAACATAAAGATGAAATGCAAAGGCTTCTCTTTTCTTTGAAGCTTACACAGTAAATAGCGCCGAACGGCAGAGTTGACGTGGGGCGA
Source organism: Pyrinomonadaceae bacterium (assembly GCA_030448055.1). Classification (GTDB taxonomy): domain Bacteria; phylum Acidobacteriota; class Blastocatellia; order Pyrinomonadales; family Pyrinomonadaceae. Next base: position 811,661 of record JAUJNR010000002.1, read on the forward strand.
AACCGCAACCAATCCCGCCAGAGTTTTACACGCATGTAAACAAGAAAGTAGCTGCCCGCGCCCTCACGACCATTGAATTGTTATACGCGCTTTTGCTTTCAGCATACAACCTAACATACTCGCTTCTATTGCTAATTACGTAACTTTAATTTTCAAAACTCGCTTGCCTTTACACAACTCCGCCACTCAACCCTTTTTACCTTCGACGGGAGGCACATAGTCAGGGCGGTCTGACAAAATTTGCCTCACTTCCTCGCGTGAAAAAACAGCTTCTGCCTTTTTACACAATGCCTCAGCTTTTCGCTCGACCTCATCCATATCACGTTCTGCTTGGTATAACTGAGGCGTAATATAGGTAGTTATTTCCTCCAGAACAGCGATTTGTTCAGGAGTAAGATGTGGGCGATTCGCTGCCAGCCACCGCCCGATATGAGTCTTGATTAGCAAGGCACGGTTTTCAGCAGGAATCTCATTGAAGATTCTGCGACGCTCTTGAAGCGGATGAGGCATAAACTGGTCATAACCGATTGGCGTTTGCTCTTGATTCATTTATCTCCCCTAAAGTTTATTTTTAAGGATAGCGTATAACTTTGATTTATACTGAACTTTAATTTTTTTATACCGAATTCTTATACGCCGCTTCAATATTTAAAGTCAATGAGAATTTGATTTATTTTATCTTCCTCAATCAAAAATAATTCGTATGAAATTTTTCACGCGAATTATTGAAATGCGGTTTTTACAATTCATATTCTTGACGCTCCGGCGCGTTTGCTCTAACTTACATTCAAATGCGAATCAGTAGTTGAAAGACAGACAAACGGCTGAATTAGTAGAATTTTCTTGTCTATGGAAAATCAACTGATTCAAATTTACCTGTTTGTCTGTCAAATCTACGATACTTGTTCTGATACCTGTTTTCAAAGAATGAGCAACAATAACGAACCGCTTTTTACCGACCAGGAACTAATCGCAATTTGGTTCTTTGCTCATTTGAACGGCTTGTCGCAGAAAAAACAAATGCACACTTTCATCAAGAACTATTGGTCTGCCTGGTTTCCGCGCTTTCCGGCGTATCAAACCTTTGTTCATCGGCTCAATTTACTGGAGCCAAGTTTTCAAACTTTCGGCAAGGTGCTGCTCAAATCACTGAATCCACAGCCTGAAGCCGGAATTGACCGCATCGTTGATTCGCTGCCGGTAATGTTAGCCCAACACGGTCATTCCTATTCGGCTCGCGTCGCCCGCGAAGTTGCCAACGCTGGATTTTGTGCCGCCAAAAAGACTCGCTTTCACGGCGTGCGCCTGCACTGCCTCGCCGCTGGGCAAATCGGCAGATTGCCTAAACCCGTGCATCTCTGGCTGCGCGAGGCTTCCGCCCACGATTCAAAAGCCCTTGAAAACCAACAACTCCAATTACCAAACGTGACGCTTTTCGGCGACCTCGCCTACCCGACAAGACAGATTATCGCCTTCTTAAGAGAACAAAATACGAAACTGGTTACTCCGGTCAAAAAACCAAAAGGCAAAGAACTCTCTGAAACTCAAAGGCATTACAATCGCCTTGTCAGTAAATTTCGGCAACCGATTGAAAGTTTATTCAACTGGATAATCGAGAAAACGAACATCCAAAGAGCAAGCAAAGTGCGTTCAACCGCCGCCTTGCTAATACATTGCTGGGGAAAACTGGCTTTTGCTTTCTTTTTGCTCGTTTTCTACTACTGATTCACATTCAAGTCTTTTACAAATCTTTTCCGAAGTTAGACAATAATCGAATGGACACACGGATTCACCGGGAAGTCATCGGCGGGCATCTTTTAGTGATCGGCGGAGCGGAAGATAAATATAACGAGCGGCGGATTTTGCGAAAATTTCTTGAACTGACGGGCAAGGACGGCGGCGAAACGCAGGTTTTAATCGTGCCGGTCGCGTCTGATTTCCCGGAGTTTGCGGCGGACGTTTACGTGCAGGCGTTCCGGCGTTTGGGCATCGCGCAGCCGCGCGTGCTGCGGGCGACTTCCAGACAAGACGTTTTCGATGCGGACGCCGACACGCTGTTTGACGGCGTTGACGGCGTTTTTATTACGGGCGGCGACCAGATGCGTCTTGTCTCGCTGCTCGGCGGAACAAAGTTCGCGCAAAAACTCCGCAGCAAAGTCGCCGAAACCAACGTCGTTTTAGCCGGAACGAGCGCGGGCGCGGCGGGAATGTCAACTTCGATGATTGTCAGGGGCGAAGCGACTCCGCATCCGCACAAAAACAGCGTTCGGCTGTCGCCCGGTTTGGGATTTTTAAAGAACATCATTATTGACCAGCATTTTACCGAGCGCGGGCGCATCAGCCGTCTGATTACGGCGGTCTCTTATAATCCGTATAACTTGGGCATCGGGATTGACGAAAATACGGCGATAATTTTGGATAACGAAGGCGTGCTGGAAGTTTTCGGCTCAGGCGCGGTCACAATTGTTGACGGCTCGCAGATAACTTATAACGAAATTGCCGAAGTCAGCGATTACGAATCGTTCAGCGTTTGCGGCGTGCAGCTTCACATTTTGGGCAACGGTTTGATTTACGATTATTTCGGCAGAACGCCGCTGCAGCCGCCGAATGAGTTTTTACTGCCGGACATCGAATAAGAATTTAGCCACAGAGGAAACAGAGAACACGGAGAAACTTAAAACAGGATAACAGGATTTACAAGATAAAAATTCAGTTCGTATTATTCGTTATTAAAATTTCTCTCTGTCTTTCTCTGTGTCCTCTGTGGCAAAAAAAATATGAAAATTCTCGAAATTAGAACATTGCGCGGACCGAATTACTGGAGCGGTTATTGGAAGCGGCTGATAATTATGCGGCTCGACCTCGAAGATTACGAGGAAAAGCCGACCGATAAAATCGAAGGTTTTTATGAGCGGATGCGCGAAGTGATGCCGTCGCTTGAGACCCACGGGTGCAGCTATAAAGAAGAAGGCGGATTTTATAAACGCGTTGAAGAAGGAACCTGGGCGGGTCACGTCATCGAACACTTCGCGCTCGAACTGCAAACCATCGCCGGAATGAATGTCGGTTACGGCAGAACGCGCGAGACGGGCGAGCACGGAATTTACAACGTCGTCTTCGCGTATTTTGAAGAAGAAGTCGGGCGTTACGCAGCGCGCGCGGCAGTTCGATTATTTCTGGAATTGGCGGAAGGGAAATCAATCGAGGAAATAAAACAGACGCTCGCCGACGAAGTTCGGGAGATGCGCGTCATTCGTGAACAAGTTCGCTTCGGACCTTCGACCGGCTCGATTATCGAAGAAGCCGAATCGCGTGATATTCCCTTTATTCGTCTGAACGACCAATCGCTCGTCCAACTCGGCTATGGCGTTCACCAGCAGCGCATACAGGCGACGACGACCGCCAAAACGAATCTGATTTCCGTTGACATCGCCGCTAACAAAGCGGCGACGAAAAAGCTTTTGGGCGAGATGGGCGTTCCCGTGCCGAAGGGTTTTCGCATCCGCGACGAAGACGAAATTAAAGGCGTCGTCGAATCCATCGGATTTCCCGTCGTCGTCAAACCGCTTGACGGCAATCACGGCAGAGGCGCGACCATCGGCATCGAAACGCTCGAAGACGCGCGCGCCGCGTTTCATGTCGCGCAGGAACAGTCCAAATCGAAATGGGTGATCGTCGAAAAAATGCTCGCGGGCGAAGATTTCCGCGCGCTCATCGTGGACAACAAACTCGTGGCGATTGCCGAGCGCACGCCCGCACACGTCACCGGCGACGGCGAAAGCACAATCGAGCAATTGATTGAACGAGTCAATGAAGACCCCAGACGCGGTTACGGACACGAAAAGGTTTTGACGCAGATTGAGGTTGACCGATCAACCGAAAAACTTTTGAAAGCGAAAAATTATACGCTCGAAACCGTTCTACCAAAGGGCGAACGATTGATTTTGAAAACGACGGCGAACATCTCGACCGGCGGAACGGCGATTGACCGCACGGACGAGGCGCACCCGGAAAACATTTTCCTGTTCGAGCGCATCGCCAAAATCGTCGGCTTGGATGTTATCGGCATTGACATTATCGCGCCGAACATCACCGAGCCTTTACGCGAAAACGGCGGCGGCATTATCGAAGTCAACGCCGCGCCGGGTTTTCGGATGCACCTCGCGCCGTCGCAGGGAATCGGCAGAAACGTCGCTGAATACGTCGTCAATATGCTTTTTCCGCCGGGCAAACCTTACCGCATCCCGATTTTCGCCGTCACCGGAACGAACGGCAAAACGACGACGACCAGGTTTATCGCGCACATTTTAAGAGGCAGCGGCTGCGTCGTCGGCTTTACGACGACCGACGGAACTTATATTCAAAACAATCAAATTACGGCGGGCGACAATACGGGTCCGGTATCGGCGCAGCTTGTCTTGAAAGACCCATCGGTTCAAGTCGCGGTGCTTGAAACGGCGCGCGGCGGAATTATCCGTTCGGGTTTGGGTTACGACCATTGCGATGTCGCGGTCGTGTTGAACGTCGCCGCCGATCATCTCGGATTGAAAGATGTCAACACTTTGGAAGATTTGGCGCGCGTCAAAGCCGTAGTGCCGCGGTCGGTTTCGCCGAAGGGTTTTGCGGTTTTGAACGCGGAAGACGAACTCGTCTATGCGATGCGAAAAAGGGTTGACGGCACGGTCGTGCTGTTTTCGATGGACGAAAACAACGAAAACATTCGCCGCCACGCCCGGCGCGGCGGAATTTCCTGCGTTTATGAAAACGGATTTATCACCCTTTTAAAAGGCAAATGGAAGGTGCGCGTCGAGAAAGCCATAAACGTTCCTTTGACCTACGGGGGACGCGCCGAATTTATGATTCAAAATGTTTTAGCGGCGACGCTCGCGTGCTTTGTTCACGGCGTGTCCTTGGAAGACATTCGCGTCGGACTGACGACGTTCACGCCTTCGACGGCGCAAACGCCAGGACGAATGAATTTCGTCGAAGTCAAGGATTTTACGGTTTTGATGGATTTCGCGCACAATCCGGCGGGTTTGGTCGGTTTGCAAAACTTTATCAACAAACTGCCGTATGAAAAACGAACCGGCGTGTTGAGCGGAGTCGGCGACCGCCGCGACGAAGATTTGCGCGAGATGGGACGGCTGTGCGCCGAAACTTTCGACAAACTCATCATTCGGCGCGGCGATTATCTGCGCGGGCGAACGCAGGAAGAAGTCTTTTCGCTGCTGCGCGAAGGCATCGAAGAATCCGGGCGAAAACTCGATTTTGAAATCGTCCACGAATCGAAAGAAGCGATTTTCCGCGCTTTGGACGCGGGCGAAAAAGGCGAGCTGGTGGTGATTTTAGCCGACACGGTGAGCAAAGACATCAGTTACGTCAATCAATATCGTGAACAAATCGCGCAGCAATAAATAAAAATTAGAGGAGAAAAATATGACCATCAGACTTGGCGACGACGCGCCGAATTTTACGGCGCAGACGACCGAAGGAGAAATAAATTTTCACGAATGGCTCGGCGACAGTTGGGGCGTTTTGTTTTCGCACCCGAAGGATTACACGCCGGTCTGCACGACCGAGCTCGGAATGGCGGCGCGGCTGAAACCCGAATTCGATAAGCGCGGAGTGAAAATTATCGGCTTGAGCGTTGACCCGCTCGACTCGCACGCGGGCTGGGCGAAAGACATCGAAGAGACGCAAGGCGCGGCGGTTAATTTTCCGATGATTGCCGACGCTGATAAAAAGGTTTCCGACCTTTACGATATGATTCATCCGAACGCCAGCGATACGTTCACCGTGCGCTCGGTTTTCATCATCGGCGCTGACAAAAAAATCAAATTAATGTTGACTTATCCGGCAAGCGCCGGACGCAATTTCGACGAAATCCTGCGCGTCATTGATTCTCTGCAATTGACGGCGAAACACAGCGTCGCCACGCCCGCCAATTGGAAAGACGGCGACGACGTGATTATCGTTCCGGCGGTTTCGGATGAAGACGCGAAAGAGAAGTTTCCGAAAGGCTGGACGGCGGTTAAGCCCTACTTGCGCGTTACGCCGCAGCCGAACAAGTAAAGAAATGGAGAATCCAATTTTTAGAAGCGCAAAGTTTTAACTATAAAATTTTGCGCTAATTTTTTGCTGAAATTCTGTATAATCAGTTATGAAATTCGAGTGGGACGAAAACAAAGCCGCTAAGAATTTGAGAAAACACGGGATCAGCTTTAACGACGCAATTAAAGTTTTTGATGACATTAATGCAGTTGACTCGATTGACAAATCACATTCAGAAAATGAAGTTAGATTCAATATCATCGGTTTGTGCGACAGAGGTTTAATTTTTGTCGTTTTTGCCGAAGTCAGGTTTAACGTTATCAGGCTGATTTCAGCCAGGCGAACCACAAAGTTTGAAGAAAAAATTTATGCCAGCAAATAAAAGCAAAGAGATTATCGTAGAAGTAACGCAGGAAGAATATGATAAAGAGATAGCTTCCGGGCTGAGTGAAGATGAAGTTTTAAAGCCCGGTCGCCATATCTTTCGGCGCGGCGGCTTTCGTGAACGGCATCCGAATTTTAGTTTGGAAAACGTCGAGATAAGAATTACCAATTCAAAACAGGATGCGTCGGTTTCCGTTAAAAATGACAAAGAGAAAAAAGCCGCTTGAGACGAAAGCCGCCGAAACTCTTTCTGACAAAAAAGTTTGCGAATCGTGCGGCGTAGAATTTTCCTGCGGCGCGAACGTCGGCAAATGTTGGTGTTTTGCGGTTGAAATAAAGGCGGAAACATTGGCGGAGTTGCGCAAGAATTTTCAGAGTTGTTTGTGTGAGAATTGTTTGCTTAAATTTCCCGAGGAAAACTTTAGTGATTGAGATGAGAAACTTCTTGAAAATACAGCCCGAAGTTTGGAAAAGAGAAAGGGAGATTGGTCAAACTTCTTTTATCATTCAAAGAGCGGTTATTTTTGCAGTTTTTTTAACGCCTGTGGTTTTATTAATAAATTTTTTGTTTAGCTCTGAAAACGATAGTCATCAAGTTGGTGCAACTGTTATACAAATAATCGGAACAAGCATTTTAATTAGCGTGAGCGAATGGTATAGCCTCGAATCTGCGTTCCAAAAATCTGCGCGGAAGAAAAATTCAAACAACATTACAGAATATGGCGGAAAAGAAAAGTAAATTTTTAAGCGGCAAGCGCACTTTAGAAATATGAATTACAACGAAATCATAACTATTGAGCCGGACAAACGAAGCGGAAAGCCCTGCATACGCGGCACAAGAATGACCGTCACGGATGTTTTGGAATATCTGGCGGGCGGAATGACTGAAGCCGAAATTTTAGAAGATTTCCCAGATTTGACGACGGAAGATATTCGCGCTTGTCTGGCGTTTGCTGCCGACCGCGAGCGACGATTGGCTTTTCTACCTGATTATGCGGCTTAGATTAAATGAAACTTTTGTTCGACCAAAATCTTTCGCCGCAACTGACGCAAAAATTGGCGGACATTTTTCCCGACAGCGTTCATATCAGAAACATCGGAATGCGGGACGCGACCGATACTGAAATTTGGAACTATGCAAAGCAAAACGATTTTACGATTGTGTCGAAAGATTCGGATTTTCAGCAGCGCAGTTTGCTTTACGGGCATCCGCCGAAATTCATCTGGCTGCGCGTCGGAAATTGTCCGGTAAAAACGGTCGAAGAGTTATTGCGGAAACATTCGATTTCAATTCATACTTTCAGTTTCGACGAAACAAAATCGCATTTATTATTACCGTAATTTTATGGCAAAAAAGAAAAGCAAATTTTTAAGCGGCAAGCGCATTGACCCGACGCCGATCAACAACAGCACGACGCTCGCCGATTTGGTGGACGAATCTTTTATGGCGTATAACGCGGCGCGGATTCGTGAAGCGTGTCGTCTGTTTACCAATAAAATGCTCGAACCGGACGTGACGGTCGGCGTAACTTTGACGGGCGCGTTGACTCCGGCGGGTTTGGGAATCTCCGCGCTGATTCCGCTGATTCGTGCCGGTTTTATTGATTGGATAATTTCGACGGGAGCGAATCTTTATCACGATACGCATTTCGGCATCGGTTTATCCTTGCATCAGGGCGACGCGAAAATGGACGACCGCATTTTGCGCGAGGAAGAAGTCGTGCGGATTTACGACATTTTTTTCGATTATTCCGTTCTGCTCGACACCGACGAATTTTTCCGCCGCGTCATCGAAGGCGAAGAATTCCAAAAAACGATGTCATCTGCCGAATTTCATTATTTGTGCGGCAAATATATCCGCGAGCGCGAAAAGAAATTAGGGCTGGAAAACAAGTCCTTGCTCGCCGTCGCATACGAATACGGCGTGCCGGTTTATACGTCATCGCCCGGCGATTCGTCAATCGGAATGAACATCGCCGCCAAAGAATTGCAGGGCAGCCGGTTAGTTTTAAATCCGAATCTCGATGTCAATGAAACCGCGTCAATCGTTCTAGCGGCAAAACGCGGCTACGTTCATTCAGGCGGAAAATCAAAAAAACCGGGCAAGTCGGCGATATTCATTTTAGGCGGCGGCAGTCCGAAAAACTTCGCCCTGCAAACCGAGCCGCAGATTCAGGAAGTTCTCGGCATTGACGAGAAAGGTCACGATTATTTTTTGCAGGTGACGGACGCGCGTTCCGACACGGGCGGGTTGAGCGGCGCGACTCCAGGGGAAGCAGTGAGCTGGGGAAAAATTGACCCCGACCAATTGCCGGACGCGGTTGTGGCTTACGTTGATTCGACCGTTGCGCTGCCGATTATTACGGCGTATTCTTTGGCAAGACGCGAACCGCGCGCTCCCAAACGGCTTTACGAACGGCGCGAAGAATTTATGAACTTGCTGAAACGGGAATATGAAAAATCAACTCGACGATGACTTGACCGAAGCGCGCACCACGACGCGCACTGGTCGGTTCAAGAATTGAAATAAACCTACTTTGTGACAGATGAGCGACGAAAATAAAAATTCGATTCAATTCGATTCAAATGCCCACGCGGAGAACAACGCGCGGTTGAATCTGCTTTATGAGATTGAACGGATTTTGGCTTCTTTAGAGACGATGAATGAAGCCGCGCCGCAAATTCTCGAAACGATTTGCCGCATTCTCCGTTTTGAACTCGGGGAATTATGGTGTCTGGGCAAAGACGAAACGACTCTCCGGCTCGAAAACGTCTGGCATTTGCCTGCCGCGCCACTCGAAAAATTCGTCGCCGACAGCCGCCGCTTTCGATTCCACGTCAACGAAGGTTTGCCCGGCAAAGTTTGGGCGAAAAACGCGCCGGTCTGGATCACCGATCTGAACAGTGAGGATGGTCTGCCGCGCCGGTTTTTTATTGAAGAAACGAATTTGCGGAGCGCATTTGCCTTTCCGATTCTGCTCGGCGAAAAACTGCTCGGCGTGTTCAGCTTTTTCAGCCGCCCGCCGCGCCAGCCGGACAACGCGTTGTTGCAGGTATTTGCCGCCGTCGGCAGCCACATCGGACAATTTATCAAACGCGAAAAAATCGAAAGCAGTCTGCGCGAATCCGAAGACCGTTACCGCGCGTTCATCACTCGAAGCACCGAAGGCATCTGGCGGTTTGAACTCGACGAAAAATTTCCCGTCAGTCTGCCCGTTGATGAACAAGTTAAACTCGCCTTCGAGCGCGGTTACCTGGCGGAATGCAACGATGCAATGGCGCGAATGTATAATTTGGAAAAAGCGTCGGATTTGGTCGGCAGCCGCATCGCGGATTTGCTCGATATGTCAGACACGGCGAACGTCGAATATCTGAGTTCATTCATCGAATCCGGTTACAATTTGATTGACGCCGAATCGCATGAAAAAGACGCGAACGGCGGCGATAAATATTTTCTCAACAGTTTAATCGGCACGATTGAAGACGGAAATCTCGTCAGGGTTTGGGGAACGCGGCACGACATCACCGAGCAGAAACGCCACGCCCAGGCGTTGCGCGAATCCGAGGAAAGTTACCGCATCGTCGCCGAAACCGCCTCGGACGCCGTTATCAAAATTGATAAAGAGAGCCGGATTTTATTCGTCAATTCGGCGGTCGAAAGAATTTTCGGCTACGCTGTCGAGGAAATGATCGGACAATCCTTGACGATGATTATGCCGGAAGAATTGCGTGAGGGACACCGCGCCGGAATTCGGCGTTATCTGGAAACCGGCGAACGTAGGTTGTCCTGGGAAAGTATAGAAATTCCCGCCCGGCACGCCAAAGGTCATACGTTCGCGCTTGAGATTTCCTTCGGCGAATACAGCGAACACGGCAAACACTTTTTCATCGGCGTCGCCCGCGACATCACCGACCGGAAACAGGCGGAAAGGCGTTTGACCCTGCTCGGCGAAATCAGCGAGATGACGCGCTCCTTTGAAGACCCAAACGAATTTTTGTTCGCCGTCTCGAAAGCCGTCGGCGAGCATCTGCGGGTCAGGCGTTGTTTGTTTAATGAAATTGACCTCGAACGAGACGTGGAGACTGTTCACAACGATTACTGCCGCGGCGTGGAATCGGTGGCGGGAGTGCATCGAATTTCCGATTACAGTTCGATTACTTCAGCCGAAATGGTGGCGGGAAAAACCGTCGTCAACCGCGACTCGAAAACGGATGCGCGCACGGCGACTGATTACGCGAAAACTTACGCGCCCAACGGCGAACGCGCTTACGTCGCCGTGCCGCTGATGCGACAAAATCGTTGGGTGGCTTCGCTCTGGGTAAGTGACGACGAGCCGCGCGGCTGGAACGGCGCGGAAATCAGTTTGCTCGAAACAATTGCCGAACGAACCTGGACGACAATCGAAAAATTGCGAATCAACAACGCTCTGCGCGATTCCGAAGAACGATTGCAGCTCGCGGTTGATATTTCCCGCATCGCCACGTTCGATATTGATTTGATGACTGACGAGGTGCAGACCGACGAAACGGGGCGCGCCATTTACGGTTTTGAGCCGGACGAGCCGCTGACTTTTTCCAAAATTAAATCGCATTTCCACCCGGATGACAGCGACGAAGTTGCGCGGCGGGTCGAAGCGGCGTTTGCGCCCGAAGACTCAGACGAATTTGAAGTCGAGCAGCGCATCATTCGCACAAACGGTGAAGTGCGCTGGATTCGCGTGCGCGGTCGCGCCTTTTTTGAAGGCGAAGGCGCGGAGCGGCGAGCCGTTTATTGTCTCGGAACTTACGTTGACATTACGAGCAGCAAACGCGACGAAGAAGCGCTGCTCGAACGCGAGCGTCTGGCGCTGCTGAATTCGGATGTCAGCCGCGCTTTAATCAAAGACAGTTCGTTACAGGACATTTTACGCGATTGCACCGAAGCCGTCGTTAAACACCTCGACGCGGCGTTTGCCCGCGTCTGGACGCTCAACGAAAAGGAAAACGTCCTCGAACTGCAAGCCAGTTCGGGAATTTACACGCATCTCGACGGCGAACATTCGCGTGTTCCGGTCGGCAAATTGAAAATCGGAACTATCGCCGCCGAACGGCAGCCGCATTTGACAAATTCGGTTGTCGGTGACGTTCGCGTCGGCAATCAGGAATGGGCGAAGCAGGAGAAAATGCTCGCTTTCGCCGGTTATCCGCTGCTGGTCGAAGATAATCTGGTCGGAGTCGTGGCGATGTTCGCCCGCCAGCCGCTGAGCGAGAAAACCGTCGAGGCGCTGGCGGCGGTTGCAAATGTCATCGCGCTCGGCATCGAACGCAAACATACGGAAAGCGAACGCGAGCGTCTGCTTGTCAGCGAACAGCAGGCGCGTGAAGTTGCCGAAAACGCCAATCACTCGAAAGACGAATTTATCGCGCTCGTCTCGCACGAATTGCGCTCGCCCTTAAACGCCATGCTCGGTTGGACGCGCATTCTGCAGGAACAAAAACCCGACGAAAAAACAAGAGAATACGCGCTTGACGTGATTGTCAGAAACGCGCGTTCGCAGTCGCGTTTGATTGAGGATTTGCTCGACATCGCCCGCGTCGGCAAAGGGAAATTGCGGCTCGAATTGCATCCGACCGAATTGATTCCGATTATCAACGCGGCAATCGAAATCATCAAACCGACGGCGGAAGCGGGCAATATCAAACTCAGCCAGAGGCTCGACCGCGCGGCGGATTTTATCACGGGCGATGCTGACCGTCTGCGTCAGGTGATTGAAAATCTGCTGTCGAATGCGGTAAAATTCACTCCGCCGGGCGGCAGCGTCCGAGTCTTTCTCGAACGAGACGAACGAGACGCGAAAATCGTCATCAGCGATACGGGGCAGGGAATCAGCCGGGAATTCCTGCCGCAGATTTTTGAACGATTCAAGCAAGCCGACCCGTCAACGACCCGGCGGCACGGCGGTCTCGGCATTGGTTTATCATTAGCGCGAGATCTGGTAGAATTACACGGCGGCGCGATTTCGGCAGAGAGCGCGGGCGAGGGCGAAGGCGCGACCTTCACCGTCACTTTGCCTTTGCGAATGGTTGCGCCAATTAAAGAAAACTCAGATAAGGTGGAATTTATGGACGCTCGTGGAAAATTAAGCGGTTTTTGGATTTTGGCAGTTGACGATGAAGCGGACGCCCGCGAACTCGTATCGTTTATGCTGCAAATCAACGGGGCGAAGGTAACGACGGCGAATTCCGCGGTCGAGGCGCTCGATATCTTAAAAAGCACGGACGGGCGGCTGCCCGATATACTGCTCTCGGATATTAGTATGCCGAACGAAAGCGGCTACGCGCTGCTCGAAAAAATTCGCGCGCTGCCGAGCGAACACGGCGGACTAATTCCGGCGGTCGCGCTGACGGCGTTCAATCGTCCCGAAGACCGCGAAGCTGCCTTCGACGCGGGCTTTCAAAAACATCTCGGCAAACCGGTCGAACCCGACGATTTGATTTCCGCAATTATCGAAACAGCCGGAGCAAAATAACGGATGAAGGGCGAGGGATGAATAAAACAAGATTTTTATTCATCCCTCGCCCTTCATTTTTAATCCCTATGAAACTTGTTGCCGAACTCAATCAGAAAACACACACGGTTCAAATCACGCGCGGCGACGGTTTGAATCTGACCGCCGAAATTGACGGGCGCGTTTACGAACTCGAAGCGTCAGAACCTGAACCGAATGTTTACTTGTTTAAGCACGCGAATCGAATTTATCAAATCTTCGTTTCCCCGAATGAAAAATCTGGCGAATCTTACCAGGCGAGCGTCGGAAATTACGACTACGAAATAAAAATCATTGACCCGAAACGTTTGCGCGGCAGCGGCGCGGGCGCGGGGCAAGCGGAGGGCGCGTCGGAAATCAAAACCGCGATGCCCGGCAAAGTCGTGCGCGTTTTAACGGAAGTCGGCGCAGAAGTAAAAGCGGGAGACGGCGTGATAATCGTCGAAGCGATGAAGATGCAGAACGAAATGAAATCGCCGAAAGACGGCACGGTTAAAGAAATCCGCTATGCCGAAGGCGCAACCGTCAACGCGGGCGATGTTTTAGCAGTCATCGAATAATTTCTGCACAAGCGTTTAGAGTGCGGACTTTTGTTAATTTTCAAAGACAAACAAAAGTCCGCACTCTAAATTTTTATGTGCGATGAAAACCCCGCTCGATGTCCTTCATCGTCAAGCGCAAAATCACGGGTCGCCCGTGCGGGCAGGTCGTCGGCGAAGACGTGGTTAAAAGCTTGTCAATCAGCCACTGCATCTTCTCCGCCGTCAGTTTCATGTTGATTTTCACGGCGGCTTTGCACGCCAGACTCGCCGCGATGTCGTCGCGCAAATTTTCATGTGCGCCGCCGAATTTTTCTTTATCAACCGTATCTAAGATTTCCGCCAAAAGGTTCCTGACCTCCGAGGCGGGCAAATCAGCAGGCACGGCTTTGACGGCGATGGTTCTGCCGGAAAGTTTCATCAGCGCGAAACCTAAATTTTCAAGTTCCGTTTCGACCAAATCGAACGCGGCGGCTTGCGGCGGCGTTAAATCAATTGTTTCGGGAAGCAGAAGATTTTGCGATACGATTTTTCGCATCGTTTCCGCGCGCCGGAATTTGTCGAACAAAATCCGTTCGTGCGCGACGTGCTGGTCAATCAGCAGCAAACCTTCGTCGTCAACGGCGATAATAAAACTGTCGTGCAGTTGACTGACGGGGCGAATTTTCGACGACGAAAGCGTTTCCGGCTCGATTGCTCTGGGAATGCGCGCAGCGGAATCAACCGGCGGCAAAACCATCGGATTTGTGATTTGTGATTTGTGATTTGTGATTTCGGTTTGTTCGCCGTCTTCGGTTTTTATTTGCGGAATTTCCTCTAAGCGAGTTTGGACTTCCAGTTCAAAATCGTTTGAGTAAACCTCGGTCGCAAATTCAGTTCGCGCAGCGGCGATTGGTTCAATATGATTTTCGCCGGTTTGAGTTTCTCTCAATTCACTCGGCGGGTTTGATTGATTTGTTTGCAGCGCTTCATTCCAAGATGAGGTTTGAAATTTATCGTCTGAAATTTGAAATTCAATTTCGCTTTGTTCGACAAGTTTATTTTCGGTCTTCGGTAATTGGTCTTCATTTTGAAATCCCAAATCCGAAATCCCAAATCTCAAATCCGGGCGCGGTGTCGCGTCGCTCAAAATTCCCGCATTTCGCAGCGCGCCGCGAATCGCCTCGCTGATCGTTTCTTTGACGGCTTCGCTGCGCCGAAAGCGTACTTCGGTTTTTGCCGGATGAACATTGACATCGAGTTCTTCAAACGGAATGTCCAGAAATAAAAACGCCACCGGATAAACGCCGTGCGGCAGAACCGAGCGGAAGCCTTCCAATAATCCGCCCGCGATAATTTTGTCTTTGACAAATCTGCCGTTGATAAAAAAGTATTGCCCGTCGCGTGTCGTTCGACGCTCGCGCGGCGCGGAAACGAAACCGCTGACGCGGGCGACGAATTCGCGTCCGCCTTCGACTTTCAAGAGACTTTCGATCATTTGCGCGCCAAAAATCTGATACGCCCTCTCGCGCAAATCTGCGGCGGGCGCGACGCGCAAAATTTCGCGCCCGTTGTTAGTTAAGGTCAAAGCGATTTTCGGATTGGCGAGCGCGTAATGCGTGACGATATTCGTCAAATGATAATTTTCCGTCGCTTCGGAACGCATAAATTTTCTACGCGCTGGCGTATTGAAAAACAATTCGCGCACGGTAATCGTTGTGCCTTGTGAACGCGCCGCGTCTTTAACGTCAATCAATCGCCCGCCTTCAATAAGAACGCGCGTCGCGGCTTCGGCGTCTGCGGTTTTCGTCACGAGTTCGACTTTGGCGACCGATGCAATCGAAGCGAGAGCCTCGCCGCGAAAGCCGAGCGTTTGGATTTTTGACAAATCTTCCAAAGATTTTATTTTCGATGTCGCGTGGCGTTCAAACGCCAGAATCGCGTCGTCGCGCTGCATCCCTTCGCCGTCGTCCGAGACGCGCATAAGTCGTCTGCCGCCGAGTTCGATGTCAATCTGCAATCTTTTCGCGCCTGCGTCTAGCGCGTTCTCCAACAATTCCTTGACAACTGATGCCGGACGCTCGACGACTTCGCCCGCCGCGATTTGATTGGCTAAATTGTCGGGTAAAAATTTAATTTTGTTCATTGATTTATGACTTTATTAAATTTTATCAAATCAATGCCGAGGCTGCTGCAAAATCTTCTCGTCTTTGCCATTCGATGAACGAATATGATAATCTTTTTCTTTTGTTATCATACCTTTTTTGTTATCTATTACTGAGGAGCAATTTAAAAAATGGATACTAATGGCAACGGACAACAGACGGGACGAATCGTGCAGATTATCGGTCCGGTCGTTGACGTGGAATTTTCAAACAATTATTTACCGCCGATTTATCAGGCACTGCGCGTCGTCTCGGAAGGTTTCAACGTCGAGACGGCAGTTGATGTCATCGCCGAAGTGCAGCAGCATTTGGGCGAAGGTCGCGTGCGCGCCGTCTCGATGCTGCCGACCGACGGCATGGTGCGCGGGATGAAGGTGATTGACACGGGCGGACCGATTACCGTGCCGGTCGGCGAAGCGACTTTAGGGCGCGTGATGAACGTCATCGGCGATTCAGTGGACGAACTCGGCACGGTCAATTCCGCGTCGCGCGCTTCGATTCACCGTCATGCGCCGACCTTTGACGAGCAGGCGACGGAACTCGAAATGTTCGAGACGGGAATCAAAGTTATTGACCTTATCCAACCGTTCAAACGCGGCGGAAAAATCGGTCTGTTCGGCGGCGCAGGCGTCGGCAAAACGGTTTTGATTCAGGAATTAATTACCAACATCGCAACCGAACACAGCGGCTTTTCTGTTTTTGCGGGCGTGGGAGAGCGAACGCGCGAAGGTAACGATTTGCTCAGGGAATTCGTCGAGTCGGGCGTTATCACTTACGGCAAAGATTTTCTCCACAATATGGAAGAAACCGGCGAATTTGATATGACGAAAGTTGACAAATCCGCTTTGAAAGATTCCAAAGTGGCTTTGATTTACGGGCAGATGACCGAGCCTCCGGGAGCGAGATTGCGCGTCGCGCTATCAGGACTGACAGTTGCCGAATATTTCCGCGATCAGGGAAACGACGTGCTTTTCTTTGTTGACAACATTTTCCGCTTTACGCAAGCCGGTTCGGAAGTGTCCGCGCTGCTTGGGCGAATGCCGTCGGCGGTCGGTTACCAGCCGACGCTGGCGACGGAGATGGGCGAGATGCAGGAGCGCATTACTTCGACGAAAACCGGAGCCGTTACTTCGATTCAAGCCGTTTACGTTCCGGCGGACGATTACACCGACCCCGCGCCGGCGACGACGTTTGCGCATCTCGATGCCGTCACCGCGCTTTCGCGTCAGATTGTCGAACTCGGAATTTATCCGGCAGTTGACCCGCTAGCGTCGAACTCGACGATTTTGACTCCCGATATTGTCGGCGAAGAGCATTACAACACGGCGCAGGCGGTCAAACGAATTTTGCAGCGTTACAAAGATTTGCAGGACATCATCGCTATTTTGGGTCTCGATGAATTGAGCGAAGAAGATAAATTGACTGTGGCGCGCGCCAGAAAAATCCAACGCTTTTTCTCGCAGCCGTTTTTCGTCGGCGAACAGTTCACCGGCTTGAAGGGCGAATATGTGAAAATCGCTGATACCATCAAAGGATTCCGGGAAATTCTCGAAGGCAAATGCGACGATATGCCCGAACAAGCGTTTTATATGGTCGGCACCATCGAACAGGCGCGTGAAAAGGCGCAGAAAATGGCAGCCGGCGCGTAAAAGTTTTTAGTCTTTGGTCTTTTGTTTTTAGCCGGTTGAGTGTAATGCTCAAATCGAACTAAAGAAAAACCAAAGACTAAAAACTAAAGACTAAAGACATGATAAATTTAGAAATCGTAACACCGGAGAAAAAAGTTTTAAGCGAAGCGGTTGACCAGGTAACGGTTCCGACGGCGAACGGCGAAGTCGGGATTTTGCAAAACCACGCGCCGCTGATTTCGTCTTTACGGTCGGGCATTTTGTCTTACACGCGCGGCGGCTCGACCGAGCGAATGGTCATCGCGGGCGGCTTTGTAGAAGTCAGTCAAAATAACGTTTCCATTCTGGCGGACGTTGCGGAAACGGCGGGCGAAATTAATATCGAAAATGCACGGACGGAACTAACTGCCGCCGAGAGGGAACTCAACGCCTGGAAAGGTTCGATAGACGAAGCCGAAGCGGAACGCGAGCGGCTCGAAACCGCGCAGGCGCGGCTTCAGTTAGCTGCCGGCAGGTAACTTTAAAATCCCAAGTCTCAAAATTCAAAGTCCCAAGTCAAATAATTTTTGACTTGGGACTTTTTTACGACAAAACTTGCCTATATTTTTTTAGCCGGAAGATTCTACTGTTGATGGTTCGTGTTTTTTCAAATAAAGACTGATAAAAAAACCGACGATGCCGTTTAAGACCATCAGCACGTTGGTAAAGATAAAAACCGGATTCCATACCAGCCAACTATAAACGGCAAAACCGAGCGAAGCCGCCATTTGACCGATGAAAAGCCAAATCGAAACGCCTTCGCTGCTGCCTACCTTCCATTGTTTGTAAATCTGCCGACTAACGGTTAAAAACAAAATAGCCGAACTGACCCAACCGATTATCTCTGTCATAAACTTTAAAAATTTAACCCAAATATAAAATTACAGATTACAGGCGGCGAAGTTACTGCTTTGCCGCCTGTAATCTGTAATTTTAATTATGTCTGGTTATCACGCTTTCTTCATTATCTTACCGAAGAGGCGCTGGCGCTTGCTCCGTTCGCCGCTGCTCGCGCCGGCACAAATACTTTGCCGTCAGTAGCGGTTTTAGCCATTGCTTCTTTACGTTTCATGCCGACGATTTTGCCGTAAGTCATCAACGCTTGCGCGACGATTTGATCCATATTGTAATACTTATACGTCGCCAGTCGCCCGACGAAATGCACGTCGGGACGCGCGTCTGCCAAAATTTTGTATTTGGCATAAATGTCGGCGTTTTCCTTGCGCGGAATCGGATAATACGGGTCGCCCTCGGCTTGCGGATATTCGTAAACGACGCTGGTTTTTTTGTGTTCCTGTCCGGTCAGATACTTAAACTCCGTGATGCGCGTAAACGGCTGCTCGTTCGGATAATTGACGACCGGCGCCGGTTGAAACTGCTCTGCATCGTGCGTTTCGTGCTTGAATTCGAGCGAGCGATAGGGAAGTTTTCCGTAGCGATAATCGAAAAACGCGTCAATCGGTCCGGTGTAAATCATCTCTTTGAATGAAAACTGATTGATGATTTCGCGGTAATCGCAATTGAGCATAATTTTGATGTTCGGGCTGTCAAGCATTCGCTCGAACATCCGCGTATAACCGTGTTTCGGCATCGCTTGGTACGAATCGGTGAAATAACGGTCGTCGCGGTTCGTGCGCGTCGGAACTCGCGCCGTGACCGACGCGTCGAGTTCCGACGGGTCTAAACCCCATTGTTTGCGCGTGTAGTTTTTGAAAAATTTTTCATAAAGCTCACGACCGACCTTCGAGACGACGACATCTTCGGAAGTGCGGATATGTTCGGGTTTCTCGGCGAGTTTGGCGAAAAAGTCTTCGACTTCAAACGACGTTAAATTCAAACCATAAAGTTTATTTATCGTGTCGAGATTAATCGGCATCGGAACCAGCATTCCATCAACATGCGCCAAAACGCGGTGCTGGTAAGCACGCCATTCGGTAAAGTCCGACAAATAATCAAAAACTTCTTTTGAGTTGGTATGAAAAATATGCGGTCCGTATTTATGAATTAAAATACCTTCATCGTTATAAAAATCGAATGCGTTCCCGGCGATATGCGGTCGCCGGTCGCAAATCAAAACTTTTTTGCCCGAACCGTTGGCAAGTCTTTCAGCCAGAACGCTGCCGGCAAAGCCCGCGCCCACAATTAAATAGTCAAACATTTTATTATTCCCCCTTAGTTTCTTGAATATCTGTATTAAAAAAATACAAAATTTTTAGTTTAATTATACAATAGCAAGTTTTATACCTCGCGGCGAAATCGCCTCATCTATTATATTCGCCATTTGCGCCCAGGTTTTATCCCACGAAATCTCCGACAAAAACTCGTCAGCCTGCTTTAACCTTTCATTTGAATTCTCCTGCAAAGCCTTTTCGCATGCCGCGACGAATTCTTCCGCCGTCTCAGCGATATGAACCAGACCGAGTTCGCCGTAGGGTCGAACGACATCACGAATTGGCGTCGAAACGACCGGACATCCGGCGGCGAGATACTCGGGCGTTTTCGTCGGGCTGATGTATTTGGTTGATTCGTTCAGCGCGAACGGCATCAGCGCGACACCCCAACCCGACAGATAGGCGGGCAGTTCCTGGTAGTCTTTTCCGCCGAGATAATGAATATTCGCCGGACGCGGCAAATCTTCCTCGCTTATTTTCACCACCGGACCGATCATTACGAATTGCCAATCGGGTCGCATCTTCGCCGTTTCGCCCAATAATGTCAGGTCGAGTCTTTCATCAATCACGCCGCAGTAGCCGAAACGCGGACGAGCGATTGATTTTTGGTCGGCGGGTTCTGCTTCGACGTTTCTCGCCTGATTGAAATGCGCGGCGTCAATGCTCGAAGGAAATGCGAAAACCCGCGCGTGCTTTTCTTTTTTCGCCTCGTAAAGACTTTGCCCGCCGGTGAAAACAAGGTCGGCTTTCTCGATCAGGCGTTTTTCGTTCGCAATTAATTCGGGCGGCGCGAATTTGAATGCCGAAAGCTCGTCCATGCAATCGAAAATTGTAACGAGCGGCTGCAAATGCGCGGCATAATCCATCGCCATCGGCGTATAAAACCAAAGCACAAAACTTTTAATGTTTTGCGAAACAAAGATTTCGTCAAGCATTTCGCGCTGAATGTCGGTAACATTTCTATTTTCGCGGTCGGCGTGTGAAATGTGCGGCACGAGAACAAATAAATTATCCTCGCGCGGGCTGATTTCTAAATGCGTTTCGCCGTCAATGTAAACGGGTTCTTCGTAAAAGTAAACTCGCTGGCGACGGGCGAAACGACTTAAAAGATGCTGCGGTCGCTGATAAACGAAATCCCAGCGCAGATGCGAAAGACAAAGCAAATCGTAGCTGCCTGTATCCGACAAGTTATCTTCAATTATCTTTTTCATAATTTAACGGTTTTAGTATATAAAATTTCATCAAATTTATTTGTATTGAACAATACAATTCACAAAAAATTGCTTATTTGCCTTATAAAACGGGTTAAATAATTATAAAAATTTTATGCGGCTTGATGTGTTTAGTAACTTTTTCCGCCTCATGCGCCGCCTAACGGACGGTTAATTCATCATAAATTTCCCATCAGCGAATAAAATATAAATTTTTGTCAGTTACTATACATACTGAATTAATAAAATTTGATAAATTACAAGTATCGTCGGCAAAATAAAATAATATGAGTCTTGCCGACAGAATAAAATTGTAACAAGAATGAACGTATTTGAATTGTTGATTGGCGACCACTGACGCGCTTTTTCCCGGCTTTTTACAAAAAGCTGAAAGAGAGACGATGCGGCTGAAATGTAAAATGTTAATCTTTGTAAACTCAAGAATCGGCTAGGCTTTATTTAAGTGCAGCCGATTCTTCGCTTTATCAAACCGATTATGAAAGGCAAGAAAATATGGAGTCATTCAACGAAATAGAAAAACCAATTGAAGTATGGGGCGGCGTCGAATGCACCGTCAATCGCGTCGGCGACGCTTTTTTCGACCAAATTAAGAAAAGCGGACACCACAGCCGCATCGAAGACCTCGATTCGTTCGCCGAATTAGGCATTACGAGCATTCGTTACCCGGTGTTATGGGAGCGAGTCGCGCCTCGCGGACTGGAGAACCCCGATTGGCAGTGGACGGACAGATTTTTGGGACGCTTGCGCGAGCTTAACATACGTCCGATTGCCGGATTGCTGCATCACGGCAGCGGTCCGCTTGAAACCAGCCTTGTTGATCTCAACTTTCCCGAAAAATTTGCCGATTTCGCTCGAATGGTCGCGGAACGTTATCCGTGGATAGATGCTTACACGCCGGTTAATGAACCGCTGACGACGGCGCGTTTCAGCGGTTTATACGGTTTTTGGTATCCGCACGGAAAAAACAACCGCACTTTTGCCCGCGCACTGCTCGGTCAATGCCGCGCTACTGTTTTGGCGATGCGGGCGATTCGTCAAATCAATCCGAATGCGAAACTCGTCCAGACCGAAGATTTAGGCAAAACTTACAGCACGCCGAAACTCAATTATCAGGCAAGATTCGAGAATCACCGCCGTTGGCTGACTTTTGATTTGCTTTGCGGACGGGTTAATGAGAAACATCCGATGCGGAAGTTTCTGCTGCGTCACGCCGGAGTCGAAAGCGTGGAACTCGATTGGTTTCTGGAAAATTCCTGTCCGCCGGACGTTATCGGATTTAATTATTATTTGACGAGCGAGCGTTTTCTCGATGAAAATATCAAAAATTATCCGGGTTTTCCAATCGGCGGAAATAAGCGGCATCGCTACGTGGATGTCGAAGCCGTGCGCGCCAAGTTGAACGTCCCGAATGGTTTAAAAGTGTTAATGCGCGAGGCGTGGGAGCGGTATCAACTGCCGCTCGTGATTACCGAAGCGCATCTCGGCTGCTCGCGCGAGGAACAACTGCGCTGGCTGCTCGAAATTTGGGAAACGGCAAATGATTTGCAGCGGGAAGGCGTTGATTTGCGCGCCGTCACCGCCTGGTCGCTGCTCGGCTCATACGATTGGAACAGCCTTTTAACGTCGTTTCAAAATCACTACGAGCCGGGCGTGTTCGACGTTCGCGGCGGGCGTCCGCGTCCGACCGCCTTAGCGAAGCTGTTGAAAAATATCTCGCGCGGAGAAAAGTTTGAACATCCGGCAATTGAGGGTTTGGGCTGGTGGAAACGTTCCTCCCGATTTATTGTTCGGAAAGACGCGGCGACTGAACCGGCGGCGGAAAAAAAGCCAAACGTAAAAATCAGTCAGACGGCGCGAAATTCAATGAAACCTTTATTAATAACCGGCGCGACCGGAACACTCGGACGCGCTTTCGCACGCATCTGCCGCATCAGAGGTCTTTCCTGTCATCTACTTTCGCGCCGGGAGATGGATATTACGAACAAAGAATCCATCAACCGCGCGATAGCCAAGTATAATCCTTGGGCGGTTGTTAACACGGCGGGATACGTTCGCGTGGATCAGGCGGAACGCGAATTTGAATTATGCTTTCGTGAAAATACCGAAGGCGCGGTAACTTTGGCGGAAATCTGCGAGCGCAATAAAATTTCGTATCTGACGTTCTCGTCCGACTTGGTATTTGACGGCTACAAACAAAAACCTTATGTCGAGAGAGATTTTACAAACCCTCTGAATATCTACGGACAAAGCAAAGCGGCGGCGGAAAAACAGATTCTGGAAATCAACCCGGACGCTTTGATTATTCGCACTGCCGCGTTTTTCAGCCCC
Organism: Pyrinomonadaceae bacterium; assembly: GCA_030448055.1. GTDB lineage: Bacteria > Acidobacteriota > Blastocatellia > Pyrinomonadales > Pyrinomonadaceae. Next base: position 834,704 of record JAUJNR010000002.1, read on the forward strand.
TGGGACGAATTTAATTTTTTAAGCGTCGCGTTGGGGACTATTCTCTCTGGCGATACGTTCAAGGCAGCTAATGATAACTTTATATCTCCGACCTATTTACCCGATTTGGTAAATGCCTGTTTAGATATTTTAATTGACGGCGAGAGCGGTTTATGGCATCTGGCAAATCAAGGTTCGCTGACCTGGGCTGATTTCGCGCGGCAGGCAGCCAGCCTTTCAGGACTTAAGCCGTCGTTTATTATTGATTGCTCAATGGAAGAACTGAACTTGGCTGCGCCGCGACCTGTCTATAGCGCGCTCGGCAGCGAGCGCGGAATTTTGCTGCCGAGTCTCGACAGCGCGTTAAACAGATTTACGAGTTTATATAGAGCGAAATTGTAGAATCCGAAATCGCATTTAAATCTCTGTGCCGTCCCGAATCGTCGCGTTTTTCGGCACGATGATGATGCCTTCGCGGATAAAAAAGCAACCACCCTCGCCGTCTCTGGTTTCGACGTTTTGTTGATTTATGAGGCGAACGTTTTTGCCGATGCGAGCGTTTTTGTCAATGATGGCGCGGCGGACGATTGAATTAGCGCCGATGCCGACATGCGGTTTGGCGCGATTGGCGTTTTGCTGGATTTCCTCGAACGATTCAAAAAAATCCGCGCCCATTATAATCGAATTCTCGACTCGCGCTCCCGCGTCAATTCGGCTTCGCAAACCGATAATCGAGTTTCGGGCATACACGCCGTTCAAAATACAACCTTCGCTAATCATTGAATTATCAATGTCGCAACTGTGAACTTTCGACGGCGGCAGATACCGGCTGCGCGTGTAAATCGGGTCGGCGTCGTTGAAAAAATCGAACTTTGGCAGCGGCGACGCCAAATCGAGATTCGCCTGATAAAATGCTCGGATAGTTCCGATGTCTTCCCAATAATTATTAAACAGATGCGCCTGGACGTTAAGTTTTTCAATCGCCGCCGGAATGATCTCGCCGCCGAAATCGAATCTGGTCGCGTCTTCATTTAATAATTCAACCAGCCGCTCGTAATTAAAAATGTAAATGCCCATCGAAGCTAAAAACGGGCGGTTCTGGCTTTCGGTTTCGGTCAAACCAAACTGCGTCGTGTCAACGCGCATCTGTTCGAGAGCGTCGCCCGTCGGCTTTTCCTTGAATTCAACGATGCGCCCGTCGCCGCTCGTTTTCAAAAGCCCGAAACCTTCCGCGTCCTGCGGGCTGGCGGGAATCACGGAAATCGTCACATCGGCGCGCGTGTCGAAATGGCGTTTGAGAAATTGGCGGTAATCCATCCGGTAAAGATGATCGCCAGACAAAATCAGAATCGTCTTGACGCGCCAATCGCGGATGTGCGGCAGCGTCTGGCGAACGGCGTCCGCCGTGCCTTGAAACCAGTCGGGGCTGTCTTTGCGCTGTTCCGCCGCGAGAACTTCGACAAAGCCGGTCGAGAAAGAGGAAAAGCGGTAAGTGCGCGAAATATGACGATTTAATGAAGCGGAATTATACTGCGTGAGAACGAAAATCTGCGTCACGCTCGAATTGATGCAGTTGGAAATCGGCACGTCAATCAAACGGTATTTGCCGCCGAGCGGAACCGCCGGTTTCGCCCGGTCTTTCGTCAAAGGAAACAGCCGCGAACCCGCACCGCCGCCTAAGATTACCGCCACCACATTTTCGTATTGCGCCATAAATTTTGATAAGCAGTCAGCTTGATTTTCAGTTTCTACAATAGCCGCAATCAATCGGTTTTATCAAGCGAAAGCCTTTCCAATCCGGCGGGTTTTGACTTCTTGCGGCGAGCATGATAATTTCCATAGTTCACCGGGTTCGAGAAATTTGTGCGGCAAATCGGAGCGCGCCCGGCAGTAGTTCTTTTTCAGCCTAAAATGCTTTGGGTGTCGCTTTTTTCAAAAAAGCGGCAAAAGGGAAAGCGAGTGAAAATCTCGCACGGTCGCGCCACAGTGAGGTGATTTTCGATTTTCGATTTTCGATTTTCGATTTTAATTTGTCGGCAATTGTTCGTTTTATAAAAAACGGAAATTACAGGCAAAGAACAAATCGCAAATCGCAAATCGAAATTTAAAAATCGCGTGAGTCTGGAAACCTGTTCCGAAGTTTTTTAGCCGAAACCGTCTCGCGTCAGGACGTTTGGCTTCAACGGGTGTTGTTTGTTTTTCTCCTTTTTTAAGTGAAAAACCCTGCCTTTTTTGCCTTTCGCTCTTGTCGCGGAAGACGAAAGAAGCAGGGTTTTCATTTGTCGAAATACAGTTTTCCTAAATTAAAATATATTTTCTACGCATCTTTGCGCGGTTGTAAAAATAAAATCGTTTCGCAAAATGTCGCTGTCGTTTCGTTGCTGTTGTGTTCGTTCGTGCTGACAAATTGCCGCAGCGAAACGGCTAACCAATCGTTGCCCGCGTCGAGGCGCGAAATCACCGACGACTTGGGTCGCCGCGTGCCTCTGCCCGAACGAGTGACGAGCGCGGTTTCGCTCGCTCCGAATCTGACGGAAATCGCGTTTGCCGTCGGCGCGGGCGAGCGTCTGGTCGGCGTGACGAGCTTTTGCGATTACCCGGAAGAAGCGAAACGAATCCGCCGAATCGGTGACACATTAACGCCGAATATCGAAAACATCATCGCCCTGAAACCGCAAATCGTTCTGGTTTCAACCGCTTCGCAGATGGAGAACTTTACCAGGACGCTCGACGCGCAGGGCATCGCTTATTTCGTCACGAATCCGAACAGTCTCGACGACATCTACAAAAGCATTTATCAAATCGGCGAGATTTTCAGCCGTGAAGAAAAGGCGTATGAAATTGTTGGCGAACTGAAAAGGCGCGTCGCCGACGTCGAGGCGCGAACCGCCGACGTTGAGGACGTGAAGGTTTTCGTGCAGATTGATAAAAATTCGCTTTACACGGTCGGCAGAGGTTCGTTCATCACCGATTTGATCCGTCGGGCGGGCGGCGAATCGCTGACCGAAGATGTGGCGACGGCGTATCCGAAAATCAGTAAGGAAACCGCTCTGGCGCTGAATCCCGAACGAATAATTTTGTCGGAAAGCGAAAACAACCTGGAGCCGAACGAAGTTTTCGCCAATTCACCGGCGGTCAAAAACGGCAAAGTTTTTTCGGTTGAAGCCGATTTGCTGTCGCGTCCGGGTCCGCGCGTTGTTGACGGCTTGGAGCGATTAGCACACGCGCTGCATCCCGAAAGTTTCGAGTGAGATTCTGGTGAAAGTCTTAAGTCCAAAACTCCAGGTTTCAAGTCTTCGTTTCGGCGTTGGACTGATTGTTTTATTAGTTATCGCTTTAGCCGTTGCCGTTTTTCTCGGCAGCGAAAAACTTCGGTTCTTTGAATTGACCGATGAACAAAACGCGATTTTGTTTGACATTCGGCTGCCGCGTATTCTGCTCGGCGCGACGGTCGGCGCGAGTCTGGCGCTGGCGGGCGCGAGTCTGCAGTCGCTTTTGCGAAATCCGCTGGCTGAACCGTATCTTTTGGGCGTTTCCAACGGCGCGGCTTTGGGGACGATGCTGGCTTTTATCTTTTTCGCCGCAAGCGAAACGGCGCGACCGCTGATGGCTTTTGCGGGTGCGAGTTTGGCGACGCTTGCGGTTTATCAAATGGCGAAAAGCCGCGCGGGAATGAACGTCGAACGATTGATTTTGTCGGGCGTGATTGTGACGACGTTTCTTTCCTCGATTCTCGTTTTGCTCACTTCGTTGCTCGACGCGGCGAAGCTCAGAAGTTTCACGTTCTGGCTTTTGGGGGATTTATCGCAGGCGACGAAAAACGCGTTTTATCTGACATTGATCGTCGCCGTTCTCGGCGCGATTGTTTTAAGTTCACAGGCGCGGGCGTTGAATTTGATGATGATCGGCGAACGCGACGCTTTCGATTTCGGCGTGGAAGTCGGGCGCACGCGCGTGATTGTTTTCACGACGGCGGCGGCTTTGGTCGGCGTGTCCGTGGCGGCGAGCGGCTCGGTCGGCTACGTGGGTTTGATTGTGCCGCATCTGGTTCGGCTGACAATCGGCAGCGACAACCGGCTGGTCATACCGTTTTCGGCATTAGCGGGCGCGATTTTCGTCGTTCTCGCCGACACAATCGCGCGCACGGCGATTGCGCCGCGCGAATTGCCGGTCGGCGCGATTACCGCGCTCGTCGGCGCGCCGCTTTTCATATATTTGCTGAGGAAAAATTAACGCAAAGGCGCAGAGACGCAACAACGCAAAGATTTTTAATAACAAAGAATTCATTTTCTTCAGATGATTTTTCCCTTTGCGTCTTAGCGACTTTGTGACCTGGCGTAAAAAAACTGATGTTGCAAGTCGAAAACATCTCAATCAACTACGGCGTTTGCGCGGTCGCCGCAGATATTTCCTTCGCGCTCGAAGCCGGAAAAATTTTTGTGCTGCTTGGGGCGAACGGCGCGGGCAAAACGACTTTGCTCAAATCTCTGAATGGCGCCTTGCCTGTGAGCGCGGGCGAAATCTGGCTCGACGGAAAATTGATTGAAAATTACTCGCGGCAGGAAATCGCGCGAAAAATTACGGTTATCGCGCAGGAAACCGAGACGAAATTTCCCGTGTCCGTTGCAGAATTCGTTTTGTCCGGCAGATTCGCCCACGGCGCGGCGTTCGGCTGGGAAACCGAACGAGATTTGCGCATCGCGCTCGATTGTTTGGAGCGTTGCGATTTGAAGAATTACGAAAACCGTTCGATGAATCAATTGTCGGGCGGCGAACGCCAGCGCGTCGTTCTAGCCCGCGCGCTGGCGACTGAGGCAAAAATTCTGCTGCTCGACGAGCCGACAGCGAATCTCGATTTGGCGCATCAGTCGCTGCTGTTTCGTCTGATAAAAGAGCGATGCGAAACAAACGCGGCTTCCGCGATTGTCATCACGCACGATTTAAATCTCGCGTCGGAATTTGCCGACGAAATCATTTTGCTGAAAGACGGCAGAATCTCGGCAAAAGGTGAGCCGCGAACGGTTTTGACGAAAGAAAATTTACAGAAAGTTTTCGACGTAAATGTTTTATTGGACGAAAATCCAATCAGTAAAAAAAGTAGAGTAACGACGATTTATTAAGCGAATTACGAATTTCAAATTACGAATTAAAAGAGGTTTCCGACATTCATAATTTGTAATTTGAAATTCGTAATTGAAATAGAACAAACGGCGCAAAGGAACGCGGCGCAAATCCGCGACTGCCCACGCAACTGTGAAACGAAAAAGTCAGGAACTTTGAACGGTTTGTTTATGGCGTAAACCACTTCCGCGCTGGGCGGAAAAGGAAAAATATGAGAATTATAAAAGTTTTAAGTTTAATTTGTTTTTTGACAATCGGCATTTTGGCGCAAAAAAGCGCGATAGTTTCCGGGACGCTGTATGAACAAAAAACAGCCGGAAAAGTTCTTTCAGATTTGGAAATAAAATTGATTTCCGCCACCGAGCCAACTAGGTGGTTTTTGACAATAACGGACAGCAATGGAAATTACCTTTTTGTAAACGTCCCGGACGGAATTTATTCAATAGTTTACCCCAATTCTCTCGGCGAAGAGGAAAAAAAGATTATAGTAGTCAAAAACGGGGAAACCGTTTCTCAAGAAGGACAACCTATAGTCCGTCCCAGTCTGCTCGGAGAAGTTTCGGTAATCGCCTCCGGCAGTCAACAAGTTGACGGCGAAGTTTCTAAAACTGTCAATATCATCGGCGCACAAGAACTTCGTGACCGCGCCGATTTTTCGCTGGTCGAATCGTTGCGCTCGATTCCGGGTTTTCGCGTTCAGCAGCTCGGCGGTTTCGGCAGAACGGCGAATATCAAAACGCGCGGTTTGCGAAACCAGGACACGGCGGTTTTGATTGACGGCATACGTTTCCGTGACGCCTCGGCGATTACGGGCGATGCGACGCCGTTTTTGTCGGATTTTACTTTGACGAGCGTCAGCCGAATCGAAGTGCTGCGCGGTTCGGGTTCGTCGCTTTACGGCACGAACGCGATTGGCGGCACGATTGATTTTCAAACGCCGAAACCGGAAACCGGATTTCACGGAAACTTGAGCGGCGCGGTCGGCGGCTACGGTTTGGGACGCTTTCGCGGCAACGTTTCAAACGGCACGGAGGACGGCAAGTTCGGTTTTAATTTCGGCGTGTCTCGCACCGCTTATACGAAGGGAATTGACGGCGACGACGACGCCAACAATACGAACGTTCAATCGCGTATCGAATACAATCCGTTTGAGCGAACGAATATTTCCGCGAGATTTTTCGTCTCGGACGCTTACGTTCGCTTAAACTCGAATCCGAATTTTATCGGCGCGGCTTTGCCCGCTTCCGTGAGAACGATTATTGACGCCGTGCCGCTTTCGCGTGAAGAACTGCGCCGTTATGAAAGCGGAACGCCGCTCGCTCAGTTGAATCGCGGCAACGCCAATTTTATTCCCGACGCGAACGACCCGGACAATTCGCAGCGGTCGAGATTCTTTAACGGTCAAGCGGTTCTAACGCACGTCTTCAGCGACCGTCTAGTTTTTCAAGGCTATTATTCGGGCTTGCGCTCGCAACGGAAAAACGAAAACGGCACGCGCGGCATCGGTTTTCAATCGGCTTCGACCGGCTTTTTCGACGGCACGATTCACACCGTCAACGGACACTTTAATTGGACGCCAAACCGCTACAATGAAGCGACTTTCGGTTACGAATACGAACACGAAAAATACGGCAACGACGGATTTACGCCGAGCGGCACAGGGAATTTTACGGCTCGCGCCTTTCAATCGAGCAACACGATTTACGCGCAGGATTTAATCAAACTGCTCGATAATAAATTACAAATCCTGGGCGGTTTTCGCGTGCAGTTTTTCGATTTGAAAACGCCGCGATTCAGCGCGGTCAACGCACTTTACAGCGGATTCAATCTCGAAAATCCGCCGAACGCTTATACTTTTGACGGCGCGGTTTCATACTTTTTTGAACGAACCGGAACGAAAATTCGCGCTCACGCCGGCAACGGCTACCGCGTGCCGTCGCTGTTCGAGCGGTTCGGCTCGTCGTTCAGTTCGTTCTCGCAGAATTTTACGGCTCTCGGCGACCCGGAATTGATACCCGAACGCACCGTTGCTTTTGACGGCGGTGTCGAACAAAATCTGTTTGACAACCGCGCTAAACTGACGGCAGTTTATTTTTATACGCGCTTGATTGACACCATCGGTTTCGGCGGCAACGCGCGCGTCATTCCGAACACGCCCCGACCGTTCGGTGGTTATCTGAACACGCGCGGCGGCGTTGCCCGCGGCGGCGAATTCAGCGGCGACGTTCGCGTAACAGATTCGACCGACGTTTTCGCTTCCTACACTTTCACCAACAGCGACCAGCGCGCATCGCAAGTTCCGACCGTCGGAATTATCGAAACGCTCGGCATACCGAAACATCAATTCACGTTGGTTGCGACGCAAAGATTCAAACGCGCGTGGGCGACTTTCGATTTTCTCGCGGCGAGCAGCTATCTCGCGCCGATTGGTTTTCCGACTCGCGTTTTTCGCTTTGACGGCAACCGCCGCGCCGATTTGACGGGCGGCTACAACTTTCCGCTAAAAGGCGAAAGATTTACCTTACGCGTTTTCGGAACGATTGAGAATCTGCTCGGCGACGATTATTACGAAAACGGCTTTCGCACGTTTGATAGAAACGGCAGGCTCGGCTTGAGTTTTGGGTTTTAAAAATTCAAACAGGATGGACAAGATGTTCAGGATAACAAACATAAAATTCTGAGCGTCCTGTCCATCCTGTTTGAATTTTACTCACAACATTATTTTCTTTTTCGCATCAAAGAAATGTTATACTGACGAAAAATTCAAAAGGGGTGTAAAAGCTATGAAGATTAGATTGTTGTTTATCTTAACTTTAATTTCAATCACCGCATTTTCGGCAGCGGCGCAACAGAGACGCACGGTGACGAATGAGAATTTGGAAAAATACCGGCAGAAGCGCGTTGTCGCCGAACGCGACCTACGGGAAAATTACGAACGGCTCGGCTTTCCTTCGCCCGAAGAACTGGAAAGACGAATTGAGGAAAGCCGCCAGGCACGCGCCGAATTAGCCGAACGCCTGCGAACGGAAAATATCGAGCGCGAGCGGCTCGGTTTGGAGCGCGAACGACTTAATCTCGATCGGCAAATCGCCGAAAGCGAGACGCAGCGTGGAAGCGATTACTCGTCGTTTCCGAACAACGGTTTTTACGGCGGCGCGAACGATTTCTTTTTTAATTACGGTTATGCGCCGTTCGGTTATAATTTTCCGAACTTCGGTTATCCGAATTACTATCCGTTCGGCGGATTTAATCGCCGCAATTTGCGTAACCAGCCGCGCGTCGAGTATCGCAATAATTTGCCGGTGCTGATTCCGCCCGCCCCGCGCCGCATTCTCGCGCCCGGAACGAGAAACAGAGGCGGCAGGCGATAATTAGAAGACTGATAATTTTGAATTTAAACGAAGCGCGGATTATGATTGTTAAATAATCCGCGTTTTTATTTTTATCGAAGAAAAATTTATGAAAGAAGGTTGGGAAGCGATTATCGGGATGGAAATCCACGCGCAGTTGGCGACCGAGACGAAGATTTTCTGCCGGTGCGCGGCAAACTTCGGCGACGAGCCAAACGCGAATACTTGTCCGGTGTGTTTGGGTTTGCCGGGCGCGTTGCCGGTTTTGAATGAAAACGTCGTCAATCTCGGCGCGAAGGCGGCGCTGGCGTTGGGTTTGAACGTCAACGAAACTTCAATTTTTGCCCGCAAAAATTATTTTTACCCGGACTTGCCGAAAGGGTATCAGATTTCGCAATACGACAAGCCTTTTTCGTCTGACGGCGAACTCGTGATTATGACCGCCGAGCGCGACGAGAGCGGCAGAGCCGAAGAATTTAAACCGATGACGATTCGCATCGAGCGGATGCACCTTGAAGAAGACGCGGGGAAGAACGTTCACGAAGGATTGCCGGAAGTTGATAAATACTCATACATAGATTTGAACCGCGCCGGAACGCCTTTGGGCGAGATTGTCACCGCGCCGGATTTTCGTTCGTCGTGGCAGGCTTACGATTACGTCAATCACGTTCGCCGCGTTTTGCAATGGGTCGGCGCATCTGACACGGATATGGAAAAGGGAAATCTGCGCTGCGAGGCGAATGTTTCCGTGAGGAAAATCGGCGAGAAAAAGTTTCGCAACAAAGTCGAATTGAAAAATTTGAACTCGGTGCGTTTTATGCAAAAGGCGATTGAATATGAAATCGAACGGCAAATCGCGGCGCACGAAGCGGGCGAAACTGTTAATCAGGAAACCAGACTTTGGGACGAGAAAAATAACCGAACGCGCGTGATGCGCTCGAAAGAAGACGCGCACGATTACCGCTATTTTCCCGAACCGGATTTGCAGCCGTTAAAGGTCACAGCGGAATTTATCGAGCGGGTCAAAGCCGAAATGCCCGAACTGCCTGATGCGATGCGCGACCGGTTTATCGAAGATTATAAAATTTCCTACAACGACGCCTCTCAGCTTGTTTCCGACAAAGATTTGGCGGCGTTTTACGAAGCCGCGGCGAAAGAGTCAAACAATCCGCGCGTGTCGGCGAATTTTATTTTGTCGGAGCTTCTGCGCGAGTTAAACAACGCCGGAAAATCGGCGGCGGATTCGCCCGTTTCGCCCGGTAATTTAGCGGAACTCATCAAAACTTTGGACGCGGGAAAAATCAACAACAATCAGGCGAAAGAAGTTTTGACGGAAATGTTTACAGCGGGCGGCAAATCGGCGGCGGAAGTGATTTCGGAAAAAGGTTTCGAGCAGATTTCCGACGCGGGCGCGATTGAAAAAATCGTTGACGAAGTGATTGAAACGAATCAAAATCAAATTACGGCATATCGCGGCGGAAACGAAAAGCTGTTCGGCTTTTTCGTCGGGCAAACGATGAAGGCGTCGGGCGGCAAAGCGAACCCGAAAATGGTTAATGAAATCTTAAAAGTTAAATTGAATTCGTAATTAAAACGTTTTCAAAACAGATTTGAGGAGATTCTTTATGTTAAAAGTATTGTGCGTTTCAGCTTTATTTTTAGCCGCGTCTTCAGTTTGTTCGGCTCAAACTGTTCGAGAGGAGCCGCCGATGGCAACTATCGGCGGCGAACGCGCCGCCCGGCAAAAGGAAACCGAGAGGTTAAAGGGCGGACAACGAACGTCGAGAGAGGCATCAATCAATCTATTGCCGCTTCTCTTCGGACGAAAGATTAGCAAACAACAGAAAATTCGTCTGGCGCCCGCGCAATCGGATTTGAGCCGCTACGCTGAATTTCTCCAAAAGCCGAGAACCGGTTTGATCAAACTTTTTTCCGATGTCGGCTGCGAAGAAAACACTAACGTCGTGCGCGCCGACGACATCTGTCTGCAATGGATTCCGAACAGCGGTTTTTATTCGTTTCGTGAGAAACAATATAAGAGCGATTTTCTTGCCGATATTCGATTAAAAAACGGTATGCTGGTGAGCGACGGCTTTCTCGCGCAAAGCATTTTGGTCAACTTGGGCGATGTAGATTTGGAAACCGTTTCGATTTCGAGTAACGGGTTGAAATTTTTAAACGAATTTCAACCGGCAGCCGAAAGCAGAGCCGCCTTAACGCAAGTCGAGCAAATGATTAAAGGCATCAGAGCCGACAATTTTATTTATAGAAAATCTCTGCCCGCCGTCGTCAACGCTACATATGCGCTGCGAGTCACCGCCTATCGCGGCAATGTTTTGAAAAGCTATCGCGGACAATTATTTAATATACTGGCGGGCGATAAACGAATTGACGCGACGATAGTTTTTCGCGTGTTGGGAAAAAACGACGACGGCAGTTTAACTTTACTTTGGAAGGAATTGTCACGAAAAGACGCGCCGAAAGTGTTGTTTCAGAAGCGGAAGAAAGATTAAAGCAACTTACATAAAATTAGGAATAATGAATTTAGAAAATAAAATCGCCGTCGTCACCGGCGCGACGAAAGGAATTGGCAGAGCAATCGCCGAAAGTTTATTAAAAGCGGGCGCAGCGGTTTTTATTTGCGCGCGCGATAAATCGGAACTCAAACGCGCGCTCGAACAACTGTCGGCATTGGGAAAAGTTGACGGCGAAGTTTGCGACGTGCGGAGCGAAGCGCAGGTCGAGATGATGCTCAAGGAATGCGAGCGGGTTTTCGGCGGCGCCAACATTTTAATAAACAATGCGGGCATCGGCATTATCGGCAAAACGGTCGAGGAAATGTCGGCTGAAGAGTTCGAGCAGACTTTGCAGACGAATCTGTTCGGCGTTTTCTACTGTTGCCACCACGCGATTCCGATGTTGAAACGGCGCGGCGGCGGTTATATCATCAACGTCTCTTCGCTCGCCGGACAAAACGCGCATCCGCGAATGGCAGCATACAACGCTTCAAAATTCGGCTTGAATGGTTTCACCGAAGCCTTGATGCAGGAGGTTCGCGCAGACCGTATCAAAGTGACGGCGATTTGTCCGGGCAGCGTCAACACATATTTCGGCGGCGACCAGCCTTCGGGCGATAAAGCGTGGCAAATCCAGCCGGAAGATATTGCTCAAGTTGTGATTGATTTATTGAATATGAACGAACGCGCTTTGCCGAGCAAAATCGAAATTCGCCCGGCGAATCCGCCGAAAAAATAAAGATTAAGCAATTAGATTTATTATCAATTCGATTAACTTCGCTTCGTCAAACGGTTTCGTCGGATACTCCGCCGCACTCAACTCAAAAGCCTTTCGGCGGTGTTTGTCGCCCGATTGTTTTGCAAACTTGCGGCGCGGAAAATCTCGTCAAATCGAGCGACGGCAAATCAAGGACAAGCGGGTTCCCGACTCTGGTCGTTCATAAATTAGGCGAGAAACGCGCCGCGAGAAATAAACTTTGATAACTTATACATTACACACCACGCGTCTCTTAGAGCCCGTTTGGAAATTCAAAGTTCCGGTAGGAACGCCATATTTATAGCTGCAATTTCCAAAAATTATTTGAGTTCCAGAAGAACGGCATAAAAATATGTCGCCCTTCCATTGTAACGCCTTCTATAAATATGACGCTCCTCTGGAGCTATTTTATAGAATTTCCAAACAGGCTCTTAGATTTCAGTTCTCAATTCGTCTTCGCCCGTCACCATTTTGTTTTCGTGAAGAATGTATGCCTCGACGGTTTTCATCAAAGTTTCCGGTCCGAACGGTTTCGTAATATAACCGGTTGTGCCAACCATTCGCCCGCGCACTTTGTCGAAAAATCCGTCTTTGCCGGAAATCATAATAACCGGCACGTCTTTGGTGGCAGCGTTGCCGCGAATGAGTTTGCAGACCTGATAACCGTCGAGCTGCGGCATCATTATATCGAGCAAAATTAAATCCGGCACGAACTCTTTAATTTTTTCCAGCGCATCTATGCCGTCCGCGGCGCAGATTACTTCGTGTCCGCTTTTTTCGAGCTTGCCCGAAATCAATTTACGAACCGTCGCGCTGTCATCAACCACCAAAATTTTTCTGCCCTTCGTCATCGAACTTTGCGCGGTTTCCTGTTGTTCGATTTCCGCCAAACGGATTTTCAAAGAGTTGACCTGCGAGGCGAGCATCAGGTCGTTCGGATTCATTTGCGCGGCTTTTTGCAGATACATCGCGCCGAGCCGCAGATTTTTAAGATTGATTTGCCCGATGGCTAAATTTTTCAATTCGCCGACGCTGAACTGGCGAAAATTCTTTTCGGTTTCCATCTGCTCGACCGCATGGCGCAGCACTTCGCGGTCGGCTTCGCCGTGCGCGAGCAACATTTCTAAATCGGAAAGCGTCAGAATCGTCCGGCACGAGCCGCAGACAAAAGCGTTCGACTCGTTTTCGGCGCTGCAAAACGGGCAAGCCGCCATCTCAACCGACGACTTGACAGGATTTTCTGCGGCGAAATTTTCTTCTGCCACAGATGCGAAAAGTTCTTCTACGGGCGCGGCAAGATTTTCCGCCTCAGGCAAATCGTTTTGTTCAAAAAGGCTCGCTTCGGGTTGTTCAAAATCGAGCATATAATCATTATTTAACGCTTCGTCCGGGGCAAGAATCAGTTCGCCGCTCTCCTCAATCGCCGAATCGCTTTCCACCGAAGTTATGTCGTCAGCGAAACTTTCGTCCGTCTCCGGCTGTGGAGAAATTTGCTCTTGTCCCTGGTGAAGATCGTCATAATCCAGCCGGGCTGTATCAAAAGTCAAAAAACCGTTTACGATTTCGTTTGTCCCGTCCGTTCGCGCGTTTTCTTCTTCGGCGCAATAAACAGGCGGCGCGAAATCCGGCGGAAACTCCAGTTCCTGCGTCGGCTCATTGTCTTCTTCCTCCTCATCAATTTCCTCGAAAACGAATTGGTCTTCGGTTACAATTAAAAGCGCTTCCGTCAGGTCGTCTTCGGGTTTTGCGGCAAAAAGCTCGACTTGCTCGGCTTTTTTCGCTTCGCTTTTCGCCATCATCGCCCGCAGCGAAGCCAGACCCGCAATCGCCATCTCGTTTTCGACATTGAGCGACAGAACGCGCTCGAAACAGGTAACTTTTTCGCTGAACGAATCCGCCAGATAAGATTTCAACATCCACGCTTCTTCTAGTTCGGGCGAGTGTTTAAAGACTTCCTGCAGCATTTCCCGCGCGGCTTCGCGCTCGCCGGAAATTGCCGCCCGGTTTGCCTTTTGCAGAATTGATTCGGCAACTTGATTTCTCGCCGCCCGAAGATTTTCTCCGGCAGTTTCATTTTCGGGATTAAGATTTAAAACCCTTTGCAGGTGAGAAATTTTTTCTTCCGCCGAATCAGAAATCGAAGCCAGCCAAAACCACGCCGTTTCGCTTTTGGCGTCGTGAACGATTGCCTGCAGAAAACACTGCCGGGCGAAATCCGTTCTGGATTCGTTCGCTGCGTCAACGCCGCGCCGGACAAACGTTTCGGCGAGCAGCGATTTCGTCGCCTTCATCCATTCGAGAGCGCGGATGTTGTTCGGATTGACATTTAGAACATTCGTCAAAAAAATGATTAACTCTTCTGGATATTCGCTGATGGAAGCCATCCAGAGCCAGGCGTTTTCATTGTCCGGTTCGGCTTCGGCGACCTGAAGAAGCAGTTGCCGGGCTTCGGCGCGGTTGCCTTCCTGAGCGGCTTTGATGCCCGCCTGAAGCGTCTGCGAGATTTTTGCCGCCGCGCCGTTCCGGTTGACGCCGCCGTCATTGATATAAGGCGGCGTTGAAGTGTTCGATTCAAATTCGAGTTTCATAAGTTTACGAGTTGAAAAAATTACAATTTTAAGTTTTGAGAGATTGTCGGGCGCATCGCAGGCTTAACGTCCCAAATTAAAATCACTCGGATTGCAAGGCGGATGCCAAGCCGAAAGCTCGTTTCAGTCGTTCCGCGAAGCGGTTTGTTTCGAGTTAAAATGCTGTTTGACTCTGGGAAAAGAAGGAAGGTGCGAGGCGTGAATTACCGCCGCGGGTGACAAAAATCGGAATTGGTCGTTGACAAAAAATGGTAGGCACGGCGAGCGAGATGGGATATGATTTAGGCGGGAAATATAGGGAAAAAGTGAGGTTTGAGGTAGTCTTTGAAGACCGGGAGATTGTCGCCGGCACATTCTCAAGCAAAAACTACACCGAAGATTTTTAATGATAGAAATGAACTACGACGTAATCATTATCGGCGGCGGCGCGGCGGGACTTTCGGCGGCGCTGTGGTGCGCCGAATTAAAATTAAAAACGCTGCTTTTAGAGCGCGGCGCGGAACTCGGCGGACAATTGCTGCGCGTTTATAATCCGATAAAAAATCATCTCGGAATCGAAACGGAAAACGGGCGCGAACTGCGGGACATTTTCGTCAAGCAGATTGAAAATTACCGGTTCGATGTTCGTCTGCAATCTGAAATCGTTCAGGTTGATTTGGAAAGCAAAACGGTGACGCTTTCTAACGGCGGAGTTTTTCGCGCCCGAACGCTGATTGTCGCCAGCGGCGTGCGGCGAAGAAAATTAAATGTCGAAGGTGAAGAAAAGTTCGCAGGTCGAGGCATCATCGAATCGGGTAAGCGCGACGCAGAGTCGCTAAGAAACAAAAAAGTTTGTGTGATTGGCGGCGGAGACGCAGCTTTTGAAAACGCGCTGATTTTAGCGGAGACGGCTTCGGAAGTAATGCTCATTTATCGGGGCGAAAGTTTTCGCGCCCGCGCGGAATTCATCGAACAAGTCAAAAAGAATCCGAAGGTGGAAATTTTAACGGAAACAGCCGTCCGAAAATTTATCGGCGACGAGCGTGTCGAGGCGGTCGAACTGGAAAATCTGCAAACCAAACGGATTTACAAAAAAGATGTCGAGGCAATTTTGATTAGAATCGGCGTTGAACCAGACACGGATTTTCTAAGCAGGCAATTAGATTTGGACGAGCAGGGTTACATCAAAATAAATCAGAACTGTCAGACAAGCGTCGAAGGAATTTATGCCGTTGGCGACGCGGCAAATCCGATTGCGCCGACAGTCAGTAGTGCCGTCGGAATGGGCGCGACCGCCGCTAAAGCAATCTTCGCCAGTCTAAATCCGCAAAAAATTTATAATCTAAGATGTTCTTAAAGGTCATTTCATATGACAGGAGCAAAGACCGCAGAGGAATTTTAAATGGGTCATGACTAGCAGAAAATGATTTGCCTGGTAATTTTCAGCAAGATTTCATACAAGTCATTATTGCGATAATTAAATCTAAACTCGCACTCTTTCAAGTGCAAGTAGAAAGTGTTCTTTGATACGCCCCGAAACTTAACGAGCCGCACTTTAGCATATCCCCAGAAGCCTTCGATACCGTTGATATGGACATCACCTTTGCCATAACTTTCCTGGTGATAAATGCGAAAGTGTTTCTGATAACCGAGGTGAACAATTGAATCGTAGGAACGGAAGCCATCAGTATAAACAGTTGAATCAAAGCTTACTTTGCCTTTGATAATTCGCTGTAAAGTCTTGGCTTGGACGTTTTTGACAATCTCGGTATAGACACGCCCGTTACGTTTGTAGATACCAAAAACGATGTGTTTGTTTTCCGCTCCGCGACCACGCTTGCCTTTTCGATGGCGCGAGCCGAAGTAAGATTCATCAAGTTCGACCGCGCCGGAAAAAGGCGATTCAAGTTCGCAGAAATTGGCAATCAAAGAACGAACCAATGTCAGATAGCGATTGACCGTATTGCGATTCAGATTGGTTAATTCTGCCGTCTGAGAAGCGGTCAAATCAAGGGCAAAAAGCCGCAAGATTTGACGGAATTTAGCGCGTGAAATTCGAGCGCGTATGTAAAGTTTATAACTGTCTGTCATTACTAGCTTTAAGTATTGTAATTTACTTTTCTGCTAGTCATGACCCTTTTAAATAATCGAGTTACAGGGATTTCATAGATTAAGATAATAATAAATCCATGTAGATTAGTGTAATCTGACTGTTAATTTCTTTGTCTTTTTTGCTCTCCTTGCGAGAAATTTTCCAAAAATGAAAAAGTAATCTAATCAAAAGAGATTTCAACCAAAAAAATGAATTTATCCAAAGTTTTTAATCTTTTTTTTGATTAAACCGAAACAATCTTGACGTATGTCTTAGTATTTATCAGGCTTTTTGTTTTCATTGGGGCAGCGGAACGTAAAATGCCTTATGGAGAACTACCTATCCATTTTGTCAAGCGGTTTTTTACATAATTTTCAATCTAAAAGGAGATGATATGAACTTTTTCAAACCAAAAAAGTCGGCTTTACAATTCTTATACACGTTGTTTGTTTGCGCTTTAATAACGGGATTTGTTAATGCACAATCAGGAACCTCTACAATAACCGGCACAGTCCTTGACCAGCAAGGAGCCGCTGTACCGGGAGCGACAGTCAGGATTACAAATCCTGCAACCAATTTTACCCGGACGGTAACGACAAGTGATGAGGGTTCTTACAGTTTTCCATCAATTCCGCCGGCAACATACCGGCTTGAGGTCGAAGCGGGTAACTTTAAAAAAGCAGTTAACACAAACGTTCAGGCATTAGTTGACAACTCTGTTGAGACTAACATCTCGCTTGAGCCTGGAGATGTTTCAGCGGTTGTTGATGTGACGGCAGGCACAATCGAAGCAGTCGTTAATAACCAGGATGCAAGTCTAGGCAATAACTTTGTGCCAAGGCAAATAACTGAACTTCCTTCAAACTTAAGAAGAGTTACGGATTTGTTAACCTTACAGCCCGGCGTGACCAGAGAAGGATACGTAGCCGGGGGCAGAAGCGACCAAGCCAACATTACTTTGGACGGAGTTGACGTTAACGATCAACAGACAGGCGGACGAACGGATCAATTCCAGACTACTCAGAACACTGTTTTGAGACTTACAACCGAAGCGGTTGAGGAGTTTCGCATTACGACAACTAATCCGAATGCGAATCAAGGACGCTCTTCGGGAGCGCAGATTTCGCTGATTACTAAAAGCGGAACCAATAATTTTCGCGGTTCGGCATTTTATTTCTATCGCCCGACTGCTTTTTCCGCCAATGATTTCTTTAACAATTTAGCCGGAATTGAGCGTCCGAGTATAGCCCGAAAAGTTTTCGGCGGCGCAGTTGGCGGTCCAATCGTAAAAGATAAATTCTTTTTCTTTTATTCGTATGAGGGACAAAGAGAGAAACTAGAAGAATCCGTTGTGCGGCTTGTTCCTTTGGCACATGTCGGGCAAGGACAATTAAGGTTTTTTGGCGCCGCCCCTGGAGATCCCGCTGGAACGAACCGTCTAATTTCATTAAATACTGCTCAGCTTAACACTATTTTCCCGCAAGCAGGTATCAATCCGGCAGCAGTCGCCGTACTTGCGGATGCGGCGCGCCGTTATCCGGCGAATGACACCAGTCTCGGCGACGGGGTTAATACTGGCGGATTCCGCTTTAATGCTCCGACAACTGATGATGAAAACACTCATATCGTTCGCTTTGACTACAACATAAACAACAGTCAATCTCTTTTCTTCCGAGGCAACTACCAGGCTGATCTTGAACGACAAACTTCCTATTTTCCCGATACGCCGACCCCGACGTTGTGGGAACATCCTTACGGATTTGTCGCTGGTCATAATTGGACCATCAGCAACAGTATGATCAATAATTTCCGTTACGGTTTCACCCGCCAGGCTTTTACGCAAGGCGGCGATACAAACGGCAATGAAATTAGTTTCCGTTTTGTTTTTCAACCGTCGTTCTTTCAAAATACACTGAGCCGAATAACTCCGACTCATAATATTACCGACGACTTTACCTGGATAAAGGGAAATCACACGATTCAAATGGGTGGAAACGTGCGGATTATCCGCAACAAGCGCCAGGATTACTCTAACGCATTTGACAATGCTGTTACTAACCCTTCGTTTTACGCTTCATCAGGCGCGGTTATTAATCAAGCATTCACAGGTGCCGGATATAGAATCGGCGCGGGACAAAGTTCGATTGTCCAATCGACGGCGACAGCTTTAATCGGTCGTTTTTCGCAATACAGCGGAAACTTTACTTTTGATATTGATGGTAATGTGCTTCCTGCGGGAACCCCGACCGATAGAAATTTCGCCACCGAAGAATATGATGTTTACGGGCAAGATATCTGGAAACCATACCGCAACCTGACTTTAACTCTCGGTTTGCGATACGGACTCAGCCGTCCGGTCTATGAAAAGAACGGTTATCAAGTAGTTCCCGATCAGAGATTAGGCGATGTCTTTGACCGACGCGTAGCCAGTGCGGCGACAGGCGTTCCGAATAATGAGCTTATCAATTTCACATACGGCGGACCTTTTCACGACAAACCGGGTTTTTACAGTATGGATTGGAACAATCTTCAGCCGAGCGTAGCGGTTGCCTGGTCGCCTAACTTTAAAGATGGATTTTTGAAAACTCTCTTTGGCGAGGAAGGTAGATCAACTATTCGCGGCGGATTCAGGATTGTGAACGATTATTTCGGGCAGCAGCTGGCTGTCTCCTTTAGTAATTTATCATCCATCGGCTTTACGACTTCAAATACCATCGCGGCTAATACATATAATGTAACAACTAACCTGGCACCGCGTTTTACCGGCTTTGGACAGAATGTTCGCAGCCTGCCGGGTATTCCCGCGCCGACGCAGCGGTTTTCGACTCCGGCGGATGAAGCGCAGCGCATCGAAACTTCGCTGGATGCGACGATTAAATCACCGACGCATTACATGTGGAATGTTTCATACGGTCGCCAGCTTCCGAAAGGAATGTATTTTGAAGCCTCGTATGTCGGGCGTGCCGCGCGCAATCTTTTTGCGACACGTGACGTTATGGCTCTCAATAATCTGGTTGATCCTCAATCGGGTATGGACTGGTACACCGCCGCGGGCATTTTGCACGATTTGCGAGCGGCGAATACTCCTATCAATCAGGTTCCGGTAATTCCTTATTTCCAAAATCTATTTCCCAATTACACTACTACAGTTGGGGGAGTTGCCTTAAACTCCACGCAACGTATCTATCGTTTAGTGGCAAGGGAAGATCTGCCCGGTCCTGTGGGCGGTGGATTTAACATTCTCGACTGGACATTCGTTCAGTTGTTAATTGACGATCGCGGTATTCACCGAAATGCGTTCTTCCACCCGCAATATGCCGCATTTTCTGCTTACGGCACAGTTGCCAAATCAAACTACAACGGTGCGATATTTTCTTTGCGGCAAAGATTGGGAGAAACATTGTCGTATGATATTAACTACACGTATTCAGCATCGAAGGATAATGCTTCCGGTTTGCAGACGGGCGGTTCTTACGGCTCGCAGTTTATTTTGAATCCGCTTCGACCCGAAGATAACTATGCATATTCCGATTTTGATGCTAGGCACGTTGTTAATGCGAACTTTATCTTCCAGGTTCCGGTTGGCAGAAATCGCGCCTTTTTTAGCGGTATGAATAAAGTTGCCGATGCTCTTTTCGGTGGTTGGCAGCTTTCAGGCGTCTATCGGTTTAATACCGGGCTGCCTATCTCATCGCCTTTTGATGCGGAACAGTGGGCAACTAACTGGAATGCTCAGTCAAATGGAACGCAAATTGCGCCGATTGACGTGGGCGCGGTTCGATCCACCCAAAATTTATTTGCGGATCCGCAGGCGGCTTTTAATGCTTTCCGTAATGCACGTCCTGGCGAAACTGGTCAACGTAACAATTTTCGTCTGCCGGGCTATCAAACATTAGATTTGGGGCTTTCCAAGTCTTTCCAAATGCCTTGGAGTGAAAACCATAAACTTCAGGTACGCTGGGAAGTATTCAATGTTCAAAACTTTCAATACTTGAATGCTGATAATGCAACCCGTTCATCCTATGGTTTGCCAATAGACCCTGAACTTGGTACAGCATCTCCCGACTTTGGTAAAATTTTTACCAGTATTCAAGGTTCACCGCGTTCAATGCAATTCGGTTTACGTTACTCGTTCTAAACTATTGTTTAGAGGGGAATTACTATGGCTAGAGTTATTTTGCTCTAGCCTTTTTTATTGATGAAATTCAGCGGGCAGCGAAGGCGTCGTTGCCGGTAATTTGATGTAAATGGCGCGTGTCGTTGAAAGCGTGAACGCGGATGTTGCTGCGGCTGCGGATTTCAAAACGATTGATGCCGCAGTTAGATGTGACAAGCCACGGCGTTGTTCTAGTCTGGCGGTTAATCGCGCCGAGAAGGTAAAGAGTGAGAAAACAAATCGCTCCGGTGTGCGAGAAAATCACGACGTTTTCGCCCTGATGAACGCGGAGAACTTCGTGAAGTTCACGAGTCGCGCGTTTCAAAAGTTGGCGGTAACTTTCGCCTTCGGTGATTACGTGATGAATGTTGCGGTTAACGAGAGCGTAGTAATCCTTAGGGTGCGCCGCCTTCGATTCGTCAAACGTCAAACCTTCGAGAACGCCGACTTTTCTTTCACGAAAAGCGGGCGTGGCGATAATCGGCAAATCCGTAATTTTGGCGAGCGGCTCGGCGGTTTGCACGGCGCGAAGCAGATCGCTCGAATAAATGGCGTGAATTTTTTCTTTTGC
Source organism: Pyrinomonadaceae bacterium (assembly GCA_030448055.1). Taxonomy (GTDB): domain Bacteria; phylum Acidobacteriota; class Blastocatellia; order Pyrinomonadales; family Pyrinomonadaceae. The sequence continues at coordinate 855,813 of JAUJNR010000002.1, forward strand.
TAAAGCGCGGGCGGTCATCTCGGCTTGCCGCTGTCCTAGCGCCGAGAGCGGCGTGGGCGAATGCCCGCCGAAACGCCCTTCGGCATTGCCGTCGGATTGTCCGTGTCTGACTAAAAAGAGTCGCGTAACAGGCATCTTCGAAAGTAAAAAGGCAAAAGTAAAAAGTAAAAAGTAAAAGAACTCGTATTCGGCACTAAGCATAAAATTCTTCACTTTTGCCTTTTTACTTTTTACTTTTGCCTTTTACGCAGTAACGGTTTCGGCTTTTAATTTTTCGGTTTGGTAATGAGTCACGAGCGCTTCGATAAAATCGTCTAACGCGCCTTCCATCACTAAATCGAGCTGGTGAACCGTCATCCCGATGCGGTGGTCGGTAACGCGATTCTCTTTGAAATTATACGTGCGGATTTTCTCGCTTCGGTCGCCGCTGCCGACTTGCGATTTTCTCTCGCTTGCCTGCGCGTCGTGTTGTTTTTGCTCTTCCATTTCCTGGACTCGCGCCCGCAAAATTCGCATCGCTTTTTCGCGGTTTTTGATTTGCGATTTTTCGTCCTGCATTGAGATAACCACGCCGGTCGGCAGATGCGTCAGGCGCACGGCGGAATACGTCGTGTTGACCGATTGACCGCCCGGACCGGACGAGCAGAAATAATCAATCCGTAAATCCTTCTGGTCAATTTTAACGTCAACTTCTTCGGCTTCGGGCAGCACGGCGACGGTAATCGCCGACGTATGTATGCGTCCGGCGGTTTCGGTTTGCGGCACGCGCTGAACGCGGTGAACGCCCGATTCATAACGCATTTTTGAATAAACCTTGTCGCCTTCAATCATTGCAAACGCTTCTTTGAGACCGCCGACGCCCGTATCAGCCACGTCCATAATCTCCATTTTCCAGCCCTGCCGCTCGGCGTAACGCGCATACATTCGCAGGACTTCCGCTGCGAAAAGCGTCGCCTCGTCACCGCCGGTTCCGGCACGGATTTCAAGAATGACGTTTTTCTCGTCGTTCGGGTCTTTCGGCAGCAGGAGGAACTTCAAATCTTCTTCGACTTTCGTGAGATTCGTTTCAAGTTCCGTGATTTCCATTTGCGCCATTTCGCGCATTTCTTCGTCGTCGCCCGCCGCATCGAGCAACTCTTTTGCGCCCGCGAGTTCTTCGTTCATCCGTTTGACGTCGCGGTATTTCACGACGATTTCTTCCAAAGAACGATGCTGCTTCATCGTTTTGGCGTAGGTTGACATATCCGACATAATTTCCGGCGAGGAAATCAAAGCGGTCAGTTCGTCGTAATTCTTTTCTATTTCATCTAGTCTGTCCAACATAAAATTACCCTAAAAATTAAACAACAACTTCTAATTCTCGGTGATTAACCAGAACTTCCTCCGTGTCTGCCGGCTCCAATTTCAAAGATTCTTTCAATGCACGAATAGCGACTTCGAGCTGCTCTTTATCCGGCTCTTGCGTCGTGATGTTTTGCAGCCAAAGTCCGGGAATCGTCATAAATTTGAAAATCGCCCCTGATTCTTTTTTCGCCGCGTAACGAATTATTTCATACGAAAGCCCGGCAACGAGCGGCATCAGAGCGATTCGCACGACTAAGTTCAACCACAACGTGTCGAATTTGATTACCGAAAACAAAACGATGGCGACGAGCATCACGACCATCAAAAACGACGTTCCGCAACGCGGATGCTGCCGTCGTTGCTGCGCGGCGTTCGTAGGCGTTAAGTCCAAATCTTTTTCCCAAGTGAAAACGGTTTTGTGTTCCGCGCCGTGATATTCAAACACGCGGCGGATGTCTTTGAGATACGACATCGAAAAAATCATTGTCACGAAAAACAACATTCGCACCAGACCGTCAATCAAGTTGAATGCAATCCATGAATCGGGTTTGACTTCCCAAACATAGACTTTAAGGGTTTGCCACCAAGCCGCGTCCGCTAAAATCGCCGGTGACTGAGCCCAACCGAGCCAGATAAACAAAACATTCGTCAGCACGAGCGGCGCGACGATGAACAGCAGCACGTTGAAAAAGAGCGCGAAAATTATCGAGCCGACCGCGCCCGCCGCTTGCGACGGTTTTTTCATTGCGGCTTTTTCGGGCATCGTAATTTTTACCGGCGCTTTCGTAAAATTTTCGTCCGCTGTGCCGTCGGCTAAAACCGCTTGCGTTTCTGTAATTTTTGATTTTTCCTGCGCTTCCATATCGCTGTGCGCGACTTCCGCCGAGAAATTCAACGCCTTGATTCCCAAAGCCATTGATTGAATCAATGTCGCGCCGCCGCGAAGGACAGGCAGATTCAGCCATTTGTGTTTGTCGCTCCACTTCGGCAGAACTTCTGAAGTATGCACGATTGAGCCGTCCGCTTTGCGGCAGGCAATCGCGTAAGCCGTCGGCGTGCGCATCATCACGCCTTCCATTACGGCTTGTCCGCCGACGATTAAATCTTTTTGCAGACCGAGAAAAAGATTTAGGAATTTGATTTTTCGATTGTTGTTTTTCATAGATTTTAATCTGAATTTGAACTTACAACTAAAGATGTCTAATCGTCGGCAAATCCAAAACAAAAATAACGCCGACTCTTTTTAGCCTTTCGCCTCCGGCGTAAAAATTTTACGGCAAGAGCGAGCGGCGCGCGAAAAGCGTCGGCGTTAGATTCTAATCGGCTAATACTGATGACTTAACGTAATCAATTTATTTTTCGGCTTGCGCCGCGCCGCCGCGGGCGTAGCGTTTGTTAAAGCGGTCAACGCGACCGGCGGTGTCAACTAATTTTTGTTTGCCGGTAAAAAACGGATGACATTCCGAGCAGATTTCGATGCTCAAATCCTTGCCCGTCGAACGGGTTTGAAAACTGTTGCCGCAGGCGCAGGTGACGGTTATATCTTGATAATTTGGATGAATTTCAGGTTTCATTTTTTAAATGGTCTCCTATGATTTTTAATTTACTTAGAATTTCGCGCCCAAAACGCAATCTGTAATAATAAGTGTCTTTCAGATGAAAAATCAAGTCAGAAGGTTTTCCAACCGCTGCTGCCGGATGCCGTAGAATTCTTTTATTGATTTTATTTGCCCGTTTAATTTCTCGGCGTCAATTTTTTTCTCGTGTCTCGTGCCGACAATCATATTGTTTTTCGGCGTGTGTTCGGTCGAGACGAATTCAAAAAGTTTTGTCGCGTAACCGCTTCGTTCCAAAAGCAGCGAGCGCAGACCGTCGGTGACGGTTTCGGCTTCGCGTTCGAGCATTACGCCGTGCCGCAAAATCCCGCTTAAAAATTCGGGCGCCCGCATTTGCGGGCGAATTTCCTGATGACAGCACGGCGCGACGACGATTAAATTCGCTTTTGCCTGAATGCCTTTAAAGATTGCATCGTCGGTCGCCGTATTGCAGGCGTGGAGCGCGATTAAAACGTCAACGTCTTCAAGCGCGTAATCGCCGATCCAGCCGTGAACGAACCGCAAGTTTTCAAATTCGCATGCCTTGGCGATGTCGTTATCAATCGAGACGAGTTCCGCTTTCGTGTCAACGCCGGTGATGTTCGCGTCAATGCCGCGCGTGTTGACAAAGTAATCGTAAGCGGCAAAGGTCAGATAGCCTTTGCCCGAACCCATGTCAACGATGTTCAATGCGCGGCGGTCGGCGAGCGGCGATTTGTCAATTAAACTTCCCAAGGTTTCGACGAATTTATTGATTTGCCGCCATTTGTCCTGCTGCTTATCACGGATTTCGCCTTTGTCAGTCGTGATGCCGAGCGCCTTTAAATAAAAACTATTTTGATTAACGAGCGTTTGTTTATCGCGGTCGTGCGCGATTTCCGGCTTGGTTTTGAAAGTCGGTTTGGCGATGTTCAGGCGGGATTTTCCTCGTTTGCCGATGTCGAGCTGAAAGTCGTTTTCAAGCGTGAACAAATGACCGCTGAAAAAATCCGCGCCGAGCGATTCTCTGATTTTGGCAGCGCCTTCTTCGAGGTCGAAATTTTTCGCCGTGTCGCGCGTGTCCTGGCGGAACAGAAAAAAAAGCCGCACGCCGCGTTTGGTTTCGACCAGTCGAACTAATAATTTTTGCAAATGCGCGTCGTTTCCGCGATAATTGCCCAAAGTCATTTTGACAAAAGTTTCTGCCTGCAAACTGCGGGCGAATTCGCCGACGAATTTTTCGATATTTTCCATTGACATAGGTTAAATACATTTTAACGCAAAGGCGCCGCAGACGCAGAGGCGCAAAGAAAAACGCTTTCTAAAAACTTTGCGACTTTGCGATTTTGCGTGTTTGCGTTAAAAATCCTGGAAACAGCAAGATGGATACGATTAAAAAAGAAGATTTTCTGAAAGACGTTTTACTCATTTTACGTGAAACTTTTGAAGGTTCGCCTGAAGGCGAAGGCAGCGCGTATCTCGACCGAGGCGTGGGCGTTTTCACAACGCTCGACGCGCTTTCGGCAGAAGAGGTTTCGCGCCGAATTAACGGAACCACGATTGCCGCGCACACCGAACATTTCAAGTTTTATCTCGACCGTCTATGCGAGTTTATTAAAGGCAGAACCGAAGCGGTCAACTGGGAACAAAGCTGGTTAATCGAGGAAGTCAACGAAACCGAATGGAACGCTCTGCGCGGCGTCGTCCGTAAAGCCTACGAAAATGTTTTGCGGACGTTCGCCGAAGTTGAAACGTGGAATCAAGACAACATCGGCGACGCGGTGGTGATTATCGCGCACACGGCATATCATTTAGGCGCCATACGACAGATGGCGAAAAACGTTTGAAAAGAATTTAAAATTTATGAACAATTTATTTCATTTAGCTTTTCCCGTAAAAGATTTGGAAGAATCCCGCCGTTTTTACGGCGAAGTTTTAGGCTGCGAAGAAGGCAGAAGTTCCGCCGAATGGATTGATTTCAATTTATTCGGGCATCAAATCGTCGCGCATCTCGCGCCAGACGCCGCCGGCGTGCGGCATCGAAACGAAGTTGACGCCGACCATGTTCCGATTCCGCATTTCGGCATCGTTCTGGAGATGGAAAATTTCAAAGCCTTCGCCCAACGCCTGCAAATTAAAGGCGTGGAATTTATCATCGAACCGAAAATCCGTTTTGCGGGCGAGACGGGTGAACAGGCGACGATGTTTTTTCTCGACCCGAGCGGCAACGCGCTCGAATTTAAAGGCTTCGCGGACTTTTCGCAAGTTTTTGCGAAGTAATTCTAGCCACAGAGCGCACAGATAAACACAGAGAAAGGCGAAAGAATCTTTAAGGGTCATGACTAGCAGAAAAGTAAATTACAATACTTAAAGCTAGTAATGACAGACAGTTATAAACTTTACATACGCGCTCGAATTTCACGCGCTAAATTCCGTCAAATCTTGCGGCTTTTTGCCCTTGATTTGACCGCTTCTCAGACGGCAGAATTAACCAATCTGAATCGCAATACGGTCAATCGCTATCTGACATTGGTTCGTTCTTTGATTGCCAATTTCTGCGAACTTGAATCGCCTTTTTCCGGCGCGGTCGAACTTGATGAATCTTACTTCGGCTCGCGCCATCGAAAAGGCAAGCGTGGTCGCGGAGCGGAAAACAAACACATCGTTTTTGGTATCTACAAACGTAACGGGCGTGTCTATACCGAGATTGTCAAAAACGTCCAAGCCAAGACTTTACAGCGAATTATCAAAGGCAAAGTAAGCTTTGATTCAACTGTTTATACTGATGGCTTCCGTTCCTACGATTCAATTGTTCACCTCGGTTATCAGAAACACTTTCGCATTTATCACCAGGAAAGTTATGGCAAAGGTGATGTCCATATCAACGGTATCGAAGGCTTCTGGGGATATGCTAAAGTGCGGCTCGTTAAGTTTCGGGGCGTATCAAAGAACACTTTCTACTTGCACTTGAAAGAGTGCGAGTTTAGATTTAATTATCGCAATAATGACTTGTATGAAATCTTGCTGAAAATTACCAGGCAAATCATTTTCTGCTAGTCATGACCCATCTTTAAAGTTCTCTCTGTGAACTCCGTGTCCTCTGTGGCTAAACTTTTTATGAAAAAAGCGGAAATCGTGATCATCGGGGGCGGCGTAATCGGCGCGAGCGTCGCGTATCATTTAACGGAGCGCGGCGCGAAAGACGTTTTGATTTTGGAGAGAGAAAATCAACAAGGTTTGGGTTCGACCGGCAAGGCAACGGGCGGCGTTCGCGCTCAATTTGAAACCGACATCAATATCAAAATGTCGCTCTATTCGCTCGACTTTTTCCAAAATTGGGATTTCGATTGCGGTTACGAACCACGCGGCTATCTGTTTTTTGCGACTGACGAAAAGCAATTTGATTATTTGCGCCGAAACGTCGAAAAGCAGAAATCGCTCGGCGTGAAGGCGGTCGAGATTGTTGACACGCCCGCGATTTCCGAAATTGTCAAAGGCTTAAACTGCGCGGATATTGTCGGTGGCGCATTCGGCGCAAAAGACAGTTTTATCAATCCGCTGGCGGTGATGCGTGGTTTTACGGAACTGGCGACGGCGAGAGGCGCGAAAATTGAAACGGAAACACAGGTTACGGCAATCGAAACGCGCAGCGGAAAAATTGTCGGCGTTAAAACCGACAAAGGAAAAATAGAATGCGAAAAAGTCGTTTTGTGTTCAGGCGCGTGGGCGAAAAGTTTGGCGAAAACGGCGGGCGTTGATTTGCCGGTTGAGCCGCAAAAGCGTCAAATCGTGTGGGCGAAAAGCGAAACTGATTTACCGGCGAATTTGCCGATGGTAGTAGATTTAGGCAGCGGTTTTCATTTTCGCCCGGCGAAGGATTCGCGCGATGAAATTTTGTTTGCTTATCCAGACGCGGATGAAAAACCGGGCTTTGATACGAATTTCGACGAAGCGTTCGTCGCCAAAGTTTACGAGCGGGCGAAATACCGCGCCTCGTTTTTAGCCGAAACGAGCATCGTCAGAGAAAAATGCCGCGCCGGACTTTACGAAAACACGCCAGACCATCACGCGATTATCGGCGACTGCGAAATAGAAGGTTTGTATTTTTGCACCGGCTTCAGCGGTCACGGCGTAATGCACTCGCCCGCTGCGGGTAGAGCGGCGGCGGAAATCGTTCTGGACGGCGCGGCGAGTTTTTTGGATGTTTCGTGTTTGAGTTTGGAAAGATTTGCGGTGGGCGAATTGCTTCACGAAACGGCTTTCATCTGAAACTCATCCGCAGAATTCGACGTAATAATCGAAAAATTATTAAAGAGCAAATTATGCTGAAAACAGTTTTTATTGTTATCGGAGTTTTGATTTCTTTACTCGCGCTGGGCATCGTCTCTTTTCTCGCCTATCGTTATTACGGCAACCGGAACGTCAAAGACACGAAAAATTTAGAGGAAATCGTTGGCAGAGTCGGCGACGGCTACGTCGGCAAAAACGGCAACGTCGGATTAGTCGTCGGAGTCGTCAGAGGCGACCGCGTTTTCATCAAAGGCTTCGGAAAAAAGACCAAAGAAGGCGCCGACGCACCGGACGCGCAAACGATTTACGAATTGGCTTCAATCGGAAAAATTTTCACCGCGTCGGCGGCGCAAATTCTCTCCGAACGCGGCGAAATATCCTTTGACGATTCAATTGACAAATATCTAAGTCCGACGGTTAAAATTTGCGAAAAAGCGAAAAACATTACGCTCCGACAATTGGCGACGCATACGTCGGGGTTGCCGTCGTTTCCCGAAAGTTTCGGAGCGAAAATCAAAGACGAACTTAATCCTTACAAAGATTTGACCGTCCGAGACCTTTATGATTATCTTGAGACCTGCGAAAATTTCGGCGCGGTGGGAAGTTTCGATTATTCAAATTTGGGAATGGGCGTTCTGGGTCATATTCTGGAATTAAAAACGGGCAAATCTTACGAAACAATCGTCAAAGATGAAATCATCAACCGTTTGGAGATGAAAAATACGACGATAACTTTGAGCGCGGAGCAGCGGGAATTGTTGGCGCAAGGTTACAACGAACAGGGAAATCCGAACCCGGTTTGGGAAGACGCGGTGTTGACCGGCGCGGGTTCGTTTCTCTCGAACGCGGAAGATATGACAAAATTTATCCGCGCGAATTTTGATGCGAGCCACAGCGAGATTTCCGACTCGCTGCTCAAAACTCACGCCAGACAGCCGGGCGGCGAAACGGGTTTGGGCTGGCATTATTATTCGAGGTTTTACGCCGTGCTGACCGATGAGGAAGATGTCATTTGGCACAACGGCGGCGCAGGCGGCTACGCGAGCTTTATAGCGATTAACAAAAAAACGAAAAGCGGCGTAATTGTTCTCTCAAACACGACCGACGACGTGACGATGCTTGGGACGCGGCTCAACTTTGCGGCAAGAAATATCTCTTTTTCCGACGAGAATAACTTTTATGAAAACAGCTTTAATTCATCATCCGATTTTCCAAAAACACGACACCGGAATCGGGCATCCCGAAACGCCGCACCGTTACGAAATCGTGATGAATGCACTCAAAAATGACGCGAAACTTTGGGAAAGTTTGATTGAAATAACGCCCGAACAGGCTTCAAAAGGTTTGATTCAAGCCGCGCACACGAAGGAACATTTCAAGCGCGTTGAAGGCGCGTTTGAAAACGGATTGGAGCGGCTCGATGCCGACACAATTGTTTCAATGAACTCGTTTGACGCCGCGCTTTACGGCGCGGGCGGCGCGTGCCGCGCGGTTGAAGCGATAATGAGCGGAGAAGCCGACAACGCTTTCGTAGCGGTTCGTCCGCCTGGGCATCACGCAACGGCGGAATCCGCGATGGGTTTTTGTTTGTTTAATAACGTCGCGGTGGCGGCGCGTTACGCGCAGAACGCTTACAAAGAAATCGAGCGCGTGGCAATCGTTGACTGGGACGTGCATCACGGCAACGGGACGCAGGGGATTTTTTACGACGATCCGACGGTTTTTTTCTTTTCGCAGCATCAATATCCGTGGTATCCGGGAAGCGGCTCGCGCGGCGAAACCGGATTCGGACGCGGCAGGGATTTTACACTGAACATTCCGACCAAAGCCAGAACTCCGGCAAACGAACACAAGCGGATGTTTGAAAACGCGCTCGGCGATATTCGTCGAAACTTCCAGCCGGATTTGATTTTTATTTCCGCCGGTTTCGACGCGCACGAAGCCGACCCGCTCGGGCAATTGAAACTGCTCGATACGGATTTCATCGAAATGACGAAAACGGTTAAACAATGGGCGAACGAGGTTTGCGCGGGCAGAATCGTCTCGTGTCTCGAAGGCGGTTATAATCTCGAAACCTTGGGCGCGACGGTTGCCGATCACGTCACGGAATTAAGCGCGAATTCATAAAATTTCGGTTATGAGCTCGCCCGATTTGTGATACACTTTTCGACAAAGAACTTGCCGCCAGATGAGGAGAAAAAACAATGCCGGATTTGGAAATGTCGTGCGTGCAGTGTAAAGACGTTTTTCTTTACACTGAAAAAGAACAGGGAATTTTTTATCAGCGGAATATGCCGCCGCCGCAGCGATGTCCGAAATGCCGTTCGAAAAAAGCGGCGACGAGGAGCGCCGACGCTCCCGCGCGCTTTGATATTGTCTGCGACCACTGCGGCAAACACGACCATGTGCCGTTTCAACCGAAAGTCGGACGCTCGGTTTTGTGCAAAGACTGCCATCAGGCAAATAAATCGCGCGTCAGATTCGCGTAAAGAAATTAGCTACAGAGAATACAGAGAGAATACAAGAATTAAAAGGGTTTTATGATTTAACTCTCTGTAAACTTTCTGCGCTCTGTGGCAAAAGATCATGAGTTTCGAAACCGTCAAATACGAATTAAACGAAACGGTGGCGATTGTTACGATGAATCGCCCCGAAGCGTTGAATGCGCTCTCGCTGCAATTGACAAAAGATTTGCGTTCGGCGTTTGAACGGGCGATTTCCGACAAAGCGCGAGCCGTCGTTTTAACCGGCGAAGGACGCGCATTCTGTTCGGGCGGCGATTTGCGCGAAATGCGGCAGATGTGGCAAAAAGAAGGCAGAATCGAAGCGTTTTTGGAAGAACCGTTGAAGGAGTTGCATGACGTGATTCAGTTGATTCGGGAAACGCCGATTCCGTTCGCCGCCGCCGTGCAGGGCGTGTGCGCGGGCGCGGGAACAAACTTTGCGCTGGCGTGCGATTTGATCTTCGCGGCTTCGACGGCGACGTTTAACGAAGCGTTTGTGCGAATCGGTTTGTCGCCCGATTGCGGCGGAAGTTTCTTTCTGCCGAGAGCGGTGGGCGAAAAACTGGCGGCGGAACTTTTTATGACGGGCGAAACTTTATCGGCGGAAAGAGCGTTACAGACGGGTATGATAAATCGCGTTACGACGGCTGAAAATCTAATGAGTGAAACTTTGCAAATGGCGAAAAAACTCGCGCTTGCTCCGACCGGCTCAGTCGGGCGCATCAAGCAGATGCTCAACCGGAGTTTCTCAAACGATTTGCCGCAGCAACTTGAATTAGAACACAAACTGCAAATCGAATCCGGCAAATCGAATGACTTTAAAGAAGGCGTCACGGCGTTTTTTGAAAAACGTCATCCGAATTTTACAGGCAGTTGATAAATTTTTATTGTTTATGGTTGAAAGCCGTCGGGTTTCAAACCTGACGGCTTTTTTGGTTTAGTCCTTCGTCCTTCGTCCTTTGTCCTTCGCCGGTTGAACTTAAATTGAGTTCTCGATTTTCACTCAACGTGCGAAGGACAAAGGACGAAGGACAAAGGACGAATTATGAATTTAACGTATTCGCAATTATTAAAAGGCAACCGCGATTTCCGCAATTTGTTTTGGGGACAAATAGTTTCCGAACTCGGCAACTGGTTTAATTTTATCGCCGCGCTCGGTCTTGTGCGCGTCGTGTCGGACGCTTCGCCGGCGGCGGCGGGAATTTTATTCGCTTGCCGACTGTTGCCGTTCGCGGTTTTTTCACCGATTGCCGGAACTTTCGTTGACCGCTTTTCGCGGCGGCAGGTGATGATTTGGGCTGATTTAATTCGCGTCGGCATCGCGCTGATGTTTCTGCTGGTGACGAGCGCGGAAAATCTCTGGCTGGCTTATCTCGCCACGATTTTGCTTTCGATGTTCGGCGCGTTTTTTGAAGGCGCGAAAAACGCGACAACGCCGAATCTGGCGGGCAAAAACGGACTGCTGGCGGGAACGGCGCTGATGTTTTCGTCGAGATTTTTGCTGATGGCGCTCGGCTCGGCGCTCGGCGGTTGGGCGGCGGCGATTTTCGGTTACAAAGTCGCGTTTCTGATTAACGCCGCGTCGTTTGCCGTTTCCGCATTTTCGGTTTGGCTGATTCCCGAAGCGGCGACGCGGGAAAGTGACGCGGCGGCACAGAGACGCGGAGACGCGGAGATTTTAGAATCGCCGGCGTTGGCGGGCGCGTTGCCCAAAACGGAAGATGAGAATAATTTCAAACGCGCATCATTCATCAGCGAATTAAAGGAAGGATTTCACTACACCGTCAAAAATCATTTCGCGCTGACGATTTTGATTATGAACATTATCTGGGCGACGGGCGGCGGCGCGATCAATGTCATCTTCGAGCGAATGGGCGGCATCGTTTTCGCCGAACGCGAAAATTGGAATCCCGACGTAGCCGTGGCGATTTTATGGACGGCGAGCGGTTTCGGTTTGTTTTTCGGAATGATGATTGCCCATCGCACGGCAAGCATTCTCGACCGCCGAAACAGCCACACTTCTTTTATCGGCTGGACTTTAATCGTTCACGGAATTTTATTTTCCGTCGGCGGTCTGATGCCGAGCCTTATGTTGCTGGCGTTCTTCACATTTGTTTCACGGGCGATTGTCGGCGTCGAATACGCCGTGCAAGAAACGATGTTTCAGCGCAGTTTGCCCGATTACATTCGCGGTCGCATCTCGACTTTAGACCGCGGCGCGGAGATGACGATTTTCGGTTTGTCGAGTTATTTTTCGGCGGAGTTGATGTATTACATTTCGCCTCAAACATTGTTGGTTGTTTCGGGAATTTTGTCGGCGAGCGCGGGCGCGGTGTGGTTTGTCAGGCAAAAACAATACTCGAAATTAGAAACTCAAAGCGCGGAAATTTAAGATTTATGGTTGAAGATTTAAGTTTAAATCTTCAACCATAAATCTTAAATTCTTAGCATTTATGCTTTGAGAAGTTGTTTAGCGATGACCAATCTTTGAATCTCGCTTGTGCCTTCGCCGATGGTGCAGAGTTTTGCGTCGCGCCAGTATTTTTCCGCCGGGTAATCTTTCGTGTAACCGTAACCACCGTGAATCTGGATTGATTCTTCGGCGACGCGGACGGCGACCTCCGAAGCGTAAAGTTTCGCCATCGCCGATTGTTTCGTTAATTTCACGCCCGCGTCTTTCATCGCGGCGGCTTGCAGCGTCAGCAGCCGGGCGGCTTCGATTTGCGTCGCCATATCCGCGAGCTTGAATTGAATCGCTTGAAATTCGGCGATTGGGTGACCGAATTGCTGCCGCTCTTTTGCGTATCTGACGGCGGCTTCAAACGCGCCTTGCGCGATGCCGACCGACAACGCCGCAATGGAAATGCGCCCGCCGTCGAGGATTTTCATTGATTGCGTAAAACCTTCGCCTTCGTCGCCCAGACGGTTTTCGTCCGGCACGTAGCAATCTTCAAAAACGACTGAAGCCGTCTCTGAAGCGCGCATTCCCAGTTTATTTTCCTTTTTGTCGCCGCGAAAACCGTCCATCGTTTTGTCAAAGATAAACGCCGAAATTCCTTTGTTGCCGCGCTCGCGGTCGGTCACGGCGACGGCTACCAAAGTGTTGCAGGAAATCGCGTGCGTGATAAAATTTTTCGAGCCGTTGACCAGCCAGCCCCCGTTTGAACGCACGGCATTTGTTCGTGTTCCCGACGCATCTGAACCCGCGCCGGATTCAGTCAAGCCCCATGCGCCGAAACTTTCCCCTTGCGTAAGCGGCACGAGATACTTCTGTTTTTGCTCTTCGGTGCCGAACATATAAATATGATTCGAGCAAAGCGAATTGTGCGCCGCGACCGACAGCCCGATTGAGCCGTCAACGCGCGCGAGTTCTTCGATAATCGTCGCGTATTCGATGTAGCCCATTCCCGCGCCGCCGTATTCTTCGGGGAAAATCACGCCCATCAAACCGAGTTCGGCGAGCTTCGGACGGAGTTCTTCGGGCAGTCGCTGCGCTTCGTCCCATTCCATTACGTGCGGCTTAATTTCGCTTTCGGCGAATTCGCGGACGCTGTATTTTATTTGTTGCTGCTCTTCGTTTAATTCAAAATTCATATATAAAATTAAAGTCGTAAAGTTTATTAAATTGTATCAAAAAACGCGAATAAAATAATCTTTGATGAGTAATATCAAATCAGTCTTTCAATGGCTGCTGGCAATCGCTTTTGTCTTGGCGGGCGTCAATCATTTTATCAATCCGGCGTTTTACCTGAAAATAATGCCGCCCTTTTTGCCCGCGCCGCTTTTCCTGATTTATTTGAGCGGTTTTTTTCAAATCGCGCTCGGCGTTTTGCTTTTGATTCCGCGTTTCACGTCTTTTGCTGCTTGGGGAATTATCGGACTTTTAATAGCGGTTTACCCGGCGAATATTTATATGGCGATGAATACGAATTTGTTTCCCGAATTCAATCCGACGCTCGTTTATTTAAGATTGCCGCTGCAATTTGTTATGATTGCCTGGGCTTTTTGGCACACTAAAACTGTTGAAAATGGGCAATGAAATAAAAAATCATTATTCAGCGCTGATTACCGATTAAAAATTTTGGACTGGCAAAAAAACATTCTTCACCGCGACGCGGAAATCGCGGACTTGTTAAAAAACACGAAGCGCATTGCCGTCGTCGGCATCAAGACCGAAGCGCAATCGTTTCAGCCCGCTTTTTACGTGCCGCAATATATGAAAAACGCGGGCTTTGAAATCGTTCCCGTGCCGGTTTATTACCCGGATGTGACCGAGATTTTGGGGGCGAAGGTTTACCGAAAATTGGTTGACATACCCGGCGAAATTGATTTGGTAAATATCTTTCGGCGTTCGGCGGACGTGGCGCAGCACACCGCCGACATTCTGGCGAAAAAGCCGAAAGCCGTCTGGATGCAGTCGGGAATTTACAACGACGAAGCGGCGCGGGAATTGGCGCAAAACGGAATCAAAGTCGTGCAGGATTCGTGCTTGATGGTCGAACATCGCGCGTTAAGATAGGTTATTTTTTCGAGCGGAATTTTTCGGCGCGGGGTTTGAAAATCTTTTCACTTCATCTTCATCGAGCAACCGATACGCGCCGACGGCGATGCGGTCGTCTTTAATGTGTCCGATGGAGATGCGACGTAACTTTACGACCGAATGACCAATAGAATCGAACATTCGTCTGATTTGCTGGTTGTGTCCCTCAAGCAAAGTTACTTGATACCAGCCGTTATTTTCCGTGTGTTTTAATTCTTTGATTTCGGCGGGCGCGGTTTTGAAACCGTCGTCTAATCGAACGCCGCGCCGCAATTTATTAATCGCGTTTTCATTCGGCAGCCCTTTGACTTTGACTTCGTAAACTTTTTCGACCGTTTTCGACGACGCGACCGTATTTGTGAAATCGCCGTCGTTGGTGAGGATTATCAAGCCTTCGGTGTTGTAATCGAGCCGCCCGACCGGATGCAGCTTGCCGAATTTCGGCGCGATTAAATCGGTAACGAGGTTTCTGCCTTCCGGGTCAGCCGCGCTCGACAGATAGCCTTTCGGTTTGTTCAATAAAATATAAACTCGTTCGCGCTTGCCGATTTTCGGATTGATGAGCTTGCCGCCGACTTTGATATGATCCGTTTCCGGGTCGGCTTTCGTGCCGAGTTCGGTGACGATTTCGCCGTTGACGGAAACTTCGCCCGCCTGAATTAATTGTTCAGCCGCTCGGCGCGAAGCGATTCCGGCTTGTGCGATGAGTTTTTGCAGACGTTCTTGCATAAATTTATTTTACACGACAAAGGCGCAGAGAAAAATTAGCCGCGAACAAACACGAAGGAACACGAAAAATTTTATGATTTATTTCGTGTTCCTTCGTGGCTAAAAATCTTCCTGCTCTTTATGTATGAATAATTTTATTTTGTGCGCGGCAGATACGGCACATGTTTGTCCATCGAAGCGTTGATTTGCAGGTAAATCTGCGTTTCCTTCGGAATCAGATTCCGCCAGTTTTCGCCGCCGCGTTTGATGTAGCCGGGCAGTTTCGCCGGATTTGAATTGTAGCCCGCCGACATCAATTCCGCGGGCGTCGCAATTTTTTCGGCGAGCGCGTTGTAGATTGTTTCGTTTGAGATTAACTCGCTCCAGGTCATCTGCATATACAACAGCATCGCCTGCGCCGCGTTCTGATGATTTCGCATTCCTTCGACAAAATCAGGAATTAAACCAACATTGGAATGACGCGAGCGAATCATGTTGTAAGTCCAAGGAATCATCTGCACCATTCCGCCCGCGCCCGCCGAACTGACCGAGTAACGATAAGTCTGACCTTCGTTCAAAGCGAAAAGCGCGAAAACGTCGTTGAAGATATTCGGGTGATGCTCGCGGCGGAAACGCTGATGGTCAACGTGTTCGACGACGGCGAGCCGTTCGGCAATGTCGGTTACTTGCGGCGAGATGAAAACGCCTTTCTTTTGCAGATTCGCCCGCGCCGTATCCAAAATGTTGCGTATGTAAATTTTCCCTGCGCCGACGACTTCCGGCGTGACGATTCCGGGATGTGTGGAAATGTAATAAGCCGTTTCCGCGTGCGCGCCGTTGCGCTCAATTGGATACTGAACGAGCAGCGGCAGATGCGCTTTGTTCTCCTGGTCAATAATCATCACGGGCGTATTCACGCCGTTGGCGCGGATGTTTTTTACCGTCACAAAACTGCCGTTTGAAGTGGTCGTTGGGATTTCCGCATTGTTTTTGTCGAGAAACGCGGTTTTCATCATCACGACATAATCAATGTCTTCCGTTTTGTAATCGTAATAGGCGATGCGTATGACATCGGTCATCAAGAGACTTCCCGTAATTGATGCCGTCGGTATCGGACGCGCCTGCATTTGTCTTTTCGCCTCGCTGATTTTACTTTTAATTTGCGTGTAACTCAGAGGTTTGTAAAACGTCGGCAGCGGGCGCGGCGTCGGAGTCGGCAGCGGCGCAATCGGAACGGCGGGCGGCAGCGAATTTTGAAACGGCGTCGCCGAAGGTCGCGGCGTTGAAATTGGGGTTGGCGACGGCGACGGCAGATTCGTGATAATTACCCGCGCCCTCGGCGTCGGCGTGGGCGTTGGACTTGAAACGTTACGCTGGCGCACTGTCTGTGGCGGCGCGGCGTTTTGAGCAAAAGCGTTGATTGATACACAGGCGACAAAGATTATAGCGGAAATGGATATTTTCATAAATTTTAAGGAGAGTCGAAACTTAGAGGCGAGCCGGTCAATCGTATCTCAATTCTGAAACAGACTTTATAAGTCTGCGCCTTTAAAGATTCGCGCAAAAGATAAAAGGTTGTCAAATCCGGTGAGAAAAGTTTATGGTTACTACAAAGTATCTTTATGTAATCGGCGAGTTTGTTATCGAAGCCGATTTTACGGTATAACTGAAATCTTGTGCGTGATTGGTTTTAGATTAAAACGACTGATCTAAAACGTGAAACTTAATAATTTTTATGAAAAAACTTTTTGGAACCGACGGCATCCGCGGCGAAGCGGGCGCGTTTCCGCTCGATGAAAAAACAATCGAGACAATCGGCAATTCTCTGGCGCGGCAATTTACCGAAAAACTCGGACGCAGCCCGCGATTCGTCGTCGGGCGTGACACGCGCGAATCGGGCGCGTGGATTGAACGAGCTTTTTGCGCGGGCGCGAGCGCGGCTGAAGCCGACTGCGAATCGGCGGAAATTATCACCACGCCGGGCGTCGCTTTTTTAACGAAAAAATTTCATTTCGACGCAGGGGTGGTCGTGAGCGCCTCGCATAATCCGTATCAAGACAACGGCATAAAAATCTTTCTGCCGACCGGGAAAAAAATTGATGAAGCGGTGGAAAGGGAAATCGAAAAAGACATCTATGGAGTGAACATCGAAAACCAGACTGTAGGGGAACTCGGCGACTTGGACGTGCGCGCTAAAGATTATCAGGAAAGTTATATAAACTACCTCGCCGATGAATTTAAGACGCTTGATTTAACCGGCTTAAAAATAGTAATTGATTGTGCCAACGGCGCGGCGTGTCGGCTAGCGCCGGAACTCTTTCGTCGGTTTGGCGCGGAAGTTATCGCCATTAACGATGCGCCCGACGGCTTAAATATCAACGAAAACTGCGGTTCCCTGCATCTGGAAAATTTGCAAAAAAAGGTTCTCGAAGAAAAAGCGGATTTCGGCGTGGCGTTTGACGGCGACGCCGACCGCTCGCTGTTTGCTGACGCACAAGGCAATCTTGTGGATGGCGATGCGGTTTTGTGGATTATGGCGAATCATCTGCAATCGAAGGGAAAGTTAAATAATAGAATGGTTGTTGCGACCGTGATGAGCAACATCGGTTTGGAAATCGCTTTAAATTCAAAAAACATCAAACTCGTCCGAACTGCCGTCGGCGATAAATACGTTCTCGCCGAACTCCTCGAAACCGATTCGTCAATCGGCGGCGAACAATCGGGACATATTATTTTTCCGTTTCAAAGTCTCGTCGGCGACGGAATGCTGACGACGCTTTTTCTGCTCGAAGCGGTTCGGGAAAACGGCGTAACTTTGTCGGCAATGACAACGGGTTTTACGCGCTTTCCGCAGATTTTAGTCAACGTCAAAGTGCGCGAGAAATTGCCCTTCGAGGAAGTCCCGGAAATAGCTGAAACGGCTCGCGCAATCGAAAACCAACTCGGCGGCAATGGACGGCTTCTTCTGCGCTATTCGGGAACGGAAAATCTGGCGCGGGTGATGATTGAAGGCGAAAATCAAGCGGAAATTGAAAAACAGGCGAATCGTTTGGCAGAAGTTATCCGGGAAAGTTTAGGCTAAAACGAAAAGAGTGAAAAAGGTTAAAAGTGGAAAAGTGAAAAAGGAAAAAGCGAAATGAGTATTTGACGAGTCTCTTAGCTTTTTCGCTTTTACATCTTCTAGCTTTTTAACTTTTAACCTTTTTCACTTTTCCACTTTTGAATGTGTTTTATCGGGCTTGCCAACCGGATTAGAAAGATTGTATATTTATTCAACTGAGACGATAGGTAAAACCTTCGTCTCAAGTGGTTGCTGGGGTGAGGACAGTAATCACGAATTGGCAGGTGCGGCACACTTCCACGTTGCTTCGCCTGCTCTCAACTTTAAAGGCTGAGGGATGAAGGATGAGGGATGAAGAAAGTCAAACGGGCTTTCGTTTATCGTCATCTTTCGTCCCTTTGTTTTTTGTTATTATTTTCAAAAGTTGAAAACATTTTGAGCTATGGAAATTAAAAAAGTTACGGTTAAACTCGAAAATAATCGGCACGAATACGCCGTCGAAATCGGACGCGATTTGTTGGGAACCAGCGGCGTTTGGGCGCGCGAATGTCTTTCGCCCAAAACGCGAAAAATCGCGCTCGTCTCAAATCGGAAAGTCTTCGGTTTGTATGGCGAAGGGGTCAGGCGCGCGCTTGAAAGTCAAAATTTTCAAACGCGCGTTTTTTTGATGAAAGACGGAGAAAGACATAAAAATTTCCGCGTTCTGGAAAATCTGCTTGAATTTTTCGGCGAAAATAAACTGACGCGCACTGATGCGGTCGTCGCGCTCGGCGGCGGCGTGGTCGGCGATTTGGCGGGTTTTGCGGCGGCGATTTTCTTGCGCGGTCTGGCTTTTCTGCAAATGCCGACAACGCTTCTCTCGATGATTGACTCATCAGTCGGCGGAAAAACCGGCGTTAACAGCAGTTTCGGCAAAAATTTAATCGGCGCGTTTCACCAACCGCGCGGCGTTTTAATTGACGTTAAAACTTTGAAAACTCTGCCGCGCCGCGAACTCGTCGCCGGATTTTGCGAAGCCGTCAAACAAGCCGCCATCGCCGACCGAAAACTTTTTAATCAAACCGCCGAATTTGCGAAAAACTTTTCTTTGAGTAAATTCAAAAACTTTTTTTCCGATGAGAAATTCGTCGGCGCGCTCGAAAATTTAATCGCAGTGCAAATCGCCTTTAAAGCGAAAATCGTGATGCAGGACGAAAGAGAATCTGTTGAAAGAAGCGATGGAAAATCACGTAAAATTCTGAATTTCGGACACACGCTCGCTCACGCGCTTGAAAAAGTTACTGATTACAGACGTTTCAAACACGGCGAAGCTGTCGGTTACGGAATTTTATTCGCCGCGGCGCTTTCAAAAAAACTTGAAATTTTAGATGAAAATGAATTAAACTTGTTGAACGATGTTTTATGTCGCGTCGGAAAACTTCCCGACGCACGGAACATCAACCTCGAAAAAGTTTCCGAAGCCTTCGCCTTCGATAAAAAAACAACCGGCAATTCGCTGCAGTGGATTCTCCTAAAAGAAATCGGCAAGCCGGTCATCGTCGAAAACAAAGACATCACGCCATCAATCGTTTACGAAACGCTCGAAAAAGTCTTGCACCATAAATTACTCTGAAAGTTTCACGAATTAGAGGATTTTATCAATGATAGAAAAAAAAATAGAAAACAGAAGTTTTGAACAGGGCGGCGCCAGCGTCAAATTTTTAGCCGTGCTGGTGGTTATAATTTTAATCGGAAACGCCGGCATAAATTACATACCAATCGCTTACGAGGCGGAGAGTTTCAAACAGGATATGCAGACGGCAGTCGTGCAGGGAATGGCAGTTCCGCCGGGCATTACGCCTGTTGATATGGTCAAGGGAAAACTGCAAAAAGCGATTGCCGCAAACGATATTCCGCCTGACGCCGTAGTTCAAGTCAAACCGGGCAATAACACCGTGCTGGCGCACGTTTCCTATTCGAAAAAAGTTGCGATTCTGCCTTTCGGTATTTACACCTACAATTATAAATTCGACCACACCGCCACGCCGACCGGATTTTTGATGAAGGATTCGTCGGCTATACAGTAACCGCCAGCCCGCGCGGTGTTCGCAAAGATTGCAGTTGCACTAAACCGGCAGGAGCATTTGCCAGCCAGGTCGTCGGACAAACGCCGCAGGTCGTGCATTTTTCCACCGCCGGACACGGTTTGCTCGATAGAGAAGCCTGCGATTTTTCATGTTCGGTTCGCAAAAATTCAAACGACAAACCCGAATCAACGATTGACCACGGCAGAAATTCATCGTAAGAGCGATTTCTCGAAGTGTGAAACGCGGCGTCAATTCCAGTCTCGCGCAAAGCGTCGTTTAAGTTTCCTCGCATCCGCGCCGCTGCTTCGATCACCCGCCCGACGGTTCGGTCGCCCGAAGAAAACAACGCTTGTTCGTGCGCGATTCGCGCCGACATCATCCGCACTTCGACATTCGGTATGCGCGATAAATTTTTCGCCGTCCATTTGAGACGGTTTTTCAATTCCTTTTCGTCGCAAACCGCATCCCACTGAAACGGCGTATTCGGTTTCGGAACTAATCCGTTTAAGCTTGGAATGATTTTTCCGGCTTTCCCAAATCGCTTTCCGGCTTCGAGCATACGATCTTTGATTCGTTCGACGAGAACAATCATTTCTTCCAAATCTTCCTGGGTTTCAGTCGGCAGACCGACCATCAGATAAAGTTTGACGGTCAGCATTCCGCGGTCGAAAACCGCGCCGCAGATGTCCACGATTTCGTCGTTCGTCAGATTTTTATTAATCACGCGGCGCAGTCTGTCCGAGCCGGTTTCAGGCGCGACGGCGATTTGCTGGTCTTTAGATTCGACGAGCGCGTCGAGCAGTTCTTCGGAAATCTGGTCTAACCTGAGAGATGAAACCGAAATGCGATACTCCATTTTTCGCAGTTCGCTCAAGATTGTGGAAATTTCGGGATGGTCGCAAACGGCAGTGGAAACTAAACCGATTTTATTTGTTTTTCCGCGCCACTCGCTCGCTTTCGCCAGAATATCTCGCGCCGGAACGACGCGCGGCGGATAGTAATTATAACCCGCCCAGCAGAAACGGCAGCCCTGCGAACAGCCGCGCGAAATTTCGATTAAAAGCCGGTCGCCCATTTCCGCCTGCGGCGACCAAACGGCGGTCGAAGGCGCGAAAACGTCCTGATTCATCAAAAAATCTACGACTTCCGTTTCGTTTCGTTTGATGGCGCGGCGCAGCGTTCCTTCTTTCGGATTAGTCGAAGCGAGCGCGCGTCCGACTCGTTTCGGCACGCCGGTTTCTTTCGGCAGGTAGTCGAAAACCGTGCCGTCGTCGTTATAAATTACGTCGTATAAAGACGGCACGTAAAAACCCCGACCAATACGCGCCAAACTTAATAA
This sequence comes from Pyrinomonadaceae bacterium, assembly GCA_030448055.1. Taxonomy (GTDB): domain Bacteria; phylum Acidobacteriota; class Blastocatellia; order Pyrinomonadales; family Pyrinomonadaceae. The sequence continues at coordinate 877,239 of JAUJNR010000002.1, forward strand.
AATCTCTTCCTTTGTTTCGTTCTCGAAAATCGCGTCAACCAATTGAAAAGCTAAAATCTCGCCTTCACCGACGGCGATGATGTCTGTGAAATCGGCAATCGGTTCAGGATTTAAAAACGAAGCCGCGCCGCCCATCACGACGAGCGGATGAAAATGATTTCTGTCTTTCGACCAGACGGGAATGCCCGAAAGCTGAAGCATCCGCGCCATATTCAGATAATCGGTTTCAAACGAAATCGAAAAGGCGACGACATCGAAGTCTTTGACCGGCGTTTGCGTTTCCAAAGACAAAAGCGGTGTGCGCGATTTTTCGTATTCTTTTAACTCCGCGTCGTCCGGCAGAAAAACGCGCTCGCACGAAACCTCCGGGATTTTATTGAAAAGCTCATACATCGTGTGCAGACCGAGATTCGCCATTCCGACCGCGTGCGTGTTCGGATAACACAGTGCAATGCTGAGCGCTGCGCCGTGCTTGACGACGACGCCTTCTTCGCTTTCCAATTTCTTTTTATAACTGTCTATAATCCGTTTGCTCATAATAGAAAACTTTCCGCTTTTCTGGCGAAACACCTATTTTACCTTGCCCCCAGCGAAAAAGATATTATTAATCAAATAAGGCTGATTTTACATTCCGGTGTTTTGTGAAACGATTGATTTGGATGCAAAAAATGCGAAACTCGCCGTCTCAAAAGACACGGTTAAAAAATGCTCGGAAATATTTACTAAGATGATTCGGTTATTAGTTTAATCGCTTTTGAGTATTACTTTTACAAAGCGCGGAAGTTTAACTTATTCCAACTTTTCCTCGACCACTTTAGCTTTCAAGTTTTCGTGTTTGATGCCGACGCGCAAACGGCGGTAAATGCTCATCATCTGATTTGCCACCCACGGAATCGCAAAAAAAGCCAAAACGTAGCCGCGCCAGTCTTCGAGTAACAATTGAAAGCCCGTGAGCAGCAAAATCAAAATCGTCGTCCAGTGGCTAAAGCAATATTCGCATGTGAAAACGTAAAAAAATTTGCGCTGCGGAAGCGATTGGCAATTGTCGCGGCGGTCTTGGCAGTATTCGCGCCACTCTTTAAAGATTTCCTCCTGCGTCACCGTCCAGGCGATTGAGCCGACGACCATCGAGAGAATTACGAGCCAGAAGATTTGCGTTGAAATATCCATTTAAAAATGATTTTGCGACTTGCGGCTGCAAAAAGCAATCGCAAATCGCAAATCTGAAATCGCAAATCTCTCTAGCTTTGTTTTCCTTCCAAAAACGCCTTCAAACGGCGCGAGCGCGACGGGTGACGCAGTTTTCGCAAAGCCTTCGCTTCGATTTGGCGAATGCGTTCGCGCGTGACGGCGAAATGCTGCCCGACTTCTTCGAGCGTGTGTTCCGACCCTGTATTGCCAAGTCCGAAACGCATTTTGATGACTTTTTCTTCGCGCGGCGTGAGCGTCGCTAAAACTTCGTCCGTGATTTCCCGAAGATTGCCGAACGTTACCGATTCCGCCGGATTCATAATTGATTTGTCCTCGATAAAATCGCCGAGATGCGAATCTTCCTCTTCGCCAATCGGCGTTTCGAGGGAAATCGGCTCTTGCGCGATTTTCAAAACCTTGCGGACTTTGGAAACCGAGATGTCCATTTTCTTGGCGATTTCTTCGCTCGTCGGTTCGCGCCCCAACTCCTGAACGAGCGCGCGCGACGTGCGAATCAGCTTGTTGATCGTCTCAATCATATGGACGGGAATTCGAATCGTGCGCGCTTGGTCGGCGATTGCCCGCGTGATCGCCTGACGAATCCACCACGTCGCGTAAGTCGAGAATTTATAACCGCGCCGCCACTCGAATTTGTCAACCGCCTTCATCAAACCGATGTTGCCTTCCTGAATCAAATCGAGAAACTGCAAGCCGCGATTCGTGTATTTTTTCGCAATCGAAACGACGAGCCTGAGGTTAGCTTCGACGAGTTCGCGTTTCGCCTGATTCGTCTGCTGCTCGCCGACCAGAATCGTCTGCAAGGAGCGCTTGATTTCGACCGCCGGCAGATTGTATTTCGCTTCGATTTCCGCAATTTTCTTTTTCGATTCGGAAATCGCGCGCGTTAATTCTTTTTTCTGTTCGGGAGTAATCTTTTTGCTTTCAAGTTTATCTTCCGCTTTGTTAATGTCGCGTTCGGCTTTGCGAATCTCGTCGGAGACTTTGCGAATCGCGCCGATCAGCTTTTGCATCGCCCGTTCGGTCAAATTCAAATTCTTCGTTTCCTGCGAAACTTCCAGGCGGTAGCGCGCCGTCTGCCGTTTGAGCGACATCAGTTTTTTCGACGGTTTGCCTTTCGATTTCTTTTGCTCTTCGCACAAATTATCGTAAGCCTTGAGCGCTTTTTTGAAATTCTGGCGTATATTGTTGATGCCTTCAATCGTCCAGCGCAGATATTCTTCCGCTTTATCTTCTTCGCCCGTTAATTCGGCTTGTTCAGAAAAAGTCACGGTTTCGCGGATATAACCTTTGCCGCTTTCCAAATCGTCGCCGATTTGCAGCAGCCGTTCAATCGCAATCGGCGAGCGCGAAATCGCCTTTCGGGTTTTAATTTGTCCACGTTCGATGCGCTGGGCAATCGTCACTTCGCCCTGTCTCGTCAAAAGCGGCACAACGCCCATCTCGCGCAGGTAAAGTCGCACCGGATCATTCGATTTATCGAGCGTTCCGGCTGATAAATCCAGATCCAAATCGTCTTCGTCAATCTCTTCGTCCGAGTCGTCGTCGAGCGCGAGGCTCGCCGCTTTTTCGAGCAGTTGCGCATCGGTGTCGGCGACCGAAATATTCGCGCCTTCGAGCCGGGTCAAAACGTCTTCGATGTCGTCGGGCGACATCATCTTGTTGGGAATTTCGCGGTTCAGCTCATCAAAGCTGAGAAATTTTTTGCGCCTGCCGAGTGCCACCAGGCGATCCATTAAATCTTCCTTTTCGTCGTAGTCTGCCATAAATTTATAAATACATTCGATTAAAAAACAGCGTAAATCGTTGTTTGCGAAATAAGTCTAAACGCTCCTCCCCGGTAAAAGGTTTCGGGCAAAAACAAAAGCGCGGCGCAAATAACTTCAATTCTTAACTTTTAAACAATTTTCAAATATGAAATCTGTGATTATAGATTAAAAAAGATAAATTTTCCATCGCGTTATGAGAAAAGTTTCGCTGAGAACAAAGGAAGGAAAAATAAATCACGCCCCTAACCCGAAATGAATTATTCTTTTCCCGGTGGTATGCGCGTATCGCGCGTGGTTTCATATTATTTTTCGACGATTCGTTTTTCAAAGTCGCGTTTCATCCGCGCCAGATTAATTTGCTCTGCAACGAGCGCGTCGCGCAAATCAAAATCGCCCGTCTGTTCGGCGAACACGAGTTCTTGGCTGATTTCTAAAATACGGCTGGCAATCGCCATCGAGCGCAAGGTGGCGACGCAGTTTTCCGCTTCTCTTAAAACCACGTCAATCGCTTCGTCCAAATCGCGCGCCGGTTCACTCATCAAAAGCACCGGCACGAAATCGCTCGCCGCCGCGTCGTCCTGAACGAGTTCAAGGAGATTTTCACCCGTCACGTCCGAGCCGATTTCCTTTAAGGCGAGTAAAGCGCGAAAAACTTCGGCGGTCGCCAGTGATTCATAATCGGTTTCTTCAAGTTGCGGTAAAATCATCTCGCGCAAATCCTTATCGTAAATCAGCAGCTCCAAAAGGTTCTGTTCGGCGACGGTCATTCGCGCCTGCGTCGCGCGCGCGACTTGCTGTTTAATGGTCTGCGTTTCGACGCGCGTTCCGAGTTTGACGGTTTTCCACAAATCGCGCTTGAGAATCGCGTCGTCAACGCGCAGAAAATTCATTGTCTGATCAAAGGCATCGCGTTTTTGAATCGGATTTTTAATTGCCGAGAGAACCGGCATCAAATCCTCAATCGCTTCCGCCTTCTCTTTCGGCGAAGCCATATTTCGCTCGCGCGCCAGATTTTCCAAAACGAATTGCAAAAACGGAAACGCATTGCCGCGCAGATGATTATAAGCGTCCGCGCCGTTCTGTTTCAGAAAATCGTCTGGGTCGTTCCCGTCGGGCAAAATCAAAACTTTCGTTTCAAAATCATCTTTGACCAGCGTCTCAATCGCCCGCCGCGCCGCTTTGACGCCTGCTTTGTCGCCGTCGTAATTGATCACGACGCGCCTGGCAAATCTTCCCAAAAGTTTCGATTGTTCCGGCGTGAATGCCGTCCCTAAACTCGCCGCCGTATTTTTAATTCCGTATTGGTAAAGCGCGATTAAATCCAGATAACCTTCGACGAGAATCGCAAATTTTTTCTGCCGGATTTCCTCTTTCGATTGAAAAAGCCCGTAAAGATGCTCGCCTTTAATATACGCCGGAGTTTCGGGCGAGTTAAGATATTTCGGCTCGCCCTGCGCCAAAATTCTCGCGCCGAATGCAATCGGATTTCCTTTAATATCAAGCACGGGAAACATTATCCGCCCGCGAAACCGGTCATAAACTCGCTTCTTTTCTTCGTTGATGGAAACCAAGCCGCTCTGCTCGATCAATTTTTCGTCCGCGCCTTTTTCCTTCAAAAGCGACATCAATGCGTCCCAACTGTCCGGCGCGAAACCGATATGAAAAGCCTTTTGCGTTTCAATGGAAATTTCGCGTTTTTCCAAGTATTCCCGCGCCGCTTTGGAATGCGGATTGTTTTCCGAGAGATGATGTTCCCAAAATTCGAGCGCGTATTTATTTAATTCGATAACCTGGTCGGCGATTTCCTTTTTCTCTTCCCGACGCTTTTTGTTCTGCTCGTATTTTTTGTCGTCAATCGGCTCCGGCAGCGGCACGCCCGAAATTTCCGCAACGCGCTTAATCGCTTCGGGAAAATTCAAGCCTTCCATCTCCATCACAAACGTAAAGCAATTTCCGCCTTTCGCGCAGCCGAAACATTTGTAAAAACCTTTCGCCGGATTAACTGAAAACGACGGAGTTTTCTCTTGATGAAACGGACAACAGCCCATCCAATTCGCGCCTTTTTTCTTGAGCGGCGCGTAAGGTTCGATTATCCGCACCAAGTCAGCGCGCGTTTTCAAATCGTCAATGAAATGTTGTTCGTAGAGCATTAATTATTTTTTCTTTTTATCGGGAGCCGGCATCGGTGGTTTATCACCTTTCGGAACAAACCACAATTCGATTTCAGGTTCTTGACGATTTCCGCCGTAAATTGTTTTCAGCCTACTTCGGGGAACTTTATAATTTTTTGTTAAATCACGCAGTGCGAAATTAGCAATCTGATTGCCGCGCTTAACGCCTTTTCCAAATTTCGTATAAACAACCAAATAGCCCGTTAACTTTGGATTTGCGAGCAAAGTTTTGGCAAAAGCGGCTCTGTTCGGGCTAAATTCACAACCTAAGTCCAGAAACCCATCACTGTAAATATCCAATCTGCCCGACCAGTTATTAAAATCAGCCCAGCTTTTATCGAACTGTTCGGTAGTAGTAATTTTATCTTCCGAAAAAAAATTGTCGGGTTTCGGCGGAGTCGCGCCTGCCGGAACAATCCAAAACTGTATTTTCATTTCATTTTGATTTTCGCCGCGCACAAGTGAAAATCTGCTCCCGTCAAAATTGCGAACGGTCGGATAGAATTCGGTTAAATATCTGGCAAAGTTTAAATTTTTACCTTCAGTCGAATCGTCTCCGTAAAGAACAAAATATCCTTGCGCTGAAGGATCATTATGCAGTTGAACAAGAAAATTGTCGTAACGCGCCATTACGTCTTCGCTGCAAAGTTTTCCGAACTCGTCAATTAATATAGGATTTGGTTGTTCTTGTCCAAAGCGAATTTGAAAAGAAACAAACAGAATTATTAGAACGAGAAAGATTTTTTGTAACTGCATAATTTTCTCCGTGAACAAAAAAGACGCAAATCTTTCGCGCCTTATACATTTTCCAAAATTTTTGCTCTAAATTCGGCATCTCGCGGCTCATAGATTTTTCAGCTCTTCCGCCAAATCGTTTTCATCATAGCCGAAACCGAAACATTATATTTGCCCAAAAGTTCGATAAAAGCGCGTTTCGACAAGCCGGCGACTTTCGCCGCTTGTCCCGACGAAAGTTTGCCGAGTTCGTAAAGTTTGGCGGCGATTATCATTTTCAATTCAAAATCGCTGACATCAACGCTTTTCGGTAATGTTAATTCGATTGTCCCGTTCATATTGAAATTTTCCGCGTCATTCAAATTTTTGTCAATAAATTTACTGTTTCAATTCCGCTATCGTCGCGCCTTGCCCGCCTTGGTCGGGCGGCGCGAAACTGTAGCGCGCGACGTGCGGATGTCCTTTCAAAAAATGATGAACGAAGTTCTTTAACGCGCCCGTGCCGAAGCCGTGAATGATGCGGATTTGCGGCAGCGCGGCGAGATAGGCTTCGTCGAGAAAGCGGTCAATTTCGTATTCGGCGTCGCTCGTCGTGCGCCCGATGAGATTGAGTTCAGCGTTTAAATCTTCGGTGTCGAGCCGCAGATTTGAATTTTTCGCTTGGGCTTGCAGTTTTTCGCCGCGCGATTGTTTGTTCAATTCATTCGGCTGGTCGGTTTGAACAGAAACTGTTTGTAGATTCGATAATTTCTCGCGCAGCCGCATTGCGCCGACGAGAACTTCCGCCGAATCTTTGTCAATTTTTTCGACCGTGCCGACGCTGCCGAAACTCGTGCGGACTCGTGTGCCGACGGCAATGGGCGCGCTGGTCATTGGCGCGTCTGAGCCAGCCGATTCCGGCGAGCGGCTGAACGCCGAACGTTGGTTGCCCGAACTCACTTGCGATAAAACGGCGCGATTTAATTCGGCTTTTCGCGCCGAGCGTTCTTTTTCGAGTTTGGCTTTTAACGCTTTGTCTTCGATGGAATTGATAAACGCCTTCGATTGTTTTTCAAAGCCTTCCACGGTTTCCGCCAACTGGTTTTCAAATTCCCGGCGGCGTTCCTTTTCGCGCTTTTTGGCTTCGATTTCGAGCGTCGCGTATTTATAGGCGACGGCTTCGCGCTCTTCTTCCAGAGCGCGACGCAAATCAATTGCGTTGGTTGTCTCCGTCTGCAGTTGCCGCAAATAAGTTTCCGATTCCTTGGCTGAAATGTCCAGATTCTCGCGCGCCGTTTCGATAACTTCATCGCGGATGCCGAAACGTCTGGCGATTTCGATTCCCGAAGACGCGCCCGCGAGTCCGACTAATAAACGATACGTCGGCTGCAGAGTTTTTTCGTTGAATTCGACCGAGGCGTTGATCACGTTCTCGTCGTTCGCCGCATAGATTTTCAATCCGCGATAATGCGTCGAAGCGATGACTTGCGCGCCGCATTTTTTTCGGAAGTAATCCACAATCGCCACGCCTAGCGCCGAGCCTTCGTCCGGGTCGGTTCCGGTTCCGACTTCATCCAATAAAACCAGCGACGGCGAATGACAATCGCGCATCATTCCGGCGATGTTCGAGATGTGCGAGGAAAAAGTCGAAAGATTCGCCGCCAAACTTTGATGGTCGCCGATGTCCGCCAGGACGGATTTGTAAAAGGGAATTTCCGCCGCGCGCGCCGGAACGGGCAAACCGGAAACCGCCATCAGCGACAACAATCCGGCGGTTTTCATCACGACGGTTTTGCCGCCCGCGTTTGCGCCGGAAATTATCATCACGCCTTTTTCTCTTGTTAATTGAAAGCTGACCGGAACGATTTCGTTTTCGCTGCCGCGCAGATTTTCTTCTAAAAGCGGATGCCGCGCATCGGTCAAATCAAGCGTTTCGTCGGTTGAAATCATCGGCACGACCGCGTTAAATTTTCGCGCAAATTCCGCTTTCGCTTTGATGAAATCGAGTTCGCCAACCGCTTCGACCGCCAGCTCGATGGCGGGAAGATTTTCTCGAAGGTCTTCGGTGAGCGCCAATAAAATGCGAGCGACTTCGCGCTCTTCCTTACCTTTAAGATTTTGCAGTTCGTTGTTCGCCTCAATCGCTTCGAGCGGTTCGATGAAAACCGTCGCGCCCGACGACGAAAAACCGTGCGCGACGCCGCCGACTTTGCCGCGAAAATCCGCTTTGACCGGAATCACGTAACGCTCGTTTCTCTGCGTCACAATCGCGTCCTGAATCGCCGCGCCGGATGCGCGCATCACGTTTTCGAGAGACTTTTGCAGCCGTCCGCGCTGCAAATTAATTTCGCGCCGCACGCGCGCCAGTTCCGGCGAAGCAGCGTCGTCAATCTCGCCCGATGGAAGCAGTTTTTTATTGATTCTGCCGATTGCCTCAAAAAGCGTCGGCGGCAGATTTTCAACTGTTCGCCATAAAGTCGGCGCAAATTCTTTTTCGGGCGCGATTGCCGAACGCGCAAAAAGTGCCTGATTGCAGAGCCGCGTAATTTCAAGCATCGAAATTGGTTCGAGCGTCGCGTTTCTGATGCGCAAAATAGCGACGGCGTTTGAAGGGTCGGCTAAACCGCTGAATGACCACGAAACCTGTTTTTCCGCATTAAGCGAAATAGTTTCGGCGACGGCTTTTAAATTTGTTTCAAGTTCTAACCTACTCGTCAAAGGCGCGAGATTTACAAGACGCTCTTCGCCCATCGGCGTTTGCGCGTGGCGGCTGACCAGCGCGAGCAGTCTTTCGTATTCAAGAGATTGCAGAGTTTGTCGGTTCATCGTCTTTTATCGTAAATCGTTTTTCGCTTTTTGTCAGTTGCGGTTTTCCGCCCGATGACAAATAAAAATTCTCTTGCCAAAGAAAAGTTCCGATGCCATAATCCGTCTGTTCATTTCAACTTTCACAGGCGCAAATAAAAAGTGTTTTTCGAGGCACGTTCAAAACAATTTTTTCATCACCGATCAGCGTCGTTCATTTGTTTCGCGTACGTTTTACTTTTATCGGTAATCGCAAAAGCCGAACGCCTGCCGGTTAAAACCTACACCGCCGCCGACGGATTGCTGCGCGACATTGTTTCTCGCGTCCGGCAAGATTCGCGCGGTTTTCTTTGGTTTTGCACCGGAGAAGGTGTCTCGCGCTTTGACGGCTACGGCTTTGTGAATTTCACGACCGACGACGGACTTCCGCATCGCCAAGCCAATGATTTTCTCGAAACAAGCAAAGGAGTTTATCTCGTTGCCACCGGCGCGGGAATCGCTCGACTCAATCCATACGGCGTCGGCAATTCAATCGAAAATCGAAAATCGAAAATCCAAAATCAAGACGATTTGCTTTTCACCGTTTATTTGCCCGACAATCCGAAAGCTAAAAGATTTAATACTTTATATGAAGACCGCGACGGGCAGATTTGGGCGGGTTCAAGCGACGGGCTTTATAAATTAAATGAAAGCGACGGCGAATTTGAACTCGAATTTGTGCCGCTCGGCGAATCGCTCACGGAGCGGATCGGCGTCTATGTCGAGAAAATCATCAAAGACCGGCGCGGAGCGTTGTGGGTCGGAACGCAGGAAAGCGGGCTGTTTCGTCTTCGCGCAGACGGCAAAATCGAACGGTTTACAACCGTTAACGCCCTGCCGAACAATTCCGTAGTATCTTTGCTCGAAGACCGCGATGGGCAGATTTGGGCTGGAATGCGCGAACCGGATACGGGCGGTTTATGTCTGCTCAAGTCCGAAGCGGACGCAAACGGCTCGATTGTGGAGCGACTTTACACGAAGAAGGATGGCTTGCCTGCCAATTGGATTCCCGATTTGTATGAAGTGAGCGACGGTAAGTTTTGGGTGGCGACGACGAAGGGTTTGTGTCTCTGGCAAGAGCCGGGCAAAACGGGCGATTCGGTTTGTAAAACTTACACGGCGAAGAATGGTATTTGCGATTTGGATGTGTGGAGCGTAATCGAAGACAAAGACGGAAATCTTTGGACGGGTTCGCTCTGCGGCGCGAAAAAGCTGGCACGCTACGGCTTTACCACTTTCGACGAGACAGACGGATTGGGAACGAAACACGTCAGAGCGATTTTTGAAAACCAAGCGAGCGAGCTTTTCGTCAGCGCCCCAACCGGCGATTACGGGCAGTCAATCTATAGCATCAGTCGTTTTGAAGCGGAAAAATTTTCTCTCGTTAACCCGAGGCTGCCAAAGCAAACGGCTAATCTCGGATGGGGCTGGAATCAAACCCTCTGGCAGGACGGCGGCGCATGGTGGATTCCGACCGGAGAAGGACTTTTTCGCTCGCCGTCCGCGACCGATTTTGAAAATCTCGCCCGCGCCGCGCCGCAAAAAATCGAAACCGGCGCTCGGGGAAAAGAAATTTTTCGCCTCTTTGAAGATTCGCGCGGCGACGTTTGGATTGCTACGATTGCCGGTGCCGCCGAGTTATTGCGCTGGGAGCGCGCCAGCCAAACCTGGCACAATTACACCGAGCAAACCGGATTTGCAACGGGGCGTCGCCTCGGCACGGCGTTTGTCGAAGACCGAAGCGGCAATCTGTGGATTGGGACGGGTGATGAGGACAGCGCGCTGATTCGTTACCGCGACGGGCGTTTTACCATTTTTACACAACAGGGCGGATCGCCGTCCGGCTGGACGAAAGATTTATTCGAAGACAGCGCGGGCGGGCTGTGGCTGGCGAATTCGTCAGCCGGAGCCTGGAGGCTTGAAGATACAAACGCCGACCGCTTGCAATTCGTCAAATACACGACTGCCGAAGGGCTTTCCAGCAACGATGCGTTTTGCGTCACGGAAGACCGATTTGGGCGAATTTACGTCGGCACGGGTCGCGGACTTGACCGCTTGAATCCAGCGACCGGACAAATCGAAAATTTTACGACCGCCGACGGTTTGCCGAGCAGCTACGTCGAAACCGCTTATCGTGACCGCACCGGCGCGCTGTGGTTCACGACGATTAATGGGCTAGCGCGTTTTACGCCCGAACGGGAGCGAGCCAGAAAACCGCCGACGGTTTTAATCACGGGATTGCGTGTTGCCGGAATCGCCCAAAAAATTTCGTTTTTGGGTGAAACAGAAGCGCCGCATTCAAATTTAAATTCTGACCAGAAACAAATCAGCGTTGACTTTATCGGTTTAGGCGCGACGCTCGGCGAAAAATTAAAATATGAATACCGCTTCGGAAATTCGGATTGGACGCCGACCGCCGAGCGCACCGTAAATTTTGCCAATCTTTCGAGCGGCGAATACCAGTTTGAAGTCCGCGCCGTTACCGCCGACAGAATTTACAGCCAAACTCCGGCGACCGTTTCTTTCCGAATCGCCGCACCGTTTTGGCAAAGTCCGTCGTTCGTTATTGCGTTGTTCGCACTGACGACGGCGGCGATTTATTTTTTCTACCGCTACCGTTTGAACCGCCTTTTGGAAATGGAACGAATCAGAACGCGCATCGCCTCCGATTTGCACGACGACATCGGCGCGAACTTGACGCGCATTTCGCTTTTGAGCGAAGTGGCAAAACAAAAGTCTGAGAACGGCAACGGCAATCTTTTGTCCTCGATTGCCGACATCGCCCGCGAGTCGGTCGCTTCGATGAATGACATCGTTTGGGCAATCGCGCCTGACCACGACAGCCTTTTGGACTTGACCAGAAGAAGGCGCCGCCACGCCGAAGAAGTTTTCGCGTATCGAGAAATTGATTTAGAGTTTCACGCGCCGACCGGCGACGCGGATTTAAAGTTAAGCGTCGGCGCGCGCCGCGACATTTTGTTAATTTTCAAAGAAGCGGTGAATAACGCGGCGCGACATTCGGATTGTTCAAAAATTCAAATTGATTTTCTGGTGGAAAATCCGATTGTCCGTCTGCGCATTGCGGACGACGGCAAAGGCTTCGACGCGGAAAATTCTAACGGCGACGGACAAGGTTTGCGAAGTATAACGCGGCGCTACCGCGCGCTCGGCGGCGATTTGCAGATTGATTCGCAAAACGGAACCGTTGTTAAATTTGAATTGTCTCTGGAAAAAGCGAGCCGCGTTTAGCTGAAAACGCTTTGCCGGTAAAAAGATTTATTTTTTCAATCCTACTCAAACGTGCAGGCGACAAGCGAAATTTTTTTCGTTAAATTTAACCGTAACGTGATTTCCGCAGTCAAAAACTACCAAACAAAAATAGTCCTCACGCCTTTGCGCGTGGTGCTGATTGAAGATCTGCGCGAGGTGCGCGAAGGTTTGACCGCCCTGATTAACAGCACGGTTGGCTTTCGGTGCGTCGCCGATTACGGAACGATGGAAACCGCGCTGGCGGGAATCGAACGCGACAAACCTGACGTAATTTTAACAGATTTAAGTTTGCCCAAAATGAGCGGCGTCGAAGGCATCGAGAAATTACGAGCGATGTTTGCGGATGTTCCGATTATCGCGCTGACGATTTACGATAATGATACGGAAATCTTTAACGCTCTGTGCAACGGCGCGAACGGTTACCTGCTGAAAAACACGCCGCCCGCGCGTCTGCTCGAAGCGTTAAAAGAAGCGGTTGACGGCGGCTCGCCGATGTCGCCGCCGATTGCCGCCCGCGTCGTCAAACTTTTTCGGGAATTTCGCCCACCTGAATACTCAGATTATCGTCTTACGCCGCAGGAAACCCAGCTTTTAAAACTTTTAATCGAAGGTCATCACAAAAAAACCGCCGCCAAGGAAATGGGAATATCGTTTCACACGGTTTCGTTTCACCTGAAAAACATCTACGAAAAACTGCAAGTCCACTCGAAAACCGAAGCCGTCGCCAAAGCCCTGCGCGAAAAGTTGGTTTAATTAATTATGAATTACAAGGGCTTTGTTGCATGAATCAGTAATCCGTCTGATTTTTGATTGCCGGTTTATGCCGCTACCTTGTAACTTTTGGGCATCCCCAAATGTGTCATTCGATTTAACGTCGCAGATTTGATTGCCATTTCATTAAATTGATTTTCTATTTTTCTCGATTTCAACTTGTCCGAAAAGATTGTTTTGTATCGAAAAATCGTTGTTTCCGCCAAACTTCTCCGGTGATAATTTGATTCCTCTTTCCACCTTTTTCTGCCTCGTTTTCTGACTGCTCGCAGATCTTCGTCTCGAATCAGCCGTTCTTGTTTGCTGTTGCCGTGCTGCCAGATTCGTGCGTTTTTTCTGGGTGGGATTGCCGCCCGCCAAATTCCTCGTCCTCTGATTGCCTGATAAACTCCTCTTCGGTCGTAGCTTCCATCCGCGCTGATTTGTTCAATCGGGTCATCAATGCCAGCAATCAGTTCGGGAAATGCCTGACAATCTGCGACAGAGTTTTCAGTCGCAGCGGCAGCGATGATTTCGTTTGTTTTTTCATCCACGCATAAATGCAGTTTGCGCCAGGTGCGGCGTTTTGAAACTCCGTGCGTTCGCACCTTCCACTCTCCTTCGCCATAAACTTTCACTCCCGTAGAATCTACAACGATGTGCCGCGCGCCTTTCGCGCATTTCACTGATAACTCGACCGGCAGAGTTTCTAATCGGCGCGACAGCGTAGAATGATCCGGCACCGGCAACTCAATTTTCATCAATTCAAAAATTGATTTCACCAGCCCCGTGGTTTGTCGCCCGGCTTGATGAAAAACGGCTTTCATGGTTGCTATTGTTTGAATCGCCAAATTAGAGTAGCGTTTGGAAGCGCCGCGCTCGCCGGTTTTCTCAAGGTAAAGCCAGTTCTCAACGGCTTCTTCGCTGATCCAAACAGTTAAACTTCCTCGCTTTTGAAGACTTCGGTTATAATCCGTCCAGTTGCGGATGCGGTACTTGGTTTTTGTTTTCATGGCAGAAAAAATCTACCATTTTCACTTCATCCGCAGCTATTCATGCAACAACGCCAATTACAAGTTAAAAAACCTAGATTCCGACATTCGTAATTCGTAATCGTTAATTCGTAGTTGGTATTTAACCCTATACATCTGTGTAGTTACTTCGTGTTTCCTTTTTTGTGACAATCGGCTCACATCACAAACGCCATTTTTGGCGAAAGAGAAAACAAATGAAAAACACACTCAATCACTCAATTTTTTGTTTCGGGCTAATGATTTTACTTTTCGCCGGTCAAATTTTCGCCGCGCCACAAGCGGTGTATAAAAACTATTTCGGCACGGGCAGAACGAGTTATCTTGATTTTGTCAGAAGCCAAAACCTAGGCGAATCAATTTCGGCTGCCGCGCTCAAAGGTTTGGCGTTGTCAAACAACCCGACGGCACTTACAAAATGGAGCAGGCAAGTGATTTTATTTAAGGAATAAAACACAAATGCCGAGTTTTTTACGCTGACCAGGGACGGCAACGACATTGACTTAGATAGTTGTCGGCAGACGTTTTGAGAAAAATCTTCATTTCGTTAATTCGCGTTTAATTAATCAACCAACTGGAAAACCGCATCGTTCGCGTAGAGGTTTCGGCGAGCGATTCGGTATAATCAATCCGCATTTGATAAACCCTACATATCGGAGTAGTTACATCGCCCGTCTGTTTACTGTAAAACAGAGCTGTGAGAGTTTGTAAACAATTTTGAAACTTAAATCCAAATGCTTTTGTGCCTTAAACGACCGCCGCAACGTAATTCATCTTTTTAATGTTCACAACAGATAAGGAGAAAAATTTATGAAAACCGAATTCAAACACGAGAATAAAACAACGAAAGAACGAAACGAGCAACCAATTTATTCGCTGCTTCTTTCGATGATCAGTTTATTACTGTTACCGTTAACCGCTTACGCGCAATCGCCGCCAACGAAAGAGCAAGTTTCGCCGCCCGCCGGCAAAAACCAGCCTGCAACGGCTACAAAATCGCTTCCGAAAACAATTGTCGTCGGCAATTCAGACTTCGCCGCGCTTGCTGCAAAACTCGAGGATTTTCGTAAAAGTTTGACGCCCGAAGAAAGCGGCGTTTTCAGTCAATTGCTGCTGCGGGCAGCCGGAGCGCCCGCGGACAATCCGATTGGAACAAATGTCAACAAGCGATTTTTTACCGCCGGTTTAAATCGAGGAGCCATCATTGTTCAAGGCGGGCGCGAACAATCTCGAAACGAAACGACCGAACCGCCCGCCGCCGTGCTGCGTGATGCTTTGGGAATCGGAAATGTTTCTATCGGTCCTAAACAGGACGACCCGCGCGCCGCAGGCGGCACGGCGCGGTTTCCATCAGTCCCAAACAAGATGACCCGCGCTCTCCGAGTTCTACTTTAGCCGGCAAAATGCTGTCGTTCTCAAACAATTTGTCTGTCGCCCAGAAGGGAATGATGGATTGGCTGCTGCAGCGCGCGTCATCAGCTTCGTCAACCGCTTCGGAAACGCGAGGCGGTCTGCAGCCTTCTCCGGTAGAAATTCTCCATGCGGCGCTCGAAATAAAATCCATCGGACCGAAACAGGACGACCCAGAACGCCGCCGACCGACGAGCGCTGGACATTGCGCTTTTAGTCGTCCAAAGCCCGTTTGAAAATGAAGCGCAAACATTTGTCAATGAAAAACTGACAAAACAAAAAGGAATATTCTTGATGAGTAAAAAATCCAAAATAAAAACCGCGCTGCTTTGCTTTCTGACGCTGGTCGTTTTTGGCTGCGATTCGGGTTCGTCAAGCGAGACTGCCGCGCCGCGCGCCGAAACGAGCGGTTCAACCGCCGATGCGTTGCAAAAAGCAACAGGCGCATCTGACGTCTGTGCGCTCGTGTCAAAGGAAGATGTCGAAGCGGCAGTTGGCGAAAAAATCGTGCGGGCGGAAGTCAAAGGCGACGCTTGCGTTTACGAAACCGAAGACGTCATGGGCAGCCGCGTCGAAATTACAGTTAAGCGAGAGGACGCCGCCGGTGAAATGCTGGCGGCGCGCGACGCGGCGAAAATCCACGGTAAAATGGGCGGCGGGATGAAAGACGCGAACGGAGCGAAAGGCGATGTCGGCGAGATGTTGTCGAAGGATTCCGTTTCTGTTTCCGGCATCGGCGACGAGGCTTTCTTCGGCGCGAACGAGCAGCTTTTCGTCTTGAAGAACAACGTTTATTTCGCGGTTCTTCCGCCGATGATGAAATCGCGTATGAGTTCGGGAAATCCGGTGCTAAAGCCTGAAGAAAAACGCGCGATGGCAAAAGTCATCGCGCAGAAAGCGGCAGCCAAACTATAAATCGCAAGACGAAAAATGATGATTGAAAGTGTAAAAGCAATGTTTGAAGTGGGCGGCGCGGACGCGCAATGTTTGCCGTTCAAAAATCACCGTCGCGTGGACGCGTCACGATGTTTTCTTCGCCTGCTGCTCGCGGCTGTTCTGGTCTTCGGCTGGTCTGGTATCATCCAGACTCGCACAGTTAGCGGGCAAGGATTGCAGAAAATTCCGGCGCCGATTCAAGTGCGCGTTCTAACCGAATCAGACGCCGAATACATTACGGCGGGATTCAATTTCGACTTTTCGGCTCCGCAGACGGCGGAATTTGTGGTGTCGCAAGGCTCGTCCGTGGTGTTCGCCGGAAAGACCGTCGCCGACGGCAAAAGAAAGGACGTGAAAATTACCGTCAGAAGTTCTGCGGGCGCAAAAAATCTGGTCGCAACAGTGGATAAGGACGGCGTGTTCTTGGTTAAATTCGACGCCACGCAATCTGTCGGAATTTATACGGTCGAAGCCATCGCGCCAGACGGCGCGGGCAAACACGAAACGAAATTCAAAGTCGTGACGCCGCTCGAAATAATCGAAGAGGTAGTTGACGATTTGGACGAAGCGGCGGCGACGACCGATCAGGCGCTCGCGGCGATTGAAGATTCGGCGGGCAAACTTCCCGTATCGCCGCCGCAAGCGGAACTGCTGGAGAGAACCAAGAGATTGAAATCTCGCGCCGGCGAAATGCCCGAACAAATCAAAAAGTTCGACCGAGCGTGGTGGAAATTGCGGTTTGTTTTAGATACTTATCCGGGGTTGCAGCCCGCCTTTCAGCCGATGTTGAACAAGATGGCTGCCGAGACCGCCGAACTGCGAAACAAAACTCTTCAAATCCGCGAGCAACTTAATCGGAGCAAAGCGCGTGGCGCGCTCTGCGACCAATTGGAAACGATAAACGAAGACCAACGGCATTTCGTTTCTGCTCAATCTGACAAAAAAACCGATCTCGACGTTTGTCAATTTTATGATTGACAAAGGCACGCCGAAGGCGATCGAGCTGCTCGCCAAAAACAAAGGCTACAACAATGCCGCAGTGTTTACGGCAACCGAAGCCGTCAAA
The DNA here is from genome assembly GCA_030448055.1 of Pyrinomonadaceae bacterium. Lineage (GTDB taxonomy): Bacteria > Acidobacteriota > Blastocatellia > Pyrinomonadales > Pyrinomonadaceae. The sequence goes on from JAUJNR010000002.1 coordinate 894,409, forward strand.
ACCGGCGCGGCCGGCGGCAGTGAGCGGCGCGCTCGACCCGCTCGGCGCGACCATCGGGTTGGCAAACGACCTTGCGCAGTTCGCCGTGCAGCAAGCCTTTAACAGTTACTGCGAAAAGTTCGAGGGTCCGGTTGACGCCGCGTTTCACGCCGAGTTTGACCACGAAGGTACGGTTTGGTGGAAATACGACGTAACGCTCGCCGGCAAACTGACGATGCGCTTTGCGAAAACGGCACGAGGCGGCAAAGCGATTGCTTTTACGGGTCAGATTGAAGGCAATGCCACGAGCTTTAAATTGTGGGAAGACGCGGTCGCCATTACGCCGAAGCTGCGGCGCAACGTGCTTTTCCGTCAATCTTTCGCGCCGCCCGCAATCCCGCCGAAGGCGCTCGGCGCAGCCGAAGAAGCAGGAACACTGGCGCGGATGGGAACGCCGGGCTACTTCCGCATACCGGTCGAAGGAGAAATCATCGGCGAGAAAGTTACGCTCAACATTTTGCCTGCCCTCAACGACTTTTCGGACGTTGTGAAAGGACGAGCCTTTTATGTGTTCTTCGAGCCGGTTGTCCCGATTCCGTATTTTAGCCAAATCGAATTTCCGATTCAGAAAGCGCACTTTATCCTTTCGCGCGGAATGCTGGAAAAATCCGAATACACCATCGTCGCCAACAAAGCGGCGAAAGCGTCGGAGATAAAGCGCCCCTTTACGCGCAATTGGAAATCTGAAAAGGGCGACATACGCATTACGTGGAACGTCAACGTACGGGCGTGCAATCCGAAATGTCCTTAACGTTCGAGACCGCTCTCGCAAGCAAGCAATAGTCTGTTTACATTTATTGAAGAAAGACCGAAGGAGTGGGATATACGGTCTGCCGCGCATGAGAATGCGGTAAAAGAATTTTGGGAGTCAGCGTTAAGCATCATCACAGCTAACCCGGAAGAATTCTGAGTTTCGAGCAAATAGCTGCCGCGCGAACGCATTTGAAAAAGCGGAAAACAAAAAAATTGTAGTATCTTGTAAATCGAAAGACAGTAAATAAATTCCTATCACACTAAAAATGTTTTCAGGCGACGACTTTAACGCCTTTCCAAAACGCGACGTAGTTTTTGATTTCCTGCGCCGCGTCTTTCGGTTCGGGGTAAAACCAAGCCGCGTCTTTGTTTGTTTCGCCGCCAGCCACGACATCAAAATAACTCGCGGTGCCTTTCCAGCCGCAAACTGTGTGCGTTTCGCTCGCGCGGAAGTATTCTTTGTTTATTGAATGTTCGGGAAAATAATAATTTCCCTCAATAACGACGGTTTCATTGCTTTCGGCTAAAGTTGCACCGTTCCAAATTGCTTTCATAATTTTTCTCGCTTTAATTCATCGCCAAAAATCTCTCGCGGATTTCCGGCGTCGGCATCATACACGCGTCCTGTTTACCAAACATCTTGTAGCGGTATTTGGCAAACAGTTTATAAAACACGTCTCTCACGAAAGCCGGAACGACGGTGAAACCGTAAAAATAACGCCACGCGCCTTTGAGTTTTCGGGCGATGCGCAAAGCGGCGGTCGTGCGCACATAAGCCGCGCCGTCTTCAATTAAGACGACCGAATCGGTAACGGTTTTATCAATGCCGTGTTCCTGAAGAAGTTTTTGTCCGACTTCTGATTGCAGCGGCGCAAACTTGAAATACTTGTCCGGGTCGCGGTCAATAATAAAATTCACCGAACCGTTACAGAAATTACAAACTCCGTCGAAAAGAATAATTGCGCTCATAATAGATAATGGTAAATCTTTATCGGCGAATGGTAAACGGTCGGAAGGAAAAGTTTCAGTGGTCTGCAAGTTTTTTACATCTGAAACAAATTCGTTTATACTGCGTAGAAATTCAACAGTTTCGTTTTTACACAAATCTTTCCGGCAAAATTTTTATGAAGAAATCTTTTCTGTGGTTTTACGTCGCTCTTTTTGCGTCCGCCGTTTTCAATTTGAATGCTCACGCGCAGCAGACTCGTCCTTCGGCTTATGCGATTACCAATGCGCAAATCGTCACGGTTTCAGGTCCGAACGTCGCGCGCGGCACAATTGTCGTGCGCGACGGTTTGATTGAAGCCGTCGGCGAATCGGCGCGCGTTCCGGCTGACGCAGTAATAATTGATGGTGCGGGTTTGACGATTTATCCGGGATTTTTTGACGCGAACACGAGTCTCGGATTATCTGCGCCCGTCGCGCCGCGTCCCGCCGGTCAAGGCGGCGGACAGGCGCAAATCGGGCAGCCGCAGTCAACGCAGCCGCAGTCGAACTCGAATTATCCCGACGGTCTTCAGCCGGAAGAATCGGCAATCGAACGACTAAAAGCGGGCGAAGCGCAATTTGAAACGAACCGCAATGCCGGTTTTACCACGGTTTTGACCGTTTCGCGCGAAGGCGTTTTCAACGGTCAGTCAGCCGTCATCAATCTCGCGGGCGAAACCGTTTCGGAAATGATAATTCGCCCCGCATTTGCCGAACATTTTTCGTTTGTAACCTTGCGCTCCGGTCAATATCCGACATCTTTGATGGGAACATTTTCCGCCTTGCGCCAAATGCTTCTCGACGCGCAACGGCTTCAGGAAAATCGCAAAGCATATGACAAAAATCCGCGCGGAATGCGGCGCCCCGATGCGGATAAATCGCTTGACGCGCTGCTGCCGGTTCTCAACCGCCAGATGCCGATTGTCTTTAACGCCAACACGCAAAACGAAATCGTTCGCGCACTGGACATGGCGAAAGAATTTAATTTGAACGCAATTATCTCCGGCGGACAGGAGGCGGCGAAAGTAGCAAACAGATTGAAAGAGCAGAATGTTCCGGTTTTGCTTTCGCTGAATTTCCCGAAACGCACGACGACCGCTTCGCCCGAAGCCGATGCGGAAAGTTTAGAACTTCTGCGCCGCCGGGCGGATGCGCCGAAAACCGCCGGACAACTGGCGACTGCCGGAATAAAATTCGCTTTTCAATCAGGCGGAATGACGAGTATCGGCGACTTTACGACGAATGCTAATAAAGCGGTTGAAAACGGTTTGTCGAAAGACGCGGCTATCAGAGCGATGACTTTATCGGCGGCGGAAATTTTAGGCGTTGCCGACCGGCTCGGCTCAATCGAAAAAGGTAAGATTGCCAACTTAACCGTTTCGCGCGGCGACATCTTTAGCAAAGATAAAACCGTCACGCACGTTTTCGTTGACGGCAAACTTTTCGAGCAGAAGGAAAAACCGAAAACGCCGACGCCGACCGCAACCGGCGGCGCAGCTCAACCCGCAGCGACGGCAGCCGTCGGCGGCAATTATTCGATTACCATCGAAATTCCCGGACAATCGCTTGCCGGAACTTTGGGATTGACGCAGCAGGGCGAAACTTTAACCGGCAATTTGCAAACGCAGCTTGGAACGACGCCGATTAAAGACGGCAAAGTCACAGCGGAAGGTTTTACATTCACGACGACGGTCGAATTCGGCGGCTCGACTTTCGATCTGTTTGTCAGCGGACGAGTGACGGGCAATGAAATTAGCGGAACGATGACGAGTCCGCAGGGCGCGATTCCGTTCAGAGGAACGAAGATTCCATAAGTAAAAAGTTAAAAGTAAAAAGGCAAAAGTAAGATTCGGGATTTTACATTTCCAATTCATCGGGACTAAAAGAAAATGAAAAAAGCAACAGTATTTTTATTGTTAATTTCGATAAATTTGATTTCGCTGACGTTCGCTTCGGCGCGATCGAAGAATGAAATTCTAATCCGCAATGCGACCGTGATGACCGCCGCGAAAGGCAGTTTGGAGAACACGGACATACTCATTCAAAACGGCAAAATTGCCCGCATCGGAAAAAATCTAAAAGCCGCGTCGAACGCGCAGACGATTGACGCCACCGGCAAATTCGTGACGCCCGGCATTGTTGATTGCCACTCGCACACGATGATGGACGCGGTGAACGAATTTTCCTATTCGGTTACTTCGATGACGCGCATCCGCGACGTCTTAAATCCGACCGATATTGCAATTTATCGTGGACTGGCGGGCGGCGTGACGGCGGCGAATCTGCTGCACGGTTCGGCGAACGCCATCGGCGGACAGAACTCGACGGTCAAATTCAAATACGGCAAGCCAGTCGAAGATTTTGTTATTGCGGACGCGCCGCCGGGAATAAAATTCGCCCTTGGCGAAAACCCCAAAAGAACGAATTTCAATCCCGCGCCCGGACAAACGCCGCGTTACCCGCGCACTCGAATGGGCGTGATGGAAGTCATCCGCGATGCGTTCGTTCGCGCCAGAGATTATAAAAAAGATTGGGACGATTTTCGCGCCAAACGAACGACGGTTCAGCCGCGCCGCGATTTGGAATTAGAGCCGCTCGTCGAAGTTATCGAAGGCAAGCGTCTGGTTCACGCGCACGGTTATCGCTCGGACGAGCATTTGAATTTAATGCTGCTTGCCGACGAATTCGGCTTCAAAGTCGCCACTTTGCAGCACGCGCTTGAAGCCTACAAAATCGCGCCGGAAATTGCGAAACGCGGAACCGGCGCTTCGATTTTCGCCGATAGCTGGAGCTACAAATTAGAGGCTTACGATTCGATTCCGTATAACGGTTATATTTTGTGGAAAAACGGCGTGAATGTTTCGATCAATTCCGACTCGAACGAGCGTATGCGCCGATTGAATTTGGACGCGGCGAAGATGATGAAATACGGCGGCGTGCCGGAAGAAGAATCGTTAAAGATGATTACGCTCAATCCGGCAAAACAGCTTGGAATTGATAAACGCACCGGCTCGCTTGAAACGGGCAAAGACGCGGACATCGTAATTTGGACGGCGCATCCGTTCAGCGTTTACGCCAGACCGGAGATGACAATGATCGAAGGCGAAGTTTATTTCGACCGCAGCCGTGATTTGACGCGCCGCGCCGAACTGCAACGAGAGCGCGAGGCGTTGGAAAAATTAGACGTCAACCGCACGCCCGGCAGCGGCGGCACGCCGCCCGCGAGACCGAGCGAACATCGTCAGGAAGATTTGGACGAAGCCGACGGAGGAAATCGTTAATGAAATTACGAATTACGAATTACGAATTACGAATTATAAAGTCAGTTCTTAATCTGTGTTTATCCGTGTTCATCTGTGGTTTAATATCTTCCGCGTTCGCGCAAAGCGACGGCTCGCAGCAAAATCAAACCGGGAAAGCGGGAACTTTTGCGATTACAAACGCGAGAATCGTCACGGTTTCCGGCGCGGTTATCGAAAACGGAACAATTATTGTCAGCGACGGGAAAATCGCGGCGGTCGGCGCGAATGTTACCGTGCCGGGCGGTGCGGAACGAATTGACGCGGCTGGTTTGAGCGTTTATCCGGGAATGATTGACGCGGGAACGAATATGGGTTTGGCGGAAGTTGGGCAGGGCGCGCCCGCCACGATTGACGTTGCCGAAACTGGCGATTACAACGCCAATGCCAAAGCGATGCTCGGCGTCAATCCGCATTCGTCGCACATCAACGTGACGCGGGTCAACGGCATCACGACCGTGCTTTCGATTCCGCAGGGCGGCATCATTTCCGGTCAGGCAGCGGTTATCAATTTGAACGGTTCAACTCAGAATGATATGGCGGTTGTGCCGATGTTTGGATTGCTGGTAAATTTTCCGCGCATCACACTCGGCGGCGGCGGTTTTAATCCGTTCGCGCAAACCGCGCCGATTGATTTCGGCGAAGCGGTGAAACGCCGCGACCAGCGCATCGAAGATTTAAAGAAACTTTTCCGCGACGCGGAAAATTACGCCAAAGCGCAGGACGCTTACGCCAAAGATAAAAATCTGCCCGCGCCCGCGCCCGATTTGAAAATGGCGGCGCTCGCGCCCTACGTTCGCGGCGAACGTCCGATCATTTTTACCGCCGAACGCGAACGCGACATTCGCAATGCGGCGAAATTCATCGCCGACACAAAGGTTAAAGGAATAATTTTCGGCGGACAGGAAGCGTGGAAAGTCGCCGATGATTTAAAGAAAAACAACATCGCCGTAATTTACACGAACATTTACAATCTGCCGGTGCGCGACGACGACGCTTACGATTATCTGTTTGAAGCGCCAGCAAAAATGGCTCAGGCGGGCGTAAAATTTTGTGTTTCGACCGGCGACAGCGGCGCGGAAGTGCGCGATTTGCCGTATCACGCCGGACTTGCTGGAGCATATGGATTGTCAAAAGACGACGCGCTGAAATCCGTCACGCTCTACCCGGCGCAGATTTTGGGAATCGCCGATAGATTGGGTTCAATCGAGCAGGGAAAAATCGCCAACCTCGTTGTCTCCGACGGCGACATTTTAGAGCCGCGCACAAACGTCAAATACGTTTTCATCGGCGGCAGATTAATTCCGCTTACGAGTCGGCACACGGAGCTTTTCGAGAGTTTTAAGGATAGAAAGTAAGTGAAGTAAAAAGTAAAAAAAGCGAAAGTGAAAAAGCCGTCGTAGATAAAATGAGAATGTTTATCTACGACGGCTTTATATTTTTTGCTTACTGATAACCTTTTACTTCGGTTTCATCCAAGTTTTACTTGAATGATTCTGGCTTTCGCATAATAAAACTTCTCACAAAAACGAAGAAAATTGTGTAAAGCATAATTAACAAAAATGGTATTAGCCAGAACAAATACCCGGTAGAATTATCTAGACAACATAGCCAACTGTATCCCACAGTTCGGGGGACTACAACAACTGTTTCGCTTGATAAAATTAAGTTGATTACCACAACTGAAATGACTCCGGTTAGCAACCAGCTTGAAAAAAAATGATTATACTTTTGAAAGAAAAATTCTATCATTAACCTTATAACAGAAGTCAAAATCATAAAGAATAGGCATAAACCTAAAAACTCTACAGGAAAAGGCATGAAACTCATACTGATTTTATCGAGTTTTTGACTTCTCGCAATCGAAAGGTATGTTTCATAAATCAGATACCAATTTATCCAAATCAACGCACCACCGAAGAAGCCATATACCGCCCCTTCCATAATTAAAACAAGATATTTTTTAATCATTGATGTGTTTCTTCCCATTTTCCACTTTTAATCTTTCATAGACTTCCACGCCTTCTTCGCTTCCATCAAAGTCATGGCGGCAATGCCCCAATTGGTCATTGCGCCGACGATGCAGTAGCCGCACCAGGCTTTTTCTTTGGTCGGCATTTGATAAAAATACCAACCGGCGACGGCGGCTTCGATTGTCGCTTTCGCAGCGGCGGCAAGCGGAATCAAAGGCGTTTCCGCAGCGCGGTTTTCACCGCCGAATGCCGCCAGCGGAATATTCGCCGCCAGCGAAGCCAGTGACAACGCGCCGTCCGGCACTCGAAGAGCGTAAGCCGTGTCCGACGAATTTACTTTATCCGAGTCGAAACCGTCAATCGGCGGGTCGGGCAGATGTTTGATCACACCCGTTTGAAAAAGCGTGACGGCGGTCATCGCCGCCATTCCGACAAGCGACAAGCCGATGACGCCGCGCCGCAAATTCAAACCGGATTTGTTTGAATTTTGCAGCTCTCGCCGCAACTGCTGCGGATTTTTATCTTTCATTCTTTCCAGTTTCTGCATCGTTGTTCTCCCTTGTTTTAGATAAAAGTCGCCAAGCCAGTAATCCGCCAAGGACGCCGCCCGCGGCGAGCAAGACATTTTTTTCTTTCGGATGCGTTGCGAGCCATGTTATCGGGTCGCTCTTGAGTTGTTCGTCGGAAAAGCGTCCCTCAATCGTGTCGAATTCTCCGACCGGCTCGAACAAACTGCCCGCGAATTCTCCCGTTTGCGGTTCGTCGGATTTTTGTCCGACGAAGCCGACTTTTTCCGTCACCCAATCGGTCACGCGCGGCGAAAATCGTTCGGCGAAAACCACGCCTAATCCTGCGCCGCCCGCGATTAAATCCGTCACCGGATTTTCGGCAGCGTAGAGGATGGCGTCCGAAACGATTTGCGGATGATAAATCGGCGGCACCGGGCGCGGTTTGAACGGCATTTTGTTTCTGCCCTTGTCGTAAATCGGCGTGTTGATAGCGGCGGGCAAAATCTGCGTGACCGAAACGGGAATTTCGTCGTGCGCGAGTTCGACGCGCAAGGCTTGGACGAAACCGTTGATGCCGTGTTTCGACGCGCCGTAAGCCGATTGAAAGGGAACCGTGCGCCACGCTTCGACCGACGAAATATGAATCAGCGCGCCGCCGGATTTTTTCAAATAAGGTAAAGCGGCTTTCGCGCCGTAGATTTGCCCCAAAAGGTTGACTTCAATCAGCCGTTTGTATTCTTCCGGTTCGGTTTGCTCGACTTTGGCGAAAAGAAACGCGCCCGCTGAATGAACCCAGGTGTCGAGCCTGCCGAATTTTTCGATTGTCTGGTCGGCGACCGCTTTGACCTGCTCGAAATCCGCCGCGTCCGCGATTTGGTAATATGCCGTGCCGCCGCCCGCTTCGATTTCTTCGACCAGCGATTTTAATCCGGCTTCGCTGCGTGCGGCGACGACAACTCGCGCGCCGCGACGGGCAAAATCGAGCGCGGCGATTCTGCCGATGCCGCTCGACGCGCCGAAAATCACTACTACTTGGACACTGATTGGTTTTAATTTAATTTGCATTTTTCTTCCCTCGTTCATTAATTTATATTTTACCCCGATGTCGTGTGATTGAAAAAGGACGAAGGTATTAATCCAGGTCGTCTTTTTCCGCTAATCTTTTTTGTAAATCCCGCACGGCGCGCGCCAGCTCGCCCAAACGCCGGAACGCGGCAATCGAGCGCAGCCAGTCGCGGTTGTCGAAGGCGGGAATGCCGGAAATGATTTTCCCGTTTTCGACATCGTGGCTCGTCGCCGATTTCGCCGTCACCACGGCGTCGTCGCCGACTCTCAAGTGTCCGGCGATGCCGACTTGTCCGGCAAGAATGACGCGCTTGCCGATGACGGAACTTCCCGCAAGTCCGGTTTGAGCGCAGATGAGCGCGTCTTCTTCAATGGTGCAGGAATGTCCGATTTGCACGAGGTTGTCAATCTTCGCGCCGCGTTTGATTCTGGTTTCGCCGACCGACGCGCAATCAATCGCCGCGTTCGCGCCGATTTCCACGTCGTCTTCTAAAATTACCGTTCCCGTTTGCGGAATTTTCAGCCAACTTTTGTTTTCATCTTTCGCGTAACCGAAACCGTCAGAGCCGATAACGGCGTTGTTGTGAATGATACAATTTGCGCCAATTTCGCAGTTCTCGCGGACGGCTACGCCCGAATGAATCAGCGAATTGCTGCCGATTTTCACGTTGTCGTAAATTGTCGCGTTCGGATAAATCTTCACGCCGCTTTCGATGACGCAGTTTTTGCCGATTGAAACAAAAGCGTCAATCGAAACGTCGGCGGCGACTCGGGCGGTTTCGTGAATCGAAGACAGAGGGTGGATGAACGGAGCGAATCCCGGCGCCGGATTGAAAAGACGCAAGGCTCTGGTGTAAGCCAGGTAAGGGTCTTTCGTTCGCAGAACGGCGATGTCGGAGCGCTCGATTCGTTCGGTTTCGTTCAAAAAAATCGCGCTCGCTTTCGTCGCTTTGATTTGCGGCGTGTATTTCGGATTCGCCAGAAACGTGATTTCTCCCACACGGGCGATGTCGAGTCCCGCCGCGCCGCCGATTTCCAAATCCGCGTCGCCCCGTTCGACTCTCGAAAAAGTTTTTTCAGATATTGTTGCCAGTTTCATACGTTTTAGTTTAAAGTTGTTTTATAAAACTTAACGCCGACCCGCCCCGACGAATCGGCTTTCATCTTCCCGGTAGTCCAGCCCGAATTACAAATTAACAAATTTCAAAAAAGGAAGCATTATGAACGATAAAAACACAATCCAAGCCGATAAAAATTACACGGTCGAAGAATATCAAAATATCGAACGCCGCAGCGCGAGCAAGAGTGAGTTTTTCGACGGTAAAATTTTAGCGACCGCCGCCTCGAACCGCGCGAATAATTTAATCGCCACGAACGCGACGATTGCCATCGGCAGCCGTCTGCAGGGACAGAAATGCGAAATTTACGTGAACGATATGCGCGTGCAACTCGACGCCAAACATATTTGCTACCCGGATGTCGTGATCGTCGGCGGCGTTCCGGCGTTTCTCGACAACCAGTTCGACACGCTTTTGAATCCGACTGTGGCGTTCGAGATATTTTCAAAAAGCACGAGTTTTCAGGACAAGACCAAAAAACTCGAATGCTATCTGGCGATGGAAAGCATCCGCGAATATCTTCTCATTAAAGAAGACGAAATGCGCGTCGAACATTATTTCAAGCAAAACCCCAAACAATGGATTTATCGCATTTACGACGCGCGCGACGACGTTATTTCGATTGAATCAATCAACTGCAAAATTTCTCTGGCGGAGATTTACGCGCAGGTCAAATTCGGACAAATCGAAGCGAAATCGCAATCGGTGAATTAAATCGAAACTGTAAACTGAAAATCAGAAAGGCAAAACCCGATTCGGGTTTTGCCTTTTCTTTTTCCCGCAAAATCTTGGCAAAACAAAACGATTAAGTTAAAGTTTGACAATAAAAAGGAGCAAGCAATGAGCCGAGCGAATCCAGCTTACAAAACTGAATTGATCACCGCCAAAGAATATCTCGAATTTGAACGCGGGGCAAAAGACAAACACGAATTTATCGGCGGCAGGATCGTCGCAATGGCGGGCGCGACCGACCGCCACAACGTCATCGCTTCAAATGTTTTTCTTGAAATAGGAATACAGTTGAAACGAACGAAATGCCGTCCGTTCGCCAGCGATATGCGCGTCAAAGCCCCGCGCGGAAATTATTTTTATCCCGACGTCGTTGTCACTTGCGGCGAAAGAAAATTTGAAGACGTTAAAAGAAAAGATGTTTTGATTAATCCGACGGTCGTTTTTGAAGTTTTGTCTAAATCCACCAAACTCAAAGACCGCAACGAAAAGTTTGAATCCTATATCTTGCTCGAAAGCCTAACCGACTATGTTTTAATCGAACAGGATGTAATAAGAATCGAACATTTTTCGCGGATAGACGACAAAGACTGGAAGGTGCGGATGTATTCCGAAGCCCACGAGCAAATGATTTTTAAATCAATCGAGTGCAAATTATCGTTAGCCGATATTTACGCGAAAGATTGATCAAAACGAAAAACTTGAAGTTAAGTTTACAAAAGATTCACCGGGTCAATCTCAACATTCACAATCCGCAAATCGCAAAATTTCTCCTGCGCTTCGTGAACCGCGAAATCGAGCGTCTCGCGCAGTTTTACGCGGTTTCGCGCCTTGACCAAAATCTGGAGACGATGTTCGTTTTTAAGTCTGGCGAGCGGCGCGGGCGCGGGACCTAAAACGATGCAATTTTTTTCCGCGTTCGCCCGGTGCAGACATTCGCGCAAAATCTGCGCGTTATCAAAGGCGTAATTGTAATTCGGATGTTTAATTAAAATCGAAGCGATGGCGACGAACGGCGGATAGTTCAGATTTTTACGAAAGCGGATTTCCTCGTCGTAAAAATTATCGTAATTCTGCGTCGCAGCGTGGCGCAGCGCGTAATGTTCCGGGTAAAAAGTTTGAATCAAAACGCGCCCTGCCAAATCGCCTCGCCCGGCGCGTCCGGCAACTTGCGTTAAAAGCTGAAACGTTCTTTCGGCTGAACGAAAATCCGGCAGAGCTAACCCTGCGTCAACCGAAATCACGCCGACTAATGTCACGTTCGGAAAATCGTGACCTTTGGCGAGCATCTGCGTGCCGACTAGCATATCAATCTCGCCGCGCGAAAATGCCATCAGAGTTTCCTCGAAAGATTTGCGCCGTCCGGTCGTGTCGCGGTCAATTCGCGCAATTTTCAGGGCGGAGAATTTCCGCTGCAAAATATCTTCGATTTGTTCGGTGCCTTCGCCGATAAAGTAAAGATACTGCGATTCGCAAGCCGGGCAGCGGCGCGGCGTTCGCTCGCGGTGATTGCAGTAATGACAGATTAATCTTGCCTCGCGTTTGTGAAACGTGAGCGTGATGTCGCAGTTATTGCAGCGAATCGTTTCGCCGCACGAGCGGCACAAAACGAATTGCGAAAAACCGCGCCGGTTCAGCAAAATTATTGATTGTTCTTTCTTTGAATGCGTTTCCTCAATCGCTTCGAGCAGCGCCGGGGAAAAAATCGTGTCTTTGCCTTCCGCTTTGAAAACCTCGCGCATATCAACTAATTCGGCTTGTGCTAGCGGACGATTGCCGATGCGGTTCGGCAAAGTCAGATATTTATATTTCCCGTTGTGCGCGTTGTGAAAAGATTCGAGCGCGGGCGTTGCCGAACCGAGAACGACCACCGAATTGGCGTAATGAGCGCGGACGATTGCCGCGTCACGCCCGTGATAAAACGGCGATTCGTGCTGGCGATAAGACGAATCGTGTTCTTCGTCAACGATGACCAGCCCGATGTTGCGCAGCGGCGCGAAAACGGCGGAGCGCGTGCCGATGGCGATGCGCGCCGCGCCGCTGCGCAATCTGCGCCATTCGTCGAAGCGTTCGCCCGTCGAAAGATTTGAATGCAGAATCGCCACTTCGTCGCCAAAAACCGCGCGCAGCCTTCGGGAGAAAACCGGCGTTAAAGCGATTTCCGGCACGAGCATCAGCGCGGATTTTCCGCGCTCCAAAACAGTCCGCATCGCGCGGATGTAAATTTCCGTTTTCCCGCTGCCCGTTACGCCGTGCAGCAGAAACGATTGATATTTTCCCGCTTCGAGCGCCGTCGTTATTTCCGCTAAAACCGAAGTCTGCTCGTCGGTCAAAGTCAGATTGAGTAATTCCGGCAAATCAACTTTCGACAACGGATCGCGCCTCACTTCCTGCACGAAAACTTCCAGCACGCCGCGTTTCGCCAAAGTGTTGATCGAAGACGCGCTCGCTTCCGCACGTTCGATTAAATCGGTAAAGCTCGCTTCGCCGTCGCCGCTTAAAAGCGTTTCGACGATTCTCGTCTGCGCTTCGGTAAAAGGTTTTTGAGCGGGCGAATCGGTTTCGGGCGGCAGCAGGCGGACGGCTTTGCGGCGTTTCGGTTTGATTTGCGTCGTCAAAGTGCGGTGGAAAACCGTTGCCCAGCCCGCTTTGATTATTTCGCGCAACGCTCGCTGCGATTGCGCCGCGCCGAATTTTTTGGTTAATTCGCGGCTCGAAGTTTCATTATGTTCGACTAAAAAACGTAAGATTTGCGATTTTAAGGTTGTCGCCGAAGCGGTTTTTGTCAACTCATCGCGTCCCCGCGCCGTTATCGAATAAACTTGTTCGGTCGTCGCGTTAATTCCGGCGGGCAGCGATGCTTTTAAAACTTCGCCCCACGAAGCCGCGTAATAATCCGCCGACCACTGCGTCAGGCGAATTATTTCTTCGGTCAGAAGCGGTTCGCCATCGAGCAGTTCGAGCGCTTCTTTTACCGTCTCCTCTTCGATTTCGAGTTCGGGACTGATTTTTGTATGAAGCGCGACGGCGTATCCGGTCAGTTGACGTTTGCCGAACGGCACGAGCAGACGCGCGCCCAGCTTGACGTTCTCACGTAAACCGACGGGCAGCCGATATGTAAAAGTCTGGCGCAGCGGCAAAGGCAACGCGATTTCGACGTATTCCGGTTTGGCTTGGTCTTCGGCGTTCGGTGTTCGGTCGGGTGACAATTGTAAATCTCGCATTCCGGTTGACGATTCGAGAAAAGCGTTTTCGTCGGCGTAAATAAAATGATAACGTAAAGGGAACTTTTTGCGAAAATAAGAATCTAACAATCAAATAACATCTGGAATCCGAAATTTGAAATTTATTTTATGGAGACGTTTTTACAGGAAAAAAAAGAAGAAAAGCGCGGCATCAGCGGCGTTCTGGTCGGAGCGGTGCTGCTGTCGGCGGCGCTGGTGGCGGGCGCGCTGTGGCTTTTGACCTTTAGCCCGACCCGCGAAGAACAAAAACAGCAGCAACTGGCGGGCGCGTTTCTCGAAGGCTCGCCGGAATTTGAAGAATACACTAAACAACTGGTCATCTCGACCGATTTCGACCGCACAACCGAATCGCCGCTCGGACTCGGCACGGTGCAAATGTCAATTCACGGAACTGTCCGCAATAAGGGAACGAAAACCATCAACGGTCTGGAAGTCAAAGTCAGCGTGATTGATAGACAAAATAAAATTATCAAGGAAAAGAAAACGATGGTCATACCGAATCAATCGCCGACTTTGCAGCCGAACGAAACGATTCCGGTTTTCGTCCCGATGGACGGTTTCGGCAAAGAAGATGACCGCGCCAACATCCGCTGGAAAGTTTCAGCAATCAGGTTTGAGTAAGGGATGAGGGATAAGGGATGAGGGATGATGAAAAGATTCGGGCGATGAAGAAGCGTCGTAAAGATTATGCTTTGCGGATTATTCGCCGTAAATGAACGTTTGGTTCTGACGCACGATAAGCTGAAAAAGAAAATATAACGGCTAAAGCGTGCAACAAGAGCAAGAGAATTGATATATAAAATAACTGACGTTTATTACGAGCGGTTGCCAAGATAAGGGCATAGACCACAAACTGAATACAGAACAACAGCATTCCAACGAGCAGGGGAACTTCTCCGATTTCCACTCCGTAAATTAGATACAGCATATAGGGAAAGAGAATAGTCATTGAAGTCATATTATGCCCTCCCCCAGTCATCAATGCACCCGCAAACCAAATGAGTGGAGTGAGAAGAACTCCAAATAAAATCGCAATACTGAATCTACGCAAACTCATATTGGTCTAAAGAAAATCGGTAGCCGCAGAACTTCTTATTGAAGGCGGTTTTGTCGCCGAGAGCAAATTGAAACCCTTATATGATGAAACAAATGAACTAATCGCAATTTTCGTTTCAATTGCTTTAAAGGCAAAAGAACGCAGATAACATAATGAATGAAAAAATACTGGGAATAATCAGTATTTTCATCCCTCATCCTTTATCCCTCATCCTTTATTTCGCCGTGTTGACGTGAAACGCGCAGAATTCCTTTGGCTGCTCGCCTTCGTTAAAAGTTTTCGGTTGCTTATTCGGACAGCTAATCGTCGCCCGCATTTTCGTCAGCGGGCAAACCATTATCGTGATGGTGTGAACGAAATCAATATTTGATTCAAGGCGCGGCGGCGCGGCGGGCGGCGGCAAAGCGTTTCCGGGCGTTGCCTGTGTCGGCGGCTGCGCCTGTTCCTGCCAGGTTTCAAACGGCGTTTCGCTCGGCGACGGCGCGGTAGGGGTTGATTGCTCTTCGGGCAAAATCGTTTCTTCGGTCGGCTGCAGCATTTTGTTGGGAACTGTGCCGCTGACGAAAAACTCGATGCGGCGAAATTCCGCCGGAACGTCCGTCACAAAAATTTGCTTCGTTTCGAGCGCAGCGTCGCCCGTCAGATTTTCCGCATTCGCATTGTCATCTTTGGCAATTTTAGGCTGCGCTTTAACCGCGTCGGCTTCTTCCTTTGCGTCGTTGAGTTCGCGCAGCACATTGCCGGTGCGCGAATCAATCTCGGCTTTGCGAATCGAGGCGGGCATCTGCCAGTCGCCGTTCCATTCCGGGTGCAGCCTGAGCGCTTCGCGCATAAAATCCGCCCAGATCGGCATCGCCGAATCAGAGCCTTTCATTCCGAGGTCGTCGTTGTCGTCAAAGCCGACGTAAACGACGCAGACGATCTCCGGCGTGAATCCGGCGAACCAGCCGTCGCGCGACGTTCCGGTTTTGCCCGCGAAAGCCGTTTTGCCGGCGACGTTTTTAAAGCCCCACGCCTTGGCTTCCGCCGCCGTGCCGCGATTTATCACGTCTTTCATAATGTCGTTCATAATGTAGGCGACATCCGGCTGCACGACCCGTTTTCTTTCGGGCGCGGGAGCGACAACGGTTTTGCCGTTGCCGTCGGTCACGCGGCTGATTGCCGACGGCGCGACCCTTTCACCGAGATTGGCGAACATCGTGTAACCGGCGGCGACTTGCAAAGGCGTGGCTTCCGCCGTGCCGAGCGCCATCGAAGGATATGCTTTTTCGACTTTCGGGAGTCCGGCGCGGTGCGCCAGATTCATCACTCTGCCGATATTCAGCTCCATTCCGAGTTCGACCGTAATCGTGTTTTTACTTTTCACGAGCGCGTCTCTCAAGGTGGTTTCTTTATTTGAAAACGTGTCGCCGTAATTGTTCGGCGCGTATGAATCGCGCCCGGCGGTGAACACTTTTTTCTCGTCTTTGAAAACCGTCGCGGCGGTCAAAACGCGCGCGTTCATTTCATACGCCGAATTTATCGCGGCGGCGTAAACGAACGGTTTGAAAACCGAGCCGGGCTGTCGCTGCGCGCTGGTCGCGCGGTTAAACTGCGTTTCCAAAAAATCGCGTCCGCCGACCATCGCCACGATCTCGCCGGTTTTTGGACGAATGGCGACGAGAGCGGCTTGCAGGTTTCCCGGCTGTCTTTTCGGAAAATACTTGTCTAATCTTTCGAGCCGCCGGTTGACGATTTCATAAGCGACGCGTTGCAAGTCCGGGTCAATTGTCGTGTAAACGCGCGAATGCTGCAAAGTCTCCGGGTCGTGAGCGATTTTCGGCAATTCCTCAATCGCAAATTGCGAGAAATACGGCATTCCTTCCAACTGCTTGCCGCTTGAGACGCGGTGCAAATCGAGCGGCGCGCGTTTCGCCTGTTCAAACTGCTCCGTCGAAATCTCGGTTGCTTCGCGCATCGAATCTAGAATCTGATTGCGCCGTTCGGTTACTCGTTCGAGATTTTTATACGGATTATAACGATTCGGGCTGCGTATGATTCCGGCGAGAAAAGCGGCTTCGGGCAGAGAAAGCGCGGAAACATCTTTGCCGAAATAAGCGTTCGAGGCTTCGCCGACCCCGTAAATCGAAACGCCCGTCTGCTGTCCGAGGTAAATCTGATTGACGTAAAGCGTGAAAATCTGTTCTTTCGTCAAACGGGTTTCTAGAATAAGCGACATATACGCTTCTTTAACTTTACGTTCGAGCGTCTGTTCATTGTTCAGCAGCAAATTTTTGACGAGTTGCTGCGTGATGCTTGATCCGCCCTGATTGGCAATTGGCGAGTTGTCGTCTTCTTTTTCGTATCTGCGCCACAGCGCGCGGGCGATGCCGCGAAAGTTCACGCCGTAATGCTCGAAAAACGCGCGGTCTTCGGTGACAGTAATCGCTTTGATCAGATGCGGCGGCAAATCCTGAAACGTAACGGTTTTGCGGCGACCGTCGCCTTCCGCCGCTATCGAGCTTAAAATTTTCGGCTCGATGTTAGCTTTTTTTATTTCCGCCCCGGAATCTTTATCGGTGATGGCGGCGACTGCTTTTCCGTCCTTTTTAAACTCGACGATTAAGTTGGAAAAAGTTTTCGCGCCGTCAATCATCGCCGTGTTGCCCGGTTCAATTTCGATGCGGTTGGCGGCAATTCGGTAACGGCTGCGCGAAGCGTCGGCTTGCTGATTTTTTTCGATGTAACCTGCTGATTTCAGATAAGCAACTAAATTTTCCGGCGAAATTTCTTCGCCCTGCTTTAGAGTTTTCGGCGCGGAATAGATGCCCGCCGAATGCGTGAAAACTTCGCCTCTGAGCAGCCCGTCAACGCGGTCGGAATACTCGAACCAGAAGTAAGTTAAAGTGAGAAAAACGCCCAGCAGCAAAATCAGCGAAGTCAGAACGGTAGCCGGATTGAAAATCAAACGAACGATTCGCCGGAAAAAAGACGGCGCAGGCGTTTGATAAGTTTTGACCGGCAAACGACTGCGCCAATCGTTCGGCGGCATTTTCGATTTTCGGCTTCTGACCTTGATTTGGTTTGGCATTTTCGGATTGTCGTTTATGATTAGTGAGTTTTCACTCGGGGCGGTTGCCTGTTTAATACTATAAATTTTCGCCGTATTGTGTCTAGCTTTTTTATTTTAGGGATTTTTTAACGGTGAAGACGCCAAGACGTAGAGCCGCAAAGACTTTAAAAATGCTTTTGGTTTTCCTCTGCGCCTTCGCGTCTTGGCGCCGCCAGCGTTAAAATTAGATTTATGAAAATTCTCGTTACCGGCGGCAGCGGATTTTTAGGAACGCACATTAGAAACTTTTTCGGCGCCGACGATTTTTCGCGCCGTGCCGGATTAGATATTTTGAATATGCAGGACGCCTCGCGCGTTAAGGATTATGACGTCGTGATTCATCTCGCCGCGCTTTTGGACAAATCGCCCGACGCAGCCGAAATGACATATCTCACGAATGTTGAAGGCACCGTCAATCTGCTGCGCTCGATGAGCGAAAATTCGGTTTTTATATTCGCTTCGACAAAAGATGTTTACGGCAGATTCGCCGACAATTATTTAGAAGTTCCCGAACAATGTCCGACGGTTTACGCCGGACAATCCGCGCTCGAATGGTCAAAGCTGATTGCCGAACGCTACGTCGAATTCTACGCCCATCAAAACAATTTTCGTTCCTGCATTTTTCGCCTCTCGACCGTTTACGCGCCAAAATCTGAAGGAAATCAGCCGAATTTCGTTTCGCATTACGCCGACGCCTTCAACACGGGCGAACCGCTGCGGCTTCCGGCAAACGGTTCGCCGCGCCGCGATTTGCTGCACGTCGAAGATTTCGCCAAAGCGTGCCGAGCGTTCGTTGATTCGATCATCAG
This sequence comes from Pyrinomonadaceae bacterium, assembly GCA_030448055.1. GTDB lineage: Bacteria > Acidobacteriota > Blastocatellia > Pyrinomonadales > Pyrinomonadaceae. The sequence goes on from JAUJNR010000002.1 coordinate 913,083, forward strand.
ACACGGGCTTTACAATCTCGGCGGCGGGCGCGAAAACGCCGTCACCTTGCGCGAATTGTTCGGAAAACTCGAAACCGTCTCGGGTTATCAAACCTCGATTGACGAAACGAACCCGCTGCCCGCGCCCGTGCCGATGAATTACGTTTCGGATTTGTCTCTGATCAGACAGGAATTAGACTGGAAGCCGGAAATTAATTTGGACGAAGGTTTGAAAACGCTTTTTTAAATTTACAGAGATGAAGAGAGTAAAAGGAATTTTAAGAAATACCTTTTAGAGCCTGTTTGGAAATTCAAAGTTCCGTTAGGAACGCCATATTTATAGCCGGAATTTCCGAAAAGTAATGTGAGTTCCATAGGAACGGCACAAAAATATGTCGCTGCGATGCAGCTTCTATCGTCGGTTTCGACGCTTTCTATAAATATAACGCTCCGCTGGAGCTATTTATTGAATTTTAAAACAGGCTCTTATCGTTGTTATTCTCTTCATTCCCGTAAATTTTATTTATGAAAATCGTCGTGCGCGGAACAAATTGGATTGGCGATGCCGTGATGCAGATTCCGGCGCTGCGGGAACTGCGCCGCGTTTTTCCGGCAGCCCATATTACCCTGCACACGCGCTCGTGGGCGCGGGGAATTTTCGAGGACGCGGATTTTTTGAACGAGATTCTGACTTTCGAGCGAACCGAGTCGAAGATTAAAGACGCGCTGGCACAGACGAAAATTTTAAGAGAAAGAAAATTTGACGCGGCTGTTTTGTTTCCGAACTCTTTCGAGTCGGCGCTGATCGCCAAACTCGCCTCGATTCCGAAAAGATTCGGTTACGCCAAAGACGCGCGCGGCTTTTTATTGACCGACGCAGTAAAAATTCCCGAATGGAAAACGGCGCGTCACGAAGTTTTTTACTACTTGAATCTCGTAGCGGAAGTCGAGAAAAAAATCCTCGGCGCGGAAACCGTTTTAGCCCGCGCGCCGACGATTGATTTGGAAGTTTCCGGCGACAGACAAACGCAGGCGCGACGAATCCTGACGCAGAACGGCGTTGACACATCGAGAAAAACCGTCGCGCTTGGCGTCGGCTCGACCAATTCGCGGGCGAAACGCTGGTCGGCGCAAAGTTACGCCGAATTAAACGACCGGCTGCAAAACGAGTCGAACGCCGATGTCATTCTCGTCGGCGCAACCGACGAACTAAAAGTATCGAACGAGGTTTACGAGCGGTCAAAAAACAAGCCGATTATTTTGACGGGCAAAACCGATTTGGCGGAAGCGATGGCGATTTTGAGCCAGGTTGATTTGCTCGTCTCGAACGATATGGGTTTGGCGCACGTCGCCTCCGCCGTCGGAACAAAAACGCTGGTGATTTTCGGTCCGACCAATCCATTGACAACGCAGCCTTTGAACTCGGAAATTATCTATAAGAACGTCGAATGTTCGCCGTGTATGCTGCGCGACTGCCCGATTGACCATCGCTGTATGACTTGGATTTCGGCGGCCGAAGTTTACGAAAAATCAAAACTAATTTTAGCCGCAAAATAAGCAGGAAAGTTTGCAGAAGACAAAATGACAAAAGACAAAAAACAAAAAGCCGCTTTCATTGACCGCGACGGAACTTTAATCGAAGAAGTGAATTTTCTTTCGCGGCTTGAAGATTTGCAACTTTTCTCATACACAGCCGAAGCGATTCGGCTGCTCAAAGAAGACGGATTTTTAATTGTCGTCGTGACGAATCAATCGGGCGTCGGGCGCGGGATTTTTGAGGAATCCGCGATGCACGCCATTCACGCGCAAATCCAATCGGATTTAACTCTTGACGCTTTTTATTTCTGCCCGCATTTGCCGACCGACGGCTGCCGCTGCCGCAAACCGAACACGGGAATGATCGAGCAGGCGTTGAAAAATTTTTCGATTGATTTGGAAAACTCGTGGATAATCGGCGATAAGGCGATTGATGTCGAAACCGGATTCAATGCGCAAATTAAAACCGCGCTGGTTTTGACCGGCTACGGGCGCGAGGCGGCGAGCGAATTGGAAAGAAAGCCCGACGTGACGGCGGAGAATTTATTGGAGGCGGTGAAGCGAATTACAAATTATGAATTACAAAAGACAAATGCCGAAAAATCTTCAATTTGAAATTCGTAATTTGAAATTCGTAATTTTACTCGATTCCTCCGAAATCGTCCTTGTATCTTTCGCATATCGTCTTCGCCGAAATAATCGCCGATTTGCGTTTCGATAAAAACTAACAATTCCTTCGCGTCCGGGTCGGCGGCGGTCGCCGACTCGTCTATCAACGGCTTCGCCGATTTTGACTATGATTTCGCGGTCGTTTAATGTTACTTTAACATTGGCGCCGGACTAATGTTTCGGGCGGCGACGGCGGCTTTGATAGTTCAGTGGTTTGCCGGGCGCGACTTCAATTGTTTTTACCCTAAAGTTTTCGCCTTCGTCCAAAATCGTGTAGTTCTCCAAGCAGCGTGGGTCATTTTCTTTCATCATTAACATTTATTATTCAAAATTCAGTCGATTGTCGAATTAGAAGATTCAAACGCGCATGAAAATAAACGAAAAATTTTTCTCGACCGAAAGCAGTCAGACACAGAAGATTCAGACTTTAATAATCGGGCGGCTGCTGGCGATTTTACTGCTGCTCGTGGCGAGTTGGTTTTGGAACAGCGGGCGGCTGAAACTTTCGTTTGAAGATTTTCCGCGCGGATTTTTTCTGGCTTTTCTGATTGCCGTCGGGTTGACGATTGTTTATTTCTTCGCCGCGCGGCTCAGCAAACATTACGTCTGGCAAATCCGCGCGCAATTTGCGCTCGACGCGCTGCTCGTTACCTGGCTCGTCTGGCAGACGGGCGGTTTGACTTCGCCGTATATTACGCTTTACATAGTTATCATCGCCGTTTCGAGCGTTTTTTTGAGCGCGTCCGAAACGCTTTTGAGCGCGGCGATCTGCGTGTTTATGTTCGTGCTGCTGGCGATTTTGACTGCTTCCTCAATTACCAGCTCGAACGGCGCGCCGATGGAAACTTCCAGAGCGGTTCAGATTATCGCTTTCCACAGCGTCGCTTTTTTAGTAGTCGGGCTGCTCGCCTCGCGGCTTTCCGACCGCTACGCATCAGGCGAACAATTAAAGGAAACCGCCAAAACGCTTGCCGATTTGCGCGTGCTTCACGAGCGCATTATCGAATCAATACGTTCGGGATTGATTACGACCGATTTGGACGGAACGATTTATACGTTTAACCAGACCGCCGCCGAAATCACCGGCTATCAAGCCGACGAGATGCGCGGCAAATCCATCTACGCTCTTTTCGGAAATATCAACCTGCCGATTGCCGATTCGCTCGACGCGACCGAGACCGGCGACCAGCCGCCGCGTTTTGAAACCGATGTTGTCACGCCGGAAAATTTCGTCGTGCGCGTCGGCTACGCCATCTCGCCGCTGTCGAGTGAAGCGGGCGAGAAAACCGGCTTGATTCTGACGTTTCAGGATTTGACCGAGATTCGTTCGATGGAGGAAAGCGTGCGCCGCAAAGATCGGCTCGCGGCGGTCGGGCGCGTCGCGGCTGGACTCGCGCACGAAATCCGAAATCCGTTGGGGGCGATGCGCGGCGCGATTCAGGTTTTGCAATCGCAGACTCCGCCCGAATCTTCACAGGCATCACTGATGGACATCATTTTGCGCGAATCAGACCGGCTGAACAAAATCATCACGAATTTTTTGACTTACGCCCGCCCGCGCGTCGCCAATTTTTCCGAAACTGATGTGTGCGAAGCGATAAACGATACTCTGACGCTTTTAAAACACAGCCCCGATGTCAAGGAAAATCACGTTATTCAAGCTGACTTGCCCGCGTGTCCGGTTTTAATTTCCGCCGATTCGACGCAGCTCAAACAAATCTTTTGGAATCTGGCACGCAACGCGATACAGGCAATGGACGCGGGCGGAACTCTTTCCGTTAAACTCGAAGAATTGAACGGCGAGCGCATCAGAATTTTATTCGCCGACACGGGCAGCGGAATGCCGGCGAGCCAGGTTGAACAGCTTTTCGAGCCGTTTTCCAATTCGACGACCGGCGGAACGGGTTTGGGATTATCAATCGTCTATCAGATTGTCCGCGACCATGACGGCACCATCAACGTGCGCAGTTTGGAAAACGAAGGCACGACGATTACCGTCGAACTGCCTATCGAAATTAAAAATCAAAACATTCCGAACGAGACGGAAAAGGCGGAGAATAATTTCCAATCTTCGCGCCTGGAAAATTTTTTGAACGTTAAATAATTGAATATTAAATAATTAAACGTCCGACGGCGCGCTCGCGTTTCGGGCGTTTAAATTCTTCTTGTCATAACAACCGGTTTTCTGTGAAAATGAATTTAGCGGAAATTTTTCCGCCGTTTCCAGAGATTCCCGCATTTATTTTAATTTCCTAAAAGTTTCTTTAATGTCAAATTTACTAATCGTTGACGACGAACAAAGTTACCGGCAGCTTTTAACGCTGGTTTTCGAGGGCAACGGACATCAAATCCGAACCGCGATGAACGGGCGCGAAGCCATCAAAATGCTGCAGACGGAACCGGCGGAAGTGATTATCACCGACGTGCGGATGCCGGATATGGACGGCATCGAACTGCTGCGGGCGGCGCGCGAATTTCTGCCGGATGTCGGCGTGGTTTTGATGACGGCGTTTGCGACCGTGGACACGGCGCGCGAAGCCTTTAAACTCGGCGCGGACGATTTTATCCAGAAACCGTTCGACGTCGAGGAACTCAAAGTCATCGTCAAAAAGGCGTTTGAACGGCAGGCGTTGCTTGACGAAAACCGCGCCTTCAAACGCGCCCAGCGCGAGCGCGGCAGCGTGCGCAACATTATCGGACATTCCGACAAAATGCAGGCGGTTTACCAAATGATTGAGACTGTTGCCGAGGTCCAATCAACGATTTTGGTGACGGGCGAATCGGGAACGGGAAAGGAATTGGTCGCGCGGGCGATTCACGATTTATCGCCGCGGGCGGAAAAGCCTTTTATCTCGATTAACTGCGGCGCATTCACGGAAACATTACTGGAGAGCGAATTATTCGGTTACGTTAAAGGCTCGTTCACGGGCGCGAACGCCAACCGCAAAGGATTATTTGAAGCCGCGCACAAAGGCACGATTTTCCTAGACGAAATCGGCGAGATGTCGCCCGCGATGCAGGTCAAACTGCTGCGGGTTTTGCAGGAGCGAAAAGTGCGCCCCGTCGGAGCGCATGACGAAATGCCGATTGACGCGCGGGTGATTGCCGCCACGAACCGCGATTTAAAACAGATGGCGGGGGACGGCAGTTTCCGCGAAGATTTGTTTTACCGCATTTCGGTCATCCCTATCGCCTTGCCGCCGCTGCGTGAGCGTAGCGAAGACATCCCCGAACTCGTCGCGCATTTCGTTAAAAAATTCTGCGACCAGACGGGGAGAGAAGTTACTATATCGGAACGGGCGATGCAGTTTTTGGAAGACTATGCTTGGCACGGCAACGTCCGCGAACTCGAACACACTATCGAGCGCGCCGTCGCGCTCGAACGCACCGACGAAATTCAGCCCGAACGTCTGCCCGACCACATCACCAACTACAGCCCGACGCGCATCCGAGCCGAGTTCGATTTGCCCGAAAGCGGAATCAATCTGGTTTCGCACCTTGAAAATCTCGAAAAAACCTACGTTGTCGAAGCCTTAAAACAAACCGGCGGCAACCAAACGCGCGCCGCCGAACTGCTGCAAATGCCAGTGCGCTCGCTTAGGCATCTGCTCGACAAACACGAAATTCGCACGCTCTCGGCGCAGATGCGCAGCGGCGAATAACCGCTGCGAGCGCGGAACATTTCGCGCTTCGATAATCTTGTCCCTCAACCGAAAGTTGCCAAACACTGTTGTTTCGGTTCGTTTCCGCCTTTCTCAAATCTCAAACCGCAATCTCCGCAATTCGCATAAAATCCTTTATTCATAGGCTATTTATCGAATTTTCGCTCTCCGCAAAGCCGATGGCACAATGATTGCACCATCGGCTTTGCTGGAACGGGCAATGAAACTCAACAAAAGGGAGTTCATCAATCGAAAATGAAAAAGAATCAAAAAGGTTTCTCGCTTATCGAACTTTTAATCGTCGTCGTCATCATCGGCATCATCGCCGCTATCGCCATCCCGAACTTGCTCGCCGCACGTCGCGCCGCTAACGAAGGCTCGGCTCAATCTACCATCCGCACCATTCACAGCGCCGAAGTCGCCTACGCCGCCACGCACGGGCAAGGCAAATACGGCACTTTAACCGAATTAGCGGCTATTATTTTAATTGACAACGTGGTCGGCGCAAACACTACTTCGACCAAAAGCGGGTATAAATATGATGTTTCATTAACCAATCCGCCAACGGCAACCACCCCGAGTTTTGCCGTTGGCGTTGTGCCGACCATTACGAGCGGCATCGCTGCCACCAGAACGCGCAAATTCTGTATTACCACCGATGGAATTATTACCTCTTACAGAACTGACTTAACAGTTACTGCGACTACTCAAGGCGACGCGGTTAATCCGTCATCTTGCGCCGCGGGCGGCACGGTCATTCAGTAAAATATGATTTCAGTTAAGTAGAACAATCAAATCACAATGCGCCTCACAAATCGCTCTGTTTCCGTCAAAGAAATAGGGCGATTTTCGCGTTTGATTGACTTGTTTAAATTTGTCGCCGCGATTCGGAATTCCCGCAACATCGCCGATGTTGCACGCAACATTTGAGATCCTGACAATAAGGTTTTTGGCGGGCGATTAAATAAGCGACTCACTAATGTCGTATAGTCAACACATCTGGCAACAAGACAAAAAACATTTCCGCGCGGATCGAATTGTCTGCCCGTCCTTCTTCAATAGTTATGACATTTTTTGTCAACGGCTGATTACCAAAATCTGTTATCTGACAAATTTTCAGCCGTTCAAATTTCTTTCCGCTAATTGCGTTAGTTTTTTTGAAACCTTTATTTATCGGCTTTCTATCTATGCCAAACGGTTTAAAACTCTTTGGCACAATGTTTGTTTTAAGTGTCTGTGCCTGCTAAAGGTCAGAAAAGGAAAAAAACAAAAATTACTTAGGAGATCGTGAATTAAAATGAAAAAGAATCAAAAAGGTTTCTCGCTTATCGAATTGTTAATCGTCGTCGTCATCATCGGCATCATCGCCGCTATCGCCATCCCGAACTTGCTCGCTGCGCGTCGCGCTGCTAACGAAGGCTCGGCTCAATCAACCAATCGTATGCTGCACAGCTCGCAGATGACCTTCGGCGCCACCAACGGCAACGGTGCCTACGCGGCTAGCTTGGGCGCTCTCGGCACAGCCGGTTTAATTGACTCGCAATTGGCAACCGGTTCAAAAAGCGGTTATAATTTCACTACACTTCCGTTCGCCGCCACCGCCACCACGCAAGCCAGCTTCGTCGTTGGCGCAAACCCTACAGTTCCGGCGGCGGGCGTTCAGCAAACGGGAACACGTAAATTCTGCGTGAACACTGACGGCGTTGTTAGAGCAGACACAGGCACTCTCAGCACGGTCGTCGCCACCGAAGCTGACTGCACTGGTTATTCGACCGTTGTTCAGTAGTAACAATTAGGATTTAGTCAACATATTGAAAAAGAAAGTCCCGCAAAGCGTGAGCCGAGCGGGACTTTTTTCAGTAAAAACAATTCGATTCGTTCCGCGATACGAAAATTATAACGCTCTCGCCACTCCCGAAAAAATCCGACGCTCTTAATTTCATAGAAAATGAATCGCAAAAATTCAAAAGAATGGTCGTATCTCGGCATTGTTTGTTTGGCGGCAGTCGTTGTGATGCTGCCGATTGCCGTTTTCGGCATTCCGAGCGGCAACGATTTGCCGCAGCATTTTCAATTCGCCCAAACTTATTACGACGCGCTGGTCAGCGGCGATGGCTTTCCGAATTGGTCGGCGCGCGAAAACTTTGGTTACGGCAGCGTCGGAATCCGCTTTTATCCGCCGCTCTCTTATTATGTTTTGGCTTTCGCCAGAGTTCTCGTCAACAACTGGTTCGATGCGGCGTGGCTAACTTTTACTTTTTGGATGGTGTTAGGCTGTGTCGGCGTTTATTTTTGGGCGCGCTGGTGGCTTTCGCCGAAAGAGTCGGCGTTCGCCGCCGTTTTTTACGCCATCTTTCCGTATCATTTAAATCAGCTTTATATTTCGTTCGTTTATGCGGATTTTGCAGGCTCGGCAATTTTGCCTTTTTGCTTCGCTTATTTGACCAGAGTTTTCGGACGCGAGAGAAAATCCGATATTGTCGGTTTGGCAATCGCTTACGCGGCTCTGGTTTTGACGCATTTGCCGACGACGATTACCGGCTCGCTCGCGCTGGCAGTTTTCGCCGTTCCGCTTTTGCGCCAAGGAAAAATTCTTCGTCAAATTGTCAAAGCGTCCACCGCAATCGTTCTCGGACTGACGGCGAGTTCGTTTTACTGGTTTCGGATGGTCAGCGAAATGAGTTGGCTCAACCACGCGATGGAAAAATACAGCAGCGGTCATTATTACTTCGCCAATCGGTTTTTCCCTTTATACTTTCACGCCATTGCGACCGATTATCTGGATAATTTCGTAGTTTCCGACATTATCACCGCTTTGTGTCTCTTGTTTCTCGTCTCGCCAATCGTCTATCTTTTTTACCGGCGAACAAAAGACGCGGAAATCAGCCGCGCATCGCATATTTTTCGCTCCGTATTGCCGCTCGGTTTATTCGCGTTTTTTATGATTACGCCGTTGAGTTTTCCAATCTGGAAAATTCTTTCGCCGCTGCAAAAAATACAATTTCCGATGCGCTGGATGGCAGTCGTTGCAATGTGCGGCGCGGTCGTCACAGCGGCGGCGGTTCATTTTTTGCTGAAGGGCAATTTCTTAAAACAGAGAATTTAGTCATACGTTTCCGTTGTTTTCCTGTCGCTGTTTTTGCTTTTAAATTTCGTCTATATCTGGTATCCGAGCGCGTTCGTGCCAATTGCCCGCGAACGATTTGAAAACGATATGCGCCAATTACCGGAGAAAGAAAATTACGTTTTCTGGTGGTCAATCTGGTCGAAATCCGAAGCTCTGCGCGTTAAGGAAAAAGTTCTGGCGGAAAACCGCACAGCGACGATTACCGATTGGAAACCGGAAGAAAGAAGTTTTACCGTCGAGACCGGAACGCCGACCGTCGCGCGAATCGCCACATTTTATTACCCGCGCTGGAAGGCGACGGTTAACGATAATCCGATTAACGTCGAAATGGACGAAAACGGCGTGATGCTGATTCCGCTTCCGGCGGAAAAATCTACGGTCAGAATATTTTTTCAAGAACCGCTGTCAATCAGAATCGCCGCAGTCTTTTCAATTGTCGCCTGGCTGTTTATAATGGCGTTGTTTTTATACTGTCTGCGCGAGAAATTCGCGCGGCTCAAAACACTAAATCCATATTTTGCCGAAGAAGAATTTTCGTGCTGAATTTCTCCGTGATTTCACATATCTTTACCATCGCCCGCAATACTTTCCGCGAAGCCGTCCGCGACCGCGTTTTGTATAATCTCGTCCTTTTCGTTTTGCTGATTACGGCGAGCGCGATTTTCCTGGGCGAACTGACCGCCGGACAGGAAGCCAGAACAATCGTCAATCTCGGTTTGAGCGCGATGCTCATTTTCGGCGCGTTTATTTCGATTTTCGTCGGCGTCAGCCTCGTTTCAAAAGAAATCGAGCGGCGCACGATTTACGCGATTTTCTCAAAACCAATCGGGCGCGGCGAATTTATCGTCGGCAAATATCTCGGTTTGTGTCTGACGCTCGCCGTCAATGTTTTGATTATGGGCGTCGGCGTCTCGCTCGCGCTTCTCTATGTCGGCGGCGGGCGCCTTGCGTTCTCGATTTGGGGCGCGATTTTTTTAATCTTTCTCGAACTAACGATTTTAACCGCCGTGGCGATTCTTTTTTCTTCGTTTTCTTCGCCAGCGCTTTCGGCGCTATTGACGTTTTTTATCTTCGTCATAGGACATTTCAGCGCGTCGTTGAAGGAGTTTGCCGCGAATCTTGGTTCGAGCTTCACCCGGTTGTTTTTCGACGTTCTTTATTATGTTCTGCCGAATTTATCGCTTTACAGTTTTATCACCAACGCCGCGCACGGGGACGCGCCGCCGGTAAAAATGACGGGCGGCGCAGCGCTTTACGCGCTTTGTTACGTCGGCGTTCTGCTCGTCGTCACCAATTTAATTTTTAGCCGCCGAAATTTCAAATAAAAAAAATTATTTTTATTGTTCGTTCTTCCGGCGTCGAAAATTATGAAAAAAAATTTAACCGGACAAACGTTTTTAGCGCTCGCCGTTATCGTCTGCGGCTTTGCCGCCGTGTTCGGTCTAAGCCGCTTCGTCGAAGCGAATCGTCCCGCGCTACCTGAAAATTATGCGGATGAAGATTTGGCTTTGCAGGGTGCGCGGCTCAAAGGCTACGCGCTCGGTTTTGAAGGTTTGATTGCCGATTGGTATTGGATGAAATCGCTGCAATACATCGGCGACAAAATCGTGAACACCGACAAGGCAATCAGAATTGACGATATGAGCGAACTAAACCCGCGTCTGCTTTATCCCTATCTCGACAACGCGACGGCTTTAGACCCAAGATTTACGAGCGTTTACGAATACGGCGCGACGGTTCTGCCCGCGATTGACAACGAACAAGCAGTCAAACTCGGCGAAAAGGGCATCAAGGATAATCCGGACGAATGGCGGCTGTATCATTATTTAGGTTTTACATATTGGCGTTTAAAGGATTACGAAAAAGCGGCGGACGTTTACGGGCGCGGTTCGCAGATTGACGGCGCGCCGGATTTTATGCGGCTGATGGCGGCGAAAATGAAATCCGAAGGCGGCAGCCGCGAACTCGCGCGCCACATCTACCGGCAGATGTTTGACGAAGCCGGAGACGCGAAGTTAAAGGAAAGCGCCGGGCTGCGGCTTTTGGAACTCGATTCTCTGGACGAACGCGACGCGATTCAAAAAGTTTTGCAGGAATTTCAAGCGAAAAACAATCGCTGCGCGAACAATTGGCGCGAGATTTTGCCGCTTTTGCAAACGGTTAAATTGCCAAACGCGAGAAATTTTCGGGTGAACAAATCAAACGAACTGATTGACCCGACCGACGCGCCGTATGTTTTAGACCGTGAAAACTGCGCTGTCAAACTCGATTTGGCAAAAACCAAAATCACTCTGAAATAATTTTGTATTATTTTTTTTATTTGAAAAAGGCGCGATTCGTTTAACAAAAATATGAGCTATATTATTGAAATCGAAAATTTGTCGAAGGATTACGAAGTCGGCTTTTGGAAAAAGAAACGAGTCCGCGCGCTTGATGATTTGAATCTGCAAGTGACGGGCGGACAAATCTTCGGATTCTTGGGCGGCAACGGCGCGGGCAAGACGACAACGATAAAAATTTTGATGTCGCTGATTTTTCCGACGACCGGGAAGGCAAAGATTCTCGGTAGTGATATTTCCGATGTCAAAATGCGTTCGCGCATCGGTTATTGTCCCGAAAATCCATATTTTTACGATTATCTAAAAGCGCGCGAATTGATGAATTATTTCGGCGAGCTTTTTGGTTTAGACCCAGCGCTGAGAAATCAAAAGACCGAAGAATTATTGACGCGAGTCGGCTTGGACGAAAAAGATTGGAACAAACAGTTGCGGAAATTCTCGAAAGGAATGTTGCAAAGAGTCGGTTTGGCGCAGGCGTTGATTAACGAGCCGGAAATCGTTTTCCTCGACGAGCCGATGAGCGGACTCGACCCGATTGGGCGACGCGAGATTCGTGAACTGATTCACGAATTGAGAGAGAAAGGCACGACCGTTTTTATGTCAACGCATATCTTGTCGGACATCGAAGCCTTGTGCGACCGCGTGGCGATTCTGCGAAAAGGGAAATTGGCGGCGACGGGAAATCTCGACGAGCTTTTGTCAGAGAGCGGCGCGGCGCAAGTTTACGAAGTGAACGTCAAAGGCGTTGCGGCGGCAGCTTTGGAAAACGAATTAAAGGGAATTGCGGGCGCGACGATTTCCGCCAAACCGACGGGAGCGAACATTCAAATTACAGACGAAAAAGACATTGACCTAATTCTGCCAATCATCAGAAACGCAGGCGGAAGTTTAGTTTCCGTCCAGCCGGTCAAGCAGTCTTTAGAAGAATTATTTGTGAAGGAAACCGAAAGCTAAAATAAAAAATCGTGCGGATTTCCGCATTAGTCGCACAATTTTGACACCTGCTATCATTCTCCGAGCGACGTTGAAGATTGAAAAGGCAATAAAATTATTCTTCCCAATAAAATTCAGTTTCCGAGATCAAAAAAGCGACTGTGAAATTAAATTTCACAGCCGCTTTTCTTTTTACCTGCGCGCAGCCACTTTAATATCGGTAAAGCGATGTCGTCGGTATATCGCCCGCCGTTCCGAAAGCGACGGCGCGGAATTGCCGGTCGCTGCTGCGCAGCACAAACCAATTTCCTTCGCTCGGACGGAAAACGGCGATGTCCGTGCGCCCGTCGCCGTCATAATCGGCGGGTTGCGGACGGTCGTTCGCTGTGCCAAAAGTTTCGGCGCGAACCGAATTCATTCGGCTTTCTAAAATATACCAAACACCGGCGCGGAAAACGGCTAAATCTGATTTTCCGTCGCCGTCGTAATCGCCGATTACGGGAACGTCGTCGGCGGAACCGAACGGCTGGAAAATCACCGACGAATTTGAGCTTCGCAGTATAATCCAAGTTCCCGCGCGGAAAACGGCGAGGTCGGCGCGTCCGTCGCCGTCATAATCGGCTGGCACCGGACGGTCGGCGCTGCTTCCGAATTGAAAGGCGCTGAACTGGGTTTGCGTCGGCGCGCCGCGGCGAATATACCAAGTGCCGTTCGACGGTCGGAAAACGGCGATGTCCGTGCGCCCGTCGCCGTCGTAATCATTAGCGACCGGAACGTCGCCGTTCGCTCCGAAAGCCACGGTGACCGAGCGGTTCGTTGAACTGCGGAGAATATACCAGGTTCCGTTTGAGGGACGAAAAACGGCGAAATCCGTCGCTCCGTCGCCGTCGTAATCGCCCGGCGTCGGAATATCGGTGCTGTTGCCGAACGCCTGACTTCTCACGCCGCTCAAATCGTTGTTCAATACAAACCAAGTACCGTTCGACGGTCGAAAAACCGCGAAATCCGATCTGCCTTCGGCGTTGTAGTCAGTTTTCGTCACCGCTTCCTGGCACGAATTTCTTATCAAAGAAAAATTGCCGCCGCCGCGATTCGCTGTTGCTACGTCGTTGCGACCGTCGTTGTTGAAATCTCCGATGGCGATTTGTTCGGGGAAAATTCCAGCGAGGAAATTACTCGGCGCAGAAAAACTTCCGTTTCCATTGTTCGTTAATATCGAGACGGAATTTGAGGCGCGATTGGCGACGATTAAATCGAGTCGGCTGTCGCCGTTAAAATCCGCCGCCGTTACCGACCGAGCATCGCTGCCGACCGTATAATTGGTCAGCGCTCCGAATCTTCCGCCGCCGATTCCCAAAGCTACCGCGACGACGTTCGCCGTGCTGGAATTCGAGGCAGCGGTAACGGCAATGTCAAGAATAGAATCGCCGTTAAAGTCGCCGCTGGTAATTGAGGTCGGGGTGTTAACCGCGACGCTTTCCGGCGATTGCGTGAAATTTCCGCCGCCGTTGCCGAGCAAAATTGAAATTGCGCCCGCGCCGCTCGACGAACTTCCAGCGACTGCCAAATCGAGTCTGCCGTCGTTGTTGAAATCCCCCGTCGTCACGACCGCGTTGCTGACTGGCGCGACAAATGTTGTCGGCGCGAAGAAAACTCCGCTCGGCGCTCCGAGGAAAACGGCAATCAAGTTGCTGTTTGTCGAAGTGGCAACCAAATCGCGTCTGCCGTCATTGTTAAAATCGCCGACGACGACGGCGCGAACGGTAAAACTAAGATTAAACGAGGCTGATGGCGGGAAAGGAAAAATCCCCGCGTTATTTCCGCTGTTCAAAAAAACAAATATCGCGGTGCCTGAAGAGCTGGAAGATGTAGCAGCAATCAAATCCGTGCGCGAATCATTATTTAAATCGGCGGCGGCGAGTGTTAGAACGCCGTTGGTCAAACCGTTGCTTTGAGTGCCGCTGACGCCGCCCGCGCCGTTTCCGAGCGAAATCAAAAGGTTGTTGCCGTTAACCGACTGCGTAGATGCGGTTGCCGTATCTAAGTTGCCGTCGCCGTTAAAGTCGGCGGCGACTATTACTCCCGGAGCAGAGTTAGTCGGAAAAGCATCGGGTCCGAATCTGTCCGAGCCGTTGTTTAAAAGCACTGAAACGTCGTTTGAAGTACTGTTCGTCGTGACCAAATCGTTGCGACCGTCGCCATTAAAATCGGCGATATTCACGCTCAAAGGTAATGTGCCGGTCGGCGAAAGAACGGCATTGGCGGCATTGAAAGTTCCGGCGCCGTTACCGGCTAAAACCGCCGTCGCGCTGATAGAATCGCTGAAAGTTCCGCCACCGGCGACAACCACATCCAAATTTCCGTCTCCGATTACTTGCCCGATAGCGATTGAACGCACGCGAAAATCGAAGCTCTGAAAGGTCGTCGGAGTCGAACTGGTGAAAACTCCCGAAGCGTTAAGCAGCGTGTAGAAGACGTTTGAATCGCCGCCGGCAACGACCAAATCCGGGCGATTGTCGTTGTTTAAATCGCCGATAGCGAGTGAGACTTGAAAAAACGAAGACGAATTGGTCGTGATCGTAAAATTGCTGGCAATCAAAAAGCTGCCGCCACCGCTGTTATATAAAGTTGAACCGGTCGCATTCGTATTGACGGTTACGATGTCTTGTGTTCCGTCACCGTTAAAGTCAGCCACCGCAACCGCTCGCGGCTGTCCGCCGACGCTCAAGTTTCCCGCAACATTAAATGTTCCGAAACCATTGTTGATTAATAAAGTTACCGTGCCGAAACTACTGCTCGGCGAGTTAGCCAAAACAATGTCGAGCGCGCCGTCGTTATTAATATCTCCGGCGGCAAGCGCCGTCGCCGAGCCTTGAAAAGTTAAAGCGTTGGATGACGAAAAAACACCGTCTCCGTTATTGAAATAAACGACGAGCGACGACGTTCCGCCGCTGCCGCTCGAATTTATGCCGGCAACGGCTAAATCCAACGTGCCGTCCTGATTAAAATCAGCGAGCGTTACTCCGACCACTGTAAAATTTACGGAAATATTATTAAATAAAGTAAAATTACCGCGCTTATCATTCAGCAGCACGGTTATCGCATTCGCCGAACCGGACGAACTCCCGCTTAGAATAATCATATCGGTTGCGCCGTCACTATTTAAATCTCCCGAAACGACTTGTCTCGGATTAAATCCGACCGGAATCAACGCGCCGGAATTCAATTTGTTTACTGAACAAACGCCGATGGCGTAAGTTGACGCCGATAAACTAAAAAAAACAACGGCGCACAAGAATACCTTAAAAAAACACGCTTTCCGAAGCGCGCGTTGATACTTGGAAGTTTTCATAATTTTCTCCGTAAATTAAATGTAAAAGTGATTTCTACGTTGGCTTTCAGGAATTACGTTGGCTTTTAGGAATTAGGCGTTCAAGTGAATGAATTAAAGTGACAAAAGAGATTTGTTGCAGTTCGATTGTCTTCTTGATCGTAAAATGGCGAGCTAAAGCGACCGTCAAATTACAATATCATAGATTGTGAAAAACAAAGACAAAACAATGTTAAAAAAATAGTGATTCGCTTGTCAAGGTGATTTGTCACCCGTTTACAATTTTGTTGGGTGCATTCGGGAAAAGGAAATTTTTTGACGAAAGTGCAAAGATGAAAACATACTGTTCATCTTTGCACTTTCCGTTATTCTTCAACGATTAAACTGACGCTTCGATTTACATTCCGAGGTTTTTTATCAAGAATCCGTAAAGGTCTGCTTGTTCTTCGATGACTTTCGCCGTCGGTTTGCCCGCACCGTGTCCGGCTTTGGTTTCGATGCGAATCAAAACCGGCGCATCGCCGCCCTGCGATTCCTGCAGAGTCGCCGCGTATTTGAAACTATGCGCGGGAACAACGCGGTCGTCGTGGTCAGCCGTTGTGACTAAAACTGCCGGATATTTCGCGCCTTTTTTTAAGTTGTGAAGCGGCGAGTATTTGTAAATCGCCGCGAATTCTTCCGCGTTGTCTGGTGAGCCGTAATCGGAAGTCCAGTAGCGTCCGGCGGTGAATTTGTGGAAACGCAGCATATCCATTACGCCGACTGCCGGCAGCGCCGCGCCGAAAAGCTCCGGTCGTTGATTGAGAACCGCGCCGACGAGCAAGCCGCCGTTTGAGCCGCCTTGAATCGCCAATTTTTTCGGGCTGGTGTATTTCGCTGAGATTAAATATTCAGCCGCCGCGATGAAATCGTCAAAGGCTTTTTGACGATTTAATTTAATCGCCGCTTCGTGCCATTCTTTGCCGTATTCGCCGCCGCCGCGCAAATTCGCCACCGCGTAAACGCCGCCCATTTCCATCCACGCTACGCGCGAGACGGAAAAGGCGGGCGTCAAAGAACTATTGAAACCGCCATAGCCGTAAAGCAGGGTCGGGTTCGTGCCGTCCATTTTCAAGCCTTTTTTATGGACGATGAACATCGGAACTTCCGTGCCGTCTTTGCTTTTGTATTTGACTTGTTTGACTTCGTAATCTTTCGGACTAAATTTGACCGCGGCTGTACGGAACACTTCGGATTTGCCGGTTTTCATATCGTAACGGTAAATCGTCGGCGGTGTCGCGTAGCTCGAAAAAGTGTAAAAGGTTTCCGTGTCGTTGCGCTCGCCTGAGAATCCGCCCGCCGTGCCGATGCCGGGCAAGTCAACGTTGCGGACGAATTTGCCGTTCGTATCGTAGATGCGAATCTGCGTGTAAGCGTCTTTCAAATAGTTGGCAACAAATTGATTATTGATAAAGCTGATGCTGCCAAGAGTTTCTTTGCCTTCGGGAACAATTTCTTTCCACTCTTTTGTTTCTTTGGAAACGTCCACCGCGACGACGCGCCCGCGCGATGCTTCCTTGTCAGTTTCGAAATAAAACGTCGTGCCGTCGTTGCCGATAAAGCTGTAGCTCGATTCCAACTTATCAACCAGCGGCAAAACTTTTGAATCGGATTTACTCAAATCTTTGTAGTAAATCATATTCTTCGGCGAAGTTCCTTTCGATACATAAATGATTAAATACTTGCCGTCTTCACTCACGCCGCCGCCGACGCTCATTTCTTTATCGTCAGGACGCTCGTAAACCAAAACATCTTCTGATTGCGGCGTGCCGATTTTGTGATAATAAATTTTTTGATTGTAATTCAGACTCGTCAATTTCGCTTTTTCGTCGGTAGCGGGAAAGCGCGAATAAAAAACGCCTTTGCCGTCTTTCGACCAGGACGCGCCGGAGAATTTGATGTCTTTTAAAACGTCGGTCAAATCTTTTCCTGTCTCGACTTCACGAAAACGCCATTCCTGCCAATCCGAACCGGCGACCGCCAAGCCGTAGGCGATCATTTTGCCGTCATCGGAAATTGACAAGCCGGAAAGCGCGATTGTGCCGTCGCTCGAAAGTTTATTCGGGTCGAGCAAAACTCGCCCGGCGTCTTTTACCGAATCGGCGACATAAAGCACGAATTGATTTTGCAAGCCGTCGTTTTTCGAGTAAAAATACTTGCCGCCCTTCTCGCTTGGCGCAGAGTATTTTTCATAATTCCAAAGCTCGGTCAGCCGCGCTTTGATTTTCGCGCGTTCGGGAATCGCATTTAGATAGGCGAACGTAACTTTGTTTTGCGCCTCAACCCAAGCCTTTGTTTCGGCTGAATTGTCGTCTTCGAGCCAGCGATACGGATCGGAAATTTTCGTTCCGTGATAATCGTCCGACTGTTCGACCTTGCGCGTCTGCGGATACTCGATTTTCGTTTGCGCGTAAACGCCGACGTTTAAACTCATAAAAATTAACAGAGCGAAAGCTGTCTTTAACATGATTTCTTCTAAAATCTCCTTAGTGTAAATTTTTCAGTGATTAACAGATTATAGTCAGGTTTTGATGTTAAGACCAAAGACGTTCGTTGTATTGAGAAATCTTTAGGCGAATCAAGAATAGAAAACCCGACTTAGCTCCAGAGGAGCGTGATATTTGTAGATTTGACGGTTGTTTGTTGTTAGCAAGTTCCGTAGGAACGGCATATTTGTTTGGCGTTAATCCAATAAATATGCCGTTCCTACGGAACTTGCTAACATTGATTGCTTAATTTCTATAAACATTTCGCTCCTCTGGAGCTAAAATCGAATCTCTGCTCTTGATTCACATTCCTTATTCATTTTAACGCCAAAATACGAGAGGCGGTTTGCGCTGTTCAAGACGCTTTATAAAACGGAAAACGCGGCGATTATTCTTTAATCAGACCGCGTTCTCGATTAAGTTTTATTTTAATTTACTCAGCCGCCGCAGCGCGTTTCGCTTTGGCAGGCGTTTTACCTTTAATCGTCATCTCGCCCAAAATCCAACTCGCGTTGCCGATTTTTTCCGTGACGAACAGAACATAACGAATATCAACGGCAATCGTGCGTCCGCGTTCTTCGCTGTAGAAAAGGTCGTTTCCCAAGCCTTCAAAATTGCCGTCGAAAACGATACCGACCTGTTCGCCGAAACCGTTCAGAATCGGGCTGCCGGAATTGCCGCCGATAATGTCGGTCGTCGCCAGAAAATTTACCGGAACGCTGTCGCCCGCGCCGTATCTGCCGAAATCGCGCGCGCGCTGCAAATCTTTGATTTTTTGGGGAACTTCAAACGGCTCCGCGCCCGTGTCTTTTTCAATCATTCCTTTAAGGGTCGTAAACGGCGAATATGTGACGGCTTCGCGCGGATTGTAACCACGCACGTAGCCGTATGTGAAACGAAACGAAGCATTCGCGTCCGGGTATGGATTCGAGCGGTTCATCTCCGCCATTCCTTGCTGATAAAGCAGGCGCAAAGTATCAATCTCGGCGTTGAACTTATTCGTCCGCTCGGTGATAATCGCGCGTTCCTGCGCGAGAGCCGTCACGAAACTGACAATATTCGGATATTTTTTCTGCAAATCGTCGAGCGACATCGAGTAAAGCGCGATGACTTTTTGCGGCGTGTCGAAGTTTTTCTTTTCGGAAATTGATTCGACGATTGATTCGGCAAAAGTTTCTTCCGCCGCTCGGCGTTCCTTGCCTTGAAAGCGATTGAAAAGCGTTTCAGCCGATTGAAATTTCAAATCGGCGGGCAACTCCGCCAATTTTTGCAGGAGAAACTTCAAAACTTCACGCTCGACGACCGGCTCTCGGTTTTTATAAACCGCTTCGATTTCGGCGGCTTTCGTCGGCGGAATCTTTTTGCCTTGCTGCACGGTCGTAATCGCGTCGTAGATTTCTTTGAAAACCGGCGTTGACTGCGCGTTCGGCAGTCTTCGCAAAACGACGTCGCGTTGTCCGGTAAGATAGAACTCGCCCGAGATGCGTTTCAAATCGGCTAAAACCGTGCCGTATTTTTGCTGCCGCGCGGGATTTGCCGCAATCCACGCGGCAAATTTTAATTCTTGATTGCGATTTTGCTCAAGGAAATTCGAGCGTCGGAGAGCCACGCCGTTGCCTTCATAAACTTTTCGGGCGTTATTAAACGATTGAATGTCGCCTTTGAATTTAATCGCTTTCGCTTCGTCGTCTTCACCGGCATTGACGAGCGCGTTGGCATACGCCCTGAAATATTCGGCGAGAAAAGGGAAGTTCGTGTCCTGCGAATATTGAACAGCCTGGCTCTCACGATAGCGGGTGGTGCCGCCCGGATAACCCATCACCATCACGAATTCGTTTTCCTTGACGCCGTTCAAAGAAACAGTCAGGTGCTTTTTCGGTTTGAACGGCACGTTCGCAGTCGAGTATTCGGCGAAAGTTCCGTCGGGCGCAACGTATGCGCGCAGAAACATAAAATCGCCCGTGTGCCGCGTCCACTCAAAATTGTCCGGGTCGCCGCCGAAAATTCCGATATTCGACGGCGGCGAGTAAACCACGCGCACGTCTTTGATCTGCATCGTTTCATACAGATAATAAAAATATCCGCTGTTGAGTTCCTGTATGCGAACCGTCGCGCCCTCCGCCGCCTTCGCTTGTTCCTGCGTTTGCAAGTCATTGATGTTTTTCTCAATCAGTTGTTTGCGCGCCGCGCCGGTCAAACTTTCCGCGCCTTTTGTAATTTGGTCGGTTACGTTTTCAACGCGCGAAGTCATCAGCAGCGTGTAGCCGGTCGCGGGCAGTTCGTTCGCCGTCGAATCGGCTTTGTAACCGTTCGTCGCATAATCGTTCGCCGGTGTCGAAGCGTTCACCAGCGCGTCATAACCGACATGATGATTCGTCAAAATCAAGCCGTTCGGCGAGACGAATTCGCCCGTGCCGAAACCGCCGCCCGCGATATTGACGCGCATAATCGCGTCGCCGAGGTCAACGCCGTTCGGGTTGTAAATCTCCGACGGTTTGATTTTCAAACCTTTACTTGCCAGACGAAGGTCGTCAATTTGGTCGGGCGTAAACATTCCCTCGGCGGGCGCGGCAAAGGCAAACGACACCGACGACAGCAAAACGGCGCAGATTAAAAAATAAGTTGAAAAAACATTCAGTTTCAAACGCATAAAATTATTCGGTTTCCTCGTTCATTTAGATTTTGTTATTACAATCGAGATTGATTTTACTCAAAATAAATAGAAATGTCTTATAAAGCCGTTTCAAAAAGTAAAACCGAGTATCTGATGCGCGGGCGAAAGTTGCGGTTGATTGAAAATACGTTTCAAAACAAACGGAAACAGTTCGCCGTTTACATTCGGTTTTGATAAAACGCTTGGTGAGTTTTTATATTTGACCGATTCGTTCGGCTGCCTCGATTTTCTCGTTGATAATTCGTTTCAAATCTTCAATCGTGCGGCAGGCGCTGATCGTCGCCGAATCAATTATCATTTTTAAGTTGTCTTTTTCCTTCATAAAAATGGCGGGCAAATCAGTCGCGCTGATTTCGTATTTTGCTTTCAATTCGTCAGCGTGTAAAAACTCAAACGGGACTTTCAGAGTTTTGAGGTAATCGCGCCATTCGTTTTTCATTCCGAACGTCGAATGCGTAATCGCGCACAAATTGCACGAGTAAGTTTGCGGCGAGAAAATTTTATGTGCGATGTCGGCGGCAAGATTAAAGACGCCGCTCTCGGCGTTGTAAACGAAAATAAGCGTCGGTTCGGCGTGTTTCATTCAGTTAGATAAAGCCGCGAGCCGCAGCTTTCATCAGTTGATTTTCGCTTTTGTTTCTTTTCGGTATTTCCAAAGATTATGTTGATAATTGTAAACTAAAACTCGCCGGAAATCCGCCGACGGCGACAATCAATTAATTTGAGGAAACGCGATGGAGACAAAGAAATTATTAAACTTGTTGGGCGGCGCAATCGCTTTGGGAACGTTCGGCGTTCTGCTGTATTTCGAAAATCGTCGTCCGCTGCGCCGCCGCGTCGAATCGAAATTTACGCGCGGCAGCCGCAATCTGACCATTGCCGGACTCGCGGCGATTGCTTTGCAATTAGCTGAACAGCCGATTGTTGCGCCGCTCACGAAATTGGTTGAGCGAAAAAATATCGGACTGCTTAAAATCGCTCGCCTGCCCGGTTCGCTCGAAGCGATTTTGGCGGTTCTGTTGATGGATTACACTTTATACGTCTGGCACGTTCTGACGCATCGCATTTCTTTTTTATGGCGGTTTCATCTGGTTCATCACGTTGATTTAGACCTCGACGCTTCGACCGCGCTGCGGTTTCACTTTGGCGAAATCATCGTTTCCGCAGCGTGGCGGGCGGCGCAAATCGTCGTTATCGGCGTATCGCCCGTTTCGTTCGCCGCGTGGCAAATGTTTCTGTTTCCTTCGATTTTGTTTCATCATTCAAACGTCCGGCTGCCGGTTGATTGGGAAGAAAAAATCAGCCGCCTCATTGTTACGCCGCGAATGCACGGCATTCATCATTCAACAGAGCGGAAAGAAACCGATTCGAACTGGTCGAGCGGTTTAACCGTCTGGGATTGGCTGCACGGCACGCTTAAAACGAATGTGCCAGAAGATAAAATGATCATCGGCGTTCCGGCGTATCAAAAGCCGGAGGAAGTCGTTTTGACGAAAATCCTGCCGCTGCCGTTCGGCAAACAAAAATCGGCATGGGATTCCAGCCCGCATCAATCTATCCCGAAATTCAAACGAACAAATCTGAATTAGACAACAGCCACTCGTAAGTTTGCGGCGCGTGTCGCCGCGTCGTTTCATCGGCGAGCATCGCCGCGCGTAAAACGGCGAGGTCCGGCAGCGCGTCAACGTCAAACGATTCGGGAATTTGCGCCAGGCGAAGTTTAATCCGCGCGGCGTTGCGGGCGGTTTGGCGGAAAACCCGTTCGCTGCTCCACGCGACGTTTTCAAAAAGACGCGGCTGATTTTTTCTGAGTCCGACGGCATAAAACCCGCCATCGGCGGTTTTTCCCAAAACAACGTCGGCGCCTCTCTCAAGCAATTCAAACGCCTGTCTGAGAAACGCGGCGGGAACAAGCGGGCTGTCCGTTCCAATCATCAAAACCGCATCCGAATCACGCCCGAAAGCGAATTCAAAGGCGTTCGTCATTCGCTCGCCGAGCGTCGCGCCAATTTGTCCGACAAGCGTGTTTTCGTCGCGCAGGGAATTCTCCAGACTATTTTTTCGGTCGGCGGGAGCGTATGCTAAAATCGTATTCTCGCAAACAGATTTCGCTTTCGCCGCCGCGTCACGCAAAAACGCTGCCGCGAGTTCGGCGCATTGCCTGGGAGAAAGAAAGGGCTGCAGCCTGGTTTTGACCGTTCCGGCGACAGGAACTTTTGCCATAATAATAATTGCTCGTTTCATTTAACGCTTGTAAACAAATTATAAAAGGGAACTAAATACAAATAGACAAATTCAATATCCATTCCGATTAATTCATCATAGAAATTATGTGCTATTAAGGTTTGGTTTCTAAATATATAAAGTGTTATGCAGTATGCAACATTGCAGAAAAAAGCCGCAAGTTTTGATACTTACGGCTTTTTACTGGTAATTTATCAACGCGGTGTAGCACCGGAGTTTGCTTGTTTCGTAGTCACTATTCTTTTTAGTAAGTACCAAAAGCTCCCAAGGGAAAATCATTAGGATCGCCGTGCCTTTGTCCGTCTACTATCGTGTTGTTGCTTGAACTTCTCAAATGGTAGAAGGTTTGGTTGCTGCTGCGGTAAACGGCAATATCATGACGACCGTCGCCGTCATAATCGCCGCGAACCGGCCGGTCATTGCTGGTAAAGGTTGGATCGCCGATTCCAAAACTTGTTGCACTTGTCGCACCTGTTGCGGTGTTTCGGATATACCAGATAATCGGATTGTCAATCGCACGAGCCACAACTATATCGGCTCTGCCGTCCCCCGTATAATCTGCCGGTGTGATCACATAATCAGTAACAAAATTACCATAACTGAGCGTTGATATTCCGGCTCCGGTAGTTGCATCTCCGATATAGAAGGTTAGACCTTCACTTGTACCACTGGTAAAAGTAAATAAGACCAATTCATCTCTGCCGTCGCCGTTGAAATCCGCGCCTTCAGTTGCATTAAAACTAATTCCTGTTGGTATAGATCCGAACTGAATTGCTCTTTGAGTCCCGGTGCTGCTGCTTAAAATATACCAAGTCAAGCCGCCGGTAGTGGCGTCTTGGCGCACAACAGTATAATCAACTTTACCGTCGCCGTCATAATCGCCATCTGCGCCGAGTAAATCGCCGGTTTGTCCCCAGGACACTGCTCGGTCAAGCGTGATGCCGCCAACTCCGATTGGAAATTGTGAGACATAATAAGTCCCGGACGTCACCGGACGCCAAACCGCTGCATCAGTTTTTCGGTCGCCTGTATAATCTCTCGGAACAATTGCATCAGTGTTAAAGCCGTAATCAAACTCTCGTCTGAAGGCAGCATTCGGAGCATTAGGCGCCGGATTACCCGTTATTTTCCACCTGATAGGCATATTGACTCCGGCAGAACTCGAAACTGACGCCCAATCGGTTCTGCCGTCCCCATTAAAATCAAGAGGGACATTTTTCCTCATCATTTGCGCGTTTGTGGTAATTGTATTTGCCGCACCGCAAAAAACTGTTACTGCTAATGCAAACAAAGTGAACATTGTCATTCGTGAATATGGATTTTCTCTATTTTTTGTTAAGAACAATTTTTTTTCCTCCTAGGCGTAAATAAAATGTAAAGACAAACTACTCCGGTCAAACAATTTTTCCTTTGGGATAAAACAACTGTTGTTGACAGAAAAGTAAATTAAAAACTATTGAATTCAGGGAAAAAATACGCTTTTAACTTCTTGATGTTAATATATTTCTGCAATTTGTAAAAAGATAAATTAGTTAAACTTTCTTTCATTGTCCAGAATACTCAGATAAGTGTTGCCAAATTTACAACAAATTAAAATGTCTATGCCCCAAAAAAACCTAACAAATTTGCATAAAAATCCGGGGTTTTTAATTACGCCTTCGATTGTGTAGCTCGCAGCCGCAGAGCTAAAAATACGTCTTGTTTCTTTTGTAATAAACTGCCGCCCGAAATTCATTAGAATGCTCTAAAAGCCGATCAAACTCCCGGTTACAATTACGGGCTGAAAAAATTCGGACGGAAAATTATAAACGACGTTATTGTGAAAAATCCGAAAAAATTATAGAATACATCAGCATCAAATCGCTGCGCGAGGCGCATGATCGCTTTCTACGTTCCGAAGTGATATTGAAAGGTGTTCTATATATAACATCGTGTATCTTTAGCTCTGTGGCTGCAGACAAAAAGCAAATGTTCACAATAAAACTAAAAAAGGAGGAAAATATCATGGGAAAAAAAGTGTTTATCAAACCTGAACTTACCGTCCATGGTGATATTGAAAAAATCACTTTAGCCGGTAACTTAGCAAACGCTGATATGCCAAAGGGAACTGCTGGCACGGCTGAATGCGTGAAAGGCAGTCCTGGATGCATTTCATAATTACAACGTAACAACCAGAAAACTTACATTCTCCCCTCGACTATTTGAAGTTTGCAGCCATAGAGCTAACAATACATCTTGTTTGCACCCGCAGAGAATAAAAGTTTAATTAAAACAAAATACAATCTAAAAATTTGATTTTTGTTGACTTCTACCACTAGAAGTGGATATAAAAATCCAGTATAGAAGCTATGCACGAGTTGCAAGAGGCAAAATGACTGCTAACTTCGCATATTGTAAGGCAGATCGGCTCTTGTAACTAAAAGCCAGCGTTTGTGACCTTAATGATGTTGGTATTAAGTATGAGCATATTGCCAGAGGCGCGAGAACAAATTTTAAAAGAAAAAACGGCTTGAATATCAATCAAGCCGTTTCTTTCAGTTCATTGACAACTGAATATATAAGCAAGCAAAAGTAGTCTATTAAAGTATTTTAGCGTCGTGCAATGTCTGTATCTAATTATGCATCTGTTATCTGTTCGGATGCAGTGGTACAGAATGATAAAATACGTTTGATATTCAACAGACAACACTCTGTAATACCAGGTAAATATAAAAAATAAACATTTTATGCATTATTACAACGAAGAAGATTTAACCCGTTTCGGTGAAATCGGTAAAGCGCGTCCCGATTTGTTCGAGAAATTTATGGCTTGGTATCAAGCCTGTCAGGAGGACGGTGCGCTCTCAAAACGCGAAAAGGCTCTGATTGGTCTAGCGGTTTCGGTTGTCGTGCAGTGTCCGTATTGCATTGACGCCTACACGCAGTCGAGCCTTGAAAACGGCTCGAACATCGAGCAGATGACCGAAGCGATGCATCTCGCATCGGCGATTCGCGGCGGCGCGTCGCTGATTCACGGCATCCAATCACACAACGCGCACGATAAAATTTCGATGTGATGATAAAAAGTCTCCCGATAATCGAACAAGAATCTCCGGCGCGCGCCGCCGTCGGTTTCGACGAAAAGCTGGCGCGGCACAATCTCGAATTGCGCGCCGCAAGTGTTGACGTTTTGCAAGTCAATGTCGGCAAACTCTGCAATCAAGCCTGTAAACATTGTCACGTTGATGCCAGCCCGAAGCGGACTGAAATAATGTCAGTCGAAACGGCGGAACAGATTCTCGCAACGGTTCGCCGATTTAAAATTCCGACGCTTGACATAACGGGCGGCGCGCCTGAATTAAACGCGTCGTTCAGGCGGCTGGTTTCCGAATCGCGGGCGGCTGGAACGCGCGTTATCGTGCGGCACAATTTGACTGTAATGTTCGAGCCAGGTCAGGCGGATTTACCCGAATTTTTCCGCGACAATCGGGTGGAGGTCGTTTCATCTTTGCCGTATTTCCTTCAGGCGCAAACCGACGCGCAGCGCGGGCAAGGCGTGTTTGATAAATCAATCGAAGCGTTGCGCCGCTTAAATTCGGTTGGTTACGGCACCGAAGACGGTTTGGTTTTGAATTTGGTTTACAATCCGACGGGGGCATTTTTACCCGCCGCGCAAACGGCGCTCGAAGCTGATTTTAAGCGCGAAATGAAAACGCGCTATGATGTTTTGTTTAATAATCTGTTTACGATTACGAATATGCCGATTAAAAGATTTTTGGGTTACCTGCGCCGTTCAGGAAATGAGGAACGATATATGCAGAAATTGCTTGACGCCTTTAATCCGGCGACCGTCGAAAATTTGATGTGTCGAAATTTAATCAGCGTTGACTGGACGGGAAAACTTTATGACTGCGATTTTAATCAAATGCTCGACTTGAGCGTTGAAGAAAATATGCCGCAAATTATCGCCGAGTTTAATCCTGAAAAATTAAACGACCGGCGCATCGTGACCGGCGCGCATTGTTTCGGATGCACCGCCGGAGGCGGTTCGAGTTGCGGCGGCGCCGTCGCAGACTATAGCAGTTTTCACTTGGATGTAACCTCGTAGCCGCAATGCCCAAACCAATTCAGGCAATCGCTGATAGTAATCGTTTCCAGAGCCAAAGCGATTGCCTTTTCCAATTCTTCCTGCGTTCTGGCTTTGACTTTCTTGAGGAAAGTTTTCACCTTCGACCACATCAATTCAATCGGTGAGAAGTCCGGCGAATACGGTGGCAGCCAGATCACTCTGGCGCCACATTTTTTAGCTGTTTTCTCAATTCTGCTGGCTCGATGCGCGCCTAAATTATCTAGCACAAGCACATCGCCGGCTCTGAGCGTTGGGCGCAAGACCTGCTCGCAATACTCATTGAAAACAATTGTGTCAACGCTGCCTTCAATCGTCATCATTGCCTCGACTCCGCTGACTCCCAAAGTCGCAATCATCGAAGTCGAGGCGCCGTAATTCTGGAAATACGGCTTCTGTTGTTCTCGCGCCGCCAATGGCTCTGGCATACAGCCGAGTCAGAACGGTCGTCGCTCCGGCTTCATCCAAAAATCTTAATCGCTGATGAGACAATCTGCTCATTCTCCGCCAATGCCAGGCTCGCTTTCGTTTGTTTCGTTCACGAGCAACCACCGATTTTTTTTTACGTCTCAGATTTAACGCACGCAGCTCGCGTGAAAGCGTCGGCACCGACACTGAAATCCCCTTTTCCCGTTCCAGCCGTTCTTGTAAATCCGCCAGCGTTATATCAGGCTCAGCCAATACGGTTTTCAACAGCCATTTACGATGTTCGTCCGAGAGTCGTTTCTTCTGTCCGCCGCGATGCCCGATTGGTTTCAGATCACCGGTTGAGCGTTTTCTGGCGAGCATTTTCTTAATAAAGCTCGGACTGACTTCAAAGCGTTCGGCGACTTCGATAATCGTTTCCAGCCCGTTTTCATAAGCTGAAACCACTTTTTGACGAAAATCTATAGAATAAGCTTGCATTTGTGAAGCTTATTCCCATTTCTGGTCTTTACGCAACTGAAAGTTGCTATAGAAGAGTTTTTGACAGGAAATTTCGAAAAAATTCTATTCAAAATAAAAATGTGAACCGAAAAATCGGTTCACATTTTTATTTTAATTGATAAACATTAAGCGCTCTTGCCGACACGCGAATTTCTGTTCGCTTATCCGGCACTTAACGCTTTAATTTCCGCCGGTTCGGGCGGCAGAAAACGACGCGGGTTGATTGGTTTATCGTTAAGACGCACTTCGTAATGAAGATGCGGTCCGGTCGAGCGCCCGGTCGAGCCGATTAGCCCGATGATCTGTCCGCGCTGCACGGTATCGCCGATTTGAACTCCGACTTTCGAGAGATGACCGTAACGAGTTTTTAGACCGTTGCCGTGGTCAATTTCGATTAAGTTTCCGTAGCCGCCTTCCCAATCTGCTTTAACGACCGTACCATTGGCGGGCGCGCTTACCAAATCGCCGCGGTTGCCGTCAATATCCATTCCGGCGTGAAATTCGTAACCGCGTCCGCCGAACGGATTGCGGCGATAACCGAATTCATTGTTGATTTTGCCGAGATGCGCCCACATCATCGGCAGAAACGCCGGATTGCCCGTCGCTTCAATCATTTTTAGCTGTCCTTCGATATTTGTTTCATCCGCCTCGCTTTCAATCAAATCACTGAAAGGTCCGCCGCTGTTCGGGGCAAAAACTTCGACAGATTCCGGTCGGCTGTAGTTGAATGATTTATATCCGGCGGCTTGACCGGCAACAGATGATTTGGTTGATTGAGTAGCTGATGCTGGATTGTTTGAAGCGAGTGTTTCGATTAAAAAGTCTGTTTTAATAAAACCTGAAAATACTGTTAAAACGAAACCGACTATTAAAATTAGGCTGGCGACGCTCGTTTGAAAAATTCTTTTTGAAACTTTCTCCTGACTGACATAAGTTTTTATACGATTAAAATACGAGAAAAGAAAAAAATAAGACTGGTCGTCTTTGTGCATTATGCTTGTTGCTCCTTTTTTTATGATTTTACGCAATTTAAAAATCGAAACCTTCAAATTGCTTGGAATCACGAAAGCACAGCCAAATGGCGACTGACGCGAATTCCTTGTCGAAAGTGTTTGTGCTTTAAAAAACACAAATACTCTCTTAGGGGTTTTTAATACCAAAAGTTAAAGATAATTTTTTTGGTTTATCGGAAAGTGCAAAAATAACACAGACAATCATCGAAAAGCAAATATCCCAAATATTACGGTGATTGTCCGCGTCTAACGATGTAATTTTCGCTTTAGCCGTTTGCCTGACGGTTATTGGTTTTCCAACTGCGGAAGATCATAAAACCGACGCCGGCAATCAACGCGACAAAAATTAGAACGATGGCGATTTTAATGGCGAACATCAGAAAACTGATCAAAGCTAGTAACGAGCTGACCAGGGCGATGATCTGTTTTAAAAACGTAACGATCAGAGCCAAGATAGCAAAGATGCTTCCCCAACCGGCGGCTTTATATAAAATTGACATAACTTTAAAATCCTTGCTGCTAC
Source organism: Pyrinomonadaceae bacterium (assembly GCA_030448055.1). Taxonomy (GTDB): domain Bacteria; phylum Acidobacteriota; class Blastocatellia; order Pyrinomonadales; family Pyrinomonadaceae. Next base: position 942,670 of record JAUJNR010000002.1, read on the forward strand.
AGCTTAAAATTTTTAACCGTTCGACAGTTTTTAACTTCAATTGTCAAAAACTCTCGTTGTTTCCATCATACAAATTTACGCCCGATTCTTCCACGTCGAAACGCGGTTTTCGGTTTCAAAATCGTTCTGAGCGTTGTAATCGTCGCGGCGAAAATTTGCGTTGCCATAAGCGGCGGCGAACTTCGGTGCATTCGTCCGGGTTTCGTAATCAGCCCGGTTTTGTTCGTCCTTCCTCGGTTTGAAAACGTAATCGCGCAGCAGATAAACGCCCAAACCGATGAGCAAAACAGGCAAAATTCCGCGCATTAAAAATCTGATATTAAAAAATGCGTTCAAAAAAAATGTTGCGCCGAGTGCGGTTAAGACGATTCCCCAAAGTTTCGGGTTGTCCGCAAACCTTTGCACGATGAAATCTTCCGCGCCGTTCGGCGTCACGCCGGAGCGCAAAAGGCGCGCCGTGCGGTAGGAATCGAGCGCGGCGAACAGCCACATTCCTAAAAATCCGAGAACGAACAGCGGCATTCCGCCGGTCAACACCGCCATCTGAAAGAGCCCGACAAAAATCGCAAAATAAACCAGAGCCTTTGTTGTCTGACCGTTGTAAGCCGCGCCTAAACCGGGACAAACCAGTGAAAGAACGGTGGCGACAAGCGGGGAAGTTTGCCGTTTAATAATCGGCGCGTATGAAGATTGGTTGTAATTTCGCAAAAGCTCCACGCCCGACACGATGCAATCCTGGCAATACGGAAAACCTTTTATGCGATGATCGCACGAGGGGCACAGCGGTTTGCCGCACCCATTACAATTCACCACCGCCGCGTTTTGCCCGTGATATGCACAATTCATCAGTTGTTATCCTCGCTGTTATTAATATATGTTCCGTTTATCGGTTCTTGCGGCGGTTGCAATTTAGGTTCAATCTTTTCCGTTCCTAAAACAATGTCCGCACCCTGCCGATAAGTTTGTCCGGCGAGCTCAAAACTTTTCTGATACATCTGTGTGATTGAACCGTCAGCGGAAACCGACTGGCTGAAAATGAAAAACGCGAACATCATAATCATCGCCACGGGCGCAAGTTGCGGAATCGGAATCGGAAAACGCCAGCCGCGCATTTGTTCGACGGCTTGCGAAATCCAAGATGCCCGCACGTCTTTGGCTCGTTCCGTGCCGATGGTCGCCTGCAAGATTTTCTGGTGCAGACCTTCAGGTAAAGGCATTTCTTCCATTTTGTAAGTGTAGCAAGCGGCAATCGAGCGGACGACTTCGCCGGGCAAATCCGTGCAATTCTCGCACAAAACGGCGTGGCGTTCCCATCGGTGAAAAACCGTGGCGGGCAAAAATCCATCGAGGTAATCGGTCAGATGATTTTCAAAATCCAGACAAGCCATCGCCGTTTCGGGCGCGGTCATCGAAAGGATTCGGGCTTCGAGATGCGTCATTGAATGTTTCGGCGCGGAAATTTCGCGGCAAACTTCCAAAGCCGTTTTCACTTCATTAAGCAGCGCGTGGCAGAGAGGACACTGCAAGGCGTGTTCAGCCATTGCAACTTTCAACGGTTTGTTCAAAGCGTGGTCGAGATAATCGGTCAGAGATTCCTCGAACTTTGAGCAATTGATTATTTTTTCGTTTTCATAAGTCATAAGTCAAAAACTTTTTACATCGGTTTAATTTAAACAGAAAAAAAATATTTGCGTTTCTAAATTTGCGTCTCTGCGCCTCAGCGTATTTAGCGTTGAAAAATTGTCTTTACATATTCACGACGCGCATCCGACGCAAAATCTTTGCCAGCTCGATTCGTCCGCGATTGATACGCGATTTGACCGTGCCTTCGGGAATTTTCAGCAAATCCACGATTTCCTGATAAGTCAACTCCTCAATGTCGCGCAGAATCACGCACATTCTAAGGTCGGGCGGCAATTTGTCAATTCCTTCCTGCACCTGTTTCGCCGTTTCGCGGCGCTCGATTTCCTTTTGCGCCGAAGTTCCGACCGCACGCAGATGAAACGTATGCTCTTCAACGTCGTCGGCGTAGGAATTTTGCGGATTCCGCTGCCGGTGTCGGTAATCGTCAATTATCAAATTTCTCGCCAGCCGCATCAGCCAGTTCGACAAATCGCCCTGTTTGGCGTCGTATTGATCGAGCGTGCGGTAAATCCGTATAAAAACTTCCTGCGTCAAATCTTCAGCCGCTTCGACGCTCGATGTAAAACGAAAGGCGAGATTGAAAATGCGGCGCGAAAACTGCGACACGATCTCTTCCCAAGCCGTGCCGTCGCCCGCTCGACACCGCCTTATAAGTTCCGCTCCGTTACTCGTCGCCGCTGCTTTTAATGCTTCCAACGCTTTGTTCTCCGTGAACCCGCTTGCTCTTTGGTTAAAGCAACAAAGCCGAAATTCCTGCCTTGTCAAAATTTTTTTACGACGGTCTGAAACAGAAAGTTCAAAAAAGTTTTCACCGTCAATCGAAGCCTAGGTCGCCGTTAAAGGCGAACGAACCTCGGTTATTTTATAAAATTTCGCATTCCGGCGCTCGCCTGTAAAATTATTTTGCCCGCTGATTTCCGAAACTTTATTTTGCGGACTTAGAATTTTCTTTGGGATACTGTATCTTTTGTCTTTATTGTGTATTTAACAGAACTACAAAGTATGCAACAATTTGTTAGGTATCTTCTGAAATGATAAAAAGTCATCTTCAAGGCGGAATACAAACGGTTTGAAAAAATCTCTAAAATTTATATTGCTATTTTTATTCGCCGTCTTTATCTTCTGGTTTTTCGGGCGCAATCTCGATTGGCAGGAAATCAGCCAAAGTCTGCGCCGCGCCAACGCTTTTTACCTGATTTCGGCGATGCTGATTATCAGCCTCGGTTATCTGCTGCGCGCGATTCGCTGGCAGACGCTGCTTGTGCCGATTACCCAAACTTCTTTGAAAGAACTTTTTGCGACCACGACAGTTGGCTATGCGGCGGTTTTTCTGGTCGGCAGAATCGGCGAAATCGTTCGCCCGATGTGGCTGCCGATGCGCGACCGGCGCGTGCGCCCGTCAGCGGCATTAATAACAATCGGCGTCGAAAGAATTTTCGACCTCGCTGCTTTGATATGTTTTTTCTCTGTTAATCTCATCTGGTTTAACTCTCCGGCGGGACACGAAGCCGAATTCGGTTACGTGAAATTCATCGGCAATCTGATGCTCGTCGGCGTCGCAATCGGCTTTATCGCTTTATATATTTATCAAAAGTATGCCGCGCAATTTATCGCCTGGTTTGAACGCGCAACCGATAAGAAATTCTTTCCTAAAAGAATTCAAAAAATATTTCTGAGTCTTTTGAGACAGCTCAGTAAATCGCTGCGCGTTTTGAAAGATTGGCGCGAGGTGACGGCGGTCGTTTTCTGGACGATTCTGCTTTGGTTCTCAATCGCCGTTCCGACGTGGCTGGTAATTCTGGCTTTCGATCTGCCGCTCAACTTCAGTGCTTCGCTGTTTGTGATGGGCTGGGCGGCAATCGGTTCGCTCGTGCCGACGCCGGGCGGCGCGGCGGGCGCGTTTCACGCGGCGACGGCGGGCGGCTTGATATTTTTGAACATTAACCCAAACGACGCGGCGGCGACTTCGATTGCGATGCACCTGGTTTATTTCGCGCCCGCCGTATTTTTCGGTCTTTATTATTTTCTGCACGGCGATATGAGCGTCGCGCGGTTTAAGAGTTTGCTCGATTCGGAACACGCGGTCGAAGAGATTGAAGAAGGGGAGAGAAATGACACGGTAAGGCGGAGACACGGAGACGTGGAGCAAAAAACCGAAGACCAAAGACCGAAGACCGAAGACCAAATCGCAAATCGCAAATCGCAAATCGAAAATGTATGAAGTGTCCATTTTGCGGATTTTTAGAAGACAAGGTGGTTGATTCGCGCGAGGCAAAAGACGGCGATTCAATCAGGCGGCGGCGCGAATGTCTCGAATGCGGCAGGCGTTTTACGTCCTACGAACGGATTGACGAAATTCCGTATATGGTCGTCAAAAAAGACGGCAAGCGCGAAACCTTCGAGCGCAATAAAATTATGGCGGGCTTGCTTCGCGCCTGCGAAAAGCGACCGATTTCCGCTTCACAGCTTGAAGCCATCGTTGATTCGGTCGAGAAAACCTTGCAGGAATCGCCTGACCGCGAACTGCCGACGAGCGATGTCGGCAAAATTATTATGCGCCGCCTGAAAGAACTCGATAAAGTGGCATACGTTCGCTTCGCATCGGTTTATCTCGAATTTGAAGACGTTTCCGAATTTATGACCGAACTCAAATACCTCGTCCGGGCGCGTGATAAAGCCGTCAAAAGTAAAAAGCCAAAAGTCAAAAGGCAAAAGTCCTAAGTTAATTTACGTTTGGAAATTTCGTCAAATTTCCAAATTCAACTTCATTCGGATAGATTTGGGATTTTGAACTTTTGACTTTTGGTTTTTGGACTTTACAATTTTATTTATGTTGAAAAATTATCGAACGACTTTGCTGATCGCTTTTATTTTATTCTCCGTTTTAACGGCTTGCGCAAAAAATAATTCCGAAGGCGAACCGGCGCAAAACCTTGTTCAAGACGGTCAGGGACAAACCAGATTTGAAGGCTACAATCTTTTTCTCGACGTTCCCGACAATCAAAAAGCGCAAACGTGCGCTCTGCGCTACGCTCCGCCGCAAACCGTTATCACGATTACCGATCTGAATCGCGCGACACCGATGAAAATATCGGCGTGCGACCAGGCGACGCGCGTTACCCAGAGCGGCTCGGCGGCGACGCTGCGCGGCAGTTCCACCGATACGAAATGGTGTTTCACAGGCGAAGACAAACGCTATCGAATCACGTTTCAAGGCGACCAGTCAGCCGGACAAATCACTTACGACTGGATTGCCACGCCCGCTGTGCCGGGCGTTTACAATATCAAAGATTTCGGCGCCGTCGGCGACGGCACAACCGACGACACTATCGCCTTCAAAAGCGCGATGGCTTTTATCGCCACGCGCAACGGCGGAACTTTGCAGATTCCCGAAGGCGATTTCGTCATCACCTCGCCCGTCGCCCTGCCTTCGGGTCTGAAAATGCAGGGCGTCAGCGCGATTACGACGCTCGCGCCGACAAACAATCAAGTCCGCATTAATCCGAGCCGCATCAAACTGCGCGGCACGAATCGCGCCGCTTTTCGCATCGGCGAATGCGTCGAAAACGTCTCGCTGCACGATTTTGAATTGTTTGCCGAAAGCGATGACCGAACTTTTGGCGTCGAAGCGGTCGGCGCGTATTTGTCGTCGCAAAATTTTTACGTCGAGCGCGTCGTTTTTCAGGGTTTCAACCGCGGCTTTTACGCTCACGCGCTGCCGATCAACCAGTATGGCTGGCAGTTCGATTACGTCAAGTTTAACCACTGCCGCTTTGTCTATAACCGCGACGCGGGAATTTATTCGGAGGTCAGCAATTCAGATTGGAAAATCGAGGGCTGTATGTTTATCAATACGAAGCGCACGGCGACCACCAACGGAAATTCGATGCACTTTGAACGCGCCGGAAACGTGTTGATTCAGGATACGTTCGGCGGCGGCTTTGCGAACGCACTCGGCGGAACGTTTCTCGATATTCTGGACAGCGCGGCGGTCACGATTCTCAATTCGCAAACCGAACAGATGACCGCTTCAATCGTTTATAACGCGGTGCAGAACCCGAGCGCGGGCGATTATTCTTACCCGATGACTTTAGTCAACAACATTTTCGGCTCACCGATTATCTTTAAAGCACGCCGCACATTCGTCTCGACCGGCAATCTTTACTTATCGAACACTTTTCAAGCCGACGAACGGCTGCGTGTTTATTCGACCGGCGACCGTTTTTGCTACGACGGTTACACGCTCGGCTGCCAGCCGGCGGCAGCCACCATCAATAAATTTGACCGCGCCACCGTCATCTTTATGACCGGACAACTCGACGAAGGAAGCGTCAAAGGTCATCCGACGTTTTTCGGCACCGACGTGCAGTTCGGCACGCCGCTGCAAATGCCCTCGTTCACGCAAAACGCGCTGCCGGCGGGCAAGCCGAACGGCTCGATGGTTTACTGTTCAAACTGCCGCCGTTCTACAACGCCGTGTCAGGTGGGCGGCACGGGCGCGCCGGCGATGATGGTTGGGAATCAGTGGAGCTGTTTTTAAGAGGAATGAAGGATGAATAAAACCGGAACACAGTTGAGTGCTTCTTATTCATCTTTCATCCTTTATTCTATTCCTTCGAGTGGAAAAAACCTGTCCACAAACTCAACGTGCAGGCGCGGAATGCCGTCCTGACCGATGCGCCGTCCGCGCACGATGGAGATAATCGAGACGTTATACTGCTCGCTTTTAACCCGGACGAATTCGCCGATTTCCACCTCCAGCATCGAAAAAATCGCCGTCCCGCTGAGGCTCAGATTTTCCGTGACGGTCGGCTCGCTCGTCGTGACGTTGCCGTCGGCGTCAATTTTTTCGACAACCACGTTGGTCGGAATTGAAAATCTAGTATGACGGCGCATATCTTTTGGCAAACCGCTTTCGTCCGGGCGCGTCGGCGCGTCAACGATACTCCAAAGGCTGCCTTCCTCTTTATGCGAAATTTCAAATAATTTAGCCGGCTCGTCATAAAAACTCTGCGGCGGACGTTTTCCGATAAATGCCACGCCGACGGCGTGATGCTCTTCGGTTTGAGAATTTTCTCTCGTGACGCAGCTTCGCACCAAGCCCCAGATTTTATACTGCGGCTCGGCAAAATCGTAGCAGCGCAGTTGGCGCGGCATCGGCAGCGTCATCTGCACCAGCCGCCCGCGTTTAACCGGACGTTTCAGATTAAAACCCGCGCCGAAAGCCGACACATCCGTCAGCCGAGTGATTTCGTCCCAGGCGTGGCTTTCGCTGACGCGCGACTCGACGCGCGCGGGCAGCGCGAGCGAAAATCGCGGCAGCCGGCGGCTGTTGTTATTATCGTTTGCGGTGTTCATCTTCGGTGGTTTTTGATTGGAAAATCAAGATTGCAAAACAGACGGAAAGCAGTTGATTTTTGAATGCTTTACAACGGTTGGACGGTTTGCTAAACAGGCGCGAAACCTGTAAAATAATACAAGTAAACCGTGTGAAAGTTCAAGGTTTTTATTTTAGCTCACGCCTTTTCAACATAAACAAATTTTAGACGAGCAATCGCAAAAAAAGGAAAATAAATGGATACAATTTTAGAACGCAACCAGGTTAATATCGAAGACGAGATGCGGCGGTCGTATCTCGATTACGCGATGTCGGTCATCATCGGACGCGCTTTGCCGGATGTCCGCGACGGTTTAAAGCCCGTGCATCGCCGCGTGCTTTGGGCGATGCAGGAACTCGGCAATTATCACAATAAACCGTATAAAAAATCGGCGCGCGTCGTCGGCGACTGCATCGGGAAATATCATCCGCACGGCGATTCGGCGGTTTACGAAACGATTGTTCGGATGGCGCAGGAATTCTCTCTGCGTTACACGCTGGTTGACGGGCAAGGCAATTTCGGTTCGATTGACGGAGATTCTGCCGCGGCAATGCGCTACACGGAAGTCAGAATGCAAAAGCTGACCGGCGAAGTTCTCGCCGATATTGAAAAGGAAACCGTTGATTTTCAGCCGAACTACGACGAATCTTTGAGCGAGCCGAAAGTTCTGCCGGCGCGTTTTCCGAATCTTCTGGTCAACGGTTCGGAAGGCATCGCGGTCGGAATGGCGACGAAGATTCCGCCGCATAATTTGTCGGAGGTGATTGACGCGACCGTGGCGCTCATCAAAAATCCCGACATTACGATTGATAAACTTATCGAACACATTCCCGGACCGGATTTTCCCACAGGAGCGTTCATCTACGGGCGCGAGGAAATTCACCGCGCTTACCGCGAAGGGCGCGGCATTATTCAGATGCGGGCAAAGGCGGCGATTGACCGAATCGGACGCGGCGAGCGCGAAAAAGATGCCGTCGTTATCACCGAAATTCCGTATCAGTTAAATAAAGCGCGTCTGATCGAGAAAATCGCCGAACTCGTTCACGAAAAACGGCTCGACGGCATTTCGGAAATCCGCGACGAGTCGAACCGCGAAGGCATCCGCGTCGTCATCGAACTCAAACGCGACGCCGTGCCGCAAGTGGTTTTGAATAAACTTTACAAACTCACGCCGCTGCAAATGTCGTTCGGCATCATCAACATTGCGATTGTTGACGGGCAGCCGAAAGTTTTGAATCTCAAACAGATTCTAGAAGCATTCGTCGAATTCAGAAAAGAAGTCGTGCGCCGCCGCACCGAATTTGAACTTAGAAAAGCACAGGCGCGGGCGCATATTTTAGAAGGCTTGAACAAAGCGATTGACGCGCTCGATCACATCATTCCGCTGATTCGCAATTCGCGCTCGCTTGAAGAAGCCAAAGCGTGGCTGACCGGAAATTTTGCCGGATTGAGTGAAATCAAATCGTGGCGCGGCGCGCCCGCCGATCAGACGGCGGAACAGTTTCAAAAGAATCTGGAAAAAATCGTCAGCGCACTTGGCTTCTCCGAAATTCAGGCGCAGGCGATTCTCGATCTGCAGCTTCGCCGTCTGTCGGCTTTGGAGCGTCAGAAAATTATTGACGAACTCGAAGCGATTCTAAAATTCATCAGCGAACTCGAAGCGATTCTAGCGAACGAACAATTGTTGCGGCAAGTTATTGTTGATGAACTCAAGGAAGTCAAACGCAATTTCGGCGACGCCAGAAAAACCGAAATCGTTGACGCGGGAATCGAACTGAAAATCGAAGATTTAATCGCTGACGAAGAAGTGGCGATTACCGTCACTAACGCCGGTTACATCAAGCGAACGCCGGTTACCGCCTATTCAAGTCAGGCTCGCGGCGGCAAAGGACGTTTCGGCGCGAAGGCGAAGAACGACGATTTTGTCGAGCATCTGTTCACGGCTTCGACGCACGATTTTCTGATGATTTTCACCGATGACGGACAGGTTTTCAAAATCAAAGTCCACGAAATTCCTGAAGGCGACACCGCCGCCCGCGGCAAAGCGATTGTCAATCTCGTGCAGTTGTCGTCTGAGAGAAAACTGGTCGAAGTTTTGCCGGTTAAGGATTTCAGCGAAGAAGTTTATATCACGATGGTGACTAAGCTGGGAGTGATTAAAAAATCCGCTTTGAGCGAATATCAAAACATTCGCGCTAACGGCATTAACGCCATAAACATTGACGCGGGCGACGAGCTTTTAAACGTCTTCGTCACCGACGGCACAAAGCAAATCTTTATCGCCACGCACGACGGAATGGCGATTCGCTTTGACGAAAGCGACGCCCGTCCATTGGGTCGCGTGGCTCGCGGCGTGCGCGGCATCTCGCTCAGAAAAGATGATTTCGTCGTGACGGCTTGTGCCATTTCAGACGACGAATCGGAAAAAATGCTTTCGATTTCCGAGCAGGGTTTCGGGAAACAAACCAAAGTCGGAACTTATCGTCTGCAATCGCGCGCCGGGAAAGGCGTGATCAATATGAAGACGACAAAAAAGACCGGCAAGGTCGTTGCCGTCTTCCCGGTTGACGAAAATTCCGAAGTGATAATTATCACGCAGCAGGCAAAACTAATCCGCCTCGAAGCCGACAAAATCCGGCAAACCGGCAGAAGCGCCCAAGGCGTCACGCTGATTCGGATGAACGACGGCGATATGGTGACGAGCGCTTCTTTAATCGAAGTCTCCGAAGACGAGGATGAAGAATAAAATTCGGCGCAAATAAGAAAGCGGGCGGCAACTCGAATCAGTTGCCGCCCGCTTTCTGCTTTTAATAATCACTAACGTTAAAAACATCGGCTCATTCCGAGCGCCGCGCCGCCTTTGCAATCTCGACGTATTGCCGCGCCGTTTCGCTAATCGAACTGGCGCGTCCTTCGCGCAGAGCCTGTAAATCAACCAAATCCGCGCCGACACCGACGGCTTCCGCTCCCGCGCGAAAAAAATCAGCCACCGTTTCGAGCGAAACTCCGCCGGTCGGAATGAGTTTGACGTGCGGCAGCGGAGCCTTCAAAGATTTCAGATAACTCGCGCCGCCCATCGCCGAGGCAGGAAAAACCTTGATGAAATCCGCGCCTGCGTTCCACGCCGCGACGATTTCCGTCGGCGTCAGCGCGCCCGGCATCACGACGATTTCGTTTTCATTGCAAAATTTGATTGTTTCAAAATTCAGAGCCGGACTAATGATAAATTTCGCGCCCGATGTGATGCATTTGCGCGCGGTTTCCTCATCCAAAACCGTTCCCGCGCCGATTAAAACGTCCGAGTCATTTTTAGATAAATCGGCGATTAAATCAACAGCGTCCGGCACGGTCATCGTTATTTCAACCGTAGTAATTCCGCCGCGCACGATGGCTTTAATGACTTGTTCGGCTTCGGCGGCTGAATCGGCGCGAACGACCGGCAGAATGCCGATGCGCTTAATTTCCTCGATGACTTCGGATTTGTTCATAATTGATTTTCGCCGATTAAAGGCGTGGCGCAAATAAATAAAGTATAAGCACTGCAACCGGATAAGCCGAAGCCGCAATGACGATTTACGCGCCGGTTTTTAATACAACGGGCGCGGCACGCAAAATCCGTCTGACGATTGAATTTGCCGCTTCAGCTGAATGCCGCTACAATTTCCCGAAGACAAATGTCGAATAAAATTATCAAACCTGCAGCCGAATTTTCCGGCGAAGAAATTTTAAAGAAAAGAATTTTCCGCGAAATTTAACGCATCAATTTCCGAATCGCGTTTTTTGCCCGTTCAAATCAAATGCCGAGTTACGACGAAATAATTCACGTTTCCGCCACTGCCGAAGCGCAAATTCTAGCCGAAGAAAAAACAAAAGATAAAACCGCGCTTGATTATTTCGCGCTCGCCGTGACGACTTTCGGAGTCGGGTATCTGCCTCTGATGCCCGGAACTTACGGTTCAATGGTCGGAGTGGGAGTTTACCTTTTCTTCGCGTATCTGGAAAAAAGCGTTTATCTGCGTTACGGCGCGGACGGCGCAAGCGGCGAGCAGATTACGGCTTGGCTGCACGCCGTCAATCTAATCGCATTTCTGCTTTTTTGTCTGCTCGGCATTTGGGCGGCGAACCGCGCGACGCGGCTTTTCAAAAATAAAGACCCGCAGCAAGCCATCGTTGACGAAATCATCGGGCAGCTTATAACTTTTCTTTTCGTTCCCTTTCTCGTCTCCTGGCATTTTGTTCTCGCTGGATTTTTGCTGTTTCGTCTGTTCGACATCTGGAAACCTTACCCGGTAGATTCGCTGCAAAATCTGCCTGCCGGAATCGGCGTGTGCGCCGACGATATTCTTGCCGGTATTTATGCCGGAACTTGTCTGGCGTTAATTTACGCGGTTAGTCTTTCATTCTAAAACATAAAAACGTATGGGGAATTGGAAATCAAAGTTTCAAAACTTGGTCGGAGAAATTGATGAGGTTTCCGACAGTTTGCGAGCGCGCCTGAGAAGAATCGGCGACTTCGGCGATGATTTGACGATTGTGCCGTATATGGGTTACGGCACGGCTGATAAGTTTTTATTGAGCGGACGCGTCCTCGTCAGCTCGTGCTGGCGCCCAACACGGTTTTCGCCGCCGCTCACGCCGCCGCTGAAAAACTCATTTCGACCGACTCACTGGCAGCCGTCCGCGAGGAAAAACGAGAAAACGAAATCGCCCCGTCTGCGCGGGAAATCGGCGAAGAGGAAATTTAGACAGCGCACGCAGAGTAATTCTGCTTCCTGTTTTTTCTTAGATAAGAACAGAAGCCGGAATCGTTGATTGACGATTCCGGCTTCTGTTTTAATGCCGCAACCGGCGCGGAAATTACCCGACCGGCTTGCGGGCGAAAATTAAAGATTTACGGCAGCGCGTATTGCGACCAACGCGCCGCCGGCGTGTCGGACGTCGCACCAAACTGTGTGCCGAACTGCGTCGCGTTTGTTACGGCGCGGTAATAGAATACGGCGTTTGATGGACGCCAGACCGATAAATCGGTGCTGCCGTCGCCGTTATAATCACCCGCCGTGATTACATCGCCGGTTAGCCCGAACTGCGTGCCGTTAACAATCACCGTGTTATTTATCCCGATCACATACCAGTAAAGCAAGCCGCCGCTCAAAGCCGCCACGCCGATGTCGGATTTACCGTCGCCGTTATAATCGCCGATGGCAATTGGCATCGTGTCGAGTCCCCAGCGCACGCTCGATGCGACGTTGCCGTTTGATTGCAGAATGAAAAATTCCGTCGCGCCCGTCACGTTCATAGTGCGCCGCACCGCGTAGTCCATCCTGCAATCGCCGTCAAAGTCGCCGACCACCGGAACATCTGTCGCCGCGCCGCCCCAGTGCGTCGCCGCGAGCGCGCCCGTGTCGGAGTTTCGGACATACCAGACGCCGGTCGAAGGACGGTAAACTGCTAAATCGGCTTTGCCGTCGCCTGTGTAATCGCCAGCCACTGGAATGTCGGAACTGGTGCCGAACGTAAAGCTCTTAATTGCATTGTCCGTGCTTTGCACCCAATACCAAACGCCGTTTCGATAAACCGCGTAATCGGTTTTGCCGTCGTTGTCGTAATCGGCGGGCTGGAGGCGGTCGCCGCTCGTTCCGAAATTAAAGCCACTCACTGCTCCGCCGCCGTTCGGCAGCACATACCACGTTCCGGTTGACGGACGGAACACCGCGTAATCGGTTTTGCCGTCGCCGTTAAAATCGCTGCGCCGTTGAATGCGGCACACGACCGGCGTTGAGCAGGCACAGGTGACGCCGCCCAAAACCTGCACGTCGTCAACCCAGACGCCGCCGTTCGCCACTGCGACCGCGTTGTCCGAACCCATCAGCCAGCGAAACTGAACCGTCTGTCCGTTTAAATTGGCGGGCAAATTAACTTCCGTATCAAGATAGCTGCCGGAGTTGCCTTCCCACGCCAAGCGTCCGGGCAAAGGATTGGAGAAGCCGGTGTTCAGCGTGCCGCTGTAACCGCCCGTAACGAACGAGCCGCCGCCGGTAATAATGTCAGTCCAAGACGTTCCGCCGTTCGTCGAGTATTCGAGAACCATTCCGTCGAAGCCGTCTTCCGTGTTGTATTTGTTCTTGAATTTGATTTTCGCCGACGCGCTTTGAATAACAATTGAAGGGCTGGTCAGAGCCGCCAGATTAACCGTCGCCGGGTTATTGGCAAACGCGGCGTTCGGCGGCGAACTAGGAGTCGTAGTTGTCGTCACCCAGTTAATCGCCGTGCCGGAGATTTGCGTATTCGTCCAGCCCGCGGGCAGTGCCGGAGCGGTTACGCCGTCAAAATTTTGACTGAGCGAAACTACCGCCGTGCCGGTCGTGTAGCTTTGCGTGGCGGGCGCGAAAGTCGTCGCGCCGTCGGCGACGACAAATGTCAGAGTGACAGTCGAGCCGCACGCCACCGTGTTGGAAACCGTAAAGGTAAAACTGCGGGTCGTCGTAGCGCCCGCCGCCGCCGCGCCGTAATTTTGCAAGATGTTGCTCACTACGCCGCCGGTCGCCTGCAAAGTCGCCGTCAGATTGGTCGTCGCCGAGCCGCCGTTGTTCGTCAACGGCAGCGTGACCGTGACGGTTTCACCCGGATCTGGATTGCCGTTCGGCGTGCCGCAAGATTCGGCGGTAATCACGATTGGTCCGGCGTTGACCACTGCCGGACCGCCCGGCTGGACGATTGAGATGTTGGCATCGTTGATGTCGAAAAAGATATTGCCGACTGCTTCGATTTTTATGCGGGCGGTCGTCGTCTGCGTATTCGGAACGGTTATGGATTCCGAGCCGTCGTTGGCGGTCGAAGCCGCGAGAATCGTCGGGAAAGTTTGTCCGCCGTCGGTCGAGAGCGAAATTTTGACGAATTCCGTGCTGATCGGCGCGGCGGTCGTGCCGCTTACGTCCCACGTTATATTGAACGGATTGCCCGATGTCAAATTCGTCGCCGTGTTCGCTGACGTGACGCGAAACGGAGTCGTCGTATTAACCGAAGCGACGGTCAAACCCGCGTCGCTCACGCCGCCCCGATTGTCGCGCACCGAAACACGAAAGTTCATCGTGCGGGCAATCGAGGGCAAATCTTCGCCTGTGATGCAGGTTCCGGCGCAAATCGCGCCGAGCGGCGAGGTTCCCGTAAAGGTTAGCGGCGGTTCGTTGGCGTTGTTCAGAATATAAATCAGACTCGGAAATGTTCTGGTCGGATTCACTGTCGGCAGATACGAACGCATCAGCGGACGAACCGCTAAAGCAGTATCATCATCGTCCGGCGATGCCGGATAATTTGAAGCCGAAGCGCCTGCATTGTTTTGTTCCCAGTTGTAGGCCAGCGGGTCGCTGTCGCCGTCGGTCGCAACGGCGGTCAATGAAAACGGCGTGTTGAAGGGAATCGAATAATTTGTCAAAGCCGAAATCACCGGCACGGCATTGGTTCCGGAGAGCGTTCCGCAAGATGCGCCCGCGCCGGTCGTGATAAAGTTGACGGCTTCGGTTAAATTTACAATATGAAAGGTTTCGATTGAATTACGCGCCACATTTGCCGTGCTTGAGCAAATTCCGGCGTAACCCATAATCGTCACGGCGCTTCCGCCTTCCATTCTGGTTTGCGCCGGGCTGCTGCCGCAGTTGCCGGTGGCGTTAAAAGTGTGATTTTGACTGAACTGATGCCCTAGTTCGTGGGCGACATAATCAATGTCGAAAGGATCGCCGGTCGGATTCGGGATGCCCGATAAACCTCGCGCTTTGCCCGTGCCGCAAACCGAAGCGAGCTGCGCGATGCCGCCGGGTCCGGTTTCAAAAAGATGCCCGACATCATAGTTAGTCGCGCCGATGATCGAATCAATGTTTGTTTGATTGGCGTTGATGTCAGCGGAACTTCCGTTATTAAGATAGTTTGCGGGCGTTTCCGTCGTCGTCGTATAAATGGTGTTCGTTGTCGAAACTAATGTAAAACTGACCGCCAACTCTCTGCGGTAAACGCCGGTCACGCGATTTACCGAAGTGACGACTTGATTAAAAGCCGGAGTCGCGCCGCCGAAAAAAGCCGTATATTCGCCGGTCGTCGCCACTGCCAGACGATAAGTGCGAATCTGCGCTCCGTTGCTGAACGCGGGCGCGTCGGTTGAAGGGTTGACCGAGACGGGCGAATTTTTACTCAACTCTTCTTCCAGATTGCAGTGAAATCCGGTAATTCTGTTAAGGTCTTTTTTGCTGTAAACGATATAATTTCCGCGGTCATTTTCTTGAAACGGATCAATGGCAAAAGTTCCGTTGCCGCGCAAGATATAAGCGTGAAAACCGCTCGGCGTCGAATCGAAACGCGCGGTCGCCGTCGGGTCGTCTATGCCGTAGCCTTGATAAAATTTCCATCCGGGGAACTGCGCCGCGACTTCCGGCGCGAGCATCTGCGATTCTTCGATGCGAAAACGCTGCAAGCTGCCGTCAGGCGAAGGAATTTCCAGAACAACTTCCTTAAGCCGCGCCGCTGGAGTGAATTCCAAAGGGGCTTGGTCGAGAATTTGTTTCATCTGGTTGCGGTCTAATCCATAGACCAGAAATTTGTCGGGCGTAACAGTGCGCTTGCCGCGGCTCTGCACGTCGTCGCCCGTTTTAGGCTGCCACATCGCTGATTGCTGCGGTACAATTTTTCCGTCGGTTTCCGACTTTGCGGCGACACTCAAGACTTGAAAAACGCCCAGCGTCAAAGCCAAGCAAAGCGAAAATCGGCACAACTGCGCCACAAAATTCGTTATTCTCATTTATGGATTCTCCAGGAAGTTGTTAGATTGTTGGTTTAATAGGGCAACTCATTATATCGAAATATCGAAAAATTTTCCCGCGTCAAATTTAATTTGAAGGAAAAAGGCTTGGCTTCTAGATTTAGAAGCCAAGCCCTTTTGTCATAGTCAGCTAATTTATGTGATAAACAGACCGATGTTTGTCTAACGAACGTAAGCATTTGGAATCGGTTGGTCGCCGCTCCCGCCGAACGCTATACTCGTAAAGCCCTGCGAACTTCTTTGCAGATACCAAGCTCCGTCACGGAACACAGCAATATCAGTCTTTCCGTCGCCGTCATAATCCGCCGGAACTGGTTTGTCAGTTCCAAAGCCAAACGCAACTCCTGCAAACCCCATAGTTGATTGAAGCAAATACCAAGTTCCATTTGACGGGCGGAAAACCGCGACATCCGCCTTGCCGTCACCGTCGTAATCTGCCGGAACGAGTTTATCATCGCTCGCCCCGAATTGAACTGCCGTAAATCCGGCTTGGCTTCTTTGTAAATACCAAGTTCCGTTACGGAACACCGCAACGTCGGCTTTGTTGTCGCCGTCGTAATCCGCCGCCACTGGCTTATCACCTGTTTGCCCAAACGCAATGCCGGTAAAGCCGAGTTGTGAGCGTTGCAAATACCAGACGCCGTTTGACGGACGGAAGACGGCAATGTCGGCTTTGCCGTCGCCGTCGTAGTCTGCCGGAACGGGAATGTCTTCCGTCGTCCCGAACTGAATGCCGGTAAATCCGAGTTGGCTTCTCTGCAAATACCAGATTCTATCTCGATAAACGGCGACATCGGTTTTGCCGTCGCCGTCGTAATCAGCAGGAACGATTTTGTCCGTTCTTAAACCAAATTGAAAGCCTGTAAAACCGTTAGTGGATTGTTGCAGATACCACGCACTATTATCAGGACGAAACACGGAAACGTCGGCTTTCCCGTCGCCGTCAAAGTCAAACGAAGATTTGACGGGAAAATTGATTGAATTCAGTCTGGCTAAACCATATCGGACAGAAGTTCCAACTTTCGTAAATTGACCTCCGACCAAAATTTTCCCGTCGCTTTGAACTTCAACGTCGTAAATGCTGTCGTTAAATCCGCGATTGTTAGGTAAAAAAGTATTAATCGAACCGTTTGGATTAAGAACTACAAAATTATTGGTAATGGTTGAAGAGTAGTTTTTTTGTCCGGCAAGAATGATTTTTCCGTCGGGCAGTGTTTTTATCACCTGGTTGGGAAAAGCAAAAGTTGTATCAACATTAAAAGATATATCAAGCTGTCCGTTCGCCAGAAGTTTCGCCACGTTATTGCGCGGAGTTCCGTTGACGGAAGTAAAAAATCCACTTATTAGTAAATTTCCGTCGGAAAGTTTCTCAATCGTAAGGACTGCTGAGGAAACATTTGCCGAAAAATTTGTGTCAAGAGTGCCGTCCGCATTAAGTAAAGCAAGATTTTTTCTAGGTGTCCCGTTAACCGTATCAAAAAAACCGCCAACGAGAATTTTTCCGTCATTTCTGATATTAATGTCATAGACACGCGTAGAACCTTGTGCGCCGAACATCGGGTTAAATGATGTATCTAAAGTTCCGTTAGAATTGAATTTTTTAAGGTTCCTTCCGCCTATAATTATTTGTCCGTTCGGAAGGGGTTTGACAACGGTCGTCGGATAATTGTCGCTGATTGTCACCGGAGCGAATGTGTTATCCACCGTTCCATCGGCATTTAATCTGATGGCGGCATAGGAAACATTAGGTTGTGCCGGAAAAACAATTACCCCGACTATTACAATTTTTCCGTCGGGAAGAATTTCCATATTTTCTATTGGATCACCACCTAAAAATTGAGTTTGAGCAGAAGTGGCAAAAGAAGGATCAATCGTACCGTCCGGCAAAAACCTGATTATTGAACTGTACCTATTTCCGTTGACATGAAAGAAATTTCCAGCGGCGATAAATTTTCCGTCGGGTTGAATTTCAATACAAGAAACAATGCCATTCGTGTTAAGCGCGGCATTGAACGACGAAACTAATCCACCGTTCGCATTCAAACGGGCAAACCGATATTTCGTCGTTCCGTTAAAATTCTGAAATTCGCCGCCGGTTAAAATATTACCGTCGCTTTCGACAAGAACGGCACGAACGGCGGCATCTGCTCCGCCGGTCGGCGCAAAAGTCGTGTTGAGTGTGCCGTCATTATCTAATTTTGCGATGTAAGGACGCGGTGTACCGTTGACGCTCGTGAAATTGCCGCCGATGAGAACTTTTCCCGTCGCATCCAAATCAATACTCTCAACGCTCGCTCTGCCGCCGGCGAGAGCTGGACGGAATGAACCGTCCAAAACGCCGTCAGCATTTAGCCGGGTGATGCCTGCCTGATTAACTCCGTTCACATTACTGAATAATCCGCTGAGGAGTATTTTGCCGTCCGTTTGCAGTTTGATTACCTCGACTGTCGAATCAGCTGACGCATTTGCCGAAAAAGCCGTGTCAATCGCACCTGTGCTGCTGACTCTGACAATGCGCGTAACGACGTTCGGGCTGGTTGAAACAAAAGTTCCGCCCAAAAGAATATTGCCATCCGATTGAACGGCGATGGCAAAGACGGTTCTGATAGCCAAGGTGAAACTAATATCCGTTGAACCATTAATGTTGAGGCGGGCAGAACCAAATCGGTTTATGCCGTTGACCGAAGTGAAAGCACCGCCGATAAGAATTTTCCCGTCCGATTGCAAGGCGATTGCGTAAACGGCTGAATTTGTCCTGGCGGTAAATGAAGCATCTTCGCTTCCATCGGAATTAAGTCGCACGATGTTCTTTGGTTCACCTGTCGGCGAGGCGAAGTGTCCGCCGACGAGAATTTTACCGTCCGTTTGAACGACAATAGCTCTAATTCCGATTGGGTAAAAGTAAATCGGGAAGTTGAACGATTCGTCCAAACTGCCGTCAGGATTAAATCTTGCCAAGCCCAAACGTTTTTCATCATTTCCCAGATAGAAATTTCCGCCGACGAGAATTTTCCCGTCGGATTGTTTGGCGATGGCATTGACTGATGTTCCGAGGTATTCGATCAGGGGAGCAACATTTGGGTCGAGAAAATTTGCGGTTTGTGCCGAAACCGTTTGATTGATGGAAATAAAACACAATGAGACGAAAAGAATAATGAAATATTTCATAAAGTTTGTAAGCTAGGTGTTTAAGGAAAAGTTTGTTGTACTAGAAATTGAGCAGGAGAATTAAATCAGAAGTGAGTTTACATTTATTTTAGAATAAAAATCAAGTAAAAAAGGCTTTGTCCAAAATTGAACAAAGCCTTTCGTAATTCGTAACTTGAAATTCGTAATCTTAGATTACATTCCCATTCCCATACCGCCCATACCGCCGGGCATTCCGCCGCCCATTCCGGCGTGGTCGTCTTTTTCCGGCACGTCGGCAATCATCGCTTCGGTAGTCAGCATTAAGCCCGCAATCGAAGCGGCGTTTTGCAGCGCGGTGCGCGTGACTTTTGCCGGGTCAATGACGCCAGCCGCGACCAAATCTTCAAACTTTTCGCTCGCCGCGTTGAAGCCGAAGTTCGGGCTGTCGTTTTCGCGGACTTTGCCGACGATGACTGCGCCTTCCTGTCCGGCGTTCTGCGCGATTTGACGAAGCGGTTCTTCGAGCGCACGTTTGACGATGGTCACGCCGATTTGCTCGTCCATATCTTCGGCTTCAGTTTTGAAGTCGTCAAGAACACGCGAAGCGCGAACGAGAGCGACACCGCCGCCGGCGACGATGCCTTCTTCGACAGCCGCGCGCGTGGCGTGCATTGCGTCTTCAACGCGGGCTTTCTTTTCCTTCATTTCGGTTTCGGTCGCAGCGCCGACTTTGATAACCGCGACGCCGCCGACTAATTTAGCCAAACGCTCCTGCAATTTTTCGCGGTCGTAATCAGATGAAGTTTCGTCAATCTGCGAGCGAATCGTTTTGACTCGTCCTTCGATTGCCGCGCCTTCGCCCGCGCCGTCAACAACCGTCGTGTTGTCTTTGTCAATCGTGATTTTCGCCGCTTGTCCCAAATCATCAACTGTGATGCCTTCGAGTTTGACGCCCATATCTTCCGAAATGACTTGTCCGCCGGTCATCGTTGCAATGTCTTCGAGCATCGCTTTGCGACGGTCGCCGAAGCCCGGCGCTTTAACAGCCGCGACGTTCAACGTGCCGCGCAGTTTATTGACAACCAAAGTTGCTAACGCTTCGCCTTCGACATCTTCGGCGATAATGAGAAGCGGTTTGCCGAGTTTGGCAACCTGTTCGAGAATCGGCAGAAGGTCTTTCATCGAAGAAATTTTCTTTTCGTTGATTAGGATAAACGGATTGTCGAGAACCGCTTCCATTCTTTCCGGGTCGGTCACGAAATACGGCGAAAGATAGCCGCGGTCAAACTGCATACCTTCGACGACTTCGAGAGTCGTGTCCATCGTTTTCGATTCTTCAACCGTGATAACTCCGTCTTTG
Source organism: Pyrinomonadaceae bacterium (assembly GCA_030448055.1). Taxonomy (GTDB): domain Bacteria; phylum Acidobacteriota; class Blastocatellia; order Pyrinomonadales; family Pyrinomonadaceae. The sequence goes on from JAUJNR010000002.1 coordinate 962,987, forward strand.
CCGACTTTCTCCATCGCCTGCGCGATGATTGTGCCGATTGTTTTGTCGCCGTTCGCCGAAACGGTTCCGACCTGGGCGATTGAATCGCCGGAAACCGGCTGTGCGAATTTATGAATTTCGTTGATGACTTGCTCGACCGCTTTTTCGATGCCGCGTTTGAGAGCCATCGGATTTGCGCCCGCCGCAACGGTGCGAACGCCTTCTTTAAAGATAGATTGCGCCAAAACCGTCGCGGTCGTCGTTCCGTCTCCGGCAACGTCGCTGGTTTTGCTGGCAACTTCTCGAACCATCTGCGCGCCCATATTTTCCAGGCTGTCGCTCAATTCGATTTCTTTTGCAACGGTCACGCCGTCTTTGGTAATCGTCGGCGAGCCGAATTTTTTGTCAATAACGACGTTGCGCCCTTTCGGTCCCAACGTAACCTTCACCGCGTCGGCGAGCTGGTTGACTCCGCGCAAAATCGCCGCGCGTGATTCTTCACCGTGTATAACTTGCTTTGCCATAATTATTTATATTCTCCTTTTTATAAGTTTGATTAATGGTTTTCGTTTTTTATTTTTTGGTTTTTGGCAAAAAACTAAAGACCAAAAGCTAAAAACTAGCTCGCATTCGCTCCGGCGCGTTCGATGATTCCTAAAATCTCGTCTTCGCGCATCATCAATAATTCTTCGTTGTCAATTTTGATTTCAGAACCGCTGTATTTGCCGAACAAAACGCGGTCGCCCGCTTTCACGTCCAAAGTCTGGCGAGTGCCGTCTTCTTTGTATTTGCCTTCACCGACAGCGATAACTTCGCCTTCCTGCGGTTTTTCCTTTGCCGTATCGGGAATGAAAAGTCCGCCCGCCGTTTTGTCGGATGCCTCGTCAATGCGACGAATAATCACGCGGTCATGCAATGGTTTGATTGTTGTTGCCATAATTTTATATTCTCCTTTATCGAGATATTTGTTGTTAAATTTCAAACGAATTACCTGAAAATGATTTTTTTGGCACTGTTCGTTTATGAGTGCTAGAATACAAAACATAGTTTAACCTGTCAAGCCTGCTAAAAGTAGTTTAGAAAATCTGATAAGAGTGTTATCAAATTTATGCGATTGTCTGAAATAAATATTTACCCAATAAAATCTCTGCGCGGCATTTCATTGGAAAAATCAGCGGTTGAAAATCGCGGTTTGCAATATGACCGCCGGTATTTATTGGTTAATACGAAAAATCAATTTCTAACGCAGCGCGACCTTCCGAAAATGGCTACCGTCGGTGTGGAAATTACAAACGAATCTTTGCGCGTTTCATCAAACGGCGAATTTTTGGAAATTCCTTTCGCGCCGCAGACGAACGAAACGGAGACGGTAAAAATTTGGAGCAGCCGCTGTCGGGCGAGAATTTACGAAAGCGAAATTAACGAATGGTTTTCCGGCGTTCTGCAAACTGATTGCCGGCTTGTATTGATGCCAGAAGAAACAAGGCGCAAGGTGAATTATTTTTACGCGGTTCACAAAGACGACGCGGTAGGTTTTGCCGACGGTTACCCGATTTTGTTAATCGGCGGAAACTCTCTGGCTGATTTAAATTCGCGGCTCGACGCGCCCGTTCCGATGAATCGCTTTCGTCCGAATCTGGTTGTAGAAAATTCGGAAGCATTTGCCGAAGACGATTGGAAAAAAATCCGCATCGGCGAGGCGATTTTTCACGTCGTCAAACCATGCGCGCGATGCGTAATAACGACGATTGACCAAAGCAACGGCGTTAAAACCGGCGTTGAGCCTTTAAAAACTTTGGCGGCTTACCGCATTCCGAAGCGAAGCGTAAAAAAGAAAATTCTTTTCGGTCAATATCTGATTGCGGAAAACGCCGGCGCGGTTTTGAATGTCGGCGACGAAATTGAGGTCGTTGAAATAAAAAACAGCCCTGAATTTAAGTGATGTTTTCACCACAAAGACACAAAGAAAAAACTAAAAATATAAAGTTTTCTTAACTTTGATTTTATTTTCAATAACTTTGTGTTTTTGTGGTGAAATTCCTTTTATTTTGCGCGTCGGGCGAGCAGGCGTTTCGGCGTTTCCGGCGGCGTTTGGTAACCGGCGACCCGTTTGGAAAGCGTGTTGCGATGAATGCCGAGCGCGTCGGCGGTTTTCGAGAGATGCTTGGCATGGCGTTTCAATGCTTTTTGAATATACAGTTTTTCAAACTCGCAAATCGCTTCGTTGAGCATAATTTGCCCATCAAGCATTTCCTCGATCAGTGTTTCCATTCTGGTTCGTATTTGCATAATCGGTGGTCAATTGTCCGTTGTCAGAAGTCAGTTGCAGGGAAAAAACAACAGGCAACAGACTAGAAACAACAGACAAATCACAAATTTCTACCTGTCAAAATTCGGTAAGCGTCTAAGTAGCGAGCAGTAGTTGCTCTAACAATTTCCGGCGGCAACGCGGGCGCGGGCGGCTGTTTGTTCCAATCTAAAGTTTCCAGATAATCACGAACGAATTGTTTGTCGAAAGACGGCTGCGAGCGTCCGGGCGCGTAGGTTTCCGCCGACCAGAAACGTGAAGAATCAGGCGTTAAAACTTCGTCAATCAAAAGAATGTCGCCGTCATCGTCAGTTCCGAATTCAAACTTCGTGTCGGCGATGATAATGCCGCGCGTTAGAGCGTAATCGCTTGCTTCCTGATAAATTTTCAGCGATAGAGAACTTAATCGCACCGCCGTTTCCGCGCCGAGAATTTTTACGAATTCAAGTTCGGTGATATTTTCGTCGTGTCCGGCGGCGGCTTTCGTCGCGGGCGTAAAAATCGGTTTGGGAAGACGTTCGCACTGTCGCAAACCGGGCGGCAAATCGTGTCCGCAAATCGCGCCCGACGCTTGATAATCCTTCCAGCCCGAACCTTCCAAGTATCCGCGCACGACGCACTCGACGGGAAAAACCCGCGTCTTTTTAACGAGCGTCGAACGCCCGCGAAGCTCTTCATTTTGCCGAATCGCGGCGGGCATTTTTTCGTTGTCAGCGGTGATGAAATGATTCGGTGTCAGATGTTGCAGACGCTCGAACCAGAAAGCCGAAAGCCGGGTTAAGATCTCGCCTTTCCCAGGAATCGGTGTCGGCATAACGCAGTCGAAAGCAGAAATTCGGTCGGTTGCCGCCAACAATAATTGCCGGTCGTTGACCTGATATACGTCCCGCACCTTTCCGCGATGAACAAGCGGTAAATTTTGCGCATTAGTTTCCGAAACCGTTTTAACTGCCGACATTTTTGCGAAATTGAGACCTCGATGATTTTGATTAAGCTAAACTTTATTACGATTTTATAATTTGGTAAAGATCACTAAAGCGGAAAGTTCATTCGGAGAAGAACTAACTGTTAAGAAATGCCAAAAATAATAAACAATGATAAAAATAACGTGACAATTTTCTGGAAAAAGTGCATAATTTCGATTGTGAGTTTTCGCTCACATCCGTCCCACAACAAAAATTCAACCGGCGCGAACCCCGCCATCTCTAGCAAAACGTTTTGTCGGAGGACTATCGAATACGTCAATTTATATGTCAATTAAAAACAATCAATCGTTTCGCCAAGCCAGATGGAGAATTTTCATTTCGCTAACGCTTATCTTCATTTCGGCAGCGGAAATTTCGGCTCAGACACGAAAAACTGCGCCCGCCGTTCAGGGAGAAAATTCCGCCTGGTGGTATGTTTCGATTTTTGTTCTGGCGATTGGTTTGGCAGGCGCAATTTTCTGGTGGTTCAATACTAAAAACGCTTTAAAAGATTCGACCTCCGAAATTAATTCTGCGGCGAAAGGCAAAAGGAAATCGAACTCCCTTAGCGCTGACAAGGAATCGGAATGGTTGAAAAAAGATCAAAATCCGGTCGGTAAAAATACTTTGCCAAAATCGGCAGCGAAAAAGTATTCGGGCGGTCTGCCGCAAACCGAAGTTAGAGCGGAAAATGCGCTTTCAGTCGGAACTGAAAAAGATTTTACGTCGCTGCCGATTTTCTCGTTTCAGAAGTTGAAAACTGCCGAGCCTTTCAACGCTTTGCCAGTTTCCGAAGACGAAGATTTGCTGACGGCGGTTGAACAAGCCTTCGACGAGTTTGAAGAAGATGAAGAAGCGCGCAACCTCGCCATACGAATTTTAGCGGCTTTTAAAAATAGCAATGCGGTCGAGGCTCTAGCGCAAATCGCGCTTTACGACGCGTCGGCGAGTTTGCGTTCCAAAGCGGTAACGGCTTTATCCGAATTCGATCACGAATCGGTTTTTGAACCGATTCTTCTCGCCAACGCCGACTCATCGCGCGAAGTTCGCGCCGCGGCATCCCGCGGATTGACGAAACTCACCTTTGACCGCGCCGATGTCTGGACGCGCATCGCCGAGACGGGCGGAGACGAACGGATGGCACGGGCGGCGCGGGCGGCGACCGAAAGCGGATTTGTTGATATGTCGTTTGAACGGCTCGTTCATACCGACCGTCAATACGCCCGCGAAGCGTTCGCTTTGATGGCTCTGCTCATCAAAGCGGGCGGGACGGAAAAGATTTTAAACGCGCTCGAAACGCATCCTGATATAAACGTGCGGCGAGCGCTTTTGCGCGTTATAAAAGTTACCAGAGACCAAAAAACTCTCGACGCGCTCTGCTCGCTTTTGGAAAAAAACACTTTGCCCGTTGATTTTCAAAAGGAAGTTGACCGCACAATCGAAGAAATCGGCTTTGTCGCCGCTTAAACAAATTTGCACGAATGACAGACCCAGAGTTACGAAGTAAAATATAAAGAAAAACTTCGTAACTCTTTTTTTGTTTTAAATGCAGTTTAAATTAGTTTCAGACAACCAGCCGAAAGGCGACCAGCCGGCGGCGATTCAGGAAATCGTCAGCCAATTAAACAACCACACGAAAGACCAGGTTTTGTTAGGGATAACGGGCAGCGGAAAAACTTTCACCGTCGCCAACATTATCGAACAAGTGCAGCGTCCGGCTCTGGTTTTGGCTCACAACAAAACTCTGGCGGCGCAGCTTTATCAGGAATTCAAAACTTTTTTCCCCGAAAATGCCGTCGAGTATTTCGTCTCTTATTATGATTATTACCAGCCGGAAGCCTACGTTCCCGCCTCGGATTTGTATATCGAAAAAGAAGCGACGATTAACGACGAGATTGACCGATTAAGACAAGCGGCGACGCGCTCTTTGTTTGAGCGGCGCGATGTGATTGTCGTCGCATCGGTGTCGTGCATTTACGGACTCGGCGACCCGGACGCTTATTACGGAATGATGGCGTTTTTTGAAAAAGGGCAGCAAATAAAGCGCGAGGATTTGATCAAGCGGCTCGTCGAATTGCAGTATGAACGCGGCGATGTCGAGTTCGAGCGCGGTAAGTTTCGCGTGCGCGGCGATACGGTCGAACTTTACCCGTCGTATCAGGAAAACGCTTATCGCTTTGAGTTTTGGGGCGATGAGATTGACCAGATTTATACGATTGACCCGCTGCTCGGCGAAGTTTTGCACAAACACGAATCGCGGCTGCCGATTTACCCGAAAACGCATTACATTATGTCGAAGCCGACGATTAAACGCGCGGTCGGCACGATAAAAAAAGAACTCGATTGGTGGGAAGAAGAACTCGTCAAACAGGGAAAGCTCGTCGAATCGCAGCGCCTGCATCAGCGCACGATGTATGATTTGGAGATGATCAAAGAGATGGGTTTTTGTCGCGGCATCGAAAACTACTCGCGCCATCTGACGGGCAAACCGCCGGGCGCGCCGCCGCCGACTCTTTTGGATTATCTGCACAAAGACACGATTATCGTGATTGACGAATCGCATCAGACGGTTTCGCAAATCGGCGCGATGTATAAAGGCGACCGTTCGCGCAAAAGCAACTTGGTCGAATACGGTTTTCGCTTGCCGTCGGCGATGGACAATCGCCCGCTGAACTTTGAAGAATTTGAAGAGCGGCGCGGGCAGACGATTTACGTTTCCGCTACGCCCGGCAACTTTGAATTAGAGAAAACTGGCGGCGAAGTCGTCGAGCAAATCATTCGACCGACCGGCTTGCTCGACCCGATTGTCGAAGTTCGTCCGGTAAAGGGTCAAATTGATAATCTGTTGGAAGAATGCCGTCTTCGCGCCGAACGCAACGAGCGAGTACTGGTGACGACGCTGACGAAAAAAATGTCGGAAAGTTTGACCGAGTATTTTCTGGAAGTCGGCGTCAAAGTAAATTATCTGCATTCGGATATTGTAACTTTAGAGCGCATCAAAATTTTAAGAGATTTGCGGCGTGGCGAATTTGACGTTTTGGTCGGAATCAATCTGCTTCGGGAAGGACTCGATTTGCCGGAAGTGTCGCTGGTCGCCATTCTCGACGCGGACAAAGAAGGATTTCTGCGTTCGGAAAGAAGTTTGATTCAAACCATCGGACGCGCCGCAAGAAACGCTGAGGGCAAAGCGATTTTATATGCCGACAAAATCACGGATTCGATGCGGCGAGCGATTGACGAAACCGCGCGCCGCCGCCAGGTGCAGGAAATTTACAACGAGGAAAACAACATTACGCCGACGACGATTGTTAAATCAATTGACGCGACGCTGGTTACGGCGTATGAAGCCGACTACTTTAAAGTTCCGCTCAACCTCGACGCTTTTGAAGAATACTCGCCGAAGCAGTTGAAGGAAACCATCACGCAAATCGAAGCGGATATGCGCTTTGCCGCCCGCGAAATGAAGTTTGAACGCGCCGCCGAATTGCGCGACCGACTTAAATATCTGCGCGAAAGGCAACTCGAATTAGGCTAAAATTTATGCAAGTCAAAACACAAAAAGACGAACTCGAAAATTATTTGATTGACGCGAGCAATCTGCCGGGCGGATTTTCTGAAAAACTTTTCGTTCCCGAAATGCCCGCCGAAATCGCGGAAATCTTAAAGGAAGCAAACGCGCGGGAAATTCCCGTCACCGTTTCGGGCGCCAGAACCGGCACGGTCGGCGGCGCGATTCCGTTCGGCGGTTACATCATCTCACTCGAAAAATTCAATCGAATAAAAGAAATCAATGAAAATTACGCCGTCGTCGAGAGCGGCGTGATTTTGACGGATTTGCAGCGAGCGGTCGAAGCGAAAAATCTTTTTTATCCGCCCGACCCGACTGAATGGAGCTGTCAAATCGGCGGAACTGTTGCCACCAATGCTTCGGGCGCGAGAAGTTTTAAATACGGCGCGACGCGCGATTACGTCAGGCGGCTTTCGATTGTTTTGGCGGACGGCGATTTTTTGAATTTGAGACGCGGTGAGATTTTCTCAAACAATGGTTTTGTTGAACTCAAAACCGAAAGCGGAAAAACGATTCGCGTCAAATTGCCGAGTTATGACGCGCCCGACGTACGAAAAAACGCCGCCGGTTATTTCGCAGCGGAGCGGCTCGACGCGATTGATTTGTTCGTCGGCAGCGAAGGCACGCTTGGCGTGATAACCGAAATCGAATTGGGTTTATTAAAAAAACCGGCGGGATTTTTGAGCGGAATTGTTTTCTTCAAAGACGAAACGGATTTATTAAATTTCGTAGGCGAAGCACGAAGAGTTTCGTTTGAAACGAGAAAACGGAACGCCGGCATCTTGTCGGCAAACTCAAGCCAGAGAAATGCCGGCGTTCCGACGATTGACGCGACCGTTCTGGAATACTTTGACGAAAACTCTCTAAAATTTATTGCAGAGAAATTTCCCGAAACGCCCGCCGACGTGCGCGGCGCCATATTCTTTGAGCAGGAAACGGTCGAGGAAACCGAAGATGAATTGTTTGAACAATGGAATAATCTTTTGGAAAAACACCGCGCCGAAATTGACAATTCGTGGTTTACGACGAGCGAACACGACTTAAATAAAATGCGCGAGTTTCGCCACGCTTTGCCCGTTGCGGTTAATGAGCGAGTCGTTAAAAATCGGCAAAGAAAAATCGGCACCGATATGGCTGTGCCTGACGCGCAATTCCCCGCGTTTCTGAAATTTTACAAATCTAAATTAAACGAAAGCCGCCTTGATTACGTAATCTTCGGACATATCGGCGACAATCATCTGCACGCCAACGTCTTGCCGAAAAACGACGACGAAGCGAAAAAAGCAAAACATCTTTACGGCAGATTCATCGCGCAGGCGATTATGCTCGGCGGCACGATTTCAGCCGAACACGGCATCGGCAAGTTAAAATCCAAATATCTGTATGTGCAATACGGCGAGCGATATTTAAATGAAATGGCGGAACTTAAACGAGCGTTCGACCCGCAGGGAATTTTGGGACGCGGCAATGTGTTCGACGCGAAGTTTTTGATTTAAAAGTGTAAATTTCAGTCTGCTTTGCCAGCGAAGCGCATGGCAAGCGTCAACTCTAAACGCTTGTCGCAGAAAATAGAAAAATTCGCTAGAATACAAATTTCACAAAAACCAAAAGGAAAACATCTGAAAAATGATAAAAGCAATTTTGATGGATTTCAACGGAGTCATCATCAACGACGAGCCGCTGCAAATGCAGGCGTATCAGGAAATTTTGAAAGACGAAGCGATAGATTTAACGGTAGAGGATTACTATTCGTGTCTCGGAATGGACGATCGAACGTTTATCGAAACCGCTTACCTGCGCGCCGGACGAGATATAACCGCCGAAAGAAACAGGGAAATCAACAGTGCGAAAACGGCGCGCTGGCGCGAGATTGTTGACGAGGAAATTCCGCTTTTCGCGGGCGTGGAAAATTTCGTCAAAAAAATGGAAAAAGAATTTGCGCTCGGCATCGTCAGTATGGCGCGGCTTGAGGAAATCGAATACGTCCTGGAAAAAACCGGTTTGATGGGAAGTTTCTCGGCGATTATCAGTGCGGAAGATGTCGAAAATTGCAAGCCGAATCCAGAATGTTACCGTAAAGGATTTAATGTGATTGACGCCTTCCGCACCCGCAGCGGCAGCAATCCGATTGTTCACGGCGATTGTTTAGCGATTGAAGATTCGCCGCAGGGAATTCGGGCGGGCAAAAAAGCCGGACTCAAAACGCTCGGCATCACGAACACGGTTTCCGCCAAAGAACTGCGTGAGGCGGGCGCGGATGTCGTCTCTAAAAGTTTGGACGATTGGATGCCCGACGCGATGCGGCGAGTTTTTGTTTAGGAACTTAGCCACAGAGAATACAGAGGAAATTAAAACGAGTCCAACCAATACACGGAATTTTTTATTCGCATAACTCACGGCTAAAAATTTCTGTGTTCTCTGTGGCAAAAAATAAAGATGGCAGAACATCAAATTGCAATCGAAGAAGCCAAAAGCGATTTGTTGGCGTGTGCGGCTTTCCTGGCGGAAAACATCAAAAATTCCGACGGACACAGCGAGGCGATGAAGGAAGTCGTTCCGCGTTATCTCGAAAAAGGCGCGGTTGATTTATCAGCCGAACTCGCCAATACGGTTGACGACCCGTTCACGCGCGACCGGCTTTTGATGCTGGTGGCGGAACGATGCGCAGCGATTGACGACGACGAATACGCCTTTCAACTCGTCGAAGCCATCGAAGATTACGGCACGCAGGCGCAGGCGCGCGAGCATATCGCTTTGCAGAAATCGGCAAAGGGCGATTACGCCAAAGCATTGGAGATTGCCGGCGCGCTCGACCACGGCGATTACGCTTACGCCGACATCGCTGTCCGGCAAATCGAAAACGGCGACGAAACGAGCGGCTTTCAGGTGCTCGATAAAATTGAATTTCCGAACGCGAAAGTCGCCGCCCTGCAAAACATCGCGCTGCTCGAACTGAAAAAAGGCGACGCGGCAAAAGCCATTCAGTTGTTTGAAAATGCAGTTCAGTCAACCGTCGAGATCGAATTCGCCGAAGAAAAAGTCCGCGCTTTAACCGACATCGGAAATCATTATGCCGAGGCGAATCAAAACGGTTTGGCAATCGAAATTTTCGACAAAGCGAAGAACGCCGCCGAGACGATTGACGGCGTTCACCGCGATTCTTTGCTGGGAGCAATCGCGCTCGGATTTTTGCGGGCGGGAAGTTTGGAACTCGCCGACCGAACGCTCGATTCGGTTACAGATAAGACGCAGATGGCTTCGGCTCTGGTCGGGTTTTCCCAGAAATTTTCCGAAGGCGGCGAACCGGACGAAGCGGTTGAAAGTTTAGAGGAAGCGTATCAGATTTTAAAGTCGCAGCGCGAACGGGAAATCCGCGACAGCCGGGCGCGTTACAATTTGTGGGCGACAATCGCCGTCGAATTCGCACGTACCGAAAAAGCCGAACGCGCCGTCGAAATCGCGCAGGAAATTTCGGACGAAACCGCACAAACATCAGCACTCAAACAAATCGCTTACGTCTGCACGCTGCGAAACCGCGATGAACTCGCCCGCCAAGCCGTCGCCGCAATCGGCGACGACGCGCAGAAAATGTTTGCCCTGATTGGCACGAGCGACGCGAAAAATAAATTGAATAAACCCGACGAAGCGTTGCGCGTTTTGCGCGAAGCCGAAACGCTCTGCGAAACCGTCCCCCAACTCGCCTCGCGCTCAGCCGCATACAACGAACTCGCCAAAAGATTCTACGCCTGCGGCGACCCGGAAAAGGCGCGCGAACTGCTGCGCGAAAATCTGCAAAACGTCTCCGGCATCCGCGATGAAAGCGTCCGTGTCGCCGCGCTCGCGCAACTGGCGGATATACACGGCGAATTGAAGTTTGATTTAAGCGCGGCGGAAAAAGAAACACTGGAAATGATGGTGCGGAAAGCCAAGTGGTAAATTTGCATCAACCGAAATCGAAACTGACTTTTGTTTTGCTGACTTAAAACGGGTTCGCTGGCTTTGCACAAGAATTAACGATGTGTCGCTTTAATGAACGGCAACTGTTCGCTATTCGCTATTCATTGTTCGTTATTTTCAATGGTTTTCCGTGTATTTCAGTTAACAGTGAACAACGAATAGCAAACAGTTGCCGCCCGCTTTTCTAATTTTTGTGCGAAGCCGAGTTCGCTCAAAAAATATCGTTCGTCAATAAATCTGCATACTCGTCGCGCTTTCTAATCAACTCAACCGCGCCGCCCTCGCGTATCAAAACAATCGCCGGAAGCCCGCGCCCGTTGTATTGAAACATCTGCGCGACCGAATACGCGCCGCAGTTGAGCAGCGCCAGAACGTCGCCGGGCTGAACGTTCTCTGGCAGCAGACGATAATCGGGCAGACGGTTTTCGCCTTCGATGTCAAAGTAAACGTCGCCGCCGTCGCACAGCGGTCCGGCGAGTTTATATTTCGCCGAATGATTCGCTCCGGCGCGCGCGACGGAAACCAGATGGTAATACCATTTGTAAGTTTCCATCGAAAGCAGAATGTTGAAACCGGCGTCGGTCAAAAGCCAGGTGTCGGGATTCGGGATTCGGGATTCGGGATTCGGGATTTCCGAAAGCGGTCGTTGTTTTTTATTTCTCACCGTCGTCAAACAAACGCCCGCATCGCTGATGACGCTTCTGCCCGGTTCGATGAGCAGTTCGATGTTATCCAAAAGATGTTCGGCGCCGGTTTCCCGCGCCGTTTTTTTTACAACGCTCCACGCCTCGCGCAAAACTTCCTCAGGTTCCAATTCGGCGGCGAAAAAATCGCGCTGCTCAGACGAAAAATCGCCGGCGTTCGATTTGTCGCGCAGATAATTGACCGGAAAACCGCCGCCTAAATTTAAGTGCGAAAGCCGGTGTCCGGTTTCGTTGAAAATAGTCAAAAGATTTTCAAACAAAGTTTTAAACGCTTCGGCGTAAGTGGCGGCGTTCGGGTTTTGCGAGCCGATGTGCAGATGTATGCCGCACAAATTTAAAAATTCGTCGTCCGGTTTCCAGTGCTTGAAAGCCGCCAGTGCCTCGTCGGGCATCATTCCGAATTTTGAGGTTAAAAGCGCGGTTTGAAGTCCGTGCAAGGTTTCGGTTTCGATTTCGGGAACAAGACGCAATGAAACGTTGGCTGGTTTATTTATTCGCCGCGCGACTCGTTCTATCAATTCGATTTCATAAATCGAATCGGCTTGAATCGCATAAATCCCCGCAACCGTCGCTTCTTCGATTTCGCGTTCGGTTTTGCTCGTGCCGTTGAAGATGATTTGTTCGGGACGAAAGCCGATTTTTAACGCCTTGAAAAGCTCGCCGCCCGAATTGACTTCCAAATCGCCGCCCGCCTCACGCACGGCGCGGAGAATCGCCATATTTGAATTTGCCTTTGCCGCGTAACAAATTTTCAAACGGCAGCCAGTCACCGCTTCGGCGCGTTTTAATCGGTTGATGTTGTGCCGGATTCGCGGTTCGGAAAAAACGAAAAGCGGCGTGTCGAATCGGTTCGCCAAATCTGCCGCTGCTGCGCCGCTGATATGCAGTTGATTATTTTTAACTTCGAGAAAATTTTCGATTGTCCACGCCGGATTCATAAAATTATTAAACCGCAGAAAACACCGCAAATGCAAAACCGGAACAAAATCAAAACGCGACCGGCGGATTGAAATGACCGAGTGATAAGTTAGTAGAGAAATAAAAGCCCTTACCCATTCGTATCAAATCGGCGTTCGATAAAATGATTGATTTTACGCGAAAGGCACAATGTCAATTTGATTTTCTTCGACCGATTGAATAAAAATTAAAGAAACAGTTATGGCAAAAGAAAAAAAGAAATTAAGCAAGAATGCAAAGTTAGCCGCTAAAGTGTTGAGAGATTCAAAACTGTTAGCAGATTCAAAAACGTCGAATGACCAAAAAATGCCGACCAACGTCAAGACGACGAATTTTCCCGCCAAACCAAACGCGCCGAATAAAATGAGACCGGAAAAGAAACGCGGTTAAATATAATCATTTAAATTATCCCTAAAAAAAAGAGACGGCATTCAAAATAATTTTGAATGCCGTCTCTGTCTTTAAGCCGCTAGGCGAACCGCCGGCGATTCAGCGCCGACATCGAAATCTTCCATAAACAGATATTTCTTCCATTCGGGTTTCGACTCGGCATAATGACACAAAAGCACATGGTCAAGCCCGATGCTCAAAAGTTTCTGCGAACAAAGCAGCGGCATTCTGGCTTGTTCGGGCGTACGGTTGCCTTTGCGCTGGTTACAGGCGACACACGCCGTCACGAGATTTTGTGGCGTTGATTCGCCGCCCTGCGCTCTGGGCGTAATATGGTCGAGCGTCAAATCCTGCGCGTGCCGATGATCGCCGCAATACTGGCAGCGATATTTGTCGCGGATATAAATTCGCGCCCGCTTCATCGCCGTTTCCTGGCGGCGACGGCGAACGTTGATATATGTTCGCAGACGAATTACCGATGGCACGTTAATCGTTTGCGAGGGCGAGCGTAAGACGTTTTCGCCGTCATATTCTTCGACCGAAACCTTACCGCGAAACCACAAGCAGACCGCCCGCGCCACGCCGACCGTGCCGAGCGGTTCGTAAGAGAAATTTAAGAGCAGAACTCTACCCGTTATCAATGGAATCACCTCCTAGGGATTGTTAATTGTTAAGATGCGAATCAAACACAAATCGGATGTAACCGCAATATATGGTGCGTGCTGTTAATAACTGGCACTATATTAAACGATTTCGATGCGATTTGTATATGAAATTTTTGTTGAAAGTCGAAATTTTGGATTTCGACTAGAAAAGTAAAACTGAATTTTTTACTAAGCGGCTAATCTTCTCTGCTGCGGTTCAGGAATTTCATCGCCGAATTCTTTGGCGGTTTCGAGCCAAAGTTCAATCGCTTCGTTCACATTTTTCAAAGCGTCAATTTGAGTTGCGCCGTGCGCTTGACAGCCCGTCAGTTCGGGCGCCTTTGCCACGAAAATTTTATCTTGATTGTCCCAATAAATGACGATTTCGTATTTTTGCATTTCGTTTCACCAATTATACTTTTTTAAAATCTCCCTGACCTGCCGCACTTGATAAGATTTCGCATTGCTGCCGTCGCGTTGCAAATTAGGTTTCTCAAAAATTCCTTCTCTGCGATATGAGTGATGACTTCCTTTAATTCGCTCGACAAATCCTAGATTGATTAGAAGCCTGCGCAAATCTTCAAAATTGATGTTGGCATCGGATTGTCCGTCTAAAATCTTTTGCCGCAATTTATCAAACTTGCTCATAGCCGCAAGATAGCATTTTCCTTTGTAAATTGAAAGATATTGAATTATTCGGAGCGGATTATTTTGCATCGAATCCGCTCCGTCCGGCAGACGGCACGGCTAACGAGACCAGCCAAGAACCGGATTGGTCAATGTTTCCGTCCGCGAGAAATTGTTCGATTGAATTTAAGAGCATCGTAGTGAATTTGAACCGATGTCATGGTGATAGCAATGAAAAATCTTTAACTGAGCAAGACCAGAGATACTTATTTGAAATTTAACAGTTTAACTTTCTGGCATTTCATCCTCATACTTATCTGAAAGTCTTTCAATTTCAATCCAAGCAAGAGTAAGTTTAATCAAGATTATTAAATCGTCTATATCTTTGTCTGTCCACTTTCGTAAATAATGAGCTTCATCATTACCAAGCCAGAAGGTGCGTTTAGCGACCTTTTGAACTCTTGGGTCAGGTATAAAATCTGTTACAACTTGACCTACAAACTTTTTCTCAATTTGTTGTTCTAATTTTTCTCTCTCCTGCTCATCTGTTTCAGAGATTAAGGATTTTGCATAATCCTTTACAAGGAATTCGCAGGCTTTTCTAAAACCAGCACCAGCAATTTGATTTAGTCCTCTTGATTTTGCTTCAACCGCCTCATTAAAAATCGAAACAAAACCTGGAGAAACATCATTTGCAAATTCTGGAATGGAAATTTCTTCAAAAATTGGTGGTTCAATGTAAGACAATTTTCCACTTCCGCCACCTACATCGTAATAAACAATTAAAAAGCCTTCACAGTTTCCATAGTTACAACGAACAACAGATTCTGTCCGCTTAAATTGTTTAGGGTCTAGGGTAGCAAACGATGATTTAAAGATTGTTTTTATCCGCTAAATTCTCATTATCAGCCAAGTTTTGTGCGATAAAGAAAAAATGTGCGACCTAAATTTTATCAGTCAAAATTTCGTCGTCTTTATTTTCATCAGAAACTATTTGAAAAAAAGAAGTTACAAGAATTCTAATTTAACTTTGCTACCCTAGACCCATTGTTTATTAAATGTTATGGCTTTATAGCTAAAGGTCGTTAGCCTTTTACAATGAGAACATTTATTTGGAAGTTCAATACTTCTTATAAGACCATTAGGAGTATTAAATTCAAGATGATGTTTTAATAATTTTTCTTCCATACAACCTCATTATTTAATAAAAATCTTAAGAAGGGAATGACAAATTAGAATTTAAATTTATTTTTAATTCCTAATTTGTCATTCTAAATTACCCCTTCACGCAAACGACCTGTTTCAACTGTGCGACGACTTCAACGAGGTCTGATTGATTTCTCATCACCTCGTCAATGTCTTTGTAAGCTGATGGGATTTCGTCAATCACGCCCGCGTCCTTGCGGCATTCCACGCCCGCCGTTTGGCGTTCCAAATCCTCGCGCGTGAACGCTTTTTTCGCCGCCGTGCGCGACATCTTGCGACCCGCGCCGTGCGAACAGGAATTGAAACTTTGGGCGTTTCCCAAACCCGAAACGATAAACGATTTCGCGCCCATCGAGCCGGGAATAATTCCATACATTCCCTGGTCGGCGCGAATCGCGCCTTTGCGCGTAACGTAAACTTCCTCGCCGAAGTGAATTTCCGGGCTGACGTAATTATGGTGACAATTAACCGAGATTTCCGGCGTGAAATCTTCGCCGTTGTTAAACATTCGGTTAAATTGTTTCAGCAGACGCTTCATCATAATTTCGCGGTTTTTGAACGCATAACTTTGCGACCATTCCAAATCGCGCCAGTAATTCTTGAACTCTTCCGTCCCTTGAATAAAATAAGCGAGATTCGGGTCGGGAAGCTCAGACAATTTATGCAGCGACTTCGCCGTTTCGATATGGCGCGAAGCGACTTCGTTACCGATGTTGCGCGA
Organism: Pyrinomonadaceae bacterium; assembly: GCA_030448055.1. GTDB lineage: Bacteria > Acidobacteriota > Blastocatellia > Pyrinomonadales > Pyrinomonadaceae. The sequence goes on from JAUJNR010000002.1 coordinate 979,013, forward strand.
ACCGGAATGCAGCATTAGCCAAACGTAATCTTCGGTGTCGAGGCAGACTTCCAAAAAATGGTTGCCGCCGCCGAGCGTGCCGAGTTGCTTCATCGCCTTTCCTTTACGGTGCTGCACGCCTCGGTGCAATTTGTCGAAACTTTTCCAGCCTTCCCACGCCAGCGATTCATCAACCGCTTCTTTGTGTTCGTTAAAACCGACCGGAATCGTGCGCTCGATTTGATGACGCAAATCTTTCAACTTGCCTTCAAGAATCGAACTCTTGAACGGCGTTTTAATCGCCGCCATCCCGCAACCAATGTCAACGCCGACCGTCGCCGGAATCACCGCGTCTTTAGTCGCAACGACCGAGCCGACCATCGAGCCGATTCCGAGGTGCGCGTCCGGCATCAGCGCGACGTGTTTGTAGAGACACGGCAGCCGCGAGACGTTGCGGAGCATATTGTGTTCGTCGGTTGAAAGCGCGTGACCGACCCACGAAAGAATATCGGCTTGCGCGCCGCTAATGTTTAGTTTGTTGTGTGGCATATTTCCTCCAAAATAAGTTCAAAGTTCAGAGTTCAAGGTTACAAAAAGTATCATAAACTTTGAACTTTGAACTGATAAAAGGGCGACAAGTTTGTGAAAGCGACGCTGCACATTTTCAAGATGTAGTCGCCATCGGCATTCGCCCGGGTTTGTTAAATTATAGTGTTTAGATTACGGATTTGGCGACAAGATTCGGCGAGAATTCCGCCCCGTAAATTTTAATGGAGCGGGCGGGATTTGAAACCGCTGAACCTGAAAAGGTTTTTACCAATGTATTCCCGACCGGCATTCGCCGTATTTGTTATTTGTTTGAGAAATTCTTGTGCTATGATTTCCGAAACGAGGGAAAAATTTATGAAATTCAAAATGACACCAATGAAAATTTGCGCCGCGATAATTTTAGCCGTCGTCGCGTTCGGTTACAGTTTGTCGTCTTTAGACGACAGCTTGACTCGCTATGAAAAGCGAAACGATTTGTCTTCGAGTTTTACGTTTGAAAAATATCCGTCGAGCGCGCGGTTCGCTTCGGAAATCACTCAACCCGCATCCAAGCCAGTCGCGCGTTTATTTCAACTAATGTTTATTCTTTTTATGATCAGCCCGCCGATAATTGCGCTGATGTTGTTTTTAATCTGGAAAGAATTGAAGGCAAGAAACAAAATGAAATAACTCGGTAATTGGCGACAATACTTGCCGAGAGTTTCGCCCGTCAATCGAATTCGGGCGGGCAAGAAATGTATGTTCGACGTTAAAATGCAAATAAACCTTTTCGTATTATATTTTGATTATGAGCGTGACGGTTTCAACTTCCGAAATTAAATTAACCAAAACCGAAGCCGGAGTTTTTCGTATCGGCGACTCGCGCGTTTCGCTTGATACGGTGATTATCGCTTTCAGTCAGGGCGCAACGCCCGAACAGATTGTCGAAGATTACGATTCGCTCGAACTCGCGGAAGTTTATGCGGTCATCAGCTATTACTTGCAAAACCGCGATGAAGTCGAAGATTATTTAGCGCGTAGAAAAGTCGAGCGCGAACACTTGCGCCGACAGGTAGAATCTCGCTCTAATCCGCAGGGCATCCGCGAAAGGCTTTTGGCTCGCCGCCGAAATTTATAAGATTTCGCTCAAATCAAGTTCAAAGCCTTTTAGAACATTTTCGCCTGAAATTGTTTGAGGATTTTCCAAAATTTCGACCGCTTTGTTTTGCCGGTAAATATAGACTCTTTTTTTGCCCGCATCTATCAGCCAGCCGAGCCGCGCACCGTTTTCCATATATTCGAGCATTTTTGTTTTTAATTGAGGCAGCGAATCGGACGCGGAGCGCAGTTCGATGACGAAATCGGGACAAATATTGATAAATCCGCTGCGTTCTTTTTCGCTAAATTTTTCCAGGCGTTCCTTTTTTATCCAACAGGCATCAGGCGAACGCACCGCTCCGTTCGGCAAGACGAAGCCGCCCGAAGATTCATAAACTTTTCCGCTTTTATCTTTTTTCGCCCAATTTCCCAACTGAATTACAACATCGGCATTTTTCTCGCTCGTATCGGCGTGAACAGGCGGCATAGCGGAAATTTCTCCTTCTTTGCTCATCTCGAATCGCAACTGTCGGTTTTGCTGACAGATTTTCGTAAATTCTTCGACGCTCGGTTTTTTTCGTCGCCAATAAAACGTAAAGCTGTCGCGCGGAATAACAATTTTGACGGTTTCAAGCGTTAATGTACCTTCCATTTAATTCGTCTCCTCGAACTCGATTGAAAATCAGTTTTGCTCGTGATTGAAATTTTATCATATAAAAACTTGGCGACAAGATTTGCCGAGAGTTCCGCCCGTCAATCGAAATCGGGCGGGCAAGAATCGAACTTGCTAATCCAATGTACTCACGACGGCATTCGCCAAAATTTTATTTTCTAAGATTGTTTTGAAAGATTATTCTCTTTGTCTTGTTTAATTTCGGAAAGTGTTGTTGCTATGCCAACCATTGCTTCGGCGTAAGCTGGTGCATCAATTGAAAAACGAAATCTGATTCCTTTCCAAATTTCTTCTGGATTTGCAATAGAAATAGGCGGTTTGAAATAGCTAAACACTTTTTCTCCGGTAGCTATAAGATTTCCATCTAGCCAACCCCCCGCGGTTACCCAGCGATATGTTCCATCGTTTTTATAAAGAGAAACCCAAACGTAAGTTGGAAAGCCATAAGTTGAGAATCTACCGCTAAAAGTGGATTCTTTTTTTACGGTCATTTTTGAAGCGCGTTTAATAATCTTTCTAACAACTCTTTTGATAAAGTTCCTGTCGTCTATAAATTCGTGATTGTTTAAAACTGCATAAACTTGAATTCGTCGAACTTTATCAGTGCTTTGATTTTTTACTTTTATAATTCGATAGCTCTGATTACTTATTCTAAAACCTGCATTTTCCCATTGATTTTCAAGGTCTTTCCAATTAAGTTCAGCTAAAGAAGAGAAGATTTCTTTCCAAGATTTCAAACGATGAAGAAATTGGCTTTCGTTAAACCACAAAAGCGGAGTGTCATTTAGTGCTTCATTCATCTGTTCAAGCGGAGTTGTCGGATTTTCAAGAAGTTTTGCCAAAACAGTTGATTTAATAATGACCTGAGAAGATACATTTTTCGCTTGGTCAATATCAAACAAAAATCTTTCATATCCATTCGCGCCGTGTTTCAAAAGTAACGCAGAAATTCGCATACAATCATATAGAAACCATTCTCTGCGTAGATATGAAGTTCGGACAAAAATGTGAAGTTGTTTTCCCGCAAGGTAAGTTTCAGATTCAATTGCGCCCGTAATAGAAAGAGTTTTTCTTTCTATAATTGAAGAAGCTATGAAAGCGATTAAACTTGGCGGAAAAGAAATTCCTTTATCTATAGTTTCCTGTTCGTTTCTTACAAGGAAAAGAAGCAAAGCAATTGTTAGTGAATTGCAAGTTCGCCAAAGATTGTCAAAAATTCTTAAAAATTCAGAAGGTAGAATAGAGTAATTAGCATTATCGTTTCCATATTGAATAGAATCAAGTCCTTTGAAAATAACTTGACCGTGAGCGATAGCATTACGAATACGGTCATCATAACCCAATAGAATAGATTTGTGTCCTTTGGTTTCTACAAGATTTACTGCGGCTCGGATATCAAAATTTCCTTGCACAGACTTCTTTTTCAAAATAGACCAGTAAAGAGATAAAAGATTTCCGAAAATATGTTCGTTATGACGCAAATACTCTGGATGAAATTCAGTTGCAAGCTGAAGCAAATCTCGTGATTTGCTTGCATCTAAAGATTCTTCAAAGGTAAGTGCAGGAGAAAGCCGCAAGAGATTATCAATGGCAATGCCAATTTCATTTGACCGAAAGTTGATTACTTCTATCGTGCGTTCAACTTCGATTTCTAAAATGTTTAATGCCTCGTTGACGGTATTTTTATCCCAATAAGTCCAAGGAGAATTTAATGCAAACCTTGACAAAATCATTCCCCAATCTTGGCTAACACCTTCGGGAAGAAATTTGAGAAATTTCTTTATTCCAGCATTACTTCTAATTTTGCCAGACGCAGTTCCCAAAATTTCTCTTTCCAAAAAATCTTTGAGTAAAATCATAACTTAATACTTCCTTAAATTATTTTAGTCGTGAAATGCGAACAGTAAAAATTCTGTTCGCACTTCACAAATTAAATCTCAACCTTCCCAATCACACCAACCCAATGTTCCGCGTTCAGAGTTCCTTTCGAGAATTCCGAAACGACATCGAACACCGTGTCGGAGAAGCCGCCGATGTTGAGGATGTCGGGGCGTTCTTTGGCTTGCGTGAGCGCGTAAGGCTGGATGTCTATGCAGACGAGTTTCGCCGCCGGGTTGCGCGATTTGAACTCGTTCCACTGTTTCATCGTTTCCGTTCCGCTGCCGCCGAAGCGACCGTGAGCGGGCGTGTCAATCCACGATTCGTTATCCGAAACGTAAATCAAAACGTCGCCCGCCGCTTTCTGACGATTCAGATGACGCAGCGGCGCGGAGCAGTTTGTTCCGCCCGCCGGAAGGCTCGCCAATTTGTTTGCATTCGTCATAATCGAATCGCGCGCATTTAACGAAACTTTGACGACATCGCTTTCAAACGGGATGACTTCCGCCGTGGGATTTTTCCGCAGAATTGCCGCCGCGAACAATGCCGCCGCGTCAATGCAGCGCACCGCTGAAGTCGCGCCCGGACGATAACCCGTCACAGCCGAGTGCATCGAACCGGAAATGTCTGGGAAAATGTAAACTTTCCCGCTGATTTCCGGCACGTTTTCCGTCGCAATTTCCATCGCGTCCTGCAAGGCTTCGGTTATCTGGCGCGGAATCTCCGCGTTTTTTGAAGCCGCCGTGTAAGCGACGAGCAGTTGATACGGAAAAACCTTCGCGCGGCGAATCGCTTCGCGGTCGCGCAGACGGTGGGCGATGAGTTCAACCATTTCCTCACTGGCGAAAACTCCGTGACGCTGGAAAGTGTTGAGATTCATTCGGGTCATCTGCCACTGGGCGTTACGTGCAATTTCCATCCATTCCTTTGTTGAAATCGGCAGAGCCGTCAACATCTGGAAGGGAACATTCGGCACTTCGAGCGCGTCGCCGTTTTTGAAACGCTCGTAGCTTTTAACGATTTCCGGCAATTTATCAGCGTCAATTTCACGCCCGATAAAATAACCGTAAAGCGCTTCGCGCTCCGCGTCTTTCGGTTTCGGGTGAACCATTTTCAAAACGTCGGCAAACGACGGCGATTGCCCGATTGATTGTTTGAAAATCTGTTCCGCCCGGCGCGTTTCAAACCATTCGCGCACCAGACGCTTCGGCAAAGAACCAAGCGATTTACGCCCGACTGCGCCGCTTCGCATAATCTGCACAAAGTTTCTGAGCATCTTTCCGTTGTCAATGACGAGCGGAAAAATTTTTTCAAACAACGCTTTGTCTTTCACCGAAAGCACGGCGACGAGCAGCGCGGGCATATCTTTCATAAAACCTTTTTCGCGCGCATAGACGGCGGTTTTCGCCACGAATTCCGCGTCGAGTTCTGCGGCAAGCGCGAGAACCGTTTCAAGCTGCTCACCCGCTTCAGCGTAGAAAGTATGCGAAAAGCAGCCCATCGCCGCGTATTGCGCCAGAGCCGCCTTCGGCGAAAGTTTGTAAGCCGTTCCGCCCGCTTCGTTAATCGTGTCAGCTTTCGGCGTGAACATTCCTTTAACCGTTTGAAATAGATTTTTGTTAGCCATAATTTCCTCCTATTTGGACAAGTAGATTTTCATTCCTTTCGGAAAGATTTGAGTTGAGAATTCGGATGACAAAATCGAAAAGATTCAAGCGACTTTTCAGTCGCCTAGAGAAGTCCGTAAAAGTTTCTCTGTGTGCCGAGATGGACATCTTTCGATGCTCGGCTGCGGATGTATTCCTTTCAGCATTCACCCGAATTTTTTACAGACAGCGACAAGTCTTTTGAATATGACGCGCATTTTTTCCAGATGTAGTCATATTCGGCATTCGCTTTCGGTGTTTGAAACGGCGACAAGTTTAGGCTGAAACGTTTCGTTGCTCTATCCAGACTGAGCTACGCTTTGTCGAAGCAAAACGGTTGGATTTGAACCAACGACCTACGCATTACAAATGTAGTTCCAACAGCATTCGCCGCAGAATGTGAATCGCAACGGAAAGAGTCGAACTTTCATTAACCGCTTATCGAGCGGTCGCTTTGCCATTAAGCTACATTGCGAAAAAATTGGTCGATCGGGTGGGATTTGAACCCACGATATACGGATTAAAAGTCCGTTGCTTTAGCCAGACTTAGCCACCGACCGGAGAGATTTGCGATTTTAGATTTGCGATTTGCGACTGGAAGAAAAACAAATCAAAAATCTGAAATCGTAAATAATTGGCTGACAGGGCGGGACTCGAACCCGCGACTTCCGATTTAACAAAACGGCACTCTGACCAAACTGAGTTACCTGCCAAGAAACTGAAAATTTTTTAAAAAAAACAATCGCAAATCGCAAATCGCAAATCGCAAATAGCAAATCACGAGGGTAGGCAAACGCGGGCGACGCGATTCGCATCAGCAGACAAAAGACAAGTGTGTTCGTTGCGAACAAAGGAATGAATAATCAGCATTCTTTTGCCCTCGCAAACCGTTCGTCCGCGTTTGTTTTGGTAGGATTGTTTTTCTGTGTAGAAATCAGAATCGGGGCACAGGACTCGAACCTGTAATCTTGCGGTAATCTGCCGCTAATATCAGGTATATGCTGATTGTTTTGCCATTAAACTATGCCCCGTTTGAAATTGGTTGCGGGAGAAGGAGTTGAACCTTTGACTTTCTGCGTGTCGGGCAGACGCTCTTGCCCCTGAGCTAATCGGCTAGATACGATTGGAAATTGGCAGCCGATGTCGGACTCGAACCGACGACTTGCAGATTAGAAATCTGCCGCTCTAATTCCATCTGAGCTAATCGGCTTTAGCGAATTTCGGTTGTGAATCGAATTCGATTCACAACCGAAATTGGTTTTGGTGGCTGGAGTTGGTATCGCGCCAACCTCTCGACCTTTTCAGAGTCGCACTAATCTGTCTCAGTTATCCAGCCGATTAAATTTAACCTGCCGCGTTTTTCGCTTGGGGTTTCGGCGCGGCTTTCGGTTTGACGATTTTTTTGCGCTCGTCAATTGATTTGGCTTCAATCTCAATCGCCTCACGAACGGCATTAACGATTTCCGCGATGCGGCGGATTTTGTAAAGGCTTTTCGCTCGGTCTGCTTTTGAACCCAAATCGAAATCAAAAGAAACCTGGCGATAGCAATCCGCCAAAGTCAGTTCAATCGTGCGCCATTTCCAGCCGTCTTCGTTGTCGGTCGGAACGTGGCGCGTATCGCCGACGATGCCGATGGCGAACGCTCGCATATCCGTATCGCGGTTCAAGAAAATTCGTTTTCGCACGTGGTATTTTGTGCGCGTGTTTTTGCTCATTTTTGTTTTCCTCGTCTCGTTAGATTTGCCTGCAAATAAATTGTTGATAAAGACGACAATCGTTTTCCGGGCAATCTATAAAAAATTAAAAATTCACAGTTTCATCGTTTCGACCTCCGACGAGTAATTTTCCAGCATAAAGTTTTCCTCCAAAGTAAAATTGAAAAAGTTTGGCGGGACTGACGAGACTCGAACTCGCACCTTTTTGATAGACAATCAAACGCACAGCCTTTGTGCTTCAGCCCCGTAAGTTTGGGTGGATTGACGAGTTTTGAACTCGCATTCTTCGCATTCACAGTGCGACGCTTTGCCGATTAAGCTACAACCCACACGAGAAAAACGGACGACAAAAGCGAGTTGACATTTAAAGCCCGAAGGCTTCTGAGCTAAATTTGCTTTTTACCGCAAATTGCCGGAATTGAACCGGCGACCTTTGATTTTTCAACCAACGCTCTACGATGTAGTCAATCTCAGCATTCGTCCGAAAATGGTTGGGCGACAAAAATCGAAATGATATCTTTCAATTAAAAGTTGATGTAATCATTTCGGCATTCGCCCGAAGTTAGGAACGCCGGCATCTTGCCCGCAGCACGTTTGCCAGCAAGATGCCGGCGTTCCAAAATTGGCGGAAACGGCAAGAGTTGAACCTGCACGAGAAAATCTCGACTGTTTAGCAAACAGTTATGGCTACCGTTTCATCACGTTTCCTAAATTAAAAATA
>JAUJNR010000002.1:987351-1294172 GCA_030448055.1 Pyrinomonadaceae bacterium
CTGTTTAGCAAACAGTTATGGCTACCGTTTCATCACGTTTCCTAAATTAAAAATAGTTTGGAGCGAGCAATCGGATTTGAACCGATGATTAACGGTTTTGCAGACCGCCGCCTTTGTCCGCTTGGCTATGCCCGCCCGAAAATTACGAATTCAAATTACAAATTACCAACTGAAGAAAGATTTTTATTCGTAATTCGTAATTTGAAATTCGCGCATTGATTTGGCGAGGACGACGGGACTCGAACCCGCAATTTTCAGCTTGAAGGGCTGGCGGCTGAACCGATTTGCCTACGTCCTCGAAATGCGCGTGAAAAGATTTGAACTTTTACATAAATTGGGTTTAAGCCAATCGCCTCTGCCGTTGGGCTACACGCGCTCACAAAAGAAATTAAATACTCGCGGCAAGATTTTAACTTGCGCTGAAAAGTGTTTGAAACTTTTGCCTCTTCCAATTGGGCTACGCGAGCAGATTGAAAATTTGGTGGACTGAAAGGGATTCAAACCCTTACGAGAAGTTTGCAAGACTTCTATGCTGTCCGGTTACATCATCAGCCCGAAATTAAAATTGGTGTCGAAGACGGGATTTTCACCCGCACGAGTCTCGTTCTCACAAGGCGAGGGCTTAAAACCTTGTGCGTCTCATCATTCCGCCACTTCGACATAAAGGGAAATTAATACCGACGGTGAGATTTGAACTCACATCACCTGGTTTCTAAGACCAGTGCCTCTTGCCGTTGGGCTACGTCGGCGCAAAATAGGCTGAAAAATTGGTCTGGGCGGCTGGATTCAAACCAGCGAAAACTTGCTCCCAAGGCAAGTCCGTATAGTCATCTGTGGAACGCCCAGAAATTGAAAAAAACTGGCTTCGGGGAAAGGATTCGAACCTTTGTTTCTTGATTCAAAGTCAAGCGTCCTGCCAGTTGGACGACCCCGAAACAAATTGGCGACTTCGGCAGGATTTGAACCCGCAACCTCAAGATTCGTATTCTTGCGCTCTGATTCCGTTGAGCTACGAAGCCAAATGAAATTTGGCGGAAGATGCAGGACTCGAACCCGCAAGCGACAGATGCGCGATGGTTTTCAAAACCACTGCCTTACCGATTAGGCTAATCTTCCGCAATGAAAAATGGTGAGAAGTGAGGCAAAGACTGTTTGCTCTTTGCTCTGTGTTGGAATTTAAACTTGGCAGGCGCGTTCAGATTTGAACTGAAAACTTCAGTTTTGGAGACCGACGTTTTGCCGATTGAAACTACGCGCCTGTGTAAAATTTTTGGAGTGAGCGACGGGATTTGAACCCGCAACCGTCGGTTTGGAAGACCGCTACTCAGCCGTTTGAGTTTCGCTCACAAAAATTTATAAAAGTTTGGTGCATCGGGAAAGATTTGAACTTTCATAGCGCAAGCAGCACGACAGTTTTACAGACTGCCAGCCGTTACCAATCGGCGACCGATGCGTGAAAATAAAAAATTGGTGTAAAATAAAAAAGGCAGAGATTTAGACAGACGGAGGCGCAATAATGCCTCTCGAAGTTGCGGATTGTTTTCTTTGGAACTCGCCAAAGTTTTTATCGAAGAAAACAATCTTTCCAAACTCTCTGCCTTTTTTATTTGTTTAAAAGTTTTTCCCGCCGCCGCATCTTCGCGCACAACCGAGCCAAAACTTTCAAACTGATTTCGGTTATTCAATTGTCAAACATCTTAAAAACGAAAAGGAGCGGTAACTTTCGAGTCTCTCAAGAGAAACTTGCGTTACCGCTCCTAAAACAAATTCGAGTTTTCTAAAATTAAAACTCGCTAAATTTTTACGTTTCGGGAGCGGAAACAAATCGCTCCCGCTTTTCTAAATCTTTTTCTCGGTGCGGTCTAAGCCGCCGAGTTTCGTCTGGTAAATCGGATTATCAAAACCGGCACACCGTAAAGATACACTCAGGCTGACGCTAAACCGCATCTCTCTTGATGCGGGCGAGCCGTTCGGTATCAAATTTTTGTGTGTCCAAGTTTGCGACATTCGTTTATCTCCTGAAATTTTTCGCGTGCCTTTCGGCAAACAGTTGAAAGTTTTAGCACGCCTCGAAAACGCTTGTCAAGCATTTTTTTGAAAATATTTTTATTAGTGGTTAAAATTTATCAGAAATGGCGGAAACCTTTCGGCTGTAAAATCTCTGACTTTTCTTTGCTGATAAGCTCAATTATTTCTACACTTGACGTGACTTCTCCGACGTGTGAAAACTTACAGTTTTTAAGCTCTTTTTCGACCTGCGATTTTTTTTTCGGGTTAACGGTAAAAAGCAATTCAAAATCTTCGCCGCTGTATAATAAAAAATTTATTATCTCAGACGAATTAAAAACAGAATGAAATTTTTCCAAATCAAATTGGTCGGGAATTTTATCGTCAAAAATCTTTGCTCCGACTTTGCTTTCACGACAAATGTGATTTAAATCGGCAATCAGCCCGTCGCTCAAATCTATCATCGAAGTTGCTAAGTTTTTGGCGCCTAAAATTTGCCCGATTTCCGTTTGCGGATTAGGTTTTAATTGCCGCCGCAACAGATTCTTATATTTTGATTTTTCATATCTCTCGCCTTTTTCCAAAAGCCGCAAGCCCGCCGCCGCGCCGCCGAGTTCGCCGGTTAAGAAAATTAAATCGCCAACTTTCGCGCCCGAACGTAAAATCGCTTTTCCTCGTTTAGTTTCGCCCGCGGCAATCGAATCAATCACGATTTCGTCGGGCGTTTTTGAAACGTCGCCGCCGATTAACTCGACGTTGAATTTATTCGCTAGTGCAAACCAGCCGTCGTAAAACCTTTCGACGAAATCTGTTTTCCAAATCTCTTCGGGAACGCCAATCGAGAGCATCGCCCAAACTGGTTTCGCGCCCATCGCCGCGACATCCGAGAGCGAAACCGCCAGCGATTTATGTCCGATAAATTCGGGCGTTGTCCATTCGAGTTTGAAGTCAATGTCTTCGACGAGCAAATCGGTTGAGATAACCAAATCGGTTTTGGAATCTTTCGGCAGAACGGCGCAGTCGTCGCCGATTTTTTGTAACGCATAGCGACTGCGAATCTGTTCGATAAATTCAAATTCGGTTTTTTCCACAAAATTTATTGACACAAGTTTATTAAATCCTTACAATAACGGCGGCGGAATACACAAAAAACATTAACATAAAAAGAGGCGATAATGGGATTTCCTGAACGAGCGATACCTGAGAAGATATTCTTTAAAATCGGTGAAGTGTGCGATCTAGTCGGCGTGCAGGCGCACGTTTTGCGGTATTGGGAAACCGAGTTTCCGATGCTTTCGCCGCAGAAAAATCGTTCCGGTCAGCGCAGCTACCGACGGCGCGACGTGGAAATCGCGCTGCGCGTCAAAGAGCTTCTTTACGACGACCTTTACACTATCGCGGGCGCGAAAAAGAAACTGCAAATCGAGATGCGCGAATCGAGCCGCTTAAAAATCGTCCACTCCGAACCGTCGCCTGAGAAAGAAAATTACATCAAGGAAGTAAAATCGCCCGAACCGTCGCCCGCCGCAGAATACGCCGTAGAAAACTTCGATGCCGAAGAGTTCGAGGAACTCGAAAATTTCGAGCCAGCCGCGCCGCTCGAAGTTTTGGACGACGAACGCCGCGAGGCTTTAAGCTCGCTCGCCGCGCAACTGCTCGAACTGCGCGAAATGTTAAAATCGAACCGCGCCGAAACCGCCGGTTCTCAGCAAAGAAAGTATTGAATTTGACAATCAATCGAATCGTTTTTAAGCTGGATAAGTTAACGGGACGTAGCGCAGTCTGGTAGCGCGTTCGCTTGGGGTGCGAGAGGTCGCCTGTTCAAATCAGGTCGTCCCGATGGATTACGATAAGAAAACCTGCTCGTTGGTGTAATCTGCACGCTTCTCTGCGGAAGCGACTAATTTCTTAACTGTTTCCCGGTGCTTTTCCTTAACTTCCTGCGTCAAATGAAACTCTTGCGACACATCAAGAATGTATAACTTAATATCTGCCTGAAAACATTTCTCTACCTTTTCTCTATCAATCTCTTGGATGCGTTTTAATTTGTCGAACCCGTATATCGGTTGAAAATGTAGAAAACCATTTACTTCAATAGCCAATTTCAATTGAGGAAAATAAAAATCCAACTCCGCACCAATAGAGATTTTTGTATTACACAGAAAATTAAGTTCGGGAAGATTTAATTTTAATTGTTGCTCAAGATAGCATCCCAATTTTGAACGGCGTGTGCCGGTTTGTTTGTGCCTGTTATTATAACGAGCGGCGCAGGATTTTGAGCAAAAGACGTTAGTTTTTGTTTTTCTTATTTCGGCAGGCGTTTTTGAGACGGTTTCAGAACACCAAGCGCAAGAAAATTCCTTGCCTTTCTCTTGGTAGGATAACGACATTTGATAGAACAAAAGAAATTCCAACCGTTTTTGACTGCCTCATTATATCTGCCATTTGATTTAGCTGTTTGCTTATCGCAGTTTCGGCAACCGATAATTTTCATAACAAAAACTTCTAAAATCGAGGTCGAAACTTAATTCAAATGTCTTCAGCTTATCGTCTTAAAATGTCGGAGAAAATTATCAAATGTTTTTCTCATCCGTCGGAAGTGCTTCCGGTAAAGATTCGACCGACTGCACCGGCGGATACGTTTTATCCAGCAGACGTTTGACGAGATACTGATTGAAGAAAACAATAATCGCCGCCAGAGCAATCAAAACCGCGCCGGAAAGCGGACTCCAGGAAACCGCGCCGCTGGCGAAATTGTTTTCCTGTTTGAACCGGAAGAAAGAATTTTCGAGCCAAAACGTCTGGGCGATCATAGAAATCGCAAAGTATAAAAGCGTCGTCCACATCGCCCAGGAGCGGCGCGTTTTCCAAAGCACGACGTTTCCCGCAATCAGCAGAATCAAAGAGGAAACGAGCAAAAACATCCAACCGATATTCGAGTAGTAGAGATAATTGTCTCTGACTGTAGTCGGCGCGCCGATGCTTTGTAGCCAGCTAAAGGGAAGATACAGCAGAACGCCCATCGCCAAAATTGCCGCCGCTAAAATTGTCAGATAAATTTTATTCCACATAAACGAATTTTTAGCACAGTTTTAAACCTGATGTCTAAGGCTAAATACTAATTGTAGAACTTTAATTTATTCTGCCGGAGAAATCTTTGCCGAATCGCAGGCGATAAAATCTTTTGTAATTTTGATGACCGGCGATTTTGATTAAAATTTTAAGGGATTTCTCTTGCCAAAGCCGCGAAAAAAACTAAAAATAAATTTGTTACCCTCGTTGACGTCGCACCGCACGAGTATAATCATTAATTTACCGAGCAACTCTCGGCGCGGAAGTTGGAATCAACCGATTTTGATTTTGCCGCGCGGCGCAAAACTGCCGGAATTCTGCAAAATGAAAAGATAACGAACGAGCAGCGGCTCATACGGCGGCTCATTTAGGCGTATTGTCACGCCCGGCAAAAGCGAGCGTATAATTGAAGAAGTTAATAATTATGAAATTGATATTTATTTTTTTATTAAATGCTTTTTTGACCGCTTCATTGGCGGCGCAAAACGGCAGTCAAACAAAAGTCAGCGGTTCGGTCAAAGACCCGGCGAACGCTGCGGTTGCCGGGGCGCGAGTTTTTTTGCTGAATATAAAGACGCGAACGGAGACGGCGACCGTCAGCGGCGCGGACGGTTCTTTCGCTTTTGCGGCGGTCGTTCCCGGTGATTATGAAATAAGAGTCGTCGCCGAAGGATTCGCCGTGCAGACGCAAAGCGTCGAGGTTGACGCTGCTGGAATAAACAATCTGGAAATAGCTTTGCGAATCGGCGAAAATCGCGTGACCGTAACGGCGGAAGTCGGACAAGCCGAAGAAATCGAAAATGTTCCGCAAGCCGTCAGCGTCGTCAATGCGAATGAGATTTTGCTGCGCACGACATCGGTCATCGCGCAAATCGGCGAAGAAGAAGTCGGCTTAAACGTCCAGCGCACCAGCCCGACCATCGGCGCGGTTGTCGTGCGGGGGCTGACCGGCAAAAACGTCGTCAATTACGTTGACGGCGTGCGCTACACGACCGGCGCGCAGCGCGGCGGCATCAATACGTTTCTCAATCTTAACGACCCGTCCAATTTCTCGACGGTCGAAGTTCTCCGCGGTCCGAACGCCGCGCAATACGGCTCTGATTCTTTGGGCGGAACGGTTAATCTTTTGACAAAATCGCCGGTCTTCAGCGACACGCCGAAGTTCGGCGGCGAAATCATTCCTTTTTTCGGCACCGCCGACCGCAGCTTTGGCAGTTCCGTTCTTTTGAGTTACGGAACGAACAAACTCGGCGGCTACGTCAATGTTTTCGGGCGGCGCGTTAACACGCTGCGAACGGCGGACGGCATTGATTCGCACTCGGCGATTACGCGCTTTCTCGGATTGCCGTCCGAGGTTCTTTACGACCGCAGCCCAAACACCGAATATACGCAATACGGCGGCGCATTTCGCCTGAATTACGCGCCGGCGGATGACCGGCAAATCGCTTTCTTTTACCAGCGCGGACAGCAGGACGAAGGCAAACGCTTCGACCAATTGCTTGGCGGCGACGGCAATCTGCTCGCCGACTTGCGAAATCTGATGCTCGATTTCGGCTATCTACGTTACGTCAAACAAAACTTTGGATTTTTCGATTCGGCATCGTTTACGGTTTCCTACAACAGCCAGCGCGAAGAGCGCGTCAATCAAGGCGGACAGGGAAATCCGTTCGGCGAAATCACCAATCAATACGAACGCACCTCGTCAACCGGCTTTTCATTTTTTTTGGAAAAACAACTGCCGTTTAGAAATACGTTTTTATTCGGCGGCGATTTTTATCACGAGAGGGTAAACTCTCCGGCGTTCACAACTGATCCGGCGACGAGGATTGTCAGGCTTTCGCGCCCGCGCGTTCCCGACGAAGCCCGTTTTGATTCAGGCGGTTTGTATATTCAGGACGCCTGGCAGGCAATTCCCGACCGTCTGCGCGTGACCGGCGCACTGCGTTACAGCGCGGCAGTTTATAAAGTTCGCGGCGCGGACAGCCCGATTGTCGGCGGCAGAAGATTATTCGACGATGACAGTTTGCGGGCGGACGATTTTTCCGGGCGTATCGGCGCGGTCGTTCGCATCGCCAGCGGCGTACGCGCGGCTTTTAATTACAGTCGCGGTTTTCGTTATCCGAGCATCACCGATTTGGGAACTCTGGGATTAACCGGCGACGGATTTGAAGTTGATTACCTGACAGCAATCAATTTGGGAGGCACAATCGGCACGACGGCTGGCGCGAACGCGGTTTCGACCCGTTTGCCCGTTGCCAAACAGCGTTCGGAATTCAGCAATAATTACGACGCGAGTCTGCGCTGGACGCACAAACGATTCGATACGGAACTGACCGTTTTCCGCCTTGATTTGGAAGATACGATTACGAAACAGGCGTTGATTTTGCCGCCGAACGCGGTCGGGCAGTTTTTGGGCGACCAACCGATTATCAGCCAACTGACGAACGGCGTTGTTTTCGTTCCGCTTTCGACCGCGCCGGTTCTGGTGCGTTCCAACTTCACATCGGCGAAATTGTTCGGCATCGAATACGAGTTGGAGACGCGCATCGCGCGGAATTTTCAATTTCGCGGAAATTTCACATACATACGCGCCGAGGATAAAGATACCGGCTTGCCGCCCAACATCGAAGGCGGAACGCCGCCGCCGACCGGATTTCTGAGTTTGAAATACGAACCCGCCGGCAAAAGATTTTGGGTCGAAGGCTACACGACGATTGCCGACCGTCAATCGCGCCTTTCGTCGCTCGATTTGTCTGATCGAAGAACCGGCGCGCCGCGCTCGCGGGCGCAAATTCAAAATTTCTTTCGGCGCGGCGCCTGCTTTAACGGTTTGACTACGCCGGGCGCGACCGGCTGCGGCTCGGCGGGCGGAGTTTTGATTGCGACCGGTGAAACGCTCGCGCAAGTGCAAAACCGCCTGCTGCCCATCGGCGCAACTGTCAACGGCGTATTCGTTGCCAATAACGACACCGCCGTTCCGCTTTTCACGTCTTTGCCGTCGTATGCGATTTTCAATTTGCGCGGCGGATTTAATTTCGGCGAGAAATCGCAACTATTCGTCGCTTTTGAGAATATCTTCGATAATTTTTATCGCAATCCGAGTTGGGGCATTGACGGCGCGGGCAGAAATTTGACGATTCAGTATCGTTATAAATTCTGAGATGTTACAGCTAAGAAATAAAAAAAGGTGCGTAAAACTTTTACGCGCCTTTTTTTATTTCTTAGCTCTCTACAAATCTGTTCTTTAAACTTGTCCCAAATGGTAATAAGTTCTTCTTTTAGAAAAAACGAAACGTGTAGGAAGCTCTCAATCCGCGTCCCGGCTCTGGCGCGAGATTTTTGATAAACGACAGATGGTTGCGGAACAAACGATTGCCGACATTGAAACCGCTCACCGAAAAGATGTGCGCGTAATGCTCGGTGCCGAAGGTGTATGAGGCGTTCACGTTGAAAAGTCCGTAACCGGCGGTCGGCGTCTCCAGCGTAAAAACATCGTCAACACCCCGGTCGGCGGCGAACACGCCTTCGGGTCGCACGCTCAAACCTTTATAGCGAAAATCGAGTCCGATTCTGGCTCGCGCCGGCGTGATGCGCGGCAGCGGTACATCGCCGTCTTTGAGTTCGGCACGGACGACATCGCCGACGAAAAACGCTCCTAAGTAGCGATTGATGTCCACGTCAACCGTCACGTCCGCGCCGACGAAGCGGGCATCGTCTTGTCGGTAATTGCCAATCGGCAGATTGTCTTCGACGTCAACCCGACCGTCGCCGTCGGCGTCCTGCGGCGCGAGAAAAACGAAATCGTTGATGTTGTAGAAAAAGAAACTGCCGTTAATGCGGACGCGGTTCAGACGCTGACGCAGCGAAAGTTCGATGCCGTTTGAGCGCTCGCGGCGCAAATTCTGGTCGCCGACTTCAAACGTTACCGTGCCGATATGCGCGCCTTCGTTATAAAGTTCTTCGAGCGCCGGAGCGCGATACGAACTCGTGAAATTGGCGACGAACGACGCGCCCGTCCACAACCGAATTCGTGCCGCCGCCGCGCCGGAAAATCCCGTAAAATCACGCTCTTGGTAAAGTCCCGTATTCGCCGGACGATACCGATTACTCTCGACGCGCCCGCCGAACTGGAAAGCCACGCGGTCGAAATTTAATTCTTCGAGAGCGAAAGCGGCGAAATTGTGCTGGCGAACTCTGCCGTCCACCAATTGCTCTGCGCCTTCGGTTAAATAACTGCGCCGGTAGCCTTCAAATCCGAAACGTCCCGACAAAACTTTGTAATTCGCCTGCTGGAAAACCGAGCGGTAAGAAAATATGTCGTTAAAAAAGTTGGTTGCCACATCGTCCGTGTTGCTGACAGTTTCGATTTCCTCGTGACGATAATCGGTAAAATCAACGGAAAAGTTCGCCTGCGGAATCGCCCCTTTCAGATTGCGAAAACCGCCGCGCACGCGGTAATTGTTGCGCCGCATCCGCAAATCAATCTGCTCGTCGGTGGCGGGCGGCAGCGCGCGACTGAAACGGTCGCGGATGGCGAAAATATCATACTCGCATTCCGCGCCGCGCGCTTCGCCTTCTTTTGCCGGTTCGCACGGCTCGCCCGACGGCGTGGTCAGCAGAGCGCCCGACTCGAAGAGCGGGGCATAAGGCACGCCGTAACGCCGCCGGTCGAGGCTGAAATAGCCGTTGAAAAACGCTTTCTCGCCGTAGTAGCCGACGCTTGTGTTGCCGCCGTAAGCGCGCGAGGACGAGTTCGGAATCGTGCCGAGCGGCGTGCGGTAATCGCCTTCGCGCAGAAAATTGCCGTTCGCGTTGAAGAGAAATTTTCGGTAGCCGTATTCGATGCCGCCTGATGTTCCGCCCTGCCGATTGTTCGTCGCGGCGAGTCCGGTGAAAAAACCGCGCACGCCAGCGTGCGGGTCGTCTTCGTCGGACGTGACGGCGTTGACCACGCCGCCGATAGCGTTTGAGCCGTAAAGCAACGTCGCCGGACCTTTAATGACTTCCAATCTTTCCAGATTCAAAGTGTCAACCGGCTCACCATGGTCGCCTGACTGCGAACCGAGCGAGCCGTTGCGGATGCCGTCCTGCAAAACCAGAACCCGGTCGCCGTCGAAACCGCGAATCACGGGGCGCGACGTGCCGGGTCCGAATGAGCGTTTGCCGACGCCGCCTTCGCGCTCTAAAACTTCGCCGATTGAAGTGCTTGCCTGCTCGCGGATTCGAGTCGAGCCGACTGAATTGACCGACTGAAAAGATTCGAAAACCGATTCTTCTTCGCCGGTCGCCGTAACCGTCACTTCCTCGCGCAAAGCAACCAAACTCAATGCGAAATCAACCGTGCCGCTTGCGCCGCCCGCCAGCACGACGGTTTTCGCCTGGTCGGAAAATCCTTCGATGTGCGTCACGATTGAATACCTGCCGGGCGGAATGTTGGCGAAGCTGTAAACGCCCTGCTCGTCGGTTTCCGCCGAAAGCCGCAATTGCGTGATTTGCACGGAAACGTTGGGAATCGGCGCGTCGTTCGTCTCGCTGATGACCGTGCCGCGCAGCGTCACGTTTTGAGCGAACGCGGCGAGCGAAAAACTTAATACGGCAAATGCCGCCGCTAAAAAATTGCCGGTTAAATTGTTTTTCATATAAATTGTTCTTCTGAATTCGTCTTGATATTTTCTATTTAAAGATGCAAATAAGTATTGTAAGTTTCGCGCCGCCGTCGGCGTTAGCAGTTTTTAGCGGGTAAGTTTTTTCGACCGACGAACGGTTTGTTTTCGCCGATGAACGGTTTTCGGAATCGTCAAATTTTTGGTAGTTTTACTCATTTCAATTTGACCTAAGTCGCCGGTAAAAATTTTTAAATCCCGAAACGGGCAGACAAACGGAATTTCGGAAAATAAAACAGTTCGGAGATTGCCTGATGAAAATCAACGGGATTAATCGCAAAAAGTTTGTTTGCGATTAATCCCGTTGATTTTAACCTTTAAGAAAACTATAGCGAATTTTAATTTTCACCCGTAAAATCGGCAGGTTGACATTTGCACGTCACGGCTATTTGCAAGTCTTTAATTTTCAAGCCCTAAAACTTTTCCAATCGCCCCAGACCGCCAGCGTCACGCCCGCCGTCTGCAAATTGACGAAAAGCGTTGTGCCGTCTTTGCTGAAAACGGCTCCTGCAAATTCGCTGCGTTCTTTGCCGGGCGTGATGTTTTTGGCAAAATCAGCGATTTTTCCAGCCGGAGTTAAGATCCGGACGAAGTTTTCCGGTGTTGCGCTGTTAAATCCGTAATCACTGTCTTCACACAAAAAAATTAAATCGCTCGTCGGATGCTGGCAGATGTTGTCCGGCATATCGAGAACGCGGCGGTCGGGCGATTCAAAGATGAGCGTTAAATTTCCCGCGTCGCGCGTCCTCGCTCTGTAAAGCCAAATCTGTCCGCCACCCGCGTCGCCGCCGCTCGTTGAAGCGAAATAAACCTGTTCGTCCTTTGCCGGAAAACAGCCTTCGAGCCGGGCGAAAAGCGCCGCTCCGTTTTTCTTTCCCTGTTTGAAAACCGCGGACGAATCGGTGTCGGCTTCAATCGGGTCGGGATTATCAATCGTCAGCCAATTTGTTTCAAGAACGGCGCCGACGGTTTGTCGTTTGCGCGTGTCGAAATTCGGTTTATCTTTGACCGTTAAAATTTGCAGCGTGCCGCCTTCGGTGAGTCGTTTGTGGCGTTTTGGAATGAAGCGGTAGAAGCCCGCCGGATTGTGGTCTTCGGTTTGATAGACGATGCCGGTTTTGCGGTCAACCGCGACGGCTTCGTGAACGAAACGTCCCATCGCTCGAAGCGGCACGGTCGGCAGATTGTTGTTCGCCGTCGCCGCGACTTCAAAACAGTAGCCGTGGGGTTTGGCGTAGCCGCCGACTTCCTTTCCGCTCGCCGTCTTAAATTTCGTTTGTCCGAGCGTCGTCTCCTCGCACGAAATCCAGCTGCCCCAAGTGGTCACGCCGCCCGCGCAGTTGTTCAGAGTTCCGCTCAAGCTGACGAAATCACGCTCCACTTCGCGCGTTTTCCGATTGATGACGAGCGTCGTTGTGCCGCCGCCCGCCGCTTCGTCGTAATGATAATTCGCGCCGATTGCCGCGCCGCTTTTCGGAATCTGGTCGTTGATTTCGTGATTTCTGACGATGCGCCAATCGCCGCCCGTTTGAAAAATTCCCATCGCATCGTGCGCCCGCGGCGTGGTTCGCCCGTCCGCCATTACGCCGCCGACTTTTCCCATTACTTTATATTGAAAACCTTTCGGCAGCGCGAGATAAATTTCGCCGGTGTTCTGCGTCGCCGTCGGCAGCAGTTCGCCGAATCCGGCGGCGCGAAAAGCCGCCAGGTTTTTTGCTTCGGCAAAGGCTTCGGCGCGGCGCGCGAATCCTCCGAAACTTAAAATCGCGCTGCTGCTCGCCAGCGCGGCGTTGAACAAAAAATTTCGACGATCCATAAATTCTCCTGTTATAACTAACGCCGTTAAAATTTAAATTGAGCA
Organism: Pyrinomonadaceae bacterium; assembly: GCA_030448055.1. Taxonomy (GTDB): domain Bacteria; phylum Acidobacteriota; class Blastocatellia; order Pyrinomonadales; family Pyrinomonadaceae. Next base: position 999,955 of record JAUJNR010000002.1, read on the forward strand.
ATAGCGAACATTCAATAGCGAATAATGAAAAGTTGCAGGAATCGAACTGTTCGCTATTCACTGTTCGCTGTTCACTGTTTTACTGGAATGAAATTTTCATTCTCTCCAATTTTGATAATGCAACTGCGAAATCTCTAAATTTTATACCTAAAAACCAGTCTAATTCAACGCTCGTTAAATACCTGTTAATCGGCGAACTTTATCTGCCGCCGAATCCGTAACGGAAATGTCACCCGGATTTAAGCGTCTAGTAAAACCGCCGACACATTTTGTTTATTTCCGGTTGTTAGCCTCATCTTTTCCAATCGAAACAGCAAAACATTTGAAACCCAAAATAATTGAAATTGTAAAATTTACGGCGGCATTTTAACCGGCGGCGGAGTTTGCGATTCAAATAAAATGAGTTCCCGTCAGAATTTCTCAAACAATCAAATAAAATCTACAACTTTTCCTTTGAAGTTTAGCGTCTATAACACGACAATTAAGTTTTATGTCGAAAAGCTAACTAATTAGTGTGGGCGAATGAAGGTTTTTAAATTAGTTTGAGAGCGGTTTTTTTGGAGGAAGTGAAATGAAGATTTGTTCGATTTGTCAGCGTTGTTATGAAGATGCCATTGCCGCATGCGAAGAAAATCACGGTTCGTTAATCGCGGCGCGGACGGGTTCGCGTGAGGCGATTGAAAATTATCGGTTGGACGTTTTGCTCGAAAGCGACGCGGCAAGTGAAACTTATCGTGCGACGCATACGTCTCTCGACCAGTTTTTTACGGTGAAAATTATCGCTGGGGAAAACGGAGGCGAAAATTTTCTCCGCGAAGCGCAAGCCGTCGCCGGCATCGTTCATCCAAACGTCGCTCGCGTCTTTGAATCAGGCTCGCTCGCCAACGGCGATTTTTACGTTGTCAGCGAATCGCTTGCCGGTCGCAGTTTGCGCGAGCATTTGAGAAACGTCGGCGCGCTTTCGGAAACCGAAGCCGTCGCCATAGCTAGACAAACGGCAGAAGCTCTGGCAGCGGCACACGCGGTCGGAGTCATTCATCGCGCCGTCAGCCCGTCGAATATAATTCTCGATGCCGTTGAAGAAAATCGTTTGTCAATTAAATTACAGAATTTTGATTTCGGCGCGACTGGCGAGCAAGCTGCCGTCGCCGGAATTTCCGCCGTCAATCCACCGATTGACGCGCTGCGTTATTTATCGCCCGAACAATGCGCCCGCCAAGCGGTTGACACGCGGACAGACGTTTTCAGCCTTGGCGTAGTGCTTTACGAAATGCTCTGCGGACGCTCGCCTTTCGACGCGCCGACTTTGCCGGCAATCGTTGACAAACAGATTAACGAGGAGCCGCTGACCCATCTGCGTTACGACGTTCGGGCGTTGTTCACGTATCTTCTAAAACAATCGCTGCAGACGAGCGCGGCGACGCGCCTTTCGTCAGCCGCTAGTTTTGCCCGTCAACTGCGCCAAATCGAGCAGCTCGTCACGCCGCCCGCCGGGCTGTGGCGAGCGATGACGCAAACTGCCGCGCCGAGTAAAGTCGCTTCCGACGCGGCGGAGTTTTCCGGTAAAGCGCCCGCTTTGCAAACGGATGAATTGTCGAGTCAAAGTTTTGAACCTCAAGAAATCGTCGCGCACCAAAACGCTGACACTACAGCAGTAGCAACAGCAGCAACAGCACCTCCACCGGCGGCAAATCTGATTGCCGACCAATCGCCTGCCGAGCAAATCAGGGAAAATATGTTTAATGAAAATGATTTTCGTCATCAGCCGCAGGTGATTTTTGCCGAAGAAGAAAACCCAGCTCTTGCTTTCAGGGAAGAATCAGGCGATGCTTTACCCTCGTCCGAACCGATTCGCGCCGAAAATAAGCAAGGCGAGATTCTTTCTCTGCCCGAATCGGTTCCGTTCGTCGTCAAAATTCCGAGCGCATCCGAGTCGTTTTTCGTCAAAAGAGAAGAGGAAGCGATTGAACCAATTGCCGCCAGCGAAGAAGAGGTAGTTGAACCGATTGGCGCGAAAGAAGAAGCGGTTGAACCAATCGCCCCACAAGCGGTCGAGTCGCGCGTCACCGGCATTAAAATGCGGGAGGTAGTTGAGTCACGCGCCGCCGGCGTTAAAATGCGGGAAGCGCCGCTGTCGCAACAGCATGAAGCACTTCCGACGCGACAGCCGGAAACGCCGTCGCAACGGCAGCCGCCGCCCGCGCCGATTCCCGCCGACTTGCACGCTACAGGGTTTGCGCCGAAGCGATTCCCGGTGCTCTTCGCCGCGGCTCCGTTGGTTTTGGCGATTTTGGGCGGACTGTTTATGTTTTGGAACAGCCAACAGGCTGAACCGCTTGAAAATGAGCAGGCGGCAAAAGAAACGCCGATTGCTTCCGCGCCGCAATCCCCAATGTTGACCTCCGAAACAAATAACGATGCCGTGTTGACGACTGAACCTGGCGACGCGGCAGAAACGGATGAAACCACGCCGCTTGCCGCTAAAGAATCGCCTTTGACAGCGCCAAAACGCAACGTTCAAAACCAGCCGCGCCAGGAAACGCCCGTCGTTGAAGAAGCGGAACAGCAGCCGAACGAAGCAGTTGCTAATCAACCGGCGCGTGAAAAACCGACGCCGGTAATCGAACGCAGCAATAACGAATCAGCCGAAAGGTCGGCAACGGGTGAAGACCATACAAAATTAAATTCCTCGCTCGACCAATGGATTACGGCAACGAACGCCCGCGACGTCGAGCGCCAGATGAGTTATTACGCGCCCAAAGTCAACGCTTACTACCAGACGCGAAACGCTTCGCCGGAAACGGTGCGGGCTGAAAAAAGGCGCGTCTTTGAGGACGCCAATGCCGTTGACATTCGAGCGGGCAAACCGGAAATTACCGTGAGCCGCGACGGTCGCACTGCGACGATGCGGTTTCGGAAAAAATATGCCATCAAACAAGGACAAAAAAACCGCAGCGGTGAAGTGATTCAAGAATTGCAGTGGGAAAAATCCGGCGGCAAATGGAAAATCGTCAGCGAGCGCGATGTAAAAGTCGTTAATCGTTAAAAGGCGAAACGGGTTATCTTTCAAATTACAATCTGCTCCGCTAAATGTGACTGCAATATGTTTTTAGAAAAAACATATTGCAGTCACATTTTTGTTGATTGTCGTATTTAACCGAATGTCATCAGCGAGCAGAATAGCCAAAAACAAAAACCCGAAAATTCTTTATTTCTGCCATTAGCAGTTATCCGTGTCAGATTTCATAGTTTTTCTATTGTCTGAAATTTGCTCTAATTGTTAAGCTATTAATCAAGCCGTAATCTTTATCACATTAGACTTTTGTATGAATAATTTGCCACGTCAAACGCTGCGCCAAATTCTGGCTAAACACGGAAAGGAAGTGTGCAGCGACGCCAGGCGTTGCGAAAACTTATTGAAGGATGCGTGCGGTTCTTACCGCCGCGAAATAAATGTTTTGGTGAATGCGATTGAAGAGCGCGTGCCGCTCGATTTGCTGGCGGCAAATCGCTCGATGCCGACGGAATTGCTTTTAACCAGACTTGAAAAACGGCTCGAAGAACAGACGGCGATGACCGCTGAAGCGGCTCGTTGGGCGGTCGCATCGTGGGCGTTAGCATTGAACATCTCGAACGACGCTGAAATTGAGGCGAGAGAAAAGCGGGCGGAATCTTCGCCGCCAATTTCAAAGGCGCAGAAGATTCCGCCGAACAATCCTGTCAACAACAGTAACGTTCCAAACGTCAATCGAGCAAATCCCGTTCAACCGCCGAAAGCGCAAACATCTCCGCTGCCAAAAATTAATCCGCCGCCGATAATTCGGCAGCCGGCTCAGATGCCAGCGCCTTTGCCGCCGGTGTTTTCTCCGAAAAATAACCCGCCCGCCGCATCGCCGCCAGCTCAGACGCAGACGGCAAATCCGCCGACTATCGTTAAAAGCCGCTTCGGTTTTTTTCGCGGCTGTCTCTTTGTCATATTTTTGTTAATCGTCTCGTCAATCGTGCTTTTTCTCGGCGTGCCGTATGCGATTGAGGTGATGCGCGAAACGCAGCGCGAAAGAAATGACGAACCGCCGCGCTTTCCCATCCGCTAACCGTTTTGCATTGATATTAAATCTTTGGGCGCATAAAATTCATACACAAATCGAACCGAATCTGTGATTAGTCCGCGCAAATAAAGAATCGTTTTGTGGCAAAGCGATTGCAACAGACCGCAGAATTGATTTACATTAAAATTCAAAAAAGCAGAAAAGGAGATTCTTTTTATGATTAAACGACCGGGCGGCGAACTCGCTTCGAGACCGCTGCATTTTATATGGATCGCCGACAGTTCCGGCTCGATGGAGCAGGACGGAAAAATTCAATCGCTGAATACGGCAATCAGGGAGGCCGTGCCGCATATGAAGAAGGTGGCGGAAGACAATCCGAACGCGCAGGTTCTGGTTCGCGCCGTTAAATTTTCCAACGGCGCGCAGTGGCATATTTCGCAGCCGACGCCGGTTGCCGATTTCGGCTGGACGGATTTAAACGCCGAAGGTGAAACCGATATGGGTAAAGCTCTTGAACTCGTCGCCGAACAACTGAAAATGCCGCCGATGAGCGACCGCGCCTTACCGCCGGTGCTGGTTCTCGTATCAGACGGACAGCCGACCGACGATTTTGATGCCGGATTAAAGTCTTTGATGGAACAGCCGTGGGGCAAAAAAGCCGTGCGCATCGCCATCTCCATTGGAAAAGACGTTGACAACGAAGTTTTGCAGAAATTTATCGGGAACTCCGAGCTTAAACCGCTCGCCGCAAATAGTCCCGAAGCGCTCGTCAGACATATTAAATGGGCTTCGACCGCCGTTTTAAAATCAGCTTCATCGCCCGCCGCCGGAGCGGAAGTTCCCGCCGGAACTGACACGGCGAACGTGCCGATTCCAACCGCCGCGCCCGCCGACGCTGGCGGAGCCGCTGCCACAACCGGAACAGCAACTACAACCGCGCCGACAGGAACGCCCGCCGGTTCGCCCGGCGATCCGAACGACCAAAATACGGTTGATGATGTTTGGTAAATAATAGGGAAAAATATAAGAGAATTAACAGGGAAAAGGGGATGGACTGGGATTTTTAAATCAAAGAACCTTGAAATCAAAAGATTTTAATTATTTGTATTTATCCCTGCCTATCCCTTTCATCCCTGTTAATTCTCCTTTTTGAGGAACGCGAATGAGCGAAAATAAAAATCAAATCGAATGGCGAGTCATCAGCGAAACCGTTCCCGGCGCGTCGCATCTTCGCGCCGGAACGCCGAATCAGGATTCGATTTTGTTTGTCCGCGAATCGAGTCGCGGTTTGCCGATTTTAGTTTCCACGGCGGACGGTCACGGCAGCCCGAAATGTTTTCGCAGCGATTTCGGCTCGCAGTTCGCCGTTAAAAAATCGGCGCAAATCGTCGGCGAATTTCTCGACGAGCGGCGCGGGCGTTTTGATTTGGCGGAAATCGAAAGCAAAGGCAAAGAATACTTACCGAAGGAGTTTGTCAAAAAATGGCGAAAAACGGTTGAGTATCATTTGAAAAACAATCCGTTTACCGAAGAAGAATTTAAAAAACTCGAAGAAAAATCCAGCGCGGATGCCAGAAAATTAGTCGAAGAAAATCCGCTTCTCGCCTACGGCACGACTTCTTTAACCGTTGCAATGGAAGAAGAATTCGTTCTTTATTTGCAGCTCGGCGACGGCGATATTCTAAACGCGACGGTAGCTGGCGAAGTGACAAAACCGCTGTCGGAAGATGCGCGATTACTCGCCAACGAAACGACTTCGATGTGTTTGCCGAAGGCGGAAAACGATTTTCGATTTTTCGTCCAAAAGATTTCCGCCGAAGCGAGTCCGGCGATGATTCTGCTTTCGACCGATGGTTACTTAAATTCCTTTTCAAACGAAGCCGGATTTTTCCAAGCCGCGACGGATATTTTAGAAATGCTCCGCGCCGAAAACGGATTCAGCGATGTTAGCGACAACTTAAAAGCGTGGCTCGAAGAAGCAACCAAAATGGGCAGCGGCGACGATTGCGCCGTCGCTATCGTTTATCGCCCGGACTTGCTGAAAAAGCCCGAAAAAATAGAACAGTCGGAGAAAATTGAAACGACGACAATCGAAATGCCGCCGTCAAAAGAAACTTCGCAGGCGATTGCCGCGCTAACAGATTCGGAAACCGTCACGCCTGAAGATTTGGAAGACGTAACGGTAACAATAACGATTAAAAAAGATAAAAATAAAATTTCCAAATCGTCTTCCGTCGCGCTTGCCGAAACGGATTCAGCATCGTCGAAGTTAAAAAATGCTTCTGATAATAAAACTGAGGAAAATGGAACTGAATGAGGCAAATAAGCTTTGGTATAATTTCCAACTGATAAAAGGCGTTTTATTTGGTTATAATGATTCTGTTCGTATCAAATCCGGCAAATATACAGGGAAATATGCCAGCGTCATTTCCTTAGAATCACTTGAGCCAATAACCTATCTGGTTGAACTTGATTCTAACGATGGCGACATCATTATTGTTGAATCCGAACTTGAAAAGAGCGAGTAAGATTGATTTGAGAAACCGTTTTTATTTAACAACACACTATATAGAAGACTACCGAACGCTCGCGCATTCCTTTTAATTTATGAACGACGCGCCGCGTCAAAAACTCCGCGAGATTATCCGGCAGCACGGACGCGCAATCGTCGAAAATCCGCGCCGCTGCGAAAATTTGCTGCGCGATTACTGCGGCGAATTCCGGCGCGAGATTTCCGTTTTGACGATGGCGCTCGAAGAACACGCGGTCGCCGATCTGCTGAATGCGTCCTCTGCGTCCGCTCTGCCGCGCAAAGTTATGCTGGCACGGCTGGCGCAGAGGTTGTGCGACAATCTCGCTTTGTCCGAAAGGGCGGCGCGCTGGTCAATCGAATCATGGGCGTGGGCATTTGGCTTGATAACGGATGCGGAACTCTATGCGAGGGATGCAGAAAGCGCAGCAAAACAGAGCATGATTGAACCGGCGAAAAATGCTTCTTCGCCGCAAATCGCCGCGCCTACGACGCAGGCAAAACAAAATTCACCGTCGAATCAAACGGCGCAGACAAGGCAAACGGCTCCGAAGCAACCAGCAAATGTTACAACTTTGAATTCGGTTTATGTGGTTTCCGCGAACGGCGGCGGAAGTTATACGAGCATCAATGAAGCCTTACGAAACGTCCCCGCAAATTCGCGTCTTTTAATTCGTGAAGGTTTGTATCACGAATCAATCGCGCTCGATAAAAACGTCGAAATAGAAGGTGACGGCGCGGTTGGAAAAATCATTGTCAGAAGCCCGAATCAAAGCTGCGTTTCGATGCAAACCGAACGGGCGGCGGTGCGCGGTTTGACTTTGCAAGGGCGCGGAAAATCATACGGTAAATCGTTTTTCGCCGTTGACGTTCCGCGCGGCGAATTAATCTTGGAAAACTGCGACATCACTTCCGACACGCTTTCGTGCGTGGCGATTCACGGCGCAAACGCGAATCCGTTTTTAAAAAATTGCAGCATTCACGACGGCGCGGATTCCGGCATTTACATTTTCGACAACGCCCGCGCTTCCGTAGAAAACTGCGACGTTTATCACAACGCTAATGCCAATTTAGCAATCACCCAGGGCGCGAATCCGTCCTTAAAGAATTGCCGGATTTACGCGGGCGAAAACGGCGGCATCGTCGTTTGGGGCAACGGCGCGACCGGGACGATTGAAGATTGCGAAATTTTGAATCATCGTTTGGCGAACGTCGGCGTCAGCCAATCCGCCAATCCGATTTTTCGCCGCTGCAAAATCTTCGGCGGGCGCGATTCGGGCGTATTCATCCATCAAAAAGGCTACGGAGCGTTTGAAGAATGCGACGTTTACGGCAATCGAAAAGCCGAAGTCGCCGTCACCGACGGCAGCAACACGGCTCTGCGCCGCTGCACCGTTCACGACGGACGCGAATCGGGCGTTTACGTCGGAAGCCTGGCGCGCGCCCTCGTCGAAAGCTGCAACATTTACGATAATGCGGACGCGGGCGTTTACGTTTACGGCGAAAGCGCGGTTGCCGTTCGCCGCTGTAACATACACCGCAACGGAAAAGTCGCCGTTCGCGTAAAAGAACGCAGTCGGGCGAGCGTCGAAGACTGCGACTTGCGCGGAAACAGAATCGCTACTTGGGAAACCGAACACGGCGTGATTGTCGAGCGAAAGAATAACCGCGAATAAATCGGGTGTGATAGAGGTGGAGTTAATTTAGTAGAATATAAATCTTACGGTTTTTCACATCCTGAAGCGCACTGTTGTTACCGGATGCAAAATTATGAAATGAATTGAAACTAGAAATTTGTTGAGTAATTTAATAATCTCTAAATATGATTCGCATTCGTTACGCCGCTCGAAACAGGATTTAATGGCTCAAGCCTATCATCAGGCGCAAGGGCGGAAACGAATGTAATCGTAAGAGAAAAAATAACAAGGGAGAATAAAAACAAATGAGCGAAAACAAGATTAACCGAAGGGACGTATGTAAAACTTTGCTGGCTTTCGGCGGTTTGACACTTGGTGGTTTGGCGGTGAAAGGACAAACGGCTACGCCAACGCCGACAACTGCTACTGCTCCTACAGCGGGCGATGTTTTGGAAGACCAAAAAATCGCCGATGCCGTCAAACGCGGCGCGACGATGGAAGAAATTGCGAAACTGCGCGACCCGATTGCCGGCAATCCGCAGGAAGCGCTGCGCGCCTTGAAAACCGGAAACGCCCGATTTTTCAGCGGTTCGGCGCGTCGTCCCGAACTTTCCGCCGCCGAACGCCGCGCACAGATTTTGGGACAAACGCCGTTTGCCGTCATTCTGTCTTGTTCGGACAGCCGCGTGCCGACGGAAATCGTTTTCGATCAGAGTTTGGGCAGTTTGTTTATTACGCGGGTCGCCGGAAACGTCGTCGAAGCGGGAACGACGGGCAGCATCGAATACGCCGTCGGACATTTGAAAACTCATCTCGTCGTCGTGTTGGGACACGAAGGTTGCGGCGCGATTAAAGCCGCTCTGCTGCCCGCCGAAGAACGCGCCAGAGAAACGCCGAGCATTCAGGCACTGCTCAATCAAATCGTGCCGTCGGTGTCGAAAATTCCGAAAATCCGCGACGAAAAAGCCAAGCTGCGCGAAGCGGTCGTCGCCAACGTGCGCCAGCAAGTCGCCAATATCAAAAAAGAACCGGCAATCCAAAGAGCGATTGCGAGCAATAAAATCAATGTCGTCGGCGCGTTTTATGAAATCACGAGCGGCGCGGTTGATTTTTTTGAAACGGACGAAGATTTGCGAATTGCGCAAACAGCTTACGACAGTTGTAATTGGCGCGCGCATCTGGCGTAATGCAGCCGAAATTGAGAAACAATAAATGAATGACACTTTAAAACCCGGACAAACGATTCAGTGCGAGCCTTCGGGAATGCCCTGCACCATCGAAGTTCTGCTCGGCGCGGGCGGGCAGGGCGAAGTTTATAAAGCCCAACTAGCTGGCGAAGACGTTGCGGTGAAATGGTTTTTTCCGCAAATGGCGACGCCCGAACAGCGCACTTCGATGGAACTCTTAATCAGAAAGGGCGCGCCGAGCGAGCATTTTCTTTATCCGATGGAGATTACGACGGCGGCGGGCGTTCCGGGTTTCGGTTATATTATGCCGCTGCGTCCGAAGCGATTTAAAAACATCGTTGATTTGATGACGCGGCGCATCGAGCCGAGTTTTCGCGCACTGGCAACCGCCGGGCTGAATCTGGCGCACAATTACCTGCTGCTTCATTCGCAAGGTTTATGTTACCGCGATATTTCGTTCGGTAATGCTTTTTTCGATCCTGATAACGGCAACATTCTTATCGCTGACAACGACAATGTTTCGGTGGACGGCGCGGGCGTTTTAGGCGTTTTGGGAACGCCGCGATTTATGGCGCCGGAAATTGTTCGGGGCGAAGCCGTTCCCAGCACGCAGACCGATTTGTTTTCGCTGTCGGTTTTGATTTTCTATATGCTGATGGTCGCACACCCGCTCGAAGGTAAAAAAGAAGCCGAAATAAAAGCATTAGATTTACCGGCGATGACGAAAATCTACGGTAAAGAACCGATTTTTATTTTTGACCCGAACAACGATTCTAACCGTCCGGTTCCCGGCATTCACGATAACGCGCTCGCCTTTTGGCGCATTTACCCGCAATTCTTACGCGATATTTTTATCCGCGCTTTTACGATTGGAATAACCGATCCGAAAAACGGGCGCGTCCGCGAAAGCGAGTGGCGCGGTGAGATGGTCAAACTTCGTGATGCAATTTTTTACTGTCCGCACTGTTCGCTCGAAAATTTCTATGATTCGATTGCCGTCAAAGCGAGCGGCGGAAACGCGAGACTTTGCTGGGCGTGCGCCGCGCAATTGCAACTGCCGCCGCGCATCCGCATCGGAAAATCGGTCGTGATGCTCAATCACGACACGCAGCTTTTCCCGCATCACATTGACGACGGACGGCTTTATGATTTTTCCGCGCCCATCGCCGCCGTCGCCGCGCATCCGACTAATCCGAATATTTGGGGACTAAAAAATCTCTCCGACCAAAAATGGTTTATCACGGCGGCTGACGGCACCGTCAAAGAAGTTGAAGCGCAGCGCAGCGTCACTTTAGCCGTCGGCACGCGCATTCAATTTGGCAAAGCGGAAGGCGAAATCAGATTATAAAAAGTCAATGCAACGGCTTCTAATTTCAATTTTCCCTTGAATTAGGTATAAGCATCCGATTCGTGTCGGCGTGTTTCTAAACTGTTAGAGGGAATTGAGATACAATTAAACAGTAAATTAAATTCGCAACATCAAAACAAATTGATTGCCATTCGATTGGTTGCAAGCGCAAAAGCTTCTGGATTGAAATGGACCGGGACGGCAAAGCGCTGTTTGAGCTGTTTGATTTACCAATTACTTTGAGGTCGCCGAACTTTTGTTTGGTTCGTTAGAACTCATACAATGTAAACACTCACGCTTCTAATCTCTATCCAGAAGCTTCGTTGTATGTTCTGTCACACTCGGCGGCTGTTTTAAATCAGATGTTATTACTTGCCGCCCATCGCCGCTATTCATTATGTTGTTTGGGGCTGCCGACAAAGCGCCGCCACTGAACATTGTCCCTAAACCGGCTGCCTCAGCTTGCTGACTTCCAATATATGGTGTCTCTTCACTGAAGATTCGTGAATAGAGCATCATTGAAAGACCTATTAGAAAAAAGGTTAATGGAATGAGCATTGGAATCGGCGCACCAACAAGAAGACTAAAAAAGAAGAAAACTGGCGTCAACGCCAGGCTGGAAAACATTACCTTTGCTCCCCGTCTGACGCCCCTCCGTCTGGGTAATGTTAATACAACAGGTGCATTTTCTTCACGCACGGTAAGATTTCCACCGCTCGCTATCCACTCTGCCAGTCCGTTGATTGAAATACCACATTGGGAACAGAATCTTGTATTGTCAGACACTTGTTGTTGACCGCATTTAGGACAAAACATCAAAAAACCCTCCGGTAACTGTTGCTACTCATTGTAAATGATTACGTTAAGATTTTGTCCAAAGTTCTCAAGCATTAAAAACAGTTATAACGCCTTACCCGTCAGCCCTTTGTGCTTTGATTCCATGCTGCACCGGACATTTGCGGCACGCTGATTTAGCAGCATTTCGTGCAAGCATATTTTGGTTTGAATTCTACTACCGCCTTGTAAATAATATGAGGAAAAATAAAAGCCGTGAGTTTTTACGCCCACAGCTTTTGGGAAAGAAGAACACTTTTCACTTATGTTTAACTAAGTAACTTAAAAATTGAATAGAACGCAAAATCCAAAAAACGACAAGTTACGGACGCTCACGGCTTTTCTTTTTGCAACTTTTCAAAATTTCCGACGTGTATTTGTTGAATGGGAAATTGGGAAACTTCCCATTCGGTCGCATGAACCTCCAACGTTAGCCTGTCTTATCAAAGACAGGCTATTTTTTATACACTCATATATTCACTTACAAAAAATACGATACTCCGAAATTTAAGCCAGTCTTCGATAAGACGGCTATTTTTTATACTGTGTTCTGATTTTCCATTTTCTTTTTGACTTCAAACTCGATGCACATCGTAATCGTTCCTTTTACCAAAAGTTCTGACAAACCAAAGCTTCAATCTTTGAAAAGTAAATAGTATTTGGTGTGGATTTAGGCGTGAACAAGAAAAGAGGCATCGTTATGATGCCTCTAAACTATTGTAAATAATACAGAAATAAATAAGGTAGGTGTGTTAAGCTGACCGAATGAGAAAATTAGATTTTCCGGCTCTTATTATTGAAACCGTTGAGCAATTGCGAGAACAAGAAAAGAAGGAAAAAAGATGCGCGGATTAGATTACGAGTTCAATTACTGCGATTGCTCAAAAGTCAGGAAACCGATTCAATCAAAGATGCTTGTCAAATTTGCGGAATCACGCCAAAACACGGTTATGATTTATGGCATAAATATCGAGATAACGGTTTGAGTCAGTATTTGCGGCTTGATTGGAAACCGCGCTCGTCAAAGCTCAGTAATGAACAACAAAGAAAAGTCATTGAGCGAGCCTCGACGGAAAATGGCTTTGCCAGTCAGCGCGAAGCAGGTCAATTTTTAACCAAAGAGTTTGCGGTCAGTTACACACAAGGTGGAATTTCACTGCTCTTTTCCCGGTTGAGAATTAAGGCAAAAGTGCCGCGCCCATTCAATAAAAAAGCCTCTTTGGAAGAACAGCTCGAATATAAAAAAACTTTGCCACACGAGTAACCGATGAAGCGTTTTATTTTCAGGATGAGATGCGCTTTGGAACGCGCACCGAGTTGGGGCGGAGATGGACGGCAAAAGCGGTTCGCCCCTCGGGAGAGCAAATCATCGGGTATGAATACGGATATTTGTCAGCAGCTTTAAACCCGCGTTCGGGTGAATTGTTTGCGTTAATTTTGCCTGATATGACGGTGGAAAGTTTTCAAGTATTTGTGGATGAATTTGCAAGTTTCGTCGGCGAGCAAACAGCCGTCAGACTAATCACGGACGGGGCGGCGGCGCATCGCAGCACTCGTTTGAAAGTCAGAGAAGAACTGTTGATTGAACATCTTCCGGCATACTCGCCGGAACTAAATCCGGTCGAGCGACTTTTCAAAGAGCTGCGAAAGGAATTAAAGAATCGTGTTTTTGAAAGTCTCGAAGCGATTGAAGAAGCGGTGATAAAAGCAATTGAGCCGTTTCTGAAAGACGGCTCACGGGTGAAAAAATTAACCTTTTATGGTTGGCTGGATACAACACCAACCTAAATTATTTCTGTATAATTGGTCGGGGCGAGATGATTTGAACATCCGACCTCACGGTCCCGAACCGTGCGCCCTTTGATTTCACCTGATTTCCCGGATCTCCAAAAACCTTCAAAAAAGCTCAATTTTTGTGATTTTTCATTGACTAACCTTTCAAACTATTTCACAATCTTTACATTCCCACCACTGTTTTAGGTGGGAATCGAGGTGGGAATTATGGAAGTTAAGTCGAAAGTCTTTAAACGCAAATCAGGTAAAAGTAAAAACAAGTGGATTGTCCGAATCGAGTATTTTGACGAGTTGACCGGCAGAAAACGCTGCATGGAGCGGCAAGCTGAAAAGAAAAGCGACGTGACCGATTTGCGAAACAAGCTGACCGCCGACGTTAAAAAATCGCGCGGACAAGTTCAGACCGGCGAGCGGATGACTTTCTCGCAGCTTGCGAGTATTTGCGAAGAAGCGTTTTATAAGCCAGCCGTAATTGTCGAAGGGCGCAAGGTTGCGGGCGTTCGTTCTATCGAAACGGTTAAGCTCCAAATGCAAACTTTGAATAAGTTTTTCGGAAAACGCCTGATAAGGAACTTAACGACCGAAAGTTTATTTGATTTCAAGCTCTGGCGACTGAAGACCGACTCCAAACAATTAGGACGCCCGGTAAAGATTTCCACGGTCAACCGCGAACTGACGACGATGGGCAAGATGATGCGGTTTGCTTACGGCAAAGGATGGGTAACAAAGGATATATTTTTTAACTCGAAAGTCATTGACACTTCCGGTGAAATGGAGCGAAGCCGTATTTTAACATTGAGCGAAGAGAGGCGACTTCTTGAATCGTGCGGCGGGACCAGAGAAATCACTTACAAAAGGAAATTCAAAGGCGAAGAGCAGGAAGTAAACGCAACGATCAGCGTAGACAATCCGCATTTGAAAGCCATGATCGTCTTGGCTATTGATTCTGGGCTAAGGCGCGGCGAAATCTTCAAGCTTCGATGGAAAGACATTGATTTTGATAACGGCACGATTCTGGTTGTCGGAACGCACACGAAGACCGAGCGGGAGCGAATCGCTCCATTGTCGGAACGAGCGCGAGTCGAGCTTGAAAAACTGAGAGACATTTCACCGGGCGCGAATCCGTTTCCGCTTAAAGATATAAAACGATCATTCACAACGGCTAAAAGATTGGCTGGAATTGGGGATTTACATTTTCACGATTTACGCCGAACGGCAATAACTCGTTGGATTCAACAGGGAACTCCGCTAGCTTTAGCCGGGAAGTTAGGGGGGCATACGCAACTGCAAACGACAATGAAGCATTACACGGCGAACGATGCCGCCGCAGTAAAAGAGATTACCGAAAGAATGAATAATTTTTATTCTCAATTGAATGAATCAGAAACGATTGAGAACGAATTGATAAATTGATTTATGAGATTTAAGGAAAACCAGAAAACGCCGGAAGCGTATAAGGGCGCATTTCTGCATTTCATTGACACTCTCGCGCCCGAAGTAATGGATGCGCTGAAAAGTCTTCTGCCAGCATACGAACAGCTTACCGACGGAATGAGCAGCGAGCAAGTAAAATCAATTTTTGATTGCGTAGTTACGAATGAGCCGGAATACATAATCGAAACCTTGTTCTGTTTTGACGAAAACTTTCGTTTTTGTGCCGATGAAAACCCCGAATTAAACGAAAATCAAAAAACATTATTGAAAAACCTTTTAGATTTTCGGCAGAAGTTTTTGGATTTTATAAAACAATTCGGGTTAGAAAAGGCGTGGCTCAAACTGCACACATTCGACACGCTTGTCCTTCAGGCGAACAACCAGCATTTACGTATCAAATTCACTGATAGAGCTTATTCGTATTTTGTCGGTAAAGGTGAGACGCTCGCTTTTAATTTTGACGGCTGGTATTTCTGTGATGAGGATTCAAGCGGCTACAAAAAAAGGGCAATCGCGGAATTTAAGAAGCAATTAAACAAGTGTATTGAAGCGACGGCAGAAATGGCTAAAACTCGCGGTTATACAACCAAAGGCAGACCAAACGAGTTTAATCAAGTCGAATGGTTAGTGCGCTGGACGGTGCAAAATTGGTCTATGCGAAAAATACAGAACCAATACGATAGTTCTAAAGATAAATACCAAGGCTATAAAAATTTTGAAAGAAAGGTTTTTGCTGCTTTTGACCGATTAGAAAAGGAATATGATTTGCCTAGAAGATATAAAAATAACACTGAAGTTGAAAACCTGTAATTAAATCGAGCTAAAAAAGCATACGATTTAATTACAGTTAAATCTTTTGTTATCAGCAACTTACCCTTGATTTCAAGCGCTTTCTCTTGTAATCTCGTGTTTGTAAGGCAAATTAAAGCCGCTCCCGTTCTAAAGTTTGGCGACTGAGACGGAAAGCGGCACTCGATAAGTCTTAAAAATTAAACATGCCTTGCGGCGTGCCGACCTATTTCTATTTATAAGGATAAATCAACCATGAATGAAAGACAAATTTCTAACGACCGGCAAATTTTGAATGATAAGGAAGCGGCAGATTATTTGCGGATTTCTCAGGTTACGTTATGGCGACTCCGTAAAACGGGGAAAATTAGTTTTCGGCGCGCCGCTTCGAAAATTATCTACACCCAATCTGATTTAGATAATTATTTAGCCAGCACGAAACGCGAAGCTTTCGCGTGCGCGGCTTAATTTAAACGGAGGCAAAGGAAAAGACCCTTTTGCGGAGGGTCTAATTAAATAACTTTAACGGGAATATGAACATCAACAATATACTACAAAATCAAAATCAGTTTCAAGTAGAAACAATTGATTCGTTTGCTTTTTACGAGCAGCACAAAATTTTCGAAACCCTCTTACGGCTTTTGGCGAACAAACAGATTCGCTCGACCAAGACCGGCGTACCTTTACCGTGTATTTTGCACGAACGAACAAAAATTGCCCTGCAGGAAATTCATAGCTGGACGCCTCAGGACATTGAAGATTTCGAGGCGGGTATTTTTAGTGAAGTCGAATCCGGTCTCAGCGGTTACGAAGTCACGCAGTCAGCGCCAATGTCTCTTTATCGGCAACTACAAAAGGAAGGGCGAGAGGATTTAATCTTCGACCGCCAGATAGTCCCCGTACCGAACGCTATATTAAACGCACTCGCTTGCACGGCACTTGAGAAGAGATTTACACGCACCGCGCTTCTTTCGTGCGACGGCTTTGTTGAAGTTTATGATGACGAATTAGAAACGTCCGCCGTTCGGCTCGACGTAGATGAGCATCTATCGCGGCAGGGCTTTATCGTTCCGATTAAAGAGGACGGTTTGGTTTCTCATCTGCAAGTCTTCCGGCATCCGCGGGACGAAAGACCGTTTCGCTTGCGCTCCCGCTCGAATATTGTATGGAGGTTAAATCCATGGCAACAATAAGCGGCGCGTTCGAGCGAACAATAGCAGACCAATCCACAACGGGCGATACAAGCGGGCAGCAACCGGAAGCTAAGCGCAAAAACGCGCCTTCGCCGGTTCTGTCTGAAAAAGCTTACCACGGTTTAGCCGGGCGAATTGTAAGGACAATCGCGCCGCATACAGAAGCCGACAATGCGGCTTTACTTGTCCAGCTGCTGGCAGGTTTTGGCAGTGTTATCGGAAGGGCCGCGTATTTTAGAATCGGCGCGGATTACCACTATACAAAAATTTCGGCGGTTCTAGTCGGAGCGTCTTCGCGCGGGCGAAAAGGCACGAGCTGGAGTGAAATCGAAAGAGCTCTCGTCAGAGCCGATGAAAGCTTTCGAGATTGCATCCAGAACGGTCTTTCGAGCGGCGAAGGTTTGATCTACCACGTCAGAGACGAGCAGACAGCTAAAAAACCAATTAAGAAAAACGGAATAATCGTCGAGTATCAAGACGAAATTATAGACGAGGGTGCTAAAGAAAAGCGCGCTTTCATCGTCGAGCCAGAATTTGCCCGCGTGCTGCAATCAATGAAGCGTGAGGGTAATACGTTGTCGTCGGTCATTAGACAAGCATGGGACACGGACCGATTGCGGGTCATGACAAAAAATCCGGTGAAAGCTTCCGATACGCACGTTTCTATCGTCGGTCATATAACCGATGTAGAGTTAATTCGTAACCTGGACGAAACCGAAACGGCGAACGGTTTCGCCAATCGTTTTCTGTGGATTGTCGTCAAACGCTCAAAGTATTTACCGGATGGCGGGAACCTGTCTGAAAGCGAACTAAATCAATCGGTCGCGGAACTAAACAGAGCAATAAATTTCGCCCGAAACGCCGGTGAAATTAAGCGCAGCGGTTCCGCAAACAAGCTTTGGCACCAGGTTTACAAGCGATTGTCGGACGGTTACAGCGGGCTTCTCGGTTCGGTAACTTCCAGAGCGACGGCGCAGGTAACGCGCCTTTCGTGTCTTTATGCATTGCTTGATAATTCAGACGTTATTCGCCTTGAACATCTCGAAGCGGCGTTGGCTGTCTGGCAATATTGCGAAGATTCGGCAAAGCATATTTTCGGAATGGCATTAGGCGATAAAGTGGCAGATGAGATTCTGGCAAAACTTGAACAGGCAGAGGGCGGTTAATCAAAAACCGACATTAACAATCTTTTTAATCGGAACCGTTCAGCTAAAGAAATTGAAATCGCTCTGCAAATTTTGCTTGACCTGGAACGAATTGAAAAAGTTGAAGAAAAAACACAGGGCAGACCGAGAGAAATTTTCAAAATTCTACGCTACGAATTAAACGAAAAAGACGAAATAAGGACGAACGAGAGCGATAACAGCCAAGTTAATTCGTTTAATTCGTTTAATTCGTCAGGCGAAACAAAAGATAATCTTCGCCCCCATTGCCCTGGTTGCGATCTTGAATTGGAAGCATCTCCTAGCGGCTTTTATTGCCGGATGGGATGCGGGACTGTTGCGGCAACAATCTAGAGTTTGAAATAAAAAGGAAAAGGAGCAAATAAAAATGACTAACGAAAACAAAATCGAATATGAAGATATGACCGATGAGCAATTAGCTGGCTACCACTTAAAAGAGGCAATGGAACACGCGAAAACGACTTTGCAGATGGACGAACGCTGTTATAAAAAATTCGGCAAACAAATGCTTTCAGACATTCAGAAAGCGTATTTTGAAAAAATGGCTAACGGTATTCTGCCGACCGACGACGAGCAAATCGAGATGAACGTTGAAACCGTAAAACAGGCGCATGAAAACGAAAAGAGGCGCAGCGCGGAACTTGGCGAAGCATACGAGCCAATACTCGCATTTGAAGATAAAACCGAAGGCTTTGCCGTTAATTAAATTATGCAAAAAACAGACGGTAAACAGACGGTAAAAGGTAAATTTCCGCCTGGTAACAAGATCGGCAAAACCTTTCCGAAGGGTGTCAGCGGAAATCCTTCGGGTCGCCCGAAATTGACCAAGCTAACCGAAGCCTTGCGCGAGCAGCTCGCCGAAGAAATGCCGAACGCGCCGGAGCGAACCATTGCCGAAGCAATCGCCCGAACTTTGATTCGTGAAGCCATCGGCGGCAACGTGCAGGCAATCCGCGAGATCGGCGACAGAACCGAAGGACGCCCGAAACAAACGCTTGACGTAGATATGCAGGTTTCAGACTGGCGCAAGTTAGCGCAGGCAAATGGAGTAACTGAACTAGATGTTCTCAGAGAGGCTAGACAACTTATCGCAGAATCCGATATTGATTCAAGCAGCTAGGCTTGCCATCACGCGGCGCTTCGAACTTGAAAGACGCGACGCGGTTTTAATGGCAAATCGCGCTGGAGTGGTGCCGGATTTATGGCAGTCCGAATTGCTTCGCTCCAGCGCGAAACAAATGATACTGCTTTGCTCACGGCAAGCCGGTAAAAGCACTGTGACGTCGATTCTCGGACTTCATACGGCGCTTTATGAACCCGGTTCGTTAATCCTTTTGCTTTCGCCGTCGCTTCGGCAAAGTCAGGAATTATTTCGCAAGTTGCAGGACGTTTACAACGCCATAGAATCGCCGAATCTGCCGCAGGCGACTCAGGAGTCGGCTTTGGGAATGGGACTCGGCAACGGGTCGAGAATCGTCGTCCTGCCGGGCAAAGAAGCGACTGTCCGAGGCTTTTCGGGCGTTTCCTTGCTGATTATAGACGAATCAAGCCGCGTCGAAGATTCACTTTATCAATCGGTTCGACCGATGTTAGCAGTCAGCGGCGGGCGCATCATTCTGCTGTCAACGCCATTCGGTAAACGCGGATTCTTTTATAACGAATGGACAGACGGCGAAGATTGGCGAAAAGTGAAAATCACCGCTGACGAATGTCCGCGCATTGATAAAGAATGGCTGGAGCGCGAACGGCAGATGATCGGCGATTGGTGGTTTCAGCAGGAATACCAGTGCGAATTTGTTGAAACATCAGACCAGTTTTTTAATTACGAAGATATTGAAAAAGCGGTTGACCCGGATGTCGAGCCGCTATTCGGAGGATACTGATGGGTTATTTGTTGGAAGACTTACCGCGCGTGCAACAGCCCGCATATTTTATCGGTCTCGATTTGGGTCAGTCGCAGGATTTCTCGGCAATGGCGATTTTAGAGCGCCACGGCGCGAGCAAACACGATTACGCCTTTCACTGCCGCCATCTGCACCGCTGGAAGCTGCGCACGTCTTACCCGGCAATCGTCGCCGAATCAGTAGCCATCGCCAACGACCCGAAGCTACGCACGCGGGACCGGAAGCCGCTTCTTGCCGTTGATGCGACGGGCGTCGGCGCCCCCGTCATTGATTTATTCAAAAAGGCGACGCTGCACGCCAAGCTCGAACCCGTTCAAATCGTCGGAGGCTCCACGGTCTCAAAAGAGCGCGGACTGAACCGCGTGCCGAAGCGCGATCTGGTCTCGGTTGTGCAGGTGGCTTTGCAGAACGGAAGATTGAGAATCGCCGAGAAACTTCCCGATGCCGCAACGCTGGTCAAAGAGCTGCAGAACTTCCAGGTCAAGATTACCGACACGGGAAACGATACCTACGGCGCGTGGCGTGAAGGAACACACGACGATCTTGTGCTTGCCGCAGCTTTGGCGTTGTGGTCGGCGACCGGCACAACTCCGGCACAATTTTATAGTTTTTAAGTAAAAACTAACTTTAGACAGAAAACCAAAAGACAGAAAAGGAGATAACAATATGACAAACTTAAACGAACAAATACAAACGGCTGCTGATAAATTGTCAGCACTTCAAACGGAACAAAGCGAGCTTCAAGGCAAGCTCACGGAAGCGGCAAACCTTGCCGACGATGTGGCAATCATCAAAATAAGACATCGAACGGCAAACCTGCCCGACGAAATCTTTGCCGCGCAGCTTACACTCAACCGGCTTCAATTAAAGCGCGACGAAGAAAAACTCCTGGAACTTGAAGCCGAAGCGCAAAGGCTGTCTCCGCCTATTTTGAGCTACAAAAGCAGCTTGCCGAACTCCAGACAAAATTAAATATGGCAGTTGGCAGCCAACAGGACGCATCGCAAAATGTAAGGGATTTGAAAGAAAGAATCCGAGACGGAAAGTTTGAAATCGCGCGGCTTATCCAATCGGTTAAACCGACAACCGGGCAACGCGCAACTGCAACTTCATCAATGAATTTCGGCGGATAACCAAAAAGCAAAAGCCGTGAGTTTTGACGCTCACGGCTCTTCTTAATTTAATGTTCGAGAAATTTAAGGAATATAAGCATTCGGAACTGGTTTATCGGTTGCTGTGCCAAAAGCAACTCCGGTGAATCCTGCCGTGCTTCTGTTCAGATACCAGGTTCCATTACGAAAGACGGCGACATCAGTCTTACCATCACCGTCATAATCGGCTGGAACGGGTAAATCTGTTCCCAAACCAAAAGCGATGCCGGTAAAGCCGAGTTGCGAGCGTTGTAGATACCAGGTTCCGCTGGATGGTCTGAAAACTGCCACATCAGCCTTTCCGTCGCCATCATAATCAGCCGGAACTACCTTGTCTGCGCTTTCTCCGAACCCGATTCCGGTAAACCCTAATTGGCTTCTTTGGATATACCAAGTGCCGTTTCGATAAACCGCAATATCGGCTTTCCCATCCCCATCGTAGTCCGCCGCTACGGGTTTATCTCCCGTTTGCCCAAAAGCGGTTGCGGCAAACCCGGCAGTTGATTGCAGCAGATACCAAATACCGTTCGAGGGACGGAAAATTGCAACATCCGCTTTTCCGTCGCCGTCATAATCAGCCGGAACTGGAATGTCTTCTGATGCGCCGAAAGCAACGCCCGTAAATCCTAATTGACTTCGTTGCAGATACCACGTTCCATCTCGGAACACAGCGACATCCGTTTTGCCGTCGCCGTCATAGTCGGCGGGAACTAATTTATCAGTTGAAATACCAAACGCCAATCCGGTAAAACCTGCTGAAGACTGCTGTAAATACCATGTGCCGTTATCGGGGCGAAAAACGGAAATATCAGACCTTTTATCGCCGTCAAAATCTACTTCTCTAAAACCGTTAACCTGATAGCGAACAAGCGTTAATTCGTAATTGGAAATCCCAGAATGCGTTGCGAGTCCAGCAGCAAAAATCTTACCGGTTCCTTCTATCTTTAAGTTTGAAATGCCCTCATATGTATTAGGAATCCGAGATAAAGCAACGCCTTTGTTACCAAAGGCTGTGTCCGGCGTTCCGTTTGAATTATATCGAATGATGGCAAGATCCGTGTCATTTGCAACCTTACCTATTCCGCCGACAACCAGTTTCCCATCCGGTTGTAAAATAACCTCTCTGGCTTCGTCATCATTGTAACCTTGTATCGGAGTAATGACCTTGCCATTATTGCCAAACGAATTGTCCAAAGAACCGCCAGAATCTAAGCGAACGACGGCAAAATCGAAACCGGTGGGGGAACCGCTGTTCGAAGTTCCAACTGCCACTATCTTACCGTCAGGTTGAATTAGTAATTCATTACCAAAACTCTGATGGGCACTTGCTAAGCTAACATCAATAATAACCGTCCCATTATTACCGAAAGAAGTATCGGGTGTTCCATTTGAGTTAAGACGGGCAATGCCAAAACCACTTGTATTAAAATTAACTATAGATGAAGTTCCGGCAACTACAATTTTTCCGTCTGATTGAAGTTTTACAGCGCGGGAAGACGCGTTCAATGAGGGTGAGAATTGTATTTTCGATATTCCGTCGCCGTCAAAAGATGTGTCTAAAGAACCGTCAGTATTATATCTGACGACGATAAAGGTTACATCGCTGGTTCCCGGACCTGAGCAAGAGACAATAATTTTGTTATCGGATTGGACAATCGCATCGGCGGCGAAATTACCTACACTACCGATAGGGGTAATGATAAAACCGCTAGTTTTAAAAGTTGTATCAAGCGTTCCGTTTTGATTGAGCCGGACAGCGACAACATTGTAATTGGCAGAACTATCTCGGCTGTAGCCAACGACGATAATTTTTCCGTCCGACTGTAAGGTAACACCAGAAGCTCGGTCGTCACGATTGCTCACGGCGATTACCGCCTTCCCCCCAGTCCCGAAAGTTGTATCAAAACTTCCATCCGTATTAAAGCGCAAAACGTAAAAATCACGAACTGCATTAGCTACAGCAATATCCCCTACGACAATAATTTTGCCATCAGATTGAATAGTTGAAGTGCCGATTGAACCTGCCTCCGTAAATGAAGTTTTAATAATGCCATCATTACCCAAACTCCTATCTAAATCGCCCGGAGCGGCTCTAATAAGCGACAAATTAGTTAAGGACAGAAACACAAAAATAGAAATAAGACTTAAAACTTTCATTGTTGTTTAATTATTTAATTGAATTTTATTCACGAGTAACAAAAACATCGGTTAATAATTTTAACCAATGAGAAGTTTATTCATAAATTCTCGGTATTACTCTACCGAAAACAGAACCAGTTACAACTTACTGCGTCAAACTGAGATGCTCACTAAAACTATTTAAGTGAAATTCACTTGCAGGATAAGAGCCTTCTGCTATAAAGAACTAATTAGTTGTAATTTGCAAAAGATATGGCCTCTCACATAAACTAATTAGTAGCCAGTAACAGAAATTAAATATTACAATAAATTTGGTAAAAAAAAAGCCGTAAGCATCAAAACTTGCGGCTTTTTTTTTAGTTTTCGCGTTTACGAATTACTGCCAGGAAGCATCACGCCTCATTCATCGCTTTGAGCGTCCTTTTCGCGCAACGCTTTCAAATTAACCAGAATGGCTTCCGGCGTTCGCCAATCTTCCGATGTTTCGGATAATTCATCAGCAATCGCATTGAAAAGTCTCGTCGGCATCAAATCGTTTTTCATCGCGGGTGAAAGATGATTGGCGAGCGCGTCCAAATCGTCGGTTTCCAAATCCTTTGCCGACATCGGCGACAAGTCCAAGCAATCTGTTTCCGGTTTTTTTTAACGTCCGATTTGGTTTCTTCTTCTTCGCTTTCTTCTTCGTAATAAATATATGGTTCGGTCGAAGAAAAAATTGAATGCGCTTTTTTTCGGTATGCTTCAAAAGCCCAAAAACTTTCCCACATCAATTTATTGAAAACGTGCTGTTGCAGATGAAACATTAGATTTTGGGCTTCAACGGGGTTTTCCTTAATGGCTTCATAGATTGATTGGAAAAAACAGAGAAATCCGTTGTGGACATAATCGCCCTGAATATGCTCGGCATTGGCTATAACAGAGATAAACCGTTGCATTTCTTCTTGCGACATTATCGGTGTTTCGGTTGCCGACTTTTCCGGTTTTTCATCCATTCGTTTATCGTAGAACTCACGAAACGCTTTCGTGTCGTGAATAAGAATCGCGTGTATCGAATGAAGCACGCCGCGTCCGTAATCGAAATTCAGATTTTCGATAATGCCGGGCAATGCTTTGCTTAATAAAACCGAATCGTTAATGTCGGTAATCAACGCGCTGGATTCTGTCGCCGCATTGATAATAATTGTTTTCAGGCAATCCCTCACGCCTTCCGGCGTTTTATCGCTTCCTAAAGCCATTTCAAGCTGCCGGGCGATGTCCGACAAAGTTTCTTTTTGTCTATCAGTGTATTTTGTAGTATTGTTTTTCATAACTCATTTTCTCCTAGGAAATTGATTTGGTAGTGAAAGGCAGGGAAGGCTTAGATAACTCGTAATTATCTAAGCCTTTCGTGTTTAGTTAATCCTTACCGACCCGACGCGCTCCGCTTTGATATAACTGCCGTTTTTCAGATACGGGATTTCTTCGGCTTGCGATGAAACTGCATCAATTGATGCAGTTTCGGTTCTTTCACCTTCAAGGTAAAGGCGAACCAGGCGAGCGGCTGCTCTGTGGAAACACGGCGAACCTTGCTCAAAGGCGCGGCACTGGCAATGCCCGTTTGCCGTGTAGATATTGTTTGACTTCTGGCTCCAGATAATCAGGCTGTGATCTTCCGACTGCCAAGTCATAAAAACGCCGTTTTCTTCGATCTCTGCCGTTGCTTTGGCAATGGCGTTAATCCATCGTTTTTTCGTTCCCGCATCCGTAACTGTCAATTCGATTTTGGTTAATGCGTCGGCAACGACTTTTCCGAATTTGTCTTTGTTTTCGATTTGTAACATTTAGTTCTGACTCCTTTGTGTTTATTCGTTAATTGCTTAACTTGAATCCAAGTATATCGTGTTTGTTATTATAATGTCAAGTAAAATATGATATTTTCACAACTATATTTTCACTTGACACTATAATCGTAAAAAGCGATAATTGTGTTACTATGCAAAACGTGAAAACCAACCTCGAACAACTTTTGAAAGAACGCGATAAAACAATGTATGCGCTGGCTAAAGAAGAAAACATTTCCTATTCGACTATTCATAAAATAGTTAAAAAGGATTTGCAGAGTATTGACCTTGGCATCCTTCAAAAAATTTGCCGTAATTTGAAATGTACGCCTAACGATTTACTTGAGATTGAGAAATAATTGATTGGCTTTCGCAGATATTCGGACAGCGAGACTTAATTCGTTAATTCGTTTAATTCGTAAGACCGAACAAAATTAAAAGCCCTCGGTTCTGACAAACCAAAGGCTTTGATATTTGAAAACTGAATATTATTTGGTGGGAAATCAGGTGGGAACAAGAAAAGAGGCATCGTTATGATGCCTCTAAACTATTGTAAATAATTGGTCGGGGCGAGATGATTTGAACATCCGACCTCACGGTCCCGAACCGTGCGCTCTACCAGGCTGAGCCACGCCCCGTCATATTCGACTTTCAAAGTTTATGTTACCGACCGCGCGAAGTCAACCGACCTTTACATTTCCGATTCGCTGACCAAATTCGTATCCGTTAATTTTCGTTCGCGGCGGGATTTTAAGTACTCAAAAATCATCGGCAGAATCGAGAGGAAAACGATAACGATGACAACTTTATCAATGTGGTCCTCGAGCTTGAAGCCTTCGATGCCAAACAGATTCTGCACGGCTTTTTCGACTAATCCGCCGAGAAAATAACCGGAGAAAAGCATACTCGTCACCCAGAAAAATCCGCCGAAAATGTTATAGGCGAGAAATTTTTTGTAAGACATCTCCGCCGCGCCCGCGACAATCGGCGCAAATGTGCGAACGATTGGCACGAAGCGGGCGATGATGATGGTTTTGCCGCCGTATTTTTCGTAGAAAGCGTGCGCCTTTTCGAGATGTTTCGGGTTGAACAATCTCGATTTCGGACGGCTGAAAATCGCTTTGCCCATTTTTCTGCCCGAATAATAACCGACCGCATCGCCGACGACCGCCGCGACGAACAGCGAAACGAGCATAATCCACAAATTCAGTTTTCCAGCCGCGGCGAAAAGTCCGGCGACGACGAGCAAGGAGTCGCCCGGCAGGAAAAATCCGATCGCCAAGCCGGTTTCGGCGAAGATGATGAAAAACAAGCCGAAATAAACGTAAACGCCGAGCCAGTTGAGCAACGTGTCAATCAAAACTTTCGGGTTAAGGTAGTGCAGCAGATCGGTGATTGATTCCATAAATTGAAATTTTGAGCGGAGAACTCGCGTCAAGCAAAAAAATATCGTATCAAAAAATTATTGACATCTGAAATTTGCATTTACTCTTCTTCGTCGAAATCCATCGGCACGCGCGAGGAAAGAAGGCTTTGGCTGAACATCACTCCGACCCAAACCAGCAGCGCAACGCATGAAGTCGCCCATCCGACGTTGGCGATTAAATCGTCGGAAACCAAACCAAAGATAATCGCAGGAAAACCGGCGAACGCGATTTTCAGACAGGTTTTTTTGGCGCTCTCGAGATTCTCCAACAGATTGACGCGGCTGACTTCCATTTCCATATAATCGTCGTCACGGTTCAAACGCGAAAAATAATCAGTTTCGTTTTGCGTCCAACGCCTGAGCGCGGGCGCGTCCGCCAAACGGTGGGCGGCGACGAAATGATGTATGACGTGCGCGATTTTGCCTTCGCGCAGAGCGATTTCCGCCAAACCTCTGGCGGAACGAAAACTCTGCTTGACGGTTTCCGCCGCCCTTTTGAAGACAGATGCCGCGCGTCGCCAATCGCCGTATTGGAAATAACTCTCGCCGAGGCGCGCCAGCAGTTCGCCGTCCTCAGCCGACGCGCGTTTTTCTGCCAGCCGCAACGCGGCGATTGATTTTCTTCTCAGTTTTTCGTTTTTCTCGGAACCGGCGAACGAATGCAGACAGCGGGCGAAATCGAAAATCAGCCAGGCGTCTTTCGGATTGATAAGCAGCGCGCGGCGGAACGCTTCGAGCGATTGCAGCAGATAGCCGGAAACTCGCAATTCGTTAGCCAATCGGCGCAGATAATCGGCTCGTTCAAATTCTTCGCCGCCGGTTTTTCGGTCGCCCGTTTTAGCGCGCGTATTTTTAGCGGGATTTTGAAATTCGTTCAAAGAATTTTCCAAAACATCCGCCGAAGGAATGCGGGCGAACTCGGCTTTCATCAGAATTTCCTTCGGCTCGGCGAGGTAGTCCCGCAGTTCGATTGAACGGTTATCGAGGACGTTTTCAGGCAGCAGCGGAAGAATTTTGCCTATCATCTGCCGGTAGTCTTCGCTGCCCGAAGCGAAAGCGAATCGCCGGTTTTTTCCTCGCATCGTCGTTCGGTAGCGGTAAAAAACATTGCCGCCGCGTTTCAATGCGCGAAGCGCCTGCGATTCGACTTGTTCGATGTCGGAAATTTTCAGACGGTATTTCGTCGAATTTGTCCACGCCCAAAAGCGCGACAAAAATCCGGTGCGCGCGAGCCGCTTGCCGTCAAAAGTGATGCGGTCGGTATAAGCTAGCAGCGGCAGCGTCAGCCAACTCGCCGCAAGCAGCCAAACAGCGAAAAAATCCTGTTCGAGGTAAATCAGAAAACCTGACAGAAAGGTCGTCAAAAAAAGGGCGATAAAATAACTGTTCGGCGAAACGCGAATGCTGATGAAATCATCCGCAAAAGCTGAGGCGGCGGTTTTTCCGGTCGGAACGTTCGCCGTTTTTGCCGGTGTGTAGTTGCTCATCGAAAATCTTCCTGTTCTTATTTGTATATTAGAAAGTTCGATTCGGTAAGGTTTTCTAAAAACTACAAGCAATCGGACGACGCTTTTCGCCCAAACAAATTTTTCAATTTAAAGGAAAAATCTTTGCGGGCGAGGAGGTTTTCCGATGCGCGAATCAACTTTGTCGGAAAGGCGAAAAGCGTAAACGAATTTACGCTTTTCGCCTTAAAAGAAAATACTAAATTTATTTCGCGTCGTTTCGTGGTTTCAAATTTCCGGCAATACAAATCACCAGCGACCGCGTTTTCAATTCGCTTGAAATTTCACTGCAAAAAACCGTTACATTCCGAACGGCGATTCGGGCGCGGGTTCGATGATTTCCTTGGCTCGTTCGGGATTGATTTCTTCGAGTTTATCTTTGGCTTGGCGGGCGGTTTGCGACATCGGGACGGGTTTGTCGTCCAAGCCTTTTGCTTCGCTGGCGGTTTTGGCGATGTTGTAATAAATGTCGGCGGCTTCAGTGGTTTTTCCCTGTTTCTGATAAATGTTTGCCAGCTCGAAATTAATGGTGTCTTTAGCGAGAATCGGATTGGAAAGCGCGGCGAGTTCTTGATAAAGCGCAGCGGCTTCGTCTAATTTTCCGTCGTCGGCTTTGGTTTGCGCCAGCGCGAATTTGGAAAGCGCGCCGACTTCGTCGCTCGCTTTGGCTAACGCTTCGAGTTCCGACACGCCCGCCGCGCGGTCTGTTTTCAGGCGGTTGACGGCGATAAAGTATTTCGCTTTTTCTTCGACCGCGCCGCCGAATTTATCAACGACCGCTTGAAATTCGGGAATCGCGGCGGCGGCGCGTTCGCGCTCGGTTTTGAAAACTTTCGCGGTCGAACCGGCGGGCGCCGGCGACTCTGAGACTTGCGCCTGCGAAGTTTCAATCGCTTTGCCGAGCGCAGTTTGCGCCGCCGCGTCCGAGCGGCGATTCCATGCGAAAAAGATTCCGATTAAGAGGGCAAGGACGGCGACCGCCGCTAAACCGTAAAGAACGTTTCTGCCTTTGCCTTCAAATTTTCTGCCGAAATCTTCGACCCGCCGATTCACGCCGCTTTGAAATTCGTCCTGATAAACGGTTTTGGGTTTATCCGCCGTCTGCACGGGCGCTTTGAATTGTTCGGGAACTTGTCTTTTTTTTCTAGCCATCGTAAAAGTTTGCAATTTATAATTGCCGTCTCGTTGTATAATCGTTGATAAGTTTATCGTAATTTGAGAAATTTTGCGAAATTTGAGAAATTTTGCGAAACTGTAAACTTACCGCAAAAGGCGGGCGAGGGCAAGGACACGGAGACGCGGGAACGCAGGAACGGAGAGCAGACGCGCGGACGCGGCGACGCGTGGATGCGGACAATAAAGGAAATTGAGACGCGCAAAATCAGAGATTCGACAATGAAAAAGAACAAATTTCGATATGACATCTCCGTGTCCGCGTGTCGCCGCGTCCGTTTTCCCGCGTCATAAATTTTTTTAAGAAAACCTGGGAACAATTTCGGAAAAGCGGTGTCTAATAAAACAGTTCGCGGAAAACGCGGGTGAGCGATTTGAAATTCCCGGCGCGTCGAGTAAGGAAATAGGCGGAAGATGTTCTTCGGAAAGTCAATGACATTTGGCGAGGAAGAATTTAACGAAGTCGCTTTGGCGGCGGGTCAAATTTCTGTTCGCTCATCCGTCGAAATCGAGTTCATTGAAAGATTAAAAGTAGGCGAAGCAGATGCGTTTGACGCGCTTGTCGTGAGATATTCCGCCGACATTTACGCCGTGCTTTTTCGCCTGACGCAGGATGCGGAAGAAGCCGCCGATTTGACGCAGGAAACTTTTTTGAGCGCCCTGAAAGCCATCAAAAAATTTCGCGGCGAAGCGGATCTGAAAACGTGGCTCGTGCGGATTGCGATTAACGAATCGCGCAACCGTTTTCGCTGGTGGAAGCGCCGCCGGCGCGAAAAAACCGTATCTTTGGACGCGCCCGTCGGAGAACACGAAACGCCGTTCAGCGAAACGGTTTCGAGCAGTTTCGCCAATCCAGAAGAAACGATTCTTCAGCGCGAGCGCGAAAATCGCTTGAAGAAAGCGCTCGGCGATTTGCCGGAAATTTTCCGCGAAGCCGTCGTCTTGTGCGATATTGAGGGCTTAAGTTATGAAGAAATTGCGTCGGCTTTGGAAGTTAACATCGGAACGGTGAAATCGCGCATCGCCCGCGGACGCGAAGAATTACGGCGGAAGTTAAATGATATTTGAAATATAGTTTTTGGTTTTTAGTTTTTAGTTTTTAGTTCTTGGCATTTCCTTGTCTTCAAAGGTAAACACTGAATACCAAAGACTAAAAACTAAAAACCAAAAACTAATCAGAGTTGAATGATTGACTCGCCCCGGTATCACTTTTAAATCTAAAAATCGGTGCCAACCAGAGGTCGAAAGGTGACGGACGAGTTCGGAGCGGGAATTCTTGATGAGCGGTAGAAATGTTTTCGACTTCGTTTGAAAACAGACCAACAACAACCTTGAGTGAGGTCGAAAGCCTGGAAACTGCGATTCAAACACGAGCCGGACAAAGCGTTGTTTTCTTGCGAACTATAAAGAAAACAGCCGGGGTCAGTCAGTCATTCAGTTTGGGGTTTGAGATTTCGGATTGTGGATTTAATTTTACGAGACTAAATCTGAATAAAGAAATGAAATGCGCAAATTTACAATTTAACTTGTCGGTTTATCTTGACGATTGTTTAATCGAACAAGAACGCGCCCTAGTTGACGAACATCTGGCGCGATGTCCTTTGTGTCGGCAAAAATTGGCGGATTTTCAAGTTTTGCGAAACGCTTTGCGCGTTTTGCCGCGTCCCCAATTGCCGAATGATTTGCTAACCGCGATGCGCAACCGCGTCGCGCAGGCGTCGGGAAACAATCAACCGAAATTTTCTCTGCTTCATACGGAAAGCGCTCGTGAATGGCTGCAAATGCGTTTGATGCCTTACACGGTCGGCACTGCGGCTTCCTTGATTTTGGGATTGACACTTTTGTGGACTTTGCTTTCCGCCGTTTATATTCCGAGCAAAAATACCGAATTGGCGAAAATCGAACCGCCGACGAAGGCGGCTGTGTTATTGACTAATTCCAATTCAGTCGGCTTCGCGCCGGAAAGCGGTTACGAATTAAACGCCGCCGAATATGCCAGCGCCCGGTTGCCGGTTTCAAACGGTTCGCCGTCGCTCAATCCGCAGGGCGCGCTGGTCGCGCTGACTAAATCAATCGTTCGGGGAAATATGAAGGACGATGAAGTCGTCGTTGTCGCGGACGTTTTCGGCGACGGCTTGGCGCAAATCGCCGAAGTCGTTGAGCCGTCGAGCGACATGCAGGCGGTCAGCGAACTTGAAAAAGCCTTGAAGAACGACCCGAATTTCGCGCCGTTCGTTCCCGCCAGTTTCGACGGACGCTCGGAAACCGTGCGCGTGATTTTCAAGATAAACCGCGTTGACATCAAAACCAACACGAAACCCAAATCCAGATACAGATAATCTTCCATCATTAACTCGCCTCACTTCTTTCCCAACTCGTGGCATTTAATCTAAACTGGTTATAGATTTCAAAAACCATAGAAAAGGGAAGGACAGCAATGGGAGAACAGAATACATTTCAGGATTCGATTCAGGATTTATTAAAAAAAGCCGAACAAACCGCCGCCGATTTTTTTGAAACTGTCACCGACACGTTTGTCGGTAAAGCCGACACCTTACGCGACGGCACGGAACACGAGCCGGTTTCGTTGCCGCGCGACTTGGCGGCGCACGCTAATGTGCAGACCGAATGGTGGTATTACACTGGACACGGCGAAACCAATTCGGGCAGACGATTCGGTTTTGAACTCGTTTTTTTTAAACGGCGCACGGATTTGGATAAATTTTCCCTTGTGCCGCTGCGTCTTTTAGGCAATCCGATTTATTTCGCGCATTTCGCTTTGACCGATGTTAACGAGAAAAAATTTCGCTACGCGCATCGCAAAAGCGCAAACGGGTTTTTCGATTTGCCCGCTTCGGCAAGCGAGCGGCATTTTCATCTGCGGCTCGGCGACTGGTCATTGCGCGAGGCGAAAGACGCGCACGTTCTTCGCGCCACGATTGGCGGCGACGTGGTTTTTGAGGCGACTTTGAAACCGTCGAAAAAACCGATTATGAACGGCATTGCCCGCGACGGCGTTTCGTTCAAAGACGAAGGCGAGGCTTCGCGTTATTTTTCCTACACCAGAATGGAAATGGAAGGCGATTTGATTTGGAACGGCGAGGCGGCGGAACATTTCAACGGTGCGGCATGGATGGACCGAGAATTCGGAACGTGGACGCCGACGGAAAACCAGAAGGGCTGGGATTGGTTCAGCATTCAGTTGTCGAATGAAACCGAATTGATGTGCTATCAGTTGCGCGACGGCGCGGGTGGCGTTTCGGATTTTTCGAGCGGAACTTTCGTTAACAAAGACGGCGAATCAACTCCGCTTGGAAAATCTGATTTTACAATTGAGCCGACCGGTTTTTGGAAAAGCCCGCACACGGACGCGACTTATCCGAGCGGCTGGAACGTGAAAGTTCCGAAGTTCGATTTGGATTTGACGGTTACGCCGGTGATGGAAAATCAGGAACTCGACACGCGCGGCACGACGATGATTGTTTACTGGGAAGGCGCGTGCGAGGTGAAAGGCAAAGCCGCGGATGCGGACGTTCTGGGACGCGCCTATGTCGAACTTGTCGGTTACGACCGCTCGCATGACAGCCCGAATCTGGCGTATTTTTTGATGGGCAATCAATTTGAATTTCCGTCGAAATCAATTTTCGGGTAAATTATGTCAGCCTTCCCGAACGTTGGCAGCCAACATAAAGTAAAAGAAAAAGCCGCCGCGAATTTTGATTTATCGCAGCGGCTTTTTGATAAGAAAGTTTGACGGAGAAGAATTATTTTTTATCCATCAACTGCTTTAATTTTTCGGCGGACTGCGGATCAATTTTAAGCAGCGTATCATATTGTTCGCGCGCGGCGGACAAATTTTTCCCTAAAAAATACATGTAACCGAGATTAACCCGTCCTTTAGCGAAATTCGGACTGAGCTGTAAATTTCTTTTGTAGGCTTCGATGGCTTTTTCTCTTTGCCCGTCGGCGTAGAAAGCGTTGCCGAGCAGATACCAGCCGTCCGAGTAATCGGGGTTTTTGCCAGTGCATTCGAGCAAACCGCTGACCGCTTTTTTGTAATACTGCGTCGCCGTCTCCGGCTTGTTTTGAAAATCGTGAGCGCGGGCGAGATACAAATAAGTTTCGCCGTCGTTCGGCTGCAAAGCCAACGCTTTATTGCAGGCTTCTATCGCCTGTTGATATAGTTTCGTGTCGTTGTAGGCGCGGCACAAATTTCTGTGCGCCGCGTAATTATTCGGCGACAGCTTGCTGGCTTGCTGTCCGATGTTGACGGCTTCTGCGTGGCGATCACTCAAACTGTAATACCAGGTCAGAGCGACGAACATATCGCCGTTTTCGGGATAAAGTTTAACGCCTTTTTTGAGCGTGGCAATCGCGTCGTTAATCCGGTTCTGGCTTTGGTAAAGATCCGCCAGAGCCGTGTAAACTTCGGCCATTTCCGGTTTAACGTTTAACGCCCGTTCGTAAGCCGCAATCGCTTCGGTCGGTTTTTTTTCTTTAACTAAAGCGTCAGCCATCAGCGTATAAGATTCGCCCGTGTATCGGGTACTGTTTTTGACGGCTTCGGCGGCGGCTGAATTTTGCCGCGCATGCTCGCCCAGATTGAAATAGCTGCTGGCGATAAAATAATAAATGTCGCCGCTGTTCCGGCTGCCCGGCAAAGCCTTATTGTAAGCGGTGATGGCTTCCTGATAATCGCCTTTCATACGACGAACATTGCCGAGAGCCAGAATGAAATAATTGTTTGCCGGCTCGATCCGTAACGCCTGTTCGACATCGCTCAAAGCCGCTTCATAATTTTTCTTCATATAATGCGCTTCCCAGCGCACTTCATAAACTTTAATCGGCGCGTAACCCTGCTCAAGCGCCGCGTTTAATTCCTCGATAGCCTGGTCGTATTCATTCAAAAGATAATGCGCGTTGCCTTTCCAAAAGTGGGCGTAAGAATAGACGGGCGCGGCGACAATCGCTTCGGCGTATTTACCAACTGCCGAACGGTAATCCTTCTGGCGGTAAAACAAATCGCCCTGCGCCGCCAGCTTTTTCGCCTGTTCGCTCGGTTTTTTATTCTGACTGCCGCGCGGTTTTTGTGCGTTGACCTCACCGATGAAAACGGAAAAAAAAGTTAATACCAAAAAACAAATTGTTAATCCGTTGTAAATCTTCGTTCGCATTTCTCTATCTCCTAAACTATTGCTCAATATCAGTTCTTCTGGGAGTTTTCGCGGGAGCGGGAGTTTTGGCTACCGTTGTCGGCGTTTTCGCCGTGACATTTTGCGGCGTTGGTCGCGTCGTCAGTCGCGGCGTCGGCTGAACGGTTGTTTGAATTGTCGTCTGCGCGGGTCTGGTCGAATTGATCGCATTCGCCGGGCTTGTGTTTGTATCGGTTGAGGTCGTTACTTCGCTGTCAGTCGAAGAATTTCTTATCGAAAGATTCGCCGTCGAAGAATTTGATTCGGTGACGGCTTCGAGCGTCGGGGCAACGCTAGGTTCAATCGAAACGGTCGGCTTCGGCGTCGGTTCTGCATTATCGGTAGTCGTCGCGCCTTTATCGCGCAGCATAAACCAGCTGATTCCAGCCACGCCGATTGCCAGAACGAGCAGCGCGAAAAGTCCGCCCGCCATCGCCAAGCCTTTACCGGATTTGCCGCGCGTTAGCGCGGGCGCGTGTGTTTTGCCGCGCGTCGCGTAATTTTCAACCGTTACAACTTCGGCTGCGTTTGACGAAGTTTGATTGTCGCCTCGTCCAGGAATCGAGTTAAAACCGCCGCCGGTTTGCGCCGTGTCCGTTTCTTTATCAAGGGAAAAGAGCGAATCGGTCGCCTCGGGCGAAAAAATTTCAGCTTGTCGGGCAGCGTTTTTTTCGGCGAAACTCTCGCCCGCCGGCGTCAAATCGCCGCTGCTGGCGTCGCCGTCGGCTTTTGCAAATTCGTCGTTCTCCGGCGCGTAATTTTCTTCCCTTACCGAAGACGGCGGGAAAACATTGGTTTTAACGTCGGATTGTTTTGGCGAAGGCTTCAGCTCTTCCGAATTGTAACGCATTGTAGCGTCGAGATTCGGTTCAGTTTGATTGTTCGTCTTCGGTGGCGGAAATAAATTCGTTTTCTCGCCCGCCGCGCCCGAATCAAAATCCGTTAACCGTGTCTTCAGTTCGTTAGACGTTTGACTCACGAGCGGCACGCCGGAGAGCTCCGCTGTTTTCTGCGGCGATTGCGGTAAAGCCGACGGACTCGACCCGTTGAAAACGAGAGTGTTCGCCGACATATCCGCTTGCATTTGAGCGTAAGCGTCGCGCAGCGCTTTCTGCATCTCGCGGGCGGTTTTATAACGCTGCTCCTGGCTAATGGTCATTCCCTTAATAATGACATCGGAAACCGCGCGCGAGACTTCCGGGTTCAAGTCGCTGATTGGCGTTACCGGGTCGGGTATTCCATTGATTATGCTGTCGGCGCGAGTCAGCGCGTCGGGCGGAACGGCATTCGTTAAAATTTGGTAAAGTGTCGCTGAAAGCGAATAAATATCGCTGCGCGCGTCGGTTCCCGTGCCGCGGATTTGCTCCATCGGCGCGTAGTGCGGCGTATAGCCGACGATGCTGCCGGCGGTGGTCACGCGCGTTTCGCCGACCGAGTTTTTCGACAAGCCGAAATCGAGCAGAACGATATGATTTTCGTCGGTTAATTTTAAATTTTGCGGTTTGATGTCGCGGTGAATAATCGGCGGCTCGTGCGAGTGCAGATAATTGAGCGCGTCGAGCAGTTGGTCTGCCCAAAACAAAACCCAACTGATTGGAAAAGAACTGCTGTTGGTTTCAAGCCGTTTCGCCATATCTTCGCCGGAGATATGTTCCATTACCAGATACTGCGTTCCCTCTTCGGTGAAATGATCGCTGACCTTCGGCAAAACCGGATGCCGCAGGCGTGCGAGCGTTCGGGCTTCGCGCTCGAAGGCGTTTCCGAGCGTGGCGTCGTCTGAGAAAAGCGTGCGTTTCAGAGCAATCGCGCTGCCGAGCCGCTGGTCAACTGCCAAATAAACTTCACCCATTCCGCCTTTGCCAATCAGATGCACGATTAAATATCGGTTTTGAATTAAGGTATTCGGTGCTATGGGTTTCATTATCTTTATTTGTTTTGCTTTTTTATAAAAACGGCAAGAAAATGGAAAAGTTGCTTTAACTGAAACAATCGCGGGATTGCGCGGCTGAAAACCCTGGCAAGCGCGGAATTTATTGAGCGGCAATCAATTTTTCCGGCGGCAGCAACGCCGCTTGTCCGGCGTGCTGCCAGCAGCGTCCGCCGTTTTTGACGCGCCGCGAACACATCGTGCCTTTTCTTGTCGGCGCGCCGCAAAAATAAACTCGTTCCGCCGGTTCGGTTACTTTCGTTTTCGCCGATTTCGTTGTCAAATTCGCTGCTGCCGGCGCGGTCTGTGTTTTGGTCGGCACGGCGGAATTGCTCGTTTGCGCCGACAATTGAACGTTGCCGGTCGAAACTGGGGCGGCGCTTTTCGGTTGCATCGCATCGTCTTTGACGTTCGATACGGCAAATTGTTGCGGCGCGACGTTCAACTGTCTTTCGGGTTTTTGAAAATAACTTCCCGCTCCGTAAAGCCCGAATAATAATCCGATGACGACCAAAACGCCGCGCAGTTTATCGTAAATCCCAAATTCGGTTTCGCACAATTGGCAAAACCTACGGCTCGTCCAGGGCTTCCAGTCAATTCTGTCAATTTTCTCCCCGCACTGACAGCAGTATTTTGGTTTATAAGGCATCATCGCTTACCTTTGTTAACACGAGGTTATAAAACTAGAAACGGCAGTTGACGGTTGCGTTTAAGGCTGTTCGGTATTATAAACCAAAATTCTTACAATGTTAAGATAAATTCGGCAGCCAAAGCCGGTGCAACCGCGTTTTGTTTTGCCGCGTCTGATTATTTTAGATTTTATTATGCGATTTTCAAAAGTTATTTTACTGTTTCTTCTTTTAATCTGCAGTTTTCTAACCGTCGCGGCGCAGGAAGACGATATAATCAAAGTTGATGCTTCAATCGTTCGTCTCAACGTGGGCGTGGTTGACCAAAAGGGCAGACCGATGACCAGTTTGAGCCGCGAAAATTTTGCGGTTTACGAAGACGGCGTGAAACAAAACATCATCAGTTTCGCGCCGACAGTAACGCCTTTTTCGGTTGTGATGATTCTCGATATGTCCGGTTCGACGCTTGGTTTTCGTGAAACGATTCGGCAGTCGGCTTTTCGCTTTGTTGACGCGCTCGCGCCGGAAGACCGCGTGGCGGTCATCGAATTTTACGATAAGGTAAATTTGCGAAACGATTTTACAGTTGACCGCAAAAAAATCGCCAATTCAATCGTCGCTGCCAACGGGCGCGGCAAAACTCAATTATACAAAGCTCTCGATGTCGCGCTCGAAAAGCTCGCCGGCGAAGGCAAACGGCGCAAGGCGATTATCGTTTTGACCGACGGCGTGGATACATCCGTGCGCGACAGCGACCGCAGTTTTCTGGAAAAATATAAAGCGACGGACGTTTCAACCGCCATCAAACCGGAACAAAGCGAAATCTTAAACCGCATTTTGAATCGGTCAGACGCGCAGGGAGTAACGATTTACCCGCTTGCCTTGCCGACCGGCGACCCGTTTAAGCTCGCCGACCCGACGCCGATTCAAATCGCTATGTTTTCAGCCGCCCGCAATCGTCTGCAAATTCTTGCCGACCGCACCGGCGGAACGCTCAACACAATTAATCGCCTCGAAGAAATGGGCAGACTCTACGCGGCGGTGGCGGCGAATGTCCGCGCGCTTTACACAATCGAATATCAACCGACTAACGCCCGGCGCGACGGCAAATGGCGCGAGATACGAATCGAAACGAGCAGCCCGGAATTGATTTCCAAAACCAGACCCGGTTATTTTGCCAAGTGACGGAAAATTGATTGCTAAACTTTTGACACCGAACCGCGACTTTTGTAATCCATTTACTTAAACTGAACAACCTGGTTTTTATCAGGAGTTTTTACAACTTCAACCCACCTTTTGAATGACCGAATTTCAATCAAAAAAACAACTTGTTCTAAGTGCCTTTGTATTATTAACAAACAGTTTTAAACATTAAAAATCTTTTTGTTTTATTGTGGAATGCTCAATCTTTTATTCGTTTACTTGACACGGAGAGCAGTTGATGATTGTGGCATCCGGTTTGCTTTACTGTTACAAGATACTTTTATCAACGCTCGGAAGTATTAAATTGCAGCAAATGATAAAAGGGTAGTGAATAAATATATGTCAACCACAATTTTATTAAACAAGTTCCAAAGATTCACACATAAAAAGACTAACCAAGGCGAAGGTATAAACACACTCGTTTTCGGACGAAAGATGGGTTTGATGACAAAACTATTTGGGTGTTGGCACAAAAACATCAGCCGTCCTTTCTCACAAGGAAAAATTGCTTACCGAAATTGTTTGGATTGCGGGGCAAGAAGGCAATTCAATCCCGAAACTTTAAAGACATACGGACATTTTCATTTTCCGCCTGTCATAAAAGAGGAACGGGAGTTAAATAAAAATTAAAAAATTCAATCAACAAACATCGGAAACCGGAAAGCCGGGTAAGAGTGTTAATGTCTAAAAGCCGCGCTTTAATCTAATGAATCTCAGATTAAGGCGCGGCTTTTACACATTGCTTACGCTCTTATTTAGAATCTAAAATCTGTTTTATTGTATAGATTTATAGTTGGATTATTTTTTTAATTGATAACTTCTCGCCCAATTTATAAATTTGATATTTTGTTGCTCATTTTCCACCAACCATTTTAAGGCTTCTTTATTATCGTTTCGCTGCAATACCAAATAAGCGAATGTTTTGGAAAAGCCCTGCTTTTTCATTTCAACCATATACGGAATATATGTTTTCCCGACAAATGTTGATTTTAGCTTTTTATCTTCTTCTAAAAGAGAAATTACAGTGTCTACCGCTTCGGCAAAAATTTCGTTTTCAGTTTTGTCTTTGTCCTTTTCAGATTTGACGGTTGTCAATGTTCCCAAAATCAAGTCATACGTTCCGAAATCACCTTCATCTTTCGGCGCATTCATATCAAGAAAAATATTGATATTGCCTGTTTTTTCATCCTTCTTTGCCGCGTTCAAAACGTCCAAAAAAATGGCGGCTGACTGCTTAGCGCGCTCTGTGTTTGTTTCTAAAGGTATTAAACGGGCAGCGGCTAAAAGCGCGGGAACTTTGTATTTCGTTCCGTGATAAATAACTGCTAATAAATAATGCGCACTCGCGTATTTGAAGTTTAATTCAACAGCTTTTTTTGACGCTTCACGGGCTTCTTTATACTGTTTTTGCCTGAAGTAAGTGATCCCCAAATTGTAATAAAAACTAGATAGATGCGGTTGAAACTCAGCATCGCCTTCTAACTGTTTGATAGCTTTTTGATACAACTCGATTGCTTCCTTCGGCTTACCTGAATCGTCTAAGACATTGGCAATCAAACCATAGCCGAGTATACCTAAGTTTGATTTGTATTGAATAAGTTTATAAGCTGTCTCGATGGCATTTTGCATATCTTTCTTGTTATAGAAAGAAAGTCCCATTTCGTAAAGAGCCTCGT
Organism: Pyrinomonadaceae bacterium; assembly: GCA_030448055.1. Taxonomy (GTDB): domain Bacteria; phylum Acidobacteriota; class Blastocatellia; order Pyrinomonadales; family Pyrinomonadaceae. The sequence goes on from JAUJNR010000002.1 coordinate 1,039,679, forward strand.
CGTTGTTTGGATTTTCTTTTAATACCTGTTCGTATTTCTTTATGGCTTCGTCATACTGTTTGAGGTCATGGAGTTTGATAGCTTCATTAATAAGCTGTTTTTGAGCAGCAGTTGCGGCGGTTGGAGTAATAGTCGGTTTGCCAATTTTTTGAGCCGAAACTGCTAAAGACAAAAACAGGCAAAATAACATTGTTAAATAAATATTCATTTTGATTTTCATTGGGCTTAAGATGAACTGCAAACTAATTTCGTTGAAGCGGTTGCTGAAGTTTAGAGATAGAGTAAACTCTAAACTGTTTCTATCATATCACAATCTTTAATCGGGTTGTCGTTTTCTAAGCTCTCAATCTTCAACAGTTTTGGCGACTCACTTTACAATTTTTTAAGCTCAATGAACAAGATAATGTTTTATGACAGGTCGCAGAGCGTCGAAATCAACAGGCTTATTTACAATGCCGTTGCATCCTGCTTCCATTAAAAGTTTATTTAACGCTTTACCGTGCGCCGTAACAGCAATAATCGGCATCTTGTTTTTATCCGAAGTTTCCCTAATAATTTTTGTAGCGGTCAGCCCGTCCATTTCAGGCATTGATATATCCATCAATATAAGGTTAGGTTTTCCGTAATGAGCCAACTGGACTGCTTCTTCGCCGTCAATGGCTTCAATTACTTCACAACCATAACTTTCTACTAATTCTTTCATAAAATTTCGGGAATCAGGATGATCTTCAACAATAAGGACTGTCTTTTTCATAAAATTGTAAATCTTTCGGTAAGATAATACACAAGATTAAAAGTAATGTGTGACCTGACGTTTTAGCAAATTAAAAAGCCGGAAGAGCAAAAAACAAACATTAAGCGCGACGGCAAATGGCGCGAGATACGAATCGAAACGAGCGACCCGGAATTGATTTCCAAAACCAAACCGGTTATTTTGCCAGATGATGATTTTGAAAATTGATTGTTAAACTCTTGACACCGAAGCGCAACCTTTGTAGTCTAATTATTCGCTTTATGCACTCGTAGCTCAGCTGGATAGAGTACATGACTACGAATCATGGGGTCGCAAGTTCGAATCTTGCCGAGTGTACTTTTAATTTCAATAGTTTAGGGGCATTAATTGATGCCCCTTTTCCATTTAGTGCGTCTTTAGTGCGTCCTTTGTTTTTTTTTGTGCATTTAGCCGTATAAATAGCCTGAAATTTTATCCGTCGCCATTTCCTGCATTGTGGGTAAAACGTGGCTATAAGTGTCTAAAGTCATTGTTATGCTTGAATGTCCAAGACGCTCTGAAACTACTTTGGGGTTTATTCCGGCAATTAAAAGAAGTGTGGCACAAGTATGCCTTAAACCATATACCGTTAAATAGTTGTCTTTTAGTCCAATCGCTCTTAATGTTTTCTTAAAATAGCGATTACGAAAATTGTCAAAATGTAACGGCGATCCGATTTCAGATGCAAAAACAAGTTCATGTTTTTCATAGTTATTGCCTAGAAGCATCTTTTGTTCAAGTTGTGAGCGCCGATGTGCTTTCAGCATCTGTATTAAACTTGCGGATAATGGCACAGCACGGCAACTTTGCTTAGTTTTAGGCTTGCCGAAATACCAAGTGACGTTTTCGCCATTTTTTTTTCGCCGTTTCAAAGTTCGGTTAACAGTTGCCAAGCCTTTGTCCAAATCTAAATCAGTCCACTTTAAAGCCAAATATTCTTCGGGTCGCATGCCTGTTTCGAGTGCGAAAACTAAAGCACAACCGTGCAAAACATTTTTCGCTGCTTGGCTAAATGCTTTGGCTTGTTCTGGCGTTAAAACTGTAATGTCCTTGCGTATCCACTTCGGCAATTTAGACTTGCTTGCTGGATTAAAGGGAATAAGATTTACTCGCACCGCTTCATTCAATGCCGAATGTAATACTGCATGAGTTAAGCGCACTACCCTTGCGCCAATACCATGAATTGTCATTTGGTTATAAAAATTCTGCACATCTGCTTTTCGTAAGTCCGACAATCGAACATCACCGATTCTCGGGGTAATATGAACACGCACAATTTGTTTGTAGTTCTCAAATGTGGCTTCAGTTACTTGATATTGTGTAACTGTTTCTAACCAACGTTTTAAATAATCTGTTAGCGTTTCTTTTGCTGAAGATACAAACAAACCTTTATCAAGCTCACTCAGTTTTTCGGTTAAAAGTTTATGCGCTTCACCTTTTTTACCACGTAAGGTCTTTGAAAATAAGGTTTTTCGCTTTCCATTTTTTCTACTTTCAATTCGGATAAGGTAAACGTCTTTTGATTTTTCTATTATTTGTCCTCTCATAAATTTCCTTTAATAAGGACACGCCTTCTGATAAAATCAGCGTGTCCTTTGGTTTCTGTGGTTAGTTTCCTTTGGATATTTGGGGCTTAGGGAAGTTAGCGCTTTCCTAAGCCTTCGACATTAAACAGTTATCGTTTGACGTTGCCTTGCTAAGCCAATGTGAAGCGATAAAGCCGCTGCCGCGTGATAACAGACCAAACCCTTTTCGCCGCCTCGGCAAGTACATGCAACGGCTTTGACTCCGCGATTGTCTTTGCGGCAAATTACCGTGTAATAACCGCCTCTAATTCCCGATACTCGATAGCGTCCAAAGCGGTCGAACTCTACACGCGGGCGAATCTTTTTCGCTTTAGTAATCGCATTAGTTAATTGGTCAACTCCTTTCAAAATAAACATTGTGTTTAACTCCTTCATTAAAATAGATACTACTTCTATATTATACCGTCAGCGGTATATTCTTGTCAAATATAAATACCCTTGACGGAACATATAATTTGGGAAATAATTGCTAATTATGAAATTACTCACGACCAAAGAAGCCGCAGAAAAACTAGGTGTTAGCGTCCGCCGCGTTCGTGCTTTAATTACCGAAGGAAAACTTAAGGCGCATCAATTAGGGCGAGAGTATGCAATTGAAGAAAGTGCCTTAAATTCCATTCAAACCTACGGCAAATCAGGTAGACCTGCAAAAAAACAATCTGAAAAGTAATTTTATTTTTCGCATCCTCATTTTTCTTAGAAACATTTATCTATTTACCGCATTCATTTACGATATTGAATATTGTGCAAATACATGCAATTCGTAGTTTTTACGCTTCAGTAAGATATAAGAGTGCGGCTTGAATTTTCCTTCTATACGACAGAGCGACATTTGAGGTGACTCCGTGTCACCTCTTGTGAAAAAAGGAGAGATGAAACAGAGTCAACGCTCATAAATCATTTTCTGTCCTCTCGGAAGATGTAAGAGTAATATGCTCTCTGCAACAGTGTGCTGTGTATTTGCATTACAGGTTAATTTTACTCTCTGATTTGCCGGTAAAGACTCTCGCTTGAAGTCATGGGTAATAACTTTTCAATTTTTATTTACATTCATAATTCTCCTCTTGCTTAACCTTTGAATAGATTTTCTTAAAATGGAATAATCACTTCGCCGCACTTCTCGCAGTCCTCATCAACTAAGCCATCTGCACCGCATTTGCAAACTGTCTTCATTCGCACGTTTGGCACAAGACTATTTGAAGATTTTGCCTGAACTTGCTGAAGACGCTGATTATTCGTATTTTCGACATCTTCAGCTAATTCGTTGCTGTAATTCGTTTTATCACTTGTGTTTGACTGAAGATGTTGAAGAGGTCGAATACCAACATCTTCAGTAGTGCTTTCGGGTTCTTCATTTTCGGGAAGTTTCATAAGCCAACACTTATCACCACCAAATGTGCCACCCTTCTTGAATGATTTGACGCCCAAAGCTAATTTTGCTTTTCGGAATGCATGATTAGTAATGCCGATTTCTTTTGCTGCCTTTTCAACCTCCTTAGATTCGCGCTCGCCGCCGCGTAAGATTTCGCTCAGAAATGATATTGCTTCCGCCTGTTCAGCTTTCGTTTCATCGTCTTTCGGTTGCGCCAGCATTCGTTCAGCCGTTAGATCGCTCGGCTTACTTTTCCAAAGAAACTTATTTCCTCTTATCTCAAAGCCAATAGCAAATTTTGCTTCACCAGCCAGATTGTTTTTTGTTTGGCAAATGGCTTTCTCACCGGTTTCTTCGTATTTACCGACCAGCAAAACCGAACGTGCCGAGGCTCGCCAGGCGATACTTCCGAGTCCGGCAGCGCGAGCCTCGCCGTTGCCTTTTGTCTTTCCAATATGCCGCACGCCGATAATTGCGCAATTGTACTTTTGCGCTATCTCAATTAGTTTCGCGGCAATCGGGCGGCTCTCCGATTCTTGATTAAGATTCTTGCCACCTGTGTAAGAAAATAGCGGGTCGATGATGACGAGTTTTGGTTGATACTCGATGACGACCGCTTCAAACTTGATTAAATCTTTGAAATCGCTGAAGGAAAACACTTCATCAATCGCAAAAATCTTTTGGAGATTAGCCTGCATCGAAAGTAGTCGCGGCTTAACGGTGTGCGACAGCGAATCTTCCGCCGAAAGCATCAGCACATTACCTGGCTCAATCGGTTCGCTGTCGCTAAATGGTAATTTCTTACCATCAGCTACGGCGCATGCCAGAGCGCAACCGATCCAACTTTTACCAAGTCCCTCAATGCCTTCGACAATTGTAAATTCACCGATAGGAATAAACGGTTTCCACAACCAAATGATTTCTTCGGCGGTGACATCGAGAAGACAAACTACCTTCAAACCTATTTCATCTGATTTACAAGCAGTTTCGGAATCTTGAAGCGGTTCCCAATTCGGCGTGATACGAATGAGTTCGAGCAGTTCTTCAAAACTGTGTGTTTTGAGGTAATCAGAGACGTCTTTACCATGCTTGTCGGGCAAACGTTCGTCGACGAAACAATCCACAATTTTGATGACTTCGGCATCACGAAACATTAAATACGCTGCCTTCTCGGCAAATTCAACTCCGGCTTTATCGTGATCCTGGAAAATGACAACTGATTTACCCTCAAGCAGGTAATTAAATTCAGGTCGCCAATTTTTATGACTCGTGGCAATCAAACCATGCTTAGTCAGCGTGTCAGCATCTTTCTCGCCTTCAGCCAAAACAAAAGGTTGATTCGCGGGCAAAGTGAGCAACTTCGGTAATTGATAAGGCACGCGCCGCACGCCGTTCAGATTCCAGACTTCGCGTCCGCTTGTATCAAAACGCTTTTGCCGAAAATCCTTTCCTGCAAAACGAACGTTTTGATAAAGTAGCTTTCCGCTTTCATCGGTATAATCGTAAATTGCTTCAATCTGTTTTGGAGGCTTGTGTCCGTTGTCATTTTGGGAAAGATTCAAAGCCGCGAAGATTTGTTCAAACGAGCAACCAGCATGGCATTTAAGGAGTAGCTTTCCGTTTTCGCCTGCTGCCAGAGAAAGGGAATTTTTATTATCGTTGTGTGCCGGGCAACGGCTTGTGTAACCGTTGCCGCCTGGACGCACATTTTTGAGAAGTGGGAGAATGTCATTGAGTTTCAAGTTAGTCATTTTCCCTACCTCCATTTTCAAATTGTGTAAGAAGAACCGTGCGATTTTCCTCATGTCGTCGTATAATTTGTTCAGTCGAATTCATAGATTTACCAATAGTCTTTGAATGAAGTGGAAAGCCGCGTGTACCAGACGTGGCTTTCTTCTTTTGGTTGGTATATGGGAGCTTCTTTTTTCTTTTCTTAGTATGCAGCATCGCGCCCACTCTCCTTTCGTGTTCCGCCGCCCTGCAAAAACTCCTCAATTGCCTGCGCCGAAAATCTGTACTGCCTCTCTCCAAGCCGAATCACTGGAAGTTGATTTGTCCGGACCAATTCATAAATGCGTTGTTTATCAACCCGCAGCAATTCAGCCACTTCTTCTACGACTAAAATCTGTTTTGTCATAATCTTTCACTCCAAATAAAAAAGGATTCAGCGAGATGAATCTCACTAAATCCAAACTGACAGAGGCAAAAATACCGCGTCAAAGGTTTTTTTTGATTAGTTACGATTTTGTAGCTAAACAGTACCTAGAAGCCATCTCAAAAATAGTTTGATAAACTTCGCTCTATGTCACGACGCGAAGAATTAACCGATGAACAATGGTCTTTGATTGAACCGTTATTTGATAAACCGCCCGTTGTGGTGACCCGCGGACGACCGCGCAGGTCTGAACGCGAAGTCTTGAACGGAGTGCTTTGGATACTACGTTCCGGCGCCAGATGGTGCGACTTGCCCGAAAGATTTCCGTCATACCAGACTTGCCATCGCCGTTTCCAGGAATGGGTTAAAGACGGGCGATTGCGAAAAGTGCTGGAAACGCTTGCCGATGACTTACAGGCTCGCGGTAAATTGGATTTATCCGAATGCTTTATTGACGGAACCTTTGTTTCGGCTAAAAAAGGGGCTTTTGTGTCGGAAAGACCAAGCGGGGCAAAGATGATGAAGCTCATGGCAGTGGCAGACCGCTTTGGTCTTCCTCTCGGCGTCCACACTTGCTCTGCTTCGCCGCACGAAGTCAAACTTGCCCGAGAAACTGTTTGCGAGCGGTTCACCGATGAGCGACCCGAAAAGATGATTGGCGATAAAGCATATGACTCTGACCCGCTCGATGCGGAGTTGGCGAAACTCGATATTGAACTGATTGCGCCGCATAAAGCCAACCGCAAAAAGGCGCAAACGCAGGACGGCAGAAAACTTCGCCGTTACAAACGCAGGTGGAAAATTGAACGCCTCTTTGCGTGGCTGGGTAACTTTCGTCGGATTGTGGTTCGCTACGAATATCATTCGGACAATTACTTAGGCTTTGTTCATCTGGCTTGTATCGTTATTTTGTTGAGAAACTATTTTTGAGATAGCTTCTAATCAAAATAATATTTTGATTAGGTATACTGTTTTTGGATAACTTTTTCCCGTCAGAATAAAGTGAACCCCTTTGTCGAGACAGAAAACTCACTTTTTTAAGGTGTCATTTGGTTATCTAAAATTGCCGGTTTTGCTCCTTTATTTTCTTCTGTTTTTCGTCCTTTTTGATACGCCTCAAATGGTGTCTGATAGTTCAGTGATTGATGTGGTCTTTGATAATTGTAAAATTCAAAATACTGCCGCAAACTTTCCTCCGCTTCCCAGACATCCGCGTATTCCTTCAAATATACTTCTTCCTGTTTGACTGAACGCCATAATCTTTCAACGAAAATGTTGTTGAAACAGCGTCCGCGTCCGTCCATACTGATCCGAATTTTGTTCTCCTGCAAAACCTTCAGCCATTCGACCGAAGTAAACTGACTCCCTTGATCGGAATTGAAGATTTCCGGTTTGCTTTTCGCGAGCGCTCGTTTCAAGGCTTCGACAAACGGGCTCGACTCGAGCGAGTTTGAGACTTCCATTTCGATCACAAAGCGCGAATGCCAATCCATAATCACGAGCAGATAAACAAATCCGCTGCCCAATCTGAGATAGGTAATATCACACGCCCAGACCTGATCGGAATATTCGACCGCCACGCCTCTAAGTAAATACGGGTAAGTCAAATGATCCTTCCCCGGCTTCGATAAATTAGGCTTTGGGTAAATGGCTTCTAGTCCAAGCTTTCTCATCAAGCGCCTGACTCGTTTGTGATTGACCCGAAAACCCGATTTCTGCAAGTAAACCGTCATGCGCCGGTAGCCGTAAAACGGCGTCAGCGTATATTGCTCATCGATCAGCCGCATCAGATTCCCATCTTCAACACTCTCGGTTCTTGAGCGATAGTAAAGACCTGTCCGATTGAGTCCTAACAACTCGCATTGCCTTGCTACCGAGATCTTTTCATTCTCCGGCTCGACCAACTCGCGGCGCACTCTAACTGATAAGGGAAGATTTTTTTTTGAGCCAATCAAGCTCAACTTTCAGCTGCCCGATTTGTTGATACAATTGATTGGTCAATTCCTCGCCTGCTTCTGCTGACGGCTGTTTGGAATTATCAAAAATCTGTGGCAAGTTTTCGAGAAACTGTTTCTTCCACTTGGAAATCTGATTCGGATGAACTCCGAATTGTTTGGAAATCTGGTTGATCGTTAACTTGCCCCGAACGGCTTCCAAAGCAACTTTGGCTTTGAATTCCGGTTTATAAACATTGCGTTTTTTGGTGGCTGCCATGGTCATTTTTCAATGGCAATTTTATCATCATTTTCCACCTTAACTAACTGTCCGAATTATGGGGTTCATTATATATTTGACGGGCGGCGATTCCGTGCCTTAACTGTAGTGGATAATTATAGTCGAGAGTGCTTAGAAATTGAGGTTGGACAATCGATCAAAGGCGAAGATGTCGTGCGCGTAATGGAACGAATAAAGCTGATCAGAGGAGTCGTGCCGCGAAGAATCAAGGTTGATAACGGCAGCGAATTGCAGTGCGCCAGCAGCACATTTGCATTTCGTTTTACCGCACTTCTTGAACTGCTGATGGACGGTTCCTCGACCAATCTTGGGTAACACTTTTGCTGTTTTGGTTTTCATTTCTTCGTTCTCCCCTCTCCCGTCTTTTGTTTGGCTTACGACATTAACGACATTAACGACATAAGTCGCAGATTAAGCCGACGTTACCTTACTTTTGTCGTTAATGTCGTTAATGTCGTAACGCCTTGCCTGGTAAATTTCGCACGGTTTGCCGCCTGTTTCCTCTTTCCTGACTTCAATCCGTCCGAGTTCAATCAGCAATATCAACGCCGTATTTACCTGGTTTGCACTGGCATTGCGCTGAAACAAATCTCGAATCTGCGTTTTAGTTAAGCGGTCATCGGTGCCGGATAATGCCGCGTAAATCGTATCGGCAATTTTGTTGCCCGTTTGATCGCCGAAAATATATCTGGCGGAATCTTCGCAGTATTGCCACAGCGCAAGCGCGGCTTCGAGATGTTCAATTCGGATCTCTTCCGCGCAATCAAGCAGAGCATACAGACAGGCAAGGCGCATCACCTGGGCTTCCGCCCTCGACGTAACTGAGCCAAGTAATCCGGTGTGTCCATCGGACAGCTTCGGGTAAATCTCAATCCACTTGCGCCGCGCCTGTTCATCGCGTTCAAGCTCGTTTGTCATACGGGCGTACATCACAGCTTTCTGTAGTTTTTCGACAAGATGATTTAATTCTGAATCCTGTAGATTTCCGCCTTCGGGCAAATATTTACTGCGGCGAATAAAAACCCACAAAAAGCGATTGGCGAATCCATTGGCGGTTTCCGTATCATTAAGGTTTCTGATGAGCTCATCCCTGGTAATATGCCCGACGATTGAAATATGCGTTTCGCTTGCCTTTATCGGATTCTTGGTCATAACTTTGAAGCGGTCGGAATCCCACGCCTGCCGGATAATTGAAGAGAGCGTGTTGCCTTCACGCGCCATCACGCTCAGGACACGCGCAAATTCCGGTTCGAGGACAAATGCCCGCTTTTCCGTCGCTCCTCCATCAACTATTTCTTCCTGATGATCAACGATGCGTCCTTTTTCTTTTATCGGAACAGTTTTCGATTGTGCATCGCGGACGTGATAAATCAATCCTTCACCGCTCGATAATCCGTCTTGAACGCAATCGGCAAATGATTCATCAACGCGGCAAAGAAGCCGTTTTATTTGCCCCCATGATGTGCCTTTGCGTCCTTTGCTTGATGCGCCGACCAGCACGGCGAAAATTTTCGTGTAGTGGTGATCGGCTTCGGCGAGAAAATAAGCCGTCTTGCTAATCAGACAACCGAAACCAGCCATCAATTGAACAAGCAGCGCCGCATTATCGGCTTCGGTATGCGGTTCAATCGTGCGGACAATTTCACCAGCTAATCCGTGCAGGGCTATGTCTGATAACTCGGGTAGTGCCAGACTTTTTTCAGCGGCGTTTTCCGTTTCATTCTCAAGAGCTTTTTCCGTCGGCTTCCAGCTTTCCGCTCGTTCGATTAAACCAATCAATTCATCGACCGTGCCGCCGTTTTCAAAGAAATCGGTGACGTCGCCCTTTTCTTTCAGATTCGGCAAATTGATCACGACAATCTCTTCGGCGATGTTATAAAGCGATGCCGCCACTTGCTCAGCGTGATTGCGCCCCGCTTCGTCGTTGTCCGGCAAAATAATCACGGTTTTGCCGTGCAGCGATTCGTTGTATTCGTCGCGCCACTTGCCCGCGCCCATCGGGCTGCAAGTTGCCGGTAAATCATTTCGGCGCAGAGTTTCAACGTCTTTTTCACCTTCGACTAGATAAACGAGCGGTGAAGCCAAAACTTCCGGCAGATGGTAAAGCACCAGTCGTACATCCTTCAAATTCCAAATCCAGCCGCCGTTCCCGTCCGGTTGCCGTTGCCGAAAATCTTTCGGCTCATAACGCACGGCTTGAAAAAGCAGAGCGCCGTTTTCGTCCGTGTAATCATATGCGGCGATTTCCCGCCGCGCCTGTCCGTTTTTGTCGGGTTGAAAATTGGTTGAATGAAAACCGTTTTGGGTTATGAATAAATCTTTTACTTCCAAACCGACCTCGGCGCAAATACTTTCGGCGGAACAGCCGGAAAAGCATTTCACCAAAATCTTTCCGTCAGTTTCTTTAACTGCTAATGAAGGCGAGTTGTCGGCGTGGGCTGGACATTGTGCCGTCCAGCCGTTTCCGTTTTGTTTAACCTTAGAAAGTCTTTGCAAAAAATCCGTCATTTTCATATGCGCCTCCTCAAAAACACGCCAATTTTATTCAGCGTTTTTTCAACGAAGCGTCGCCGCGAGCGTTCATTTTCAATTCGCTCGGAAACCATGCAATTTTTGCAAATTATTAAAAAGCCGCTCATCATTTTGGCTGAAAAACATCGGTCGCAGCCGAAACAGCGAAATAACTTAATAAACTTTCCTTTTTTCCTTGTTTCCGAAACCATCTCGGCTTTATAATTGTCGGTGTCAAGAGTTTGCTGATTTTCAATCAGTGATCCACATGAGGCGGCGAGTGTTCCAGCATTCGCTGCTTCTGATTTACCTTTCATTGCTTTGATCCTCCGTTTTATTGTTTCCGCCATTATCCAACCATTTCTCGAGGGCTTGTTTTGAGTACCTGTACTGGCGTTGACCAATTAAAATTGTTGGAACTTGTGAAGTTCTTGAAAGTTCGTAGAGTCTTTGTTTTGAAACTCTCAGCATCCGTGCGGCTTCATCCGCCACTAAAATTACTTTTTCCATAAGTCTCCTCGTTCATTTAGAATTTTGTGAATTTTGCTCACATTGAAAGAATAAGCCTGAATTTACCGTTAACCGTTGATTGAAAAATTGGAATTTCCAATCAACGGTTTTGGTGCCGATAAATTCAGGCTTTGATTATGGAAGTTTTATTTTTATTTACTTGACAGCATTTTAAGAACTACTGTTAGAATGCGGAATATCTGTAAGTTCTCTTTTTGATTCGACCAATCCTGACAGATCGAGATGTCCAGGCATTATAATGTACCCAGTAAGGTTAAAAATAAGCTCGTCGCTCATTGTTTCAAAATCTTCCTCTTTGATAATAAAATCTTCAAAATTTTTTTGTGTTTTTAATAACCTACTTAATTCAGATTTTGCTGAAGCGGGTTTAACATTCCATTTCCACGCCCAAAAATCGTTCTTTAATGTGTTTCCATCCAATCTTTTCGGCAAATTTTTGTTCTTTAACCTATCTGATAGCCAAGAGAAAATTTCCTCATGTTCTAATGAGGGAAATTCTCTTTCTAACCCCAGCCTGAGGTACATGATTTTATTCGAAGGAGTTCTATAGTTTTTCACTGATTTCGAATTTAATAGCTCAACAATTTTCTGAAAGTATTCGGCGTCATAGTCATCTCGATTGACTATAGCTAGCAATTTGAGAAATTGATCATCTGAGGATAATTTTGGCACTTGAATCAGCACATTATTTATTTTATTAAGACAATCTAATGCTCGTTCTGGGTTTAGGGACAAAAGGGGAGTTTTTGGAGTGTTATTTTTTCTTATGTTGGCGAGTTTCCTACTAGCTAAAACACTTCGATAATGACCAATTGCTTTTAATATTAGCGGATGTCCTATATTCTCATAGTTCTTTTCTATCGACTTAACAATATCAATAACTTTTGAATGCCCATTGGTGTACGATACCCAAATATTTAATAGTTTAGGCTGGTCGAAGTTTATCTTCAGCTTCCAATCTTTAATATCTTCTAGTTCTTTATAAGTTTTATAAACTTCCGATCGCTCTAACTCAGAAAGCGATTCAAAAGAATCATTTCTGTGGACTAACTCAGTAATCATACTTTGATCCTCAGCACTAAAACTTTTTACATCAAACTCATCAAGGCATTTACTAACAGAAGCCTTGATTTGATTGAATTGAGTTTTCTCGATCTCAGTTTTAATCTTGAGTAAGATCAATCGTCCAGCTATTTTTTTTGCTTCCTGTATTTTGGGTTCAATAAGTTCAAGCAATTTGTCTATGTCTTTTTTTTCATCCATAAGTTATCTATTTAGCTCGTGCCATACCATTAAGTTAGTCAAACAAGAAACAATATATCCTAACTACAACAAACTTTGTAAACAGATATTCTCTTTACATTTATTGGTGACTATGGTTAATTAAACAGACTTCATTCTTGATTTTTTATGCACCAAAATTATGATTACAGGCGAACTCAAATCACAGGTTGATAATGTGTGGAATGCGTTTTGGACAGGCGGCATTGCAAACCCTTTGGAAGTTATCGAACAAATTACTTACCTGCTTTTTATCAAGAGACTTGACGACTTACACACAGCAGAAGAAAAGAAAGCGAACATTCTAAAAACAGAAATCGCCAATCCAATCTTTAACGACGAACAGCAAGATTTACGTTGGTCAAAATTCAAGAATCTCGGCGATACCAGAGAGATGTATGACAAGGTAGCGACGGAAGTGTTTCCGTTTATCAGGCAGTTTCGCGGTGACGATACGACTTATTCGGATTTTATGCGGGATGCGCGGCTTTCGATTCCGACACCTGCTTTGCTTTCCAAGGTGGTGGATTTGATTGATTTGATTCCAATGCATGACCGCGATACGAAAGGCGACGTTTACGAGTATATGCTTGGGAAAATCGCTACTGCCGGACAAAACGGACAGTTTCGCACGCCGCGCCATATTATCAAGATGATGGTGGAGATGACCGCACCGAAGCCAAGCGATATTGTTTGCGATCCGGCTTGCGGCACGGCGGGCTTTTTGGTGACTACGAGCGAATATCTGCACGATACGCACAGAGAGATTTTTGCTGATCCGAAACTAACCGAACATTTTTATAACAAACTTTTTAACGGGTTCGATTTTGATAATACGATGCTCAGAATCGGCAGTATGAATATGATGCTGCACGGCGTTGATAATCCGAACATTCGTTATAAAGATTCGCTCGCCGAAGAACACACGGGCGACGAAGAAGTTTATACGCTGATTCTGGCAAATCCGCCGTTTGCGGGTTCGCTCGATAATGAAAGCACGGCGAAGGATTTGCTGCGGATTGTCAAGACGAAAAAGACCGAGCTGCTTTTTATCGCGCTGTTTTTGCGTCTGCTGAAAACGGGCGGACGGGCGGCGGTGATTGTGCCGGACGGCGTTTTGTTCGGGTCAAGCACGGCGCACAGATCTTTGCGGAAAATGCTGGTCGAAGACCAGAAGCTCGACGGGATTATCTCGATGCCGTCGGGCGTTTTCAAACCTTACGCCGGAGTTTCGACGGCGATTCTGCTGTTTACCAAGACCAATTCGGGCGGCACGGAAAACGTCTGGTTTTACGATATGAAAGCCGACGGGCTTTCGCTCGACGACAAGCGCACCGAATTTGCCGACCAGACGAAACACGAAAACAACAACATTCCCGACATCACGGCGCGCTGGCGCAATCTTGAAAATGAAGCGACCCGCACGCGCACCGACCAATCTTTCTTTGTGCCGAAAGCGGAGATTGCCGCCAATGATTATGATTTGAGCATCAACCGCTATAAAGAAGTGGTTTATGAGGAAACGAATCACGATTCGCCACAGGATATTTTGCGCGAATTGGGCGAACTCGAAAACGAGATTCAAGCGGATTTGAAAGCATTGGAGGCGATGATTGGAAAATAAAGCCAACTACAATTTTATTGGAAATATTGCAGAAATTCGCTCAGGGTTTGGCTTCCCGATTATATTTCAGGGAAAAACTACCGGTGATTTACCATTTGCAAAAGTAGGCGATATTTCAAAAACAGTCAGAAAGGGATTTTCAGAAATTGGAAGTGCTGACCATTACGTTAATTATTCAGACCTCAAAGCACTGAAAGCAAAAACCTTTCCAGTTGGAACTATTGTTTTTGCAAAAATCGGAGAAGCAATTAGACAAAACTTTCGCGCCATTACCTCAACTGAAATGTTATTTGATAACAATGTAATGGGAATAGTTCCAAATACTACAAAGGTAAATGCTAAATTCTTATTTCATTTTTTGAAAACTTTTGATTTGTATAAATTGGCAAATGCAACCTCAGTTCCGTCAATCAGAAGAACCGACATTGAAAAAATTAAAATCTATTTGCCGCCATTGCCCGAACAAAAGCGAATCGCGGAAGTTTTAGATAAAGCGGATGCTCTGCGGGAAAAACGCCGTCTCGCTTTGCAAAAACTCGACACGCTCCTGCAATCCGTTTTCCTTGAGATGTTCGGCGACCCTGTGAAAAATCCGAAAGGTTGGAAAGTTGTTACGTTGTCTCAAATTACAAAAATAAATCCAAGATTTGTAAATACCGAAAATTTAACAACTGACTCGAAAGTATCCTTTGTTCCGATGGCTTACGTTTCAGAGAAATCTAAAACGATAGTCAAAGAAGAAGAAAGAAAGTTAGGAGACGTAATAAAGGGTTTTACTTATTTTGAAAATGACGATGTGCTTATAGCTAAAATCACGCCTTGTTTTGAGAATGGGAAAATTGCACTCGCAAAAATCAAGAACGACATTGGTTTCGGGTCAACTGAGTTTCACGTTATCCGAGCAATAAAAAGTGAAATAAATTCAAAATGCCTTTTTTACTTTTTGCAACGAGATAAGATTTTATTTGAAGGCGAAAGTAGAATGACTGGAAGCGCGGGACAGAAAAGAGTTCCCAAAAAGTTTCTTGAAAATCTTAAAATTCCTTTGCCGCCGATGAAAGAGCAAAATCAAATAGCGGAGTTTTTAGACAAAGCAGATGCTTTAAGAGAGAAACATCGCGCAACTTTAATTAAACTCGAAAATCTTTTCCAATCGCTTCAACAAAGGGTTTTCAAAGGTGAACTTTTTAACGATGAATTTCCGCCGATAGAACCGCAAGAGGAAAAAGTATGGCAACAAACTTCACTTTTTTAAAAGATGAATGGGCAAGCGTTTATAATTCCGCCGCCAAAGCCGAAAACCTAGTTTATACCGATTCGCGCACCGCTTGTTTTCACGCCCGCCGCGCTCTGGAACTTGCAGTTGATTGGATTTATGAATACGACGACGAACTCCGCGCGCCTTACGACAATAATTTGAGCTCTAAAATCTTCGCCGACGATTTCAAAGACAATCTGCCCCGCAATGTTTTCACAAAAGTTGATTACGTCCGCCGCGTTGGAAACGAAGCCGTCCACAGCAACCGCCGCATCACCGAAACGGAAGCATTGCAAACTGCGAAAGAATTATTTCATTTTCTCTACTGGATGGCGCGAAGCTACACGCAAGGCACGCCCACACAGTTTGACGGCTTGCAGTTCGATGAAACCTTAGTTCCGCAAAAACAGGTTTCGGTTTCAGCGCAGACTTACGAACAACTAAAAAAGGTTTATCAGGCGTATAAACAAACCAAAGCCGAAGAAGCCGAACGCAAAAGACGAATAGCCGAACCGACGATTGACGAAGAACTCGAACGGCTCAAAAAACAAATTGCCGAAGCTAAGCGGCGGAACGAAAAGTTTCCCGATTCGCACGATTATTCCGAAGCCGACACGCGCAAACACATCGTTGATTTAATGCTCCGCGAAGCCGGTTGGACTTTGGGAACAGACGCGACCGTTGAATTGGAAGTTACAGGAATGCCGAACGCTGAAGGCATCGGTTACGTTGATTATGTTCTTTGGGGCAACGACGGCAAACCGCTCGCCGTCGTCGAAGCCAAACGAACATCAAAGGGCGCGGACGTTGGCAAGCAACAGGCGAAAGAATACGCCAACTGCATCGAGCAGATGTTCGGCGTTCGCCCGATTATCCTTTACACCAACGGCTACGAGATTTTTCTCTGGGATGATGCCAAATATCCGCCGCGCAACGTGCAGGGCTTTTATACCAAAGACGAGCTAGTTTTGATGATTCAACGCCGCGCGACGCGCAAAACGCTCAATGCCGACGACATCAACACGGGCATAGTCGAACGCCATTACCAAAAACGCGCCATCAAGAAAGTCGCCGAAAATTTTAGCGAGAAAAATCAACGCAAGGCTCTCGTCGTCATGGCAACCGGCGCTGGGAAAACGCGCACCGTGATTGCTCTCGCCGATTTACTCCAACGCGCAAATTGGGCAAAACGCATTTTGTTTCTCGCCGATAGAGTCGCGCTCGTCAAACAAGCCTCGAACGCTTTCAAAGCGCATCTGCCAAACTCAAATCCAGTCAATCTTGTTACCGAACGCGAAGAAACCGGAAGCCGCGTTTATGTTTCCACATATCCGACGATGATGAATCTAATCAATCAAATGGACGGCGAAAAGCGGCGCTTCGGAGTCGGCTATTTCGATTTAATTGTCGTTGACGAAGCGCACCGTTCGATTTATCAAAAATACAAAGCCATCTTTGATTATTTCGATTCTTTCCTTGTCGGCTTAACCGCCACGCCGAAAGCCGAAGTTGATAAAAACACTTACCGCCTTTTCGATTTGCAAAGCGGCGTCCCGACCGATGCCTACGAACTACAGGAAGCGGTTGACGACAAATATCTTGTGCCGTCAAGAAATATCAGCGTTCCAACCAGATTCACCCGCGACGGTATTAAATACGACGAACTTTCCGAAGAAGAAAAAGATGCGTGGGATGCAATCGAATGGAATGAAGACGGCGAGGCACCAGACCAGATTGACGCAACCGCTTTGAATCAATGGCTTTTCAATCAAGATACGATTGATAAAGTTCTCAAGCATTTGATGGAAAGCGGCACAAAAGTCGAAGGCGGCGACAAATTAGGCAAGACGATTATCTTTGCCAAAAACCACAAACACGCCATCGAAATCGAAAAGCGTTTCGATGCGAATTACCCGCATTACAAAGGCGAATTTGCCCGCATCATTGATAATTACGCAACTTACACCGAAAAGCTAATTGATGATTTTTCAACGCCGTCAAAGCTGCCGCAAATCGCCATTTCGGTTGATATGCTTGATACAGGCATTGATATTCCAGAAATCTGCAATCTCGTTTTCTTCAAAGCCGTTCGCTCAAAAACCAAATTCCTGCAAATGATCGGACGCGGCACTCGCCTTTCGCCCAATCTTTTCGGCATCGGTAAAGACAAAGAGTTTTTTAACATTTTCGATTATTGCCAGAACTTTGAGTATTTCAATCAGGAAAAGAAAGAAGTCGAGCCGCGCTTGCAGGAATCTCTCAGCACAAAAATCTTTAACAGCCGAGTTGAGTTAATTGATTCAATTCGTAAATCTGCCGAGTTCAACGAAGACCTTAAAAAACTTGACGAAGAAACTACTTTGCGCCTTCAAAATCAGGTCAAAGCAATAAATCCAGATAATTTCGTCGTGCGTCCGCACTTGCAACAAGTGGAGAAATATAATCAGCAAAAGGCTTGGGAAGCAATTGATTCCGATGCTTACTACGAACTAACCAAAATCATTGCTTCATTGCCAAATGAACTAAAGCCCGAAGAAGAATCCGCTAAGCAATTTGACTATTTGATTTTGAAATTACAGCTTTCGATTCTGCAAAAGAACAAATCTTACGAAAAGTTAAAAGAACAGGTTGTAGAGATCGCCAAACGATTAGAAGAAAAAGAAAATGTTCCGATGGTCAAGGCACAAATTGAGCTTATCCAAGAAGTTCAAAAGGAAGAATTCTGGCAAGACTCAAATCTCCCGATTTTAGAAAATGTCCGCAAGCGTCTTCGGCAGTTAATTCAATTTATTGATAAAACCCAACGCCAGGTTATTTACACCGATTTTGAAGATGAACTTGGACTGGCGCAGGAAATGAATCTTTCCGGTACGGTGACAACTACCAATCTCACTCGTTACCGCACAAAGATGATGCAGTTTTTGAAGGAGGAAGAAAATCATATTGCTTTGCAGAAAATAAGGCGAAACAAACCAATTACCTCCTCGGACATTGAAGAGTTGGAAAGAATCTTTTTTGAATCAGGCGATTTTGGCACGAAAGAAGACTTTGAAAACGCTTACGGAAAACAGGAAAAACTCGGTTTGTTCATCAGAAATTTAGTTGGCTTGGACAGGCAGGAAGCAAAACGAGCGTTCAATGATTTTCTGGACGGTCAAAGATATAACTCAAATCAGATTGAATTTGTAAATATGGTTATTGATTACTTAACAAAAAACGGCGTGATGGATGCTGCCTTGTTATATCAACCGCCATATACAAATTATAATTCAAGCGGTTTGAGCGGTATCTTTCCCGACGAAGAAGCAACAAAGATTGTAGAAATTTTAACGGAAATCAGGTTAAATGCAGCTGCTTGAGTTAAGTATTATGCAAGTATTGAATGACATTTTTGACTTGCAAAATTATGAGAGTAAGAGGCGATTCGAATGAGTGATATTAAAATATTTCGTTTAGAATCTTCCGGTGCGATTGAATTAAAAGGTCAATCGGTTGCGCTCGAAAAATCTCTACAAACACTTATTGAAAAAAATCTAAATACGTTTTTAGGGGTGCGGTTTCTTGCCTCGGAGTATTCAACCGGGAAAACGCATGGTGGTCGCATTGACACTCTCGGCATAGATGAAAACCGCCGCCCCGTAATTATTGAATACAAACGGGCAATGAATGAGAATGTCATCAATCAAGGGCTTTATTACCTTGATTGGTTGATGGACCACAAAGCTGAATTTATAAAGTGAACCCCTTTGTCGAGACAGAAAACTCACTTTTTTAAGGTGTCATTTGGTTATCTAAAATTGCCGGTTTTGCTCCTTTATTTTCTTCTGTTTTTCGTCCTTTTTGATACGCCTCAAATGGTGTCTGATAGTTCAGTGATTGATGTGGTCTTTGATAATTGTAAAATTCAAAATACTGCCGCAAACTTTCCTCCGCTTCCCAGACATCCGCGTATTCCTTCAAATATACTTCTTCCTGTTTGACTGAACGCCATAATCTTTCAACGAAAATGTTGTTGAAACAGCGTCCGCGTCCGTCCATACTGATCCGAATTTTGTTCTCCTGCAAAACCTTCAGCCATTCGACCGAAGTAAACTGACTCCCTTGATCGGAATTGAAGATTTCCGGTTTGCTTTTCGCGAGCGCTCGTTTCAAGGCTTCGACAAACGGGCTCGACTCGAGCGAGTTTGAGACTTCCATTTCGATCACAAAGCGCGAATGCCAATCCATAATCACGAGCAGATAAACAAATCCGCTGCCCAATCTGAGATAGGTAATATCACACGCCCAGACCTGATCGGAATATTCGACCGCCACGCCTCTAAGTAAATACGGGTAAGTCAAATGATCCTTCCCCGGCTTCGATAAATTAGGCTTTGGGTAAATGGCTTCTAGTCCAAGCTTTCTCATCAAGCGCCTGACTCGTTTGTGATTGACCCGAAAACCCGATTTCTGCAAGTAAACCGTCATGCGCCGGTAGCCGTAAAACGGCGTCAGCGTATATTGCTCATCGATCAGCCGCATCAGATTCCCATCTTCAACACTCTCGGTTCTTGAGCGATAGTAAAGACCTGTCCGATTGAGTCCTAACAACTCGCATTGCCTTGCTACCGAGATCTTTTCATTCTCCGGCTCGACCAACTCGCGGCGCACTCTAACTGATAAGGGAAGATTTTTTTTTGAGCCAATCAAGCTCAACTTTCAGCTGCCCGATTTGTTGATACAATTGATTGGTCAATTCCTCGCCTGCTTCTGCTGACGGCTGTTTGGAATTATCAAAAATCTGTGGCAAGTTTTCGAGAAACTGTTTCTTCCACTTGGAAATCTGATTCGGATGAACTCCGAATTGTTTGGAAATCTGGTTGATCGTTAACTTGCCCCGAACGGCTTCCAAAGCAACTTTGGCTTTGAATTCCGGTTTATAAACATTGCGTTTTTTGGTGGCTGCCATGGTCATTTTTCAATGGCAATTTTATCATCATTTTCCACCTTAACTAACTGTCCGAATTATGGGGTTCATTATACTCCCCAAATTGCGATCAAATATGGAAATACAATCATCTGGAATGAATACAGCTATTTTGGGTGCTTTAACAGATTTGAACCAATTGCTATTCTCTTACAGCAAAAATATGGAGCTAAACTCAAAGACTTGATTCCGACGCGTTCAAGCGAGATTAACCTTTACGGAGATCAAAGAAATGCGGAAGGCATTGTTAATGAAGTTCAAGGTAATATCTGGATGGGGAGATACATCCTAAATTCTGAAGTTGCTGCCAGTCAATTAGCTAAAGATAATTCAAGTAAATCAGATTCCGCTAATGCTGAACTGTTTACAACGGCTCCTCCGAATAGTTCCAAGCCCTTAAAAGAAACCCAATTGGGGTATATAGTATATTTGGAAGATGACTTCTGGTTTTGGGATGACCCGGAACTTCTAATGAGTGGAAAAGTCATTTATGAGACGTATGAAGAAGCGCTGAAGGAATGCCAAAGAGTCATTAACGACTTTCTAATTGAATCTTATAAACCTGCAATGACGGCAGATGAACTTTATAATAATTACTTAAAATTCGGAGATGAACCTTATATTCGTCCTGGCGAGAAAAATAATCAGTTTTCAGCGTCCGAATATGCTAAGGAGCGTTGCGCTGAAATTTGCGGCTAATTGCGCGCCCACCAAAGGAGATACTTATAAATCTTTATGAAGCAAGTGAACAGTGGTAACTCATCTTTCTCAACTAAACTTAACGAAACTACTTTATTGCCTTCTATTTGCTGACGAACGGTTGGCGCGGCGATTCCGGCATAATCGGCTTTTTAATTTATGTTCACGTTGTTTGAACCGTCCGAAACGAAAATTAAAAACTTCCTTGCGGCTCAAAAAGATTTGCCGTTTTCATACGAAGAAGTCGGCGCGTCAAAAGAAAAAATTCCGCTCGGTTATCCAATCAATCATCGCCGCGTTCAACTGGGCAGCGGCACGGACGCTTTTGCTCGCGCTCGAAAAGCAATCGAAAGCTGGACGATGTATCGGCTCGATTGGACTCGGATTTATCCGCCCGTCGCGCCGATTGCCCAAGACGAAACGGTTTGCGTCATCGTTAATCACGGCTTTTGCTGGTCGCTGAATCCGTGCCGAATCGTTTATGTATTGGAAGAAAACGGCGGCGAAATCGAGCGATACGGCTTCGCATTCGGAACTCTGCCCGGACATTCCGAAGAAGGCGAAGAGAAATTCACCGTCGAACGGCGGCGCGCCGACGATTCGGTCTGGTATGAGCTTTTATCGTTTGCCCGCCCGCATCACATCCTAGCCCGCATCGGCTTTCCGTTCGTTCCGTTATTTCAACGAAAATTCGCCGAAGATTCCGCGCGTGCGATGCTCAAAGTCGTCTCTCAAGATGGATTTAAGTAAACTTACACGGACTTATCAGCTTTTGTCGTTAAAATCGTTAATGTCGTAAGCGGAACTTTTCATTGCTCAATGAAGATTGTTGATGATTTTGTGCAACTTTATATTCTAGGAAACTATCCCTATCGAAGCCGTTTCAGTGATGGCTTCTGCAGCTTCAGCGATAACTGACGACGGAACGCAAAAGTCTTGTTCGGTAGTTTGGAATCAGAAGCAGAAAATGTTTTAATGCGAACGCCTGAAATGATAACGGGCAACATAACAAGTAAAAATACCACCGCAAGAGGCGGTAGCTTTGTGAAGTTCGCACCTGAGAGGCGCGTTGCTGCTCGCTAAGTTTCGATAAGACGAATTTCTCTAATTTGACTTGTCCCTATGCCGAAGTGAATACTTATTTTATAAATTGCTTTGTTAAATTCTAAAGATTCTGTTTAGCCGAAAACTCCGCTCTCGGCAGTACGCCCATCTGATGTACGTCGCCTCCATATTTCAATCAGCATGCCTGTTACCACAACTGCCACCGGACCTAAGATAAGTCCGGCAGAACCAATTAGCGACAATCCTCCAATTACGGAAAAGAATACCAACAGGGGATGCAACCGTAGTTTATCGCCTACCAAGATAGGAAAAAGCAGATTATCAATTGAGCCGATTACTACAATTCCCCATCCAGTCAAAATCAAAGCCTTTTCCCAATCTCCCGTTAAAGCAAGAAACAATGCTGCTGGTAGCCACACGACAGGCGCACCGAGCAGGGGTATCAAAGAAAAGAGGAACATAACGGTTCCCCAAAGCATCGGCGCAGGAACATCGAGCCACCAGAAAATTACACCGCCTAAAATTCCTTGAACGAGCGAAACGGCAAACGTTCCGTAAATCGTTGCATAAATTGTGTCATTTACATGGGAAAACAGCTTATCTGTTTCCGATTGCGATAGTGGCATAAAAGACTTTACCGTCTTTATAATCAAACGCTTGTCCCGAAACAAGTAAAAGAGAGTAAAAAACGTGATAACCAGTTGCGCGCCGGTCCAAAGCAAACCGCCAACAAACTTAGGAACTTGTGAAGCAACGGCATTTGCCGCACGCTCAGCAACAGTACGAATATCAAAATGCGGTTCGATTAAATTGGTAACGCGAGCTAATTTCGGATTATTTTCAACAACACTCTGCCATTGTTCTAAGTTAGTCTGAGATTTAATGGTCTCTGCTCCTGTACTAACTTGATTGATTAAAGTATGACTTAAAAATATCCCGGGACCGAGAACCGCAATGCCAAGTATCAGAACGACAACGAGTGCTGAAGTATTCGGACGATTGATTCGGGCAAGAATACGGCTGTGAAGTGGATATGCTATAACCGCCAAAGCTATCGCCCAAATAATTGATGTAACAAACGGAAAAATTATTTGGTAGCAGAGGTATAAAGCTATTGCGGTTGTTATTACAAGTACAAAGACAAGACTTCGCTCTCGTGAGAGCCATCCGTCTATATTTAATGGAGTGAAATTTTGACGATTAAGATTATTACTCACTCTTATAAAAAAATGCGATATGTAACCAATTACCAGAAATGTAACAAAGCTCGCACTTTTTCTTTTTTAGTTGCTTTTGGCAGTGGTAATAAGTTGGCACTGATAGGCAGAGCATTTGCAAATAACAGGGTGAAAAACAAAAAGCCGCAAGTTTCTATATTCACAACTTTTTTGCGTAATTTTTTGCTTAATAAGTAAAAAGCCCCACCCGAATCTCTGAAAGCCTACGACGCGCTGCCGAGCAAGGACGGTTTACCGTTTTTCCCGATTTTGCTTCCATTGGTTGTAATTTTGGCAATCCTCGCGACTTTTTTCTGACCCTTTGGTGGATTTAGCTTAAAAAAAGCTTGGTAGGATTTTGGTAGGATTTATATTCAATTTTGTTCATTTATATTCAAAAATGTTCCGGCTTATGCTGAGCAAAATTAGTTAATTGTGCTGTATTTTATTGGTTTTGGTGGATTCTCAGTAATTACGAATTGTGCGTTCGCAATGCAGAGGTCAGGAGTTGAACGTAACCATTGACGACGAAAACGCTATCGGTGGTGAATTTCAAGACGTTTAGACAATTCCAAAAGGAGAAATGACAAAAACCTATGATCGAAAAAGAACAACACCGGATGAAAGTCTTAACTGTCACAGTAACAGTTTGAATCAATTGACCGCGGCGAAGATTTGACCTGCTTTTGATGTGTTAATTTTCCGAAAACATCATTTTGAGGCAAACGCAGATAAACTCGTTTTCCTACAAACGCAACAGAACTAAACGAATATGAATCGGGACACAATGAATTTTTAAGTCCATTTTGAGGAAGTTTAGAAAATAGGAGGAATTTAGACTTATGAAAGAAGAAACCGAGCAACAAGAAATTTCAACTGACACGATGTCAGTCCAAATCAGAGACAAAATTTCAACTGACACAGTAACAGTTTGAATCAATTGACTGCGGTAAAGATTTGACCTAATTTTGATGTGTTAACTTTCCGAAAACATCATTTTGAGGCAAACGCAAGTAAACTCGTTTTCCTGCAAAAATAACACAACTAAATGGAAAAGTGTTTCGGCTCGGTTGGAAATATCAAACAGGCGTTTATCAGGCGGGTACAAAATCACTTCTACGAAGCTTATTTGTTTATCTACGGGTTTAATTCCGTAAAGCTGGGCTATTGCTTGGGTGTTCCATTCTTTATGGCGTTTGGAGGGAATTATTAACGGCTTGCTGACCTGCACCCGTAGAATTATCCCGAAAGAATGGCGAGAATCAAATAAACTGAAAACAGGAGATTCTTGCTATGAAAAAGACTTTTACGGACGAGCAAATCGTCGGCATCTTACGCGGCTTTGAGCCGAGCGGAAAAACAATTAAAGAATACTGCCGGGAAAAAGATGTCAGCGAAGGCACATTTTACAAATGGCGTAACCGTTTCGGGACAATGGAAGTTGCCGAGGTCAAAGAATATCGGCAATTGCAGCAGGAAAATGCCCGTTTGAAAAGACTGCTCGCCGAACGGGATTTAGAGATTGATGTAATCAAAGAGGTGCTGGCAAAAAAGTGGTAGGCTGCG
Source organism: Pyrinomonadaceae bacterium (assembly GCA_030448055.1). Taxonomy (GTDB): domain Bacteria; phylum Acidobacteriota; class Blastocatellia; order Pyrinomonadales; family Pyrinomonadaceae. The sequence goes on from JAUJNR010000002.1 coordinate 1,064,517, forward strand.
CCGCCAAGCGGGAGGCGGTTGCCTTTATGAGAACCCGCCGATTGTCTGAGCGGCGCGGCTGCCGTCTTGTCTCGCTAAATCGGAGAAGCTGTCGATACAGACAAAGGCGCGCGGCGGAGTGCAGTTTGATAAAACAAGTGCGCGCTCTGGCGGTCGAACATCCTCGCTTCGGTTATCGGCGGATTGCCGCTCTGCTCAGGCATACGGGTGCCAAGGTGAATCTCAAACGGGTTTACCGGTTATGGAAACAGGAGAAGCTGAGTTTACCGCTCAGGCGACCGCGCAAGAGGCGCTCCAAATCGGTTGTCGGAATCATGCCGAAGGCTCAGAGGTCTAACCAGGTTTGGACGTATGATTTTGTATTCGACCAAAGTCTTTCGGGTAAAAGCCTGAAGATGCTGACCTTGATTGATGAATATACCAGAGAATGCCTGGCGGTTGAGGTCGGCGTGTCAATAACGAGCGAACGGGTCAGGCAGATTCTGCAAAGAGTTTGCGCCTCTTTTGGCAAGCCGGAACAGATTCGTTCGGATAACGGAAGTGAATTCATCGGCAAGGCGGTCGGCGGCTGGCTTGGAGAGAACGGCATCGAGCCGTTGTTTATCGAACCGGGCAAACCATGGCAGAACGGCAAAGGCGAAAGCTTTAACGGAAAACTCCGGGATGAATGCCTAAGCCGCGAATGGTTCTCTTCGGTTAAAGAAGCGCAAGTGGTAATTGAAGAATGGCGTAGATTCTACAACGAAGGACGACCGCATTCGAGCCTTGGATATTTGACTCCGCTGGAGTTCAAATCAAAGACGGAGAGTAACAAATCTCTCTCCATTCAATTGGGATAACAAACGGGGGCTGGACATTGCCACGAACGTATATTATCTGTTTCTGATTCTTTTTCGATGGCGTGTTGCCATATATTGTGATCTTAATCAACTCATTGATTTTAATTGTTTATCAAACTGTTTTTGTTTGCTTCCATAATTGGGTGTTAGTTTGTGATGATAGTTGCAAACCGGAACCCCATTCATCGGATCAAAACGCATATCCTTAAATTCGGAGAACGAGTAAATATGATGTGTAATGCACCCCTTTAATCAAGCTGCCTGAGAGCGAGTAATTTAATTATTTTTGAACCATTTCGCTTCAAATGCGTTCGGTGTTTTGTAACCAATTGCCGAATGCAGATAATACGCGTTGAAATGCTCGACAAACTTTTCCACCTCAATCGCTAACTCCTCAACCGATGCCCATTCGCGCAGCCAGCAGAGTTCTTCCTTAATGGTGCGCATCAGCCGCTCGGTATCAGCGTTTCCTTTCGGATTGGCATAAGCGGTGAACGCCTGCCGAACGCCAAGGGCTCGGCACTCGCGCATAAAGGTCAAAGATGTCGGCTGGCTGCCATTATCACTCATCAGGTTTAATTCCAGAGTTTCGGCTTCCAGAATGCCTTGCCGAAACTGCCGACAAACTGCCTGGTTGACTGCTTCGAGCCAATCGGCAGCACGGCATCGCTCAGCGACAAACGCGCCTAAAATCTTCTTTGTAAACCAATCATTAACGACCACCAGATAAGCCCAACCTTCTCGGGTTAGAACTTTTGTCATATCCACGCCCCACCAATTGTTCGGCTTATGGGGACGAGGCTTTGACCCGTTCGACACACGTTTTGCTTTTAATCTCTCATCACCTTTGACAAGCAAATCATTTTCCCGCAAGAGTCGGTAAACGCGCTTCTTGTTAATAACCAATCGCTCGACAAAACTCAAGTAAGCCCAGATCCTTCGATAACCCCAAAACGGATGTTCCGCTTTAAGCTTTCGGATAATCGGCAAAACCTCTGCATCGCGAGCAGCTACGGCTAAACTCCGGCAGCGGATAAATCTTACCAATCGCTTTTTTAACTCGACTGTCAAATCCCCGATGATGCTTTTGAGTTTCTGCACTTGACGCTCAAGCTGAGTTTCTTTTTTACTTTGCTTTGCCGTGTCAAAGAGCTTTGGAATATTCTCTAAAAACTGTTCGCGCCACTTATAATACTGTGTTTGATGAATCTGATATTCATTGCAAATCTCAGCCACACGGCGACCTTTTAACCCTTGAACGACGATTTTTGCTTTATCTTCCGCTGTCCAATTGCGTCCTCTTCCCATAAAAAGTATTCTCCTGTTCGGTTAGAATACTCACTCTGAATCAGCTTTGTCTTAATGGGGAGCAGTATAGATGGGCTTCTAAATTATCCGTAGCTGGGTAATAAACGCACTTAAAATCATTCTGTTTTAATACAGTGATTCGCCACGCTCGGTATTCGGGTGATTGTCTGATTTCCTGATTAGTTGGTTCGTGATTGTCTACAAGGTCGGTAGGTATGAAGCGGTTAGTGATTCTGTAAAAAGGATAACCGATTGCTGCTGTAAAGAATGACGTGAATAATATTGCTTCCATCGCCGTTTATTATTAATTATTGTGATTTTCAAATTGTTAAGTAATGAGATGTGGGAAAAAGCCACGCCGTTTAATAACCAATTAGAACTGAACGAGCAAGAGCTGTATTACATAAACAAATTGGTTGAGGTAGGTAATGAAGTAAGATATGACAATCTTAGTATTTACAATAAACTCCCTGATGAGAGTACGGTTGCTGGTATCCTCGAAAGGTCTCGAGTTTGAGTTTATTTAATTTTATTGTATTTACGCAGAATCGTCCGTGTGCGCTCAAGCGGCAAAGCCTCGATTGCGCGTTTGTCTCGCCCCGTCACAGTCACAGCGCGAAAAAGCGAATTGTAAATTGCTTCTTCGGTCGCTTCGATTGTGGCGAGAAAGAGCGGCGACATTGCATCGTTCGACAGTAAATTCGCCTTGCGCGGTTCATTTGAATTTAAGGTTTTGATTCGCAATTCGGGCGCCGCGGAAAATGCAATCGCGTAATCGCCGCTACCGTTGGTGCCGGCGCCGCCGGTGCGCGCCAAGCCCATCATCGAACGCGCCGCCATCCGCCGCAAATTTCTCGCGTCAACCGGTGCGTCCGTCGCTATCACGATGATAATCGAGCCGTCTGCCGCATCGTTCAAATCGGCTGAGCGGCGGCGCGCTGTATCTTTTTTTAGCGCGTCCATCAAATAATATTTTTCAAGTTCGACCCCGACCGGCGCGCCGTCAATTTGCAGCACGCCGCCGAAATTAGTTTGCACGAGAACGCCAACGGTGAAATTGCCGAGCGAAGCAGGCAGTTTTCTCGACGAAGTGCCGATGCCGCCTTTCCAGCCGAAAGCGATTGTTCCCGTTCCGGCGCCAATCGAGCCTTCTTCAATAGCGCTGGTTTTCGCTCCCTCAATGGCGGCGAAAACGTCCGCTTTTGAAATGTGACGCCCGCGAATGTCATTTAAAAATCCGTCGTTCGTTTCAGCGACGAGCGGGTTAACCGACTGTGCCGCTTCGTTTCCGGGCAGCGCGAGCATATAGTCGAGCAGAAAATCCGCTGCGCGCGGAACGCTCAAAGTCGAAGTCAGAAGGATTGGCGTTTCGATTTCACCAAGTTCATTAACCTGCGTCGACCCCATCAACTTGCCAAAACCGTTGCCGACGAAAACGGCGCCCGGCACTTTTTCGGCGAAAAGATTTCCGCCGTGCGGCAAAACTGCAGTCACGCCGGTGCGCACATTTTCGCCTCGAAAAACGGTCGCATGACCGACGCGCACACCAACGACATCAGTAATCGCATTCAGCGCGCCGGTCTGCAGCACACCAATTTTCAGCCCGATTTCTCGGGCGCGCGGTCTGGAGTTTTTGGTTTCGGTTGGCATCGTTTGAGCGAAAACCGCTCCGCTCAAGATAAGCAGCGACAGGGCGGCGAAAGATTTTAAAATTCGAGAGAGCAATAAATTCATGACAAGTAATTTTATTAAAAAAGTTTAAATGAGTCATTTTGAAAATCGTTCGCTCCGAGAAAATTCAACCAGACGTCTGAAAACAAACTCTCTAAAGAGCTTGATCCTGTTTCACTCTCCAACCATGCGGATACCAGCGACATCAATTTTGTTTAACCAATTCTGATTTTCGATATAAATAATCATATAAAAGGTAGATGCATGAAGCAGTGCAATAAAATTATCATAACAATCGTTTTTAAATTACGTTTGGTGCATCAAAATTAAAAATGATTTTCAAATGACGGGAAGATGTAATAGAAATGAAAGTATTACCAATTATTTTGCTGATGATGTTAGGGCTTTTCACCGTTGGTTTGGCGCAGTCGGGAAGACGAGGCAAATCCGAAGCCGCTCCGACCGCGACGCCGGCGCAAGTTCAAATCACTCAAGACGTGCGCGAGACGCCGGAATCGGTCGATTATTCGGAATCGTCGCCGAACGCCCCGCGCTCGATTTCGGTTCGGACGCGCAATAAAAAGTCGAAAAAAGAAACAAAAAAGGAAACGCAATTGCCAACCCAAACAACCAATGCGGCAAACACAACTGCGGCGGCAAATTCTGACGAGGAAGAAGTAATCAAAGTTGAAACCAATTTGGTGACGATTCCCGTATCGGTTCATGACCGGAACGGACTCTACATTCCTGATTTGAGTCAAGCTAACTTTAAAATCTTTGAAGACGGCGTTGAACAGGAAATCGCTTATTTTGGCACGTCCGAAAAACCTTTCACGGTCGTTCTATTGATTGATGTCAGCCCTTCGACCGAATATAAAATCGAGGAAATACAACAAGCGGCAATCGCTTTCGTTGACCAGCTAAAGCCGCAGGATAATGTGATGGTCATTCAATTTGACCAGCAGGTGAGCGTTTTAGCTGAAGCGACCAGCGACCGACAGAAAATACACAAAGCGATACAGCGCTCTGGTTTCGGGGGTGGAACATCGCTTTATGAAGCAGTTGATTTTTCGCTTCGCAGAAGACTTGGTAAAATTGAAGGACGCAAAGCGATTGTTCTATTTACTGACGGCGTTGACACAACTTCAAGCGGCGCAAGTTATGAAAGCACGGTACGCGATGCGGAAGAATCAGAAGCAATGATTTTTCCGATTTATTACAACACTTTTCTCAGCAGCCGCGGCATCGGCACGGGCGGCGTGATGAGTACACCTCCGACTTTAGGTATTCCGCCAATGATTGGCGGGCGAGCAACTGGCACGTCAAGCGCCGAATACACGCGCGGCAGAGTTTACTTAACGGAATTGGCAGCGGCGACTGGCGGCAGAGTTTTTCGACCCGATTCAACTCCCGGCGGATTGAATGCTGCTTTTGAAGGCATCGCCGAAGAACTGCGTCGTCAATACAGTATCGGATATTACCCGCAAGCCGAAGGTGAAGCCGGACAACGCAAGCAAATTAGAGTTCGCGTCAACCGCCCCAAACTGGTGATTCGTTCACGCGACAGTTATATTGTCGGGGCAAATGAAAATTAAGCGACAGTTACAAAAAAAAATAAATGAAGTAATTTTAAGAGAAAGAACAAATCTTGTTGGTTATAAGCAGTTGCTAAAACAAAAATGGACGGTAAAAAATCGGGAAATGGAAAGGGGACTGGCAAGCGACAATTATGCCGGTGTTTTACCTGAAATGCTTGAGACTATTGCAGAAACGAGACGGTTTGTTGACCGGAAAACTGAAGATGCTTCTAAATAACGCGCCGTCGAACAAATAAATGGATGTGAGGGCGAAACAGCTACTTTCCAAAGTTTCAAAAACGTCCCTTTTGAGACAAATAAATTTTAAGTGATGTGTATTGCTGGACACGCTTTTATTTTGCCACTTTACTTAAAGGTTTTAATATCAAAGTAGCCATTCGATGAAAATTTTGTTGGTATGGACAGTAACGTGTCTTATTTGGGGCAGCGTTTGGCTATTTATCAAACTCGGTTTGCAGGATTTGCCTCCTATAAGTTTCGCGGGACTGCGGCTTTTGCTAGCCGTTACCATCTTGCTGCCGGTAATAGCCGTCCGCAAAATTTCTTTGCCGCACGAATTTAACGACTATTTGTTAATAGCTGTAACCGGATTGCTTCTCCTCGGATTAAATTACGGATTGGTCTTTTGGGGCGCTCAATACATTTCATCCGGTCTAACAGCCGTGCTACAAGCCGCGACTCCGGCATTTGGATTGATTTTTACAACCTGTTTTTTTCCTCAGGAACGTCTTACCTTCAAAAAGGTTTTTGCCTTAATCGTAGGTATTGCAGGAGTGGTGATTATCTTCTCTGATCAGTTACAACTGACTGGAGGACTCACCGTCTTAGGTTGTGCCGCTGTTGTGGGCGGTGCGTTCTGTGTTGCTTTGTCGTATGTGCTTATCAAAACCTATGGCACTCACTTGCACTCGATTATACTTATAACAGGGCAAATGCTTTGCGGAATGTTTCCTTTGTTAATCTTTGGCTTTTTCAAAGAAGGCAGCCCGGCTGATTTTAGATGGACATCGACGGCAATTTTTTCTTTGCTGTATCTGGCACTGGCTGGATCTATCGCCGCCTTCGGATTGAACTATTGGCTGCTCAAACGGTTGGACGCTTCGAAAATAATGTTCATGTCAATCGTGCAGCCATTACTCGCCGTGCTACTTGGGTGGATAGTACTTGAGGAGACATTAATGGGGCGAACAATTTGGGGAGGTTTATGTGTTTTACTCAGTATTGGGCTGACATTTTCGTCCCTAAAAGAATATAGTCAAGATGAAAATAGGTAGGTTGACTTTGTTTTATTAAGAGATTCTTGTGATCGATGGGTTGCTGTTTTTGCCAAACACCAGACTCTTTTACATCTAATGTTTCGTTGACGGCACCAAGCGTTGCTGTAACACCAAACGGGAACGTCAACTGATCGCTACTATGTCCGATTGTGAATCTGTCAAAGATGATTGTTATTGCTATATTAAAAATTGTATTTATTCGACATTAAAAATTGTATTTATTCGACGGTAACATTGGTTGTCATTCAATTCTCTTTGCTTGTATTTCCCGACCGTTTAACAGAATAACAATGTGAGTGATTACATCTTTCTCGCCTTTGATAAACGTTAATTGTGTACCTCTAATTGATTCGACAAACTGAGTTTGAGTATGTGGAAGAAGGATTGTATCCGGTTCTCCCGAAACTCGACCGATAAGCCTTTCTTTATCCTTGACAATAGTAAGAATTCCAAACGGAGCTTGGTAATCTCCTTCATAAGCATCCAGAAGATTCGAGTCCACTTTTACTTGATTCTGAAGACGCTTTAACATGCCAACAGCATTCGTGTTCTGGGGATCTAATTCAATGACTTTTTGGTAGTTTCTGACAGCTAGTTCCGTGTCCCCAGCTTTCAAATACGCTTCACCCAGGCTGTCGTAAACATTGGGCGATTTTGGAAAGCTGACAGTATTTGCCTTAAAAACCTTTATTGCCTCCGCATATCTTTTTCTGCCGAGCAATTGATAACCAATCCAATTCATCTGCGATTCATTCAAAGATTTTCTGCCAGCATTACTTTTTTTGCGTTCTAGATGCTCATCAATGGCTTTTTCGCCTCGCGTCAGAATATCTCTCAGCAATGTTTTTGTCGGCGAATTGTAAGGTTCATACTCAAGCCATGCAAGAGCTGTTTGTTTGCCGCCCACGATTGTACTGACGATTTGATCAGCGATTGAAAGTCCATTGGCACTGTTGCTGAAAATGATTACCCCAGTTTTTGATTTATCAAATGCGACGACGTATGACTTCACATTTCCGTTGTCTCCCCAGTGCCAAAAAGAATTTCCATGCGGAGCGTTTTCTAGTCCCCAGCCTAATCCCCAGCTAATAGAAGGGGAAAGTTTTCCATTCGCAGGAGGGCGTTCGAAGCAGACGGCACAGGTGTCATTAACTTTAATTTGCGAGCGCAGCATTTCTCGAACGGTCGCTTCTTTAATTCCTTTACGATTTAAGATTGCTACGACAAACTTCGCATAATCAAGAGCAGTCGTTTGCAGGCTCGCAGCAGCATTGGCTTGAGAAGGCTTGCCTCTTCCAGCTAACTTTCCTGCCGAATCATGGGCATACGCTTTTAGGGAATCATACTTCTGCTGCCAAAGGTAACTGCTGCTAGTCATCCCAAGCTGCTTAAAAACCGTCTCCTTCATAAAATCATCCAGCGGCATGCCTGATAAATGCTCAACGACTTTTTGCAGATAAACAAAGCCTTCACCGGAATAACTGAATCTTTCTCCTGGGTTAAAATAAATCTGCAAGGGTTTTCCATTCGGTCGCCAATTGGGAAACCCCGTAGTGTGGCTTAAAACCTTACGTGCGGTAATTTTACTTAACCTGTCGTCATTTTCTATATAAGCTGCGGGAAGATACTTGTTCAAAGGCGTGTCCAAATCGAGTTTTCTGTCCTCGACCATTTTCAAAACTGCATAAGCGAACACTGTCTTGCTCAAGGAAGCGGCTTCAAATACGGTGTCGTCGGCAATCGGTTCTTTCGTATCGGCATTTTTTACCCCAAATCCGCGATGCCAGAAAACATCACCATTTTTGATAAGTGCCACAGACAACCCTGCGACATCGCTGTCTTTCATCAGTTGGGGAATAAGTGTTTCAAGTTTATTTAGAGATTGTCCATTTTTCGTATTCATTTTTGATGAAACGGACGCTTGATTTTTCTTCGGCGATTTGTTTTGAGCAAAAGTCAAACTCGGTAAACTCAAAGATAATGTGGCAGCGACAACGATAAAAAATGTTTGCATTGGTGATCTCCTCATGAGGCTGTTTTAAGAATTCTTCCTTTTAATAACATCATTAAGCACAATAATTAGTAATGTCATCAGCTAATTTCAGAAATTCCATAATCTTTTCTCAAGCCGGGTCTAATTATTTTTGGTGATTGCCAAGGAGAGTCCAGGCACTTGATGCTGTGACATATATGAAGCGACTGCTTTTCTAACTGGTGCTAAATCAGCCGAAGATACAGCTCGTCAGATTGAGCGAACGACCTTAGCACCATTGCTAATGGCATAAAATAATACAAAGAGAAATTTGTAGCGTGTATTCACTAAGTATAATTTCATTTTGATTCCTAGGCTTCCAACGAAAATTTATACGGAAATGTTCACTCTACTGTATTAGATTATGCAATACCTTTTTTTTATTCCCTATCCTTTGTTTAGAAAGGAAACGTCGGTTTATTCCACGCCCATTTTATAAATGTCGGCGTAGCGAAACATGGCGTTAAGTGTTGAAACACCGTTTCCGCCCCAAATGCCCACGCGCGAACCATCTACAAAAGGCATTTTGGCTAAAATTGCCTTTACAGCATTCGCCTGGTCGGTTTTCAGTGTGAAGGATATTTTAATTTTATTTTAAGTAGATTAGAGACGAACTTCCAATTCAATTATTCCATCAAAACTTTGAAGTGACTTATTTCTATCAAAGGAGAAATAGTTGATATGAAGTTTATTTACAAGTTTATCTTATCCACAATTGTTTTTGTCAGTTTTTCATTTGCATTTGCAATCAACAGTAATGAAAAAGTAAACAGCTTTACAGATAACTCTGTAACAAACCAGCAATCGAACCGAGCTGATTTAAATAAACTAAAAAAAGAAATTGATCGTGAAATCGGAAAACCGCGGGCAAGACAATTAAATCAATGTCGAGTTATTGCATTCGGTGCAAAAGCTTGCGGCGGACCAAAAACTTATTTGGTTTATTCTGGTTTGCAAACCAATGAAAACAAACTAAAACAATTAGTCGGTCAGTACAATTCCTTAGAGGATAAAATTAATAAAGAAACGGATGCAATATCTGACTGTATGTTTATTGAAGAACCGAAACCGACTATACAAAATGGAATGTGTAAAATTAAACGCAATTAAGTAAAGCAATATTTATAGTTTAGCTTATTAACTTCATTTTTTTAGCTTGCATATTGCAGATAACAACGCCTTTCCGTAAGTTATTAATGATTATTTAAGTTTCGACCCATTTCACATGCAAAATTTAGATTTAAATTATCTTTTTGAGATAATTAACCTATAGCCTAGAATGTGTTTATTACTTGAAGTAGGAGCAATTACATTTTGCCTAAATTAACTAAACACATACTGCGTTATTTTCAAGCTCAAATATTGTTAACCTTCGTAATCTTTTGTTTATTTAACTTTGTTACGTTCGGGCAATCAAAGAATAAGACAATTGATTCGAAGACAGAAACACTTTCAATTCCATTACGTGAGCAAGCTAAAATACAACAGCAATGGCTGAAACTGCGGCTTGAACGTGTTTTGCCGGAATTGATGCGTAAGCATAAGGTAAAGATGTGGCTTGTTATCTGCCGGGAATATAATGAAGACCCGGTTTTTTTCTCGCTTGTTTCGCCCACTACTTTTGCCGCACGCCGACGCACAATTTACGTTTTTACCGATAGAAGTGAAAGAGAAGGAATTGAACGCCTAGCCCTCGGCGGAGGTTCAAACGGCGGTCTTTATACTGTTTACCGCGATCCTGAAACTGAAAATCGTGAGCTTTATGGTGAAGGACAATGGACACTTCTCAAAAAACTTGTAACTGAACGCAATCCGGAAAATATTGCGGTTAATATTTCTTCAACTCATGCTTTCTCTGATGGTCTTTCAGCAGGAGAGAGGGAAAAACTGGAAGCAGTTTTAGGAACCGAATACACGCGGCGAATCATACGAGCCGAAGAACTTCCGCTTGAATACGTTGAAACAAGATTGCCGGAAATGATGCCCACATACAAGAACATAATGGAAGTGGTTCACTCTTTGATAAGTCGGGCTTTTTCTAATGAAGTTATCAAACCGGGAACAACTACAAACGAAGACGTTGTATGGTGGCTGCGGCAACAACTCAGCAACAATAGGCTCGGCACATGGTTTCAACCTTCGGTGCGTGTACAACGTAAAGAAAAAGCCGGTGTCAACATTCTGGCTGAAAATACACCGACGGTTATACAACGCGGAGATGTTTTACATGTTGATTTCGGAATAACATTTATGCGGCTTAATACAGACACTCAACATATGGGCTATGTTTTAAGGGAAGGCGAAAATGATGTTCCTGCAGGAATTAAACGTGCTTTAGCAAACTCAAACCGTTTGCAGGATATTGTCATGGCACGGATGAAAGTCGGAAGAACGGGCAATGAAGTATTGGCAGATTCGCTTTCAGCAATGAAAGCAGCAGGAATAACCGGCAGAGTCTACACCCATCCGATAGGTGATCATGGACACGGTGCTGGTCCACTTGTTGGTCTTTGGGACAGGCAACAAGGTGTTCCAGGACGAGGTGATGTGAGATTGATTCCGAATTCATGGTTTGCTATTGAACTTGCGACAACAACTCCTATACCGGAATGGAACAATCAAGAATTATGGGTTGGACAAGAAGAAAATGCAGCTATAAATGAACAGGGAAGTATAAGTTGGGTCCTCAGTCGCCAAAGTGAGTATCATTTAATACGATAGCAATTTGTGACATCAAGTTTTTTATACTCTTATTGTGAATTATTTTGCCATAAGATCAACTCAATCTAAGACACTAACTTAAAAAATAGAGTAATAAACTTATTACTCTATTCCAAAAATCTTGTGATAATTTTTAAGGCTAATTAGCAAGAGTTATTATGCAAATACAAAATCTAAAAACACCAGCTTTAGTGCTTGATATAAACCGGGTTAAGCGAAATGCAGAAAATATGGCAAATCGCGTTAGAAGTTTTGGAGCGATTTTGCGTCCGCATATAAAGACTCATAAATGTGTGGAGATTGCTCAAATTCAGACTGCTGGTCAATTCAATGGGCTGACAGTTTCAACGTTTGCCGAAGCACGAGCTTTTGTGTCAAAAGGATTTAGAGATATAACTTATGCTATTCCGATTGAAGCAGGTAAATTTGTTGAAGCTTGTGAGATTTCACGTGATTGTGAACGCTTTGCTGTTATCACGGACGATTCAACAGTTCCTGGCATGCTCAATGAAACAGCTAAACGGTTAAACGTAAAACTTGATGTTTTTCTAAAAGTTGACTGTGGATATCATCGTTGCGGAGTTGAAGTAGATTCACCCGAAGCAATTGAGATTCCCTGGCTGATTGTTGATTCTTCAAACCTGCGATTTGCCGGCATTTTGACCCATGCAGGACATTCTTATAATGCCCGTTCAAAAGAGGAGCTGTTTGAAATCGCTAGATGTGAACGAGATTCAATGAGAGAATTTGCCTCTACCTCAAAGGCAAAAGACATAGAAGTCCCATGTATAAGTATCGGTTCCACACCTACGTTGAGTTGCGTTGACCATTTAGATGGAATTGATGAAGCTCGCCCTGGAAATTACATTTTCTATGACGCTTTTCAAGCAACACTCGGTAGCTGCAGCTTTGACGATTGTGCTCTTACTGTTTTAGCAGCTGTTATTCATCGCGATCCTATTCGCCGTAAAATAGTTGTTGATGCAGGCGCTATTGCTCTTTCCAAAGATTTGGGGGCAATAGAATTTGATCCGCATTGTGGGTATGGACAAGTTCTCGATTTATCGGGAAATGAACTTAATTTGCGGGTTGATTCACTCTCTCAAGAGCATGGAATAATTAAAGTTGAAGATGATGAGGTTTTCAAAGGACTAACTGTTGGTGACCGGGTACGTATTCTGGCAAATCATTCTTGCCTAACCGCAGCTCAACATTCGCACTATAACATTTTAGAAGGAGAGCACATTGTTGACCGCTGGGCTATTGAGCGTGGTTGGTAATAAATTATTCTTATGATGAAGCCTTTCAAAATTTTGGTCTGTTTATTTTGTTTATTGATTTTCACCGCAGACTTAAAAGCTCAAAATGCCACTCGTTTGAACCTGTATGATACTAAAATTTCGGACTTGATGAAAAACGAGAAAGTGCGGCGAGCCTTTGAATTTCTTCGTGAAATTGAACCACAAACAATCGAAGAACAGATAAAAATAACAGAAATTCCCGCGCCGACATTCAAAGAAGCAAAACGTGCCGAGTATTTCCGCCAGCGTTTTACAGAATTAGGCTTACAAAACGTACGAATTGATAAGGCTGGCAATGCCATCGGTGAGCGACCAGGAAAGTCAAATAAGACAACTCTAGTTCTAACTGCTCATCTTGATACAGTCTTTGACGAAAACACAGATGTCAGAGTGCGCCGTGAAGATAAAGTGTTAAAAGCTCCAGGTATATCTGATGATGGTCGTGGTTTGACTTTGCTTCTGGCAATTGCGAAAGCATTGTATGAAGCAAGAATCGAAACGGATGGTTCAATTATATTTGTCGCAAATGTCGCTGAAGAGGGTTTAGGTGATTTGAAAGGCACAAGGCATTTGTTCAATGAAGAACTCAAAAATCGAATTACGCATTTTATTTCAATCGATGGCGCTGAGCTGAAAATTACGAACCAAGCAGTTGGAAGCTTTCGTTACCGCACGACTTTTAAGGGGAAAGGAGGACATTCATATGGCGCTTTTGGCTTACCGAATCCGATTCATGCTCTTGGAAGATTGGTCGAGAAGGTTTCGCGTTTTCAAGTTCCGACAAAACCAAAAACGACATTTAACGTGGGGAAAATTTCTGGCGGAACAAGCGTTAATTCGATTGCTGCATCGGCAACTATCGAAATTGATATGCGTAGCGAAAGCCCGTCTGAATTAGCTAAGCTGAATGCCGCCTATAAACAAGTTGTAGAACAAGCGCTTCAAGAAGAAAACGAACGTTGGCAAAATGTGGAGAAACTAACGGTTGAAAATTTAGCAATCGGAAATCGTCCGACCGGAACACAAAGTCCCGATGCTCCGATTGTTCAAATTGCCCTAGCGGCAGATCGTTCGCTAGGAATTAAATCTGAACTTGAAGCATCCAGTACTGACTCGAACATTCCCATTTCTCTCGGTATTCCTGCGATTACTTTAGACGGTGGCGGTATTGGAAGAGGAACGCACTCGCTTAATGAAAGCTGGGATTCAACAAACAGCCACATTGGTAGTCAACGCGCCTTGATTATTACCCTCGCTATCGTTGGGTTAAGGAATATGTAAGGACAAACAATAAAAGTCAGATAAAAAAACTAGCAATACATCACATAATTTATTTGTTTTAGCAGCTAAAGTTTGAAGTTGTTCAATGAAATCCATAATTTAAGTCCGTCGTTTTTGTAAAGAGTTTTACATTAAATTGAAATATTGTGCAAGACAATTAAGATTAAACTAAAAAAGACACATTCATACTAAATCGTTGGGCGTGTCTTTGAATAATTAGGTTAGATAAAAATTAGTCTGGTCGTGGGTATCTATCAGAAAGCCAATTTATAAAGGCTTTCATGTAAATTTTTAAGGTTTGTAAGTTCATAAAAACTCCTTGGGAAGAGTGAGGCGTGAAGTCCCCGATATTGCTTGGCGCAAGAGATGTGCCATTTCTCTAAACGTCAAAATAAAGAAATTTTCCATACATTAAAAAGAACACCCCTCAATAAAGGATAGTGTTTTTCGCTTAGGGGTTATGCTGGAGATATTGGCAGATTAGTAATCTGCAAGGAATTTGCCGACTCAAGCGGTGGCTTGAAATTGCGCCACTGGTTCGGGCTTTTCGAAAGCCGTAAGCGTTGAACCTTACAGCTTTTTTATTGTTCAAAACCATTCCAAAACACCTAATGATTATGAAAAAACTGTTATCCTTCGTTTATAAACATTAATGAATGCCAGAGAAGGCTTTTTTGCAAGCGGTAGTATTCGACGGTAATATGAGATGTTTGAGATGGTCTAATTATTCAGCACAGAAAACTCTCTGTAAAATGAGAGGATGAAAAAATACGACGATGAATTCAAACAAAACGCCGTTAAGAAAATTCTTGATGGTCAATCAGCCGCTTCGGTCGCCAGAGAATTGGGCGTCGGCGAAGGATTATTACATAAGTGGAAACGAGCGCGGCTGGCAACGGCTTCTGATGCCGAGCGCGAAGTGATCGAGTTGCGGAAGAAGCTGCGCGAAGTGGAAATGGAGCGTGACATCTAAAAAAGGCGGCACTTATCTTCGGCAGGGGAAGTTAGAGCGATATAAGTTTATTGAAAAACAGAAAGCAGATTATCCGTTGCCGACTCTATGCCGGACGATGAAGGTGTCTTTGTCCGCCTTTTACGCTTTTAGACGCGGCGCGAGTTATCGAAAAACGGCGCGGCGGGCTGAGTTGGACGAGCGCGTGCGAGAATGCTTTTACTTTCACCGGCGGCGTTACGGCACGCGCCGCATTGCGGTTGAGCTGAAAACGGGACGTGCGGCGATTCGTGCGGCGATGCGGCGCGAGAATCTGAAGGCAATCGGTCCGCGCCGGTTTAAGCCAAGAACGACCGACTCGGAGCACGATTCGCGCATCAGCCCGAATCTGTTGAAGGAAGCCGTCAATGAGCCGAGCCGAGTTCGAGAGGTGATAGTCGGCGACATCACCTATATTCGCCTTCGAAACGGGAGTTTTTGTTATCTGGCAATATTTCAAGACAAGTTCACCAGAAGGATCCTCGGGTGGGCGGTCTCGATGAGAATGACGGTGCAGCTTGTGCTGGATGCTTTTCAGATGGCGCGCCGACGCGCCTCTTTCAAACGCGGAGCGATCATTCACACTGACCGCGGCAGCCAATACGCGGCAGTGGAATTCCGACGTTTGCTGTATATTTACGGATTTCGGCAATCGATGTCTGCAAGAGGCAATTGCTACGACAACGCCCAGGCGGAAAGCTTCTTTTCCAGATTCAAGGCGGAATTGGTTGAGGGCGGGATTTTTGAATCGATTGAAGAAGCCCGCCTCGAAATTTTTAGTTATATTGACGGTTACTATAATCGAATCAGAAGGCATTCGGCATTAGGCTACAAAAGCCCGCTCGAATTTGAAAAGGACTTGAAAATTAAACAAACAAGGAGGAGAGACAGTTTTTTGTGCTGAAAAACTTGACCGTCTCAGTTTCAGGTTCCAATTTTAGTTTCAAACTCTGTTCTGTATTCTAGTTTTATTTATCCTGTTTTTATGACCTTACAAAGTAAGATGACGGTTCTGGTTATTAATGATGAACCTGACGCTTTAGATCTGATGACATTTATTCTAAGTCGAGCTGGTTACAATGTATTGACAGCCCATAACGGTAATACCGGTTTAGAAATAGCAAAACACGTGACTCCCGAATTGATAATTAGTGATGTCATGATGCCAAACATTAACGGGATCGAGCTTTGTCGTTTACTTCGTGCGGATATTGCATTAAAAACAACCCCCATTATTCTCGTTAGCGCAGTTCATAAAGATAGTGAAACTGTGATCGAAGGATTAGAAGCCGGAGCCGATGATTATATCGAAGTTCCTTACGAATCGGAGCGTCTTGTTGCGAAGGTTGCCCGCTTGCTCGAACGCAAAATGTCCGAGCAGTTATTACGGGAATCTAGGGAGGAAGTTACTAATATTCTGGAAAGTATTACTGATGCCTTTTACGCTTTAGATACAGATTGGAATTTTACTTATGTAAATCAGGCAGCCGAGCATTTGCTGAATCGCTCGCAGAAAGAATTGCTCGGAAGAAACGTATGGAATGAGTATCCGGCAGCCGTTAATGCAACTTTTTACCTAATGTACCATCAGGCAATGAATGAAAAGGTCGCTGTAGAATTCATCGAGTCTTACCCTGCTCCGCTAAACAAATGGTATGAATTTCGAGTTTATCCTGCCAAGAATGGTATTTCGGTTTATTTCCGTGATGTTACACAGCGAGTGCAAACTGAAAAACAATTGCAGTATGACGCTTTTCATGATGCTTTAACAGGCTTGGCTAATCGAGCTTTTTTTAACGAATACTTGCAAAAAACCATTGAACGAACAAAGCGCAATGGCAGTGATTTGTTTGCCGTTTTGTTTCTTGATTTTGACCGTTTCAAATTGATCAATGATTCTTTAGGGCACGCCGAAGGTGACAACCTGCTTAAGCAAATTGCACGTCGGCTTGAATCTACTTTGCGTTCCGGGGATCTGTTCGCGCGTTTAGGCGGAGATGAATTTACGATATTAGTAAACAATCTCCGGGATCCGTCTGTAGTTTCGCTGATTGCCGATCACATTCAAACAAGACTGGAAATTCCTTTTGAAATCAGCGGCAATAAAATCTTTATCTCAGCCAGTATAGGCATTGCGCTCAGCACAACCAATTATGAAATAGCTGAAGATATGCTGCGAGATGCCGATATTGCTATGTATCAAGCCAAAGCCAAAGGTAAGGCACAGTATCAAGTTTTTGATCAGACGATGCGTGAACAAGCGTTAACACAAATGCGAATCGAAACCGAAATTCGTGATGCAGTCGAACGCGAAGAGTTTCTCGTTTATTACCAGCCGATAATGAACTTGGAAACGGATAGTTTGATTGGATTTGAAGCCTTGGTACGTTGGAAACACAAAACGCACGGAATACTTCTACCGTTTCAGTTTATCGGAGCAGCAGAAGACAGCGGTTTGATTTTGCCCCTTGGAAAATGGGTTTTGCACGAAAGCTGTCAGCAAATGCAGGATTGGCAGAAAAGAAATCCAACGGCTTCGAATCTGAGTGTAAGCGTAAATTTGTCGAGCAAACAATTTCTGCAATCGGACTTAGCAGAACAAATTTCGGAAATACTTAAAGAAACAGGACTTAATCCACATTGCCTAAAACTAGAAATAACAGAAAGTCATATTATGGAAAACATAGTGATGACAACACAGACAATAACTAAACTGCGTGCATTAGGTATTGAATTAAGCATTGACGATTTCGGTACGGGGTATTCTTCTTTGAGTTACTTGCACAGCCTGCCCGTTAGTTATTTGAAAATTGACCGTTCTTTTATCACTCGAATGATAGACGGCGAGGGAAAATCCGAGATTGTTCATACGATTATAAAATTAGCGCAAAATCTGAAAATGAAAGTCATAGCTGAAGGAATCGAAACGAGTGAGCAACTAATCAAGTTGAAAATGTTAAATTGCGAGTATGGACAAGGTTATATTTTTGCCAAACCAATGGAGGCCAAAGCAGCGGAAACATTCATAGCTAAAAGTCTGGAAAGCTCAACCTATTGTGCAACTGAATAGTCATCAATGCCAAGCTCAATATGTAAGGCGGGAACTTTTCCAATTTGAAGAAATGCTGATGATGTTAAACAACGAAAATAAAAGCAAATTTTGAAATGTAAAATAAGGCAAATCGCTTGGTTGACACAGAATAATTCTGTTGTAGAAAACCACAGACAACAGATGCACCTAGAAGCAGAAGTGAAATTAGAAAAAGTGCAATTAAAGTGAACCCCTTTGTCGAGACAGAAAACTCACTTTTTTAAGGTGTCATTTGGTTATCTAAAATTGCCGGTTTTGCTCCTTTATTTTCTTCTGTTTTTCGTCCTTTTTGATACGCCTCAAATGGTGTCTGATAGTTCAGTGATTGATGTGGTCTTTGATAATTGTAAAATTCAAAATACTGCCGCAAACTTTCCTCCGCTTCCCAGACATCCGCGTATTCCTTCAAATATACTTCTTCCTGTTTGACTGAACGCCATAATCTTTCAACGAAAATGTTGTTGAAACAGCGTCCGCGTCCGTCCATACTGATCCGAATTTTGTTCTCCTGCAAAACCTTCAGCCATTCGACCGAAGTAAACTGACTCCCTTGATCGGAATTGAAGATTTCCGGTTTGCTTTTCGCGAGCGCTCGTTTCAAGGCTTCGACAAACGGGCTCGACTCGAGCGAGTTTGAGACTTCCATTTCGATCACAAAGCGCGAATGCCAATCCATAATCACGAGCAGATAAACAAATCCGCTGCCCAATCTGAGATAGGTAATATCACACGCCCAGACCTGATCGGAATATTCGACCGCCACGCCTCTAAGTAAATACGGGTAAGTCAAATGATCCTTCCCCGGCTTCGATAAATTAGGCTTTGGGTAAATGGCTTCTAGTCCAAGCTTTCTCATCAAGCGCCTGACTCGTTTGTGATTGACCCGAAAACCCGATTTCTGCAAGTAAACCGTCATGCGCCGGTAGCCGTAAAACGGCGTCAGCGTATATTGCTCATCGATCAGCCGCATCAGATTCCCATCTTCAACACTCTCGGTTCTTGAGCGATAGTAAAGACCTGTCCGATTGAGTCCTAACAACTCGCATTGCCTTGCTACCGAGATCTTTTCATTCTCCGGCTCGACCAACTCGCGGCGCACTCTAACTGATAAGGGAAGATTTTTTTTTGAGCCAATCAAGCTCAACTTTCAGCTGCCCGATTTGTTGATACAATTGATTGGTCAATTCCTCGCCTGCTTCTGCTGACGGCTGTTTGGAATTATCAAAAATCTGTGGCAAGTTTTCGAGAAACTGTTTCTTCCACTTGGAAATCTGATTCGGATGAACTCCGAATTGTTTGGAAATCTGGTTGATCGTTAACTTGCCCCGAACGGCTTCCAAAGCAACTTTGGCTTTGAATTCCGGTTTATAAACATTGCGTTTTTTGGTGGCTGCCATGGTCATTTTTCAATGGCAATTTTATCATCATTTTCCACCTTAACTAACTGTCCGAATTATGGGGTTCATTATACTTTCTGGCTCAATTAAAATTCTTAGGAGAAATTTAATTAGCAAAGATATACCACGAATAATAAAACAAAAACAGCCGCGAGCGGAAGCCGGAGCTTTCGGGCTGTGTGAGACCAACATTCGGCTGCGTCCTGACGCTGCACTGCAGCGAGCGTTCGGTCGCATCCACTTGCGCCGAACAGTCAACTGTTCAAGAATCTTGTCGCCGAAGATGAGCAGTGTTATACTGCAGGCCTCGTAAAAACTGCACGCTTTTTCCATGAAAAAGTAAATCAATTTTTCAGTCGCTGTTTGATAGTCTTTGACTAATCACCAAGCCCGAGCACTTTCGTTTGTCAAAAAGGATTGTCAAATCAGCAACAGAAATAGCAGAGAGGCTCGGTATGGTTCAGTCGCAACCAAGGCGGCAATAACAGCTACAGTCCGATCACGGACATTACAGACAAACTTAAAAAGGAGTATCAGGTCATGAAAACAAACTTTTTACAGATAAGTGCCAAAACAACCACGATGCATCTTCAACTACCATTGATGCTGGCCTTGCTACCGTTTTTCCTTTCGATTTCAATCAACCCTTTCTTCATACGTGCAGAAGTGGCCGACAAGGAGTCAGCTAACGCGACTTTTCCCCGAACAAACTCGGTCGTTATCGCTTCATCGAGTGCCGTAAGCAAGACATTTGACAAAGCAACTAATGGCGATAGTAATACTCGATGGTCAACCGGTGTATCACAGAGCCCAAGTTTATATTTTCAGGTTGACAATACTCCGGGTTGGCGCCAGATTACGAGTCCAGGTCCTGTCGCCAGAGGGCTCCACACTGCTGTCTTTGATGCTAATCGCAGGCAAGCTATCATTTTCGGTGGTGTCCAAGCGGGTTTCCAGCCGCTCGGAGATTTGTGGTCGTTTTCCTTGAACAGTGAGACGTGGCAACCAATCTTCGTCAATGGCGATCAGCCAAGACCGCTCTGGGCTTCTGCCGCAATTTCTGACCAACCGCGTGACCGGATGGTTCTGTTCTTTGGGTTTGATCAGTATGTAACCGAGCGAGGCAGTCCAGAAGTTTGGGCGCTGAGCTATGAGACTAGGCAATGGTCACGCCTTGCTTCTGGTCCCACAGGGCGCTTTGACGCCGCTGTCGCGACAGACGGCACACGGGCATGGATCCACGGCGGCTTTACAATGTTTCCCCTAACTCCTGACAACACATTGGGAGATTTGTGGGAATTTGATCTTGAAGCCAACACCTGGCGGCAACTGCCAAATAACGGGGCTGCACCGCCCCCCACAACGAACGCAAATCTTGCCTATTATCAAGGCGCACTGTATCTGGTCGGCGGACACAATGCAACAACTATCACCCCAGGCACATGGCGGTATGATTTGGCTGGCAGACAGTGGGAGCAGCTTTCTCCCGCAGGGGCTCCCGCTGTCTGGGCTCATCACGCACGGGCAGTTGACGACAGCTGTGGTACCCTTTTATTAATGGGCGGAGACAACGACGATAAACGTGACGTTCCTTATCTAGAAGCACTGCAGATGAATTCTAATCCGCGGTATGTGCGGCTTCCCGGTGAAATTCCTGATGTATCACGACACCACAGCGCAGCAGCATTAGATCCATCCACTCGGCAGCTGATAGTTTTCGGAGGATGGCGCGGAGCATCTGAATATTTGGGTGACACCTGGATTTATACATTGGGCTCATGTCCGACTGTTACT
Source organism: Pyrinomonadaceae bacterium (assembly GCA_030448055.1). Lineage (GTDB taxonomy): Bacteria > Acidobacteriota > Blastocatellia > Pyrinomonadales > Pyrinomonadaceae. The sequence continues at coordinate 1,085,818 of JAUJNR010000002.1, forward strand.
CGTAGCTTATTCGATTTCGACGGCGACGGCAAAGCCGACGTTTCTGTCTTTCGACCTGAGAACGGCACCTGGTATCTGAATCAATCGGCGAGCGGATTCGCCGGAGTTCAGTTCGGCATCAATACGGACAAAATCGTTCCGGCTGATTACGACGGCGACGGCAAAACCGATGTCGCCGTTTTCCGCAACGGAATCTGGTATATCCAAAGAAGCCAACTCGGATTCGTCGGCGTTACCTTTGGAGATGCTAACGACATTCCTGTTCCCGCCGATTATGACGGCGACGGTAAAGCCGATGTAGCTGTATTCCGCCCTTCAAACGGAGTTTGGTATTTGCAGAGAAGCAGTCTTGGATTTACCGGCATTGCTTTCGGACAAGCGGGCGATAAACCCGTCGCTGCTGCTGATTATGACGGCGACGGTAAAGCCGATATAGCAGTCTACAGAAACGGAACGTGGTATATCCAGAGAAGCCAACTTGGATTTACAGGTATTGCATTTGGCGAAAGCACAGACAAGCCGGTTCCGGCGGATTACGACGGTGATGGAAAGGCAGATGTTGCTGTTTTCAGACCATCAAATGGCACGTGGTATCTGCAGAGAAGTCAACTTGGATTTACGGGTATAGCCTTTGGATTGGGAACTGATTTGCCGGTTCCGGCAGATTATGATGGCGACGGAAAGGCGGATGTAGCCGTGTTCCGTAATGGAACTTGGTATCTGCAGAGAAGCCAAGCCGGATTCACGGGTATTACTTTCGGTGCGGCGACAGACAAGCCTGCTCCGAATGCTTTCATTCCTTAAAACAATTCAGCAAAGAAATTAGAAGAGCCGTGAGCGTCAAAACTCGCGGCTTTTTTTTCTAATTCATTACTCAAATACTACCAATACGAATCGTACGGATCATCATCTTCTTCCTCATCGTCAAACCCGTATTTTTCGCGCATTTTTTCGGCGGCAATCTCTTTTTGCACTTGATAACTCATTTGCTCTTCGAGCGTCATAGCGCGTCCAACCGGCGGTTTATATTCGGGAGCAATTAGTTCATTAAATTCCTCAACCATTGTTTTCTCGGTCGCTGCCGGAAATGCGTAATCAACGGCATACATTCTGAAAGCGTCACAACAATCGCTCTGGTATTTCATCGGGATCGATCGCGATAAACCGGTGGTGCCAAGTTTTTCTTGCGTCCATCTTTGCGAGATGACGGATTTTTCGTTTTCGTTAAATAAATTCCCCGATCGGGATCGGTGTAGAAGATATAAAATTCGTCGTTGTGGAAACGGATGGACGGCGCCCGAACACCGTTGCCGTGCTTCGGTCGGTCGAATGCGTCGAACGGTTTTTGTTTGGCGAAAACGTGATTGACGATTGTCCAGTTGACCAAATCCTTCGAGTGCAGAATCGGCAAACCAGGCGCGGCATTAAAGCTCGAAGCCGTCATATAAAAATCGTCGCCGACGCGAATCGCGTCCGGATCAGAATAATCGGCGTGCAGAATCGGATTTTTGTATGTGCCGTCGCCATGGTCGGCGACCCAAACTTTGGAAACTTGCGCCGAATATTTAATAGTGAAGAAGGCAATAATTAATGAGGTTGTGTGCAAAAAAAGCGCATTTGTTTTCATAAGTCAAACTTTGAATACTCAAGATGTTTGGATTACCAATAAGAAAAAATGGTTTTACCGTTATACCATAAAATCATTATTGGTAAAATATAATTTATCGCTATACCTTACGAACAACAAATTCATTGCCTATTTTCGGCTGTTTCCGAAAAAAAATTGAAAATTTCTTGTTTTGATTTGACAAATTGAATACAAACTACATAAATTGGTAATACCAATAAACAATTTGGCAATTCAAAACGCACTTTAAAGCAAGCTTTTGAAAATTTGAACGTTCGCGAATCCTAGTTGCCATCACCGGATTTAAAGCTGTGATGAGATGATTGGTTGTAACTGTCGGACGGTCGTTTTTAAAAGCATTCCAAAAGAGAAAAAAATGATGAATAAAAGTTTTAACCAAAGCCGTTTTCTAGGCGCTCTGTTTATGCTGCTGTTGGCGTTGGGTTTGGCAACCGCGCAGGAATTCAGAGCCACTGTTACGGGGACGATTAAAGACCCGAACGAAGCTGTCATTCCGGGCGCGAACGTCACGATTACGAACGTTGAGACGAACGTCTCTGCCAGCGCGACGACCAACGATGAAGGCGTTTATACTTTTCCACTACTCCAGCCGGGAAAATATAAACTCACTGCAACCGCGCCGAATTTTCAAACGTCAGTGCGTGAAGAAATACAATTGAATATTGATGACCGATTAACGCTCGACGTTCAACTGACGGTCGGCGCGGCGGCTGAAGTAAACATTTCCGCCGACACAGAAATCATCGAACGCGGCACGGTTTCGACCGGAACGGTTATCACTGAACGTCAGATTACCGAATTGCCTTTGTCCGAAGGCGCGGCTTACAATCTTGCGACGCAGGCGCCGGGCGTTTCCTATACGGGAAATCCGCAATTTACCGGACCGACCGCTAACGGCAACCTAGCCGCGATTCGCACAAACGGCGCGCCGGGAAATCAAATCACGCTCGACGGTTCGCCGAATCTGGCGTTCGATGGCGGCGTCGCTTACACGCCTCCGGCGGATGCGCTTTCGCAATTCAAAATTCAGACCAACGCTTTCGACGCACAAAACGGATTCACCGCCGGTTCTACCGTTAACGTCGCGGTCAAAAGCGGGACGAACGACTTGCACGGTTCGTTGTATTACTTCAACCGTCCGGGCGTTTTAACTGCCAATAACTTTTTCAGCAACCGCGCCGGTCAAGAACGCCCACCGCGCAGTTACTATCGCGCGGGCGGTCAAGTCAACGGACCAGTTTATATCCCTTATCTTTACAACGGACGCGACAAAACGTTTTTCATGTTTTCCTATGAAAAACAACTCGACGAACGCGCTGAGCCGGAAACCTTTACCGTGCCGACCACTCTGATGAGAACCGGCAATTTCTCAGAGCTTCTTCCGCTCGGTATTCAGATTTTCGACCCGGCGAGTGCTTTTTTAGGCAACGCAACGTGCGGAACTACCGGCACGTTAAATAATGTTTGTCGCACGCCTTTTGCCGGAAACATTATTCCGCAAAATCGTTTGAATCAGGCGGCGGTTAGATTTTTAAATCTTTACCCGCTCCCGAACGTGCCAGGCGTGTCGAACGGAACATTTGACAACTATTTTTCAAATCAAGTACTTAATCGTCCGTACGACTCGTATCTGACGAGAATTGACCATAATTTCAACCAGAATCATCGTATCTTTGGTAAGTTTTTCTACAGCAAAAGCAACGAAGACCGCTTAAACTTTATCAACGAGCCGGATTCGGTCACGCAGGGATTTGAAATCCGCCAGAACAAAGGCGGCAACCTTGACTACACCGCCACGCTTTCCAACTATCTAGTGCTCGACATCCGTTCGAGTCTGAACGATTTTGTGCAGGAGCGAATTCAGGCAAATCCGATTTCGGCGGCAGACCTCGGTTTTAATCCAAGCGCTAATAATGGATTAACTTTCTTAGCAAACATCAACAATCCGTTCCCGACTGGTCTGAATCCAGTAACCGGTTCGAGCCTCGGTTTGCGAACTGCGCTCGGAACCACTCTCGGAACGACCAACGCGACGGGTCCGACCGAAACCGTCGTTTACTCATACGACCGCAAAAACGCCAACTACACCAGATTCATCGCCGGCATTCAACGCGAATTGCCGTTTGACATCGGCGTCGAAGCCACTTTCGTAATGTCGCGCGGTAACGATTTACCGGTTCTGCGCCAGTTAAACTATATTCCGCGCGAGTATCTAATTGACTTGAGCGGCATCACCGATGCGGCGACGATTAACGCTCGGATTACGGCAAACAACGCCGGGTTTTTGAATCAAAATGTCCCTAATCCGTTGCGAGGCTTGATTCCGGGGGGCGGAACATTTAACAACGCTACGATTCAGAGACGTTTTCTGCTCACGCAATTTCCGCAATTTCAAGATTTGATCGTCACCGAATACAACGGCAGCAACGATTATCGCTCGCTTCAGTTGCAAGCGAACAAACGTTTGAGCAGCGGATTTTCGTTCAATGCGTCGTACACCTACGCGCACGAACGCGAAAAAACTCGCCGCTTGAATCCGCAGGACGAAGAATTGACCAGTCAAATCTCAACGTTCAGCCGCCCCCATCGCATTACGTTTTCGAGCGTCGCCGAACTTCCGTTCGGACGCGGGCGTCAGTTCTTCAGCGAATGGAATCCGGTCGTTGACGCATTCTTAGGCGGTTGGCAGTTCAATGCCGTTTACGAATGGCAATCAGGCGAACCGCTGCTTTTGCAAAACAACTTTTTCAACGGCGATCCGTCGCAGTTGAGAAATCGGCTTGGCGAAACCGACGAGCAGGGCAGAAAATACGGCGTTGACATTCCGGCTTTCGATACGAGTCTGTTCCGCACGACCGATACCGGCGCGTTCATCGCTTTCGGTAACAACTATACCGTCAGCAGCCAGAACGTTCTGCGCACGCTGCCTCTGACGCTCAACAACTTGCGTATGCAGCCATTCCAGAAATTCGATGTCGGGTTGACGAAAAACTTTCGCATCAACGAAAGAATGAAGCTGCAAGTCCGGGTCGAAGCGATTAACGCCTTGAATAAGGTGTATTTCAACGTGCCGCAGCTGGCGTCAAATAACGCCGCGTTCGGATTAACGGGCGGTCAGCGAAACTTGCCGCGGGACATTCAGATCGGCGGAAGATTTACTTTCTAATTCGCAATTTGTATTGGAAAGTTCGTTTACTCGGCAAAGCCCTCGATGGCATCAAAACCAGTGAGGGCTTTGCTCTAAACTTTACGGAAACCAGCGAATGAAAAAAATATATTTCGGAAACCTAGTTTTGCTCGTTTTATTATCGGCAATTTCTGTCAGAGCCGAATTTTTTTCAAATAAAAAAGTCGATGTAACGGTTGCGCCTGACGGCAGCGGCGATGTCAAAACCGTTAATGAAGCCGTCGCGAAAGTTCCCGAAAATAACAAAAAACGGTTTGTAATCGCCATCAAAAAAGGCGTTTACGACGAGCAAATCAGAATTCCCGCCAATAAGCCTTACGTTTCATTGATCGGCGAATCAGCCGAAAATACGAAATTAACTTTTAATATATCGAACAAAATCGCCGGTTCGACTTCCGCCGCTTACGCTTTTTACGTCGCCGGGCACGATTTTTACGCCGAAAACATCACGTTTGAAAATTCGTTCGGGCAAGGCTCGCAGGCAGTAGCGGTTTTGACCGAAGCCGATAGATTGATTTTTAAAAACTGCCGTTTTCTCGGCTGGCAGGACACGCTTTACGCGAAAAATGGACGGCAATATTTCGATAATTGTTATATCGAAGGTCACGTCGATTTTATCTTCGGGCAAGCCGCCGCCGTTTTTGAAAACTGCATGATTCATTCCAAAGGCGACGGTTACATCGCCGCGCCGATGCGTTTCGCGGCGGACGAGCCGAGCGGCTACGTTTTCGTCAATGCAAAACTGACCGGCGAAAACACGCAGAAAGGCGTGTTTCTCGGACGCCCGTGGCGGGCGTTCGGCAGAACCGTTTTTCTTAATACGGAAATGGGCGCGCACGTTCGACCGGAAGGCTGGAACAATTGGGGCAAAGCCGAAAACGAAAAAACGGCGTATTTTGCCGAATACAATTCCAAAGGCGCGGGCGCGAAAATGAACGAGCGCGTCAAATGGATGCGGCAGCTTTCCAAGGAAGAAGCCAGACAATTTGAGCCGGAAAATTTTCTCAAAGGAAAAGACGGCTGGAATCCGAAAACGGCGAGCGAGAAATGGCAGGAGACGACCAAACCGGATTTCAAACCGGTTTCGTGGAGCGATGTTAACAAACAACAGCAGTTGTGGTATCAAACCGACGAAGCGGCACGCATCGCCGATCAGGTCGTTTTGTATCAGAAAGAAAGCGGCGGCTGGGAAAAAAACATCGATATGGTGGCGATGCTCGCCCAAACCGAAAAAGACGCGCTGCTCAAAAGCAAATCCGGCGGCGAGACGACGATCGACAACGGCGCGACTTACACCCAGATCGCTTATTTAGCAAAAGTCATTACCGGAAGTTTGGCTAAAACGACGCCGCCGAATAATTTTCCGAAATACAAGGAAGCATTCAATCGAGGCTTGGATTTTCTTTTCGCCGCGCAGTATGAAAACGGCGGCTATCCGCAGTTTTTCCCGCTTCGCAAAGGTTATTACACGCACATCACTTTTAACGACAACGCGATGATCAACGTTTTAAAGCTGATGCGCGAAATCGCCAAAAAGAAAGAAGATTTCTTGTTTGTCGATGAAGAACGAAGACTCAAAGCCGAAAAAGCGGTCGAAAAAGCAATGCCTCTGATTCTGAAAACTCAAGTCGAAGTCGGCGGCAAAAAGACCGTTTGGGCGGCGCAATACGACGAAGCGACTTTAAAACCGGCGCCAGCCAGAAAGTTCGAGCCGGTTTCCCTGACGGCGGGCGAATCAATTGGTATCGTTCGGTTTTTGATGTATGACAGCAAGCCGAGTCAAGCGGCGATTGACACAATAGAATCGGCGATTGCGTGGTATCGCGCGAACAAAATCGAAGGCATTCGCTGGGATACAAAAGGCAAAGAACACGCCGTCGTCAAAGATAAAAACGCGCTGCCGATTTGGGCGCGGTTTTACGAAATCGAAACGATGAAACCGATTTTCATCGGGCGCGATGCCGTTATCAAATACGACGTAATGGAAATCGAAGCCGAACGACGCAACGGTTATGCTTGGTATGTTTCTGAACCAAACGAACTTCTGGAAAAAGATTATCCGAAATGGAAAGAAAAAGTTGGCAAATCCGCCGGAAATAAAAATAGATAGATTCTTAAAATTCAAGGATTAGCTTTCATTAGCCGCAAAAAATTTAGCCCCCGACATTAAATAAATTGGGTCATGACTAGCAGAAAATGATTTGCCTGGTAATTTTCAGCAAGATTTCATACAAGTCATTATTGCGATAATTAAATCTAAACTCGCACTCTTTCAAGTGCAAGTAGAAAGTGTTCTTTGATACGCCCCGAAACTTAACGAGCCGCACTTTAGCATATCCCCAGAAGCCTTCGATACCGTTGATATGGACATCACCTTTGCCATAACTTTCCTGGTGATAAATGCGAAAGTGTTTCTGATAACCGAGGTGAACAATTGAATCGTAGGAACGGAAGCCATCAGTATAAACAGTTGAATCAAAGCTTACTTTGCCTTTGATAATTCGCTGTAAAGTCTTGGCTTGGACGTTTTTGACAATCTCGGTATAGACACGCCCGTTACGTTTGTAGATACCAAAAACGATGTGTTTGTTTTCCGCTCCGCGACCACGCTTGCCTTTTCGATGGCGCGAGCCGAAGTAAGATTCATCAAGTTCGACCGCGCCGGAAAAAGGCGATTCAAGTTCGCAGAAATTGGCAATCAAAGAACGAACCAATGTCAGATAGCGATTGACCGTATTGCGATTCAGATTGGTTAATTCTGCCGTCTGAGAAGCGGTCAAATCAAGGGCAAAAAGCCGCAAGATTTGACGGAATTTAGCGCGTGAAATTCGAGCGCGTATGTAAAGTTTATAACTGTCTGTCATTACTAGCTTTAAGTATTGTAATTTACTTTTCTGCTAGTCATGACCCAATAAATTTATGAAGATAACGCATCGGAGAAATATCATTGCCTCGACCATCGCCTCGTGCTGTTTAATTGCGGCGTCGTTTATGTTTTTCGCGCAGGCGGCAACGACCATCGTTGACGATACTTTCGCCGACGGCAGCAGCACGAATCAAAATTTGCCGACTTCGCTGGCAGTTTACAAAGCGCGTTCAACGACGGTTAGAACCGATGCCGTCGGCTCGGTCGAATACAATATGACTGCGACCGGAACCAGCTCCGAAGCGTTTTGGGCTTATTTTACCGATTCTGGTTCACCCGGCAGTTTGGGTGTGGGCGAGGCGATTACTTTTTCGGGAACATTTTCGCTCGAAGGCTTTGCCAATAACAGTCAGGACATTCGTTTCGGTTTGTTCAACTCGAACGGTTCGCGGCAAGCGGCTGATTTAACTGGCGGGCACAACGCGACCGCGTTCGGCGACGATACCGGTTACGCGGCGCAATTTTACGCCAGCGGCGCGGGCAGCCCGTTCGCTCTTTACCGCCGCGACGTGACCCCGACTCCGACGACCAATATTTTTAATTCGATGGCGACGACGGCGGGTTTTCAGCCGCTGACCGGCACGGGCGCGACCGCGCGGCAAACTTTACAAAACAGCACGCCTTATACTTTTACTTATTCGGTAAGCCGTATTTCGGCGACGCAAACGCAGGTTGCGGTTTCGGTGACGGGCGGCGCGCTTTCCAATTTGAATTATACGGCGATTGAAACGAGCGACGCTCCTTACACGAATTTCGATTGGTTCAGCTTTCGGGTTGCCGGAACAAACTTCGCAACGAAGATGACCTTCACCAGATTTCTGGTCGAATACGCGCCCGCCGCGCCAGTCATCACCACGCAGCCACAGCCGTCGAATCAAACCGTCGCAATCGGCAGCAACGTGCAATTTTCAGTCGCCGCGAGCGGCAGCAATCTTTCTTATCAATGGCTGAAGGACGGCAACCCGATTACCGGAAACGCTTCGGCGACGACGGCGACTTTGCAGTTGACGAACGTGCAGACGAGCGATTCGGGCGTTTATACCGTGCGCGTCACCAATTCCGGCGGCAGCGTTGTCAGCAACCCGGTAAATCTGACCGTCTCCGGCGGACAGGTTGACCCGCCGCCCGTGATTACGCAGCAGCCGCAGGACACAACGGCGACAGTCGGCTCGCCCGCGACGCTTTCGGTGACGGCGACCGGCGCGAATTTAACGTATCAATGGTTCAAAAACGGAGTTTTAATCAGCGGCGCGACTGGCTCGACGCTCAATTTCGCCGCCGTTCAAAACAGCGACACCGGCAATTACACGGTGACGGTCAGCAATCAATTCGGCAGCGTAACGAGCAGCCCAGCGCGGCTGACGGTTGTTTCGACCATCGCGGCGACGGCTTTTTCACCGCAAAACGGCACGACCGGACTTTGCGCGGACACGCCGCTTTCAATCACTTTTAACCAAACTCCGAGACTCGGAAATACGGGCAAAATCCGCGTTTATCGCGCGGACGGAACGCTCGTTGACACGATTGATATGGCGTCGGCGACACAGACGAAAAATATCGGCGGCACAAATTTTAATTATTATCCGGTTATCATCAGCGGAAATACGGCTTCGATTTATCTGCATCAGCAGCTTGCTTACAATCAGACTTTTTATGTGACGATTGAAACTGGCGTGATTACGGACGCGAGCAATGTTCCGTTCGTCGGATTTTCCGATTCGACGACTTTTACTTTTACGACGAAAACGGCGGCTCCAGCTTCCGGCTCGAATCTTTTGACGGTTGCCGCCGATAATTCCGGCGACTTCTGCACGATTCAGGGCGCAGTTGATTTCGTTCCCGCTAACAACGCGCAGCGAGTCGTCATCAGCGTCAAAAACGGAACTTACACGGAAATCGTCAACATTCCGTCGAATAAACCTTTAATCACCGTTCGAGGCGAAAGCCGCGCCGGAACGATTCAGAGATACGCTAACAACAATAACTTAAACGCTTCGACGACGACCCGACCTTCCTTCAACGTCAACACGGGCGCGAACGATTTCGTTCTCGAAACCATTACGCTGCAAAACGCGACTCCGCAGGGTGGCTCGCAAGCCGAAGCGTTTCGCTCCTATGCACTGCGCACGACCGTCAACACCGTTAATCTTTTAAGTTTCCAGGATACGATTCTGACGCAGGGTTCGGCGTTTATCACAAACAGCTACGTCGAAGGCGACGTAGATTTTATGTGGGGAACGGGCGCGACGTATTTCAAAAACACCGAGCTGAAAATGATGCGCGAAAATCTCGGTTATTACACACAGATTCGCAACAGCGCGGCAAACTACGGCAACGTCTATCTCAATTGCCGTCTGACGAAAGCCGCGAATGTCACGAACGGCAGTTATCTTTCGCGGATTGACCCCGACGATTTTCCTTTCAGCCAGGTCGTATTTATTGACTCGCAAATGGATTCGCACATTCTGCCCGTCGGCTGGCGTTTCGACAATCCGACGAACGAGGTGACGGCGGCGAATTACCCGAACATTAGATTTTGGGAATACAACACAACGACTTTGGACGGCGTAACGCCGGTTGACTGCAGCCAGCGGCATCCGATTTCCCGCAATTCGTGCAACAATCCTTTGACCGCCGAGGAAGCGAATTTTTATCGCAATCCGGCGAATATCCTCGGATTTACACCGCAGGAAAAACTCTCTGCGACGGTGACGCTTTCAAATTTAACGCAAACTTATGATGGTTCTCCGAAAGCCGTTACCGTCACGACAAATCCTTCAAATTTGAGCGTGACAGTTACTTATAATGGTTCAACAACCATTCCGACCGCAATCGGCAATTATAATGTCGTCGTCACCGTGACCGACCCGAATTATACGGGAACGACGAGCGGCGTTTTGAACATCAGATCAACTGTCAAAGCGTTTCCGACCGCCGAAGGCGCGGGTGCCTACGCCGTTGGCGGACGCGGCGGCGACACGTATCACGTCACGAATCTGAACGACACAGGCGCGGGCAGCCTGCGCAATGGCATCAGCACGGCAACTGGAGCGCGCACGATTGTTTTTGATGTTTCGGGAACAATCTATTTGAATTCGAGATTAAACATCAACAAATCGTTCATCACCATCGCCGGACAAACCGCGCCGGGCGACGGCATTACCATTGCCGGCTGGACGACGACCGTCACCGGCGCGCAGCACGTTATCATTCGCTATCTGCGATTCCGCACGGGCGACATTCGCTGCGCGAACGGTATGGAAGGCGATTCGCTTTGGGTTGATAATTCAAAAGACGTGATGATTGACCACGTTTCCGCGTCGTGGAGCATTGACGAAAGTTTATCCGTGACCGATTCGGACCGCGTTTCGGTTCAGTGGTCGTTTATTACCGAGAGTTTGAATTTATCGTGTCACCCGGAAGGCAGACACGGTTACGGCTCGCTGATTCGCTACGGCAGCGGCAGAATCTCGTTCCACCACAATCTTTACGCGCATCACTTCAACCGCAATCCGCGCGTCGGCGATAACATCACGCTCGATTTCGTCAACAACGTCATTTACGATTGGGGAACCGACGCCAGTTACAGCGGCGCGGCGACTGAAGGCATCACGAAAGTTAATTACATCGGCAACTATCTGGTCGCCGGACCGAACACGCCCGTCTCAAAACGCACCAGAGCCTTTAGCGGCGGCAGCGTCAACACCTGGATTTACCAGAACGGAAACGTCATTGACAGCAACGTCAACGGCGTGCGCGACGGAACGAATACCGGCTGGGCGATGTTCGTCGGCAATTACACGCAGCAGACAAGCCCGCTTGATTTACAGTCAATCGGCGGCGAAAACCCGCTGGTTGACATCAATGCCGAAAGCGCCGAAACCGCTTATACCAAAGTTTTGAACACCGCCGGAAGTTCGCGCCCGCGAGACGCGGTTGACACGCGCATCGCTTCGGAGACGACGAACGAAACCGGCGCGTTTATTAACTCGCAAAACGATGTCGGCGGTTATCCGACATTAATTTCGCTGCCCGCGCCGACTGACACCGACGGCGACGGTATGCCCGACAATTATGAAATCGCTCGCGGGCTTAATCCGAACAACGCGAGCGACGCTTCGGCGATTGCCTCAAACGGCTATACCAATCTGGAAAATTATCTAAACGGCATATCGGCTCCGGCGGCAAGCGTGACTGTCGGCGGGCGCGTCGTCACCGCCCGCGGGCGTGGCATTTCGCAGGCGTTTGTAACTTTGACCAATTCGGCGGGCGCGTCTTTGATGACAATGACAAATCCATTCGGCTATTTCAAATTTAATGAGGTTCAAGCCGGCGAAACATACGTTATACGCGTTAGAAGCAAAAGATATACTTTTGCTAATCCTTCTCAGGTTCACCTAGTCAACGGCGATATAACGAATTTGATTTTTACGGCGACGAATTAATGGCGCTATCAGCATTCGATTTCTTTCATCGAAATCGAAAGAAATCGAATGCTTTGATTTTTTATAAAACTATGCAAAACCGTCGGGAATTTTTACAACTACTTTTGGCAAGCGCGGGTGCAAGCCTCGTTTTGCCGAACATTTCTTTCGGACAATCGGCAAAAAGTTCGGCTGATGCGTGGACGACCGAGTATCCGAAAATTTTAGCCCGCATCGTGCCTCCGAAATTTCCGAAAAAGAATTTTACAATCACCAAATACGGCGCAAAAGCTGACGGCGTAACCGATTCGACCGAAGCGTTTCGCCAGGCAATTGAGGCTTGCAATAAAGCGGGCGGCGGGCGCGTCGTCGTTCCTGCCGGAGAGTTTTCAACCGGCGCGATTCACCTGAAATCGAACGTTAACCTGCACGTCTCAAAAGGCGCGACCATCAAATTTTCCACCGACCCGAAAGTCTATACGCCGCTCGTCTTTACGCGCTGGGAAGGAATGGAAATGATGGGTTATTCGGCTTTGATTTACGCTTTTGAACAGACGAATGTCGCCGTGACGGGCGAAGGAACTTTGGACGGTCAGGCGGCGAACGAAAATTGGTGGTTTTGGAAAGGCAATAAAGAAGACGGCTGGCGTGAAGGAATGCCGAATCAAAAACCGGCGCGCGCCAAACTTTATGAAATGATGGAGAAAAACGTTCCGGTCAAAGAAAGAATTTTCGGCGACGGCTCATATTTGCGCCCGCAGTTTATTCAGCCGTATCGCTGCAAAAATGTTTTGATCGAAGGCGTTCGCATCATCGGCTCGCCGATGTGGGAAGTTCATCCGGTTCTGTGCGAAAACGTCACAATCAGAAAAGTCACGGTTTCGACGCACGGACCGAATAACGACGGCTGCAACCCGGAATCGTGCAAAGACGTTTTGATCGAAGACTGCTATTTCGACACCGGCGACGACTGCATAGCCATTAAATCCGGCAGAAACGCCGACGGCAGACGCCTTAACATTCCGTCGGAAAACATCATCGTCCGCAATTGCACGATGAAGGAAGGACACGGCGGCATTACGGTCGGCAGCGAAATTTCCGGCGGCGTCCGCAATCTTTTCGCCGAAAACTGCAAGCTCGACAGCCCAAATTTAGACCACGCACTGCGCGTTAAAAACAATGCTTCGCGCGGCGGGCTTTTAGAGAATTTTTATTTCCGCAACATCACTGTCGGACAAGTCGCCCACGCCGTTATAACGATTGATTTTAATTACGAGGAAGGGGCGAAAGGCGGATTCACGCCGGTCGTCAGAAATTACGTCGTCGAAAATCTAACAAGCGGTAAAAGCGAATATGCGATGGACGCGCAAGGTTTGGCAAACGCCCCGATTTACGGGCTGAAAATTAAAAACAGCACGTTCAATAACGTCGAAAAAGGAGCGATTGCCGAGAATTTAAAAAATGCTTCGCTCGAAAACGTTAAAATTAACGGCAAAGTCGTCAGCGATATCGGCGCCGTAAAAGTTGCGCCGAAGAAAAAGGGTTAATCGCTTGATATTAAACGAGGGCGAAAATCAAAACAGATAATTCATTATGGCTGAATCAAATTCAATCAATCGCCGTGATTTCGTCAAATCGGCTGCCGCTACTGCCGCGTCGGTTTTGCTGGCAAACGCTTTGCCGGTGTCGGCGGGAACGAACAAAAAACGTTACGCCATTGTCGGCACCGGACATCGCGCGACCGGAATGTGGGGCGTCGATTTGGCGAAGCGTTATTCAAACGAAATCGAATTCGTCGGTTTATGCGATAAAAACGTCAAGCGTGTCGCTGCCGGAAAACAGCTTATCGGAGTCGATTGCCCGACGTTTACGAACTTTGACGAGATGCTCGCCGCGACGAAGCCGGAAATTTTGATGGTCACGACGGTTGATTCGACGCATCATCAATTTATCACCAAAGCTCTCGCCAAAGGCATTACGGTCATCACCGAAAAGCCGATGGTTACGGAAGCGAAAGATTGTCAAGCCGTTCTCGACGCGGAGAAGAAACACAACAACAAACTTATCGTTACCTTCAATTACCGCTACGCGCCGAAACACGAAAAAATCAAGCAGATTATTCAGGCGGGCGAAATCGGCGAAGTCACGTCGGTAAATTTCGAATGGTATCTTGACACGCGCCACGGCGCGGATTATTTTCGCCGCTGGCATCGCCTGAAAGCGGGCGGCGGAAGCCTCTGGGTTCATAAAGCGACGCATCATTTCGATTTGATAAACTGGTGGCTCGCCGCCGACCCGGTAGAAGTTTCGGCTTACGGCGATTTAAACATCTACGGCGCGAAAAACAGTCCGTTTCGTTATACGAATTGTCGCCCGTGCCCGCACAAATCCAAATGTCCTTTTTATTGGGATATGACGAAAGACGCGCGTTTGATGAAACTTTACGCCCAGGCGGAAGACGTTGACGGCTATTTCCGCGACGGCTGCGTTTTTCGCGAAGACGTCGATATTTACGATACAATGTCGGCTAATGTGAAATATTCAAACGGCGTGATGCTGAATTATTCGCTTAACGCCGCGATGCCGATTGAAGGTTACAGGCTTTCGTTTACCGGCACGCGCGGGCGGCTCGAAGTGCGCGATTACGAGCGCCAGCCGTTTGAAGTTGTGGAAAAAAGTGAAGCGTTTTTGATGAAAAATTTCACGGGAAAACGCGAAAAACTCGCCATGCCGCAAATCGAAGGCGGACACGCGGGCGGCGACGACCGTCTGCACGACGTGATTTTTAAGAACGCGCAGGTTCCCGATTATCTGAAATTGCCGGGCGCGCGCGCCGGCGCTTTATCGGCTTTGACCGGCATCGCGGCGCGGACGAGCGTCGAGAAAAAACGTCCGGTGAAAATTTCCGAGTTGATACGTTTATGAAAATATTGAGTGTTTTATCAATAATTTTGCTTTTCAGTGTTTTTGCCTTCGCTCAGAAATCGCCGATTGTCGTTTACCTGGCAGGCGATTCGACACTTGCCGAAAAGAAGCTGGAAAAGCGTCCCGAAACCGGCTGGGGCGAACGGTTTCAGCAGTATTTTGACGCAGAAAAAGTAAAAATCGAAAATCACGCGCAAAACGGCAGAAGCACGAAAACTTTTATCAGCGAAAATCGCTGGCAAGCGATTGCGGACAAATTGAAGAAAGGCGATTACGTTTTTATTCAATTCGGACACAACGACCAGTCAAAAGAAAAGGGCGAGCGTTATACGCCGCCCGAAGATTTCAAGAAAAACTTAGCGCGAATGGTAGCTGACGTTCGAGCAAAAAAAGCGAATCCGATTTTGCTGACGCCCGTGATGCGTCGTCGTTTCGATAAAGACGGAAAGTTTTATGACGCGCACGGCGAGTATCCCGATTTGACCCGTAGCGTGGCGAAGGATATGAAAGTTCCGCTGATTGATATGCACCGTTCAAGCGAGAAATTGATAGTCAAATACGGCGCGGAAGAATCGAGGAAGTTGTTTTTGCAGTTAAAGGCTGGCGAAAATCCGAATTATCCGAACGGCGTCGAAGATAATACGCATTTTTCTCCGCTCGGCGCGGAAGAGATGGCGAAACTGGCGGTTACGGAAATTAAAGAATCGAAAGTCGGTTTGCGAAAATACCTGAAAAATTGAAGTCGCGGATCGACGCGAACGCATTCAAAAAACAAATCTATTGCCTAAGAATTAACTTTATGAAAATTCGGAAAGTCTTTATTTTACTCGCTCTGTTAATCTCATTTGTAAATTACGCCGCCGCGCAAGCAACTCCGCGTTTGTCCGAACAGTTAGCTGACACGGCGATGAATCGCATCTGGACGGACGACGGAAATCCGGCAGGAATTCCGAGAAAATGGACTTACGATCAGGGCGTGATTTTAAAAGGCATCGAAGCGCTCTGGTATGCGACCGGCGATGTGAAGTATTACAACCACATCAAAACCGGAATGGATTTCTGGCTCGATAAAGACGGCAACATCAAAGGTTACTCCATCGACGAATACAACATCGACCATATCACGCCGGGACGCGCGATGCTGACGCTTTACCGAGTCCCCGGAGACGCGAAATATAAAAAAGCGGTTGATACGCTGCACTCGCAGCTCAAAACTCACCCGCGCACAAAGGAAGGCGGTTTCTGGCACAAAAAGATTTACCCGAATCAAATGTGGCTCGACGGGCTCTATATGGGCGAGCCGTTTTACACGGAATATTCCGCCGTGTTCGGCGAAGATAATTACAACGACATCGCCAATCAATTTGTCTGGATGGAAAATCACGCGCGCGACGCGAAAACCGGTTTGCTTTATCATGGCTGGGACGAGTCGCGCGAGCAAAAATGGGCGAATAAAGAAACCGGTTTGAGTCCGCACGTTTGGGGACGCGCGATGGGCTGGTATGCGATGGCGCTGGTTGATACGCTCGATACTTTCCCGAAAAACCATCCGCGCCGCAGCGAAATCGTCGCCATTCTAAACCGCGAAGCCGCCGCCATTGAAAAATATCAGGACAAGGACGGGCTTTGGTGGGATATCGTTGATTTGCCGAACAAAGCGAAAAATTATCACGAATCGTCCGCCGCCGCGATGTTCGTTTACGCGCTCGCCAAAGGCGTGCGGCAGGGAAATTTGCCCGACAAATATCTGAAGGTCGCCGAAAAAGGCTGGGCGGGAATTAAACGAGAATTCATCGAAACTACGCCTGATGGAAAAATTAACTGGAAAGGAACGGTTTCAGTCTCGGGACTCGGCGGAAATCCTTATCGTGATGGAAGTTACGATTATATATGAGCGAGAAAGTCATCGTCAACGACCCGAAAGGTTTGGGCGCGGCTATCAAAGCCGCCGTCGAGATGGAAATGCTTGAAAAAGGGCGTGCAGGCAAAGACAAAACTGTCGTGCTCGATTCTTATTTCAATAATGAATGGAAAAAAGACGCCAACGGGAAAATGATTTCGTGGCATTACAAATGGGACGAAATGGCAAACGGCGGTTATTCGCTCTGGGGAAACCTCTTCCGCAACTACGGCGCGCAAACCGAAACGCTCAATGCCGCGCCAACTGCCGCGATTTTGAAAAACGCCGATGTTTACATCATCGTTGACCCAGACACGGAAAAGGAAACCGAAAAGCCTAATTATGTTTCGGCAAGCGATGCGAAGACGATTGCCGATTGGGTCAATAAAGGCGGAGTTCTGGTTTTGATGGGCAATGATTTTGGAAACTCAGAGTTTGATAATTTTAATGTCTTAGCCCGAAAGTTCGGTGTTGAATTCAACAAAGACAGCAAATTCCGCGTACAGAATAATAATTTCGAAGAAGGCAAAATCACCATTGAAGCGAACAATTCAATTTTCAAAACAGCGCGAACGCTTTTTTTAAAGGAAGTCTCGACATTAAAATTGACGGCACCCGCCGGAGCGGTTTTGGAATCGAACAGCGATAAAATTATGGCGACTGCCAAATACGGTAAAGGCGCAGTTTTCGCCCTCGGCGACCCTTGGCTTTATAACGAATACGTTGACGGGCGCAAACTGCCCGGTGAATACGAAAATTTCCGCGCCGCAAGTGATTTAACCGTTTGGCTGCTTGAACAAACCGGAAAATAGAACGAATATCACATCAGCGATATATGCGTAAACACGAAAATTTATGAAAATCTTCAATTTGAAAATAATTTTACCGTCGCTGATAACAATCGCCAGTTTGGGGTCGTGCGTTTTAGCGCAAACGAATCGTCAGCCGTCCGCGCCGATTCGTCCGTTTGTTGTCAAGACAAAGCAGTCGCTCGCCGATCTGGAAAAGAATTTGCGTTCGGATAACAAAATCGAGGATTTAACCGGCGGAGCGGGAACACAGCTTCGCGTCGCCATTCAGCACGACAAGAAACGCGACGCGGCAGAAGCCGAATCGCACGACGATTCAGACGATGTTTATTACGTTTTGGAAGGCTCGGCGCAATTGACGCTGGGCGGCAAACTAGAAAATCCGCGCGAAGCCACACCCGGCGAATGGAGAAGCCAAAGAATCGTCGGCGGCGGAACTTTTGAAATAAAAAAAGGAGATTTAATCGTCGTCCCGCGCGGTACGCCGCATCATCGCGTGAATACCAAAAACAAAGAGTTTTCGCTGATTTTAATCAAAATTTTCGCCGAGCCTTTGCCAACTGCGGCGAAGAAATAGTTAAAACGGACAAAATCAATTTCGCCGGTCGAAATCGGAAATGGCAAATAGAAGTTTTATCTTTTATAATGATGGTAAGTTAGGCGGCGGCTCGGATAAAATGAACGATATTTTTTTCAAAACGATTGATACGGAGCAGCAGGGAACGAGTTCGCAGGTGGTCGTCGAGCAATTGCGCGAAATGATTCACCGCGGCGAACTGCGTTCGGGCGACCGTCTGCCGCCGGAGAGGGATTTGGCGAAAATGCTCGGCGTTTCACGTCCGACGTTACGCGCCGGAATTCGCTCGCTCGCCGCCGTCGGCGTTTTGCAATCGAAACAGGGCGCCGGAACTTTCGTCGTCGAAGCCGACGCTTCGCCCGCGCTCGACGGAAATCCTTTGCGGATGATGGCGTCGCTGCACGGTTTTACGAACGCCGAAATGTTTGAAGCGCGACTTTCGATTGAAATGGATGTCGCCCGTCTCGCCGCCGAACGCGCCACCGCCGAACAACTGGCGGCAATCAGCGAAGAAGTCGCCGAAATGTTCGCCACTTTAGATGAGCCGGAAGAATTTCTAGTTCACGATATGCGCTTTCATCAAATGATTGCCGCCGCATCGGGCAACCGAATTTTAACCGCCCTGATGAATATGGTAGCCGGAATTTTGTTTGAAATTCGCAGTAAAACCGTGCATCGCGCTCTGGATTTGAAAGAAGCGGCGGAAATGCACCGTCAGATTTACCGCTGCATCCGCGACCGCAACCCGGAAGCGGCGCGGCAGGCGATGCGCGAACATCTGCTGCACACGAAAAAAGCGCAGGAATCGGAACTCATGAACGATTCAGCTCGACTGAATAATTCAGAAGGCGCACAAAGAAAAATGAATGGAAAAGTAAACTTAGCAAAGCGCGTTTGAAACTACAAATTCTCACTCAGTTCTCTGATTTTTTCTAAATACTGCCGCGCCCTTTCCCCAATTTCACCCGCTCGATTTTCACGTAAAGCCTGTAAATCAACCAAATCCGTACCGACTCCGACCGCAAACGCGCCCGCGGCGAAAAATCGGCAATCGTTACGCACGAAACGCCGCCGGTCGGCATCATTTCAATATGTGGAAAAAGCGTTTTCAAAGTTTTCAGATATTTCGCGCCGCCGAGCGTGTCGCACGGGAAAACTTTCACTGCGTTCGCGCCCGCTTTCCAAGCCGTCAGGATTTCGGTCGGCGTTAAACAGCCGGGCATTACGGCGATTTCGGTTGCCCGGCAAAATTTTACGGTTTCAGCGTCAAATGCCGGACCGACAACAAATTTCGCTCCGGCTTGTACACATTTTTCGGCTTGTTTTACATCTAATACAGAAATAATTTAGGTTGGTGTTGTATCCAGCCAACCATAAAAGGTTAATTTTTTCACCCGTGAGCCGTCTTTCAGAAACGGCTCAATTGCTTTTATCACCGCTTCTTCAATCGCTTCGAGACTTTCAAAAACACGATTCTTTAATTCCTTTCGCAGCTCTTTGAAAAGTCGCTCGACCGGATTTAGTTCCGGCGAGTATGCCGGAAGATGTTCAATCAACAGTTCTTCTCTGACTTTCAAACGAGTGCTGCGATGCGCCGCCGCCCCGTCCGTGATTAGTCTGACGGCTGTTTGCTCGCCGACGAAACTTGCAAATTCATCCACAAATACTTGAAAACTTTCCACCGTCATATCAGGCAAAATTAACGCAAACAATTCACCCGAACGCGGGTTTAAAGCTGCTGACAAATATCCGTATTCATACCCGATGATTTGCTCTCCCGAGGGGCGAACCGCTTTTGCCGTCCATCTCCGCCCCAACTCGGTGCGCGTTCCAAAGCGCATCTCATCCTGAAAATAAAACGCTTCATCGGTTACTCGTGTGGCAAAGTTTTTTTATATTCGAGCTGTTCTTCCAAAGAGGCTTTTTTATTGAATGGGCGCGGCACTTTTGCCTTAATTCTCAACCGGGAAAAGAGCAGTGAAATTCCACCTTGTGTGTAACTGACCGCAAACTCTTTGGTTAAAAATTGACCTGCTTCGCGCTGACTGGCAAAGCCATTTTCCGTCGAGGCTCGCTCAATGACTTTTCTTTGTTGTTCATTACTGAGCTTTGACGAGCGCGGTTTCCAATCAAGCCGCAAATACTGACTCAAACCGTTATCTCGATATTTATGCCATAAATCATAACCGTGTTTTGGCGTGATTCCGCAAATTTGACAAGCATCTTTGATTGAATCGGTTTCCTGACTTTTGAGCAATCGCAGTAATTGAACTCGTAATCTGATCCGCGCATCTTTTTCCTTCTTTTCTTGTTCTCGCAATTGCTCAACGGTTTCAATAATAAGAGCCGGAAAATCTAATTTTCTCATTCGGTCAGCTTAACACACCTACCTTATTTATTTCTGTATAAAACCGTTCCCGCGCGAGCAAAACGTCGGAATTTTCTGTATTTAATTCGGCGATTAATTCCGGCGCGTTCGGCACTGTCATCGTTATTTCGAAAACCTTAATGCCGCATTTTAATAATATTTCAATCGCTTGCCGCGCATCGTTTGCGTCGTTCGCGCGAACGACACAAACGAGTTTTTCGCGTTTGATTGTTTCTATAACTGCTTGTTTTTCCAATTAGTTATTCTGACGAACAAATTAAACTTCGCCAAGCTGTGCCGGTTCAAGTCGCGGCGCGAGTAGGTGAATAATCAGCAAAGCAATCAAATACGCAGAAGCCGCAATAGCGAAAATCGGCACGTAGCTTCCGGTTAATTGCAGGATTTGCCCGACGACGAGCGCGATCAACATTCCGCCGATTGAGCCGAACATTCCGCCGATGCCGACCACCGAACCGACTGCCTGACGCGGAAACATATCCGAGGCGAGCGTGAAAATATTCGCCGACCAACCCTGATGCGCCGCCGCCGCGATGCCAATGAGCAGAACCGCTATCCATAAATTTGCCGTCTGCGCTGCGAAAACAATCGGCACGACCGCGAGCGCGCAAATCAGCATCGCCGTTTTGCGTCCGGCGTTGATTGACCATCCGCGCTTGATTAAAGCCGAAGAAAGCCAGCCGCCGCCGATTGAGCCGACATCGGCGATGATGTAAATAATGGCGAGCGGAATGCCGAAATTTTTCAAATCCAAACCGTGCTGTTTATTCAGAAAATCCGGCAGCCAGAAAAGATAAACCCACCAAATCGGGTCGGTTAAAAATTTTCCGAGCGCGAAAGCCCACGTTTGCCGGTGCGGAAAAAGCCGCGCCCACGGAATTTTAACTGTTGATTCGGGCGGATCGGATCGGATATAAGCGAGTTCGGCTCTGGAAAGTTTCGGGTCTTCTTCGGGTTTGCGGTAAATCAAAAGCCAGAAAACCAGCCAGATGAAACCGATTGCGCCGGTGATGATAAACGCCATCTGCCAGCCGTAGTTTAACGCAATCCACGGTACGACGAGTGGGGTAGTCAGCGCGCCGACGTTTGTACCCGAATTGAAAATGCCGGTCGCTAGGGCGCGTTCTTTTTTCGGAAACCATTCGGAGGTCGTTTTAATAGCCGCGGGAAAATAACCTGCTTCGCCGATGCCCAGCGCAAAACGCGCGGCGGCAAATCCCATCACCGAATAGGCGAGCGCGTGCGCCATCGCCGCCAGACTCCAAACGGTAATCGAAAGCGAAGACCCGAGGCGCGTCCCGATTCTGTCAATCAAACCTCCGACGAGCAAAAGTCCGAGCGCGTAAGCCGCCTGAAACGAAAAAACAATCCAACTGTATTCGACTTCCGTCCAGCCGATTTCCGCTTGCAGCGTCGGTTTTAAGATTCCGATCACCTGCCGGTCAATATAGTTAATCGTCGCGGCGAAAAACAGCAGCGCGCAAATCACCCAGCGTCGTCTGCCGATGCGCTCGTTAATCACGTCCAGAGCGGCAACAGCCGCGCCCGTCGCGCTCGCGCCCGCCGAAGCAGGTGGCGAAATTTCCGACGCGGATTTCGGCTCTTCGATTTCCTCGATTATAGTTTGTGCGTCATTCATTAATTTTGTCCTTAGGTTTAAAGTAGGTCGGAACTCGCGCTTTCGGCGCAGTATTTGGCATTTGAAAGCCGCCGGACGCGTAGCACAAAATTTATAAATTCAAAATGCCGGGAGAAAGATATTCGCGCCCGCCGATTTCGACGGAAATGCTTGGAAAATCAACGGTTCGCGTTAACGTTTCAATTTCGCCCGCAACAAGCAAATTGGTTTCTTCCACTTTCGTTCCCGTTATTGAAGGATTCCACGCAAACGCTTGATTCGGAAAAACCGTTTCGGCTGATTTCGGATGCGCCGTCCAATCGCGCGTTTTATATCCGGTCGCGCCGCCTTGGTGATGCAGATTTATTTCGTTGGCAAAACCTTTTTCGGCGTAAGCATCGGCGGCGATTCGGTAAAGTTCCGCGCCGTTTTTTCCAATCCTTGTTTCGGAAAGAAGTTTGGCGAAAACGTATGCGGCAGCCTCGGTTTTGCACTTTAATTCATCAGGAACTTTTCCGGCGCAGACGATGCGGCTTAAATTTGCAATCAAACCTTCGCGTTTGGCGCAAATCACGATTAAAAGAACTTTTTTCCAAATGTTTTCGGTGGGAATCGGATGACGAAATTTTTCGATGCGCTCGTCGGCGGCAACCAGAGTAACAACTGCGCTGATATTAAATTTCGCCAATTCGTTTCGTGTTTTTCGCGCGATTTCCAATTCGGTTTCGCCGGGCTTGATATTTTCAAACAAATTGCCGATTGCCGCGCCCGCGTCTTTTCCGAGTTCTCGGTATCTTTCAATTTCCGGGTTGGTCAAACTGTAACGACATTGTGAAATCGAATTTTCAAGCAAACGAATTTTATTGTGCAAAAACAAATCCGAAGCGATTTGCGTCTTGTTTTCCAAAAGCGATTTCGCTTTTTCGATGACAAAATCGCCGATTGATTTTTCGTCCTGCCAGGCATACTCGATTGGTTCAAAATCTTCCGCTGAAATCTCTTCGGTTAAAAGGCGCGTCATTTCGATGTTATTTGCCAGCACGAATTTTTTGCCGTCGCGTCTAACTAACAAAAAACACGCACCGTTTTCTTTGCTTAAATCAATACCGTTGGATTTTCCGCCGGAAAGCCACGCGAAATTGTATTGCGCGTTTATCAAAACGCCGTCCAGATTTTGCGCGTCGAGCATTTTTTGCAACCGTTCGGTTTTTTCTTCTATTTCGGAATTCACAAAAATAATTTTTAATCGTCCCGTTTTGCGCAAACACGGATAAACACCGATGGAAAAAGATTTTATTGAGTTAATCCTGCTTATTCCGTTTTGATTTATCTTTGATTTATCTAAGTTTATCCGTGCAAATCTGAGGGTAAATTACCTACTGATTTACGCCGCTCGCCAGAAATCCGCCGTCCACGACTAAAATTTCGCCCGTCACGAAACTTGCCGCGTCCGAAGCTAAAAATACCGCCGCGCCCGCGAGTTCTTCGACTTTGCCGAAACGCTTCATCGGCGTACGAAGTTGAAATTCGCGCCCGCGTTCGGATTCGTCCAGTAATTTTTGATTCAGTGCGGTGCGAAAAACGCCCGGAGCAATTGCGTTGACATTGACGCCTCTGGCAGACCATTCGACCGCTAAAGATTTAGTAAGGCTGGCGACGGCGGCTTTCGACGCCGAATACGCGGCGACTTCGTAAAGCGCGACGAATGTCGAAAGCGAAGCGATATTGATAATCCGTCCGTATCCGCGCTCGACCATATGACCGCCGAAAATCTGACACGCGCGCAAAGTTCCGGTTAGATTGGTTTCGATAATATCGCTCCAGTCTTCTTCAGAAAATTCGAGCGTCGGAGCGCGTTTAGTGCGTCCGGCGGAATTGACTAAAATATCAACTTTACCGAAAGCCGCGAGCGCTTCGTCTAAAACCCTTTGCAAAGACGAACGGTCTGATACATCCGAGGCGACGCGAAGGCTTTTTCGTCCGCGTTCTTCGATTTCGGCGGCAGCCGCTTCAACCTGCTCGATTCGTCTGGATGTCGGAACAACGTCAGCACCGGCTTCTGCTAAACCGTGTGCAATAGCGCGTCCGATGCCTGAGGTTCCGCCGATCACGACCGCTGTTTTTCCGTCCAATTCAAGGGCTTTGAAACTCATTCGTTTTATTGTTTGCGTAACGCCGGAAAGTTGGAATTAACAAAAGGTAAAACCAATTAATATTTAAGATTGTAAATTTGTAACATTTGCAGAATGTTTTTGTCAAATCATTTTAAGCGCAAGCCATTTTATATTATGAATATTTTCGTTGTGCAGGTCTTGCCTTTTTTTTGGTAAAATGTTACAAATTTTCATACTGTTTTAGAATTGGTAAAACCACTTAACGAATTTTATCCCCAATAATGATAAAATAAAAGCTCGAAATCAAATAGATAAATAAATAAATAAAAATGTCTGCTTCAGTCCAACAAAAAATCGTTCGTCGTCAATTTGAGGAAAATATTTGGCTTGCGCGCGAGAACGACAAAATCCGGGAAATCTTCGCCTGCTCATCAATTGAACCTTATAAATTTGAAGTTTTAGAATCCGAAGAAGCGGTCGGTCAGGCAATGTTCAACGAATTGCAGAAAACCGCAACTGAGAAAACCGGCGATTTAACGATTGTTCTGCTCGGCGGACGAGGCGCGCAAGCGATGTATCGTTTGATAAATAAGAAAGCCGAGACCGGCGAGATTGATGATTTGCTCGGGCGGCTGCACGTTTTCACGCAGGACGCGCTCGCGCCGATACGAATGAACAACGCTTTTAGCTTCGTCCGCGATTTTGAAAGATTGCTCGGCGACGCTTTTTTCAAAAAAATCAAAAGTTTTACGCCGATGCAAACCGACACAAATGATTTGGAAACGGCTTTGGCCGATTATCTAGAAAAATTAGAAAATTTGGGCGGAATTGACATCTTTTTTCTAGGACTTGGACCGGAAGCCAAAGCGGCTTCGCATCTTTGTTATATTAAACCTGATTCAGGTGCAAAATATAATGATTTAGCGGGAATAATACCGATTTCACAAACAATTCTCGAACATCACATCAGCAAATTCAAAGCAGGTGGAAGCGCGGTCAGCGAAACGGACGAAGCCGAAACGCGCGGCGCGACGCATATTTTAACTCTCGGACCGTCTGCGATTTTGGGCGCTGGAAAAATCGTTCAATCAATCGTTGACGCCGCTACCGCGCCCGCCAAGAAAGAGAGTTTCAAGCGCGTTCTGGATACGAAAATTTCTGACGATTTGCCAATGCGCGAAGCGCAAATGGATGAAAATCCCGGCTTGTGGCTGCGGCTGCACCCAAATGTTCGTTCACTGGTGTTGCCGAATTTGCTTGACGAGTAAAAAAGATTCAGCATTTTTACAAAAACAGTTCGCATTGAAATCCTAATAAATCATTTGGTTACACGAATTTTCCTCATTAATTTTTTTATTAATTATGATCGACAACGAAGTACAAACAATCGCGCCCGTGAGCGACTACGCGATTATCGTTGATTCGCGCGATAACGTGGCAGTTGTAAAAAACGAAACGAGAAGCGGAATCGTTCTTGCTTTGCCGAATGGCGAAACGGTAACGCTCAAATCCGCCGTGCCGCCCGGACATCGTTTCGCTACGCGCGCAATTCCCGCCGGCGAATACGTCCGTCAATATAACCAACCGATTGGAACTTCGCTCGGAATCGAAGAAGGCGAACAGGTAACTCACGAAAATATGACGAACGACGTTCCCGTCGTGCGCGATTTACCCGAAGATTTACACACGCCTGCGCCCGATTACATCGACGTTTCCGAGCGCGAAACTTTTATGGGTTTTCGCCGCCCGGATGGTCGGGTCGGAACGCGCAATTTCGTTTTGATTGTGCCGACTTCGATGTGTTCGAGCCACGAAGCGCAGCAAATTTCGATGATGGCGGAATTTCTGCATTACAAACGCGAAAAATATTCGAATGTGGACGGCGTGGTGGCGATTCCGCATAACAAAGGCTGCGGCTGTCAGGACGGCTCGAATCTCGACATAATGCTCCGTACGCTCGCCAATTACGCCGACCACCCGAACGTCGGCGGCGTCGTTTTGATTGACTTGGGCTGCGAAAAAACGAATCTCGCAAAGGTCGAAAAATATCTGTTGAAGCGGGAAATTTCTTTTAACAAGCCGGTCGCTAAAATCGGCATACAGGAAATCGGCGGCACGCAGGCGGCAATCGAGCGCGGCTTGAAGATTGTTCGGGAAATGCTGCCACAGGTGAATGAATCTGTCCGTGAAGAAGCTTCGGCGAGCGAGTTGGTACTGGGTGTCAAATGCGGTTCAAGCGACGGCTTTTCCGGTATTTCGGCTAATCCCGCTTTAGGCAGAGCGTCTGATTTACTGGTGCGAAACGGCGGAACCGTTTTAATTACGGAAATACCGGAATTTTGCGGTGCAGAACACATCGTGGCAAACCGGGCGAAAAACGCCGAAACAGGTCGGGCAATTTACAGAATGATTGATTGGTATAAGGAATACGCCTCGAAATTCGGCGGCGTTTTGAATAATAATCCTAGTCCCGGCAACATTGCAGGCGGGCTTTTGAACATCACAATAAAATCGCTGGGCGCGATGTCGAAAGCCGGAACGACCCGCGTCGAAGGCGTCTGCGAATATGCCGAAGCGCCTAAAAATAAAGGTTTAAATTTGATGCAGGGACCCGGCTACGACCAGGAATCCACACCCGGTTTGGTTGCGGCGGGCGCAACGGTCGTCGTCTTTACAACCGGCAACGGCACTACAATCGGCAATGCAATCGCGCCGGTCATAAAACTGGCTTCCAACAACCGCGTCTTTGAAAAAATGAACCGTGACATAGACGTTTCCGCCGGAAATATTATTGAAGGAACCGAAACGATTGACGAAGCTGGTGAGCGAGTGTTCAAGTACGTTCTTAAAGTTTCAAGCGGCGAAATTTTAGCCAGAGCCGAAGAGAACAAACACCGAGAGTTTCAATTTTGGGCAGAACAAACCGTCACCTTATAAATTTCGTTCCTCAGAGACGGCAAACAACAGATTTGTTTGGCAGGTAAAGTAAATACGTTATTTGTTCCAGAGGAGGAAAGATTTTTAAAGCGCGGAATTTGAGCGATTTAGACGTACTTGACCGCGGAGGCAGCGGCGAACGCATCGCCGCTGGTTTCATCTATGGCTGCCTTGCGGACAAAGGAGCAAAATATGCGGTGGAATGCGGCGTTGCTCATGCCGCTTTAACAATGACAACGCTCGGCGATAATTCAATGAGCACTGTGCGCGAAGTCGAAGTTTGATTCAAGGCGAAACGGCAAATGTAAAAAGATAAAAATAGCTGACTCTAAGACCTTAAATTGATAAAAATTCGCCTGTGTTTTCTCAAATTTATATAGAAAATTATAAAAGTTCGGCTTGCAAGAAATATGAGCATTTTAGATTCTTTCAAACTAGATGGAAAACTTGCCCTCGTGACTGGTGCCTCGATCGGCTTAGGACAGGCAATGGCGATTGCTTTAGCCGAAGCGGGGGCAGATGTGGTTTGCCATTGTCATTTTGAAGGCGAAGCCGAAGAAACCTGCGCCGCAATCGAAAAACTCGGACGTCGAACTTTTTCCGTTTCGGGCGATATGTCGGATAAAGGTGTGCCGAAACGATTGATTGACGAAACCATCGAGCGATTCGGCAGAATCGACGTTTTAATCAATAACGCCGGAATAATTCGCCGCGCTCCGGCAGTTGATTTTAGTGAAGAAGATTGGTCAACCGTTTTGGAAGTTAATCTGTCGAGCGTTTTCCGTTTGTCGCAGGCGGCAGGCAAAAAAATGATTGAACAGGGCGCGGGCAAAATCGTCAACATCGCTTCGCTTTTATCGTTTCAGGGCGGCATCACGGTTCCGGCTTACACGGCTTCGAAATCCGGCGCGGCAGGATTAACCAAAGCATTTGCCAACGAATGGGCGAAGTTTAATATCAACGTCAACGCGATTGCTCCCGGCTATATGGCGACGAATAATACAAGCGCGCTGAGAGCCGACGAAACGCGCAATCAACAAATTCTTGAAAGAATTCCGGCGGGGCGTTGGGGAAACGCCGACGATTTAGCCGGTGCCGCAGTGTTTCTGTCATCAAAAGCGAGCGATTACCTGCAAGGACACATTTTAGTCGTTGACGGAGGTTGGATGGCTCGGTAAATCAACCATCGATTGGTATAGAGAATTTTCAAAACATAGAATTTACACCGATTATTTCTGCAGCAATTTAGTTACAGGCGACAAAAGAAAGTAAGAATTATGTATCAAAAAACCTATTACGCAACGCATCCCGAATCAATTTGCGGCGCAGGCAATGATAAATTGCGCGAGCTTTATTTAGTCAATCAATTGTTTGTCGCGGGAGAAATTCGCCTCAATTACACGCACTTTGAGCGTATCGTCGTAGGCGGCGCAATGCCGATGAAAGAGAAACTTTCCTTGCCACTCCAAACTGAACCGGCTTCGACGAAAGATAAACCGTATCTCGAACGCCGTGAACTCGGCGCGGTTAATATCGGTACGGGAAACGGAATAGTTACGGTTGACGGCGAGCGATTTGAGCTTGGAACAAAAGATTGCCTCTACATTCCGATGGGATGCGACGAAGTTTTATTTGAGTCGGCTTATTCAAAAAATCCGGCAAAGTTTTACCTGGTTTCGACACCGGCGCACGCGCGCTATGAGACGAAACTAATCACTGCCGAACAATCCAACAAACTGCATCTCGGCGCACCCGAAACATCGAATCTGCGGACGGTTTATCAATTTATAATTCCGGGAATCTGCCAATCGTCGCAGTTGGTTTTGGGATTGACCTCACTCGAAACCGGAAGCGTCTGGAACACTTGTCCGCCGCACATTCACGAACGGCGTTCGGAAGTTTACCTGTATTTTGATTTGCCTGAAAACGCTCGCCTTATGCATTTTATGGGGCAGCCTGAAGACACTCGCACAATAGTAATCGCAAACGAAGAAGTCGTCCTCTCGCCGCCCTGGTCAATTCATATGGGTGTCGGAACGTCGAACTACAGCTTCGTCTGGGCGATGGGCGGCGAAAATCTGGATTATACGGATATGAATGTTATGGATATTTGCCAATTGAAATAATTAAAAAATCACTTCTAACTGAAGTTTTGTAGAAATAAGCACTAATACAAAATCGAAAAATTTACAGCTAATCCGATATTAGCCTGTGGGTAATGATTAGTTTATAAAGTTAGCTTTTCATCGACAATGGTTCAAGCGAATATCACAGAACACGACGGGTCACAATTGAAGTTTTAAGTGTCAAATTGTCTTTCTAATAGTTAATAACAAAGACGAAAAAATGTGTCAGAGGCGATAGGTTGGTAAAAGATTGGCACAGAAAAAATAACTACAGATGAACGCTGATTAACACAAATTGTTTTAATCTGAAAATAGTAGTTTTCGGACACCTCTTTGTTTTTCTCATAAACGTTCGATTGCGAAGCAAATACTCTGCGGGCAATGGGTTTTGCTTATCAAAGATTAAACGAACTCGAAAAAGCCAAAGAGCATTTCGGGAAAGCGTAAAAAATTTGGGAACAAATCGGCGATTTGCGCTCGGCGGCATTTACGCACATCATCCTTGGCGTTATCGCTAAAAAACAAAATGATCCGGAAGCGGGCTTGCAGGAAGATTTGAAAGCCTAACCGCTTTGGGAGCAGGCGGACGATATGCCCGAATACACGCAAAATTTGGTGCGAATCGGCAACGATTATATCAAACTGCAAAATAATACAGAGGCTCTCAGATATTTTGAGCAGGCGCTTGATTCCAGCCGCCAGGTTAAACGCAAATCCGTCCAAGCCTACGTTTTGAGCGAATTTGGAAACGCACAGGCGACGGTCGGGAACAAAACGGAGGCGTTGAATTTTTACCGGCAGTCAGTTGAATTGTGGAGAAATCTCAAACAGGAAAAAGTCGTGGCGCGCCTTGAAGAGAAAATCACTAAATTAGAAGCATATTAGTTTTTCATCAATTCATCAATCAAAGCTAAAACTTCTATGACGGCTTGGGGCACAGCACGTTCGACCCGTGGGCGAAGTCCTTCAATAGCATCATCAACATATTCCGACTGACAGCCGACAAGAAATACTTTCGGCGGACAAACATTTAACGCGTGCGCCATTACCAGAACCTTCGACGGGTCGGCATAATGCATATCAACCATTGAATTGTGAAGATTTTCGTTGGTTATTTCCATTAGATGTTCGAGCGGTTCAAGCACAAAAAGCGTTCCGGCTCCCGCGCCTTTTTCCACCGCGTCAACGACGATAAGAGCGTCGTAGCCGTTCATCAATTCCTGCACCAAACCGATACCGCCGATGCCCGCTTCGTAAATGTCAAACGCTTCGGAAACGAATGGCTTTTCGCCAACTTCTCGACGACTCTGATTCCGAAACCGTCGTCGCCGCGCAATACATTGCCCATTCCCGCCACCAGAATTTTCACCAATTCGGTTATATACCAGCCGCAAAATCCTGACAAACCGACGCGGGATTTCAAATACGGATTATTGCGGCGGTTAAAGAATTTCTGTTTGCTGGCTAACAATGAAAAATGCTGAAAGAATGTTAGTGTTAACGAAACCCAGATGCGCCGAAATAAAAGTTTCACGATTGGTTAAGCAGCGGCTCGTCCGGTTATAAAAATTTGAAATCGCTTTGTAAATTGAAATGCCGCAGAAAAATATACCGCCGCTTCCAGACCATCAGGATTGCGAAATTTTAACCCGACTGACCGCCGACAATGTGCCGCGCGACGAATCAATCGGGCGAACGCGCCGTCATCGAAAAGGCGGTAACGTTTGGAAGCCGGATGACCGTTCGGGCAGTATTTTCTTTTTGCAAAGCGGACAAATCGCCATCGTCTCCAGCGACCGCGACGGGCGCGAGTTCGTATTCGGCGTCGTCGAAGCCGGCGAACCGTTTGGCGAGCTTTGTTTCTGTGCTCCGAAAAAACATTTCTCGCGCGGAAATTACGCCCGTGTTACTCTCGAAAGTGAAACTCTCGAAATAAAGCTCGCCGATTTTATGAAATATTTGCAAGCCGACGCGGTTGCGCTTCAATCGTTCACTTTTACTTTTTGCTGCCGCTTGAGCGATTGCATGCGACGCGTCGAATTTCTGGCGTATCGCGGCGCGGAAGAACGTATCGGGCGCGTCCTGCTGCACGTTGCCGCGGCGCGCGGAAAGCCTTCGGAAAACTCGAAAAATCAAATTGTTTTGCCGGTCAGTCACGACGATTTAGCGCAAATGGCGGCGATGAGTCGTCCGCACGTTACCGTCACGATGGGCAAACTGCGCCGTCGCGGATTGGTTAATTACGAGCGCAACAAACCATTGACCGTTGACATTGAAGCACTCAGCATTTATTTAACGGGAATAAGTTCGTCTTAAAAAGGAATCTATCATTTGTGTCATTAAATTATTTGAACGAAGCGGTTGCGAGCGGCGACACGGAAAAATTGATTCGCTACGTGCGCCTGCATTTCGGCGACGGCAATGAAGCGGCGGGCGCGAAGGAAATAGACAAGGCGTGGATTGAAGCCTTAAAACTGCTGCTCGACGTTCCGGCGACGAGGCGCGAATTTATCCTCGAAACTTTGGCTGAAAAAGACGCGGCGACGCTGGCGCATCTTTTTTTTCATCTGCATTTTTATTTTGTCCGGCGTTCGGGAGAATGGATTCACGATGGAGAACTCTAAAAACGAAAACAATTCATCGCAGATACGTCCGGGTTTGTGGGCGACGGTTAACGAGCGTTATCCGGGTTCGATGATTACGAAAACTGATTTTGTGCCGCTTGCCCGATTGAAAAAGCCTTTAAGCGAATCGCGCCTGACGTTTGTCAGCACCGCCGGAGTTCAGCCGAAAAACTCTTTGCCGTTCGACACGGTTCACCCAGTCGGCGATTATACTTTCCGGCGCGTTCCTTCCGACTCGAAACCTGCGGATTTAGAAATTCACCAACTCAAATATCCGACCGTTGGCGCGAAAAAAGATTTGAATGTCATTTTTCCGATTGAAAGATTGCAGGAATTAGCCGATGAAAAAATTATCGGCGGACTGACGACAAATTTCTTTTCGTTTATCGGTTACAATATGGACGCGCTAAAGTTGGAACAAGCATTGGCGGAAGACATCGCCGATGCGGTCGAAGCGGAAAAACCCGACGCCGCGCTTCTCGCGCCCGCCTGACCGATTTGCCATCAGAGCATCGCGCTGGTTCAGCGCGCCATTGAAAAAAGAGGAATTCCCACGGTTTCAATCTCCGTCGCTTTGGACGTAACCGAACACATCAAACCGCCGCGAGCCGTTTTCGCGCCGTTTATGATGGGACATCATTTCGGCGTGCCGCGTCATAAAGAATTACAGCGGCGAATAATTCTGGAAATGCTCGATTTTTTAACGACGGCGACGCGGAGCGGCGAAGTAAAAATGCTGCCGTTAAAATGGGCGAATGCACGACAGGAAGGCAAAGAAATCGAAAGGAGGCTCGAATTAAAAGAAGTATAAAAACTTCTCTTTGTAAATTCTGAGCAGGGGAAAATGGCGGATAAAATAATCGTCGGCATCGTTCAGGCGAGTCCGGTTTTTATGAATCTCGAAGCGAGTCTCGCCAAAGCTGTTGCTTTAATTGAGCAAGCGGCACACAAGGGCGCGAAACTCGTAACCTTTGGCGAAACGTGGCTCGCAGGTTATCCGGCGTGGCTTGATTACTGCCCGAACGCGGCGCTCTGGAATCACGAGCCGACGAAGGAAGTTTTCGCACGACTGCGCCGCAACAGCGTCGTCGTGCCGGGCGCGGAAACAAAAACGCTCGGCGAAATCGCGGCAAAACACGGCGTTGTTTTGATAATCGGCATCAACGAGCGCGTCGAGCAGGGCGCGGGCAACGGAACGCTTTACAATTCCTTGCTTACTTTCGGCGCGGACGGAAAACTAGCGGGTCATCACCGCAAACTCGTGCCGACTTACACTGAAAGATTAGTTTGGGGACAAGGCGACGCGGCGGGACTCGAAGCAGTCAGGACTGAATTCGGGCGCGTCGGCAGTCTGGTTTGCTGGGAACACTGGATGCCGCTGGCGCGCCAGGCAATGCACGTTTCCGGCGAGCATATTCACGTCGCTGTTTTCCCGACGGTTCACGAAACGCATCAGATTGCGAGCCGTCATTACGCGCTCGAAGGCAGATGTTTTGTTCTCGCGGCTGGTTTGCTGATGAAAGCGGCGGATTTGCCCGCACAGCTTTTGAGCGAAACGGATTTGTCGAAACTGCCCGAAAATATTCTGCGCGGCGGAAGCTGCGTCATCGCGCCCGACGGCAAATTTGTAGTCGAGCCGGTTTTCGACGACGAAACAATCATCATCGCCGAACTCGATTTAACGCGGATTGACAAAGAAAAAATGACGCTCGACGTTTCCGGTCATTACAGCCGACCGGACGTTTTCGATTTCGCGGTTAATCGCAAATCGCGCTGAACGATTAAGAAATTTCAACTCTTTCAATTCAAAAAATTATCGTATTCTTCTTTTATGCTGCGGTAGCAATCGCACGAAGCCGCCTCTAATCCCGCATTGTCCAGAATCGTCAAAACGCCGCGCGTGTAAGTGATAAGCCCTTGTTTTTGAAGCGTTCCGGCGGCTTTGTTGACCATCTCGCGGCGCACGCCGAGCATATTCGATAGAAATTCCTGCGTCTGCCTGAATTCGTTTGAATCAAGCCGGTCGCGCGTCGCCAGCAGCCAGCGAGCGAGGCGAGCTTCGACCAGATGATAACGGTTGCAGGCTGCCGATTGCGAAATTTGCGTCATAAGCGCGTGAGTATAAAGCTGGAGAAGAAATTGCAATCGCCCGCCGCCGTTCACGTGCTTGCGTAAATCCGCCGCTTTCATTCTCAACGCCGTTCCCGCGCCCTGCACAATCATTTGATTGCGCGATTTCTTAACGCCGAGAAAAACGGCGATGCCCGTCATTCCTTCGTTGCCGACGACGCCGACTTCCAGAGTCGAGCGGTCTTCTTCGACTTCCGAAAGCAGGGAAACAACGCTGTCAACCGGAAAATAAACGTATCGGATAATGTCGCCGCAGCGGTAAAGAATTTTGTTGAGCGGGAGCGCGACCAGTTCAATATCGGGCAGAAGCAGTCGAAAATCTTTGTGTGATAAAGCGGCGAGCAGCCGATTATCGGCGTGATTATTCGATTCTTCGGTTTTAGTAAAATTAGAGCGTAATTTAGTTGCGAGCATTTTGCTTATCTCCTGTTGCATTCATATATGAACGGCACAAGGAGGAAGCAAAAAAATTTGCCTGGGTCCCGATGTCCTAAATAAATTGTCAATAAACTGAATGGTTAATTCAGAGTAACACAGAAAGGGCGATTTGTATGTGTAGTAAACCACATAAGCCGAAAAAAGAAATTATAAAGTCAGCAGGCGTTCGTATTCGTCTTTGACAACCGCGTAGCATTCGCAGGCGCAGTTTTCGAGCTTTTGCCGGTCAAGAATGCGAATATGACCGCGCACGTAGCTGATTACACCGGCATCCTGAAGCCGCCCGGCGGCGACCGTTACGCCTTCGCGCCTGACGCCTAGCAGATGAGAGATAATTTCCTGCGTCAGAATTATCTCGTCCGTTTGCAGACAATCGTGGCTGTAGAGAAGCCAGCGGCAAAGCCTCTGTTCAAACGTATGCAGACGGTTGCAGACGGCAGTTTGCGAAATGTGCGTAATCAGCGATTGCGTATAGCGGAGCAAAACGTGCTGCATCGCGCCGCCGCGCTCGAATTCGTCCTGAATAATTTTCGCTTTAATCCGAAACGCGCCGCCCGCAATCTGCACAATCGCTTGATTCGGCGTGGTTTTGCCGCCCATAAACAAAGCGATTCCCAGCACGCCGCATCTGCCCGCCATCCCCATCTCGGCGGTCGCGCCGCTTTCGGTCGTGTAAAGCAGAAAAACAATCGCGGTCGTCGGAAAATAGAGATACGCCATCTCGTCACCCGAATGATAAAGAATTTCTCCGAGAGCTAAATTAACAAATTCAAAAGACGGCGACAGCCGCGTGTAATCTTCTTGCGGCAGTTTTTCGAGCAATCGGTTGGCGCGAGCGTCGCGCGAATTTACGGCATTCAGCATAAATAAAGTTTACTTGTCAGACGACAATTTATCGGTTTCGCCAAAGAGATTAACAAAAAAAACGAATCGAATCCTGTAAGCGCGCTAACATATAGAATTTTATCTCATCCGACAATCAATACAGGGAATAAAAATTAAGATTCCGGTATTTCTAATTTAGATAATTTTCTATATGTGTAAAAGCGCACAGATAATTACGCTTTAGAAATTATATAATTTTGCCCATTATATCTAACTTTTAGGGCGGCAAAAACCCTTAAATTCGCTTTAGCCGAAACACGAAATTTTTTCGCCGGGATGGTTTATCAGCGGCAGAAAGGAAAATAATAATAATTGGAAACGATTTCATAAGGACGAATTGAGGAGAAACCAATGATAAACGGACGAATAAAAATCGGTATTTTATTAATGTCAGCCGCTGTTTTAACAGTAGTCGGAACGGCTTGCTCAAATGAGCCGGGTAAGGAAACGGCGAACAGCGCGCCGATTATAAAATCTGAGCCGGCAAAACCGGCGAGCGACAAAGGCGATTCGGTTGTCACGGGCGGTGACCTCGATTTTATGAACAATGCCGCGCCGGGCAGTATCGCGGAAGTCGAACTCAGAAAAATGGCGGCGGGCAAATCACAGAATGCCGAAGTCAAAGCGTTCGGGCAAAAAATGGTTGAAGATCACACGAAAGCGAATGACGAATTGAAGCAGATAGCGGCGCAGAAAAAAGTTACGCTGCCGCCGGACGTAATGCCCGCGCATAAACAGTTGATGGAAAAATTGTCAAAGGTCTCAGGCGCGGATTTCGATAAAGAATACGTCAAAGCGATGGTCGAAGCGCACGAAAAAGATGTCGCGGCGTTTGAAAATGCGTCTAAAACCGCCGCCGACGTGGACGTGAAATCCTTTGCGACGAAGACTCTGCCCGTTTTGAAAATGCACCTCGAAATGATTAAAGCGATGGCGAGCAAAATGGGTATGCAATCGAAATCATAAAGCGAAAAGCGGGCGATTTTATTAATTTAACCGAGTGAAAAGCGTCACATTTTTAGTAAAAAGTTTCGCTCGATAACTCAAATCTTGCCGAAGAAAGGCAGCGGACGGAAATGAAGAAACACGCCGTTCACCGCTTTTTTCGGCAGCAAGTCAAGGAGAATTAAAATGGCAACCAATGTGGAACGAATGAATATGGCGGGAGAATCGGACTGGGGACTAACGCTGGAAAACGCGGGAGCGAACATTATTCGCTACGGTCTGGTCGTAATTTTGTTGTGGGTCGGCGCGCTCAAATTTACCGCCTACGAAGCCGAAGGCATTCAGGGCTTAATCGCCAACTCGCCGTTTATGTCGTGGATGTATAGCGTGATGAGCGTGCGGACGGCTTCGATGTTGATTGGCACGGTCGAAATCATCGCGGCGCTGCTGATTGCGACGCGCCCGTTCGCGCCGAAAATTTCAGCCGTCGGCAGTATTATGGCGATTGGAATTTTTCTAATCACGCTGCACTTTCTTCTGACGACACCGGGCGTTTGGCAGCCGGGTTACGGTTTTCCGTTTCCTTCGCCGATGCCGGGACAGTTCATCGCCAAAGATTTGGCGTTATTGGGAATCGCCGTCTGGTCGGCGGGCGAGGCTTTGCGGGCGGCGCGGCGAATGGAAGACAATTCAAGCCGAACTTGATCATCAATAAAGAATCGTGCGGGAATCACGCAGAACACGCGAAAAAGAAGGGAAGACTTTATTTTTTTTCGCGTGTCGGGCGTGTTTCGTCGTTTTAAGGTTAGCGGTAATTGAAACCAGCGCATTTGATGTCGCCGAAGCAAACGAAAATGAAAAGACAGGATAATTTAGAACGAAGAGACGAAAAAATCGCGCGGCGTGAAGAAAATAATTTTGTTGGGGGCTTGAAAATTCGGAGCGCCGTCGGCGGCATTGTTTTACTGGGAGTCGCGGCTCTGGTAATTGTAGCTTTGCCGGATATTAAGCGGTTCATCAAGATGAGCAGGTTGCAGTAAATTGCTCGTAAAAGAAATGAAAGGCATAAACCGATGCTTTGAAAAAGTTCAAAGCGACGGTTGAACAAAAGAGATGATATGACAATAGCTTCGTCAGCGGTCAGCTTCGGTTAAAATACCTTTTAGTCGGAGCAGACAGGTTAGAGGCTGTAAAATAACTTGAGGCTTAACTGACCTCGAAAAAGAGATTGCACCAGCCTGTAACCGAAGCGTCAGCATAAGGCTTAAAGACCTTGAATAGAAGTTTGGTGACCGCCGCGATAGATTGGTCTGCTCCAAAATAAAAAAGGAGAAGATTAAGTTATGCGTTATCTCGGAGTTGATTTACATTCCAACAATTTTATGGTTTGCGTCCTTTCGGAAAATGGAGAGCAAACCTTTAAGCGATACAAACTGGCGGAGCTGGCGAAGTTCAAGAAATTTCTTGATGTAGAAGATCGAATAGCCGTTGAAGCAACCGGCAATACGAGATTCTTTTACAATCAAGTTGTTTCTTCGGTCGTTGAATGTGTGGTCGTTAATCCGAGCCAGTTTGAAATCATCAAACAGTCCTTCAAGAAAACCGACAAAAATGATGCCGAAGCTCTCGCCCGTTTTTTGAGTAAAGGGTTGCTGCCATCTTCACGAATGAAGGACGAACTTCACGCGGAGGTCAACAGTTTGGCGAACACGCGCGACAAACTCGTCAAATTGCGAACCACGCTGTTGAATAAGATTCACGCTCATTTGAAAGGTGCGGGTTATGAAAGTCGCAAGGAGGCTTACGATCATCCGGCTAATTTGAAGAAGGTTTTAGGCTTGAACTGGTCAACGGCGGTGCGAATTGAATTAGAGGTGATCATCAACCAAATTCTCAGTTTGACCGAAGGTGTTAAAAAATTGGAAAAGGAAATTGCCGAACGAGGCTCAGAAATAGACGGCTACGCGAATTTGCAAAGCATTAAGGGAATCCGCAATTATTCAGCCGCCGTTTTGCTTTCGGTGATTGGCGATGTCAACGATTTCGCCGATGAAGACAAACTGGCGAGCTATTTCGGGATTGTTCCGCGAGTGTCTAATTCTAATCAGACTCAGCATCACGGCGGAATCACCAAGCGAGGCTCGAAGTTGGCAAGGACGGTGCTGGTGCAATGCACTCTGACAGCAAAAAGGTTTAGTCCGTATTTGAAACAATATTACGAACGAATTAAAGAGCGGCGTGGTTCAAGCAAAGCGATTATCGCCACGGCAAGAAAGTTTTTAGGAATAATCTACCGAACACTCAAATACAAATGGATGTTTTTAGATTTTCCGAATTTTGTATTGGCAGAGTAAAGAAAATTAGATTTGGTAGTGGACTTTTGTCATAGAAGTTTCTTTAACCAAACGAAATATGAATTCTCCTCGTTTTAAACACGCGGCAATCGTCGGCTCGGGTCCGAACGGGCTTGCCGCCGCCGTCGAATTGGCGCGAAACGGCGTTTCGGTTCGCGTGATTGAAGCCGAGGAGACAATCGGCGGCGGAACTCGTTCGGGTGAGTTGACACTGCCCGGATTTGTTCACGACATTTGCTCGGCGATTCATCCGATGGCGATTGCGTCGCCTTTTTTCCGCGCTCTGCCGCTCGCCGCGCACGGCTTGGATTGGATTGAGCCGCCCGCGCAGCTCGCGCATCCGTTCGACGACGGAACGGCAATTTTACTCGAACGCTCGATTGACGAAACTTGCGAAACAATCGGCGGTCAAGATGCCGCCGCGTATCGCCGTCTGATGCAGCCGCTGGTTGACGATTGGGAATATATCGCGCCGGAAGTTCTGCGTCCTTTGAGATTTCCTCGACATCCGTTTAAGCTCGCGCGCTTCGGTGTCAGCGCGATGCGTTCAGTGCAAGGTTTGGCAAAAAGCGTTTTTGCTGACGAACGCGCGCAGGGATTTTTCGCCGGAATCGCCGCCCACTCGATGCTGTCGCTCGAAAAAACCGGCAGCGCGTCGTTCGGGCTGGTTCTGGCAATGGCTGGACACGCGGCTGGCTGGCAGATTCCGCGCGGCGGCTC
The DNA here is from genome assembly GCA_030448055.1 of Pyrinomonadaceae bacterium. Lineage (GTDB taxonomy): Bacteria > Acidobacteriota > Blastocatellia > Pyrinomonadales > Pyrinomonadaceae. Next base: position 1,125,491 of record JAUJNR010000002.1, read on the forward strand.
GCAGAAAATCGCCGACGCGCTTAGTTCCTATTTACGCTCGCTCGGCGGCGAAATTATTACCGGCTCGCGCGTCGAAACGATTGATGATTTGCTTGCGCCGGAAAGCGTCGCGCTGTGCGATTTAACGCCGCGCGGATTGTTAAAGATTGCCGGACACAAATTTCCCGAAAATTACCGGCTCAAACTTGAAAGTTTCCGCGTCGGCGATGGTGTTTTTAAAATTGACTGGGCGTTAAATGCGCCGATTCCGTGGAAAGCGAAAGAATGCGCCCGCGCCGGAACAGTTCATCTCGGCGGCGCGTTTTCGGAAATTGCCGAATCGGAAGCCGCGCCATCGAAAGGCGAGCATCCGGCAAAACCGTTTGTTTTACTCGCGCAGCCGAGCCTTTTCGACGCGAGCCGCGCACCGGCGGGAAAACACACGGCTTGGGCTTACTGCCACGTTCCGAACGGCTCGACATTCGATATGACCGAACGGATAGAAAATCAAATCGAACGCTTCGCGCCCGGCTTTCGTGACTGCATTATCGCCAAAAAAGTTTCACCGCCCGCCGAACTCGAACGGCACAACGCCAATCTCATCGGCGGCAACATCAGCGGCGGCTCGCAGGAAATCCGCCAGCTTTTCCTGCGCCCCACCGCGCGGCTTTATACGACTCCGGCGAAAGGACTTTACATCTGCTCGTCGTCAACTCCGCCCGGCGGCGGCGTTCACGGAATGTGCGGATATTTCGCGGCGCGCGCCGCTTTGGAAGGAATCGAGTAAGCGCCGGGTTTTTATATGCGCCGGCTTTAGCCAAAATCGGTTTTTCGTTCGTCTGTTTACTTTGAAAAATTCACCGCAGATTCGAGAGGCGCGACGCTTGAATTCGTAAACGGGAAATAACCTGCCTGAAATCTCAATCTAAAATAAAAATCTTTTACGTTAGCTCGCTAACATATAAATAATTTTCTTTTCCGATAATCTTCGGGAATAGAAACCGCCCGTCCGAGTATATTTCGATTAAGAAAAACAAATTCCCCCAAATAATGAACGGTTTATTGATTGAAAAAATAAAACCGGCGGGAACGGGAAAATAAATTTCTATATGTGTAACAACGCACAGATAAATGATTTTTTAGATGTCTATGCTTATGTTCATCGGGAAATTAAATTTTTGACAAATGGATGATGCGCCGCCGAATAAATCACGCCGCAAAATTTTACATTTGATAACCGAAACCGCCCGGGCGGTTTCAAGAGTAAGGAGGAAAAAGATGATTGACAAAAAAAACAAAATGCTCGCGTTCGGCGCAATTGCGCTGTCGCTTTGCCTGGCGGCGCAGACAATTCCGCCGACGCGCACAAATGCGTCCGACCACATTGATTCGCCGGTTATCACGCACGACAGAAGTTCGGATTTAACCGATACTTTTGCCTTTTTAGACCCGAACGATAATTCAAAAGTCGTTTTGATTATGTCAACGCAGGGCTTCGTCGTCTCCGGCGAGCATTTCGGGATGGCGATATTCGACAGCAATATTCGCTATCGTTTCGAGATTGAAAACACGGACGACGCCAAACCCAATGCGTTTGTTGACGTTACTTACTCGAAAGGATTGGGGCGCGTAACACCGCAGACAGCGACGATTGAGTTGCCAAACGGCAAAAAATTCACCGCGCTGACGACCGTTTCAGACCAGGAATATAAAGCGCCGCCGCCCGTTATCACGACCGACCCGGCGAGCGGCGTAACGTTTTACGGCGGAAACGCGGACGACCCATTTTTCCTCGATGATACGGGCGCGAACCGGATGATCGCTTCGGCGATTATGAATCCGGGGCGACCGAACACCGCACTGCTCGCCGAGCGCGGCGGGCGCGACACTTATGCCGGTTTTAACACGATGATAACCGCCGTCAGCATTCCGGCTTCGATGCTCAAAGGCAGAGGAAACGTCATCGGCATCAACGCCGTCACGCAGCGGCAGGAACGCCAGAAAATAGGTAAAAACAACGTCGTGACCGGCGACGGCGATTGGGTAACAATTGACCGCGACGGCGTTCCGGCGGTCAACAACGGTCTGATTCCGCCCGCCCGCAAAGACGAATACAACGCCGCCTCGACCGAAGACGACGCGAAAGGCAGATTCAAAGACGACCTTATAAAATCGCTCAAAGCCTTTAATACCGACGACGCGCACATTGCAATGCTGGCGAAAATCGCGGTCGAAAAAGGCGATATTCTGCGTCTCGATTTGACCGTGCCGAACAAAGGCGCGGGCGGCGGAAATAACAAAAACGGCGGCTACGGAAAGATGGGCGGCAGACGCCTTCAGGACGACGTGATGGATATGACTTTCACGATTGTCAACAACGGCAAGCCGCTCGGCGATAAAGTTGACCGCAACGAAGTTCCGTTTCGCAGCCAATTTCCATTTGTCGCCGACCCGACGCAGCCGTTCCCGCCGGGCAAAAACCCGGACGACCACACGCGGCAGTAACAGCGGAATGAAGAATGGATGTCTTCAGGATTGAGCGCAAGCCGAGGGGTTGCGCTCAACTCAATAAGCGAAAAATAAGGCGGCGCGTGAAAAATTTTTATACGCCGACAATCAAACAGGTAATTAAAAATTGCTCGAATAACTTTATATTTATTGTCCGCGACGGAGGTTAATAACTTTTAGCGCGGACAATATCAAGGATGAAGGCGCAAAGATGATTGCGACAGGAAACTTTCATCTTTCCCTTCATCACAACAAGGAAAAACAAGTTCAAGGAGAACGAAATATGCTTTACGCAAAAAACAAAAAACTTTCGCTCGTCGCCGTTCTTATACTGGCAATTTTTACGTTTCAATCAACAATACCGGCTCCGACAGAAGCCTCAGACCATATTGACGGACCGCAGCTTGCCAATGATCACGCTTCGGACATCAACGATATGTATTTTTTTCTCGACCCGAACGACAACACGAGGGTCGTGATGATTATGACCATTAACCCGTTTCTAATTTCGTCGGAAATTATCGGGCAAGCAATTTTCGACCACAATCTTCGATATAGATTTGAAATCGAAAACACCGGCAACGGCGTGCCTGACCGCTTTATTGATGTCAGATTCACGCGCGGAGTCGGACGCGAAACGGGACCGCAAACCGCCACCATTACGCTTCCCGACGGGCGCTCGTTCACTGCGCCGACGAACGTCCCGACGCAGGGCGCGGACACTAACGACATTACGCCGCCGGCTTTGAACGTCACGACTGACACTGTGAGCGGAGCCAGTTTTTTCGCCGGCGTCACGGATGATCCGTTTTTTCTCGACAACACCGCCGCGAACCGCTATGTGTTGTCTTCGATTCGCAATCCCGGCAATCCAAACCGCGCGATATGGACAAATCGCGCCGGATTTAACGCTCCCGACGGCTCGGACCCGAATGCCGACAATCAAGGTCCGGCTCCGCTGCAAGGTCAAAGCGTGGGCGTCAATCAAGGCGCCGGGCGCGATACTTACGCCGGTTTCAACACTTTGACGATTGCCGTCAGCGTTCCGGCAACGCTGCTGCGCGGCAGAGTGAACTTGAATAATATGCGCGGTAATGAAATCGGCTTAAACGGCGTCACGCAGCGGCAGCAAAACCAAATCGTGAGAAACGACGGTCAAGTAATGGGAACGGGCGAATTCATCACGGTTGACCGCGAAGGCAATCCGCTGGTGAACAACGGTCTGATTCCGCCCGCGCGCAAAGACGAATACAACGCCGCCAGCACGGGCAGCGACGAGCGAGCCAGATTCCGCGATGACATCATCGTTTCACTGCAAAACTTCGGCACGAATGCGGCGAATATCCAGATGCTTCTGAATATGATTCAAGCGCGCGGCGACATTCTGCGTCTCGACCTTCGAGTTCCGAACACCGGAACAGGCGGCGGCAATAATATGAACGGAGGTCCCGCCAACAACGGCGGACGACGGTTGCAGGACGACGTGGTTGACGCGACTTTTACGCTGATTAATAACAATCAGCCGCTCGGCGACTTTGTTGACCGCAACGAATTTTTATTCGGCAACACGTTCCCGTTCGTCGCCCCGCAGATTATGCCGAATCCGAACGGCATCAACAGCCGCGATACCAGAATACGTTTGTAGCTTTCCTTTCTCTCGCCCGCGCCGAAAATTGACAATTTTCGGCGCGGGCTTTTCCCGAAAGGGAATGAGGCGAACTGATGAATGCGCGATAGATTTTCATCTTTTTCTTCATTCCTTATTCTTTGCGATTATGCGAATACAAACAAATAAATTCATATTATTTATCGTATGCGCCGCGCTGCTGTCGGGCGCGTGCGGCGGATATAAATCTTCAACCGGCGAGCGCGTTCAAGCATCCGTTCCGCCTGCCGCGCCGCTCGCATCCGACGTTTCGGCAGCCGACGGCACGCTTCGTTTTCTGGAAAACAGAATTAAAAGCGACCCGGAAGATTTCAGCGCGCACAACAAACTCGCCGGACTTTATCTGCAAAGACTGCGCGAAACCGGCGATGCCGCTTTTCTCGATTTGGCTTTCCGTTCCGCCCGCGCGTCGCTCGTGTCGGTGCCGGAGGCGGCAAATTCCGGCGGGCTTGCCGCGCTTGTCCAAGCCGAATTCGCCGCGCACGAATTCGCCGCCGCCCGCGACCACGCCGTTCGTCTAACCGAACTCGAACCGGGCAAAAGCTATCCGCAGGGAATGCTCGGCGACGCGCTGCTCGAACTCGGCGAATACGACCGAGCCGCCGCCGCTTATAAAAAAATGGCGCAAATCGATAAAGGAATCAGCCCGAACAGCGAAATGAAATCAGCCCGGCTCGCGCAGCTTAAAGGCGACAACGCGGGCGCGCAAAAACATTTTACCGCCGCGCTGACGCTCATCCTTAATCTTACCCAGCCGCCGCGCGAAACCGTCGCCTGGCTGCGCTGGCAACTGGGCGAAACGGCGTTTTCCGTCGGCGATTACGAAACGGCGGAACGACATTATCTGGACGCCCTCGCAACATTTCCCGACTACTATCGCGCCGTTGGGTCGTTGGGAAAAGTTCGCGCCGCAAACAATGATTTAACCGGCGCAATCGAACATTACGAAAAAGCCGTTCGCCTTTTGCCCGACCCGATTTATATTGCCGCGCTCGGCGATTTATACAAACTCGTCGGGCGCGATGATGAAGCAAAAAAGCAATACGAATTAGTCGAGCAAATCGGACGCCTCAGCCAATTAAACGGCGCGCTTTACAATCGCCAGCTCGCGCTTTTCTACGCCGACCACGACATCAAAACGGAAGAAGCATATAAACTCGCGGCGAAAGAATACGAAGCGCGAAAGGATATTTACGGCGCGGACGCGCTGGCTTGGACTGCGCTCAAAGCGAATAAGTTACCCGAAGCGCAAGCGGCGGTAAAGGATGCTTTGCGATTAGGAACGCAAGACGCGAAACTTTTTTATCACGCCGGAATGATTGCCCGCGCTTCGGGCGACGATGCGGCGGCGCGTGATTTTTTGCGGCGCGCGCTCAAACTCAATCCGCAGTTTGACCCGCTGCAATCGGCTGTCGCCAAAACATTGCTTGAAAGCCGGTAAAAAATTAAAATCAGCGAAATAAAAAAATTGCGAGGAAATTTATCAATGAGCGAAACAGAAGAAAAACGCCCGATGGCGAAAGAGTTTGAAGGCGAGAAATTGCCGTATCCGGCAAAACAGTCGGAGATGAAGCGGCAGCCCGACAGCGATTTGTCGAATTATAAAGCGGCGGGAAAATTAACGGGAAAAGTCGCTCTTATCACCGGCGCGGATTCGGGAATCGGTCGCGCCGTGGCGATTGCCTTTGCGATGGAAGGCGCGCGCATTGCGATTGTCTATAACGTAAACGACGAAGACGCGGCGGAAACAAAACGCTTATGCGAGGAAAAAGGCGGCGAATGCCTTGTCATAAAATCCGACGTGCGATACCGGCAAATGTGTTTCGACGCGGTTGAAAAATGCGTCGCAGAATACGGCGGTTTGAACATTCTCGTCAATAATGCCGCGTTTCAAAAAGCGCAAAAGAAATTTGAAGACATCGCGGAAGAAGATTTACGGCGCACGTTTGAAACCAACATTTTCGGATACTTTATTTATGGCGCAAGCCACCGTGCCGCACCTCGAAAAAGGCGACGCGATTATCAACACGGGCAGCATCGTCGGCAAAACCGGCATTGCGCTTCTTATTGATTATTCCTCGTCAAAAGGCGCGATTCATTCGTTCACCAAATCGCTCGCCTTGAATTTGGGCGAAAAGGGAATCCGCGTCAACTGCGTCGTTCCCGGTCCGGTGTGGACGCCGAATATTTCCGGCACGATGCCGATTGAAGAAGTCGAAAATTTCGGTCACGAAGTCGCCTTAAAACGTCCCGGACAGCCCGAAGAATTAGCGCCTGCCTATGTCCTTCTGGCTTCCGAAGACGGCAGTTTTATGACCGGCAGCATCGTTGACGTAACGGGTGGGAAATTATCGAGCGATGATTGAAACTTTCAAACAAAATTGGCGAGTGTATTTGATGGAAGCCGCAGGACTTGCAGGCTTTGTTCTCGGCGCGGGACTTTTGACGGTTTTTCTCGAACATCCCGATTTTCCCGCGATGCAAAGCTCATTCGGCGGCGAAGAAAACGCGATTTGGCGGCGCGTTCCGCTTGGAATTTTGATGGGCGCGTATATCGCTCTCGTCATTTATCTGTTCAGCGAAAAGTCCGGCGCACATATCAATCCGGCGACGACGTGGAGTTTTTACAGGCTGGGGAAAATAGACACAGCGAATGTCGTTTTTTATACATTGGCGCAATTTGCCGGAGCGGTCGCCGCGGCACAGTTGTTAAAAGCGACGCTCGGCGAATGGTTCGCGCATCCGCTCGTCGGTTACGGCGTAACCAAGCCGATGCCGCCGCATACCTCGACGGAGGCATTCGTCGCCGAGTTTATTATCTCGTTCATCTTGATGTTTGCCGTGTTAATCATTATCAGTTCCGAAAGTTTGGAAAAGCTCGCTGCGCCAGTTTCCGGCATTTTAATTGCGCTTTATTTGATTTTCGAGCTGCCGTTTTCAGGAATGAGCCTCAATCCGGCGCGTTCGTTTGCCGCAGCGCTTGCGGCGAACAAATGGGAGCATTTATGGATTTACTTTGTCGCCCCGCCGCTGGCGATGCTGCTCGCGGCGGAAATTTACCTGCGAATAAAAACAATTTTCCCGAACATTTTAGATAAGGAAGTGCCGGATTATCCGAAAGAGGACAAATGAAAGATTTTCCAGTCCAAACAATCCGCGAACTGCTCGAAACCCTCCTCTACTCCATCAATCAACCATCGTATTTATAAGGCAAATCCGACAGTTTGTCTTCTTCCTTTTTCTCTCGATTTGCTCAAAACTTGCTTACTCATTCCGGTTTTACCTAATTTTTGCATCGCTTCGCGCTTCGCATTTTCCGTCGCATGGGAATATCTTTTGGTGGTTCGTATATCCGAATGCCGCCCTCAACGTTTTACCCGCCCGTATCGGCTTTTTCGGTGTGCCTTCGCTGAGCCGCAGTTAATCAAAATCGCTTACGCCTTCGAGCAGAAAACCAAAGCGCGCCGCACGCCGCGGTTGCTGTCGAAATCGCCGACTTAAATTCACAATTTTATATTTTCTCAAGAGAATTTATTCTTCTCTTGTAATTTATTTTTTAATCGCAACCGTTTTATCACCGGCGAGAGATTTGACGAGTTTGTCCAAAAACTCGTGACTTTCGTAAAACTCCCGGACTCCGAGACGTTCGTCTCTGCCGTGCGCCCGGTTATCGTCAATATCGCTGAAAACCCCGGAAACGCCATACATCGGAATATCAACCTGACGAAAATAAAGACTGTCATCGCGCAGGTTCCCATAATCGGAACGACCGGAACTTCCTTCCACATCGCTTGCGTCACATTTTCTATGGGTCGCACGATTTCCGGTTTCAGCGGCAACGGCGGCAATTAAAATGAATGACGATAACTTGATTTTAACAATGCTCAAATCAGCGAGCGAATCCATCCACCGTCCACCGGAATCGAAGTTCCCGTGATATAACTCGCCCGTTCGGAGACAAGAAAAGCGGCGAGCGCGGCAAACTCGCGCGGTTCGCCCAATCGTTTCATCGGAATTTCCTCTTCCCACTTTGCGCTGGCTTCCGCCTCGCTGATTCCTTCTCTTGCGGATGCCGCCCGTGCTAACTCTTCCATCCGTTCGGTGCGCGTGTAGCCCGGCAAAATGTTATTAACCGTGACTCCGTCGGTCGCCACTTCATTTGCCAAAGTGCGAGCAAATCCGGTTACTGCTGCGCGCAGGCTGTTCGATAACATCAGATTATCTACCGGCTGTTTTACTGTAATTGAAGTTATATTCAAAATCCGTCCCCATTGCCGCTGTTTCATTCCAGGTAAAACGGCTCTGGTTAATTCTAAAACGCTGTTAAGCGTCAGCCGCGTTGCCGCTTCCCACATCTCGCGGCTCAAATCCTCGAAGCGTCCGGCTGGCGGTCCGCCAGCGTTGGTTACGAGAATATCAATTCGCCCGAATTTTTCGATGCCCGATTGAACTGCATTTGCCACATCTTCGGCGTTTGAAACATCGGCGATGACAGGCAAAACAGTTACGCCCGATGTTTCGGCGATTTGCTCGGCGACAAGGTTGAGAGTTTCGGCATTGCGCGCGCACATTATGAGCGACGCGCCTTCGGCAGCGAATTCTTCGGCGACGGCGCGACCGAGACCTTTGCTCGCCGCCGCGACGAATGCGATTTTTCCCTTGAGTCCCAAATCCATATTTACTTCCGCCTCAAATAATCGTCCGTTTTCTCGAGCCAATCCTGTCGCGGCGGGCTGAAAATATCCACGTCGAGTGTATCTTCTAGCGCTTCGGCTTTGTGCGGAACGTGCGACGGAATGTGCAGAACTTCACCGGCGCGCACGTCAACGGTTTCCGATTCGTCTTCGCCAATCCAGAAACGCAGCGCGCCTTCGAGAATATAAGTTAGCTGTTCGTTTTCGTGAGCGTGTCGCGGAACGATTGCTCCTTTTTTGAGATAGACGTGCGCCAGCATCATCCGGTCGCCGGTAATCAGCCGCCGGTCGAGCATTTCTGTTACGTTTTCTTTCGGCATATCGTCCCACCGATACCATTTTACAGTTTCTTGTTGAGCCATTAAATTCTCCTGTGTTTTTGATGATTACTTTGCCCGCGTCTCCAGAATGCGGCGGGCTTCCGTAAAGCGTTTTTTCAAATTATCTACTTTCGCGCCTGAATAACCCTGCTCAAGGCGTTTTTCGGCGACATCCATCCAGCGCAGAAGGTCTTGCGCGGACGCTTTTGCCGCCGTTGCATCTGAACTTCCAACGCGATTGAACCAGATTGGCGCGGAGTGCGCGAACGGGTAACTGTCCGACATCGGCGGGCGGGTCGCGCCGCCGTAAATTCTGGCGGCAATCCATCCGCCCGCCGGAGCGTTTACTTTTCCGGCAAAAGTTTTTCTTCCTGTTTCGCTCAAGCCCTGACCGCTCCAGGCGACTTTTCCGTTGACGAGAATTTCGACCTTTTCGACGGGCGCGGATGATACTGCTTCAAGTTTCCATTCGATTGGTTGATTTGCCGCCGCGCTGATGATTCCGGCTGCTTCCGCGCCGCCCGCGCTGAATTTCATTAGCGGACCATTTGTTACAAAACTGCGCCCGCGTCTGACGGCTTCGAGATAATTCGGCAGATTCATCGCGCCGTTGGTTTTAGCATAGATGCGCGTCGCGCCGATTGCCATCGTGCGGTAAAAATTGTGCATCGTGTCGCTTCCGGCGGACGGAGCGATTGGAATTCCGAGATTGAGCAGGCGATACCACGCTTCGCTCGTGCCGAGTTCGTCGCTCCAGAGACAGGTTACTTCGAGCGTGTCCACGTCGCCCAAAACAGCGTCCGGCACGAGTTCAAGCGGCAGCCCGTTCGGAGCGGCGTTTGCCGGAAACGGGTCTTTCGTCGAAACCGGATGCACGTAAGAATTGACGCCGCCGCTCTTTCGGGCAAATTGCAAGGCAGCAGAATTGGGTAAATCAATATCGTCATAAACCGGATAGCCGGGACCGAAATACCACGGATGAAAAAGCGAATCCGCGCCGACTACGCCGACGTGACCGAGAAAATGCGAGCGAACTTCCTGCGCGAAAAATATCATCGGCGCGGACGTGCGCCGCCAGTTCCACCATTCGGTATCAATAAATCTGGTGTGCAGATTGGCAAGCTGCGGCGTGGATAAATCGAGCGCTTCGCCGCGCATATCGAGAACGATGTCTTCGGGCGTTAAAAGATACGCGCCGCCGTAGTTGAGATGCGAATGCAAATCCGCCGAATACCAGCCGTCGGCAGCCGGATTCCAAAGCGGCGCGGGCATCTCGATTTCAATCGTTTCCGTTTTGCCCTCGCGTATTTTGCGCGTCGCCGTCTGCGCGACAGTGCCGAAGCCGTGTGTAGCCAGCACGCGCGCTTCGCCCGCAGGCAATTCCAACTCAATCGCGCCCGGCGAATAAAAAAACACGTTTCCGTTTTGCCCGTCGAAACGCGCCTGTCCAATTTCGGGCAGAACCGGATGTCCCTTGCCGTCAACGATTGTCAGACGCGCGGGCAAATTCGCGTCCGAACCGCGCATTCGCGTTTTGACGAGAACACGCGCGGTCGGCTCTCCCCAATTCCACGAAAGCGGCGAAATTTCTTCCGGCGTGCCGCCCGTCGGCGCGATTCGGTAAAGGCGAAAAATCTCATTGGCATTAGGCTCGGCGAAATAAATAAACGAATTGTCGGGACTCCACGCGGGCATCAACGCATATTCCGCGTTTCGAGCAATCTGAATCGCCGGACTGCCTTTCGTGTCCATCTGCCACAACTGCCAGCGATCCTGAACGGGAAGATTGACAACAAAACTCCGCCCGTCGGGTTTGATTGCGAAACGCATCTGCGAAGCGATTCCCTCTGAATGCAGAATGCGTTTTGAATTGTCGCGCAAATCAATGATTGAAACCGAATCAATCGAACCGACTTTTGAAACGTATAAAAGCTGCGCGTCGTCCGGCAAAGGCTGCGGTTGAAGTTCCTGCCCGCGGTCGGATGTCAAGCGTTTTTTCGCGCCCGTCGCAATTTCGACGCGCCACAAATCCAAATCGCCGCTTTCCGCCGAACTGTAAAAAACGGCGCGCCCGTCGCGCGAAAAAACCGGGTCGAGGTCGAGCGCGGGCGAATCAACCAGAACTTTTTCCCTGCCGCCAGCCGCATCAATTAAAACAATGCTCGTATCTTTCGTGTCGTCTCTGACAAAAGCGATTTGTCTGCCGTCGGGCGACCAGGCGGGACGCGAATCAATCGCGCCGCTTTTTGTCAGGCGTCTCGCCTCGCGCGTCTCCGCGTCCATCAGCCAAATCCAGCCGCGCGCGGCAATCGCCAGGGTTTTCCCGTCGGGCGAAGCAGCCGGGTCGGTCGCGCCCTGATTGAGCGTCGGCAGGTTGTAGCCTTCCAAATAAACATGGTGCGACATATTGGCGATTTTCGGGTAACGATTCGTCCATTGACTGCGGACGCTGACAGCGAAAGACAAAAGTAAAGACAAAAACAGCAAACAGCGAGAAAATTTCAACATTATATAACCTCTTCGATGAACGTCAGTTGTTCTAATTCCTTAGCGGAACCGTGTTAAAAAATTACTCATCAAAAATGATGTTAAAGCATTTTCTTCACAAAATTTACAAAACAAATTGCGCTTACAGCGTCTTACTCACTTATATGATAATGCGCCGATACCTAGCTAACACAAACATATATAATCCGTAAGCTACTAAACCGAGCGCCACGACGCCCAACACCCATTGACCGTATGATTGCTGTTCAAGTGCGCGAAGCGCGCCGCTTAATCCTCGCGCCTGGTTCGCATTTGAATTCAGAGCCGCTTGAATCAAAAAGACGCCGATTATTCCGAATACCAAGCCGCGTGCCGACAATCCTGCTTGACCGGAGCGTGTCGCAAAAGTTTGAGTCTTTTCATCCATCTCGTTTGTCTTGAGTTTTTCACGAAATTTAGCCGTGTAAGCCTTGTAAAATTGAGATACGGCGAAAGCGATAAAACCCAAACCGACAGCGCCGACGAGCCATTGTCCAAACGGCTGCGCGAGCAGAGTCGCCGTCCATTCCTTGGATGCCGCGTCGCCGCGACTTCCGCCGCCGGAGCCGAAAATCAATTGCGCGGCGGAGAACGCCAAACCGATATGAATCACGCCGATAGCCGCGTAACCGATGCGCCTCGCTATTCCCTTCGCGTCCGAACCTTTATTTTCCGTGTCTTTGACGGCTTGAACGAAGCGCCAGACGGCATACGCCGCCATTCCGACGGCAATCGCGCCGAGCAATAATTTACCATACGACTGCGAAAGGATTTCCTGGAACGCGCCGCGCGAATCGGTTGTTCTGCCGCCTCCGGTAAAAGCGGCGAGCGCGGCAAGCGCGCCGATGATAATATAGACAACTCCCTTTGCGGCATAGCCGAATCTGGCGAGCGGAATGATCCAGCCGCGAGCCGATTGCGATATTCGTCCGGCTTCTTCTTTTACGATTCCAATTGTCGAATTTCTATTTTGCATAAATCAACTCCTTTTCTAACTGAAAACAATATAATAAGATCGGTGTAATACGAGATATTCTCATAATCTCGACTTATAAGGAAACATTTTGTCAAAAGGAAACTACGCAGATTTGTTTTTGGAAAAACTGTACCGCTTTTTGAGCGTAAAATCTATCAATAAAACCGTTAAAATCCAAACGACGGCTGCCGCATAACCCGCGATAACGTCGCTCGGATAATGAACGCCAAGGTAAATGCGCGACAGACCAACGAGTAAAGCGAGCAGCACGGCAAACGACCAGATCAAAATCTGTAATGATTTGTTTTGTATCCGCGCGGTGACGAGCCAAGCCAGCACACCGTAGAAGCACGCCGCAAAAAGCGAATGTCCGCTGGGAAAACTGTATGAAGCGGGAAGCGGGGTGTCGAAAAACGGAACGGGTCGCACGCGTCCGAAACTCACTTTTAGTGCAAAATTAAGTATTACCGCTCCAGCCATCGTTGTCATCAGCAAAACGGCGGCTCGTTTCCAATTTTTGATGATGAAAACAGCAAAAACACTAAAGCACAAAACGCTGAGAAATAAGGTTGAGCCGAGCATTGTTATAACGCGCATCAGCGCGGTCAGCGATTCGCTCGCAAATCCGTGAACGAAAACGCGCACGGTTTCGTCAAACGATTTAGCATCGCCTTCAAGAACTTCGTCTGCCAGCCACGCGAAGAAAAATAACGTACCGACGGCGCTGGCTAAACCTAAAAACAAAATTGACCCGACAAGTGCTTGTAATCGGGCTGATAACGCTTTCAAACGAAGTTTGGCGCGGTCGTTTTTTGTTTGATTAACTTCCATCGTTGTTTTACCAAGACCAGAAAACAACAAACCACTAAAAATGTGAATCACGAGTAGAAAGTTAAACAAACTTAGCATTCTTAGTGAAAACCTTTGCGTCTTTTGGAATTAAAAACTTTTCTTAACCGCAAAAGACGCAAAGACCGATGCTGAGTTCGCAAAGAAAAAGTCTTTGTTTATTAATGTTTATTTTCACTATTGATTCATTAAATTATCATCTGCAACGCGCGTCCAGCCGTTACTCACTTGTTGAAACTTTTCAATCTGATTGCTGATAAAAACGGACTGCGCGGGCTGCCACACAAAACGCTCGACGTGGATGTTCGGGTAATCAACGCGAATGACGTTAAACGAATTCGCTTCGCCTCTGCCGCGCGTCGAAGTGGCGGTTCCGGCTTGCACGACCAGCGCGGAATGGTCGCCGATTTTATAGCGTTTTGCCGTGTGTCCGGTGTGGCTCACGTGTAGGTGTCCTGAAAGAAAAACATCCGCGCCGCAATCGGCAAGCGTTTTCATCGCCATCTTCGCGCGTCCGACAAGTTCGTCGTCGTCGAAGCCTTCCGGCAAATCAAACGGGTGATGCGTAACGATGATTTTAACCACGTCTCTGCCGAGCGGACATAGCTTTTCGCGCATCAATGCGACTTGCTCTTCGTTGACGCGCCCGCCTTTGAAGGTTAAAGAACGCGCCGTATTGACACCGAGAATGGCGATTTCTTCGTCCGCGTAAAACGGCTCCAAATCGTCTGTAATGAAACGCCGGTATTTATCGAGCGGCTGAAAAAATCTGGCAAAAACATTGTAAAGCGGCACGTCGTGATTGCCCGGAACGACAATCTGCGGATTGGGCAGGCGGTCGAGAAAAGCGCGGGCTTCCTGGAATTGCTCGCTGCGCGCTCGCTGCGTCAAATCGCCGGAAATCGTGACGACATCCGGTTTAAGTTCAGCAATAAGCGCAACTAACGGTTCGATAATGGTCGCATCAACGCGCCCGAAATGAATATCAGACAAATGCACCAGCGTCCGCATCAAAAATTACTCCTTTTCACCAGTTTCTTCACTCTTTTCTTCTTCAGTTTTCGCCGGAACAATTACGCGCAGCGCGGCGGGGCGCACGCGGTAATGAAGCGGCGTTTCAAGCATTTCAACTTCGCCGTCCATTGCCACGCGCAGTTGTTTGTGTCTGGTTTCGATCCAAATCTCTTCCGTACACAAAGAAATGAAATCCTTCGCCTGTTGGAGATTTCCGAACAACGCCCGCAACGCTATTTGCAGCAATCCAAACCGACCGGTGCGCGGTGTCATATACAAACTCAAATGTCCGCCATCCAGACAAGTTCGTCCGCCGATATTGAAACTTTCCATCTCATACGAGTTATTGCCGATAAAGACGAACGGCGTGCGCGTGACCATTTCCTTGCCGTCGGCGTTTAAACGAATGTTAAGAAACGGATAGCGGCGCAAAACTTTGAACGCGGAGCGGAAAAGCGAATTCCACTTTCCATAGCCGAGTCGCTGTCGCTGCTCGCGCCGCCGCACGATGTCCGGGTAAAGTCCCAAACTCGAATTGTTAATAAATATACGTCCGTTGATCTCTCCGACATCAACTTTGGCGATGTGACCTGCAATAATCACCCGCGCCGCTTCTTCGAGGTCGAGCGGAATGTTTAAGTCTTTAGCGAAATGATTGAGGGTTCCGAGCGGCAATACGCCGAGAATTTTTTCCGTGCCGACCAGCTCCGCTGCGACTGCGCTGACTGTACCGTCGCCGCCGCCCGCGACAATCGTTTGACTCCCGCTTCTAGCAGCGCGCTTCGCCATCTCGACAATCTCCGCTCCGCTTTTAGCAAGCTCAATACGGGCTTCGACGTCGTTCGCCGAGAAAATGTCGGCAAGAATCCGCCGTTCATCTTCTTTGTCGCTCGTGCCGGAAGCGGCGTTAATAATGACATTTATTGGTAAAGGCATATTAGATTTGGGTCATGACTAGCAGAAAATGATTTGCCTGGTAATTTTCAGCAAGATTTCATACAAGTCATTATTGCGATAATTAAATCTAAACTCGCACTCTTTCAAGTGCAAGTAGAAAGTGTTCTTTGATACGCCCCGAAACTTAACGAGCCGCACTTTAGCATATCCCCAGAAGCCTTCGATACCGTTGATATGGACATCACCTTTGCCATAACTTTCCTGGTGATAAATGCGAAAGTGTTTCTGATAACCGAGGTGAACAATTGAATCGTAGGAACGGAAGCCATCAGTATAAACAGTTGAATCAAAGCTTACTTTGCCTTTGATAATTCGCTGTAAAGTCTTGGCTTGGACGTTTTTGACAATCTCGGTATAGACACGCCCGTTACGTTTGTAGATACCAAAAACGATGTGTTTGTTTTCCGCTCCGCGACCACGCTTGCCTTTTCGATGGCGCAGGCCGAAGTAAGATTCATCAAGTTCGACCGCGCCGGAAAAAGGCGATTCAAGTTCGCAGAAATTGGCAATCAAAGAACGAACCAATGTCAGATAGCGATTGACCGTATTGCGATTCAGATTGGTTAATTCTGCCGTCTGAGAAGCGGTCAAATCAAGGGCAAAAAGCCGCAAGATTTGACGGAATTTAGCGCGTGAAATTCGAGCGCGTATGTAAAGTTTATAACTGTCTGTCATTACTAGCTTTAAGTATTGTAATTTACTTTTCTGCTAGTCATGACCCTTAGATTTTTATTTCGCCGTTTTACCTAATAAATGGCAAGTCCGGTGGAATTGATAATTTCTTATGGTAGCGCATAGGGGAATTGAACCCCTGTTTCAAGGTTGAGAACCTTGCGTCATAACCACTGGACGAATGCGCCTCGTATTAAAAAAGTTTACTCGTATAATATATGATTTCTCGCTGATTTATGCGAACTTTTAATCATCTTTTATCTAGCTTCCGACGTGCGTTCAGACAATTAATATTATCCTAAATTTTCAAAGACTGTTGGTAATCGTATAAACTGTTCGCTATGTCCATCTATGAAAACTATCAGCCGCTGAACTTTGACGCAATCAATACCTACGAACTCGCTTCGCGTCCGAGCAAAGTCACGGTTAAGAATTTTGCCGCCCCGGTTGATGAAGGCGACTCGCTCAAAAATTTTCTCGACAAACTTCCAGACATTCTCGCCGTTCAGTCTTTGCGCGAAATCGGCAAACAAATCCGCCGCGCCAAAGAGTTGCGAAAACCCGTCATTTGGGGAATCGGCGGTCACGTTGTCAAAACCGGACTCGCTCCCGTACTGATTGATTTGATGCGGCGCGGCTTCGTTTCGGCAATCGCGGCGAACGGTTCGGTTCTGGTTCACGATTGCGAAATTGCGCTCGTCGGGTTTACTTCCGAAGACGTTGACGCGACTTTGGGGAAAGGCGATTTCGGCGCGGCAAGAGAAACCGGCGAGGTGCTAAATCAAGCGGCAAAGAACGGCGCGAAAGACGAAATCGGTTTGGGCGAAGCGATGAGCAGGGAACTTTGCGCGGCGAATCCATGGCACGCCAACGTGTCGTTGCTGTGCCAAACTTACCGACATAAAATTCCGTTCACCGCGCATCTTGCAATCGGCGCGGACATCGGGCATTTTCACGCTGCTTGCGACGGCGCGGCTCTCGGCGCGACTTCGCACGCCGATTTCAAATTGTTTTGTTCAATCGTCAAAGAATTAAACGGCGGCGGCGTTTACCTGAATTTAGGCTCGGCGGTCATTCTGCCGGAAATTTTTTTAAAAGCCGTAACGGTCGTTAGAAATTTAGGCTTTCCGCTCGAAGATTTCACGACCGCCAATTTCGATTTTATTCAAGGTTATCGTCCGCAAACGAACGTTGTGCGCCGCCCGACCGCCGGCGGCGCGGGACGCGGATTCTCCGTCACCGGACATCATGAATTGATGATTCCGCTGCTTGCCGCGCAAATTCTATGCGCGGAGTAATAAGCGCAGATTTTTAATAAACCGTTCTCTGACTAATTTAGCTTATAAGTCATTATTATAATTTCAGATTAAGAGAAAAAAACGGATTTTGTTAGAATCATACTTAAATAGAGGAAAACCCTATTAAAACAAAACGAATTTATTAAACGGAAACTTTGCAGCAACTCAATCAACAATCAATTTTATTCGCAGTCGGCGTCAATCATAAAACCGCCCCGATTGAAGTGCGCGAGCAGGTTTATGTCCACGAAAGCGAAACGCCCGCGCTACTTGCCGAACTTAAAAAAACGCTCTCCGAATGCGTCGTTCTCTCGACCTGCAATCGCACGGAAATCTACGGCGTGACGACGCGCACCGACCTTGATTTGGATTTTTACAAAGATTTGCTGATTAGTTTTAAAAACGCTGAAACGTCAGTCAGCCGCGAGCATTTTTTCGGTCTGGTTTCGTGCGCCGCCTGTCAGCAGCTTTTCCGCGTGGCGACGAGCGTTGACTCGAAAATCGTCGGCGACGTGCAGATTTTAGGACAATTGCGCGATGCATACGCTTTTGCCGCTAAACAAAATTCGACGGGGAAAATTCTTAATCAGCTTTTTCAACGCGGCTTCAAAGTGGGAAAGCTTGCCCGCGCCGAAACGAATCTGCATAAGGGCGCGGTTTCGATTAGTCTGGCGGCGGTTGAGTTGGCGGCGGAAACTTTCGAGTCTTTGAAAGACAAAACGATTTTAATCGTCGGCGCGGGCGAAACGGCGCGGCTGACGGCGGAATGTCTGATTAAAAAGCGCGTCGGCAAAATCGTCATTACGAATCGAACGCGCGCCCACGCCGACGAATTGTTGGAAGATTTGCTTAAATCAAATCGTTTCGCGGGCGAGACCATTGATTTTTCAGACTTCAAAAATTATTTGAACCGAGCCGACATCGTGATCAGTTCGACAAGCGCGTCCGAGCCGATTTTAGATAAAGCGGATTTTGCCAATCAGACGAATAAAATACTGCTGATTGACCTTGCCGTGCCGCGCGACATCGCACCCGAAGCCGCCGAAATACGAAACGTCGTGCTGAAAAATATTGACGATTTGCACGCAATTATTGATAAAAATTACCGGCGCCGAATGGCTGATTTGCCGCTCGTCAAAAAAACCATTATGCGCGAGATGAGCGAATTCCTCGTCTGGTATTACTCTTTGCCGTTGCTTCCGAACGCGCTGCGCGGCGGCGCGAAACCCGACGAGGCGACGTTGAAGGAAATCGTCGGAGTCAAGGAATTTCTGCTTAAAAACGTTTCGCGCGTTCATCAAATGGCGATGCGCAACGGCGCGGAAAATTTTGCCGGTCACGTCGAAGTGGTAAACGAATTGGCGGCGATGAAACGCCTGGCTTCGCGCCGGAAGAGGCTTGAAATTGAAGCATAAATACATCATCGGTTCGCGCGGCAGCCAATTGGCTTTGTGGCAGACCGATTACGTCAAAACCGAACTCGAACGACGCTTTGCCACGCAAGCCGCCTTTGCGGTGCGCGTTATCAAAACTATCGGCGACGCGAATCTGGATACCGCGCTTTCCAAAATCGGCGACAAAGGTTTATTCACCACCGAAATCGAAATCGCGCTCGCAAGGGGCGAAATTGATTTAGCCGTGCACAGTTTAAAAGATTTGCCGACCACGCAGCCCGCGAGTTTGAAAATCGGCGCGGTCAGCCAGCGCGAAACGCCGAACGATGTTTTTATTTCCAAAAATTATTCGTCGCTCGAAGATTTACCTGAAAATGCAAAGATTGCAACGGGCAGTTTGCGCCGCCGAAGTCAGTTGTTAAATTACCGCCCCGATTTGGAAGTCGTCGAAATTCGCGGCAACGTGCCGACGCGCATCGAAAAATTTCTCGCCTCTGACCTGGACGGAATCATTCTCGCTTACGCGGGCGTTCATCGCTTAAATCTCGACGCTTATATCAAACAAATCGTTCCGACGAGTATTTTGCTGCCCGCCGTCGGGCAAGGCGTAATGGCGATTGAAGTCCGCGATGACAACTCGGAAATCGCCAGGATGGTGCGCGAACTTAATGACGAGGCGGCGGAAATTTGCGTCACGGCGGAACGCGCGTTCCTGCGTTCGCTCGAAGGCGGTTGTCAAGTTCCGATTGGCGGTTACGCGATTTTGGAAAAAGATGAAATTTATTTGCAGGGTTTTGTCGGCGATTTGAAAGGCGAAACAATTATTCGTGACGCGGCGCGTGGACACCGCAGCGAAGCGGGGAATTTAGGACGCGCGCTTGCCGAAAAATGTTTGCGCCGTGGCGCGGCAGAACTGCTCGACGAAGCGCGAAAAGCGGCGCGGAAAGCGGTGAGCGAGGTCGTTTGATGTGGTCAATTTTAGTCGTCAGAAAGTTTGATGATTTCAGCCGAATTTTGTCGGAAGCCGGTTTTTCGGTTATCAATTGTCCGATTATCGAAACCGTCGCGCTCGAAAATACGGGCGATTTCGACGAACAAATAGCCGCGCTTGAAAGCTGCGACGGAGTTTTTCTAACGAGCGCTTCGGCGGCGGAAATTTTTCGCCGGAAACTGCGCGAAAGGAAAAACGGTTACGGCGGAAAAGTTTACGTTTTGGGCAGACGCAGTTTTGATTTGTTAAAGGACGAACCGCTCGATCTGATTTTCGATCAAAGGGCGAACACGGCGCGCGAGATGCTTGAGAAAATCGCGCCCGAAGCGTTGGAGAACAAACGGTTTTTGTTTGTCCGCGGCGAAAAATCGTTGCACGTCGTTCCCGATTTTTTGAAAACGATAGCGACGCTGGACGAAGCAATCGTTTATAAAACCGAGAGGGTTGTGATTGACCAGGATAAAATGAACGAACTGCGCGAAAAACTTGAGAGCGGCAAAATCGGCTGCGCGTGTTTCTTTAGTCCGAGCGCGGCGGAAAATTTTATCGAACAATTCGGCGCGGCGTTTTTGCATCAAACTATCATTGCGACGATTGGAAAAACGACCGCCGAATTTATCGAACGGTGTAATTTAACAATTGCTTTCACAGCGCGACGCGCGACAGCAAAAGATTTTGCCGTTGAATTGATTGAATACTTGAAAACCGTTTTACCCGCGAAATACGCGAACGATACGAAAGGATAAAAGTCTCGAAAGTTTTTCTTGGTTTTGATTTCGTTTGTTTCGTATGTCTCGTGGTCAAAAAAATGTTTTGGGAAAATTATATTGAGCGAAAATTCATTATTTATTAAAGCTTGCAAAAGCGAAAAAACCGAGCGCACGCCTGTTTGGATTATGCGGCAGGCGGGACGTTATTTGCCGGAATACCGCCAAATTCGCGCCAAACACGATTTTTTGACGATGTGCAAAACGCCGGAGCTGGCGAGCGAAGTTACAGTCCAGCCGATTGATATTATCAAGACGGACGCGGCGATTTTGTTTTCGGATATTTTGGTGATTCCCGAAGCGATGGGAATGCGTCTCGACGTTATCGAATCGAAAGGTCCGGTTTTCGACGTGCCGATTCGTTCGCTTGAGCAGATTGAGAATTTGCAGACGGACGGTTTAATCGAACGGCTCGATTATGTAATGCAAGCAGTGAAAATGACAAAGGAGAAGTTGAATAACCGCATTCCTTTGATTGGTTTTTCCGGCTCGCCGTGGACGCTAGCGGCGTATATGGTCGAAGGTCAAGGGTCGAAAAATTTTGACGTTATCAAAAGTTTCGTTTACAACGAATCGGCGGCGGCGCACCGACTTTTACAGATTTTGGCTGATTCGGTCGTCGAATACTTAAACGCGAAAATCCGTCACGGCTGCGATGCCGTGCAGATTTTCGACACCTGGGCTTCGATTCTTTCGCCGCACGATTTTGAAGAATACTCGCTCAAATATATTCGTTACATTTGCGAGCATCTCGAAACAAACGGCGCGCCGGTGATTGTTTTTGCCAAAGGCGTGAGTTCTTATAAAAATCTGGCTGATTTGAAATGCGATGTTCTGGGCGTTGATTGGGCGAGAAACATCGGCGACGTTCGCCGGGAAATCGGGGGCGTGAAAGCGCTGCAGGGCAATCTCGACCCGACCGTTTTGTTTGCGCCGAAAGAGAAAATCCGCGAGGAAACAGAGAGAGTTTTGCGTAGTTATGGCAAAAACGCGGGACATATTTTCAATCTCGGACACGGCATCACGCCGAAAACGCCGGTTGAAAACACACAGTATTTTGTCGAATGCGTAAAGGAATTAAGCGCGAAATATCACGAGGATTGAAGAAATATTTTCAGGGATAAAGGTGATAAAAGAGGTAAAAAACAATTCAGAAGTTTAGGGGAAAATGTTTCTTCGATTCTATAAAATCCCTTTAATGCCTTTTATGGCTGTGAATTTGTATTGGATTTAAAATGAAAGATTTTGGCGAAATTGATATTGAGTTGCTAAAGAGATTTAATCAGCCGGGACCGCGTTACACTTCGTATCCGACCGCGCCGGTTTTTTCATCTGAATTTACGGCGGCGGATTACGAAAGGGAAATTACAGACACGAACGAAGCTGAAAGTTCGAGTCCGATTTCGCTTTATTTTCACTTTCCTTTTTGCGCCAAACTCTGTTATTTCTGCGGCTGCAATATGATGGTCACGAGCGACCGTTCGGCGATTGCGACGTATAACGATTATCTAAAAAAGGAAATCGAGCGCCTCATGCCGCTGATGTCACCGAATCGAAAAGTCGAGCAGATGCACTGGGGCGGCGGCACGCCTTCGTATCTCACGCCCGATGAAATCCGCGACATCGGAAACTTTATCAAATCGAAATTTAACTTTGCCGAGTCGTTAGAGGCGAGCGTCGAGATTGACCCGCGAAATTTGACCCGCGAACATATGGAGGCGTTCCGCGAAATCGGTTTTAACCGAACGAGCTTCGGCGTGCAGGATTTTAATTTGCAGGTGCAGGAAGCGATAAACCGTGTGCAGTCTGAAGAGATTACGCGTCAAACCGTTGAATGGGCGCGCGAACTCGGTTTCCAAAGCGTTAATCTCGATTTGATTTACGGGTTGCCGTATCAAACAGTAGATAGTTTCGGCGTGACGGTTGATAAAATCATAGACATTTCGCCGAACCGCATTGCCGTTTTCAATTACGCGCACGTTCCGTGGCTGAAAAAACATCAAAGCGTGATGCCGAGCGAGGCGATGCCGTCGCCGGATGAACGGCTGCAGATTTTGAAAATGACGATTGAAAAACTCGTCTCCGCCGGTTACGAATATATCGGGATGGATCATTTCGCGCTTCCGACCGACGAACTCGCCGTCGCGCAGAAAAACAACACTTTGTATCGCAATTTTCAGGGTTATTCGACCAAAGCCGGCTGCGACGTTTACGCCTTCGGGCTGTCGGCGATTTCGCAGTTTCAAAACATCTACGCGCAGAATTTGAAGAATTTGAAAGATTATTACACGCGCGTTGATGAACTTCAGCCCGCGACGAATGTCGGTTACCGAATGACTTTCGACGATCACGTGCGCAAGGAAACAATTAATCAATTAATGTGTCATCTCGAAATTGACAAGCGCGGCATCGAAGTGAAATTCGGCATTGATTTTGAAGAATACTTCGCTCTTGATACGCCGAAATTACAGACTTTTATTGACGAAGGACTTTTGGAAAACAGCGCGGACAAAATCAAAATCACGGGCGCGGGTATTTTGATTATCCGCAATGTGGCGATGTGTTTCGATGCGTATCTGGAAAAAATGATGCGAGAAAAACCTGTTTTCTCGAAGACAGTTTAAAAGATGAATTCACGGGGTAAAAGGATGAATAAGATTTTTAAGAGCTGTTATGAAAATTAACTCTGCTTTTATCCCCGTGAATTCTTGTTTTTATTATGAGCGAAAAAATAGGCGTAGTTTTATTAAATCTCGGCGGACCGGATTCGCTCGAAGCGGTCGAGCCATTTCTTTACAATTTGTTCGTTGACCCGGACATTATCAATTTTCCGGGCAGTTTTTTGTTTCGCAAATGGCTGGCGCGAACAATTTCGAGCCGACGGCATCCAAAGATTCAGGAGCAGTATAAACAAATTGGCGGCAAATCGCCGCTCAAGGATTTCACGCTCGGACAGGCGAAATTTTTAGAAGAAAAACTAAATAAAAAGTTTCCCGCCAAAGTTTATGCGGCGATGCGTTACTGGCATCCGTTTACCGAAGAAGTTTTGGACGAACTCGAAAAAGAGAAAATTACAAAAGTTATTCTGCTGCCGCTTTATCCGCAATACTCCAAAGCGACAACCGAATCGAGCGTCAAGGAATGGAAAAAACATTTAGATTTACGAGACAATCCGACTAAAATCGAATGGAGTTTAATCGAACATTATTACGATTTTCCGCCGTATCTCGACGCATTTGTCGAGCGCATCAATCAAGGCTTAGAAAAGTTTCCGGCGGAAAAACGCGATCAAGTTGACATATTGTTTTCAGCGCACGGGACGCCGATGAAACTCGTCCGCGAAGGCGATCCGTATTCCGGTCACATCTGTGAAACCGTTACGGCTGTAATGCAGCGCGGCGGCTGGAAGAATCCGCATCATCTGTGTTTTCAATCGAAAGTCGGACCGCAAAAATGGCTCACGCCGTCCACGCCCGCGACGATAGAAGATTTGGCGAAAAAAGGCGTTAAAGACATGCTCGCCGTCCCGATTGCATTTGCCTCCGATCATCTCGAAACTTTGTTTGAAGTCGGTATCGAATTTCGCCATCTTGCCAAAGAAGCGGGCGTTCGACAGTTTGAAGTCACGGAAGGTTTGAATTATTCGGACAAATTTATTGACGCGCTCGCGCAACTCGTTTTTCAAAAGGCGGGAAATTTTGAAGCGAAAAGCGTATTGATGAGTAAATGAGATTTAGATGTAGTTTCAATATAAGGTATTTCAAAGGTCTATTAAGAAAGCATAATTATATGAAATGTCTTGCTTTGAATTTATTGTTTATTATTTGTTTTGGTGTCATGTCTTGCTCTAATCAAAGAGGTGATATACCTGCAAAAACTTCACCCTCTCTTACAGAAAAAAATGTAAGTGAATGGAAATTACTTTTATTTCCTGAAGGTCGCTTCACAATTTTAACACCTGAAACATTAGTTGAAGATAAAGTTCTTTTTAATTCTGGAGATGCTCAGATTGAAATGCATGCTTTCAGACTTACAACTTTTGCTGCCTTTAGCGTGATATATTACGATGTTCCGCCCTCATTGCAATCTTCTGTAGAAGAAATTTTAAGTAACTTGATTTCTGGTGGAATAGAGCAAGTTAATGGTCGTAAATCAGAAGAAAAACAAATTGCGCTCAACAATTTTCCTGGACGTTATTTAACAATTGAAGCTGGCGATGGAACAATAGTTAAGGTCAAATTATACGTAGTCAATCAACGCGTTTATCAAATTATGATTCAACTTCCGAATTCTAGAAGTCTTTCTGAAAATGAAAAAAAGTCTCACGAACTAATCGCTGACCAATTTCTCGAATCATTCAAACTCATACCAGAAACCAACGTTGAAAAAACAGAAGATAATAGCGTTAAATGAAAAAAGTTTGCATTATCGGCAGCGGCATTTCGGGATTGGTTGCCGCTTTTTTGCTGAAAAATAAAGATTTTGAAGTTGCGCTGTTTGAAAAATCCGAGCGTGCTGGCGGGAATATTCAAACCGTTAAAATTGACGATTACACAATCGAATACGCAGCGAATAGTTTGCTGAAGTCGCCTCGTCTGGTTGATTTGATAGGCGCGCTCCATTTGGAAAGCGAAGTTTTGGCGGCGAATGCGGCGAATAAAAAACGCTATGTTTTGCAAAATGGCAAGCTCAAATCTTTGCCGATGGCGCTAGCGAAAATGGCGACCGGCGATTTTTTTAGTTGGCGGGCGAAACTGCGACTTTTGAAAGAGCCATTTGTGAAATCGAAATCGCCGGAAAATGAATCGGTCGCCGAGTTTTTTGAACGACGTTTGGGACGCGAAATCGTCGAGCGAGCGGCTGATCCGTTTATCGCAGGAATCTACGCGGGAAACCCTGAAAACTTGAGCGTTAAAGCGGCGTTCCCGCGTCTTTACGAACTCGAACGAGATTACGGAAGTTTGCTCGTCGGCTCGCTTCGTTCAAAAACGGAAAAGGCGGATAAAAATTTTCCGCGCACGTTTTCGTTTCGCAGCGGCGTGCAGACTTTGACTAATAAACTCGCCGAAAGTTTGGGCGAAATGATCAAAACGAACACGGAAGTCTTGAAGATAAAAAAAACGTCAGATGGAAAATGGCTCGTTAAAACTAACTTCGGTGAAAACATTTTCGACGCTTTTATAATTTCCACGCCCGCCGAAGCTGCCGCGAAATTGATAGGAGGTATAGACGTGGATTTGAGCGAACAACTGCGAAAGATTTATTACCCGCCGGTAGCGATGGTTTTCTTTGGCGTGAAAAAAGAGAACATCGGGCGCAATCTCGACGGTTTCGGTTTTCTCGTGCCGAGTTCCGAACGGCGAAACATTTTGGGAACGATTTGGAACTCCGCCGTTTTTGCCAATCGTGCGCCTGCCGATTACGAATTGTTGACGACGTTTGTCGGCGGCTCGCGCAACGCGGAATTGTTTGGAAAATCCGATGACGAGCTTTTTGCAATCGTTTATAAAGAATTGAAAAGCATTTTGGACTTGCGGGCAAAGCCTGATTTTATGCATCTCAAGCGTTGGCGAAAAGCGATTCCGCAATATAATTTAGGTTACGAGCGGATAGAAAATGGCATCAAAGTTTTTGAAAATAAAAACAAAGGAATCTTTTTTTGCAGCAATTTTTATCGCGGAATTTCGGTCGGCGATTCGGTGAAAAACGCTTATCGAACGGCTGACGAGATTGAAAAGATATTTAGCCACGAACAAACACGAAAAAGCACGAAAGAATAACAATTAAGTGCAGTTGAACGCAGATTGAAAGCTGATTTCTCAATTCAAAATCTTTAAAATTTTTCGTGTCCTTTCGTATTTGTTCGTGGCAAAAAATAATGAGCAATTTTAATTACCCGAATTTTCCCGTCTCGCGTCTTCGTCGTCTGCGTAAAACTTCCGCTTTGCGCGATATGTTCCGCGAAACGCATCTGACGCGCAGCGATTTTATTTATCCGCTGTTCGTCGCCGAAGGCGAAAACTACAAACGCAAAATTTCTTCGATGCCGAACGTCTTTCAGCTTTCGGTTGATAATGTTTTGCGCGAATGCGAGGAACTTTTGACGTTCGGCTTGGGCGCGGTTTTGCTGTTCGGGATTCCAGATTTTAAAGATGAAACGGGTTCGAGCGGCTATCACGCCGAAGGAATCGTGCAGAAGGCGGCGCGTGAGATAAAAAAGAATTTTCCCGAAATGCTGGTCGTCACGGACGTTTGTTTGTGCGAATACACTTCGCACGGGCATTGCGGCGTGGTTGAAAACGAATCGGTTCAAAACGACGCGACCCTTGAACTGCTGGCGAAACAGGCGTTGACGCACGCGCAAAGCGGGGCGGATATTATCGCGCCTTCGGATATGATGGACGGGCGCGTCGGCGCGATTAGGAAAATTTTGGATGAAAACAATTTCGCGGAAACGCCGATTATGGCTTATGCGGCGAAATACTCGTCCGCCTTTTACGGTCCGTTTCGTGAAGCGGCGGAATCGGCGCCGCAGTTCGGCGACCGCAAAAGTTATCAGATGGATTTCAGAAATTCCGATGAAGCCATCAGGGAAATCGCGCTCGACATACAGGAAGGCGCGGACATCATAATGGTCAAACCCGCGCTGGCTTACCTCGACGTTATCCGGCGGGCGAAAGATAATTTTAGTATGCCGATTGCAGCGTATAACGTCAGCGGCGAGTATTCGATGATCAAAGCGGCGGCGGAAAAAAATTGGATTGACGGTGAAAAGGTGATGATGGAAACTTTAACCGCCATCAAACGCGCGGGCGCGGACGTGATTATCACTTATTTTGCGAAAGATGCGATTAAATTGATTTAGGAAAAATCAACAGGAATTTAGAAAATATATAGGGATAATACTGAACTTAAAACTATTTGAAAATCCGTTTTGTCATTCAATCCTGTAAATATATTTATAAAAATGAATACTTCAAGAAGCAGCGAATTATTTGCCGAAGCGCAGAAACATCTTCCGGGCGGCGTAAACTCTCCGGTTCGTGCCTTTAAATCGGTCGGGCGCGAGCCGCTTTATATCAAATCGGCGAAAGGCGCGAAGATTTGCGACGTGGACGACAACGAGTTCGTGGATTACATCGGCTCCTGGGGTCCGATGATTCTCGGACACGCCGACGAAAGGGTTATCGAAGCGATTCGTGAAACGGCATTGTCTGGCACGAGTTTCGGCGCGTCGAATGAAAAGGAAATCGAACTGGCGGTTTTGATAAAAAAATTCGTGCCGTCAATCGAAATCGTGCGAATGGTTAATTCCGGCACCGAGGCGACGATGAGCGCGATGCGTCTGGCTCGCGGTTTTACCGGACGCGATAAAATCGTCAAATTTGAAGGCTGCTATCACGGACACGGCGATTCGTTTTTGATTAAAGCCGGTTCGGGCGTGGCGACTCTCGGTTTGCCCGATTCGCCGGGCGTGACGACCTCGACCGCCAAAGACACTTTAAACGCGCGTTACAACGACATCGAATCGGTCTACCGTTTAATCGAACAGAACAAAGGCGAAATCGCCGCAGTTTTCATCGAGCCGGTCGGCGGAAATATGGGCTGCGTGCCGTCTGACGAAGAGTTTATGCGTCGGTTGCGCGAGGTTTGCACGAGCGAAAACATTCTTCTAATTTTCGATGAAGTGATGACCGGATTTCGACTCGCCAAAGGCGGCGCGCAGGAACTTTACGGCATCGCGCCGGATTTGACGACGTTCGGGAAAATTATCGGCGGCGGTCTGCCGGTCGGAGCTTACGGCGGGCGGGCGGAGATTATGCGAATGATTGCGCCGTCCGGCGCGGTTTATCAAGCCGGAACGCTTTCGGGAAATCCGCTGGCGATGACCGCCGGTTACGAAACCTTGAAAATCATTGACGAAACGCCGGATTTTTACGAAACGCTCGAAGAAAAAAGTCGTTATTTAACGGACGGAATTTTAGATGCGGTCAACGAATTGAATTTGAATTACACGCTGAACCGTATCGGTTCGATGTTTACTTTGTTTTTTACTGACCAACAAGTCGTTGATTTCGAGACAGCAAAAACTTCTGATACAAAAAAGTTCGCCGCGTATTTTAACCGAATGTTGGAAAACGGCATTTACCTGCCGCCCTCGCAGTTTGAAGCCTGTTTTGTTTCGATTGCTCATTCACGAAATGACTTGGATAAAACCATTAAAGCAAGCCGTGAAGCGATAGTAAATTTGCTCGGCTAAAATTGCTTCGGTTGAAGGTCTTCGATTTAATCGAGGTAAAACTATTTTTTATTTATTTGTTTCGATAAAAGAATCAAAAGTGATACGAGAAACACCTGAAAAAACGATTGATTTGAAAGAACGCTGGGCGCGGTTTCGCGGCGAAAATTCGCATGTGAGAATCCGCGACGCGGCGAAAAAGCTCGGCGTGAGCGAAGCCGAACTGCTGGCGACGCAAATCGGCGAGACCATTATCAAATTAAAAGATAGTTTCGATGAGCTTTTACAAGAACTGCATACGCTCGGACGAATTATGGCTTTGACTCGAAACGAGCAAATCGTTCATGAGCGCAAAGGCGAATATAAAAATGTCGAGGTGATGAACGGACACGGCAGAATGGGATTGGTGCTCGGCGACGATATTGATTTGCGGATTTTCTTTAAAAACTGGCACTTCGGTTTCGCCGTTACGAGTGAGAATCCATTAGGCACGACGCGCAGTTTTCAATTCTTCGACCGCAGCGGAACTGCCGTCCATAAAGTTTTTCTAACCGACGCGAGCAATTTGACGGCTTATGAAAATCTAGTCGAAAAATATCGCGCCGATGCCCAAAACCGCACGGTGAACGTTGCGTCCAAATCGGCAAAAAAAGCCGAAAAACCCGATTCGGAAATTGATGTCGAAGGTTTTCGTCAGGCGTGGGCGGCACTCAAAGATACGCACGACTTTTTTCCGCTGCTGCTAAAATTCGGTGTCGCGCGTCAACAAGCTTTGCGGCTTGCCGACCGAAACATGGCTTGCCCGGTCGCCGCCGACGCTTATAAATCTGTTTTGGGAAAAGCGGTCGCAATAAAGTTGCCGATTATGATTTTCGTCAGCAACGACGGCATCATTCAGATTCATACGGGTGAGGTTGAGAAGTTATCCGAAGCCCGCGGTTGGTTTAACGTGCTTGACGAACGATTTAATCTTCACATCAGGCAAGATGAAATTGCTTCGGCATGGATCGTTAAAAAGCCGACCAGCGAGGGTATCGTCTCAAGTCTGGAACTTTTTAATAAACAAGGCGAAAACGTTGCGCTTTTTTTCGGCAAACGAAAACCCGGCGTTCCCGAAAAAAAAGAATGGCGCGAACTTTTGGCTGCCATTCAACCCGAATAAAATAAAAGACTCCGCTATTTGCAGCGGAGTCTTTTATTAAAACTGACATTTGAAACTTAGCGGTAAATATGTTCGCCGCGATTGTTGCGCCAGTCGTTTTCAAAATAACTAGCGTCGTCGTCGTTACGCGGGTTTAATCCCATCACTAAACCACCGTTTTTAATGCCTTCTTCATACTGAACAGCACGATCTTCAGGAATACCCGAACCGATCAAAGCGCCGACTAAACCGCCAGTCAAACCGCCTGCGCCCGCGCCAGCTAAAGCCGCAGCTATCGGTCCCGCAACGACTAATCCTAATCCCGGAATCAAAACGCTCGTTCCGATTGCGGCGATGCCAGCAATGATTGCGCCGAGCGTTCCGCCGATTGCCGAACCTGTGCCTGCGCCTTCCATGGCTTTGCTTCCTAAACCTGTATCTGCATTATCACTATCGCTAAACCAACTGTCTCTGGTTTGATCAGACATCATAACGTTTAGATCATCTTTTGTATAACCGCGGCTGAGTGCGGAGTTATACGCTTTTTCGGCACTTTCGCGGTCTCTGAACATTCCCGTCAACATACCGCTTCTGCCAGTCGTCGCGCCAGTATTGCTACCTAATACATCGTTGTTGGCTTGTCTTGCCGCACCAAAATTCGCTTGAGCTTCGCCTTCGCGTTCAAGCCGTTCGTTGCCCGTCACCGAACCGGTTGCATCCTTGACATTGCCTGAAATTCTATCGCCTAATCCACCAGCTTCGTCTCTTATTGTTCCGTCGTTGTTCATTTTAATAATCTCCTTAGTCACTTTTTTGAATTTATAGTTTTGACTCAGCTTAAAAAGCTATGCTTTGGTCTTGAGCAAGCAGTGTGCCATTTAACCGACCAATCAATAAAACAAAGGTCACGTTTGATTTAATATTAATTTGAATAAAGCGCAATCCATTTTTGTGTTCTGTTTTCAAACATTTTTTTTTGTTCGTCTTTATTACGGACAAATAATATAATCTAAAGTCGTGAATAACAGTTTTGAAAAAGTCGCTGAGTTATTGAAACTCGAAGCCGCCGCTATCGAACAAGCAGCAAAGCGTCTCGAAAAAGCGGTTATCGAAAAAGCCTTCGAAATTCTCGAAAATTGCGCGGGCAAGATAATCGTCACCGGTGTTGGTAAATCGGGCGTTATCGCCCATAAAATCGCGCAGACTTTAACCAGCACCGGAACAATCGCCATTTTCCTGCATCCGTCAGACGCGCTGCACGGAAGTTTGGGAATTATTACGACCGGCGATGTCGTCGTCGCTCTCAGCAATTCAGGCGAGACTGACGAAATTCTGCTTCTTTTGCCCGCCTTAAAATCCAGAAAAATTTGTCTAATTTCGATTGTGGGAAACGTCAACTCCACGCTCGCGCGGCAGTCCGACGTAGTTCTGGATTCGTCGGTTGACCAGGAAGCGTGTCCGCTCAACCTCGCGCCGACTTGCTCGACGACCGTCGCGCTGGCAATCGGCGACGCGCTGGCGATGACCTTAATGGAAGCGAAAAATCTCACCGCCGAAGATTTCGCTGCTAATCATCCAGCCGGACGATTGGGAAAGCGTCTAACCTTAAAAGTTTCAAATTTAATGCACGACAGCCCGAACGTCGCCGTTCGCGCGGGCTGGCTCGAAGTCGTCAAAGCCATTTCCAAATACGCGCTCGGCGCGGTTAACGTCGTCGGCGAAACGGGAAATCTTATCGGCATCGTCACCGACGGCGATTTGCGGCGCACGATTGAAAAAACCGCGCCGGAAAACTTCTCGGATTTAACCGCCGAGCAGATGATGACGAGAAATCCGACGACCGCCGCGCCGGAGATGCTCGCCTACGACGCGCTGCAATTGATGGAAAACCGTCCGATGCAGATTTCCGTTTTGCCAATCGTTGACGAGCGGGGAATTTGCGTCGGGCTTTTGCGGCTGCACGATGTTGTCAGAAGCGGTTTATAATTTTCGACGTTTGTAGAGAAAACGGTAAATTTCTATTGGTTAGTCTAACGGTGAGATTTTTAAAGAGGATAATAATAAGCGATGACGAAAAAATTTCTAAGGCTGGTTTTTTTAGTTTTGATAAGCGCTACTTTAGCCAAGGCGCAGACGGCGGAAGTTTCCGTGGCGCTCAGCGAACAGTTTTTCGACGCGCTGCTCGACGCGATTTTCAAAAATTTTAACGCGCCGGAATTTCCGCTGGCGAAGAACAATTCGGATTTCAAGATACAAGATTCCGCATTTCGGATTCGCCGTGAGCAATTGCCCGCTTCGTCGTTTCGGAAAACAAACTTTACCGTCGGAAACGAAACTCGATTTGAAATTCTAAATACTGAATCCGAAGTCTTAAATTCCAAACCGGCTGTTTGTAACGAGACGATTCGCCTGCGGCGCGAGGTTAACGATGTGAAAACCGCCGTCCGTTTTCGTGACGGGAAAATCCACGCCCCGATTGCATTCTCCGGTTCATACAATCCGCCGCTCGTCGGCTGTATTGATTTTCAAGGTTGGGCGGAGACGCATATTGACCTCGAATACGACCGTCAAAACCGAAAGCTCGTCGGGCGGGTGCGCGTCCTGAGCGTTAATCTCGGCGGCGTGACGAATTTGGCGAGCGGCGTTTTATCGCGCCTCGTGCAAAGCTCGATTGATAAAAAAATTAATCCGGTCGAGATTATTCAAATTGATAAACTCTCTTTTGCCGTTCCAATTCAAAACGCTGGCGGTTCTCTAAAAATGAGAGCCTCCGGCGTTCGTCACGAAATCAATAACGGCGTTTTCAACGTTCATATCGCTTACGAATTTCTAAAGTGAAAAAGTGAAAAGGTGATAAAGCGCATTGACCGTATTTAAATCAAACTTTTCATCTTTTCACTTTGACCTGCACCCGTAGAATTATCCCGAAAGAATGGCGAGAATCAAATAAACTGAAAACAGGAGATTCTTGCTATGAAAAAGACTTTTACGGACGAGCAAATCGTCGGCATCTTACGCGGCTTTGAGCCGAGCGGAAAAACAATTAAAGAATACTGCCGGGAAAAAGATGTCAGCGAAGGCACATTTTACAAATGGCGTAACCGTTTCGGGACAATGGAAGTTGCCGAGGTCAAAGAATATCGGCAATTGCAGCAGGAAAATGCCCGTTTGAAAAGACTGCTGCCGAACGGGATTTAGAGATTGATGTAATCAAAGAGGTGCTGGCAAAAAAGTGGTAGGCTGCGCCGCCAAGCGGGAGGCGGTTGCCTTTATGAGAACCCGCCGATTGTCTGAGCGGCGCGGCTGCCGTCTTGTCTCGCTAAATCGGAGAAGCTGTCGATACAGACAAAGGCGCGCGGCGGAGTGCAGTTTGATAAAACAAGTGCGCGCTCTGGCGGTCGAACATCCTCGCTTCGGTTATCGGCGGATTGCCGCTCTGCTCAGGCGTATGGGTGCCAAGGTGAATCTCAAACGGGTTTACCGGTTATGGAAACAGGAGAAGCTGAGTTTACCGCTCAGGCGACCGCGCAAGAGGCGCTCCAAATCGGTTGTCGGAATCATGCCGAAGGCTCAGAGGTCTAACCAGGTTTGGACGTATGATTTTGTATTCGACCAAAGTCTTTCGGGTAAAAGCCTGAAGATGCTGACCTTGATTGATGAATATACCAGAGAATGCCTGGCGGTTGAGGTCGGCGTGTCAATAACGAGCGAACGGGTCAGGCAGATTCTGCAAAGAGTTTGCGCCTCTTTTGGCAAGCCGGAACAGATTCGTTCGGATAACGGAAGTGAATTCATCGGCAAGGCGGTCGGCGGCTGGCTTGGAGAGAACGGCATCGAGCCGTTGTTTATCGAACCGGGCAAACCATGGCAGAACGGCAAAGGCGAAAGCTTTAACGGAAAACTCCGGGATGAATGCCTAAGCCGCGAATGGTTCTCTTCGGTTAAAGAAGCGCAAGTGGTAATTGAAGAATGGCGTAGATTCTACAACGAAGGACGACCGCATTCGAGCCTTGGATATTTGACTCCGCTGGAGTTCAAATCAAAGACGGAGAGTAACAAATCTCTCTCCATTCAATTGGGATAACAAATGGGGGCTGGACAACTTTTTCAAATTAAAAAACTCCGACGACGAAAACAAATTCATCATCGGAGAATGCGCGCCTACGATTTTATATTTTTAAGAAATATATTACGTCGGCGTTGAGTTTAAACGGCTTTAATAAAGACCAAAGGAACCGAGCGGAAAGTCGCCCACATCGCCGAATTTTTGCGCCCCGATTTGTCCTGGAAACAGAGTGCTGATGAAATAGAAAGTTTGGTTGCTCTCTCTCCAAACACAAATGTCGTGTCGTCCGTCGCCGTCAAAATCGCCGCGCACCGGAAGGTCCAAGTCGGTAAAAGTTGGGTCGGCGATACCGAACGAGGTTGCGGTAACCGTGGTGTTTTGCGAATTGCCGATATACCAAACCGCGTTTGCGCCTTGTGTTTCACGAACCGCCACAAAATCGGCTCTTCCGTCGCCCGTGTAATCGTCCGGGGCAACGTTGAAGTCGGTGTTGAAGTTGCCGAAGCTGCGCGTAATTACTGCGGCACCGGTTATAGCGTCGCCGATGTAATAGTTGACGATAGTTCCAGCCGTGTTACGGTTTAAAACTATTAATTCATCTCTGCCGTCGCCGGTAAAGTCCGCGCCGGGAAATATAGCAGTGCCGGTTAATCCGGATCCGGTGGCTGGAAGTGCTCCGAAAGTAACCGCCCGCGCCGTGTTGGTTACGCTGTTTAGAATATACCAAACCAAATTGCCGCCGGTGATGCGAACGAGAGTGTAATCGGTTTTGCCGTCACCATCGTAATCGCCCTGCGCGCCCGGAACATCCGTTGTGCCGTTGCCGAACTGAACTGCGCGGTTGAGAGTAATACCGCCCGTGCCGAGTGGGAAATTACCCACATAGAAAGTGGCTGGAGTCGTTTCGCGCCAAACCGTCGGGTCTGATTTCGAGTCGCCGACATAATCGCCGACCGTAATCGAATCGAATTCGGCTAAACCATAATCAAAATCGCGTCTGAACGCCGCGCCGGGAGCTGTCGGTGCCGGGTTTTGAAGATTTTTCCATCTGATCGGACCGGCGGCGGTCGGAATCTGCAATGTTGTCCAGTCGGTTCGGTTATCGCCGACGAAATCGTTTAATCGGGTCGTTGGTGTTTGAGCATCCGCAATGCTCGCGCCCGACAAAACCACAGTCATCGCCAAAGCGAAAACGGCAAAGAGTGAGCGCAGATTTTTCGTATTTTTTCCTAAAAACATTTTTTCCCTCCTCCAAGGTTGTAAAAATAGACGTGGAACCTCAACCAAAGGAAATTAAATTAGGCAGGTAGATTTAATTCAATTGCCGTCGGCTGAAAATAAATTTGCTGAATGTCAAATTCTAAGTAAAATTACCTTTTTTCCCGCCGCGATGTCAACACAATTTCACCGTAACAAGAGTCTTCGACCGGCATATTAAAAATATATTTCGATTGCCGCCGCACGGTTTTCCGCGCGAAAGTGGTCAAATAACGTCCACACTAATTTGTCAGCTAAACGCGCCGCGTTCTAAACTGAGAAATATGAATTTGCCTCTGGTCGCCATCATCGGTCGCCCGAACGTCGGAAAATCTACATTGTTTAATCGTTTGACGGGCAGCCGTAAATCAATCGTCGGCGACGAGCCAGGCATTACGCGCGACCGGATTTACGGCGAGGTCGAGTGGAAGGCGCGCAGTTTTGCACTGGTTGACACGGGCGGCATCGTGCCGGACGACGATGCAATAATTCCCGCCAACATCTTCAAACAAGCCGGTCGCGCCATCGCCGAAGCGCAGGCGATAATCTGGGTTGTGGATTCACGCGCCGGAGCGATTCCGCTTGACGAAGAAATCGGCGTTTTATTGCGAAACATCGGCAAACCCGTTTTTATCGCGGCGAACAAAGCCGAGTCGAAAAAAGTCGAAGAGGAAGCCGGAGAGTTTTATAAATTCGGTTTTGAACTCATACCCGTCTCCGCCGAACACGGCAATGGCGTCGGCGATTTGCTCGATGTGGTTTACGAAGTTCTGAGTTTTGAAGAGCAAATCGAAGAAACTGAACAGACGGAAATTAAACTGGCTATCATCGGTCGCCCGAACGTCGGCAAATCTTCGTTGCTAAATAAAATTCTCGGCGAGGAAAGAGTTATCGTCTCGCCGATTGCCGGAACGACGCGCGATGCTATTGATACGGAGTTAACGGTTGACGGGCAAAAGTTTTTGTTGATTGACACGGCAGGCATCCGGCGCAAAGGCAAGACGACCGAGATGTCCGAGAAACTTTCCATAATTATGGCGCGGAAGGCGCTGGAACGCGCCGATGTCGCCATTTTATTGATTGACGCGATTGAAGGTTTTGCGAACACGGACGCCAACATCGCCGGTTACGCGCTCGATTCTGGCTGCTCGCTCATTATCGCCGTCAACAAATGGGACGCGATTGAGGAAAAGGAAACGAACACGGCAAACAAATTTGAAGAAAATCTGCGCTACAAAATGAAGTTTCTCGATTGGGCGCCGATCATCACGATTTCGGCTTTAACCGGACAGCGCGTAAATAAAATTCTGCCGATTGTCCAAAGAGCCAATCAAGCGAGAAATCTGCGCGTGCCGACCGCGAAACTCAATCAATTTTTTGAAGAAAACGCGATGCAGCCGAAGGTCGGCGGCGGCAACGCGCCCGGCAAAGGCGGCAACGTTCGTCTGCACGTTCAATACATCACGCAAGCCGGTTTGCGCCCGCCGATGTTCGTCATCTTTACTTCCGGTGGCGCGAGCAGCAAAGGCGGACTTCATTTTTCTTATTTACGTTATATCGAAAACCGCTTGCGCGAATCGTTCGATTTTTTCGCCACGCCGCTTCGATTAAAAGAGAAGCATAAAACGAAACAGAAGAAAGATTAGCGAAATGCTTGGGCAACAAAATAACCTCAAAAAATTATTTGATAAATACGGCTGGGAATTGGTAGAAACTTGGATTCCTGAAGAATGGTGGGTTGCGGAGGTTTGGATACTTAAGTCTACTTGGTCGCCAACCGATTGTTTCGTTGCAATGAATTACGTGGTTGATCCGCAATGGACTGACAAAAATAACAAGCAACTCGGAGTTCGTTCGTTCGCCATATCATTAACTCAATCGCATTACGCAAAAGATGAATTGCAAATAGAAGCAGATGCGAAATTTGAATTTTATAGTGTTGCATTTATAGAAATTTATATACGTCCAAACTTGGAGAAAAACATTCCAAAAATTTTTGATGAATTAGCAAATCTCCGTCAGAAGTTTAACAATTTAGCAAATCAATAATGGAAATCGTTTTGCTTTTAATCAGATTGATTCTGTTCGCCGCTTTCGCGCTCGCCGGAATCGGCAAACTGCTAGACCTCAATCGCTCGGAAAAATCGAATCGAGAGTAATTCGTAATTCGTAATTTGAAATTTGTAATTGTTTTATGAAACCGATTGATTGGAAAGTAACTGCGCAGGACGGCGAAGCGCGGACGGGAATTTTGCGAACCAGGCGTTCGATTATCGAAACGCCTGTTTTTATGCCGGTCGGAACGCAAGGCACAGTCAAAGGCGTGCGTTTTGAATGGCTCGAAGACGAGATGGACGCGCGGATTATTCTCGGCAACACATATCATTTGTTTTTGCGTCCGGGCGCGGAGATTATTCGCAAACTCGGCGGGCTTCATAAATTCACCGCCTGGAATCGTTCGCTGCTGACTGATTCAGGCGGCTTTCAGGTTTTTAGTTTGACCGATTTACGAAAATTAACCGAAGAAGGCGTGGAGTTTCGCTCGCATCTCGACGGCGATAAAAAGTTTCTCTCGCCTGAAATCTCAATGGAAATTCAAGCCGCTTTGGGTTCGGAAATCGTTATGGTTTTCGACGAATGTCCGCCGGGCGACGCGGGCGTAGAGGCGACGAGAAAAAGTTTGGAAATGACGGCGCGCTGGGCAGAGCGGTCGAAAAATCGTTTTGACGAATTGCAAAATTCTGGAATGGATTCTGGGTTTTTGTCCGATTCGGGAATCGAGAATTCGGATTTCGGATTGGCGTTTAACGAAGACAAATCCCAAATCGTCTTGAGCGGGCGGCAAGCGTTGTTCGGAATCGTTCAGGGCGCGGGACATTTGAATTTGCGAAAGGAAAGTTTGAACCGAACGACGGAAATCGGTTTTGACGGTTACGCGATTGGCGGCTTGAGCGTCGGCGAGGAAAAATCCGTGATGTATGACGTTATCGAATTTCTCGCGCCGCAGATGCCAAAGGATGCGCCCAGGTATTTGATGGGCGTGGGAACGCCGGAAGATTTAATCGAGGCGGTGCAGCGCGGAGTGGATATGTTCGATTGCGTGTTGCCGACGCGAAACGGTCGGACGGGCGCCGCGTTTACCTTAGGCGGAAAAATCAACATCCGCAATGCGCAATACGCGACGGACGAAGCGCCGCTCGACGCCAGATGTCAGTGTTCGGTTTGCCGACGCTATTCAAAAGCGTATCTGCGGCATCTTTATCAAGCGAAGGAAATGCTGGCGGCGACTTTGATTTCACACCACAATCTCGCATTTTTTCTCGACTTAATGCGGCAAATTCGGCAGGCAATCAAACTCAGCAGTTTCGCCGAGTTTCGGCGTGAGTTTTTAAATCGAATAAGAGATAATTAAAAAATTATGAATCCGAATATCTCGTCATCGGCACAAAGAATCAAAAACCGTTTTCGCGTTCTGCCGCTTGAAAACGGCGACCGCCTGACGCGCGAGGAATTTCATCGTCGTTATGAAGCGATGCCGGAAAACGTCAAAGCCGAATTGATAAAAGGAGTCGTTTATATGTCGTCGCCGGTCAGAGTAACAAAACACGGGCAGCCGCACGGAAAAATGATGAGCTTGCTCGGCGTTTACCGGCTGTCAACCGTTGGCGTTGATTTGTTGGGTAACGTAACTTATATTGCCAGCGAAGAATATGAGCCGCAACCCGACGCGGTTTTGCGGATTAACGAAAAGAATGGTGGAAAATCCTTGATAAATGAGGAAGATTATTTAGAAGGCGCGCCTGAGTTAGTCGTCGAAATCGCATCCAGCACCGCTTCATACGATTTGCACGACAAACTCGAAATATACGAGCAAAAAGGCATTCAAGAATATATCGTTTGGAGAGTTTTAGACGATCAAATAGATTGGTTTACTTTGGAAGCTAGCGGATATGCGAGACTCGTCGAAAACAAACAAGGCGTTATCGAGAGCCGGGTTTTTCCGGGCTTGCGGCTGAATATCAAAGCGCTGCTCGCAGATGATTTACAGCGGGTTTTAAGCGATTTACAAAAAGGTTTGCAAAGCAAAAAACACAAAGACTTTATCGGGCGATTTAGTAAACAATAGCCGGTCGGCTTTGATAAATTTCGATTCGTTTGTAATAATGGCTGTTTTCCGCATACATTAAAAATAATGAATTTTGTTTTATTTTATTTTCAGGGCGAAGGCGGCGGAAGCGCGATTTTTACTTTTCTGCCGTTCATCGCTATTTTCGCCATTTTTTATTTTCTCGTGATTCGCCCGCAACGCCAGCAGCAAAGAGATTTGCAGGCGATGATTGCCGAATTGAAAATCAACGATGAAGTGGTGACCAACGGCGGCGTTATCGGCAGAATTAAAGAGATTCGGGAAACGAGTTATATTATTCAAAGCGCCGACAAATCCTTTCTCGAAATTGCGCGCACGGCAATCGTCGGAAAACGCGCGGAAACGAAATAATTTGCGAACGGTTAATTGTTAGTCGTTGATTGAAAATTCGTTTTCGATTATCAACAGTGAGCCGTTGTCAATTAACCAAATTTTATGAAAAACAGCAGTTTGTGGATTAGAACGGCAATCATCGTCGCCGTCACATTGATTGGAATTTACCTTGTAATCGGTCCGCGCGGCGCGATTGACGCGAACGATTTTACTTGGCAGGGCATAAAAAATAACGTTTCGGAAAACATCAATCTCGGATTGGATTTGCGTGGCGGCTCGCATCTGGTTATGCGCGTCAAGACAGACGATTATTTGAAAACCTTAGCCGAAAATAATCAAAACGCCGCTGTCCTCGCCGCTCAAGAAGCGAAATTGCCTGTCGCCGACGGTTCTTTCGTGGCGGCAAACAACAATTACCAAGTCACACTCAATTTAACCGACGCTTCGCAAACTCAAGCGGTCATTGACGCCGTTAAACAAAAAGTTGATTTCAGCGGCTGGACGGAAAGCACAAACGGCAATCAGATAAATTGGTCACTGCCAGTCGCCGCGCAAAAAGTTTTAGCCGACCAAGCTGTCACGCAAGCCGAAAGAATTATCGAAAGCCGCATCAACGCTTTCGGCGTCAAAGAGCCGACGTTCGCTCGACACGGCGCAACCGATTCGGGACAGCTTCTTCTTCAGATGCCGGGCGTTGATGACCCCGAACGAGTCAAAGAACTTATCGGTAAAACGTCGAAACTGGAGTTGATGAAAATCGTCGGTCCGCCGAATCCTTCGCCAGTGCAGATTTATCCGACTTCAGAAGCGGCTCAAACCTCGATTGCCGGTGCGCCGAATCGCCGGGTTTTAGTTTATGCCGACCGCGACGTAAGCCCACCCGCCAATCAAAATCAAGCCGAACTGCCGAAACAATACGTTGTTGTGGAAACCCCGGCGGTTGTTGACGGCAACGAATTACGCGACGCGGCGGCGGTTTCGCGCACGGGTAATGACAGCGATTATCAAATTTCTTTTTCGTTCAAACCGAACGGCGCGCAAAAATTTGGCGAATGGACGGGGAAAAATATCGGCAATTATATGGCGGTGGTTTTAGACGAGGAAGTAAAATCAGCCGCCTATATCAAATCGCAAATTTTCGATTCGGGTGAAATCTCCGGTAGGTTTACCAAAGCTACCGCCGAAGATTTGTCTCTGACTCTGAAATCCGGTGCGCTTCCGGCGGAAATTGAGTATCAGGAAGAGCGCACCGTCGGACCGAGTTTGGGCGCGGATTCGATTCGCGCGGGCGTTACGGCTTCAGTCGCCGGTTTGATTTTTATCGTCATCTTTATGCTCATCTATTATCGCGGCGCGGGCGTTAACGCCGTCATCGCTTTGATTTTGAATATGCTGCTGACGCTCGCTGGACTTATCGTGCTTGATTCGACGCTGACTTTGCCGGGCATCGCCGGGCTTATTTTGGGAATCGGGATGGCGGTTGACTCGAACGTACTTATTTTTGAAAGAATGCGCGAAGAACTGCGCGCCGGAAAATCCGTCGCTAAATCGGTCGAGCAGGGATTTGACCGCGCGTTTATCACTATCATTGACACGCATATCACGACGATTCTCTCGTCGGTCATTCTTTATATGTATGGTTCGGGTCCGATTCGCGGTTTCGCCGTAACGCTGATTTTAGGATTGTTGATTAATCTTTTCTCGGCGGTCTTCGTCTCGCGCACGATTTTTATGTGGTTGCTCGAACGCAATCCGAATATGAAAAAGTTAAGTATCTAAAAATCTTCGATTTTTGGTCTTTGGTTTTTAGCCTTTGGTCTTTAGGATGTTTGTTTAACTTGAACAAAAGAATCTAAAAAGCAAAGACTAAAAACTAAAGATCGGCTTTAAAAAAATGTTTCAATTTTTTACAAATATCAATGTTGATTGGATGGGCTGGCGCAAATCTTTGATTGCGCTTTCCATATTGGTTCTGCTTGCCGGTTTGATTTCAGCGGTCGGGCGGCAATTAACGCCCGGCGGAACGAATGCGTTTAATCTCGGCGTGGACTTTCAGGGCGGAACTTTTATCACCGCCAAGTTCAAAGGTCAGAAACCTTCGGAAGACGAAATTCGTCAGGCGCTGCAAAACGTCGGCGTGAACGAATCGGTCATTCAAGCCTCAACCGATAAGCAGGACGAAGTTTTAATCAAAGTTCCTTTGATCGAAGGCGAGGCAGCAAATCAAACGGCTGAAATTAACGCGAATCAACCAACCAAACCGAACACTCAACAAATCACGGCAGAGAATCAAGCGCAGAATAATTTGGTCAATGCCGGACGCAACAAAGTCAGAGAAGCGCTCAATACGTTCGGCAGAGAAGCCGAAGGCACGACGACTTTAGCGGACGACCCGAACGCCGCCTATAAAATTGTCGGCACTGATTATGTCGGTCCGGTCGCCGGCGAGCAGCTTCGCAATCAAGCCGTCATCGCCACGCTTTTAGGTTTAGTCGGCATCTTATTATTCATCGCTTTCCGATACGACTGGACGTATGCGGCGGGCGCGGTCATCGCTGTCTTTCACGATGTTTTGATAACGCTCGCTTTCTTTTCGATTTTTCAATGGGAAGTCAGTTTAACGGTGCTTGCCGCGCTTTTAACGCTGGTCGGTTTCTCGGTTAACGACTCAATTGTTATCTTTGACCGCATCCGCGAAAATTTAACTTTGCATCGTGACCGCTCTCTTTACGCTCTAACGAACCAATCAATTAATCAAACGATGTCGCGGACGATTGTAACAAACGGATTGGTGTTTCTTTCGGTTCTCGCGCTCGTTCTGTTCGGCGGCGAGGTTCTGCGCGGATTTTCACTCGCGCTGTTCGTCGGCTGTATTACCGGAACTTATTCGACT
Organism: Pyrinomonadaceae bacterium; assembly: GCA_030448055.1. Classification (GTDB taxonomy): domain Bacteria; phylum Acidobacteriota; class Blastocatellia; order Pyrinomonadales; family Pyrinomonadaceae. The sequence goes on from JAUJNR010000002.1 coordinate 1,168,178, forward strand.
ATCGCCATCGCCAGCCCGATTGCCATCTGGTGGCAAGACAAACTCGGCGCGGCGGAAGTAAAAAAACGAACCGAAGCCCAGAAGACTGAACAATTGGCTTCGGCTTCGAGGCGTTCGGTGTCGCGGCGACCGATTGCACGTTAAATTATTTGCTCCGTAAAAATACTTTCGGCGGCGGCAGAGGTATTTGTCGAAGATTTTACAATTTTATTGAAAAAGCGGAAGTTTTTTCTTGACTTTATCCGAGCAAGGTTTTAGACTTCAAAACGTTGCTGGTCAATTAAATATCTGGTATCTGCTTTTTTTCCGTTTCGTTAAATAAGCGTCAGGGAATTTTGTAGAACTTCTGTGTCTGATGACCGGCACGAGTCCGACATTAATCCCGCGCCGAGTAACAGAAAGTTTATAACGTTAAAAAAGTTGATTTGTCCGAGATGCAGTCGTTGAGCCTTTGAGACGACTACAACTTGAATTTATATTTATATTATCTATGCAATTAAACTAAGGTTTCGTAACTGACAAGACCCGATTGGCACCGGAAAGCAGGGAGGAAAATAAAAATGTTAGATCAATTAGTCGAATCGAAAAGTAACGCGGGCGAAAACACCCGGCGAAGCGGTTTTTTGTTAACCACCTTCGTCGTTATGACTTCTATTTTAGTCGGCGGATGGATGTATAGTCTCTTCGCAAAAGATTACGGACTTGGTTCTGGAGATTTGGAATTGTCCGAGCTGGTCGCGCCCGTTCCGATGGCTGAAGAAGAACCGCCGCCGCCCGAACCGGAACAGCCGAAACAAGAACAGAAAGCGGCGCCGAACGCGGACGTTCGTAAAGAGGTTTTTCAGGCAATGGAAGAATCGCCGCAAGTGCCGGATAAAATCAGCGTCGAAAAACAAACTATTCCGCCGCGTCGTCCGAATGTTTTGACCTTAAAGGGCGACCAGAACATAACTGCGAATAACGCGGTTGATTCCAGCTACCGTGGTCCGGTCAGCACGGACGGCAAAGGCGTGCCGGGTCCGGGAGGCGTTCCGAACAGCGGAAATGATGAAGGCGGAGCTAAACCGCCGCCGCCGCCGCCGCCGCCGCCGCCAGCACCCAAACCGGCTGTGCCGAAGAAAATTTCCGGCGGCGTTCTGAACGGCAAGGCGACCAGTTTACCAAAACCGCCGTATCCGGCAGCAGCAAGAGCCGTTCGCGCATCCGGCGCAGTTAATGTCCAAGTAACGATTAGCGAAAGCGGCAGCGTCGTTTCGGCAAGCGCCGTTTCGGGTCATCCGTTGCTTCGCCAGGCGGCGGAACAAGCCGCCCGCAGCGCGAGATTCGCGCCGACGCTTTTGTCGGGACAAGCAGTTTCGGTAACCGGCGTTATCGTTTATAACTTTGTTCCGTAAACGAATGCGCAAAATCGGGCGAAGCCATTAATCGCTTCGCCCGATTCGAGTAAAATCTGCAATTATAATTTACGATTTCTTTTGGAGGATAATTATGAGTTTCTTAGTTAGCTTTTTCAGCTTTTTTTTAATGTTCACGGGTGAAGGGAAAATTTCTTTTGGTTTTTATGATATTGCTAGAAGTTTAACGATTCCCGGATGGATTGTTATTATCGTTTTGCTTTTGCAGTCAATTTATATGATTGCCGTCGGAATCGAGCGTTGGCTGACGTATAACAAAGCCAAACAGCAATCGCGTCAATACGCGCCGAAAGTGGCGCAAGCGTTGAAAAACAGCAATATTGACGAAGCCATCAACATCAGCGACAAACACAAAGATTCGCATTTGGCGATGGTCGTCTCTTCGGGCTTGAAGGAATTCGCCGCGCATCAAGGCAATTCGGATATTTCAGGCGAAGAAATGGAAGCGTCAAAGCGCGCTTTGCAACGCGCAATCGCCGTTAAAACAGCCGAACTTAAGCGCGGTCTCGCAGGTCTCGCAACAGTCGGTTCGACCGCCCCATTTGTCGGTCTGTTCGGCACGGTCGTCGGCATCATCGGTGCGTTCGTCGCGCTCGCTTCAGCCGAGAACGCCGGTATCGGCGCGGTCGGTGCGGCTATCGCCGAAGCGCTTGTGGCGACGGCTTTCGGCATCGCGGTGGCGGTTCCGGCAGTGTGGCTCTTCAACTACTTTACAAATAAAGTAACGAGCTTCGGTGTGGAAATGGAAAACTCAGCATCCGAACTGGTTGATTATTTCATCAAACAGCGAACAAGACAGTTGAACAGTTAGTTAATTACAAAAACCTTGAGATTTATCAAAGGGAGAATATAAAACTATGGCAATGGCAATTGGCGGGTCTGATGAGTATAACTCGGAGATTAACGTAACCCCGATGGTGGATGTGATGCTGGTGTTATTGATTATTTTTATGGTCGTCACGCCGCTTCTTCAGCAAGGCGTTTCCGTTAATCTTCCGCGCGATACCATCAGCCCGGATGAAGATGCGGATATTGCGAAAGACACATCAGTAATCATCGCAATCCCCGACAACAATAATTTTTATATCGGCAAAGACCAATATCCGCTAAACGCTTTAGGAGAAAAAATCAGGGACCAAATGAAAGACAAAACTCCCGATAAGCGCATCGTATATATCAAGAGCGGCATTGACGTTGACTACGGCAGAGTCGTTGAGGCGATAGATACTATTCGCAAACAGGATATTGATAAAATCGGCTTGGTCGCCGATAAAAGGAAAACCGGAGCAGAAGCGGCGCCGGCGCAGTAAATCCATCGAGATTTGAGGAGAACGATTATGGGAATGTCAGGAGGCGACTCGTCAGGAGGAGCTACACCAAATATCAATGTTACGCCGTTGATTGACGTTTTATTAGTGCTTTTGATTATTTTTATGGTTATTACGCCGATGAAGCCGAGTCGCTTTGAGGCGAAAGTTCCGGCAGAACCGAAACCCGAAGACCAGACAATAGCGAAACCGAATCCGCTAACTTTAGTCGTGGCTATTAACAATGCTGACAAAAAAATAACCTTGAATAACGACCCAATCGGCGATGTTACGAATACTGCTGAATTAACCAGCAGACTGACCACTATCTTTAAGGACAGAGAAGCCCAGGGAGCCTTCCGAGAAGGAACAAACGAAGTGGAAAAAACTCTTTTCATTAAATCGCCGCGGTCGGTCAAATATGGAGAAGTCGTCAGAGTGATTGATGCCGTAAAGCAAGCTGGGGCGCAGCCTATCGGGTTGCAGATTGATGATTTATCAGAATAACTTTGAGCTTGCCGCAAGCGATAGCTATCGCTTGCGGCAAGCGATAAATGGAGTTGAGCAAATGAGATTTTCTCGTTTAGGAATAATATCTTTAGTTTTACTAACGGTTCTAATCGGAACCAACTGCACATATTACAATCGTGTTTTGGCTCGGAAAAATCTGGTTGACGGCGGAACCGCTTACAAAAACAGAAAATTCGACGAAGCCGAACAAAATTTTCGTTATGCAATTGACCGCGACCCGGAAAGTAAAGAGGGAAAAACCGCCCGTCTGTTTTTAGCCCGCACTTTGCATTCGCAATTTATCGGAAACCGCCAGGAAATAGCCAAGGCTGAAGAAGCAATCAAAGAATATAAGGGAGTTTTGGCGCAAGACATTTCAGACCAAAGTTCATTTAGCGCCGTCGGCAGTCTTTTGGAAAATCTTAACCGCGACGCCGAATGGCAACAGTGGATTGTTGACCGAACCAATAACGAACAAGTTCCAGCCCCACAGCGTGCCGAAGCGTTAACGAAACTCGCGGCTAAAAAGTATTCGTGCGCCAACGAAATTTCCGATGTCGAGCCGGTGAAAAAAACCGTAACGAAAGAAGGAAAGCAGATTTTCGAGTTTTCCAAACCTCAAGATCCGGCGACTTTTCAGACTTTCAGCGGATGCGTTCAGGAAGGTTCGGAGCTGATTGACCGCGCCGTCAAGCTCGATAATAACAGCGACGCTGTTTGGTCGTATAAAGCGAATATGCTGGTTCAGCAATCGCGGCTCGCCGAAATGAACGGTAATACTCAGCAGAGAGACGCTCTTCGGGCGGAAGCTGATAAAGCGAAAGAGAGATTTACCGAACTTGCTACAGCGAGAAAGGCAAAGGAAGATGCGCTAAAAGCCGAGAAGGAAGCGCAGGCAAATGCGGCGAACAGCAACAGCGCCAAGCAATAACTTTTTAGAATCGGTTTTCAATGATGGCGATACTCAATTTTTATTTTAATTGAGTATCGCCATATCGTTTATCAGATGTTTGATGATAAATGATAAAAATTATGATTCGCATCGAAGATGTCATCGAAAAGGTCGAGAAAAATCGCCCGGAGCCGGACATTGATTTAATCCGGCGGGCGTACCTTTTCTCTGCCCTGCATCATCGCGGACAGAAACGCGCCTCCGGCGAACCGTATCTTGTTCATCCGCTGGAGGTCGCCGATATTTTAGCTGATATGCGGCTCGACGAAACGAGCGTTTCCACCGGACTGCTGCACGATGTCGTCGAAGATACGCTGGTTGACCTCGAAACCATCCGCAGTTACTTTGGCGATGAGATTACGCACCTCGTTGACGGCTTGACCAAAATCGCGCACATCAGTAATCTCTCCAAAGAAAAACAACAAGCCGAAAACGTTCGCAAAATGGTTTTGGCGATGATCACGGACGTTCGCGTCGTGCTGATAAAACTCGCCGACCGTCTGCACAATATGCGGACGATGCAGTTTCTTAAGCCGGAAAAACGCGCCCGCATTTCGCAGGAAACGCTCGACATATACGCGCCGATTGCTCACCGTCTGGGAATGGGAAAGGTGCGAAGCGAACTCGAAGATTTATCATTTCAGAATCTTTACCCGGAAGAATACCGAAAACTCTCGAACGAAGTCGAAGCGCGCCGCACGGAACTCGAAGCGGCGCTGGAGAAGATAACCGATTTAATCAAAACAAAACTAAACGAGAACGACGTTCCGTTCATTGAGGTTCAGGGGCGCGTCAAGCGTCTCTATTCGCTTTGGAAAAAATTGAAAAAGCGCAAACTGACGATTGAAGAAGTTTATGATTTAATCGCCGCCCGCATCATCACGCCGAACGATAAAAAAAATTGTTATCTGGCTTTGAGCGTCGTCCACGATATTTGGACTCCGGTTCCCGAACGCTTTAAGGACTGGATCGGAAATCCGCGCGACAACCTTTATCAATCGCTGCACACATCGGTTATCAACGACAACGGGCAGTCGTTTGAAGTGCAGATTCGCACCGAAGAAATGCACCACGTCGCCGAAGAAGGCGTGGCGGCGCATTGGAAATACAAGGAAAGGAAACTCGGAAGGCGCGAGGAAGACGCGAGCCTTGACGAGCTTCGCAAAACGGTCGAAAAACTTCTGCTACCGCTCGTCGAAACGACGCAGGACGCGGAAGATTCAGAAGATTTTATCGAATCATTAAAGCTCGATTTGTATCCGAAGGATGTTTACGCTTTTACGCCAATGGGGAAAATTATACAGCTTCCGCGCGGCGCGACGCCGCTCGATTTCGCGTATGCGATTCACTCGGAAGTCGGCGATGCCTGCACGGGCGCGAAGATAAAGGGGCGCATCGTCCCGCTCAGAACCGAACTGCAAAACGGCGATGTCGTCGAGATTTTAACCACGCCGAATTCAAAACCGTCGCGCGATTGGCTCAATTACGCCGTCACTTCGAAAGCCAGAAACCGCATTCGTCACTGGATTGCCGACCAGCAACGCGCCGACTCAATCGAAATCGGGCGTAAACTGCTTGAAAAAGAAGCCGACAAGTTCCGGCTGTCGCCCAAAAAACTGCTTAATAACGACGACGAAATGAAACGCATCGCCAACGAATACGGCTTGGGCAGAGCCGAAGATTTACTGGCGTCAATCGGTTACGGCAAAACGCTCCCGCGCAACGTTTTGGCGAAGTTTTTAGGCGCGGAAAAATTCGCCGAACTCGACCCGGAAAAGAAAAAGGAAACTCGCCTTGAAAGCAGCGTCAAAGCCGTTAAAAAGTTTATCGGTTTGGGCGAGGACGCGATTATCGTTAGAGGTGTGGACAATCTTTTGACGACCCGCGCGCGCTGCTGTAACCCTTTGCGCGGCGAGGAAATCATCGGCTATATTTCGCTTGGCAAAGGCATCGTCGTTCATAACAAACGCTGTAAAAACGTTCAGCAGTTAATGGTCAACCGCGACCGCATCGTTGATGTCGAGTGGGCAAAGGGCGAGGGCAAGGAAATCCAGTCGGTCAGACTTCTCGCGACGACGGAAAACCGCACGGGAATGCTCGCCGGTATCACCAATGCGATTGCCGAAATTAAAACCGGCATCCGCGACGCCCGCGCCGAAGTCTCGAAAAACGACCGTGGTTTAATTGAAGTTACTATTGAAGTTTTCGACAAAAAGCATCTCGATAAAGTGGTAACTTCAGTTCAGCAAGTGCCGGGCGTGATTGCCGTCGAGAGGGTAAATTATTAAAAGAAATAAATGAAAAAGTAAGAAATGAGTTGCCAATAAACTCGCCACTCGGCGACAGTTTCGTTCTTTGTTCATCATTTACTGTTCACCCCTTATTTTGCTTTTCGCTTCACATCTGCTAAAATTCGCCTTTTGCTTTAATAAACGAAAACTAAACATAGGCGAAACTATTTGTGAAAGAAACAATTTCAACTGAAAATGCGCCGGGCGCAATCGGACCGTATTCGCAGGCTGTCAAAGCGGGGAATATGATTTTTTGTTCGGGGCAGATTCCGATTGATCCGGCGACGGGCGAATTCGTCTCGAATGAGGTGGCGGAACAGACCAGACAGGTTTTGAAAAATTTGAGCGCAGTTTTAAAAGCGGCGGGAACCGATTTGAACAACGTCGTCAAGACGACCGTGTTTCTCGCGGATATGAACGATTTTACGGCGATGAACGAAGTTTACGCCGAGTTTTTCAGCGACAACAAACCGGCGCGGGCGACCGTGCAGGCGGCGCGTCTGCCACGCGATGCGCGAGTCGAGATTGACTGCATTGCTGTAAATTAAAAGAAAAACCAAACGCTGAGAGAAAAACCCGCGCGTTTGGCAACTAAAAATAAAAGTTTTGTTTCTAAAAGATTTACGCCGCTTTGATAACTTTGCCGCCCTTAATACAGCGGGTGCAAACTTTTTGTTGCCGATTGCCGCCGGTGGGCATTTGCACGCGAACCGATTGCAGATTTGGGTTAAACCGTCGGCGCGTTTTGTTGTTCGCGTGTGAAACATTGTTTCCGAATTGCGGACCTTTGCCGCAGACATCGCATCGTTTTGCCATAATAATTAAGCCTCCAAAAATAATGAGGTAGATAATAAAAGAGTTTATCGGTTAAACTCGAAAACAAGTTTTATAACAAAAATAGACGGGTTAAGTCAAGTAATGATACGACAAGTAAAAGAGAGAGGAGTAAAAGCCATAGTGCATAATTCTAATTTTAAGATTTTTTCGATTGCCTTTTTAGCAGTCACTATATTCATTTTATCAGGTTGCCAGGGCAGCACGGCGAGCAACGCGACAGGCGGCGGAACTGTTGATGCGAACGAAACCGCCGCGACCGTGAACGGCAAGGTCATCAAATTGCAGGAAGTCGAGCGCGTCATCAAACAGCAGGGACAGGGACAAGAAGGCAGACTTTCGCCGCTCGAACTCGCGCAGGCGCGTCTGCAGGTTCTCGAAGGTTTGATTCAGCAGGAAGTAATGTTTCAGAAAGCTGAAAAGGAAGGAACAGTGCCGACCGACGAACAGATAACGGCGGAATTAAACAAACGCAAAACGGCGAGCGGAATGTCCCAAGAAGAGTTCGACAGGAAAATGAAAGAAGCCGGCGAAACCGAGGCTACGCTGCGTGAAACGATTAAAAGAGGTCTGGCGATACAAACATTAACCGACCGCATTACCGGCAAAATCGAACCGCCGAAAGACAGTGAAATCGAAGCGTTCTACACCGGCAACAAAGAAGCGTTCGTCAAGAAAAAAGGAGTGAAGATTGCGGCAATCGTCATTGACCCAACCAATAGCGGTCAGGGTGATACGACGACCAACGAACAAGAAGCAATTATAAAAGCCAAGCAGATAATCGGACAAGTTCAACAACCGGCTTCGGATTTCGCCCAGCTTGCCAGAGAAAACAGCGAAGACCAGAGCCGTTTGCAAGGCGGCGATTTAGGCTATGTTTCCGAAGAAGAGTTGAGACAAGGTTTTTCGCCGCAGCTCGCCGCGGCTTTGATGGACCCGAAATTTCCGATTGGACAAGTCACGGGCTTACAGGCGCAGGGCAAGTATTTTATTATCAAACTTCAAGAACGCAGTGACAAGGACGAAAATCTAACGCTCGAAAGCCCCGGAATTCGCCAGCAGGTTACTGATTCTTTGATCAACGCCCGAAAGCAATTGCTCGCCGCTTCTTATCAAACGTCGGCGATGAACGAAGCGAAAATCGAGAATTTTCTGGCGAAAAAAGTCGTTGACAATCCGAACGAATTGAGCGGCGCGCGTCCGGCGGGCGCGGCAACGCCGACTCCGGCAAACGCTAATACGAATGCCAATACAAACGTCAATGTCAACACAAACACTAACGGCAATACAAATGCGAACGTGAACGCTAATACAAACGCTCGAACGAACGCCAACGCTAACGCCAGATAATTTTCAGACTATTTTGGTTTAATTTATAACGAGTAATCGAAAAAAACGATTGCTCGTTATTTTTCTTAAAAATGCTTTTTCGACTTTCTGATATTTATAAATCTTACGGCGGCGCGGAGATTTTGCGCGGCGTTTCGTTTCAAATAAACCCGAATGAAAAAGTCGGCTTGGTCGGACGCAACGGCGCCGGCAAGACGACGGTTTTCCGCATCATCACCGGCGAAGAATCGGCGGATTCGGGCGAAGTTCACAAACTCAGCAATCTGAAAATCGGACTTCTCCAGCAGCACGTTGATTTCACCGAAAATGAAACGGTTCACACCGCCGCATTGTCAGCCTTTCAACGCTTGCATGACATCGAAGCCGAAATGCGGCGTCTGGAAATCGAGATGGCGGAAAACTCAAGCGACGAGGTTTTGGATAAATACGCCGAACTGCAAACGGAATTCGAGCAAGCCGACGGTTTTACATACACGGCGCGCGCCGAAGCGATTCTGCTCGGTTTGGGTTTTACCAAAGAGACTTGGAATACACCGACGAGTAATCTTTCAGGCGGACAAAAAAATCGTCTTGGAATGGCGCGTTTGCTTTTGTCTAATCCTGATATTTTATTGCTCGACGAACCGACAAATCATTTGGATGTCGGCGCGGTCGAATGGCTGGAGAACTTTTTGCAGAATTACGAAACGGCGTTTGTTATTGTCAGCCACGACCGTTATTTTCTCGACCGAACGTGCCGCCGCATTATCGAAATCGAAAAAGGCAAAGCCGTGACTTACAAAGGAAATTATTCACAGTTTTTAGTCGAACGTGCCGAACGGCGCGAACAACAGCAGCGCGAATTTGAAAACCAGCAGTCATTCATCGCCAAAAATGAAGACTTTGTTCGCCGCAATCTTGCCGGACAGAAAACTAAACTGGCAAAGTCGCGCCGCAATATGCTCGAACGGCTCGAACGAGTCGAAGCCGTTTCGGTCGAAAAATCGAGCGGCAACTTCAATCTGAAAAAAGTAGAACGCGCCGGACTGAATGTTCTAACGGCGGAAGATTTGGCAATCGGTTATGGCGAAAAAGTTCTCGCCGAAAATATAAATTTCACGCTGAATCGCGGCGAATGTCTGGGAATCATCGGCGGCAACGGCACGGGCAAAACCACTTTTCTGAAAACGATTCTCGGCAAACACCGTGAACTGGCGGGCGAACTGCGTTGGGGAACGAAAACCAACATCGGTTATTACGCGCAGAATTTGGAAGATTTAGACGCGCGCAATGAAATTATTCAGGAACTGCGCCGCGTCGCGCCGACGGCGGACAACGGCGAATTGCGCGGATTTTTAGCCAGATTTTTGTTCGTCGGCGAAGACATCTTTAAACGAGTCGCCGATTTATCCGGCGGCGAAAAGGGAAGATTGGCTTTGGCGAAATTGATTTATTCGGGCGTCAATGTTTTGGTTTTAGACGAGCCGACTAATCACCTCGACATTCCTTCGCGCGAAGCGCTCGAAAGCGCGCTCGAAAGTTATCCGGGAACGATTCTCGCCGTCAGCCACGACCGTTATTTTCTCGACCAAATCGCCACGCAGATTTTTTCCTTTGAGACGGACGGCACGACCGAAATTTTCGACGGCAATTATTCGGAGTTCCACGATTGGCGGGAAGTCCAAAGTCCAAAGTCCAAAGTCCAAAGTCAGTCGAAACCTGAAATTTCAGATTCTGTATTTCAAAACGAATCGGAAAAACCCGAAGACCGTAAATCGAAGACCGAAGACCGTCTTTCAAAAAACCAACGGCAGAATATCGAAAAACGAATCAAGGAAATCGAAAAAGAAATTCCTCAGTTGGAAGAGAAAACAGGCAATCTCGCCGCACAAATGACCGCGCCTGAGGTGGCGGCAAATCACGAAACCCTGCAGAAAGTATCCGCCGAATACGAACAGACTCAGCAGCGAATTCAAACGCTTTACGCTGAGTGGGAAAATTTAGAAATGCAAAGCGAATAATGAGTAAGCCGGCGCAAAATAATGGCGTCATTATTTTGCGCCGGCTTTTGCACAAAAATCAACCTTCAATTCGGTAATTCGGGGCTTCTTTGGTGATGATAACGTCGTGAACGTGCGACTCGCGCAAACCTGCCGACGTGATGCGAATAAATTTCGCCTTCGTTTGTAATTCCTTGATTGATTGGCAGCCCGTATAGCCCATTCCCGAACGCAGACCGCCGACGAACTGCGTGACCATTTCCGCCAGAGTTCCTTTGTAAGCGACGCGACCTTCGATGCCTTCGGGAACGTATTTTGAATCAGACACCGTTCCTTCTTGCGCGTATCTGTCGGAAGAACCTTTTTTCATCGCACCGATGGAACCCATTCCGCGATACGTTTTGAATGTTCGACCTTGAAAAAGAATCGTTTCGCCCGGCGCTTCTTCTGTTCCGGCAAACAAAGAGCCGATCATTACTGAATCCGCGCCCGCCGCAATTGCTTTCGCTACATCGCCGGAGAATTTTACGCCGCCGTCGGCGATAATGGGAACGCCCGAATCTTTCGCCGCATTAACGCATTCGATAATCGCCGTGATTTGCGGAACGCCCGCGCCGGTGACGACGCGAGTGGTGCAAATCGAACCCGGACCGATTCCAATTTTCACTGCGTCAACGCCCGCGTCAATTAACGCTTTTGTCGCTTCGGCAGTTGCCACGTTTCCGGCGATAATTTCCGTGTCGGAGAATTTACGTTTGATTTGTTTGACGGCTTCGATGACGCGCGACGAATGCCCGTGCGCCGTGTCAACGACGATAGCGTCGGCGCGGGAATTGATTAACGCTGCGGCGCGTTCTAAAAAATCGCCCGTCGCTCCGATTGCCGCCGCCACGCGCAATCTGCCCAATTCGTCCTTCGCCGCGTTCGGATAGCGAATCGCTTTTTGGATGTCTTTGACGGTGATCAAACCTTTAAGAAGTCCCTGGTCGTCAACGACCAGCAATTTTTCGATGCGGTGTTTTTGCAGCTTCACTTTTGCCTCGTCGAGCGTCGTTCCGATTGGGACGGTGACGAGCGGCTGTTTGGTCATCACGTCGGAGACGGGAATTTCAAACCGGGTTTCAAAACGCAAATCGCGGTTAGTGATAATGCCGACGAGCAAACCGCCGCCGTCAACGACGGGAACGCCGCTGATTCTGAAACGCTCCATCATTTTCAACGCTTCGGAAACAAGTGCGTTATCACGAATCGTTACCGGATCAACAATCATCCCGCTTTCCGAGCGTTTTACTTTGTCAACTTCTTCGGCTTGTTCCTTAATGGAAAAATTTTTGTGAATTACGCCGATGCCGCCCTGCTGGGCGAGGGCGATAGCTAAACCGGCTTCGGTTACTGTGTCCATCGCCGATGAGCAGAGCGGAATGTTCAGGCGAATTTTTCGGGAAAACTGCGTCGAGGTGTCGGTGTCGCCCGGCAAAATTTCCGAATACGCAGGAACTAATAAAACGTCGTCAAAGGTCAAGCCTTCTTTTATTTCTTCTATTAACATACGAATTTATACAAAAAAGCCCGCACTTTTTTCGGCGGGCGCACATTTATCCTTTCATTATCAATTATAAATTTTGACTTGTAAAAAAGCCGCATAACTTTTTACCTCGGCGCGGCGGCAGCGGCGCGGCTGATTTGTCCGCTTTCCCAAATCTGTTTCAGATTCTCGTCGTTAATTTCAAATTCAATCACGTTGCGATTCGGATTCTCGGTCGGCAAAGCGATTGTTTTATCGTTGATAAGCAACTGCACGTTACGCACCTGGGCTTTAGCGTAGCTCAAGCGCAAACTTTTTTTCGGCTGCAAAATGCGCGGCGTGTCGGGCGTGACATCCCCGCTTTGCCGTATGCCGTCGGTCGTCGAAACGAGCGAGACCCGAGTCTTCAAAGCCCTGAACTCGACTTTTAAATCGTTCATTGACACTGCTCCGGGGGGCGACGCGGCGGTGTTCGTGTTTGGCAGAGTTATATTGGCAATCGAATCGGCGTTCGCATTGACTGCCGTATTGGTCGCCGCCGGCTGGGTCGAAACCGGCTCGATGTATCTGAGCGCCGTCAAAATTCCCGCGACCATCAATGCCAGAATCACGCCGGCGAAAATAACCGTCGTCGCTTTCGACGAAGAATCGTGACGTTCATCGGTTAAAACCTGGGGACGATAAGTTTTCGGCTCGTCAACGATTCGATTGTCCTGATTGGCAGCCAGCCGCGCGTAATCCTGCAGGGCTTCCTGTTCGTCAACGCCGACGGCTCTGGCGAACGATTTGACGAAACCTTTGTTGAAAATTCCGCCCGGCAGCGTTCGATAGTCGTCACGCTCGATTGATTCGATATAAAGCGCCGAAATGCGCGTCTGTTCAGCGACTTCGCTAATGGAAGTGCCGCGTTCTTCGCGGGCTTGCCGCAATTTTTCGCCGAGAGTTAATGACATTTAGTTGGTGTTCCGATCGTGCTAAAAGATTTGCCAATGTAAAACCTAACTTAATGTTGAAATATATCTTTGTTAAAGCGCGTATGTCAATGCTTTTGGTTGATTTTCCAGGTTTCTCGCGCTTGCTTCTTGCGCCGCCCGCGTGATACGTTTAGCCTTTATTTTCATCTTGTATTAAAATTATCGAACAACATAAAAAGCGAGGAGTAAACAATGAGTTTGGAAGCACTCGGAATGGTTGAAACCAAAGGTTTTGTCGGCGCGGTCGAAGCGGCTGACGCGATGGTCAAAGCGGCGAACGTCGAGTTAATCGGCAAGGAATATATCGGCGCGGGCTACGTCACGATTTTCGTGCGCGGCGATGTCGGCGCGGTCAAGGCGGCGACCGACGCGGGCGCGGCGGCGGCACGGCGCGTCGGCGAATTAATTTCGGTTCACGTTATTCCGCGTCCGCACGGCGAAGTCGAGCGCGTTCTGCCGAAAGGCGTCGGTTACAGCCCCGACGAAAAAGCCATTCAGGGCGGCGGCTCGCGCGGACAACTCGGCGCGGGTGGCGCAAACGCGGGAAATGAAATTTCGGTGAACGACAGAAATAAAACGAAAACTAAATAGTTGTTTGTCCTTCGTCCTTCGTCCTTCGCATCGTTTGGAAAATCTCGATTGTTTCCAAAGCTAAACGAAGGACGAAGGACGAAGGACGAAGGACGAAAATGGAAGAAAAACAATCAACTTCGCAGCAGGAGGCGGAGGGCGCGATCGAATCCGCGCATCTCGCGTTTCGGGAAGTCGCGCGGTTTGAGCAGACGAAAATTGACCGCATCTGCGAAGCGATGGCGAACGTCGCGCTTCGTGCGGCGGCGCGTCTCGGCGCGATGGCGTGCGAGGAGACGGGTTTCGGAAAACCCGAAGACAAACAAGAGAAAAATCGTTTCGCGGCGGAAGACGTTTGGAATTATTTTAAGAATCTGAAAACCGTCGGCGTCATTAAAGAAACCGAATCGGTCGTTGAAATCGCAAGTCCTCGCGGTGTGGTCGCGGCGATTATTCCTTCGACCAATCCGACTTCGACCGCGATTTTTAAAATCATCATCGCCGTCAAATCGCGCAACACAATTGTTTTATCGCCGCATCCGTCGGCGGCGCGTTCGATTGCCGAGACCGCTCGCATAATGCGCGAAGTCGCCGTGCGCGAAGGCTTGCCGCCCGACGCGATTGGGTGTTTGTCGAATCCGACAATCGAAGGCACGGAAACTTTGATGCGGCACAAACGCACCGCCGTAATTTTGGCGACCGGCGGCATCGGCTTGGTGCGCGCCGCTTATTCTTCAGGCAAACCGGCGTTCGGCGTCGGTCCCGGAAACGTTCCGGTGTTTGTCGAGCGAACGGCAAACATTGAAAAAGCCGTGTCGGATATTTTGACCGGAACTTGTTTCGACAACGGAACGATTTGCGCGTCCGAGCAATCAATCGTCGCTGACGCTCCCGTTGCGGCGCAAATCCGCGAACAATTCAAAGCGCAGGGCGGACATTTCTTAAATCAAACTGAAGCCGATCAAGTTGGGGCGATTTTGCTGACCGAACAGCGAACTTTGAATCCGAATATCGTTGGCAAATCCGCCGAATACATTGCTAACCTGGCGGGAATTTCCGTTCCGACGGGAACGCGCTGTCTGCTCGCCGATTGTGGCGGCGTCGGGCGCGATTATCCCTGGTCAATCGAAAAACTTTCGCCGACGCTGGCGTTTTTCGTCGCTGACGGAATCGAAGCCGGAGCCGAGCGTTGTCTGGAAATTTTGCAGTTCGGCGGAATGGGACACACCGCCGGGATGCACACCGCGTCGCGCGAAGCCGCGATTCGTTACGGCGAGCAGATGCCCGCCTCGCGCGTCATCATCAATTCGCCGACGACGCACGGCGCTATCGGATTTTCGACTGCGCTCGCTCCTTCAATGACGCTCGGTTGCGGTTCGTGGGGCGGCAATGTTACTTCCGATAACGTCTCGCCGATTCATCTGATGGACATCAAGCGCGTGGCTTTTGAAACTCGCTCAGTCTCAAGTCTAAAGTCTCAGGCTCCAAGTCAATCGAAAATTTCAGATTTCAAATTAAAAACTTCAAACGGCGAAGACCAAAGACCAAAGACCGAAGACCAAAGAAATATCAAACGCGAAGAAATCGCCGCGCTCGTTGATAAGTTTTTGCGAAACAAAATCGCCGACACTCCGACGATGCAGTCAGCAAACGCGGAGGCGGAAATCGCAAATCGCAAATCGCAAATCGCAAATCCAGAATCGCCCGTGAAAACAATTATTCACGAATTGAAAACTGATGGCGCGACCAACGGCGCGAAACCAAAAACGGTTGATTTCGTCAGCGAGACTGACGTTAAAACGGCAATTGAAACGGGCGTGAAAATTTACGTGACGGCGAAAACAATCATCACGCCGTCGGCACGCGATTTGGGCGAAGAAAAGGAAATTTTTGCGAAAGTTTAAGAGGCTTGTTCAATAATGGCGCGAAATAAATCTTTTTATTTTTTATAATGGCTGAAACGACCGTCGAAAATCGAATTTGTCAGTCTTGCGGCGTGGACGTGCGCCCGCACGCGCTTTTTTGTTATCACTGCGGCGGCTCGCTCACGACACCGGCGGCGGGCATTGATTTGGGAAATAGAAACGGCGCCGCGCCGCTTCGCCAAAGCCTCCCCGAAGCAGAAAACGGCGGTCAACCCAAAGCGCGAACCAGAGCATTGATTATCAAAAAAACCGTGGATAATCTGATTTCCAGTCCGCTTCCGCCCGCCGAAGAACCGAAACTGAAATCCGCCGCCGCGATGCGCCGTAAATCGAAAAGAATCCAGCCGAAGCGAATCGAAATAATTTGGGAGGAACACGAAAACGCGCCGAACGGATGGTTCGTTTTCGCGGCGATTACTTTGACGCTGTTCGCCGCCGGAATTTTATTTCTGGCAATATATTTGAAATAAAATTGTTTGAACGGAAAAATTATGCAAGCACTCGGAATGGTTGAATGTATGGGACTCGTGGCGATGATCGAAGCGGCGGACGCGATGGTCAAAGCCGCCAACGTCAAGCTCGTCGGTTATGAAAGAATTGACGCGGGGCTGGTGACGGCGATTGTGCGTGGCGAGGTCGGCGCGGTTAAAGCGGCGGTCGAAGCGGGCGCGGCTGCCGGTCGTCGCGTTGGCACGGTCGTCTCTACGCACGTCATTCCGAGTCCGCACCAGGAAGTTGACGAGGGAATTTCCGTTTTGAAAACGGGCGAAACGACGCGCAAAAAAATCAGCGGTTCGGTTCGCGGCGAATAAAGTGAAAAAGTGAAGAGATTGGAAAAGCGAAAAAGGAAGACGAATATAAATCGTCTTCCTTTTTCGCTTTTGCTCAATTTACCAAAAACCGTTAATTTTTTGTTTTTTGAACTGGCGTCATTAAAGTCGGCGCATTCGTCTTACCGTCGTTCGCCGTTCTGCCGGTGCGCGTGACGGCGATGCGTTTTTGTTTGTTCGGTCCGTCGGCGACAGCGACTTTGATGTTGCGGAAACTGCCGTCCTTTTTGTCGTTTGTCGGAATGTAGCCGATTGAATACTGCGTCCGAAGTTCGGTGGCGATATTGGCGGCGATGCCGTTCAATTCACTCGTATCGTTCGGAAAATAAACTTTGCCGCCGGTTACTTCCGCCAGCCTTTCGAGAAAAGCCTTCGCTTTGCCTTGCGGACTTTTGCTGATAAAGCCACCTTCCTTGTCCAAATCGCCGACGAATCCGATGGCGTAAATCTGCACGTCGGTTTCTTTCAAAAAATTAAAAAGTTGCTGTTCCTTGTAAAACGAATCGCGGTCTTCGCCGTCGGAAACTAAAATCAAAGCCCGCCGTTTGCGGTCGTTCGGGTCGCGCTGCTTTTCGTAATTCGTAATGCTTTCCGCCGCCAGATAAACGGCGTCAATAATCGCCGTCTGCCCGCCTTCGATAAAAAGATTGTCAAGGGCTTCGTTGAGCAAATTTTTATCGGGCGTGAAATTTTGCAAAATTTCGATATTTTCGGAACTAACAAAACGAATGATGCTGGTTTCATCATCGGGTCGGTTTGTGCCGATAATGATTTTACTTGCTTCGATGACTTTTTCGAGTTGCGGGCGTAACGACCCGGAATTATCTATGACTAAGGAATAATTGGTCGGGACTTCGGATTTGCTAAAAAACTCGACCGACTGAGCGACGTTATCTTCGTAAATTTTAAAATCCTCCTGGCGGAGATTACCGATTGAACGATTATTGCGGTCAACGACGCGAACGTTCAGGTTGACGAGTTCCGTTTCGACTTTGATGATTTCGTCGTCTTCTTCCGGCGTTGGCAGCGTTGCTGTTTTCGGTGTCGGCGACGGCGCAGTCTTTGTAATGCCGTTCGGCGTTACCGTCGCCGATGGAACTTGTCGGGTGCGATTCGTTTGATTGGTCTGCGCTTCAGCGACCGAGAAATTATAAAAAGCGGCAGTTAAGGCAAAGCAGAAAACGAGCAATAAGATATTTGTAAATTTTCCTTTCATCTTTAATGGCAAAAAACTGAAATTATTTGTAATTCGTATTCGGCGAGGCGTAATAGCCGTCGCGCGTGCGAACCGTTAGACGCGAAAGTCCGCGCGGGGGTTTGACCTTAACTTTTGTTTTATGCCATTTTCCGTCGGGCGTAAAATCCTTCGGCGTAAAGCCGACTGAGTATTGATGACGCAACTCCAACGCGAGACGTTCAAAAATTTCGTCGAGTTCGACGTCGGTTTGCGGATAAAAAGCCTTGCCGCCAGTAACGCTCGTTAATTCATCGAGAAACGCTTGTCCCTGCATTCCCATTGTGCTTCCCGCGTCTCTGCCGTCCATAATGCCGACGGCGTAAACCGTTACGTCAGATTCCTTGAGCAAACGCCGCACTTCGCCGAAATTGTAGCGCGAAGCGTTGTCCTGTCCGTCGCTGATAATGAGCATCGCTTTTTTCTGACGGGTTCCGCGCGTGACGCGTTCGACGCCGAGATAGCAGGCATCGTAAAGCGCAGTGTTGTCTTTCGGCTTGACGAGCGTGAGTTTTTGCAGCACGGCGTCGCCGTCGCGCGTGCGGTCGAGCAACAATTGAGCGCGGCTGTTAAAACCGATCAAAAAATATTCGTCTGCGGGATGACTCGTATTAATAAATTTTTCGAGCGCTTTTCTGGCTTTGCCGATTTTCTCGCCGCTCATCGAATCGGAGACATCGAACAGGATGCCGATGGAAGCGGGCGCGTCCGCGTCCGAGAAAAACGTAATTTCCTGTTCCTGATTATTATCGAAAACCGTAAAGGCGCTTTTGTTCAAACCCGAAACGAAACGTCCGTAAAGGTCGGTGACGGTTAGGGTGAGGGTCACCAAATCGGTTTTGATATTAATCGGTTTGTTGTCTTCCTCTTCGGCGGGCGGCGTCGGTTCGGGCGTTTGAGCGAGCGAAGTAGTAAACGCGCCGCCGCAGAGGATGAGAAGGGTTAAAAAAATCCACCGATGCACGAGGCACGAGCGGCTGACGAATTGAAAATTTTTCACAGCCAAATTTCTCCGTTTAGTTTTTTATATTCTAAGAAATGTATTGTCTTTCCGCAAGATATTTTTTTGATGTCCGCCAAATGATATTCGTTGGTTTAACAAAGTCGGATTCTTGAATAAGTTTCAGGTTTCAAATTTCAAGTTTTAAATTTTAAGTCAGCGTCGAACTTGATGATGTTTGCAACCTTTGATAAAAATAGGCGTGATATAATCTTGAAAGCGTCGGGTTTTCTAGCAACCCTTTCGAGTCTGAAACCTGAAGATCGAAATTCGAAAATAAAAAATGGCTGAATTTATTTGTCGTCTGGGAACGCCTTCGGGCGAAGTTTTAACGCGCATCGTCGAGGCGACCGCCGCCGGCGAAGCCAAATCGCGGCTTGAAAGCGAAGGCTTTCGCGTGTTCACCGTCTCAAACGCCGAGAAAGGTTTGTCGGCGTTTTTGCCGAGCGGCGCGGCGGGCGGCAGAAAAGGGCGCGTCAAGGCGGGCGATTTTCTGTTGTTCAATCAACAGCTTTCCGCGCTTCTGCGCGCCGGGATTCCAGTTTTGCAGTCAATCAATCTGCTGAAAAACCGTTCGGGTTCTTCGACTCTGCGCGGCATTCTCGTTGACGTGGAAGAGAAAATTAAAAGCGGCGTTCCTTTGTCCGACGCTTTTGAATCGCAAGGCACGTTTCCGAAAATCTACACCGCGTCCTTACTTGCGGGCGAAAAATCCGGCGCGCTCGATGACGTGCTGGCGCGGTTTGTGGATTATCTGAAACGCAACGTCGGGGTGTCGCGCAAACTTCGCGGCGCGCTTGCTTACCCGCTGTTTCTTCTCATCGCGGCGTCGTTTATGGTCGCGTTTCTGACGCTTTACATCGTGCCGCGAATGTCGGATTTGTTCAAAGGTCTCAGCACAAACCAGGGTTTGCCGTTCGTGACGGTTGTCGTGCTGACCTTTTCAACTACGATTGCGAGTAATATCTGGTGGCTTTTGCCGATGATTCTGGTGCTGGTTTTTTCGCTTGTCATCTGGCTCAGAACGCCGCACGGAAAACTTCTGCTCGGAAAATTTTTGCTTAAATTGCCGATTGTCGGGGCGTTAATCCGCCAGATGACGACGGCGCAACTGGCGCGTTCGCTCTCGACGCTTTTGTCGGGCGGCATCACCGTGCCGGACGCCTGGAATATCGCTTCCGAATCAATCAATAATCTCGAACTGCGACGCCGCAGTCTGACGGTTTTGCCGCTCATTCGTGAAGGACGATTGTTTACCGAGTCCTTGGAGAAAGCCAATTGGATGCCGGAACTTGCCCTTGATATGATCGGCATCGGCGAGAAATCCGGCAGTCTCAGAGAGATGCTCGATGAAGTGGCAAACTTTTACGATGCCGAGTCGGAAGTCAAACTCGAACAATTGACGACTTTGCTTGAACCGGTAATTCTGGTGTTTATGGCGGGCATCGTCATCACGATTCTGCTGGCGATCTACTTGCCGATTATCCAGACGATTTCGTCGGGACCGTTTAGCGGAAAAAGATAAATCATAAAGGCGAAACAACGAATCGAAAACGACAAACAACTAACAAAAATAATGGAACAACGAACTAACGGAAACAGTCAGACGGCGACAGTCGTCGCGCCGAAAATAAACACGACCGCTTTTTTAGATAACGAACCGCCGGAAGTCGTCGAAGCCAAAGCGTTGGCACGGCGTTATCGGCTGCCGTATATTGACCTTTTGCCGCCCGATAAACAATCGCCGATTAGTTACGAAGAACTCGCCGGAATTCCGGTTGATTTAATGCTTCGCAATTTATTCGTGCCGCTTCGCAGAGAAGGCAGAAATCTGCACGTCGGGATGGCTGACCCGACGAATCTGGAAGTTCTGGACGAACTCGAAAATGTTTTAAATGTTCGCATCGTGCCGTATGTGGCGACGGCGGGCGCCATTGATGTCGTCTTGAGAAAAGGCGACGCAACGCAGAGGGTTTTGCAGGAAGCGGCTTCGGGTTTCAAAATCTCGCTTGTCAAAGAAACCGACCAGGGCGAAGAAGTTTTAGATTTGGATAGATTGGCGTCGGACTCGGATATGTCACCGATTATCAAATTGGTTGACACCATCGTTTACAACGCGATGGAATCGCGCGCTTCCGACATTCACATCGAAGCCGGCGACCGCGACGTAACGGTAAAGTTTCGCATTGACGGCGCGCTTTATCAAAAAGTTGACCCGATTGACATCGCTTATCATCAAACTTTGGTCTCGCGCATCAAAGTTATGTCGGAACTCGATATTGCTGAGCGCCGAATTCCGCAGGACGGACGTTTCCGCGTGCGCTATAAAGGCAGAACCGTTGACTTTCGCGTTTCGATTCTGCCGTCGGCTTACGGCGAAAACTGCGTTATTCGTATTTTGGACAAAGAACAAATCTCGGAAGAATTTAAAAATCTGAGTTTAAATGTCGTCGGTTTCGACCCTGGCGATTTGAAAAATTTCCGGCAGTATATCAAAGAGCCTTACGGAATGGTTCTGGTGACGGGTCCGACCGGTTCGGGTAAAACGACGACGCTTTACGGCGCACTCAACGAAATCCGCAACATCGAAGATAAAATCATTACCATCGAAGACCCGGTTGAATACCAACTTCAGGGAATTATGCAGATTCCCGTCAACGAGAAAAAAGGTTTGACGTTCGCGCGCGGCTTGCGTTCGATTTTGCGTCACGACCCGGACAAGATAATGGTCGGTGAAATCCGCGACAACGAAACGGCGCAGATTGCGATTCAATCGGCGCTCACCGGACACCTTGTTTTTACCACTGTTCACGCCAACAACGTGATTGACGTGATCGGGCGTTTTATCAATATGGGCGTTGAGCCATATAACTTTGTTTCCGCCCTGAACTGCGTTCTCGCGCAACGATTGGTGCGGCTGCTCTGTCCGACGTGCAAACGCCAGTATGTGCCATCGCCGGAAGAATTCACCGAATCGGGACTGAAACCCGAAACAGTAAAAGACCAGCAATTTTACCGAAGCGTCGGCTGCGATGCGTGCAATCACACGGGTTATCGCGGGCGCACGGCGATTCACGAATTATTGGATTTGACCGACGCGGTTCGGGAAATGATTGTCGAACGTCGTCCCGGTTCGGAGATTCGCCGCCAGGCTGAAAAGGAAGGCTTGTCGAGTCTGCGCGAATCGGCGGTCAAAAAAGTTTTTATCGGTCAGACAACGCTCCACGAGATAAACCGCGTGACGTTCGTTTAGGGGCGTGGCTTCGAATTGAAGTGAATTTCGAGCGAATCAAATACAGAAAGAAATTTACAGGGATGACAAGAATGAATAAGAGTATTAAAATAAAGAAAATTTTTTATTCGCGTCTGTTGCTTTAATCTCTGTGAATTTCTTCGGCTTTTTGACCAAGCTGGTCAGTCGAACGCTTAATTTTTTTTGTTTGCATTTTTCGCCGAATAAGTTGAAAATACTAAAGGTTTCAATCGCCGCGAATTTTTGAAACTTTGCCTCAACCATCGCGTGTATAAAATCGCACACAAACATTTGCATCTGGATAAACGAGTCCTGAAACACTTAAAACTATGAGAAAATCCGCTTCCGTCCGTTTTTCGATTACTTTATTTCTGCTCATCGCGCTGCTCGCGCCGACGGCGACGCTCGCCTACGACAAAAAGGCGAAAAAGCATTTCCAGGTCGGAATGAAAGCCGAAATCGCCGAGCAGTGGGACAAAGCCGCTGAAGAGTTTGCGCTGGCGGTCGTCGAAGACCCGCGAAACCCCGAATATCGTCTGCACTATCAGCGCGCGGTTTTTAACGCTTCGCAGATGTATGTGAAAAAGGGAACGGCGCAGGCGAACGAAAAAGATTACGCCGGAGCGTATCTATCGTTTCGCAAGGCTTACGCCTACGACCCGACGAACGAATTGGCGAAATCGGAAATGGAAAAAATGCTGCGTCTGCAAAAGGGACTGGAAAACGGAGACGCGCCCGCGTCGCAGATTGACCCCGACGGCACGGTCAAACTGATTCCGACCGGCTATCAAAGAACAAGCGCCGCAGCGGATAACGTCGTGCCGCAAAGACTGGAAAAATTGCGCGACGTGCCGTTTCCGAGCGGCGTTGACGCCCAATATCTGATTAAGGAATTGGCGAAGGATTTGGATTTGAACGTGCTTTTTGATAAGGAATCATTCCGTCAGAAAATTGACGTTAAAATCGAACTGAAAAACGTGACAGCGGCAAAAGCTCTCGATTACATATTTTTGCAGGAAAATTTGTTTTTCCAAAAAGTCGGACCGCGCACGATTTTAGTCGCCAACGGACTTCAGCGGCAAAGATTTCAGCAACTCGTTCTGCGAACTTTTTATTTGTCGAACGCCGATCCGACCGAAGTCGCCAAAACCATTCAATTCGCTATTCCCGCACAGCCCGGCAGAACGCCGACGCAGCCGCTTGTGGACAAATCAACCAACAGCATCACCGTCCGCGACACGACCGAGAACATTCGCATCATCGGCAATTTGATTAAATCGCTTGATAAAGACCGCGCCGAAGTCGTGATGGACGTGCAGATTTTTGAAGTCAGCAAAACCGATTTATTGCAGTTCGGCAATCAAATCGGAACGTCCGCTTCGCTCGGAAATTTGGGCGGCACGACGGGCGGCACGATAGGAAATAACGAGTATGGAATACTTAAAACCGTGGCTAATGCCGCGACCAGCATCGTTGCCCAGCCTTTCGGAATCGGAATAGCTCTGCCAGCGGCAAATTTAATCGCCTTGCAGGATAAACAAAATACGAAACTCATCGCTTCAACGCAGATTCACGCCTTTAACAATGAAGATTCGTCGGCGCGTATCGGTCGGCGCGTTCCCGTCCAATCGGCGCAGCTTTTAGGCTACGGAGGGAATAATACCGGAAACAATCAAAACAATTTTCAAAACAATCAAGCCGCTTCGGTCATCACTTACGAGCAAGTCGGTTTGACGCTCAAATTCAAACCGATTGTCTTTCCGAATCAGGACGTGCAGGTCGCTATGGAAATCGAATCGCGCGACGTGGGCAATTTAGCTTCTCTGACGCCGATTTTTACCGAACGAACGATTAAAGGCACGGCGCGCGTGCAGAATAACAAAACGCTTCTGCTGGCGAGCGTCGCTCAAAATTCCGAATCGAACGGACGCACGGGTTTGCCGCTGCTCGGTCTGATTCCGATTATCGGCAGATTTTTCACCGCTCCGAAAAGAGACAATCAACAAACCGATATTGTCATCGCCGTTACGCCGCGCGTGATTCGCGCGCCGGCGATTCTGCCAGAAGACGAAATCGAACGCCCGACGGGAAGTTTGCAGTCGCCGACCAGCGGTTCGCTGGAAGCACTGGTTATTCAAGAGGAAATCGAAGAACAGCTTGCCGCCGCCCGCCGACTTCCGAATGTGGCGAGAATCCAATTGCCCGACGAAAAAGTCGAATCGCCGGCGTATGTCAAATCAGACGCACCGACGACCGCGGCAAACAATTCGGGCGCAACCGTCGCGGAAAATCGAACGCCACCCACGCAGACGAATTCGATTATCAACAATTTGCGTCCGATTGACGTTACCGCGAAAACTCTGCAAATCGCGCCGACGGCTGATAGGTTGAGTGGAACAATCGGTGTTCGGGAAAATTCCTCGCCAGCGGTCGCGCCGAAATCAAATGCGCCAGCAGCCGATTGGCAGATTTCGCCGGGTTTGACCGAGATGAAAACGGGCGAGCGAGCTAAACTCGCCGTCACAGTAAACAGCGCGAAGGCTTTTCGTTCGGCGGTTTTGGGTTTGAAATTCGACCAGCGTAAAATCGCGGTTCGCATCGTTACTTTCGGCGATGTCTTCGGCAGATTAGCCAACACGTCGGCGCCGCCGTTTTTGAATCAGAACGGAAAAATGTATGTGTCGCTGTCTTCGCTGCGAGGCGTAGCGGAAAAAAAAGCCGGGGTTTTGGCGTATGTCGAAATCGAAGCCTTGGCGGACGGCAAACCGGAAATCGCGCTCGACGCTGACGTTTTGAATATGCTGACGGTGGACGGCGAAAATTTTGCGGTCAAGTTTTAACGACAAAAGGCGGTAAGCGATGAGCGGCAAGCAAAAAAATAATCGGCAATGGGCAACGCGCAGTCTGCGGTCGGTTAACGGTTTCTCGCTGCTTGAATTAATTATCACTTTAGGCGTTCTGGCAATTTTGGTGATGGGAACGATTCCGCTCGCGCAAAACGCCAACAAGCGCCAAAAGGAATTGCGCCTACGCGAAAATCTGCGCGAAATGCGAAATGCGATTGACGAATTCAGGCGAGATACGGTCGGCGCGTGTTCGGGTGTTGGTCAAAGCGGAGGTCAGGGCGGGAATTCAGCCGCTATGAATCAATTTAATAACACTTCTTCCGCCGACCCGCGCAGCCGCGTCGTGATTGACGACTGTAAAATCTTCGATACGGAAAACCTCGACCGCTATCCCCTGAGCCTCGATATTTTAGTCGAAGGCGTGAAAGTTAAACCGCGTGGATTAGCGGTAAAATTGGGTGCCGGCGCATTCGACGATTCAACAAACGTTTTCAAGGAAGAAGACGAAGAAAAGAAAAAAGTTTATCTGCGCGAAATTCCGGTTGACCCGATGACGGGCGAAAAAGATTGGAAACTGCGTTCGTCTTATCAAACCAAAGACGAAGAAAGCTGGGACGAGATAAACGTCTTCGACGTGCGTTCGAATTCGGACGCAGAAGCGTTGAACGAGGAGAAATACAGTGATTGGTAATTTACAAGTCTCAAATCTCAAGCCCCAAGAAGTCCCAAGTCGAAGACCAAAGACCAAAGACCAAAGACCAAAGACCGAAAACGGATTTTCGCTTCTTGAACTGATGATAGCGATGTTCATTTTAATAATTTTGCTGTCGGTCGCGATGCCGACTTATCAGCGCAGCGTTCAGCAAGCGCGCGAAACGGTTTTGAAGGAAAATCTTTTTCAGATGCGCCGCTCGATTGACCAATACGCCGCCGATAAAGGAAAACTGCCGCAGTCGCTCGACGATTTGGTAACGGCGGAATATCTACGCGAAAAGCCGGTTGACCCGATTACCGAAAAAGCCGAATGGAAGGAAATCACGGGCGAGGATACGAATTCGCCCGACGGCGAGCAGGGCTTGAAAGATGTCAAAAGCATTGCCGAAGGCGAAGACGGCGACGGTAAAAAATACGAAGACTATTGAAATTTTCAATTTTCGATTGTCTGCTTATCGAAAATTTAATTTTTCCTGAAATTTGTCATCAGCGGCGATTTCAGTTTCAGGTGATTGAAGTCTAAGGGTAATCGCAAATTGCAAATCGAAAATCGCAAATAAAGAGGATGTTAGAAAATTTAATCCAACCGAATTATCCGAAAGCCGCACTTGGCTTGGAGCAGGAAAGCCTGACGGCGCTCGCTTTGCAAAAAGAAGGCAGAGGGCGTTTCGGCATCCGGCAAGCCGCGACGATTGATTTGCCGTCAAATCTGCTCACGCCGAGTTTTACCGAGCGGAATATCACGAGCCAAAACGAAATGCTTGTGATGCTCGAAGAAGTAGTTACGAACGCGGGTTTACGAAAACAAAAACGCTGGTCTGTTTCGTTGCCGAGCAGCACGGCGCGCACGGCGATTTTGACGCTCGACGGCGAACCGGCTTCTAAAGACGAACTGACGGAAATTCTCGATTGGAAATCCGAGCAAACTTTCGGGGTGTCGTCGGGCGATTTGCGAATTTCGCGTCGCAAAGTCAAAGCGGACGCGGGCGGCAAAGCGCGTTTCTTTGCGACCGCGGTCAAATTGAGCGTCATTGACGAATACGAAACTTTGTTTGAAACGCTCGGCTGGCAAGCCGGACTGATAATGCCGAGAGCCGTCAGCGAAGCCAATTGGCTGGCTGACGCGAAAAGCTGGGCGGATTCTTTGCTGATTAGTTCGCAGACGGACGGTTTCACCGCGCTTCTGCTGCGCGGCGACGAGCCGACCGTCGTCCGTTCGGTAACTTGCGCCGACTCTGAGCGAGACGACGAGATTTTTCGTTTGCTGATGTTTTACCGCGACCGTTTCGGCGAAGATTCGAGCGAAAATTTACTGGAAAACCTGCTTGTCGTTGGCAAGGATTTCGCGCCCGCCAAATTAAAGGACATCGCCGCCGAAGCCCTCGGCAGAACGCTTAATATTTTGCGCCCCGAAGACGTCGGTTTGAATATGCCCGCGCAGACGTTAAGATTCGACGACATTGCCGCGCCCGCAGGGTTGGCGACGCTCGGTTATAATTAGTGGTAGTGAACTAAAAGTAATATTGCCGAGTTTTCATCAATTGCCACTAACTTTAGCTAGTGGATAAGTTGAAATAGCGGCTTTAGCCAAACTTTCGGAAAATAAAATTCCGCTTGGCTTCAGCCTAAATTGTGCTAAAGCAAAAAGGATGATTGATTTTTTCAATCATATTCGGCTAAAGCCTTTTGAAATATCCAATCTCTGTCCACTAGCTAAAGCTAGCGGCAATTTATAAAGCATTACTTTTAGTTCACTATCTAATTAGTTTCAAGTTTCAGGTTTCAGGTTTTTGTTTGTCGGGTTTCAAATTCTAATTTGTAATTAGAACTGAAACTCCGAAGAACCTGAAACCTGAAACTTTTTTGAAACCGCGTTTGAAAATCCGGCGTAATAACTTTTCATCTATGATGACACAAGCATTTGCCCTGCAAAATATCAAAACTTTGACCGACGGCGAGTTGATTGCGAAAGCGATTCGCGGGCGCGAGGACGGATTTGAGGAACTCGTGCGCCGTTATCAGCGACCGATTACCGGCTACGTTTACCGAATGCTGAACAATTACGACGCTTCGCTCGATGTTACGCAGGAAGTTTTTATTAAAGTTTACAATTCGCTCGATAAATATAGTTCGGAATATAAGTTTTCGACGTGGCTGTATCGTATCGCGCATAATGCGGCGATTGATTGGATGCGCCGCAATTCGGTCGTTCAGCAAAGCCTCGAAGCGGAGAACGCCGACGGCACGTATCAACTGCAAATCGAAAGCCACCAGCCGACGCCCGAACAAGACCGAGAGCGCAGCGAGTGGCGGACGGAAATCGAATCGGTCGTCAAATGTCTGCCGACGGTTTACCGCGAGTTGATTTTGCTCAGACACACGCAGGATTTGAGTTACGACGAAATTGCCGAGGTGTTGAATTTGCCGCTCGGCACAGTCAAAAATCGCCTTTTCAGAGCGCGCGAAATGATGCGCGAGATGTTTGTCGAACGCGGATTTACAGGATTATAAAAGGAGAAAAAAGATGAATTACAATATGCAGTATCAACCGCCGCAGTATTTGCAGACGCCTGAACAAAAACAGATGGGTTTGTTTCTGCACTTGTCGCAACTGCTGAATCTTATTATTCCGCTCGGCGGCGTTGTTCTCCCCATTATTCTGTGGCAAACGCAAAAAGATAAAATGCCGGCGCTCGACGCACACGGCAAAATGGTGACTAACTGGCTGATTTCTTCGGCGATTTATTTCGTCGTTTCGCTTGTTTTAACCATTGTTTTGATTGGAATTTTAGGACTTGTCGCGGTCGGAATAATGAGCGTTGTATTTCCTATTATCGGTGCTATTAAAGCGAACAACGGCGAGCTTTGGGAATATCCGCTGACGATTAAATTTTTGAAGTAATTGGTAATGAATCAACAAATTGCCGCCATCGAACAAGTTTGTTCCAAACGAAGCGACATCGCCGCGTATATTGACGGCGAGTTGTCGCCGCGCGAAGAACTCGAACTTGAAATGCACTTGGCGGTTTGTCAGAAATGCAGCGCGGAATTAAACGAGCAGAAAAAACTGCTGCTCGTTTTGGATTTCGCTCTGGAAAGCGAGCGGAAAATTGAGATGCCTGCCGATTTTACGCGCGTCGTCGTCGCCAATGCCGAAAGTAAAGTGAGCGGTTTGCGCCGACCGCAGGAACGCTCCAAAGCGTTGTTCGTTTGCGCAGCGTTGTTTTTATTAGCGCTTTTAGGTTTTGGCGGAGAAACGCGAGCGGTTTTGAATACATTCGCCAAATTTGCCGAACAATTTTTCGCCGTCGGCGGTTTCGTCTGGAATTTGATTTACAATGTCGCCGTCGGAACGGCGGTTGTTCTGCGTTCGCTCAGTCATCAAATCGTTGTCAATTTCAATTTTTCCTTTGCAGTTTTAATCGGATTCTTTCTCGTTTCTTTGATTTTTCTGTCGCGTTTTGTGACGCGCTTGAATCGTTCATAAATTTACAGGTTCAAACTCGGAAAAAGTGATTCAGACAGTTGCCAGACCAAACATTTACGCGAATCTTCAAATTGCGTCGGCGCAAATGTTGGCGGCAACTGCTTTTATTTTGCTTGCCGTTTTCGCCCTCCGCGCTCAACCGTCGAACGTCTCTACTTCAAACGAAAACACTTTGACCATCGAAGAACCGCAGGGCGAAATTTATTCGTTCGGCAAAAACGTCATTGTCAGGGGCAACGCCAAAGGCGTTCTTGTTTTCGGCGGCGATGCCGTTATAGAAGGCGCGGTTGACGGCGACGTTGCCGCCATTGGCGGTTCGATTATCCAAAAGGAAACGGCTTCGATCAGCGGCGACGTGATAATTTTCGGCGGCGCGTATCGCCCCGAAAGCAAAACGCCGCTTCGCAACCCGGAAAAGGAAACGATTGTCTTCGCGGTTTTTGAAGAAGACTTTCGCCGTTTCGCCCAAAATCCTTCGCAGCTTTTTTCGCCGAGTTTTTCTCTGGGATTTTTAACCCAGCGCGTTCTGCTGCTGCTGTTTTGGTTTGTCATTTCTCTCGTTTTAACGACGATTACGCCCGGCGCGATCAGCCGCGCGGTCGTCCGTTTTCAACTCTCGGCGCTGAAAGTTTTCGCTTTCGGGTCGGTCGGATTCGTCGTCCTGATTGGCGTCGTGATGTCGAGTTTGAGTTACCTGCCGAATTACGTCTATACGATTGTAGTTTTGATGGCGTTCGCGCTGCTGCTGTTGAGTTTTGTTTTCGGGCGCGTCGCTTTGCAGGTCAGCGTCGGCAAACAAATTCAAAAAAGATTTTTGCCCGAAAACAAACATTCGGAAACGCTCGCGCTTCTGCTCGGCGCGTTCGTCTGGACAGTTCTGCTTTCGATTCCTTATCTCTGGATTTTCGCCTTGATTGTTTTGACCGCCGCCAGTCTCGGACTTGTTCTGACGGCTCGCTCGAAGAACAGTTGGCAAAAAACTTAGACAGAGAAAATTCTATTGGCACGGACGACGAAAAGATGCTCTTTAGCCCGCTGCTGATTGACAATTCTTTACAAAAACAATCAAACCTTTGCGGGTCAAATTACGTCTCTATAAGTGCTTTCAAAAGCAACTTTTACCAAAGCAGCTGGTGTAAATTCCGGCAGCTAAAATTTTTAGAAAATTATGCTTCAGAAAACATTCTTATTGACTTTACTGGTATTTTTAGCGAGCGCGTCTCTGATAGTTCGAGCGCAGGAATCAGTCAAACCGAGCGTCGTGCTGGGCGAAGTTTCGTCGGTTACGGCGAGCGAAATCGTTTTGCAGACAAAGGATGGCGCAGTGTCGGCGATTTTGTCGGACAAAACCGAATACAAGCGCGTTTCGCCGGAAAATCCGAGTTTGAAAACCGCCGTTGCCGCGACATTCGCCGACATCGGCGCGGGCGATAAAGTAGTCGTGTCAGGAATTATGGCGGCGGATAAAAAAACAGTTCCGGCGCGAACGGTTTATCTGATGACCAAAGCGGACATCGCCGGTCGGCAAGCCAAAGACCAGGAGCGTTGGAAAACGCGCGGTATTTCGGGGCAAGTCGCTGCAGTCAACGCGCAGACTAAAGAAATCACCGTTTCGTCGCGCGGAATGATGGGCGAAACGAAAACGATTCTCACTCCGAAAGATGATGCTAAGTTTCGCCGTTACGCACAGGATTCGGTTAAGTATGACGAAGCGAAAACAAGTTCACTCGACGAAATAAAAGTCGGCGATTCGGTTCGCGCTGTCGGCGATAAATCGGCGGACGGTGCAAGTTTCAAAGCCGAAGAAATCATCAGTGGTTCGTTTCAAACAGTCGGCGGAACGATTACGGCGATTGATGCGGCGAAAAACGAAATCGTTATCACTAACATTCAAACGAAAAAGCCGGTAACGGTTGTTGTCGGGCAAAATTCGGTTTTGAAACAATTTCCGGCTGAAATGGCGCAAAGATTAGCGGCGTTTCAAACGGGCGGCGGAAAAGCAATGCAGCCGCCGTCGGGAATGCGCCCGCCACAGGCGAATCAGCCGGGTGGTCAAGGCGCGCCGAACGGAATGAGACCGGGCGGCGGAGGAATGCGCGGCGCGGGCGGCATTGACGAAATGCTCGAACGTTTTCCGACAATTACGATTTCCGATTTGAAAGTCGGCGAGATGATTGCTTTTTCCAGCACAAAGAGTGCGAATGCCGAGCGCGTCACGGCGATAAAACTTTTGTCGGGCGTTGAACCGTTTTTGAAAGCTCCGCAGCAAGCCGCCGGCAATAACAGCGGACGGCGAGGCGCGGATGCGGGCTTTAGCATTCCCGGACTCGAAGGCGGCGGCGGATTTTAATTAAAAATTGAACGAGCGAAAACGCGAAAAATTATACTTTTGATTATTTTGCAGGAACTTTCAAACACTGTGCGAAGTAATTGATAATTGGAAATCAAAAATGACGGCTGCGTTAGGCGGCGCATTTTCAAATTTCGATTATTAATCGTTCCGTGCGAAGAAAATCGCCTCTGCTCGAATCCGTTTTTGAACGATTTACTGATTGAGAAATTCTCAATCATTTTTTAATCGTTCCTTATTGGTTTAATTCCTCGTAGCTTTGCTACGGAATATACTAGACCGATGAGCGAACTGATTCATAAAAAACACAATGTCAGTGTTTTGCTTTACCATCTGGTCTGCCCGACGAAATATCGGAAAGCCGTCATTACGCCGGATATTGATGAGAAACTCAAAGAAATATGCGAACAGATAAGCCTGCGCTATGAGATTGAGTTTCTGGAGATCGGAACTGACTCAGAGCACGTGCATTTTTTGGTACAGTCGGTGCTGATGTATAGTCCAACAAAAATCGTGCGAACCATCAAAAGCATCACCGCCAAGGAAATCTTTCGTCAGATGCCGGAAGTCAAAAAACAGTTGTGGGGCGGCGAGTTTTGGTCTGACGGCTATTACATCAGCACGGTCGGCGCACACAGTTCGGAAGAAGCGATGAAACAATACATCAGAAATCAAGGTGACGGTAATGATTCAACGCAGCCATCACTCTTCTAATACCTCGCGGCTCTGCCGCGCGGAAATTTATTATATGAAACAGGTAAAATTATTTTTATTCATCGGACTTATCACATTATTTTTCAATTCGATAACGCTCGCTCAAACGGCGGGCAGCCTGCGCGGGCAAGTCGTTGACAGTCTCGGCGCAGTCGTCGTCGGCGCGACCGTTACGGCGGTTGACCAGAGCGGCAAGGAAAAAAGCAGCGTCACAAACAATCAGGGCGAATTTACGATTAGCGGACTTGTGCCCGGCAGTTATACGGTGCGGGCGACCGCGCCGAATTTCGGACTTTACGAAAATACGGCGGTGGCAGTCGCCGCGGGTCAGCGTGAGGAATTGACGATTGCCTTGTCGGTTCAGGCTGCGACGGAAAACGTTGACGTTTCCGGCAACGAGGACATCAATACCGACAACGAAAACAACGCCAGCGCGACGGTTTTAAACGAAAAGGATTTAGAAGCGCTGCCCGATGACCCGGCGGAACTCGAAGCGGCTTTGCAGGCGCTCGCCGGACCTTCGGCGGGACCGAACGGCGGACAGATTTACATTGACGGTTTTACCGGCGGCAGACTTCCGCCGAAAGAAGCGATTAGAGAAATCCGCATCAACCAAAATCCGTTTTCGGCTGAATTCGAGCGCCTTGGTCTCGGGCGCATCGAGATTTTGACCAAGCCCGGTTCAGACCGCTGGCGCGGGCAGGCGTTTTTGAATTTCAACGACGAGAGTTTGAATTCGCGCAATCCGTTCGCCCGGAATCGCGCGTCCAGCCAGTTCAGATTTTACGGCGGCAGCGTCAGCGGTCCGATTCAGAAAGGAAAATCTTCGTTCTTTTTGGACATCAACAATCGGGAAGAGGACAACGCCTCGGTCGTCAATGCGCTCGTTTTAGACCCGGCTTTTAACTTCTCAAATTTTCAGGAAGAGTTTAGAGTTCCGCGACGGCGATTTTCACTCAGCCCGCGCTTCGATTATCAGATAAACGAAAATAATACGCTCGTCGCGCGTTACAGTTTCTCGCGCAATACGTTAGACAATCAAGGCATCGGCGACACTTCTTTGCCGACCCGCGCCTATGAATCAACGAACACCGAACACGAATTTCGTCTGACGGAAACGATGATTATCAATCCGAAAACCATCAACGAAACCCGTTTTCAGTATGAAATCGAACGGAGCGAGCAAACGGGCGACAACACCGTTCCGACCATTGTTGTGCCGGCGGCGTTCACCGGCGGCGGCGCGCAAATCGGTTCGAGTTTCAACCGCAACAACAATTGGGAATTATCGAATTACACGACCACAACTTTGGGGAAAACCTCGCAGCATTCGCTTAAATTCGGCGCGCGAGTTCGCGGCGTTACCATCAAAGACCGCTCGGAATCGAACTACGGCGGCAGTTTCACTTTTCCGGGATTTACTCTAGCGAACGGAACGACGACCAGCCCGCTCGAACAATATCGCCAAAATCTTTTGGGCAACACCGACCCCAGATTTAATCCAACGCAGTTTTCGATTACCTCCGGCGAGCCGCTGGCAGACGTTTCGCGTTACGATGTCGGCGCGTTCGTCACCGACGATTGGCGCATCAGCCCGCAACTGACTTTGGGCTTCGGTCTGCGTTACGAAAATCAAACGAACATCAGCGATAATCTGAATTTCGCGCCGCGTTTTTCGTTCGCTTACTCGCCGGGCGCGGGCGGCGCGCGTCAGCCGAAAACGGTTTTTCGCGGCGGCTTCGGCGTTTTCTACGACCGTTTCAGCGAAAATCTAACCTTACAAGCCGAGCGTTTTAACGGTTTGAATCAATTGAGTTTGATTGTCAGCGCAAACGACCCGAACCCGGTTCGGCGAGCGGCGGCGCTCAATCTTTTGAATCAGCCGACATTCACCTTAAACGGCGTGACGAATGTCCCGACGGCGGCGCAAATTTTGGCGGTTCTGCCGCAATCGAATACGATTACGCAGGTTGCTAATGATTTGCGGTCGCCGGTTACTTATCAAGTCGCGCTCGGCGTCGAGCGTCAACTGCCGCTGAAAACCACGATGACAGTTTTCTATATCGCGTCGAGAAATCTGTATCTGCTCAGATCGCGCAACATCAACGCGCCGATTTGCCCGACCGGACAAAACTGCAATAACGCGCCGCGTCCCGACCCGGCGCGCGGCAACATTTTTCAATACGAATCGAGCGGCGTCCTAAATCAGCAGCAGGTCATTGTCAATTTCCGCACGAATTTGAATCCGAACTTTTCCATTTTTGGAAACTATCGTCTCGGTTTCGCCAACAGCAATGCGGACGGCGCGGGCAGTTTTCCGGCTTACAGCTACGATTTGAGCGACGAATACGGGAACGCGGCTTTCGATGTGCGCCATAATTTTTTCATCGGCGGTTCGATGACGATGCCTTGGAAAGTGCGCGTCAGTCCGTTTATCATCGCTTCATCCGGCAGACCGTTTAACATCACGACCGGCGTTGACACGAACGGCGACACGCGATTTACGGAACGTCCGACGTTCGCGGCTCTCAGCACGCGCTGCAACACGCTCGGATTGACCGATTCGTTTTGCAACGTCGGCGACGTTTCGGATGTGAACGCAATTATTCCGCGAAATTACGGCAGAGGTCCCGCGTTCTTCAACGTCAACTTGCGGCTCGATAAAACATTCGGCTTCGGCGGTTCGAGAAGCACGGCGGCGACAACGACGGACGCGCCCGGACAAAGCAGCGGACAAATTCCCGGGGCGGGCGGCGGTCGCGGCGGCAACCGCGGCGGAAGCGGAGGCGGCAGAAATCGCGGTGGTGGTGGAGGCGGCGGTTTCGGCGGTTTCGGCGGCGGCTTTGGCGGCGGCGGAAGCGACAAGCCTTATAATTTAACCGTCGGCTTGCAGTTTTCCAATTTATTCAACCGCACAAATCTCAACACGCCAATCGGCAATTTGAGTTCGAGCCGTTTCGGTCAGTCAACCTCGCTGGCAAACAGTTTCGGCGGATTTGGCGGCGGCGGTGGAGGCGGCGGGTTTGGCGGCGGAAATTCCGGCAACCGCCGCGTCGAGTTGCAGATGCGTTTTAGCTGGTAAACGTAAAGTAAAAAGGCAAAAGGCAAAAGTTAGGAAATTAGTTCTAACTTTTGCCTTTTGCCTTTTTACTTTTGCCTTTTTTAACTCGGTCTGACGGTCAAATAAACTGTTTGACCTTTTCGTGCAATCAGCAGCAGAATCGGACGGTCGCCCGCTTTGTCGAGCGCAGTTTGCACTTCGTCGAGCGAACCGACGGGTTGCCGGTTGATGGTTAAAATAACGTCGCCGCGAGCCACGCCGACTTTTGCCGCCGCGCCGTTCTGGTCAACGTCAGTGACGACTACGCCGCCGCTGCTTTCGGGCAGTTCGAGTTGACGGGCGATTAAAGGCGTCACTGGCTGCAAGTTTAATCCTAATTTGCCGCTTTCGTTCGGTGTTTGCGCGCCTCTGTCGTTTTCGTTCGGCTGAGCGGTTTTCGCGTTTTCGGGATTTAATTCGTCCAAGACGACAGACAGTTCCTGTTCCTGACTGTCGCGCACGATTCTTAATTTAATTTCAGTTCCGGGCTGTGTTCCGGCGACTTTGTTGCGAAGAACATTGGTGTCGTGAATCGTTTCGCCGTTGATGGCGATAATTACGTCGTCGCGTTTGACACCGGCTTTTTCCGCCGCGCCGCCGCGCTTGACATCGTTAATGAGAACGCCCTTTGTGTCTTTCAGTCCAAAGGCTTCTTTAATTTCTTCGTTGACGGCTTGAATGCCGACGCCGAGCAGACCGCGCCGCACTCTGCCGGTGGCGACGAGTTGTTCCAAAACTCCTTTCGCCATATTCGTCGGAATGGCAAAGCCGATGCCGATGCTGCCGCCGCCTTGCCCGCCGCCCGTGGAAAGAATCTGCGAGTTAATGCCGATTAGCTCGCCCGCGATATTAATCAGCGCGCCGCCGGAATTTCCCCGATTTATCGGCGCGTCGGTTTGCAGAAAATCTTCAAAACTATTGCCGTCGCTCAAACCCGTGCGGCGACCCTTCGCGCTGATGATTCCCGCCGTCACCGTTTGCCCGATGCCGAGCGGATTGCCGATTGCCAAAACGACATCGCCGACGCGCACGTTGTCGGAATTTCCGAGATTTAGAAAAGGTAGATTCGTCGCTTCGATTTTCAAAACCGCCAAATCCGAAGGCTCGTCCAGCCCGACGATTCGAGCGTCATAGCTTTTATCGTCGCTCATTAAAACGGTAATTTTCTCCGCGCCTTCGACAACGTGATTATTCGTCAAAACCGTGCCATCGGCGCTGACGATCACGCCCGAACCGAGACCGCGCTGCGGCGGCTGTCCGCGATTTTGCGGTTGCTGCGGAATATTGAAAAAATCGTCGAGTCCGAATTGCTGCGGTTGTTGCGCCGATTGTCTGCTTTTGACTTCGGCTTCGATTCGCACGACGGCTGGCGAAGTTTTCTGCACAACATCGGCGTAAGAGGTTCGCACGCCGTCAATCACGACCGGCGCGGGCGGCGCCAGCGGCAGCGGCTGTGTTTCGGCGGTCGAAGCCGGTTGCTGCCCGCCGAATTTTCCGAATTTACATCCTGACATCAAGAGAAGTGAAAGTATCAGAAGGAAACTTGTGAATTTGTAATTTCCAATACGTTTGTTCGTTTCATTTAACATCTATAATTTCTCCAAAAAATCGTTACTGCTTTATTGAATTCTACTCTAAAAGGTCGCGGTTTTGTAAAGGACGTTTCAGATATTAGTGTTTGATTTTACGAATAATTCTATAACAAAGTTCAAAGCGATTAACAGGAAAATAATAGTTTCCATCTTAAACAAATCCTGAAAATTTACATTTTGTGAAAAAAAATAAAAGATAAAGAAACGTGAGATTGAATCGTCTGAAAATTTTATTGCCGTATGCGCTCGCCGTAATCGGTTTGGCGATTTTAACGTGGGGAATGCACGCGCTCGGAGACCACATCAATCCGATTATGGTCGCCCTTGTATTTTCGCTTTTCGTTTTCTTTACCGCCACTGTTTTCGGAAGCAAACCCGGATTATTCGCTTCGGTATTAGCGATGCTGTGTTTCAATTTTTTCTTTTTGCCGCCGATTGGAACTTTTACAATTTCCGATTGGGAAAATTGGATTGCGCTGTTCGCTTTTCTCATCGTGGCGATGACGGCGGGACAGCTTTCGGCTAAAGTCAGGCAGCGAGCCGAAG
Source organism: Pyrinomonadaceae bacterium (assembly GCA_030448055.1). GTDB lineage: Bacteria > Acidobacteriota > Blastocatellia > Pyrinomonadales > Pyrinomonadaceae. The sequence continues at coordinate 1,205,476 of JAUJNR010000002.1, forward strand.
AAGCCGAACGGCTTTACCGGGAATTACAAGCGGCGTTTGAAAAAGCGAGCCACACCGAAGCTCTCAGGCAAAGCGAAAAACTTAAGTCCGCGCTGCTCGATGCCGTCACGCACGATTTACGAACTCCGCTGACTTCGATTAAAGCATCGGTGACAATGTTAATTGAAGAACACGAGCAAGACCCGATTCACGTTACGCTGGAGCGCGAAGGGCGCGGCGAACTGCTCGAAGTTATTGACGAAGAAACCGACCGATTGAACGATTTTGTCGAATCAATGGTCGAGCTTGCGCGAATCGAAGCGGGCGAATTCAATCTGCGAAAGACCGGCGGCGAAGTCGAAGAAATTCTCTCGAACGCTTTGCAGAGAGCCGAAAGTTTGGCGGCGAATCACCGAATTGAAATTAATGCGGAAGAAAATCTGCCGACAATTTCGGTTGACTCGAAAGCGATTGCCGAAGTCGTCTATAATTTGCTCAACAACGCCGCGAAGTATTCGCCGAAAAACTCGACAATTGAAATCGGAGTAAAACGCGCGGGCGATAAAATTCGATTTTCGGTTGAGGACGAGGGCAAAGGAATCGCTGAATCAGAACGCGAAAAAGTATTTCAAAAATTTTATCGCGCCGATAAAACTGCGAAAGGTTTCGGAATGGTTTAGCCATCGTGCGCGGAATTGTCGAAGCGCACGGCGGGCGAATTTGGATTGAAGACAGCGTAACAGGCAGTCGGTTCGTGTTTGATTTGCCGCTGAAATTTGATGAATGAAACAAAAAAAAATTTTGGTGGTTGACGACGAAGTGCAGATTATCCGCGTGATGCGGCGGATTTTGGCGGCGCATCACTACGACATTCGCACGGCGAGCGACGGCGAATCGGGATTTGAGCTTTTTCAAGATTGGCAGCCTGATTTGGTCGTCACGGATTTACAAATGCCGAATACAAACGGACTGGAATTATGCCGCAAGCTGCGCGAAATTTCCAACGTGCCGATTATCGTTTTGTCAGTCCGCGATGAGGAAAAACGATAGTCGAAGCGTTAGACGCGGGCGCGGACGATTACGTGAGAAAACCTTTCGGAACGAACGAACTGCTTGCCCGCGTCCGCGCGTCTCTGCGCCGCGTGCCTGAGAAAACAACGGAATTTATCGAGGTCGGAGATTTTTACGTTGATTTTTCCGCGCATAAAGTTCTGGTCAATAAACAGGAAATCCATCTCACGCCGAAAGAATTTGAACTGCTTGCCTTTTTGGTCAAACATCCCGACAAAGTTTTGACGCACGCGGTTTTACTGCAAAAGGTTTGGGGCGGTTATTATACCGAATCGCCCGAAGCACTCGCGTTTTAGTCGGTTCTTTGCGAAAGAAAATCGAGAAGGATTTTTCGCATCCGAAATACGTTTTGACCGAGCCTTGGATTGGCTATCGCTTCATTCCGAATTCGTAAATCTTAATGAAATTTTTATAACTTTCTCACACACTTTTTATATCAAATTACATAATCTATAACCGTTGATAATTTGTCGCCGAAGTCTTTTGCACAAAAAGGCGCGGGAACCAACTTTTGGGACAAATCATTCGATAGATGGTGAACATTTCCATTGTTCAAGCCCGGCAGCTAACTCCGCAGGCGTAATGGAAAAGTGTTTATAAGGTTTAGATTTTAAATTTTAATCGGGCTACATACACATTTTTTGTGTGCGTGTGGCTTTTTATTTTGGCGTAGAAAATTATGGAAACCGTAAAAATTTCTGAAGATAAACGATTTAGAAATTGGTTGATGCAGGGCGTTAAAGAAATTGAAGGTCCGCACGAAAAAGAAGGACAGCATCACACTCATTCGTGGTGGAAGGTAATGTGTCTGACGGGCGTTGATTACTTTTCCACGCTCGGTTATCAGCCGGGCATCGCTTTTCTCGCCGCCGGCGCGCTTTCGCCGATTGCGACTCTTATTCTTGTTTTACTAACGATTTTCGGCGCGCTGCCTATTTACAACCGGGTAGCAGCGGAAAGTCCGCACGGACAAGGATCAATCTCGATGCTCGAATCGTTGTTGTCGCGCTGGAGAAGCAAGCTGTTTGTTCTGGCGCTGCTCGGTTTTGTCGCCACCGACTTTGTTATTACAATCACGCTCTCGGCGGCAGACGCTTCCGAACACATCATTCACAATCCGTTTGTTGAAGAACATCTCCATTTTCTCGACCATCCGATTCCGGTAACTTTATTTTTAATTTTTATTCTTGCCGCCGTCTTTTTGAAGGGTTTTAAGGAAGCAATCGGCATCGCTGTTTTTCTGGTCGTCAGTTATCTGCTTTTGAATTTAATCGTAATTGGCACCGGAATTTATGAAATAGCAATGCACCCGACGCTTCTGGCTGATTGGAAGAGTAATCTGTTTTCGACGAAAACTCTCGTTGGAAACTTTGAAATAAAAGGCTTGCTTGCCGTTATCGCGCTTTCACTAATCACCTTTCCAAAACTCGCGCTCGGACTTTCCGGTTTTGAAACCGGCGTTGCCGTAATGCCTCTGGTCAAAAATCCGAGACGGATTGAGAACACTCGAAAACTGTTGACGGCGGCGGCTTTGATAATGAGTTTCTTTCTTATTTGCAGCAGCTTTATTACGACTATTTTAATCCCGGCGGCGGAATACGACGAAGGCGGCAAAGCGAGAGGGCGGGCTTTAGCTTATCTGGCGCATCAACACCTCGGCGAGTTGTTTGGAACCGCATACGACATCAGCACCATTTTAATTTTGTGGTTTGCCGGAGCTTCGGCAATGGCAGGACTTTTGAACATTGTTCCGCGTTATTTGCCCAGATACGGAATGGCGCCGAATTGGGCGCGCGACCCGCCCGCTCGTGCTGGTTTTCGCATCAATTTGTTTTGCCGTGACGCTTATTTTTGAAGCTAACGTCGAGGCGCAAGGAGGAGCATATGCGACGGGCGTTTTGGTTTTAATGACTTCCGCCGCCGTCGCCGTGACCATTTCTGCCTGGCGGCGAAGTCAGGCGATGAAATGGGCGTTTTTACTTATTTCGCTGGTGTTCTCTTACACGACAATAACAAACATCATCGAGCGTCCCGACGGAATCAAAATCGCTTCTTTATTCATTTTAGCCATCGTCTCGGCTTCATTTGTTTCTCGCGCTTTACGTTCGACCGAACTGCGCGTTGAGAAAATAGAATTTGACGAAACAGCCAAACAATTTATCGAGGAGATGACGCAGGGAGAAATCCGCATTGTAACCAATCGGCGGGAAACCGGAGATGTTGAGGAGTATCGCTTTAAGGAACACGAGAAACGGGTTGATAACCACATTCCCTCAAGCGACCCGATTCTCTTTTATGAAATTGAATTAGGCGACGCTTCCGAGTTTAAAGGCAAATTGAAAATTCGCGGCGTTGACATCGAAGGCTACAAAATCCTCAGAACACACGCGCCAACCGTCCCGAATGCAATAGCCGCTCTTCTAATGCACTTAAGAGATAAGACCGAAAAAATCCCGCACGTTTATTTTGGTTGGAGCGAAGGCAATCCGGCATCGTATTTAGTGAGATATATTTTGTTTGGCGAAGGCGACACCGCGCCCGTCACGAGAGAAATTCTGCGGCAAGCCGAACCTGACCCGGAACGAAGACCAAACGTTCACGTCGGCGGGTAATTAAAATGCCGGAGGCTAAAGAACATAGGTTAGCCAAACGCGCCGCTAGCCTCTAACCTTTGGCGTATCGTTTCTAAAAATATAAGCTAAAGATTTATAGACTAGCTTGGCGCAGAGAAAAGCAGGCGCGTCGGAATTTTCGGTTTTTGAAAATTCGACCAGATCCATTCCGACGACGCGGCGTTTTTCGGCGAGGCGGCGAATCAAAGTCGTAACTTCATACCAGCCGAGTCCGCCCGGTTCAGGCGTTCCGGTCGTCGGCACAAGCGACGGGTCGAGTCCGTCAATATCAATCGTCAGGTAAACGTTTTCGGTCAAACTGTCAATTGCCGTGTCAATCCAATCCGTTCGTCCGACAATATCCTTCGCCCAAAAAATCTTGGTCGGCAAATCGCTCAAACTTCGGGCTTCTTCCGCCGACAGCGAACGGATGCCGACCTGGACGGCAGGGATTTTCAAATCCTTAACCGACCGCGCCATAATCGAAGCGTGCGAATGCGGCGTGCCGTCGTATTCGTCCCGCAAATCGGCGTGCGCGTCAATCTGCAAAATCGAGATGTTATGAAATCGTTCGGCGTGCGCGCGAATGACGGGCGCGCTCACCGAATGTTCGCCGCCGAGCATACATAAAAATTTTTCTTCCTTTAATAATTCCTTCGCGCGTTCGTAAAGCCCGCTCATCATCGCTTCGGGCGATTCGCGCGCGGAGAATTCTTCGAGCGTGTGGATGCCGATTTTGTAAACTTCCGCGTCGGTTTCTTCCTCGTAAAGTTCCATATTGCGCGAAGCGTCAATAATCGCGCCCGCGCCCGCGCCCGTTCCCGCACCGTATGAAACCGTGCCTTCATAAGCAACTGGAAAAATTAAAACCCGCGCGTCTTCGTAACTCGAAAATTCACTTTCCTCGATGCCGCCGAAATTCACCGGAAGATTTGCAGACTCAGACATAATTCGGTTTTTGGTTTTTAGTTTTTGGTTTTTTGTCTTCGGTCTCTGAAAATCAATTTATTGTGCGGCTTCCGGCTAAACAACTAACGAAAACCAAAGACCAAAAACTAAAAACCAAAGACTATTAGGGAACATCAATTCCTAAATCTCTGCCCGAAAAAGAAAAATTCGGTCGTTTGCGACCTTTCATAAATTTGGCGGCGGTTTGCGACAATGCCGTGATAATCATCGGCAGAGCGATTGACGGATCGCTCTGCACATACGCCGTCGTCGCGGATTTTACGAGTTTGCCGAAAGTCTGCGTGTGTATGCCGCCGAACGACGGCGTGCGAATGTCGAGCGGCACCGAATCGGTCGTAATCGAAACGGCGTATTTGTGTCCGCGCGGGCTGGTGCGCGTGATATACGACGAAATTTCAGCCATATTCACCATATTTTGACTGCACACGCTGCCCAGAGTGATGATGCCCGAATTGCGCGTTTTTTGGGAAATCATCATCATCTCCATCGTGTCCTGCGTGATGTCGAAATTAAATTGGACTTTCTTTTCAAAACGTGCGCGGGCGATGCCGACCGACAACGGGCTTGCCAGAATGTCGGGGCAGTAAATCGGAATGCGCGATTTATAAGCCGCCGTCAAAATGCCGTCTTCGTGGGCGATTTCCGCCAGTTCGCGTCCCAAAAGATGAAGAAACTCGCGCACCGAATACGAACGCGAAAGTTCGAGTTGGTTGATGACGCTGCCGACCCATTCGTCGGCTTCGTGATACTCGTCCACATTGGCGAGCAGGTCGCCGATGCGCATTACGTCCGAGGTTTCGAGTTCTTCATCCGACATCGAAGGATGCGCTTGATAATGACTGCGCCCCAAAATCTCGTGTATGTCGTGAAACAAAACCGTGCCGCTCATGACAATCACGTCAACGAAACGATTTTTGATGACGTAAGCCAGAAGCCGTCGCATTCCTGACGGAATCAGATTTCCCGAACCGCACATATAAATCGTCGAATTGTCGTCGAGCATATCGAGCCAGATGCGGTGCGCTTCCGCCAATTGTTTCGCGCCGAAGCCGGCGCCTTCCATTTTCTCCAAAAGCCCCGCCACCGAACGGTCGCGGTCAACCGGAATCGGTCGCGTCGGGACGGTTAGAAATTTTGAAGCCTTTGATTTCTTTTGAACTGCCATACTTTCTCCAAATAAATATATATCTTTTCTAAATCAACACTTTTTCAGTTGTATAAAATTCTAAATAACTGCAATTGGCACAGCGAAATGCCTGAACATATTATGCTTCTCGATTAGAAGTTTTAACACCAAAGAACAATGATTCTTCCGGGTTTCCTTAAACCCATATTTGCTTAATATGTGTCTCTTGCGTTCGGTCTATTACCAAACCTTCAATCATCGCGCTATCGCGTTTCGGGCATTTAATTTCCGCCGCCATAAAATTACTCATCGCCGTTCGGCGATAGATATGTATAACCGTCGGCTTGCGTTTCGTAATAATTAATTAATTTATCGCCTTCTTTGGTCGTCAATTCACCGTCTTTAATACGCTGCATCACGATGCGCCGAAATTGATCGTGTAGTTGCGCCGTATCGAAACGCACGACCGAGAGCGAATCGCCGAGCGTCGCGCCCTGAATCACCTTTCTGATAATGTAGCCGTCTTCGCCGATATGTATGTGCGCTTCGTGCGGCACGCCGAAAAGATTGTGATTGTTGCCCATCACTTCCTGATACGCGCCGACGAGCATCATCGCCAGATAATACGGCTCGCCTTTCTCTAATTTATGTAATTCGAGAACGGGCTTGACATCGTGCAGGTCAACGAATTTATCAACTATTCCGTCCGAGTCGCAAGTGATGTCGCACAGTGTAGCATATTCGCTCGGCTTTTTGTTGAGTTTGTGAATCGGGATAATCGGAAATAACTGCTCCAGCGCCCAATTGTCCGGCATCGAACGAAACACGGAAAAATTCGCCAGATATTTCGCGCACAATAATCTTCTTAAATCGTCGAATTCTTCGGCGACGTATTTTTTCTGCTGGGCGAATTCGTCGGCGCGCTCGCAAACGTCCCAGAAAAGAACTTCGCCTTTGCCGCGCGCTTCCAAGGAAATCAAACCGAGATTGAACATCGTGAAAAGTTCTTCGCGGTTTTCGAGCGCGTCGTGATAATACTCGCCATAATTTTTCCCGTTGATGCTTTCGCGCAAATCGTGAAGTTCTCTGACAACGGGCGGGTCGTCCACCGTAATCGTCAGCGGCGTTAAATTTTCGACGACGGTTTCGATTTCGTCTTGGATATTGGTCACTAAAATCGCGTGATATGCCGACAAGTAACGCCCCGATTCCTGAATAATCGTCGGGTGCGGCACGTCTTCGTCGTCGCAGACGGTTTTGATAACGTAAACGACATCGTTGGCAAATTCCTGCGCGTTGTAATTTGCCGAAGATTCAAACGAGGTTTTCGAGCCGTCGTAATCAACCGCCATTCCGCCGCCGACATCGAGATACTGAATCGGAATGTTCATCTGGCGAATTTTGGAATATGTCCGCGCCGCTTCTCGCATCGCGCTTTTAATTCGTTTAATGTCAGTCAGTTGAGAGCCGATATGAAAGTGCAGTAATTTGAGCATATCAATTCTGCCCGTTTCGTTAAGACGGCGGATGACTTCTAAAATCTCGGTCGTCGTCAAACCGAACTTCGCCGCTTCGCCGCCCGATTTTTCCCATTTGCCCGAACCTTTCGAGTAAAGTTTGACGCGCACGCCGAGCAGCGGCAACTTCGTTTCCGGGTTTTCGGCGGTCGCTTCGTCGGCGAGTTTGAGAGTGTTTTCGAGTTCGCTGAGTTTTTCGATGACGATGACGACGTTTTTTCCGGCTTGCGCGCCAGCAAAAGCCAGTTGAATAAAATCTCTGTCCTTGAAGCCGTTCAAAACCAGCAGACTTTCGTCCGAGTGTTCCTGCGCCAGAGCAGCGTAAAGTTCGGCTTTCGAGCCGGCTTCGAGTCCGAAGTTGTAGCGTTTGCCTTCGCGCAGATATTCTTCGACGACTGCGCGGTTTTGATTAACCTTCATCGGATAAACGCACATATGTCCGCCGTTGTAATCGAATTCTTTGATGGAATTTTTGAATGCTTTTTGAAGTTTCCGAACTTGCCCGGCGAGCAGTTGCGGAAAGCGCAGAAGAATCGGCGGATTGATGCCGCGCTTTTTTAAATCGTCAATAATTTCTTTGACATCTGCCGAAAGGTTGTCGTTTTCGGCTGGGCGAACCGTCAAATTTCCTTTGCGGTTGACGCCGAAGTAACCTGCGCCCCAATTTTCAATGCCGTAAGTTTCAATCGTCTGCTCTATGACTGCGCTCAATTAGCTTTTCTCCAAAAATAGATGTGTAAGAAACAGTATAACTTAAAAATCCGGCAAAAAATTGCAACACGGAAAAAAAATTACAAAAAACAAAATTTTCAGCACAAATTGATGCGGGTAATGAAGATAAAAAGTCGGCTTATCGTTTTCGCTCTCGGCTCGCCCGGCGGCATACGTCTTGCAGTTTTTCCGAAAGGCTGAAATTAAACGGCGCGGCAGATGCGCCGAAAACCCTGATTTATAAGCCCGATGACAACAATCAGGCTCGAAAACTCGATCGAAGGAATGTCGGAACTTGTCAAACTCCGCTACCAAAAATTGTCACTGCTTCGCGCAGACGAACTCAATAAAGGAAACTAATCGTCTGCATTTTATTTTGAATCGCGCTCTGCATAAAAATCATGAATGTATTTGAAAATCTGATAGGCGAATTAAAGAACGAAAATCTGATTGAAGAAACGGTTATCGAAACGAGCCGGGCAGAAGCCGATTTCAAAATGTCAAACGACAAAGTGATTGAAGTCGAAACCGTTCTCGGCGCTCAAACGGCGGCGTGGGCGGAACGACCGGCGTTTGAACCGCCGCGCAGAACGACGGAAAATCCGGCGGAAGTCATTTCGCTTGCCGGCAGCGGGTCGTCGGCGAGCGACGCTGATTTTTACCGGAAGCGAGCGACGGAGGAAGTCGCCTTTCTGCAAATGGTCGAAGCGGTAATGGCGAACATTGAGCGCGAACATCTAAAAGTCGAGCCTGTACCCTACAATGAATTGAAAGTCAAAAAAGTTCTGCATTCGTTCGTGCAGGTCTCGCAGGACGTAAATTCGCCCGAACATCTGCAGGCGCATTTTCAACTTTTGCAGGAAACCGAAAACTGGCACTCGGCGCTCGCCGAGCGCGATGAGCGCGTAACGGCGGCTGACTTGCGCCGATATTGCGAAATGTCGCGCCCGCCGCTGAGCGCACCCGCTTTGACCGCGCTGGCGCGTTTTTACCGCAACTCGTCTTTTTCCGAATCGGTGCGCGGCAAATTCGATTTAATCGTCACGCGGCTTTTTTCCAAAGAAGTCGGCAGCCGCCGCGAAATGATTCACAGCCGCCGCGAGTTGGCAGAGCAAATCGCCAAACTTTACGCCGACTGGTCGAGCGTTCCGCTTTATTCGACCGAAAAGGACGATTTGCAAATCTTGCAAACCGCGCGGGAATTTGAGGAATTCGTTAATGAAGCTGACCAAACTGAAAGTTTCGACGAATTAATCAACAGTAATTTCTTTAACCGCCTGCGAATCTTTAAAAAAAGCACGAACGAAGATTTTTACGCGCCGCTCGTCGCAGCTGCGGGCGTCGAAGTCAACGTTCGCGTCGGCAACCGCTGCGTTGAACTGCTCGAAAAAGAAAGAGAAAACGGCAGTGCCGCCAAACTCGTGGAAAAATACGGTTTCACGCGCGACGACGAAATTTCCGAAGTCATCGGCAAAACTCTGCTGCTGACCGAGATTTTGAAGCACAAAGCCGCCGCGCCGAAACGATTCGTGCCGAAACCGGTCAGGGAAAACATCGCTTCTAAAGCCGAAACCGCTGCGGTAAAAATCGAATCAAAGCCGCAAAGGGAAATCGGCAAGAAAGCGAACAGCGAGCCGGAAAACAATTTGTTCGGCGTGAACAAATGGCTTCTCGTTGCGACGCTTCTGGCAATCTTCATCAGCCTTGGGCTTTATTTGGGGTCGGTATAGCAGGCGGCTGAAAATTTTTGTAATTTGCGTTTAGATTTCAAATAAAAACAAATTTTCTTGCCCGCCTGCGCCAATCTGTGATTTCATAACTCGTATGAAAATCACGCCGCTTCACGATTGGAATCTCGACCCGCGCCAGGCAATCGAACTGCAAAAACAATTAGCTTACGAAGTCGTCGCCGAAGATAGATTTGAAAAGCCAATCAAAACCGTCGCCGGAATTGACTTGGGCTACGACGCGAGAAACGACACGAGCCGCGCGGTCGTCGTGGTCTTGAATTTTCCCGCATTGGATTTATTAGAAACCGCCGAAGCGATTCTGCCGATTCAATTTCCATACGTCCCCGGACTTCTTTCCTTCCGCGAAACTCCGGTCGCCATCAAAGCCTTAGAAAAATTAACCATCACGCCCGACCTTATTTTGTGCGACGGTCAAGGATTGGCGCACCCGCGACGTTTCGGCATCGCCTGTCATATCGGTTTGATTACCGATGTGCCGACGCTCGGCGTGGCAAAATCCTTGCTGGTCGGAAAGTTTGATAATCTCGGCGAAACTCGCGGCAGCACTTCACCTTTGATTTACAAAAACGAACAGGTTGGCACGGCTCTGCGGACAAAAGACAAAGTTCAGCCGGTTTATGTTTCCGTCGGGCATCGCATCAAGCTGGAAACGGCGATTAAATACGTTTTGGAGTGTGCGCCGAAGTATCGCCTGCCAGAAACAACGAGATTAGCTGACAAAATGGCTTCGTATCGTAAAACATAGAACTTAACTGTTGATTGACACGCGAAATGTCACGTAAATGATTTGGTAGGACTTTGTTTAACAATTCTCAAGTATTGCTCAAGTCCGAAGAGATAACTTAAAAATGGCGAACCCCTAAATTTGTGAATCCATAAATTTCTTCAATAAGCTTCTTATAAACAGTAAATAAACGATATTAAATCAAAATAAATAATAAACGATTTCGTTTGTTAAATTCTTCAAGGATAAAATTATGAAATCCGGTAAATTCTCGCGCGTTCTTTACGTCGCTAGTAATGAAGAAGATTTTCTCGTGCTGAAAGCGATGCTCGGTGATAGCGGAGTTCAAATCGTACCTGCTGAAACGATTGCCAAGGCACTACGAATGGCAAAGGCGCAGGCTTTCGATTTGTTTCTGCTCGAAACCAGATTTTCTGACGGCAGCGGTTTTGAGTTATGCAAGGAAATACGCAAAATTAATCCGCATACACCGGCGGTATTTTATTCGGGTGATGTGAGCGAAACCGACAAACAAAAAGGTCTGGCTTCGGGCGCTTCCGCTTATTTTGCCAAACCTTATATTGATGTTCTTGCAGCTACACTAAATCATCTGTTTAAATAAATTTTTATAATTTATTTTTTCGGTCGCTCATTCGCCTTCAAAACTCTTTTGCGAAGGCGAATTGCTTTCGGTGTGGCTTCAACCAATTCGTCGTCGGCGATAAATTCCAACGCTTCTTCCAAAGACAAATCTTTAACCGGAACGAGGCGCATCGCTTCGTCAGCCGAGGAAGTTCGCATATTGGTCAGCTTTTTCTCTTTGATCGGATTGACATCGAGGTCAACGGCGCGGGCGTTTTCGCCGATAATCATTCCTTCGTAAACTTTCGTTTGCGGGTTGATAAACATTTTGCCGCGTTCCTGCAAAGCGTAGAGCGCGTAGGTCGTTGATTCGCCCATTCGGTCCGAAATCAAAGAACCCGTGCCACGTCCCTTCATATCGCCCTGCCATTTATCGAAGCGGAGAAATATCGTATTCAGCAAACCCGTGCCTTTTGTTTCGGTCAAAAATTCGCCGCGAAAACCGATTAAGCCGCGCGACGGAACTTCGTATTCGAGGCGCACGCGACCCGTGCCGTTATTAATCATTTTTGACATCTGACCTTTGCGCCGTCCGAGCGCTTCGGTAACAACGCCGATAAATTCTTCAGGGCAATCAACGACGACCTGCTCAATCGGTTCGAGCAGTTCGCCATTTTCGCCTTTTTTCGTGATCACTTCCGGTTTGGAAACTTGGATTTCGTAACCTTCGCGGCGCATCATTTCGATTAAAATCGCTAATTGCAGTTCGCCGCGTCCCGACACTTTGAACTGGTCGGGCGAATCGGTGTCGGCGACGCGCAGGGCGACGTTTCCCAAAAGTTCGCGTTCGAGCCGTTCCTTGATTTGGCGCGAGGTAACGAATTTTCCGTCAATGCCGGAAAACGGCGAATTGTTCACTCCAAAAATCATGACAATCGTCGGCTCGTCAACATTAATCACCGGCAAAGGTTTCGGATTATCAACCAATGTAATTGTTTCGCCAATATTGATGTCATCGAATCCGGCGAGGGCGACGATTTCGCCGACGCCGGCATTTTCCACCGGCTCGCGTTTCATTCCTTCAAAAACATAAAGCTCTTTAACCCTGGTTTTCTGTGTTGAGCCGTCGCGTTTGGCAACGATGACTTCCTGATTTTTCGCAATCTCGCCGGAGAATAATCTGCCGATGGCGAGCCGCCCGACAAAAGCGTTGTAATCAATGTTAGCGACGAGAAGCTGCAATGAATCATCGCGGATTTGCTTCGGCGCAGGAATAGTTTCAATGATTTGGTCGAATAGCGGTTTGAGGTTTTTCGATTCTTCTTCGAGAGTTTTCTTTGCCACGCCATCGCGGGAAATCGCATACAAAACGGGAAAATCAATTTGCTCTTCGTCCGCGCCGAGGTCAATAAAAAGGTCGTAAATCTCATCTAAAACTTCTTCCGGTCGAGAATCCTGACGGTCAATTTTGTTGACCAGAGCGATGGCGGGCAGTCCGAGTTCGAGAGCCTTTCTTAAAACAAATCGCGTCTGCGGCAGACAGCCTTCCGCCGCGTCAACCAGTAAAACGATGCCGTCAACCATTTTCAAAACGCGCTCGACTTCGCCGCCGAAATCGGCGTGTCCGGGCGTGTCGAGAATGTTGATTTTATAATCGCCATATCGGACGGCGGCGTTTTTCGCCATGATCGTGATGCCGCGCTCGCGTTCCAAATCCATCGAATCCATAACGCGGTCTTGCACGGCTTCGTTGTCGCGGAACGTCCCCGACTGTTTGAGCATCGCGTCAACCAAAGTCGTTTTGCCGTGGTCAACGTGCGCGATGATAGCGATGTTTCTGATATTTTCTCTGTTAATCATAGATGTAAGAATTGCGTGTCAAGCAAACGGTAAGAATAGAATTTACGGCTGGAAAAATCAAACGGTTAATTTTTTTTGAGTTTATTGGCGGCGAAAAAGCTCCAGATCATAAAACGAAGACGGGTCTTCGAGCGGTTCGAGATGCGTGAAAACCGTCGAATCGGGAACGGCTTGGCAAATGTCGTTTTCGATTTGTTCGGTCAAATCGTGTCCCTTCTGAACAGTCCATTCGTCGGGGACGAGTATGTGAACGGAAATAAACTTTCTCGCGCCTGATTGACGAGTGCGGAGCGCGTGATAATCAATGCCTTGCGTGGCGACGTAGCCGTCGAGAATCTTTACGATGTTCTCGCAGGTTTCGGGCGTGACCGCCGTGTCCATCAAACCGAGTGCCGAGCGTTTGATAAGTTGAAAACCCGTCCAGACGATATTCAGCGCGACGGCGAGAGCGATAATCGGATCGAGAATAATCCAGCCGGTCAAACTGACGACGACAATAGCCGTTACCACGCCGATTGAAGTCCAGACATCAGTCAGCAGATGCCGTCCGTCGGCTTCGAGAACAATCGAATGATGGTGTTTGCCGACTCTGATTAAAATGATTCCGACGAATAAATTGATGAACGTGGCGACGAGCGAAACGATTAATCCGAAACCGATTGATTCGAGCGGCTGCGGAGCAAAGAGACGCGGCACGGCGGTGCAGACGATGCCGACGGCGGCAACGAAAATCAGTGTGCCTTCGATGCCGCTGGCGAAATATTCCGCCTTATCGTGTCCGAAAGCGTGATCATCGTCGGGCGGCGCGGCGGCAATTTTGATGATTAAAAGCGCGACGATTGCCGCGACGAGATTGATGACGGATTCGAGCGCGTCGGACAGTAAACCGACCGAGCCGGTATAGAAATACGCCCACATTTTCAGCACGATGGTGACGACCGCCGCCGCGATTGACAACCAAACATAAGGGCTGAGATTTTTTCGCTGCATCATTCTAGAAATTATGAACCGGCAGTCGCCGACCTTTCGCGCGTCGGCTGATTGATACGTTGATTATAAGGTTGATGCGAGAGATTTATAAAAGCGGAAAATAGAAAAAGACCGAATGAATATACTTCATTCGGTCTTTTTTTACAGAAGTTTTACATTCGCGTTTAGCGAACCAACTCTTTTTCGATGACTAAATTATTTTTCACGCTGAACGCGCCCGGCACGCTTCTGGCTAAAATGTTCATCAGATTGTAATCGCCGCGCGTGGCGACGTAACCTTCGAGCGCGACGTTGCCGCGATCAACAATGATTTTCACTGATGGACTGGCGCCTAAAAAGTATCGGTAAAGGCTGCCGCCGTTTGAAAGCGTCCGCAGCGTTTGCCGACGAATCGAATCGTCAAAACCCGACAGCGGTAAAACTTCGATATTGTTCACCACCGTTTCCACGCCTTCGATTCTTTCAACGACGCGCTCGGCGCTTTTTCTCGTTGTCGGCTGCAAAACCTTCCCGTATAAAGTTACCCTACCGCCGTTAACCCGGTAAGCGATGTTGTCGAAAACGCCGTAGTAGGGAAGTTTGATTATCTGTTTGTAAACCTGTCGTTCGATGGCTCTCGCCGAGCCTTTGCCGCTGCCGGAAAAACTTTGCGCCTGCACGGTGCCGAACGTCAAACCTAAAATTGCGATTGCTAAAATTAATAAATTTCGTAAAGATTTCATCTTGTTTATTACTCCATTTCAAACATTAAATTTCGAGATGCGTCTCTCAATTCGTTTGTAATTTATAGATGAAAATCGAACGGTTCGAGATGTTAAATTTATGCGGTGCAATGTAAAGATTTGTTATGAATTTGCGGGAAAACCCGTCTGCCGCAAGGCTTCGTAAAGCGCGATGCCGACGCTTGTGGCGAGATTCAAACTGCGCACTCGTTTGTTCGGCATCGGAATGGTCAACGCGCGTTCCCAATTTGCCTTGAGCAAATCTTCGGGCAGCCCGCGAGTTTCGCGTCCGAAGACTAGACAGTCATTTTCGGCAAACTCGAAATCGCTGTAAATTTTATCTGTTTTAGTCGTGAAATAAATGAATCGTGAATCGGGCAGCGATTGATAAAGCGTTTCCAAATCAACGTGACGACGAATTTTTACTTCGTCCCAATAATCGAGTCCGGCGCGCCTTACCGCTTTGGCATCGAGGCGAAAACCCGTTACGCCGACGATGTGCAAATCGGTAAACGTCGCCGCGCAGAGCCGCGCGATATTGCCTGTGTTCGGCGGAATTTCAGGCTCGACTAAAGCGACGTGCAGCATTCTAAAAGTGAAAGAGTGAAAAGGTGGAAAAGTGAAAAGTTGAAAAAGTTGGTTGGGAGAAGGCGAACAGCTTTTTCACTCTTTCACTTTTTCGCCTTCTTCAAATTCAAGAAAATTCCGGCAGAAGGTTTCCCACTGCGTTTTTTGAATTCCCAAAAAATAACCGAGATTAGCCGTAGCTAAGTTGCGGGCGCTTTCGAGAATGCCGCTCGTCTCTTCCGTATTGGTTTGCTCGTTTAAGCCGATAACGTAAAAATTTATTTTTGCGGCTGCTCTTTGCAGGCAAAAATTGTTGGTCGAGCCGCGGGTGAAAAAGTGCGACGTGGCTTGCTTGTCTTTCTCGTCGGTCGGGTCGTGCGACGGCTGCACCGTCAGGATGATTTCGTTTGGCGATTCGTTGATCTCGACGATTTTTATCCAGTCGTCTTTGCCGGAACCGGGCAACTTTACTTTTATAAAATCGCCGACGGCGGCAAGTTTGTCCTGCTGCAGTTTGCCGTTATTATCAAACAATGCGAAGCTCGAAATCTCCGAATAATCGTTCCAATGCCCGATGTGAAAAAGTCTGTTTCGCAAAAGCGGAAACGCTTTTTCCGCTTCCTCGGCGGTTGAAAAAGGGCGCGTTGCTTTGGCGATTGAACTGCTGCCCGGCGTCGCCGAATCGCTCTGCCGGGCGGCTCGTTCTAAAAGCGTTTGAATTTTGCCGTTTGTTGCGTCAGACATAATTGTAATTTTGTAATAACCGTTCGACTGGCAGATATTCTATATTAAAAGCATCTTAAAGCGAAATTATCTCATCAATAAAGAAGTTTACAACGAAGCGGAAAAATGCGGAATTCATACATTTGTGCTACAATCCGCGTGAATCAAAACCGATCCGAAAATCCGAAGGAGAATTATTTGTGCGTTTTAAGTTTTTGAAATTATTTGCCGCCGCTTTGCTCTTGACGACGAGCGTTTCATTCGTTTTCGCGCAGGATACCGCTAATACCGCCGCTGCCGAAAAGCCGAAGGAAAATAAAAAGCAGAGCAGCGATAAAAAGGCGCAGGCGGCAGACGCGAAAAATCCGACCGCCGAGCAGGTCGCCGAATCGGTAATTATCATCTACGGCTCGCTCGGCGGCAGAGATTATCTCAAACAAATCCGCAAAACGACTATCGAGCGCGGCAAAATCAGTTTCGTCAACGCCGAAGGAAAAACCGAACAGACGAATTATGAACGCCTGATTATGCGCGGCGACAGTCTCGACAAAGAGCGCATACGCTTTGACCAGGAATATCCGAGCGGAAAATTCGCGCTGGTTTACAACAACGACAAAGTTTTCGGAATTTTCAACGACGCGGTTTTCGCTCCGCGCGAAGACGCGACCAAATCGTTTCAAAATCAAATCTGGCACGGACTCGAAGCGCTTCTGAGATATAAGGAAAACGGCTCGACCGTCGCGCTCGCCAAACGCGAAAAATTGATGGGCGTGGAGTTTCACCTGCTCGATGTAACCGACAAGCAAAACCGCAAAACCAGATTTTATATCAGCACGAAAACCTTGCGCGTGATGATGCTCGAATACGCGCAGGACGACGTGAAGTACCGCCGCAAGTTTTACGATTACAACTACGCGCAGGGAACGCTCGTTCCGTTCCGCACCGTGCTTTGGGCGAACGATAAGCAGGTTGAGGAAACCAGCATTCAAACAATCAGTTTCGGTCAAAAAGTCGGCGAAGACATTTTTAAGGAAAGTTGATTCTTTTTGCAACTTTACATCGGCTCAATTGTGAATAATCCTTGAACTTTCCCCGTATCAAAAACACAAGGAGTATTTTATGAACCAGCCGAGAAAATCTTTTCTGCTCGCCGCGTTTTTTATCTTTTGTTTGAGTTTGACCGCTTCGTTCGCTCAAACGCCAATTAACAAATTGTTCGAACCGAGTTTCGACATTATTCTGCAAACCGTCGTCGGTTCAAACGATGGCGGCAGATCAGATGTCGCGTCGTCGCTTTCCGGTATCGTCAAAAAACTTAAAGCTGATTTTCCGTTTGCTAATTATCGTTTAGCTTCGACTTCTATTCAGCGAATCGCCAACAAAGGCGGCGCCGATTCCAGAAGCGTGTCTTACACTTCTGATAAGAATCTGGCTGTTTTTTCGGAATGGACAATTAATAATTTAGAATCTTCGATTGACGGTAAAGGTCAGGAAACGCTTCAGATTCAAAATTTCAGATTCGGTCAGCGAGTTCCGATTAACAACACAACAAATTACGAGCAAGTCGGAATAACTACCAGATTCAGTTTGATGAAAAATACGCCGACTATTGTCGGCAGTTTAACTACATCGAAGCCTGAAGAATTGATGTTTTTGATTTTAACCGTCAGATCGGCGGAAAAATAATTTAGAGAAAAACTTTCGCAACCTTTCCGCGCCGCGCGGCGTGATAAAAACGTCGGCGGCTTTTGTTTTAGCCGAGTTTATATTGTAAAAAAGTATGCGTGTATGGCTTTGGACAAATTCGAGAAAGAGGGCGCGGAGGTGTTTCAGAAAACCGTGTCGCTTAACGATTTGTCCGACCACGAGTTGATCGAAGCCACGAAAACCGGCGACGAATCGGCGTTCGGCGAGATAATGTGCCGTTACCGCAGCCCGATTACGAATTACATTTATCGCTTTTTGAACGATTACGAGGAAGCCGTGGATTTGGCGCAGGAAACATTCGTTCGCGTGTATTTCGCCTTAGAGCGCTATCACACCGAATATGCGTTTTCGACTTATATCTACCGGATTGCGACAAACTTAGCTATAAGTGAAATTCGCAAACGCAAACGGCGTAAATTAGTTTCGCTGACCGGTCTTTTTCAATTCGATAACGAAGAGGCGCAGGATTTTAATCCGCCCGACGAAAAATCTTTGCCCGACGAGGATTTGATTGAAAGCGAACAGAGCCGGACGATTGCCAAAGCGATTGCCACCCTGCCGGAAAAATATCGCGCGCCGATTGTGTTGCGAGATGTCGAAGGCAAAAGTTATGAAGAAGTCGCCGCGATTATGGAACTCGGATTAGGCACGACGAAATCGCGCATCAGCCGCGCCCGTAAACTTTTGCGGGAAAAACTGGAAAATTATCTTTAGAAATAAATTTATGAATTGTCGAGAATTTACAGCGGAATTTGAAGAACGCCGGAACGTCTTATCAAAGACCGCGCAGCTTCATTTGAACGATTGCCCGGGCTGCAAAAAAACAAGCGGCAAACAAACGCGCGTCTGGCAGATGATTGACGGTTTGAAAAGAGTTGACGCGCCGAACGATTTTGATTTTCGCGTCCGAGCAAAAATCGCGGGCGCAAAACCTGCTGATTTTCAAACGCGTTTTTTGCCCGCATTGCGTTACGTTTTGCCGCTCTGTCTGGTCGCTTTCGTTCTCGGTTTGCTGGCTTTCAATATGTCTTTCTTTTCCGGTAATAACGCGCCGCCGGTTGCCGGCGCAGGCATTCCGCAAACGTCTGAAAGAGAGATTGCGCCGGTTAATTCTTTCGCCGGCGATCAAACTGCCGCTTCAAATAAAGTGAGCGAAATGTTGGCGGCAACGAACGGTGCCGCTGCCAATGTCAAGCCAACCGAAAACAAACAGGAAGAACAATTGACGGCGGTTAAGTTTTCGCCGAAGCCTCGACCGGGCGTGATCAAAAAGAAAGTTAAAGATGATTTCGTCGGTTCGCGCGACCTTTCCGTGAGACCTCCTTCACAGCCCATAAAATTACCGCTTGGAGTGAATCCGAGTCAAACAGTTGAAACTTCACCGAACGCTGACAATTCAAATTCGGTCAGCGACGAGCAAATTCTCCCTTTTCTCGGCATTGAGGTTGTCAAAGAAGACGGAAACTTAAAGATCAAAACTGTTAAAGAAAATAGTTTAGCCGCGCATTCCGGCGTGAAAATCGGCGATGTAATTGAAGAGATCAACGGCGTAAAACTTTCTGCCAGACCGCTTCGCACAAAACAAGCCGAAGTGAAAAACTTAACCATCGTGCGCGGCACGGACAAAATTAAAATCACTCTGAAAAACTAAAAAATATCCAAGAGCGTGTTTGAAGATTTGCTCCTCTGCGTAAGAAGGAACTTTTTGAACGCGCTCTTGGTGCGTTCAGCCGCCGCTGCTCTCGAAACCTTGCTCGCGCGGCTTTTTCGGAACCGCTTCGATTTAGATTGTAAAAAAAATGTAAAAGCCTTCTTCACGCTTCGTTCAAATACCAAAAAACCGTAAAATAAGTTATATTCTAGTATTTCGTCACTGAACGGCGATTCATTTTAGCTGTAAAATCAAGCGCAATCGAAATGCAGAAAAACGGACAAGCGGCGGCTTTTTACGATTTGGAAGGAACTCTTCTCAGCACCAATCTCGTGCATACGCTCGCCTTTTACGCCCGCCGTCAGCAGGGATTATTTAAGACCATCAAAAAGTCGGTCGGCACATTCGCCAAACTGCCGCTCTTCGGCGCGACCGATTTATACTCGCGCAACGTTTTCAACGAATTCTTTTTCAAGTCCTACGCGGGCGAATCCGAAGACCGCCTGCGTTATTTCTCCGAAGAACTGTTTGAAGAAGTTCTCAAACCCGCGATTTTCGACGGCACACCGGAACTCATCGCCCAATCGAAAAAAATCGGACAGCGGCAAATCGTCATAACGGGAGCGCTCGATTTTACGATTGACAAATTAATGAATCATCTCGGCATTGACGATTACGCCGCCAACCGTCTCGAATTTGTCAACGGCTACGCAACGGGCAGAATTTTGCCGCCGATTATGGCGTCGGCGACGAAAGCTAAATGGATGCGCGAATACGCCGAGCGCGAAAATATTAATTTGTCGGAATCTTACGCCTATTCCGACAGCATTTCCGATTTGCCGATGCTCTCGATTGTCGGTCATCCGGTGGCGATCAATCCCGATTTTCGCCTGAAACAAACGGCGACGCAGCACGATTGGGCGATTCTTGATTTGAAATAATTTAAAGGTTTTTATGCAAACAAATTTAGAACAAGTTACAACGTTAATTCGCGCTTTGCCGCTGGAAGAATTGAAAAAGGTGCGCGAAGTAGTTGACGAAACCGAAAGAGAGAAAAAATCAACAGACAAAGAAAAAGAAGCACGCTTGAAATACAACCTTGACCGGTATAAAAAAGCTCGGAGATGGCTCGATGAAAACGAAGCGGAATATATGAATAAATGGGTTTGTTTAGAAGGCGACCAGTTGATTGCGGTTGACGATGACGGGCGGACGGTTTATCAAAAAGCCATCGAAGCCGGAATCGAATCGCCGTTTATTCATCATATTGTCGAAGAACCGAAGTTTTACGCCGGAGGCGGTTATGAGCGAATTAGCGATTGAGTTTTCGACGATTCAACACTACGACACGCTGAAAACGGGCATTACACTTCCCGTAACGCTCGGCTATAATTCGCGGACAATTGATTTTGAAGCGAAACTCGACACAGGTTCAAGCCATTGCATTTTTGAACGCAGATACGGCGAAAATCTCGGTCTTGAAATCGAAAGCGGAACGCTCGAAAAATTCGGAACGGCAACTGTCGGATTTTACGCTTACGGACACGAATTAACCGTTTCGGTTTTAGAAATCGAAACTTACGCAACCGTCTATTTCGCCAAAGAAGAATCGTTCACACGCAATATTCTCGGCAGACAAGGTTTTTTAGACCGCGTGAAACTTGGGCTGATTGATTACGAAGGCAAACTGCTTTTGAGTGCTTACGAAGGATAATTTGATCGTTTTAAATCTTAAAATTTTATCAGTGAAAATATGATACAACCATTAATGTTCATGATGTTAGCTGAGGATAATCCCTTTGTTTTTGCTTGCTGTTGGTTGCCAGCAATTATAGTAATTATTGTTTTAATACTTAGCCTTGTTGGAGGCATTTTTGTGAACTCTGAGCAATCGAGAATAGAAAAAGAGATTAAATTGAAGTCCGAAGAAAACGCTAAAGAAATAGAACGTGAAGCCAAACCTCAAGCAGAAAAACACCAATTGGAAGCTAAAAAACAAAGAGAATTATTTGAACAAGCGAGCGATGAATATTTTAATTCTTTAGAGAAATTAAAATCAGACCCAAATAATGCAGATCTCAGGCAATACACACTTGCTTTAGGAAGAAAATATTCAGAATTAAGTAGAAGATTAAACACTGGAACAGGTTCAATTACCGTTTATGATGAAGTTGCATTACTCAACGATATAAATGCCGCTTGTGCAAATGCGAAAAGCACTGTCGCTAGTCGAGAAACTGACAACTTAAACATTGAAGAAAGACTTGCAAGATTGTCCGAATTGAAGGGAAAAAATCTAATAAGCGAAGAAGAATACGAAACGCGAAGACAGAAAATTTTAGACGAAATTTAATTTATGGCATTGCAATTACGCAGAAAAACACACGAATCAATCATCTATATTGACAAAGACAGCGCGCCGCGCATTATGCCGTTTGGCGAGGATTTTATTCTCGAAGATATTCCGGTCGGGACGCGCGTGATTTATCCGAATCCGCCGATTAAAGGTTTGCCGAACCGGGAGGCGGCGATTCGTTACGCGGTGAATCATCCGATTGACGCGAAACCGCTTTACGCGCAGCTTGAGCCGGGAATGCGCGTGACGATTGCGATGGACGATATATCCTTGCCGCTGCCGCCGATGCAAACGCCGGATTTGCGCCAGACGATGCTCGAAGTCGTGCTAGATATGTGCGCGGCGAACGGCGTGGACGATGTGCATTTGATTATCGCTAACAGCTTGCATCGCAAAATGACGGCGTGGGAAATGGAGCGAATGGTCGGCTCAACGATTTTCAACGAATTTTATCCAGACCGTTTTTACAACCACGATGCGGAAGACGACGAAAATTTAATTAAAATCGGAGAGACGCGGCACGACGAACCGCTCAGAGTAAACAAACGCGCCATCGAAAGCGATATTTTGATTTACCTGAATCTGAATCTCGTGCCGATGGACGGCGGACACAAATCAGTCGCCGTCGGGCTGTGCGATTACGAAAGTCTGCGCCAGCATCACGAGCCGCAGACGATTCGTGATTCGGATTCTTATATGGATCCACCGAAATCCGCGCTCAATCACAAAGTCATTAAATTGGGAAAATTAGTTGACGAGCATTGCAACGTCTTTCACGTCGAAACCGCGATTAACAACCGAATGTTTCCCGAAGGCTACGACATTCTGACGCGCAACGAAGACGAATTTTCGTTTATGGACAGAATGAAATGGGAAACGATGAAACGCACATTCGGCAATCTGCCGCGCGGCGCGCGGCGGAAACTGCTGCACAAAATTCCCGCGCAGTATGAATTAATCGGCTGTTTTGCGGGCGAAACGGAAAAAGTCCACGAAAAAATCCTTGAACTCAATTACCGCCAATACGAAATTCCCGTCAAAGGTCAGTGCGACATTTTGATTTCCGGCATTCCCGACATCTCGCCGTATAACGTTTATTCCGCGCTGAATCCGATTCTCGTGCAGGTGATGGCTCTCGGCTATCACTTCAATATGTATCGCAACAAGCCTTTGCTGCGAAAAGGCGGCGTGATGATTATTACGCATCCGTGTTTCGACGAATTCGATCCGAAATTTCATCCGAGTTATATCGAATTTTTTCACAGATTATTGCCCGAATCACGCGACGCCTTTTACCTGCGCGAAAAATACGAACGCGAATTCGCCGAAAATCCCGCCTACGTCGAAATGTATCGGCGCGGCAACGCCTATCACGGCGCGCACGCCTTTTTTATGTGGTATTGGGGCGAAAACGGTCGCCAGCACGTCGGCAAACTCATCGTCGCCGGCGCGGAAAACGCCCACGTCCCCGCAATACTCGGCTGGGAGCGCGCCGACAACCTGACCGAAGCGATTGCGATGGCGCGTTCGTATATGGGCAGAAACGCGGAGATTACGATGCTTCATCAGCCGATGATTGGACTTTGCAATGTGTCGGATTAAAATTAATTAAATTGTCGGAGGATAAAACGAAATGACAAGTGAAATTAAATTGATTTCAACAAATTTTCAGTTTTACGAACGGGAAGGAGTTAGAGTTGAATACGCTGATTCATTATCGCGCTACGATTCTTGGCAATCTCCGACTGTAATTGTTAGTGATGGAGCATACGGCTTGAATCTTTTTCCGGGTGATTTGCTGACTCACGAAGGTTTATCCGGTTGGTATGCACCGCACATTGCTGCTTGGACGAAGAAATCTTTGCCGGAAACGACTTTGTGGTTTTGGGCGACCGAAATTGGTTGGGCGACGGTTCATCCGATTTTGGAATTATACGGATGGGAATATAAAACCCTTCACGTTTGGGATAAGGGAATTGGTCATATTGCCGGAAACGTCAATAGCAAGACGATTCGAGGTTATCCTGTCGTTACCGAAATTTGCGCTCAGTATATCAGACGTGCAACGGTTAAAAATAGTAACGGAGAATCCGTTGAAATGAAGCGGTGGCTTCGTGATGAATGGCAACGTTCTGGGTTGCCGCTCTCAAAAACGAATGAAGCCTGCGAGTTAAAAATGCCGCGACACGCAAGTATTTTACGCAATGTCATTTGTGGTATTTTCCGCCGCCGGAAATGATGGAAAAACTAGCTATTTACGCTAACGAGTTCGGTAAGCCAACGGAAATTCCTTATTTTTCTTTAGACGGGAGAACGCCTTTAACGGCGGAGGCGTGGACAAAGTTGAGGGCGAAATGGAATCATCAACACGGAATTACAAATGTGTGGAATGAGCCTCCTGTCAGGGGCAAGGAAAGATTTAAAACAGACAATTTCAAATCCGCGCACGCTAATCAAAAACCTTTGAAGTTGCTTTCGCGCATTATTGAAGCGTCGAGCGATGTCGGCGACGTTGTTTGGGAGCCGTTCGGCGGTTTGTGTTCGGCGGCTATTGCGGCGTTGCAGACGAATCGCAGATGCTACAGCGCGGAAATTAACGAAGATTATTATTCGCTTGCCGCGTTAAGATTAAGAGAGGAGAAATTGCTTTATACTCAATATGCAGCCGCCTGAAGAACAAGAAATGCAAAGCCGCCCGCCCGTTTATTCATCGCCCGAAGATGAGCGGTGGTTGGAAATTCGAGAGTGTAATCAATGGAATCACGCCGATCTGCACAAAGCGGTTTATGATACGCTTTTCGCCTTGCCCGGATTTTTCAAATCCGAATTAAAAATAACCGGGGTTTTAGCCACAGACCTCTACACTTTTAACTCTGCGCTCGGAGCAACGATTGAAAATCAAATCGTTGACGCGCTCAACGAACTGCGCGAAGAATGGGATAGAGAAAATCGTTACCGCACATATCGTTTTGTCCGGCAGGCACAGCGTTTTCCCGATGTCATTTTGCGAGGCTCAATGCCGGAAAGAGAAAATGACGTTATTTTGGGAATCGAATTAAAAGGCTGGTATGCTCTGGCAAAAGAACGTGAACCGAGTTTTAGATTTACCGCTTCGCCGAATGTTTGTGCGCCTTGGGATTTGCTGTGTGTTTTTCCATGGGCTTTGTCTGAAGTGATTTCAGGCACTCCGCAACTTTTTAATCCTTTTGTCACCGGAGCAAAATATGCGGCTGAATACCGAAATTGGTATTGGCAATACGGTATGAGCGGCAAAAGCGACAAAACAATCAACTTCGCCAACTTAAATCAATTTTATCCGGCTTCAAAGTCAGAAATGAACGACCAGCCCGTGAGTGATAGCGGAAATAATTTCGGTTGTCTCGCCAGATACGGAATTCTTGACGAGTATATGAATCTATTAAGACGAGAAAAATTATCAGGAATTCCGCTAGACGCTTGGCAAAGATTTTTGAGTTTTTTCAAAGAAGAAAGACAAGACGAAAACATTTCAAGAGATATAGACCGTCTCCTAGCTGAAGTTGGAGAAGCGACTTCTGCTTTATCTACCGCAGAAATAACTCAAATCCGAGAAAATGTTTCTCAAATCTTCACAATTTTGGAGAAACAAAACTAAAATGAAATTATCACCAACCCAAATTTTTACAGGTAAAAAGATTTTCTTTATCGGCGGCACGGGCTTTGTCGGCAAAGTGACGCTTTCGATGCTCCTGCATAATTTTCCAGATGTCGGAAAAGTTTACACAACCGTAAGAGCCAGAGATGCAAAGGAATCGGAGATTCGATTTTGGACGAGCATTGTCACGAGTCCGACGTTTGACCCACTGCGCGAGAAATACGGTGACGGGTTTGAAGCGTTTATTCGTTCAAAAGTCGTTCCTGTCAACGGCGATGTCGGGAATGAGTTTTTGGGATTAGACGAAAAGGAAGCGAAACGGATAATGCGCGATTGCGACATTATTATTAACGGCGCGGGGAATGTCACTTTTAATCCGCCGCTGGAAAGCGCATTGCGGACGAACGTAGTCGGGTCGAATAACATTTTGAAAATGGCACGGATGATGCGGCGTCCGACGCTGGTTCACGTTTCGACTTGTTTTGTGGCGGGAAAAAGAAGCGGGACGATTTGGGAGAACGAGCCGGTCGTCGGGTATTTTCCCAGAAAAAACGAACTCGTCGGAACGGTTTTCGATGTCAATAAGGAAGTCGAAGATTGCGCGAGATTGTCGGAGCAAGCCAGACAGGAAGCGACCGACGCGGTGCAGATTGCCAAATTCAGGGAACAAGCCAGAGAGAGATTTATCGAGGAAGGACGCGACCCGGACGACGAAGCGGAACTGAAATCGGCGATTTTCCGCGAGCGCAAAATGTGGATCCGCGAGCGGACGACGGAACTCGGTGCAGAGCGGGCGGATTACTGGGGCTGGACGAATATCTATACTTACTCGAAATCTCTTGCCGAACAGATTATCGCCAAGCAGGACGACATCGTGAAAGTTCTGGTGCGTCCGTCGGTGGTCGAATCCGCTAATCAATATCCGTTTGCCGGTTGGAACGAAGGCTTTACGACGACCGCGCCGCTGCTGTTGATCGCGCTGCGCGGGCAGCCGATTTTGCCGGTTAACGAAAACCTCGTTTTAGATATTATCCCGGTTGATTTGGTGGCGGGCGCGATAATCGGGGCGGCGATGAATGCGCTCGCCGACGACAAGCCGCCGCTGGTTTTTCAAGCGTGTTCGGGCGACTCGAACCCGAACGATATGAAGCGAATGGTCGGGCTGGTCAGTCTTTACAAACGCAAGTATTTTGCGGAAAAAGAAACGGGAAACAAACTGGTCAACCGCGTCAATTCGCTGATCGAAGCGGCGCCCGTGACGCATCGCACCTACGAATTAACGAGCGCGCCGATGCTTAATAAATTGGCGAAAACGGCGAACGGCTGGCTCGATAAAGCCAAGCCGAATTGGGGCGGCGGACGGCTCGGCAACATCGTCTCGGACGTGCAAAAATCGTTTGAAAATTTCGAGCGCACGACACAGGAAACCAAAGACGCTTTTGCGATGTTCAAGCCGTTCACGATTGATAACGAATACCTTTATCGCGCCGACAACGTGCGGGCTTTGATGTCAGTTGTTGAGGATGAAGAAAAACCGCTTTTGCCGTGGTATCCAGAAAAACTGGATTGGTATGATTATTGGCTCAACGTGCATTTTCCGGGACTTCGGAAATGGGTTTTGCCGCAGCTTGAAGAAGATTTGAAATTGCAGGAACGACGCGCCTACACCTACACGGATTTGCTCGATTTGTTCGATACTTCGGTCAAAAGATTTCCGACGCGCGTGGCGATGCGGATTGAACGCGACGGCAAAAAAGAGCAATACACTTATGAAGATGTCAAAGAATTGACTCTGCGCGCCGCCGGATTTCTGGCGGAAAAGGGAATCAAACAAAACGACTGCGTGATTTTGTTTTCTCACAATATGCCCGAATGGGGGTTGACGTATTTCGGCATTTTGAAAACCGGCGCGACGGCGATTCCGATTGACCCGGCGAGTTCGATTGATGAAATTGTCAATTTCGCCCGGGCGGGCGAAGCATCGGCAATTGTTATCAGCCCGAAATTGATGGCTGAAAATCCAGACTTGGCTGAGAAATTAAAGGAACGACAGCATCTTGTTGGCAAAAAACGTAGTAAAAGTTCAAACAAAGATGCAACCGGCGAATTAGAAAATGCGAAGAGCCAGCAAGATGCCGGCGTTCCGGCAATCCGAATTTACACATTCGACGAAGTTTTCGAGATTCAGAATGAAACCGAAGAAGCGAAACGCATTGCACTTCTTCCGAATAAAATTTTGTCGAATTCCGTCGCGTCTTTGATTTTCACATCCGGCACGACCGGCACGCCGAAAGCCGTGATGTTGTCGCACAAAAATTTCGTCAACATGATTTCGATGTTGTCGAGCGTTTTGGAAATGGACATCACCGACGGCGTTTTAAGCGTTCTGCCGATGCATCATACGTTTGAATTTTCTGCCGGATTTCTCACGCCTTTTTCCAATGGAACGCAGATTACATACCTCGACGAATTATCAAGCGAAGAACTTGCCCGCGCCATCGAGAATAATCATGTGACTGGAATGGTTGGCGTTCCGGCGTTGTGGGAAATGCTGCATCGGCGCATCAAAACTCGCCTCAGAGAACGCGGCGATTGGTTCGCCGATTTAGCCGACAGCGTGATTGATTTTAACGCCTGGCTCAGGGACAACACGCCGTTTAATCTCGGTCCAGTCGTCTTTTTCCCGATTCATTCCGGTATGGGCGGGCGAATGCGCTATCTGATTTCCGGCGGCTCGGCATTGTCGGAAAAAGTTCAGAAAGATTTACACGGACTCGGTTTCACGGTTCTTGAAGGTTACGGCTTAACCGAATCCGCACCTGTCTTGACCGTCGCGCGTCCGGGAAATAAATTGCTGCGCGGAAGCGTCGGGAAACCTTTGCCCGGTGTCGAAGTAAAAATAAATAACCCGGACGAAAACGGCGTCGGCGAAGTTCTCGCCCGCGGGCAAAACGTGATGCTCGGTTATTTCAACAACGAAGAAGCGACCGAAGCCGTTTTGCAGGATAGATGGCTGAAGACGGGCGATTTGGGGAAATTAGACGAAGACGGAAATTTGTATATCGTCGGACGCTCGAAGGATGTCATTATTGACTCGAACGGCAAAAACATTTACCCGGACGAAATCGAAGATTTATACGGCAATTCGTCTTTAATCAAAGAATTGTCAATCGTCGGCTTGCCCGACGCGGACGGCGGCGAGCGAATTTCCGCGCTCGTCGTGCCGGATTACGAACTGGATATTTCCCTGAATCGCGCCGAAGTCAACAAACGAGTCGAAGAGCATTTCCGCGAAGTTTCCGCGTCTTTGCCTTTTTTCAAACGGGTAAAAATTCTCCATCTCACGCCGTTTGAATTGCCGCGCACGGCGACGCGCAAGGTCAAGCGTCCCGAAGTCATCGAGATGATTCACGCGCTCGAACAAAAGTCGAAAGACAAAACAAAAACGGTTGTCGAAACTAAAACCGACGACACAGCTTTGTGGATTCGTCGCATCGTCGCGTCAGTTTCCAACCGCGCTTTGTCGGAAGTCGCTCTCGAAGACAAATTAGTTGATTTGGGCTTCGATTCTTTGATGTTCGTCGAACTGCAAGCGGCGGTCGAAGACGCGGGCGGACGCATCATTTCGCCCGACACTTTGAACGAAGTCGAATCAGTCCGCGAGCTTTTGACGGCGATCCAAAGAGTTGATAAACGCAAGCGAATCGAGGAACCAAAGGCGGAGGAAAAAAAGGAAGACGAGATTTTCGTGCCTTCGATTTTGCGAACCGTCGGTAATTCAATCGTTGACTACGCGCAGGAAACGCTTTACGAAAACGTCTTAAACACGAAAATCGAAGGCGAAGCGAACGTGCCGCAGCACACGAATTTTATCGTCGCTTCAAACCACACATCGCATCTCGATATGGGTTTGGTGAAACGAGCGTTAGGAAAAGATATGGCGGAACAAACCGTCGCGGTCGCGGCGGCTGATTACTGGTTCGACACGAAATACAAACGCGCCTATATGAACAATTTCACGACGCTTATCCCAATCGAGCGCACGGGAAGTTTGCGCCAATCGCTCCGGCACGTCACCGAGATTTTAAAGGAAGGCTACAACACTCTGATTTTTCCCGAAGGCGGACGGCAAACGTCAGGCGAAATCGCCGAATTCAAGCCAATCATCGGTTACCTGGCGTTGAATAATAAAGTCGGCGTGCTGCCCGTCTATGTCTGGGGAACTTACGAAGCGTTTCCCAAAGGAATGACGATTCCGAAAACCACGAGCGTTGGCGCAAAAGTCAGCGCAAAAGTCGGCAGATTTTTGGAATATGATGAATTGTTGGAAATGACCAAAGGTGTCCCGAACACTGAAGCCTATCGCCTCGTCGCCGCCCGCGTCCAGTTTGAGATTGAAAATATGCGCGACGGTCGGCGCGACAAATTCGATGTCGCCGCCGTTCGCAAACGATGGCGAGCAGAACGAAGAAAAACGCGCAAGCAAGAACCGATTATTAATAGTTAAAATGGCAGTAAAAAAAACGAAAGCATTAGCTAAAACCGAAAAGAAAATTTTAATCACCGGCGGCACGGGTTTTCTCGGCACGCACATCGTTCGCCAATTCTTGAGCGCGGGCGAAAAGAATCTGCGCGTGATGGCGTCTCACGTTCCCGTTTGGATGAAAGACGCGGGCGTTGATGCGGCAGAAGGTTCGGTAACGAGCCGGGAAGACGTGGCGAATGCAGTGAGAAATGTCGAGGCGATTTACCATCTCGCCGGACGAGTTTCGCGCGATAACGAAGATGCTGCCGCGATGAATAAAATTCACATTGAAGGAACGCGGATTTTATGCGAAGCGGCGAAGGAAGCGGACGTGAAAACTTTCGTTCTCGCATCTTCGAGCGGCACGATTGCTTGTTCGGAAACCGAAGAAGTTTTTGACGAAACTTACCCGACGCCGCTGGAAATTATTTCGCGCTGGGCTTATTACGCTTCAAAACATTATCAGGAAAAAACCGCGCTCGCGCAATTTGACGGCAAAGGCGCGAAGTTGATTATTTTAAATCCGTCTCTGCTTTTGGGAACGAACGACGAGCGTCTAAGTTCGACAAAGCCTGTGCTTGATTTTCTCGCCCGCAAAATTCCATACACGCCCTCGGGCGGTTTGAATTTCGTTGACGCGCGGGACGCGGCGACGGCTTTTATAAACGTGCTCGAACGCGGAAGGCATCAGGAAAAATATCTGCTCGGCGCGGCGAATATGACTTTCGCGGAATTTTTCGGGCGGCTCGAAAGATTGTCAAAAGTTTCGGCGCCGATGATTCGCGTGCCGAAAAGCCTGGCGATGGCTGGCTCGAATTTAATCAGTTCGATTTATAAAAATTGGAATAAACCGTCGCCGATTCAGCCGAAGGAAGTCGAACAGGCGGAATACTTTTGGTATTTCGATTCGGCAAAGGCAGAAGACGAATTGAATTTCAACACGCGCGAGCCGAACGAAACCTTGCAGGATACGATTGCATATTTGCGCGAGAATTTTTTGGGCGACGGCGTTTTTAAATAAAAAATTTTTAGCCACAGAGCGCACCGAGGTTTGAGAGAAAATAAGAAACAAAAAACTCTTAAATCTCGGTGCGCTCTGTGGCTAAAAATTTTTTAAGAATAAGTCGCCAAAAACTTCGGCATTTTTCGCGCCTTGGTCGACTGCTCGAAAGCGTAGGCGATTTTTATTAACGTCGGCTCGCTGAAGGCGCGTCCGAAAAATGAAATGCCGATTGGCAGTTCTTTCATAAATCCGGCAGGCACGGTAATGTTCGGATAGCCTGCGACTGCCGCCAAAGATGAACTAGAAACATAGCCGCTGCCGCAGTCGCCGTTAATCAAATCAGTCGTCCAAACAGGCGCGTTCGACGGCGCGGCAATCGCATCGAGTTTGTTATTCAACATCACTGCATCAATGCCTTGCGCCTGCGTCAGCAGTTTTGATTTTTGCAGAGCGAGGCGATAAGCGCGGGTTTGCAGATTACCTTTTTTCGCCGCCGATTCAAAAATTTCCTGTTTGAAATACGGCATTTCCTTTTCCGCATTTTCTTCGTTGAATTTTATCAAATCAGCCAGAGTCTTATACGGCGCGTCTCTTTCGACCAGATATTTTTCCAGATCGGCTTTGAATTCGTAGAGCAAAACTTCAAACTCAGCATCGCCGAATTTCTGAAGCGTTGGGAATTTTACGTCAACCAAGATTGCGCCAGCGTTCTTCATCGCGTCGAGCGCGTCGTTTGTCACCTTATCAACGTCCGCATTTTTGCCCCAATAATCTCGCGCCACGCCAATTCGCGCTCGTTGCAAGCCGTCTTTCTGCAAAAAGCGCGTGTAATCTTTCGCCGTTTTGTTCGATTGCGAAGTTATCGAATCGCTTTGGTCGAAACCGACTAACACACTCAAAAGAATCGCCGCGTCCTCGACCGTGCGCGTCATCGGTCCCGCTGTGTCTTGGCTGTGGGCAATAGGAATTACGCCGCTTCTGGAAACTGCGCCTAGCGTCGGTTTGAGTCCGACGATTCCGCAGACCGAAGCCGGGCAAACAATCGAGCCGTCGGTTTCCGTGCCGATGCCGATTGCCGCCAAATTCGCCGCAATCGCCGCGCCCGTTCCCGAACTTGAGCCGCACGGATTTCTGTCCAAGAGATACGGATTTTTCGTCTGCCCGCCGCGTCCCGACCAGCCGCTCGAAGATTTCGTCGAGCGAAAATTCGCCCATTCGGACAAATTGGTTTTGCCTAAGATTACCGCGCCGGATTTTCTCAACTGTTCGACGAGAAACGCATCTTTTTTTGGAGTCGGCGCGTCGAGCAACGCCAAACTTCCGGCGGTCGTTTTCATTCGGTCGGCGGTGTCAATGTTGTCTTTGATCAAAATGGGAATGCCGTGCAGCGCGCCGCGCAATTTTCCCGTTCGGCGTTCGCGGTTTAATTCTTCGGCGATGCGCTCGGCATCGGGATTTACCTCAACGACGGAACGGATTTTCTGGTCAATTTCGCGGATTCTTTCGATGTATTTTTCAACGAGTTTCTCGGCGGACATCTCGCCTGATTTCATTGCTGCCTGCAATTCAGCGACGGTCATCTCTTCGAGTTCAAATTTTTCTTTTGAAGAATTGTCCATCGTCTTCGCGCCGTTCGCTTTAAAGCTCAATATTCCGATTCCGCCCGCGGCGGAAGCCTTTAAAAACTCTCTGCGTTTCATGTTTTTCATAAAATTTATTTCATTGCTCTTTCCAGATTGCTTCGCGCGGGCACGAAATTCGGATTTATCCGCAGCGCCTTTTGAAACTGCGCGATGGCTTCCTGCCGCCGATTTTGCTCGGCGTAAATCAAGCCCAAAGTGTTATGCGCTTCGGGAAAATTCGGGTTTTGCCGGATGATTTCTTCGAGCATTTTTATCGCTTCGGCAGACTTGCCTTGGAAGTTCAAAGCAGAAGCCAGGTTGCGGCGAAAGTCTAAATTGTTCGGCGTGATTTCGAGGGCTTTTTTGAAAAATTCCGCCGCCGCCGCGTGGCGTTTCTGCCGCATTGCGGCAACGGCAATGCTTGAATATGCGTCAACCAAACGATTCGAATCGAAAAAGTTGTTTTTATCGGCGGCAATCGCTTTTGATAAATTCTGCCACGCGGTCTCTAAATTACCCTGATTGATTTCGAGAGCGACAAGATTGGCGTGCGCGAACATATAGTTCGGGTCGAGTTCGAGCGTCTTTTCAAAATTTCGCCGCGCCTCCGCCGCTTTGTTTTGTTTCATCAAAACCGTTCCGTAAGTGTTGTAAGCGACGGCGAGTGTCGGGTCGTTTTGAATCGCCGCCTGGCATTGTGCGGCGGCTTCGTCAAGGCGATTTTTTTTCTCCAGATAATTACAAAAGTTGTTTTCGACAAAGTAATTTTTGTTTGTCACGGCGAGCGTTCTGGCGAAAAGCGTTTCGCTGTTGCGCCAATACGAAACCTGGCGAAAAGCGGCGATTGAAAGAACGATTAAACCGATTCCGCAAATCGCAGCGACGACTTTTGCGTTCAATCTGAATCGCTCGAACGCTTCCGCGAGCAGCCAGACAACGGCGATTATCAAACCGATATACGGAATGTATGTGTAACGGTCGGCGAGTGATTGCCGCCCGACTTGCAAAATGCCGATCACTGGAACGAGCGTGCCGAGAAACCAGAACCAGCCGACGAATAAGTATTTTCTTTCTTTGATTTGCCACACGCAAACGGCGCTAACGGCAATGAGTAAAACAAGCGACGCGGCGACGGAAATTAAATTAAAATTATTGTCAAACGGATACCAAATGCCAAGATTCGCTGGATAAACGAGCATCAAGACATATTTGGCATAAGCGAGAACGGCGTTTTGCAGACGGTCGCCTATCGAAATAAATTCGGTTGATTGAATCGCGCCGCTCATGCCTTGCGCCCAAATCGTGATGACGACGGACGCGATTGTTAAAGCGAAAAATGGAATTTTTTCTCGAACGAGCAGCAGTAAATTCTGGAAATTCCATTTATCGAATCTCTCTAGCGCCCAATAATCGAGCAGAATTAAAGTGAACGGCAATGTAACGAGCATCGGTTTCGCCGCCGGACCGAGCGCGAACAGCGCGACCGCGAGCCAGTAGGAATTTATTTCTTTTGTGTTTCTCGCGTAGCGAATATAAAACCAGGTCGCCCCAAGCCAGAACAATGTCGAAAGAACGTCTTTGCGTTCGGCAACCCACGCAACCGATTGGACATGCGCCGGATGAACGGCGAAAACGGCGGCTACAACCGCGCTTTTCCAAAACGCGCCGGTTAACTTTTTAATTAAAAAGAAAAGCAAAATCGAATTTAGAGTGTGAAAAAACACATTGACGGCGTGATGCCCGCCCGCGTTCAAGCCGAAAAAACTCGAATCGAGCTGATGCGAAAGCCACGTCAGCGGATGCCAGTTCGAGGCGTGAAAAGCCGTCAAAGCCCATTTGAAATTCGTGAAATTCAACCCGCGCGAGACAAACGGATTTTCGACGATATAAATGTCGTCGTCAATATTGATAAAATCAAACGCGATGACTTGCGCGTAAATCGCCAAAGTCACGACCGCCAGCGCGAGCGAGACTATGAGATTTTTATTTGTCTCGTAAAAAGATTTTTCAGTTTCCGGCATATTGATGGAACGCCAGCATCCTGCTGACAATGAACGCAGCAAGCGTTCAAACCGTTACGCTGCATCCGGCGACCTTTGCCGGCAAGATGCCGGCGTTCCGTTAGATTAGACTTAATAACAAAATTTGTTTCATAATGATTATCAAAAGCCACAGGTGCAATCGAAAATGTTACACAAAATTTCGGCGTTATTTTTAATCGGTTTTTTTCTGTTTCAAAACGGAATTGTTTTTTCAAATGTTACAAAAGAAACCGCCGACAAGCAATTTGAACAGTTGGCGAATAAATATTTGACGGAACTTTTGAAAACGAATCCCGAACGGGCGACCGGCTTGGGCGAACATCAATACGACCATCTTTTAAACGATTACAGTTTGGCGGGCGTTAAAAAATCGCGCGATTTTAACGAATCGTATTTGAATCAACTGAAAGCGATTCCGTTCGACAAATTAAGCCGAGTCAATAATGTTGACGCGCGGATTATGCGCGAACGGCTCGAAGCGAACATTTTCGGCATTGACGTTTTGCGCGAATACGAATGGAATCCGAATTCGTATAATGTCGGCGGCGCGATAAACGCTTTGATTTCGCGCGATTTTGCGCCTTTGAAAGAAAGATTGATGAGCGCGAAAGGTCGGCTCGAAATGATTCCGGCGGTCGTTGCCGCCGCCAAAGCGAATTTGAAAAATCCGCCGCGCGTTCACACCGAAACGGCAATCGCGCAAAACCGAGGCGTGATAAATCTTATCAAAGGCGATTTGCAGATGTTCATTGACCAAGCCGGAATGAAGGCGGAACTCGCGTCCGCGCAGGCAACGGCGATTGCCGCTTTGACCGATTACGGCAAATGGCTGGAAACGGATTTGCTGCCACGCTCAAACGGTGAATTCAGATTAGGCGAAGAGAAGTATCGGCAGAAATTGAAATACGCGCTGTCGTCGGATTTATCGAAGGAGGATTTGCTCAAACGCGCCGAAGCGGATTTAAAAGCGACGCAGGATAAAATGTTTGAAGTGTCAATAACGCTTTATAAGAAGTATTTTTCAGACAAAATAAGAACCATACGAGCATCACCAGAAGCAAGGACAATGACGGTAGAACCATCAACGAAGTACCGTACTATCAAAGCCGTTCTCGACAAACTCGCCGAAAAGCGTCCGAACAATGAAACTATCGTCGCGCAAGCCAATCAAGACTTAAAGGAAACTACCGAATTCGTCCGCGCCAAAAATTTTGTCACCGTGCCGACCGAGCCGGTCAAAGTTATCGAGATGCCGGAATTCGCTCGCGGCAGCGCGGTCGCTTATTTCGATTCGGCGGGACCGCTGGAGAAAAAAAACGAAACATTTTTCACCATTTCGCCGACGCCGAAAGATTGGTCGGACGCGCGTAAAGAATCGTTTTACAAAGAATACAACGATTATATGCTCGAAGATTTGACCGTTCACGAAGCGATGCCCGGACATTATTTGCAGATAATGCACTCGAATAAATTCAAAGCCCCGACGATGATTCGCGCCATTTTCCGCAGCGGCACATTCACCGAAGGCTGGGCGGTTTACGCCGAACAGATGATGGCGGAAAAAGGCTACGGCGGCACGGAAGTGCAGATGCAGCAACTCAAAATGAAACTGCGCGTGATTATCAACGCCATCATTGACCAGAAAATCCACACTGCCGGAATGACCGAACGAGAAGCCGTTGATTTTATGATGAACGAAGGCTTTCAGGAAGAAGGCGAAGCCGTCGGCAAATGGAAACGCGCCCAGCTTTCCTCGACGCAGCTTTCCACATATTACGTCGGCTCGGTCGAAATCAACGATTTGCGCCAGGCTTACGAAGCGAAAAACAAAGGCAAGATTGATATGAAACAAATGCACGACCAGATGCTTTCATTCGGCTCGCCGCCTGCGAAATATGTGAAGGAAATGATGAATCTTAACTAAAATTTGTTAGAGCCTGTTTGGAAATTGAAAAGTTCCGTTAGGAACGTCATATTGATAGCAAAAGATTCGTTAATCTTTACCGAGTTCCGTAGGAACGACATAGAAATATGCCGTTGCGATGCAACTCAAACCGTGTGGTTTGACATTTTTCTATAAACATTTCGCTCCTACGGAGCTAATTTTGAATTTCCAAACAGGCTCTTAGAAATAAAAAGAAGTTGAAAAGATAAGCATTTATCTTTTCAACTTCTTTTTATTTGATTGATTGTAATGTCTTCTTTACGTGCGATTCGAGGCTTTCCATTTCCTGGTAATAATTCGGCAGAAGTTTCTGCCCGCGCCGCCGAAAAATTCTTGTGCGAACCAAGCCGAGGCGGTGAAATCTAAACTTAAATGAAGTAGCCAGAACGCCAAGACCGTAGCGCACCGAGCGCGAGAAATTGATTGACGAAGATTCGGCGGTGTAGTGGGTCGGGCAGGAAATCTCACCGATGCGGTAATCGAAAAAAACCGCTTGAGCGATCATCTCGTTGTCGAAAACAAAATCGTCCGAGTTTTCTTCGAGCGGCAGATTTTCCAGAACCTCGCGGCTGAAGGCGCGAAAGCCGGTGTGATATTCCGACAGTTTGTAATTCATCAAAAGGTTTTGCGCGAGCGTGAGAAAACGGTTGGCGATGTATTTGTAAACAGGCATTCCGCCGCCGAGCGCGCCTGTGCCCAAAATGCGCGAACCCATCACCGCGTCGTATTCGCCGAAAGCAATCATTCCCGCCATCGGCGCAATCAGATGCGGCGAGTATTGATAATCGGGGTGCAGCATCACGACAATATCCGCGCCGCGCCGCAGCGCTTCGCGGTAACAGGTTTTCTGGTTGCGCCCGTAGCCGAAGTTCTGCTCGTGGAGGAAAACCGTTAAGCCCAAACTGTTTGCCAATTCGACCGTTTCGTCCGCGCTCGCGTCGTCAACTAATAAAATCTCGTCCACGATTTCCCGGGAAATTTCCGCCACCGTTCGCGCGAGCGTTTTACCGGCATTGTAAGCGGGCAGCAGACGATGATTTTTCGGTTGTTCAGCATTCGTTGATTTTATTTAGACAGGAAAATCATAAAAGTTACGGCAATTTATTTGATTCGCTTCAAACTGCCTTCGCCGCTGATTTTTCGCGTGTTTATTTTCGCCACCGATTCGGCTCGTTCAAAGGCGCGTAAGAAATTTTCGCCCAACACTTTGCGGATGTCCGTTTCCGTATAACCGCGCTTGAGCATTTCGTAAGTTACCAGAACAAGGTCTTCCATTCCGTTCATTCCGTCGGGAAGCAGAGGAACGCCGTCGTAGTCTGAGCCGATGCCGACCGAATCAATTCCGGCAACCGTTTTGATGTGGTCAATATGGTCAACGATGCGCGTGTAGCTCGGTATGGGAATCGGGTTTTCGGCGAGCAGTCGGCGCTCGGCTTCGTTAAATCCTGCCTGGTTGTCTTTGAATTGTTCGCGCAGCGCGTCAATTTGCGGCTTTAATCGAGCTGTGCGTTCATTGGCGGCGCGGTTGTAATTTTCATCCAAAAAAGCCGGATAAAAATTTATCATCATCACGCCGCCGTTCTGCGCAATTCTTTTTAAGATGTCGTCGGGAACATTGCGCGTATGGTTGGCAACGCCGCGAGCCGACGAATGCGACGCGATAATCGGCGCGGTTGTGATGTCTAAAACGTCCGCCATTACCTTGTCGGAGACGTGCGAAATATCAACGAGCATTCCCAAACGGTTCATCTCGCGCACGACTTCCTTGCCGAAATCAGACAAGCCGTTATTTTTCGCCTCGTCGCGGTGCGCGTCCGCCCAATCGTGCGAGACGTTGTGCGTCAGAGTCATATAACGAATGCCGAGACGATAGAAATTTCGCAACGCGAAAAGCGAGTTTTCAATCACGTAACCGCCTTCGATGCCCATCAGCGCGCAGACTTTGTTTTGTTTTTTCGCCTGCCGGATTTGCGCGGCGGTTTGGCAAAACATCAATTCGTTCGGATGCCGTTCGACTTCGCGCATCGTCGCGTCAATCATATCCATCGCGCGCCGCATCGCGCCGCCGGTTTTGAGCGTGCTGCCCGAAACGTAAATCGAGAAAAATTCTCCGGTGATGCCCGACTTTTTAAATCGCTGTAAATCCGTGTGAAACGGATCGCCGTCTCGGTGAAATTTGCCGACTGAATCGGTTGCTAAATTGAAATCATCGTCAACAAGCGGCGACGGAATATCGTTATGCCCGTCAACAATAATCGCTTTGCGATGAATTTTCAGAGCCTTCTGCCAAAGATTCGCGTCGGCATCCTTCGGCATCGTCTGCGCGTTTGATAGTCCGGGGTAAAAAAAGGCGAAGGCGAACAGCGGCAGAATAAAAAGCGATTTGTTTTTCATAGTTTTGGGAATTCGGTTTGAATAAAGTTTAGCTTTTTTCCGCGCTATTGGCGAGAGAAAAAGGGAACTAAAGATGAAAGGTTTTCGTGTCTGTCGTCGAATAAATTACCGAAGAATTTTCTAAACAACCCAAATAAATAATGCTGGAAAGATGGTTGTAGATTGTTGTAAAATAAATCAAGCAAGTTTACGTCACTGTAAATTAGCTTGTTTTACCGAACAGAGCGGTTTCAATGAACATAAATCCTGCTGTTTAATTCTCCACACCAACATATCGAACTAATCAAAATTTCAAATGAGCAGTCAGATTTTATCACTCCGCATATGATAAATAATAACCTTTCTCCTGCGGGGCTCTCCTTTTATGCACCAAGAAAAAAAACGCCTGCCCAAAAAACCAATCGTCGCCTATATTGGGGAGTTAGCTGAAAAAATAGACGGCATTGATGTTTTGCGCGAAAGCGAAGCCAAATACCGCGGATTTATCGAAAATTTGTCGGTGATGTTTTACGCCGCCGAGCCGCGTCCGCCTTACGCGCCGATTTATATTAGCCCGGCTTTTGAACAATTCGGCTATCTGCTCGAAGAATGGCGCGAAAACCTGGATTTGTGGGTGCGCGTCATTCACCCGGACGACCGCGATTGGGTTTTGAAAAAAACCGAATCGGCGATGCGCGCGGGCGAAGAAATTGATTACGAATACCGGATGACGGCGAAAAACGGCGACGTGCATTGGGTTCGTGACCGCGGCTCATTCGTGCGCGGCGAACGCGGAGACGTAATCTGCTGGCAGGGAATTATCCTCGACGTTTCCGAGCGCAAGCAAGCCGAGGAAGCGTTAAAAGAAAGCGAACGGCGCTATCGGCAGATGTTCGAGAAAAATCAGGCAATCAAAATCTTAATGGACGCCGACACGGGAGCGATTGTGGACACGAATTCGGCGGCGTGTAAATTTTACAAATACGGACAGGCGGAATTTAAGACGAAAAACATCACCGACCTGAATACGCTGCCCGCCGAACAAGTCATCGCCGAGATGCGGCTTGCGCGAAGCGAAGAGCGCAATTATTTTCTTTTCCGCCACCGGCTCGCCTCGGGCGAAGTGCGCGATGTCGAAGTTCACACCAGTCCGCTGCAAGACCAAAACCGAAATCTGCTCTACTCGATTGTCCGCGACGTAACCGAGCGGAAACAAACCGAGCAGGCGTTGCAGGAAAGCGAAGCGCGTTACCGCTCGCTCAGCGAAGGCATTATGCACCAGGTTTGGACGGCGCAGCCGGACGGCAAACTCGATTATGTCAATAACCGAACGCTGGAGTATTTTGGGCACACATTCGAACAAATGCTCGGCGAGGGCTGGCAGGCAGTCGTTCACCCGGAAGATTTGCCCGACTGCATTAAACGCTGGACATACTCGCTCGAAACCGGAAACGATTACCAAGCGGAATTTCGTCTCCGGCGACACGATGGTGAATATCTCTGGCATAAAGCCCGCGCTACCGTCGGACTCGACGCGAACGGAGAAATCGTTAAATGGTATGGAACAAGCACGGATATTAACGATAAAAAAATAGCCGAAGCGAAACTCAGCCACAACGCCTTGCACGACGCGCTGACGAATCTGCCGAACCGCGTCAAGTTTATGAATCATCTGGAACGCGCCGTCAGCCGTTCCGAATGCAATCCGGCGTTCAAATTCGCCGTGCTTTTTCTCGACCTCGACCGCTTCAAGATAATCAACGACAGTCTCGGTCACACTATCGGCGACAAATTGCTGATTTCGATTGCCGAACGGCTCGAATCCTGCGTTCGTCCGGGCGATATTGTTGCCCGGCTCGGCGGCGACGAATTTACGATTTTATTAAGCAACATCAATGAACCATCGGACGCCGTTCGCGTCGCCAACCGTCTGCTTGAAAAATTGTCCGCGCCCTATAATCTCGACGCCTACGAAGTTTTCACGTCCGCCAGCATCGGCATTATAGTCTCGGACGAACATCGCCGTCAGCCGGAAGATTTTCTGCGCGACGCGGACACGGCGATGTATCGGGCAAAGGAAGCGGGAAAATCGCGGTATGAGATTTTCGACCGCGAAATGCACATCCGCAATATGAAATTATTGCAGCTCGAAAACGATTTGCGCCGGGCAATCGAGCAAAATGAATTCAGGGTTTTTTACCAGCCGATTGTCGAACTCGAAACCGGAGAAATCAGCGAGTTTGAAGCGCTGATTCGCTGGCAGCATCCGCAGCACGGTCTGGTGCTGCCCGACGAGTTCGTCTGTATCGCCGAAGAAACCGGCTTGATTATTCCAATCGGCAAATGGATTCTCGAAGCGGCTTGTCGTCAAACCGCCGAATGGCAAAAAAGTTTTCCCACGCGCAATCTTTCCGTCAGCGTCAATCTCTCCGCCAAACAATTGATGCACCCGAATCTGACCGCGCAAGTCAGCGAAATTTTAGCGAAAACCGGACTCAACGCGCGCAGTTTGAAATTGGAAGTAACCGAAACTATGGTGATGGGCAACAGCGACCGCGCTTTGTCGGTCATTTCGGATTTAAAGAATCTCGGCATCTCCGTCTCGACCGACGATTTCGGCACCGGCTATTCGTCGCTCAGTTATCTGCACCGTTTCCCGTTCGACCGCTTGAAAATTGACCGCTCGTTCGTCGGCAAAATGGATTCGGACGTAAAGAGCGAAGCCATCGTGCGGACGATTCTGCTGCTCGGACAAAACTTGGATATCGAAGTCGTAGCCGAAGGCATCGAAACCGAAACGCAGCTTGCCGGTCTGCACAGGCTAGGTTGCCGAACCGGACAGGGCTTTTTATTTTCTGTGCCGCTAGCTGCCCCGTCCGCCGCGCAATTGCTGCGCGACGGCTTGCCGAACGATTATCGTCCAGCGCCGTTTTCCTACGGCGAAACCGTCGGGCGGGAAGTCGTCGAAGTGGACAAAATTCAATAATCAGAGCAATCTAAAAGTTTAAGTTTTTCGTAAAACTTTCAGAAGATGTAATGAATTCTGGAAGAAAGGTCGCTTAGACAAAATCTCTGGTAAAAAAACTCCGCTTCGTTGAAAATCGAAGCGGAGTTTTTCTGTTCTCCACTACTGTTTCGCCGTCTGGTTTTTCTCGCGCGGTTTGGCGTTTTTTACATATTTATCGAACCACGAAATCATCTCAAACAAAGTGTGTTCGACTGATTGCCGCGCCGAATAACCGTGCGATTCGTGCGGCAGCATCACGAGCCGCGCCGTGCCGCCCGTGCCTTGCAAAGCGGCGAAAAGCCGTTCGGATTGAATCGGAAAAGTTCCCGTGTTGTTGTCCGCTTCACCGTGAATCAGCAAAATCGGCTCGTTGATTTTGTCGGCGTAAAAGAACGGCGAGATTTTCGTGTAAAGCTCAGTCGCTTCCCAGAAATTGCGCCGCTCGCCCTGAAAACCGAACGGCGTCAACGTGCGATTATACGCGCCCGAACGAGCGATTCCAGCGCGGAACAAATCCGAATGCGCCAAAAGGTTCGCCGTCATAAACGCGCCGTAGCTGTGACCGCCGACGCCGACTCGTTCCGGGTCAACGATGCCCATCTCCACGCCTTTATCAATCGCCGCCTTCGCGCTGTCGTTGATTTGTTTAATGAAAGTGTCGTTCACGGTTTCCGGGTCGCCGACGACCGGCATCGTCGTGTTATCTAAAACCGCGTAGCCGTTCAGCAGAAAGAACAAATGCGAAATGCCGCCGATTGACGTGAAACGATTGGTCGAGCCGGAAACCTGCCCGGCAACCGAAGCGTCGGTGAATTCGAGCGGATACGCCCAAACGAGCGTCGGAAGTTTTGTGCCTTCTTTGTAATTCGGCGGCGTGTAAAGCGTAAACGACAAAACAACGCCGTCGGCGCGTTTGTATTTCACGAGCTGTTTTTTGATGCCGCGCAGTTGCGGAGCCGGATCGGGAAAATTTGTTAACTTAGTTTCCCCATTTGCACAATCTGTTCCTGAATTATTCGACAATGAGCAAAGTGAAATAACATATAAATTTGGTGTTGCGGCAATTGATTCACGGCGCGTAATTATCTTTTTGCCATCATCACTTATTAACGCGACAAAACTCTCATATGAATCGCCGCGGCTTTGGAAAAGTGGAGTAGTCTCTTCGGTCTTCAAATTCAATTTTCGCAGAAACGGTTTATCGCCTTCGTCTGACGCGCCCAAACCCGTCAGAAAAATCTCGTCGCCGTTTTGCTGAACGACGCTGAAACCGTTCGGCAGGCGTTTAACGACGGGCTGACCGATGT
Organism: Pyrinomonadaceae bacterium; assembly: GCA_030448055.1. GTDB lineage: Bacteria > Acidobacteriota > Blastocatellia > Pyrinomonadales > Pyrinomonadaceae. The sequence goes on from JAUJNR010000002.1 coordinate 1,248,552, forward strand.
CCTTATAGCGCTCGGCGACGTTCAAATCGGAAATCAATTTCGGCGCTGACGCCGACGAACGATAATCCATCACAAAAAGCCGTCGCCTGCGCGTGTCGCGGTTGTAATCGCTAAACAGCATCAGCCCGTCCCGTTCGCCGAAACTTCTGCCCGCCAAGCGATGCTGAATTTTGACGATTTCCGTCGGCGCGGCGGAAAACGGCGCGGCTATTCGCATTATCTTGTCGCGGAACTCGACTTTCGCTTTCGGATTGCCTTCATCGAGTGCTTCCGCCCAGACGAGCGTCGCCGCTTCGGTCGGAATCCAGCCGAAATTGCGCGGCGCGGTCGTTACGCCGTCAACCGGAATGTTGTCCTGCAGCGGAACGCTCGCCCCTTTGTAAACGGATTTGCCATTTGTATCCCAAACTTCGACTTCCTGCGGAAAGTCATTGGCGGGCAAAAGATACGAGAACGGACGCTGCACGCGCGAAGTTAAAATGTAATTTCCGTCCGGGGAAATCGTCGCCGTTTCAAAAATCGCAGGCTGTCCGATTTCCCTAATTTTCCCGTCAACCGAAACGACCGCTAGCTGTGATGTCGCGTAATAATCAAACAACGCTTCGTCGTTCGGGCTGCGCAATAAATCCTGATACGTGCGAATCGCGCCGGTTTTGCCGGTCGTCTCCTGAATGTTCGGCGCGGTCGGCGTGAGATTTTGATATGACGGCGCAGCGCCGCGTTTCGGCGAAACTAAATTAACGAGCAAAGATTTTTGGTCGGGCATCCACGAAAAACCGCCGAACGCCGTATTGACTTTGGCGTTTTTTATCATCGTCGCTTTACCGTTCGCCGTTTCGACGATCCAAAGTTCGATGCCCGTTGGCGTGATGTTTCCCGCCGCGACGTATTTTCCGTCCGCGCTCCACTGCGGCGAAATTATCTGAGCGCCGGTCGGCAAATTGACGATTGTCTCCTTGCCGTCGACGATGTTTTTTAAAGTCAGTTTGATGGCATACGGCTGACGGTGCGCGCCGTTTGTGTTTGGGTTGATTCGCAAACCGGCGAGCCGCAGCATCGGCTGCGAAAGCTCGTCAATCGAAGGATAACTGAGCGGTTCGAGCAGCAGAATTTTATCTTTCGCCGGACTGATTGACGTTTGCGGAATCGCCGCCGCGTTCAAAACGTCCATCACGTCTTTCGGCGGTTTTTGGTAACTCGTATTCTGCGCCGAAAGATTCAGCGTAGACAAAAGAACGATGATTGATAAGAGAAAAGTTTTAGATTTCATAGACACCTCGTGGAAGAATTTATTTCAAGTTTTTCAGAATTCTACTTGCGATGCTTGGAATAATATCACGTTCTCCGGCAAAATTTTCCGTGAAAACGACCAAGACGAACTTTAAGTTGCCGGGCGTTTCAATATACGCGGCATCGTGGCGCGTCTTAGAAGTCCAACCGGCTTTCGACCAGAGTTTCGCATCTTTTAGATTTAATTCGTTGAGTGCGATTGCCGTAAATCCGTGCGCCTGGTCGTCCGCGTCTTTTGAAGTTCCGCTAAAATTGCGTTTGAGCAGTTCCATCATCTGACGGCTTCGCTCCGGCGAAACGGCTCGTCCCGAAGCGATTTCAGCCAACAGTCGCGCGGTCGCGTCGGTTGTCAGCATATTGCGGTTTTCGCCTTTATAATTGCGAAATTGTTGTTCGCGCCCGTATGCGTCTTCGCAGTGAGTTTTTTGATTGACATTAATGTGCTCGTAGCCGAGCGATGCAAAGTAGCGATTCACCGCGTTGCGTTTATACGACCACGCGGCAAATTCTTTGGCGGACATCTCGCCGCCGCTCGAAGTTTCGGTTAAAACGTCGAGAACATACTGCGTCGCTTCGTTTGAAGAATCAACAATCATATCGCGCGCGCCGCGCGCGAGTTCGGGCGAGAATAATTTGACTTTGCCGTCTTCGAGCCACTGATGAAGCGCCGCCAAGTAGAAAAGTTTGACGACGCTCGCCGGGTAAATCTTTTGGTCGCCGCGGTAACTCGCCATTTTTAAGTTGTTTGGGTCGCGCAAATCAATCAAGGTCGCGGCGATATTGTCAGACGTAATCTTTTTCGCCGTGAATTTATCGAGCGTTTCGCCGACAGCGTGGTTTAAAAGCGTCTGCAAAGCGGGCGACGATTCAATCGCCGCGGGCTTGTAATTTTTCGGCGAATCGGCTTTTGGAATTTTGCTTCCTTGGGCTTCAACTTCGGCGAAAAGCAGACTGATGGCAAGCAGCGCAAAAAACACGGAAACAGATTTTTTCATCGAAAACTCCTTCAGCAGTCTTTACGGAAAACGGTTTAGAAAGTATAAATGAAAAGCGAGTTATAAAAAAGCAAAACTAAATTAATCTGAAATCAATGACAGATGAAAAACTTGTCCGCGGCATCAATCGCTGGGATTTGACGGCAATTGCCGTCAATACGATTATCGGAACGGGAATCTTTCTGCTGCCGGCGAGAATCACCGGACTGATCGGCAGCTACAGTCTGCTGGCGTTCGTGGTCTGCGCGATTATCGTGGCGTTTATCGTCGTGTGTTTCGCCGAAGTCGCCAGCCGTTTCCGGTCAACCGGCGGAATGTATCTTTACGCCAGAGAAGCGTTCGGTTCGGCAATCGGCTTTGAAGTCGGCTGGCTTTACTGGATCGTCCGCGTCACGACTTTTGCGACCAACTGCAACGCGCTTCTGATTTATCTCGGATTCTTCTTTCCGTCTGCGGGGACGGGTTACTGGCGGATTTTGATTGTCACTCTGGTTGTTTTGCTGATGACAATTGTCAATTACATCGGCGTGCGCGAATCAACCATTATGACCAATATTTTCACAATCGGAAAAATCGTGCCGCTGCTGATTTTCGCCCTCGTCGGAATGTTTTTCATCGAGCCGGGAAATTTCAGTTTCGCCCAAACGCCCGAATACGGAAAGTTTTCCGAGGCGATTCTCATTTTGATTTACGCTTTTGTCGGGTTTGAAGCGGCGGTTATTCCGGCTGGCGAGACGAAAGACCCGCAGAAAAACGTGCCGTTCGCGCTTTTAACCGCGCTCGTTTTTTGCGTCGGACTTTTTATCGTTATTCAAATCGTCGCTATCGGAACTTTGCCCGGATTGGCTGATTCAAAAACGCCTTTGGCTGACGCCGCCGGGAATTTTTTGGGCGGCTTCGGCGCGTCTTTTATCGCCGTCGGCGCGCTCGTCTCGATTTTGGGAAACTTGAACGGCGGCTTTTTGGCGGCTTCGCGGCTGCCGTTTGCGATGGCTGAACAAAAGGAATTGCCGCAAATTCTGGCTCGAACACACGAAAAATTCAAAACGCCTTATGTCTCGCTTCTTTTAACCGCCGTCGTAATTTTCGTTTTTACTCTGCAAACATCCTTCTACGCTGCTCTGACCATCGCTACGATTACGCGCCTGCTGGTTTACGCGACGACGTGCGCGTCGTTGCCGGTTTTCAGACTGCGACGCGACGCGCCCGAAGCGAAATTTATCGCGCCTTTCGGAACACTTGCGGCGGTTTTATCCCTGCTTTTAATCATCTGGCTTTTGACGAATGTCGATTACCGGCGGGAAGGTTTAGCGATTTTGATTGCGGCGGCAGTCGGGTTAATCGTTTATTTCGTTTATCGCTTTTACCTGAAGCGTTTTTCGTAAACGAGCCGCAAACCTTCGAGCAGAAGGTTGTCATCCACGACATCAATTTTGACGGAACTCTCCGCGATTAGTTTAGCGAAGCCGCCGGTGGCGACGACTTTCGCTTTTTCGCCGAGTTCGTCAATCATTCGCTCGATAACGCCGTCAACCAGACCGATGTAGCCGAAATAAATTCCCGATTCGATTGCTTTCTCGGTTGAATTGCCGATTACGCTTGCGGGTTTTTTGATTTCGATTTTCGGAAGCTGCGGCGTTTTCAGAAATAAAGCCTCGCTCATTGTCTGCATTCCGGGCGCGATGATTCCGCCCAAAAATTCTCTTTTTGAGTTGACCGCATCAATCGTCGTCGCTGTTCCAAAATCAGCGACGATGCACGGCGCGCCGTATTTTTCGACTGCCGCAAAAGCCGCCGTCAGCCGGTCAACGCCGAGTTTATCCGGCGGATTATATTTTATTTTTAAATTGAAATCGAATGATGAATCAACAAAAAGCGGTTCAAGATGATAATGCTTTTGAGAGAATTTTCGGTAAGCCTTGTTCAGTTCAGGCACCACCGAGGAAATGATGACGGCGTGAGTGTTTTCGATTTCCGGGCGGTAAATTTCATCGGCGCTCTGGCGGCGAACGGTCTGAACAGCCGTTCGGTTTTGAAGCGTATCATTTTCAAAAACCCCGAATTTAGTCAGCGTGTTGCCGATGTCAATAGCGAGTAGCATAGTTTCAGGTTCCTGGTTTCAAGTCTCAGGTTTTAGATTTTTTGTATTTTAACCTGAAACCTGAAACTTGGAACCTGAAACCGTTTTAACCTTGCAGCGGCAAGCCGTCGTAAACAACTTGCCAGCCGTTCTTTTTGCTGGTGCGCAAACTTTTCGTAAACCATTGTAGGGCTTTTTCCGGGTCGTCGTAGAGCTGCACCGACGGATTCGTTTCGCGCGGGTCAACGCGGCAAATCGCGCCGCCTTCAGTCGCCGTTTTCACGCACAGCAGCGCGACCATATTGTTTTTCGACAAAACGGCGGTGCGCATCTGCACCTCGCCGAATTCTTCTTCGTCAAAATCGTCAAAGTCGTCTAAATCATTTTCCGAATCTTCAAATTCCAAATCTTCCGGGTCAAAATCAAAATTGTCTTTCATAAAATTTTTATAAATATATTTGTAAAATACTTTCTACAACTTACACTTTTGCAAATGGAAATTCAATTGATTTCCGTTGCTAAACTTTTCGCAGCATCTCGACGTCACCCGCCTGTATGATTTTTATTTCGCCGCTTTCGGTTTCGACGCGCAACGCGCCGTTTTCTTCGAGTCCGCGCGTTGTTCCCCTAATCGTTTCATTTTCCAATTTCGCTTTGACGCTTTTGCCCGCAAAATACGACGACCGCCGCGCCCATTCGCGCCTGATTTTTTCCGCGCCGTTTTCAGCATTTAATACAAAATAGTATTCGGCAAACTGTCGCGTTGAAGTTTGCAGCAGCTCGTCGGTGTCAAGAATTCGCTTTGTTTCCGCTTCGACGGATGTGGCAATTTCCGCCAGTTCCGGCGGAAAATTTGACGACTTCAGATTGATGCCGATGCCGAGCGCGACTGCCAAACCCAAGTTTGTTTCGGTCATCTCCGCCAGAATTCCGCCAATTTTTTTGTCGTTGACGTGAATGTCGTTCGCCCATTTTATATCGGGCTTTAACCCGTATAATTCGGCGAGCGTATCGCAGACTGCAATCGCTGCCGTCAAAGTTATGAGCGGCAGAAATCTATTTTCGATTTTCGGGCGCAGAACAAGACTCAAATAAAGTCCCGCGTCCCGTTCGGAAATCCAGACGCGCCCGTGCCGCCCGCGCCCGGCGGTTTGCTGTCTGGCGACGATGCACAAGCCTTCGCCCGCGCCGAGTTTTGCTTGATTTAAGGCTTCGGTGTTGGTCGAGCCGATGGAATCGAAACGCAAAATTGTGAATTTCATCAGAAGAAATGCCGGGCGTGATATTGGCGCTCCGTTAGACGGGTTTCCAGAGCGAATCGGCGTAAAAATGTTTGCCGTCGAGAAAGTTTTCGGCAATTTGAAAACCGGACGCGTTGGCTAAATCTTCAATCATTGCCAGATTATATTTTTGCGAGATTTCCATAAAAATCGGCTCCCAGGCGGCGAACTCGAAAGTTTTGTTTAACGCTTTAATCGAAACCGTCTGAGTTTTCCGGCTCATCAGAAACGAACGCGCCGCGCCCTCAATCGGGTGATAACTGGCGTAATGCGAAAAATCAGCCGGGTTAAAATCCGCGCCGAGTTCGCGGTTGATTCGGGTCAGCAGATTCAAATTAAATTCGGCGGTTACACCCGAAGCGTCGTCATAAGCGCGGAGAATCACGCGCGGGTCTTTCTGCAAATCGAAGCCAATAAAAAGCCGGTCGTTCTCGTTCATTACCGCCCGCAAGCCTGCAAAAAAGTCGTGCGCCTGCTGCCGACCGAAATTTCCGATGTTCGAGCCTAAAAACAAAATGATTTTCCGCCGGTCGGATTTCGATTGGAAAGTTTCGAGAGTGCGAAAATAATCGCCGCGCTCGGTTTGAATCGAGAGATTCGGAAATCGCGCGTGAAATTTTTCGGTCAGAAAATGCAGGGCTTCTTCGGAAATATCAATCGGAACGTAAGTGAAGACGGCGTTTTGTTCGAGAAAATAATCAACCAGCACCGAAGTTTTCGCGCCGTCGCCCGCGCCGAGTTCAATTAAATCGAACTCGGCACCGCTGGCGCCGAACGCCTCGTAAATTTGTTTCGTCTGCGTGGAAAAAATTTCAAACTCGGATTTGGTTAAATAGTATTCCGGCAGTTTCATGATTTCCTGAAACAGACGGCTGCCCTCGTCGTCGTAAAAGTATTTCGACGAAAGAAATTTCGGGGCAGAAGATAAACCGCGCCGAACGTCGTCGGCGAAAGTGTTCGTTCCAGTTGCGCTCGATGTTTGCATTTTATTTTTATTAGCCCGCGTAATACACGAATCAAACGAAAAATTAAAACAATAGACTTATCTTCTTTCGTCTGTTTCGTGTATTCCGCGGGCGTAAAATCATTTTGCCAATCTGATTCCCGTAAATTGCCAGCGCAGCGGCGGATGAAAAAAGTTGCGGTAAGTCGAGCGGCTGTGACCGAACGACGTGGCGACGCTCGCGCCGCGCAGAACCATCTGGTTAATCATAAATTTGCCGTTGTATTCGCCGATTGCGCCTTTGGCTCGTTTGAAGTGTGGATACGGCAGATACGCGCTGTTCGTCCACTCCCAGCGCAAGCCCCATTCAAACTCGCCGCTCGCCGTTTCCCATTCAAACTCGGTCGGCAGACGCCGATTTTTCCATTCGGCAAACGCCGCCGCTTCATAAAACGAAACGTGGCAGATTGGATTTTTCGGATTTAATTTCCGCAAACCGCCAAGTGTGAATTGAAACCATTCGCCGTCAATTTTTCGCCAGTAAAGCGGCGCGTTTATCTCGTTTTGATTGACCCAATCCCAACCTTCGGCGTGCCAGTGACGGAAATCCGCGTAACCGCCCTCTTCGACAAATTCGAGGTATTCGCCGTTCGTGACGAGCGTTTTCGCAATCGTAAAATCCTGCAAATAAACGCGGTGTCGCGCCAGTTCGTTATCGAAACAAAAACCGTCGCCCTCGAAACCGATTTTGTAAATTCCGCCAGCAAATTCGGCGAATTCATTCAACGCGGTTTCGCCGCGTTCCTCTAAAATTTCTCCGGCATAATACACGGGAAAAGTCGGGTTGCAACCGAACGTGTATTTGATGTCGGTGAGCAAAAGTTCCTGATGCTGCTGTTCGTGATTGAGTCCGAGCGCGACGAGTTTACGCACTTCCTTTGGCAGCTCGCGTTCGAGCAGTTCCAGCATTTTTTCGTCAACGAATTTTCGATACTGAAAAACCTCCTTGACCGTCGGGCGCGACAAATCGCCGCGATTGTCGCGTGCGGTTCGGGTGCCGACCGAATTGTAATAACTGTTAAAAAGAAAACTGAAATGCGGGTTAAACTCGCGGTAATTTTCCGCGAAAGGTTTCAAAATCATCTCCTCGAAAAACCAGGTGGTGTGCGCGATGTTCCACTTTGGCGGGCTAACGTCAACCGTCGGCTGCGGAATGTAATCTTCGGTTTCGAGCGGCGCGCAAATCGCTTCGGTGCGCTGCCGAACAGACGAATAAATCTGCGTTAAATCTTCAGGCGTTGATTTTTGCTGGTGTGTTGCGGGCATAATTTTTATCGTGAACTCGTATTCATTTTCGCATATTCCGCATAAACGGCAATCTTCCGCAAAGACTCGCGGCAAATTTCCGCCAAATAATAATCTTCATTGGCGAGATTAGCTTGCAAAACAGGAATCGCCGCAACGTCGCCGATTGCGCCGAGCGCGAAAGCCGCCTCGCGCTTTATGTCGGGAAAATCTCGCCGGTTTTGCAGAACTTCAGTCAAGATGCTGATTGCCGAGCGAAACACGGGAAAATCGTCAGGCAATTTTGGATGATTCGGTTTTTCTATTTTTTTTAATTTGTCCTTCAGAAAATTTTCCGGCGTGAGAACTTTCATCTCGTTCGTTTGAATGATTTGCGCAATCTGCCCGATAGAGCGCGCCGCCCCGCGTCGCGTAAATTCTTCTTTCGCCTGCGGTTTTCTTTGTAAAAATTTTATGAGTTCGCCGAGCGCCGCCGCGTCTCCGATTTCGCCGAGCGCGATGATTGCCGCGTTGCGGACTTCCGCAACTTTATCTTTTTGCGCGATTTGCAGCAGCGAATCAATTGCCTGCGGACTGCGGACTGCGCCGAGAGCATAAGCCGCTTCGCGCCGGACGAACGGTTTTTTATCTTTGAGCAGCGGCAACAGATTACGCGCGGCTTCATCGCTAGGCAAAAAGACGACCGAAGCGGCTGCTGCCGCGCGAACGATTTCCGATGAATCCTTTAACGCGGCAACTGCGATTCTCGAAGCGGCAGCCGTGCGGTAATTGCGAAGTTCGAGAAGCGCGCTGCGTTTTCTTTCGACGTTTAATTTTGTAGTCGCCTTTTGAAAAATTGTTTGATAAGGCAAAAGGGCGATTTCTTCTGGCGTGAAAACAGAGTTTTGCGCCAAAGAAACTTCCGCCGAAACCGAAAACGCGCAGAGAATTACGAACGACCGAAAAACCGATTTCAAATTCGTAATTCGTAATTCGTAATTCGTAATTGGCATCTCAAGCGGTGCGCTGAACATTTTGCCGCCGCACTTTTTCCCATTCAAACACCTGCCGCGCGCGCCTGTTCTCGCGTCTTTCTGACAAAGACACGATTAAATCGTCGCTTGATTGTAATTCGGATTGTTTGGAGATGCGGGCTGAAAGAAGTTGGGAAATGTAACCCGCAACGGCTTTGGTTTCGTGTTCGTTAAGTTTGTCAATTTCGCTTTTGACGCTCGGTTTTGTTCGTTTGACCATTTTCGTTTCTCCTTGCTTAGAGCCGGCGGTCAAACCTTAACCTTAAAGTTTCAAGTTTCGACCGTTGGCGTAATTGTTTTTTTAATCATAAAACTACTGGTAAAACTATCGGCGAAAGCGATTACTTTCCGCGAAAGCGATTACTTTCCGCGCTTCGACGCCGCATTTTGAAGATAACACGAAATTTATAAACGGGCAAGAAATTGAATAAATGGCGGTCTCGGCTGTCGCCGTCCGAATCGCCGCTAGTATATTTCCTCGATTGCCTGATTGATTGACGCTCTGGCTTTTTTGCAGCCTTCAATCGCCTGTTTCGCACACGAGACACAGTCATTTAATTCGCCGATAATCGGCATCAGCCGGGCGTTATAATTTTCCGGCAGATTTTTTACCCGTGCCTCCAAATTCGCCGTCTGTTTTCGCTGGTCGTCCATTACCGCCGCGCATTGACGCGCGCCTTCAGCGCCGGGCAATGCGCGGTAAGAATCCATCGCTCTGCCTTGCTGTTCGATTTCCTGGGCGACGCGCGTTATTTCCGTAACTTCATTTTTTAACGCAATCTGCCGGTTTTTTTCGGTGTTGGCAAGGCTCGCCGCGCCGGGCTTGTCAGCCCTCGGCTGAACAGCGCAAGAGACGAAAAGAAATGCCGTGAATAAAAGTGAAATACAGAGTTTCATCGAGGAAAAACTTTACCATAAATTTTCATTGTTTCAATTCTCGGCAGCGCGAAATCGGGACGTTGCCAATGAGAATAGAGGTTGGCAATATCGTGTTGCTTTGCCTTTTTCCATGATTGAGTTTTCCTCGCCCGAAAAACTTGACAACGATTCGGCTAAAAGTTATCAGTATAAATATGTTTTTGTTAGGCTCGTTCAACAAACTCCTTCTTAGGTAGCCGCCCGTTGAAAGATTTTTCGACGCGGGCGGCGCATTTCTAATTCAATCAGCAATCAAAATTTACCGATTTCTAAAGGTTAGTGGATAGATTTATATTTATTCGCTAAACTTGGCTTTTTATTTACAAAAATTATATGGACGAGAAATACTTTGCACAAAAGATAGAACAAAAATGGCAGCGGCGTTGGGCTGAGAACAAAACTTTCGAGACTGAGGTTGACGAATCAAGAGAGAAGTTTTACGCGCTGGAGATGCTGCCGTATCCGTCGGGCAGACTGCATATGGGTCACGTTCGCAATTACGCAATCGGCGACGCGCTGGCGTGGTTTAAGCGGCTTCAGGGTTTCAATGTTTTGCACCCGATTGGCTGGGACAGTTTCGGTCAGCCTGCTGAGCAAGCCGCGATCAAAAAAGGCGTAAATCCGCGCGAGTGGACCGAAGACAATATCAAGCAATTGCGCGAGCAGTTTCAACGTTTGGGAATCGGTTACGATTGGCGCAGGGAAATCGCCACGCATCGTCCCGAATATTATAAATTCGACCAGTGGTTTTTCCTCAAAATGCTTGAGCGCGGCTTGGCTTATAAAAAGATGACGAAGGTCAATTGGTGTCCGCACGACCAAACGACTTTGTCGAATGAACAGGCGAGCGGCGGCGTGTGCTGGCGTTGCGGAAATCCGGTTGTGAAAAAAGATTTGGCGCAGTGGTTTTTGCGCATTACCGCCTACGCCGAAGAACTTTTGTCAGGCATGGAAGAAATCGAAGCGGGCTGGGCGGAGCGTGTCTTGACGATGCAAAAGAATTGGATCGGCAAGAGCGAAGGCGCGTTCGTTGATTTCGCGGTGAAAGACGCAGATGAAAACATTCGTGTTTTCACCACGCGCGTTGATACGATTTACGGCGCCAACGCGATTGTCGTCGCGGCGGAACATCCGATTATCGAAGCGCATAGAGCGGAATTATCGAAAGCAGTATTGGACAAAATCGAAGCAATCAAACGCGAAAAAGCCAAGCCGACCGATTACGGCGAGGAAGTCGAGAAGGACGGCATTGATACGAATTTAAAAGCCGTCAATCCGTTCAGCGGCGAAGAATTGCCCGTCTGGATTGGCAATTACGTGATGATGGAATACGGCACGGGCGCGGTGATGAGCGTTCCGGCGCACGACGAACGCGATTTCGAGTTTGCGCGAAAGTTTAATCTGCCGATTCAACAGGTTATCAGCCAAAAAACGCAGAGTTCAGGCGAGAACGCGCGGGTTATGACTTTGGGTGCGGACGCTCAGTCTTTGGACGCGATCAATAGAGCTTCAGGCGCGCGCACTAAACCTTGGGACGCGGACGTTTCAAGTTCTAGTGCGGACATTCAGAGCGATAATCCGCACATTCCAAGTAAAGTTGCGCAGAACTCAGGCGACGTATCGCAATCTGAAGCTCAAGTATCGGAAAACTTAAGCTCAATGTCGCAACGCTCATTTGACAATTCGCCGTCTTCGATTGAAGCGGCGATAACAGATTACGGAATTTTGATAAATTCGGGCGCGTGGTCGGGTAAAACGAGCGAAGATGCGAAAAGGGAAATGGCAGAGTTTGCCGAGGCGAATAATTTCGGCGAGGAGGCGGTGACTTATCGCCTGCGCGATTGGGGAATTTCACGGCAGCGGTTTTGGGGCGCGCCGATTCCGATTATTTACTGCGATAAATGCGGCGCGGTTCCCGAAAAATATGAAAACCTGCCCGTGCGTTTGCCCGATACCGCGCCTTTTACCGGCGTGGGCGAATCGCCGCTGGCGCGAGTTCCCGAATTTTACGAAACAACCTGTCCGAACTGCGATGAACCAGCCAGGCGCGAAACCGATACGATGGATACGTTTGTTGATTCGAGCTGGTATTATTTTCGATACGCCGACGCGCAAAATACGGAGATGCCTTTTGACCCGAAAATCGTCAATTACTGGCTGCCCGTTGACCAATACATCGGCGGCGTTGACCACGCGGTGATGCACTTGCTTTACACCAGATTTTGGACGAAAGTGATGCGCGACATCGGTTTGGTGAAGTTCGATGAGCCGATTGAAAAACTTTTGACGCAGGGAATGGTCGTCGGCGAATCGTTTTATTCGAACTCGAAATCAAGTTATATCCTGCCGGATGAAGTTAGAATCATCCGCGATGCGAAAGGAAAAGTCGTCGAAGCAAAATTGAAAGCCGACGATTCGCCCGTGAAAGTTGCCGTCGAAAAGATGTCGAAATCGAAGTATAACGGCGTCGAGCCGAACGATATGATTGCGATTTACGGCGCGGACGCGGCGCGGATTTTCGCTTTATTCGCCGCGCCCGCCGAAAACGAAATGGTCTGGCAGGAAACCGGAATCGAGGGCGCGGTCAGATTTCTGCAGAGAGTCTATCGGCTGGTTTATCGCTGGCGCGAAGCGATTTCGAGCTATGCGGAAAAGCATGGAAGCGGAGACGCGGAGATTTCCGCCGAAACTAAAAAATTGCGGCAAAAGACGCACCAGACCGTCAAGCGCGTGACGGAAAGTTTCGAGAGCTATCAGTTCAACACGCCGGTCGCCGCGCTGATGGAACTCTCAAACGCGCTGGGCGATTACAAAGTAGAGCCGAACGAAGCGACCGCCAAAGAATTGTTTGCGGTCTACGAAGCGTTGCGAAGTTTGATTTTGATGCTCGCGCCGTATGCGCCGCATTTCGCCGAAGAGATGTGGGAAAATTTGACGGGCGAGAAGCAGGGAATTTTGCGGTCGGGGGCGCGGTTTCCGGTTGCCGACGAAGCGCTAGCGAAAGCCAACGAGATTGAAATTCCGATTCAGGTCAACGGCAAACTGCGCTCGCGCGTTTTGACCGCGCCCGAAACTTCTAAGGAAGATTTGGAAGCGGCGGCTCTGGCAGACGAAAAAGTCAAACAATACACTGACGGCAAGCAAATCGTTAAAATCGTCGTCGTGCCGAATCGCTTGGTCAATATCGTCATCAAATAAATTGAAAGTCCAAAGTCTCAAGTCCAAAGTCAAAATTATTCCCGACTTTGGACTCGAGACTAATTAAACTGCGCTCAAATCGAACAAGCCGTCAGCGTCGAGCAGGCGAATCCGTCCGCGACGCAGTTCGATAAAATTCTGGCGGCGAAATTCTTTCAGCGTGCGGGTCATCGTCTCGCGGTGAATGCCGAGCATCTGCGCGAGCTCTTCGTGCGTGCAGACGAGTTCAATTGCTTCGGCGGAAGTTTGGTCGCCGTTGTTTTGTCCGCTAATTTGTTTTTTGGCGAATTGAAGCAGCAAAGAGGCGACCCGCGCCGGAACGTGCTTGAGAGCCGCGTCAGCCAATCGCTGCTCGATTTCGAGCAGCCGTCTGCCGAGCGTTTCGATAATGCGGTAGGCGATACGCGCGTCACCGATGAGATGCGTTTTCGCGTCGGCGCGGCTGATGACGCAAATTACGCAATCGGTCAATGTTTCGGCGAAATTACCGTAGAGCTGTTGACCGAGCAGCGCCAGTTGACCGAAAAAAGTTCCCTGTTCGAGAATCGCGGTCGTGATGATTTTGCCGTCAGCCGACAGTCGGGAAAGCCGCACCCGACCTTTCTTAATCATAAATAAAACTTCAGTCGCCTCTTCGGGCGTATAGAGAACGGTTTTCGCCGCCACGTTTCTGAGCGGCATTTTCTCGCCGAGCGCGTCAACTTCCGCTTCGGTCAAATCCTGGAAAATTTCGACGTCGCGGAGAAAAATCTGTTTATCGAGCGAATCTTTTTTCATATCGAGAAAGTTAGACGGTTTGCGGCGTTTGGTCAATTTCCTCAAACCAACAGCGCGGACAGAAACAATGCCGCTTTCTTTCGGCGAGCGAAAAATCTTTCGAGGGCGGTAATCTTTCGACGAGAAACCGCTCCTCGCCGGTCAATTCTTCCCACCGCTTCATTTTCGTTGCGCCGCAGCGCGGACACGTCTTTTCGTTAAAACCTTTCATCCTCTTTTTGCGTTTAAGCCCTGAAAGTTTAATATCTTAAAAAGCTCTCCGAAATTCAATTCTGTAAAGTGGAAAATTTATTGATGAAAATAAAAAGTCTTTTGTCGGCGATGTTTGTTTGTTTCGCCGTCGTCCAATTTGCCTTCGCGCAAACCGAAGAGCGATTCGATTTCTATACGCGCGGCGCATACCGCCAGGAAGTTCCGCGCCCGCAATCAATTCTGCGTTACGATGTCGGCGATTTCCATACGACTTACGCGCAGATGGAGCGCGTCGTCGAAGCGATTGCCAAAGCCGCGCCCGACCGCGTGCGAGTTTACGACATCGGTCTGACAAACGAATACCGGATGCAGCACATCGTCGCCATTTCGTCGCCGGAAAATATGGCGCGGCTCGACGAGATAAAAGCGAACAACGCGCGGCTGGTTGATTCGCGGGCGACGAACGCAAGCCAAGCCAGTCAAATTATCCAAAATAATCCGGTGATTTCGTGGATGGCTTACACGATTCACGGCAACGAATCCGCTTCGTTTGAAACGATGATGCAGGTCATTTATCAGCTCGCCGCGTCGAACGAGCCGCAGACTTTGGAGATTTTGCAGAACAATGTTGTGTTGATAATCACAGGGGAAAATCCCGACGGACACGAGCGTTTCGCAACCTGGTATAACTCGGTTGCGACGGGAAACGCCGATAGAAACGCGCTCGAACACCGCGAGCCGTGGAGTATTTGGGGACGTTACAATCATTTTCGTTTCGACCTCAACCGCGACAATATCGCCGCGACGCAAATTGAGACGAAGAATCTGCAAAAAGCGTTTTTTGAATGGAATCCGCAAGTCGCCGTTGACCATCACGGGCAAACTTCGCAATTCTTTTTCCCGCCCGCCGCATTGCCGATTAATCCGAATCTGCCGCAGCCGGTGACGAACAAATGGAATGAGATTTTCGGCAGAGCCAACGCCAGAAGTTTCGACGCGAATCGCTGGGATTATTACGTGCGTGACATTTTCGATCTTTTTTATCCGGGCTATTGGGATTCGTTTCCGAGTTTGAACGGCGCCATCGGAATGACTTATGAAACTGACGGCGGCGGTTTCAAAGGTTTGAACTGGACGCGCGACGACGGCACGATTGTCACGTTTCGCTCGGCGATTGCCAAACACTACGTCGCTTCGATGACGACGCTCGAGACGGCGGCGAAAAATCGAGTTTCGCGCCTGCAGGATTTTTACGATTTTAGGCGCACGGCGATTGATGAAGTCAGAACGGAAAAAATTAAACGCATCGTGATTGATCCGGCGAGTGATTGGGCGAAGACGGCGGATTTAATCGAAGTTTTGCAACGCGCGAAAATAGAAGTGCGCTGGTCGCCGTCTTTTACGATGAGAGCCGCCCGCAGTTATGCTGGTGTAAACTCTCCGGCGGTTTCCAAAACTTTTTCGGGAGGCGCGTATATCGTAGATTTGGCGCAACCGCAAAAACGCATCGCCAAAGCTCTGCTCGAACCGGACACGCCGCAAGATGCAGCTTTCGTCCGCGACCAAATGGCGAAGTTCCGGCGTAATGAACTGCGCGGTAAATCGCAAGTCAAAGAAGATTACGCTTTTTACGACATCACCGCCTGGAATCTGCCGATGGCTTTCGGCGTGGATGATTACTGGTCGGACGATGCCGCGCAAATTTCTAATGCGAATTTAATTGACGAAAATTTCCTCGCCCAAAATCGAGCGCTGAGAACTCGTTTTGCGCGGGCTGAAGTCGCTTACATTATTCCGTATGAACAGGACGCGGCGGCGGCGGCGGCGATTCGATTACTGAAACAAAACTTTCGCGTTACGGTAGCGACGAAACCTTTGAACGCGTCGGGAGTAAATTACCCGCGCGGAACTTTCGTCGTGCGCGTCAATCGTAATCAGCAGACCGTTCATCAAGCGGTCGAGAATTTAGCGAAAGAATTAGGTTTGACTGTTTACGGCGTCAGCACCGGCTTTCAAGATGCGGGCGATACGGGCATCGGCAGCGAAAACGTGACCGCGCTGCAAAATCCAAAAATTGCGATGGTCGCTGACGAAGCCGTTTCGCAAACTTCTTATGGCTCGCTGTGGTGGACGCTTGACCGCTATAAAATCGAATTTACGCCGCTGACAATTAACAATATCCGCAGCGGCGCGCTCAAAAATTACACGGTTTTGATTATGCCCGACGGCGCAGCCAGTCGCTATTCGAGCGCTTTCGGAAGCGGCGGCGTGACGACTTTGAAAACTTGGATTAACGGCGGCGGAACTTTGGTGACGATGCGCGGTTCATCCGTCTTCGCGGCGCTCAAAGATGTCGGACTGACTTCATCGAAACTCGTCGGCAGCGACGATGACGACGATAAAGACAAAACGCCGGAAGCGAACGAAACGGACAAACGCAAGCAAGCCGAAACGCAGCCGTCACCCACGCCTACGCCCGTGCCGAACCGAAACCGCCAAGCCGAACCCGAACCGTCGCCGACGCCGGAAAACCAAACGGACAAACAAGATTGGCAGTCGCCCATTTTGCCGCCGATTGCCTCGCCATCGGCAAACGCGGGAAAAGTTCCCGAAGGCATTCCCGGCGCGATTATGCGGGCGACCGTTGACCGCACGACTTATCTGACTTACGGGCTTGAGACGGAAAATCTGCCGGTGCTGCTCGCCTCCGGCTATTTTTTCCGCCCGTCGAAGGAAGGCACGAACGCCCTCGTCTTTGAATCGGAGCCGAAACAGCCGCTGACCGTTTCCGGTTTCGTCTGGGAAGGCAACACGGAAAAATTATTAAAAGGCACGGCTTATTTGATTGACGAACCGACCGGCGGCGGTCACGTTATTCTATTTGCCGAAGAACCGTTTTTCAGAGGAATTTTTCGTTCGACGACGCGCCCTTTTTTCAATTCGATTCTTTTCAACGGAAGTTTTTAATTTAGTCTGTTGTCCTTCGTCAGTTGTCCGTTGCTCGTCTTGATAAACGATTTTGGTTAAAGGCGACGGGCAAAATCCAGAAGCGAAAACAACGGACCACGGACAACTGACAAATCTATGTTCACCATTCGCGCTGCATACAGCGATCGAGTCGAAATCAAAACGGGGCTTGAGCGGGCAAATGAATTTTTCACCAACATCAAGAATTTTGTCGAACTGATGCCCGGCGTCGAAAGCATACACACGGACGGAAGAGGCTTGACGCACTGGAAAATCCGCGCCGAGATTCCTTTTATCGGCGAAATGCGGCAGAGTTTTACGGTCGAGTTATCCGAAAAAAACGACGAGCGAATCGAATGGTCGCCCGCCGGCGGCGAAAAACAAAATCTTCTGCGCTACGCAGTGGATTTTGCCGCAAAAGGGGCGAATCTGACGATGGTTCAGTTTTCGCAAACGGTCGAGATGCGGCGCAATTCCGCCAGAGAACTGCACCTGCTCGCCGGTCTCGCGGGCGAATCAATCATCAGCGGCGAGATGAGCAAGCGCGTCGCCGAGATGATTAAAACTTTCGTCCGGCGAGCGCGTGAGCGTCTGGAAGAGGCAGGTTGAAAAATCCGGCGAAACTTCGCGCAGGCAGGAATGCGGAAACCGCAGCATTCCTGCCTGGACGATTCTTTGATTTCCCCACAAATCACCTTAACAAAACTTTACAAAAAAACGCTTTTCTGTTAAAAAATTGCAAAGTAAATTCCAAAAGACAATTTGCGCTTTCAGAAAAAGGTTTCAAGATTGCACCTGAAATTTGCATTCAAACGGTCAGTTTCTACGGATCAACCTTATCCAACCTGCAAAGACAACATTTATTTTTGAAGGATAATTGTATCTTTTATTAAATAATTGTAATAAATCGGTTGTATTAAAACTGTATTGATAAGGCTTATCAAAATCCTCAAATTGATAAAAACTAAAATTATAAATAGCTTTCCCTCAGCTAAAAATTGGAGCATAAAATGAAAGAAAATCCCCTAACAACAGAAAATAAAATTGATATGGAAACCGAGAAAACCGACCGGCGCGGCTTTCTCGGCAAATTAGGAAAAGCGGCGATTGTCGGCGCCTCAATCGGCGCGGTCGGCGCGAAACCGTTTCTCGACGGTAAATCTTCGGAAGTCGCGGCGCAGAGAGTAAACAGTTTGACCGTTACCAGAGCGCAAAAAGTGTATCGGTGGCGGTCGGGCGTGGCTCTGCAAGGCTTTCAGGCGACTTCGCAATTTATCCGGCACAACAGTAATTTCGACGAGTCTTTATATCCGAACCGCATCGCCAATTACTCGAAAGGCTTGCCGCACGACGCAAACGGCGAAGTCGTTTCGTCTGCTTACGATCAATTTTTGCAGGCGGTCATGACGGGAAGCCCTACGGACTTTGAACTGATTCCGATGGGCGGCACGCGCAAACTAACCAGCCCGCAATCGGGTTTGGCGTTCGATTTGCAGGGCGGCGACGCGCACAGTTTCGTTATGCCGCCCGCGCCCGCTTTTGCCAGCCGCGAGACTGCCGCCGAGATTGCGGAAAATTACTGGATGGCTTTACTGCGCGACGTGCCGTTCGCCGATTATCCGACGAACCCGATTGCCAACGCCGCCGCTGCCGATTTAACTTTGTTCGGCAACGATTTGAAAGCGCCGAAAAATCAAAACGGACAAGTTACGCCGAATCTGCTTTTTCGCGGCTTGAGCGCCGGCGACAGAGTTGGTCCGTTGATGTCACAGTTCTGGTATCTGCCGTGCTTTTTCGGCGCGAACGAAATCAATCAGCAAATCCGAACCGTGCGCGGCGTCGGCGACGGCGGGCAGGATTATATGACGGATTTCAACAGTTGGCTGGCAATTCAAAACGGCATTAATCCGGTACAAACCGACATTTTCGATCCGACGCTGCGTTATATGCGAAACGGGCGCGACCTCGGACAATGGGTTCACATTGACGTTTTGTTTCAAGGTTATTTTCAGGCGTTTTTATGCATCGCCGGAATGGGCGTGGCGTTCGACAGCGGAAATCCGTATAACAATTCCGCCAACCAGACGGGTTTCGCCACGTTCGGCGGTCCGCATATCGCCACGCTTTTGTGCGAAGTTTCCACACGTGCGCTGAAAGCCGCCTGGTTTCAAAAATGGCTGGTTCACCGCCGTCTCAGACCGGAAGTTTTCGCGGGACGCGTTCACCGCAAACTGTATGCGGGAGCCGATTATCCGGTGCATTCGGAAATTTTAGATTCGCTGAGCAGTTCAAACAGGCTCGGCGCGTATTTGAATTCCGGCAACGCGCTGCTGCCGCAAGCGTTTCCCGAAGGCTCGCCGACTCATCCGGCTTACGGCGCGGGACACGCAACGGTGGCGGGCGCGTGCGTTACGATTCTCAAGGCGTGGTTTAACGAATCGGCGGTCGTTCAGAATCCGGTCGTGCCGGACGCAACCGGCACAACGCTCGTTCCATACGCGGGAGCGGAAAATTTAACCGTCGGCGGCGAACTCAACAAAATCGCCTCAAACGTGGCGAACGGACGCAATATGGCGGGCGTTCACTGGCGTTCGGACGCCAACGCCTCGCTTAAACTCGGCGAAGCCATCGCCATCAGCATTTTGAGAGAACAGAAAAGCTGTTACAACGAACAGTTTGACGGTTTCAGTCTGACGAAATTTGACGGCACGACCATCACGGTTTAAGGTTTATCCCAATAAAAGAAAGGAACGCGTTTAATCTGCGCGTTCCTTTCTTTTTACAACAAAACATGAAAAATCGTAATGGTTTACAGTTGTTTCGCCAATTTCAAAAACACGCCGCATTCGTCTTTCACGATTGACGGTTTAAGAATTCTAAATTTCAAATTCCGCGTAAATCGCCACGTCCTTTAAAACTTCTTTACCCGTGTCGCTAAAACCTTCGAATTCCATCACGCGCGGACGCTCGAAAAGATTATTGACGTTAAATGTGCCGATTCGTATCTTTTTCACCTTTCACCTCCGACTTTAAATATTTTGCATAAAACTTATAGCTTTCCGCCGTTTTTAGCAATCCTCTTTTGATAAATATAAATTCTTCATCACTTAACTCCTTTTTGAAGTAATCAGCAACCCGAATGACAAATCGAATTATTTTTCCCATACCGATATTTTATTTATAAAAAAGGCAGAGCGAGATTTCTGCCTTTTACCGACGAAAAATGGGGTGAAGCTGGGGAATCGAAGTTTGAGACTATCAAAGAAATGGCAATTACTCGCCTAAATTCTCTTTTTAACTCTGCGGACCTGCTAATTTTTTACGGCAGAGTTTGATTTATAGAGTGAGACCTTTAATTCTCCGAATTAACTTCTCTCCTATAGCTAATGTTTTTGAGAGGCGATTTCTTACAAAAAATTTCAAAATATTTTTTGATGCGAAGATAGTTTGTCAGCGCGTCTGTTTTTGTGGTATTTTGCAGTGACTCAATTACAACTCCTACTCCAATGAAAAAAGATTTCACGCTGACGCAGGAAGATTTTGATGCTTTGCTCGGCTGGCTGTCCGACAACCGCGAAGAGGCGGGCGTGTTATACGAAAAGATTCGGGCGGGTTTGATTAGGTTCTTTCGTTTTCGAGGCTGTGCCGACCCACCGACGCTTGCCGATGAAACTATTAACCGCGTCGCTTTGAAGGTCAAGACTTTCGACTCGTCGAAAAACGTCCAAACAATTACTTATTTCTATGGCTTCGCGGCAAATGTTTTTTTGGAGTATTCGAGAACGATTAAAAAGCGGGAAGTTTCCTGGGATTCGCAGGATTTTTCCGAGGAACGAAAACTTCAAGCGGCGGATGACGCGCCGAATACCGAATGCGACTGTTTGGAAAATTGTTTGAAGAAGCTGCCGCGCGAAGAAAGCGCGCTGATCGTCGAGTATTACGGAAAGGAAAAGAGCGAAAAGTTTGAATTGCGAAAAAAACTAGCGGAAAAGATGAATTTGAAGATGCCCGCGCTGCATACAAAAGTTTTTCGCATCAGAAGCGTTTTGCGCGAATGCGTCATGAAATGTTTGAAGGAAAATAGTTTGTAAGAAGTCGAAGGTTTTTTACATTATTGTTGAGAACGATTCTATGCGGAATAATCAGGAGATAAATATTGCAAATTTGAAACAATATCTGTTGGGCAATCTGCCGCCGCAGGAAGCGGAAGCGATTGATTTACAGATTATTTCTGATGAAAGTTCGGAGGAAAAACTCCTGTGGGCGGAAAGCGAATTGATGGAAGATTATTTGGACGAAACGCTTTCGCCGACGGATGTTGAACTGTTTAAGGAAAACTTTCTCGTCTCCCCGGAACGCCGCGCTCAACTCAGACAAATTTCTTTGGTCAGAAACTACGCGCAAAACTGCGCGCCGAAAGATGCGGCGGCAAAAGCCTCTAATGCGGCGTCGGAAAGTTTTTACGAAAAACTGAAAAAAAATTTCGCGCTGAACCCGCGACCGGCGATTGCCGCGTTCGCGCTTGTTATCGCCGGTCTGTTTGCCGCCGTGATTTTTTATAACACGGCGGATAATCAAACCGCCGCGGAAAGGGAATACGCGAAAATTAACCGCGCGGATTTGGGCGATCTTGCGAATTTTAGCGACGTTTTCGCTTTGAATTTGATGAGCGGAACTTTTCGGAATTCGAGCGGCGCAGCGACGGGCAAACTGTCGCCGGATAAACTCGGCGAACGGGTTTTGTTCAGGCTCGCTTTGCCAATTGCGGCGGAGGCGGCAGAGACTTTCAAGATCGAACTCGTCGAAGGCGGTAAAGTTATTTTCACGCAGAACGAACTGCCTTTTTATAATAATCCGAACGGACAGGAAGCGCGTTTGCTGCTGCCGGCGACAGTGTTAAAAAAAGGCGCGTATCAAATTAAGCTGACTAAAGAAACCAAGCCGGAATCATCTTTTGTTTATAATTTTGCGGTCGAATAATTTCGCTCGGCGGCGGTAAATGTAAATTAGAATCAGCGCGAACGGCAAGACCGACAATCCGTAAATCCGGTAATCTAAACCGGCAGTGAGTTGCGGCGCGTTTTGAAAATCGCCCTGCACGGTAAAAGCCGCCCAGTAGAACGGGGATTGGTATTGCGGATTTTGCCGCAGCTTAATTTGCGCCCGCCGCAGAGCTTCCGCCGTCGTTACCGTCCCCGAAGTCATCTCCAAATAAAAATTCTTCATCAATTCCCGCGCGGCATAATCGTCAACTTTCCAGAGGCTGGCGACGACGGATTTCGCGCCCGTTTGTAGAAATGCGTTGTTCAAACTCAGCAAACCCTCGCCTTTAACTTCTTTGCCGATGCCCGTGCTGCACGCACTTAAAACCACGGCGTCGGCGGCGAGATTCATAGCGTAAATGTCTTGCAGACGAACGACTCCGTTGCGGCTTTGTCCGGTCTCGTCAACCTGCGACAAAACAATGCCGGAGAGTTCGGGACGTTCTTCGTCAATCAAACCGTGCGTGGCGAAATGGATGATTTTATAATCGGAAATTGACGCGTCCAAAGCCCGCTCGCGCGTCGCTGCCAAGCCGCCGAGCGCGGTTGATTCTGACGCGCCGACAATTTCGACAATCGCGTCGGCTTCGTCCCGCGAAGCGTTCAGACGCGCGAGCGAAGTCAAGGATTCGGCGAAACGGAAATTTTCCGCCTTTAGCCAGTTGGTTTCAGGTTGAACTTTGTTTTCGATTCCGGCTGCCGCAGCAATCCGCGCATCTTGATTGGAAAAAATCGGGTCGGAAAAGACGAGCAGATTTTTCGGCGCGGCGGAAATCCTTTTACCGTTTCGCATCAAAAGCGCGAGCGTCGCCGCCGACGGTTCGTAAACGGTTTCATTAGTCAGCAAAATCGGCACATTATCAATCGAGTTCGGAAACGGCAGCGCGGCAATCGGGAAATAATGAAGTTTTCCATCCGGGACGATGATCAGGCGTTTGTTTGAAAGCCGGTCGGCGACTTGTCCGAGCAATTCGTGGCTGAAAATTTGGGCTTCGCGCTCGAATTCAGTCTCGGCGGTCGCAATCCGCGCCTGATAATTTACGACGGTTTCGCCTCCGAGCATCCCGCGCGAATCAATCAATTTCCGCAGCTTTTCAATGCGCGATTCAATTTGCTCGCGCGGCGGCAAAATATAAGAATTAACTTCCGTTTTACCGACGAGCCACAAATAGCTTTCTTCCTTGCCAAAGGAAAACTCCAAAAGCAAAGAATTTTCGTCCAAGATTTCGCTCTGCAATTCGCCGACATCAAACGGCGCGGGATTTTTGATTGCCGAATAAATCGGACTGTTCTGTTTCAGAGTCGCCTTGATTTCTTCGAGTTCGTGTTCAAGTTCGTTGATTTCGCCGTCGAGTTTTTCGGTTTCGGCTTTGTCGGCATTGTTACTTAAAAGGGCGGTTAATTTGTCGACTTTAGAATTCAACAAAACGCGGATTTCCTTTTCCCGCTTAACGATTTCCGGCGCAGCGTCTTTAATAAAATCGGCTTCGGCAAGGGAAAGGTTTTCCAATATCGAACGCGCCCGCGATTTTTCCGCCGATTGCAACGCGCCAATCGCATAATTTTCATTCGGCGACAACCTATGCATTTTCATCAACAACTTAATATGTAGTTCATAACGATCAAATATATCTGCCAAATAACTTTGTTTTAATTTTTTGTTTGCCGTTTCGCCGTGTAGGAAATCGGTTAGTCGAAGGCATTCGTCAATTTCACGCAAACTCGTTTCAATTTGCTGTTCAGATTGATGAATTCGGGCAAGATTATAAAGATTACCTGCTTGACCGTTTTTACTTCTAATATCCTGATAGATTTGCAGCGCTTCCAAATAAAATTTTTCCGCCGATTGCTGGTTGTTTTGCTGCAAATAGAGTTTGCCAATTTTTTCTTTAACTGAAGCAATCGCGTGTTTGATGCCAATTTCATTAAAATTTACTAAGGCTTTTTGATAATAATTAAAGGCATTTTTATATTCTTGATTTGAAAAATATAACTCCCCAATATTTTCATAAGCGTAAGCCAAAGAATATTTGTCATTTGATTGGATTCCGATCTGGAGACCTTCGTTAAAGTTTTTAAGGGCTTCGGTTTTGTCGCCTAATTGCAGAGAGATTTGTCCGATGCGCGTTGCTAATTCCGAATTTCCGTATAAATTTCCCCTTTTAATAAATAATTCACGCGCTTTTTGAAAGTAAGAACGAGCTTGAATCAAGTCGCTGAATGTTTCGTAATGAAAACCGAATCTGACAAACAATATCGCTTTTTCATTAAAATCAAGATTTTCAGGGTATATTGATTCCGCTTCTTTGAGAGCCTGATATGCTTCTTGCCAGTTGCCAACGCGCTGATAGGCATCACCCGAAGCAATGAGGGCGAAAGCCAAATCTCTTTGATTCCCGGTCGAGCGTGCGAGATTAATAGCTTCGGTTGCATAAGTTTGACCTTTTGCACAATCATTGTTCATTACGGCTGTATATGCCAACATTGTTAGAGTTTGTGTTTCGCTCGTCCGGTCGTTTGCTTCACGGAAAAGACGTAGAGATTTTTCCTGCAACTCCTGCATCAATATAATATTTCGTTGATTTCGATAAAAATATTCGGCGGCAGCAAAAGATGCTTTAGCTATAATTTCAGGCTGTTTACTTTTTTCAGCGAGGGCGACAGCCTGTTTTTGCAATTGTTCGGCAGATTTAAGATTTTTTTTCCACAACGCAATTAACGTCAAAGATGATAAAGTTTCGGACTCTCCCGCAATATTTTGGGCTGTTCGCTCAGCGGACAATGAATTTGAAAGCATTCGCCAAGCAACATCCAATTCGTTAAGGCTGGTGTTCAGTTGAGCCGCTTTTCTCAAACAAGCCGCATATCTGCGGAGATTTCCGGTAGCTAACCAATCCTGAGCGGTTTTTTCATACAGCAATTGAGCGCGGCGATAGGAATTATCATTCCATATCGCCGCTGTTTGTTTTGCTTCGTCTTCGGCGAGGCTTATATCTTTTTCAGATAGTTTTTGAGTGGCATTTTGAGCATAAATAGTTGAAGCGACAATTGTCGTAAAAGTCAAATTGCCAAGTATGAAAATAAACAGACTCCGGCAGATGCTAGATAAAACTCGATTTATCGACATATGTCTTCTCAAAAACATCAGTTCTGTAATTTCGGAACTGTGAAAAATAAAAATAGAATTCTTCGAGGCTTCCTCTGCCGCCGACCTCTCTACCGCCCACCTCTCTGCCACCGACTTCTCTGCCGCCGACCTCTCTGTGCCGGATTGCGTCAAATGAAAGTGAAAACAAAGACTCGATTTTTTCATTGAAAAGCGGTTCCTCCTTATACTCCCGCATAGTCAAAGCGGTTAGTCGAGTAATGAAATTGAGCCAATTTTCCGTATCATTGAACTTTAGCTCAGAATAGCGTTTTTTTATCATATTCAAAGCCATTCTGGTCCAGGGGAAAAATAAAGAAACTCCTTGAGAAAATTGATATTCTGCACCGATTGAACAAGACCTTAAAATGTAGGTGTCGTTTTCTGCTCTTATCGTCTTGTTGATTTCAATAAAACTATCGAAGATTGAAGTGATTCTGTCCTGAATTTTATTTACTGTTTTATTACTCGTTTTTTCACTGCCTTCCTGCGGTTTGATGACACCCATTATTTCATTTTCAGCCTGCCATTTGCGGCAAAGAAGCAGGATATTGTAAGTAAAATCAACGATGTCCACGGCTTGGCTGTGCATAAATGTTTGAGATTGATAATGACTTAAGATCATCCAATCAATAAATTTTTCTCTAATCAATTGATTTTCTGCAAACGAGACAGTTTCCGCTTCGGTGGGTTCTCTATCTTCTTCTTTAGGTTTGGTCGGCAAGTTCAATAAATCGAGAAAAAGCCTGGCAAGATTTTGAATATTATCGTAAAGGGAATTTTTTTTATTCAATTCTTCCAAATTACAGGCACTAATATTAATAGAGCGTCCGCCAATAGCATAATCTTCATTATGCTCAGCGTAACTTTTGACTAACGAAACAGCAAATTCTTTTTCATCCATACCGCCTTGTTTTTCTATTAATTCAGCTAACATCTCTTGATATATCCAACCCGTCGTAGGAATATTGCCCTCAGAAGCTACCAACACCTTGGCGACATCTTTTAATTCATATCCGACTTCCAGCATTCCCATCAGGCAGCCGTCAAAACCTATGAGATCGAACTTACTCTTTTCGCCGTTTGAACCTTCAGGCAGAACATTTTCTAAAATTTTTCGAAGGCTGCATAAGTTTAATGTTACATCGGAGTCTCCGTCGGGTAATAGCCTTCTTCCAATAACACCATCGCTATGTCCCGAAAGAATCAGGGCATATTTGTTTGCCGGATATTTCTTAATTACTTTAGGCACAAAAACTTTTAACTTAACTATTTCGTTTTCCCCACTTCGATTTGCTGTTCTGCTTGCCGCTGATGTCCCGCCAGATGTTGCCTCTAATTCTTTTTCTTCCATATCAGCTTTAAAGTCTTCCAAACGCTGCCTTCGTGTTGCGCCCGAAGAGCGAGTAGCAAGTTGTTTTGAAAATTCATAAAATTTTATCGGCGCAGAAGGATAACAACCATCATATAAGTAGTCGAGCAGAAATAGACTATACTATTTTGCACGATGGGTAAAACGAAAATTGTTCAGTTGAGTGACGAGCAAAGACAAGAACTTGAAGACGGTCGTCGAACCGGCAGAGGTCATGCTTTTCGGGAACGCTGTCAAATGATTTTGCTCAAAAGCGAGAAACGTCCGAGCCGCGAAATCGCCCGCTTTTTGGATTGTCATAAAATTACGGTCAACCAATGGGTCAAGCGTTTTGAAGCCGAAGGCATTGAGGGATTGAAAACGCGACCGGGGCGCGGGCGGCGGGCGATTCTGCAAGTGTCAACCGATTTGAGCAAAGTGCGGGCGGCGGTGCAGCGATCACGTCAGCGCATTGGTTTGGCGAAAGCCGAACTGGAAACCGAGTTGCAGAAACCGTTTTCGACCACGACGCTCAAACGATTTTTGAAAAAAACAATTGCCGCTTCAAACGAATTAGAAAGCGATTGAAAAAGAAACCGCCGGCGGAAGTTTATCAATTAAAGCGTGAGTTATTGGGAGAAATGGAGCGATTAAGCGAAAGCGGCGAGGTTGATTTATATTACGGCGATGAAGCGGGCGTGGCACTTGAACCGAACGTGCCGTATGGCTGACAGTTTGGTGATGAGGAGGTTTCGATGCCGAGTGAACGCGGCTTGGGCATCAATTGTTTCGGATTATTTACGCGCTCAAACAAAAGTTGGACGGCGACGAGCGAAAAGACGATTGATGCGGCTTTTGTGGCGGAACAACTGGAGAGGTTTTCGTTTTCGCTTGAGAAATTGACCGTCGTCGTTTTGGACAACGCCCGGATTCATACGGGCAAAAAGATGGGTGAACGGATCGGAGCGTGGCAGCAGCGCGGATTGTTTGTCTTTTATTTGCCGATCTATTCGCCGCACTTGAACATTGCGGAAACAATCTGGCGCAAACTCAAATACGAGTGGTTAGCGGCAGAAGATTACGAGTCGAAAGGGCATTTGCAATATGCGGTAAGCCTTGCACTTTTGGCATTTGGAAAAAAAGCCTGAAAATCAGGTTTTCAGGCTTCAAACATAGTTCAGTTTATTTGTGAACGACTACTTAAAGCAACTAAATTAATATTTGCTTCATTACCGATATTCATCATTCCTTTTAAGCCGGTAATCATATCCTCACTCAGATTATTGTCGCCCGCCATATAAACCATTATTGTCCATTCCTTCTTTTCTGCCATTTTGGTTTTCTCCTTTATAGTGGAACTGGTAAAGCTGATTTGTGTGAATTTGAAGAAACAATAACACAAAACACTTCTTAACAGATAATGTTTTTTTTAGCATAATCTTACGAAATTTTTGACGGTTTTCTTTATATTTCTGTAAGCTGACCGAATTGGATATAATTACAGAAAACTTCTTCAAAAAATGCCAAAACGCACAGACATCAATAAAATTTTAATCATCGGTTCAGGTCCAATCGTCATCGGGCAGGCTTGCGAGTTCGATTATTCGGGAACGCAGGCATGCCGCGCGCTGAAACAGGAAGGCTTTGAAGTCGTTCTGGTAAATTCAAACCCGGCGACGATTATGACCGACCCGGAGATTGCCGACCGAACTTATATTGAGCCTTTAACCGTCGAAACCGTTTCCGCGATTATCGAACGAGAAAAACCCGACGCTCTGCTGCCGACCGTCGGCGGGCAAACCGCGCTCAATTTGTCGGTCGAACTCTGCGAGCGAGGAATTTTAGACAAGCACGGCGTAAAACTGATCGGGGCAAACATCGAATCTATTAAAGTCGGCGAAGACCGCGAGCTTTTTAAAAAAGCAATGGACGAAATCGGCATTCCGTCGGCGCGCGGCGGCTTTGCGCACACTTGGGAAGAAGCCGGAAAAATCGTGGAAGAAATCGGCTATCCGGCAATCGTCCGACCGGCATTTACTTTAGGCGGCACAGGCGGCGGCACGGCGTTCAACCCGGAAGAGTTTGCGGAAATCGCTAAAGGCGGACTGGCGGCTTCGCCCGTTTCGCAGATTCTGGTCGAAGAATCAATTCTCGGCTGGAAAGAATACGAACTCGAAGTGATGCGCGATTTGAACGATAACGTCGTGATAATTTGTTCGATTGAAAACTTCGATCCGATGGGCGTTCACACGGGCGATTCGATAACGGTCGCGCCCGCGCAGACTTTGACCGATGTCGAATATCAGCGGCTGCGCGATATGTCTATCGCCTGCATCCGCAAAGTCGGCGTGGAAACCGGCGGCTCGAACATTCAATTTGCCGTCAACCCGGCGAACGGCGACGTGCGAATTATCGAAATGAATCCGCGCGTTTCGCGTTCGTCCGCGCTCGCGTCGAAAGCGACCGGATTTCCGATTGCGAAAATCGCCGCCAAACTCGCCGTCGGCTACACGCTCGACGAAATTCCGAATGATATTACGAAAAAAACTCCGGCATCGTTTGAACCGACCATTGATTACGTCGTCACGAAAATCCCGAAGTGGGCGTTCGAGAAATTTCCCGGCGCGGAAGACGTTTTGGGAACGCAAATGAAATCAGTCGGCGAAGTGATGGCGATTGGCAGAACGTTCAAGGAAAGTTTGTTTAAAGGTCTTCGTTCTTTGGAAGCCGTCAAACCGCTGCGGCTCGAAAACGTTCCCGACTACGAATTGCAGAGAAAGCTGGCGCGTCCGAATTCGCAGCGGTTTTCCTATATTACTTACGCTTTGCAGAACAATTATTCGATTGAAGAAATTCATCGGCTGACGCGAATTGACCCGTGGTTTTTGGAACAGTTAAACGAAGTGATGCGCCTTCAGGAAGGCATCGAAGATAAAAAATTAACGGACATTTCGACCGCCGATTTGCGAACGGCGAAAGAGTTCGGATTATCCGACCGCCGCCTCGCGTTTCTCACTGATTCGACCGAAAAAGAAGTCCGCGCGCACCGCGTAAACTTAGCCATCGCGCCGGTTTATAAACGGGTTGACACTTGCGGCGCGGAGTTTGAATCGTTCACGCCGTATCTTTATTCGACCTATGAAGAAGAATGCGAAGCCGAGACGACCGATAGAAAAAAAATAATGATTTTGGGTTCGGGACCGAATCGCATCGGGCAGGGAATCGAATTCGATTACTGCTGCTGTCACGCTTCGTTCGCTTTGCAGGACGCGGATTTCGAGACGATTATGGTCAACTGCAACCCGGAAACCGTCTCGACCGATTACGACACTTCCGACCGTTTGTATTTCGAGCCGCTGACGTATGAAGACGTAATGAACGTCATTGATGTCGAAAAACCCGACGGCGTAATCGTGCAGTTCGGCGGACAAACTCCTTTGAATTTAGCGGACAAATTGCATCAAGCCGGGGTGCCGATAATCGGCACGTCGCCCGACTCGATTGACTTGGCGGAAGATAGAAAAAGATTCAGCGAACTGCTGAAAGAGTTGAAGATTCCGCAGCCGGAAAACGGCACCGCGACATCAGGCGAAGAAGCGAAGGAATGCGCCGCGCGAATCGGTTATCCGATTGTTGTGCGTCCGAGTTTTGTTTTAGGCGGACGCGCGATGGCGATTGTTTACGACGAGCAAAGTTTGGATGAATATATGCGCTCGGCGGTTGACGCTTCGCCCGAAAAGCCGATTTTGATTGATAAGTTTTTAGAACGCGCCGTCGAGATTGACGTTGACGCGCTCGCCGATGAAACCGCTTGCGTCATCGCCGGAATTCAGGAACACATCGAAGAAGCCGGCATTCATTCGGGTGACTCAAGCAGCGTTCTGCCCGCGCAGAAAATCGCCGAAGAACATTTGGAAACCATCAAACATTACACCGGAAATTTGGCGAAAGCGTTAAAAGTCGTCGGTTTGATGAATCTGCAGCTGGCGATCAAAGACGACCGCGTTTACGTCATCGAAGTCAATCCGCGAGCCTCCAGAACAGTTCCATTCGTGGCGAAAGCGACCGGCGTTCCGATTGTGAAAATAGCCTCTTTAGTTATGGCGAAAGTGAAAACTTTAAAAGAATTTAATTTGCCCGAAATTTTGCCCGTCCCGAAAATCTTCGTCAAATCGCCCGTGTTTCCGTTCAAAAAATTTGCGGGTGTTGACCCGATATTGGGACCCGAAATGCACTCGACCGGCGAAGTGATGGGCGCAGGCGACACTTTCGGCGAGGCTTACGGCAAAGCGATGGAAGGCGCGGGTTTGCAATTGCCGCTCAAAGGCAGAGCGTTTCTATCGGTCAACGACGCCGACAAAGGTCAAGCCGTCATTCTTGCCAGAAGATTAAACAAACTCGGCTTTGATTTAATCGCCACTTACGGCACGACCCGGCGCCTTCAGGAGGTCGGCTTAAAATGCGAAACCGTTTTCAAAGTCAACGAAGGTCGCCCGAACGTCGCCGACTTAATCAAACAAGGTGAAATCTCTCTTATCATCAACACGCCTTTGGGAAAAACTTCGCACTACGACGAGAAGGCGATTCGCAAATCAGCCTTGCAGTTCAACATTCCGACAGTAACGACTATCACTGGTGCGGAGGCGTTGATTGAAGCGATTGCGACGAAGAAAACACAAGAAAAAATTTCGGTAAGAAGTTTGCAGGAGATTCACGGCGGCAAAGAAAGTTTCGCCGTAAGATAAGCCGGACTAAATTATCTTTACAATTTGCGTATATGCTCATACAATACAAATTTGAATGAAAGCGGGCATTGAAAATTGTGAAGGTTTTGAATGGGACGAAGGCAACTCCAATAAAAATTGGCATCTTCACGGCGTGACGGACGGCGAAGGCGAAGATGTTTTTTTCAATCTGCCGCGGGTAATCGGCTCGGACAAAGCGCACTCCGAAAACGAACAAAGATTTTATGCCTTGGGAAAAACCGATGCCGACCGCCTTCTTTTCATCGCTTTTGCCGTAAGAAACAATTTAATTCGCGTAATTTCCGCCCGCAATATGACGAAAAGCGAAGAAAGAAAATATGCCGAAAAAATTAAAAGAAATACCGAATTTTAACAGCGAAACCGAAGAGCGCGCATTTTGGGCTGAAAACGATTCGACCGAGTTTGTTGATTGGGACAAAGCCGAAACTGTAGTTTTACCGAAATTGAAGCCGACGACACGGACGATTTCGCTGCGAATTTCCGCCTCGATGCTTGATAAAATCCGTCTCGTCGCCAACAAACGCGACGTTCCTTATCAATCGCTCATCAAATCGTTTTTGCAAGAGCGAATTGATGAAGAATTAAAACTTTCCAAAGCCTAAGATTGAAAATTCTAAAGAAGAGTTAGACGTTTTTTGAACTGCTTTCCGATAATCGGATTTTCTATTTCGAGTTTCCGGCGCAAGCTGATTTTTAGGTATTCTTCCTCCAAATCTATCCCCAAAAATCTTCTGTTCAGTAAATTGGCGGCAATTCCCGTCGTGCTTGCTCCGGTGAACGGGTCTAAAATCCACGCGCCTGATTCGGTCGAAGCTAGAATTATTCGAGTTAAAACAGAAAGCGGTTTTTGCGTCGGATGTCATCCGCTGGTCTTTTCCCATTTTTGAATTGCCGGAAGCGTTCCAACGTCTTTCAAATGATCATTTTATCGGTTGCATTTGCAAAAAAATGATCGTATTTTGATCGAAATTATCAAAGATATGAACACCTCGTTTGAAAGATGCGAACTCACAAAAGTCGAATGGTTGACGCCGCCCGAACTCGTCAAAAAACTCGGAGATTTTGATTTAGACCCGTGCAGTCCGGTAAACGCGCCGTTTCTGCACGCGAAAACGAATTACACGATTGAAAACGACGGATTGACAAAAGAGTGGTTCGGCAGAGTTTACTGCAATCCGCCTTACGGCAAACATCTGAATTTGTGGCTCGAAAAACTTAAAAATCACGGCAACGGCATTGCGCTGATTTTCGCCAGAACGGAAACGAAATGTTTTTTTGAAAATGTTTGGAATTCAGCCGACGCGCTGCTTTTTGTTAAAGGTCGAATTAGGTTTTACCACGTTTCGGGAAAACAAGGCGGAACTCCGGGCGCGCCGAGCGTTTTCATCGCTTACGGAAGGGAAAATGCGGCGGCTTTGAAAAACAGCGGCATCGAAGGAAGGTATTTAGAATTATAAAATTCGGTAGACGATGAATTCGGCGACATTAAATTCCGCTTCGAAAATCCAAGCGTTTTCCTGCAAAAGTTTTTTCAACGCTTCATCTTCGTTCTCGACATTTTCGACAATGCCAACGACTTGCATATTTTCAGCTTCGCTTCCGTTCGGCGCGACGGTTGAACCTTCAGAAGTGATAAAAATAAATTTTTTCATTAAATCAAAACTGAAAAATTAACACTTTCAATGACTTGTTCGTATTGCTTTGTTAACGCTTCGTAATCCAAAAACTGACCTCTCAATTTTATATCTTTCAAACCTAAGTAACTTATCTTTGTTTGAAATTCAACTTTCCGCTTTTTGTCAGCGACAATAATCATACGCGAGTGAAAATCTTGCAAATCGTTAAATTTAAGAAGTGAATTTTGAATATCGGTTGAATGTTCAACTTCAAAAAACGAGTGAGGCATCATTCGTTCATTAAACCAAATGGCGTCAATCGTCGAGCTTCTTTTAACTAAGTTGTCATAAGAATACGCAGGAATTTTATCCAATGTAGATAAATCTCCAAGCCTTTCATTAAGAAATAATTTGTTTTTGTCTTGACTCGGCAGATATGTTTGGTAGGTCTTCAAATTTCCAACCGTTAAAATCAGACCTTGATAATAAGAATGATTGAATTCAGAAATTTCTTTAGAATCCTTGTTTTTAAAGGTTTCTTCAAAAATACCTTTCGCTTCGTTTTGCTTTTTATAACTCAACAAGCCGTAGAGTCCGGGTTTAATTTTGTAAATATCTTTATTTAGTTGAACAATTCTGCGAATACTCGCAAAAGGCGTTTTGGTTTTCCATTCGCAATCTTTGATTTTGAAGACTTCTTGATTTAATTGTCCGAGCGTGGCAATTCCGCCAAGTTTTTCAAATGTCGCAATCACTGCTTCATGTTGTTTCATAATTTATCACACAAAAATCGCGCCGCTTCCGGCAAGCGGTTTGATGTAAGTGAATTTGCCCGATAAAACTTCGTGCGGCAAACACTTTTCAATCTCTGAAATTAACTGCGTTTTTCCGCCCGCCCATTTTAGAAATGGTTTCGCGTGTAATTTTTTCACTTTAAAAATCGAATTGATTAAGACATTTGTTAATGTGGAAAAAATTATAACAAATAGCGCGAAACGATTTGAAGACGCTAATTAAAAACCGCGAGAAATCAAAATCTTTAGCCTTTCAGTTTATTTGAAATAGAATGGCTACCGCTTAAGCGCGGAGAACTTGCCGAAAAAAAGGTTTATCGGCTTCGGATTGAGGCTTTGGCGCGAATTGCGTTAAAATACCTGCGGTATCATCGGCAAAATTTATGAATAATGTGACGAACGATTCGGACGAAGCGGCGCAGAAAGCTAAATCGGCGCGGACTATGCAAATTGTGTGGACAATTCTCATCGCGGTTTTCGCGGTCATTATCGCCTTTCGGATTTACGGATGGGCAAGCGGAACGGATAATCTGCGCGGGATTTTATCGCCGCTCGGAATGATTTTTGTCGGCGCGGGCGCGATTACTCGTCCGCGCAACCGAAATCTGTCGTATGTCTTGACAGGCATCGCGCTTGTTTTGGTAATCAGCGGATTGATTTTGATGTTCGTTTATTAATCCTGACGATATTTAGAGATGAAGAATTTAAAGTTTCGTAAAAGGACGAAAGATTATGTCGAGACAATTATTCGTTAGCGTTTTTGCGTTTTCGCTTTTATCAATTTCCGTTTTCGCGCAGAGGGATTTGGGCGCGCGTCCGACCGATTCGGGCGGCGTTTTAATGGCGGAGCAGGCGGCTTATGATGTGAAATCTTATGATTTGGCGGTGCGTCCGAATATCGAAGAGCAGTCAATCAAAGGCGTTCTGACGGTGCGGGCGTTAATCGTCAAACCGATTGATAAATTCGTGCTGGATTTGGATTATCCTTTTACGGTCGAGTCAGTTCAGCTTTTAACTAACCGAGGAAATCCGATTCCTTTAAAATTTGAAAGGCGCGAAAGCAAAATTTGGATTTCTTTTCCGATGACTGTCAAGGCAGGCAAAACGGCTGAGGTGCGCGTCGCGTATAGCGGCAAGCCGAAAGTCGCGCCGCGACCGCCGTGGGTCGGCGGCTTCGTCTGGTCGAAAACGGCGGACGGCTCGCCCTGGTTTGCCACTGCCGTGCAGAACGACGGCGCGGATTTGTGGTTTCCCGTCAAAGACCATCCTTCGGACAAACCCGAAACGACTTCGCTTCATTTCACCGTTCCCGAACCGCTCGTCGCCGCTTCAAACGGCAAACTGCAATCGGTGGTGAAAAATGCGGACGGCACGCGCACTTATAACTGGTTTGTTTCGCAGCCGATTTCAAATTACAACATCGCGCTGAACGTCGCGCCGTATAAATTGTTGAAGGATAATGTGAAATCAATTTCGGGCGAGACGATTCTGATTGAGTTTTACGTGCTGCCTGAACATTTCGGACGCGCGCAGTCCCTCGTTGATTTGACGAAAAAATACAACGCATTTTTTGAAGAATATCTCGGACCGTATCCGTTTCGCGCCGACAAAATCGGCATCGCCGAAACGCCGCACCTCGGAATGGAGCATCAATCAATTACGGCTTACGGCAACGAATTCAAATACAACGCGGACGGCGACGACTGGTTGATGTTTCACGAATTCGGACACGAATGGTGGGCGAATCTCGTGACCGGAAAAGACTGGAACGATTTCTGGATTCACGAAGGCTTTCAGTCGTTTATGGATACGTTCTACGTCGAAAAAACGAAAGGCAAAGCGGCGTATTTTGCGGCAATGACGGCGCGTCAGAAAAATTTCAAAAACGTCAAACCCGTCGCGCCGCGCGAGCCGCGCACGACGACCGCGATGTATCTGCTGCCGCCCGATTACACGAAAAGCGACGGCGACATTTACGGTAAGGGAGCGATGATTCTGCACACTCTGCGCTTTTACATCGGAGACGAAGCGTTTTTTAAGTCCTTGCGGCGAATGGCTTATCCGACCGCCAGGATGGAGAAAATCACCGACGGCAGACAAACTCGATTAGCGACGACCGACGAGTTTTTGAAAATCGCCGAACGGCAATCGGGCAAACGACTCGATTGGTTTTTCGAGCTTTATCTGCGCCAGCCCGCGCTGCCGAAATTAGTCGCCGAGGCACGCGGAAATCAATTGACTCTGCGCTGGGACGCGCCGAGCAATCTCCTGTTTCCGATGCCAGTCGAGGTTTCAATCGGCGGCGTGACAAAGCGTTATGAAATGCCGAACGGAACCGTCACGATTCCGCTTCCGCAAGACGCTCAATACGTGGTTGACCCGAACGGCTGGGTTTTGAAAGCGCAGTGAAAATTTATTGACATCGTTATTTAGTTTCTGTTGACATTTTGATTTTGATAAATTGCCGCTAGCTTTAGCTAGTGGACAAATTTGGTAATAAACAAGCGGCTTTAGCCAAATACATGATAAAAATCATTCCTTGTCGCTTTAGCGCAAGTTAGGCTGAAGCCGCAAGGAAAAATGATTTTTACGAGTTCGGCTAAAGCCTTTGTTTAGTTGCTCATTGCCCACTAGCTGAAGCTAGTGGCAATAGAAAAGACTGAAATATCAACATAGCCTACATAAGCAGGGGCGGAAAAACTTCAATCTCTGCTTTTTCGTTTTAAATAGCCGGACGAAACAAAATTAAATTGCTCGGCAACGAAGAACATTGGCGGTTTTTGCCGGGAAATAATTCTTTGTCAAAACGAAACTCGTTTAGTTCGCCGCGCCGGATTTTGCCGCGCCCGATTTAATCACGGCTTCGGAAAATCGTTCCATTTCTTCTAATTGCGGGCTGCATTGCAACAGCAGAAGATTAACTCCTACCGCTTCAAATTCGCGGACGCGCGTCGCAACTTCGTCGGGCGTTCCGGTTAAACCCGAACGCAGACCGCGATTCGAGACCGAATAATCTTCTAAAGAAACTTGCTGTTCGAGTTTTGTGTTCGCCAGCCAATCTTGATAATTGCCGTAACCCGCCGCCGATTGTTTGACATCGGTAATCCTTTCCAATTCTTTTTTTACTTCCGCGCCAGAATTTCTGACAATCGCGTAACCGGCAACGCCGTAAATCATAGGCGGTAGATTTAGTTTTTCGCGCCGCTGTTCCATATCGTCAATTTTCGTTTTTACTTTGGAGGGTTCGTCGCCGTGCATCACGTAAGCATCGCACAGGCGCGCAATCGTGTCTTTGGCTTTTTCCGATTCGCCGCCTGCGTAGATGACGGGTTTTTTAATCGGTTTCGGCTGCATCACGGCATCTTCAATTTTGTAGTAATTGCCGGCAACGGAAAAATGGTCTTCGCGCCAAATTCGGTCAACGATTTCGAGCCATTCGGCGGTTCGGGCGTAGCGATCGTCGTGTTCGTCAAACTGCACGCCGTATTTGCGCGCCTCGCCCGCCCACCACGACGAGACGACGTTTAAAGACAGACGATTGCCACCGCCGATGCGGTCAATGTTGGCGGCTTGTTTGGCGAGCAACGCGGGATTATGAAAGGTCGGGCGCACGGCGACCATCAATTCGAGCGTGTTTGTAACCGCCGTCAGCGCCGCCGACGTTGACCACGCATCGAGCGAAGGCGCGTCAACGCCTTTGATGTCGTTCAAATTCAATTCGGCGACGAGCGATAAATCGAAACCGATTTCTTCCGAACGCTGCGCGAGTTTTTTTGTATATTCCCAACTCGCTTCCATTTGTTCGTCTGCGACGTTTCTTAGCCAACCGCCGAAGACCGGCATCCAATATCCGTAACGCATTTTTCAATCTCCTGTTCTAAAAAGTCAACCAATCGTTCGTGCGGGTCAAAGCCGATTAAATTCCTGGCGTCGGCGACAAAATTCGACAGCGCGTTGATGTCGTAAAATAAAGGCTCGTCGGTTCTATCGTCAATCAGATATTCGATGCCGCCGACATCAATTTTCGCAGCCGCGACGATTCTTTCAACCGTTTCTATTATTTCAGTCGGCGGCTCGAACGCTTCGATTTGCAAATTGCTTTTCGGCGCGTCGGTTAAACACATCTCGCCGATTTCGGAAATGCCGCCCGTTTGCTGCGCGTCTTCGATTTGGCAAATCTCCGCCGGACACAAATTGAAATTCTCGCCCTGCGGGTAAATTTTAATCGCATAAAAAAATTTGCCGCCGAGCGTCTCGACGCGGTTAATATGTTCGCCCCTTTTCGGCACGAATTCCTGCACGAGCGCGGTCGAATCAATTCCCAAATCAATCAAGTTTTCATCAACCGCTGTCTGCAAATTGTGGGGCGCGTCAAATTTAATAATTCCCGCGCCGCGTCCGCCGATGTTCGGTTTGACGACCACGGGAAACTGCAAATCTTCCGCAGCGGCAACCGCTTGTTCGGCTGAATTGATAATGCGCGTCTTCGGATATTTTACGCCGAGCGAACTAAACAGCGCGCACTGCAAGGCTTTTGAAATTTCGATTTGAAATGCGTCATAACCGTTAATCACTCGCACTCCAGATTTCTCAAGGCTCGCCAATAAACCGCGCGTGTGAAAAATCGCGTTGCCGTGTCCGCGCAAGTAAGCCGACGCGCTCATTCGGTTGAAAACAAGGGCGTATTTTGCGGCGAAATTTTCATTCGGATTATAAACGTGATGCGCCGCGTCAATTTTTTCAAACGTCATTTCGCGCCGTTCGAGTTCGGCGAAAAGCGGTCGAAACCAATCGGGGTGTTCGTAATAAACAGCGATTTGTTTTTTGTTCATCTTAAATTTTCAACGAAAAACGGTTAGGCTTTTTCATTTTTATAAATCTCGTTCCGGCATAAATTTTAGCACAAAGGAAACAACGACTGAATTTCCGATTATTTATTTACGCCGTTATCTTTTCAAATACGGTTTTCAAACGAACGCCCAAATTGCCCGCTCCAATTCATCGAGCGTGTAATCAACCGCTTCGGGGTTGAGCCGCAAAGCGTATCTTCGCAAATCGGCTGTTTCATACAAAATCGTCAAAAGCATCAAACGACGGCGCATAGTTTCGTCAATCGCATTTTCCCCGTAACCATAAGCGCCGAAAAATTCTTTTTGCAGTTCGCCTTGCCCTTGAATCATCAAAACGCCGACGGCGACGAAATCGTATTCGTGAAAACCTTTAAGCGAATCGGCGAAATCGAACAAGCCGGAAATCCGCCAATTTCCATCCTTTTCAATCAGGCGCAGATTACCGAAATGCACGTCGCCGTGCAGAAAAACGGGCGCGATATTTTGGGGCAAAAGCGGCAGACTTTCTTTCAAATAATCGGGCAGACGCGCCGCGACTTCGCCGTTCACGCCGTGTGTTTTTTGCCTTTCAATGACGGTTGCGGTTTGACCCTTGATAAATTTATGCCAATCGAAATCAATCGCTTCGGCGCGGTGCGAGTGCAACTGTTTTAATCCTTCGGCAAGCTGCGCGAGAAACGCGATTTGTTGCCGCGTTTCCAATGCGCGCCAGATTTCTCGCGTCATTGTAACGCCCGCGTGCTGCGTCAAGACCAGGTAATTGAAAGTTTCGATTTCGCTTTCAAACATAATTTCGGGAAGCGGCAAACTCGTTTTGCCGCGCACAAATTCAAGGGCGGCTTTTTCGCGTTCAAATCCGCCTCGAAAAAGCGTGTAAATTTTAATGACGAAGCGTTCATCAATCAGAAAGACGATGTGTTCGCCGGCTTCGGCGCGGCGCAGAGAATGATAAGAAATAGAATGTCTCCGGCAGATATTTTCGGCGGCGTTCAGCCAAATTTCATCTTTGAAATGTCGAACGAAATCTTTTTCTTCGGCGACGAATGGAAGTTTCATAAAGCGGTTAATTGACGCGCAATATCCGTCACGCTCGTCGGCTTGCCGAATTTCCGAGCGTTTTCCCGCATCGTTTCAAAACGAGATTCGTCTGCGACAAGCCGGTCAATTTTATAAGCGAGCGTCGGCAGGTTGTTGCATTTTATCGCGCATCCGTTTTCCAAAAGATGGTCGGAGTTGCGTTCCTCCTGTCCGGGAATCGGGTTGACGATGACGAAAATCAAACGTTTCGCCAACGCTTCGCTCGTTGTCAAACCGCCCGGCTTGCCGACGATTAAATCCGCCGCCGACATAAGTTCGTCCATCTGAGTCGTATAGCCGATTGGTTTGAAAACGACCGTTCGGTTGTTTAATTTTTCGGCGGCGAGCGCGTCGAGTTTCGCTTTTAATTCTTCGTTGCGCCCGCAAATTGCCAGAATCTGCGCGGGTGTTTGGAGTTCGCTCAACGCGATTAAAAGATGTTCGATGTTACCGACGCCAAAGCCGCCCGCCGAAACTAAAATCGTCAGCTTGTCTGTCGCCAAATCGTATTTTTCGCGCATTTCGGTTTTGTCTTTTTGTTCGGCGAAAATCGGATCAATCGGAATGCCGGAAACTGTAATTTTCTCAGGCGCGATGCCGAGTTTTTCGAGATGCACGCGCGTTTCGTCCATCGCCACAAAATACGTCTCGACGCGATGGGCGAGCCACATCGCGTGAACATCGAAATCAGTGACGACAATCGCCTGCGGGAAATTTATTTTTTCTTTCGCCGCGAGCCACGAGATGATTTCGGCAGGCAGAAAATGCGTGCAGACCGCGATGTCGGGCTGGTAATTTTTTAGGAATTTTATCAGCGGCTGCGCGTTCAATCGGTCTAAAGCCAACCATCTTCTTTCGTTCTGCCACGGCTTGTCGAGCGAATCATACATCCAGCCCAAAACTTCGGGCATCGTGTTGACCATCTCGATATACGCTTTGCCGTAGAGACGGCGGAAAAGCGGATTCGTGTAATTCAAAACGTCAATATTGCGAATTTCCTCTGCCGCGCCGCATTTGACGAACGCTTTTTCCAGCGCGTCCGCCGCCCGCAGATGTCCCGCGCCGACCGCCGCCGATAAAATTAAAACTTTTTTTAACATAATCGGAAAAGCGAAAAGTGAAAAACGAAAAGTCAAAAATGAAATCCAAACCGCTTGAATGATAATATATTTCTTAGATTTCTCGAAAATATAAATACGCGCACATCATTTTGCCAGATACTTCTACTCAATCCGATACGAATCTTTTAAGCGAAGGCGTGCGTTCGATGTTTTTCTCAACGGTTTTCTTCGCGCTGGCAAATGTTTTCGTCAAACAGGTCGCGCATCTGCCGGCGATGGAAATCGTCTTTTTCCGCTGCGCTCTCGGCGTGATTTTTTGTTGCATCGGGTTGCGGAAAGCCGGTGCGAGCTGGCGCGGCTCAAACAGAAAATTATTGCTGATGCGCGGATTGTTCGGCACGACCGCGCTGTATCTTTTCTTCGTGACCGTGCAGAACATTCCGCTCGCGTCGGCGATGACGATTCAATATCTGTCGCCGATTTTTACGACGATCATCGCCATTTTTCTGCTCAAAGAATCGGTCAAATTGTTTCAGTGGTTTTGCTACGCGCTGGCGTTCGTCGGCGTTTTATTTATCGAACAATTCGACGCGCGCATTACGTTCGTGTTTCTGGCGCTCGGCGTAACGTCGGCATTCTGTTCGGGCGCGGCTTATAATCTGGTCAGAACTTTGCGCGGGCGCGAGCATCCGCTGACAGTGGTTTTTCATTTTCAATTCGTCGGGCTGCTCGTCGGCTCGGCTTTTACCGTTTTCGATTGGCAAACGCCCGGGGGCTGGGATTGGCTGTATCTGTTTTTAATCGGCGTGTTTTCGCAGCTCGGACAAATTTTTTTAACCGACGCTCTGCAAAAGGAACGAGCGGCGAGCGTGGCGATTGTCAATTATACGGGTTTGCTTTACGGCTTGCTCATCGGCTGGTTTGTCTTTGGCGAAACGCAAACTCTAGAGTCTCTGGCGGGAATGATTTTGGTCGTCGCCGGCGTCGTTTTAAGCGTCATCTACGGCAGACGGCAAAAGGATATTGAAAAGCTCGAAGCGACGGCAGGTTAAATTAGGCTTTATTGACATCAGGATTTATAGCTCCGATAGGAGCGAGATATTTATAGAAAATGCGGAAAAACCATTTTGAGTTCCGTAGGAACGGCATATTTTCATGCCGTTCCTACGGAACTCAGGTAAATTTTCACGACGCAAGCTATAAATATCACGTCCCTCACGGGACTTCAGGAAAATTATTTTTATGTCAACAGAACCTAGTTTCAAGTTTTTAGTTTCAGACTTCGGGTTTTTTATTTTTCGACTTGAAACTTCAAACTTGAAAACCGAAACTTAATTTATGTTTAAAGAAAAAATTTTAGCGTTAATTTTAGCGGGCGGCAGAGGCGGGCGGCTCGGGCTTTTGACCGACGACAAAGCCAAACCGGTGATGCCGTTCGGCGGTTCATACCGCTTGATTGATTTCGCTTTGAGTAACTGCGTCAACAGTCAAATCTCCGACGTTTGGGTCATCGAGCAATACGAACTGCATTCACTAAACGAGCATTTGTCGAACGGCAGACCGTGGGATTTAGACAGAACTCATGGCGGACTTCAAGTATTGCCGCCGTTTGAAAACGATTCGGACAAAGACGGTTTCGCGCACGGCAACGCCGACGCGATTTACCGGCACGTTGATTTTATCAGCGAATTTAATCCTGACATTCTGCTTGTTTTAAGCGCCGACCACGTTTATAAAATGGATTTCCGCGATGCGATCAAAACGCATCTGGAAAAAAAGGCATCGGTGACGATGGTGACGACGCGCCTCCCGAAAGGCGAATCGGCTTCGCGTTTCGGCGTAGTTGACGCTGACAAAAACGGGCGGATTGTAAAATTCGATTACAAACCCGACCAGCCGGAAAACGATTTAATCACGACCGAGATTTTTGTTTACGACGCGCGCACGTTAATCAAAACACTCAAACATCTGAACGAAAAAAATGAAGAAATCAAAGATTACGGACACGAGCTTCTGCCGCACCTTGTCGCCGAAGGAAACGCCTTCGAGCATCGTCTGAGCGGTTACTGGCGCGATGTCGGAACGATTGAAAGCTACTGGCAGACGCAGATGGATTTGCTCGACGAAAAGGAAAGATTGTTTTTCGACGATGACAATTGGAAAATTCTGACGCTTTCCGCGCAGCGCGTTCCAGCTTTTATATACACGTCGGCGGACGTGAAAAACAGTTTGATTTCTTCCGGCTCGCGCATCAGCGGCGCGGTTTCGCGCTCGGTTCTATGCGCGGGCGTGACGATTGAACGAGGCGCGGAAGTTTCCGATTCAATCGTTTTGCCCGAAGCGACAATTGAAAAAGGCGTGAAAATAAAGCGCGTCATCGTTGACGCGGGCGTGCGGGTCAGCCGCGAAAAAGCGACGAAAATCGAAGCGGCGCGCGGAAAAAACAAAAACGCCATCGTCGTCGTCGGCAAACGCAAAATTCAAAACGCGCGGAATGTCGAAAGTTAAATTTTTTAACTCGTCGAATAGTCAGCGCGCTAAAAACGCTCGTTGCCGCTTTCGCTTCTGACTTTGCGTTGCAAGCGTGAACTCAAAATTGCGCCGATTCGCAACTCAGACGAATATGAATCAAACGAACATCAAAGCCGTCGTCGTTACCGTCAGCGATTCGCGCACCGAAGCGACGGACATCTCCGGCGTTACTTTAGTCGGGCTGCTCATCGGCATCGGCGCGGAAATCGTCGAGAAACTTATCACGTCCGACGATTTTGAAAATTTGCGCCAAACGCTCTACGCATTGTGTGAGCGCAAAGATGTGAACTTGATCGTTACATCCGGCGGAACCGGTTTCGCGCCGCGCGACAACACGCCGGAAGCGACTCGCTCGGTCATCGAACGCGAAGCGTCGGGTTTGGCGGAAGCGATGCGCTTTGAGACAGCTAAAAAAACGCCG
Source organism: Pyrinomonadaceae bacterium (assembly GCA_030448055.1). GTDB lineage: Bacteria > Acidobacteriota > Blastocatellia > Pyrinomonadales > Pyrinomonadaceae. Next base: position 1,292,165 of record JAUJNR010000002.1, read on the forward strand.
ACCGCGATTCTTTCACGCGCCGTCTGCGGAATCCGAAATTCAACTTTAATCATCAATCTGCCCGGCTCACCAAAAGCCGTCGTCGAATGTTTTGAAGTTATCAAACCGGTTCTGCCGCACGCGGTAAATCTTTTGGCGGGGAAGACAAAACATTAAGAAATTAGCCACGAACAAACACGAAAGAACACGAAATTAAAAACAAGAGATTAATTGTTTTTATATTTTTTTCGTGTCTTTTCGTGTTTGTTCGTGGCTAATCCTATTTCTGGATTGATTTCTGAACAAACGCCGAAGCGTCGTCTTTTAATTTCCGCAGCGAATTTTTTTCGATATACATCATATGTCCGGCTTCGTAATATGAAACCGAGATGTTTTTTCTCAAGGTCGGGTCGAGATTCATCGCGGCGAGCGTGTATTCGGTGGCGAAATACGGCGTTGCCATATCGTAATAACCGCTTGCCACAAAAATTTTCATATACGGATTTTTCTGCATCGCGCTTTGAAGGCTCGCCGCCGTGTTCGTGTAGCCTTGACTGTTGACGTTCCAATTCCACGGCGCGGAAATTCCGCCGCCCAAGATGTAGTATTCCAAATCGGATTTGAAACCTAAATCGCGGCGCACATAATCGTTAAACGCGGCGGTGTATGGCGGGCGAATCGCGTTCATACTCGGGTCGGTTTCCGGGTTGTCGGTCGCCGCGCTGCGGTCAATGCCGGTAAAGCGGCTGTCGAGTCTGCCGGTCGTGCGGCGTTGGTCGCGCAGCAATTCTTTGTTGAACGCGCCCAAGTCAATGCGGAAATTACTTTGTTCGACAAACGCTTTGCTCAAGCCGGAGTAATTGCTGAATCGTTCCGCCAAACTTTGTCTTTCCGCCGCATTCATCCTATCGCTTCTGACAAGCGCGGACGCGTATTCGTTCATCGCCCAATTTTCCGATTCTTCCAAAACTTGTTTCAAAGGTTTGCTCTGCAAATTGGCGGGCAAGCGTTTGTGATACCACGCCGTCGCCGTGTAAGAGGGAAAGATTAAAGGATAAGTAACATCGTTGCCTTCGGCGAAACGAATCGTTTGAAAATTCAAAACCGACGAGACGAGCAGAATTCCATTTAGCCCAATTCCGCGCTCGAACAGATGATTCGAGAGTCCGGCGGCGCGCGCCGTGCCGTAACTTTCGCCGACCAGAAACAGCGGCGAACTCCAGCGCGCTTCGCGTCCCAGATACATTCTGATAAATTCGCCGACCGATTCGACATCGCCGTTGACCGAGAAAAATTTGCTTGCCGTCTCCGGTTTCGTCGCCCGCGAATAACCCGTGCCGACCGGATCAATAAAAACCAAGTCCGTTTCCGTCAGCCACGTCTGTTCGTTATCCGTGAGTTCGTATGGCGGCGGCGGCATCAAACCGTCATCGAGCATTTTAACCCTTTTCGGACCGAGCGCGCCCAAGTGAAGCCAGACCGAAGCCGAGCCGGGACCGCCGTTGAACGAAAACATCAGCGGGCGATTTTTCGCGCTGGTCGCGCCGTCCAAAATGTAAGCCATATAAAAAATCTTGGCTTCGGTTTCGCCCGTCTGCGCGCTGCGAATCGGCATAAAGCCGGTCGTCACCGTGTAATTTAATTGTCGCCCGCCCGCGTGAATCGAATGTTTCGTAACTGCCGCCGGTTCGTCGAGCATCTGCACAATCGGCATCGGCGACGGGCGCGGCGATGGCGTTTGCTGCGGTTGCGCCGCTGACAGCGGCGTTTGAAAAAGTAAGAGAAACGACAGAAAAATTGTTGACAACATAATTTTATGGAACGCCGTCGTCTTGTGGGCGGGAAACGGTTTGCCGGCAAACCACCGCGGTTTTTTTTTATTTATGGTTAGATTGGGTTTTATAAAAACCGGGGTTGTCCAGTAAAATTTTTTTGATTTTGTTTTTGTTATTATGTAAAAAATAAAAAAAATTTTACATTTAGACAGAGTCACCAAACGCCCCACACAAAAAATGTCCAACCCAGAACC
>JAUJNR010000008.1 GCA_030448055.1 Pyrinomonadaceae bacterium
CAAAAGCCGAAACCGACGAAATTGGCGGCATAGATTTAGCCGTTCAAATTACCGGCAAATCAAAACCGACCATCTATTCGCTCTGCCACAATAGGCTAATTCCGCACTCCAAACGTGGGAAAAAACTTTATTTTTCACGAACTGAGCTGACTGAGTGGCTGAAATCTGGCAAGCGAAAGACTCAAGCCGAGATCGCATTCGACGCAGAAAATCTCTCCAATAATCCCAATAACAGAAACACCGTAGCGGTCAGCTGAAAATGCGCCGTGAGTATCAATTGTTATACCACCAGGGCTAAAAGACAAAATTTATGAGAACAAATGAAAAAGCCGCGGCAGACACAAATCACACCGGCTCAAAACCAGAAACATTTTTAATTACAGGCGGCGATCAAAAGCGTTTTGGCATTTTAACTTCTAGCCAAAATGCCAATAATTTGCAAGCCGTCGGTGCTGATTCAAGTCGATGTGACTAGGCTCTGCGCTGACTGTGCGGCAAATGGTAGAAGTCCTGTCGACATGACAGCTTGCAGCCGACAAACTTTTTAGCATTCAACCAGCTTTGCCAAAAGTTTATCGCGCAATACGTGAAATTTAACCTGCGTTGAATGAATACGCCAACTAAAAGGCACACACTGCAAGGGTTGCAATTTACATTGAACAACTGAGTTTCGAGAAATAAAAAGCCGCGTTCACAGCGCGGCGAAATTAAATACATTATGAATAAAATTTATCACGAACCTAAAATCAATTCAATCATCGGCATAAGTCCAACTTTTAACTTAAGTGAAGAGGACCTGAAGAGGCGTGGAGAAAGTTTTCTTACTGAGCAAACTTTGCGGCTGGCAGGGGTCCGTCGCGTATCCAATGACGTTGGTCATCAAATTTTATCGAAAGACACAAGACAAAAAGATGTGGAATATGCGGGCTTGGGGATCCCGTGTTTCCAGCATTTAGATGGTGACTGTAAAGTTTCCCATTGGACAATACGACGTGATATTCCAGATTATGAGAAAAACGGTGCGGGTGAACTTAAGGAAAAACGGAAATACATCAAACCGCCTACAGTCAAGAATCAGTTATATATTCCGCCGATGCTACCAACCGAGCTTTTGCAAAGGACGGATTTGCCAATTGTTATTTGTGAAGGCGAATTTAAAGCGATGGCTTTAGCGCGGGCTGCTACAAATGATTTCACGTCAGAAAAATGGTCGTTCGTTCCTCTTGGACTCTCCGGTGTAGATAATTTCAAGAAGAAAGGTACAAGCGACACCCCTCATGGACAGCGAACCATCACCGAAGAACTAACCGATTTCCAAAAAATCAATTTTGACCGCGCAAACGTTTGTATTTGCTTTGATTCAGACTTGTCCGACAAGCCAGCCGTCAAAGCAGCGCGGTCGCGTTTATCAAGATTCATCAAGGAAAAAGGCGCTAAGGTTTTTCACATAAACTTTCCCAAAGTTTATCAAGGCAGCTCAACCAAAGGAATTGATGATTACCTCGGCGCGATTGAAAAAGCACACGGCTTAGAAAGAGCTATTGGAACATTCCTCGAAATGCTCGAAAAAGCGCAGCTACCGAAAAAGCCAAAGTTATTAACAGCTGAAAACTTTGAGCTTGTCGAATATGGTGAAGCCGAACGCGCAGCGGGTGTTTACTATTCGAATACAGAAACAGGCGAGAGTTTTCGCGTTTGCTCCCCTCTCAAAATCGTCGCCGAAACACAAACTGAACGCGGCGAGAATTACGGCAGACTACTCGAATGGCGCGATTCTCAAAACCGCCCGCACCGATGGGCGATGCCGATTGAATTTCTGCATTCGACCGGATCAAAACTCGCCGAGTATCTAGCAGCCAGCGGACTTGAAATAATGCCGTCGCGCAAGCATCACGAAAAGCTAGCATTTTATATCGCCACCGCTCAGGTTGATAAAACTTTCATCTCCACCGACAAAATCGGTCTCCACGGCGAATGCTTTGTTTTGCCCGATAAGACTTTCGGTTCATCGGAAAATCAAATCGTCTATCAGACCGATTACGACGGACATCATAATTTCAAAACGGCTGGCACTCTGGAAGATTGGCAGAGTAACATTTCCAAATATTGTCCAAACAATTCACGGCTTTTGCTCGCTGTATCAGCTGCTTTTGCTGCTCCGCTGCTGCCGATTGTGCACATGCAGGGCGGCGGTTTTCATTTTCGCGGAGCGACTTCGAACGGCAAAACGACGGCTCTTTACGCCGGCGGTTCGGTCTGCGGCGGAGACGGTAGCGAACACGGATTTCTGCTGCCGTGGAAGGCGACCTTAAACGGGTTGGAAATCGTCGCAGCAGGGCATAACCACAATTTGCTTTGCCTGGATGAAATCGGTGAATGCGAGAGTCGCGAAATCGGCAACGCCGCCTATATGCTCGCTAACGGACGGGGCAAAATCAGGATGACGAAAACTATTGCGGTCCGGCATTCATTGTCGTGGAATTTAATGGTTCTCTCGAACGGCGAGCACAAGCTGAGCGACAAAATAAGTGAAAGCGGCGGAACGGTCAAAGGCGGTCAGGAAATCCGTTTGTGCGACATCGAAGCCGATACGGGGGGGTTCGGATTATTCGAGAACTTACACGGTTTCCCAAACGGTCAGGCGTTCTCCGATTATCTACGCCAGGCATCGTGTACTTATTACGGCACACCGCTCAGAGCCTACCTGCAGTGGCTGGTTGAATCGGGCTTGGACGAAATTCGTTCAACCTGGCACGACTTCAAAGAATCGTTTATCAATTCGGTTATACCGGACCGCGCGAAAGTTCCGTCAGAGGTTCTGCGAGTAGCGGCGCGCTTTGCACTGGTCGCTTTCGGCGGCGAGATGGCAACCAAAGCCGGCATTACACTCTGGAATGAAAGGGAGGCACTCGAAGCGACAAAGACTGTCTTTCGGCAATGGCTCGGCGGGCGTGAGGGCAGTGGGCAAACGGACGTCGAGCACGGCATTCGGCAAGTCAGGCATTACCTGCAGACTTATGAGCAAAGCCGGTTTCAGAAATCATTGTCGAATGATGATGAGGACAGAATTATTGAGCGGAATGGATACCTTAGAAAAAACGACGAGGGACGCGAGTTTCTCATTTTTCCTGAGAGTTTCCGGAAAATATGCAAAGGCTACGACGCAAAAGCAATTGCTATTGCAATGAAGGAAAAGGGAATTCTCCAAACGGACAATGCCGGCAAAACCACGAAGCAGGTCAAAATCGACGGCAAAAATCAAAGATTTTATGTGATCAATGAAAGAATCTTCACTTTCGATGAAGCGGAGGAAACTAAAACAGCCAATGCCTGAGAAGTCTGCGGATTGATCTTTTTCGCGTGTTACCGGTGTTACCCGTGTTACCGACTTGAAAACAAAGGACTTACACGGTAACACAAAGGTAACACTAAAAAATGCTGTGTTACCTTTTTGACGAAAACGATTCGAGGTAACACCGGTAACACCAGCAGAAATCAAGGTGTTACCTACTTAACCTCAGTAAAATCACCGAAGTAACACGAGTAACACAGGTAACACCGGCAAATTTAGATAGTTATAAAGAGATTATGGCAATCGCAACAGAAACGAGAGAAAAGAAGAAACGCGGTCTGGCATCGCTCTTGAATCTGTTCTCTGAACCGAACCCGGGCAATCAATTAATGAGCCTTGCGGTGATCACTGAACCGCAAACCAGAACCTTGATTGAAAAGCTAAACTCAATGATTGAAGCAGGTGTGTTGTTCGTTGTAAGTATAAATGATTTCCAAGTGCACGGTACGGAAGTTTTGCCCGTTGCGAAAAGGGATTTTCTAACCGTCAATAAAACTTTCGTTCTCTGTGCGTTGCAGCAATCGCTTTTGATGAAATATCTGCCGAAAGATTTAATTCCCGATTACATTTTTGAAGTTCGAGAACGCGCAGCGATTCAAACGTCCGATGACACGAATCAAAGTGAAATACCTTTTGAAATTGTCCGAGATATAACCAGAGAATGGTTCGCTGATTTACTAGATGAAATGGTATAACCGGCAATAATTTCGTGAAATTAGGAACACAAAAACCTAAAGAAAGAAGTGTTATCCCAAGTGACATTAGCGACTGATTGTATAGAGTGTAAAGTAGTTTCTGTTTTTGGCGATACGCACTGTCTGAAGATTGAGACAGAGAGCGAAAATTTAGAACGCCTGAAAAAAGTGCTAAAAAAGAGGGAAAAAAACGAAATTTGGGACGATATACCCTTGCTAAAAAAACCCCGAAAGAGGACAAAACTCGAAATATGTTACCTAAGATTTTTATGCCAACTAACAATGGCGGCGTTTATCTTCAAAAGGTTCGTTGTGGCAAGAAAAACTGTCGATGCGCCACTGGGGAAAAACACGAAGCTTATTATTACTTCCATCGGGTTGATGGAAAACTGAAGAAACAATATATTCGGAAAGCTGATTTGAATGAGTTCGTAGGAGAGGTAGATTTCATCACTGAATTTCGCCACCGGATTCGATACAAAACGAAATTAATGAAGGATCGAGTCAAAGAGATTAAAGCTGAAAAAAAGGCAAGGAAAGAAGCCGGCATCAAAGAAGAGCCAATTGATTGGAACATACCTAGGGGAATGATTGAGAAGTTAATGAAAAAATGAATTAAGCACTCAAAAACAGAGGCGTGCAGGATATTTTCATCGCCTGCGTCGACGGACTCAAAGGATTCAGCGAAGCCAACGAAGCAGTGTTCAAGGACTATTGTTAACATTAAGAACGCGCCAAGATCTGTAAAATGACAAGTTCACAAATGAAAAGAGAGAACAAATAGTTTACTTGCTCTCCTTACTTTTTTAGCTTTAATATCTCATGCTAACTATGTCTAAAATTTGTGGAACATCGTCTGGGCGCTTGGATACTACTGGGTCAGAATGCCAACGACCGAATCCGCCGTGTTGATTGACGGCTCGAATCCATTCTCGCATCGCCTCACGTTTAACTTTGTCTTTTTGGTCTTCCTCGCCTTTGGTTTCGATGACCAAGATTTCATCGTTCGACAATCTCGCTAAAAAATCCGGTCGGTATTTGTGTTCTCCGCCGTTGAAAATGTAGCGGATTTCAAAGCTGAGATGGTCGTTCTTTACCCAAGCTATAACGTGCGGGCTTCTGTCCAGATGCAGAGCGGTCGTGCTTTCCCAACGGCTATCGCAAACACAAAAATTGATATGGGACTTTCGCGTATGAACGAACGGCTTGCTCGTATCCCACGGTTTCATATCCCCGGTCGAGATAATCGGTTTGTTCGTGTCCACGACCAGCTCGTATGATTCGATGTTCTCCTGCTGAATGAACGGAACAAGATGGTTGACGATTGTCGCAGCGTTAAGCCTGACCAAGACCCGCTTTCTTTTTTCTTCCATTCCGAACATCGGCGGCGAAATTTCCAATTTGTCGGAGACGACGAATCTTTCGACGACCGGAACGAGTTGGCTGAATAAAGCGTTAATATCACCTTTCCAGTCGGGTTTTATCTGCCGGAAGATGTCGAGTGTCGCACGGAAGACGCTGCTTTGAAGCCTCACTTGAGCGTAGAGCGTCTCTAAATCGATTTCAGACAATCGGGAGACATCGTGCTTTCCTTCAATGACCGGAGCGAGTTCGGCGAGTTCTCGCGTGTCATAAGCGTTCAAGGTCAACGGTTCAACTTTATCCAAATCGAGTTTAAGTTTCGGCTTGAATTTATTTTCGATTCGCAGAACATTCGGGAATCGGATTTCAAACTCCGCCTTTTCCGTTAGAGGCTGAATGCGCTGCTTTGGAGCTGACACCTTCACTTCCGAATCTTTCGGCGACTCGTGCGGCATAAAGGCGAACGGAACGCCGAAGATGTTGACATATTCGGGCGAAAACATTCCGTTTTCTTCGATGTCGTAAGATGTCCGGCGAAGACCGCGCCCGACGACCTGTTCGCACAAAAGCTGACTGGAAAACGCCCGCAATCCCATAATGTGCGTCACAGTCTTGGCGTCCCAGCCTTCGGTCAACATTCCGACCGAAATGACGTGCTGAATCTGTTCGCCCGGCTCGCCGACTCTGCCGATTGTATCAACCGTCTGACGAAGTCGGTGCGCCTGTTCCTTTTTGCTGTATTTGCGGACGGTCGGTTCGGCTTCCGGGTCTTCATCTGTGGTCTTAGTCTCTGCGCTGAGTTCTTCGGCTAAAACCTCGACCGCTTCCAAAACTCGTGAATCGATATGCAATGTTTTATCGGGGTTGCACAGTTCCTCAATCAACATCACCTTATGGTCAAAAGCGAATTTGATGCGCGCGGCGGTTTCCGTCTGATTAGCCACCGTAATCATCACTGGCGGAATTTTAATACCCTCAATTCTCCACGCATCCGCTGTTGCTCGCCAATCAACGCCTAAAAGGGTGTAAGCCTCTTGGACGAGTAGCGGCAATGTCTCGCTTGCTTCTGCGCCTTTCCTATTGAGTGACGGTTTAACGTCCGGGTCGTTGTAAATATGGTAAAACTTCGATTTGTAATCGCTGGCGAGTTGTCCGTCATCGCGGATGACAACGCGAGGCGTTTTAACCAATCCCGCTTCGATTGCTTCGGTTAGACCAAAGTCGGATACAATCCAGCCAAAAAGATTTTCCGAATCGGAAGTCCTTCCGGTCGGCGTGAATGGAGTGGCGGAGAAGTCATAAACGGTCTGGATGCCACGAGATTTGTTAAGTCGGTCGAGTCCGCCAATCCAAATCGTCGCTTCTTCTGCGTCCTTCTTTTCATCACGGCTCAATTTTGCGCCCGCCGGAATGCGCCAAGCGTGATGCGCTTCGTCGTTGATAACCGCGAAGTTTTTAGAGTTCGCCAGTTCGCCTAACACTTCACGGGCGTAGGCTTCGTCTGATTTCGCTCCGCGTTTATCGACCGACCGTCTTTTCTTGATTTTGTCTTCCGTTTCCCAAGAAAGGGTGTGCCAGTTGCGGACGACGACCTTCGCTTGCCGGAGTTGTTCGCGAAGACCGAGCGGAACGATATCAAAGGCGTCATAGTAGTTTTCCTCGCCTGCCGGAATCAAAACGCTCAGACGGCTTCTAACGGTCAAATTTGGCGCGATAATAAGAAAGTCTTTGGCGAATCCTTTGCGATTGACGGTGTT
>JAUJNR010000009.1 GCA_030448055.1 Pyrinomonadaceae bacterium
TTTTTGACAGGATACTCTCAAGCAAACCGTTTTGTCTTAGCGGGGTGCAGTATAAAGATTTTAATCTCAGCTAGAGTTATTAACCAACTGACCTCCTCCCTAAAAATGAGACAAATCTAAAGTAGAGTTTTCAGGCAATTATAAACCAAAAAAACTATGAGAGGATATAATTGCTATGAAGAAATCGAAGTTTACCGAACAACAAATCGTGTTTGCTCTCAAGCAGGCGGAAACCGGTGTGCCGGTCGCGGAAGTATGCCGGAAGATAGGCATCTCGGAGGCGACGTTTTTCAACTGGAAGCGGAAGTTTTCAGGCTTAGGAACGCAGGAGTTGCGGCGACTCCGACAGCTCGAAGACGAGAACTCGCGGCTCAAGCAAGTGGTCGCCGATCTGACGCTCGACAAACAGATGCTGCAGGACGTTTTGAAAAAAAAGCTTTGAGGGCAACCGAGCGGCGAAAACTCGTGAAAAAACTGGTCGAAGAGTATCGCGTCTCGGTCAGGCAGGCGTGCCGAGTTTGTCTGACTGCTCGTTCGGTTGTCTATTTCAAACTGCGAGGTCCGCGCGATGACCGCGGCGTTCGCGCACGGATCAAGGAGATCGCTGAAACGCGCGTCCGCTACGGCATCGCTCGCATTCACGTTCTGCTGCGGCGCGAAGGCTGGCGGGACAATCACAAACGAACGCGACGGATTTACTTGGAAGAAGGTTTGAATCTGCGGCATCGGCGACCGCGACGGAACAAGGCGGCGCATCGCCAAACGCATTCGCCGTTACTGATTCCGAATGAATGCTGGAGCATGGATTTTGTGATGGATGCCTTGTTCGACGGGCAGCGATTCCGTGCCTTAACTGTAGTCGATAATTACAGTCGTGAGTGTTTGGAAATCGAGGTTGGGCAATCTTTGAAGGGCGAGGACGTGGTACGCGTGATGGATCGTTTGCGGCTTGTCAAAGGAGTTGTTCCAAACCGCATAAAAGTTGATAACGGGAGCGAGTTTATCTCGAAAGCGTTAGACCTTTGGGCGTATGAAAATGGCGTGGTGTTAGACATCTCTCGACCGGGAAAGCCAACGGACAACGCGTTTATTGAATCGTTCAACGGCAGCTTCCGAGACGAATGTTTGAATGTTAATTGGTTCTTATCGTTGGAGGATGCGAAGGAGAAAATCACGGCTTTCAAAGAGGAATACAATCATTTCCGACCGCACTCGGCACTCGGAAATCTAACGCCGGTTGAGGCTCTTGATCGGCATCACCGAAGCTCGGAAACTCTACTTTAGCGTGGTCTCGTTTTTGGGAGTAGCTCAACAAGCCGAGAATCTCTACTTTAGAGATGTCCTATTTTGGGGAGTAGCTCATTGGGACAAATATTACTCTGTTTCGAGTGTCCCGAAAAGGGGCGTTTTTGGAAGTTTAGAAAATCAGGAGTAATTTTAGTCTTTATGAACAATGAAACACAAAGTCTGGATATTTCGACTGACACAGTGGCAGCCGAAACTAAGCGGGTTAGTATTCAACTGACACGATGTCAGTTGAATACTAACCCGGATATTTCGACTGACACAGTGGCAGTCCAATTTGATGAAGTAACTGGAGAGCCTGTAATGTATGGCGGGCGTGCTATTTCTAGCCAAGACCATCAAGTATTAGACATATCCATCCAGATGACTTGAGTATTAGCCACGATAGCACCGGCAAATATAAAAAATACGATGCCGATGAAGGAGCTGTAAAATTTCAGAAGCAGGCGTGTCTGTCATTCCCCCACGAGATCCGTGATATTCTTCGTCACCGAAAAATGAAATCGAGCGAAACTATTCGCACACTCGGATTCACTTATCTTTTTGTGCGTCTTTTGTGCGTCTAACAGTCCTAAACTTAGATAAACTCAACCAAACTTAGAAGCTATTTAAGTGCGAATAGTGTAAGTAAATAAGGACAGAAACAAACCTAGATAAATTTAACCAACACAAATAATTAGACTGAAAATCCGCGTGTCGGCAGTTCAATTCTGTCCTAAGTCACCATTTTTAGCATTAAAAGGACTTAGCTTCAATCTTCATTAACTTCCCTAATTGCATAGACTAGCGGACTATGGAGATAAGAAAATGAGTCCTTTTTGCTTGAAAGAATCCTTTGACCAATTTGTCAAAGAAAAACGGTTTCTCGACAACCTAACCCCGCAAACAATCCGTTCATATAATCTGGCGTTTCAGTGGTTTGGATAACTAGGCGGTGAAAAAGAACAAAACCCGGATGAAAATCTTAACTGTCACAGTGACAGCTTAGAACAGCCGAAAAGTCTTAACTGTCACAGTGACAGTTTGAATCAATTGACCGCGGCGAAGATTTGACCTGATTTTGATGTGTTAACTGTCCGAAAACATCATTTTGAGGCAAACGCAGGTAAACTCGGTTTCCTGCAAAAGCAACAAAACCAAATTGTTACAAATTCATCAAAACTTAATCAAAATAGATTTCTAAGTCTTTTAACTATTGGTCGAAGGTTCGAATCCTGCTCGGATCATCCATTTATCTGCCGCTTAAAAGAAGTGACGCAAGTCAATTCTCAATATATGAGAACCTGCGTCACTTCTTTTATATGGATGGAAATTTGTCCGCAGTTGGTGACACTGTGTCACCAACTGCCTGGCTACTCGTCTTATAGTCAGTAAACTTAAAAAACATTTTCAATTGCTGTATTTTTATGAGCGTTGAAACTGCCTTTATTGATAACTGCAATCTTCTCTGGTAAATTTGATTTGTCTTAGTATTCAGACAAGAAATGAGGTTACCTATGTGTAAGCAAAAACTGGACAAGTTTTGTCTGTTTTACGTGAAATTACAAAAATTTGAATTACTAAAAATAATCGATTTTTGAGAGTAATTTTGCTAGAGATTAACTTTCGATATTTACGTAACATGCCAAACAAATTACGTCAACTTCTTTCTGCCGAAACTGCAAATTCTCAAATTGAAAAACAAAATTGACGATTTGATTCTAATAATAAAAAAGATGCTTGGAATGGATGTCTCACGCCGTGTAGATTGAAAATAGTTGGCGAGATTGTCTAACTTTAATCCAAGTTGCCAGTTATTGAATAAAAGCCTTATCAACTTGATAAGCGAATAAAAACAAGGCGATTTTCAACAGGAAACCATCGAGATTAGTCGCATGAATCTTTTTTGGAAACAATTTAGCAATCTTGCCAATCGTTGTTTCGATGTATTTTCTAACAAGCGATTTGTAGATTTCCAGCCACGGCTCCCGTCCTCGCTGCGAATTTTTTCGACGCGGAACTTGCAGCCTGACGGTTTCGATTTCCGTCAAATAGTCTTCCCATTCATAGAAATTGTATCCGCCATCAACAAACAGTTCCGCCGCTTCGGGCAAATCAAGGGCGAGTTCCGCCAGCCCCTGCAAATCACTACACGCTCGCGGCAAGATACAAAACTCCAGCGGAACGCCGTCCGAGGTGGTCAATATCTGCACCCGAACGCCATAAAAGAAGCGGCGTTTGGTCATTTTCCCGCGATATTGTTCATCTTGAATTATTCGACAACGAGCAATCCGAATATTGTCGCACACCGGCACGGGAAACGAATCAAGCAAGTAACGCAGTTCCCAATGCAGTTCTTTGAAACTTGCTCCGAGTTGATGAAACAGACGGTAAATCAAGTCCGAGAGCCGCGTCATCCGCCGCCAAAAGCGCGACCGCGAAAGCAGGCGTCTAACCAGTCCGAGTTCGTGCAAGATAAGGCGCGCTCGTTGAAAGTTACCGCCGAAATGGAGCATCGCGGCATATAGCAATAGTGATGACTTCCGCGTCCGAGACTTCAACGCGGCAATCTTCACGGTGTCCGCTCGCCTTGAGAAAATCGTCAATAAAACAGTCTATTGCAAGAGCGCTATGGCACATTCGTTTGTCCTCTTTTATGAAATTGTTTGGCGACACGCATTCTAAAAGAGGACTTTTCTATTTTCAAATATCAAATTCTATAACTGGCAACTTGGGTTACTTAGAGGAAGTTAGTTTCGTGCTGATTGTTTGTAAATCTTCAAATAAAAAAGTGGACTGGGCGAATCTTTCGTGCTATGCTCTTCGCATTCCAAAAAGTTGCAAGCCTCGCTTGATCATCAACAATCAATTGTTCAGCCACTATAAGGAGTTCACAATGCTTAAGAATACCAATCTGTCCGTTTTCGTTTTACTGCCGCTTTTCTTCGCTTTTAGTTTAGTGACGGTCTTACTGTTAGTGCCGGGCGCCACGAGCCGTGCCATGACGACCGAGAGCGCCACCTTGTCTGCGCCATTGCAGGAACTGCAAAACGGCACTTATGTGATTGTCGCGCGCCACAGCCAGAAAGCGCTCGACATCCCCGCCTTTTCGACCGCCGAAGGCACGGGTCTGATTCAATATGAGCGCAACAACGGCGACAATCAGCAGTTCATCCTGGCAAGACAACCGGACGGCACTTACACGATCACGGTCAAGCACAGCGGATTGGTCTTAGATGTGTTGGGAGCTTCGATGGAGGACGGAGCAATCGTTGGGCAGTGGACGAGCAATAACAGCTTGAATCAGCGTTGGCGAATCGAGGCGACTGATTCGGGTTATTACCGGGTGATTTCGGTTAACAGCAATAAGGCATTAGATGTCGCCGGTGTTTCACAAGAGAACGGAGCGGCGCTGATACAATGGGAAAACACCGGCAATGGCAATCAAGAATTCTTCTTTGACTTAGTTGCCGCCGCACCGACACCGCTCAACGGCAGAATTGCATTTACCAGCGATCGCAACGGCAACGCTGACATCTACACGATCAACCCGGACGGCACCGACGAGCGGCAAGTGACCACCAATTCGGGTTTTGAGCAGCAGCCATCGTTCTCGCGCGACGGCACGCGCATCGCGTTTACTAGCAATCGCAACGGCAACGTTGACATTTATGTAATCAACGCCGATAGCACAAACGAGCGGCGCGTGACTACTAACCCGGCTAATGATTTCGCTCCGTCATTTTCGCCCGATGGCACGCGCATCGTTTTTAGCAGCTTTCGCAACTTCAACTTTGAAATTTATGTGATTAACACCGACGGCACAGGCGAGCAACGCTTAACCACTACTAGGGCTTTTGATTCCGAGCCGTCGTTTTCGCCCGACGGCGCTCGCATCGCGTTTGCCAGCTTTCGTAACTTCAACTTTGACATCTATGTAATCAACTTGGACGGCACAAACGAGCAGCGCGTCACGACTGACTTGGCTTCTGATATCTCGCCATCGTTTTCGCCTGACGGCACGCGCATCGTTTTTAGCAGCTTTCGCAACGGCAACTTTGACATCTACGCGATCAACGCTGACGGCACGAACGAGCAGCGCGTGACCACCAACACGGCTTCTGATTTCAATCCGTCGTTTTCGCCTGACGGCACGCGCATCGCGTTTGACAGTATTCGTAACAGCAATCGTGACATC
>JAUJNR010000005.1 GCA_030448055.1 Pyrinomonadaceae bacterium
AGCTCCACCGCGCGCCGAAGAGAAGTCGGAAGAAAGGAGACCAAACTTTCGGTTAATGACACAATTAACATGCATTAAAGCACTTTCCCGTCTTTCCGGGGCGCGTGGAGATGGAAACATGTAGTTTTGACTTCACGATTTATTCATTGACGTTTCCGCGCATTTCCCCGAGTAGACACAGCGTAGTCTGGCTGTTACTAGAGAGTGTCTGAAAAGTCATTGAAGGTAAAATCGATGAATGAGTCGAAACCAATATTCAAGCGATTTAACCGAACAGGAATGGCTGCTTTTGAAAGATTTGATCCCGCCCGCAAGATTCGGCGGACGACCGCGAACAGTTGAGATTCGGGAGATTCTGAATGCCGTTTTTTATGTCTTGAGGGCGGGCTGCGCATGGCGATTGTTGCCGCACGATTTTCCGAAATGGAAAACTGTTTATCATTATTGGCGGGTATGGCGCATCAATGGTTTGTGGGAATGCGTCAACAAAACTTTACGCAGAAATCTGCGAAAAAAGACCGGACGAAATTCAGAACCTAGTGCCTCAGTGATTGACTCGCAATCAATCAAAACAAGCGAGCGCGGCGCCGTTCACGGCTACGACGGCGGAAAGAAAATCTCGGGTCGCAAACGTCATTTATTGGTCGATACGGTTGGACTGCTGCTCAAAGCAAAAGTTCACGCCGCCGACATTCTCGATAATAGAGGCGGGAAATTACTGCTCGAAAATCTCAAGACGGAATTTCCGTTTATTCGGCATTGTTGGGCGGATATGGGGTACCGTGGAGATTTTCCCAAGTGGTGCAAAGAGAGTCTGGGCTGGACGCTCGAAATCGTTAAGCGTCCGAGCAAATGGGGACGTTATCTGCCAGGTGTCGAGCCGCCGATGATGCCGCGTTTTACGGTTCTTAAAAGAAGATGGGTCGTCGAGCGGACGATTGCTTGGCTTGGGCGTAATCGGCGAATGAGCAAAGATTATGAGTTTCTAACGCAAACGAGTGAATCGTTTATTTACGCAGCAATGAGCCGATTGATGCTGAAAAGGTTAACCAAAGGGGTCGAAAAGCAATGAAAATGACTTTTCAGACACCCTCTATGCTGAATGACGAATGAGATTTCATACGTTACCTTTTAGAGGTCTAGTTTTACGTTTTCTCTTTTGAGAGTCTAGTTTCCCAGCTAGACTCTTTTTTTGTGATCCAAGTTGATTCAACAACACGCCAGCGCGGAGACAATTTGGTTAAAAAAACTTATCAAAACTTAGCACTTTTCCCGCTCGCAAATGCGCTCGCACGCCGATAATTGCTCGTTAATGTCTGCATTTTCATCTACCGTTTACGAATCACCTAAAAAACTAAAAACGGGCGAGATTTGCCTCGCTCTACATCTTTTCCTGACCCTGCAAATACTCTTCGAGTTCAGCTATCCGCGCTTCGTTTTTCCTAATCCTCGCCCGGCATGTTTCGATACGCTCCCTCGCCTTCTCTGGAGTCAGGTTTCTGTTCGGATCAGCCACGGTCTTCGCATAATACAGTCGCATGTGTTGCTTGGCTTTTTTATGATGTTTCTCACAGTAAATAGAGTTCAAAGCGGCGGGCTCGGAGCAATCCTTGCATTCCTTTCTCGCTCTTTTATCCTTCCGAACCGCCGCTGCAGCTGCCAACTTAACCGCCCGGCACCTGCCGCAAAAGGTATTGTTGCCGTCTTCACCACGCGGCTTTCTACAACTGCGGCAGAGTCCATCCTCTTTTAGCTTTCTATAAAGTTTTAATCTCTTTTCACTCGTTTGAGTTTTTGAACTAGGTGCCATAACCATCCTAAACTGATGTGTTTTTCAGTTAATATAGTGTGAAAACATTGAATCTTCAATCATTCATCGCCTATTGACCAGTCTATATTGCATATGCCGTTGATAGTATTTACCTTTGGCATACAAAACGGCAACAGCTTGATAATTAAATCGAGCCGTTCTCTCGCTGGTCACTCTTCGAGCGTTTCGGGCAAACGGTGTCTGCTAGTGCCGTGCGTTTGAGTAAGGGCGCCGTGCTTCTATCGCGCGGCGGCTCGCCTGGTTCGCCTTATCTTGAATCTGAAAACGCGCTTAATTCAAACCGAATTTTGAGATTGCTGAAAAACGTAAGTTTATGAAATTTCTAGTAAGTTACTCCTACTAAGTAGGAGATTACTCCTACTCAGTCTCCTACTAAATAGGAGACTGGTCCTATAAAAATAGAGAGACTAGTCCTATAAAAATAGGGAGACTATTCTCATGCGCAGCTCTGAAGTATTGATTAAGATTGAATCCATTAGCCAAGAGCATATCTATTGTTACTGCTGAAAGCTTAAATAACGCCGGTTCCACTTTCAGGTCGAGAACTCGAGCAGTTATCACAAAATCCCAAGCCGGTAAATAAGATAAACATACTGAAGGTTTTTATTTGAACAGTAAAACCTTCGACTCGAAGCAAAAGGCTATCAAATAAAACTAATTACTAATTTCGGAGACAAAATGAACAACACTAAAACATCCCCCAAAAGCAGCGTTATTAAAAATTCTATTTTTATAAAAGTTATGCAGGCACGCATGGTTGCGATGCTTGTTGTTATGGTTTTATTGAGCACAACGGCTTTTTCTTCAACGGCATCAGCAGGCACGATTCAAGACTTCCTGAACGCTGCTTCAGCAAGTGCGGCTAACTTATTTGGATTTACAAGCAGCAACGCCAGCACAGTTGAAGCGGGCAGTGTTAATAACCCAAGCAATCAAAATAATCCTCAAGCCACCATATCGGTCGATAAAACTGACTATCTACCCGGTGAGACGGTTACTATTGCGGGCTCAGCATGGGCTCCCCACGAGATCGTGACGCTTGTGTTAAAAGAAGATCCGGCTAATCATGCGGATACTATCCTGACCTCGCAAGCCGACGAGTACGGCAACCTCCTAAACATGGACTTCACGCCGACCGAAGAGCACGTCGGGACAACTTTTACGCTAACCGCCACGGGGCAAACCTCGGGCAAAACTGCCACAATCACCTTTACCGATGGTGGGACTATGGCTTACGGTCCTTCCACCAAAACGCTATATGTTCGCCCGGGTGAATCAAGGTCTTTCACACAAACGGTGACCGCGCCTAAAGATAATGGTTCGTTCGACGCAACTCTCAAGGTGGTAGGTATTAGCAATTCTCATCTGCCGGAAGGTTGGGTGACTGCTTCACTTCAAAAATTAAGTTTTGCGACGACAAAAGATAATGCAGATAGTAAGGACTGGACGATCACAGTCTCAGTGCCTTCAGGCACTTCACCGAGTGATTATTCGGCGAAGATTCAGAGCTTACCTCCTAATAGCGTTAACGTGAGCAACAATGCGGGAACCAATTTAACGGTCAAAGTATTGGAGGAAAATGTTCCGCCGACTACCACCGCAGCGGGCAAGCATACGGTAAGTAACAACACATACACTTCTGGCACTTGGACGAACACTCAGTCATCCATTACGGTCACACTTACAGCGCAGGACTCGGAGTCGGAAGTTGCTGAGACTAAATACAGGTTGTGTGAGGGATCTGTTTGTGGTGCGTACCAAGTTTATAGCGCTCCCTTCACTGTCTCGGCTGAAGGGACAACCACTGTCCAGTACTTCTCTGTTGATAACTTAGGTAATCAAGAGATTAATGCCCAGCCGTTTGTCGTTAAAATTGATAGAACGAACCCGACGGTAAGCCTTAGCTCACCAGCAAACGGCGCTTCTGTAAGCGGCACCGTTGAATTAGTTGCCACCGCCTCGGATACGCCGAGCGGTATAAACAGGGTGGAATTCTACCTCAATGGCGCTGCCACTCCGGTGTGCACCGATACAAGCGCGTTAGGCGGATGGACTTGTTCTCCCGCAAGCCTGAGCAACGGAAATTACACGTGGTATGCGAGGGCGTACGACAACGCGGGGAACACCGCCATTGCTCCAACTACCGGCACTAGAAATTTCACGGTCAACAACACAGTCAGCACAACAACAACCGTAACGTCGAACTCTGCGCAGAATACCTCGACCTACGGCGACAACGTGACCTTCACCGCTACAGTGGCAGGTTCCGCTGGAACTAACCCGACAAGCGGAAGCGTGCAGTTCAAGATCGACGGGGCGAATGCAGGAGGGGCTGTCTCTCTGACGAACGCTGGTACGGCTTCTTATCAGATCAACACGCTGTCCGTTAACGGCGGAACCGCACACACAGTCGAGGCGGTTTTCACTGCCGCCAGCGGCAGCAACTTCGGCACTAGCAACGGCAGCCTCGCTAACGGACAGACTGTCACCGCGAAGGCGCTGACGGTCACTGGACTCTCGGCGAGCAACAAGGTCTACGACGGTAATACCACCGCGACTCTCACCGGCACACCGACGCTGGTCGGCGTAATCAACAATGAAGTCTCCCTGGCGGGCACGGCTGCAGGTGCCTTCGCCGACGCTGGCGTCGGCAACAATAAGCCGGTGGCGGTCACGGGGCTGAGCCTCACGGGTACTGCGACGGCTAAGGCTAATTACTCACTGACGCTGCCGACAGGGCTTACCGCTAATATCACGGCGAAGCCGGTAACAGTCACTCCCAACTCCGGGCAGTCGAAAGTCTTCGGCGCAAGCGATCCGACGTTGACCTATACGCTCGGCGAGACCGTCACGGTGACGGGCGCGCTCGGTCGCGCTACAGGCGAGGACGCCGGCAGCTACGCCATCAACCTCGGCACGCTCGCTTCGTCGAACACCAACTACGCGCTGACGCTCGCGGCGACGACAATCAGCTTCGAGATTACCCGTAAGGCGGTCACGATTACTCCGAACTCAAACCAGAGCAAGGTCTTCGGCGCAAGCGATCCGGCGCTGACCTTTAGCAACGATGGTTCCTTGGCACCTGCTAGCTTCACGGGTGCGCTCAGTCGCGCTACGGGAGAGAACGTCGGCAACTACGCCATCGGACTCGGCAATCTTTCGGCGGGCAACAACTATAACCTGAGCCTGGCATCATCGGTTGTTAACTTCGCGATCACTCCTAAGCCGGTCACAGTGACGCCCAGCTCCGGGCAATCGAAAGTTTTCGGCGCGAGTGACCCGGCATTGACATTCAGCAACAACGGGAATCTGGCGGCTGATGCCTTCACCGGCAGCTTGAGCCGCGCCCAAGGCGAGGACGCTGGCAACTACGCCATCGGACTTGGCAACCTTTCGGCGGGCAATAACTACGCGCTGACGCTCGCGCCGACGACAATCAACTTCGTGATCACGGCGAAGCCGGTGACAGTGACGCCGACAAGCGGACAGTCAAAAGTCTTCGGCAACGCTGACCCGACGCTGACCTATACGCTCGGCGAGCAGGTCGCAGTCGCGGGTGCGCTTAGTCGCGCGGCAGGGACTGATGTCGGCAATTATGCCATCACAATGGGCACGCTGGCGGCGACGAGCAGCAACTACCAGCTAGTCATGGTTAGCCCAGCGGTTACTTTCGCAATCACTCCTAAGCCGGTGACGGTCACGCCCGACGCCGGACAGTCAAAAGTCTATGGTACTAATGATCCGACGTTGACCTTCTCTAATAATGCAAATTTGGCGGCTAACAGCTTTAGCGGCGCGCTTGCTCGCGCGGCAGGGACTGATGTCGGCAATTATGCCATCACTCTCGGTACGCTTTCGGCTGGCAACAACTACAGTTTGAGCTTATCAGCGACAACGGTCAATTTTGCGATTACTTCTAAATCATTAACCATTACGGCAAATGCTGCGTCGCGTCAATACAGCGATCCGGATCCTGTATTCTCGGTCTCCTACAACGGCTTTATTCCGGGTGAAGGACCGGGTAACTTGAGCGGAATGCTCGCTTTCACAACGAACGCTACAGCTACTAGTGCGCCAGGTCCTTATACAATTACACCGAGCGGATTAACCTCCAGCAATTACGCTATTACATTTGTTACTGGCGCGCTGACGGTAGCTCAAGAAAATGCCCTTGCTATATATACGGGTCAGTATTTTGTTGCCACATCTTCGACCAGCTCGGGTGCAGCAACTATTACGCTTAGCGCGAGCGTTCAGGATATTACCGCTGCCACGGGCGATTCTGCATATGACGCATATGCAGGGGATATTCGTAATGCAAAGGTAACGTTTTATAATGGCAGCACGGCTATTACTGGTTGTACAAACTTATCGGTTGGTCTCGTAAATACCAGCGATACCAAAACCGGATCGGTCGGATGTCAGTGGAGCGTTAATATTGGTAATGCTGAATCCGAAACGTATGATGTTGCTATTGTTGTAAGCAATTATTATACGGGCTCGCTTACCTCGGACAAGATACAGCCAATACAAGTCTCAAAACCGATTGCTACCAATTTCATTACCGGTGGTGGCTATGTTTTGTTGACAAGTGATAGTACGGGCGCTCCTGCCGGTTCAAAAGCTGGTAACGTTGGCAGCAAAAACAACTTTGGCTTTAACGTCAAATACAACAGCAGCGGAACCAATCTGCAGGGTAGAATCAACACTATCATCCGCAGCGGTGATCGCATTTACCAAGTCAAAGGCAACTCGATGCAATCATTAACGGTGCCTGCGCCTTGCCCGAACGCAACCGCGACTACACCATGTGACGCTGTTTTTGTCGGCAAAGCTAACATCACTGATGTTACTAATCCGTTAGCACCAATCTCGATTGGTGGAAACGCTACATTACAAATGACTATGACGGATAAAGGGGAGCCGGGCAGTGCTGATTCAATCGGTATTACCGTCTGGGAAGGAAACGGCGCACTCTTCTTCTCCAGCAAATGGAGTGGTGTCGCCGCAGTTAAATCTATTCTCCGCGGCGGCAACCTCGTTGTTCACTAAACCGTACCAAGCAGCTTGCTTATTACTATCAATTGAGTAAAAGGGGGAAATTTCCCCCTTTTACATTCTTCAGGATAGGCAATAAAAAGCCCGTTTACAAAGAAGTCGTCCTTCTTAGTGTTTTATTTGAGTCATCTGGATTATGTTCAAACGTACTTTGTGAAAGTAGAGCAAAATCGGGTTTGCGTAACAAACACTTTGAAATTGCTTTAATGAAGGCGAGATTATGATTTCAGAAAGTTCAACAATCTTAGTAGCCGAAGACCATGATGACTCGCGAGAATTTTTGCGACTGTTCCTGGAAGGCGAGGGCTTTAATGTAATCGAGGCTGAAAATGGCGCCGAAGCAGTCAAATTAGCGCGGCAGGAATGTCCTGATTTGGTCTTAATGGATTTACATATGCCTGAACTCGATGGCGTTGCCGCTCTCAATCAGATTCGCAGCCTTTGTGACGTGCCGATCCTGGCGATGTCAGGAGACGGGCAACGCGGGATGGAGCTGTTTCTTAGTATAGATGAATCAGCAGCCGGGTATATTCACTATCTGACAAAGCCGCTTAACCTGAATGAGCTGATGGAACAAATCAACATGCTGCTTCCCGTCATGGAGCCTGCAGCAGCCTAGTCGCGTCCTGAGGGACTTGTTAATCTAAAAGCTGTGAGCGTCAAAACTTACGGCTTTTTTGTGTTTTTTTGACGCGATATGACGCGAAATATTTGTGCTCGACGTAGAACTTTTCCCGTCTATGTCTTTGGGAATCGCCGCCGAATTGTTGTTTAACGTCGGAAGGCAGAAGTCCACTTCCAAAATTAGTGCGTAGCAATTTCGGCGGTGGATGAATGCCAATTGGTTGCAAACGACGAAACATAGATAAACAAGGAGAAATACTAATGTTTTCTAAATTGGTTGTTTGACAACTTTGTGTTATATTCGTTATGTGAAATACGAACTTGAGTCTAGCGGACATTCTACTTTTTTGCTTACATTCCACTTGGTTTGGTGCGTGAAATACAGGCGCAGAGTAATATGCGACGTGATTGGAGACAGACTTAAAGAAATCGTTTCCACGTTGCTTGTTGATGCAGAATGTTCGCTTCTTGCTATCGAAACGGATACAGACTACATTCACGTTGTTTTCAGAGCCAAACCAACGCATCAGTTGTCTAAACTGATAAATACGCTCAAAGGCGTTTCGGCAAGGCGGTTGTTCAATGAATTTCCGCAGCTGAAAGATAAACTTCATCGCGGTCATCTTTGGAGTCCGAGTTATTTCATCGTTACGGCTGGCGGTACGCCGCTTAAACTTATCAAGCGGTACGTTGAAGAGCAAAGAGAAAAGTAAATGCCCAAAAGTTTCAAATTTAGGTTGTATCCGACAAAAGCCCAAACGACACAGTTGGAGTCGTGGCTTGAAACTTGTTGTGAACTTTACAACGCCGCTTTGAGCGAACGACGCCAAGCGTGGAAACTTGAACGTAAAAGCGTTTCTTACCTTGACCAGCAAAATGTTTTGCCTGAAATCAAAGTTATTCGAGAAGATGTTGCCGAAATCCATTCTCAAGTTTTGCAGGATGTTTTGCGACGGCTTGATAAAGGTTTCAAAGCATTTTTCAGTCGAATCAAGAAAGGCGCAAAAGCAGGTTTTCCAAGATTCAAGGGTAAAAATCGCTATGCCAGCTTCACGTTCGCTCAAAGTGGGTTTGCTCTGAAAGGAAACAAACTTCAACTTTCCAAACTCGGACTTTTCAAAATCAAATGGCATCGTGAAATTATCGGCAAAATCAAAACTCTCACGATAACGAGAAGCACAACGGGAAATGGTTTGCCTGCTTTTCGGTTGAAACAACGAGAGAAATTCTTGAGCCAACAGGCAAAAGCATAGGTTGTGATGTCGGAATCAAAACCTTTTGCACATTGTCTGATGGAACGGAAATTGATAACCCGAAGTTTTTTAGATTTGATGAAAAAGACCTGGCGAAAGCGCAGAGAAAGAAAAACAGAAAACGCTCGGCAAAGATTCACGAACGAATCAAAAATCGTCGCAACAACTTTGCGCATCAAGTTTCCCGTTACTTGGTTGATAACTTCGATTTGATTGTTTTCGAGAAACTGAAAATCTCGAATATGGTCAAAAACTCTCGATTGGCAAAGAGCATTGCCGATGCTTCGTGGAATAAATTGTTTGAATTCGTTTCGTATAAAGCTGAAAATGCTGGACGAAAAATGATTCAAGTCAATCCACGAAACACATCGCAGAGTTGCTCTGGATGTGGTGAATTGGTCAAGAAAGATTTGTCCGTTCGTATTCATCATTGTTCGGGCTGTAGTCTAACTTTAGACCGCGACGAAAACGCCGCTCTCAACATTGTCAGACTTGGATTAGAGTCTGTCGGTAATCAATCCGTAGAAGCCACTTCCAAACGCTTTGGTTTGGCGGTGGAGTAATCACTAATTTCCACTATGACGAAAAACAAACCCGAGATACCGACGCTGCGCGGTGCGCTCGACCGACTTGAAAAGCAAATGGTCTCCGACGCGCTTCAAATCGGAAGCGACGAAGAGGCTGCCGTCCGCCTCGACGTGTCGCCGCGCGAACTTTTGCGACTCATCGAAAAACACCATCTGCGCAAACCGTCCGGCAAAGAATGCCCTTTATGCCAATGCCGATCTGAATCGTTTTTGCCCGACGGCGGAATTGATATGCCAAAGGTTTTGGACGACATTGAAAAGCAAATCCTCGTCGAAGCACTCGAAAAATGCGGAAACAATAAAAAGAATACTGCGCAATTTCTCGGCATTGCGTATCATACGATGAACTATCTAGCGGAAAAACACGGCGTCTGGAAGCAGTAAGTGATAATAAGGTTTCGGCTAAATGTGAGAGAAAGTCTCAACTTCATGTGAGAGAAAGTCTCGGATTTTTTCATTACTCGCTCAAACCGAAATTTACGCGAATTTCGTTAAATAACTACAACCACAGAACTTAACCTCAATTTTGCAATTCTCCGCGTTTTTGGCACGCGCCTTGTAATACTGTCCGGCATACGCGAATCAAAAAAGTAAAAACGAATCTTCGCTAGATTTCGTTTACTCACTTTAAGTTTCTCGCCGTAAATAAAAACTAAATCAAAAAAGGAAAATTAAATAAAATGAAAAATCAAAAAGGTTTCTCGCTCATCGAGCTTCTTGTCGTCGTCATCATCATCGGCATCATTGCGGCAATCGCTATTCCGAATCTTCTTTCGTCACGCCGCGCGGCTAATGAAGCTAGCGCAGTTTCCGCTTTACGCACAATCAACACTGCAAATGTGACTTATCAAGCCACCGACGGTAACGGTGACTTTGCAGCTGACTTGGCGACCCTCAATGCATCAGGTTTAATTGACCAAGTTTTGGCAGACGCAATAGCAGCAGCTGACGCGAAAAGCGGCTTCTATTATGATTATGATTTAGGCACCGATACCGCAACTTATACAGTTGTATCGCAACCGGCTTCAGCTTCGACCGGAAGAAATGAATTCTTTATCGATGAAACAGGTGTTTTGAGATCAGTCGCCGATGCAACCGTTGGAACTGCTGAAGTGACAGCTACATCGCCTGTGCTTAATAGATAATTATCCAAACAACTTCACAAACCAAAGCGGAACGAGTTAATCTTGTTCCGCTTTTTCGTCTGCCATCTCACTTAAAAACACGTCCATTTTCAAATAAAAATCCTGCTCGCCGCCGTTTAATTGGCTTTCCATTTTCTTCATTTGGTTATCAATGGACATCCGACGAGATTTTATTCTCTATATCGTGAAAATGCTCTTGTCCGGGCGGCGGCATAATACTTTGAATTATTAGAGTTTCTGTTTCAATCGGTTTGCCGCAGCTCGCGCAAATGTCGCACGCTTCCGGCGTTTCCTCACGTTCGCGCTGTTCGTCTGATTTGCATTGTTCCGAATTTTGATAAGGCACATATACGCCAGTCGAATCCGCATCGTAATAAAGCCAAGACATCAGCTTGAAGATTGCCTCGTCACTCGGAAACAGAGAGCGATTTTTAATAATCTTTCGCAAAGTCATATTCAACGATTCAATCGTGTTTGTCGTGTAGATTGCCTTGCGAATTTCAGGCGCAAATGAAAACATCGGAATGAGGTCGTTTTTGGGACTACTTTTTATGTGGCAACTAATCAGGTTATTTGGCGCCCAATTTTACCACTGTCCGCAATGTGTTTTAGTGATTCTCCAACAAAACAGTATCCATTAACAATTGGTGAGCCAGAGGTAAATTCGTGCCATTCTCTTGCTAATTCAGGTTTTGTCGAACCAATTTGTAAATTACAATAAGGTAGATTATCGGTAAAATTATGTGTTCCGTTTACGCGAGTATAGAAGACCAACCAAAGACTGTCATAAATATGTCCGACTTCTTCAATATTTCCGACGGCGCCTCTTAATTCGTTTTCGAAATATAAGAAATCCTGGATTCGGCAATGGAAAGGATAAGGTACTCCATCAATTTGATCAGGAACAGGAATTTTAGGAGCATCAAGGTGTATCCATCCCCAACCATAAACGGGTCTGACAGCTATCAAAGTTCCCAAATAACTTTTACAAGATTCGTCTAAACCCATAAAGCATATATCTCAGCCTGCTACTTTCACTCTTTAATCAACAATTTGTTTCAAAAGGGGTCGGATACTGTTGTCGAATTCATTCGAAGTAAATGGACAGAATTATTTTATAAATGATCTGTCCTTAAAGTTAATCTTGTATTCCGTCCCTAATTTGCTCAAGATTTCCTTGATCGCTGTCGTCAAACTTTCAAACGACAGATAATCTTCCGGCTTAAGCCATTCGTATTTCATCTTTCGCCACAGGATTTCAATGATATTCAAATGCGGCGAATACGGCGGCAGATTGAAAATATAAAATCCTCGCTCTTCCCACTCGGCTAATTTCGCCTGCATCTTTTTTGACCGATGAATGCGGGCATTATCCAAAACTAAAACTCTTGGCTTCTCATTCTTGTCCGCCAGCCATTCTTCCAAACATTCAATCACAAATTCGGTTTTGATGCTTTTTTCACTCGTCCAAAACTTTCCTTCGCAATCGAGATTCAGCAACCCAAAGACCGCTAATCGCTCGCCTTTTTCAGGCAGCAGGCGAATCTCTTCACCCGCAAACTGCCACGCCCGCGCAATCACCGGATTCTGCCAAAACCCGCTTTCATCTCCAAAATAAACTTCAATCAACCCGACCGCCGCTAAAGCGAAAAGTTCGGCTAAGGCTTCTGTTTTACTCGCCTGTTCAATCGGACACTGCTTCTTTTTTCAAACATTTACGCCAGCGTTTGTATCGGCAGTTAAACTTTCTAAAAACCGCTTCAAGGTTTTCGTCGAAAATTCCCGCCCCAATTCTTCTTTTAATTTTTGACGAGCAATTTTCAACCGCTGAGCATTTTTCTGCACTGTTTGTTTGATTTGAGCTAAATCTTGCTTTTGTAAAATCGCCTTTCTCCCGCGTCCCTGTTTGTCTCTGAGACCAACTATGCCGTCTTTTTCCCAACGCTTGAACCAAGCGTAAATGGAAATCTCCGAAACTCGGAAATCCCGGCTAACTCTTTGACCTCGTAGCCCTCTGAACTCAACACCAAACAATGACAGCGTTCTTGAAACGCTTTGGTTTTGCCGTTTTTGTGACCTTCTTGTAAAGTTACCTTTTCGGTTTCTTCTAACTGAATGAACTTCTTTTTCATTCAGTTAGAATACAAGTTTTTCAAATATCTATAAAACTATTCTGTCCACTTACTTATTTTACAAATGGCTGTAAATGCTATATGTTAAACACTAGAAAATCCTCATTTATGTCTTTTATTGATTGGCTGTCTGGACCTTTTTGTCTTTACACAAAGGATTATGGGAGAGTTTAGCGCTGAAAAAACACAAGTCACTGAGTTGTTAACGGCATGGAATAATGGGGAGGAATCCGCACTAACTCAGTTGCTTCCAATCGTCGAAGTCGAACTGCGCCGCATTGCGCGCAATTACATGCGCCGTGAACGCGGCAATCATACGCTGCAAACCTCGGCTCTGGTTAATGAGGCTTTTGTGAAACTCATTGATCAACGCGAGGTGCGATGGCAAAATCGTTCACATTTCTTTGCTATTTCGGCTCAGATTATGCGCCGCATTCTGATCAATCACGCCCGCGATAGGCTCGCGCAGAAACGTGGCGGAGGCACCGAGCATGTGGAATTTGAGGATGCCGTAGTTTTAACCGAGGAGAAATCCGCCGAATTGATCGCGCTTGCCGAAGCGCTGAAAAAACTCGCCGAATTTGACAAAATGAAAAGCCGGATCGTTGAGCTGCGTTATTTCGGCGGAATGACAATCGAAGAAACGGCGGAAGTTTTAGGCATCGCTGCGGTCACGGTTTCGGTCAACTGGCGGCTAGCTAAAGCGTGGCTCGCGCGCGAAATTCGCGGGCAATAAATAAAAAGATTACGGCAGAAAATAATTTTTATATAAGTTTCGTTAGATTTTAGGACGTTAACCTAATAGATAGATGATTTCATCAATGCTGACTGAGCGATGGAAACAAGTAGAACGAGTATTTAACGATGCAATTAAACTCCCGATTGACGAAAGGAACTCTTTTGTAAAAAAGGTGTGCGGCGCGGATAATGAGTTGTGTTTGGAAGTTATCTCCTTGCTTGAAGCCGATAAGCAAGCGGACAAAATTATAGAAGAGTCGGTGCTTCCGCTCGTTACGCGACTGATTGATAACGATGTCAGCAAACTGCGGCAATTTAAGAAAACTTTAGACGCTGAAATCAAGCGGTATCCGCAGATACAAGGAGAGAGACCGAGTTTAAGAAATTATTTTGCGGAAAAATGGCAATATCAAAAAGTTTTTGCCCTGGGAATCGTTGCTTTGCTTTTTTTAGCCGGCGGATTTGTATTTTGGAATATTAACAGCGAGCAGATAAAATTAGCTCAATATCAACCGATCAAATCCATTGCAATTCTTCCCTTCCGTAATGAAAGCAACAATCAGGACAATGAGTATTTGTCCGATGGTATTACCGAATCAATTATCAACCGGCTTGCGCAAATGCCGGAACTTTCCGTTAAAGCGCGAAGTTCGGTTTTTCAATACAAAGGCAAGGCTGTTAACCCACAAAGGGCAAGTAAAGAATTGTCAGTTGAGGCTCTGTTGTTAGGGCGTGTCATTGAATACGGTAATAATTTGACGATCACTCTGGAATTAGTCGACGGAATAACGGGCAGACAGATTTGGAGCAATCAATACAAGCAAGCGGCTTCAAGCCTGATTTCGCTTCAAAACGAGATATTGCGGGACGTTTTAAATAAACTTCAAACCAGACTTTCCGAAACAGAGAAAGGTAAATTGGACAAAATCTATACGGAAAATGTCGAGGCATATCAACTTTACCTAAAAGGACGTTTTTACTGGAATAAACGCACCGCTTCGGATCTGCGAAAATCAACTGAATATTTCAATCAAGCGATTGCTCTCGACCCGAAGTTTGCGTTGGCTTTTTCCGGTCTTGCCGAATCTTATGTGTTGTTTTCCGGTTACGGCGCCGCAACGCCGGAGGAATCATTTTCCAAAGCGAAAGAGTCGGCAATCAAGGCTCTGGAAATTGATGAAACCCTCGCCGAGGCTCACGCTGCTTTAGGATACGCGCTTTTTAACTACGACTGGAACTTTGAAGAATCTGAAAAGCATATGAAGCGGGCGCTCGAGCTAAATCCGAATTATGCAATCGCTCATAACTGGTATGGAAACGCGAACTTGCTTGCCGCCGGGCGGTTTGATGAAGCCATTGAAGAACTCGAAAAGGCGCGGAAAATAGATCCGTTATCGCTTATAAACAATGCCGATTTAGGAAACAGTTATTTATTTGCGCGGCGAACCGACCAGGCAATCGAACAATTCCAAAAGACAATCGAAATGGACGGAAGTTTTTATTATGCGCATGCCTATCTGGGTAGAGCTTATATGATGAAAGGGCTTTTTAATGAAGCTCTGCTGGAATTTCAGAAAGCCAAATCCTTAAGCGATGACCCGCGGATTTTAATGTTGATGGCTTGTAACTACGTCAAAATGAGAAGGAAAGATAAAGCGCTGTTGATTCTGAATCAAATGAAGGATATATCAAAAAGGCGTTACGTATCCAGCTATTATTTTGCCATTGCTTACACTGCACTGGACAATAAAAGCCAAGCATTTGAGTGGCTTGAGAAAGCCTATCATGACCGCGAAGGACGAATGACGCTTATCAAGGTTGATCCGCTTCTGGACGGCTTGCGCTCTGATTTCCGATTCGAAGAATTAACGCGGCGTGTCGGGCTGGATAAATAAAAAGTTGTCTACATAATTTCAATGGAAGAAGAAAAATGGAACAAAATTGAACAGATTTTTAATCAAGCTGTACTGGTATCGGCAAGTAAAAGAAATTTATTTGTCGAGAATCATTGCAATGGAGATGCCGTTTTACGTGCCGAAGTTATTTCTTTGCTTGGCACCGATAAAGAGTCTGACGAAATTTTGGAACAATCGGTGTTTCCGCTTGTCGCACAATTATTAGACGAAGATTTCAGCGGGCTGCTTGAAAAGTCTGATTTCGCTTCGTACAAATTAAAAAGGCTTTTGGGTCGCGGCGGAATGGGCGCGGTTTTTCTTGCCGAAGACACTCGGCTCAGACGGCTCGTGGCGCTCAAAGTTTTGCCGCCCGCGCTCGCCGAAGACCGGCAGAGTTTGGCGCGTTTTCGGCAGGAAGCCCGTGCCGCCTCGCAGCTTTCGCACCCGAACATCGCGCATATCTACGAATTCGGCGAAATCGACGGGCGCTTGTTTTTGTCGATGGAATATGTCGAAGGACGAACCCTGCGCGAATTGATAAAGGAAAAAGCCGTTGCAGGCGCGCTCGCCTTGAGCATCGCCAAACAAGTCTCCCTCGCTCTTGTTTCAACTCATGAACGCGGCATAATTCACCGCGACATAAAACCCGAAAACATTATTGTCAAAGACGACGGTCTGGTAAAAGTTCTGGATTTCGGTCTGGCAAAGTTGAACCGGGAAAAGACGGAAGCATCAGTTGACGGCGACGATCTGCCGTCGCAGATGTACACGCAGTCGGGAATGATTTTAGGAACTGTCGGCTATATGTCGCCCGAACAGATCCGCGGGCAGGAACTCGATGCGTCAACCGATTTGTGGAGTTTGGGCGTGGTATTGTTTGAAATGCTGACCGGGAAGCGTCCGTTTCAAGGCGACACGCCGAGCGACGTGCAAGCCGCGATCCTGAAAGATGAACCGCTTGTCTTAAACGAATCCGAAAGCGCGGCGAGCGTTAATCAAATTATTAAAAAGGCTCTGCGTAAGAACAAAGCGAGTCGCTACCAAAACGCCAGCGAATTTGCCGAAGACATCGAGCGCGTCCAACTAAAATTCGATGCGAATTTTCACAACAGCCATCGATATTTCGCCGTAAAAAATGTTGCTGAATCTTCCGCCAAACATTTGCCGGAGGCGGACGAAACAAAAAAAAATCCGCGCAGTAATTTAGTTTTGCCCGGCGTTCTGATTTTAGCGGCAATCGCCGGTTGGCTGATTTATCAATTTGCGGCTCAAAAGCAATCTGTTTCCAATAATTTCACGCAACTGCGAACATCCCGCCTGACCAACAGCGGCAGCGCTTTGCGAGCCGCCATCTCGCCCGACGGAAAATCGCTGGCTTATGTTTTCGAGGAATCGGGCAACAGAGGCGTTTTTTTGCGCCGCAAAACCGCATCGGGCGCCTTTTCCGCTGACGCAATTGCTCTCGTCGCGCCTTCCGACAATCGGCAAATACGCGGCGTGAGTTTCGCGCCGGACGGCGGGCAAGTTTATTTTCGTGCTAAAGCGGCGGAAGACACCGCTTTTCATATTTACCGGATTTCGGTCGAAGGCGGCGAACCGCAGAAAATTATTGATGACGCTCAATCAACGCCGACTTTTTCGCCCGACGGAAAACAAATGGTGTTTCTGCGGATAAATTCGGACAACAGCCGCGGAGATTTAATTATCGCCGACGCGAACGGCGCGGACGAACGCATCTTTTACACGCGCCAGTCGCCTGAATTTTTTTCGCTTCAAGCGCAGCCCGCCTGGTCGCCCGACGGAAACACAATCCTTTGCTCGACCGGAACCCGCTCTGACAACCGCGAGCAGATGATCCCCGTCACCATTCGCGTCAGCGACGGTCAGGCGCAGCCTGTTTTCTCAGAGCCATGGGGACAGATATGGACAACGAAGTGGGTCGAAGGCGGAGCGGCGTTTATAATGACCGGGCGGCAGGACCGCTCGATCGACAATAATCAGTTATGGCATGTCGCATATCCCGGCGGCGAGATTACGCGCCTGACCAATGATTTTAACGATTACTACGGCGTTTCAGTATCAGAACGGAAAGATAGTGCGGCGGTTGAATTAATCAGCGTCATTCTGAAACGCACGACGCAGCTCTGGAAAGTAAATCTGGCAACTCCCGCCGAAAACGCCGCACAGCCTATGACTCAAACGGGAGGCGACTACGGTTTTGGCGTTTCGTCTGCGCCCGGCAGCGACAAAGTTTTTTACGGATCGGTAACCGCCGGCAACCCTGACATTTGGGCGATGAAAACAGACGGCTCGGACCGCCGGCAATTAACCACTGACTGGCATTTGGACTCGCAGCCGAGTGTCACACCCGACGGGCGATACGTCATTTTCGGCTCCTTGCGTTCGGGCATCGAATCGCTCTGGCGGATGAACGCAGACGGAAGCGAACAGACATTATTGGTTGAAGACGCGCTCCGCGAACCTCTCGCGATTACGCCCGACGGATTAATTTATTATCACAGCACGAAAGGCGGCGCGGCGATGTGGCGAGTTCCGGTCTTAGGCGGACAGCCGGAGAAACTCGTTGCCGGGAGATACTTTCCTTCAACCGTTTCGCCCGACGGCAAATTTCTCGCCGCGAGCGCTCGCCCCGACGAAGCAAAATCATATTCGATTGCCCTCTTGACCATCGAAGAAAAAGCGCCGCGCGTCCTCAGAGAATTCAAGCCGGTTGAAGGAGCGGAACTTCCGAACTGGTTGCGGTTCTCGCCCGACGGCAAATCAATCGTTTACGTCGTTACCAAAAAAGGCGTCAGCAATTTATGGGCGCAGCCCGTCGATGAAGGCGAACCGGCGCAATTGACAAACTTTACCGCCAGCCGCATTTATTCGTTCGATTTTTCGCCGGACGGCAAACAGATAATCTGCGCCCGCGGTGAACTGTCCGGCTACGTCGTTCTGCTGACCAGCGAGTAAATTTGCAGCAAAAGAATCGAGTGATTTTTCGTCTTTTCTAAAGTTTCGGGGTGAACTAATCCTAATTCGCCGGAAAAAAGTTATTACTTCAAAAAAAACAAACGCATTTAATTCGTTTCTTAGAAAGCTAAACTATTGTTGACAATACAGTTAACATTCGGATTAAAAATAAATGAAGTTGAAACTTATGAATTCTTAATTATTGTTGATCGGTACCGCGTCTTTATTGGCAACGGTTTGTTTCAGACGCTTGATCTGAGCCGCTTGTGAGCGAATCAGCCGTTGCGGTGCGGAAACGTGCAGTGCCATTAAATCTTCGATGCGGTCTTCGAGTTGGGTGACAAGCCGGACTATCGAATCAAGACCTTGCTCATAACGACGGCGAATTGTGCTTGGACTGATACTCAAGCTGGCACTCCCATACAAAAACTAAAGTTGAGGAATGCCAAATAACATATAAAACTTCCCGGAAAAAGGCAAGAAATATTGAAAACGTAAGAGAGAAGCGCTACCCTTAAACTATTGATGCCGCTAAAGTTAGCGACATACCTGAGTAGTTACGTAATTGTTTCTGAGTCCGATAATAGTCATTATGTAATTGATTTTTAAGCGTTTATGGGCATAAACCACAATTTATTGTGCTTTTCTACTTTTTTGAGAAGTTAAAATCATTGGCTTCATACACAAGATATTGTGGTACGAATCAAAATCAATATATGGTAGTAGAAAGTACTGTCTGACTAACAAACTATTATTCATTATCGGACGTAACCTCAAGTAATTTTCCAAATTACTCCATCCAGATGTGCGGATTCCCTTTTCGCAGCTCTTCAAAATTCTCAGGTTCTGCTATTCGTTCGGGCGCCCAATCGTCTTCATCCCAGACTTTCTTTGGACTAAACATAATTTTATTTACAGTGCCTGCTAATGCGCAGATTGAGAGGATGCCGAGTAAAGCGGTAAAAATATCCAGCATTATTTCTTCTCCAATTCATTCATTAGCCATTGCCAATCTTCTTCGGTATACCACTTTTTGAAATCCTGCAGAAAGTCGTCTCCAGCAAACTCTCGAAGCTGGGCGAGTGCTTCTTCCCTTCCCTGCTCGTCGAGCGGTTTGATCTCGTACGACTCTGTTTCAGCCTTACCAACCGTATCAGGTTTCGTCTTCGAAGATTTGGCTGGAGGTTTCTGTTGCTGGCGCTGCGCAAAAAACTGCCGTCGTAAAACTTCAGTGAGAAATGCTGGCACCGATGAAATTGCGTTCGTGCGTTTAGCAGCAATTTCTAATTCAAGGACAATTAAATCAGCAAAGTCAGTCCATTTTTCCGCATCGCGTTTTGATATTCCCCTGCCTGTTAATTTGCGCGATACGACATCGAACTTTTCAATAGCTTCAGAAAAGGCGGCTGCTCTATCATCATCTTTATTTATAGTCTTAGTATTTAGTTTTAGGGCTTCGCTAACTTCTTTATCTTCTAGCGTTTGACCTACCCCACCCACCTCACTTATGACGGGGGGTAGTGTCCCTACTTTCTGCTGTGCGTACTGTGACTGCCGTGTCTGCTGTGGGGTGGGTGGCGTGGCGTGGGATTCTTCGGGCAATAATACTTCGTATTCATTACCTCCATGTTGTCCCTCAAATTCCTTCACTTTTAATAGTCCAACAGATTTTAGATGGTTTAAGTTCTTTAGTAAGGTTCTTTCTGATCCGGTTGCTGAGCCGCGCATTAAATTTGACTTGGTTATTCTAATACTCCTTTTAGGCTGAATTGCTCCTCGTGTCTGTAAATATAGAAAATCATAAAGCTGTTTCGATTTGCCTATAAACAGTCCCTGCGGCAATGCATCTCGGACTATTGAATTAGCAACCCTTGCAAAATCCCGTTCAGGCGCAGTAGGCAAGCTTTTTTTGCTATTGGGTACAGTGACTGGGATGCGTGACGTGTGTGGGGTGGTGTGGGTAGGGTCTGTGGCTAGTGTGTCTGGCGTGGGTGACGTAGGTGGCGTGGGTGGCGTGTTTGCAATTATTTTTTCAGTAGTCGCAGAAACGATTTCAAGTTTGGGCTTAGCCTCAGTTTTTTTCTTCTCTTCAGCTTTTTTAAGTAGATCAGCAAATGTTACACGCTCACCCATTCTTATTTACCTCGCTTTGCGGTCTTGGCTATGGGAGTTTTACTCAAGGTCTTTTTATTAGTCCTTTCCCTTATATCTGTTTTATTCGGCTTTTCAGGTATTAACACTTCCGGCTCTGAAATTTCAATAAACTCCGGGGTGATGTCATCCAATCCTTCTAATTCTTTCACATGATAGGCAAAAGCACAGATTTTCAATACCGAACGGGGAACTCCCCCGGAAACTTGATAAATCTTTTCGACCGATTCGTCTGTAAAAGGATTATTTATGTTTTCAAATCTACACCGGTGAGAAATCATTTCCTTAGTTTCTTCTAGTGTCAAAGGCGAAAGAATCGAATAAGTCGAAACTCGGGACGCTACTGCCTTATTTCTTTTGTCCGAAAGGCGATCCTTTAGTTCAAGCTGCCCTGACAAGACAATCTGTATAAGTTTATGTGTGTTTGTTTCATAATTTAGAAGCGAGCGAATGAGCTCTAGCTGCTTATTGTTGATGTTCTGTGCCTCGTCAATAAAAATGACGACATTCTTATTTTCGACAAACTTTTCCTGTAAAAAAGTTTCCAGCGCTTCCTGTTGTTTTTGAAAAGATCGTTCTGGCTCAAGTTTAAAATCCATACAGATGCTTTTGAGCATGGCGAATGGGGAAGGGAAGGCAGGCGTTGGAATTAAGGTCGTGACTGTATCTTCACGCGCCGAATAATCGCTGTGAAGGAACCGCAGAAGAGTGCTTTTTCCTAACCCGATGTCACCTAAAATGCAGGTCAAGCCCTGCTTTTTATCAATCGTAAATTTTGATTTATTAACAACCGCCCGAAGCGAGTCAGTTAAGTATAAGCTGTTAGGGTTTGGCGAAATCGAAAAAGGCGTATAAGAGTTATCGCTCATAATGAACGTGATTTTCACACACTTACAAAAAAAAAACAATGGTAATTCTGCCATTATTTGGTCAAAAGTATGTTAACTATGAAAAATTTTTCTGAAATAGACGTGAAGTTAGCTTAGAAGTTAAGAAAAGATGACTATCTTTAACGTTACATGCCTTATTTTGAGCAATGTCATGTGTCTGCGTTCGCATTTCTAAGTGTGGGAAAGACGAACCGGAATAAAGCTATATCAATACCTTATATCAGCAAAACTAATCGATTTTCTGCTATTGCTATGTAAATTTGATTGGATGCAAACTATATACAAAACTCTTCTCTATTGTTTTTACCCCAACAAGATCGTCACCGCTAAAATTCACAATTGAATTTTGCCGTCCGGTAAAATCAAAAAATCCCGAAAGTTTATTTCCTCGCTACCAAAACTTACGACTACCGAACCGTTTGTGCCGAATGAATTATCAACCGTCCCGTCGCCGTTATGCCGGACAAGAAATGAATTGGCTGGACAACCCCAACCGCCCTCGACGGCAAAGCCGACCGTGACGATTTTTCCGTCCGGTTGAATTCTGACTCTGGTCGGTTCGTCTTCGTTCTGAGTAATAGCTGTTACAACCTTGCCGCCGATGCCAAAGGTCGTGTCCAAATCGCCCGGCGCGACCGATTGGGCTTGAACGAGCGGGCAAGCCGCGCTGAAAAATAAAATCATTACTCCGAAAATGAAAAGCGAATGATTGAGTTTGTGTTTGGTTTGCATAATTCTCTCCTGCTAAGTCTTGAGTTGAATGTTGAGCCGAAAACGGCGCGAGTAGTTTTCCCGTCGAGAGTTTCCGGCATTTTGAGTAATGCGGGCGCGCACTTAAAGCGAGTTCGACGCGATAAACCTCTGCGCCGGACTCGCTTTAATGCTGATTATTATTCAATGCGCGTCCCGACTGAAGTCGCGCAGCCCGTTCCGATTAAGTTGTCATTGGCATCGAAAATTTCGACTGTGGCGTTAGAAGTATAACTATCGCCGCTCGCACTGAGTCTCCAAGTCGCCCTCACTTTCTGTATCCCGATGAAAGTGCCGATTGCGTCGTAGCGGTTGATCACAAAGACGCCAGAGAAATTGCGCCTGCCGAACTGCTGCTCCCAAACTCCGTGAGCGGGACTGCGATTCTGACTGGGACCGAAATTAAATTCCGACAATGTGCCGCCTTCGTGAAATGTGAACAGACCTCTACCGACATCCCCGACCGGCAAGCCCGTTTGACAATTACGCAGCTGGACCGCCGTCCGCCACGCGCCGACAATGCCTTGTCTGGAGCGTTCGGCTTGTTCTTCCTGCAAGTTGCCCTGCTCGCTCTCTTGTCCTGACACGAAAATTTGCGTGACTCCGAAGAGCATCACTAACGCCAAGAATGTTCCGCCGATGGTTTGCATAAATTTACTTTTCATTTTTTTTCCTCTTTATTTTTGATTTATTTCAGCCGAATCTTTTTTTTTGGCTGATGTGTGTCATAATCTGAGAAAATCATTCTGAAAATCCTTCCGTTTAGTGTGAAAATTTCTGGGTTTTTGTGACAGCTATGATAAACGTCCCCGAATCAACAATTTATAAGTTTGACGCTTTCTGCGTTGATTCGGGAAAAAGATTGCTTTTGCGAGATGACGAGACAATTGCGCTAACACCGAAGGTTTTTGAAACGCTTTTATACCTTGTCAACCACAATGGCAAGGTGCTTGAAAAAGACGAATTGATGTCGGCGATATGGCCAGACACGATAGTCGAAGAAAATAACCTCACCAAGATCATCTCAGTTCTGCGCCAGGTTTTGGGCGAGAACCCGGGCGCACATCGGTTTATCGTCACGGTTCCGGGAAAAGGGTATAAATTTGTCGCCGATGTCCAGACGATCAGTGTCGAAAAGATTCCGGAAACGTCGGATTCTAAACCGCGAAGCGAGAGACGGTCGTCAAAGAGATTCGCGTTCACCGCAGCCGGTGTGATAGCCGCGATCGCAATTGCCGTTCTTGCATTCGGCTACTCGTTTTTCAACGACCAACGTCAGATCGATTCGATTGCCGTGATGCCTTTCGTCAACGAAAGCGGCAATCCCGAACTCGAGTATCTTTCCGACGGAATGACCGAATCGCTGATTAACAGTTTGTCGCAGTTGCCTAAACTGAATGTTAAGGCGCGAAGTTCGGTGTTCCGTTACAAAGGCAAAGAAACAGACGCCGCGACAATAGGCAGAGAATTAAACGTACAGGCAATATTAAACGGGCGCGTAGTTCAACGTGGTGACGGTTTGACGCTGTATCTGGAATTGGTTGACGCGCAAACGGGTAATCGAATATGGGGTGAGCAATACATTCGCAAACAAACAGATATCATCTCTCTGCAAAGCGAGATTGCCCGCAATGTCGTGGACAAACTTAAAGTAAAACTTTCGGGAGCGGACGAACAGAAATTAGCCAAGAACTATACCGAAAACGTCGAGGCATATCAGTTTTATCTCAGAGGACGTTTCCACGTTTTCAAATTAACGCCGCCGGAAATTCAAAAAGGTATTTCATATTTCCAACAGGCGATTGCCATTGACACAGGATACGCGCTCGCATATGCCGGACTCTCGGACGCATATCGCTCGCTCGCGCTCGGCAGCGAGATGCCGCCGATTGAGTTTCTTTCAAAATCGAAAGTGGCAGCACAGAAGGCAATCGAAATTGACGATGCTCTCTCTGAAGCTCATACCGCGCTCGGGATGACTATATTTTGGGGCGAATGGAATTGGAACGAAGCCGAAAATCAATTCAAACGAGCCTTGGAGCTTAATCCGAATAGCGCGAATGCTCACTTGTTTTACGCGCATTTGCTTTCTAATATGGGGCGACACACGGAAGCCCTCGCCGAGATAAAACTTGCCAGAGAACTCGACCCGCTTTTTCCGTTTGCGGGCGCGCTCGAAGGGCAATTTCTGTTTCACGCCGGACAAACCGACGAAGCGTTAGACAGATTGCGTAAAACTTCGGAACTCGAACCAAATTTTTGGATGCCTCATTTATTCGCTTCGAGTGCCTACATCGAGAAAGGAATGTATGCGGAAGCGGTCGCCGAAGCATGCCTGACGCGGAAACTTTCACCCGTTCAAACCAATTCAGTCGCCTTTGAAGGTTACGCTTTGGCAAAATTGGGAAGACGCGACGAAGCGCGAGCCGCGCTCGATGAACTACTGAAACTATCAACCGAGCGTTTCGTTCCGCCTTGTCACATCGCGCAGATTTATAACGGGCTGGGCGAACAAAACGAAACACTCACCTGGCTAGAGCGCGGATTCGAGCAGCGCGACCCGAAAATGACGTTTTTGAAAGTCGAACCGAAATGGAATAATCTCCGACGCGAGCCGCGTTTTATTGATTTGATGCAAAGAATGGAATTTGATAAGTAACAGCGCAACACAACAATTCAGCTATGAAAGAAGCAGTCAAGCACAAAATTCCACTTGCCTGCCAAATCTGCTGACTGCGGCGGGCTAAATGTTGATATTCGCCGGATGGCGTTTCGAATTTGTTGAGAAAGAATGTTGAATTAAACCGAAAATGTTGCTGGTGATGCCTATTTGCAGTGACCTGTTTCAAAATTGAACTAGCTTCACTGTTCCAGTCAGCTATTGGAGACTTGCCTTTTTGACAGGCAGCCTATGGTCGTATCGGGTAATGGCATTGAATGACGGTCGCCTAACCAATGGAAGGAACTCGAATCTTGATAAACAAGTTTCGGCTCATGAATTTAGTTTGGAGACTGACCGCCACCCGCCGGACATTCACCTTTTTGGCAACAAATGGTTAACCAAACGGCTCTTTATCAAACAATCGGAAACATGCCGAGGCGCAAGTATTTTACGCCGATGGCAGCGGGACTTCAATTGAACTCGAAAGCCCGTCTTTCATCCTACCAATGGACGTGAGCGCGAAATAGCCACTTTGTTAACGTCTCAAAAGCGAGTTTTATTGGACAGAGTTTTTACTTGCAAAAGACAAATAATTTAAATTTTTCGTACTTTTGAAATTTAGCTAATCAAATCTTTGATTTATATATAGTTAGGTATATTAACGTAAGATAGAAATGTCCTACGGTATTGAGAGAAAGTTATATATTATTTGTCTTGCTCTCCAATTTTGAGCCTTTTACTCTTTGTTGACAGCTTTCTACCAGCCGAGCAGCATAAACAGACAAGCCAGC
Organism: Pyrinomonadaceae bacterium; assembly: GCA_030448055.1. Taxonomy (GTDB): domain Bacteria; phylum Acidobacteriota; class Blastocatellia; order Pyrinomonadales; family Pyrinomonadaceae. The sequence goes on from JAUJNR010000005.1 coordinate 25,484, forward strand.
ACCACTAGTACCAGCACCACTCTAGTGAGCGTTCTGGTAATCCGTTTGCTGGTGCTGCCAGTCAAAGTGGAAGTAAAACCCATGATCGGCAACAGCAAAGAGTTGATAGAGATAATGCTTTTGATAGGGGTAGAAAAATTCAAATAGTAAAGAGCCACCGCAAAGAGAGCCACCCAAACAAACCTAAATAAATTTTTCATAAATTTATTGTAACAGAGGCAGCAAGCCCAGCTCACTACCTCTCTTTGTTACGTGGTATAAGAGGACTTGGTTTCATTTTTGATTCACTATGAATAAGCAAACTTTTGGCTGAATTATATTGATGTTATGAAGACGTCGGGGTTGACTCGTGCGGTATGATATTTGAAGTTAATTATTCTTTGACGTTCTCTGACTGCTGAAATCTTGATGAGGTAACTTTTCAGGGTTATCAGGAGAGAAGGTGTTTCGACAGTTGGAATGCCCGTTTCGTCTCATGGTCCACAATGACCGTTTTTTGATTGGGCTACCAACCAGCGGTGTCCTAAACAAGCACCGCTGAACGAATTGCTACATCATGGGTTCATGGCTGGTCAACCAGGGCTGGTCTTTATGCCCGAATAGATGAATGAGTCCAGGCACGGCACCCCTGTCTGTTACCGTCCCCGATTAGGGTATGAGTACGTAGAGTAGAATCTTGATTTGTTGGTATCCATTTTGGAAACTCGCCTAGAATCCAATCATTTTTCGGCGAGGTTAATATGCAAATTCTTCATTCCTGCTGTTGTGGTTTAGACGTTCACAAAAAACAGATCGTCGCTTGTCTGATGTTTACCGATTCAGCCGGGAAACGGCGAAAAGAGATTCGCACCTTCGGGACGATGACGGCTGAGATCCTGAGTTTTTCTGACTGGCTCGCAAGTGCCGGATGCACGCATCTGGCGATGGAATCGACCGGTGTTTATTGGAAGCCGATCTACAATTTGCTCGAAGGCTTGTTTGAGCTGCTGGTCGTCAACGCTCAGCATATCAAGACTCTTCCGGGCAGGAAAACCGATGTTCGGGATGCCGAGTGGGTTGCCGATCTGCTGCAGCATGGATTGCTGCGTGCTAGTTTTATTCCATCCTCGAATCAGCGCGAGCTGCGAGATCTGACGCGGCATCGCAGCACATTGGTGGCGGAACGCGCACGGATTGTGAATCGGCTGCAAAAAGTGTTGGAAGATACTAATATTAAACTTGCCTCGGTCGCCTCTGATATTACCGGAGTTTCCGCGCGAAAGATGCTGCAGGCACTGCTTGACGGCGAACGTGATGCGACCGTCTTAGCGGCGATGTCAAAGGGGCGCATGCGTTCCAAACAAGCCTTGCTCGAACAGGCATTGTGCGGACGAATGCGTGAACATCATGCCTTTCTGATCGCCGAACATCTCGCTCATGTTGATTATCTAGACTCCTCGATCTTACGCTTCACCACCGAGATCAATGAGCGTCTGAGTAAAGAGGTGCAGGAAATCGAGCTACTTGACACTATTCCCGGTATCAGCACCCGCACAGCCGAAATCCTACTGGCTGAAATCGGGACGGATATGGCGCGTTTTCCGAGTGCTAAACATTTGAGTTATTGGGCGGGCATGTGTCCGGGCAACAATGAATCGGCAGGCAAACGGAAAACCGGAAAAACGCGCAAAGGGAGCAAGTGGTTGCGGCAAGTGTTGACTGAAGCGGCGCATGGCGCAGCGGCGACAAAGAACACCTATTTAGGAGCGTTGTATCGACGACTGGCACCGCGCCGGGGAACGAGAAAGGCTTTGGTTGCAGTCGGTCATGCCATTTTGGTCATTGTTTATCATGTCCTCAAACGAGGCGAGCCGTATCAGGATTTGGGAGCAAATTACTTCGATGAAAGAGATCAGCAAAATGTCCGACGCAGATTGGTGCGGCGGTTGGATCAACTTGGTTATCAAGTAAATTTGGAGGCAGTGTCGGCGGCTTCTTGAGTTTTATTTTCAGAGTAGTATCGGGTCGTTTTTGACACTCAGATGTTAAGTTTTGTTAAGTCCAAAATGGGCTTCGGATTTGTCTCTTGTTTTGCATGCCCCTATCATTTTGCACATAATATGCGTTATACATAAGTATTGGGTGACACCCTGCTTGACTTTTTCCTTGTATAAGATCGAGATGTTGAGGATAACACTATGTCTAATAATGAAACAAAAATTGAACTGCACTTGGATGGGCGCGAATTAATCAAATGTTCTATGAAAAGAATTTTGTTGGCTGCACCGGTTGTCATCGGGCTGTCTCTTTTCAGCCTTGCATGTCAGAAGTCGGCTCAATCTGAGACTACATCGAACGCTGTCATTCCCACTAACACATCAATCGTTACGAACAACAATGCCGTGCCTCAACCGCCGGTCGCGCCCCAGACCAGTTTGAAGGTCGGTGACCAGGCACCTGATTTTACGCTCACCGACACTACGGGGCAGCCGATAAAGCTCAGCGATTTTAGGGGTAAGAAGAACGTGGTGCTTGCCTTTTACGTGCTTGCTTTCACCGGCGGCTGAACGAAGGAATTAAAGGCGTATCAGTCTGATATTGCCAAATTCGAAGAGAGCGGCACACAGGTTCTGGGAATCAGTTCTGACAGCTACGCAGCCAACAAACGTTTCGCTGAAGATATCCAGGTGACGTTTCCTCTGCTCAGCGACTTTAAACGCAAAGTGGTTAAAGACTATGGCATCTTCGACGAGGAAAGCGGTTACGGCACGCGCGCCACGTTCACGGTGGATAAAGAAGGGATTATCAGGCACATCGAGCAGGGTAAATCGGCGATTGACCCAACCGGCGCATACCAATCATGCAGTATGCTAAGTAAATGAGAAGCCTGTGGAGAACCGCGCGAGTTTGCCGCTCTTGCCGCTTTCCTCGTCTCTGAAGGGGCAAGTTATATCACCGGAACATCAATTCCGGTTGACGGCGGCTGGATTCGCTCGCTGATTTAAGCGTTGTTAAAACCTAAATTAGCATTACACTTTTTAATCGCCGCTAATTATTTTGTTTTATAATTGAGAGGATAGATATTATGTTTTTCGACGTGACACGCCAAATTACAGCTTTGTTATTTTTTGGTTTATCGCTTGTTTCTATTGCTGTTTCCCAACAGGTCGTAAAAAACGATGTTTTGCAACTGAACGCCCGCCAACAGCTTTTGCGCGATGTTTATCGGGAGTTAATTGAAATAAATACGACCGATTCGGTTGGCGACACGACAAAGGCTGCCGAAGCGATGGCGGTCAGACTTCGCGCGTCGGGCTTTCCCGAAACGGACGTGCGCGTTCTGGTTCATCCCGGAAACAATCGCAAGGGAAATCTCGTCGCGCGTTATCGCTCTGCAAACGCCAAAGCCAAGCCGCTTTTACTGCTCGCTCACATTGATGTCGTCGAAGCCCGCAAAGAAGATTGGTCGGATAATCTCGACCCGTTTAAGCTCACCGAGCGCGACGGTTATTTTTACGGTCGCGGAACAGCTGACGACAAAGCGATGGCGGCAATTTTTGTTGCCAATCTCATCGGTTATAAACAGGAAAACGCGCAGTTCGACCGCGACATTATTCTGGCTCTGACGGCGGACGAAGAAGGCGGCGATTTTAACGGCGCGAAATGGCTTATTGATAATCACCGCGATTCGATTTCAGCCGAGTTCGGCATCAACGAAGGCGGCGGCGGAAGACATCGCAAAGGCGTTAAACTTTTTAACGGCGTGCAGGCGAGCGAAAAGGTTTATCAAAGTTTTCTGCTCGAAGTCAAAAACAAAGGCGGGCATAGCTCGCTTCCTTCAAAAGAAAACGCTATTTACCAACTGGCGGCGGGTATTGACCGTCTCTCGAAATTTGATTTTCCCGTTAACCTCAACGAAGTTACGCGCGGCTATTTTCAAAAGATGTCGGCGATTGAAACGGGACAATCAGCGGCGGATATGAAAACGATTGCGACAGCGACAAGCGATGCGGAAGTAATCAAGCGTCTTTCCATCTCGCCTTATTACAACGCATTGATGCGGACGACATGCGTAACGACGCGACTCGAAGCCGGACACGCCGAAAACGCTTTACCGCAAAACGCTCGCGCAACCGTTAATTGCCGCATTTTACCGCAGGAAAATGCCAATGACGTTCACCGAAAATTAATCGAAATTCTTGCTGACAATCGAATTTCCGTAACATTTATCAAAGAGCCGAAACCAAGCCCGCCGTCGCCGCTGAAGCCGGAAATCGTGCGCCCTATTGAAGAAATAACGCGGGCAATGTGGAAAGACGTTCCGGTCGTTCCGATTATGGGAACCGGCGCGACCGACAGCCTTTATTTTCGTCAGGTTAATATTCCGATGTACGGCGTTTCCGGGATTTTCAGCGATATTGACGACAATCGGGCGCACGGTAGAGATGAACGTCTGGGAGTTCGGGAGTTTTACGAAGGACAGGAGTTTTTAGACAAACTCGTTAAATCTCTCGCCGGTGAGAAAACGGCTGCAATTAAAAAGTGAATTTCAGGGAAAAGAATTATTTCTTGTTTGTGGGTAATTAAAAGGTCGATAAAATAAGTAGAAAATGAAAAAAGGGCTGGCAAGCGACAACTACGCCGGTGTTTTGCCTGAGATGCTTGAGGCTATTGCCGAGGCGAATCGGCTTCACGCTAAATCATACGGTTATGATGACTTTACGGAAAAAGCAAAACAGGAATTCGCAAAACATTTTGGAAGCGAAGTCGAAGTAACTTTTGTATTTAACGGAACGGGAGCAAATGTTTTAGGCATCGGTTGCGCTACCGAATCTTTCAATTCGATTTTGTGCGCTGACACCTCACACCTTTACGTTGACGAATCCACTGCTCCCGAAACTTTTACCGGCTGTCGGCTTATTCCCTTAGCAACTAACGGCGAAGGTAAAATGGAAATTGAAACAATCAGAAACAGCATTATCCGGAGGGGCGATGAGCATTACCCGCAGATAAAAGTATTTTCAATAGCCCAACCCACTGAATACGGCACCGTCTATACAAGAGAAGAACTGCTTTCAATCAGCAAGTTACTTAAAGAACACAATATTATCTTTCATATGGACGGCGCCAGACTCTTCAACGCAGCAATTAGCCTGAAATGTTCTCTTAAAGAAATGACTCGAGACATCGGCGTTGACATATTATCTGTCGGCGGAACAAAAATCGGTTTACTTTTTGGCGAGGCGGTGGTCTTTTTCGGAAATAAATATTCGCAAAATTTACGTTACCGGCAAAAGCAAAGCATGCAGCTGCCGTCAAAAATGCGTTTTATATCGGCTCAGTTTTATAGATTACTACAGGACGAAATTTGGGTTAAATCAGCGGCGCATGCCAATCAAATGGCTATTAGACTTTTTGAGGGTGTCAAAGACATTCAGAAAATAAAAATTTCGAGGACGGTTCAAGCCAATTCAGTATTTGCAATTATTCCCGCTCAATGGAACGAATTATTACAAGACCAAACCTCTTTTCATATTTGGAATGAAAAGACAAACGAAGTCAGATGGATGTGCGCTTTTGATACTGAAGAAAAGAATGTCGATGAATTTATATCAGCGATTCACAAGCTAGACAACGCCTAGCGAACCGTCTATCAATATATTTTGCGAAAAAATTCAAAATTTCATTACAAATATATTTATCTGAAAATTTTGACGCAATACTTCCTACCAACAACCAATCATAAGCCTGGTTATCCGATAGCAAAAAATAGGCTTATATATATTACAAAAGAAAACATAAGTCTTGGCGTTACAGTTGCCTATATTTGTTTCAATAATCCTATCTATACAAAACGTAAAGCTATTTATACTAACGGAGGCTACACATGTCCAAAATGAATTTCGATTGTTTTATAAAGGGTTCTTTGTTTGTAATGCTTGTCGTATCAGGCATCATCTCGGTAATCGCTCAGGAAGGTTCCGCAACTCTGAGAGGCGAAGTGCTTGACCCGAGCGGAGCGGTCGTTCCCGGAGCGACGGTTTCTATCGTCAATCAGGAAACGGGTCTTAATCGGCGCTCGGTTACGACTAGCGAATCCGGCGATTATGTTTTCGCTGCTCTGACGCCGGGTTTGTATCGTATTACCGTCGAAGCCTCCGGTTTTAAAAAATCGGTCAAAGAGGATGTCCGGCTCAATGTAGGTGAAACTCAGGAATTTAAGTTCTCGATGGAAACCGGCGGAACGCAGGAAACCGTAACGGTTACTTCTGAAGAACCGCTGGTTGAAACCTCGACCAGCAAAATCGGCGGGCAAATCAGCCAGCAGGAATTGACCGAACTTCCGTCGGTTAATCGCAACTTTATCGGTTTTGTCGGTCTGCTTCCGGGAGTTGTGCCGAATATCAGCACCGAATCATTCGGTTCAGATTCGGTCAGCGTCAACGGGCAAGACCCGCGTTTCAATAATTTTACGCTCGACGGCGCGAACAACAACGACGATGTAATCGGACAGCGTGCGGGGGCGCAGGCGCGAACCGCACTGGAAGCCGTGCAGGAATTTCAGGTTCTGACCAATCAATTCAGCGCGGAATTCGGACGAACTTCCGGCGGCATTATCAACGCGGTTACCAAATCAGGCAAAAATACTTTTTTCGGAAGTGCTTTCGGCTTTTTCCAGGATAGTTCGCTCAACTCAACAAGCCGTTTCGCCGTCCTTAACAATCTCGAAGATGCGGACGCCAGTTTCAAACAGTTTGGCGGAACAATCGGCGGACCGATTAAAAAGGATTTTGCCCATTTCTTTGTTAGCTACGAGCGCACGAACATCGACCAGGGAGTAATCATTGACATTCCCTCTCGTCCGGCTTTGAACGCTTCGACTTCAACTGCCACTCGCGCAACCAATATACTACTCAGAGGCGATATGCAGCCTTCCGAGAAGCATCAATTATCGGTGCGCTATCTGAGAGAAAATTCTCCGCAACTCAATCAGATTATTCCTGTCGGTACGCGCCCCGTCACGCTCGCCGCGGCGCGTGAAGAAGCGGACGTGGACCAGACGGTGGTCGGAAGCTATACGTATAATTTGACTTCCAATATTCTCAACGATTTGCGGCTTTCCTTTACAAGGGAAGATGTCGCTTTTGCCAATCCGGGATTTAACGCCGGAAGTTCTCAGGCTGAACTTCCGCCGACATTAGTATTTAACACATTTGTCGACCAGCAGAGCAGCACTGCCCAGGCCCGAATAAATGATTCTTACCGCTTGGCAGATACGTTGACATGGATTAAAGGCTCACATACCTTAAAGTTCGGTTTGGACTATAACTATGTCACGGGGGACAGCCTGACCGAAGACAATCTCAACGGAACTTTCACTTTTCCGACCGATCTGCCGTTTAATGCGGCTGATCCGAGAACGTATCCAGAACGCTTCTCAATTCGGGTCGGCGGACCGCTCCAAAACTTTATGATTAATCATAATACGAGCGTGTTTGTGCAGGATGATTGGAAGGTCAATCAAAAGTTGACTCTCAATCTCGGCTTGCGTTACGACGACGAAACTGTTTCGACGGATAATAATAACATCTCTCCGAGATTAGGGTTTGCTTATGACCCGGCGGGCGACGCGAAAACCGTGATTCGCGGCGGATTCGGTTTGTTTTATCAAAACACTCCGTTTGAAATAATTAGTGCCATCCGTACCAGCGGTCCGTTTGCGACTTCTTTTGTCAGAAATTTTCCGCTTAACACAGCCGACCCGGGTCCGCGTGCGGGCAGACTTCCGACCGATCCAACATTGGTTAATGGACCGACGGTTAACAGGGCTTTGATTGCTTCGCTCGTCGGGTCTGGAACGGTGCTGGCAAATGCAACGCCGACCGTTGATAATACTGAACGCCGGATGGCTTACACCCGTTCTTTCTCAATCGGAGTTCAAAGAGAGCTTATGTCCAATCTGGCGGTGACGGCGGACTATATTCATACTGACGGATTGGATCAATTTCTGACAATCAATCTTAATCCGGGAAGGCGTGCGACCACCAGCTCGACGGCGGCAATCACCAGACAGTTTTCAACGCTCGGAGCAGTCATTCAAAACAGCATTGTTCCGGTGGTAACGGATTTGTTCAGCAATTTTCCTTTCCAGACGGCAGCGGCTTCGACTGTTACGACTCGCATCAATGCCGGTAAAACGAAATATGACGCGCTGCAACTGTCGCTCGATAAACGTTATTCGCAAGGGTTTCAGTTCAAGGCATCTTATACGCTGTCCAAAGGAAGCGGAAATGTGAACGGCAGTGCTTTTGGTGTCGCCAATTTTCAGACGCAGACCGACCTTGGACTTGAACAAAATCAGGGACCGACTGCTTTTGACCGCCGGCATAATTTCGTCTTTAGCGGTCTGTATAGAGTGCCTCGTACGCGGGGTCTGATTCTCAGCACCATCGTCAGAGCTTTGTCCGGCACGCCGTTCACAATCTTCAACGGGAACATTGACGCCGACCAGAACGGCATCCTTTTTGACCCGCTTCCCGCCGGAACATTTACCAATTCGCGCACATTTGCCAACGGCGAAACACTGAATTTTTCAATTGAGAATAAAGGTGGAATAAACGGCGCGCGGCTTCCGGGTTTCTTCTCGGTTGACCTCAGAGCGGCTTACAAATTTAATTTTACCGAGCGCGTCAACGCCGGATTTACATTTGAAGTCTTTAACGTAGCTAATAGAACCAACTATGATGAACTGACGGTTTCAGGAAATACTGCGCAGAGTACTTTTCTGATACCTTCGGTAGCAAAACCCCCGCGGACTTTGCAACTCGGTTTCCGCGTCGCGTTCTAATCGAAAAGCCCGTAAATTTAATATAAATTTACGGGCTTTTCGTTCCATATTTATACAATCATAGTTACAAATCCCTTAATGTTATGAATAATAAATTCTCCGCCTTTGCTGTTGACAAAATATATGCAAGCAACCGATTACTTGCTTTTGGATTGATGCTGGCGATTATTTTAACGATTCCGGTAAATTTCTATGGACAGCGCACCGCAAAACCTGTGCTTCATGGAAGACATTGAATGGCGATTACCGGCAAACCGCTGGCGACGATTACGGGAGCGATGATTTTTCAAAAGGGCGGGAACGCGGTTGATGCCGCCTGCGCGATGCTCGCGGCGACCTCGACAATGTGGGACACATTGAGCTGGGGCGGCTCAAAAAAGCGGGAAACACGCGTGATAGTCGGTGCCGGCGATTCGAGTGATGCGGTCTTAGGAATCTCTTTTTTATAATGATGAAAAGCAGTGGTACTGCGCCTACTACTATCATTAGCTTTCATAATGATTTCGGTCTCCCGATGGAACCGCCCGTTGAGTAGTGTCCTGTTCTTGTGATGCTATGCTTTATCAGCCTCATAAAGAACTCTTTTTGAGACGAAGTGTTGATGTTAGTTATGAGGTCATTCCAAACTGGTTACCAGACTTGAAATGATTAAGTTTATGATTTAAGGAGCAAAATATGAACAGAAAATTCTTCGCGCTGAGCTTTTTATTAATTCTCTCCTTTACCTTAGAGTCTTTCGCACAGGGGCAGTCCCCAGTGCCACCAATCAGCCGATTGCAAGCCAATATCGAACGCATTACCCTAACAATCAACGCGAAGTGGGGAATCTATATTAAGTGCGTCGAAACGGGCGAAGAGATCGCCGTCAACGCCGACGAGCAGATGGACACCATGTCGGTTATTAAGATTCCACTGATGGTGGAAGCCTTCCGCCAAATCGAGGATAAAAAATTTGTGCTCACTGATCGCGTAACGCTCAAAGAAGCTGACCTTCGCCCAGGCACCGGAGTGATTCGCTCGCTTGACGCTGGCGCGAGTCTCACAATCAAAGACCTATTAACGCTGATGATAATCGTGAGCGATAACACCGCGACCGACTTGCTCTTTAACAAAGTCGGCGGAACCGAGCCTGTAAACAAGCTAATGCAAGACTACAAGCTCGGCACTATCAAAGCAACGGGCACCACCGACACATGGTTCAAAGCACTGCGCGCCACACCATCGGCTACGGAGTTCCACAAGCAAGGTAAAACGCCGTTTGGTCTTTCATCGGCGCGTGATATGGGTCGGCTGCTTGAAAAGATTAAACGCGGCGAAGCCGTGAGCAAATCCGCAAGCGAGCAGATGCTGCAAATGATGCGAAGGCAGGTATATAGCTCCCGCTTGCCGAAATACGTCACAGGATTCCTCGTGCCGCATAAGACTGGAGATTTCCTACCATACATCGGGAACGACGTCGGAATAATGGAAAGTCAGGGGCGCAATGTCATCATTTGCGTATTTACCACCAACCACTACGGTATCGGTCCGAACCTCGAAGAAGCCATTGCACGCATTGCCGAGCAGACGGCGAATTATTTCGCCTTTCGGCAAGACTCGAAGTGAAGAAGTAAACGTGAGGATTTATTGTTGCTTGAGCAGTGATAACGGTAATTGATATTAAGAGTGGTTTGTAACCACTCCTTTATTTTGAATTAAATTTTATTGTAAAGCAGGTAATAGAGAGGTAAATATCAATACCTAAAACACAGCTTTTTGAAGTTGTTGCAAATTCCGTTTTCAGACGTATCTTATACAGAAATAATTTAGGTTGGTGTTGTATCCAGCCAACCATAAAAGGTTAATTTTTTCACCCGTGAGCCGTCTTTCAGAAACGGCTCAATTGCTTTATCACCGCTTCTTCAATCGCTTCGAGACTTTCAAAAACACGATTCTTTAATTCCTTTCGCAGCTCTTTGAAAAGTCGCTCGACCGGATTTAGTTCCGGCGAGTATGCCGGAAGATGTTTAATCAACAGTTCTTCTCTGACTTTCAAACGAGTGCTGCGATGCGCCGCCGCCCCGTCCGTGATTAGTCTGACGGCTGTTTGCTCGCCGACGAAACTTGCAAATTCATCCACAAATACTTGAAAACTTTCCACCGTCATATCAGGCAAAATTAACGCAAACAATTCACCCGAAACGGGTTTAAAACTGCTGACAAATATCCGTATTCATACCCGATGATTTGCTCTCCCGAGGGCGAACCGCTTTTGCCGTCCATCTCCGCCCCAACTCGGTGCGCGTTCCAAAGCGCATCTCATCCTGAAAATAAAACGCTTCATCGGTTACTCGTGTGGCAAAGTTTTTTTATATTCGAGCTGTTCTTCAAAGAGGCTTTTTTATTGAATGGGCGCGGCACTTTTGCCTTAATTCTCAACCGGGAAAAGAGCAGTGAAATTCCACCTTGTGTGTAACTGACCGCAAACTCTTTGGTTAAAAATTGACCTGCTTCGCGCTGACTGGCAAAGCCATTTTCCGTCGAGGCTCGCTCAATGACTTTTCTTTGTTGTTCATTACTGAGCTTTGACGAGCGCGGTTTCCAATCAAGCCGCAAATACTGACTCAAACCGTTATCTCGATATTTATGCCATAAATCATAACCGTGTTTTGGCGTGATTCCGCAAATTTGACAAGCATCTTTGATTGAATCGGTTTCCTGACTTTTGAGCAATCGCAGTAATTGAACTCGTAATCTGATCCGCGCATCTTTTCCTTCTTTTCTTGTTCTCGCAATTGCTCAACGGTTTCAATAATAAGAGCCGGAAAATCTAATTTTCTCATTCGGTCAGCTTAACACACCTACCTTATTTATTTCTGTATTAGAACTCAGACCAAACGCATTATTTTGATACTTTGTTTTTGAAACAAGTTTTGAAATAAAATTTCATTGAACATTGAAGGATTTTGGAAGGCTGGAGATTGAGTCTAGAAAACGAGCGGATACTGTTGCCGAATTCAAAAAGTCCTGAAAAACTGAAAACAAATCGGCTAACAAACGGCGCTTTTATTGAAGTATTTTTATCGAAAATGAATTCGGCAACAGTATCCGGGCGTTTTTGACACTAATTTAAGAACAACTAAGTGATATTGATTTGATAATTTTTTCAGCAATATCACCGCTTTCGGGATGGGTAAACGAAATAAAAAGGTGACACTGCTATTTTCGTGGTCGCAGTCAAAACTGACTGCTTTCCCAAGCCTTTTGTTAGACCATGTTCAAACTGCCGTTGAAACGGCAAGGCCATCTAATTTCACAAAATAAATTTCCCGCCTAAAGCAACCGTTTTTGAATCTCGTATCATCTAGTCATTTGAACGCTGAAGAAGGCGTTAAAGTCTTGCAGAAATTAGCAGTTACAATTGTCTGCAAGGCTATTTTTGTGTCCAAAATTTTGAATTATTTTAAGAGGAGAAACAAGTAATTATGAATAAATTAATAAATGCCCTGTGCCTGACCTTTGTTTTGTGCGTGGCGGTTTTCGCTCAAAATGACAGCGACGAATACAAGAAAAATGAATTCTACGTCGGTTATTCTAATCAGCGGGTCGAAGTCGGCGGTCGTCGAGCATTTAACGGCATAGAAGTTTCAGCTACGCGAAATTTCAATCGCTATTTCGGCATTAAAGCCGACGTTTCCGCCGCAAAGAGAAGCAGCAGTTCCACTTATCAGCTTTCGAACGGAACGAATACCAATACAGTAACTACTGACGTCAATAGCTCGTTATACAACTTTTTAGTCGGCGTTCAGGTCAAAGATAATGCGACGAAAGCGCGCTTCAAACCGTTTGCCCATGCGCTTGTCGGCGTCGCGCACACGCGCGACAGGTTCGCCACTTTCTGCACGGAAGCTAATTATACAATCCAGCCCCTTGTCGGCACTTTCAAAATCAACGACACCGGTTTCGGCGGCGCATTCGGCGGCGGCTTGGACATAAAAGTCAACGACCGCATTGATTTCCGCGCCATTCAGGTTGATTACAATCCGGTTTACACACGCACTTCGTTCGACAATAATATCCGTATCGGCGTCGGCATTGTTTTCAAATAAAAACATACAGTCACAAATAAAAAAGCGGCGAAAATTATTTTTCCGCCCTTTTTTTATTTCAATCGATAATTTTTGATTCTTTTATTTGGGGTTGAGGAGGAAAGGAACAGAAAGCGACGCTGCGCGTATAATACTTTTTATACGCTTAGTTGACGCCGTTGTCTTTTTCTCAAATGGCGCAAGACTTTTCTATTGAGTTTTCTTCGATGTTGAAATAATACCTGCCATATGGATTGATATGAGCAAATCGCGCCGGTGAAATATGATTCAAATCTTCGTCTTTTATTTCCACTCCCTCTGATTTTAACTGCTCAAAAGTATTATACGCTCAGTTTTCGGAGAGATAATTCGCTTCAAAAACAAAATTATACGTTGAGTTCTGTCCAGCCCCCGTTTGTTATCCCAATTGAATGGAGAGAGATTTGTTACTCTCCGTCTTTGATTTGAACTCCAGCGGAGTCAAATATCAAGGCTCGAATGCGGTCGTCCTTCGTTGTAGAATCTACGCCATTCTTCAATTACCACTTGCGCTTCTTTAACCGAAGAGAACCATTCGCGGCTTAGGCATTCATCCCGGAGTTTTCCGTTAAAGCTTTCGCCTTTGCCGTTCTGCCATGGTTTGCCCGGTTCGATAAACAACGGCTCGATGCCGTTCTCTCCAAACCAGCCGCCGACCGCCTTGCCGATGAATTCACTTCCGTTATCCGAACGAATCTGTTCCGGCTTGCCAAAAGAGGCGCAAACTCTTTGCAGAATCTGCCTGACCCGTTCGCTCGTTATTGACACGCCGACCTCAACCGCCAGGCATTCTCTGGTATATTCATCAATCAAGGTCAGCATCTTCAGGCTTTTACCCGAAAGACTTTGGTCGAATACAAAATCATACGTCCAAACCTGGTTAGACCTCTGAGCCTTCGGCATGATTCCGACAACCGATTTGGAGCGCCTCTTGCGCGGTCGCCTGAGCGGTAAACTCAGCTTCTCCTGTTTCCATAACCGGTAAACCCGTTTGAGATTCACCTTGGCACCCATCGCCTGAGCAGAGCGGCAATCCGCCGATAACCGAAGCGAGGATGTTCGACCGCCAGAGCGCGCACTTGTTTTATCAAACTGCACTCCGCCGCGCGCCTTTGTCTGTATCGACAGCTTCTCCGATTTAGCGAGACAAGACGGCAGCCGCGCCGCTCAGACAATCGGCGGGTTCTCATAAAGGCAACCGCCTCCGCTTGGCGGCGCAGCTACCACTTTTTTGCCAGCACCTCTTTGATTACATCAATCTCTAAATCCCGTTCGGCGAGCAGTCTTTTCAAACGGGCATTTTCCTGCTGCAATTGCCGATATTCTTTGACCTCGGCAACTTCCATTGTCCCGAAACGGTTACGCCATTTGTAAAATGTGCCTTCGCTGACATCTTTTTCCCGGCAGTATTCTTTAATTGTTTTTCCGCTCGGCTCAAAGCCGCGTAAGATGCCGACGATTTGCTCGTCCGTAAAGTCTTTTTCATAGCAAGAATCTCCTGTTTTCAGTTTATTTGATTCTCGCCATTCTTTCGGGATAATTCTACGGGTGCAGGTCAGTTCGATAAAAACTCAACGTATAAAAAGTATTATACGCGCAGCTCGCTTTCTGTTCCTTTCCTCCCTCAACCCCTATTTCCGCAGCAAGCCTTACCTAGAGAGTTTCCCACCCGGGTCGTTCGTAATTGATATCGGCTGTGGCAGCGGGTGGGCGCTTGAGGAGCATCTTGACCGCGGCGGGCGAGGCGCCGGCACAGAGGTTGACGAACGGTGTTTGGTCACGGCGCGGGCAAAAGGTCTCAACGTCGTCCGTGCGCCTGCCGAATCTCTGCCGTTCGAGACGGGAAGCGCAGACGGCGTGATTTTAAGTGGAGTGCTGCCGTTCACCGTCGAGGATCAGGCGTTTGCGGAGATCGCACGTGTTCTGCGACCAGGCGGGCGTCTTGAGGCATACTATATCGGGGCGGGATTTGCGCTGCGCGACCTGCTTGTCAACCACGACGTGCGCAAGCGTTATTTCGGGTTGCGCTCGCTCGTAAATTCAGTGATGATGGGCGTAGCCGGTCGTAAGCTCCCCGGCAAGTATGGCGCACGGTGTATGTAACGCACCGGCGCCTCGCGGAACTATACGCACGGCACGGATTCACTCTGCGCGTGCACACGCCGTCACCGACATTCATGGGTCAGCCGGTGTTCATCTATCATTCGGCAGAGCGATGCAAGCTAATAACTTAATTGTAGCCTCGTTGTTTGACTTCTTAGTTGTTTTTTTTTGACACCACCCTACTTGACCAACTCCACTGCGCGAATCGTTGCATAATGAGACAAAGAAGGCAACTTCTCCAACGCTAAAGTGTCATACCTGCTCAGCAAAGGTGCAAACCTTTGCGTTAGGGGTAAATCACTCAAAAAACTTACCGTCGGCAGCCAAAACGCTTTTGACCGAAACGAAGCGAAATCTTTGGCGTAATCCGATAACTCTGCATCGGTCAACGGACGCTCGAACGGCGAAATGTCCGGCGCTTGATACGGAATCAGGTTTCTGATGAATTTCAACACACGCGAGTTTCGTACAGGTTCCTGAAAAATCGCTCGTCCGCCCGTCCGCAAAACTCGATGAACTTCACGCGCTGAAACTGGAAGGTCGAGATGGTGCAGGATTGCCATCCCAAACACAACATCAACCGATTCATTCGGCAACGGAACTTGGTGCGCCGAACCAACAATAAACTCGACATCGGCGTTGATGTTATTAACCGTTAATCTTTGCCGCGCAATGTCAATTAAGTCGGGCGAAATATCCAACGCTATAACCTTTGCGCCACGCCGCGCCAAAACAACGGTGTTGAGTCCGTCGCCGCAACCATATTCAAGCACGGTTTTGTTGCGCACGTCGCCAAGCAGGTGAAAGGAATACTCAAGCGGAAAATGCGTATCTGCTGGCGGGTCAAGGTAACGCTGAATTTGCTTTTCGTCGGAAACAAGCCAATTGAGGTCAACGACGTGAGCGGCATCAAAAGCACTGCGTTTGATTTCAGCTTGTTCCCAATCTTTATGTGAAATATCAGACATAAAGTTTTATTTTCGAGTATCTAAAAGCTCGCTGAAAACACCCAACAATGATATACCGCAGCTTTGCGGTACTAAATCCAAAACGACCGCGAACTTGCAGCATAATCTTCCAAATCGGTGTTAAACACCGCACGGAGTCCAATAACTCTAATTAAGTTAAACTAGCTTTCCTTTGTTTCCTTATAAAAATTCTAATCTAAAAATTGCCAGATGCAAAAGGCGCGAAATGGTATTAACTTTGACGGCATTGGAAATACTTGCGACAGGCAGACCGGGCTGCCGCGCAATAAAGAGCAATGTAAAAACAATGGCTGGATGCGCTTCGATACGCCGCACACGTTCGAGAACCAAGGCGATTGCATTCAATTCATTAATACAGGCAGATAAAGTTAAACGACCGAATGAGAAGTAACAATAAAAAGCCGCAAGTTTTAACGCTCACGGCTTTTTGGGATCTTTTGTCGTTTTAGGTATGGTTTTTGGAGGCGTAGGAGGCGTTACAGTCGTTCCTCCTTGAGCAGCCTCAAGCGCTACAACGTTAACTCCTAAGTCTTTCCCATCTGTCCCTTTTTTGGCGTAAGGACTTGTCGCCAAGAGACGATAGTTAGACAGAGGATTTGTAAACCCTACCGAAGCCATGTTAGCAGGGTAGAAGTTCCCTGGGTAATCAAATGGCCCATTAGGAGCACCAATAATCCCGTTACTAGCTATCACGGCGCCTCGGAAAAGAGCGTCAAGAGTCCCCTTTCCAGGAGCTAGCCCATCTCCGATAATGCCGTACTCTCCATGACCGATAAGGTTATTCCGAAACACAAAGTTCGTGTGCTTACCGCCACCGGCTACCATAATCGAGCGAGGCGGAAGCACTGTATTGTGTTCGACTGTCACCGAGTCACTACCATTCGGCGTTAAGAGAAACGTTCCAAAACCCTCTAGGCTCTCATCCATATTATAGACAAGATTGTTAGATATCTTTATTCTCTTAAGCCTTGTGCCTGTTGAGTCAGGTGCATAACCATAGTCAGCCCTTAAGAGATTAAAGACGGCTGGAATGTTTCTTACAATGTTGTTGGTGAACTGAACATCTTCAATGAGTGCTCCAGGACCACTATCGGATGGGCGAGGAGTGAAAAGAATTGCAGTACCTGACTGCGCATCTGTCCAGTTGTTTTCGAAGACATTGCCGTCGATTACTACATTCTTCGCACTCTTTAATTCGAACAGGTTCTTTACCGACCAGACGCCACGCCACGCCATAGGACGAGTAACGTAGTTTCTCTTAAACTCGATTCCAGTAGGTACCATTCCGGTTGCAGAAAGACCTCCGGTTGCGCCCCCAAAAAGGACGTTTATGCCTGATGCCTCAATATAGTTATTAACAATCTTAAAAGGTCCTGGACCGTTCCAGCCCCCAATTGCTTGGCTGTCTTGACCCTTCACTTTAAATCCGGAGACGTAGCTATCAAGGATCTCAGTGTGAGCTGAGTTAAGCGCTATTCCACGTTTTAGACTTCCGTCTTGTGCGGCATGAATATAGCACCGCTCTATATAAAGGTGATGTGGCACTTCAGCGAGCGTATCTTGCGCTTCGCTGCCATCACCCAAGTTCACCAAATCATAAATAAACGCGTTGGCATCAGCTTGGGCAATCTCTAGGCCGATAAGTTTATAGTGATGCGCTCCGGGGTCGGTGTTAAGAGCACTATCAGCTTGTCCTTTTGAAATAATCTTAGGCATAAGAGCCGCTTTGTCAGGCGTAACACGTTTTCCTGCCGGAAGCTCAGAAGCTCTTGAAGATTGAATGGTAATTAAAGCGTCTCCTTTTTTCTTTCGAAGATAGATAGGTCCTGTAAAGGTTGCGCCTGCCGCTAAGTTTAGGGTATCGCCAGGTGCAGCGGCGTCTATCTTTGCTTGGAGGTTGTCTCCTGCTTTTACCTCAATCGTCGCAGCATTTGCTCTTACTGAAAGAAGGGACTTTTCGCCCGTTTGCGGGTAACACCCAAGAAGCAATGCAGCAAGCCCAAAGGCATAAGCTGTTAAATGTTTGTTCAAAGTACTTCTCCTTTGTTTGTTTCTTAAAGTTGGGACTGCCGTCAAGACCCCAAACCTTGAGCCACCGGGATGGCGAGTTTCTGCTTCGTTACATTTTTCAATAATCTCTGCTGCTTTTTCCAATTTCGTTTGAATTCATCCGGCGTTTGATAACCTAAACTCGAATGCGGTCGCTCCGTGTTATAGAATTTGCGCCATTGTTCAGCAGTAACTTCAGCTTAGCGCAGGTTTCCGAAGATTTCCATTCTCAAACATTCGTCCCTGAATTTCCCATTGAAACTTTCGCCTTTGCCGTTTTGCCATGGACTGCCCGGTTCGATGTATGCCGCCCTGATATTGTTCTCCGCTAGAAACTCTTTAATGATTTCGGCTATAAATTCACTGCCGTTGTCTGATCTCAAAAATGCAGGATAACCGCGCTTTGTGCCAATCTCGCGTAAAACTTCCTTAACCTGTGCCGCCTTGAAGCTGCGCCCAACTTTGATTGCCAGACCTTCTCTGGTTACAAGCATATAAAAATACATCTGATTTATAAATTATGCAGTTAAAGAATATACCCAGTTAGAAATTTCTAACTGAAAAAACCGCTTTCTCCCTGAAAATTCAACAAAAATAATAAATTAAAAATCAAGGAAAATTGAACGGAAAATTGAAATAAATAAAGTTTCGTGTGATAAGTTCACGGCACCATCAGAGATATGACTGAAGGCAAAACGCAGATGATGATAGATCGGATTTTTGCTCTGTATGATGTGATAGAACATCTTCCTTATAGAAAGAACGAATTCAACTGATTTTCTGATCTATGAACTATAAACTGAAAGAACAAAAATGAGTTCCAAAACGCAAAATGTAATCTTAAGTATGCTCATCGACGAGTAATTATTACCGAATTTCTTCAATTACTTTTCTAAAATTTTTACCAATGAAATTAGAGTTCTTGATGCTCAAATTTTTGATCACTCGCGCTGTATAAACTTTCCTGATTTTGACTCTGATTACAGCCCGAAAAGAATCCTTCGGCGCTCGAAATTCCCTCGATTAAAAAACGAGATTGAAGCCGTCTAAATGTCATTTCGGGAAGCGAATTTCGCCGCTAAAAACGTATTCTTTATTTTTTCAAATCACTTGTTTGAAGTGTATGACAAGTAGTGGCAAAAACTCTTTGTTCTTGCACTCTAAACCCCTGAGATACAAGCAGTTGGACTTGCAAGCGTGAAAGAAACCGGAAAATCGGCGATTTCCGGCAGTATTTAATATCTTTCAAGTCTATATTTCATAGGCGTTTCGAGCGCTTTTTCACCCCGCTTTTCACCGATGAAATTTTCTTTCGCTTTAAATTATTGAGAGATTTATGTTTACAGCATCAGACGTTTTCGCTGTTGCCGCTAAACCATTGACTGCAATCGAGATGCAGGCTTGCAAAAAAGCGCAAGGATTTTGCCTTCACTTTGCGTCGTTCATTTCTGCAAATCCTCTTTTATTCACCGAATAAAATTTGCGGATTTTTCTTCGCAATCGTTAGGAGTTTTAACGCCGCGCCGGAAGGGCTGCTTAGGTTCTGCTCCCAACCTTGAATTGTCTTTACCGAAACATTTATATATCGAGCGAAAACACCCTGCGAACATTTAAGTTGTTGCCGCAGCTCCGCGACTTCGCTTCCTTTTATTTTTACCAGGGGTTTTGGAAGCACCGTCGTTCGCAAATCGTTTCTTTTGCCCTGCGCGTGTTCGAGAGCTTGACTGGCGGATTCCATTAACCGATTGAAATTATCCTTTTTCACCTTTTTTTTCTCCCTTTAATTATTAAAAAGATGTAAACCTATGATCAGTTTTCATCGTTCTCAAAACTCTTTTTGATTCCTCTGACAATTTCGCCAAGTTGTTTCGCCTGCTTCGGAGTCAAATTGGCGCGTTCCTTTTTGCTATAAATGTAAAGCAAATAAATTCGGTCGACTCTTTCCAGAAACACATAGATAAAACGAAACCCGCCGCTTTTACCGCCCTTTAAATTAGGATTACGAACTCGCCCCTTTCATGCGCCGTTTGTGCCTTTAATTACATCACCTAAAAGCGGATTTTCAAGAAGCGCGTTTTGAATAGTAAATAAAGTTTCGTCATTCGCAGTTTTTAATAAATCTTCTGTGAAGATTATAGTTTCCGTAAATGCGAAATATTTTCGTTCCATCATCTATCAACTATACTAAATTTTAGTATAGTTCGCAAGACAAAATATAATTTATACAAGCGGGACAATGAAGCGAGCCGATCGATTATCTAACCGCTCGGCTCGCTTTCGCCGATCAACCGCGCGGTGTCGAGGGCAATCAATAATTCTTCGTTGGTCGGAATGACATAAACTTTGAGCCGCGCCGCGTCCGCGCCGATAACGCCTTCGCGTCCGCCGGTAAATGATCCCGTTGATGAGCGCATATTAACGGTTGTCACGACTCTCCGGCAGCAACGCCGAAGTGTGCTTGATTACTTGAAAATGGCTTGCGCGGCAAACGCAGCCGGAGAAAATCTGACCGGGCTGAATCCGCCAGCCTGCTGAAATACCATTTGCTCGGACATCAAAAGCAGTTGCTGCCAACAAAGCGGCAACTGCTTTTAATTGAGGCGTTGATTGTGTAAATGCCGATAAAGCTTCTGAACGGTTACATATAAAGGAATGATACGGTAAGAATTAAAGCCTTTGTTAAAATCAATTTGCGTTATCGTTTCCGTCCAAAGCGTTTCCGCATCGGGTTCAAGGCGCCTGAACAGCCGCGTAAAAGCGTCGTGTGCGGGAGCGTCTTGGCTCTCCGGTTGCACGCGCTCGACGAACGGGGAAGCGACGTTTCGATAAATCACCGGATAACGAATTGGGGAACCGAGGCGATTGAACTGGCGGCGTGGGCGTTGACGATTATGCGCGGCGGCGGCGAAACGTTCATTCCGAACGAGCCGTTTGCGCCATACGGAGCGAAAACTCTGCTGCCAGTCAGAAACCTGACTCTCTGGTCATACACTGATTTGAGCGATTCGCGCTGGAGTTTCGACGACGAATTTATTCGCCTACGCGTGGACGAGAGCAAACCCGAACCGCAAAAAATCGGCGTTTTGAACCGGCAGGGCTGGGTTAAATACAAAGTCGGCAATTTAGTTTTTACCAAGCGTTTCGATTTCGTCGAGAACGCCGTCTATCCCGATATGAACTCAAACACCGAAATTTACACGGCAGGCTCGTTCGTCGAACTCGAAACGCTCGCGCCGCTGCGCCGACTCGCGCCCGGCGATTCGACCGAACACGCCGAATACTGGCAACTCATTCGTGAAAATAAACCCGCTTCCGTCTGATAAAAAGCGGAAAAGGCTTCGTTTCAATCGAAACGAAGCCTTTTCCGCTTTTTCTGAATTTGTAGTTCGGCAAACTCACCGTTTATTATTTTTTGTTTCAGAAACCGTAGCGTTTATTTTTCCGCAATGTCTAGCATAAAATCGCTGACTGCCCCTGTGCCGTCGAACGTAGCGCTGATGTCATCGTAAATCACGTCCGAACCTCCGCCGCCTGTTATTGCATACCTTGGTGCTAAAAACGATGTGGAAAGATTTTCGGGAACATAAGTTCGTTTGTTATACGGCGCGATAATAACGTTGCCGATTACTTGCCCCTGTCCCGCGCCGTTTCGCTCCCAACCCTCTTCGCCGGTAACAATTATCATTCCTTTGAAACTGAAGTTGCCTACATTCGTCAGTTTTCCGGTAACAACCAAAATTCCGCCGCTTGCTCCCAACTTACAACTGCCTTCGCAAAAAGTAATGCCGGTTTCGGTGGCAAATGAGCCTGGCGGATTTTGATTGCTTCCCACACCGAAATTTGGGTCGTTTCCAGTCGGATTAGGGAAATGTCGCCCTGATCTCTTGGCCGTCTCCCGCAACTGGTCAACAAGAAGGTCGAGAGCTTCAGGCGTTTGTTGCCAATCTGGTATGTTGTTGTTGAGCAACGTGGGCGGCGGCTGCATCTGAGCCGGATTGTTTGACGGCGGATGAGTTGTCACATAATTCAAATTTGCCGTATTTGTCAATCCAAACGAAGGCACGCAAGCCATTGTTTCAGGGCAAGTGCAAACATTTCCAACCATAACACCACCACAGTAGGCAACTCCGTTTGAAGTTCCAGCAGAAAATAAAAACGGAAGTCCATCCGGCGGCGTTACGCTTGTTCCGATCATAGTGGTCGCCGCCCCGGAACCCAATCCGTTGAAAAAGTTTTTTTGTATTATGGCTTCAAGTTCTTTTTTCGCGCCGTTCGGTCCGTAACCCGTTGATTTCACGAGCAAACGATACGGTTCTAACGGAGTTATATCTGCGCGTAAAGTAGCGGATGGCGTTGTCGTATTAAGGGTGAAAGTGACTGTCGGACAGCGATTCGGTTCGATATTGGGCGAAGTCGCCGTTGAGCATAACTCAATTTTGCTGCCCATCAATTTATATTCTTGAGAAGCAAAAGTTACAGTTCCACTTTTGGGATCTGAAACTGAGACGGGTTTGATATAACCTATAATGCCAGTCGTCGCCGCGCGCGGAGCGGCGAGGCGGTAATCTATCTGAAATTTTATATCGCCGAGATTTACGCCGCCGCCAACCTGCGTAATGTTAAAACTGCCGAGACTCGGATTAGTCGTGAAAGTGTGCGTCGTGCTGGCAGCATCAGTAAAAGTAATTTCTGTCCTCGTTGATGCCCCCGCGTCCGGGATATAAATTGTTTTCGCGTCGGCGGAAAAAGTCGCGGCGGTTGCGCCGTTATATGAGAGAAACGCGCCCGACGTATTGAACGTTAGCGAATCGCTTGTATTATCCGGGTCTGTCACGAAAATTTTGTAAGCCGTGCCGTTATTCGGAGTATAAGTGTTAGCCGGTTCGCCAACCACGACGCGCTCGTCCGCTCCGTTCGCGTAGTCATAAACCAACCAATTGGCATCTTCGAGCGTTCCGCTTTGGTCTGCTTGACTGTATGTAATAGTTCTATTTCGCAGGACATTTATCGTCGCCTGAAGCCCGCTTTCGGCAGCATAGTAAGCTTTGGTTTCCGAAAGCACGTCGGTCGAATTCCGCGAGTTGGCGCCGACCGCCGAAAGCATCGCAACGCAGGCGATGCCTAGCAGCACGGAAATCATCAAAACTGTAACCAAAGCTGCACCGCTTTGCTGTCCGTATTTTTTTTCGGTAATTTTTGTTTCGTTATTCATATCGTGCCTCCCGCGAAAAACTGTCGCTCGCCGAAAATCAAAAAGAAATTCGTTTTCTGCCGTTTTGTTTCGTGCAAATATACAGCATTTTTATTACATAAATAAAGTTCCGCCCCGCCCTTTAATCGCTTCGATGAAATCAGGCTCAATACTGTCCGAGCATATACGTCGAGTTACGCAGCGTAACGTCAGAGTTAACGATTACGCTTCGATTCGTCGGTTGTCCTTGGACATTCGGCAAACTTACCAGCAACCTGATGTTCACGCGCCCCGTATTGGCGCTCGCCGCGCCGGTCGTAACCGTGCCGTCAGATGCATAATTATAATAAGTAAAATCAACGTCGCTGACCCGATTGATGATTCCCGAAGTCGTGCCGTTGGACGCATCATAGCGCACGACCGATTGCGAAGCGCTGTCCCAATAAAAAGTAAGATCTTCTCCCGCATCGCTGGTCGTTGAATTAGTGTTCACCACGTTGGCGCGAATGTGAAGGCGTTTTTGGGTCGAATCGGCGGCGACAATTCCGTTCCATGTCATACCGTAGCCCGCATTTCCGATTTCGCGCGTCATTATATTGAGCGCCGCCTGCGTCGAAGTGATCGCGTCGGTTACGCTGCTTTCTCTTTCCCTCGAACTGAGCGCGCCCGAGAAGGCAGCGACCGCAATGCCCAAAATTATCAGCGTGATGACCATCGCGCAAATCAATTCAATCAAAGAAAAACCTTCGATTCCGCGTCTGCCGGAAGCCGCTGCGCTGTAGCCAGCGCGCGAAGAATCTGAAATCGGCTTGTTTATTATAAATTTACGCATCTTTTTCACCATTCGTTTAATCACTCGGCGCACTCGTTTCCGGCGTCCGTTTTAATTAGACCGAACTCTTTGGATTGTGACGTTAGTTCTCAGATTTGCCAGCCAACCTTCTTCTGCAACTTGCGGCACTGCGGTAATTGTTATCTGTTTGAACCGACACAATTCCTCAGCAGTGCTAGGCGGAGCGATATTAACTACCGTAACAGTAATGTTAAATACCCGACCATCCGAACTCGTTTTTGGCGGGCGTGTATGCGTTCCTGCTCGCAATTCAAGACTACGATGATTATTTAAGTCAGCAGTAGTTTGAGCTCCTGGAATAAACTTAAGACTTCGGTAATGCTCAATTTCTTTTTGAAGTACCGACAACGCCTGCATCCGCAAATTCTCTCCGCGATTGATTTTAGTTACATAGCTAAAGACCGAGAGCAAACCGACGCTCAGAATTATCATTATCGAAGCGGCAACCATCACTTCAATGAGCGTAAATCCATTGCTCCGCCGCGTCTCATTACTCAAAGACTTAGCATAAAATCTATTTTTATGTAGAAAAACCATCATCATACCTCATTGAACATTAGTATATGAACGAATATTCGCGTTTGTATTAACAGCTGTCACGCTCGGAGTAGCGAATGTCGGAATTGTCGCTCCGCCGGACAGGATGTTAACCGTTCCGGTCGCCGTCACGACGACAAGATTCGAGTTGCTCGCACTCGGCGTTGTGCAAGCGCCGTTGCAAACCAGAAAGGTTGCCGTGCCGCCCGTTGTAACCGTTTCGCCGCGATTATTAAACGCCACGGTCACGTTTGACGACAACGGGTTTCCGCTTGTATCACGAATGGCAATGCCCGGATTCCACGACGAATTGACGCGATCTTCAGTCGTTTCCACAATTCCGTCCTGATCAAGGTCGGTCTTTAATGTGAACGAATTTCCCGCGACGACGACGTTTGCTTGCTGACCGCTCGCGGCGCGGCGTTTGACTGAATCGAAACGCGCTCGTTCAAAAGCGACTTTCAGTTCGCGCGCCACGGTTTGTCGCTGAAATTGAATTTTCGACGAACTCATATTCATAATCGCAATGGTTGAAAGGATTACGATAAGCAGAATAACCACTATCAGTTCCACTAATGTCACGCCCTTTTGATTGATAAATTTGTTGTCCTTTTGTTTCATTAATATATTTTCCGCTGCGAAACTACACACAGTTTTATTTGCTGCCGATTTTTCCGGCTAACTCAAACATCGGGCTGTATAAAGCCGCGACGATAAATCCGACGAAAATGCCGACCGGAACGATGGCGAAATTTTGCAGCCAGAACAACACGGCTTCGAGTTCGCGTTCGGCGCGCGTTTCGACGACTTTCGCGTAATTGTGAAACGTCGTCTGCATATCGGCGGTTTTTTCAAACGTCATCAAAACGCCCGCAAATTCCTTGCCCATCAAAAACGGGTAAGGCACAAACAATTTGTGCAAATCGGTTGATTCGGTCATAAAACGGTGACGCACGTGCAGAAGCATTTCCTTGTATTCCGGGTTGCTCGATGTTTCGGCGCCGACTAAAAAGCGTTCGGTCATCGAAGGAATGCCCGACGCCAGCATCGCCAGCGTGCGCAGCGTTTGGGCGGCGTAATAATGCCTGAAAAACGACCCGAAAACCGGAAGGCGCAAGGATGCGACCTTTATTCTGTCGCTGCCCTGCGGCGATTTCGCCCACCGCACGAAAAAGATTAAAGCGATGATGACTAAAATCATAAACCCGATTCCCCAATAACTTGTCAAGAAGTCCGAACCGCCGATCATAATTCGCGTAATCAGCGGCAGCTGCGTGTCGTCGCCGGTCAAAAGCGATGTGTAAAGCTCGACC
Organism: Pyrinomonadaceae bacterium; assembly: GCA_030448055.1. GTDB lineage: Bacteria > Acidobacteriota > Blastocatellia > Pyrinomonadales > Pyrinomonadaceae. The sequence continues at coordinate 51,452 of JAUJNR010000005.1, forward strand.
ATTTTGGGCATCACGAAATACTCGACGATTCCCACGGCGACAAGACAGAAGGTTATTACGGCGACCGGATACATCATCGCCGAACGAATTTTTGAACGAATCGAGTCCGCCTTTTTCTCCGCCTCGGCAAAGCGGCGCAGCGTGAGCAGAAATGCGCTCTTGTTTTTTCCGCTTTCGGAATCTGCCGCCGTTCCGACTTCTTCGCCGATACGCAAAGCGCAGATAAAAGTAACGGGAAAAAGCGGCTTGCCCTTGTGGTCGCGCTGCGCAGCGAAGGCTTCCGACAAATTCCAGCCGTTGATAACCAATTCAGCGGCGTTCAGAAGGGCGCTCGCCAAAACTTTATTGGTTTGGGCAAAAGCCAAAAGGCGACAAACTTGCGTCGGGCTTTCGCCGATTTCCATTAAATCGCCGAACTGTTCAGCGAGCGTGGCGAGTTCGACGCTCGTCGGGCGGCGATTTTTCTGGCGTCCGCTTCGCTTTTCGCTGATTGACTGGACGCTTATTCCGGCTCTTTCGAGTTCCTTAGCCGCGAGCAGCGCCTCGGTCGTTTGAACAAATCCTTTAATCGGTTCGCCGAGCGAATCTATGCCGGTAAAATTAAAACCGTTCTCCGAGCGTCCGAGTTCGGCAGCGTTCGCCTGAACGTTGAACGTTCGTCCGGCGGGAGCGATTGGGCGAACTTTTCCCGCCGTCGCCGACGGAGCAGTTACGCGGCTGGCGGCTGAATTGTTCGGGCGCAAGGGCGCGGTTCTCGTTCCGGCTCCCGCAGCGTTAAAGGTGTTTTTAACTTCGTTCATAAATAGCGTTCCTTATAAATAAAAATAATTAAAACTTTCGAGTCGGCAAACCATTTCGGCTGCTAAATTGTCGGCGCCGAAACGTTTCGTCAGCCGACTATTTCGCCCTCTATAATTTCCTCGTGCTGATTAATTGTTTCTTGTATGGCTGAAGATTCAGCCGAGGACGCGGCGTTCGCATACGAGTAATTGGCATACTGGCGTTTGCTTTCGACCAAGCCGAGAACGGCGGCGACTTCCTGTTCCGAAGTAATACCGGCGAGAACTTTTTCCCGCGCTACGGCTTTCATCGGAATCAAATAGCCCGCGTCCATCGCCTTATGCACCACGTCACGCGCCGTCAGATTTCGGTTCTGAATCCATTCCTTTACTTCATCGTTAAAATAAAGCAGTTCGGTCATCGCCGTCCGCCCGCGAGTTCCTTTATTAAAACACTGCGGACAGCCGACGCTTTTGTATACTTCACGTTCGTAAACGTCAGACGGATGCTGGTCAACGACTTTGCATCTTTCGCACAGTTTTTTAACCAGCGCCTGCGCGAGTATCAAATTCATTCCGGTCGAAAGATTTTCACGCGGCAGTCCCATCTGAAACATACGTGACAAAGTATCTTCGACGCTCGCGGCGTGAAACGTCGCCAGCACGAGGTGTCCGGTCAGTGCCGCGTTAATCGCCAAGGATACGTGTTCGACCGAGCGCAATTCGCCGATGCCGATAATGTCCGGGTCGGCGCGCAGGCAAGAATAAAAAGCGTCCCACCAGCTAAACGGCGTGTTCGGACGCAGACTCATCTGCGTTCGGCGCGCCGAGCGAATTTCAATCGGCTCGCCGATTTCGATGATTTTATAAATGTCGGGTTCTTCAAGCGCGGCGTAGATGGCTTCGAGCGTGTTCGTTTTCCCGGATCCGGTCGCGCCGGTAATGGTAAGAATGCCGCGTTTTTGCGAGTAAGCCGCCTTTAAGTCGGCGATTTGACGGGGCAGAAAACCGACCGCGCCGATGTCCCGAATCGGCTTTAATTGCGAGCGCAAAACGATCGAGGGCGCATAAAGCGTCGGCTGCGACGCGAACCTGAGCTCAACGTCTGCCGCTCGTCCATCGCGCAAAGCCCGCACTTTTATCGTCGAGTCAATGTCTTTGAACTTCATCTGCGTCGCGTCTTTGCCGGAAGTTTCCGCCATTCCCATTGACAGTTGTTTGATTTTGACAAACGGAATGTTGTCCCAGCGCGTAAACATTTCGCTGTCGTATCTGAAGCGGATGCGACCCGTCGGCTGTCCCGCCTCGATGTGCATATCGGATGAGCCGGAGCGCAGGAACTCCATCAAAATCAAACGGATAAATTCCTGCGTCGTCAGTTCGGATTCGCTCCGCCGGATGTTGCGTTCGTACTCCTCCTGATTCGTCAAATCAATCCATTCTTCGGACTCGTTGGCGTAATCGGCTTCGGTCGCCGCCTGCGCCGCACGCGTCTGCTCGTCGCTTAAAGTCGTCTGACCTTCACCCCAATTTTTCGTTTTCTGCGATTGTTTTTTCTGCTGGTGTTCGAGCGCTAAAGACTGCGCCTGCGCGTTATAAAGATGCGAATGCACATACTCGAAAAATGCTTCGTCGAGCGGGTGAAATGTAACGTGAAACGGGCTGACGCGCAAGGCGCGCACCACGCCGTTGCGGTGGTCGCCGTTTTTGATATGCACCAGCCCGACTTCAAAATACGGAGATTCGTAATCGCCCGTCCAGGTTTTCAGCACGATTGCCTGATAGCGGCTCGAAGATTCTTTATTCAGATACTGCGAAAAAGGCTGCAAGCTCTCGACGCTGTATTTTTTTTCGGGGCTGGTCTGAACGAGCAGCGACACATTCTCCGATGCTTGCTGTTGCTGCTCTTCCGGCGCATCGCTTTCCGGCAGGTGTTCGCCGTCCGCGCCGTCTGCGGCAGTATTAGTAGTGAGTCGTTCTAATGCTTTTTCTCCAAAACTTTCGTAACGAGTGTGATTGTTGTCTTTACTGCTTTCCCTTCTCATCTCTATCCATCCCTTCCGTTTGCGCGCCGACCTAACAACAGCTTCATTGTCGGGATTTGACAAATCAATTCCCGGCGCACAGTTTTTAAAATTTACGGTTTGTCCTTGATGGGCGAAGTCGGCGTCGGCGAAACCACTGACGGCGCATCTTTCGCGCGTTTCAGCATTTCCGGCGTGATAGACGGAATATCCGTCGTCGCGCCCGGAACGACGACCGGCTCAATAACCGAACCGTATGGAATTACCGAAACCGAAATTGCAAAATACAAACGATTGATCTGGTCGGCGCGAATTTTCCGCTTAAACAAATAACCTAAAATAGGAATGTCGCCCAAACCCGGCGTTTTTGCAACCGTGTAATTATTCGAATCAACGGTAAAGCCCCCCAGAATAATCGTTTTCTCCTGATTCAAAATAAGGCGCGACTGAATCGAGCGGCGCGTGACCGACGGCACGCCCTGACTGATAACCGACAAATCAACGTCGTTTGATTCGAGCTGCACGTCTAAATTTACCGCCACCGGATTTCCGTTTTCATCGTCAATAACGTGCGGCGTCACCGAAAGAAGATTTCCCGCCTCAAGAATCTGCAGCTCGCCTGGATCGCCGCCGAGCGAGTTTTGCGCCTGGATGAGAACGGGAATCTGCCGCCCGACATTCAAATCCGTCGTATCGCCGTCTAAAACCGTGGCAAAAGGGCGCGATTTTATCGAGATGACGCCGTTCTGCTCAAGCGCCGTTGCCTGCACAGAAAACTGCGCCGTGCCGATTAGCGTCGAGAAACCGAATAAAGAGCCGCCGACCGGCGGTTGTCCAAATCCCCCGCCAAGCGACCTGACGCCGCCCGGAACGGGTCGTCCAGTCGTCGGGTCAACTTCCGACGGAGAAACGCCGGGCTGACCGAGAATTCCACCGAGCGTGTTTAAGTTTCCCGTACCAAAGATAATCGAAGACTGCACACCGATGTCTCTTAAACGATTTTCATTCGCCGTATAAACCAAACCTTTTATTATTACCTGAAACGGCGGTCGGTCGGCGAGTTCAATAATTTGTCTGATTTGCGCCAATTGATCGGCGGTCGCCCGAACAACAAGTATATTGCGTCCGGGAATTTGCGAAACCGAGCCGAGTCTCCGCGCGCCGCCGTCTCTTTCATCGCCGGATATGGTTTGGCTTCCGTCATTACGGTCAACAGTCTGCCTTGAAGCTGAACTGCTTCTTGTGTCATAAAGACCGAGAATCTTTTCGATCTCAAATTTTAGTTGTTCAAAAGTTCCGCAATTTTGACTGCCGCCGCTACCGCCGCCACCGCCGCCGCTATTGCCACCGCTGCCGCATAACCCGCTGTTGTTCTGATTTGTGCTTTGACCGGCAATGTTGCGATTTCCGCCGGTTGTCGGCTGCAAGTATTTGAGTTTGATAAATTCAGTCCGTAATGCCGCGGCATCGAGTCTCCCCTTTTCCAAGGCGACTTCTTCTTCATTACTGACAAGTTGAATCGTATTGCTGTTGATACAAGTTGAGCGCACGCCTAATACAAATAACTGCGAATTTAAAAGCGTATTCCAAGGAATACTGTTAGTTTTGATGTTTATCGGTAAACTGCCTACTTTCGGACCGGCAAGAAAGTTAACTCCGAAACGGTTATGAATCTCCCTGAGCAAATCGTCGAGAGTCAGTTCCGCTGTTTGCATAAAAGTAATCGGTTCGCCGACGAAATTCGGGTCGCAGAAAGTTCCCTGTATCACCTGACGGTTATCCGCGCGTTGCGTGACGACCGGAGTCGGCTGCGGATTTTGAGCCGGTGCGCCGTATGGCGTGAGCAAGGCAAAAATTAATAAAATAGCTTTTTTCATCTAGTTTGTTTCTTCTAAAAAAATATATTCGGTCAATAAATCAATTCGGCTGTAACTCGGCAAAAGCCATAAACTTTAAGGTCGGCGAAATTTTCGGTTTCAATCTTCACGACTTGTTCCCGCCGTTCGCCCCGACGAATCTTTTTCCGCCGAATTGTTAGAAGTCGGTTGTTTTATCGAATGCGCCCAGCCTTTCAGAAACACCGCCCCGTTTTGATTCGCGTTGGCAAAGCCTACGCCGTCGGGTCTCAACTCCACGAGTCGTCCGTCGTAAAAAGGCGTGCCGATTGGAAAACTGAAAGTTTGCTGCAATGCCTGCGAATAAAGCATCACTTCGGTTTCGCCGTTGCCGCCGCTGACCATTCCGACGGGCAGTAAATCATCAATCGCTAAAACTGTTGATTCGGGTCCGCCGTCTTGTCCGAGTCGCATTTTTTCCTGACGCGCGCGAATTCGCGCGTTAGTGGCTTCGGGCGAAGCGACATAGTTAACGCCCGGTCCGGCGGCGCCCGCGCCCGGATAATTCGGGTAATTGCCGGTTGCCGGACCTGCGGACGTGCCGGGACGGTTGCGCGGATTGTTTTGCGCGACGGACGATTGCGCCGATGGCGGCGGCTGTTGTGCCAGCCTCGCGCTTGCCGCGGCGACGGCGGCGCGCGTTTGGGCGTTATCGCTGATGCCATTTCGATCGGAAAACGGGTCTTTTATTTCAACCGCGTCAGGAATCGGAGCGGACGCCAAAACTTTAGCCAAATCGTTTTCTATTTTCGGTTCAATCGGTTTTAAAGCCGGTTGAGCCCGCGAATCAGTTTCGGTTTGCTGGTTTTCCCACATCGTGGCGAAAACGTCATACGCTAATCCGCTTAAAAAAACCGCGAGAAAAGTGGCGATGAAAAGCAGCGCCAACTTCCAAGATAAGCGGTCTTTAAATGGTAAAGACGCGGCGGGCGTTAATCTACCGGGCATCGTTACCTCCTTCGACGCTTTGGCTCGACGCCGCCAAATCAGCGGGAATGGCGGGCATTTCCGCGGGCGGCGGCGCGTGATATGCGATCAGCGTGAAACCGGCGGAAACCGAATTCTTGAGTGAAACGACCGAGTAATTACGAACCAGCAAAATGCGCGGCATCCGCGAAATGTCGGTGAAAAAGCGCACCACTTGCGGGTAAGGTCCGGTGACGATGGCGGGAATTTCCCGCTCATACAATTTTTCGGCTTTCGGCGATTTTACCGATTCCTTGACCGCCTGCAGTCCGGTTAAAGTAACTCCGTTGCGCCGCGCCGCCGTCTCGACTTGTCCGAGAACTTCGGAAATTTCGGTCTCTTCTGGCAAAAGCGGTTTGGCTTCCTGATAAAGGTCAACTATTTTTTTGAATTTGGCGCGAAATTGCGGCTCTTCGGCAAGCATATTTTCCGTTCTTTTATTTTCCAATTCCTTTTTTACGACCTGTTCGCGGTATGCGCGGGCGGATTCCGCCCAGCCGCCCAGCACGTAACTGTAAATCAAATAGCCGACTCCGAGCGAAAGAATCATCATTACCGCGAAAGTAACGAGCGACCCATACTTCATTGATTCGCGCAGAACGCTTCCGCCGAGCGAATTAAAAGAACTTGATTTTTTATTCGTAATCATAAATTCAGGCTTTTCGTCAAAACTTAACAAAGCCGCCTTTTTAAGATAACAACTGAGAACTAAGGAGTCGGCGCGGGCGTCGCTGCCGCAGCTGCTGGCGTCGCCGCACTTACCGGCGGCGTCGGTTTGGCAGGCGGCTTATTTTTATCAGGCGGCGCGAACGGTGCCATCGGCATATAATTGCCTTTTATGCTCCAGGCGATAACGCCCGGCGCGGTGTTGCTGTTAGTTAAATTAGAGCCAGTCATGGAGGGAAGAGTAGGCTGATTGCCGGTCAGGGCGGCGGTTGGCGGCGGAGTGGTTTCCACCACCTCGTAAGCCAAATTACTAAACAGCCTGGTTCCGCTTCCGGGTCCTCCGGCAAATTCGAGCGTTCTCAAAAACGAAGTAACCGCGTCTTTATTTCGCGCCAATCCTCTTATCTCCACGCAATCGAAACAATTGGCGCTAGCGCCGGTGCCGGGAGCAGTAGCTCTGGCAACCCCGCCGGCGTCACCTAATTTCAAATCCGCCACGTAAAACGACGGGTCAATGTTAAACGGATAGCTCGAATTGAGCTCATACAGCATACCGATGCCGACCGGCTGCTGGCGGCGCAACCCGCTAACCTGCGTGATAAATTCCTGATACCACTTAAGATTGGCTTCGTATGATTTGCGCCGGTCGAGCGCCGGTTTCAAATTAAGCGTTTGGGCGTCGGCGCGAATCTCTCGGATGCCAGTCATAATTTGCGTCCGAATGAGGTCTGCGGTTATCGCCAATAGCGCGGCGATGACCAAAACAATCGGCGCCAAAAGGGCAAAAACCGCCTGGTTGCGTCGTTTGAGCAGATAGACTTCTTCGAGGCGCCGTCGCTCGATTTCTTCCTTGTCGGCAAGCACCAGAATATCGCGCGCCAAATTGACCGGTGGAACAATTTCGGCGCCCGCCGCCGTCGCGTCACCAAATGTAAACGAGCCGAAAAGAAGTCCGCCCGCGACGGCTTCGTCGGACGGAGCCGGAAGTTGAAAAAACTCTAAGCCGGAGTTAGCCGAGTATTCGGCGACAATCGGGGCGATTACTTCGGACAGTCCGGGTTCGCTTCCCCAAACCACCTGCGCGTAACTCGAAAGTTCCAACTGTTCGAGCTTTTCCGGCGAAAGCTGCAGGAAAAGCTGTTCAAGTGCGTGCCGAACATATTTTTCCAAGTGCTCGTCGCGCGGGCTTCTGACTTGTTCGGTCGGCGCATCAATTGAAGATTCGTATTGTGGTTGGCGCGCGCGGCTGTCGGCAGCAATGACTTCCGGTGAAAAGCCGCCGGAATTTTCATCCGTAGCGCGCGACAGGCGATTGATTTCCGCCGGAGCCGAAAAAGCGTATTCGCTGAAAAGCCCCGCTGCCGGACTCCATAACCCGTAGCTGAAACCGGCTTTGCCGATGAGCAGAAATGCCGTCGCTTCTGATGCTTTTTCGTCTCTTAAAACGACGGCGCCTTCTGGCAGAGCGGTTAAAAAATACCGCGCCGCGCATCTGAGCGGAGTTTCAACCGTCAGATTGAAAAAACTTGGCGCTCTCTCGCCAATCAGCGAAACTATCCTTTCGCGCGTCGCCTGGATGTGCTGGCGCGGAACTTCGGTCATCGCCACCTGCCCGTTCGGAAGTCGTCTGATCGAACAAGCGGTGTCCTCAAGCGCCGTTTCAAACACCGGATGATTGTCGGTGCCGAGAACCATCTGCCGCTCAGCGTTTACCAGCCATTCAATTAATTCGTCGTCGTCAAAAGCGAGAACATCGCCGCTGAGGGCGAGAATTCGCGTTCGTTCGGAAAAATCCGAAACCGCCGTTAAATAATTCGTCTGTTCGGAAAATTGCGGCAAATTGACGTTGCCTGCCCGCCGCATAGCAAGCGCCGCTGTTAGATTAAAACCGGCGGGAAAACGCGCTAAATCCAAATCGTAAGAATTGGCGGTGTTTCCGGGTATCGGCGAGGCGACGACGACTTCGCGCTGTTCGCCGCTCCACACGACGGCGAGCTGGTCGGGCGACGCTGCCTGGCTGCTTTCAGCGTCGAACCCGAAAGCGCTTTTTTCTTTAGTGCCAAAAGTACTTCTCATAAAAAAGACAACCGAAAAGCTGTTTGCAGCTTTTGGTTAAACGAGCCGGGTTATTTTATAAATCAAGCGGCGTGAACGGGGAGATATTCACACGCATCGGCGATATAATTTAGTTGGCTCAATTACTAACGCACAAAAATTAAGTGAAAGATATAAATAAAGAAACTTTTGGTATTAATATATTTCTCTGACCTATAAACTTATCGCGGCTTCTACCCGCGCCTTGCTGTAATTTTTAATCTGTCGCTTTTAGCTCACGTTAAATTAAGCACTGACAGTTTATAAGTTTTCTTGTAAACCCGAATCGCTTATTCTCGTTTATATTGACTATGATTTTTTGAGTCAAAATCTTACACACTTTTCTGGAAAAAATGGCGTATCTTGTTTACCGTGGACGACTCAAATATATTTATGTCAAACTTTTTTAAGTTTCGGGTGCCTTTGTTTCTTTATTTGTTTTTTTTAATCGTTCCTTATTGGTTTAATTCCTCGTAGCTTTGCTACGGAATATAC
>JAUJNR010000010.1 GCA_030448055.1 Pyrinomonadaceae bacterium
AAAAGTGCCGAGCATCTCGAAAAACGTATGATCTCTGGCGGTTTTTCCGACTTCATCTAAATCGTTATGTTTGCCACCGGCGCGGATACATTTCTGCGAGCTAGCGGCGCGTCTATAATCGCGCTTTTCGTTGCCGAGAAATACGTCTTTGAACTGATTCATTCCCGCGTTGGTAAAAAGAATCGTCGGATCGTTCGGCGGATAAACCGGACTTGAATGCACAATCTTGTGTCCGCGTTTTTCAAAGTATTCTAAAAATTTTTGTCTGATTTCATTGCCTTTCATAAAAGTTTTAATGTTAAATCCGTAAAATTTATAAAAGAGAATTTTACCATAAAGCGTAAATTTACGTGATTATAGAGCCAAAAATGCCGGATGCTTTTATAAAAATATAAAAAACGTCCGGCATTTTCAGTTCAAAAAAGGAGATGAACTATATTCTGAACATATACCAACATTCTCAAGAAATAAGCTGTTGGCAAAGATAAGCAACATTTCATCTGCTTACAATATACATTTCGCTGAAAATTTTATTTTGGATGCACAAAACAGAAAAAATTTATTTCATTCAAAATTGTCAAAAACCATTGAAACAATAATCGCAAAAATTAAACCGTGACATTGTATTCGGATAAAAAAATTTAATTCCGAATAATTCTCATTGCATCTTTTGACATTTTCGTTCAAAATGCGCAGGCAAAGCAGTTTTAATTCCAAATTCCAGATTCCAAATTTCAAATTGAAAATCCGTATCCCAAATCTGAAACCTAGAATTTAAAATCTGGAATCAATAAAAATATGAATTCATTATTTCGTAAAAAATCTATTGCACAAATTCAGGCGGACGCTGCCGCCGGATTGAGCGACCACGCGCAGGAAACGGTCGGCGGCGAAGGCGGCGGGCTGCGGCGAACGCTCGGCGTTTTTGATTTGACCTTAATGGGCATTGCCGCGATTGTCGGCGCGGGCATTTTCGCAATGATTGGCAAAGCCTCTTACAATGGCGGTCCCGGAGTAGCTTTATTGTTTGTTTTTACGGCGTTCGCCTGCGGCTTTTCCGCGCTTTGCTACGCCGAATTTGCCTCGCGCATTCCGGTGGCGGGTTCGGCTTACACTTACGCTTACGCCTCGATGGGCGAATTTATCGCGTGGATTATCGGCTGGGATTTAATTGTCGAATACGCCATCGGAAATATTGCCGTCGCTATTTCGTGGAGCGATTATTTTACGGGGCTTCTCAAAGGTTACGGAATAAATTTTCCGCTTCATTTTTCGATGGATTTTGTGACGGCGAAACGCGGATATGCGGCTGTTGAGGAAGCGGTTGCAGGCGGCGCGACGGTTGACACATTAACAAAAGCGTGTGAAAGCGCGGACGCCGCCGTCAGTTGTTCACAGATTGATGCTTATTCGTCGTGGTTAAACGCGCCGAACATCGCCGGAATTCCGATTGTCGCCGACGTTCCTGCGCTGATGATTACTTTGGTGATTACGACGCTCGTTTATATCGGAATTCGTGAATCGAAATTTGCGTCAAACATAATGACCGTTTTGAAAATCGGTATTATTTTGCTCGTCATTTTTCTAGGTGCAAATTACGTTAATCCTGCGAATTGGTCGCCTTTTGCGCCGAACGGAATTGAAGGCGTTTTGAAGGGCGTTTCGGCTGTATTTTTCGCGTATATCGGTTTCGACGCGCTTTCGACAACTGCCGAAGAATGCAGAAATCCGCGCCGCGATTTGCCGATTGCAATGATTTTGTCATTGGTTATCTGCACAATTTTGTATATTTCTCTGGCGCTCGTTCTAACCGGGATGGTCAGCTATACGAAATTAAATGTCGGTGATCCGCTCGCGTTTGTTTTCGGACCTGAAGGCGTGGACATTCCCTGGGTTGCCGGTATTATCGCGGTTAGCGCAGTTATCGCGCTGGCAACGGTTTTTCTAGTTTTCCAAATCGGACAGCCGCGTCTTTGGATGGCGATGAGCCGCGACGGACTTTTACCAAAAGTTTTTTCGTCAATTCACCCGCGATTTCACACGCCTTGGTTTGCGACAATCGTTACTGGAATTGTTGTCGCCATTCCCGCCTTGTTTATGAACTTGACGGAAGTTACGGATTTGGCAAGCATCGGAACTCTGTTCGCATTCGTTGTCGTTTGCGCGGGCGTTTTGTTCAAAGATAAAGAATTCAAGGAAAGTGGAACGCGCTTTGTGCCGTATATTAATTCGCAGTTTCTCCTGCCCGTGATTATGTTAGTTGTTTTGGGAACGATTTATTATTTCAATCCTAATTTTTTCAACGATTTGCTGACGATCACTCCGGCGGAAGGGGAAAGTATGTTGGGAGCGTTTTCGCACAAAATTCCGATAATATTTTTTATCATTACCGCTATAATTTTGCTGGTTTTGAGTCTGATTAAAAAACTTTCGCTAATTCCAATTTTGGGTTTGTTGTCGTGTTTGTATTTAATGACCGAGCTCGGCGTTACAAATTGGATGCGCTTCGGCATTTGGCTTCTGGTCGGTTTGGTAATTTATATGCTTTACGGCTATCGAAACAGCAAACTTCATAACCGCGAAGAAGTTGCCAAAGCGTAAAAAATGGTAAATGGTTAATAAAATCACTGAGCGTTTACCACTTACAATTAACCATTAACAATTAGTTTTGCTTTTGTTGAAACTAAATCGAATTTTCAAGCGTCTAAAAAATGGAACTTTTCAATCTAAAAAATCAAGGAGTAAATTTTATGAAAAAAGCATTAGTTTTGTCTGCGCTGTTTTGTCTGCTTTTAGCAACGGTAACAATTTTCGCACAGGAGAAAACAGCGAATTTTGCAGGTAACTGGGAACTTGATGTCAACAAAAGCAATTTGGGCGAAAGAATGCGTGTCAAATCAATGACAATGACGGTCGCGCAAACCGATAAAGAATTAAGAATCGAAACTACGGCTATAAGGTCAGCGCCGCCTGAAGGCGAAATGCCAAAGCAGAAACGGTGTGCGGCACCAGCAAAGCGAATAATGACGATAGCTCGCAAGGGGCGACTTATAATCTTGAAGGCAAAGAAACAACTGCCGAAATTAACAGAAGATGGGCAGACGGCTGCCTTCAACCTCGATAGAAAACGGCGGCAAGTTAAAATTAACTTCAGCACAAAATCAATGCTCCGACGGGTGATTTTACCTTCACCACGACGGAAACTTGGGAACTTCAAGACGAGGCAAACTCCTGATCGCGAAACGAGCAGCGGTTTTAAACCTCAGAAATGTATTTTACGAAAAAAGATTCGGTCAGCGCTTCCGGTAAAGATACAGCCGAAGGAATAAGAACAAGCGGTGATGTCCCTGCGTGAGACGAATCAAACACCGGGAAACAAATATCGGGCGGCGTTTTTGAATGGCAAGGCGTCTAAGTTAGTAATACCGGAGTACCCGCTGCCAGGTTCAGCCAGCGGGCACGGTCAACGATACGGTTGCGTTGAACGAAGCATCGTTTCGGCAAGTGCCGTTTCGGGTCATCCTTTGCTTCGAGCGTTGTCAGCGTTGACAACGAACTCATTTGCCTGCAAACTTCGAACGTTCCCGGTGAGAGTTACTGGAATTATCGTTTATAATTTCATCGCCCAACGATTGGGTTGAATTTTGAAAAACCAGGGCAAGAGTTTCGGCTCTTGGCACTGCGTGCTCATTTTCATAAATTGGAAAATTGTCAGTGTAAACTTTAAACTTTGAACATTGAACTTTAGGCTTTGGACTTTTCAGTCACTAACCGTAACATAAAGCTTATGAATATCGAATATCCAATGTGGGTTTGGATTTTTTCTTTACCGTTGTCTTTGTCGCCTTGTTTGTTGACATCGCGTATCGGCAAATCACGCGCACACGCCGACGCGCCGTGAAACTTTTACGTGGAGCGCAGTCTGGATTTCGCTGGCGCTCGCCTTTAACGGCTTCATTTCAGATGTTCGACGATCTTTCTGGTTCATGCCGGAATCTCTGATGGATGCTGTAAACCAGTTAAAGCAACAGTTCGACCTTCTTTATTTTTCTCATGGTGCGCTTTAATTTTTCAAAGTTCGAAAAAATTCCAGCATCGCGCCCGTTTGTTCTGGGGAATTTTTGGCAATCTCGTCGCAGTGCTGATTTCATAGCGTGAACCGGTGAAAGAGATGCCCATATGGCTTATCATTTTCGGTGCGTTTCTCATTTACACGGGAATAAAGATGTTCTCGGACGACGGCTTTGTGGGCTTGACCTCGTTATCCGTTCTGCAACTCGCTATGCTGTTCGGTATTCTGCAACTGGCGAAAAGTTTTAATCGCTAAGACAAACAACGCACCGGAACTCTGCTTTTGCTGGTTTTGATTGTTATCAACGTGGTTGATTTGGTGTTTGCAGTTGATTCAATCCCCGGCGATTTTAGGTATCACGACCGACCGCTTTATCGTTTATACTTCAAACATTTTCGCTATTCTCGGTTTGCGGACATTCTTTTTTCTGCTGGTTGATATGGCGGAAGTTTCTGTTCTCCGTGGTTTGGCGTTTGTGCTGACATTTATCGGCAATGCTTTTTGCATCCCTATTTCGACGTCATCGTGGGTTTGAGACAAGGTAACGAATCTGCGTTGTCTGTTTTCTCTGGCGATTATTAAAGGCGATTTCAACCAGACGGTAACTGCTGCTCAATATGGCTTTGTACGTTGGTTGTTTCAATAGTTTTTCTTTAATCCTGACGCGCAAAACCATTGGGAAAAATTGATTTCGATTTTCGGATGGGATTCCAAATCAAAAGTTGCCGTCTTGATCTCAAATAGTCATTGTTCATCTTCGGTGGATCTCCAGGTGGAATCGTTACGGGTATTCATCACATACATTCGGACGAAAGACGCGATGCGCGAGTTAACAAGGCAAAACTCGCGCTCGTCTTAACGTCGATCTATGGCGCTGAAACAATCGGCTGGCTGAACCATTCGCTCGCGCTGTCGCCGAAACGCCCCAGACATCTTTGACAGACGTTGCCGCTTTAACGTTGACTTTTGGCAGCGATTTGGTTACCGCCCGTCCGGCAACGGCGCAGAGAAACTTTCGGTTATTGCCACCAGAGGCTATAGCTGCGCATATCAGTGGTATCGCACTTGTCCTAATCTCGCTGTTGATTCTTCAGCGTTTGACGTGAATGCTGCTGAAGTAAAAGGTTTTGAATTAACGCTGATTTGCCGTCGGCGGTCGTGCTCATTTTAATCACTTTATCTTTTAGCGACGCCAGAACGCAGTTAAATATTGTAACTGCACGTCGTCGGTGACGCGCTCGGCTCGGTAACGGCAATCGCCGCCGGAGTTTTAATCGTCGCTTTCGGCTGGCTGTGGGCGGATGCCGTTTGCAGTGTTTTGATAAGTTTAATAATCATTTTCGGCGCGTGGCGATTAATCCGCGAATCGGTGAATGTACTTTTGGAAGGCACGCCTTCGCACATAAACTTAACGTCAGTTGAGCAAACAATTTTGCAAACCGAAAGCGTAGAAAACGTCCACGACCTGCACGTCTGGACGATAACTTCGGGAATGGAAGCCTTGAGCGTTCACATTGTTCACAAAGAAACAATTTCCCAAGCTAATCTTTTAAAAAACATCAGGAAAAAATTGCACGACGAATTTGGCATTGACCATTTAACGATACAGATGGAAACGCCGGAAGACGAGCGCAATAGTCTGCATAATTGCTTTTCAGGCGCGAAGTGTTTCGAGCCGGCTCAAAAATCCGATTTCACCGCAGAGACACAGAGAAGATAATGGAAAATGGAAAACGGAAAATACCTACTTCCTAAATTTTCCACTTTCCACTTTCCATTTTTCATTTCTCCCTGTTTTCTGTGCCTCTGTGGTAAATTTCTTCTATGCCAACAATCGATCTAGGTTACGGAAAATCAACGATAAATTTTACTTTCGATGAAAATAGATTCAAGGTTTTAGGCAAAGCAAAACCGCAGTCTGCTTTAACGGATGTTGAAATCGGCGAAAAACTCGATAATCCGATTGATTCACCGACAATTGAAGAAATCATCAAACCAAATGAAAGCATTTTAATTGTTGTTCCCGATGCCACGCGCCAAACCGCGAGCGGACAAATTGTAAATTTGCTCGTTCGTCGTTTAATTGCAAACGGCACGATGCCTTTTGATATTCGCATAATTTTTGCGACCGGCATTCATCGCCAAGTTACGGAAGCGGAAAAGAAAACCATTCTCACGCCGTTTATCGCGCAGCGCATCAAAACGCTCGATCATAATCCGCGAGATTTGGCGCAGATTGTTCGGCTTGGCGAAACCGAAAACAAAATACCAATCGAACTAAACCGCGCGCTCACTGAACACGACCACACAATAATTGTCGGCGGCATTACGTTTCATTATTTTGCAGGTTTTACGGGCGGGCGCAAATTGATTTGTCCCGGACTCGCTTCGTCTCGAACCGTTTCCGCAACTCATAAATTAGCTTTCGATTGTGAAAAAAATTCAAGGCGCGAAGGCGTTGCAACGGCAATTTTGGACGGCAATAAAGTTCACGAAGCATTTATGGAAGTCGTTCAAAAACTTCCGCCCGTGTTTTCGATAAATACAATCACAAATGACAAAGGTGAAGCAATTGATTTGTTTTGCGGCAATTGGAAACAAGCGCATCGAAAGGCTTGCGATTTTTACGCTTCGCAGTACACGATTGAAATTGAGGAAAAGAGAGATTTGGTAATTGTAAGCTGCGGCGGTTTTCCGTTCGATACAAATATGATTCAAGCACATAAGGCACTGGAAATGGCTTCAAAGGCTTGTAATGACGGCGAAACAATTATCTTTTTAGCGGAATGCGCTGACGGTCTTGGCAGGAAAGATTTTTTAAATTGGTTTGAAGCGGAAAACGCCGAAGCGTTAGCCGAAAAACTTTGCGAAAAATATCAAGTCAACGGACAGACAGCTTGGTCGCTTTTGAAAAAGGCAGAAAAATTCAATGTTCAAATAATCACTTCTTTACCCGATGAAGAAACGCGCTCGATGCGTATTCAAAAAGCCGGTTCTTTCAACGAAGCATTATCAGAAATTGATTCGAAAAAAAGAGGCTACATCTTGCCTTTCGGCGCGAAGTTTTTGATTAAAATCTAACGATTGAGTTAACGTGATGCGAAACCGATGACACGCAACTCCAAGTTTAACGGACGACACGATAAGAAAGTCGCTGTTTCCGCCTCACGTCCATTGATTTGTTAGATGGCGCGCCGAAGTGAAACTTCGCAACTATTATTCATAAGTGCTTACTTAATCAGAAGCCTTGCTAACCTTTGGCATGTAATAGCCTCGCCGCGCTCTAACTTTAAGTTTACGCTTTTTGCCTTGCGCGTCATCTGCTTCGACCTTCACTTCGAGTTGGTGCATCCGACCGTCATCTCGCTCGTTTTCGTCAAGCGAAAAGCCGAGCGAGTAACGTGAAGCGAGATCAGTGATAATACTCTCCAACCCAGTTGCTAAGTCATCAGGTCGCCCAACGCTCATCACCTGACCGCCTGTCTGTTCGGCTAGGTAGTCAGCCGCGTGCATACTGCCTCCAGTCGGACGCGTAA
>JAUJNR010000011.1 GCA_030448055.1 Pyrinomonadaceae bacterium
TATTTTTTTTTTGATATATATAGATTTTATTTTTTATGTTTATTTTTTTATATAATTTCTTTTTTAAAACCATTTTCAATATATTTAATTTAAAAATAATGGTTGTTTTTTTAGAATTCACATTAAAAAATGATATTTTTTTTGTTTTGAGACTAATAATTACTACGCGATTTTTGAGACGTCACAACACTCGCCTAGTTTTTCAAGAGTTCTTTGCATCCGAACTAATTAAGATACTACCTAATTCTCTATCTGCTCTCATAAATTTATATTGCTACTTAGGGTTATTTCTATATGCACAAATAGTATTTTGTATCTGTTATAGACCAATCTACGCTAATTTTACTTATATGTATGATGATGTATGAAAGATTATATTTTCTATGTGGTTTTGTTTTTTTTTGTGGGGAGGGGGAGAAAAGTCACGGGTTGAGCTTTGAGAGATGTTGTAAACAGAATATAAATTGCTTTACTTGTTGACTGTAATCATTTTGACATTCCGCAAAAGTAAGTTATTAAGGACAGGAATACAATAATGACCAGCGCATCGAGTAGCCGCATCCATAATGAGGTGGGTTGCCGTTTTATATCACGCGTCGGTAGTAACTCTTTTGAAATATATTCAATTTTCTTTTTGTTTTTCGTATCGTTTCTCCAAGATACCTCAAAAGTAGAACTAGCGGTGGTTACTTCAAAGTTCGGTAAACATTGACTAATAAAGAGTTTGGGTTTAAAATTAGATTAGATTTTTTGATAGAAAAAGTTAAAGGCTCGACACCCTGCAAAAGTGAAATCGAGCCTCTAAGATTCGTTGTTGATTTGTGCCAAACAACAATTAGAAAATAACATTATTCTTGATTTAGTTTCAAGCCAAAAAACTTGAAACTGACGAAAAGAGGATTCTTGAGCGGCACACTCAACGAATCCTTTTTTATTTCTAAAATGTGCCAAACGCCTAAGAATCCACGTTCAATGCCGCGAGCCGAGCCGTTTACCCTTACCAACGGTTTTAATTCTGCCGCTCAATCGTCAAATTTATCGAAGGTTGCGACGTCTCAACACACCTATTTTAATAATAGGGGAACATCTTCACAGAAAGCGGCTGAACGTCAATGTTTATCGAAGCGTTTGGGCGTTCGGAATGAGACGAAAAAGCGACTTGTCGGTCTGTTGATGTCGCTCGATTCTGACTTGGCTGACCGCGTGAACAAGTGCGGCGCGAAGTTTTCAGCCGTAACTTGTGGCTCGCACATCGTCCAGCGAAAACCGCACGATAAATGCGACTTCCGGCTTTGTCCGAATTGTGCGCCGCGCTCGTCGCGTGAATTCCTTGAAAAGTATGCTCTGAAAGCCGTTGCTTTCCCTACGTTCTCAAGTGTTCCTGTCGAGCCTGTTCACGTCGTCTTGACGCTCAAACATCGCAGAGAGACGGCACTGACAGCCTACAAGCGACTGATGAAAGCGTTTAGGAAACTAATCCAGCGCGAGTTTTGGAAGTCGCATTTTCTCGGTGGGCTTTATTCGATTGAATTTACGTTAGGGACTGATGGCTTGTGGCATTGCCACGCTCACCTGACCGCATTCAGACGACGTTGGTTTGATACTGACTTGCTCCGGCGCGAGTGGCTCGCTGTAACGGGCGATAGTTGCAACCTCTTTGTCAGTCGGGTTGATGACGTTCGTTCGGGACTTGTCGAGCAAATTAAATACGCTGTGAAACCATTCGACATCAATCGTTTTGAAGTGGCTCACATCCGACAGCTTTTAGAATTGAAGGGTAAAAAGATGCGCGGCGCGTTTGGTGAGTTTAGAGCATTTTGTAAGGACTATAAGCCGATTGATGACCCTGAGTTGATTGAGACGCGGCGCGAGTTTTCCGAAGGCGAAGCGTGTCCGATGTGCAGCGAGCCACTGTTTGAGTTGATTCTGTCGGTTGATGAACTAATCAGACACGCCAGGCGGCTTGAAGCTGTCCCTAAATACAGACAAGGAAACTTAAGGTTATGAAACATTTGACCGATTAGAATGCTTATTTTGTATTTGTTAGAATCGGATTTATGAATAGTGCTGAATTAAAAAAGAGAAGGATGGAAGTTCTTCGTGGCTTTGTTGAAAAGTCAGAGGGTCGTTATGACGCTAAATTTGCACTATCGGAAGTGGCACCAGGTTTGAAACCGGTGAGTTCTCTTAGTGGGCTGAGATTTATAGATATTGATAATTCTGTTCGCGAAGGTGGTGGAAGTGACCTAGCGTATGATTTTGATGTTTTGTATCAAGAGGGTCTGATTGAGCCAATTCACCTTGACCATAAGCAAAGTTCAGGTGGTGGTATGATTTATTCAAATCCTGGAATTAAAGTAACGCCTGCCGGTTTTGAAGCAGTATCAGAAGGGCAAAAAACGTGGTTGGCGAAAAGTATAGATAAACAACCGATTACGTTTTTGCAAGTAATTGTCACAATAGTTCTTGCCTTAATTACTGGTGTGTTGGGTTGGTTAGTTGGCAACTACTCTTGTTTGTGAGCCTGTTTGGTAAATACGTTACTGAGACTGGCTGCGGTTTCTGCAAAACTCTTCAAAGTCCGATTCACTTACGTAATTGTGATTCTGCTTTCCTTTTATCGCTCGAAGTTTTCTCTGATTTATGTAGTCATTAACGGTTTTCCGGCTCACTCCCAGTCTTTTTGCAACTTCAATCGTCGTTAACATCGTGTTATCAGTCCCAGTTGTTTTGATTAGCTGTGGCTCTCGCACTGGCTTTTCTGCTTTGGGCTTGTCGGAACTATAAACAATCAAATCGGATGGCTCACAGTCGAGTAAATCGCAAAGTCTGTCTATTGTCCCAGTGGCTATTTGTTTGAATGTTCCCTTCCAAAGACGGCTCGCCATCGTCGGCGAGATATTCAAAGCCTTTTGCAATGCGTAAGCGTTTGTCAGTCCCTTTGTTTGTGCGATGACTGCAATCTTAATCGTTATCATTTACACGAAAGTATAAATTAGTTTACTCGAAAGTGTAAATACTTAAGTGGCTCACATACTCAATCGAGTAAATAGACTTATTCAAAAGTGTAAATTAACTTACTCAGGTGTTGGCGTAGGCGTTGGTGAGGCGACCGCGCCGCCCCACGACGGATTTTGATCAAAAGCTGAGTTAGTGGTGACGCGCTGCTCGCCCGTGCCATCCGTGCTGATTGTGTAGATGTCATTGTTGCTGTTGCGATTGCTAAAGAATGCGATGCGCGTGCCATCAGGTGAGAATGACGGTTCGGAATCCTCAGCCGGGGCGGTGGTCACGCGCTGCTCGTTTGTGCCGTCCAGGTTGATCGTGTAAATGTCAATGTTGCCGTTGCGACTGTTGGTAAACGCGATGCGCGTGCCATCAGGCGAAAATGACGGATTGAAATCAAGCGCTGTGTTAGTCGTCACGCGCTGCTCGTTTGTGCCGTCCAGGTTGATGACGTAAATGTCTTGGTTGCCGTTGCGGGTACTGTGAAATGCGATGCGCGTGCCATCGGGCGAGAACGCCGGAGCGAAATCATCAACTAGCGCAGTGGTCACTTGCTGCTCGTTCGTGCCATCGCCATTCATTACATAGATGTCATAATTGCCGTTACGAAAGCCGGCAAACGCAATGCGCGAGCCGTCAGGCGAAAATGACGGATTGAAATCAAGATTTGGGTTCGTGGTGACGCGCTGTTCGCCTGTTCCGTCCGAGTTAATCGTGTAAATGTCACCGTTGCCGTTGCGATTGCTGGTGAACGCGATGCGTGTGCCGTCAGGCGAAAATGACGGCAGGAAATCAGAAGTCGAATTGGTGGTCACTTGCTGCACGCCCGTGCCGTTCGGATTAATCGTGTAAATGTCGAAGTTGCCGTTGCGAGAACTCTCGAACGCGATTCTGCCGTTTTGTATCGTCGGCATTGGAGTAGGCGTTGGTGTCGGCGCGGCGGCAACCAAGTCAAAGAAGAATTGTTGATTGCCATTGCCGGTGTCTGCCCATTGTATCAAAGCCGCTCCGTCCTCTTGTGAAACACCGGCGACATCTAAAGCCTTATTGCTGTTAACAGAAATCACCCGGTAATAACCTGAGTCAGTCGGCTCGATTCGCCAACGCTGATTCAAGCCGTTATTGCTCGTCCACTGCCAAACGATTGCTCCGTCCTCCATCGAAGCTCCCAACACATCTAAGACCAATCCGCTGTGCTTGACCGTGATCGTGTAAGTGCCGTCCGGTTGTCTTGCCAGGATGAACTGCTGATTGTCGCCGTTGTTGCGCTCATATTGAATCAGACCCGTGCCTTCGGCGGTCGAAAAGGCGGGGATGTCGAGCGCTTTCTGGCTGTGGCGAGCAACAATCACATATGTGCCGTTTTGCAGTTCTTGCAATGGCGCAGACAAGGCGGCGCTCTCGGTCGTCATGGCACGACTGGCGGCACCTGGCAGTAACAGTAAGACTGTCACTAAACTAAAAGCGAAGAAAAGCGGCAGTAAAACAAAAATGGACAGATTATTACTCTTAAACATCATGGACTCCTTGTAGTGGCTGAATAATTGATTGTTGATGGTCAAGCAAGGCTTGCAACTTTTTGGAATGCGAAGAGCATAACACGAAAGATTCGCCCAGTCCACTTTTTTATTTGAAGATTTACAAACAATTAACACGAAACTAACTTCCTCCAAGAGGTGTCTTTGAGAAAGCGACGCGCGTGCTGCTTTCTGTTTCTCTGCATTGCTCGCACTCTTTGCGACTTATTCAGCTTTTTGATTGCAGACTCAACTTATACCAACTTTGAATCGAAGAATATCTTTAAGAGGCAAAACTCAATTGCATCAATTAATCCTTGGCGATCGTCACGGGCTCCGCTCGCCTGATCAGTAAAGATTTTCTCGCATCCGGCCTTTTCCAGAGCAACAGTTTGCAGTTCCAGATTCTGATCGACGGTCGAAATTCTGGCATATCCGATTTTCATTAAAAGATTATGTCCCAAAAGC